>NZ_CP070859.1:0-4800000 GCF_017068255.1 Rhodococcus sp. PSBB066
AGTGCTCTACCACTGAGCTAAGGAGGCAGTCGAGCGGCCCCATCATATCGGTAGCGCCCGCTCCACATGCGACCGGCCGGGTTCGTTACGGTGGATCCATGGCTGCTGTTACCGCGCGCATCGCCGAACACCGGACGGACGGGAGCACGTAACGGTGGGGACGCTGGCAACCGCCTTCGGGAAGCTCGTCCTCGACCGTCGCGCCACCCTCGACACCATCACCGAGGCGCCGGCGCCGCTGCAGCCGATCGACCTGACCGACGACGCGACGGTCGCCGAGGCGCTCGACGTCGCCGTCCGCGTCGGCGAGGTGCTGCTGGCCGCGGGCACCGGTGCGATCGACACCTCCGAGCAGGTCCGTTTCGTCGCCGCGACGTACGGCCTGGCCCAGTGCGACGTGGACGTCACCTACAACTCGATCGTGCTCTCGGCGTACCGGGGGCCGACGATGCCGCCGGCGAGCACGATGCGCGTCGTGCAGTACCGGTCGATGGATTTCACGCGGCTCGCCGCGGTGGACCGGCTGACCCGGCGCATCCGACGGGAGGCGATCTCGCCGGCGCAGGCCCGCGAGGATCTGCTGGCGATCACGACGGCGCCGCACCCGTATCACCGCTGGGTGGCGACGTTCGCGTGGGCGGCGATGGCCGCGTCGATCTCGGTCCTGCTCGGCGGTGGCGCGCTCGTGGCGGTGATGGCGTTCGCATCCACGGCGGTCATCGACCGGACGAACCGCGTCCTCAACGGCATGGGCCTGCCGTTCTTCTTCCAGCACGTCGTCGGCGGCATCATCGCCGCGACGCCCGCGATCCTGTTGTTCAACCTGCGCGAACCGTTGGGTGTCGACGTGCCGCCGGGCCTGATCATCGCGGCCGGCGTGACGGTGCTGCTGTCGGGACTGTCGCTGGTCGGTTCGGTGCAGGACGCGATCACCGGGGCACCGATCACCGCGTCGGCGCGGTTCTTCGAGCTGGTGATGATGACCGGCGGAATCATCGCCGGCGTGGCGACGGCGCTGAAGGTGATGGAGGCGCTCGGCGCGGAGCTGCCGGTGATCAGCAACGATGCGCTGCCGACGGCGACCGCGCTGCCGGTGAAGGTGCTCGCCGGTGCGGCGTCGGCGTTGTTCTACGCGCTGGCGTGCTACGCCGAGCGACGGGCGCTGACGGCCGCCGCGCTCGGCGGTGCGGTGGGCAGCCTCGTGTTCTTGATGTCGATGGAGTTCGCGGTGGGTCCGATCATCTCGTCGGCGACCGCCGCGACGGTGGTCGGCTTCGCCGGTGGCTTGATGGCGCGACGGGCGCTGACCCCGCCGCTGGTGGTGGCGGTCGCCGGTATCACCCCGTTGCTGCCGGGCCTGTCGTTGTATCGGGGCCTGTACGCGGTGATCGGCAGCGAACTGCTGCTCGGGCTGACCGCGCTGTTCTCGGCGTTCGGCATCGGGTGCGCGCTGGCGGCAGGGGTGACGCTCGGCGAGTGGCTGGCCCGCACGGTCCGGCATCCGCGGAGCGTGCTGCGGGCGGGGTCGCTTCGCCGGCCGCAGTTGCGCCGCGTCCGGCGGGTGCGTCCGTACCGGGGCTCGAAACGCCACGAGAGTCACTCCGCGGGTGGTGCACCCCCGGCGTGACTCTCGGTCGACGCGGTTACCGCGGCAGGTCAGGCGCCCGCGTTGCGGGCCTTCTCGTCTGCCTCCATGGCGTCACGCAGGCTCTTCGGCCGCATGTCGGTCCAGTTCTTCTCCACGTACTCGACGCATGCTGCACGCGACTCCTCCCCGAACACCACGCGCCACCCCTGCGGCACCTCGGAGAAAGTCGGCCACAGCGAGTACTGCTCCTCGTCGTTCATGAGGACGTAGAAGCGGCCGTCTTCGTCGTCAAAAGGATTCGTGCTCATCTCGCCTCACTTGTCGCATAGGTGTGCTGCTTTCGTACCCTAGCAAGCCCGGGGGTCCGGTCATGACCCGCTGGTAGTTTTCCTCCGCGCCGCTCGAGGACGGATCCGAGGATCTCCCCGGACCGGATCGCCACGTTCGACAGCAGCGACGCCGTCAACCCGTGGGTCTTCTCGGTGCCGCCCTGCAGATAGATCCCGGCACGGACGTCGCCGGCGGTGGGCAGCCGGTAGTCCCGGTCGACCGTGCGCAGCGGCGACGACGCGGAAGCGAGGGCGCCGAGCAGGGGCGGCAGCGGGGCGGGCTCGAACCCGGTGGCGAGGACGACGGCGTCGCACATCAGGGTGTCGGTGAGTCCGTCGATCGTGCTGCGCACGTCCACCTCGATTCCGGTGGTCGACTCGGTGACCGCGGCGATCTCGGAGGCGCGCCGCATGAACAGCCGCCGCCGTCCGCTGACGCGTTCGCGGTACTCGGCCGCGTACAGCGCGGTGATCAGGTCGGGGTCGACGACGGAGTAGTTGGTGCCGCGGTGCAGGGCGAGCAGTCGTGCCCGCTCGGTCTCGGGTGCGGCGTGCAGTTCGTCGACGGTGGCCGGGTCGAAGATGCGGTTGGCGTACGGACTGTCGTCGGCGGGGCTGTAGCCGAAGCGGGCGAAGACGTTGTGCACTTCGGCCTGCGGATAGTGGCTGTGCAGGTACTGCACCACCTCGGCGGCGCTCTGGCCGGCGCCGACGACGACGAACCGCTGGTGCACGGGCGCGGGCATCTCGGCCAGATGGAACAGGAACCGGTGGTTGTGGAAGCAGCGCGCGGTCTCGGTGGCCCACGCGGGGATGCGGGGCCGCAACCCCACGCCGACGACGACGTTCCGGGCGTGCACGACGGTGCCGTCGGCGGTGTGGACGGCGAGGCGGTCGGCGATGCCTGCCTCGTCGTGCACGGCCTCGACCGCGGTGACTTCGGTGCCGTAGCGCACGTCGGCGTCGACGCGGCCGGCCGCCCACTGCAGGTAGTCCTGGAATTCGTGCCGCGTCGGGAAGAACGTCTGGTGGTTGACGAAGTCTACGAGCCGGCCCCGGTCGTGCAGGTAGGCGAAGAAGGTGTAGGGACTCGTGGGGTTGCGGAAGGTGACCAGGTCCTTCGGGAAGGCGATCTGCATGGTGGCGCCCTCGAGGAGCATGCCGGGATGCCACGCGAAGGCGGGTTGCCGGTCGAAGAACCGTGCCCGCACGGGATCGTGCGGGGCGTCGGCATTGTGTTCTTCGACGGCGATCGCCAAAGCGAGATTGGCGGGCCCGAATCCGATCCCGACGAGGTCGAGGAGTTCCGGTGGTTCGCCGTCCGGCGACGGCGAGTCACCGCTGTCGTTGCAGGATCGGTCGGTCATTGGTCGCTCTTCCGTGCTCTGGGGCCGCAGCCGCGGATGGATCGATCGCACAAGAAGATAGCTCAGGCTACCCTTGGTTTGGTTAGCCTACCAATCATTGAGGTCGGCTGGGGAGGCTGCGCTGCACCCTCCCGGCCCGGCTCCGGCCCGCCCTAGTTGCGCTCCTCCGCCCGCGCGAACAGGTCGCCCTTGCGGATCTTGCCGGTGGCGGTCATGGGCAGCGCAGCCACGAATTCGACGATCGGCACCTTGTAGCCGGCCATGTTCTCCCGCGCCCACGCCACGAGCCCCTCGGCCGTGACGGCCGTGCCGGGGACCGGCTGGACGAACGCGAACGCAACCTGTCCCCTGTCCGGATCGGACTTGGGGACCACCGCGACCGTCGCGACGTCCGGATGCATGCGCAGCAGCGCCTCGACCTCGGCGGGAAAGACGCTCATGCCGTTGGTCTTGATCATCTCCTTGTTGCGGGCGAGGTAGTGCAGCGCGCCCCGCTCGTCGAACCGACCGACGTCACCGGTGCACAACCAGGCGCCCTGGAACGAGTCCGCGGTGGCCTCGGCGTTGCGGTAGTACCCGGTCGTCACCGAGGGGCTGCGCACGATGATCTGCCCGGTCGCGCCGATCGGCACCGGAACGCCCGTCTCGTCGACGATCAGGATGTCGGTGCCCGGCACCGGCAGGCCGCAGAACACGGGCTCGCTCTCGAGGTCGACGTCGCCGTCCTGGAAGCCGAGGGTGAAGGTGTCGGCGGTGTTCGTCTCGGTCATGCCGTAGCTCGCCTCCCGCAGGGTGTGGCCGGTCGCGTCGCGCCACCGCCGGCGGATCGCCGGATCCAGCTTCAGCACGAACGACACCGCCATGGCGTTGTCGAGGCTGGCGGCGCGGCTGCCGTCGAAGCCGGGCGCCTCCAACAGCTCCACGTAGTTGTCGACGGTGCCGACCGTGCTGGTGACTCCGTGCCGCTCGACGAGGGCCGGCGCGGCGTCCGCGTCCCACCGGGTCATCAGCACGACGGTGCCGCCGTTGACGAGGGGATTGAGGATGCCGAAAACCTCGCCGGCGATCCAGAACATGGGCAGGTAGTTGAGCACCACCGTCGTCTCCCCCACCCGGCGGCCGCCGCCGACGGTGGCCGCGGCGGCGGTGTAGACCATGTGCCACTGGGTGTGCTCACAGCCCTTCGGCATGCCGGTGGTGCCACCGGTGTAGTTCAGCGCGGCGAGCGCGTCCGGATCGGTCGCGACGGCAGGAGCGCGGGGGCTGTCGACGATGCCCGCCCAGTCGCCGACGGCGGGATCGGCGACCGGGAAGGGCGGTGGCACCTCCCCCGGCGCCACACCGGCGAGCATGTCGCCGAGGGCGGTGACGGCGACGTGCCGCACAGGGGTGCGCGGCCGGACCGCTTCCACGAGCGGGAGCAGTTCGGGCTGCGTGAGCAGGATCGTGACGCCGGCGTCGGCGAGCTCGTGGGCGAGTTCGTGCTCGCGCAGCATCGGGTTCACGGGCACGTGGACGGCGCCGATCTTGAGGATCCCGAGCATCGCGACGTGGAACTGCGGGCAGTTGCCGAGGTGGACACCGACGCGGTCGCCGGCCCGGGCGCCGCGGGCGAGCAGCCAGCCGGCGAACCGGTCGGAGAGGTCGTCGTACTCGGCATAGCCGACGGTGCGACCGTAGAACTCGATCGCGGGGGCGTGGGGACGCACGCTCGCCCAGTGCCGCAGGTAGTCCACGAGCCCGCGACCCTCGATCGGGTACTCCACCGTGCGCGGCACCTCCGGCGGCCAGTGGGCCTCCTGCACCCGCCGGATCTCGGCGAGCGCGGCCTCGAGCGCATCGGAATCGGTGGGGACCGTGTCGAGCTGGCGTGTCATGTCGACCTTCCGTTTCTCGGGGCATCCGCGACGGCCGGGGTGATCCCGGTCACCCGCCATGTATAGTTGAATCCGGTGTCGGATTCAACTGCCCGGAATTCTCGCGAGGAGTCCGAATCACCGCACCGCAGTAGACGTTCCGCTGCCGAAAGGAATACGCATGGCGTCCGTGAACAAGCAGGTCCGATTGGCGCGACGACCGGTCGGCCGCCCCGACGAGTCCACCTGGGACATCACCACCGCACCCGTTCCGCGGCCCACCGACGGCGAGTTCACCGTCCGCGTCGAGTATGTCTCCCTCGACCCCGCCATGCGGGGGTGGCTGAACGACGTCCGTTCGTACATCCCGCCGGTCGCGATCGGCGAGATCATGCGCGCCCATGCCGTCGGCCGGGTACACGAATCCCGGCACGACGACTACAAGGAGGGGCAACTCGTCTCGGGACACTTCGGGGTGTGCGACTACGCCGTCTCCGACGGTAGCGGCGTCGTCCCGGTCGACGAATCCCTTGCGGCCCCGCCGGTGTGGCTGGGCGCCCTCGGATTCCCTGGCATGACAGCATATTTCGGCCTCGTCGACGTCGGGCGGATGAAGCCGGGCGACACCGTGCTCGTCTCGGGCGCCGCCGGGGCCGTCGGCAGCATCGCCGGGCAGATCGCCAAACTGAGCGGGTGTCGCGTCATCGGCATCGCCGGCGGGCCCGACAAGTGCGCGTGGCTCACCGACGAACTGGGCTTCGACGCCGCCATCGACTACAAGGCCGGTTCCGTGGGCCGGGCGCTGCACGCCGCCGCGCCGGACGGGATCGACATCTACTTCGACAACGTCGGCGGTGAGACGCTCGACTCGGCGCTCGCCGTGCTGCGCAAGAATGCGCGAGTCGTGTTGTGCGGTGCCATCTCCGGCTACAACGCGACCGACCCGCAGCCGGGGCCGTCACGCTACCTGTCCCTGCTGGTGAACCGGGCCTCCATGGCCGGGTTCATCGTCTTCGACTACCTCGACCGCTTCCCCGAGGGCATGGCCGCGGTGTCGGAGTGGATCCGCCGCGGCGAACTGGTCACCCGCGAGCAGGTCGAGAGCGGCGGCGCCGAGGCCTTCGGGCGCACGCTCAACATGCTGTTCGACGGCGCGAACACCGGCAAGCTCGTGCTGAAGATGACCGACGACGCCTGAGGGCTCGCGCGGGGTGGTCGAGTGTCGGGCCCGCCACCCCGCGACCGGCCCCAGCGATCAGTTCTCGAACCGGTAGACCGCGTAGGCGGTGCGGATGACCGGCTGCGCGACGTTGCGGACCCGCACGCCGCCCGGGGTGGTGCCGCGCTCGCACCCGGCGTGCGCGTGCCCGTGCACGGCCAGGTCCAGGTGGAACTCGTCGACCGGTTCGCCGAGCAGATACGACCCGAGGAACGGGTAGATCTCGGCGGGTTCGCCGCGCAGGGTGTCGCTGATCGGCGAGTAGTGCAGCAGCCCGACGCGGACGTCGGCACCGTCGAGCTCGGCGACGGCGCTGCGGAACCTGTCGGCCAGTTCCACGGTGTGCCCGGCGAACTGCTTCATCTCCGGCTCACCGAACGCGCTCGCGCACTTGCCCGCGAAACCCCCGCCGAATCCCTTGGTCCCCGCCACACCGAGCCGCGCCCCGTCCACCTCGAGGACGACCGACTCACCCTCGAGCATGACGATGCCCCGGTCGCGGAGCAGTTCGGTGATCTCGTCCGCGGCGTCGCTGTGGTAGTCGTGATTGCCGAGCACCCCGACGACGGGCACCGGCAGGTCGCCGAACTCGTCGGCGACGACGCGCGCCTCGTCGACGGTGCCGTGCCGGGTGAGATCACCGGCGAGCAGCAGCACGTCGGCATGCTCGTGCAGGTGTTCGAGGGCGGGCCGCAGATGGCCGCGGGCGTCCTCGGCCAGGTGTACGTCGCCGACGGCGGCAATCCTCATCGCAGTTCCTCCACCGAGGTTCCGGGGTCGCGCGAGTCGACCACGTGCACGTCGTTGTGGACGGTGACGTCCGGTAGCTGTTCCTGCACCACCAGGGTCAGCGCGTCGCGGCGTGCGGCGCTGGCGACCTCGCCGGTCAGGTACACGTCGGTGCCGCGGATCGTGACGCGCACGCCCTGTTCGGCGGTGCGGGGATCCTCGGCCAGGGCGCGGTGCAGGTGCGCCACCACATACTGCGGGTGATCCTGCTCCGGGTGTTCGTGACTCATCGCCGGACCTCCGAGCCGGGTTCGATGATGCCCAGGTCGGCGAGCAGGCCGAGGAAGGCGCGGGCGTACGGCGACGCCGCCGTGGCGGTGGCCACCTGGGCCCAGTCCACCTGCTCGCGCAGGGCGCGGGCGATGCGCAGCAGCGGCGCGAAGTCGCAGCGGTGCGCGTCGAGCACGTTGAGCTTGTCGCTCATCAGGTCGGTGCCGCTGATCACCGGCGCCGCGGTCGGGCCGATGCGCATCCACTGGGCGCGGGCGAGCATCGAATCGTCGACGTCCCGGTCGTTGGGGCGGAAGATCAGGTCCACGAGATGCTCCCCCTCGTAGACCTTGCTCAGCCAGTTCTCGGGCGGATCGACCGGACGCATGCCGGCGGCGACGAGCGCCTCCCGCGCGGCGTCCACGTCCCGGGGGCGGACGAACAGGTCCACGTCGTGGTCGGACGCGGGCCCGCCGCGCGCGTACACCGCGCATCCACCGCCGACCGCGAACGGCACTCCCGCTTCGTTGAGGGTGTTCGCCGCCTTGGTCAGCACCTGCAGCAGCTGGGTCTCCTTGACCGACTCGTCCGGCGAACCCGCGACGTCGACCGTCGTGGCGTCGGGGCTGTGGGGCTGTGCGTTGGTCATGGGTGGCGGGTACCCGCGCGCCGACGGCTCACACCTGACCGGGCACTCGTCCCGTCACGAAGCCGAACCGCTCGGCGAGCTCGAGGCGCGTGGTGTCGGCGTCGGTGTGCAGCACGCCGGCGATGCCGATCCGCGCCGCCCCGTCGAGGTTCTGCTGCAGGTCGTCGACCATCACGGCCTGCTCGGGCGCCACCCCCAGCCGCTCGCACGCGAGGGCGTAGATGCGGCGCGACGGCTTGCGGATGCCGATCTCGGCGGAGATCACCACCTCGTCCGCGAGCGCGGCCAGGTCGAAGCCGGCATAGCAGTCCCGGCCGAAGGCGTTGGACACCAATGCGACCGGCACGCCGGCCGCCCGGAGGTCGTCGACGAGGGCCACCGTCCGGTCGTCGCGCCGCATCCCGGCCTGCATCCGGGCGGCGAGTCCCTCCGCGGTCACGGCCGCCCCGTGGGCGCGCAACCGCTCGGCGAAGCCCTGCTCGAACTCCTCCGCGTCGATGCGCCCCGACTCGTGCTCGGCGAGCAGCCCGCGCGAGATCGGGTCGCCGCCGAGCAGCCGCAGCGGCAGTCCCGGATCGCCGAGTGTCGCGCCGAACTCCTCGAACGCGGCGAACACGCTCGTGGTGATCACCCCGCCGAAGTCGACCAGGACGGCGGTGCGTTCGGAGATGGGTGCAGCGAGGTTCATTCCGCCCGGCCTTCCGCGCGTCCGGCGCCGACCGCCGCGGCGCGCTCGGTGTGGAACCGCACCATGCCCTCCTGCGCGACGGCGGCGACCAGTCGTCCGGCCGTGTCGAAGATCTGTCCCTGGATCAGGGCGCGCCCCGATTCGGACGACGGCGACACCTGATCGAACAGCAGCCATTCGTCCACCCGGAACGGCCGCAGGAACCACACGGCGTGATCGAGGGACGCTCCCTGGATCGGCCTGTCGGGATGCGGTAGGACGGCGATGTCGAGCAGCGCCATGTCGCTGCAGTACGTCAGGGCGCAGGCGTGCAGGACCGGGTCGTCCGGCAGGGGGGTGCGGTGCCGTATCCACAACCGCCGGCGCGACGGCACGTCGGGCGTGGCCTCGTCCGCAGGGAGCCAGCGGCGCTCCCAGTCGTCCCATTCCGGGAAGTCGTACCACGCGGCCCACGGGCGGCCGTTCTCCGCGATCTCTTCCGGTCCGGCCGTCGCCGGCATGGCCGCCTGATGGGTGTACCCGTCGTCGCCGCGGTGGAACGAGGCGGTCAGTGTGAACACCGTCTCGCCGTCCTGGACCGCGGTGACGTACCGGGTGCGGAAGCTGCCGCCGTCCCGCACGGCGTCCACCCGATAGTCGGTGGGGTCGAGCGGCCGGCCGGGGCGCAGGAAGTGCCCGTGCACCGAGTGCACGCCGAACTCGGGCGGCACGGTCCGTGCCGCCGCGGAAAGCGCCTGCCCGGCGACCTGGCCGCCGAAGGTCCGCTCCATCTCGGTCGGCACCGGGTCGGCGCGGAACGTCGCCGGGGCGATTTCGCGCAGGCCCAGAACCTCGTCGATGCTCGGCACGTGTTTCCCTCCTCGGGTCAGGACGACGCGACCCTGCGCATCTCGCGGCGCAGGATCTTCCCGCTGGTGGTCTTGGGCAGCTCGTCCAGGATCTCGACCGACCGCGGGGCCTTGTAGGTGGCCAGCCGGTCGCGGCACCACGCCACCAGCTCGTCCGGGTCGACGTCCTGGTCCGGGCGCAGGCTCACGAACGCAGCGACCGACTCGCCGCGGTAGGAGTCGGGCACGCCGACGACCGCGGCCTCGCGGACCGCCGGATGCCGGTAGAGCACGTCCTCCACCTCGCGGGGCCAGACCTTGAACCCGGAGGCATTGATCATGTCCTTCTTGCGGTCGACCACGTACACCCAGCCCTGTGCGTCCATGAAGCCGACGTCACCGGTCAGCAGCCGCCCGCCCGGGATGGATTCGGCGGTGGCCTCGGGCAGGTTCCAGTAGGCGGGGACGACCATGGGACCCTCGACGGCGATCTCCCCGACCTCGCCCGGTCCGAGGTCCTTGCCGTCCTCGTCGACGATGCGCACCATCGCGGTGGGCAGCGGCAGGCCGATCGACAGCGTGCCCGAGTCCGGATCCACCGGCGCCTCGCGGCCGGAGGGCACGACGACACAGGGCGCGCTGGTCTCCGTCAGGCCGTAACCGTTGCGGATGTAGAGGCCGGTCCGCTCGCGGAAGCGCTCGACGATGGCCGGTGGCAGCGGCGCGCCACCGGAGTTGAGGGTCAGGAGCGACTCGAACGCGTCCGACGAGAACGACGGATGCGCCAGCAGCGCCATGTACGCGGTCGACGGGCCGACCATGAACGCGGGCCGCTCCCGCTTCAGGACGTCGAGCACCACCCCGGCGTCGAAGCGGTAGGCCAGCACCAGCGGACCGGCCAGTTCCACCGCGGTGAGCAACTGGACGACCATCCCGGTGATGTGGAACAGCGGCGCGAGAGCAAAGATCGGCGAACCCGCCGGAATCTCGTCGTACAGGCGCAGCAGTACGCAGTTGACGGTGAGGTTCGCGTGGGTGTTGGTGGCGCCCTTGGGCAGTCCGCTCGTCCCGGACGTGTAGGAGACGAGCGCGATGTCGTCGGGGACCAGGCCCGGATCGGGGACGGGGCGGCCCGCCCACTCGCGGGCGACCTCCAGTAGGTCGGGGACGCCCGGCGTACGGCGGCGCTCGACGCCCGCGAAGAGCCGCTCGTCGTTCCGGGTCTGCAGGTCCAGTTCGCTCGCGGTCAGCGCGATCGTCACGCCCGCCCCGGCGGCCCGCTCCGCCACCCGGTCCGCCCACGCCTGTTCGCCGCACACGACGGCGACGACGCCGGCGTCGGTGAGGATGTGGTCGAGTTCGTCCTTGTACATCGGGTTCAGCGGCACCACCGCGCCGCCGGCCTTCCACGCGCCGAACAGCGCGAGGACGAACTGCGGCACGTTCTGCAGGTACACGGCCAGCCGGTCGCCCCTGCGGAAGCCGTGTTCGAGCAGGTAGGCCGCCACGCCGTCGGTCAGCTCGTCGACTTCCCGATAGGTCAGCGTCGCACCGAGATACGTGATCGCCGGCCCGTCCGGCGCGGCGGCGACGGCGTCGGCGAACACCTCGAGCGTGGTCCGCCGCGGGACGGGTCCGACCTCGGCCACGCGGGGATCGTACTGGGCCATCCAGGGCCTGTCGTCGTACCAGCTCATCGTGGCGGCACCTGTCCTTTCGTGTGTTGTTGCAGCGCAATCGTTTCGGTCACGAGACCGGCAGGCCGACGAGGTCCGCCAGCCGGGCGCGGTGCCGGGACGGGACGCCGAGCGCGAGCTGATCGGCCTTGGCCCGCTTGAGGTAGAGATGCGCCGGGTACTCCCAGGTCATGCCGAGGCCGCCGTGCAACTGGATGCACTCCTCGGCAGCGTGGACGGCGACGTCGCTGCAGTAGGACTGGGCGACCGCCGCCGCGATCGCGGTGTCGTCGTCGCCGCGTGCGTACGCGTCGGCCGCGTACCGGGCGGCCGACAGCGCCGCGCCCACCTCGAGCCACAGATCGGCGAGCCGGTGCTTGATCGCCTGGTACGAACCGACGGCGCGGCCGAACTGGCGGCGCTCCTTGACGTAGGCGACGGTGGTCTCGAGGCACCACTGGGCCACCCCGAGCTGCTCGGAGGCGAGCAGCACCGCCCCGCACTGCAGCGCCTCGGTCACCGCGGCGGCCGCGTCGCCGCCGTCGACGCGGGTGGAGGCGGCCCCGGCGAACTCGACGTCGGCGATCGGCCGGGTCATGTCCAGCGACAGCACCGGGGTCACCGTGACGCCGGCGGCGTCCGACCGGACGGTGTGCAGTTCGAGGCCGTCCGGCCCCGCGACGGGGACGACGAGCACATCGGCCTCGTGTGCCCCGGCGACGCTGGTGACCCGTCCGGTCAGGCCGTCGGCCGTGCGATGCACCCCGGTGATCGCGGCGTCCGGCGCCGTCGACAACGGCACGACGAGGGCGCCGGTCGCGGCGCCCTCCGCGAGGGCCGGCACGGTCCCGGTGTCGCCGGCGCGCAGCAGGGCGACGGTGGCGAGCACCGCGCTCGACAGGTACGGCACCGGCGCGGCGGCCCGGCCGATCTCCTCCATGACGACCGCGGCCTCGCGGGTGCTCGCGCCGGCGCCGCCGAGCGACTCGGGCACCAGCAGCCCCGCCAGCCCGAGTTCGGCGGCGACCGTCTTCCACACGCCCGAGAAGTCGGCGGGCGCGGCGTCGTACGCGGTCACCACGACGGACGGTGGGCAGCGATCGGTGAGCACGCGACGGACGCTGTCCCGCAGGGCGTCCTCGGTGTCGGAGTACAGCAGGTCGGTCATCGCGCCAGGTCCTTCCACGGAATATCCTTGTCCACACGGTGTTCCGGCGGCAGCCCGAGCACCCGCTCGGCGACGACGTTGCGCAGGATCTCCGACGTGCCGCCCTCGATCGAGTTGCCCTTGGCGCGCAGGTACCGGTATCCGGGTTCACGGCCGGTGAAGTCCACCGCCTCAGGCCGGCGCAGGGTCCAGTCGTCGTATCGGAGGCCGTCCTCGCCGTGCAACTCCACCTCGAATCCCGACACGGTCTGGGCGAGGCGGGCGAACGCGAGCTTCATGCCGGAGCCCTCCGGACCGGGCTGGCCCGCGGCGAGCTTCTGGCGCAGGCGTTCTCCGGTCAGCCGGGTCACCTCCGCCTCCACCCACAGCCGCATCAGCTGGTCGTGCCGCGCCGGGTCGCGCAGCTCGGGACGCTCGCGCCACGTCGCGGCGACCTTGCCGATCATGCCGCCCTCGCGGGGCGCGCCGGAGCCGATCGCGACGCGTTCGTTGTTGAGGGTGGTCGTGGCGACGCGCCAGCCCTGCCCCTCGTCGCCGAGCCGGTTGGCGTCGGGTACCCGCACGTCGGTGAGGAACACCTCGTTGAACTCGGCCTCGCCGGTGATCTGCCGCAGGGGCCGCACGTCGACGCCCGGATCGCTCATGTCCAGCAGGAAGTACGTCAGGCCGGCGTGCTTGGGCACGCTCGGGTCGGTGCGGGCCACCAGGATCGCCATCTGCGCGTTCTGCGCGCCCGACGTCCACACCTTCTGGCCGTTGACGATCCAGTCGTCGCCGTCGCGGACCGCGCGGGTCGCGACGGCGGCCAGGTCGGAGCCGGCGCCGGGCTCGCTGAACAGCTGGCAGTAGATGTGCCGTCCGGTGTAGAGGGGACGCAGGAACCGGTGTTTCTGCTCCTCGGTGCCGAACGCCGCGATGGTGGGCGCGGCCATGCCCAGGCCGATGCCGTTGCGGCCCGCGGCGGGCCGGGGTGCTCCGGCGGCGGCCAGTTCGGCCTCGACCTGCGCCTGGTGACTCTGCGGCAGGCCGAGTCCGCCGTGGCCCGGCGGGAAGTGCACCCAGGCGAGACCCGCGTCGAACCGAGCGCCGAGGAAGTCCTCCGGCCCGGTCGTGCTCGGATCATACTGGTCCAGAAGATGTTTCACGCGCCCGGAGAGGTCGCGCGAGGTCGTCTGCTCGTCGGGGGACATCGTCGTCTCCTGCGTGTCGAGGGTGGTGGGGGCGTCAGATGCCGGCTTCGTCGGCGATCTCGCGGGCCTTGTGGACGAGAGCGTCGATGCGCGCGACCGTGGGAGTGCCGGCCGCGGCCTTGTTCTGCGGTTCGTCGAGGGCGCGGCGCATCACACCCTCCGCGATCACCGCCACCTTCCACAGCCCCAGCGCGTGCCAGAACTTCAGCGCCGCCGGGTCGCGGCCCGTCTCGTCCAGGTAGACGGCGGCGAGTTCGGCGCGGCTCGGGAAGCCCTCGAGGGTGGAGGCGGGGAAGTCGCCGCCGGTGTCCTCCCCCGGCTCGGGCCAGTACGCGAACAACGACCCGACGTCGGCGAGGGGGTCGCCGACGGTGGACAGTTCCCAGTCCAGCGCGGCGACGACGTCACCGCTCTCGCACGAGGTGATGACGTTGCGCAGGTGGAAATCACCGTGCACCAAGGTGATTTCGTGCTGTGGCGGCACGGCGGCCAGGAGCCGGCGGGTCAGGTCGTCGAGTTCGGGCAGCTCGCGGGTCTTCGACTTCTCCCACTGGCCGGCCCAGCGGTGCAGCTGCCGCTCCGCATACGGCTTGGGGCGGGCGAGGGCGTCGAGCCCCGTACGTTCGAGGTCCACGGCATGGATCCGGCCGAGCGTCCGCGCGAGCGACAGCCCGATCCGGCGGCGGCGCTCCGGCGTCAGGGATTCGGCGACGGACATCCGGTCCACCACCTGTCCGTCGACGAACTCCATGAGCACCAGCGGCACGTCACTGAATGCCGGATCGTCGGTGAGCCCGAACACCTTCGGCGTCGGCACGTCGGTGCCCTCGAGCGCGGAGAGGATGCGGGCCTCGCGCGCGACGTCGTGCGCGGACGCCAGTAGGTGCCCGAGCGGCGGTCGCCGCAGCACCCACCGGCGGCCGTCGCCGTCCTGCACCAGGTAGGTCAGGTTCGACTGTCCGAGCCCGATGCGGTCGAAGGTCAGCGGCGCGGTGTGCTCGATGCCGAGGTCGCGGAACCAGCGCAGGATCGCGTCCGGGTCGATGCCGACGGTTTCACGCAGGGGCATGGGCACTCCCGGGCAGGGCGGCGAACGCGGGGGCGCGCCGCTCGAGGTGACTGGCGACGCCCTCGGCGACGTCGGGACCGCGGAAGGCCTCGCGCATCAGGCGGTCCGCGGCGGCGAGCGCGTCCGGGTAGGACCGGTCGGCGTCGTCGCGCAGCTGCTGCTTGATCGTCGCCATCGACCGCGGCGAGCAGTGCGCGGCGAGGTCGGTCGCGTAGGCGACGGCGGCGTCGACGACGTCGCCGGTGGTGACGAGATGGTCGAGCAGGCCGATCCGGTGGGCCTCGTCCGCGTCGACCATACGGCTCGACAGGAGCAGGTCCGTGGCGCGGCTGTGGCCCACGAGGCGGGGCAGCAGCCAGCTGATGCCGTACTCGGCGATGAGCCCGCGGCGCGCGAACGCGGTGGTGAACCGGGCGGTCGGGTCGCCGAAGCGGACGTCGCAGTAGAGAGCCTCGACCAGGCCGAGTCCCGCGACGGGTCCACGGATCGCGGCGACGAGCGGTGTGCGGACCCGCAGCGGGAAGTCGCGCGGGCGTGGCCGCATCAGGTCGTCGTCCGACGCGTCGGCGACGTGGCGCAGGTCGTCGAGGTCGGCGCCGGAGCAGAATCCGCGGCCGGCACCGGTGACGACGACGGCCCGCACCTGCGGGTCGTCGTCGGCCTCGGCGAGCAGGTCGAAGTAGCGGTCCTCGAGCGCGTTGCTCCAGGCGTTGAGCTTGGCCGGCTGGTTGAGAGTGAGCAGGGCGACGGGGCCGCGCCGCTCGGTCAGGACCAGGTCGTCGGTGGTGGCCACGCCGCGGGTCGCCGCGGCGGGTGCGTCGGTCATCCGGGTGCTCCTTCACAGCAGGGAGTCACGTAACTTGACGTCAGATTCAAGTTGCTGAGCGCTCGCATAGTTTGCGCCCGAGGCGGTGTGATGTCAATCGCTCGGGCCATCCGGATGTGACCGGGGCAGGCGGCCCGGGCCACGGTCGGCGCGGGCTCGACGGGGCTTGCCCGATCCCCGAGTCCCGGGTCGCCGGCGGGCGGAGGACCCGGTCAGGGCCCAACGGCGTCTGGGGCGCGTGGACCGCGCCCCGAATTTCCCCGGTGGTCCGGCACGGCACGTACCGATCGGTGCGCGAGGCGAGTAAGCATGAGGGATCCGCACCGAATCCGAACGAGCAGAGAGGGCGCGATGGCTCAGGTGGATGCCGCGAGCGAGCCGATCGGCCTCGACGCAGCGCGCGTCACCGCGTGGTTCGTCGAGCACCTCCCGGACGTCGCACCCCCGTTGCACTTCGAACTGATCACCGGAGGCCGGTCCAACCTCACCTACCGGGTCCGTGACGAGGCGGGGACGCGTTGGGTCCTGCGCCGGCCGCCGACCGGGGAACTGCTCTCCTCCGCCCACGACGTCGTGCGGGAGTGGCGCATCCTCGACCTGCTCGCCGGCGGCCCGGTGCCGGTGCCGCCGGTGACGGGCTGCTGCACCGACCGGTCGGTGACGGGAGCGGACTTCTACGTCATGAAGCACGTCGAGGGCATCGTCCTCGACGATGCCGAGACGGTCGCCGCGATCCCCCGGCCGAACCGACCGACCGCCTCCCGCAGCATCGTGGACACCCTCGCGGTGATCCACGCGGTGGACACCACGACCGGACCGCTGGCGCAACTGCGCAAACCGGGCAGCTACCTCGAGCGCCAATTTCGGCGCTGGAGCCGTCAGCTCACCGCCGGCGGTGTCGGTCCCGGGCCCGTGTGGGACGTCCACGAGCTCCTGACCCGGAAGCTGCCCGCCGAACGGTGGACCGGGTTGGTGCACGGCGACTTCCGGCCGGGCAACCTGCTGATCGGGACCGACGGGCAGGTGCGCGCGGTTCTGGACTGGGAGCTGTGGACCATCGGCGACGTGATGGCCGACCTCGGGTGGCTCACCGCCACCTGGGCGTCGGCCGACGTGATCGGCTGGGCGCCCGATCCCGCCGACGGTTTCCTCGACGTCGACACGGTCGCCTCCCGGTACGCCGACACGACCGGCCGTGACCTCGACGACCTGCGGTATCACCAGGGCTTCGCGCTGTGGAAGCTCGCAGCCATCGCGGAGGGTGTGGCGGCGAGGTTCCGCGCCGGCGCGATGGGCGATCAGGAGGTCGACATCGACGCCCTCGCACAGCGTCCGGCGCAGCTGGCCGAGATGGCCCGCGCGGTGCTCACGGGGCGAGGGCCGGGCTGACGCGACGCGAGTGCGGGCGGTGCGGCGGCCCGATCCGGGTGCGCGTCCGGACGATCGTCCCTCACCCGGACCGCCGGGGGCGGTGGCGCAGCAACTGGGTGAGACGATGCGCCTGCCGGAGCAGCAGTTCCCCGAGTTCGGGACGACGGTCGGCGCGGAAACGGCTCTCCACCCCGGTGATGCTCAGCGCCCAGGCCGGCGCGTCCCGGTGGTCGAAGACGGCGGCCCCCATCCCCCAGCTTCCCTCCACGAGCAGGGCGGGATTGGTGGAGTAGCCGGCCAGGCGCGTCGCGGCGATCCGTTCCTCGACGGCCTGCCGGCTGTGGTCCGGCCCCCACCCGGCGGTCAGGTCGGTACGGGACAGATACTCGTCGATGTCGCGGTCGGACAGGTGGGACAGGATGACGAGCCCCGCGGACGCGACACCGAGGGGCAGCCGGATCCCGACGTGGAGGACGTGGGAACGCAGCGGGAAGCTGCCCTCCTCGCTGGCGAGGCACACGGTCTCGTCCCCGCGCCGGGCGGACAGGAAGGCGCTCTCGCCGGTCTCCCGTGCGAGGTCGCGCAGGATGTCGCGGGCGAGGTCGGTGATGTCGTAACGGCCGGCCGCCAGCGAGCCGAGCAGGTACAGCTCGGGCCCCAGCGACCATCGACCGGTCTTCGGGTCGCGGTCGACGAGGCCCTCGTCGGTGAGCGAAGTCAGCAGGCGGTGCGCCGTCGGGCGCGCGAGGTTCGTCGCCCGGGCCAGATCCGAGGTCGACGAGCCGGTGGGCTCGTGCCCGGCGATCGCGCGCAGCAGCGCGCTGACGCGGCCGATCACGTGGGGTCTCTGTGCCTCCTCCATGACACGAGAATACGTCTACTCAGTGAACGCCGTCGAAATCGACGTTCCGATGGGCGAGCAATCTCGAATGCGCCGCTCGCAAGGCCTTGAAATCGGCAAACACAGAGCATGTAGTGGTACTCGACCGATGCGTCATCGTCCATTGAATGAACGCATCCTGCACCGGGGTCCGGAGGGACCGAAGTCTCGAGAAGGGGTCTGTGATGGGAACGAAAGTGTTCGACACGCCCGCGGCCGCCGTCGCGGACGTGTCCGACGGCGCGACGATCGCCGTCGGCGGGTTCGGGTTGTGCGGCATCCCCGACGCCTTGATCCGCGCGCTGGTCGAGTCCGGCGTCGGCGATCTCGAGGTGTTCTCCAACAACTGCGGCGTCGACGACCACGGCCTGGGCCTGCTGCTGAACGCGCGCCAGATCCGCCGGGTCACCGCCTCCTACGTCGGGGAGAACAAGGAGTTCGCCCGCCAGTATCTCGCCGGTGAGCTCGAGGTCGAGCTCACCCCGCAGGGCACCCTCGCCGAGCGGCTGCGCGCCGGTGGCGCCGGCATCCCCGCGTTCTTCACCCCGGCGGGTGTCGGCACCCCCGTCGCGGACGGCGGACTGCCGTGGCGGTACCACGTCGACGGCTCGGTGGCCGTGGCCTCCCCGCCGAAGGAGACCCGGGCCTTCGGCGACAAGCGGTACGTGATGGAGGAGGGCATCACCGCCGACTTCGCGCTGGTGCACGCCGTCAAGGGCGACACCGCCGGCAACCTGATCTTCGACAAGACGGCGATGAACTTCAACCCGCTGGCCGCGATGGCCGGGAAGGTCACGATCGCGCAGGTCGAGGAACTCGTCGAGCCTGGCGAGCTCGATCCCGCGCAGGTGCACCTGCCGGGAATCTTCGTGCAGCGCATCGTCGAAACCGGTCCGCAGGACAAGCGGATCGAGAAGCGGACAGTCCAGGCAACGGAAGGGGCGGCACGATGACCGGCACCAAGGGATGGACCCGAGACCAGATGGCGGCCCGCGCGGCCGCGGAGATGATCGACGGCGAGTACGTCAACCTGGGCATCGGGCTGCCGACGCTCATCCCCGGTCATCTTCCGCCGGACGTGCAGGTGACGCTGCACTCGGAGAACGGCATCCTCGGCACCGGCCCGTACCCGACCGAGGAGAACGTCGACCCGGACCTGATCAACGCGGGCAAGGAGACGGTCACCGTCAATCCCGGTGCCGCATTCTTCGATTCGGCATTGTCGTTCGGCATGATCCGCGGCGGGCACATCGACACCGCCGTGCTCGGCGGCATGCAGGTCTCCCGGACCGGCGACCTGGCCAACTGGATGGTTCCCGGCAAGATGGTCAAGGGCATGGGCGGCGCCATGGACCTGGTGCACGGCGCCAGCCGCGTCATCGTGGTCATGGAACACACCGACCGCGACGGCAATTCGAAGATCGTCGACACGTGTTCCCTGCCCCTCACCGGCCAGGGTGTCGTCGACCGGATCATCACCGACCTCGCGGTGATCGACGTCGTCGGCGACGGGACCCTCGCGCTGCGCGAGCTCGCGCCGGGCGTGACCGTCGACGACGTCGTTGCGGCCACCGCGGCGCCGCTCGAGATCCGCATCGACGAGCTCGTCTGAGAGAAGTAGTCGAATACCACTGCTCGACAACAAGATCGGAGACCCCATCGTGACCAGTTCTGTCATCGTTGCCGGAGCCCGGACCCCGATGGGGCGTCTGCAGGGCGCCCTGAAGGACCTCTCCGGTTCGGACCTCGGCGGGGTCGCCATCGCCGGTGCCCTCGCCAAGGCCGGGGTGGCCCCGGAGCAGGTCGAGTACGTGATCATGGGTCAGGTGCTCACCGCCGGCGCCGGCCAGATCCCGGCCCGGCAGGCCGCGGTGGCCGCCGGCATCCCGATGGACGTGCCCGCCCTGACCGTGAACAAGGTGTGCCTGTCCGGCATCGACGCGATCGCGCTGGCCGACCAGCTCATCCGCGCCGGCGAGTTCGACATCGTCGTCGCCGGCGGCCAGGAGTCGATGAGCCAGGCCCCGCACCTGCTCGAGCACTCCCGGGCCGGGTTCAAGTACGGCGATGTGACCCTGCGCGACCACATGGCCTTCGACGGGCTGCACGACATCTTCACCGACCAGGCCATGGGCAACCTCACCGAGGCCGCCAACACCGGCACCCGGTTCGTCTCCCGCGCCGAGCAGGACGCCGTCGCCGCCGCCAGCCACCAGCGGGCGGCCCGCGCGCAGAAGGACGGGCTGTTCGACGCGGAGATCGTGCCGGTGTCGATCCCGCAACGCCGCGGCGAGCCGGTCGTGGTCACCGCCGACGAGGGCATCCGCCCGGAGACCACCGCCGAGTCGCTGGCGGCGCTGCGGCCGGCGTTCGCGAAGGACGGCACCGTCACCGCCGGGTCGGCGTCGCAGATCTCCGACGGGGCGGCCGCGGTGGTGGTGATGAGCCGGGCCAGGGCCGAACAGTTGGGTCTGTCCTGGCTCGCCGAGATCGGCGCGCACGGGGTGGTCGCCGGCCCGGACTCGACGCTGCAGTCCCAGCCGGCCCGGGCGATCGCCAAGGCCTGCGCCCGGGAGGGCCTGGACCCGGCCGGGCTGGACCTGGTGGAGATCAACGAGGCGTTCGCCGCGGTCGGGATCGCCTCCGGCCGCGAGCTGGGGCTGGACCCGGCCCGGATCAACGTCAACGGCGGCGCCATCGCGCTGGGGCACCCGCTGGGGATGTCCGGGGCCCGGATCGTGCTGCACCTGGCGCTCGAACTGGCCCGCCGCGGCGGCGGTGTCGGGGCCGCGGCCCTGTGCGGCGGCGGCGGCCAGGGCGACGCCCTCATCGTCCGCGTCCCCAAGGCGTAGGACCCGCGACCTCGAGGATCCGTCGAGGACCGTCACGTTCGGGCGGAGGCGACACGATCGCCTCCGCCCGAACGCGTGTCCGGGGACCCTGTCGCGCGCCGGCCGGCGCGCGACGCGGTCGACCGGGTATGCGGGACAGAGCTTGAAGTGCGAATGTCCCCTCGCTCCGAGATAAGGCGGCGGCCAGCGCGTCCGGGTTGGCGAGGATGAGGGCGATCCCGTCGCTGTCGCTGTCGGATTCGACCTCGGTGTGCGCATGCCTCCAGGCCCGAATAGGAATCGAAAGATACTGTTCGGCAACGGTTCCGAACGTCATCGGTGAACCCGCTCGGGAGCCGAACCGGTCACCGCGGCACCGAGCGCGCGGGACATCCGCGCACTCTCGAACACCGTCGGTGCCCGTAGCAGAGCCAGGACGACGGAGGCGAGCGAGTACTCCGCGCCGGCGGGCAGGTGCCGCACAGCCCCCGCTGCCCCGCACACGGTGACGGTCAGCGCGGCGACCGCGACTCCGATGCCGGCGCCGCGAGCGTGAGGAGATGCGCCGAGATTGCCGCGTTCACCACGACGGCCGCGACGACATCACGAGAGGCGCCCGCGGGTTCTCAGCGGTCGACGACGGTGGTGTCGAAGTGGTAGCGCGACGCGCGGTAGCAGTGACTACCGAACTCCACGGCGGTTCCCGAGTCGTCGTACGCGGTGCGGTTCATGGTGAGCAGGGGCGCGCCCGTCTTCTCGTCGAGCAGGCCGGCCTCCTCGCGGGTGGCCGCTCGCGCTCCGATGCGCTGGCGGGCCAGCCGGATGTGCACGCCGCGCGCACGAAGCGACTGATAGAGGCCGTGATCCTCGAGTTCGTCCGCATCCGGCGCGATCGCGACCGGTAGGTGGTTGTTCATGATCGCCAGCGGTTCCCCGCTGGTACACCGCAGCCGGCGGATCGACACCACCTCCGCGTCCGGCCCGAGATTGAGTTCGAGCGCGACCTCCTCGGCCGGAGGGCCCACCCGATAGTCGAGGAGCTTCGTGGTGGGGGTCTGCCCCGCGCGGGCGAGGTCGTCGAACAGGCTGGTCAGCTCCACGGGACGGTGGACGGGACTCTGGACGACCTGCGTGCCGACCCCGCGCTTGCGTACCAGCAGACCCTTGTCGACGAGTTCCTGGATGGCGCGCCGGGTGGTCGGGCGGGACAGATTGAGCCGCTGCGCCAGCGCGAGCTCGTTCTCGAACCGGTCGCCGGGGGCGAGATCCCCACCAAGGATGGCCTTTTCGATGGCCTGGGCAAGCTGGAAGTACAGCGGTACCGGGCTCGAACGGTCGAGCTCGACTGCGAGCTGTGCACTCACGGACCACTCCGATCTCCAGCGAGGCGGCCCGGCGGACCGCGGATTCAGCTGAAGTGTATGTGAACACGGACATACGCTTGATTGCAAGTCAATATGTCAGGACAAAGCATTGACACGCGCCGGTGACATGGCGCACAGTTTCTGTGGACGCCGCGATCCCCGCGGACTGCCACCATCATCTTTCGGGAGTGCAGCCTTGACCACCACGCAGACGCAGACCGAGCGCCCGCTGGACGTGCTCGCCATCGGACGCAGCGGCGTCGACATCTACCCGCTCCAGACCGGCGTCGGACTGGAGGACGTGTCGACCTTCGGCAAGTTTCTCGGCGGCAGCGCCGCGAACGTGGCCGTTGCCGCGGCCCGGCTCGGGCGCAGCAGCGCCCTGATTTCCGGGATCGGCGCCGACCCGTTCGGCCGGTTCGTCCGCGCCGAACTCGAGCGGCTCGGCGTCCGGACCCGGCACCTGATCACCGACGGCCGCTACCCCACCCCGGTCACCTTCTGTGAGATCTTCCCGCCCGACGACTTCCCGCTCTACTTCTACCGCCGTCCGTCGGCTCCCGATCTGCAGATCCAGCCCGAACACCTCGACCTCGAGGCCGTCCGCACCGCGCGGCTGTTCTGGGCGACGGTGACCGGACTGTCCGAAGAACCCAGCCGCAGTGCACATTTCGCCGCCTGGGAGGCGCGCGGCCGAATCCGGCACACGGTCCTCGACCTGGACTACCGGCCGATGTTCTGGGATTCCCCGGCGGCCGCCACCGAGCAGGTCCAGCGGGCACTGCAGCACGTCACCGTCGCCGTCGGCAATCGTGAGGAGTGCGAGATCGCCGTCGGCGAGACCAATGCGCACCGCGCGGCCGACGCCCTGCTCGACCTCGGCGTCGAGCTCGCGATCGTCAAGCAGGGCCCGAAAGGCGTGCTCGGCAAGACCCGCTCGCAGTCGGTGACCGTCGCGCCCAACCCCGTGGACGTCGTCAACGGCCTCGGTGCGGGCGACGCGTTCGGCGGCTCGCTGATCAACGGACTGCTCGCCGGGTGGCCGCTCGAGAAGACCCTGCGCTACGCCAACGCCGCAGGCGCCATCGTGGCCTCCCGCCTCGAATGCTCCACCGCCATGCCCACCGCGGACGAGGTCGCCCACCTCGCCGACGCGACCGCCACGGAGGCCGTCGATGTCTGAGAATTCCACCCTGCCGTCGACCCCGCCCCAGCGGACCTACGGCGAGATCACCGAGCTGCGCGCCGAGGATCCGGGCGCCATCGAACGGGCCTGGGCCGCGCGGGCCACCCGGCCCGCGACGCGCGGCGACGGGCGCCTGATGATCGTCGCCGCCGACCACCCCGCCCGCGGCGCCCTGGCCGTCGGCGACCGGCCCACCGCCATGAACAGCCGCACCGACCTGCTCGACCGGCTCCGCACCGCGCTGGCGGACCCGGGCGTCGACGGCGTGCTCGCCACCTCCGACATCCTCGACGACCTCGTGCTGCTCGGCGCGCTCGAGGACAAGGTGGTCTTCTCCTCGATGAACCGCGGCGGGCTCGCCGGCGCCACCTTCGAATTCGACGACCGGATGACCGGCGCGACCGCCGCGTCGACCGCCCGGTACCGCATGAACGGCGCGAAGATGCTCTGCCGGGTGGCGCTCGACGATCCCGGCACCCTGTCGATGATGACCGAGTGTGCCCGGGCCGTCGACGAACTCGCCGACCACGGCCTGATCGCTATGCTCGAGCCGTTCCTCTCCCGGCTCGTCGACGGCAAGGTCCGCAACGACCTGTCGCCCGACGCGGTCATCAAGTCGATCCACATCCTGCAGGGCATCGGATCCACCTCCGCCTACACCTGGATGAAACTGCCCGTGGTCGACGAGATGGAGCGGGTCATGGACGCCACCACGCTGCCGACCCTGCTGCTCGGCGGGGACCCCAGCGATCCCGACGCCGCCTTCGCCGCCTGGGAGAAGGCGCTGGGCCTGCCGTCCGTGCGCGGCCTCGTCGTCGGGCGCACCCTGCTGTACCCGCACGACGACGACGTCGCCGGCGCCGTCGCGACCGCCGTCTCGCTGGGGCGGTGAGCGCCGTGAACAGCAAGTACTACCTGCCCGCCCGCTCCACCGGCGAGGCCCCGTTCACCGTGGCCGTCACCCCCGAGACCGCCGGGTGGTCCGAATCCAGCCTGTGGGTCGTCGAACTCGGCCCCGGCGAGCACGTCGAGCACCGGTCCGGCGACGACGAGATCCTCGTCGTGCCGCTGTCCGGCTCCGCCGAGGTGCGCTGCGCCGACGAGACGGTGACGCTCGCCGGCCGCCGGAGCGTCTTCGACGGCCCCACCGACTTCGCCTACGTCGGCGTCGACAGCTCCTTCCGGGTCGCGAGCGCGGCCGGTGGCCGCTTCGCGCTCTGCGGTGCCCGCGCCACCCGCCGGATGCCGTTCCGGTATGTCCCGGCCGCCGACGTTCCCGTCGAACTGCGCGGCGCGGGCAACTGCAGCCGTCAGGTGCACAACTTCGGCACCGCGGATGTCTTCGACGCCGACTCGATCATCGCGTGCGAGGTCATCACCCCGGGCGGCAACTGGTCGTCCTACCCCGCCCACAAGCACGACGAGAACACCGACGCCGAGTCCGAGCTCGAGGAGATCTACTACTTCGAGATCGACGAAGGCGAGACGGGCACAACAGGATTCGGTTTCCACCGGGTCTACGGCACGCCCGAGCGGCCGATCGAGGTGCTCGAGGAGGTCCGCAGCGGCGACGTCGTGCTCGTCCCGCACGGCTACCACGGCCCGTCCATCGCGGCCCCCGGCTACCACATGTACTACCTCAACGTGATGGCCGGACCCGGCCCCGAACGGGCCTGGCGCATCTGCGACGACCCCGCCCACACCTGGCTCCGCACCAGCTGGGAACACCAGGAGATCGATCCCCGACTGCCGCTCCACACCGGCCGCCCGCCCCAGAGCTCAGGAGAGTAGACCAGTGGCGCCCATCAACTCCGACCGCGACGGCGCGGTCACCGGAATCCGCACGCCGGACACCGAGCAGACCGTGCGCCTGACCGTGGCGCAGGCGACCGTGCGGTTCCTCGCCGCCCAGCACGTCGAACGCGACGGCGAGCGCACCCCGTTCTTCGCCGGCTGCTTCGGCATCTTCGGACACGGCAACGTCGCCGGCCTCGGCCAGGCTCTGCTGCAGGCCGAGACCGAGGACCTCGACGCCGGGCGCGAGCCCTCCCTGCCGTACGTGCTCGGCCGCAACGAACAGGCCATGGTGCACAGCGCCGTCGCCTACGCCCGCATGAAGGACCGCCTCCAGGCCTGGGCCGTGACCGCATCCGTCGGACCGGGCTCGACCAACATGGTCACCGGTGCCGCCCTCGCGACGATCAACCGCCTGCCCGTGCTGCTCCTGCCGGCGGACACGTTCGCCACCCGTGCCAGCGCTCCGGTCCTGCAGGAACTCGAACGTCCCGACTCCGGGGACGTCACCGTCAACGACTGCTTCCGTCCGGTGTCGCGCTTCTTCGACCGGGTCTGGCGGCCGGAGCAGCTGCCCGCGGCCCTGCTCGGCGCGATGCGGGTCCTCACCGACCCGGTCGAGACCGGCACCGCCACCGTCGCGATCCCGCAGGACGTGCAGGCGGAGGCGTTCGACTGGCCGGTGTCCCTGTTCGCCGAACGGACCTGGCACGTGGGCCGCCCGCTGCCCGAGCGCGCAGCGCTGGCCCGTGCGGCCGAGGCGATCCGGTCGGCGCGCCGGCCGTTGATCGTCGCCGGTGGCGGCGTCGTCTACAGCCGCGCGACGGACGCGCTGGCGCGGTTCTGCGAGCGCACCGGGATTCCGGTCGGGCAGAGCCAGGCCGGAAAGGGCTCGCTGCCCTACGACCACCCGCAGTCGGTGGGAGCGATCGGCTCGACCGGCACCACCGCCGCCAACGCCCTGGCCGCCGAGGCCGACCTGGTGATCGGGATCGGCACCCGCTACAGCGATTTCACCTCCGCGTCCCGCACCGCGTTCACCGACCCCGACGTGCGGTTCGTCAACATCAACGTGGCGTCGTTCGATGCGGTCAAGCAGGGCGCCGTCGGCGTGGTCGCCGACGCCCGCGAGACGATCGAGGCACTCGACGAGGCGCTGGCGGGCTACGCCGTCTCCGACGGCTACCGCGCCCTCGTCGCGCAGCTCGCCGCCGACTGGGAGGCGACCGTCGACGCCGTCTACTCCCCCGGCGTGCACGGCACGAACGTCGCGACGGGTGCCGAAGCCCTCACCCAGAACGAGGTCATCGGGCTCGTCAACGCCATCTCGGAACCGCGGGACGTCGTGGTGTGCGCCGCCGGGTCGATGCCCGGCGACCTGCACAAGCTGTGGCGCACCCGGGATCCCAAGGGCTACCACGTGGAATACGGCTACTCGTGCATGGGATACGAGGTCGCCGGCGGGCTCGGCGTGGCGATGGCATGCCCCGACCGGGACGTCTTCGTGATGGTCGGGGACGGCTCCTACCTGATGATGGCCACCGAACTCGTCACCGCCGTGCAGGAGGGCGTGAAGGTGATCGTGGTGCTGGTGCAGAACCACGGATTCGCCTCCATCGGCTCGCTGTCGGAATCGCTCGGCTCGCAGCGCTTCGGCACCTCGTACCGCTATCGCAGCGACCGGGGCCGGCTGGACGGCGGCGTGCTGCCGGTGGATCTGGCGGCCAACGCCGCCAGCCTCGGCGTGGACGTCCTGCGGGCGACGACCGCCGCGGAGTTCGCCGACGCCCTCGAGGCCGCGAAGGCGTCCGACCGCGCCACCGTCGTCCACGTGGAGACGGACCCGCTCATCGGCGCACCCGACAGCGAATCCTGGTGGGACGTCCCCGTATCGGAGACCTCGACGCTCGAGTCCACACAGCAGGCCCGCGAGGTGTACGAGGCGTGGAAGAAGGTCCAGCGTCCCTACCTGCGCCCGTCCGAACCCGCGCCCGAATCGTCCTCCACCGACAACTGACCCCCACCGAGAGAAGGACACCCACCACATGAGCACCATCCGCGTCGGCTCCGCTCCCGACTCCTGGGGCGTCTGGTTCCCGGACGACCCGCAGCAGACGCCCTACACCCGTTTCCTCGACGAGGTGGCGGCGGCCGGCTACCGGTGGATCGAACTCGGCCCCTACGGCTATCTGCCCACCGAGCCGCAGCAGCTCACCGACGAGCTCGCGGCCCGCGACCTGAAGCTCTCTGCCGGCACGGTGTTCGAGCACCTCCACCAGGACGACTCCTGGGACGCGGTGTGGTCCCAGATCGAGGACGTCGCCCAGCTCACCGCCGCAGTGGGCGGCACCCACGTCGTGGTGATCCCGGAGATGTGGCGGCATCCCGCGACCGGCGAGGTGCTCGAGGACCGCAACCTGACGCCGGAGCAGTGGCGCAAGAAGACCGGCGGCATGAACGAGCTCGGCAAGGCCATGTTCGAGAAGTACGGCGTGCGTGCCCAGTACCATCCGCACGCCGACAGCCACGTCGACACGGAAGAGAACGTCTACCGGTTCCTCGACGGCACCGATCCCGAGTTCGTCAACCTGTGCCTCGACACCGGTCACATCAGCTACTGCGGCGGCGACAACCTGGCGATCATCGCCAAGCACCCCGACCGGATCGGCTACCTGCACCTCAAGCAGGTCGATCCCGAGGTCCGCGCCAAGGTCGAGGCCGAGGACCTGCCGTTCGGCGAAGCCGTGCGCCTCGGCGCGATGACCGAACCGCCGCGCGGCATCCCGGACATGCCGCCCCTGCTCGAGGCGGTCGAGCAGCTCGGGATCGACGTGTTCGCCATCGTCGAGCAGGACATGTACCCCTGCCCGGTCGACGCCCCGCTGCCGATCGCACAGCGCACCCGAAAGTACCTGGGGTCCTGCGGGATTCCAGCCGTCCGCTTCGTCTGAGTACGTCAGGAGCCACCGAGAATGTCCGACAACACCGATCTCCGCATCGCCGTGCTCGGCGTCGGCATGATGGGCGCCGACCACGTCGCCCGCATCACCGACCGCATCAGCGGCGCGCGCGTCACCGTGATCAACGACTACCTCACCGAGAAGGCCGAGCAGGTCGCCGCCACCGTGCCCGGCGCCCGCGTCGTCGCCGATCCGCTCGACGCGATCGCCGCCGACGACGTGGATGCCGTCGTGCTCGCCACCCCGGGACCCACGCACGAGAAGCAGCTGCTCGCCTGCCTCGACGCCGGCAAGCCCGTCATGTGCGAGAAGCCCCTGACCACCGACGCCGCGACGTCCCTCGAGATCGTCAAGCGCGAGGCCCAGCTCGGCAGGAAGCTGATCCAGGTCGGGTTCATGCGCCGGTTCGACGCGGAGTACGAACAGCTCAAGGCCGCCCTCGTCGCGGGCGAGCTGGGGCAGCCGCTCGTGATGCACTGCGCGCACCGCAACCCTGGGGTCCCGTCGTACTTCGACAGCGCGATGATCGTCAAGGATTCGATCGTGCACGAGGTCGACGTCACCCGGTTCCTGTTCGCCGAGGAGATCACCTCCGTGCAGATCATCAGGCCGACGGCCAACACGCTCTCCGGCTCCGATCTGCAGGATCCCCAGATCGCCATCTTCACCACCGAGACCGGCCGCCACGTCGACGTCGAGGCGTTCGTCACCACCGGCCTGGCGTACGAGGTGCGCACCGAGGTCGTCGGCGAGCTCGGCTCCGCGATGATCGGCCTGGACGTGGGACTGGTCCGCAAGACCCGCCCCGGCGTCTGGGGCGGCACCATCACGCCGGACTTCCGGGTGCGTTTCGGTGCCGCCTACGACGCCGAGATCCAGCGCTGGGTGCACGCGGTACGGTCGGGCGCCGAGACCGGCAGCTACGTCGACGGTCCCGGCGCCTGGGACGGCTACGCCGCCGCGGCGGTGTGCGAGGCCGGCGTCCGTTCGCTCGAGACCGGTGAGCGGGTCGCCGTGGACATGGTGGACCGCGCGTCCGTCCCGGGAGCGTGACCGCCGTGAAGATCGCCCTGGATCCCACCCCGTTCCACCACTCCCACTCGCTGCTCGAACTGCCCGGGATCGTCGCCGAACTCGGCTACGACTACCTGCAACTGACCCCGCACGTGGACATGATCCCGTTCTTCAACCACCCGAAGGCGGACGACGCGCTGGTGGCCAAGTTCCGCAAGGCGTGCGCCGACGCGGGCGTCGGCATCGCCTCCGTGCTCCCCGTGCTGCGCTGGTCCGGTCCGGACGAGGATGCGCGTGAAGCCGCGGTGCGGTACTGGAAGCGCGCCATCCAGATCACGGTCGACCTGGGTGTGAACGTGATGAACACCGAATTCTCAGGCCGGCCGGAGAAGGCCGAGGAGTCCGAGCGGGCGTTCTACCGGTCGATGGAGGAACTCGTCCCGATCATCGAACGCGAGGGCATCGACGTCCGGATCGACCCGCACCCGGACGACTTCGTGGAGGACGGACTGGCCGCCATCCGGATGATCCGCGGTATCAATTCGAAGAACTTCGGACTGGTGTACGTCGCCTGCCACACCTATCACATGGGCGGCAACATGCTGGAGATCATGCGGACCGCCGGCGACATGCTCCGCCTGGTGCACGTCGCGGACACGATGGACCATCACGCCTCGCACGGCCTTCGCTACATCACCAATCCCCCCGGCAACGCGGTCCGTGTCCACCAGCACCTGAAGATCGGCGACGGCGACGTCGACTGGGACGAGTTCTTCGGGGGCCTCGCCGAGATCGGTTTCTACGACCGTGACGACACCGTGATGGAGGGAAGAGTCTGCAGATGTAATCCGAGCGGTTTAGCACGTGCTAATCCGTAGTGACGACCCTCACACATAGCCCCGGTATATGTCAAGACATATGCCCATATTCATCACCCGCGCGCACAGGACAGGCCGCCGGCGCGCCCCTCGTCGCGGGGATGCGTCGGCGGCCTGTCGAAGCGCGGGGACCACTCCACCGCCCGAACGGGCGCGGAGAAGCGCCACGACGGCCGGACCGGCGGTATCGGAGGGAAACCGGCTACGAAACGAGGTTGGCTGCAGCCCATTTCATATGGGAACGCACGGCGGCGGCCGCTTCGTCGGAGTCGCCGGTTTCGATGGCGTCGACGATGGCGCTGTGCCGTCCGACGTCCATGTTGCCGACAGCCTTTTCCAGGCCGGCGAACATGATGGACATGCGGATCGACCCTTCGAGGGACTGCCACGAGTGCATCAGTGTCTCGTTGCCGGTCAGACGGCAGAGGATGCGGTGGAAGTTCAGATCCGCCTCGATGCGCGCATCGAGATCGTGCTCGGCACGCGCCATGATGTCGAGCGCCGCGCGCAGGGCCGGGACCACGGTGGAGCGGTCGGGAAGCTCGGCGAGCTCCCGGACCGCGAGGGCTTCGAGGGCCGCGCGGACGGCGAAGATGTCGCGGATCTCCTTGGCGTCGAGGTGGCGCACGTAGAGCCGGCCCCGGGCGCCGGCGGAGATCAGGCCTTCCTGCTGGAGCTGGCGCATGGCCTCGCGCAAGGTGCCGCGGCTGATCTGGAGCATCTCGGACAGCTCGGTTTCGACGAGCGGGCTGCTGGGGGCGAGGGCGCCGCTGGTGATCGCGCTGCGCAGAGCCGCGACGGCCTGCTGGCGCAAACTGGTCTTCTCCAGTCCGAGCAGCGCGGCAGGTTGTGCGGCCATTGATGCCTCCAGGCGGTGTCAGCGGGCGACTGTCGACAGCAGTCTGTCGACAATGATACGGGCCCGCGCCGGCGGCGGCGCGGGCCCGTCCACACTGCGTCAGCTCAGCTCAGCTCGTCCAGGACGCGGGCGACGATGCGGTCGGTGCTCAGGCCGTAACGATCGTGCAGCGTCGGCAGGGCACCGGCGTCGAGGAAGCGGTCGGGCAGCGCGATCGGGGTGATCTTCCGGCCCAGCCCCGCCCCGGCGGCGGCAGCGGCCACCGTTTCGAACAGCCCTCCGACGACCGTGTGATTCTCGAGGGTGACCACGAGGCGGTCCGTGTCGATCTCGGCGAGCACGGTGGCGGCGTCGAACGGTTTGATCGTCGGGGTGTGGACCACGGCGACATCGACGTTGTGCCGGGACAGCTCCTGCGCCGCCTGCAGTGCCCGCATGGTCATCAGGCCGCTGGCGACGAAGACCACGTCGTTGCCGTCGCGCAGTACCTTGGCCTTGCCGAGCTCGAAGGTGTAGTCGTACTCGTCGAGGACGGTGGCGACCTTGCCGCGCAGCAATCGCAGATAGGTCGGCCCCTCGCAGGCGGCCAGTTGTGGTACCGCCTGCTCGATGTCGACCGAGTCGCACGGGTCGACGATCGTCAGGTTGGGCATGCCCCGGAAGATGGCGATGTCCTCGGTGGCCTGGTGGCTCGGGCCGTAGCCGGTGGTCAGGCCGGGCAGGCCGCCGACGATGTTGACGTTGAGGTTCGGTTCGGCGATGTCCAGGCACAGGAAGTCGTAGGCGCGACGGGCGGCGAACACCGAGTAGGTCGAGGCGAACGGCACCAGTCCGGTTTCGGCCATGCCGGCGGCGGCGCCGAGCAGCAGCTGCTCGGCCATGCCCATCTGGAAGAAGCGGTCCGGGAACGCCTCGGCGAAGATGTGCATGTCGGTGTACTTGGCCAGATCCGCGGACAGTCCGACGATCTTGTCGTTCTCCCGTGCCGCCGCGACCAGTGCGTGGCCGAACGGCGCGGCGGTCGTCTTCTGGCCGGGGTCGACGAAGGAGGCGATCATCGCCGACGTCTTGAGCTTGGGGGCGGTGGTGGTCATCGAGCATCCTCGAGGTCGTATCCGGCGGTCAACTGGTCGCGGCAGATCTGCCATTCGTGCTCGTCGATGCGCATGAAGTGGGCCTTCTCCCTGGTCTCCAGCAACGGCACGCCCTTGCCGACTCGCGTGTCGCACAGGACGACCGCCGGCGCGCCGCGCACGGCGGCACCGGCCGCGGCCTCGTCGAAGGCGCCGAGCAGGGCGCCGGTGTCGTTGCCGTCGACGCGGTAGGTGCGCCAGCCGCAGGCGGTCCACTTGTCGTGCACGGGTTCGGTGCTCAGTACCCCGGCGGTCGGGCCGTCGGCCTGCAGGGCGTTGATGTCGACCATCGCGATCAGGTTGCCGAGCTGGTGGTGGTGCGCGCTCATCGCCGCTTCCCAGGTCGAACCTTCGTCGAGCTCACCGTCGGACAGGAAGTTGAACACCCGTGCCTGCGAGTCCTGGTGGCGCAGACCCAGGGCCATTCCCACGGCGATGGGGAGACCGTGCCCGAGCGAGCCTCCGGAGATCTCCATGCCGGGGGTGTAGGTCGACATACCCGACATCGGGAGGCGGGAATCGTCCGAGCCGTACGTCAGCAGTTCGTCGCGGGGAACGATCCCGGCCTCGGCGAGCGCTGCGTACAGGCCGATGGCGTAGTGGCCGGTCGAGAGCAGGAACCGGTCGCGGCCGGCCCAGTCCGGGTCGTCGGCACGGAACCGGAGGTGCTCCGCGTAGACGGTGGCCAGGATGTCGGCCGCGCCGAGGGCCTGTCCGACGTAGCCCTGGCCCTGTTCCTGGCCCATGTCGAGCACATTGTGCCTGAGGCGGTAGGCGAACTCGTCGACGGCGGCGAGGCGGCGGTCGCGATGGACGGCGCCGGCGTGCGCAGTGGTGGTCACAGCAGTTCCTTTTCCTTGGTGCTCGATGCCGTCCCGGACCGGTGGCGCAGCGTTGCGCCGCCGGGGCCGGAGGCGTGTTCTTCTGAGCGGGTGGCCTCGTCGGCGAGGCGACGTTCGGCCGCACCCCAGGTCTCCCGGGTGAGCAGGGCGGTGATCAAGCCGATCAGCCCGAAGGCACTGAACAGCAGGGCCGGGCCGACCCAGCCGAGAGAGACGTAGAGCAGGGTGGTGACGAACGGGGTGAAGCCGGAGACCATGGCCGAGATCTGGTAGGCCAGGGAGGCGCCCGACGCGCGCCGCGCCGCCTGGAACAGTTCGGGGAACCAGGCACCCTGGGCGCCGGCGAGGGCGTTCTGGCACACCGCGTAGGCGATGACGATCGTGGCGACGATCAGGACGAACAGGCCGGTGTTGACCAGCAGGAACATCGGCACGCCGAACAGGGCGGCGAAGGCGCACACGCCCAGGTACACCGGGCGCCGCCCGATGCGGTCCGTCAGGGCGGCCCAGGCGAAGGTGGCGACGATGCCGATCGCGGAGGCGACGCACAGCGCCAGGAGCGTTTCGGATTTTCCGGCCAGGTCGTTGGTGTGCAGGTAGGAGATCATGTAGGTGATCGAGACGGCGTATCCGGCGGTTTCGGCGACCCGCAGCCCGATGCCGCGCAGGATGTCGCGCCAGTCCTTCTTGATCGACTCGAGCACCGGGGACGCGGCAATCTCGCCGCTGTCCTTGACGTCTTCGAAGACCGGCGACTCGGGCACCTTGGACCGGATGATCAGGCCCACGGCAACCAGGACGATGCTGGCGAGGAACGGTACGCGCCACGCCCAGTCACCGTCGAGGTGCACGCTGAAGAGAAAGACGAGATTCGCCAGCAGCAGTCCGACCGGGAAGCCGGCCTGGACGATGCCGGTGTAGCGGCCCTTGGCCTTCCAGGGGGCGTGTTCGTAGCTCATCAGGATCGCCCCGCCCCACTCGGCGCCGAAGGCCAGACCCTGGACGATCCGCACCGTCACCAGCAGGGCCGGGGCGACGAGTCCAACCTGGGTGTAGGTCGGTAGCAGGCCGATCGCGAACGTGGCCAGGCCCATGACGATGAGGGAGGCGACCAGGACGGGCTTGCGCCCGATCCTGTCCCCGAGGTGTCCGCCGAGGATGCCGCCGAGGGGCCTGGCCGCGAATCCGACACCGAGGGTGGCGAAGGCGGCGAGGGTACCGATGACCGGATCGCCGCTGGGAAAGAAGGCGGTACCGAAGTACAGGGCAGCGGCGGTGCCGAAGCCGATGAAGTCGTAGGTCTCGATGACCGCCCCTACCGAGGAGCCGATCGCGACGCGTTTCGCGTCTTTCGTGCCGTGGACGGGACCACGCATCCGGAGAGCATCGGTGCTCATGAACATCTCCTCTTCGAACCGGGAGGACCGGTGGGGATCGGGCAGTGGATGTCGACTGTCAACAGTGTGCACCGAGTGTGACCGCCGCCACCAGTCCCTGTCAACCGTCAATCTTCGACCGTTGACTGTTGACAGTGAATCGTTCTACCGTGGTCCCCATCACCCCGCTTCCTCGAAGGAGTTCTCGTGGTCCACGACCGGCTCGGCTGCTCGTCGATCAGCTTCCGTCACCTCGCGCTGAGCGACGCGCTCTCCACCATCGCCGAACTCGGGTTCGCCGAGATCGATCTCGGAGCCCTGCCGGGAGTGTGCGACCACGTCCCCTTCGGGCTCGACACCGCCGGCGTCGAACAGGTGACCAAGGAGGTGGCCGCGTCGGGCCTGCGCGTGCGCAGCGTCAACGGCGACATCGGCGACCTCAACCTGCCCCTGACCCCGGCACAGCGCGACGAGCGGAGACGTCACCTCGATCGGCTGCTCACCCTCACCGCCGGTGTCGGGGCCCGGGCGCTGGTCCTGCCGTGCGGAGCCCTCGACCACACCCCGGTCCGGTCATTGGACGAGGACCTCGATGCTGTTGCCGCCCAATTGGAGTGGGCAGCCGACACGGCCCGCACGTTCGGCGTGGCCCTGTGGACCGAGTCGTTGCACGTGTACCGGTTGTGCTGCGACACCGCACGTGCCGCGCAACTGACCGCCCGACTCTCCCCCGAGATCGGGATCGTGATGGACTTCAGCCACATCGTCGCTTCCGGCGGCGACCCGGTCGGCTTCGTCGGCCTGTTCGGCCATCGCATCACCCATGTGCACCTGCGCGATGCCGTCCCGGGGAACATCAATCTCGGCATCGGCAACGGCGCCGCCGATTTCGCCGCCGGCATCGACGCCCTCACCGCCTTCGGATACGCGGGCCACTTCAGCCTCGAACTCGAAACCCGCGACATCACCGACGCGCAGCGCCCCGCCGGCACCGCGGAGGCGGCCCGCCTCATCTCCCCCCTCATTCCCTGACCCAGCCATCAACAGCCATCGAGGAGAAACCCATGTCTTCCACCCAGCGCACCGCCGTCGTCACCGGCGCCACCTCCGAGCGCGGCATCGGCATCGCCACCGCCCGCCGCTACGCCGAAGACGGCTGGGCCGTCGTCGTCCTCGACCTGGACGGTGAAAAGTCCGCCAAGGTCGCCGCGGAGATCGGCAGCGACTACTCCGTCCCGGCGTTCGGCCACGACATCGACGTCGCCGACGAGGCCTCCGTCCAGCGCGCGCACGACGCCGTCGCCGCCGAAGTCGCCGCAGGAACCCTCCCGCCCGTCGGGGCCCTCGCCAACATCGCGGGCATCACGTCACCGGTGCCGTTCCTCGACACCACCCTCGAACTGTGGAACAAGGTCATGGCCGTCAACGCCACCGGCACCTACCTGGTGACCCGCGCCTTCCTGCCGGCGATGATCGACAACGGCTGGGGCCGGATCGTCAACATGTCGTCCGTCTCCGCCCAGCGCGGCGGCGGCGTCTTCGGCAAGGTCCCCTACTCCTCCGCCAAGGCCGCCGTCCTCGGCTTCACCAAGTCCCTCGCCCGCGAACTCGGAGACACCGGAGTGACCGTCAACGCCGTCACCCCCGGAGCGGTCGACACCGGCATCCGGGTGGGCAGCACCCCCGAGCAGGAAGCCGCCATCTGCCGCGACATCCCGCTCGGCCGCACCGCCGGCACCCGCGAAGTGGCCTCGGTCATCACGTTCCTCTCCTCCGAGGACGCCGCATACCTCACCGGCACCACCGTCGACATCAACGGCGGCAGCCACATGCACTGACCGCCGGGATCCGTGCCCGGACAGACACGGCTCCGCACCTTCTCCCGGCGCACGCGGCAGGGAGACCGTGCACTGCACGACAGTGCGGTGTCGACTCGCACCCACCGACGACCATGAGCACACCGCCCGCCCGCGCCTCCGCGGAACTCGCCGTGCCGTCCCGCGACGAGCGGGAGGACTGGACCGCCCGCGCCGACTGCCGGTTCGTCGAGCCGTCCGTGTTCTTCGGCCCGGACGACGAGCCACGCGGTGCCCGCCTACGACGGGAACGCACCGCGAAACAGATCTGCCACACCTGCCCGGTCCGAATCCCGTGCCGTGCTTATGCACTCGACAGCCGGCAGAGGTACGGCGTCTGGGGCGGCACCACCGAAGCGGAACGCCGAGCCCGGCACCCCGCCCTCCCGGCAGGCGTCCCGCCGGAACCGAGGTGACACGATCACCTCTTTCACCCGTGAACCGGTGACACCGAACCCGTGTCACCGGTTCACGAGTCCGCCACCGCCCACGAAGCACCTCGGTCGTGCGGCGGAATGCCGTGGCGGCGAGTGAAACCCGGCACGCCGCGGGCCGCGATCCCGGTCTCGGCGAGGTTCAGCTCGCCAGGAACTCCAGCAGCACCTTGTTCACGGCCTCCGGCTGCTCGAGGTAGCCGTAGTGCCCGGCGTCCGGGATCTCCTGGTAGCTCGCGCCGGGGATCGCGTCGGCGACCTCCCGCGACAGGTACGCCGGGATCATCCGGTCGTCGGCGAAACCGACGGCCAGGCACGGCACCCGCACCGCCCGGTAGGCCGCGCGACGGTCGAACTCGCGGTCCATTCCCAGCTGCGCCCGCACGCCCGGCGACGTCTTGCCGCCGGTGAACTCGAACACGTCGAGCCAGTCCCGCGCGGTGTGCGGGTCGGCCAGCGACGCCGGCGACAGGTTCATCACGGCCGTGACCGCCGCCCGGTACTTCGGGGGCAGCTCGACACGGCTGTCGTACAGCTGCCGCTCGCCCTCGGTCAGGGTGAGCTGGAACTGGTCCATGCGCGCGTGCCCGGCCAGGAACACCGCCTTGCGGACCAGGTCCGGGCGCGCCAGCGTCAGCTCCTGCGCGACACGCGCGCCCATCGAGGTGCCCACCACGTACGCGGGACCGCCGAGCAGCTCGATCAGTCCGGCGGTGTCGGCCACCAGGTCGTCGATGGTCATGCCGCCGAGGCTCTCCCCCGACGGCGCGATGCCGCGGTTGTCGAAGGTGGCGACGCGGTAGCCGGCCTGGACCAGCGCGGGGACCTGGTGCAGGTCCCAGACCCGGCCGGGGCTGCCCGTCCCCATGATCAGCACGACGAGGTCGCCGGTCCCCTTGACCTGGTAGTTCAGCGGGATGCCGTTGATTGTCGCGATGGGCATGAAAACCTTCCTGAGGTGGGTGGCACGGGTGCGGCCGTACGGCCGCACGGGCACAACGGACCGATCCACACTACCCTGCACCGCAGGTCGCGGCCCTGGCAGCACATCTCAGCCGCCGGCCTGCCAGGCCCGCCACAGCCGCGCATAGCGGCCCCCGGCGGCGACGAGCGCCGCGTGCGGTCCCTCCTCGACGACCCGGCCCGCCTCGAGCACGACGACCCGGTCCGCCGCCGCGGCCTGCGTCAGCCGATGCGCCACGACCAGGGCGGTGCGTCCCCGCGTCACGACGGCCGCGGCCGCTTCGAGGGCCCGTGCGCCCGCGCTGCCGGCCTCCGCGGTCGCCTCGTCGAGCACCACCACCGGTGGATCGGCGATCAGCACCCGCGCCAGCGCGAGCTGCTGGGCCTGGGCCGCGGTCAGGGGATGTCCGCCCTCGCCGACGACCGTGTGCAGGCCGTCGCCGAGCGCGCGGACCCACTCGCCGGCCCCGACCGCGTCGAGTGCCGCTTCCACCTCGTCCGCGGTGGCGCCGGGCCTGGCCAGCCGCACGTCGTCGAGCAATGGCCCGGCGAACACGTGCACCTCCTGGCTGACGATCACGACGCTGCGACGCAGCCGCGGTCCGAGTTCGCCGAGCGACCGGCCGTCGATACGGACCTCCCCCGAGGCGGGCGTGACGACGCCGGCCGCGGCCGCGGCGACCGTCGACTTCCCGGCGCCGGTCGACCCGACCAGGGCCACCGTCTCCCCCGGCGCGACCTTCAGGTCCACGCCGTGCAGGACCTCGGGCCCGTGCAGGTACCGGTGCCGCACCCCGGCCAGTTCCAGCGCCGGCGGACCGTCGCGTCGGACGTCGCGCGGAGCGTCGCGCTCCGGCGGCTGCGCCGGGAGCTCGGCGACGCCCACGAGGCGGGCCAGGCTGGCGCCCGCGGACTGGACGTCGTCGAAGGTGAAGAGCAGGAGCCCGAGCGGCGAGAACAGGCGGTGGAACAGCAGTGCCGCCGCGGTGGCCTCGCCGACGGTCACCGCATCCGCCCGCACCAGCACGAACCCGGCGACGAGAAGCGCCGAGAGACCGACGAATTCGGCCCGGTTGGCGCGGCCCGCGAACCGGGTGAACAGGCCGAACACGCCGACGGTGAGGTCGCGGGCGCGGCCCGACGCGGCGTCGATGCCGGACAGGTGGGCCGGGTCGAGCCCGTAGGCGCGGACGGTGCGCACACCGTGCATGCTGCTGACGAGTGCCTGCGACCGTTCTCCCATCGCCACCCGCTCCGCGGCGTACAGCGGCGCCGACCGGGGCAGGTACCAGCGCAGGGCGAGCGCATACAGCGGCAGCGCGACGAGCCCGGCGAGCCCGAGCCGCCAGTCGATCCCGACCGTGGCCGCGACGCTGACCACCACCAGCATCAGCGCCGCCACCAGCTGCGGCACCACCGAGACCAGCGCCTTCGCCAGCACCGCGACGTCGTCGCCGACACGGGAGAGGACGTCGCCGTGCCCGGCGCGTTCGACGGTCTCGGTGGGCAGGCGCAGCACCCGCGCCAGGACCGTCTCGCGCAGCCGGGCCAGCACCGTCTCGCCCAGCCGCGCAACGAGGTGCAGGCCGGCGCCGTCGAGCACCCCGCCGACGACCGCCGCGGCTGCGATCAGCGCGACGACCCACCCGAGCGTGGCCATCGGCGCCTGTTCGCGCACCCGGTCGACGAGGATGCCGAGGACGCGCACCGGCACCACGGAGGCCACCGCGGCCCCGACGGACACCGCCACGGTGAGCGCGACCCGGCCCGGCGCGGCGCGCAGCTGCGCCCCCAGCCAGCGCCACGACCGTCCGGCGGAGGCGATCGGCAACAGCTCGGACTCGTGCGTCGTCATCGCAGCACCGCCGCCCGGTAGGTGGGGTGTGTGGCGGCCAGTTCGGCGTGGGTGCCGGCGGCGACGATCCTGCCGTCGTCGACCACGACCACGCGGTCGGCGACGGCGAGCAGCACCGGGCTCGAGGTGATGACGACGGTCGTGTGCTCGCCCCCGTCGTGCCGGACGCGCGCGATCCCCTCCGCGACGGCCTGCTCGGTGACGGCGTCGACGGCGGTGGTCGGCTCGTGCAGCACCAGTACCGGGGCGCGCCGCGCCAGCGCCCGCGCCAGCGCCACCCGCTGTCGCTGCCCGCCGGACAGGCTGCTGCCGCGGTCGACGATCCGCTGGTCGAGACCGTCGGGGTGGGTGTCGGCGACCTGCCCGGCGGCGGAGGCGCGGAGCACCTCCGGGGGTATGCCCCCGGACGGGTCGCACATGCCCGCGGTGATGTTGCCGGCGAGCGTGCCGGCGAACAGGTCGCTGTGGTGCGGTTCGGCGAGGACGGTCCGGCGTGCGGCGACGGGGTCGAGCGCGCCGAGCGGGACTCCCCCGACGGTCAGCTCGCCGCGGACGTCCTCCGGCGGCACCTGCCCGGACAGCACGTCGGCGAGGGCCTCCGCGTCCTGCGGCCGGTGGGCGAGGACACCGAGCAGTTCCCCCGGCGCGACGGTCAGGTCCATCCCGCGCAGCGACCGGTAGCCGAGTCCGCGCAACACGAGGCGGCCGTCCGACGGTGTCCCGGTTCCGGCCGGCAGCAGCGGCGGCGCGTGCAGCACCAGCGACAGCCGGTCGGCGGAGGCGCGGGACGCGGCCCACGACGACGGCAGGGCGGCGAGCGTCCCGAGGGGTTCGACGACGAACTGGGCCAGGCCCACGACGGTGATGAGCTCGCCGACCGAGATCCGGCCGGCGAGCGCGGCCCAGCCCGCGACGCCCGCGACCGCGACGGACAGCAGCGCGCTCACCGCCGCCGAGGTGCCGGTGTAGACGCCGGCGGCGCGGGTCGCGCGGAGCGTCGCGGCGAGCGCGTCCGCGCTGGCCTCCCGGTAGCGGCGGGCGGCGGCCGGCTCGGCACCGAGGCCCCGCAGCGGTCGGAGCCCCGTGACGAGATCGGTCGCCAGGCCCGACGCCCGCGCCACCGCCTCCTGCTGTGCGGTCATCCGCCGGGTCAGCAGCGGGGTGGCGCGGTCGAGCGCGACGAGGATCGCAGGCGTGCCCAGCAGCACCAGCAGACCGAGGGGGACGTCGACGAGCAGCAGCGCCACCGCGGCCCCGGCCACCGCGGTGATCGCCGCGGCGGTGGCGGGCACCACGTGCAGGATCTGCGCGGCCCGCCCGGCGTCGGTGGTCGCCACCGCCAGGAGTTCCCCGATGCGCAGGGAGGTGCGCACCCCGCGCGGATCGAGGATCCGGCGCGCCACCGTGACCCGCAGCCGGTGCGACTCGGCCTCGATCGCCGCGACGAGCCGGCGCGCGCCGAAACGCCACGAGTAGGTGAGCACGACGAACAACGCGGCCAGGCCCGCGAGGGCGACGACCAGCGTCGGGACGTCGCCGCTGGTGACCGGTCCGTCGATGATCGCCCCGATCGCGACGGGGACGAGGGTCTCCATGACTTGGTGCAGCGAGACCAGCGCGGTGCCGATCGCCAGCGCGACCCGCTGGTTCGCAATCGTGTGCCGCAGCAGCCGCAGACCCGGCTCCTTCCCCTGATCGATCCGGCGATCACCGTCGCTGCTCATGCCTCCCACCACACGAAACTCTCCGTTCCCCGTCCCCGCTCCCAGAAGTGAGCCAACCCTAACTCGTGGAGCGGCTGGCGTCGGAGTCGCCGGTTCTCATAGAGTCGCACTACGAATGACCTGCTCGAACGGAGCAGCCAGCCCGGGAGGAACCACCATGGCCGCGGACGCCACCACCGAGAACGACATCCCCGACGAGGAACTCGAACCCGTCGCGGACGAGACGGCCCGTCAGGCACAGCGTGTCGTCGCTGCCTACGCGGAGGATGCGGACGAATGCCGCATGCTGCTGTCCATGCTCGGCATCGGGCCGAACCCGAAGACGGACTGAGCGGATACCGGCGAACAAGGACAGAGGAGCACCACGTGGCTGCAGGTGAGGAGTCGATGCACGTGGGTGGTTCGGACTTCGTGGTCGTCGCGAACCGCCTGCCCGTCGACCTCGAGCGTCTTCCGGACGGCTCGACCCGATGGAAGCGCAGCCCGGGTGGCCTCGTCACCGCGCTCGAGCCGATCCTGCGCAACAACCGCGGAGCGTGGGTCGGCTGGGCCGGTGTCGCCGACGCCGAGCTCGACCCGATCGTCGAGGACGGCCTCGAGCTGCATCCGGTGCCGCTGAGCGGGCAGGAGATCGCCGACTACTACGAGGGCTTCTCCAATGCGACGCTGTGGCCGCTGTACCACGACGTCATCGTCCGGCCGGAGTACCGGCGGGAGTGGTGGAACACCTACGTCGAGGTCAACCGCCGGTTCGCGGAGGCGACCGCGAAGGCGGCGGCACAGGGCGCGACGGTGTGGGTGCAGGACTACCAGCTGCAGCTGGTGCCGAAGATGCTGCGGATGCTGCGGCCGGATCTGACCATCGGCTTCTTCCTGCACATTCCGTTCCCCCCGGTGGAGCTGTTCATGCAGATGCCATGGCGGACCGAGATCGTCGAGGGCCTGCTCGGCGCCGATCTGATCGGCTTCCATCTGCCCGGCGGTGCCCAGAACTTCCTGTACCTCGCGCGCCGGCTGGCCGGTCATCAGACCTCCCGCGGCACCGTGGGTGTGCGCTCGAAGCTCGGGGTGGTGCAGGTCGGGTTCCGTGCGGTGCGCGTCGGTGCGTTCCCCATCTCCATCGACTCCGGACAGCTCGACGAGCGGGCCCGCCGCAAGTCGATCCGCGACCGCGCCAAGCAGATCCGCAAGGAGCTCGGCAACCCGAAGCACATCATGCTCGGCGTCGACCGGCTCGACTACACCAAGGGCATCGACGTCCGGCTCGACGCGCTGCTCGAGCTGATCGCCGAGGGCCGGGTGGATCCGGCCGAGACGGTGATGGTGCAGCTGGCCACCCCCAGCCGCGAGCGCGTCGAGTCGTACGTGCAGATGCGCGGCGCCATCGAACAGACGGTCAGCCGGATCAACGGCGAGTACGCCGAGGTGGGCCGGCCCGTGGTGCACTACATCCACCGGCCCATTCCGCGCGACGAGCTGATCGCGTTCTTCGTCGCGGCCGACGTCATGCTGGTGACGCCGCTGCGCGACGGCATGAACCTCGTCGCCAAGGAGTACGTGGCCTGCCGCAGCGACCTCGGCGGCGCCCTCGTCCTGAGCGAATTCACCGGGGCCGCAGCGGAATTGCGCCAGGCATTCCTGTGCAATCCGCACGACCTCGAGGACGTCAAGGACAAGATGGAGGCGGCGCTGAACCAGTCCCGCGAGGACGGTCGGCGGCACATGCGGGCACTGCGCCGGCAGGTCCTCGCCCACGACGTGGACCGGTGGGCGCGCTCCTTCCTCGACGCACTCGCGCATCAGGGCGCGGCCGGTCCGGCGCTGATCGCGCCGGCGGAGGTCGGCGAGCCCGAGTGACAAGCACACCGGACCGCGAAGCCTACGGTGTCCGGTCGTCGTCCGAGCGCAACGTCGAGGAGGCGACGACCGGGACGCCGGCACCACGCATGCCCACGCCCGCCGATTCCCTCGACGTGCTGCTCGTCGAGGACGACGCCGGGGACGAGCTGATCATCCGGGAGTCGTTCGAGGCCAACGAGATCGGCAGCACGCTGCACGTGGTGCGGGACGGCGCGGAGGCTCTCGACTTCCTGTACCGGCGCGGGGCCCACGCCGGCGCCGTGCGGCCGGCGCTGGTGCTGCTCGATCTGAACCTGCCGAAGTACGACGGGTGGCAGGTGCTCGAGGCGGTCAAGGCCGATCCCGACCTGGCGTCCATCCCCGTCGTCGTGCTGACGACGTCCACCGCCGAGGAGGACGTGGTGCGCAGCTACCGGTTGCGGGCCAACGCCTACGTCTCCAAGTCGGTGGACTTCGACCGGTTCGTCGCCACCGTGCGGCACATCGACCGGTTCTTCGTGCACATGGTGCGCCTGCCCGGCCGCTGACCGTCCGCCCGGCTCAGATCGGGGTCAGGCGGCTCACCAGCCAACGGCCGTCGTGCTTCTCGAGTTCGACGCGGACGCGGCTGCCGCTGCTGACCGCCTCGGGATTGACGGAACTGGTGGTGATCTGGTTGAGGAACAACAGGGTCACCGCCCGATCGGCCTCGGCCGACACGACCGACGACGCCTGCACACTCACCTGCACGGTGATCGCCTTCTCCTTGGCGCCGGGCGCGATGACGTTCTTCATCAGGTTCGTGTACTCGTCCCGGAAGTCGCCGGTGAGCCCGTCGGAGGCGGCGGCGACCTGCTCGTCGACCGTGGCGTGGTCGTACGCGAGCATCGCGACGGCCTGCTCCTCGGCGGCCTGCAGGGCCTCGGTCCGGGCGGCCTCGGCGCCGTCGCGCTCGACCTTGTCGTACACGCCCACGCCGACGAGGCCGGCGAGCACGATCGCCGCGGCGGTGAGGGCCGCGAGCAGCATCCGGCGCGCACCTCCCCCGGAGCCGGGCTGCGCCGTAGCGCTTTCCGCGCCCTCCACGCCCGCGGCGTCGTCGGTCTTCTCGAGGGTCACGGCCTCGTCCTTCGAATGCTCGGTCATGGTACGAAATCCACCTTCGAGGCCAGCAGCCGACCGTTCTCGTCGCAGATCGTCACCCGCAGCCGGAAGTCGCGGGGCTCGGGTTCGGGCTGTTCCGCGTTGCTGACCATCGACCGCGCGGCCACGAGCGAGGACATGCAGGCGCCGTCCTCGGCCTGGATTCCGGCCTCGATCACCTCACCGGTGGTGTCCACGTTCGCCTTGGTCACCACATCGACGAAAGGCCCTTCGCGTCCTTCGAATTCGGCCTTGAAGTCACCGGTCGCCCCGTCGAGCAGACGCTGTACGTCCTCGGCCGCGCTCTGCGGGTGGATGGTGGTCAGATTCAGCACGGTCTGCCGCGCGGCCTGCAGGTACGCCGCCCGCCGGGCGTCGTGGTCGCGGTCGGCCGTCGCGCCGAGCCACAGCCACACTCCGGCGCCCACCAGGGCGAGGACGATCAGGGCTGCGACCGCGGGGAGCACCCGGCTCTGCCGGGCGGGTCCGGTCTCCGGCGTCGATGTCGTGGGGGTCTCTTCGTCCGCCATCAGCCTTGCTGCGCCTTCATGTACGTCTCCAAACTGGTCTCGGGGCCGGTGTCGACGTTGCGGTACACCGTACCTTCGGGACCGATGTACGTTCCCGTCGCCGGGTCGATGCCGCGCGCCGTCACCCCGGCGGGCGCGGCCGCACCCGTCCCGGTCGCGTGCGAGGCGGGCACCGGCATGTCGCCTTCCGACTGCACGGGCGTCGGGGCGCCCCGCCACGGGTTGTCGAGGTATTCGGGCTGGTACCCGTTGCGGCACGCCTCCGGCGTGGGGGCGCGCCGGCCCGGGAACTCCATGCACGGCAGGTTCCGCGCGCCTCGCACGGCGTTCGGATCCGACTGCGGGAGCTTGCAGTACACCTCGCCGGGGGTGTCCACCATCGTGGTGTCCGCAGGGCTGCGCCACTGTTCGGGCGGCAGGAAGCCGGACAGGCACGGCGGCGGATCGTGCAGCTGCAGGTGGAAGTCGACGACCGCGCCGTCCTCGGCCGGTCCGCTGCCGGCCGCGGTGATCAGCGCCGTGGTCATCGGCGGGTACAGCACCAGGATCTGTTCGATGCCGGCGTTGTAGAGCACGCCCACCTCCCCGACGCCGACCATGTTGGCCAGCAGCAGCGGCAGCGTCGGCCGCAGGTCCTGCAGCAGCTGTTCGGCCTCGGCCGCGGCGCCCGGCCCCTTCGCGAGCACCGCCCGCAGGTCGGTGTCGGCGGCCCGCAGCCCGTCGGTGAACGTCAGCATGTCCCGCGTCCAGGAGCGGATCGCGTCGCTGGTGACGACCTGGGTGTCGAGCAGCGGACCGAGCTGATCGAGCAATGCCTTCGTCTGCTCGCTGCCGGCGCTCGCCTCCTGCACGAACAGGCGGGTCGAGTCGATCAGCCGCTGCAGGTCGGGCCCCGACCCGTTGAACGCGTCGAACGACTCGTCGACGACGGTGCGCAGCCGTGTGTCGCTGATGCTGGCGAGCAGGACGTCGGCCTGGTCGAGCAGCTCGCCCACCTCCTGCGGCACCGACGTCCGGTCGGCCGGGATCACGTCGCCGTCCGACAGATACTCCCCGTTCGAACCATCTTGCGGGGGAACGAAGTCCACGTACTGCTCGCCGACGGCGGACACGCTGCGGACCGCTGCGTCGACGTCGGCGGGGATCGAGCGGTCGCTGTCGATCGACAGGATGGCCTCCACCCCGGCCGGCGACAGCTGCACCTTGTCGACCACCCCGACGGTGTTGCCGCGGTAGGTGACGTTGGCGTGCGGGTAGAGCCCGCCGGTGGAGGGCAGTTCCACGATCACCGTGTACCGGCCGACGCCGAGCAGCTGCGGGAGCCGCACGTACTGCAGCGACATCACCAGCAACCCGACCACCGTGAGCACCGAGAAGATGGCGAGCTGGATACGGACGAACTTCGACAGCATCATGGCGCGGGCACCCCCAGCGGGGGCAGCCCCGGAACGGTGATCTCCCCCAGACCGGGGACCGACAGCGTTGCGGCCGGGCCGGGCGCGGGTTGCGCGGCCGGCTGCTGGAGCGGGGCCTGGAAGGGGTCCGCGGACTGGGCCGCCAGCCCGGCGTCCCGGCCGAGGATGCCTTCCGGGCCGGCGAGGCGCCCGGCGAGCGGGGTGCCGGTGAGGAAGTTCAGGTCCAGCCGTTCGAGGGTGAGGTCGATGGTCATGGCGAGGTTCGCGTAGTCGCCCCGGATCACCTGGTCGATGCCGGCCTGCGGGAACGGATAGGTCAGCAGCACGCCGAGCACCTCGGTCAGCGCGTTGCCCGAGTCGGCGAGCGCACGCAGTGTCGGAGCCAGCGCCTGCAGGTTGGTCTGCAGGTCGTCGCCGCTGTTCTCGACGAGCCGGCTGGCGACGGTGCTCATCTCGCCGAGCGAGGTGAGCGCGGTGGTCAGGTCCTGCCGCTGTTCCACCAGCACGTTCAGCGCGGCCGGCATCTCGTCGAGCGCACGGACGAGGGTGGCGTTCTGCGCGTCGACCGTCCACGCGAGCCGATCGATGCCCTCCATCGCGGCGATGATGTCGCCGCGCTGCCGGTCGAGGGTGCCGACGAGTTCGTCGAGCCGCGGCAGCAGGTTCCGGATCGAGTCCTCCCGCCCGTTCAGCGCCGCGTTCAGCTCGGTGGTGATGTCGTTGATCTGCGCGAGTCCACCGCCGTTGAGGACCACCGACAGCGACGACAGCGTCTGCTCGGTGGTCGGGTACACCCCGGCCCGCTCGAGCGGGATCAGGTCGCCGTCCTCGAGCCGGCCCTGCGGCGGCTCGTCCGCCGGCGACGCCAGTTCGAGGTGCTGCGAGCCGAGCAGGCTGGTCTGCCCGATCTTGGCGGTGGCGTTCGCCGGGAGTTCGACGTCGCCGTCGAGGGCCACCGTCACGAGCGCGTGCCAGTCCTCGACCTCGATCTTCGTGACGCTGCCGACCTGGACGTCGTCGACCCGCACCGGCGAGTTCTGCGTCAGGGTGGTCACATTCGGCATCTGGATCCGTACCTGGTAGGCGTCCTCGCCGTGCCCGGCGGTGCCGGGCAGGGCGAGGGAGTTGAGCCCCTCCCATTCGCATCCGGTCAACGTCAGGGACGCCGCGACCGCCATCGCGGCGGCGGCGTACCGCCGTGCCGGGCGGGTGTGCCGGGTTCGGGTGCTCATCGTCCTCCTCCCGGCTGCAACAGCGCACCGAGGTCGGGGGGAACCGTCACGGTGGGCAGATCCGAGAGCGGCCCGGCCGGCGGCGGAGTGGCGTCCGCGGGTGCGATGCCCCGGCCCGCCGCCTCGGCTTCCGCCTCGAGACCCGGTTCGGTGTACACGATCTGGTCGGGGAACGCCTCCACCGCGGCGATGGGGTTGGTCATGATCGGCAGGTAGTTCATCGCCAGCGACTGGAGGACCGGCCCGAGCTGCTGGCGGCACAGCTCCGCGCTGCGGTCGGAGGTGGCGTTCGCCGCGGCGGCCACGGACCCGCACATGAACTCGACGGGGTTGGCGAGGTTGCTGATCGCCAGCGCACCGGTGAGCGAGCCCTGGGCGGGCTTGTAGATGTCGTAGAAGTTCGCCAGCGCCGTCGGGCCGGAGTGCAGGACCCGCTCGATCTCGGGCCGCTTGCGTGCGAGCACCTCGGTGGCGTCGGCGAGGCGCTGCACCGACTCGGTCAGCGCTGCCCGGTTGTCCTGCACGAACCGCTGCACGTCGCCGACCGCGAGGTCGAGGTCCGCGAGCGAGGTGCCGAGCTGGCCCGAGCTCTGGGCGAGGACGTCCGAGACCGACGCCAGCCGGCCACCGAGCTGGACGATCTGCTCGTTGCTGGTCGAGAGCACCGACACGAACGCCTGCAGGTTCCGGACGGTGCCGAACAGGTCGGTGCGCCCCTCCGACAGGGTGTGCATGGTGTCGGACAGTTCGCGCAGCGTGGCACGGACGGTCAGGCCGTTGCCGTCGAGGTTCTCGGCGGCGGTATCGATGAAGCGGCCGAGCGAGCCCTGGGGGTCGAGGCCCTGGGGGCCCAGCGCCTCCGACAGGCGCATCAGTTCCGTCTTGATCTGGTCCCATTCGACAGGCGAGGCGGTGCGCTCGACCGGGATCGTCGCGTCGTCGGCGAACTGCGGGCCGCCCGAGTACGCCGGGGTCAGCTGGATGAAGCGCGCGGACACGAGGCTCTGCGCGATGATCACGGCCTTGGCATCGGCCGGGATGTCGACGGAGTCGTCGACCTGCATCTGCACGCGCACCAGGTCGTCGCCCGGCTCGATGCGGGTGATCGTGCCGACGCTCACGCCCAGCACGCGCACGTCGTCGCCCTCGTACAGGCCGCTCGTGGAGACGAATTCGGCGTTGATCGTGCGCTTCCCCCAGCCGGGCAGCACCACGGCGAATGCGACGAGGGCCAGGGCCACCACCGCGACACCGGCGATCACCGGTATCAGCAGGCGGCGGCGCTTTCCGGGCCGCCCCCCGGGGGCCTCGAGGGTGTGGGTGCTCATTCGCCATCCTTCGTGATCGACGGCGGGTTCTTCGGAATGATGTCCTGCAGGTCCTGCTGCAGCAGCTCGGGGGCGACCGTGCTGTCGACCAAGGCCTTCCACCACGGCGCGGGCAGGACGTTCGACACGTACGCGTTGAAGAACGGACCGCTCGCCACGGACTCGCCGAGCGCGCTGATGTACGGGCCGAGACCGTCGAGGGCGCCGGCGATGTTCTCCTTGTTCGCCTGCAGGTTGGCGGTCACCGCGTTGAGCTTCTCCAGGGTGGGAGCCATCTGCGCCTGGTTCTCCTGCACCAGCGCCGACAGCTGCCGTGAGACCGCGGAGATGTTCGCGATCAGCTCGGTGATCGCGTCGCGGCGCACGCTCAGCTCCCCGAAGAGGGCGTTGGCGTCCACCACGAGGGCGTTGATCCGGTCGCTGCGCTCGGCGAGGATGCCGGTCACCGATTCGGCGCGGGCCAGCAGGTCCTCGAGCGACTCGTCGCGCGCGTTGATGGACCGGGACAGCCTGGTCATTCCCTCGAGCGCCCCGCGCAACTCGGGTGGGGTGTCCTGCAGCGAATCCGACAGCGCGTTGAGCGAGTCGTTGATCTGCTCCGTGTCGAGATCCGACACCGATGTCGTGAGGTCGCCGAGAGCGTCGGTGAGCGAGTACGGGGAGTCGGTGCGCGCCAGCGGGATCGGCTCGCGCGGGTCGAGCGTCCCCGAACCGTAGGGCTGCACCGCGAGGGACTTGCGGCCGAGCACCGTGTTCGTCTTGATGTCGGCCCCGGTGTCCTCGCCGAGCGCGATGCCGTCGCGGACGGTGAAGGCGACGAGAACCTGCTGGTCGTCGAGGCGGACGTCGGTGACCTCGCCGACGTCGACACCGGCGAGGGTGACGGTGTCGCCGGGCACGAGACCGCCGGCGTCGGCGAAGTACGCCGAGTAGGTCAGGCCGCCGGAGAGGAACTGCAGCTGGTCGTACTGCAGGCCGGCGAGCACCGTCGCGGCCGCGACGGACAGGCCGACGATGCCGACCTGCACGGGATTGCGTTCACGGATCGGACTCATTCGATCTTCGCGCACCTTCCGGTCGTCTGCTCGGCCGACGTGAAACGGATGGTGGTCCCGTCCGGTCCCGAGAACTTGAACGTGTTGGCACACAGGAAGAATTGGAAGAAGTTGCCGTACACCCCCACCCGGATGAGCTTCTTGTAGTCGTTCGGCAGCCGCTCGAGCGTCCGGTTGATGTCGTCGCGCCCGAGGTCGAGCTGCGTCATGGTGCGGTTGGTCTCGGCGATCACCGACTGCAGGTCCGGCCGGTTGTTCTGCAGCAGCGAGGCGAGATCCCCGGTGCCGGCCGCGATCCGCGGGATGGCGGTGCCGATCGGGTCGCGGTCCTGCGCGAGCCCGCTCACCAGGGTCTGCAACCGGTCGACGGTCTCGGTGAACTGCTGGTCGTTCTCGTCGATGGTGGCGAGGACGGCGTTGAGGTTGTCGATGACGTCGCCGATCAGCCGGTCCCGGTCGGCGAGGGAGTTCGTGAACGAGTTGGTGTTGCCCAGCAGCGACACCAGGGTGCCGCCCTGCCCCTGGAAGACCTGGAGCAGCGCGCCGGACAGGTCGTTGACCTGCTGCGGGTCGAGGCCCTGCAACAGCGGCTTGAATCCGCCGAGCAGCAGGTCGAGGTCGAGCGCGGGTTCCGTCTGCGCCACCGGGATCGTGCCGCCGGCCGGCAGCGTCTCGCCGGTACCCGGTCCCTCGAGCAGCTCGAGGTAGCGGTCGCCCACCAGGTTCTCGTACCGCACCGTGGCCTTGGTGCTCGCCAGCAGCGTGTGCTCGGCGTCGACGTCGAAGGACACCTCGGCCTGGTTGCCGCGACCGATGTCGACGCTGTCGACCGACCCGACGGGCACCCCGGCGATGCGGACCTTGTCGCCGGCCTGCAGCCCGGACACGTCGGTGAACGTCGCGTGATAGGTCTGCGTGCCGGTGAACCGCACCTGGCTGAACACGATCGCCAGTGCCGCGAAAATCAGCACCATCACGACGGTGAACGCGAGGAACTTGACCGTGGTGGCCCTCACCGGATCACCCCGCTCCCCCGCGGCGCCCGGCCCACCGGGCGCGTCCACGTCCGCCTCTGCGACTCCGGCATCTCACTCGCCTCCCGGGAGCATGTCGCCGAACAGGAAACCGAAGATCGTCGGGTACCGCACCCACGTCTCGGTGTTCGGGTGGAACGGCACGGGATGGGTGTCGGCGACGACGAAGGGGGCGTGGCCGTCGCGCTTGGGATCGAAGGCCGGCAGCCCGTGGCAGTTCGGCCCACCCGTCGCGCCCACCACCGGCAGGTCCTTCTCGTGGTCGTACATGGTGGCGCCGCCCAGGAAGTTCGTGCTCAGCATCAGGGCCGGGTACTTGCCGGTTCCGGCCATGGGCTCGAAGGCGATTCGCGCGTCGTTGAGCCCGATGATGAAGCACGTCAGCTCCGGCGAGTACTCGCCGAGCAGCGTCGTGGTCTCCGTCAGCAGGTCCAGCGCCGAGGTCAGCTGCGCCTCGTTCTCGCCGAGGACGTCGCGACCGGTGTTCGCCAGGCCGGTGACGTTCATCAGCATCAGGTCCAGGTTGGCCTGCTCGTCGACGACGGTGTTGCCGATCGAGGTGGCGTTGTCGAGCAGGTTCATCACGTCGGGCGCGACGTCGGCGTACAGGTTGGTGACGTCGGCGGCCACGGCGAGGTCGTACTGCAGTTGCGGCAGCGAGGGATTCATCGTCGCGAGATAGTCGTCGGCCTCGACGAGGGTGGCGCCGAGGGTGTCGCCGCGACCGTTGAGGGCCTCGGAGATCGCCCCGAGGGTGGCGTTGAGCTTCTCCGGCTGGACCTGCGCGAGCACGTCGGACAGGTGCTGGAAGACCGTGTTGAACTCGACGGTGACGTTCTCGGCCGCGATGATCGCACCCTCCTGGAGCGGCACCGGCGACGGATCGTCCGGCATGAGCAGATTGACGAACTTCGCGCCGAACACGGTGGTGGACTCGATGGCCACGCGCACGTTGGACGGCACCAGGTGCAGCTGGCCGGGATCCATCGCGAGCTGCAGCAGCGCGCCGTCGGGGGTGTGCTCGACGGACCGGACCCGGCCCACCTCGACACCGCGGAGCTTGACCTTCGCGTCGGGCTCCAGCACCAGGCCGGACCGCGCCGAGGTGACCGTGACCGGGGTGGTGGCGGTGAAGGCACCGGCGAACATCAGCAGCGCCAGCGCGACGGCGACGGTGAGTCCCCCGACGAGACCGAGGGCCGCGAGTTTCTTCTTCCAGGAAGGTGTGTCCATGCGCCTATCCCGACAGGTTGAAGTTGCCGGTCGCCCCGTACACCGCGAGCGAGATGAGCAGGGTCACGGTCACGACGGCGATCAGGGATGCGCGCACGGCGTTGCCGACGGCGACGCCGACACCGACCGGGCCGCCACCGGCGTTGAAGCCGTAGTAGGTGTGGATCAGCATGACGGCGACCGCCATGACGATGGCCTGCACGAACGACCACAGGATGTCGGTGGGGATGAGGAACGTGTCGAAGTAGTGGTCGTACACGCCCGCGGACTGGCCGTAGAGCACGACGGTCGCGAAGCGGCTGGCGATGAACGAGGCGATCACCGCCAGCGAATACAGCGGGACGATCGCGATCATCCCCGCCATCACGCGGGTGCTCACGAGATACGGGATCGACGGGATCGCCATGACCTCGAGCGCGTCGATCTCCTCCGAGACCCGCATGGCGCCGAGCTGGGCGGTCGAGCCGGCGCCGATGGTGGCGGCCAGGCCGATGCCCGCGATGGTGGGCGCCGCGATGCGGACGTTGATGAAGGCGGCGAAGAAGCCCGTGAGCGCCTCGACGCCGATGTTGCCGAGGGAACTGAAGCCCTGCACGGCGATGATCCCGCCGGTGAACAGGGTCAGGAAGCCGACGATGACGACCGTTCCGCCGATCACGGCGAGCGCACCGGTGCCCATGCTGATCTCGGCGATCAGCCGGACCGTCTCCTTCGGGTAGTGCGTGATCGCGCGCGGGGCGTATCCGAGCGCCTTGCCGAAGAAGAGCGCCTGCTCGCCGAGCCGGTCCACGGAGTCGGAGGCGCGGGCGACACGGCGCCGCACGCGGGGGAAGCGCCAGGAGATCACTGCCATCTACATCACCGCCGTGCCGGTCACCCGCCCGTCAGCTTGATGCCGACGGCGGTGACGAGAAGGTTGACCACGAACAATGCCATGAAGGCGAACACGACCGTCTGGTTGACGGCGTCGCCGACGCTCTTGGCGCCACCCTTGACGTTGAGGCCGAGGTAGGCGGCGACGAGGCCGGCGATCATGCCGAACAGGCCGGCCTTGACCTGGGAGATCATGAGTTCGCCGAAGCCGGTGAGCAGGGTGATGCCGTTGACGAAGGCGCCGGGGTTCACGTCCTGGAGGAAGACGGAGAACGCGAAGCCGCCCAGGATGCCGATGGTGCACACCAGCCCGTTGAGCAGCAGCGCCACGACGGTGGACGCGAGGACCCGGGGCACGACGAGGCGGTGGATCGGGTTGATGCCGAGCACGCGCATCGCATCGATCTCCTCTCGGATGGTGCGGGCGGCGAGGTCCGCGCAAATGGCGGTGGCGCCGGCACCGGCGACGATGAGCACGGTGACCATCGGGCCGACCTGGGTGACCGCGCCGAGTGCGGCGCCGGCGCCGCTGAGGTCGGCGGCACCGATCTCGCGCAGCAGGATGTTGAGGGTGAAGCTGACCAGGACGGTGAACGGCACCGCGACGAGGACCGTCGGCACGAGGGAGACCCGCGCGACGAACCATGCCTGATCGACGAACTCGCGTCGCTGGAAGGGCCGGGAGAACACGGCCCGGGCGGTCTCGCCCGTCATCGCGAAGAATCCACCGACCGCGCGGAGCGGTACCTCGAGGAGGTCTACCACCGTCTCCTCCTCCGTTGGTTCGCTCGCCGGCCGAGGCCGGCGAGGGGTCAGCTTGTGACCCGCGTCATACTAACTAGAACGTGTTCACGTGTCAAAGACCACTGCGGCGCGGCGTGACACGGCTACCTCTGCGGGCGGGAGCCCCGCCGCACCGACCGAACCGGCGGCGCTCGCGTCGAGCGGAAAATCGGGGTTCGAACTGGGAATTCAGTGGACCGCGAGATCGGATCCGCCGCCCGTCCACGGGACCGAACTCGGTCGGGAACCGCGCCGGCCGCCCCTTCGCGAACCGCGTCGCGGGACGCAAAACTAGAACAGGTACTACACGATCTCCGAGCGGCCTCCGGCCGCGCGTTCACGCGCCCGGATCGCCGGACGACACGCGAGCCCGGGGTCGGGCCGACACTAGCCGGATCGGCCCCGGACGGCGCGATATTACCGAAGGACAACGTTGCATGTCACTTCGGGTACCGCCTAGTGGGACGTCAGAGGGCGAGTGCCTGCGCGGCCGAGAAGTTACGGGCGGGGTCCCGGTCGCCGAAGTAGCCGCCGACCCGTTCGGCGAGGCTCTCCGGGGTCCACCGGACGTCCGCGTCGAAGCGCTGCTCGACGACGGGCGCGGCCATGAGCGCGACCATCGGGCCGTAGACGACGAAGACCTGGCCGTTGATCCGGTCCGCCGCGGGCGACGCCAGGTAGGCGACCAGTGCCGAGACGTGCTCGGGCGACAGTGGATCCACCTCCCCCTCGGGCGCGGCACCGAAGACGCCCTCCGTCATCGCGGTGCGGGCCCGCGGGCAGATGGCGTTGGCGCGCACCCCGTACCGGGACAGGCCCCGCGCGGCGGAGAGAGTGAGTGCCGTGATTCCCGCCTTGGCGGCACCGTAGTTGGCCTGCCCCTCGGGGCCGAGCAGGCCGGCCTCGGAGGACGTGTTGACGATCCGGCCGTAGACGGGACCGCCGGCCTTCTTGGACTCGCCACGCCAGTACGCCGCCGCGTTGCGGCACAGCAGGAAATGGCCGCGCAGGTGCACGGCGATCACCGCATCCCAGTCCTCGTCGGACATGTTGAACAGCATGCGGTCCCGCACGATTCCGGCGTTGTTGACGACGATGTCGAGGCCGCCGAAGCGTTCCTGTGCCGTCGCGAGCAGCGCGTCGGCCGTGGCACGTTCCGCGACGCTGCCGGCCACGAACGCCGCATCGGCGCCGAGGTCGCGGATCTCGGCGAGGGTGTCCTCGACGGCATCGGTCGCCGCGAGATCGTTGACGACCACCGCGGCGCCGGCCCGGGCCAGCGCGACGGCCTCCGCCCGGCCGAGCCCGGCACCGGCGCCGGTGACGACGGCGACCTTGCCGTCGAGACCCACGCCCCCCTCGTCCGTCGCACCGTTTCCTGCGGGGCCGAGACCGTTGCCGGTTGCACTCATGGACGCGCTCTCCCTAGCGATGTCGGGCGGCCCACCCGGGGCCGCCGCGCTCCTGGTCGCCGCGGATTCCGGCGACCCCCGGAAATGTAGAACGTGTTCTCGTTTCTGACAAGGGGCGCCGTCAGGCCTCGCTCAGCGCCGCACGCGGGCACTGGGCGATCGCCGTGCGCACGTCCTCCTCCCGCTCCGGCGCGATGGGGTACGTGACGATCAGCTCGTCGTTGTCGTTCAGATCGAACACCTCGGGCGCGATTCCCACGCACACGCCGTTCGCCTCGCAACGATCGAAGTCGACCTTGACCTCCATGAACAGACCTCGCTTCTCGCTTGCTCGACCGATCGGGCGCCGGACGCGCGGGCTGGCGCGACGGCTCGAAAACCAGGCTAGAACGCGTTTCAGTTCTGTGCAATGATTCGGGAACATCGCCGAGCCGGTCCCGGTCCTCGGCCGTCGACCAGCTGCCTACCCGACGAACGGAGCGGTTCGTGGACATCGCGTACACCCCGCAGCAAGAGGAACTCCGCGCGCAGTTGCGCGCCTACTTCGCCGACCTGATGACCCCCGAACGACGGGAGGCGCTCGCCGCGACCACGGGCGAGTACGGCGCCGGCAACGTGTACCGGGAGGTCGTCCAGCAGATGGGCAAGGACGGCTGGCTCACGCTCGGCTGGCCCGAGGAGTACGGCGGGCAGAACCGTTCGGCCATGGACCAGCTCATCTTCACCGACGAGGCCGCGATCGCCGGCGCGCCGGTCCCGTTCCTCACCGTCAACTCGGTGGCGCCCACGATCATGCACTTCGGCACGCCCGAGCAGAAGGAGTTCTTCCTGCCGAGGATCTCCGCCGGCGAGCTGCACTTCTCCATCGGCTACTCCGAGCCCGAGGCGGGCACGGATCTCGCGTCGCTGCGCACCACCGCCGTGCGCGACGGTGACGAGTGGGTGATCAACGGCCAGAAGATGTGGACGAGCCTGATCGCCTACGCCGACTACGTGTGGCTCGCGTGCCGCACCGATCCGAATGCCCGGAAGCACAAGGGCATCAGCGTCCTCATCGTGCCCACCACCGCCGAGGGGTTCTCGTACACGCCCGTGCACACCATGGCCGGCCCCGACACCAGCGCCACCTATTACCAGGACGTGCGCGTCCCGGCGTCCGCGCTCGTCGGCGCGGAGAACGGCGGCTGGGCGCTGATCACCAACCAGCTCAACCACGAACGCGTCGCGCTCACCTCCGCGGGCCCGATCCTCACCGCGCTGCAGGAAGTGCGCGCGTGGGCGCAGCACACCTGCCTGCCCGACGGCCGCCGCGTCCTCGATCAGGAATGGGTGCAGATCAACCTGGCCCGGGTCCACGCCAAGGCCGAGTACCTGAAGCTGATGAACTGGGAGATCGCTTCCAGCACTGCGCCGCTCGGACCCGCACCGGCGTCGGCGAACAAGGTGTTCGGCACCGAGTTCGCCACCGAGGCCTACCGCCTGCTGATGGAGATCCTCGGCCCGTCGGCCACGCTGCGACAGAACTCCCCGGGCGTGCTGCTGCGGGGCCGGCTCGAACGGATGCATCGCAGCTCCCTGATCCTCACCTTCGGCGGCGGCACCAACGAGGTCCAGCGCGACATCATCGCGATGACCGCCCTCGGACAGCCACCCGCCAAGCGCTGACACTCCACCGGAAGGGACAAACCGTGGACTTCACCCTCACCGAGGCGCAGCAGGACCTCGCCGGCCTCACCCGCCGCATCGTCACCGAGATCGTCACCAATGACCACCTGCGCCGGCTCGACGCCGCCGACGACCGCATCGACCACACCCTGTGGGACGCGCTCGCCTCCTCGGGCATCCTCGGCGCGGCACTGCCCGAGTCCGTCGGCGGCGACGGCTTCGGACCGCTCGAACAGACGAGCATCCTCACCGAACTCGGCCGCGGCGTCGCCGCCGTCCCCTACCTGTCCTCGATCGTCGTGTCCGCCGCCGCCGTCGCCGAGTTCGGCAGCGACGCGCAGCGTCGCGACTGGGGCGAACCCGCCGCCACCGGCGAGAAGATCCTCACCGCCGCCCTCGAGGAGGAACTGAACGACGACCCCACGTCGCCGACCACCACGGCACGTCGCGCCGACGGCGGATGGATCGTCGACGGCACCAAGATCCTCGTCGACGCCGCGCCCGCCGCGGACCTGTTCCTCGTGCCGGCCTCGACCCCCGACGGCGTCACCGTGCTCCTCGTCCGTCCCGGCGATCCCGGCGTGACCGTGACCCGCCAGTACGACACCGGCCTCGGCTGCCTCGGGACGCTCACCCTCGCCGCGGCCTCCGTGCCCGGGGACCGCGCGCTCGGCACCGACGGCCACGCGGTCACCGTGTGGCTGCGCGACCGCGGGCTGCTCGGCTCGGCCGCATACCAGTACGGGGTGCTCGACCGGGCGCTCGAACTCACCGCCGGGTACGCCCGCGAGCGGGTGCAGTTCGATCGGCCCATCGGCAGCTTCCAGGCGGTGGCCCAGCGGCTCGCCGACGCCTACATCGACGTCAAGGGCGCCCGGCTCACCCTGTGGCAGGCGGCCTTCCGCGCGGAGGCCGGGCTGCCCGACACCGGGGAGCTGCGCACGGCCGCGTTCTGGGCCGCCGACGCCGGGCACCGCGTCGCGCACACACTCGTACACGTCCACGGCGGAGTCGGCCTGGACGAGGACCACCCCGTGCACCGGTACTTCCTGGCCGCCAAACACCACGAGTTCCACCTCGGGTCGGCCACCGCGCAGCTGCGGCACCTCGGCGCGTCCCTCGCGGAGGCGCCGGCGTGAGCGTCCCGATCAGCGGAACCGGCACCCCACCCGCCGCGGCGATGCCCCAGGATGCCGGCATGACCGACGTCCCCACCGTGACCGCGCTCCTCGAACGGCTCGCCACCGTCGACGATCGTGGCCTGCAGTTCGAGAACATGTCGCTGTCGTGGCGCGAGCACGTGCAGGCCGGCCGGGACCGGGCCGCCCTGTTGCACGAACTGCTCGACCCACGCAGACCCCGGCACTTCGGGATCCTCATGGACAACGTGCCGGAGTTCTCGATGCTGCTCGGCGCCGCGGCGCTGTCCGGCTCGGTGGTGGTCGGGCTGAACACCACCCGTCGCGGGCAGGCCCTCGCCCGCGACATCGCGCTCGCGGACTGCCAGGTGGTGTTCACCGAGGCCGCGAACGCGCGGCTGCTGGACGGACTCGACCTCGGCGGCGTCCGGGTGATCGACGTCGACTCCGCCGAGTGGGCCGATCTGCTCGCTCCCCACACCGGTTCCACCGCCGCGCCGGCGCCCGTCGCCGCGATCGATCTGTTCATGCTGATCTTCACGTCCGGCACCAGCGGCGACCCGAAGGCCGTGTGCTGCACCCACGAGAAGATCACCGGCCCCGGAGTGATGCTCGCGGAACGGTTCGGTCTCGGCGCCGACGACGTCGTGTACGTGTCGATGCCGATGTTCCACTCCAACGCGATGATGGCCGGCTGGGCGGTGGCGCTGGCGGCCGGCACCGGGATCGCCCTGCGGCGCAGGTTCTCCGCCTCCGGCTTCCTGCCGGACGTGCGCCGCTTCGGCGTCACCTACGCCAACTACGTGGGAAAGCCGTTGTCCTACATCGTCGCCACCCCGGAGGAGCCCGGCGAGGCGGACAATCCCCTGCGCATCATGTACGGCAACGAGGGCACGGCGCCCGCGATCGCCGAGTTCCGCCGGCGGTTCGGCGCGACGGTCGTCGACGGGTTCGGCTCCACCGAGGGCGGCATCTCGATCTCCGCGGCGCCCGATGCGCCGCCCGGGGCGCTGGGACGGCTGCCCGAGGGCGTGCGGATCCTCGACCCGGACACCGGATCGCCCTGTCCGGTCGCCGAGTTCGATGCCGACGGCCGCATCCTCAACGCCGACGTCGCGACCGGTGAGCTCGTCAACGTCGCCGGGGCCGGCCTGTTCGCCGGCTACTACAAGAACCCGGAGGCCGACGCCGAGCGGGTGCGCGACGGCCGGTACCACAGCGGCGATCTCGGCTATGCCGACGCCGACGGGTTCGTCTACTTCGCCGGCCGCAGTTCCGGCTGGATGCGCGTCGACGGCGAGAACATCGCGGCCGCTCCGATCGAGCGGGCCCTGCTCCGCTACCCGGGCTTCGCGCAGGTCTCGGTCTACGCGGTCCCGGATCCGCAGGTCGGCGACCGGGTGATGGCCGCGGTCATCCCGACCGGGGATTCCGCGTTCGACCCCGTCGCACTCGCCGGGTTCCTGGACGCGCAGGGCGATCTCGGCCCCAAGCAGCTGCCGACGCTGATCCGGGTGTGCCGGAACTTCCCGCGCACCGCCACGTTCAAGATCCTCACCCGCACACTCAGCGCCGAGCGGTGGCACTGCGCCGACCCGGTATGGGTCCGCCGCCGCGGCGAGCGCGAGTTCACGCCGCTGACCGACGACCTGGCGGCCGAGTTGCAGCCGCAGGTCACCGGATCGGGCCGATAGGCGATCCGGCACGAGGACTTGAACCTGACGTTGCGTCAGGTCGTAGCGTCCGCCCCATGACGACGAACGAACCCCGATCCCTCACGGTGGACGACATCATCGACGTCGCGGCGGCCCTGCCCGGGGTGGTGGCGACGACGGCCGGGGAGGACAACGGCGCGCCCCGGCAGGCGTGGGGCGACACCTTCCTGTTCTTCGATCCGGACGGCACAACCCCCGCGGACCGCAGGTTCCCGTTCGCCACGGTCGTCGTCCACGACTACGACGGCTTCGACACCGCGTCCCACCTCTACCGGACGGGGGTGTTCCGGCTCAACGTCGCGGTCGGCCGCGACGAGTTCCTCGACCTGCTGGGTTACCCGCCGGCCGGGCACGCGCGGCACGGCGCCGCCGTGGACTACACCGCCCTCGATCTCCTGCTTCCCCATCCCGTGTACGCGCCGCAGGGGTGGGTGTCGATCCTGAACCCGGGCGTGCGCACCGCCGCACAGGTCCCCGGCCTGCTCGCCGTCGCCCACGCCCGGGCGGCGCGACGACACCGGCCGTGACGGCGCATCATCGACGTGTGGACGGCGAGTACACGGTCGGGGACGTCGCGCGGATGGCCGGCGTCTCGGTGCGCACGCTCCACCACTACGACCGGATCGGCCTGCTCGTGCCCCATGGACGCAGCGCCGGCAACCACCGCCTCTACTCGGCCGCCGACGTCGAGCGGCTGCGACGCATCCTGTTCTATCGCGCGCTCGACTTCGGCCTCGATGCCATTGCCGACATGCTCGCCGATCCGGGCGCGACCGTCGACGATCACCTCCGCCGCCAGCGGCGGCTTCTCGAACAGCGCCGGGACCACCTCATCGGTCTGCTCGCGGCGCTCGATCGCGAGCTCGAGGCGCGGCGCACGGGTGTATCGCTCACCCCTGAGGAGCAACTGGAGATCTTCGGAACCGACCGGTTCGCCGAACGGTTCGCGGCCACCGAGCCGGACTGGCCGAATCACGACCAGTGGGAGCGGGCGGCGCACCGCGCCGCGGGGCACACCAGGGAGGACTGGGAGACGATCAAGGCCGAGGCCGACGCCGACATCCGAGCGTTCGTCGAGGCGATCGCGGCGGGCGAGCCGGCGGACGGACCGGTAGCGATGGATGCCGCCGAGCAGCACCGCCGCCACCTCGAACGCTGGTTCGGCCCGTGCAGTCCGCAGCAGCACTGCGAGATCGCGGCCCTGTATGTCTCCGGCGACGCCGCCACCGCCGAGTGGGAGGAGCTGGCGCCCGGGCTGCCGCGGTTCGTCCACGACGCGATCGTCGCGAACGCGCGGCGTGTCCGTGGGTCGTGACAGGGAGGTTCTCGTTCCGAGCGGGAGGATCCTGGTCGACGCACCCGCACGATGCCGCGACATACTCCCGCTCACCGCCACAACCTCCCGCTCGGCTGACGCAGGAGGGCGGGCAGGCTCACCCAGCCGCGGGTGAACGACGACTGCAGACGCACCCCCGATGCCGGATCGACCGACACGTGGGGATACCGGGCCAGCAACTCCTCGAGCGCAACCCGGGACTGCAGCTTCGCCAGGTGCGAGCCGATGCAGAAGTGGGGACCGCTGGAGAATCCGAGGTGCCGCGGAATCGGCCGGGTGACGTCGAACTGCTCCGCGGTGTCGCCGAATTCGCGTTCGTCGCGATTGGCGGCGCCGTAGAGCATCATCACCTTCTCCCCGGCCGGAATCGTCACCCCGTGCAACTCGACGTCACGGGTGGTGGTGCGCGCGAGTCCCTGCACCGATCCCTCCAGCCGCAGCGTCTCCGTCAACGCGCCCGGGATCCGGGAAGGCTCGTCGACGAGCAGGTCGCGCTGGCGGTGATCGGTGTCGAGCAGCATCACGGCGTGCGAGATCAGGTTTCCGGTGGTGTCGTTGCCGCCGGCCACCATGACGAAGCAGAACCCGAGGATCTCCCAGTCGGTGAGCAGTTCGCCGTCGGACTCGACGGTGGTCAGGGCGCTGATCAGGTCGTCGCCGGGTTCGCGGCGGCGCTCGCCGATCAGCCGCGAGAAGTACTCGAACATCTCGGCGACGGCGTCGGGTGCGCTCATGGCGGCCACGTCGAATCCGCTGTCCTGCAACGTCGTCAGCGCGGCGACCCACGGATCGAACCGGGCCCGGTCGGCCGCCGGCACGCCGAGCATCTCCGCCAGGACGAACGTCGGGACGGTCGAGGAGAATTCGCGGTGCAGATCGACCTCGCGCCGCCCGGCGAATGAATCGAGCCGGCCGCGGACGAACCCGCGCACGGCGTCCTCGAGCGCCGCGACGCGCCGGGGCGTGAACCCCTTCGCGATCAGGCTGCGCAGCTGCCCGTGCCGCGGGGGGTCGAGCATGACGATCGTCGGGGCGAGACCCAGTGTGCCGATCTCGTCGGGAACGAACGTCAATCCCCCAGCGGACGAGTAGGTCTCGGTGTCGCGCACCGCGTTCCACACGTCCTCGAAACGGGACAGCACCCGGAACGGCGGAATGCCGTTCCGGGTGCTGACGTGGCGGTGCACCGGGTCCTCGTCCCGCAGCATCCGGTAGGCCGGGTAGGGGTCGGCCAGGAACTGCGGATCGAAGGGATCGTAGACGGTCACCACCGGTCCGTCACCGTGCTGCGTTCAACCGGTCCACGGCCCGCTCGTACCCCTCGACGAGCTCGGCCATGATCTCCGCGACCGGCCGGATCTCGTTCATCCGGCCGACGATCTGCCCGACGGGCATCGCGACGACCTCGGGATCGTCCGCGGCGGCGATCCGCTGGTGGGCTTCGCTCACGAGCAGGTTCTGCAACGGCATCGGCAGCGGCGACGGGGCATCGGGCTTCGACCATGCCTCGGTCCACTTCGTCTTGAGCAGGCGGGCGGGCTTGCCGGAGTAGATCCGCGAGCGGACGGTGTCCGACGATGTCGCGCCCAGCAGGGCCCGCTGGACCGACGACGGGCCGTCGGCGGCAGCGCCGAGCTTGTATTCGGAGGTGGTGAGCCAGTAGGAACCCATCCACACCCCGGACGCGCCGAGCGCGAGCGCGGCCGCGACCTGCCGCCCGGAGCCGATACCGCCGGCGGCAAGCACCGCCGCCGAATCGCCGAGGGCGTCCACGATTTCGGGCCAGAGCACCATCGAGGCCACCTCGCCGGTGTGCCCACCCGCCTCGTACCCCTGGGCGATGACGATGTCGACGCCGTTCTCGACGTGCCGCCGGGCATGCTCGACCGCCCCGGCGAGCGCCGCGACGGGCACCCCCTTCTCGTGGGCGAGGTCGATCACGTCCTTCGGCGGGGAGCCGAGCGCGTTGGCGATGAGCGCGGGCCGGTGCTCGAGGGCGACGTCCACATGTGCGCGGGCGACCGAGTGCAGCCAGCCGAGGACGCCGGCCGCGTGTTCGGCGGACTCGTCGAGCGGCGGCACGCCGAGCTCGGCGAGGGTGCGCTCGACGAAGGCACGGTGCTCGGCGGGGATGAGCTTGTCGAGGTCGACGGCGGTGCCCTCGGTGGGAACCTTTGCGGGCATCACGACGTCGACCCCGTAGGGCTTGCCGTCGGTGTTCTCGTCCATCCAGGTGAGCACGGCGTCGAGTTCGTCCGGGTCGTTGAACCGGACACAGCCGAGGACGCCGAGACCACCGGCCCGGCTGATCGCGGCGGCGACGTGCTCGGACGGGGTGAACCCGAAGATCGGGTACTGGATGCCGAATTTCCTGCTGAGATCGGTGTGCATCCCGGTCCCTTCTAGCTCGCCGCGGCGGAGCCGTTGGTGTGGTGGTCGTCCGCTGGGCGCTGCTCGGTCTGTTCCTTGGCCCAGCGGTAGTCGGGCTTGCCGGCCGGCGAACGCTTGATGGCGTCGACGTACCAGACACTGCGCGGAATCTTGTAGCTGGCGATCTGCGTGCGGGCCACCTCGACGAGGTCGGCCAGCGCCGGGCGGGTACCGGCGCGGGGCGCGATCACGGCGGACACCCGCTGCCCCCAGCGCTCGTCGGGCACGCCGACGACGAGGACGTCGAACACGTCCGGGTGGGCCTTGAGGGCGCCCTCGACCTCCTCGGGGAACACCTTCTCGCCACCGGTGTTGATGCAGACGGACCCGCGGCCGAGCATGGTGACGGTGCCGTCGGCCTCGACCCGCGCATGGTCGCCCGGGATCGAGTAGCGGACGCCGTGGTACTCGCGGAAGGTCGCCTTGGTCTTGACCTCGTCCTTGTAGTAGCCGATGGGGATGTGGCCCTTGCGGGCGAGCACGCCCACCTGCCCGGAGCCGGCCTCGACCGGATTTCCGTCGTCGTCGATCACGGCCGTGGAGGCGTCGATCTTGACGGTGGGGCCACCCGAGTGGGCCTGGCCCTTGGCGACGATGCCGAGTCCGCCGAAGCCGGTCTCGGACGAGCCGATCGAGTCGGTGATCACCGTGTTGGGCATCAGGTCCAGGAAGCGTTCCTTCAGCGCCGGGGAGAACAGCGCGGCGCTCGACGCCATCGCGAACAGGGACGAAAGATCGTACTTCTCACCGGTTCCCGGACGTCCGCTCTCGAGCGCGTCGAGCATCGGGCGGCCCATCGCGTCGCCGGTGATGAAGATGACGTTGACCTTGTGCTCCTCGATGACGCGCCACACCTCGTGGCCGTCGAACTCGGGATGCATGATCACCTTGCCGCCGCTGAACAGCGACTGCAGCACCGCCCACTGGGCACCGCCGTGGATGAGCGGGGGGATCGGGAAACGGACCAGCGGCGGGCTCGCGGCACCGGTCTTTGCGAGTTCCCATTCGTCGGCGACGTATTCGCCCGTCATGAAGTTGATGCCGCCGCCGAGTACGCGCCACACGTCCTCCTGCCGCCACATCACGCCCTTGGGGCTGCCGGTGGTGCCGCCGGTGTAGAGGATGTAGAGGTCGTCGGCGCTGCGTTCGCCGAAGTCGCGCTCGGGTGAGCCCTGAGCCAGCGCGGACTCGTAGTCGACGCCCCCGTAGCTCGCGTAGTCGAGATCGGTGCCGTCGTCGACCACGACGACGGTGCGGATCTGCGGGCAGTGCGGCAGCACGGCGGCGACCTTGTCGGAGTAACGGCGCTCGTGGACGAGCGCGACCATGTCCGAGTTGTCGAAGATGTACTGCAACTCGTTCTCGACGTACCGGTAGTTGACGTTCACCATCACGGCACGAATCTTGAACACCGCGACCATCGCCTCGATCGCTTCGATGGTGTTGCGGGAGTAGATACCCACCTTGTCACCGGGCTTCACGCCCCGTTCCTGCAGATAGTGGGCGAGCCGGTTGGCGCGCTCCTCCACCTGCGCGTAGGTGACCTCACGTCCGTCCGACGCGAGCGCGACGCGGTCGGGAACGAGGTCGATTGCGTGCTCTACGAGGTCTGCGATGTTAAGGGCCACGTCACAAAAGTAGAACGTGTTACCGTTTCTGACAAGACCCGGATGAGATCCAGTTCACAACCCCTCAGGAGTCCTCAGTGTCCACCACCGCATCGGAAGTTTCCGGCATTTCGGCAGACGCCCCGCACTGCCTCGTCGAGCAGCGCGGCTCGGTCCTGATCGTGACCATGAACCGGCCCGAGGCGCGCAACGCCCTGTCCGGCGAGATGATGGCGATCATGGCCGAGGCCTGGGACCGCGTCGACAACGATCCGGAGATCCGGGTGGCCATCCTGACCGGCGCCGGCGGCGCGTTCTGCGCGGGCGCCGACCTCAAGGCGATGAACCGGTCGGCCCCGGGCGACAAGTTCGAGCAGGGCGAGCGAAGCGACGGGAAGGGCAAAGGCGGTGGCTGGGATCTGTCCAGGCTACCCGCACTGCTGAAGGGCCGTCGCCTCACCAAGCCGTTGATCGCCGCGGTCGAGGGCCCGGCCATCGCCGGCGGCACCGAGATCCTCCAGGGCACCGACATCCGCGTCGCCGGGGAGAGCGCGAAGTTCGGTGTCTCCGAGGCCAAGTGGGGCCTGTTCCCTCTCGGCGGCTCGGCGGTGCGGCTCGTCCGCCAGATCCCCTACACGATCGCCGCCGACATCCTGCTCACCGGCCGCCACATCAAGGCCGCCGAGGCCAAGGAGATCGGCCTGATCGGCCACGTCGTCCCCGACGGCCAGGCTCTCGACAAGGCCCTCGAGATCGCCGGGACCATCGCCGCCAACGGCCCCCTCGCCGTCCAGGCCATCCTGAAGACCATCCGCGACACCGAGGGCATGCACGAGGAGGAAGCCTTCGAGATCGACGCGAAACTCGGCGCCGAGGTCTTCAAGAGCGCCGACGCCAAGGAAGGCCCCCGCGCGTTCACCGAGAAGCGCACCCCGAAGTTCACCGGCGCCTGACGGGCCGGAGGCCCGGGCCGAGCGAATGTATCGCTCACCTCCGTAGTCCGACGGTATGGTCCATTCGCTCAGCCCGGTGCCACCGTCCGTAGTCGCACGTCGGGCCGCGGCCGAGAGGCCGCGAGCTCGTAGTGCCGGCGCAGGTCGTCGACGACACGCCTCGGTGACCGCTCCACCGCACTCGGGATCGTCGGCAGCACGATGATGCCCGCGTTCTGCATGCGGGTCCGGCGCTCGATCGTGTCCTTGTACGCCTTGGGCGACAGGTGCCACGCGAGGGAGTCGATGTCCCAGGCCATCGCGACGTCGTCGATCCAGCCGTCAGGTCGTGCGATGAACCCGCCCCGGGAGTCGAGAACATCGCGGTTGAACACCATCTCGGGCAGACCGCTGCGTTCCCATAGCTCCCGGGCCTTCGCCTCCGCCACCGAGTGGACGTTGGCATCCACCTCCCGGAGCACCCGCCGCGGCAGAGCCGAACCCCGCCCGCTCCCCTCCGCCAGTTCCTCCTGCAGCGCTGCCACCGACACCGCTCCACGCTGGACGGCCGAGGCGATCAACGACCGCGTCGCATCGAGAGTGGTGCACCGGCGCGCGGCGTCGAGCAGGGCACGTTCGATGGGAGCACACCGGATGCCATTACGTATCAAAGGGTCCGGAATTCGGGTTGTCCGCTCGACGAGGACGAATCCGGCCGACTGCACGCGACGATTCGCCGGGAGCAGCACGTGGACGTCGTATTGTTCTCCCGCCAGTCCATGTTCTCCGAGCGCCGATCGTCCGGTGAGTACGGCGTCGTCGCCGACGTACTTCATGGCCGCGATCGTGCGTTGCCGAGCCGACGCCGGTCCGTTTCCGAGCATCACGATGCCCGGCAGCAGCCGTTGCCAGGGACCACCCGGACGGCACCGCTCGTGAATTGCCGACCCCGACACTCCGACACGACGAAGCACGGCGTCGCGAACCACACCGCTGTCGCCCAGCCGGCCCAGTGCCTCCGGATCCCCCGCCCACTCACCCCTTCTCATGGACCTACAGTGCGCCGCTCGATCGGATTCGTGTGGCCGCGGAGCGTGCATTCGTCGAATCTGTGGAGCAACTCGCCGACTGTGGACAACCTCCCCACCGAGCGAATGTGGCATCCCGTCGATCTGAGGAGGTGAACGATACATTCGCTCGGGGGAAGCGGGCGCCTACCGCAGCACGACGTCCGCCAGGGAGCGCACGTGCTCGGCGTCGCGGCAGCTGACGAGCAGCATCGTCACGCCGGCGTCGGACCAGCGCTTCACGCCGGCGCGCACCTCGTCGCGGTCGCCGATGATCATCGTCTCGGTGACCATCTCGTCGGGAATCGCGGCAGCGGCCTCGTCCTTGCGGCCCGCGCGGAACAGGGCGGTCACCTCGTCGACCACGTCACCGTAGCCCATGCGCCGGTACACCTGGGCATGGAAGTTGAGTTCGGGGGTGCCCATGCCTCCGACGTACAGGGCGGTGACGGGCTTGAGGCCGGCGATGGTCCCCGTGCGGTCGTCGGTGACGACGACCTGGCAGGTCGCGGCGATCTCGAAGTCGTCGCGGGTGCGCCGGGCGCCGGGCCGGGCAAAGCCCTCGTCGAGCCACTCGTCGTACATCGGGGCCAGGCGCGGGGAGTAGTAGATGGCGAGCCAGCCGTCGGCGATCTCGGCGGTCAGCGCGACGTTCTTGGGTCCCTCGGCGCCGATCCAGATGGGGATGTCGGCACGCAGCGGGTGCGTGATCGGCTTGAGCGGCTTGCCGAGCCCGGTGGCGCCGGGTCCGTCGTACGGCAGCGGGTAGTGCGGGCCCGGGTTGGTCACCGGCTCCCGGCGGGCCAGCACCTTGCGCACGATCGAGACGTACTCGCGGGTGCGGGCGAGCGGCTTGGCGAACGGTTCGCCGTACCACCCCTCGACGACCTGCGGCCCGGACACGCCGAGCCCCAGGATGTGCCGCCCGCCGCTGAGGTGGTCGAGGGTGATCGCGTGCATGGCACAACTGGTGGGGGTGCGGCCGGAGATCTGCACGACGGACGTGCCGAGCCGCACCCGCCGCGTGCCCGAGCCCCACCACGCGAGCGGCGTGAACGCGTCCGAGCCCCACGACTCCGCGGCGAAGACCGCATCGAAACCCTCCGCCTCGGCGGCGGCGACGAGCTCGCCGGCGTTCGCGGGCGGCTGCGCCCCCCAGTAGCCGAGTTGCAGACCCAGTTTCATTGCACACCATTCCTTTCGGGGCGGACCGGGGACACCGCTGCTCGGACGGTACCCTTGCCACCATCTCTAGAACCTGTTCTACTCGAAGTTGTGAGCCTGGGAAAGAGCGCGATCGCGGAGAAGCCGCTGAGCGCACCACTGAACCTGAAGTTCGACTACACCCGATCCACGGGGCCGACCGTCGGCGCGTTCGTCACGGGCCTGCGCGACGGGCGCATCCTCGGCGCCCGCGGCTCGGACGGGCGCGTCCTCGTGCCGCCCCCGGAGTTCGACGCGGTCACCCACGAACCCCTCACCGACTTCGTCGAGGTGGGGCAGTCCGGCACGGTGCGCAGCTGGACGTGGAACCCCGAGCCGCTGCCGGGCCAGCCGTTCGACCGGCCGTTCGCGTGGGCGCTGATCCAGCTGGACGGGGCCGACACGACGCTGCTGCACGCGGTCGACGTCCCCGGTCCCGAGGACATGAGCACCGGGATGCGGGTACGCGTGCGGTGGGCCGACGACCGCGCCGGTCACATTCGTGACATCGCAGCTTTCGAACCGGGCGAGGCCGAGACCGTCACGGTCCGGACGGACGCCTCCGGCGAGCCGGTGACGATGATGATCACGCCGCTGGATCTGCACTACACGCACAGCGCGTCCTACGAGGAGTCCTACTACCTGCGCGCGCTGGCCGAGGGCAAGCTGATCGGCGGCCGCACCGGACCGGGCGGCAAGGTCTACATCCCGCCGCGCGGCGCGAACCCCACCGACGGCATCCCCACCCGGGAGCAGGTCGAGGTGTCCGACAAGGGCATCGTCACCACGTTCTGCATCGTCAACGTGCCGTTCCTCGGCCAGCAGATCACGCCGCCGTACGTCGCGGCCTACGTGCTGCTCGACGGTGCGGACATCCCGTTCCTGCACCTGATCCTCGAGTGCGACGCCGCCGACGTCCGGATGGGCATGCGGGTGGAGGCGAAGTGGCGCCCGCGCGAGGAGTGGGACTACACGCTGCGCAACATCGAGTACTTCCGGCCGACCGGCGAACCGGACGCCGACTACGAGACCTTCAAACACCACCTGTAAGGGAGCCGCGCCCACCATGACAGACATCGCAGTCGTCGGCTTCGCGCAGGCACCCCACGTGCGCGAGACCACCGGCACCACCAACGGCGTCGAAATGCTCGTCCCCTGCTTCCGGGAGCTGTACTCGAAGCTGGGAATCACCAAGTCGGACATCGGTTTCTGGTGCTCCGGTTCGTCCGATTACCTCGCGGGCCGGGCGTTCTCGTTCATCTCGGCCGTGGACGCGATCGGCGCGGTGCCGCCGATCAACGAATCCCACGTCGAGATGGACGCCGCCTGGGCGCTGTACGAGGCGTGGGTCAAGCTGATCACCGGGGAGGTCGACACCGCCCTGGTGTACGGCTTCGGCAAGTCGTCGGCCGGCACCCTGCGTCAGGTCCTCGGCCTGCAGCTCGACCCGTACCTCGTCGCCCCGCTCGGCCTCGATTCCGTGTCCCTCGCCGGGCTGCAGGCCCGGTTCGGGCTCGACGCCGGCAAGTGGACGGCGGAGGACATGGCACAGGTCGCGGTGCGCGCGCGGGCCGCCGCCAAGGACAACCCGAACGCCCAGATCAGCGGCGACTTCGACGTCGAGGAGCTGCTGGCCCGGCCCTACGTCGCCGATCCGCTGCGGGGGCACGACTGCGCGCCGGTCACCGACGGCGCCGCCGCGATCGTGCTCGCCGCCGGCGACCGGGCCCGTGAACTGTGCGAGAACCCCGCCTGGATCACGGGCATCGAGCATCGCATCGACTCGCCGAACCTCGGCGGCCGCGACCTGACGACCGCGCCGTCCGCGTCGGCCGCCGCGCGGGCCGTCACCGGCGGTGACACCGCGTTCGACGTCGCCGAACTGCACGCGCCGTTCACCCATCAGGAGCTGATCCTGCGCGAGGCCCTCGGCCTCTCCGACGCGACGGCGGTCAACCCGACCGGCGGCCCGCTCACGGGTAACCCCATGTTCTCCGGCGGCCTCGAGCGCATCGGCTGCGCCGCGCAGGCGATCATGGCCGGGCGGGCCGGGCGGGCCCTCGCACACGCGACGAGCGGTCCTGTGCTGCAACAGAATCTGGTAGCCGTTCTGGAGGGACGTAACTGACATGGCCAAGCAACTCGCGGCTGTCCTCGGCACGGGGCAGACCCACTACGTCGCCAAACGGCACGACGTGTCCATGTCCGGCCTCGTGCGCGAGGCGATCGACCGCGCCCTGGCCGACTCGGACGTCGGCTGGGACGACATCGACGCGGTCGTGATCGGCAAGGCCCCCGACCTGTTCGAGGGCGTGATGATGCCCGAACTGACCATGGTCGACGCGATCGGCGCCACCGGCAAGCCGATGCTGCGGGTCCACACCGCCGGTTCGGTCGGCGGGTCCACCGCCAACGTCGCCGCCAGCCTCGTGCAGGCCGGCGTGCACCGGCGGGTGCTGGCCGTGGCGTGGGAGAAGCAGTCCGAGTCGAACGCGATGTGGGCGCTGTCCACCCCGGTGCCGTTCACCATGCCGGTCGGCGCCGGCGCCGGCGGCTACTTCGCCCCGCACGTGCGCTCCTACATCCGCCGATCGGGCGCACCCGAGCACATCGGCGCGATGGTCGCCGTGAAGGACCGACTCAACGGCGCGAAGAACCCGTACGCGCACCTCAAGCAGCCGAACATCACGCTCGAGTCGGTGCAGGCGTCGCAGATGCTGTGGGATCCGATCCGCTACGACGAGACGTGCCCGTCGTCGGACGGCGCGTGCGCCGTCGTGATCGGCGACGAGGACTCGGCCGCGGCGGTCGAGGCGCAGGGCCGGAGGGTCGCGTGGATCCACGCCACCGCGATGCGGACCGAGCCGACCACGTATGCGGGACGCGACCAGGTCAACCCCGAGGCAGGCCGGATGGCCGCGGCGGCGCTGTGGCAGGCCGCGGGTATCACCGACCCGCTCACCGAGATCGACTGCGCCGAGATCTACGTCCCGTTCTCGTGGTTCGAGCCGATGTGGCTCGAGAACCTCGGCTTCACCCCGGAGGGCTCCGGTTGGAAGCTCACCGAGGCCGGGGAGACGGCCATCGGCGGTCAGCTGCCGGTCAACATGTCCGGCGGTGTGCTGTCCTCCAACCCGATCGGCGCCTCCGGCATGATCCGGTTCGCCGAGGCCGCGATGCAGGTGATGCAGCGCGCCGGGGAGCATCAGGTCGACGGCGCACGCAAGGCACTCGGGCACGCGTACGGCGGCGGCTCGCAGTACTTCTCGATGTGGGTCGTCGGCTCGGACCGACCGGAACGATAGGCACGGACCGTGGTGGACTTCACCGTCGGCGTCGCGATGACGCCCCTCGACCAGCTCACCGGCCTCGCCCGCACCGCCGAGGAGTGCGGGTTCCGGTCGATCGCGCTGCCCGACTCCCTGTTCTACATGGAGAAGCAGACCGTCGACTACCCGTACACCCCCGACGGGTCGCGGATGTGGACCGAGGACACGCCCTGGGCGGACCCACTGATCGCCGCGGCCGCGATGGGGGCGGTCACGTCGACACTCCGGTTCTACACCCAGGTCCTCAAGCTCGGCTCGCGCAACCCGGTGCTGCTGGCGCGCCAGGTCGGCTCGGTGGCCAACCTCACCGGTAACCGCTTCGGCTTCGGAGTGGGAATCGGCTGGGCCCCGGAGGAGTTCGAGTGGTGCGGGGTGCCGTACGCGCGGCGCGGCAAGCGGGTGGACGAGATGATCGACGTCATCAAGCTCATCCTCGGCGGCGGCATGGTCGAGCACCACGGCGAATTCTTCGACTTCGACCGGCTGCAGATGAGCCCCGCCCCCACCGAACCCGTGCCGTTCTACATCGGCGGCCACACCGACGTGGCGCTGCGCCGGGCGGCGCGCGTGGGCGACGGCTGGACCTCGGCGATGATCCGATTCGACGACCTCGTGCAGGTGATCGCCCGGCTGCGGGAGCTGCGCGCCGAACACAGCCGCGCCGACGATCCGTTCGAGATCCAGGCGGTGTGCGTGGACCGGTTCGGCCGTGCCGGGTACGCCGAGCTCGAGGATGCCGGCGTCACCGACATCATCGTGGTGCCGTGGATCTTCGACGGGCACGGCTTCGACAGTCCCCTCGAGGCGAAGCAGGAGTCCCTGCACCGTTTCGCCGACAGGTACATCCACGGAAGGGCATCGGCATGAGCGAGGAACACCCGGCTCGGGTCGCCGCGCGGGCGTCGCAGGCGGCGGCTAGCGGCAAACGCAAGGACGAGTGGCTCGCGTTGTTCGCCGAGAACGGTGTCGTCGAGGACCCGGTCGGTCCGTCCGGATTCGATCCGGAGGGCAAGGGCCATCACGGCCGCGAGGCGATCTCGCGGTTCTACGACATGACCATCGCGAACACCGACAAGCTCGAGTTCCTCGTCGACGACGTGCTGGTGTGCGGCGACGAGTGCGTCAACATCGGCACCATCCGCACGACCCTCGGCGGCAACGTGATCGACGCCGAGGGGGTGTTCGTCTACCGCGTCGACGACGCGGGCCGGATCGCGTCGCTGCGCGCCTTCTGGGAGGTCGAGCGGGCCATGGCGACGGTTCGTCCCGCAACCGAGGAAGCACGCGGCTAGAGTCCGGCCATGACCGTCGCCGGGATCGTCCTCGCGGCAGGGGGCGGCACGCGGCTGGGCGGGCGCGCGAAAGCGCTGCTCCCCCACCGCGGCCGCCCCCTGTTGCACACCGTGGTGGCCGCGCTCGCCGACGGCGGCTGCGACGAGGTCACGGTGGTCGCCGGCGCCTACGCCGACGACGTCGTCGCCGCGTGTCCGCCCGGCGTCCGCTCCGTCGTCAATCCGCGCTGGGCCGAGGGGATGTCGACGTCGCTGCGGTGCGGGGTGGACGCCACGACCGGCCACGACGTGATCGCGCTGACGGTCGTCGACTTCCCCGGCATCACCGCCGACCTCGTCCGCGCCGTACTCCTCGCGCACCGCCCGGGCACGATCACCCTGCCGGTGTTCGGGGACCGCCCCGGGCATCCCGTGGTGTTCGACCGCCGCGACGCCGAGGCGGCGGCCGGCGAGGCCGTCGGCGACGAGGGAGCCCGGCGATTCCTCACCCGCAACCGCGACCGGGTGCGACGGCTGGACTGCACGCGCCTCGCCGATCCCGGGGACATCGACGTCCCCGACGATCTGACGCTGCTGGACGGGCCGGGAATCACGCCCGCCGATACCTGATCGCCGAACCCAGCCCGATCGTCACGGCGCAGGAGAGGACCAGCATCGCGCAGACGGCCCCGAGCGCGGCCACTGTCGGCGTCGCCGTCCCGGGCAGCACCAGGGACGCGAGCAGGAGCGAGGCGAGCGAGGTGCCCACCGCCGACGCCGCGGTGCGCAGCACCGTCTGGCTGCCGGCCATCTCGCTGGTGTTGTGCTCCGGGACGGACTCGACGAGCAGGTTCGGCAGCGCCGTGTACGCGAACGCCGTCGCCACCGACACGGCCACGACCAGCAGCGTCATGCCGATCACCGATGCGCGGAAGAAGAAGAACCCGGCACACGCGACGAGGAACATCACGCTGCCTAGCAGCAACGACGTCCGCGCCCCCACGGCGGCGGCGATCCTGCCCGCGACCGGGGTGAATGCCATGCCGATCATCGCGCCGACGAACGACAGCGTTCCGGCGTAGGTCGGCGAGAGTCCCAGGCCGAACGGCGCGGTGGCCGGGCTCTGCATGATGATCGGGATGATCATCGTCCCGACGCCGATCGGTCCGACGCCGAGTGCGACCCCGGCGAGCATCGTCAGGGCGACGTTGCGCTCGGCGAGCAGGCGCAGGTTCACGATCGGAGACGTCCGGCCCAGTTCCCACCACACCCAGCAGGCGAACACCGCGGCGCCGAGGACGATCGGACCCAGCACGCGGGCGTCGCTCCAGCCCCAGGAGCGGCTCTGGGTCAGACCGAACAGGACGGACGCCACCGACACCGCCAGGCCGACCGCGCCGACGACGTCGATCGGTTGCCGCCGAGCGGTGCGGCGCCGCCACGGCAGCACGGCCTCGACCAGGAAGAGACAGACGAGCGCGTAGCCGGCGGCGACGACGAAGATGTACCGCCAGTCGCCCAGGTCGATGAGGACGCCGGCGACCAGCAGGGAGGCCGCGCCGGCCGCGACGGCCGACCCGGAGATCAGCGCGACCGCCATGGGGACGCGCTCGGCCGGCAGGTGTTCGCGGGCCAGGCCGATGCACAGCGGCAGGATCGCTCCGGCCACACCCTGGATCGCCCGGCCGGCGATGATGGCCTCGAGGGTCCCGAACGCCATGCTGACGACGGAGCCGGTGGCAGCGCAGGCCAGCACGAACATCAGCACCCGTTCGCGGCCGTACATGTCGCCGAGCCGGCCGCACACCGCCGCCGAGGCCGCCGCCACCAGCAGGAACGCCGTCACGGTCCATCCGACCGCGGAGGCGTCCGCCTCGAAGACCCGGGCGAACGTCGGCAGCGCCGCGTACATCATCGACGTCTCGAATGCGCTGATGACCTCGACGGCGATGAGAATGGCCACCACCGCCCCCACGGGTCGGGTCCGCTCGTAGCGGCGTTCGGCGCGGGTCGAGGGTGCCCGTTCGGGTGCCAACGATGTGCTCATGAAAACTCCTACGGTTCGTCGATGTGAACCGTACGGACGAAGTGCTCCGAGTGTGACGCAGGACCCACTGAGCGGGACCGGACGAGTCGCGGCGTTCCTATGCTCCGGCCATGTGCCGGACCGCCAGGTGGGCGAACAACGCGCTGGTGCCGATCGGGTTGCCACCGCCGGGATAGACGGTGCCGCTCGGGGCGGCCATCGTGTTGCCCGCCGCGTACAGCCCGGCGATGGGCGTCCCGGCGCCGTCGAGCACGCGGCCGACCGTGTCGGTGCGCAAGCCGCCCTTGGTGCCGAGGTCCGAGATGCCGAACTGCGCGGCGTGGAACGGGCCCTTCTCGATCGGGACCAGCGCCGAACCGCCGCCGGTGAACGCCACGTCGTAGGGCTCGTCCCCGCGGCCGAAGTCCTCGTCGACGCCGGTGGCGGCGAGGCGGTTGAACCGCGCGACGGTCGCCTCGAGCGCCTCGGCCGGCACCCCGATCAGGTCGGCGAGTTCGGCGAGCGTGTCGGCGGTCTTCCACAGTCCCGCCGCCTCGTACTTCTCGGTCGCCACGAGCGGCACGTTCGTCGCCGCGATCGGCGGCACGACGCCGCCCCGGTCGTCGTAGATCATCCAGAACGGCAGCGTCATCTCGCCCTTGTCCATCCGGGCGATGATGTCGCGGCCGAGCCGGTCGTAGGGCGCGTACTCGTTGGTGAAGCGGTTGCCGTCCTGGTCGACGAAGATGCCGCCGGTGAAGCACAGCGCGAAGGCCGAGCGCCCGTCGGGGTGGGTCAGCCCCGGCGACCACCACGCCTCGCTCATCAGGTCGACGTCGGCACCGATCGCGATGGCCGCCTGGTGGGCCTTGCCGAGGTTGGACCACGGCCCCATCGAATCGCGGGCCGCGCCGGGAACGCCGTACTCCCGGCGCATCTCGTCGTTGTGGTCGAATCCGCCGGCGGCGAGCACGACGCCCTTGCGGGCGCGCACCGCCCGCCGCTGGTCGCCGTGGGAGACGATCGCGCCGACCACGGCGCCGTCCTCGACGACGAGTTCCTCGAGCGCGGTGTTCCGATGCAACTGCACGTTCGGGTACTTGCGCATGGCGAGCAGGAACCGGCCGATGAGGGCGCGCCCGCCGATCAGGATGTCCGGCAACGGATCCCCGTTGCGCTCGCGGCCCAGCGGCCCGCGGACGGACTCGTTGAGTTCGGGATCGTCCGATATCGGCCGCGGCGTCGGCGCGATGTGACGGCCCTTCGCGCTGGCCTTGGGAGCCTTGCCGAAGTAGTCCGGCCAGGGGTAGGCCGTGAACTCGATGTCCTCGTCGGCCTCGAGATAGTCGATCAGGGGAGCACCGCCGCGCACATAGGCGTCCTGCAGGTCGCGGGGGGTGCGGTCGCCGACGACCGCGTGATAGTAGGTCAGGGCGTCGTCGATGGTGTCGTCGTCACCGGCACGTCGCAGCACCGCATTGGTGGGGAACCAGACCCCGCCGCCGCCGGAATATGCGGTGGTGCCGCCGAAGTACTCGGAGGCCTCGACCAGGACGACGGACAGTCCCTCGCGGGCAGCGGTGTAGGCGCCACAGCAGCCGCCGGCGCCCGATCCGACGACGAGGACGTCGCATTCTTCCGCCCATTCCACCATGTTCGATGCCTTTCGCCGATTCCGTTCCAGGAGCACGTGACACTATTTCCGCAACCGCGGCGCGCGGGAGGAGACGTCTCACTGGGTGGAACAACAGGCACGGCCCCTGCTGCGCGGGTTCTCTCGGGGCTCGGCGCCGAGTCCCGCTGTTCGGCCCGCGCAGGCCGGACCCGGCACGGCGGCGGTCGCGCAAACAGGTCCCGGCCAGTAGGACCGAAAGCCGGGGGCGCCTCGGCGGCCGAATACTGTGGGCGAGCACCCCGCCCTCACCCCCAATTTCGGCGGGGTGCACCCATGCCGCCGGCTCCCGCAGCCCCGCTCACACGGAAAGCGCGGCGGCACCGGGGGATTCCCGATCTCTCGGCGCCGCCCCACCCGGGTCAGTGCTCGACCGGGCAGCCGCCCTGCGTCTTGTAGTCCACCCGGAACTCCTTGATGCCGTTGAGCCAGCCGGAGCGCAGCCGCTTCGGATCGGCGACCTTGGTGATGTCGGGCATGTAGTCGGCGATCGCGTTGAACACGAGGTCGATCTCCATCCGCGCCAGGTTCGCGCCGAGGCAGTAGTGCGCACCGGTACCGCCGAAGGCGAGGTGCGGGTTGGGATCTCGCAGGACATCGAAGGTGCGGGGGTTCTCGAACACCTCTTCGTCGTTGTTCGCCGACGCGTACAGCATCACGACGCGGTCGCCCTTGCGGATCGTCCGGCCGCCGAGCTCGGTGTCCTCGAGCGCGGTGCGCTGGAACGACGTGACCGGCGTGGCCCAGCGGATGATCTCGTCGGCTGCGGTCTTCGGCCGGTCCCGCTTGAAGATCTCCCACTGCTCCGGGTTGTCGAGGAACGCCGCCATCCCGTGCGTGATCGCGTTGCGGGTGGTCTCGTTGCCGGCGACGGCGAGCACGATGAAGAAGAAGCCGAATTCCTCGGGCGAGAGCTCGTCACCGTCGATGTCGGCCTCGATCAGGGTGGTGACGATGTCGTCGGCCGGGCACTCCTTGCGGGCGGCGGCCATCTGGTACGCGTAGCCGAGGACCTCCATCGACGCGGCCGCCGGGTCGGCGGTGTTGTCCGGGTCGTCGTAGCCGGTCATCTGATTCGACCACTCGAAGATCTTGTCGCGGTCCTCCTGCGGGACGCCGATGAGTTCGGCGATGGCCTGCAGCGGCAGCTCCGCGGCGACCTGAGTGACGAAGTCGCCCCCGCCGGCCCGGCAGGCCTCCTCGACGATCTTCTTCGCGCGGGCGTTCAGCTCGTCGCGAAGGCCGTTGATCGCGCGCGGGGTGAAACCGCGGGCGACGAGCTTGCGCAGCTTGGTGTGCTCGGGCGCGTCCTTGTTGAGCAGGACGTGGCGCTGCAGTTCGATGGCCTCGCGCGGGATGTCGTCGTTGAACCGCGGGATCGCGGTGTTCTCCCAGTTGGAGAACACGTCGCTCCGGCGGGAGACCTCACGGACCTCCTCGTGCCGGGACACGACCCAGAATCCCTCGTCGTGGAATCCGCCGACGTCCGGGGATTTCTTGTTCCACCAGACGGGGGCCGTCCTACGCAGCTCGGCGAACTCCTCGAACGGCATCCGCTCGGCGTAGAGATCCGGATCGGTGAAGTCGATGTCTTCGGGGATGTTGGGCTGCGCCACTGAATTCTCTCCTGCCCTGACGAGTGCACCGTGTCGTGATGTGGAACACGTTCTAAAAGCATTCAAGCACAGGGCGGCCCGCAGGCCAAGGAATCGCCAAGTCCCGATCATTCGGACCCCGCCTTGTCTGCCCCGGAAACCTGTTCTACTTTGCGAGGACAAGGACCAGAAAGGAGCCCACCGTGGGCACACCAGTCATCGTCGAGGCGGCACGCACCCCGATCGGCAAGCGCGGCGGCTGGCTCGCCGGCCTGCATGCGGCCGAGCTTCTCGGGGCCGCACAGAGCGGACTGATCGAGCGCGCGGGCCTCGATCCCGCCCTCGTCGAGCAGGTGATCGGCGGGTGTGTCACCCAGGCCGGCGCGCAGTCCAACAACATCACCCGCACCGCGTGGCTGCACGCCGGCCTGCCGTGGCAGGTCGGCGCCACCACGGTCGACTGCCAGTGCGGGTCGGCCCAGCAGGCCAACCACCTGATCGCCGGACTCATCGCCACCGGCGCCATCGACGTCGGCATCGCCTGCGGCATCGAGGCGATGTCGCAGGTGCCGCTCGGCGCGAACGTCGGCGAACTCGCCGGCCCGCGGCGGCCCGAGTCGTGGAACATCGACCTGCCCAACCAGTTCGAGGCGGCCGAGCGCATCGCCCGCCGTCGCGGCATCACCCGCGAGGACGTCGACGCGCTCGGCGTCCGGTCGCAGGCGCTGGCCAAGCAGGCGTGGGACGAGGGCCGCTTCGACCGCGAGGTGCTGCCCGTCGTCGCGCCCGTCGTCGACAAGGAGGGCACCCTCACCGGCGAGAAGCAGACCGTCGCCCGCGACCAGGGCCTGCGCGAGACGACCACGGAATCGCTCGCGAAGCTGAAGCCGGTCCTCGAGGGCGGCATCCACACCGCCGGCACCTCGTCGCAGATCTCCGACGGCGCTGCTGCGGTGCTGCTCATGGACTCCGACCGCGCCGCGGCGCTCGGCCTGAAGCCGCGGGCCCGGATCGTCTCGCAGGCCCTCGTCGGCGCCGAGCCCGAGTTCCATCTCGACGGCCCGGTGCAGGCGACGAGCCGCGTCCTCGAGAAGTCCGGCATGACGATCGGCGACCTGGATCTGTTCGAGGTCAACGAGGCGTTCGCGTCGGTGCTGCTGTCGTGGGCGCGGGTGCACGAGCCCGACATGGACAAGGTCAACGTGAACGGCGGCGCGATCGCGCTCGGCCACCCCGTCGGCTCGACCGGCTCGCGGCTGATCACCACCGCGCTGCACGAGCTCGAGCGGCGCGACGGCGCCACCGCGCTGATCACCATGTGCGCGGGCGGCGCGCTGGCCACCGGCACGATCATCGAGCGGATCTGACATGAACGGGCCCGCCGCGCCGAAGGGTCTCGACTCGAAGTGGACCGTGCCGATCATCAAGTGGATGTCGCGCGCCAACGTGGCGGCCTATCAGGCCACCGGCGGCCGGATCGGGGGAAAGTGGCGGGTGGGCAGCGCCTTTCCGTGGGGCATCCCCGTCTGCCTGCTGACCACCACGGGCCGGAAGACGGGACGGCCGCGGACCGTTCCGCTGCTGTTCCTCGAGGACGACGAGCGGGTGGTGCTCGTCGCGTCCCAGGGCGGCCTGCCCGAGCACCCGCTGTGGTTCCGCAACATCCAGGCCGATCCGCGGGTGACCGTGCAGGTGAAGTCCCGGGTGCGGCAGATGACGGCACGGGCGGCGACGCCCGAGGAGCGGTCGCACTACTGGCCGCGGCTGGTGGCAATGTACGCGGATTTCGACAATTATCAGTCCTGGACGGATCGGGTCATCCCGGTGGTGGTGTGCGAGTGACCCTCGCGGGAGCCGGCACGACCGGGCACGAACCAGTGGGGTGCCCGGTCGAGCTGCTCTCGAGAAGGGATGTCACCCGATGACAACCGCGAACCACGATCAGGTACTCGACAAGCGGGAGATCGCGGCGGCACTGCTGCGCGCGCTCGAACGCCGGCACGAGGTCCTCGATGCCATCGTCGAGAGCAACGACAGGGCCGAGGCCGTCGCGACCGTCGCGCGGCTGCTCGACACGGACGAGTTCTGCGCCGAAGCGGTGCTCAACCTTCCGTTCCGGCGGCTGACCAAGGCGGAGCGCAAGAAGATCCGGGAGGAGCTCGACGACCTCGACGCGGTGCTCAAGTGGACGCCCGCCGAGCGTCCCTACGCCACCGGCGCCCATTTCCGGCTGCGTCAGTTCAGCGACAGCGAGCCGGACCGCGAGCTGTTCCGCGTCCGGTGCGAGGAGCAGCTCGGCGACGCGGGTGCAGCGCGGGTGGAACAGGAGCGCGCCGCCGGCCTGTCGCGCATCGACGACGAGTCCGCGGTGTGGCTGGTCGCCGAGGACCTGTCCGGCACCGAACCCAAGCCGGTCGGCTTCGCGTTCGGCGAGCTGCAGGGCCATGAGGTCGACGTCGCGATCTGGGTTCACCCCGAGCTGCGCAAGCAGGGCTACGGCACCGCGACCCTCAAGCACGCCCGCACCGAGCTGGCCGCGTACTTCCCCGGCACCACCATCATCGTCCGCTCGCCCGCGTAGGCGGCTGCGCCGCCGGTGCGTCCTTCGGGTCGTTCCCACCGCCCAAAGGACGCACCGGCAGCTTCGCTGCCTACGCCCCGTAGACGGGGGTGGGGGGCTCGCTGCGCGCGATCAGCTTCTCCACCACCGGGCCGAGTTCCTTCGGATCCCAGCGCTCGCCCTTGTCGATCGCCTCACCGTGCCGCCAGCCGTCGGCGACGGAAACCCTGCCGCCCTCCACCTCGAAGACCCGGCCCGTGACGTCCTTCGACTCGGCGCTGCCGAGCCACACCACCAGCGGTGAGACGTTTTCCGGGGCCATCGCGTCGAAGCCCTGTTCCGGGGCGGCCATCGACTCGGCCATCGCGCCCCCCGCGCCCACGGTCATGCGGGTCCGGGCGGCCGGCGCGATCGCGTTGACGGTGACGCCGTACCGGGCGAACTCGGCGGCCGCCTGGATCGTGAGGGCCGCGATCCCGGCCTTCGCCGCGGCATAGTTGCCCTGGCCGATGCTGCCCATCAGGCCGGCGCCCGAGCTGGTGTTGACGATCCGCGCGTCGACCGGGTTGCCGGCCTTTGCCTCCCCGCGCCAGTACGCCATCGCGTGCCGCATCGGGGCGAAGTGACCCTTGAGGTGCACCCGGATCACGGCGTCCCACTCCTCCTCGCTCATGTTGGCGAGCATGCGGTCCCGCAGGAATCCCGCATTGTTGACCAGGACGTCGAGCCGTCCGAAGGTGTCCAGGGCCGTCTTCACCAGGTTCTCCGCGCCGGTCCAGTCGGCCACGTCGTCGCCGTTGACGACGGCCTCGCCGCCCGCCGCCCGGATCTCCGCGACGACCTGCTCGGCGGGGCTCTCCCCCGTCGCGGAACCGTCCGCTCCGGCCCCGATGTCGTTGACCACGACCTTCGCGCCCTCGGCCGCGAAGGCCAGCGCGTGGGCCCGCCCGATGCCGCGCCCCGCGCCGGTGACGATCACGACGCGCCCGTTGACCAGTCCACTCACTTGTCTTCTCCTCGAATAGATGTCGTTGTCGGGGAATCCGGGCGACATACTCGCCCCGCCTCCACGATTCCGCTCCCTGGGGTCTGCGCCCCGCATGTGCTAACTTACCAAGCAATCGCTTGGTTCGGTACAGACGTTAGGAACCTGCCATGGGCATCACCTCGACCACCGACGGCGCGGGCATCACCACGGTCACCGTCGACTACCCGCCTGTGAACGCCATCCCCTCCCAGGGCTGGTTCGAACTGGCCGACGCGGTCCTCACCGCGGGCAAGGATCCGGCCACGCACGTGGTGATCCTGCGCGCGGAGGGCCGCGGCTTCAATGCCGGCGTCGACATCAAGGAGATGCAGGCCACCGACGGCCACGGCGCCCTCATCGCCGCCAACCGGGGCTGCGCCGCCGCCTTCGGCGCCGTCTACGACTGCGCCGTCCCCGTCGTGGTCGCCGTGAACGGCTTCTGCGTCGGCGGCGGCATCGGCCTGGTCGGCAACGCCGACGTCATCGTCGCCTCCGACGACGCCGTCTTCGGCCTGCCCGAGGTGGATCGCGGCGCTCTCGGCGCCGCCACGCACCTGGCCCGGCTGGTGCCGCAGCACATGATGCGCACCCTCTACTACACGGCGCAGAACGTCACGGCCCAGCAGCTCGAGCACTTCGGCTCGGTGTACAAGGTCGTCCCGCGCGCCGACCTCGACGCCACCGCCCGCGAGATCGCCGAGAAGATCGCGGCGAAGGACACCCGCGTCATCCGGTGCGCCAAGGAAGCCATCAACGGCATCGACCCGGTGAACGTGAAGGAAAGCTACCGCTTCGAGCAGGGCTTCACCTTCGAACTCAACCTCGCCGGCATCGCGGACGAGCACCGCGACGAGTTCGTCGCCACCGGCAAACCGCGCGCCAACCACTGACCAGGAGACGAGAAACACCATGCGTGACAAGAGGATGTCGCTCGACGACGTGGTCGGCGAGCTGCGCAGCGGCATGACGATCGGCATCGGCGGCTGGGGGTCGCGGCGCAAGCCGATGGCGCTCGTCCGCGCGATCCTGCGCTCGGACGTGAAGGACCTGACCGTCGTGACCTACGGCGGCCCGGACCTGGGGCTGCTGTGCTCGGCCGGGAAGGTGAAGAAGGCGTACTACGGGTTCGTCTCCCTCGACTCGGCCCCCTTCTACGACCCGTGGTTCGCCAAGGCGCGCACGAACGGGGAGATCGTCGCGCGGGAGATGGACGAGGGCATGGTCAAGTGCGGCCTCGAGGCGGCCGCCGCCCGGTTGCCGTTCCTGCCGATCCGGGCGGGACTCGGTTCCGCCGTCCCGGACTTCTGGGAGGGTGAATTGCGGACCGTCACCTCCCCGTACCCCGACGCGTCCGGCACGCCCGAGACACTGATCGCGATGCCGGCACTGAATCTCGATGCCGCCCTGGTACATCTGAACATCGGCGACGCGCACGGCAACGCCGCCTACACCGGCGTCGACCCCTACTTCGACGACCTGTACTGCCTGGCGGCGGAGAAGCGGTACGTCTCGGTCGAGCGCATCGTCGAGACCGAGGAACTCGTCAAGTCCGTTCCGCTGCAGTCGATCATCCTCAACCGCCTGATGGTCGACGGGGTCGTGGAGGCACCGGACGGCGCCCACTTCACCCTCGCCGGCGACAGCTACGGCCGCGACGAGAAATTCCAGCGCCACTACGCCGAGGCCGCGAAGGACCCGCAGACCTGGCAGGCGTTCGTCGACCGGTTCCTCTCCGGCAGCGAGGACGACTACCGAGCCGCCGTCAAGACTTTCACCGAGGAGCAGGCATGACCGACACGACCACCCCGGCGACGACGGGCACGGTGACCCGGGCCGAGTACTGCGCCATCGCATGCGCCGAGATCTTCGCCGGGGCAGGCGAAATCATGGCCAGCCCGATGGCGACGCTGCCGCTGATCGGCGCCCGCCTCGCCCGGCTGACCACCGAACCGGACCTGCTCATCACCGACGGGGAGGCGCTGATCCTCGCGGACACTCCCGCACTCGGAGCGAAGGGCCCGATCGAGGGCTGGATGCCGTTCCGCAAGGTGTTCGACGTCGTCGCCTCCGGCCGCCGCCACGTGGTGATGGGCGCCAACCAGATCGACCGGCACGGCAACCAGAATCTCTCCGCGTTCGGCCCGCTGCAGCACCCCACCCGGCAGATGTTCGGCGTGCGGGGCGCCCCCGGCAACACCATCAACCACCCGACGAGCTACTGGGTCGGCAAGCACAACACGCGCGCGTTCTGCGACAAGGTCGACATCGTCTCGGGCGTCGGCTACGACAGGGTGGACCCGGCCAACCCGGCCTTCAAGTACCTGCACCTGCACCGGGTGGTCACCAATCTCGGGTCGTTCGACTTCGGCGGTCCCGGCCACACGATGCGGGCACTGGCCCTGCACCCGGGGGTCACGGCGGAGCAGGTCGCGGAGAACACCTCCTTCGAGGTGGCCGGCCTCGACGAGGCGGGCGTGACCCGCGAGCCCACCGCCGAGGAGCTGCGCCTGATCCGCGAGGTCCTCGATCCGCGCGGCCTGCGGGATCGGGAGGTGGCGGTATGAGCCCGCGCCTGACGACGGCACTGACCGACCTCGTCGGCATCGAGCACCCGATCGTCCAGACGGGGATGGGCTGGGTGTCCGGCCCGCGCCTGACCGCGGCGACCTCCAACGCGGGCGGTCTCGGCATCCTGGCCTCGGCGACGATGACGTACGAGGAACTCGAGGCCGCCGTCGCGAAGACGAAGGCGGCGACGGACAAGCCCTTCGGCGTGAACATCCGGGCCGACGCGTCGGACGCCGCCCAGCGCATCGACCTGCTCATCCGTGAGAACGTCAAGGTCGCGTCCTTCGCCCTCGCGCCCAGGAAGGAACTGATCGCCAAGCTCAAGGACCACGGCATCGTGGTGATCCCGTCCATCGGCGCCGCGAAGCACGCGGTGAAGGTCGCCTCGTGGGGGGCCGACGCGGTGATCGTGCAAGGCGGCGAGGGCGGTGGGCACACCGGGCCGGTGGCCACGACGCTGCTGCTGCCGAGCGTGCTCGACGCCGTCGACATCCCGGTCGTCGCGGCCGGCGGATTCTTCGACGGGCGCGGGCTCGCCGCGGCGCTCGCCTACGGGGCGGCCGGCGTCGCCATGGGCACCCGGTTCCTGCTCACCAGCGACAGCGCCGTGCCCGACTCGGTGAAGCAGGAGTACCTGAGGCGGGGCCTGCAGGACACCACGGTCTCCCTCAAGGTCGACGGCATGCCGCACCGTGTGCTCAACACCGACCTCGTCGACAGCCTCGAGCGCGGCAGCTACGCGAAAGGCCTGGTCGCCGCCGCGAGGAACGCGGCGAAGTTCAAGGCCATGACCGGGATGAAGTGGTCGACGCTCGTCAAGGACGGCATCGCGATGAAGCGGGCGAGCGACCGCACGTGGCAGCAGATCATCATGGCGGCCAACACCCCCATGCTGCTCAAGGCCGGGCTCGTGGAGGGCAACACCGACGCCGGTGTGCTGGCCTCCGGGCAGGTCGTCGGCATGCTCGACGACCTGCCGAGCTGCCGGGAGCTGATCGACCGGATCGTCGCCGAGGCCGTGGAGCGGATCGACGCAGTGGCCGCGCTGCGCGGTCAGGCCCAGGCCCCGCGTTCCGCCGCGGCGCGCACGTAGGTCTCGAAGGACACGGGCGGCCGGCCCGCCACCTCGGCGACAACGTCGTTCGGGGTCGCGTCGCCGGTCGCCCGCAGGGCCTCGAATGCCTCGATCTCGGCGAGCACCTGCGCCCGGTCCAGGCCGAGGCCGGTCATCGTCTCGAGGTAGGCGTCCGGCTCACCGCGGTAACGGACCTTGCGCCCCGATGCGCAGGCGATCACGGCCGCGGCCTCGCCGAACGACAGCGCGTCCGGCCCGCTCAGCTCGTAGGTCCGGCCGGCGTGGCCGTCCCCGGTGAGCGCGGCGACGGCGACGGCGGCGATGTCCCCGGCGTCGTTGAACGCCTGACGCATGTCACCCAGGGGCAGGACGATCTCGCCCGCGAGCACGGCAGCGCGCAGGAAACCCTCGTCGAAGTTCTGGTCGAACCAGTCGGGGCGCACCACGGTCCACTCCGCGCCGGACGACGTGACGGCACGCTCGGCGGCCAGCAGCCGCTCATCGCCCATCACGTCGACCGCCTTGCTCGACAGCAGGACGAACCGCGAAACCCCCTCGGCGACAGCCATATCGACGAATCCGTCCGCGACCGGCACGCCGTCGGGCGCCATGACGAACACCGCTCCGGCACCGGACACCGCGGGTTTCCAGGTGTGCGGATCGAACCAGTCGAACGGCACGTCGCCCGAGCGGGAGCCGGCACGGACCGCGTGCCCGCGTTCGCGCAACTGCCGGGTGACCCGTCGCCCGACGGTGCCCGTGGAACCGAGAACCAACACCGGTCGTTCGTCCATGCCGGCATCCTGACATCCGGCACCGACACGGTCACCGGGGCAGCCGACCGGTTCGCACGTCCATCGCGCCCGGCGGACGACATCACGTCCGCCGGGCGGTAGACCGTCAGGCCGCCGACGTGGGGGCGACGACGCTCTTGACGAAATCGGCGACGGCGGCGCGCAACTCGCGGCTGCGGGGAACCGCGCCGGACATCCAGTACACGCCGTGCACCAGCCCGTCGAATCGGACGGTACGGACGTCCACGCCCTCGGCGCGCAGCCGAGCGCCGTACTGTTCGGCCTCGTCGCGGGTGACCTCGTTCTCCGTCGTGAGGATGAGGGCCGGCGGGAGTCCGTCCACGCGGTCCGCCCGGGTGGGGACGGCATACGGGTTGTCGGCGTCCTCCGGTGCGGACAGGTACTGCTCCCAGAACCAGTCCAGGGCCGCGGCGGTGATGAGGTAGCCGTCGGCGTAGTCGATTCGGGACGGCAGCTGAGCGTTCGGGTCGATCACCGGGTAGATCAGCACCTGTCCGCGAAGGGCCGGCCCTCCCTGGTCTCGCGAGCGCAGCGCGGTGACGGCCGCCAGATTCCCCCCGGCGCTGTCGCCCATCACCACTATGTTGCCCGGGTCCCCGCCGTGCTCGGCGATGTGCGCGGCGACCCAGTTCAGCGCGGCCCAGGCGTCGTCGGCGGCCGCCGGAAACCGATGTTCGGGCGCCCGGCGGTAGGCGGCGGTCACGACGACCGTTCCCGTCTCGTTCGCGAGTGCCCGGGCGGGTTCGTCGACCACCTCGAGATCACCGGCGACGAACCCACCGCCGTGGAAGTAGAGCACCACCGGGCGCGGACCGGTCCCTTCGGGAAGGTGGATCCGGAGCGGAAGCTCGGTGGTGTCGCTGACATAGTGGAGGTCTTCGATCCGGGCGACCGGTTCGGACGGGGCCTGCAAGCCGGTGAACGTCGACACGACCGCGCGGGCTTCGTCGACGGACATGTTCTCGAACGATTTCAGTCCTTGCGCCTGCAGTCCCGCGAGCAGTTGCTCGACGTGGTGGTCGAGTGCCATGGCATTTCCTTCCGGGGAATGGACGGTGGGGTCAGGAGACGGCGGTCGCGACCACCGCGCGCGAACTCGTCGTGTCGAAGCCGGTGTAGCCGCCGGCGACGACCTCGGCGCAGGTCTGCCGGTAGGTCGGGGCACCGCCGAGGTAGACCATGCAGGCCCTCGGCTTGCCGGGGATGTTGGCGCCCATGTACCAGGAGTTCGTCTGCGGCAGGAGGGTTTGCCCGGCGATCTCGTTGGTCAGGTGCAGCCAGTCGGTCTCGGCCTGCGCGGTCGGCTCGATCACGTCGAGGTCGTGTGCGCGCAGATAGTCGATCGCGTCGGTGGCGAAGTCGACGTGGTCCTCGATGGCCAGCGGCATGTTGTAGAGCACCGACGGCGACTGCGGCCCGGTGATGGTGAACAGGTTCGGGAACCCGTGGATCATGATGCCGAGGTATGTCCGCGGCCCGTGGGCCCATTTCTCGGCCAGCGTCTGTCCGCCGCGGCCGCGGATGTCCATCGCCAGCAGCGGCCCGGTCATGGCGTCGAAGCCGGTGGCCAGCACGACGGTGTCCACCTCGTACGTGCGCTCCCCCACCCGGACCCCGGTGGCGGTGATCTCGTCGATCGGAGTGTCCTTCACATCGACGATGTGCACGCTCTCGCGGTTGTAGGCCTCGTAGTAGTTCGTCTCGAGCGGGGGACGCTTGGTGCCGTAGGCGTAGCCCTCGGGTGCGAGCTTGTCGGCCTTGGCCGGGTCCTGCACCCGCTCGCGGATGCGTTCGCGGATGTACTCGGCGATGGTGTCGTTGGCCTTCTTGTCGAACAGGATGTCCTGGAAGCTGTCGATGAACAGCCGGAACCCGCCGGCGTTCCAGCGCTCGTCGAACACCCGGCGGCGCTCCTGCGCGTCGACGGCCAAAGCCGAGGGCTGGACCTGGTCGAACGGGACGCCGAGGAAGTGGTTGCGGGCTGCGTCGCGCAGACTCCGGTAGTTCTGCTTGGCCTCGGTCTCCACCTCCGGGTCGAGCGGCCCGTTGCCCAGCGGGGTGGCGAAGTTGGGGGTGCGCTGGAAGACGATCAGCTCCGCCGCCTCCTCGGCGATCAGGGGGATCGCCTGGATGCCGCTCGCACCGGCGCCGATGACCGCGACACGCTTGCCTGCGAAGTCCACGCCCTCGTGCGGCCAGTTGCCGGTGAGCAGGACCTCGCCGCGGAAGTTCTCGATGCCGCCGAACTCGGGAGTCTTGGGGACCGAGAGGTTGCCGGCGCCGGAGATGAAGTACCGGCTGCGCACGCTGCGGCCGTCATCGGTGTGCACCGTCCACATCGAGTTCTCGTCGTCCCAGTGCACCCCGATCACCCGGGTGTCGAAGGTGATCCCCCTGCGTAGGTCGAAGCGGTCGGCGACGTGCTCGAGGTACCGCAGGATCTCCGGCTGGCCGGCGAACTTCTCGCTCCACCGCCACTCCTGCTGCAGCTCTTCGTCGAAGGAGTACGAGTAGTGGATGCTCTCGATGTCGCAGCGAGCGCCCGGGTAGCGGTTCCAGTACCAGGTGCCGCCCACGTCGGCGCCGGCCTCGAACACCCGCACCGCCAGGTTCATCGTGTCGCGCAGCTTGTGCAGGGCGTACAGGCCGGCGAAGCCGGCTCCCACGACGACGACGTCGACGTCGGGAGCGGAGAAATCGGTTTCGGTCATGGTGCGGGCTCCTCACGATCAATGGGGTTCGGCCCCGTCCGGGGCGCTTCGATGCCTGACCACGACAATGACCCGCGTCACCTCACCCCCACGCGGGGGAAATCACCCCTTTCGATACCTGTGTTGGGCGTCACACCGCATTCGGGTATGTTCTGACCACTATCTCTGGGAAGCGTGAAGATGGAGTCCCCCCTGCCCCGCACCAAAGGGCTGACGCCCTCGCTGACCAGTTTCGTCGGCCGTCGCCGGGAGATCGACGAGGCTCGGGCCCGCCTGCAACAGGCCCGGCTCCTGTCGTTGCTCGGTCCGGGCGGGGTCGGCAAGACTCGGCTGGCGGAGGAGATCGCCCTCCGCTCCGCCCGCGCCTTCCGCGACGCCTTCTGCTGGATCGACCTCGCCGTGGTCCGCGATCCCGAGGCGCTCCCGTCGGCTGCGGCCGCGGCGCTCGGCGTCACCGACCAGTCCACCCGTCCCGTGCGGGACAAGATCCTCGATCACCTGCGGGACCGCCACATGCTGATCGTGGTCGACAACTGTGAGCACCTGCTCGACGCGGCGGCCGCGTTCGTCACCACGGTCCTCACCGGCGCACCCGAGGTGCGCGTTCTGGCGACGAGCCGGGAGCCGCTCGGCGTCGGCGGCGAATTCACCTACGTGCTGCCGCCGCTGAGCACCCCGACGGAATCGACCGGCAACCGCGCCGCCGACCTGGCCCTGTTCGAATCGGTCACGCTTCTCGTCGAGCGCACCCAGAGTGTGGTCGCCGAATTCCGGATGACCGACGCCAACGCCGACGCCGTCGCCCAGCTGTGCATCCAGCTCGACGGCATCCCCCTGGCCATCGAACTCGCCGCAACCCGGTTGCGGACCCTGTCCCCCGCCCAGCTCGTCGAACGGCTCGACCGGCGCTTCGCCCTGCTCACCGGCGGCAACCGCGCGGCCGTGCCCCGGCAGCAGACGCTCCGGGCGCTGATCGACTGGAGCTACGAACTGTGCTCCGCACCGGAGCGCACGCTGTGGGCGCGGCTGTCGGTCTTTCCCGGCAGCTTCGATCTCGAAGCCGCCGAGTCGATCTGCGGGGACGAAGACCTTCCCCCGGAACAGGTGATGGATCTGCTCGACGGTTTGGTGTCGAAATCGCTTGTCACGGTCGATCGTTCCGCAGAGGCCTTCCGCTACTCGCAGTTGATGACCGTGCGCGAGTACGGGCACGAGCTGCTCGACGCCGGTGGACGACGGAACGATCTGTACCGGCGGCACCGAGACCACTACCTCGAGCGGGCGCAACGTCACGCGGCGGACTGGTACGGGCCGAGACAATCGGAACTGTTGTCGCGGTGGCGGATCGACCATCCGAACTTCATGGCCGCGCTCGACTGGTCGCTACGGGACGACAGCGACCTGTCGGCCGCGGCCGCCCTCGCCGTGGCGCTTCGGTATCACTGGATCGCGGGAGGCAACCTCTCCCACGGCCGCACCAGGCTCGAGCGGCTTCTGCAACGACTGCCCCGGTCCACTCGCGACCGGGGCCACGTCCTGTGGGTGACCGCGTGGACGGCCCTGATCCAGGGGGACCGGGAGGGAGCCGCACTTCATCTTGCCGAATGCGGATCCATCGCAGCCGAACTGGAAGATGCCGAGTTGCAGGCGCACCACGACCACTGGGCTGCCCTGCACGCCTTGTTCTGCGGACGAACCACCGACGCGATCGATCTCTACGACGCGGCGATCGCCGTTCATCGCACCCGAGGCGATCGCGCAGCAACCCTCACCGCCTTGTTCCAGCTGGCCATGGCCCAGACCTACGACGGCCGGCTCGACGACGCACTCGCCACGTGTGCACACGTGATCCACGTGGCGGACGAGCACGGCGAGCAGTGGAACAAGGCGTACGCCCTGTGGGTTTCGAGCCTGGCCTACTTCCACCTCGGCCGGATCGACGACGCCGTCGACGCCGCGGAACAGGCACTGCACATCCAGCGCGACTTCAAGGACAAGATCTGCACCGCCCTGTCGATCGAACTTCTCGCCTGGGCGGCGGAAGCCGTCGGTCACACCGAGCGGTCCGCCACGCTCTTCGGCGCGGCCAGGGCGGTGTGGCAGCGACTCGGCACGTCCGTCGCCGCCTTCGGTCCCCATATCACGGGTGATTCGGCGCACTGGGAACAGCGGGTCCGACAGTCGCTGGGAGCGAAGAAGTATGCGCGCCTGTCGACACCGCCGGCACACCCGGCCATCGAGCAGGCTGTCGACACGGCTCTCGGGACGCCCGCGGGCGGATCGGCGACCGCGTCACCCACCGCCTCCCCGTTGACCCGCAGGGAAGAGGAGGTGGCCGAACTCGTCGCCCGGGGCCTCAGCAACCGGGAGATCGCGGATCAGCTCGTGATCTCGCACCGGACGGTCGACGGGCACGTCGAACACATCCTGGACAAACTGGGCGTCGGATCCCGCACCCAGGTGGTCGCCTGGGTGCACGCCCGCGCCGCGGGAGCGGCACACGCGCCCGGCTGACGGCCGCCGCGGGACTCGGGGTGCGACGTCGTTCAGCCGCGCGCCGCGATCCGTGCCTGCACCTCCGGCCGGCGCAGCGGCGGCACCGTCGGCGGCGGCTGCCGGCGCGGCGGGAGCCGGTCGAGCAGTCGCATGGTGACGGCCGTGACCTCGGCGACGGCCTCCTCGAACGGTTCGCGGGTGGCGTCGGACAGTTTGTGGACGCCGCTGACCTTGCGCACGTACTGGCGGGCGGCGGCCTCGATCTCCTCGGCGGTCGCTGCCGGCTCGAGCCCGCGCAGCTCCGTGATGTTCCGGCACATGGACCGAGGGTAACCCGGGTCCTCAGCCGAGGCGACCGCCGAGCATGCCGCGCAGCGCATTCAGGCACAGCTCCCGCAGCTGCGTCCCGGTGACCGTGGGGTGATCGTGCCAGTCGACGCACACGCTGCGCACGAGGGCGATCCATCCCTGCACGGCCACCGCGACGAGTTCGCGTTCGTCGTCGGGCGGGGCGAGCGCGTCGAGGATGCGTTCCTGCTGAACGCCGAGTTCGGCGTCGACGATCGCGCGGATACCGGCGTCGGCGGAGTCCGCGGCCCGGTTGACCGCCGCGACGCCCTGCCGGTGCGACGCGACGTAGTCGAGGTAGGCGTCGAGGCCCGCGATGATCCGCTCGGCGACGGTGAGCTGCGGATCCGGTTCGGTGACGGCGAGCAGCCGGTCGGACTCGCGCTGGACGACCGCCGCCATGAAGTCTCGTTTGGTCGGAAAGTAGTGGTACATCAGGCCGCGCGAGACCCCGGCGAGTTCGGCGACCTCCTCGATCCACACGTCCTCGTAGGCGCGCTCGGCGAACAGGCGCGCGCCGATGTCGAGCAGCTGCGCGCGGCGCTGCTCGGGATCGAGTCGTCGGCGGGATCGGGCCACGGACTCAATCTAGTTCTTGACACCCGTCCGTCCCGGCGTAGCGTGATTACTGTACACGGATTCAATAACTGGGGGTCGGAGCATGGCCATGGCCACGTCACGGGTGTTCGACACAGAAATTCCGCGCCCGCCGAAACGTCTCCCCCTCGTCGGCGACGTCCTGGGCATGTCGCTCGAGACCCCGGTGCAGAACTCGATGGCAATCCACAAGGCCCTCGGCCCGGTGTTCGAGCGCACGGCCTTCGGCCGCCGCTTCGTGTTCGTCTGCTCCGGCGAGCTCACGGCCGAGCTGTCCGACGAGAAACGCTTCGCCAAGCACCTCGCGCCGGGTGTGGAGGCCCTGCGCGCGATCGGCGGCGACGGGCTGTTCACCGCCTTCAACGAGGAACCGAACTGGCGCCGCGCGCACGAGCTGCTGATGCCTGCGTTCACCCAGCAGGCGATGCGCCGGTACCACGCCACGATGCTCGACGTCACCGCCCAGCTCGTCGCACACTGGGACCGTACGGCGCGCAGCGGCGGCGACGTGGACATCGCCGCGGACATGACGAAGCTGACGCTGGAGACCATCGGCCGCAGCGGCTTCAGCTACTCGTTCGAGCCGTTCGAGCGTGCGGCGCGGCACCCGTTCGTCGAGGCGATGGTCGGCGGACTCTCGTTCTCGCAGCGCAGCATGCTGCGCACCGTGCCGGTCGTCGGGCGCTTCCTCTTCCCCGCCGCCAAGCGGCAGTACGACCTCGACCGGGCGCACATGCGCGACGTCGTCGACGCGGTGATCCACAGCAGGCGCGACGCCCCCGGCCCCGCCCCCGACGACCTGCTCGAGCTGATGCTGCGGGCGGCACGGGAGGACGATCCCAACAAGCTCGACGAGATCAACATCCGCAACCAGGTGCTCACCTTCCTCGTCGCCGGTCACGAAACAACTTCGGGCGCATTGTCGTTCGCTCTCTACTACCTGATGCGCGACCCACAGGCCTACGCGCGGGCGCGGGCGGAGGTCGAGGAGATCTGGGGCGACGGCGAGCCCGCATTCGAGCAGATCGCCAAGCTGCGCTACGTCCGCCGGGTGCTCGACGAGGCGCTGCGCCTGTGGCCGACCGCGCCCGCGTACGCGCGGGAGGCGAGGGTGGACACCACCCTCGCCGGCCGATACCGGATGCGTGCCGGCGACTGGGTGCTCGTGCTGCTGCCCGCGGTGCACCGCGACCCGGCGGTCTGGGGCGACGACGCCGACGAGTTCGACCCCGACCGCTTCCTGCCCGAACGGGTCCGGGCCCGGCCCGCGCACGTGTACAAACCGTTCGGCACCGGCGAACGCGCTTGCATAGGAAGGCAGTTCGCGCTGCACGAGGCCACGCTCGTGCTGGGAACCCTGTTGCGCCGCTACGACCTGGCGATGGACCCCGCCTATCGGCTGAAGGTGGCCGAACGGCTCACCCTCATGCCGGAGGGACTACACGCCCGGGTGTCCTTGCGGTCCTGAGCCGGCGCCCACCCGTGTCGTAGGCTGAGCCGGGCGGGTGGGAGAGGCCCGCACGGGAGGGAGAAACCATGAGATTCGGTTCCGCAGGCGTCACGGCGGCGGCGCTGTCCACGATCGTTGCGGCCCTGGTCGTCCCGGCGACGGCGCAGGCGGGGCCCACCGCCGACGTCGTCGCGGGCCGGGAGCGGGTGAAGGTGACGGTGCACGGTGTGCCCGTCCATCCGGAGAGCTGCCGTGTCGATCCCGATGCGGACGGCCACACCCGCAGCCTGCCCGTCGAACCGTCCGGTTCGATGGTCGCCCACGGCGTCGCACCCGGACCGCGGCGCGTGCTCGTCTGGTGCCCGGACGGGGGCATCGTCCACGAGCAGATCGTCCACGTCCTGCCCGCCGATCCGCTCGCCGACCTCGCCGACCACGCGTTCCGCACCGCCGGCAGCAGCGACCGGGTCACCGATCCGACCCTGCGCTGACGCGCCGGTGTGTCTCTTGGGCTGCCCTGACAGCCCAAGGGACACACCGGCGGCGCAGCCGCCTGTCTACACCCGCTCGATGATCGTCACGTTGGCGGTGCCGCCGCCCTCGCAGATCGTCAGCAGGCCGTAGCGACCCTCGCGGCGCTCGAGCTCGTTCAGCAGAGTCGCCATCAGCTTGGTGCCGGTGGCGCCGAGCGGGTGGCCCAGCGCGATGGCGCCGCCGTTGACGTTGACCTTGGCCGGGTCGGCGCCGATCTCCTTGATCCAGGCCAGCACGACGGGGGCGAAGGCCTCGTTGATCTCGATCAGGTCGATGTCGTCGATGCTCAGGCCGGTCTTCTCCAACGCATGCTGCGTCGCCGGGATGGGCGCGCTGAGCATGAAGATCGGGTCGTCGCCGCGGGCACTGAGGTGGTGGATCCGGGCGCGGGGCTTCAGGCCGTACTTGCGCACGGCCTCGTCGGAGGCGAGCAGCACCGCCGAGGCACCGTCGGAGATCTGGCTGGCGACGGCGGCGGTGAGCCGGCCGCCCTCGACGAGCGTCGCGAGTGACGCCATCTTCTCGAGGCTCGTCTCGCGGGGTCCCTCGTCGACGGTGGCGTCGCCGAGCGGGACGATCTCGCCCTCGAACCGGCCCTCGGCGATGGCCGCCTTGGCCCGCTCATGGCTCTGCAACGCCCAGCGCTCGAGGTCCTCGCGGCTGAGATCCCACTTGTCGGCGATCATCTCGGCGCCGCGGAACTGCGAGACCTCCTGGTCGCCGTAGCGCTCGGTCCAGCCGGTCGAACCGCCGAACGGGGTGTCGAAGCCGTACTGCTGCCCGACGATCATGGCCGCGGAGATCGGGATCTGCGACATGTTCTGCACGCCGCCGGCGACGATGAGGTCGGCGGTGCCGGACAGGATGGCCTGCGCACCGAAGTGCAGGGCCTGCTGGCTCGACCCGCACTGCCGGTCGACGGTGACGCCGGGAACGTGCTGCGGGTAGCCGGCGGCGAGCCACGCGGTGCGGGCGATGTTGCCGGCCTGGCCACCGATGGCGTCGACGCAGCCGAAGACGACGTCGTCGACGTCGCTCGGGTCGATGCCGGTGCGGTCGACGATCGCCTTGATCACGTGCGCGCCCAGGTCGGCCGGGTGGACGGCGGACAGGCCGCCGTTCTTCTTGCCGATCGGGGTGCGTACCGCGTCGACGATGTATGCCTCGGTCATGAGGGACTCCTAGTCGGTTCCGGGGAAGGTCGGTTCAGGGGTTGGCAAGTCCGTCGAGCACGATGGACAGGTACTGCTGCGCCACCTTGTCGGCGGTGAGGGTGCCGCCGGGCCGGTACCAGCGCACGGCCACCCACACGGTGTCGCGCAGGAACCGGAAGACGAGTTCGACGTCGACGTCCGGCCGGAACGTGCCGTCGGCGATGCCGCGCTCGATCACCCCCACCCACAGGTCGCGGAATTCGGTGTTGAGGTCGGAGATGTAGGAGAACCGCTCGTTCTCCACGAGCCGCTTGGCCTCGTCCTGGTAGATCGCGACCGCGGCGTGCGACTTGTCGATCGATTCGTACGACGCGGTGATGAGCGCCTCGAGGGTGGCGCGGGAGTCCGCCCCCGAGGCGACGATCTCGCGGTAGCGGCCGAACAGGTCGTCGAGGAATCCCCGCAGGATCTCGTCGACCATCGACTCCTTGGAGTCGAAGTGATGATAGAGACTGCCCGACAGGATGCCCGCGGCGTCGGCGATGTCGCGCACGGTGGTGGCACGCACCCCGCGCGAGGCGAACAGCTGAGCGGCGATATCGAGCAACTCGGCGCGACGCCCGGACTTGGCAGCATCGTCTCTGGGAGGAGTCATGGAGGCATCCTTTCAGGCTGCCGTGCGCGGTTCCGGTGGCGGCGGCTACCGGAACCGCGCACGGGTCAGGCCCTCTGCGAGGAGATCGAGACGACCTCGCCGGTCAGGTACGTGGTGTAGTCGCTGGCGAGCATGGCGATGGTCGCGGCGATCTCCCAGACCTCCGCGGCCCGCCCGTACGCCTCGTCGGCGGCGAGCCGGTCGAGCAGGTCCTCGCTGGTGACCTTCGCGAGGAAGGCGTGCCGCGCGATCGACGGGGCGACGGCGTTGATCCGGACCCCGTACTCGGCGGCCTCGATCGCCGAGCAGCGGGTCAGCGCCATCACGCCGGCCTTGGCGGCCGCGTAGTGCGCCTGCGAGTGCTGCGCGCGCCAGCCGAGCACCGAGGCGTTGTTGACGAGAACGCCGCCGTGGCCGGCCGACCGGAAGTAGCGCAGCGCGGCGCGGGTGGCGCGGAAGGTGCTGGTGAGGGTGATGTCGAGGACACGGTCCCACTGTTCGTCGGTCATGTCGACCACCGGGGTCTCACCGCCGAGGCCGGCGTTGTTGACCAGCACGTCGATGCGCCCGAGCCGGTCGGCGGCGCCGGTGATCAGCGCGTCGACCTGCTCGGTGGAGGAGACGTCGCACACGAGAGCGTCGACCTGCTGCGACGGGAACTCGGCGGCGAGCTTGTCGACCGTCTCCCCGAGCCGACGCTCGTGGAAGTCCGAGACGAGCACGTCGCCGCCCTCGAGCAGGGCGCGACGGGCGGTCGCGAAACCGATGCCGGTGCCGGCGGCGGCGGTGACGACGACCTTCTTGCCGGCGAGCAGGCCGTGGCCCGGGGTCTCGACGGGCGGCGTGGCGAGGGGGGAAGTGGTCACGGACGGGCCTCTCGGGGAAGGCCGAGCACGCGCTCGGCGATGATGTTGCGCTGGACCTCGTTGGATCCGCCGTAGATGGTGTCGGCGCGGGTGAACAGGAACAGCCGTTGCCACTCGGCGAGCTCGAGATGCTCGGGATCCGAGAGCACCGTCGGGTTGCCGGCATGGTCGTGCTCCGGCCCGACGAGCGAGGCCGGGCCCTGCACGTCCATCGCGAGCTTGCCGAGGTCGCGGTGCCAATTGGCCCACAGCAGCTTTGCCACCGACGCCTGGCCGGGGTCGGCCTCGCCGAGGGTGCGCACGGCGTGGGCGCGCATCACGCGCAGGCCGATGCGGGCGCGCGCGATCCGCTCGCGGATGTGCGGATCCTCGGCGGCACCGTTGGATGCGGCGAGGTCGGCGACGCCCTGCAGCTCACGGGCGAAGCCGATCTGCTGGCCCAGGGTGGAGACGCCGCGCTCGAAGGTGAGCAGTCCCATCGCGACCTTCCACCCGTCGCCGGGGGCGCCGACGACGAGGTCGGCGTCGGTGACGGCGTCGTCGAAGAAGACCTCGTTGAACTCGGAGGTGCCGGTGAGCTGCTGGATGGGCCGGACCGTGACGCCCGGTTGATCGAGCGGCACGAGCAGGAAACTCAGGCCGTGGTGCCGGGAAGAGCCGGGTTCGGTGCGGCAGACTACGAACGCCCACTGCGCGACGTGTGCGAGGGACGTCCACACCTTCTGGCCGTTGATGATCCACTTGCCGTCCTCGAGCCGGGCGGTGGTGGCGACGTTGGCCAGGTCGGAACCGGCGCCGGGCTCGGAGTAGCCCTGGGCCCACAGTTCGGTGACGTTCCGGATGCCGGGCAGGAAGCGGCGCTTCTGGTCCTCGGTACCGAAGGTGACGAGGGTGGGCCCGAGCAGTTCCTCGCCGAGGTGATTCACGCGGGCCGGCGCGTTCGCCTTCGCGTACTCCTCGTGGAAGATCACCTGCTGTTCGAGGGTGGCGCCGCGTCCGCCGTACTCGGCCGGCCAGCCGATGCAGGTCCATCCGGCGGCGGCGAGATGGCGGTCCCAGGCCAGGCGCTGCTCGAAGTACTCGTGCTCGCTGCCCGGGCCACCTTTGCCCTTCAGCTCGGCGAATTCGCCGGTCAGATTGTCCTCCAGCCACTGCCGGACGGTGGCGGCGAACGCGGCGTTGTCGAAACCCGTGTCGTCCAGTCTCTCGCTCTGATGCACGTCTGTACGATAACCTACCAAGCACTTGCTAGGTAGGGAGCTCCGTGACCGCACAACCGAGAACCACACCGGCGGCCCTCGAACGCGCCGCATCGGCGCACGCCGACCGGACCGCGATCGTCGACGGCGACGTGCAACCGACGTTCGCACAACTGCGCGACCACGTCCGCGAATTCGCCGCCGCCCTCGTCGCCCACGGCGTCGGGCCCGGCGCACGCGTCGCGATCTGGTCGCCCAACACGCACCACTGGATCGTCGCCGCGCTCGGGATCCACTGGGCCGGCGGCATCGTCGTCCCCGTCAACACCCGATACACCGGCGACGAGGCGCACGACATCCTCGACCGGATCGACGCCGGCGCCCTCGTCGTTGCCGGGGACTTCCTCGGCACCGACCGGTACGCGGCCCTGCGCGCCGCGGCGCCGGAACTGCACCTTCCCACCGTCGTGCGGGTCCCGCTGGGTGGGACCGACGCCCCCGCCGACGGCGTGGTGGACTGGGACGAGTTCCTGGCCTCGGCGACGGAGGACGCGCGCGCCGAAGCCGACGCCCGCGCGCGGGCCGTCTCCCCCGACGACGTCTCCGACATCCTGTTCACCTCCGGCACCACCGGGCGCAGCAAGGGTGTGCTCAGCGCCCACCGGCAGCTGATCGGGGTCGCCCGGGCGTGGGCGGACTGCGCCGAACTCACGCCGGACGACAACTATCTCGTCATCAACCCGTTCTTCCACAGCTTCGGATACAAGGCCGGTTTCGTCGCGGCGCTGCTCGCGGGCAGCACCGTCGTGCCGATGGCGGTGTTCGACGTCGAGAAGGTGATGGCCACCGTCGCCGACCGGCGGATCAGCGTGCTGCCCGGGGCGCCGACGATCTACCAGAGCATCCTCGACCACCCCCGCCGCGACGAATTCGACATGTCGTCCCTGCGGATCGCGGTCACCGGGGCCGCACCCGTGCCCGTCGCGCTCGTCGAACGCATGCAGAACGAACTGAGCTTCGACGCGGTGCTCACCGCGTACGGGCAGACCGAGGCCGTGGTCGCGACGATGTGCCGCACCGACGACGATCCCGTCACCGTCTCCACCTCCTCCGGCCGCGCCACCGCCGGCTTCGAGGTCCGCATCGGCGACAAGGGCGAGATCCTGCTGCGGGGCCCCAACGTGATGCTCGGCTACCTCGACGACCCGGAGGCCACCGCCAAGACGATCGACGCCGACGGCTGGCTGCACACCGGCGACGTGGGCACCCTCGACGAACGCGGCTACCTCGACATCACCGACCGGCTCAAGGACATGTACATCAGCGGCGGGTTCAACGTCTATCCCGCCGAGATCGAGGCGGCGCTGATGCGCCTGCCCGGCGTGCACGAGGTCGCGGTCATCGGTGTGCCCGACGAGCGCATGGGCGAGGTCGGCCGCGCGTACGTCGTCGCCCTCGAGGGCAGCGGCCTGACCGAGGAGGCCGTGATCGCGTTCTGCAAGGAGAAGCTGGCCAACTTCAAGGTGCCCCGCTCGGTCCGCTTCACCGGGCACCTGCCCCGCAACCCGTCCGGCAAGGTTCTGAAAAACATTCTGCGTGAGGAGAAGTCATGACCGTCCCCTACGAACCCGACGTCGTCACCTACGAGGTGCGCGACGGCGTCGCGATCGTCACCCTCAACCGGCCGGACTACCGCAACGCGCAGAACTCGGTGATGACCTACGCCCTCGACGCCGCGTTCGAACGGGCCGTCGAGGACGACGAGGTGAAGGTGATCGTGCTCGCCGGCAACGGCAAGCACTTCTCCGCCGGCCACGACCTGGGGACCCCCGGGCGTGATCACCACGTGCACTACGACAACAAGGCCGTCATGTGGTGGGACCACGTCGACAAGCCCGGCGGCGACCAGCGCTACGCCCGCGAGATGGAGGTGTACCTGGGCATGTGCCGCCGCTGGCGGGAGATCCCCAAGCCGACGATCGCGATGGTGCAGGGCGCATGCATCGCCGGCGGCCTCATGCTCGCCTGGGTGTGCGACCTGATCGTCGCGTCGGAGGATGCGTTCTTCTCCGATCCCGTGGTGCGCATGGGCATTCCCGGAGTGGAGTACTTCGCCCACCCGTGGGTCCTCGGCACCCGCTTCGCCAAGGAGATCCTCTACACCGGCGACCGCTTCGGCGCCCAGCGCGCGTACGAGGTCGGCATGGTCAACCGCGTCGTGCCGCGCGAGAAGCTCGAGGAGGAGACCCTCGCCCTGGCCGCGCGTATCGCCGAGATGCCGCGGTTCGGCCTGGCCCTGACCAAGCGCGCCGTCAACCAGTGCGAGGACCAGATGGGCATGCGGAACGGCATGGACTCGGTGTTCGGCCTGCACCACTTCGCCCACGCCCACAACGCCGAGGTCGGCACCGACTCCCTCGGCGGCATGAACGCCAAGTCGATGGCGGCGAGCGCCCGCCCCGCCCCCGCGAGCAACGCGGGCCCCACGGCCCAGGACGGAGCGAAGTAGTGGATCTCGAGTTCGACGACGCAACCCTCGCCTTCCGCGACGAGGTCCGCGCGTTCCTCGCCGAGCACGTCCCGCAGACCCCGCTGAAGTCGATGGACACCGCGGAGGGCTTCGAAGAGCACCGGCGGTGGGAACGAACCCTCGCCGACGCCCGGCTGTCCGTGGTGTCCTGGCCCGAGGAACTCGGCGGCCGCGACGCCTCGCTGCTGCAGTGGGTGGTGTTCGAGGAGGAGTACTACCGCGCCGGGGCACCCGGACGCGTCAGCCAGAACGGCATCTTCCTGCTCGCCCCCACCCTGTTCGAGCACGCCCACCCCGACCAGCTCGCCCGCATCATGCCCCGCATGGCGCGCGCCGACGACATCTGGGCACAGGCCTGGTCCGAACCCGAGTCCGGCAGCGACCTCGCGTCGCTGCGCTCGACGGCCACCCGCGTCGACGGCGGCTGGCTGCTCAACGGGCAGAAGACGTGGAGCTCCCGGGCGTCCTTCGCGGACATGGGCTTCGGCCTGTTCCGCTCCGACCCGGAAGCGCAGCGGCACAAGGGCATCACGTACTTCATGTTCGACCTGCGCGCGGAGGGCGTCACCGTCCGGCCCATCGACCAGCTCGACGGCGAGCCCGGCTTCGCCGAGATCTTCCTCGAGGACGTGTTCGTGCCCGACGACCCCGCCGACCCCGGCGCGTCCGGGGTCATCGGCGGCGTGAACGAGGGCTGGCGGGTCGCGATGAGCACCGCCTCCAACGAGCGCGGCCTGTCGCTGCGCTCCCCCGGGCGGTTCCTCGCCACCGCCGACCGGCTGCTGCAGCTGTACAAGTCGTCGGATCTACACGGGGACGCGGCCCTGCGCAACCGCGTCGCCGACACCTGGATCGGCGCGCGCGCCTACGAGTTGTCCACCTGGGGCACGGTCACGCGATTGCAGGACGGCGGGCAGCTCGGCGCGGAGTCGTCCATCAACAAGGTGTTCTGGTCGGAGTGGGACATTGCCGCCCACGAGACGGCGCTCGACCTGCAGGGCGCCGCCGCCGAGCTGGTCGACGGCTGGACGGACGGTTACCTGTTCTCGCTGTCCGGCCCGATCTACGCCGGCACCAATGAAATCCAGAAGAACGTCATCGCCGAGCGCCTGCTCGGCCTCCCGAAGGGCGACCGATGAGATTCGCGCTCGACTCCTCCCACGAGGACTTCGCGTCCAGTATCGATGCGCTGCTCGCCAAGTCCGACATGCCGGCCGTGATCCGCGCGTGGAGCGCCGGCGACACCGGCCCCGGCCTGAAGGTGTGGCAGCGTCTCGCCGAGATCGGGCTCGGCGGCCTGCTCGTCGGCGAGGACCACGACGGCGTGGGTGCCGACGCGGTCGACCTCGTCGTCGCCGTCGAACAACTCGGCCGCCACGCCGTGCCGGGCCCGGTCGTCGACACCGTCGCCGTCGCCCCGGTGCTGCTCGCGGCCGCGGCGCCGGACCGGTTGCCGGCCCTGGCCTCCGGCACGCTCGCGACCGTCGCCGCCGCTCCGGGCGTGCCGTTCGCGGTCGACGCCGACGTCGCCGACCTGGTGCTGCACGTCGACGGCTCGGCCGTGTCCGTCGGCACCCCCGGGCAGCCGCGCGAGTCCGTCGACCCGGCCCGCCGGCTGTTCCCCGTCTCGGCGGGAGAGTCGTTGGGCGAAGCCGACTTCGGTGCCGCGTTCGACCTCGGCGCGCTCGCCACCGCGGCGCAGCTGCAGGGGCTCGGCCGGACGCTGCTCGAGCGCACCACCGAGTACGCACAGCAGCGCCGGCAGTTCGGCCGGGCCATCGGCTCCTTCCAGGCCGTCAAGCACCACCTCGCCGAGGTGGCCGTCGCGCTGGAGATGGCCCGGCCGCTGCTGCACGGCGCGGCGCTGTCGGTGCGCGACGGGCTGCCGCAGGCGTCGCGGGACGTCTCCGCCGCCAAGGTCGCATGCGGCGACGCCGCCTACCGTGCGGCCCGGACCGCGCTGCAGGTGCACGGCGCCATCGGCTACACCCGGGAACACGATCTGTCGCTGTGGCTGACGAAGGTCCGCGCCCTCGTCACCGCGTGGGGCACGCCCGACGTGCACCGGGCGCGGATCGTCGACGCGCTGGAGGCGTCGTGACGTTCGAAACCGAGGACCGCGCCGCGCTGCGCGAGTCGGTGCGCAACCTGCTCGCCAAGCACTCCGACTCGTCGGCGGTGCGCAAGGCGATCACCGCGCCCGAGGGCTACGACGCCGGCCTGTGGGAGCGGATGGTCGAGCAGATCGGGGTGGCGGCGCTCGCCGTGCCCGAGGACTACGACGGCGTGGGCGCCTCGCTCGCCGAGACCCACGTCGTGCTCGAGGAACTCGGCCGGACACTGACGCCGTCACCGATGCTCGGCTCGGCGGTGCTCGCGGCGCAGGCGCTGCTGCTGTCCGGCGACACCGAAGCATGCGCGCGGCTGCTGCCGGGCATCGCCGCCGGGGAGATCGCGGCCGTGTGCTGGGCCTCGGGGGCGGGCTGGTCGTCGCCGGGGGTGACCGCGACCGGCGACCGGCTCGACGGCACCGCGCACTACGTGCTCGGCGGAGACGTCGCGAGCACCCTGCTGGTGCTCGCGCGCGACGGGGACGCCGTCGCGCTGTTCGAGGTGGATCCGGACGCGACCGGCGTGACCCGGCGCCGGGTGCCGACGATGGACCCGACCCGCAGCCTCGCGCAGTTGCGGTTCGACGGGGTGACCGGACGGCCGCTCGCGTGCCCGGAGGATCTCGTGGACCGGTTGCGCACCGTCGCGCTGATCGCGCTGTCGGCCGAGCAGGTCGGTGCGGCACAGGCCGCGCTGGATCTGACCGTGGAGTACACAAAGAACCGCAAGCAGTTCGGCCGCGTCATCGGGTCCTTCCAGGCGCTCAAGCACCGCATGGCCGACATGTACGCGCTGGTGGAGACCGCGCGCTCGATGTCGTACGCGGCGGCGCTGTCGCAGGATACGCAGGACGCGTATGCGGCGAAGGTGTACTGCTCGGAGGCGTTCGAGCAGGTGGCCGCGGAGACGATCCAGTTGCACGGGGGCATCGCCATCACGTGGGAACACGACGCGCAGCTGTACTTCAAGCGCGCCCACGGCACCGCCCAGCTGTTCGGGCAGCCGCGCGAGTTCCTGGCCGCGATCGGAATGTGACGCCCGCGTGCCCGAGCGAATGAACCATCGCGTCGGCCTGATCGAGTGAGGGGTACATTCGCTCGGGCCGCGGGGCGATCCGGCAGTCGTTAGCCTGGGACGATGAGCACTCCCGTGATCACGCTGAATTCCGGAACCACCATCCCGCAGCTCGGCCTGGGAGTCTGGCAGGCCACCAACGAGCAGACCGAACACGCCGTGCGCTTCGCCCTCGACGAGGCCGGCTACCGGCACATCGACACCGCCGCCGCGTACGGGAACGAGGAGGGCGTCGGGCGCGGTATCGCGGCCTCCGCGGTCCCGCGGGAGGACGTCTTCCTCACCACGAAGCTGTGGAATGCCGACCAGGGCTACGACCGGGCACTGCAGGCGTTCGACGAGAGCCTCCGCCGCCTGGGCACGGACTACGTCGACCTGTACCTGATCCACTGGCCGTTGCAGGACAACGACCGGTTGCTACGCACCTGGGACGCACTCGAGAAGATCGCCGGGTCCGGCCGGGCAAAGGCGATCGGCGTGTGCAACTTCGAGCCGCACCACCTGCAGCTGCTCGTCGATCGCGGCGGCATGCTGCCCGCCGTGGACCAGGTGGAGCTGCACCCGCACCTGCCCCAGCAGGAGATCCGCGCCTTCGCGGCCGACCACGGTATCGCCGTCGAATCGTGGAGCCCGCTGGGCGGTACCAGCAATTCCGGGTGGGGGCGCGATTCCAAGCCGAACACGCTGCTGATCGATCCGATCATCACGCGCATCGCGGACCGGCACAGCAAGTCCGCGGCCCAGGTGCTGATCCGCTGGCACCTGCAGAACGGCCTGATCGTGATTCCGAAGTCGGTCCACGACGCGCGGATCGCGCAGAACTTCGACGTGTTCGACTTCGAACTCGACGACCTCGACCTGAGCGAGATCGCGACCCTCGACGACGGCACGCGCGTCGGCATGCACCCGGACGAGATGAACATCGGCGCGCCGGACTGACGGACGATTCCCGCACGGGCAGCCGCGCCCCTCGGCACGCGGCTGCCCGTTTCCGGGCGTATTCGCCGATCACCTTGCGCTTCCAGGACGCAGCACGAATAGTAGAACACGTTCTCATTCAGGACCCGGCCGGTCGCGGGTTCGCGATCGGTTCGCGCAGAGGGGCAGGACGTGACGACACACATGATCTCGGGCACCCCGATCGAGATGCCGGTGCGGATTCGGACCGCGACGGCATTCATGGCGATGTACTCGGTGCCCGCCGCCCCGGCTCGGGCCCTGATCGATCACACGGGACTCGAACTGCTGCACCACCGCCCGGGGCGCGGTATCTGCATCCTGGTGTTCGTGGACTACGTCGACGGAGATCTCGGACCCTACAACGAGTTCGGCGTGTGCTTCCTCGTTCGTGACCATCGCCGGCGCGGCGGTACCGTGCTGCAGGATCTGCGGGAACTCGCCCGCGGCGGCGCCGGTGCCCTGATCCATCAACTGCCCGTCGACGGCGAGTTCACCCTGGCGGCAGGACGGGGAATCTGGGGGTTCCCCAAGATCCTCGCCGACTTCGACGCCGACCACGCCGGCGCCGTCAAGCGCGCGTCGGTGAGCCGGGACGGGCAGCTGATCGCGGAACTGTCGGTGCGCCCGGGCCTCGCGGTTCCCGGGCGTGGTGCCGCCGCCTCCGTCACGGCCTACTCCCATCTGGACGGGATCACCCGGCGCACCGGATGGGCGATGAATCCCGCCGGCGTGCGCAGCCGCGTCGGCGGTGCCACCCTGCGCCTCGGAACCCACCCCATCGCCGGCGAACTGCGCGCGCTGGGGCTGCCCCGGCGCGCGCTGCTCACCTCGTCGATCCCCCGCCTGCAGATGACCTTCGGAGACGCCGAACCGATCTGATCCGGCCTTCGGGTTTCGACGCCCGTCGCAGCGGGCACCCACCGACTCGAAGACACAATCGATCGGTGAGGTCACCATGATCAACAACAGCGACATCGATGCACTTGTCGGCGCCACCGTCTACGGACCCGGCGGCGACAAGCTCGGCAAGGTCGGCGAGGTCTACCTCGACAACCGCACCGGGAACCCTGCTTGGATCACCGTCGTCACCGGCCTGTTCGGCACCCGTCGGCATTTCGTGCCGATCGACGTCGCCGAGCTGGACGGCAAGGACATCCGTCTGCCGTTCGACAAGGACACGGTGACCGGCGCCCCGAACATCGACGAGGACGGCCGTCTCACCCCCGAGGAGGAGACGCAGCTCTACCGCTACTACGACAGGGCGGATACCGACACCGACACCGGTCGTGCACCGGACGCCGACCGGACGCCCGACGCCGATCGGCTGCGCGACACCGACCGGACGCCGGACACCGACCGGACACCCGACGCCGATCGGCTGCGCGACACCGACCGGACACCGGAGACCCATCGGACGCCGCAAGGAGGCGCGCCGGGTGTGTCCACCTCGGCTCCGCCGTCGGCCACACCGTCGCATCCCGGTGGCACCGGTGACACAACGCAACACGGCGCCCCCTCGCCCGGCCCGCGACTCCACAAGCGGGTCGTGACCACCGAGTACTACGTCGACGAGGGCGCCCCCGGCCAGCACCCCGACCAGGAGGACCGACGATGATCGAACGTGAGCCCGCCGGTGCCAGTGCCGCCGGCCGAGACCCCGTTCCCGGCCGCGACCCCGTTCCCGGCCGCGAGCGCGTGGTCACGGACGACCGGGTGACGGACCGCACCACCACCGCCGCCGCTCCCTTCGAGGAGCGGGTGACGACGAAGCCGGCCAAGACGAGTGTGGCCGCCGCCCTCGCACTCGCTGTCGGCACCGCCGCCCTGGTGTGCGTGCTCTCGCTCGTCCTCTCCCCCGTGGGCCTGGTGCTGTCCCTCGTCGGGCTCGTGCTCGGCATCGTGGGTCTTCGCGCGGCACGTCGCCTCGGCGTGACCGGGCGCGGCGTCGCCATCGCGGGCATCGTGCTCAGCATCGTCTCGCTCGTGCTGTCGATCGCCTACGTGGCGGGTGTGGTGACGGTGCTCAACAACGACCGCATGGTCGAGCAGCTCGAACAGCAACTCGACCGGGCCCGCGACCAGCTGCCCGACAGCATCCAGGTGCCCCAGCCCGGCGAGTAACCGTCCGGCCGGCCGTGCCGGCCCCCTAGAGCCAGGTGTCCTCCGAGGTACTGGTGAGAAACGCCTCGAGGTCGTCGCGCCAGGGGGCCGGCACGGTCTTGTCCGGCTCGATGCCGGTGTACTGGCCGCGATAGAACAACAGCGGCCGCTCCTTCTCGTCGCGCACCTCGCTGAGCGAGGACACCCGTCCGAACACCACCCAGTGGTCGCCGCCGTCGTGCACGGTCTCGACGGTGCAGTCGATGTGCGCCAGGGATCCGGTCAGGACGGGCGAGCCGAGCGGTGACGGGCTCCACTCGACGCCGGCGAACTTGTCCGGCTCCCGGGATCCGAACCGGGCGCACGTGTCCTGCTGCTCCTCCGCGAGCACGTTGACGCAGAAGCGCCCGGATCGTTCGATCGCGGTCCACGACCGCGACGTCCTCGTCGGGCAGAACAACACCAGAGGCGGGTCCAGCGACAGCGCCGCGAACGACTGGCAGGCGAATCCCACCGGCTCGCCCGCGTCGACGGTGGTGATGATCGTGACCCCCGTGCAGAACTGGCCCAGCACGTTCCGGAAGACCCGGGGGTCGATCCCACCGTCGTCGGGGGTGGTCACGGCTGCATCCCCACGCTGAAGTCGTGACCCCACAGGCTGACCGCTGTGGACTCCCGGGCGATCCACTCCTCGTCCTTGACCTGCCTTCCCTCGCAGCCGAATTCGACGTCGAAGCCACCCGGGGTCTTCATGTAGAACGAGAGCATGAGGTCGTTGACGTGCCGGCCCAGCGTCGCCGACATCTTCACCTTCCGGCGCAGCGCCCGGTCCAGGCACAGCCCGACATCGTCGGCGTTCTCCACCTCGATCATCAGGTGCACGATGCCACTCGGCGTGGGCATCGGCAGGAACGCCAGGCTGTGGTGCCGTGGGTTGCACCCGAAGAAGCGGAGCCAGGCCGGTTTCCCGTCGGCCGGGCGGCCCACCATCTGTGGCGGCATGCGCATCGAGTCCCGCAGCCGGAAGCCGAGGACATCGCGGTAGAAGTGCAGGGCCTCCTCGTCGTCGCGGGTGGACAGGACGACGTGCCCGAGTCCCTGCTCGCCGGTGACGAACCGATGCCCGTACGGGCTGACCACGCGGCGGTGCTCGAGCGCCACCCCGTGGAACGCCTCGAGGGTGTTGCCGGACGGGTCCTGGAACACGATCAGCTCGTCCACACGACGGTCGGCGAGCTGCTCGGCCGTGCCCTCCTTGAACGGGACCCCGGCGGCCGCGAGGTTGTCGCGCACCTCCTGCAGCTCGGCGGCGTTCGCCGTCTCCCAGCCCGCGACCAGCAGCCGGTCGCTCTCGTGCGGCTCGATGATCAGCCGGGCCGGGAAGTCGTCCATCCGCAGGTACAGGGCGTCCGGGTGGACACCCTTGCCCTCCACCATGCCGAGCACCTTCAGCCCGTACTCGCGCCAGGCGTCCATGTCGGTGGCGCCGATGCGCAGATACGCGAGGGATCGGATACCCATGTCAGACACTCCCGTCGCTTCGCTCGCCCCGACCGCTCCGGTCGGTCAGGAAATCGATTGTCAGGCGGTTGAACTCGTCGAACTTCTCGAGCTGGGCCCAGTGCCCGCAGCCGCCGAAGACGTGCAGCTGGGCGCGGGGGATGAGCTTGAGCGCGACGAGTGCCCCGTCGAGCGGATTGACCCGGTCCTCCCGGCCCCAGATCAACAGCACCCGCTGCCGCAGCTTGTACGCGTCGCGCCAGAGCATCCCCAGCTCGAAGTCCGGTCCGGAGAACGACTTTCCCATCGCGCGCGCAGCGGCGAGCGACTCGGGGGTGCTCGCGGCGGCGAAGCGTTCCTCGACCAGCTCCTCGGTGATCAGCGACTGGTCGTACACCATCACCCGGAGGAACGCCTCGAGCTTCTCCCTGGTCGGGCCCTCCGGCGGCGCCGCGAACCGGCCGAGGTGCTTCACGCCCTCGGTAGGGTCGGGCGCGAAGAGATTGACGCTCAATCCCCCCCGGCCCCATCAACACGAGCCGTCCGGCCCGGTCCGGGAAGTCCAGTGCGAACCGCACCGCGGCACCGCCGCCGAGCGAGTTGCCGAGCAGGTGCACGCGCCCGTCGACGCCGAGGTGGTCGAGCAGGTCCTTCAGCGCGGTGGCGCTGTGCACGAAGTACTGCGGATGCTCGGTGGGCTTGTCGGACTTGCCGTAACCGGGCTGGTCGACACAGATGACGTGGAAGCGCTCGGCCAGCACGGGGATGTTGCGGGCGAAGTTGGACCAGCCGGAGGCGCCTGGACCGCCGCCGTGCAGCAACACGATCGTGGTGTCGTGTCCGACCCCCGCCTCGTGGTAGTGCAGCCGCAGGTCGTGGCGCACCTGAGCGAACCGGGACGTCGACTCGTAGGTGATCTCTTCCGTCGCAGTCAATTCGGTCTCCCTACACCATCGTGTCGGTGATCGGCAGACCGAACTCGCCGGCGCCGAACATCACATAGGCGCGCTCGGCGTCGTTGGCGGCATGGACACGCCCGGCGTGGGCGTCGCGCCAGAACCGTTGGATCGGCGTGCCGTTGGCGAGGGCGGTGGCACCGGAGTTCTCGAACAGCAGGTCGATGGACGCGATGGCGCGGCCGGTGGCGCGGACCTGGTCGCGACGGGCGCGCAGCCGCAGTTCCATCGGGACCTCCTCGCCGGCGACGAGGTGCGCGTACTCGTCGGCGACGTTTCCGGACAGCTGGCGCCACGCGGCGTCGATGTCGCTCGAGGCCTCGGCGATCCGCACCTTCGAGAACGGATCGTCCTTGGACTTCTCCCCCGCGTAGGCGGCGCGCACGCGCTTGCCCTGATGCTCGACGTGGGCCCGGTAGGCGCCGTAGGCCATGCCGACGATCGGCGTGGAGATCGTGGTGGGATGGATGGTGCCCCAAGGCATCTTGTAGACCGGCGCGGTGTTGCGCTCGAGGCCGGGGGCGGTGAGGTTGCTCATCGCCTTGAAGCTGAGGAAGCGGTGCCGGGGCACGAACACGTCCTCGACCACGATCGTGTTCGACCCGGTGCCGCGCAGGCCGACCACGTTCCAGACGTCGTCGATCCCGTAGTCCGCGCGCGGGATCAGGAAGCTGCCGAAATCGACGGGGCGGCCGTCCTTGAGGACCGGGCCACCGACGACGACCCACGTGGCATGGTCGCACCCGGAGGACCAGGCCCACGCGCCGTTGACCCGGTAGCCGCCGTCCACGACCTCGCCGGCGCCCATCGGGGCGTAGGAGGAGGAGATGCGCACGTCGGTGTCCTCGGCCCATACGTCCTCCTGGGCCTGCTGCGAGAACAGGGCCAGGTGCCAGTTGTGGACACCGATGATCCCGGACACCCATCCGGTGGAGCCGCACGCGCTCGCGATGTTGCGGACAGCCGTGTAGAACAGCACCGGGTCGGCCTCGTAGCCGCCCCACTGCTTCGGCTGGAGCAGCCGGAAGAACCCCGTCTCCTGCAGCGCCTTGATCGAGTCGTCGGGGATGCGGCGAAGATCCTCGGTCTCCTGTGCACGTTCCCGCAGGGCGGGCAGCAGCGCGTCGATCCGCTGCAGTACCTCGTGGCTCTCGTGGTCGCCCACTGGACGCTCCCGTCTGTCCCGGAAATGATCGCTTGCTTCGAGACTAGAACACGTTCCCATTCATGTCGAGACCGCGGAATCACCGCACGTCGGCGTGTTTTCTGTGGGACGAAAGTCCCGGATCGCTTCCGGATCGCCGCAATATTCTATAACGTGTTCTACTAGATGAACCGAAGGGAAGTGAGGGGACAATGGCACAGATTCGCGAGATCGACGTCGGAGAGGTCCGCACGCGTTTCGCGCGGGGTTGGCACTGCCTCGGGCTCGCCAGGACGTTCAAGGACGGCAAGCCGCACGCCGTCGAGGCCTTCGGCACGAAGCTCGTGGTCTGGGCCGACAGCCAGGGCGACCCGAAGGTCCTCGACGCCTACTGCCGGCACATGGGCGGCGACCTGTCGCAGGGCGAGATCAAGGGCGACTCCGTCGCCTGCCCCTTCCACGACTGGCGGTGGGGCGGCAACGGCAAGTGCACCGGCATTCCCTACGCCCGTCGCGTGCCGCCGCTCGCCCGCACCCGCTCCTGGCTGACGATGGAGAAGAACGGGCAGCTGTTCGTATGGAACGACCCCGAGGGCAACCCCCCGCCGCCGGAGGTCACGATCCCCGACATCGAGCAGTACGGGTCGGGCGAGTGGACCGACTGGACGTGGAACTCGATCCTCATCGAGGGCGCCAACTGCCGGGAGATCATCGACAACGTCGTGGATATGGCGCACTTCTACTACATCCACTACGCGTTCCCGACCTACTTCAAGAACGTCTTCGAAGGGCACGTCGCCGCGCAGTACCTCAACACCCGCGGCCGGCCCGACAAGGGCATGTCCACCCAGTACGGCATGGAGTCGCTGCTGAAGTCGTTCGCGGCGTACTACGGTCCCTCCTACATGATCAATCCGATGACCAACAGCTACGGCGGCTACGAGGTCGAGTCGGTGCTGATCAACTGCCACTACCCCGTGACCCACGACTCGTTCGTGCTGCAATACGGCATCATCGTCAAGAAGCCGACCGGGATGTCCGACGAGATGTCGGCCAAGCTCGCCGCGAAGTTCACCGAGGGCATCGGCGAGGGCTTCCTGCAGGACGTCGAGATCTGGAAGAACAAGACCAAGATCGACAACCCGCTGCTGTGCGAGGAGGACGGCCCGGTCTATCAGCTGCGACGCTGGTACGAGCAGTTCTACGTCGACGTCGCCGACGTCACCGAGAAGATGACGCAGCGCTTCGAATACGAGGTGGACACCACCAAGGCCAACGAGGCGTGGCAGGCGGAGGTCGCCGAGAACCTCGCGCGGCAGAAGTCCGAGCAGGAACAGGGCAAGCAGGAAGCGGAGGTCTGACGATGGATCCCTCGACCCGGGCGCGCCGGTGGGCGAAGGCCCCGGACTTCGCCGGCCAGCCCGCGCGGGTCGAGGCGGTCCGCGCGCAGACCGCCATCGACAAGATCAACTACCTGGATTCGGGCCTGCACGAGGTGCGGTGCCGCGAGTGCGGCACCTGCGTGCTGGTGCGCAAGAACAGCTTCGACCACACGAGCGTGCAGTGGTGCGAGAACCCCGCGTCGGTGTGCCCGAACTTCCGGGACGACGCGACCCCGGGCGCCCTGCGAGACGGCTGCCCGCAACTGCGCGCAAGCATCGAGCAGGCGGTGCTCGACGGCCGGATCACCGTGCCGGACTGACGTCGCCGCGCCGCGGAGCGGCGAGTTGTTCGAGCGAATCGAGCACCGGCGCCGTCGCCGACACCCGATAGACGTGCCGCACCCGGTGCTCCTCGAGCTGACCCACCGTCAGGGATCGTCAGTCCATCCATCCTTGCCGAGCGCGTTGCATGTCAACCCGCTTCCCGGCCACGGGGGTGCCCTCTTCGAGCAGGAGTGCCGGTGCACGACCGCCGTGACACGAGGCGGTTGTTCCGTCGGCGTAGACGACTCGCCACCAGGGAACGTTGTCGTCCAGCAGGCTCATCGCTCGGCCCACCTGCCGTGGACCCGCCCCGATTCTCTTGCCGATATCGCCATAGGAGGCAACCGAGCCCGGAGGGATGGCAGCGACTGCCTCCCGGACCGCGTCGATGATGCTCGTCTCGTCTCGAGTGACCATCGGGATTCCGGCCCCCTAAAGCTTCTTCAGCGCATCGCCTTTGTGCATCGCGATGTGCTCGGTCTTGTCGCTCTTGATCTCGTATTGAGGGTCACTCTCACTGCAACGCCGTGTGCGCCCCTTGAACTCCACGTCCTTCGTGTGCTTCCTGATGATGACGCCCTCGACGTATCCGGCTTCGGAGTTCCACCGGACATGGTCGCCGACGGAGAAGTCAGTCGTCATAGCCCTTCCTCCACTCGATGTTCGTCCTCGTGAGGCTACCCGGCTCACGGCTTCTGTATGCCGGCGGAAGAGGCGACAGCAGATCGCCGGCAGGCGGGGTTGGCTGGCGAGTCGGTCTTCGGGCAACTGGTGCCGATCGATATCGTCGGCTGTGGTCATCGCGTGGTCTCCCTCGAGACCGTTGCCACCTGACGACCGTCTACTGAGCATCGCTCTATGCTGGCGTGGTGTTCCTTCTATTCGGATACGGCACCAAGCGGCAACACCTCGGCTCCGGGCAGACCCGAACGTGCCCGCGCTGCCACAACACCACACAGTGGGCACGGATCCGGGAATTCAGCCAGTTCACGTTGTTCTTCGTTCCGGTCGCGCGATGGAGGCGCCGGCAGCTGGAGGAATGCGGCATCTGCGGCACCGCCGTCGAAGTCTGAGCGCCTTCATTCGGCGACGGGCCACCGACGGAGCGTGCGTCGGCGCACTCAGCCGACACGGTTGTTCAACAGCTGCAGCACCCTGTGCTGTCACACGAAAATCGTTGCGCAACAGAGACTTTTACAATCCGGTCGAAACACTCCGTCACGGGCACTGCCTCCCGGGCGCGCGACCGTTTCCACGACCCCACCCCCATCGACCACCAGACCGGCTACCAGGCCCGAGATGATAGAACCGATTCCCTTGGGGCACAGGGTGATCCTGTCGAGTGCCATCCATCGGGTGGCGAGCAGCGCAGCGGCACGTTCGCCGAGGCACCGCAGAAGGCGGCCTCTGGTGGGCCGGCCAAGTCCAAGCCTGATCCACGGCATCGGCAGCTGCGAGACAGCGGTCGGCTCGATCCTCACCGAAGCTCACCACATCATCACTCGCACACTGCTCGGTCACGTCAAGAGCTGAAACTGCTCAGCGCCCTTCTCCGACACCACCCGGTCGGGAAACCATACCCCTGGGGCACTGCCCCCAACGGTGCCCGCGCGACGCCGCCGACCGCATGGGCGGCCGTTCTCCGGCACGACCTGCGCGACCCCACCCCGATCGAGGCGAGTGAGGAGATGTGCACCGCCCGCCGAGCCCGGACTGCCGGGCAACGCACGGACGCCCACCGCAGAACCGGTGGCGACCGATGCACCGCGAGGCCGGTCGAGGAGGACGAAGTTCGATGCCGTCACAGCGATGAGTCCGCCGACGCCCGCAGGTCTACCTTTGCGACCGAGACACATCACTTCACCGGGAGCCGAGCCATGGGCCTGATCGACATCGAACTGTTCACCACCCTCGACCTCGTCGGACAGGCACCCGGCGGCCCCGACGAAGACCCGGAAGGGTTCCCGTTCGGCGGCTGGCAGGTACCCCTACTCGACGAGGTCACCGGCGCGCAGATCGGGGCCGCCTACGAAGGCACCGACGCCCTGCTGCTCGGCCGCCGGACCTACGACATCTTCGCCGCCTACTGGCCGTACCAGGACGGCGGCGAGGACCACGAGATCGCCACGCTCTTCAACAGCGTCCCGAAGTACGTGGCCTCCCGCGGCCGGCCCGACCTCTCCTGGGCCGGATCCACGCAGCTCGGCCCGGATCTGGCCGGCGCGGTGCGCGAAATCCGGGACCGGCACGAGCACGTCAAGGTCGTCGGGAGCCTGAACCTGGTCCAGACCCTGCTGCGCGAGAAACTCTTCGACCGGCTCGACCTGTGGGTGCACCCGATCGTGCTCGGCGTCGGAAAGAAGGTGTTCGACGCCGGCGCGGTGCCCACCAACCTCACCCTCCTCGCACCGCCGGTCGCCGGCCCGACGGGCACCGTGTACCTGCGCTACGCGCGCGCCCAAGGCATACCCGGCACCGGAGACATGAGCGCCCCCGACCGCGGCGCCGGGCGAGACGGCTGAACCCGCCCCGCACCAGCTGGGTCCGTGTCCTCGGGGGTGCCTCCGCCAGGTCTGCCGACGTCGTTCTCGGCGGCGCAGCACCGGCGAGGGAGTCCCCCGATACGAACACAGCAGTGCCCAGCGGTGGGTATTCGGGCGTTATGTGCCGCAGAAGGTTCGGAAGGTTGCACTGAACGACGACGGGGCGGGTGTGGTGTAGTCGGACCACTCGTCACGGCGGTCGAACGGATGCGTGACGACCTCGAGCAGCTTCTCGAAAGCAGCGAGCTCACCGTCGGCCGCGGCACGCAGAGCCGCATCGAGCTGATGATTGCGCGGGATGTACAGCGGGTTCACGCCGTCCATCGCGTCCGCGGTCTGCGCTGTCCCACGCCCCTGTGTGCTCAGGGCGCCGCGCCAGCGATCCACCCACGGCCCGATGTGCTCGCGCGGGACGAGGGCGTGCAGCGGCGCCGAATGCCCACGGAGTTCGTCCGCGAGCGCCCGGAAGCTGCCCGTCCAGTCGGCGCCGTGTTCGGCCATCAACCTCAGCAGGTCGTCGACCAGCGCTCGATCGAGGAGCGTGCCGGCCACCCCGAGCTTGGCCGCCATCCCGGCGGCGTAGTGGCCCTCGTAACGCGCGTCGAAGGTATCGAGGACTGCCGACACCGCGGCAATCGCGTCATCCGGCGTCGAATCGAGCAGCGGCAGCAGCGTTTCCGCCAAGCGCGCCAGATTCCACTTCAGGACAGCGGGCTGGTTGCCGAACGCATAACGGCCGCCGTGATCGATCGAACTGAACACCGCCGCCGGATCGAACGCATCGAGGAAGGCGCACGGACCGAAGTCGATGGTCTCCCCCGAAATGGTCGTGTTGTCGGTGTTCATCACCCCGTGCACGAACCCGGTGAGCATCCACTGCGCCACCAGTGCTGCCTGCGCCTCGACCACCGCCTCGAAGAATGCCAGGTAGCGACTGCCCTCTCCCGTCGCCGGCAGCTCGGTCAACTCCGGGTAGTGGCGGGTGATCGCGTAGTCGGCGAGCCGCTGCAGGACTCCCTCCTGTCGGGCCGCGAATTCGAAGGTGCCCACCCGCAGGTGACTGGCCGCGACCCGGGCGAGCACGGCACCGGGCTCGGCGCCGTCTCGGCGAACGCGGCGGCCCGTCGCGACCACCGCCAGCGCACGCGTCGTGGGAATACCGAGGGCATACATGGCCTCGCTGACCAGGTATTCGCGCAGCATCGGGCCGAGGACCGCGAAACCGTCACCGCCCCGAGAAAACGGCGTGGGCCCCGAGCCCTTCAGGTGCAGATCCACTCGCCGACCGTCACTGCCCACCACTTCGCCGAGCAGCAACGCCCGGCCGTCCCCGAGCAGGGGTGCGTACCCGCCGAACTGATGTCCCGCATACGCCATCGCGACCGGCGTGGCCCCAGCCGGCGCCGTCGATCCGGACAGCACCCCGATCCCGACCTCGCTCCGCAGCACCTCCACGTCCCATCGCAGCGACACCGCGAGCTGCTCGTTGAGCACCAGCAACGTCGGGTCGGGGGCATGAGCGCCCTGCCACGGCACCGCCAGGGCGGCCAACTCGTCGGCAAAGGTGCTCTCGAGGCGCGCCACCGCCGAGTTCGTGCCTACCGTGGACTCCGGGAATGCCGCCATCAGTCGAGGGTAACCATCGCACCACCTGGCCCGCCGCTCACGACCGAGAACGCACCCGGCCACCAGCTCGCGGTGCTCGACGTCACCGCACCGCGAGCCCACACTGCCCGTCACCGGCAGGGCTCGTCCTGCTCGTCACCGCAGCCACCTCGACGCGGGCCGCGCCGGCTCGACAAGGCCCACCGCGTCGGCAGCGGGCGCCCAGGTGGGCGCAGGCTCAGGCGCGCTCGATTCGTCACGTGCCACCGTCTGCGACCAGGGGAACGCCGGGCCCGGCGGCGGCCGTGGCGGCGGACAGCTGCGCCGGGCCGAGCCGGCGCCAGGCCCCGCGCAGCACTCGGTGGCGGTGCACGGAGCGGGCGGGGGTCACGACGCGGGCACCGGCCTGGAATCGTGACCGGATCGGCTGGTGCGACGAGAGCGGGCCAGAGCCAGCCCACCGAGGACCGTGCCGATCAGCCCGAGCGCCACGGCGAGGACGGCGCCGGCGAGCCCGTTGCCGGTGCCGAGTCCACCGGCGGAGTTGACCCCGTGCACCCCGCCGGCGATGACGCTGATCGGTCCCAGCACCAGGGCCACGATCGTCCGAGCTCGTCCGGTGCCGGTGCGGCGGGATCGGGCCAGGGCCAGCCCACCGGCGACGGCGCTGATCAGCCCCAGCACGGCTGCCGCGGTGGGCACGGTTCGCCCGACGCCGAGCTCGTAACCGGCAGCGACAACGGAGACGTGCGTGATCGCCGGTGCGGCAAGCAAATCGAGGACAGGCATTGCGGATCCTTTCGGTCGAACGACGGGTTCCGGCCGCGCTCATGGAGGCCTCCGTCGTTGAGCGGACGCATACGATCGTCGCGTCTCGGCAACGGGGTGTCCTCGGACAGCGGGCGGCAGCGGATACGAAGTTCGACGTAGGTGGCTCGCGCACAACCACGCTTCTCGACGTAGGCGGCCGCGCAGTTCGCGGGAGTTGTTTTCCCCACCCGGAACCATATGATCGCGCCATGCCGGATCGCGTCACGTTGTTCCGCCCGCCCGCCTGGGCGCAGGATGTGCTGCTGGCGGTATTCATCACTGTCATGCAGGTCCAGGGCACCGTCGTCCGCAACAGCGGGGAGCCCGAAGCAGTGCTGCGCCCCCTGTCCGACCTCGGGAACCTCGGCTACCTGCTGTTGATCGCCGGTGGCGCGGTCCTGGTCCTGCGCCGCCGCTGGCCAGTCGCAGTGTTCGCCGTGACCGCGCTCGCCAGCATGGTGTACTACACCCTCGACTTCCCGGACGGCCCCGGATGGCTGGGCCTGTTCGTGGCCCTCTACACCCTCACCGCCCGCGGCGACGGACGTCGCTCGCTGGTGATGGCCGTTGTGGGCATCGCAGCACTGGCCGCGGTCTGGCTGATCGCCGCGACCGACATCGAACCCCCAGCCGCCGTCGGCTGGGTGTACTTCCGGATCGGCGCCGCGGGCATGAGTGCCGCCCTCGGGGAGAGCGTCCGCTCGAGGAGAGTCATCGCGGAAGAAGCACTCGAGCGCGCCGAATTGGCCGAACGCTCTCGTGAGGACGAAGCACGCGCCCGGGTCGACGAGGAACGGCTCCGGATCGCGCGCGAGGTCCACGACACCGTCGCGCACGCCATCGCCATCATCAACGTCCAAGCCGGCGTCACCGCACACGTACTGGACAAGCGACCGGAACAAGCACGCCAGACGCTCGAGGCCATCGAGCAGACCAGTTCCCGGGCCCTGCAGGAGATGCGGGCCATCCTGGGGGTCCTTCGCGACGACAACGACGGCCGCCTCCCACCCCCAGGGCTCGGGCAGGTCGACGAACTCACCGCCAGGGCACGCGAAGCCGGGCTCGACGTCGAGTTGGAGACGACATCACCCCCACCGCCCGTACCCAGCGCGGTAGGCAGCGCCGTGTACCGGATCCTGCAGGAGTCGATCACCAATGTGATTCGCCATGTCGGACCGACCAGGGTCGCAGTCGCCCTGAACTACGGCCCCGACGCCGTGGAAGTCCGCGTGACGAACGACGGCCCGCGTGCGGATGGGGACACCGACAAAGCAGCCAGAGGCGCCGACCGTGCGGACGCCGAGTTCGCCGGCACGGACACACGCGGCCACGGGATCGTAGGGATGCGCGAGCGTTGTCAGCTCTTGGGCGGCGACTTCGACGCCGGCCCGCTCCCGGGCGGCGGCTTCGCCGTCACCGCCCGGCTGCCCTTGGCCCCGGCCGCAACGGTGAAGGTATGAACCCGGTGACAGGCGCATCCGGCCGCGACACTCCGATCAAGGTCCTACTCGTGGACGACGAGCATCTGGTGCGGTCCGGCTTCAAGATCCTCCTCGAGGTCGAGGACGGCATCACGGTGGTCGGGGAAGCCGCAACCGGCGCCGAAGCCGTGGAGCAAGCCCGGGCCCTGCGCCCGGATGTCGTGCTCATGGATATCCGTATGCCGAAGATGGACGGCATCGAGGCCACCCGGCAGATCGCCACCACCAACGGGCTCCAATACGTACGCATCCTCATCCTGACGACCTACGACACCGACGCCTACGTCTTCGAAGGCCTCCAGGCCGGCGCCAGCGGCTTCCTGCTCAAAGACGCGGGTCCGGCCGAGCTCCTGCACGGCATCCGCGTGGTCGCCGCCGGAGAAGCTCTGCTCGCACCGCGCATCACGCGCCGCCTCATCGCCCAGTTCACCACCCAGCGCACAGCCGACAAGGCCGCCGATCATCGGCTCGAGGTCCTCACCGACCGGGAACGCGAGGTCCTGACGCTGGTAGGTATGGGCATGAGCAACAACGAGATCGGCGCCGAACTCTGCCTCAGCCCGGCCACCGCCCGCACCCACGTCAGCCATGCCATGGTGAAACTCGGTGCTCGCGACCGCGCGCAACTGGTCGTCATCGCCTACCGAACGGGACTTGTGAAGCCGTAGGCGATCAGCCTGTCGACCCCGCGATCCGAATCTTCTCTGATCGACGACGTCTCAGACGAGAGGGGTGTCTGTGCCGGCGACCGCCCGAGCACTCCGTAGCCTGACGAGGCATGAGTGATGCAGATATCCACTTCTACTTCGACCCGGTGTGCCCGTTCGCCTGGATAACCAGCAAGTGGGTGCGCCTGGTGGCGGCCCAGCGCGAATTCCGAGTCGACTGGCGGTTCATTTCGCTGCGCCTGATCAACGCGCACGTCGACTACGACGTTCACTTCCCGCCCGAGTACAAAGCCGGTCACACGAGTGGGCTGCGGCTGCTCCGGGTCGCGGCGCGAGTGCGGGCCGAGCACGGGCGCGAGGCGGTGGATCCGCTGTACCGGGCGCTCGGTGCGCGGATATTCGAGACCACGCCGGACGCCGACAACACCGCCGGACCGGAACAGCAAGGAACGCGGGCTTTCCTCGAGCCGATCCTGGCCCGGGCGGGCCTACCCGTGCAGGTGGCGGACGCGCTGGACGACCCCTCGCTCGATGCGCTCATCCAGGCGGAGACCGACGAGGCACTGCGCCTGACCGGCAGAGACGTCGGCACGCCGATCATCCACTTCCAGCCGCCGAACGGCGTGGCCTTCTTCGGGCCGGTGATCAGCCGGCTACCCGGCGAAGAGGACGCCCTCCGCCTGTGGGACCACGTCGTCGGGCTGGCGAGCTTCCCCGGCTTCGCCGAACTCAAACGTAGCCTGCGCGAACTGCCGCAGCTGCCCGGCCTCGGCGTCGCTCCCGACGAGGTGGGAGTGGAGCAGGACTGGCACGGTGGCAGTCGACGAACCAAGAGATGAGCAACCGGCGCCGGCCACCCCGGCACCGTTCGGCCCGACAGCCAGGTCGAGACGGCTGCCGTTGTGTATGTCCGATGCGGACCGGTAACGGATAGCCTCGAGCCATGATGCTGGCGAACGTCTGCGAGCTCTATCGAGACGCAGGCTTTCTCGGGCAGCCAGCGGCTGCCGCCACCAGCCTGGCCTTCGTGATCGCCGGCCTGGCCGTGCTCGCACGTCGTCGGCAGGGCACGCCGACGGTGACCTACGGTCTCCTCGTCATCGCGGTCGGCGCCGGATCCCTCATAGCGCACGGACCGAACCCGCCGTGGCAGGCCTACGCACACGACATACCGATCGCGACATTGCTCGCTTACATAGCCGTCGACGCCGCTTCCGACCGGTTCGACCGACGGTTGTCGCCGCGGTGGTGGCTCGTCGTTCCGTTCGTGATGGTTCCCGTCGTCGCAGCCGGCTCGAGCGCCTCCACGATCGTGCAGGCACTGCTCGCCGCGGTCACTGTGGGACTCGCGCTGGAACGCGCCCGCGTCCGTCCGCACCTGCGCCGCACGACGATCGTCGCAGCACTGCTTCTCGCGTCCGGCGCCGTGCTCGGCACCATCGGCGACCGGACCTCGCTCTGCCGGCCGAGTAGTGTCCTGCAAGGCCACGCGCTGTGGCACATTCTCGCCGCCACCGGACTGTGGCGGCTCTCGCCCACGATCGGTTCACAGTCCCCCCGGATATCGGTCAGGACATCGCGGCATCTGTCGGGTCGGGCCGGCCCGGCCCGGAGACGGCCCGGTCAGGCTTGACCGCGTCGGTGGCACATGCACCGTCCTTCATCCACCCGGCTACGGGCAGAGCGCTCCGGACGGGCTCCGCAGTGCGAGCACCGGCGAAATCCCTCGATACCCGCCCCTGCGCTCCGGGAATCGTTGCCGCGTTCCACGGCTCGATACCCTGGAACGATGGGCGCGCTGTTCGCGATGACGATTCCGGGACTGGCCTGCCTGCTGGTGGGCGCGGCCGCGGTCGAGGTGTTGTGGAGCCGTCTGACGGGTCATCGCCTGCTCCGGCGCAGCGGGGACGGTCGCACACGGCCGGTGGCGGCAACGGGGTTCGAGGAGGTCGGTGCGGTGTTCGAAGGGTCGCGGCGATTCGAATTCGAACAGCGACAGACCTCGCTGATGGACCGTGAGGACGCCACCGGTGGCGAACCCGGATGGCTGAGCGTCGACGTGGAGTCCGGAACGGCCCGGTTCAGGCACTGTCGACCGTAGCGGCATCCGGGCGAGCGCAGCGACGCGCTCCCGTCGAATTCCTCGTGCAGGCTCGAGAGCCCGCCGGCTGGCACACCTCTGCGGTCGGGGCGAAACCCGTTGGGGCCGAATGTCACATTGCGTCGATCGAATTGACGCCATGTGACATTCGGTAGGTCAGGCGGTCTGCTGTTCGCGCTGGAGTTCGAGGGCGATGTCGATCAGCTGGTCCTCCTGGCCGCCGATGAGCTTGCGCTTGCCCGCCCGCACCAGCAGCTCCGCGGCGGAGACCCCGTACCGCTCGGCCTGGCGCTCGGCGTGGCGCAGGAAGCTCGAGTACACCCCGGCGTAGCCCATCATCAGGGCCTGACGGTCGAGCAGGCACTCGGCGGGCATCACGGGGCGCACGACGTCCTCCGCGGCGTCCGCGACGGCGAAGAAGTCGATGCCGGTCTTGATCCCCACCTTGTCGCACACGCCGACGAACGCCTCGACCGGGGTGTTGCCGGCACCCGCGCCGAACCGGCGGGCCGACCCGTCGATCTGCTTGGCACCCGCGCGGACCGCCGCGATCGAATTCGCCACGCCCAGGCCGAGATTCTCGTGCCCGTGGAAGCCGACCTGCGCGTCGGAACCCAGCTCCGCGACGAGCGCCTCGACGCGTTCGGCGACCTGCTCGAGAACGAGCGCGCCGGCCGAGTCGACGACGTACACGCACTGGCAGCCCGCGTCGGCCATGATGCGGGCCTGCTCGGCCAGCTTCTCCGGGGTGACGGTGTGCGCCATCATCAGAAAGCCCACGGTCTCGAGCCCGCGCTCGCGGGCGAGCCCGAAGTGCTGGACGGACACGTCCGCCTCGGTGCAGTGGGTGGCGATGCGGCAGATCGAGGCGCCGTTGTCCTGCGCCTCGATGATGTCCTCCTTGATGCCGACACCGGGCAGCATGAGGAAGGCGATCTTCGCGTGCTGCGCGGTGTCGACGGCGATCTTGATCAGTTCCTGCTCCGGCACTTTCGAGAACCCGTAGTTGAACGAGGACCCGCCGAGGCCGTCGCCGTGCGTGACCTCGATGACGGGGACGCCCGAGAGGTCGAGGGCGGCGACGACGGCGCGCACCTCCTCCCGGTCGAACTGGTGACGCTTGTGGTGCGAGCCGTCGCGCAGCGACGTGTCGGTCACGCGGATGTCCCACGACGGCTCGAAGAAGATGTCGTCGCGACGGAGGTCGGAGTTCGAAGAGGTCATCGGAGTCAGGCCTTCACGGTGGAGTTCGAGGGGAGGGAGTCCGCCGAGAGGAGCGCGCGGGCGATCTCCTCGCCCACCTTGGTGGCGGCCGCGGTCATGATGTCGAGGTTGCCGGCGTACGGCGGCAGGAAGTCGCCGGCGCCCTCCACCTCGACGAAGGTGGTGACGGTGGCGTGCCCGCCGGACACGACGGTCGGCTCGTCGAACTGTGGTTCGTTGAGCAGGCGGTAGCCGGGCACGTACTCCTGCACGTCGGCGACGACGCGGTGGATGGACTCGGCGATCGCGTCCCGGTCGGCGTCCTCGGGGATGGCACAGAAGATGGTGTCGCGCATGATCATCGGCGGGTCCGCCGGATTGAGGATGATGATCGCCTTGCCCTTGCGGGCACCGCCGATGGTCTCGATGCCCCGGCTGGTGGTCTTGGTGAACTCGTCGATGTTGGCGCGGGTGCCCGGCCCGGCGGACACCGACGCCACCGACGCCACGATCTCGGCGTAGGGCACGTCCGCCACCCGGGAGACGGCGTGCACGATCGGGATGGTGGCCTGACCGCCGCAGGTGATCATGTTGACGTTGGGCACGTCGAGATGCGCCCCGAGGTTCGCCGGTGGCACGACGGCCGGTCCGACGGCGACAGGGGTGAGGTCGATCGCCCGGATGCCGGCCGCCTCGTACCTCGGCGCCGCCGCCCGGTGCACGTACGCGGACGTCGCCTCGAACACCAGGTCCGGCTTCTCCGGCTGCGCGAGCAACCAGTCGATGCCCTCGGCCGATGTCTCCAGGCCGAGCGTGCGGGCGCGGGCGAGGCCCTCGCTCGCCGGGTCGATGCCGATCATCCACCGCGGCTCGAGCAGGTCCGAACGCTGCAGTTTGTAGAGCAGGTCGGTGCTGATGTTGCCCGACCCGACGATCGCGACACTTGCCTTGGCCATTGTTTCTCCTTGCAGTCGGGACCGGGTGGTCACGAGAACGTGAGCGAGACGGAGCCCAGTCCCGCGAACTCGGCGTGGAACTCGTCGCCCGGGCGCGCGTCGACGGCCCGGGTGCACGAGCCGGGCAGGACGATGTCGCCCGCCTTCAGCCGCACTCCGAAACTCTCGACCTTGCGGGCGAGCCAGGCGACGGCGGTGACGGGATTGCCGAGCACCGCGTCGCTGCGCCCCTCGGCGATCCGTTCGCCGTTGCGGCTGAGCACGGCGTCGATGCCCTTGATGTCGACGCCGGACGGCGCCACCCGCTGCGCGCCGAGCACCCATCCGGCGGAGGAGGCGTTGTCGGCGATGGTGTCCGCGAGGCCGATCTTCCAGTCCTTGATCCGGCTGTCGATCAGTTCGATGGACGGCGCGAACGCGACGGTGGCGCCGAGGACGTCGCTCTCGGTGCAGTCCGCGCCGGGCAGGTCCTTGCCGAGCACGAAGGCCACCTCGACTTCCACCCGCGGGAAGCAGTACCGCGAGGTGTCGACGGCCCGGTCCTCGAAGACCTGCATGTCGTCGAGCAGGTGGCCGTAGTCGGGTTCGTCCACGCCCATCATCTGCTGCATGGCCAGGGAGGACAGCCCGACCTTGTGGCCGACCACGCGGGCACCGGCCGCGAGCCGGCGACGGATGTTGATCAGCTGGATCTCGTAGGCGTCGACGACGTCGATGTCGGGGTGCCGGGCCACGAGCGGGTCGACGGGGGTGCGGTCGCGTTCGGCGGCCTCGAGCTCGTCCGCCAGCCGGGTGCGCAGTTGCGTCGGCAGCATTGCGGTTCCTTCCTGTTCACCGGCGACCGGCATGTTCTGCAACCTGTTTCCATTCGGCCCGTGGTGTGCGGGTGATTCTTCCTGGCAGAAGGGATGGACTCACCGCGCCATCATTCTATAACGTGTTCTACATGATCAAGCAGGAATACGACATCGTCGTAGTCGGCAGCGGTGCCGGCGGAATGACCGCCGCGCTGACCGCCGCGCACCAGGGCGCGAGCGTCGTCCTGATCGAGAAGGCACCCCACTACGGCGGCTCGAGCGCGCGCTCGGGCGGCGGGGTGTGGATCCCGAACAACGAGGCCCTGAGGGCCGCCGGGGTCACCGACACCCCGGACTCGGCCCGCACCTACCTGCACAGCATCATCGGCGACGTGGTGCCCGCCGACAAGATCGACACCTACATCGACCGCGGGCCCGAGATGCTGTCCTTCGTGCTGAAGCACAGCGCCCTGGAACTGCAGTGGGTGCCGGGCTACTCCGACTACTACCCCGAGGCCCCCGGCGGCCGGCTCGGCGGGCGGTCCGTCGAGCCGAAGCCGTTCGACGGCAAGCGCCTCGGCGACGACCTCGCCCTGCTCGAGCCCGACTACGTCAAGGGCCCGCCGAACTTCGTCATCACCCAGGCCGACTACAAGTGGCTCAACCTCCTCATGCGCAACCCGCGCGGACCGGTCCGCGCCGCGAAGGTCGGCATGCGGTACCTGTGGGCCCGCGCGACGAGGAAGCACCTGCTGGTCCGCGGCCAGGCGCTCATGGCCGGACTCCGCGTCGGCCTGCGCGACGCCGGGGTTCCGCTGCTGCTCAACACCGCCCTGACGGACCTCGTCGTCGAGGACGGGGTGGTGCGCGGTGTGCGCGTCGAGTCGGACGGACAGCTGCACACCATCCGGGCCCACCGCGGCGTCGTGATCGCCTCCGGCGGCTTCGAGCACAACGAGCAGATGCGCACGCAGTATCAGCGCGCCCCGATCGGCACCGAGTGGACCGTCGGCGCGAAGGCCAACACCGGGGACGGCATCCGCGCGGGCCAGGCTCTCGGTGCCGCCGTCGATTTCATGGACGACGCCTGGTGGGGCCCGTCCTTCCCGCTCACCGGCGGCCCGTGGTTCGCCCTGTCCGAGCGCAGCCTGCCGGGCTCGATGATGGTCAACGCGGCCGGCCGGCGCTTCGTCAACGAATCCGCTCCGTACGTCGAGGCGGTGCACGCCATGTACGGCGGCCGCCACGGCCGGGGCGACGGACCCGGCGAGAACATCCCGTGCTGGATGATCCTCGACCAGCGCTACCGCAATCGCTACACCTTCGCCGGCATCACGCCCCGCAGTCCCTTCCCCAAGCGCTGGCTGAAGGCGGGTGTGGTGGTCCAGGCCGGCTCGATCAACGAGCTCGCCGAGAAGATCGGCGTGCCGGCGCAGGCCCTCACCGCGACCGTCGAACGATTCAACGGCTTCGCCCGCGCGGGCCGGGACGAGGACTTCGGACGCGGCGAATCCGGCTACGACCACTACTACGGCGACCCGCGCAACAAGCCCAATCCGAGCCTCGGCGCCATCGACAAGGCCCCCTTCTACGCGATCAAGGTGGTGCCCGGCGATCTCGGCACCAAGGGCGGCCTGCGCACCGACGCCGACGCCCGGGTCCTGCGCGAGGACGGGACCGTGATCGAGGGTCTCTACGCGGCCGGCAACGCCAGCGGTCCCGTCATGGGCCACACCTACGCCGGCCCCGGCGCCACGATCGGCCCGGCCATGACCTTCGCCTATCTCGCGGTCCTCGACGCCCTCGGCCGACCGGAGCAGCCCGCCGCGCAGCCGATCTCCGAGACCGCCGAACTGCACTGAGCCGCACTCGATCCGGCCGAACCCCGTCCGCCGAACAGAAAGGGTCCCGCGTGCCCATCGATCCCGCCGTCGCACTCGGCGCCGAACTGCCCGCCCAGGAATTCGCCTGGAGCAGCAGCGACGTTCAGCTCTATCACCTCGGTCTCGGCGCCGGCGCGCGTCCCACCGACCTCGGTGAGCTGCGCTACCTGCGCGACGGCGATCCGCAGGTCCTGCCCACCTTCGCCACCGTCGCCGCGACGTTCCACGCCACCGAGCCGCCGAAGGTCTCGTTCCCGGGCATCGAGATCGACCTGGCGAAGGTGGTGCACGGCAGCCAGGAGGTGACGGTGCACGCTCCCCTGCCACCGGAAGGCAAGGGCCGCACCGTGACCCGAATCGCCGAGGTGTGGGACAAGGGCAAGGCCGCGGTGATCGTGCAGGAGTCGACGACCACGGATCCGGCCGGCAACCCGCTGTGGACGGCCCGCTCGTCCATCTTCGCCCGCGGCGAGGGCGGCTTCGGCGGCGAACGCGGACCGTCCGAGTCCGTCGAATTGCCGGACCGGGCACCCGATTTCGAGGTGGATGTCGCGACGCTGCCGCAACAGGCCCTGCTGTACCGGCTGTGCGGCGACCGCAACCCGCTGCACTCGGACCCGCAGTTCGCGCAGGCCGCCGGGTTCCCCGCTCCGATCCTGCACGGGCTGTGCACGTACGGGATCGTCTGCAAGACGCTCACCGACGCGGCGCTCGACGGTGATGCCGCGTCCGTGCACGGATTCACGGCCCGGTTCGCCGGCGTCGTCTTTCCCGGCGAGACCCTGCGGGTGCGCGCGTGGCGCACCGGCGACCGGCTGCTCGCGACCGCCGCGGTGGTCGAGCGCGACCTCGCGCCCGCCCTCACCGACGTGGTCCTCACCATCGCCTGACACCCCGTCCTCCCCCAGCACCGGCCCGCCACGGGCCGGTGAGAAAGCAGTGTGTTCATGACGATTCGCACCGAACCCCTGCGCCTGTCGCGCCGGGGTTTCCTCGCCGCCGGCGCGGGCGCGCTCGCCGCCACCGCGCTCGGCGGCTGGACCCCCGTCCACGCCGTACCGGCCGGCTCGTCCGGTGCCACCCTGACCACCCCGGCCGCGTTTCCCGACGGCATCGCCCTCTACCAGCAGGCCTACCAGAACTGGTCCAAGGAGATCATGCTCGACGCGATCTGGACGTGCGCCCCGCGCAGTCCCGAGGACGTCGTCCGGCTCGCGAACTGGGCCCACGCTCACGGCTACACCGTCCGGCCGCGTGGCGCGATGCACGGCTGGACTCCGCTGACCATCGTCAACGGCGCACCGGTGGACAGGGTGATCCTGGCGGACACGATGGCGCACCTGAACGGGGTGTCGGTGCACTCCGGTTCGGACCCCGCCACCGTCACCGCCGGAGCCGGAGCGACACTCGACGCGATCACCACGGCGCTGCAGGGGCACGGCCTCGGCTGGGCCAACCTCCCCGCACCCGGGGTGCTGTCCATCGCCGGTGCACTGGCCGTCAACGCGCACGGTGCGGCGCTGCCCGCCGACGGCGAAAAGAACGTCCCGGGACACACCTTCGGCTCGCTGAGCAATCTCGTCACGGAACTGACCACGGTGGCGTGGAACGGCAGCGAGTACGCGCTGCGCACCTACACGCGCGCCGACGCGGACATCACTGCGCTGCTCGCCCACCTCGGCCGGACGTTCGTCACCTCGGTCACCCTGCAGGCCGGCCCGGACACCCGGATGCGGTGCCAGAGCTACACCGACATCGACTGGCGCGAGCTGTTCGCGCCTGCCGGAGCACCGGGACGCACCTTCGAGAGCTTCGTGCGGGCCTGCGGGCGCGCGGAGGCGATCTGGTATCCGTTCACCGACAAGCCGTGGATGAAGGTGTGGTCCCTCGCTCCGCAGAAGCCGGTGACGTCCCGAGAGGTGTTCGGCCCGTACAACTATCCGTTCTCGGACAACGTCCCCGAGCCCGTCACCGACCTGCTCGGGCAGATGACGGCCGGGAACCCCGCCATCGCGCCGGCTTTCGGGCAGGTCTACTACAACACCACCGTCGCCGGCCTCGCCGCCACGAACTCGAGCGACATCTGGGGCTGGTCCAAGGACCTGCAGTTCTACATCAAGGCCACCACCCTGCGGCTCACGGAGGGCGGCGGCGCGGTCCTCACCAACCGCGCCAACATCGCGAACGTGATCCACGACTTCACGCAGTGGTTCCACGAACGCATCGAGCACTACCGGGCGCTGGGGCAGTACCCGCTCAACGGCCCGGTCGAGATCCGGTGCTGCGGGCTCGATCAGCCCGACGACGTGCGGGTCCCGTCCGCCGGGCCGCCGACCATCTCCGCGACCCGGCCGCGACCCGACCACCCCGAGTGGGACACCGCGATCTGGCTCAACGTGCTCGGGGTGCCGGGCACCCCCGGCATGTTCGCGTTCTACCGCGAGATGGAGCAGTGGATGCGCGGTCACTACAACAACGCCGACTCCACCTTCCGGCCCGAATGGTCCAAGGGCTGGGCGTTCGGCCCCGAACTGCCGTACACGGACCAGCGGGTCATCGAGCAGGTCCTGCCCGACACCTACCGGGAAGGCGTGCCCGCGGACGAGAACTGGGACTCCGCGCGGGCGGTGTACAACCGGCTCGACCCGCATCGGGTATTCAGCAACAGCTTCATCGACCGGCTGCTGCCCTGACGAGAAGGCGCCGGACATCCGCGCCCGTCGGTGCTACCCGCGCGCGTTCTCACGCGCGCGGGTAGCACCACGCCGCGCAAGCATGGTGAGGACGGATACCCGGCCGAAGTGGCCCCACAGCCGGCCGAGCCGCACCCACAGCTGCCAGTACGCCACACCCACCACGAGCGACGCCGCGAACGCGAGCCACGGGTCGATGTCCCGCAGCAGCGGATAGACCGTGAAGTGGGTCAGGTAGATGTAGAGCGACGAGGCGGCGAGCACCTCGGCCGGCCGCACCAGCAGCGCCGGCCACCAGGTCCGCGGCACCCAGATCAGCAGGAGCAGGCCGCCGATCACGAGAGCGGTGCGGTCGGTTTCGGCATGGAAGAACCCCGGCACCGTCGCCACCGCCAGGACGGACACCACCAGCCGCTGCCACACCGCGGTCGCCCGGGCGGCCGCCCAGCCGAGCGGGAAGAGCCAGAACACCACGTACGACGCCAGGATCTGACTGGTCGGCATGTCCGGCCCGAGCACCTCGTACCGGGTCAGCAGGCCCACGCCCACCAGCGCGAGCGGGAACGCGAACGGGAACCGTCGCTCGTGCCGGTCGAACCACGGCACGGCGAGCAACAGAGCCACCGCGACGAGCGCGTACACCAGCGCCTCGATGAACCAGTACCGCCATTCCTTCGTCCACGCGGGCGGTCCGAGCACCCCGTTGAGCAGGAACACACTCGACCAGCGGTACTCGCCGGTGAGCGCGTGCACCGCGCCGATCCACACGACGGCCGGTGCGGCGATCCGGGCGACGCTGAGCAGGGTGGTGCGCAGCCGCTCGGCGCGGGGCTTGGGCAGTTGGAATCGCGCGTAGTTGTAGCCCGCGGCCGCGAGCAGCACGTGCGCCCCGCCCACGAGGGCGAACAGGTGCAGATGCGAGCCGACGATGAGCACGATCGCCACGGCGCGGATGAGCACGTTGGTCTCGACGATCCGCCAGCCCCACGGCGCCCGGCGCGACGACGGGCTCAGCTCGCGCAGCGGCGTCGTCGGCCAGTCCGCGGGCAGATGCCCGAGCAGCCGCTCGAGCCGCACCGACATGCGCACGTACGACAGCGAGTCGCCACCGAGGTCGACGAACGTGCTTTCGTCGGTGACGTCGTCGCGGCGGAGAACGTCCGCGTACAGCGCCCGCAGCCGCCGGGGGTCCACGGCCCGCGCCTCGGGCGCCGGCTGCGGCGGTTCCGGGGCGGCGCCGAGCGCGGCGACGGCGCGGTAGTCCGGTTTGCCGTTGGGGGTGCGGGGCAGCTCGGCCACGACGCACACCCGCACCGCGGACTCGGGCAGCCCGCTCGCGCGGGCCGCGACCGCCCGCACGGGCGCGGCGTCGGCTCCCTGGACGGCGACGATCAGTTCGTCGTCGCCGCCGGCGCAGCACGCGACGAGCTCGTGGCGCGCGAGGACGGATTCGATGCGCTGCAGGTCGATGCGCAGGCCGAACAGCTTCGCGAAGCGGGAGCGACGGCCCACGATCCGGTACAGCCCGGCGTCGGTGCGGACGGCGAGGTCACCGGTGCGCAGTTCGTCGACGACACGCCCGAGGGCCAGCTCGGACGGGTCGGTGGCATAGCCGAGCATGACGTTGGGTCCGGTGTAGACGAGTTCGCCGGCACCGTCGCCGGCCTCGGGCACAGGGTCGATGCGGAAGGCGCCGCCGGGAACGGGGACGCCGATCGTGCCGGGGTGCTCCGCGGCGAGGTGCGGGGGCAGGTAGGCCATGCGGGCGGTGGCCTCGGTCTGGCCGTACATGACGAAGAACTGCCACCCGTCGCGCCGGCCGAGATCGACATAGCGGCGGACGCGGTCGGGGTCGAGACGGCCGCCGGCCTGGGTGACGTAGCGCAGGTTCGGCAGGTCCATGTCGGCGAAGCCGACGCGGTCGAGCAGGTCGAAGGTGTACGGCACGCCCGCGAGGGCGCTGACCCGGTGCCGGTGCACGAGGTCCCAGAATCCGGGGTCGGTGACGGACCGGTCGGTGAGCACGATCCCGGCGCCCCGCAGCAGGTGGCTGTGCAGCACGGACAGGCCGTAGCAGTAGTGCATCGGCAGGGTGGTGATCGCGCGGTCGGTGGCGCGGATGTCGAGGTAGTCGGCGATGGCCTCGGCGTTCGCCTGCACATTGCGGTGCGAGAGGCGCACGAGCTTGGGCGAGCCGGTCGAGCCGGAGGTACTGAGCAGCAGCGCGAGGTCGGAATGCAGGTCGTGGGTGGTGCCGTCGGCGAGTTCTTCGATCCGGCCGCCGTCGACGACGACGTCGGGCCGGTAGGCCTCGATCGTCGCGGCCAGGGCGTCGGGCCGGTCGCCGGGCACGAGCAGCACGGGATGGCCGGCGGACAGCGCCGCCAGGTAGGCCACGATCGGGTCGACGGCGTTGGCCCCGGCGACCAGGACGAGACGCCGGGTGGTGCCGAGGCGGTCGGCGACGGCGGCGATCCGCTCGGCCAGGTCGCGATAGGTGATCTCGGTGCTGTCGCAGACGAGTGCGGTCCGTTCGCCGTGTTCGGCGAGATGTCGGACGAACGGAACCGTCGGACAGTCGACGAGCTCGGAAGAACGTGGTACCACCGCGGCAGTCTATAAGGTTTGGCTGTCCTGAATCCAGGCTCGGTCGGGTTCGCGGAGCAGTGCGAGGCGGCTGAGCAGCCGGTCGACGTCGGGTTCGGCGGGGACGGACGTCGCGAAGTCGGCGCGCGCGACGGTGGCCGACACCGTAGCCGGACGTCGGCGTCGCACAGCACGTCGACGACGTTGCCGAAGCGGCGCAGGGCGTCCGCGTCGAGCTCGCGCAGCGGCGGGACACCGGTGACGACCCATTCGCCGTGGTCGCGGAGGACGGCGAGGTAGTCGGCGGGCGCGGTGGGGGCGCGGCACAGGTCGGCGAAGTCGAACCACACGACGTCGCCGCGCACGGCGAGGACGGGTAGTGCGCGGCCCGACGGTCGCAGGGTTCGCCGCTCCCCCGGCTCCGGAACGTCGAGAGCGCCGGGCGGGAGGAACTCACCCGAGGCGAACCCGTCGCCCGGGGTGGCCGTACCGGTGCGGCGACGGTCGATCGGCCCGCCGACCTCGACCACCTCGAGCCGGCGTTCGAGCAGGGCGATGGTGGGCTCGAACAGGTGGTGGAACAGAGGGTTGGGCAACAGGCCCGAGGGCGGGTAGTTGGAGGTGGCGACGAGCGCGACGCCCCGCTCGTGAAGGATGCGTACGGCGCGCGCGACGAGCATGCCGTCGCCGACGTCGTGGACGTGGAACTCGTCGAAGCACAGCACACGGGCGTCGCCGAGCGCGGCGTCGACGGCGTCGTCGATCGAGCCGAGGCGATGCGCCTGCGCATGCAGGCCGGCGAAGAAGCCGTGGAAGTGGTGCCGTCGCGCGGGACCGGGCACGGCCTCGAGGAACCGCTCCATCAGCCACGTCTTGCCGCGACCGACCGGCCCCCACAGGTAGACGCCGCGCGGGGTGGTGCGCCGCGCGGCGAGGTCGCCGCACAGCCGCCCCAGGGCGGCGGCGCCGGCCCGCTGGTACGGATCCTCGGCCATCCCACCTCCTCTACATTGGTAGAGTACTCTACATATGTAGAGTTGGATCATGGCCAGCAGCCCCGACCGTCGCACCCTGATCGCCGAGACCACCCTCGACCTGATCGCCCGCGACGGACTGCGCGCGCTGACCCACCGCGCCGTCGACCGCGCCCTCGCCCTGCCCGACGGCTCGTGCTCGTACTACTTCCGCACCCGCGGAGCCCTGCTCGACGCCGCCGTGCACCGGCTCGCCGAGCGATCACGCGACGCGTTCGAGCACTCCGGTCTCACCCGCCCGACGACCCCGGTCGACGTCGACGCCGCCGCGCGCGCGGTCGCGACGGCACTCGACCGCGACCTGGCCCACCGCCGCCGGGATCTGCTCGTGCGGTATGCCCTGGCCACCGACCCGGCCATCGGTGCCGAGCAACGCGCCGGCCTTGCAGCCGCCCTGTTCTCCCGCGCCGCCGCGCGCGACCTCGTGGCCGCCTGCGGCGCCGACGACGCCGACTCCGCGGCTGCCGATCTCGTGAGCCTGGCCGAGGGACTGACCGTGGACCGGCTGCTCGGCGCCCGGTCGCTGGAGGGACTCGCCGCCGGCACCGCCGCGAGCGTCGCGCAATTGGCCCGGCCGATCGCGGTGTACCTCCGCGGCCTCGCCGGGGGCGACGGTACCGGCCGGGCACGAACCATGCGATCGTGATCCGGCACCGGCCTGCCTCCCGGGAGGCCCAGCCGTGGGCAGGCGAAGACACGTCGCGTGCCTAGGATTGGCTCATGCGATCGGCCGCCGGTGAACGGTACTTCCTCGAGTCTCTGGACCGTGGGCTCGCGGTGCTCGAGTGCTTCGACGAACAGCACCGGGAGCGCACTCTCAGCGAGGTGGCCCAGGTGGTGGGGATCACCCGATCGACAACGCGAAGAATCCTGCTGACCCTCGTCGATCGCGGGTTCCTGCGGCAGGAGGGTCGTCGCTTCATGTTGACCCCGCGCGTTCTCCGTTTCGGCTTCTCCTACCTGTCCGGGCTGGCGCTCCCGCAGCTGGCCGAACCGCACCTGGCGAAACTCGCCGCCGAACTCGAGGAAACCGTCTCGGTCACCGTGCTCGACGGATCGGACGCACTCTACGTCGCGCGAGTCCGTTCGCCGCGGATCGTGCGTATCGCGATCTCGGTCGGCATGCGCTTCCCGGCGTACGCGACCTCGCACGGCCGGGTCCTGCTGTCCGGCCTTACCGCCGACGAACTCGACCGCTACCTGGAGACGACGGAACTGCGGGCGTTCACCGAGCAGACCCTCGTAGACCCGGACCGGCTGCGCGCCGAGATCCTGACCACGGCCGAGCGGGGTTGGGCGCTGTCAGAGGACGAACTGGAACTGGGGGTTCGCGGCGTCGCCGTGCCCATCCGGGACCGAACCGGCCGGATCGTCGCCGCGCTCAACTCTTCCCTGCAGAACATCGCGCATTCCGGCGCGGACGTCGAGGCACGAGTGGTCTCCCGATTGCAGGAAGCAGCCCAGCGGATCGGGGCCGATCTCGCGATCAGCGGCCCATGAGCCGTGCGCGGTGCCGGCGGTTCCCCTTCCATGCTCGGCCGCACCCGGCCCGGCGAGGCGGATCAACCGATCCGTGCAGCATTTCGTGATCGAGAAGCCATTACGCGTAGGAGATTTCGAGCGCCCACGCCCCTGGCCCCGTCCGTCGCCGCCTCCGGTCGATCCGCGTCTCAGGGCGCGGTCGCGACAGTCGACGTCCGCGACGCCCGGGCGGCCCGGCCGGCGTCACCGTGGTCGTGTCCGAGCCGCCAGGCGATGATCCCGGAGATCACGCATCCGCCGGCGAGATAGACCGCCACCAGGTGCCACGACCCGCCGGAGACGGTGACCAGGGCCGCCGCGATGAAGGGGGTAAAGCCACCCCCGACCGCGCTGGCCACCTGGTAGCCCACCCCGGCGCCGCTATAGCGGTACTCCGCGCCGAACATCTCGGTGAACAGCGGCTGCTGCACGCTGACCACCATGTCGTGGGCGATGTTGACCAACAGCACCGCGAAGATGACGGTTCCGATCATCGAGCCGCCCTCGAGCATCGCGAAGAACGGGAACGCACAGACGGCGCCGAGTGCGGAACCGAGCATGTACACCCGGCGACGCCCGTACCGGTCGGACAGCCACGCGAACAACGGGATGGTCACCATTCCGAGGGCACCGACGAGCAGGCCGACGTTGAGCATGAAACTGCGTTCCATGCCGAGTTCGTTGGTGGAATAGCTGAGCGCGAACGTCGTGACGATGTACATCGAGAACAGCTCGACGAAGCGCAGACCGATGATCTGCAGAAAAGCCTTGGGATGCTTGGTCAGTGCTTCCACGAGGGGGATGCGCTTGCGGCTCTGCTCGCCGAGCTCCGCTTCGAGCCTCTCGACCTTCTCGGTGAACTCCTGACTCTCCTCCACGCTGGAGCGTACCCACAGGCCGAAGGCGACGAGCACGATGCTGGCGACGAACGGAACACGCCACCCCCATTGGGTGAAAGCCTCGTCGGTCGTGACACTGCTCATCAGCATGACGAAACCGGTGGCGAGAATCAGGCCGACGGAGTAGCCGACCTGTACGCCGCTGCTGTAGAGAGCCTTCTTCTTCGGTGGCGCGCTCTCCACCGCCATCAACGCGGCACCACCCCATTCACCGCCGACGGCGAATCCTTGCACAGCCCGCAGCGTGACGAGCAGGACCGGCGCCCACCACCCGATCGACGCGAAGCTCGGCAGCAGGCCGATCAGGGCAGTGGCGCTTCCCATGATCACGATGGTGAGCACCAGCATCCGTTTGCGACCGAGGCGGTCACCGAAGTGACCGAAGACCACCCCACCGAGCGGCCGGAAGAGGAATCCGACGCCGAAAGTCGCGAACGCGGCGAGCGTGCCGATGGCCGGGCTGACGTTGGGGAAGAACTCCTTGTTGAAGACGAGCGCGGCCACCAGGCCGTAGAGGATGAAGTCGTACCAGTCGATGACGGCGCCGACGAAGCTGCCGAAGGCTGCGCGCCGAGCCTGAGACTCGTCTGGGCCGGCGAGGTGCCGCTCGTTCATACCCGATCCTCGATCCGTGTGTTCGTAATGCGAACGCATGTCCGCTGAGTGGATATATGTGACGGTAGACACTCCGCAGGAGTTTCGTCAAGACGAGCGACAGGTGTCGCCACCGGCACGAAAACTGCGGCAATGCACCGGCGCCACCGGACGGCAGCGGAATACACGCGTGTAATTCATTCCGGTACAGGGTGATCCGAACAGTTGCCCTGCAGCCGGGCACGGCACACCGGATAATTCGACCCATGCCCGCCTCCCGCTCCGCGGTGCCCGCCCCGATGCTGGCCACGCCCGGCCGGCCGCCGATCGGCACCGGCTGGGCGGTGGAGATGAAGTGGGACGGCGCCCGCACGGTGGCGGTGTGCGACGGCGAGCGGTGCCGGCTCTACAGCCGCAACAGCAAGGACGTCTCGGGGGTCTACCCGGAATTGACGATCGCACTGTCGGCGGTGTCCCGGGGTCGGCCGATGGTCGTCGACGGGGAGATCGTCGCTCCCGATCCGCGGTCCGGGGCGCCGGCGTTCGCCCGGCTGCAGAGCCGCATCCACGTGGCGAAACCGACGGCGGCCCTGATCCGGACCATCCCCGTGGAGTTCTACGCATTCGACCTGCTCGCGCTCGACGGCGCGCCGACGACCCGGCTGCCGTACCTCGAACGTCGCCGTCGGCTGGTCGACCTGTCGATGTCCGGCCCCCTGGTCCGCACGCCGCCGCACTGGGTCGGCACCGACACGAAAATCCTCCTCGACCTTGCCCGCGATCACGGTCTCGAAGGCATCGTCTGCAAGCGGACCGATTCCGTTTACCAACCGGGACGCCGCGCTACGGCATGGATCAAGACCGCCCTGCGCAAGAGCACCGAGGCCGTGATCGCGGGATGGTTGCCGGGCACCGGCATGCACCGCGCGACGTTCGGCTCCCTTGTCCTCGGCGCCCACGACGACGACGGCCGTCTCGTCCACATCGGCAACCTCGGCACCGGCTTCACCACCGCCGGCCGGCGCGCCCTGTGGGAGCGGCTCGACGAACTCGAGCGGCCCAGCGATCCGTTCGACGTGATACCTCCGGCGCCCGTCGTCCGGGCCGCCCGATGGGCCGAGCCGGTGCTGGTCGGGGACGTCGAGTATCGCGAGTTCACCGGCGACAGTCTGCGCCACCCGAGTTGGAAGGGACTGCGGCCGGACAAGGAGCCGGAGGAGGTAAGAGCACCGAAATAGGAATGGATGCACCATCGCTGTGGTTTGACGAGGCCCCCGGTTCGACGCGACGGGGTTCTGGCATGCAACGTCGTGCACTTGGACGCTGGGCAGACTGTGTGCGAGGCGATGCTGGAGGGGCGGGCTCGGCAGCGGCGTGCACGGTTTCCGAATGAGAACGGCACGATCCGTTCGCGACTGCGGCTCGCACGGAATTGTATCCGTGACAATGGAATCCGATCGAGAATGAGGCTGAGGCATGGGCAAGCCTCACGACGTCGTCGGTCGCCCCTGCTGCGTCCGGTCGAGCAGGGTGAGGTAGGTATCGAGCTGGGCCGCGCCGGCGAGAAGGTTGCGGCTGCGTGTGGTCAGCCGGTCCTGCCAGGAGCCGAGGAAGGCGGCCAACGCGTCCGCCCCGCCCGCCGTGCGCAGCGACTCGAGGAACCGGGCGACCTGGGACAGCGGGTAGCCGCCCTGGCGCAGTTGCCGTGCGATCTCGGCGTCGCGCACGCAGTCCGGTCCGTATTCGCGATAGCCCGTTGCCCGGTCGCGGTCGGGGCGCAGGATGCCCTGGGTCTCCCAGGTGCGCAGCGTGGCCGGGTGCACGCCGAGTCGGCAGGCGAGTTCGCCCACAGTCAGCGGTCCACCGCGGACAGCAGTCGGTGCCGTGGTGGACAGGGCGCCCAGGGCCGTTGCGACCTCGGTGCGGGTGCCGCGTTCGGCGAGCAGCGCGACGTGCGCGGCGTCGATCAGCCGGTATGCGGACTCGGTGTCGCCGCGGTTGACTGAACGCATGATGTCCGTTGCCTGCCGGTGCCCGTGGCCACCGCGCAACGCGAGGAAGGCGCGTAGAGCCTGCGCGTGCAGGGGCGTGTAGCGCCGGTAGCCGGTCTCGCTGCGCTCGGTCGGCGGGAGGATGCCCGCGTCGTCGTAGTTGCGGATCGCCTGTGCGGACAACCCGTGTTCCCGGGCGAGGTCGATGGGTCGCAACGTGCACCTCCGATTGAGGCTTCTACCTCCGGATTCCTGGTCGGAATCGCAGAAGTTTCACCCGATTCTTCAACGATATCGTCGAGGGCAGTTCCTTCCGACAAGGGGTGTTCATGTCTACTGCCGCAGCACTGCGTGGAATCGGCCGCCAACTCGACGACTCGGCGAGCCTGGGCCGCGCCCTCGACGAACTGCTCGCCACGCGGCCCGAGCCGCCGACCCTGCTCGCCCTCGGCGAGCCGACCCACGGGATCGAGGCGTTCCCGCTTCTGCGCAACGAACTCCTCGGTCACCTCGTCGAACGGGGGTACCGGTCGATCGTGCTGGAGACCGACGTCTTCGCCGCGTCCGTCGTCGACGACTACGTGGCCGTGGGAACGGCGGAGATCGACACGGTGCTCGCGACCGGGTTCAGCCACGGGTTCGGCGCGGTGCCGGGCAACCGCGAACTCGTCGAATGGCTCCGCGCGCACAATGCCGGCCGCGCGGAGCAGGATCGGGTTCGCTTCCACGGCTTCGACGCGCCGTTGGAGTTCTCCGGGGCGCCGAGCCCGCGACGCGCACTGTCCTCGGCCAACGACTACCTGCCCGCGGCGCTGCGGCCCGCATCGGTCCGCGACCTCGACGCGCTGCTCGGCGAGGACGCGGACTGGACGAACCAGGCGGCCATGTTCGACCCGGCAGCGTCCGTCGGCGACTCCGATCGCGCTCGCGCCCTGCGCATTGTCGCCGACGACCTCGCCAGCGCCCTGCGCCGCGCGGCACCCGGCCTGCGCTCCGCCGACCCGACCGGCTACGACCACGCCGTCGCGCACGCGCGCACCGCCCAGGGCCTGCTGCGCTATCACGCCGCCATGGCCAGTCCCGCACCCGATCGCATCGCGACCTTGCTCAGCCTGCGCGCCGAGATGATGGCCGAGAACCTGCTCGCGATCGTTGCCCAGGAGCAGCGACGCGGGCCGAGTCTCATGTTCGCGCACAACGTTCACCTCCAGCGTGCGCAGTCCCACATGCCGGTCGGCGAGAGCGAGGTGAGCTGGGGGAGCGCCGGCGCGCTCGTCGGGCTCACCCTCGGCGAGCGCTATGTGTTCCTGGCCACCGACGCCAACCCCGACAGCGATCCGGGCACCCTCCAAGGCGTGTTGGCCGAGGCGACCACCCGCCGCGCCCTGTTCCCGGCACCGGCCCTGTGCGCCGCGCTTGCCCCGTCGATGGGCACGGGCGAACCGATCGTGCCCGGCCACATCCCGCTGGGCCCGGCAGACCTGGACGGCGCCGACGCGGTCATCTTCGTCGCCGACACCGACGGAAGACGGCATCAGTACTGGTAGCCGCACTCGACGCGCAGGCCAAGGTCCGCGGAAGCCCCTCACCGAACGAGGACCGGCGCTCGAGATATGCTGCGCAACAAGGAATCTGGTGAGCAGACCGATATAGCGGGTTCGAATGGTGCGCACCCGTCACTCCTGGTACCCGCTCACGTTCGCCCGGGCGGCGGTAGAACACCACCGGACGGTCACCCCGGTCACGGGAGTGGCACGCCGGCCTCGTCTATCGCCAGCCACAGGCCGCCGAACTCCTCGACCTTGTGGCACAGCACCTGTCCGGGCTCCTCGTCGGCATAGAAGTACAGCGGGTGCCCGGCGTAGGTGACCTGAGCGGTCCCGTCGGAGCGCGACGTGGTGCCCAGCAGCCCCTGGTCGGCGTCACCGGCCGCGACGGGAGCACCGACGGTGAGCACCGGCGGCCACGCCACGGCACAGTCCCCGTAGCAGTCGGGGACCGTGCCTGCCTCCCGGTCGAAGATGTAGATCGCCTGGTCCCTCCGGTCGAAGAGCATTTCACCGATGGGACCGTTCGCCGTGGTGATCACCGTCGGCTCGCCGGCCGTGGTCACCGCAGGTTCCGACGCCGGGACGACATCGTAGGAGCTCTCGCCCGTCGCCCCACAGCCGGTGGCGACGAGCACCACGAGCGGGAGGAGCGCGCACCACACGGCCCCCGGCCCCCGCTCGCCGATCTGTGCCGGCATCACCGATGCTCGGGGTTCTCGAACGACGGATGACACCCGGCGTCCCACAGCGATCGCTGGTTGCCACCCACCGGAAAGCCGCCGGCCCGCACGAGCAGTGCGGCGGTGTGCATGAGGTTGTAGGTCATGAATGTGGTGTTGCGATTGGTGAAGTCGTTCTCGGGGCCGCCCGACCCCGGATCGAGGTACGAGGGACCCGGGCCGGCCTCCCCGATCCAGCCGGCGTCGGCCTGCGGCGGGATCACGTATCCGAGGTGCTGGAGGCTGTAGAGGATGTTCATCGCGCAGTGCTTGACGCCGTCCTCGTTGCCGGTGATCAGGCAACCGCCCGCGCGGCCGTAGTACGCGTACTGGCCGTGCTCGTTGAGCAGCGAGGAACAGCCGTAGAGACGTTCGACGACCTTCTTGGTGACCGACGAATTGTCACCCAGCCAGATGGGCCCGGCGATGACGAGGATGTGCGCGGCGAGGATCCGGTCGAACAACTGCGGCCATTCGTCGCTCGGCCATCCGTGCTCCGTCATGTCGGGGTACACGCCCGTCGCGATGTCGTGGTCGACGGCCCGGATCTGGTCCACCGTGACGCCTTCGCGTTCCATCAACGCCACACTGCGATCGATCAACCCCTGCGTGTTGCTGGTCTCGGGCGATCGTTTGAGCGTGCAGTTGACGAACATGGCACGCAGTCCCTCGAACTGCGGCGGTCCGCCCGCGCCCTGCGACTCCTCGAACACCGGTTCGGCCATGGGTCCTCCCATACGAGATCCGCACGCCTACGATAGGCCGCGACGACACCCCGCGGAGGCGGTTCCGTGTCTCCTCTGCTGCCGGAGACCTACGGTAACGTTCGGAACATCGTTGCCCGGGGAAGGGATCGGCACCCGTGACCGACGAACTCGCGCAGCGAGGACGCGTCGTGAGCGTGCGACTCGAACCCGCGGGACCGAGCGTCAGGCCGCCTGTGCGACCTCGGCTCGGACGTCCGTGGCCACCGGGACCGACTTCTGCTTCTCCGGCTGCGTGACCGTGGAGCGCGAGGGCGCACCGCAGTTACCCGTGGCCCGGCACAGCAGGTGCGTGGCCGCGCAGAACGCCCCGCCGAGTGCCGCCCAGAGGAGCGAACCGAACATCCACATCCCCACCACGGCTACGGCCAGCACCAGCACGCCGTCCAGCACGAAAGCCACCACGGGGTGCGCGACCAGAGGCTCGTCGTTGCCGCCCTGTCGTTCCGTCTCCATCCGCCCGTCTCCTTTCCTGCCGACTCCGTATCCGATACCCAGCCCGGACGGAATTCACACCCTCGGTGCACGAACAGGGGACGAGAGGAGCACCGCGACGATCCGGATACGCGTTCGACTGGCGAAATCGTTTTGTGATGCGATACAAATGAGTGCATAATGTGAGAGCGATCACACTGTGGTACGGCAGGGGGTACATCAGTGGTCCATACATGCGAGGGTCGGCACCGGTTACGGACCGATATCGACGACGACGCCGGCGAGTCCTACTCGCGTCTCCGGCACACGTCCGGCACGGCGGCAGGTGCGTGCATGGTGGCGGCAGCCATGGCGGTCGCCGTCACCGGTTCGGTGCTTCTCGGGCTGGCAGTCGCAGCGTCCGTCCTGGTGGCCGTAGCCATCGCCGCCATCATGATCTGACGCGCGGACCCGGCTCCTCGTTCACGCCTCGACCACCAGGAGCCAATCCCGGTCGCCGTCGACGTTCGTCCCCGGGGTGGCCACGTTTCCGTCCCGATCGATCTCCGCCGGCAGCGAAGGCGCGGCGGCATCGGCGGGATCGATCCAGCCGAGTGTCGCTCCCGGCGGAATCAGTGCACGCTCGAGCCGGATCGTGCGCTGCGTCGGCACATAGACGACGGCGAGCGAGCCGTCCGGGGTGCGTGCAGCGGTGACGTAGTCGTCGTCCAGGACGTCCACCATCTCGTCGTCCGTCGATCGGGTGCCTCGCCCGTCGAGCACGAACGGCTCGTCGACGTCCGGCACCAACTGCCACCAGGCCCACGAGGCCCACAGATCACGAATGGCCTCGAGCTGTGTGACGGCGGGTGTGTCGAGGCGCGATTCCCAGCCGTCTCGGAACTCCCAGTCGTCGGAGCCACGAAACTCCCCCGGTGATCCGGAGGTCAACGCCCACAGAGCCTGGCGCCGAAGGGTCTCGTCGGTTGTCGGCGCCGTGTCGGGCTGGTTGTTCTCGCCCTCGTAGTTTCCCTCCGAGAAGACGGCGGGACGCGGGTCCCTGGCGCCCGCCGGTCGCTGGTAACCGTCCAGCACTGCCTTGTACGTCGGCAGATATGTGTAGACGAAGTTCCAGTCCGCCAACGGTTCCCAGAAGGGGTTGTCCGTCGAGAGCGATTTCTGGGGTCCCAGCTGTATCGAGAACGGCCTGTCCGAGCCGGCCGCCCTGATCCCTTCGAGCATGCCGCGCAACACGTGGTCGGAGTCGGAACCGGCAGCGGGATCGTCTGTCTCGGGAGAATAGTCGCCGCCGGTCATCCAGACGATGTTCGGAAACCGAGCGTATCGCTGGGCGAACATCCGGCCGTAGACGGCGGCCTGTTCGGCAGTCGCCGATGCGAACACGTCGGAAATGTTCCACCCGTCCATCGGGTAGAGGAACAGCGTGTTCCCGTGCCGGCAGGCGATCCGCAGGTACTCGTCGACACGCGCCCAGTACCGCTCGTTCCACGCCGTGATGTCACCGTCGACGAACGGTCGGATGCCGTCGAAGGTCGCTCCATCCTCGCTCGGCCCGCCGTTGTCGGGGACGGCGACCGCAGAGATTATCGATGCGTTGAACCCGTGGGCCTCACGATTCGCGAAGTACGATTCGGCCTGCTCGGGCGACCAGTCCGCCAGGCCGGACCACGGCGAGTCTCCGCGAATCAGGATCGGATCGCCATGCTGATCTTCGAAGTAGCGGCCGTCACGACCGACAGCGGAGATGTAGCGATGGCCGGCGCTCTCGGTGACGTCGCACGCTGCGGCCGCCGGGACGGTCGCGGGCGGCGACGGCCGAACCTGCGGCCCGCCGCCATCCGAACAACTCGCCAGGCAGAGCACTACCAGGAGGGACAGGCCGGCGGTTCTCTTCACATTTCTCCCACCCGGTGTCGGCTACGCGCCCCGGAGAAGTCCACGCCCCTCCGGGACTTCAGCCGTTCCACTGCCTTCGTCCTCACCCGGTTGCCGCATGCGCTCGCCGACACACGCGCACAGTCGAGCCTATCTCGTGACGTCACTTCCCGGACCGCCCGTTCCGCCTCGAAGGTCCCAGGTTCCGGCTTACCGTGAGCGTGCGGCCGAATGCTCGCGCCCGGACCGTCGCCGGCCGCACAGCACGGGGAGGGAGCACGATGAACGATCTCCTCCGGCAGGTCGCCGAACTGCGTACGGATCTACAGGCCCTGGACCGGCGCGTGCGCTCCCTCGCCGAGGCGTTCGACCTGGTGGATCCGGTACCGGACGACGACGCCGCCGAGGCCAACCTGCGGGAGGTCGTCGACGGCCTCAGCGACGCCCACCTGGATCTGAGCACCGCGGACAAGCATCTCGAGACCGTCGCGTCGCACGCGGCCCGGCTCGGCGCCTGACCGCGTCGGCCGTCGCCGGGGGCCTTGCCGCGGTAGGCTCGGCCTCGCCACTGTTCGACCAGGACGGCCGGATTCGGACCGGCGCCGCAGGAGGGCAGCTATATGAACGGTGCCGTCGGCAGCGATCGGCGGATCGCCCACCACGCCGCCTCTCGGGGTGCGCCGGACACCGGGCATCTGCCGCAGCGGCCCCGAGTGGTGGTCGTCGGCGCGGGCATCGCGGGGCTGACCGCCGCCACCGCCCTCGCCGAGCGCGGCGTGGAGGTCGAGGTGCTCGAACGCGAGGCTCACCTCGGCGGGCGGGTCGGCGGGTGGCACGAGCGGCTCGACGACGGCACCGGGATCGCGATGAACCGCGGGTTCCACGCCTTCTTCCGGCAGTACTACAACCTGCGCCGGCTGCTGCGCCGCACCGACCCGGATCTGCAACGGCTGACGGCGGTCGACGACTATCCGCTCATCGACGGCGAGGGCCGGCGCGACACCTTTCGCGGGATCCCGAACACCCCTCCGTGGAACGCGCTGGTGTTCGCGTTGCGCAGCCCCACGTTCCGGCTGCAGGACCTGGTGCGCATCGACGTGCGGGCGGCGGCCCCGCTGGCGACCGTGTCCGTGCCGGAGATCTACGACCGGCTCGACGACGTCGATGCACAGACGTTCCTGCAGCGCATCCGCTTTCCGGAGGCGGCCAACCATCTGGCGTTCGAGGTGTTCTCGCGCAGCTTCTTCGCTCCCCCGGCCGGCATGTCGGCCGCCGAGCTGGCCACGATGTTCCACATCTACTTCCTCGGCTCCGCCGAGGGACTGCTCTTCGACGTGGCCACCGGCAACTTCGACACCACCCTGTGGGAGCCGCTCGGCCGGTACCTCGCGGGACACGGCGCGCGCATCCGGACGTCCACCGCGGTGACCGGCGTCGAACTCGGCGGTACCCGGACCTTCCGCGTCCACGACGGCACCGGCGGCAGCATCGACGCCGACGGCCTCGTCCTCGCGCTCGATGTGGCCGGGCTGCGCGCCCTCGTCGACGCCTCGCCGGATCTCGGCGATCCCGGATGGCGTTCCCGGGTGGACCGATTGCGTTCCGCGCCCCCGTTCCTGGTGCAGCGCCTGTGGCTGGACCGTCCCGTCGCCGCGGACCGTCCGGCGTTTCTCGGCACCGGCGGCCTGCGCCCGCTCGACAATGTCAGCGTGCTCGACCGTTACGAGGAGGAGGCCCGGGCCTGGACTCGCCGCACCGGCGGCTCGGTCGTGGAACTGCACGCGTACGCCGCGACGGGAGATGCTGTCGGCGGGGCACATTCGCCCGACGACGTGCGCGCCCAGGTGCTCGCGCGCCTGCACGCGATCTATCCCGAGACCGCCGCGGCCCGCGTCGTCGAGGAACGCACCCTCTGGCGTCAGGACTGTCCGTTGTTCGGGGTGGGCGATTTCGCGCGACGGCCCACCGTCCGCACCCCGCACGAACGGTTGATGCTCGCCGGCGACGGCATCCGGATCGACCTGCCGGTGGCCCTCATGGAACGCGCGGCCACCACCGGGTGGCACGCCGCGAATTCCCTTCTCGCGCAATGGGGTGTGGCCGGACACGACCTGTATACGGTGCCCACGCAGGGCCGTTCACCCGTCCTGCGCCGGCTCGCCGCCCTGGAAAGGCACCCCGCATGAGCGTGCTCGATCCGCTGTACCGGCGCTGGCCCGACACCTGGCCCGTCCGGCCCATCGACCCGGACCGCTGGGCCGCGCAGCAACCCACCTACCGCGGTGCACGGCCCGAGCTGATCTCCGCCGTCCTCGACCGCGCCCAGCGCCGGCCGTCCGGCAACTGGTACGTCGTGGCGGCCAGCCGTGAGATCGGCGCGGACCGGCCCTTCGGCATCACGATCGCCGGCATCGAACTCGTCGCCTGGCGCGACGGCGACCGGGTGCTCGTCGGCCCCGGCGCCTGCCCCCACCTCGGCGCCCCGATGGCGCTGGCCGCGGTGGACTGCGGCGCGCTGGTCTGCCGCTGGCACGGGCTGCGCCTCGACGCCGACGGCGCCTACGGCTGGAAGCCCTTCCCCAGCCATGACGACGGGGTGCTCGTGTGGGTCCGTCTCGATCACGTCGGCGGCGAGGAGCCGACGGAACTGCCGATCGTCCCGACTCGCCCGACGGCCGGGTCCCGCATCGCCGCGGTGGCCACCCTCGTCGGTGTGTGCGAACCGGCCGACATCGTCGCCAACCGCCTCGACCCGTGGCACGGCGCCTGGTTCCACCCGTATTCGTTCGCCCGCCTGGAGGTGGTCGAGGCTCCCTCCACCCGCGGCACTGCGGACGGCGAGGACCGGTTCCTCGTCGACGTCACCTTCCGGGTCGCCGGCCGGATCGGTGTGCCGGTGCGCGCCGAATTCACCAGCCCGGACCCGCGCACCGTCGTCATGCGGATCGTGTCGGGCGAGGGCGTGGGCAGCGTGGTCGAGACCCACGCGACGCCCCTCGGTGCCGGACCGGACGGGCGGCCCCGGACCGCGATCGTCGAGGCCGTCGTCGCCGATTCCCCTCGCCCCGGGTTCGGCATCGCCACCCGGCGCGCCGCCGCCGCCCTCCGCCCCCTCATGCGGCACACGGCCACCCGGCTGTGGCGCGACGACCTGGACTACGCCGAACGGCGCTATCAACTCCGCACCGCGGCACAACCGGGCCGCGTCCCCGGCCGGTAGCCGCTGCGCGGCGGGCATCCCGCACGGATTCGGGACCGAGGACCCTGGCCCGCGGTGTGGCACGCGCGCACAGTCGAGGCATGCTCGACACCGTCCTCGACATCTTCCGGGTGCGCCAGTACTTCGACCTCCTCTCCCGCGGTCGTGACGTGGTCGAAGGCGTGCGCAGCGACGCCGGTTTTCTCGTCGACGTCGCGCGGGCGGCCCTGCAGCGGCCCTCGGGCACGCCGGACCGGGAACTGCACCCCTTTCCCCGGTTCGAGCCCTTCCGGGTCGGGCTGCAGGAGGGGGATCGGATCGCGATGGCCGCGACAGGGGGCAGCGGAGCGCTCGCGTCTCTGGTCGGTGTGGCCCGGGCGATGGAGGAGGGTGGGATCCGGCCGGCGGTGATCTCCCTGTGCTCCGGTTCCGCGCTGTTCGGCTTCCCGATCGCAGCGGGAGTCCCCGCCGAGGAGGTCGCAGAGTTCACCCTCGCGCTGGATCCCGAGGACTATCTCGACGTCGACTGGCGTCGCCTGCTCGCCGTCGCACCGACGGTGGGCCGCGGATTCGCCGGCATCCTGCGCGGCGATGCGATCGAGGCCACGTACCGGCGCCTGCTCGGCGACATGACGCTCGCCGCGATGCCCGTACCCGCCTACGCGCCGATCTGGAACATCGAACAGAACCGGCTCGAATACCTCGGGCCACGAACGTATCCCGACCTGCCCGTGGCCCGGGCCGTGCACATGGCGGTCGCGCTGCCGCTGTTCGTCGCGCCCGTCGAGCTCGGCGGATTCCACTGGTGTGACGGCGGGATCGTCGATATCTTCCCCGTCCACCCGCTGCTCGACCTCGAGCAGCCGTGCGAGGTCACCCTCGCCGTCAACGGCTTCTACCCACCCGGCTTCGAAGGCGAGGACGCCACCGGCTGGGCCGAGCGGCGCGCGAGCATCCTCTACATCGCCGGTCAGGTGCGCACGTCCCAGCAGGTCGAGCTGGCGCGGGAGAACCTGGCGCGGCTGCGCTCGGCCTCCCACGTCACGATGATCGAGCCGGTTCCGTACGAGAAAGTGCGAGGCGTCGGCTTCTACCGGCAGTTCCTCGGCACCCGGGACTGGCCGGAGTTCATGCATGCCGGACGTGCCGATGCCCGGCGCGTCCTGGCGGCGTGACGAGTCGCTCGCCGGCAGCGGAACTTGTCGGTCCCCTCGGGCACTGTGTACAGCGTGCCCGCACGGGTACCACTCGACAGAACGGCTCGGGAGATTCCACGGGAGGTTCGACATGGCGAACGTAACGATGTTCCGTCGGGTGATCGCACCGGCTGCGGTGGCGTTCCCCTCCTCCGCGCTGGCGGACGCCCTGATCGCCGCGGCGGCCGCGGTGCCGCTGCACGGATCGGTGGCCGGCGCGGTGGAAGGCAGCGTGGACGACGCGGTGCGGGTGCTGACCGCCGACGAGGGCGGGTTGTTCCCGTCGCAGGCAGCGGCCATCGTCTACGAGTCCTTCGTGGCGGCGATACGGGGGCTCGACACGATCGAGACCGCGGTCGCCCTCGGCACCGTCTTCACCGCCTACCTGGACCGGCTCACCGCCGCGAATCCCGCCCCGACGGACGCCGCGGCGGCCTGACCACGCGGATCGGACCGGCCGCGACGTGCGGGTCCGCGTTTCCGGGCCCCGCCGTACCCGCCGGTCGTCGGTAGACTGGAAGACGACCCTGCCGTGCACGGCACCCAGGTATGACGAGAAGCAGGCTCGGTAGATCGTGAGTGAAGGACGGATTCGGCACGCGGTTGCGCCCGACCGGGTCGGGGCCCGGACCCACATATCCCCGTTGCGTCGGCTGAAGCAGCGGTGGCTCCGCTGGCGCCGGCGCATCGAGACGCGCCCGTCGCTGAATCTGACGTACCGCATCACCGTCGGTACCTTCGGAGCGCTCGTGTTGCTGGCCGGCGTCGTCGCCATCCCCTACCCCGGACCGGGCTGGCTGATCGTCTTCGCCGGCCTCGGGATCCTGGCCTCGGAGTTCGCCTGGGCTCACCGTCTGCTGCACTTCGCGCGGGGCCGCTACGACCGGTTCATGCACTGGTTCGGGCAGCAGTCGCTGGTGGTGCGGGGCGCGGGAGCGCTCACGACCGGCGCGATCGTGGTCATGACGCTGTGGCTGCTGGGCACGCTCAGCCTGGCCGGCGGCTGGATCGGGGTCGACTACTCGTGGCTCGACAGCCCGCTCTAGCCGACTGCCGGACCGTCAGAGCATCCGGACCGTGTCGCCCGGATGCAGGCGTTCGACCCGGCCTCGGCATTCGATCTCGATCGGCCGCTGGATGCCCGCACCTGCACTGACCTCGACCTGCCGACCGGAGATCCGCACCTGCAGGTGGTGCCCCCGATAGAAGATCGGGAATTCGAGCGCGCCGAGTTCCTCCGGCCACTCCGGGCCGAAGACCAGGCGGTCCCCCCGCGCCTCGAGCCCGGAGAAGCAACGCTGCAGCAGGTCGACGCTGCCGGCCATGGCCGCGAGATGAATCCCCTCCGAGGTGGTGCCACCCTGGATGTCGGCGATGTCGGACGCCAGCACCCGGTCGAAGAACTCCATGGCCTGACCGCGATGCGCCCGGGCCAGAACCCACGAGTGGACCACCGCGCTCAGCGTCGACCCGTGTGACGTCCGCGCCATGTAGTAGTCGATCGTCCGCGGAATGGTTTCGCCCGTCAGCTGGTAGCCGAGCCGCTCGAACAGCTCCCGCAGTTCGTCCGCCGACAGCAGGTAGAACAGCATGAGCACGTCGGCCTGCTTCGACGCGCGATAGCGGTTGACGTCGTCGCCCTCGGCCTCGAGGAGCCGGTCGAGACGCTGGATGTCGCCGTGCCGGCGCCGGTATCCCTCCCAGTCGAGTTCGGCCAGGTCCCCGTAGCCCTCGAACTGGCTGATGACCTGATCGTGGAAGGGCACGAACATGCGGCGGCTGACGTCCTCCCAACGCGCCGTCTCGCGAGCGGTCAGGCCGAGGGTATCGACCAGTTCGGTGCGGATCCGCAGCGGGATGATCTCCAGCGCCTCGAGCGCGCGCAGGATCACCCACACCGCCATGACGTTGGTGTAGGCGTTGTTGTCGATCCCGTCGAAGGGCGCGTCGGGATAGCCGGAGTGGAACTCGTCGGGGCCGATGACGCCGCGGATGACGTACCGATCACGGGCGCGGTCGTACGTGGCGAGATCGGCGAAGAACCGGGCGATCTCCACCAGCATCTCGGCCCCGTACTCCGCGAGGAACCCCAGATCCCCGGTCACCTGGTAGTACTGCCACACGTTGTGCGCGACCGCGACCCCGATGTGGTGCTGGCGCCAGCTCGCGTCGGGATTCCACCGTCCCGACTTCGGATTGAGGTGCACCTGCTGGCTCTCCTCGCGGCCGTCGCTGCCGGACTGCCACGGGAACATCGCGCCGCTGTGACCCGCCTCCCGCGCCGCGCGGCGGGCCTCGTCCAGGCGGCGGTGGCGGTAGCGCAGGAGCGAACGGGTCAACCCCGGCAACCTCAGGTTCAGCACCGGCAGCACGAACAGCTCGTCCCAGAAGATGTGCCCTCGATACGCCTCGCCGTGCAGGCCGCGCGCCGGTACGCCGACGTCGAGATCCGCGGTGTTCGGCGACAGCGTCTGCAGCATCTGCAGCAGGTGCAGCCGCACTATCCGCAGGCCTTCGCCGTCGCCCCCGAGGAAGATGTCCACGCGGTCCCACAGGTGCACCCAGGCGAGTACGTGCCCCTCGAGCGTTTCCTCGAAGCGCCCCGTGCGGGCCAGCCAGCGCGTGGCCTCCTCCGACGGCTCGGACACCGCCTGGTCACGCCCGGTGAACAGGGTGGCCATCTTCTCCAGGGTCACGGGCTCCCCGGCCGCGACATCGAGCGCGATGATGTGCCCGACCCGCCCTCCCGAGTCGAGGAGGGTGTACTCGGCGGGGATCCGTTCGTCGTCGCGCCAGAGCGTGCTGCGAGCCGCCACGGCGACGGGGATGCGGGACTGGTTGGTCTGCACCGTCAGGCACACCGAGTCCTCGGACAACCGGGCGGTGTGCAGCAATCGGAGATGATCGCCGGCCAGGTGCCGGTAGCGCTCGACGAGAGTGTTGCGGACCGCGCCGTCGACCTCCGACCGGATCTCGAGCCGCCCCGACCAGTCCTCCGGGACGATCGTCGTCTCGAGGCCGCACACGTGCGGCTGGTGCATCGCGACGAACCGGCGCTGCACGACCGTCGTCGTGCGGCCCGCACCGTCGCGGAATCGGAACCGCCGGGTGAGCACGGCCCGGCGCAGATCGAGGTACTGGCAGTACTCCCGCACTTCGACGCAGTCGATGTCGAACCACTCGCCGCCGTCGATACGGAAGGTGACCGGCAGCCAGTTCGGCAGGTTCACCATGCTCTCGTTGTCGATGGTGCGGCCCGCCACCTCGTCCGTCAGGCGGTTGAAGATCCCGGCGGCGTACGTGCCGGGGTAGTGCACGGCACCGGCGCGGGATTCGGGGGCGCAGCCACGAGTGGCGAAGTACCCGTTGCCGACCGTGCACACGGCCTCGCGCAGTTTCTCGGCCGGCGGATCGTAGCCCTCGAAGTACAGGGTCCAGGCGTCGTGACGCGGGCCGACCTCCTGGTCCTCGCCCCACAGCTCGGCGAGCCGCTGCAGCAGCCGCCGGACCTGTTCGGGGCCGTCCACCGAGAACTGTGCCGCCGAGCGACGGTCGCCGTCCTCGGTGTGGCGCACCACGATTCCGAGTCCGGTGCCGGCCAGCGCGTCGAACGCGTCCTCGTCGGTGATGTCGTCACCGATGTAGACCGGGATCGGGTTGTCCTCGTCGCGCACGTGCTCGAGCACCCATTCGAGAGCCCGGCCCTTGTCCCAGTCGACGTCGGGGCGGATCTCGACGACTTTGCGACCGGTCGTGACCCGGAGGTGGTCCTCGGCGGCGGCGACCTCGTGCACCGCGGCGACGAGTCCCTCCTCGCGGTCCGGAGCGACGTTGCGGTAGTGCACGGCGACGGTGAACCGCTTGTGTTCGATCACCGCGCCCGGCACGTCGGCGAGCCGTTCCTGCAGCGCGGCGGCGGCCCGCTCGAGGTAGGGCACGGCGGCCAGGGCCGCGTCGTTCTGCTGGTGCTGCCCGTCGGGGCCGATCAGTTCGAAGCCGTGACTTCCCGCATACCACAGGCCCGGAAGACCGACCCGGGTCTGCACGTCGGCGAGGTCGCGTCCCGAAATGACGGCGACGGTGCATTCGCTCGCCAGGGAAGACAGCACCGCCGCCGCACCGTCGACCAGCGTGGCGGCCGCGGGATCGTTCACAATCTCGGACAGCGTGCCGTCGAAGTCGAGGAAGACGGCGGGCCGGCGTGTGCCGAGCAAGGCGGTCAGCTGCTGGAGCGACGCCAACGCGTCCGGGATCTCCGACATGCGCCGGTCGCCGGTGCGCACCGCCAGCTCGGCGAGGTCGTCGACCACCACGTCGGCGCCGCGGCGCCGCAGTTCGTCGCGATGATGGACCCGGTCCACGCCGACGACGAGACCGAACCCGCCGTGCCGGCCCGCGGCGACGCCCGCCTCCGCGTCCTCGACGACGACGGACCGGGCCGGGTGGACCCCGAGCCGGTGGGCGGCCTCGAGCATGGCCGCCGGATCGGGCTTGCCTGGCAACCCGAGTTCGTCGGAGACCACGCCGTCGACCCGGACTCCGAACAGGTCGGCGAGCCCGGCGGCCTCGAGCACGAGCGTGCAGTTGCGGCTCGAGGTGACGACCGCGGTGCCCAGCCCGAGGCTCTGGACCCGGCGCACGAGATCGACGCTGGACTCGAACACCGGGACACCGTCGCGGTGGATGCGCTCGCGGAACATCTCGTCCTTGCGGGCACCGAGCCCGCACACGGTCTCGACGTCCGGGCCGTCGTCGGGGTCCCCCCACGGCAGCGTGATGCCGCGCGAGGCAAGGAAATCGGCGACGCCGTCGACGCGCGGCTTGCCGTCGACGAACTTGCGGTAGTCCTCGTCGGTGAACTCGCGATGCTCCTCGCCGTCGCGTTCGGGACGACGCGAGAGATAGCGGTCGAAGAGTTCCTTCCACGCCCCGGCGTGGACCGCCGCGGTGTCGGTGACCACCCCGTCGAGGTCGAAGATCACCGCGTCGTGACGGCGGGGGTCGATCACCGGTCCACTCATCGTCATCTCCCGGTCGATTCGTGCATGTGGGCCTGCTCCCTGTACTCGCTCGACAGGCCCACTATCCCACGGCGACCGGCATCGCTCCGGGCCGTTCACTCAGGCTCTTTCGGGTGGAAGGGCCGCGGCACGCAGCGATCGCCTCCCTCGGCAACGACGACCCCGGCCTCCTGAACGAGGTGCGAGCGCTGCCCTACCGAGGCTGCACGCCAATGGCATCCACGTCGACCGCACCGACGACTACACCCACGAACCGCAACCGCATCGCGCCATCGATAACCACCCCCGTCGCGTGCAGTCTCCGGACGTCGACCTTCGCGACGACGGTGTGGTCGATCATGCAGCGCCAAGGCCGACCAGGGCGATCGTCAAGGGCAGGAGAACGATGATCAGGATCGCACCCACGATGTCGAAGATCACCCCGCTTCGAATCATCGTGGTGATCGGAACGGCCCCGGAGCCGTAGACCACGGCGTTCTGCGGCGTCGAGACCGGAAGCATGAAGCCGAACGACGCAGCGAACGTGGCCGCGAGCGCCGGCACGAAGGGGTTGACACCGGCCGCCATCGCCACCGGAATCACGATCGGCACCACGACCGCCGCCGACGCCGTGTTGCTCGTCGTCTCCGATACGGCGATGGCCAGCACGACGGCGAAGACCGTGATGGCGACGACGCTCGTCAGGCCCAGCGAGTCCGCGACGGATGTGCCGATCGTCTCGGCGAGGCCGGTGTCGGCGAGCAGGGAGCCGAAGATGATGCCGGTGCCGAACAGCACGATCGTGCCCCAGTCGATCTCCGCTGCGTCTCGCCAGCGCAGCGTGAACTCGCGATTCTCCCAATCGGTCGGCAGAAGGTAGAGCAACGCCGCCCCGAAGACCGCGACCATGCCCTCGTCGAGCCGGTCGCTGATCGTGCTGTAGAGGTCCGAGTCGTTGCCGGCGATCACCGCGACGACACCGGGCAGGATCCACAGCGTCACCGTGACTCCGAAGGCGATGAGCGTGTTCTTCTCGGCACGAGACAGCGGACCCATTTCCGCGCGCTGCTGCGCCAGGTAGTCGGCGACGCCCTCGATACGTCGGATCTCGGGCTTGTTCAGGCGCAGCAGGATGACGGCGAGCGCGATGAACATCGACAGACAGATCGGGATGGCGATCACCATCCACTGCCCGAAGCTGATCCGCTCTCCCGTGGCCTCCTCGATGAGCCCGCGTCCGATGAGGTTGGGTGGGCTCCCGACCGGCGTCAGCAGGCCGCCCACGCTTGCTCCGTACGCGAGCATCAGCATGATCGCGGCGCCCACCCGGACGCGAAGCGGGTCGAAGTCGGGTGCGACGACGCCGCGGTTCTGCATGAGCTTCGCGATGACGCCGAGGATGCCCAGCGCCGTGGGCAGCAGCATCGCGACGGTCGCGGTGTTGGATACGAAGGCCGAGAGCCCGCACGTGATCGCGCCGAAGGCGATGATCACCCCGGTGGTGGACTGGCCCACACGCGGCAGGGTCAGGATGCGGAACGCGAACCGACGCGCCACGCCGTGTTTGAGCATCGCCTGAGCGAGGATGAACGCTCCGATGAAAGTGAAGATCGTCGACGACCCGAACGCTGCGAGGACTTCGTCGGCCGGTGCCACCCCCAGAAAGACCACGACCGCCACACCGAGCAGTCCGGTGATCGGGATCGGCATCGCCTCGCTCACCCACAGCAGGATGACGCCGAGCAGCACACCGGCCAACGTCTGCTGTTGCGGCGGTATGTCGATCGGCAGGGCGAGGAAGACGATCGCGATCAGCGGCGCGAGAAACAGCCCAATCGTGCGGCGGCCCTTCTCGAACCGCTCCTCGGCGGGTGAGAGCCGCTGTTCGCCGAGGCTGCGATAGGTGGCGTGCCCGAGCAACGCCTTGTCGACGTCGGTTCGGTCGCCCTGGTTCTCAGCTGTCATGGCCCCTTCCCCACGACGTGGATCGGTACGGACGGAGTACCCATCCCCCGAGCGCGCTAGTCGTACTGCGGCATGATTTTCCGAGTCCATCAGGGTGCGTGCGGGTGGCGTGAGGTGCGTCCGCCGGGAGACGGCCGCGACATCGGGGAGCGATTGCACGCGAAAGCCCTCGTCGCGTTCACCCGATCCGGGGACACCGTCCGCCGCCTCGCCCGCCTGCACACCTCGCTGCCACTACTGGCCTTCACCCCGCTGCCCGAAGTGCGCAACCAACTCGCCCTGACGTGGGGCACCGAGACCTTCCTCGTCGACCCCGTCCGCACCACCGACGACATGATCCGCCAAGTCGACACCGCCCTCCTCCGACTCGACCGCTACCGGCACGGCGACCTCGTCGTCATCGTCGCCGGATCACCCCCGAACACCATCGGCTCGACCGACCTCATCCACGTCCACCGCATCGGCACCAACGACCACACCTCCCACTGACCATCAGGTCGGGGGGCAAGTGCACCAGTCCGGCCACGAGCACCGCGTAGCGCGTTCGACGGCTGGGGCCGCGGCCCGTGCGCGACCCCAGCGCGTCGACCAGGGTTCCTCAGCGGCTGACGGCCTTCTGGTAGCGACGGATCGCGAAGGGCACGAACACGATCAGCATCGCGGCCGTCCACAGCAGCGACGCCAGGATCGGGTTCTGCAGCGGCCACGCGTCCGACACGGGCATCGCCGGATTGGTGTTGCCGAACAACTCCCGCACAGCCTGCGTCAGGGCCGACACCGGGTTCCATTCCGCGATCGTCTGCAGCACCGGGGGCAGCGAGGAGATGTCGACGAACGTGTTGGCCACGAACGACAACGGGAAAATCACCATGAAGCTCGCATTGTTGAACACCTCCGGCGTGCGGATCCACATCCCCACCACCGCCATCACCCAGGACAGAGCGTAGGCGAACAACAACAGCAGCGCGTATCCGGCAAGGGCCTCCCCGAACGACGAGTGGATCCGCCACCCGACGAGCAGGCCCGTCAGCGACATCACCACCAGGCTGAGCACGTTGATGAGCACGTCGGTGGAGGTGCGGCCGACCAGCACCGCGGACGGCGCCATGGGCAGCGAGCGGAACCGGTCGATGATGCCCTTCTGCAGGTCCTCGACCATGCCCAGACCGGTCCAGGTCGCCCCGAAGATCACCGTCTGGGTGAAGATGCCGGCGATGAGGAACTCGCGGTAGGACATCCCCGGAACCTGGATCGCGCTGCCGAACACGTACGCGAACAGCAACACGAACATGATCGGCGAGAGCATCGTGAAGACGATGAGGTCGGGCACGCGCTTGATCTTGATGACGTTGCGCTTGGCGATGGTGACCCCGTCCGACACCATCATCTGAGCCGTGTTCATCCCACCGCCTCCTCGATCTTCTCGTCCGCCTCGTGCCCGGTGAGGGCGAGGAACACGTCGTCCAGTGTCGGTTTGCGCAACGCCACATCGGTGACGCGGATGCCCGCCGCGGACAGCCGGCCGAGCGCCGTGGCCAGCACATCGGCGCCGCTGCCTGTCGAGCCGGTGTCGCTGACCGGCACGGTGACGCGACCGGATCCCGCGTCGGCCTGGATCTCGCCGACCGCGAGGTCGTCGAGCTCGCGGCGCACGGTCGGGATCGTGGCGGCGTCCGCGACCCCCAGCTCGATGCGTTCCCCGCCCACGAGGCTCTTGAGTTCGTCGGCGGTGCCGCGGGCGATCACGACGCCCCGGTCGATCACCGCGATCCGGTCTGCGAGCCGCTCCGCCTCCTCCATGTACTGGGTGGTGAGCAGCAGCGTCGTCCCCTGCGCGACGAGCTGGTCGATGACCTCCCACAGCTGGAGCCGGGCCCGCGGGTCCAGCCCGGTGGTGGGTTCGTCCAGGAACAGCACGGGTGGCTGCGCCACCAGCGCACCGGCGAGGTCGAGCCGGCGCCGCATGCCGCCGGAGTAGCCCTTGACCGGACGGTCCCCGGCCTCGACCAGGTCGAACTGCTCGAGCAGCTCACGCGCCCGCTCGCGGCTGCGCTTGATACCCAGATGGTAGAGGCGACCGACCATTTCGAGATTCTCGAACCCGGTGAGATACTCGTCGACCGCGGCGTACTGGCCCGAGGCGCCGATGTGCGAACGCAGAGCGCGCGCGTCGGCGACGACGTCGAGTCCCGCCACGGTGGCCCGGCCCTCGTCCGGTACGAGCAGGGTGGTGAGCACCCGCACCGTGGTCGTCTTGCCGGCGCCGTTGGGCCCGAGCAGCGCCGTCACCGTCCCTTCCGGGACTCGCAGATCGATTCCGTCGAGGGCCGTGACCCGTCCGTACCTCTTGATCAACCCCTCGGCGACTATGGCGTCGGCCATGAGTCCTCCCCGTCGTCGGATGTGCGCCCCAGTGTGCTACAGACCTCCGACAGGTTTCGAGCGGTTTTCCCGGCTCGTCAGATACCGGCCAGCAGTCGTTCCTGATAGCGCCGCATTCCGGTGAGCCAGCGGTCGTAGTCGGCGCCCTTCATCCGGTACATGTCGAGGACCTCGGGGTGCGGCAGGATCAGGAACTGCTCGGCCTCGACCCCCGCGAGCACCACCTCCGCGACGTCGGCCGGTTCGAGGACCGCCCCCGCGGAGGTGACGGCCCGCGCGGCCGCCACGCCCAGCCCCTCGCCGGAGGTCTCCCCCTCGTGCAGCAGCTGGGTGTTCACCCCCATGGGGCACACGCAACTGACGCGGATTCCCTTGTCGCCGTAGGTGACCGACAGCCATTCGGCGAATCCGACGGCGGCGTGCTTGGTGGCCGAGTAGGTGGCCGAACCGATCTGGGTGAGCAGCCCGGCGGCGGAGGCGGTGCTCACGAAGTAGCCCTCGCCGCGCTCGAGCCATCGCGGCACCATCAGCTGCGCGGCCCGCACGTGCGCGCGCAGGTTCACGTCGAGCGCGAGGTCCCAGGCCGACTCGTCGGCGCCGAGCCCCGCTGCCCCGGCGACTCCGGCGTTGGCGAAGTACAGCGCGACGGGACCGAGGTCGGCCTCGGCGCGGTCGACGATCTCCCGGATCCGGTCGGGGTCGGCGACGTCGGCGCCGACGCCCACGGCCAGACCGGCGCCGTCGGGATCGAGTTCGCGGGCCACGCGCTGCGCGGCGTCGCCGTCGAGATCGGCGACGAGCACCCGCGCTCCCGCGGCGACGAGCCGGGCAGCGAGTGCGGCGCCGATCCCGTTACCGGCTCCGGTGACAACGGCGACCTTGCCTTCGACGTGCACTGGCGTTCCTCTCGTCGGGGATGATGCCTCTCTGTTTAGTTGAATCAAACCTCGAGTTCAAGTGGTTGCCGTGGCGGCGCGCTCCGGGATCCGCAGCGCATTGGCCCACAGCCGCGTCAGGGTGGTCACCAGGACGTCGAAATCCACCGGCTCGGCGTCGCCGAGGGCGAGCGTCGAGTAGGCCAGGCGGCTGACCATGCCCGACAGCGCGCGCGAGGCGAGCATCGGATCGAGTTCCGGATCGGCGATGCCGCGCTTCTGCAGCTCCGCGATGCTGCGCGCGTTGCGCCGGATGAAGGTCTCGCCGCGCCGACGCCGCAGCTCGCGGAAGCGCGGATCGATGCTCGCGACCTGCTCGAGCAGCACCATGAGGCGGGCGTTGCGGCGGTACGCCTCGAGGTACGCCCGGTTGCTGGCCTCGAGCACCGCGTACGGGTCGTCGGTGCCCGCGGCCCGGCCCATCCCCGGGTGCAGCATGTCCTCCTGGGCCTCCTGGAGGACGGCCGCGAACACCTCCTCCTTGTTGTTGAAGTACGTGTAGAAGGACCCCGTCGAGCACTTCGCCTCACGCGTGATGTCGGTGAGCTTGCTGTCGAGGAACCCGGACCGCTCGAAGACGATCCGGGCCGCCGCGATCAGCTCGGCGCGGCGGCGCGCCCCGCGCTGGGTGACCGGCGGGTCGTGCAGCAGGTCCGCCGGCGCCATGGACGGCGCCGGTCCGTCCCAGTCGGCGTCGCGGCCCGCGTCGCCGCGGCCTGAGTGTGAGGCGGAATTCATGTCCTACTTATACCGTCCCGGTCGGCTCCCGGCCGTGATGTCCGGCCGGATCCTCCCGGGTCCGGGCGGACACCGCCGCCCTCAGCTCCTCGCCAGCACCAGTCCCGACGTCGGCACGCCGGTGCCCGCGGTGACCAGTACGTTCTCCACGTCGGGAACCTGATTGACGGATGTGCCGCGCAGCTGGCGCACCGCCTCGGCGATGCCGTTCATCCCGTGGATGTATGCCTCGCCGAGCTGGCCGCCGTGGGTGTTGAGGGGCAGCCGGCCGCCGAGCTCGATCGCCCCGTCGGCGACGAAGTCCTTCGCCTCGCCGGGCCCACAGAACCCGAGTTCCTCGAGCTGCATGAGCACGTACGGCGTGAAGTGGTCGTAGAGCACCGCCGTCTGTACGTCCTGCGGGCCGAGGCCGGACTGCTCCCACAGTTGGCGGCCGACGATGCCCATCTCGGGCAGCCCCGTCAGGCCGTCACGGTAGTAGCTGGCCATGATGTACTGGTCCGGTCCGCTGCCCTGGGCGGCCCCCGCCACCACGGCCGGCGGCTGGGGCAGGTCCCGCGCCCGTTCGGTCGTGGTGACGACGAGCGCGACGCCGCCGTCGGATTCCTGGCAGCAGTCGAGCAGGTGCAGCGGTTCCGCGATCCACCGCGAATTCTGGTGGTCGTCGAGGGTGATCGGCCTGCCGTGGAAGAAGGCATGCGGATTCGTCGCGGCGTGCCTGCGGGCCGCGACGGCGACCTTCCCGAAGTCCGCGCTGGTGGCCCCGGTGACGTGCATGTAGCGCCGGGCGGCCATCGCCACGAACGAAGCGGGGGTGCCCAGGCCGTGCGGATAGGAGAAGGCGTAGTCGGTGCCGGAGGAGTTGACCTGCGCGGACAGCGCGGTGTTGACCTGACCGTACCGCGCCCCGGAGCGCTCGTTGAAGGCCCGGTACACCACCACCACGTCGGCGACGCCGGTGGCGACGGCCATCGCCGCCTGCTGCACGGTGGCACATGCCGCGCCGCCGCCGTAGTGGACGCGGGAGAAGAACTTCAGGCTCGGGATCCCCACCGCACGTGCGACGGCGATCTCGGTGTTGGTGTCCATCGTGAAGGAGGTCAGGCCGTCGACGTCCGCCGGGCGCAGGCCGGCGTCGGCCAGCGCCGCCCGCACCGCCTCCGCGGCCAGGCGCAGTTCGCTGCGGCCGGAGTCCTTGGAGAAGTCGGTGGCGCCGATGCCGACGATGGCGGCGCGGCGGGACAGGTCGCTCATGCGGAGCCTCCGATCTCGAGGACGGCCTTCGCGGTGATGTGGTCGCCCAGACCGTTCTTGCCGACGATGTCGACGGTGATGCGCCCGTCGTCCTCGACGGCGGCGACGGTCCCGGTCAGGGTCAGCGAGTCGTACGCGTACCAGGGCACCCCCAGCCGCAGCGAGACCGACTTCAGCACCGCGCGCGGACCGGCCCAGTCGGTGACATAGCGCTGCACCAGCCCGGTGTCGGTGAGGATGTTGACGAAGATGTCCTTCGACCCGCGCTGCTGCGCCTTGTCGCGGTCGTGGTGCACGTCCTGGAAGTCCCTGGTGGCCAAGGCCGTCGAGACGACGAACGTCGGATCGGCCCGGATCGTCAACGGCGGCAAGGATTGTCCGACGGTGACCGTTCCCGCGTTCATGCGCTCTCCTCGCTCGGCTGCCAGGCGTACAAGGTCCAGGGATCGCCGCCGGTCTCGTCGTCGCCCGGGAAATCGAGAAAGATCGCCTCGACCGGCGTCCCGATGCGCACGTCGCCGGGGTCCACCCCGCGCAGTTCGCCGAGCATACGAACGCCTTCGTCGAGTTCGACGAGGGCGACGACGTACGGCACCGTCCGCCCCGGCACCTTCGGCGCGTGGTGCACCACGTAGCTGAAGACGGTGCCGCGGCCCGACGCGACGACGTAGTCGGTCGTCTCGTCCTGGGCCAGCCACAGCGCCGGCACCGGCGGGTGCTGCAGCGTGCCGTCGGGCCGCCGCTGGATACGCAGTTCGTGCGCGGCGACACCGTCCCAGAAGAACCGCGTGTCCTGCGACGCGGACGGCCGCAGCATGCGGGTGGGGTCGAGGTCCGCCGGAACCGTCGGGGCCGAATGTGACATCGGTTCGGTTGAATCGACAGAATGTGACATTCGGCCGGTCTCGCGGAGGGGCGGCGCGAACTTGAGGATGCGGAAGAGCATTTCGGCGACCACCTCGTCGCCGACCTTCCACACGCTGCGGGTGGTGAAGAACCAGCCCTCGCCGAGGCCGGTCTTCTTCGGTCCGGCGAGGTCTTCGAGGGTGGACTCGATGGTCACCTCCTCGCCGTGGCGCAGATAGCGGTGGTAGACCTGATCGCAGTTCGTGGCGACGACCGACGTGTAGCCCGCCTCGTCGAGGATCTCCGTCATCCGGCGGAGCGGATCGTCCTCCTCGCGCTTGGCGCCGAGGCCGCGCATGGTCCACACCTGCGCCATCGCGGGTGGCGCGACGAGGCCGCCGTGCCCGGCCGCGATCGCGGCGGATTCGTCTGTGTAGATCGGGTTCTCGTCGCCGATCGCCTCGAGCCAGTTGCGGATCAGCGGCAGGTTCACCCGGTCGCGGCCCGCACGCGGCTTGGACGGCCCGTCGGCGCGGACGCGTTCGGCGGCCGCGCGGATCTCGTCGTGGGGGCCCGGCACGGCGGCGCTCATCGACACGTCCCCCTTCACCGCGGGACCCGGGGCATGGCCAGGCCCGCCGTCGCGATCAGTTCCCGCATCACCTCGTTGACACCGCCGCCGAAGGTGATCACCAGGTTCCGCTTGACCTGCATGTCGAGCCAGCGCAGCAGGTCCGCGGTCTCCGGGTCGCCGGGATCCCCGAACCGGCCGACCATCTCCTCCGCGAGCCGGCCGACACGCTGGATGCGTTCGGTGGCGAACACCTTGGTGGCCGACGCGTCCGCGATGTCGACCGCCTCGGATTCGCTGGCGGCGACCTGCCAGTTGAGCAGTTCGTTGAGCCGGAACGTCGCGTGGATCTCGCCGAGCCCGCGCCGCACGTCGGGTTCGCCGAGCAGGTCCCGGGAACGGGCCCAGGCGAACACCCGGTCGTAGAGCCCGCCCACGCGGCCGGCGGGGCCGAGCATGACGCGTTCGTGATTGAGCTGGGTGGTGATCAGCCTCCAGCCCTCGTTCTCCTCGCCGACGAGCATCTCGACCGGGACGCGCACGTCGCTGTAGTACGTGGCGTTGACGTGGTGCGCGCCGTCGCAGGTGATGATGGGGGTCCAGCCGAAGCCGGGGTCCTTGGTGTCGACGATGAGGATCGAGATGCCGCGGTGCCTCGAGTCGGCGCTGCCGGTGCGCACCGCAAGCCAGACGTAGTCGGCGTCGTGGCCGCCGGTGGTGAAGATCTTCTGCCCGTTCACGACGTAGTGGTCGCCGTCGCGCACGGCCGTGGTGCGCAGTGCGGCGAGGTCGGTCCCGGCGTCGGGCTCGGAGTAGCCGATCGCGAAGTGGACCTCGCCGGCGAGGATGGCGGGCAGGAACTTCCGCTTCTGTTCCTCGGTTCCGTAGACCTGCAGGGTCGGCCCGACCGTCTGCAGGGTGACACTGGGCAGCGGCACGTCGGCGCGCACGGCCTCGTTGACGAAGATCTGCTGCTCGACCTCACCGAAGCCGCGGCCGCCGAATTCGACGGGCCAGCCGACGCCGAGCCAGCCGTCCTTGCCCATCCGGCGCACGACCTCCCGGTAGGTGGGGCCGTGGCGCTCGGTGCGCATGATCGCGGCCTCCTCGGGGGAGATCAGGTCCGCGAAGTACCGTCGCAGTTCCGCCTGCAGCGCGCGCTGCTCGTCGGTCAGATCGATGAACACCGGGCCCCCACGAGGTCGAGTCGGTACGAGGCGCCGCCGAGCAGACGCGCCAGATCCTTTGCGGTCGAGGAATAGCGATGCAGCGGATAGGTCTCGTCCACACCGAGACCGCCGTGCAGGTGGTGCAGCACGCGCACGGCGGGCGGCAGCTCCGTGGCGATCCAGTACGCCGTGACGTCGAGGTCGTCGTCCGCGGCGGCGCTGCGGGCGTCCTGCGCGACCCGCCAGGCCGCGGCGAGCGCGGCGACGTGCAGGGTGCGGGAGGTGACGTAGACGTCGGCGATCTGCTGGGCCACCGCCTGGAAGGCGGCGAGCGGCTTGCCGAACTGGTGCCGGGTGCTCACGTGCTGTGCGGTGAGCTGCGTTGCGCCCGAAAGCAGTCCGTCCGCGTAGGCGCCGACCGCGGCGAGGGCGAGGCGGTACAGGACGGCGACGTCGGCGGCCGGGTCGGCGCCGTCGCCGAGGAGCAGGCCCGGCGCGGACGCGAGCCGCACGGAGCACTCGGGGGTGTGCGCCGACGACGGGCTCTCGGTCAGGGTCACGCCCGGTGCCGTGGGTTCGACGGCGATCACACCGGCGTCGGTGGGCACCAGGATCTTTCGCGACGTCGCCGCGTAGGGCACGCCGACGAAGTGCCCGGTGACGGCGTGGCGTTCGCCGTCGGGTACCGCCGTGGCGGCGGGGGACGCCGGGAAGGCGCGGCCGACCTCGGCGAGGGCGGCGGTGAGGACGGCGCCGTCGGCGACGCCCGCGAGCAGCTCGTCCTGCTGCGTGTCGGCGGCGAGGATCCGGACGGGCAGCACACCGAAGCCGAGGGTGGCCAGGGCGGGGACGGGTGCGGCACGTCGCCCGATCTCGGTGAGCAGTGCGGTGACCTCGGCGACGCCGAGGTCGTCGCCGCCGAGCCGCGCGGGCAGGGCGAGGGAGAGGAGGTCGGCGTCGGCGAGGGCGCGCCACAGTTCGTCCGGCCTCAGGTCGCGGGCGAGCAGGTCGACGGCGACCTGGGCCACGGCCTCCTGCGTGTCGTCACGAGCGAAGTCCACGTTTCCACCTTCGATTAGAACGTGTTCTAGTTGTATCACCTCGGCAGGGCGGGTGGAAGCACCCGTCAGCCGCGCGGCAGGCCCAGCAGGCGCTCCGCCGCGAGGGTGAGCAGGATCTGCTCGGTGCCGCCGGCGATCGTCAGGCAGCGCGTGTTGAGGAACTCGCGCGCGAGGGGGCCCTCGACCCAGCCGGCCGCACCGGCGAGATCCAACGCGAGCTCCGCGGTGTCCTGGCGCTGCCGCACGCCGATCAGCTTGCGCACGCTCGACGCCGGGCCGGGGTCCTGACCGTCGAGCTGCGCGAGGGTGGTCCGCAGCTCGAGCAGCGACCCGGCCGTGGCCTCGGCGACGAGCCCGCCGATCCGGTCCTCGGCGACCGGGTCGCCGGGTGCCACCAGGTCCAGCAGCTGCTCGACCGCCTTCCCCAGCGAGGATCCGCCGCTCATCGCGACCCGTTCGTTGGCGAGCGTGGTGCGGGCGAGCTTCCACCCGCCGCCGAGCGGGCCGACGACGCACTCGTCGGGGACGAACACGCCGTCGAGGAACACCTCGTTGAAGAGCGCGTCGCCGGTGATCTCCCGAAGCGGCGAGACGGTGATGCCCGCGGACTTCATGTCGACGAGGAAGTAGGTGATGCCCTTGTGCTTCGGGGCGTCGCGGTCGGTGCGGGCCAGGCAGATCGCCCAGTCGGCCTCCTGGGCCAGCGAGGTCCACACCTTCTGTCCCTGCAGGCGCCAGCCCCCGTCGACCTTCTCCGCGGCGGTGCGCAGCGACGCCAGGTCGGATCCGGCGCCCGGCTCCGAGAACAGCTGACACCAGACGATCTCACCGCGCAGGGTCGGCAGGGCGAAGCGGTCGATCTGCTCGGCGGTGCCGTGCTCGAGGATGGTGGGCACGGCCCACCACCCGATCACCAGATCGGGCCGGTCCACGCCGGCGGCCGCGAGTTCCTCCTCGATGAGGATCTGCTGCGCGGCGTGCGCGCCCCGGCCGTACGGCGGCGGCCAGTGCGGGGCCAGGAACCCGGCCTCGGCGAGCGCGGCCCGCCGCTGCGGTCCGGGCCGGTCGAGGAGCTGCGCGATCTCGGCACGGATGCGCACGCGTTCGTCGTCGAAGGCGCTCAGGTCGACGGTGAGGTGACGGCGGGCGCCGGAGCGGGCGAGGCCGGCGACCCGGGCCCGCCACGCGGCGGAGCCGCCGAGCAGCTGACGGGTGACGACGGCGCGGCGCAGGTACAGGTGGGCGTCGTGCTCCCACGTGAAGCCGATACCACCGAGCACCTGGATGGCATCCTTGGCGTTCTGCACGGCGGCGTCGAGGGCGACGGCGGTCGCGACGGCCGCGGCCAGGGGCAGTTCGTGCGGGGCCGCGTCGGCCGCCACGGCGGCGTCCCAGGCCGCCGCGCGGATCTTCTCGGTACGGCAGAGCATCTCGGCGCACAGGTGCTTGATCGCCTGGAACGAGCCGATGGGCTTGCCGAACTGTTCGCGGATCTTGGCGTACTCGACGGCCGTGGCCAGGGCCCAGCCGGCGACGCCGGCGAGTTCGGCGGCGGCGAGCGTGGCGGCGAGGTCGCGCACCAGGCCTGCCGGGACGCAGACGACCCGGTCGGTGGTGACGGCGACGCCGGCGAGCCGCACGCGGGCGAGCGCCCGCGACTTGTCGAGGGTGTCGAGGGGTTCGAGGTTCAGTCCGGGGGTGTCGGCGTCGAGCAGCGCCCAGCGTTCGGTCCCGCCGTCGGTGCCGATGCGGACCAGGACCGCGACGCCCGGCTCGCCGCCGAGCGCCGGGCCCGCGTCGCCGTCGAGGTCGTACCCGCCCTCCCGGGTCGTCGCGGTGAGCGCGCCGTCCAATGCGACGGCGGTCGGCAGGGCGCCCTCGGCCAGGAGGTCCGTCCACTTGGCGCCGTCGGTGCCGGCGGCGCGGCCGAAGACGAGCGCGGCCAGGGCGGTGGGAAGGACGGGGCCCGTCGCGAGGTGGTGCGCAGCCTGTTCGAGCATCGTCGCCAGGTCGACGACGCCGGCGCCGGCGCCGCCCGCGGCCTCGGGCACGGCGACGGCGAAGATTCCGAGGTCGGCGAGCGATTCCCACCCCGGCCGCCACATGGTCGCCGGTCGTTCGCGTAGGTTCTGGATCGGCGCTGTGGCGCGCGCCCAGGCCTGTACAGAGGCCTGCGCGGCCTGCTGTTCCTCGGTGGTGGCAATGCTCACAGCGGGTTTCCGCCTTTCGGGAATGACACGATGCCTAGAACGTGTTCTAATATGACAGCCGGTTCAGAGTCAAGGCAGAGGAAGACATCTCGATGACGACATCGTCCCGCTCACGTTCCACCGGCGGCGGCGGAACTCTGACCGCCCTCACCGAGGACGATCTCAGTTCCAACGCCCAGAAGGAACGGCGCAAGCGGATACTCGACGCCACCCTGGCGCTCGCCTCCAAGGGTGGGTACGAGGCCGTACAGATGCGCTCCGTCGCCGAGAAGGCCGACGTGGCCGTCGGCACCCTGTACCGGTACTTCCCCTCGAAGGTGCACCTGCTCGTCTCGGCCCTCGGCCGCGAGTTCGCGCGCATCGAGGGCAAGGGCAAGATCCCCCCGGGCCACACGCCGCTCGAGCGGATGCAACTGATCCTGAGCCTGATCACGAAGGCGATGCAACGTGACCCGCTTCTCACCGAAGCCATGACCCGGGCGTTCATGTTCGCCGACGCCTCGGCCGCCGCCGAGGTCGATCAGGTCGGCCTGCTCATGGACCGGCTCTTCGCCCGCGCGATGAACGAGGGCGAGCCCACCGAGGAGGAACTGGCGATCGCCCGCGTCATCAGCGACGTGTGGTTGTCGAACCTCGTGGCGTGGCTGACGCGGCGCTCGTCCGCGACCGACGTCGCGCGCCGGCTGGAGCTGACCGTCGAGCTGCTGCTCGGCGACGGATCGCAGCGTCCGGCCTCGATTCCGGTCCAGGAAGGCTGACCTGCGCCGCGAGGAGCGGAACTGTAACGGGAAACACGTCCCGAACCGGACAGGGGAGACGACGCCGAGCGCCGGATCACCTACCTTTGAGTGAGTGAGCGCCCAAGACCTCCCGATCGACCTGCGCCGCGCCCTCGTCGCGCTGGCGCGGACCCCGCGGCTCCTCGTGGCCTCCGACTACGACGGTACCGTCGCGCCGATCGTCTCGGATCCGGACAAGGCGTTCCCGAACGCCGAGTCGGTCCGCGCCCTGCGCGCGCTCGCCGGCCTGCCGTCCACGGCCGCAGCCGTGATCTCCGGTCGCGCCCTGAAGGATCTCGCGGCCCTGTCCCGCCTGCCCGCCGAGGTGCAGCTCGTCGGCAGCCACGGCTCGGAGTTCGACATCGGCTTCGTCCACGCCATCGACAGCGACGCCCGGCAGCTGCTGCGCGATATCGTCGCCGAGCTCGAGGCGATCGCCGCCCGCTACGACGGCGTGCACGTCGAGGCGAAGCCGGCCAGTGCCGCGCTGCACGTGCGCAACGCCGACCCGGCCGACGCCGAGCTGGCACTGTCGCTGGTCCGCGGCGACCTCGCCCGGCACCCGGGTGTGCAGGTCACCGAGGGCAAGGCCGTCATCGAGCTGGCGGTCGTGCCCACCGACAAGGGCCACGCGCTGGACATCATCCGGCACCAGGAATCGGCGAGCGCCGCGGTCTTCTTCGGCGACGACGTGACGGACGAGAAGGCCTTCGCCTCCCTCCACGGCCCGGACGTGGGCGTCAAGGTCGGGGACGGCGAGACCGCCGCCCAGTACCGGATCGGCACGGTCGAGGACGTCGCGGCCGCGCTGGCGTTCCTGCTCGACCAGCGCCGCACGTGGCTCTCGGGCGCGGAGGCCTGCCCGATCGAGCGGCTGACGATGCTGGCGAGCCCGCGCTCGAAGGCGCTGCTGACGCCGGACGGAACGGTGACGTGGCTGTGTCACCCCGAGCCGGATTCCGCGGCGGTGTTCGCGCATCTGCTCGGCGGCGAACCGGCCGGGCACTTCACCATCGGTCCGAGCCGGGAGGCCCTGCCCCTGAGCCAGCGCTACATCGACGGCACCATGACGGCGGTGACCCGCTGGGCGAGCCTCGCGGTGATCGACTACCTTCCGCACGACGTCGAACCGGGCCGCACCGACCTGACCCGGGTCATCACCGGCAAGGCCAAGGCGGTGGTCACGTTCGCGCCGCGCCCCGAGTTCGGACAGGGCCAGGTCGGGCTCGAACCCGTGGCCGACGGCCTGCGGGTACTCGGATTCAACGAGCCGTACGTGCTGCGCTCCCCCGGCGTCGAGTGGAACATCACCACCGACGGCGCCCATCAGACCGCGCACGCCGTCGTCGATCCGTCCGACAGCGACATCATCCTCGAATTCCGTTGCGGCACCGATGATATCGGCCCACACCCCGTCGCGGAGGTGCAGCGGCGCGCGTCCGCGGAGGAGTACTGGTGGAAGTGGGCGGCGGGCCTGGACCTGCCGCCGCTCAAGCGGGACCTGATGAAGCGGTCGGCGCTGACTCTGCGCGGCCTCGTGCACGCACCGACGGGATCCATCATGGCGGCCGCGACCACGTCGCTGCCCGAGGAGATGGGCGGCGTCCGCAACTGGGACTACCGCTACTGCTGGCTCCGTGACGCCGCCCTGACCGCGCATGCCCTGGTGAGCGTCGGGTCGCTCGCCGAGGCGGATGCCTATCTGGACTGGGTGCACCGGGTGCTCGACACCGTGCCGGGTCCCGAGCGCCTGCACCCGCTGTACACGCTGACCGGCGGCGCGCTGCCGCCCGAGGCCGTCATCGACACGCTGCCCGGCTACGCCGGCTCCCGGCCCGTCCGGGTCGGCAACGCCGCGAGCCAGCAGGTCCAGCTCGACGTGTTCGGCCCGATCGTGGACCTGATCTCGGCGCTGGCGCACCGCCGCGAGGAGCGCGGCGTCCCGCACGATCAGGCCCTCACCGACCGGGACTGGGAGCTGGTGTGTGCCATGGTCACCGCGGTGGAATGCCGCTGGTTCGAGCCCGACCACGGCATCTGGGAGATCCGCGACAACCCGCGCCACCACGTGTACTCGAAGGTCATGGGCTGGCTGACCGTGGACCGCGCGCTGACGCTGGCCGAGAAGTTCGGGCGCACCGCCGGCGACAACTGGGCCGGGCTGCGCGCCGAGATCGCGGAGGAGGTGCTGGAGAAGGGCTGGAACGAGGACGTCTGCTCCTACACCGCGGCCTACGACGGCACCGATCTCGACGCGGCGACGCTGTTCATCGGCCTGTCCGGGCTCATCGACCCCGAGGACCCGCGGTTCCACGCGACGGTCGTCGCGACGGAGGCGGAGCTGCGCAGCGGTTCGACGGTGTACCGCTACCTGCACGACGACGGCCTGCCCGGAACCGAGGGCGGCTTCCACCTGTGCGCGGCGTGGCTGGTGGAGGCATATCTCCTCGTCGGCGCCCGTCCGCAGGCGGAGGCGCTGTTCGCACAGCTCGTCGACGCGGCGGGGCCCACGGGGCTGCTCAGCGAGGAGTACGACCCGGTGGCGGAGCGGTCACTCGGCAACCATCCCCAGGCGTACAGCCACCTCGGGCTGCTGCGGTGCGCCCAGCTGCTCGCGGCGGCGCCGGCGGAGGCGGATCGGACGCTGTCGGTCGTCGATCACTCGGCGTAGATCGACGTCTCGTCGTGCACGCCGGTGGTCTGGCCGATGAGCAGTTCCGTCGCAAGGGTTTCCACCGTCGCGACCCCGGAGTGTGACGGCGCGGCCATGAGCAGGGCGCCGGTGCGCCGGCCCTTCTCCTCCTGAGGCTGGCGCACGGTGGTCACGCCCTCGCGCAGGGCCTCGCCGATCCCGTCGAAGCCGGTGATCGACAACCGTCCGGGGACCTCGAGGCCGGCGCTGCGTGCCCACGCCAGCGCGCCGAGCGCGAGGACGTCGGTGGTGCACATCAGGGCGGTGATCGCCGGGTTCGCCGCCAGCGCCTGCGCGGCGGCGGACGCACCGTCCTCCGCGGTGTGCGCGTAGCGCTCGACGACCGTGAGGCTCGCGGAGTCGAGGCCGGCCGCGCGCAGGGCCTCCTGCACGCCCAGGATCCGCTCGTGCTGCACGTGGAAGCGGTCGGACTCGAAGCGGGCGGGGTCGACGACACCGTCGTGCCGGTCGCGGCCGAGTCGCATGCACAGCACGCCGATCCGGCGGTGGCCGAGGGCGATGAGGTGCTCGGCGAGCCGGCGCATCGCGCCTCGGTCGTCGATGCCGACCAGGGGCGCGCTCGCGATGCCGCGGGGCTGGTCGCACACCACCAGGGGCAGGTTCCGTTCGAGGACGGCGGCGAGATACAGATCGTCGGACGGAACCGAGTAGACGACGAAGCCGTCGACCGCCGCGCCGTGCACGACCTGCGCTGCCTCCTCCTCGTCGCGTTCCGGTCCGGCGGGGATGAGCAGAAGGCCCTCGCCGGCGGCCTCGCAGGATTCGGAGAGGCCGGACAGGAAGCTCATCGCGGCCGGGTCCCGGAACGAATAGCTCAGCGCCTCGGTGAGCAGCACGCCCACGGCCCCGGCCCGGCGGGTGCGCAGGGATCGGGCCATCGGGTCCGGACCGGCGTAGCCGCGACGCTTGGCGACCTCGAGGATCTGCTCGCGAAGCTCGGCGGACAGCTGGTCCGGCCGGTTGTAGGCGTTGGAGACGGTGGTGCGGGAGATCTTCAGCTCGGCAGCGATCGACGCCAGGGTGGCCTGGGGACGCGGCTGACGAGACCTGGGCATGAACGGACGGTAGCGGGTCCGCGCCGCGGCGACGAATCGGGCCGGATGGGCGCAGATCCGGACATCCGCTAAAGTGGAACGGTAACGGTTTCCAATAAGGTGGGAACCGCGACCTCCCCGGCCCTCCGGCCGAACGTGATCACAGGAGATGGAACCGTGCGACTGCCCCGCCGAATGCGCGCCGCCACCGCGACCGTGGGCTTGACCTGCGCCGCCGCGCTCACCCTCGCCGCCTGCGGCAGCGACTCGGGGGACGGGGCGGGCACCGGCTCCGGCGAGATCCGCATCGTCGCGTCCACCAACGTGTGGGGCTCGGTCGCGCAGGCCGTCGCCGGGGACCGCGCCCAGGTGCAGTCGCTGATCACCGAGCCCTCCGCCGACCCGCACTCGTACGAGGCCAGCCCCGCCGACGCCGCCGCCATCAGCGACGCCACCCTCGTCGTCTACAACGGCGGCGGCTACGACCAGTTCGTCGACGACATCCTCGAGTCCACCGGAACCGACACCGCCACGGTCGACGCCCTCGCGTTGTTCGAGTCCGGCACCGGAAGCGACCTCGAGGACGGCCACGACCACTCGGGCGGCACCGCACCCGAGGGCGACACCCACGAGGGTGAGACCCATGCCGCCGAGGAAGGCGACGCGCACGCCGGGCACGACCACAGCGGCATCAACGAGCACGTCTGGTACGACCTGGCCGCCGCCGACGCCGTCGCGCACACCGTCGCCGACCGGCTGGCCGAACTGGATCCGGCCGGGGCCGACACCTACCGCGCCAACGCCGAGGCCTTCCACTCGCAGCTGCACGAGGTCACCGACGTGACCGCCGAGATCGCCGCCGCGCACGCGAACACCCCCGTCGCGCAGACCGAATCCATCGGCTACTACCTCGTCACGTCCGCGAAGCTCGAGGACCGGACGCCCGCCGACTTCACCAACGCCGTCGAGAACGGCACCGACCCGTCGCCCGCCGCGATCGCCGCGACCCGCCAGCTGCTCCTCGACAAGCAGGTCGCCGTCCTGCTCCACAACCCGCAGACCGAGGACAAGGTCAGCCGCGACATGCGGGCGACCGCGGAATCCGCGGGCATCCCCGTCGTCGAAGTTGTGGAGACCCTGCCCGCGGGCGTGGACTACATTCAGTGGCAGAAGCAGACGGCCGAGGCGCTCGCCGCCGCCCTCGACGCCGCCCGCTGACCCTTCGAGCAGGGCAAGGACATCACTCCCGTGACCACACCGGCCGACGTCACACCGGGCGGCACCGCCGCGGCACCGAGCGCGCCCGCGACGCCCGCCGGCCGCACCGCCGCGGTCGAGCTCCGCGACGCCCGCATGGCCTTCGGCGACCGCGTCCTGTGGCGGGACCTCGATCTCACCGTCGAGCCCGGCGAGTTCGTCGCGGTGCTCGGCCCCAACGGGGCGGGCAAGTCGACGCTGCTGAAGGTCCTGCTCGGTCAGCTACCCCTCAGCGGTGGCACCGCCACGATCGCCGGCGCGCCCGCCCGCACGGGCAACTCGCACGTCGGCTACGTGCCGCAGCAGAAGTCGCTCGACGAGGGCGTGCCCCTGCGCGGCCGCGACCTCGTCGGGCTCGGCGTGGACGGCCATCGCTGGGGCACCGGCCTGCGCTACTGGAAGACCCGCCGCAGCGCCGTCGACGCCGCGATCCGGCAGGTCGGCGCCGAAACCTACGCCAACGCCCCGATCGGATCCCTCTCCGGCGGCGAACAGCAGCGGCTGCGCATCGCGCAGGCCCTCGTCGGCGACCCGCGGGTCATGCTCTGCGACGAACCGCTGCTCAGTCTCGACCTGGCCAACCAGCACCTCGTGTCGTCCCTCATCGACCGTCGTCGCCGCGAACACGGCACCGCCGTCCTGTTCGTCACCCACGAGATCAACCCGATCCTGCCCCTGGTGGACCGCGTGCTGTATCTCGTCGACGGGCAGTTCCGCATCGGCACCCCCGCCGAGGTGATGACCTCCGAGGTGCTCTCCGAGCTGTACCGCACCGACGTCGAGGTCCTCGAGATCCGCGGCCGTCTCGTCGTCGTCGGCACCGGCGACGCCATCGACGCGCTCGGCAGCGCCGGCGGGCTGCGCCCCGGCGAGGGCGTCCACCACGACCATCACGAGGATCAGCATTGAGCAGCAAGTTCACCGACGCGATGGGCCGGATGTTCGACGTGCAGGCCACCGTCGACCTGCTCCAGTACGACTTCGTGCAGCAGGCCCTGCTGGCCGGCGCGATCCTCGGCCTGCTCGCGGGCGTGATCGGGCCGCTGGTGATCAGCCGTCAGATGGCATTCTCCGTGCACGGCACCTCCGAGCTCTCGCTCACCGGTGCCGCCGCGGCCCTGATCATCGGCGTCTCCGTCGGACTCGGCGCCGTGCTGGGGGCGGTGGTGGCGGCCATCCTCTTCGGTGTCCTCGGCACCCGCGCCCGTGAACGCGATTCCGTCATCGGCGTCGTCATGGCGTTCGGGCTCGGTCTGGCCGTGCTGTTGCTGTGGGCCTACGACGGCCGCACCGGCGCCGCGTTCTCCCTCCTCACCGGCCAGATCGTCGCGCCGGGTGGCACGGGCATCGCGCTGCTCGCCGCCTGCGCCGTCGGCGTCATCGGCACCATGCTGGTCATCTACCGCCCGCTGCTGTTCGCCAGCACCGACCCCGAGGTCGCCGCCGCGCGCGGGGTGCCGGTGCGGGCGCTGTCCATCGTCTTCGCCGTGCTGGTCGGAATCACCGCCGCCCTCGGCGTGCAGATCGTCGGGGCCCTGCTGGTGATGGCGCTGCTCATCACCCCGGCCGCCGCGGCGTCCCGGGTGGCCGGCGGCCCGCTCGCCGCGACGGTGCTGGCCGTGATCTTCGCGGAGGTCTCCGCGGTCGGTGGGATCCTGCTCGCCCTCGCGCCCGGCGTGCCGGTCTCGGCGTTCATCACGGCGATCGCGTTCGTCATCTATCTCGTGTGCCGCGGAATCGGCGCGGCCCGCACCCGGCGCGGCACCGGACGCAGAGCACCCGCGCCGGCCCCGGACAGGGCCGCGGTCGTCACCGCCTGAGCCCGGGTGCGGCGGTCTGGGCCGTCCCGCACGCGGTGGCTAACCTGCTGTCATGGCGACAGCGGAGCAGGCGAGCGAACGAGACCGGACACCCGGGCGCTGGGAGTTCTGGGTGGACCGCGGCGGCACCTTCACCGATGTCGTCGCCCGCCGGCCCGACGGTGCCCTGGTCACCCACAAGCTGTTGTCGGAGAACCCGTCCCGGTACCGGGACGCGGCCGTCGCCGGGATCCGGGAGCTGCTCGGGGTGCCCGCCGGCGAACCCGTCACCGCCGACCTCGTCGAGCAGGTGCGCATGGGCACCACCGTCGCGACCAACGCACTGCTCGAGCGCAAGGGCGACCGGACCGCCCTGGTGATCACCGCCGGTTTCCGGGACGCGCTGCGCATCGGCTACCAGAATCGGCCGCGGATCTTCGAGCGCAACATCGTGCTGCCCGAGCTGCTGTACGAGCGGGTGCTCGAGGTCGACGAACGCATCCGGGCCGACGGCACGGTGCTGCGTGCCCCCGACCTCGACCGGCTCGAGCGGGACCTGAGGCAGGTGCGCGACGACGGCATCGACTCCGTCGCCGTGGTGTGCATGCACAGCCACCTGTACCCGCAGCACGAGCACGCGATCGGTGAGCTCGCCGAGCGTCTCGGCTTCGGGCAGATCTCGCTGTCCGCGGTCGCCAGCCCGCTGATGAAGCTGGTGCCGCGCGGCGACACCACCGTCGTCGACGCGTACCTCTCGCCCGTGCTCCGCCACTACGTGGACCGCGTGGCCGAGGAACTGCCGGGCGTGCGGCTGATGTTCATGCAGTCCAACGGCGGGCTCACCGAGGCGATGCACTTCCGCGGCAAGGACGCGATCCTCTCCGGTCCTGCCGGGGGCATCGTCGGCATGAGCCGGATGTCGGCGCTGGCCGGGTTCGACAAGGTGATCGGGTTCGACATGGGCGGCACGTCGACGGACGTGTCGCACTTCGCCGGGGAATACGAGCGCGTCTTCCACACCGTCGTCGCCGGGGTGCGGTTGCGCGCCCCCATGATGGACATCCACACCGTCGCCGCCGGCGGCGGCTCGATCCTGCACTTCGACGGCAGCCGGTACCGGGTGGGGCCCGATTCCGCCGGCGCCGACCCCGGGCCGGCCTGCTACCGCGGCGGCGGCCCGCTCACCGTCACCGACGCCAACGTCATGCTCGGCCGCGTGCAGCCCGCGCACTTCCCGCACGTGTTCGGTCCCGGCGGCGACCAACCGCTGGACGACGAGACGGTGCGGGCCCGGTTCGCCGCCCTGGCCGCCGAGATCCGCGAGGCGACCGGCGACGACCGCAGCCCCGAGGAGGTCGCCGCCGGCTTCCTGCAGATCGCGGTGGCGAACATGGCCAACGCCGTCAAGCGCATCTCGGTGCAGAAGGGACACGACGTCACCGAGTACGCGTTGACGACCTTCGGCGGCGCCGGCGGGCAGCACGCCTGCGCGGTGGCCGACTCGCTCGGCATCCGGACCGTCCTCGTGCCGCCGCTGGCCGGTGTCCTGTCCGCGCTCGGCATGGGTCTCGCGGACACCACCGCGATGCGCGAGCAGTCCGTCGTCGTCGAACTGAACGCCGAGGCGATGCCGCGGCTGCGCGACGTCGCCGCCGAACTCGAGGCCGCGGCGCGCGCGGAACTGCTCGACGAGGACGTGCCCCCCGAACGCATCGACGTGGCCTTCCGGGCGCACCTGCGCTACGACGGCACCGACACGTCCGTGCCCGTCGCGCTCGCCGACCCGGCGACGATGACCGCGGAGTTCGAGGCCGTGCACCGGCGCACCTACTCCTTCCTCATGGACCGTCCGCTGATCGTCGATGCCGTCGCGGTCGAGGCCGTCGGGGCGACGCGCCGGCCCGACCTGTCCGGGCTCGGACGCGGCCGCAGCGACGACAGCGGCGCACCCGTGCCCACCCGCCCGCCGCGCGGCACCGTCCGGATGTTCGTCGACGGCGCGTGGCGCGATGCCCCCCTGCACCGCCGCGAACACCTCTCCCCCGGCGACGCCGTGGCCGGCCCGGCAATCGTCGCGGAGGACAACTCGACCACCGTCGTCGAGGCCGGCTGGGCGGCGACGATGTCGGAGCAGGGCCATCTCGTGCTCACCCGGGTGCACGCCCACGACGACACCGCGGTGAGCACCCACGCCGACCCGGTGATGCTCGAGATCTTCAACAACCTGTTCATGTCGATCGCCGAGCAGATGGGCACCACCCTCGAATCCACCGCGCAGTCGGTGAACATCAAGGAGCGCCTGGACTTCTCGTGCGCGCTGTTCGATCCGGACGGAAACCTGATCGCGAACGCGCCACACATCCCCGTCCATCTCGGCTCGATGGGCACGAGCGTGCAGGAGGTGGTGCGCCGCCGGCACGGGTCGATGAAGCCGGGTGACGTGTACGCGGTCAACGACCCGTACCACGGGGGTACCCACCTGCCGGACGTCACGGTGATCACGCCGGTCTTCGGCCCCGGGCCGGACGGGTCCGGCGAGCACATCCTCTTCTTCGTCGCCTCCCGCGGTCACCACGCCGAAATAGGCGGATCGACACCGGGTTCCATGCCCTCCGGCAGCCACGACATCCGCGAGGAGGGCGTGCTGTTCGACAACTGGCTGCTCGTCGAGAACGGAACCTTCCGGGAGGCCGACACCCGCGCGCTGCTCACCGGCGGCCCGTACCCGTCCCGGAACCCGGACACCAACCTCGCGGACCTGCGCGCACAGATCGCGGCCAACGCCCGCGGGGTGGTCGAGGTGGGCCGGATGATCGACCACTTCGGTCTCGATGTCGTCCAGGCCTACATGCGCCACGTGCAGGACAACGCCGAGGAGGAGGTGCGCCGCGTCGTCGACCGCCTCCACGACGGCGAGTACCGCTACGAGATGGACTCCGGTGCGGTGATCGCGGTGCGGGTCACCGTCGACCGGCGGGCACGCTCGGCGACGATCGACTTCACCGGCACGTCACCGCAACTCGCCTCGAACTTCAACGCGCCCTCGTCCGTCACGCGGGCCGCGGCGCTGTACGTCTTCCGCACGCTCGTCGCCGACGACATCCCCCTCAACGACGGGTGCCTGCGTCCGTTGCACATCGTCGTCCCCGACGGGTCGATGCTCGCCCCCGAGTTCCCCGCCGCCGTCGTCGCGGGCAACGTCGAGACGTCGCAGGCCGTCACCGGCGCGCTCTACGCGGCGCTGCGGGTGCAGGCCGAGGGCGCCGGCACGATGAACAACGTCACCTTCGGCAACGCGCGATACCAGTACTACGAGACGCTCGGCTCCGGGTCGGGCGCCGGCGAGGGGTTCGACGGGACGTCGGTGGTGCAGACCCACATGACGAACTCGCGGCTCACCGATCCGGAGGTACTGGAGTGGCGCCTTCCGGTGTTGCTGGAGGCCTTCACGATTCGTCACGGCAGCGGGGGCGGCGGCCGGTGGCGCGGCGGCGACGGCGCCGTGCGCCGGCTCCGGTTCCTCGAGCCGATGACCGTCAGCACACTCTCCGGGCACCGGCGCGTGCCGCCGTACGGGATGGCCGGGGGCGAGCCGGGAGCGCTGGGCAGCAACCGCATCGAGCGCGCCGACGGCGCCGTCACCCACATGGCCGGCTGCGACTCCGTCGAGGTCGGGATCGGTGACGTGCTCGTGGTCGAGACGCCGGGCGGGGGCGGCTACGGCCGGTAGGCCGCACGGGACTCCGGGGTGGGATCCAGTTCCCGCAGGACGGGCAGCGCGAAACACACCGCGGCGACGAACATCATCGGCACGGCCAGCGCGAAGAACGTCGTCCGCACACCCGCCGCGTCGATCAGGGGCCCGGCGACCAGGATCCCGACCGGGCCCGCCGCGTACGCGGTCGAGGTCATCACACCGACGACGCGGCCGCGCATGTGCTCCGGGCTGCGGGTCTGCATGGCCCAGTTCCCGATCGGCCCCACCGGGCCGAACACCAGGCCGATGAGGATGCCCAGCAGCACGAGGACCCCCAGCGGCGGCAGGAACGCCATGCCGGTCGTCGCCGCGCCCAGCACCGTGACCGCGACGAGCATCAGGGTGCGGCGCCGCAGGCGCGGTGCGAAGGCGCCGTAGGCCAGGGCACCCACCAGGCCACCGATGCTCAGCGACATCAGCACCCAGCCGAGCTGAGCGGGTGCGTCCAGGCCGGTGAAGTAGGCGGGCAGCAGCACCGACTCGATCGGCAGGAACAGCGCCATGATGACCATGTCGACCAGCGCGAGCGTGCGCAGCAACCGGTCGCGCCACACAAACCGCAGCCCCTCGAGGGTGCCGGCCCACAGCGAGGCGGGCCGGGTGGCCCGGTCGGGCCGGCCGGCGTGCTCGAGCCGGAGGAAGGCGACGGTGACGAGGGAGAGCACGAAGCACGCCGACGTCACCCACAGGGTGTTCTCGGGACCGACCGCCGCGATGAGGACACCGCCGACACCCGGTCCGATCAGGTAGGCGAGGTTGTAGTTCGCCTCGTAGAGGCTGTTGACACGGTCCAGCGACCACCCGGCGGCGCGGGTCGCCGCCGGCAGCATCGACTCCCGCGCCGAGATGCCCGCCGGGTCGAACACGGCACCGAGCGCCGCGAGTGCGGCGAGCAGGGGCACCGAGAGTCCGACGGTGGCCGCGAGCACGGGGATCGTCGCGACCGACAGCGCCGAGAGGGCATCCGAGACCACGGCGGTGCGCCGCCGGCCGAACCGGTCGACGACGGTGCCGGTGAGCAGGCTTGCCAGCAGCAGCGGCACGGTGGCCGCGCCCGCGACGATCGCCGCGTCGGTGGCCCGGCCGGTCTGCTCGAGCACCAGCCACGGCAGCGCGACGACTACGATGCCGTTGCCGGTGGCGGACAGCAGGGTGGCGACGTTGAGGAGGATCAGCGGCGCGAAGCGGCGGGTGGTCAGGTCGAGGGTGGTCACGGCGGTCGGCATTCACTCGGGAGGAGGCGGTGCCGCGACGCTAGCAGGAGCACGGCGGCCGGCACGAGCGATTTTCGGGCGGCGAAGCGGCCGGTTCCGCGCAGTCCGGTCCCCTCCTCTGCCAGGCCTTTCCCGTCTCCGTTATCTCATCGCTATCTTTTCGAGATCATTTCGATATGGAGCGCGGTCCTGGGCCGTTATCGAACTGCGACATGCTTGCTTTTGCGAAACAGCGTCGGATCCACGGCGTCGAGACATCCCGAGCGAAAGGTTCGTGCCGATGATCGACCCCACTACTCCCGAGACTCCGTCCGATTCCCCCGCACCGTCGCCGGCCTTCGGAGCCACCCTGTCGGAACGTGCCGGATACGCCGTGCTCTCGGTCGCCGGCGAGATCGACATGACCACCGCGCACCTGCTGCGCTCCGCGCTCGACAACGCCCATCGCGGCCGTGCCCTCGTCGCCGACATGGGCGGCGTCACCTTCTTCGGCGCGGTGGGCCTCACGATCCTCCTGCGCGCGACCTCCGCCCATCCCGGCACCGTCGCCGTCGTCGCCCCGGCAGGACGCGTCCGCCGGACGATCGCCGCGGCCGGGGTCCGCTCCCGCCTGAATCTGCACGACAACCTCGATTCGGCCGTCGGCTCCCTGGTTCCGGCCGGCGGCCCGCTGGTCACCGCCGTCGAACCGCCCTGCTCCGCGGCGAGCTGATTCGCGAAGACGCCCCCGGCACCCCCGCGGTTCCGGGGACAATTTCCCCATGCAGGGGCTCGAAGTCGTCCACAGCGGGATGTTCACCACCGTCCAGGACCGCGGCCGGCCGGAACACGGGGACCACGGGCTGGGCACGTCCGGCGCCGCCGACCGCGCGGCGCACGACGCCGCCAACCGGCTGGTCGGCAACGAGCCCGCCGCCGCGACCCTCGAGGTCGCCGCCGGCGGGCTGACCGTGCGCAGCATCGGCGAGAACGTCGTCGCGGTGACGGGCGCCCGCGTGCCGGTGACCGTCGACGGCCACCCCGAGGCCGACTACGCGATGCTGAAGCTGGACGACGGTGACGTGCTGGCGCTGGGCAGCCCGTCGAGGGGGCTGCGCTCGTACCTGGCGGTGCGCGGCGGAATCGACGTGCCCGAGACCCACGGCAGCCGATCCACCGACACCCTGACCGGGACCGGCCCCGCCCCGATCAGGGACGGCGACCGGCTCCCGGTCGGCACCCTGGCGGGCGAGCTGCCCATCGAGGAGCAGATCCCGCCGCCGGCCCCGATCGAGGATCCGGCGATGCTGCGTGTGCGTCTGAGCCGGCACTCCGAGGTGTTCAGCGCCGGTTCGGTGCACGCGCTGCTGCACGAGACGTGGACCGTGACGCCGCAACTGGACCGCGTCGGGATCCGGTTGCACGGCCCGGGCAGGCTGCATCTCGCGCGGGGCGGGACCGACCGCCCGGAGCCGACCGTCGCGGGCTCGGTGCAGGTTCCCCCGGACGGCAACCCCATCCTGTTCCTGGCCGACCATCCCGTCGTCGGCGACCACCCGGTGATCGCCGTCGTCGTGCCCGCCGATCTTCCCGTCGCCGCGCAGCTCGAGCCGGGGCACCGGGTGCGGTTCGTCGCCACCCTCACGCGGTGACCCCGCGACCGGTCAGGACACCGCCGCATCGCTCGACGACCGGACCGCGAGGCCCGGGCCCGCAACGAGGTGTTCCTCGACGCGATTGTCCCGCACGGTGATTCGTCGCAACGTGCCGGCCGGCGTGCGGACGTCGACCGTGCCGTCGAGCACGTGGTCGAACGTGAAACCCGTGCATCCGGCCGGGACCGTCGCACGCGGGCCCCGCGACGCGCGGCGCAACCGCGCCCGGCGCGAGAGGAAGGTGTCGATCAGGTAGGCCAGCCACTCCGTGTAGAAGTAGAAGCAGTCGCCGCCGTTCCAGCCGAGTGCGGTGCCGTCGGCGGTGGGCACCCACTGGCACCACGACAGCGGGCGCCCCCGCCTGGGCAGTCCGTCGGCGGGCGACCGGTGCGGGCCACTCGCCGGGCCGGCGAACGCGACGAGAAAGTCGATCTCCTGCCGGTTCAGCGGAGGATCGATCTCGATCCGTCCGGTGAATTCGGTTCGATGTGCCATGTGTCCCCCGTCCGCGGTCGATCGCTCTACCCGATTCGACGCAGTCGGGGACGGAACCGTTCCCCGGAACATCCGGCCGCGTGGTCCCCGGTCGGCCGCCACCTCGATGGGTGTCGCGGCCGACCGTCGGCGCGGATCCGGGACTACTGCAGGCGGCGCTGACGCGCGATGTCCGCGAGGACGACGCCGGCGGCGACGGACGCGTTGAGCGACTCCACGTCGCCGGCCATCGGGATCGACAGGATCGAGTCGCACGTCTCGCGGACCAGGCGCGACAGTCCCTTGCCCTCGGAGCCGACGACGATCACCACCGGATCGGTGCCGTCGAACTCGTCGAGGCTGGTGTCGCCCCCCGCATCCAGCCCGACGACCCGGACGCCCCGGGACTGCCACTCCTTGAGGGTGCGCGTCAGGTTCGTCGCCCGGGCGACGGGGAGGCGCGCCGCGGCACCCGCGCTGGTCCGCCACGCCACCGCCGTGACCGCGGCGCTGCGCCGCTGCGGGATCAGCACGCCGTGCCCGCCGAACGCGGCCACCGACCGGATCACCGCGCCGAGGTTCCGCGGATCGGTGATGTTGTCGAGGGCCACCAGCAGCGGCCGCTCGTGGTGGTCGTGGGCGACGGCCAGCAGGTCGTCCGGATGGGCGTAGCGGTACGGCGGGACCTGCAACCCGATGCCCTGGTGCATGCCGTTGGCGGTGAGACGGTCGAGCTCGCCGCGCGGAACCTCGAGGATCGAGATGCCCGCGTCCCCGGCCCGCTGCACGGCCTCCTTGAGGCGCTCGTCCGCCTCGGCGCCGACCGCGACGTACAGCGCCGTCGCGGGAACATCCGCGCGCAGGCACTCCACGACCGGGTTGCGGCCGAGCACCATCTCCGGCCCGTCCTCGCCCTTGCGGCCGGCGGTGCTGCGGCCGCGCTTGTCGGCGGCCTTCGCCGCGGCGCGGGCGCGCCGCGCGGCGGGATGGTACGGCCGGTCCTCGGCCTTGGGGGTGGCACCGCGGCCCTCGAGGCCGCGGCGGCGCTGCCCGCCGGACCCGACGACCTGGCCCTTCTTGGTGCCGCCCTTGCGGACCGCACCTCGTCGCTGAGAATTTCCAGCCATCACTGCCCTGCTTTCAGGGACCACTCGGGTCCGTTCGGCGTATCGGTCACCTCGATGCCCGCCGCCGTCAATCGATCGCGCACCTCGTCGGCGAGCGCCCAGTTCTTCGCGGCCCGCGCCGCCTGCCGGCGGTCGAGTTCGGCAGCCACCAGCACCTCGAGGGCCTCGAGGGCCGCCGAGTCGCGGCCGGCCACCTCGGCCCAGTGCGGGTCGAGCGGGTCCACCCCCAGGATGCCGAGCATGGCGCGTACCTGCGCGGCGATGTGCACCGCGGTGTCCAGGTCGCCGGCGTCGAGCGCCTTGTTGCCCTCGCTGCGCCGGCCGTGGATCTCGGCGAGCGCCTTCGGGACGCCGAGATCGTCGTCGAGCGCCGCGGCGAACTCCTCGGTCCACGTTCCTACCGGGATGTCGCCGGCCCGGTCCCGGGTCTTGAGGACGAACGCCTCGAGGCCGCGGTACCCGGCCGCCGCCTCGTGCAGCGCGGCGTCGGAGTATTCGAGCATGGACCGGTAGTGGGCACTGCCCAGGTAGTACCGCAGCTCCTGGGGCCGCACCCGGGCGAGCACGTTCGGGATGGACAGCACGTTGCCGAGCGACTTGGACATCTTCTCGCCGCCCATCGTGACCCAGCCGTTGTGCAGCCAGTACCGCGCGAACCCGTCGCCGGCGGCCTTGGCCTGGGCGATCTCGTTCTCGTGGTGCGGGAAGACGAGATCCATTCCGCCGCAGTGGATGTCGAAGGACTCGCCGAGGTAGTACTCGGCCATCGCGGAGCACTCGAGGTGCCAGCCCGGGCGGCCGCGGCCCCACGGCGTCGGCCACGACGGCTCGCCCGGCTTCGCCGCCTTCCACAGGGTGAAGTCCCGCGGATCCCGCTTGCCGCTGCCCGCGCTCTCCCCCTGATGGACGTCGTCGATCCGGTGGCCCGACAGCCGGCCGTACTCGGGGTAGCTGAGCACGTCGAAATAGACGTTCCCGTCGGCCGCGTAGGCATGCCCGGCGTCGATCAGGCGCTGCATCAGCTCGACCATCTGGGTGACGTGACCCGTCGCGCGAGGCTCCACCGACGGCGGCAGCACACCGAGCTGGTCGTAGGCGCGGGCGAAGGCCCGCTCGTAGGTCGTCTTCCACTCCCACCAGGGCCGGCCCGCCTCGGTGGCCTTGCGCAGAATCTTGTCGTCGATGTCTGTGACGTTTCTCACAAAGGCGACATCCAGGCCCTTCGCCATGAGCCAGCGCCGCAGCACGTCGAAGGCGACGCCGCTGCGCACATGACCGATGTGGGGCTCACCCTGGACCGTCGCGCCACAGAGGTACACCGAAGCCCGGCCGGGGACCAGCGGAACGAAATCCCGCACGGCCCGCGATTCGGTGTCGAACAAGCGCAAGGTCACGACCGGCCATCCTACCGGTCGTCGTCGCGCGAAAATACGAGTGCCGTCGCGACGGCCGCGACGCCCTCGCCGCGCCCGGTCAGGCCGAGGCCGTCCGTCGTCGTCGCCGACACCGACACCGGCGCCCCGAGCGCCTCGGACAGCACCCGCTGCGCCTCGTCGCGGCGGGGACCGATCCTGGGCCTGTTCCCGATCACCTGGACGGCGGCATTCCCGATCGCGAAGCCCCCGCCGTCGAGCAGGCGCCGCACCTCGGCGAGCATGGCCGCACCGCTCGCGCCGTGCATCTCCGGCCGGCCGGTGCCGAAGACGGAACCGAGGTCGCCGAGGCCGGCCGCGGAGAGCAGGGCGTCGCACAGCGCGTGGGCCGCGACGTCACCGTCCGAATGCCCCGCACACCCGTCGGCGTCCTCGAACAGCAGACCGGCCAGCCAGCACGGCCGTCCGGGCTCGATCGGATGGACATCGGTTCCGATCCCGACGCGCACTCAGCTCTCCTGTCCGACGGGGGCCCCGGCCGCGAGCACGGCACGGGCCAGGACCAGATCGAGCGGTGTGGTGATCTTGAAGGCGAGCGGTTCGCCCGGGACGGTGTACACGCCCTCGCCGAGGCGCTCGACGAGACCGGCGTCGTCGGTCGCGTCCCCGGCGCCGGCGTTGGCGCGGCGCAGCAGGCCGGCCTCGAATCCCTGCGGGGTCTGTACCGCCCGGAGGACGGACCGGTCGGGGGTGCCGGTGACACGGCCGTAGCGGTCGACGCTCTTGACGGTGTCCGCGACCGGCAGCACGGGGATCACCGCGGACCGTCCGCCGCGCAGTTCCACCACGATCCGGGCGAACAACCGCGGCGGAGTGAGGGCGCGTGCGGCGTCGTGCACCAGGACGTAGGCCGCGTCCTCCGCCGCCGCCAGCCCGGCGCGCACCGAATCGGTGCGCTCCGCGCCGCCCGCCACCACGCACACCCGCGCCGGCGCCGTGGCCGCGACGGACGCCACCAGCTCCGGCGGCACCACCACGACCACGCGGTCGACCACCGCCGAGGCCAGCATGGCCTCCACTGCCCGGTCCAGCATCGTGCGCCCGTCGAGTTCGACGAACGCCTTGGGCAGCGATTCGCCCAGACGTACACCACGGCCGGCCGCCGGAATGATTCCGACGACCGGCCCGTTGCGATCGCTCATCTGTAATTCTGCAGTTCGCGCGGCCGCTCAGGAAGCGGCGGCGAGCACCTCGTCGAGCAGGCTGTCGGCCTTGACGTCGTCCGTGCCCTCCGCGAGCGCGAGCTCGCCGACGAGGATCTGCCGCGCCTTGGCCAGCATCCGCTTCTCACCTGCGGACAGGCCGCGGTCCTGCTCCCGCCGCCACAGGTCACGCACGACCTCGGCGACCTTGTTCACGTCTCCGGAGGCCAACTTCTCGAGGTTGGCCTTGTACCGCCGCGACCAGTTGGTCGGCTCTTCGGTGTGCGGTGCGCGCAGCACCTGGAAAACCTTGTCGAGGCCTTCTTGCCCGACCACGTCGCGAACGCCGACGTATTCTGCATTATCCGCAGGTACCCGAACCGTCAGGTCGCCCTGGGCGACTTTCAGAACCAGATATTCCTTCTGCTCACCCTTGATGGTGCGCGTTTCGATAGCTTCGATCAGCGCCGCACCGTGATGGGGGTATACGACGGTATCTCCGACCTTGAAAATCATGTGTCCCGTGCCCCTTTCGATTCTTCGAGTTTAACACGTGCTTACGTCCGGCTCTCATCAACGGCGCAGGTCAGGGGCACAGACGCGTGCGCGTAGGACTTGACAGCCAACCGGTTACGTGCATCCGGTGATGTTCGACACACCGCCCGGAGCGGCCCTTCGCGGCCCCGCGGACGCGGCCCGAGGGGGACGAAAGCCCCGACTTCCGCCCCCGGCGCAGACTCGGCGCCCTTCGACTACTACTCTGCCTAGTGGATTGCGAGCCTTACTCGAGTGGAGGACAACCCGTGACTGCTCCCAAAGCGCCGACTCGCCGAGTCGCGACCGCTCTCGCCCTGGCCGCGGGTGCGGCGCTCACGCTGTCCGCCTGCGGCGCCGGTCAGATCAGCCAGACCGCCACCCAGGTGGCCGCGGTCAACGGCAACACCGCCGAGCTCGGAAACATCGCGCTGCGCAACGTGCACGTGATCTACCCGGACTCCGAGGAGTACAGCCTCGAACCCGGCGGCAAGGCCGCGCTCGGCTTCACCGTGGTCAACCTGAGCGAGACCACCCCCGACGAGCTGACCCGCATCACCACCGACTTCGCGTCCTCCGCCACCGGCGTGTCCGGCCTGCGCATCGAGCCGCAGGCCTCGATCTCGGCCGGCCTGACCGGCGAAACCCTCGCCGAGGACGCGACCGCCGAAGCCGCGACCGACGAGTCCCCGCGCCCCGCCGAGGCCGCCGAGTCCTCCGACACCCCGTCCGTGGCCCAGGTCGAGCTCACCGGACTGAAGGAGGGCGTGCGCCCCGGCCTGACCATCCCGGTCACGTTCACCTTCGCCGAGGCCGGCGACGTCACCATGCAGGTCCCGGTCGACGCCGGACCGGACGTCGAGCGCAACGTCTCCGAGAAGTCGCCGGTCGAGGGCGAGGGTCACTGACCGGCACCCCCGACGCACCCGGGGCCCGGGGCGAGCACTCCGCTCGCCCCGGGCCCCGGTTTCGTGTCGGCCCCCGGCCCTAGGCTGACGCGGTGGCAAAGACGAAGTCGATCTACCGCTGCACCGACTGCGGGCACACCGTCGCGAAATGGGTCGGCCGCTGCCCCGACTGCGGGACGTGGGGTTCGATGGACGAGGCGCCGGCCCTGCCTGCCGCGGTGGCGTCGCGGCCCGGCACCTCGCTCGCCCGCGCCGGGGCCGCGGCACTTCTCCCCACGACCCCGGCCACGCCGCTGACCCTCGTCGACAGCCGGACCACCCACGCGAAGCCCACCGGCATCGAGGAACTCGACCGGGTGCTCGGCGGCGGCGTCGTTCCCGGCTCGGTGGTGCTGCTCGCCGGGGAGCCCGGCGTCGGCAAGTCCACCCTGCTGCTCGAGGTGGTCCACCGCTGGGCGCGGCGCGGCAGCGACGACCGGGCCCTCTACGTCACCGGGGAGGAATCGGCGGGACAGGTACGGTTGCGCGCCGACCGCACGGGTTCGGTGCACGAACGCGTCTTCCTCGCCGCCGAGTCGGATCTGGCGACCATCTTCGGACACATCGAGCAGGTCAAGCCGACGCTGCTGGTGGTGGACTCCGTGCAGACGATGCTCGCCGCCGACGTGGAGGGCGTGTCCGGCGGCGTCACCCAGGTCCGGGCGGTGACCAGCGCGCTGACCTCGCTCGCCAAGGCCAGCGGCGTCCCGGTGCTGCTCATCGGGCACGTCACCAAGGACGGTGCGGTGGCGGGTCCGCGTTCGCTCGAGCATCTGGTCGACGTGGTGCTGCACTTCGAGGGCGACAAGCACTCCACACTGCGCATGGTGCGGGGGGTGAAGAACCGCTTCGGTGCCGCCGACGAGGTGGGCTGCTTCGAACTGACCGAGGGCGGCATCGTCGGTGTCAGCGACCCGTCGGGCCTGTTCCTGCACCATCGGACCGAGGAAGTGGCCGGCACGGCCGTCACCGTCACCATGGACGGCAAGCGGCCGCTGCTCGGCGAACTGCAGGCGCTGGTGGTGCCGACGCAGAACCCCGCACCCCGGCGCGCGGTCAGCGGCCTGGATGCGGCACGGGTCGCGATGGTGCTGGCGGTACTCGAGCGGCGATGCCGGCTGCCGCTCGGCAAGTGCGACGTCTATGCCTCGACCGTCGGCGGCATGCGCATCACCGATCCGGCCGCGGACCTGGCCCTGGCCCTGGCGGTCGCGTCGGCCGCACGTGAGCGCCCCCTGCCGCCGGGCACGGTGCTGCTCGGCGAGGTCGGCCTCGCCGGCGAGGTGCGCCGGGTCACCGGGGTCGGGCGGCGCATCGCGGAGGCGGGGCGGCTCGGATTCACCCGCGCGATCGTGCCGCACGAACCCGCGGCGGCCCCGGTGGGCGGCCGCACGTCGCGGTCCCCGGCCTCCGACGGGGATCCGATCGAGGTCGGCAACGTCGGCCAGGCGCTCGCCGCGCTGGGCATGTAGGCGTGTCGGAACCGGATGCGAACATGTGTTCGTGTCCGGTCACGCGACCATCCTGCACGCCGATCTCGACTCGTTCTACGCATCCGTCGAGCAGCGCGACGACCCGGGCCTGCGCGGCCGGCCCGTGATCGTGGGCGGGGGTGGCGTCGTACTCGCCGCCAGTTACGAGGCCAAGGCCTGCGGCGTCGCGACGGCCATGCCCGGGCGCGCCGCCCGCGCCCTGTGCCCGGCGGCGATCGTCGTTCCTCCGCGCATGCACGCGTATGCGCAGGCCAGCCGCGCCGTGTTCACGGTATTCGAGCAGACCACGCCGCTCGTCGAGGCCGTTTCCATCGACGAGGCCTTCCTCGACGTCGCCGGGCTGTGGCGAATCGGCGGCACCCCGGCCGACATCGCGGCCCGGCTGCGGCGCGACGTCGCCGAACAGGTGGGGCTGCCGATCACGGTGGGGGTGGCCCGGACCAAGTTCCTCGCGAAGGTCGCGAGCGGCGTCGCCAAGCCGGACGGGCTGCTGGTGGTGCCTCCCGACCGGGAACTCGAGTTCCTCCACCCGCTGCCTGTCGAACGCCTGTGGGGCGTCGGCAAGGTCACCGCCGCGACCCTGCACGCGCACGGCATCCGTCGCGTGGCCGACCTGGTGCGGGAGAGCGAGGTCGAGCTCGTCGCCCTGCTCGGCACGTCCATGGGACGTCACCTGCATGCGCTCGCGCACGGGCACGATCCGAGACCGGTCCGCCCCCACCACCGGCGCCGGTCCATGGGCGCGCAGCACGCCCTCGGCCGGCCCCGCAGCGCCGCCGGACACGATCCCGAGAAGGTCGACGGGACGCTGCGGATGCTGGTGGAACGGGTCACCGGCCGCATGCGCGCGGCCGGGCGGCCCGGTCGCACCGTGGTGCTGCGCCTGCGCTTCGCCGACTACACGCGGGTGACGCGGTCGCACACGCTGCGCGGACCCACCGCCCGGACGGACGTCGTCCTCGGCGCCGCGCGGGAACTGCTGGCGCAAGCGGGGCCGCTGGTCGCCGATCGGGGGCTGACCCTGATCGGCGTGGCCGTGTCGAATCTCGACTCCGCGGACACCGAACAGCTCGAGCTGCCGTTCGACGAACCGGCCTCCGACGGTGCGGCGGCCGGCCATCCGCCCGTCGACCGCCACGCGTTGGACGCCGTGCTCGACGACGTGCACGGCCGGTTCGGCACGCGGGCGCTCACGTCGGCCTCGCTGCTCGGCCGGCGTCCGCACCCGGCCGTGCCCCTCCTGCCGGAGTGACCGGGGCGGCTACACGGACGAGGTGCCGTGCGGCGACCTGGGTACCCCGTCGACGAAGTCCTTGGCCCTGTCGAAGTGCTGCGCGCCGACGGTGAGGAACAACCCGCGCGACGTCGCGACGACGACGTCCGGGTCGGCGAACGGTCCCTCGACGATGCGGGCCTCCGCGCTGGTGTACACCTTGCGGCGCACCGTCCCGTCGATCCGGGCGCGCAGCTCGAGCACCGACCCGAGCGGGATAGGCTTGGCGAAGTCGATCTGCAGGTGGCCGGTGACGACGGGCCGGCGCAGCACCATGCATGCCATGCCCTGCGCCTCGTCGAACGCCGTGCTCAGGATCCCGCCGTGGATGAAGCCGGGACCGCCCTGGTAGCGGTTCGCGACGTCGAGCATGCCGGTGATCTCGAGACCCTCGCCGAACGTGAACTGCATCGCCATTCCCGCGGGCTGGTCGTCGCCGCAGCCGAAGCACTTGCTCCAATGGGACGGAATCGGCGCGCCTGCCCCGGGATGGTCGTCGGGAAGCTTGGGAAGGGTGAGGTCGTCGGGCAGGGTCCAGGTACCGCTCATGGGGCAGTAATCTAGTCGGCGGTTCGGTCGGCTCCACCCGGCGGACCGACACGAAGTGATGTTCGCCGCACCGGCCGGACACGGGAAGGATCCATCGATGACCGATGTGGCACCGTCCGTGACGCTGCGCGAGACCATCGCCCGGCTCGCGCCCGGCACCGCCCTGCGCGACGGACTCGAGCGCATCCTGCGCGGCCGCACCGGAGGCCTGATCGTTCTCGGGTTCGACGACGACGTGGCAGCGCTGTGCGACGGCGGCTTCGAGCTGGACGTGGAGTTCGCCCCCACCCGGCTGCGGGAGCTGTCGAAGATGGACGGAGCGGTCGTGGTGTCCACCGACGGCGGCCGCATCGTCAGGGCCAACGTGCAGCTGGTACCCGATCACCGGATCCCCACCGTCGAATCCGGCACGCGGCACCGCGCCGCCGAGCGCACCGCGATCCAGACGGGCTACCCGGTGGTGTCGGTGAGCCAGTCGATGAGCATCGTGACCGTCTACGTCGACGGCCAGCGGCACGTGATCAACGATTCGGCGACCATTCTCTCCCGCGCCAACCAGGCCGTCGCGACGCTCGAGCGCTACAAGTCGCGGCTGGACGAGGTCACCCGGCAGCTGTCGGTGGTGGAGATCGAGGACTTCGTGACGCTGCGCGACGCGCTCACCGTCGCGCAGCGGCTCGAGATGGTGCGCCGCGTCTCGGTGGAGATCGAACAGGAGGTGCTCGAACTGGGCACCGACGGGCGGCAGCTGGCACTGCAGCTCGAGGAGCTGGTGGGCGACAACGACCTGGCCCGGCAGCTGATCGTGCGGGACTATCTGGCCGGCACCGAGGCGCCGCAGCTCGTCGCCGTCGAGCAGACCCTCGCCGCGCTGGACCGGCTCACCGACGTCGATCTGCTGGATCTGACGACGTTGGCGCGCGTGTTCGGGTATCCGGGCACGATCGAGGCGCTGGACGCGGCGACGAGTCCGCGCGGTTACCGCGTGCTGCATCGGGTGCCGCGGCTGCAGTCGTCGCAGATCCATCGGCTGGTCGGCTCGTTCGGGAGCCTGCAGGGCCTGCTGGCGGCGACGGCGGCGGACCTGCAGTCCGTGGAGGGCATCGGCGGGCTGTGGGCCCGCTACATCCGCGAAGGGCTGTCGCGGTTGGCGGAATCGTCCATCAGCGGCCCGTACGACTGATCCGCGAGCACGGCGGCGCGCCGGTCGGGCGGTGTCGGCCGGTCAGGCGATGTTGAACGGCTCCGGCGTGCTGCGCAGGCCCCCGAGCTGGCCGACCACCGTGTAGGCCCCGGCCGGAACCCGCTCCCGCGGTGCCTGGCAACCGGGCTCGGAGGTCGTTCCGGACCACTTCACCGCGAAGGCGGCCTGGTCACCCGGGGCCAGCTTGCGCACATCGGCGGTGGACTCGGGGAAGCAGTCGGTGTTCGCCCACAACCGCCGGCTGCCGTCGAGCGAGTAGACCAGCACCTGCTGCAGGCCCGCGCCGAGGTCGCGCTCGCAGGCGGCCGTGCCGATGTTCGTGATGACGATGGTGAACTCGGGCTCCTCGCCCACCTGGTAGTTGGGCCGGTCCGCGGTCACCCGCACGGCGAGCGACTGGTCCGGGCACTGCCCGGCCGCGACGGCGGACGCACTCGCCGCCGCGGAACTCGAGGACCCGGCGGACCCAGACGTCGTGCTCGACTGCGACGACCCCGACTGCGACGACCCCGAATCGGAGCCTCCGGAGGACCCGCCGGGGCCGGCGGCGGCGACGCCGTCGGCCTCCTCGCTCCCGGTGCTGCTGGTGGGTGTGCGGGTGGTGCTGGTCTCGGACGTCAGGACGCCGGCGGCCGCCGGGTCGGGCTCCGGGTCGTCGCCCCCGCCGGTCAGGGACAGGACGAGCCACACGACGAGCGCGAGCACGACCACGCCGACACCCACGGCGAGCGCGCGTCGACGCCAGTAGATCTCGGGGGGCAGCGGCCCGGTCGGTTCAAGCACGCCTCACACGGTATGTGCCACCGGCGAGGCGTCGCCGCACCGAAGTCGGCGTGTCGCGTCAGTCGACGGTCACACCGATGTCGCCGACGTGTCCCTGCAACTGGACGTGACCGTCGGAGAGCTTGTAGGTCACGCCCGCGATGGCGCACTGCCCCTTGGCGATGCGCTCGGCGATGATCTGGGACCGCTGGCTGAGCAACTTCCCGGTCTCCACCACGTGGCGGCCCTCGAGCTCGTCGACCGTGGACAGCCCGTCGTTGCGGCCCATGAGAATCGACGGCGCGACGCGCTCGACGATGTCCCGGATGAATCCCGGCGGGATGTCTCCCTTGTCGAGGGCGTCCAGGGTGGCCTTGACCGCGCCGCAGCTGTCGTGACCGAGCACGACGATCAACGGCACGTTCAGCACGCCGACCGCGTACTCGATCGAACCGAGCACCGCGCTGTCGATCACGTGTCCGGCGGTGCGCACGACGAACATGTCGCCGAGGCCCTGGTCGAAGATGATCTCGGCGGCCACCCGCGAGTCGCCGCATCCGAAGAGCACCGCGATGGGGTGCTGCTCGTTGACGAGGGTGGCACGGTGGTCGATGCCCTGGCTGGGGTGCAGCGGGGTACCACTGACGAAACGCTGGTTACCCTCGGTCAGGGCCTTCCACGCGGATATGGGGTTGGAGTTAGGCATAAGGGCATTATCCATCCCTTACTGTGACGCATCCCGCTCGGTGGAGTTACCGCGGGGCTAAATCGGGCCGACAACGGGACGGGAGGATGTGAGAGATGCCGGTCGACGCGACCGCCCTGCTGCGCTGGTACGCCGCCGAGGCGAGGGATCTGCCGTGGCGCGAGGAGGGCGTCACCGGGTGGCAGATCCTGATGAGCGAGGTGATGCTGCAGCAGACGCCGGTGGCCCGCGTGGCACCGATCTGGCTGGAGTGGGTGCAGCGGTGGCCGGTGCCGTCGATGATGGCCGCGACGAGCCAGGCCGACGTCCTGCGCGCCTGGGGCAGGCTCGGATATCCGCGCCGGGCGCTGCGGCTGCACGAGTGCGCCGGGGTCCTGGCCACCGAGCACGGCGACGTGGTCCCTGCCGACGTGGACGTGCTGCTGTCGCTGCCGGGCATCGGCGCGTACACGGCGCGGGCGGTCGCCTGCTTCGCGTACGGCCGGCGCGTCCCGGTGGTGGACACGAACGTCCGTCGCGTCGTCGCGCGGGCGGTGCACGGTGCCGCCGAACCCGGTAATCCGTCGGTCACCCGGGACCTGGCCGACGTCGAATTGCTCCTGCCGCGAACCCGCGAGCGGGCGGCGACGTTCTCCGCAGCCCTGATGGAACTCGGTGCGACCATCTGCACGGCCCGCTCGCCCGACTGCGCCCGGTGCCCGCTGCCGCGGTGCGCATGGGTGGAGGCCGGCCGGCCCGCCCACGACGGCCCGCCGCGACGGGTGCAGAAGTTCACGGGCACCGACCGTCAGGTGCGGGGCAAGCTCATGGCCGTACTGCGCGAGAGCGACGTCCCGGTCGAGCGGCCGGTGCTGGACCGGGTGTGGCTCACGGATCCGGGGCAGCGCGACCGGGCGCTGCACTCGCTGCTCGTGGACGGTCTCGTGGAGCAGACCGACGACGGACGTTTCGCGCTCGCCGGCGAAGGCCTCGCCGGCCAGGCGTGATCAGGCGAGGGTACGGAGGAATCGTTCGACCTCGGCGCGATATTCGTCGGGGCGTTCGTCGTGCACCAGGTGCCCTGCGCCCGGAATCCGGGCGTACCGGGCCCCGGGGTGCTCGTCGGCCATCCGCCGCATCTGTCCATCCGGGGTGATGGTGAACTCCCCCTCGACGAGCAGGGCAGGCACCGAGATCGACCGCCACTGGTCCCAGAAGTGCCGGGCGCCCCACTCCTCGGAGATGTCGCGGAAGGTGGCCACCTCGCCGTGCAGGTACCAGCCGTCGGCCCGATGCTCGAAGGAGTCGAGGAAGTACCGCCCGGCGACGTCGCCGAAGTAACCGACGACCGCCTCCTCGTCCGGGAACGGCTGCGGCCACCGCGCGATCATCGCGGCCCAGTCCGCCGCGGTGCGGCCCCGGAAGTCGGGGGCCATGTCCTCGACGACGAGCGCGGCCACCCGGCCGGGGTGCGCGGCGGCGAAGCACCACCCGTGCAGGGCGCCCATCGAGTGCCCGATCACCACCAGCGGTTCACCGATGCCGTCGAGGTGCGCGGCGAGGTCTGCGACGAACGCCTCGGTGGTGAGCCGATCCGGGGCGGGACGGCCGTGGCCGGCGGCGTCGAAGGTGTGGACGTGGCCGTGCGCGCGCAGCCACGGCAACTGCCGGCGCCACGTGCGGGAGCTGCCCATCAGGCCGTGCAGCAGCAGGATCGGCCGCCCGGAACCACCTTCGTCGTGCAACACAACCGCCAAGGTAGCGGAGTACGCTCGCCGCCATGGCAGTGGTGAAGATCAATGCAATCGAGGTCCCCGAGGGCGCGGGCCCGGAACTGGAGACGCGCTTCGCGCATCGCGCGCACACCGTGGAGAACTCGCCGGGCTTCCTCGGTTTCCAGCTCCTGCGGCCGGTGCAGGGCGAGACGCGCTACTTCGTGGTGACCCAGTGGGAGTCGGAGGAGGCGTTCGCGGCGTGGCGGGACGGCCCGGCCCGGCAGGCGCACGCCGGTGAGGCGAAGCGGCCGGTCGCGTCGGGGGGCGTCGCTGCTCGAATTCGAGGTCGTGCTCGACGTCAAGGCCGCCGGCGAGGACACCGATCAGGGCTGAGCGCGCCGCCGTGAACGCGCAGCGCTCTTTCAACTACCCGCACGTCGGCGCCACGCGCGGCAGGGTTCCGGCAGGGTTCCGGCACGCGCACCTCACCCGCCGCCTCGGCTCGGGCGACGTCGCGTTCCGCACCGCCGTTCGGGCACTGGAAAGCTGGAACATGCAGCGGCATGCGGGGTTTCGCGTCGATGCGAATACTCCGCGGCCGCGGGCGGGGCTGGAGGTACGGCTGGATCCACGGTTCGGTCCGGCGCGCTGGGGTGCGTGGTGCCGCGTGGTCTACGTCGTCGACGAGCCGGATCGCCGCGGTTTCGCGTACGGCACCCTCGACGGTCACCCCGTCAGCGGTGAGGAGGCGTTCGTCGTCGAGCGACGGCCCGACGGCGCGGTGTTCGGCCACATCAGCGCCGTCTCCCGCCCCGGCCGATGGTTCACCCGCCTCGGCGCGCCGGTCCTGCCGCTCGCTCAGCGGTGGATGATGGGCCGCTACCTCGACGCGCTCGCCGGACGGTGACCCACACCGCGGGTGCGCGGGTGCCGGGGACGACACGGTCGTCGCCGCAGCGGGTGCGCACCCGCGGTGGTGGAATCGCTCAGGATTCGAGTGCCGCGTCGAGCGTGATGTCCACCCCGGTCAGTGCCTTGCTGACCGGGCAGCCCTCCTTGGCACCCTGCGCGGCCTTCGCGAACCCGTCGGCATCGAGGCCGTCGACCTCGCCGCGCACCGTCAGCTTGATGCCGGTGAGCCGGAAACCGCCGTCCGGGTCGGGGCCGAGCGAGACGTCGGCCGTGACGTCGAGGCTCTGCGGCGTGCCGCCGGCCTCGGCGATCAGCGCCGAGAGCTGCATCGCGTAGCACGACGAGTGTGCCGCGGCGATGAGCTCCTCCGGACTGGTGGTGCCACCGGCGTCCTCGGCGGCCCGCTTGGGGAACGAGACGTCGAACGTGGCGCGGCCGGAGCTGGTGAGTTCGACCTGTCCGGCGCCGTCCTGCAGGCCACCGTTCCAGGCGGTGCGAGCGGTACGTGTGGGCATCGATCGGTCCCTTCGTCGTGGGGTGTCCTCCCCCGCCGAACCTACGCCACGTCGCGCGGCCCGGCTCCGGTTCTGCACGGCGGCGGGCCGCCCCTGCTGCACGGCGGCGGGCCGGCTCCGGTTCTGCACGGCGGCGGGCCGCCCCTGCTGCACGGCGGCGGGCCGCCCCTGCTGCACGGCGGCGGGCCGCCCCTCTGCACGGCGGCGGGCCGCGCCCGCTAGGTTCGCGGGTGTGTTCACCCGGCCGACGCTGCGCCGCGAGTCGCGGCTGTTCGTCATCGGCTCCGCCCTGTTCGCCGCCGGTTCCGGCGGCGTGCTCGTCCTCCCCGCCGCCACCTCGAATCTGCTCTACTTCGTGGGCTCGTGGTTCTTCACCGCGGCAGCGACCGTGCAACTGCTGCTGACGCACCGCCCGCCCGCGGCGACGCGCGTGGACCGGTACGACTGGTGGTCGGCCGCGGTGCAGTGGGCGGGCACACTCGCGTTCAACGTGAGCACCGGATTCGCGCTCGTCGCCGGCCTGACGGCGTCCGAGGAGCGGAACCTGGTGTGGCGGCCCGACGCCGTCGGGTCGGTGTGCTTCCTCGTCAGCAGCGCACTGGCGGTGGTGGCCACCACCGACACCGATGCGCTGTGGGATCCGCACGCCCGCAACTGGCGCAGCACGTGGCTGAACATGCTCGGTTCGCTCGCATTCGGCGCCTCGGCCGTCGGCGCCCACATCGATCCGGCCGGCGAAACACTCGCGCCGCGGCTCGCGGACCTCGGCACGTTCGTCGGGGCGGTGTGCTTCCTCGTCGCGGCGCTGTGGATGCGGCCCGCCGATCCGCCGGAACCGCATCGCACGTGAAGGCCCCGGGTCTCGGCAGGAGACCGGCGGGAGTGGTCCAATGGTTTCGTGGTCACGGGTGGCGACCGGGCGCGAGTCGAGGTACTCGGCCCGCTCCGCGTGCTGGATGCGGATCGGCGCGACATCACTCCCGACGGGCTGCTGCAGCGACGCCTGCTGGCACTGCTGGTGCTCCGGCGGGGCCGGGTGGTGCCGGCGCACTCCGCCGTCGATGCCCTGTGGCCGTCCAGGCGACCGGCGGATCCGGCCGCCGCCCTGCAGAACCACATGTTCCGGCTTCGCCGTGGTCTGCCCGACGGCCTGATCGAGTCCGTCGGTGAGGGCTATCGGCTCGATCCGGCCGGTGTCGAGGTCGACGCCGACCGGCTCGTGGTGGCCCTGAGCGCGGGGGCGACGGGGGATGCGGGCGTGCCGGCCGAGATCGACGCCGTGCTCGCGCGCTGGCAGGGCCCCGCCTACCCCGAACTCGACGAGGTGGACGAGGCCCGGGCCGAGGCGACGCGGCTGGAGGAGCTGCGTTCCCGGGCCCACGAGGTCCGGGCCGAGGTGCGGCTCGGACGGGGCGACACCGACGGCCTCGTTGCCGAACTGGTGGCGCTCGCCGACGCGCAGCCGCTGCGGGAACGGCCGCGCGCGCTGCTGATGACGGCGCTCGCGGCGACCGGACGCCGGGCCGAGGCGCTACGGGTCTACGACGACTTCCGGCGGCTGCTCGGCGACGAGCTGGGCATCGAACCGTCGCCGGCACTGGCGGCTCACCACGCGGAACTGCTCGCCGGTGCCGCCGACCGGGTGTGGGCGCCGGTGGGCCGATTGCCGGTTCCGGCGACGTCGCTCGTCGGCCGGGACGCCCTGGCGGTGGCGGTGACCGAGCTGGCGGAGTCCGGGCGCCTGGTGACCCTGGTCGGTCCGGGCGGGGTCGGCAAGACCCGGTTGCTCCTCGAGGTCGGGCACCGGCTCCGGGCCGCCCGACCGGATCGGCCGGTGGTGTTGTGCGAATTGGCCACTGCCGACCCGGACTCCGCGGTCGACGTGGCCGCCGCCGCCCTGCGGATCGACGCCCGTCCCGGCACCTCCCTCGCCGAGCGAGTGGCCGACGTGCTGGGCGACACCGAGCTCGTGCTGCTGCTCGACAACTGTGAGCACGTGCTCGATCCGATCGCCGCTGTCGTCGAACGCCTGCTCGCCACCTGCGCGCACGTGCGGATCGTGGCGACGAGCCGGGAGCGGCTCCGAGTCGTAGGCGAGCACGTCCGCCAGGTGCCGACGCTGTCGTACGACGGCGAGGACGCACCGGCCGTGCGGTTGTTCGAGGAGCGGGCGCGGGCCGTCGTCCCGGGCTTCGAGCCGGACGGGCGAGAACTCGCCTGCATCGCCGAGATCGTGCGGCGCCTGGACGGGTTGCCGTTGGCGATCGAGCTGGCAGCCGCGTGCCTGCACACCCACGAGGTCGCGGAGGTCGCCGCGGGCCTGGACCACCGCTTCGAGCTGCTGGCGTCGGGGTACCGCACGTCGCCGCGGCACGGGTCGCTGGCCGCGGCGGTGTCGTGGTCGTTCGGGCTGCTCGCGGAGGATCTGCAGCGGACCTTCGCGGAACTGTCGGTGTTCTCGGGCTCGTTCGACGCGGCCGACGCCGCGGCGGTCTGCGGCACGGATCCGGGGACGGTCACCGCGGCGTTGACACACCTCGTGGAGCGCTCGCTGGTGCTGCGGATACCCGGCCGCCGGTACATGCTGCTCGAGACGCTGCGGGCGTTCGGCGCCGAACAACTCACCCGCGAGGGCCGGGTCGACCTCGTCGCGGAACGGCACGCCCGGCACCTGGCCGACTGGGTCGACCGGGCGGATTCACGACTGCTGCAGCCGGGCGAGCAGGTCCTGGCGCAGATCGATGCCGCCGTACCGGAGTTGCGCAGCGCGCTCGGCTGGTTGCTCGACCACGACGAGGTCGCGCTCGCGGGTCGTCTCGTCAATGCCCTGCTGGACTACGGGATCTTCCGGCTGCGACCGGACGTGCTGGGCTGGGCGCGGCTGGTGATCGACGCCGATCCGGAGGGCCGGAGCCCGTTCGCCGCGCGCGTGCGGGTGGTGGCCGCCTACGCGGCATGGATGTCCGGCGACGTGGCCGAGACGGGTCGGCTCAGCGCCGCTGCGTTGCGCGCCGTCGAGCGGGCGAAGACCGAGCCGGCGGCGGAGGCGATGACCGTTCGCGGGAGCTACGAGTTGTTCGAGGGGCATCTCGACGAGGCCGCCGCCTGGTACCGGCGGGCCGCCGCGGCCGCCGCGAACGACCCGGCGCAGCGGCTCATGGCGCGGGCCACGGAGCTGCTGCCGTTGGGCTATGCGGGTGACCCGGCCGCCGTCGAGCAAGCCGAGGCACTCCTCGCCGAGGTCGCCGACGCACGCACCCCGCACGCCGCGTATGTCTGGCACTGCGCCGGGGAGGCGGACCTGGCAGTCGACGTCGAACGGGCCCGCGCGCGCTTCGCTCGGGCACTGGACATCGCGGAACAGACGAACGCCTCGTTCGTGACCGGTCTCGCCGGCGCGTCGAAGGCGTCCATCGACGCCCGGATCGGTGACCCGGCGGCCGCCGCCGACGAGTACCGGCGCCTGATCCCGCACTGGCGGCGCGCCGGGATGTGGTCGACGCAGTGGACGATGCTGCGCTCGATCGCCGGGCTTCTCGAACGCCTGGACCGCTACCGCGACGCCGCGGTGCTCGAGGGGGCCGTGCGCGCGACCGCGGCCGGTCATCGCATCTTCGGCGCCGACGAGGTGGCCCTGGACGAGCTCGGCGCGCGACTGCGCGCCGCGCTCGGCGACGACGCGTACGAGGCGGCGCGACGACACGGCGCGATGCTCGACGGCGAGGCCGCCGCCGAGCATGCGCTCCGCGCGCTGTGACCGCCCGGGCCGGGGCGCGACCTCACCACCTGGGCTGTTCGCCGAGAATGCCGAGCAGCGACTTGCCGACGAGTTCGTGGGTGAGCGCGTCGTTGCCGGGGTGGAATCCCCCGCACCGCACGTCGCGGTAGAGGCGTTCGAGCTCGTTCCCGGTGAACATGCCGGCGCCACCGGCCACGTCGAGGGCGATGTCGACGACCCGTTTGGCCGCTTCCACCGCCCGCCACTTCATCGCATACACCTTGGGCACCCACTCGTCGCCGTGGTCCGTGCCGGCCACCCAGTCCGCGACGAACCGGTCGAGCGTCGCCGAGGCGGCGTCCAGCTCGAGATACATCTCCGCGACCTGGTGCTGCACGAACGGGTTGTACGCGTACGCGCCCCGCTCGATCGCCACCGAGGTCTTGCGCCGGGCGCTGCGGACGGCGAGTTCCAGGGCGCGGTCGGCGATCCCCAGGTACACCGCCGCCATGAGCGAGAGCGGCCACATCGTCATCGCCACGAGGAACGGGTCGCTGCCGTCGCCCGCGGGGACGACCCGCCCGATGCGGTCGTCGGGCACGAAGACGTCGTCGAGAACCGTGTCGTGGCTCTGCGTCGGCCGCATGCCGAGGGTGTCCCACGTCTCCACGACCTTCACCCCCGCGCTGCCTCGTTCGACGAAGGCGTGCACGATGTGCGGCCCGCCCGCCGCGTCCGCGTCGACGGCGTGCGCGCCGAGCCACCGCCACGCCGGACCGTTGGAGCCGAACTGTTTGCGGCCGGTGAGCCGGTAGCCGCCCGCCACGCGCTGCGCCCGGCACGTCGACAGCAGCACCGGGATGTCGTTGCCCGTCTCGGCGTGTCCGGCGGCGAACACGTCGCCGGCCACCGCGGCCTCCAGGATCCAGCGGAGCGACGTGTCGCCCGTGCGTTCCAGTTCGGTGGCGATCCCGATCCAGTAGGAGTGCATCGTCATCGCCAGCGCGGTCGCCGGGGCGTAGCGGGCGAGGCGCCGCTGGCTCGCGGCCAGCCGGGCCAGATCGAGGCCCCATCCCCCGTAGCGGGTGGGTACGGCGGCGCCGAGATAGCCGGCGGCCCGCAGCTCGGCGAGGTCCTCGTCGAAGTAGGAGTTGGACCGGTCGAGTTCGCCGGCACGGGATCGGAACCGCTCCAGCATCTCGGTCGGCAACTCGGCCGCGGTCCGGTTCCGGGTGGGGTTCAGGGTGAGTGTGGTGTCCATGGCCACGACGATGCGCCCGCCTGCTCTCACCGCGCTCCCACCGGATCCCAGCGCGCCGAGAGCGCGCGGGAGCGCCGGGGCAGGGCCCGCACGGACCGTGAGAGGCATGAACGCGACGACATCCCTGCCCCTGTCCGGGACGATCCTGTCGATCTGGGCCCACCCCGACGACGAGACCTACCTCGCCGCCGGCGTCATGGCCGCCGCCCGCGACGACGGCCGGCGCGTCGTGTGCGCCTCGGCCACCGCCGGCGAGCACGGAACCGCCGACCCCCGCTCGTGGCCTCCGGAGCGGCTGGGCCGGGTCCGCCGCTGGGAAGCGGCCGCCGCCATGGCCGTCCTCGGTGTCGAAGAGCACCACGTCCTCGGCCTGCCGGACGGTGCCCTCGCCGAGCACGAGGACACCGGTCTCGCGTGGGCCGGACGGCTCCTCGACGACGTCCGCCCCGGCACGATCCTGACCTTCGGTGCCGACGGGATGACCTACCACCCCGACCACACCGCCGTGCACCGCTGGGTCACCCGGGCCTGGCGTGACCGCGGTTGCCGTTCCCGGCTGCTGTATGCCACCCCCACCGTGGAGCATCTCGACCGGTTCCGGGACCTCTACGAGGAATGGGGCATGTACATGAGCGACGAGCGCCCCACGGGCGTGCGCGAAGAGCGGCTCGCGGTCCACGTCCGGCTGCACGGGCTCGCGCTCGACCGCAAACTCACCGCGCTGCGGGCCATGGCGACCCAGACCGCCGACCTCGTCGCGCGGATCGACCCGGCGGTCTACGCGGCCCAGATCGCGGAGGAGGCGTTCGTCGCCGCCCCTCGCGTCCCGGACCGCGGCGATGCGGCGACGAGAACCGCAGTGGCGCGGTGACGGGCCGGGCTACCGGTGCCGCTCGGCGAGGCGCTCGGCCGACGACCGGACCTGCTCCCGGAGTTCGGGCGGCCCGAGCAGCTCGGCGTCGTCGCCGAGTTGCCACATCGCGGCGCCGGCGTGGGTGGCCCCGCCGAACTCCGCCTCGGCCTCCCACCAGCCGTCGCCGGTGGGCCGCTGCGCGACGACGCGGATCGCGATCCCCGCGAGGTCTTCCCGGCGCCGGTCCCGGATCCGCACCGCGGCGGTGACCGTGCCCAGACCGGCCCGGAACTCGGTGCGGCGCCGCTGCCAGATCCGGGCGAGGTCGACGTCGGGTGGGCGGTGAGCCGCGGTGTCGAGCGGTTGCACCCGTTCCATGCGGGAGAGGCGGTAGGTGCGTTCGGCGCCGCGATGCAGCGCCACCAGATACCAGCGGCCCGCCGCGCTGACCAGCCCGAGCGGGTCGACCGTCCGCCACCGCGCCTCGGCGCCACGGGAGCGGTAGCGGATGCGCAGGCGGCGATCGGTGAACACGGCCTGCTGGACGACGCCGAGGTGCTCGTCCCGCCGGTGATCGACCACCCACCCCGACGAGCTGACGACGATCCGCTCCCCGACCCGCGCGGCGGCGGTGCGCTGCGCCTCGGGCAGCGCGACGGTCACCTTCCGCATCGCCGAGGCGAACGCGGAGGCCATGCCGAGCGAGTCGGGGGTGGCCGACGCGCTCGCCGCGAGCAGGGCGGTCGCCTCGTCGACGGTCAGGCCGGTCAGGTCGGTGGTGAAGCCGGGGAGCAGCGCGAAACCGCCGTCGCGTCCGCGTTCGGCGTAGACGGGGATCCCGGCCGCCGACAGGGCCTCGACGTCGCGCAGCACGGTGCGCACCGAGACCTCGAGTTCCCTGGCGATCGCGGGGGCGGTCATCCGGCCCCGGTGTCGCAGCAGCAGGACCAGGGACAGCAACCGATCGGCTCGCACCTGCCGAACTCTCCCAGAAATACATGACAGAAGGTGTCGTGTTTCGCGCGCAGGATCGTGTCCGGCAGCAACCACACGACCGAAAGGCCCGATATGAGCACCGCGTCCGACCCCCGTCCCCTCTACCGCGACGCCCTGGCGTGGGTGGCCACGCTGATCGACGAGGTCCGCCCCGAGCAGATGACCGACCCGACGCCCTGCCCGGACTACGACGTGCGCGCGCTGCTCGGCCACCTCGTCGCCACCGTCGATCGCGGCCGCGTGATCGGCAGCGACGGCGACCCGCTGAGCGTTCCGGAGTTCCTGACGGGCGTGCCCGACGACGCGTGGCGCGCCGAACTCGAGCGGGCGCAGGCCCACTACCGGAAGGTGTGGAGCGACGACGACCTGCTCGACCGGCCCGTCGTCGCGCCGTGGGGAACGGTGCCCGGCCGCGCCGCGGTGCTGAGCAATCTCAACGAGGCCCTCGTGCACGGCTGGGATCTCGCCGTCGCCACGGGACTGCCGGCCGAGCCGGATCCGGTGCTCGTGGAGGCCGCGTTCGTCGTCGCGCGCAGCAAGATCCCCGCCTCCGTGCGCGGCGGACGGGTTCCCTTCGGCGCGGCCGTCGAGCCGGCGCCGGACGCGAGCCCCGTCGAGCGGCTCGCGAACTGGTCCGGGCGGGACACCGCGGCCTGGCGGCGCTGATCCCGACACACCAACGCCGACGGGCGGCACCCGCAGTGGGTGCCGCCCGTCGGCGTTCGTCGGAGCAGGACTACTCGGCGTCCTTGGCCAGGGCCACCGCCGGGGTGTCGGGCACCGCGGCCGGCTTCTCGCTCGGGGTGAAGGTGAACTTCGCGTTCTCCCCGGCACCCTCGCCGTCCCAGCCTTCGACGTCGACCAGGACGATCTGGCCGGGGCCGATCTCGTTGAAGAGGATCTTCTCCGAGAGCTGGTCCTCGATCTCGCGCTGGATCGTGCGGCGCAGCGGCCGGGCGCCGAGGACCGGATCGAAGCCCCGCTTCGCGAGCAGCGACTTCGCCTTCTCGGTGAGCTCGATGCCCATGTCCTTGTTCTTCAGCTGCACCTCGACGCGGCCGATCATCAGGTCCACCATCTGGATGATCTGATCCTGCGTGAGCTGGTGGAAGACGATGATGTCGTCGATGCGGTTGAGGAACTCGGGCCGGAAGTGCTTCTTCAGCTCGTCGTTGACCTTGAGCTTCATCCGCTCGTAGTTCGACTCGGCGCCGGAGCCCTTGGTGAAGCCCAGGCCGACCGCCTTCGAGATGTCGGCGGTACCGAGGTTCGAGGTGAAGATCAGCACGGTGTTCTTGAAGTCGACCGTGCGTCCCTGGCCGTCGGTGAGGCGGCCATCCTCGAGGACCTGCAGGAGGGTGTTGTAGATCTCCTGGTGGGCCTTCTCGATCTCGTCGAACAGGACCACGGAGAACGGCTTGCGGCGCACCTTCTCGGTGAGCTGGCCGCCCTCTTCGTAGCCGACGTAGCCCGGAGGGGCACCGAAGAGCCGCGACGCGGTGAACCGGTCGTGGAACTCGCCCATGTCGATCTGGATGAGCGCGTCGTCCTCGCCGAACAGGAAGTTCGCGAGCGCCTTCGACAGCTCGGTCTTACCGACGCCGGACGGGCCGGCGAAGATGAACGAACCGGCGGGACGCTTCGGGTCCTTCAGGCCGGCGCGGGTACGCCGGATCGCCTTGGCGACGGCCCTGACGGCGTCCTCCTGGCCGATGATCCGCTTGTGCAGCTCGTCCTCCATGCGGAGCAGACGGGTGGTCTCCTCCTCGGTGAGCTTGAACACCGGGATACCGGTCCAGTTGGCGAGGACCTCGGCGATCTGCTCCTCGTCGACCTCGGCGATGACGTCGAGATCACCGGCGCGCCACTGCTTCTCGCGCTCGGCGCGCTGCGCGACGAGCTGCTTCTCCTTGTCGCGCAGGTTCGCGGCCTTCTCGAAGTCCTGCGCGTCGATCGCGGATTCCTTCTCCCGGCGCGCGTCGGCGATCTTGTCGTCGAACTCGCGCAGGTCCGGCGGCGCGGTCATCCGGCGGATGCGCATGCGCGCACCGGCCTCGTCGATGAGGTCGATCGCCTTGTCCGGCAGGAAGCGGTCGTTGATGTAGCGGTCGGCCAGGCTCGCCGCGGCGACCAGCGCCTTGTCGGTGATGGACACGCGGTGGTGCGCCTCGTACCGGTCGCGCAGGCCCTTGAGGATCTCGATGGTGTGCTCGACCGTCGGCTCGCCCACCTGCACCGGCTGGAACCGGCGCTCGAGCGCGGCGTCCTTCTCGATGTACTTGCGGTACTCGTCGAGGGTGGTGGCACCGATGGTCTGCAGCTCGCCGCGCGCCAGCTTCGGCTTCAGGATCGACGCCGCGTCGATGGCGCCCTCGGCGGCACCCGCGCCGACGAGCGTGTGCAGCTCGTCGATGAACAGGATGATGTCGCCGCGGCTGTTGATCTCCTTGAGCACCTTCTTCAGGCGTTCCTCGAAGTCACCGCGGTAGCGGCTGCCCGCGACCAGCGAACCGAGGTCGAGGGTGTACAGCTGCTTGTCCTTGAGCGTCTCGGGGACCTCGCCGTTGACGATGGCCTGCGCCAGGCCCTCGACGACGGCGGTCTTGCCGACGCCCGGCTCGCCGATGAGCACCGGGTTGTTCTTGGTGCGGCGGCTCAGGACCTGCATGACGCGCTCGATTTCCTTGGCGCGACCGATGACGGGGTCGAGCTTGCCCTCGAGCGCGGCCTGCGTGAGGTTGCGGCCGAACTGGTCGAGCACCAGCGACGTCGACGGGGTGCCGGCCTCGCCACGGCTGGTGCCGGATTCCTGGGGCTCCTTGCCCTGGTACCCGGAGAGCAGCTGGATGACCTGCTGGCGCACCCGGTTCAGGTCCGCACCGAGCTTGACGAGCACCTGTGCCGCGACGCCCTCGCCCTCGCGGATGAGGCCGAGGAGGATGTGCTCGGTACCGATGTAGTTGTGTCCGAGCTGCAGCGCCTCACGCAGGCTGAGCTCGAGCACCTTCTTGGCACGGGGCGTGAACGGGATGTGGCCCGACGGGGCCTGCTGTCCCTGGCCGATGATCTCCTCGACCTGGCTGCGGACGCCTTCGAGGGAGATCCCCAAAGATTCGAGCGACTTGGCCGCTACGCCCTCGCCTTCGTGAATGAGGCCCAGGAGAATGTGCTCCGTGCCGATGTAGTTGTGGTTGAGCATCCTGGCCTCTTCCTGAGCCAGGACGACGACGCGCCGCGCGCGATCGGTGAACCTTTCGAACATCGCACTCCCTCACACTCTCCGGCCGACAGGTCCGGTACGCGGATCGTTCCGGACCCGGCTGCCGCGTTTCGCTCCGGCACTCGAGTCGTCGAGTGGAACCAGGTTCCACGACCCCACTTGACACTCTAGTTGCCGCCGTTTCGAGGCGCTGCCCCTCCACCCGATCGGCGCGGGCGGCAACTCCGGTCACGAGGGGTAACGCTGCACGTCGGCACGGCGTTCCCGCCTCCGTGTACGCCAGCAGCGAACACGCTGCTCAGCGGGGCATCAGCTGGCGAATGCGCCGTCCGATGCGCTGCGGGGCGCGTTCCGGGTCGACGAGTTCGTTCTCCGCGAGGGGGCTGTCCTCGTCGGCGACGGTGCCCGGCTCGAAGAGCGCGAGGGTCCGACCGGGTCCGCGCAGCCGCTCCACCGCGGCGACGAGCGAACCTTCGGACCGGACGGCGGACGCGACGTCGGCCGGGGACACCCCGAGGTGCTCGGACAGCAGGCGCTCCCGCATCTCGACCACCGCGCGGCTGATGTGGTCGCCCTCGTGGTCCGCTTCGACGAAGAGATCGCACTCGGTGTCGAAGCCCAGGGACCGGTTGTTCAGGTTCGACGAGCCGATGCGCAGCAGCACGTCGTCCATGACGACGACCTTGGCGTGCACATAGATCGGCGCCCCGCCCGCGGTGACGGGGTAGTAGGCGGCGAACCGGCCGTGGACGTCGGCGTTCCACAGCAGGTGCAGCAGCTTGCGGCGGGCGCCGTCCATCGCCTTCTGCTCGAGCCAGCCCTCGGCGTTGCGCGGCAGCACCAGCACGATCTGCGGGCCGTCCGGTTCCCGCAGCCGCTTCGCGAGGGCCTCGGCGAGCGTCCGGGACGCCAGGTACTGGCTCTCCAGGTAGAGCGTGCGGCGGGCGCCGGCGATCACCGCCAGGTAGAGGGCCTCGATCTCCCGCACCTCCGCCCGGTCGCCGAGTTCGGGGAGGGTCCGTGCGACGGCGACATCGACGTCGCGCAGGGCCGGGCGCAGCCCGTCGGGCCAGATGGTGTGCCCGGTGTCGACCGGCTCGAGGTCCTCCCCCGTTGCCGCCTTCCACCGGGCGCGAGCCTGTTCGCCGATCGCGCGGGCGGCCGCGCCGTCCACCGCGGTCGTCACGTCGTGCCACGGTCCGTACCGACGGCCGTTCGGCTCCCGCCGGTAGCGGCTGTGGTCGGGATGCTCGCTGGTGTCCCAGCGATCGACGGTCATGTCGATGCCCCCACAGAACGCGACGGCGTCGTCGATCACGATGATCTTCTGGTGGTGTGCCGCTCCCACGGGATGGGCGCCGTCGATTTCGAGCCGGAGCCGCGGGTCGCTCATCCAGTTGAGCACGAAGACCGGTGTCATCCCGCGCCCGATTGCTGCGAATGCGCCGATGTTCCACTTCAGCAGGAACACCTCGAGATCCGGGTGCCGGTGCGGCAGCCACTTGAGGAATGCGCCCAGCCGGTTCGGGCCTTCGAGGGTCTTCCGGTCGGGTTCGAGCTTGATCCTCGTGTCGAAGTCCCACCCGATCAGGAGGATCCGCCGCCGTGCCTGCAGCATCGCCGACTTGGCGTATCGGAAATAGTCGGCGGCGTCGACAATGCAGGCGAGGCGATCGGCACGATCGACCCGCCAGCACGTCTCACCCGGGACGGCAATCCGCTCTCCCATGGCCGACACGCTACCCGGGGATACCGCCGTTTCCGCCGCGACGGACGGGATACCGAGCGGGTGTGACCCTTGTCTCCAATTCCCGACTGTCTCCGATTCCCGACTGTCTCCGCTTCCCGACTGTCTCCACTTCCGGCGGCGTCCCGTTCCGACCGACCGTTTCTTTTTTCGAACGAATAACAAAGAATTCCGCGAGGCACGACGACGAGGCGATATCCGCGACAGTTGTCGCGGATATCGCCTCGGTCGGACGGAAGGCAGCGCTTCCGGCTCAGTGCGCCTTGTTGTAAGCCTCGATGATTTCGGCGGAGATACGGCCTCGGGCCGAGACGGGCATGTCGTTGTTGCGGGCCCATTCCCGAATTTCCGCGGTACGTTCCCGGTCCGTGCCGCCGCGAGAAGACTTGCGGGGAGCGGGCGCGGTGGGCACGACCTTCGCGCGCTTACGGCCACCCACCTTGCGGGCATGAGTGACCCAGAACTCCAATTCCTCCCGGAGCTTGGCTGCGTTGTCTTCCGACAGATCGATCTCGTAGGTGACTCCGTCGAGCCCGAATTCCACGGACTCGTCCGCCGCCGTCTCCCCGTCCACGTCGTCGATCAGGGTAACGGTGACCTTCTTTGCCATGTGCTGCAAATCCTCTCGAATGAAGAAGCGCGGCCCCCCGCGGTACGAGACAACAATACCCGGGAATCAATTCATGGCAATACGGAAAACGAATGCGATCAATTACCTCGCCGGGCGAACAATTGGGAACAGGATTGTTTCCCGGATTCCGAGGCCCGTCAGCGCCATCAGCAAACGGTCGATTCCCATGCCGGTTCCGGTCGTCGGAGGCATACCCTGTTCCATCGCCGCGAGGAAGTCCTCGTCGAGAACCATCGCCTCGTCGTCACCGGCCGAGGCGAGCCGCGCCTGGTCGACGAACCGCTCCCGCTGGATCACGGGGTCGACGAGTTCCGAGTAACCGGTGGCGAGTTCGAAACCACGCACGTACAGATCCCACTTCTCGGTCACGCCGTTCTTGCTGCGGTGCTGCCGCGTGAGGGGCGAGGTCTCGACGGGGTAGTCCCGCACGAACGTCGGCTCGTGCAACTGGTCGCCGCACTGGTGCTCCCACAACTCCTCGACGAGCTTTCCGTGGCCCCAGCCCTTGCCTTCCGGGACCTCGAGACCCACCCGATCGGCGAGGGCGTGCAGCTCCTCCAGCGACGTGTCGGGCGTGACCTCGGTTCCGATGGCCGCCGACAGCGACGGGTACATCTCCATCGTCTTCCACTCGCCGCCGAGGTCGTATTCGGTGCCGTCGGCGAGGGTGACGACGTGGGTGCCGAACACCGCCATCGCCACCTCCTGGATGAGTTCCCGGGTCATCGTCGCCGAATCGTCGTACGTGCCGTACGCCTCGTACGTCTCGAGCATCGCGAATTCGGGCGAGTGCGTGGAGTCGGCACCCTCGTTGCGGAAGTTGCGGTTGATCTCGAAGACCTTCTCGATGCCGCCCACCACGCAGCGCTTGAGGAACAGCTCCGGCGCGATGCGCAGATACAGATCCATGTCGAGGGCGTTCGAATGGGTGACGAACGGACGGGCCGTCGCGCCGCCGTGCAGGGTCTGCAGCATCGGGGTCTCGACCTCGAGGAAGCCGCGCCGCTCGAGCGCGTTGCGCAACTCGCGCACCACCGCGACACGCATGCGGGCGTTGGCGCGGGCCTCGGGACGCACGATCAGGTCGGCGTAGCGCTGCCGGACCCGGGTCTCCTCGTTCATCTCCTTGTGCGCCACCGGCAGCGGCCGCAGGGCCTTGGCGGCCATCTGCCACGAGTCCGCCATGACGCTGAGCTCGCCGCGCCGAGAGCTGATCACCTCGCCGTGCACGAACACGAAGTCGCCCAGGTCCACGTCGTGCTTCCACGCCGCAAGGGACTCCTCGCCGACGCCGTTGAGGCTGATCATCGCCTGCAACTGGGTGCCGTCGCCCTCCTGCAACGTGGCGAAGCACAGCTTGCCCGTGTTGCGGAAGAAGATGACCCGGCCCGCGACGCCGACCTGCTCCCCGGTCGTCGTGTCGGGCTCGAGGTCCGGATACTTCTCCCGGATCTCCGCGAGGGTGTGAGTGCGGGGCACGACGACGGGGTACGCGTCCTTGCCCTGCGCCAGGATCCGTTCGCGCTTCTCGCGGCGGATGCGGATCTGCTCGGGGGTGTCGTCGGACTGCTGAACGGGTGCATCACTCACGGGTGACCAGACTATCGGACCGCCTCGAGCGCCTGCGCAGGACCAGCGCCTGCGCAGGGCCGAGGTGCCCGGGGCGCCGGCGCCCGCCGGGTCAGTGCGCGGTCACGCGCGCCACGTCGTCCTCGACGTGCGGGGCCGCGGCGATCGCATCGGTCGCCCCGGCCGCCGCGAGGGCCGCGTACCCGCCGACGAGGCCGGTGACGCGGCGCAGCCCGAGCGCCTGCAGCGCGGCGACGACGGCGTCGGTCTCCGCGCCGGAGGCCGAGACCACGACCCACTCGACGTCGCGGTCGACGGCCACCGCCAGACGCTCGTCGCTGGTGGGATGCAGGCGCCGGGGCAGCAGCTCGGCGGAGATGGCCAGCGCCCCGGGCAGGGTGCCCTGGACCGCGCGTTCGGCGTGGGTGCGGATGTCGACGACCACCGCGCCGCGCGCGACGGTCGCGGCCAGCCCGGCCGGATAGGTGCGCTCGGTGGTGAGCGGGAGAGTGTGAACGGGTGCGGCGACGAAGGATGCAGCAAGCGCAGTGCGCATGAGGGTGACTCCAGGTATGTGTGAACGATCGAGGCGGACGTCAGCCTCGACAACACTCCTGGGCGCTCATGCAGCGGATCACGGCGACTATTCTTGCACAGGATCGCGGCGGGCGGAACCCACGGCGGCGGATCGGGCGCCGCGCCGTGCGAGATTGCGCTCGTACACCAGGCGCAGGCCCTCCAGCGTCAGGTCCGGTTCGTGGTGCTCGAGCGTCTCGGACTCCGGCATGATCAACGGCGCACGGTCGCCGGTCCCGAGGACCGCGACGTCGTCACCCTCGAATCCGCGCTGCTCGGCACGCACCAGGCGCACCAGCCCGTCGACCATCCCGGCGAATCCGAAAACCGCACCGGACTGCATGCATTCGACGGTGTTCTTGCCGACCACGGCGCGCGGGCGCAGCAGTTCCACCTTGCGCAGCGCCGCGGACTGGGAGGCCAGCGCGTCCATCGACACCTCGATGCCGGGGGCGATGATGCCGCCGAGGAACTCGCCCTTCGCCGAGACCACGTCCACGCACGTGGACGTCCCGAAGTCGACCACGATGCACGGCCGGTCGTAGAAGTGATGTGCCGCAAGGCTGTTGACGATGCGATCGGCGCCGACCTCCTTGGGGTTGTCGACGAGCAGCGGCACCCCGGTGCGCACACCCGGCTCGACGACCACGTGCGGCACGTGTTCCCAGTAGCGGCCCAGCATCACCCGGATCTCGCGCAGCACCGACGGCACCGTGGACAGCGCGGTCACGCCGGTGATCTGGTCGGCGTACCCGCCGAGCAGACCACGGAAGATGAGCGCGAGCTCGTCGGCGGTCATGCGCGGATCGGTGCGCATCCGCCAGTCCCGCAACAGCTTCGCGTGCGAGCCGCTGCCGGTAAACAGGCCCAGGACGACGTTCGTGTTCCGGACGTCGACAGCGAGGAGCACTGCTACACCAACGAACCGGAGTCGAGAGTGGCGAGCATGCGCGGGGTGATCAGGCCGGAACCCTCCGGCGCGTGCGCCGGATCGTTGCCGAGTTCGACCTGCCGGTTGTCCGCGTCGACGAACACCACGCGCGGGTCGTAGTCGCGGCACTCCTGCTCGTTCATCACGCCGTAGGCGATGAGGATGACGAGATCACCGGGACTCACGAGACGCGCTGCCGCACCGTTGATCCCGATGATGCCGGAGCCGCGCTCGCCCGCGATGACATAGGTTTCGAGACGGTTGCCGTTGTCGATGTCGACGATGGCGACCTGCTCGCCCTCGAGCAGGTCGGCGGCGTCCATCAGGTCCTGGTCGACGGTTACCGAACCCACGTAGTGCAGATCGGCGTGGGTCACCGTGGCGCGGTGGATCTTCGACTTCATCATCGTGCGGAACATGGTGTCTCCTCAGCTTTTTCGGGCCGGTCGCGCTATCGGCGGGTGAGCAGGTCGTCGGGGGTGGACGCGTCGACCGGGCCGGTCTCGCGTTCGAGGAATCCGGTGCCGATCGCGACACCGACGTTGTCGATGAGCCGGGTGGTGCCGATCCGCGCGGCGATCAGCAGCCGGCCGTCGCCGCGTTCCGGCGCGGGCCCGAGGTCCACGCCGCGCAGCTCGAGGTAGTCCAGCTCCACCTCGGGCGCGGCGGCGAGCACCTCGCGCGCGGTGGTGAGCACCGCCTCGGGACCGCCGGCGGCGGCGTGCGCCCCGGCGACCAGCGCCGCGGACAGCACGGTGGCGACCCGGCGCTGTTCCGGATCCAGGTAGCGGTTGCGTGAGGACAGCGCCAGCCCGTCCTGCTCACGCACCGTGGGCACGCCCACGATGCGGACGTCGAAGTTGAGGTCCTCCACCATCTGCCGGATCAGGGCGAGCTGCTGGTAGTCCTTCTCGCCGAAGAAGGCGACATTGGGGGCGACGATCTGCAGCAGCTTCGCCACCACCGTGAGCATCCCCGCGAAATGCGTCGGGCGGCTGCCACCCTCGAGCTCCGCCCCCAACGGCCCCGGGTGGATCACGGTCCGCCGGCCCTTCGGGTACATCGCGGACACCGACGGCACGAACGCCAGCTCGACGCCGGCCTCCCGCAGCAGCTCCAGGTCGGCGTCGAGGGTGCGCGGGTAGGCGTCGAGATCCTCACCGGCCCCGAACTGCAACGGATTGACGAAGACGGACACCACCACCACGGCACCGGTGAGCTTCGCCTGCCGCACGAGCTCCAGGTGACCGGCGTGCAGGGCGCCCATCGTCGGCACGAGGGCGACCGTGCGGCCGACACCACGCAGCGCCTTGGTGACCTTGGTCAGGGCGGCGGGGTCGTGGTGCACGGTCAGTTCGCCGCGCACGTAGCCGCCCTGTTGCGATTCACTCACCGTGATCAGCCCCTTCGAGGATCTCCATCAGTTCGGGTTTCGCTCCGGCGCGCTGCGCGGATCGCAGGGACATCGCGCGGTATCCGGTAGCGATCCGGGGATCGACCTCCCCGAGCACCCGCAGGTGCGTGGCCACGGCCTGTGCGTCGCCGCGGGCGACGGGTCCGGTCAGCGCCGACGGCCCGCGGCGCAACGCGTTGTCGAGGGCCGCCGACAACAGCGGCTGCAGCACCCGCTCGGCGACACCGCCGGGCGCGTCATCGACGAGTTGCTGGCCGAGCAGTTCGTCGCCCTCGAGCGCCACCCGCAGCGCCTCCACCGCATCCACCACGAGGGTGACGAGGTGGTTGCTGCCGTGCGCGAGCGCGGCGTGGTACAGCGCGCGCCGCTCCTCGCGGACGCGCACCGGTTCGCCACCGATCTCGAGCACGAGGGACTGGGCGATCGCGTAGCCGATGTCGTCGGCAGCCGTGATGCCGAAGCACGCCGAGGCGAGCCGGGCAGTGTCCTCGTCGTGGCCGGTGAAGGTCATCGCCGGGTGGATGGCGAGCGGCACGATGCCCTGCTCGGTGAGCGGAGCGAGGATGCCGACGCCGTTCGCGCCGGACGTGTGGGCGACGATCGTGCCGCGCGAGACGGAGCCGGTGTCGGCGAGCCCGCGGACGAGCGAGCCGAGTTCCGAGTCCGGAACGGCGAGGAGCAGCAGGTCGCAGCGGGCGGCGACCTCGTCGACGGGGAGAACCTCGGTGTCCGGAAGCCGGGTGCGGGCGCGGTGCTTGGACAGTTCGGATACCGCGGAACAGGCCACGACCAGGTGGCCGACGCGTTCGAGTGCCGCGCCGATCGCCGTGCCCACCCGCCCGGCGGAAACGATTCCGACCGTCAGTCGTGCAGGCGCAGGCTCGTTTGTGATCCCGAAGGAGGTCACGGGAGTCCTCTCGTTCGTTCCAGTCCCGCTCGGCGGGTACCAGACGTTCCGACCGACAATAGCGCGGCCCGAGCAACCCCGGCCATGGCCGGGGAACGTGATCTGCGCCTCACCCGGCGCGGCGAACGCTCAGCGCTCGGCGGACAGGGCGGCGAGGATCTCCGCGACCGTGCGGCCCTGGCTGTGTGCCCCCTCGCCGCCGGCACCGTCCGGCCGCCGTCGCCGGGCGCGTCGGCCCGTGGGCTCGGCGTCGTCGTCCGCCTCGGCCTGCTCCTCGGGTTCCTCCGGCTGCGACCCGGACTCGGCCCGGCCCTCCGGTTCGGCCGGTTCCTCCGGCTCGGTCCGGTCCCGCCGTTCCGTGTCCTCGGATCCGCCGGGAGCGGCCGTCGCGCCCGCCGGCCGGCGGGGCACGGCCGTCGTCGTGTCGCCGTCGGTGACCACCGTGGTCTCGGCGGTCACCGGCTCGTCGTCGGGCGAGGCGAAGAACGGGCCTGCCGGACGGGGCGCGGCCGTCACCCGGAAGTTCCCGCCGCCGAGCTCCTGCAGTTGTCCCCGGCCCGCCCACAACGCCGCGCGGTCCTCGGGCAGCCGGCCCTCGAAGAGCACCTCGAGGTTGCGGCGCAGGGCACCGAGCTCGGCGCGCAGGGCCGCCATCTGGTCGGCATCGATCCGCAGCTCCGACCTGACCTTCTCCTCGACGGTCAGCTCGTACTCCCGCCGCGCCGCGATCTCCCGTTCGAGCTGCAACTCGTACACGGTCTGCAGATCCCGGACCTTGGCACGGTCCAGCGCCGACTCGCGACGGTACTTCGTCATCGCGATCGCGCCGACGGTGGCGGCCCACAACGCGACGACCAGACCGACGCGCAGCAGCTGGACGCTGTCGCTGAAGACCAGGAACAGCGACGCGATCAACGCCAGGGCGAGCAGCGCCGCCACGATCACAGAACTCGCGCTGCGCCGTGACCGACGGCCCTTCCTCGTTCGCACCGGAGTCCCCATGCGTTCCAGACTACTGGGCGCGGCCGCCGGGTCCCGAGAGTCGAGCGCACAGGATTCGCCGCCCCGGTCAGGTCGCGGGCTCGTCCGGGTCTTCCGGTGTCCGGCAACAGTGTTCGAGCCACAGCGCGGCAGCCGCGAGCGCCACGCCGGCGAGCAGCCCGACGATCACCCCGGCGCTGTCCTCGACTGCGGCCTGCAGCACCGGCCGCTGCGGAACCAGGTACAGCAGGAATCCTGCCCAGATGCCCGCGCTGGCCGCCCCGACCAGAGCCGACGCCTTCGCCAGCGCCACCGCGCGGGCCGCCGTGATGGGATGCAACTGGTGCGGCCCGTCGCCGATCTCGTGCTTGCCCACCCGGGAACGGATCATGAACGCCAGCACCACCTCGACGATCGCCACCGGGTACAGCGACGCCCCCGCGTAGACGGGGATCGGCGGCAACGTGCCGTACAGGCCGCGCGCCAGCAACCACGCCGCGACGGCGGCGAGCACCGCCAGCGCCAGCAGGTCCCGGATACGCGTCGCCTTCATCACCGCGGCGGCTCCAGTCGGTACTCGGTGCGGCGCACCCCTTCGCGTTCGTCGACGTCGAGAGCGGCGAGCCACTCCGTCAACGGTCGTCGCGTGCCGTCGACCGTCAGCGTCGCCTGAGGTTCGACGTCCCACCACGGGACGAGCACGAAGGCGCGCAGGTGGGCACGCGGATGCGGCAGGGTCAGTTCGGCATCGTCGCTGAGAACCTCGTTACCGTCCGAGTCGTGGCAGGTGACCACGTCGACGTCGAGGCTGCGCGGGCCCCACCGCTGCTCCCGGACCCGGTCGGCGGCGGCCTCGAGCTGCCGGCCCAGCTCGAGCCAGCCGCGGCAGTCCAGCGACGGGTCCTCCGCGACGACGACCGCGTTGAGGAAGTCCTGCTGCTCGACCCCGCCCCACGGCGCGGTCGAGTACACCGGTGACACGGCCACGATCCGGTCGGCGAGGGCCTCGGTGACCGAGCGCAGGTGCGCCGGCCGGTCCCCGATGTTCGACCCGATGGACAGCACCACCCGGCTCACGAGCCGCTCCGGCTGCGATCGACCACCACCGCTACGTCCGCGAAGGTGAGCGGGATCGGCGCCGACGGCTTGTGGACGGTGACCTCGACCCGGGTAACCCGCGGATCGGTGAGGACGTCGGCGGCGATCTCGCCGGCGACGGTCTCGATGAGGTCCCGCGACGGGCCCGCGACGATCGCGGCGGCCCGCTCGGCGAGGATGCCGTAGTGCAGGGTGTCGTCGAGGGCGTCGCTCGCCGCGGCCGGCGCGAGATCGAGCCACGCGACGATGTCGATCAGGAAGTCCTGACCGTCGCGCTTCTCGTGGTCGAACACGCCGTGGTGGCCGCGTACGCGCAGTCCGCGCAGTTCGATCCGGTCGCTCACGCCGGTCCTCCCGCCGCACTGCCGCGCTGCCACGCGCCGACGACGGCGACGGCATCGAGCGACGCCCGCACGTCGTGTACGCGCACCCCCCAGGCCCCGTGCTCGGCCGCGAGCGCCGACACGACCGCGGTGGCCACCTCGCGGCCGCCGGGTGGCCGGATCGTGCCGTCGGGGGCGGCGAGCAGGGACCCGAGGAACCGCTTGCGCGACGCGCCGATCAGCACCGGGTAGCCGAGCTCGGTCAGCTCGGGCAGCCGGTGCAGCAGTTCCCAGTTGTGGTCGGCGTCCTTCACGAATCCGAGTCCGGGATCGAGGATGATGTTCGCCGGCTCCACGCCTGCCGTGAGCGCGGCATCCACCTGCACCATCAGCTCATCGCGGACCTCACGGACCACGTCGTCGTAGTGGGTGGACCCGCCGGCGTGCACGAAGCCGCCCGCGGGCCGCCAGTGCATGAGGATCCACGGCACGCCTGCCGACGCCACGACCGTGGCCATGCGGGAGTCGGCGCGCCCACCCGAGACGTCGTTGACGATGGTGACGCCGGCCTCGATCGCGGCCTCGGCCACGGACGCGCGCATGGTGTCGACGCTCGTGGGGATGCCGGCGGCGCTCAGGGCGGCGATGACCGGCGCGACGCGCCCGGCCTCGACCTCCGGGTCGACCCGGGCCGCTCCGGGACGGGTGGATTCGCCGCCGACGTCGACGATATCCACGCCGAGGTCGCGCAGTTCCAGACCGTGCGCGATCGCCGCGTCGCGGTCGAGGTACCGGCCGCCGTCCGAGAACGAATCCCGGGTCACGTTCAGCACGCCCATCACCACCGGGCGCCCGGGGTTCGGGAGCGCGCTCACCGGCGGAGGATCAGATCCAGAGCCTCGGCGCGCGACGCCGAGTTGGACTGCAGCAGCCCCCGCACCGCCGAGGTGGTGGTGCTCGCCCCGGGCTTGCGGATGCCCCGCATGGCCATGCACAGATGCTCGGCCTCGACGACGACGATCACCCCGACCGGATCGAGCTTGCGCACGAGCGCATCCGCGATCTGACTGGTCAGCCGCTCCTGCACCTGCGGGCGCTTGGCGTACAGGTCCACCACCCGCGCCAGCTTCGACAACCCGGTCACCCGGCCGGTGCGGCCGGGAATGTAGCCCACGTGCGCGACCCCGTGGAACGAGACCAGGTGGTGCTCGCATGTGGAGTACATCGGGATGTCACGCACCAGGACGAGTTCCTGATGGCCCTCGTCGAAGGTCTTGTCGAGGACCGAGTCCGGATCGGTGTACAGGCCGGCGAACATCTCCCGGTACGCCCGCGCGACGCGGGCCGGGGTGTCGAGCAGACCTTCGCGCTCGGGGTCCTCCCCCACCGCGATCAGCAGTTCCCGGACGGCCGCCTCCGCGCGGGCCTGATCGAAGACCCGGCCCGATTCCAGGCTGCGCAGGACCTCGCCGTCACCGCCGATCGACGCGGAATCCGTCTCGGAATCCAGGTGATTCACCGACACCAGACCGTACCTCCACTCTCGTTGACTCGGGCTCAGCGCGGACCGGTCGGCCCCTCCCACGGCTGTGTCGGCGGTGGCTCGGGAGCCACGTTCCTACCGGTCTGCCGCTCGTCGTCGTCGGCCGGGCGCGCGGGCTGGGTCCATTGCGGATACCCAGGATAGGTGCTCTGCGGCGGCTGCTCGGACTCGACAGGCGGCCAACCGGGTGCCGACCAGCCGGCCGGCGCGCCGTAGTCGGGCCGGGTCGCATGGCGCGGCCCACCCGGGTGCGGCGGCTGCCCGAAGCCCGGCAGGGGCTCCGAGGCGGGCGCCGGCACCGGCGCCGGATGCCCGTTCGTCGGCGCCGCGGGCTGCGGCTGGGCGGGCTTGGTGAAGGACGGGCGCACCGCTTCCGGCGGCCACGGCTCGCCGCGTTCCTTCGCCAGCTCGGCCGGCGTCTTGATCGGGGGCTTGTCCGACGGCGTGCGTCCACCGAAGTCGTTGAACTCGGTGATCCGTGGCCGCTTCTCGACGGAGGCGAGGATCCGCTCGAGGTCCTTGCGGGTGAGGGTCTCGTGCTCGAGCAGCTCACCGGCGAGCAGGTCCAGCGCGTCGCGGTAGTCGTTGAGGATCGCCCACGCCTCGGTGTGCGCGGCCTCGATGAGGTTGCGTACCTCCTCGTCGATCTCGCGGGCCACCTCGTGCGAGTAGTCGGACTGCACGCCCATCGAGCGGCCGAGGAACGGATCGCCGTGTTCCTGCCCGTAGCGGACGGCGCCGAGGCGGGCGCTCATGCCGTACTCGGTGACCATCGCCCGGGCGATCTTGGTGGCCTGGTCGATGTCGGAGGAGGCACCCGTCGTCGGCTCGTGGAACACGAGTTCCTCGGCGGCGCGGCCACCCATGGCCATCACCAGGCGGGCGATCATCTCCGAGCGGGTCATCAGGCCCTTGTCGTCCTCGGGGACGGTCATCGCGTGACCACCGGTGCGGCCACGGGCGAGGATCGTCACCTTGTAGACCGGCTCGATGTCCGGCATCGCCCAGGCGGCGAGCGTGTGCCCGCCCTCGTGGTAGGCGGTGATCTTCTTCTCGTGCTCGCTGATGATGCGGCTCTTGCGCCGCGGGCCGCCGATCACGCGGTCCACCGACTCCTCGAGCGAGGCCTCGGTGATGACGGTGCCGTTCTCGCGCGCTGTGAGCAGCGCGGCCTCGTTCACGACGTTGGCCAGGTCGGCACCGGACATGCCGACCGTGCGCTTGGCCAGCCCCTCGAGGTCGGCGTTCTGGTCGAGCGGCTTGCCCTTGGAATGCACCTGCAGGATCGCCCGGCGCCCGGCGAGATCGGGATTGCTCACCGGGATCTGCCGGTCGAACCGGCCCGGACGCAGCAGGGCCGGATCCAGGATGTCGGGACGGTTGGTGGCGGCGATGAGGATGATGCCCTGCCGGTCCCCGAAGCCGTCCATCTCGACGAGCAGCTGGTTGAGCGTCTGCTCACGTTCGTCGTGGCCACCGCCGAGGCCGGCGCCACGCTGGCGGCCGACCGCGTCGATCTCGTCGACGAAGATGATGCACGGGCTGTTCTGCTTGGCCTGCTCGAACAGGTCGCGCACGCGGGACGCGCCGACACCGACGAACATCTCCACGAAGTCCGAACCGGAGATGGTGAAGAACGGGACACCGGCCTCGCCGGCGACCGCGCGGGCGAGCAGCGTCTTGCCCGTGCCGGGAGGTCCGTACAGAAGCACGCCCTTCGGGATCTTCGCGCCGAGGGCCTGGTAGCGCGCCGGGTTCTGGAGGAAGTCCTTGATCTCGTACAGCTCTTCGACCGCCTCGTCCGCACCGGCGACGTCGGCGAACGTGGTCTTGGGCATGTCCTTGGACAGCTGCTTGGCCTTGGACTTGCCGAAGCCCATCATGCCGCCGCGGCCACCGCCCTGCATGCGGCTCATCACGAAGAAGAACACCCCGAGCAGGATGATCATCGGGAGCACGAACAGCAGGATCGACGTCAGCCAGCTCTCCTGGGTGACGGTGGTGTCGAACTTCTCGAGGCCCGCGCCGGCGACCTTGTCGAAGATCTGCTCGGACGCCGACTCCGGGTACTTCGCGAGGATCTCGGTGTTGTCCCCGGTCGCCTCGTTGCCGCTCTTCAGCCACAGGCGGACCTGCTGCTCGCGGTCGTCGATCTGCGCCCGGCTGACGTTGTTCGCGTCGAGCTGGGCGATCGCGACAGACGTGTCCACCTTGGCGAAACCGCGGGTGTCGTCGCCGAAGTAGCTGAAGGCGTAGATGACCAACAGGATGCCGGCGACGATCGCCAGATTACGGAACACTGTCTTGCGGTTCATACAGGTTCGGCCCGGCCGGCCGGTCCTTTCGATAGTGCGGTCATCATCGTGGTCGTCCCGAGGAGTCCGGCGACGAACCGGACACCGCAAGGTTACCGCGTGGACGCGCAGCGTTGCCCTCGCGCGGCCGCACGGTCCGAAGGATCAACGTCCGGGACCACCCGGGGGTTCCCGGTCGCGTCAGGTGCCTGCGGTCACGGGCCACGACGTGGTTATCATTTCGCATGGCCATGCAGGAGCCGGACGCTGCAACCGAGGCCGACCCGACCCGGATCACCGAGGCCGAGCCGACCCGAACGGCTGCGGCCGAGCCGACCCGAACGGCTGCGGCCGAGCCGACCCGAACGGCTGCGGCCGAGCCGACCCGAACGGCTGCGGCCGATCCCACCCGTACCGCACCTGTTGACCTCACGCGCACGGCCGATGCGACCACCGAGCCGACCCGCACGGCTGCGGCCGTCCTTCCTGGCGAGGCGACGACCGAGCCCTTCCCGGTCCGCGTCCCCGCCGGCATCGACGACGTCGAGGCCGGGAACCGGATCGACGACTTCGACCTGCTCACCAACCTCGGCCGCGGCGCCTTCGGCCGCGTGTTCCTCGCCCGGCAGCACTCGATGCAGCGGCTCGTCGCGGTGAAGATCTCCCCCGACCGCGGCACCGAGGCGCAGACCCTCGCCCAGCTCGACCACGACTACATCGTCCGCGTCTTCGACCAGCGGATCCTGCCGGAACACGGCCTGCGGCTGCTGTACATGCAGTATCTGCCGGGCGGGACGCTGCTGCGGGTGCTGCACCGGGTGCGCACCACCCCGCCGGAGCAGCGCAGCGGCCGGCTCCTGCTCGACGTCGTCGACGAGACCCTCGCCGAGAAGGGTGAGATCCGGCCCGCCGAGTCGACCGTGCGCAGCCGGCTCGAGAGCCTGACCTGGCCCGAGACCGTCGCGTGGCTCGGCCGCCGGCTCGCCTCCGCGCTGGACTACGCCGACCGGCGCGGCGTGCTCCACCGCGACGTCAAGCCGGCCAACGTCCTGCTCACCGCGGAGGGCGTGCCCAAGCTCGCCGACTTCAACATCAGCTTCGCCGAGTCCGTCGGCGGCACGTCCGCCGTGGCGTACCTCGGCGGGTCCCTGGCCTACATGTCGCCCGAACAACTCGAGGCGTGCCATCCCGGGCTGCCCGGCACCGCCGCGGACATGGACACCCGCAGCGACATCTACGCGCTCGGGGTGATGCTGTGGGAACTGCTCACCGGCGGCCGGCCCAACAGCGAGGACGATCTGGGCGCCGAGACCCTGCCCGCGCTCGAGACCATGCTCGCGCGGCGCCGCACGGGACTGACCGCGGCTGCACGCGAGCGGGTCCCGGCCGACTGCCCCCAGACCCTGCTCCGGGTGCTCGCGAAGTGCCTCGAGCCGGATCCGGCGGACCGGTGGGCGTCGGGCGCGGAGCTGGCCCAGCAGTTCGACCTATGCCTCGATCCGCGGGCCCGGGACCTCGTCGACCCGCCGCCGCACAGCTGGCGGGCCCGGCTGCGCCGCCCCGTGGTGCCGATCCTCACGGCCGCGATCGCGATCCCGAACGTGCTGGCCGCCCTGTACAACTACCAGCACAATGCGAACCTGATCGTCGACCGGCTCCCACCGGACACCCAGCGCGAGTTCGAACAGCTCGCGCTGATCATCAACGGGATCACCTTCCCCCTCGGCACGGTGATCATCGTGTACCTGTGCCGACGGCTGATCACCGTGCCGCGCGGCCTCCACCGCGGCCGCAGCTACAACGCGGTGGAACTCGCCCGGGCCCGGCACGACGCGCTGCTGATCAGCGACCGAGTCGCCGCGGTGGTGATGACCCTGTGGACGGTCGCGGGCATCGCGTTCCCCGTCGCGCTGCACTTCGTCGGCGGCAACATCGACGGCCCCTCTGCCGCGCACTTCCTCACGTCGATCCTGGTGTGCGGCGCGATCGCCGTCGCCTACCCGTTCTTCCTGGTCGCCTTCTACATGGTGCGATCGTTGTATCCGGCGTTCCTGCCGCACGGGGCGACCGACGCCACGGACGCCCGCGAACTCGAGGGGCTGCACCGGCGCAGTGTGCGTTACCTGGCGCTCGCGGCGGCCGTGCCGCTCGTCGGGGTCGCCGGCGTGACGTATCTCTCGCCCGAGGAGATCCAGCAGGTTCTCGTCGCGGTCCGGGTGCTGGCGGTGGGCAGCATCGCCGCGTTCGTGCTCGTGTACTGGTTGTTCCGCATCATGGAGGACGACCTGCGGGCGCTGCAGCGCGGCATGGCCCCGACGCGGTCGACGCGCGATCCGGTGGGGCCGACCTCGGATCAGCCGGTGTAGACCTTCGGGTCGAGGGTGCCGATGTACGGCAGATCGCGGTAGCGCTCGTCGTAGTCGAGGCCGTAGCCGACGACGAACTCGTCCGGAATGTCGAATCCCACGTCGGCGACGTGGACGTCGACCTTCACGGCCTCCGGCTTGCGCAGCAACGTCACCACCTCGAGGGACGCCGGGTTGCGCGAGGAGAGGTTGCGCATGAGCCAGGACAGCGTCAGGCCGGAGTCGATGATGTCCTCGACGATCAGCACGTTCCGGCCGGCGATGTCCTTGTCGAGGTCCTTGAGGATGCGCACCACACCGGACGAGGACGTGGACGACCCGTACGAGCTGACCGCCATGAACTCCATCTGGGTGGGGATCGGCAGTGCCCGCGCGAAGTCGGTCATGAAGAAGATCGCGCCCTTGAGCACGCCGATGAGCAGCAGGTCACCCTCGGGTGCGCCCACCGGGTAGCGCGTGGCGATGGTCTCGGCCAGCTCCTTCGTGCGCTGCTTGATCTGGTCCTCGGAGATCAGTACCGACGCGATGTCGTTCTCGTACACCGGGTTCTTCCTGCCTTCCCTCAGTCGTCCGCGCCCTGTCGCCGGCCGACGAACTCGACGATCAGCCTGCCACGCCGACGCGTGACCACCAACCTGACGCCGGGCTCCGGCCCGCCGCCCACGGCCACCGCGCCCTGCCCGCGCCACCGGCCGATCAGCTCGTCGGCGGCCCGCAGGGTGCGGTCCGTCGGCGCCGACGCCCCCGAGTCGAGCAGCCATCGCCGCAGGACCCGCCGTCGCACCGCCACGGGAGTGCCGGCGAGGGCGTCCACGGCCAGGCCGGTCCCGGCCCGGGCCTCCGCGAGCCGGTGCAGGGCCAGCTCCTCCAATGCGTCCTCGTCCTCGCGCAACTGCCGGGCCGTGCGGGCCAGGGCCGACGCGACCCCACCCCCGAGCACCTCCTCGAGCAGCGGCAGCACCTCCTCACGCAGCCGCACCCGGGTGAAGCGCCGGTCGCTGTTGTGCGCGTCCTCGTAGGGCGCGTACCCCAGTTCCGCGCATGCCCGGCGGGTGACCTCGCGGCGCACCCCGAGCAGGGGGCGGCCCCACGGATCGTCGAACTCGCACATGCCGCGGAGGGACCGGGCACCGGAACCGCGGCCCAGCCCGAGCAGCACCGTCTCGGCCTGATCGTCGAGCGTGTGCCCGAGCAGCACGGGCAACCCCGCCCGGGCCTCGCCGAGCGCCCGGTAGCGGGCCGCGCGCGCTGCCGCCTCGAGTCCGCCGGGGCCGGTCACCGCGACGCGGACGACCTGCACCGATCCGCACCCGGCGGATCGCGCGAACTCCGCGGCCAGGGCGGCCACGTCGCCGGAGCCGGGCTGCAGGCCGTGGTCGACGACGACGGCCCGCACCGAATCCGCCTCGGCGACGGCGGCGGCGGTCAGGGCCGACGAGTCGGCGCCGCCGGACAGGCCGACCGCGACGGACCGGCCGTGGGCCGCGACCCACCGCCGCACGGCCAGGCGCACCTCGTGGAGGGCAGGGGTCTCGGGCAGGAGCGGCCGCTCGGACGACACCGTCAGCCCAGCACCCGCGCGATCCACGCGTGGGGGTCGTCGATCTCGGCGAGGGTCGGCATCGCGTCCGGACCGCTCCAGACGACGTTGAACCGGGCCATGCCCGCCCGCTCGACGACGGTGTCGACGAACTTCTTGCCCTGCACGTACTGGGCCATCTTGGCGTCCATCCCGAGCAGTGCGCGGATGATGCGGTGGACGGGGTTCACGGCCCGGCGCCGGCGGTTGTCGAACGCCCGGCGGATCTGCGCGACGGCGGGCACCACGGTGGGCCCGACCGCGTCCATCACGTGGTCGGCGTGGCCTTCGAGCACGGTGCCGAGGGCCAGCATGCGGTCGAGTGCGGCGCGCTGGGGTTCGGACTGCACCGCTCGGACGAGACCGAGCACGCCGCGCTCGGCCATGGGTTTCTCCTCGCCCGGCCGGCGATCGCGCAGGACCCCGGTGATCCGGCCGGCCAGGTCGGTGAACGACTCTTCCGCGGTCCGGCCCAGCTCCGCCGCGGCCTCGCGCATCAGATCCGCCATCCACGGCGCCTCGGCGAACTGCACGCGGTGGGTGACCTCGTGCAGGCACACCCACAGCCGGAAGTCGGCGGTGGGCACCCGCAGCGCCCGCTCGACCGCGACGACGTTCGGCGCGACGAGCAGCAGAGACCGTGAGAACGGGTCGTACTGACCGAGCACGGCGGAGGAAAGGTACGCGAGCATCGCACCGGCCTGCACGCCGGCGGGCTTGCCGACCCAGCGGCCGTCTGCGGGCCCGGAACCGGTGAGGTCTGCCATCGACCTGGCGGCGGCGTGCACCCAGCCGGACCGGTCGACGACCGCGGCGGGCGGCACGTCCCGCCCGTCACCGAGTCCGGTCAGCTCCCGCACCGGCGGCTCGGCGCGGTCGGCGGCCGACGCCAGCTCGGCGGAGACGGTCTCGGCGGTGTAGCGCGACATCGCCGGGCCCGGTCGGGTCAGGCGCGCCCCGATCCCGGCCGCGAGCTTCCAGTCGATCGCGTCACCCAGCGTCCGGTCCTGGTCGGTCATCGGCATCCGCATCCTCGGAGGGTCGCCGCCACCGCGTCGAGGGCCGGCCGGCTCTCGCCCGGCGGACGGTCGTTGGACAACAGGGCGAACGTCAGCACCCGTCCGTCGGTGTCGACGACGAATCCGGTCAGGCCGCTCGCCTGTGACAGAGTGCCCGTCTTCGCGCGGACCCAACCCGCCCCGTCGCGATTGGTCGAGGCGTAGCGCTCGGAGAGGGTGCCGGTGGCGCCGGCGACGGGCAGGTAGTCCAGCATCGGGCGCAGCGACGCCTGTTCGGTTCCGGCGGCGGCGGCCATCACCCCGTCGAGCAGTTGCGCGGGAATCCGGTTGTCGACGGACAGCCCGCTCACGTCGTGGAGGGTGAGCCCGGTCAGGTCGAATCCGGCCTCGCGCAGGACCGCGGAGACGCTGTCGACCGCGCCGCGGAACGACGGCTCGGCGCCCTCGGCCGCGGCGATCTCGCGGCCGACGGCCTCGGCGAGGACATTGTCGGAGTAGCCCATCATCTGCCCGAGCCGGTCGCGCAGCGGCGTCGACTGGACCGCGGCCAGCGGGGCTGCTCCGGGCCGGGCGGTGCCGGCGGCGACCCGGGCGGGGTCGGCGCCGAGTGCTGCGGCGAGGGCCCGACCGGCGTCGAGGGCGGGGGTGGGCGTGCGCGGCGACTCGTCCTCGAGCGGGTTCAGGCGGCCGCCGTCGAGCATCACCGGTTCGATCGGGGCCACGGAACCGCCGGCGATGTCGGCCGGGAACCAGCCGGGGGCCAGAGGGTCGCCGGCGTAGGCACCGGCGTCGACGAGCACCGTGTCGACGACGGTGCCGCTCCGCTGGATCTGCTGCACCAGGTCGGCGATGCGCGGGGCGCCGGCGTAGAAGCCGGATTCGCCGACGGGCCGGGCGGTGAGGGTGGGATCGCCGCCGGCGACGAGCACGATCTCCCCCGGCCGGCCACCCTCGACGACCTTGGTGGTGACGCGGTGTTCGGCCGGCAGGGCGAGCAGCGCCGCAGCGGCGGTGAGGACCTTCGTCGTCGACGCCGGAATCATCGGCCGGGCGGGATCCTTCGACCACAGCACGGTGCCCGTGGCGGCGTCGGTGATCGAGCCGGTGAAGTTGCCGAGTCCCGCGTTCCCCAGCGCCGGTGCGAGCGTGGCCGCCAGCGCGGGAGCGGTGGGGGCGAGCGCGTCGGCGGGTACCGGCGCCACCTGCGGGGTTGCGGTGACGGGCGCCGGCGCGGGCGCTATCGCGGCGGCGGCCTCCCCGCTGCGGACGTCGGAGAGCGCGAAGGCTCCCCCCACGAGCAGCGCGACGGTTCCCGCTCCCCAGATGGTGAACAGGATCCGGAGGTTCCGGCGGCGCCGTCCCGCCAGTGTGCCCAGCTTCTTCTTGCCCTGCCCCGCCAACACGCCTCCGCTGTGTCGAATCCCGCGGCGTCCGCTCCGGCGAAACCCGCGCCCTGGTGGCCGCCCCGCTGGTCCGGCACCTGCGCCCCCAGCCTAGCGCCGACCCGTTATCCTCTGTGCGGACCATCACCGCAGATACGGCAGTCGTATCGACTTACAAGTGAGGACACGGCGTGGAGTTCGAGGTCACCATCGAGATCCCCAAGGGACAGCGCAACAAGTACGAGGTCGATCACGAAACCGGCCGTGTGAAGCTGGACCGCTACCTCTACACCTCGTTCGGCTACCCCGCCGACTACGGCTACATCGAGAACACCCTCGGCGAGGACGGCGACCCGCTGGACTGCATGGTGCTGCTGCCCGAGTCGGTGTTCCCCGGCGTCATCGTCGAGGCCCGCCCGGTGGGCATGTTCAAGATGGTCGACGAGGCCGGGGGCGACGACAAGGTCCTCGCCGTGCCCGCGGGCGATCCGCGCTGGGACCACGTCAAGGACATCAGCGACGTCTCGCAGTTCGAACTGGACGCCATCAAGCACTTCTTCGTGCACTACAAGGACCTCGAGCCGGGCAAGCACGTCGAGGCCGCGGACTGGGTCGGCCGCGCCGAGGCCGAGGCCGAGGTCTCCGCGTCGATCGAGCGCCTGAAGGCCGACGGCGGGCACTGACACCACGCATCGTTCGGGCTCCGCGGCCGCCGGCTGCGGAGCCCGAACGCGTTCTCACACGCCCTGCTCGATCGCGTCCCGGACCTCGGCGAGCCGATCGAGCAGGCGCGGGCGGAGCCGGGCGTCCACCCGCGCCGACCACGACTGCAGCGGGCGCGGCAACCGCATGACGAAGTGCTGCCGCAGGAGACATCCCCCCGGGGTGGGCTCGATCCGGTAGTCGAGGTGACCGGTGAACCAGGCGCTCCGGAAGTCCATCCCGAGCAGCTCCGGCTCCTCGATCGCGGTCACGACGCTGTCGACGGACATCCACCAGCCCGGCGCGAGCCGCACCCGCTCGTGCCACCGGGTGCCCTCGGCGGTCGGACCGAGTGGAGATTTGCTCATCCGGACGCCCGTGCGCGCCGGTGCACCCACGTGTTCCTGAACGTCGGCGAGCAGCGCGAACGCCGCACCGGGCGGTCGGCGCACCGGGATCATGAGCCGGAAATCCATTGTGGCCCCATGGCTTTCGTCGACAGGCGGCGGCCCGCCCCGGCGCCGTCGGGCATGCCGCTCGGCCCGGTCCCGGATGCCGAGCAGCATCCGCCGGGACATCACGAAGTCCCCCGCGTCCATGAGGGCGGCCCAGCCGACAGCGAACGGCGACGGAGGGATGCGGAATCGCACGCGATGCACCAGCCGGCTACGGCCGGGACCGTCCGGGCGCAGCACCAGCACGGCGGTGACCGTGCCACCGTCGTGCGAGTGGGCATACACGAGCGAACGTCCGGGGTCGATCGACTCCACCCGGAAGGCGGCCGGAGAACCCGCGACGAGCCGGACGGGGTCGCCGACCTCGAGCCGCTGCAGTTCGGGCCGGATCTCGCCGGCGCTCGGCTTCCCGCCGTTGTCGACGAGGTCGTAGCTGTACCAGCCGGCACGTTCCCCCGCCCCCATCTGGACCAGCCAGGGCCACACGTCTTCGGGGTCGGCCGCGATCGACACCGCACGGGTCGCCGACCAGTGCGGACCGGGCACGATCTCATCACCCGGAACCCGCTGAGCCACTTCGGTCCTGGTCGCACCCCAGCGCAGCTGCCACGGCCGATAGACCGCCAGATACAACAGTGGGACGACCGGCACCAGCCGGCCGCCCCACGTCAGGGCCGGATGCCGTCGCACCCGTCCATCCTCTACCGCCCCCGGAACTCCGGGGGCCGCTTCTCGAAGACTGCCGTGATGGCCTCGGTCAGGTCCTCCGACGGCAGGAACGCCGCGTTCCAGGCCGCCACGTAGCGCAGGCTGTCGTCGACGCGCGCCGAGCGGCTGTGGTCGAGGACGTCCTTGATGCCGTGCACGACCAGCGGCGGGTTCGCCGCGATCTCGGCGGCGGTGGCCTGCGCGGCCGCCAGAACGGCGTCGGCGTCGGCGAAGACGTCGTTGACCAGACCGATCTTCTCCGCACGTGCCGCGTCGATGTCCTTGCCGGTGAGGGCGAGTTCGCGCAGGTGCCCGTCGCCGATGATCAGCGGCAGGCGGGCGAGGCTACCCACGTCGGCGACCATCCCGACCTTGACCTCGCGGACGCTGAACTTCGCGTCGGCACTGGCGTAGCGGATGTCGGCCGCCGAGATCAGGTCCACGCCGCCGCCGATGCACCAGCCCTGCACGGCCGCGACGACCGGCTTGCGGCAGTCCGCGACCGCGGTGATCGCCGCCTGCATCCGCTTGACCATCTCGTGGAACTCGGTGCGCGGGGCGGCCAGCGCCTTGTCGGCGAGGACCTTGCCCAGGTCGCCGCTCATGGCGGGCAGGTCGAGGCCGAAGGAGAAGTGCTTGCCGGCGCCGGCGAGCACGACGGCGCGCACGTCCGGATCGGCGTCGAGCTCGCCGAACAGCACGGGCAGCTCGGTCCAGAAGTCGGGACCCATCGCGTTGCCCTTACCGGGCCCGACCAGCGTGACGCGGGCGACGTGGTCGGCGACGTCGACGGTGAACGCTTTCCAGCGGGAATCTGCAGTCATTACTCAACAGTAATGTCTGCGCTTCGGACGGCCGACGAGGGCCGCTCGTTACAGCCTCGAAAATTCCCTGCTACCCCACTGGTGACCGCCGCGAACCGGACGGATCCTGAGGACACGAACGGTCCGACTCGCAAAGGAGCGACTGCCATGTTGATGCATCAGGGCATCGGTCTGGGCGCCTTCAATGCCCTGTCCCGGCGGGGCGCCACCCACGCGCTGTACGAGTGTTGCGCGTCGCTGACCTGGGCCCAGTCGGTGGCGGCCGGGCGGCCCTACGCAAGCTACTCGGAACTGTTCGCCCGAGCCGACGCCGCCCTGTTCTCGCTGGGCGACGCGGAGATCGCGGAGGCCCTCGACTGCCACCCGGTGGTGGGACGCCGGCGCGGCAGCACCGCCTCGCGGCTCGAGCAGTGCTCGCTGTGGGACGAGGACGAGGCGTTGATGACCGCGATCACGGCCGCGGCGGCCGCCTACGAGGAGCGCTTCGGCTACCGCTACCTGTGGTGCCCCCAGGGACGCGGGCCGGGGGAACTGCTGACGGATCTTCACCACCGCCTCGCGCACGAACCCGAGGCGGAGCGCAAAGCGTGCACGGAGGAACTGGCCAAGATCACCCGTACCCGGCTCGAGCGCATGCTCGGACCGGAGGACGGCTTTCCCCTGTATTGACCGCCGACTGCGGGCAGCCCTGTCGATCGGGGCCACGGACGGCGGTGGGCTCCTAGGCTGGAACCATGTCCGGGACACTGCATCCGAATGCCGCTCGGGTGGCCGACACGCTCATCGCGCGCGGTCATCACGGGCTGATCACAACCCAGCCGGAGTCGGTGCACACCGCGGAGCAGGCGGCGGCCGCACTCGGGGTCGACGTGGGTGCGATCGTCAAGTCGCTGGTGTTCCTGCTCGACGACGAACCGGTGCTGCTGCTGGTCTCGGGTGCGCATCGGGTGAACCCGGAACGGACGGGCAAACGCCTCGGTGGTGCGCTCGTTGCGGCGCCCCCGGACGTGGTCACCGAGGTCACCGGGCAGCCCGTCGGCGGGGTGGCACCGCTCGGGCATCCGACGAACCTGACCACGTACGTCGACACCGCCCTGGCCGCTTTCCCCGAGCTGTGGGCCTCCGGCGGGCATCCGCGCACGCTGTTCCGCACGACGTTCCGCGAGCTGATGCGCATCACGGCGGCCGTCGACGTCGACGTCGACTAGACCTGCCGGCTCGACCGGCGGGCAGTGCCTGTCCGGCGGTCCGCCCGGGAATCGGTCAGCTGCACTGCGCGGCGCCGGCGGTGGACTCCACCAGGCCCGGACGGGTCTCGGGCGACGGTCCCCACAGGCCGTCGGTCTTGGCGTAGGTCCAGCCGGGACCGGCGTCGACGAGCCCGCGCAGCGCGTCGAGCAGGCGGTCCACGTCGGCGGACGAGCTGCCGAGCCCCAGGGAGGCGCGCACCGCACCGCCGGGCAGGCCGACCCGCGCGAGCAGCGGGTGTGCGCAGAACCGGCCGTCGCGCACACCGATTCCGTGCTCGGCGGACAGGTACGACGCCACCTCGCCGGGTTCGAATCCGGAGACCGTGAAGGTGACGATGCCGACCGAGTCCGGCGAGTCGCTCCACAGCCGCAGGATCTCCACGCCGTCGAGGTCGCGCAGCCCGCCGAGGAGGCGCCGGCACAGCGCCTCCTCGTGCTCGGCGACGGCGTCGGCGTCGAAACCGGCGAGCGCGTCGCACGCCGCGGCGAGGGCCGCGACGCCGAGCACGTTCGGCGTGCCGGCCTCGTGCCGCGCCGGGGCGCACGCCCATTCGGTGTGACCGAGACGCACTTCGCGGACCGCACCGCCCCCTGCGAGATACGGTTCCGCGACGTCGAGCCAGTCCCGGCGTCCGACCAGAGCGCCGGCACCGAACGGGGCGTAGAGCTTGTGACCCGAGAACGCGAGGTAGTCGACGCCGAGAGCGGTGAGGTCGATCCGCCGGTGCGGCACCAATTGCGCTCCGTCGACGAGGATCCGGGCGCCGCAGGCGTGCGCCACGTCGGCGAGTTCGGCGATCGGGAGGACCTCGCCGGTCACGTTGGAGGCGCCGGTGACGGCGAGCAGCGCGGCGGGCTTGCTGCACAGCTCGGCGACGAGCCGGCGGACCGTCTCGGCGACGGTGTCCGCGGCCTCGACGACGCGGGCGTTCTTCCAGGGCAACAGGTTTGCGTGGTGCTCGACGTCGAGCACCACGACGTCGCCGGGTACGGCTCCGGCCAGGAGGTTGAGGGAGTCGGTGGTGTTGCGGGTGAACACCACCACCTGATCGTCTGCGGCGCACACGAATCGGGCCACCGACTCACGAGCCTGCTCGTAGCTCGAGGTGGAGATCCGGGAGGCGTAACCGGCACCGCGGTGCACACTGGCGTAGTACGGCAGGAGCTCGGCGATCCGCTCGGTGACCGCTTCGAGGGCGGGCGCGCTCGCCGCGTAGTCGAAGTTGGCGTAGGTGCAGGTACCACCCTGGACCAGGGGTACCTGCAGGTCACATCCGGTGACCCGGGCGAACGGGGCGATGCAGGTGTCGGCGGTCAGTACGGCAGCAGTCATGACGTTCCCTCGTCGTTCAGGGATTCGCCGGTGGTCGCCTCGTCGCCCGAGTGCGATCACGGTCCGAATCCGCGCTTGCCGTGTCCGGTGTGGAAACACGGCCTGGTCGTCACCCGGAGCACCCCACCGCGGAGGAGGGTTGCCGACCAGCTAGCCGGGGCTTGTCGCTGGTTCTCGTGACCTGCCGAAGAGGATTGCAGGAGCGCGCACGGATGTCAAACCGGAATCGCGGAGGCCGTCGTCCCGCAAACGGAAGTTTCAGGGAGATAAGGTTATTCGAGCGGAGTCGGACGCCGCGCCGCGGAGCGCGACGTCGGGTCGAGCGGGAGATTCCACCGATGGAGTGGGCACCGACACACCCGATGTTCACCCTCCGTCCATCTGACCGTGAGATAACCGGACGAACGCACCACCAGGCCGAGAGAAGGACATGCGATTGCCTGCCCAGCCCACGACGGATCCGGATCGGTCGTATCGCATCCCCGAGGAGTTCGTTCGCTCCTCCCACGCCCCGGCCCCCCGCACCCTCGTCGACATCCTGCGGGCCACCGCCGACACCCACCCGGACGCCCCGGCCGTCGACGACGGCACCGTCACTCTCAGCTACACCGAACTCGTCGAAGAGGTCATCGCCTGCTCGTACCGGCTCGCCGACGCGGGAGTCGGCGCCGGTGACCGCGTCGGCGTGCGCATGCCGTCCGGCTCCAAGGACCTGTACGTGATGATCCTGGGCATCCTCGCGGCCGGCGCGGCCTACGTGCCGGTGGACGCGGACGACCCCGACGAACGCGCCGAACTCGTGTTCGGGGAGGCGATGGTCACCGCCGTCGTCACCGCCGACGGCATCGGCCCGGGCACCGCGCCGCCGTCGCCCGCGCCACAGCTGCGCGGCCCGCGCCTCGACGACGCCGCCTGGATCATCTTCACCTCCGGCTCCACCGGCACCCCCAAGGGCGTCGCGGTCAGCCATCGCAGCGCCGCCGCCTTCGTCGACGCCGAGGCCCGGCTGTTCCTGCGCGAGAACCCGATCGGGCCCGGCGACCGCGTACTGGCCGGACTGTCGGTCGCCTTCGACGCCTCCTGCGAGGAGATGTGGCTGGCGTGGCGGCACGGCGCGTGCCTCGTGCCGGCGCCCCGCTCGCTCGTGCGGTCCGGGATGGACCTCGGGCCGTGGCTGGTCTCCCGCGACATCAGCGTCGTCTCCACCGTCCCCACCCTCGCGGCGATGTGGCCCGCCGAGGCGCTCGAAGCGGTGCGGCTGTTGATCTTCGGTGGCGAGGCCTGCCCGCCGGACCTCGCCGAGCGACTGGCCGTGCCCGGTCGCGAGGTGTGGAACACCTACGGGCCGACCGAGGCCACCGTCGTCGCATGCGCGGCAACCATGGACGGCAAGGGCCCGATCCGCATCGGCCTGCCGCTCGACGGCTGGGACCTCGCCGTGGTGGACGCCGACGGCCGGCCCGTGCCCGAGGGCGGTACCGGCGAACTCGTCATCGGCGGCGTCGGACTGGCTCGCTACCTCGACCCGGCCAAGGACGCCGAGAAATACGCCCCCATGCCCACCCTCGGCTGGGACCGCGCGTACCGCAGCGGCGACCTGGTCACCCTCGACCGCAGGGGCCTGCTGTTCCAGGGACGCGCCGACGATCAGGTCAAGATCGGCGGTCGGCGCATCGAGCTCGGCGAGGTCGACAACGCTCTGCAGAACCTGCCCGGCGTCGCCGGCGGCGCGGCCGCCGTGCGCAAGACCGCGGCCGGGCACTCGATCCTCGTCGGGTACATCGCCAGCACCGACCCGGAGTTCGACCTCGCCTCCGCGCGCGACCTGCTCGGCGAGCAGTTGCCCGCGGCCCTGGTGCCGCGGCTGGCGCTGGTGGACGAGCTGCCCACCCGCACCTCCGGCAAGGTGGACCGCAACGCGCTGCCGTGGCCGCTGCCCGGCGCCGAGGCCGACTCCGCCGAGGCCCTGGGTCTCGACCCGACCGCCGAGTGGGTCGCCGGACTGTGGGTGTCGATCCTCGGCACCCCGATCGAGAGCATCGACGACGACTTCTTCGAACTGGGCGGCGGCTCCCTCTCCGCGGCCCAGCTGGTGACCGCCCTGCGCGAGCGCTACCCCGCGATGACCGTCGCCGAACTGTACGACCATCCGCGGCTCGGCTCGCTGGCCGGGTACCTCGACGACCTCGCACCGTCCGCGGTGGTCGCGCCGCGGCAGGTGGCCCCCGTCCCACGCCGGACGCAGCTGCTGCAGCTGGCCATCACGGTGCCGCTCACCACCCTGACCGGACTGCAATGGGTGACATGGCTGGCGACGGCGAACAACGTCTTCGCGCTGTTCGTCGACCTGCCGTGGCTCGCGCCGGTGTCGTGGTGGTGGGTGGCGCTCGGCATCCTGCTGTTCCTGACCCCGCTCGGCCGGATGTCCGTCGCCGTCGCCGGGACGCGGCTGCTGCTGCGCAACCTGGAACCCGGCACCTATCCGAGGGGCGGCAGCGAACACCTGCGGCTGTGGACGGCGCTGCGGCTGTCGGAGGCCAGCGGCGCGGTGAACCTGTCCGGGGCGCCGTGGATGCTGTACTACGCCCGCGCCCTCGGCGCGAAGGTCGGTCAGGGCGTCGACCTGCACAGCCTGCCGCCGGTGACCGGCATGCTCGAACTCGGCGACGGCTGTTCCGTCGAACCCGAGGTCGACCTGTCCGGCCACTGGGTCGACGGCGACGAGGTCCACATCGGCACCATCCGGATCGGCGCCGGCGCCACCGTCGGTGCCCGCTCGACGCTCGCCCCGGGCGCCAAGATCGGCAAGAACGCCGAGGTCGAGGCCGGCTCCGCCGTCTTCGGCCGGGTCAAGGCCGGCCAGCACTGGGCGGGCTCCCCTGCGCGGAAGGTCGGCAAAGCCGTACATCCGTGGCCCGACGAGCCGCCGCGCCGCGCCGCGTGGTGGGTGCCGGTCTTCGGCCTCACGTCGGTGGCGCTGGCCTCGCTGCCGATCGTCTCGATCGCCGCCGGCCTCACGCTGGTCGGATGGTGGATCCGCGGCACCGCCGACCTGACCGACGCGTTGCTTCGCAGCGCAGCGATCCTGCCGGTGGCCGCACTGTTGACCCTGTTCGTGTTCGCCGCGCTCACGGTGCTGTCGGTGCGCGCCCTGTCCCTCGGCATGATCGAGGGCCACCACCCCGTCCGCAGCCGCGTCGGCTGGCAGGTGTGGGCGACCGAGCGCCTGATGGACAGCTCGCGCACGTTCCTGTTCCCGCTCTACGCCTCGATGCTCACCCCCGGCTGGCTGCGGCTGCTCGGCGCCGACATCGGCAAGGACGTCGAAGCCTCCACCGTGCTGATGGTGCCCAAGTTCACCCGCGTCGCCGACGGCGCCTTCCTCGCCGACGACACCATGGTCGCCAGCTACGAACTCGGTGGCGGCTGGCTGTACATCTCCCGGGCCAAGGTCGGCAAGCGCGCGTTCCTCGGCAACTCGGGCATGGCCGCCCCCGGGCGCCGGGTGCCCAAGTACGGGCTCGTCGCCGTGCTCTCCGCTGCCCCGTCGAAGGCCAAGTCGGGTTCCTCGTGGCTGGGCAGCCCACCGGTGCGGCTGCGCCGCGCCGCGAACGACGGCGACTCGAGCCGCACGTTCGCGCCCCCGCTGCGGCTCCGGGTGGCACGCGGCTTCGTCGAGACCTTCCGCCTGCTCCCCATGATCGTCACGTTCGGCATCGGCCTCGGCGTCCTGTTCGCCCTGCAGGCGCTGGCCGGCGCGGCGGGATACGGCCCGGCCGCGGCGCTGAGCGGCCTCGTGCTCATCCTTGCCGGCGCCGTGGCCGGCATCGTGTCCGTGACCGCCAAGTGGGTGGCCGTCGGGCGCATCGGCCGCGAGGAGCACCCGCTGTGGAGCTGGTTCGTGTGGCGCAACGAGGTGGCCGACACGTTCGTCGAAACCGTCGCGGCGCCGTGGTTCGCCCGGCCCGCCACCGGAACGGCCGTGATGAACCTGTGGCTGCGGGGCCTGGGCGCGAAGATCGGCCGCGGGGTGTGGTGCGAGAGCTACTGGCTGCCCGAGGCCGACCTGGTGACCCTCGGCGACGGCGCGACGGTGGAACGCGGATGTGTTGTGCAAACGCACCTGTTCCATGATCGGATCATGTCCATGGACACCGTCACGCTCGGCGCCGGCGCCACCCTCGGCCCCCAGTGCGTCGCACTGCCCGCGGCCGGAATCGGAGCCGGCGCCACCGTCGGTCCCGCCTCGCTGGTGATGCGCGGCGACGTCGTTCCGGATTCGAGCAGATGGCAAGGCAATCCGATCGCACCGTGGTCACACCCGAGCGATTGGTCCCCGCAGTGAAGCCGGGGAACGACCCGAAGAAGTCGCGCGACAACGGCAGGACCGCGAAGCCGGACGCCCCGATCGATCCGTACCTGCCGCGGAGCGGCAACCGCGGGTACCGCGTGTCGCGGTACGAGCTCGACCTGACCTACCGGGTGGTGGCCAACCGGCTCACCGGCACGGCCACCGTCATCGCCACCACCACCGACGCACGCGGCAAGTTCGCGCTCGACCTCGCACCGACGATGCGGGTGACGAAACTGTCGGTCAACGGATCCCGGCCCGCCAAGTACGCCCAGCGCGACGGCAAGCTCGTCGTCACCCCGGCCCGGAAGATTCCCGTGGGCGGGGTCCTGACGATCGTCGTCCACTATCACGGAACACCGAAACCGATCCGCAGCCCCTGGGGCGAGGTCGGCTGGGAGGAACTCGAGGAGGGGTCGCTCGTCGCGAGTCAGCCCAACGGCGCCGCATCGTGGTTCCCCTGCGACGACCATCCCGGCGCCAAGGCCAGCTACCGGATCACGGTCACCGCCGACTCGCCCTTCCAGGTGATCGCGAACGGCACACTGGTGCGCAGGACGACGAGGGCCAGCCAGACCACCTGGGAGTACGAACAGCCGGAGCCGATGGCGACCTACCTGGCCACCGTGCAGATCGGAAACTACGAGACCCGCAGGGTGTCCGACGGGCCGGTGCCCCTCTACGCGGTGCATCCCCCGCGCCTGAAGGCGAACTTCGACCGGGACTTCGGCCGGCAACCACAGATGATGGACGTCTTCTCCCGGCTCTTCGGGCCCTACCCGTTCACGCACTACAGCGTCGTCGTCACCGCGGACGAGCTCGAGATCCCGATCGAGGCGCAGACCCTGTCGATCTTCGGCGCGAACCACTGCGACGGCAGCCGCGGCGAGGAGCGGCTTGTCGCGCACGAACTCGCCCACCAGTGGTTCGGCAACAGCCTCACCCTGTCGCGGTGGCGCGACATCTGGCTGAACGAGGGCTTCGCCTGCTACGCGGAGTGGCTGTGGTCGGAGAACTCCGACGGCCCGTCGGCGCACACGATCGCCGCCGACGCGCACCGGGGGCTCGGCCGCAAACCCCAGGACCTCCTCCTCGGCGACCCGGGTCCGGAGCTGATGTTCGACGACCGCGTCTACAAGCGCGGCGCCCTGACCCTGCACGCGCTGCGCCTGCGCCTCGGCGACGAGAAGTTCTTCGCGTTGCTGCGGCAGTGGACCGCCGAGCACCGGCACGGGACCGTCACCACCGAGCAGTTCACCGATCTGGCGGCGCGGTTCGCGGATGCACCGCTGCGTCCGCTGTGGGACGCGTGGCTCGCCGAGAAGGCACTGCCGCCGATGCCCGAGCCGTGAGGCGTCAGGCCTGTGCTCGCTCCGGCAGGTGCGCCCGCCACTTGACCAGGACGAGCACCAGGCACGCGGCCGCCGCGACGGCGCCCACGACGAACATCGCCGGGTAGGTCAGGACCGGGTACGTCTGTGACAGGTACACCATGGCGGCGGGCACCGCGAAACCGAGATAGCTCAGCGAATAGAACACCGCGGTGAGCCCGGCGAGGTCGTCGGGGCCGGCGATGCGCTGCACCTCCTGCAGACCCGACACCAGTGCCATGCCGTAGCCGCACCCCAGGACGACCGCGGCCAGCAGCGCCAGCGGCACGGTCAGTGCCGCGGCCGCGACCGCCGCCGTGACCATCCCCACCACGAGCAGCGTCAGCGCCACCACCACGGCCCGGGCATTGCGCGGGGTGTCGATCCGGCGGCCCAGCGACTGGATCGCGAAACCGGCACCGAGGGCCACGACGCACAGCAGTGCCGAGAACGCGACCGGCGCGTCGCCGCTGTGTCCGGTCATCAGCGCCGGAATGATCGCGTAGGCCGAACTCGCGGCACCGAACACCCAGGGGGCGACGGGGGCGATCACGAACAGGAAGCGGGCGTGCCCGGCCGCCGGGATCTTCAGATCCTCCCGCAGCGGAGTCCGTTCCACCTCCGGCTGCGCCGGGCGGGTCTCCGGCGTCCGGAGCAGCGCCGCACCGGCGCCGACGCTCAGCCCGATGTGCACGAGGTAGGTCAGGGCGCTCGGCATCGGCGCCCACTGCGCGAGGGCCCCCGCGACCCCGGCCCCGACCCCGAAGCCGGCGGTCAGGCTCATCGCGGCCCGTCGCGCACCGGCACCGGGAGTCGCGCGCGGATCCCAGCGCGGATCGGACAGTTCCTTCAGCCAGCTGCCGCCGACGGCCATGCCGAGACCGAGGGCGATCCCGCAGAGGATGCGACCGAGGATGAGCAGCGGCGCGGAGTCCGCCCCGAGGGCGAGCACCGCGGAACCGGCCAGGCCGACGAACGGCGCGGGCACCATGACCGGTCGCCGCCCGAGCCGGTCGGAGAGAGGGCCGCCGACGAGCAGGGCCGGCACGATGCCCAGGACGTACGCGAAGAGGAACAGGTCGACGACGACCGGCGCGAAACCGTGTTCGAGCCGGTACATCACGAGCAGCGGCGTGAACTCGTTGCCACCCCAGGCGACGGTGAACATCGCGGCGGCCACGAGCAGCCACGTCCCGCGCGGGACCGTTTCCGTAAGTGTCGGCAGCCGACCGGGGTCGGTGGTAGTAGCGGTCACAGTCGTCCCCCTCCGAGTCCGTGCACCTCACGCATGTGCACCTGAAGCGCCTCGTCGAACGCGTCGGCATCCCCGGCGGCGACGAGATCCGCCAGGTGCGTGTGGTCGGCGATGATCTTCTGCAGCTGCGCCGGATCACGAGCGACCGAACGCGCCGTCATCCGTCGCTGGCGTTCACGCAGGCTTGCGTAGAAGTTGTCGAGGAGCGGATTGCCGCCCGCCGCGACGATGCTGCGGTGAAAGTCCGCGTCGGCGCCGCTGAAGGCGCCGACGTCCCCGCGCTCGGCCAGCTCCCGCTGGGTGTCCAGGCATTCGCGCAACGTGCGCTCGAGCCGTTCCCGCGCCTGCGGAGCCGACGCGACGGCGCGCACGGCGTGCGTTTCCAGCAGCCGTCGCGCATCGACGACGTGCTCGGCCTCCCCGTCCGCCACCGGGACGACGAGCGCGCCCCGCTTGGGGTACAGGCGCATCCAGCCCTCCGCCTCGAGCCGGAGGAAGGCCTCGCGCACCGGGGTGCGGCTGCACGACATCCGTGCGGCGATCTCCCCTTCGCTGATCAGATCCCCGCCGGGCAGCTCACCCGAGAGGATCAGCTCCTTGACCTCGCGGTAGGCCGCCTCGGCGGCTGAATACGACATAGACACAAGATGTATTTATACCGTAGGCCGACGGTGGGGCACCACGCGGCCCTGCCGGCTTGCCCAGGAGGGCAAGGTGGAAGGGAGCCATGACCGCGACCGCCTCGGGGAGCTCTTCGCGGCGGCGGCCTCGAATCCGGTGAACCCGTCCATCGCAACAGGCGAAAGCGGTCGTGGGGAGAGCGTCGAGGAGGTTCTGCGGGTCCGTCGCGACGCCCTACCTCGAGCACATGTCGGGCGCCGGAGCCACAATCGGGCTGGGCATTCGAGCGGTGCCGTAGAGAAGAGCCGGCGGGTGACGCGGCAGGAGCAGAGGAGTCCTCGAATGGCGAAGTACCTGATCTCGTTCCCTGGCGAGGCCATGGTGTTCCCCGAGGAGGACTTCGAGGCGGTGGTCGAAGCCTCCCATGCCGTCATCGACGAGGCCAAGGCGGCGGGCGTGTACGTCTTCGCCGGAGGGATCGATGAGGACGTAGACCCGGTGCTCGTGGCCGGTGACGGCACCGTCACCGAGGGCACGTACCCCGGCCACAAGGTGCCCAACGGCGGTTACACCGTTCTCGAGCTGCCCTCGCGGGAGGCGGCACTCGAGTGGGCCGCGAAGATCGCCGTCGCCTGCCGCTGCTCGCAAGAGGTCCGGCAGTTCCAGGACGACCCGGCCCGCTGACGAGGGCAACCCCAGCCGGAGCCGGTCGTGCGTCGCGCGCCCATAATGAAAGGCGTGCAGCAGCGCACAGGGCGGGTGACCCCGACCGGCGGCACCTCGCCGGCCGACCCGGCCACCGACGCGCCGACCAGCCCTACACCCTCAACTGCGAAGAGCCGCCGCCATACTCGGATGCACTGAAGGGAGCGTGATGAGACCACCGCCGACGTGGGGCGATCGGCTGCACGCGGTTGCGATGGGCAGCGTCGCCGGCGGCGTCGCGGTGTACTGGCTCGACTACTTCACTGCCGGACATGTCAGGTCGTCCGACGATGCCGCCTATATCGCGTTCGAGAACGCCTTTCCGGCCGCCGACGGACTGATGGCCGCGAGCTTCGCAACGAGTGCCTGGCACCTGACAAGGGGACGAGCGGTCGCCATCCCGCTTGGGATCGCGGCCGGCGGCGCGATGACATTCCTCGGGGCCATGGACACGCTGTGGAACCTCGAGCACGGCAGCTACCGGCACATGACTGCGGACATGGCGGTCGAGACCGGGATCAACATCATCTCGCTCGCGTTCGGGCCATGGACGGTTGCCCGGCTGTGGCGGCGGCGCGAGGCACTGGCAGGCTGATCGGACTGGAGAAGGTCGTCGACACGCTGCACCCGGGCAGGTAGCCGCCGGCGGTCTACGCGCCAACCCGCACCTCTCCCTGATCGACTCTCACCGACTGGGGCACCTATCGCCTGTGCTTCAGTAGGACTTGCGCCGCCACGGCTCGACGGTGAGGTGTCCTGCAACGATGACCATGGGTGCGCTCCACTCCTGTCGCCTTCGCCTCCAGCCCGCCGGGCTGTTCCGCTGAGATAGACCTCCAGGGCAGGAGAAATTCGTCGTTCAGCATCCCGAACCAGCCGGCGAACACCGACACACCGCGCACAGCGGCCCGTCCCCTCATCGAGTGGAACTCGAGGAGACAATGCCCGTGGGCTACCAGCGGCACAACCTGGTGCATGCACCGCAATGACCAACTCTCACACGAAACGGAGCAGTTCACGGGCCCGGTCACGGCCGTGAACGCAGACTTCCGGAAGGAAATGGCGGCGCCCCGGAAAAGACACGAAAAATGCCGGAAGCCCCCCAACGAGGTTGGGGGGCTTCCGGTAACGGGTGTTCGGCGGTGTCCTACTCTCCCACACCCTGTCGGGTGCAGTACCATCGGCGCTGGAGGGCTTAGCTTCCGGGTTCGGAATGGGACCGGGCGTTTCCCCTCCGCTATGGCCGCCGTAACTCTGTGAAACTGTCCACACTCCTTCGGAGTGAATGGAGTGAACGCCGCCCTCTTTCACGGGGGCTGCGCCCACTCGATTCCCCGAAGAACATGGTGAATCGAGTGTGTTGTTTCAGATACCGCACAGTGGACGCGTAGCTTCTTTGTGGTAAGTCCTCGGCCTATTAGTACCGGTCACCTGCATGCGTTACCGCACTTCCAGTTCCGGCCTATCAACCCGGTGGTCTGCCGGGGGCCTTACCCCCTCGAGGGGGTGAGAAACCTCATCTTGGAACAGGCTTCCCGCTTAGATGCTTTCAGCGGTTATCCCTTCCGAACGTAGCCAACCAGCCGTGCCCCTGGCGGGACAACTGGCACACCAGAGGTTCGTCCGTCCCGGTCCTCTCGTACTAGGGACAGCCTTCCTCAAGTTTCTAACGCGCGCGGCGGATAGAGACCGAACTGTCTCACGACGTTCTAAACCCAGCTCGCGTGCCGCTTTAATGGGCGAACAGCCCAACCCTTGGGACCTACTCCAGCCCCAGGATGCGACGAGCCGACATCGAGGTGCCAAACCATCCCGTCGATATGGACTCTTGGGGAAGATCAGCCTGTTATCCCCGGGGTACCTTTTATCCGTTGAGCGACACCGCTTCCACATGCCGGTGCCGGATCACTAGTCCCGACTTTCGTCCCTGCTCGACCTGTCGGTCTCACAGTCAAGCTCCCTTGTGCACTTGCACTCGACACCTGATTGCCAACCAGGCTGAGGGAACCTTTGGGCGCCTCCGTTACATTTTGGGAGGCAACCGCCCCAGTTAAACTACCCACCAGGCACTGTCCCTGAACCCGATCAGGGTCCGAGGTTAGAGGTCCAATACGATCAGAGTGGTATTTCAACAACGACTCCACCCACACTGGCGTGCGGGCTTCCCAGTCTCCCACCTATCCTACACAAACCGAACCGAACACCAATACCAAGCTGTAGTGAAGGTCCCGGGGTCTTTTCGTCCTGCCGCGCGTAACGAGCATCTTTACTCGTAGTGCAATTTCGCCGAGTCTGTGGTTGAGACAGCAGAGAAGTCGTTACGCCATTCGTGCAGGTCGGAACTTACCCGACAAGGAATTTCGCTACCTTAGGATGGTTATAGTTACCACCGCCGTTTACTGGGGCTTAAATTCTCAGCTTCGCGGAGTGAACTCCGCTGACCGGTCCTCTTAACCTTCCAGCACCGGGCAGGCGTCAGTCCGTATACCTCGTCTTACGACTTCGCACGGACCTGTGTTTTTAGTAAACAGTCGCTTCTCTCTGGTCTCTGCGACCACCCCCGGCTCACGGAGCAAGTCCGGTCACCGGGACTGGTCCCCCTTCTCCCGAAGTTACGGGGGCATTTTGCCGAGTTCCTTAACCACAGTTCTCTCGATCGCCTCGGTATTCTCTACCTGACCACCTGTGTCGGTTTGGGGTACGGGCCGTGTGAAAGCTCGCTAGAGGCTTTTCTCGGCAGCATAGGATCATGGAATTCGCCTCATTCGGCTACGCATCACCTCTCAGGCTGTGTGCGACACGGATTTGCCTGTGTCACGCCCTACGGGCTTACACCGGTACAACCACTGACCGGCCCCACTACCTTCCTGCGTCACCCCATCGCTTGGCTACTACCACCGAAGGTCCCGTGCAGCAGGCTCTCGGCTCCCGAAGGAACTCGATCACCCTTTGGACGGTTAGTACCGATGATTCACCAGGGGCGCGTTCACACGGGTACGGGAATATCAACCCGTTGTCCATCGACTACGCCTGTCGGCCTCGCCTTAGGTCCCGACTCACCCTGGGCGGATTAACCTGGCCCAGGAACCCTTGGTCATTCGGCGGACGAGTTTCTCACTCGTCTTTCGCTACTCATGCCTGCATTCTCACTCGCGCAGCCTCCACACCTGGATCACTCCGGCGCTTCCCCGGCTGCACGACGCTCCCCTACCCACCCACACACCTGGCTCGCCCCCCGCAGGGAACGAGCGGGCTAATGTGAGTGCCGCGGCTTCGGCGGTGTACTTGAGCCCCGCTACATTGTCGGCGCAGAACCACTTGACCAGTGAGCTATTACGCACTCTTTCAAGGGTGGCTGCTTCTAAGCCAACCTCCTGGTTGTCTCAGCGATCCCACATCCTTTTCCACTTAGTACACGCTTAGGGGCCTTAGCCGGCGATCTGGGCTGTTTCCCTCTCGACTACGAAGCTTATCCCCCGCAGTCTCACTGCCGCGCTCTCACTCACCGGCATTCGGAGTTTGGCTGATTTCGGTAAGCTTGTGGGCCCCCTAGACCATCCAGTAGCTCTACCTCCGGTGAGAAACACGCGACGCTGCACCTAAATGCATTTCGGGGAGAACCAGCTATCACGGAGTTTGATTGGCCTTTCACCCCTACCCACAGCTCATCCCCTCAGTTTTCAACCTAAGTGGGTTCGGGCCTCCACGACGTCTTACCGTCGCTTCACCCTGGCCATGGGTAGATCACTCCGCTTCGGGTCTAGAACATGCCACTACAGACGCCCTGTTCGGACTCGCTTTCGCTACGACTACCCCACACGGGTTAACCTCGCGACATGCCACTAACTCGCAGGCTCATTCTTCAAAAGGCACGCCGTCACCCCCAGCAGACCAAACTGCTCGAAGGCTCCGACGGATTGTAAGCGCACGGTTTCAGGTACTATTTCACTCCCCTCCCGGGGTACTTTTCACCTTTCCCTCACGGTACTAGTCCGCTATCGGTCACCAGGGAGTATTCAGGCTTATCGGGTGGTCCCGACGGATTCACAGCAGATTTCACGGGCCCGCTGCTACTCGGGTATTCGAATCGACAGTCACCGCGTTTTCGTCTACGGGATTCTCACCCTCTACGACAGGCCGTTCCAGACCATTTCGACTAACACAGGCGATTTCTCACTGTCGGCCGGCGCGGCAGCACCGACACATCGAACCCCACAACCCCGAACACACAACCCCTGCCGGGTATCACATGTATCCGGTTTAGCCTCTTCCGTTTTCGCTCGCCACTACTCACGGAATCACATGTTGTTTTCTCTTCCTGTGGGTACTGAGATGTTTCACTTCCCCACGTTCCCTCCACACGCCCTATATATTCAGGCGCGGGTAACACGACATCACTCGTGCTGGGTTTCCCCATTCGGAAATCCTCGGATCACAGCTCGGTTGACAGCTCCCCGAGGCATATCGCAGCCTCCCACGTCCTTCATCGGCTCCTGGTGCCAAGGCATCCACCGTACGCTCATAAACACTTACAACAAAGATGCTCGCGTCCACTGTGCAGTTCTCAAACAACACACAACAACCGGTACCGGAAGAAGAAACAACCCCTTCGTTCCCGATCATCGTCGCTGACAAAACACTCGCGTGTTCTCTCAGGACCCAACAGTGCACCGATATAACCACCGCAGAAGGACACTCGGGTCCTTCCCGCGCGGTGATGACTGTCAGCGTTCCACCCATGAGCACCACCGGATTACGTGTGAATCCGAAATGGCTCTGCCCGTGGCGGAGTCACCTGTGTGACCCACCGACGGGAGTTGCTCCTTAGAAAGGAGGTGATCCAGCCGCACCTTCCGGTACGGCTACCTTGTTACGACTTCGTCCCAATCGCCGATCCCACCTTCGACGGCTCCCTCCCACGAGGGGTTAGGCCACCGGCTTCGGGTGTTACCGACTTTCATGACGTGACGGGCGGTGTGTACAAGGCCCGGGAACGTATTCACCGCAGCGTTGCTGATCTGCGATTACTAGCGACTCCGACTTCACGGGGTCGAGTTGCAGACCCCGATCCGAACTGAGACCGGCTTTAAGGGATTCGCTCCACCTCGCGGTATCGCAGCCCTCTGTACCGGCCATTGTAGCATGTGTGAAGCCCTGGACATAAGGGGCATGATGACTTGACGTCGTCCCCACCTTCCTCCGAGTTGACCCCGGCAGTCTCCTGCGAGTCCCCAACCGAATTGCTGGCAACACAGGACAAGGGTTGCGCTCGTTGCGGGACTTAACCCAACATCTCACGACACGAGCTGACGACAGCCATGCACCACCTGTACACCGACCACAAGGGAAACCCCATCTCTGGGGCGGTCCGGTGTATGTCAAACCCAGGTAAGGTTCTTCGCGTTGCATCGAATTAATCCACATGCTCCGCCGCTTGTGCGGGCCCCCGTCAATTCCTTTGAGTTTTAGCCTTGCGGCCGTACTCCCCAGGCGGGGCGCTTAATGCGTTAGCTACGGCACGGATCCCGTGGAAGGAAACCCACACCTAGCGCCCACCGTTTACGGCGTGGACTACCAGGGTATCTAATCCTGTTCGCTACCCACGCTTTCGCTCCTCAGCGTCAGTTACTGCCCAGAGACCCGCCTTCGCCACCGGTGTTCCTCCTGATATCTGCGCATTTCACCGCTACACCAGGAATTCCAGTCTCCCCTGCAGTACTCAAGTCTGCCCGTATCGCCTGCAAGCCCGCAGTTGAGCTGCGGGTTTTCACAGACGACGCGACAAACCGCCTACGAGCTCTTTACGCCCAGTAATTCCGGACAACGCTCGCACCCTACGTATTACCGCGGCTGCTGGCACGTAGTTGGCCGGTGCTTCTTCTGTACCTACCGTCACTCGCGCTTCGTCGGTACTGAAAGAGGTTTACAACCCGAAGGCCGTCATCCCTCACGCGGCGTCGCTGCATCAGGCTTGCGCCCATTGTGCAATATTCCCCACTGCTGCCTCCCGTAGGAGTCTGGGCCGTGTCTCAGTCCCAGTGTGGCCGGTCGCCCTCTCAGGCCGGCTACCCGTCGTCGCCTTGGTGGGCCGTTACCCCACCAACAAGCTGATAGGCCGCGGGCCCATCCTGCACCGGAAAACCTTTCCACCCCGGAACATGCATCCCGAGGTCCTATCCGGTATTAGACCCAGTTTCCCAGGCTTATCCCGAAGTGCAGGGCAGATCACCCACGTGTTACTCACCCGTTCGCCACTAATCCACCCAGCAAGCTGGGCTTCATCGTTCGACTTGCATGTGTTAAGCACGCCGCCAGCGTTCGTCCTGAGCCAGGATCAAACTCTCCGTTGAAGACTCACAATCAAACCCCGAAGGGCCGATCAGTCATAGACATCGAGCCAAATCACCAGCAAAAAACTCAAACCAGCAAAAAAACACTGACCACCACAGACGGAAGAATGCGGCAGCCAGCAACAACCACCCCCCGAAAAGAGAGGCGGTCGCACCAAAAATATTTTGGCACTGACATTCATCGGCACACTGTTGAGTTCTCAAAGAACACGCACACACCATCACCCACGAACCGAGGTCCGCGGCGCTCCGGGGCAACCGTTCCAGCCTACCCACACCACCCGGCGAAAACAAACCCGACGCGCTCGGTGGGATCGGCAACGGCCCAGAACCCTACCAGAAGATTCCGAACCGAACAATCAGGCGCCTGCGTCCAACCTCGTTGTCCCGGGCCCCTGCGGGCCGGGTCGGTGTCCGTGTCGCTCTGACCTGGAATAAGTTACGTGAACATTGCGCTCTCACCAAATCGCCTGGTCAGACCGCTTTTCTGCGCCGAGTCAGGGCACCCAGTACTTCACGGCCAGCTCCTCCACGACGGCATCGCCCTCGGCGGCCTGCTCCAGCAGCGCCAGGTCGAGGTCGATGTCGATGAGCCGGGGGTTGTCCCCTTCGGCGTCACCGAGAGGGCGCCCGCCGTCTTCGCCGCGCTGGCGCAGAATCTTCGCTCGCACCCGCTCTTTCAACGACTCACTCATAAGTCGAGTGTACTGAGGGGGCGCCGCCCGAGCGGGGTGCCGAGCGGCGAAGACCGACCTAGTGGTCGTCGTCGCGCCGGCGGAACACGCGCATCGCGGTGGGGATGAGAACGACCAGGGCGCCGACGATCAGAACGATCGAGAAAATTTCCAGAAGCACACGTGCCATCATCCGGCACGGAGGGCGCCGGCGGGCGACTTCGTCGTGGGCGAGCGGACCGGAAGGGTCCCCCGGTCGACGAAGGCCCTCCACCCGTCTTCCGGGTGAAGGGCCTTCGTCGCTCCGAGCTGCCTGCGAGAATCGAACTCGCGACCTTTTCATTACGAGTGCTATTAGAGCCGTGACGTCAAGTCGCACCCGATGCCATCAACGCAGGTCAAACCGCATTTCACGTTCAGGCAGTGCCAACGCGAGGCGACCGGTCTCACGCAGTCTGCGACCGGAATGCGACCGGATCGGCCGGCAACCACAGTGCCGAGCACCACGGTTCACGCGCGCGGCAATGCTACAAACCATGGCACAAACCCAGGCGGGCCACCAACACCCCGTGACGCGACTCCTCTCAGCCCTTCTCCTCCGATCCCAGGAAAAGGGTTGAGGTGTGGTGTTCGTTGCCACGGCTGGTGTGTTGCTTCGGGGGCAATGGTTGGGTTGGTCTGTATCCCGCAGGGTTATGGTTGCGGGTTTTCGGGGGTACGGGAATGTGCGTACCCCTGGTCAATCGAGGGTCATGGGCAGGTGTGGGATTTGTGTGCCGTCGTCGAGGGTGTGGAGTTTCGTGCCATGCCAGTAGCGGGGGATGGCGTTGGTGTGGGTTTGGCGGTGGATGCGGCGGTTGCGGCGTGTGATGGCGCCGACTGCGAGGCTGAGGGCGTCTGCGTGGTCGTCGTGGCCGATGCCGGCTGGTACTTCGATCTTCAAATTGCCATGCTGCAACTCGGTGTACTGAAGGTTGTTGAGTTCTTTGAGGAGGGGGCCGTGGTTGGGGAGGATGAGTTGCCGGCGCTGTAAGAGCACCTTGAGTTGGCCGAAGTTTGCCGTCTTGGACTGGGCGGATGTGTGGATCTGGTGGATTTGGGGTCGGCCCTGGAGGGTGTTGAGGCGCTTCTTGCGGGTGGCGTTGAGCATCTGTGTGGCGGGTCCACCGACACCGTTGGTTTCGCTCATGACGTGCCGCATGTTGTAGTGGGTGCCGACTGTCCAGATGCGATCCACAAAGTCTTGGTAGGGCATCTGTTGGTGGCCTTCGATGTGGGCGACGAAGTAGATGGGGTCGTGTTCGCGGTGTTCGTTGAGTCCGCCGTGGTCGTCGAGGGTGCCGACGCAGGCGAGGACGTTGAGGTCTGACATGCCCCAGTCGATGCCGGCGTAGACGTGTCCGCCTGCGGGCTGGTTGGTGTAGGGCGTGGGTGTGGTGTCGGTGGTGTAGACGTAGTCGACGGTGCTCGCGTTGAGTTCTTCCGTGGTGAGGAAGCTGCCGGTTTCGTCGGCCCATTCGGCGAGGTACTCACGCCGGAACTTGTCGCTTGGTAGGGCTCGTTTGCGGTCTTCGAGGGCTGCCCGGTCGGCTAGCGGCGAATCGTACGAGGTCCAGGTGAAGGACTCGACCGAGTCGTCGGGGTGCTTGAGGCCACGCTCGAAGTTGCTGCGGTACCAGTGGTCGCGTCCACCCCAGGGGGTGCCGGCTGCGATGGTGCGTCCGGCGGGTTGGGCGGCGATGGTGGTGCCCCATGCTGCGTCCCAGATGTCGTCGGAGATGAGTCCGGATTCGTCGAGGATCAACAGGTCGACGGTTTCGCCTCGGATGCGGGCTTCGGAGGTGGGGACGGCTTCGATGGTGGAGCCGTTGGTGAAGCTGAGGACGTTCTTGAGGTCTCCGACGATGCCGGCTTCGAGTCCTGCCTTGCGGGCCATCTTGGTGATCTTCGCGAGGAGCTTTTCGGCCATTTTTTCGCCGCCGCTGATGATGTAAACGGTGGCGTTGCGTTTGGTCACGGCGGTGTGGAGTGCCAACACGGCGAGGATTTCGGACTTGCCGGACTGGCGGCCTGCGCACAGCACCCGGAGGCGGGCCGTGGATTGTGCGACCTGCCGCTGATACGGGAACAGGTCGGCTTTGAGGACTCGCTGGGCGAACAGGATCGGGTCGGTGGCGACCGTGGAGAGCGTTGTGGTGGTCACTGGTCGCCCTCCTCGGCGGCTTCGGTGAGGACCGTGACGATGTCTTTGACGTGGTGGTCGTCGCGGCGTGCCTGGGCTAGATCCTTGGTGATCTTGGCGCGGGCCACGGGGTCGAGTCCGAGGCGTTCCCGGACCTTGTTGGCGTGGGCTTGGAGACGAAGCAGATAGTTCGCGGCGGGTTTGATGCCGCCGTTGGGTCCGAGGTCACCGCCGGTTTCTGCCAGCCACCGTTCGCCTTGTTCGATGCGGGCTTCGGTGCGTGCCCAGTCGACGAGGGCTGCCTCGTAGGACGGGTCGTTGAGGTAGTCGCAGGTGTCGCGGGCTTCGTTGACGAGCTCGGCCATGCGCACGGAGATGAACCGGTCGCTGCGACTCCACATGCCGTGTTTCAGGCTTTTGGTGTGCTGCGGCTCGAACGGGGGGCGTTGCCACGCGGGGCGGTTGTTGTTGTGGGGTTCGAGGTCGGACATGCAACCTCCCGGGGTGCGTTATGGAGTTGTGGGTGTGAGGCCGTGGCGGCAGGAAATGTGGAAGAGTCCGCCGGCGCGGGCTTGGGTGAGGGTGGGGTATCCGCTTGTGGTGCCGTTGAGGGACAGGGTGCGGTTTTCCCAGGGTGCGCACTTGGGGCACGTTCCGTCATGTGACGTTACTTTGACGAGGTCAAGGCCAGCGGCTTGTGCTGCGCGTTGGTAGGCGCCGAGTGCGAGGTTCGCGGCGTGCCCGTCGACGGCTCGGCGCACCCATACGTTGATGGGGATGCGGCGGTTGCGGGAGTCGGTGACGTACAGGTCGTGGCCTTCACGTTCGGCGATGCGGAGGATGTGATCGACGGCGGCTTGCCGTTCTGCCGGGGTTTGCGGGTTGCTGGCAAGTACCCGGTTGATGAGGCTCCGCACGTGCTGGTGGTTGGTGACGATGCGGGCGTGGACCTGGGTGAGGTACTGCACCATCTCTTGTTCCACGGTGCGGGGAAACGTGAGGTTGAGTTCGGCGCGGAGGGTGGCGAATGCACCGGCGACGGTGTTCGGGGTGCGGGCGTTGAGGGTGCGGACGAGGCGCCGCAGCCACCGCTGGTAGTTGTTGACGGCGGTGTTGAGTTGCTGGCGGTACTGGTCGTCGGTGAGGGGCTGGCCGAGCCCTGCGCGAAGCGTTTCGCGCAGGCGCTCAGCCACCGTGGTTTGCACCCAGTCGTAGGAGCGGGTGACGGCTGCGACGAGGGTGTCGACCCAACGCCACAGCCGGTCGAGGAGTCGGCTCACTCGGCGATCTCGGGGAGCGGCGCGGTGAGGGGGTAGGTGTTCTTGTCGCGCTTCCAGTGGTGGAGGCCGTCCCACACGCCCGGACTGGTGCGGGATGCCCACAGTGCGACGTAGCCGGCGTCTACGGGCTGGTGGAGGGTGCCGTCGAGCTGCACGTGGTACCGGTCGTTACCGCTGGCGATGATGGGGTGAACCTCGGTGTCGAAGTCGGGGTGGTCGACGGGCATGGGCGCGTAGGTCGAGCGGTTCCACACCGGGAAGCCGGCGGTGTTGAGGGTGCTAGCGGCGGTGTTGATCGCTTCGCGGTAGCCGGTGCAGGCGTCGTCCAGTTCGGCGAGAGCCTGGGCGACACGGGTGTTTGCTGCGGCGATGCGTTCGCGGGCGCCGGTGAGGGTGTCGCGGGCGTCGATGGTGGCCTGGGCGCGGCGGGCGAGGCGTTCCCGCTCGGTGGCCTCGGCGGCGCGGGCGGCTTCCCCCTCGGCGCGGAGTGCGGCGATCTTGTCCTCTGCGGCCACCTCGGTTTCAAGGGCGACCAGCTGGGCGGCGTCGATAGGTGCGCCTTCGCGGGCGAGGTTGCGGAGTTCTGCGAGCTTCTGGCGAATCGAGGTCACGTTTTTCTCTATTCTGTTGTGGTGTAACTATTTTCAGTGTCCGCGGCGTGCGCGGTCTGCAAGGATCATTTCTTCGATGGCGGCAGCGGATTCGTACCGTTGCCGGTTCCGATCCGCCAGCCGCTCGATGTACGACCAGTAGTCTTCGGTACCGGTCGTGGTGGGGGTGTCGGCAATTGCGTTGTCGTTGAGGTCGGTCACTTGGGGTCTCCTTCGGCTGCGGCGAGGCTGAGGGCGAACTGTTGGAGGGCTTTCTGCGCACCGCCGTTCTCATAGGTGACGGCGAGCATGGTGTCGTTGAGCTGGAGCAGCGCCCACACAAGAGCGAGGGTGCGATCGGATTCGACGGCTTCCCGAATGATCTCCGCGATGCCGTGGACGTCCGTGTTGGCGAAGTGGAGCTGTGCGGCGCAGGCGCGGCGCATGTCGCTTTCGTCGATGGACCAGGTTGCTTCTGACATGGTGTTATCTCCCGAGGACGCTTCGTTTGGCGGCGCGCATGACACGCGCGTCGTGGCGTTGCTGGACGGCTTGCAGTTCGCGTGGCCCCATACCGACGTTGCCGTTGATGGTCATTCCGGCTTGCAGTCCTCCGACGCCTGCGACACCAACAGCGGTTTCGAGCATTTCGGGCCACGAGGCTTTGAGGTAGTCCCCCCAACCCTGCGCCTGGGATTGCGCGAGGTTGCCGGCGCGGGCTGCGAGGGTTCCGACCGGATCGGCGGTCATGTACCACGGCATGTCGGGGGTGGGGTCGGCGGTGGGTGCGCTTCCCGTAGCCGGGAACGGAAGTGCCGACGCTCCCCCGGTGGTGGTTCCGGAGTCGAACATTCCCGTGAGGGCGGGGGCGTGCTCGCGGATACGCTGCATGATGCCGTCAGCGGCACCGAGGACGGCGGGCCAATTGGTGACCGTGACAGGCACCGGGCCGGTCGTGGTCTGCGACGTGAGTGCGCTCGTTCCGGACGAGCTTGTGCCGCTTGTGCCGCTTGTGCTGCCTCCGCTGGTCGGGGGGATCGGCGCCCACGACGAAGGCCCGTTGCCGCCGCTGTAGTCCAATCCGTTGCCGGCGTCACCGGTCCCGTAGTCGAGGCCCTGCACCGCCTCCGAGCTGGGATTGTCGCCGCTACTGGCACCCGGCCAGTGATAGACGAACGGGAAGTCCAGCGCCCCGTCTGCGGTGCGACCGTACTGGATGCCGTTCGATCCGTCGGACTCGATGTTGACCCCGAACAGGGTGCCCGCCATGTGGCCGTTCACCCCGACGCCCTTATCGGTGCCGATCGAGAAACCGTTCGGGTCGAAGCCGGGAACCCATCCCATCGCCTCGAAGTCAGAGCCGGTGACGAACCGCACGTTCTGCCCGGTGCCGGCGTTGAACACCGCGGACAGGTAGCCGGAGCAATCCAGACCGCCGTAGATGTACGGTTCCCCGTCGTGCGCCTGTGCCTTGGAGATTGCACCCTCACGGTCGAATCCGACGTGCCCACCGGTGGCGAACTTGGGGAGCTTGCCCGAGTTGAGGGCTTCGAGGAACGGCAGCCAATCCTTGACGACGGCGGCACGAACCACGAACTCGCCATTGGACAGCCACGACAAGATCGAATCCGAGGTGCCGGTTCCGGGGCCGGTGATGAACCCGCCATCGGCGTTGTTCTGTGCCCACTCGCTCAGCTTCGCCCCGAGGTCGCGGGCACCCTGACCACCGGGAACCGGGATCGGACCGATCTTCGTCGGCACCCGCTGCAACAGGTCGCCGATGGCACGAACCGCAGTCTTCACATTGGCGACCACACCGTCCCAGACACCGGCGATCGAGCTGCCCATGCCCGTGAAGAACCCGACGATGCCATCCACGGCACCACCGATGAAGTCCTTCGCCTCACCGAACACCCGCCGAACCGTTTCGATCTTCTCGCCCCACGAGCGGGCAAGGTCGGTGACGGCGGTTATGACGAGGGGCAGCACGTTCTGAGCGAGCCACGTCAAACCTTCGGTGACCGGGGGCAGGATGGTCTGCACCAGGTCGTTGAACAAGCCGAGCAGCGGCGGCAGCAGTTCGGAGATGATCTGGGCGAGCTGCGGCAGGAACGGGGCGATCGCGAGGACGATCTGACCGAACGACTCGGCGAGCAGCGGCAGTGACGGGGCGATCGCCTGGAACGCCGCGGCAAGTCCTTCCGCAATGGTCATCGCCACCTGGGCGAGGATCGGTGCCAGCTGCTGAATCACCGGCTGAAGCTGCGCGACCATCGACTCGATTACGGGGGCGAGCGCGTCGAGCAGCACCGTCAGTGCCGGCGCCAAGGCGGACACGACGTTGCCGACCAACTGGGCGATGAGCGGCAGCACCGGGGCCACAGCGGACACCAATGAGGCGAACGCCTGTCCGAGCGGACCGATAGCGGGGACGAGAGCCGCGAACGTGTCGACCAGGACCGGACCCACCACGCCGACGATCTCCCGGAACGCGGGTGTGAGCTGGGTGAAAATCTCCCCGAACTGCGCGAACAGCCCACCCAACGATCCGCCGAGTTCTGCGCCGAGCTGTCCGAGCATGGTGACGAGCGGGCCGAGGAGCTGACCGAACCCGGTGAGTGCCTGACCGAAGCCCTCGAACAGGGCGGTGAGGTCGCCGGATTCCATGAGGCCGGTGAGCGCCTGCCCGAATTCGCCGAGGACATCGCCTAGACCGGCGCCCATCGCCTCCATTGCGGGCGCGGCAGCGAGACCCAGGTCGGTGAATCCCACAACCAAGTCGTTGAGGCCCGGACCCATTGCGGACAGGAACTGCGGAATCGATCCGAACAGCTCCTGAAGCGAGTCCCATCCGGGACCGGTCAACGCATCCGTCACACCAGTGAACAGCCCGGAGATTCCGGAGGCGATCCCCTCCATCTCGGGGCCGAGGGATTCCATGAGGGAGCCGATTGACTCGAACGCCGGCGCCATCTCCCTAGCGAAAACGTCGCTGACCTGCGTCTTGAGTGCATCGAACTGGGGTTGGATGGACTGTGCCGCGGTCTTGATGCCTTCGAAACCGAGGGCGATGGTGGCGAGTGCCGGACCTGCCGCAGCCCCCAAGCCCAACATGCCGATGCCGAGCTGACCGACCGCGCCCAATGCCACCGGGGCGAGAGCCGCAATTGCCCCGATCATCGGCAGCATCGAGCCCATTCCGCCGGCTGCGGATGCTGCGGCACCACCGCCACCACCTAAACCGCCGAGCCCACCACCACCGGAGCCACCGAGGTTGATGCCGTTGAGCGCTGCGCGAAGTGCCGCAGCCTGGGCGATCATCCCCGCCATGCCCGCAGTGGCACCACCCGTATCGAGATCGAGGTTGATGTGAAGGTCCGGTGTGGCGGCTCGGAACGCTGCAAGCTGCTGACGTGCCCGTGTGAAGTCCAGGGTGACCCCGACCTCGGCAGCGGGCAGGCCGGTGCGTAGACGGTTCCGCAGCTCGGTCTTGAATTGGCCGATGCCGGCGAGCTTGGGGGTGACCTCGACATCGCCGCGAACCGACTTCAAAGAATTACGTAGTTCGCTGCGGAGGTCGCCGATTCCGGTGAGTCGGGCCGTGACATCCACTTTGCCGTTGATTTTGGAGAGCGTGGTGTCGAGTTCGCGCCGAAAATTGGTGAGCGATCCGAGTGTGGGTTTGACCTCTACGGTTGCGTTCGGGTCGTTCCGCCGGTCTTCGATGCGCTCTTTCAGCGACCGTTTCCAGTTGGGATCGAGGCGGGGTTTGATTGTGGCGTACGCCGTTCCCGCGTGGAATGTCTCTGCCATATTCAATTGTCCTAACCCTGGCTACGGGTTGTTTATGTCCGCGTCCGGATCGATCGACCGGAGGTAGTCCGACATAACGCGTTCGGGTGCGTTGTATCGGGTGCCGTGTTCACGCCAGCGTGCGTAATGCCCTGAGGCGTAGATCGTGGATTCGTAGTCGCCGCCGGCGCTGTGATCGGTAGAGGCTTCGACGTGGGTAGCGTTGAACCCACTGCGCCACCTTGAACGGATCGACCAATCGTCGGCGCCGAGTTCGGCGAGTTCGTGCAGCCAGTCCCGGACGCCCGGTGAGCTGGACAGCATGTCTTCGAGGTTATTGCCGGTGGCGTCAAAATCCATGCGCTCTCCTCATGCGTCGTCGCTGGTGACGAAAAGCTGGTCGACGTCTTCGACCCGAACTCGGGTACAGCGGGCGCCGGGGATGCTGTAGGCGCGGAGACGACCGGCCTCGATCAGGTTGTGCAGGAATCGTTCACTGACGTCGATTCGTGCTGCGGCACGGGGTACGGAAATAAGTCGCGGTGGTTCGGGTTGGATGTTGCGGTTTGCCACGGGAAGGTTTCACCCCCTCATTTGTCCTGGCATGGGAACGGCCCCGAACCGTAATGATTCGGAGCCGTATTTCGGGGACACTTATCCCATGCATCTAGCTTAGCAGGGCTATGCAACAACACTCCGCTAGTTCCGTTGATGCAAGATTTGTCGGCAGTCGCGTTCGTGCGCAATGGTGAGGATTACACCGTCACGGGTGCGGAGGAATTCGCGCTGCAATATGCAGTGGTCGCAGTTGATGCGTCCGGATAGATCGATTGCGGACTGTTCGGACGTGGTGGTGATGCGCAAGAGTTTCGGCATGATTCTCCCAGAGGGGTTCGTAATGGTGCCCGATTTGCCCATGAGCGAACGAAAAAGGGTTCGGGCATAGGGAAGGGTGGGGCCGACGTTTCCAGCCCCACCCTTCGAGGCGATCGCTATACGGCGGCGAGGTTGGTGAGGTACTGGTCGAGAGCGGCGTTCGGCACGTGCTGCCCACAGAAAAAAGCGGACGTGGAAAAACGAGGCGACTGGACTTTGACGTGCCAGGTCGCGTCGACGCCGCAGCGCTTGCAGGGCTCGGAGAACCATGCCGTAGCAACGTCGAGATGAGGAGTACGGATCTTCACGAGGGCTCCTTAGGGGGGTGTCCCATGTGTCCCATGTGTCCCAAAGCGCGGAAGCAGGTCACTCGATTGGGACAATGGGACAGTTGGGACACATACGTAGAGGGAGGATCGGGGGTTCGCGGCCAACACGAACCCCCGATCGTCAGCGATCAGAGGTCGAGCGGTTCACCCGAACCGAGCCACACGTTCGTCCGTGCTTCCGAATGGGACATTGGGACACTTGGGACAGGCCCGTACAAGCCGCGACCGACCTTGCGGAGCCGATCAGTCTCCGCAAGCCGCGCCAGGTAGCGCCTCGCATCGGGCAGGTCCAACGCTTCGGACACCGCCTTCGCCGCCACACCCGCCGGATGCTTGGAGACGAACGCGATGATCTCCGCCGAGCGATCTCCCACACCGGACGTGGACTTCGCTTCCACGGCAGCGGCAGCCGCCTCCTCCAGGCTCTCGCCCTTCAGGGACCAGCGGCCATTGTCCGTGCTCATTGCGTACTCGGCTTCGACGACGTCCCGGCCCGTCACCGACAAGACCGCATCCGTTTCCGTGCGCCGACGATTCAAGACCAGCACGAAATCAGCGGAGCCAGCCAGTCCGTTCGAACCGGACGTTGCCTCGACAAAGTCCTCCGCAGCGGCCTTCCGAGTGTGGTGAACCACCTTGATCGTGGACCCCACGAAACGGTCCGAGATTTCCTTGAGCTTCCCGCCGAAACGGTAGTCCCGCTCGTATGCGCTCTCACCGGGACGTGCCGCCGGCATCACCTTGCCGAGAGTGTCGATGATGACCAGCGGGGAACGATCCGAATAGCACTCAAGGAACTCCTCGATCCTGGGAACGAGGTCGACCGGATTCACCTTCGTAAGGAACGTGAGACCGGAGGGTATCCGACCGTTCTCGCCCAACAGATGCCGACTGCGGCCCTGCAATCGACGCTCCCCGTCCTCCAGCGCCAAGTACAGCACCGGTTCCGGTTCGCAGTCGATAGCACCCAGCACGCGTCCACCAGCGGACTTGCGGAGCGCAACATCCAGCGCGAACCACGATTTGCCCATCTTCGGCGCACCCACCAGCAACCCGAAGCCCTCGGGGATGATGCCGGGGACGGTCCACTGCATGGCGGGGAACTCCTGCACATTCAGCCAGTCGCCGGTAAAGGCGCCGGTCTCAGCGAGGAACTTGTCGAACTTAGAAGAGTCAAACATGTCGGGGGGCTCCGTATTCAATTTTGGGTGTCGTGGCCGCGAAGGCCCTGAAGGCGACGGTGGTGTGTACGCATCCGGGTGCCGCCCTCGACAAGCTGCGGCATGAGGTCGTGTTCGGGCATGACGCCAGCAGACTCGAGCAGCGCCTCACCAAGCGATGCGTACGCTTCCCGGAACGCCTCCGCGACAACACAAGCCGCGTAGGTGCGCAGTGCCGCAGTGTTCGAACCTGCCGTCACCGCACACGTCAGCTCGTGTTGGGTGTCAGCGTTGATGCGACCGTTGCGGGTCAGCCAGTCGCCCACCGACACCGCATCCGTGGAATGGCCGACAGCAGCGAGAGCGCGCAGGGCCTCCACAATCAGTCGCTGCGCAGGCTTCTCGAAGTCCTCGTCCGCAACGAACGCCAACACCTCGGCGACATCGGTCGGAGGTGAGAACATCGCCGCGCACAGAAATGCCTGTGCTGCCGTGCCGTCCGCATAGCCAGCGGGTTGAACGGCATGCGTCGATGCCGTAGACTGAACGTAGTGATGTGAGACTTCTTGAGTCTCAGGGAGCGTCGGCCGTTGCGGGGCCGGCGCTTCCGTCGTTATGGGGGTCATACGAACCTCCAGGGAATCCCCGAGCTACGAAATGCCGGGGGTGTGCTCTGCCATGAACCTCCTAGAAGCGGGGGCCGGGACGCATCCGGTTGCGGGTCAGTTACGTCCCGGCCGCGACATCAATCGAGCTTGTTCCAGTACTCCTCGACCATGAACGGGAATTGGTTGGAAAGGGCGTCGTAGAACGCCTGTACCTGGATGAGGGCCTTCGCCTGCCGCTCAATCTCCAGGATTGAGAAGTTCCGGCCCGCCACCGGACCCACCATCTCGATTTCCATCAAGCCAGCGTCCTCGCTGCGCAGGTAGTACGGGACGCTCACGACGTATCCACACCCGTCGCTCGTGAACGTCACCGGGCGGCTCGTAATCAGCAGCTCACCCGGCCCGAACTCCTCCACGAAGAACTGGCCCGCGGCGACCTCGACCCTAGTTTCGGCGCTCATCTACTTCCCTTCCTCGACAATCGTTGACAGCTTCTTGTGGAACCGGCGCGCTTCCGCCGGCGATAGGTGGATCGACACTGGCCCGAACCGCAGTTCGATGCGGTCGTCCTTCGCTACGATCTCGACCTCACGCACAGAACCCGAGGAAAACCAGGAAGCCATCACGCCGCCTCTCGCGATCCGTATGCGGCTGCCGCCGAGCAGATCCAATAGATGATGTTGAGGTCGGCTTGCATTACGTCATCGGCTTCGCCGTCCGACACGAAGTAGTCGAGCAGCCAGGCGTACTCGTTTACCGTGAGGCCCGCCATCTCGGCTGAGGTTTCCAGTTCGTCGTCACGGTTCAAGCCGTGATCCGTGCACCATGCGTCGAACTTGGCCTGAACCTTCGCGGTGAGCGCATCGTTACCGGGTTCGATCTTGTCTCCGGTGAGCATCCCGAGGTAGCTCTCGATCATCAGGCGGGCGGGATTCTTAGCAGACACGTTGATCTCCTTGCTCTGGTTGTTCTCTCCGGGGATGTCAGATGCGCTCATCAGGCCAACTCCACATCCGCAAGGTGGGCACGTGCTTCGCGAAGCGCCCACTCCACATCGTCAAGAGCGCCACCGAGGTAGTAGTCGCTGTTGTTACCGTCTGCCTCCACGTACAGCAGCACCCAGCCCATCTGGCCTCGCCATTCCAGGATCGGGTCCATGCAGTCCGGAGAGAACTGCAAGGGCGCGTCGTCCGGGGCTACGTCCACGCGGATGTTGGTGTCACGCATCACGCCACCTCGTCCAGGTCGAGGAGACGCAGTAAGTCCGCAGTCACAACGCGGTAGGTCGTGCCGAGCCGCAGCACCTTGACCGGGAACTCGCCGGACCTTGCGAGCGCATAGCCGTGACCCCGGCTGATACCGAGGGCCTTGATTGCATCCACCAGCGAGCACGTCGGCCCGCCCTCCAACAGTTCCTTGACGACCTTCGACACCACTGCCTCCTGCTACTCCTCGGGGAACATTTCCGATACGAATGTTCCATGACAGAACAGTAGCACATGGTGTTCCACAATCTGCATAATCTCGTCTACTATGTTCCTATGCAGAACAGTGACGAGTGGGCACAAGAGACAGCCAGTCGGATCGGACGGGCCGTTAAGACGTATCGCCAACGCGCTGGCATAACAGCAGCTCAACTAGCCACATTGACCGAAGAACTGGGATTCCCCCTGAACCGGGTGGCGATCGCAAAGATCGAAAACGGTCATCGACGGGGCAAACTCGATGTGACAGAACTCATAGTCCTTGCGCGTGCGCTGCAAGTACCGCCAGTCCTGCTTGTATATCCGGACGTCCCAGGTGGTGGCGTCAACCTTCTGCCGGCCCATCACCCGGACGCAGTGCCTATCGAATCCGGATCCGCCGCCAAATGGTTCGGAGGCGTTACGTCCCTCTTTCTCGGCTGGGAGCCGTTCGGGGACATCGAACAGCAGTACAAGACCGCTGAGAACAACCGTCGTCCCATGGAGTTGCTCCTACAGCGGACATCACTCAGCGAGCGCCGCGGTGAGATGCGCGACACGCTCCTACGTCTGTACGAGAACGCCGCCCCGCCCAAGGGCTTCCTCGAATCCCTCACAGACCTTGATCGACAGATTCGCGAAGTAGAGGAACAGATGAGAGAACTCGGTCTCACCGTAGACACGGAGCTGGGCCGATGAAGGGTCGCATCTACCGACGCTGCCACTGCGTCGACACCAACCGCCGGCCCCTCGGCACCAACTGCCCCCAACTCACCACCGACGACAAACACGGCACCTGGAGCTTCGCCGTCGACCTGCCCAGCCTCGACGGCAAACGCAAAACCATGCGCCGCGGAGGGTTCGCCACCAAACGCGAAGCCCAAGCCGAACTGAAGAAAGTCCACGAACGAGTCGACTCCTCCGTCAAAACCGACGACCGGGAGACCGTCGCCCAATACCTCACCAGATGGCTCGGTGAGAAACGTCACACCCTCAAACCGCGAACCCACTTCGGCTACACCGAATTCGTCAACAAACGCATCAACCCCCACCTCGGCACCATCCGGCTCGAACAACTCCGACACGAACACGTCGTCCGCCTCGTAGACACCCTCATCGAAGAAGGCCGCGGCCCCTCCACCATCAAAAGCATCCTCGCCGTTCTACGATCCGCACTCTCCGACGCAGTCCGCCACAAACGGCTCACCCACAACGCCGCCCAACACGTCCAGGCCCCCGCCTACCGGGCACCCGAACGGCAACCCTGGACAGCAGCACAAGCCGCCCAATTCCTCGACCACATCAACGCCGGCACCCCCGACCGGCTCGCCCCACTGTTCGAAATCCTCATCGGCACCGGCCTCCGCCGAGGCGAAGTGCTCGCACTCCAATGGGAAGACGTCGACCTCGACAACCGCATCCTCCGCGTCCGCCGCTCCGTCACCGACGTCAAAGGGAAGCTGGTGGTGGGTGCCCCCAAGACCAAGGCGTCCGCCGGCTGGGTGGGGTTGTCTACCCGCATGGTCGCGGTGTTCGAGCGTCAGCGGGCCAATCAGGCGGCAGAACGGACGTTGTGGGGAGAAGCGTACGAAGACGACAACCTAGTGTTCGCCCGCGAGAACGGTGCGATGCTCCGGCCCGAATACGTGCTGAAGCGGTTCCATGCTCTGTCCGAGGCTGCCGGCCTGCCGCTCGTCAGGCTCCACGACCTCCGGCACCTCGCCGCCTCGTTGATGTTGCAGAACGGTGTCCCCCTGCCCCTGGTGTCCAAGACGCTCCGTCATTCCCAGGTGTCGATCACGGCGGACCTGTACGGCCACCTCTCCCCCGAGGCTGCCCATGCCGCTGCCGACGCTCTCGGCGGGGTGCTGGACGCTGCCGCTGCCGAGCTTCGGAGTGAGCGTGCTGCGCGGCGTGCGACCGAACTGCGACCGGAATCGCTGGTCTAGAACCTTTTCACCAAACACAAAGAAGCCCCCTCAACCTGTTGTCCCAGGTGAGGGGGCTTCCCCGTTGGAGCTGCCTGCGAGAATCGAACTCGCGACCTTTTCATTACGAGTGAAATGCTCTACCGACTGAGCTAAGGCAGCGTGCCTGACGGCGCGCACGAGTTTAGCGCCTACCCCCCTGTCCAATGCAAACCACCCCTCGCCGCCTACCGGAATGCCGAGCTCAGCCGGGCCGCCATGGCGGCCACCGCGAAGCGCGGTTTGACGTTCTGTGCGAGAACCTCACGGCATTCGAGGATCGCCTCGATGCAGGTCAGCAACGCCTCCGGCCGGGCCCGCGAAGCCAGGTCGGAGGCACGCTCGGCCATGTCGGGATGGTTGGCGGTGCCGGAAGCGCCCAGGGAACGTGCCAGCGCATCCCGGTAGAGACCGGCCAGATCGATGAGGGCGCGGTCCATGATGTCGCGCTCGGTCCGCGTGCGCCTGGACTTCTGGGTGCGTTCGAGGTCCTTGAGGACGCCGGCCGCACCGCGGAGCGCCCCGGCGGCGCCCTTACCGGTGCCACCGGCGCCGAGAGCCGTCCGGAGTTCCTCGGTCTCGCGCTCGTCGCGCGCGACGCTGATCTCCTTCGCCTCGGCCTCGGCACGCTGGACCAGCTCGTCTGCGGCGGTGTAGGTGGTCGCGGGGCGGAGCACGGCGTCGGCCAGATCCAGCGCACGCCGCCGGCTGGCGCGGGCGGACTCGTCGGTGGCCAGACGCCGGGCACGGCCGACGTGGCCGCCGCTGATCGACGCCGCCCAGCTCGCGGTCTCGGCGTCGAGCCCGTCGCGTTCGCGCAGGACCCGGGCGATCGCGTCCGGGCTGGGCGTGACGAGTGCGACGTGCCGGCATCGCGAGCGCAGGGTCACGGAGATGTCCTGCGGATCGATCGACGGCGCGCACAGCAGGAACACCGTGCGTTCGGGCGGTTCCTCGACGACCTTGAGCAGCGCGTTCGCGGCGCCCTCGGTGAGCCGGTCCGCGTCCTCGATCACCACGACCTGCCACTGCCCGGTGCTCGGGCGACGCGAGGCGGTCCGGACGATGTCGCGCATCGCCTTGACGCTGATCGTGAGCCCCTCGGGGATCACCCGACGGACGTCGCCGTGGGTGCCGGCCATGGTGGTGCTGCACGCGTGGCAGTGACCGCAGCCCGGTGCCGCGGGGTCGGTGCACTGCAGGGCGGCGGCGAAGCAGAGGGCGGCGATCGACCGCCCGGAGCCGGGGGGCCCGGTGAACAGCCACGAGTGCGTCATCCGAGAACCGGCTCCGCCCCCGCGCGCGGCGGTGGCCGCGGCGGTCAGTTCGGTCTCCACGTCGCGCTGGCCGACGAGACGTTCGAAGACACCGGGCATGGCCTCAGCGTAGCGACCGGCTCCGACGCGGCCGGTGCGTCGGCCGTCCGAAACCTTCAAGACGGCGACGTCGCGGCGGCCTAGCGTCACCGTCATGACTGCACAACTCGCGCTGGTCGGGCTCGTCGTCGCCGACATGACCCGTTCCTTCGACTGCTATCGCCGCCTCGGGCTGGACCTGCCCGCCGGCTCCGACGAACCGCACTACGAGACGACGCTGCCGGGCGGGCTCCGCCTGGCGTGGGACACCCTCGAGTCGGTCCGGACCTTCCATCCGGGCTTCCGGCCGGGCACCGGTGGTCCTGCACTCGCGTTCGACTGTGGTTCACCAGCGGATGTGGACGCGACGTACCGCGACCTGCTGGAGGCGGGATGCACGAGCGTGCTCGAACCGTGGGACGCGTTCTGGAAGCAGCGGTATGCGAGCGTGCACGATCCCGACGGGCACAGCATCGAACTGTTCGCGGCCTTGCCCGCGTGACCGCTCAGCGAACGAGCGCGCCGAGCGTAACGCCGGAGAGGGCGCGTACCTCCCGTGCGAGGTGGGCCTGGTCGCTGAAACCGCACTCGGCCGCGACGTCGGAGAACGACCGGCCGGCGCGCGCGAGACCGACCGCGCGACGGAATCGCAGCACGCGCGCCAGCGTCTTCGGACCGTAGCCGTAGACCCGCAGCTCGTGCCGGTGCAACCGCCGCGCACTCCAACCCATCGACGTCGCCACCTCGGCGACGGACGCTCCGGCGCCGAGCTGCGACGCGATGCCCGTCTCGACGCTGCGGTCGACGCCGTCCAGGCGGCGCCGCGTCTCGTGCAGGAGCGCACCGAGCGGGTCGGACTCCGCGGCCGACACCAGGCGACGAACGTGCGCCTCGGGCCGGATGCGGTCCAGCGGTACGCGCGCGTCGCGCAGCTCGGCCGCGTCCACCCCGAGCACCGCCGGCCCCACCCCGGGACCGAACCGCACCGCGGTCAGGTCCCGGCGGGTGCCCAGGTCGGAGAACTGGGCGCGGGTATCCGGTCCTGCCACCAGGAAGCCGTCCTCGTGCCAGATCAGATCCGTGCAGCCGTCGGGCAGCACGGACGTTCCGGCCGTACCCGCGGTCCTCGTCGCCGTCCACACGAGCACGCCGGGTATGCCGGACGCCGCCTCGCGGTACACACGGCGAGGATAGGCCGCCGCTCCGGGGAGGGTCACTCCTTCTTCGCGGCGGCCTTCTTCGCGGTCGTCTTCTTTGCCGCGGTCTTCTTGGCGGCCGTCTTCTTGGCCGGAACCTTCTTGGCCGCGGTCTTCTTCGCGGTCTTCTTCGCCGGGCCCCGGGCGCGACGATCCGCGAGCAGCTCGGAGGCGCGTTCGTCGGTGATGGTGTCGACCTCGTCGCCCTTGCGGAGGCTGGCGTTGGTCTCGCCGTCCGTGACGTATGGGCCGAAGCGCCCGTCCTTGATCACCATCGGGCTGCCACTGACCGGGTCGGTGCCCAGCTCCCGCAGCGGCGGCGTGGCGGCGGCCTGCCGACCGCGGCGCTTGGGCTCGGAGTAGATCTTCAGCGCCTCCTCGAGGGTGACGGTGAACATCTGCTCCTCGTCGGCCAGCGACCGCGAGTCGGTGCCCTTCTTCAGGTACGGCCCGTAGCGGCCGTTCTGGGCGGTGATCTCCTCGCCCGTCGCGGGGTCGACCCCGACCACCCGCGGCAGCGACAGCAGCCGCAGGGCGTCCTCGAGCGTCACCGTCGACAGTTCCATCGACTTGAGCAGCGAGGCCGTGCGCGGCTTGGGGCCGGCCGCCTTCTTGGCGGCCTTCTTCGCCGGCGCCTTCTTCGCGGCCTTCTTCGTCACGGTGGCCGTGCCACCACCAGTCGCGGTGCCGCCCGCCGAGGGTGCCTCCTCGACCGGGATGGGCGTGATGTCCGGTTCCGGCTCCGGTTCGCGCAGCAGCTCGGTCACGTACGGACCGAAGCGGCCCTCCCGCGCGACGATCTCGTTGCCGCTGGCCGGGTCGACGCCGAGGACCCGGCCCTCCTGCGGGGTCGAGAACAGCTTCTCCGCGTACTCGAGCGTCAGCTCGTCCGGCGGCAGGTCGTCGGGCAGGTTCGCCCGCTGGGAGACCGGTTCCCCGTCGGGGGAGTCGGGATTGGGGACCATCCGCTCGAGATAGGGGCCGAACCGGCCGACGCGCACGTGGATCTCCCGGCCCTCGGCGTCGTCGAACAGCCGGATCGAGTTGATCTCGCGGGCGTCGATGTCCTCGAGGTTCTCTCCGACCATCTTCTTCAGGCCGCCCTCGCGCGCCACCGAGTTCTCGGCGCCGTGGGCACCACCGAAGTAGAAGCTCGTCAGCCAGTCGGTGCGCTGCTCGTGGCCGCCCGCGATCTCGTCGAGGTCGTCCTCCATGGCGGCGGTGAAGCCGTAGTCGACGAGGCGTCCGAAGTGCGCCTCGAGCAGCCCGATGACCGCGAACGCCACCCACGACGGGACCAGGGCGCTGCCACGCTTGTAGACGTAGCCGCGGTCGAGGATGGTCTTGATGATCGACGCGTACGTCGACGGCCGGCCGATGCCGAGATCCTCGAGCGCCTTGATCAGGCTGGCCTCGGTGTAGCGGGCCGGCGGGTTGGTCGAGTGGCCGTCCGGATCGAGCTCGGTCGCGGTGACGCGCTGTCCCTCGGACAGGTTGGGCAGCCGGGACTCGGCGTCGTCGGACTGGCCGCCGGCCTCCTCGTCGACGCTCTCGACGTACGCCTTGAGGAAGCCCGGGAAGGTGATGGTGCGGCCCGACGAGGAGAACGTGCACTCCTCGCCGCTCGCGGCGGTGCCGGTGATGCGCAGCGTCAGGGTGGTGCCCCGCGCGTCGGCCATCTGGGAGGCGACGGTGCGCTGCCAGATGAGCTCGTAGAGCCGGTACTCGTCGGTGTCGAGGCGCGAGTGCAGCTCGCCGGGCGTGGCGAACACGTCGCCGGCCGGACGGATCGCCTCGTGCGCCTCCTGCGCGTTCTTCACCTTGCGGGTGAACTGCCGCGGGGTGGCGTGCACGTACTGCGCGCCGTACAACTCGGTGGCCTGCGCCCGGGCGGCGGAGATCGCGCTCTCGGACAGGGTCGTCGAGTCGGTACGCATGTACGTGATGTAGCCGTTCTCGTACAGGCGCTGCGCGATGCGCATCGTGCGCTCTGACGAGAACCGCAGCTTGCGGCCCGCCTCCTGCTGCAGGGTCGACGTCATGAACGGCGCGTACGGCTTGCGGGTGTACGGCTTGCTCTCGACCGACGTCACCGTCAGGTCGACACCGTGCAGGGCCTCGGCGAGCCGTCGCGCGTACGCCTCGTCGAGCACGACGACGCCGGTGGACTTGAGCTGCCCGTCGGGTCCGAAGTCGCGGCCGGCCGCGACGCGGGCGCCGTCGACACCGACGAGCCGGGCCCCGAACGAGCGGGGGCTCGCGTCGGCGCCGGCGTCGAGCGTGGCGGCGATGTCCCAGTACGTCGCGGACCGGAAGGCCATGCGCTCGCGTTCGCGCTGCACGATGACCCGGGTGGCGACGGACTGCACGCGGCCCGCCGACAACCGCGGCATGACCTTCTTCCACAGCACCGGGCTGACCTCGTAGCCGTAGAGGCGGTCGAGGATGCGGCGGGTCTCCTGGGCGTCGACGAGGTTGTTGTCGAGGTCGCGGGTGTGTTCCGCGGCGGCCCGGATGGCCGGCTCGGTGATCTCGTGGAACACCATCCGGCGGACCGGGACCTTCGGCTTGAGGGTCTCGAGCAGGTGCCAGGCGATGGCCTCGCCCTCACGGTCGGGGTCGGTCGCGAGGTACAGCTCGTCCGCGTCCTTCAGCAGCCCCTTCAGTTCGGTGACCTTGGACTTCTTCTCGGGACTGACGACGTACAGCGGCTCGAAGCCGTGGTCGACGTTCACGCCGAGCCGGGCCCACGACTCGCCCTTGTACTTGGCCGGCACGTCGGCGGCACCGCGCGGCAGGTCACGGATGTGCCCGACGGAGGCCTCGACGACGTAGTCCCGGCCCAGGTAGGGCGCGATCTTCTTCGCCTTGGTCGGGGACTCGACGATCACGAGCCGACGCGTGCCCGACGAGCCGTTCGACGTGCTGTTGTCCCGTGCTGCCACAGCGCTGCCCGCACCTTCCCTGTTCGCTGACATGTCGTGCTTCTCCCCGACATGTATACCGACCCGTTCCCCGGACGCGGCCATACACAGGGTCGCACACCTGCGACGGAAGGCCTGTCACCTGTGATGCGGCGCCTACCGCACGCGCGGCCAGATCTGCCGCGCGCGGGCGTCGTCCGGCGGCGCCCCGATGTTCTCGACGAGACGCATCAACCTGCGTCGCCCGGACACCCGCAGGCCCGGTGCGGCGCCGCGCGTGCCGATCAGCGTCGGCGCGATCCCGGCGCGCATCAGCGACTGGGCCAGCACCGGGTGGGTGTCCGGGGCATGCGGATCCAGCCCCAGCACGTAGCGCTCGCCCTCGGCCTCGGCGCGGCCGGCCGCGAGCACCCACGCCCGCAGAGCTCGCGAGCCCGGCACCCATCCCGCCGGCACCGCCTTCACCGCACCCCGTGTCCATGCGGCCGCCACCGGGACGAGTTCCGGTAGGGCGGCGGTGCGCACCAGGGGGTGTCCCTCGTCCGTCCGGGTGACCTCCGGGGACAGCGCGGCCTGCGCCATCAGCTCCGCGATCGCCTCCGCCCGCCACGGCTCGTCCACGACCACGGAGATCCGTGCGCCGTCACCGGAGACCACCGCGTGGCCGTGCGCGGCCAGCAGGCCGCCGAGGTCGGTCGGGTCCGGGGGCATCTCCTCGGCCCCGAAGAACGACAGTTGGCTCACTCACCCGCCCTTCCTCCGCTACCTGCCGCAGAAACAGATCGTCCCCCCTCACCGATGGTGACGGGGGACGATCGAGGATTCGGTCCCTGCGGACCGAGTCACGTCAGGCTCCGGCAGGAGCGTCGACGATCAGAGCGCGCGAACGCCGGTGGCCTGCGGGCCCTTGGTGCCCTGGCCGACCTCGAACTCCACGCGCTGGTTCTCCTCCAGGGTGCGGAAGCCGCTGCCCTGGATCTCCGAGTAGTGGACGAAAACGTCGGCGGAGCCGTCCTCGGGAGCGATGAAGCCGAAGCCCTTCTCCGCGTTGAACCACTTCACAGTGCCCTGTGCCATGCTTTTCCTTCTCTTTCTAACACCGGATGCGGCGGTTCGCGGGCGAGCGAGCCGCCGGGCCGGTTCCGACCGCTGTACTTCTTGATCCCCCCACAGGAAGAGCAAAGCACCGCGCTCGCAACCATCGATCCTGCGAGCCGTGCACTTTCTCAAGTCACCGAACACAGAAGCTGCGACCGATGTCAGTGAACCACGTTCCGGGCGCAGACAACAGTAGGCGGGCGCACAATTCGCCCGAAAATTTGATCTTGTATATGCCGACGGCAGGATTACTCGCCGGTACGGTTACGTCGATGTTACCCCGCGCGCGACCGGACACCGACCGAACGCCGGGAGCGATGGCCTACTACGCTGGTTACCCATCCCGACCGCATCCTCCGGAGTACCCAGTGTGACCAGCTCGCCGCACCGCCGTCCCGTCGGCGACGGGCCGTCGAGCTTCGGCCACGAACTGCTCGAACGGGTGCTTGCCGGCACGCCGGCCTCGGAACATCCCCTCACCCACAGCGCGGACCTGCCCGCCCGCGACGTTCGCCACACCGACTGGCCGGACTGGGCGTCCGACGCCGTCGTCCGGGCTCTGCGCGCCACCGGCGTGCCCCGGCCGTGGAGCCACCAGACAGAGGCCGCCGACCTCGCCGCCGGCGGGGAGCACGTCGTCGTCTCCACCGGCACCGCCTCGGGCAAGTCCCTCGCCTACCAGCTACCCGTGCTCACCGCCCTCGCCGAGGACCCGCACGCCACCGCGCTGTACCTCTCCCCCACGAAGGCGCTCTGCGCGGACCAGTTGCGCGCCGTCACCGAGGTGACCGCCGCCGAGCCCGAACTCGGTCACGTGCACGCGTGCGCCTACGACGGCGACACCTCCACCGAACTGCGGCAGTGGGCGCGCAGCCACTCACGGTGGATCTTCACCAACCCCGACATGCTGCACATGTCGATGCTGCCCGGGCACGCCCGCTGGTCCCGGTTCTTCCGCCGGCTGCGCTACGTGGTGGTCGACGAGTGTCACTCCTATCGCGGCGTCTTCGGCTCCAACGTGGCCCTGGTGCTGCGCCGGCTGCGGCGGATCGCCGCGCGCTACGGCGCCCGGCCGGTCTTCGTCCTCGCCTCCGCCACGACCGCCGACCCCGGCGCCGCGGCGTCCCGGCTCGTCGGCGCGCCCTGCCGGGAGGTGACCGAGGACGGCTCCCCGCACGGACCTCGCACCGTCGCGCTGTGGGAGCCGCCGCTGCTCGAGCAGGTGACCGGCGAGAACGGTGCCCCCGTGCGCCGCGCCGCCGGAACCGAGGCCGCCCGCATCCTCGCCGACCTCGTCGTCGAGGGTGCCCGCACCCTCGCCTTCGTGCGGTCCCGGCGCGGTGCCGAACTCACCGCGCTCGGTGCGCAGCGGCTGCTCGCCGAGGCCGCCCCCGAGCTCGTCGATCGGGTCGCCGCCTACCGCGCCGGCTACCTCGCCGAGGAGCGCCGCGAGCTCGAGGCGGCCCTGGCGGACGGCCGGCTGCTCGGTGCCGCCAGCACCAACGCCCTGGAACTCGGCATGGACATCGCCGGCCTGGACGCCGTCGTCGTCGCCGGATTCCCGGGCACCGTCGCGTCGTTCTGGCAGCAGGCCGGCCGGGCCGGGCGCCGCGGTGCGGGATCGCTGGTCGTGCTCGTCGCCCGCGACGATCCGCTCGACACCTACCTCGTGCACCATCCGGCGGCGCTGCTCGACAAGCCCGTCGAGGCGACGGTCACCGATCCCACCAATCCGTACGTGCTCGGCCCGCAACTGCTGTGCGCCGCGCTCGAGCTGCCGCTCACCGACGCCGAGGTCGAGGAGTTCGGTGCGGCCGACGTGCTCGCCGCCCTGGCCGCGCAGGGAGCGATCCGGCGGCGCCCGCACGGCTGGTTCGTCACCCCGGACACCCGTCCCCACTCCGACATCGACATCCGCGGCGGCATCGGCACCCAGATCGCCATCGTCGAGTCGGACACCGGACGGATGCTCGGCACCGTCGACGGCGGTCGCGCACCGGCGACCGCGCATCCGGGAGCGGTGTACCTGCACCGCGGCGAGTCGTTCGTCGTCGACGAGTTGCACCTCGACGACGGGATCGCGCTCGTGCACGCCGAGGACCCCGAATGGTCCACCTCCGCGCGGGAGATCACCGACATCGTCGTGACCGCCGTGGCGGAACAGCGCTCGCTCGGGCCGGTGACCGTAGGCCTCGTCGAGGTCGAGGTGACCCACCAGGTGGTCTCGTACCTGCGACGGCTGCCGTCGGGCGAGGTTCTCGACAGCACCGACCTCGACATGCCGTCCCAGTGCCTGCCGACGCGCGCGGTGATGTACACCGTCACCCCCGAACTGCTCGACCGGTGCGGGATCGGACCGGAACGGGTACCCGGCGCGCTGCACGCCGCCGAGCACGCCGCCATCGGCCTGCTGCCGCTCGTGGCGACGTGCGACCGCTGGGACATCGGCGGCGTGTCCACCGCGGTGCACCCGGACACCGGGCTGCCCACCGTCTTCGTCTACGACGGGCATCCCGGGGGCGCCGGTTTCGCCGACCGCGGGTACGCGCGCATCGCCGAGTGGCTCGGTGCAACCCGCGCGGCCGTGACGGCCTGCGAATGCGCCGCCGGTTGCCCGTCGTGCGTGTACTCCCCCAAGTGCGGCAACGGCAACGACCCGCTCGACAAGGCCGGCGCGGTCGCGTTGCTGGGCGCGGTGCTCGACACCCTCGCCTGACCTCGCGTCTCACCCGGCCGGCCCCGCCCGCGCGATCGCCCGGGCCTGCCGCCCAGCCGGCAGCGACACCTCGGCCGCGACCTCGACGACGGCGTCCCAGCCGTCGACGGTGCACGAGCGCACCTGCACCCGCATCCGCGCCGCGATCCGGTCCGCCTCCGAGCATGCGGTGTCCGATCCGCGATCGAGCGCACCGGCCACCGCCAGGGCCGCCAGGTCGGCCGCCGCCTGCGCCCGGTGCCGCGTCGCGACCCCCGCCCCCGTCTGCACGAGCAGCCCGGTGACCACGATCAGCGCGACCGCGACGAAACACCCCAGCACGCTCGCACTACCCCGGTCGTCCCCGAATGTCACTGCGCCACTTCCGGTTCGATCACGGATACCGCCTCCGCCGTGAGCGTCACCATCGGCAGCAGCGGACCGTCCGCCGTCACCGTCGCCACGACGAGGTCACCGTCGGGGCGCACGGAGATCCGTGCGCCCTCCGGAGCGACCCGCGCCGCCACCTCCACCGCTCGCACCCCGTCGCCGCGAGCCGCGAGCCGGGCGGCCTCCCGCGCCGCGTCCTGACACCGGAGCTGATTCGAAACACACAGCACCGCACCGAGACACAGCACGAGAACACTCACCAGCGTGGTGAGGGCGATCGCCGCCTCGACGGTCACCCCGCCGTCGTCCCCGCTCACACCGCCGTGTTCAGCGCGCGCTCGACGATGCCGGTGAGCGCGGTGACGATGTTGTCGCCGGTGACCACCGTGTACAGCACGGCACCGAACGCCGCCGCGGCGATCGTGCCGATCGCGTACTCCGCGGTGGACATGCCGTCCTCCGCCGCGACGGCACCGCTCAGCCGCTGCGCCGCCGCCCGAATCACGTTGCCTACCATGGTTCCTCCCCTCCTTCGGCGCGGACCGTCCGCGCCGACGTCTCACAACAGCCCGTCGCCGAGCACGCGTCCCGCGAGCCCGATCACGACGGGCACGATGCCCAGGCATACGAACGCCGGCAGGAAACACAGCCCGAGCGGGCCGCTGACCAGGACCCCGGCACGCTCGACGGCCGCAGCCGCCCGGTCCTCCGCCTGTTCGCGCTGCCGCTCCGCCACCTCGGCGACGATGCCCGACAGCGGGGCACCGGACCGCGCCGATCGCCGCGCCGCGCGGGCGAAGGCCTCCAGCGCCTCCGTCTCGGCGCCGGAGCCGTCCGAGGTCGCGGCCCCGAGACCGCTCCACGCGTCCGTCGGGGCGGCCCCGAGCTCGAGCCGGTCCGCGCCCCGACGCAGGGCCCGTGCGAGGGCCGGCGGCGCCGAGTCGGCGACCGCCCGGGCCGCCGTCGCCGTCGGCAGGCCGGCACGCAGGCAGGCGGCCATCAGGTCGAACGCGGCGGGCACGGCATGGGGGTCGTCCGGCGCACCGCCGGAGTCGGCCGCTCCGCCGGACGTCGCAGCCCCGGCGGCGAGGGCCTGCAACCGTCGCGCCTGCAGGTCCGGCAGGATCACGAGCGCCACGGCAAGGCACACCAGCGACGCCGTCACGATGCCACCCGCGTCGCGATCCGATCGGTCCACAGCAGCCCGGCGCACGCCAGCACGGTGCCCACCACCAGCAACACACCACCGAGACCGTCGCCGAGCAGCACCGTCACCGGCGCGGCCCCCATCATCTGCCCCAGCGCCACACCGAGCGCCGGAAGGGCCGCGAGCACCGTCGCCGTCGCGCGGGCCCCCGCCAGTCCCGCCTCGGTGCGCGAGCGCAGCCGCATGCGGCCGGACAGATCCGAGCGCGCGGCCGTGAGGAGTTGCGCCAGCGCCAGCCCGTGCCGGTCCGACACCTCCCAGGCCGCGGCGAGCCGCTCGAGCGACGCGGCGAGCCCCGACTGTCCCGGCGCGCGGGCCGCGGCGCGCAGGCCGTCGGCCGCGCTGCCGCCGAGCCGGACCCGCGCCGCCGCGACGCGGAAGGCGTCGGCAGTCGGCCCGGTCGTCTCCCGCGCCGCCGTCGCGCACGCCTCGGCCGGATGGGTGCCCACCTCGAGCTCGGCGACAACGGTTTCGAGCCCGGCGAGCAGGGTCCGCTGCTCGGCGTCGAGTGCGCGGTCCCGGCGCCGTCGCCGCAGCCGTCGCACGGCGGTGCCGGCGACGACCGCCGCCGCGACGGCGGGCGCGACGCCGAGCAGCAGCGCCGGGAGGACGCACAGCCCGACCGTCACCTCCTGCGGCGGCCGCCACGACCGTCCGGCGGCGACCGTCGTGCGCAGTGCCCGCAGCCGCGGCGTGGCGACCGCACCCGGCGCCACCAGCACGGCCGCGGCCAGGCACAGGGCCGCCGCGGTCACCGCGGTTCCCGTCGGCGGAAGAGCTCTTCGAGTCGGTCCATGCCGGCCTCCGTGCCGCGCTCGTGGGTCCACGCGGGCGCGACGACGACACCCGACACGGTGTCCCGCTGCACGACACCGATCTCCGTCAGCCGGCGGGTCCCGTCGGGGGTGCGGTGCACGTGCAGAACCACCTGCACCGCCGCGACGAGCTGGCTGTGCAGGGCGGCCCGGTCCAGGCCGCCGAGTGCGGCGAGCGCTTCGAGCCGCGCCGGCACCTCGTCCGGCGAGTTGGCGTGCACCGTGCCCGCGCCGCCGTCGTGACCGGTGTTCAGTGCCGTCAGAAGATCGACGACCTCGGCGCCGCGCACCTCGCCGACGACGATGCGGTCGGGCCGCATCCGCAGCGCCTGCCGCACGAGGTCGCGCACCGCGACCTCACCGACGCCTTCGACGTTGGCGGCCCGGGCGACGAGCCGCACGACGTGGGGATGTGCGGGAGCGAGCTCGGCGGCGTCCTCGACGCACACGATCCGCTCGCCCGGGTCCACCGTGCCGAGCAGTGCCGCGAGCAGGGTGGTCTTGCCTGCCCCGGTGCCCCCGACGACGAGGAAGGCGAGCCGGGCGGCGACGATCCGTCGCAGCAGCCGATAGGCGTGCGGATCGACGGCGCCGCGATCACGCAGCGCGTCGAGCCCCTGGGTGGCGGGCCGCAGCACGCGCAGCGACAGGCAGGTGCCGCCCTGCGCGACGGGTGCGAGGACGGCGTGCAGGCGCACCCCGAAATCGCCGTGCCCTGGCAGCCGGCCGTCGACCCACGGCTGCGCGTCGTCGAGGCGCCGTCCGGCGAACAGCGCGAGGCGCTGGGCGAGTCGCCGCACCGACGCCTCGTCGGGGAAGGCGACGGGAGCGAGCCGCAGCCCGGCGCCGCGGTCGACCCAGACCCGGTCCGGGGCGGTGACGAGGACGTCGGTGACGCCGGGCTCGGCGAGCAGCGCTTCGAGCGGGCCGGCGCCGGAGAGCTCGGTCTGCAGGTGCCGCAGGGCCGTGAGCAGGTCGAAGTCGCCGAGAACCCCGCCGGACTCCGCACGCAGCGCGGCGGCGACGCGGTCCGGCGTGGGTTCGCCGGCCTCGGTCGCGAGCCGTTCGCGGACCCGGTCGAGCAGCTCGGCGGTGAGGACGGCGCTCATGCCGCCCACCGCGAGCCCGGTTCGGGTCCGGTCAGCACGTCGAGGACGGACTCGGCGGCGTGGACGAGTGGAGAGCGCCGTCCGAGCCGCAGTCCGCCGCGTTCGAGCGCCGCGGCGAGCCCGGGCTGCGCGCGCATCGTGGTGATCAGCGGCAGCCCCACCACGTCGGCAACGTCCCGGCCGCGCAACCCGCCGGGGGCCGGGCCGCGCACGACGATGCCCTGATTGGTGTTCTGTTCGGCGACCCAGCCGGCGACCCGCCCCGCGGCGAGGGCGGCGCGGACGCGGGCGGGCACCACCAGCACGGTCAGGTCGGCGGCGGCCACCATCGCCTCGGCGGCGGGCCCGCGGCTGCGGGGCACGTCGCACACCACCAGGTCGCCGGAGCGGCGGACGGTGTCGAGCACGGCGGTGACCGCGGCGGGCGCCGGCTCTGCGGCGGACTCGCGATCTGCGGACAGCACGCCGAGTCCCGGCAGCCATTCGGGCACCGCATCGCGCAGGGTCCGGGCGGAGAGACGGCCACGATCGACGGTGAGACCGGGCCAGCGGACACCCGGCCGGTCCTCGATTCCGGTGAGGACGTCCAGTCCCCCGCCCAGGGGGTCGCCGTCGACGAGGAGGGCTCCCGCACTGCGCCGGAAGGCGGCGACCGTCCATGCCAGGGCGGCTGCGAACGTGGACGCGCCGGCGCCGCCGCAGCCGCCGAGGACAGCGACGACGTGGCCGCCGCCCGCGTCGGGCTCGGCGGCCGTGCCGAGCACGGTGAGCAGTTCGACCTCGTCGTCGGGCAGCCCCACCACGTGTTCGGCGCCGACCGCGGTGGCCGCCTGCCAATCGGGGAGGTCGGCGCCGCCGGCGGTGACCAGGACGATTCCGCCCCGCCGGGGGAGCTGCTGCGCGCATGCCAGGGCCGCGGTGCGGTCGATCACGACGAGTCCGGCGTCGAGCCAGGTTCTGCGCGACGGTGTCGTCACCGTCTCACCGACCGTGCGGTCGGAGGCGGCCGCCACGCGACGCAGGCTCGCCATCAGCGCGGGATCGTCGACGAGGGCCAGGACATCGGTCATGGCGCCCAGCTTGCGCGGTGGCTGGGCGCCCCGGAAGCAGCTGCCGGGGGAACCGGCGAATCTGTGGATGAACGCGCTGCCTGTGGATGAACGCGCCGGGCTCCGAAAGGTCCCGGAACAGAGGACGACCCTCGCCAGGGGGGGGAGGAGGCGAGGGTCGTCATGTTCAGCCCCGGGGGGTCGGGCTGAACACCCCCTGGACTATGTCCAGGTGTCGTCGATACTACGCCCCGACCCGATATTTGCAAGTTCAACCGTCGCGCATTTCACGCAGTGTGCAGGTTCGACCGTCGCGGGTTTTGCGCAGGTGGAGGGGCCGGACGACCGGCCGGAGCGCAGGGCGTACCGGGAAGGAGCAGTCACACCTATTGTGGTGCCGTGACCGACGCGACCGTGGCCCCGACCCAGTCCGGCCGAATCGCCGCCTTCTTCGACCTCGACAAGACCGTCATCGCGAAGTCCAGCGCACTCGCCTTCAGCAAGCCGTTCTTCGCCCAGGGACTCCTCAACCGGCGGGCGGTGCTGAAGAGCAGCTATGCCCAGTTCCTGTTCATGCTGTCCGGGGCCGACCACGATCAGGTGGAGCGCATGCGGGCCCACATCGCGGCGATGTGCACGGGCTGGGATGTCGAGCAGATCAAGTCGATCGTCGCCGAGACGCTGCACGATATCGTGGATCCTCTGGTCTTCGCCGAGGCCGCCGATCTCATCGCGGACCACAAGCTCCGCGGGCACGACGTGATCATCGTGTCCGCGTCCGGGGAGGAGGTGGTCACTCCCATCGCGGCGGCACTGGGGGCGACGCACAGCACCGCCAGCCGGATGCGGATCGAGGAGGGCCGCTACGCCGGAGAGCTAGAGTTCTACTGCTACGGCGAGGCCAAGGCGGAGGCGATACAGGCACTGGCGCTGCAGTACGGTTACGATCTCGCACGTTGCTACGCGTACTCCGACTCGTCGACGGACATTCCGATGCTGCGGGCCGTGGGCCATCCGCGCGCGGTGAACCCGGATCGGGTGCTGCGTCGAGAATCCCTCGAAAATGGTTGGCCGATACTTACTTTCACGCGTCCTGTGCCGCTCCTGCATCGTCTCACCGCGACGCCGCCGGCCGCCGTCGCCGCGACGGCCGCGATCACGGCGGGCGCGGTGGCGGCGGGCGCGGCGACGTACCTCGCGCTGCGCCGGCGGCACCGGCCGGGGTTCGCGGCGCGCGGGTGACGGTCCCGAAAATGGGACTTGCCCCCCTCGGAGACCGGGAGTAGAAAGGAGTTACGGAAGGACGGAAGGCCAAGAGCGAATCGGAAGAGAAGGTTCGATCTCCCGACCGGAATTCCCAGCACGGACACCGAGCACCCACGCGGAGCCGATGCCACTATAAGGGCAAAAGTGTTGTGGGCTTGCGAGATTCGGGTCTTCGAAGGCGAACACCCCGCACCCGTTGCGAGGACGAACCAGCGATATCCGAACCCTCGCCGAGGCCAGTGACACACAACCCATGCAGCACGCTTGGTAACTCGGCAGTCCGTGCCGGCGGGCGACGCCACCGAAGTCATTCGGCGACGTCGCCCGCTTACATGTGGTCACCTGCATGAAAATCGGTGACACGCTTGACGATTCACGCTCCGGATCATCCTCCGGCGAAGGCGTCCGCGATCGATGTCGCCTCGCGCGCGCCCGCTTCCAGCCCGCCGCAGCAGAAGACGATCCAACCCCCGACGCCCTCCGCGGTGCCCGACTCGAAGCCCGCGAGCCCGTCGCGGTAGACCTGGGCGCGACGCATCCAGCTCACCTCGGGAACACCGAGATTGTGCACGTCCAGCCCGCTCGCGACCGACACGAGGCGGGACGCCGCCCGGGCGATCACGCCGTCGGCGACACCGAACGGGCGCAGCACCGCCAGCTCGCCGTGCACCACCGCGGCCAGCACCGGCGCCGGCGCCCGGGTGCCTCCGGTCACCAACTGGGCGAGCGCGTCGAGCCGCTCCCCCACGCCCGGTTCCGTGCGAGGCCGGCCCAGCGCCTCCGACTCGTCGACGAGGTCGGCCGCCGCGAGCAGGTGCAGGCGCGCAAGGGCCTGCAGGGGCGCGCGCTGCCAGGTGGACACCATGACGGCCAGGCCGTCGCCGTCGAGCGCCTGCGCCACCCGCAGCGCACCGGCCAGGATCGGATCACCCGCCTCCCCCGGCGGCGGCAGCTCCATCGATCCGCCATCGAGCGCGGCGGAGGCCCGGGCCGCCCGAACCGACGCCTCGGCGGCGGTGTTCGGCCAGCCGCGCCGGTTGGTCCTGTGCCGGTGCACCTCGGCGAGGGCATCGCGCGCCCGGTCCGCGGCATCGCGCACTCCGGGCAGGTCGAGCAGGGGCTGCAAGGGGTCGGTCACGGCATCCGACGGTACCGGCTGTTGCCGACCACCCGCGCCCGCGGTTCCACTGGCCGCGGAGGCCGACCGCCCGTCGCGCGGGACCGACCGATTGTCGAAAGTGACCAGGTTGCAGCCGGATGCAACGGTGCGATGTCGGTCACAGGTGACTACCCTCACAGGTGCCCGAACTGTTTGGACCGACCGGAAAGAGGCCCCGCAACCATGACGAGCGCAGCGCAGGACCACGAACAGCAGGTGTACCCACCGAGCCCCGAGTTCGTCGCCACCGCCAACGCCGGTCCCGAGTTGCAGGCCGCCGCAGACGCCGACCGGCTCGGATTCTGGGCGACGCAGGCGCAGCGGCTGGACTGGGCCACCGAGTGGTCCGAGGTGCTGGACTGGTCCGACGCGCCGGTGGCGAAGTGGTTCGTCGGCGGGCAGCTCAACGTCGCCTACAACTGCGTCGACCGGCATGTCCTCGCCGGCAACGGGGACCGCGTCGCCATCCACTTCGAGGGCGAGCCCGGCGATTCGCGCGCGCTGACCTACAACGATCTGCTCGCCGAGGTGTGCAAGGCGGCGAACACCTTCACCGACCTGGGCCTGGTCGCCGGCGACCGGGTCGCGATCTACATGCCGATGATCCCCGAGGCGATCGTGGCGATGCTGGCTTGCGCCCGCCTCGGCCTGACCCACTCGGTGGTCTTCGCCGGGTTCTCCTCGCACGCGCTGCGCTCGCGCATCGACGACGCGCAGGCCAAACTCGTCGTCACCGTCGACGGGCAGTGGCGCCGCGGTCAGGCCGCCCCGCTCAAGCCGGCCGCCGACGAAGCTGTCGCCGATGCGGCGTCGGTGCAGCACGTGCTGGTGGTCAAGCGCACCGGCATCGACGTCGACTGGACCGAGGGACGCGATCTGTGGTGGCACGAGACGGTCGACAAGGCCTCCGCCGAGCACGAGGCGCAGCCGTTCGACGCCGAGCACCCGCTGTTCATCCTCTACACCTCGGGCACCACCGGTAAGCCCAAGGGCATCATCCACACCTCCGGGGGCTACCTGACGCAGGCCTCCTACACCCACCACTACGTGTTCGACCACAAGCCCGGCCGCGACGTGTACTGGTGCACCGCCGACATCGGCTGGGTCACCGGGCACAGCTACATCGTGTACGGGCCGCTGAGCAACGGCGCGACCCAGGTCGTCTACGAGGGCACCCCGAACTCGCCGAACGAGCACCGGCACTTCGAGATCATCGAAAAGTACGGGGTGAGCATCTACTACACCGCCCCGACCCTGATCCGCACCTTCATGAAGTGGGGCCGGGACATCCCCGACGCGCACGACCTGTCCTCGATCCGGCTGCTGGGCTCGGTCGGCGAGCCGATCAATCCCGAGGCGTGGCGCTGGTTCCGGGAGGTCATCGGCGCCGGCCAGGCCCCGATCGTCGACACCTGGTGGCAGACCGAGACCGGCGCGATCATGATCTCGCCGCTGCCGGGCATCACCGCCACCAAGCCGGGATCGGCGATGGCGCCGTTGCCCGGCATCTCCGCCAAGATCGTCGACGACAACGCCGTGCCGCTGGGGGCCGGCGGCAACGGCTACCTGGTGCTCGATCAGCCGTGGCCGTCGATGCTGCGCGGCATCTGGGGCGACATGGACCGCTACAAGGACACCTACTGGTCCCGGTACGCCGAGGAGGGCTGGTACTTCGCCGGCGACGGCGCCCGCTACGACGAGGACGGGGCCCTGTGGGTCCTCGGCCGCGTCGACGACGTCATGAACGTCTCCGGACACCGGATCTCGACCTCGGAGGTCGAATCCGCGCTCGTCGGGCACCCGGCCGTCGCCGAGGCCGCCGTCGTCGGTGCCGCCGACGAGACCACCGGCCAGGGCATCGTCGCGTTCGTCATCCTGCGCGAGGGCGTGACCAACACCGGCGATCAGCTCATCACCGAGCTGCGCAACCAGGTCTCCACCGAGATCTCCCCGATCGCCAAGCCCCGGCAGATCTCGATCGTGCCGGAACTGCCCAAGACCCGCTCCGGCAAGATCATGCGCCGCCTGCTGCGCGACGTCGCCGAGGGCCGCGAACTCGGCGACACCTCCACCCTGGTCGACCCGAAGGTCTTCGAGGCGATCCGCGCCCAGGGCAAGTAGGCAGCGGAGCGGCCGGTGCGTCCTTCGGGTTGTCGTAGCCGCCCGAAGGACGCACCGGCCCCGAAGCGGCCCTACACCTCCTCGAGGTGGCGGTCCTTGGTCTCGTGCATCACGAGCAGCGCGACGAAGGTCAGCGCGGCGGCCACCAGCAGGTACACACCCACCCAGCCGACGCCGTAGGTGGTGGCGAGCCACGTCGCGATGAACGGGGCGACGGCCGCGCCGAGGATGCTCGAGACGTTGTAGGCGATGCCCGAACCGGTGTAGCGCACGTTGGTCGGGAACAGTTCGGGCAGCACCGCGCTCATGGGGCCGAAGGTGAAGCCCATGAGGATCATGCCGATGATCAGGAACAGGAGCATGCGCGGTTCGCTCATGCCCTCCGGGGCGAGCAGGATCCCGAAGGTCAGGCCGAACGCCATGATGGTTCCGGTGATGACCAGCAGCGTGATGCGGCGGCCGTGGCGATCGGCGAGACGACCGGACACCGGGATCGCGGCCGCGAAGAACAGCACGGCGACGAGTTGGAGCACCAGGAAGTCCGAGTACTGGAAGCCGGCGCCGGTGCCGCCCTGGGCGGGGGTCTTGCCGGTGCCGTGGCTGAGCACCCAGGTCGTCATGATGTAGAAGAGGGTGTACGTCGCGAGCATCACGAACGTGCCGATGATCAGCTGACGCCAGCTCGTCCTGAACACCTCGGCCAGTGGCGTCTTGACCTTCTTGCCCTCGGCGACGGCCTGGGCGAACACCGGGGTCTCCTCCAGCTTGAGCCGCACGTAGAGGCCGATGATCACCATCACGGCGCTGAGCAGGAACGGGATCCGCCAGCCCCACGTCAGGAACGCGCTGCCCAGGTCGGGGTCGGCGTTGTCGTGGTTCAGGAACAGCGTGATGATCAGGAACAGGCCGTTGGCCAGGAAGAATCCGATCGGCGCGCCCAACTGGGGCCACATGGCGGCCCAGGCCCGCTTGCCCTTCTCGGCGGTCTCGGTGGCCAGCAGCGCCGCGCCGCTCCATTCGCCGCCGAGGCCGAGGCCCTGGCAGAAGCGCATCAGTGCGAGCAGTGCGGGGGCCAGCAGTCCCACCTGGTGGTACGTGGGCAGGATTCCGATGAGGAACGTCGCGATGCCCATCGTCAGCAGCGAGCCGACGAGGGTGGCCTTGCGGCCGATGCGGTCCCCGAAGTGGCCGAACAGGATCGAGCCGACCGGCCGGGCGACGAACGCGAGGCCGAACGTCGCGAGCGAGGCGAGCAGGGCGGTGGTGCCGTTGCCCTTCGGGAAGAACAGGTGCGGGAACACCGACACGGCGGCGGTCGCATAGATGTAGAAGTCGTAGAACTCGATCGAGGTGCCGACGGTGCTCGCGACGATGATGCGGCTGCGCGGTACTCCCGCGACCAGCGATCCGTCCCGGCCGGCGGTGTTGTCGAGGGAAGTGCTCACGAAACCAGCTCCAGAGAATCACATGATGGGAATCGATCCCAGTTGCTAGGAAAGTGAACACTTCCTTTCCCGAGCGAATCAAATCGGACATCGGTCGTTCGGGTCGGCGACGGCTACGATTCGTGCCGGGATACGCCGGGACGTCCGTTCGGCGGCGCTCCCCGCGTACCCCGAATTCGCGAATCGAAAGGCCTCCGTGAACCAGCCACTGCGCTCGGAACTCACCCGGTACCTGCGTACCGAGACCGTCGGTGGCGCGATCCTCCTGGTCGCCGCCGCCGTGGCCGTGCTGTGGGTCAATTCCCCGCTCGGACCCGCCTACGAGGCGCTGCGCGACTTCCCCCTCGGGCCGGAATCACTGCACCTGAACCTCACCGTCGGCACCTGGGCGCAGGACGGCCTGCTCGCCGTGTTCTTCTTCGTCGCCGGACTCGAGCTCAAACGCGAGCTGGTCGTCGGTGAACTGGCGGACCGTAAGAGAGCCCTGCTGCCGGTCATCGCCGCGTGCGGCGGCGTGCTGCTCCCGGCGCTCATCGCCGCCGCGGTCGGGTGGGGCAGCCCGGGCATGGACCGCGGCTGGGCGATCCCCGTCGCCACCGACATCGCTTTCGCACTCGGAGTCCTCGCCCTCACCGGTTCCCGCATCCCCACCGGCGCGCGCGTCTTCCTGCTCAGCCTCGCCGTCGTCGACGACCTCATCGGAATCGCATTGATCGCCGTCCTGTTCACCACGTCCATCGCGGCACTGTGGCTGCTCGGGACCGTCGCGTGCGCCGCCGCCTACTGGTACGCCCAGCACAAGCGGATCACGACCTCGTGGCTGTATGTCCCACTGGCGCTGCTCACCTGGTACGGCATGCACGAGGCCGGCATCCACGCCACCATCGCGGGCGTCGTACTGGGCCTGCTCACCCGCGTCCGCACCGACCCGGGCGAGCGGCAGGCACCGGCCGAACGGCTCGCCCACGACATCCAGCCCTGGTCCGCCGGCCTGTGTGTGCCCCTGTTCGCGCTGTTCGCCTCCGGCGTCCCCATCAACGGTGAGGTCCTCGGTGACGTGTTCACCAGCCCGGTGGGCCTGTCCGTCCTGCTGGGCCTGCTGATCGGCAAGACCGTCGGCATCTTCGGCGCGTCCTGGCTCGCGATCCGCGTGGGCGTGGCCACCAGGCCGACCGGGCTGGCGTGGCAGGACCTGCTGGCACTCGCCGTGCTCGGAGGCATCGGATTCACCGTGAGCCTGCTCATCGCCGACCTCTCGCTCGCCGGTATCGACGGCGGGGCGCCCGCGGAGATCGCGAAGGCGTCCGTCCTCGTCACGTCACTGATCGCCTCGGTGCTGGGATCGACGCTACTGTTACGGCGTGGGCGAGCCCACCGTAGTCAATACGAACCAACTGGAGGGGTCGACAATTGAGCGTGACGAACGGGAACCGGAAGCAGGGTGACGGGGTACCGACGAGCATCTCGTCCATTCCGCTGACCGAGGTGCGCGCCCGCACTCCTCAGGAAGCGAGCATCGGAGACCTGGTCCGCGATGCCACGGCACAGGTCTCGACGCTGTTCCGCGCCGAGGTCGAACTCGCCAAGGCCGAGGTCACCGGGGAGGTGAAGAAGGGCCTGCAGGGCAGCCTGTTCTTCATCCTGGCCTTCGCGGTCCTGGTGTTCAGCTCGTTCTTCTTCTTCTTCTTCCTCGCCGAACTGATCGACATCTGGACGCCCCGCTGGCTGGCGTTCCTGATCGTCTTCCTCATCATGGTCGTGGTCACGGCGATCTTCGCCCTGATCGGCTACCTGCGGGTGCGCAAGCTGCGCGCCCCGGAGAAGACCATCGACTCGCTCAGGCAGGCCCGTACCGTCCTGCCGCAGCAGCACGACGCGGAGCCGGCACCGGGCCCCCGGCACGCGCGCTGACCCTCCACATGCAGGGCACCGTGTCCCTCCCCGATCCGTCCACGGTCCGGTACCCCGGGCCGTGGACGCACCGCGACATCCACGCCAACGGCATCCGCCTGCACGCCGTCGAGGCCGGCCCGTCCGGCCCCGACGCGCCGCTGGCGCTGTTCCTGCACGGGTTCGCCGACCTGTGGTGGTCGTGGCGCCACCAGCTCACCGCCTTCGCGGACGCCGGATACCGCGCCGTCGCCGTGGACCTGCGCGGCTACGGTGACTCCGACAAGCCGCCGCGCGGCTACGACGGCTGGACCCTGTCGGGCGACGTCGCCGGCCTCATCCGCGCCCTCGGCTGCTCCGAGGCGACGCTGATCGGACACGCCGACGGAGGCCTGGTGTGCTGGGCGACGGCCGTGCTGCACCCGCGGCTCGTCCGGGCGATCGCCCTCGTGGACTCGCCGCACCCGATCTCGCTGCGGGACGCGGCGCTGCACGACCGCGCGCAGCGGTCGGCGCTGCTGCCCACGTTCCTCGCCTACCAGGTGCCGTGGCGGCCCGAACGCAAGCTCGTGCGCGACGACGGGTGGGAGATCGAACGACTGCTGCAGGCCCGTTCCGGCGCGCGGTGGCAGCAGTCGGACGAATTCCGGGAGGTCGCGGAGCGGATGCGGTCGGCCATCCGGATTCCCGGCACCGCGCACTGCACGCTCGAGTACCAGCGCTGGGCGTTCCGCAGCCAATGGCGGCCGGACGGACGCCGGTTCATGGCCGCGATGGACAAGACGCTGACCCTGCCGGTCCTGCAACTGCACGGCACGCTGGACCCGTACGTGGTGCCGGCGACCGTGCGCCGGTGCGTACGCCACGCTCCAGGCCGGAAACTGCTCATGATCGACGACGCCGGGCACTACGCCCACCAGGAATGCGCCGACGACGTGACCGCCGCGCTGCTCGACTTCGCCGCCGGACTGTAGGGACGCCCCGGCTCAGGCGATGCACGTACCCGTCGCCACCGCCGCGAAGGAATCGTCGGCCAGCTCCAGCTGACTGCTCACCTCCGCCGCGGTCAGCACGAACCCGGTATCGCTGTTGTCCACGGCCGCGCCGAACACGACGCCGAGCACCCGGCCCTGATCGTCGACGAGCGGCCCGCCGGAGTTGCCCTGACGAATCGAACCGCGGACGGTGTACACCTCCCGTTCGACGGTGCCGGAGCGGTAGATGTCCGGCCCCTGCAGGTCGAGTGTCTCCCGGATCCGTGCGGCGCTCGCCGTGTACGGGCCCCCGCCGGGATATCCGAGGACGAGGGCGTCCTGACCCGAATCGGCGGGCGCGGGCGCGAACGCGAGCGGCGCCACGTCGAGTCCCGGCACCGAGAGGATCGCGACGTCGACGGCGGGATCGAAGAGCACGACCTCGGCGTCGAGCGCCCCACCGAGCGTCTCCACCGACACCGCCGACGTGCCGGCGACGACGTGCGCGTTGGTCATGACGCGTTCGGGCGCGACGACGAACCCGGATCCCTCGAGCGCACGCTGGCAGCTCGGCGCGACGCCGTTGATGCGCAGCACACTCGGGTGCAGGTCGAGCGCGACGGGACTGGCGAGCACGCTCGGGTCCGGCGGCTCCACCTCGGTGATGGGCGTGCGGCCGAACGGCCCGATCACCTCCGGCAGGCCCGAGGTGTCGAGCAGCGCCGAGAACTCCTTGGGGACGCCGCGCAGCCAGTCCGGGGCCAGCACGTCGACCGTGGCCAGCACCCGGGAGCCGCGTACGGCGGCCGAGATCTCCGGTTGCGACGACGCGGTGAGCGGAATCGCGAGCAGCCACGCCGCGACCAGCACCGCCACGGCCTGCAGACCGGCCCCGACCACGCTGTCGACGCCCCGCGCGACGGGGCTGTGCATGTTGCTCCGTGCCGCCCGGCCGAGCACCATGCCCGCGACCTCGCCGATGATGACGAGCACGACGATGAGCGCAATCCCGGCGAGGATCCGCATCCGTCCCTCCTCGACGTGCACGAGCACGTGCGGGGCGATGAGGATGCCGGCGACCGCGCCGAGCACCACGCCGAGGAACGCCAGCGCAGACGCCACCGCACCCTGTCGCAGGCCCGACGACGCGGCCACGAGCACGACCAGCAGGATGAGCACGTCGATCCATCCGGACGGTGTCACGGTTCGACCACCCCTGTCTCGAGCTCGGCGAGCGTGACCTCGAAGTCACGGATGTCGGTGTGGTCCCACTCGATCTCCCAGCCCGACACCGCGAACAGGCCCGCCAGGATCCCCGCCGTGAACCCCCACACGAGCATGTCGTCCACGAGGAAAGCCGGTCCCTGGTAGCCGCGCTCGTGCCGGATCTGGAAGCGGTTGTCCGGATCGAGCAGGTCGTGCAGAGAGACCCGCACCACCCGGACGGCCTCGCGGGGATCGACCACCCCGATGGGGGTGGGCTTCTCCCAGAAGGCGACCACCGGGGTGACGTCGAACCCCGACGGTGGGATGAAGATCTCGGGCAGCACCGTCAGCGGACGGACGCCGGCGGGGTCGAGGCCCGTCTCCTCCTGCGCCTCGCGCAGCGCGGTCGCGATCGGGCCGTCGTCCTCCGGGTCGGCGGCGCCACCCGGGAAGGCGACCTGCCCGCTGTGCTGACGCATCGTCGGCGCCCGCTGGGTGAGCAGGACATCCGCGTCGGCGGGCAGACCGCCCCGCGCGAGGGGATCGGGTTCGGACGAGCCACCGAACAGCACGAGCACGGCCGCCGGACGGACGGTGAACCCGTTCGGTGCGCGGCGGTCGAGCACCGGGTTGACCTGGTGCGGATCGCTCGGCGCCACGGTGGACACGCGGCGCAGCCAGTACGGCGTCATACCTTCACCCCCAGGTGGTTCTCCACGGCTGCGGCGACGTCGTCGGCGCTGCGGAACGGCTGAGGCAGCACCTTCGCGACGGAACCGTCGGGCCGGATCAGCACCGTCACCGGCAGCACGGGTGGCGACTGCACCGCTGCCTGCACGCGCGCGGACCCGTCCTGCACCCCCGGCAGCCGTACGGCGTACTCGGCGAGCCGGGACAGGGCGTTGGCCTCGTTGGGGTCGGTGTGGACGGTGACGACCGCAACCGCGTCACCGGCACGCTGCGCGTACTCCTGCAGGTAGGGCAGTTCCTCGGCGCACGGCCCGCACCACCAGGCCCACAGGTTCACCAGCGCGGGCCGGCCCGCGAGCGCGGCGGCCAGATCGACGCTGCTGCCGTCGCCGAGGCACTCGAACCGCAACCCCGCGAGGGGCCCGGCCCCGTTCCCGGCCGGGGCCGGGCAGGGCTCGAGCGCCGCCGCGGCACGCAGCGGCGCGAGGGATTCGGGGGTGTCCTGGGCGCGGCGGTCCACCGGCGCCGCGGTCGGGCGACCACCGTCGGCGGCCGGCGCCGGGTCGTCGGCGTCGCGGGGCCAGATCGCGACGATCAGGGCCACCACGACGACGAGGGCCACCAGGCTCCAGCGGCCTGCGCGGGTCAGTTGCACCGGGTCACCGTCCGGCCAGTTCGAGCAGGTGCTCGGTCTCCGGTCCCTTCACCAGCGCGGCGGCGGTCACGGGGTCGGTGGGTCCGATGCCGTAGGACGGGCAGTCCTTGGCCAGCACGCAGATGCCGCAGGCGGGTTTGCGGGCGTGGCAGACGCGCCGGCCGTGGAAGATCACCCGGTGCGAGAGCAGGGTCCATTCCTTGCGGTCGACGAGCGCGCCGACGGCGTGTTCGATCTTGACGGGGTCGGTTTCCTCGGTCCACTTCCAGCGGTGCACGAGACGCTGGAAGTGGGTGTCGACGGTGATGCCGGGGATGTCGAACGCGTTGCCGAGGACCACGTTGGCGGTCTTGCGGCCGAATCCGGGAAGTGTGACGAGATCCTCGAGGCGGCCCGGTACCTCGCCGTCGAACCGCTCGAGCAGGGCCTGTCCGAGGCCGATCAGGGAGTTGGCCTTGTTGCGGTAGAAACCGGTGGGCCGGATGTACTCCTCGAGCTCGGCCCGGTCGGCCTCCGCGTAGGCGCGGGCGTCCGGGTAGCGGGCGAACAGAGCCGGGGTGACCTGGTTGACCCGCACGTCGGTGCACTGCGCGGACAGGATCGTGGCGACCGCCAGCTCGAGCGGCGTGGTGAAGTCGAGTTCGCAGTACACGTGAGGGAACGCCTCGGCGAGCCGCCGGTTCATGCGGCGGGCCCGCCGCACCAGGGCGAGCCTGCTCTCGGGTTTCCGCTCGCCTCCGGACACGCGTCGTCGGCGCACGTCGGGACTCTCGGACGGGGTCGCATGCACCTGCTCCACTGTACGTACCCGGCCGGTCGCGGATTCGGCGCTGTGTCGCTTCTGAGACCTTTCTTGTGTTTACTTCCCGGTATGCAAGCTCTTGCTGTCGTACTCTTCCCCGTGCTGCTCATGCTGTTCGCATTGGCGATGGAGCGGGTCGAGTCCCGGCTGAGCCGTCTGTCCGTTCGCCAGCAGGAGGTCGAGGAGTTCCTCGACAAGGCGAGCCACGACGACGTCGCCACCCTGGCCAGGGAGGGATTCCCCCACGCTCTCGCCCGGTTCCACCGCCGTCGGCGGCGGGTCCTCGTCATGGAGCTCGACGATGCGGAGTCCGACATGGGAGCGCGCCGCGCGAGCTGATTTCGGGACGCATCGGTAGGATGCGTGGGCGTTGCTGCAGGAACGGCACGGCAGCTGTCGTGGTGTCAATCACTCATGCCGAGTGCGCGCACAGTAGACTTCGTTTCCGTACGCGTTGCAGGTGGCCTGTCCGGGCGCCCGTGGACGTCGTGCAGACCCGGCAGCATGACGACGAGAATATTCCCCAAAGGAGCGCACGTGGACGACGTCCTGGCCAGAGCAGGCATCTTCCAAGGAGTCGAACCCTCGGCGGTTGCGGCGCTGGTCAAAGAGCTTCAGCCGGTCGATTTCCCCCGCGGACATGTCATCTTCAACGAGGGTGAGCCGGGCGACCGCCTGTACATCATCGTCTCCGGCAAGGTGAAGCTCGGCCGCCGCTCGCCGGACGGCCGCGAGAACCTGCTGACCATCATGGGCCCGTCCGACATGTTCGGTGAGCTGTCGATCTTCGACCCGGGCCCGCGTACCTCCACCGCCACGACCGTGACCGAGGTCCGCGCCGTGAGCATGGACCGCGACGCCCTCAAGGCCTGGATCGACCAGCGCCCGGAGATCGCGGAGCAGCTGTTGCGCGTGCTCGCGCGCCGTCTGCGCCGCACCAACAACAACCTGGCCGACCTGATCTTCACCGACGTGCCCGGTCGCGTCGCGAAGGCTCTGCTGCAGCTCGCGCAGCGGTTCGGCACCCAGGAGGCGGGCGCGCTGCGCGTCACGCACGACCTGACCCAGGAGGAGATCGCACAGCTCGTCGGCGCCTCCCGCGAAACCGTGAACAAGGCGCTCGCCGACTTCGCCCACCGCGGCTGGCTGCGGCTCGAGGGCAAGAGCGTGCTCATCTCCGACTCGGAGCGCCTCGCCCGCCGCGCGCGGTAACACCCGTTCCACGAATCGAGGCCGGTGCATCGTCGATGCACCGGCCTCGATCGTTCGGGAGGTCAGGCGAAGCTGCGCAGGTACTCGAGCTGGACGTTGACCGACTTCTCCGCGACCGGCCACAGCGACGGGTCCACGTCGGCATACACGTGCTCGACGACGGACCGCGGCGTGGCGTCGTCCCCCAGCACCCGCAGCGCGGCCCGCACCTGGTCGAGCCGCTCCTCCCGATGGTCGAGGTAGCCGCGGGCGATGGTCTCCAGATCGGGCAGGTCCGGTCCGTGCCCGGGCAGAACGGTGTAGCCGGCGCCGAGGTCGATCAGCCGGCGCAGCGACCCGAGGTAGTCCCCGAGGTCGCCGTCGGAGTCGTCGAGGACGGTGGTGCCCCGACCGAGGATGGTGTCGGCGGTGAGCACGCTGCGGTCGTCCTCGACGACGAAGGACAGCGAGTCCGCCGTGTGACCCGGCGTGGCGAGTACCCGGATACGCAGTCCGGCCGCCTCGATCACCTCGCCGTCGGCCAGGCCCGCTCCCCCGCCGTGCCGGTGCCGGGCGTCCACGGCCCGCACCGCGCTGCCGGTGAGTTCGGCGAACCGTCCGGCGCCGTCGGTGTGGTCGCCGTGCCGGTGGCTGACCAGGGTCAGCGCCACGGGCACCCGGGCGACGCGCGCGAGGTGCGCCTCGTCGAGCGGGCCCGGATCGACCACGACGCACTCGTCGCTGCCGGGCGCCCGCAGGATCCAGGTGTTGGTGCCGTCGAGCGTCATCATCGACGGGTTCTCCGCCAGCACCACCGCGGCATTGGCGGTGACCTGTCGCAACTGCGCGTACGCGGGGTGAACCAGCGTCATGATCCGGCCTCCTCCGTCGGAAGGTGTGGGGTGCGTCCCACTCTAGATCCGGCTCACCCCGCGCCCGTCAGCGCACCTCGGCGATGATCTCGACCTCGACGGGAGCGCCGAGCGGCAGTTCGGCCACGCCGACGGCGGAGCGGGCGTGCACGCCCGCCTCCCCGAACACCTCACCGAGGAGCTCGGACGCGCCGTTGATCACACCCGGCTGGCCGGTGAAGCCCTCCGCCGAGGCGACGAAGCCCACGACCTTCACGATGCGGACGAGGTTGTCGATGCCGACGAGGCCGTCCAGCGCGGCCAGCGCGTTGAGCGCGGCGATACGCGCCGCGGACTTGGCGGCCTCGGCCGAGACGTCGGCGCCCACCTTGCCGACGAGACCGAGTGTGCCGTCGACGAACGGCAGCTGCCCCGAGGTGTAGACGTGGTCACCGGTGCGGACGGCGGGAACGTAGGCGGCGACGGGTGCCGCCACCGGCGGCAGGCTCAGACCCAGTTCGGCGAGCCGCGCCGTCCAGGTCCGCCCCGCGGAATCCTCTGCTGCCACGCGGCTCAGCCCTTCGGGCGCTTGAGGTAGGCGACGTGCTGCTCGCCGGTGGGTCCCGGGAGCACCGACACGAGTTCCCAGCCGTCGGCTCCCCACGTGTCCAGGATCTGCTTCGTGGCATGGGTCAGCAGGGGCACCGTCGCGTACTCCCACGTTGTCAATTCGCTCATGTCTCGACCCTATATGCGCACCGGACTTATAGGCTCGACGTCGTGGCATCAACGACTGCTGAACACGACGTCTGGCCGGCGACGGCCGCGCAGGCGCGGCTGCACTTCGTCTCGGGCAAGGGCGGTACCGGTAAGTCGACCGTCGCGGGGGCGCTGGCCCTGGCCCTGGCGGCGGGCGGCCGCAAGGTGCTGCTCGTAGAGGTCGAGGGACGGCAGGGCATCGCGCAGCTGTTCGACGTGCCGCCGCTTCCGCCGGTCGAGACCAAGATCGCCACGACGGACAGCGGCGGCGCCGTGTATGCCCTCGCCATCGACATCGAGACGGCCTTCCTCGAGTACCTGGACATGTTCTACAACCTCGGGTTCGCGGGACGGGCGATGCGCCGGATCGGTGCGATCGAGTTCGCGACCACGCTGGCGCCGGGCCTGCGGGACGTGATCCTCACCGGCAAGATCAAGGAGACCGTGGTGCGTACCGACCGCACCGGCGAACCCGTGTACGACGTGGTCGTGGTGGACTCCCCGCCGACGGGACGCATCGGCAGCTTCCTCGACGTGACCAAGGCGATGGCCGACCTTGCCAAGTCGGGTCCGATCCGGTCGCAGAGCGAGGGTGTGGTGCGGCTGCTGCACTCCGACGAGACGATGGTCCACCTGGTCACGCTGCTCGAGGCGCTGCCGGTCCAGGAGACCGCCGACGCGGTGGCCGAGCTGCTCGCGGCGGACCTGCGGCTGGGCACGGTGATCGTCAACCGCACCGCCCCCGACTTCCTGCCCGAGGAGATGGTCGACGAGGCCGCCGCCGGCCGGATCGACGCGGAGGCGGTACGCGAGGGGCTCGACCGCGCCGGGGTCGCCCTCGGCGACGAGGACTTCGCGGGTCTGCTGACCGAGACGATCGAGTACGCATCCACCCTGCAGGCGCAGCAGGTCAGCGCCGCCCAACTCGACGAGGTGAACGTGGCACGAATGCACCTGCCCGCGCTGGCGGACGGCGTGGATCTCGGCGGGCTGTACGAACTCGCCGAGCAGCTCGGCGAACAGGGCGTGCGGTGACCGCGCCGCGGGCGCACCACGCGCCCCCACTCGACGTCCGATCCATCCTCGCCGACCCCTCGTCGCGCATCATCGTGTGCACCGGCGCGGGCGGGGTCGGCAAGACGACGACCGCGGCGGCGCTGGCCCTGCGTGCGGCCGAGCAGGGCCGCAACGTCGTGGTGCTGACGATCGATCCGGCTCGGCGGCTGGCACAGGCGCTGGGCGTGCAGGCCCTCGACAACAGCCCGCAACTCGTGCAGCTGGGGCCGGACGCGAAGGGCGAGCTGCACGCGATGATGCTGAACATGCGCCGCACCTTCGACGACATGGTGCTCGAGCACTCGGCACCGGAGAAGGCGCAGCAGATCCTCGACAACCCCTTCTACCAGACGGTGGCCTCGTCGTTCTCCGGCACGCAGGAGTACATGGCGATGGAGAAGCTCGGGCAGCTCGCGGCGAGCGACACGTGGGATCTGATCGTGGTCGACACCCCGCCGTCGCGGAACGCGCTGGACTTCCTCGATGCACCGCAGCGGCTCGGGGCGTTCCTGGACGGCCGGATGATCCGGTTGTTCACCGCGCCGGGCCGCGGGCTCGGGCGGCTGGTCACGGGCGCGATGGGCCTGGCCCTGAAGGCGGTCTCCACGATCGTCGGCAGCCAGATGCTCTCGGATGCCTCGGCTTTCGTGCAGTCACTCGATTCGATGTTCGGCGGGTTCCGGGAGCGGGCCAACCGCACGTACCAGTTGCTGCAGCAGCCGGGCACCCACTTCATGGTGGTGGCCGCGGCCGAACCGGATGCGCTGCGCGAGGCGTCGTTCTTCGTCGAGCGGCTCTCCGAGGACCGCATGCCGCTCGCGGGTCTGATCCTCAACCGCACGCATCCCACGCTGTGCCCGCTGCCGGCCGACCACGCCCTGACCGCGGCGGATCTGCTCGAGGAGCAGGGACGGAAGGAGACCGCGCCGGCCGAGGCCGTGCTCCGGGTCCATGCCCACCGGGCGGTGACGGCGAAGCGGGAGCTGCGGCTGCTGGCCCGGTTCACGAGTGCGCACCCGCGGGTTCCGGTCGTCGGCGTGCCGTCGCTGCCGTTCGAGGTCTCGGACCTCGACGGGCTGCGCGCCGTCGCGGATCAGATGACCCGCGAGGCGTAACCTCGCGGGTCTCGGGGGTGCGCGGTCAGACGGCGTTCTGGTGCTGACGCTGCGCTTCGAAGAAGTCGGCCCAGGAGTCGACTTCGGGGTGCTGCTTGAGCAGCGCCCGGCGCTGACGTTCGGTCATTCCGCCCCACACGCCGAATTCGACGCGGTTGTCGAGGGCGTCGGCGCCGCACTGCAGCATCACCGGGCAGTGCCGGCAGATTACTGCGGCCTTGCGCTGGGCGGCGCCGCGGACGAACAACTGATCGGGGTCCACTTCACGGCATCGGGCTTTCGATACCCATGCGATGCGTGCTTCTGCTTGGTCTACGTCGAGCCGGGCCATCGGGGTGGTCATGTGCATTCAGTTGCCCCTTACTCTCCGAACGCCGTGTCACGGGGTCCTGGAAGGCGCGCAGAAGCGGCGGCGTAGCACGGCGGATCTGCACCACATTCCTATTCAGGTGTTATCTGCATCACACTGAGGACTCAATCTAGGTAAAGACTTCCCCGGATGCAAGGTGGAGAAACACTTTTCTGGTACGCCCGTGCATCACTGCACGTCGGAGGGCTTTTGCCAGCGCAACGCGCACACGGGAACGCGTGCGCCGGGGTCTGCGCCCCGGGGTGGCACGTACTGTGTAGGCGTGTCGATCGGAAAAACGGTGGCGAAGCTCGCAGGATGCACGGCACTGGGCGGAGTCCTGCTGGCCGGTGTGATGTTCCCGGCGGCCGGAGGCTTCGGCTACGTGTCGAACCGCGCCGCGGACACGGTGGACAACAGTTCCGCCGAACTCGTCGAGGGTGTGGTGCCGGCGGTCACCACGATGACCGATGCGGCGGGCACCCCCATTGCCTGGCTCTACGACCAGCGCCGGTTCGAGGTGCCGAGCGACCAGATCTCCAACGAGATGAAACTCGCCATCGTCTCCATCGAGGACAAACGCTTCGCCGAACACCAGGGCGTGGACTGGCAGGGCACGATCCGCGCCTTCCTCACCAACACCACCAGCGGTCAGGTCGAGCAGGGCGCGTCCACGATCGACCAGCAGTACGTGAAGAACTACCTGCTCCACGTGGTCGCCAAGACCGACGCCGAGCGGCGCGCGGCGATCGAGACGACGCCCGCGCGCAAGATCCGGGAGATCCGGATGGCGCTGACGCTCGACGACGAGCTGACCAAGGACGAGATCCTCACCCGCTACCTGAACCTCGTGCCGTTCGGGAACGGGTCCTTCGGCGTGCAGGACGCCGCCCAGACGTACTTCGGCATCGACGCGAAGGATCTGAACGTCACCCAGTCCGCGATGCTCGCCGGCATGGTGCAGTCCAGCTCCGCGCTGAACCCGTACACCAATCCGGACGGCGTGCTGGCGCGACGCAACGTCGTGCTCGACACGATGATCCAGAACATCCCCGAGCGCGCCGCCGAGATCCGGGCCGCGAAGGAGCAGCCGCTCGGCGTCCTGCCCGAGCCGAAGACCCTGCCGCGCGGCTGCATCGCGGCGGGCGACCGCGGGTTCTTCTGTGAGTACGCCCTGCAGTACCTGGCCGAGGCCGGGTTGTCGCGCGAGCAGATCGACAAGGGCGGGTACCTGATCCGCACCACGCTCGACCCCGAGATCCAGGGCTCGGTCAAATCGTCGCTGGACAGGTTCACCAGCCCGACCGTCGACGACGTCGCGACGGTGATGAACGTGATCCGGCCCGGGGAGGATTCGCACCGCGTCCTGGCGATGGGGTCGAGCCGCGTGTACGGCCTCGACGGCGGGGCCTCGCAGACGGTGCAGCCGCAGCCGTACTCGCTGACCGGTCACGGCGCCGGCTCGGTGTTCAAGATCTTCACCGTCGCGGCGGCGATGGAGAAGGGCCTCGGCACCAGCGCCGTGCTGGACGTGCCGTCCCGCTACAACGCCCGCGGCCTCGGCGACGGCGGTGCCCCCGGATGCCCGCCGGCCACCTACTGCGTCGAGAACGCCGCACCGTACCCGGCGAAGCTGTCGGTGCCGGACGCGCTCGCACAGTCCCCCAACACCGCCTTCGTCAAGCTGATCGAGGCCACCGGTGTGGACGCGGTCGTCGACATGTCGGTGCGGCTGGGCCTGCGCTCGTACGCGCAGCCCAACACGTCCGGCTTCGGCGAGCAGAGCATGGTCGACATGCAGAAGGCCCAGCACCTCGGCTCGTTCACGCTCGGCCCCACCTGGGTGAACCCGCTGGAGCTGTCGAACGTCGCCGCCACGCTGGCCTCGCACGGCAAGTGGTGCCCGCCGACGCCGATCGACGCCGTGTTCGACCGCGACGGCAAGCCCGTGCCGATCACCCAGCAGGCGTGCGAGCAGGTCGTCGAACCGGGGCTGGCCGACACTCTCGCCACCGCCCTGAGCAAGGACACCGCGGGCGGTGGTACGGCGTCCGGTGCGGCCGGATCGGTGGGCTGGAACCTGCCGGTGGCGGCGAAGACCGGAACGACCGAGTCGCACATGTCGTCGGCGTTCGTCGGGTTCACGAACAACCTGGCCGGGGCGGTCTACACCTACGGCGACTCCCCCACGCCGGGGCAGATCTGCAGCGGACCCGTGCGCCCGTGCTCCGACGGCAATCTGTTCGGCGGCACCGAGCCGGCCCGCACCTGGTTCACGGCACTGCTGCCCGTCGCGAACAAGTTCGGGCCCACCGAGTTGCCGCCCGCGGACCAGAAGTACGTGCGCGGCGCCGGCAATGCCCAGGTGCCCAACGTCGTGGGTCTGAACCGTCAGCAGGCGAGCCAACGGCTGATCGACGCCGGCTTCCAGGTGACGGAGACGACGGTCAAGGCGGAGGGCCGCAGCGGCACCGTCGCCTCGATCTCCCCGTCGGGGTCGGCCGTCCCGGGGTCCACGGTGACGATCTTCGTCAGCGACGGCTCGGTGCGCGCCGCGCCACCGAGCCCGAGCGCGACCCCCGGCCGACCGACCGAGAGCCAGGTGCCGGACACGACGGTGCCGGCCGCGCCGGCACCCATCCCGGGACGATGACCGTCACCCGTCCGGTCGCGCGACGACCGGACGGGGTCTTCGGCTACAGGCGCGACTTGACGGCGGCGGACAGGCGCTTGCCGTCGGCCTTCCCGGCGGCGATCGCGGTCGCGGCCTTCATGACCTGACCCATCTGCCGCGGCCCGGGCCGCTCCCCGATCTCCTCGGCGACCTGCGCGATGGCGGTATCCGCGACGTCGGCCAGCTCGGCGTCGGTGAGCGGCGTCGGCAGGTACTCGTCGATGATGCGGGCCTCGGCGTGCTCCTTGGCCGCCAGTTCGCCGCGACCGTTCTCGGTATACACCTCGGCAGCCTCGCCGCGCTTCTTCGCCTCGCGCGCGAGCACCGTCACGACGTCCTCGTCGGTGAGCTCGCGCGCCTGCTTGCCGGCGACCTCCTCGGTCTGGATCGCGGCAAGCAGCATGCGCAGCGTGGTGATCCGCAGCGGATCCTTGTCCTTCATCGCGGCCGTGAGGTCGGCGCGGAGCGTGGACTTGAGCGAGGACGGGGTGTCGGACATGCCTCGACGCTACGCGGCGCCCCGCGAACCCGTGCGCGGACGAGCCCCGGCGGTACGCTGGAGACGTGCCAGACGTTCCCACTCTTCGACGTGCCGCGATCGGCGCGGCCGGTGCCGCCGCCCTGGGCCTCGGCTACGCGACGCTCATCGAGCGCAACGCCTTCGCCCTGCGGGAGGTGACCCTCCCGGTCCTTGCGCCGGACGCCTCGACGCTGCGCGTGCTGCACCTGAGCGACATCCACATGACGCCCGGGCAACGGCTCAAGCAGAACTGGCTCCGCGAACTCGATCGCCTCGAACCCGACCTCGTGGTCAACACCGGCGACAACCTTGCGCATCCGAAGGCTGTGCCCGCCGTCGTGCAGGCGCTCGGCGGTCTGCTCGCCCGGCCGGGGCTGTTCGTCTTCGGCAGCAACGACTACTTCGGGCCCCGGGTGAAGAACCCGCTGAAGTACTTCGACCGCGGCCACGAGCGCGTACACGGCGTGCCGCTGCCCTGGAGCGATCTGCGCGCCGCGTTCAGCGAGCGCGGCTGGCTCGACGTCACGCACGTGCACCGCGAACTCGAGATCGCCGGGGTGCGCGTCAGCGCGGCCGGTGTCGACGACCCGCACATCGACCGGGACCGGTACGACACCGTCGCGGGTCCGGCGAACCCGGCGGCGGATCTGCGGCTGGGGCTGACCCACTCACCCGAACCGCGCGTGCTGGACCGGTTCGCGGACGACGGCTACGACCTCGTGCTGGCGGGCCACACCCACGGGGGCCAACTGTGCCTGCCGCTGGTCGGCGCGCTGGTGACCAATTGCGGGCTGGACCGGTCGCGGGTCAAGGGCGTGTCGCGCTGGGGCTCGCACATGCGGTTGCACGTGTCGGCGGGCATCGGCACGTCGCCGACGGCCCCCGCCCGGTTCTGGTGCCGGCCCGAGGCGACGCTGCTGACGCTGATCCCGGCCCCCCGCGAGCAGGCTCGCAGCACCGCGGACGCGGGCACCCGGAGCACGTTTTCACCGCACTGACCAGGCGATTTAACCGTCACCCCGATCGTGCTGTAAGCTAACCGAGGTTCGAAACGGGGTGTGGCGCAGCTTGGTAGCGCGCTTCGTTCGGGACGAAGAGGTCGTGGGTTCGAATCCCGCCACCCCGACTCGTGAAGGACCTGATCGGGGCCCCTTCTCCATCCGGAGAAGGGGCCCCGGTCCCGTTCTCCGGGTCTCGGCACGACGCGCCCGACGCGATCGTGAAGTACGGTGAGCAGACCGGCACGTTCCCCGCCTCGAGCGCCCGGCTCGACGCCTCCCGGTGACAAGTCGGCCTCCTCGAGGCCGCGCAAGGAGCGTCTCATGACGCACAACCACGCCATCACCCACAGCAACGGGAATCGCTCCGGCCCGCCCGAGCGCCCCCTAACGTCGCGACGCCCCCCTGCTCGATTTCCCACACCGACCCAGACTCCCCGCTTCCTGCTCCGGCCGAACTCGGCACCACCGTCCCCGATCGACGGCTCGTGGTTCCCGTGGACCGCGAACCTCACCGATGAGCTGGACGACCTGATCTCCGCGCTCACCCTGCGACTCGGCCCCGTTGCCCGGGTCTGCTTCGACTGGAACGCCCTGCAGATACCGCGAAAGCGAATCGACGAGTTCGACCTCGACTCCGGCGGTATCGCACTGCGCGAGCCGGCACCCGGACAACCACCGCACACGATGTACTTCCTCGGATGCAACGGCACCCAACTCGTGCTGGTACTCCTGTCCCCCGACACCGAACCGGATCACGCCTACGGCATCATGCGCACGCTGGCGGATTCGTAGGTCCGGCCGGCGCCGGCGGCTCATCCGGACGGCCGGCCGCCCCCGGAGTCCAGTGTTGCCCTCAGGCCGGAGAAGAAGAGGTCGAGGCCGCGTTCGAATTCGGCGGCGCCGTCGTAGGAGGCCAGTATCGGCGCGAGACTGCGCAGGAGCGGGAATTCGTCGATCGGCAGGCGATGCAGTCCCAGGCGGAGCAGGTCGTCGGACTCCTCGGGCTGCTCGACGAGTTCCTGCAGCTCGTCGAGGACGTGACCGTGGAGGAATCCGAACAAGGCCCGGTAGACGTGCAACGCCTCGGCCGCGGAGAATCCGGCCCGGGTGAGCAAGGTCAGGATGCCTTCGAGCGGACGCAGCGTGCCGAGCGGCCGCAGCGCGAGGGGTGTGGACAGGGGGCGGGTGACCAGCAACGGAACCACGTGCGGGTGGTCGAGGGCAAGTTGCCGGAAATCCCTTGCAACCGTGCGTAGTTGATCTTCCCAGTCGCCGTCGCGGGGGTCGACGACCAGTTGCTCGAGGACGATTTCGGCGACTCCGTCGAGGAGGGCGGCCTTGTTCGGCGCGTGACGGTAGAGGGTCATCGGATCCCGGCCGAGAGCCTTGCCGAGGCGGCGCATCGAAAGCCCCTCGACGCCGTCGCGATCGATGATCGCGAGCGCAGACGCAAGGATCAATTCCCGGGCTCGAGTGTTCCTGCCGGACCTGCCGTCGTCGAATCCGATCGAGCGGCCCGCAGGAACCTTCGGCATCACGGACTCCTCTCCGTTCGCCTCCACTGTAGCCCTATGCTGTAGGTCTACAGTGTTGACACCTCGAGCGCTGCGGGTGTTGACTGGGTCTACACTCCAGGCCCGGAGGCCGCCATGATCGACGTTCTGCGACCGAACCCCCTGCTCGCTGCCGTGATCGTCGGGCCCGGAGGGCCGAGCGACAGCGAGCGGGCACCCGACTCCACGGAGTACGCCGCGGCAAGCCGCCGCAACCACTACTGATTCAGTCCTGCCGTGCGGGGCCGCATCCGGCATCGCACGTTGCGGACTCGATACGGAAAGAACACGATGGCGATCTCCGACATCAAGGAATATGCGCACCTCACCGCGGAAGACGTCGAGGCGCTGAGCACCGAGCTGAACGGGATCCGCCGGGACGTCACCGAGTCGCTCGGCGCGGCGGACGCCGCCTACATCCGGCGCACGATCGCATTCCAACGTGCACTGGATGTCGCTGCGCGGTTGATGATATGCGCCAGCAAGGCGCCGGCCGGGTGGGCGCTGGGGGTGACGGCCCTCGCCGGGGCCAAGATCGTGGAGAACATGGAGATCGGCCACAACGTCTCGCACGGGCAATGGGACTGGATGAACGACCCGGAGATCCACTCCACCACGTGGGAATGGGACATGGCCGGGCTCTCCTCACAGTGGCGGTACTCCCACAACTACCGCCACCACGTCTTCAACAACGTCGTCGGCATGGACGACGACCTCGGCTTCGGCGTCATCCGGATCACCCGCGACCAGCCTTGGCATCCGGGCAATCTGGCGCAACCGCTGCGAAACCTGCTGTTGGCAACCACATTCGAGTGGGGAATCGCACTGCACGGTCTGCACTCCGTGAACGAGCACGCCGGCAGCGCGGCCGAGAAGACCGACCACAACCGGGCACTGCTGGGAAAGGTTGTCCGCCAATCACTCAAGGACTACCTGGTCTTCCCCGCCCTCAGCGGTCGTCGCTGGCGGCGCACCCTGACGGCCGGCCTGGCCGCGAATCTGCTCCGGAACCTGTGGTCGTACGTGGTGATCTTCTGCGGGCACTTTCCGGACGGCGCCGAGAAGTTCACCCTCGTCGAGCTCGAGCGCGAGACAAGGGCGGAATGGTATCTCCGGCAGATGCTCGGAAGCGCCAATTTCCACGCCGGTCCGGTGATGGCCTTCATGAGCGGTAACCTCTGCTACCAGATCGAGCATCACCTGTTCCCGGACCTGCCCAGCAACCGCTACGCAGAGATCTCCACGAAGGTCCGGGCGCTGTGCGAGAAGTACGATCTGCCGTACACCACCGGCTCGCTCGTCCGGCAGTACCTTCTGACGCTGCGCACGATCCACAAGCTCGCTCTGCCTGATCGATTCCTGCGCGCGACCTCCGATGACGCCCCGGAAACCGCCTCCGAACTGAAGTTCCGCTCCCCGACTACCGCGCCGGCCGTTCCGCCGGCAGTCCCGCGACCCGGCCGTCGGGCAGTTCTGCGGACCCTGCACATCGACCGGCGCAACCGCCGGCGAGGGACCCCGACAACGGGTTGATCCTCCGGGGGTGGGGCCACGGAGGATATGAGGCAAGGATAGCCTGCCCTCATGCACAAGCTCAGACACCTCGGCCGCCTCACCGCCGCGGCCCTGCTCGTCACCTTCACCGTCGCGGCGTGCGGCGGCGCGGCCGAGTCGACCCGCGACACCGGCTCCGGCAACACCGACGTGGCCACGGGCGGCCGGCTGTTCGCCACCGCCGACGAGGAGACGGCGAAGCTCGGCAGCGACGCGGAACCCGGCCGGTTCCCCCGCGTGGTCACCCACGCTCTCGGCGAGACGGAGATCGCGGCCAAGCCGCAGCGCGTCGTCGTGCTCGACGGCGGCGAACTCGACGACGTCCTCTCCCTCGGCCTCACACCCGTGGGCCTCGCGAGTCCCGAGGGCGCGGCGGAGCAGCCGTCGTACCTCGCGGACCGGCTCGCCGGTGTCGCCGACGTGGGCACGATCAACAACCTCGATCTCGAGGCCATCGGCGCGCTGCGGCCGGATCTGATTGTCGGCAGCAAGCTCCGCGCGGACAAGATGTACCCGCAGCTGTCCGCCATCGCCCCGACCGTGTTCTCGATCCGGCCCGGTTTCCCGTGGAAGGAGAATTTCCTGCTCGTCGCGGACGCGCTGGGCGAGGAGGAGAAGGCCGAGTCCGTCCTCAACGCCTACCAGAGCCGCGCCGACGAGGTGCGGGACTCGATCCAGGGCGATCCGAGCATCTCGCTCGTGCGGTTCATGTCCGGCAAGATCCGCCTGTACGGGAACCTCTCGTTCATCGGCGTCATCCTGCAGGACGTCGGGCTGCGACGTCCGCCGGTCCAGGACATCGAGGAACTTGCGGCCGAGGTCAGCCCGGAAACGATCACGGAGGCGGACGGCGACCGGATCTTCTACTCGAGCTACGGCAGGGAAACCGACGAGGCGGCGGTCGTCGGCGGCCCGCTGTGGTCGAGCCTCACAGCCGTGCAGCAGGGGCGCGCCGTCGCGGTGAGCGACGAGACGTGGTTCCTCGCACTCGGCCCGACCGGCGCGATGCTCGTTCTCGACGACCTCGAGCGATTGCTCGCACGGCAGTAACCGAGATCGGCGTCAGATCGTCACCTCGTCGCGCCAACGGGTCAGCAGCGCGGCGTCACCGAACACGTCGAATCGATCGAGGGACGCCCGGTTCCACAGGAGGAGCAGCAGATCCGACGCCGGCCCGCGGACCGCGACGTCCCCCTCGGCGTGGCTGTGGACGACGGAAGGTTCGTCGGCATCGAAGGTGATCAACCATTCGCCCTCGCCGGCGGCGAGGGCGGGGTCGGTCGCATGCAGGTGCATCGTCTTCCCCGACCCGGCCGGCGACCCGGCACTCCCCGCCCCACCGAGGGCCCCCGCGCCGCCGAGGGCACGGAACGGGAGCAGCACCCCGAAGAGTTCGTCGATGCCCTCGACGGCCAGCGCGGTGTCGACGGGCGTGGTGCCCTCGCCCGCGGCGAGTTCGGCGTCGATCCGGTGCAGCGCAGTCTCGACCGCCATGCGACGGACCCAGAACGAAGCCGGTTGCGGTCCGGCGAAGGTCTGCTCGTCGACGTGCGGATCGGCCGATTGCACGGCCTCCGTCAGCTCCTCGAGTCCGTCCCGCACCCATGCGACGACGGCGGCCCCGGCCGGAGCCGGGGGGATCTCGGTGCGACCGCCGGCGCGCAACCAGCCCGCCGCGTTCCGGTGCACTCGGCCGACGTGCCCGAGAAGCCGTTCGACGGACCAGCGCGGGCAGGTCGGGACCGGCCGGTCGAGCCGGCCTTCGCCGGCGGCGAGCAGCCGCTCGGTGTCTGCGCGCAACAGCGCCGGATAGGAGGCTCGATCCATCCCTCGATTATGGGTGGCTCCCCCGTCGCGCCGAAGCCCCGGCGCGCCGGGGTGGGACCACGCGGTCAGCGGGCCGTCTCGCGCACTCGCAGTGTCACCACGTCGAGGGACTCGCCGACGTCCGAGAGCCCGTCGGATTTGCGGGCGGTGACGGCACCGAACTCGACCGTCTCCACGCCGTGGGTGCCGGCGAAGGCGTACAGGCCGTAGGTGCCGTTCGCCGCACTGTCGCTCACCGTGAAGGCGATTCGCTCCTCGCGGGTCTCCCCCGGCGCCAGATCGACGTCGATCGGGCCCAGGACCGGTTCGCCTTCCTCGCCGTTCGGACGGACCGCGCTGCCCCACACCTGACCCGTGTAGGGCGCGTCGCCGGGTGCTTCGACGAGCATGGTGGCTTCGATCACCCCGCCCGAGGCGGGCAGCGTCGTGGCCGTGTCGGCCGTGAGCGAGACGCGCACGGGAAGATCCGTCCGGGGAACGTCGGGGCGGGTCGACGACGGGGACCCGTCGCCGATCTCCGGCCAGCCGTTGGCCCACACGATCCGGTCGATCATGCCCTCCCGTCGCTGGGCACCGCTGGGAAGCTGGAGATCGTCGCGGGGAATCGCGTGGTAGACGATCCAGTCGTCGCCGGCGTCGTCGGTCACCACCGTGTTGTGCCCGGGTCCCGCCCACGGATCACTGCCGGCCAGGATGAGCGCGCCGCCACCGCCGTCGAGGTCGTCACCCTTGCGGTCGACGTACGGGCCGGTCAACGACTCGGACCGGCCGACGAGCACCCGGTAGGCGGTGTCTGCGCCGTTGCAGCAGTGGCCGGAGGAGAGGAACAGGTAGTAGTAGCCGTCGCGGTATTCGACGTGCGGCCCCTCGAAGCGTTCGTCCGCGACCCGGACCGGTTCGCCTGCGGGCGCGGTTCCGTCCGCGGCGAGCGGGATGGCGTAGACGCCCTTGAAGTTCCCGACGAACATCGTCTTCGTCGTGCCGTCGTCCCACACGAACGGATCGATCGTGCCCTGGACGCCGACGTCCTCGGCACAGAACACGGGGCGGCCCAGGTCGGTCCACGGGCCGGCCGGTCCGGGTGCGGTGGCGAGGCCGATGCACGGATTCGCCCCGTCCGGCAGCGCGTAGTAGAGGCTGTACCCGGTGTCCGACTCGATCACGTGGGGAGCCCAGACGTAGTTGTTCGCCGGATGCCATCCGGGACTCTCGGAGAACACGTCGTCGACGTACATCCAGTCCGTGAGGTCGAAGGACTTGAAGACGGACATCCCCCGCAGTCCCCGGCCGTCGCCCCAGTCGTCGCCCGTGGTGTACATGTAGTATGCCCCGTCGGGCGCCCGCACGATGCTGGGGTCGGCCGCGACGGGCTCGACGATCGGGTTCGCCGCGGCGGGTGGCGCCGGCGCGATCAGGAAGGCGAGCAGCGACATCGCGGCCGCGACGGATCCACGGCGGACGTGGCGTCGAGCCGCGTGGTGACCGCCCGCCTTCTTCCCCGTCTCGAACTTCCGCACGTCGCTCCCACCGTCGACTCACATGGAACGGGGCAAATGTATACGGATGTGACTGGTGTGGGAGTTGTGAAAGACGCAAGCGGCCGGATCGAAACCGAACCGTGCCCTCGGACCGTACCGGAACCCCCTCCCGTGGCCCCTACACCGGCGGCAGCAGCCGGTCCAGGAAACCGTTGCTGAACACCCGGTGCGGATCGTGCCGATCGAACGCCGCGCGCGCCGCGTCCCAGCCCTCGTCGGCGGACAGCCCGGTGCGGTACATCGCCGGGATCGTCTCGCCGAGGAACCGCGAATCCCGATGTCCCCCCTGCTCGTCGAACGCCCAGCCCTTCGACCACTCGGACCGGAAGGTGGCGTAGTCACCGGAGTAGTGGTCGGCCATCCACTGCTCCATCTCCCGGAAGAACGCGGACTGCCCCGCGGTGCCGGGAATGGAGACGACGTTCATCCAGATGGCAGTGTCCCAGTCGGGCCGGTCGGGACGGGGACGCACGGCCGACAGATTCGGCGCTCCGGCCGAATCGACGAGCACCTCCGACTGGTCGTCGACGGTGCACAGTCGCACCTCGAACGGCATGTTGACCGGATACTGCCCGAGCGAGGCGTAGTGGGTCACCCGCTCGTGCAGCCAGGTGGTGAACTCGTGGACGACGCGGGCGATGTTCGCGCGCCGCGTGACGACCACCCCACCGCCGGCGATGACGCGCAGCGTGGTGGCCCGCAGGTAGAACAGCAGGTCCTTCGACCAGCCCCACAGGTCGGCGGTGCCGGTGGCGGCGAGACCGGCGGCGACGGCCCCGAACTGGCCGGCACCGAAGGCCGGGGTGGCAGCCTGCATCCCGCTCGCCACCCGGCCGAGAGGGGTGGTGACCTCCTCGGGGATGCTGTCGGAGAAGAAGTAGTTGTACGGGCCGTGCACCTCGCGCGCGGTCGGTGGCTTCTCGGGGCACACCGACCAGATCTTCAGCCACGGCGTCTCGGTGAAGGGAAACCAGATCGCCTCGACGCGGCCGGACTCCTCGACGAACCGCTCGAAGGTACGGCCCGGGGAACCGGGCGGGGCGAACAGTTCCTGCCACGGCACGTCGGTGAAACTCTGGCAGCGCAGCCGGTAGTTGGCCCCGGCCTGCAGGGTCACCGAGGTGACGAAGCTGCGGCCCAGGTGGGCGAGCAGGGGCGTGATCTCGGGTTCGGACCGACGGAACTCACGCAGTTCGTAGGCGCCGGCGGCGGCGTTCCACACGACGGCGGTGAGGGCGACGACGAGGTTCGACAGTGAGCCGAACGACTGGCCGGGGAGCGCACGCTCCCCCGCGGCCGGATAGGTGGCGCCGTGCGCGCCGATCGACAGCGCGCCCGCGATGGTGATGTCGCCGATCGCGGGGGCATTGGCCCAGCCGAGGCCGTGCTGTTCGAGCGCGGCGAGGATCGACTCGATGCTCGCACCCGCGCCGGCGGTGACGGTGGCGGGTGTTCCCGCGGGATCGACGGTGACGGCGTTCAGGTGCACCATCGTGTCGATCAGCACGATCTTCTCGACGCTCTCGCCGGGCACGACGGTCAGCGGGCTCCAGCTGTGCATGGTGCCGCGCGGCCGGACGCGGTAACCGTGGGCGCGGGCCCAGTCGGCGATGCGCACGACGTCGTGCGCATCGCGTGCGGTGGCGGTCCACACCGCGTCGAAGCGGATCGTCCGGGCCCAGTTCTCGAAGCGCTGCTGGGCCAGCGGGATGTCTACGGGGAACTCCGGCGGTGCCGGAATGGTGGCGCGCGGATCGCCGGCCGGGACCGCACCGGCGGGGGTCCAGGCGAGGCCGGTCAGTGCGACGGCACCGGCGGCACCGGCGGCGCCGAGGAGGGCTCGTCGGCTGAGGGTCGTGGTCGAGGCGGGGTCGCCGTCCGTCCGGGCGTCGCGGGGGTCCACCGGGCTGGGCTCCGATCTGGGAAGAGGCAGAAACAGAGCAAAAATAGAACAAGTTCTCTTTCGATGCCAGTGGTTCCGTAATGCGCCGCCGAACCGGCTGAACGCCGCCGTCCACGACCGGAGCGAGGACGTAGGACCCTAGCCCCGCACCCGGTCACGGGCAGACAGTGGCAAGTGCCGTTGCACGGCGGCGACAGCGTGCCGTTGCACGGCGGCGACAGCGTGCCGTTGCACGGCGGCGACAGAGTGCCGTTGCACGGCGGCGACAGAGTGCCGTTGCACGGCGGCGACAGAGCACCGCCGGCCGCCGGTGAACGGACAGGCCCGGAAGGGAACGCCATGACGTCCACCACGATCGATACCGGCATGTACACCTCGTCCAACCCACCGTGGCGCGAGGTGCGGGTCATCACGGCGCTGGCGAGGTATGGCGGGCTGACGTCGCTGTTCGTCTGGGACCATTTCCAGGAGTTCTTCCCGACCGCCCTGTGGGACAGGACCTTCACCCGCTTCAGCGACCAGGTGTCGAGTCCGCACGAGGTGTTCGACTACCAGACCCTGCTCGGGGCACTGGCGGCCCCTGCGGGGAGGATGCGGCTCGGGGTGGCAGTGAGCGAGCCGATCCGGCGCCACCCGGTGCTGCTCGCTCAGGCCGCCCTGACCCTGGCGCATCTGACCAAGCGCGCGCCGATCCTCGGCCTGGGCTGCGGGGAGCGGATGAACATCGACCCGTACGGGTTGTCGCAGGCCCACCCGGTCGACCGACTCGCCGAAGCCGTGCAGATCGTCCGCCGCTGCTTCGACTCGCACGGCCCGTTCGACTTCCACGGCACGCACTTCCACCTGGACGGGGCGGTGATGGACCTGCAGGCCCCACCCGGGCGCACCCCGGAGATCTGGATCGCCGCCCACGGACCTCGGATGCTGCAGTTGACCGGGCGCTACGGCGACGGGTGGCTGCCGATGACCATCGCACTGCGCACCCCGGACGAGTACGCGGCGAAACTGGCGCGCATCCGTACCGCCGCCACCGAGGCCGGTCGCGACCCCGACCGGATCGTGCCGGCGTTGGTGGCCTACATCCTCGTCGCCCCCACACAGAAGCGGGCGCAGGCGATGCTGCACAGCCGGATGATGCGGTACTGGACGCTGCTGTTCCCCGCCGAACACTGGGCTGCGGCCGGCGCGGTACATCCCTTCGGGCCGGAGTTCCGCGGCTCGGTCGACGTGATCCCGGAACGCTACGACCGGGCCCGGTGGGAGGAGGCGCTCGCGGCGGTGCCCCCGGAGGTCACCGAATACGGATTCCTCGTCGGCACACCGGGCCGGATCACCGCGCGGTTGCGGGAGTTCGGGGAGGCCGGGCTGCGGCATGTGGTGCTCGTCCCCACGTCGGCCTACCTGTCGCTGCAGGACTGGGCGTACACAGTGCCCGCCGTGTATCGCATCGCCGCGTCGCTGCGCAGGTGAGCACCCTCGAGGACCTACACCCCGACGGCCTCCCGCAGGAGTTCCGGCGCGCCGTCGATCGACCACACCGCCATCGCGAACGCGGCGATCGTCAGCCCTGGACCGAGGATCGCCAGCTCGAAGGCGCCGCCGGCGCGGATGGCAAGGAACCCGGGCATCTTGATCTCCCACCAGCGCTCGCCGCGCCACGGCAGGAACGGCGCGAGGAACGGTATGCCCTCCTTGGTGACGGCGTCGCCCAGGCAGTGCGTCGCGCATCCCAGCGCCACCGCCACCCCGAGGCCCACCGAACCGACCTCTCCGGGGAACCAGTTCCACATGAGCACCGACAGCACCGCCGAGGTCGCGGTCACCACGAGCCAGCCGTTGCGCTTGGCCCATCCGTCCGCGAGCCCGCGCAGCGCCAGGCCGAGCGTGACGAACAGGACGGCGACGACCGCGACCCGGTCGAACCGGGCGACAAGCGTCGACACCCCCGCCCCCAGCAGGCCCGCGAACAGGGCCGTGTGCGTCAGCGTGCGATGCCCGCCGCGACGGCTGCGGTCGCGGCGGCCCTTGGTGAGCGTGTAGTAACCGAGCGAGAGGTTGTCGATGCCGCGCGCCGCGACCTGACTCACCGGCCCGAAGGACCGCGCCACCGTCGACTGGGGCGTGTCGAGATCCGGCAGGAGGGCCGAACCGGCGCAGACCGCGGCGAACGCGAACGTCTCGGCCGTGGATGTGGGCCCGCCCCACTCGCGGGGCAGCACGTCGGCGACGAGGAGGCCGACCAGCGCCCCGGACACCGCGTGGGTGGGACCCATGACCATCGCTGCAGGCACCTTTCGATCGAAGAACGAACCGATGCCAACGTAGCAATCACATCCGACACTTCAGTAACACAGGTGTTCGATCGCCCGGCGCACACGAAGGGCCACCCGCGGGAACGGGTGGCCCTCACGCACGCGACGGCTCAGGCGAGCTGTGCCTGCCACATCCAGTGCGTCTGCTCGAGGCCGGCGGTCTGGGCGATGAGCAGGTCCTGCGTGACCGGGTCGGCCTCGTCCGTCACCGCGATGCGCTCGCGCAGGCGTCCGATGACGGCCGCGAGGTTGTCGGTGATCGCCGCGACGACCTGCTCGTCCTTGGTCCAGCCCGCGCCGAAACCCGTGGTGCCGGAGTCCTGGGCGACGGTGGTGGCCCGTCCGTCCGGGCTGACGCCGATCGCCGTGAGGCGCTCCGCCACCTCGTCGGTGTAGGTGCGGGCGGCCGTGACGATCTCGTCCAGCGCGAGATGCAGGCTGCGGAACTGCGGGCCGACGACGTTCCAGTGTGCCTGCTTGGCGATCAGGCTCAGGTCGATCATGTCGACGAGGGTGCCCTGCAGAGCGTCCCCGGCGACCTTCTGCTGGTCCGGGTTCAACGTGCTGGTGATCGGTCCGGTCATGATCCGAGCTCCTATCCGTGTCGATGTGCCTCCCGGCGGCGACGGACGTCGCGCGCCGGCCGTGCTTCGGACATATCTCCCCCGCTTCAACGCTCGACGCGGTGACCGAGTTCCGCGCGGCCGCAGGCAACGAAGTGGATACGGGGCCCCTTCGGCCCGGAGTGTCCGTGGCAGCCGCGGCCGCGCGGGCGGATGATGGAGGAAGAATCCGTATCGAGGGAGGACAGAGTGATGCAGACGGTCATCGTGTGGATACTGGCCACCCTCCTCTACTGGTGGGGCATTCTCTGACGGGAGGTCAGGCCCGGCCCGCCCGCACGCCCTCCTCGACCTTCTTGCCGAGGTCGGCGTCGACGTTCGACCAGTATTCGAAGATCCGCTCGTACAACGCCGCCGCGGTCCCCCCGAGGATGTGGCCGACGATGTTGCCCACCAGCCGCTCACGGGCCGCGTCGTCGAGCACCTCGCGGACCAGCGTGCCGGCCTGACCGAAGTCGTCGTCCTCGGCATGCCGGACGTAGCCGGCCCGCACCGCCTCGGTGCCGAACTCCCACAAACCTTCGTCGCCGGCGGCCTGCGGGTCGGCGTGCGGGCCGCCGAAGCTGTTCGGCGCATACACCGGGGTGCCCGGGTCGTTGAACGAGTACCGCATGGCGCCGTCCTTGGAATACGAGTTCACCTCGTTCCTCGGCGCGTTGACCGGCAGCTGCGCGTGGTTCGCGCCGAGGCGGTAGCGGTGCGCGTCGGCGTAGGAGAACACGCGGCCGAGCAGCATCTTGTCCGGCGACAGGCCGATGCCCGGCACGATGTTCGACGGCGCGAACGCGGCCTGCTCGATCTCGGCGAAGAAGTTGCGCGGATTGCGATTCAGCGTCCAGGTGCCGACCTCGATCAGCGGATAGTCGCGCTGCGACCACACCTTGGTCAGGTCGAACGGGTTGAAGCGATACCCCTCCGCCTCGGCCACCGGCATGATCTGCACCTTCAGCGTCCAGCTGGGGAACTCGCCCCGCTCGATCGCGTCGTGGAGGTCGGCGCGGTGGTAGTCGGGGTCGGTGCCGGCGAGGCGGTCGGCCTCGTCCTGCGTGAGGAATTCGATGCCCTGGTTCGTCTTGAAGTGGTACTTGACCCAGAACCGCTCTCCGGCGGCGTTGACCCACTGGTAGGTATGGGAGCCGAAACCGTCCATGTGGCGCCAGGTTCGGGGGATGCCCCGGTCACCCATCAGCCACGTCACCTGGTGGGCGCTCTCGGGTCGCAGCGTCCAGAAGTCCCACTGCATGGTGTGGTCGCGCAGACCCGAACCGGGTAGCCGCTTCTGGGAGTGGATGAAGTCGGGGAACTTGATCGGGTCCTTGACGAAGAACACCGGGGTGTTGTTGCCGACGAGGTCGTAGTTGCCGTCCTCGGTGTAGAACTTCACCGCGAAACCGCGCGGGTCGCGCCACGTGTCGGGGCTGCCCTGCTCCCCGGCGACCGTCGAGAAACGCACGAGGGATTCGGTTTTCGCGCCCGGCTGGAACAGCTTGGCCTTGGTGTAGGCACTGACGTCGCCCGTGACGACGAGTTCGCCGAACGCGCCGCCGCCCTTGGCGTGCACGACGCGCTCCGGGACCCGTTCGCGGTTGAAGTGGGCGAGCTTCTCGATCAGGTAGTGGTCGTGCAGCAGTACCGGGCCCTGCGTTCCTGCGGTGAGCGATTCGTCGTCGCTCGCGACCGGAATGCCGACGTTGTTGGTGGTGGGGCGGGGATTCGTCACGGTGATCCTCCTCTGGAAGGGTGCACTCTCCGCGCCACGTCGCCGCGGTGCGGGTCGTAGTCGGAGTGGAGAAATGGTGCGGGACTAAGACTCTCGACAGTCGGAGCACAGTCCCCAGAACGTCACTTCGGCCTCGTCCACGACGTAGCCGTGGTCGTCCGAGGGTTCGAGGCACGGCGCCGCTCCGACGACGCACTCGATGTCGGTGACCGCGCCACAGCTGCGGCACACCAGGTGGTGGTGGTTGTCGCCGATCCGGGTCTCGTACCGGGCCGGCGAACCCGCGGGTTCGATGCGGCGCAGGAGCCCGGCCCCGACGCACGCCTTGAGCACGTCGTACACCGCCTGCGTGGAGACGGAGCCGAGTTCGCTCCGCACCGCGGCCGCGATCTCGTCCGCATCGGAATGGGGGTGCGCGGCAACCGCGCCGAGCACGGCAACACGCGGAGCGGTCACCCGCAGACCCACGGAGCGCAGTTGCGCCGGGGGGTCGAGGTGCTCATCCGCTCGTTGCATGACCCCAGTATGCCCCTTTTCTGGAATTAGTCAAGAAAAGGCGGGCGGGATCGGTCCGCACACGATCGCCTGATTCCGCACAACGGACCCGCCGGCCGGGTCTACCCTGCTTCTCAGCCCACCGGAAGAGGTTCGCCATGCGCACCAACCCGATCTCTCGCGCCTCCGGGATCGCGATCGCGGCCGGCACCGCGCTCACCCTGCTGCTCGGCTGCTCCAGCGGATCCGACACGGAATCCGAGCCCTACTCCTACGGCCCCACCGTCGAGGTCGGCGACGGCACGGCCCGCACCTACGTCGAGCAGGGCGACGACGGTGCCCCCGCGGCGATCGGGGTCCGCTTCTCGGCGACGGCGCTCGACGGCCTCTCCGACGCCCTCGAGGTGCACACGCTCGAGTTCCCGGCCGAGGCGGACGAGACCGCGTTCGACCACCTGACCATGGACTGGAACCCGCACGGGCACGAACCGGTGGGACTGTTCGACCAGCCTCATTTCGACATCCATTTCTACATGATCGGCGCCGAGCAGATTTCCGAGATCGACCCGGCCGCAACCGGGTACGCCGACGCGGCGGCCAACATGCCCGAAGCCCGATACATGCCGGCCGACTACGTGCCCGCCGGTCCGCCGGAGATGGCGCTCGTCCCGCAGATGGGGATGCACTGGGTCGACGGCACCCTGCCGATCGCGCCGGGACAGTACGACTTCACCCAGATCCTCATCGAGGGATCCTGGGACGGCGAATGGACCTTCATCGAGCCGATGCTCACCCGCGACTGGCTGCTCACCCGTCCCACGATCGACGAGCCGGTGAAACAGCCCGAGGCCTATCAGCAGAGCGCGTACTACCCCACCACCTACTCGGTGAGCTTCGACGACCAGGCGCAGGAGTACGTCGTCGAACTCGGTGGACTCACCATGCGAGAGGAGTCGTGACAGTGGTGCACCTTCGCACGTTCGCGGTGCTCGGAGTCGTCGGCGTGACGGCGACGGCGACGGCACTCGTCGTCGGTTCCGTGGCCGGAGCCCAGGGCTCCACGTCCGTCGACGGACCGCCCCGCCCCGTCGGTAACGGATCGGCGCACACGTACGTCACCGTCGGACCCGACGACACCCCCACCGCGATCGGCGTCCGCCTCGATGCCGCCGCCCTCGAAGGCCTCACGAGCGGTCTGCTGCCCACCACCGAGGCCTACGTGCTCGACGTTCCCGACGGGGCGCCCGCGACGGTCGTCGACCATGTCACGCTGGACTGGAACTCTCACGGCCACAATCCGGAACACGGGTTCGACCAGCCGCACTTCGACGTGCACTTCTACCTCGTCGACACCGCGACGGTGGAGGCGATCAACCCGCTTGTCCCCGGGTATCTCGAGCGGGCGGCGAAGCTGCCGGACCCGAAGTACCTCCCGGAAGGCTACGCGCCGTCGGACCCCCAGCCCATTCTCGGCACCGTCCCCAACATGGGACTGCACTGGCTCGACACCGCCGAGCCGCACGGGCACTTCACCGAGACGGTCCTGCAGGGCTCGTGGGACGGCCGGCACGTCTTCATCGAGCCGATGATGACCCGGGACTGGCTGGCGTCCCGGCCCGATCTGCACGAGGAACTGCGGCAGCCGAGCGCGTATCAGCAGTCCGGTTACTACCCCACCACCTACTCGGTGACGTGGGACGACGCAGCCGGGCAGTACGTCGTCGAACTCGGTGGGCTCACGATGCGCGAGGCGTCGTGAGCTCACCGCAGGTTCCCTAGCGCACCGTCCGGGCCGGGCCGATGCTCATCCGGCCCGACGTGATGACGATGCCGTGGTGTGCCCCCGGCAGCAGCCACCGTCCCAGTGTCGGGCCCTGCGCCTCGACGCGGACCCGGGCGTAGCGGAACCGTCCCCTCAGCCGTGCCGTGGCGCGGGCCTGGCTGCCGTCCGGTTCGGGCTGTGCGAACGCCAGTCCCCCGACGATCGGCAGTTCCGGACCGCGCGGGGTCGCGTCGGTGTCCACCTTCCATGTGTCGCCCGTGGCGGAGAACCGGCCGATGACGTCGCCGGTGAACGAGGCGAGCACCTTGGGCAGATGCCAGTGCTCGCGCCCGCCGTGCACGGACGCCTCGGAGTCCACGGCGATGAACGGCACGGCCATCGCCGGGATCAGCCCCGGGCGCAGGACGGGACTTGCGAGCACCTCGCGGTAGGGGCCGACGGGCGATTCGAGGTAGTCCACCACCATCGCGAGGGTGAACGGCAGGGTCCGGCCGCCGGGGCCGAACTGGGCCGCCCCGGGCGCGCTGCGGTGCCACCACAGGGCCGCGCGCGCCTGCGCCGACCACGGCGGCGGCGCGGACGTCGGCCAGTCGGTACGTTCGTCGGTGCTCTCAGGCACGCTCCACAACACGGGCGGCCTCCTCTCGTCGGACGGGATGGATCGGCAGGCGCAGCGCCGCGGGAGCCGACTCCGGCACGCTGGGCCGCACCGGCCGCACCGGAGTGAGCGGCACGTAACCGGATCCGAGCGTCGGGCGTGGATCGGCGTCACCCTTGTTGGGCCACAACGCCATCGCCCGCTCGGCCTGCGCCGTGATGGTGAGCGACGGGTTCACGCCCAGGTTGGCGCTGACCACGGATCCGTCCACGACATGCAGGCCCTCGTGGCCGTAGGCGCGCAGGTAGGGATCGACGACACCGGACTCGGGCGAGTCCCCGATCACGCAGCCGCCGAGGAAGTGCGCGGTCATGGGAATGTTGACCAGGTCCGCAACCGATCCGCCCGCGTCGCCGTCGATCTTGCCGGCGACCCGCCGGATGGCCTCGTGACCCACCGGAATCCACTCCGGCGGTGGCGCGCCGGGCCCGCGACGGCTCGTGAGTCGGCGTCCGAACGGCCCGCGCGTGCTCGCCAGTTCGAGGGAGTTGTCGTCGGTCTGCATGACCAGCGCGATCACGGTCCGCTCGGACCAGCGCCGCACCGACAGGGTGCGCAGGAACGCGGCGGGGTTGCGGGCCGCCACCGCGAGGAACTTCACCAGCCGCGGTGTCCGGCCCCCACCGTCGACCAGGAGGGCCTGCAACAGCCCGATGGCGTTGCTGCCCTTGCCGTACCGCACCGGTTCGATGTGGGTGTGGTCGTCCGGGTGGAAGGAGGCGGTGATCGCGATGCCGCGGGAGTAGTCCACGGTGCGGTCCTGCGCCGTCGCGGCGAGCACCGCTTCGGAGTTGGTGCGCACCACCGTGCCCAGTCGCGGCGACAACCTCGGCAGGGCACCGGTCTCGCGCATCGCGAGCAGCAGCCGCGACGTGCCGTAGGTGCCGGCGGCAAGCACCACCTGGTCGGCGGTGAACACGGTGTGGCGCTTGCGGATCCGGTTCGTGCTTCGGGCACGGACCTCGTATCCCCCCTCGGCGCGCGGACGGATCTCGGTGACGGTGGTGAGCGGATGGATCGTCGCCCCGGCCTGCTCGGCAAGGTACAGATAGTTCTTGACGAGGGTGTTCTTCGCGCCCACCCGGCAACCCGTCATGCAGCCGCCGCACTCGGTGCAGCCGGTGCGCTCGGGCCCGGCGCCCCCGAAGAACGGGTCCGGCACCGTCTTCCCCGGTTCGCCGAAGAACACGCCGACCGGCGTGGTGGTGAACGTCTCGCCGACCCCCATCTCCTCGGCCACCGAGCGCATCACCTCGTCGGCGGGGGTCGTCAGCGGATTCGGGCGCACGCCGAGCATCCGCGCCGCCTGCTCGTAGTACGGTCCGAGCTCGGCCTGCCAGTCGGTGATGTGCCCCCACTGCGGGTCCTGGAAGAACCGGGCCGGCGGCCGGTAGAGGGTGTTGGCATAGTTGAGCGATCCCCCGCCGACGCCGGCGCCCGCCATGACCAGGACGTCGGGCAGCAGGTGGATGCGCTGCACGCCGTAACAGCCCAGGGCCGGGGCCCACAGGTACTTGCGCAGTCGCCAGCTGGTCTTCGGCAGTTCGTCGTCGGCGAAGCGGCGGCCGGCCTCGAGAACGCCGACGCGGTAGCCCTTCTCGGTCGCGCGCAGCGCGGCGACGCTGCCGCCGAAGCCGGACCCGACGACCAGAACGTCGTAATGGGTCATGCCGCAATCCTTTCGGCAGCGGGACGGGTCACATAGTTCTCGGGATCGAAGCGCTTGGTCCGGGCGCGGTACCGCCAGGTGAACGTCGGCCACATCACCGAGTTGCGCCCCTTGCGGTCGAGGTACCAGCTGTGGCAGCCGCCCGCGTTCCACACCGTGCCGGCGAGGGCGGGGTCGAGTTCGGCGTTGTAGTCGCGCTGCGCGCCGGCGGTCACCTCGACGGTGGCCAGTGCCCGGGACCGCATGGTGCGCAGGGCGTCCGCGATGTAGGCGGCCTGCGATTCGAGCATGTACACGATCGAGCTGTGGCCGAGGTTGGTGTTCGGCCCGTACATCAGGAAAAGGTTGGGGAAGCCGTGGACCGAGACGCCCAGGTAGGCGCTGGGGCTGCCGTTCCAGGACTCGGCCAGGGTGCGGCCGTCGCGTCCCCGGATGTGCCGGGCCACAGGCGGTTCGGTGACGGTGAAGCCGGTGCCGAAGATGACGGCGTCGACCTCGTACTCGTTGCCGGTCTCGTCGACAACACCCTTCTCGGTGACCGCGGTCAGCCCGGAGGCAACCACGGTGACGTCGGGCCGGGTGATCGCCGGGAACCAGTCGTTGGACAGCAGGATCCGCTTGCACATGATCCGGAACCCCGGGGTGAGCTTCGTCCGCAGCTCCGGATCCGGGACCTGCTTGTCGAGGACCGACAGCGCTCGGCGCTCGAACAACGGCACGAGCCACCGGCGCGCGAACGGCCGTGTCATCCCGACGACGTACGTTTCCTTCTGCCCGTAGACGGCCCCACGAACGATCTTCTGCGCGAGCGGGAAACGCCGGTAGAGGGCGCGCACCGGACGCGCAATGGTGTGATCGTGCTTGGGCATGACCCACGAGGCGGTGCGCTGGAACAGCGTCAGGTGCCCGACGGTGTCGACGATGGCGGGGACGAACTGGATCGCGGAGGCGCCGGTGCCGATCACGGCGACGCGCTTGCCGCGCAGGTCGTAGCCGTGGTCCCACTCTGCCGAGTGGAACATCTTGCCGCGGAACATCTCCAGGCCCGGCACCTTCGGGAGGGTCGGGGTGGACAGCGCACCGGTCGCCGAGACCAGCACGTCGGCGGTGAGGTCGCCCCGCGACGTCGACACGATCCAGCGGGTGTTCTCGCCGTCCCACTGCGCGTCGCGCAGTTCGCACCCGAACATCGTCCGGTCGGTGACGCCCTGTTCCGTCGCGACCCGACGCAGGTAGGCGTAGATCTCCTCCTGGGTGCCGTGGGCCTTCGACCAGTCCGGTTCGGGCGCGAAGGAGAACGAGTACAGCGCGCTCGGCACGTCGCAGGCCGCGCCCGGGTAGGTGTTCACCCGCCAGGTGCCGCCGACGTCGTCGCCCCGCTCGATCACGAGGACGTCGGCGCGCGGGTGCTCACGCAGCAGCGTGGCCGCCATGCCGATGCCCCCGAAGCCGGCCCCCACGACGAGCGTGTGGACGTGCGGCGGGAGGGTCACGATGCTCACTTCATCACCAGTTCCTTCCAGACCGGGAGCAGCCGCTCCCGGATCTCACGATCCGATTCGGGGGTACGCATCAGGGCGGCGACGGCGAGGCCGCGGGCCAGCTCGATGCTCAGGTCGATTCCGTCGGGGCCCATCCGGTCCCCCATGATCTCGAGGCAGCCGACCCGCAGCGCGTCGGAGACCTTGCGCTCGAGGGGGATCACCGCCTCGTGCAGGGTGGGATCGGTCCGGGCGGCCACCCACAGCTCGAGCGCGGCGTGGAACAACGGTCCGCGGAACGCGTCGGTGAGGACGTCGAGGCCACGCTCGGGGTCCGGGCTGGCCTCGAGGATCTCCGTGAGGCGCTTGTCGACGAGGTGCTCGACCGCGGCGACGACGAGCGATTCCTTGGTCGGGAAGTGATGCAGCTGCGCACCCCGGGATACCCCGGCCCGTTTGGCGATGACCTGGGTGGTGGTGCGCGCGTAGCCGAGTTCGACGAGCGAGTCGACGGCCGCGTCGAGGAGTTTCGCCCGGGTCACGGCGGTGCGCTCGGCCTGCGTGCGCCCCGTGCCCGTGGATGTGGTTCGAGTCACAAGAACGGACGGTAACAGCAAAACAACAAACAGTCCAGACTGCTTGCAAGTTTTTAGCCGAGACACATATCCCCAGCTGAGGGCACCGCCCACCCGGAAAGCGGATGGAATTCAACCGTTGACTATTTCAATCATTATTGGTCTACTGTGATCTGCGCGACAAACCACGAGGTCGCAGAAGGAGGACCGCCGTCTCCATGAGTGCCGTGTCGCTCGAACGCACCATCTACGAACCCGACCACGCCGCGTTCCGCGAAACCGCGCGACGCTTCGCCGAGCGCGAGGTCGCACCCCACCTCGAGCCGTGGGCCGCGGCGGGCCGCGTCGATCGCGAGCTGTACCGGCAGGCCGGCAAGCTCGGCCTGCTCGGTGTCGCCGTGCCGGAACGGTTCGGGGGCGGGGGCATCGACGATTTCCGGTTCGGCGCCGTGCTCATCGAGGAACTCGCCCGCGTCGGCGCCCAGGCCGTCACCATGGGCTTGTCGGGATTCAACGACCTGGTCGCCCCGTACTTCACGGCCCTCGGCACCGAGGAGCAGAACCATCGCTGGCTCGCCCCCATGGTCGCCGGTGAGGCGATCGGCGCGATCGCGATGACCGAACCCGGCGCCGGCAGCGACCTCGCCGCCGTCGCCACCACCGCGATTCCCGACGGCGACCACTTCGTGCTGAACGGCAGCAAGATCTTCATCTCCAACGGCCTGCTCGCCGACACGATCATCGTCGTCGCGAAGACCGATCCCGCCGCCGGGAAGAACGGGGTGAGCCTGCTCGTCGTCGAGGACGGCATGCCCGGGTTCACGAAGAACGGCCCGCTCGACAAGGTGGGCCTGTCCGCACAGGACACCGCCGAGCTGGTGTTCGACGACGTTCGCGTGCCCCGCGCCAACCTGCTCGGCGAGGAGAACCGGGGCTTCGGCTATCTGCGGCACAACCTGCCGCAGGAGCGGCTCAGCATCGCGGTGACCTCCATGGCCCTGATGACCCGCACGTTCGAGACGGCGCTGCGCTACGCCACCGACCGCACAGCGTTCGGGCAGCGCATCGCCGACTTCCAGGCCAACCGCTTCTACCTCGCCGAACTGGCCACCGAAATCGAGATCGCGCAGGTGTTCGTGGACCGTTGCATCCTCGACGCCGCCCACGGCCGGCTCGACGAGGTGACGGCGGCGATGGCCAAGTGGTGGGTTACCGAACTGCATCTGAAGGTGGTGCACCGGGCCGTGCAGCTGCACGGCGGCTACGGGTTCATGAAGGAGTACGACGTCGCCCGCGACTATCTGGACTCCCGGGCCGGGACCCTCTACGGCGGCACCACGGAAATCATGAAGGAGATCGTCGGTCGCCGGCTCACCCGGACGTAGTCGCTTCGGCCACAGACCATCCCGCATCCCAAGGCATCGAGGAGATCCCGTGCTCAATCAAGGTACCGGAACCTGGCCGCACCGACGCGCCCGGCAGGCCCCCGACGCGGTCGCGCTCGACTTCCGCGGCACCACCGTCACCTACCGCGAACTCGACGAGCGGGTCACCCGGCTCGCCCACGCCCTGCGCGCCCGGGGTATCGGCCCCGGAGACCGGGTCGCGCTGCTGTCCGCGAACCACCCCGCCTACCTCGAGGTGCTGTTCGCCGCCGGCCTGCTCGGGGCCGTGTTCGTGCCGCTCAACGCCCGGCTGACCACCCCCGAGGTGGAGTACTGCCTGGCCGACTCCGGCAGCGCCGTGCTGATCCATTCCGCCGCCCTCGCGGACGTCGCCGACGCGGCCGCCACCGCGGCCGCCACCGCGGCCGGCACCGCCCGGCGCGTGGTCCTCGACGGGGCACCCGACGACCGGGCCGTCGGCTACGAGGAGATCATCGCGACCGCCCCCGCCGACCGTCTCGACGTCCCGGTCACGCACGACGACCCGTGCTTCATCATGTACACCTCCGGCACCACCGGCCGGCCCAAGGGCGTCGTCCTCACCCACGGCAACGTGGTGTTCGCGGTGATGAATCCGATCGTCGATCTCGACTTCCTCTCCGACGAGGTGGCCCTGGTCGCCGCACCGCTCTTCCATACCGCCGCCTTGAACTTCGTCGCCCTGCCAACCCTGCTCAAGGGCGGCACCGTGATCGTCGAGGAGGGCTTCGAGCCCGGCCGCATCCTGCACCTGATCGAAACCAAGAGGGTCACGTACTCGTTCGGGGTGCCCACGATGCTCGACGCGATGAGCACCCACCCGAACTGGAACCGCACCGACCTGAGCTCGATCCGTCGCTGGATCGTCGCGGCCGCACCGGTACCGCCACGGACCCTGCAGACCTACACCGCCCGTGGCGTCCGCCTCTGCCAGGGATACGGATTGACCGAGACCGGCCCGGGCGCGCTGATCCTCACGCCCAAGGACGCCGAGCGCAAGCTCGGCACCGCGGGCGCCCCGCACTTCTTCACCGACGTGCGCGTCGTCGACCCGGACGGCACCGAGGTCGCCCCCGGCGACCGCGGCGAGATCCAGATCTCCGGCCCGAACGTGATGCGGCGGTACTGGAATCGCCCCGACGCCACCGCCGAAGCCTTCACCGGCGACGGCTGGTTCCGCTCCGGCGACGTGGGGGTTCCCGACGAGGACGGCTTCGTCACGATCGTCGACCGGCTCAAGGACATGATCATCTCGGGTGGCGAGAACATCTACCCCGCCGAGGTGGAGGCCGCCATCCTCGACCTGCCCGGCGTCCTCGGCTGCGCCGTCTTCGGTGTGCCCGACGAGAAGTGGGGTGAGGTGGGCCGGGCCGCCGTCACCCTCGCCGACGGCGCCACCCTCACCGAGGACGAGCTGTTCGCCTTCCTCGGCGAGCGCCTCGCCAGGTACAAGATCCCCAAATCCCTTCTCGTTCTCGACGAGATCCCCCGCAACGCCACCGGAAAGATCCGCAAGGACAAGTTGCGCGAGCAGTACGCCCACTGACCCGACCGCCACGGCAGGAGCTCCCATGACCGTCACCGCATCCGCGGACATCACTGCGGCCCAGAGAAAGAAGGAAGTTCGACGCGTCGTGCTGTCGAGCTATCTGGGCAGCACCATCGAGTTCTACGACTTTCTGCTCTACGCGACCGCGGCAGCGATCGTCTTCGCACCCGTGTTCTTCTCGGACCTGTCCCCGCTCGCCGGGACCATCGCGTCGATGGGCACGTTCGCCGCGGGCTACCTGGCCCGTCCTTTCGGCGGCGTCGTCTTCGGGCACTTCGGCGACAGGTACGGCCGCAAGTCGATGCTGCTGATCTCCATGACGGTCATGGGCGTCGCGTCGTTCCTCATCGGCCTCGTCCCGCCGGCGTCGGCGATCGGATCTTGGGCCGCAATCATTCTCGTGCTGCTGCGCGTGTGCCAGGGCATCGCCGTGGGCGGTGAGTGGGGCGGCGCGGCGCTCATGTCCCTCGAGCACGTCGGCGGGCGGGGGCGCGGCTTCGCCGCCTCGTTCACCAACGCCGGCGCACCCACCGGTTCCCTGCTCGGCACCCTCGCCCTGGCGCTGGTGGCGCTGCTGCCCGAGGACGACTTCCTGTCGTGGGGCTGGCGCATCCCGTTCCTGCTGTCCGCGGTGATGCTGGCCGTCGGCCTGTTCGTCCGGGCCCGGGTGTCCGAGAGCCCGCTGTTCCGGGAGGCGATGGCCAAGCAGGCCGAGGTGGACGCCACCGCGGTCGACAGGCGGACCCCGCCGATCCTGAGCATCCTGCGCCGTCCCCGGAACCTGCTGCTCGTCGCCCTGGGGTGCATGGCCAGCTTCGGCATCCAGACCATGTTCACCACGTTCGCCATCGGGTACGCGTCCCATTCCGGGGTGACCCGATCGCAGGCGCTCCTGGCGTTCGCCGTCTGCCAGTTCGTCGCGATCTTCACCCTGCTCGGATTCGCCCGCCTCTCCGACCGCGTCGGCCGACGACCGGTGATGCTCTTCGGTCTCGGCGCGTTCGTCGTGCTGATCGTGCCGATCCTGGCACTGCTGTCGTCCGGCAACGTCGCCCTGGTGACGCTCGGGTTCGTGCTCGGCTTCGGCGTCTGCCAGTCCGCGACCTACGGTCCGATGGCGGCGTACATCGCCGAGCAGTTCGGCACCGCGGCCCGGTACACCGGCGCCTCGCTCGGCTACCAGGGCGCGACACTGCTCGGCGCGGGCTTCACGCCGGTGATCCTCGCGTCGCTGCAGGCGGCCGCCGGCGGCGGCACCGGCCTGGTCGCGGCGTTCATGATCGGGCTGGCAGTCCTGAGCGCGGTGTTCATCCTCCTGGCGAAGGAGAGCAAGGACCGCGACCTGAGCACGTACGAGCACTGAATCCTCGAACCGTGAAGGGCGCGCAGGGACTTCCCTGCGCGCCCTTCGTCGTTCAGCGCCGCAGTCGTTCAGCGCCGCAGTCGTTCAGCGCCGCATCGGCACGTGATCGATGCCGGCCTCGAGGTGGTTCGGACCGATGCGGTCGAGCGTCGCGGAACGGATGGTCCGCACTGAGCCCATCGCAGGGTCGCCGGCATATTCGGATGCGCCCCGCCGGCGCCGCGACCACAATCGTCGGGACGGAACCGACGAAGGAGACACAGCCGATGGTGCAGCCACGTTCCCGGAACTTCGCGCAGGTCGACGTGTTCGCCGCCGAGCCGTACCGGGGAAACCCGGTCGCGGTCGTCCTCGACGGCGACGGCATCCCCGACGAGGCGATGGCGCAGTTCGCGGCGTGGACGAACCTGTCCGAGACCACGTTCGTTCTTCCCCCGACGACCCCCGAGGCCGACTACCGGCTGCGCATCTTCACCCCCGGCGCGGAGATCCCGTTCGCCGGCCATCCCACGCTCGGCTCGGCGCACGCGTGGCTCGAGGCCGGCGGCGTGCCGAAAACCCCGGGCCTTCTCGTCCAGGAATGCGGAGCCGGACTCGTCGAACTGCGCCACACCGACGAGTCGGCAGCGTTCCGCGCCCCCGAGCTGGTCCGTCGCGGCGACCTCGACGAGGACCACCTGGCCCGCATCGCCCGTGGCCTCGGGATCGCGCGCGAGCGGATCGTGGCCCACAACTGGGTCGACAACGGGCCCGGCTGGGCTGCGGTCCTGCTCGAGTCCGCGCAGGACGTGCTCGACCTCGAACCCGACGACCAGCACATGCGCGACCTGATGCTCGGTGTCGTCGGCCCCTACCCGCCGGGATCGCCGCAGCAGTTCGAGGTCCGCGCCTTCGCCGCGCCCGTCGGCGTCAAGGAGGACCCGGTGACGGGAAGCCTCAACGCCGGCCTGGCCCAGTGGCTGATCGGCGCCGGCATCGCGCCGGCCGACTACCGAGCGAGCCAGGGGACGCGCGTCGGCCGCCGCGGCATCGTGACCGTGCACTCGTCGGGCGACGAGGTGTGGATCGGCGGACACAGCACGACGTGCATCCGCGGGACCGTGCACCTGTAGGAGCCGGTCGTGAGCGGGGTCCGCCCCTCCGAATCCGGGGGTGGGCGACTACGCCGACAGCGCCCGGGCCAGATCGGCCGGAACCGGCATCGGGGTCGTCAGGCCGGCGGCGACCCGTCCGGTGTTGCCTTCGGGATACCGGCCGGTCATCGAACCGGGAGCAGCGACGACGATCCGCACGACCTGCCCGAGGGCCTCGCGGCGGTCACGGCAGCGCAGCGCCAGGGCGAGCATCGCGACGTGATTGCAGGTGTGCAACCACGGATCCGGCTGGGACAGGATGTGCGCCCGTTCGAGGTGGCGCCACCGTTGCTGCGGGTCGCCGGCAGTTTTCGACGCGGCCATCTCCCGTCGGTAGAGGTCCCGGGCGGCGGTACCGATGCGCGGCATGACCGATCCTTTCGGTGAACGTTGTCGAGCGCGAGTTGTCAGCAGCATTCCTCGGTCTCGGCCGCCGAGCAAGAACGGGCCGCCACGGGTCGATCGTTCACACACGTCCGTGGCCGGAATTCCCGCGCCCCCTCTGCGCAACGAGTGATCCGAGGACGGTCAGGACTGTAGTGACCGCAGCGCGGGTGCGGCCCACGTGGTCGTCTTCGTCGTCGCTCTCGCAGCGACGGCCCTCGTCCTCACCCTTCTCGCCGTGACGAAGGGCGGCCGGCGTCCCCGTCGCCGCAGGCGCCACTAGGATTGGCGATCAGGTGCCGATCACAGCAGTCGAGGACGGGTGATGGAAACTCTCGCACGCTACGTGGAACTGTTCGTGCCGATGCTCTGGCTCGGGATGGTGCTCGCCATCTCCTTCCTCGAAGCACCCCTGAAGTTCCGGGCGCCGGGAATCACCATCCCCCTCGGACTCGGTATCGGTCGCCTGGTGTTCCGGGCGCTCAACACGGTGGAGGGGGTCCTCGCCCTCGTGCTGATCGCGGCGTGCCTGGTCTCGTCGCCCGGCACGACCGGGTGGATCCTGCTCCTCGTGACGGTGGCCGTGCTGGCGGTCCAGGTGGCGGTGATCCGCCCGCCGCTGACGCGCCGCTCGAACCGCATCCTCGCGGGGGAGGACGCACCCCGCTCGAAGGTGCACTACGCCTATGTGGCGCTCGAGATCGTCAAGGCCGCACTGCTGATCGCGCTGGCGATCGTGCTGGCGCGCACGTTCGTCTGACGCCGCCCCGGCGCACCGGGCTCCCTGGTCCGCCCGAACAGCGCGCGTCCTCGGCGCGGTGCACCCTCGCCCGGTGGGCGGGGCCGGCCCCTCGTCGTCACCTCGGGTCGTGTCGGCTCACCCGGCGGGCCGCTCCTCGGTCGGCGACGTCGTGGCGCCACCCGGGGTCTCGGAGGGCTCCGCCGACTTGCGGGTCTCGTCGGCCACCGGCCGTCCGGCACCCCCGGTGCTCGCCTCTCCCCTGTCGTCCGGCGCGGGACGGACATCCCCGCGCTCCGTCCGCCCCTCGTAGGGCGGGACGACCGCGTCCGCATCCCCGACCGTCGTGGTGTGCCCGGGTCGGTGCGATCCCGCGTCGCCGGGGTCGGCGGAGATCATCTCGTCGTCCTCGAACGCGCCGGCGGGGCGGTCCGCGGGCCCTCCTCCGGGGCCGGTGGAGCCCATGTCGCGCGAGCCGGGGGCACCCCGCTCCGACTGCGGTTCCTCTTGCCTTCCGGTTCCGTCGTTCATCGCTTCTCCTCGGGGATTCGAGCATTCCGACGAATGGACCCCCTCACTCCATCCGAGCACGCGGCGCCGCGTTTGTCGACAGTCGATCTCGCCGGGGAGACGGCAGGACGCCCCACTGCGGACCGCGCCGCACGAAGGTCCCGGCGGAACGGGACGAACCGGCCCGACGGCCGAAAGCCTGTTCAGTTGTTCAGGTGGGCAGCTAGAATCGCGTCGACGCATCCTCACGCCTCGGAGGTTCTTCCGATGGACGTCGTAGCCATGCACATGAGCGACGGTCTGCTCGACGCGCGGACCTCGCTGGCGTTCTTCGTCGTCGCCGCGCTCGGCCTCGCGGTGGCGCTCCGCAGGGCCCGGTCCGGGCTCGACGAGCGCATCGCTCCCCTGGCCGGCCTCGTCGCGGCCTTCGTCTTCGCCCTGCAGATGATCAACTTTCCGGTCCTGCCGGGGGTGAGCGGGCACGTACTCGGCGGCGCGCTCGCCGCCGTCCTGGTCGGTCCCGCGACCGCCGCCCTGTGCCTGACGGTCGTGCTGGTCGTGCAGTCACTGCTCTTCGCCGACGGCGGTCTCACCGCCCTCGGCGCCAACGTCACCAACATGGCCCTGCTCGGCGTGCTCGCCGGGTACGGCACGGCCGTGGCGCTGCGTCCGCTGCTGCGCCGGTACCCGTGCGGACCGGCCCTCGGCGTGATCTCTTTTGCCGCAGCGCTGGTCGCGACGGTCGCCGCGGCGACCGGGTTCCTGGTCGAGTACGCGGTCGGCGGCACCGCCGGGTCCGCCGGCACCGTCGCTGCGTTCCTGCTCGGCACCCACGTTCTCATCGGCGCCGGTGAGGGACTCGTCACCGCCGTCACCGTCGTCGCGGTGGCACGGGCGCGGCCCGACATCGTCCATCTGCTCCGCCCGCTGCGGCCGCCGACCCGGGCACCGGCATGACGCGCCGGCGTCTCCTGATCCTGTTCGCGGTGGCGGCGTTCCTGTGCGCGGGGATGCTTTCGTACCTTGCCGATTCGAGCCCCGACGGCCTCGAGGCCGCGACCGCGCGGGGGTGTGCCGTGGTCGAAGTCGACGGTAGCGCCACGGTCACCGGGGAGTGCCTGGCGGGTGAGGCCACCGATCATCCGTGGGACGCGGGTCCGCTGGCCGGTTACACGGTCGGCGGCCACACCGGATCCACCGGCGTGGCCGGGGTTCTCGGCGTCGCCGCGACCTCGGCGGTGGCCGCCGCGCTGTTCCGTCTCCTCGTCCGTCGACGGGGCGCATCCGGGAACAGGACTCCGGGAGCGCGGCCGTGACCACCGCGCTGCGGGGCGGGCCTGCACGCGCGACGACTGCTGTGCACCGCCTGCCCACCGAGGTGAAGATCGTCGCCGCAACGGCATTCGTCTTCGTCGTGGTCGCCACTCCGCGCGAGGCGATGTGGGCCTTCGCCCTCCATTTCGCGGTCGTCGCGGCGATCTGCGCACTCGCCGGGATCCGCTGCGCCTGGCTGGCGCCGCGCATGTCGATCGAGGCTCCGTTCGTCGCGCTCGCCGTCCTGCTCCCGTTCGCCGAGGCCGGCGACCGGGTCGACGTCCTGGGGTTCTCCCTGTCGGTTCCGGGCCTGTACGCGGCGTGGGGCATCCTCGTCAAGGGCACCCTCGGGGTGCTCGTCTCCCTCGTCCTCGCGGCCACCACCCCGGCCCAGGACCTGCCCGCCGGCCTGGCCCGCCTCCGGGTTCCGGCACTGCTCACGACGGTGGCGGTGCTCATGCTGCGCTATCTCGAACTGCTTGCCGCCGAGGCGAACCGAATGCACCGTGCCCGGATCTCCCGCGGCGACGACCCACGCACCCTCCACCGCATCGGAGCGACGGCCCGGGGAATCGGGGGGCTGTTCGTCCGCGCCTACGAGCGCGGTGAGCGGGTGCATCTGGCCATGCTCTCCCGCGGATTCACCGGTGCCGTCCCGGCCTCCGGTCCTCCCGCCACCGCGATGGCCTGGACTGCGGGCCTGCTGCCGGCCGCCGTCGCCGGTGCCGTCTGCGCCGCCGCCTGGGTGACGGCATGACCGCGGAGCCGGCCGTGCTGCTGACGGGGGTACGGCACGTCCACCCCGACGGGCACTGCGCCCTCGACGGCATCGACCTCGCCGTCACCGCCGGTGAGCGGGTCGCGGTCCTCGGCCCGAACGGCGCCGGCAAGACCACCCTGATGCTGCACCTGAACGGCGTACTGGCGCCGTCGTCCGGGACCGTCCGGATCGGCGGGCTGCCGGTCGCGCGGAACACCCTGCGTGAGATCCGGCGACGGGTCGGACTGGTGTTCCAGGATCCCGACGACCAGTTGTTCATGCCGACCGTCGCACAGGACGTGGCGTTCGGGCCCGCCAACTTCGGCGTTTCCGCAGCCGAACTCGACGCCCGGGTCCGCGAGGCCCTCGAGGCGGTCGGCATGACCGAGCACGCCGGCCGCAACACCGCGCGTCTGTCCGCGGGTCAGCGTCGACGGGTCGCCCTCGCCACCGTGCTGGCGTGCCGGCCCGACGTTCTGGTCCTGGACGAGCCGTCCACCGACCTCGATCCCGTCGCCCGCCGGGAACTGGCCGAGGTCCTCCTCGGCATCGACGCCACCCTGCTGCTGGTCACCCACGACCTGCCGTACGCGGCGCAGGTGTGCAGCCGGGCCGTGATCGTGAGCGACGGACGACTCGTCGCGGACGGTCCGATCACCGCCCTGCTCGCCGACGCCGACCTGCTCGCCGCGAACCGGCTGGAACTGCCGTGGGGATTCACCCTGCCGGAGACCGACCCGCGCTGAGCGCCGTCACCCCGCGGCGAGCCGGCCGTTGGTGCGGTCGAGCTGCCGCACCGTCGCGGCCTCCAGCCGGCCCACCTCCTCCTCCTCGAGCCGGTCGCACAGGAAATCCCAGTGCAGCGCAACATGTTCGCCGAGCCGCAGTCCCGGCACGAACACACCCGCACCGGTGCGGCGCCGTACCGTCTCGGCGCGTTCCGCGCCGAGACGCAGGCGGGCACCGTCGAACTCGAGCCGGCGGCTGCGCACCGTCGCCGTGTCGGGTCCGACGGCGACGACGGTGCCCCAGCGGATCCGGCAGGAATCGAGAACCTGTACCGGCTGGGGCATCCCGGTGGTCAGCAGTCGCGACCACGGGTACACCCCCAGCACGTGGAACGCGTGCGTCGGGGCCGCCTCGGCAAGCAGTTCGGGTGTCAGGTGGGTCCAGTAGTGCCCCGCCTGCGTGCCCAGCCGCTCGAGCAGCCGGGTCCCGAACTCCACCGGATCGATCCGGTCCGTCAGGGCGTTGCCGGTCCAGTAGGCGCGCACCACCTCTGCGTCGAGGGGGTCGGTCCGGCCGGCCAGGGCCGCGATCAGCTCCTGGTAGGGCCATGCTCCGGTGAACCGCCGGGCGGCGGCCACGACCGCCGCGCCGTCGCCGTGCCCGCACGCGGCGGCCTCGAGGGCCGCCGCCCCTGCCGGGCCGCAGTAGCCCAGTGCGTTCGGCGCATGGGCGTAACGGGCGAAGAGCCGCTGCCCCTCCGTCACCACTGCCCCTCCGTCACCACTGCCCCTCCGTCACCACTGCCCCTCCGTCACCACTGCCCCTCAGTCACCACTGCCCCTCCGTCACCACCGCCACGGATCAGGCCGTTCCGCGTTGCCCCACCAGCGCCGCAGTGTCCCGGTGCAGCCGGCCGAAGTTGTAGTAGGCGGCACACGCCCCCTCCGGTGACACCATGCAGGTGCCGATGGGGGTCTCCGGCGTGCACGCCGTGCCGAAGACCTTGCATTCCCACGGTTTGATGACGCCCTTGAGCACCTCGCCGCACTGACATGCCTTCGGGTCGGCGACGCGCAGGCCAGGCATCGAGAACCGCTGCTCGGCGTCGAAATCCGCGTAGTCGGGGTGGATGCCGAGCGCGCTCTGCGAGATGAATCCGAGGCCGCGCCACTCGAAGTGCGGCCGTAGCGCGAACGTCTGCGCCATCAGCCGTAGTGCCTGCACGTTTCCTTCGGGCCGCACCACCCGGCTGTACTGGTTCTCCACCTCGCACCGGCCGTCCCGGATCTGCCGCAGCAGCATGTGCACCGAGGCGAGGATGTCGAGCGGCTCGAATCCGGCCACCACGATCGGTTTTCCGTACACGGCGGGGACGAAGCGGTAGGGACGCAGTCCCACCACGGTCGACACGTGCCCCGGTCCGAGGAATCCCGAGAGCCGCAGATCCGGCGACTCGAGGATCGCCTTGATCGGCGGCACGATCGTCACGTGGTTGCAGAACACCGTGAAGTTGCTCAGGCCGAGCTGTCTCGCCCGCACGAGCGTCACCGCCGTGGACGGGGCGGTGGTCTCGAATCCGACGGCGAAGAACACCACATGCCGGTCCGGGTGGTCCACCGCGATCTTCAGGGCGTCCAGCGGGGAATACACGAATCGGACGTCGGCGCCGCGGGCCTTGGCCTCGAGCAGGTTCCCGCGCGAGCCGGGCACCCGCATCATGTCTCCGAACGTCGTGAACACCACGTTCGGTTGCTCGGCCAGCCACATGGCGTCGTCGATGCGGCCCATGGGGATCACGCACACCGGACAGCCGGGGCCGTGCACCAGCTCCACCGACGCGGGCAGCAGATGTTCGATGCCGTGCCGGTAGATAGTGTGGGTGTGGCCGCCGCACACCTCCATGAACTTGAACTCCTCCCCGGCGGCGAGGTCGGTGATCGAGGCCACCAGGGCGCGCGCCGCGGCGGGGTCGCGGAACTCGTCGACGAATTTCATGATCCTGCTCCGCCTTTCATCCGGTGCTCACGCGATCTCGGACGCGTTGAAGGCTTCGATCTCGTTGACGTAGTCGGCGCCCATCTTCCGCACCTGATCGAGGGTCAGCTTCGCCTCGTCCTCGTCGATCCGGGCCATCGCAAAGCCGACGTGCACCAGCACCCAGTCCCCGACCTGCAGGCCGGTGCCGGCGAGCAGCCGGACGCTGATGGCGCGTTGCACGCCGTTGACGTCCACCTTCGCCAGGTGCTGGGCGGGGTCGACCATGTCGACCACCCGGCCGGGAATTCCCAGGCACATTGCGTCTCTCCTCACCTCAGCAGATCCGGGGCAGCGGATCGCCCACGAGCATGTCCACGATCCGGCTGCCCCCGAACGCGGTACGCAACGCGACGATGCCCTCCGGTTCGGCCAGGATCTCCCCGATCTCCGCGGCGTCGCCGCCGCCGGGGCACGCCCGCAGTGCGGCGAGGGCGGCGTCCGCCTCGTCCGGGGCGACGACCGCGACGAACTTGCCCTCGTTGGCGACGTACAGCGGGTCGATGCCGAGCATGTCGCACGCCCCGGTCACCGTCGGCCGGATCGGCAGCGCGGCCTCGTCGAGCACCACCGCCAAGCCGGTGGCCTGCGCCAGCTCGTTGCAGACGGTACCGACGCCACCGCGGGTGGGGTCACGCATCCACCGGGTCGACGGCGCGGCTGCGAGCAGGGCCGCCACCAGCTCGTGCACCGGCGCCGTGTCGGAGGCGATGTCCGCTTCGATCGCCAGGTCGCCGCGGGCCAGCAGCACCGCCATGCCGTGGTCGCCGAGCGTCCCCGAGATCAGCACGCGGTCGCCGGGGCGCACCAGGTCGGCCCCGAGGCGGCGCCCGGCGGGAACCAGGCCGACCCCGGCGGTGCTGATGTAGAGACCGTCTGCGGCGCCCCGGCCCACCACCTTGGTGTCGCCGGTGACGATCTCGACCCCGGACCGGGTGGCGGCCGCAGCCATGTCGGCGACGATCTCGCGCAGCCGCGCGATCTCGAAGCCCTCCTCGATGACGAACGCCGCGGACAGCCACCGCGGCCGCGCGCCCGACACGGCGAGGTCGTTGACCGTGCCGTGCACGGCGAGGTGCCCGATCGAGCCGCCCGGAAACGACAGCGGCTTGACGACGAACGAGTCCGTCGAGAACGACAGTCTCTCCCCGGAGTCGAGGCGCACGGTGGCGGCGTCGCCGAGCTGCTCGAGTTCGGTGTTGCGGAAGGCCTCGACGAAGACCGAATCCACCAGGGCCGCGGACGCCTTGCCCCCGGCGCCGTGCGAGAGGGAGATCACGGTGTCGCGCAGGCGCGGCCGGCGCCGCCGGAACGCCTCGATCCGTTCGAGGACCCGGTCCTCGCGTTCGGCCGATGTGCTCACCGTCCGCCTCCCGTCGCCGATTCCGCGCGCGCCAGGTGTTCCTGCGCGGCCGACCACAGCCGGTACCCGATCAGGGCGTGGCTCTCCTGGATCCGGTGGATGCTCTGCGAGCGGATGGTGAAGCAGAAGTCGAGATCGTCGGTGGCGGCCATCCGGCCGCCGTCGTGCCCCGCGAATCCGATGGTGAGCAGTCCCCGCCGCCGCGCCTCCGCCAGCGCCGTCATCAGGTCGTCGGAGTTGCCAGACGTGGACAGGGCGATCGCGACGTCGTCGCCGTGCGCGTGCGCGATGATCTGCCGCGAGAAGATCAGCTCGAATCCGACGTCGTTGCCGAGCGCCGTCACCACCGCCTGGTCCGCGGCGAGCGACCAGGCCGGCACCGGCCGTCCCCGGGCCGGCCGGCTGAACAGCGTCGCCAGGGTCGCTGCGTCGGTGGAGCTGCCGCCGTTGCCGAAGGTGTAGAGCCGGCCGCCGCGAGCGAAACGCTCGGCCATGCGCTGCCCCGCCGCGACGAGGTCCTCGCCCCATTCGTCCAGCGAAGCCCGTTGCAGACGCGCGCTGTCGGCCGCCTTGCCGCGGGCGGATTCCGCAAGGTCGCGCAACAGGGCGGTGGCGTCGTGCTCCTGCGCGTCGATGAACGGGTACAGGAAGTCGGTGCCGTCCGGTTCGGTGCTCACAGCCGTTCCCCCTCATCGAGTGCCCCAGCATCGAGTTCCGGCGCGTCGAGTCTGGTGAGGGCGACGCCGCCGTGCACCAGCACCAGGTCGCCGGGCGTGACGTCGCCGAGGAGGGAGACGTCGACCCGCTCCCGGCCGGCCGCGGTCCGCACCGGCGCGGCGCCGGTGTCGTCGGCCGGCCACATCACCTCGCCGAGCCGGCCCTCGTCGCTGCAGGTCACGCACACCTCGTCGGTGCAGCCCGGGTCGGCGAGCAGGCCTGGATGCTCGAAGCACACGTGCGTCAGTTCCCACAGCAGGTGGTACAGCAGCACGAACCGCCCGGTGGCGGGCACCATCGGATCGTCCGAGTCCACCCACAGCACGTGGGTGGCCGCACCGGGCGCGGGCCGCGGACCGGAGCCGATCCAGATGGTGTCGGTGCCCCACGCGGGTGCGCGCCGGGCGATCTCGCGCACGGCCGGCTGATCGGCGGAGGCGACCGCCAGGATGACGTCGCCGGGGCGGGCGGCGACCCGGCACTGGGCGACCGGGTCCGGCTCCACGAGCGACACCGACGGCAACGCCCGTTTACCCATGATCACGGGGTGCACGAACTCGACCGCCACGTGATGGGCGTGCGGCTCCCACTGCGGGGACACCACCCACAGGGTCGCCCCGGCATGGAACCGGCGGGCCAGGCTCAGCGCCGTCGCGGCGAGGTCGGCGGCGAGTTCCGCGCCGATCGGCTCGGTGTCGTGTGTCGATGTCATCGCGCTCGTCCCGTCCCGGCAGGGTCCACGGCCCGGCCGCGTGCGAACGCGGCACCGAGCGCGGCCTGCCCCAGCGACAGGCCACCGTCGTTCGGCGGCACCCGCCTGTGTGTCAGCACCTCGAACCCTCTGTCCTGCAGCATAGTTCGGACCATGCCCAGCAGGAGCCGATTCTGGAACACGCCGCCCGTCAGGCCGATGGTGCGTACCTCCGCCGCATCGGCGATCCGGGCCGCCAACCGCACTGTTGCCGATGCCAGCGCACGGTGGAAGCCCGCCGCGAGGTCCGCGGCGGGGACCCCGAGCCGGACGCCGGCGACGAGGCAGGCCAGCGTGCCGGCCCAGTCCAGCTCGTCCCCCCGCAGCGACGAATGCACCGGCGCGGCATCCGTGGCGGTGCGCGCCAGCACCTCGAGTTCGATCGCGGCCTGCGCCTCGTAGCTGATCCGGTGCCGCACCCCCAGCACGGAGGCCACCGCGTCGAACAGCCGGCCGGCGCTGGTGGTGCGCACGCAGCCGACGCCCGACGCCAGCTGCGAGTCCACCAGGGCGCGTTCGGCGGCACCGAGCGCGCTCACGCACGGCAGGTCCTCGATCTCCTCGATGCCGGCCTCCCGCAGCACGGCCAGCGCGACCCGGGCCGGGGTGCGCACGGCGACGTCGCCGCCGGGCAGCGGGAACGACCGCAGGTGCCCGGCGCGCCGGGCGTCGCAGGGATCCGTTCCCACCAGCAGCAGCTCCCCGCCCCAGACGGTGCGGTCGCAGCCGTATCCGGTGCCGTCGAACGCGATCCCCAGCACGGGGGTACCGAGCCGGCGATGCTCGGCGAGCAGGGACGCGACGTGCGCGTGGTGGTGTTGCACTGCGCGCAGCTCGACGTCGTGGTCCTCGCAGTAGCGTTCGGCCCACTCCCGGGTCGCGTAGCCGGGATGCGCGTCGGCCACCACCACCTCGGGGGTGACGCGGTGCAGGGCGGTCAGCTGCGCGACCGACGCCTCGAAGGCGCGCCGGCTCTCCACCGTGCCCATGTCCCCGAGATGCGCCGAACAGAAGGCGTAGTCCTGCCGGGTCAGGCAGAAGGTGTTCTTCACCTCGGCGCCGACCGCGAGGACCACCGGCGCCGCGCCGCCGAGCAGCACCGGCATCGGCGCAAATCCCCGTGAGCGCCGCAGCGGCAGTTCCACGCCGTCGGCGACCGCGACCACCGAGTCCTCGCACGGCACCGCGATGTCCCGGTCGTGCATCAGGAACAGATCGGCGATGCCGCCGAGCCGGGCCAGGGCATCGTCGTTGCGGAAGCAGAGAGGCTCACCGGACAGGTTTCCCGACGTCGCCACCAGCAGCCGCGGCACGTCGTTCCCGTGCCCGGGCACCGGCGCGAACAACAGGTGGTGCAGCGGCGTGTACGGCAGCATCACCCCGAGCTCGTCGAGTCCGGGTGCGACCGCGTCGGCGACGGCCGCGCCGGGACGGGCCCGCAGCAACACGATCGGCCGGGCCGGCGCGGTGAGCACGGCCTGCTCGGCCGCGGACAGCAGGCACACCGCGGCGACGGCCGCGACGTCCGGCGCCATCACGGCGAACGGCTTGTCCGGCCGGTGTTTCCGCTCCCGCAGCCGGTTCACCGCGGTGGGGTTCGTGGCATCGCACACGAGATGGAAGCCGCCGAGTCCCTTGACCGCCACGATGTCCCCGGCGGCGAGCGCCGCCTGCACCGTGGCCAGCACCTCCGCGTCTCCGTCGATCCGGCGGCCGTCGCGTACGGCGAAGATCCGCGGCCCGCAGTCCGGGCAGCAGATCGGCTGGGCGTGGTAGCGGCGGTCCGTGGGATCGGTGTACTCGCGGGCGCAACTCGGGCACAGGGGGAACCGGGCCATGGTCGTCGCCGGCCGGTCGTACGGCAGGTCGGTGATCACCGTGTAGCGGGGCCCGCAGTGGGTGCAGTTGACGAAGGGATGCCGGTAGCGCCGGTCGGCGGGATCGTTCAGCTCGCGCAGGCAGTCGGCGCACGTCGCCACGTCCGGCGGGACCAGGGTGCGCGCCCCGTCCGCGTGGTGACTCTCGACGATGCGGAAGTCGTCCTCGCCGCGCGGCATTCGCGGGGCGGCGGCCACGTCGACGAGCACGGCCAGCGGCGGTGCGTCGTCGCGCAGGCGGCGGGTGAACTCGTCCAGATCCGCGGCGGCACCCTCGATCTCGAGGAACACCCCGGAGTCGTCGTTGCCGCAGTACCCGCCCAGGCGCAACTCGCGGGCCAGCCCGGCGACGAACGGCCGGAAGCCGACGCCCTGCACCACGCCACGCACCACCAGGCGCCGTCGCTCGGCCACGGGGTTCACGGTGCCGCTCCCGGTTCGTCCCGGGGCCGTCCCATCAGTTCGAGCCCTTCCATCGCGCGCCGCGCGCCGGCCTCGTCGACCCGATCCATCGCGAAGCCCATGTGGATGACGATCCAGTCGCCGGGCGCGAGGTCCGGGTCGTCGAGCATGCCGACGTTCACCTTGCGCTCCTCGCCGGCCACGTCGACGAGGGCGAGCTGCCCGGCGTAGCCGTCGAGCCGCCGGATCACCCGTCCCGGGATGCCGAGGCACACCGCTCAGCCCTCGTCCCCGGCGGCCGCGGCTCCCGCCGGCGGCGCCTGCGCATGCAGGCGGCGCACGGTGCGCCGGACGGCATCGACGGCCGGGCCGACGGCCGCGGCGACCGCCGGGGACAGCCCGAGGCCCTCCTCGACCGCCGCCACCTGGCAGCCCACCACCACGGTGGGGGGCGCCTGCCCGCCGAGCGCCTCGAGGCTCGCGAACACCGCGGCCGGGTCCATGGCGTGCGCGTCGATTCCCGCCGGTCCCCGCGTGGCGGTGTCGGCTTCGAAGACCCGCACGGCGCCCGGCTCGCCGGCGCCGGGGACGGCGTCGACGAGCACGAGCGCGTCCCACCCGTCGAGCAGGTCGTAGGCCAGGTGCATGCCGCGGATCCCGTAGTCCACCACCCGGGTTCCGGGTGTGTCGGCCGGGATCCGCCGCACCACCTCGGGGCCGAAGCCGTCGTCGCCGAGGAAGATGTTGCCGATGCCCGCCACCAGGATCCGCACCACGTCACATCCTGCGCATCCGCAGGTACCGCTGGATGTCCGGCAGCGACTGCACCGTCACGACCACCCCGCCGATCACCGCGGCGGCCAGTGCCGCGGTGGCCAGCATTCCGATGAATCTCATGGCTCCTCTTTCCTCCCGAGCGGCTCGAGTTCGTCGGGCGCGAAGTACAGGTAGCGCCCGTACCAGTCGTGCAGGTCCGCGGCCGGATCGTCGACGAGGACGACCCCGACGTGGGTCTCGCCGTCGACGTCGGCGTGCACGGTGGCCACGCGCGCCACCCGGTCCCGGAAGAACAGGTCCTGCGCGTCGGCCCGGCGCGACGGGTGCAGCCGCACCAGGCTGCCCTGCGCGACCCGGATCCCGCCGATCAGCACCCCGTCCGTCTCGGGCCGGACGCTGGTGTCCGCCTCGGGGGTCCACCAGTCGACGCCGTCGGGCAGTTCTGGAATCAGCCCGCCCTCGCGGTGCGGGTCCCTCAGGATGCCGTGCAGGGCCTGCATCTCGGCGGGGGTCATCGTCTCGCAGCGTTCGACGATCTGCGCGGCCCGGGGGTCGGTGGCCCGCGCCTCGGCCTTCTCCTCGTCGGTCAGGGTCAGGACCCTCAGGGTGAGGATCTCGTCGATCTCGGTGGCGTCGAACAGGTCCCCGCCGCTCTGCTCGGCGACCTGCGGATGGTCGTACAGGATGATCGGGGACACCAGCAGCGTGGCGGACTCGCCGGGTGTGGCGGGGTCGGCGTCGCCGGCGAGGACCGGGAAACACCGGGTGTGTGCGCACTCGTCCGCGAGGCCGGCGACGTCGGCGGGCGGCTCGAGCAGCGAGACGAACCGCCCGCCGCGGGCGGCGAGGATCAGATGCGCCCCGATCAGCGACCGTCGCAGCGCGTCGGCGGCGTCCACGGGTGCGTCGCCGGTGTTCTCGACGGCGAGATCCAGGCGCATCGGCGCACCGGTTCCGGCGGACGGGCCCCGCTCCACACGAACGACGGCGTGCACCGGCCACCGCGTGCGTACCACCCGGCCGGTGACGGCACCGTCCGCGGCGGTGAGCAGTTCGATGTCCGCACCGCCGGGAACGGCGACCGGAACCGTACGCGGGACGGCGAGTTCGGTGGCCGGCAGCGGCCCGAGGGGAATCTCGCATTCCACGGCCTCGTCCCACCCGATCCACGAGCGGCCCGCGACGGTCAGTTCGGCCACGGTGACGTAGTCGTCGCCGTCGCGGCGCTGCACCGTGCGGGTCTGCAGTTGCAGGAACCGCACGACCACGTCGATCGTGGCGTCGGCGCGCAGTGGGCGCAGCACGCATTGCGTGGCCAGCGCCGGCTCCTCGCCGATCCCCGCGGCGGCGGCGCCGGGCGGGCCGAGCACACCGAACTGCCAGCGGGAGTGGTTCTTACGGGAACTCGCCCGGTACGGGTACAACAGGTATCCCTCGTACAGCACAGCGTCGGCCACCGCTCGCACCCGATCAGCCTGTCCCTGCACGGTCACGACGCCGCCTCCCCCGCGCCGGTCGCCGCGGCCGGCCTCGCCTCGGCCGCGGCGAGCAGTTCGGTGACCGCCGCGTCGAGATCGGTGTGCCCGTGCGCCACCTTGTACCGGGTCAGCGCGGCCAGCGTGTCGTGCCCCATGCGGGCGAACCCGGTGCCGGGGAAGTGGCTGCGGATCATCTCGTGCCACACCGAGACCGGCAGGTCGTAGCGGGCCTCGCGGTCCCACGGCACCGGCTCGACAGCCACCCCGCCGCCGCCGCGGCCGAACACCGTCCCGCTGAACAGCAGCAGCAGCGGCACCGCGCCGTCGCCGAGGGCGTGCAGATACCGGGCGGCCGCGACCTCGAAGTCGTACGTGCACGGCAGCGGCAGTGCCGTCTCGCACTCGCCGGCGAAGCCCGGCACCATCGTGGACGTCTGCAACCACGCGAACGAGGAGAGGGTGCTGCCCCACCGGTCGCGGGTGCCGAACAGGTCTCCCAGGGCGGCCTCGGCGTCCGGACCGTAGCGTCGGCGGGCCGGTTCCAGGCGCACCTGGCAGCGCAGCGCCACGCTGTGCACCGGCGCACCCGTGGTTTCCCGGATCCGGAGGCGCGCCGAGAGGCTCGGGGTGGCGGCATACGGTTCGGGAGCGATGTCGACGACCGTGAAGTCCAGAGCGGTCACGCCTGCCCCCTCGCCGGGACGGGACGGCTCCGCCGGGCGACCTCCGCGAAGAAGGCGTCGAGCTCGGCACGGGCATCGGTGCCGCCGTCGAAGCCGCGCCAGACCCGTCGCAGCCGGCCGACCAGCGCGTAGCAGGCGTCGATGGGCACCAGATGGCAGTCGGCGGCGCCCCGTCGCGGAACCCGCACGAGCAGCGCCTCGACGTCCGGCAGCGGGGGCAGGAGCGACGGGTTGCCGCCGCACAGCGCCTCCCAGGCGTCGAGCGGCAGCTCCGATTCGGTCGCGCCGGCCGGGCCGGGATAGAACGCGACGGTCCGGCCCAGGGTCGAATTCCGGAAGAAGAACGCCAGGTTCACCGGGATCTCGAGGCTCGCCCAGGCTCCGGGGGTGAGCGCGAACTCCGGGAAGGACAGGTACCGCTCCGGCACCGCCCGGTAGCGCAGTTCCGCCCCGGGATCGGTGAACAGCAGACAGCAGGCCCGGCACACGCACATCAGCTGGCGTGCCTGCACGTCGACGACGTGCCCGTGCCCGTCGCCGATGCCCACGGCGCACATCTCGCAGCGCTCCCCCGCCGGCCGAGGTGCGGCGATACGCTGCAGGACCTCGAAGGGGGACGGCATCACGCCACCCCGGCGGGCACGGCCACCGACAGCACGCCGTCCCGCACCAGCACCGGCACCGGTTCGAGGTGTTCGTCGCCCGCGTCAAGCCGGACCCCGGCACCGCGCACGTCGAAGTGCGCCGCACAGGTCGGGCACCGCAGCACCGCCGCGTCCGCCCCGGCCCCGGCCCGCCGGTGCAGCGCCGCGCCGGCGAACGCGTGGGTGCAGACCGGGCACCGGTCCCGGTAGGCGAGGAGCTCACCGGCGACGCGGCACACCAGAACCGGCAGGCCGGCGACGACGAAGCCGCCGACCTCACCTTCCGGGATCTCGTCGAGTTCCGGCGCCGCACACCATGTTCCACGAACATCGGAATGCACCCGGGTGAACAGCGCCGCCGCGGGAATGAGTCCTTGCCCCGTGGACCCGGCGGTCTCGACCTCGAGTTCGGTGATCTCCGGCGCCGCCGCCCGCACCGCGTCCTGCACGGCCAGCTCCAGGGTCACCGCCGACGACGGGCATCCGTGGCAGCTGCCGAGCAGACGCAACCGGACCACGTCGTCGCGGATCGCGACCAGCTCGACGTCCCCGCCGTGCGACCCGAGGTACGGGCGCACCCCGTCCAGCGCCGTGCGCACCCGGGTCTCCACGTCGTGCGGGTGCAGCCCGTGGATCAGCAGCAGGCTGGCGACCAGGTCGTCGCGCGCCAGGTCGTCCATCGCGCCGGGATACCGGGCCAGCGCGTCGCAGATTCCGGCGAGTCCCGCCCCGTAGAGTCCCATCACCTCCCGGACCAGGTCCTCGGCCCGTTCGCGCGCCGCCGGCCCGGCCGCGGAGCTCGCGTCCAGCAGTGCCTCGATACGTTCACCCGACTCCCGCCATCGCTCCATCCGTCACTCCCCGGTGACCGACTGGGTCGGCGAGTGCAGTTTCTCGAGGGTCTTCCCGTCTCCGAGGTACATGTGCACCCCGCAGGGCAGGCACGGGTCGAAACTGCGCACGGTGCGCATGATGTCGATGCCCTTGAAGTGCTCGCGGTCGTTCTCCTCGAAGATCGGCTGCCCCTGCACCGCATCCTCGTACGGGCCGGGTGTGCCGTAGCTGTCGCGCGGGCTGGCGTTCCACGGTGTCGGCGGATACGGATGGTAGTTGGCGATCTTCCCGTCGCGGATCACCAGATGATGCGAGAGAACGCCGCGCACCGCCTCGGTGAACCCGCAGCCGATGCCCTCGTCGGGGACCTCGAACGGTTCCCAGGTCTTGGTGCGGCCGGCCCGGATCTCCACCAGCGCCTTCTCGGCGAAGTGCAGGGCGCACGCGGCGGCGTAGGCCTGGAAGTAGGTGCGGGCCCGGTTGCGTTCGAGGGTGTTGCTGCCGTGCTGCGGGATCTTCCACTCCAACGTCACCGGCCCCTTCAGCGCGGTCTTGGGGAGGTTGATCTGCACGCTCGACCCGGTGGACTTGACGTAACCGATGTCGACGAGCCCGGCCAGCGCCGTCGACCACAACCGGGCCAGCGGCCCGCCTCCGGTGTCGAGGGCCAGGTAGTCGGTGCCGTCGAACCAGCGGGGCGACATCACCCAGCTGTACTTGTCCTCGAGATCGCGTTTCTGTGGTCTCGGATTGGTGTGCTGGTTCCAGGGATGGCGACGGTCCACCGGATTGCCCAGCGGATCGGTCTTCACGAACATCTCCTGATCCGTCCAGTCCTCGTAGTACGAGGAGCCGAGCAGGATGCGCAGGCCCAGGTTGATGTCCACCAGCGAGGTCGTCACCAGCTTGCCGTCGACGACCACCCCCGGGGTGACGAACATCTTCCGGCCCCAGTCCTCCATGTCCCGGTAGGCGAAGTTGCACGTCTCCGGGTCCTGGAACGAACCCCAGCACCCGAGCAGGGTGCGCCGCAGCCCCACCTTCTCGTACCCCGGCAGCGCCTCGTAGAAGAAGTCGAACAGGTCGTCGTGCATGGGCACGACCTTCTTCATGAACTCGACGTAGCGCATGAGCCGGGTCAGGTAGTCGGTCATCAGCTGGATCGTGGCGACCGTGCCGACACCGCCCGGGTACAGGGTGGACGGGTGCACGTGGCGACCCTCCATGAGACAGAACATCTCCCGGGTCGAGCGGCTCACGTGCAGTGCCTCGCGGTAGAACTCGCCGGTGAACGGGTTGAGCGAGCGCATGATGTCCGCGATCGTGCGGTAGCCGTGCTGGTCCGCCCGGGGGGCCCGGGTGTTCTCGGCCTTCGCCAGCACCCCCGGATTGGTCTCGGAGACCATCTTCTCGCAGTAGTCGACCCCCACCAGGTTCTCCTGGAAGATGTTGTGGTCGAACATGTATTCCGCGGCCTCACCGAGGTTGACGATCCACTCCCCGAGGTGCGGCGGCCTGGCGCCGTACGCCATGTTCTGCGCATAACAGGAACAGGTGGCGTGGTTGTCCCCGCAGATGCCGCAGATGCGGCTGGTGATGAAATGCGCGTCGCGCGGGTCCTTGCCCTTCATGAACAGCGAGTAGCCACGGAAGATCGACGAAGTGCTGTGACATTCGGCCACTTCGCGGTTCGCGAAGTCGATCTTCGTGTAGATACCCAGACTGCCCACGATTCTGGTGATCGGATCCCACGCCATCTCCACCAGGTTGCTGCCGGCGGCGGGATCGGGGACGGTGGCTGTCATCGGGCTGCCTCTCTCGGGGCGGGACTACCAGGTACGGGTCGCGCCGGTGGTGAGTTCCGTGCCGGGCGTACGCCAGGACGGCTCCTTGTCCAATGTGCTCTTCGTCAGGCTCCGCAGCTGCCGCACGGCCGAGCCGTACACGCCGACCGCCCGCGTCGAGAGCTTCCCCCCGGGCGGCTCGTCCATGAACGGCATGAACTTGTCCGGGAAGCCGGGCATCGTGCAGCCGATGCAGATACCCCCGACGTTGGGGCATCCGCCGATTCCGTTCATCCAACCCCGTTTGGGGACATTGCATTTGACAACCGGCCCCCAGCAGCCGATCTTCACGATGCACTTCGGGGAGCCGTACTCCGTGGCGAAGTCGCCCTGCTCGTAGTACCCGGCGCGATCGCAGCCCTCGTGCACGGTGATGCCGAACAGCCACTGCGGCCGCAGCGCCTCGTCCAGCGGGATCATCGGCGCCTGATTCGTCGCCTGGTACAGCAGGTAGGTCAGCGTCTCGGACAGGTTGTCCGGCTGGATGGGGCATCCCGGCACGCACACGATCGGGATACCCGCCTTCGACTTCCATTCCCAGCCCAGGTAGTCGGGCACGCCCATCGCGCCGGTCGGGTTACCGGCCATGGCGTGAATGCCGCCGTACGTGGCGCAGGTGCCCGCCGCGACGATCGCCGTGGCCTTCGGCGCCAGCCGGTCGAGCCACTCGCTGGTGGTGATCGGTTGCCCGGTCTCTTCGTTGTTGCCGAAGCCGGACCAGTACCCCTCGTCGTGCAGCTTCTCGTTGGGGATCGAACCCTCGACCACCAGCACGAACGGCTCGAGCTCGCCGCGGTCCGCCTTGCGGAACCATTCGAGGAAGTCGTCCGCACCACCCTGGGGGCCGCATTCGAAATCGATCAGCGGCCAATGCACCGCGACCTTCGGCAGCCCCGGCAGCGCGCCGAGTGCAATCTCTTCCACACTGGGTTGCGTGGCGGCGGTGAGAGCCACGGAATCGCCGTCGCAACTGAGCCCGGCGTTGATCCACAACACGTGGATCAAGGCCTCTTCGGCCGCCTGGGCCTCGGGTGTGGGCATGCCGACCACCTTCCGGAGCGCCCCACGCTCCTGCGCCGCAGGAGTCGACCCTCGGCCCACTTGCGCGGCGCTTTCTCTATTAACGCCCCGTTCCGGAGGGATGTCAACGAATCATGATCGTCCCGACCGGCGGTCGGCGATCCAGCGGTACCACGCCTGCATGCCCTCCCCCGTGGTGGCCGACACCGCGAGCACCTCAACGCCGGGGTTGACCGATCCGGCGTGGCGGACACAGGTTTCGAGTTCGAAGTCGACGTACGGCAGCAGGTCGACCTTGTTGACGACGACAAGATCGGCGACCGCGAAGATGTGCGGATACTTGAGCGGTTTGTCCGTTCCCTCCGGCGTCGAGATGAGCACCACCTTGGCCTGCTCCCCCAGATCGAAGAGGGCCGGGCACACCAGATTCCCCACGTTCTCCACGAACAACAGCGTTCCCGGAGCCGGATCCAGGGCGGTGAGCGCGTCGTGCATCATCTGCGCGTCGAGATGGCATCCGGCACCGGTATTGACCTGCACCGCGGCGCATCCCGTCGAGCGGATACGCTCGGCATCGAGCAGGGTCTCCTGGTCGCCCTCGATCACCGCGATCGGCGCAGAGCCGGACAGCTCACGGATCGTTCGTTCGAGCAGGGTGGTCTTGCCGGCCCCCGGCGAACTCATCACGTTGATCGCCGTCACGCCGCGACCCGCGAGCCACCCCCGCGTACGCTCGGCGAGCAGGTCGTTCTTCGCGAGCACCTGCTGTTCGAGAGTGACGGTCTCGGTCTGCACCGGCGCACTGTCGTGCCCGTGTCCGTGTCCGTGCTCGTGGCCGTGCTCGTGGCCGTGGCCGTGGCCGTGCTCGTGGCCGTGGCCGTGCTCGTGGCCGTGCTCGTGGCCGCGCTCGGCGCCGTGGGGAAGGTCGTGCGCGGGCGGCACCGTGATTCGCGGCCCCGCCTCGTCGTCACAGCCACAGGTGGCACACATCGCTTCAGCTCACCTCCATCGACACGATGCGAAGCTCGCGACCCGACCGCACTTCGACATCGGCACTTCCGCAGGAGCACAACAGAATCGGATCGAACAATGCGAATTCGGTCCCGCAGTCCCGACAGTGCCCGACACCGGCGGGCGTCTCGATGTCCAACCGTGCACCTTCCGCGACGGTGCCCACCGTGACCAGCTCGAAGCAGAACAGCATCGAGTCGGGGATCACGGCACACAGCGCTCCCACCGCGACGCGCACACTGTGCACGCGACGGTCGCCGGCGTGCTCGCACACCGCGTCCACGACGCTCTGCGCGATCGACAATTCATGCATCGCGGCCCCACTCCGCCCACCTCACGGGCTCGTCTTCACGATAGGCCGCGGGCCCGCCCCGGGGACGCGGAATCAGATGCTTCCGTTCTCCGGGGCGGCGTGGTCACGGTCCGGGTGCGTGTGCCCGGCGTGCTGGTGGGTCGCGCCGATCGAATGCAGCAACTCGTGGACCGTCTCGTCCACGAGGCGGTACCGCACCATACGACCCTCACGCTCCGCCGCCACCCAGCCCTGGTTGCGCAGCAGGCGCAGCGCGTGGGACACCGCGGTGCCGGTCATCTCCAGGGCTGCGGCAAGGTCCGTGACACAGATGCCCGGTGCGTGGTGCAGGCACAGCAGCAAGCGCAGCCGGTTCACGTCGGACAACAGTTCGAAGCGGTGGGCCCACCGGTCGATGTCCGGCGTGTGCAGTGCCGCAACGGCGCGCTGCACGTCGGCGGGGTCGAACATTGCGCCGGACGTCATGGCTGAAGTCTACGAACCCGCGGGCCGTCGTAGTGCCCACACCCGTACCGCGGGTCCGGACGGGATACCCCCCTCGTCCCACGACACGGTCCTACAGTGGAAGGGTAGACCGTGGCCGTGCCGCACGCGCGGCGTCCGCCGCGCCACAGGGGGTGCCCCGATGATGGAGGAAACTTCGGTCCGCGATCTGCCTCGCGCGCTGGGGAACGAAAGCCTGACCCGTCGGCTGGCGGAGTGCCGGCCGGCGGTGTTCCTGGACTACGACGGAGTACTCACCCCGATCGTGCCGCGACCGGAGGACGCGGTGATCTCGGACGGCATGCGCACCGTGGTCCGGGAACTCGCGTCACGCTGCCCGGTATGCGTCGTCACCGGCCGGGACCGGGCGGTGGTGCAGCAGCTGATGGGTATCGACGACCTGGTGGTGGCCGGCAGCCACGGCTTCGACATCTGGACCCCGCAACGCGGCTCCGTCTCCGACGACCGCGTCGCCCGGTTCGCGGACCTCGTCGCGGCGGTGACCGACCGGCTCCGCACCGAGATCGGGGCGATCCCCGGGGCGCTGGTGGAGCCCAAACGGGCGTCGGTCGCCGTGCACTACCGGCTCGCCGAACCCGCCGACCGGAACCGGATCGCGACGGTCGTGCAGGGGCTGCTCGCCGAGTACCGCGGCGAGCTGAAGGTCACCCCGGGGAAGATGGTGTACGAGCTCGCGCCCGCCGTCGACTGGGACAAGGGCCGAGCCGTGCTGTACCTGATCGAGGTGCTCGACCTCGACTCCGCCGGCACCGTACCGGTGTACCTGGGCGACGACATCACCGACGAGGACGCCTTCCGGGCGCTGCGCGGACGTGGGATCGGCATCCTCGTCGGCCGGGCGGACGATCCGGAGATGGCAGGCCGGACCACGGCCGCCGAGTTCGTGCTCTCCTCCGTCGACGAGGTGGAGCGCTTTCTGACCGCACTGGCGCGGTGATCGCGGACCACGCCACGGGAGTCCGGGAGGGAACGTCGTGCAGGAGCCGAAGTTCGAGCTCGACTACGACCGGTTCGACAGCGCGTCGGAGGGACTGCGGGAGGCGCTGACCTCCACCGGGAACGGCTACTTCTGCACGCGCGGCACCGCCGAGTGGGAGGACATGAGCCCCATCCACTATCCCGGCACCTACGTGCACGGGATCTACAACCGCGAGACCACGATCATGGGCGGACGCCCGGTGCTCAACGAGGACCTGGTCAACGTGTCCAACTGGCTCGTCCTCAAGCTGCGCATCGAGGGCCAGGACGCGGTCCGGCTCGACAACGTCGACGTGCTGTCCTACCGGCACACCTACGACATCCGGCTCGCCACGGTGATGCGCGAGCTGCGGTTCCGGGACCGCTTCGGGCGGGAGACGACCCTGCGGAGCCGCCGCTTCGTGAGCATGGCCCACAGCCACCAGGCCGGGATCGAGTGGACGCTCGTCCCGGAGAACTGGTCGGGACAGATCGAGGTGGTCTCCGCGCTGGACGGTCGCGTCACGAACCAGATCGTCGCCCGCTACCGGCAGCTCGAAGGCCGCCATCTGGATCCGGTGTCCCCGCGCACGTTCGGCACCGAGACGATCGCCCTGCGGGTGCAGACCCGCCAGTCCGACATCTACGTCGCCGAGGCCGCACGCACCCGGGTCTTCCGCGGGGAAGGTTACGACGACGGACCCGTGGAGGTGGACCGCTCGCTGTACCAGATGGAGGACTACATCCAGCAGGTGCTCTGCTTCGATGTCGAGGAGGGCCGGCCGACACGCGTGGAGAAGATGGTCTCGTTGTTCACCTCCCGGGACAATGCGATCACCGAGGCGCTGGCCGCGTCCGGCCGGCACGTGCTGCGGTACCCCGACTTCGCCGCCGCGTACGCCGAGCACGAGGCGGCGTGGGACGAGCTGTGGGACATCTGCGACGTCCGGCTGCCCAGCGAGCCGCGCGCCCACCTGCTGCTGCGGCTCCACGTGGCGCACGTGCTGCAGGTCTGTTCCCGGCACACGGCGCGGCACGACGTCGGGGTGCCGGCGCGGGGCCTCAACGGGGAGGCCTACCGGGGGCACGTGTTCTGGGACGAGATGTACATCTACCCCTTCCTGAACCTGCGGATGCCGGAGGTGACCCGAAGCCTGCTGCTCTACCGGTACCGACGGTTGTCGGAGGCCCAGGCCGCGGCCGAGGAGGCCGGGTACCGCGGTGCGATGTTCCCCTGGCAGAGCGGCAGCGACGGCACCGAGGAGACCCAGGCCGTCCATCTCAATCCCCTTTCCGGACAGTGGGATCCAGACCTCAGCCGCAATCAGCGGCACGTCAACGCGGCGATCTTCTACAACGTGTGGCGCTTCCTGCAGGCGACCGACGACACGGAGTTCCTGGCCGACTACGGCGCCGAGCTCATGCTCGAGATCGCCCGCTTCTGGGCGTCGACCGCCCACTTCAACCCCGAGCGCGAACGCTACGAGATCCACGGCGTGATGGGGCCGGACGAGTTCCACGAGCGCCATCCCGGCGCGTCCGAGGACGGACTGCGCAACAACGCCTACACCAACGTCATGGTGGCCTGGATCATGGCGACGGTGCCGTCGGTGCTCGACTCGCTCTCGGCCAGCCGCCGCAGCGCCCTGCTCGCCCAGCTCGCGGTGACCGACGAGGAGCTGCACACGTGGGACGACATGAGCCGGCGGATGTTCGTGCCCTTCCACGAGGGGGTCATCAGCCAGTTCGAGGGCTACGACGAGCTCGAGGAGCTCGATTGGGAGCACTACCGTGCCGCCTACCCCAACATCCAGCGGCTCGATCGCATCCTCCGGGCGGAGGGCGAGGATCCGAACCGGTTCAAGATGGCCAAGCAGGCCGACACGGTGATGCTGTTCTTCCTGTTCGACGACGACGAGTTGCACGCGACGTTCGAGCGGCTGGGTTATCCGTACGACCAGGAATTGGCCCGGCGCACCATCGAGTACTACGACCAACGGACCTCGCACGGGTCGACGCTCAGCCACGTCACGTTCGCCGGCGTGCTCGCCGACATCCACCCGCCCAGTTCGTGGGAGCGCTTCATGGTGGCTCTCGAGAGCGACGTCAGTGACATCCAGGGCGGAACCACCAAGGAAGGCATCCACATGGGGGTCATGTCCGGCACGCTGGACCTGCTCCAGAGCAGCTTCGTCGGGGCCCGGGTCTACAAGGGCGTGCTGCTGTTCCGGCCCCGGCTGGTGGACCGGCTCGACGGCGTGTCCTTCTCGATCCGGTTCCGGGGCACGCCACTGCGGGTGCGCATCGTCGGCAACGAGTTGACGGTGCTCGCTCAGCCCGAAGGGTTCCACGGCCCCGTCCGGGTGGGTCTCGACGGCCAGGTGTGCGAACTCGGGGCCGGGGAGAGTTGTGTGTTCACCCTGCCGTCGCAGGAACCGTCGATGTCCTGAGCGCCGCAGGATCGCCGCGGCCGAATGTCACACGCATTCGATCCAATTGAACGCGTGTGACATTCGGCCGCCGGCTCCAGCGCCTTACGCCAGGGTGCGGCGCATCAGTTCGGCGACGCTCCGGTCGTACGCGACGAGCGTGACGATCTCGACCGCGGTCCGGGCGGCGGTGAGGGCGGTGACCGCCTGCCGGATCGCGTCTTCCTTCGGCCAGCCGTAGGCACCGGCGGAGATCAACGGGAACGCGACGGTCCGGGCGCCGAGGGTGTCGGCGACGGCAAGGCTGCGGGTGTACGCCGACCGCAGCAGGTGCGAGCGGTCCTCGTGAGGCGAGTAGATCGGCCCGACGGTGTGGATCACCCAGCGCGCCGGGAGCTTTCCTGCGGTGGTGGCCACCGCCGCGCCCACGTCCAGACCGTTGGGCAGCGTCGTCGCGCGCAGGGCCTTGCAGGCGGCGAGGATCTCCGGACCGCCGGCGTGATGGATGGCGCCGTCGACGCCGCCGCCGCCGAGGAGGGAGGACTTGGCGGCGTTGACGATCGCGTCGACGCGCTGGGTGGTGATGTCGCCGTGGACGACGTCGATGAGGGTCACGATTGCTCCTGGAGTTCGGTGGGGTGAGCGGAGACGGCGGCGCGGCGGTCGTATCCCTTCCGCGCGGCGTCCGTGGCCAGGTGGTTCAGGTCGTGCGCGGTGTGCCCGGGCCAGCCGTGCAGGATGCGCCGCCACCGATCGGGGACCGCCGAGGCTCCCCAGCGGGCGCCGAGCAGTCCGCCCGCGATGGCGGCGGTGGTGTCGGTGTCACCGCCGGCGCGGACCGCGGCCTCGAGGGCACGCTGCAGGTGCCCGGCGTCGGAATCGTCGGTGGTGCTGATCGCCCACCACGCGGTCTGCAGGGCGTGGACGGTCCATCCGTTGTTCGCGAAGTCGCCGGGCGTGCCGTGCTCGGCCCGGTCGAGCAGCGGAGCCCAGTAACCGGCGACGTCGGCGGGACAGACCTGCAGGTAGCCGCGGACACCGTCGAAGGTGCCGTGCAGGACGGCGTGGCGGATCGCATACGTCCACAGCCGGCAGGCCTGAACCGCCTGCGGGTCGTCGTGGGTCAGCAGCGCCACCTCCCCGGCGGCGGCGACGGCTGCGTCCGCGTCGCCCGAGCCGAGATAGGACAGGGCGACCGGGGCGGTCCGCATGAGGGCGCCGTTGCCGCCCTTGCGACCGGTCAGCGCGCGGGCGCGGGCCTGCATCGCCGCGGCGCCGGCGGGGCGATGCGAGAGCACGGCGCGGGTCTGGTTGCCGATGTCCTTCGGGCCGGAGTCGAACCACCGCACGAACTGCGCGGCCACCGCGTCGAGACCTGCTGCGCCGCCGAGGTCGACGCCGGTGGCCGCGACCTCGGCGACGGCGACGGCCATCGCGGTGTCGTCGGTCCACTCCCCCGGTTCCCAGCCGAACACGCCCCCGCCGATCATGTCGATCACCGCGTCGGCGGCGGGATGAGTGAACTCGTAGCCGGCACCGAGGGCGTCCCCCGCCGCCGTCGCGAGAAGCACCCCCACCGCCCGGTCACACTGCTGCGCCGTCAACGCCATTTCCCGCTCCCTCCGCCGACCATTTCGATCAAATCTGCGCTATCAATTTAGATCAAAATCACGCTAAAGTGCAACCGTGAGCGACTGGACGGACGGGGCGGGCCGGAAGCTGGCCGAGTACCCGCACCCCTCGACCGCGGTGGACATCGCCGTGCTGACCTACTCCGCCGGCGAACTTCGAGTGCTGGTGGTCGAGCACAGTCTCGGAGACCTGGCCCTGCCCGGCACCTTCCTCCACGAACGCGAACGCGCCGCCGACGCCGCCCGACGTGCACTGCGTGACAAGACGAGCCTCACCGGCATCCGGTTCCATCAGATCGGCGTGTTCGACGCTCCCGACCGGGACCCGCGCGGCTGGGTGATCTCGATCGCCCACGCCGTGGCGTTGCCTCGCAAGGACCTTCCGGGCGACGCCCACCTCGTGTGCGTGCGCGACGGAAAGGCCGAGCAGCCGTTGGCCTTCGACCATGCCGAGATGGTGGCGGCGGCCGTCGCGGATCTGCGAACCCGCTACGCGCAGCGCGTGGATCCCGACGGACTGCTCGGCGACGAGTTCACCGTCCTCGAGCTGAGGCGGTTGTACGAGGTGATATTCGGCGGTCCGCTGCAGAAGGATTCGTTCCGCCGCCACGTGGTCGACGCTCTCGTCAGCACCGGGCGCATGTCGAGTCCGGGCGCCGGCCGGCCGGCGGAACTGTTCCGCCGCAAGGACGGCGCGCGGTTGCCGGCTCAGGCAGCGGTGTTGTTCACCGGCTGATATGTCCGCGGTGCGGATTCAGAGGATCGGGTAGACGAAGTGTCCCGGCCCGCCGCCCGGCAGACTCGAACCCGTGACGTTCGGCAGATTGGCCGGCAGCCGGATCAGCTTGTGCGGCTGTCCGTTCTGATCGGCCTGCCAGCAGTCGGTGGTCACGCCGTGGAATCCGACGCAGACGATCCGGGTGCCGGTGCCGAACGGTGACGTGAGCCGATTCCGGTTCACCAGCGGATTCCAGTAGTCGAGGTCCGCCGGGGTGAGGAAGTCCTTGGTCTCGAACGGCACCATCGGTGTCGGATAGGACGGAATCTGGGGCCACTCGTCCTGGGCCGCTGCCGGACCGGACGCACCGAGGACGGCCGCGGCCGTCAGCAGCAGCGTGGCTCCCGCGCGCCGGGCATGGCGGCCGATACGGTTGCTCGTCATCTCGCCTCCTCGCGGAACTCGTCCGACCATGGAAGCACGTCGTCGTCGCCCGCGCCGGGCGCCACGCGGAGACGGACCGGTCAGCCGAGCCGCTTGTGGTAGACGACGACGTCGCACGGGACCGCGAGCAGCGGGACCAGTTCGGGGTACATGACCTCGGGCCCGTCCGTCCGCACCGGCACGTACCCCATTCGCGGATACCACTGCGACAGGAACACCTTCGACGGGTGCTCGAAGTCTCTCGGCTGGATGACCTCGAGCTGCATGATCTCGCTCCCGAGCCGTGCCGCGTGGGCCTCGGCGAATCGCACGAGGGCACGGCCGATGCCGGCGCCCCGCGCCTCCGGATCGGCAGCGAGCATCCCGAACTCGGCGACGCGGGCGTCGAGCTGCACCACCTTCACGCAGCCCACGATCCGGTCGCCGAGCGAGGCGACGAAGAGCCGGCCGGCACGGGCCAATTCGGCGATCTCACTCGCCGAGGTCCGGGTGGCTCCCTCCGGCCACATGCCTTCCTCAGCGACCGCATAGACAGCATTGACGAGGTCGGCGACCACCTTCGCCGTGTCGTCACTGCCGTCGGACGGGCGCACAAGGGGCCCGATGCTCAGCTCTCCGGAGTCCGTCAACGTCTTTCACCCGCTCCACTCGACGACCGCCGCCCGCAGCTGCTGGAGACCGGCGGTCCGGCTTGCCGGGACAAGCCTAGCGACCGGGACGACGCGACCGATCCGGCCCCCGGTGGGCGGCCGGGAAAAGCTCAGCCGGGCAGCGCGCCGACGGCGGGCCTCGACGCCCCGAACTTCGAGGCGAGTTCGCGCCGTGCGGCCCGGTCGCCGAGCCGCTCGAGGAACCGCCTCCCGGTGCGCGTGCGTGCGACCACTGTGGAGAAGACGACGTTCTTGACCACCACCGGCGGAACCGCCCATGCCGGGGTGACGGGCAGACCCAGCTCCCGCAGGCTCTGCGTGCCGAGGAAGTACCGGAGCATGCTCAGCAGGCGCTGCCGCTCGTACCGGCCGCGCACGTCGCCGAACCGGCCGTAGTCGAGGGTGCGCTGGCCCTCCACGAGGGCCCCGGACAGCGCGGCCCCCGCGGGTGTGACGTCGTCCTGCACCAACAGCACGTGGTAGTTGAACACGTGCTGCTCGCGTTCGGTGTCGAACAGCCAGTCCTCGTCGATGCCCATGAGCCATCCGACGTATTTCCACAGGTGCATCACCGCCCGGGACTCCTCACGGGTGACGAAGTAGCCGAGCGCCCGCATGCCGAGCAGCAGCGTGCCGTTGAACAGCCCCAGGGTTGCCGCCTGGTCGGTCTGGTTGATCGGCAGCCCCCAGCGTTCGATGTCCCATCGACCGTTGGTCTCGAACTGGTGGTTGATCAGCGCGTGCATGGCGCGCACGTGCACGGTGAGCTTGAATCCCTCACCGTCCCGGCGCATCCCACCGGGCTCGCCGACCGCCGTACCCCACTTCTGGGTTTCGCCGAGGCGTCGCATCGCGGTCGAACCGGTCAGGCCCCCGGTCTCGACCAGCAGATCCGGCGGCCCACCGAACCGGTAACCGCCGATGAGCGACAGCTGGAGCAGCACGTCGATGCGGCTGCGGCCCATCCGGCGGAAGGCCCGGGCACCCTTCTCCACCAGGTCGAAGTCCACCCATTCGGGGACGTGATCGACCACGGCGAAGAACCGTCGCAGTGCGTCCGGCGCGTCCGGCACCGCGTCGAGGCCGTGCTCGAGCGCCCGATGGAACTGCGCCATGGTCACCCGCTCGGCGTCCGTCCGGGGGCGGCGCATCGCGCGCACCAGGTCCGCGCCCACCTCGTCGCGGGCGACCATCCGGCGGCCGATCCGGTCGAGCAGTTCCTCGTCGACGGCACCGATCCGCGCGTAGGCACGCAGGGGCCGCCCGATGCGCTCGTTTCTGGGTCGGATGCCGACGTATCGGTGCGGGTAACGCACCGCCTGCGCGTCCTGTCGAATCTCCTGTGCCACCATGGGCCGATGCTTACACGAGCAATTACTCGCGTTCAATTCGCATCCGGACGGTGCCGGTGAGACCGGCGGAGCAGGGCCGGATGCGCCGCGTACCGCAGCAGCGCCGCTCGCAGGAGATGGTCGAACGCATCGTCGCCGCCGGCCGGGAGGTCCTGCTCGCCGACGGATACGAGGGCGCCTCCACCAATCGGATCGCCGCCGCGGCGGGCATCAGCCCCGGATCGCTGTACCAGTACTTCCCCGGCAAGGACGCCATCGTGACCGAAGTCGTCGACCGCTGGACCGAGGAGGTGCAAGCTCGCATTTCGCACGTGTTCACCGGTGCGCTCGACGCCCCCACCTGGACCGAATCGGTGCGAACCAACATGCGGGTGCTGCTCGAGGCACTCGGCGAGAACCCCCGCCTGCTGCGCGTGCTCATCGAGCAACTCCCCCGCACGCCGGACAGCCGGCTGGTCGCGTTCGAACACCGCATCGACGCGCTGCTGGCCATGTGGCTGCGCTTCAATCCCGGCCGGCGCCCGATCGAGCATCCCGAGGCCATCGCGTGGATGCTCGTCCGCACCGTCGAGAACGTCGCGGTCGGCTACGTGCTCGATCAGCCGCCCATCGAGCCGGACGTCATCGCGGACCAGCTGACGGCCATGATCACCGCCTATCTCAAGGAAATGCTGGACTGACACTCGACACCTCGCCCGCTTGTCGTCGACCGATCAGGCAGCTGAATGAAACCGGTCCGAGTTCGATGCGGTTCGATGTCCCTCGGGGTCAACACAGGAATCGTGCCCGGACCGGCGAAGTCGAGGTCGGATACGTGCAGGACACCGGTAGTCCCGTCGCGACGACGCCGGAATGTTCCGATCGGCGCCATGGCCACCAAGCCGAGGAGCTGCACGTGTCGGTGAGCACACTCGAGCGGTGGGTCGCCGGCTATCAGTCGGCAGGTGTTGCCGGCTCGGCCGATAGCCGCATCCACAGTCGGTATGCCGTTAATGTGGATCCACCGCGGGACGCGGCGTGCGTGCGGGTGCTGGACCGGCATGTCGCCGCGTCCACGCCGGCGCGCCGGTCACGGCTGCCACCTCGGGGCGTGCGACTCCGATGGTCGAGGACCGCAAGCTGCGCCTCGCCGGCGAACAGTACCGATTCGGAGGATATGAACCCGCGACCACACCGCTGCGCCCCAGTAGTTCGCTGAGTTCTTCTGCGAACTACTGGAGTTGCCGGCCGTATCATTCGAGGTAGTTTCCCAAGCATCCGAGAAGGTCGACAGGAGAGCACCATGGCGACCATCACCGGGGAGATCCTCATCCACCGGCCGGTTGAGGAAGTGTTCGACGTCGTCATAGACAAGCGCAACGAACCTGCCTACACCCCGCGGATGCTACGTGCGAACAAGCTCATCGATGGGCTGATCGGTGTCGGCACCCGCTTCCGCTGCACAGTGACGTCCCCGTCGCAGCCGCCGGTACCCGGGATGCCGAAGGCATCGTGGTGACCGGTGAGCAATCGGCCCCGCGGCCGCACCCCGCGCCCGCCCCGACGACCGCGTCAGCGATGCTGATCGATGAGTTCCTACCGCACTACGACTACTCCATCGCACACGCCGACATCGTCCGCGCCCACCCCCGATCGTGCTACCGCGCCGCGCGTCAGCTCGACCTGTTCCAGGCCCCGCTGATCCGGACGCTCATCGGTCTGCGCGCCCTCCCCCAACGCCTCATCGCGCACTGGACCGGCCCGGGAGTAGCTGCCGCCGCTGCACCGACCTTCCGGCTCACGGACATGACCGACCATGGCTGGGTTCTGCTCGCAGAAGCACCGAATCTCGAGATGGTCCTCGGCCAGATCGGTCGCCCGTGGGCGGCTGCCGACGCCTCGTCCGGTCCGAACGTCAGCCCGGATGGCTTCGCCACCTTCGAAGAGCCGGGCTTTGCCAAGATCGTGCTCAACCTCAGAGTCGCCCCATACGGCGCCGAGTCGTCGATTCTCACAGTAGAAACGCGCGTCGCCGTGACCGATGCGGAGAGCAGACGGCGGTTCGGCCGCTATTGGACCGTCGTCGGTCCCTTCAGCGGCCTGATCCGCCGGAGCGCCTTACGGCTGCTCGCCACCGAGCTGCGCAACTCCGATTCGAACGACCACACGAACAGTGCTGCCCGGCGCGTCGAACGGCTCGAGACACGCATCGAACACGTCGTCGACACCCGTTCGGTCGGGATCGGGGCATGGCTCATCCGACGGACCCGGGGCCGGATCGTGCGTCCGTGGCACCGCCGAGCGCTCATCCTCACCACCCGTGGGCGACGCTCCGGCCTGCCGCGCACGGTACTACTGCAGTACTTCCCGGACGGCCCAGACCTGATAGTCGTCGCAGCGAACAGCGGGCTGCCAACCCATCCGGGCTGGTATTTCAACCTCAAAGCCGACCCCCAGGCCCAGGTCGAGGTCGACGGCGAGACGAAACAGGTTCGCGCCGAAGAGCTGACACCCCAGCAGGCAGCCGCGTTCTGGCCGCGGATACTGCAGACCGCCCCCGACTATGCCAGGTATCTTCGCCGCACCGATCGCGTACTTCCGCTCCTGCGTCTCATCCAAACCGTCTAGCGCAAACCCGTAACTCGCCACCGTGGAGACCACCACCGCAGTGCAGAATTGCCGACGTCGTTGCATCGATCCGGCGGCAACAAGCCTGCCGACGACGGAGCTTCAGGGCAGGCGTCTACAGCCCGGCGATCCCGTTGCCGATCAGAAGCACGCCCAGAATCAGCAGGACCGCCGCCATGATCGCCGCGTGGTGCCGGGTCATCCACTCATCGGCCACGGCGAGCGCGCGATCAGCGCGGTCGGTGAACACGCCCCGAACCACGGCCGGGGCGGCCACGCCCAGGCTCGCCACGACCGTGAAGACAACCAGCGCCACGACCTGCTCGAGTACCCGCGCAGTCGCGTCCGCGATGACCGCTGCGCCCGCCGCGACCAGGGCGAGGTTCTTCGGATTCGCCGCCGCAAACAGAAACCCCAGACGCAGAGCCCGTCGAGCGGTCATGGTCTGTGCGGCCGCCATCCACCCTGGCACGGTGGACTCCTCTCCGGCCTGCGGCCGCGCCCGCCACTTCCGGACAGCCATCAGGACCAGCACGATCCCGAGCGCGAGTTTCACAGCACCGGCCCACCAGGTGGGCTCGTCGGCCAGCATGATCACATCCGCCACCGCGAGCACCACGGCGCCCACGACGAGCAGGCCCGCAACCCAGCCACCGACGAAGGCGTACGACACGCTCACCGGCCGCTTGGTGACCAGGAGCACCGACAGCATCACCATCGGCATCGCGGCCAGCAGCAGGCCGACCGCAATCGGTAGGGACTGCCCGATCGCGCCTGTCACGAGTCACTCCTCGGAGTACCGATCATCGACGAAGGGTAGTCGCCTCAGCTATCCGGTGGGGACGGCACAGGCACGCGATCTTCTCCGGTCCCTGTGGAAAGGGGGTTGTGCGCAGGTGCAGCCACCATGCCCGTACCGGGACGGCTGCCCTTCCAACGACGTATCGAGCACGCCTCGCCCTCGTTCGGCCATGCCTGCGCATCGGTTCGCCCATTCGGCGGTGCGCAGCGCTCAACCGGATCGCTACGACGCTCCGGTTGAGCGAACTATCCGCGGCGGGCGGTCGTTTCCCGTACCTGAATGCTGTAGGGCAGTAGTTCGTTTCGTGGGGGACTCTCGTCGCCGGTGATCCGTTGGATGAGCATGCGGGCGGCTCGTTGCCCCATCAGGTCCCGCGGCACCGTCACGGTGCTCAGCTGCAACGGGCCTGCGCTCGAGAAACTCATGTCGTCGAAACCGGTCAAGGCCACATCCTCGGGCACGCGCTTGCCGATTTCTCGGCAGACGTCGAGAACGCCGAGGGCGATCAGGTCGTTGCCGCAGACGATCGCATCGGTTTCGGGGTGTTCGGCGAACAGCGCCCGTGCGCGCAGCGCCCCGGAGGCGCGGGTGAGTTCGCCCCACAGGTCTGGTTCGTTGATCGCCTGCAGGCCTGCTTTGGTGAGGGCGTCGCGGTATCCCGCCATGCGGTTGACGGACACACTGGACGTGTCGGGACCGCCGAGGATCGCGACTTTGCGTCGGCCGGTGGCGACGGCGTGGGAAGCCATTTCGAACGAGGCGGAATAGTCGTCGATGCCGACCCAGTCGGAGGGCTCGTCCTCGACCTTGCGATAGAGCTGCACCACGGGGATGTTCTCGTGCCGGAGCTTGTCGAGGAGCGGCTTGTCGTCGGCGACGAGCGAGGTGAAGATCAGGCCGCTGCAGTTTCGATCGACCTGGGCCAGTGCGACATCGGCCTGGCGGGAGCCATCCACGCCGACATGGGAGACGAACACCTCGTAGCCTTCTTCGGCGGCGGCAGCGACCACACCGCCGGCGACCTCGGTGTAGAAGGGGTTGGCGATGTCGGCGAGGAGCAGTCCGATGGCTTTCGTGGTACCGGCGCGAAGCTCCCGGGCGATTCTGCTGGGCCGAAATCCCATTTCTTCGGCGATGGCGAGGATCCGTTGACGTCGCTCCTCGCTCACCCCCGGCGCCCCACTGAGCGCGTAGGAGACTGCTGCCGAGGACACCCCTGCCCGACGAGCGACATCGCTCATCGTCACTCGGCGAGGACGCCCTCCGCGGGGACGGTCCCCGCTCTGGGGGTGGGAGACATCAGCCATACCGAAAGCTTAGTCGGTTAAGCACTCGGCACAGGCCGGGACTTCCTGCCACAGCGTGCGCCCAGGTCCGACTGATTCGGTTAATCGGATTGACTTACCGGTATGGCGGACTCGAGTCGCCCCATACGAACGCGACGCCGCCCGCATATGACCAGGTGGACGCGTAATACCTCCCCGACATCTTTGGGGCTTGTGCGCTGAAACACAGGGCTGTACCGTAACTTATGCGATTAAGCGAAAGGAGAGCATCATGAGTTCCACCGTTGAGATGAGGGACGAGGCCGCGGTCGCGTACACGGGGCCCAAGCCGTATGGCATGAGTGACGACCTGATCGTTCCGGGTGCCCTGGACCTCGACTGCGACGAACGGCTGTGGGTCCCCCAGTCCCAGGACGTCGAATTCCGCCCGCTGGTGCTGTCGGCGAGCCAGGGCTACTTCGTGAACATCCTGCGAGTACGCCGCTCGGGAATCCTGTCCCGCCACCGGCACGCCGGCGCGGTGCACGCGTTCACCCTGCGCGGCCGTTGGCACTACCTCGAATACGACTGGTGGGCCGAAGAGGGCACCTACGCCTTCGAGCCGCCCGGCGACATCCACACCCTCGAGGTCCCCGAAGACGTGACCGAGATGGCCACCCTGTTCCACGTGAGCGGCGCCTACATCTACGTCGACGTCGACGGCAACACCGTCGGCATCGAGGACGTCTTCAGCAAGATCGACAAGGCCCGCGCCCACTACGAGACGGTCGGTCTCGGCGCCGACTACGTCGACCGCTTCATCCGCTGACGCCGCTCCGGCGGACACCGCCCGGCCTGGTGCAACCACACCGAGTGCTCTACGCACGCGGGGGCGGTGTCCGCCGGCATCTCACCCTCTTTCAGCCCTGAGCCCGCCCGCGGGCGAAAGTACAGGTTCCCCATGCGAGCTCTCACCAAGAAAAGTGCCATCCCCTGCGACGTCCGCGTGCAGAATTTGCCCAAGCCCGAACCGGGCCCGGGACAGGTGCGGGTTCGCACCGAGGCCTGCGGCCTGTGCGGCAGCGACGTGCACGCCTGGCGTCACGACACCGGCTATGAATGGATCCGCCCCCCGGTAGTGCTCGGACACGAGGCGGTCGGATGCGTCGAAGCTCTCGGTGATGGTGTCGACCCGAACTGGCTCGGCAAGCGAGTGGTGCCCGTGGCGATCGACGGCTGTGGGGTATGCACGCTGTGCGAGCGCGGCTTCCGCCAGATCTGTCCCCAACGCACTGTCCTCGGGCTGTCCTTCGACGGCGCCGCCGCCGAATCGTTCGTCGTCTCCGAGGTCCGCCTGGTCGAGGTGGACCGCGACCTGCCGGCGTCGACACTGGCCCTGACCGAACCACTCTCGGTCGCCTGCCGCGCTGTCGCGCACATCGAGAACGCCGGCGAGGGCCCCACCCAGGTGGTGGTCTCCGGACCCGGACCGATCGGCACGATGGCTGCTCTCGTCCTCGCCCAGCGAGGCCACGATGTCGTACTTTCAGGAGTCGACAACGACGAGAACGGGCGATTGCCGCTCGCCCGTTCCCTCGGTCTGCGCACCGTGATCGCCGGACGGGACGAGCTGCCGTTCACCCCCACCGCCTGGGTCGACGCCTCCGGTTCGACCGCGGCACTCGACGCCGCCATCGCTGCCGTCCTCCCCGGCAGCCCCATCTCCGTCGTCGGCCTGTTCGCCCGCACCGGAACGGTCGACTTCAACGCCGTCACCCGCAAGGAGATTCGCCTGCAAGGCAGCTACGGATCGACCAAGGTCGACTACCGGGCCGCTGCCACCGCCATGGCCGTCGACCCGACACCGTGGCCGCAGCTGGTGACCGAGATTCCCCTCACTGACGCGGCTTCGGCACTCGAACGTGCCGCGGCCGGCCACGACATGAAGGTCGTGCTCGTCCCATGACCACACCGGACCCCACCCCTGTCCCGAAAGGCCACGCCATGTCCAGTTCCGATGTCGCTGTCGAACCAGCTACTCACGCGGCCGGGCGCACGTCGATCGTCAAGGTCGCCTTCGCCAGCATGATCGGCACAGCCGTCGAATGGTACGACTTCTTCCTCTACGGCTCCGCCGCCGCGCTCGTCTTCGGGCCCCTGTTCTTCCCCGACAGCGAACCTGCCACGGCCACCCTGCTCGCGTTCGCGACCTTCGCGGTGGGATTCTTCGCCCGACCGCTCGGCGGCATCGTCTTCGGTCACTACGGCGACAAACTCGGCCGCAAGAAGATGCTGGTCGTCAGCCTGCTCATGATGGGCGCCGCGACCTTCGCCATCGGATTGCTGCCGACCTTCGCGAGCATCGGCATCGCCGCGCCGATGCTGCTCATCGGCTGCCGGCTACTGCAGGGCTTCGCCGTCGGAGGCGAATGGGGCGGAGCAGTGCTCATGGCCGCCGAACACGGCGACAACGATCGTCGCGGATTCTGGACCTCGTGGACCCAGGCCGGCGTTCCTCTCGGAAACCTCCTCTCCGCGGTGGTTCTCTGGGTGCTGGCGTTGGTCCAGAGCGACGAAACCTTCGATTCCTGGGGATGGCGAGTTCCCTTCCTGCTCAGTGCAGTACTGGTCCTGATCGGTCTCTGGATCCGTCTGAGCATCGAGGAATCCCCCGTCTTCGCCGAAAACAAGAGGGCCCTCGAAAACCACAAGAGCGAACACGCCCCCATCATCGAAGTCCTGCGCAAGTACCCGCGCGAGGTGCTCATCGCCATGGGACTGAGACTGGTGGAGAACACCTCGTACTACATCTTCACCGTCGTGGTGATGACCTACATGGTCACCTACCTGGATATGCCCAAGAGTGCCGCGATCGCCGGTGTGCTCATCGCCTCCGTCGCCCAGTTCTTCCTCACGCCGCTCATCGGCGCCCTGTCCGACCGAGTCGGCCGTCGACCCCTCTACTTCACCGGCGCACTCGGCGCCGGCATATGGGGATTCGTGTTCTTCCCCCTCATCGACACCGGCAACCAGACCATCATCGCGGCGGCCATCTTCATCGGCCTGATCTTCACCACACTGATGTACGCGCCACAGGCGGCGATGTTCTCCGAGTTGTTCGGCACCAGCGTCCGATACAGCGGCGCCTCCCTCGGCTACCAACTCGCCTCGGTGTTCGCCGGCGGTCTGGCCCCCGTCATCGCAGTCTCACTGCTGGGAACCGTCGAGGAGAAGAACACGATCGCGGTCAGCATCTACCTCGCCATCCTGGCCGTGATCACCATCATCGCCGTGATCGCCGCGAAGGAAACCGCCCGCACCTCCCTCGTCCACGACCGGGTCCTCGACGAGGCCACCCGGAACTGACAACGCCGCCGGGCCGGTGTGCGGCGCTCACCCGCACACCGGCCCGGCCAAAAGGTCTCGTCTCCCGATCCGAGCAGAAAGAGCTCTCGCATGAACGCACCCGTCCACACCCCGGTCCTGGACCTGTTCCGACTCGACGGCAACGCGGCCATCGTGACCGGGGCATCGCGCGGTTTGGGCCGCGCGCTCGCCATCGCACTCGCGGAGGCCGGAGCCGACATCGTCGCCGTCGACATCGGGGAACTCGATCAGGTCGCCAAGGAAGTGCGCGCCCGGGGAGTCCGCTGCGCGACCCGCACCGCCGACCTCAGCGGCCTGACCCCCGAATCGGCGGCAGAACTCTTCTCCTGGGCCAAGACCGAGTTCCCGCACCCGACGATCCTGGTCAACAACGCCGGCATCATCCGCCGTGGTCCCGCGACCGAAACCACACCCTCGGACTGGTCGGCGGTGCTCGACCTCAACCTCACTACCCCCTTCCTACTCAGCCAGGCCTTCGCGCGGTCCGCCCTCGACGACAACGCCGCCGCCAGCATCATCAACATCGCATCGGTCAACTCGTTCCAGGGCGGGATGGAGGTCCCGTCCTACGCCGCCTCCAAACACGGAATCCTCGGCTTGACGCGCGCTTTGGCAAACGAGTGGGCGTCCCACCACATCCGCGTCAACGCGATCGCCCCGGGCTACATGGAAACCGAATTCACCGCCGCCCACCGCGACGACCCCACCCGGGCCGAGAACATGCTGCGTCGCATCCCCACCGGCACCTGGGGAAGGCCGGAAGACCTCGCCGGCGCGGTCGTCTTCCTCGCCTCGGCCGCGTCCGCCTACGTCACCGGCACCGCCCTGTCCGTCGACGGTGGATGGCTGTCCCGATAACAACAGCGACTACCTGGAGGACCGCCCATGGCACCGATGCCCCCGGACCATCCCGTCGTCCCCGCCACCGATGCCCGATCGTGGTTGCTCGTATCCGCAGCCCACAGCCGGCATCTCGGTGACACGTGCACCGGAGCGGCGGACGCCGTCATCTACGACCTCGAAGACGGTGTCGTCCCCTCCGCGAGACCCGCGGCACGAGAAGCTTTCTACCTGTGGCTCACTCGCGGCGGCACCGGCTGGGTCCGAATCAACCCCGCCGGAAGCGAGGACTGGAACCACGACCTCGACGCACTCGATGGAGCACCCGGACTGCTGGGCGTGATGCTCGCCAAATGCGAATCGGCAGAACAGGTCACCGAGACCTTCATACGATTACCTGCCGGCACCCCCGTCCTGGCACTCGTCGAGTCGGCACTCGGCATCGAACGCGCCTACGACATCGCTTCCACAGAACCAACTTTCCGGCTCGCCTTCGGTAGCGGCGACTTCCGCCGCGACACCGGGGCAGCCGATCTAGCACCGGCCCTGTCCTACGCGCGGGGACGACTGGTGGTAGCGAGCCGAGCAGCGGGACTGCCCGGCCCCATCGACGGCCCCACACTCACCACCGCCGAGGACGCGCTCACCGACGCGCTCGCCGTGTCCCGCACCATGGGTTTGTCGGGCAAGCTGTGCATGCACCCCGAGCAGGCCCCCGTCATCAACCGCGCCCTGAGCCCTACCCCGACCGACATCGACTGGGCCCGCGACGTCATCGACCAACTCGGCGCGGACGGCACCCGTGTCAGAGACGGTAGCGACATCCCCCGGCTGGCCCGAGCCCGAGCGATCCACCGCCTCGCCTCCGTCTTCGCTCGATCGTGAGGATAATGGGACAGGCGTGACGAGAACCCAGTCGGCAGCACTCAGCGGCGGTGGGTGTCATGACAACGGAGACAGCACCCAGTACCGGCGGACGAGTTCGGGATGGCGAGCTCGCAGATGCAGACCGCACCACAGCGCGCAGTCGTCGGCGATCCACGGCCAGGCATTCCGGTCCCACTCGGCCGGTTCGGCGACCGCGTCCGCGACCGTGTTGTCCGCGCGTCGGTCCAAGGATCACGGTGGGATCGTCCCAGCGTCACGTTCGAGGCGCGGAGGAGGATGCGACCAGCACGGCCGTGACCGGCCTCGGTGCACGCTCGGCGGATTCGTCGGTGGCGCCGAGCACCACGGCAACGTCGTCCTCGACGACGGCAATGGGCGCCCCGCCGAGACCGGGGTGGTACCGGCTGTGCTGACCTGTGGACAAGGGCTGGCTGCTGCCCGGCAGCAGCTCATCGAGGAGTGGGCCGGTCGACCGCCGGGCGATCGACCCTCGGTCCCGGCAGGCGATGCCGTCCAAGAGTTGGCCGACGGTGGCGACGGCGTGCTGTCGGCGAGGATCGACGAGTCGGTTCCCATCAGCGCGGCACCGCCACCTCCATCAGTACACCGGTCTCGATCCGTCCCGTGGTGTCGAGGTCGCGGGTGAACCACGTCGGGCTGCGATGAATGCCGCAGGAGGGATGGGGATCGGTTCGGTGAACCTGTGCATCTCATGCCTCGAGTACTCGACGAACCGCGGCACGACGGCCACGGACCCGGTGTCACCTGCGATCACCATGGCCGGGCGGCCGACGCCCCGACAAGGAACTCTGTTCCCCGGATGTTCCTCCCGTCGTCTCTCGAAGTGATCCGAATTTCGGATGATTGCCACCCCACCGATGAGTTTGTCCACCCCATGGAGTCTCAATCTCCGTATCATCCTCATCGAGAGTGCGGGAGGAACCGAGTGAATCAGCTGCTGAGAGTCCAGAACTTCACCGTCTCGTGTGACGGCTTCGGGGCCGGTGTACACCAGAGCCTCGAGAGGCCGTTCGGACACGCCGACCCTGGCGAGATGTTCGCGTGGGCCGGCGCGACGGCGAGCTGGCCCATGCGCACAGACCCTGGCGGCAGCCGTGGCCTCGACGACTACTTCACGCGGGACTACGCCCGCAATATCGGTGCCGAGATCATGGGCCGCAACAAGTTCGGTCCCCAACGCGGGCCTTGGCACGACCACGAGTGGCGCGGATGGTGGGGCGACGAACCCCCGTTCCGCACCCCGGTCTTCGTGCTGACCCACCACCCGCGCCCGTCGTTCACCCTCTCCGACACCACCTTCCACTTCGTCGACGGCGACCCGGCCACGGTCCTCGAGCGGGCGCGGGAGGCGGCGCGGGGCAAGGATGTCCGACTCGGTGGCGGGACTACCACCATCCGGCAGTTTCTCGAGGCCGACCTCGTCGACACCATGCACGTGGCAGTCTCGCAGGTGCAGCTCGGATCCGGAGTACGACTCTGGGAGTCACCCGATGAGCTACTCGACCGGTTCCATCTCGAGGTCGTGCCCAGCCCGAGCGGCGTGACGCACCACCTGTTCTGGCGAAGGTGACGCCCGGGCACGGACTTCTCGCATCGAAGTCACCTCAGCCGAGTCCGGTGTGCGGCGTTCCATACCCAGGGGTTCCGAAAAAATCTACTATCCGGGGATAGTTCGTCGTTGTTACCGTCGGCGGATGGCTGTCCGCTACCACGTCACCTCCGTGCTCAACCGTGCTTCCATCTCGCGATACGGCCTGGACTGGAATCGGATGGATGCCGCGCCCGGTATCGCCGGTAGCCGACGGCCCGAGCAGCAGGGCTGCTTCCTCTGCGCCGGCGAGTGGGAGCGGGACTGGTTCGTGCAGATGAACAACACCGGCGGCGCGGTCGACGTGTGGGAGGTCCACGGTATCGATGCCGAGGATCTGGTCGAGTCTCCGGAGGGCCACTACTACTTTCCCGGGGTCATTCCCGCCGCCCGTCTGCGGCTGGAGCAACGGGACGTGCCGCCGGTTCACCGCTGAGGGCTGGTCGCCGGAGCCGGGACGCTGCACCGTGCAACGAGTTCGACCCGGAGGTTGCGCCGAGGTGGTCGGTCAGGTCCGACGCGGAGTCAGGTGACGATCCACAGCGCCAGAACCGCGACGACCAGGGTGAGCGGCGTCGTGATCACGCCGAGCCGGGTGTAGGTGTAAAGGTCCGGACGGCCGGCGGAGCCTTCGAGCAGACGTCGCCACAGCATCGTGGCGAGGGAACCGACGTAGGTGAGATTCGGACCGAGGTTTACACCGAGCAGCGCAGCAAGGATCAGAGCGGGCGGGGCCCCGGGGCCCAGAGCGGTGAGGAGCATCAACGTCGCGGGAATGTTGTTGACGACGTTGGCGGCCACCGCGGCTGCGGCCGCCACCCCGAGCAGCGCCCCGAGGCTCGGCTCGGTGGGCAGCACGTTCGCCAACGCGTCGCCGACGGGGCCGGACGAGACGCCGGCGACAACGACGGCCAGCGCGAAGACGAACACGCAGAACCACAGATCGGCGGCGGCGAGAACTCGCCGAGGGGTGGTGCGATGCCGCCGCAGGGCCGGGACGGCAAGGGCCGCCGCGCCCATCGCCGCCGCCCACACGGGTTCGATCCCCAGCGGCCCCGTCGCCGCGAATCCGACGAGGGTGGCGGCGACGATCCCGAGCGCGTAACGCGGCGCGTGCACGGGCGGTATCGGGTCGGGTTGCAGCGGTGGCAACGAGGCGAGGTCGCGCGCGAAGAACCACCGGAAGACGAGACCCTCGACGAGCACCACCGCGAGCCACGGCAGCGTCATGAGGACGGTGAAGTGCAGGAATGTGAGTCCGGTAGCGGTGAAGGCCAGCAGGTTCGTCAAGTTGGAGACGGGCATCAGCAGCGACGCCGAGTTCGCCAGGTGCCCGGTGGCGTAGACGTGCGGTCGGGGCGACATCCGCAGCGCCGTCGCGGCCCGCAGGACGATCGGCGTCAGCAGGACCACGGTGGCGTCGAGACTGAGCACGGCGGTCACGACGGCGCTGGTGACGAACACAGCGTTGAGCAGACGTCGCGGGTCGTGATTCGCGCGCCGGACGAGAACCGACGCCACCCACGCGAACACGCCGAGCGCGTCGGCGAGATGCCCGAGCACGAGTATGACGGCGAGGAACGCAACGGTCGGGAACAGCGTGCGCAGCTGCTGCTCTACTTCGTGCGGGGTTACGACGCCGAATGCGACGACTGCGGCCGCGGCCGGCAGTGCCACGAACACCTCCGGCAGTCCCCACGGACGCATCACGGCGAAGACGAGCACCCCGGCGAGCATCGCCACCGCTACAGCAACCACAAGGTCGATAGTGCCAGCGCACGAAATGCTCGGGCACCGAACTCCGAGCACGCGATGAACGTCCAGAATCGGCGCGCCGACAGGAGCAAGCCGGCATGTTCCCTGCCGGAGGTCCTGCTCGCCTCGGCAGCGGCACAAGCGGTCTCGCTACGCCCTGCACCTTCGCCCCGCCCTGCCCATTCCACCAACGAGCCGGGGTCAGCGCTGGTGCGCCGTCAGGGCATGCCCGAACGGCGCACCCACGACTATGGGGGGCTACGGGCGGATCGAGGGCGGTTCACCGAAAGAGACGCGTGGAATCGGCCCGGCACCGTCGCACCCAGGTCTTTCGCCGGCTCGGACTCGCGGCGTGCGAGCGGCGGCCCCGGTTCGCGCCTCGACGCCGGGGCCGCCGCCGGTCAGGCGTGGACGCGAGGACGGCGATGCGCCCACGGCATCGCCCGCTCCATCGTGCCCGCCAGTTGCAGCAGGGTCGCCTCGTCTCCGTAGCGCCCGGCGAACTGCACCCCGACCGGCCAGCCCTCGTCGGACTGCCCGAGCGGCAGCGAGATCGCCGGATGCCCAGTGGTGTTGAACACCGAGGTGAACGCTCCGTAGTCGAAGATGCGGTCGTACCATCCGCGCGCGTCCAGCTCCGGGTTGTCGGCGTCGAGGTGCCCGAGCGGGACGGTCGGTTGCGCGGTCGTCGGTGTGAGGAGCACGTCGTACTCGCCGAGGAAGCGTGCCACCTCGCGGCGCACCGTGTTGAACACCCGGTCGGCGGCGTACAGATCGCGCGCGGTGAGCGTCGCGCCGTACCGGGCGCACTCGAGCGTCGTCGCCTCCAGGTGCTCGCGGCTGGGGGTGACGCCCAGCAATTCTGCGGTTGCGTAGACGCCGTCGGCGAGGAAGCTGCACCAGGCGGTGAAGTTCGCGTCGTCGAAGGTCTGCGCGTCGATACGCGGGGCCGCCTCTTCGACGTGGTGGCCGAGTCGCTCGAGTACTGCCGCCACCTCCTGCACCGTGGCGACGGACTGCGGGTCGACCGCGCGGGACGGGTCATACGGGGTGGTGCACACCGCGATCCGCAACGGCCGCACGTCCTGCCCGACCAGCTCGGCGAACGGGCGCTCGGGCGCCGGGAGCAGATACCGATCGCCCGGCTCACTGCCGTGCACCGCGTCGAGCAGCCCGGCACTGTCGCGGACGGTGCGCGTCACCGCGAATTCGATGCCCAGGCCCATGAGCGGGTCGGCGTATTCGGGTCCGGGGGTGGTGCGGCCCTGGGTCGGCTTCAGGCCTACCAGCCCGCACGCGGCGGCGGGGATCCGGATCGACCCGCCCCCGTCATTGGCGTGTGCCATCGGTAGTGCACCCGCCGCCACCAGCGCCGCCGACCCGCCGCTCGACCCGCCCGGGCTGCGGTCGGTGTCCCACGGGTTGCGAGTGGGGCGCCCGTACGCGGCGGCCGCCTCCGTCGACGCGTTGAACCCCAGCTCCGGCGTGGTGGTCACGGCCATGGTGGCCAGGCCCGCGCGGCGGAAACGCGCCATCAGATAGGTGTCCTCCGCGGGCACGAGACCGTCGCCGAACAGCCGGCTTCCGTTGCGCTGCGGGACGCCGGCCGCGTGCGCGATGAGGTCCTTGATCGCGAACGGTACGCCCGCGAACGGGCCGTCGCTGCTGTGATCGAGCGGGGTGGCGAACCGTTCGCCGGCGACTGCGCCGAGAACCGGATCGACGGCGTCTATCGCCCGCGCCGCGACGTCGTGCACCTCGGCCGGGCTCACCTGCCTGTCAGCAATGAGGCGGGCCAGGCCGGTTGCGTCGTGCGCGGTGTAGTCGTTGATGTCCACGGTGATCTCCATTCGGGGGAACGAACGGCCCGACAGTAGGGTGACGCCCGTAACACAACATCGGCCGAACGACCGATGCGCGAACGCCGAAACGATGCCCCTGGCCAACGCGCGACGCGCCGGGGATGATCACCTCATGTCCCGCGCCGACACGGAACGCCTCGCGGCCGCGCTGGCACTGAGTGCACGCCTCGCCCGCGACGACAACCCGACCGACCCAGCTCGCGTCCTGTTCGAGCTGTCCGCGTGCGTGCCGTTCGCGCATGGCGCCATCTCTCGCTGGGACGCGGCGCGCGGGTGCCACCGCACCGCCTCCAGCCTCGGCTACCCGCGGCCGATCGTCGACGCGATCAATCGCTTTCTGCCCCGCCACCCGCTGTTCGACGACATGCTCGGCCGGCGCCTGCCGCAGCAGCTGTGCACGGTGCCCCCGCGGCTGCGCCACGGTCCCGTCTTCGACGAGGTCATCGTGCCGCAGCAGTACACCGACGGCCTCAGCCAATGCCTGTTTGCCCCCGACGGGCGCTATGTGGGGATGTTGAACCTGAGCGCTGCCGGTGGACGGGTGTTCGATCGGGAAGACCTGGTCATGGTGGCGCTGCTCGCCGCCGACCTCGCCTGCGTCGTCGACCCGGCTGCCGCGCCCGGCCCCGCTGACCGAGATCCGGGGCGCGGGATCGTGCTCGTTGTCGCCGCATCCGGCGCGATCGACCGCCCCCTCGACGCGCCCCCGGAGCCCGCCGCCGCCGCGCTCGTAGCCGCGGGCGACGGGCTGCGTGCGGTCGCGGCCGAGGTGCGTCGCCGCGGGCGCGCCGCCGACTACCTGCTCATCGCCACCGGCATTGTCTACGACGCCCACCTAGCGCCCGCCCGCGGCGGAGGGGTCCTCGTGCGGGCGCGTGTCGTGCCACCGCCCGACGGTCTGACCGTGCGGGAACTGCAGGTGCTCGGCCTGGTGCGTGACGGCGCGTCGAATACCGCTATCGGTCGGGAGCTGGGAATCCGCCCGTCGACGGTGTCCACCCACTTGGAGCACGTGCTGCGCAAGACGGGCGCCGCCAACCGCACGGTTGCAGCCGTGCGTGCTGCCGAGTGGAAGCTGCGGCTCGTCGACCGCGCCGCGCCGCCAGTCCTCGCCGGCAACGCGCCGGCGTCGTGACCACGGCCCATGGCCTCGCTGAGTCCGATCCTCGCCGAGGCGCCGTGGGACCGGCCGGTGTGTTCCTGCTCCGCCCCGGGATCCCCGCGGAAATGCATGTGCTTCCAGTCCTGTTCGAACCGAGGCATGGCATCTGTCCGGCTGGTCTCCTGTGCTGATGACCATCGGGAGTCCTGCGCCCGGAGCAGGAGCGTCAGAGCGTGGCCACGACGTCGAATTCGTACCCGTCGGCCACGGCCATGTGCACGTCCTGGTGCATCAACCCGGCGCTGGCGTGCACCGACCCGCGGGGGCCGTCGTAGCTCAATGTGCCCGAGTGACGGAGGATCTCGTCGATCGTGTTGGATCCGGCCGCGGCGGTGAGCGCGGCGAGAGTGGTCACGCCCTCGTAACACGATTCGGCGGCGTTGTTCAGCGGTGGTGCGCCCGGACCGAACCGACGGACATAGGCGGACATGAAATCCTGCGCACACGCGGTGACGAGTGATGTGAAGTAGCTCGCGGCGACGAACAGGTTTTCGGTAGCGTCCGCCCCGCTTGCCAGTAGCATGTTCTCCTCCATCAGCGGACTGAACCGCAACAGCCGCTGATGCAGACCCCGTCCGCAGAACGCCCGGTTGAACGCGACTGCGTCACGACCCACGAGCAACATGACGGTGCCCTCGGCGCCGCTCTTTTCGATACGCGGCAGCACCCGGGAGAAGTCGGTGGTGCCGTAGTCGACGTAGATCTCCTCGACGACCTGCAGATCGAGCTCGTGACAGTAGGCGCGGATGGCGGGGACGGTCCGTCGCGGCCACACGTAGTTGGCGCCGACGACCGTCCAGCGCCGGATGCCGGCGTGCTCCCGCAGCCATCGCAACGCGGGACCGATTTGCAGGCCCGGGGTTTCACCGGAACAGATGATGCCCGGACGCGACTCGCCGCCCTCGTAGAGGGAGGTGTACACGTACGGGATCCGATGGGCCAGGACCGAGGAGAGCTGCTCGCGTACCGTCGAGATGTGCCAGCCGGTCACCGCGTGGATGCGGTCTGCGGCCAGCAGTCGAGCGATCTCGGCGCGAAGCTCCGGCGCGGGCAGGCTCGCGTCGATCACCTCGATTTCCACCTCGCGGGCGAGGATGCCGCCGTTGTCGTTGAGGGTCGCGGCGGCGAGGTTCGCGACGGCCTCACACGACGGACCGTAGATTCCGCCCGGCCCGCGCAGTGGAATGACCAGTCCGATGCGATAGCTCCTCGACATCATCGAGCCTCCTTGCGGCCGCTGCACGCGCGGTGGAATATTCATCTGGAAGTATTGCGTTCGGAACGATGTCTCAGCAAGGGGTGCCCATGGTGCAGGCTGATCGGGACGACGCGGTCATGGTGGATACGCTGGCGGTCGATCGGGCGGCCGCCCTGGTCCGCGCGGCCGTGCGGGGCGCCCTCACCGGGTCGGATCTCACCCTCGACCAGTGGCGGGTGGTCGACCACCTCGCCTCCGTGGAAGAGGCCACGATGAGTGCGATCTCCGCCGTCACCCTCATCCCGGGGCCGAGCCTGACCCGGACGGTCGATCGGCTCGTCGACGCCGCGCTGGCGTACCGGACCTTGGATTCCTACGATCGGCGACGCATGATGGTCCGCCTCAGTGCCCACGGCATCGCTCGTCATCGTGCACTCGCCCCGGCGGTGACCGCCGCGCTCGCGGACGCGTTCGCCCCGCTCGCGCCTGCGGAGCTGCGTGAACTGGGAACGCTTCTGGAGAAGCTCACCACTCGCTGACCGTCGCCCCCGTGTGACTCACGGATGCTGCCGCGTGCCGCGCGGCAGCTTTCCTCGCGCGCCACGCACCCCTGCGCACGGAGGTAGCGGCGTCCGCTCCGAGATTATTTCCACTTGACACAGTTCCAAATGGAAGTAAATTGTGAGCCGCACCACGAACATCCCCCATTGGAGGTCGGACAGATGTCAAGCGATGTTGCTCTCCCCCGTTCGCTCGGAGCCGACGTGGACTTCACGCGCTCGGGCGTATCCCGTTTCCCCAACCGCGATCTCGGCGTTCCGAGATTCTGCTGCGAGGTGGGCGTCCCCCTTGCCGAGCAGAAGGAGCTCGGGCACAACCGCTGGCATCCCGACATTCCGCCGCTGCACGAACTGGATCCGGGTGACGAGGTGATCCTCGAAACCCCCGGCTACGACGACTACCAGCTCCAGGATGCCGACGAGGACCAGGACATCCGGGATCTGGACCTGACCCGTACCCATCCGATCGCCGGACCGGTCTACGTCAACGGCGCCGAGCCCGGCGACCTACTGGTGGTCGATGTTCTGGACGTGCAGCCGCTCTCGGGTATCGGATACTCGAACATCCTGCCCGGAATGGGCGGACCACTGGCGAGCTGGTTCCCTCGAGGCTTCAAGACGGTGTGGGACCTGCACGGTCTGTTCGCGACGAGCCGGCAGATCCCGGGCGTGGAGATCCCCGCGATCAGCCACCCCGGTGTGATCGGCGTGGCGCCGTCGCACGAGCTGCTGCAGATCTGGAACGAGCGGGAGGATCCGCTGATCGCCGACGGCCTGGCCGGCCCGCGGGAGGACGCGATCGCGACGTCGGTGCTGCGCACCCTGGAGGGCGACGAATGGGCGCGGGTCGCCGCCACGGCGGCGCGCACGGTGCCGCCCCGAGAGAACGGCGGCAACCTCGACATCAAGAACCTCTCCCGCGGCTCGCGGGTGTACTTCCCGGTTTTCGTCGAGGGGGCGCTCTTCTCGTGCGGCGACCTTCACTTCGCCGAGGGCGATGGTGAAATCACCTGGAACGCCATCGAAATGGATGGGTCCACGTGGCTGCGGTTCAACCTGATCAAGGGTGGCATGGCGAAGTACGGGGTGCGGAACCCGATGCTGCGACCCTCTCCTGTCGACCCGAACTTCGGTACCCGGTACCTGTCGTTCACCGGTTTGTCCGCGCGCGGCCGGGAGCAGAAGTACATCGATACCACCATGGCCGCGGTCGACGCCGTCGAACAGGCGATCGACTACCTCGGTAAGTTCGGTTACGCGCCCGAGCAGGCGTACACGATCATCAGCGTCGCACCGTGCGAGATGCACGTCGGCGGCATCGTCGACATTCCGAACGCGGCTGTCACGCTGAAGATTCCGCTCGACATCTTCGACAAGGACATCCTCCCCCAGTAAGTCGACGGGTCCGCGGTGCCGGGATGCTCGGACACCCCGGCACCGCGGGCGCCTCGGCGGAAAGCGACCGCAGATGACCGATGTCGGATTGTTCTACGTCGGTGCCGTCCTGATCGTGAACGGCATCATGCTTCTCGGGCGGATCTCCGCCCGCGCCGCTGCGCCGCTGAACCTGTGCGTCGGCACCCTCCAGGTGGTGATCCCGACCGCCCTGATCGTCACCACGGACGGTGGCGGCGCCGCAATCGCCGGGGCAGCCGGTCTCTACCTGTTCGGCTTCACGTACCTGTGGGTCGGGATCAACGCTGCGACGGGATGGCCTCCGGAAGGGTTGGGCTGGTTCTCCCTCTTCGTTGCGGTGGCCGCGGTCGGGTTTGCCGCCCGCACCTGGTACGACGGCGGCCGGCTCTTCGTCGTATTCTGGCTGGCCTGGGCCGGGCTTTGGTTGCTCTTCTTTCTGGTCCTGGCTCTCGGCCGCACCGAACTCACCCGCTTCACCGGTGCCGTGGCGATCACGGAGGGGGTGCTGACCGCGGCTGTTCCGGCAGGCCTCGCACTTGCCGGACTGTGGATCGATTCCGCCGCCGCCGCTCTTGCCGCGACCGCACTCGGAGGCACCGTAGTGGCGGCGCTGTGGCTGGTCACCCGTCCGGCATCGATCGATGCGTCGACTCCTGCCCGGCAAGGCTGACATGCACCCAGCGCCGTCGGCGAGGCGGCTTGCGGCCGTTCAGGAGACCGAGTTCACCGACTCGGGAAAAACCATGCGGCCGAGCACATTGCGCATTTCGGTGAGAAGAGCCGGGTTCACGCCGGCGAAGTGCCGGTCCGACACCTCCTCGCTGAGCCGGCGCGCCTCGTCGCACAGCTTTCGCCCCTCGTCGGTGGCGACGATGAGCTTGTTGCGCCGGTCGCCCGGATCCGCGGTGCGCGCGACGAGGCCACGGCTCTCGAGTTCGTCGACGATCGCGACGATCTGACTGGGATCCAGTCCCATGTCCGCGGCGATGCGGCGCTGCGCCACACCGGCGGGTTCGTCGCACGCGAGGGAGAGCACCGTGTACGGGCGCACCCGCAGCCCGAGCGGGGCGAGGGCCTCGTTCACCGATCGCACCACCATCGCGCTGGCACGCGTCAGCAGAAATCCCAGGTCGTCCTCGAGGACGCGTCGACGTTCCATTCCGACAGCCTTTCGTCGTGACCCTCAGGGTAACAGTTCCTCAATCGTTGACTTTTTCAATAATAGATGTTCCTATGTGATTGGGAGTACATCAGCTCGAGCAACGGAGGATCTCGTGGACCTCAGCAACAAAGTCGCCGTCGTCACCGGTAGCGGACAGGGCCTCGGCCTCGCCTACGCCACCGAGCTGGCCCGTCACGGCGCCGCGGTCGTGATCAACGACGTCGACCGGGCCACCGCCGATGCCGCCGTCGCGACGATCACCGCCGCGGGCGGACGCGCCGTCGCCGTGGTCGCCCCCGTCGGCCCCACAGAGACGGCGAGGAAGCTCGTCGCGGCCGCGGTCGAGCACTTCGGCCGCCTCGACGTGATGGTGACCAACGCCGGCATCCTGCGCGACAAGGTGCTGTGGAAGATGACCGACGACGACTTCGACGCCGTGATCGACGTGCACCTGCGCGGCACCTTCACGTGCGTGCGCGAGGCCGTGCTGCGCTTCCGCGAGCAGGGCGAGGGCGGGCGCATCATCGCCATCGGCTCCCCCGCCGGCCAGCGCGGCAACTTCGGCCAGACCAACTACGCCGGCGCCAAGGCCGCCGTCGTCGGCATGGTCCGCACCTGGGCGATGGAACTGCAGCGCGCCGGCATCACCGCCAACGCCGTGTGCCCCGTCGCCGTCACGGCGATGACCGAGACCGTGCCGATCTTCGCGCCCTACATCGAACAGATGAAGCAGACCGGCGAGCTGCCCGCGGTCATCCGCCGCGAGGTCGGCATGGGCACCCCCGAGGACGTCGCGGGCCTGATCGCCTTCCTCGCCTCCGACGACGCCGCCGCCATCACCGGTCAGGCGTTCTCCGTCGGCGGGGATCGCCTCGCACTGTGGTCGCACCCGCAGCTGACCGCCACCGCCTTCCACGACGGCGGCTTCTCCGCCGACGACGTCGCCGCCCAGTGGCCCATCGTGTTCGCCGACCGCGTCGAGTCCGTCGGCGAGGAATTCCCCGAGGAGGTGCTCGCCAAGTGAGCCGTTACGAGTACGGCATCGACTTCGACAAGATCGACGCCCTCGATATCCACACCCACGTCGAGATCGACGGCTGCGGCCACCGGTCCATGGACGACGAACTGATGGCCGCGTCGGAGAAGTACTTCAAGTCCGGCGAGGAACGCACCCCGACCATCAAGTCCATCGCCGAGCACTACCGCGAGCGGAACATGGCCGCGGTCGTGTTCACCGTCGATGCGCAGTCGGCCACCGGGCACGCCCCGAACTCGGTCGAGGAGATCGCCGAGTTCGCCGCCGAGAACAACGACGTGCTCATCCCGTTCGGCTCCGTCGACCCCCTGCAGGGCAAGGCCGCCGTCCAGCGGTTGCGCCGCCTGGTCGACGAGTACGGCGTCAAGGGCTTCAAGTTCCACCCGAGCATGCAGGGCTTCGAGCCCAACGACCGGCGCTTCTACCCGCTGTACGAGGCCCTTGTCGAGGCACAGGTGCCGGCCCTGTTCCACACCGGGCAGACCGGCATCGGCGCGGGGCTGCCCGGTGGGCACGGCATCAAGCTGCGCTACTCCGACCCGATGCTGCTCGACGACGTCGCGGCCGACTTCCCCGATCTGACCATCGTCATGGCCCACCCCGCTGTACCGTGGGTCGACGCGCAGATCTCCATCGCCACCCACAAGGCGAACGTCTACCTCGACCTGTCCGGCTGGTCGCCGAAGTACTTTCCGCCGCAACTGGTCAAGGCCGCGAACACGATGCTGCGCCGCAAGGTGCTGTTCGGATCCGACTTCCCGGTCATCCAAGTGGATCGATGGCGCAACGATTTCGCCACTCTCGACATCAAACCCGACGTAGCCCCGATGATCTTCAAGCAGAACGCGCTGCGCGTTCTCGGCATCGAGCGCTGACGTCGGTACCTGCGAACCGAGGAGTTCCCATGACCATTCCCGCCACCGCCACCACCCACGTCGCCACCCTGGACGATCTCGAGGCACTCGTCGGGCAACCGCTCGGTGTCAGCTCGTGGCTGCCCGTCGAGCAGGACCGCATCCAGACCTTCGCCGACGCCACCGACGACCACCAGTGGATCCACCTCGACGTCGAACGGGCGAAGAAGGAAAGCCCCTTCGGCGGCCCCATCGCCCACGGCTACCTCACGCTCTCGCTGATCATCCCGATGTGGAGCGAGGTGCTGAAGGTCGACAGCGTGACCATGGCCGTCAACTACGGCCTGAACAAGGTCCGCTTCACCAACCCCGTTCCGGCCGGCGGCAAGGTCCGCCTCAACGCCACGCTGAAGTCGCTCGAGAAGCTGCCGAAGGGCGGCGTGCAGATCACAATCGACGGCATGATCGAGCTCGAGGGCAGCGAGCGGCCCGCCGTCGTCGTCGAGGCGGTCTACCGCATGTTCGATTAGCGGCCGCCGCCTGCAGCCGAGCGAATGTACCCTTCCGTCGATCTACAAGGGGGAAGGGTACATTCGCTCGTTCCAGGACGGCTCACGGTTGCACGAACGCGGGCAGCAGCGTCTGCGCGACCCGTTCGTTCCAGTCGGCGTCGATGTCACCGCTCCGGGCCCGTTCCGCGAAGTAGGCACCGACGATGCAGTCCAGAAATGTTTCGACGTCGAGGTCGGCTCGCACCAGTCCCCGCGAGATGTGGTGTCGCACGACCTCGGTCAAGGTGCTGCGGTGGCGCACGAGCACCGAGCGGATGAGACCGGTGAACGCGGGATCCGCATCGGTCACCAGCGCAGCAAGGCCGCCGAAGCCGACGCCCCCGTCGACCGAACGGAGGGACTGCTCGGCCAGCCACGTCAGCACCTGGTGCGCGGTGGCATCCGGCGCGGGAGGCGCGGGCTGCGCGATCGGCTCCATCACCGCGGTGAGCATCTCGTCCCGGTCGCGGTAGCGGCGGTAGATGGTGGTGCGGGCCATGCCCGTGTGTGCGGCCACGGCCTCGATCGTCACCGCCTTGGGCCCCTTGCGACGCAGCAGCTCGAGCACGGCGTCGGCGATGCGTTCCTCCGGCGTGGCAGTCCCCTCACCTTGCCGCATGCGCCCCCTCCTGTCCGCTGTCTCGACTTACGACAATCCTACAATAGCGCTACACTATATGTAGCTACGCAACATGTAGCGATTCGAAGAGAGGGACGCACATGAAGATCTCGAACTCGTCGGCCGGAGCGATCGCCCTGATCCTGGGCATCGTCACCATGACCGCATCGGTATGGTTCGACACCACCCCCGTCGGCTCCGGGGTCACTCTCGGACTGGGCGCCATCGCCGCGATCTACGCCCTGTGGTCGCTGATCGCCCGGGATCCGACCAAGGACCACTGGTCCCTGTCCGTCGTCGGCCTGATCTTGTTCATCTCGCCGTGGATCGGGCAGTTCGCCGGCGACGGCGCGGCCTGGACCGCGTGGATCGCGGGGGCGTTGATCATGCTCGTCGGCGGCGCCGCGTACCTCGCCGACGAGTCCGCCGACGTCGCGGCGGCGACCCGGGAAGAGGAACGACGCACGTATGCGTCGACGGCCCGCTGAAACGCCGAGGGGGAGGTTGTCGGCGACATCACTCGATCGATGTCGCGACAACCTCCCCCTCGGTGACCATCTCGAGGCGGATGAACCTACACCAGCAGCTCGGCGATCTGAATGGTGTTGAGGGCGGCGCCCTTCCGCAGGTTGTCCCCCGAGACGAACAGCGCCAGACCACGCCCGTCCGGCACACCCGGATCCTGACGGACCCGGCCCACCAGCGACGGATCCTGGCCCGCGGCCTGCAGCGGCGTCGGAACGTCCACGAGCCGCACGCCGGGGGCGTTCGCGAGCAGTTCCTTCGCGCGCTCCACCGACAGCGGGCGTTCGAACTCGGCGTTGATCGACAGGGAGTGGCCGGTGATCACCGGCACGCGCACGCAGGTACCCGACACCAGCAGGTCCGGCAGTCCGAGGATCTTGCGGGACTCGTTGCGCAGCTTCTGGTCCTCGTCGGTCTCGCCGCTGCCGTCGTCGACGAGGGAGCCGGCCAGCGGCAGCACGTTGAACGCAATGGGCGCGACGTACTTGTCCGGGGCCGGGAAGTCGACGGCGCTGCCGTCGTGCACCAGCTTCTCGGCGTCGCCGATGACGGCGCGCGCCTGGCCGAGCAGTTCGTCGACGCCGGCGATGCCGCTGCCGGAGACGGCCTGGTAGCTCGAGACGATCAGCCGCTGCAGTCCGGCCTCGTCGTGCAGGACCTTGAGCACCGGCATCGCGGCCATGGTGGTGCAGTTCGGGTTGGCGATGATGCCCTTGGGCGGGTTCTTCGCCTCCTGCGGGTTCACCTCGCTCACGACGAGGGGAACCTCGGGATCCTTGCGCCAGGCCGAGGAGTTGTCGACGACGGTCGCGCCGGCGGCGGCGAACCGCGGCGCCTGCGCGCGCGAGAGGGTCGCTCCGGCCGAGAACAGGGCGATGTCGATGCCCTTCAGATCCTCGTCGGAGGTCGCCGCTGCGTCCTCCACGACGATCTCCTCGCCGCGGAACGGCAGCTTCTTGCCGGCCGAGCGGGCCGAGGCGAAGAACCGCACCCGGTCGGCGGGGAAGTTGCGCTCTTCGAGCAGGGTGCGCATGACGATGCCGACCTGTCCGGTGGCACCGACGACAGCGAGAGTGGTCACAGCGATTACCGTCCCGTTCCGGCGTGGACGACGGCTTCTTCCTCGCCGCCGAGTTCGAACGCGGCGTGCAGGGCGCGCACCGCGTCGTCGAGTTCCGTGTCGTCGACGAGGACCGAGATACGGATCTCCGACGTGGAGATGAGGTCGATGTTGATGCCCGCACCCGCGAGGGCCTCGCAGAACTTCGCCGTGACGCCCGGGTGGCTCTTCATGCCGGCGCCGACGAGCGAGACCTTGCCGATGTGGTCGTCGAACAGCACCTGGGTGAAGCCGATCTCCTCCTGCTGCTTGCTCAGCAGCTCCACGGCGCGCGGGCCGTCGCCCTTGGGCAGGGTGAAGGTGATGTCGGTCTTGCCCGTCTCCACCTTGGAGATGTTCTGCAACACCATGTCGATGTTGATCTCGGCGTCGGCGACGGCGCGGAACACCTTCGCGGCGTAACCGGGGGTATCGGGCAGGCCGACGACGGTGACCTTGGCCTCGCCGCGATCGTGCGCGACGCCGGTGATCAGAGCCTCTTCCACGGGGATGTCCTCCATCGATCCGGACACGATGGTGCCGGGCTTGGTGGTGTACGACGAACGAACGTGCACGGGCACGTTGTAGCGGCGGGCGTACTCGACGCAGCGCAGCATGAGCACCTTCGCGCCGCACGCCGCGAGCTCGAGCATCTCCTCGAAGGAGACCTTCTCGAGCCGCTGCGCGTCCTTGACGATGCGCGGGTCGGCGGTGAAGACGCCGTCGACGTCGGTGTAGATCTCGCAGACATCGGCATTCAGCGCCGCGGCCAGGGCGACGGCGGTCGTGTCGGAGCCGCCGCGGCCGAGGGTGGTGATGTCCTTGCTGTCCTGGCTCACGCCCTGGAAGCCGGCGACGAGGACGATGCTGCCCTCGTCCAGCGCGGCCCGGACGCGGCCGGGGGTGACGTCGATGATCTTCGCGTTGCCGTGGCTGCTCGTGGTGATCACGCCGGCCTGCGAGCCGGTGAACGACCGCGCCTCGGCGCCGAGCGAGTGGATCGCCATCGCGACCAGGGCGTTGGAGATCCGCTCACCGGAGGTGAGGAGCATGTCCATCTCCCGCGCCGGCGGCGCCGGGCACACCTGCTGGGCGAGGTCGAGCAGCTCGTCGGTGGTGTCGCCCATCGCCGAGACCACGACGACGACGTCGTTGCCCGCCTTCTTGGTCTCGACGATCCGTTCAGCGACGCGCCGGATCCGCTCGGCCGTCGCGACCGAGGATCCTCCGTACTTCTGGACGACGAGTGCCACGCTGGCGAACCTCCGGGGTCTTGGGTGCAAGTCCAGGGGATCAGCTTACCGATGCGGCCTGGAGGGACGGGGCTCGACCTGCCCCGGCACCCGGCAGCCGTCCGCTCCCGGCCTGCGGCGAGGGCCGGAACCGTCGGGCGTGACAGCGGTCTCGGGTGGTGACAGCATCTCCGGCGTGAGCATCGGCAGACGCCTGCAGGTCCGAGCGGTGGACGAACGTTCCTCCGCCTCCCCCATCGAGTTGTTCTTCGATCTCGTGTTCGTCTTCGCCCTGACCCGGGTCACCGACCTCATGGCGGTGGACACCAGCGGCGTCGACGTGCTGCGCGCCGCCCTCGTCATGGCGGTGCTGTGGTGGGTGTGGGTCGGCTACTCGTGGCTGGGCAATCTCGCCCGCGCCGACGAGGGCCTCATGCGAGTCGTGATGTTCGCCGCGATGGGGGCCGTGTTCGTCGTCGCCCTGACGATTCCCGAGGCGTTCGACGACATGCCGGGTGGCCTCGACGGACCGGTGATCTTCGCGGTCGGCTACTTCACCGTGCGCCTGATCCACCTGGCGATGTTCCTCGTCCTGAGCCGGGACGATCCGCAGCTGCGGCGGCAGGTGCTCCGATTCCTTCCGAGCATGCTGGTGGGAACGGCGTTCCTGCTGATCGCCTCGCAGCTGTCCGGACCCGCGCAGACGGTGCTGTGGATCCTCGCCCTGGCGGGCGACTACCTCGGCACCCTGGCCGGGGGCACCGGGTGGCGGCTCCGCTCGGTGAGCCACTTCGCGGAGCGGCACGGACTCATGGTGATCGTCGCCCTCGGTGAGTCGATCGTCTCGATCGGGATCGGCGTCGCGGCGCTGCCGATCTCCTGGGCGATCATCGTCGCGTCACTGCTGGGTCTGTCCGTCTCGGCGCTGCTGTGGTGGGCGTATTTCGACGTCACGTCCCTGGCCGTCGAGAAGGTCTTCGACGCGGCGACCGGGACCCGGCTGATCCGGATCGCCCAGCGTTGCTACAGCTACGCCCACCTGCCGATGGTGATCGGAATCGTCATGCTCTCGCTGGGCCTGAAGAAGATCCTCGCCTACGTCGGGGACGGGAACCATCATCGGCTCACCGATCCCCTCCAGGGCTGGCCGCTGGCCGGCCTGTACGGCGGGGCCGCGCTCTATCTCCTCGCCCTGGTGTTCTTCCGCGCCTACGCGACCGGTCGCGTCGAGGTTCCCCGGGCGACGACGGCGGTCGTCCTGCTCGCACTCCTTCCCGTGGTGGGGCACGTCCCGGCGCTGGCGACCCTCGGCATCCTGGTGGCGGTGCTGCTCGTCCTCATCGGGTACGAGACCGTCCGTTACGCCGAGCCGCGCGAGACGATCCGTCACGGGGGCTGAGACCGGACGGGCGGCTCATCCCGCGACGGTCGTGCGCAGCAGCATGACGTTGTAGTCGCTCCAGCGGGACGCGACGAAATACAGGTCGTTGCCGCTGGACCACGGATGGATGTACGGCGCGTACAGGCCGCCGATCTGGGCGCCGGTGACGACCGCCCGCGGCGCGCTCCACGGGCCTTCCGGGCGCGCGCTCGTGCGCATCTCGATCTGCCCGCGTTCCTCGTTGCCGTAGAGGAGGACGAAGGTGCTGCCGGTCCAGTGCACCGACATCTCGCCGACCGGGGCGTCGACGACGGGGACCGCCGCATCGATCCCGCCGAGGATCCAGTGGGTGCCGGTCCAGAACTCGTAGGCGGTGAGGTCGCGGATCTGCGCCTCGGGCACGCGCGAGACGTGGGCCGGACCGAAGCGCCCGTCGGGCGTGCCGAAGTCGTAGACGTAGCCCTCGTGCTTCACGTACGCGTGCTGTTGGAAGTTGCTGTTGCCCGTCGCCAGTTGCTGGACGCCGGGGACCTCGACGGGGGTGTTCACCCGCGCGGTGGCCGGGTCGACGGTCCATGTCTCACCATTGTCGGTCGAGTACGCGACGGCCGAGGCGTTGGTCCACCATTCGCCCGGTTCGCCCCAGGCGCGCACCGACATGAAGTTGATGTACTGCGTGCCGCCGACCGAGATGCCGGCGGTGGGCACGACGGTGGTCTCGACCCCGTCGATGCCGACGCTGCCGAGGACCTCGCGGGCGAAGTTCGGGTCGGAGGAGAGCACCGGCGCCCCGGAGTAGCGATCCCCGGGTCGGGGGTCGGGCACGGCGATGCCGTCCGACAGCTCGGTGTCGCCGCTGCGCATGAGGATGTTGCGGCGCCATTCGTCGCCCTCGACCGAGCAGTCGCCGAAGGTGTCTCCGAAGGCCGCGAGCACCTGCCGGCCGGGGCCGGTCCCGCCGTTGTCCCACATGATTCCCAGGTCGGTGCCCGAGACGGAGAAGCGGGTGTCGGTCCGGTTCGGGCTGCGCGGTCCCGTGACCCAGGCGACGGTGCGGGTGGGCCCGGAGGTGATCGTCGGCAGCGGTCCCTGCGGCGTCCCGGCACCGGGGTTGCTGCTGCCGAAGCCGCTGCTTCCGGACCCGGAGCCCCCGCACGGTTCCGCTTGAGCGGTGGCGGCAAATGGCACCGCGCAGCCGAGCGCGAGCAGCAGCGCCGAGGAGAACGTCGTCGCCGACCGGACCGCCCTCATGAGCCCTCCTCCCGGCCGGGTGACCGAAACGCGTCTTCCCTGATACTCCTGTGACCAATGGTGTCTGCGTGACAAATGAGGTCAACGTATTGGATCGGCGGGGCTCGCGACAGCGCCCTCCGTATCGATCGGGTCACGTTCGTACGGCCTGCTCCGCCCGGCCCCGGCAGCGAAATCCCCGCATCCCGGGTGGGCTCCGGCGGGGGCGAGCGAGTACACTGCCTGGCATGCAGCGCGCGCTTCTCCTCGGCCGCCGCGGCGGGATCTGACCAGACCGGCTTCCCGTCGCGGGGTGTGGTCGCGCCGGTCGTATCCTCATCCGGACTCACCGGTCCCCTTTTTTTGGAGTTACGTCATGTCACCCGCCGACGCATTCACCTCCGGCTCGCGCACTATCACGCCGCCGAGCAAGCCCGCCCCCGCCGATCAGCCGGCGTGGAACACGCAGAAGAACTCCTCGATGCCGACCTACCGGTACCGGCCGTTCGCCGAGGAGGTCGAGCCGGTCACGCTGCCGGACCGCACCTGGCCGGACAAGGTCATCGACCGGGCCCCCGCCTGGTGCGCCGTGGACCTGCGTGACGGCAACCAGGCGCTCATCGACCCCATGAGCCCCGCCCGCAAGCGGCGCATGTTCGACCTGCTGGTACGCATGGGCTACAAGGAGATCGAGGTCGGCTTCCCGTCGGCGAGCCAGACCGATTTCGACTTCGTCCGAGAAATCATCGAGGACAACGCGATTCCCGACGACGTCACCATCCAGGTGCTGACGCAGGCCCGCCCCGAGCTGATCAAGCGCACCTTCGAGGCGTGCGCCGGGGCCCACACGGCCATCGTCCACTTCTACAACTCGACGTCGATCCTGCAGCGCCGCGTGGTGTTCAAGGCGGACAAGGACACGGTCAAGAAGATCGCCACCGACGCGGCCGAACTGGTACTCGAGGAGGCGAAGAACCACCCCGACACGAACTGGCGGTGGGAGTACTCCCCCGAGTCGTACACCGGCACGGAACTGTCGTACGCCAAGGAGGTGTGCGACGCGGTCGTCGACACCCTGGGCGCGACCCCCGAGAACCCCGTGATCATCAACCTGCCGGCGACGGTCGAGATGGCCACGCCGAACGTGTACGCCGACTCGATCGAGTGGATGCACCGCAACCTGGCCAAGCGCGACTCGATCATCCTGTCGCTGCACCCGCACAACGACCGCGGCACCGGCGTCGCGGCGGCCGAACTGGGCTACCAGGCCGGCGCCGACCGCATCGAGGGCTGCCTGTTCGGCAACGGCGAGCGCACCGGCAACGTGTGCCTGGTCACCCTCGGCCTGAACATGTTCAGCCGCGGCGTGGACCCGCAGATCGACTTCTCCAACATCGACGAGATCCGCCGCACCGTCGAGTACTGCAACCAGCTGCCCGTGCCCGAGCGGCACCCCTACGGCGGCGACCTGGTGTACACGGCCTTCTCGGGCAGCCACCAGGACGCCATCAACAAGGGCATGGACATGATGAAGGCCGACGCCGACGCGGCGGGTACCGACGTCGACGACCTGACCTGGGCGGTTCCGTACCTGCCGATCGACCCGAAGGACGTCGGCCGCAGCTACGAGGCCGTGATCCGGGTGAACTCGCAGTCCGGCAAGGGCGGCGTGGCGTACATCATGAAGCACGACCACGGCCTGAACCTGCCGCGGCGGCTGCAGATCGAGTTCTCGCAGGCGGTGCAGCGCGTCACCGACGGTGAGGGCGGCGAGGTCAGCCCCAAGGAGATGTGGGACATCTTCCACGAGGAGTACCTGACCCCGATCACCCCGCTCGAGCGGATCCGGCAGAAGGTCGCCGCGGCCGAGACCGACGACGGCACCGACACCGTCACCGCGGTCGTGAAGTACCACGGCAAGGAACAGGAGATCACCGGGTCCGGCAACGGCCCGCTCGCCGCCTTCGTCGACGCCCTGGAGACCCTGGGCTACCAGGTGGCGGTCCGCGGCTACGCCGAGCACGCCATGTCGGCCGGTGACGACGCCCTCGCGGCCGCGTACGTCGAGGCGGACGTGACCCGGCCCGACGGGGTCTCGGCCCTGGTCTGGGGTGTCGGAATCGCGCCGTCCATCACGACGGCGTCGCTGCGCGCGGTGGTCTCGGCGGTGAACCGGGCCCACTGAGCCCTCCGGTCCCGCGAACACCGCGGCAAACGGCGCGAATTCGGACGAACGCGGCGGTACTCTTTCGCAGGAGTGCCGCCGCGTGTCCGTTTGTCGGCCGGGCGAATCTCGGTTCGGATCCGTCTCCGCACGTGCCCCACGAAAGGGAGCGTCACATGGATTTCTGGGACATCATCTGGTTCATCATCGTCAGCTTCGCGTTCATCGCGTACCTGATGGTGCTCTTCTCCATCATCGGGGACCTGTTCCGCAACCACCAGCAGTCCGGCTGGATCAAGGCGATCTGGATCGTCTTCCTGATCTTCCTGCCGTTCCTGACCGCCCTGATCTATCTGATCGTCAACGGCAAGGGCATGGCCGAGCGCTCCGCGCGGGAGTACGCCCAGGTCAAGCAGGCCCAGGACAGTTACATCCGCGAGGTCGCCGGCAAGTCCCCCGCCGAGCACATCGCCGACGCCAAGGCCCTGCTCGACGCGGGCACCATCACCGAGGCCGAATACCAGGCCCTCAAGGCCAAGGCGCTGGCCTGACGCCGCCCCCGGGGGGATCACGACGATGACGTCCGATCCGGTTCGGGTCCGCCGCGACGGGCCCGTCACCACCATCGGGATCAACCGTCCCGAGGTCCGCAACGCGGTCGACCGGGAGACGGCGCAGGCGCTCGCCGACGCCTTCCGCGCCTTCGACGCCGACGACGAGGCGGCGGTCGCCGTCCTGCACGGCGAGGGAGGCACCTTCTGCTCCGGCGCCGACCTGAAGGCGATCAGTGAGGGACGCGCGAACCGGGTCGCCCCGGACGGTGACGGGCCGATGGGCGTGTCGCGGATGCGGCTGTCCAAGCCCGTCATCGCCGCGATCTCGGGCCACGCCGTCGCGGGCGGGCTCGAGCTGGCGCTGTGGGCCGATCTGCGCGTCGCCGAGGAGGGGGCGGTGCTGGGCGTGTTCTGCCGCCGCTGGGGCGTGCCGCTGATCGACGGCGGCACGGTGCGGTTGCCGCGGCTCATCGGCGAGAGCCGCGCGATGGATCTCGTCCTGACCGGCCGTCCCGTCGAAGCCGACGAGGCGCTGCGCATCGGGCTGGTCAACCGGCTCGTGCCCGCCGGGCAGGCGCTCGCCGCGGCCCGCACGCTCGCCGCCGAGATCGCCGCCTTCCCCCAGATCTGCCTGCGCCGGGATCGTCTCTCCCTGCTCGAACAGCACGGTCTCGACGAGGACCAGGCGTTGCTCAACGAGTTCCGGCACGGCACGGTCTCCCTCGCCCACGACACGCTCGACGGCGCCTCCCGGTTCGCCGCCGGCGCCGGGCGGCACGGCAGCTTCGGCGAATCCGGCAGCTAGCCGGAGCCGTCCCACACCACATGGCCGTCGGCCCGCACGCGGGCTCCGGGGGCCGCCTCGTGCGCGACGAGGCGGCCGTCGTGCATGAGGTGTTCGACGTCGCGGCCGAAACGCAACACGACGATGTCCGCGACGAGGCGGCGGTGGCAGCGCCACCACACGCTCTCGCTGCACATCATCGCGGTCCGGCGCCGCGCGGACTCCACGAGCAGGCCGTCGAGCGCGTCGGCGAACTCCTCGGTGCGCGTGTGGGCGGCGTAGGCAGCGAACTGCTCGACCCGCCACCACGAATCCTTGGGCGCCGTCCCGGCGGGTAGCCGTCGCCGGCCCCCGAGCCGCCGCTCGAGCCGATAGCCGATGCCGGCATCGGTCAGCCATTCCGTCATCGCGTCGCCGGCGAGGTCCGGGTTGCGCCGGCTGCCCGGGAAGCGCCGGACGTCGACGAGCGACTCCACGCCGGCGGATCGCAGCAGCTCGGTCAGCTGCGCCCGGTCCAGCCGTCCGTGACCCACGGAGAGCAACACCTCGATGATCCTTCCCTCAGATCGGTTCTCTCCGGCATACCACCGACGGCTACCGCAGGCTCGTCCCCACGCCTGCAGCCGACGTGTGCCGGCATCCACCCGGCGACGCGATCGGCAGCTCCTCGAACCGGCCGTCCGGGAAGCGCAGGTGCACGTGCACCGCACCGGCGACCACCCCCAGCGGCTCGCGACCCAGCAGGCGCGCGAGCACGTACGTCGCGCTCAGGCTGGTCACGTCGCGGATCACGCCCAGCGGCAGCAGCGAGCCCGTCTCGGCGAGCACCTCGCGCTCGCCCGCGCGCAACACCAGCCGCAGGCCCGGCGCGACGCCCTGGACGGCGAGCGAGACCGCGACGTTGTCCCGGTCGTCGGAGCCGACCGCGGCGAGCGCCGCCGCGCGATGCACCCCGACGCGTTCGAGCAGCCGCCGGTCGCCGCCGTCGCCGACCACAGCGGGGATGTTCAGGTCGCGCACGAGCCGCAGGTTGCGGGCATTGGTGTCCCGCTCGACGCCCACCACCGGGATGCCGAGGTCCCGCAGCTCCCGGCACAGCCGCAGGCCCACCTGCCCGAGGCCCACCACGATCACGTGCCCGGAGCGGGGCAGCGACCGGGGGCCGAGCAGCGCGGTCAGGCGGGGGCCCAGCAGCCGGTCCACCACCCCGGCGGTGAACATGGCGGTGAACACGATCGTCGCCAGCATCGCGGTCGACGCGATCGCGGCGTACGCCTCGTTGCCGTGCGGATCGGCCGCCGGGCCCACCGTCGTGACCACGCGGACCGCCTCGTGGAACGCGTCGATCGCCCCCTTGCCCTCCCCGAAGGTCAGCCAGGCCCAGTCGCCGAACAGCACCGCCGCCAGGCCGAGCAGCCCGGCCAGCAGGATGCGGGTGCCGGTCTCGTGGGTGCGCAGCACCGCGGTGAGCTGCCCGGCCCACCGCTGCCACACCATCCGTCGCGGTACCGCGACGGGCACCTCGTCGAGCACGTCGCCGGCCACGCGGATGCCGCGCGGTTCGCGGGTGGAGGTCACGGCCAGCAGGCCGGGTGCCACGCACGGCCCGGCCAGGGAGGCCACGGCGAGATCCGCCGGCGACGTCACGTCGCACTGCGGCAGGAACCGTGCGAGCTGATCGCCGATCGTGCGGTCGAAGATCGTCGCGACCATCGGTGCGTCCGGCTGCAGGTGCGCCGCGGCGAGCGCATACCGCAGCGCGACCACGTCGTCCTGCAGGAGCACCGCGATCCCGGCGACCGGCGGCCGGTCCAGGAGGGCCCGCAGCTCCTCGTCGTCGGGCCGGGGCGCGTGCCGCACCGCGCAGCCGAGGTCGACGAGCGAGGCGCAGACCCGGCGCGCGACGGTGGTGTCGCCCACCACGACGTACGTCCCGGTGTTCCCGCCGGTTGTATCCGCCTCCGCCACGGCGACCACCTCCCCGCCTCAGGGGACCACGCAACCTGCGGCGGCGCATCCGGCGGCGCGGTCGCTGTGAGCGATTCCCGCAGCGTAGCGGCGTGTGACCGTGCGGACACGGCCGCGCCGCGGCGGTGGACACGGCCGCGCCGCGGCGGTGGACACGGCCGCGCCGCGGCGGTGGAGGCGCCGCTGTGGAAAACTCGCGACGTGGGTACAAGCACTCGAATCACCGGGCGCGGGCGGCTGGCGCTGCGCGCGGCGAAGGCCGCCTCGTGGGCGTCGCAGAAGGCGGGGCGCGGCAAGGGGTCGATGATCGGCGGCCTCGTCGCGCTGAAGATCGATCCGCGCCTGATGGAACAGCTCGGCCGCGGCCGTCGCACCGTCCTGGTCACCGGCACCAACGGCAAGTCCACCACCACCCGGATGACGGCGGCGGCCCTGGAGACGATGGACGCCGTCGCCACGCAGGCCGACGGGGCGAACATGGACGCCGGCATCGTCGCCGCGCTGGTCGCCCACCAGGAGGCGCCGCTCGCCGCGATCGAGGTCGACGAGCTGCACACCCCGCACGTCGCGGGCGCCCTCGACCCCGAAGCGATCGTGCTGCTCAACCTCAGCCGCGATCAGCTCGACCGCGTGGGCGAGATCAACATGATCGAACGCAAGCTGCGTGCGGGCCTCGAACGCCACCCGGACGCGGTGGTCGTCGCCAACTGCGACGACGTGCTCGTCACCTCCGTCGCCTACGACCACCCGAACGTGGTCTGGGTGGCGGCCGGTGCCGGCTGGTCGGGCGACTCGGTCAGCTGCCCCCGCACCGGTGAGCCGATCCTCTGGGAAGACGGGCGCTGGCACAGTACGGGCTCGGATTTCGCACGGCCCGAACCGGATTGGTGGGTCGACGACGAGAATCTCTACGGGCCGGACGGTCTGGTGCTGCCGATGACGCTGACCCTGCCCGGGCGCGCCAACCGCGGTAACGCCGCTCAGGCGGTGGCCGCGGCGGTCGCCCTCGGCGCCGATCCGGCCGCGGCCGTCGCGGCCGCAGGTGTCGTCGAGGAAGTCGCCGGCCGGTACAAGACCGTGCAGGTGGGTCCGCATTCGGTGCACATGCTGCTCGCGAAGAACCCGGCCGGGTGGCAGGAGGCCCTGTCGATGATCGACCCGACGGTCGACGGTCTCGTCATCGCGGTCAACGGGCAGGTGCCCGACGGGGAGGACCTGTCGTGGCTGTGGGACGTGCGGTTCGAGCACTTCGAGGGCGTGCACGTCGTGGCGTCCGGCGAGCGCGGCACCGACCTGGCCGTGCGGCTGACCTACGCCGGGGTCGAGCACACGTTGGTGGCGGATCCGATCCGGGCCATCGCGTCGTGCCCGCCGGGACGGGTCGAGGTCCTGGCCAACTACACCGCGTTCCGGGATCTGAACACCGCCCTGGCGAAGGGAGCCGCGCATGTCTGAGTCCACCGTGCGGATCGGGCTCGTGCTGCCCGACGTGATGGGCACCTACGGCGACGGCGGCAACGCGCTGGTCCTGCGGCAGCGCCTGCGGATGCGCGGGCAGGACGCCGAGGTCGTGTCGATCAACCTGACGGACCCGGTGCCCGAGTCCCTGGACCTGTACACCCTCGGCGGGGCCGAGGACTCGGCGCAGCGCCTCGCCACTCGGCACCTGCAGCGCCATCCGGGCCTGCAACGGGCGGTCGAACGCGGGGCGCCGGTGCTGGCGATCTGCGCGGCGATCCAGGTGCTCGGCAACTGGTACCAGACGTCGGCGGGCGAGCGCGTCGACGGCGTCGGCCTGCTCGACGTGACCACCGCTCCGCGGCAGACCCGGGCCATCGGCGAGGTGGTCACCACTCCCCTCGTCGAGGGCCTGCGACTGCCGCTGACCGGATTCGAGAACCACCGCGGCGGAACGACTCTCGGCCCCGCCGCCCGTGCACTGGGCCGGGTCACCCGGGGCGTCGGCAACGGCGTGGGCGACGGCGTCGAAGGGGTCGTCCAGGGCTCGGTGGTCGGCACGTACATGCACGGCCCGGTGCTGGCCCGCAATCCCGAGCTGGCGGACCTGCTGCTGACCCGCGCGCTCGGTGTGGACTCGCTGCCGCCGCTGGACCTGCCGGAGGTCGAGCAGCTACGCCGCGAGCGGCTCGCCTGACCCGCCGCTCGGACGAGACCGCCCCCGGACAGGGGTTCGGCCCGGGAATCGCTTTCGCAACCTCCGGGCCGGATCTCTGCTTCACGAGCCTCTGTCGTCCTCGGACGTCTGCTCGATTCGCACTACTGATGTTACCTGCATCACACCCCGATGGCAAGGGGTGGGATCCGGGGTTCAGCTACTCCCCTTGATCTCGCGGCGATGCTGGTCGACGACGGTGCGGGCCAGCTCCGCAACCTTGACGTTGACCTGCTGCGACGTCCGGCGGAGGAGATCGAAAGCCTCGTCGTCGGAGATCTTGTTCAGCGCCATGAGGAGCCCGATCGCCTTGCCGATCTCCCGATTGCTCTCGATGCCGTTGCGGAGCGAGGCGACGTCCTCGCCGCGGGAGACGGCGGCGACACAGACGGCCGCGAAGGCGGCCAGGACGGTGCCGTTCGCGGCGGCCGCGAGGTCGAAGGCCCCCGGCGTGTCGGAGAACAGGTTCAGCGACCCGACCTTGCGGTCGTCGACCCGCAACCGGAATCCCATCGCCCCCCGCACCGGCGTCTGCTTCACGACGCCGGGAGCCAGGTGCGGCCACTGCTCGGAGACGCTCAGGTCCGGCTCGATCTGGGCGGCCTCCTCCTCGATCGCATCCAGGCACGGCCCCTCGCCGGTGGCGCGCTCGAGGTCGTCGACGTGCCGCGCGACGACGTCGGAGGCGCCGACGGTGACGTACGCCCTGCCTTCCCGCAGCATGAGGCTCGCATGGTCGCAGCCGGGAACCAGCATCGTGGCGGCCACACAGATCGCCGCGTACGCCTCCGAGGGCTCGGCGCCGCGATAGACGATCTCGGCCAGTGCGGCGAACACCGTCGCCGGATCAGCCGCGGACTGTCCGTTCTGCATGAGCGCTCCTCGACCTCTTCGCCGCGCCCTTCCGTGCGGGGCGTCGGATCGCCATTCAACCAGACACGCCGGAACACCCCCCGATTCGCCCGGACGGCGAATTCGCTTCCTACATGCGAATTCGGGGCGGTCCGGCGGTGCCGCGGCACGAGTTGGACATCCGTTCGAGTGGCGCCGGTCGCTGTGATGCGGTACAACACATCGGCATTGGTTTTGTGAACCAAGTCACGATTTGTTTGCAGGGGGATAAACCGAATATGACAGGCACGGCAACGCGCCGCCACACAGCACACGACGAGGACGCCCGGAGCACCCCGTTGGTGCTCACGTCCACCACCGGCGCATCGACGTCGGGGTGGCGCTCCGCCCTCGGGCACGCACTCGGCACCGCCGTCTCCGTCAGCGCCGCGGCCCTCATGGTCACCGGCCTGACGGCGATCGGCGCCACCACCACCGTCACGGGTCTCGTGTCCTTCCTCCGGACGAACTGATCGTCCCGGTCGACCGAGCCCCGTCCATTCCGACACCACAGACAGGAACAACACCACAGATGCACACCTCCGCTGTCGCCGCGGCCCGTCGCTCCATGAGCACCGAGGAGATCAAGGCCCGCATCGAGGCCATGTTCGCGGAACACGACCAGCAGGAGCACCCGACGGCCGACTGACCCTCGGCAACTCGGGCCACACGTCGAGAGGAGAACCGAAATGAACGCGAACGTGGTCCAGCTACTGCTACTGCTCGGTGCCGCACTGGGCGGCACCGCGGCCTTCAAGGCCTACCTGGTGCGATCGGATTCCGAGCATCCGCACCTGTCCGACGACCTGGGCCCCCGGCCCCGGTACTGACGAGACGGCACCCGCCCGGGGAGACTCCTCTCCCGGGCGGGTCTTCTCAGCCCGGGCCCGGACGGCCCGGCCCTCGGAGCACCGTGCGGGCCAGTCCCGACACGTCGCGCCACGGTCCGTGCAGGACCGGCAGTATCTCCGCCGGCAACCGGGTCAGCTGCCGGCGGGTTGCCGACACCGGGGTGAGCAGCCAATCGGCGGTGTCCACGATCCGTTCGACCTTCCGGAGAGTGAGGTCCACCCGCTCGATCGACGCGCCGAACCGGTCCACCGCCACGGCGAAATCCCCGAGCTGCTCGTCGAACCGCCCCAGCACCCGGTCGAAGTTCGCGAGCGAGACGCCGATGCCGTCGGCCACGCCCTCGACCCGGGCGATCGTCACGTCCGCGTTGAGCGCGGCCTGTGTCAGCCTCCTGATCCGTCCCGACGTACCGTCGCCGGGTCCGGTCAGGTCCGCCATGTCACCGCCCCGCGGCATGTCACCGCCCCGCGGCATGTCACCGCCCCGCGGCATGTCACCGCCCCGCGGCATGTCACCGCCCCGCACGCCGTCATTTCGCATCCGCTCCCTGCAGCAGCCACCGGTCGTCCATTCGAGCGAGGGTGATCAGGAACCGCGTCGCGTCGACCCGCCCGTCCGGCACCGCGACGTTCTTCACGTCCTGGTCGAGGAACACGAGCACCGTCGCGCGATCCGCGTCCAGTGTCTCGACCGCGGCGTGCGACACGGTCGCGACGGACACGCCCTGCCCGTTCTCGACGAGCCCGCGCAGGTCCCCCGCCACCGAGCGGTACTTCTCGGCGAACTCCCCGGTGGAGACGTCGGTGACCGCGGCCAGCGCATCGTCGAAATGCTGGTAGTCGTAGGTGCCGAGGGCGATCGCGTACTCCCGCGCCCGGTCCAGCGCGTCGGCGCGCAGGCCCTCGGCCTGCTCGGCCTGCCACCACCGGAATCCGCAGAAGCCGGCGGCCGCGGCGAGCAGCACGATCAGTGCGGGCGTCAGCCATCGCCGCACCCGGGAGCGCGGGGCCGGCGGATCCGGCGGCGCGGTCGCGGGGGTGTCGTCGACAGTATGGTCCGTGGTCGGCATCAGTTACCCAGTCCTTCCAACAGCTTCTGCCAGTACTGCAGCACCTCGACTCCGGTCGGGACGAGCAGCGGGTCCTGCGCCATGTCCGGCCCGGTCACCCTTCCCGGGGTGCTCTGGTGTTGCAGTCCGAGGTCGTCGGGCCGCGGCGCGACGCGGGCGCCGCGCTGGGCGAGGTCTTCGCCCGGCGGGCAGTAGAGCGACAGGTTCGGCGTGCGGGGGCTTTCGTCGCCGACCGTGCGGCGCTGTGTGTCGTAGTAGCAGACCGGACCCTGCGTAGCGACGAGCGAGAAGTCGCCGCGGTCGCCCTTGACCACCGAGGTCAGATCGCCGAGTGCCGCAGGGATCGAGTCGAGGCCGGCCGCCAGCGCCGGGGTCCGCGGGGCGAGCACATCGCCCACGGTCACCAGGTTCGTCAGCAGCAGCCCGTAGTCGTCGCGGGTCTCGGCGAACAGCTCCTCCGTCTTCGCCAGCGCGTCCGGCGACCGGTCCAGCAGGTACACGAGCGCGTCCCGGCTGCCCACGAGCTGGTCGGAGACGTCCCGGACGGCGCGCATCGCACCCGGGAAGGTGCCGGCGTCCTCGGCGAGCGTGTTCACCAGATCGACACCCTGTTCGAGGAGCGCCGCCAGGGCCGGCGCCCGTTCGGATGCCATCGTGGAGAGGGCGTCGGCGTTCTCGATCATCGACTGCAGGTCCGCTCCGGTCCCGGCGAGGGCGGTGCCCCACGTCTCGCCGAGCGTGGCGACGGACTGCGGATCGATGCTCTCGACCAGTGCGCTCATCCGCACGAGCAGCTGATCGAGGCGCAGTCCCTGCTCGTCCGCCGGGACCTCGACGGTGTCGCCGTCCGTCAGGTAGGGGCCGTCGGCGGTCTGCGGTTCGATGTCGAGGGTGAGGATGCCGATCGCGGTCGCGGTGGCGATCCGTCCGGTGCTGCCCACCGGGATGCGGGTGTCCGAATCCAGCACGAGCACCGCCGTCGAGCCGCGACCGCCGTCGTCGATCGTCACCGATTCGATCTCCCCAACCGCGACCCCGCGGTAGGTCACCGTCGTTCCGGGGCCGATACCGCGGGCATCGACCAGGTGCGCTCGCACCTCGATGCCGCCACCGAAGCTCTGCGGGCCCAGGACGTAACGGACGCCGAAGGCGGTGGCCAGCAAGCCTACCGCAACGAACAGTGAAACCTGCACCAGCACCGGGCGTTTCATCGAACACCGCCCCGAAGCAGGTCCGGCAGCCCCGCTGGGACGGTGACCGGCGGCGACTCGCGGAGCATCACCGGAACGCCGCCGGTGAGCAGCATGTCGATCGCTCCCGGCACGTCCAGGGCGCCGTCGAACAACAGGTAGTCGCCGTGCACGGACCGCGCGAAGCCGTCCATGAAGGCGTTCATGTTGGTCAGCGCAGACCCGACGGTGTTGTTGAAGTCCCTTATCCCGGACAGTATTTCGTCCAGGTCGTCGACCGCTCCGCCGATCCGGCCGGAGTCCGCCAGCACCGTGTCCAGCGAGGTGAGCACCGACGAGGTGCTCGAGACCAGCGACCGGAGGTCCTGCTCCTGAGCGGCGAGCAGGTCCACGACCTCCGCGCTGCTCGCCAGACCGTCGTCGATCAGCTGTTGCTGCTGCGCCAGCCGCGCGGCCACCGCGTCGGTGGCCCGCAGCGCCCGCGAGATGTCGTCGCCGTTCTCGGCGGCCAGCGCCATCGTCCGGTCCGTCCGCTCGAGCAGTCCCCGAACGGTCTGCCCCCGGCCGCCGAAGGCGGCGTTCAGCTCGGTGGTGATCGTGCGCAGCTGGTCCAGACCGCTGCCGTTGATCACCTGTCCGAGCATCGCGAACGTGGCCTCGAGTTCCGGCCCCATCTCCGTCCGGTCGATGACGTCGCCGTCGGCGAGCAACTCCGGCGACGGCTGCTCCGGCAGATCGATCTGGACGAACGGGTTGCCCAGCGCGGACGGGAGCCGCACGGAGGCACCGACGTTCGACGGAAGCGCGGCCCATTCACTCAAACTCAGTTCGAGGAAGGCCCGGTGCCCGTCCGTCGAGATCCCGTGGACCCGGCCGACCACAGCCTGACCTGCCCGCACCTCGGTGCCGGGATCGATCCGATCGGCTCCGTCGAACACGGCGATCACGCGGTAGGTCTCGCCGGCGCCGCTGCGTCCCGTCGGCAACTGATGCAGACCCAGTCCGCAGCCGGTCACCGAGACGGCCACCGCGGTCAGCGCAGCGACGAATCCTGTTCTCCCCCAACGGCTCACCGGACGCCTCCCTCGTTCAGCGCCCGGTCGAGCGACTCCGGCACGAGGTCCTGGAACGGATCGGACAGGTCGAAGGGAACGGTGATCGGGTTGGTGAAGCCGGCGCCCGTGCACAGGGGAAGGCGCTCGCGCTCGCAGAGTTCCCTCGCGCGGGGAAACTGGCCGACCTGGGTGGAGATGTTCAGGCGGATACGCGCGGTGGTGTCGGCGCCGATCGTGTTGTCGATGTTCTGCATCGCCAGCGGCAGCACGTCCATGAACTCGGCGAAGTCGACCTCGTGCTGTGCGAACTGCCCGGTGAGGACCTGGGCGTTCGAGACGACGGCGGCGATGTCCTCGCCGCGGGAGCCGAGCAGGACGTCGAGCCGATCGAGGATGGTCGTCAGCTGACCGATCGGCCCGGCGACGTCGAGGTTCTGTCGTTGCATCTCGGCGCCGAGTTCGGACAGCCCCCCGGCGAGCTCGGACAGGGAGCCCTGCCGGGCGTCGACGGCGGCAACCGCGACGCCGAGGTCGTCGACGAGGGCACCGATGTCCTCGGACCGGGCACCGAGCACCGAGCCGGCCGCCCCGAGCGCGCGCAACGCCCGGTTGATCTCCGGCCCGAGACCTGCGGTGGCGCCGGCGGCGAGGTCGAGGGTGGATCCGAGCGACCCGGATTCCGGTCCCAGCGCCGCGGCGATCGTATCGACGCTCTCGAGCAGTTCGTCCCAGTTGATCGGCGCGTGACTGCGTTCGGGCGGAATGACATCGTCGCCCTCGAACCGCGGTCCGGCGGTGTACACCGGGCTCAGTTCCACGAACCGGTCGCTGATGATCGACGGGTTCATCACGAACGCCGACACGTCGGCCGGCAGCGTGATGTCGTCGGGGATCCGCATCGTCACCTCGACCACCGTTCCGGCCGGTTCCACGGCTTCGACGGTGCCGACGGGCAGGCCGAGGACCGCGACCTTGCTCCCCGGGTAGATGCCTCCGACGGACGCGAACTCGGCGGTCACGGTGCGGGTGCGGTCGGTCCCGACGAACACGTACCAGGCAGCGGCAGCACACAGCGCCGCGACGACGACGATCCCGATGCCGCGCAGCAGACGGGTCTTCCGCGTGGTTCCGACGGTGGTCACCGGCAACCCTCCATCACTCCGAGGGCACACAGCAGGTTGTCCGGGATCGGCCCGGCCGGGGCGTGGACGTCGACCCAGTTGCCGTTGCCCGAGGCGTCGGCCGCGGCGCGCAGGGCGGGCGGAAGCCGGGTCATCAGCACGTCGATCTGCTCGGCGTTGCGGTTCAGCGTGTCGGTCACCGACCGCATGTTCCCCAGCAACGCGTCCATTTCGCCGGAGTTGTCGGTCAGGAACGTCGCGGTGTGCTCGGTGAGCAGCCGCAGATCCTCGACGAGTTGCACGAGGGATTCCTTACGGGCTTCGAGGATCGACACCACGGTCGTGGCGTTCTGCACGAGCAGCTCGACGTCCCGGCTCTGGCCCGCCACGATGGACGTGAGCGACTTCGACGCCTGCAGCAGGGAGTGGATGCGGGCGTCGTTGCGGGACAGCATCTCCGCCGCGGCGGTGGCTCCGGCGAGCGCATCGGCGATCCGGCCCGGGTCGGACGGCACGGCCTCGGCCAGGGTGTGCATCATCGCCTCGAGGGCGGGCACGTCGAGTTCCCGGGCCACGTGCTGCGCCTCGGACGCGAGGTCGTCGAGGCTGTACGGAACGGAGGTCCGCGCCAGGGGGATACGCCCGCCGGGCAGTTCTCCGGCACCGGCGGGCGTCACCGCCAGGTAGATCTTCCCGAGGATGGTCCTGAGCCGCACCTCGGCGGTCGTCCGGTCGCCGAGCGGCTGGCCGCCGTCGACGCGGAACGTCACGATCACCCGGTCCGCCGCGAGCTCGAGGCTCTCCACCCGTCCGGCGGGCACACCCGCCACATACACCGGATCGTTGGGTTGCAGACCGGCGGCGTTGGCGAATTCCGCGGTGTAGCCGTTCGTCCGGAGCAGGTACGTGGCCCGGGGCGCGGCCAGGGCGACGGTCATCACCAGGGCGACGAGGACGATGCCCACGGCCCCGACGACGAGCGGGTTGCCGGCGCGGCCGCGGCGGCCCGCGAACACGGCCCGCAGCGCGTCGCGAATCTGCTGCGCGCGCCTCATCGGCACACCTCCGAGTACTTCGAACCGAAGATGTTGGTTTCGAAATCGCCTGCCTTGATGGTGAAGTTGCACATGTAGAGGTTCAGCCAGCCGCCGTAGTCGCTGATGCGGTTGAGGCTGTCGGCCAGTTCCGGCAGCCGGCGCACCGCCTGCTCGAAGTTCTCCGTCTGCGGGATCCAGGCGTCGGTCATCACCCGCAGATCGGTGACGGACCGGTCGAGGGGCGCCATCGCGCCGGCCATGAGCACCGCCGTCGAACGCACCGCGGTGCTGCCACGGTCGACGAGCGCGGCGAGTTGCTCACCGTCCCCGGCGAGTGCGTCACCGACGACGGCCAGCCCGGAGAGCAGCCGGCTGATGTCCTCGCTGCGCCGGTCCGCCACGGCGACGAGCGTCTCGAGATTGCCGACCAGACTGTCGAAGACCTGCTCGTGGTCGGCGATGTCGCTGCTGACCGCGGCGATGTGCAGCAGCAGGGAATCGAGGGTGCCGCCCTGCCCCTGGAACGCCTCGATCACCGCGGTGGCGAGCGCATTGATCTGCGCCGGATCGATCGACTCGAACAGCGGCTCGAATCCGTTGACGAGCGCGGTGAGATCCAGGGCGGGTGCGGTCTGCTCGATCGGGATCGTCGCGCCCTCCGGCAGTACCGTGCCGGTGCTGCGCTCCGGCAGTGTCAGCGCGACGTACCGGACGCCGATCATGTCGCCGTAGTTGATGTCGGCGGTGACATCGGTGGTGAGCTCGAATTCCGAGTCGATCTCGAAATCCACCACTGCCCGCGAGGTCCCGTCGTCCCGGGGGGCGAACGTCACGTCCGAGACGCGCCCGACGCGCACGCCGGCGAGCGTGACGTCGCTGCCGGGGCTCAGCCCCTCGACGTCGGTGAACTCGGCGGCGTAGTCGCGGGTGGGCCCGGTGACGGTCCTGTCGAGGGTGTTGCCGACGACGACCGCGGCGAGGACCCCCACCGTGCAGAACGCCGCCAGGCGCAGCGCCGGCCGGAGCAGCGTGTTCACGAGACCGCCACCTCCGTGCCGCGGACCAGGGGGGCCAGCAGAACCGAGGCCGCGGTGGACGGGTCCACCTCCGTCGCCTTCGGGTCGGACGGATCCACACCGCCCGCGATCTGCTCCAGGTAGCCGAGGGTGTCGCGTTCGGTGGCGGCCGAGAGGACCGGCCGGCCGTCGACCGGGTCACCGCAGTTCGCGCCGTCGAGCCCGGGATAGCGCGGGCAGTCCGCCGCGGTATACGGCATCGGATCGGAGAAATCCACGACCGCGGTGATGTCGAACCGGCCGGTGGCGAAGACCCGCGCGCCGGCGTCGCCGAAGGTCGTGAGGTAGCGCAGGGTGTCGTCGAGGCCGGTGGTGTCCGCGGCGAACGTACCGAGCACCGGGCCGCCGTTGCGGACGACCGAGATGATCCGGTCGGTGTTCTCCGACATCAGCGCGGAGCCCTCGGCGGCCAGGCCGGCGCCGCCGCGCAGCAGCCGCGCGATGCCGTCCCGGCGCTCGAGGACGATCTCGGAGAGCGCGGCCGCGTTCTGCATCGTGCCGATCATGTCGTCCGTCGCTGCGGCCATGGCCTCGGTCACCGCCGCCAGCTGCGGCGACGCCGCCAGGCCTGCGTCGATCCGGGGACCGAGCTGCTCGGTGAGCGCGGCGGTGCGGTCGAGGGTCCGGCCGAGGGTCTCACCGCGGCCGGCGAGCGCCTGGCTCATCGCGTCGAGCGCGACCGCGAGCCGGTCCGGGCGCAGTTCCTGCAGCAGCTCCGTGGTGGTGTAGTACAGGCCGGCCAGTTGCACGCCCTCGGCCGAGGTGTCCGCGGTGACCTGCGCACCGTCGCGCAGGCGCGGCCCGGCGGCGGGGTCGTGGGGCGGCACCAGTTCGAGGAAGACGTCACCGAACAGGGTGCGCGGCACGATTCGCACCCGCACTGCTGCCGGGATGTTCCGGATCGCGTCCGGGTCGAGCTGCATTGTGATACGCGAGCCGGTGACGCCCGCGTCCAGGTGGGCGAGACGGCCGACGTGCACGCCCTGGTACTGCACACCCGCGGCGCCGAAGATCACCCCGGCGCCGGCCGGGACGACGGCGGTGATCTCCGGATCCCTCGACAGCCCACCGGATCCGGAGACGACGAGCAGTCCGCCGGTGACGGTGAGCACCGCGACGGCGAGCGCACCGACGAAGGCCAGCGTGCCGGTGCGCAGTCCGAGCCGGCGACTGCGGCGGGGCGCCGCGGACCGGGTCCGGCCGTTCGGCGGGATGCCCGTGCCGGACGGAGTCGTCCGGTCGCGTTGGGTCGTCACGCCAGCCCCACCCCCGGCACGGTGGGCACGAGACCCCACAACGCGAAGGTCAGGACCACGTCGGTGATGCCGATGGCCAGGATGCTGGTGCGCAGTGCGCGCCCGGCGGCCCGGCCGACGCCCTCCGGGCCGCCCGTGGCGTGGTAGCCGTACGAGCAGTGCACGATGCCGACGATCACCGCGAACACGACGGCCTTGGTCAGCGAGTACCACAGGTCGGCCGGGGAGAGCGCGAGGTGGAAGTAGTAGTCGTAGGTGCCGGCCGAGTTGCCCTGGAAGGTGACGACCACGAGGCGCGTCGCGACGAACGCGGACAGCAGGCCCACCATGTAGATCGGGACCACGCACACGGCCGTGGCGATGAGCCGGGTGCTGGCCAGGAAGGGCACCGACTTCACGGCCATGGCGTCGAGGGCGTCGATCTCGTCGGAGATCCGCATGGCGCCGAGCTGCGCGGTGAAGCCGGTGCCCACCTTCGCGGCCAGGGCGATGGACGCGACCACCGGCGCCAGTTCGCGGGTGTTGGCCAGAGCGGAGAGCATGCCCGACAGCGAGGTCATCCCGATCAGTTCGAGACCCCGCTGGGTTTCGACTCCGACCATCATCGCGGCGACGGCGGACATCGCGAACACGATGCCGATGGTGCCGCCCCCGGCGAGCAGGGAGGCGTAGCCGAAGCTGACCTCCCCCACGTGGTACATCACGTGCTTGAAGTAGCGGCGCAGCGCCGTGGGGACACCGGCGATCGCCTCGACCGCGAACACCACGTGCCGACCTACCGTGGCGAACGCGCCGACGACCCCGGTCAGCGACCGATGGACGGCCCGGGCCTGTGTCACCGCCGAACAGGAGAGCATCAGTACGTCCCCACGGCCGGCACCATCACGGTGTACATCTGGGACAGAACGGTGTTGACGACGAACACCATGACGAATGCCAGCACGACCGCCTCGTTGACGGCGTCGGCCACGCCGCTGGGACCGCCCTTGGCGTGCAGGCCCTTGAACGCGGCGATCAGGGCGGAGGTGATCCCGAAGAACGCCGACTTGACCATCGCCGTCGCGAAATCCGACAACCGGCCGTATTCGCCCAGGGTGCGGAGGAATCCGCCGCCGGAGGCATCGTTGAGGTAGATCTCGTACAGATAGCAGGCGCCCACCCCGACGAGTGTGACGAGCGCGCAGAGCATCACCGACACCAGGACCGCGGCGAGCAGCCGCGGCACGACGAGGCGCTCGATGACGTTCAGCCCCATCACCTCCATCGCCTCGATCTCCTCGCGGATGGTGCGTGCGCCGAGATCGGCGCAGATCGCGGAGCCGCCCACGCCGGCCAGCATGAGGGCGCACACGAGTGCGGCCGCCTGTCCGACCACGACGAAGGCGACGATCGCGCCGGAGTAGGCGCCGGCTCCGAGCTGGCCCGCCAGGGATCCGACAGAGACCGCGATGAGCACCCCCACGGGCAGCATCAGCAGCAGGGCCGGACCGCTGCACACCTTGGCGATGAACAGCGACTGCGTGATCGTCTCGCGGAGCGAGAGGCGACGGCCGACGACGACGCGCACGGTCGTGGCGAGGGTCTCCACCGAGAACCCCACCAGCGCACCCACCTGGATCGCCAGGTCGTGCACCGGCCCCCTCGCCTTGGGCAGCTCGAACGTCACTCCCACACTCCCGTACGCGTCATCGCGGCGTGCCCCGTCCCCCGATGGAACCTCTTCGGCCCCTGCGGTCTTCAGCCCTGCACGACCGCCGACAGGCCGCCGCGCAGCTGGTGCTTGACGACCTTGCCGCTGGCGTTGCGCGGCAGGGCCTCGACGATCACGACCTCCTTCGGATGCTTGTAGCGCGCGAGCTGCGCGTCGAAGAACGGCTGCAACTCGTCGAGCGTGAGATCGTCGTGGCCGGGCCGCAACGCGATCACCGCGACCGGCACCTCGCCCCACTTCGCGTCCGGACGCCCGATCACGGCCGCCTCGAGGATCTTCGGATGCGAGAACAGCACGTTCTCGACGTCGGCGCAGTAGATGTTCTCACCCCCGGAGATGATCATGTCCTTCTTGCGGTCGACGACGTAGACGAATCCCTCCGTGTCGACGCGCACGAGGTCGCCGGAGTGGAACCAGCCGCCGTGGAACGCATCCGCCGTTGCAGCCGGGTTGTTCCAGTACTCGCTCATCATGGTGGGCCCGCGGTAGACGATCTCGCCGACCTGACCGGGCGCCACGTCGTTCATCTCGTCGTCGACGACGCGCGCCTGGATCGTCGGGATGACGCGGCCGACGGAACCGAGCTTGCGCAGCGCGTCCGCGCCGTCCAGCACGCAGGTGATGGGCGACATCTCGGTCTGGCCGAACACCGCGACGTTCGACGCGTCGGGGAACGTCTCGGCCATGGCGCGCAGGATGGTGTCGGACGACGGCGCCGCGCCCCAGGAAATGTTGGTCAGGGCCAGCTTCCGCGGATTCGCCTGCTGGGCGGCGCACACCGCCTGCCACTGCACCGGCACGAGGAACAGGTTGGTGACCTGCTCGGCCTCGAGGACGTCGAGCAGGTCGTTCGGGTCGAACGCCCCGACCGGATGGATCACGGTGGTAACGCCCAGCATCAGGTTGGGCGCCATCGCGCCGAGCGCGGCGATGTGGAACATCGGGGAGGCGCAGAACCCGACGCCGGACTCGTCGAACAGGTGGAACGCGCGGATGCACGTGAGCGCCTGCGCGGACATGTTGCTGTGGGAGAGCACCGCGCCCTTGGGCCGGCCCGTGGTGCCGGAGGTATACATGATCAGGGCCGGGGTGTCGTCCGGGACGTCGACCGCCGGGTGGGGGTCGCCCGCCTCGGCGATCAGATCCTCGTAGGCGAGGCCGTCGCCCTCGGGGATGCCGCCGACGGTGACGGACAGTTCCAGGCCTTCGCTCTCCGCACGGGCCGCGGCGGCCAGCGGAGCGAGCGGCGCTTCCACGACGATCGCCTTGGATCCGCTGTCCCGCAGCAGGAATGCCACCTCGGGTGCGGTGAGGCGGAAGTTGACCGGGACGGCGATCGCACCGAGGGCGTTGGCGGCGAGCACGGTCTCGAGATACTCGGGACGGTTCAGCATGAGGACGACGACCCGGTCGCCGAAACCGACGCCGCGCCGCGCGAGGGCGTCGGCGAGCCGCTCGACCCGCTCGTGCAACTCCGCCCACGTGATCGACCGGCCCTGGAACCGCAGCGCAGTGCGGTCCGGGATCATCAGAGCGTGCCGCGCGACGTGGTTGTTCCAGTTGTTGCGGCGCAGGCGCTGGGTCTCGGCGAGGGCTGACGGGGTGACCATGAGGGTTCCTCTCGGGGCGTGACGGGGGTGCCGACGGGACGCGATCCCGGTTCTCGATGTGAGGCACATTACAGGCATCGGCCACATTCGGCCACCACTTTGTTAATCGAAATTCTCATCCGATCTGACCGTCGATGCAGGGGCGGGTGCACGCAGCACGGGACCGCTCTCCGGCATGAATATTACTGCTGCCCAGGGGTATAACAGAGATCCTCGACGCAGACCCGCCCCTCGGCGGCCCGGGCACCCGGGCCTGGAAGTATGCGAGCGATCGTCAGGAGAATCGGGGTGGGCGCTTCTCGAGCATGGCCATGGCCGCCTCGGCGAAGTCCGCCGAGGCGAGCAGCTCCGTCTGGCCGCTCTTCTCCCGTGCCAGCGCGTCGTCGAGCCGGCCGAGCGTCGCGGCGGCGAGGGCCCGCTTGGTCAGCGCGACGGCGCGCCGCGGCGTGGTCGCCGTCCGGGCCGCCACGGCGTCGACGTGCGCGGCGAACTCCGCGTCGGGCAGCGTGCGCGCGACGAGGCCGAACCGGTCGGCGTCCGCGGCCGAGACCCGCTCGCCGAGCAACGCCATCTCCGCGGCCCGCGCACGTCCGACCGCGGCAGGAACGAGCAGGCTCGCGCCGCCGTCGGGCATCAGCCCCATGTTCACGAACGACAGCAGGAAGTAGGCGCTCTCCGTGGCGTAGGTGAGGTCCGCCGCGACAGCCATCGACACACCCACCCCCGCGGCCGGGCCGTTGACGGCGGCGATCACCGGCACCGGAACCGTCGCGATGGATCGGATCACCGCGTTCGCGGCGTCCATGACCTCGGACGGGTCGGCCGGGTTCGTCGCCGCCGCAGCGATATCGGCTCCGGTACAGAACGCGCTCCCCTCGCCGGTGAGGACGACGGTGCGAACCCGGGGATCGGCGCCGGCCTCGTCCAGCGCGGCGCCGAGCGCCCGCATGGTCGGCAGGTCCACGGCGTTCATCCGCTTCGGCCGGTCGATGGTCAGACGCAGGATGCCGTCGGCGAGTTCCGACCGCAGCCCCTCGACGGTCGGCGTACTCATGCCCGGACCCCCTGTCCGACGAATCCGCGGAGCCGGTCCTCGATGATCGACTCCGCCTCGGTCACCATGCGGTCGACGAGTTCGGCCACGGTCGGGATGTCGTCGATCAGGCCCTGGCTCTGCCCGGCCGTCCAGATGCCCGCCTCGAGATCGCCGTCCTCGAACACCTTCCGGCCACGCGCCCCGGCGACGAGGTGCGCGATGTCGCCGAACTCGGCTCCGCGCGATTCGATCTCGACGACCTCCGCGCTGATCGAGTTCGCCGCCACGCGGGCGGTGTTGTGGAGGGTGCGGAAGATGAGCCTGGTGTCGCGTTCGGTGTGGGCGACGATCTGTTCCTTGACCGCGTGTGCGACGGGCGACTCGACGGTGCACATGAACCGGGTCCCCATGTTGATCCCGTCCGCGCCCAGGGCGAGCGCCGCGACGAGGCCGCGCGCGTCGGCGATGCCGCCCGAGGCGATCACCGGGATCTGCAGTTGCCGGGTGGCCGCGGGGATCAGGACGAGGCCGGGCACGTCGTCCTCGCCGGGATGACCGGCGCACTCGAACCCGTCGATGCTGACGGCGTCGACGCCGACCCGTTCCGCCTTGAGCGCGTGCCGCACGCTCGTGCACTTGTGGACGACCTTGACGCCGGCGTCCTTCAGGTGGGGCAGATGGTCGACCGGGTTGGAGCCGGCGGTCTCGACGATCTTGATGCCCGACTCGATGATGGCCTGCCGGTACTCGGCGTACGGCGGCGGGGTGATCGACGGCAGGATCGTCAGATTGACGCCGAAGGGCTTGTCGGTGAGCTCGCGGGTCCGGGCGATCTCCTTCACGAGGTCCTCGGGCGTCGGCTGGGTGAGCGCGGTCAGGAATCCCAGGGCGCCGGATTCGGCCACGGCGGCGACGAGCTCGGCGCGACCGACCCACATCATCCCGCCCTGGACGATGGGGTGCTCGACCCCGAATGCCTCGGTGAATCGGGTTCTCACTGGACCTCCTCGGATCCTGGACCTGCGCCGCGAGCGCAGGGGACGGACACGTCCGGCGCAGCGCCGGGTACCGCGATGACTTCAAGAATTCCCGTTAACTTTCGCGGTGTGCGGTCTTGTTTGTCAAGGGCTCTCCGCAGGCCTTTCCACGGAGCGGCCCGAGGGAATTCGCCGCCGCGGATATGGTGCTGGGCGCTAACGTTTGCGATAGGCTGCCGGGACCACGCCCGGCATGGATGGAGGTACGGTGGCGGAGCAGACCCGGACCGGTTCGCGGGGGACGCGGACACGGTCGACCGCCCGCACGTCGACCGAGGCGGCACCGGCTCCGCGACGGCGGCCGAAGAACCGCAAGGCACAGATCGCCGCGGTCGCGGCGGAAGCGTTCAGCGAACGCGGTTACCACGGCGTCGGGATCGACGAGATCGCCGCCGCGGTCGGCATTTCCGGCCCCGCCCTCTATCGGCACTTCCCCAACAAGTACGCGCTGTTCCGGGACGCCGCGCTGAGCCTGGGCACGACGCTCGGCACGGCCGTCGCCGAGGCGGACGAGGACGCGGTGGACGACCCCGCCGAGTGGCTCGACCGGCTGCTGCTCGCCGCGATCCGCACCACCGTCGAGTGCCGTCGCACCGCCGGGCTCTACCGGTGGGAGAACCGCTACCTGACGGCCGAGGACCGCAGCGAGGTCCGCAGCGTGATCTGGGGCGTCAACCGCCGTGTCGGCGCCGCCCTGGCCGCCCTGCGCCCGGACCTGCCGGAGCCGGACAACGTGTTGCTCAGCGCCGCCATGCTCAGCGTCGTCGGCAGCATCACCGCCCATCGGGCGCCGCTGTCCAACCGCCGGATCGAGCGGTTGCTGCTGGACGCGTGCCGGTCGGTGGCCGCGGTCCGGCTCGAGGCGGCCGGCCCGTCGCGCGCCGCGGCCGTCCGGACCCCCGGCCTCGCCGTCGCCAACAAACGCGAGGTGCTGCTGCACGAGGCGATCCTGCTGTTCCACGCCCGGGGGTACCACGACGTGAGCATCGAGGAGATCGGCGCCGCGGCCGGCATCAACGCCTCCGGGGTCTACCGGCACTTCGCGAGCAAGTCCGACCTGCTCGCCGCGGCCTTCCACCGGGCCGCGGACCGGCTCTCCGTCGCCGTGAACACCGCGCTGGCCGACTCCACGTCTCCGGCCGAGGCGCTGCGCGCCCTCACCGACGTGTACGTCCGGTTGTCCTTCGCCCAGAGCGAGCTGATGTCGGTGTACTTCACGGAGATCGGCAGCCTGCCCGCCGCCCACCGCACCGACCTGCGCAACATCCAGCGGCTCAACGTCGAGGAATGGGCCCGTCTGCTCGCCGACGTCCGGCCGGGCCTGTCCGCGGTCGAGTGCCGATTCCTGGTCCATGCCGCGCTGAACCTCGTGCTCGACATAGGCCGGCTGATGCACTTCGAACCCACCCCGTCCAACGAGAGCCGGGTGCAGCAACTGATGCTGGTCACCCTCCTCGGCAACAGCGCCCCGCGGGAGGCGAACTCGTGACGCACACGGCCACCGCGGCGGTACTGCGCGACTACGGGACGACGCCGCGGGCGGAGCCGATCGAGTTGCCGCCGCTGCGGCCCGACGAGGTCCTCGTCCGGATCGGTGGCGTCGGCATCTGCCACACCGATCTCACCGCCGCCGCCGGCGGGGTCCCGATCCCGCTGCCGGCCGTCCTCGGGCACGAGGGTGCGGGCACCGTCGTCGAGATCGGCCCCGACGTCACCGATCTCGACGTCGGCGACCCGGTGGTGCTCGGATTCGACTCGTGCCGCACGTGCCGCAACTGCGCGCGCGGCCGGCCGGCCTACTGCACCCGCTTCGCCCCGCTCAACTACGGCGGCCGTCGCGCGGACGGCTCGACCACCCTGCGCGACGCGTCGGGGGCGCCCCTGCACGGGAACTGGTTCGGACAGTCGTCGTTCGCATCCCTCGCGATTGCCACCGAACGCAACGCCGTGCGCCTGCCGGACGACGTTCCGCTCGTCCCGGCCGGACCGCTGGGCTGCGGGTTGCAGACCGGCGCCGGAGCGGTGCTGCGGGTCCTGCGGCCCGAACCCGGCTCGTCGATCGCCGTGTTCGGTCTCGGCGCGGTCGGCATGGCCGCCGTCATGGCCGCCCGGATCGCCGGGTGCGGCACCGTCGTCGGCGTCGACCCGAACCCGCGGCGGCACGCGCTCGCCCGCGAACTCGGTGCGACGGAGACACTGAACCCCGACGAGCACACCGACCCCGGCCGGCGGATCCGCGAGATCACCGGTGGGGGCGTCGATCACGCCGTCGAAGCCGTCGGTACCGAAGCGGTGATCCGGCAGGCACTGGCCTCGCTCACGATCCCCGGCACCTGTGCCACGCTGGGACTGCGCGCCGGCCGGAATCCGGTCACCGTCGACCAGACGCATCTGCTCAACGGGCGCACCCTCACCGGGGTGATCGAGGGGGACGCCGACCCGCACGTGTTCCTCCCCGAACTCGTCCGCCTGTGGCAGCAGGGCTCGTTCCCGGTGGAGAAACTGATCCGCACCTTCCCGTTCGAACGATTCGACGAGGCGCTCGCCGACGTCCGGGCCGGCGACGTCGTCAAGGCAGTACTCACCTTCGACCCTCAGGAGTGACCATGACCGTGGCCGACGAGCTGGCCGCACTGCGCAGCCGGACCGACGTGATCTCCCCGCGCGAACTCGACGCCCTGTGGACGCGTCTGGAGCCCGCCCGCCTCGGCGATCTCGTCGGATATCGCTGGCGCGGATTCAGTTTCGACACCGGCCACCGGACCCACACCCGCCTCGGCCGGGCCCGGTGGTACGGCAAGCAGTTCGCCGCCGCCGACGACGTGCAGCCGCTGCTGTGCTACGACGCGAACGGGGAACTCTTCTCCGACGTCGACACCGGGCGCGGCGAGGCGAGCCTGTGGGAGATCCGGTTCCGCGGCGAGGTCACCGCCACGATGGTCTACGACGGCATGCCCGTGTTCGACCACTTCAAGAAGGCCGACGACGACACGCTCGTCGGGGTCATGAACGGCAAGGGCAAGCTCGTCTTCGACGCGGGCGAACACTACTGGTTCGGCCTCGAACGCGACGTCGCGCTGTAGCGCCCGATCCCGTTGGCAGTGGCCGAATGTCACATCACTTCGGTCTGATCGAAGGAATGTGACATTCGGCCCTCACGACCACCGCAACCACCGCCACCCGGGGTGCGGGTCAGCTGCGAGGTGCGATCCGGTCCAGGTGGGCCAGCAACCGGGCCACCGCGTCGTCGAACTGCACCTCGGTCTGCGCGATCACCTCGGCGCGGTCCCCCCTGCGGAACGCGTCGATCAGCCGGGCGTGCGACGCGACAGCGAGCCGGCCCCAACCCGGATCCGCCGCGTAGAGCCGGTACGGGGTGTAGCGCGCCGCACAGTAGAGAAACCAGGCGAGCTTCGGACTGGCCGCGATCCGGTTCAGGTCCCGGTGGAACTCGAACTCCGCGTCGGCGATCCGCTGTGCCTCTCCGGACTCGACGGCCAGGCACAGCGCATCGTTCAGGGCGCTCAACCGCTCGAGGTCCGCGGGTTCCGCGGAGCGCAGCGCGCGCAGAGCCAGTTCCACTGCGATCTGCTTCTGCAGCCAGAAGATGTCGGCCACGTCGCCCCGGTCGAGCGGCGAGACGACGTAGCCGCGGTTGGGTACCGACTGCACCAAGCCCTCGCCGCGCAGCGTCAGCAGCGCCTCCCGGACCGGGGTGACGCTGACCCCGAGTTCGGCGGCGGTCTCGTCGAGACGCACGAAGTCGCCGGGCCGCAGCGCACCGGAGATGATGAGTCCGCGCAGGTGGGTCGCGACCTCCTCGGAGAGCTGGGGCCGTCGCCGTAATCCGCGCGACGCTCGGGCCGGTGCCGTCATCGGTCTACAGCCCGTAGCTCTTGCCGATGATGTCGCGCTGGATCTCGTTGGTGCCGCCGAAGATCGTCGACACGATCGTCCTGCGCACGTGGTGTTCCATGTCGAATTCGGTGGCGTACCCGTAGCCACCCATCATCTGCATGCCTTCGAGGGCGGTCTTCTTCGCGACCTCGGTGGCCTTGAGCTTGACCATGGACGCCTCGCGCGGGAACAGCGTGCCCGGGTTGGCGTCGACGAGGCGCGCGACGCGGTACACCAGCAGCCGGGTCGCCTCGATTTCGGTGGCCAGGTCCGCGACCCGGTGACGGATCGCCTGGAACGTGCCGACCGGGCGGCCGAACTGCTTGCGTTCGGTGACGAACTGCAAGGCGTCGTCGAAGGCGCGCTGCGCGGTGCCGAGCATCATCGCGGCCAGGATGAGCCGCTCGGTGTTCAGCCCGGCCATCAGCTGGGTCCAGCCGTTGCCGACCTCGCCGACGACGGCGTCCTCCGGCAGGCGCACGTCGGTGAGGTAGAGGTCGTTGACCTCCTTGCCGCCCATGGTGTCGATGCCGCTGATCTTCAGGCCCGGCGTGCCGGCCGGCAGATGGAACATGGTCAGGCCCTGGTGCTTGGCGCCGCTGCGGTCGGTGCGGGCGACGAGCAGGATGTTGTCGGCGAAGTGCGCGTTGGAGCACCAGGTCTTCTGGCCGTTGATCAGCCAACCGTCGTCGACCTTCTCGGCGCGGCAGGTCAGGGCGCCGACGTCGGAACCGGCCTCGGGCTCGGACATGGAGATGGACTGGGACCGGCCCTCGACGATGCCCCCGAGCACGGTTTCCTTCTGCGCTTGCGTGCCGAACTTCTCGTAGGCGGCGCCGGTGATGAGGGTGGGGCCGATGCCGCCGATGGGGGCCATGCCGCGCGTGCTCTGCTCGAGCAGGATGCACAGGTCGACCGTGCTGCCGGCGGACCCGCCGAACTCCTCGGGCACCGTCACCCCGAGCCAGCCGAGGTCGGCCATCTTCCGGTACAGCTCCTGGCTGTGGCTGTGCGTGCCGTGGTCGGTGAGGGCGTCGCGCTGGGCGCGGGTGCCCACCTCACGGCGGCAGAAGTCGGCGACGGCCGCCGCGAAGTCCTGCTGCTCCGGAGTGAACTCGGTGAGGTTGGTGTGCATGGGATCGGCCTCCTGGCCTGGACAAGTAGCGGGGGGTTGTCGACGCCGGGCGCGCCGCCTAGTGTGAGATCCACGACAGTGAATCACATCAAATATATTTGATGCGACCCAGTGAAGGAAGCGTCACTCCATGACCCAGGACCTCAGCACCCCCGGCACGCCGTCGCCCGCTCCCCCGTCCGCCACGTTCACCAGCCTCGACCCGCGCGACGGTTCCGTCCTCGCGGAGTACCCGATCGCCGACGCCACCGACGTGGCCGCCGCCGTCGACCGCGCCCGGTCGGCCGCCCGCTGGTGGGCCGCCCAGGGCTTCCGCGGCCGCCGGGACTGGCTGCTCGAGTTCAAGAAGGCCGTCGCCGCCGACGCCGAGGCCCTCGCGGCCGTCGTCTCCGCCGAGACCGGCAAGCCGCGCGGCGACGCCTTCCTCGAGGTGATGCTCGCGATCGAGCACCTCGACTGGGCCGCCCGCAACGCCAAGAAGGTGCTGCGCCCCCGCAGGGTGCCGTCCGGCCTCGCCAGCGCCAACCAGCACGCCACGCTCGAGTACCAGCCGCTCGGCGTGATCGGCGTCATCGGGCCGTGGAACTACCCGGTCTACACCCCGATGGGCTCGATCTCCTACGCCCTCGCCGCCGGCAACGCTGTCGTGTTCAAGCCGTCCGAACTGACCCCGGGCGTGGGCAGGTGGCTCGAGCAGAAGTGGAACGCGCTCGCTCCCACGCAGCCGGTGTTCCAGGTGGTCACCGGCCTCGGCGAGACCGGCGCGGCACTCGCCCGCTCCGGTGTCGACAAGATCGCCTTCACCGGCTCCGGCGCCACCGCCCGCAAGGTCATGGCCGTGTGCGCCGAGACCCTCACCCCGCTCGTCGCCGAGTGCGGCGGCAAGGACGCGATGATCGTCGCCGAGGACGCCGACCTCGACAAGGCCGTGGAGATGGCCGCGTTCGGCGCGTTCGGGAATGCGGGCCAGACCTGCGCCGGCGTCGAACGCATCTACGTCGTCGAGCCGGTCTACCGGCAGTTCCTCGACAAGCTCACCGCCACCATCGAGCGGGTGCGCCCCGGCGGCACCGACGACGCCAGCTACGGCCCGATGACGCTGCCCCGGCAGATCGACATCGTGCGCGGCCAGATCGACGACGCCCTCGATCACGGCGCCGAGGCCGTCGTCGGCGGTCGCGAGTCGGTGCACGACCGCTACGTCGACCCGGTGATCCTCACCGACGTGCCGGAGCGGTCCTCCGCCGTGTGCGAAGAGACCTTCGGCCCGACGGTGGTGGTCAACAAGGTGCGCGATCTCGACGAGGCCGTCGAGCGCGCCAACGCCACCGACTACGGCCTCGGCGCGTCGGTGTTCACCAAGGACCGCTCCCGCGGCCGCAAGATCGCCGACCGATTGCGCACCGGCATGGTGTCGGTGAACTCGGTGCTCGGCTTCGCGGGCATCCCGTCGCTGCCGTTCGGCGGCATCGGCGAATCCGGGTTCGGCCGCATCCACGGCGCCGACGGCCTGCGCGAATTCAGCCGGCCCAAGTCGGTGACCGTCGAGAGGTTCCGGGCCCCGCTGAACCTGCTCACGCTCGAGCGCACCGCGCGGGACGTGAAGATCGCCGCGTGGATGCTCAAGACCCGGCACGGGCGGTGACACCGATGACGTCGACCTCCCCCGACCGCACCCAGGAACGCACGCGCGGCGCGTCCGTCGCCGCCCGCCCCGACGCCCGGACGGAGAAGGCCACCACCTTCCCGGCGCCGAACCGGGACCCGCACGCCGGGCTCGGCCGGTTCGGCTGGCTGAAGGTGATCGAGGGCCTGGACCCGGTGACCCACCATCAGGACATCCTGCGGATCACCGCGGGCTACGAGTTCCCGTGGGACTACCAGCGGTCGCTCGAGTTCGCGCTGTTCCGTACCTACTGCGTGCCGAGCATCTCCGCGCTGCTGGCCCGCACCGGCGAGTTCGAGCACCGCCCGCAGAAACGCTACGACGACACCGCGATCCTGATGTCCGAGCTCGTCGAGCACGGCTACGACTCCGAACGGGGCCGCGAGTCGCTGCGCAACGTCAACCGGATGCACGGCAGGTACTCGATCGACAACGACGACATGCTCTACGTGCTCTCGACGTTCGTCTACGACCCGATCGACTGGATCGACCGCTACGGCTGGCGGCGGCTGCACCCGCACGAGCGCCTCGCGTCGTTCCATTTCTACCGGCAGGTGGGAATCCGGATGGGCATCAAGGACATTCCGGAGTCCTACCAGGAGTTCCAGCGGTTCAAGCTGGACTACGAGGACGAGCACTTCACCTACAGCGACGACAACCACCGCATCGGCACCTACACCCTGCGGCTGTTCCAGTCGTGGTATCCGAAGGCGCTCGCACCCGCCGTCGCCACCGCGGTGTACGCACTGATCGACGAGCGGATGGCCGCGGCGTTCGGGTTCCCGCAGGGCTCTGCGCAGGTCCGGGCGGTCGCGGAGGCCGCGCTGCGCGCCCGGTCCGCGGTGGTGCGCCGACTGCCCAAGCGACGGCTCTCGCGAGCGGCGAGCAACCCCAACAACCGCACCTATCCGGGATATCCGGAGGGCTACCGCCCCCGGGATCTCGGCGTGGGGTACTGATCCGGGGGGAGGGGAGGGCGCCGGCCTGCCGCCCGGGAGGGGCGGCGGGCCGGCGTGCGTCACCCGGCGGGCACCTCGGCGACGTGCTCGGCGGGACGCCGGTTCGCCGCCGGCAGGGCGAGCGCGGCGACGAACACCACCACCGCGCACGTCGCGCACACCAGGTAGGCGATCGAGAATCCCGCCGTAGTGATGCCCCCGTTCGACAGATGCGCCGCGAGAACGGTCGCGACCACCGCGCTGCACACGGTGCTGCCCGTGGTGCGCAGCAGCACGTTGACACCGTTCGCCGCGGCGGTCTGCTCCAGCGGGACCGCGCCCATGATCAGCACCGGCAGCGTGCAGTACACGAGGGTGGTGCCGATGGCGGCGACGCCGAGCGCCACCACCACCGACCACAGCGGCTTGTCCGGCACCGCATGCAGCGAGTATCCGCACAGCAGGAACAGTGCGCCGGCCAGCATGGGGACCTTCGTTCCCCACCGGTCGGACAACCGCGCCGCGACGAGGGAGAACGACATCATCGCGAAGCTCGCCGGCAGCTGGCACAGGGCCGCGAGCAGGATCGGCAGCCCGTAACCGGCGCCGCGGTCCGGGTCGGCCTGCAGCAGCTGCGTGGTGATGAGGGTGTTGCCGTAGAACGCGAACCCGACCAGCAGGGCGGCCAGGTGCGGCATCAGGACGGTGCGCCGCGCCGAGACCCGCAGATCCACGAGGGGGTTGCGGTTGCGCAGCTGCTGGAAGCCCCACAGTCCGAACAGGACCACGGCGGCGGCGAACATCGACAGCACGGCCGGGCTGGTCCAGCCCCAGGTGCTGCCCTGTGTGATCGGGACGAGCAGGCTCACCAGCGCGGCGGTCAGGCCGACCGCGCCGACGCCGTCGAACCGGCCGCCGGTGCGGGTGCGGGACTCCCGGATGAACACCGCGGCCGCGGTCATCACCGCCGCGCCGATCGCGGTGGTGACCCAGAACAGCACGTGCCAGTTCGCGAACTGGACGATGGCCGCGGCGAACGGGATGCCCAGGGCGGTGCCCAGTCCGAGCGTGGAGCTGAGCAGGGCGATCGCCCGTCCGATCCGTTCCCTGGGCAGTTCCTCGCGCAGGATCGACATGCCGATCGGGATGATCGCGGCGCCCGCGCCCTGCAGGCCGCGGGCGGTGATGAGCACCGCGATGTTCGAACTGATCGCGCAGAGCAGCGACCCGACGGTCATCAGGACCAGGGCGACGAGCAGCATGCGCTTCTTGCCGATCATGTCGGCGAGCCGCCCGAAGATCGGGGTCATCACGGCCCCGACGAGCAGCGTGGTCGTCACCAGCCACGACACGGCCGTGGTGCCGGCGCCCGTCAGGGCCGGCATGCTCGGCAGCAGCGGCACCATGACCGTCTGCATGATCGCCTGGAAGATCGCCCCGACCGCGAGGATCGGGAAGACGAAACGCGACGGCCGGGGCGCGACGGCCGTTCCCGACCCACCGGCGGACGCCGCGGCGAGGGGCCGGTCCGGCCGGGACCCGCGCAGCCGGAGGGGGTGGGTGGACACGTACGCCATCGGTCCTCCTCCGCGTGGGGTGAATAATTGTTTACTAGGCTAAGTGAATAGCCGTTTACCCCGCAACAGAGGTGACCCGCGTCTCACCCCGGACCGTCTGTCACTCCGCCCCGTCGAGCAGCTCCTGAACCAGCGGCGCGTACCGCGCCACCACGTCCGGCACCGAACCGGTGGCCCGCTCCCCCAGCATCCGGCGCCGCATGATCGCCAGCCCCATCACCATCGACATCGCCAGCTCCGCGCGCAGCCGCGCGTCCGGACCGGGCAACCGCGCGGCGAGCGCGTCGATCATCTGCTTCGAGTAGTTCTCCCGGAGTGTGCGGTTGCTCTCCTCGCTCGCCCCGCTCATGAACAGGATGTTCATCGAGAGCGGCTTGTACGGCTCGAGCGGCCGGGCCAGCATCGAGACCATCCGCTCCCCCAGCTCCCCGAGCGGGCCGTCGAACAGCACCCGCGCCGCCTCCTGGAAGTCGACCAGGGCGTCGAACAGCTGCTCCTTGGAGCCGAAGTACTTGATGATCAGCGGCGCGCTGACCCCGGCGTCCTCGGCGATGTCCTTGAGGGTGATCTCGCGGTACGGGCGCGTCGCGAACGCCATGCCCGCCGCGTCGAGGATCCGGCGGCGCGTCTGCTCCCCGGTGCGCCTCGGCGCCGTCACAGTGTGCGTCGGCCCGAGAGCGCCCGGCCGAGTGTCAGCTCGTCGGCGAACTCGAGGTCGCCCCCCATGGGCAGACCGGACGCCAGCCGCGTCACCGTCAGGCCGGGGAAGTCCCGCAGCATCCGCACGAGGTACGTCGCGGTGGCCTCGCCCTCCGTGTTGGGGTCCGTCGCGATGATCACCTCGGCGACGTCGACGCCGTCCTCCTGGTTGCCGATGCGGGTGAGCAGCTCGCGGATCCGCAGCTGGTCCGGCCCGATGCCGCTGAGCGGATCGAGCGCGCCGCCGAGCACGTGGTAGCGGCCCCGGAACTCGCGGGTGCGCTCGATGGCCTGCACGTCCTTCGGCTCCTCGACCACACAGATCTGGGTGCGGTCCCGGCGCGGATCGGAACAGATCCGGCAACGCTCCTGATCCGACACCGTGCCGCACACCTCGCAGAACCGGACGCCGTCGCGCACCTGCTGCAGGGCCGCCTGCAGCCGGTCGATCTCCGGCGGCTCGAGCGACAACAGGTGGAACGCGATGCGCTGGGCGCTCTTCGGACCGATGCCCGGCAGCTTGCCGAGTTCGTCGATCAGGTCCTGGACCGGTCCCTCGTACACGTGACTCCTCTAGAAGCCGGGCAGACCGGGGATGCCGCCGCCCAGCCCGCCGGCCAGTGGGCCGAGCTTCTCGGAGGCGATCTCCTGCGCCTTCGCCGACGCGTCGGCGATCGCGCCGATCACCAGGTCCTGCAGCGTCTCCACGTCCTCGGGGTCCACGACCTTCGGGTCGATGTGCAGGCCGACGACCTCGCCGGTCCCCTTCACCGTCGCCGTCACCAGGCCGCCACCGGCCTGGCCGGTCACCTCCGCCTGCGCCATCTCCGCCTGGGCGGCCATCAGCTGCTGCTGCATCTGCTGCGCCTGCGCGAGGAGCTGCTGCATGTCGGGCATTCCACCGGGTTCCAAGGCATGTCCTTTCCGCGGGATTTCGCAACTCAGGGTAGTCCGTCCCCGGTACCGTGACGGCATGCGCGTGCGTGGACTGTCCCGCCGGATCACCGTCGCCGCCACCTGCGTGCTGGCCCTGTCCCTGCCGGGACTGCCCGCGACCGCGAACCAGGACCTGCCGCTGGCCGGTCGCACCGTCTTCCTCGATCCCGGCCACAACGGCGCCAACGACGCGAGCATCGCCACCCAGGTGCCCACCGGTCGCGGCGGCACCAAGAACTGCCAGACCACCGGCACCAGCACCGACTCCGGCTACGCGGAGCACACCTTCAACTGGGACGTGGCCACGCTCGTGCGCGCCGAACTCGAGCGGCTCGGCGCGCACGTGCTGCTCAGCCGGCCCGACGACACGTCCGTCGCCGCCTGCGTGGACCGTCGCGCCGAGGAGGCCAACGCCTCCGGCGCGGACGTCGTGGTCAGCCTGCACGCCGACGGCGGGCCGGCCGACGGCCACGGCTTCCACGTCAACTTCTCGGCGCCCCCGCTCAACGAGGTGCAGGCCGGCCCGTCCGTCGCCCTCGCCACCGCCGTGCGCGACGCCCTCGTCGATGCGGGCCTGTCCCCGTCCACCTACCTCGGCACCGACGGCCTGCTCGGCCGCGACGACCTGGCCGGGCTCAACCTGGCCCGACGGCCGTCCGTGCTGGTCGAGTTCGGCAACATGCGCAACGCGGCGGACGCCGCGACGATGACCGGCCCCGAAGGGCGGCAGCGCTACGCCACCGCCGTCGTCGCCGGGATCGTCGCGTTCGCCGGCGAACCGGCCGAGGCTCTCTAGTCCAGCTCGCGCTTCAGGTTCGCCAGCACCTGCTCCTGGATCTTGCGCAGCCCGAGCGGGGCGAAGGTCTTCTCGAAGAAGCCGCCGATGCCACCCGCGCCCTTCCACTCAGTCAACGTCACCACGGTCGAACCGGTGCCGTTGGGCACCACGCTCCACGTGGTCACCAGGGACGAGTTCGCGTCCCGCTCGGTGATCGTGCTACCCGACACCGCCACTCGCGCCTCGACGTCGCGGGCCCGCTTCTTCGTCGCCTGCAGGATCCAGTGCACGACCGTGCCGTCGCCGCGGCCACCCGAGAGCACCCGGTAGTCGCGGTACTGCTCGGTGAGGATGCGCGGACGCACCGACTCGTAGTCCGCGAGGGCCTCGAGCACCCGCTCCGGCGCTGCGGCGAGCTGAATCGAACTGCTGGCGCTTACCTGTCCCACTGTTCCTCCTGTGTCTCGTGGGCCGCTCACGTCGCGGCCGTCACCGAGTCCCATCCTGCCTGCTTCATCGTCGCGCCCGGCCGGGCCCGCGGGGCTATTGTGAAGATCGCCACCGGCGCGTCGCCCCAGGGAGTCGTATGCAGAAGCCGAAGTCAGTCGTAGCCCCGAGCGGAGAATCCGCCCACCGGGCCGGTGTCGAGCGCCTGTTGCGCTCCTACCGCGCCATCCCAGCCGACGCCCCTGTGCGCCTGGCCAAGAAGACCTCCAACCTGTTCCGGGCCCGGGCCCGGGTGGACGCGCCGGGCCTCGACGTGTCCGGCCTCGGCGGGGTCGTCTCCGTCGACCCCGCCGCGCGCACCGCCGACGTCGCCGGCATGTGTACCTACGAGGATCTGGTCGACGCGACGCTCCCCCACGGCCTCGCGCCCCTCGTGGTGCCGCAGCTGAAGACGATCACCCTCGGCGGGGCGGTCACCGGGCTCGGCATCGAGTCGACCTCCTTCCGCAACGGCCTGCCGCACGAGTCGGTGCTCGAGATGGACATTCTCACCGGGGCCGGCGAGATCGTCACCGCCACTCCCGACGGCGAGCACGCGGATCTGTTCCACGGCTTCCCCAATTCCTACGGCACCCTCGGATACGCGACGCGCCTGCGCATCGAGCTCGAGCCGGTGAAACCGTACGTGGCGCTGCGGCACCTGCGGTTCGACTCGCTCGACGAGATGCAGTCCGCCCTCGACCGCATCGCCACCGAACGGGTGCACGCCGGGGTGCCGGTCGACTATCTCGACGGAGTGATGTTCTCCGCGACCGAGTCCTACCTGACCGTCGGCACGCAGACCGACGCACCCGGCCCGGTCAGCGACTACACCGGCGAGCACATCTACTACCGCTCCATCCAGCACGCGTCCGTCAACCATCCCAGGACCGACCGTCTCACCATCCGGGACTACCTGTGGCGGTGGGACACCGACTGGTTCTGGTGCTCGCGCGCCTTCGGCGCCCAGAACCCCCGGATCCGGCGGCTGTGGCCGAAGCACCTGCTCCGCAGCAGCTTCTACTGGAAGCTGATCGCCCTCGACCACCGCTACGGCATCGCCGACCGCATCGAGCGGCGCAAGGGCAACCTGCCGCGCGAACGCGTCGTGCAGGACATCGAGGTGCCGATCGAGCGGACCGCGGAGTTCCTGCGCTGGTTCCTCGACGAGATACCGATCGATCCGGTATGGTTGTGCCCCTTGCGGTTACGCGAGAACGGACCCGCAGTGGGCGATGTCCAGCGCCCGTGGCCCCTGTACCCGCTCGAGCCGAAGTGCACCTACGTCAACATCGGCTTCTGGTCGTCGGTGCCGACCGTTCCCGGAGAGATCGAAGGCGCGGCCAACCGTCGCATCGAACACAAGGTCGCCGAGCTCGACGGGCACAAATCGCTGTACTCCGACTCGTATTATTCACGCGCGGAGTTCGAGCAGCTCTACTACGGCGGCGGGGACTATCCCGCCCTGAAGAAGCGGTACGATCCCGAATCCCGTTTGCTGGACCTCTTCTCGAAGGCGGTGCACAACAGATGACCACGTTGCGAGAACCACGCACGAACGACGGCCGGCTCACCCTCGCCCAGATCCTCGAGACCGTGACCGGCGGCGAGCTGCCGGTGCGGTTCACCGCGTACGACGGCTCCAGCGCCGGCCCCACGGACGCCCCGTACGGCCTGCGGTTGACCTCGACGCGCGGCACGACCTACCTGGCGACGGCCCCCGGCGACCTCGGCATGGCACGCGCCTACGTCTCCGGCGACCTCGAGGCCGAGGGCGTCCACCCCGGCAACCCGTACGAGCTCCTGAAGGCCCTGGGCGACCTGCACTTCCAGCGCCCGCCGGCGATGACGCTCGCTCAGATCGCACGCTCGCTGGGGTTGGAGACGCTCAAGCCCATCGCGCCGCCCCCGCAGGAGCACCTGCCGCGCTGGCGCCGGTTCGCCGAGGGCCTGCGGCACTCGCGCAGCCGCGACGCCGAGGTGATCCACCACCACTACGACGTCTCCAACGCGTTCTACGAGCGCGTCCTCGGGCCCTCCATGACGTACACGTGCGCCCTGTTCGACTCGGAGACGCAGAGCCTCGAGGACGCGCAGGAGAACAAGTATCGCCTCGTCTTCGAGAAGCTGCGGCTGCAGCCCGGGGACCGGCTTCTCGACATCGGCTGCGGCTGGGGCGGGATGGTCCGGTACGCGGCGCGGCGCGGCGTCAAGGCGCTCGGCGTCACCCTGTCGCGTGAGCAGGCCGAGTGGGCGCAGAAGGCCATCGTCGAGGAGGGACTCACCGACCTCGCCGAGGTCCGCTTCTCCGACTACCGCGACGTGCCCGAGACCGGCTTCGACGCGATCTCGTCGATCGGGCTGACCGAGCACATCGGCGTGCAGAACTACCCGGCGTACTTCCGGCGGCTGCACGAGAAGCTGCGCGAGGGTGGGCTGCTGCTGAACCACTGCATCACCCGCCCGGTCAACCGCGGTCCCGTGAAGGCCGGGGGCTTCATCGACCGGTACGTCTTCCCCGACGGCGAGCTCACCGGCTCGGGCCGCATCATCACCGAGGTCCAGGACGTGGGCTTCGAGGTGCTGCACGAGGAGAATCTGCGCCAGCACTACGCGCTGACCCTGAAGGGCTGGTGCGAGAACCTCGTCGCCGACTGGGACGCCTGCGTCGCCGAGGTCGGCGAGGGCACCGCCCGCGTCTGGGGCCTGTACATGGCCGGTTCCCGCCTCGGCTTCGAACGCAACGTCGTTCAGCTGCACCACGTCCTGGCCGTCAAGCTGGGCCCGGACCAGGAGCCGAACGTCCCGCTGCGCCCTTGGTGGGTGGCCTAGGCGGCTCCGCCGCCCGTGCGTGGTTCTGGTAGTGCCCGCTACCAGAACCGCGCACGGCAGCTGCAGGGGTTCGGCTCGTCCCGGACCCAGCCCAGCCGGGTCAGTACCGTCTCGACCTCCCGCGCGACGTCGCACGGCGACGACGCCACCTCCCGATATCCGAAAACCAGTCGCGACCGGCCGGCCAGCTCGGCGGCGTTGTCGCGGCGCCGGTCACGGAAGGCGACTTCGCGCATCGAATGGACCCACCTGCCGTCCAACCGCACCGTGAGCGGGCATCCGGCGCCGTCGTACGTGCAGTCCTCGTACAGGGTCCTGCCGTCCACGACGACCGGACTCTGCCGGCGCGCCACGGGCAGAGCGTGTGCACGCTCGACGTCGATCGCGTAGTGGTACTCGAGCACGGACTGCACCCCGTCTGCGAGCAACGTCACCGCCTCTGCCAGCGAACTCCGATACCGATACGGCGGTCGTTCCTCGAGTCGCAGACGCACATCGGCCAGTCGGATGCCGGCGTTCGTCACGGTGGCGATCAGCGACAGGTACGCCTCCCGCGGCGACGGTTGCGCGGTGGCCAGATCCAGTGCGGTGTCGACCTTGGTCGTGCGCGGCAAGTACCGATCGACGCCGATGTGTGCGTGTGCCCGTGACCGGTGCACGACTACCCCCGGATGGAGAACGGCAGTCGGCTTCGACACCGGCAGCTTCGCTTTCCGTCCTGGTGCCCGCACCGTGGCTCGCTGCGGCAGCGCAGACTTCCCCACGGGAACGGTGAGGTGAACCGGTGCGGTGTCGTCGACCGGAAGCATGCCCCACACCTCCGCCGCGGTCCGGTGACTGAGCATCGCCGCTCCGCCCCCATACAGCAGGGCCGCCTGGAGCACCATGGTCCGCGTCAACGGTCCGCTGCTGACGGCACACACGCCCTGCAGGACACGTTGCCACCGTCCCGTATCGAGCAGATGCCGGACCGCTCCACGGCCCACCCCCAGCGCAGTCAGCTCCGCCTGTGTGACCAGGCCGGCCCGATCGTCGACCAGCTTCTGAATCTCGCTCTTCCCGAAGTCGTCCCCCATGCCGTCGATGATGGCCGACCCGGCGACGGGCAAGGGCTCCCGACCGTGGTCGGGAGCCCTTGCCTGTGGACAACTCGTGTGTGGTTCTGGCAGCGATTGCTACCAAAACCACGCACGGGCGCGTCAGCGCAGGGACGCCGGCGGGGTGAAGCGCTCGCCGTACTTGGCGGCGAGTTCCTCGGCGCGCTTGACGAAGCCCTCCTTACCGCCCGGGTAGCCGGCGATGTACTGCGCGACGCCACCGGTCCAGGCCGGGAAGCCGATGCCGAGGATCGAGCCGATGTTGGCGTCGGCGGTGGTACGCAGCACGCCCTCGTCGAAGCACTTCTGGGTCTCGATGGCCTCGATGAACAGCATCCGCTCGATCAGGTCCTGGATCGGGATGTCGGTGGGCGCGCTGCTGAACTTCTCGCGCAGGCCCGGCCAGATGCGGGTGCGCTTGCCGTCGGCGTACTCGTAGAAGCCGCCGCCACCGGCGCGGCCCGGGCGGCCCTCGTCGACGAGGAAGTCGACGACGGTGGTCGAATCGTCCTGCGGCACCTTCAGACCCGACGCCTCGGCGGCAGCCTCGGTCTCCTTGCGGATCTTCTGCATCAGCGTCAGGTTCAGCTCGTCCGACAGCTGCAGCGGCGGAGCCGGGTAGCCGGCCTGCGAACCGGCCTGCTCGATCGTGGCCGGCTCGATGCCCTCGCCGACCATGCGGATCGCCTCGTTGACGAACGTGCCGATGACGCGGGAGGTGAAGAATCCCCGCGAGTCGTTGACGACGATCGGGGTCTTGCGGATCTGCTGGGCGAGATCGAACGCCTTGGCCAGCGTCGCGTCGGAGGTCTTCTCCCCCGCGATGATCTCGAGCAGCGGCATCTTGTCGACCGGGGAGAAGAAGTGCAGGCCGATGAAGTCCTCCTGGCGCTTCACTCCCTCGGCGAGGCCGGTGATCGGCAGGGTCGAGGTGTTCGACCCGAGCACCGCGTCCGGCGCGACGACGTCCTCGATCTCCTGGAACACCTTGTGCTTGAGGCCGGTGTTCTCGAACACGGCCTCGATGACCAGGTCCGCGCCGGCCAGGTCGGCGGCGTCGGCCGTCGGCGTGATGCGGGCGAGCAGCGCCGCGGACTTCTCCTCCGTGGTCTTGCCGCGGGCGAGCGCCTTGGCCTCGAGGCCCTCCGAGTAGGCCTTGCCCTTCTGCGCCGACTCGATCGAGACGTCCTTGAGGATCACGTCCATACCGGCCTTGGCGCACACGTAGGCGATGCCCGCGCCCATCATGCCGGCGCCGAGCACGGCGACCTTCCGGAAGGTGGTCTTCGGGAACGGCGTGCCGTCGGCCTGCTTGGGGCGCGACGCCCCGGAGTTGATGGCCTGCATGTCGAAGAAGAACGCCTGGATCATGTTCTTGGCGACCTGGCCGGTGACCAGCTCGGTGAAGTAGCGGCCCTCGATCTTCGACGCGTTGTCGAAGTCGACCTGCGAGCCCTCGACGGCGGCGGCCATGATGGCCCGCGGGGCGGGCATCGGGGCGCCCTTGAGCTGCTTGCGCAGGTTCGCGGGGAACGCCGGCAGGTTCGCCGCGAACGACGGCGACGCGGGGGTGCCGCCGGGGATCTTGAAGCCCTTCTTGTCCCAGGGCTGCACGCCGCCTTCGGGATTGGCCTTGATCCACGCCTTCGCGGCGGGGACGAGTTCGTCGATCGAGCCGACGACCTCGTCGATCAGGCCGAGTTCCTTGGCCTTGACCGGGTTGTACTTGTTGCCCTGCAGCAGCACCTGCATCAGCGCGGTCTGGATGCCGAGCATGCGCACGGTGCGGGTGACGCCGCCGCCGCCGGGCAGCAGGCCCAGGCTGGCCTCGGGCAGGCCGATCTGCACACCCTTGACGTCGGCCGCGATGCGGTGGTGGGTGGCCAGGGCGATCTCGAGACCGCCGCCGAGGGCCGCGCCGTTGATCGCGGCGACGACGGGCTTGCCGAGGGTTTCGAGCCGGCGCAGGTCCGCCTTGATGCCCTCGACCTCGTCGAAGATCCGCTGCGCGTCCTCGGGGCCGACCTTGATCATGTTCTTCAGGTCGCCGCCGGCGAAGAAGGTCTTCTTCGCGGAGGTGATCACGACACCGGTGATGTCGTCCTTCTCGGCGACCAGGCGGTCGACGGTGGCCTTCATCGACGCCTTGTAGAGCTCGTTCATGGTGTTCGCGCCCTGGTTCGGGTCGTCGAGGGTCAGCACCACGATGCCGTCGGCGTCGCGCTCCCAGCCGATCATGTTGTTCTCAGTCACTGTGAATTCCCCAGTCCCTTCCGAAGTTTCAGACACGCTCGATGATCGTGGCCACGCCCATGCCGCCACCGATGCAGAGGGTGACGAGGGCGCGGCGGGCACCGCGGCGCTCGAGCTCGTCGACCATCGTTCCCGTGATCATGGCGCCGGTGGCGCCGAGCGGGTGCCCCATCGCGATGGCGCCGCCGTTGACGTTGAGCTTCTCGTCCGGGATCTTCAGGTCCTTCTGGAACTTGAGCACGACCGACGCGAACGCCTCGTTGATCTCGAACAGGTCGATGTCGTCCACGGTCAGGCCGGCGGCGGCGAGGACCTTGTGCGCGGCCGGGGTGGGGCCGGTGAGCATGATCGTCGAGTCCGCACCCGAGGTGGCGGTGGCGACGATGCGGGCGCGCGGGGTCAGGCCCATGTCCTTGCCGGCCTGCTCGGAGCCGACGAGCACCAGCGCGGCGCCGTCGACGATGCCGGAGCTGTTGCCGCCGTGGTGGACGTGGTCGATCTTCTCGACGAAGTGGAACTTCTGCAGCGCGACGGCGTCGAAACCGCCCATCTCGCCGACCATCGCGAACGACGGCTGCAACCCGGCCAGGCCCGCGAGGGTGGTGTCGGGACGCATGTGTTCGTCGTGGTCGAGGACGGTCAGGCCGTTCTGGTCCTTGACCGGCACCACGGACTTGGCGAAGTACCCGCCGGACCACGCCGCCGCGGCCAGCTGCTGCGAACGCAGCGCGTACGCGTCGACGTCCTCGCGGCTGAAGCCTTCCATGGTGGCGATCAGGTCGGCGCTCACACCCTGCGGCACGAAGTAGGTGTCGTAGTTGGTGGCCGGGTCGAGGGCCCACGGGCCGCCGTCCGAGCCCATCGGCACCCGCGACATCGACTCGACGCCACCGGCGACGACGAGCTCGTCCCAGCCGGAGCGGACCTTCTGCGCGGCCATGTTCACGGCCTCGAGGCCGGAGGCGCAGAAGCGGTTGATCTGCACGCCGCCCACGGTGTCGGGCATGCCCGCCGCGGTGACGGCGGTGCGGGCGATGTCGGCACCCTGGTCGCCCACCGGTCCGACGACGCCGAGGATCAGGTCCGAGATGCGGTTCTCGTCCAGGTCCGGGAACCGCACGCGCAGTTCGTCGATCAGGCCGGTGACCAGGGAGATCGGCTTGACCGAATGCAGCGACCCGGTCTTCTTGCCGCGGCCGCGCGGAGTTCGGATGGCTTCGTAGATGAATGCCTCGGAGGTCACAGTGCAGGGTTCCTTCCCGTGCTTTGCGGATGCGAGGGGCGGCGGCTCGTGACAGCCGTCACGCCCGACCTCGTTCACCCTAGGAGCCGGGGCGCCCCGGACTGAAGGACCGAACCGAGCGGAGTCCGTGACCGAACCGAGCGGACGTTCACGCCCCGAGACCGGCCTCGCGGGCCCGCACGATCGCGGTCGACCGGTCGGCCGCGCCGAGCTTGCCGAGCACGTTCGACACGTGGTTGCGCACCGTTTTCGGGCTCAGCACCAGCCGGCGGGCGATGGTCGCGTTGTCGTGCCCGCGCGCCATCAGGTCCAGCACCTCGCGTTCGCGATCGGTGAGTTCCGGGAACACCGCCGGCGCCAGGGTGCGGGAGGCGGCCATCGCTCCGATGGCCTTGGCGGCGACGGCGGCACCGACGATGACCTCGCCGTCCGCGACGGCGCGGATCGCCCGCTCGACACCCGACGGGTCGGCACCCTTGACGAGGTAGCCGCGCGCCCCGGCGCGCACCGAGGCGACGAGCGACTCCTCGTCCTCGTGCATCGTCACCACCAGCACCCGCAGCTCGGGGAACCGCCCGAGCAGCTGCCGGGTCGCCTCGATGCCCGAGCCGTCCCCGAGTTCGAGGTCCATGAGCACGACGTCGACGTCCGCGGTGATCACCTCGAGCGCCTCGGCGACCGAACTGGCCTGGGCCACCACCTCGATGCCGTCGAGGCTGCCCAGCAGCGCGACGAGCCCGAGCCGGAACACCGGATGGTCGTCGACGACGGCGACGGCGATCGCCGCGGGGGCGTTCACGACGGGCCCCACGGGAGGTCCGCCGTGACGACGGTGCCGTGCGGCTGCGCCGCGGCGATCTCGACGGTGCCGCCGACGTCCTCGGCGCGTTCGCGCATGCTGTGCGTCCCCACGCCCCGTCGCGCGTTCCGGTCCAGCCCGCGGCCCGCGTCGCGTACCTCGAGGGTGAGCCGGTCCGCCGCCGCCCGCACGAGCACCCGGCACCCGTCGGCACCGCTGTGCCGACGCGCGTTGGTGACCGCCTCGGCGGCGATCCCGTACGCCGCGGCGACGACCGCCCCGCCCCGGCCCGGTGGCACATCGGCGTCCACGTCGACGCGGAATCCACTGCGCGAGTGGACCGCCGACATCTCCTCCAGCGCGGCGGCAAGACCCAGCTCGTCCAGGACGGGCGGCAGCAGCCCCCGGGAGAGCTCGCGCACGCCCTCGACCTGGTGGTCGAGTTCGCGCAGCAGCGAGTCGATCAGCGGAGCGGCGCCGGCGGAGTCGCTGTCGATGAGGTTGCGGGCGCCCTGCAGCCCGAGCCGGATACCGGCGAGGGACGGACCGAGCCCGTCGTGCAGTTCCCGGCGGATCGTGCGGCGCTCGGCGAGCCGGGCCTCGGTGAGCCGGTCGCGCGCCGCGTCGAGCTCCTCCGAGGACCGCAGCACCACGAGCCCGGCCTCCACCACGGAGGCGAGTTCGCCGAGCGCGCGGAAGCTGCGGGGCCCCAGCGTCTCACCGGGCGGGGCGGTCACCTCGAGCCGGCCGTCGCGCAGGACGACCTGCTCGGTGGGCCCGGTGGGGGTGCCCCATCGGGCGAGCGCCTCGTCGCCGCGGCGCACCGTCACCGACTCGAGGCGCAGCGCCACACCGACTCCGGCGGCGAGGTCCTCGAGCAGCCGCCGCGGCGTCTGCGCCCCCGCGAAGTGCCGGCCGAGCCGGCGCACCGCGCTCGCCGGGTCGTCGCCCTCGCCGTAGACGAGGGTGTGCACGCGCCGGGTCAGCCAGGCCCGCACCGGTTGCACGGCCAGGGCCACCGCGACCGCGGCGATGGCCTGGGCGACGACGGATCCGTCCGTCGGCAGGATCAGGGCGACGGTGGCGGTCACGGCGAGGTAGCCGGTGGCTAGTACCGCGACGAGGCTGCCGGCGACGGCGGCGCGGCCGACCGCGAGGTCGAGCCCCCACAGCCGTTGCCGCAGCACCACCACGAGGATCGCGACCGGGTAGAACGCCTGCGTGGCCAGGTGCAGCAGCGGCGTGAGCATCCACGGCAGGCCGGGCACCGCCAGCGGGATGTAGGACACCGCCATCAGGGCGGTGCCGAGCGCGAGCCAGCCCAGGCCGATGCGATCGGAGACCGGGCCGCACCGCCACCGGTAGGTGATGTCCGCAGCGGCGAGCAGGCCGAGCGTGACGACGGGCAGCACGAGCCAGCCGACGGCGGTGCCGGTGAAGGTACGGGCCCAGAAGAACCACGCGGTGACCACGGCACCGGCGAGCACGCCGAGGCGGGCGCGCCGGTCGAGCGGCGTGTCGCGGACCAGCCAGGGCACCACCAGGAACAACGCCAGGGTGCCGGGGATCCACGCGGTGCTCTGCAGCGGCGCGAGGACCCCGGCGAACGGCAGCCCGGGCCGCACCTCCGCGAGCTTCGTCCAGGCGTAGCTCAGGGCCGAGAGCCCGACGCCGATCGATGCGAGCGACAGCAGGATCGGCACCGGATGCACCCGGCGCGCCAGCACCACGCCGGCGACGGTGCCGTACACCGCGGCACCCACGGCGTCGACGAGGAAGAACAGCTGATCGGAGTCGAGGTCCGGGCGGGCGGTGGCGAAGACCACGAGGGCCGCGACGGCCAGGCCCCCCGAGAGCACGGCGACGACGGCGGCGGGCACCGGTGCGCCACCGGTGCCCGCCGCCGTCTCGGATGCGTCCGCAACAGCCATGATGCGGTGAGTATGCCCCGCGGCCGGATCCGTCGCGCGGCAGCCTATCGGCGCGCCCTGTCGGAGACGGCGAATCCGATGCCGGCGACGAGCACCCACACGGGACCGACGAAGCCGGCCATGTATTGCAGCGGGGAGATCCCGAGCAGCGCGGTCAGGCCGCCGAGCACCACGCTCGCCCAGCCCAGCCACCGCGGCGTCGCGCCGTGGCGCAGCGACGCGGCCGCCACCGCCAGGCCGCTGACCCCCGCGCCGACCCACAGCCACGGGATCGTGCCGACCCAGTGCGCGCCGACGACGGCGAACTCGGCGACCATCTGTCCCGGCTCGCTCAGCCCGAACAGCAGCTCGGTGTCCAGGCCGGCGCCGAGCAGTCCGGCGGTCGCCGTGAGCAGCAGACCGAACGCCGCGACCGACGGCAGCAGGCTGTCCTCGGGCAGGGCGATCCGCAGGCGGCGCTGCAGGCCGGCGGCGAAGATCAGCAGCAGCACCGTCGACACCATGAGCGACAGGTGCATCACCAGCAGTGGGGTTCGTTCGCCCGCGAACGCCTCGGCGATCGCGGGCGCGTTGCCGGCCGTGGATTCGTCGTAGGCGGCGCCCATACCCATGCTCGCCTGGATGGCGACGACCCCGGCGAGCCCGGCAACGGCCCCCGACCATGCCCAGGCGCTCGACGACGCGCGCCGTGCGGCCGTGCGTCCGTCCTCCGTCACGCTCACTGTGCTCATCGGTTCGGTGTCCCTCCCGTCGTACCGGCGCGCTCTGCGCCTGACGGAGAGGCTGCTGCGCCCGGCGTCCCGGTCGCCAGGGACACCCGTCCCGTCCCGGTGGGATTCCTCCGGCGGGATGCCGGACCGGTCCTCGCGCGCGTCGGTGCTTGCCGCGCGCGTGAGGACGCGCGCGACAAGCACCGTTCCGCGCGAGAGTGACCGCGCTGCAGGCGAATCAGTAGATGAGGACGGCGAACAGCGTGCTGAGCACGAGCCCCGCCATCACCGGCAGGAAGCACTTGCGGGCCAGGTCGAGGACGGGGACGCGGGCGAATCCGGCCACGGCGACGAGCGACGACCACGCGACGATCACCCCGCCGCCGGACCAGATGTTGCCCATCTGCCCGATCGCGGCGAGGGTCGACGGATCCATGCCGACCGCCGGGCCCAGCGCGCCGGACAGCGAACCGGTCAGCGGCAGACCGCTGAAGCCGGACCCGTCCAGCCCGGCCACCACGCCGATGAGCAGGATGCCGAACGACGTGACGAACGGGTTCTGCGGCAGGTGCGACTGTGCCGCGTTGACGAGATCGAACAGGATTCCCGGACCCGTCTCGCCGTCCGCGTAGCCGAGGATGGCACCGGAGAAGTCGGGGTTGCCGATGAGGAAGAAGCCGGCGATCGGCAGCACGACGCCCATCGCCTTGAAGGCGAACACCAGACCGTCGACGAGGTGCTCGGAGGTGGTCTCGAGGAAGCCGCCCCTGTCGTTGGACGCGGCGGCCGCGAACAGGATGAGCGCCGCGATTCCACCGACGATGGCCGCGGCGTCCCCACCCTGCAGGGGCGGCACCACCTGGGTGAACTTGCCCAGCAGCAGATACACGATGAAGGCGAGGTAGGCGAGCGGAACGAGCATCGCGAACGCCTTCGCGGTGCCCCTGCTCTCGGCGAGTTCGTAGCTGCCGGGGTCGCGCTCGGCGACGATCACGGCCGTCGCCGTGCTCGCGGCACCGTCGGGGCCACCGGCGGGGCCGCCGCCCACGGGCTCGGGCTGCACCGGCTGCCGGCTCGGGGCGGATCCGCCGCCGGCCGGGCCGTCGGCGCCGCGGTCGGCCTCGGCCTCCCACTCGACGAGCAGGTCCGGCGACGGCGCCCGCCACGTCCGGCGCTGCGCGACGAACGTGATCGCCAGCGCGGTCACGCCGACGACGAGCGACAGCACGAGCGACTTGTCCGCCACGGCGTCGACGTCGGCACCGGCCGCCGTGGCGGAGATGCCCGGTGCGACCTTGATGATGTAGTCCGACGACAGGGCCATGCCCTGGCCACAGATGGCGATGACCATGCCGACCGACAGCGGCGACAGGCCGGCCCGGATGGCGACGGGGATCAGCACGGCACCGACGAGCGGGACCGCCGGGGTGGGCCAGAAGAACAGGGAGATCACGTACGTCACGACGGCCAGCACGACGAAGCTGCTGGTGCCGGTACGCATGACCCTGCGGAACGGCGCGACCATCAGCCGGTCGGCGCCGAGTTGCCGCAGCGCGCCGAGCATCGCGGTCACCAGCGCGATGATCAGGAAGATGTTGAACAGCTCCTTCGCGGCCACGAGGCTGGCGTTGAAGATCGAGGACAGTCCGGTGACGATGCTGCCGGAGAACACGAAGGCGGTCAGGAACGTTCCGATGACTGCGGGAACCACGATGTTCTTCCGCAGGGCCATGGTGGCCAGGATGACGACGATGCCGGCCACGTAGACCCAGTGGGCGGCTGTGAGTTGTACGTCCAATTCGAGTCCTAAGTCAGGAGCAGAACGAGTGAGGGGCTGTGTTCGTGGAACTTTCCGCGCTCGTTCATGCCTGGTCAACGCAAACCTTGCACAGTGCCCCGAACTGTAGATGTGCAGTGTGTTCCTGTTTTGCGTTTCCGTGTCCTCCGGTAGCGCGATCGTGAACAATTGCTACGAACTTGTGTCTTCCGCCGTTTCCGCCGGGCGAACCCCGATTCCTTGGGCAGGGTGCACACTCCGGGCGCGTCCGCCTGTGCTGTTTACGAATTCGACGCCGATGCGGCGGTACCGGGCGCGGTGAGACAGTGAGGCCACGGCCCCCGCCGTATCGCTCGCGAGCCACAGGAGACAGATGACCACCCGTACTGCCGCGCCGACTCCGGCCCCGGCGCACGCCGATTCCGGAACCCCGCTCGCGCTGTCCGCCCTACTGGCGGGAACCCTGGTCGGCACGATCAGCAACAACGTCGTGAATGTCCCGTTGGCGGAGATCCTGTCGGATTTCGGCACCTCGCTCGAGAGCGGGGTGCTCGTCGTCGCCGGTTTCCTGTTGACGTTCGCGGCGTCGATGCCGCTGGCCGGCTGGATCGGTGATCGCTTCGGCCGCCGGCGCGTGTACTGCGGCGCGCTCCTGGCGACGGCGGTGTGCTCGGCCGGCGCCGCGACGGCCCCCAACCTGGCGGTGCTCGTCGCGTGGCGCTCGCTGGGCGGTGTCGCCGCCGCCGCGTTCGCGCCCGCCGTGATGGGCCTGATCGCGTGGTTGTTCGGGCCCGAGCGGCGGGCGCGGGCCGTCGGGGCCTGGGCGGCGGTCAACGGTGCCGGTCAGGCCCTCGGACCGTCGATGGGCGGCCTGATCGCCGACCACTGGGGGTGGCGCTGGGTGTTCGTCCCGCTCGTGCCGGTGGCGCTGATCGGCTTCGCGGGGACCCTGCGCTGGATTCCCGCGTTCGAGGGCCGGCGCATGCGCCTCGACGGCCCAGGCGCGGCCGCGTTGACGCTCGGCGCGGCGGTGCTGGTGCTCGGGCTGACGCTGGTCCCGCAGCCCGGCGTGGCGCTGCCCGCCGCCCTCGCGCTGATCGGGGGCGCGGCCGTCGTTCTCGTGTGGTTCGTGCTGCACTGCCTGCGCACGCAGGTGCCGTTCGTCGACGTCCGCCTCGTGGCCGAACCGCGGTTCGCCCGCAGCGCGATCGCGGCGTTCGGTCAGATGTTCTGCCTCGGTGCGACCCTGCTCGCGGTGCCGCTGTACCTGACCGGCGCGGGGGTGTCCACCGCCCTGGCCGGGACGATCCTGTTCGCGCTGCCCGCCGTGATGGTCGTCCTGGCCCCGATCGTGGGCCGCACGACCGACAGGCTGGGCGCCCGGAGGGTGCTGCGGGCGGGGCTGGCGGTGCTGATCGTCGCCCAGTCGGCCCTGGCCGCCGTCCTGGCGACCGCGGCGACGAACCACTGGGCGGTCGTCGCGGTGCTCGCGGTCACCGGGGTGGGCAGCGCGCTCGTACAGACCCCGGCCGCGGCCGGGTCGACGCGCTCGCCCGCCGGAGCCCAGGGCACCGGGCTGGGGTTGTTCAACCTGATCCGTTTCGGCGGATCGGCGGTCGGCGCCGCGTGGGTGGCCATCGCGGTGGACTCGTGGTCGTACCCCGTGCTGTTCGTCGTGTGCGCCGTCGTCGTCGCAGCGGGGCTGGCCGCGTCCTTCCTCGGCCGCGACCCCGAACTGGCAGGCGTGTGAACGTTGTTCAGCGGTAGTTGATCTCGCGGTCCACGGCGGTGTGGACCTGGTCCAGCAGCTCGAGGCGGATCGCGAGCCACGCCGTGAACTGGTTCTCCGGCAGGCGCACGTCCATCGACAGCGCACGGGAGATGCGATCGAGCTTGGACAGCATCGTGTTCCGGTGCACGTTGAGCTCCCGCGCCGCGGCGTTGACGTTGCCACCCGCGCTCAGGTACGCGACGAGCGTGTCGTGCAGGTCGGTTCCGGCGCGGATCGGGCCGAGCACGTCGCGGACCAGGCGGCGGCTGCGGTCGGTCTCGGCGACGAGTTCGAGCACGCCGTAGCCGCGCAGGTCGCGGTAGGAGACGGCGCCGGACAAGCCCAGCCGCTGCCCGATTCCCAGGGCGACCCGGGCCTGACGGTAGCTCTCCCGGATCTCGTCCGCGCCGACGGCGGGCGCGCCGTGCGCGACCGGCACCGGCCGGCCGCGCCGGTCCTCCAGGTCCAGGGCCATGGCCTCGGCATACTTCTCGATCTCCGCCTCGACGTCGCGCCGGTCGTGCGACCGGAGCGAACGGACGACGACGAGGACGTCCCCGATCACGGTGACGTAGGACCGCACCGCCGGGTGCGGCAGCACGCTCGCCGCGTACCGCGCGAGCCGCAGCAGGCTCCCCGAGCCCTCGACGCCCGCACCCCCGGCGTCCGGAGCGTGCCCGGCCGCGACGAACACCGCGAACGTCGAGGTCAGATCGATGTCGTGATACCCGGCCCGCGCCTGCATGTCGTGCTGGCTGGTGAAGCTGCCGTGCACGAGCGCCTGCACGAAGTCCCCGCGGGCGCGTTCCTCCGCTTCGTCGACACTGCGCTGCCGCAACATCTCCGAGCCGATGATCGCCGTCGCCTGTTCGGTGACGACCGCGTGCTGAGCCAGTTCGTGCGGGCCCGGGCCGGGACCGGCGGCAAGCACCGCGACCCAGCCCTCGAACCGCTTGCCCAGGCGGATGGGGCTGGCGGTGCACGTCCAGCGTCCCGAATCGCCGGACAGCTCCACCACCCGGGTGTCGTGGCCGTGTCCGGATCCACTCGTGGTCTCCGCGCCCTGCCGTTCGGCCAGCGCCCGCGGAAGCCGGTCGGAGACGAGGTCCGTGGTCGCGGAGTCCAGGCCGTGGACCGCGACGACGTGCCCGCGCGCGTCGAGCGCGACGGCGGGATGGTGCGCGAGGGCCGAGACCTCGCGGAGGAGCAGGGTCATGCCCGCGCCCCGGTGCAGCAGCCCCGCCAGGGTGGTGTGGACGTGCGACGAGTAGCGCATCACGTGCACCTCCTGCGTCAGGGCACGCTCGGCCAGGAGGCGGTTGAGCGCCGCGAAGCCGATCGGGAAGCTCAGCTCGAGGACGACGAGTCCCGCGGGCAGCGGCGACTCCGCGGTCGTCGCGGGCAGCGAGCCGTCCACGACGAGGGCGGCGGCGCCGCGCGCGGCCAACGCCGCGACGGCGTGTACGTTGCCGGCGAGCGCCTCCGGACGGACGTACACGGCGACGGCATCGAGGTCGTCGAATCGGCCCATGACCTCGCTGAACGGCAGTGCCCAGGTGAGGGCGCGGTCGAGGGCGGTGTGCCCGGACGCGATCCGCGCCCCGGTCATCAGCGACTCGTCGAGCAGACCCCGGACGGTCAGGCGCGGGCTCGGTTCCATGTCGACCTGCTTTCTGCGAGCGGGGCGCCGGCGCGAGGGACGACGTGCACCTTTTTCATCAAGTACCAGAGTCGAAGGTCCGCAGGCGATGTGCAACTTGTACACGAATTGTGTCGGGTACGGGTGATTCTGACCGTCCCTCCGTGGCCGCATCCCTGTTAGAAATAGCCCACTGGCGAAAACGCATCCACCGGCCGGACCCTCGCTTCCCGCTCCGCCAGGCCGGTACTCCCGCAGACCGAAAGTGGAGACCCATGCATCGAATTCATCGCATCACCCTCGACGACGCGCTCCCCCTCCTCGCCGCCGGCCGCGCGAAGGCGGAGGAGATCGGCGTCAAGCAGACCCTGTGCGTCTGCGACGAGAGCGCCAACGTCATCGCCCTGCACCGCCTCCCCGGTGCGCGGCTGACGGGTGTCGAGATCGCGATGGCCAAGGCGTTCACCGCGGCGGGCCACGAACGCGCCACGCACCTGTTCAACGAACCGCCCAACGGGCCGGCCCTGCCCGGCAACGAGGCCTTCGGCATCAGCCACATGCTGCCGGGCAAGTTCGCGATCTTCGTCGGCGGCTTCCCGCTGGTGTTCGACGGCCAGATCGTCGGCGCCGTCGGCATCAGCGGCGGAAACGGCGAGCAGGACAAGGCCGTCGGCGCGGCGATGCTCGCGGAGTTCGAGGCGATCACCGCGTCGGTGGCGCACTGACTGTGCACTTCGACCCCCGCCGGCGCCGCATTCCGGTCAGTGTGGCCGTGGCCGCACCCCGACGCCGGCACTAGTTTCGAAACCGACCGGAACAGGCTTTCACTCAGCCGATTTCGATCGTTCTCCGCAACGTCGCGGATCAACCCCAGCCCGACCGCACGACACAGCGTGAAAGGGAAACCACCATGACCGAACTGCTCGGACGCGACGAGTTCCGCGCCGCACTCGAGAACGCGATCAAGGGCCGCGAGGCCAAGGACGCCTCGTTCAGCAAGGCCTGGGCCGAGGGCAAGCTCGAGAAGCACCACTTCGCCCGGTGGGCCGAGAACCACTACCACTACGTGGGCCCGTTCGCGGACTACCTCGCGAACATCTACTCCAACACGCCCGACACGTTCACCGACGCCAAGGACTTCACCCTGCAGAACATGTACGAGGAGGAGCTGGCCGACATCCGGCACACCGACCTGCTCATCAAGTTCGCCGAGGCGTGCGGCACCACCCGCGAGCGCGTCGAGGATCCGAACAACATGAACGCCGTCACCCGCGGCCTGCAGGCGTGGTGCTACGCGGTCTCGCAGCGCGAGCACTTCGTGGTCGCCACCGCGGCCCTGGTCGTCGGTCTCGAGTCGCAGGTGCCGAGCATCTACAAGAAGCAGATCGTGCCGCTGCGCGAGGTGTACGGGTTCACCGAGGACGAGATCGAGTTCTTCGACCTGCACATCACCTCGGATGTCGTCCACGGCGAACGCGGGTACCAGATCGTGCTGGACTGCGCCGACACCCCGCAGTTGCAGCAGCGCTGCCTGCAGCTCGTGCGCTGGGGCGCGGAGATGCGTTTCTCGTACACCAAGGGCCTGTACGACACGTACGTCGCTCCCGACCTCGAGCTGGCTCCGGCCTGACCGACGTGACCGGACCGCGGGAGGGTCCACCGCTCGGCCCTCCCGCACCGGTCCCGGCGGCCATCCCCGATCGAAGGAGAATCATGTCCACCGACGCCGCCTCGGCCCCGCCCGGGTCGACCCGCGACAGGGTCGCCGTCGCCACCGTCAAGGAGCTGACCCGCCGGCGCAAGCTGCGCGTCGAGGTCGACGGCGTCGGCATCGCGTTGTTCCACGCGAACGACCGGGTGTACGCGTTCGCCGACCTGTGCATCCACCAGGACCGCTCGCTCGCCAAGGGCACCCTGTTGCACGGGCGGGTCATCTGCCCCGGCCACCAGTGGCGGTTCGACCTCGAAACCGGCTACGAGGAGGACCAAGATCTCTGCCAGCCGACCTATCCCGTGACCGTCGAGGGCGACACCGTCTATCTCGATCCGGCCCCGCGCCGAGTCGTTCCCGGCTCGCAAGAGGAGAGTTCGTCATGACCGTACGCACCGTTGTCACCGTCGGCGCCGGCCAGGTCGCCGCGGTCGCCGCACGCACGTTGCGCCGCCGCGGATTCGACGGCCGCATCGTCCTGCTCGGCGACGAACCGCACGCGCCCTACCAGCGGCCGCCACTGTCGAAGGAGTTCCTCGCCGGCCGGGAACCCGTCGCCTCCCTTTCCCTGCTCACACCGAAGTGGCTGGCCGACAACGATATCGACATCCGGACCGGTGTCACGGTACGGCGCGTCGACACCGCCTCGCGCAGCCTGGAATTCGACGGTGGGTCCGTCGCCGCCGACGCGGTGATCCTCGCGACCGGGGGACGCCCGCGCACGATCCCCACCTCCGGGACGCGCCCCGATCTCGTGCACTACCTGCGGACGCTCGACGACGCCGTCGCCCTCGCCCCGCGGCTGACCCCCGGTGCGCGCCTGGTCGTCGTCGGCGGCGGATTCGTCGGCCTCGAGATCGCCGCAACGGCACGCGATCTCGGTGTCGACGTGGTCGTCCTCGAATACGCCGACGCCCTGCTGGGTTCCGTCCTGGGCGCCACGGTCGGCGGGTTCTGCGCCGACCTGCACCGCCGCAACGGCGTCGATCTGCGCACCGGCGTCGGCGTGGACTCCGTCGCGACCTCCGAGGCCGGGGTGCGGGTCCGCACCACGACCGGCGACACGATCGAGGCCGACGTGGTCGTGGTCGGCATCGGCATCACGCCGAACGTCGACGTGGCCGCCGCGAGCGGACTCCACACCGACAACGGCATCGTCGTCGACGCCGTGGGCCGCACCGCCGTACCCGGAATCCACGCCGCCGGCGACGTCGCGAACCGCTTCTCCGACCGCGCCGGCCGCCGAGTCCGGGTGGAGCACTTCGACAACGCCAACCGGCAGGCCGCGGTCGTCGCGGACACGATCGTCGGTCGCACCTCGCTCGCCGACGACGCCCACTGGTTCTGGTCGGACCAGTACGACACGAACATCCAGTTCACCGGAACACCTTCCGGGACGACGGAACTCGTCGTGCGCGGCGACGCCCGCTCGGGTGAGTTCACCGTCTTCTATCTCGCCGGCGACGTGCTCACCGCGGCGTTCGCCATGGACCGCGGCGAGGACATCATGGCCGCCCGCGAACTCGTCGGCCGGACGGTCGGCGCGCACCAGCTCGCCGACGCGGACGTGGACCTGTGGGAACTGGGCGAACAGGTGGTGAGCTGAGGTGGCCGTGACAGGACTGAACTTCATCGACGGTGCGTGGGTGCCGGCCGTCTCCGGCGCCACCTTCGAACGACGCAACCCCGCCGATTCCACCGACCTGATCGGAACGTTCCCCGATTCCGACGCCACCGACGTGCGCATCGCCGTCGACGCACTCGACAAGGCGGCCCCCGAATGGGCCGCCACCCCACCGGAGCGCCGGGCCGCCGTCCTGGAGGCCGCCGCCCGGCACCTCGAGGAGCGACGGGAATCGCTCGTCGGGGAACTGGTCCGCGAGGAGGGCAAGACGCGCGCCGAGGCCACCGTCGAGGTGAGCCGCACCCCCATGAACCTGCGCTTCTACGCGGGCGAGGCGCTGCGCGCGACCGGCGCGACGTACCCGGCCGCCGGCCGCACCATGATCTACACCGTCCGCGAACCCATCGGCATCGTCGGGGCCATCACCCCCTGGAACTTTCCGCTGAACATCCCGTCCCGCAAGCTCGGGCCGGCGCTCGCCGCGGGAGATCCGGTGCTGTTCAAGCCGTCCGAGATCACCCCGCTCATGGGGCAGCGGCTGGTCGAGGCGCTGCTCGCCGGCGGACTGCCCCCGGCGGCGATCGCGCTGGTGCAGGGCGGCGGGCGGGCCGGGGCCGCGGTGGTCGCCGACGAACGCGTCGCGGCCGTCACCTTCACCGGATCGACGGAGGTGGGCCGGGCCATCCATCGTGGCGTCGGCCCGGACCGGCGGGTACAGCTCGAGATGGGCGGCAAGAACCCCGTCGTCGTCCTCGCCGACGCCGACCTCGACGCCGCCGCCGCGTTGATCGTCAAGGGCGCTTTCGGGCTCTCCGGACAGGCCTGCACCGGCACCAGCCGGGTCGTCGCGATCGACGACATCCACGACGCCCTGCTCGAGCGGGTCGTCGCCCGCGCCGAGGCCCTCACCGTCGGACCGGGCCTGCGGGCGGGGGCGTCGATGGGTCCGCTCGCCAGCCGCGGCCAGCTGGACAAGTTCCTCGAGTACGTCGCCGTCGGGCAGGACGAAGGGGCCCGTCTGGTGTGCGGCGGAACCCGCTGCGACGACAACGGTTTCGGAGACGGGTTCTTCGTGCGCCCGACGGTGTTCGCCGACACCGCGCCGGGCATGCGCATCCTGACCGAGGAGATCTTCGGTCCGGTGCTGGCGTTCCAGCGGGCGTCGTCGTTCGACGAGGCCGTCACGTTGGCCAACGACACGGCGTTCGGCCTGAGCGCGGCGATCGTCACGCGCGATCTCGACCGGGTCGGGCAGTTCGTCGCCCGTTCCCGCACCGGCCTGGTCAAGGTGAACCAGCCGACGAACGGCATGGCGATGAACGCTCCGTTCGGTGGGTACAAGGCGTCGAGCACCCAGACGTTCAAGGAACAGGCCGGGCCGACGCTGATGCAGTTCTACCAATCCGAGAAGACCGTCTACATCGACCCCGTCGCCTGACCGCCCGCGGTCGGAGCAGATCCCAATGCCTGGAGGATGACCATGGAGTTCAAGAGAGTGGCCCGTTCCGGGCAGGTGCCGGAGGGCATCGTCCGCCGCTTCTACGCCGGCGACTACGAGTTCGCGATCTCGCGGCTGGACGGGAAGGCCTACGCGACATCCAACTACTGCTCACACCTGGACTGCCTGCTCTCGTCCGGCAAGCTCGTGCAGGATGGAATCGGATGCTCTTGCCACGGAAGCGCTTTCGATCTCGCAACCGGTGAACCCATCTGCCCTCCCGCCACGGAGCCGATCAGGACCTATCCCGTCGAGGAGCGCGGCGGCGAGATCTTCGTCGGCATCGATCCCGCCGAGCCGCCGGAGGGCCCGCGCCGGCGCCGGCTCCGGCAGGCATGACAGCGCGGCGGGTCCGTCCGGCGACGTTGTCGACCGGCGGCATGGTGTCCTCGAGCCACCCGCTGGCCGGCCAGGCCGGGGCGCGGGTGCTCGCCGACGGCGGCAACGCGGTCGACGCCGCGCTGGCGATGGCCGCGACCACGTGGCTGACCCTGCCCGGCCAGTGTGGCCTCGGCGGGGACGCATTCGCCGTGGTGCGGGAACCGGACGGCACAGTCTGGACGGTCGGGGGGAGCGGTTACGGCCCCGACGGCGGCACACCGGACTTCTACCGGGACCGCGGGCTGGCCGCGATCCCGCTGGACGGCGCCCTCGCGGTGGCCGTGCCGGGCGCTCCGGCCGCGCTCGCGGCGCTGCACCGGCGCGGCGCCACCCGCAGCCTTGCCGAGCTGTGGGAACCGGCCGCGCGCCTCGCCGAGCACGGGTTGCCCTGCTCGGCCAAGACCCGCGACGACGTGCGGTCGGCGCTGGACGCCGTCCGCACCGATCCCGGGCTGGCCTCCGTGTACGTCGACGGCGGTCTCGTACCGCTCGTCGGTGACCGGCTGCCGCAACCCGACCTGGCGCGCACCATCCGTGAACTCGCGCACGACCCGGCGTCGTTCTACACCGGGTCGCTCGCCGAGCGGTGCGTCGCCGCGCTGCGCGACGCGGGCGCCCCGTTCTCGGGAGACGAATGGGTCGCAACCGGGACGGTGACGCCGGAGCAGGCGCTGTCCGGCCGGTACGCCGGCGCGGTGATCCATCAGACCCCACTGCCGACCCCCGGGTGGATGGTGTTGCACCAGGCGGCGCTGTGCGAGGGCGTCGTCGGGTTCTCCCCGCTCCTGAGCGCGGCGGCGATCGACCGCATGGCCCGGGCCGCGCGGACGGCGTTCGAGGACCGGCTGCGCTGGTGCGGCGCCGACAACGACGGTGCCGCGCGCATCCTCGATCCCGGCCACATTCGCGCCGGCCGCGACCGGCTGTCGGCGACCGCGCCCGCCGGAGCGTTCACGGTGGCCGGCGGAGACACCACCTCGCTGGTGACGGTCGACCGGGACGGACGCGCGGTGAGCTTCATCCATTCGCTGGCGTTCACCTTCGGGGCCAAGTTCACCGTGCCCGGCACGGGGATCGTCCTGAACAACCGGCTGGGGCGGGGCGCGTATCTGATCGACGGGCATCCGAACGAGGTGCGGCCCCGCCGCAAGCCGCTGCACACCCTCAATGCCTGGATCGTCACGGACGCGGCGGGAGCGCTGCTCCACGTCGGCAACACCCCCGGCGGGGACGGGCAGGTGCAATGGAACATGCAGCTGCTCTCGCACCTCCTCGACCACGGGCTCGATCCGCAGGAGGCGGTGTCGGCGCCCCGGTTCACGGTGTTCCCCGGCTCCGACGCGAACGTGCTCGGCGACCCCGCCGAGCTGCGCATCGAGGCCGACGTCCCGCCCGAGGTCCGCACCGCCCTGTCCGAGATGGGGCACGACGTGCGCACCCTCGAACCGCTCGGCGCCGAGGGCAGCGCCCAGATCATCTCTCTCGATCCCCGCGGCGTGCTCAGCGGCGGCAGCGATCCCCGTCAGGAAGGAGTGGCTCTCGGTGTCGAATGAACAGGCGATCGGCCGGGCAGCGCTCGGCGCGCAGCCGCCGCGGCCGCGCGGCCGCTACGTACCCGCGGTGCTGTCCGGCTCGACCGTCCACACGGCGGGGATGACCCCGCGCCGTGACGGCCGGCTGACCGTCACCGGCCGCGTCGGCGGCGAAGTGGACCCGGCCGTCGCCCGGGAGGCGGCGGGCCTCGCGGCCGGCAACGCCCTGGCCGCGGTCCGTTCGGTGCTGCCGCCGGGTGCGATGTTCCGGTGCGTCGAGATGGTGGTGTACATCGCGTGTGCCGACGGCTTCACCGAGCTCTCGGCGGTCGCCGACGGCGCATCGGAGGTCGTCGAACGCGCGCTGGGCCCGGCGTCACTGCCCGCCCGCAGCGCGATCGGGGTCTATCTGCTTCCCGGCAACGCGCCGGTCGAGGTGGCCGTCACCGCGCACGTCGGGGACGGACCCGGCGCGCACTGACGACCGCGGATCAGACCAGGGCCGGTCCGATCACGGCCAGCGCGACGAGCGCGATCAGCGCGGACAGGCCCGCTATGGTCGCGCCTCCGACCGGCGACTCGACGTCTCCGAACAACGGTTCGTCCTCGTCCCAACACCACCGCGGCATCACTCCATGGAAGCGGTTCGCCCCCGCATGCGCAACGGGGCGAGACCGATTCGGTCGAATTGCGGGAAGTTCCACGAAGTTTGCCGGGATCAGGCCGGACGAACCGGGGCGACGATGTCCGCCGCGAGGGTGAGCAGCATGAAGGCCCCGCCGACGACGACGAACGCGTACGTCACCGGCAGCAGCTTCACGAAGTCGACCGGCGCTCCGCCGGGCCGGCCCAGCCGGGCGCGCACCCGGTTCCGCAGACCCTCGTAGATCGCCACGGCCATGTGCCCGCCGTCGAGAGGGAGCAGCGGCAGCAGATTGAACAGGCCGACGAAGAGGTTCAGGCTCACCAGCAGCAGCACGAACGACTCCCAGGCGCCCCGCTCGACGGCCCGGCCCCCGAGCGATCCGGCCCCCACCACGCTGATCGGGGTGTCCGCGTCGCGTTCGCCGCCGGTCACCGACCGCCACAGCGACGCCGCCTTCGTCGGCATGTCCACCACCGTGCGCGCCGTGAGCGCGGCGAGGTCGCCGGTGAATGCGAGGGCGGCGGGCACCGCGGTCACCACGTCGTACCGCACGGGACCGGCGGGCGGGCGCGCGGATACTCCGATCGCACCGACGGCCGTCGAGCGCTCGTCCCCCGTCCGAGGGTCGACCACCCATCGCTGCACCTGCTCGGTCGCGACGGGCAGCACCAGCCGGCGGCCGTGCCGTTCGATCGTCAGTTCGACGACTCCTGCGCTGTCCCAGATCTTTCCGACCAGGTCGCCGAACCGGGTGACGCCCTCGCCGTCGACGGCGAGGATCGCGTCGCCGGGGAGTATCCCCGCGGCCCCGGCCGGTCCCGGGCCGTCGCACGCGGCGAGGCCGTATCCCGGGCCGGGCCGCTGCGACGACGGGACGCATCCGACGGACTCGACGACCACCTTCGGATGCAGCTCCGGCAGCCCCCACCCGACGGCGAGCACGAAGACGAGGACCCCGGCGAGCAGGAAGTTCATGCCGATGCCGCCGGACATCACGACCAGCCGCTTCCAGGTCTTCTGCCGGTACAGGGCGTGGTCGTACTCGTCGGGGGTCAGTTCGTCGAGCGCGGTCGTGCCGGCGATCTCGCAGAACCCGCCCACCGGGATCAGTCCCAGCCCGTAGTCGGTCTCACCGCGCCGGACGGAGAAGAGCATCGGGCCACGCCCGAGGGAGAAGCGGCGCACCTTCATCCCGAGACGCCGCGCCGCCCACAGGTGGCCCGCCTCGTGCAGGGCGACGGACACCGCGACCCCCAGCGCGAAGAGCACGACGCCCAGCGCGAACGTCACGGGTGATACGTCGCGTGCTCGCGGATGTACCCGCTGACGTTCCCCTCCGGGTCGCAGACCATGTCGCCCTCGAGGCACTCGGTGGTGACCGGGATGTGCCGCAACTCGCCCGCCGGCTGGGGAAGGGTGATGCCGGGGACGAGCGGCCCGGCGTACTGGGCGGGCCGGCCCTGCGCCGGATCGGCGATCAGGTGCACCCGTACCCGGTCCTGCAGGTCGGTGCCGTCATCGTGCACGGGCGCCGCCGCATCGATCTCCATCGCAACCCTGCGCACGACGATCGCTCCCTGCGAGTAGCCGTACAGCTCGTAGCGCGTGCGCGGCCCGCATGCGGCCTCGGTCCGGCCGATCTCCGCCCAGAGATTCTGCACACCGATCTGCACCGACTGGTCCATGAACGTGTCCCAGCCGAACACCCCGGCGACCATGCCCGCCGGATACCGCACGTGCCGCACCGCGAAGTCGGGACTGTTGCGGTACTGATCGGTGTAGGAGTTGAGCGGGCTCTCGGGATCGATCGAGTCCGGCGTTTCGGGACCCTTCGTGCCGTCGACGGCGAGCACCACGGTCGGCGCACAGTACGAGGCCGGGGACGGGTCGGCATGGGCGATCGACACGGCACCGAACATCGAACCGATGGTCAGCGCGCCGACGATCGCCACCCGGACAGCGGAAAGGATCATCGAAACCGTCCTTCAGCCCATGGGATCCAACCCAACGATTCCCGACCGCGTTCATAAGTAAGCACAGTGATCGTAAAGTCCGCAAATCGAACACGCGGGGGCGGTGCACCTCGGTGGGCTCAGCGGACGACATCGGCCAGATCCACGAAACCGTAACCCCGCGTCCGCAGACCGTCGATGATCGCCGGCAGCGCATCGGCGTCCAGGGTCGTGCCGTCGTCGGGGTTCGCGCCCACGTGCAGCAGAACGATCTGCCCGGGCGCGGCCGCGGCGAGGACCCGCTCGGTCACCGCCGCGGCGTCGAGACCACCGCTCGTGCCCTTCCAGCCGAGCGAATCCACGGTCCAGCGCACGGGCACGTAGCCGGCACCGTTGACGACGCGGATGTCGGCGTCGGTGCGAGCACCGAAGGGAAACCGGAACAACGGCACGGCCGGGCGACCCGTCAGTGCCGTGATCGCGCTCTCGGCCGCTGCGAGCTCGGCCCTGATCTGCTCGTCGGTCAGATCCGGATAGGAGGGGTGGGTGTTGCTGTGGTTTCCCACCGAGTGCCCGGCGGCGGCGACGGCGCGGACCCGGTCCGGATACGTCCGCGCGAAATCACCGGTGACGAAGAACGTCGCCGGCACGTCGTAGCGGGCGAGCGTGGCGAGGATACGGGAGACGGCCGTATCGGAGGCTCCACCGTCGAAGGTCAACGCCACCACCTTCTCCTCGGTGGGGATCCGTTCGAGATCGATGCCGCGCAGGGCAGCAGGTACACCCGCCGGAGGCACCGGCTCCGGACCGGACGACGGGACGGGGAGGGTCGCGGAGGGTGCCGGCACCGGGGACGAGGGCAGGGACAGCGGGGTAGCCGGCTCCGACGTCGGGCTGCTCGTCGCGGTGGTTTCGGGCGGCTCGTCGGGCGTGCCGGAACCACAGGCCGTCACGACCAGGATCGACGCCGCGACGACGAGCGATCCGCGCCGGAACCGGATGTTCATGTGGACAGTGTGCCGCTCCAACCCGGCTGCGCCGCTGCGTTCGCCGGGCCGATCCCCCGGGTGCGGTGGAACACCACGCTCACGGCAAGGAGGACCTCCGCGGCCGCGACCGCCAGCGCGGCCGCCATGAGAAGGGGGATCGAGGCACCCGCCGCTGCACCGGCGACCGGAGCCACAGCGTGCCCGTGGTGGCCGCCCGCGGCCCGGCCCGGGCTCATGGTGGTCAGGTGCACCATGATCATCGCGACGTTCATGACGGTGACCAGGATCCAGTCCCGCTGGTCTCCGCGCATCCACAGGTGAAGGGCGCAGTAGAGGCACCCGGCGGCCATGACGAGGGTCAGGGCCGCCGAACCGGGCGACGGTGCGTGCTCCCCGAGCGAGCCGGCATGCAGGACGGCCGCCGACACGGCGAGGGCGGCGGCCGCCCGGCCGCACCACGGGGTGGTGCGGCGGGCGGCCGGATCGGTGGTGGACATGTCCGTCAGTCCGTGCAGCAGTGCTTCGACGTGCCGGCCGGAACGTCGAGGGCCGGGTTCCGGTCGAAGAAACCGACCGGCTTCAGCTTGAACCCGGCGTAGTCGACGGGCATCACGGGCCAGTCCTCCGGGCGCGGGAAGTGGGTGAGCCCGAAGGTGTGCCACAGCACCAGGTCCTCGCCCTCGATGTTCCGGTCGCCGGCGACGAACGTCGGCAGACCCGCCTGTCCCGGATGCTGGTTGACGAAGTCGCCGGCCGGATACCGCTGCGCCGGGTCGTACTGCGTGACCCACAGGTGCTTGGTGGCGAACGCGGCGCGGGCGGCGATGGAACTCGACGGGTCGGCCAGCAGCACGGGCTGGCCCTCCGGGTGCAGTGCGTACCCGACGTTCCGCCCGAGCCGGTTCTGCTTGGTCGGGTTGGTGATGTGCCAGACCCGGGCCTTGGTGTTGTCGGCCAGCCTCTGCCCGTCGGCCTCCGTGGTGAGGGTGGTCTTGCGGCAGCGGAACGCGTTACCCCACGGGTTGTCCGGCCCCGTCGGTTCGGGCACGGCGTCGACCTCCTCGACCGTGTTGACGTTGCCGTCGACCGCCATGTCCAGGCGGGCGGAGAAGAGGTGCTGGTGGAACGGCGCACCGAGCCCGGGAGCCATCTCGGTGGCGAATCCGTCCTCGCCGCGGTAGGCGGAGGTGAAGACGATGCCGGTGGCCTTGGCTTCGAGTTCGATGGTGCCGTCCAGGTAGAGGTACCAGTAGAAGCCGTAGTCGTAGTTGCCGATGGTGAGGAAGAAGGAGATCACGAGCCGGCGCGACCGGCGGGTCTCGGTCATGCCGTTGAACATGTCCGTGTGCTTCCAGAGGACGCCGTAATCCTCCTCGTGGAGGCAGATCGCGTTCTTCATCACCCGCGGGTCGCCCTTCTCGTCGGCGATGGTGACGTCGAAGTACCGGATCTCGCCGAGGCAGTCGCACCCGAGTTCCAGCGAGTTGGTGTAGCGGCCGAACAGGTATTCGCCCTGGTCGAAGTAGTTCTGCCAGTACCGCACCGGCGACGGGTCGGCGTAGGGCACGACCATCTCGGCAATGGATGCGCGGTAGATCACCGGCCGCTGCACGCCGTCGTCGGAGAACGACAGCTGGTGCAGGGTCAGGCCCTCGCGTACGTCGAACCCGAATCGGAACGTCCAGTCCGCCCAGGTGATCCGGTTACCGTCGACCGAGAAGCTCGGCCCCTCGGGTTGGGTGATCTCGATCGGCTTGAGGTCGGTGCGGACCGGTTTTCCGTGCGGAGCGGCGTCCCATTCGCCGCGTTCGGCCGGCACGGGAAGGGTGATCTCGTCGACGACCTTCACCACGCGCTGCTCGGTGAGATCGACATAGGCGACCACCCCGTCGATCGGATGTGCCCAGGGCAGATCGGCCTCGTCCTCCTGGTGGAATGCGAGCACGCGGACGATCCGGTGCCCCACCTCGTCCTCGTGCCCGAACACCCCGGCCGACAACGGAACCGCGCGCACCTTCTCCGGATCGATGCCGCGCGCAGCCATCGCCGCAATCCAGTCGAAGCTGGAAAGGAGAAACGCTTCGATGTCCTCGAACTCCTCGTCGAGGATCGGGACATGCCCCTCGGTGGCGGAGTCGACGGCGACGGTGCCGAGGATCCTGCGTTCGGTGACGGACACGACGTGATCGGAGCCCACCCCGGTCGCGCGGTCGAGGAGAAGGACACGGGCACGGCGCTCGATGTGCTCCCCCGGCCTGAACGCCAGGACCGCCGACTTGTGCGGTTCCTCGAGCCCGACGTAGACGAACCGGACGTGCTCGGTCACCAGCCCCTCCGCCGATACCGTCTCCTTGACGGCGGTGATCTCCTCGGCGGTCAGAGGGGTGAGCGGGTGGTCCGGTGCGGGCGTCGATGCCGCTTCGGTGAATTTCGTGGTGGCAGTGCTCATCGTGCGATCTCCTTGTCGATCTCGGTTTCGGTCGTGGCGGCGGTCGCGATGCCGCCGGAATAGTGGTGATGTCGTGCAGCGTCGGGGCGGAGAACAGCCACGGCCGCTCCGCCCGCGAACGTCCCGGCGAGAAGAACGCCGATGACGGCGGCGAGGGTGCCGGATCCGCCCACGAGCAGCGGCAGGTTCGCGATCGTCATCGCGAGCAGAGCGCTCAGCCCCGCGAGGCCCAGCACCGGCGCGATCAGCGTGGGCCACGGCCGGGCGTCGACCCGGGATCGCCGGAAGAAGACGAGGACGGCGATCGACGTCAGCGCCATCAGCGCGAGCACTCCGACGGACGCGACACCGGCGAACCAGGCGAAGACCTCGGTGACGGGATCGAGCCCGCCGACGGCCGAGGCCACGACGAGAACCAGGGCCGAGACCGTCTGCACGATCGAGGCCACGTAGGGCGACGCATGGCGTACGTGCGAGCGGCCGCATCGCGCCGGCAGGGCCGCGCTGTTGCCGAGCGAGAAGATGTAGCGCGAGAGCACGTTGTGGAAGGACAACAGCGCCGCGAAGAGACTGGTGACGAGGAGCACCTGCACGACGTCTCCCGCCGCCGCTCCCACGTAACGGGTCGCGGTCTCGATGATCATGCCCTCGGGGTTCTCGGTGGCCAGGACGACGGCACCCTCGTCACCCCACGCGCTGACCAGCGCCCAGCTCGACAGCGCATAGAAGCCGCCGATGACCACCAGGGCGAGATAGGTGGCCCGCGGAATGGTCCGGGCCGGATCGCGCACCTCGTCGCGGAAGACCGCGGTCGCCTCGAAGCCGATGTAGCCGGCGACAGCGAAGATCAGGGCGATACCCGTTGCGCCCGAGAAGAACTCGGACGGACGTAGCGCGGCGGTGGACAGACCCTCCGCTCCGCCACGAGCGATCACCGCCGCATCGATCACCAGCACGATGCCGACCTCGCAGAGCAGCAGGACCCCGAGGACCTTTCCGGACAGGTCGATGTGGCGGTAGCCGAGAATCGCGACCGCCGCCAGAACGATCAGAGCCCAGAGATACCAGGGCAACTCGGGACCACCGTGCGAGGTCACGAAGTCGCCGAGGGCCGCGCCGATGTATCCGTAGACGGCACCCTGGACCGCAGTGTAGGACAGCAGCGCCAGGAAGGCGGAACCCAGTCCGACGTGCCGGCCGAGTCCGTGGGTGACGAAGGTGTAGAACGCCCCCGCCCCGGGCACGTGCTTCGCCATCGCGGTGAAGCCGACGGCGAAGAAGAGCAGGACCACCGTGCAGACGATGTACGAGGCGGGGTACGCGGCCCCGTTTCCGGCGGAGATACCGAGTGGGACCGTGCCGGCGATCACGGTCAGCGGGGCCGCGGCCGCGACCACCATGAAGACGACGGCGCCGGGGCCGAGGCTGCCGGACAACCGGTGGGTGGGGGGTTCGTGTGCGCGAGCGTTGAGGGTCATCGGTGCTTCGACTTTCGGGAGAGGGAGTGCGCCGGCGATGTCGGTGCCGACCGCCGGAAGAAGCGTGCGCCCGGACGTTGTCGGTGCGGTCACCGCGGCGTCACGGTTCGTCGACGGCAAACGAGAAGGGCGGGGGGCCGGGTTCTCGTTCGGCCCGGCAGGGGTACGGACGGCGGTGCCCACACAGTGCCGGGCACCGCCCCGACCGGTCACAGTGCGATGTTGACCGACTTGGTCTGGGTGTACTCCGCCAGGGCCCCCTCACCGAGTTCCCGCCCCCAGCCCGACTGCTTGTATCCCCCGAAGGGCAGTGCGGTGTCGAACGCGTTGTGGCAGTTGATCCAGACCGTGCCCGCCTTGATCTCGGCGGCGACCTCGTGGGCCCGGGAGACGTCCCGCGTCCAGACGCTCGCCGCGAGCCCGTAGGGGGTGTCGTTGGCGGCGGCACGAACTCCCTCCTCCCGGTTGAAAGGCACCGCGACGGCGACCGGGCCGAAGATCTCCTCCCGGTACACACCGAAATCGCTGCGCACGTCGACGAGGAGCGTCGGCTCGACGTAGAAGCCACTGTCGCCGTGGCGCTTTCCTCCGGTCAGGGCACGAGCCCCGTCCTCGAGGCCGGCGCGGAGGTAACCGGTCACCTTGCCGAGTTGCTCCTCGGAGATCAGCGGACCGATATCGCTGGCGGGATCGAGTCCTGGACCGATCTTCTGCGACCGGGCGAATTCCGCTACGCCCTGGGTGAATTCGTCGAAGATGCGATCCTCCACCAGCAACCGCGTCCCGGCGGTGCACGCCTGGCCGTGGTTGAACAGGAATCCGCCGGCGACACCGGGGATCGCGGCCTCGAGGTCGGCGTCCGCGAAGACGACCTGGGGGCTCTTGCCGCCGAGTTCGAGCGAGACCTTCTTCAGGTTCCCGGCGGCGGCGCCCACGATCTTCTTGCCGACCTCGGTCGAGCCGGTGAAGGCGACCTTGTCGACGTCGTGATGGGCCGACAGGGCCGCACCCGCGTCCCCGAAGCCCGTGACCACGTTGACGACGCCGTCGGGCACCCCGGCCTCGGCGGCGACTTCGGCGAGCAGCAGGGCGGTGAGCGGGGTCTGCTCCGCAGGCTTGAGCACCAGCGTGTTCGCGCACGCCAGCGCAGGGGCGAGCTTGAAGGCGGCCATCACCAGCGGAAAGTTCCACGGCACGATCTGGGCGCACACCCCCACCGGCTCGCGGCTGGTGAACGCGTGGAAACGAGCGCCCGGAGCCCACGGAACCGACACCGGGACGGTGCGGCCCTCGATCTTGGTCGCCCAACCGGCGTAGTAGAAGAAGATCTCGGCCGCCCAGGTGACGTCGACCGCCTTCGCGACGACCACCGACTTGCCGTTGTCCAGGGACTCGAGCTGGGCGAACTGGTCCGCCCGGGCCAGGATGCCCTCGCCGATCCGCCACAGGATGCGCTGGCGCTCGGCCGGGGTCAGGCGCCGCCACGGTCCCTCCTCGAACGCCCGGCGGGCAGCGGCGACGGCCCGGTCGACGTCCTCGGCGCCGCCGTGCGGCACCGTGGTCAGCACCTGCCCGGTGGCGGGGTCGACCGTGTCGAACCGCCGGCCCGAGGCCGACTCGACCCACCGGCCGCCGATCAGCATCTGCTTCGGCGACGAGAGGAAGTCGACCACCTCCGGAAGCAGGCCGGTGGCGGATTGCGCAACTGCAGTCATGATGTCTCCGACTCGTGAGAGATAGCGAAAAAGACTCGGGTACAGTCGTTTCGACGCAGAACCGCCGGCATCCGTCGCTGTGACCCGAACCCACGATAACCACACGATGTGGCGGGAGTCACCCCCGATTCCGGATGGAAATTACGCGGTGTCCGATTCTCATTCGACTGCGGCCCAGACCGTTTCCCGATTCTCGTTCGACTTCTCGACCGCAGCCCAGGTGACGGCCGCACGAGCACCGCCGGCCCCGCCCGATCGGGCGCCGGACGGCCCGTCGTTCTCATTCGAGTGACCGAAAATTGATGTGCGATCGGTGCAGCGCACTGCGTGCCTGCGCTACCGTGCACCCCACGGGATCGTCCGGCGGCAGACGCTCGACGTCCCCTGGCGAGTGTGGAAGCAGGTGCAAGGTGTCCGGTACACCACAGATCCGAAGTAGTTCGCCGGTGGCCGGCCTCGAGCGCGGACGCCTCACGTTCTTCGAGGTGCTCGCACAGTCCGTCTCGGCCGTCGCCCCGTCCGCGGTGATGGTCACCCTGCCGGCTCTCGTCATCCCCGAGGCCGGGCGGGCGGCGATCCCGGTGTTCGTCGCGGCGGCCGTCCTGATGGCTGCCGTCGGATACTGCATCGGGCAGTTCGCCACCCGCATGGTCGCGGTCAGCGGCTTGTACAGCTACACGGTGAAGGGTCTCGGCCCCCGCCTCGGCTTCGCCGGGGGATGGTCGCTGCTGATCGGCTACGCGGCCGCCGCCATGGCCAGCACGGTGGGAGCAGCGAGCTATCTGGCGTCGCTGCTCGAACGGATCGGGTTGCCGGCCGGAGCGGCGACGAGTGCAGTGCTCGTCGGTGTCGTCGGCGCCGTCGCGCTGCTGCTGATGGTCCGCGGCGTCCAGCTCTCCGCCCGCATCATGCTGGGCGTCGAGGCGTTCGCCATCGTCGCCGCATCGGTCGTCCTGGTGATCGCGTTCGCCGTGTCCGTCCGGGACGGCGACCCGCCCTCGGCGCCGACCGGAACCGGTTCGGAATCCGCGATCGGCTTCGCGCTCCTGCTGGCGATCACCTCGTTTGTCGGCTTCGAGAGCGCCGGAACGGTGGCACGTGAAGCCCACAGCCCGCTGATCAGCGTGCCGCGCGCGATCAGGTGGACGCCGGTCGTGCTCGCGGCGCTCTACGTGTTCGCCGCGACGATGCAGCTGCCGGAGTCCGCCAGGGAAGGAGTCGGTTCGCTCCGGATCGTGCTCACCCTCCCGGACACCGCCGGGAGCGGCTCGGCGGTGCTGTCGGTCCTGATGGAACTCGGAATCACCGCGTCGTGGTTCGCGTGCGTCATGGGCTCCACCACCGCGCTGTCGCGCACCCTGTTCGCGATGGGCCGCGAGGGCGTCGCCCCGGCGGTCGTCGGCCGTGCCCACGCCCGGTTCCACACGCCGCACGTCGCCCTGGCCGTCGCGATGCCTGTCGTCGTTGTCGTGCCCGTCGTCTTTCTGGCGGCGACCGGCTCGAACCGCGACGTCCTGATCGGGCTGCTGGCCCTCTCGGCGCACGGGTACGTCCTCGCCTACATCCTCCTCTGCGTCGCTACGCCCGCGTTCCTGCGCCGGATCGGCGAGCTGACCCGCCTGCCGCTGGTCATCGGCGCGCTCACCGCCACGTGCCTGGTGGCGCTGATCGTGTGGGCGGCTGCGTCGGGGATCTACGTGGCGGGCGCAATGACCGCCGTGTACGCGGTCCTGATGCTCCTCGGAGGCGCGCTGCTCGCGGTCCGGGTACGGCGCGCCCCGGACGTCGCGGACCGGATAGGCGTCTACGACGAGACCGTCGCCGCCGATCTGCTCGGCCGGCACCGCCCCTGGCAGGTGCGGCGGTGAGCCCCGTGGACGGAACCCTGTCGGGGCGGCAGCCGAAAGCGGTGATCAGCGCCCTGCGTGTCCTCGAGGAAGTCGCCCGGGCCGGGGCCGGGGTCACCGCCAAGGACATCGCCGCACACCTCTCCCTGCCGCCGGCGACCACCTATCGGCTCCTGAACCTGCTCGCCGGAGAAGGCTACGTCGTCCGGCTACCCGATCTGTCCGGCTTCGCACTCGGGCGCAAGATCGGCATACTGGTCGACGCGGCCGTCGTCCCCACCGTCTGCACAGCCGCACGTAACCTTCTCACCGAACTTCGGCTGACCGTCCGCTTCGGCGTCCACCTGTTCTACTACACCGACACGGCGCTCCGCCTTGCCGACGCCGACCCCGAATATCCACCCCGCGCCGACGAGGCCCTCCTCAATCGGCACCTCCAGGCGAGCGCCGTCGGCAAGCTGCTGCTCGCCGAGAAGATCGACCTCGACACCGTCCTCCCCCGGTGGGAACCCCATGCCCTCACCGGCCGCACGATCGTCGTGCGCAGCGACCTGCTCCGTCACCTCGGGGAGATCCGCGACCGGGGCTTCGCCACCCAGCTCGGCGAACTGCGCGACGACTCCGCGTGCCTCGCCGTTCCCGTCCGCTCCGCCACCGGCACCCTCGTCGCGGGCCTGGTCCTGTCCGGCAGCATCGACCATCAGCACCTGCTGCTGCGCCACCTCGACTCACTCCGAGAGCACGCGCAGCAACTCGTGCCCCTGCTGACCTGAACGGGACGTCCATATCGGGGTCCCGCCGCCGGCCCGGAGCGGGCTGCTACGTGGGCTGCGCCCACGGATCCCGATTCGACACCAGACCGAGCCGGACCGCGCGCACCACCGCACCGACCCGGTTGGGGGCCTTCAATTTGCGCAGCAGATGCTCCACATGAGTGTTGACCGTGCTGCGCGACAGCTGCATTCGCTGCGCGATCTCGCGGTTGGACAGGCCGGCGATCACCAGTTCGAGAACTTCGTGTTCTCGTGGGGTGAGGGCCACCTCTTCCTGCTGCGTGAGCGTGTCCACCGACCAGGCGGCGTACTCCCGGGCATCGCTCAGCGTCGTCTTGACCCCGTGGGGAACCGAATCGCGCGCCACACTGACGTGCAGAGCCCCCACCGCCACGCCGGTGGGGGACGTCAGAACGACGGAGGTGCCTTCGGAGAATCCGGCAGGGACGAACACTTCGCGCACCGAGTAGGTCTGACGATACGACGGGATATCCCGCCAGGTCAGTATCGCGGAGGGCTCGGCCCGAACCGCCTGCATGCCCGGATCCTTGTCGACGAAATCGGTGACGAGGTAGTCCAGGGTCCGGTCGTCGTAGCCACGGCTGGCCACCACCGCGTGCCGACCGCCCGCCACGCGTGTCACGGCAGCCGCCGCGCAGTCGAGCTGATCGGTCATGTACCGGGTGAGTCCGGCCATGCGGTCGACGGCGTTCTCTCCCAGCAACACCGAGACCAGTCCACTGAACACGGGTACGACCATTGCTCGACGATAGTCGAACCCAGTGTCCAGTGGAGCCGAATCCTGTTACCGGGCAGATATTTTCCCTCTCGTGTGCCCGTTTCCCCGCCCGGTCACAGTTCGGGGATGCGGTCCGCCCAGGGGCGAGCGCGTTCGAAGTTCGCCGCTGCGCGCAGTACCGCAGCGTCGGCGTGGAGCCGTCCCGCGATCTGCAGTCCGACCGGACGTCCGTCCGACGTGAATCCGGCAGGGACGGTGACGGCCGGGGTCGTCAGCATGTTGTACGGATAGGTCATCAGCCAGCCGAGCAACTGGGTGCGCAGAGACGCGCCCGCCAGCCGGCCGGGAGCGAACTGTCCCAGCGGATGGGCCGCTTCACACAGCGTGGGCGAGACCAGCAGGTCGTAGTCCTGCATGAACGACGAGAACGTATCCCACATCCGGCCACGGAACAGGTCCGCCCGCCCGACATCGACACCTGTGAGACGCTCTCCTTCACGCATCAATTCGACGAGATTGTCGTCGACCTGGCCCTGCCACTCGTCCCAGTCGATCATGTCGTGTTCGGCCGCGAAACCGGGAACCCAGATGCCGTGCCACATCGCTTCTTCCGGGTCTCCCCAGCCGGGCGTCGCCTCCTCGACCCGGGCACCGAGGTCCTCGAACGCCCGAACGGCCTGCGCGCAGATCGCCGCCACCTCCGGATCGACCTCTGCGAAGCCGAGATCCGGTGACCACGCGATGCGCCACCCGGCGATGTCCTTCTTCGTCTCGGCGACGTAGTCGGTGTCCGAGGCCGGCAGACTGAGCGGATCGGATTCGTCGGGTCCGGCGACGACACCGAGCATGAGGGCATTGTCTTCGACCGTGCGGGTGATCGGACCGTGGTAGGCCCAATGGTAGAAGCGACCACCCAGAATGGTCTGCGGCACCCGCCCGGTCGAGGGCTTGAGCCCGACCACGCCACAGAGCGACGCAGGAATGCGCACCGACCCCGCCCCGTCGCTGCCTTCGGCCAGCGGGCCGAGACCGGCCGCGACGGCGGCGGCGGCTCCGCCGCTGGAACCTCCCGCGCTGTATCCGCGCTTCCACGGATTGTGGGTAGGACCGAACAGGTGGTTGTCCGTGCCGCCGTAGTACCCGCTCTCCGGTGTGTTGGTCTTGCCCAGGTAGAGACCGCCTGCGGCCTTCAGCCGCCGAACGATTACCGCGTCGTGCTCGGCGATGTTGTCCTTCATCGGCACCATGCCGAACGTCAGGGGCCGGCCCGCCACGGCCGTCAGATCCTTGATCGTGAACGGCACTCCGTGCAGAGGTCCGACGGACTCGCCGCCGACCAGTTTCGCATCCAGTGCGCGCGCGTCCGCCAGGACCTGTTCGCGATCGAAGTCGACGATCGCGTTGATCGCCGGGTTGACGTTGTCCACGCGCCGCACGAAGTGCGCCGCGACTTCGCTCGCGCTGATCTGTCCTCGGCGAACGTCGGTCGCGAGTTCGGCTGCACTGAGCCAGGAAAGGGTATCGGTCATGGTTGTCTCCGTGAATCGCGGGGTTCCGGTTGAGGTGGCTCGACCATAGGAACCCGGCGATCACGCCGACAATCGGTCAACTTACCGATCTTTCGTGCTCACTCGCTGATCTTCTTCGCGCCCAGGATGTCCTGCAGCAACTCGATCGCCACGTCCTCCGGTTCGCGCCGCGTCGACGGGTCGCCCGGGGTGGCGGCCTCGGCGAACATCTCTTCCTCGTCCTCGGGGGTGACGTCGGCGGGGCTGATCCGCGGCGGCTCGTAGTCCGGCTCGGGACCGGGGTCGTCCGGGTAGTCCGGCGCCTCGGGCGGCGGGATGTCGTCGACCTCGGGACGCGACGGAACCGGGGGCGCGCCGGGGGACGTCCCGCGCGTTTGCGGGGCGGGCTGGGCCTGCCGGGCCTGGCTGGGCCGGGAGAACCGAGGCTGACCGGAAGGACGCGACCCCGCCTGCGCCGGGGCCGGTTTCGCGGCGGTGGGGGGTGTCGCAGCGCCCTGCACGCAGGTCACCTCGAAGTCCACCCCGAACACCGCCCGCAGGGCGTCGGCGATCACCGCGGCGTTGCGCGGTTCGACGAGCCTCTTGACCAGGGGGGCCGAATCGTGACCGAGCACGATGCGGCCCGCTTCGACGCTGCGGACCGTGGCGCCGGACAGCATGACCTCGACGGTGCGGCTGCGCTCGCGGACCTTGGTACGGACTTCGGACCACACCGCGCGGACGGCCGCGGCGTCGGGCCCGGCGGCGGGGGCGGGCGCCGGCTCCGGCTGGGGTTCCGGCGCGGGTCGCGGTGCGGGCGGCTCGTGTTCCTGCACGACGGGGCGCGGTGCAGGCTCCGGTTCCTGCACGACGGGGCGCGGTGCAGGCTCCGGTTCGCGCGCCGGTGGGGCGGGCGTCGGCGGTGGGGCGGGCGCCGGCGGTGGCACGGGCGCCGGCGCCGCGGCGGCCGGTCGTGACTCCGCCGGTGGAACGGGGGCCGGCTCGGCCGCAGGCTCGGGGACGGGCGCGACCGAGGACGGTGCGGCTCGTCGCTGCGAGGGTCGCTGGAAACGGGCGGCCGGCTCTTCGGGGGCGATCGGCGGCGTGGGCGCGGCCGGCGCCGGAGCGACGGCCCGCGGGGCGGCGCCCTGCGGGGCCGCGATCCCGCTTTCGAGACGCTCGAGGCGTTGCAGCACAGCCGATTCCGAACCCGAAGCGGCGGGCAGCAGCATCCGCGCGCACATCACCTCGAGGAGCAGGCGCGGGGCCGTGGCACCGCGCATCTCTCCCAGACCGGAGTGCACGATCTCCGCGTACCGGGTCAGGGTGGCGGGACCGATCCGGTCGGCTTCCTCCCGCATCCGCTCCAGCACGTCGCCCGGGGCGTCGACGAGACCGCGATCGGCGGCGTCGGGCACCGATCGCATCAGGATGAGATCCCGGAGCCGCTCGAGCAGGTCGACCGCGAACCGTCGCGGGTCGTGGCCGGCATCCATCACCTTCTCGACGGTCCCGAACAGACCTGCACCGTCGCCGGCGGCGAGGGCGTCCACGGCCTCGTCGATGAGGGCGACGTCGGTGACGCCGAGCAGCGAGAGTGCACGGCTGTAGGTCACGCCCTCCTCGCCGGCGCCGGCGAGGAGCTGGTCCATCACCGACAGCGAGTCGCGCGGCGAACCGCCGCCCGCACGGATCACCAGCGGGTAGACGGCGTCCTCGACCGCCACGTTCTCCTGCGTGCAGATCTTCTCGAGCAGCCCGCGCATGACGGGGGGCGGCAGCAACCGGAACGGGTAGTGGTGGGTGCGCGAGCGGATCGTCGGCAGCACCTTCTCCGGTTCGGTGGTGGCGAACACGAAGATCAGGTGCTCCGGCGGCTCCTCGACGATCTTGAGCAGAGCGTTGAAGCCCTGCGTGGTGACCATGTGGGCCTCGTCGACGATGAAGATGCGGTACCGCGACTCGGCCGGCGCGTAGAAGGCGCGGTCGCGTAGTTCGCGGGTGTCGTCGACGCCGCCGTGGCTGGCGGCGTCGAGCTCGATGACGTCGAGGTTGCCGCCACCGCCGGGGCCGAGCGCCAGGCAGGACCGGCACGTCCCGCACGGGGCCGACGTGGGGCCCTCCGCGCAGTTCAGGGAGCGGGCCAGGATCCGGGCCGAGGAGGTCTTGCCACAGCCGCGCGGGCCCGAGAACAGATACGCGTGATTGATGCGACCTGCGTCGAGGGCGATGCTCAGGGGCTCGGTGACGTGCTCCTGACCCACCACCTCGGCAAAGGTCGCCGGTCGGTACTTACGGTAGAGGGCCACGCGCCGAGACTACCGGCGCCGACCGACACCCCGGCCGCGTGGTTGCGGCGGAGTGATGCGGGTATCCGGGGACATGACCGAAACACGACCGTTGGCCCTGGTGACCGGAGCGTCGAGCGGCATCGGCCTGGAACTCGCCCGACTGTTCGGCCGGGACGGATACGACCTCATCCTGGTGGCCCGCTCCGATGCCCTCGACGACGCCACCCGCGCTCTCGCCGCCACCGGCGCCGCCGTGATTCCGGTGCGCGCCGACCTCCGGACGGCGACGGGCGTGGAGGAGGTGTGCACCGCCGTGACGGCGACCGGCCGGCCACTGGCCGCCGCTGCGCTCAACGCCGGCACCGGGCAGGGTGGCCTGTTCGTGGACACCGGCCTCGACGACCAGCTCGAGGTGGTGGACGTCAACGTGCGCTCGACCGTGCATCTGGCCAAGTACGTCCTCGACGGCATGGCCGGGCGCGGCACCGGGCGCGTGCTGATCACGTCGTCGGTGGTCTCGGAGATGCCCGGCCCGTACCAGGTCGTCTACAACGCCTCCAAGTCGTTCCTGCAGTCGTTCTCCGAGGGGCTGCACGAGGAGCTGCGCGGGACCGGGGTCACCGTCACCGCGCTGATGCCCGGAGCGACCGACACCCCGTTCTTCCGCAAGGCCGGGATGGCGGACGCGCCGATCGCCCGCGGCCCCAAGGACGACCCTGCGAAGGTCGCCCGCAAGGGCTACGAGGCGATGCTGAAGGGCAAACGGAAGGTGGTGGCCAGCTCCCCCATGTCCAAGGCGATGGCGGCGGCGTCGACGGTGACACCGGATTCGGTGAAGGCCTTCCTCCACCGCTTCATGGCCGCGCCGGCGTCCGCGCCTCGCTGACCGAGGCAGGTGCCTCAGAGGTTGGGCAGCGCCCAGCTGAGGAACACCACGCCCGCGAGGATGCCGAAGATGCCGGTGAGCATGCCGACGAGAGCGTCGAGGGACTTCTCCTCGTCGGTGAACACGGCGGGCCGGCGGGTGGCGGCGATGCCGGTCCCGATGGCGGCCGCACCGAGCAGAATCCCGAAGCCGAACGTCCAGAAGGTCACGATCGACAGGGCGCCGAGCATCAGCGCCAGATCGGCCCCCTTCTCCTCGACCGCCTCACGCAGCGTCGACAGCGCGGGGAGGTCGAGGCGGGAACGGTGCGGTCCGGAGCGGAAGGGAGTCTGCAGGACGGACATGGTCTTTCGGATCCTCGTCGGCGATGGCGGAACGGTGCGCAGCATCCGGTGGCGGGATCGTACGGAACCTTCTGCAGGACAAGAATTCCGGGATGGGTGAACGGTCCGGCGACCACCGCTCGATGCGACCGGGAACAGATACGGGACACGGCATCTACTCCTGGATCAACCTCACTCGTCGGCCCGGCTGCTACGCAGCACAGATTAGCACTCACCGAGCCTGAGTGCTAACGGGGCGGTGTCGCGGGGTTCGCATGCGCAGCCGATCCGGCTCCGCGCCAGTACAGTTCCTCCATGGGATCGGGGAGCACGGCAAAGGCGTGGGCGGTGGGTCTCTCGATCGTCGCCGCGGCGACGATCGGCACGGCCGGCACCGCCGCCGCCGATCCGGATCCGGGCGCGCGGGTCACCACCGACGGCACGGCGCTGCGGCTCGACGGGCAGCCCTGGTGGCCCACCGGCTTCAACGCCTACCAGCTGGGCACGAACTGGGCGGTGAACTGGGGCTGCGGCGCCATGGTCGATCTGGATGCGTACTTCGGCGCGCTGCCACCGCATTCCCTCACCCGCTTCAACGCCTTCCAGGCCCTGGCCGTCGACCGGTTCACCGGCGAACTCGACTTCGGCCCGCTCGACGCCGTGTTCGCCGCGGCGGAGGCCCACGGTCAACTCGTGATCCCGGTCCTTGCCGCCCAGGACGGCGCGTGCGAGGACGAGGCGTTCAAGGACCGGCAGTGGTATGTCGACGGATGGACGGAGCCGGTCGATCACGAGCGTGCCGTGCTGAGTTTCCGGGACTGGGTGACGACGGCGGTGACGCGGTGGAAGGACTCCCCGGCGCTGGCTGCATGGGAACTCGTCGGCGAACCGGAGACCAGCATGTGCACCGACGAGGCGTGCTCGTGGTGGCTGCGGCAGTGCCCGCCGGACGCGGCCGCCGTCCTGCGCGGGTTCTTCGACACGGCGGGGGCGCAGGTCCGCGCGATCGATCCCCGCACCCTGATCACCGCGGGGCTCACCGGCGGCGGGCAGTGCGGCACGCAGGGCGACGAGTACGCGCTGGTCGGGTCGTCCCCCTTCGTGGACGTCGTCCAGTACCACGACTACGGCGCCGACGGGATCCCGTTGCCCGGCGACCAGTGGAACGGCCTGGCGCGCCGCATCGCCCAGGGCCAGCAGATCGACAAGCCGCTGCTGGTGGCCGAGATCGGCGAGCCGGCGGGCTGGTGCGGGGCCACGGCCGACCGCGCCGAGCACATCGCGACGAAGATCGAGGGACAGAAGACGGCCGGCACCGCCGGGGCGCTCCTCTGGGCCTTCGTCCCCGATCCCCGGCCGGACTCCTGCACCTACGACATCGGCCCAGACGACGAATTGTGGGATGTGATCGAGGAATTCGGAACCTCGGGCGCATCCGTCGGGCCCATCCCGAACACCGGATAGCCGGGGCCCGCGCGCGGCGAGACCACCCGTCCGGTCGGACGGCCGGCCTGGATCGCCCACCGGTTCCGGCACAGTGGTTTGGTATCTCCCCGGTCCGGGTACAGGAGGGCGATCACGGCCCGGCGTCGCCCTCACCGGCACCCGCCGGAAGGTGACACGAAGAAGACATCGCACCGCGCGGCTGGTGCCGTCGCCGGGCGGCGACCAGGACTGAGGAGGGTCATGACACTCGACTACGACACCCGTAAAGAGCTCGACACGGACGAGCTGACCGCCCCGACGCTTCCGGCGGTGAGCGAGACCGTGGAGCCGGACGACGGCGACATCGCCGAGTTCTTCGAACTCCCCGGCGCCGACCTGTCCGGGGAGGAGCTCACCGCCCCGGTCGTCCCCCGGCGGAACGACGAGTTCGTGTGCGACAGCTGTTTCCTGGTCCACCACCACAGCAGGCTCGCGCCGTCCGACGACGGCACGACACGCTGCCGGGACTGCAGCTGACGGACCTCGGCGGAAGGCGCAGAACGAGAACAATTTTCCGCCGAGGTGTAGTCCCTCGCCCTACGGGGTAACCGAAGTCGTGACCACGCCGGCGACGGCGGGTGAAGACCGGAGGGGATCGACGAGATTCCCGAACGAAGGGAAGTGGAGCGTGCTCGGACTCGGAATCATCGGGTGGATCATCATCGGCGGCCTCGCCGGCTGGATCGGTAGCAAGATCATGAAGACCGACGAGCAACAGGGCATCCTGCTGAACATCGTCGTGGGTGTCATCGGCGGTCTGCTCGGCGGCTTCCTGCTCAAGCTCTTCGGTGTCGATGTGGCGGGCGGCGGCCTGATCTTCAGCTTCCTCACCTGCCTCCTCGGTGCGGTGATCCTGCTGTTCCTGGTCAAGGCTGTCACCGGCCGCCGCACGGTCCACCACCGGTAATCTCGCCGACCAGTCACCACACGCGCAGCGGCCTGCCGTCGCCCCGTTCCGGGGCACGGGAGGCCGCTGCGCTGCACGGGCCGAATCCGCGCCGGGCGTGTCGGCCGTCATCCGCTGCGAAAACGGGACCTTTCCGGCATGCTGGCCGGGTGGATGGCGCGTGCGGTGAGCGTGGCGGTCATCCGAGGAACGCCGCCGAGCGACGAGAGGGACACCGATGGACGACACCGCAGCAACGAGGGCACGCTCCGCCACGGCGAGCCGCACCCCGCAGGAGACCCCCGAGCTGTCCTCGGAGGATCTCGCCGCCGTCGTGGAGGCGCTGACCGGCCGTCCGGCAGACATCCCGGAGTCCGAGCCGGCCCCGAAACGACGCCGATCGCCCCGCAAGAAGACCTGAGCCCCCGGCCGCCGACCTCGTCGGTCCCGTAGCGGGCGAACCTCGCGAACACCGCTCCGCGGCACCGCCCGTGCGCGGCTACCGGGAGACCCTCGCGGCCACTTGTCCGAAATGACCGTTTCCGTAACTCGCTCGCAACACCCGCGCCGCGTGGCAGAAACCGGACCGGCACATCGTGGATACCCGGCGCACCGAGAACCGTGCGCGTGAGGAGAATCTGCCGTGTCACCCACGATCGACGCCGGGGCCACCGCGTGGCTGCTGGCGAGCACCGCCCTCGTCCTGCTGATGACCCCGGGTCTCGCACTGTTCTACGGCGGGATGGTCCGCTCCACCGGCGTCCTGAACATGATCATGATGAGCTTCGTGTCGATCCCGCTCGTCACGGTCACGTGGCTCGTCGCGGGCTACACGCTCAGCTTCGACGACGATCTCGGCGGCGGAGTGCTCGGCGGATTCGCACACCTGGGGATGAGCGGTATCGGGCCCGACACCGTCCACGGCCAGGTACCGGAACTCCTGTTCGCCACCTTCCAATTGACCTTCGCGATCATCACCGCCGCCCTCGTCAGCGGGGCGATCGCCGACCGGGCCAAGTTCTCCGCCTGGATGCTGTTCGTGCCTGTCTGGGCACTGCTCGTGTACGTCCCTGTCGCCCACTGGGTCTGGGGACCCGACGGCTGGATCGCACGGCTCGGCGTGCTCGACTACGCGGGTGGACTCGTCGTCGAAACCGTCTCCGGAGCGTCCGGTCTGGCCCTGGCACTGGTGCTCGGACCAAGGCTGGGATTCCGTTCCGAGTCCATGCGGCCGCACAACCTCCCGATCGTCCTGCTCGGCGTGGGCCTGCTGTGGTTCGGCTGGTTCGGATTCAACGCCGGCTCCGCCCTGGCCGCCGACGGCAAGGCCGCCGCGGTCTTCCTCAACACGCTCGTCGCCGGGTGCACCGGCATGCTCGGGTGGCTGTTCGTCGAACAGCGCCGCGACGGGCACCCCACCACGTTCGGCGCCGCCTCGGGCGTCGTCGCCGGCCTGGTGGCGATCACCCCCTCGTGCGGCACCGTCGATGTTCTCGGTGCGCTCGTCGTCGGCGCGGTGGCCGGCATCGTCTGTTCGTACGCCGTGGGCTGGAAGTTCCGCCTGGGCTACGACGATTCGCTCGACGTCGTCGGCGTGCACCTGATGGGCGGCATCGTCGGCACCGTTCTCGTCGGCGTGCTCGCTACCGCCGTGATGACCGAGGGTCCGGAAGGATTGCTGTACGGCGGCGGCTTCGCGCAGCTCGGCAAGCAGGTCCTCGCGGTACTGGTGGTGGGGTTCTACGCCTTCGGCGTGACCTTCGGCCTCGGCAAGCTGATCGACCGCACCTTCGGCTTCCGGGTCAGCAAGGAGGACGAGGCGTCCGGTATCGACCTGGCCCTGCACGCCGAATCCGCCTACGAACACGGCGTGCCCGGGCACGGGGCGATGGGCGGGGTCAATCCGCTGCACTCGGTCTTCCCGTCCCAGGCACGGGAAGACGCCGTGCCCGGCGACGACGAGCGCTAGCAGCGCTCACTTCTTCTTCGCGGCCGCCTTCGACGCCTTCTTGAACTCCCGGACCTCCTGCAGGGTCTGCGCGTCGACGACGTCGGCGATGGACCGCCGCGACCCGTCCTCGCCGTACTCCCCCGCAGCCTCCCGCCAGCCCTCCGGCCGCACCCCGATCTGCTTGCCCAGCAGAGCCAGGAAGATCCGGGCCTTCTGGTCGCCGTAGCCGGGCAGGGCCTTCAGGCGCTTCAGCACCTCCTTGCCGTCGGGGTCGCCGCTCGTCCACAGTGTTGCCGCGTCGCCGTCGTAGCGGTCCGTGACCTCGGCGCACAGCGCCTGGATCCGCTTGGCCATCGATCCGGGAAACCGGTGCACGGCCGGCGGCCGAGCGCAGATCGCGGCGAACTCGTCCGGATCGGCGTCGGCAATGCGGTACACGTCCAGACCACCGAGGCGGTCGGCGAGCCTCTTCGGTCCCGCGAACGCGGTCTCCATCGGAACCTGCTGATCGAGGAGCATCCCGATGAGCAGGGCGAGCGGATCGGCGGCGAGCAACGCATCGGCGTCGGCATCGCCCACGAGGTTCAACGTCGGTGCCATGGCCACGATCATGGCATCCGCGGCGGGCATGGGCCGAGGAGGCACTCCGCTCCGGTCGGTCATGTGAGTCAGGCCGCAGCCTGGGGCGGAGGGGTGTTCGGCGGCGTAACGCCGGGCCGACGAACTCCTCGACCTTCGTCGGCGTGCGCGGACCTGGTACCGCGGTCGGTGTCGGCGGTACGATTCGCCTCGTGACGTCCTCGCCCGGGACAATCGCTCAGGCGCTGCACGGATCGTCCGTGGACATGGTGACCCTGCAACGCCGATACGGTGCGCAGTTTGCAATGGTCCGGAAGGTTCTCGGCGTAGCGCCGAATGCCGCCGCGTATTTGGAGATCTGGCCGACCGGGATGCGCACGTACAACGTGCTCGTACCCAACTTCCTCAACCTGCCCTTCCTGCTGTTCGGTTTCGGACCCCCCAAGGCGACGGTCGGCCTCGCCATGTACACGGCCAGCCGCGCAGCGGGGTGCGCGTACTGCGCATCACACTGCTGCGCGTTCGCGCTCCGGCGTGGGGCCGACGAGGGTGATCTTGTGCGGATCGTGGGCCGCGGGCCGGCGTCGGGTGGCTACAGCAGTGCCGAGCGGTCCGCGCTCGACGTCGCGGAGGGACTCGGACGCGTTCCCGGGTCGCTGACCCCGGCGCAGCGGGATGCACTGCGCGATTCCTTTTCTCCGGCGGACGCGGAGTGGTTGGTGCTCGCAGTCGCGGTGATGGGCTTCTTGAACAAATTCAATGACACTGTGGGCATTCCGCTCGAAGAGAGCATGCTGGCCCTCGCCGACGAGGTGATCGGTCCGACGGGCTGGACGGCCGGAAAACACCTGCCGATACCGGCAGCCACCGTAACGCCGACCAAGCCGCAACCGGACAGGTTTGTGGACCTGCTCGCCTTGTTGCCGGTCTTGCCGTCGGTGATCCGCGCCGACAAGCACTGGACGTCCGGTGTGCCACACAGTTGGCCGGCAGTCGGGATTCATCTCCGCCAGCGGACGGGCCACGACTTCCCGATCCTGGCGCACCTGTCACACGGCCGGGCGATTCGCGCACTCGCCGCCGTCCTCGGTGCCAACACCGACCCGAAGCAGAGCCGGCTCGGGTTGCGCGCGAAGCACCTGGCCGGTCTCGTGTACGCGAACGCAGTCGAGGACGAGGCGCTCGCGAAATCGGCGCGCAATCTGGCCGAATATGCCGGCGCAACCACTTCACAGCTCGCCGGGAGCCGCGCCGGGCTCGACGTGCACACCGACACGGCCCTCGCCTACGCCGAGGCCGCATCGAGCGGCCCCGGGCAGATCACCCCGGAGGTCGTCGCCGCTGCCACGAAGGAACTTGCGCCGCCGGAGATTATCGAACTGACGGTGTGGATTTCCGTGATGCAGCTCCTGCACCGGCTGCACGCCTTCTACGAGTGAGTTCTTCCACTTCCGCGCCGCGGCTCAACGCATGCTCTCGTGTTCGGCGTCGAGGTAGTCGAGCATCGGGGTCGGGGCGGGCAGCGTGCGGCGGCAGCCGGTGAGCCCGGCGACCGGCGGCCCGCCCGCCGCGAGGTGCGTGCCGTCGCGCAACGGCCACCGCCGACGTCGTGCCACACGTTCCTCTACCTTGCTCGCCGGCGGTGAAACGGACGCGTTCGGATGCCGGCGACGACGTCACCCGCCCAGAGCGGACGCGACGAGGAATCCGAGGGCGGTGGATATTCCCACCCACCAGCCACCTTCCCGGTATGCCTCCGGCATCAGGGAATCGGCGAGGACCGCGATCGTCGCGCCACCGGCGAAGGCCTGGATGAGCGAGATCCCCGCGGGGGGCAGCGAGTCGGCATACGCCGTCGCGACGACCACCACGACCACCAGCAGCGCCGCCGTGATGCCCCAGATGAGCACGGCCTTCCGCCGGTCGAAGTTCGAGCGCATCGACGCGGCACCGGCGACCGCCTCGGGCACGTTACCGACGGCGATGGCGACCAGCAGTACCAACCCGCCGGCACCGGCACCGCCGAGTGTCACCCCGAGGGCGGCGTTCTCCGGGATCCCGTCGAGCAACGCCCCGAGCATCAGCGCCCACCCCAATGCAGCGGCGCCGAGCCGGCGCTCGATCAACCGGTCGGCGACGACGTACACCACGGCACCGAGCAGCAGCGCGCCGCCTGCGGACCACAGGCCCTGGTCCGCGAAGGCGGGCGCGAACAATTCGGTGGACACCGCGGAGACCATGGCTCCGGCACCGAACGCCATCAGGGCCGCAAGCAGCGGACGGGGCAGGTCGTACCGGAGCCCCATCAGGGCACCGGCGAACAGCGGCACCGCGGTACCCAGGCCGTACGAGAAAGCTGTCAGCACCGTGCCACTCTACGGCAGAACGTGGCGCCCGCCCGGCCGGCGCCGGGTGGGCGCGTCCGACACGAAAACCGTTGAACACCAACGGTTACGTACCATTTCGCCGGAAACCCGACTACGGCGCGTATTCTGCCCCATCAGGCCCTTCGCCGGGGCTCTTCGGTGTGGGTTCCGGTATGCGCATCATGCGGAACGAGTTGAACACCCCGATGAGACCGGCGAGGAGGGGAATGAGCAGTGCCACCTGTAGGGCGAGCGGTCGTGCGTCGGTGTTGATACGGATGATCTCGTCTTGAAACTCCGGGGGTTCGCCGGCGAGCAGCTGTTCGAGCTGGGTGTTGCTCATGACTTCGGCGTCGTCCTCGAGGACCTGCGCCACCTGCTGTTGCTCTGCCTGCGGGAGCACGGTGCTCGATTCCGCCATTGCGGTGAAGGTGAGGGACAGCGTTGCCAGCATGATGGCGCCGGCGAACGCCAGCCCGAACGACAACCCGAACGATCCTGCCGCAGAATTGACGCCGGCGGCTTCGCTGATCCGCTCCTCCTCGATCGGGGCGAGTGTGTAGTTGTTGAGTTGAGAGACCAACAACCCCAATCCCGATCCGGCAATCACCAGGGGGATCACGAGGCCCCAGCCGAACTCCGCCCGCGGCACGATCGGGATCAGCGCCACGATCCCGAGCGTGAGAAGAACGAATCCCCACCGGATGATGCCGCTCGGGCGGCGATCACTCGCCTTCTTCCCCGCGAGCAACGCCACTGCGAACATGCTGAGCGACAGCGGTGCGAGGGACAGGCCCGCCTGCAGCGCGTTGTACTCGAGCACCATCTGCAGGTAGATCGGCAGCGCGATCATCGTGCCGCCGAGCGCAATCTGCTGGAGCATCTGCCCGGAGATCCCCAGCTTGAAGATCTTGGAGCGGAACAAATCCGGGTCCAGCAGCGCCGGCTCGCCTTGACGTTTGCGCCGCACGAGCCAGTAGGCCAGCACAGCCAGCGCAATCGCACCGACCACCAGGAGCGCACCAACGGCTTCGCCGCCCTCCTGCCACACCAGGATTCCCAGCACGATCCCGCCCATGCCCAGAACGGAAAGTACCGCACCAATCAGGTCAACGCCCCGAGGTCCGGTGTACGGCACATCGTGGACGAGCCTGATACCGGACAGCACGACCCCGATGACGACGACCTCGAGCACAAACCCGACGCGCCACGACAGGTAGGTGGTGATGAAGCCTCCCAGCAGCGGTCCGACGGCAGCGGCAATCGCAGCCGCCGCCCCGACCAGCGCGTAGACCTTCTTCTGCGCCTCCCCCTCGAAATTGCCGTGGATGAGAGACTGCATGGCGGGCAACAGGAGTGACGCGCCGATCCCACCGAGTACGGCCCAGAAGACGACGATCACGGTCAGGCTCTGCGCGAACGCCATCGCCGACGCACCGACTGCGTAACCGAGCAGGCCGAGCACGTACGCACGCTTGCGTCCGATGAGATCACCGACCTTGCCACCGATCAGGATGAATGCCGCAGAAACCAACGCCTCGAGCGCGATCGCAGCCTGCACGCCGCTGACCGTCGTGCCGAGGTCGCGAACCACCGATGAGATCGAGACGTTCATCAGCGATGTGTCGACGACGAGCACGAACATCGCCATCGCCAGCAGTAGGGCGAGCAGGCGCTGCGGGCCCGCTGCCTTCTCGGAGGGATCGCTGGCCGTTGGTCTCTCGATCACCGGACACCCATCGTCCCGGCAGTGGTGACGTTCCCCCGGCCGTCCGTTTCGGCACGGGAGTGTGTCGACCGGCCGATCGCTCGCCCGCGGATACCCGCGGCATAAGCCCGGGTGGGCCATCGGCGGCGGGCAGCCTCTGACATCACGGCCACCTCCTGGGTGTACGCCCGCCCATCTTCAGCTCCTCGGCCCGGCACGGGAGGGGATGGCCGGGAGCACGACGTCAATCCCGTGACACGAGTGTCTCACGTGCGAGGCGACCTATCCAGAGCGCACGATCCGGCCATGCGACGGCGGTCTCCGGGGAAACACGCCCCATGGGCTCGCGCGGTTCCATCGGATCGATCTCCGCCGAGGCGCGTTCGGTGTCGTAAGCGGGCCGCGGCCGGTGCGGGGCGCACGCGGGTGGCGCCGAACAGGTCACGGCGACTCCCCCGCGGCGACGCCCACCCGGTCCTGCCAGGTGGCCTGCGCGCCGGAGTCGCCCACCCGATACACCTGAACCGTCGCGCCGACCCCGACGAGGACCGCGACGAGGGCGGTGACCACGGTCAGGAGCCGCACTCGTGCGGCCGGCATCGACCCACGCGAATCCAGCACGTGCAGGGCCCCGACCAGCATCGCCGCGGCGAACAGCCCAGCGGCGACGAACGGCATGGTGTCACCGAGCTCGGTATGGGTGTGCAGCAGTGCGGTGCGGTCGACCTGATGCTCCAGCGACTCACCGGCCTCGGCGGTCAGCGGGGTCAGGACGAGCAGTGCGGTGGCCAGCGCCGCAGTGGGCCACACGAGCCGCACCCGGGCGGCGGGCCAGAGGGCCGAAAGGACGACTCCGACCGCCACGAGCGGCACCAACACTACGATGGCGTGCACGAACAGTATGTGCGCCGGGAGTCCGTTGATCTGGGACATGCTGCTCCTCGGGGAGAGGGATGACCGGACATCTACTACTTTCTCGATAGTAGTAAGCCGTCCTGAGAGGAGCCTGAAACCGATGGCGCGGCGCCTACGCGGCACCCTGGAGCAGGAGATCGTCGACGTCCTTGCCGGCGCGGAAGAGCCGCTCACCGTGGCAAGGGTGAACGAGTTGCTGCCAGGAGCACTCGCCCACACCACTGTGATGACGACGCTGGCCCGCATGCACGGCAAGGGAATTCTGGACCGGACGCCGTCCGGTCGTGGTTACGCGTATCGGCTCGCGGCACCGATCGAGACGCTCCCGGCTGCGCAGGCCGCCCGGGACATGCATCGGCTTCTCGACAAGTACGGCCGCCGCGCGGACGTGCTGGCCCGGTTCGTCGCGGAATTGACACCCGACGACGAGCGGATGCTGCTGAGGCTGCTCGGGCGCGAGGACGGCGAGCCGGACGAAGGGAGAGAGCCGTGATAATGCCTGCTGTCCTCGCTCCACTCGCGGTGGGAGCAGCGCTCGGTATCGGAGCCGAGCGCATCGCGGTACAGGCCCGGCCGGCGACAACGGTCCGGCTCCTACCTGTTCTCTCCGCTCTGTGCGCCCTGACATTGCTCTCGTCGGCGACTGCCGTGGCCCTCACGCTCATCCACCACCGGCCCGGCACGACATCCGTCGCAGTCGCGGCGATCCTCCTCACCGCCGCTCTGTGTGCCACAGCCGGAGGCCTGCGGCACATCTGGCACGTCCGGCAGAACCTTTGCGCAGCAACTCGATTCTGCCGAAGCCTCCCCCGGACGGAGGGCTACCTCCTCGCCCGGAGCCCGGTCGCCGACGCCTACTCCGTCCCCGGGCGAGGGGGCGGGATCGTCGTGACGACCGCCATGAAGTCGGCTCTCACCGAGGACGAACTGACCGTATTGCTCGCACACGAGCACGCCCACCTGCGGCACCATCATTCCCGGTGGATCCAGATCGCCGAGACGGCGGCCGCACTCCACCCGCTGCTGCGGCCGGTTCCCGACGTCGTTCGCCGGGCCGCGGAGCGGTGGGCCGACGAGGAAGCCGCCGCCGGTGGCCGTCGCGCGGCCGCCCAGGCCGTCGCCGCCGCAGCCGTCGCGAGAAGCCGCTCCCTCGAGGCTCATTCGTCGACCACGCTCTCGGTGGCGGGCGGTGACGTCGTCGAACGCGTGCACGCGCTGGTCGATCCGCCTCGGCTTCCGTGGGCTCGCACGGTCGCCGCGACGCTGATCGTGGCGATCGCGCTGGTGTCGTTCTCGGCTCTGCGGACAACGGACATCGTCCAGGACGTGCTTCTTCCGGAACACGAGACGCCCCACCTCGTCCTGCAGCGGTGAAGCCGGGCGGACGACGCCGGCCGCCCGCCTCACCGCCTTGTGGACTCACCGCTCTGGGGATTCCGCCTGCACGTCGAACCGCTCGTGATACCGCTGCTCCGCCTCCCGTAGCACCCTGGGACTGAGCCGCGCGTGCGGCTGGATGTCGATCACCAACGGTTCCTGGTCGGGTCCGCGGCCGACCATCGTCCCCTTGAGCAACCAGAGGAAGCATCCGGCGGGCGCATCTCGCGTGGCGTACCGGTGGACCCGCCGTGCCACCCAGTCCTCGACGGGCCGACGCCACCACGGCTCCGGCGCGACCGGCACGACAGACCAACCAGGCAGGGTGACATTGCCTTCGACATCCCGCGTGGGGCCGTCCGCGGCGTCCGCGGCCGGTCCCGGTGAACAGCGCAGATAGATGAGCGGATCCCCCGCGACGAGAGCGGCGAGCTGATCGAGGCTCGCGATGACCTGCATGTCGTCGGGATCCGGATACATCTCCTCACGTGGCGCCATCGAGGTCCTCGGTACGTCGGGTAACCGCAGGATTCGTCGGCGAGGAGCCGGCGATCTGCGCGAGATGGTCGTGCCGACACTTCGCGCGTTCCGAGTCCTGCGACCTAGCGATGGTGACTCCCTCCGTCGACGGTCCTTCACGGACGCCGTCCGGATACCCGGTACCCGGCGCGCTACTCCCGGTCCGCGGTCGACAGGGGCTCCCCCGACCAGTGCGCCTGGGGTGGGATCCGGTGACGCGAACGCCGACTCGAGCGCCTCGGCGATCCTTCGGTCCCCGATCTCCGGTTGGGATGGTCTCCGTGATCGAGCAGCGGTGGGATCCACGCCACCGGCGGAACCCTTGAAGGGTGCGGGCGGGCACAGAACGCCGGCCGGACGCACCATGTGCGCGCGTATCGTTCGCCTATGGCACTGCACGGTGACGAATCCGAGTACACCCGCGTTCTCGAGGACGTTCAGGCCCTCGTCGCACACGCGATCGGTGCCGGGAACTCGGCCGACAGCGTCCGGGAGTTCTGGCACGAGCAGATCGACCGCTACGTCGAGGACGCGGCGACCGGCTGAATGTCACACGCGTTCGATGTGACCGAAGCGATGTGACATTCGGCCAGGACGACCGGGCCGTGACGGCGAGAATTGCCCGCGGCCCGACGGACGCCGAGCCGAGTTGTCCACCGCTTGTCCACAGAGTTGTCCACAGGTGGGGGAAACACCCGTAGGCCCCGGTCGCCGCGTGACGACCGGGGCCTACGGGGAGGAGCTACTTGCCCAGGGCCTTCTCGGTCGCCGCGAGCAGCACGCACGTCGCGACGCCGTCCATGGCGGTGGCGAGTTCGTTCAGCGACGGGAAGCTCGGGGCGAGCCGGATGTTCTTGTCCTCGGGGTCGTTCTTGTACGGGAACGCCGACCCGGCCGCGGTCAGCGCGATCCCCGCGTTCTTCGCGAGGGAGATGACCCGCTTGGCGGTGCCCTCCACCACGTCGAGGCTGATGAAGTAGCCGCCCTTCGGCTCGGTCCAGGACGCCACCTTCGACGGCCCGAGCCGGTCCTCGAGGATCTTCAGCACGAGCGCGAACTTCGGTGCGAGGAGCTCGCGGTGCTTGGCCATGTGGGCCCGCACCCCGTCGGCATCACCGAAGAAGCGCAGGTGACGCAGCTGGTTGACCTTGTCCGGGCCGATGGTCTTGATACCCAGGAACTTCTCGTACCACGCCAGGTTCTCGGCCGAGCTGCCGAAGAAGCTGACGCCGGCGCCGGCAAAGGTGATCTTGGATGTCGAGGCGAGGACGAACACGCGGTTCGGGTGCCCGGCCTCGGCCGCCATGCCCAGGATGTCCAGGGCGGGGGCGGCCTCCTCGACCAGGGGATGCACGGCGTACGCGTTGTCCCAGAAGATCCGGAAGTCCGGCGCGGCGGTCGGCATCGACGCCAGTTCGCGGGCGGCGCGCTCGGAGTACACGGCGCCGGTCGGGTTCGAGTAGGTGGGCACCGCCCACATGCCCTTGATCTGCGGGTCCGAGCCGACGAGCGCGGCGATCTTCGCCAGGTCCGGCCCGTCGTCGTGCATGGGCACCGGGATCATCTCGATCCCGTACGACTCGGTGATCGCGAAGTGCCGGTCGTAGCCGGGCGCGGGGCACAGGAACCTGACGACGGGTTCCTGGGACCACGGGCGCGGTGAATCCACCGTGCCGTGCAGCAACGACGCCACGACCAGGTCGTGCATGATCTCGAGGCTGGCGTTGTTGCCGGCGATCAGGTTCTCGGTGGGGATGCCCAGGAGCTCCCCGAAGATGTCGCGCAGCTCGGGCAGTCCGCGCAGGCCGCCGTAGTTACGGCAGTCCGTGCCGGACGCGTCGCGGTAGTCGTCGACCCCGGGCAGCGACAGCAACTCCGCGGAGAGATCCAGCTGCTCGGGGGACGGCTTGCCGCGAGTCAGGTCCAGCGTCAGCTTCTCGGCTTCGAGTCGCGCGTAGTTGTGGGACTGGCGCTCGTGCTCTGCGACGAGTTCCTCATGGCTCATCAACCCAATCTGGGTTTGGGTAGGCATGCGGAAGGACCTTTCACCGCGCCCAACGGCACGGGCATCGGCATCGGAAGCTAGGGGACCCCGCGCACCCGGCAGAGCCCGTTGACCCTTGCTGCCTTCCGGCCCTGGGGGAGTTCACAGGATGCGCGCCGCGCGGGATCCATCGGCCAGTGTAGACAAACATCGCTCCGAACCGTGAATCGGCACCGCCACACCCCGCCGAAACCCGCGGCGACCTCCCCGTTTGGCAACCACCAGGTCATATTCGGTATGCTTCCCCACGGAGGATTCGCCTAGTGGCCTATGGCGCTCGCCTGGAACGCGGGTTGGGTTAACGCCCTCAGGGGTTCAAATCCCCTATCCTCCGCCACGGGGAAGCCCCTGTGATCCGCAGCTTCGCGGATCACAGGGGCTTTTTCGCTTCCCTGTCGTGTCGGCCCCACCCTCTAGCCTCGCGGCATGCGCTTCTCCGGCATCGTCGAGGTCTTTCCCGGCCCGGGCGGCTGGCACTACGTCGACGTGCCGGCCCGGATCGTCGAGGCCGTGACGAGCGTCGCCGTACGCGGACTGATCCCGGTACGCGCCCGCATGGGCGGCACCGAGTGGGACACGTCCCTGCAGCCGCGGGGCGACGGCCGGCATTTCCTCGCGTTGAAGAGGTCGGTGCGCGCCGCCGAGTCGGTCGAGGTGGGCGACACGGTGACGATCACGGTCGCGGAGTGCTGACGCGCCGGGCGGCTCACTCGCAGGCGACACCGTCCCGGTCACCGTCCATCTCCTCGCTGTACCCGGGCTGACCGGCGTACAGCGGCGCGGCGCCGGCGGCCCGCGCCTCGGCGCAGTTGCGGTAGGTCGCGGCGGCGGCCGGCGGCGATGCCACCGACGGGGCCGGTTCCGGCGCCACGGTCGCGGCAGGCGCGGCGGGCACGGGGGCCGGGGCGGCGGCGCCGCACTCGGTGAGGACGCGGACCATCGCGTCGTGCTCGGCCTGGGTCACCCACAGCTGATAGAGGGCCTTGACCTCGATCTGCCGCGCGACGTACGTGCACCGGTAGGACCGGTTCGGCGGCAGCCAGGTCGCGGCGTCGCCGTCGCCCTTCTGCTGGTTGGCGTCGCCGTCGACGGCCTGCAGGTTGCGGGGATCGTTGGCGAAGTTCGCGCGGGTCTGCTGGTCGAGCTGCTGGGCACCCTTCTGCCACGCGTCGGACAGCGCGACGACATGGTCGATCTGCACGTCGGCGGAGGTGTCCTGGCCACGGCGGAACTCGATGGTCGTGCCGGTGTAGGCGTCGTGGAGGGTGCCGAAGAGGACCACGCAGTCCCGGGTGGCGGTCTTGTAGGTGATGTCGACGAGGTCGCGCCGCAGGATGTCGTTGCGGGTGTCGCAGCCGTTGCGGCCGCCGTCGACGTCGACGTCGTCGCTCCACGCCGGGCCGAAGAGTTCGCGGTCGTAACCGGTCTTGGGCGCTCGCCCCTTGACCGGCAGCGTCGCGAGCGTGGCCAGCGCCGACGAGGCGGATGCGTCCGCGGGAACGTGGGTCGGCGCCGGTGCGGGGGCCGGGGGCGGGGTGGTCGTCACCGTCGGGGTCGCGGCGACGGTGGGCGCGTGCGCCGGGGTGGCGGTGTCCGTTGCTGCGGCGCATCCGGTCAGCAGCAGGGCCGCCGCGGCGAGTCCGGCGCTCCATCCCCGCCTGCGGTGGTTCGGGGACTGGCGGGACGGTGAGGCGAACACGCTGGGTACTCCTGGGGGCGGGATGCGGTACGGCGGCACCCTCCGAGGGGGAACGAAAGGGCGTCTCCCGGACGTCGTACCGGACATCCCTTTCGTTACCGGAGGTAACAGCACAAGGTGATTACGATTTGTCCGTGGTCGGATACGGCAGACAACTCACGGCCCTCGCCATCGCGCTGTCCGGCCTCGCCGGATTCGTCGACGCGCTCGGCTTCATCACCCTCGGGGGCGTGTTCGTGTCGTTCATGAGCGGCAACTCCACGCGCATGAGCGTCGGCCTGGCCGACGGCGCCTGGGGCCAGGCGGCCCTCACCGCCGGCATCATCGGGCTCTTCCTCGTCGGTGTCGTCCTCGGCGGGGTGGTGGCGCAACTGTCCGACCGCAGCCGTCGCGCCCGCAAGACCGCCGTCCTCGCCGCGGTATCCGCGCTGCTGCTACTCGGTGCGCTCGCCCACACGGCGGGGTGGACGCCCGTCGCGGTGGTGGCGATGACCCTCGCCATGGGCGCGGAGAACTCGGTGTTCCAGCGCGACGGCGAGGTGAGCGTGGCCCTGACGTACATGACCGGGGCGCTCGTCAAGATCGGGCAGCGGCTCGCGGCCGCGCTGTTCGGCGGGCCCCGCTGGAGCTGGCTGCCGTACCTGGGCCTGTGGCTGGGCCTGGTGACCGGCGCCGTCGGCGGTGCCCTCGCGCATCGGGCGTTCGGACTGCACGCCCTGTGGGTCGCCACCGCGGTCGCCGTCGCACTCACCGTCGCGGTGCGGCACCTGCCGTACCGGCCGTGACGGAAGCCGGTTCCCCACGCAGGCAGCGATTGTCGGAGCCTGCGCCTACGCTCGTGGGCCATGAGGTGGTATGTGCCGAGCACTCCCAGCGCGGACCTCGCCGAGCACCTGGTGTGCGTGTGGTCGGCGGTCTCCGACGGGCAGAGTCACCTCCTCGTTCCGGACGGATGCGTCGACCTCCTGTGGATCGCCGGCGTCGGCATTCGCGTGTGCGGTCCGGAAACGTCCGCGTGGTCGTTCACCCTGCCGCCCGGCGTCGTCTCCGCCGGCGTGCGGTTCCGCCCCGGTCTCGCCTCGTTCGCCCTGCGCGCGTCGGCCGCGCAACTCCGCGATACCCACGTCGGGTTGGACGACCTGATCGGCTCGGCCGGGGCCAGACCACTCGCCGACCGGCTCGACAACGCCCGGACCGCCCCCGAACGGCTCGAGGTGTTCCAATCCGCGGTGCGGCGCTGGCTCGCGCACGGCCTTGCCCCCGACCCGCTGATCGGGCACCTCCGGCAGGCACTGTCCGGGCACTCGTGGAGCGTCGGCACGCTCGCCGACACCGCCGCACTCACCGAGCGTCAGCTGCAGCGCCGCTGCAACGAGGCGTTCGGGTACGGCCCCGCCACGTTGCGATCGATCCTTCGCCTGCAACGGTTCATGGCCCTCGCCGACGCCGGTCCCGGGCGCGGACTGGCCGAACTCGCCGCGGTCGCCGGCTACAGCGACCAGTCGCACCTGAACCGTGAGGCCCGCAGAATCTCCACCCTGACGCCCACCGCCCTGCTCGCCGGCGAGGCACCACGGTGGCACGGCCCGGGCTCGGCACTCGATGTCCGAAGTATCCAATCCCTCGGCGACCTCGGGGCGGAAGAATCCGCGGCATGACCGAGACCCTCGCCCCCGCCCGTCACTACCGCGAACTCGCGGCGAAGTTCACCACACGCGTCGAGGCCGTGCCGGCCGACCGGTGGGACGCGCCGTCGCCCTGCGAGGGCTGGACCGCCCGCGACGTGCTGCGGCACGTCGTCGACACGCAGCGGCAGATCGTCACCGTCGTCGGCCTGGAACTGCCCGCCTGCCCCTCGCCGGACACCGACCCGGTCGGCGCGTGGGCCGCCACCCGCGACGGCATGCAGGCGATCCTCGACGATCCGCAGCGCGCCGGCCTCGAGTACGACGGCCACTTCGGCCGCACCACCCTCGCCGCGACCGTCGCGCGGTTCTACAACTTCGACCTCGTCGTGCACGGCTGGGACATCGCTCGTGCCGCCGGCCTGGACGACTCCGTCGACGACGAGGATCTCGACTTCGTGGAGGCGACGGCGCAGGCCCTGGGCGACTCGATCCGTATGGAGGGGGTCTGCGGGCCCGCCGTCGAGGTGCCCGCGGACGCCGACCGGCGGACCCGGGTGCTCGCGCACCTGGGCCGTCGCGCCTGATCGGCGGTAGCGCCGCGCCTGATCGGCGGTGGCGTTGCGCCTGATCGGCGGTGGCGTTGCGCCTGATCAGCGGTAGCGTCGGGGCATGCGCGCCCCGGGCTCCTGGCTTCCGGTGTCGTTGCTGGCTGTGGCCGCCCTCCTGTCCGGCCCCGCCGGGGCGGCACCGTCGGTGCCCGCGCCCGTCACGTCCGTCGGCATCCCGGCGACGGGACTGACCACCGACGTCCCGGCGACGTCTGCGACGATGTACGCGGGCGTGACCGACTCGGCGGACCCACCGCTCCCGCGCGACGTCGCCGAGAGCGGCGCCCCGGTGTCCGTCGGCGACAAGTTCGACGAATATCCCTATGTCCGTTACGAACTCGAATTCCCCGCCGGAACCGAGGCGGTGACGCTCCGGTGGCAGGGCCGCAGCGTCAACCTCGACGACCTCGCCCTGCACGTGCGCACGGGCCGATCGTGGGGCGAGCCGCGCGCCGTGGCCCGGCCCGCAGCGCCCGGCGGACCGATCGTGCTCGAGGCCCGGATCACCGGCATCGCCGGCCGCGTGGAGATCCTGGTGATCGACGGGCCCCGTCGCGACCGGGGTTTCCGCGACGCCAACGCCGTACCGGACCAGGCGTTCGCCGATCCGGCGGACTACGACTTCGCTATCCAGCACCTCACCGACACCCAGTACCTCGCCCGCGACGACACCGCCGCCTTCCGGGCCATGACGACCTGGACGGCGCAGCAGGCCCGCGACCGGAAGATCGCGTACACCGTGCACACCGGGGACCTGATCCAGTCGTGGATCCGGCCGGGCGCCCCGGACGCCCGCGCCCGCGCGGAGTTCGAGGTCGCGTCGGAGGCGATGGGAATCCTCGAGGCGGCCGGGATGCCCTACGGGGTCCTGCCCGGCAACCACGACAACCTGTGGAACGTCGCGGGCCGGCTCGTGCCGGGCGAGCACGAACGCAACCACGCGCTGTACAACGAGTACTTCGGGCCACAGCGGTTCCGGGACCGGCCGCAGTGGGGCGCCTCGGTGACCGACACCGACAACTCGGCGCACTACGACCTGTTCGAGAGCGCCGGCGCCCGGTTCCTCGTCCTCTACATCGGCTACAACCCGGCGGAGCACGTGATGCGCTGGGCCGAGCAGGTGCTGGCCGCCCATCCGGACCGCAACACGATCGTCGCCGCGCACTACTACCTGGACGAGGACGGGCGCCTGCGGATGAGCGGATTCGGCGACATCGGCGGCAGTTCGGGCCAACAGATCTGGAACCGGCTCGTCGTGCCGCACGAGTCGGTGTTCATGGTGCTGTCCGGGCACGTGGACGGGCAGACGACCGTGACCGACCGCCCGATCCCCGGCAGCGACCGGCGCGTGGTCGAGATGCTCGCCGACTATCAGTACTTCCTGGTCGACGGTCGACGCGCGACGGCGTTCCAGCGGTTGCTGCAGTTCGATCTCGACGACGGCACGGTCGCCGTCACCACCCACTCCCCCGCGCTCGACAGCTTCCGGGTGGAGGACCACGACCCGCGGCGCCGCTACACGCCGGAGGACGGCGACTTCGTGGTGGACGTGCAACTGCGCGCCGGCGTGCCGCGTGCGGTACTCCCCGGCTGAGTCCGGATCACCTTGCCGCCGAGACGAGTTCGCGGACGCGCGGCGCGACCTCCTGCGCGAATCGCTCGACGTCGGGGCGGGCATCGGTGCCGAGCACGAAGCCGCTGATGCCGTGGCGCAGGGTCAGCTCCGCGAGCTGCTCCGCCCACACGGCGGGCGGCCCGGCGAGGAACCCGCCGTCCGCACCGCCGTCGAATCGGCCGCTGATGTTGTAGAGCCGGCGGATCTCGCGCGGGTCCCGGCCGGCGTCCACAGCCGCCTCGTCGACCCGCCTCGACATCTCGGCGAGCCGGTCCGGCGAAGCGGCGAACGCGCTGGGCAGCCACCCGTCGGCGGCGCGTCCGGTGAGGGCGAGCATGCGAGGACCGTAGGCGCCGAGCCAGATTCCGATGTCGTGGGCGGGCGCCGGGCCGCGCTTGGCGCCGGCGAGACGGTAGTGGGTGCCGTCGACGCGGGCGCCACCCCGGCGGTCGGCCCACAGCTCCCGGATGACGGTGATCGCCTCCTCCAGCGCGTCGACGGCTTCGCCCGTGGTGCGGTGCGGTCCGCCGTTCGCGGCGATCGCGTCCCAGTAGGCGCCCGCGCCGAGGCCCAGCTCCACGCGTCCGCCGCTGAGGCGGTCGAGGGAGGCCGCGCTGCGCGCGAGGATCGCCGGGCCGCGCAGCGGCAGGTTCGCCACGTTCGGCGCCACGAGTACCCGCGTCGTCCGCGCGGCGACCCAGGTCAGCAGGGTCCAGGCGTCGAGGAAACGGGCCTGGTACGGGTGGTCCTGGAAGGTGACCAGGTCCAGGCCGGCGCGTTCGGAGGCGACCGCGAGGTCGACGACCGCGGCAGGGTTCTCGGCGGCCGGCGTGAGGAAGCTGCCGAAGAGGAGCTTCCGGCCGTACTCGGGCATGGCGTCCTCCCGGTGGTGAGCCGACCGCTTCATCGTGCTGCATCCGGACGGCCGTGGGAAGTTTGCCGCCACCGTCACGGGGAATGCGGGATAATCGGTCACATTCGATCCTCCGGAGGTTCCCGTGCGACTGAGCAACGTTCCGCTCCGGCTGGCCACCGGTGCTTTCATCCTCAATTCCGGGCTGGGCAAGCGCGATCTCCCGCCCGAGGCCGCCGCAGGGCTGCAGGACATGGCGAGCAAGGCGCTCCCCCGGCTCGGGAAGATGCGGCCGGAGACGTTCGGCCAGGCCCTGTCGACCGCTGAGATCGGCGTCGGCACCCTGCTGCTGGCGCCCGTCGTCTCCCCCGTCGTGGCCGGCGCCGCGCTGACCGCGTTCAGTTCGGGTCTGCTCGCGATGTACTGGCGGATGCCCGGCATGCACGAGGGCGGATCGTTCCGCCCGACCCAGCAGGGCACGCCGATCGCCAAGGACGTCTGGCTCCTCGGGGCGGGCCTGTCCCTGATCATCAGCGGGGTGAGCAGGACCTGACCGAGCGGGACCGCGGCGGTGCAGGTCCGGCAGGTGTGCCCCTGTCTCACCGTGCCACGGGTGAGCGCTCCGCCGGAGGTTCAACGCGGCGCACCAGGGGGTAACGCCGAATCATGAACACACGACGTACAACCTTGATCGCAGGCGTGTCCCTGACCGCACTCGTCGCCGCCGGATGCGGCGGCGACGACGCCTCGACGGACAACCAGGCCACCGTCGAGACGCCTCCCGCGTCTTCGGAAACGACGACCACCGGCATGCCCACCCCCCTGCCCGGCACGGATGGAGTGGCCTTCCAGCTGCCCGGGGAAGGTGGTGGCGACGACAACGCCTACACCTACGACGAAGCCGCCGTCCCGGTGGGGTCGACCGTGACCGTCGAATCCGAAGAGGAAGACGGCCGCACGACGGTCACGCTCAACGCAACCGGTCTTGCGCCCACCCGCGACTTCGGCGTGCACGTACACACGCAGCCGTGCGGGCCACAACCGTCGGATGCGGGGCCGCACTATCAGAACAACGTGGACCCCGCGGCCACCCCGCAATCTTCGTCGACGGATCCGGCCTACGCGAACCCCCGGAACGAGATCTGGCTCGATATCACCACCGACGGCGACGGCAACGCCCAGACGTCGACGACGGTCGACTGGGCGGTCCGCGACGGTGAGGCCGCATCTGTGGTACTCCACGCGCAGCGCACCAGGACCGGTCCCGGCGAGGCCGGCATGGCCGGTGATCGCCTGGCCTGCATCGACGAGGACTTCTGACGAACGCCGGCGGTCCTGGAACCGCCTGGCCGCACGCGGCACCGCAGGTGGTGCAGCGACGGTCGCCGACACCGCCTTGAAGTGCGGGGTCGATGCCCCATACCGACGTATGGAGATGCGCGCAGGTACGGTGCATCCATGCGCGCGCGCCCCTATGCCACCACCAGCCCCACGCGTCTCGCCGCGGCCCTGCTCGAGGTCGCGGCGCGGATCGGGCTCGACGGCGCCAGCGTGCGCGAGGTGGCCAGCCATGCAGGTGTATCGATCGGCGCCGTGCAGCACCACTTCCCTACCAAGGACGAGATGCTCGCCTACTCGTTCCGCGCGCTCGCCGAACGGGTGCTGACGCGGCTGAGCACCGTCGACCCCGACATCGATCCGGCGCGCACCCTGTTCGCGGCGCTGAGCCAGCTGCTGCCGCTCGACGACCAGCGCACCGCCGAGGCGCACGTGATGGCGGCGTTCACCGTGCGGGCCGCGACGTCGCCGTCGTTGAGCACGATCCGGCACACGACGCTGTTCACGATGCGCACCGCGGTCTCCGCCGTCCTGATCCGGATGGGCACCGCGGAGCCCGAGACCCGGGCGGCGCTCCTGCTGGCCGCGGTCAACGGCCTGGCCCTCGACGCCGTCGCCAGCCCGGAGCTGTATCCGCCGGAGTACCTCACCCACGCGCTGCACACCCAGATCCAGCTGTCGCTCGACGGCGCCGACGCCCACTGATCGCCTTCGAAAATGCCTGTGGCCGAATGTCACACGCGTTCGATCTGATCGACGCGATGTGACATTCGGCCACACACACAGGGGGTGGGTCAGCGGGCGGTCCAGCCGCCGTCCATCGTGTAGGAGGCGCCGGTGACCATGCCGGCGTCGTCCGAGGCCAGCCACGCGACGAGGGAGGCCACCTCCCCGGGTTCGACGAGCCGCTTGATCGCCGGCTCGGTGAGCAGCACGTCGGCGAGCACTCGCTCCTCGTCGATGCCGTGCAGCCGGGCCTGGTCGCTGATCTGCTTCTCCACCAACGGCGTTCGCACATAGCCCGGGTTGACGCAGTTGCTGGTGACGCCGTGCGGACCGCCCTCGAGGGCCGTGACCTTCGACAGCCCCTCGAGGCCGTGCTTGGCGGTGACGTACGCGGACTTGAAGGCCGACGCCCGCAGGCCGTGCACCGACGACACGTTGACGATGCGCCCGAATGCCCGGTCGTACATGTGCGGCAGGGCCGCCTTCACGAGGAGGAAGGGCACCTCCACCATCAGGGTCTGGATCCGGCGGAAGTCGGTGAGGGCGAACTCCTCGATCGGGCGGACGACCTGGATGCCGGCGTTGTTGACGAGGATGTCGACCTCGAGCCGGAGCCCGTCGAGCTGGTCGGTGTCGAGCAGGTCCACCGCCCACGCCTGCCCGCCGATCTCGTGGGCGAGGGTCTTGGCGGCGACCTCGTCGACGTCGGCGACGGTGACCTGCACGCCGCGGGCGGCCAGTTCCCGGGCGCACGCCGCCCCGATGCCGCCGGCGCCGCCGGTGATCAGCGCGGTGCGGGCACTCATGCGGACACCGCCGTCTTCTCGGCGCCGACGGCGCGGGCATCCGCGGCATCGATGTCGCGCAGGCTGATGCCCTTGGTTTCGCGGGCGGCGACGACGGCGATGATCGTCACCACGGACGCCACGGCCAGGTAGATCGCGATGGGCACAGCGCTGCCGTAGCGGCTGAGCAGCGCGGTCGCGATGATCGGCGCGAGCGAGCCGGCGACGTTGGAGGTCACCTGGTAGCCGAGCGAGACACCCGCGTAGCGCATGCGGGTCGGGAACATCTCGGCCATGATCGCGGGCTGGCCGGCGTACATGAAGGCGTGGAACACCAGGCCGATGACGATGGCGGACATGACGAGGGCGTTGTGCCCGCTGTCCATCATCGGGAAGGCGAAGAAGCCCCACGTGCCGGCGGTGACGGCACCGACCATGTACACCGGGCGGCGGCCGAAGGTGTCGGACAGGCGCCCGACGACGGGGATGATCGCGAAGTGCACGGCGTGCGCGGCGAGCATCCACCACAGGATGGTGGAGGTGTTCGCACCGACGACCACCTTGAGATAGGTGATCGAGAACGTGACGACGAGGTAGTACATGACGTTCTCGGCGAAGCGCAGACCCATGGCGGTGAACACGCCGCGCGGGTATCGCTTGACGACCTCGACGACGCTGTACGAGCTGGACTTGATCTGCTCGGCCTCACGCTGGGCCTCGAGGAAGATCGGCGCGTCGGTGACCTTGGTGCGGATGTAGTAGCCGACCAGCACGATGACGGCCGACAGCCAGAACGCGATACGCCAGCCCCACGAGAGGAACGCCGCGTCGGACAGCGTGGTGGTCAGGATCAGCAGGACGACGGTGGCGACGAGATTGCCCATCGGCACGCCGGCCTGCGGCCACGACGCCCAGAAGCCGCGCGAACGGTTGGGGCTGTGCTCGGCGACGAGCAGCACCGCGCCGCCCCACTCGCCGCCCACGGCGAAGCCCTGGACGAAACGCAGCGTGACGAGCAGCGCGGGCGCCCAGTAGCCGATGGCACCGAAAGTGGGCAGACAGCCCATGAGGAAGGTGGCGACGCCGACGAGCACGAGGCTGGTCTGCAGCAGCTTCTTGCGGCCGAACTTGTCGCCGAAGTGGCCGAACACGACGCCGCCGAGGGGTCGCGCGACGAAGCCGACGGCGTAGGTGACGAACGCGGCGATGATGGCGTCGAGCTCGTTGCCGTTGTCGGGGAAGAAGACCTTGGAGAACACCAGGGTGGCGGCGGTGCCGTAGAGGAAGAACTCGTACCACTCGACGACGGTGCCGGCCATCGACGCGCCGACGACCTTGCGCAGGCCCGAGGCGGGGGTCTCGTCCGGTGTACGGCCGTCGGGCCGTGCCTGTTCGACGCTCATGGGTTCGTCCTCCTCGGTTCGACTGTGACGGGCAACACTTCTGAACGCATGTGCCGAGTATTGATGCACAGATCTGCATGCACAATGACGCGATCCGCAGAGTAGATCTGCAAGAATGCACACATGAGCGCTCCGTCGGCCGATGACCTGCTGGTTTTGCTGGCCGTCGGCCGCACGGGCCGCTTCACGACCGCCGCCGACGACCTCGGCGTCAACCACACGACCATCGCCCGTCGTATCGCGGCGCTGGAGAAGAGCCTCGGCGGGCGCGTGCTGGCCCGCGCGTCGGGCGGATGGGAGCTCACCGAGCTCGGCCGCTCGGCCCTCGCCGCGGCCGAGCGGATCGAGGCTGCCGTCGCCGGGCTGGCCGGACCCGACGGGGACCGCGGGCTCGAGGGCGTCGTCCGGGTCTCGGCGACCGACGGCTTCAGCGCCTACATCGCGGCCCCGGCCGGTGCGCTGGTGCGGCGACGGCACCCGGGCGTGGCGGTGGAGATCGTCGCGGCCACGCGTCGCGCGTCGCAGCAGCGGTCCGGCCTCGACCTCGAGGTGGTGGTGGGACGCCCCCAGGTGCACCGCGCCGAGGCGCACCGGCTGGCCGACTACACCCTCGGCCTGTACGCGGCGCGGGACTACGTCGCCGAACACGGTGCCCCGACGACGGTGCGTGAGCTGAGCCGTCACCCCCTGGTGTACTTCATCGACTCGATGCTGCAGGTCGACGATCTGGACCTGGCCCGTCGCATCGCCCCGGACATGCACGAGTCGGTGAGCTCGACCAACGTGTTCGTCCACGTCGAGGCGACCCGCGCCGCGGCCGGGCTCGGGCTGCTGCCGTGCTTCATGGCCGACCGGCACGCCGACCTGGTGCGGATCCTCCCCGGGGAGGTGGAGGCGCGGCTGAACTACTGGATGGTGGCGCGGTCGGAGACGCTGCGCCGGCCGGAGGTCGCCGCCGTCGTCGCGGCGATCCGCGAGACCGTGCACGCCCAGCGCTCCGTCCTGCTCGGCCGGCCCGTCGCGTGACCCACCGGCGTGCAGGTGACCGAATGTGACATCACGCTCGATAGTCTGACCAAATGTCACATTCGGCCGGGGACGCGCGGGTGGGGGCCGGCCGGTTCGCCCCGAGCCCGTCGGGCGACCTGCACCTCGGAAACCTGCGCACGGCGGTCCTCGCGTGGCTGTTCGCCCGGAGCACCGGGCGGCGGTTCCTGATCCGCGTCGAGGATCTGGACCGGGTCCGGCCCGGCGCGCAGGAACGTCAGCTCGCCGACCTCGCCGCGCTGGGCCTGGACTGGGACGACGAGGTGGTCCACCAGTCGCGGCGGCTGCCCCTCTACGACGCCGCGATCGCCCGCCTCACCCGCGCGGGCCTGACCTACGAGTGCTTCTGCACGAGACGCGAGATCCAGCATGCGGCGTCCGCGCCGCACGCCCCGCAGGGCGCCTATCCGGGAACGTGCCGGAACCTCACCGAGGCCGAACGGGAGGCGAAACGGGCGTCGGGGCGGCCCGCCGCGCTGCGCCTGCGGTCCGGCGCCGCCACCTTCACCGTGGCGGACGAGGTGCACGGCAGCTTCACCGGTGTCGTCGACGACCTCGTGCTGCGCCGCGGCGACGGCATCCCCGCCTACAACCTGGCCGTCGTCGTCGACGACGCGGCACAGGGCATCGACCAGGTGGTACGCGGCGACGACCTGCTCACCTCGGCACCGCGGCAGGCCTATCTCGCGGCGCTGCTCGGGCTTCCGGTACCCACCTACGCGCACGTGCCGCTGGCGCTGAACGTGCACGGCAAACGCCTCGCCAAGCGCGACGGTGCCGTCACGCTCACCGACCAGGCGGCGCTGGGCCACACCGCGGCCGACGTGCTGAGCCGGATCGCGGTCTCGCTCGACCTGGCGGACAAGGACGAGCCCGTCACGCCGGAGCTGCTGCTCGAACGATGGGATCCGGCCCGGCTCCCGCGGGAGCCGTGGGTGTACGACGGCAGCTGGTGACCGGTATCGGTGCAGCGCGACAGCCCCACGGGGTCCGCGCGGCCGGCACCGCCGCGTAGTCCGGTTCGCTCCGGTCGTCCGGCTCGCGGAAGTTCCGGTGATCGTGCAATTCGGGCGCGTCGGACGTAGTGTGCGCAGTCGACAACGCGATTGGCTCCACCCTCCCACCGAGAAGGATCCGATGACGACCGGCGGTTACGACCCCAGCAAAGAGCCCCACAACCAGGGCGGCGAACCCAACCCCCCGCAGGGCGGCTACCCGCCGCCTCCCGGCAACTACCCGCCCCCCGGCAACTACCCGCCCCCCGGCAACTACCCGCCCCCCGGCAACTATCCCCCGCCCGGGAACTATCCGCCCCCGCCCGGCAACTACCCGCCCCCGCCCGGCAGCTACCCGCCCCCGCCCGGCAACTACCCCTCGGGCGGTAGCCAGTACGGCGGATTCGGCGCCCCCACGCAGCTCAACGTGGGTGACGCGATCGGCTACGGCTGGAAGAAGTTCAGCCAGAACGCGGGCGTCTGGATCGCGTTCGTCGTCGCGGCGGCGCTGATCCAGTTCGTGATCAACGTGATCTTCGGCGGCTTCGACACGAACGAACTGACGGCGCTCAGCATCATCGGCGCGATCGTCAGCGTGTTCGTCAGCATCCTGATCCAGGCCGCCTACGTGCGCGGCGCGCTGCACGAAACCGACGGCAATCGTCCGTCGTTCGGCTCGTTCTTCCAGTTCGAGAACATCGGCGCCGTGGTGGTCGCGAGCCTGCTCGTCTCGCTCATGACCGTGGTCGGTTTCATCCTGCTGATCATCCCCGGCTTCATCGTCATCTTCCTGACCTGGTGGACGCTGCAGTTCGTCATCGACCAGAACCAGCAGCCGGTGGACGCGATCAAGTCCAGCTTCCGGGCCATCTCGTCCAACGTGGGACCGTTGCTGCTGCTGGCGCTGGCTCTGGTCGGCATCAACATCCTCGGCGCCATCCCGTGCGGCCTGGGTCTGCTCGTCACGATTCCGCTGACGATCATCGCCTCCACCTACGCCTACCGGGTGACCACCGGCCGCGGCGTCGCGCCCTGACGGACCCGGGCGTTCCACGACGCGGCACGTTACGAACAAGAGGAACAAGATGACCACCGGGGGCTACGAGTCCAATCCCGATCCGCAGGATCCGAACAAGTACCCGGGCGCGCAGCCGTACGGCCCACCGCCCGGGTACGGTCCGCCCCAGGGTTACCCGCCGCAGGGACCGAACTACGGCGGGCCCCCGCCCGGCTATGCCCCGCCGCAGGGCCCGCCGCCGCAGTACGGCGCTCCCCAGTACGGCGCTCCCCAGTACGGCGCTCCGCAGTACGGTGGCGCCCAGTACGGTGGCGCACCGCAACAGCCCGGCCCGCAGTACGGGCCGCCGCAGTACGGGAATCCGGCCGGGTACGGACCGCCGCCCGGATACGGCGCCCCCGGCGGCTACCCGCCTCCACCCGGCTTCGGCCCTCCCCGCGCGCAGATCAACATCGGCGACGCGCTGAACTACGGGTGGCGCAAGTTCAGTGAGAACGTCGGCGGCTGGCTGAGCCTGGCCGGTGTGATCGTCGTGGCCGCCCTCGTGTTCGGTGCCCTGATGTTCGGCGTCGTGATGGCCTCGACCACGACGGACCGCTACGGCTACAGCACGGGCATGTCGGGCGTCGGGATCGTCGTGATGATCGTGCTGATCGTCGCGTTCGTCATCGGCATGCTCGTCGTCCAGGCCGCCGCGGTGCGCGGGGCCCTGTACGAGCTGGACGGGCACAAGCCGGCGCTGAAGGACTTCTTCCGCGTCGGCAGCCTCGGTCCGATCCTGCTCGTCTCCCTGCTCATCGCGGTCGGCACGCTGCTCGGCTCGCTCGTCATCGTCGGCGGCATCATCGTCGCCTTCCTGACCGTGTGGGCGCTGCATTTCGTCATCGACCAGCGGCAGGACGCGGTCACGGCGATCAAGTCGAGCGCGTCCGCCGCCGCGGCCAACGTGGGGCAGCTGATCCTGCTGTGGCTGGTGCTGTCCGCGATCAACTTCGTCGGCGCGCTGCTGTGCTACGTCGGCCTGCTGGTCACGGTGCCCGTCACCACCATCGCCTACGCATACGCGTACCGGGTCGTCACGGGCGGACGGGTAGCCCCCTGACGGCACGTCGCGGAGCCCCCTGACGGCACGTCGCCGGCCCCGATCCAACCGGGTCGGGGCCCGCGTCCTTTTCGTCCGTTCTTCGCCTTCCTCCGGTCCGAGTGCTTGGATGGCCGGGTGACAGAGCACGTGCAGACCCAGCAATCCGACCATGCGCACTTCGCCCGCGTGGTCCGCAGCTACTACCCCGGGCTGGTGGCCCTGTTCACGGCGGTGCTCATCATCTCCAACGTCGCCGCCAGCAAGGGCGTGGCCTTCTTCGGCGACGCCGAGTGGGCGCTCGGCCCGCTGCAGGTCCTGCCGATCATCACCGACGGCGCGTTCTTCCTGTTCCCGCTCGCCTACATCGTCGGTGACGTCCTGAGCGAGGTGTACGGCTTCGCCGCGACCCGTCGCGCGGTCTACTACGGCTTCGGTGCGGTGGCGCTGGCCGCGTTGTGCTTCTGGATCGCCCAGCAGCTGCCGCCCGCCGACTTCTACGAGAACCAGGCCGCATTCGAGGCGGTCCTCGGGGTGGTGCCGCGGCTGCTGCTGGCCGGCCTCGCCGGCTACCTCGTCGGGCAGCTGCTCAACTCCTACGTGCTGGTGCGCATCAAGGAGGTCACCAAGGAGAAGCACCTGTGGGCGCGGCTGATCGGCTCCACCGTCGTCGGCGAGTTCGCCGACACGCTCATCTTCTGTGCGATCGCCGCCGGCGTCATCGGCATCACCACGTGGGCGGACTTCGCGAACTACGTGGTGGTCGGGTTCCTGTGGAAGACGCTGGTCGAGGTCGCCGTCATGCCGGTCACCTACGCGGTCATCGCGCACGTGAAGCGGCGCGAGCCGACCTACGCCGAGTGAGCGCCGCGACCGGTCCGGTCGTCCGCGGCAGCCGTCGTGGACGACGGTGGGGTTCGCGGACGCTCACTCACCGCCGCGCGTAGAACCGGCCCAGGGTCTCGGCCTTGTGTTCCTCGAGGTACCCGCCGTCGATGGCGGCGCGGATCTCGTCGACGAGGCGCACCGTGAACCGCTCGTTGTGGATGGTGCACAACGTGGACGCCAGCATCTCCTTCGCCTTGAACAGGTGGTGGATGTACGCGCGCGTGTAGTGCCGGCAGGTGTAGCAGTCGCAGTCCTCGTCGATCGGGGTGAAGTCGCGGCGGAACCGGCTGGTGTTGATGTTGAAACGCCCGTCCGGGTGGTAGATCGCCGCGTTGCGCGCCACCCGCGACGGGTTCACGCAGTCGAACGTGTCGACGCCGTGCTCGATCGCGACGAACATGTCGTCGGGCTCGCTGATGCCGAGCAGGTGCCGGGGCTTGTGCTCGGGCAGTTCCTCGGTGCACCAGCGGACGATGGTGCCGAGGTTCTGCTTCTCGAGCGCCCCGCCGATGCCGTAGCCGTCGAAGCCGCGGCCCGACTCGCCGACGATCGATTCGAGCCCGCGGCACGCCTGCCGGCGCAGGTCCTCGTACTGCGCGCCCTGCACCACCCCGAACAGCGCCTGGTACGGACGGTGGGCGCGCTGCGCCGTGAGCTTCTCGTGTTCGGCGATACACCGCACCGCCCACGCCTGAGTCCGTTCGACGGACTGTTCCTGGTAGCCGCGGGTGTTCATCAGGGTGGTCAGCTCGTCGAACGCGAACATGATGTCGGCGCCGAGCTGATGCTGGATGCGCATCGACACCTCCGGGGTGAACCGGTGCCGGGAGCCGTCGAGGTGGGATTTGAAGGTGACCCCGTCGTCGTCGACGTGCGCGAGCCGCTCCTTGCCTTCGGCGATGACGTCGTCGGACCGCACGCCCACGGCATCCATCGCCAGGACCTTCTTGAAGCCGACCCCGAGGGACATCACCTGGAATCCGCCGCTGTCGGTGAAGGTGGGCCCGTCCCAGTTCATGAACTTACCGAGCCCGCCCGCCTCGTCGACGATGTCCGACCCGGGCTGCAGGTACAGGTGGTACGCGTTGGCAAGCAGGGCCTGCACCCCGAGTTCCTTCATCGCCTCGGGCAGGACCGCCTTGACCGTCGCCTTGGTGCCCACGCCGACGAACGCCGGGGTGTGGATGTCGCCGTGCGGGGTGTGGATCGTGCCGGTGCGTCCGAGTCCGTTGGCGAGCCGGGTGCCGACGGTGAAGAACGGGTCGGGCGGGGTGGGCACGGCGGAAGCGGTGGCACTGGGGTCGGTCACGTCGGTATCCAATCACGATGTCCGATCAGGGCGCCGACGGCAGCCGCACGGCGAGCGCGAAGACGGCGACACCTGCCAGCGCGAGCACCGTGCCGACGGCGGCCGGCGCGGTGTAGCCGAAGCCGGCGGCGATCACCGCGCCCCCGATCCAGGCGCCGAACGCGTTGGCGAGGTTGAACGCCGCGTGGTTGAGGGACGCGGCCAGGGTCTGCGCGTCCTCGGCGACGTCCATGAGCCGGATCTGCAGTCCCGGGCCGACCGCGGCGCACCCGGCTCCCAGCAGGAACACCATCGCCAGGGCCGTGTACGGGTTGTGCGCCGCCGCGACGAACACGGCCAGCAGCACCGCCAGCGTCGTCATGGTCGTGAAGATGCCCGGTACCAGGGCCCGGTCGGCGACGCGGCCGCCGACCACGTTACCGACGACCATGCCGATGCCGAAGAGCATCAGGGCGACCGGAACCAGCCCCTTCGAGACGCCGGCGACGTCGGTCAGGGTGGTGCTGATGTAGGTGTACACGGCGAACACGCCGCCGAAGCCGATCATCGCGACCGCGAGCGTCATCCACACCTGCTTGCGCCGCAGGGCACCGAGTTCGGTGCTCACGCTGGTGGTGCGGATCGCCAGGGCGGGCACCCAGGCGGCGATCGCGGCGACGGTGACCGTGCCGATCACCGCCACCAGCGCGAACGCGGAGCGCCAGCCCAGCGCCATGCCGAGCCACGACGCGACGGGCACCCCCACCACGTTCGCGACGGACAGGCCCATCATCACCAGCGCCACCGCCCGGGCGCGCTGCCCGCGACCGGCCAGATGCGCGGCCACCAGCGCGGCGACCCCGAAGTAGGCGCCGTGCGGCAGACCGGCGACGAACCGGGACGCGACGAGCAGTCCGTAGTTCGGCGCGAGCACCGTCGCCGCGTTGCCGACGGTGAACGCGATCATCAGGGCGATCAGCAACGTCTTACGCGGGAGCCGGGCCGTCAGCGCCGCGATCAGCGGCGCACCGACCACGACCCCGGCGGCGTACGCCGACACCACGTGCCCGGCGGTGGGCTCGGAGACTCCGAGACCGGTCGCGATGTCGGGCAGCAGGCCCATCGCCACGAACTCGGTGGTGCCGATGCCGAACCCGCCGAGGGCGAGCGCCCACATCGCCCGGGCGCGCCCCGGCCGGGCGTCTGCTGCCGGCGCGGCCGCGGGGGCGTCCGCCGGTACTGCGGAGTCGGGTGGGCATGCGGATGCCGTCGTCGTCATGAGCGGGAACCTTCGAATAGTGCGGGATGCGCTGGATCTTGTCGGCGTGCGAACCAGCCGAGTCTCCATTGTCTTGCACACGCCGACCCGACCTCGAATCGAGCGGACGTGAGTTCGGCCACCCCCGGCACGAGCCGCGCCCTGCGAAGGATCGGTCCACGACCCGCCGCGCCCGAGACGGCGTGAGCAGATCGCACGCCGCGGGCCGGCTACCGCACCTGCAGCGACGTTATCCAATATAGTTCTGCGACAAAGGTTTCGGATACCGCTACGACCGGCACAGCCGCGGCGGAGTTCACCAGTCCGCGCCGGCCCGTTCGGATGCGCGCAGCCGGAGCACCCCGTCGTCGATCCGGTACCGATTCATCGTCGTCAGGGCGGGTGCGTACACGTGGATGCTGACGGCCGGAGAATTCGTGTCGTTCGTCACCTCGTGGACGTGGTCGGCGTCGAAGCCGCGGGCCATACCCGCACGAATCCTCTTGCGTGACAACGCTACTTCGACTCCATCGAGACCCCCGACCGCCGGGGTGCAGACGGTGGTCTCCGTCAGCACACCCTGCGCCACCGCGAAGGCGCCCGCGCTGTCGCCGTGATCGTGGATTTCGGTTCTCTGCCCGGGCAGCCACGAAAGCAGCCACACTTCGTGGTTGTCGGCAACGGCCAGTCGCGTGTACCAGCGCTGCTGCTCGTCGAATCGAACGATCGGCATCCAGCGGCCGGGATCGTTCGCGATCCGCAGGGCGAGGGAGGTGAGGTCGGCGCGCGTCGGCAGGGCATACGTGGAGAGCATCGAAGAGTCCTGGAATGAGGAGGCACGGGCGTGCCCGGGCCGGGCTGGGCGGAGACGGATTCAGCGACGACAGCCGGGACACGACTCGGCGGCACGGGCCGACGCCGTGCACAGTCCGCGCTGCCGCGCGCTCACCGAGAATGTCACGACGACCATGCCACCCCGGCCGGGTCCGCGTGTCAAGGGTTCTGCGCAGGCACTTTCGCGAAGAAGCGGGCCGGATTGTCCGTCCGCAGGCGCATGCCGGCGGAACCGCCGAGCACCAGCGGCCGCGCGTAGGGACGATCGGAGCCGAGCAGCACCCGGTCCTCGCCCAGGCATGCGGTCACCGCCGCGACGACCTCCCGCCCGTACGACGACGTCTCCACGTAGACCCCCGGCCCGGGAACATCGCCGGGCCCGCCGCGCACCGCCATCCGATCGGCGTGCAGCGGAGCCAGGCCGGCGAGCATCGCGAACAACACCCGCAACGCCGGGAACCGGCGCGCCCCGAACTCGTGCCAGGCGAACCAGGCGGTGTGCATCTGGGTCACGTACGACACCATCGCCGGCCACCACGCCGGAGCGCCGGGCGCCGACGCCGGGCCGGGATGCACGAACAGCGGCTTGCGCGCCCGCTCGAGTTCCGACAGCAGCGGCGCACACCGGTCGAAGCCCGCCGGGTCGGCCAGGGCGGTCGCCGGCAACTGCAGGCCCACGCACCCGGCCGCGAGGACGTCGCGCAGCGTCTCCGGATCGGGCTCGGTGACGCCGGCGGCGGCCCACACGCCGAACCGGTCGGGCAGGCCCAGCGCCCCCTCGTGATAGGCGTCGAGCAGCGGCCGGGCCTCCTCGGCGGGCAGTTCCTCGATCCCGAGGGGGCTCGACAGCGACACCAGCGCCAGATCGATTCCGTCCCGGACCGCCAGGGCCGTCCGCGCGGGGATCGAATGGTCTGCGGGGTCCACCCGGTACGGCGGTTCCCCGGGCAGGTGCAGCGTCCAGCCGTCGAGCCGGGGCGCGGCGCTGCGCGCCCGGAGGGCGTCGACGAAGGACGCCGGCCACACATGTTGATGCACGTCGACGCGGGGACGTCGCCTCATGCGTCCACGTTCGCCGCCGCGGCCCGCCGTGTCAACCGTCCTCGCATCCAGGCGACGAACCGGGCCGTCGAGCGACGCGGCCCCGGCGCGACCGATCCGCCCTGCGCTCGCTCGACGCCGGACGCACCCCGGCACTAGCCTGGGACCGAGCGTGTCCGCCGACCGCCGGAAGGAGCACCCCGTGCCTCCCCACTGCGATTCCATGGACGGTCCCGTCGTCAAGGCCGCCGAGGCGGCGCTGGGCGACGACAACGTCGAGCTGATCCTGCCGTTCGTGCCCGCCGACGCCGAGGACGAGGTGCGCACGGCGTTCGAGCGGGCGACGGCGGCGCGGGCGGAGGGCCCGATCGCCCACGAGGTGGCCGATCTCTACTTCTTCGACACGGTGGTCCGGCTGCACCGCGCGGGCGAGGGCGCCCCGTTCACCGGTGTGAAGCCGGCCGGCGGCGACGTCGGGCCCGTGATCCCGCTCGCCGAGGACGCGATCGAAACGGGCTCGGTCGAGAAGCTCCACGCGTTCCTGTCCGCCGAGCTGCACCGGCAGCTGCAGTCCCGGCTGGATCGGATCGTCGCTCTGACCGACGCCGTGACGACCGCCGAACGGCGGGAGTACACCGAGGCGATGCTCGGCCTGCAGGTGTACAGCCACCACCTCTACAAGAGCATGCACAGGGACCCGCACGAGGGCGGGCACTCGCACGGCTGATCCGGGGCACCGACGGTCACATCGGCATCATGTGATGCAGTCACATCCGCATCATGTGATGCAGTCACATCCGCATCATGTGATGCAGTCACATCCGCATCATGTGATGCAGTCACATCCGCATCATGTGATGCAGTCACATCGGCATCATGTGATGCATCGGCATACCCGGCATCAGCATGTGGTGCATCTGCATCATCAACATGTGCAGCATGTGCATCAAGCCCATGTCCATCGTTCCCACCTCCGCGTCCTGCGGTGTTCGTCGGAGGGCGACACCACCTCCACTATGCGCCCGCCCGAGCAGGCGTGTCACCACGCCGACGCCGCACGCTCCGTCCGGTGGCCTTGACGAGTTCGTCCACCCACAGCACCGAGGATCCGACGCCGACGGCGAGCGCCCACTGCTGCGAGGTGAGCGCGGTGGTGTCGAAGAAGCCCTGCAGGAAAGTCGTCTGCACCACGCACACCTGCAGGACGACCACCACGACGAGCGCGATCCAGATGCTGTGGTTGGTGAGGGTCTGCAACGAGAACACCGAGCCGAGTTCGGAGCGGACGTTGAGCAGATTGAACACCTGGAAGAAGACGAACGTGGTGAACGCGAGGGTGGTGGCGAACAGCGGGTCGCCGGCGCTCTCGGGGAACCACTGCGGCGCGTAGTGCAGCACTGCGACGGTTCCGGCGGTCATGACGATGCCCAGGCCGAGGATGCGGCGGAGCCGATCGCGGCTGAGAAGGCGCTCGTGGGCCGGCCGCGGCGGCCGGGACATGGTGCCCGGCTCGGTGGGGTCGACGCCGAGGGCGAGGGCCGGCGGGCCGTCCATGATGATGTTGACCCACAGGATCTGCAGCGCCGTGAACGGCGCACCGCCGGCGAGCCCGAGGGCCCCGGCGACGAGGAAGATCAGCACGAACCCCCACGCCGTGGTCAGCTGGAACTTCACGAACTTGACGATGTTGGCGTAGATGCCGCGGCCTTCCTCGACCGCGGCGACGATGGTCGCGAAGTTGTCGTCGGTGAGGATCATGTCGGCCGCGCTCTTGGACACGTCGGTGCCGGTAATGCCCATGGCGACACCGATGTCGGCCTGTTCGAGGGCGGGCGCATCGTTGACGCCGTCGCCGGTCATGGCGACCACCTCGCCGTTCGCCTGCAGTGCCTTGACGACCCGGATCTTGTGCTCCGGCGCGACGCGGGCCAGCACACCGAAACCTGCTGCCCGGGAACGTAGCTCGTCGTCGTCCAGGGCGTCGAGGTCGGCGCCGGTGGCCGCGGCGCCGCCGATGCCCAGTTCCGCGGCGATCGCCGACGCGGTCACGAGGTGGTCGCCGGTGATCATGTGCACCTCGATGCCGGCGGCGTGGGCCACCTCGATGGCCCGCTTGGCCTCCGTCCGCGGCGGATCGACGATGCCGACCACGGCGTAGAGGGTCAGGTCGGACACCACGCGCTGCAGCGCCTCCCCGTCGCCCCGCGGCACCGCGTGCAGGTCCCGGCCGGCGATCATCAGGGTGCGCAGCCCCTCGGCGGCGAGCGACTGCACCGCCGAGCGGAGGCGCTCGCGGCGGCGGTCGTCGAGCGGGACGGGGCCGTCCCCGTCGAGCATCGCGGTGGCGCGGTCGAGCAGCGCACCGGGCGCGCCCTTGGCGAAGCACCGGTAGCCGCCGTCGGGCAGGGCGTGGAAGGTCGCCATGTACTTGTAGGCGGAGTCGAACGGCACCTCCGCCAGCCGCGGCACCGCGAGACGCGCCCCCTCGACGTCGATGCCGCCCTTCTCGGCGAGCACCACCAGTGCGCCCTCGGTGGGATCGCCGACGAGCACCCCGTCGCGGACGACGGCATCGTTGCACAGGGCCATCCCGAGCAGCGGCGCGGTCAGGTCCGGGGCCGGCAGCCCGTCGCCGACGAGGATCTTGCCGGCCGTTTCGTACCCGGTGCCGGTGACGCGGAAGCTGCGGCCACGGGCCAGCAGCCGCTGCACCGTCATCTGGTTGAGGGTGAGGGTGCCGGTCTTGTCGGTGGCGATGTGGGTGGTGCTGCCGAGGGTCTCGACGGCGGCGAGCCGTTTGACGATGGCGCCGCGCGCGGCGAGCCGCGACGCGCCCATCGCGAGGGTGAAGGCGACGACCGCGGTCAGCCCCTCGGGAATGGTGGCGACGGCGAGCGAGACGGCGGTGATCAGCAGGTCGGACCACGACTGCCCGCGCAGCAGACCCAGGACGAACACGACGGCGACGACGGTGAGCGCAACGATGGTGAGGGTCTTGGCGAGCTGGTCGATGCGGCGCTGCAGCGGGGTCTTCTCCACCCCGGCGGCACCGAGCAGGGTGGCGATCGCGCCGATCTCGGTCTGCATCCCGGTGGCCGTGACCACCATCGTGCCCCGCCCGCGGGTGACGTCGGTGTTCATGAACAGCATGTCGGCACGGTCGCCCAGCGGGGCCTGCTCGTCGACGACGGGTTCGACGGTCTTGTCGACGGGCTGGGACTCGCCGGTGAGCGCGGACTCGGCGACCTGCAGCCGCGCCGCCCCGACGACCCGGCCGTCGGCGGGCACGGAGTCGCCGGCCTCGAGCAGCACGACGTCGCCGGGCACGAGTTCGGTGCGCGGCAGGTGCTGTTCACGGCCGTCGCGGCGGACGCGGGCGGTGTCGACCGCCATCTGTCGCAGCGCCTGCAGGCTGTTCTCGGCCCGGCGCTCCTGCACGTAGTTCAGGACGGTGTTGAGGGTGATGACGGCGAGGATGACGACGGGGGTCTCCCATTCGCGCGAGACCACGGCGCTGACCACGGCGGCGACGACGAGGACGAGGGTCATCCGGTCGGCGAGCAGGGCGAGCACCTTGCGCCAGCCGGGTACGGCTGCCGTTTCGGCGAGGGCGTTGGGCCCGTGCTCACGCCGGCGCTCCTCGACGACGTCGGAGGGCAGCCCGGCCGCGGTGTCGACGTCGAGTGCCGCCGCGACGTCGTCGGCGTCGCGGGTGTGCCACGTGGTGGCCAGCGTCATCTCGCACGCTCCTCGGTGGGGTGAGGTCGGGCGGCTCCCACGCTATCGATGTGACGGACACCGCGCGATTCGATGGACGATCCGCCTGTGCCGGGCGCGGATTCGTGATGTGCTGGAGGCGGTGATATCGAGGCGGACGCCGCCGGATCGGAGGAACCATGAGTGAGCCGAACGTCGACAACCCCGTCGTCGTCCTGAACGACGACGAGAGCTGGGAGCTGCTCGGCACCGAGCGGATCGGCCGGCTCGTGGTGGTCTCGGGCGGGCGGCCGGACGTCTTCCCGATCAACTACGCCGTACGGGACAGGAAGCTGTACTTCCGTACCGCCGAGGGCAGCAAGCTGGTCGAGCTGACGGTGCACGCGGAGGTCGCCTTCGAGGCCGACCACGTGGAGCAGGACCGGGCCTGGAGCGTGGTGCTGCACGGACGGGCCCGGAATCTCGTGCACTACAACGAGATCCAGGAGGCCGAGGAGCTGGGGCTGCAGGCCTGGGTGCCCACCCCGAAGTACAACTTCGTCGAGGTCACCGCGAGCGAGATCAGCGGCCGCCGGTTCGCCCTGGTCAAGGGCTGACGCGGGCCCGGCGTCAGCCCGCCACCATGCCGACGCCGAGCCCGACCATGAGCACGGCGATGCCGCCGTCGAGCACGCGCCACGACGCGGGTTTCGCGAATACTCCGCGCAGCAGGCGGGCCCCGTAGCCGAGCCCGAGGAACCACACGACGCTGGCCAGGACCGCGCCGGCGCCGAACCACCAGCGCCCCGGGTCACCGTGGTGGTTGGCGACGGAGCCGAGCATGAGCACGGTGTCGAGGTAGACGTGCGGGTTGAGCCAGGTCAACGCCAGGCAGGTGGCCAGGGCTGCGCCGACGGTGAGGGAGCCGCCCGCCGCGGCGGTCAGGGCCGACGGGCGCAGCGCCCGCCTCGCCGCGAGCACGCCGTAGCCCACGAGGAACGCCGCCCCCGCCCAGCGGATCACCCCGAGCGCGCCGGGCACCCGGTCGAGCACGGTGGCGATGCCGGCGATGCCGGCGGCGATGAGAACCGCGTCGGAGAGCGCGCACACCGCGATCACCGGCAGCACGTGGCGTCGCGCGATCGCCAGGCGCAGCACGAAGGCGTTCTGCGCGCCGATCGCGACGATGAGCGACAGTCCGGTGAGGAATCCGACGGCGACGAGGTGCATGACACCCACGCTAGGAACCGCCCTCGATGAAGAACAGTTGATTTTTCTTCAGTACCGTTAGAGTTGCTTCATATGGATCTGGACTTCGCGCAGCTGCGGACCTTCGCCGCGGTGCTGGACGAGGGCACCTTCGACGGCGCGGCCGCCGTCCTGCGCGTCACCCCCTCCGCGGTGAGCCAGCGGATCAAGGCCCTCGAGCAGCAGGCCGGCCGGGTCCTGGTGCGGCGCACCCGTCCGGTGTCCGCGACCGCCGCGGGCGAGGCGGTGATGCGGCTGGCACGGCAGGTGGCGCGGCTCGAGCAGGATACCGCCGAGGCGCTCGGGCTGACCGCCGGCCGGGACGAGTACGTGTCGGTTCCCCTCGTCGTCAACGCCGACTCGATGTCGACGTGGATGCTGCGCGCCCTGGCCCGCATGCCCGAGCGTCATCGCGCGCTGTTCGAACTGCACCGCGAGGACGAGTACCACGCCCCCGCGCGCCTGCGGGACGGCACCGCGATGGCCGCCGTGACGTCGGTGCCCGAGCCGGTGCAGGGGTGCGTCTCCGAAAAGCTCGGCGCCATGCGGTATCACGCGATGGCGAGCGTCGACTTCGCGGACCGCTGGTTTCCCGGCGGCGCGGGCGCCGAGTCGCTGCGGCAGGCCCCGATGCTGAGCTTCGACCGCAAGGACGACCTGCAGGACCGGTTCCTGCGGCGCCGCACCCGGCGCCGGCTCGACCCGCCCCGGCACTACGTGCCCGGCGCCGCCGAGTTCGTCGAGGCCGCACGGCTCGGCCTCGGCTGGGGCATGCTGCCGGAACCGATGCTCACCGACACCGAAGGACTCGTCTTCCTCGACTCGGACGATCCGCTCGACGTACCGCTGTACTGGCAGCGGTGGCGGCTCGAGTCGCCGGTGCTCGACGCGCTCACCGACGCCGTCCGGCGGACCGCCCGGGAGGTGCTGCGCTGACAGTGAGGATGGGCGAGTGATCCAACTGGCTGCCAGCACCCGAAACGGGCGAGTGCGACGTGACGCTGCGCCCCTACCGGCCCGACGCGAGCACTGCGGACGGAGGCGGGAACCCGCCGGGCGTCAAGACCGGTCCCTGCCCACCGACCGCGGGCGTTGTCCCTCAGTCACGGGCCAGGACTCGCGGCCCGATGTGGTGAGCCAACTCCAGCGCGAGCTCGACGGGAAGCCTGCGCTCGCCGGGGCGGTGGCCGAGCAGTTCGGTTGCGCGGCTGACACGCTGCAGGATGGTGTTGCGGTGGGTGTGCAGGCGTGCGGCGGCGCGAGGGGCGTTCTCGGCTTCCTCGAGGAACACCCGCAATGTCTGGCGGAGACGAGCCGCGCTGGGTGTGTCCGCAGCGAGCGGGCCCAGTGTTGTGGCGACGAATTCGGCCGCCCGGTCCAGGTCGCGAGCGGCCAACGTGGCGACCTCGAGCTCGCGGTAGAGCGCGACGCGGTCGCCGTCGCGTTGCCCGCTGACCAGGCGCTGAATGGCCAGCGCGGCGTCGTGTGATCGGCGGAAGCCGGTGATGCCCGCTCGGGTGGGGCCGACGGCGACCCGAATGTTCGACTGCGCCTTGGTGATTTCTCCGCGCAGTGTGCCGAGCGCGGGTTCGGATTCGGTGCCCAACCACGCCCACAGCGTCGAGGTGCCCGCGGGCAGTGTGAGGGGTGTGCGGGCGCCGGCGGCCTGGGCCAGCAGCGTCGCGGCAGACTCCAGTGCCCCCTGCGTCCCGCCCGCCGGTTCGGCCCACAGGACGAGTGCGGTGTGGCGGCGAGCGAGCTGGTATCCGAGGCGTTCGCCGGCTCGGCGGGGGTCGATCGGGGCGCCGTCGAGGATCAGGTGCACGGTCTCGGCGCGGCGGGCCAGCGCGCCGCCGAGCACCTCCTCGCGTTCCCGCTGGGCGTCGGCGATGACACGGCTCACGACATGGTCGACGTAATCGAACATCAGCTGCGAGGTGACCTCCAACAACTCCACGAACTGTGGCCCCGGCGGGACGATCCGTCCGGCATGAGCCAGAAACCGCTGCCAGGCGACGTTCTGGCCCCGGCGGTAGGCCTGGTAGATCACCTCGAGGTCGATGCCGCGGCGCACGACGGTGCGGACGACGTCGAGGGCTTCGGGCGGCACGTCGATCGGCGCGCCTCCGACGTCACGCCGAGCGAGGGTGGTCAGCAGGCGCGCGGCATTGGCGCGGTTGCTCGCCGACATCTCCGCGACGATCGCCGCGTCCGCGCCCAGCATCGGGGCCACCGCCACCTCGGCGGCGTCCATCTCGGCGACGAGCTGATCGAGTTCACGCAGCATCAATTCGGCGACGTCACCGACGAGGGAAACAACTTCGGGTGCCACTGGCTCACGGAGCACGCACCAAGTGTGCCACAGCACACATATGGGTGCAAATAGTGTGCCGGAATACATGTCAACGGGTGCCGTTGCGGTCCTACTGTGAACGCCGTCACGCCCCAGCGCACCGCTCGAGGAGACCGACCATGAGCATCCCGACGACCACCGAGCCGACCGGTCGCCATACGGCAAGCACGCATTTCGACGTCTTGATCGTCGGCGCCGGCATTTCCGGCATCGGCGCGGCGTATCACCTCCAGACACGCCGTCCCGGTACGACGTTCGCAGTCCTGGAGGGCCGGGATTCGATCGGCGGCACGTGGAGCCTGTTCCGCTACCCGGGCATTCGCTCGGACTCGGACATGCCGAGTTTCGGCTACGGGTTCAAGCCGTGGACGCATCGGAAGTCGATCGCAGACGGGCACATCATCATGGATTACCTGAGGCAGACCGTCACCGAGAACCGTCTCGACCAGCACATTCGTTTCGGCTACCGGGTTATCGGCGCAGAGTTCTCCTCGGCGGACGGATACTGGACCGTCACCGCGCAATCGTCCGGCAGCGCCGAGCACGTGCACTTCACCGCGCGATTCCTGTTCCTGGGCACCGGCTACTACGACTACGAGGAAGGCTTCACGCCCGACATCGAGGGTGTGGAGGAGTTCGCGGGCCGGCTGATCCACCCGCAGCACTGGCCCGAGGACCTCGACTACGCCGGCAAGCGCGTGGTGGTCATCGGCTCCGGCGCGACCGCCGTGACGCTGATCCCGTCGATGGCCGGCAAGGCCGGTCATGTCACGATGCTGCAGCGCTCGCCGAGCTACGTGTTCTCGATACCGGCCGAGGACGCGATCGCGAACACCCTGAACAAGGTGGTCGGTCCCACCCGAGCGCACCGGATCGTCCGGCGCAAGAACATCATGCTCAACCGCGGGATCTACAAGGCCTGCCAGCGCGCGCCCAAGCTCATGCGCAAGCTGTTGATCGCCGATGTGCGCCGGCAGCTGCCCAAGAGCTTCGACGTAGACACCCACTTCACCCCGCGTTACAACCCATGGGACCAGCGCCTGTGCATGGTCCCCGACGGGGATCTGTTCAAGGCGATATCCGCCGGGCAGGCCTCGGTGGTGACCGACCGGATCAAGCGGTTCACCGAGGAGGGGATTCTGCTGGAATCGGGTCAGGAGTTGGCCGCCGACATCGTCGTCACGGCGACCGGCCTCAACATGACACCGTTCGGCAAGATCGCACTGAGCGTGGACGGGCGGCGCGTGAACCTGCCCGACACCACGGTCTACAAGGCGATGATGTTGTCCGGCGTGCCGAATCTCGTGTTCGCGCTGGGCTACACGAACATCTCCTGGACCCTCAAGGTGGACTTGGTGTGCGAGCACTTCTGCCGACTGCTCGACTACATGGACAGCCACGGCTACGGCACCGTCGAGCCAGTGCTCGACGATCCGCACATGGACCGTGTCCCCGTGGTCGAGATGAGCTCGGGATATGTCCAGCGGGCCGTTGCGAAGTTCCCGCGCGGCGGCACCAGCGGCCCGTGGACGGTACAGATGGCCTACGAGAAGGACGTCGAGCGGCTGCGTCGCGGGCCGGTCGAGGATCCGGCGCTCGAGTTCGCGCCCAGCCGCACGGCTGCCGTCGCGTCGTAGGAACGGAGCGACCGAGATGAAGAAGGACCTGACCTTCCCCAGCCACGGCGTCGCCTGCGCCGCCTGGCATGTTCCGGCTACCTCCGACGTGCTGGCCGGCACGGCCGGCCGGCCGTGTGTGGTGATGGCACACGGCTTCGGCGGCACCCGAGACACCGGCCTGATCGGCTATGCCGACGGGTTCGCCGACAACGGCATCGACGTATTGGTCTTCGACTACCGCGGCTTCGGCGACTCGGAAGGAACACCGCGCCAGGATGTTTCCTTCCGGCGTCAGCGCCAGGACTATCACGCGGCGATCGCCGCCGCCCGTCACCTGCCCGGCGTGGACGCCGATCGAATCGCGTTGTGGGGAACGTCGTACTCCGGTGGTCATGTCGTCGCAGTCGCCGCGCAGGACAGGCGCGTCGCGGCAATCGTATCGATGACCCCCGCGACCGACGGACTGGCAGCCGCGATGCAGATCGCCCGCTACGCCGGAGCCGGTCAACTGGTGCGCACCACCGGCCACGGGTTGCGCGACCTCGCTCGCCGGATTACCGGACGCCGGCCGCACCACATCCCGGTGGTGGCGCGGCCGGGAAAGGTGGCGATCATCAGCGCCTCCGGCGCCGAGGAGGCCTACACCTCGATCGCCGGACCGACGTGGCGCAACGAAATCTGCGCGCGCACAGCACTGGAGGTGGCCGTGAACCGGCCCATCACCGCTGCCGGCCGCCTTGGCTGCCCAATCCTTGTGCAGGTGGGCACACACGACCGTGTCGCACCGCCCGTCGCCGCGCGCAGGACCGCGAAGAGGGCAGGGGCCACTGCACTGTTGTGCGAGTACCCCGTCGATCACTTCGACGTCTACGACGGTCCTTGGCAACAACGGATGCTGCGTGACCAGCTCAGCTTCCTGATCCGCGCCCTCGATCCGGCGCGGCCCTGCTGATCGTCACCGTTCCACCGAGCTGCTCGCGCTCGACGCCCATGACATTCCGATGGTGCGCGACTCGCTCGGCGGAGAGTCGAGATCTACCACGTCCTGTGCAGTGCACACGTTCACACGTTCGAGCATCGGGCCCCGACCGCAGCCGCTCGACATCCCTCGGAGCATCCACCGGTGCGTCCCGAGCGGCCGGTCGGTTAGCGTGACGGGTCCGGCCCCGGCGAGAGGACGAACGATGACCACAGCAGCACCTGCACCGGCACGACAGCTGAGCCGGGCCCTGGCCGGCGTGCTGGCCGTCCTCGTCACCACCGGGTGGGCGGCGAACCACTTCGCCGCGATGATCCCCGTCCTGCGCGAGCACGAAGGCCTCTCGCGCGCGCTGCTCGACGGGGTGTTCGGCATCTATGCGCTCGGGCTGCTGCCCGGTCTCGTCGGCGGCGGCGCACTCTCGGACCGGACCGGCCGTGCGGCGGTCGTCCTCCCCGGTGCGACGATCGCCCTCGTCGGCACCGTGCTGCTGCTCGTCCGGCACGACGCCGCCGGACTCGTCGCGGGCCGCCTCGTCGTGGGCATCGGCGCGGGCCTGGCCATCGGTGCGGGCACGGCCTGGGCCACCGACCTGCGCGGGAAGGTCGGCACGGTGCTCGCCGGCGTCGCGCTCAGCTCCGGATTCGCCCTGGGGCCTTTCGTGTCCGGTCTGCTCGCCGAGTTCGGCCCCCGGCCGCTGTCCCTGCCGTTCGTGCTCTCGGCCGCGTTGTCGGCCGCGGCCGTCACCGCCGCGACGGTGTGGAGCCGGCCGGCCCACTACGCGGCGGCGGACCTGCAGCCGGTCGTGCCGGGACACGGCCGGTCGGTGGCCGGTGCGCTGTCCTGGTCGCTGCCGCTGGCACCCTGGGTGTTCGCCTGCGTCACAGTCGCTTTCGTGACGTTTCCGGCCCGGGTCGCGAGCGCGTACGCGGGACCGGCGCTGACCGGGGCCGCGGCGCTGCTCGCCCTGGGCTCCGGGATCGTCGTGCAGGCCGTGGCCCGTCGGCGGGAGTGGGGCCCGCAGGCCGGGACGGCCGGCGCCGTCCTCGCCGGACTCGGGTTCCTCCTCGTCGGCGCCGGCGGGGCGCACCCGCCGCTGTGGCTGCTGCCCGTCGCGGCACCCGTGCTCGGGGTGGCCTACGGGCTGTGCCTGCGCGAGGGCCTGCTCGACCTGGAGTCACTCGCGCCGAAGACCTCGCGCGGGACGCTGACCGGCGTCTTCTACGTCGGCACCTACCTGGGCTTCGCGCTGCCGCTGCTGCTCGTGCTGTTCGAGCCCACCACCGGCGCGAGCCTGCCTCTGTTCGTGCTCGCCGTCCCGGCGTTCGCGGTCGCGCTGGTACGGGCCCGCCGGCTGGCCGTCGCCGAGCACCCCCGCGCCGTCGACGCGCCGCGCAGCCCCGGCGAATCGTCGCGGACGGAAGGACACCGGCGATGACCACGCGCCCCGACCTGACCCTCGAACAGCAGGCCGCCCTGCTGTCCGGCCACGACTTCTGGAGCACCGAGGCCATCGAGGAGGCCGGGATTCCGAGTGTCGTCCTGACCGACGGCCCGCACGGCGTGCGCTGTCAGTCCGGCGACAGCGACCACCTCGGCCTGCACGCCAGCCTGCCCGCGACGTGCTTCCCGCTCGCCGTCGCCGTCGGCTCGAGCTGGGACCGGAGCGTCGCCGAGGAGGTGGGCCGCGCCGTGGGACGGGAGGCGCGCGCCCTCGGCGTGCACGTGGTCCTCGGGCCGGGCGTCAACATCAAGCGCTCACCGCTGTGCGGACGCAACTTCGAGTACTACTCGGAGGACCCGCTGCTCTCCGGCGTCCTCGGTGCGGCGCACGTGCGGGGTCTCCAGTCCGTGGGGGTCGGGGCGTGCGTCAAGCACTTCGCCGCCAACAACCAGGAAACGGACCGGATGCGGGTCAGCGCGGACGTCGACGACCGGACCCTGCGCGAGATCTACCTGCCCGCCTTCGAACGAGTCGTCGCCGAGGCCCGGCCCGCGGCGGTCATGTGCTCCTACAACAAGGTCAACGGCGTATCTGCGGCCGAGAACCGATGGCTGCTCACCGAGGTGCTCCGCGAGCAGTGGGGATTCGCCGGGGTCGTCGTCTCCGACTGGGGCGCCGTCGCGGACCGGGTGGCCGGGGTCACGGCCGGGCTCGACCTCGAGATGCCGGGCAGCGGCGGCGGCACCGACCGGCAGGTGGTCGACGCCGTGCGCGACGGCCGCCTCGACCCGCGTCTCGTCGAGGCGAGCGCCCACCGGGTCCTGGCCCTGTCGGACCTCGTGCGGCCGGCCGCCGGCGACCTCGACCTCGACCTCGACGGCCAGCACGCGCTTGCGCGCCGGCTCGCCGCCGACTGCGCGGTGTTGCTGAAGAACGCCGACGGCGTCCTCCCGCTGCGCCGCGGCCAGCACGTCGCGGTGCTGGGATCGTTCGCCACCACCCCCCGATTCCAGGGCGGCGGAAGCTCGCACATCGCGCCGACCCGGGTCGATCCGGCGCTCGACGCCGTCCGCGCGCTCGCCGCGGCCCACGGCCTGACGGTGTCCGCGGCCGACGGCTTCCCGCTCGGAGCGGACGGCGATGCCCGGGCCCTGCTCGACGAGGCGGTGCGCGTGGCGGCCGCCGCCGACGTGGCCGTCGTGTTCGCCGGCCTCACCGAACGTGAGGAATCCGAGGGCTTCGACCGCGACACGCTCGACCTGCCGCCGGTGCAGGTCGCCCTCGTGCGGGCCGTCGCGCGGGCGGCACCGCGCACGGTCGTCGTCCTCGCCCACGGCGGCGTGGTCTCGCTCGAGGGCTGGCACGACGAGGTCGATGCGATCCTCGACGGCTGGCTGCTCGGGCAGGCCGGCGGGTCGGCGATCGCGGATCTGCTGCTCGGTGTCGCCACCCCGTCCGGACACCTCGCCGAGACCGTCCCGCTGCGACTCGAGGACACCCCCTCGTACCTCAACTTCCCCGGCGAGCAGGGGCACGTCCGCTACGGCGAGGGCGTCATGGTGGGCTACCGCGGCTACGAAACCCTGCGCCGCGCCGTCCGCTACCCGTTCGGACACGGCCTGAGCTACACGACGTTCGTCACCGAGTCCCTCGACGTCGCGCTGGGGGGCGACGGCACCGTCGCGGTGCGCGTGCGCGTGCGCAACGCCGGCGACCGTGCCGGCAAGCACGTGGTGCAGATGTACGTCGCCACCGACGCCGGTCCGGTGCGACGCCCGGTGCGCGAACTGCGGGCGTTCGAGAAGATCGAGCTGGCGCCCGGCGAGGCGCGCGACGTCGAGTTGACCTTGGAACGAAGGGCTTTCGCGTACTGGGACGTCGAGCTCGACGACTGGGTCGTGGCGCCCGGTGAATACGCGATCCAGGTGTGCGCCGACGCCGCCACGGTGCTCGAGGCGCGCACCGTCACGCTCGCGGGCGATGTGGTCTCGCGCCCTCTCTCGATGGAATCGACGGTGGGTGAATGGTTCTCGCATCCGACGGTGGGACCGGCGTTCCTCGAGGTCCTCGCCGGGGCGACGGGTTCCGCTCCCACCCCGGATCCGCAGGAACACGCCGGGCTGCTGCGCATGGTCGAATCGATGCGCATGGCCCAGTTCCTGACGTTCCTGCCGATCCCGGTCCCTCAGGAGAAACTCGACGAACTCCTCGCGCTCGGTGGCACGGTCGCGAACTCGGCCACCGACGCGGCCGCGGGCAACCGGGACCACCCGGCTCCGACGCCGCCCGGGCAGCCGGGCGGACCGTGAGACGTCACCGCCCGCCGATCGTCGTTCGTCGTTTTTCTCCGAATTCCGAGGGGTGCGCGCCGATTCCTCGAATCGCCGATTTCTCACGGCCCCGATTTCCGGGGAATCGAATGCGAGAAACCGTGTGACCCGAATCGAAGAGACGATCGAAGTTGTTCCGCCGATTCGCAAAATTCTGCATTCACCTTCCGGAATCGAATTCGGTGAGGAAATCGCGTGCCCCAACTCGGTCGAAAATCCTTTCCGCGCCCGTGCACCCGAGCACTGACGCAGAGCAGACCGGAAGACGTTTGTACGCCCGGAATCACGGAGTCGAATTGGCGTAACTTCCGGAATCACACACTCCGGGTCCGACAATTCCCATACGTTCCTCAACGTTGTGCCCTGAGTATCAAAAGAGGCAGGGCGGGCTGCGCACCGATCACGACAGAACGGTCCGGACTCTTCCCACCTTGCCGATATGGAATCCCGAATATTGCGACGCGAGCAGGCGGGAGCCTATGCTGTGCAAGCACGCCGGCTCACACAGCCGCGGGAATCACCCCGGCCGTCGCAGGGAACGGGCCACCCCGCTTCCGGTGCGACGGCCCGGACCGGGGCGCACGCGGAAAGAAGGTTGCGCATCGGCATCTTCTCTTGCACCGATATCAGCCCGCCCGCCTGAATTGCCACCGATTGTCGGTGGCAATTCCGTGAAGGGCGGTGCCCGTTCCTGAAACCTCCCACGAGCGCCGGCCGAGACAGCGCGCCCGTTCGTTCGTCGCGCACAGCGTCCCGCATCGGATGCGCCACCGTCTTTTCCAGGACACAAGGGACCGATATGGCCGCCCCATCCCTACGCCACCACGCACATCCATTCCCCGATGGTCGGATCCCCCCCGAAGCGTTCCCCTTGTCACCGGCTCAGTACGGGATCTGGTTGGCGCAGCAGCTCGCCCCCCAGGTCCCCTTCGTCATCGCCCAGTACGTGGAATTTCCCGGGCCGTTGGATCTCGATCTGTTGCGTGCCGTGTCCGAAACCGCCGGTCGCGAGTTCGAGACCGTCTTCCTGCGCCTGATCGAGATCGACGGGCGCCCGTTCCAGATCGTCGATCGGGAACTCGACTTTCGGACGGAGATTCTGGACTTCCGCGACCGGCGTGAGCCGAGGGCCGCCGCCGAGGAGTGGCTCCGGCGAGACGTCGAACGCCCCGTCGACCTGCTCGCCGACCGGATGTGCAAGATCGCGGTCCTGTGCATCGACGACTCCGACTTCCTGGTCTACGTCAAAGCCCATCACATCGTGCTGGACGGTTACGGGGCAATGATCCTTATGAATCGGGGCGCGGAGTTGTACGCCGCCGCACTCGAGGGCCGCGCGGCGGACGCCGGACCGTCGACAGACCTCCGCACCCTGTACGAACGGGACCGGAAGTATCGAGCATCGCGCAGGTTCGCCGCCGATCGTGACTACTGGTCGCAGCGGATGCTGGCCGCGCCCAAAGGAACCGGAGACACCGCAGTGCCTCCGGCCGTCACGTCCCTCGTCGAGACTGCGGAGTTGTCCCCAGCCGCCTCCGATCACCTGCAGGGGTCCGCCAAGACGATGAACGCAACGCCGACGGCGGTCGTTCTCGCGGCTTTCGCATGCTTCTTCTCGCGGCTGTCCGGCAGCGGCGACGTACTCGTCAACATCCCTGTCTCCGCTCGCACAACCGCACAGCTACGACATTCGGCCGGCATGTTGGTCAACGTCGTCCCGCTGCGGATCGCGGTTCACGCCGAGGACACGCTCGGTGAGCTGGTCGGGCGGATGCAGCTCGAACTGCTGGGAGCGTTACGCCATCAGGGCTGCGGGATCGAGGACATCCGGCGCTCCACGGGGAACGCGGTGTCCCGCTTCTCGGTGCCCCTCGTCAATGTGATGCTCTTCGAGCAGGAGCTGGGACTGGGCGCGGTCCCCGGTACCGTCCATGTCCTGTCCCGGGGACCGGTCGGCGATCGAATGATCAGTGTCTGTCCCGCCGGTTCACCGGCGGCGACCACGATCGAATTCCGCGCCAATCCGAATCGGTATCGAGAAGACGAGATACGCCGGCAGTGCACCCAGATCGCGGAACTTCTCGAAGAATTCGTCGCTGCGGATCCGGGAACCCCCCTCGGCTCCATCCATCGCACGAGCGCGCGTGAGGCGGAACGCCGCTTCCGGGACGCATCGCTCGTGGACTACTGGACATCGACGCTGGCGGGGCTGCCCACGCCGCCGGAGCTGCCGATCGGCCCCTCGCCGATCCGCCATACGAAAGATCCTGCGACAGTTCGGTTCCCGATCGACGATGACTCGTGCCGCGCCGTGGTCGCGCTGGCCGCCGAGCAGCACGTCGATTCGTTCGTCGTTCTGCATGCCGCGGTGTCGGTACTGTTGGCACGCCTCGGCGGTGTCGACGACGTCGCGATCGGCACTCCGGTTCCGCGCACCGGAGTATCCGACGCCGAGGTGGACGGTGTCGTCGGCGCCCTCGTCCTGCGTGCTCGCGCCGGTTCCGCGATGAGATTCGACGACCTGGTTGCGCAGCTCGGCCGAACCGACCGGGAGGCCTTCGAACATGCCGACGTGTCCCCGCGACGCCTGGCCGAGGCACTGGGTCCGAGTCAGGACGGGACTCGGTCACCGTTGTATCGGGTGACGCTCGAACATCACGTCGAGGCACAGTCTTCCGCCGGCGAGCCGGATACGTGCACGGCAACGACCTACGACAGCATGTGCTTCGGCACAGCGGACCTGCAGATCTCCGTGACCGAGCGGCGGAACCGCATCACCACCGGCATGAGCGTGAGCATGCGGTATGCGACCGAGCCGATCGCCGAGGGGACCGTCTGCGGGTTCGCGAACCGGTTCACGCGGATTCTGACGGCGATCGCGGCGGATGCGTCCGTGCGGATCGGCGACATCGATCTGCTCGGCCCGGAGGAACGGGCGACTCTGGTACCGGCGCGCGGCCCGGACGGAGTCCCGGTGCGACGTCTGCCGGACATCCTCGCGGCTGCGGCGTCCGCGGACCCGGAGGCCGTTGCGGTGTCGTGTGGGACGGTCCGGATCTCCTACCGAACACTCGACGAGCAGACGAACCGGCTGGCACGGCGCCTGATCGACCTCGGTGCGGGTCCGGAACGCTTCGTCGCGATCGGGATCGAGCGGTCGGCCGACTCGGTGGTGGCGGTATGGGCGGTAACCAAGGCGGGCGCGGCGTTCGTGCCGGTGGATCCGACCTACCCGGCCGAGCGGATCGAGTTCATGCTGGACGACTGCGGCGCGGTCCTGGGACTGACGACGGTCTCCCAGCGTGCTCGGATGCCGGAACGCGTGCGGTGGGTGGTGCTCGACGATCCCCGGATGGCCGACCCGCCGGCCCGGCGCGGGACGGCGGTGGCCGATACGGACCGCGTGATGCCGCTGAGGGCGGATCATCCGGCGTACCTGATCTACACCTCGGGGTCGACGGGGACGCCGAAAGGTGTCGTGATCACGCATCGCGGACTGGCGAACCTCGTGGCCTTTGCGGCGGCATCGGCCGAGCCGGGGGCGCGCGTATGGCACGGCGCGTCGCCCAGTTTCGATCTGGCAGTGCTCGAGATGCTCCTCGCGTTCGGTGTCGGGGCTCAGCTGGTCGTAGCACCCTCCGGGGTGTACGGCGGCACCGAACTCGCACGACTGCTCGCCGCCGAGCACGTCACGCACTGGTGTACCACCCCGGCGGTCCTGTCCACCCTCGACCCGAGAAGTCTGGACGACCTGGTCTTCGTGATCGTCGGCGGCGAATCGTGTCCCCCGGGCCTCGTGGAGCGGTGGGCACCGGGCCGGCGCATGGTCAACGGGTACGGTCCCAGCGAGGCCACGGTGCAGGCGACGACCGACGATCTTCTGCCCGGCGACGGCGTCGGACTCGGGAATCCGGGGCCGGGATTCGAAGCGATCGTGCTCGACGCACGCCTGCATCCCGTACCCGTCGGCGTCGTCGGGGAACTCTACCTGTCGGGACCGGCTCTGGCGCGGGGGTACCACCGCCGGTCCGGGACCACCGCGACGCGGTTCGTGGCGGATCCGTTCGGGGCGCCGGGGCGGCGGATGTACCGCACCGGAGACCTGATGCGCTGGTCGACCGGGACGAGCGCACCGGTCGGCGGAACCTCGCTGCTGCGGCTCGAGTACGTCGGACGCGCGGATCTTCAGGTGAAGCTGCGAGGCCGGCGAATCGAGCTCGGCGAGGTGGAGGCGGCGTTGCTCCGCCACGACCGGGTGGGTCAGGCAGTGGCGGTGCTCCGGGTCGACGGTGGAATCGAGCATCTCGTGGGCTACGTGGTGCCCCGCCCGGGCGAGGTCGTCGACGGGGCAGAGGTACAGAAGTCGGTGGCGACCGCGCTGCCCGACTTCCTGATGCCCGCGGTAGTGGTGGTGCTGGCCGCGATGCCCGTCACCGCCAACGGCAAGATCGACCGGAATGCACTGCCGGTCCCGACGTTCGGAGGATCGGCGTACCGGCCGCCGCGCACGGCGCTGGAACGGACCCTGGTTGGGGCCTTCGCCCAGGTACTCGGCGTCGCTCCCGACCGGGTAGGCCTCGACGACGGCTTCTTCGACCTCGGCGGGGACTCGCTGCTGGCCACGGGACTCGTCGCCCGGATCCGCGCGACCCTACGGGCCGAGGTGCCGATCAGGACCGTCTTCGAGGCCCCGACCGTCGCCGGACTGGTACCGCGGCTCGCGGAGTGCGGTGTTGCGCGGCCGCCGCTCGTCCCGCAGCGGCGGCCGAAGCGGATTCCGTTGTCCTACGCCCAGAGTCGACTGTGGTTCATCCACCGATACGAGGGGCCGTCGACGACGTACAACCTTCCGATGGCGGCGCGTCTCCGTGGGGAAGTGGACGTCGCGGCCATGGTGGCGGCCTTCACCGATGTGGTCACCCGCCACGAGAGCCTGCGCACGGTGTTCGGGGAGGAAGAGGGCATTCCCTTCCAACAGATCCTGCCGGTCGACGAGGTCACGCTGTCGCTCCCCGTGACAACGGTGTCCGGCGAACTCATGGCCGACGCGGTCGGGGCGGAGGTCGCGTACCGCTTCGATCTCTCCACCGAAATCCCCATACGCGCGGCGCTGCTTCGGCAATCTCCCGACGAGCACGTTCTGGTGCTCGTGCTCCACCACATCGCCGGCGACGGCGCCTCCATGGTCCCCCTGGTGCGCGACGTCATGACCGCATACGCGGCCCGGGCCGCAGGATCGGCGCCGAACTGGGATCCGCTGCCGGTGCAGTATGCGGACTACGCGCTGTGGCAGCGGGAGATGCTCGGTACGGAGACCGATCCGGACAGTATGCTCTATCGCCAGTTCGAGTACTGGCGAGCAGAATTGGCGGATGCGCCGGAGCAGCTCCGCTTGCCGACGGATCGAATCCGGCCTCCGGTGCAGTCGTTCGAGGGCGGAACGGTCGAGTTCACCGTCGATGCGTCGCTGCGGGAAGCAGTCGACGAGCTGGCCCGCTCACGCGGAGCGACCACATCGATGGTGATGCAGTCGGCACTGGCCGTGCTACTGCACAAGCTCGGCGCCGGAACCGACATCCTCATCGGCGGTCCGGTAGCGGGCCGTACCGATGAGCTGCTGGCCGACCTGGTGGGATTCTTCGTCAACTCCTGGGTGCTGCGCGTCGATCTGTCCGGACTCGACGATTTCGCAGCGGTTCTCGACCAGGTGCGGGCAAAGGCGCTGGCCGCGTACGAGAATCAGGACGCGCCGTTCGAACGCCTCGTCGAACTGCTCAATCCGGTCCGGTCCACCGCGCATCACGCATTGTTCCAGGTCGCGATGGCGTTGCAGAACAACCCGCTTCCTGTGCTCGACTATCCCGGGCTCCAGGTCGCGATGGAGCCGGTGACGGCCGGCGTGGCCCGATTCGACCTGTTCTTCAGCCTGTCCGATGTGCCGGCGACACCGCATTCGCCCGGAGGGATGCGGGGAACGATCGAGTACGCGAGCGATCTGTTCGATCGCAGCACCGTGCAGCAGATCGCGGCGCGCTTCGTCCGGGTTCTCACGTCGATGGTGACGTGTCCGCAACGCCGCTTCGTCCTGGTGGACCTGCTCGAACCGCACGAGCGCGTGCAGGTGTTGCAGGAGTGGAACGGCACGACGGTGACCGTCCCGGACACAACGGTACCGATGCTGTTCGCCCGGCAGGTGTCCGCCGACCCGGATGCGGTGGCGCTCACGTCCGGTACCGAACAGTGGACGTACCGGGAGTTGGCGGCTCGCGCGACCCGATTGGCCCACCGGTTGATCGACCTCGGGGTGGGCCCGGAGTCGGTCGTGGCGGTCGCCCTGGATCGTTCGGCGGCATCGATCGTGGCCCTGCTGGCGGTGTCGACGGCCGGCGGCGCGTATCTGCCGATCGACCCGGGCTATCCCGGTGAACGCACCAGGTTCATCCTCGAGGACGCCGCCCCGCTCCTGGTGCTGAGCGACGCTGTCGTCGCCGGTCGATTGCGGTCCCCGGCATGCCCCGTGCTGCTCCTCGACCCCGGCGGAGCATCGGTCGGCGACCCGACGACGCGAGTCGGTCCCGTCACCGATTCCGATCGGCGAATGCCACTGCGTCCCGAGCATCCGGCATATCTCATCTACACCTCGGGCTCGACCGGCGTGCCGAAGGGCGTGGCGATCACCCACCGCAATCTCGTCCACCTGGTCTCGCACGGCTGGCCCGCGAACCGGCCGCGGGAGCGGATGTCGATGACGTCCTCGCCGGGATTCGATGCGTCCGTGTACGAAATCTGGCCGGCCCTGCTCACCGGCGCCGAGCTCGTGCTCGCCCCGCCCGGGCCGGCAGATCCGATGGATATCGCGCAGACGGTGCTCGACCACGGTGTCACAGCCGTGTTCGTCTCGACTCCGATGTTCCATCTGCTTGCCGATCCCGGCATCGCCACGGACGGGGTATGGGATCACGTGGACCAGGTGGTCACGGCTGGTGCGGCGCTGTTCCCGGCGGCCGTCGACCGCTTCCGCGCCGCGCATCCCGGCCCCCTCGTGGTCAACGCATACGGACCGACGGAGACCACCGTCTGCGCCACCCTGTATCCGGTGCCGACCACCCACGAACCGGGCAGCAGCTCGGTGCCGATCGGAACACCCATCGAGGGCGTGCAGGTGTTCGTGCTCGATGCCGGCCTGCAACCGGTACCGGTCGGGGTGCCCGGGGAGCTGTACCTGGCCGGCGCGGGCGTCGGACGCGGCTACCACGGCCGGCCGGCGATGACGGCGGGCCGGTTCGTCGCATGCCCGTTCGGGGCGCCCGGGCAGCGGATGTACCGGTCGGGGGATCTCGTGGCATGGCGGTCCCGCGAACGCACGGAAACCGGGCGGGTGAGAGCCGCAGACCTCGAATTCGTCGGCCGCGTCGACGACCAGCTCGAGATCCGTGGATTCCGGGTCGAGCCCGGTGAGGTCGAGGCGGTCCTGACTTCCCATCCCGCAGTCGCACAGGCGGCGGTGGTCCCGCGCGCGGTACCGGGTGACATCGCGAGCACGCAGCTGGTCGGATATGTCGTCCTCGACCGGGACCTGACCCTGCGGGCGGAGGCAGCCCGGGAGTCGGAAGCGGTCGAGCGCTGGCAGGCTCTGTACGACGACGTGTACTCGGACGCGGCGGCGGCCGTCCCCGCCTCACCGGCACTGTCGCTCGACGAGGACTTCGGCGGCTGGAACGCCAGCGCCACCGGTCGACCACTGCCCCTCGACGAGATGCGGCAGTGGCGGGACGCGGCCGTGCAGTCGATCCGGACGCTGCGACCGCACCGGCTGCTCGAACTCGGCGCGGGCTCGGGATTGCTGCTCGCCGAACTCGCCCCCGAATGCGGCGAGTACTGGGCGACGGACTTCGCCGCATCGGCGATCGCGTCGCTGCGTGTCAAGGTGGCCGGACAACCGTGGGCGCAGCGGGTGCGGCTGCGGACGCAGCCCGCTCACGTGACCGACGGTCTTCCCGAAGGCCACTTCGACACCGTGGTGCTCAACTCGGTGGTCCAGTACTTCCCCGACGCCGCGTATCTGCTCGAGGTACTCGGAAAGGCACTGCGACTGCTCACGCCCGGCGGGGCGCTGTACCTCGGCGACGTTCGGAACCTGGCATCGTTGCCACAGTTCGCGGCCGGAGTGGAACTCGCGCGTGCCGGCGTGACAGACACCGCATCGGTCGTTCGCGAACGGGTCCGCCGAGCGATGCTCACCGAGCGGGAATTGCTGCTCGCTCCCGAATTCTTCACCTCACTGCCGCAGCACCTGACCGGCATCACGGGGACAGAGACCCAGCTCGGCCGGATGCACGCGGTCAACGAACTCAGCTGCCACCGCTATCAGGTGATCCTGCGTACCGGTCCGGCGCCGGTCCGCTCCCTCGGAGACGCCCCGAGGCAACCGTGGCACCGGTGGGGAACGATGGCGGCCCTGTGCGACCACCTCCGCGCACATCGGCCGGACATGTTGCGTGTCGACGGGGTACCGCACGCCGGGCTGGTGCGTGCCGTCGCGCTGGCCGACCGGCTCGACGAGGCACCCGATGACGTGCCGGTGCAGAACCTGCTCGACGGAGCTCCGACGCAAGACGGCTGGATGCCGCACGACTTGGATTCCGTCGGAAAGGAACTCGGATACTCGGTCGCGGTGACCTGGTTCCCCACGCCAGGCGGGATGGACGCCGTCTTCATCGCCGGGGAGACGAACGACACCTATCCCGCCGCCGTCACGGATGTGTATCTCCCGGCAGGACCGATCGGTCCACTCGCTCGATACGTCAACGACCCCGCCGCGAGTACCCGCATCGACGAGATCCGCCGCTTCGTCTCCGAGCGACTTCCGGACTTCATGGTTCCGTCCGCACTCGTGCACATGGCCGCTCTCCCCTTGACCGCGCACGGAAAGCTCGACCATCGGGCCCTGCCGGCACCGGAGTTCGCGATCCCGGGCGCTGACGTCCAGGCGCCGTCGACACCCACCGAGGAGACACTGGCCGCCGTCTTCGCCGAAGTGCTGGGACTCGGGCGGGTCGGAGCGCACGATTCCTTCTTCGCGCTCGGCGGGGACTCGATCATGTCGATCCAGCTCGTCGCACGGGCGAAGGCGGCGGGTGTGCTCATCTCGCCACGAGACGTGTTCGAACACAAGACCGTTTCGGCGTTGGCCGCCGTGGCCACCTCCCTCGCACAGGGCCACGAGGCGCTTCCGGAACTGCCCGGAGGAGGAATCGGCGACATCACCCCGCTCCCGATCCACCGATGGCTGTTCGAACGCGGCGGTGGCTTCGACCGATTCTCCCAATCCGTGTTGCTCACCCTCCCCGCCGAGGCGGACGAGGCGAATCTGACGGCCGCTCTGCAGGCGGTCGTGGATGCGCACGACATGCTGCGCGCACGACTGCACCTCCCCTCGGAGTCCGCATCCGGATGGGGCCTCGAAACACGTCCGGCCGGAACGGTACACGCGGACAAGCTGTTCCTTCGGATACCGGTCGACTCGGTCACCGGCCCGGACTTCACCTCCACCGTCGGGGCGGCACTCGATGCCGCGACCGGGCGGCTCGACCTCACGTCCGGGATCGTGCTGCAAGCGGTGTGGTTCGATGCGGGACCGATCGGCAGGTTGCTGCTGGTGGCCCATCACCTGGTGATCGACGGCGTGTCGTGGCGCATCCTGGTGCCGGACCTCGCCACCGCGTGGGGAAGGACCGTCGCAGGACTCGAGCCCGAACTCGAAGCCGAGCACACCTCGATGCGCCGATGGGCCCACGGGCTGCGCGAGGAATCCCGCAGCGAAAACCGGCGCGCAGAACTGGATCTGTGGCAGGACATGCTCTCGGTCGAGGAGCCTCCCCTGGGCTCGCGGTTCCTCGACACTGCGAAGGATGTCGGTGCCACCCTCGACACGATCACCGTCGACGTGCCGACCGTCACCACCGAGATCCTCCTCACCGCACTGCCGGCCGCCGTCCACGGCGGCGTGAACGACGGCCTCCTCACAGCCCTCGGCGCAGCGGTGATCACGTGGTGCCGCGCTCGCGGACAGGACACCGATCGGGTCCTGGTCGGGCTCGAAGGCCACGGTCGGGAAGAACAGGTGGTACCCGGCGCCGACCTGTCCCGGACGGTCGGGTGGTTCACCACCATGTTCCCGGTGCGGCTCGATCTGTCCGGAATCGATTCGTCCGAGGTGTTCGCGACGGGCACCGGAAGAGGTATCGATGCGGTCAAAGCGGTCAAGGAACAACTCCTCGCCGTTCCCGACCACGGCATCGGGTACGGCATGCTGCGCTGGATCGACGACGAGTACCGCACGACGCTCGAGTCCCGTCCCGAACCGCAGATCGCCTTCAACTATCTCGGCCGGGTCGCGACCACCTCGTCGGGAAGCGCCCGAGAGGCCGGATGGATACCGATCGCCGACATCGATCTCGGGCCCGGCACAGATCCGGCTCAGCCGGCGGCCGCCGCGGTGGCGGTCAACGCCGTCGTCGTCGACACGGACACCGGGCCGATGCTGCGCACATCGTTCACGTTCCCGACCGGCGTGCTCGCGACGGACGAGGTAACCGATCTGGCACAACGGTGGCGGCAGGCCCTGATCGCGCTGGCCCTCGACACCACGGTGCCCGGCGCCGGCGGCCACACACCGTCGGATCTGTCCTTGGTGCCGCTGTCCCAGCGCGCGATCGACGATCTCGAGCACCGCTGTCCGGGGCTCGAGGACGTCTGGCCGTTGACTCCCCTGCAGAGCGGCCTGCTGTTCCATGCCATCCAGGCGGACTCCGTCGACGCCTACACGGTGCAGCTCACCCTGCATCTGCAGGGGCGGATCGACCCGCGGCGCCTGCGGGATGCGGCTGCGGCCGTCGTGGTCCGACACCCGAACCTGCGGGTCGCCTTCGTACTCGACGAGGGCAACCCGGTCCAGGTCGTCCAGCGCGGGATCGAACTCCCGCTCCGCGAGATCGATCTGACGGCCGTCGACGTCGCCGTCCGCGACACCGAGCTGGACCGGATCCTGAGCGAGGACCGGCTCGCGCGCTTCGACACCGCCGTCGCGCCACTGCTGCGACTGACCCTGATCCGGATGGGACCCGACGACTTCCGGCTGCTGTTCACCAATCACCACCTCCTGCTCGACGGGTGGTCTGCGCCGCTGCTACTGAAGGAACTGCTCGTCCTCTACGCCGGTGCGGGTGACACATCGGTCCTGCCCCCACCCCACGCCTACCGGGACTATCTGATCTGGCTCGGCCGCCAGGATTCCGACGCCGCATGTTCGGCATGGTCCCGCTATCTGAGGGGAGTCGACGGCCCGACTCTGGTCGTCCCGGGCCGGCGAGGTGAGCCGGTGGGTGCCGTCTCCGAGGAAACGTCCCGGACGCTCGGCGAGGACCGGACACGACAGCTCGAGGCATTCGCACGCACGCATTCCCTGACGCTCAACACCCTCGTGCAGGTCGCGTGGGGGATTGTGCTGGCCACGCTCACCTCGCTTCGCGACGTCGTGTTCGGCAGCACCGTCTCCGGCCGACAGGCGACGGTGCCCGGCATCGAGGAGATGGTCGGGCTGTTCATCAATACCGTGCCGGTACGCATCAGCGTCGATCCGAACAGGACCCTCACGGAGTTGCTCGAACGGGTCCGCGCCGAACAGACCGAGTTGCTCGACAGTCACCACGTCGGGCTGGCGGACATCCAACGGGCAGCCGGGCCGGCCGCCGTCTTCGACACGCTGACGGTGTTCGAGTCGTATCCCGTCGACCGGGCCGCGTTGAGTCGGGCCACCGATGTCGCCGGCATGCGAGTGACTCATGTGACCGCCCGCGACTCCGGTCACTACCCCGTTGCACTGATCGCACACACCGACCCCCTGCTGCACCTGCGTATCAGCTACCGACCCGACCTGTACGACCGCGGAAGTGCCGAGCAGACCCTGAGGCGGGTCGTCCGAGTGCTCGACGCCGTCGTCGACGAACCCGAGACGACGCTCGGTCGGTTGAACCTGCTCGACGAAGCCGAACGTCGGCGTCTGGCTCCGGTCGGGAGTTCCCCGGCGGTCCCGGTATCCGAGGCGACGTGGACCGAGATGCTCGCAGGACAGGTAGCCCGCCATCGGGACGCGATCGCAGTCGTCGGGAACGGAGAACAACTGACCTATGCAGACTTCGGAGCCCGGATCAGCCGGCTGGCGCGATGGTTGATCTCCCGGGGCGTCCGTCCCGAGGCGCCCGTGATCGTGGCGATGCGTCGATCCGTCGACCAGCTGGTGGCGACGCTCGCAATCCTCGAAGCCGGAGGCGTGTACGTGCCGATCGACCCTGATCACCCAGCTGAACGTATCGCACACGTCCTCGAAACTGCACAGCCGATGTGCGTGCTGGCCTCGGAAGGGATCGAGCTGCCGGGAACAGTGCCTGTGATACGCACGGACGCCCTCGATCTGTCCGGATTTCCTGCGTCTCCCGTCACCGATACCGACCGGCTCGCGCCGGTACGGCCGGACAACACCGCGTACGTGATCTTCACGTCGGGCTCGACGGGCACACCCAAGGGAGTGACGGTGACCCACCGGGGGCTGACAACTCCGGCGCAGTGGTGTGCGGGTGTCGCCGACTCCGAATCCCGGGTTCTGCACGCAATCTCACCCAGTTTCGACGCATCGCTGCTGGAGTACCTCACGGCCGTCGCGGCCGGCGGACAGCTGGTGGTGGCGCCACCCACGGTGTACGGAGGCGCCGAGATGAAGGCACTTCTGCGTACCGCGCGGATCACGCATCTGTACATCACCCCCACCGTGCTGGCCACCATCGATCCGTCGGGGCTGGACGAACTCGCATTCGTGTGCGTCGGCGGTGAGACGTGTCCACCGTGGCTCGTCGAGCGATGGGCGACCGGCAGACGCATGGTCAACGGGTACGGACCCACAGAGACGACGGTGATGTCGAATGTCCGCGACCCATTGGCGGCGGACGAACCGATCACGCTCGGCGTACCGATGCCCGGATTCGCCGAGGTGGTGACGGATCGGCGGATACAGCCGGTGCCGGTCGGGGTGAGCGGGGAACTGTACGTGGCGGGTCCGGGACTGGCCCGCGGATACCACCGGCAACCGGGAACGACGGCAACCCGATTCGTGGCCGACCCGTTCGGAGCGCCGGGACGACGGATGTACCGCACCGGTGACCTGGTGCGGTGGACGGACACGACCGGGCGACTCGAACCGGAATATGTGGGGCGTTCCGACTTCCAGGTGAAGGTGCGGGGATTGCGCATCGAACTGGAAGAGGTAGAGGCGGCGCTGGTGCGGCACCCCGCGGTTGCCCAGGCCGTGGCCGTGGTCCGCGACGGTGGGCGGGGCGAGCAATTGGTCGCCTACATCGTGCCCGCACACGCACCGGCCGACCCGGCGGAGATCCTCCGTTCCCTGGCAGCCGTGCTGCCGTCGTACATGGTGCCGGTGGCATTGACAGTGCTCCCGGCGATGCCGGTGACACCCACCGGGAAAGTGGATCGGGCGGCGCTACCGGCCCCGGAGTTCAGCCGGTCGGAGTATCGGTCCCCGCGCACCGACACCGAGCGCATCGTTGCGGAGGCCTTCGCGTCTGGGCTCGACCTGGAACGCGTCGGGATCGACGACAACTTCTTCGACCTCGGAGGAAACTCTCTCAGCGCCGTTCGTGTCGCCGCCATCCTGAAATCGACACTCTCCGGGGACGTCCCGTTACCGCTGATCTTCCTCGCACCCACACCGGCAGGCCTGGCACATCGCCTGGATACCCGTCCCGGTGGGGGCACGCCGTCGACGATCGAGGCGCTCGAAGTGCTGATCCCGCTCCGGGCGGGGGGCAGCCGTACTCCACTGTTCTGCGTGCACCCCGCGATCGGCATCTCCTGGGTGTACGCCGGACTGTTGCGGTACCTTCCCGACCGTGCCGTGTACGGCCTTCAGCTCCCCCTCCTCTCCGGCGGGCCGGCCTATGCGTCCCACCACGCCCTCGCCCATCGCTACGTCGAGGAGCTGCGGGCGGTGCGACCGCACGGCCCCTACCATCTGCTCGGCTGGTCGCAGGGCGGCCTGATCGCGCACCACATGGCGGTCCAACTGCGAAGCGCGGGAGAGGCCGTCGATCTCGTGATGCTCGACTACTACCCGATCGAGCGCGCTCGAAAAGAGCTGACTCTCGCGGAGGTTCTCGTCAGCTTGGGTATCGACGCCGACAGCGCCGAGCCTACGGACATTTCGTTCGACACCGCGCTCACTCAGGTGAACCGTATGCTCGGGCACGAAACAGGTCTCACACCAAGCGATCTCGAGCGCATACTGGGGGCGTACGCCGAGGTGCACCGCACCGGACCGGAACTCGGGCTGGAGGTATTCGACGGCGACATGCTGTTCTTCGCTGCCGCGAACTCGTTGGACGACTCGGGCGAGACATCACCGGGGCTGTGGCGGAAGACCGTGACGGGCTCGATCGTCGAGCACGTCGTCGCGGGTGATCACCTGCATATGATGAATCCCGAAGCGACCTCGGTCATCGGCCCGATTCTGGCGGACCATCTCGGTCGAATCGATGAGCGCCACCGATCTCCCCGGTGACGGGTCGATACTGTGTCGCAGCGCGGACGGTGTCGCAGCGCGGACGGTGTCGCAGCGCGGACGGTGTCGCAGCGCGGACGGTGTCGCAGCGCGGACGGCCCGTACTCGCCCGGTCATTCCACGAGGGCGCGGAACTGCGCGTCGTACAACCGGAAGTAGGCGCCGCCGGCCTCGAGGAGCTCGTCGTGCGTGCCCTGTTCCACGATGCGCCCGTGCTCCATCACCACGATCCGGTCCGCGTCGCGGATGGTCGACAGCCGGTGCGCGATCACGAAACTGGTGCGGTCCCGGCGCAGCACCGCCGTCGCGTGCTGCACGAGCAGCTCGGTGCGGGTGTCGACCGAGCTGGTGGCCTCGTCGAGGATCAGGATGGACGGCTGCGCGAGGAAGGCGCGGGCCGTGGTGATCAGCTGCCGCTCCCCCGCGCTGATGTTGCCGGCGTCCTCGTCGATCACGGTGTCGTAGCCGTCGGGCAGGGAACGCACGAACCGGTCGACGTAGCTGATGCGGGCGGCCTCGAGGATCTGGTCCTCGATGGCGTCCGGCCTGCCGTAGGCGATGTTGTCGCGGATGGTGCCCCCGAAGAGCCAGGTGTCCTGCAGCACCATCCCGATACGCGAGCGCAGCTCGTCGCGGCTCATGGTCGTGATGTCCACGCCGTCGACGAGGATTCGTCCCGAATCCAGTTCGTAGAAGCGCAGGATCAGGTTCACCAGGGTGGTCTTGCCCGCGCCGGTGGGCCCGACGATCGCGACCATCTGCCCCGGCTCGACGCGCAGGTCGAGATGCTCGATCAGCGGTCGCTCCGGCAGGTACGAGAACGAGACGTCCTCGAATTCGACCAGGCCGTGCCGCCCCCACGGGGTGACGGGGGCAGGTGAGTCGGGCTCCTGTTCGGGTTCGTCGAGGATCTCGAACACCCGCTCGGCGGACGCCGCCGCGGACTGCAGCAGGTTGACCATCGCGCCGATCTGGCCGAGCGGCTGGCCGAGCTGCCGCGAGTACTGGATCAGGGCCTGCACCTCGCCGAGGCTGACGGTGCCCGACGCGACCCGCAGCCCGCCGAGCACGGCGATCGCGACGTAGCTGAGGTTGCTCATGAACATCACCAGCGGCATCACCAGACCGGAGACGAACTGGGCGCGGAACCCGGCCCGGAACAATTCGTCGTTGGTCTCGGTGAAGCGACGCTCGACCTCGGCGGTCCGGCCGAAGGCGGTGACGAGTTCGTGGCCGGTGAAGGCCTCCTCGATCTGGCCGTTGAGGTTGCCGGTGGCCTTCCACTGGGTCACGAAGTGCCGTTTGGACCGCTTCGCCACCACCGCGGTCACCACCACCGACGCCGGCACCATGAGGATCGCGACGAGCGCGAGCAGCGGCGAGATCCACACCATCATCACGACGAGCCCGAGCAGGGTGAGCACCGACAGCACCAGCTGGCTGATCGACTGCTGCAAGCCCTGCGAGATGTTGTCGATGTCGTTGGTGACGCGGCTGAGCAGATCACCGCGGGAATGGGAGTCGAAATAGCGCAACGGCAGCGCGTGCACCTTGCGTTCCACCCGGGATCGCAGATCGCGGATGACGCGCTGCACGATCTCGTTGAGCCCGTACGCCGCCAGCCAGATCAGGCCCGACGACAGCAGGTACAGCGCGAGCACGAACACGAGGGTGCGGCCGAGGGCGGCGAAGTCGATGCCCGCGCCCGGCACGAGCGACATGGCCGACACCATCTCCGCGAACTGGTCGCGTCCCTGCGCCCGCAGCGCCTCGACCGCCTGTTCCTTCGACAGCCCGGCGGGCAGCTGACGGCCGATCACCCCGCTGAAGATCAGGTCGGTGGCGTGGCCGAGAATGCGGGGCGCCACCGAGGACGCCACCACCCCGAGCACGGCCAGGACGAGCACCACGGCCGCGGCCCACCGGTGCGGCCGCAACAGGCCGACGAGCCGTTTGGTGGCCGGCCACTTCTGCCGTGCCCGGTTCTCCGGCGCGCCCGGGTCCACACCCCCGAGCCGCGGCCCCGCCTCCTTGCGCTCGGTCATGCGGTCACCATGCGCTGCGACTCGACGATCTCGGCGTAGGTCGGGCAGCTCGCGAGCAGTTCCAGATGCGTGCCCGAGCCGACGACGGCCCCGCCGTCGAGGACGACGATGCGGTCGGCGTCGAGCACCGTGGACACCCGTTGCGCGACGACCACGACGCACGCATCGCGGGTCTCCGGGAACAGTGCCTCCCGCAGCCGCGCGTCGGTGGCCTGGTCCAGGGCCGAGAACGCATCGTCGAACAGGTAGATCGACGGCCGGCGGACCAGAGCCCTGGCGATGGCCAGGCGCTGGCGCTGCCCGCCCGAGACCGTGGTGCCGCCCTGGGCGACGAGGGTGTTCAGCCCCTCCGGCATCGCCCGGACGAAGTCCGCGGCCTGTGCGACCTCGAGGGCGTGCCAGAGCTCGTCGTCGGTCGCGTCGGCGCGGCCGTACCGCAGATTGTCGGCGACGGTGCCGGAGAACAGGTAGGCCCGCTGCGGCACGAGACCGATCGCCGCGCGCAGCACCTGCGGGTCCAGGTCACGCACATCGGTGCCGCCCACCAGGACCGAGCCGGCGGTGACGTCGATCAGCCGCGGGATCAGCCGCAGCAGGGTCGTCTTGCCGGAGCCGGTACCGCCGATCACGGCGGTCGTGCTGCCGGGCTCGGCCCGGAACGTCACGTCGCGCAGGACGGGCGCGTCGGCGCCGGGATACGCGAAGGCCGCCCCCCGCAGCTCGAGGGTCACGGGGGTGGCGAGGGTGCGGACGGGCCGAGCCGGCGCCGGCAGCGACGATTCGGTGTCGAGCACGTCGAGGATCCGCTCGGCACACACCGCCGCGCGCGGCGCCATCATCGCCACGAACGATGTCATCATCACCGCCATCAGGATCTGCATGATGTAGCTCAGCAGCGCGGTGAGGGATCCGACCTGCATGTCACCGGTGTCGATCCGGTGGCCGCCGAACCACAGCACGGCCACGCTCGTGGCGTTGGCGATGAGCATCACGAGCGGGAACAGCAGGGCGTTGATGCGGCCGACGTGCAGGGCCGTGTCGGTCAGTTCCACGTTGGCGACCTCGAACCGGTCCCGTTCGGTGCGCTCGCGCACGAACGCCCGCACCACGCGGATGCCGGTGATCTGTTCGCGCAGTACCCGGTTGACGGCGTCGATGCGCACCTGCATCACCCGGAAGGCGGGCACCATCCTCGCGATCAGGACGAACATGGTGACCGCGAGGACGGGAACGGCAGCGACGAGCACCAGCGACGTGCCGGCGTCCTCGCGCAGCGCCATGACGATGCCACCGATACCCATGATCGGGGCCATCACCACGATGGTGCAGCTCATCAGCACGAGCATCTGCACCTGCTGCACGTCGTTGGTGTTGCGGGTGATGAGCGACGGCGCGCCGAACCGGCCGAACTCGCGGGCGGAGAATCCGCCGACGCGCCGGAGCACGGCGAGCCGCACGTCGCGGCCGACGGCCATGGCGGTGCGCGCCGCGAAGTACACCGAACCGATCGAGCAGCCGATCTGCACCGAGCTGATCGCCAGCATCACCGCGCCGGTGGTGAGGATGTACCCGATGTCGCCGCGGGCGACGCCGTAGTCGATCAGGTCGGCGTTGAGCGCCGGCAGGATCAGCATGGTGCCGGTGGCCACCATCTGCAGCAGCACCACCGCGATCAGCGCCCCCCGGTGAGGGCGCAGGAACCGCGGGAGCAACCGGACCAGCATGATCACCACGCTACCGGTGCAGCGGCCCGGTTCCCGGCACCTTTTCCGCCCGCGAGGGAACGGAAAAGGCGCCCGGGTCCGGTCATGTGTGCGCCGGCTCGCGGCTGGGCTCGGGGACGGTCAGCTCACGGCGGAGCTTCTCGCCCTCGACGTCCACGTTCGGCAGGATGCGGTCCAGCCACGTCGGCAGCCACCAGGCCTTGTCGCCGAGCAGCGCCATCACCGCGGGGATGATCACCATGCGCACGACGAACGCGTCGAAGAACACGGCGGCGGCGAGCGCGAAGCCGATCGACTTGATGAACGAGTTCGGCTCGGCGATGAAGGCGGCGAACACCGAGATCATGATGACCGCCGCCGCGGTGACCACCCGGGCACCGTGGGCGAATCCGATCCGCACGGCCTCCTTCGCGGACGCGCCGTGGACGAACTCCTCCCGCATGCGGGTCACCAGGAAGACCTGGTAGTCCATCGCCAGGCCGAACACCACGCCGATGAGGAAGATCGGCATGAAGCTGACGATCGGCTGCGGGTTGGAGACCAGCCCGCCCCAGCCCTCCTGGAAGACCGCGACGGTCGCGCCGAACGTCGCCAGGACGCTGAGCAGGAATCCGAGGGTCGCGGTCAGCGGCACCAGGATCGACCGGAACACGAGCATCAGCAGGATGAACGCGAGTCCGACGACCACCGCGAGGTACGGGACGAGCGCGCTCTGCAGGGTCTCGGACACGTCGCCTTCGAGGGCGGTCTGTCCGGTGATGCCGTAGGAGACGCCGATCTCGTCGTGCAGCTGGGCCTCCTGGTCGCGGATGCTCGACACGAGGTCCATCGTCGCCGGCTCGCTGGGGCCCGACCGGGGGGTGACCATGATCTGCGCGGTGTCACCGGCCTGGTTGACGGCCACGATCTGGGCGTTGACCACCTCGTCCTGCTCGTACAGGCGCTGCACGACCTCCCCGAACGCCTGCTGCGGCGCGACGGTGGCCTCGCGGGCGTCGGCGACGACGAGCAGCGGGCCGTTGCGGCCGGGACCGAACGCCTCGTTCACGAGGTCGTAGGCCTGACGGGCGCTGGTCTTCGGGTCGCCGGTGGCCTCGGTGGGCAGGGCGAGCTGCAGGTTCGCGCCGGGCAGCGCGAGGATGCCGAGCAGCAGCACGCCGGCGACGAGCGGGATCAGCGGCTTGCCGGTGGCCCAGCGGATGTAGCGCTGGGCGGCGCTCGGCCTGTCGGTGTCGGCCTCCGGGTCGTGGTCCTTCAGGCCCGGGATGCGGCCGGCGAACGCCTTGCGGCCGAACAGGCCGAGGATCGCCGGCAGCAGGGTGATCGCGATGAGCACGGCGATGAACACCGTGAATGCGGCCGCGTAGCCCATGGCGGACAGGAACGGGATCCCCACCACGCTGAGGGCCATCAGGGCGATGATCACGGTCAGGCCGGCGAACACGACGGCGGAGCCGGCGGTGCCCACGGCACGTCCGGCCGCCTCGGCACGGTCGGCGGTGACGGTGATCTCGTGCCGGAACCGGGAGACGATGAACAGCGAGTAGTCGATCGCGACGGCGAGACCGATCATGATCGCCAGCGTCGGGGTCATCGAGCTCAGGTCGGCGAAACCGGTGGCGATGGTGATGCCGAGGCTGCCGATGGCGATGCCGATGATGGCGGTGATCAGGGGCAGGCCCGCGGCGACGAGCGAGCCGAAGGTGATGGCGAGGACGACGGCGGCGATGCCGATGCCGATGAGTTCGGTGACGCCGCCGGGCATCTCGGCCTCCGCGGCGGCGGTGCCGCTGACCTGGACGTTCAGGCCCGCGTCCCGGCCGATCTCCGCGGCCGCGGCGATCTGCTCGCGCATCGTGTCGTCGACGTCGCCGAAGCCGCCCTCGAACGGGACGGTGACGAATCCGACGGTGCGGTCCGGGCTCAGTGGCGACAGCGCGGCCGCGTCGGCGAGCGCGGTCTCCTCCGGCTTGCCCTGTTGCTCCGCGGCGGTCTTCATCTGTTCGACGAGACCGGCGTTCGCGGTGACGGGGTCGACGAGGACGGCGGCCTGCTGCTCGGGGGTGGCGACGGCCGGGTCGATCTTGGCGGCGGCGGTCACCTTGTCGATCCCGCGGATCGCCGCCAGCACCTCGTTCATCGCCGCGAGGTTCTGTGGTTCGTCGAGGGTCCCGCCGTCGGGGGCGGCGAACACGTAGCGCGCGCTGAGCGCGTTCATCGGGTCCGCGGCGTTCGGGAACCGTTCGGCGAGCAGGTCCTGCGTCTGCTGCGCGGGAGTGCCGGGGATGGAGAACGAGTCCGTCGTCGGCCCGGACAGGGTGGCCGCACCCACGCCGAAGAGGACGAGGATCGCCAGCCAGAGGGAGAGGACCGTGCCTTTTCGCCGATAGGCGAACTTGCCGATCCGATAGAGATAGGTCGCCACGGGGAACCTCGTCTTCCGGATGTGTCGTGCAGGTGTCTTAGGAAAGGCCTTGCCGCAGCTGCCCGAAGGCGGCACGGACGAGTTCCTCGGGGGAAGCCGCCCCCGAAGTGCCGGCGAGCCACAGTTCGACTGCCGACTTCATGGCCGAGACCGCGGCGTAGCGGACCAGGCTCGGGTACAGGTCGACCCGGGGATCGGTGCCGGTGCGCTCGGCGATGGCCTCGACGAGCAGTTGCGAGGCGCGCACTTCCATCTCGACGCGGCGCGCCAGCAGTGCCGGGCTCTGATCGACGAGTTCCATGGTCGAACACAGCTCGACGAAGTCGCCGTCCGGCTCCGAAACGATCTGCCGGGCGACGGCTTCCATGGAGTCCCATACGGGTTCCCCGGCGGGCCGTGAGTGCAGGCGCCCGACCCAGGAGTGCACCAACCCCTCGAGATGCGCGAGGACGGCCTCCTCCTTGCTCGCGAAGTAGTTGTGGAAGGTGCGGGTGGACACGCCCGCCTTCGCGGCGATGGCGTCGGCGGTGACGCCGTCGATGCCCTTGGCGCGGGCAAGGTCGGCCGCGGCGGCAACGAGCGCTGCCCGCGTGGCGGCCTTCTTGCGGTCACGCAGTCCGGGCGGATTGGTCACGTCTTCCACGGTACGCATCTTGCAGAGCCCTGCAAATTTGCAGAGAACTGCAAGAATATGCGTTTGCCCACACCACCCCGGGCGTTGTGGCAGCGCTCACGTGCGCCGGCGCTCCCAGGCGCCCGGATCGGCGGTCAGGTCGGCCACGAACCGCGGAAGATCGTCCGCGACGACGTCGGCGAGGGTGACCTCCTCGAGGACGGCCCGCAGATTCACCCGCACCGCGATCCATACGTCGCGCAGGCATTCGGCCGGGCCGGTGTAGACCACATCCTCGGGCCGCTCGCCGCGCACCGACGCGAGCGGGCCTTCCACTGTGCGGATGATGTCCGCGATGGAGATCTCGTCGGCCGGGCGGGCCAGCCAGTACCCCCCTTCGGGGCCGCGACGGCTGTGCACCAGTCCGCCGCGGCGCAGATCCCCGAGGACCGCCTCGAGGAACTTGTGCGGGATGCGCTGCGCCCGGGCCAGGCCCTCCGCCTTGGCGGGCGCCTCGCCGGCCGCCGCGAGTTCGAGCAGGGTGCGCACGGCATAGTCCACCCGGGCGGTGATATGCACGTCGCACTCCTCGGTTCGCGCCTGGCCGCCGGGCGCCGACGGACACACGATTCCTACCAAACCGGAGGGAAAGCGCGCGACGCGGCCGCGGTCATGCGACGACGGTGCAACTGCGGTCATGCGACGACGGTGCGACTGCGGTCATGCGACGACGGTGCGACGACGTGCCGACGCCGCGCACAATGCGAGGCCGGCGACAACCCATGCGCTCAGCACCAGCACCGCCGTCCCGCCGCCGTGCCCGTCGAAGAAGGCCACCGAGCGGACCAGCGTGCCGGCGGCGCCGGGTGGCAGCAGCTGACCGAAGGTGCCCCACCCCTGCGGCAGCCACGCTGCGGTGGTCGCGAAGCCCGACAGCGGGTTGCCGACGAACATCATCAGGACCGCCCCGGCACCGAAACCGGGCAGCCCGAAGAGCGACTCGAGGCCGAGCAGTGGCAGCGAGACGGCGGCCAGGCCCAGCGTGAGCGCTCCGGCGGTGGCCCAGTAGTTCCCGGTCAGGCTGCCGAACCCGAATTGCAGGACGGCAGTGAGGGTCAGCCCCGCGAGCACCGCGAAGCCGACCGCGCCGAACACGCGCAGGCCGACCCGCCGGGGGAACAGCCGGACGAGGGCGATCGCGGGCACCAGACCGCCCAGGACCAGCGGCAGGGCCAGCGAGTTCAGGCCGGCCCCCGCCGGGTCGTCGGCCGGCAGCGGCACGACATCGCGCACGGGAACGGGTCGGCCGACGGCCTCCGACAGGCCGGTGGCCGTGGCGGTGAGAACCTGAGCGACGGGGGCGCCGCCGGCCCCGGCGACATACATCGCGGGCCCGTCCGGCCCGACGGCGAGGCCACCGACGACCTCGCGGTGCTCGATGGCGCTGCGCAGCGCCTCCGCGTCGGCGTACCGCTGCGGCGCGAACGCACCGGGCCGGGCACCGGAGAGGCCGGCCTCGATCCGGGCGACGGCCTGGTCCGGCCCGGCGATGCCGATCTTCAGCGCGTGCGGGCCGCTGTTCACGGCGGGCGCGGCGAATGCGAACAGCATCAGGGCGATGACGGCGGTGAGCGCGAGCACGACGCCGGCGACGCGTACCGCGTCCGGCGGGGCGTGCCGCGCCGTGGAGGTGTCCGGGGCAACCATGACGGCTCCTTGAAGTGGAGGATTGTTCTCCGTTTATGTGGAGTATATTCCTCCGGTAGGAGTGGGGTGTCAACCCGCCGAACACAGGAGATCCCATGCGCGCCGATGCCGCCCGCCGCCGCGAGGCCCTGATCCTCGCGGCCCGCGACGTGCTCGCCGAACGCGGGCACGACGCACCCCTCGATGCCATCGCCGAGCGCGCCGGCGTCGGCATCGCCACCCTCTACCGCAACTTCCCCACCCGCGACGATCTCGCGCACGCCGTGGCCCGTCGCACCCTCGACGAGGCGGGCGCGGCGGCGGATCGCGCCCTCGCCGCGATGACGTCGGACCCCGAACGTGCCTGGGCCGAATTCGTCGACACCGCCGTCCGGCTGCGGCTCGGCGCCCTGATCCCGGCTCTCATCGTCGAGAGCTACCGGGAACTGCCCGACGACGTCCTCGAGATCCGGGAGGGCACCAAGGCGCGCGTCACCGAGCTCGTCCACGCCGCACAGCAGGCCGGCCTCGTCCGCGACGACGTCCAGCCGATCGAGGTGATCATGGCGGTGGCCCGGCTGACCCGCCCCCACGTGCGGTTCGTCGACGACGTCGTGCCCGCCCTCGTGCCCCGGATGATCGCGATCTACCTCGCCGGCCTGCGTCCGGACGGGCGGCCGCTCCCGCAGTGACCGCCCGGCGGCCCCTCGCCCGCCGTAGTGACCGTCACCACATTCCGGTAGATTGGACGCCTGTTCACATCACTCCCGGAGGACCGAATGTGGGAGACCCTGACGGCGTCCTGGGCGTCGCTGCTCGAGCCCCTGCACGACCCCGTCGCGTTGGCCATCCCGGCGTTCCTGCTCTTCCTCGCCCTCGAATGGGCCGCCGCCCGCACGCTCGAGCACGTCGAACCCGGCGACGACGGGCACACCCGTCCGCCGCGCGGCGGCTACGAGGCCATCGACGCGCGCACGAGCATCTCCATGGGATTGGTCTCCATCGGCACCAGCGCCGCCTGGAAGGTGCTGGCCCTCGTCGGCTACTCGGCGATCTGGGTGTACCTCGCACCGTGGCACCTGCCGGCGGACGCCTGGTACACGTGGGCGATCCTGATCCTCGGCATCGACCTGCTCTACTACTGGTACCACCGGACAGCGCACCGGGTGCGGCTCGTGTGGGCCACCCACCAGGCACACCACTCGAGCGAGTACTTCAACTTCGCCACGGCCCTGCGCCAGAAATGGAACAACAGCGGCGAGATCCTCATGTGGCTGCCGCTGCCCTTCCTCGGCATCCCGCCGTGGATGGTGTTCGTCGGATTCTCCGTCTCGCTCGTGTACCAGTTCTTCGTGCACACCGAGCGGGTGGGCACGCTGCCCCGGCCCGTCGAGTTCGTGTTCAACACCCCGTCACACCATCGTGTGCACCACGGGTGCGACCCCGAATACCTCGACCGCAACTACGGCGGCATCCTGATCCTGTGGGACCGCCTGTTCGGTACCTTCCGCCGCGAGACCCACCGCCCCACGTACGGACTCACCAAGCCCGTCGGCACCTACAACATCTGGCGGCTGCAGACGCACGAGTACCAGGCCATCGCCCGCGACTGGCGGGCCGCCACGAGGTGGCGCGACAAGCTCGGCTACGCGTTCGGCCCGCCCGGCTGGGCGCCGCAGCGACCGACCACCGTCGCGAGTGCGCAGTTGTCGTCACGACACGCCGGGTGAAGCGACCGGAACTGCGCATTCGACGAACGAAAACGGCCCCGATCCGGTCAACCGGATCGGGGCCGTTCTTGGCGGTGGCGGAGGGATTTGAACCCTCGGACGGGGGTTACCCGTCACACGCTTTCGAGGCGTGCTCCTTAGGCCGCTCGGACACGCCACCGCCCACGACTTTACCGGATTCGGTCCCGGAGTTGAAATCCGCAGGTCACCGGCGTTCGGCGAGACGCTGGGCCCGGAAGAAGTCCTCGAGCACCGCCGCGCATTCGTCCTCGAGCACGCCGCCGCGCACCTGTGGGCGGTGGGTGAGCCGACGATCACGCACCACGTCCCACAGCGACCCGACCGCACCCGTCTTCGGCTCCCATGCCCCGAATACCACGCGGTGCACCCTGGCCAGCACCAGCGCGCCCGCACACATCGTGCACGGCTCCAGCGTCACGGCCAGCGTCGTGCCCTCGAGCCGCCAGCCGTCGCCGTGCACCTTCGCCGCTGCGCGCAGCGCCAGCACCTCCGCATGAGCCGTCGGATCGCCCGTGGCCTCCCGCGAATTCGCCGCACGGGCCAGCTCGGTCCCGTCCGCATCGAACAGCACCGCACCCACCGGCACGTCGCCGGCCGGCGCCGCGGCGGCCGCCTCCAGCGCGGCCCGGATCATCGCCTCGTCGTCGCGCAGGCCCATCTAGGGGCGCAGCTTGTCCAGCGTCGTGGCGAGGACGTCGTCGAATCCCAGCCGCTGGGCGATCTCCTCGATCTGCTCGTCCGGATACAGATCGGACTCGGCGGCGATCACCGCCAGCACCGGCTCCGGCAATCCCAAGTCCGCGAGAATCCCCAGATCGCCCTCCTCCCACGGCTCGATGTCGTCGAGCTCGTCGGGGTCGATATCCGGGATTTCGATGTTCAACGCGTCGAGCACGTCGGCGGCGATGTCGTAGTCGATGGCCATGGTCGCGTCGGACAGCAGCAGACGCGTGCCCGACGGGGCGGGCCGGACGATGACGAAGAACTCGTCGTCCACGTTGAGCAACCCGAAGATCGCGCCGGTGCTGCGCAGCTCGCGCAGCTCCCGGTCGGCCACCTCGAGGCTCGTCAACACCGCCGCCGACAGTGCCTTGCACTTCCAGCGACCGTCCTCCCGCGTCACGGCGACCCCGAACCCGTCGAGGTCCTCAGTCGAACTCACGGAAGGGCTCTTGTTCCCCGCACGCTGCGCAGCCATGGGCGCAACGGTAGTCGGCGCAGTCCCGTGAATGAAGTCCAGCGGGCGATGTGCCAACCTGTTCGGGTGCCCACCTCCGCGTCCACCCCGCCCGTGTGTGTGCTCGGCCTCGGCCTGATCGGCGGATCGTTGCTGCGTGCGGCCGTCGCCGCGGGTCGCGAGGCCTGGGGATACAACCGGTCGGCGGAGCCCGTCGAGGCCGCGCGGGCCGACGGATTCGACGCCTCCACCGACCTGCCGGCCACGCTGCGGCGCGCCGCGGAATCCGACGCCCTCGTCGTCGTCGCCGTGCCCGTGCCCGCGGTGGACGCGGTGCTCGCCGCCGTCGCCGAGCACGCCCCGCACGCCGCGCTGACCGACGTGGTCAGCGTCAAGTCGCAGGTCGCCGCCGCTGTCGCCGCCCACGGGCTGTCCGCCCGCTTCGTCGGCGGCCATCCCATGGCCGGCACCGCCGAGTCCGGCTGGTCGGCGGGATTCGCGGAACTGTTCCGCGACGCGGTGTGGGTGGTCACCGTGGACGACGGCACCGACCCCGTGGTGTGGACGCAGGTCGCCGATCTCGCCCTCGACTGCGGTTCCGTCGTCGTGCCCGCCGAATCGGGTGAGCACGACGCCGCGGTCGCCCGCGTCTCGCACCTGCCGCACCTGCTCGCCGAGGCACTGGCGCTGTCCGGGGCCGCCGGAGGCGACCTGGCGCTGGGCCTGGCCGCCGGCTCGTTCCGCGACGGCACCCGCGTCGCCGGGACGGCACCCGCGCTGGTCGACGCGATGTGCGAGGGCAACGCCACGGCGCTGCTCACGACCCTCGACGAGACCCTCGAGGTGCTGCGCCTCGCCCGCGAGCGACTCGCCGACGGCAGCACCGCCGAGCTGACCGCCGCCGGTCACGCCGCCCGGCGACGATTCGAGCAGCGCGCACGGCGGCCCGTCACCGGCATCGTCCCCGGCGATGCCGACTGGATCGCCCGGCTGCGCGAGGCCGGCCGCCGCGGCGAGGTGTGGACGCGGTGACACTGCGCGACACCACGGCGGCACTCGCGAAAGGCGAACTGACCGCCACCGGCCACGTCCGGCAGGTTCTGGCCGACCTCGACGCCCTCGACGGCACACCGTGGTCGAACCTCGTGGCCGCTCGCAACGACGCCGCCGCCCTCGAGTCCGCCGCTCGCGCCGACGCCGAACTCGCGGCCGGCAACTGGATCGGCCCGCTGCACGGTGTCGCCGTCGCCGTCAAGGACAACATCGACGTCGCCGGGATGCCGACGCGGTGCGGCAGCAGCGTCCTCGCCGACGCACCGCCGGCCGCACGGGACGCCAGGATCGTCGAGCGGCTCCGCGAGGCCGGCGCCGTCGTGGTGGCCAAGACGCACCTGCACGAGTTCGCGTACGGGCCGAGTGGCCTGGTCAACGCGTCCGGACCGGCCCGGCACCCGCACGATCCCACCCGGATCACCGGCGGCTCGTCCTCGGGGTCGGCGGCGCTCGTCGCCAAGGGCATCGTGCCGCTGGCGCTGGGCACCGACACCGGATGCAGTGTGCGGACCCCGGCGGCACTGTGCGGCGTCGTCGGCCTCAAGCCCACCCGCGGCGCGTTGCCGGTCGACGGGGTGTTCCCCCTGTCCACCACCTTCGACCACGTGGGCCTGCTCGCCCGCGACGTCCTCGACGCCGGACTGGCGTGGGGTGCGCTGCCCGGGATCGCACACCTGCGCACGCCCGTCTCGGGTCTGCGGGTCGGGCGGCTGCGCGGCGGCCTCTGGGACGTGCCCGACGCCGCATTCGAGTCCGCGCTCGACGACGCCTGCCGCACGCTCGCCCACCTCGGTGCGGAGGTACGGGACGTGACGCTGCCGGAGACCGACGACCTGCTCGCCGTGTATCCCGTCGTCACCGGCTCGGAGGCGTACGAAACCCATCAGCGCTGGTTCGAGAACGACCCGGACCTCTACCAGCCGGCCACCGCGGCGCTGCTCGCGGCTCAGCGGGACCGTCCGGCGACGGACTACGTGCGGGCCGTGCGAACGGCCGCCCGGCTGCGCCGCGACGTCCTGCGCCGGCTACGCCGCGACGACGGGCTCGACGCCCTGATCACCGTCACCACCCCGCTGCGATCGGCCGCACTCGACAGCGACCCCGCCGCGCTCCGGGGGCCGCTATTGCAGATGTGCATCCCGTTCAGCGTGCTCGGCGTACCTGCGGTGTCGGTTCCCGCGCCGGGCGGCGGGGACTTTCCCATCGGCGTACAGGTGATCGGATTGACCACCGGGACCGGCGGGCACGGCAGTCACCCCGGAGAGTCCACGGCCCTCGCACTGGCGATGGCAGTGGAGGGCAGCGCCCTCTCCTGAAACTGCGAGGGCAACGCCCTCTCCTGAAACAGCCCGGCCTAGATCCGCCCCGCCAGACCGGGGTAGTCCACGACGAAACCGTCGCCGTCCACCGTCACCGATGAACTGGAGACCGGGGACAGGACGTGGATGCCGTCGGCCGCGCTGCTGTAGACGAGGGTGGCCTCCTCGATGCCGAGGTCGAGCAGGTTCACGTAGACGACCGGAACCTCGAGTTCGTCCGCGCCGGACTGCAGCCCGTAGCGGCGGATCGGCAGCGCATTGAAGAACGGGCTGAGGATGACATCGACGTCGAGTGCCCCGCCGAACGCCGAACGCTGGTGCTGGGTGCCGTTGTCGACCATCCAGATGCCCTCCTCGGACCGGCTGATCGACATGTGCCTCTCGCCGGCGGCCACGGTCGTGCGCACCGACAACCGGCGCGTCACACCGTTCTCGTCGGTCACGAGGTCGTACGACGCGCTGAACGCGGGGTGCTCCGCGCACTGCGCGCCGACGATGCGACCCGCCGCCTTGATGCGACTGCCGCTCAGTTGGACACGCACCGACTCCATCCGAGGAACGTCGTACGCCCGCCACGTCAGAATCGCGGGCCAGTTCGATGCTGGGCTCGCCGCAGACCGCGCGGCATCGGGGACTGGGATGCTCACGTGTCTACGTTAAGCGACGAGCCACCCCCAGGGAGCAGGGGTGCCGTGAATCGTGCCCTTCGTGTAGCCGACGACTACGGCGAACGTGGCGATCGTCACACCACGGGCGCGTGTCCGCGGCACCAAGACGCGGTTGCCGGGCGGTGACCACCGGCGTTGTGCAGCGCGTTTGAGCACGCAACCCGCTACCCGCAAGAGACTGGCCTACAGTCGCCTCATGCGTACCGTGTGGACAGTTCCTCAGAACATCGCCCAGATCCTCCTGGAGTCCCCCGAGATCCAGATGTTCCTGACCAGCAACGAGCTGCCCGATACCGCCGCGGACCCTCGTCAGCGCCTCGCCGAGTTCACTCGTGCGCTCGCCGCCCTGGCCCGCCACACCGGACGCGCCTTCGGCTCCGTCGATGCCGCCAACCGCGAACTGTTCGGCGGCTCCGCCGGCACCGTACCGGTCGCCTTGCGCCTCGCCGTCCTGCGCGAGATCGTCACCGACGTCGACGACCGCACCCCCACCCCGGACCCGCTGCCGGCGATGGTCGTCGAACAGCTCGGTGCCTATGTGTACGCCCTCGTCGATCCGCGCGACCACACCGTCCTGCACGTCGGACAGGGCCGCGGAAACCGCCTGTTCGCCTTGACCTGGACGGCACTCGGCGAAAACCACAAGCTCACCGCCGGCGGCGAGGCCCCGCCCGCCCACACCCCCGAAGCCGACGCGGCTGTGCACCGGATCCGTGCCGTCTACGACTCCGGCTACTCCGTGGGCCACTACGTCGTGGCCGACCGGGTGGCCCCGGCGGTCGACGCCGACCACGCCGCCGGCTTCACCGCGCAGGCCCTGGTCTCGGTGCTGGGGCTGCTCGAACCGCACGACGGCGAACTCGTGCTGACCAACCTCGTCGGCGCGACCGAGGAATCCGACCGGGTGGCCCACCCCATCGAGGAGCTGATACGTCAGTACTCCGCGGAGGCCGCACCCGAGCTGCCCACCCCGTGCGTCGTGCTGCGGATCACGGATGCGAAATCGGCTTCCCCCGAACAGGTCCGAGGACTCGCCGACCGTCCGTGGCCGGCCGGAGCCGCGGCACGCCGGGTCGACGGACTGCCCATCCTGGTGGTGGCGGACAACATCGTGCGCGGCGCCTACCGGGCCACCGGCTGGGAAGCGGCATCCCGCACCGAGGACAACGGCGGCACCATCCTCTACCGCTTCCTCGGCGACGCCGATCCCGAACTCGAGAAGCTCTTCGTCGACACCCGTCTGACGCCGGATCGGCTGGGACTCAAGCGCTGGCCGTCCCACGGCTGGGCGCCGCGGCTCACGCGGGCCCTGCCCCACCGGCCGAGGCCCTGACACTGCGGAACGGTTGACACTGCGGGGCGGTCCGGGCCGTGCCACCACGGCCCGGGCTTCCCTACTGTCGGCTGAGCCGGCTCACCTGCCGCTCGGGGTGAGAATGGGCTCGTGCAGGTCGTAGTAGTGCACGTCGCCGAGCAGGCGCATCTCCTCCTCCAGAAGCGGCCGCAGATCGTCGGGAATCTCCATCCGTTCGTGGGCCCGTGCCTCCTCCTCGGACGAGAAGTACACCGTCTCGACGTACCCGTCGTCACCGTAGGTGGCGAGCGTGCCGCCGATGATCTCGGGCCGCAGCTCATGCACCCGGTCCTGACCCTCGGCGAGCAGACTCTTCATCCGCCCGAGATCGGGGCAGTGCCCCTCCATGACCTGTACGAATCCTGCAGTGTCCGAGCCACCTTCCATCCACACCTCGACGTCACGGCAGTCGTGGACGGTGATCTCCCCGTCGAAGCACTGCTCGGCCTCGGCCCACCACGCGCCCTGCTCCGGACGTTCGCTGTTGCGGCGGGCCGCCTCCTCCGACTCGAACCGCGCCACCGACACGAAGGTGCCGTCGTCGCTGAATCCCGACGTGCTACCCAGATAGCCCACTGCGCCCGGGCGCAGCTCGTCCGTCCACCGCTGCAGGCAGGCCTTCAGTCCCTGCTCGTCGCGAACCGTCCCCTGCCAGACCTGAATGAACATCACTATCGCCTCCACGTGCGGGACAAGCCCGCACCCAACGGCTTCCGTGGCCGACCCGTCGCCGTCCACCGTCGGCGTCACCCGACGGCCGGCAATCGCGACCACCGTAGATTCAATGATTCGCCTGTGCCGGAGCACGGACAAGAGGGAGCCGAACCGGAACATGCGGAAATGCCGGAAGCCCCCCAACGAGGTTGGGGGGCTTCCGGTAACGGGTGTTCGGCGGTGTCCTACTCTCCCACACCCTGTCGGGTGCAGTACCATCGGCGCTGGAGGGCTTAGCTTCCGGGTTCGGAATGGGACCGGGCGTTTCCCCTCCGCTATGGCCGCCGTAACTCTGTGAAACGACCCACGCACGCTGTTCGCGTGGGTCGGGGGCCGCAGGCCCACCCATTCTTTGGGGGGCAGCGTTTACTCCGACTCCTCGCGCAGCGAGTGTGAGTGTGTTGTTTCAGATACCGCACAGTGGACGCGTAGCTTCTTTGTGGTAAGTCCTCGGCCTATTAGTACCGGTCACCTGCATGCGTTACCGCACTTCCAGTTCCGGCCTATCAACCCGGTGGTCTGCCGGGGGCCTTACCCCCTCGAGGGGGTGAGAAACCTCATCTTGGAACAGGCTTCCCGCTTAGATGCTTTCAGCGGTTATCCCTTCCGAACGTAGCCAACCAGCCGTGCCCCTGGCGGGACAACTGGCACACCAGAGGTTCGTCCGTCCCGGTCCTCTCGTACTAGGGACAGCCTTCCTCAAGTTTCTAACGCGCGCGGCGGATAGAGACCGAACTGTCTCACGACGTTCTAAACCCAGCTCGCGTGCCGCTTTAATGGGCGAACAGCCCAACCCTTGGGACCTACTCCAGCCCCAGGATGCGACGAGCCGACATCGAGGTGCCAAACCATCCCGTCGATATGGACTCTTGGGGAAGATCAGCCTGTTATCCCCGGGGTACCTTTTATCCGTTGAGCGACACCGCTTCCACATGCCGGTGCCGGATCACTAGTCCCGACTTTCGTCCCTGCTCGACCTGTCGGTCTCACAGTCAAGCTCCCTTGTGCACTTGCACTCGACACCTGATTGCCAACCAGGCTGAGGGAACCTTTGGGCGCCTCCGTTACATTTTGGGAGGCAACCGCCCCAGTTAAACTACCCACCAGGCACTGTCCCTGAACCCGATCAGGGTCCGAGGTTAGAGGTCCAATACGATCAGAGTGGTATTTCAACAACGACTCCACCCACACTGGCGTGCGGGCTTCCCAGTCTCCCACCTATCCTACACAAACCGAACCGAACACCAATACCAAGCTGTAGTGAAGGTCCCGGGGTCTTTTCGTCCTGCCGCGCGTAACGAGCATCTTTACTCGTAGTGCAATTTCGCCGAGTCTGTGGTTGAGACAGCAGAGAAGTCGTTACGCCATTCGTGCAGGTCGGAACTTACCCGACAAGGAATTTCGCTACCTTAGGATGGTTATAGTTACCACCGCCGTTTACTGGGGCTTAAATTCTCAGCTTCGCGGAGTGAACTCCGCTGACCGGTCCTCTTAACCTTCCAGCACCGGGCAGGCGTCAGTCCGTATACCTCGTCTTACGACTTCGCACGGACCTGTGTTTTTAGTAAACAGTCGCTTCTCTCTGGTCTCTGCGACCACCCCCGGCTCACGGAGCAAGTCCGGTCACCGGGACTGGTCCCCCTTCTCCCGAAGTTACGGGGGCATTTTGCCGAGTTCCTTAACCACAGTTCTCTCGATCGCCTCGGTATTCTCTACCTGACCACCTGTGTCGGTTTGGGGTACGGGCCGTGTGAAAGCTCGCTAGAGGCTTTTCTCGGCAGCATAGGATCATGGAATTCGCCTCATTCGGCTACGCATCACCTCTCAGGCTGTGTGCGACACGGATTTGCCTGTGTCACGCCCTACGGGCTTACACCGGTACAACCACTGACCGGCCCCACTACCTTCCTGCGTCACCCCATCGCTTGGCTACTACCACCGAAGGTCCCGTGCAGCAGGCTCTCGGCTCCCGAAGGAACTCGATCACCCTTTGGACGGTTAGTACCGATGATTCACCAGGGGCGCGTTCACACGGGTACGGGAATATCAACCCGTTGTCCATCGACTACGCCTGTCGGCCTCGCCTTAGGTCCCGACTCACCCTGGGCGGATTAACCTGGCCCAGGAACCCTTGGTCATTCGGCGGACGAGTTTCTCACTCGTCTTTCGCTACTCATGCCTGCATTCTCACTCGCGCAGCCTCCACACCTGGATCACTCCGGCGCTTCCCCGGCTGCACGACGCTCCCCTACCCACCCGCACCACTGCCGGACGATCCGTGGACCCTCCGGGGTGTTGTGCGAGTGCCGCGGCTTCGGCGGTGTACTTGAGCCCCGCTACATTGTCGGCGCAGAACCACTTGACCAGTGAGCTATTACGCACTCTTTCAAGGGTGGCTGCTTCTAAGCCAACCTCCTGGTTGTCTCAGCGATCCCACATCCTTTTCCACTTAGTACACGCTTAGGGGCCTTAGCCGGCGATCTGGGCTGTTTCCCTCTCGACTACGAAGCTTATCCCCCGCAGTCTCACTGCCGCGCTCTCACTCACCGGCATTCGGAGTTTGGCTGATTTCGGTAAGCTTGTGGGCCCCCTAGACCATCCAGTAGCTCTACCTCCGGTGAGAAACACGCGACGCTGCACCTAAATGCATTTCGGGGAGAACCAGCTATCACGGAGTTTGATTGGCCTTTCACCCCTACCCACAGCTCATCCCCTCAGTTTTCAACCTAAGTGGGTTCGGGCCTCCACGACGTCTTACCGTCGCTTCACCCTGGCCATGGGTAGATCACTCCGCTTCGGGTCTAGAACATGCCACTACAGACGCCCTGTTCGGACTCGCTTTCGCTACGACTACCCCACACGGGTTAACCTCGCGACATGCCACTAACTCGCAGGCTCATTCTTCAAAAGGCACGCCGTCACCCCCAGCAGACCAAACTGCTCGAAGGCTCCGACGGATTGTAAGCGCACGGTTTCAGGTACTATTTCACTCCCCTCCCGGGGTACTTTTCACCTTTCCCTCACGGTACTAGTCCGCTATCGGTCACCAGGGAGTATTCAGGCTTATCGGGTGGTCCCGACGGATTCACAGCAGATTTCACGGGCCCGCTGCTACTCGGGTATTCGAATCGACAGTCACCGCGTTTTCGTCTACGGGATTCTCACCCTCTACGACAGGCCGTTCCAGACCATTTCGACTAACACAGGCGATTTCTCACTGTCGGCCGGCGCGGCAGCACCGACACATCGAACCCCACAACCCCGAACACACAACCCCTGCCGGGTATCACATGTATCCGGTTTAGCCTCTTCCGTTTTCGCTCGCCACTACTCACGGAATCACATGTTGTTTTCTCTTCCTGTGGGTACTGAGATGTTTCACTTCCCCACGTTCCCTCCACACGCCCTATATATTCAGGCGCGGGTAACACGACATCACTCGTGCTGGGTTTCCCCATTCGGAAATCCTCGGATCACAGCTCGGTTGACAGCTCCCCGAGGCATATCGCAGCCTCCCACGTCCTTCATCGGCTCCTGGTGCCAAGGCATCCACCGTACGCTCATAAACACTTACAACAAAGATGCTCGCGTCCACTGTGCAGTTCTCAAACAACACACAACACCCACTACTCACCCCACCGACCGGCGGAAGCTTTGATGAGCATCGTCGCTGACAAAACACTCGCGTGTTCTCTCAGGACCCAACAGTGCACCGATATAACTCCTCGGATCCCGCACAGAAACGGGACCCGGACGAGAAGTAGCTGTCAGCGTTCCACCCATGAGCCACCGTGTCCCACATGCGGGGACAAACGGTCTCTGGCCGCACACGCGCCCCGACTGTTCGGGGTGTGTGGGCAGATGCTCCTTAGAAAGGAGGTGATCCAGCCGCACCTTCCGGTACGGCTACCTTGTTACGACTTCGTCCCAATCGCCGATCCCACCTTCGACGGCTCCCTCCCACGAGGGGTTAGGCCACCGGCTTCGGGTGTTACCGACTTTCATGACGTGACGGGCGGTGTGTACAAGGCCCGGGAACGTATTCACCGCAGCGTTGCTGATCTGCGATTACTAGCGACTCCGACTTCACGGGGTCGAGTTGCAGACCCCGATCCGAACTGAGACCGGCTTTAAGGGATTCGCTCCACCTCGCGGTATCGCAGCCCTCTGTACCGGCCATTGTAGCATGTGTGAAGCCCTGGACATAAGGGGCATGATGACTTGACGTCGTCCCCACCTTCCTCCGAGTTGACCCCGGCAGTCTCCTGCGAGTCCCCAACCGAATTGCTGGCAACACAGGACAAGGGTTGCGCTCGTTGCGGGACTTAACCCAACATCTCACGACACGAGCTGACGACAGCCATGCACCACCTGTACACCGACCACAAGGGAAACCCCATCTCTGGGGCGGTCCGGTGTATGTCAAACCCAGGTAAGGTTCTTCGCGTTGCATCGAATTAATCCACATGCTCCGCCGCTTGTGCGGGCCCCCGTCAATTCCTTTGAGTTTTAGCCTTGCGGCCGTACTCCCCAGGCGGGGCGCTTAATGCGTTAGCTACGGCACGGATCCCGTGGAAGGAAACCCACACCTAGCGCCCACCGTTTACGGCGTGGACTACCAGGGTATCTAATCCTGTTCGCTACCCACGCTTTCGCTCCTCAGCGTCAGTTACTGCCCAGAGACCCGCCTTCGCCACCGGTGTTCCTCCTGATATCTGCGCATTTCACCGCTACACCAGGAATTCCAGTCTCCCCTGCAGTACTCAAGTCTGCCCGTATCGCCTGCAAGCCCGCAGTTGAGCTGCGGGTTTTCACAGACGACGCGACAAACCGCCTACGAGCTCTTTACGCCCAGTAATTCCGGACAACGCTCGCACCCTACGTATTACCGCGGCTGCTGGCACGTAGTTGGCCGGTGCTTCTTCTGTACCTACCGTCACTCGCGCTTCGTCGGTACTGAAAGAGGTTTACAACCCGAAGGCCGTCATCCCTCACGCGGCGTCGCTGCATCAGGCTTGCGCCCATTGTGCAATATTCCCCACTGCTGCCTCCCGTAGGAGTCTGGGCCGTGTCTCAGTCCCAGTGTGGCCGGTCGCCCTCTCAGGCCGGCTACCCGTCGTCGCCTTGGTGGGCCGTTACCCCACCAACAAGCTGATAGGCCGCGGGCCCATCCTGCACCGGAAAACCTTTCCACCCCGGAACATGCATCCCGAGGTCCTATCCGGTATTAGACCCAGTTTCCCAGGCTTATCCCGAAGTGCAGGGCAGATCACCCACGTGTTACTCACCCGTTCGCCACTAATCCACCCAGCAAGCTGGGCTTCATCGTTCGACTTGCATGTGTTAAGCACGCCGCCAGCGTTCGTCCTGAGCCAGGATCAAACTCTCCGTTGAAGACTCACAATCAAACCCCGAAGGGCCGATCAGTCATAGACATCGAGCCAAATCACCAGCAAAAAACTCAAACCAGCAAAAAAACACTGACCACCACAGACGGAAGAATGCGGCAGCCAGCAACGATCATCTCACGACACCTCATCGGCTTGACACCATGGTCGGCGTCTGATCTGATCGCACCAAACAAAATATTTGGCACTGACATTCATCGGCACACTGTTGAGTTCTCAAAGAACACGCGCACACCATCGCTCCGCACTTTTCAGTGCTTCACTCCGGGGCAACCGTTCCAGCCTAACATCGGGGGCTTTCGGAATCAAAATCCGCGGCCGATCCGATCTCAGGAGCGATTGGAAACCCTACCAGAAGGTTTTCAATCGGGTTAATCAGGCGCCTTCGTCCAACCTCGTTTTCCCGGGCCCCTGCGGGCCGGGTCGGTGTCCGTGTCGCTCTGACCTGGAATAAGTTACGTGATCATTCGACCCCGCGCCAAATCGCCAGGTCAGGACGGGTGTTTGCCCGCGAGGACGGCTGTTTCCGCGACACGGAACCATCCCCTGTGCCACTGCGTCTCACCTTCCGAGGCGTCCGCCTCGTGGCAGTCCCCGCGCGGACCGTAGCCGGCGTGCGCACTGCGTGGCACCGTCGTTGTCGTTCCGCGGCGCGCGTCCCCGATCACGTCAGGCATAGGAGACCCATGAGTGGCTTTCCCGCAGAGATCGTCCCGCCGGGCCGGGCGGACGGACCCGGCTCGGGGTCCCCCGCGGCAGCGACGTGCGCGGCGGCCTGCCAGGACTACCTCGCCGCGCTCGACGAGCTCCTCCTCGGGATCGGCGACCGCGAGGCCGGCGACTGTGCAGGTGACGTCGCACCGAGCGTGGCCCGCCGGATCGAGGCCGTGGTCCGGATGAAGGCCGCCTTCGAGTCGATCGCGTCCCCCGAGGCACACGCCTCGCTCTTTCGGCGGACGTGATCATTGCATCTCGCGTCGCGGCACGGGCCGCCCGAATTCTCGAGTAACGTGCTCCGTGAGCAAAGCGAGAAAGGGTGCCGTGACGTCGACCGGGAACATGGTGGGTTTGTTCGCCGGTATCGGCGGACTCGAGCTCGGCCTGGCCGAGCACGGCTGGCGCACCGAACTGCTCTGCGAGATCGACGCCGGAGCCCAGGCCGTGCTCCGCGCCCGCTTCGCCGATGTACCTCTGCACACCGACGTCACCCGCCTCCGTTCCCTGCCCCAGGCAACCGAGGTCGTCACCGCGGGCTTTCCGTGCCAGGACCTGTCGCAGGCCGGCAGGACCGCCGGCATCACCGGCTCCCGGTCGGGCCTCGTCGACGAGGTGTTCCGGTTGGTGCGGCGCAAGCAGGGCCCGCGATGGCTGCTCATCGAGAACGTCCCCTTCATGCTGCAACTCGGACGCGGCGCCGCGATGCGTCACATCACCGATGCGCTCGAGGATCTCGGGTACGCGTGGGCGTACCGGGTCGTCGATGCCCGCGCGTTCGGACTCCCGCAGCGCCGGCAGCGGGTGCTCATGCTCGCCTCGCGCACCGACGACCCCCGGACGGTGTTGTTCGGCGAGGACGCCGGCGCCCCCGCGGAAGGCGATCCCGGCACCCACCCGTGCGGGTTCTACTGGACCGAAGGCGTGCGCGGTCTCGGCTGGGCGGTCAACGCCGTGCCCACGCTCAAGGGCGGCTCCACGGTGGGCATCGCGAGTCCGCCGGCAGTGCGGCTGCCGTCGGGCGAGATCGTCACTCCCGGTCTGATCGACGCCGAACGGCTGCAGGGCTTCGACCCCGACTGGACCGCACCCGCCATCCAGGCGCCCGGTGTGCGGACCGGGCATCGGTGGCGACTCGTCGGCAACGCAGTGAGCGTGCGCATGGCCGCGTGGGTCGGTGGACGGCTCGGGCGGCCGATCGATTACTCACCCGACCACGAGACCCCGCTGCGGCCCGGCGACCCCTGGCCGAGTGCCGCCTGGGGCGCGCGGCGGCGGGCTTTCCGGGTGCACGAGTCGCACTGGCCGGTGCAGGAACCGTACGAGGATCTCGCCGGATTCCTGGAGGACGCGCGCCTGCTGTCGGCGCGGGCCACCGCCGGTTTCCTGCGGCGGGCCCGGTCCGGGAACCTGAGATTCGTGCCCGGCTTCCTCGACGACGTCGAATCCCACCTGGACCGCATGGGCGGCTTCCCCGAGGCCGCGGCCTGAGGACGGAGCCGACCGCCGTGCCCTCCACCGATCCGCAGACCAGCGCCCGGATGAGCCGGCAGCGGCGCAGGGACACCGTCCCCGAGGTGGCCCTGCGCCGGGAGTTGCATCGTCGCGGGGTGCGCTACTTCGTCGATCGTGCTCCCCTGCCGGGGATCCGTCGTCGCGCCGACCTGGTGTTCCCGCGCCGCCGCGTTGCGGTGTATGTCGACGGGTGCTTCTGGCATCGTTGCCCGCAGCACGCCACCGATCCGAAGAACAACGCCGAGTGGTGGGCCGCCAAGCTCGCCGGGAACGTGGCCCGGGACCGGGACACCGACGCGGCGCTCGCCGCGGCCGGATGGACGGCGGTGCGGATCTGGGAGCACGAGGACCCCGCGGAGGCCGCGGATCGGGTGCAGGCCGCATTGTTCGCGGCGGGACCGGGTACTGCCGATTCCTGACCGGCGAAGGAGGAAGCGGTGCAACCGGCGATCGCGCTCGTTCTCGGAGCGGTCATCGGGGTCCTGCTCGGCCTCCTCGGGGGCGGCGGATCCATCCTGGCGGTCCCCGCCCTGGTGTACGGCCTCGGACTCGACTTCCGCCAGGCCATCCCGATCTCGCTGATCGTCGTCGGGGCCGCAGCCCTGTCCGGGGCGATCCCCAAGGCTCGGGCCGGGCAGGTCGACTGGCGGCTGGCCGCGGTGTTCGCCGCGGCCGGCATCCCCGCGACGTTCGCCGGCACGGCTGTGGGCACGCTGCTGCCGCAACCGGTGCTGCTGGTGGGCTTCGCCGTCGTGATGGTGGTCGCGGGGATCCGGATGCTGCGCGAGAGCGACGACGCCGGGACCGCGTGCAAGACCGGCGACTTCGGCATCGACTGGAAGCGATGCGCGCCGAGGGCGATCCCGGCCGGCCTGGGGGTGGGCTTCTTGACCGGCCTGTTCGGCGTCGGCGGCGGCTTCCTGATCATCCCCGCGCTGGTGATGCTCCTCGGATTGGAGATGGGCGTCGCCGTCGGGACCTCCCTCGTCGTCATCGTCGCCAACTCGGCGGCCGGGCTGATCGCGCATCTCGGGGACGCCGACATCGACTGGTCGATCACGGCGGCGTTCGCCGGGGCCGCGGTCGTCGCGTCGCTTGTCGCCGGTCACCTCGGCACGCGCATGGAAACCGGACGGCTGCGGCGGTGGTTCGCCTATCTCGTCTTCGTCGTGGCCGCGTACGTGCTGGTGGACACACTGTTCCTGCGCTGAGCCGAAACTCTTCCCGCACTCCACGCATTCTTCGTACGCCCCGGGGTATCCGGGGGCATAGTGGAAGTACCGTGGGAAGGCATCGACATGGACGTATCGATCATCGAAACCTCGAGCCTCGGCGATCGCAGCTATCTCGTCACCGAGGCGGACGTCGCCGTCGTCGTGGATCCACAGCGGGACATCGATCGAGTGCTCGCGCTCGCCAACGACCGCGGAGCGCGCATCACCCATGTCCTCGAGACCCACATCCACAACGACTACGTCACCGGTGGGCTGGAACTGTCCCGCGCCGTCGAGGCCGAGTACATCGTTCCAGCCGGCGACGACGTGGACTACGAGCGACGTGCCGTCCACGACGGCGACCTGATCGACGCCGGTCCCATCCGGCTGCGGGTGATGCACACCCCCGGGCACACCCACCACCACGTCAGCTATGTGCTGCTCGACGCGACCGGCGGCACGCACGGGATCTTCACCGGCGGGTCGATGCTGTACGGCTCGACCGGCCGCACCGATCTCGTCGGCCCGCAGTACACCGAGGAACTGACCCACGCACAGTTCCGCTCCGTGCGACGGATCGCCGACGAAGTGCCGGCCGACACTCCGGTGTATCCCACCCACGGCTTCGGCAGCTTCTGCTCGGCGACCCCCACCAGCGGCGATTCGTCCACCGTCGGGCAGCAACGCGACGTCAACCCGGCGCTGACCCGCGACGAGCAGGCCTACGTCGACGAGCTCATCGCCGGACTCAATACCTACCCCGCGTACTACGCCCACATGGGCGTGATCAACAGGGCGGGTCCGTCGCCGCTCGACCTGTCTGCGCCGGAGCCGGTCGACCCGGCCGAGCTGCGCCGGCGCATCGACGCCGGTGAGTGGGTCGTCGATCTGCGCGAGCGCACCGCCTTCGCCGCGGGACACCTGGGCGGCACACTCGGCTTCGAGCTGTCCACCTCCTTCGTCACCTACCTGGGGTGGCTCTACAAGTGGGGTGCGCCACTGACCCTCATCGGCGAGAGCGACGAGCAGATCGCCGACGCCAAGCGCGAACTGGTCCGCATCGGCGTCGACGAACTCGCCGGAGCGGCCGTCGGCGAGATCCACACCCTGGTCAACGGACACGAACTTCGGTCGTACCGCGTCTCGGACTTCGCGGAGCTGACCCGGGAGATCGACAGCGAGCAGGTCCGGGTCCTCGACGTGCGCCAGAAGGACGAGTACGAGGACGGCCACGTGCGCGGAGCGGTCAACATCCCGCTGCACGACCTCGCCGAGCGGCTCGACGAGGTACCCCGCGGGGAGGTGTGGGTGCACTGCGCCTCCGGCTACCGGGCATCCGTCGCCGCGTCCATGATCGACCGGATCGACCGCACCGTCGTCCTCGTCAACGACGACTTCGAGAATGCGTACGACCACGGTCTGATCGGCACGTCGTAGGTCCTGCCCCATCGTCGGGGCCGGGGGGCCGCCACGACGCGAGAGCCCCTCACCACAATGGGTGAGGGGCTCTTCGTTGTGCGCCCGAAGGGATTCGAACCCCTAACCTTCTGATCCGTAGTCAGATGCTCTATCCGTTGAGCTACGGGCGCAGTGCGTGTATGTAGTTGTTTCTGGTATGCAGTTGTTTCTCATATTCAGTTGTCGCCGGCGACGCTGCACCGACGTGGCGGAGGCGAGAGGATTTGAACCTCCGGTCCCCCGTAAAGGGGACAACTCATTAGCAGTGAGTCCCATTCGGCCGCTCTGGCACGCCTCCCTGGGGGGTTTCGATTCTCTCGAACCGCCGGGACGAAAGATTACACACGTTCGGACGGCAAACGCAAAACGCCTGGTCAGCGCAGGTGCGCGTCGAACCAGTCGAAGATCCGGCGCCGTGCGTCGATGATCGCCGCCTCGGCCGGGTCGGTGTCCGGATCGGCGGTGTCGTGCTCGACCGGCGGCTCGTCGGGGCGATGCGCCAGGCCGGGGTAACCGATGACCAGGGTCGGTGCGTCGGCCTGTCCGGCAGCCTCGCGCAGCTGCTCGACGTCGCCGGTCGGGGTGGTCGGGTCGTCCTCGCCGTACAGACCGAGCCACGGCGCCTGCAGGTTGCGCACGGCCTCGACGAGTGCGGGAACGTCGGGCCGCAACGGCTGCACGATGCCGTGCGCCGCGACGGTGACCGCGGCACCCACCCGCCGATTGGCGGCGACGATGAGCGCCGCCGTCCCGGCGTCGTCGAACCCGATCACGCCGACCGCGTCCGGGTAGACCCCACTGCGTACCAGCCAGTCCATCGCGGCATCGACGTCGTCGAACAGGTTCTGCCCGAACACCTCGTCGTCCTCGGTGAACTCGCGGTGGAACAGATTCGGAGCCACGACCAGCCAGCCCTCGGCAGCCAGAACCTCCATGAACGCCAGCAGGGCCGGCGGAAACACACGGGATTCGTGCAGCACGACGATGCCACCGCGGATGGCACCCTCCGGCCGAAACACGGTCAGCGGTACCTGCCCCGACCCGTCCGGCAACCGGGCCGCGGCAGTGTGGATTCCCGACATACCGTCCACGATGACACGACCCACCACGACCGTGCACGCAATCGCCGGGCGCATAATCGGCTGGTGACCCCACGGACCCGCCCCGACCTCACCTCGATCCCGTCCTATGTGCCCGGCCGCAGTTTCCCGGGCGCGATCAAGCTCGCCAGCAACGAGACCACCGTCGGTCCCCTGCCCAGCGTGCGCGACGCGATCGCCGAGGCGGCGTACACGGTCCACCGGTATCCGGACAACATGGCGGCCGTGCTCATCGGCGCGCTGGCCGGGCGGCTGGGGGTGAAGCCGGAGAACATCGCCGTGGGCAACGGCTCGGTGAGCCTGTGCCAGGAACTGGTGCTCTCGACCTGCAACGACGGCGACGAGGTCGTGTTCTCCTGGCGGTCGTTCGAGGCGTACCCGGTGGTGACGGCGGTGGCCGGCGCGAAGTCGGTGCCGGTGCCCAACACCCCGGAGCACGGCCACGACCTCGACGCGATGCTCGCCGCGATCACCGACCGCACCCGGGTGGTGTTCGTCTGCAACCCCAACAACCCGACCGGGGCGCTGCTGGGCAGAGCGGAGCTGGAACGGTTCCTCGACGCGGTGCCGCCGCAGGTGCTCGTCGCGCTCGACGAGGCCTACTTCGAATACGCCCGCCCGAAGCCCGGCGAGGAGCAGGCGGACGGGATCGCGCTCGCCGCCGGCCGGCCGAACGTCGTGGTGCTGCGGACCTTCTCGAAGGCCTACGGCCTGGCCGGCCTGCGGGTCGGCTATCTCGTCGGCGACCCGTCGGTGATCAAGGTCCTGAACAAGGTGCACACCCCGTTCAGCGTCAGCTCGCTCGCACAGCAGGCGGCCATCGCGTCCCTGGCGGCGGCCGACGAACTGCTCGAGCGCACCGACAGCGTGCTCGCCGAGCGCGACCGGGTGCGGACGGCGCTCGTGGACGCCGGCTATCCCGTGCCGGAGAGCTACGCCAACTTCGTGTGGTTGCCGCTCGGTGACCGGTCGGCGGCGTTCTCCGAGGCGTGCGCGGAGGCCGGTGTGCTGGTGCGCCAGTACGCGGACGACGGGGTGCGGGTGACCATCGGCGATCCGCACGAGAACGACGCGTTCCTCGCATTTGCGACCGGCAAGGGCGTCGAGATCGCGGAAATCTCGAAGCCCTGACCTGCGCAGGAACGCCTACGAGACCCAACCGTTATCGCCGGGTGGCGATCGCGTGACCATCCGTTGGCACACTCGTCCGGTCGGCTACGGAAGTTGGAGTGTGCGGATGGGTTCAGGCGTGGCACGCCGGTGGACCCTGTCCGCGGCCCTGCTGACCGGCGCGCTGTGGACGTCGCTCGCCGTGGCCCCCGCGACCGCGATCCCCCCGGACGCCCTGCCGCTGCGGCTCATCGCCTTCCGCGACCTGCACGGCAGCCTCCTCCCGCCCCAGGGCCCCCGCAGCGAGGTCGTCCGCTCCGACGGCGCATCCGTTCCGGCGGGCGGCGCCGCATATCTCGCCGCCTACGTCCGGCAGCTGCGCTCGCAGGCGGACAACTCGGTGCTCTACTCCGTCGGCGACACCTGGGGCTCGTCCCCGATCGAGTCGGCGATGTTCCACGACGAACCCACCGTCGACCTGCTCAACGGCCTCGACGTGACCGCGGCCGCCCTCGGCAACCACGAGTTCGACAACGGCTACGCCGAGTTGCAGCGCCTGCGCGACGGCGGCTGCCACCCGGAGGGCTGCCGGTACGACGAGGAGTACGCCGGAGCCACCTTCCCGCTGATCGCGGCGAACGTCGCCGACGCCGACGGCAGCCCCGCGGCCCTGCCGTTCACCGTGGACTACGTCGACGGTGTGCCGGTCGGCGTCATCGGCATCGCCCCCCACGACACGCCGCAGGTGGTGCGCGGCGACGACATCGCCGGCCTGCAGTTCACCGACGAGATCACGGCCGTCGACCGCACCGCCGACGCGCTCGATGCCCTCGGCATCCGCTCGATCGTCCTACTCTACAAGGGCGCGTTGACGCCGCCCGCCGGGACCGACCCGTGCGACGCCACCGCCGGGCCCGCGCGCAGCCTCGCCACCCAGGTGTCGCCGAAGGTGGATGTCATCGTCACCGCGGACGGCGACGACAGTTTCAACTGCAGCTACCCCGACCCGGCGGGCAGTCCCCGGACCGTGCTGCAGGGCGCCTCGCACGGGCGCATCATCTCGGTCGCGGACCTGACGATCGACCGGGAGAGCCGCGACGTGCTGCGCGACCGCACCCACGCGTTCAATCAGATCGTGACGCACGACATCGCCCCCGACCCGCGCACGCAGCAGTTCGTGGACCGGGCCGTCGACGAGTCGCGCGACGTCGCCGAACGCGTCGTCGGCCGCATCGCCGCCGACCTGACCCGCGATACCGCGCCCAGCGGCGAGTCGGCCCTCGGCAACCTCGTCGCGGACGCGCAGCTGGCGGCCGCCGAACCCGCCGGGGCGCAGCTCGCGCTCACGAATCCCGGTGGAGTGCGCGCCGACCTGCTGCATTCCGGTGACGGGGTCGTCACCTACGGCGACGCCTACGCAGCCCAGCCGTTCGGGAACCGGCTGCAGGTGCTCGAGCTCACCGGTGCGGAACTGGTCGGGATCCTCGAGCAGCAGTTCCAGCAGGACGGAACCGGCGCGGGCCGCGAACGGATCCTCGCGCCGTCGCACACCCTGCGCTACGTCCTCGACCGGGCCGCGGCGCCCGGCAGCCGGATCCGGGATGTCACGATCGCCGATCGGCCGCTCGATGCGGCCGCGGCCTACCGGGTGGTCGTCAACGGGTTCCTCGCCGAGGGCGGCGACGGATTCACCGGGTTCACACAGGCGCGACGGGCGACGGGGGCGGGTGCCGAGCTCGACGCCCTGAACGACTACCTGGCACAGCACGCGCCCGTCCCGCCGCCGGCCACCGACCGCATCGCGCTGCCCTGACGGAACCGCTCAGCCGAGACCGAGGGCGCGTTCGAGCGTCGGCCAGGCGGTGCGCAGGTCGTCCTGCCAGTAGGGCCACGAATGCGTGCCGTACGGGCGGTAGACGATGGTGGCGGGGATTCTCAGCTCCCGCAGCCGCCGGTCGAAGCCGATCGTGCACACGAAGGCGCCGACCTCGAGCGGTCCGCCCACGTCGAGAGCCTCCGCGTCGGGGCCGACGTCGTACGGGCCGGGCAGGCCGTTGCCGGTGCTGATGAAGATCTCCTTGCCGCGCAGCCGCTCTGCCAGGGCGTACGGGTCGTGTGCCGCCCACGCCGGATCCCCCGGTGCACCCCACATGTTGTCCGGATTGCCGCCCTTGTAGGCGACGGTCCCGCGCACCGCGTCCTGCGCGGACGCCTTCGATGCGTCCAGGCAACCGCTCAGCGCGGCCACGCCCCGGTACAGGTCCGGATTCCGGGCGATCAGGCTCGCCGCCCCCGTCGCGCCCATCGACAGTCCGCCGATGGCGTTCACTCCGTTGCCCGCGAAGCGGGCGTCGATCAGCGGCGGCAGTTCCTTCGTCAGGAAGGTCTCCCACGCGTTCACGCCCAGAACGGGGTCCGGCGCGAGCCAGTCCGTGTAGTAGCTGGCGGTACCGCCGATCGGCAGCACCACGTTCACGTTCTTGTCGGCGACGAAGTCGACGAGGTCCGTGCGCTGCGTCCACGTGCTCTCGCGGTAGTCCGACTCGGCGCCGGCGCTGACGCCGTCGAGCAGGTAGAGGGACGGGCGCGGCCCGTCCCCGGCGGGGTGCAGGACCTGCACCTGGACGACCCGCTGCATCGACGGCGAGGACACGAACACCGCCGAGCGTCGAGCGGTGAGGGACTCCACCCGATCCACCCGCGCGGATGCCGCCGGCTCGGCGGACACGACGGACGTCACGGACAGTGGCAAAACGAACGCCGCGACGAGCGTCGCGACCACAGCTCTGAGCATCAACTTCCTTCGTCCCCCGACTTCGGAAAATCCGATTCCACAGTACGGACCGGGGCGGGTCAAGAAAGTGGGGCTCGTCACCAACGCGGATCGCCGCCCTTGGTGACGGTGGGGCACCGCGTCGCCGGCTACGGCTGTGAGGTCGGTTCCGGCGGGGTCCACGCCCGGTCCGTCGGCAGGTACGACCGGAACATCAGCACGAATTTCCCGGGCGGCGCCGGCAGCCAGTTCGAGCCGCCCGACACCGGCGGCCGGGACGAGACCCACACGTCGAGCGCACCGTCGGGACCACGGACCAGTCCGGGCGTCCGGTCGCCGACGGCGTAGCGGTCGACAGGGTTGGCGACGAGGAACATGTCGGGGCCGTACACGGTGACGGACCAGAAGCCGCGGTCGTCCACCGGCGGCCCCTCGGGCGGGAAGCGCAGGAGGTAACCGGCCTCGCCCCGCAGCGCCGATCCGTCCGCCGCGGTGCGGGCCACGTGGTACGTCGATTCCTCCGGCACGTTCGCGCCGAGCCCGATCGTCGCGACCACCGCGCGCTGCAGGTAGTCGGTGCCGTACCGGCCCGCGGTCGCCAGCGAGCCCCACACCGCACCGGACTGCTCGCCCGAGTCGACGAGGTCCCGGATGCGTCGCTCGCCGCGGATCACCCCGGTGGCGAGTGCGGCGACGGTGTCCGCCGGCCCGGCACTCGGCCGGGCGCCGGGCCCGACCCCGAGGCCGGCGAGTTCGTCGAGCAACGGTCCGTCGGCGGGCGGTGGTGGGTTCGCGGCCAGGATCGCCGACAACTCGTCGAAGAACTGCGGCCCCGACGCCGCGAGCGCCTGCGGGTCGGGGTTGCTTCCGCACGCGGTCGGCGGCAACGGTGGCGGCGCGTCGGCGACGGGGGCGGTCAGCACGGTGAGCGAGTACTGCCGCTGCACGGCCCGGGCGGCCTCGAGGTCGGTCTGCGCCTCGACGAGAGTCCGGCCGATCATCCAGGCGTCCCACGTGGGTGACTCGATCACGGCCGCTCCCGCCGGCAGCGGACCGTCCCATCCCGGTGGGACGACGACGTGGGCGCCTGCGGCCGATCCCGTCGCCCGGGTGCCGACGTTGGCGAAGACGTCGGTATAGATGTCGAGAAATTGGAAGTCGAAGTACCGATCCCCCGCCTCCGGGTGCGTGAGCAGCACCGGTCCTTCCCGAAGATCCAGCCACGCAATCGAATACAGCGTGTCGACGTTGGGGGCGACGACGACGCGCGAGGTGGGATCGGCCGTCGCGGACTGGTGGTGGAGCCGGTTCACCGGCAGCAGGCAGAGCATGTTCGCCCGGGTCCGCGCGAGCGTCACGGGCGCGTAGCCGTAGACGTAGCCGTCGGTGGCCACGTCGACCGCCGTCCGCTCCGGTTCCGCTGCCGGATGCGGCGCCGCGCAGGCGGTCAGCAGGCCCACCGCGAGCGCTGCCGCCGCCCGAGCTGCTGTGCCGGCCATTCCGTCAGTGTAGGAGGCGAGAACGCGTTCCTGGAGCGACACTCGCCGTCGGATCCGGGCGCTCCGGTGCCACCTGCGCGCGTCCGACGACGAAGCCCGTCACCTGCACACACGCCGCAGGTGACGGGCTCTCCTTCCGGCGGAAGCGGAGGGATTTGAACCCCCGGTCGCTCTCACGACGCTCGCTTTCAAGGCGAGTGCATTCGGCCGCTCTGCCACGCTTCCGTGCCAAATCCTAACCACACCTGTCGTCGACGGCCGCCTCCACCTTGGTGAAGATCTCGGAGAGGGTCCGGATCTGTGTCCTCGTGAGCAGGTCGACGAGGTTGCGGCGCACCCCGGCGACGTGCGTGGGCGCGGCCTCGGTGAGCCGGCGGCGGCCTTCGTCGGTGAGGGTGGCGAGGACGCCGCGGCCGTCCTCGAGGCAGGAACTGCGCACCACCATCGACGCGGCCTCCATGCGGCGGATCTGGTGGGTGAGGCGACTGCGGGACGACAGCACCCCGTCGGCGAGGTCGCTCATGCGCAGCGCCCCGTCGGGAGCCTCGGAGAGCAGCACCAGGATCCGGTACTCGGCCAGGGACAGGCCGTGCGCCTCCTGCAGGTCGCGATTGAGTCGATCCATGAGCCGGTGATTGCCGTCGATGTAGGCCCGCCATGCCCGCTGCTCGTCCGTGTCGAGCCAGCGCGGATCGGGACGGTCGGCATGCAGTTCGGCTGTCACGCGGGCAGTGTAGAGGCAGGCCGTCGTCTGCGTTACTCGCCGGTCAGTTCGCTGCGTGTCGCCCCTGCGTCGGCGTGTCGCGATAGCGTCGAACCCATGCGCGCAATCACGATCACCGAACCCGGCGGCTCCGGGGTCATGCAGTGGGCCGAGCAGCCCGACCCCACCCCCGGTCCCGGACAGGTCCTGATCGACGTGGCCGCGACGGCCGTCAACCGTGCCGATCTGCTGCAGCGCCGCGGCCTGTACCCGCCGCCGCCCGGGTCGAGCGACGTCCTGGGTCTCGAATGCTCGGGGGTGATCGCCGAACTCGGTGAGGGCGTGAGCGGCTGGTCGATCGGCGACCGGGTGTGCGCGCTGCTGACCGGCGGCGGCTACGCCGAGCAGGTCGTCGTCCCCGCCGGACAGGTCCTGCCCGTGCCGGAGGGCGTGGATCTCGCGGTGGCGGCGTCACTGCCCGAGGTGGCGTGCACCGTGTGGTCGAACGTGGTGATGGCGGCGGGCCTGCGCCGCGGTGAGGTGCTGCTCGTGCACGGCGGTGGGGGCGGCATCGGCACCCACGCCATCCAGGTCGGCAAGGCGCTGGGCGCGAAGGTCGCGGTGACCGCGTCGGCCGGCAAGCTCGACTACTGCCGTGAGCTCGGCGCCGACCTCGCGATCGACTACCGCTCGCAGGACTTCGTCGCCGAGGTCCGAGGCCGGTTCGGCGGCGCCGACGTGGTGCTCGACAACATGGGCGCGGCCTACCTGTCCCGCAACGTCGACGTGCTCTCCCCCGACGGCCGGCTCGTGGTGATCGGCATGCAGGGCGGCGCGAAGGGCGAGCTCAACCTCGGCAAGCTGCTCGCCAAGCGCGGGCACGTCCTCGCCACGGGCCTGCGCGGGCGGCCGGAGACCGGCCGTTCCGGCAAGAGCACGATCGTCGCGCAGGTTCGCGAGCACGTGTGGCCGATGATCGCCGAGGCCCAGGTCCGGCCCGTCGTACACGCAGAGGTGCCGATCACCGAGGCCGCGCGGGCCCACGAGATGCTGGATTCCCCCGACACCGTCGGCAAGGTCGTGCTGCGCATCGATCGGCACTAGGCCGGTCGGCCCGGTCAGGAGGCGGTGAGGTTGCGCAGCTCGCGCACCAGCTGGTCGAGCTCGTAGCGGGTGGTGTACGGGGCCAGGCCGATGGTGACCGCGCCGCCCTCGTCGCTGACGCCGAGCGAGTCGAGCAGGCGGCTCGTGCCGCGGCTGACCGCGACGGTGGCGATGCGACGGTCGGCGAGATGCGCGGCGACCTTCTCGGCGGGCACCCCCGCGACGGTGAAGCTCAGCGTCGGCACGCGGCTCGACGCACGGCCGATCACCATCACGTCGGGCAGGTTGTCGAGCAGGCGCATCAGCCGCTCGAACAGCTGGTCCTGGTAGCCCTGCAGCGAACTGATCGACGTTTCGAGACGCTCGCGGCGCGTGCCGGTCGCCTCGTCGTCGAGGGCCGCGAGGAAGTCGACGGACGTGACGAGCCCGGCGAGCATCGCGAACTGATGGCCGCCGACTTCGAGCCGCTCGGGGCCGCGTGCGTGCGGATCCAGGGAGACCGCCGGGATCCGGTCGAGTTGCGCCGGGTCGCGGAACACCAGGGCGCCGACCTGCGGTCCCCCCCACGCGGACGCGTTGACCGCGAGCACGTCGGCGCCGAGTTCGTGGATGTCGACGTGCGCGTAGGGCGCGGCCCCGGCTGCGTCGACCACCATGAGCCCGCCGACCTCGTGGAGCCGGTCGGCGGCGACGCGCACGTCCGGCGCGGAACCTACGAGCGACGACGCGGCGGTCAGCGCGACGAGCCGGGTGGTGGGAGTGATCAGTTCCTCGAACTGCCAGCTCGGCAGCTCGCACGTCTCGATCTCGACCTCGGCCCACCGGACCTGGGCGCCGTAGCGGCTCGCGACGCGCAGCCACGGTGCCACGTTGGCCTCGTCGTCCAGCCGGGACAGCACGAGCCCGGTGCCGAGCCCGAGCCGGGAACTGAGCGACTCCGCGAGCCAGGCCAGCAGGACCGCCCGATCCGGTCCGAGCACCACACCCGCCGGGTCACCGCCGACGAGATCGGCGACGGCGACGCGCGCCGCCTGCAGCAGCGACACGCTCCGACGGTTGGAGGTGTGCCGGCCCGTCGGGGACGCCGCGGCGTTGCGGAATGCCGTCGACACCGCGCGGGAGACCGCGTCGGGAATCTGCATTCCGGCCTGTGGGTCGAGATGGATCCAACCGTCGCCGAGCGAGGGAATCAACCCCCGGATCCGGGCAACGTCGTAAGCCATGCGTGACACTCTAAATCCCGGTGTCAATCGTGTGTCGTCCACGTCGGTCCCGTACGCCCTCCGAAGGTGCACGTACGGAGCGCAATGTCGGGTGAAACCTCCCGTATCGGGAACCTGACTCGGCAACGGCACCGGCGAGAGGACAAGATGGAACCATGACGCATTCGGAGAATGAGCACGTCCTCGTGATCGGACCCGACGGCAATCCCGTCGCGGTCCAGCGCGACGGTACCGCCTCCGGTGATCCGCGGGAGTCCGCCGCCGAGCCCCAGGAGAAGCCGGATGACGCCGAGTCGCTCGCCGACATGGTCGAGCAGCCGGCGAAGGTCATGCGGATCGGCACCATGATCAAGCAGCTGCTCGAGGAGGTCCGCGCCGCGCCGCTCGACGATGCGAGCCGTGCCCGTCTGCGCGAGATCCACCAGTCCTCCATCCAGGAGCTCGGCGAGGGCCTCGCCCCGGAACTGCGCGAGGAACTCCAACGGCTCGCGTTGCCCTTCGGTCAGGACGAGGTGCCGTCCGACGCGGAGCTGCGGATCGCGCACGCTCAGCTCGTCGGTTGGCTCGAGGGCCTGTTCCACGGCATCCAGACGGCACTGTTCGCGCAGCAGATGGCGGCGCGGGCGCAGCTCGAGCAGATGCGTCAGGGTGCGCTGCCGCCGGGCATGCTGGGGGGCGGACCTCGCCCCGACGAACGGCACGGCCCGGGACCGGGTGCCCCGGGTACCGGTCAGTACCTGTAGCGACGGCCCGACCACGATCCCCGGTAGGCTCGGACCTCGTGTCAGCTTCTGCCCTCGATCCCGAGCCCACCGCCGCGGACTCTCCGGTGGTGTCGGATTCGCAGACCTTCCGGCGCGGCCTGAAGGATCTGCGCGACGGCTTCGCCCAGCGCGAGCTGTGGCTCAGCCTGGCCTGGCAGGACATCAAGCAGCGCTACCGGCGCTCGGTCATCGGTCCGTTCTGGATCACCATCGCCACCGGTGTCCAGGCCACCGCCATCGGCATCCTGTACGCCGCGCTGCTGGACATTCCGCTCGACGAGTTCCTGCCGTACGTGACGGTCGGACTGATCGTCTGGAACATGATCAGCGCCTCCATCCTGGAGGGCTCGGAGGTGTTCATCGCCAACGAGGGCCTGATCAAGCAGTTGCCGTCGGCGCTGAGCGTGCACATCTACCGGCTCGTGTGGCGGCAGTTGCTGTTCTTCGCCCACAACCTCGTGATCTACGTGATCATGATCTTCGCCTTCGGAGTGTGGCGAGACCTGACCTGGACGTCCCTCGCGGCGATCCCGGCGCTGGGCCTGATCGTGCTCAACGCCGTCTGGGTGGCGATCCTGTTCGGCATCTTCGCCACCCGCTACCGCGACATCGCCCCGATCCTGTCCAGCCTCACACTGCTGCTGTTCGTGCTCACCCCGATCATGTGGACGACGCAGAGCCTCGAGGCGCAGGGCGGGCAGGCCGCCCAGCGCGTCAAGCTGGCCGAGATCAACCCGCTGTTCCACTACCTCGACATCATCCGGGCGCCGATGATCGGCCAGGACCAGCAGGCCTACCACTGGTACATCGTGCTGGCGATCACCGTGGCCGGCTGGGGACTGGCGCTGCTGGCGCTGCGTAAGTACCGGGCCCGCGTGCCCTACTGGGTCTAAGGGGCCGTCATCATGACCGAACATGTGAGCATCGAGACGCGCGGCGCGTGCGTCGACTTCCCGATCTTCGACGCGAAGACCCGGTCGCTGAAGAAGGCGTTCCTCGGCAAGGCCGGCGGTTCGATCGGCCGCAACAACTCCGACGTGGTGGTGGTGGAGGCGCTGCGCGACATCACCCTGTCGCTGAAGGAAGGCGACCGCATCGGCCTCGTCGGTCACAACGGCGCCGGCAAGTCCACACTGCTGCGGCTGCTGGCGGGGATCTACGAGCCCACGCGCGGCAGCGCCCGGATTCGGGGCCGCGTCGCGCCGGTGTTCGACCTCGGCGTGGGCATGGACCCGGAGATCTCCGGCTACGAGAACATCATCATCCGCGGGCTGTTCCTCGGTCAGACCCGCAAGCAGATGCTCGCGAAGATGGACGAGATCGCCGAGTTCACCGAGCTCGGCGAGTACCTGAACATGCCGCTGCGCACGTATTCGACCGGCATGCGGGTCCGCGTCGCGATGGGCGTGGTCACCAGCATCGACCCCGAGATCCTGCTGCTCGACGAGGGCATCGGCGCGGTCGACGCCGACTTCATGAAGAAGGCGCGGGTGCGCCTGCAGAAGCTCGTGGAACGCTCCGGCATCCTCGTCTTCGCCAGCCACTCCAACGAGTTCCTCGCGCAACTGTGCGAGCGCGCGCTGTGGATCGACCACGGGCAGATCCGCATGGAGGGCGGCATCGAGGAGGTCGTGCGCGCCTACGAGGGCGACGACGCGGCCGACCATGTGCATCACGTCATCGCCGAGCTGGAACGCGAGCAGGGGCTGCCGCAGGAGCGCTCGGCGTGAGCGAACGCATCGTCGGGGTGGTGGTCACCCACCGGCGGCGCGAGCAGCTGGCACAGTCGCTGAAGGTCCTGAGCGCCCAGACCCGGCCGCTCGACCACCTGGTGGTCGTCGACAACGCCGACGAGGAGGCCGTGCGCGACCTCGTCGAATCGTGCCCCCTGCCCACCAGCTACCTCGGGTCCAAGCACAACCTCGGCGGCGCCGGCGGCTTCGCCCTGGGCATGCTGTACGCGCTGTCGCTCGGTGCGGACCGGGTGTGGCTCGCCGACGACGACGGCCGCCCGGAGGGCCCCGATGTCCTCGCGACACTGCTCGAGTGCGCGCAGCGGCACGGCCTGGCGGAGGTGTCGCCGGTGGTGTGCGACATCGACGACCCCGACCGTCTCGCGTTCCCGTTGCGCCGGGGCGTGGCGTGGCGTCGTCACCGCAGCGAACTCGGCGACGTCGAGAGCGACGATCTGTTGCCGGGCATCGCGTCGCTGTTCAACGGCGCCCTGTTCACCGCCGCCGCGATCGACGCGGTGGGCGTGCCGGACCTGCGGCTGTTCGTGCGCGGCGACGAGGTGGAGGTGCACCGTCGCCTGGTCCGCTCGGGTCTGCCGTTCGGCACCTGCCTGCGCACCGCCTATCTGCACCCCAACGGCGCCGACGAGTTCAAGCCGATCCTCGGCGGCCGGATGCACACCCAATACCCGGACAACGACACGAAGCGGTTCTTCACCTACCGCAACCGCGGCTACCTGCTCTCACAGCCCGGTCTGCGCCGGTTGCTGCCACAGGAATGGGTGCGGTTCGGCTGGTACTTCCTCGTCAGCCGCCGGGACCCTGCCGCGCTCCGCGAATGGGTGCGGCTGCGCAAGCTGGGCCGGCAGGAACGGTTCGAGCGGCCTGTGTGAGGGACCGACTATCGGGCCGAATGTCACATTGCGTCGATGGAACCGGCGCAATGTGACATTCGGCCGGGTGGGAGGGCGCGATTGCGCCCTATCGGCCCACTGTCTAGGTTCGGGGCTAGGTCTCGACGGGCACGGGAGGGCGCGATGCTGGGGCGTTGGCGGGCGACGACCCGGGGCAAGCTGCAGCGTGCCGTCGCCGAAGTCGTCGACCTCTCGGCGCGACGCACCCGCGAGCTGCAGGAGAACCACCACGACCGGATTCTCGCCGAGCTGACCGCGACCACCGCGGAGCTGCGGCAGGTACTGGCCGAGCTCGCACAGACCCGTTCGGAGGTGGGCCTGCTCCGGGACCGCGTCGCCGATCTCGAGCACCGGCAGCGCCGCGACCTGCGCTATGCGATGGACCGCGCCGCGACCGACACCGCCGCGGCGTTCGCGGTCGCGAACATGCCCACCGCCGCGGTCCTCGACACCCCGCACGACACCCTGCGGTTCGCGCTCGACCGGGTGTCCCGGCCCGGCCTGGCCCTCGAGTTCGGGGTCGCGTCGGGCACCACGTTGCGGATCGTCGCCGACGCGTTGGGCGCGGACCACCCGGTGTTCGGGTTCGACGTCTTCACCGGACTGCCGGAGGCATGGCGCAGCGGGTTCCCCGCCGGGGAGTTCGCGCAGGACACCCCGCCCGACGTGCCCGGCGCCGAGCTGGTGCCCGGCCTGTTCGCCGACACCCTTCCCCGCTTCCTCGCCGCACATCCCGGCGACGTCGCGTTCGTCCACCTCGACGCCGACCTCTACTCGTCCACGACGACGGTGCTCGACCTGCTCGAGGACCGCCTGGTGCCCGGCACCGTGCTGGTGTTCGACGAGTTCTTCAACTATCCCGGCTGGCAGCGGCACGAGTACCGGGCGTGGACCGAGTTCGTCGCGCGCACCGGTACGGCGTTCGAGTACCTCGCCTACACGGCCGACAACGAGCAGGTCGTCGTGCAACTGCGGTGAACCGTCACCGCACGAAACGGATCACCTGGCTGACGTTGAACTGCCGGCGCTCGTCGATCCGGAAACCGGCATGCACGAGCCCGGCGTACTCCGGGGTCGACTCGAACCGGTGCGGTGGAAGCGTCCACCACTGATTCGACGTGTGATAGACCCGCTGCTCGGTCGTCCGCTCGGCGTCCGCGAAGAACCACACCACCTCGCACGTGGGCAACTGCCCCGCGACAGCCTGGAACGGGAGATTCTCGTCCCACAGCCAGCCCTCGGCGGCCGCGGTCCGTCCGAGCCCCAGGTCGCGGGTCCCCGCGAACGTGTCCGGGCGCGCGGTCTGCACCAGCCGCTGCGACGCCGGGTTCCATGCGGCGCCGCCGAACAGCACACAGTCGCCCGGCGCCAGCCGGCCGGCGACGTCGCGGTTGACCGTGCTGAAGTCCATGCCGCTGGGGTCGGACCACGGGGAGCGCTGCGCGACGAACGACGGCACGGTCAGCAGCACCAGCGCACCGGTGACACCGACCGTCACCCACGGCCGCACGGCCACGGCGGCGACGGAGACCGCACCGATGAGGGCTACCGCCGGCGTCGTGAACGTCAGATACCGGTCCAGGTAGACCGGGGACGCGACGAGCGAGTACGCCACGAGCATCGCCATCGGCACGACGATCCACGGCACGGCCACCGCGAGAACACCGTGCCGCTGCGCCCGCATGCGTCGCCGCACAGACGCGACGAGCCCCACGACGACCAGGACCGTGAATGCCGCCGCGAACCAGGGGGCGCCCACGAACCACTGGTACTCCCACACGATCCGCGGCAGGTTCCGGTCGAGCGGCGGAATCCACGTGGTCTGCCCCGCCTGGGCGAACGCCTCCAGCACGAGCGGGCTCGCCGCCGCCGACCCCGCCACGACCGCCCCCAGCCACGCGAGTCCGCGGCGCCGCAGGTCACCCCGCAACGCCACGGTGATCAGATGGGCCGGTATCAGCGCGACCGTGTACAGGAACAGCACCACCGACAGTGCGAGCACAGCGGCGTACGCCAGCCACCATCGGACCCGGCCCGACTCGCACGCCACGAGCAGCAGCACGGTCAGCCATACGGCGGCGGCCGCGGACGGGGCATAGCTGCGGGCCTCGACCGCAGCCCACGTCACGCGCGGCAGCAGCAGGAAGACGACACCCGCGAGCACGCCCAGCCGCCGGTCGGCGAGTTTCCAGCCCAGCACGACCACACCCCCGGCCGCGGCGCCCACGGCCAGGACGCTCGGCAGCCGCGCCGAGAATTCCGAAGCCCCGAAGACGGCGAACCAGTACCGCATCGCCACGTAGTAGAGGCCGTGGACGATGTCGACGTTACCGAGCACCCGGTCCAGGTCGACGCGGGAGCGCTGCGCCACCGAGAGGGTGGCCAGCTCGTCGTACCAGAAGGAGGGCCGCCCGGTGCCCAACGCTGCGACGATCGAACCCAGCAGTGCGATGAGGACAGCATCCCGCGCGCACGCCGTGGTCCGATCGGCCATCGGCTACTTCCCGTACAGGCGGGCCCAGTTCTCCCGGCTGGTCAGCTGCGGCATGGCCTCGCGATACCGCAAGGACACCGCGGGGGTCTCCTTCTTCAAGGCCTGCAGCGCGCGCACACCGCGCCGGAGCAGCGCGACGGCCCGCTCCTTGTCCCGCTTGCGCACGCGGACCCCTTCCTGGGACGCGTCGGTGACCACGGCGTGCGAGAACAGCGACACGTGCCACCAGTGCGCATCCGACGACGGGATGGCGACCGGATGCGCCGGGAGGCGACCGCGCCACTGGTTGAGGGTGCGCTTGGCCAGTACCGCCCACTCGAGGCTCTTGCGCGGGTACGGGCCGGCCGGGGTGATGAACATGTCGGCCGGACGCAGGCCCGGCACGTTGTTCGCGTTGTGGCGGATGGTCTCACCGTATTCCGCGCGCTCGCGCCGGATGGCGGCCGCCGCCTCCATGCCGCCGTCGTGCAGGAACTCGGGCCCCCGCAGGAAGTCCTCGACGGCCTTGATCAGGGTGAAGGCCATCCCGTACTGCATCGAGACGAGGTACCGGAACAGGTCGGTCCGCAACTGCTTGGCGAGTGCCTTGCCGTCGAGTTCGGTGTGCAGGGCCGCGGTGATCATGGCGTTGCGGAGGTTGAAGTAGCGGTGCCACTCGTCCCAGTCCTTCCACGCGAAATCCGCGTGCCACACCGCGGCACCGGGCAGCGTGACGGTCGCGACGCCGTTCGCCCGCGAGCGGTAGCCGTACTCGATGTCGTCCCACTGGAAGAACAGGGGCAGCGGATAACCGACCTTCTCCACGACCTCCGACGGGATCAGGCACGACCACCACCCGTTGTAGCCGGCGTCGACCCGGATGTCCTGCTGCTTCTTCAGCGTGCTCTTGTCCGCGAGCGCGTTCTTCACCTCCAGCCCGGCCTGGAGCCGCTGCAGGTCTGCGACCTCGGCCCCGACGTGGACCCGGTCGGGATGCAGCAGGTACAGCATCTGCGCGCCGACGATCGCGGGCTCGACGGTGCAGTTCGCGAACATGTTGAGCCGGACCACCGCCTCCGGTTCGCACAGGACGTCGTCGTCCATGAACACGATGTTGGCTCCGGGGTTCCGCGCGGAGCCGGCGACCTCGTACAGGCCGCGGGTGAATCCGCCGGCGCCGCCCAGGTTGGGCTGCGTGATGTAGACGAGCTTGTCGCCGAGTTCGGAGGCGACGCGCTGGAACTCCTGCCGGGTCTCCACCCGGTCGGTGCCCTGATCGATCACGTACACCGACTGCACGTCGGCCAGCGCGATCGGGTCGTCCGCCATGGCGGCCAGCGTCGCCGCGCAGTCGTCGGCGCGGTTGAAGGTGCAGATGACGACGGCGGCCGGCCGCAGGGACTTCGGTGCCGGCACCGTCCACCGGGCGTTCTCGACGGCCAGTTCGCCGGAGCCGGTGGAGATCCGTGCGAACAGGGCACCGCCGTCGACGAACCGGTCGATCGGGGTGGACACCGTCACCGTCGCGGGCGCGCCGTTCGACGACACGGCGGTCGTGGCGACGATCCGTCGCCGGCCCCGGGCATCGGTGGCGACCAGTTCGATGCGGCCGTCCCCGTCGACCTCGGCGACGAACTCGACCTCGGTGACGGCGGTCCAGCGCTGCCAGTAGCTGGCGGGGAATCTGCCGAAGTAGGTGTCCGTTTCGACACGGCTCCGGCGGCCGAGACGCACCCTGGTCCGCTCACGGTCGACGGTCCCCTTGACGGTGACGTACATGTCGTCGCTGACCAGCGGAGACGGCCCCGCGAACAGCGCACGCTGAGCGGTCGGACGGGTCGCGGGGCGCCCCGTGACGGACGAACCGTCAGCTGCGGTGCCGACCCCTCCCGTCGGTTCGATCGCAGCGAATTCGGCCTTGTCCATCCGTCGAAACACCTTTCGGAACCTTGCTGCCCCCCAGGACACAACTCGTCCCAGGCTACCAACGGACCGGGGACCGGCCGACGTCCCCGCGGATCCACCCCCGCGCCCGGCCGGTCGTCGCCCGGCCCACCCCCGTTATCCTTGGCCTCTGGCCAGCCTCGTCCCTGGCCTCCGGCCAGCCCCGTCCCCGACCTCTGGAGCACATGTGACCTCCGCCGTCGTGCCCGCGGTGACGACGCGGCGGCAGCGCCGGACGTGGGGTGCCGCAGTGGCAGCGATGGTGACGGTCACCTACCTGGTGATCCTGGCGGCCGACGATCGATGGTTCTACACCGACGACACGGAATCGGGTGCGGTACCGAACTGGATCTTCCTCGGCCGGATCCTGCGGACCGGACAGCTTCCGAGCCTCGTGCCGGAACAGTGGATGGCCGGGAACTACCCGGTCGAGGGGCAGGGCGGCCTCTGGAATCCGCCGCAGCTGCTCGTCAACCTGATCGCGCCGTCCGTCGACAATATGGTGCTGCTCTCGACCGGCGTGAAGTGGGCGTTCTCCGTCGTCCTGGCGCTGGGCGTGTACCGGATCTGCCTGGAGTACGGCGCTCGCGCGACGTGGGCGGCGGTGGCCGGCGCCGCCGTCCCGTTCACCGGGTTCGCGCTCTTCTTCGACCAGGCGACCTGGGTCACGGCCCTCACCGGCTCGGCGTGGGTGGCCCAGGCGTGGGCCAGTTCGCTCCGCTACCTGCGCGGACGCTCCGGTCCCCTGCCGGCGTTCGTGTTCCTGTACCTCGCCGTCAGCGTCGGCTACGTCTTTCCCGCGCTCGTCGCCGGGATCCTCACGGGCTGCCTCATGATCGGCGAACGGATCCATCGGCACTCGTGGCGGCCCTCGCTGCGGCTGGCGGTGGTCGCGAGCTGCGCCGCCGCGGGCGGGTTGATCACCTACCTGCCCGGGGCGCTGTCCAGCTCCGTCACCTGGCGCTCCGACCAGGGCTTCCAGAACGACAACTTCCTCACGGCACCTTGGTCGGACACCCTCAACTCCGGCATCCCCTCCGCGCTGCCGGGCATCGAAGCCTGGTTCGGGGAGGTGCAGCCGTTCCCCGTCACCTACATCGCCTGGTTCGCCGTCCCGGCGCTCGCCTTCGTGGACTGGAAGACCGTGCACCGGTCCGTGCGCAGCCTCGCCGGCGCGCTGATCTTCCTCGTCGCCATGCTCATGGCGACGGCCGGCCCCAGCGTGATGGGGCCGTTGCGCTGGCCGGCGCGGCTGCTGCCGATGTTCGCTCTCGCGACACTCGTGGTGGTGTGCGTGCTGATCAGCCGCCACGGCACGCTCCGCAGGATGCGGGTGCGGGCGGGCGCGGCGGCCACGCTCGTGCTGCTGATGACCCTGCGCTCCGGGTCCTCGTCCCCCGAGTTCATGAACCGTCACCTGCTGTGGGCGGGCGCCGTCCTCCTCGTCGGGGCCGCCGTCCTGTGGGTCGCGCTCCGCGCCGGTGAGCGGGCGGTGGCGGCGATCCTGCTGCTCTCGGCGCTGCCCGTCGTGTACTTCCAGGTGGCGTCGACGACACCGCACCCGCTCGCGTGGGATCTGCCGGCTCGGCAGTCGGTCGCGAAGGAGAACTTCCCGGACCGGCCGGGCACCACGCTGCAGCTCGCCGACCGCGAACTGGTGCTGCCGTGGACCGCGAATCCGCAGGGCGTCTACCGCTCCCTCGTGTTCGGCAATTTCGCCAAGTCCCTCGACGAGACGTACGTCAACGCCTACACCCCCATCGGCTTCGAGGAGTTCGCCTTCCACCTGTGCATGCGGCACGACGGCTCGAGCTGCGCCGACGCGTTCGGCGCCGCGTTCGCCACCGAATCGAGCACCGACCGGACGTACGTGGACCTGATGCTCGTGGATCGGGTGGTGCTGCAGCGCCGGCAGTACCCGGACGCCGACTCGGAGCCGGCGCCGCCCGGCTGGCGGTGGGTGCAGTCGCCGCCCGGGTCCGCGGACGCCGTGGACGCGGTGATCCTCGAACGGCTCGCCGGACCGATCAGCGGCCGGAACGGACGCATCTCCTTCACGGAAGGGGTCACCGCCACCCCGGTCTCCGAGGACTACGCGACGAGCCGGGTCCGCGTGAACTCGGTGGACGGCGGACGCGTCGTCTTCGGACGCCTGAACTGGCCCGGCTACTCGGCCACGCTGGACGGCCGGCCCCTGGAACCGCGCTCGGTGGACGGCATGTTCCTCGCGGTGGACATCCCCGCCGGCACCGAGGACGGCGAGCTCGTCGTGCGCTGGACACCGCCGGGCCAGGGAGCCGGGTTCGCCGGCCTGGGCCTCGGCATCGCGGGCGCCGCGGCGATGCAGCTGCTGTACCTCAGAGACCGGCGGAAGGCGCGACGGGAGAATCCGGACGAGGCCGCGGCGCCCGTACCGGCGGCTACCGTGGGCTGAGACGCGACCGGAACACGGTGTAGAACACCCGCCGCTGAAGCGCGGCGAGTTCGGCGCGGCGATTCCCCTGCCACACGTCGGCCGCCCGGAGCCCGCCGGGCAGTTGTTCGGACACCCACCGGTGATAGGCCTTCGCCTGCCGGGCCTGCTCGGCGACGAGGGCCACGCTCCACTGACCGGCACTGACCCGGAAACCGCCGACGACCTGCCGCAGGGCATACAGGTCGCCGTGGAACAGCACCTTCGTGTAGGAGGCCATGTCGATCAGGTAGGGGAAACGACCGTCCCATCCGCCGGCCCGCTCGAGGGCATCGCGGCGCATCATCACGCACATCGGCTCACCGAACACGTTCGTGCCCAGCCGCACGGTGCGCCGGATCGCCTCCCCGCCCGGCACCAGGCCCGACAGTCCCTGGAGACCGCGTCCGCCGATCATCTTCGCGCCTCGCGCGTCGAGAATGTCCCGCTGCGACGCCACCGCCACCGCCGACGGGTGCGCGTCCAGGGCCGCCACCTGGGCCGACAGGGCCCCCGGATACAGCAGGTCGTCGCCGCACACCAGCTTGACGTACTCGCCCGCGGCCTCGGCCGTCACGCGCTGCCAGTTCCGGGGCGCACCACCGCCCGTCGGAGTCGACAACAGGGTCACGCGCCGGTCGCGGGCGTACTTGCCGAGCAGGTCGGCGGTGCCGTCGGTCGAACTGTGGTCGGCGATGATCAGTTCGAAATCCTCGAAGTCCTGCCCGAGCACGGACTCGACCGTCGCCTCGATGAACGGCGCATTGTTGTAGGCCGGAATCACCACGGACAGTTTCGGCCTCGTCACTGCTGCTCATCCCGTCCTCGAACGCACGCCCGGCGCTCGTGGCGGGCCGACTGACGGCGCCACCGTACATCGGCACGGCCCGCACCCGAAAACAGCCCCACCCGGCGTATACACTCCCGACTTGTGAGCAGCGACGACCGGCCGGGGGTGGGCACGCCGCACCGCGTGTCGGTCGTCGTGCCGGTCTATCAGGGCGAACACACCCTGGGTGACCTGCTCGAGCAGATCGTTCCGTGGACCGAGGTGACACTGACCCCCGGTGGCCGTCCCATGGTGGTCGAGGAGGTCCTGCTCGTCCACGACAACGGCCCCGACGACTCGGCCCGCGTCATCCGGGAGCTGGCCGCGAAGTACCCCTTCGTCGCCGGGGTGTGGCTCAGCCGGAACTTCGGCCAGCATCCGGCGACGCTCGCGGGCATGGCGTCGAGTGGCGGCGAGTGGATCGTCACCCTCGACGAGGACGGTCAGCACGATCCCGCCGCCATCGGCGGGCTGCTCGACACCGCGCTCGACGAGGGCGCGACCGTCGTATACGCCAAACCGACGAACGCGGCACCGCACGGCCTGCTGCGCAACGTGGCCTCCAAGGGATCCAAGTGGTTCCTGGCCCGGGTGCTGTCCGTGCCCGACAGCCCCGATTACCAGAGTTTCCGTCTGGTGCTGGGCGAGGTGGGACGTTCCCTCGCCGCCTACGCGGGTTCCGAGGTCTACCTCGACGTCGCGCTGGGGTGGATCGCAGGCAAGGTGAGCACGAGCCCGGTCGCCCTGCGGGAGGAGCAGGGACGTGCGTCCGGCTACCGGCTGCGCACTCTGCTGTCGCATTTCTGGCGGATGGTGCTGTCGAGCGGAACCAAGGGCCTGCGGATGGTGAGCCTGCTGGGCGTGGTCCTGGCCGTGGGCGGGATCCTGTGGGCGGTGTGGGTGCTGGTGTCCTACTTGTTCCTCGGCAACCGTTTCCCGGTGCAGGGCTGGGCCTCGACGACGGTCATTCTGCTGCTGGGATTCGGCGCCGTCCTGTTCTCCCTCGGAGTCATCGCCGAGTACGTGGGGGTGGCGGTGAAGACGGCGATGGGCAAACCGCCGTACCTGATCGTCAGCGATCCCGGCTCCGGTCCGCTGGCCCGCACACAGCGGTATCCCGACCTCGAATCGTTCCGGAGCGGGTAGCCGTGCCGGCGCCGACGTGGGTCGTCGGAAGTGGCGGACTGCTCGGCTCGTGGGTGACCCGGGAGCTGCACCGCCGCGACGTCCCGGTGGCGACGAGCGTGGTGCCCTGGGAGGAGCCGGAGCAGGCCCGCAACGTGCTGCTGGCCGACGCGGACCGGTTCGTCCGCGCCACCGGTGGTGGGCCGTGGCGGGTCGCGTGGTGCGCCGGCGCCGGGGTGAACGGCACGACGGCGGAAGCATTCGCGGCCGAGAACGCTCTTCTGCGCGACGTGCTCGACGGACTGGCGCACGCAGCCGGCGGCAGCGCCGAGCACGGGACGGTGTTCCACGCCTCGTCGGCAGGCGGTGTGTACGCGGCCGCGCCGGGCGCACCCCACTCCGAGCACAGCCCCACGGCCCCGCTCGGTCTCTACGGACACGCCAAGCTGGCCGCCGAGGCCGTCGTCACCGACTTCGCCGGGGCGACGGGCGCCACCGCGGTGATCGGCCGCTTCGCGAACCTCTACGGGCCGGGGCAGAATCTCGCCAAGCCGCAGGGTCTCATCTCCCACCTGTGCCGCGGCTATCTCACCGGGGCACCGGTCTCGATCTACGTCTCGATGGACACCCTGCGGGACTACCTCTACATCTCCGACGCGGCGGAGATGGTTGCCGACGCCCTGGCGCGGGCGGAAGCCGAATCGGGCGGGGTGAGCACCAAGATCTTCGCGTCCGGCCGGTCGGTGACGATCGGCGCGATCCTCGGCGCGTGCCGGACCGTCTTCCGCCGCCGCCCCAACGTCGTGCTCGCGTCCTCACCGCTCGCGTCGGTGCAAGGGCGGGACCTGCGGTTACGGTCGCTCGTGTGGACCGAGCTGGACCGCCGCAGCCATCGGCCCCTCCCGGCCGGCATCGCCGCCACGCTGGAAGCGACCCGGCGCACGATGGGTCATTCGGCTCGGCCGAGTGTCCGCTCCCCGGAACGGGCGTAGGCCTGCTCGGTGGCGTCCTTCTGCGGTCGCCACCAGTGCTCGTGGGTGCGGTACCAGTCGATGGTCGCGGCCAGGCCCTCGCGGAAGTCCCGGTAGCGGGGGGTCCAGCCGAGCTCGGTGCGCAGGCGGGTGGCGTCGATGGCGTAGCGCAGGTCGTGGCCGGGGCGGTCGGTGACGAAGTCGAAGTCGCCCCGGTCCTTACCGCACAGCTCGAGGATGGTCTCGACGACGGTGCGGTTGTTCGTCTCGCCGTCCGCGCCGATCAGATAGGTCTGGCCGATCTCGCCCTTGTCGATGATCGTCCACACCGCCCGGTTGTGGTCGTCGACGTGGATCCAGTCCCGCACGTTCGCCCCGGTGCCGTACAGCTTGGGCCGGATCCCGTCGAGGACGTTGGTGATCTGCCGCGGGATGAACTTCTCCACGTGCTGATAGGGGCCGTAGTTGTTCGAGCAGTTCGAGATCGTCGCGGCCACCCCGAACGAGCGCACCCACGCGCGCACCAGCAGGTCCGAGCCGGCCTTGGTCGACGAGTACGGGCTCGACGGGTTGTAGGCGGTGGCCTCGGTGAACCGGGCCGGATCGTCGAGCTCGAGATCGCCGTACACCTCGTCGGTGGAGATGTGGTGATACCGCACCGAATGCCGGCGCACCGCCTCGAGCAGGGTGAACGTGCCGATCAGGTTGGTCTGCACGAACGGCGACGGATCGGCCAGGGAGTTGTCGTTGTGCGACTCGGCGGCGAAGTGCACCACCAGATCCGACTCGGCCACCAGCGCGTCGACCAGGTCCGCGTCGGCGACGTCGCCGCGGACGAAGCGGATCTTCTCGGCGACCGGGTCGAGGGAGGCGAGGTTGCCGGCGTAGGTGAGCTTGTCGAGCACGGTCACCCGCGCCTCGGGGCGGTCGGCGACGGTCCGATGCACGAAGTTCGCACCGATGAAACCGGCACCGCCGGTGACGAGCAGCCGCATGCGGCAACCCTACCGGCGGTGCGTTCGCTGGTCCGCGTCCACCCCGGATGGGAGACTGCCCGTCATGCGCGGAATCATTCTCGCCGGCGGCACCGGGTCCCGCCTGCACCCGATCACCCTGGGAGTGAGCAAGCAGCTCGTACCGGTCTACGACAAGCCGATGATCTACTACCCGCTCTCGACCCTCATGCTCGCCGGGATCCGCGACATCCTGATCATCACCACGCCCGAGGATGCTCCACAGTTCCAGCGCCTGCTCGGCGACGGGTCGCGCTACGGGGTGAACCTGACCTACCGGGTCCAGCCGGAGCCGAACGGGCTCGCCCAGGCGTTCGTGCTCGGCGCCGAGCACATCGGCACCGGCAGCGTCGCCCTCGTCCTCGGCGACAACATCTTCTACGGCCCCCGCCTGGGCACCCAGCTCACCCGGTTCGCCGACCTCGACGGCGGCGCGGTGTTCGCCTACCGCGTCTCCGATCCCAGGGCCTACGGGGTGATCGAGTTCGACTCCGAGGGCCGGGCGCTCTCGCTCGAGGAGAAGCCGGCCACCCCGAAGTCGAACTTCGCGGTGCCCGGGTTGTACTTCTACGACAACGATGTCGTCGCCATCGCCCGCGGCCTGCGCCCGTCGGACCGCGGCGAATACGAGATCACCGACATCAACCGCACCTACCTCGAGGCCGGCCGGCTCCAGGTCGAGGTCCTGCCGCGCGGCACCGCCTGGCTCGACACCGGCACCTTCGACTCGCTGCTCGACGCCGGCAACTACGTCCGTACCATCGAACAACGCCAGGGCCTGAAGATCGGCGCCCCCGAGGAGGTCGCGTGGCGGCGCGGCTTCATCACCGACGACGACCTGCGCGCCCTGGCCGCGCCGCTGGTCAAATCCGGCTACGGCAGCTACCTGCTCGACCTGCTCGACCGGGAAGGACACTGACGGTGCACTACCGCGAACTGAAGATCCCCGGCGCCTACGAGATCACCCCCCGACAGTTCGGCGACGACCGCGGCGTCTTCTACGAGTGGTTCAAACAGCCCACCTTCACCGACGCCGCCGGACGCGCCCTCGACCTCGCCCAGGCCAACTGCTCGGTCTCCGCCGCCGGGGTGCTGCGCGGCATCCACTACGCCGACGTCCCACCCGGGCAGGCCAAGTACGTCACCTGCCCGGCCGGCGCGGTGCTCGACGTCGTCGTCGACCTGCGCGTCGGCTCGCCCACCTTCGGGCAGTGGGACGCGGTGCTGCTCGACGACGTCGACCGCCGCGCGATCTTCCTCCCCGAGGGCCTCGGCCACGCCTTCTGCTCCCTGGCCGACGGCTCGACCGTCGTCTACCTGTGCTCGACCGGCTACAACCCCGACCGCGAACACGAGATCGACCCCCTCGACCCGCAGATCGGCATCGACTGGCCCACCACCGGCCGCGACGGGGCGCCCCTGCACCACCAGCTGTCCGACAAGGACCGGGCGGCCCCCTCGCTGGCCGACGCCGTCGCGGCCGGGTCGCTGCCGCGGTACCTCGGGTGAGCGCGCAGCCGGTGCCCTCCCCCGATCCCGTCACCGAACCCGCCGGCGCACCCGGCGGGATGTCGGGGGCGCCGGGCCCGCTCATGCGCCTGTTCAAGAACCAGGCCGTGGCGTTCCTGCTGGTGGGGGCCTTCAACACCGCGCTGGGCACCGCTTGGTTCATCGTGTGGCAGCTCGCCGTCGGCGACACCCTCGGCTACCACGTCGCGATCGTGGCGGGCTACGCCTCCAATGTGCTGTGCGCCTTCTCCACCTACCGCTACCTCGTGTTCCGCGTGCGCGGTCACTTCCTGCGTGACCTGTGGCGGTTCGTGACCGTCAACCTGAGCGCGTTCCTGCTGAACCTCGCGCTCATGACGCTGGCGGTGTCCGTCCTCGGATTCCCCCCGATCCCCGCGCAGATCGTGATCACCTTCGTGACCGCGACGGCGAGCTTCTTCGGCTACCGGGACTTCTCCTTCCGCCGCGCCAAGCACGACTGAGCGACCCGAGCGAATGGACCATTTCGTCGGACCACGGAGGTGAGCGATACATTCGCTCGCCCCCACGGCCGACCGATCAGCGCAGGCGGAAGATCACGGCGCGCTGCACCACGAAGTTGATCACGGTGGCCGTGCCCTGCGCGACGACGAATGCGAGCGGCACGCGCCACCACTCGGCGGGCAGCGCGTCGTACAGCACGTAGTTGATGCCGACCTGCACGGCGTAGGTGACGGCGTACAGGATCACCACCGCGACGAACCGGGCCCGGCTCGGTTCCGCCCTGAAGGTCCAGCGCCGGTTGATCAGGTAGGCGGTGGTGGTGCCGGCGACGAACGACAGCGACTTCGCGACGTTGACGTGCAGCCCCACGGCCAGCAGCAGCACGTAGAGACCGAAGTCCACGATCGCGGACAGCCCGCCGGTGAGGACGAACCGCACGATCTGCGTCTTCAGGTCGAGCGCCTCGTCGGCGGTGCTGTCGGTGAGGGGGATCTCCACCGGCAGGGGGGCGTGGTGCTCCGGTTGCGTCTGCCAGTGCGGGTGCTGCGGGTGCTCGGACACGGCGACAGCCTATGCGAGCGGCGCGAGCGCTCCCGCTCCGCGACGGAACGCACCGGGACGGTTCCGGCAATCCGGACGCCGGGGCGGGGACGTCGCCACCGACACACTCTCGCTGCTGCGACCGGCGGGTAACCTGTACGGCGATGTCCACGACAGCTGCAGAGCCGGCCGCCGCGCCGCTCCCCACCCAGACCCGCACTCTGACCGGCTGGGGGCGCACCGCCCCGACCACCGCGGAGGTGCTGTCCACTCCCGACGTCGAGGTGATCGCGCAGGCGGTCGCCCGGGTCGCGGAGCAGAACGAGTCCAAGCCGTCGCATCTGCGCCGCGGTGTCATCGCCCGCGGCCTCGGCCGCTCGTACGGTGACCCGGCGCAGAACGCGGGCGGGCTCGTCGTCGACATGACGGCGCTGGACCGGATCCACACGATCGACCGCGAATCGCGTCTGGTCACCGTCGACGCGGGCGCCAACCTGGACCAGTTGATGCGCGCGGCGCTGCCGTTCGGCCTGTGGGTGCCGGTGCTGCCGGGCACCCGGCAGGTGACCGTGGGCGGCGCCATCGGCGCGGACATCCACGGCAAGAACCACCACAGCGCCGGCAGCTTCGGCAACCACGTCCGGTCGATGGACCTGCTCACGGCCGACGGCCAGGTGCGCACCCTCACCCCGAACGGCCGCAACTCCAAGCTGTTCTGGGCGACGGTCGGCGGCATGGGCCTGACCGGCATCATCCTGCGCGCCACGATCGAGATGACGCCCACCGAGACGGCGTACTTCATCGCCGACGGCGACGTCACCAGCACCCTCGACGAGACAATCGCGCTGCACAGCGACGGCAGCGAGGCGAACTACGACTACTCGAGCGCCTGGTTCGACGCGGTCGCACCGCCGCCGAAGCTCGGCCGCGCGGCGGTCTCCCGCGGTTCGCTCGCGAAGCTCGACCAGCTGCCGAAGAAGCTGCAGAAGAACCCGCTGAAGTTCGACGCGCCGACGCTGCTGACGTTCCCGGACATCTTCCCGAACGGCCTGGCCAACAAGTACACCTTCAGCGCCGTCGGCGAGCTGTGGTACCGCAAGTCCGGCACCTACCGCGGCAAGGTCCAGAATCTGACGCAGTTCTACCACCCGCTCGACATGTTCGGTGAGTGGAACCGCGCCTACGGTTCGAACGGCTTCCTGCAGTACCAGTTCGTGGTGCCCACGGAGGCCGTCGAGGAGTTCAAGAGGATCATCGTCGACATCCAGAAGTCGGGGCACTACTCGTTCCTCAACGTCTTCAAGCTGTTCGGCCCGGGCAACAAGGCGCCGCTGAGCTTCCCGATCCCGGGGTGGAACATCTGCGTCGACTTCCCCATCAAGGCGGGCCTGAACGAGTTCGTCCGCGAACTCGACCGCCGCGTCCTCGAATTCGGCGGCCGCCTCTACACCGCCAAGGATTCGCGCACCTCCGCCGAGACGTTCCACGCGATGTACCCGCGCATCGGCGAATGGATCAAGATCCGCCGCTCGGTCGATCCCACCAACGTGTTCGCCTCCGATATGTCCAGAAGGTTGGAACTCCACTGATGATCAACGCCGTCGGCAACCCCCAGACCCTGCTGCTCCTCGGTGGCACGTCCGAGATCGGCCTCGCCATCGTCGAGGAGTACCTGCGCAGGGCGCCGGCCCGCGTGATCCTCGCGGCTCTGCCGAACGACCCGCTGCGCGACGACGCCGTCGCGCAGGTGAAGGCCGCCGGGGCCACCAAGGTCGACGTGATCGACTTCGACGCCCTCGACACCGGCAGCCACCCGAAGGTGATCGACCGAGCCTGGGACCTCGCCGGAAACGGTCGCTCCGCAGGCTCCGCTCCTGCCGGCGACGTCGACGTCGCGATCGTCGCGTTCGGACTGCTCGGCGATGCCGAGGAGCTGTGGCAGAACCAGGCCAAGGCCGTGCAGATCGCCGAGATCAACTACACCGCGGCCGTATCCGTCGGCGTGCTCGTCGGCGAGAAGATGAAGGCGCAGGGCTACGGCCGCATCATCGCCATGTCCTCCGCCGCGGGTGAGCGGGTGCGCCGCTCCAACTTCGTGTACGGCTCCACCAAGGCCGGTCTCGACGGCTTCTACCTCGGGCTCGGCGAGGCGCTGCGTGAGTACGGCCCCCGTGTCCTGGTGATCCGGCCGGGGCAGGTCCGCACCCGCATGTCCGCCGGGGTGAAGGAAGCCCCGCTGACGGTGAACAAGGAGGACGTCGCCAAGCTCGCCGTCTCCGCGTCCGAGAAGGGCAAGGAACTCGTGTGGGCTCCGGGCGCCTTCCGCTACGTGATGATGGTGCTGCGGCACGTCCCGCGCGCGATCTTCCGAAAGCTGCCGATCTAGGCTGCGGGGGTGTCCGACCCAGCCGTACTCTCCTCCGACGTGGCCCCCTTCCGGCGTGCGCTCCGCACCGCCGGCGAGGGGGCCGCTGCGGTTCTCGTCGCCGCGATCGTCGCCGCCGTCGGCCTGTTCGCGTTCGCACGCGTGCAGTGGCCCGCCTTCAACTCGTCGAACGTCACGCAGGCCGTCACGACGGTGCTGCAGGTGGGGGCGCTCGCCGTGCTCGCCGTCTCCGTCGTGCTGCACCGGCGGCGACGGTGGACGCCGTTCGCGCGGGTGCTGTCGTGGGCCGGCCTGTCGGGCCTGGTCACCGTCACCCTCGGGATGCCGCTGGCCGCGACGAAGCTCTATCTGCACGGCATTTCCGTCGACCAGGAGTTCCGCACCGAGTACCTGACACGGCTCACCGACTCCCCGGCCCTGCGGGACATGACGTACGCGGACCTGCCGCCGTTCTATCCCGCCGGCTGGTTCTGGGTGGGCGGCCGCTTCGCGAACCTGCTCGGCATGGACGGCTGGGAGGCGTTCAAGCCGTGGTCGATCGTGTCGCTGGCCGTCGCCGCCGTCGGCGCGCTCGTGTTGTGGACCGCGCTGGTGCGGGTCGATCTGGCCGTGCTGGTCGCCACCGCGACCACCGCCGTCGTCCTCGCCTACGGCTCCCCCGAGCCGTACGGCGCCGTCATCGCGCTGCTGCTCGCGCCCGCCCTCGTCATGGCGTGGGGGGCACTGTCGCGCCCGGTGCGTCCTTCGGGCGGCTGGAGCAGCCCAAAGGGCGCACCGGGCGGCGGAGCCGCCGTCGGGACCGGGCTGTTCCTCGGGCTGGCGGCCACGTTCTACACGCTCTACCTGGGCATCGCCGCGTTCGCCGTCACCGTGATGGCCGTCGTCGCGGCGGTGCTGGCGCGACGCGCGGCCGGCACGTGGCGCGCCGCGGTCCCGGTGCTCGTGCGGTTCGTGGTGATCGGTGCGATCGCGGCACTCGTCGCGCTGCTCGTGTGGGCGCCGTTCGTGCTCGAGGTGCTGCGGGGCGGGTCCACCGCCGGATCCGGCACCGCGACGCACTATCTGCCCGAGACCGGGGCCCGGCTGCCGCTGCCGATGTTCCACGGTTCGCTGATCGGGCTGCTGTGCCTGCTCGGCACGGTGTGGCTGGTCGGACGGGCCACGTCGTCGCGGCGCGCGCAGGCCCTCGGACTCGGCGTCGTATCCGTGTACCTGTGGTACCTGGCGTCGATGGCGCTGACCGCGCTGGGCAACACCCTGCTCGCCTTTCGCCTCGAGGTGATCCTGCTCGTGCTGCTCGCGGCCGCCGGCACGTTCGCATTCGTCGACTTCACCCGGTGGATCGTGCTGGCCACCAGCGAGAACCAGCGGGTGCGGTGGTCCCTGATCGCGGTCGGCGCGCTGGGCGCGGTCGCGTTCACCCAGAACATCCCGCAGGTCCTCGCGAGCGAGATCACCGTCGCCTACACCGACACCGACGGCGACGGTGAACGCGCCGACCAACGTCCGCCCGGCGCCGGCGCCTACTACGCCGAGCTGGACGAGGCGATCACCGCGGCGCTGGACCGGCCCCGCGACGAGATCGTCGTCCTCACCGCCGACACCACCTTCCTCGCCTACCACCCCTACCTCGGATTCCAGGCGCTGACGTCGCACTACGCGAATCCGTTGGCGGACTTCGAGGCTCGCGCCGCCGCGATCGAGGACTGGGCGTCGCTCGAGACGGCCGACGAGCTGCTCGCGGCGTGGGACGAGTCGCCGTGGCGGGGCCCCGACGCGATCGTATTCCGGCAGGGCGCCGAGGGTTACACGCTCCGGCTCGCCGAGGACGTGTACCCCAACGACCCCAATGTGCGCCGCTACACGGTGACGTACCCGAAGTCGCTGTTCGACGATCCGCGCTTCACGATCTCGGAGATCGGGCCGTTCGTCGTCGTCACCCGCACCGGATAGCCGCAGTCGTCCGCGAACCCGACGGTGTTCGCGGACGACCGGCAGCGGTTGGGAGGGGGCTCAGGCGCGGCGCAGCGGCATCACCGACCGCACCACCGGATCGCGCAGGTACAGCCCGGCCCACACGAGGACACCGACGTACACCGGGAAGAGGATGGTGCTGAAGAGCGGCATCTCGTTCAACATGTTCGTCGCCACGGCGCCGCCGAGGTAACCGGTCAGCAGCACCGCCCCGAGGATCGACGTGGCCGGGACCAGGTACAGCGCCAGGCACACGAGCAGGACGACGCCGATGACGTAGTTGAGGTCCGGGTCGAAGCCCAGATCGATCATCGCCTCCCGGGCCTGGTCGACGTTGAGGATGTGGATCGTGACGTCGAACAGCAGGAACAGCACGACGAGGCCGGTGAGCACGAGGCCGGCGATGCGGAACTTCCGGTCGGTCGTGCGCTCGGCGGGGCGGGTGGTGGTCGAGATCATGACGGGCTCCTGGGGTCGCGGGGTGGTCTCGCTACGGACTGACCGGCCGGCCCGGAAAAACTCATCGCCGTGGATCGTCGGCTCACAGCCTGGACGCGAGCAGCTGCGCGAGGTGTACCCCTCGCCGGTCGGTGAGGTCGGCGATCTGGGTGCGGCAGGAGTAGCCGTCGGCGAGCACGACGTCGTCCGTGCCCGCGGCGGCGATCGCGGGCAGCAGCTGGTGCCCGGCGACGGCGACGGAGACGTCGTAGTGCCCGGGCACTACGCCGAAGTTGCCGGCGAGACCGCAGCATCCGCCGAGCCGGGTGACCGTCGCGCCGGCCCGGCGCAGCAGCGCGGCGTCGGCGCCCCACCCCATCACGGCGTGGTGGTGGCAGTGCGGCTGGGCCACCACCGTCGTCCCGGACAGCGACGGCGGCTCCCAGTCGCCGAGCAGCTCGGCCAGCGTCACCGTCGACTCGGCGACGACGCGCGCCGGCTCGAACCCGAGCAGCTCGACGGCGTCGGAGCGCAGGACCGCGGTGCACGACGGTTCGAGCCCCACGATCGGCATGCCGGCCGGGAACAGGGCGGAGAGGGTGCGGCCCAAGATCTTCCGGGCGGCATCCAGCTGACCGGTGGTGATCCACGTCAGGCCGCAGCACTGTTGCCGGTCGGTCACGCACACCCGTCGGCCTGCGGCCTCGAGCACCCGCACCGCGGCGATCGCCACCTCCGGGGTGAAGTACTCGGTGAAGGTGTCGACGAACAGCAGGACGGGCTCGCCGTCCGTGCGACGCTCGGCGGCCGTGTCTGCGAACCAGCGGCGGAACGTGCGCGGCGCGAACTCGGGCACGCGGCGGCGCCGGTCCACTCCGGCGAGGGTCAGCCCGGCGGCCGCCACCCCCGGCACCTTGCCCAGCGCGTTCACCGCGCGCGGCGCCCGGCTCGCCAGCGCCGCCCAGCGCGGCAGCCGCCCGAGGGTGTAGTGCGTGACGGGACGCACGCGGCCCTGGTAACTCTGGTGCAGCACTTCGGATTTGAAGGTGGCCATGTCCACACCGGTCGGGCAGTCGGAGGCGCAGCCCTTGCACGCCAGGCACAGTTCGAGCGCCTCGTGCACCTCCGGTGAGCGCCAGGATCCGGTGACGAGGGTGCCGTTGAGCATCTCCTGCAGGACCCGGGCCCGGCCGCGGGTGGAATCCTTCTCCTCCCGCGTCGCCAGGTACGACGGGCACATCACCCCACCGAGGCCGGCGGTGTCGGCGCGGCACTTGCCGACGCCGGTGCAGCGGTGCACGGCCTGCGTGAAGTCGCCGCCGTCGCCGGTATACCGGAACGCCAGGCCGTCCTGGACCCGTTGCGCGGCCGGGACTCTGAGGTCCCGATCCGAGGGGACGGGATCGACGAGCACGCCGGGATTGAGCAGGCCCTCGGGGTCGAACACCGCCTTGACCGCCCCGAACAGCCGCAGCGCGGTCGGCGAGTACATCAGGGGCAGCAGTTCGCTGCGCGCCCGGCCGTCGCCGTGCTCGCCGGACATCGAGCCCCCGAACGAAGCCACGAGTTCACCTGCCGCGAAGAGGAATTCGCGGAATATCCCGGGGATCTCGAGCGGCACGTCGAGGCGGATGTGGATGCAGCCGTCGGCGAAGTGCCCGTACGGATAGCCGGTGACGCCGTAGCGGGTCAGCAGCGACTCGAACTCGCGCAGGTACTCCCCCACCCGCTCCGGCGGGACGGCGGCATCCTCCCAGCCGGAGTGGGCGGGCAACCCGGCGGGGCTGCGCCCGGACAGCCCGGCGCCGTCCTCCCGGATCCGCCACAGTTGCGCGGCCTTCCCCGGATCGGTCACGATCAGCGAATCCACCGCCGAGACGGCGTGTTCGAGAGACGACGCCCGGGCGAGCACCTCGCCGGCGTCGTCGCCGGACAGTTCGACGAACAGCCACGCCGCCCCGCGCGGCAGCGGCGGCACCGCCGCCGGGCCGCGCCGCGCACGCACCACGTCCACGATCCGCGAGTCGAGTCCCTCGCACGCGGTCGGGGTGAAGCCGAGCAGCGCGTGGGCGGCGTCGCCGGCCGTCGCGATGTCGGGGTAGCCGAGGGCCACCAGGACGCGCACCGCGGGATCGGCGACGAGCCGCACCGTCGCCTCGGTGACGACGCCGAGCGTGCCCTCGCTGCCGACGAGGAAGCGCAGGACGTCGAACCCGTTCTCCGGCAACAGGTGTTCGAGGGCGTAGCCGGACGCCTGCCGGCCGAACCGGCCGAACTCGGTGCGGATGGTGGCGAGGTGGTCGAGCACGAGGCGGCGCAGCGATTCCAGGACGGGGGCGTCGTCGGGCAGCGACAGGTGCCGGCCCGCGCCGGTGAGCACCTCGAGGCCGAGGACGTTGTCGGAGGTGCGACCGTAGCCGAGGGTGCGGGCACCGCAGGCGTTGTTGCCGATCATCCCGCCGACGGTGCAGCGGTTGTGGGTGGACGGGTCGGGCCCGAAGCGCAGTCCGTACGGGGCGGCCGCGCGCTGCAGTTCGGACTGGACGACGCCGGGCTGCACCGTCGCGGCGCGGGCCTCGGGGTCGATCTGCAGGACACGGCCGAGATGACGGCTGAAGTCGAGCACGACGCCGGGGCCGACGGCGTTGCCGGCGACGGACGTTCCGCCGCCGCGCGAGGTGAACGGAACGCCGTGCCGGCGGCACACCTCGAGCACGGTGGCGACCTCGTCGATCTCACGGGGCCGCACCACCGCCTGCGGGGGCACCCGGTAGAGGGAGGCGTCGGACGAGTACAGGGCCCGGGTGGTGGTGTCGTCGAGCACGTCGGAGATGCCCGCGCCACGCAGGGCCTCGCCGATCGCCGTCGCCCTGGCCATAGGCCGATGCTAGTGCCTACCGGGGTCGCTTCGTCGCGGGTCGGACCGGCGCACCCGCGGATCGATACGTCCTCAGCGCTGGGTGAGGACGACCGGTCCGTCCTCGGTGATCGCGACGGTGTGCTCGCAGTGCGCGGCCCGGCTGCCGTCGGCGGTGCGCAGCGTCCACCCGTCCGGGTCGTGCCGGTAGGCGTCGCCGCCCCCGGCGTGCAGCATCGGCTCGATGGCCAGCACCAGCCCGGGCCGCAGCCGCATCCCGCGACCGGCCCGGCCCTCGTTGGGCACGTGCGGGTCCTCGTGCATGCGGCGGCCGATGCCGTGGCCACCGTGGTCGGCGAGCATGCCGTAGCCGCGGGAGCGGACGTAGCCGCCGATCGCCGCGCCGATGTCGCCGAGGCGGTTGCCCGGCACGGCCGCGGCGATGCCGCGCGCGAGGGCCTCCTCCGTCGCGGCGATCAGGGCGAGGGCCTCGCGGTCGGCGGCGCCGACGGTGAAGCTCACGGCGGCGTCCCCGCACCAGCCGTCGAGCACGGCCCCGCAGTCGATGCTCACCAGATCGCCGTCACGCAACCGGTAGCCGCCGGGAATGCCGTGGACGACGCCGTCGTCGACGCTCGCGCACACGACTCCGGGGAACGGCGACGGAGCCCACTCGGGGTGGTAGCCGAGGAACGGGGAGGTCGCGCCGGCGTCGCGGACGACCGCCGCGGCGACGTCGTCGAGTTCCTTCAGGGACACCCCGATCGCCGCGTGGGCCCGCACGGCCGCGAGCGCGTCCGCGACCACGGCGCCGGCGGCCCGCATCGCCTCGATCTCGCCGGGCGTCTTCAGTTCGACCATGTCGCCTCCCAATAGAAATACCGGTATTACTATACGGGCATGGTGCGCGAACCGCTGACCCCCGTCCAACTCGAACGCGGCCGGCGGCTCGGCGAACGTCTGCGCGCGGCGCGCGGCACCGCCAGCATGGCAACGGTCGCCGGCGACGCCGGCATCTCCGTCGAGACACTCCGGAAGATCGAGACCGGCCGCATCGCCACGCCCGCCTTCTTCACCGTCACCGCGCTCGCCCGAGTCCTCGGGCTCTCCCTCGACGACCTGGCCGGCGACGCGGCGGGCGACCCCGTCGAGCACGGGGCCGCCTCCTGACCGGAGGTGCTCACCCCCGGCACCACCCTCCCTCGCCTAGCATCGATCCTTGTGCCCGTCGATGTCCTTTCGCCCGAAACGCCCGCTTACGCCGATACGAAGGCCCGCGTGCGCACGGCCAGGATCGTCGCGACGGTCACCGGACTGCTCGGCATGGTGCTCGCCCTGGCCGTGCCGTTCCTGCCGGTCCGGCAGGAGGCCGCCACCGTCAGCTGGCCGCAGGGCACCGACCTGACCAACCTCGAGGCGCCCCTCGTCTCCTACACCCCCCTCGAACTGCGGGCGAGTGTGCCGTGCTCGGCCTTCCCCCTGCTCGGCGACGACGGCGGCACCCTGGTCTCCACCGTGCCGCCGGGCGCCCCCGACGCCACCGAGAACGCCCTCGTGATCCGGACCGTCGCCGGCACCGACGGCGGCTCCGCCACCGTGGAGGTGGTGCTGCGCAACTCGGTGGTCGTGTCGGCACCGATCGACGACGAGCACCGGTGCACAGCCGTCACCGTCGCCACCAACGCCGACCGCACCGCCGCCGAGATCGTCGGCCTCGAGCAACACGACGACGGGCACCACGTCGCCATGCTCGACGGCGATCACCGGCCGCAGATGGTCGGGGTCTACTCCGATCTGCAGGGCTCGGTGGAGGCCCTCAACTCCGGCCCGAACGCCGAGCGGCTGTCCGTCCGCGCCGCCCTCGACTCGCGGTTCACCTCCACCCCGACGCTGGTCAAACTCGTCGCGATGGTCGCCTGCCTCCTTGCGACCCTGCTGTCACTCGTGGCGCTGCACCGGCTCGACGGCGTCGACAACCGCCGCGCCCGCCGGGTCCTGCCCGCCCACTGGTGGCGGTTCACCGCGGTGGACGCGGTCGTCGTCGGCACGCTGCTGCTGTGGCACGTCATCGGCGCCAACACCTCCGACGACGGCTACATCCTCACCATGGCCCGAGCCTCCGACGGCGCCGGCTACATGGCCAACTACTACCGATGGTTCGGCGTCCCCGAGGCCCCGTTCGGCTGGTACTACGACGTGCTCGTCCTGCTCGCGAAGGTCTCCACCGCCAGCGTGTGGATGCGGCTGCCCGCCCTGCTCGCCGCCGTCGCCTGCTGGATGGTCATCAGCCGCGAGGTCATCCCCCGGCTCGGAGTCGCCGTCCGCCGTAACCGCATCGCGCTGTGGACGGCGGGCCTGGTATTCCTCGCCTTCTGGCTGCCCTACGACAACGGCCTGCGGCCCGAGCCCATCATCGCGCTCGGCGCCCTGCTCACCTGGTGCTCGATCGAACGCGCCGTCGCCACCGGCCGCATGCTGCCCGCCGCGATCGCCGTGCTGCTCGCCGCCTTCTCCCTCGCCGCGGGTCCCACCGGGCTCATCGCGGTCGCCGCGCTCGTCGCCGGAGCCCGGCCCGTCGTCGTCCGGCTGGCCGGTCGCCGCCGGCTCGTCGGGATCCTCCCGCCCGTGGCTGCCATCCTCGCCGCGGGCACCGTCGTCCTCGTCGTCGTCTTCGCCGACCAGACCCTCGCCTCGGTGCTCGAGGCGACCCGGGTGCGTTCCGCCGTCGGACCCAACGTGCCCTGGTTCGACGAACGGCTGCGCTGGGACGCGCTGCTGACCGTCTCCCCCGACGGCTCCCTCAGCCGCCGCTTCGGCGTGTTCGTCATGCTGCTGTGCCTGGTGGTGTGCGTGATGCTGATCCTGCGCAAGGGCCGCATCCCCGGCACCGCCCTCGGTCCGTCGCGCCGCATCCTCGGCATCGTCTTCGCGTCGCTGCTGCTGATGATGCTCACCCCGACCAAGTGGACCCACCATTTCGGCGTGTACGCCGGACTGGCCGGGTCCGTCGCCGCGCTCGCCGCGGTCGGCGTCGGCGCCGTCGGCATCCGCTCCGCGCGCAACCGCGCCCTCTTCACCGCCGGGGTGCTGTTCGTGCTGGCGCTGGCGTTCACCGGCTCCAACGGCTGGTGGTACGTCTCCAGCTACGGGATCCCGTGGTGGGACAAGCCGCCGTCCATCTCCGGACGCGCCTTCTCCACCGCCCTGCTCGCGCTGGCCCTCGTCGCGCTGGCCATCGCCGCGTGGTTCCACCTGCGCGAACCGTTCGCCACCCCGAAACCCGACCGCAACGGCCGGGTCAGGGCGATCGCCTCGGCGCCGCTGACCGTCGTCGCCGCGGGCGTCGTCCTGTTCGAGGTGCTCTCGCTCGTCAAGGGCGCGGTCGCGCAGTACCCGGCGTACTCGATCGCCCGGTCGAACGCGGCCGCCCTCACCGGCAGCAGCTGCGGCCTCGCCGACGACGTCCTCGTCGAGACCGACCCCAGCGCCACCGCGCTGGCCCCCCTAGACGGCGACGTCGCCGAGGCGCTCGGCGCCGGCGCCGCCGACGGCTTCACCCCGAACGGCGTCGCTCTCGACCTCACCGCCGACGAGGAGATCTCCACCACGGGCGGCGCCAACACCGTCGACACCGACGGGGGCGGCACCACCACCTCCACGGGCGCCGGCACCGGCGGCGGCCGCGGCGCCGCCGGCATCAACGACAGCACCGTCGCGCTGCCGTTCGGCCTGGACCCCGCCCGCACCCCCGTGCTCGGCAGCTACCGCACCGGGGCGCAGCAGGAAGCCGACCTCGAGTCCGGCTGGTACGCGCTGCCCGAACGCACCGACGCCACGCCGCTGCTGGTCGTCACCGCCGCCGGCCGCGTGCACTACGTCGACCCCGACGGCGTCCTCACCCCGGGCGCGGACGTGCTGCTCGAGTTCGGGCGAACCGGCGGCGATTCGAACGTCGAACCGCTGGCGCGCGTCGCGCCCGTCGACATCGGGCCGTCCCCGTCGTGGCGCAACCTGCGGGTGCCGAGCGACCGGATCCCCGCCGACGCCGACGCGGTCCGGCTGGTGGTGACGGACGGCAACCTGGCACCCGACCAGTGGGTGGCCGTCACCCCGCCGCGGATGCCGCGCCTCGAGACGTTGAACACCCTCGTCGGCTCCACGGCCCCGGTCCTGCTCGACTGGTCGGTGGGCCTGGCGTTCCCCTGCCAGCGTCCGTTCGATCACCGCTACGGCGTCGCCGAGGTCCCCGAGTACCGGATCCTGCCCGACCGGGTCGGCGCCGACTCCACCAACGGCTGGCAGGACGACATCGGCGGCGGCCCGCTCGGCTGGATACCGCTGCTGCTCACCGCCGAGACGATCCCCACCTATCTGAACCACGACTGGGACCGCGACTGGGGCTCGCTGGAGCGGTACACGCCCATCGACCCGGGCGCGACGACCGCCGAGATTGCCACCGAGAACGTCGTCCGCTGGGGCTGGTGGTCGCCCGGACCGATCCGCGACGGAGTGCCCGTAATGCGTGAATAGGGTCCTACGCGGTGGTAGGGACGGTGCGTCCACTCAGCTGCGCCCGATACCATCGACAATCGTGCCCGACGACGTGACCACAGTTCCCGCCCCCTCCGCAGCCGTTCCCCGGCCGCCGGTTGCCCGGGATCTGCGGGCGCAGTACCGCACCGCCCGGCTCGTCGCCGCGGTGGCGGGTCTGCTCGGTGTGCTCCTCGCCGTCGCGACCCCGTTCCTGCCCGTCAAGGTCACCGAGGCCACCGTCACGTGGCCGCAGAACGGCTCGACCGGGCCGGTCGAGGTGCCACTCATGTCGCAGGTGCCGCGGCAGCTGAGTGCGACGGTGCCGTGCACCGCCGTCGCCGGCATGCCCCCGGGCGGCGGCCTGCTCCTCGCGACCGCACCGGCCAGCGGTGAGGGCGCCGCGCTCAACGCGATGTTCGTGCGAGTGGGCGCCGAGAACGTCGACGTCCTCGACCGCAACGTCGTCGTGGCCACCGCCCCGCGCAGCGACGTCGAGTCCGCCGCGTGCACCGAGATCAGCATCTTCTCCGACGTCGACCGCACCACCGCGGAGTTCGTCGGCCTCAGCGACGAGAACGGCAACCCGCGCGCCGGTGAGCTGACCGGCGACCTGCGTCCCCTCGTCGTCGGCGTGTTCAGCGACCTCGACACCCCGGTTCCCGGCATGTCGGTGACCGTCGACGTCGACTCCCGGTTCTCGTCGTCGCCGACGCTGGTCAAGCTCCTCGCGATGATCCTGGCGACGCTGTCGACCGCGCTGGCGGTCGCCGCGCTCGCCAAGCTCGACGGCACCGACGGCCGCGGGCACCGCCGCTTCCTGCCGTCGCACTGGTGGAAGTTCACCGGCGTCGACGCCGTCGTCGTCGGCACCCTCGCCGGCTGGCACTTCTTCGGTGCGAACACCTCCGACGACGGCTACCTGCTGACCATGGCCCGGGTCTCCGAGCACTCCGGCTACATGGCCAACTACTTCCGCTGGTTCGGCGTCCCCGAGGCCCCGTTCGGCTGGTACTACGACGTCCTCGCCGCGTTCGCCGAGGTCTCCACCGCCAGCGTCTGGATGCGGCTGCCCGCCCTGCTCGCCGGCATCACCTGCTGGATGGTCATCAGCCGCGAGGTGGTGCCCCGCCTCGGCCGCGCCGTCCGGCACAACACCGTCGCCCTGTGGACCGGCGGCCTGGTGTTCCTGGCCTTCTGGCTGCCCTACAACAACGGCCTGCGCCCCGAGCCGATCGTCGCGCTCGGCGCGCTGCTGACCTGGTGCTCGATCGAACGGGCGATCGCCACCGGCCGCCTGTTGCCGGCCGCGACGGCGGTCATGATCGGCGCGTTCACCCTCGCCGCCGCCCCGACCGGCCTGATGTGTGTGGCCGCGCTGCTCGCCGGCATCCGGCCCATGACCCGCATCGTCGTCCGCCGCCACCGCGAGGTCGGGACACTGCCGCTGCTCGCACCGATCGCCGCCGCGGGCACCCTCGTGCTCGTCGTCGTGTTCTCCGACCAGACCCTCGCCGCGGTGCTCGAGGCCACCCGCGTGCGCACCATCATCGGCCCGAACGAGGAGTGGTGGAACGACTTCCTCCGCTACTACTACCTGTTCGTGCAGACCGTCGACGGCTCGCTCGCGCGCCGGTTCGCGTTCCTCGTCATGCTGCTGTGCCTGTTCACGTCGCTGCTGGTGCTGCTGCGCCGCCGCCGCATCCCCGGCGTCGCGACGGGCCCGTCGTGGCGGCTGATCGGCATCGTCTTCGGCACGATCTTCTTCATGATGTTCAACCCCACGAAGTGGACCCACCACTTCGGGGCGTACGCGGGCATCGCGGGTTCTCTCGCCGCGCTCACCGCGGTCATCGTCTCCGCGAGCGCGCTGCGGTCGCGGCGCAACCGCACCATCTTCCTCGCCGGGCTGCTGTTCGTGCTGGCCGTGTCGTTCGCGGGTATCAACGGCTGGTGGTACGTGTCGAGCTACGGCATCCCGTGGTTCGACAAGACCGTCTCGCTGAGCGGCAACCAGTCCAGCTCGCTGTTCCTGCTCCTCTTCGGGCTCGCTCTCGGGCTCGTCGCGTGGCAGTACCTGCGTGAGGGCTACGCGCCGCCGCAGCCCAAGCCCACGACCCGCAAGGGCCGCCGGATCCGCAAGTTCGCGGCGGCGCCCCTGACCGTCGTCGCCGGAGCGATGGTGCTCTTCGAGGTGCTGTCGCTGCTCAAGGGCGCGGTGTCGCAGTACCCGGCGTACTCGCTCGCCCGGTCCAACGTCGGCGCGCTCGCCGGCCAGACGTGCGGCCTGGCGAACGACGTACTCGTCGAATCGGACCCGAACTCCGGGCGGCTCGCGCCCATCGTCGACCCGGACAACCCGCCGCTGAACGGCGACGCCCTCGCCGGCGCCGCCCCCGAGGGCTTCAGCCCCAACGGCATCCCGTCGGACCTCACCGCCGACTACGTGGAGGTCAAGCCCGGCCAGGGCAACACCGACAACCAGAGCGTCGGGCCGACGTTCGAGACCGGCGCCGGCGGCGGCACCACGGGCGGCACCGGCGCCCGCACCGTCAACGGCTCCGAGGCCAAGCTGCCCTTCGGCCTCGACCCGGCCGTCACCCCGGTGCTCGGCAGCTACCAGGAGGGTGTGCAGGAACCGGCGCTGCTCACGTCGAGCTGGTACGGGCTGCCCGAGCGCAGCGACGACGCGCCGCTCGTCGTCATCTCGGCGGCCGGCCGCATTTGGTCCGTCGACGACACCGGCGCCACCACCTACGGCCAGTCGCTGCTCGTCGAGTACGGCAGGCGCCTGCCCGACGGCACCGTGGAGCCGCAGGGCACCTACCTGCCGCGCGACATCGGGCCCGCACCGTCGTGGCGGAACCTGCGGATCCCGCTGTCCGAGCTCCCCGCCGACACCGACGCCGTCCGCATCGTCGCCAACGATCCCAACCTCACCGGCGACCAGTGGCTGGCGTTCACCCCGCCCCGCGTGCCGAAGCTCGACACGCTCAACACCGTGATCGGCTCGGAGCAGCCGGTGCTGCTCGACTGGGCGGTCGGACTGCAGTTCCCGTGCCAGCGCCCGTTCGACCACCGCTACGGCATCGCCGAGATGCCGGACTACCGCATCCTGCCGGACCGTCCGCTGGCCGTATCCTCCACCGACACTTGGCAATCCGCGGACAACGGCGGCCCTCTCGGCTTCACCGAAGCCCTCGCCCGCCCCGAGCAGATCCCCACGTACCTCGAGAACGACTGGGCCCGCGACTGGGGCTCGCTCGAGCGGTACGTGCGGTTCTACCCGAACGCCGTGCCGGCCGAGCCGCAGACCGAGGCGATCACGCGCTCCGGCCTGTGGAATCCGGGCACGCTGCGCGTATACGAGTAGGTCCGTCGGCGAGCCCCGTCCGCGTGCCGCGCGTGCCTTCCGGCCGAATGTCACATATGTTCGCTTCGATCGACCGAACGTGACATCCGGCCGGCGGGCACGGCCGGCAACGAAAGGACCTGAATGTCGAGGAAGTTCGCCGCCCGGACCACCGCCGTGGCCGCATCCGCTGTGGTCCTGGCGCTGCTGAACGCGCCGGCCGCATCGGCGCAGACCGTTCACGCAGCGACGTTGGGACCGGTCGTCGGATCGACCGGCGTGGGAACCGGATCCGCCGCTCCCACCGAGGCGCTCGTCCACGACTACGTGAATGTCTACACCAACGTCAACACGCCCGGCGTCACGCACTTCGGTGGGAGCGTCAAGTGCTTCTGCCTCGTCACGTGGGTGAACGAGGACACGGGCACGACGGGCGTGAACGAACTACCGGACTTCCCCGAGATCGGCGAGGAGCAGGTCCTCAGCGGTCGAGCCGAGACCGGCCCCGGACGGGTGCGGGCGACGGTGACCGTCCCGGACGGCACGACCTGGGTCTCGGCGTCGGGCAGCTGGGTCGTTCCCTGACCCACTCCCGCACGCAATACCCCCGCATGCGCCTTCACGTCTCCCGGCCGAATGTCACATACCGTCACTTACATTGAACTCATGTGACATTCGGCCACCACAAGGTTATCCACAGGCCGACAAGACGGTCTTTCGTAGGACACGATCCCCCTGCAGGCTGTAGCCATGAAACGGGGGACATGGGGAGACGATCCCGAAGAGCTGTTCGCACTGAGCACCAACGGCGTCATCCGGACGGCAACGCTGTTGAGGCACGGCGTCGCCGGCGGCACGATCGCCGGCCGATGCCGTAAGGGTGGTCCGTGGCAGCGCGTCCTGCCGGGCGTGGTGGCGCTGCACAACGGGCCGCTGTCCGTGTTGCAGCGCAACACGGCCGCGCTGCTGTACGGCGGCGATTCGGCGCTGATCTCAGGTCATGCCGCGCTCGGGATACACGGCTACACCAACTCGGCGACGAAAAGTGAGGTGCTGCTACTCATTCCGCATACCCAGCATCGACGCAACTTCTCGTTCGTCGCCGTCGAGCGGAGCTGGCGGATACCCGAACCCATCATCAAAGGCACGCTGAGAATTGCTCCGGTGGACCGCTGTCTGCTCGATGCGGCACGCAGAATGTCGCAGCTCGATCCGTGCCGTGCCCTGCTGGCGTCGGGGATTCAGCGCGGAGACGTGACCGTCGACGACCTGGCACACGAACTGCGCGCCGGCAGCTGCCGCGGTAGCGCCGTGCCGCGCACCGTAGTTCGAGAGCTCTCGCACGACGCGCATTCCGTGGCCGAGATCGCAGCACAGAAGCTGTACGCGACGAGCGGGTTGCCACCCATGGCCCACAACGTCGACGTCGAGACCGACGACGGTACGTGGATCGCTCGCCCCGACGGGTGGCTCGATTCGGTCGCAGTGGCATGGGAGATCGATTCGCTGAAATACCACTTCTCACCGAAGGCGCACGAGGCGACGCTCGTCCGACGGGCCGCGATGCAGCGCAACGGCATCATCGTGGTGTCGCACCTACCGAGGCAGATCCGCGACGACCCGGCCACGGTGCTCGCGGACCTGGAGGCCGCCTACCACCAGGGCACACAGCGCCCACGTCCCCCGGTGCGGTCACGCGCGGACTGACCCCGGACACCGCTGTGGGCCGAATGTCACATGCATTCATTTCCATTGCATGCATGTGACATTCGGCCCACCCGAACAGAATTCGGGTGTTACGAACTAGAGCGGAAGCAGGTGGTGCTTGCGCGGGTTCTTGAACACCGTCTTGTCGCGCAGCAACGTCAGCGCCTTGCGGATCTCGAGGCGCGTGGTGTGCGGCTCGATCACCGCGTCGATGTAGCCGCGCTCGGCGGCGATGTACGGCGTCGCGATGTGCTCGTTGTAGAAGTTGATCAGCTGCTGGCGCACCGCGGGAGCGTTGTCACCGGCGGCCTCGATCTGGCGGCGACCGATCACCGCGACGGCACTCTCGGCACCCATCACCGCGATCCGGGCGGTGGGCCAGGCGAAGTTCACGTCGGCGCCGAGCTGCTTCGACCCCATCACCGCGTAGCCACCGCCGTAGGACTTGCGCACCACCACGGTCACCTTCGGTACCGACGCCTCGACGAACGAGAACAGGAACCGGCCGCCGCGCTTGATGACGCCGATCTTCTCCTGCTCCACACCCGGCAGGAAGCCCGGGGTGTCGACGACGAACACGAGCGGAATGTCGTACGCGTCGCACACCCGCACGAAGTGGGCGGCCTTGTCCGAGCTGGCGGCGTCGAGCGCCCCCGACAGGTACAGCGGCTGGTTGGCGACGACACCGACGGGCCGGCCGTCGACGCGGGCGAATCCGGTGATGATGTTCGGCGCGACCTGCGAGCGGATCTCGAAGAAGTCGCCGTCGTCGAAAATCTTGAGCAGGATGTCGTGCATGTCGTAGCCGGAGTTGTCGGCGTCGGGCATGAACGTGTCGAGCTCGAGATCGTCCTGCGTGATCTCCGGCTCGAGCCCCGGGTTGACGATCGGGGGCTTCTCCTGCGCGTTCGACGGCATGTAGCTCAGGTACTTGCGGGCCCACTCGAACGCGGCCTTCTCGTCCGGCGCGACGTGGTGCACGTTGCCGTACTCGGCCTGCTTGCGGGCGCTGCCGAGTTCCTCGAGGCTGACGTCCTCACCGGTGACGGACTTGATGACGTCCGGTCCGGTGACGAACATGTACGCCTCCTCGGTGGCGATGACCACGTCGGTGTTGATGGGGGCGTACACGGCGCCGCCGGCGCACTTGCCGAGGATGATCGACACCTGCGGGCACAGACCGGACAGCGGCTCGTGCCGCTTGCCCAGTTCGGCGTACCACGCCAGCGACGTCACGGCGTCCTGCACGCGGGCGCCGCCGGAGTCGTTGATGCCGACGACGGGGCAGCCGATCTTCAGCGCGAAGTCGAGGATCGCGGCGACCTTGCGGCCGAACATCTCGCCGACGCTGCCGCCGAATACGGTCTGGTCGTGCGAGAAGACCGCGACGGGCCGGCCCTCGACGGTGCCGTGACCGACGACGACACCGTCACCGTAGAGGGCGTCGTCGCGGCCGGGCGTCTTCATCAGCGCACCGATCTCGACGAAGCTGCCCGGGTCGAGCAGCATGTCGATGCGCTGCCGGGCACTGGGGATGCCCTTGGCGGCGCGCTTGGCGAGCGCGGCCTCCCCGGCCGGTTCCTTCGCGATCGCGAGATTCTTGCGCAGCTCGGCCAGCTTCCCGGCCGTCGTCGTGGTCACTACTCGATCAGCTCCTCGTGGCCTCGATGTCGGCCAGCTTGCGTGTCAGGTCGGCCCCCACCTTCCCGATGTACGGCTCGTCGACCACCTGGAGGTGGTCGCCGCCGACATGGATGACCTCCAGATTACGGACCGCCTCGCCCCAGCCGCCGTCGGGCTGCCGGGTTCCGAACGCGGGCTCGAGTTCGATGGCGTCGTCGTGGTAGCGGTCCGCCATGTACAGCACCACGTCGCCGTCGTACGGCTCGAGCTTCGCGGTCTGGATGGCCCGGTTGTCCAGCCACGACGTGCGCTGGTGCTCGATGATGCCGCCGGGGATCCTGGTACCGCTCATCCTGAGCAGGTCCATGAGGATGCGCACCTGGCCCTCGTCGTCCGTCGCGGCGAGCTTGTCGTACGGCAGCGGTGCGTCGACCCCGTACGTCTTCTTCGCGAACCTCGCGTACCGCTGCCAGCGCTTGGTGATCTCCTCCGGGGTGTCCTCGACCTTCTCCCCGGCCATGACCGTGTCGATGAGGCCGACGAGCCGCACGTCCTTGCCCTCCGCGCGCAGCAGCTTGGCGACCGCGTAGGCGAGCACACCGCCCAGCGACCAGCCGTACAGCACGTACGGACCGTCGCCCTGGATCTCCTTGATCTGCGGCAGATATTCCTGGGCGCGCTTCTCGATCGGGCCCTCGGTGCGTTCGAAGCCGTACATCGGGGTGCCCTCGGGCAGCCGGCGCAGCAGCGGTTCGTACACGACGGTGGAACCGCCGGCCGGGTGGAACACGAACACCGGGACGGCGTCCGACCCCTCGGGGCGCGGGCGCAGCGTACGGACGAGCCCGTCGATGCGGTCGGCGGACTCCAGGTGCCGGCGCACGCTCTCGGCGAGCTGCTCGATGGTCTCGGCGTCGAGCACGTCGTCGACGGTGATCTCGCCGTTCGCCCGCTCGGTCAGCCGGGCCGCGAGGCGCTCGGCCGTCTCGTCGTCGAGGATCGGCAGGGTGTTGAAGATGCCCTTCGCGGACTGTCCGGTGATCACGGCCCAGGTCGCGAACGTGAGTCGCTCGGCCGCGTCGCGCGGGGGCACGTCGGTGCCGGATGCCTCCGCAACCGCCTGCCGGTCGGTCACGTCGGTGGCCTTGTCGGCTTCGGTGCTCGCACCGGCCTCCGCGGCTTCAGCGGCCTCGGCTGCTTCGAGGATCGCCTCCGCCTCGTGCACCACCCCGGTGTCCTCCACGGCCGAGATCGGAGGCAGCTCGAGCGTCGTGTCCTCCCGCTCGGCGGTTTCGCGGTCGGCGGCCTGCTGTGCGGCGAGGGCGGCGACCTCCTCGCGGTTCTCCACGGCGTACCGCAGGTACTTCGCGACGTCGCGCAGGCTGGCGTCCTTCACCGCGGCGAGCTGCAGCTGCGGGATGTCGAACTCGTACTCGACGCGGTTCTTGATCCGCACCGCCATGAGCGAGTCCAGACCCAGTTCGATCAGCGGGATCTCGACGGGCAGGTCCTCGGGCGCGTAGCCCATCGACTCGGCGACGATCAGCGCCAGCCGATCCTCGAGGGTCTGCGACCCGGCCGGGTTCCACTTGTCGCCGAAGGTCTCGACCACCTCGGGAAGCGTCTCGACCGGCCCGCTGGACCGCTCGGCCGGCGCGGGCGCCGCGGCGGGCGCGGGCAGCGCTTCGCCGGAGGCCACGACCGCGTCGAACAGCAACCGGAACTCGCCGCTCGCCGCATCGCGCCCGTGCACGTGCAGCGACGCGCCGCCGGGGTGCCGGGTCAGGGTGGTGGTGAGGGTGCCGCTGGTGGGGACGTCGCCGTGCGGGACGGACGCGGTGAGGGTGACGTCGGCGAGCGTCTGCGACGCGGCGGCGACGACGAGCTCGCCCAGGTCGGTGACGGCGTCGGCGCGCACCTCCCACACGTGCCGGCCGTCGGGCAGCGCGACGTGCGCGCCGGGCACGCGGGCGTTGCCGCCGGTCCCGATGCGGGTCTCGAGCCAGAACGGCTTGCGCAGGAACACCGTCCGCGGCAGGTCCGCGTACTCGCCGGCCGGAAGCAGGCTGCGCAGGTCCACGGCGTGTCCGTGCACGTACAGCTGGGCGAGGGCGGTGAGCACGCCGAGCGGCTCGTCCTCCTTGCGCTTGAGGGTCTGGATCAGCTGGGTGTCGATCACGCCGGCGGCGTACGCCGTCGCGGCCACGGACATCAGCGCGACGGGGTTGGGTGCCAGCTCGACGAACGTGGTGTGCCCGTCGGTGACGGCGAGCTTGACCGCGTTGGTGAAGTACACGCTGTGCCGCAGGCCCTTGGTCCAGTACTCGACCTGGTGGATGGGGTCGTGGCCGGCGCGGTAGTGGGTGTCCTGGTCGACCGACGAGTACACGTCGACCTTCGGCTTGTGCGGCTCGATGCCGGCGAGTTCGGCGGCGAGCTCGCCGAGCAGCGGATCCACCTGCGAGGTGTGGCTCGCGCCCTTGGTCTGCAGGACGCGGGCGAGCTTCTCCTCCGACTCCGCCCGGGCGACGATCGCGTTGACCTCGTCCTGCGGGCCGCCGATGACGGTGTGCGTCGGCGCGGCGTAGACGCAGACCTCGAGGTGCGGGTAGTCGGTGAGGACCAGCTCGATCTCCGCGGCGCTGTACTCGACGAGCGCCATGAGCCGGATGTCGTCGCCCTCGAGCAGCGCCTCGGCCTCGCCCATCAGGCGGGAGCGGGCGCAGATGACGCGGACGGAGTCCTCGAGCGACAGACCGCCGGAGATGTACGCGGCCGCGGCCTCGCCCATGGAGTGGCCGACGACGGCGGACGGCTCGGCGCCGTGGTGGCGCAGCAGCTTCGCGAGGGCGACCTGGATGGTGAAGATGCCGACCTGCGAGGTCTCGACGTCGTAGTCCTGGCCGTCGTCGAGGAACTTCTCCTTCATGGAGTAGCCGGCCTCGTCCTCGATCAGCTCGTCGATCTCGTCGACGGCCGCGGCGAACACCGGGTTCTCGAGGTACAGCTGCTTGGCCATCTTGCGGTGCTGCGAGCCGAAACCGGACAGCACCCACACCGGCCCGTTGGCGGCGGGGGCGTCGGCGGAGAACACGCCCTGCGCGGGCTTGCCGGCGGCGACGGCGCGCAGCCCGGCGATGGCCTCGGCGCGCGTCTTCGCGATCACGACGGCGCGTGAGCGGCCGTGGTTGCGGCGGGAAAGGGTGCGAGCGATGTCGGCGAGCGGCGTGGTGCTGCCGGCCTCGGTCTCGAGCCAGTCGGCGAGGTCGGCGGCGGCCCGGCGACGACGCGACGGCATCGCCGCGGACACCGCGAGCAGCACCGGGTGTTCCTCGCCCTGCTCCGAGCGAATGTGCCCTTCAGCTCCTTCAGCCGACGGAACGATACGTTCGCTCGACTCCGCGTCCGTTTCGGGTCCGGTGTACTCGCGGACCACGACGTGCGCGTTGGTGCCGCCGAAGCCGAAGCCGGAGACGCCGGCGATCGCCTTGCCGGTGTAGCGCGGCCACTCGGCGCCCTCGGGGATGACCTTCAGGCGGGCCTGCTCGAACGGGATGTACGGGTTCGGCGCGGTGTAGTTCAGCGTCGCCGGCAGGTGGTTCTCCTGCATGGCGAGGACCACCTTGATCAGGCCCGCCGCGCCGGCGGCCGCCTCGAGGTGGCCGAAGTTGGTCTTCGCCGAGCCCAGCAGCACCGGCTTGTCGGCGTCGCGGCCGCGGCCGACGACGCGGCCGAGGGCGTCCGCCTCGATCGGGTCGCCGAGCACGGTTCCGGTGCCGTGGGCCTCGATGTAGTCGACGCCGGACGGCAGGATGCGCGCGTCCCGGTAGGCGCGGCGCAGCACGTCGACCTGGGCCTCCGGGTTCGGGGCCGCCAGGCCGTTGGAGCGGCCGTCCTGGTTGACGGCGGAACCGGCGATGACGGCGAGCACGGTGTCGCCGTCGCGTTCGGCGTCCTCGAGCCGCTTGAGCACGACGAGGCCGCCGCCCTCGGCGCGGACCATGCCGTCGGCGTCGGCCGAGAACGCCTTGATGCGGCCGTCGGGGGCCTGCACACCGAGCTGGTCGAAGCCGAGGGTCGCGGCGGGCGCGACGAGCATGTTCACGCCACCGGCCAGCGCCACGTCGGCGTCGCCGTCGCGCAGGGCGCGCACCGCCTGGTGCACGGCCACGAGCGACGACGAGCATGCGGTGTCCAGGGCGACGGACGGGCCACGGAAGTCGAAGAAGTACGAGACCCGGTTGGCCACGATCGACGTGGCCGTGCCGGTCAGGGCGTACGGGTGTGCGGCGGACGGGTCGCTCACCGCGAGGAGCTGGTAGTCGTTGGCGGAGCTGCCGATGAACACACCGACCGGGCGGCCCTTGAGGTCGCTGGCCGGGATGTGGGCGTGCTCGAGCGCCTCCCAGGTGAGTTCGAGGGCGAGGCGCTGCTGCGGGTCGACCATCTCGACCTCGCGCGGCGACATCGCGAAGAACTCGGCGTCGAAGCCCTTGACGTCGTCGAGGTAGCCGCCGCGGGTGTTGGCTGCGGCGATGGCCGACGAGATCTGCGGATCGTCGGCGAATTCGGACCAGCGGCCCTCGGGGAGGTCGGTGATGCCGTCGCGGCCCTGGGCGAGCAGCTCCCACATCTCCGCGGGGGTGCTCACGTGCCCGGGCAGCCGGGCGGCGAGACCGACGATCGCGACATCGTGCGTCCTGCCGGCCGGACCGGCGGCGTAGAAGGCGCTGTCGTCGCCCTCCGGAAGCTCGGGTTCGCCCTCGATGATGCGCGTGGCCAGCGACGCGATGGTGGGGTGCTGGTAGGCGATCGTGGCGGTGAGGGTGACGCCGAGCAGTTCCTCGACCTCGCCGCTGAGCGCCACGGCGTCGCGGGACGAGAGGCCGAACTCCTCCATCGGGCGATCGTCGGAGATCTGCGCCACCGGTTGCCCGGTAGCCTCGGCGATCCAGTTCCGCAGCCACTCGCGCAGCTGCGCGACGGTCATTTCAGTGTCAGCCATCAACCCACCACGCTACCCGGGAAAGAGAACAATTTTTATACGCTATCGGGGAATGCCTGCTGGGTGTAACCACCGCGCAGGGTTCCCTCGATGTAGGCGGCCTTGCAGGCGCGCCGCGCGATCTTGCCACTCGACGTGCGCGGGATCGACCCGGCAGGCACGAGCAGCACGTCGCGCGCGGTCACCCCGTGCCGTGCCGAGATCGCCGCGCGAACGGTGTCCGCGACGGGTTGCGGATCCGCCTTGCCCGCGCCGGGCGCCCGCTCGGCGACGATGACCAGCTGCTCCGAGGCGTCGTCGGGATCGAACTGCAGACCCGAGTGCGAATTCTCGAACACCACCTGCGGCAGCTGGTTGGCCGGCACGGCGAAGGCGGCGACGAAGCCGGGACGCAGCGCGGAGCTGGCCTCCTGCGCCGAGAACTCCAGGTCCTGCGGGTAGTGGTTGCGGCCGTCCACGATCACCAGGTCCTTGACGCGGCCGGTGATGTACAGCTCGCCGTCGACGTACACGCCGTAGTCGCCGGTGCGCAGCCAGTGGGCGTCCGCGGGCGTGCCCTCGGCGTGGCTGCTCGCGGGCAGGCGGTCGACGAGCTTGTTGTGGAAGGTCTCGTCGGTCTCCTGGGTGCGCCCCCAGTACCCGATGCCGATGTTCTCGCCGTGCAGCCAGATCTCGCCGACGTGCCCGTCCGGCACCTCGGTGGCGGTCTCCGCGTCGACGATCGCGGCCCACTGGCTGCGCGCGACGTAACCGCAGGAGACCTGCGCGATGGCGTTCGGCGCCTCCTTGTCGACCTTGACGATGCGGCCGGCGTTGAGCTCGTGACGGTCGACGTAGATGACCCGGGCCTCGTCGGTGTGCCGCGTGGACGAGACGAACAGCGTCGCCTCGGCCATGCCGTACGACGGCTTGATCGCGGTCTTCGGCAGGCCGTACGGCGCGAACGCGTCGTTGAACTTGCGCATCGAGGACGTGGTCACCGGCTCGCTGCCGTTGATCAGGCCGATCACGTTGCTCAGGTCGAGGGTCTCGCCCGGCTTGGGCAGGCCCCGCGCGGCGGCGTGCTCGAACGCGAAGTTCGGCGCGGCGGCGAACGTGCCGGCCCCGTCGGAGACGGCGGCGAGTTCCTTGATCCACCGGCCCGGCCGCTGCACGAAGGCGCGCGGGCTCATGATGGTGATGTACTTGCCACCGATCGCCGGCAGGATGACGGTGAGCAGGCCCATGTCGTGGAACAGCGGCAGCCACGTCACGCCGCGCGAACCCTCGTTGAGTTCGATGGAGTCGGCCATCTGGATGCAGTTGGTGAGCACACCGCGGTGGGTGATCTCCACGCCCGCGGGCACGCGCGTCGATCCGGAGGTGTACTGCAGGTAGGCGATGTCGTCGGTGCCGATGTGGGGCCGCGTCCACGAGCCGGCGACGGTGTCGGGGATCGCGTCGACCGCGATGATGCGGGGCCGCTCCGCCGCGGGCAGCGGCCGGAAGAACTGCCGGACCCCGGCCGCCGAGGAGGTGGCGGTGAGGATGGCGCTGGGCGTGCAGTCGCCGAGCACGGCGTGCAGCCGGTCGGTGTGGCCGGGCTCGTCGGGGTCGAACAGCGGGACGGCGATGGTGCCGGCATAGATGGCCGCGAAGAAGGAGACGACGTAGTCCAGGCCCTGCGGGGCGAGGATCGCGACGCGGTCACCGGGCTTGGTGACCTGCTGCAGCCGGGCCGCGATCGCGCGCAGGCGCACCCCGAACTGCTGCCAGGTCAGCTCGTGGACCTCGCCGTCACGTTCCCGCGAGTAATCGATGTAACGGTACGCAAGATCGTCGCCGTTCTCGGCGAAATGCTGCTCGAGGTGGTCGAGCAGAGTGTTGCCCTCGGGCAACACGATCTGTCCGTTCTCATCGATGAACTCTTCGAACCCGACGCTCATTCCTTCTCCCTGTCGAAGCGATCCCACAACCACTCGACATGGTTGCGCCCCGCACTTGTCTTCGCGCTAGCGGATCGTCGTACCTGTACAGCTCAACAGCATCCGGCCGTGCATCTCACGAATCTGTCCATCGATCCGAAATCACGATTATGTTACAGATCCGCATCGGTCATTCTCCCGCCAACAGCGGAATCACCGGTGCGAACGCCTCCATCTGGGTGGGGAAGACCCCCACGTAGGACATCCCGGTCTTCGCCCGCACGTTGCGGATCTGCTCGGCGATCTCCTCGTAGGAACCGATTGCGAGATATGGCGATTCGAGGATCTCGTCCACCGTGAGCTTGACGTCCACCTCGATGTTCGGGGGGAATCCCTGGTCGAGGGCGGCCAGCGCCATCTCGGCGGTCTGCTCGCGATCGTCCGTGACGAGAATCATCGTGATGGTCCAGTTCAGCTCGATGTCATCGAACCGATCCCCCGCCGCGCGACGGATCACGTCCACCCGCTCCACAGTCTTGTCCATCGTGATCCCCGACAGCAACAACCGGCCGTCGCGGTTCGTGGGAGTGGCCACCGAGATGATGTCGGCGTACTTCGCCGCCAGCGCGAGCATCTTCGGTCCCCCGCCGCCGACCGCGATGGGCGGTCGCGGGCCCTGGCGCGGCCGCGGGCTGCCCTTGAGGCCGTCGATGCGGTAGTGCTTGCCCTCGAAATTGCACTCCTGGCCGCGCAGGAGCACGTCCAGGATCTGCAGCGTCTCCTCGAGCTTCTCGATCCGGACGCCGGGGCGCTCGTAGGCGATGCCCGCCTTGTCGAACTCCTCCTTCATCCATCCCGCGCCGATCCCGAGTTCGAGCCGGCCGCCCGAGAGGACGTCGACGGTCGCGGCGTCCTTGGCCAGGATCGCGGGATGGCGGAAGCCGTTCGCGAGGACGGCGGTGCCGAGGCGGATCTTGTCGGTGGCGACGGCGAGCGCACCGAGCGCGGCGATGGGTCCGACCTGGTTGCCCAGGTGGTCCGGGATCATGAAGCTGTCGTAGCCGAGCTCCTCGGCCTTCTGCGCCAGCTTGACGAAGCGCCGGGCGCCGCCCTCCTCGGCGTTGCCCTCGCCACCCGCGGCGAAACGAAACTTCCGCGGTTGCGTGGCGGCCGAGCCGTCGGTGGCGCTCATCGAACCTCTTCTCGTGTGGCGGTGGTCGCGCGTCACCGACCCGGAGAGCTTCCCGGGTCAGGACCGAAGGTCGAGTCTAAGCGCCGACCGAGGAACGATTGTATCGGGTGGTGATCCCCGACACTACCGGCCGGTAACAACGGGGAGGGATCACTCCTCCGGTGGTTTCGGCGCCTCCTCGATCTTCTCGATCGCCCAGTTCGCCACCCACTGCGTCGCCGTCGTACCCGAATCGTCCACGACGAACGAGTTGTACAGGGCGTGCACGGGGTTGTTCGCGTACTCGAGCAACCGCGGCGCGCTGGCGAGCCAGTTGCCGGGGTTCAGCGCGTTCGGCGGCGCGTCGCAGATGCCGTCCGTCGGTGCACAGATGTCCACCACCTTGTCCTCGAGCTCCCCGAACCCGCCGGGCCGCGCGCCGGTCATGGTGATCCCCGGCAGCCGCAGTCCGTCCAGGGACAGCTCGGCGCCGACGCCCGCGACGGGCGGGCCGATCGTCTCGGCCGTGCCCGGGTCGCGACGGCCGTCGGCGATGAGCGCCACGCCGAGCACCCGATCCGCCGGAACCGGCCCGTCACCGGCGCCGATGCGCGCCGCGACGTCGCCCGCGATGACCGCACCCTGCGAGAAGCCGGTCAGGACGTAGTTGGTCAGCGGGCACTCGGCGAAGCGGCGCGCGAGGATGTCCTCCGTCGCCGCGGTGCCGGCGGTGCGGCTGTTGTTGTAGGACTGCTGCCCGTCCGGCGGGAGCGCCACCGGATTCGAGAACTGGGCGACGTACGGAACGGTGTACACGTCGGCACGCTGCGCGTCGAAGCGCTCCTGCAGCGGACGCGTGACGTTCAGCATCAGCGACAGCGGATTGAACGTCGGGTTGTACGGATCGTCCCAGGCCGCCGACTCCCACGTGCCCGGTACCGCCACCACCTGGACGTCCGGGCACGATGCGGGCTGCGCCTCCGGCTTCTCGGGCCCGAGGGGCCCCGGCGGCCCGGGCACCGGGAGCCGGCCCGCGAGGATGTACCAGAGCGCGAGCACGGCCGCCAGGACGACCAGGATCCCGAGGACGAGGATTCCCCGCCTCCGGCGTCGTTGCTTCGCTCGGGCCGTCATCATTGCCGCTCCTAGCAGAAGGTGTCGCGTGCGACGGTGATGTAGACGTCGGCGGTCGTCGCGGCGTCGGCCTCGGAGATCTCCTTGCCGGCGGCCGCGGCCTCGCTGCCCACCGATGCGGTCACGATCGTCTTGATCTCCTCGGGCGAGCTGCCCTGGGCGGTCGCGGCGCAGATGTAGTTGGCGGTGTTGATCGCGATGCTGCCGTCCGCGGCCGGCTCCACGCCCTGCTTCCGGAGCCCGTCCAGGAACGCCTGGCCGCGGTCGTCCACCGGCACCTCGGTCGGGCCCGGGAATCCGGGCTCGGTCTCCGGCTGCGCCGGCGGCGCGGTGGCGGCCTCGCCCGGGCTCGTGGTGGCCGTGCCGCCGGGGGCTGTGGTGGTCGCTTCGCCGGAGGTGGTCTCCGCGGCGGATGTCGAGGTGGTCGCCGACACGGACGTCGACGGGGTGCTCGTCGCCGTGGAATCGTCGCTACCGCAGGCGCCCAGGAGGGCGGCGGCGGCGAGCGCCGCGGCGCCGGCGCCCAGGACGCGGGTCAGGCTCGAACGGGTCCGTGCAGGCATGTGGTGGTGTCCTCGCATCCAATCGTCGGAAATGGGCAGTGCCCAGGCTACAGATGAGGATCGGGCGGTGACCGGACCCATGGGTCGCGGTCACCGCCCGATCCGGTGGTCGCGGGGCCGCCGTGGCGGCACCGGGTGTGCGAGGGCCGATCCTAGGGGCGGACGGTGGCCACGTTGTCGACGACCGTGACGAATCCGCCCTGGAAGTTCTGCTGGACACCGCCGGGGATGGGGAACTCGTCCCCGACGGGGAAGCCGAGGCGACCGTTCTCGTAACCGGCGCTCTTCCACGCGTCGAAGACCGGCCCGGTGCGGACCGACCACGCCCCGCTCAGCGGGCTCCAGTAGATGTTGCCGCCCTCGAACTCGTTGAACCGGCCACCGTCCTTGACGGGGATCTCGCTGGTCTTCGGGAACCCGAGCCAGCCGTTCTCGTAGCCGAGCTCGGCGTACTTGCCCATGATCATGCCCTGTACGGCGTGGGCCCCGAACGGCTCGCTCCAGTAGAGGGCGCCGATCTCGAAGCCCTGCACCACGCCGGGCTTGCCGGGGGTGGCGACCTCGTCGGCCACCGGGTAGCCCAGCGGGCCGCCCTCCCAGCCCTGCCGCGCCCACTCGTCGCGGATGGCGCCGCGCACGGCGTGCGCCCCGGTCTGCGGGGTCCAGTAGATCGAGCCCTGCTGGAAGTGGTTGAACCGGCCGCGGCCGTCGGGGGTGCCGCGTTCCTCCGTGGTCGGGTAGCCGAGCGGGCCCCCCGGGCCGCCCGCGGCCTGGTAGGCCCCGCCGATCGCACCCGCCACCGGGCGGGCCCCGCCGTCGGTGGAGGAGAAGATCCGGCCGAAGCGGAAGTCCTGGACGCGCCCGCCCGCGACGGCGTACTCCGGCGTGAGGCAGTCGCCGATCCAGGGACCGGCGGCCGCTGCGTCGCCGATCGCGCCGGCGGCGCTGCAGTTCGGCTTCGTGACCTCCACTCCGAGGGCGTTGGCCAGCTGCGGCCACAGCTGGTGCAGCTCGAACTCCCAGTACGGCCACGAGTGGGTGCCCGACGGCCGGTAGACCACCTGCGCAGGGATGCCGATCTTGTTGAGCTTGGTGGCGAACGCCTGCGAGGTGAGCCGCGACAGGATCTCGAGGCCCATGCCGGCGTAGTTCGTGCTCACGCCCGGGATACCCGACGGCTGGTCGTACGGGCCGGTGCTGCCGCTGCCACTGGAGACGTACAGGCTCACGCCCTCGAGCTTGTCCGCCAGCAGGTACGGATCGTGGGCGGCCCACTGCTCGCCGCCGGGGGTACCCCACATGGCCGACGAATCGAAGCCGCCGGCGTCCTGCATCGCGTACTGGATGGCCTGCGGCATGCCCAGGGTGGTGGTGGTGAGGATGCCGGAGAGCGACCCCGCGAACTTGAAGAAGCCGGGGTTGCGCGCGGGCAGGAACATCGCAGCGGTGCCGCCCATCGACAGGCCGACGACGCCGCGGTCCTTCGTGGTGCGCCAGTTGCCCTCGAGGATCGGCGGGAGCTCCTTGGTCAGGAACGTCTCCCACTGGTAGTTGCGCCCGTTGTTCTGGTCCATCCAGTCGGCGTAGAAGCTGGACTGCCCGCCCACCGGCAGCACCACGTTGACGTTCTTGTCCGCGAAGAAGGCCTCGGCGTCCGTCTCGATCGTCCAGCCGCTCTCGTCGTCGCGGGCGCGCAGGCCGTCGAGCATGTAGACGGCGGGGAACCGCGCCTCGGGTTCGATGTTCCAGTCCCGGGCGAGCAGCAGCTGCACCTGAATGGGGGTGCCCATGGCCGGCGAGTTCACCCACAGGGCCACGCGCCGGTCGGTCAGCCAGTCGACGCGCTGCACCGTGACCCCGGCCGGGGCCTGCACGGCGGTCGGCTCGCTGCGGTCCACCGGCTCCGCATACGCGGCCCCGGCCGCGAGAGTTCCGGCGACGAGGGGCGCGACGAGCGCGGCGGCGACCGCCCCGAGGACCCGCCGCCCCCGACGGGCACGCGGCGCCGGCTGCTGGGCGCGCACCGTTCGACGTCCGCCAAGCACTGTTCGCATCGGCATCGCTCACTTTCTGCGTTGCTGGGGCGTCGGCGGGCGACCGGGCCCCGCGTCTCGAAGACTGTTTCTACACGTGAACGGGCGCCGGGTGGGGGCGCCGCGCTGTGACGGGTGTGGTTTTTGTCAACGATCCGCGAAACGGCGCATGCCGCCCCTCGTCCCTCGCGGGTCGTGGGGCGGCATGCGTACCGTCAGTGTGCGCCGGGGAGTTCGGCGCGATCAGTAGGCGTTCAGTGCCTCGAGGATCTGGGGGCGAGCCTTCCACAGCTCCTCTTCCCAGTACTTCCAGGAGTGCGTGCCGCGCGCCGGGAAGTCGAAGCGGGCCTGGATGCCGAGGGTGGCCAGCTTGATCTGGAAGGCGCGGGTCTGGGCGAGCGCGAGCGCCTCGAGGCCCATGGCGTTGGCCGTGTTGTAGACACCGACCAGGCCCTGCGGGGTGTCGTGCTGGCCGGGCAGGCCGCTGGCGGCCGAGATGTACATCGACAGGCCGGCGAGCTTCGGCGCGAACACGAACGGGTCGTTGCGCAGCCACGCCGGGCTCCACGGCGGGCCCCACATCGAGTCGACGTTGAAGCGGCCGGCGTCGAGCATCGCGACGCGGATGGCCTCACGCATGCCCGGGGCCGACAGGTTCAGGTAGCCGGAGAGCGACGAGGCGAACTTGAACTGGTCGCGGTGGTAGGCCGCCAGGGTCAGCGCGGCGCTGCCGCCCATCGAGAGGCCGAGGATGCCGTTGTTGCTGCGCGAGACGCCGCGGGTGGCGAGGTAGTCCGGCAGCTTCTCCGTCAGGAACGTCTCCCACTTGTAGGTGACGTCCTGGCCGTTGAGATTGCTGGGCGCGTACCAGTCCGTGTAGAAGCTCGACTGGCCGCCGACCGGCATCACCAGGGTGACGTTGTCGTTGGCGAACTGGTCGCGGGCGTTGGTCTCGAAGCTCCAGGCGTTCGCGTCGTCGCGGGCACGCAGGCCGTCGAGCAGGTACAGCGCCGCGTCACCGCCGCGGGCGGCCCACTGGATCTGCACCTTGATCGGACCCATGTCGGAGTCGACGAAGACTTCCTCGAAACCGCCGGCCGGTGCCCGATGCGAGATCGGGGCGGCGGCTGCGGGAGCGGCGAGCGCGGCGGTGCTTCCGGCGACGCCGGCGGCAACCGGCAGAACGAGGGCTGCGGCACCCACGCCGAGCACGCGCCTGCGGAGGCGCTGCGACAACCTCGGGACAAAACGCATGAACAATGCTCTCTTTCTCGATCTGCGGCGTCCGCGTGCGCGTCCCCCGTCGGATACCGGCGGCGACGACCGAGCGGGCCGTCACAAGTCACACTGCGGTCAAGACTGTAAAGGACACCGTGAGCTCTGACAAACCCCCGGTAACCCAGGTCAACGAACCGTGTGTCGGCTTCGATATCGGCCTGCACCCCCGATGCGTTACACATCCGTTATCGACTGTGATCATACCGAGATACGCCCGGCGGACCGCACGGGCCCACCGGGGCGAAAACGACATCGATGTAATTCGCGGGCCGGACGACCGCGTCAGCCCCCGTCGCGCGGGGGCGGAAGCGCGAGGCCGCAGCGCTGGATCTCGTATTTCGGCACCCGGTCGAAGCGGTAGTCCGCATAGTCGAACGCGTTGCGGAAATTCCGCTTGAACAGTGGCCACGTCAGTTCCGCGCGGGAGGACGCGAGCAGTTCCTGCGTCTGCGGGCACGTCAGCGCCACCTGCGCCTGCGCCACCCAGTCCTCGTCCAGATAGGCCGGCAGCCACGGGTGCACGTCCACCATTCCCGTGTCGGCGACGACCCAGTCGGGGTAGAGCAGCTTGTCGTGCCCGATGCGCCCGTCCTCGAGCCGCTCGGTGTGCGCCGCCAGCGGGTACGCCAGCCCCATCTGGTCGAGCACCTGCACGTCGAGCCCGACGTTCATGCTGGTCATGCCGAGGTTGAGGAAGTAGACCGTGTGGCCGGCTCCGCCCGGCGGCACCGGCCCCGGCGGCGGCACGACGTCCCATGCGTCGAACGACGGTGTCGGCAGCAGCAGCCCGCCGTCGGGGGTGTTGGAGATCGCCTCGACCATCGCCCGCATGCGCGGGTAGTCGAGGTAGTCCTCGGCCCGGACGGGATGCAGGTGGCCCGTGTTGAGGGCGTAGAACGCCCGCTCGTCGACGATCCCGGAGCGGCCCACCACCGCACCCTCGGGCATGCCGGTGGTGTTCGCAGCGATCGCCGACCACACCACCACACCGAGCCACAGCACCCCCGCCGCCCCCGCGACGGCCGTCGCGCGAGTGCGGCCGATCTCGGCCCGCTGCGGAACCCGCAACGGAATCACGGCGACGGGAATGAGCAGACAGAACAACGGCGGCAGCAACACCCGGCCGTGCATGAAGTCGCCGCCGACGCGAAGGGCGTACAGCGTGAGCAACAATGCGGCGCCGAGCATGAAGACGACCACGGCCGCGGGGGTGCGCAGCGCGCGCTGTGCGCGCGCCGGAAAGGACCCGTCCCTGTGACGGAATTCACGTTTCGGCGCGTCCTGTTCGCGGGGTCCCCGGTACCGCCACGCGAGCGCGGCACCGAGCAGCAGGAGCAGCAGCGGCAGCCACAGCAGGTACGGGCTCACCAGGTTCCCGAGGTACTCGAAGCCCTGCGCCCACTTCGCCCCGCCCGCGTCCTTGGCCACCGCCGTGTTCGGATAGGGCAGACCGTAGTAGCCCATCCGCCAGATCTGATAGCCCACCGGCACGGCACCGGCCACCGCCACCACGGCGACCCGCACCCGCCACGTGAGTCCGGCCGCGAGGAACAGCATGAGCAGGGCCGGAAGAGCGAGAAGCGCCAGTTCGGGGCGCACGAGCGGCCCGAGACCGGCGACGAACGCCGTCGCCAGCACCGACGGGGTCGACGGCAACCCCGGCACCGTCGCCCACCGCACGAGCAGCAGCCACAGCAGGGCGATCCAGCAGATCACCAGCCCGCTCTCGAGTCCGGAGGTGGCGAAGTCCCGGGCCGGGGGCACCGCGATGTAGACGAACATGCCGGCGGGCACCAGCAGGAACGTGGCACCACTGCCCCGCAGCCGCCCCCGGTACAGCCGGCCAGTGCCGAGCATCGCCAGCACCACCGCCGCGGTCGACAGCACGAGCGCCGTGGCAAGCACCACGTACTCGAGCCGCACCCCGCTGAGCCGGCCCGCCGCGTACACGAGATACGTCCACAGGGTCGACGTGTTCGCCTCGACCCGGTCGCCGGCGTTGAACACCGGGCCGTTGCCGGCCAGCAGGTTGCGCACGGTGCGCAGCACGATCAGGCCGTCGTCGGCGATCCAGCGACGCTCCCACGCGCCCCAGAACATCAGCAGGGCCGTCAGCGCGACTCCGCCGGAGAACACCGCGGTCGGCACCCACGGCCGCATGCCGCCCCGGCCCGCCGGCCGGGGCCGGCGGGCCGGGGCGCCGAGATCCTCGTCGAGGTCAGAAGAGGTAGACAGCACCGCCGACCGCCCCGATCCAGGCCAGCGCGAGGAGTTGCAGCACCCGGTCCTTCAGGGCGATCTCCTCCGGTTCGCCGGCCTCCCCGCCGTCCACGTCGACCGCGTACCGCAGGATCGCGATCACGAACGGAATCATCGAGATCGCGAACCAGTTGGTGTCGTTGGCCTGGTCGCGCTCGAACGCCCACAGGCCGTAACAGATGACGACCGCCGTCGCCGACAGCGTCCACACGAACCGCAGGTAGGTGCCCGTGTAGTACTCGAGCGACTTGCGGATCTTCGCGCCGGTCCGCTCCGCGAGCCGCAGCTCCGCGTACCGCTTGCCGGCCGCCATGAACAGCGAGCCGAAGGCCATGATCAGCAGGAACCACTGCGACAGCAGGATCTCCGCGGCCACGCCACCGGCGATCGCCCGGATGAGGAACCCGGAGGAGACGATGGCGATGTCCAGCACCGGCTGGTGCTTGAGCCCGAAGCAGTAGGCCAGCTGGACGGTGATGTACACCGCCATCACCACCGCGAGCTGCCAGTTCGCCAGGAACGACAGGCCGATCGAGCCGACGAGCAGCACCACCGCCATGCCGTAGGCCAGGTTCACCGGCAGCACGCCGGCGGCGATCGGGCGGAACCGCTTCGTGGGATGGGCGCGGTCGGCCTCGACGTCCATCGCGTCGTTGACCAGGTAGATGCCCGACGCGGCCATGCAGAACACCACGAAGGCCAGGGCGACCGGGATCAGGACGTCCAGCTCGGTCGCCGAGCCGGCCGCGAGGGGCGCGGCCAGCACCAGCACGTTCTTCACCCACTGCCGGGGGCGAACCGCCTTGACGATGCCCTCGGCCAGATTCTTCGGAGGCGCCGCGACGGCTACCGGTTCCTCGCTCATCTCTCTCCAAACTTCTTCTCGGCCCGCACGACGGCCGCGGCGGACGCGGCGCCGAGCGCGGCGCCCGCCAGCACGTCCGTCGGATAGTGGACGCCGAGCACGAGGCGGGACAGCAACATCGGCGGGACCAACACCGCCGGTAAGGGTAGCCCGGTCAGCCGACCGAGCAGCACGGCAGCGGCCGTCGTCGAGGTGGCGTGCGAGGACGGGAAGCTGAGCCGGCTCGGGGTCGACACGTTGACCCGGATGGTCGGATCCACGGGCCGGGGACGCCGCACGACCCGCTTGACCACGATGGACGCAGCGTGGGCGCCCACGGCGCCGACCGCGACCCCGGCCCACCGCCGCCGGCGCGGGCGGTCGACCAGTGCGCCGACGCCGCCGATCACCGCCCAGCCGAGGGCGTGCTCACCGAAGTGCGACAGCCCACGGGCCGCGGCGATCGCTCCCGGCCGGGAGCCGACCGTGGCCTGCACGGCCTGCAGCACCTGGATCTCCGCCTCGGTGGTCGGCCATTCACGACTCGAAGACACGCTCCCACTCCTCCTTGCTCGTCAGGGCGGGAACCGCGGCCTGGTACTCGTTCTTCAACTCGGGGAACCTGCGTGCCAGCTCGCGGCGCAGCCGCACGGCCTCGGACAGCAGAGCCTGTGCCTGCCGAGGGTCGCGCTTACGGTAGACGACGCCGCGCCCGTCCGCGGTGGTCACGGTCACACCGTCCACCTGCGACAGCAGGAACCAGCGGGCGTCGAGGGTCGGCACGTTCAGCTGCGGACGCTGGTGGTGTTCTGGATGCGCCGGCCGCACGTTGTGCACCAGGCCCTTGGCGAGCCGCACCATCTTGCGCACCGCCCCGCGCGGCTCGCCGACCGCCCCGACCTCGGCGCCGGACGGCAGCGGCAGCTCGGTCGACGACGGCAGCACCACGGCGTCGGAGAACCGCTTGCGCAGCGCGTGCACCTCCCCGAGCGCGGTGGGCAGCAGTTCGAACAGGCGGTCCGGGCCGGCGAGGAAGTCCTCGATCGCCTTGTTCTGGATCGCCACCGTCGAGTACTCGAGGCACAGCAGGTGCTTGAGCGTGGCCTTGACGGTGTCGAGCACCAGGCCGCGTCCGTCGCCCGGCATGTGCAGGGCCGCCACGACGAGGCGGTTGCGCAGGTGGAAGTACGCCTGCCAGTCGATGGCGTCGTCCTTGTCGCTCCACGCCATGTGCCAGATCGCGACGCCCGGCATGGTGACGGTCGGGTAGCCGGCGGCGCGGGCCCGCAGCCCGTACTCGGCGTCGTCCCACTTGATGAACAGCGGCAGCGGCTGACCGATCTCCTCGGCCACCTGCCGCGGGATCATGCACATCCACCAGCCGTTGTAGTCGACGTCGATGCGCCGGTGCAGCAGACGAGACTGCTCGCGGTCGCGCAGCGGCTTGGTGGAGAAGTCGTGGTCGTACTCGACGTTCGGCGCGGCCGTCCACATGAAGTCGGCGCGGTTGATCACCTCGCCCATCGTGTGCAGGTGGCTGCGTTCCTGCAGGTTGAGCATCTGGCCGCCGACGAGCATCGGGCTCTTGGCGAACCGGGACAGCGCCAGCGCGCGCAGGACCGAGTCCGGTTCCAGCTCGATGTCGTCGTCCATGAACAGGATGTACGGGCAGTCGGTGGTCTTCAGCGCCTCGTACATGATGCGGCTGTAGCCGCCCGAACCGCCGAGGTTGCCCTGGTCGTGGATGGCGAGCCGGTCGCCGAGCGCGGCCGCCGCCGCGGTGAAACCGGGCTCGTCGCGAACCTTCCGGGTGCCCTGGTCCGGGATGATCACGGCGTCCACGACGTCGAGGACCAGCGGATCGGAGGCGAGGGCGACGAGGGCCTTCACGCAGTCCGTGGGGCGGTTGAAGGTGGGGATGCCCACGGCGACGGACGCCTCGCCGGGTGCCTCGACCGGCGCGTACCAGCCCGCCGAGCGCAGCGTGACGTCCGAGTCGGTGGTGATGTCGAACCAGATCCAGCCACCGTCCTCGAACGGGCCGAGATCGATCTCGAACTCGACCGTCGCGGCGTCGTCCCCGGCGGGGGCGCCGCCGGAGAACTCGCGGCCCTCGACGTGGATGCGGCTCGCGTCGGCCTTCGAGCGGTACACGTCGGCCCGGCCGTGGCCGGTGAGCTCGAGCCGCAGCACCACGGAGGTGAGCGTGCTCCACCGTCGCCAGTAGCTCGCCGGGAAGGCGTTGAAGTAGGTGCACATCGACACTTCGGACTCGGCGCCGATGTTCAGCGACGTCCGGCCGACGGCGTGCGCGCGCCGTGCGTTGGTCGGCGATTCCTCCAGGTAGAGGGTGCGCACGTCGAGCGGTTCACCCGGGCGCGGCAGGATCACCCGCTGCAGCAGTGCCCTGCCGAGCAGTTCGGATTCCGGCGCGACGGGCTCGGCCAGCTGGTGCCGGGCGCTCACGAGGCGTCCCCCGCCAGCGGCGTGCCCGACTCGAAGTACGGGAGGAGGGCGTTGTCGAACATGCTCAGCGCGCTCGCGATGGCCATGTGCATGTCGAGGTACTGGTAGGTGCCGAGCCGGCCGCCGAACAGCACCTTGTTCTCCGCGGCCTCCCGCTTGGCCCGCTCCCGGTAGGCCGAGAGCGTGGCCCGGTCCTCCGGGGTGTTGATCGGGTAGTACGGCTCGTCGTCGTTGCCGGCGAAGCGCGAGTACTCGCGCATGATCACCGTCTTGTCCGTGGGGTAGCCGTCCCGCTCGGGGTGGAAGTGCCGGAACTCGTGGATGCGGGTGTAGGGCACGTCGGCGTCGTTGTAGTTCATCACCGGGGTTCCCTGGAAGTCGCCGGTGGGCAGCACCTCGGTCTCGAAGTCGAGGGTGCGCCAGCCGAGGCGGCCCTCGGCGTAGTCGAAGTAGCGGTCGAGCGGCCCGGTGTAGACGACGGGGGCGCCGGGGCTCGCGGCGCGGATCTCGTCGCGCACCTCGAACCAGTCGGTGTCGAGCCGCACCTCGATCTTCTCGTCCTTCGCCATGTTCTCGAGCCACGCGGTGTAGCCGTCGACGGGCAGGCCCTCGTAGGTGTCGTTGAAGTACCGGTTGTCGAAGGTGTAGCGGACCGGCAGGCGGGTGATGTTGCCGGCGGGCAGTTCCTTCGGGTCGGTCTGCCACTGCTTGGCGGTGTAGTCGCGCACGAACGCCTCGTAGAGCGGCCGGCCGATCAGGGAGATGGCCTTCTCCTCGAGGTTCTGCGCCTCCGCGGTGTCGATCTCGGCGGCCTGCTCCTTGATCAGGGCACGCGCCTCCTCGGGGCTGAAGTACCGGCCGAAGAACTGGGACACCAGCCCGAGACCCATCGGGAACTGGTAGGCCTGGCCCTTGTGCATCGCGAACACGCGGTGCTGGTAGTTCGTGAAGTCGGTGAACTGGTTCACGTAGTCCCACACCCGCTTGTTGGAGGTGTGGAACAGGTGGGCGCCGTACTTGTGGATCTCGATGCCCGTCTCGGGCTCGGGCTCCGAGTAGGCGTTGCCGCCGAGGTGGTGGCGGCGCTCGACGACGAGAACGCGTTTGCCGAGTTGCGTGGCGGCACGCTCGGCGATCGTCAGTCCGAAGAACCCGGAGCCGACGACGATCAGGTCGTACTCACGGGTGGCAGGCTGGGGCGAGGGTGCAGCAGTCACGGAAGACCAGGGTAGGCGACCCGTGGGGCCGTGCGCGTTTCCGGTAGCGGGAGCGACCGGAAACGCGCACGGGTCAGGCCAGGTGGGCCCGCAGGGCGGACCGGACGAATTCCGCACCCGCCGGGCCGCCGTAGTTCGCGGCGAAGCGCTCGTCCGCGACGTACATCTCTGCCAGCCCCAGGACGTACTCCCGGTTCGGCTCCTCCCCGTGGCCCGGGGTACCGGGGATGCTGCCGAGCCACGCGACGTGGCGACGGGCCAGGTCCTGCCCCTCCGGGCCGGCCGGATCGAGACCGGCGGCCGCGGCGGCCGTCCAGTCCGCGCCCAGGCGGGCCGCGACGGACTTCCAGTCGTCGCGCTCGGCCTCGCTCATGCCACGCCACCAGCGGTCACTGCTGTCGTAGGCGTCCTGGCCCCAGCGTTCGATCACCTCGTCGCGGTACTGCGTGTGGTCGAATCCGTCGAACACTTCGTTCGCCATCAGTTCCTCTCCTCTCTCGGTTCTGCGGATGGTGGTGCGCACCGACTCGATCTGCCGGGCCAGCCGCCGCTGCTCGTGCTCGAGCAGTTCCAGATGCACGCGCAGCGCCGCGGTGGCGTCGCGATGGCCGTCGAGCACCTCGGCGACGGCCGGCAGTCCCAGGCCGAGGTCGCGCAGCAGCAGGATGCGCTGCAGCCGGACCAGGGCGTCGGCGTCGTAGAACCGCATGCCGCCCGGGCCGGTGCGGCTGGGCTCGAGCACGCCCACGTCGCCGTAGTGCCGCAGGGTGCGGCTGGTGACGCCGGCCGCGCGGGCCAGTTCCTGGATGGACCATTCGCCTTTCATCGCGGGCCTCTCTCGTCGGGCACGCCCAGGATGCGTCTTGACGTCGCGTCAACGTCAAGCCCGTTCGGATCCCGTTCGTCCGGATCGGCGCCTACGGTTTCCCTGGACGCTCCGGCCGGAAGGAGAAACGGTATGACGCTGATCGGCGGACTGCCCGCTCACCCGCTGCTCGTGCACGCGGTCGTCGTGCTGGTGCCTCTGGTGTCGACGGGGCTGATCCTGTGCGCGCTGTGGCCGGCCGCGCGCCGGCACCTCCTGTGGCCGGTCGTGGTGCTGGCGGCCGCGGCGCTGGTGCTGACGCCGCTCACCGCCGAGACCGGCGAGCAGCTCGCCGGCGCCCTGGGCGACACCCCGCTGATCGAGGCCCATGAGGAACTCGGCGAGACCATGACCCTCGTCGTCGCGCTGTTGTTCGCCGCGACGGCGCTGCTCGCGGGGGCGCACATGCTGCGCGGCCGCGGCGACGGCGGCGGGCGACGAGCCCTGACGGTCGTCGCGGCGGTGCTGGCCGTCGTCGCCGCGGTGGGCGCGACGGTGCAGACCGTCCGGGTCGGCGAGTCCGGCGCCGAGGCCGTGTGGACCGGCCGCGTGCCCCCCGCGACGGCCGACTGACGGAGAGATTCGACGCGCGTTCACCGCGGCGCCCGGCGCCGTTGCCGCACCCGTCGCCGCGTCCCGGCTCAATGAGAACGGTGCGCATCGTTCAGCTCGCCAACTTCTACGGCCCCCGGTCGGGCGGCCTGCGCACCGCGCTGCACCAGTGGGGCGGCGGGTACACCGCTCGGGGGCACGACGTCGCGCTGATCGTGCCCGGACCCCGTCGCGGCGAGGAACTGCTCGGCAACGGGGTCCTGCGGATCACCGTGCTGGCACCGGTCGTCCCGTGGACCGGCGGGTACCGGGTGGCCGACCCGCGGCGCGTCGCGGACGTGCTGCGCGGCCTGCGGCCCGACGCGGTGGAGGTGTCGGACCGGCTGACGCTGCGCGGATTCGGCCGGTGGGCGCGCCGGCGCGACGTGCGCAGCGTCGTCGTCTCCCACGAGCGGCTCGACCGCCTCCTCGGCCAGGTGCTGCCGGCGCCGGTCGCCCGGCGGGCCGCCGACCTGGCCAACCGGCGGATGGCCACCGACTACGACACGGTGGTGTGCACGACGGAATTCGCGAGCACGGAGTTCACCCGCATCGGCACGCCGAATCTGGTGCGGGTGCCGCTCGGCGTGGACCTGGACCGCTTCCACCCCGCCCGCCACGACCGCCGCCTGCGCGAGCGGCTCCTACCGGACTCGTCCCGGCTGCTGCTGCACTGCGGCCGGCTGTCCGTCGAGAAGAAGGCGGAGCGCAGCATCGACGCGGCGCGCCTGCTGCACCGGCGCGGGCACGACGTCCACCTGGTCGTCGCCGGCGACGGGCCGCGACGTCACGCCCTGGAGCACAAGGCGAAAGGGCTCCCGGTGACGTTCACCGGATTCATCGGCGACCCCGATCGGCTGGCCGCGCTGTTCGCCACCGCCGACGTCTCGCTGGCCCCGGGACCGCACGAGACGTTCTGCCTGTCGGCGCTCGAATCGCTGGCCGCCGGCACCCCGGTGGTGGCGTCGCGGTCGTCGGCGCTCACCGAGATCCTCACCCCCCAGTGCGGGGTACTGTCCGCCGACCGCGACGCGGCCTTCGCCGACGCGATCGACGAATTGCTGGGCGCCCCCGACCTTTTCCTGCGCCGCTCGGCGCGACGTCGTGCCGAGCAGTTCGGGTGGGCGACGTCGGTGGACAGGATGCTCGCGGTCCTCGGCGACCCCGGGCACCCGGCCGGAACCCTGCGGTAGGCCGGCCGGACGAGATCGCCGCCAGCGCAGCCCCACCCGTCCACACGCCGGCGGCGGCGAGGGCGGTCGCGGAGAACGACGAGGCCGTCGCGGCGATCTGCGGCCCCAGCCCCGCGCCGGCGAACAGCGCGCAGGTGTAGAGCGCCGTCCCGGCACCACGGTGCGGGCCCGAACGGTCGAGCACGAGGGCGATCAGAGCGGGGGCGATCACCGCCACGCAGAACGTGATCGCGGCGAAGGCGGCCACCGGCGCGTCCTGCGCCACCGTCGCGCAGGCCGCCGCCACGAGGAGGAAGACGACGATGCGGTGCCCGGTCCGGATCCGGCCGAGCAGACCCGACAGCAGCGGTGCCGCGACGATCGCCGGCAGCGCCGGCGCCCGGAAGACCAGCAGATCGTCGGGATCCCCCACCACGGCGAAGCGTTGGACGCCGGTGTGGAGCGCCACGAAACCGGCCAGCACCGTGGCGGTGACCGCCAGCACGGCGACGGTGCGTGCCGATCCGAGCAGCGCGACGGCCGCCGTCACCGGCTGCGGGCCGGGTCGCGGCGGTGGTTCGTCGTCGACCGCGGCGAGCACCGCCACCGTCGCCACGGCGAACAGGACAGCACCGATCCCGAAGAACCACCGCCATCCGGCGATCGCGGACACGGCCTGGGCGGCGATCTGCCCGAGGACGACGGACGCGAGGAAGGACCCGGTGAGCACCGACAGTGCCGTCGCCCGGCGAGCCACCGCGATCCGGGTGCCGATGTACGCGAAGGCGGCAGGCGCGAACGCCGCGGCCACCGCGCCCTGCAGCACCCGCGCGGCGATCATCCACGTCGCGTCCCGGGCGGTGGCGACCAGCACGGTGGCCGGGACGAGCGCACCCAGACCCGTCAGCAGGGTCCGCCGCGGTCCGATGCGGTCGACGACGGCGCCCCAGGCGAGGAACCCCACCGCATAGGCGATGCCGAACGCGGTGTGGGTCACGGTGACCCGCTGCGCGTCGAGGCCCAGGTCGTCGGCGAGGACACCGAACACGGGGATCACGGCGTAGAGCTGGGACAGCACGAGCACCGCGAGGAGTCCGAGCAGTACGACGACCGGGAGGAACGCCGCCACGGCATCCCCCTCGCCGGACGACCGGTCCCGGGGCGAGGCGAGATCCGGCTCCGTCATTCGGGCAGCCCCAGCACGACCTTCCCGAGCACCCCACCCTCGACCGCCTCGTGCGCCGCCGCCACCTCGTGCAGGGGGAACCACACCGTCGGCAACGGGGTGAGCGCGCCGTCCTCGAGTGCCGCCGTGATGCCGCGCATCGCGTCCTCCTGGGCTCGCAGACCGATGGTGTAGACGAGCATGAAATGGGTTCGGAGGTTCCGGGCCATCAACCGCTGCACGGGAATCGGCGGCGGTTCGGGTTCGGGGGCGTACACGACGACGGTGCCGTGGTCGGCGAGCACCTCGAGGTCGAGGTCGAGGTTGCGTCCCAGGGCGAGTTCCAGAATGCGCCCGACGCCGTCCGGCGCGGCGGCCCGCAGCGCCGCGGCGGCCTCGGAGCTGCGGTAGTCGACCACCACGGACGCCCCCGCCGCGCGCGCGAGCCGTGCCTTCTCGTCCGTGCTCGCCGTGGCCAGCACCGTGGCACCGGCCCGGCTCGCCAGCTGCACGGCCGCGTTCCCCACCGCGCCGGCCCCGCCCGCCACCAGCACGGTCGCACCGTCGAGCGGACCGTCCGCGAACAGGGCGTGCCATGCGGTCATGAACGGGATGCCGAGCCCGGCGGCGAGCTCGTCCCCGACGTGCTCGGGCAGGTTCACCGCCTGCCGATCGGGGACACACGTCCACTGGGCTGCGGTGCCGTGCCGGCGCCGCCACGCGGCGTTCCACACCCACACCCGGGAACCGATGCGGCCGGGATCGGCACCCGGCCCCACTGCGTCGACCACTCCGACGCCGTCCGAGTGCGGGATCTGCCACTGCAGCGGCGTCCCCCGGCCGTGCAGCCGGGCCCGCCAATCGGACGGGTTGACCGCGGACAGCCGGAGGCGGACGCGCACCTCCCCGGGCCCGGGCTCCGGTCGCGGCATCCGGCGAACGTCGAGCACGTCCCGGGCCGCGCCGAGGCGCTCGTATACCGCCGCGAGCATGTCCGGCACCGTCAGACTCCCGCCCGTGCGGTCTCGATGCGGGTGTCGAGGGCGGCGTACTCGTCGAGCGCCCGGGCAACGGCGACGTCGACCGGCAGCACCGGGGTGAAGCCGAAGAGCTCGGTGATCCGCTCCAACCGGGCCGGCAGGTCGCCGCCCACCACGTGGAACGGAATCGCCAGTTCCGCCATGATCTCCTCGAGCATGCGGTCGGCCCGGGCACGGAAGTGCTCGTTGACCGGACGATGCCCGTCCGCGCTGAGCGGCAGCTCGTTGGGCAGGTGCACGAAGGCGTCGAACGTCTCCTTCACGTGCCGCTTGAACGCCTTGCCCAGTTCGGCGACGACGTCCTCGAAGTAGGCCAGTTCGGGCGTGCGCGGCACGGGTACCCCTTCGCCCAGGCCCACCGACTCGTTCGGGTTGATGCCGTAGGTGACCCGGACGGAGCCGTAGATCCATTCCTGCAGCGACGAACCGTCGGAGATGAACCCGTCCCACAGGTTCCGTTCGTGGATCGCCCGATCGACGTGCCGGACGACGATCATCTGCAGCAGCTCCGCGGACGTGCATTCCTCGAGCGTCTTGCCGGGGGCGGCCTCGGGGAGGATCTCCCGCATCGTCTTCGCCCGGGTACGGGGGATGCCCGTGTACTCGGACAACGCGATGGAGGTCAGTGTCTTTCCGGAGGAATAGGTTCCCGAGATTCCCAAGCGCATTGCGCGTGCCTTTCCGTGGCGGTGTTCGCGGTGGTCAGAAGTTGGCCGCGAGCTTCTGCGCGTGCGCCACGTGGCCGGCCAGGTCCTCGTCGGGGGCGCCGGTCAGAACGGTCGGGGCGAACCGGACGACCTCGGTGTCGGTGATGCCGACGAAGCGCAGCCAGTCGTCGAAGAAGGTGGTGGCGAAGTCCGCGCCGAACTCGAGCGGCACGCCCGGCGCGTAGACCCCGCTGGTGTAGACGGCGAGAGCCCGCTTGCCGGTCAGCAGCCCTTCGTATCCGGTGGCGGGGTCGAAGCCGAACGCCCAGCCGGGCTGCGTGACGATGTCGATCCACTGCTTGAGGACGTACGGCACACCCGCGTTCCACATCGGCACGTTGAACACGTACACGTCGGCCGCCGCGAACCGGTCGAACACGGCCCGGGCCGCGTCCCACGCCGCCTTCTGCTCGGCGGTCTGTTCCTGACCGCCGAAGACGGCCATCTTGGCGTCGGCGGCGACCGTGCCGAACTCCGGCAGGTCCGCGGAGAACAGGTCGAGGGTGTCGACCTCGAGGTCGGGCCGGCGATCCGCCAGCGCCTCGACGAAGGCCCGTGCGATGGCGAGGGACTGGCTGTGTTCGCCACGGGCAGAGGCGTTCACATGCAGGAGCTTGGTCATCGGGATCCTCTCGGAAGATGTCGTCGCAGGCCGCGGGTGCCGACGAGCAGGCCGCCACCCGCACACGCAGCTAGGCTGCAGGGGACAGCATCATCCGCGTGCCGCGGCAGCTCAAGACGGCACTTTCGAGTGCCTCGGGCACCTCGAGGTTCCCGGGCTGCGGCGGGGCGCGGGTGCGGGGAACGGTTACGGGGGAATTCGATGACGACGACCGCCGGTGAACGACGCGAGCGGGAGAAGGCCCGGTACAGCATCTACCTGGCCGGATGCCCGGCACGTCAGGTGCTGGAGACCTTGAGCAACAAATGGGCGACGCTGATCCTGTCGGCCCTGACGGACGGCCCGCGGCGGCACAGCGAACTGCGCCGCACGATCGCCGGCGTGAGCCAGAAGATGCTCACCACCACGCTGCGGACCCTCGAGCGTGACGGTGTCGTGGAGCGGACGGTGACGCCGTCGGTCCCGCCGCGGGTGGACTACCGCCTCACGCCCCTCGGCGAGTCCCTGGTCCCGATCGTCGCCGAGATCAAGGACTGGGCGGAGTCGAACATCGCCGACATCCTGGTGCATCGCGAGGAGTACGACCGCGCGACCCGCAACACCGGGTGACGTGGTCCGCCGCACCGACTCCCTGTGATTTCGAACGCAGTCGACGCCCGCGACGGCGGGCGGCATTGACCTGCCGCACCGTCGTCGATTGGATTCACGCCTGTGAACGCGACGTCGAAGGAAAATCGCAGAACCGAGCTGAGCATCTTCCTCCGTCGACACCGGGCCCGGCTGTCGCCCTCGGATGTGGGCCTCGTCGCCTCGGGCCGGCGGCGCACGCCCGGTCTTCGCCGTGAGGAGGTCGCGGCGCTGGCGAACGTCGGGCTCTCCTGGTACACCTGGCTCGAGCAGGGCCGGCCCATCAACGTCTCATCCCAGGTGCTCGACGCGATCTCGCGCGCATTGCGCCTCGACGACGCGGAGCGGATCCACCTGCGGCTGCTCGCGGGTGTGCCCGACCGGTCTCCGAACACGCAGCAGCGCAGCACAGTTCGCGACGATCTGCTCCAGTACATCGTCGACGGTTTCCGCGAGCCGGCCTACATCGTCAACCGGCACTGGTGCGTGGACGTGGCCAACATCCCGGCCCGGGACCTGCTCGACGTCCGGGCGGGCACCAATTGCCTGGTCCGGTTCTTCACGGAAGACGGTCGCGCACAGCGGTACTGCGATCCGGAGGCCACGGCGCGCAGTCTCGTCGGCCGGTACCGTCTCCAGGTGGCGCGCTACGTCGACGATCCCGTGTTCGCCGAGACCGCGCGCCGGCTCTGCCGGGAGAGCGAGGTGTTCGCCGCGCTGTGGGACGAACGCTCCGTGTGCGCGGAACCGCCCGAACTCCTCGCCTTCCGCCACGAGGAGTTCGGACGCATCGACTTCCGCACCGTCTCGTTCCCACTCGGGTCCGATCCGAGCCGGGCCCTCGTTCTACAGATTCCCGAATCCGGCTATCGGTCCACCGGTTCGGACACGCCGGTGCGGATCGAACGCGTCGCGGGATAACCGGGCATCCCCTCCCCCACCACGACGCGTTCCCCCGCCAGATCGAGCATCGGCGCATCCGAGACGTGGTCCCCGTACGCGATCGAGCGGCCGAGATCCGTTCCGTGGGCACGGGCATACGCCGCCACGGCGCGCGCCTTGTCCGGGCCCAGCATCGTGGCGCGCACGACGCCGGTGTATCGCCCCGCGGACGACTCCAGGTCGGTGCACAGCACGGCCGCCGCACCGATGTGTTCGGCGATGGGATCCAGGGCCGGCGCGAAGGACCCGGAGACGAGAACGATCGCGAAACCGTCCGAGGTCCGCGCGGCGAGGTCCGCGAGCACAGCTTCGTGGAAGAACCCGCCCAAGGACAGTTGTCGCGCGAACCACCGTCGGCCCGCGGCCGCGACCTCGGCGAGCGAACGACCCTGCCACCACGTGTAGTACGCCCGGTTGGTCACCGCTCGCGGCACCCCGCGCACCCTCAGCGACCGCAGTCCGGCGAGGTGCGCCCGCGCCTGCCCGCCGGCGCCACGCTCGGCGCCGTCGAACAGTAGCAGCGAGAACAGCGTCACCTGCGCGACGAGCGTCTCGTCCACGTCGACGAACGCGCACCGTGCGGTCACGCCGTCGCGACGTCGTCCACCCGCAGGCGGTTGACCAGGTCCGCCACGCCCTGGAACGTGTGCGCCGCCACCATGTCCTCCTCCGCGACGTCGATCGCGTACCGGGCGGACAGGATCGACCCGAGCTCGACGAGCACCAGGGAGTCGCAGCTGAGGTCGTCGAAGGTGGTGTGTTCGTCGATGGGGCCGGAGAATTCGGGAAAGTGCTCGTCGACGACGGCCGCGATGTCACGATACGAGAGAGTCATCCTGCGCTCCTGTGTGAGAGTGGGAAGAGACGAGGTGCGGCCACGTCACCGCGGCCGCACCCCAGGTGGTTCCACCGCCGAATGCGGTGAGGATCATGCGTTCTCCCGCCCCGATCCGCTGGGCGGCGTCGGCGAGGGCGAGGGGAATCGACGCCGCGCTCGTGTTGCCGACCCGGTCCAGGTGCACGAGGGCCCGTTCCGCGGGCAGCCCGAGCCGGTAGGACACCGATCGGAGGATCCGGAGGTTGGCCTGATGCGCCACGAGGCGATCCACCGTCGCCGGTGTCCAGCCGACCCGGCCCATGACGGAGGCCGCGGACTCCGACATCGCCGCCACGGCCGCCTCGAACACCCGCTTGCCCTGCATCGTGAAGTAGCGGTTCCATCCGGTCGAGGCGGATTCGCTGGTTCGTTCCCGGGAGCCGCCCCCGGGCACCATGATCAAGTCCGCCTGTCCCCCGTCGGAACCCAGGTGGGTCGCGAGTACGGCACCGTCCTCGTCGCGGTGTCCGGCCCGCAGCACCATGGCGCCGGCTCCGTCGCCGAAGATCACCGCCGTGTTCCGGTCCCCGGGATCGAGAATCGTGCTGAAGGAGTCGGCTCCGACGACGAGCACCCGCTCGGCACCGCCCGAGCGGATCGTCGATTCCGCCAGCATCAGGGCGTAGAGGAAGCCGCTGCACACGGCCGCGACGTCGAATGCCGGGACCGGCCCGAGGCCCAGCCGGCTGGCGACGCTGGGTGCGGTTGCGGGACAGGGATGGTCGGGGGTGGTCGTCGCCAGGATCACCATGTCGACCGCGTGTTCTCCCGCGGACGCCAGGGCTCGCCGGCTCGCGGCCACCGCGAGGTCGCTCGTGGCGGTGCCGGCGGACACGAAGTGCCGGAATCCGATTCCGGTCCGCTGGCGGATCCACTCGTCGCTCGTGTCGAGGCGGTGCTCGAACGCCGTATTGGGGATCGCCTCCCCGGGAACGTATCCGCCGATTCCCGCGATCACGGCGGCGCGCGTTCCCCGGTCGCGGGCGCCCGCTGCGGTGGTCACCGCAGATCCGATCCGGCGGCGGGCGCCGGCAGTTCGTGCGCGACCGAGCAGCGCACGGCGGTGCCGTTCCGCTCGGAGACGATGTCGCACGCGCGCCACAGCGCGCCGCCCCGGGCGAGGGAGCGGAGCGCCTCCAGCGCCACGGTGACGGGCACCTCGGCCTCGGTCTGCACGGCCGGATCGGTGGTGTGCAGAACCGTGCGGCGCATCCACAGCGTGTTGCTCGTGGCGCGGTCGATCCCGTCGAGTTCGTACATCAGGATCTGGCCGAGCTGCAGGGTCTCCACGAATGCGTCGACGAGCGTCACGTGCGGCTCGTACCGCGCGGCCAGTCCGGCACCGGGTATGCCGTCGCCGGGGCCGGCGACGAGCCTCGACCGGGCGTGCGCGACGGTACCGTCCACGCGGATGTCCCGCGTGCGCATCTCGTGGGTGCGGTACCCGTCGGCGTAGGGTCCGGCCGCGTGGGCGAGCAGACGGTCGGCCACGGCCGGGGCGAGTCGCGACGCGGGCCTCCCCACTCCAGGGTGGACGACCTCCAGCTCGACCGCGAAGCCGGCGACCCGCACCCGCACCGCGTCCACGCACGCACTCCGTCCGGCGTGCTCGGCACGACCGGGCTCCACCTCGGATCGGACGTGTTCGGCTGTCACGTCCAGGTTTCCGAGGTCGTGCTCGACGGGCGCGGCGGCCGCGCGGATCACCACCGACCGCACCCACGCCGCCGCCAGATCGGCCTCGTCGAGACCGTACGCGGCCCCGATCACCGCGCCGGCCGCCCGCGTGGCGACGAGCAGAACGTCGATCGTGCTCAGGTGCGGGCGCTGCGCCGTCGTACCCTTCGTCGACCAGTCCGACGGGCATTCCACGCCGGCATTCGCCCTGATCCCGGTCGCCGGATGGTCGAGGAGACCGGCGAAGCGGAGGTTCTGCCGGACTCGGCGATAGCCGGCCCCGAAGAACCTGTCCTCGGCCGGACCGAGGTATCGGCTCGGTGAGTCCAGCGTGAAACTGCCCTGTGCCACGGCCGCTGCCATGTGTCTACCCCCAGATCACATCGGTGTCCGAACACGGTGTCCGGCACCATCGTGAACCGGCGTCGCCGCCCCAGCCAGGGTGTGCCGATCCTGGTGTCGGCACCACCACGCTGCGACCGGCCCCGACGCGGTTCGGCCGGCATCCGCGTCACCTTTCGTTGGCGCACAGGCACTTCGGAGGCGCTACGGTTGCGGTCCGTGAGCATCCGACTCGGTTACCAGATCCCGAACTTCACCTATCCCGGACCGGCCACCGGCATCTTCCCCACCATCGCCGCCCAGGCCCGCGCGGCCGAGAGATCCGGGTTCGACACGGTGTTCGTGATGGACCACTTCTATCCACTGCCCCTGATCGGTTCGCCCGACGAACCGATGCTCGAGGCGTACTCGACGCTCGCGGCGCTCGCGGCGGTGACGACGTCGATCCGGTTGTCGGCGTTGGTCACCGGCAACACGTATCGCAACCCGGCCCTGCTGGCCAAGACGGTCACCACGGTCGATGTGATCAGCGGTGGCCGCGCCGTGCTGGGGCTGGGGGCGGGCTGGTACGAGTTCGAACACCGGGCCTACGGTTTCGAGTTCGGTTCGCTCCGTGAGCGGTTCGAACGCCTGGGGGAATCGCTCGAGATCGTCGTGCCCATGCTGCGGGGCGAACGCCCCTCGGTGGACGGCAGGTGGTACCACACCGAGGACGCCCGGAACGAACCCCGCCTGCGCAACGACCTGCCGGTGCTGATCGGCGGCGGGGGCGAACGACGGACGTTCGCCTTCGCGGCTCGTTGAGCCGACCATCTCAATATCCTGTGCGCCGCACGCGAAATACCGCGCAAGCTGGCGGCCGTCCGGGCGCGATGCGCGGAGCTCGGCCGCGACCCGGCGTCCCTGGACGTCAGTTACCTCGGCTACGTGATGATCGACGAGAACGGCGATCGCGCCCGCGATCTGCACCGGCAGTTCCTGCTCGCCCGGGGAATCGACCTCCGCCGGCTCACGGAGCGCGAATCGGCGGCCGCCACCGATCGGCACTTCGTGGGCACACCGGCGGAGGTGGCCGAGGAGTTCGATCACCGGGTGCTCCGGCACGGCATCGACCGACTGATCGTCAATCTCGTGACGAACGGCCACGAGGAGGGGATCGTCGAACTCACCGGCCGCACCCTCACAGATCTGCTGGCCGGCCGGTGAGCCGGGGAAGAGACGCTACTCGGCGCTGCCGGTGCCCGGCAGCCACTCGCGCATGATGCTCGCGTCGATCACCTGGGCGCCGAGGTCGGGGGTCCAGACGATGATGCCGCCGGTGAAGACGCGGAACTTGCCGCGTTCGTCGGGCAGCATGAGCTCCGGCCCGACCGGGGTGCCCAGGGTGCCGTCGTGCCCGCCGAGCTCGAGGTACTTCTCCTCGATGGGTGAGCCCTGCCCGGTCTCGAAGGGTTCGTCGCCGACCTCGGGGCCGGGTTCGGGCGCGGGGGTGGACGGCGGAACCGTGGCGTCGGCACCCTCCTGGACGGTGAACCAGTCGGAGCGCAGGCCCAGTTTGGCGCGCGCCTCGGCACCGGTGGTCTCGACCGTGCGGTCGGCACCGACGATGCGCACGTGGGTGACGCGGCCGCCGTCGGCGCCGAGGTTGCTGCGGCCGACGATCTCGAAGGCCTGCAGTTCGCCGACGCCGAAGGCCGTGCCGATCTCGCCGGCGGTCATCGTCTGGGCCCACTGCCGGTTGGGGGCGACGGCGTCGCCGAGGTCCTCGACGGACGGGAAGGCGCCGCCGGCGGAGTAACCGCCGGTCGAAGCGGAGAACTCGCTGGCGACGACCTTGCCGTCCTTCATGAGGACGGTGCCGCGGGTCGAGTTCACCGCCTCGTTCGTGCGCGGGTCCTCCTTGGCGGACCCTGCGTACACCTGGCAGTTCTGGCTGTCGCACGTCTGCCACAGCGGCGAGCGGTTCTCCGCCGCGGCGTAGGAGCGGGCGGCGATGGCCTGCGCGCGCAGCGCCTCGGCGCCGCCGGTGTCGGCCCAGCTGGGCAGCGACTCGGCCGGGACGACACTGAGCAGGTAGTCCTCCATCGACAGCCGGTTGACGGTGCGCGGCGCGGAGCCGTCGAGGACGACACCGAGGGAGCCGCGGTAGGGCGCGCTGTTGCCGCAGAGCTTGAGGTGTTCGGCGACGGGCCGGGCCTCGCCCATGTCGACGGGGTCCACCCACGGCAGGTCGGCGCGGCCCTGCCACAGCACCTCGCCGGAACAACCGGCGGTGACGACGACGTCCGCTCCCCCGTCCGCGGTGGGCGTCAGGTGGGCGGCCTCGCCCGGCCCGGTCTGCCGGCCGGCGACGGTCATCCCGGTGTCGGAGTACACGTCGAGGGGCGCGTCGTCCTGCCCGACGAGCCGGACCGCGATCATCGTGTTCTCGGGAAGGGCGCCGAGGGTGGTGCCGCCGTAGTAGTGACCGAGGATCCGGTCGGCGGACCAGCCGTGCTCGGTGGCGTAGCCGTAGGCGCCCCACTGGCCCATGCCGCGACCGTGGCCGTGACCGAAGCCCACGAAGGTGAAGGGGGTGTCGGCGGCCACGGCCTGGGCGACGTCGGGTTCGGCGTGCACGTGCAGCACCCCGCCGATTGCGGCGCCGACCAGCAGCGCGGGGGCGAGGCCGATCGCCGCGGCGCGGGCCGTGGCGGGCCGCCAGCCGTTGCGGAGGGGGTGTCCGACGACGAGACGCCGCCGGCGATGGGTCCGGCGGATGGACTTTCGTGGCATGCGCTGCACTCCCTCGTTCTCGCACCGTGTGCCGCCCGGACGCAGGTCCGCGCGTATCGGACATTCGAGACGGATCCTCAAGCTCAGGTTGAGGCTTAAGGTTGTCTGCGACTAGTGTGGCAAGAGTGACTGAATGAAGCAACAACAGCCACACCAGTAACACCAGAATCACAAGTTGCACACGATTCTCGGCCGTTCCGCACTTCGGGTCGTCCGGATGACGGAGGATTCGGTTCGATTCGAGCCGGCTCCTCGGCCTCGGCCGAGCGCCGCCCGGCCGCCGAGGACCGCCGCGAACACCGACAGGGAGAAGCACCGTGCCGCATCGCCGACCGAAGCCGTCGATCGTCCTGGGTGCCGTCGCCGCCCTGGCCGTCGCCAGCCCATTCGCCGTCTACGGCGTCACGAGCACCACATCGGACGTCCGCTCCACCAACGAGTCCGTCCCCATCGTCGTACCGCCCGAGATCGCCGAGGTCGTCCTCGCCTCGGTGCCCGACATCGTGATCCCGATCCACGAACTCACCGGCCTGAACCTGCCGGACCTGAGCCTGAAGGAACTCGCCGCGGGCCTGCCGGAGATCACCGCGCCCGCCCCGTCGACCACCCCGGCGCCCGCACCCGCAGCCGCCGACGTCGTCGATCGCATCGGCGCCACCGTCAAGCAGCTCACCCGCGACGCCCCGTTCAGCATGATCGCGCTGGCCGCGAAGGACGTTGCCGACACCGACGCACGCATCCGGGCCCAGCGCGACGACGGCAGCTGGGGACCGTGGACGGCCACCGAACCGATCGACACGAGCCGCTCCGACCGGACCCCCGACGAGCGGGCCGGCACCGAACCGATCTACGTCGGTGCCACCAAGGCCGTGCAGGTGCTGCTCACTCCGCGCCCGGCGCCCGAACCGACGCTCGCCGGCGCCGAGATTCCCGCCCCGGCCGCGCCGCCGGCCGCACCCGCCCCAGCACCGGCGCCCGCTCCGGCCCAGCCGGAGCTGGGCTATGCGCCGGCGTCGTCGTCACGGCCGTTGCACGCCCAGGAACCCGCGCGGGCCGCCGCCGACGACGTCAGCGCCGTGCTCATCAACCCGGGGTCGAGCAGCGCCGACGCCGCGCTCGAGGACATCGCCGGTCCGGTCGGAGGGTCCGGACCGAAGGTGATCACCCGAGCCCAGTGGGGCGCCGACGAGTCCATCCGCTGCCAGGACGCCACCTACGACGACGAGCTCGGCGGCGCCACCGTGCACCACACCGCCGGCAGCAACGACTACTCCAAGGCCGAATCGGCGGAGATCGTGCGGGCCATCTACGCCTACCACGCCCAGACCCTGGGCTGGTGCGACGTCGGCTACAACGTGCTCGTCGACCGCTACGGCCAGATCTTCGAAGGCCGCGCCGGCGGCCTGGACAAGCCCGTGCAGGGCGCGCACGCCGGCGGCTTCAACGAGAACACCGTCGGCATCGCGATGATGGGCGACTTCTCCAACGTCGAACCGCCGAAGGCCACGGTCGACGCGGTGGGCCGCTTCCTCGGCTGGCGGCTCGCCAAGGCCGGTCTCGACCCCAAGGGCGAGACCACCATGTACTCGGAGGGCACGTCGTTCACCCCGTACCCCCAAGGCGCGGCCGTGGACCTGCCGATCATCTTCGCGCACCGCGACGTCGGCAACACCAGCTGCCCCGGCGACTCCGGTTACGCGAAGATGGACGAGATCCGTGACATCGCCGCGGCCACCGCGGCCGGACAGAGCACCACGCCCAGCACCCCGAGCGACGACTCGTCCGACCTCGTCACCGACAGTCCGCGCGCGCAGCTGCCCGACGTCGACGCGGGGGCCCCGGCCACCGGATCGGCGGACCGCCTGCCCGACACCGGCTCGGCCGAGAAGGTGGCGGACCTGGTCGGAGAGCTGATCCGGCTCACCGACAACTCGCCGCTGGCGCAGAAGTGGATCGCCGAGGGCGGCGAGACCGGCCGTCTGGGGACCGCCGTGTCCGGGATCCTGCCCGCCAAGGCGGGCTACGAGCGCGCCGAGTTCGTCAACGGCGCCATCTACACCTCGCCGAACGGCGGCGTGTGGACGGTGCTCGGCGAGATCTACAAGACGTGGCAGCGCAGCGGCCTCGACGCGGGCGAGCTCGGCCTGCCGACCAGCGACGAGTACCGCGTGCCGGACGGCTGGCGTTCGGACTTCGAGTTCGGCTCGCTGATCTTCAACGAACTCACCGGTGCGGTGACGAAGGTGCTGCGCGCCTACAACGACGCGTACGAACAGGCGGCGCCGCAGCCCGCCGGCGCGCCCGCCCCCGCCCCCGAGACCCCGGCACCGGCACCCGCTCCCGAAGCGCCGGCACCGGCACCCGCTCCCGAAGCGCCGGCACCGGCGCCCGTGCCCGAAGCGCCGGCACCGGCGCCCGTGCCTTAGCCGGCCGCCGGTCCCCTCGCCGGTGCCTTAGCCGGCCGCCGGTGCCCTAGCCGGCCGCCGGTCCCCTCGCCGGTGCCTTAGCCGGCCGCCGGTGCCCTAGCCGGCCGCCGGTCCCCTCGCCGGGGCCGTCACCGCCACCAACGCTCGAGGATGCGGGCTACCCCGTCCTCGGTGTTGGTGGCGGTGACCTCGTCCGCGGCCGCCTTCGTGTCCGGGTGCGCGTTCTCCATCGCGACCCCGTGGCGCGCCATCGACAACATCGGGATGTCGTTGGGCATGTCCCCGAACGCGACGATCCCGTCGGCCGCCACCCCCAGGTGCTCGGCCATCAGCTGCAGGCCCGACGCCTTCGTCACCCCCGAGGCGGAGATCTCGATCAGGCCGTTGTCCGTGGAATAGGTGACGTCCACCAGGCCGCAGAGCTGCGGGGCCAGCGCTTCGGCCATCTCGTGGCTCGTCGCCGACGCCATCCGGATCAGCAGCTTCACCGCCGGCTCGGCGATCACCTCGTGGTCGGCGAGCTCGGTGTTGTCCGGATTCAGCCACGCATGCTCGTAGCCGGGGGCGCTGACGAACTGCGGCGTCGCGGCGTCGTGGGCGCTCGCCCCGATCCGCTCGGCGGCCAGACCGCAGCCGGGCAGCACGCTGTTGGCGACGTCGGCAACCCAGGCCAGCTCGTCCGCGGAGAGCACGGCGGCGCTCAGGACCCGGTCGGCGGCGCTGTCGTAGAGCACCGCGCCGTTGGCGCACACCGCCATGGGCGCGAAGCCGAGTTGCTCGATCACCGGCGGAATCCATCGCGGCGGACGGCCGGTGGCCAGGACGAACGGCGTCCCGGAGGACACCACGGCCTGCACCGCCGCGCGGGTACGGTCCGAGACGCGCTCCTCGTCGTCGATGAGGGTGCCGTCGACGTCGGTGGCAACCAGGCTCGGCAGATCTCGGCTCACTTCGCCATTGTGCCGGTCCGCCGCGACACGGCGCATCCGGACGACCCGGGCCTCACCGCGGCTGTCGTCGTCACCGGTCGGTGCCGGCATCCTTCTGCGCCCGGCGGGCCTTGCGCGCGGCGGTGTCGGCGTCGTCGAGCGCCGTGGCCTCCGCGAGCGTGGGCGCGGTGCCGCCGAGCCGGGCGGGCACCCAGTACGCACCGGCTTCGTGGACGTAGCTGCCCTGCAGTTCCCGCAGCATGCGCTCCATCGTCTCGTGCAGCTCCGCGGTCAGCTCCGACGCCGACGCGTTCGGCGCGATGGGTTCGCCGACGGCGATCGAGATCGGCGTCTTCGTGCGGCCGAGGCGCTTGGGGTGCCCCTTCGTCCACACCCGCTGGGACCCCCACATCACCACGGGGATGATCGGCACGTCCGCCTCCAGCGCCATCCGCGCGGCACCCGTCTTGAAGCCCTTGATCTCGAAGCTGCGGCTGATCGTGGCCTCGGGGAAGACCCCGACCAGCTCGCCCGCACGCAGCGCCGCCACCGCCGCGCGGTAGGAGTCGGCGCCGTCGGCCCGGTCGACGGGGATGTGCTTCATGGCCCGCATCAGGGGACCGGAGATCTTGTGGTCGAAGACCTCCTTCTTCGCCATGAACCGGATGTAGCGCTTGGAGGTGCGGGCGGGCAGGCCCGCGTAGGTGAAGTCCATGTAGCCGACGTGGTTCATGGCGATCACGGCGCCACCGACGGCGGGGATGTTCTCGGCGCCGGTGACGGTGAACTTCAGTCCCTGCGCGGCGAAGACGGTCCGGGCGAGGCCGATGACGGTCCGGTAGAAGGGTTCCACAGTCGGTCAGAGTAGCCGGATCGGCGGCTGCGGGCTCCGCCCGATGTCCGCCGCCCGCCCGATTCGGGATCAAAGGCCCGTATCCGGCCCGGGTTCACCGCCTGGGCGCGGCGCCGCACCGGCGTCCCCCTACGCTGGGTGGTACGTCGGTCAGCACGTCAGGAGGCAACGAAGTGCAGATCACCAGCGTCGGACACGCCGGGTTCCACATTCAGACCGCAGCGGGATCGATCCTGTGCGATCCGTGGGTCAACCCCGCGTACTTCGCGTCGTGGTTCCCCTTCCCGGACAACACGCAGTTGGACTGGGACAAGCTCGGCGACGTCGACTACCTGTACGTCTCGCACCTGCACAAGGACCACTTCGACCCGGAGAACCTGAGCAAGCACGTCAACAAGGACGCGACGGTGCTGCTGCCCGACTTCCCGGTCCCGGACCTGCGCCGCGACCTCGAGCAGCTCGGGTTCACGAAGTTCCTCGAGACGACCGATTCCGTCAAGCACACCGTCAGCGGCCCCAAGGGCGACCTCGACGTCATGATCATCGCCCTGCGCGCGCCCGCGGACGGGCCGATCGGCGACTCCGGCCTCGTCGTCTCGGACGGCGAGACCACGGTGTTCAACATGAACGACGCCCGCCCGGTCGAGATGGACTCGATGCTCGAGGCGTTCGGTCGGATCGACGTCCACCTGCTGCAGTACTCGGGCGCGATCTGGTACCCGATGGTCTACGACATCCCCAAGCGCACCAAGGCGAACTTCGGCAAGCAGAAGCGCCAGCGCGGCATGGATCGCTGCCGCAGCTACATCGACCAGGTCGGCGCGACGTGGGTGGTCCCGTCGGCCGGGCCGCCGGTGTTCCTCGATCCGGCGCTGCGCCACCTCAACGACGACCACGGCGACGAGGGCAACATCTTCCCCGACCAGATGGTCTTCCTCGAGCAGATGCGCCTCCACGGCAACGACGGCGGCGTGCTGATGATCCCCGGTTCGGTGCTCGAGGTGCACGGCAGCACGTCGATGACGCTGACCCACCCGATCCCGGACGCCGACGTCGAGCGGATCTTCACCGACAAGGCCCCGTACATCGAGGAGATGGCGCAGCGCCTGGCCCCTGTGCTCGAGGCCGAGAAGGCGACGTGGGCCCCCGCCGAGGGCGAGCCGCTGCTCGGCCCGCTCAAGGCGAAGTTCGAGCCGATCATGGCGCAGTCCGATCTGATCTGCGACGGCATCGGCTACCCCGTCGGCCTGGTGATGGGCGAGGAGACGGTCGTGCTGGACTTCCCCAAGCGGGTCGTCCGCGAACCCATCGAGGGAGAAGGCAAGTACCGCTACGGTTTCCGCATCGCGCCGGAGCTGGTGCGCACTGTCCTGCGCGACGACGAGCCGGACTGGGTGAACACCATCTTCCTGTCCACCCGCTTCGAGGCGTGGCGTGTGGGCGGCTACAACGAATTCCTCTACACGTTCTTCAAGTGCCTCACCGACGAGCGGATCGCCTACGCGGACGGCTGGTTCGCGGAGGCCCACGACGATTCCGCGTCGATCGAGCTGGGCGGGTTCGAGATCCAGCGCCGCTGCCCGCACCTGAAGGCCGACCTGTCGAAGTTCGGTGTCGTCGAGGGCACCAGCCTCACCTGCAACCTGCACGGCTGGCAGTGGGACCTCGTGACCGGCCGCTGCAAGACCTCCCGCGGTCACGAGCTGCGCTCCCGCAAGCTCTGACCCCCCGTCGCGTGGGTGTGGCCGAATGTCACATGGGTTCAGTTCGATCGAACGCGTGTGACATTCGGCCGCAGCACGTTCGGCAACAGTGCCGGCACGGCGAGCACCAGCGCCCCCAGCGCGACGAGCGCATACGGCCACCACTGCCGCTCGGCGGTCGTCTCCACCGCCGCCCCGACGTCGCCCGACGACGCCGGGGCCGGCGACTTCGGCAGCGCGGCCGTCGCTTCCCGCACGTTGTCCGAGACTCCCTCGATCACCCCGGTGACGGGGCCGACGCCGTCCACGAGCTGTCCGGTGCCGTCGACGAGCTGCCGGCCGCCGTCGTCGAGGAGCATCAGTCCGTCGCGTAGCTGCCGCGAGCCGTCGGCGGCCTGCACCATGCCGGCGACGAACTGCGCGTCCGGGTCGCTCAATTCGTAGGCGAGCTGCCGCGCGCCGCCGCGCAGCTGCTCGAGCTGCGCGAGCGTCTCCGGGCCGAGCCCCTCGGTGTTCAGCCGTCCGACGAGCCCGTCGAGCCGGGCGGCGGCCTCCTGGGACACCGGGTCGGGCGACTGCCGCAGGGTGCCGGCGACGACGGTCAGCTGCTCGGTCACGCCCGCCTGCATCTCCCCGAAGCCGGTGAGCCGGTCGACGACCTGGTCGACGCCATCGCTGACCTGGGTCGCACCGTCGCCGAGCAGGCCCACCCCGCCCTGGAGCTGACCGAGCCCGTCGGCGAGCTGCTGCCCACCCGCGCTGGCCTGCGCGAGCCCGTCGGCGAGCTGGTGGGCGCCGTCGTCGAGCTGGCGGCTGCCGTCGGTGAGCTGCCCGACCCCACCGCCGAGAAGCGCGAGCGGCAACCCGGCCTGCTGAAGGTTGTTGCGGGTGCCGGAAAGCGGGTCGCCGGTCGCGGCGGGCGGTGCGTCGGCCGGCGTCGCGACGGCGGGCGCGTCGGCGTACGCGAAGGCGGAACCGGTACCGATCAGGCCGAGACCGGCGGCGACGAACAGGGCGGGAACGAGACGAGCACGCATGGCGGAGGACGTTAGTCCGGCGAATTAAGAGGGGACTGAGACGGCGGCAGCCACCGCACCGCCGCGACGGCCAGGCCGAGCAGGGGCACCGCCCACGCGGCGAGCACCGCCGCCAGCGGCAGCCAGACCGTTCCGAGCGCGAAGCCGGCGTAGACCGCCACCGACGCGACCTCGCCGACGAGGCCCGACACCGACGTCACGGTCGCGCGGGCGGTCCCGCTCATCGCGTCCTGCATCCGCGCCTCGGCGACGATCATCGCGTTGTGCAGGGCGCCGTAGCCGATGCCGATCGCCACGAATCCCGCCGCGCCGCCGAGCGCGGCACCCGCCGCCAGCAGCACACCCCCGGCGGCGATCACCGCCCCCATGGCGCGACCGGTCATTGCCGCGGTGCGGCCGGCCGTCGCGGCGCCGAGCACCTGTCCCGCAACGGTGATCGCCACCAGCACCGGCGCCGCGGACGTGCTCGCGCCGCCCTCGCGCGCCAGCAACGCGAAGTACTCCTCGAACGCGAGGCACGCCGACAGCAGCGCCGCGAGCAGCACCGCGCGGCGCACCACGGCGCTGCGTCGCGCCTCGCTCGTCCCGGCGTGCAGCACCGCCAGGTAGCGGGTCACGAAAGCGCCTGGAACGGCGCCTGTCTCGTCCGCCGAGGCGTGACGGGGAGCGGCCGGCAGGGTGAGGACGAGCAACCCGTTGCCGACGGTGATCGCCACCGACAACCACCCCACCGTCGCGTAGCCGCCCACCGCGAACAGCGGCGCGGCCGACAGCGTCGCGACGAGGACGCACAGCGTCTCGCCGGCGTTCGCGTAGCCCAGTACCGCCGGATACCGGTGCGCCGCCCCGCGTGCGGACAGTTCGTCGTACACCAGGGCCTCGAACGTCCCGGACTTCAGCGACTCGCTGATCCCCCACGCCACGAAGCCCGCCGCGAACCCCCAGTAGCCCGGGAACAGCAGCCACAGGGCGAAGCCCGCGGTGAACAGGACCGCGCTGAGCAGCAACAGGCCCCGGCGGGACACCGTGTCGGCCCACGCGCCCGACGGCACCTCCGCGACGAACGCCACGACGGACCACAGCACGAAGAGCGACGAGATCTCGCCCGTACCGAGGCCGTGGTCCTCGAACAGCAGGGCGTACAGACCGTAGAGCGGCACGAGTTCGCGGGTGGCCGCGTACGCCACCACACGAACGGTCAGGGAAGAGGCGGAGCCGGATCAACATCGGTGGCGCATGGCTCCAGGGTGGCACGCGCGGACGGGTTTGTCACCGCGCGATACGGTCGGCGGGTGACCGAACGCCAGCGCACCTACACGTGGGACGACCCCGCCCCGACGTCCGCCGCGAACCGCGACATGCAGGGCCTCGACTTCCTGCGCGGCCTGATCGACGGCTCCATCCCGCACCATCCGACGTCGCGCACGCTCGGCTTCCGGGTGACCGACGCCCGCGAGGGCTGGGTGGAGGTGAGCATGGAACCGCAGGAGTTCCACGCCAACGCGGTGGGCAGCGTGCACGGCGGCGTGATCGCGACGATGTTCGACACCGCGATGGGGTTCAGCGTGTCGAGCACGCTCGAGGCCGGTGTCGGGTACACGACCCTGGACCTGCAGGTGCGGTATCTGCGGCCGGTCCAGGCCGGCAAGGGCGTCGTCCGCGTGCACGGCATCTGCGAGTACAGCGGCCGTCGCACCGCCACCGCCCGCGGCGAGGCCCGCGACGAGAACGACCGGTTGCTCGCGACCGCGTCGACCACCTGCCTGATTCTGCGCTGACAACCGTCGCCGGACCCGCACACTGAAGTGCATGAGCGTGGAACGCATCGCACTGGACCGCTTCTTCACCCTGTACGGAGAGGCGCTCGCCGGGTTCGACGCCGAGGCCTCGGCCGCGCTGTGGGGTGAACCGGGCACGATCCTGACGGATTCGTTCGCCGGATCGCTGGCGAACCGGAAGGAGATCACCGAGGCGCTCACGCAGAGCAACGAGACCTACCGGAAGCACGGCCTCGCCGGTGTGGGGCACGAGTTGCTCGACCTCTCCCCGGTCACCGACAAGATCGTGCGGGCCCGGGTGCGCTGGTCGTTCCGCGACGCGAACGACGCCGTGATGGCCACCAGCGACTACGAGTATCTGCTGCGCGACGACCCCGACGGCCTGCACGCGTACGTGGCCGTCGGCTGCGACCCGGGCAGCTGACGGCGTCGGCCCTCCCGGGCGGGGTGACCGAATGTCACATGCGTTCGATCCGAGCGAACCCATGTGACATTCCGCCGCCACCCCACGCGGCGGAACGCCTCAGGCCGGCGGTTCGAGCACCTCACGCCCGACGAACGGCACGAGCGCCGACGGAACGCGCACGGACCCGTCGGCCTGCTGGTGGTTCTCGAGGATCGCGACGAGCCAGCGGGTGGTGGCGAGCGTGCCGTTGAGGGTGGCGGCGATCTGCGGCTTGCCGTTCTCGTCGCGGTAGCGCACGCCGAGGCGACGAGCCTGGAAGGTGGTGCAGTTCGACGTGGAAGTCAGTTCCCGGTAGCGCTCCTGCGTGGGCACCCACGCCTCGCAGTCGAACTTGCGGGCCGCCGACGAGCCGAGGTCACCGCCCGCGACGTCGATGACCCGGTACGGCACCTCGATCGCGGCGAGCATGTCGCGCTCCCACGCGAGCAACCGCTGGTGTTCGGCGGTGGCGTCCTCGGGCTTGCAGTAGACGAACATCTCCACCTTGTCGAACTGGTGGACCCGGATGATGCCGCGGGTGTCCTTGCCGTAGCTGCCGGCCTCGCGGCGGAAGCACGACGACCAGCCCGCGTACCGCTTCGGACCGCCCGACAGGTCGAGGATCTCGCCGGAGTGGTAGCCGGCGAGCGGCACCTCCGACGTGCCGACGAGGTACAGGTCGTCGTCGGCGAGGTGGTAGATCTCGTCGGCGTGGGCGCCGAGAAAGCCGGTGCCCTGCATGATCTCCGGCCGCACGAGCACCGGGGGGATCATCATCTGGAAGCCGTTGGCGACGGCCCGCTGGGCGGCGAGCTGCAGCATGCCGAGCTGCAGCAGCGCGCCGTAACCGGTGAGGAAGTAGAACCGGGCGCCGGAGACCTTCGCGCCGCGCTCCATGTCGATCAGTCCGAGCGATTCGCCGAGGGTCAGATGGTCCTTCGGCTCGAAGTCGAAGGTGGGCAGCTCACCGACGGTCTCGAGGGTGACGAAGTCGTCCTCCCCGCCGGCGGGGGCGCCCTCCTGCACGATGTTGGAGATCGCCAGGTGCGCGCGCCCGAGCGCCTCCTCGGCGGCCTGCTGCTCGGCCTCGAGCTTCTTGACCTTCGCGGCGAGTTCCTTCGCACCGTCGAGCAGCGCGGGCCGTTCCTCCGGGGACGCCTGCCCGACCTTCTTGCCCAGCGCCTTCTGCTCGGCGCGGATGTTGTCGCCGGCCAGCACCGCGGCACGGCGGGCCGCGTCGGCCTCGAGCAGCGCGTCGACGAGACCGGGGTCCTCGCCTCGGGTGCGCTGCGAGGCACGGACGGCGTCGGGGTTCTCGCGGAGGAACTTGAGGTCGATCACGGGGTCACAGCCTACTCGGCGCCGTCTGCGGCCGATTCCGACCTACTGTGCCCACAGTTGCAGGCAGTCCTCGCGTTGGAACATCCTCGCCGAGTCCACGGCGTTCGGATGTCCGGCGTAGGGGTCGGCTCCGGCGTCGGTGAGCACCCGCACGACGTCGATCGCCCCTTTGAACACGGCGCCGGCGATCGGCGACTGCCCGCGGTCGTTGAGCCGGTCGACGTCGGCGCCCCGTTCGATCAGGGTCCGCACCGCGTCGGCGTGACCGTGGTAGGACGCCAGCATCAGCAGGGTGTCGCCCTTCTCGTTGCACAGGTTCACCGGCACCCCGGCGTCGACGTAGGCGGCGAGCGTCTCGACGTGCCCGGCGCGGGCGGCGTCGAACAGGCGCTGCGCGATCTCCTGGACTTCGGGATCGATGGGCTCCGTCATGTGCACCGAAGTTACCCGGGGCGCCGCGCACAGGCATGATGGACGGTGATGGCCGAGGAGAGTGAGCAGCAGTCCGATCGGACGACACCGTCCGCGTCGCGGGTCCGGGGCGCCCCGTCCGCGAAGCTGACCCGTCGCGCCTTGATGCTGGTTGCGGCGGGCGCGGTACTCGCGGCGCTCGTCACCGCGGTGGTGGCGGGATTCGGCGGGTCCGACGACGAGCCCGGCGGTTCGACGAGCGCCGTCGTCACCACCGGCGCCGTGGCCGGCGAGGCCTTCGGCACAGCCGTCGCAGGCGACTGCCTGACCTGGACGGAGATCGATGCGAGCGACCTCGCGAAGGTGGACTGCGCCGAGTCGCACCTGTTCGAGGTGGTGAAGGACATCGACCTGAGCGTCTACCCGGGCGCCGAGTGGGGTCCCGGGTCGCGCTTCCCGTCGGTGCTGCGTTTCACCGAACTGCGCGACGAACTGTGCGCACCAGCCGCGATGAACTACCTCGACGGCCGGTTCGACCCGCACGGCAAGTTCAGCGTGGGCCTGATCAACCCCGGTGAGGCGGGCTGGGCGGCCGGTGAGCGGACGCTGCGCTGCGGCCTGCAGTTCTCCTCCACCACAGGCAACCTGCTGCCGATCAAGGGCACGGTCGCCGACCAGGACCAGTCCAAGGTCTGGGACGTGGGCACGTGCATCGGCATCAACAACGGGGTGCCGGCGGACCCGGTGGACTGCGCCCAGCCGCACGCCTTCGAGGTGATCTCCGTGGTGGACCTGTCCGGCCAGTTCCCCGGCGGTCTGCCGAGTGTCGAGGACCAGGACAAGTACCTCGAGGGGACGTGCACCGAGAACGCCAACGCCTACCTGGGCAGCCCCGACGCGCTGCGCAACAAGACCCTCACACTGTTCTGGGACAACCTGGACTTCGACAGTTGGCTGGCGGGCAGCCGCAAGGTCAACTGTTCGGTGGGCAAGCAGGTCGAGGGCGGCGGATTCGCGTCGGTCACCGGCACGGCCGCGGGCGACATCCTCATCGACGGCCAGCCGCCGGTGCCGCCGCCCGCCGCGCCCGAGGGCCGCTCGCTGCCGACCCCACTGCCGGGGGCGGCGCCCGTTCCGGGCGCCTGAGGTGGCCGCACGGATGGGCGACGAGCGGTTCGACGAGCTCGTCGGAGAGGCCCTGGATCTGATCCCACCGGAACTCGCGCGGGCCATCGACAACGTGGTGGTGCTGGTCGAGCCCAGAAACGAGGAAGAGCCCGATCTGCTCGGGCTCTACCACGGGATCGCGCTCACCGAGCGCGACAGCCACTATGCGGGCGCGCTACCGGACACCGTGACCATCTATCGCGACGCCATCCTCGACATCTGCGACTCCGACGACGACGTGGTGCACGAGGTCGCGGTGACGGTCATTCACGAGATCGCTCACTACTTCGGAATCGAGGATGCTCGGCTGCACGAGCTGGGCTGGGGCTAGTGGACCCGTAACGGGGTCCGGTCGCGCCGTACTTCGGCTTGCGCTGCAGAAAGTGCGGACTGATCGTCGAAATGATCAGCAGGGCGAGCGTACCGATGATCACCTCTGCGACGACGATGTAGACGAAAGCAATACCGACGATCTTTGCGATCTCTTCCATGTCGATCACCTCCGGTCCGACCGTACCGCGGGACGGCCGTCCGGACGGGGTAACCGGGACGGCCGTTGCCGGGCGGCGTCACGGCCGCCCGGCAACGGTGTCCGGTCACTCGATGCGGTCGAGATCGATGCCCTTGGTCTCGCGGCTGCTCAGCACCGCGACGACGGTGATCATCATGGTCACCACCAGGTACGCGATGACGGTCCCGACGCCGAAGCGGTCGATGAGCCAGACGGCGATGAAGGGCGCGGGCGCGCCGGCGATGATGGACGACCCCTGGAACACGAGCGACGAGCCGGCGTACCGGTAGCGGGTCGGGAACAGTTCGGTGATCCAGGCCGCCTCCGGGCCGGCGAGAGCACCGTGGAAGAAGGCACCGACGCACACACCCACCCACAGCAGCGGCACGCTCTGCATCTGCACGAGCCAGAAGAAGACGGGCGCCCACACCACGAGCACCACGGCGGGCACCAGCATCGCGATGCGGCGGCCGACCCGGTCGGACCACCGGCCGCCACCGATCATGCCGACGAACTGGAACACCGACGCGAAGGTCACGGCCAGTATCACCTCGCCCCGCGCGAAGCCGTGGTAGGTGGTGGCGTACGCGATGACGAAGACGGTGTAGACGTAGAAGGCGATGTTCTCGCCGAGCCGCATGCCGATGCCGAGCAGCACCGGGCGCGGACGGGACAGCGCCTCGACGATGCTCGACCGGGACTCGGTGCGGCCGGCCGCGGAGGCCTGCGCCGCCCGGAACACCGGGGACTCCTCGACGCCGTGCCGGATCCAGAAGCCGATGATCAGGAGCGGAATCGCGAACAGGAACGCGATCCGCCAGCCCCATGCGTCGAACGAGTCGGCCGGGAGCAGGAACACCAGGGCCGAGACGACCACGGCGGCAAGCACGGTGCCCGACGGTGCGCCCGCCTGCGGCCAGGACGCCCAGAAGCCGCGGCGCTTCGGCTCGCCGTACTCGCTCACCAGCAGCACGGCCGCGCCGAATTCACCGCCGAGCGCGAAGCCCTGGATCATGCGCAGCGCGACGAGCAGGACGGTGGCCCAGATGCCGATCTGCTCGTAGGTCGGCAGCAGCCCGATCGACGCGGTGGCGGTGCCCAGCATCACGAAGGTGATCACGAGCATCGGCTTGCGGCCGAACCGGTCGCCGAGATGGCCGAAGACGATGCCGCCGAGCGGCCGGGCGATGAAGCCGAGGCCCTGGGTGGCAAGGGCGAGAAGCAACTTGGTGATGCCGTCGGATCCGGGGAAGAACAGCGGGCCGAGGACGGTGGCGGCGAGAATGCCGTAGATCGCGAAGTCGTACCACTCGAGCACGGCACCGGCCATGCTTCCGGTGAGGACCCGTTTGAAGCTGCTGCGTGGCACGTCCGGCGCGGTGGGCGCGGTGCGCACGGCGATCGGGTCGAGCGTAGATCCCATGACGGATCCTTTCGAAGGTCGGTGATTCAGAGTCGCAGGGCCAGCCGGTCGCCACAGGCACGCGAGCAGCAGGTCATCATCTGCCGGTTCGCCGCCCGCTCGGCCTTGGTCAGCACCGTGTCGCGGTGGTCGACCTCGCCGTCGAGGACGGCGACCTCGCACGAGCCGCAGAGGCCTTCCTCGCAGTCGCTGGGCACGTCGATGTTGTTGGCGCGCAACGCGTCGAGGACGGTCTGGGTGGGTTCGACCCGCACGGTCAGCCCCGAGTCACGCAGTTCGAGGTCGAAGGCGTGCTCGACGTCCGGATCGAGCGCCGCGAGGGACGAGGTGAAGTGCTCGACGTGCAGCGCCCCGTCGGGCCAGTTCCGGCTCGCGTCCTCGAGTCCGGCGAGCAGCCGCCCGGGCCCGCACGCGTAGATCTGGACGCCGGGGGCGGGCTCGGCGAGGAGGGCGGCGAGGTCGATCCGGGTGCCTTCCTCGGACACGTGCAGGGCGGCCCGGTCACCGTGCCCGGCGACACGCTCGAGATAGGCCATGCCGGAACGGTTTCGGCCGCAGTAGTGCAGTTCGTAGCTCCACCCCCGGGCGCGGGCGTGGTCGGCCATGGCCAGGACTGGGGTGATGCCGATGCCGCCGGCGACGAACACGTAGTGCTCGGCGCCGGGGTCGAGCGCGAAATGGTTCCGAGGGCCGCGCATCCGGAGCGGGCTTCCCACCTCGAGCTGTTCGTGGATGTAGCGCGAACCGCCGCGGCTCTCGGGATCCAGGTGCACGGCAATCTCGTAGCTCGGCGCATCGGGCGCGCCGCACAGGGAGTACTGGCGCGACAGCGCGCCGAGGTCGAGGTCGATATGGGCGCCGGGAGTCCACGTGGGCAATGTCTTTCCGCCGGCGTCGCGCAGGACGAGGCGCAGCACGTCGTCGGCGATCCGGTCCAGGCGCTCGACGGTGACGGTGCGGGACACCGCCCGGGCGGCGGGTTCTCCGATGGTGACCGGTTGATGCCGGTGCAGCACAGCAGGATCGGTGCGCTCGGGATTCGCCTGCGGATCCCACTGCACCCACACGTGGTCGGGTCCGCGGAAGGACGTATTCGGCAGGTAGGTGAACTCCTGATCGGGTACGAGTTCCATGTGGGGAAGCCGCGTGGTGAGTTCCTCGAGGAAGATCTGCATCTCCATGCGGGCCAGGTTCTTGCCCATGCACTGGTGGCTGCCGTACCCGAAGGTGAGATGGTCGCTCGAGTTCGGGCGCCGGATGTCGAACTCGTCGGGGCGCTCGAAGTGGCGCTCGTCGTGGTTGGCGGACGCGTTGACGACGAGCAGCTTGGCGCCGGCGGGGATGTCGACGTCGCCGATGCGGGTGTCGGCGGTGGCCACCCGTCGCCACGCCGCCACGGACCCGGAGTGGCGCAGGCACTCCTCGACGGCGTTGGGGATCAGCGACGGATCCGCGCAGATCTCCTCCCACACCGCGCGGTTCTCGAGCAGCAGCTTGAACGCGTTCGCGGACGCGTTGGCCGTGGTCTCGTGCGCGGCGACGATGCCGGCCATCATCATCGAGTGCAGGTAGGAGTCGGTGACGACGTCCGGCATCTCCCGCTGCTTGCGGATCCCGTAGGGCATCCAGCCGTGTCCCGACGGGTCCTGCCGCATCTTCTCGAGCACCGTGCCCGCGTACTGCCAGAACCTGCCGACCGCCTCGGCGACGGCCACCTGCTCCTCGGGCGCGGGGCGGCCCCAGGTGTTCACGGTGTGCGCGATCGAGTACTTGCGCATCGTCGCCATGTCCTCCTCCGGCACGCCGAGGAAGTGCAGGGCGACGGTGAGCGGAACCTCCCACAGCATCTCGTCCACCAGGTCGGCCTTGCCGGATTCGACGAAGCGGTCGACGTATTCGCGCGTGAGCCGTCGCACCATCGCCTCGTGGTGCGCCAGTTCCTTCGGGGTGAACGGATCCATGAGCGCGCGGCGGCGCGGCATGTGGGCGGGCTCGTCCTCGTTCACGAGGGTCCGGGCCATGGCGTAGTCGTACCGGGCGAGGGTGGCGGTGGCCTCCGCCGAGACGGGAGTGATCTTCTCCAGCGCGATCGCCGGCGAGAACAGGATGTTGTCGCGGAACACCGCCTTCACATCCTCGTACCGGGTGACGACCCAGTAGCCGAGTTCGGGGCTGTAGAACACCGGCTCCTCGTCGCGGGACCAGCGCAGCGACTCGGCCGGATCGGTCTGGTACGCGGAACCGAACGGATCGAACGCCGCGGCGTTCGCCGACACCGGGCAGCCGCCCGCCAGGGCCGCGTGGTCGACGGGACACGCCGGCGCCGACGCCGGAACTGATGCACTCATGCTGACACCGAAAACCTCTCCAACAGCACTGTTACTTTTATCGAACAGTTTCGTCCTATATACGGACATGCAGCAGAGTAAGCGGCGTCACAGGAGAGGTCAAGTGGGATCCGCGGTCACAGCAGCCGGGCCCACGTCCGCAGGACTCCCCGGCACCCGCGCGGCCGCCGCCACCGAGCATCAGGACCGGACGTCACGAGCCGGTACCCGAGGCAGGTCCTGCCCCTTCGAGCGCTCAGCCGGCGGCAGCGCCGAACCACTGGGTCAGCCGGCCGAGCAGATCCTGTTGATCGTCACCGGCCCACGCCACGTGGCCGTCGGGCCGCAGCAGCACCGCGGGCACGTCCAGTTCCTCGCTGACGTCGACGACGTGGTCGACCCGGTCGGCCCAGCCCGCCACGGAAAGCCGTCCGGTCTGGTCGAGGAGCAGTCCGCGGCCGCCGTGCATCAGTTCGTAGAGGCGACCCTGCTTCAGCCCCACGTCCCGCATCCGCCGGCCGAGCAGGTCGTGGCCCTCGCCGAAGTCGTAGCGGACCCCGACCGCGGTGATCATCTCGGTGACGTACCGGTTCACCTCCTCGAAGTCCATCAGCTTCGAGAACAGTTCCCGCAGCGCGATCACACCCGGATCGGTTCCCATCAGCGTGATCTGCGCGCGGGTGTTCTCGAGCACGCGGGCGCCCACCGGGTGCCGTTCGGCGTGGTAGCTGTCCAGCAGTCCCTCCGGAGCCCAGCCGCCCACTTCGGCGGCCAGTTTCCAGCCGAGGTTGAACGCGTCCTGGATGCCGAGGTTGAGTCCCTGCCCGCCGGTCGGCGGATGGATGTGTGCCGCGTCGCCGGCCAGCAGCACCCGCCCGACCCGGTAGCGCTCGGCCTGCCGGGTGGCGTCGCCGAACCGGGAGAGCCAGCGCGGCGAGTGCGCGCCGAAGTCGGTGCCGGCGATCGCCCGCAGCTGCTGGGTGAACTCGTCGAGGGTCGGTGCGGCCGCCCGGTCCTCGGCCACCCCGTCGGCGGGCACGATGACGCGGTACGCCCCGTCCCCGAGGGGTACGGCGCCGAACCGCAGATGGGTCTTGTGGACTTCCGCGACCACGGCGGCCACCGTCGCCGGGTCCTCGGTCAGCTCCATCTCACCGAGCAGCGTCTCGACCTTGCTGGGCTCGCCGGGGAAACCGACGCCGAGCAGCTTGCGCACCGTGCTGCGGCCGCCGTCGCAGCCGACGAGGTAGCGCGAGCGCAGCCGGGTACCGTCGGCCAGCTCGGCGCTCACCCCGTGGTCGTCCTGGCTCAGCCCGACCAGTTCGCAGCCGCGCCGGATCTCGGCGCCGAGTTCGAGGGCGTGCTCGTTGAGCAGCCGTTCGGTGACCGGCTGCGGAGTGGCGAGGCCGTACGGGTGCGCCGTGTCCACCCGGTCCGGCCACGGCTTCATGATGCCGCCGAAGAGACCGCCGACCCGGAACTTCTCACTGACCGCGAGAAACCGGTCCAGCAGGCCGCGTTGGTCCATCATCTCGACGCTGCGCGCGTGCAGGCCCTGTCCGCGGGACTGCGCGGTCGGCTCCGTCGCCTTCTCGAGCACGAGCGTGTGCACGCCGTGCAGCCGCAACTCGGAGGCCAGCATCAAACCGGTCGGCCCGCCGCCGGTAACGATCACATCGATCATGAAAAATCCCCCGTTCGACAACGTTGTATTTCGGCCGGCTGCTCCACACAGTCCGGCGGGCCCGCACACCCGCACCCGGGCGCCGGGTGCCCGCAACCACCCGAGTCCTACCGGCGGTTGGACGCCCACCTCGCGAATCTCCCGTTTCCGCAGGTTCCGGCTTCGGCTGGCGATTCTGCAGCACCACCGGGGTCTTGCGGCAAGGCCCCCCGCGCGCTATATGTTGAAAGTGGCAAGGAGCCGATGACCTTCTTGCCTTTGCCTTCTCGGCGCCGACCACAGTTCCGTCCATCCCGGGCCGACGTCCGGGTGAACGACGATGGGAGTGTCAGTCGGTGAGCAGAGCGCTCAGCCGTGCCGCCGCGTCACCGACCGCGAGGGCCGCGGCATCGACGTCGAGACCGGCGATGGCCACCACCCCGACGCTGCACTCGAGGCCGGCCCCCCGCGGCGCGCGCACCCCGGCGGCGACACCCACGGCGCCGCGCTCGAGCTGTCCGCGCGTGACGCTGTAGCCGAGCGCCCGGGCCTGCTTCACCGCTTCGGGGTCCCGCGCGTCCTCGGGTCGCAGCGCGAGGATCGCGATCCCCGCCGCCCCGCGGTCGAGCGGGTGCCGGTTGCCCACCCGGTATCCCACGTGCAGGAGCGCCCCTTCCGGCTCCGCGACGAGGATGACGATGCACTCGTCCCCCTGCGCGGCGGACACGAAAGCCGTCGCCTGCGTGCGCTCGGCCAGGTCGTGCAGCACCGGACCGGCCGCATGCTGAAACTGGGGCACGAACCGCGACGCAAGGACGGCGGCACCGGCGCCGAGCCGGATCCGGCCGTCGTCGGCCCGCACCACCAGCGAGTGCGATTCGAGCGTTGCGACGATCCGGTAGGAGATCGCCCGCGCGATCCCGAGTTCCTTGGCGAGGTCCGCGACCGTGATACCGGCGGGCGAACGGGAGATGATGTCGAGCGCGCGCAGACCACGATCGAGGGTCTGCAGCGTGCTCATGGGTTCCTCCGTCCGTCGTGCCGGATCCGACCCTACCGGCGCGGGCGCCACCCCCGATGCAGCGCATTGCAACGCTTGAGCACCCCCCGCCGCACTGGTTCCCTTCGAGTGACACAGGTCACTATGGACGGGAGCCGGTATGAGCATCGAAGGCAAGGTCGCGCTGGTCACCGGCGCCGGGCAGGGCATCGGACGGGCGATCGCGCTGCGGCTGGCGGCGGACGGTGCGGACATCGCACTGCTCGACGTCGACGGCGGCAAGCTCGCCGCGGTCGAGGACGAGGTGCGGGCCGCCGGCTCGAAGGCGATCTCCGTCGTTGCGGACGTGACCGACCGCGAGCAGATCCGAGCCGCCGTCGACCGGACGGAGACCGAACTGGGCGGGTTCGACATCATCGTCAACAACGCCGGCATCGCACAGGTGAACCCCATCGCCGACGTGACACCGGAGGAGGTGTCCCGGATCATGGCGGTCAACGTCGAAGGCGTCCTCTGGGGCATCCAGATCGCCGCCGCCAAGTTCCGCGAGCGCGGGCACGGCGGCAAGATCATCAATGCGTCCTCGATCGCCGGCCACGAGGGCTTCGCGATGCTCGGGGTGTACTCCGCAACCAAGTTCGCCGTAAGGGCGCTCACCCAGGCCGCGGCCAAGGAATACGCGTCCGACGGAATCACCGTCAATGCCTACTGCCCCGGCGTCGTCGGCACCGACATGTGGGTCACCATCGACGAACGCTTCGCGGCATTGACCGGGGCACCGAAGGGAGCGACGTTCGAGAAGTTCGTCGGCGGCATCGCGCTCGGCCGCGCGCAGACGCCGGAGGACGTCGCGGCCTACGTCTCCTACCTGGCCGGCCCGGACTCCGACTACATGACCGGCCAGTCCGGGTTGATCGACGGCGGCCTGGTCTACCGGTGAGCCGAACCCGCTACACCGGAAGGAGACTCCCTTGTTGAGCAGAGCGGTACGGGCACTGGCGGTTCCCCTGCTCGTGTTCCTCGACCATGTGATGGCGCCGAAGTACTCCCCCGAGCTGTTCGCCCTCTCCGAGCAACTCGCGGGCCACACCGACTGAGGGGCACAGCCGGACTCGAGCAACGGCGGACCTCGGCATCGTTCGTCCACCCTCGCTGCCCCTCGCCCCCACAGGTTCGCCAGGACGGCCCGACGTTCCCCGTCGGGCCCGAAAGTTGGCGTGTAAGGCCTGTACTGCGTTGATCGATTGCGTGACGATGCAGTCGTGCACGGGCACTCAGTGGGACTTCCTGGCTCGGTGGCGGCGTACCGCGTCCGCATTGCCGCAACGGGCACTGCAATACGCCCGGCGGCCGTTGCGGCTGGTGTCGACGAACACTCGAACGCATCCCGCGTTCGCGCACGCGCCCAGACGACCCCCCTCGGCCTCGACGGTGAAGATCGCGAGCCCACCCGCGGTGACCGCCATCACACGCCCGACGAGGTCGTTCTCGTCCGGCGTGAAATGCAGATGAGGACGGTGGTTGTCGTGCGTGGTGAGATACACGCTGGCTACCCCGTCGAGCAGGAGGGCGTTGATCGACCGGCAGCGTTGCTCCTCGTCCGGCGCCACGAACACCGCCCGGAGCCGGGTCGTCCACCGACGCAGCGCCGGCACGTCGCTCTTGTCGACATCCGACCACCGGATCACGTGCTCGCGAAACACGGCCTGGACCTCCGGGACGGTCCACACGCCCCTCTCCCCGAGGTTCACGAGGTCCGCGGCCAGCAGCGCACCGGTCATGTTGTCATGGTTGAACTGCACTGACCGATTGCACCACGGTGGTCGCGTGCACCTGGTCACCACCGCCGTTCTCCCCATCGTTCTCATCCTCGCCCTGGGCGCAGTCCTCCGTCGCCGTGTCGTCACCGACGCCGGCTTCTGGCGCGGGATGGAGTGGCTGAGCTACCACGTGTTCACGCCTGCGCTGTTCGTCGAATCGATCGCACGGACCCCGTTGCGGGAGGTATCGCCGGTCCCGTTGCTTCTCAGTTTGTCCATCCCGGTCCTGGCTGTGTCCGTGTTGCTCGTCGCCCTTCGTCGACCACTACGGGCCGAAGGACCGCAGCTCACGTCGCTGGTGCAAGGAAGCATCCGCATCAACACCTACATCGGGCTGGTGTTCGCCTCGGCGCTCGAAGGCACCGGCGGAGTAGCCGACTTCGCACTCGCGGCATCGGTGATGGTTCCGTTGGTCAACGTCGTGTCGGTCACCGCGCTGTCGTTCTACGGTGCCCGCGATCACGCGGCTGCAATGTCGAGTACGTGGCGCCACCTGGGCACCAATCCCTTGATTCTGGGATGCGTTGCGGGTCTGACGCTCAACCTCACCGGCATCGGATTGCCCCCGGCGATTGCGGTACCGGTGGAGATGTTGGCAGAACCCGCACTTGTCACCGGCACACTCGTGGCAGGGGCGGCGATCACCCTTCGGGTGCGGCTCCGCGACGGCCTCGACATCACCATCGCGTCGACGATCAAACTGGTCGCCCTTCCCCTGTCGGCCGCCGCCCTCGCAAGTGCACTGGGATTGACCGCCGCAGCCCTGACCGCCGTCGTGCTCATCTGCGCCGTCCCCACCGCGCCCTCGGCGTACATTCTCGCCAGGCGTATGGGCGGCGACTCGCAACTGATGGCGTCCATCACCGGAGCGCAGACAGTCCTGTCCGTAGTAACTCTGCCCCTGATCCTTCACCTGACCACAGCGACCTGACCCACGACGACAACGGCGTGATGCACCACCGGGAAGCGACCTCGCCCGCACAGCGACCGCCGACGCCGAGACATCTCGCCGCGCCGCCCCGGCCGACGCATCCATGCAGGCCGAGTAAACAGTCGGTCGGCTCGAAACTCGGACGATTACGCAGAGAGCTCAGCCCCGACGGCGCCCCCGCCCCGCCTGACAGGCGTTCCTGCCCGCACGCACAGGAGCAGTCGTATACACCACGTCTCCAGCACCACACATTGCTATCCGACCAGCTCCAGGCGGTGAACGACCCACGCTCGAGGACGGCTGGTCCCACGGGCCCCTCGCCCGCAGGTCCCCACGAGGCCGACCTCACCCTCGGCGTGCGTTTGACTTTGTGCGGCGCGTCACATAACTTATCGACTACTAACCGAACGATCGATTGGCTACACACGTTCGCAGGAAGGGCAGCCATGGCCACCCCCTCGGTTCCACAGGCGCAGGAGACGGCGCCCAGCTCTCCGCCACCCGCCGCCCCGCCGCACTCGCGCCGGGCGGCCCGCAAGGCCGCGTTCGCTGCCGCGGTGTCGACCTCCCTCGAGTGGTACGACTTCTTCATCTATGCCACCGCCGCGGCGCTCGTGTTCAACAAGACGTTCTTCGCCACCGGCAGCGAGGTCGTGGCCGCGCTCAATTCGTTCGCCACCGTCGCGGTCGGCTTCGTCGCCCGCCCCATCGGCGGGATCGTCTCGGGCCACTTCGGCGACAAGTACGGGCGCAAGCCGGTACTCGTGACCGCCATCCTGCTCATGGGTGTCGCGACCACCCTGATCGGCTTCGTGCCGAACACGTCGATCACCTGGCTCGCCCCCGCGATGCTCGTCCTGCTGCGCATCTGCCAGGGACTGGCGGTCGGGGCGCAGTGGGGCGGCGCGGTCCTGCTGGCCACCGAGTACGCCCCGGCCCATCGCCGCGGCTTCTACGGAAGCTTCGCCCAGCTCGGCATCCCGATCGGCGTGGTGATGGGCAACGCGGTCTTCCTGGCGGTGGCGTGGGCGGTCTCGCCCGAGGCGTTCACCTCATGGGGCTGGCGCGTGCCGTTCTGGATCAGCCTGTTCATGCTGTTCGTCGCCTTCGCCATCCACCGCTACCTCGAGGAGACCCCCGAGTTCCAGCAGGTGGAGGCCAAGCTCGCGGCCGCGCCGGCCCAGCGGCGTTCCCCGGTCCTCGAAGTCCTCCGGCACAACAGCGGCACCGTGCTCATGGCCGGCGGCACCTATCTCGTCGGCATCGTGATGTTCTACATCACCATCACCGGCTCGGTGCAGGTGGCCACGACCAACCTCGGCATCACCCGTTCGGACGTGCTGGCGATCATCCTGATCGCCGCGGGTGTACTCGTGCCGATGGTGCCGCTGACCGCCTACCTGTCGGACCGCTACGGCCGCAAGCTGATCTACGGCATCGGCATCGTCGGCATGGGCCTGTGGGCCGTGCCGATGTGGCTGCTCATCGGGGCGTCCTCGTCGGAGGACATCTGGCCGCTGGCCGTCGCGCTGATCGTCTCCTGCGTGGTGATGTCGTTCCAGACCGGGCCGCAGGCCGCCCTGTTCGCCGAACTCTTCCCCCCGGAGATCCGTTACTCCGGAGCGTCCCTGGGGTACCAGGCGGCATCGATCCTCGGCGGCATGGCGCCCATGGCAATGGTCGCGCTGATCAACGGGGAGGTCGCCAACCTCTGGCGCGTGGGGCTGCTCATCGCGGCGCTCTCGGTCCTCGCCCTCGCCTGCCTGGTGGCCCTCGCCCGTCGTCGCGCCTGACCTCCCGGCGCCACTGACCCTTCGGCGCCACTGCCCCTTCGGCGCCACTGACCCTTCGGCGCCACTGACCCTTCGGCGCCACTGACCCTTCGGCGCCACTGACCCTTCGGCGCCACTGCCCTCCCGGGCGCCACTGACTCTCCGCCCGAACGAACACTGGAGACCCCATGTATCCCGGTGCCTACCTCGACACCACTGCGCACAAGCCGGCCGTGATCATGGCCGACACCGGCCGGACGGTCACCTTCGCCGAGCTCGAAGCCAACTCGATCCGCATCGCCCGCCACCTCCGCACGCTGGGACTGCGCCGCGGAGACCACGTCGCGGTGCTCGCCACCAACACTCCCCGGGTGTTCGACATCTACTGGGCGGCAATGCGGTCGGGCCTCTACGTCACGATGGTGAACTGGCATCTCACTCCCGGCGAGGCCGCCTACATCGTCGACGACTGCGGCGCGAAGGCCGTGCTCGTCGACGCCGCGCTGGAGGAGATCGCCCGGGTGCTTCCCACTCTGCTGCCGAACACCGAACACCGGCTCGCCTTCGGTGGCACGCTCCCCGGATACGCCGACCTGGACGCGGCCGCGGCCGCCGAGTCGGATGCCGCGCCCGCCGATCAGCCCCGGGGGGCGGACATGCTCTACTCGTCCGGCACCACGGGCCGCCCCAAGGGCATCAAGCCCGCGCTGCCCGACCGCCAGGTTCACGAACCCGGTGACACGATGACCGCCATGAACGCCTCGGTGTGGGGCGTAAATCCGGAGACGGTGTACCTGTCCCCCGCACCGCTGTACCACGCGGCACCGTTGCGCACCTGCGCCGCGGTGCAGGCCCTCGGCGGCACGGTCGTCGTGATGGGCCGCTTCGACCCCGAGAAGGCCCTCGAATACATCGAGCGGTACCGGGTCACCTACAGCCAGTGGGTGCCCACCATGTTCGTGCGCATGCTCAAACTGCCGGAGGACGTGCGCTCCCGCTACGACGTGTCCAGCCTGCAGGTCGCCGTGCACGCCGCGGCCCCCTGCCCGGTCGAGGTCAAGCGGCAGATGATCGCGTGGTGGGGCCCGATCCTGTCGGAGTACTACTCCTCCACCGAACTCAACGGCCTCACCCTCGTCGACACGGAGGAATGGCTGCGCAAACCCGGCACGGTGGGCCGGGCCGCGCTCGGCGTCGTCCACATCTGCGGCGAGAACGGCGAAGAACTGCCGGCGGGGCAGATCGGCACGATCTATTTCGAACGCGACCTGCTGCCGTTCGAGTACCACAACGCACCGGAGAAGACCCGCGACGCCCAGCACCCGCACCACCCGGCGTGGACGACGACCGGCGACGTCGGTTACCTGGACGAGGACGGGTATCTGTTCCTCACCGACCGTGATTCGTTCATGATCATCTCCGGCGGAGTCAACATCTACCCGCAGGAGATCGAGAACGCGCTCGTCGAGCACCCCAAGGTCCTCGACGCCGGCGTGATCGGGGTGCCCGATGCCGAGATGGGCGAGATCGTCACCGCGGTGATCCAACCGGCCCCCGGCTTCGACGGCGACGACGCGCTCGCCGCCGAACTGGCCGACCACCTCCGCGGTCGCCTCGCCAAGTACAAGCTCCCGCGCCGGATCGTGTTCAGTGACGACATGCCCCGGACACCGACCGGCAAGCTGGTCAAGCGCAAGCTGAAGGAGCGCTTCGTCGACACACCGGTGTGACGCCGGGCCGGGAAACCCGGTCGACGACGAAAACGACTCGGCCTGCCGCTCGTTGCGAACGCGGCAGGCCGAGTCGTCGTCGGTTCGCGGGTGCGTTCTCGCCGGTTCGGCAGCCCGCAGCCGTCCCGGCCGCAGCAGCGGTTCCAGTTCGCTCCACTGCGCCCGCAGTAGCCGCTACAGCCGAACGTGTCGGCGGCCGCCCACTGCACGGCATCCCGGTGACAGCTCAGTTCGATGCGGTCGCGTCGGGGCCGCTGTCCGCGGGCGGTCACGTCCACATCGAAATCGATGCCGGCGACGCGGTCGCCGGCGGGCGCGGGATCCGGTGCCCGTCCTCGGCGCAGTCACCGCCGACGCCGACGGCAGGGTCAGGCTCCGGTGGCGTGCTCACCCAGGATGGTGGTGAGTTCTTCCGCGTACGCGAGCTGCGTGCGCAGACGAGCGCAACTGTCCTCGGCCCGCCGATGGAACTCCGCCAGCACGCCGCGTGCGTCGGCGGCCCCCTGCCCGGAGGTCGCGGCGGCGGCGATCCGATCGAGAGCGGCGAGCAACGCGCGCATCTCGTCGAGGGTGAACCCGAGCGGTTTCATCCGCCGGATCACCAGCAGGCGCTGCACGTCGTCCTCGGTGTAGAGGCGGAACCCGCCGGCGCTGCGGGCGGACGGGGTGACCAGGCCGACCTCGTCGTAGTGACGGATGGTCTTGATCGACAGCTCGGTGCGCGCAGCCACCTGCCCGATCTGCATATGCCCCGAATCGATAGTCACAGCCGCACCCTTTCCTCCCGGTCGCGCCTCCACCGTAGCGAGCGGCCCGACCCTCGATTCGAACTCTACCCTCACCGGAGGGTAGAGTTCTGCGGGTTCCGCGGACGAGACGATGCCGTCCCGCCCGCGCGGGGGCGTCGCCCCCGGCTTCTCATGGAAAGAAGACACGACTGTGACAACTCCTGCCGGGACAACTCCTGCCGGCAACGCGCCGGCGGTCCACGAGGCGGACGACGATCCCGTCCTCTCGGTGCGCGCCGCCCTGCGCTCCCCGAAACGCCTGAAGACCGAGATCCTGGCCGGCCTGGTCGTGGCCCTGGCACTGATCCCGGAGGCGATTTCGTTCTCGATCATCGCCGGCGTCGACCCGCGGGTCGGGCTGTTCGCCTCGTTCACCATGGCCGTGACGATCTCCATCGTCGGTGGCCGGCCGGCGATGATCTCTGCCGCCACCGCCGCGATCGCGTTGGTCGTCGCGCCGGTGGCCCGCGAGCACGGCTTCGACTATCTCGTCGCCACCGTCCTCCTGGGCGGCCTGTTCCAGGTGGTGCTGTCGGTCCTCGGAGTGGCCAAGCTGATGCGGTTCATCCCGCGCAGCGTCATGGTGGGCTTCGTCAACGCCCTGGCCGTCCTGATCTTCACCGCCCAGCTGCCGCACCTGATCGACGTCCCGTGGTTGGTCTACCCGCTGGTCGCCGTCGGACTCGGCGTGATGGTGTTCCTCCCCAAGCTCACTTCCGTGGTCCCGGCGCCGCTGGTGGCGATCGCGGTGCTCACCGCCGCCGTGCTCGCCTTCGGCTGGGACGTGCCGAACGTCGGCGACGAGGGTGCGCTGCCCGAGTCCCTCCCGGCGCTGTTCCTCCCCGACGTGCCGCTGACCACGCAGACCTTCGCGATCATCGCCCCCTACGCGCTCGCGATGGCCCTGGTCGGCCTGCTCGAATCCCTGATGACCGCCAAACTGGTCGACGACATCACCGACACCCACTCGAACAAGACCCGTGAGGGCTGGGGCCAGGGGGTTGCCAACCTGGTCACCGGATTCTTCGGCGGCATGGGCGGCTGCGCGATGATCGGCCAGACCATGATCAACGTCAAGGTCTCCGGGGCCCGCACCCGCATCTCCACCTTCCTGGCCGGGGTGTTCCTCCTGATCCTCGTCGTCGCCCTCGGTGACGTCGTCGCCCTGATCCCCATGGCCGCCCTCGTGGCGGTGATGATCATGGTGTCGGTCGCCACCCTCGACTGGCACAGCATCGCCCCGCGCACCCTGAAGCTGATGCCGCGCAGCGAAACCCTCGTGATGCTGGTGACGGTCGCCGCGACCGTGATCACCCACAACCTCGCGATCGGGGTGATCCTCGGCGTGGTCACCGCGATGGTGCTCTTCGCCCGCCGGGTCGCCCACCTGACCAGCATCGAGAAGGTCTCCGAAGCCGACACCGACCACGACGGCAAGGTCGACACCCGTGTCTACAAGGTGCACGGCGAGCTGTTCTTCGCCTCCTCCAACGACCTGATCTACCAGTTCGACTACGTGGGCGACCCGCGCAACGTCGTCATCGACCTGACCGGCGCCGACATCTGGGACGCCTCCACCGTGGCCACCCTCGACGCGATCCGGCACAAGTACGCCAACAAAGGTAAGAGCGTCGAGATCGTCGGCCTCGACGGCGCCGGCCTCGAACGCCTCGACCGGCTCTCCGGGCGACTCGGCGAAGGTCACTAGCTGCCGGTGTGCTCGCCTCGTCCATGCGGGCGCGTGCTCGACGAGCTGCGCACCGCCCGGCCGGTGCGAGTGGTGGATCTACCGGTTCCGAAGTCGCGCGGATCGACGCCGGAGTGTGGCCGACCGAGTGCGATCCCTCGGGGCACCTGCACACCCGGTGTTGGGCGGCCGTCGTTCTCGTCGCGAATCCGGATGTCGACGGCGCGCAGGAGCGGCCCCGCCACGACGAGCACACTCCGGCGTGGATGCTCGCCGTCTCCCCTGCCGCCCCACTCACCCTGCCGTCGTCGTCGCGGTGGGGTGTGGTCCTATCCGCGGACCTCGCGCAGCACCGGAGTCGCGGCGAACTCGGCGCGAGCGAGGGACCGGCGGTGCACCTGATCGGGGCCGTCGGCGATCTGCAGGAACCGCGCCTGCGAGTACAGCATTGCGAGCGGTGTGTCCTGGGACAGGCCCGCACCGCCGAAGATCTGGATGGCGTCGTCGACGATCTTCTTCACCGTCAGCGGCACCATGACCTTGGCGGCGGCGATGTCGTGCCGGGCGGCCTTGGCGCCCTCGACATCCATCCGCCACGCGGCGCGCAGCACCATCAGGCGGGCCGCATCCACCTGGATGCGTGCGTCGGCGACGGTGGCCTGCACGACCCCTTCGTCGGCCAGCGGCCTGCCGAATGCGACGCGGGTGCGCGCCCGCTCCGTCATCAGCGCGACGGCGCGTTCGGCCATGCCGATCAGGCGCATGCAGTGGTGGATCCGGCCCGGGCCCAGGCGGGCCTGCGCGACGGCGAAACCCTTGCCGCGCGGGCCGAGCAGGTTCGCCTTGGGCACCCGCACCCGGTCGAAGACGATCTCGCCGTGCCCGCCCTCGTGCCGGTCGTCGAACCCGAGCACGGACGTGGAGCGGACGATGTCCAGGCCCGGCGTCTCCATCGGGACCAGCACGATGGAGTGCCGGGATCCGGCCGGAGCGCCGGGATCGGTGACCCCCATGACCATCGCGACGCGGCAGTCCTCCCGCAGTGCGGCGGTGGACCACCATTTGCGTCCGGTGAGCACCCACTCGTCGCCGTCGTCGGCGATCTCGAGGCGGACGTTGCTCGCGTCCGAGCTGGCGACGTCGGGTTCGGTCATCGAGAAGCAGGACCGGATCTCACCTTCCAGCAGGGGGCCGAGCCACTGCTGCTTCTGGGCGTCGGTGCCGTAGCGGGCGAGCAGCTCCATGTTCCCGGTGTCCGGCGCGGCGCAGTTGAGCGCCTCCGGGGCGAGATGCGGGCTCCATCCGGTCAATTCGGCCAGCGGGGCGTATTCGAGATTGGTCAGGCCGGCCCCGCCCGCCTCGGGGAGGAAGAGGTTCCACAGCCCCTGCCGCTTGGCGGAAGCCTTGAGGTCGGCCATGATCGGCGGGGCACCCCAGTAGTCGGGCTTGCTCGCGAGCTGCTGCGCGGCGATCGGCTCGGCCGGCAGGATGCGTTCCTGCAGGAAGCCGGTGAGCCGGTCCTGCAGTTCGCGGACCTTGGGGCTGTATTCGAAATCCATTGTTGCTCCGATTCTGAGGGAGTGATCGCCTAGCGGCGCAGTTCGGGAAGGGCCGAGGTGGCAGCGAGATCGAGGGCGCGCCGGAGCAACGGCCCGACCATGTCGGCGATGCCGTCGAACCCCTCCCCCACCGTCTCGCCCCGGTCGTGGCGGGCACCGATGCCCTCGAGGATGACGGCGATCTTGAAGTCGGCGAAGACGGTGTACCAGTCGATGTCGGCGAGATCGATTCCGCGCGCGGCGGCGTAGCGCTCGAGCAGTTCCGTGCGGGTGGGGAATCCGTCGAGGGTGGCGAGGCCGCGGGTGATGGGGTTGTATGCCGCACCGGGAACATCCCAGAAGCTCAGCATGATTCCCACGTCGGCGAGGGTGTCGCCGAGGGTGGCCATCTCCCAGTCGAGCACGGCGGCGATGCGTCCGCGATCCTGCGGCGCGGCGAGGACGTTGTCGAGCTTGACGTCGCCGTGGACGATCCCGGGGTGGCGGGTCTGCGGCAGCGCGCGACGGAGCTTGTCGAGCAGCACCGCCACCTCGGGCCGGTCGACGCGGCGAGAGGCCTCCCACTGCTTCGCCCACCGGCCGAGCTGGCGCTCGAGGTAGCCGTCCGGACGGCCGAAGCTGCCGAGCCCGACGGCGTCGGGGTCGATGTCGTGCAGCGCGGCCAGGGTGTCGGCGAGCGAGAACCCGAGGCGGCGACGCTCGTCGGCGGTGAGGGCCGAGGCCTGTTCGACGGTGCCGACGGCCACGCCGTCGACGAGTTCCATCAGATAGAACTTCGCGCCGAGGATGCTCTCGTCCTCGCACAGGTGCACCGCGCGGGGCACGGGGACGGACGTGCCACCGAGGGCGTTGATGACGGTGAACTCGCGCCGCATGTCGTGCGCGCTGGGCAGCACGTGCCCGTACGGCGGTCGGCGCAGCACCCATGCGTGCTCGTCGTCGGCGAGCCGGTAGGTGGGGTTGGAGCGGCCACCGCCGATGAGGGAGGCGGTGAGCGCGCCGGTGACCTCACCGCCGAGTACGCGCTGCAGGTGGGCGGTCAGCGCGTCGAGATCGAGGTCGGCGACGGCGCCCGCAGGCGATGCAGTCATCGCGGATTCCTTCCTGCGTCGGCCTGTCGGCCAAACGATCGTTCGGATGACCTACAGAGTCGCCGAACGAGCGTTCGGTGTCAACACGGTCACCGACGGACGGGGATTCATCTGCGATAATGCCGATTCGAGAGGAAAATGCTGCAGCACCGAAGAGGCGGCAGCCGATCAATCGTTAGGAATCGGAGAGGCCGCCGTGACGGGGACGGTGCTGCACCATCGCCAGGGCCAGATCCGCGTAGCGGTCCGCGAGCTCCTCCGGCCGCAGCGGCCCGTCGGACCGCCACCAGGCGCACACCGACTGGCCCATGTTGATGATCCCGCGCACCGCATCGCGCGGGAACTCCACCTCGAAGGCCCCCTCCTCGACGCCCCGCTCGACGACGTCGCGGAACAGACCCTCCTGTTCGTCACGCAGCGCGACGACGAGCCGGCGGCCGGCCTCGTTCAGGCTGCGCAGTTCCGTCGCACCGACCAGCGCATCGAGCTGCCGGGTGGTGTGGAACATGACCCACGCGCGCACCAGCGCCTGCAGCTGCGCGTCCGGCGAACCCCCCGCCCGCAGCAACGCCCCGCGGGTCATGGCGATCGCATCGTGCAGCGCCCGGGTCATGATGTCCTGTAGAATCTCCTGCTTGGACTTGAAGTGGTGGTAGATCGAGGCGACGGTGATGTCGGCGTCCCGGGCGATGTCGCGCATCGAGGTGCCGTGGTACCCGCGCTCGTTCATGTTCCGCATCGCCGAGTCGAGGATCGCCTGCCGGCCGTTGCCGGTCCCGACCGTAGCCGCCTTCGCCGCGCACATCGTCAACTCCGTCCCGCCGGTCGTGAACCGGTGACAGCGTAGTCGCAGGGCACGGGCCGGGATCGGCCGGATCCGCACCGCGAACCCCGCGGATCTGCCGTCCCCGCGTGCCGGAACGACGAATTGTCGGTCCGACCTGGCAGCATCAGCCGCGGCAGCCTCGCCCGGGGCCGCTCACCATCGGACAACACAGGGGGCCGTCATGCCAGCACCCGTTCTCACCGACGAACAGCGCACCGCCGCACTCGCCAAGGCCGCCGAAGTGCGCAAGGCCCGCAGCGAGCTGCTCGCCGCCGTCAAGGCCGGAGAGCTCGACGTCTCGGCCGTGCTCGACAAGGCGGAGACCGACGAGGTCGTGAAGAAGACGAAGGTCTCGGCCCTGATCAAGGCGCTGCCCGGCGTCGGCGCGGTCAAGGCCGCCAAGCTCCTCGAGCAGCTGTCGATCCCGGACACCCGCCGCATCGGAGGCCTCGGCACCAACCAGCGTCAGGCGCTGCTCGACGCCACGACGGCCGCCTGACGCACCGTCCGACCCGACGCAGGTGTTCCCGCGCCCCGAAGTGGGAACACCTGCCCGGGCGCGTTCTGCGCCGACCGCGCGCTCCGCGACCGAGGAGACCGACGGACCGGGAGGAGCCGATGGGGACGACGTCGACGCCCGAATCGCGGCAGCGGCAGGATCGGCTGCTGTTCCGCTTCATGCTGCTCTCGCTGGCCGCCGCCGTGGTCACCATCGTCCTCAAGGCGAGCGCCGCATGGGCAACCGGCTCGGTCGGGTTCCTCTCCGACGCCCTCGAATCCGGGGTCAACCTCGTCGCCGCGGTGGTGGCGCTGATCGCACTGCGGGTGGCGGCCCGGCCCCCGGACGCCAGCCACCACTTCGGTCACGGCAAGGCCGAGTACGTCTCCGCCCTGGTCGAGGGTGCGATGATCTTCGTCGCGGCCACCGCGATCGTCTGGACCGCGATCGAACGCCTGATCAGTCCGATTCCGCTCGTCCAGCCCGGGCTCGGGCTGGCCCTGACGACCGTCGCCTCCCTGATCAACCTGGCCGTCGGGATCACCCTGCAGCGCGTGGGTCGCACGCACCGCTCGATCACACTCGTCGCGGACGGCAAGCACCTGTTGACCGACGTGTGGACCTCCGCCGGAGTGATCGTCGGCATCGTGCTGGTCACCGTCACCGGCTGGGAACCCTTGGATCCGATCGTGGCCCTCGTCGTGGGTGTCAACATCCTGTGGACCGGATACCGGCTGCTTCGCGGCTCGGTCAGCGGCCTGCTCAGCGCCGCCCTCCCCCAGCACGAACAGGACCAGGTCAACGCCGTGCTGGACCGGTTCCGCGCCGAGTGCCCGGTCGAGTTCGCGCCGCTGCGCACCGTCGAATCGGGCCGGCAACGCCAGGTGTTCGTCGTCGTGACCGTTCCGGGCGACTGGACCGTGCGGACCGCCCACGACATGGCCGACCGCATCGAGGCAGCCATCGACGCGGTGCTGCCGCACACCGAGACCTTCATCCACGTGGAACCGGCCACCGCCGGGCCCGGCAACGCCTGACCCCGGTCCGCCTCGTCACGGTCGTCGGCTCGGCTCGATCGGGTTCAACGCAACGCCGGCACCGACGGCCTCAGCCCACGGCCTTCTTCACGAGCGCGCTGATGCGCTGTTCTTGGGCTGCGGTCAGCTCCTTCAGGGCGTAGGCGATCGGCCACATGGCGCCGTCGTCGAGCGCCGCCTCGTCGCTGAAGCCGAGCGTGGCATACCTCGACCCGAACTTCTGCGCGCTCTGGAAGTGGCAGAGGATCTTGCCGTTTCTGGCGTACGCGGGCATCCCGTACCAGAGCTTCGGCGCGAGGTCCGGAGCGGCGGTCTTGATGATGTCGTGGATCCGCTCGGCGAGGACCCGGTCCGCTTCCGGCATCTCGGCGATCTTCGCGAGCACGTCCCGCTCCGCTGCCGCCTCCTTCTCCGCCCGCGAACCGCGCCGCGCCGCCGCCTTCTTCTGCTCCTGCGCGTGCTCCTTCATCGCGGCCCGCTCCTCGGCGGTGAATCCGTGGTACTGCTCGGCGCTCGCGCCGGAGTTCTCGGTGGACGACTTCGGTTGCTGCATGGCAGGTTTCCTCTCACGACAGGGGATGAGGCCGGTCAGGACTGTGCAGGCACCGCGGGCGGCGCGGGGGTGAGCGATGTGGCAGCCTCCCAGGCGAATCCGTCCGGGTCGATGAAGGGGCCGGCCGTGCTGCCGAGGACGATGCGGTGCGAGCCGGTGCCGTCGGCGGGGACGCCGAGGTCCTTGGCCAGGCCGCGACGCTTGTACAGCGCCAGCTTGACGGGGCTGGACTCGCCGGCAGTGAACTGGGCATACTTGCCGCCGAAGCTCTTGGCCACGGTCAGGCCCCGGCCGACGTAGAACTGCTTGCTGGCCTTGACGTCCTCTACACCGAGCAGCAGGACGATCTCGTCGATCTCACGGGTGGCCGGGCCGGTGTCCTTCTTCGCCGAGGTCGCGACCTTCCAGATCGTCCCGTCCGGGGCCTGGACGACGCCGCCGTAGCCCCAGAGCGACTTCGCGGCGGATCTGAGCACCGTGGCGCCGGCGTCCACGGCGGCGCCGAGGAAGCTGTCGACGGTGGCCGGCCGGGACACCGTGAGCGCCAGGGTGAAGCCACGGAATCCGGTGGAGTGCGACTCGGATGCCCGCAGGCGTAGGTACGTGTCCACGCCGAAGGCGGTGTAGAAGCGGTGGGCGGTCTCGGGGTCGGCCACCTCGAGGGTGACAGATGCGATGGACGTGTCGGATGCGGTGGTTGTCATGACCATCACGCTAGGGACTGCTTGCAGGCCGGGGCTTCTCGATTCCTGACCGGTCGTGCCACCTGCTTCGCCACACACGCCGGCATCCCGCCCGTCATGACCGCAGAGCCCGCATCGCCGGCCGTACCCGCAGCATCGTCATGGCCGGACGCAACATCCGCCGCCCGGCGCCGGAAGACGCCGGGCGGCATGCCGACCAGCTCGGTGAAGCGGGTGGTGAAGGTGCCCAGCGACGCGCAGCCGACCGCGAAACACACCTCGGTGACGCTGAGATCGCCGCGACGCAACAGCGCCATCGCGCGTTCGATGCGCCGCGTCATCAGGTACGCGTACGGCGACTCGCCGTACGCGGCCCGGAACTGGCGGCTGAGGTGCCCGGCCGACATGTGCACGCCACGGGCGAGCGCCTCGACGTCCAGCGGCTGCGCGTACTCCCGGTCGATCCGGTCGCGAACGCGGCGCAGCCGCGCGAGATCGGTCCGGCGCTGCGCGTCGGCGCGTGCACGCCGCCATTCTGGCTGACACATGAGAGCACTCCCCTCTCCGTCTTCCGCGCGGCCCTGGTGGGCCGTCGGCAGGGCGGGCACCTCTGCGACGGTGCGCTGCCGCCCTTGTTGCCGGTGGTCGCCGTGCCGGCCGGCACGGCCGCATCGACGCCCGTACGGCTCAGCGAAGCTCCTGGATGCGGACCATGTTGCCCGCGGGGTCGCGGAAGGCGCAGTCGCGGATGCCGTACGGCTGTTCGGTCGGCTCCTGGACGACCTCGGTGTCGCCGGCCTGCACCTTTTCGAACGTGGCGTCGAGGTCCCGGGTGGCCAGCAGGATCCAGCCGTAGGTGCCCTTCGCCATCATCTCGGCGATGGTGCGGCGCTCGTCGTCGGTGATGCCCGGGTCGGCGGCCGGCGGCGCCAGGAGGAGGGACGTGTCGGGCTGACCGGCCGGGCCGACCGTGATCCAGCGCATCCTGCCCTGCCCCACGTCGCTGCGGACCTCGAAGCCGAGGACGTCGCGGTAGAAGGCGAGCGACGCGTCCGGGTCGTCGTGCGGCAGGAAGCTCGTGTGAATGGTGATATCCATGACGAGCAGGTTAGGAGCGGCTCCGTGTCCCGCGCTTCTCGATTCCTGATCGATCCGGCCTCGTGGGGTGGGGCGGCCGGCAGCGCTGGGCAACTCCGCTGCGACGTGGCACGATCGCGTGGGTGACCAGCAGACCCGCTGACGCGCAGCGCCGGACCGATCTCGCGCGGCTGCGCCGCGTTCGCGACCGGATCGATCGGGAGTACGCGCAGCCGCTGGACGTCGAGGCGCTCGCCCGTGGCGTGCACATGTCGGCCGGGCACCTCAGCCGCCAGTTCCGGGCCGCGTACGGGGAGTCGCCGTACGCGTACTTGATGACGCGGCGCATCGAACGCGCGATGGCGCTGTTGCGTCGCGGCGATCTCAGCGTCACCGAGGTGTGTTTCGCGGTCGGCTGCGCGTCGCTGGGTACCTTCAGCACTCGCTTCACCGAATTGGTCGGTGTGCCGCCCAGTGTCTATCGGCGTCAGGCGGCGCGCACGGCGGCAGGGATGCCGTCGTGCGTCGCGAAGACGGTGACCAGACCGATCAGGAATCGAGAAGCGGGAGTCACCGAGCCGCACCTAGCCTGACCGCCATGGAGGTCACCATTGACTCGAGCTTTCCCTTCCCGGCAGATGGAGACACCATGAGCATGGCCACGAGGACGGACACGCGGTCGCCTGCGCCGCACGTTGCCGACAGTCACGATCTGATTCGCGTGCACGGTGCGCGCGTGAACAACCTCAAGGACATCAGCGTCGAGATCCCGAAGCGCCGGCTGACGGTGTTCACCGGCGTCTCCGGTTCGGGCAAGAGCTCTCTGGTGTTCGGCACGATCGCCGCGGAGTCGCAGCGGATGATCAACGAGACCTACAGCGCCTTCGTGCAGGGTTTCATGCCGACGCTGGCGCGGCCCGAGGTCGACGTCCTCGAAGGATTGACGACCGCGATCATCGTCGACCAGGAGCGGATGGGCTCGAACCCCCGCTCCACCGTCGGCACCGCCACCGACGCAAACGCGATGCTGCGCATCCTCTTCAGCCGGCTGGGGCAGCCGCACATCGGCTCGCCCAACGCGTACTCGTTCAACGTCCCCTCGGTGAAGGCCAGCGGTGCGATCACGGTCGAACGCGGCGCCGGCAAGACGAAGACCGAGAGGGCGACCTTCACCCGGCTCGGCGGCATGTGTCCGCGCTGTGAGGGGATGGGCGCGGTCACCGACTTCGACCTGTCCGCGTTGTACGACGACGGTCTGTCGCTCAACGAGGGTGCGCTCACGATCCCCGGTTACAGCATGGACGGCTGGTACGGCCGGATCTACCGGGGCTGCGGCTTCTTCGACCCGGACAAACCGATCCGCAAGTACACCAGGAAGGAACTGCACGACCTGCTGTACAAGGAGCCGACCAAGATCAAGGTCGAAGGGATCAACCTGACGTACGAGGGGCTGATCCCGAAGATCCAGAAGTCGATGCTGTCCAAGGACGTCGACGCACTGCAGCCGCATATCCGGGCGTTCGTGGAACGGGCCGTGACCTTCTCCACCTGCCCCGAGTGCGACGGCACCCGGCTCGGCAAGGAGGCCCGGTCGTCGAAGATCAAGGGGAAGAACATCGCCGACGTCTGCTCGATGCAGATCAGCGACCTGGCCGTCTGGGTCCGGAGCCTCGACGATCCGTCGGTGGCCCCGCTGCTCACCGGGCTGCAACACCTTCTCGACTCGTTCGCCGAGATCGGGTTGGGGTACCTCTCACTCGACCGGCCGGCGGGCACCCTCTCCGGGGGAGAGGCACAGCGCACCAAGATGATCCGCCACCTCGGTTCCTCGCTCACCGACGTCACGTACGTGTTCGACGAACCCACCATCGGCCTGCACCCGCACGACATCGCGCGTATGAACGACCTGCTGCTGCAGCTGCGCGACAAGGGCAACACGGTGCTCGTCGTCGAGCACAAGCCGGAGGCGATCGCGATCGCCGACCACGTCGTCGACCTCGGACCGCGCGCCGGCACCGAGGGCGGCGAGGTGGTGTTCGAGGGCACCGTCGAGGGGCTGCGTGCCAGTGGCACGCTCACCGGGCGGCACCTGGACGACCGCGCGTCGGTGAAGCCCTCGGTGCGGACACCGTCGGGTGTGCTGGAAGTGCGCGGCGCCGGCACCCACAACCTGCAGGACGTCGACGTGGACATTCCGCTCGGCGTGCTGGTCGTCCTCACCGGGGTGGCGGGCTCGGGCAAGAGCTCGCTGATCGACGGTTCGGTGTCAGGGCGCGACGGAGTGGTGTCGGTCGACCAGGGGGCGATCAAGGGCTCGCGGCGGAGCAACCCGGCGACGTACACCGGGCTGCTCGACCCGATCCGGAAGGCGTTCGCGAAGACCAACGGCGTGAAGCCGGCGTTGTTCAGCGCCAACTCCGAGGGCGCGTGCCCCGCCTGCAACGGCGCCGGAGTCATCTACACCGACCTGGGCGTCATGGCCACCGTCGAATCCACCTGCGAGGACTGCGAGGGGAAGCGGTTCCAGGCCGAGGTGCTGGAGTACACGTTCGGCCGCCGGAGCATCGCCGACGTGCTCGCGATGCCGGTGGCCGAGGCCGAGGAGTTCTTCGGCGCCGGCGAGGCGAGGATCCCGGCGGCCCACAAGATTCTGCAGCAGCTCGCCGACGTCGGGCTCGGCTACGTCACCCTCGGCCAGCCGCTCACCACGCTGTCCGGCGGTGAGCGGCAGCGACTCAAGCTGGCCACCCGGATGGCCGAGAAGGGCGGCGTCTACGTCCTCGACGAGCCGACAACCGGCCTCCACCTCGCCGACGTCGAGCAACTGCTCGGCCTGCTCGACAGGCTCGTCGACTCCGGCAAGTCGGTCATCGTCATCGAGCACCACCAGGCGGTCATGGCGCACGCCGACTGGATCATCGACCTCGGCCCCGGCGCCGGCCACGACGGTGGCCGGATCGTCTTCGAGGGCACGCCCGCCGACCTCGTCACCACCCGCTCCACCCTCACCGGCGAGCACCTCGCGGCCTATGTCGGCGCCCGGCCGGGCCCGTCGCGGACACCGTGAGACGAGTTCGCCCGACCGGTGCCGACGCCCTCGGCGTCAGTTGGGGCGGACGGTGAGGATCTGGGACACGGTGCCGACGGGGCCGTGCGTGTCGTGAAGGACGCTGCTGGTCAGCCCCAGGCCGTCGGGACCGAACGAGACGGTGGTGTCGAAGCCGAGCCAGTCGCCACGGGGTTCGGTGAACAGGTGGGCGGTGAGGTCGACGTTGGGAAAGGCGACGTCGCTCGGGGACACGCGTACGGTCATGCCGTTGGCGATGTCGAACAGTCCCGCGGCACCGGCCAGCGCGCTGACCTTCTCGTCGAGCACGAGGGGCAGCGGCGTGCGCACCCAGTACGCCGCCCGGCCGGGCTCGAGCTGGATGCGGCGGATCTCGGTGGAGGCGATGAACCCGCCCGGCCACACCGTCGAGGCGTCCCAGGGAGCCATGGCGTCGGGCGGGTCGATCCGCGGCAGCGACGTCGCCTCCAGCGCGGGGGTGGGGCGGGATTGCATGAGCCAGGCCCGCAGCCGTACGACGGCGCGACCGTCGTGGGCGAGGACGGCCTCGACGAGCTCGATGGTGCGCCCGGGACGCAGGACGGTGACGGTGGTCTCGACCGTGTCGACCGGGACGGTGCCGAGGATGTCGTAGGACAGGCGGCCGACGACCAGTCCGTCGTCGCGGCGTGCGTCACGGTCGCATTCCACGGCGTGCACCAGCAGACCCAGTGCGGGCGCGATGTGCTGCTCCTGCGGGTTCCAGGCACCGCTGACGTGGTGGGTCGGCCGGAACGCGGTCGGACCGATCCGTTCGAAGTAGGCCATCTGCTGCTCCTTGCGCGGGGTCGGTGACTCATCCGGACATGATCCCAGTCGATCACGACCCTCTTCGGACCGGACGGGTGTCGCGCAGAGCGACGACAGCCCGCCCCCTGGTCGGCCAGGGGGTGGGCTGCCGTGTATTTCGGACGGTGCGGGATCAGGCGGGGACGTGGGCCTCGGCCCAGGCGTTGTAACCGCCGAGCAGGTCCGAGACGTTGTCGAAGCCCTGCGCCCGCAGCAGCGACGCGGCCACACTCGAACGCCACCCACCGGCGCAGTGCACCACGATCGGCTTGCCGGTCGGCACCTGCCCGAGCCGGGTCCGCAGCTGCGCCAACGGGATCGGCACCGCCCCCGGAATCACCCCGAACTCGCGTTCACCGGGATTGCGGATGTCGACCAGCGTCACCGCATCGGCGGCGAGCCACTCGTCGAGCTGCGCGACGGTGGTCCGCGGGGCGGTCTGCACCAGATCCGCCAGCTCCGCCGGGAACACCCCGTCGTGATCGACGGTGAGATAACCGGCCGCGTTGTCCGACCCGATCCGGGCCAGCCGCACCGCCGCGTCCTGCTCCTCCCCCGGATAGGTGATCAACACGATCTTCTCCCCCACCTCGGCGACCATCCCGCCGGTCTCGGCGAACCGGCCGTCGAACCCGACGTTGACCGACCCGCGCAGATGCCCCGCCGCGAAGTCGTCCACACCGCGCGCATCGAGCACCCGGGTCCCGGCGGCCAGCTCCGCCCGCACCCGCGCCGGGCTCAGCTCCGGGATGGTGCGCCCCCGATCGAGCAGCGGATGCACGCTCTTGTTCAACCCGGCATCGACCGAGAAGTAGGCCGGCGCGGCCGGCTGCCCCTCGGTGACCAACGCCACGAACGCCTCCTCGCTCATCGGCTGCACCGACGGATTGCTCACCCGCTGCTCCCCGATCGTCGAGGTCAGCTCCGTCGACAGGTTCTTCCCGCACGACGAGCCGGCACCGTGCGCGGGCAGCACCGTGACCGCATCGGGCAGGGTCAGCAGCTTCTCGTGCACCGTGTGGTACATCGCCCGCGCCAGATCCTCGGTCGACGAATCCCCCAGATTCACCAGGTCCGGACGGCCCACATCACCGATGAACAACGAGTCCCCGGTCAGCACCGCGGCCGGGGTCGCCCCCGGATGCTCGCGCACCAGCACCGAGATCGACTCCCAGGTGTGCCCCGGGGTGGCCAGGATCTCGAGGTCCACCTCCCCGAGGGACAGGTGCTCACCGTCGCGCAGCCGCCGGATCGGGTAGTCCGCCTCGGCGGCCTCCCCGAACCCGATCCACGCCCCGGTCGCCTCGAGCAGCTCCAGATGCCCGGAGACGAAATCCGCGTGGAAATGCGTGTTGATCACACCCTCGATGCGCAGCCCGTGCCGCGCGGCGTCGTCGAGGTACTCGGTGACATCGCGGCGCGGATCGACCACCACCGCCCGGCCGGTGCCCTCGTCACCGATCAGGTACGACGCGTGCGACAGGCACTCGATGTAGTACTGCTCGAGAATCATCGTGGTTCCTCCGTATGGGTCGATTTCGTCCTCGATATGGACAACCCTGCCACATACCCCCTAGGGTATGTCAAGTACCCCATGGGGTATCCCTTCGAACCTCGTCCCCTACCGCAGGAAGCACAGCGATGAACACTCCCGTCGACCCCGTCCCCAGGACCGCCGTCACCCCCGAAGCCGATACGCAGGTGCTGCACCGGCTGCGCCGCGCGCAGGGGCAGCTCGCCGGCGTGATCGCCATGCTCGAGTCCGGCCGCGAGTGCCGGGACGTGGTGACCCAGCTCGCCGCCGTCTCCCGGGCGCTCGACCGCGCCGGGTTCAAGATCGTTGCCGCGCAGCTTCGTCGGTGCATGCTCGACGAGGAGGACGACACGTGCCCGGACCGGCTCACCGAAGAACAGCTCGAGCGCCTCTTCCTCGCCCTGGCCTGAGGGAGACCGCCCGACGACGACGTTCGCGACGTGGTGGCGCGATCAGCGCCGTCGGGCCCTGACCACCGTGTCGTGCACGGTGACGGCGCGTCCGTCCGGGTCGGTGACCGACCGCGCGACGGCGGCCTCGGTGACGACGTCCCAGCCGTCGGGATCGAGCAGCGCCACGACGTCCGCTCCCGTGAAGAACAGCTCGGGCCGCGGCGGGCGCGGCACGGTGGTCTGCAGGTCGGAGGGGTGATGCCCGACGACCAGGAGGGTGCCGCCGGGAGCGACCGCCTCCGCGAGCCTTCGAAAGAGGACGTCGCGTTCCGGTGGCGGCAGGTGCATGTACTGCGCGGAGACCAGGTCGTACCGCCCCCAGCCCGGATCCCACGCGGTGAGGTTCTCGTGCAGCCAGGTGATGCGCCCGGCGATCTCGGCGCCGGCCCGATCCGCGTGCTCGGCGGCGCGCTGCAGGGCGACGCCGGACACGTCCACGCCGTCGACCCGCCAGCCGCGCCGCGCGAGCCAGATGGCGTCCGCGCCCTCGCCGCAGCCGACGTCGAGGGCGAGGCCGGGCTCGAGTTCGGCCGCCTCCCCCACGAGGTGACGGTTCGGCTCACCGCTCCAGAGCGCGGGACGGGAACGGTAGCGCTCGTCCCAGAGTTCTTCGTCGAGTTGGTTTTCCGGCACTGCGACTCCTTCGGTCGTCGGTACGGGTGGTCGGGCGCGTCAGTCGCGCAGCGGGAAGCCGATGCGGGACAACAGCTTGCGGGGACGAGACACCGGCGCCGGGAGCAGTTCGCCGGCTCGCTCGGGGAATTCCCGCTCGATCGCGGCCTCGATCTCGCGCACCCCGGGGTTGACCAGGGCGACCCGTCCCACGAAGACGGTCGGCACGGTCTCGTCGCCGCCGGTGACCGCACGGACCCGCCCCGCGGCCGCGCGGTCCTGCCAGATGTCGATCTCGCGGGTGTCGATGCCGCGTCGGCGCAGGGCCCGGCGCAGCCGCGAACAGAACGGGCACCCGGGTCGCCACAGCACTTCGATCCCGTCGACGAAGTCCGCCGATGTCATCTCCTCGCTCCTCTCACAGCACGTCCCGCCCAATATACCGGAGGGGGTATATTTCCTCCGGTGTTGCGCACGGTCTCGTACCGACGCGGCTCGGAAGGTCTCGAACTCGCCGATCCGCCCCGGCGGTGACTTTCGACCCTTCCCGGCCGCGGTCCACGAGCGCACGGTGAAGGCAACCGCGACCTGCTGCGGGATGGGAGGAACGTCGTGACCGCCTGGATCATCCTCGCCGCCGTGCTCCTCGTCGTGGTGATGTTCGTGTTGTCGCAGTCGGTGCACGTCGTCACCCAGTACGAGAAGGGCGTGCTCTTCCGGTTCGGCCGGCTGATCGGGGTGAAGGAACCCGGCCTGCATCTGATCATCCCGATCGTCGACCGCCTCACGAAGGTGTCGTTGCGGATCGTCACGATGCCGATCCAGTCCCAGGGAATCATCACGCGCGACAACGTCAGCGTGGACATCTCCGCAGTCGCCTATTTCCGTGTCATCGACGCCGTGAAGTCGGTCGTCGCGATCGAGAACGTCGCCGCTGCGATCGATCAGATCGCCCAGACCACGCTGCGCAGGGTGGTCGGCCGCCACACCCTCGACGAGGCGTTGTCGGAGACCGACGTCATCAACGTCCACATTCGAGAATTCCTCGACGTGTCCACCCTCGAATGGGGCGTGGAGGTGACCCTGGTGGAGTTGAAGGACATCCAGCTTCCCGACAGCATGAAACGCGCCATGGCACGTCAGGCCGAGGCCGAGCGGGAGAAGCGCGCCAAGATCATCGCGGCGGAAGGTGAGTCGATGGCGGCCGCCGCGCTCGGAGACGCCTCCGACACGATGATGGCTCACCCCCTGGCCCTGCAACTGCGCAACCTGCAGACCCTGGTGGAGCTGGGGGTCGAGAAGAACACCACCGTGGTGTTCCCGGCCCCCATGATGAGTGCCATCGGCGAACTGAAGACCTTCCTCGAACACGAAGCCACCGCGGCAGCGGCAGCGGCCGTCCAGCGCACACCGGTGGCGTCCACCTCCGGCCTCGTCGGCAACGGCACGTCGGCATCCGTCGCGGTGGCCCCCACCGCGTCGGCGCGAGGAGGGTAACGGCCATGACGGGACTCGACGGCGGATCGGTAATAGTCACCGGTGGCAGCCGCGGCATCGGCGCCGCCGTCGCCACCGCGCTCACCGGGGAGGGCGCCGGCGTCGTCGTCGCCGACGTGCTGGACGACGAGGGCACCCGGCACGCGGCGACGGTGGGAGGCGGCGCGACGTTCGTGCACCTCGACGTGACGAACGAGGAGCAGTGGGTGGAGGCTGTGGCCGCAGCCGAATCGATCGGTCCGTTGCGGGCCCTGATCAACAACGCCGGCATCTTCGTGCCGGGCACGATAGAGGCCCAGGACCGGGCCGACTTCGAGCGCGTACTGCAGGTCGACCTGGTGGGCGCCTGGCTCGGCATGCACGTGGCGGGGCCCGCGCTCCGGCGCGCACACGGTGTCGTCGTCAACATCTCGTCGACAGCCGGGCTCACCGGCTACGCGGGGGCCGGCGCCTACGTGGCGAGCAAGTGGGGCCTGCGCGGCCTCACCAAGACGGCGGCGCTCGAATTCGCTCCCGACGGGGTCCGGGTGTGCTCGGTTCATCCCGGACCCATCGACACGCCGATGACGGCGGGGATGGACCGCGGCATCGCCGCCACCCAGCCGATCCCCCGCTTCGGCAGCCCCGACGAGGTGGCACGGATGGTGCGGTTCGTCGTCACCGAGGCCACATACTCGACCGGATCCGAATTCGTCGTCGACGGGGGCGCCACCACCGGCACGGTGCTGAACCTCGAGACGACAGATCCGGCTGCGGCGCAATAGCGCACGAACCGAACATCCATGACGGACCCGATCGAGCAGGAGCTCCCCGCTCCGGACCCCCAGGAATTCCTCGACCGACTCCTTCGGGACCTGCGCTCGTCCCGGAAGGGAATCTCGACCCGCGCAGCGCAGCGACGGCTGACGGTCAGCGGGCCGAACGAACTGGTACGCCGCCCCGGGGAAGGCTGGATCCGCGAACTACTGCGGCAGTTCACCCACCCGCTGGCCCTGCTGCTGTGGGTGGCAGCCGCGCTTGCCGTGGTCTCGGACTCGGGGCCGCTGGCGGTCGCCATCGTCGTGGTGATCGTGATCAACGCGGCCTTCGCCTTCGTGCAGGAACGGCACGCCGAACAGGCCGTCGAAGCGCTCGCCGCATACCTACCCCAGCGGGCCCGCGTGCTGCGGGACGGCCGGGAAACCGAGATCGACGCCCGTGACCTCGTCCCCGGCGACGTCATCATCGTATCCGAGGGCGACCGCGTGTCCGCCGACGCGCGCCTGCTCACCGGTTCCCTTGAGATGGACACGTCCACGTTGACCGGAGAGTCGGCGCCGGTCGCGGTCGCCGTCGACACCGGTGACAGCCACGTTCCCCTCATCCATGCCCGCGACGTGGTGTTCAGCGGAACGACGTGCACCGCCGGCGAAGCGACCGCTGTAGTGTTCGCCACCGGAATGCACACCGAACTCGGCCGCATCGCCGCGCTCTCCCAGCGCGCAGGACACCAGGACAGTCCCCTCGAGCGGCAGGTCAAGCGGGTGGCCCGGCTGATCGCCCTGGTCGCCGTCGGGATGGGCCTGGCATTCATCCCGCTCGGCACGCTCATGGCCGGGCTTTCACTCACCGACGCCCTCAACTTCGCAATCGGCCTGATCGTGGCGAACGTGCCCGAAGGACTGCTGCCGACGATCACGCTGGCCCTCGCGGTGGGCGTGCGCACGCCGGCGCGCCGGGGCGCGCTCGTCAAGCGCATCTCCGCGGTCGAAACCCTCGGCTCCACGAGTGTGATCTGCACGGACAAGACCGGCACACTGATCCTCAACCGCATGAGCGTCCGCCGGGTCTGGACGACCGACGGGATGCTCGGATTCGACGGGTCGCCTCCCCGGGCCGGCTGCGGGCCTGACGCGCGGCGAGGCCGAGCGTGGCCTGACTCTGCTCGGTCTCGCCGCGATGATCGACCCACCGCGGCCCGAGGTGCCGGACGCCGTCGCCCGGTGCCATTCCGCCGGAATCCGGCTGATCGGTGTCACCGGCGATCACGCCCTCACCGCCCGCGGCATCGCCGAGAGCGTGGGCATCGGCAAGGGCGGCCTGCGCGTCGTCGGCGGCGACGAGGCCGACGCGATGACCGACGACGAGCTCGACGCCGTCCTCGCCTCGACCGCCTACGCGCTCAACGGTGGTGGGATTCCGCTCCCGCTCACGATCATGCAGATCCTCGCCGTGGATCTCGGGACGGAAACGCTCCCGGCCCTCGCCTTGGGGCGGGAACCGGCCGAGCCGGGACTGATGCAGCGCCCCCGCGGCCGCGGTCGCAGTCGGTGATCGACGGGCCCATGCTGGCCCGCGCCTGGGGACTGCTGGGCGGCGTATCGGCGGTACTCGTGATGGGCCTGCTTCTGCTGACGCTGGTCTCGGGTGGATGGACCTTCGGCGCCGACACGAGTTCCGGCCCGCTGCATCACACGTGGCAGCAGGCGACGACCATGACGTTCCTCGAAATCGTCGCCTGCCAGATCGGCACCGCCGTCGCCGCCCGCACCGGCCACGCCTCGCTGGCCGAGATCGGCTTCACCACCAACCCGCTCCTGCTGTGGGGTATCGCGTTCGAAGTGGTGTTCGCCGCCGCTGTGGTGGCCGTCCCCCTGTTGCAGGACGTCTTCGGGACGACGCTGCCCGAGCCGTGGCAACTGGCACTGCTGCTTCCGTTGCCGGTGCTCGTGTGGGGGTGTGACGAGGTGATGCGCGCGATACTGCGGAGCAGGGCGGCACGAAGGTCCGTCGCGGGCACCGACCGAGTCGGGGAAACGAAGGCATCGACGTCGATGGAGTGATTCAATGGCCGGGTGTGCAGATGGATGGCCTACTCGGGCGAGCCGATCCTCGTGGAGGATCTGCTGTTCAAGCCCGAGCATTCACTCATCGACCAGAGCCTGCACTCCCATCTCGGAGCCACCACCACCAACGGTGACGGATTCGGAATCGGCTGGTACGGAATAGGTTCCGAACCGGCGATGTTCAAGAGCATCGATCCGGCGTGGAACAACCACAACCTGCGGGAGATCGCCGGGCAGATCCGCACCCCGCTGCTGTTCGCGCACGTGCGGTCCTCGACCGGCACGCAGGTGCAGCGCAGCAATTGCCACCCGTTCCGGCACGAGGAATGGCTGTGGATGCACAACGGCGAGATCCTCGGCTTCCGGGACATCAAGCGGGAACTGATGATGGCCGTGGATCCGTCGCTGTACCCGGACATCGCGGGTACCACGGACTCCGAGGTGCTGTTCTTCCTCGCTCTCACGTTCGGTCTCCGGGACGATCCGTTCACCGCGGTCGGCCGTGCGGTCGGGATGGTCGAGAAGGTCGCCCGCCACCGCGGGATCGACGATCCCGTGCAGATGACCGTGGCCACCACGGCCGGCGACACCATCTGGGTGTTCCGCTACTCCAGCGAGGGCCGGACCCGGTCGCTGTTCTACTCCACCGAGGTCGCCAAGCTCCGCGAGCTGCACCCCGAGGTGGAGATGTTCCATCGTCTGGGCATCGACGCCCGGTTCGTCGTGTCCGAACCGCTCCGCGATCTGCCGGGCGCATGGAACGAGATGCCCGAGTCCTCCGCCGCCGTGGTCGGCCCCGCGGGCAACGACATCCGGCCGTTCCGGCCGCTCGAGCCCGTCTGACGCGAGAGGTCGATGCATGAGTCTTGACAGTTCGCCGAAGGGGCCGGCGGTGGCCTCGGGTTCCGCACTGGTGCTCGCAGTACTGGCTGCGGGGCAGTTCCTGATGACGCTCGACAGCTCCGTGATGAACGTGTCGATGGCGACCGTGGCCGCGGACGTGGGCACCACCATCACCGGCATCCAGACCGCCATCACCCTCTACACCCTGGTGATGGCCAGCTTGATGATCACCGGCGGCAAGATCGGCACCATCCTCGGGCGGCGCCGCGCGTTCGGGCTCGGCCTGATCATCTACGGAGCCGGGTCGTTCGTCACCGGGATCGCGCCGAATCTCACCGTCCTCCTCATCGGCTGGTCCCTGCTCGAGGGCATCGGCGCCGCCCTGATCATGCCCGCCATCGTTTCCCTGGTCGCGGCGAACTTCCCCGCCGAACGCCGCCCCGCCGCCTACGGATTGGTGGCCGCGGCGGGTGCCGCGGCAGTCGCGGTGGGGCCGTTGCTCGGTGGGGCGGTGACCACGTTCGCGTCCTGGCGCTACGTCTTCTTCGGCGAGGTCGTCATCGTCGTCCTGATCCTGCTCGCGCTGCGTCGCGTGGAAGACATTCCACCGCAGCGGATCCGACTCGACTTCGTCGGCTCGCTCCTGTCGGTCGCCGGCCTGGGAATGTTCGTCTACGGCGTGCTGCGCTCGAGCGAATGGGGCTGGATCCAAACCAAACCCGGCGGACCGGCGATCCTGGGTCTGTCTCCCGTCATCTGGTTGCTGCTGGGTGGACTCTTCGTGCTCTACCTGTTCCTGCGGCGGGAGACGTACCTGGCGAAGACGGGCGGCGAACCGCTGGTCGACCCCGCGCTGCTGAGGAACAGCCAGCTCACCGGCGGTCTGAGCATGTTCTTCGCCCAATTCCTCATTCAGGCCGGGGTGTTCTTCTCCGTCCCCCTGTTCCTGTCCGTGGTCCTCGAACTCAGTGCGCTCGAGACGGGTGTGCGGATCCTTCCGCTGTCGATCGCTCTGGTCCTGGCGGCCGTCGGCATCCCCAAGCTGCGACCCCAGGCGAATCCCCGGCGCATCGTCCGGATCGGCCTCGGGATCATGGTCGTCGGCATCCTCATCCTCGTGGGTGGAATGGATCCCGGCGCAAATGCGGCGGTCGTGTCGATCCCGATGCTGCTGATGGGTCTCGGACTGGGCGCGCTGGCCTCCCAGCTCGGTGCGGTCACGGTGTCCGCGGTACCGGACTCGCAGAGCGCCGAGGTCGGCGGTCTGCAGAACACGGCGACCAATCTCGGCGCGTCACTGGGGACCGCCCTGATCGGCTCCATCCTGATCGCCACCCTGACCACCTCCGTCATCGCCGGCATCGAGAACAACCCGGCCGTGCCGGAATCGGTGCAACAGCAGGCCACCACGGACATGGCTGCCGGGGTGCCGTTCCTGTCCGACACCCAGTTGGAGGGTGCTCTGGACGAGGCCGGGGTGGACGAGGCCACCGCGGATGCGATCGTCGAGGTCAACTCGGACGCGCGGCTCGAGGCCCTACAGGTGGCCTTCGCCATCACGGCACTGATCACCGTCGCCGCACTGTTCGGCACCGGATCGCTACCGCGCCGGCCGGTGGGCGCACGGCCCGGCGAGGGTCAGCGCAGGCTCGACGAGACCGACGACGAGCGCTGAGGCCGCCAGGCCAGGTCCCGGAGCCGCACCCAGTCCCAGGTGGGTGCCGAGACGAGGGTTCCCGGACGGTGCCGGGGCACCCGCACCCGCAGCGCCTGCGGCTCGACGGTGCAGCGCACAGGCGTGGGCAACATCAACGCTTCCCCGTCCACGCCGACCGGTATCTCCGGCGCCTCCGCGTCGACGACCACCTCGGTGGCCGCGCGCTGAACCAGCCCCCGGCTGTGGGCACGGCGCAGCAGGCCGACTGCCTGCCCGGCGCCCGTCACCGAGATCGCCACCACTCCGAGCACCCCGCGATCCAGACGCGGCCGGCGTCCCAACCCCGCGAGGTCGTCGGTCGCGTACGGGCCGTTGCTCACCAGGACGGCCTGCGCACCCTCCACCGTCGTGTCACCGTCGATGCGGGCACGCAGCCGGGTGACGCTGTCGCGGGCGAGCAGATCGGGCATCATCCGCAGCGCCGTCCCGGCCTTGTCGTCCCGGTACTCCGGGCTCTGCACCACGTCGGCGTAGACGCCGAACGAGGCGTTGTTGACGAACACCCGTCCGCCGATCCTGCCGAGATCGACGCGGAGTTCCACACCGTCCCGCAGCGCATCCAGGCCTGCGGCCGGATCCTCCCGATCCAGTCCCAGGTCCAGGGCGAAGTGGTTCCGCGTGCCGGCGCTGATCACCAGAAACGGCAGACCGTGCTCGGCCGCGATCGCCGCCACCAGGGCCTGTGTCCCGTCGCCTCCGGCGACACCGAGCAGGTCGGCGCCACGCGCCACCGCCTGCCGGGCCAGGACCTCGACGTCGACCGGGCCCGGTCCGGCGAGCAGTGCCACCTCGGCACCGAGCTCCTCGGCCTTGCGTTGCAGATCGAACTTCACGACCTTGCCGCCGCCGGACCGGGGATTCATCACGAGAAACGGCCGGCGGACCGGCGCGGCGGGATACTCGGGCATCCCGTGCTCTGCGTCGGATCGCAGCGCCGCCCTCGCACACACCAGGGCGAGCAGCACCAGCGCAGCCGACACCAGCACGACCCAGAGCTGGCGCTCTCGCACGAACAACACGAGCAGGACGAGCGGTGCGAGCACCGCCAGGCCCAGAGACAGCACCCGCAGCAGTCCCCGGGTCGCGAGGAACCAGTACGCAGCCGCGACCGTCACCGCCGCCACTGCCACGCTCACGACCAGGAGTGCGACGGCTCCGCGCAGGCCTTCGACGATCACCGGAACGGCGGCGGCACAGAAGACGGCGACGAACGCCGCCCGAGCCCACCACGTGCGCGACGGCGGCACCTCGTCGCCGGGAACGGTATCCATCGGACTCACGCCCCGGTCTTCGAGCCCGGGATCTTCTCCGTCGGTTGTTCGTCTGCCGGCGGTGCCGACGTCGCGTCCTTCGTCGGCGGTGCCGACGTCGCGTCCTTCGTCGGCGGTGCCGACGTCGCGTCCTTCGTCGGCGGTGCCGACGTCGCGTCTTCCGTCGGCGGTGCCGACATCGCGCCCTCCGTCGGCTGCTCCCAGGCGCGGGCCGGTCGGATCAGCACCTCGAGCGCGAGCAGGGCCAACAGAGCACCGAGAACGACCCACACGACCACGAGGCCGGTCGGATAGCGCCAGAACATCAGCATCAGCGCGGCGATGCCGATGATTGCCAGCCGCAACGCGGTCCGAGCCCGGTACGCGCCGGCTTCCACCTGGTTCGGTGGCCGCGGCTTGCGGGCCCGCTGCACCGCGTCCATGCCCCGCCCGAACCCGCGGCGGACGGCAGCCGCGGAGGCCGATCCCCCGGTCACGTACGCCCCGACCGCGATCACCAGGCCCAGGACCGCCACCGCCCGCAGAGCGTTCCGCAGCGGCACCAGCACGGTGTCGACGATCGCCGTGGCGGTGTCCGGGGACAGCACGTCGGGAGGAATGTCGTCGAGATAGAGCGATCGGGCGACGATGAGCGCGATCGCGAGGATCAGCATCCCCACGACCAGCGCCGCCCCGACGAACGCCAGGGCGCGACGGCGACGGCCGGGCGGAGCCACGGCCACCGCGGCCACGGCGGCGGCGATCGTGAGCCACGGCAGCACGTCCGACGCCGTGTCCAGTGCGCTGACCGCCCGTTGCGCCTTGACCAGCTCCGGCGACTGGAACAACACGAACTGCTTGTCGATGTCCGGGATCTTCTCGGCGAAGGTGAATCCCCGATCCAGCAGACGAGCCTGGACGTTGTCGATGACCGTACCCAGGGAAATGCTGACCGTCCCGCTCTCGTCCACCGTCACCGACGAAGGACCGACATTGCCGGTGACCACCGCCACCAAGCCGGTGTGCGCGGCACGGTTGGCCTGGATCCACAGATCCTCGAACTGATCCGTCTGCACCAGCGACAGCACCGTCTCGTACACGAAGTTGCGGGCCTGACCGGCGATCACCGGCGCGAGGCCCTCCACCGCACGGTCCACGCGGGGCGCGTCCGCGGTCGCCGGCACCAGGCCGGTCAGGGCCGTCAGCGCGTCCGCCGTGAGCCCTTCGACATCGACCCGCGCGAAGATCTCGTCGGTGATCGTGCCCGCGATCTCGGTCTGCACCGCGGGATCGGAACCCAACGGCGCCACCGTGGCGACGTACCGGTCCGTGTCGAGGACTTCACTGCGTACGAATCGCGCCGTCACCGACGTGATCGCCAGCAGAGCGACCAGCACGGTCAGGAGCGCCACCGCCGTCCAGCGCAGCGCGTGCCGCGGCGGACGCGGCGCGGGAGGCGGCGCCGCCGGGGCCTCGGGCACGGCCGCCGTCCGGGCGCGCAGCGCGGCCACCTCTGCCCGCAACCGCTCCAGTTCGGCCCGCTCGGCGGTGTCGAGCGGAGCGGTGCCCGTGCCGCTGCGCGAAAGGTCGCTGTCCATCGTCTTCTCTTTCCACTCGGTGACAGAGGCACGGCGGCACAGACGAAGCGTGCTCCCGAGGGCACGAGACGGTCCCGCCCCTTCACATCGCGCCGATCGACGGCCGATCCGGAGCGATCACCCCATGCCGGCCGCCGGTCGAACCTAGTAGTCCAGTCGTGGATTCCAGGTCGATACCGCCCAGATGACCACCACGTCGAGAGCGATGATCAGAATCGACCACCACGGGTAGTACGGCAACCACATGAAGTTGAGCAGGATCGACAGGGCCGCGATGACGATCGCCGCGACTCGCGCCCAGGTGGCTCCGGTGAGGAGAGCGATGCCCACCAGGATGACGACAGCACCCGCGACGATGTGAACCCAACCCCAGGCGGTGAAATCGAACTTGAAGGTGTATTCCTGTCCCACCACGAACAGTTCGTCCTCCGCCACCGCCGCGATGCCCTGCAGCAGTTGCAGGATACCCACGGTGGTGAGAATGATGGCGGCACCGATCGACGTGCCCGCCGCGATCCCCTGCTTGACGCCCCCCTCGGCGGCACTGCTCCCGCCCGCGCTGCCGTGGCTCACACCGCCCTGACCGACACGCATATCCTCGGACACGATTAATCCCCTTCCCTGTGATGTAGCTCGGTGCAACTGTCGCAAAACGACCTGCCGTACGCCTCCGTTTTCTCATCCGTCGGGTGAACGGATCCGGGACGCAGATCGGGTCTGCGCCCAGGACTCGGGCTTCAGGTCGTCGACCTGCACGCCGGGACCATAGAACTCGTGAACCAGGCCGAGGACACGGGCGAGCACCTCCACGTCCGTGAGATCGTCGCGGAGCACCATATGCAGTTGAGCCGGACTGTCGCCGGACCCCGGCGACACCACCAACCGGCAGACCCAGTCACTCATCTCGCCCTCCCCGCGTACCATCTTGTCCGGCAACCGGATCGAGGAATCCTCTCCGCGCTGCCGAGCATCCCCGTGTGCGCTGCAGGACGGTCCGCAGACCCCCGGCCCGCAGACCCGGGGGCGGTCAACCCAATGTCCATCCCGGGCTCCGTCCGGTTTCGTTCCATTCGCGATCCAATGCCGACATCCTCCGCCGCACGCCGACGCGATGAACTCCGTAAAGGAGCAGCAGGGCGATGCCGGAGCCCACCCCCCACACCGTGAGTGCGGCACTGACACCGGCCACGACGCCGTCCGAGCCGGTCCTGGGCGCGGCGACGGGATCACCGATCGAATCGATCCAGATGTCGATCGTCTCGCCCGGCTTCGCACCGAAGGGCGTCTCCACCTTCCCCGTGCGCATTTCGCCGGTCCCGGTCGCCCACCGCGCGGTCGCTCGGTCCGGGTCCCCCGGACCCCGGGTCGCAGTGTCCGTCATCGAACCGGCACCCATCGGTCCCGGTTCCTCGAGGAGGATCGCCGTCACCTGGTGGCGTTCCAGACGTTCCTCCAGCGCAAGCTGGCCGACCCGCGCGTAGGTCGCCGTCCCGTACGCGGCGGCGAGGGGAACCATGACGAGCACGAACATCGCGACGACCAGAACGAGTGCGGATTCGACTCGCTCGGATCGTCGCATCAGCGGGTTGCCGCTCCACGGAGCGCGGCGCCACAACCGGAGGGCCAGGGGCTGCTCTGCGTTCATCTCGAAACTCCTGCAGTTACTTGACTACAGTGTTCCGCCGACGAGGGCCTGTGGCGTAGGGCACAAGGTCATCGCTCGATTCGGGTGATCGGGGGACGAGGACCTGAAGTCCCCCTGTCTCCCGGCACGGTCTGCACCCGGTACTTGCCTCGGTATTCGCCCGGCCCGACGCAGAGACTCTGCTCCGCCGGGCCTACACCGGTGCGAGCGGCCGGAACGGCCGGATCTCGTCCTCGCCGGGTCGGACCACGCCCGCGGAGGACTCGGGTACTTCGTTCCATGCGTCCGGCAGATCGCGCAGCGGTTCGGAGACGATGAAGCGGGTCTCGGCACCGAGCTGGTGCAGCACCTCCACCTCGGGATGCAGTTCGAGGAGCCTGGCGAGCTTGGTGGAGAAGAACAGCGATCGGCTCTTGCCTTCGCTGGAATAACGGAACACCCACATCGACTCGCCGTCCGTGGTCGCCACGGTCATCTGCACGGGGTGCTCGACCGCATGGGCGTGCGCGATCTTCTCCACGTATCCGACAGCCCGGGCGACGGCAGTGAACGGGTCCTCGGTGAGACCGAACGTCAGCGCGAGATAGAACAGCATCTCGGAGTCGGTCGAGCCCTCGATGTCGGGGTAGAGCGCCGGATCCACCGCCAGCACGAGCTCGCGTTTGATCTCCCGGAACCCGTTGAGGACCCCGTTGTGCATCCACAACCAGTGCCCGTGCCGGAAGGGATGGCAGTTGCTGCGCTGGACGTGTGTCCCGGTCGAGGCCCGCACGTGTGCGAACAGCAGCGGTGTCTCCACCTGAGCGGCGAGCTCGCGCAGGTTCCGGTCGTTCCAGGCCGGATCGATGCTCTTGAACACCGCCGGCTCCGGCCCCCTCCCGTACCATCCGATGCCGAAACCATCACCGTTGGTGGTGGTGGCTCCGAGGCGCGAATGCAGGCTCTGATCGATCAGCGAGTGCTGCGGGCGGAACAGCAGATCCTCAGCAAGGATCGGGTCGCCGGAATATGCCATCCATCTGCACATCTCACCATTGAATCACCGCTTCGACCGCGAGCACGTCTCGAAACGGACACAGGTCGCGCCGCGTTCGTGTCGGATGCGGGCCCGGCCCGCGTACGGGCGTCTTCGTGTCGTGGACACCTGGGGGGACGGTGGGTTTCAGGGTCGGGGCGGGTTTCAAGGTCTTTATCCCCTGCGGAGACGCCGGTTGGGGTGTCATTCTCGATGTGAGTCGCCCGATATCGCGGAGGTTCGGTCCATCGCCGGAGCCGCTCACAGGAGGTGCACATCATGGATTCGTTCTGGGATTACGTGTGGTACACGATCATCGTGTTCGCGTTCGTGGCGTATCTGATCGTGCTGTTCCAGATCTTGGTCGACCTGTTCCGCGATCACACCGTTTCCGGCTTCGCCAAGGCCCTCTGGGTGATCGGGCTGGTCGTCATCCCGTACCTGACCGCGTTCGTGTATCTGATCGCCCGGGGCCGCGGCATGGCGGAGCGGTCGATGCGTGCCCAGCAGGAGACCAAGCAGGCCACCGACGAGTACATCCGGCAGGTGGCCGGCAAGTCCCCGGCCGAGCAGATCGCCGATGCGAAGGCGCTGTACGACTCGGGAGTGATCACCCAAGCGGAGTTCGAGCAACTCAAGGCCACGGCTCTGGGACAGGCATCCGCGGGACAGACCGGAATGCAGGTCTGACAGGCCAGGACCTGCGCGGACCTGCGCGGCATCCCGAGGACCCGCCCGCAGCGAGCCGGTTCCGAGATACTCGACGCATGCAGCCAGCGGCGTCGGCGGGTCGAGCACCGAAGAAGATGACCTGGATTCCGGGCGGAACCTTCTGGATGGGGTCGGAGGAGTTCTATCCCGAGGAGCGTCCGGTCCACCAGGTGAGTGTGGACGGATTCTGGATGGACATTCATCCGGTGACCGTCGCCGAGTTCCGGCGTTTCGTGAAGGACACCGGTCACGTCACCACCGCCGAGGTCGCGCCCGAACCCGCCGATTATCCCGATGCCGACCCGGCGCTGCTGGTACCCGGGTCGCTGGTGTTCACCCCGCCGGCTCGGCGCGTACCCCTCGACGACTACCGCCGGTGGTGGTCGTGGGTGCCGGGTGCGGATTGGCGGCATCCCGAGGGCCCCGGAAGTTCGGCCGGCGGCCGCGAACACCATCCGGTGACGCACGTGTCCCACTACGACGCGCTCGCCTACGCTCGGTGGGCGGGCAAGGAGCTGCCGACCGAGTCCGAGTGGGAGTTCGCGGCCCGCGGCGGCCTGGATCGGGCCCGGTTCGTGTGGGGCGACGAGTACACCCCGAAGGGGCGGTACCTGGCCAACACCTGGCAGGGCGAGTTCCCGTGGCAGAACCTCGCCGAAGACGGGTACGTCGGCACGTCTCCGGTGGGCAGCTTCCGGCCCAACGGTTACGGCCTGGTCGACGTGGCAGGCAACGTATGGGAATGGACGACGGACTACTTCACCGCTCGTCACGGGGCGGACGGACGTGACACCGCCCCCGCCACGGCGTGCTGCATTCCCGCCAACCCACGCACGCTCGCGCCGGAGACCGGTGCCGAGGCCCATCCCCTGCGGGTCATCAAGGGCGGATCACACCTCTGCGCCCCCAATTACTGCTTGCGCTACCGGCCCGCAGCCAGGCAGGGGGAAAGCGCGGAAACCTCCACCTGCCACATCGGATTCCGCTGCATCGTGCGCGGCCGCTGAGCAGCGCCGGTCAATCGATCGAGAACCAGGCCCGCACCTGCGCCTCGTGGTCGACATAGCGTTCGCCGGAAACGTCGACGACGACCTTGTCGATCGTTCCCCCGGTGAACGGGAACGGGGACACGTAGTCCGGCGTGACCGGAGAGGCACTGTCACGCCCGACGCAGATACCGTCACCGACGAGGCAGAACACCCCCGGCTGGGTGACGATCTCACCGGTGGCCACCTGCTGATCGTCGACGTAGAGGGTGAGGGTGCCGGCGAAGCCCGGCATCGCCGGATCGGTGTTCTTCCCGGCGACGGCGAATTCGGCGGTGCACACGTGGGCACCGGGAGTGATGTCCCGGTCGGCGACCACGGTCTGCAGGTGCGTGCCGACCCAGTTGAAGGCATAGCGCAGACGGCAGTCCTTGACGTAGAGGCTGTGGCCGCCGGCCAGGCCGCCGTGGGCGTAGAGGACGCCCTCGGCATCGGCCGAGTCCACGTGGACTCCGGCGACGATCGTGTAGGACCGTCCGGTGATGGCGACACCGGCCGCCTCGGGGACGTCCGCGCAGTCCGGGTAGTAGACGTAGCGGTCTCGCGCCTTTCCCGGGCGGGGGCGTTCGGCGAGCACCTGTTCGAGCGCGCTCCGGTCGTCCAGCGGTAGCCCGTGGTAGCGGCCGGCGTAGTAGAACCACAGGCTCTTCAGGGTTTCCAGCCGCTCGGGTTCGGCCTCGGCGAGGTTGTGCAGTTGCGCTCGGTCCTCCGCGAGGTGGTACAGCTCCCACACATCCTTGTCGAAGTGGCCCCACCCGGACAGCGGCGGATGCACGGAACAGACGAGCCACCCTTCGTGATACAGCGAGCGCTGCCCCAGCATCGCGTAGAACTGCACGGTCTTGCCCGGCGCTGCGGGATCGGTCAGCGAGGACGCGAAGCTCTCTCCCTCGAGCGGACTCTGGGTGTACCCCTTCAGGACCTCGGGCGGGGTGATGCCGAGCAACTCGTAGATCGTCGGGACGACATCGACGGCGTGGACGTACTGCGGGCGGGGCTCGGCCGAGGCGTCGATCCGCGCCGGCCACGAGAGCACGCACATGTCGGCGACGCCACCCTCGTAGCCGGCCCAGCGCTTCCAGTACGGAAACGGTGTGTCGAAGGCCCACGCCCAGCCGGTGTTGTAGTGGTTGTACGACAGCGGTGTGCCGAGCTCGTCGAGGTGCGGCAGGGTGCCCTCGGTGGTGTCGGGAATCCCGTTGAAGAACCGCCATTCGTTGAACGATCCGTTCGGCCCTCCTTCACCACTGGCACCGTTGTCGGAGACCACGACGATGAGGGTGTTGTCGAGCTCGCCGGTCGTTTCGAGCAGGTCGATCACCCGGCCGAGCTGATCGTCCGTGTAGGAGATGTAGCCGGCGAAGACCTCGGCCATCCGTACGAACAGGCGTTGCTCGTCGGCGGTGAGCGAGTCCCAGGGCCGGACGGTGTCGAGCAGCGGCCACGGCTGTCCGTCGGGTCCGGTGGTGGCCGGCTCCCCGTGCGGATTGATCGGGGAAAGCTCGGTGCCCTCGGGCAACAACCCGAGGTCCTTCTGCCGCTGCAGTATCTCGGCACGGATGGCCTCGTAGCCCTGGTCGAACCTGCCCTTGTACCGGTCGGCCCATTCGGTGAACACGTGATGCGGGGCGTGCCCGGCCTGCGGGGCCAGGTACATGAAGAACGGTTTGTCCGGGTCGACGACCTTGGCGTCGCGGATGAATTCGATTGCCTTGTCCGCCAGGTCTTTCGATAGGTGATAGCCGTCCTCCGGGGTGCCGGGGGCGTCGACCGGATGGTTGTCGTACACCAGGTCGGGGTACCAGCTGCTCGACTCGCCGCCGAGGAAGCCGTAGAACCGCTCGAACCCGCGGCCCAACGGCCACCGGGCCTTGACCGCCGACATGTTCGTCTCGTCGCCCGGGGTCAGGTGCCACTTGCCGACGCAGTAGGTGTTCCACCCTTGCTCGGCCAGCACCTCGGAGACGAACCCGTTCTCGAAGGGAATGTGGGTGGAGATGCCCGGGAACCCGGAGCTGAACTCGGCGATGGTCGCCATGCCGTTGGTCGTCGCGTTACGCCCGGTCAGCAGCGACGCCCGCGTCGGGGAACACAGCGCGGTGGTGTGGAAGTTCGAGTACTTCACACCCCGGTCGGCGATGCGGCGCATGGTGGGTGCCTCGACCGGGCCCCCGAAGATGTCCATGCTGCCGTACCCGACGTCGTCCCATGCGATGATCAGGACGTTCGGGGCGCCCTCGGGCGCTTGCGCAGGCAGATACGGCGCCCAGTCCGGGACGGAGTCGCGGATGTCGACGGCGATTTTTCCGTGGTGGGTCCTTGCCATGGCGACGCTCCCGATCTCGAGCAGACCTGTCGGTCTCCGGCATCTCGAGCGTACCGCCCGGCCGAATCGCCGAACATGCAAACGGTCCGATCCGCCGAAGTTCTTCGCACGATGTCTCGGATTCGGCAGAATGTGACCACGCCGCCCCTCCGGTCGAACCGGTCCCAAAGACCCCTGGCGGCGAGGCGAGAAGGATCCGGCTCATGATTTGGATCATCCTGACGTTCCTGGGAATTCCGCTGTGGTTCTGTGCGGTCGCTCTCGGCATTCTGCTGCGCGGACGCCACCGGATCAAGCACCTACCCGGCGGATTCGGCTGCAAGGTCCGGATCGTCTCCGGTCAGGTTCCGGGGTTGAAGTCGGAGTTCTCCCGGATCACCGGCGTCGGAAACTGGATCCACGCGGTCCTGATACTCCACGGCGGCAACCCGTTCCTCGCCCGCACCAGCCTGTGCGGAATCCAGGCTGTCGAGAGCGGACCGTCGGAGATCGACCCGGCAACGGTCAAGCGGATCGACGACCCGGTCGCGGTTCGTTTCCGGCACGACAACGGCGCGACGCTCGAACTGGCGTGCGCACGCCACGATCTCGACGCGATGCTCGGCCCCTTCGCGCAGCAGCAATGGCCGGCCGACGCACCCGCCCATCGTCCTCCGCCCGCGGAGTCGGCATCGTGACCTGGGCGCTTCCGGCGATCGCCGGAATCCTGCTCGTATTCGCGGCGATCTCCGGACGGGTCGCAGGCACTTCCATCACGGCCCCGATGGTCTTCACTGTCGGCGGCCTCGTGCTGGGCGCACAGGCTGCCGGGCTGATCGACATCGAGGCCACCAGCGAAACGGTGAAACTTCTCGCCGAGGTCACCCTCGCCCTCGTACTGTTCTCCGACGCCGCCCGCGTGGACCCGACCGCTCTACGAGCCGAGATCTCACTTCCTGCACGTCTTCTCGGTGTAGGACTACCGCTGACCATCGCGGCCGGGTTCGCCGCCGCGGTGCTCGTGCTGGGCGACCTCTCCTGGCCCGAGGCGCTGCTCCTCGCCGTGCTCCTCGCGCCCACCGACGCCGCTCTCGGGCAGGCGGTGGTCACCCTGCCGATCCTGCCGTCGCGGGTGCGCCAGGGACTCAACGTCGAAAGCGGCCTCAACGACGGCATCTGCGTACCGCTGTTCCTGATCGTGCTGGCGATCGCACGCGCCGAGTCCGGGGCAATCGGCGGCGGTGCAGCCGTACGGTTGGTCACCGAGCAGATCGGTTACGGCATCGTCGCCGGGGTAGGTGCCGGGGCGGTCGCGGCGGCGGTGCTGATCCTCGCCGGGCGGCACCGCACGATCGACCCGTTATGGGTTCAGATCGTGCCGGTGGCCGCCGCCACGCTGGCCTACACCGTCGCCGTGCCCCTCGGCGGCTCGGGATTCATCGCCGCGTTCGTCGGCGGGCTGACCTTCGGGGCGATCCGGCGCCGCGCCGAGGGGGAGGTCTCCCACCTGATCGACGAGGCCGGGGATGTGTTCAATGCCGTCACGTTCATCGTCTTCGGGGCGGTGTTGCTCAGCCCGGCCCTCGGACACCTGTCGTGGCCGGCGCTCGCCTACGCCGTGCTGAGCCTGACCGTCGTCCGCATGGTCCCCGTCGCGCTGTCGCTGCTCGGCACCCACGCCCGCACCCCGACCCTTGCCTTCCTCGGCTGGTTCGGCCCCCGCGGACTGGCCACCATCGTCTTCGTCATCCTGATTCTCGAAGAACCCGGTACCCTGCCCCACGAGGACCTGCTGCTGCTCACCGCCGTCGTCACCGTGGGCCTGTCGGTCCTCGCCCACGGGGTCACCGCCGCCCCCCTCGCCGACCGGTACGCCGCATGGTTCCGCCGTCACCCCCGTCCCGAACAGCAGCCGGCACACGAGGCGTAGACGGCGCGGCACCGGATCTGTGTCCGGAACATCCGATCTGCCTTGCTCGGGTCCATTTCCGGCACGGTAGGTCATCGGATCGAGCGGCCTTCACCGGATCCCCTTTCCGGGCGCGGCCATCAGGTCTAGCGTCGACTCTGTCGGAAAACACCGGCAGACCGACGTGCCAGGTCGTCATCTGACTCTTCGACAAGCCGGCCATCCGAGACGAAGCGGCTCGTAGAGGACCGCCCGTCGGACGTGGAACTCACGAACAATCTGTCGCCCTTGGTATTCCACGGACGGCAGCTCGGCAGAGGAGATGACGAGATGACCGAACAAGTCCAACAACAACTCGGCGGCGACATCGACGAACTCGGTCCGGTGGACTGGATCGTGGTGGAGTTCCCGGGCAGCAGGTTCAGGGGCGAGATCGCACCCGCGCTCGACGACCTCGTCGAACGCGGAACAGTGCGTGTACTGGATCTGCTGTTGCTGAAGAAGGACGCCGACGGATCGCTCGAAGCATTCGAGCTCGCCGACCTGGACGAGAGCGAGATCGGCGCGCTCCGCTCCTACGAAGCCGAGCTGGCGATGTTGCTCAGCGAGGAGGACGTCGAAGCGGTCGCCGCGGCCGTCGAGCCCGGCAGCACCGCGGCCCTGCTGGTGTGGGAGAACCTGTGGGCCGCGCCGTTCGCATCGGCGGTACGCAGGGCCGGCGGACAGCTGGTGGCCAGCGGCCGCATCCCCGTACAAGCCCTGCTGGCCGCAATCGAGGCCGACGAACAAGAAGGAGACTGACATGCCCCTCGCAGCCAGGCGTATGCGTCGCGCCGCGGTGATCGGACCCGCGCCCGTGGCTCGTACGGCCACGACCGTCGCGACGGCGGCGGTGGTCGCCCACGGAGTCCGCCGTCGTTCCGACCGCCGGGAAGATCGACGAGAGGACCGCAGAGACCGGCGCTGACCCTGCGGCCGAAACACGAATCGGCTCCCCGACGGCGTGCGCACCGTCGGGGAGCCGCCCGGACCGCAGAGGGCCGATCGCGCCACTCCGGCCCCACCGATCCGGCAGTGACATGGCAGCAGAATCCGCAAGTACGGACGGGGAGGGAACGTCGTCCGTAGAACCGACAGTGAAAGAGGCTCCCATGACTGCCACGACGTCAGCTGCGACAGCGCCTCGGCCCGCCCTCGAACGGCTGCGCGAAGCCGAACACCTCGTCCTGGACCTGCCGATCATGGGCCGCATCAGCATTCCGCCACCCGAGCAGCTCGCCTACCTCGCGGGTATCGGCACCTTGGTTGCCCTCGAGCTCCTCGAATGGCCGGTTGCAGTTGCTCTCACCGCGGGTCACCTTCTGGCCGAGGCGCATCACCACCGCCTCCTCCAGGGAATCGGCGAGGCGTTGGAAGAGGCATGACCTCCCGTTCGGTGAGATGGTCCGTCAGGATCAGATACCTCGCCGGGCAGTGATCCGCCCCTCGGAGATCGCACCGAGGAGTGCGGCGTGGTCGCGTGTGTTCTGTTCGGCGTAGGCGATCGCGAATGCCGTGATGGCGTCGTCGAATTCGGTGCCGGAACCGAGATACTCGGCGATCGCGATGCGGTCGCCGGATCGGGCGTGCCCATACGCCAGTACCCGTCCGCACAGCCGCCCGTACAGCGTCATTCCGGTGGGAGTCATCGCCTCGACGACCGCCGAGCCCTTGCCGTCCCGCAACTGACGCAGGTAGAAATCTCGCCGGACGCCGTCCGGTCCGGGGCCCTGCTGCCAGCCGAGGAAGATGTCGCTGGCCGCCTGCATCAAACGTTGGCCGTTGACCACACGTTCGCCCTCGTTGGCAAACGTGGGCCCGTCCACGTAGTACGAGAGCACGGACCGTTGCGCCTCCTTGGCCTGCAGGAAGAGCGGGTCGTCGTCACCCGTGCCGCGCAACAGGAAGATCCAGGCCCGGGTTCCGACGCTGCCGACACCGACCACCTTGCGCGCCGCCTGCACGAACTCGAACTGTTCGAGGAGCACCCGCCGGTCCCACTGGAGCGTCGACCGATAGTCACGCAGGCGCTGGTGCAGATCCGCGTAGAGTTCGTCGGCGTCCGCGTCGGGCAGGACCTCCTCGATGGGGACGATGAGCGGCGGGGCGCTGATGATCCGGCGCCGGCCGTCGACCACTTCGGTCAACTTGGCGAGCGCTTGGACGCTGTCCCGGTGGCGCGACTTCTCGAGCGTCTTGCGCAGGCGCTTCTTCATGGAGGAGTCGAGTTCGTCGCGCAGTTCCGTGAGTTCGGTGCTGGGCTCGATGTGCGAATACCACACCGCCAGATTTCCCCGCTCCGCCTGCCGGGCAATCGTCTCGCGATACTCCGCTGCGCAGGCGCGGGCGATGCGCGCCTGCTGCTTGCCCGTGAAACCGTTGTCCCGCGCGGCGATCACGAGGCTGGTGACCAGTCGCTTGACGTCCCACTCGAACGGGCCGGGGTAGGTCTCGTCGAAGTCGTTGATGTCGAAGGTCAGCTTGCGTTCCGGGGTGGCGAAGATTCCGAAATTGCTCATGTGCGCGTCCCCGCACAGCTGGGTGAGGACGGTCGTGGTCGGCCCGCGGGACAGATCGTCCGCCATCACCAGAGCCGCACCCCGGTAGAAGGAGAACGGCGTTTCTGCCATGCGGCCGTAGCGCACCGGAACCAGCTCCGGCACCCGGGACGTCGCCTGCCGCTCCAACAGGTCGAGCGGATCGGGGCGACGGCTCGTATCGAACTCGGCGAGCGCGGACAGCGGGGTCCGGCTGCGGGCCGCCCGCCCCCGTTCCGCCCGCTCCTCCCTGGTGGGGTGTTCGACCACTGGCTCGCTTCTCGAGGTCTCGGTCATCAGGTTCTCCCTCTCACGTCTTCTTCTGCTGTTGGCGCCACTTCACGGCGGCGGTCAGGAACCGGAGGCCGAGCGCCAGGAGGACGAGGTTGCCGACCATCTGTGCGGTGACGACCGCCCGCGCGGCCTGGGTGGTGGCGACGATGTCTCCGAAACCCACTGTCGCGAAAACGGTCACGCAGAAATACAGGGCATCGATCCGTGAGAGCGGCACGTCGAACGATTCCGGAACGTTGTACGACAGGACGTGATACGCGGTCGCGTACCCGACCAGGTAGACGGCGACCGTCAGCAGCAGCGCCTCGATCGCCTGCACGGCAGGGTACGGTGACCGCAGCACCTGCCGGATCTGCCAGGCGCACACGGCGCACACCACCAGGAACCCACCGGCGAGCACTGCCACGGCCGAGACATCGTCGAAATCCTCGAACGGCAGCACGAAGTACGCGATCAACAACACGATCGTGGTGAGCGCCGGCCGCAGCACAGCCAGCCACAGCAACCGGCGGCCCCCCACCCCCGGCAGGCTCGGCCCGGCCTCACCGTCGGTCATCGGCGACGCCCCGGCCCGGCGGTGCCGCGGTCAGTAGTAGTCCCGGCGCGGATTCCACGTGGCCACCGCCCAGATGACGACCACATCGAGCGCAATGATGAGCACCGACCACCACGGGTAGTACGGCAGCCACATGAAGTTGGCGAGAATCGACAGCGACGCAAGCACGATGGCCGCCACCCTCGACCAGGTCGCGCCGGTGAACAGCGCGAAACCCACCAGAGCGATCACCGCACCGAGCACGATGTGGATCCATCCCCAGGTGGTGAAGTCGAACTTGTAGGTGTACTCGATCCCGACGACGAACAACTCGTCCTCCGCCACGGCGGCGATCCCCTGGAAGACCTGGAGGATGCCGATCGTGACGAGAATGATCGCGGCGCCCATGGAGGTACCGGCCGCCACATCGTGTTTGACACTCGTGTCCTGGGACATGCCAATCGCCTTCCCTTCGATTCGGCCCGACGTACGGTATTGTGCGCGCGCCACCGGCCGCCTCGCATAGAGTTGATGATCTTCGCCGGACCTCGACCGCCCGACGACCGGCATTCCAGGGATGCGAGAGGCCTTTGGTCACCACATCGACCGAAGCGAGGGCATTCCGGGACCGAGCGGAGCAGGATGGTGGCTGCCGGGGTCGGTCGCGTGCACCAGCCACCGAGTCGACGCGGGTGGACACGGCCCGACGGCCCCGTTCCCGGCACAGCGAAAAGAGGTATACCCGTGAACGATGCCGACATCGACGAAATAGGTCCCATCGACTATCTCGTCGTCGAGTTCCCGGCAGACCGTCAGCCCGACGGCTCGGCCCTGCCGCTGCTGCGCGACCTCGTCGCGCGCGGGATCATCCGCGTGCTCGACCTCGCCTTCGTCCGCAAGGACACCGACGGCTCGCTGAGCGGGATCGACATCTCCGAGGTCGGACTCGAGGGCGACATCGACGTGACCCTCTTCGCCGAGGCGGCCACCGGCCTGCTCGACGACACCGACCTCGGCGAGGCCGGTGCGGCTCTCGAACCGGGATGCTCGGCGGCGATCGTCGTCTACGAGAACACCTGGGCCGCACCCTTCGCGGCCGCCCTGCGCCGCAACGGAGCCCAACTCGTCGCCTCCGGCCGCATCCCGGTTCAGAGCATCCTCGCATCACTCGAGGCGCTCGAAGCCCAGACCTGAACCACCGCAGCAGGATCCGATTCCGACTACGCCGAACGCCCACCCGAGGAGAACACCGTCATGCCCGGACTGCTTCGCGGGGTCGCCCGCACCGCCGTGGTGGCCGGAACCGCCACCGCTGTTTCCAACCGGGTCTCCCGGCGCCAGGGCCGGCGCTGGGCGGCGGAGGAACAGCCCCAGTACGCGCCACCACCGCCCGCCCCGGCGCCGGCCGCCGCTCCCCCCGCAGAGAGCGGCGCCGGCGGCATGGACCGGATCACCGCCCTGAAGGAACTCGCCGAACTGAAGACGCAGGGTGTGCTGACCGAGGCCGAGTTCGAGGCCGAGAAGGCCCGGATCCTCGCGTCGTAGCGGTTCCCGGAGCCGTCACTCCGCGCGCCACACCGGCGCGCGCTTCTCGGCGAACGCGCGGGCCCCTTCCTGCGCGTCCGCGGAGGCGAACACCGGCTCGACGAGCGCACGCTGCGACGCGAACGCCTCCGCGTCGGTGTACTGCACGGCCGACGACATGATCTGCTTGGAGGCACGGACGGCGAGCGGTCCGTTGCCGCTGATGCGGGCGGCGAGCGCCCGCGCGCCGTCGAGGGCCGCGCCCGGCTCGGTGAGGGTGTTGACCAGGCCGTGCGCGTGCGCCACCTCGGCGGTGAGGGGGTCACCGGTGAGCACGATCTCCATGGCGAGCTGGTAGGGCAGCACCTTGGGCAGGCGCAGCAGACCGCCGGCCGCGGCGACGAGCCCGCGCTTGACCTCGGGCAGGCCGAACTTGGCGCCCCGGGCGGCGACGACGAGGTCCGCCGAGAGGGCGAGCTCGCACCCGCCGGCGAGTGCCCAGCCTTCGACCGCGGCGATCAGCGGCTTGGTCGGCGGCCGCTCCGTGAGCCCGGCGAATCCCCGTCCGGGCAGCGAGGGCCGCTCGCCCCGGGTGAACGCCTTGAGGTCCATGCCGGCGCAGAAGGTGCCGCCGGCGCCGGTGATGATCCCGACGACCAGGTCCGGTCGCGCCTCGAACTCGTCGACGGCGGCGGCGAGCGCCTTGGCGACCTCGAGATCGACGGCGTTGCGCGCCTCGGGCCGGTTGATGGTCATGACGGCGATGCCGTCGCCGAACTCGGTCAGTACAGCGCTCACGTGGTGTCTCCTCGGGATCCTCGGGGTTCCGGCCGGGCACGGGGCGGAACGTCCCGTCGAGTCGATCACCGGACCGGCGCCCGAGACAAAGTCCGAACGGGGTATCGACCCATAGCCGAAACCTATGTAGGGAGGCCGGGGTCATGAGGTACCCGTCACTGTTCGCGCACGGGCGGGAAGAACCCGGCCGCGGGGCGTGTTGGACCCGACCGATCGACGACGGCCACGACACGGAAGGCCACGACACGGAAGGAGGCATGCGATGTGCACATCACCCCCGGCTGCGCCGGTGCGACAGCCGATGCGGCATCCCGTCGCGGGCATCCTTCCGCCGGCCGGGCCCCGACATGCGGGGCCGCCGGCGGCACCACCCGGCAGGTGCTGACCGCCGGGCGGACACCCCTCGTCCGGTGACCGCCGCTCCGACTTCGTTTACGGCACCGAGAACCCATCTGCCACAAGCGGATTCGAGACACCGCACTGGGCGGCAGCGAATCCGTCGCAAGTCCTGCGCCGCCCCGACCAGATCTGCATCCCCATCCTCGGAAGGAGGACCTGCCCGTGACCACGATGCTCACCGACCTGCTCGCCCCGTCGGACGCCACGCCGGACTGGGACCTGGCCGCGTGCCGCGGCGACGCGACCCCGGACGCCTGGTTCCCGGACCCGTCGGAGTCGTTCGACTACGCCCGCAACGTGTGCGCCCGCTGCCCCCTTGCCACCGCGTGCGCCACCTACGCCACCGAGACCCGGCAGTCCGGCATCTGGGGCGGCCGGGAGTTCCGCCGCGGCCGCGTGACCCGCGGATAAGCCCGCACGCCGCGCCCTGCGCCCCCGCACCTACCGATCGTTCAGTAAACATGTCATGCTGGCCGGCGTGGAACACATCGCACTCGCCGTGGCCGACGGCATCGCCACCATCACCCTCGACCGCCCCGACCGGCTCAACGCCTTCACCACCACGATGGAGCACGAGCTGATCGCGGCCTACGACCGCTGCGACGCCGACGATTCCGTGCGCGCCGTCGTACTCACCGGCGCCGGGCGCGCATTCTGTGCCGGCGCCGACCTCTCCGGCGGTGCCGACACGTTCGCGCAGCGACTCGACGAGCCGAGCGACGCCGCGACCGCCGACGTCCGGCGCGATGACACGGCCGCCGACGTCCGGCGCGACGGTGGCGGCCGCGTCGTGCTGCGCATGTTCGAGTGCCGCAAGCCGATCATCGCGGCGATCAACGGCCCGGCCGTCGGCGTCGGCATCACCATGACGCTCGCGGCGGATTTCCGCCTCGCCGCCGACGACGCCCGCATCGGCTTCGTGTTCAACCGCCGCGGCCTCGTCCCCGAGTCGTGCTCCACCTGGTTCCCGCCCCGCCTGGTTCCGCTGCAGACCGCCCTGGACTGGGTGTATTCGGGACGGATCTTCGACGCGGCCGAGGCCCACACGGCCGGGCTCGTCTATGCGCTGTATCCCGGGGCCGAACTGCTCGAGCGGGCGTATGCGCTGGCCCGCAGCCTCACCGAGCACTCGGCCCCGGTGTCGGTGGCGCTCTCGCGGCAGATGATGTGGCGCACGCTGGGCGCCGAGCACCCCATGGTCGCGCACCGCATCGAGACGCGCGGCATCAACCTCCGCGGCGTCGGGCGCGACGCCCGCGAGGGCATCTCTGCGTTTCTCGAGAAGCGTCCCGCGGCGTTCCCGGACAGTGTGTCCGCCGACCTGCCGGACCTGTTCCGCGACGATCTGCCCGTACCGCCGTTCCGCGGATGAACGGTCACCATTGACTGTTTAGTGGCGCGGCCCCTACGCTCGAAGCGACGAACACAGAGAGGGAACCATGACCACTCGTACCCGGCCCCCCGTCGTCGAACGCTGGCATCACATCGTCGAGCACGAGGACATGGCCGCCCTCGAGGACCTGATCGCCGACGACGCCGTGTTCTCCTCCCCCGCGGTGTTCACACCGCAGGAAGGCAAGGCCAAGACCGTCGCCTACCTGCGAGCGGCGCTCACCGTGTTCTCCGGTGCGGGGTTCCGCTACGTCGACGAGTGGTACAACGACGACTCGGCGGTTCTCGAGTTCACCGCCGATCTCGACGGCATCCACGTCAACGGCATCGACCTGATCCGCTGGGACGACCGCGGCCGGATCATCTCGTTCAAGGTCATGACCCGTCCGCTGAAGGGCCTGCAGGCCCTCATCCCGCTCATGGCCGCCCGGCTCGGGCAGTCGTAACACCGAAATCACCAAGGAGATTCGCATGGCCCTGCCTTCGATCCTGCAAGACCGGCTGCGCCTGCCCGTCGTGGCGTCGCCGATGTTCATCGTCTCCGGTCCGGACCTGGTGATCGCCCAGTGCACCTCCGGCGTCGTCGGCTCCTTCCCCTCGCTCAACGCGCGCCCCCAGGCGATGCTGCGCGAGTGGCTCACCCGCATCACCGAGGCCCTCGCCAAGCACGACGCCAACCACCCCGAGGCGCCGTCCGCGCCCTACGCGGTCAACCTCATCGTGCACCGCTCCAACGACCGCCTCGAAGAAGACCTCGCCACGATCGTCGAGTTCGAGGTCCCGGTCGTCATCACCTCCCTCGGCGCCCGCACCGACGTCAACGACGCCATCCACTCCTACGGCGGCATCGTCCTGCACGACGTCATCAACAACACCTTCGCCCGCAAGGCCGTCGACAAGGGCGCCGACGGCCTCATCGCCGTCGCCGCCGGCGCCGGCGGCCACGCGGGCGCCCAGTCACCGTTCGCGCTGGTCCAGGAGATCCGTGAGTGGTTCGACGGCCCGCTGCTGCTGTCGGGCTCGATCGCGCACGGCCGTTCGATCCTCGCGGCGCAGGCCGCCGGCGCCGATCTCGCCTACGTCGGTTCGGCGTTCATCGCCACCGCCGAGGCCAACGCCGACGCCCGCTACAAGCAGATGATCGTCGACTCCAGCGCCGCCGACATCGTCTACTCCAACCTGTTCACCGGCGTGCACGGCAACTACCTGCGCGGCAGCATCGAAGCCGCCGGGCTCGACCCGAACAACCTCGCCGTGTCGGACCCGTCGGCCATGGACTTCGGCACCGGCGAGAGTTCCGGAACCGGCGCGAAGGCGAAGGCCTGGCGCGACATCTGGGGTTCCGGGCAGGGCGTCGGCGCGGTCGACGCCGTCGTCCCCGCCGCCGAGCTCGTCGACCGGCTCGCCACCGAGTACCGCGCGGCGCGGGAGCGGCTCGCCGGCCTGTAGGCGCACCGTCCGGCTGACCGCGGTCGCCACGACCACCCCGCCGAGGAGCGCGGCGAGCATCCACGCGGTGCTCGCCGCGCCGACGGCCGTCGTCAGCACGCCCACCGTCAGCGGGGCGAACATCGCCGGCAACGAGGTGACCAGCCCGGTCGCCGCGCCGACCCGGCCCCGCACCTCGTCGGGCACCAGTTCGGCACAGCGTGCGGTCACCACCACCGACCACGACGGGGTCACCGCCAGCAGGGCGGCATAACCGGCGGCGGCGACGACCGGCGACCCCGTGGCCGCCGCGAGGACCGCCAGGACACCGAGGCCCGCCGAGAGCACGAGCAGACGGTGCGCCGGGATCCGGCGGCGGAGCCGCGGCACCGCCAGCGCCCCGAGCATGCCCCCGCCGTACGCGACGGCGAGCGCGATCCCGACCGTCGAGGACGGCGCGCCGCTGCCGGCCAGGAGCACGACCACCACCAGACCACAGCCGTTGACCACGAACTCGGCGACGGCCGTCAGCGCCGCGGTGGTGCGAACGAACGGGTGGGATGCGAACCACCGCAACCCGTCCCGGATGGCGGCCCACGGCCGTTCCGCGGCGGAACCGGGGACGCGCGGCGCCTGCAGCGGGGTGCGCACCCGGGCCGCGGCCGCTCCCGCCACCACGAACGACACGGCATGGCCCGCGAAGGGCAGCGCGGCGCCGAGACCGTAGAGGGTCGCAGCGAGCGGCGGGCCGGCCACCCCGGTCGCGTACCCCCGCGCCTCGAAAAGCCCGTACGCCGTGCCGATCTGCTCGCGCTCGACCACCTGCGGCACAGCCGCGTCCTCGGCGAGTCCGCGCACCGCCCACCCCGCCCCGAGCACCGACACCGCGACGAGGACGGGCACCGGATGGAACAGACCGCGCCACGCGCAGCCCGCGAGCACCGCGGCGGCGGCCGCCGAGCAGGCGTCGACGGTGATCATGACGCGACGGCGATCGAAGCGGTCGACGATCCAGCCGGCCGGGACCGTCGCGGCCGTGAAGGCACCCATCGTCACGGTCGAGACCAGCCCGACCGTCGCGGCCGAACCGCTGACCGCGAGCACCCACAACATGATCGCGACGCCGTAGCCGCGGCTGCCGAGCTGCGCGACCGCCTGACCGGCGCACAGCCGCGCGAAGTCGGGGTTGCGGAGCGCACCACCGCCGGCGGACAACGGGCGTCACCCGAGTCCGGCGGCGGGGCGGCCCAGCGCGGTGACCGCCAGGGCCGGCTCGGCGGTGGGATCGCAGCCGAGCAGGTCCTCGAGCTCGCGGTCGCGCATCGCCGTCGCCGTCACCGCGCCCAGGCCCAGCGCGGTGGCGGTGAGCAGGACGGTCTGACTGACGTGGCCGAGTTCGATGAGGATGTCGCGGTAGGCGCGGGAACGTTCGTACCGCCACCGGGTCCGGGCCGGTACCGCCGTGTAGATCAGCAACGCCGCGCAGTCCGACAGCCACGGCTGCTCGCCGAGCGCCGCGCCCAGCACGGAGCCGGGCACGCTGTCGCCGATCCGTTCCAGCCCGCCGCGCAGCGGCGCGTAGTGGAAGAACCCCGGCGCGAGCCCGTCGACGCGGTTCGCGTAGAGGTACAGCTCGATGGGGGTGCGGGCGCCGGCGGACGGGCTGGTCTTCAACAGCACCTGCCCCACCTGCGGATGGTCGATCACTTCGACGGGTCCCGTCGCGACGCGGGCGACGGTGCCCACCGCGTCCAGGGACACGGGGTCGGCGGTGAACTGCCGGACCGAGCGGCGCTCGAACAGGGCGTCGACGAGTCCCGGGCGCCGCCACGCGGACGAGTCCGGCCGGTCGCCGGGCACGGGAATCATCGGATGCTGCGGGTAGGACTTGGCCGGCGCAGGGGCGGGCTGCTCGCTCGCCTTGGCCGCCGACCGCAGCTCGTCGTCGAGCACGTCGGCGAACCGGACGTCGGAGCCGGTGCGGGCCGCGAAGTGCAGGTAGCGGGCCGAGGGGCCCCACGTGCCCCACTCGGCGAGCATCTGCTGTTGTTCGACGTGCTCGGCCGATCCCTCGGCGACGAGGACCTGCGCCTCGAGCAGCCGGCGAGCGATTCCGAGCGGCAGCTCCCCCAGTTCGGCGATGCTGTCGAGTTCGCGCCACGACGCGAACCAGCGCAGCACCCGCTCGCTGTCGGGGGTGAGCGCGAACTGCCGGTGGTGCAGGTAGTCGTCCCACACCAGCGTGCCGTCACGCCAGAACAGCACCGCATACTCGGCAACGGCGACGCGGGTCATCGGTTCTCTCCTCGGGGGGCGGGGGCGGGGGCGGTCGCGGCGGCGATCAGGGCGCGCACCGCGTTCGTGGTGTCGGTGTCACCGGCGCCGTGTTCGGTCCAGCGCCAGTCGAATTCGGGGTTGACCTCGAGAAACACCGGGCCGCCGGGCGTGTCGAGCAGGTCGAAGGCGGCGAGGTCGAGCCGGAACCGGTCGAGGAGCGTCCGCAGCGATGCGGCCACGTCGGCGGGAATGTCGCAGCGCCGCACGGTGATCGACTCCGGCCGGGTCCACAGCGACTCGGGGGTGGGCCGGGTGACCGCGTAGCCGATCAGCGTTCCGCCCACGGCGTGGATCCGCAGCTCCCGGTCGGCGGCCACATACTCCTGCACGAGCACCGGTGCGCCCGTGCGGTGTTCGCCGTCGAGTGACGCGCGGCTGACGCGCTGCGGGTAGACGCCCCGCAGGCGGCCGGGTTGCGGTTCGACGCAGTGCCGGCCGAGGCTCTTGACCAGCAGGTCGCCGGGCCCCGGCAGGGCCCGGGCCGCGACGTCGAGCCGCGTGGTCACGAGGGTGGCGGGCACACGCAGCCCGGCCGCGCGGGCGGCGGCGAGCTGGGTCAGGCGGTCGGGGGTTCCGGGCCGGGCCCCGGAGTTGAGCGTGTGCAGGCCGGGGTGGGCGGCAAGGGCGGCGACGAGGGCCTGCCACTGGTCGCGCACGTGCTGCACTGCGTCGGGGGTGGTCTGCGCGGTGCGCAGTGCGTCGACGTCGAAGTAGCGCAGCCAGCACGCCCGGGGCCGGAACGTCCGGCCGTCGCGGGTGAGCAGGCCGGCGAACGGATCCCACTGCACGTCCGTGTCGGCACACCGGTCGCTGTCGAGACGCACCAGCGCGATGCCGCGGGCGGCGAGCCACAGCGACAGCTCGTCGATCTCGCGGTCGGCGGCCCGGGTGAGGACGAGGACACACGGCGCCGGATCCGTCGCCGCGGGATGCCCGACGCGGGCCTGGAAGTCCCGGGATTCGGCGGAGGCGGTGGTGAGGTGGGGGTGCGAGCGCAGCAGCAGCGGCAGCGCAGCGGTCATGAGGGGTTCCTTCGGTGGCGGTCGTCGGGACGGTACGGCCGGGGCACCGTGGTGCCCCGGCCGTTGCACGCCCGCCGATCAGCCGCCGTGGCAGCCCTTGCAGCCGGGCCGCGTCATGGCCTCGACGTAGTCGCTCGCGTAGGCCGCGAAGGTGGCGTCCTCGATCGCCGCGACGCTGCGCAGCGCGGCTTCGTCACCGGCGTCGAGGGTGAGCAGGGTCCGGGCCATCTCTTCGATGTTCATGGCGTCCGCCTTTTCTGGGAGGTTCCGCCGTTCCCGGGACCGGGTAGGCGGGCGTCGATCCGACGTATCGATCGTCGGCGACGGCGCCGCCCCCGGCCAGGCACCCCAGGGCGGGATCTGCCCACCCCTGCCGGTCAGACCTCGTTGTAGTAGGTCAGCTTCGGCGCACCCGCGAGCAGCGGACCGAGATCGGTGATCGCACCGGGCCCGGCCCGGAACTCGCGGTACGCGGCGTCGTGCTGCTCCGACTCCCACTTCTCCACGACCACCCAGCGGGCCTCGTTCGAACGGTCGGCGAGCACCTCGAGGCCCAGGCAGCCGTCGAACGCGCGGGTTTCCTTCAGCACACGATCCATCAGCGCGCGGGCCTCCCCGAGCACGTCGGGCTTGAACTCGAGCTCCAGGAATGCGGTCAGTGCCATAGCTTCTCCTCGTGGACGAACTTGCTGGACAACACTTCCGGCGACGTCAGAAGATCGAGTAGCCGCCGTCGATCAGGGTGGACGATCCGGTCTGGAACGCGGACGCGTCGCTCGCGAGGTACACGGCGATGCCGGCGAAGTCCTCGGGAGTTCCCCACCGGCCCAACGGTACCCGGGAAATAACGTGCGTGGTGAACGATTCGGAGCCCTGGAGCGGTCCGGTCATGTCGGTGGCGATCCAGCCGGGCAGCACGCTGTTGACGCGGATGCGGTGCCGGGCGAGTTCCACCGCGCACCCGTTGGCCAGGGCCAGGACCCCTGCCTTGGTGGCGGCGTAGGCCTGATTGCGCCCGGCGCCCTGGATCGCACCCAGGCTGGAGGTGACGATCACCGATCCGCCGGTGCCCTGGTCGACGAGCACCCTGGCCGTCTCGCGCAGGGTGAAGTACGCCCCGTCGAGGTTGGCGGCCGTCACCTTCCGGTAGTCCTCGGTACTCGACTCGACGAACTTGACGAGGGGCACACCGATTCCGGCGTTGACCACGACGATGTCGAGGCCGCCGAGCTCCGCGACCGTCGCGGCGACACCGTCGCGCACGGCCTCCTCGTCGGACACGTCCACCGATCGGGTCACCACGCGCGCCCCGGTCGTCGCGAGATCGGCCGCCGCCTTCTCGAGGCGTTCGGCGCCGCGGCCCCACAGCGCCACGTCGGCACCTGCGGAGGCGAGCCCGCGCGCCATGCCCAGCCCGATTCCGGCCGAGCCGCCGGTGACCAGTGCCCGCTTGCCGGACAGATCGAACATGGTGTCTCTCCTTCGGATACGGGGTGGATCAGGCGTATTCGGCGGCGATGTCGCGTCCGATGATCTCCTTCATGATCTCGGTGGTGCCACCGTAGATGGTCTGGATGCGGGTGTCGACGTAGGCGCGGCCGATGGGGTACTCCATCATGTAGCCGTAGCCGCCGTGCAACTGCACGCACCGGTCGACGACGCGCTTCTGCAGCTCGCTGGCCCACCATTTGGCCTTGGCGGCGTCGACCGCGGTCAGCTCGCCCGCGTTGAGCGCCAGGACGCACCGGTCGATGTGCGAGCCGGTGACCTCGATCTCGGTGAGCATCTCGGCGAGGGCGAAGCGGGTGTTCTGCAGGTCGCCGATCGGCTTGCCGAACGCCCTGCGTTCGAACACGTAGTCCTTGGTCCACTCGTACGCCGCCCGCGCGGCCGCGATCGCGGCGACGGCGATGGAGAGGCGCTCGAGGGGCAGGTGCTCCATCAGGTGGAAGAATCCCTGCCCTTCGGTGCCGAGCAGGTTCGCGGCCGGCACCCGCACGCCCTCGAAGGACAGCTCGGCGGTGTCCTGCCCGGCCAGGCCCACCTTGTGCAGCTTGCGGCCGCGGGAAAAGCCCGGCATGTCGCGTTCGACGACGAGCAGGGAGAATCCGCGGGCACCGGCGTGCGGGTCGGTGCGGGCGACGACGATGACCAGATCGGAGTGGATACCGTTGGTGATGAACGTCTTCTGCCCGGTCAGGATCCAGTCGTCGCCGTCGCGCACGGCGGTGGTCTTGACGGCCTGCAGGTCCGAGCCGGTGCCGGGTTCGGTCATGGCGATCGCGCCGATCAGCTCCCCGGCGGCCATGCCGGGCAGCCAGCGCCGCTTCTGGTCCTCGGTGCCGAGGTCGGCGACATAGGGGATGGCGATGTCATCCTGCAGGCTCATGCCGGAGCCGAAGGAGGTGGTGCCGGTGCGGGCGATCTCCTCGGCGACGACGCAGCGGAACCGGTAGTCGGTCACCCCGGAGCCGCCGTATTCTTCGGGGACGCCGAGGCCGACGATGCCGGACTTGCCGGCGGCGAGCCAGGCGGAGCGGTCGATGAGCCGCTCGGTCTCCCACCGTTCGTAGTGCGGTTCGACCTCGCGGGCGAGGAATTCGCGCACGGTGTCCCGGTACGCCTCGTGGTCGGCTTCGAAAAGGTTGCGGTGCATCGGTTCTCTCCCAGGAGGGCGAAGGACGGTCGGGTCGGCGGGCGATCGGCGCTCAGTTCCTCCGCACCGGCGACGAGCCGCTGGGCGGGTCCGGCGCGGCCCGGTATCCCACGATGCGCAGGGCGATGACGGTGTAGCGGGCGGTGACCTGGTCGGGAGTGAGCGGGCCGCCGAGCCGGAACCAGCGGGCGATGGACTGGCACATGCCGAGCAGGGCACGCACGGATTCGGCGATGTCGTCGACGGCGAAGACGCCGCGCTCGACCCCGTCGTCGACGAGGTCGAGGGCCATGAGCTCGAGGCGCTTCCGGGTCGCGGCGTAGTTGCGGCGGTTCTGCGGGGACACGTGCCGCAGTTCGGAGTCGAGTGCGGACTGCGGGGCGCGGTGCGTCGAGTTCAGCACGATCGCCTCGACGAAGTTGGTGAAGCGCCGGACGGGGTCGTCACCACCCTCACCGACGGCGGCGAGGGCGCGTTCGATCAGGTCCCGGACGGCGGTGTCGAGCAGGGTGACGAGAACGGCTTCCTTGTTCTCGTGGTGGTAGTACAGCGCGGGCACCGTCACCCCGACCCGGCGGGCCAGGTCGCGGACGGTGGTTCCGTGGAAACCGTTCTCTCCGAAGGCTTCCAGCGCGTGATCGAGGATGGGGCCGAGCTGTAGGGGCTCGAACTCCCGCCAGTTCGCGAACCTGGGGGGTGCGGGCTCCACAGTCATCGGCCCCGTCCTCTCACGCGTCGATCAGCTCAGGCGGCGCTCAGCGCGGGGCCATGCGGATGGCGCCGTCGAGGCGGATGACCTCGCCGTTGAGCATCGGGTTGGAGACGATGTGCGCGGCCAGGGCGCCGTACTCGGACGGGTCGCCGAGGCGGGCCGGGTGGGGCACCTGCTGGCCGAGCGAGGCCTGCGCCTCCTCCGGCAGGGAGCCGAGGAGCGGGGTCTTGAACAGGCCGGGGGCGATGGTGACGACGCGGATCAGCAGCGACGCGAGATCGCGGGCGATCGGCAGGGTCATGCCGACGACGCCGCCCTTGGACGCGGAGTAGGCGGCCTGGCCGATCTGGCCGTCGAACGCGGCGACGGAGGCGGTGTTGATGATGACGCCGCGCTCGCCGTCGATCGGCTCGGTCTTGGCGATGCGCTCGGCGGCCAGGCGGATCACGTTGAACGTGCCGACGAGATTCACGTTGATGATCTTGGTGAAGTCGGCGAGCGGGAACGCGCCCTTCTTGCTCACGGTCTTGATGGCGTTGCCGATGCCGGCGCAGTTGACCGCGACGCGCAGCGGGCCGAGCGATTCGGCGAGGTCGAGGGCCTCGACGACGGCGGCCTCGTCGGTGACATCGGCGGCGGCGAAGCGGACGCGGTCGCCGAGCTCCTTGGCGACGGTCTCACCGTTGGAGGAGGGCAGGTCGATGATGACGACCTGCGCGCCGTCGGCGAGCAGGGCCTTGACGGTGGCCAGGCCGAGGCCGGAGGCACCGCCGGTGACGACGGCAACGCTGTCGTTGACGATCATGAGATTCCTTTCGGATGTGGTTGCGGGTCAGAGACGTTCGATGATGGTGGCATTGGCCATGCCGGCGCCCTCGCACATGGTCTGCAGGCCGTACCGGCCGCCGGTGGCCTCGAGGTGGTTGACCAGCGTGGTCAGCAGCCGGGTGCCCGACGAGCCGAGGGCGTGTCCGAGGGCGATCGCGCCGCCGCGCGGGTTGAGCCGGGCCGGATCCGCCCCGAACTCGTGCGCCCACATCAGCGGCACCGGGGCGAACGCCTCGTTGACCTCGTAGGCGTCGATGTCGTCGATGCCCAGACCCGAGCGGGCCAGGATCTTCTTCGTCGCGGGGATGGGGGCGGTGAGCATGAACATCGGATCGTCGCCGGCGACGGCGAAGGAATGGAACCGCGCCCGCGGGGTCAGGCCCAGCTTGGCCGCGGCCTCCTCGCTCATGATCAGCACCGCCGACGCCCCGTCGGTCAGCGGCGACGAGTTGCCCGGGGTGATGTGCCAGCCGGCCTCCGGGAAGCGCGCGGCGTACGCCTCGGTGTAGAACGACGGCTTCAGCCCGGCCAGGGCCTCGGCGGTGGTGGCGGCGCGCACCGTCTCGTCGACGGTGTGCCGGACCTGCTCACCGGCGGCATTGGTGACCGTGATCGGGACGATCTCCTTGTCGAAGAAACCGGCGGCGATCGCCTCGGCGGCCCGCTGGTGCGACTGCGCCGAGAACGCGTCGAGGGCCTCGCGGTCGAACTTCCACTTCGCGGCGATCAGCTCGGCGGAGATGCCCTGGTTGACCAGGCCCTCGGGGTAGCGGGCGGCGATGCCCGGGCCGGAGGCGTCCTGTCCCATCGACGAGGTACCCATCGGCACCCGGCTCATCGACTCCACACCGCACGCGATGACGATGTCGTAGGCGCCGGCGATGATGCCCTGGGCGGCGAAGTGGGCGGCCTGCTGGCTCGAGCCGCACTGCCGGTCGATGGTGGTGGCCGGCACCGACTCGGGGAAGCCGGCCGACAGCAGGGCGGTGCGGGAGATGTTCAGGGCCTGCTCGCCCGCCTGGTTGACGCAGCCGCCGATGACGTCGTCGACGAGGGCGGGGTCGAGGTCGTTGCGCGAGGTGATCTCACGCAGCACGTGGGCGAGCAGCTCGACGGGATGGGTGCCGGACAGGGCGCCGCCGGGCTTGCCCTTGCCGACCGCGGTGCGGACCACGTCGACGATGACAGCGTTGGTCATGAGGAGTTCCTTTCGAGGGTTGGAGCGGCCCGGGTGCCCCGGAGGGGATCGACGAGACCCCGGGCCGAGATCAGGGGGTCAGCGACCCTTCCAGACCGGCTGCCGCTTCTGTGCGAACGCGGTCGGGCCTTCCTTGGCGTCGTCGCTGGTGAACACCACCTTCACCGCGGCGGCGTTGGCCTCCCACACACCCGGCTCCCAGTCGGCGCCGTGCGCGGTCCGGTGGATCATCGACTTCGATTCGCGTACCGAGAGCGGAGCGTTCGCGGCGATGGTCTCGGCCAGCCCGAGCGCCATCTCGAGCGCCGTGCCGTGCGGTGCGACCCGGTTGACCAGGCCCAGTTCCTTGCCCTGCGCAGCGGAGATCGGCTCACCGGTCAGCGCCAGTTCCAGCGCGACCTTGCGGGGGATCTGCTGTTGGAGCCGGATCACCCCGCCCGCGGCGGCGAAGAGACCTCGCTTGACCTCGGGCAGGCCCAGCTGGGCCTCCTCGTCGACGACGGCGAGGTCGGACGCGAGCACCAGCTCGGTGCCGCCGCCGAGGGCGAACCCGTTGACCGCGGCGATGGTCGGCTTGCTGATCCAGTGCTGGGCATAGCCGGCGAAACCCCATTCAGGGTGCCCGTCGGCGGCGATGCTCTCGCCCGTGGCCAGGGCCTTGAGGTCGGCGCCCGCGCAGAACGCGCGGCCCGCACCGGTGAGCACCACGACGCGCACGTCGTCGTCCGCCTCCGCCTGCTCGAGCAGCGTGCCGACCGCCGTCGCCAGCGCTGCGTTCACGGCGTTGAGCGCCCGGGGGCGGTTGAGCGTGATGACGGCGATGCCGCCACGCCGCTCGTACTGTGCGGCAGGTTCGGTAACGGTGGACTCGTCGGCCATGTGCGCCCCTATCGGATACAGTCGGCGTTACTTATCGATCGCTAAAGGACTACCACGGATCGATCGATCGGTCAATGGTCTGATCTAACTAGCGTCCGATCAGACGGTTCTGGTATGGATGAGGCCGTACGCGTGAGCCGCGACACGGATTCCCGAAGACACGGACCCCCGAGACACGGAAGACCCCGAGACAGGCTCGGCCACCAGGACGGCAGGAGAACTCATGCAGGCGGTACAACTGACCGAAGCAACCGGGCCCGACGGCGTACGACTCGTGGACCTTCCCGAGCCCGACGCGGACGGCCTCGTCGTCGTCGATCTGCACGCGGCCGGAGTCTCGTTCCCAGACCTGCTGCAGACCACAGCGAGCTACCAGGTCGTGCGCCCCCTGCCGTCCGTGCTCGGCGTCGAAGGCGCCGGCACCGTGCGCACCGCCCCGGCCGGCAGCGGCCTGAGCCCGGGGCAGCGCGTCGCCGTCCTCGCCACCGGCGGCGCCTGGCAGCAGACCGTCGCGGTGGATCCGAAATCCGTCTTTCCGCTTCCCGATTCGGTGTCCCTGACGGCCGGAGCCGGATTCCTCATGAACTACCTGACCGTCCACTTCGCCCTCGACGAACGCGCCCGCTACCGCGCCGGCGAGACGGTGCTCGTGCACGGCGCCGCAGGCGGGGTCGGCGTCGCCGCCCTGCAGGTCGCGGCCGCGCTCGGACTCGAGACCATCGCGGTGGTGAGCACCGAGGAGAAGGCCGCGGTCGCGAAAGCCAACCGCGCCACCCACACCGTCGCCGTGGAGGGCTTCAAGGACCGGGTCCTCGAGCTCACCGGCGGACGCGGCGTCGACATCGTTCTCGATCCCGTCGGCGGCGACCGGTTCACCGACAGCCTGCGCAGCCTGGCACCGAACGGACGGGTCGTGGTCCTCGGCTTCACCGGCGGCGAGATTCCCACCGTCAAAGTGAATCGTCTTCTGCTCAAGAACATCTCGGTCCTCGGCGCCGGATGGGGCGAATACGTGCGTACCTTCCCCGGCTACACCGCCCAGCAATGGGCGCAGCTCGAGCCGCTGCTGCGCTCCGGGGCACTGCAGATCCCCGAACCCACCGTCCACCCGATGACGCACGCCGCCGAGGCGCTGCGGTCGCTCGCACATCGCTCCGCCACCGGCAAGGTCGCCCTGGCGCTGCGCCCCTGACGTCCAGAGAGACCCTGACCGTCCCGAGAACCCCACCCCCCGGAGGACCCATGACCATCGATCCCGTCGGCGTCGACGTCACCGTCGACGACGGCATCCTGCGCGTCACCCTCAACCGGCCCGCACGGATGAACGCCGTCACCACCGCCACCCTCGAGGCCGTCGCCGACGCCTTCGAGAAGCACGCCGGCGACGACGCCGTGCGCGTCGCGGTCCTCACCGGCACCGGTCGCGCCTTCTGCACCGGCGCCGACCTCGCCGGCAAGGACCTGTCCGCTCCGCCGTCGGCCGGGACCATCGACGCCGCCAACCGCACCGTCGCCGCGATCCGCGCCTTCCCGCGCCCGGTCATCGGCGCCGTCAACGGCCCCGCCGCCGGCGTCGGCGTGTCCCTCGCCCTGGGCTGCGACCTCACCGTCGCGGCCGAGTCCGCCTACCTGCTGCTCGCCTTCACCCGCATCGGCCTCATGCCCGACGGCGGCGCGACCGCACTCGTCGCCGCGTCGATCGGCCGTGCCCGTGCCCTGAAGATGGCGCTGCTCGCCGAACGGCTGCCCGTCACCGAGGCACTCGCGGCCGGGCTGATCGCCGAGGTGCACCCCGACGACGACTTCGCCGCCGCCGTCGACGCGCTCGCCATCCGGCTCGCCGCCGGACCGGTCGAGGCCTTCCACGCCACCAAGGACGCGATCAACGACGCGACCCTCGGCGAGCTCGACAGCGCGTTCACCCGCGAGCGCGCCGGGCAGCTCGAGCTGCTGGCGTCCGCGGACTTCCACGAGGGCGTGAGCGCCTTCCAGGAGAAGCGGACGGCGGTGTTCGGCCGGGGCTGAGTCCGCCCGTCAGGGCTTCGGGGGAGGGGTGGCGCCGACCGTCTTGAGGGCGATCGCGACGTACTTGCGCGCCACCTCCTCCGGGCTCAGGGAGCCCTCGCGGTGGTACCACCGCGGGATGGACTGGCACATGCCGAGCAGCGCACGGGTCGTCTCGGCCGGATCCTCGACGTCGAACGCCCCGCGCCGGGTCCCGTCCTCGACGATCTCGAAGACGAGCTTCTCGATCTCCTTGCGCACCGCGCGGTAGCGCTGCCGGTTCTCGGGGCTGAGGTAGCGCACCTCGCCCTCGAGGGCGGCGAGGCGGGGACGGTTCGTCATGCGCAGCACGATCGCCTCGATGGCGTTGGAGAGCCGCTGCACCGGATCGTCGCCGCCGTCGGCGTCGGCGGCGTAGGCCCGGGTCATCACGTCGCTGGTCGAGAGCTCGAGCAGCGCGATGAGCAGGCCTTCCTTGTTCTCGTGGTGGTAGTACAGCGCGGGAACGGTGACGCCGACCCGGCGGGCGATCTCCCGTACCGAGGTGCCGTGGAACCCGGTCTCGTAGAAGGCGTCGAGCGCCGCGGAGAGAATGGGAGTCAGCTCCATCGGCTCGAGGCGACGCCAGTCCGGCGCAGCGACACCGTCCGCGACGGTGTCGTCGGTGGAAGTTCCCATTGCCGTACCCAACCTATCGATCGCTACATTCGGACGGCTCGAGGATACCTGTGCGTCGGCCCCGGCCGGGACGCCTGCGCACTCGGGGGCTCCCCGCGAGCGATGGACGCGCGCAGGAAGCACCACGGCGCGCGGACGACGAGGTGGGGGCTAACCCATCGGATCGTCGGCGCCGGCGCGTCCGGTGTCGTGGAACGGCGCCTGGAAGGTGCCCCAGCGCACGCACTCCCAGCCGCCGCCGGGCAGCGGGACCAGTTCGACGCTCTGGGTGTTGGCGAGGTGGTTGCTGGTCGCGAAGCTGCCCGGCACCCGGCCGAGGTGCGCGGCGACGAGGCGGATGGCGGCGCCGTGGCTGACCACCACGACGTCCCCCGAGCCGTCGTCGAGGTAGTCGGTGCGCAGCGACTCGACCACCGGCAGGTACCGGTCCAGGACGTCGAGGCCGGATTCGCCGCCGGGCACCCGGTCGCGCAGGTCGCCGGTGTGCCAGGACTCGTACACCTTCATGAACAGCGCGTGGGATTCCTCGTCGCTGCGGTCCTCGAGCTCACCGACCTGCACCTCGTGCAGGCCTTCGCGGACGACGGTGGTCACACGGGCGGCGAGCTCGACGTGCTCGGCGGTCTGCCGGGCGCGCAGGGCCTGCGAGGCGAACAGGGCTGTCGGCGGCTGCTGCGCGAAGCCCTGTCCGAGGGTGCGGGCCTGCGCGACGCCGAGGTCGGTCAGTTCGGCGCCCGGCAGCTTGGTGTCCAGGCGACGTGCGACATTCGCCACCGTCTGCCCGTGCCGGACCAGGATCAATCGGCCGCTCAACGCTCTTCCTCCCCGCGCCGCAGCCGTTGCAGCCACTGCGCATCCTCTTCGTCCGATACCGGGGCCACACCGTGCTGGGACACCGCCGCCCAGGAGCCGAGGAACCGCACCTGCGCGAAGCGGTGCAGCGCCTTGAGCGCCTCGGCGACGAGCGCGTCGTCGATGTGGCCGACACAGTCCAAGTGGAAAAAGTAGGTCCCGTATTCCTGGCGGGTAGGGCGGGACTCGATGCGGGTGAGGTCGATGCCGCGGGTGGCGAACTCGGTCATGGCCCGCACGAGGGAGCCCGGTTCGTTCGGCAGCTGCAGGATCACGGAGGTGCGGTCGATGCCGGTGCGCGCCGGCGTGGGGGCGGGCCGGGTGGCGAGCACGAACCGGGTGCGGGCGCCGGCGTGGTCGGCGACGCCGTCGGCGAGGACCGGCAGGCCGAGCCGCTGCCCGGCCAGGGCGGTGGACACGCCGGCGTCGGCCTTGCCGGCGGCGACGTCCTCGGCGGCGCCGGCATTGGACGAGGCGGCCACCACGTCGGCCTTCGGCATGTGGTCGACGATCCACTGGCGCACCTGCGCGGCGGCCACCGGATAGGCGTGCACGGTGCGGACCTCGTCGAGCGTGATGCCCGGCCGGGCCACGACGGTGAAGGCGACGTCCAGCTCGGTTTCGGCCACGATCTGCAGGCGCGGGCCGACCGCGAGGGCGTCCATCGTGGGGGGCACCGAGCCCTCCACCGAGCTCTCGATGGGCACCACTGCGCCGTCGACCGCGCCGTCGCGCACGAGTTGCAGCGCCGCGGGCGGGCTGGCGGCCGACACCCGCTCGACCGGGCCGTCGAAGGTGCCGGCGTCCTCGAACCGGGCGAGGGCCATCTCCGTGAAGGTTCCGGTGGGGCCGAAGTAGGCGATGCGGGGCACGCCTAGAAGGGTACGCATCGAACGTGTCCGGGCCCTGTCATCGCGGCAACGGGGTCATCGCGGCAACGGGGTCATCGCGCCACCAGGCCGAGGGCTGCGAGGTCGCGCGCGACGCCGGCCGGGTCGTCGACCTCGACGGCGAGCAGGATCTCGCGCACGGCCGCGGCCGCCTCGGGGATCAGGGCGGTCAGCCGGCCGGGGTCGGGCGCGGCGAGGGCGGCGCGCACGTCGTCGCCGCGCAGGGCCGCGACGGTGGCGGCGAGCAGGGCGAGCACCTCGTCGGCGTCGCGGGCTCGGGCGACGTAACCGGTGCCGGCGTGGGCGAGGACGGACAGGAAGTCGGCGATCTCCCCCACGTCGCGTCCGGTGGGCAGGCCGGGGCTGTGTCCGGCGCCGACGAGTGCGCGGGCCGTCACGGGCAGGTCACCGGCGTCGACGTAGACGGTCAGAGGGGCGGGTACCGCGACGGCGAGCGCGTCGTCGAGGTCCGCCGCGGTGCAGTCGAGCTGGTAGCGGACCGGGACCGGGCGCAGGCCGGCCAGGCGCTCCGCGTCGGGGGCGACGTCGAGTTCACCGACGATCCGCACCGCCCCGGTGGTCTCCCCGAGGGCCTCGGTCAGCGTGGACACCGGCACCACGAGGTCGCCGATCGCGTCGAGCGCGGGGGCGGCGAGCGCGTCGGCGAGGGTCGGATGCTGGCGGGTGAGCAGGGCGGTGAGCAGGCCGCGGGGCTCCTCGCGGGACGGCGGCATTCCGAGGGTGAGCGGGATCGGCACGTCTCCAGGCTAGTCGCCGGGGTGTTGCGACCCTACTCACCATGACTTAGGTTTGCCTCACCTACCATCCGAGGAGGATTCGATGCCGGCCACCACCGCCCGTTCCGCGCCCACGACCGCCGAAGCGGTCCGCACCGCCGTCGCCCGCACCGGCTCCGCCGCAGTTGTCACCGGCTCCGCCGTACTCGCCACCGACGGGGCCGCGCCCGTCACCGCGGTGCTGCACCACCTGCACAGCGACGGCGACCTGCTCGTCGTCGTCCCCGACGACTGTGCCGCCGTCGCGCTGACCTGGCAGCGCGGCGCCGCGGGCCTGCACGCCGTGCTGGAACTGACCGACCACTCGCCGCTGCGGCTGCGCAACCCCGTCCGCTCGCTCATCTGGCTCAGCGGCACCGCCCACGCCGTCGCCGAACCCCGCCAGCTCGCCGCCGACATCGCCGCGACCCTGCCCCACCCCGCGCTGCTCGACGTCGGGCACCGCGCCGAACTGCTGCGCCTACGGCTCACGTCCGTCGTCGCCGCCGACACCACCGGCGCCGAGTCCGTGGAGGTCGCCGACGTCCTCGCGGCCGCGCCGGACCCGTTCGCGGCCGTCGAGTCCGCATGGTTGCAGCACCTCGAGCAGGACCACGGCGACCTCGTCCACCGCATCGCCCGGCACATCCCCGTCAACGACCGGCGCGGCCGCATCCGGCCTCTCGGCCTGGACCGTTACGGCCTGCGCCTGCGACTCGAGTCCGGCCGCGGCGACCACGACGTCCGGATTCCGTTCCCCGAACCCGCCGACGACGTCGAGTCCCTGAGCCGCGCCCTGCGCCGCCTCGTGGGCTGCCCGTTCGCCAACGGGCTGCGCGCGAGGCACTGATCGGGCCCCGCGCTTCGGCGGTATCCTCGAGTCAGCACTCCCCCGAGCGCGTCGCACGCCGAAAGCCGGGAACCATGGCCGATTTCGATCCGGAAGCCACCCGCCCCGCGGGGCAGGGGATCGCGGCGGAACTCGCCGCGGCGGGGTTCGACGACGCCCTCGTCGTCGGCCGGGGCGGCTTCGGCGTCGTCTATCGGTGCCGGCAACGCTCCCTCGGGCGCACCGTCGCGATCAAGGTGCTCTCCTCCGACCTCGACGCCGAGAACCGCGAACGGTTCCTGCGCGAGGGGTTCGCGATGGGCGGGCTGTCCGGCCACCCGAACATCGTCAACATCCTCCAGGTGGGCGTCACCTCCACCGGCCGGCCGTACATCGTGATGCCCTACCACCCCAACGACTCGCTGGCGGTGCGGGTACGCCGGGACGGGCCGATGCCGTGGTGGGACGTCGTCCGCGTCGGGGTCAAGCTCGCCGGCGCCCTCGAGACCGCCCACCGCGCCGGCACCCTGCACCGCGACGTCAAGCCCGCCAACATCCTCGTCACCGAGTACGGCGAGCCGCAGCTCACCGACTTCGGCATCGCCCGCATCGCCGGCGGCTTCGAAACCGCCACCGGCGCCTTCACCGGATCCCTCGCCTTCACCGCACCCGAGGTGCTCGAGGGCAAGCCGCCCACCCCGGCCTCGGACATCTACGGCCTCGGCGCGGCCATGTTCGCCCTCATCACCGGCCGCGCCGCGTTCGAGCGACGCACGGGCGAGGAGATCATCGCGCAGTTCCTGCGCATCACCAGCCAGCCCATCCCGGACCTGCGCCCCCACGGCATCCCCGACGACGTGTGCGCCGCCATCGAGCACGCCATGTCCGTCGACCCGGCCCGCCGGCCCGCGACCGCGGCCGACTTCGGCCGCGAGCTGCAGCAGACCCAGGCCCGGCACGGCCGCCACGTCGACGACATGGCCCTGCCCGGCGAGCTGCGGTTCCACGACCAGCCGACGGGCCGGCACCCCCTCGCGAAACCCGTCACGGCCACACCCGTCACGGCCACCGCGGCACCCGTCAAACCCGCACCGCCGCGACCGAACGGTCCCCCACCGCCACCGCCACCGCCGCCCGGCCCACCCCGCCCGAGCGAACCCCCAGCGCGACGAACCGTGCGGCTGCCGGTGCTGCTCGCCGTGCTCGCCGTCGCGCTGCTCGCCGTCGCGGCCACGGCGGTCTACGTGGCGACACGGCAGCCCGGCGACGCCGGGACCGCCGCGGCCGGCGAGACCACCGAGGTCGCCCCGACCGCCGCGTGGCGACCGCTGCGGGACGCGCCCACCGCCCGCCAGCAGACCGCCGCCACCGTCGCCGACGGCACCGTGTGGGTGTTCGGCGGCCTGGACGACTCCGGCTCCTCCCCCGCCCACGAGGGCTACGACCCGGCCATCGACACCTGGAAGGCCGGACCCGACCTGCCGATCCCGCTCAACCACGCGACGGCCGTCACGTGGGACGGCGTGCCCGTCGTCCTCGGCGGCTGGATCCCGGACGGCCCCGACCTCACCGCCACCGCATCGAACCGGGTCTTCGCCGTCCGCAACGGTGAATGGGTGGAGATGCCACCGATGCCCCGGGCCCGTGCCGCCGGCGCCGCCGTCACCATCGGAAACAAGATCTACGTGTTCGGCGGCCAGGCCGACGACACCCTGATCCGCCCCACCGACGTGTTCGACGGCACCGCCTGGACCACGGTCGCCGACCTGCCGACCCCGCGCGAGCACCTCGCGGCCGCGACCGACGGCACCTACGCCTACGCCATCGGCGGCCGGGACCTGTCCGCCGACAAGAACGTCGCCACCCTCGAGCGCTTCGACCCCACCACCGGCGCGTGGACCGCCCTGCCCGACATGCCCACCCCGCGCGGCGGGCTCGGCGCCACCTACATCGACGGCCGCATCGTCGCCGCCGGCGGCGAGGAACCCACCCGCGTCCTCGCCGATGTCGAGGCGTTCGACCTGACCACCGGCACGTGGTCCGAGCTGCCGGACCTGCGGACCCCGCGGCACGGGCTGGCCCTCGGCGCGGTCGGCGACACCGTCTACGCCATCGACGGCGCCACCGGACCCACCCACGCCGAGTCGACCTCCGTCACCGAGGCGCTGCAGATCCCGCCGCGCCGCGTCCAGCCCGGGCCGGCGTGGCGGCAGCTGCGCGACGCCCCCACCGCCCGCCAGCAGACCGCCGCCACCGTCGCCGACGGCACCGTGTGGGTGTTCGGCGGACTCGACAACAACGGGTCCACCGCCCGGGTGGAGGGCTACGACCCGGCCATCGACACCTGGAAGGTCGGACCCGATCTCCCCCTCCCGCTCAACCACGCGATGGCCGTCGAGTACGCGGACGAGCTGGTGGTGCTCGGCGGCTGGGTGCCCGAGGGCGCCGACCTCACCGCCCGACCGTCGGATCGGGTGTTCGCGCTGCGCGACGGGCAGTGGACCGAACTACCGGCCATGCCGCAGGCGCGTGCCGCCGCGGCCGCCGTCACCATCGGGGACAAGATCTACGTGTTCGGCGGTCAGGCCGACGACACCCTCCTCGCCGCGACCGACGTCTTCGACGGCAGCGGCTGGAGCACGGTCGCCGACCTGCCGACCCCGCGCGAGCACCTCGCCGCCACCACCGACGGCACCTACGCCTACGCCGTCGGTGGCCGGGACCTGGCCGCCGACAAGAACGTCGCCACCGTCGAGCGCTACGACCCCGCCACCGACACCTGGACGCAGCTTCCCGACATGCCCACCCCCCGCGGCGGGCTCGGTGTCACCCACCTCGACGGCCGCATCGTCGCCGTCGGCGGCGAGGAACCCACCCGCGTCCTCGCCGACGTCGAGGCGTTCGACCTGACCACCGGCACCTGGTCCGAGCTGCCACCGATGGGCGTCGCCCGGCACGGTCTCGTCGTCGCGACCGTGGGCACCACCGTCTACGCCGTCGACGGCGCGCAGCGGCCCACCCACGCGCAGTCCACCGCGTTGGCGGAGGCACTGGACTTCTGGTGAGGCCTGGTACCTGCGGCGCCGCTGCGTCCCTCGGGACATGCCTGACGGCACGAACGACGCACCGGCCCTATCTTCGCCGCACCGGCGGAGCCGCCCACCCGCCGCTCGTCACGGCGGGTGCCGGCGAATACACCCGCAACATCAACCTGAAGCGCTCACCGCGCGGGGCCGGAAGCCAGTTCCTCGTCGCTTCGCCGCCCGGGTCGTCCGCCTGGATGTACAGCTCCAGTGACCCGTCCTCGCCGTACACGAGCTCGTCGCGATCACCGATCGCGAATCGATCGAGAGCATTCGGCACCTGGAACCCGTCCAGGTCGTACAGCGTGAGGGACCAGAAGGCCCGGGCCGGCGGCAGCGAGTCGGCGTCGAAACGAAGGACGTAGCGCCGATCGCCGGTCAGCAGCTCACCGTCCGAGTCCTTCTCGGTCCCGGGGTAGACGGCATCCTCGGGCAGGTTCGCACCGAGTCCCGCGGCGGCCACGACCGCTCGCTTCAGATACGACGTTCCGTACGTCCCGATGTTCTCCAGCTGGCTCATCCAGCCGTTCACCTCGGGTGCGAAATGTGACACCCCGCGCAGAACGGCCGCCTTGGCCGCGGCGGCGCCCCGGTCGATCGCCTCTCTCGTCGGCCGGTCCAGCACGGCTGGATCGAAGACCTTCCCCGCTCCGATTCCGAAGCGCTCCAACCGGTGGAGGATCGGATAATCGTTCGGATGCGGCGGGACGACGGCCAGCAGTCGGCTCAGCCGGACCAGCATCTCTTCGCCGCTCAACGCGTCGGCCTGGAAGAAGGGCGGTGTCCGGCCGTCGACCGACGGATCGACCGGGGCGGGGGCGGGGGCGGACGACGACCCGGAGTTCCAGCGGCCGAGCGGTGTCAACGCGAACCCGTCCTGAACTGCATGCACGGCGGCGAAGTCGCCCGGACCATCGGTCTGGACGCGGGCGATGATCCACACCGTGGGGGTGGGGGCCGCGAGCCGGCGCAGTCCCTCGGGAATCTCCCCGTCCCATCCGGGCGCGGTGAGCAGGAATGCTGCCGCCTCGTTCCCCGTCGTGCGCGACCCCGGGACCGCGAACACATCGGTCCACATGTCGTAGATCGGCGTGAGGAAGTAGCGACCGCCGGTAGCCGGGGTTTCGAAGACGACCGGCTCCGCAGTCAGATCGACCCAGGCGAACGAGTACAGGGTGTCGAAGTTGAAGCGGACCACGTCACGGTCCTCCGCCCCCGGATACGTCCGCACGTGGGCGAACCGGTTGACCGGCGCCCGCATGGGCTCGGTGACCTCGTCCGGCACGTTGACGGCCTGTCGCATGGTGATGTCCATGAGCACCAGCGGATACGCGTACAGGTACGCGTCCCGGGCCAGTTCCTCCATATCGTCCAACCGCATGGGCGGTCCTTTCGGTAGGTCGTCGCGGCGGTCCGGCCGCGCATCGTGACGCGGCCGACCGGAGGTCATCGTGATCCGCCCACCGACGACCCGCCAGGCAGGGACGGAAATGTCATCCCCGGCGAACGACCGACGAGGACCCGTTCGACGCCGGCACACCGCTCCGCGCCCGCCCTCCGGGGGTCAGGGCTTCGGCGTGGCGGAACGCGCCCGCCACCAGCCCACCGCACCGGTGACGAGCAGCGCCCCCACGAGCGAGCCGATGATCCCGCTCGGCCGCAGCGACAGTCCGTCGCCGGCCAGAAGGCTGACGAGCAGCCCGCCTACGAACGACCCGGCGAGCCCCGCAGCGAAGGCGAGGGTCCAATCGATCCGTCCCGCCGACCTGCCGAGCAGCAACTGGGCCGCGGCGCCGACGACCATCCCGAACACGAGGATTCCGATGAGCAACATGGCGACAGCATAGACGCTGAGTCCGAATTCGAATGATTATCGGGGCGAACGTCTTTCGGCACTCATGCGGCTGCGGGGTGTCCGGCCGCGGCCGACCGGAGGAACCCCGGACAGGCACGTCGCGTGCGGCCCACCCGGACGAGTGGGCCGCACGCGACGCCGGACCGCTTCACGCCCCGACCGGGAGGACGGCCGACTCAGGCCGCTCGACCCGCCAGGGCGCGCTCCTTGAGAGACTCGAACTCGGCCCGGGAAATCGTCCCCGCATCGAGCAGCGCCTTCGCCCGCCCGATCTCCTCGGCCGGGCCGCTGGACGCGACGGACCGGATGTACTCCTCGGTCGCGCGACGGGTTTCCGAGTACTCGCGCGCCGACCGCTCGGACATCCCCTTGCCCCGGGCGACGAGATAGACGAGCGCCGTGAGCAGCGGCAGGAACACGAGGAACACGAGCCACAACGCCTTCCACCACCCGCTGAGTTCTTTGTCACGGAACAGATCCATCGCGACGGAAAACATCGCGACGAGCGAGGCGACGAACACGAACGCCCAGAAGAACACCAGCACGATGTTCCACAGCGAGTCCCAGAAGTCCACGGTGACAGCTCCCGAAGGTGACGGATTCGCGCGGGCGGCAGCCCGCGCCGGAATGCGGCGGTACGCACAGGTCCGCCGACGACGATCGTCGCACCGACGGTGCCGGCTCGGCCCCTCCCGCCACGGATCTACTCCTCGGCGGACGAGTGGCCGGACGGGTGGCCGGACGAGGCGTGCAGCACCGGCCGCCTCCCCGGCCGGCGGACCGTCCCGTACCCGGTCGTCGGCACGGCGGCGACGGGGAGGACCGCCGGCAACCGGGCCCTCATCAGCCGTGGACGATTCCGGACCACGATCGGTGCGCCGCCGCGTGCGTCCTGCTTGACTGCATCGGCCCGCCAGCCCGGGCGTCCCCCAGGACACGAACCGACGAGGAGTATCACCGCATGCACCGGACCCGCAGTTTCCTCAGGATCTCCACCGCCGTCGTCGCCATCGGTGTCACAGGCGTTCTCGGCACGGCGTGCTCGTCGTCGCCGACCGCGGAGGAGAACAAGGCCGCCGCATGCGACGCCGTCGCCGACTTCCGGTCGGCGGTGGACGAGGCCCGTACCTCGCTGTCGTCGACGGCCACGGTGGGCGAGATCCGGGAGGTGCGGGAACGGTTGGCGGCCGGCTACGAAGACGTCACCGACTCGCTGTCCGCCGTGGGCCAGGACCGGGTGGACGCGATCGACCAGGCCTGGAAGTCGTTCGACGACGCGGTGGCGGACCTCGACGAGAACCTCGCGGTGCCGGACGCCGCGGCCTCCCTGCAGGAGGAGATCGTCGCGATCGACAAGGCCCGGGACGACGCGGGCCGGGGGCTGACCTGCGCCTGACCGGTGCCGGCGAGTCGCCGGCCCGAACGGCGTCGACGATGCGCGCCGGCTCGGTGCGCGACCGGCTGGAGACCCTCGCGTCCGGTCGCGCGCTCGTGCGGGCGTTCACCGGACTGGTGGAGATCGAGATGGTCGATCGGTCGATGACGTTGGCGGCGCAGCTGTTCACCTCGGTGCTCCCGGTGATCATCGCGAGCGCGGTCCTCACCGACCGGGACATCGTCACCCGCACGCTCGAAACCCAGTTCGGTTACGCGCCGGCGGCCCTCGTCCGATACGGCGGACACCCCCCGGTCGATCCGTCGTTCGCGGCGTTCGGGGTCGCGGGGCTGCTGATGCTCGCGATCAGCGGAACCTCCTTCGCGCGGGCCCTGGCCCGGATCTACGGCAGGATCTGGGCCGTGCCCGCCATCGGCCTGCGCCGGTCCTGGCGATGGTTCGCCGTTCTGTTCCTCGTCGCCCTGTCGGCGGTGTCGACCGCCGCGCTCCACGCCGCGTCCGCAGGAGCGCCGGCAGGGGTGGCCGTCGCGCTCTTCACCGAGTCCGTCGTGTGGTTGTTCGTGTGGACGGCGTGCCCCGCTCTGCTCACAGTCGGGGCGGTGCCGAGTCGCGTCCTGTGGGCGAGCGGGGCGTGCACCGCAGTCGGGCTGACCGCGGTCCGACTGGGCGGATACGTCGTCCTGCCGCGCGCCACCGCGACCGCCGAGGCCCAGTTCGGAGCGCTGGGACTTGTCTTCACCACCATCGGCTGGTTGTTCGTCGTATCGGTGGTCGTCGTGGCAGCGCCGGTCCTCGTCCAGACGCTCCGGACCGGTGAGGGCCGGATCGGGCGGTTCCTCGGCGGGTGAGCGGAGCCGGGCTCACGAGGCGCAGACGTCCGATCGGCCCGGCACCGCCCCGCTCCCGTCGATCTTCCCGTGGGGGCCCGGCGACGGCGTCGGTCCTCCGCCGATCAACGCATCGACCCATCGGGTCGCAGGGTCGACGTCCAGCAGCAGCGCCTTCACCAGCAGCGACAGCGGCACCGCCAGGACGGCCCCGAGCGGGCCGAGTACCCAGGCCCAGAAGATCAGCGACAGGAACGTCGTGGTGGCGCTCAGCCCGACCGCGTCGCCGACGAACTTCGGTTGGATCACCGACTGGATGACGACGTTGAGGACCGAGTAGACGACGACCACCCACACCATCAGTCCCACCCCGCCCTGCAGCAGGCCGAGCAGGGCCGGCGGAACGAGACCGAGAACGAAGCCGACGTTGGGAATGTAGTTGGTGATGAACGACAGCAGGGCCCACAGCACCGGCAGGGGGATCCCGAGGAGCCACAGCGCGGCACCGTCCAGCACGGCGACGACGAGACCGAAGACGGTGGAGACCACGAGGTACTTGCGGGTTCCGTGGGCGAACGATCCGAGGGCGTAGGCGATCTCGGGTTTGGTCCGGGCCACGAGCTGCATCCGGGCCCCGATGGTCGTCCCGTCCACGGCCATGAACAGCAGCAGGGCCAGGACGAACAGCAGGTTCGAGAAGACCCCGACCGCACCCTGCAACGCCGCCTCCACGGCCGAGACGACCCTGCCGAGGTCGACACTGCCCAGGGTGCTCCGGATCTGCTCGTCACCGATGCCGACAGAGGCCAGCGCATCGCGCACCCCGTCGAGCAGCGCGTCGAGCTCGGCGTCGTACTCGGGCAGCAGGGAGGCGAGCTGGGCCGTGGACACCACGAGGGCGAGGACGAGGCCGACGAGGATCGAGTAGACCGCCGCCAGGGAGGCGAGGAGACCGACCCATGCGGGCAGGCCGCGCCGCCCCGCCCAGCTCTGGACCGGCTGCACGGCGACGCTGAGTATGAGGGCCAGGAACACCGGACCCACCACGCCGGAGAACGCCGACACCCCCGCGACGGTGACGACGGCGGCCGCCGCGGCGAGCAACACGATCAGCCCACGGGGAATCGCCCAGGCGGGTCGGTCGGGGGTTGCGGGACGATCAAGGACATCACGCCGGGTGGCGGGAGAGCGCATCGCTGGCCTTTCGGCTCGTCGATTCGGACAGGGGCAGGCAGAGCGCTGCCGACAGTGACACGGCGGCGGCCGCGTCCCCTTCTCCGAGGCCGCAGATTCATCCTGGACGGATGATCCGACCGGTGACGGCTATGATCGCCGCGTGAAGATGGGGGTATCGACGCCGTCGAACCGGTCGCCATGGTTCCTCGTCACGCCCCCGCAGCCCTCGTACGGAATCGTCCCGCGCCCGCGACTCGACGCCCGCATCGACGACGCGGTCGACCGCCATCGTGTCACCCTCCTGACGGCCCCGTCGGGATACGGCAAGACGAAGGCACTGACGCAGTGGTTCCGCCACCGCGGCGGTCCCCGGGCCTGGCTGACCCTCACCTCGTATCACGACGTCGACACCGAGATACTCGCCGGCATGATCACGGCCCTGCGACGAGCCGCTCGGATCGGTGATGCGGCCGCGCTGCGGCCCTTTCTCGGGTTCGTGGGCGATTCGACGGATCCGGTCACCTGCGCGGACCGGCTGGTCCGGACGCTCGAGGACCTCTCCGAACCGGTCGTCCTCGTCGTCGACGACGCCCACCTCGCGGGTCCGCACGTGGCCCGCGGGGTGCTGTCCTCCCTCGCCGAACGCGCCGCGGGCAACCTACGGCTCGTCCTGGCCGGAACCCACGACCTGACCACATGGTTCAACCGCGATCTGGTGGCAGGCCGGGCGACGGTCCTGTCTCGCGACGATCTGGCGTTCACCGTCGGTGATATCGAGCAGGCTGCAGCAGCGCTCGGGGGATCCTGTCCGGCCGGGATCGCCGCGACGATGCACGAACGGACCTCCGGCTGGCCCGTCGCGGTGCGTTCGGCGCTGCTGCTCGCCGCCCGCGGCGACGTGCCCGACGATTCGATCGACACCGACCCCTTGCTGACCGACTACGTCGCGGAGTCGGTCCTCGGCCGGCTGCGGCCCCAGCTGCGCGAGTTCGTGCTGGACGCCACGACGTGCACCCAACTCGACCAGGAACTGGCGGAAGCGCTCGCCGGGCACACCGACAGCGGGAGTCTGCTCGAGGAGTGTTACGGGCTCGGGCTGTTCCTCGACAGGTACGTCGAGGCGGACAACGCCACCGTCTACCGATGGCACTCGCTGTTCGCCCGGCAGTGTCGGATCATCCTGCGGCGACGCGACTCTCGCCGAGCAGATCATCTGCATCGCGTTGCGGCACGCCATCTCGCCGACCTCTCCCCCGCCGAATCCGTCACCCACGCACTGCGCGGGCACGATCCGGAACTCGCCGTGCGCACGATCCGGCAACACTGGGTCCGGCTCGTTGTCGACTCGAACGCGCGGACCCTCGAACGGCTGTGCCTCGAGCTACCACCCCGGTGGAGCGAATCCCCGGACATCCTGCTCATCCGGGCGTGCTGCCTCGACGTCGTCGGCGACCGAGCCGGTGCCGCCCTGTTGTACGAGCGAGCCACGGCGGCGCGCACCGGGACGGACGGGTCCGACGAACACGCCCGCCTGCGCGCACTTGCGGAACTGTTTCTCGCCCACGACCAGACGGACCTGGGCAACGCCGTGGACCGGGTCGCCGCGTCCGTCGCCGAAGCGGACACGAGCGGCTCGCACGCGTACGAGTTGTTCCTGCTGGGGTGGACGGAACTGCGGCTCCGTCGCCGTCCGGTGCGAGCCGTACAGTTGCTGCGGTCCGCGCACCGGGAGGCCCGCGCGGCCGGGCGTACGGTACTCGCCGGACGCGCCGCCGCGAACCTCGAATTCGCCCTCGCGTACGGCGGGCACTTCACTGAGGCCGTCGCAACGGCCCAGTGCGAGGCGAACGAACAGGACGACGAATGGCGCACCTACGACGGGGGTATCGACCTCGTCGGACGCGGCTTCATCGCCTACTGGCGGGACGCCCTGCCCGACGCGCTGAAGTACTTCGCCGACGCGGCCGAGAGCGGCGGTGGGGACACGTCCTATTCGTCGCTGGCCCGCGTGTTCTTCGCGCTGACGACCGCCGCACTCGGAGACATCCGTGAGATCGCCCGTGCGCGAGAACTTCTCGACGGTGTACCCGCGAGCGAGGAGCACGGGGTCCCCTGGCCGATCTACACGCGCCTGGCGCACGCCCTGCTCGCGGAGAGGTCGGTCGGGTCGGCCCGTGCGCTCGATCTGGCCGATCCGCTGCGGCACACCACGAACGTTCCCATCGTCACGGCATTGACGGCGGAGCTGTACCGCCGGGGCCGCCAACCGAACCGCGCTGTAGAGGTGTTGCGCAACCTCCCCGGCGTGCAGCCGCGCGCATTCGTCGAGGCGAGCCGCCTCGTCACCGCGGCACTCGTGCAGCGGGAACGGGGCGACTTCGCCGGAGCCCATCGCCTCCTCGAGAAGAGCCTGGACGTGGCGGCACCCGAGAACATCCGGCGACCGTTCGACGGCCGGGATCCGACACTGCACCGGCTCCTCACCGAACATGCGACCTGGGGAACCGCCCACGGCGACTTCGTCACCGCACGCCTCGTCCGGGCCGACGAGACGCTCGCGGCTGCTGGGGTCCCCGCCGCTCGGCTGTCCGCCCGGGAGCGGGAGATACTCGCCTACCTCCGCACCCCGATGACAGCGGAGGAGATCGCCGCCGCGCTGTTCGTGTCCGTGAACACCGTGCGAACCCACCAGCGCTCGATCTACCGCAAGCTGGGCGTCAACTCCCGTCGGGACGCGATCAAGATCAGGATGTGAGAGGCCCGCCGCGACGCGGCACAATCGCGACCGTGACGATCCGTACCTGGCTGACGCCACCGCCCCGGCCACCCGCCGAGCCCCTCGACCCGACGGCCCGCCGCGCCCTGTGGGTCGAGGTCACCATCGTCCTGCTCGTCACCTTCGGCCTGAGCGGGCTGTCGTCGATGCTGTCGCTGCTCGAATCCGCACTCGCACCGGAGCCGCTGTCCGACCAGACCGTCGCGCTGAACGTCCCCCGCTCGTCGCAGCAGTTCATCGACCTGGCCCGGCAGGTGCTCGGCATCGTCCGGTTGCTGGCATGGGCTGCGCTCGGGGTGTACCTGCTGTGGCGCAGCGGCATCGGCCCGAAGGCGATCGGCTTCGCCCGGGACCAGCTGCGCCGCGGCCTGCTCCCCGGCGTGGGGCTGGCCGCGCTCATAGGAATCCCCGGGCTCGGCCTGTATCTGGTGGCACGGGCGGCGGGCATCAACCTCACCGTCGCGCCCAGCACTCTCGAGGACTATTGGTGGCGGCTGCCGGCGCTGGTGCTGTGGGCGATCGCGAACTCCGCCGCCGAGGAGGTTCTCGTCGTTGCGTACCTGATCACCCGACTGCGGCAGCTCGGCTGGTCGGAGAACTCCTCGCTGCTCGCCTCGTCGCTGCTACGCGGCAGCTACCACCTCTACCAGGGCCTCGGCGGCGGGCTCGGCAACGTCGTCATGGGTCTGGTGTTCGGCCGGTACTGGCAGCGCACGTCGCAACTGTGGCCGCTGGTGGTGGCGCATGCGCTGATCGACAGCGTCGCATTCGTCGGCTACCAGGCGCTGCGCGGGCACGTGTCCTGGCTGCCCTAGCCCGGGCTGCGTACATTGGGAGGTCGTGAACGGCGACCATCCCGACCCTCGGCCCCGGCCCCGGCCGCCGCATCAGCCTCCGCAGATGCCGCCGCCGCGCCGCCCGGCACCGATGGGCCGGCCGGCGCCGCCGTCGTCGCCGTCGCCGGAGGGACCGCAGATCATCCGTCGCGACGGACGTCCCCCCGCCCCGCAGCAGGCCTGGTCGCAGGCGCCGACACCGCAGTACCGGCCGCCGGCACCCCCGCCGCGGCAGCCGAGGCCGGCCCCGCCGCCACACGAACCCCCGAGGCAGCAACCGCCGAGGCAGCAGCGCGACTGGGCGCCCAGACAGACCCCCGAACCGTACGACGAGCCGCGCCGCGCCGCGGCGCCCCCACCGCCGGCCCCGCCGCCGCGACGTCGGCCCACCCCGCCCGCGCCCGAGCCGGCCCCGCGCCGTCGCCCCGTCGGCGCCCGTCGCCTGCTGCGCCGCGCCGCGATCGTCGTGCTGGTGCTGATCGCCCTCGTCGGCGCCGGTGCCGTCTACCTCGACGGCAAGCTCACCCGCGTCGACGCGCTCGCCGACTACGACGACCGCGTCGGCGACACGCCGGGCACCAACTGGCTGCTTGTGGGGTCCGACAGCCGCACCGGCCTCAGCACCGAGCAGGAGCAGGAACTCGCGACGGGTGGGGAGACCGGCCCGGACCGCACCGACACCGTCATGCTGATCCACGTGCCCAGCGGCGGCGGGGCCACCACGATGGTGTCCCTCCCCCGCGACTCGTACGTCCCGATCCCGGGCCACGGCCAGGACAAGCTGAACGCGTCGTTCGCGCTGGGTGGTCCGGCGCTGCTGGTGCAGACCGTCGAGGGCGCCACCGGCGTGCACATCGACCACTACGCCGAGATCGGGTTCGGCGGCTTCGCCTCGATCGTCGACGACCTCGGGGGTGTGGACGTCTGCCTGCCGCAGGCCATCGACGATCCGCTGGCGGGGATCTCCCTGCCGGCCGGCTGCCAGGAACTCACCGGTCCGCAGGCCCTCGGCTTCGTGCGCACCCGCGCGACGGCGCTGGCCGACCTCGACCGGATGAACAACCAGCGGCTGTTCATGTCCGCCCTGCTCAGCAAGGCCACCGGCCTGAGCACGCTGCTGAACCCGGTGCGGATGTGGTCGCTGGCCTCCGGGGTCGCCGGCTCGTTGCGGGTCGACGAGAGCGACCACATGTGGCACCTGGCCCGGTTCGGGTGGGCGATGCGCGGCGAGACGGTGACCGCCACCGTCCCGGTCGGCGGCTTCGAGGACGTCTCCGGGATCGGCAATGTGCTGCTGTGGGATCGGTCGCGGGCCGTGCCGTTCTTCGACGCGTTGGCCCAGGACCAGCAGATTCCGCCGGAACTGCTGACGCCGCCGTCGTGAGCCCGCTCGCCCCGAGCCGAGCGAATGTATCGCTCATCTCTGTAGGCCGACGGAACGATACATTCGCTCGGCCCGGGGTCGGGCCGGGGTCGGCGACGGGACGGGTCAGCGCAGAGTGACCTGACGACTGCGCAGGCCGTCGCGCGAGCGCCGCTCGGCGGCGGTGAGCGGCGCGTCGACCGCCAAGGCCTCGTCGAGCCGCGCACCGAACTCGGCGGTCGGGCCGACCCACTCGTTGGGGTGCCGCTCGGGGTCGAGATCGAACACCGGCACGAGCAGGCCGTGGGTGCGGAACGACCCGGCGAACCGCGAGCCCTCCCCCAGGTGCAGTCCGCCCGCGGCGTGCACCCGCGACAACGCGGACATCAGGGTGTCCTCGTCCTCCGGACGCACCCAGCGCAGGTGCGCCTTCTCACCGGCATCCACCCACCAGGCGGCGACGACGCCCTCGCCCTCGAGCCGTGCGGACGGCATGATCGCGTCGTTGGCGTGCTTGACGGTGTGCGCGACGTCGGGTGAGACCTCGACGCCCTCGGGGATCCACCAGTCGAAGTCCTGGTGCACGGTGATCTCCGGGACGACGTCGACGTCGATCAGATCGTGCAGGCGCGGCTCGTCCGGTCCGGGTTCGGCGACGGCGAGCGACGAGCCGGCCTCCGCCTCCCGGGCCCACGCGATCGCCGCGCCGAGCTCGGCGGCCGGGTCGGGGCCGGCGGCGGCGAGCTGCAGCCCGACGTACGCGGTGGTCTCGTCGCCCTCCTCGCGGGCGAGCGCGGCGACGGCCCCGGGCAGCACGGTGGCCGCGCGGACGGCCCGGCCGGGCGTGGTCAACGGCAACGTGAACACCGCCGACGGAACGAACTCGCGCAGGGCCACCAGGTCGCACTCGAGAGCGAGACCCTCGAACGGCCGGGTGACCGTGGCAGCCTCGGCCTCCCGGGCGAGCCGGCGCTGCTCGAGCTTCGCGGCACGGTTGCTGCCGGGCTTGGGTCCGCTGCTTCTCTTACTCTTCTTGGCCACGGCGCAAAACTACACGCCGCGCGAAGCGCCGAGCAGAAGCTTGGTGCGCCCCGGATGATTGGTGGCCACCCAGCCGACGCCGAGGTCGCGGCACAGTTCGACGTCGGCGGGATCGTCGACGGTCCAGCAGTAGGTGGCGCGGCCCGCGGCAGCCGCCTTGTCGACGAGCTCGGGGTGCTGGCGCAGCGTGAGGATCGAGGGGCCGATCGCGGTGGCCCCGACGGTGGTGGCGGCGCTGCCCCCGAGATAGCGGGAGGTGTCGCCGAGGAGCACCGTCGGCAGCAGCGGCGCCGACCGCCGCACCCGCCACACCGCGGCGGCCGAGAACGACATCACGACGATGCGGGAGAAGTCCGCGGAGGCGGGGGTGGCGAGCCGGAAGCGGGCCAGCTCGGCGAGGAGTTTGGCCTCGACGAGCCCGCCGTAGCGCACGGGGTGCTTGGTCTCGACGAACAGCTTGACGGGCCGGCTGGTCCAGTCGAGGGTCAGCTCGATCAGCTGCCGCAGCGTCAGCAGGCGCGCCGGCTCGCCGGGGGTGCCGTAGTCGAGCTCCCCGAGCTGGGCGAGGGTCATCTCGCTGACCAGGCCGCTGCCGGTGGAGGTCCGGTCGACGGTGCGGTCGTGGATGCACACGAGATGCCCGTCGCGGGTGAGCCGCACGTCGCATTCGAGGCCGTCGGCGCCTTCCTGCAGCGCGAGTTCGTAGGCGGCGAGGGTGTGCTCGGCCCTGGCGGCGGAGGCCCCGCGGTGCGCGACGACGCGGGGTTCGCCGGCCGCCGTCACGAGGCCACCGCCTCGTCGGTGCGCGCGCCGACCGGTTCGATCGGCGCGATGGGTTCGTACTTGGGGCCGGTCGCCACGGTGCGGCGGGGCAGGCGGCGGGGACGGCCCCGCAGGTCCTCGTCGTCGAACAGCCGCACCACATGCAGTGCCGCGACGGCGACGGCCGCGGCGAGGGCGGCGGTCACCGCGGCGAGCAGCACCCCGTCGGCCTGCGCCTGCAGGGTGTCCCTCTGCCGCCACAGCACGTTGACGACGAACAGCACGCCGCCGAGCGCCCACAGCACCCACCACGTGCGCACGGCTCGCCGTAGCCGCGGGTCGTCGGGACCGGTGATCTCGGTGAGGAAGACGCCGGGCATCGCGAGGTTCACGCCGGGCACGAGGCACCCGAGCAGCAGCGAGATCCGGCCGCGCGGGTCGGCGGCACCGCGGGCGGCGAACATCCGTCGCCGCACGCGGATCAGCCGCAGCGTCGCCGCGACCCCGGCGGCGAGGGCGACGGCAGGGCCGCACAACTGGGTGGCCCACACCAGGGCGTCGGACGCCGCGAGAGCGAGCGGGTCGACGAGGCGCGTGCGGTTGTACAGCAGCAGCCCGTAGCGGACGGCCTCTGCGACGGCGGCGAGGCCGAATACGACGGCGGTTCCGGCGAGCAGGGTCGGGGCGAGATCCGCGAGGGTTTCCTCACGCGACGGGGTCGACGGCTCGCCGGCCGGGCGAGGATCGGCAAGGCCCCAGCGCGGCACCTCGTGGTAGCGCGGAGCCGGGCCCGCCGGCCGCCGTCGCGGCCGGGGACCGTCCTGGCCGGAGCGGGCCTGCGGCGGCCGTGCCACCCAGCGGAAGTTGCGGCGCCCCGGTGGAACGGGGGCCGCGGTGTCGTCGGGGGACAGCAGCAGCCCGCGGCAGCCCGGGCACCACTGCCGGGGCTGCCAGGACACGGGCCAGCGGTGTCCGCAGCGGACGCAGATCTGGTAGGCGGCCATCAACAGATCTTCGCCGAGGCGTCGCCGTCGTGCCCGAGATCCCGTTCGCCGGCCTCGCGCACGTCGAGCAGCACGACCTCGGGACCGATCGGCGGCACGTCGGCGACCGTGACGGTGGGCACGTCGGGGAAGCTCACACCGTCAATACTGGCACGCCGCTGCGGCGCATGCAGCGACCACCGGGGATCCCGCCCACCCCATGGAGAAGGGCCGCCCGCCCGATTCGCCCCGTCCCGGCGGGGTCGTGTGAAAACGCCTCCGCCCGGGAGTTATCCACAGTTTCCACAGCTTCATCCACAGAGGGCTCAGTTTCCACAGCGGCACATCGCCTCACTCCGGGAACATTTCGGCGGTGAGCGGCCGGGCTGCTCGCGTCATTCGTTGCCCCACAGGCATCTTCTGCACCACCACCGCGCACGGTTCACGGCTTCCGGCGCACCGTCGGCGGCGAGTGCGCGCTTCGACGCAGACCGACGTGGTCTCCGGCGAACTGAAATGATCGACGGCATGGAACTACGGATCTTCACCGAACCTCAGCAGGGTGCCACCTACGACGACCTGCTCGCCGTCGCGCAGACGGCCGAGCGGCTCGGCTACGGCGCCTTCTTCCGTTCCGACCACTATCTCGCGATGAACTCCGCCGGCCTGCCCGGCCCGACGGACGCCTGGATCACGCTGGCCGGCCTGGCCCGGGAGACCTCCACGATCCGGCTGGGCACCCTGGTGACCTCCGCGACGTTCCGCCACCCCGGCCCCCTCGCGATCACCGTCGCCCAGGTCGATGCCATGAGCGGCGGCCGGGTCGACTTCGGGCTCGGGGCAGGCTGGTACGAGGAGGAGCACCTCGCCTACGGCATCCCCTTCCCGTCGCTGAAGGAGCGCTTCGACAAGTTCGAGGAGTCGCTCGCCGTGATCACCGGGCTGTGGCAGACGCCGGTCGGGGAGACCTTCTCGTACGAGGGTGCGCACCACCGCATCGTCGATTCACCGGCGCTGCCCAAGCCGCACCAGCGCTCCGGTCCGCCGATCGTGATCGGCGGCGGGGGCAAGCGCCGTACTCCGGCCCTCGCGGCCCGGTACGCGGACGAATTCAACATCCCGTTCCAGTCGGTGGAGGCCACCGCGGCCCAGTTCGCCCGCGTGCAGGACGCGTGCCGCGCGGCCGGCCGCGACCCTTCCGAGCTGACGTACTCGAACGCGCTCGTGCTGTGCTGCGGTAGCGACGAGGCGGAGATCGCCCGCCGCGCCGCCCGGATCGGGCGCGAGGTGGACGAGCTGCGGGAGAACGGTCTCGCCGGCACGCCCGCCGAGGTGGTCGACAAGATCGCCCGTTACGCCGAGGCCGGGTCACAGCGCATCTACCTGCAGGTGCTGGATCTGGCCGACCTCGACCACCTCGAACTGGTGGCGCGGGAGGTCATGCCGGAAGTGTGACGACGAGGCGCGGTCAGTGGCTGCTGGTGGAACCGAGGAAGGCCGCGATTTCGCGGCTCCATTCCCGGTTGCGGGTGCGATCCAGCCGCCACCGGCCGTAGCCGAACACCGCGGCGGCGAGCAGGGCCGCGGCGAACCAGAGCGAAAGCCCGACCAGGACCGAGGAGATCTTCGCGCTCGTCGCGCTCAGCGGCGCGAGCGCCTGTTCGCCGTTCGGATCGACCCAGATCTGCACGTCGGCGCCGGCGGGTGTGCCGTAGTCCACCGTGACGTCACCCCGGCGCTTCTCGTCGCCCCAGGCCCAGGTGGCGGGCGCGGACGCGGAGGCCACCATCGTGAGCTCGCCGGCAGTGGCGTCCGTGGTCTCGGCCGCAGCCTGCGTCTTCGCCGTCACGAGGGTGCGTTCGGCGGTCTGCTGCACGGCGAGGGCCGACTGGGTGTCCCAGGTGCGGGCGCCGACCCAGCCGGCGAGGGGGATCGTCGCCAGGACCAGGAGCAGCACCGCCACGGCGAGTCGCGCCTCGGCACGGTCGGTGCGCCGGATCAGCGGGTGGCGGCCGCGCAGCCCCCGCCGCAGGACCCGCAGGTATCCGCTCGTGTTCCGCATCATCTCGGCCTCGATCCTCTCCCCCGTGACAACTCCCTCTTTCCAGAGTGATACGCACAGCTAACGACGGCAAGGCGTTCCGGCCAACGTCACACAACCCGGAAGTCGCCGATGCCGATCCGTTCGGGACCGAGCGCGGCGCGGGGCGTGGCGTCAGGCGCCGAGGCCGACCGGGCAGCTCACCCCGGTGGCGTGGACGGGGCAGTAGCCGTTCGGGTTCTTCGCCAGGTACTGCTGGTGGTAGTCCTCGGCGTAGTAGAACTGCGTGAGCGGCGCGATCTCGGTCGTCACGGCGCCGTAGCCGGCCGCGGCGAGCCGGGCGCCGAAGTTCTCGGCGGTGGCCTCGGCGATCTCGATCTGCCCCTCGTCGAACGTGTAGATCGCCGAGCGGTACTGGGTGCCGTGGTCGTTGCCCTGCCGCATGCCCTGCGTGGGGTCGTGGTTCTCCCAGAACTGCTTGAGGACGCCCTCGTAGGAGATCACCTTCGGATCGAACACGACCAGCACCACCTCGGTGTGCCCGGTCCGGCCCGAGCACACCTCCTCGTAGGTGGGATTCGGGGTGTATCCCCCGGCATATCCCGCGGCCGTGGAGTACACGCCCTCGAGCCCCCAGAACTCCTTCTCCGCACCCCAGAAACAGCCCATGCCGAGAACGGCGGTCTGCATCCCTTCGGGAAACGGCGGCATGATGCGGTGCCCGTTGACGTAATGGGTGTCGGGAACGGGCAGCGGCTCGGCGCGGCCGGGCAGCGCCTGCTCCTGCGTGACCATCACCGACTTCGAACCCGCACGGGCGAGGATGTCGTCGAACCAGGACATGCCTCGATGCTACGCGCGCGGCTTCTCCACGGGTTCCGTCTCGGCCGCCACCTGGGGCGACGGGCGTGGCGACAACCACCGGGCGGTGATCCAGCGGGCGGCCGGCACCTCGACGCCGCGGTAGAGCAGTTCGGCGACGGCCGCGCACACCACCACGAAGGCGAGCACGGCACCGGTGCGGCCGAGGTGGGCGACCGTGTTCTCGTACACCCGGTAGAGCACCAGCGTGTGCACCAGATAGATCGCGTAGCTGCGGGTGGCGGTCCAGTGCAGCACCCGCGAGCGGGCGAACCGGCCGTCGATGCGGGAGAGCAGGACCACGCACGCGGTGACCACGACGATGGTCCACAGGTAGCGGCTGCCGGCCCAGTAGACCTGGTAGTCGGTGGCCAGGTGCACCACCTGGACCTGGGCGAGCAGCGCGACGATCAGCCACCGCCGGGACGTCAGCCGCGCCCAGCCGAGGTACACGATCTGGCCGAGGAACACGGTCGGCATCGTGGCCGCGACCTTGGACAGGAACGGCACCGTGTACGGCTCGGGCAGGTACAGGTTGTACAGCAGCACCAGCATGCACACCACGGCGCCGAGGACGGGCACCACGATGGGCCGGGTCCGCAGGAGCGGCCGGGCGGCGACGCAGTACAGATAGAACGTGATCTGCACGGCGAGGGTCCAGGTGACCCCGAGGACCGCGACCTCGGGCTTCAGGAAGAACCCGCCCAGGAAGAAGCTGAGCACGGCCTCGACGCCGGAGACGCCGGTCTGGCCGCTGAACATCCCGTTGATCCCGAGCCGCACCAGCAGGATCGCGGCGAGGATCGCAACCCAGAACGCCGGCAGCAGCCGCGCGCTGCGGGCGACGAGGAAGCGCCGCGGTTCGTCGCGGATCGCGGAGCGGGTGATGAGCAGCCCGGTCAGGGTCATGAACATCGCGACCCCGAGGAAGGACAGGTGCTGATTGAGGCCGGCGCCCTCGACGAGCACCCGGTACACGACGTCGATGACCCACCAGCCGGTGCCGAGGTCGTCGATGAGATAGAAGGAGATGTGCGAGTACAGCACCGCCAGGACGGCGACGGTGCGGAGCAGGTTCACACCGGGCAGGTCCACACGTGGCGCCGGGGCGTCGTGCGTCCCGTCGCTCGCGAGGGGCCGAAACACCCGACGATGTTAAGGGCCCGTTCACCCGCCGGCCGAATTGTCCGGCGTTTCCGCAGGTAGGTCGTCGGTCCCTTTTCGGACGCCGACGCGACGCCCTCCGCCGCCACCGCCGCCCCGCACAACCGGCTGCGCGGGCGGTATTGCAGAGGGTGTACTTATGGGTTTGGGTGGAAACCCAGAAGTACTTGAAAATCACGCACGGGCCCCGCCGGGCCCGAAGAGAAGGGATCCTTCGTGGCTGAGTACACGCTTCCGGACCTGCCCTACGACTACGCCGCGCTCGAGCCGCACATCTCGGCGAAGATCATGGAGCTGCACCACAGCAAGCATCACGCGACCTACGTCGCCGGCGCCAACACCGCCCTCGAGAAGATGGCGGAGGCGCGGGAGAACGGCACGATGGCGGCGCAGGCCACCAAGCTGGAGAAGGACCTGGCCTTCCACCTCGGTGGCCACACCAACCACTCCGTCTTCTGGAAGAACCTGTCGCCGGAGGGTGGCGACAAGCCGGACGGCGAGCTCGGTGCCGCGATCGACGATGCGTTCGGTTCGTTCGACGCGTTCCGCGACCACTTCTCGGCGAACGCGAACTCGATCCAGGGCTCCGGCTGGTCCATCCTGGCCTGGGACTCCATCGGCCAGCGGCTGATCATCGTCCAGCTGTACGACCAGCAGGGCAACATCCCGATCGGCCTGACCCCGCTGCTCATGCTCGACATGTGGGAGCACGCCTTCTACCTGCAGTACCAGAACGTCAAGGCCGACTACGTCAAGGCCTTCTGGAACATCGTGAACTGGGCCGACGTGCAGGCCCGCTTCGACCGCGCCCGCACCCAGACCGCCGGTCTGCTGGTCTAGTCGCGTCGCACCTCGCGAAGGGGATGCCGGATTCCGGCATCCCCTTCGCGCGTTCCGGAGGGGCGCGCGACGGGGCTGGCACTCGGGGGCTCTTGTGTGCCAGCGGACGAAACGGTCATTCTTCACCTACCCAACGGCGTGTATCGGTCATCGACTGTCGTCACACCGAGGAGGTAGCGGGATGAGTGGGAACGAACAGATCGGCCTCGCCGCCTTCCACACCGGAGGATCCCTGCGGGGATTCGTGGTTTCGGGGCGGTGGCCGGAGAGCACGCGGGAATGGGCGCAGCTGCTCGCGGTGACGGTGCGGGTGGCGTCGCTGCCCGGCCTGCTGACCACGTCGACGGTGTTCGGGGTACGGGAGGAACTGCCCGACGACCCCGCGCCGGGCACGGTGGGCCTGGTGCTCGCGGAGGGTCCGGTGATCGGCGACGAGGCGGTGGAACCGGGCCGGTTCGCTGCGCACCAGCCGCCCGCCCTGATCATGCTGCACCCGCCGTCGGAGACGCGGCCGTCGCTGCCGGAGTGCACGGGTGCGGCGTCGGGGTGCGTGCTGCTGCCGGGGCTGCCGCACCTGGGCCTCGAGCACCGGGCCGCGTGGGTGGAGGCGGAGGCCGACGGGACGGTGACGTCGCTGGTCAGCCGGGTCGGAGTCGATCCCAACAGCGATCCCGACACCGCGGTTCTGGCCATGCTGCTCGCCGCCTGACCGGAACCCGCACCTCGAAGTTCGGGTTTCCAAACTTATTGCCGCCTTTGCCTTTTCGTGCAGCCCACGTTATGGTTGCCTAAGCGAAGGGGAGTAGCCCACAATCGCCCGGTCGACATACTGGCGTTCAGCCCGGCCCGGCGAACCGGATTCCGCACCGGTGGGCGAGACCTTCGGCCGCGACGCACCCGCGTCGCCCGGCCGGAGGAAGGTCCCCACCTCCTCCACACCGACACGCGAGGAGGAGGAACCCCCGGTATGTGGTCCGCCCTGGTCCTGAGTTTCGCCGTCGTGTTCGTCGCCGAACTCGGCGACAAGTCGCAGCTCATGGCGATGACGTTCGCCTTGCGCTACCGCTGGTGGGTGGTCCTGTCCGGCATCCTCGCGGCCACGACCGCGGTGCACCTCGTGTCCGTCGCCGTGGGCCACTACCTGGGCCTCGCGATCCCCACCTCGGCAATGGCGATCGTCGGCGGCCTGGCCTTCCTGTTCTTCGGCCTGTGGACGCTGCGCGGCGACTCCCTCGACGAGGACGAGCAGGGCAAGGCCGCCCGCGTCACCCGTTCGGCCTTCCTCGCCGTCCTGTCGGCCTTCTTCCTCGCCGAACTCGGCGACAAGACCATGCTCGCCACCATCGCCCTGGCCGCGGACAACGACTGGGCCGGCGTGTGGGTCGGCTCGACGATCGGCATGGTCGCCGCCGACGCGCTGGCCATCGTCGTCGGCGCCGTCCTCGGCAAGCACCTGCCCGAGAACGCGATCCGGCTGGCGGCGGCGACGCTGTTCTTCGGGTTCGGCGCCTGGATGCTCGGCGAAGGCCTGGCCCCCGGCACGTCCGCCGGCCCGGTCGCGGGCGGGGTGACCCTCGCCGTCGCGCTCGCCGTCGTGACCGGCCGGGCGCTGCTGCGCCGCCGGACCGAGGTCGCACGGGTCCCCGTCGCCGTCGAGGCACCCGCCGAGCGGTAGAGCACCGCGCGGGTGCCTCCGCGTCCGCCTCCCCAGGAGTATGCTTGCCGATAGGCAAGTAAATGGAGGTGGGCATCACGACCGCACACGACCGCTTCGACGAGGAAGACGTCAACCGCCTGCGCGTGGCGCTCGGCCGCATCGCGCGCCGCGTCGACCGCCGCACCGCCGGCGCAGGTGGACTCACCCGGTCCCAGTTCTCGATCCTCGCCACCGTCGCCCGGCGCGAGACCGTCGGCGTGCGCGAGCTCGCCGAGATCGAGGGCCTCAATCCGACGATGCTCTCGCGGATGCTCGGCAAGCTCGAGGACGCCGGACTCCTGACCCGTTCCCCGGACCCGGACGACAAGCGCGTCGTCCGCGCCCACATCACCGAGGCCGGTGCCCGTACGTTCGCCGACCTGCGTCGCATGCGCACCGCAGTGTTCACCGAGCACCTCGCGGAACTGTCCCCCGAGCGGCTCCACGCCCTGCACGACGCCCTGTCGGCGCTCGAAGCGCTCGCCGAGCAGATGTGCCGGCGCTCCGCGGAGGAGCGCCGATGACCGTCCTCACCGACCTGCGCGGCCAGACCTTCGCCGCCTTTCGCGGCGCCAACTTCCGGCGCTACATCAGCGGCCAGGCGGTCTCCCTGATCGGCACGTGGATGCAGACGGTCGCCCAGTCGTGGCTGGTGCTCGAGCTCACCGGCTCCGGCACCGCGATCGGCCTCGTCCTGGCCCTGCAGACCGTGCCGATGCTGCTGCTCGGCCCCTACGGCGGGGTGGTCGCCGACCGCGTCGACAAGCGCCGGCTCATGATCGGCCTGCAGTCCGCGATGGGTGTGCAGGCCCTGATCCTGGGCCTGCTCACCGTCACCGGTGCCGTCCAGCTGTGGCACGTGTACGTCCTCGCCGTGGTGCTCGGACTCAACCAGTGCTTCGAGAACCCCGCCCGCCAGTCGTTCATGCTCGAACTCGTCGGACCGGAGGACCTGCGCAATGCCGTGAGCCTGCAGTCGGTGCTGGCGTCCGTCGCGCGCCTGATCGGCCCGGCCGTCGCGGGCCTGATCATCGCCGTCGGCGGTCTCGGCGTGTGCTTCCTGCTCAACGCGCTCAGCTTCGTCGCCGTCGTCGCCTCCCTGGCGAGCCTGGACCTGTCCCTGCTGCGCCCGTCGCCACCCGCCGCCCGCGCCCGCGGCCAGCTCCGCGAGGGGCTCACACACGTGCGGCAGACCCCGGCACTCGCGGTACCGCTGCTGACGATGGCGCTGGTGGGCTGCCTGGCGTACGAGTTCCAGGTGGTGCTGCCCGTGGTCGCGCAGCAGACCTTCGGTGCCGGCGCCGAGACCTACGGCTTCCTCACCGCCGCGATGGGCGCCGGCGCCGTCGTGGGCGGGCTCGCCGTCGCCACGTGGGGTCGCACCGGCACGACCGCCGTGGTGGCCACCTCCGCGGTGTTCGGCGTGGTGCTGCTCGCGGCCGCGGTGGCGCCCACGCTCGAGCTCATGCTCGCCGCGATGGTGCTGGTCGGCGTCCTCAGCGTCGCGTTCACCGCCACCACCAACAGCTCCCTGCAGCTCGCCGCGGCCCCCGGCATGCGCGGGCGCGTGATGGCGCTGTTCGCGGTGGCCTTCCTCGGCTCCACCGCGATCGGCGGCCCGATCGCCGGGTGGGTCAGCGAACAGTGGGGCGGCCGGGCCGGACTGCTGCTCGGCGCCGCCGCGTGCCTCGTCGCCGCGGGCGTCGGCGCGACGCGCCTCGGGCGCGACGGCGGGCCGGAGTCGTGACCCCGGCCGCCCCGGTGCCGGGCGGCCGCGCCAGGGCCCGCTTCAGTCGAGCAGATCGGGCTGGGCGGCGACGATGCGTTGATACAGCGGCTGGAACTGGAACCATCCGGCGTACTCGAGTCCGACCTGGTCGTACGTCAACTTCGCGGTGGCGGCGTCGAGGGGGCGGGGGGTGCCGGCGGCCATGGCGATCAGTTGGGCCTGGCACGACCGTTCCATGGTGATGAACCACCACGCGGCCGAGTCGACCGTCTGACCCACGGTGAGCAGCCCGTGATTGGCGAGCACGACGGCCTTGTTGTCGCCGAGGGCGGTGGCGATACGCCGGCCCTCCTCGACGTCGAGCACCACACCGGTGTAGTCGTCGAACACCGCGTGATCGTCGTAGAAGGCACAGGCGTCCTGCGTCAGCGGCTCGAGTCCGATCTTCAGGCTCGACAGCGATTTGCCGTAGAGGGAGTGCGCGTGCGCGGCGGCCACCGCGTCCGGACGCGCAGCATGGACCTGGGAATGGATGGCGAAGGCCGCCCGATTGACGGGCCGGTTCCCCTCGACGATCTCGCCCTCGTGGTTGACCAGGATCAGATCGCTCGCCCGGATCAGGCTGAAGTGCACTCCGAAGGGGTTGACCCAGAAGTGGTCGGAATGCTCGGGATCGCGAGCTGTGATGTGGCCGGCGACGCCTTCGTCGAAGCCGCATGCACTGAACAGCCGGAACGCTGCGGCCAGGCGCTGCTTGCGGTGCAGGCGCTCCCCGTCGACCGAGCCGAACGTCGGTGGCCGTGGCACCTCGATCCCCGGACCTGTCTGCGCTGCGTCGGTCATGAGCACTCCTTCCCGAGGGCCGATCTTGTGTCCCGGTTCATACTCGGCCTTCGCTTCGCCCGTGACCATCGGCAACAGAGCCGAACTTCGGGCATCCTGTTCGGCAATTTCACGAGAGCGCCGGCGCGACCATCGACCGGACGAGCCCGTCGACCGTGCGCAGATCCCACCCGGTCAACTGCTGCCAGCGTTCGAGCCGGTACGCGAGCGAATTGGGATGCAGGTGCAGTCTCCGGGCGGCCGCGCTGGCCGAGAACCCGCTCTGGGCGAACGCCGAGACCGCTTCGGCCAGGTGCGGGTGCCGGGCCGCGATCTCCGCCCCCTTCGCCAACATCGGCGCCAGCTCTTCCCTGTGTTCGAAGAGGATCGCCGGCAGCCAGCACTCGTCGAAGTCGGCGATCTGTGCCCGGCCCCGCACCAGCGCGAGCGCGCGCCGGGCGTCACCGATGCTCGTTGTCGCCCCCTCCAGGCCCCGACGGGCGAGCCCCAATCCCACCGACATGTCGGGGCGCACGTGCCGGATCGCGTCGACGACCACCGAACTCGCGACCGTCTGGAAGACGGTGACGACCGTGGTGCCGCGTCGGCTGCACAGCGCCGGCGCCGGTCCGTCGTCCAGGGCGTGCTGCAGTCCCTGCAGCTGCACATCGGACCACGCCTCGGACGGCGTGCATGCGGCTCGGAACATCCCGTCCGGGTCCAGCCCCAGCGCAGCGGCCAGCGTTCGGGCCTCCTCCGTCGGGTGTCCCTGCTCGAGCAGTTCGAACAGCAGCGCGCGGCGATTGGCCCGTACCGCCTGCGCCGTGCGGGTGGCGTCGTCGTGTCCCATCGCCACCGCGGTCGTCCCCGCATGGACGAGGTCCCACAGCAGCCCCCCGGCGTGCAGCAGTTCCGTGGTGGGCTCCGGCGCGTGCTCGACGAGAGCGCGCCACAGTTCTCGCGACCCGATGTGGAAGGACTCGATCACATTCGCAAGGGTCAACCCCTGCAGTGCCCGTTGCCTGCCGAGTTGCCGGGCACGCTCGAACTCGGGGCCGGCCGGGTGCGTGTCTGCGGGACGATCCGCGAGCAACCGGAGGGTGACGAGGAACTGTTGCCGGGTCGATTCGCGGTGCTCGTCCGGCGGCACCACCAGGTAGGTCGGCAGACGTTCGCGGATCCGGTCGACCGCCTCGGCCGACAACGCGTCGAGGTCGGCGATCACCGCGTCACACAACCCGGCGATCGAACTGTCGGATTCCACGGTGCCCCTCCTCCGCTACCGGGCGTTACCGTGGTCGACGCTAGTCGCCGCACGACAGCTCCGGCGCGGGACGGCCCCACCACCGCTGCCGATCCGCACGAGCTAACGCGCGCTAAGGTGCGAGCGTCGACAAGGCGCACGCCGGACGGTGGCGCCACGAAAGGAGCACGGCAGTGGAAATTCAGGGAACCGCCGCACTGGTCACCGGCGCGGCCTCCGGTCTCGGCGCAGCCACCGCCCAGCGTCTCGCCGACGCCGGCGCGACCGTCTTCGGCCTCGACCTCGCGCAGTCCATCGAGCGCGTCGGCGACAAGGCGCCCGCCGGCGTCACCCTCATCGCCACCGACGTCACCAGCGCCGACGACGTGCAGGCCGCCGTCGATCAGATCGTCGCCTCGGGCCTGCCGCTGCGCCTCGTCGTCAACTGCGCCGGCGTCGGCTGGGCCGGCCGGGTGCTGTCGAAGAACGGCCCGCACGACCTCGAGCTGTTCCGCACCGTCATCACCGTGAACCTGCTCGGCACGTTCAACGTGCTGCGCCTGGCCGCCGACGCGATGTCCAAGACCGAGCCCGTCGACGAGTACGGCCAGCGCGGCGTCATCATCAACACGGCCTCCGTCGCCGCGTTCGAGGGCCAGATCGGCCAGATCGCCTACTCCGCCTCCAAGGGCGGCGTCCACGGCATGACCGTCCCCGCGGCCCGCGACCTGGCCCAGTACGGTATCCGGGTCAACACCATCGCCCCCGGCATCGTCGACACCCCGATGCTCGCCGGCGTCACCGACGAATACCGCAAGGGCCTCGAGGCGGGCGTGCCCTTCCCGTCCCGCCTCGCCCAGCCGTCCGAGTACGCCCAGCTCGTGCAGATGATCGCCGAGCACGACTACCTCAACGGCGAGACCATCCGCATGGACGGCGCGCTGCGCATGGCGCCGCGATAGGCGGCTCCGCCGCCGTGGTGTCCTTTCGGATCCGCCCGGATCCGATAGGACACCACGGCACACTGGTGCCATGCGCCTGGTGTGGCTCGTGGTCGCGGTCGTCGCGGTGCTCGCGTCGGCCCTGTGGTTCGGGCAGCGCCGGCTGATCTACCTGCCCGACAGGTCCCCGCCGCCACCGGCGCAGTCGCTGCTGCCCGGCGCCCGCGACGTGCTGCTGACCACCTCCGACGGGCTCGAACTCGGCGCCTGGTACGTCCCGCCCCGCGGCACGGCGCGGGGCTTCACGGTGCTGCTCGCCTCGGGCAACGGCGGCAACCGCGTCGACCGCGCGCCGCTGGCGTCGGCGCTCGCCGAGGCCGGCTTCGCCACTCTGCTCTTCGACTACCGCGGCTACGGCGGCAACCCCGGCCGCCCGAGCGAGGACGGCCTCGCCCGCGACGTGCGCGCCGCCCGGCAGTACCTCCTCGAGCACGAGAACGTCCGACCGGACCGGCTGCTCTACCTCGGGGAGAGCCTGGGCACCGGGGTGACGACGGGGCTCGCCGCCGAGCATCCGCCCGCCGGCATGCTGCTGCGCTCGCCGTTCGTCGATCTGCCCACCGTCGGCCGGCACCACTACCCGCTGCTGCCCACGGGGCTGATGTGGGACCGCTTCCCGGTCGCCGAGACCGTCGCGCGTCTCGACGTGCCGATCACCGTCGTCTACGGGACCGCGGACACGATCGTCCCGCCCGGGCAGAGCGAGGCCGTCGCCGGCGCCGCCCGCCGGCTCGTCGAGAAGGTGGCCCTGCCGGGCGCCGAGCACAACGATCCCGTGATGTTCGGCCCGCCGGTGGTCGACGCCCTGATCCGGCTCGCCGAGGCGGTGACGCCCCCGCAGGAGTGATCTACAGGTCGGAGATGTGCGGGATCTCTTGCACCGCACGCTCGCTCATCCACTCGCGGAGCACCTTCGTGGCGATCACGTCGTCCTCGTTGTACTCGAGCAGGCGACGTCGCTGCTGCGGGTCGGGGTCCCCGTCGTAGCCGACGGCCTCGCGGTACCAGCTCATCGACGCCTCCCCACCGGCCTCCTCGTCCCGCCAGCGGTGCCCGGCGATCGGCGCGATCTTCTTGAGTCCCTTGCCGTTCGGGCACACGAACTGATCGGTGACGACCTGGTAGATGTCCACCCACTGCGGCGAGTCGATGAACTCGCGCACCTCGTCCTCGGTCGGTACCCCCGGGAAACCGGCGAACCGGCGGGCCGAGCCGAGCAGCCACTTGTCCTCCGCGGTACGCGAATAGCAATAGGCGGCAAAGGTTTTCCCACTCGCGGCGGCGGCGGCCCGTTCCGCGGACAGCCACGTCCAGAACTCGGCGAAGGAGCGGGCCTCGTCATCGGTGGGCACCGGATCCCAGCTGACGAACGCCCGGTACGCGGAGATCCCGCCGACGTTGAGCAGCGTGCCCCACAGATACGCGCCGTGCTCGTGGTAGCTCTCCATGTCGATGTCGATCTCGATGTCCGCACGCCGCACGTGCACGTGGTCGTGCCGCCGCACCAGCGGCGCACCCGCCAGCCACGCCTTGGCCACCACGACGGTGTCCTCGAACGAGCCCTGCGGCCAGGTCTCGGGCGGGTCCCCCTCCCAGCGGGCCAGCTGGTCGATCGTGTGCACGCCCAGCTCGCGCAGCACCGCCGCGCGCTGCCCCGGCGCCACCAGCGACACGTCATGCGTCGCACTCAGCTGCTCACGGCACCGCGGCCACCACGGGCAGGTCTTGCACTCCCCGATCTGCAACGGTTCCGTCGGCGTCTCGCCCCGGGCGATCGCGAGCCGGTCGGCCAGCCGCGCGTCGTAGTCCTCGAGGACCGCACTCAGATCGTGCACCAGGATGCAGTCCCCGCCGTACCCGATGGCGCCGCCGACCTGCGCCGGGCTGGCCAGACCGTGACGCTCGAGCATCCGGTACAGGTGGGCCACCCGCATCTGGTCGCGCACCTGGCTGCGCACCTTGCGGGTCTCGTCGACCACCGGCTCCCACGCGAACAGCCCCGACGTCGTCGCGCCCCGGCCCGGGTCGGTGACCTTGTGATTGACCACGATCACCGGGATGTAGCCGCCGCGTTCGACGTCGCGCAGCAGGATCTCGGCCCGGCCCCGCCGGCCCGAGTCCGGCTCCGACGGCAGGACCGCGCCCCAGATCCGGTTCGCGCCGCGACGGCACGCGTCGAGGGTGGCTTCGGCGCGCCGCCACGCCGGCCCCTCGGGGTCGATCCGCGCCCAGTCGCCGGGGTTCGCGTCGAACAGCCGCTGCCGCACGGCCTCGCGGTGGGTGGCCGCCGCCTCCTGCCGCTGCTTGGCTCCCGGGTGCTCCGGGGCCGCGGCCAACTCGTCCGGAAAGGCCGCGTCCAGATGGACCCGGTGCCGGCAGCGGGTCAGCGCGCTCGCCTCGATCAGGACCGGCGAGGTCCGTCTCTCGCTGGATACGTTCACAGTGAAGAACAGTATTCGTCCACCTAGGGTCAACCGGAAACCCCCGTCACGGATAGGCTGACCCGTGGCGCCGTGGGCGCCGTACACCGAATGGAGGGTCCTGTTCGATGGCGTTGTTCAAGAGGCGGAAGCGCCGCGCCACCCGCAAGGCGGAGGCGAAGGCTCTCAAGCACAAGGCGAGGCTCGAGGCCAAACTCAACGCGAAGAATCAGCGCAAGCGCGACAGCCGCCTGACGAAGGCCGAGATCAAGGCGGCCAAGGCCCAGCTCAAGGCCGACAAGGCGCTGATCGAATCGCAGACCCGGGTCGAGAAGCAGCAGCTCGCCACGCTCAAGGCCCAGGAGAAGGCCGCCGCCCAGAAGGGCTTCACCGCGGCGAAGGTGCGGCGCTACCTCGCCGTCGTGCGGCTGCTCGCGCCGGTGCTCGTGCCGCTGGTGTACCAGGGTGTGACCGCGCTGCGCGGTCAGCTCGACGCCGCGCGCGCCCAGCGCATGGGCGTCGCCGTCGACCAGCTCGGCGAGTACACCGGTCACGGCGCGCACCTGAGCGCCCGCATCGCCGGGGCCGAGAAGTCGCTCGGCGAGATCCTCGAGCGCCATCCCAAGGACGCCGAGACCCAGAAGTTCGCCGACGCCATCCGGGGCCGGCTCTCCGACCTGACGGCCGCGGTGCACGCCGCCGAGCAGATGCCGGCACCGCGCCGCAAGGCCGCGCACGCCGGCATCTCGCGGGAGCTGGACGGCATCGAGGCCGACCTGCTCGCCCGCCTCGGCGTGCGCTGACACCAGCGTGACGCCCGGCTCGACCCTGCGCGGCGCCGCCGCGGGAGCGCTGACCGCCGCCCTGGCGGTCGCCGCGCACGGCGGCGCCGGCGGCGGCGTGCCCGGCAACGCGGCGGTGGCGTTGCTGCTCGCCGTCGCGGCCGGGGTCGGGCTCGTCGCCGCCCACCTCCGCGCGGTGCCCACCGCGGTGCTGCTCGCGGCCGGGCAAGGGGCGACGCACCTGGTGCTGGCCGCGGTCACGACCGGCCACCTGCACGCGTCGGCGCCGATGCTCGTCGCGCACACCGTCGCGGTCGTTGCGTGCGCGGCCCTGCTCGAGGCGGCGCAACGCCTGTACGGGCCGCTGACCCGGGCGGTGCGGGCGGCATGGACCGCCGCGCCCCCTCGCATCGAGGCAGCCCGGACGGTGCTGCCGGTCGTGGCGGGCCGGACCGTCGCGTCGGCCCGGCCGGCACCGTGCATCTCCCGGCGGGGGCCGCCCGTCGCGGCGTGACCGCGACCCACCCCACCGGAGAGAGAAACCCATGAACATCCCGAACACCGTCGCCGCACGCCGGCGACAGACCCCACTCGCTCTCGCCCGGCTCGCCGGGCTCCTCGGCCTCGCCCGGCTCGCCGGGCTCCTCGGCGCGGTCGCGGCGGCATTGCTGTTCGCGGCCGGCCCGGCCGCCGCGCACTCGGTCGTCATCGCCAGCACACCCGCGCCGGGCGAGCAGATCGCGCAGGGCCCCGAGCGCGTGAGCCTGACCTTCAACGAGGCTCTGCAGGAGTCCTTCGCCGCGCTGACCGTCGTCGGCCCGGACGGCAACCTGTGGTCCAAGGGTGATCCCCTCGTCGAGGACGCCACGGTCTCCGTGGCCGTCGGCGATCTCGGCCCGGCCGGCGAGTACACCATCGCCTACCGCGTGACCTCGGCGGACGGCCATCCGGTCACCGGCACCCAGGTCTTCACCCTCACGCAGGACGGTCCGGGCGCTCCCGGCGCGGCGGCCGCCGCCGGTGCCGCGGCGCCCGCGGCGGACAGCGACGAGGACAGCGGCCCGGCCGTGTGGGTCTTCGTCGTCGTGGGCATCGCCGTCCTCGCCGGCGTGCTGTGGTTCGTGCTGCGCAAGCCGAAGAAGGCCTGACGCCGATGGCGGGGCGTTGACGACGAGCGGCACCGGCACCGCCGCGCACCGGGCGTGGCTGCTCACCGCCGGCGTCGGCGCCACCACGGGCGTCGCCGCCGGATGGCTGCTGGCGAACCCGGCCGCGTCGAGCTGGGTGCGGGCGCTGTCGCTGTGCGTCGGCGCGACGGTGCTCGGCCTGGCCACGCTCGGTGTCATGGTGCGCGACGAGCGGCGGCCCCCCGTCGCCCCCGGCGACGTCTGGCGTGCGATCGCCGGTCTCGGCGGGCTCTGGGTGCTGACGGAGGTCGTGCAGCTCGTGCTGCAGGCCGCGGACACCACGAACGTCCCCGTGTCGCGGCTCGGGGTGTCGCGCTTCGCGGAGTACCTCGGCAGTGCGGGCGCCGGCCGGATCGGCGTGGCCGCGCTGCTGTGCGTGCTGGTGTGCACCCTCGTCGCCGCCCTCGCGTATCGCCGGTCGGCGGCGTGGCCCACGGTCCCGGTCCTCGTCGCCGCTGCGCTGGCGCTCATCGCCCGGCCGGTCACCGGCCACATGTCCCAGCAGGCCCTCGGATCGCTGCTCGACGCGGCGCACGCCCTCGCGGCGGCGCTGTGGTTCGGCACGCTCGTCGCACTGGCCCTGACCGTCCGGTCCCGCGGCGCGTGGGCCCGGCTGCTCCCCCGGTACTCGGTGCTCGCGGTGCGATGCGTCGCCGTGCTCGCCGCGACGGGCGTCGTCGACGCGGCGGTACGGCTCGGCTCGGTCACGGCGCTCGTCGACACCGGATACGGCCGCATCGTGCTGGCCAAGACGCTGACCCTGACGGCACTGCTGGCGCTGGCGTGGTGGTGGCGGCGGACGTGGGTGCCGGCCGCGGCCGCGCACCGGGTCACCGCGGAGGCGTCGCTGCGCAACGCGGTACTCGAGGTCGCCGCGACGTCCGTCGCGTTCGGGCTCGCTGCGGCGCTGGCCACCAGCGCCTGAGCTGGCCCCGCGGCGTCCCGGCGTCTGGATTGCGGGAGTGTGACCGCGCACAATGGGAGGTGTCGAGAAGAGTGCGACGAAACGGACAGGCACAACGGACGGGACGGTTGCCGATGTCCGAAACCGGTGCTGTGACGACCCGCGTCCGACCGCACCCGGGCCGCCCGTGATGACCACCCGGACCTCCGCACTGCGGGTGGGATCGGCGATGCCCGATCCGCCGTTCGAGTTCTACGAGCGTGGCGGGCCCGTGGGGTTCGACGTCGACCTCACCCGGGCCCTCGCCGGGCACCTCGGGCTGCGGTGGGAATTCGTCCCGCACGAGGGCGACGACTTCGAGACGATCTTCGACGAGCTGGCGGCGGGGCGCTTCGACGTCGTCGCCTCCGGCACCACCGTCACCGATCCGCGCCGCGAGCGGGCCTCGTTCTGCGCGCCGTACTTCGTGTCCGGGCAGTCCCTGGCGGTCGACACCGCCCGTCACCCCGCGGTACAGGGGGTGGCAGACCTGGCGGGCCTGACCGTCGGGGTGCAGCAGGGGAACACCAGCGAACCGGTGGTGAAACGCCTTCTCGCCGAGGGACGGATCGGCGGGATCCGGGTGTACGCGTACCACGAGATCGACCGTGCCCTGGACGAGCTGTCGACCGGCGGGTGCGACGCCTTCATGAAGCTCGGTCCCGTCCTGACGTGGCTGACCCGCGACCGGACACACGTCGACATCGTCGAGTACGACATCACCCGCGAGGAGATCGCCCTGGCGGTGCGCCTCGGCGATGCCGCGCTACGCGCCGATCTCGAGGAGGCGCAGCGCGCCCTCACCGCGGACGGCACGCTCGGCGCGCTGGTCTCACGATGGCTCTCCCCCGCTCGGGGCGACGGCACGTCGTCCTCCTGACGCACCGCGAAGCGATGCCGGCCGGGTGCGGCGGACGAGCAGAACGACCGCCAGCACCGCGACCCACAGCACGAACGCACCGAACATCACGCGTTCGACCGCGCCCATACCGGGGGTCGGCTCGGCGGCGGCGACCGCCGGCACGTACCGGCCCGTCCATGCTCCGAACGCCAGGATCGTCGCGACCGTGACCGCCGAGTACACCCGGAACCAGGTTCCGAAGGCAGCGGCCGCGAACCCGATCATCGCGCACCACAGCGAGACCGTCACCGCGCTGAGAACCAGGTGCATGGTGTCGGCGAGCGGCATGGCGGCCCCGGCCTCGATGTCCTCACGTCCGGTCATCGGAAACGGCAGCCACAGGGGTCCCACGAATCCGTAGGCCACCAGGAGAACTCCCGCGATGCGCAGGGGGCGGACGCCGCGGCCCGTCCGCCACACGCCGATCCCGAAGGCGACGATCAGCACGTCGTACACGAATCCCACAGCGGTCAGGGGCGCCCGGGTCGGCGCGCCGACCGACGTCAGCTCGCTGATCGCCTGATCGAACCGGCTGTAGCCGTCGTAGAGCGCAGCCGCGAGTATCTCGTGCGCAACCACGTACAACAGCGACGACACGACCCCGCAGGCGAGCAGCACCGTCGACGCCGTGCTCGGACGGTGCGACCCGTCGCGCCGGGCCTGGGATGTGTGCGGAGCAGGGGTGGACACCGTCGACCTCCCCGGACGCCGACTCGGCGGTGCGGGCGCCCGATGGGTCCAGCATGATCCGGCCGGGGAGGCGACGCCAGAGACCTTCGGCCCCGATCCCCGCGGAGTGTGAGCTATCCGTCGCCCCTATCCCCCGCCACGGCCGGTGCCGCATGCCACGCTGACGCACCGAGCCACGGACGCGCCGGGGCGGAAGGGACGAGGGTGTATCGGAAGATCGAACTGCGGGGCCGGCAGGGCTTCGAGGCGATGGCCTCCGATGCCGGGAGCCGCACCGAGCTGTCCGTCCCCGACGTGACGCAGTTCCGGTTCCGGATGGAGATCTGCAACGTCGGGGCGATCAGTGTCGGCCGGGTGCAGATGTCACCGCATCGTGCTCTGGCCGGCGTCGTCGAGGACGGCGAGGTCGCGAACCTGTTCCTGATGCTCACCGGCGAGCGGGTGGTCGACGACGGCACCACCCGGGTACACGTCAAGAGCGGCCGGATCGTCCTGCAGGTCGGGTGGAATCGATACGAGGCCGCGGATGCGGACGGCTCGGACCTGCTCCTGGTGCGCATTCCCCGGCACCGGCTCGAGGAACGCGGACTCGATCTCGAGGAGACGGCCGTGACGTTCGGGCCGGCCAAGCCCACCATGTCGACGCACGCGCTCAACGCGGTGGGAATGGCCATGCTCCGCGAACGCGGTCGTCACAACACCACCGCGGCCCCGCGCGGCGTGGAGAACGCCCTGATCGAGCTCGTGGTGGGGCTGCACCACGAATCGCTCGGCTACGGCGCCGATTCCGGCGAACTGTGCGGCAGCGCGTACACCCGCGCCCTCACCCTCGTCCGGGCCCATCACAGCGACCCGAGGCTGACTCCGACCGTGATCGCGGAGCGGCTGCAGATGTCGTTGCGGAGCCTGCAGCGCGCCTTCGCGGCCCACGACACCACGGTCGCGTCCCAGATCCGGCGACTGCGCGCGCACCGCGCCGCCGTGCTCCTCCAGGAACCCGCCTATGCCCGCACCACGGTCGCCGAGATCGCGGCGATCGCCGGTTTCACGTCCAGCGCCGAGCTGCGTCGCGCCCTTCGCGCGGTGCGCGGCGTGAGCCCGAGTGAGTTGCGACCGCACTGAGCTCGACCACACCGGGCTCGACCACACCGGGCTCGACCGCACCGGGCTCGACCGCACCGGGCTGCGACCACGCTGGACCTCGACCCGCACCCCGGAACAATCGTGGTGCATTTCGCGTCACCACGGTGCATTCTGCGCCGCCGTGTTCCGGTGCCCGGCGAAGACCGTGTACCTGTTTGCGTCCGGGTGTCCTTTCCGTCCGTTTCCCGGGCACCTCCGAACCGTGAAAGGCGTGTGCGTGATGCTGGATTCGTTGTGGGACCTGTTGTGGTACACCCTGGTCGTCTTCGCGTTCGTCGCGTACCTGCTGATCCTGTTCCAGGTGCTGACGGACCTGTTCCGTGACCGTTCCACGTCCGCCGTGGTCAAGGTCGTGTGGATCATCTTCCTGGTCGTCCTCCCGTACCTGACCGCCTTCGTCTACCTGCTGGTGCGGGGCCGCGGCATGTCCGAGCGGCACGCGGCCGCCCACGAGGCGGCCCAGCACGCGGCCGACGACTACATCCGCAAGGTGGCCGGACGATCCCCGGCGGCCGAGATCGCCGAGGCCCAGGCACTGCTCGAGGCCGGGACGATCACCGGCGACGAGTTCGACCGGCTCAAGGCCAAGGCCCTGCGCTGACTACCACCGCTGACGTCGAGCCCGGCCGGGTGGTCACGCCGCGCGCTCGGCTGCTCGGCTACGGGCGCCGGTTCCACCCGATCGGTCTGGGCTTCGCGCTGGTGTTCTTCGTCTGGTCGATGACGCCGTCGTTGCTGCCGCGGGTGTGGTATCTGCAGGGCGTGGCGTCGGGGCTGAGCCTGGTGACCGGCTACGGGATCGGCTGCCTGCTCGCCTGGGTGGTCCGGCGCTGCGGCGTCGATCCGCAGTGGTCGGAGCGGACCCGCCGGGTCGGCTGGTGGATTCTGGCCGGGGCGGCGCTGGTGCTGGTGCCGGTGTTCCTCGTGCTGGGGTCGTGGTGGCAGCAGATCATCCGGGACCTGGTGGGGGTGCCGCGGGCCCAGCGCTCGTTCTATCTGCTGGTGCTGTTGATCGCCTTGGTCGTCGCGCTGGCGCTGCTGGCGATCGGCCGGGGCCTGCGTGCGGGCACGAACCGGTTGACCCGGCTGGGCCGGCGGTACGTGCCCGGACCCGTCGCCCGGCTCGGGGCGGTGACCCTTGTGGTGCTCCTGAGCGTGTTCGTGCTCGACGGCGCCGTCCACCGGGGTGTGCTGGGCGTGGCGGAACGCTCATCCGAGGTGGCCGATCAGGGCACCGCACCGGGTGTGGTGCAGCCCGGGCTGCCGGAACGGTCCGGATCGCCGGCCTCGAACGAGGCGTGGGACACCCTGGGCCGGGAGGGCCGCACCTTCGTCGCGGGCGGGCCGAGCGCCGAGCAGATCGAGACCGTCACCGGGGCGCCGGCGCGCACCCCGATCCGGGTCTATGCCGGCCGCGAATCCGCCGACACGGTCGAGGGCATCGCGGACCGGGTCGTCGCCGAGCTCGAGCGCACCGACGCATTCGACCGCCGGGTGCTGGCGGTGGTGACCACCACCGGCCGCGGCTGGGTCAACGCGAACGTCGCCGGGGCCTTCGAATACGTCGCCGGCGGGGATTCGGCGATCGCGGCCATGCAGTACTCGTTCCTGCCCAGCGCGTTGTCGTTCGTCGCCGACCGGGAGACGCCCCGGCTGGCGGGGCGGGCGCTGTTCGAGGCGGTGTATGCGGCGTGGTCGGCGCGGCCCGAGCCGGAGCGGCCGACGCTGGTGGTGTTCGGCGAGAGCCTGGGCTCGTACGGCGGTCAGGCGGCGTTCGCGTCGGGGCCGGACCTGGTCGCCCGGACCGACGGGGCGCTGCTGGTGGGTACCCCGAACTTCGCGCAGCCGTGGGGGGAGATCACCGCGGACCGCGACCCGGGGTCGCTCGAGCGGCTGCCGGTGGTCGACGCCGGCCGCCACATCCGGTTCGCGTCCCGCCCGGACGATGCGGACCTGCCCGGGCCGTGGCAGTTTCCGCGGGTGGTGTTCTGGCAGCACGCGAGCGATCCGATCACCTGGTGGTCGTTCGAGCTGTTGCTGCGGGAGCCGGACTGGTTGCGGGAGCCGCTCGGCCCGGATGTGGATCCGGGCATGCGGTGGCTGCCGTTCGTCACGTTCTGGCAGGTCACGCTCGACATGGTGTTCTCCGCCGACGTCCCGTCCGGGTTCGGCCACGCGTACGGGCCGGAGGCCGCGCAGTTGTGGGCGGACATCCTCGCCCCCGACGGCTGGGACGACGCGGCCACCCACCGGGTGCAGAACGCCCTCGCCGGGACGGCGTCCGACGACTGAACCGCTATGGGTACCGAACAGCTGTAGGTATTGGACATCTGTAGGTACTACAGCACCCCGGCGGCCACCCGCAGATCGGCGACCAGCCCGGCGAGGGCCTCGTCCCGCTGCTCCGCCGGTCCGCGCAGGATCGCCGACGGGTGGATCGTGGCGACGACGGCCGGAGCGGACGGAATCTGCACCTCCCCGTCGAGGTGCAGGATCTCCCCCCGGTGCGCGGTCACCCGGAACGACGGGCCGAGCAGCGACTGGGCCGCGGTGGCGCCGAGGCACACGAGCACGTCGGGCTGCACGGCCCGCAGTTCGGCGACCAACCAGGGCCGGCACGCGACGACCTCGCCGCGTGCCGGTTTCTTGTGGATGCGACGCCCGCCGGCGGCGGCCCGCTCGAACTTGAAGTGCTTGACCGCGTTGGTCACGTAGACCTCGCCGCGGTCGATCCCCGCCTCCTCGAGGGCCCGGTCGAGCAGCCGCCCGGCCGGGCCGACGAACGGCTCCCCGGCCCGGTCCTCCTGATCGCCAGGCTGCTCGCCGACGAGCACGAGCCGGGCCGTGGCCGGGCCGGCGCCGAACACGGTGCGTTCGGCGTTCCGGTACAGCTCGCATCCGCGGCAGCCGCCCGCCGCGGCCGCGAGCTCGGCCAGGTCGGTGGTCTCCGGCACGAACTCCTCGGCTCCCGGTTGCCTGCTCACCGCCACCTCCCTTCGGTGACGGACGGGTACCCACCGGCGCTCAGGACATGCGCAGCCGCGACACCCAGGCCCGTGTGTCGGCGGGATCGATGACGTCGTCGAGTTCGAAGATCGTCGCGGCCTGCAGGGCCTTGCCGTGCTGGTAGGCGGCGGCGACGAGCTGCGCGAACAGCTCGTCGCGCGCGGCCCGGTCGGGTGCGGCCTCGAGTTCCTTGCGGAAGCCGAGCCGCACCGCGCCCTCGAGCCCCATCCCGCCGATCTCGCCGGTGGGCCACGCCACGGTGAACTCGGGTGCATGGAAGGACCCGCCGGCCATGGCCATGGCGCCGAGGCCGTAACCCTTGCGCAGGATGATCGTGCCGAACGGGACGGTCAGGCGCGCACCGGCGACGAACAGCCGGCCGAACCGGCGCACCGTGGCCTCCTTCTCCGACTCGGGTCCGACCATGAATCCCGGTGTGTCGCAGAGGCTCACGACGGGCAGGCGGTGCGCCTGGCACAGCTCGAGGAAGTCGGCGGCCTTGTCCGCGGCCTCGGCGTCGATCGCGCCGCCGAGGTGGTGGCTGCTGTTGGCGAGCACCCCGTACGCCGCGCCCTCGACGCGGACGAGGGCGGTGACGATGCCGACACCGTAGTCGCCGCGCAGTTCGAGCACGGAACCGACGTCGGCGATCGCATCGATCGCCGCGCGCACGTCGTAGGCGCGCAACCGGTTCTCGGGAACGACGTGGCGCGCCAGCCGCGGGTCCGGGGCCGCCCACTCGCCGGCGGCGGCGGTGAAGTAGCCGAGGTACTGCCGGGCCAGTTCGACGGCGTGCGCCTCGTCGCGTGCGGCGAGGTGCACGACGCCGTTGCGGCGCTGCACGTCGATCGGGCCGATGTCCTCGGGCCGGTACACGCCGAGCCCGCCGCCCTCGATCATCGCGGGCCCGCCCATGCCGATGTTGGTGTCGGGGGTGGCGATCAGCACGTCGCACACGCCGGCGAGGGCAGCGTTGCCGGCGAAGCACCGCCCGGAGACCACCGCGACAGTGGGGACGCGCCCGCGCAGGGCGGCCATCGCGCGGAACGTCGACAGCTCCAAGCCCTGTCCGGGTCCGGCGTCGACGTCCCCGGGCCGTCCGCCGCCGCCCTCGGCGAACAACACGAGCGGCACCTCGCGGCGGGCGGCGAGTGCGAGCAGCCGGTCGGTCTTGCTGTGGTTGCGCATGCCCTGTGTGCCGGCGAGGACGGTGTAGTCGTAGGAGAGCACCACCGATTCGGCACCGTCGATGCGGGCGAGACCGCCGACGAGCCCGTCGGCGGGGGTGTTGGCGATCAAATCCTCCTCGCTGCGCCGGCTGCGCTGCGCGGCGAGCACGAGCGGCCCGTACTCGACGAAGGTGCCGTCGTCGACGAGGTCGGCGATGTTCTCCCGCGCGGTTCGACGGCCCGTCCGGTGCCGCTTGGCGACCGCGTCGGGCCGGGCGGCGTCGAGGGTGCGGGCGTGCCGGTTCCGGATCTCGGTGAGGTCGTCGCGCACGGCGTCGAGGTCCCGCTCACCCCCGTCGCCGGTGGCCGCGTCGCCGGACCCGGCGCGCACCACGGCGAGCACCTCCCCCGGCTGCACGGTCTGCCCCGGCCGCACCAGCAGGCGCACCACGGTCGCCGATCCGGAGGCGGACACCACGTGCTGCATCTTCATCGCCTCGAGCACCGCGACGGGTGCGCCCGGCGCGAGCGCGTCGCCGTCGGCGGCGGTCTCGACGACGGTGCCGACCATGTCGGCGCGCACCGCCTCCTCCCCCGCGTGCAGTTCCGGCGCGACGGCCGGTGCGCCGTCGGGGCCGGCGACGGCGAGGTCGGCGATCCGTTCGTCCAGCCACGACGTGTGCACGTCGGATGCTGCGAAGTCCTTGTCGCGCAGGATGTTCTGCAGAAACTCGGCATTGGTGGCGACACCCTCGACGAGCAGGTCGCCGAGCGCCGCGTCCGTCTTGCGCAGCGCCGCCGCGAAGTCGTCGATGCGGGTGTGGGTGATCACCTTGGCCAGCAACGAGTCGTAGCGCGGGCTGGTCGTCAGCCCGGGACGGCCGTAGGTGTCGACGCGGACGCCCGGTCCGGTGGGCGGCGTGAACACGGTGAGCGTGCCGGAGGCGGGTACGGCCCGGCCGTCGGGGCGCATCGTCTCGGTGTTGACGCGAGCCTGGACGGCGATGCCCCTCGCGGCGGCGGGCTCGCCGCGCACGCCGGCGCCGTCGGCGGTGACGCCGCCGGGCAGGCCGAGTTCGTCGAACCGGGCACCGCGGGCGATCGCGATCTGCGTCGCGGCCAGGTCGACGCCGGTGACCTCCTCGGTGACCGTGTGCTCCACCTGGATCCGGGGGTTCACCTCGAGGAACACCGCGTCGTCGCCGGCGACGAGGAACTCGACGGTGGCCAGACCCCGATAGCCCACCGATGCGCACAGCCGCGCCGCGGCCTCGTGCAGCGCGCGGCGCACCGTCGCGCCGAGCCGTTGCGCCGGAGCGATTTCCACGAGCTTCTGGTGGCGTCGCTGCACGCTGCAGTCCCGGTCACCGAGCGCGAGAGCCCGCACCCCGCCCGCGCCGTCGGGGGCCGCGACGACCTGCACCTCGATGTGCCGGGCCCGAGCGCACAGGGCCTCGGCGAACAGCGCGCCGTTGCCGAAACCCAACTCCGCCTCGGCCGTACACGCGCGGAAGGCGTCGTCGAGGTCCGCGGCGTCGCGCACGATCCGCATGCCGCGGCCGCCCCCGCCGGCGAGCGCCTTCAGGACGATGCCGCCGGGGTGGGCGGCGAGGAAGTCGCGGGCCGCGCCGGCCGTGACGCCCCCGTCGGTGGCGGGCAGCACGGGCACCTGTGCGGCGACGGCGGTGCGGCGGGCGGCGGCCTTGTCGCCGAAGATCCGCAGCACCTGCGGCTCGGGTCCGACGAACGTCACCCCGGCCGCGGCGCACGCTTCGGCGAATTCGGCGTTCTCGCTGAGGAATCCGTATCCGGGGTGAACGAGGGTGCAGCCGGTCTCGGCGGCGGCGCGCAGCAGCGCCTGCCCGTCGAGGTAGGCGGCCGGTCCGGCACCGGTCAACGCGACGGCGCGGGTGGCGGCGGCGACGTGCGGGCTGTCCGCGTCGTCCTCGGCATACACGGCGACGGTGTCGAGGCCGAGTTCGGTGGCGGAACGGATGACCCGCAGGGCGATCTCGCCGCGGTTGGCTACGAGCAGCATGGGTGTCGGGGGTCCTGTCGGTCGGGGCCGGTCAGCGGAAGCCGATGAGCCGTTCGGACATCGCGATCATGTCGTCGATGTAGGACTGCTGTTCCTGTCTCGGGGCGCCGAGCAGACGCAGGGCGCCGGCGCGTTGCGCGTCGGCGAGGGTGCGGGCGATGCGTTCGGGTGGCGCGCACGGGAGCACCTCGCCGGTGGCGTTGATGCGCTCGACGAACCGCACGTAGCGGCCCACGAGGCGTTCGCGCACGCTCTCCCACTCGGCGCCGACCTCCTCGTCGAGGCGGGCGCGGTGTTCGATCAGCTCGAGGATGCGGCCGTTGACGTAGACGGACTCGATGAAGGCGCGGGTGGTGGTGCGCAGCACCCGGCGCAGGTCGTCCACCGCCCGCCCCTCCATGTGCTGGGCGTCGAGGAACTGCCGGCACACGAGGGTGGCGAGCGCGCGGAACACCTCCTCCTTGGAGGAGAAGTACGCGTAGAAGGTGGCGCGGGAGACGTCGGCGCGGCCGGTGATCACCGCGACGGTGGTGCGCTCGTAGCCGAGTTCGCCGAAGCAGTCGCGGGCGGTCTCGAGCAGGGCCTGCCGGCGCGGGCCGTCGCTGTCGCGCCGGGCGGACCGGGCCCGTTCCTGGGCTTCGCTCGTCGTCACCCGCACAGCATGCGTTGACGTTGACGTCAATGTCAACGGCGGACGCCGCGCTCGTGTCGCTCCACGCCGCCGGGCGGGCGCGGGCTCAGGACCCGCTGCGGCCCTCGGGGTGGGACGGGGACGATCCGGGCGAGCTCACCGGCCGGGGCCAGGGGCGCCCCGCCAGACGCTCGATGTCGGTGTTGAACCGTTCGAGCCAGCGGGCGAACTCGGCGACCTCGGCGGGATCCCAGTCGACCAGCACCCGCTCGAGCCCGGCGACGGAGCGGGCGCGTTCGTCGTCGAGGCGACGGACACCCTCCGCGGTGATGCGGAACTTGCGCGCGACGCCCCCCTCGGGGTCGGGGATGCGCTCGGCGAGAGCTGCGCCGGCCGCATCCGCTCGTGGACCTGCGGGCCACCGCCCGGCCCCAGGCGCTGCCGACCAACGCCGCCTCGGTCGTGGTGGGGTTCGGGATGTACGCGCAGTCGCTCATCGTGCCGCAGCTGCTGCAGCTGCCCGCCGAGACCGGCTACGGCCTGGGCCAGTCGATGCCGGCCATGGGACTGTGGATGGCACCGGGCGGCCTGGTGATGATGGCCGTCTCACCGATCGGCGGAAAATTGTCCGCGACCCGCGGCCCGAAGGTCACCCTGTTGATCGGATGCCTGGTCATCGCCGCCGGCTACGGGGTGTCCCTGCTGCTCATGGGCTCGACGTGGGGCTTGATGCTCGTCGTCTGCATCGGCAGCGCCGGTGTCGGCTTCGCCTACGGGGCCATGCCCGCGCTGATCATGGGTGCGGTGCCGCAGTCCGCCACGGCGTCGGCGAACAGCGTCAACTCCCTGATGCGCGCAGTGGGCACCTCGGTGTCGGCGGCGGTGGTCGGCGTGGTCCTGTCGCAGATGAGCGTGCCGGTCGGCGGCTACAGCCTGCCGACCGAGGGCGGGTTCCGCACCGGGATGCTCATCGGCTGCGGTGTCGCCCCCGTCGCCGCCGCCGTCACCCTCGCCATCCCCGTCGCCCGGCGGCCGAGCCTCGAACCGGTGCGCGAGCCCGCCGCGGCCCGGGTGTGAGCCGACCCGGTTTACGCAACACGGGTGTTCTCGAAATGCACCGGACACCAACGAAATCCGCTCGGCCACTACCCTGTTCGCACACCCGCCGCACCACTACCATGGTCTGCATCCCATAGTGGACAACCGTCCTCCGGAAGGATCGATCATGACCACGATGGAAATGCCGCACGTCACCGAGTGCAGCGTCGGCACCTGCTCCTACAACCACGACGGCTGCCACGCCTACGCCATCAACGTCGCCGGGCACAACGGCAGCGCCGACTGCGAGACGTTCATCCCGCTGTCGACCAAGGGCGGCCTGGACACCGTCACCAGCAGCATGGTCGGCGCCTGCCAGCGCGCCGACTGCGTGCACAACCAGGATCTCGAGTGCACCGCGAGCGAGATCCGCGTGGGCGGCACCGGCAGCGGAGAGCACGCGGCCAACTGCCTGACCTACAGAGCCCGGTAGGTTCCGCCGACCTCACCGCCGCGGCCGCATCAACGTGCGCACCGCGTCCGTCAACGCGGCCGCCGACAGCTCGGGACTGATCGCGCGCTGCAGGCCCAGGCCGATGCCGAGCCCGAGCAGCATGGCCGACGCCTGCCCGGGATCCATCGTGGGCGTGACGTCGTACCGGTCGGCGAGCGAGCGGATCAGCTCGGCGATGAGCGTGCGCACCCCTTCGGCACCCGCCGCGATGCGGGACCGGATCTCCTCGTTGTGCCGGGAGCGCACCGAGAACTCGATCTCGAGCAGGGTCCAGCGCCGGTCGCCGATGGTGCGCTCGGCCCACACCCCGAACGCGGTCACCACGTCGTCGAGCGTCGCACCGGCCGCGAGCGTCGCGGCGATCTCGCCCATGCGCTCGGCCCGGATCCGATCGAGCACCGCGAAGCACAACTCGTCCTTGTTGCGGAAGTTGGAGTACACCGCACCCTTGGAATAACCGGCGTCCTCGGCGATCTGGTCGAGGGACGCCGCGGCGTAGCCGCGCTCGAGGAAGTGCTCGGCCGCCGTGGCGAGCAGATCCTCACGGGTGCGTGCCTGAGTCTCCTGGCGGGTCGGTCGTGCCACGACTCGACGGTACCGGAGCGGCCGAAGTTCGGATACTGTGGTTATCCGGATACCGACGGTATTCGAATGGGGATCACGGGAGACGAGGGGACGACGCGATGGACGAATACCGGGTGGTGGTGATCGGCGCCGGGATCTCCGGCATCGGCGCGGCGATCGCGCTGCGACGGCGCGGGATCACCGACTTCGTCGTCCTCGAGAAGGCCGGGACCCTCGGCGGCACGTGGCGCGCCAACACGTACCCCGGATGCGCCTGCGACGTGCCCTCGCTGCTGTACTCGTACTCCTTCGCCCGGAACCGGGACTGGAGCCGAATCTTCGCCGGGCAGAACGAGATTCGCGACTACATCGAGCACACCGCCGACGCCCGCGGCGTGAGGTCCCACGTCCGGTTCGGGATCGAGATGCTGCGCGCGGACTGGGACCCGATCGACGCGCGCTGGACCCTCGAGACCACCGGCGGGACCGTGCGGGCGCGGTTCCTCGTCGCCGCCGCGGGACCGTGGAACGAACCGCTCGTACCCGACATCCCCGGTCTGTCGCAGTTCCCCGGCGAGGTGTTCCACTCGGCGCGCTGGAACCACGACTACGACCTGCGCGGCAAGCGCGTGGCCGTCGTCGGCACCGGAGCCTCGGCCGTCCAGTTCGTCCCCGAGATCGCGCCGGACGTCGCGCGGCTGCACCTGTACCAGCGGACGGCGCAGTGGGTGCTGCCCAAGCCCGACCGCCGGCTGTCGGGGTTCGAGCGCCGGCTGCTCGCCCGCGTCCCGGGCGCGCGACGACTGGTCGAGGCGACCGAGTACGCGCTCATGGAGGCCCTCGGCCTCGGCTTCCGGCACCCGTGGCTCATGCGGCAACTGCAGTGGATCGGCCGCGCCCAGCTGCGGGCGCAGGTCCGCGACCCGCGGCTGCGCCGCGCCCTGACCCCCGACTACACCCTGGGCTGCAAGCGGCTGCTCATGTCGAACACCTACTACCCCGCCCTCACCCGCCCCCACGTCGAGGTCCACCCGAGCGCGGTGCGCGAGATCCGCGGCTCCACCGTGATCGCCCAGGACGGCAGCGAAGCCGAGGTCGACGCCGTCGTCTTCGGCACCGGCTTCCACATCCTCGACATGCCGATCGCCGGCCGGATGTTCGACGGACAGGGACGCAGCCTCGACGAGCACTGGCAGGGCAGCCCGCAGGCGTTCCTGGGGTCGTCCGTCGCGGGCTTTCCCAACGCGTTCGTCCTGCTCGGCCCCAGCCTCGGCACCGGTCACACGTCGGCGTTCCTCATCCTCGAAGCCCAGCTCGAGCACGTCGCGACCGCGATCGACACGGCGGTGCGCCGCGGCTGGCGCACCCTCGAGGTGCGGCGCGACGTCCAGGACGCCTTCAACGACGAGGTCCAGGCCGCCCTGCCGGGCACGGTCTACAACTCCGGCGGATGCCGCAGCTACTTCTTCGACGCCAACGGCCGCAACAGCTTCAACTGGCCGTGGTCGTCGGCCGCGCTCCGTCGCCGGGTGTCGGCGTTCGACCCGGGCGTCTACGCCGTCACGCGCGACGACGAACCCGTGCCCGCCGGGTGATCCGTGTCCGCCGGTGATCCGTGCGCCCGGCGGTCCTCGGTGCCCGGATGGCCGGCGTACCGTCGGGTCATGGCCCGCAGGTCCGCCACCCGCCGCCGTCCGCCCCCGTCGGACGGCTACCTGTACGAACCCAGCGAGCGGCGGGTCCGCGGAACCTGGGCCGGTCACACCGTGGTCGACACCATCCGCGCGCTGCTCGTGTGGCCGCCCGGCCATCCCGTCCCCTTCTACCTGTTCCCCCGCGACGACGTGCGCACCGATCTCCTCGCGCCCGCCCCGGCACCGGGCGACAGGAACGACGTCGCGCGGTGGTTCGACCTGACCGACGACGAGACCCGGGCGCCCGCCGCGGCGTTCGTGCTCGACGTCGCGGGACTCGAGGAGTACATCGGCTTCGAATGGTTCGGCCGCCGGGGAGCGGGCATCGAAAACTGGTACGAGGAGGACACGGAGATCTTCGTTCATCCCCGCGACCCGCACCACCGGGTCGATGCGCTGCCCAGCAGCCGGCACGTGCAGGTGTCCATCGCCGGCACGGTCGTCGCCGAGACCCGGAACCCGGTGCTGCTGTTCGAGACCCACCTGCCCGTGCGGTACTACATCCCGCCCGCCGACGTCGACTTCTCGGTACTCGAGGAGACGGAACTGCACACGTCGTGCCCCTACAAGGGTACGGCCCGGTACTGGAGCTTCACCGGAACGCCGCGGGCCGAGAACGTCGCCTGGTCGTACCCGGATCCCCTCCTCGCCGTCGCACCGATCGCCGGCCACGTCGCGTTCTACAACGAGGCGGTGGACCTCGTCGTCGACGGCGTTCCCGTCGCGCGTCCGGGCGGCTGACCGCGCCGGCTCACCGCTCGAGCCGGATCCACGGGCCGCCGTCCCCCGCGGCCCGCAACCGAGTGCCGAAGATCGCCGACGACTCCTCGAGCGCCGCGCGCAGCCAGCGCTCCTGCGACTGCGTGACGTGTTCGAGCCGCATCCGCCGCGCCCGCACCGGCATCATCCGCAACTCCCGCAGCTCCCGCGAGTCCGCGTCGAACGAGACGACATACAGCAGGCGCAACTCGTCGCGGAAGCGCTCGTAGCCGCCGATGCCCTCGTAGTCGTTGATCAGGTCGCCGCACCCGTACAGCACCGGCTTGCCGCGGTAGACCTCCAGCGGCCGCGGGTGATGGGACGAATGCCCGTGCACCACATCGACGCCGCCGTCGATCAGACGGTGCGCGAACCGCACGTGCTCGTCCGGCACCGCGTAGCCCCAGTTGGATCCCCAGTGCACCGACACCACCACCACATCGCCGGCTGCACGGTCGGCGTCGATCCGGGCGAGCAGCCCGTCGGCTCCCGCCTCCGACACCTCCGGCAACAGCGCCACCCCGGGCCGCGTCGCCGTCGCGGCCCACCACGGGGCGATCCCGCTCGACACCGCGCCCACCGACCACACCCGCACCCGGCACGCCCCGACCGGGACCGTCGCCGGCCGCCACGCCAGCCGATCGTCGCCGCCCGCGCCGGCGAGCCGCAGTCCCGCCGCCGTGAGGACCTCGACGGACTCGCGCAGACCACGGACGCCGAAGTCGAGCACGTGATTGTTGGCCAGGGTGCACACGTCGACCCGTGCGACGGTGACCACCTCGACGTTCGCCGGATTCATCCGGTAGTGGATGCCCTTCTCCGGCGCGTAGTCCCGCGACGTGGTCACGGACGTCTCGAGGTTGACGATCCGAACGTCCGGGGCGCACTCGTCGAGCACGGACAGCGCGATGCCCCACGGCCAGTCGTATCCCGCGGGCCGCGGAATCGCGCCGCTGCGGGTCTCGGCGAGTTCGACGTAGTCCCGGGCGTCCTTCACGTAGGACTCCCGCAGCGTGGGACCTCCGGGGTGCGGGAGGATCTGGTCCACACCCCGGCCGGTCATCACGTCTCCGGCGAGGAAGAGCGTCACCGTGCCCGGCACACCTGCGACAGTAATCCCCGGCCCCCGGATCCGTCGCGCGTCCGCGGGCACAGGTCAGCCCGACGCGTAGCTCGGCTGCTCGGTGACGTCGCCGAGCACGACCAGCGTCGCGAGGGTGTTCTCCCACCGGATCCGGGCGGCGCCGACCGTCGCCTGCACGACGGTCCCGTCCGGGCGGCCGAACTCGCACAGCTGCCCGGTCCGGTCGTGCAGCGAGCGGACGGTGACGGAACCGTCGGGCCACGTGCCGCCGGTGAAGATCTCGTGCAGCGCCCGGTCCTCCACGTCCCGGGCGTCGACGCCGAGCAGCGCGGCAAAGGTGGGATTGGCGTAGGCGATGGCGCCGCCGTCGCGCACGGCGATGATGGGGACGGGCAGCAGATCGAGGACGGCGGGCAGGGGCAGCGGCGCCAACCGGTCCGGCAGGTGCGCCCAGGTCGCGGCCTTGGCCCGATACAGATCCAAGTCGGCGTCGTGGTAGAGGTCCATGGGGTCGCTGACGACGCCCGCCGCGACCCCGAAGCTGACCGGCACGGGATTCGCGCGGGCCATGTCCTCGAGCACCGCGCGCCCCTCCTCTTCGTCCGTGTCCGGGAGCACGACGAGGAATTCGTCGCCGCCGAGACGAGCCAGGATTCCACCGCGCGGCACCTGTTGCGCCCACGCCCCGGCGGCATCGCGGAGCAGTGCGTCACCCGCGGGATGCCCGTGCTCGTCGTTGAACGCCTTGAATCCGTCGACGTCGAGCAGGCCCAGGCAGACCCGGGTACCACGGTCGCGCGGCCGCGAGCGCAGTTCGAGGTCGAGACCCGCGCGGTTGCGCAGGCCGGTGAGCGGATCGCGGGTCGCCGCGTTCACCAGCAGCCGTCCGACGGCCCCGAAGATCGCCCCGGAGCCGAGCAGGGCGGCGGCGACGATCACGTAACCGACCCACAGCAGGCGCGTCGGGGCGACGGCCGCGGCGCCGAGGGTCGCCGCGGTGAGCGCCCCGATCCACAGGACGGCCTGCCGCGGTGGCCAGAACGCCGCGAGATACATCGACAGGAACATCGATCCCATGACGCTGATGAGGATGCGGGAGGGATCGACGTGGAACGCGATCACCGCCGGCATCGCGACGACCGCGCACGCGGTGGCGGCGACGATGGGGGTGCGTCCCAGACGCCGCGGCGCCCACCGCAGGATCACCAGCCCCGCGATGCCCAGCGCCAGCGCCGAGGCCATGCCGGCGAAGCTGCCGGATCGGGCGATGGCCGGATCGAGCAGGGCCGCAACGATTCCTACCGCGACGAGCCCGGTGCTGACCGCCAGGTACCACACGAGCAGACGGCGCCGCTGGACCCGGAGGTTCTCCGTCGCACCGTGCAGCACCTGGCGATCGCCCACAGCCGGATTATCGCGTTCGTCGCACCGCTTGTGTCCCGCTCGGCGAAATGCCGGCCGTCACCGGCCCGGCAGCCACTGCATCGCCTTGACGAAGGGCGGCATCACCTTCGACCACAGCTTCGGCGGAACCCCACGGGGCCCACCGAGATTCATCACCCGGGTGGTCGCGATCGTCTGCGGCTCGGTGTACTTGATCAGGCCCTCGGCGCCGTGCCGGCGGCCCATACCCGAGATGCCCATGCCGCCCATCGGCGCGTCGGTGCTGCCCCACGCCGGCGCGTAGCCCTCGTCGACGTTGACGGTGCCCGCCCGCACCCGCGCCGCGATGGCCTCGCCCTGCGCCTTGGTGCCCGCCCACACGCTGGCATTGAGCCCGTACTCGGTGTCGTTGGCGCGACGGATCGCCTCCTCGACGTTGTCCACCGGGTACACCGACACGAGCGGACCGAACGTCTCCTCCCGGTAGCACTCGGCGTCCTCGGGGACGTCGGTGAGCACCGTCGGCTCGTAGAACAGGGGGCCGAGATCGGGCCGGGCCCGGCCGCCGGCGACGACGGTGGCGCCCTTGGCGACGGCGTCGTCGACGTGCCCGGAGACGGCCTTGACCTGGGTCTCGTTGACCATGCTGCCCATTTCGACGCCGTACTCGTAACCCGGCCCGAGGGTCATGTTCCGCACCCGCTCGCCGAGCATGCGGAGGAACTCGGGGGCGACGGACTTCTCCACGTAGATCCGTTCGATGGAGATGCACAGCTGCCCGGAGTTGGAGAAGCACGCCCGCACGGCCGCGTCGGTGACCTCACGCAGGTTCGCGCCGGCGGTGACGATCATCGGGTTCTTGCCGCCGAGTTCGGCGGAGAAGCCGATGAGGCGGCGGCCCGCCTGCTCGGCGAGGAGGCTGCCGGTCTGCGAGGAGCCGGTGAACATGAGGTAGTCGGCGTTCTCGACGAGGGCGGTGCCCACGACGGAGCCGGGCCCGGGCACCACGGCGAACAGGTCGCGCGGCAGCCCGGCCCGATAGAGCAGTTCGACGACGGCCAGCGCGCAGTAGGGGGTCTGGCTGTCGGGCTTGAGGACGACGGCGTTACCGGCGAGCAGGGCGGCGATCGCGTCGGAGACGGCGAGGGTCATCGGGTAGTTCCACGGGGCGATGACCCCGACGACGCCCTTCGGGTGGTAGCGCACGGTGGTCTTCGTCAGGCCGGGAAGCATGCCCGTGGCGCGGCGGGGACGCAGCAGCCGGGGCGCGGTGCGCGCGTAGTAGCGCGCGGTGAGGGCGATGTCGAGGACCTCCTCCTGCGCCGACGCGCGGGCCTTGCCGGTCTCGGCCTGGGCCATGTCCATCAGCTCTTCGCGGTGGGCCAGCACCAGGTCGTGGTAGCGGTGGAAGATCTCGGCGCGTTGCTCGACGGAGCGGCGTGCCCAGTCGGCCTGCGCGACGCGGGCCCGCTCGAGGGCGGCCCTGGCGTCGTCGGCGGTGCCGATGGGAACCGTCGCGAGTTCACGACCGGTGAAAGCCTCCACGACCGAGCGGGTGGGACGGCTCGCTGCGTCCGGGATGGCGATGAGCTCGGCCAACCGTGCGAAGGTGGCGGCGCTGGGAGCAGGCATGTCGTACCCCTACTGGTGAGTAGTTCTTGCAGTTACACCAACCTACCGCGCGGCGTGGTGCTTGTCACAGAGCGGGCTGTTCGCCGCCCGGCAGCCCCGCTAGCCTGAGGAGATGGACCCACCGGTCACCCGGTATCTTCCGCGCGACGGCCACGGCCTCGCGTACCAGGTGGTGGGTGAAGGCCCGGTGGACGTCGTGTGGTTCCTCGAGATCCAGACCCACCTGGACCTGATGTGGACCGACCCCCACCTGCACTACCTGATCGAACGCAACGGCACCTTCGGCCGCTCGGTGTACTTCCAGCGCCGCGGGATCGGGCTGTCCGATCCGCTGGACCGGGTGCCCAGCCTCGAGGAGCAGGCCGACGACGTGCTGGCCGTGATGGACGAGGTGGGGATGCGCCGGGCCACCCTCGTCGGCGTCGCCAGCACCTGCGGACCGCAGTGCCTCGTCGCCGCCCGCGCCCCGGACCGCGTCGCCGGCCTGGTCCTCGTCCAGCCGTTCGCCGAGCGTCTCCTCGGCGGCGACGGTGAGCCGCACGGATGGACGCCGGTGCGGCGGGCGGAGTTCGTCGACAACTGGCGGACCGTGGGCCGGGAGTGGGGTTCCGGGGCCTCGGTCCGGATGTGGGAGCACCACGCCGACAACCCCTACAACCGGCGGCTGATGGCGATGCTCGAACGCTGCTCCGCGACACCGACCACGACGCAGGCGCACCTCGAGTGGATCTTCCGGCTCGACTACTCCAGCGCCCTGCCGTCGATCCAGTGCCCGGCCCGGGTGCTGCTCCCGGCCGCCAGCCCCGTGCCCCGCGCCGCCGCCGAGTTCGTCGCGCGGCAGATCCCCCGCGGTTCGTTCCACCTGTTGCCGAACGCCCTGCCCGGCGCCTCGCTCGGGGAGGCGTGGCGGCCGATCCTCGACCACGTCGAGGAACTCGCCACCGGGATGCAGCATCCGGTCGACGCCGACCGCAGCCTCGCGTCGCTGCTGTTCACCGACATTGTCGGCTCGACGAAACTGCTCGCCCGTATCGGCGACGGCGCCTACCGCGACCTGCGCGCCGCCCACGAACGACGGGTCCGGGCCGAGGTGGAGCAGGCCGGCGGCCGGCTCGTGAAGGTCACGGGGGACGGGACGCTGAGCCTCTTCGACGGCCCGGCCGCGGCCGTGCGCTGTGCCGCGCGGATCCGCGACGACGCCCGCGGCCTCGGCATCGAGATCCGGGCCGGCGTCCACACCGGCACCGTCGAGCACGCCGGACCCGAGCTGACCGGATTGACCGTGCACATCGGGGCGCGCATCGGCGCGACCGCCGGTCCCGGCGAGATCCTGGTCTCCCGCACCACCCGCGACCTCGGCACCGGCTCGGGCCTGAGGTTCGCCGACCGGGGCCGGCACCGGCTCGCCGGGGTGCCCGGCCGGTGGCAGCTGTACGCGCTCACCGACGCGATCACGGACCCGCCCCCGATCGCGCACCGGTCCCTCGACCTGTCCGTGCTCGACCGGGCCGTGCTCCGCACCGCCCGGCGCGCACCGCAGGTGCTGCGGGCGGCCGCGGCTCTCGCCCACGCCCGGCAGCACCGGCAGGCGCGGTGATCGTGGACCGGAAGACCACGATCACCCCTGCGTGACCCTCGTGTGAATCAGCAGGCGAGGTCTCGGTGGCGGGCTCGGCCTGCCAGGCTTCGGTTGTGATGAGGCCGGAACCGGGACGGCGCCACCGATCCGGTTCCCCAAGATCCGGCCCTGCGAGTCAGCACTGAGCAGGATCGCCGTCGGCGGCCGCGAGCGACTCGGCGGTGCCGGGGCGAGACAGCCAGTAGATCGTTTCCTGCAGTGATTCCAGATCGTCGACCGACATCAGGACCGCGGCCGGTTTGCCGTACCGGGTGATCGCGATGACGTCGTGCGTGGCTTCGTCGCTGTCGACCAGCGCCGAGAGCTTGTCCTCGGCTTCGCCGAGCGGCACCTCGTGCACGAATATTGCCCTCATGCGCACCCGGTAGCAGGATGGCGGCGACACCGCGCCCCGCCGCCCCCCAACGGCTGGTCCCGAACGCCGAACCGTACGGAGCCGTTGTCGTGCGCTATTCAACGAAGACCATCGGTCAGTTCCGGACGGTCTCGACGACCTCGCCTCACTCGGACGCACCCTGCACCGACGCAGAGCCGACGTGCTCGCCTGCGTCGACCACCGCGCCTCGAACGGACCCACCGCGGCGATCAACGCCCGACTCGAAGCACTGCCCCGTCACGCCCTCCGATTCGGCAACCCGACCCCCTACCGGATCCCGTCACTGCTGCACTGCGGCAACCTCACCCGCGCGATCGAGGCACTCCAGGACCGGAAGAGCCCGTACAGCGGCACCATGGGGCCATGGACACCGCGCCGGAACCCGCTATGCCCGACACTCGCGACTGGACCTTCGTGCTCGACCGAGGGTGCCCCGAGTGCGGGTACACGCTGCACGATCCGGCCACGACCGGTCAACGCTTGCGCGCCGGCGTGCCACGCTGGCAGGCCGTGCTGCGACGGCCGAACGTCGCCGAGCGTCCCGCTCCGAGGGTGTGGTCGACGCTCGAGTACGCCTCCCACGCGCGCGACCTCATCGCCGTCCTCGGACAACGAGTGCGGGCGATGATCACCGAGGACACCCCGACGTTCGCCGATTACGACGGCGAGGCCGAGGCGATCCGCCGGCGGTTCTGGGCGGCAGATCCCGCCGCCGTGGCCCGGCAGATCGCGTCACGCACCGACGAGACCGTCAAGATCGTCGAGGGCGTCGAGGACTGGCGGCGCGACGGCCTGCGCAGCGACGGCCGCCGGTTCACCGTCGCGCAGTTGTGCCAGTATCTGCTGCACGACGTCGAGCACCATCTGCACGACGTCGCGGGCTGATCCGGCCGAGCCGCGTAGTGGTGGGGTCCAGGACCGAGCGGCGCGGCGGTGGTGTACCGGCAGCACCGAGCCGACCGGCTCCGTGCGCGCGACCCGTGACCGAACCGTTATAGTCGGCGTCATGACGTCGGTTCTCGGTGTGTCGGTCGGGGCCAGCGCTGTGCGCTTCGCGTGCCGCGACACCGAGAGCCCCCACGGTCCGCTCTTCCGATCACGGTCGGTGACCGCGACCCTCGAACGGCCGGGAGACCCGGCCGCCGCATCCCTCGACACGGTGCTCGCCGAAACCGACGAGATCGACGAGGCCCAGGCCATCGGCGTCGCGTACCGGAACCAGGCGCAGGCCGGTGCCGTCCAGGCCGCGATGACCCGACTCGAGATCGGCCACTTCCACTTGGTCCCCGAAGTGACGGCCGCGCTCGAGAGGCTGGAGACGTCCGGGGATCTCGGCGACCACGAGACGCTCGTGTTCTACGACCTCGGCAGTTCCGGCCTCACCGTCACCGTCGTCGACCGCCCCACCGGGCTCGTGCTGAGCACCGCACGCTCGGACCGGATCAGCGGCGACCTCCTCGACCGGCTGATCTACCACCATCACCTGGAACTGCACCGCTTCACCACGCCGGCCGACCCGGCAGCACAGCTCGCCCTCACCGCCCGGTGCCGCGACGCGAAGGAGCAGCTGTCCACCCACGGCGCGGTGTGCATGCCCGGGGAGGGCGGTCTGCTGCTGCTCTCCCAGGACAGCTTCGATTCGCTCATCGACGGCCCCGTAAAAGCCTCGGCCCACCTCACCCGGGAGGTCATCCGCCGCTCCGGCCGCACTCCCGACGCCGCGGTGCTCCTCGGCGGCGGTGCGCACATCCCGCTGGTCACCTCCGTGATGCAGTCCCGGCTCGACCTCCCGGTGATCGTGCCCGCACAACCCGAACTCGTCGCGGCCGAGGGTGCGGCGCTGCTGGCCCGCCCCGCCACCGGCGAGGCGGGCGGCACGGTGATGTCCCCGACAACGGCACCCGCGCCCCACCAGACGAGCAACACCGTCGACACCCGGCACACCGTCGAGACGACCGCACCGCCGCGGACACCTCGACGCCTCCTCCTCGCCGGCAGCGTCGTCACCGTCGTCGCGGCGATCGGCCTCGGCCTCGGCACCGACCTGCTGCAGGGTTCCGAGCGGGACGCACAGCCCACCGCCCCGCCACCGCCCACCACGACCGCGGACGTGGCCCCGCCCCCGGAAGCCGCCCCGCCGGTGGTCGACACGCAGCCGACGATCCCCGCACAGACCGAAGCGCGCACCACGAACCCGCCGCAGACACACAGTCCGACCCAGACGCCCACCACCCCCCGGACGCAGAACAGTGCGCCGGCCGACACATCGGCTCCGCCACCCCCACCGGAACCAGCCCCCCTCATTCCCGGTCTCCCGCAGTACCAACTGCCCACACTTCCCCCACCCCCGCCGCTCCCCCTACCGGAACTGCCCCCGATACCCGGACTCTGAATCCCTCGAGCCCACACACCATCGACATGTTCTGAGGCGTGACGCTTGTCCTTGCCCGGCGGCAGGCCGGTGAGCCCCCCACCAGGTGTGGTGGATAAGCACGATTACCCACCACTCATGTTGCGGTGCAGCAGAGTTGGACGGAACGACGGGCGAGGAAGGTGCCATCGCGCCTGTGCCCGCTTGGCGTGGGAACACGGGTTCAGGACCGGGACCGTCCCAGCCGATCAATCCGGCCGGATCGGCGGCAGCGAACAGCGCCACGACGGCATCTTTGCTGGTGCCGTCCGGCGACCGACCGGCGATCGGATCGAGGTGGTGTTCGTGCTGGAGGTGCGAGACGTGGCGACCGTACGCGCCCGGCTGTGCTGGACGCGGTAGTGGTGGCGCCAACGTCATTCCGGCTCGTGCCGGAACGACGTTCCTACGCCACGGGCGAGGCCCCCGGAACCAGGGATTCCGGGAGCCTCGCCTGTGTTGCGCTGTCAGAGGCAGTCGTTGCCGGGCGCGGGCAACTCGACCCCGAAGTCGCGTCGCATGATCCCGACTCCCGTGCCGGACAGGGTGCGCAGCTTCGTCGGGTGCAAGCCGACTTCGAGTGCCTGCTCGACAAGGCCGAGCAGGCGCGTGTCGGACAGCGGATGCAACGCCGCTTCCTCGCGGGCGGCGTCGAACGCGCACCCTGCGTCCGGTCCCTGGACGTCGACGTAGGCGAAGACCCGGTAACCGTCAACGCTGCCACTCGCTCCGCTCCGTGCAGGCTCCGAGCCACTGCGGCCATCGCCTCGGACGCGGCGGCCGGGTCTAGCACTCCACTGCCCCGCACGCGATCGACGGACAGACCGGGATGGCTACGGCCGACATGAGCCCATGCGTCGAGCCTGAGCCCCGCTCTTCTTCGCCATGGTCGCGGAGGGCGCGCACATGCGCCTTCCCGCGTGCGCCCGCTGGAACGTGACCGAATCCGATCCACCAGGATGTGACCTGCGTCCGCACCGCAGCGAGGGGGAGTATCGGCCTCTGCTTGCTGCTGTGCGCCGCCGCCGCTCACTCACACGAAGAAGCCTCCTCCTGCTGCTACTGATGGATAGGACAGCAGGTTGTCCGTGGCATTCTTCGCGTGAGGCGGCAGCTCCACGCCCCCGGGACGGTTTCGGCGACCGGCTTGTCGATCCGAGGGAGCGCTTCCATATGCTTGGTGTTGCGCACGTCCTGATCGGCGTCGGTCGTGAACTGTTCCACCGATCCGGAACGCTGACCGGCGAGTGACGTGCGTCTCGTCCGGGCCGGCATCCAACCACCGGACGTGTCCCACGAGCCGGAAAGGCAGAGGAGCACAGTGAGCACAGCAGAATTGGCACAGTGGAACTCCGAGGAGGCTCTTGCGGAAGCGATGATCCCGATCATCGGTGGCTTACACCGCACGCGCTCGGTGACCATTCTGCTTCACAGCCGCTCCCTGGTGAACAAGTCGGTCATCAGCATCCTGCGAACCCATCGTTTCGCCCGACAGATCAGCGGCGACGAGCTGTCCGTCGAAGAGACGTTCCCTTTCCTCGAGGCACTGACGCATCTCGACCTCCGGCCCTCCAAGATCGATCTCGGACTGCTGGTGATGAACTACCGGGCGAACGGCGACGGAGTGTCGATCCCTGAGTTCGTTGCACGCAGTCTTGCCGAACTGGCCGGTACCGCTCCGACGTCTCCGCAGCCGCAGGATGTGATCCTGTACGGATTCGGGCGCATCGGTCGACTGGTGGCTCGACTCCTGATCGAAAAGGCCGGCTCGGGAAATGGATTGAACTTGCGCGCCGTGGTGGTCCGAAAGGGAGGTAGTGACGACCTGACCAAGCGCGCCTCGCTGCTGCGTCGCGACTCGGTCCACGGGCAGTTCAACGGCACGATCAAGGTCGACCCAGAGAACAACACCCTGATCGCCAACGGCAACGTCATCAAGTTCATCTACAGCAACGATCCGACGAGCGTCGACTACACCGAGTACGGCATCGACAACGCCATCCTGATCGACAACACCGGGATCTGGCGCGACCGCGACGGGCTGTCGCAGCACCTCCGCCCGGGTGTGGCCAAGGTGGTGCTCACCGCGCCCGGCAAGGGCGACGTGCCCAACATTGTGCACGGCGTCAATCACCGCGACCTCGACCCGACCGAGAACATCGTCTCGTGCGCATCGTGCACCACCAATGCCATTGTCCCGCCCCTGAAGGCCATGGACGACGAGTTCGGTGTCGCGCGAGGCCACGTCGAGACCGTGCACTCCTTCACCAATGACCAAAACCTGCTGGACAACTACCACAAGGCCGATCGGCGCGGCCGATCGGCGCCCTTCAACCTCGTGCTCACCGAAACAGGTGCCGCGTCGGCCGTGGCGAAGGCGCTTCCCGGCCTTCAGGCAAGGATCACCGGTAACTCGATCCGCGTACCCACCCCAGACGTCTCCGTCGCCATCCTCCACCTTCAGCTGGGGCGTGAGACCACCAAAGATGAAGTGCTCGAACATCTTCGTCAGGAATCGCTGACAGGCGCACTGAGTCGGAATCTCGACTACACCGCGGCAACCGACGCCGTGTCCAGCGACTTCATCGGTTCACGCGCGGCATGCATCATTGACGCCAACGCGGCAATCGTCGACGGTGACACCGCCATTCTCTACGTCTGGTACGACAACGAGTTCGGTTACTCATGCCAGGTGGTGCGTACCGTCCAGTACCTCTCGGGCGTGGAGTACGCCGTCTATCCCGTCACGGGCAGCGCTGCCGTGGAGCCGGTCGGTTCGCCTGCCACTGCCCAGTGACATCGCACCTGCGAGGGGTCGTCTGCGGGGTGAATGCCGTAGCAGCAGCGGTATGGGACCGAATCGTGGAGAGTTCTTCAACGGCACCACGAGCGTCTACCGGGCTGAATCGGGCATGCACGTCCTGACGGACGAACTGTCGCCTGTCACGTACTGGCGATTCACGGTTCCGGAAGGCGAACCGCCGAAGGACTCCCACGCCACGGTCGAGCTGCGCTGCACGTGCATCCGTTCGAGGACTTCAACGGCCGAGCGGTCCGGGTGAGGGTCGCCGAAGCGATGCGGCGGCTGGATTTCCCGTTCTCGAGCTCAGCGTCGAACGGGACACCGCCCCACATGCCCGGTATGTGGCGGCGCTGCGGGAGTGGGATCAGCACCGGTCATTGGCTCTGCGGTGCGAATTCTGGCGGGACGTTCGTTTCGCATCGTCGGACGATCAGAACTGAGGGCCCTGCCTGCGACGCAGCATCGAGCCGGGGGAGCAGGAATGCCGCCCGTGAGCTCCGGTCAACCATGCCGGGCAAGCACGCCCAGCAGGGCTGCGAGCGAGTACGAACGCGGCTGTGCTGCGGGCTGAGCCGAGTACCTCGACTACAAAGCGGAACAAGCGCCTCCCGAGTGCGAAGACCCGGGGCGGCGGTGTCGAGCCGTAGGCCCGGTCCGCTGCGATGCGAATGCTGCATTCGTGGCATGGATGCAGCGCACGCATGTGTCCGCCAGCGCGTGTCATCGATCGGAGTGCGGGGTATGCCACGGCGGCGTCGGTGCGATGCAGGTCTGTTCGGAGCAGGATGCGGTACTCGGAACGGCCGTGGGTGTTCAGTAGCGGGCGGGATGGCCGGCGTCGTCCCAGTCGGGCAGCGGCGGCACCCGGGTGGCCAGGACGGTATCGGCGAAGATCAGCGCGACGGCAAGGGTGCGGGCCACCGGGCGGAGGACCAGGGTGGAGATCATCGAAACGTGCCTTCTTCCTTCTGCGAGTGGTCGCCTGGCGACGGGGAGGGGGTCCGGACACCCCGCCCCAGGGGAAGGCGGGGCGTCCGGGAGGGCGACTCGTCGGCCTGAGATGCGCGCGCACCGCCGGCAGGGGGTGGCGGTGCGCGGCAGCGGGCCTCGCCGAGTCGACGGCGACGGTCGTGCAACCTTCAACCACATTTACGGCACTCGGTGCAGAAAATCAATCCGGGGCGTCCCGGGATGCCGGCGCGAAGGCCCGAGCGGTGCGCCCGGCCCCGGCGCCCCGGACCGGTGACAGTCGGCAGGCCCGAGGACGGTCGACCTCCTGCGCCGTGTCGGCAGTGAGCGAATCGAAAGTACGCGGGTGGAGAGATGCGGGCCCTCGAGGTGCGCACCTGTCTCCGGTGCGCATCGAAGGGGATCCGGAAGGGGAAAGTGGCGTCGCTCTAGGCTGACCTCTCGTGCACGCTTTCGTCGATGAGAACACCGTCCGCGGCATCCTGGTGGTGGCCGCAGTGGCGGATCCGTCGGCGCCCGATCAGGCGCGCAGAACGTTGACGGCGCTGAGAATGAAGGGTCAGGAACGGATCCACTTCAAGTCCGAGCGCGATGCCCGCCGACGCACGATCTGCTCGGCCCTGGAGACATTGGACGTGCAGGTGCACGTCTACGACGCGACCGGGCTGACACCCAAGGTCGGGCGCCCACGATGCCTCGAGGCACTGGTGGACGACCTTGCCGAGCTGTCGGTCTCGCGTCTGGTGCTCGAGCAGGACGATTCCACCGTCAAGTCCGATCGCCGCACGTTGTTCGACGCCACCGGCAAACACGGGATCCGGGATCGGCTGACGTATCACCATCTGCGCGCCAAGCAGGAACCGATGCTGTGGATTCCCGACGCGGTCGCCTGGTGTCTGGCCAAGGGCGGCGAATGGCCTGCCCGGGTCCGGCCGTTGATCACCAAGACCGTGGCAGTGCGGTAGAAACGCGAAACCCGGCTCACCAACCGTCCGGAAGGCTGCCGGGTCCACTTCACCGGAGCTAATGCCCCGTGCACTCATCACAGTGCCAGACAGACAGATTTGGTGCAAGCACCAGGCCAGAAAGGTGCAGGTGAGGGCCGTCGGCAGCAAGTACGCCCCTTTGAGGGTGCAGCATCAGACCAGTGAGGATGCGGGGCGCACCAGCCGGTGGGACTACGACTACACCGGCGGCGACGCGCTGGGCGCGCCGATGGACACGCTCGCAGACAAGCGTGTAGCAGTGATCGGAACCGGCGCGACCGCGGTGCAATGCGTGCCCGAACTGGCCAAGTACTGCAGGGAACTGTACGTCGTCCAACGCACACCGTCGGCTGTCGACGAACGGGGAAACCACCCGATCGACGAGAAGTGGTTCGCGCAGATCGCGACACCCGGTTGGCAGAAGCGCTGGCTGGACAGTTTCACCACCATCTGGGACGGCGTGCTCACCGACCCGAGCGAGTTGGCGATCGAACACGAGGACCTCGTCCGAGACGGGTGGACCGCGCTCGGCCAGAGGATGCGTGCGGCCGTCAAATCCGTACCGATCGAGCACTACTCGCCGGAAAATGTGCAACGGGCACTCGAAGACGCCGACGACGAGCAGATGGAGCGCATCCGCGCCCGCGTCGACGAGATCGTCACCAATCCCGCCACCGCCGAGCAGCTCAAGGCATGGTTCCGTCAGATGTGCAAGCGTCCGTGCTTCCGCGACGACTACCTGCCGGCGTTCAACCGGCCCAACACACCTCGTCGACACCGACGGCAAGGGGGGTGGAGCGCATCACCGAACACGGCGTGGTCGTCGCCGGCGTGGAGTACGAGGTCGACTGCATCGTCTACGCCTTCGGGTTCGAGTTCCTCGGCACCGGCTACACCGACCGTGCCGGATTCGACCCGACCGGACGCGACGGGGTCACGCTGTCCGAGCATTGGGCGCAGGGCACACGAACCCTGCACGGCATGCACACCTACGGATTCCCCAACCTATTCGTGCTCCAGTTGATGCAGGGCGCAGCCCTCGGATCGAACATCCCCCACAACTTCGTCGAAGCCGCCCGCGTCGTCGCTGCGATAGTCGATCACGTGCTGAGCACCGGCACCTCCAGCGTCGAGACGACGAAGGAAGCCGAGCAGGCGTGGGTGCAGCTTCTCCTCGACCACGGCCGGCCCCTCGGTAATCCCGAATGCACTCCCGGCTACTACAACAACGAAGGCAAACCCGCCGAATCGAAGGATCGGCTCAACGTCGGCTATCCGGCAGGCTCGGCGGCGTTCTTCCGCATGATGGACCACTGGCTTGCGGCGGGCAGCTTCGACGGCCTCACCTTCCGCTGAGTGCCCCGGCCACTCCACGCCGGATCCCGTCGACCCGACGGGATCCGGCGCCACCACCACCCACCCAGATCTCGAGGACACCACTATGGATGAACCGACCATCGGCGGATACTGTGACGACCGTTTCGCCGCCGTGCGCCACCTTTTCGAGCAGAACGTCTCGTCCGGGGAAGAACTCGGCGCCGCCCTCGTCATCGACATCGACGGAGAGACGCGCGTCGACATCTGGGGAGGATTCCGCGACCAGGCCCGGTCCACGCCGTGGACCGAGGACACCATCGTCAACGTGTGGTCGAGCACGAAGTCGGTACTGGCGTTGGCGGCACTGATGCTCGTCGACGCCGGCGAGCTGAACCTGGATGCACCCGTCGCGCGCTACTGGCCCGAGTTCGCCGCCCACGGCAAGAGCGACATCGAGGTCCGGCACATCCTCTCGCACACCTCCGGGGTGTCGGGCTGGGAGCAGCCCTTCGTCCTCGAGGACATGTACGACTGGGACAAGTCGACGACCCTGCTCGCGCAGCAGACGCCGTGGTGGCCGGCGGGTTCGGCCGCCGGCTACCACGCCAACAACCAGGGCCACCTCGTCGGAGAAGTCGTCCGCCGCATCACCGGTCAGCCGTTCAAGGAGTTCGTCGCCACACACGTCGCCGGTCCGCTCGGTGCCGACTTCCAGATCGGCGCCCGCGAGAACGATGGGGGCCGTATCGCCGAGATCGCCGCACCGCCCCCCTTCGAGATCGACCTCGCCGCACTCGATCCCGACAGCGTCATGGTGAAGACGATGACAGGACCGGTAGCCGACGCGAACGCCGCCAATACCCCCGGGTGGCGGCACGCCGACATGGGAGCCCTCAACGGTCACGGCAACGCACGCTCGCTCGCACGGATCCTCTCGACCATCGCGCTGGGCGGTGAGAGCAACGGCGTCCGCCTCCTCCACAGCACCTCGATCGACAAGATCTTCGAAGAGCAGAACAACGACGTCGACCTTGTCCTGGGTGTGCCGTTCCGGCGGGGCATCGGATACGCGCTGCCGCGCCACGACACCATGCCGAGCATCCCGGACGGTCGGATCTGCTTCTGGGGTGGATGGGGTGGATCGATGACAGTGATGGACCTCGACCGCCGAATGACGTTCACCTACGCGATGAACAAGATGGGGCCGGGCATCATCGGATCGGCCCGGAGCGAGCAGTACCTGCGCGCCACCTACGACGCCCTCAGCGAGACGGCCACAGCGTGACACCCCTATACCGAGACGACCCCGAAACGAGGGCCGCGCACGGCATGCACGCTCGATCTAGGGTGCACTCTCCTACGGCCTGCGACTGATGCTCAAACTGACCGATGGTCAACCGACGCTCCCGGAGTCTGCGCTCCGCCACCGGATTATTCGACGGAGCGCTTCTGTGCCCACGAGGGAACCCAGCGCTGGATGGCTTCAGTTGGCTTGTCGCGCGCTCGACGGAGAGGAACTCTCCCACTTCTGCTGCGCTGGGGAACGCAGGTACACCTTCCCCAGCCATGCGGTCTACGCGATCTGGAACCGGTCGTCGCCGAGTTCGACTTCGATACGCAACGTGCCGCCGACCGCGTCGACGTAGCGACGGAGTGTGTCGAGTTGGATACGGTCGAGTTCACCGCGCTCGATGGTCGAGACCCGGTTCTGCCCCACCTCTAGCCGCTCGGCCACCTGCTTCTGGGTCAGAGGCTGTGCCTTGCGCAACACTTTGAGTCGGTAGGCGCGGACCTGGTCGAACATCCGAGCCTTGCGCGCCTCGACCGGGTTCCGTCGCACCGGGCGCTTGGCGAGCACGTCTTCGAGGCTGATGCCCATCGATCTCACTTCCCTTCGAGTCGGTTCAGGTGACCGTCGAAGCGATCGTCGGCACGGGGGGATGTTCACCCGGTACCACTTGTCCCACTTCCCGGCCTTGTCGCCGGCCACCAAAAAGATCGCCTTGCGCTGCGGGTCGAACGCGAACAGCACGCGCAACTCCGATCGGCCATGGTCGCGCGCACCAGGTCGTCGCCGCCGGGATCGGGCTGGCTGGCCTCCGGTGCCGGTATCCGAGTGTCACCAGACGGTGCGCCGGGTCGCCAACGCGAAGGCTCGGGTTCCCTCTCCGGTGACGGTGTCCGCGGCGGCCACCCGATAGGCGGGGAGAGTCACCGGATGCGCCGGCCACGCCTCATGCTCCAGCGCTTTTCGGACATGTATCGATAGCTCCGGTTCGCGGAGGCAAAGACGCATCGAGACTGCCGACGGTACGTCGCTGGAGCTGACCGACGCAGTGGTCGGCTATCGCCTTCGCGGCGCGCGTTCAGGGGCGCGAGGTCGCCTTCCGCACGGTAACCGTGAGGGCCGGTTTCTCCTGGCCCGGCGTACGCAGCGGGGTCAGGTCTTCCCACATGGCGTCGACCATCGGCTGCAGGAACAGCTGGCCTACTTGGCGGATCATCGTTTCGATGATCTGGGTGGCTTCGTGGCGGTCGGTCGAGGCGAGGCCGGCCTCGCGCAACGCCACCACCTCGCGCCGGGTGAGATCGGTGAGTTTTTCCAGGAGCGTGTTGCGGGTGTCGCCGGGTTCGAGCAGGGCGCGGCGCATGTAGTTGACGACCTCGGGATGCGCGTCGAGCATGCGCGCCACCGCGGCGTCGCGGGCGGTGGCGATCTGTTGGGGTGTGCCCTGGTTCGGGGCGTGCGCGATGGCGTGGGCGAAGTGGTCGACGACGTGGTCTTCGACGGCGGCGCGGATGCCGTCCTTGGTGCCGAAGTGGTGCACGAGCAGACCGACGGTCACCCCCGCAGCGGACGCGATCGCACGCATCGAGGTGCCGTCCTCGCCCTTGGTGCCGAACAAATCGAGGGCGGCGTTGCGGATGCGGGCCTTGGCGGTCAGATCGTTCGTACTCATCCGCGGGTCGTGTCCTGGCTCCATCCGATTCCTCATTTCTCAGCAGCATAGCGACGTAGCTCTTCCTATACAGTCATCCCGTCTGCTATACATTCGTATAGTACCTGATGGGAAGGTTCCCCATGACCCGCATTCTCGACGGCATCGATGTCGTCACCCTCGCCCCCAACCTGCCCGGCCCGCTCGCAGCCCATCGCCTCCACCGACTCGGCGCCCGCGTGACCAAGGTCGAGTCGCCGGCCGGTGACCCACTCGCCGGCGTCGCCCCCCACTGGTATGCAGAACTGGTTGCCGGCCAAGACATCGTGGTGCTGGATCTGAAGGATTCCGACTCCCGCGTCCGCCTGGACGGCATGCTCGACTCCGCGGACCTGCTCGTCACCGCGATGCGTCCCTCCGCTGCGCAGCGCCTCGGTCTGGGTCAGGTGACCGCGACTTTTCCTCGCCTCGGCCATGTCGAAATCGTCGGCTACGACGGCGAATTGGAGGAAATCGCCGGACACGACCTGAACTACCAGGCCGCGTACGGTACCCTCACTCCACCGTCGATGCCCACCGTTCCGGTCGCCGACCTGCTCGGCGCCGAACGCGCCGTGTCTGCTGCCGTGCTCCTTCTTCTCGAACGCACCGCTACCGGACGCGGCGGGCGCCGTCGGGTCGTCCTCGACCACGCGGCGTCCGATGCGGGTGCCGCGGTTCGGCACGGACTCATGGGCACCGGTGCCCCGCTCGGCGGCGCCCTGCCGTCCTACCGGATCTACCGGGCAGCCGACGGCTACGTGGCGCTGGGTGCACTCGAGCCCCATTTCGCCACCCGCCTCGCCGAAGTCCTCGGCGACGAGTTGACCCACGAGGGTCTCGAACGGTTCTTCGGCACGCACACCGTCGACGACTGCGAACGGCTCGCAGTCAAAGCCGACATTCCCCTCACGCGCATCGCCGCCGCGTGACCAACCCCCACCTGCAGGAGGAAACCACTACCATGCGCGAAGCAGTGATCGTCGGCGCGGTGCGCACCCCCGTCGGCAAACGAGGCGGAGTCCTCAGTGCGTGGCACCCGGCCGACCTGCTCGGCCACACGCTGCGGCATCTGGTCGAGCGCACCGGCATCGACCCGATGCTGATCGACGACGTCATCGCCGGCTGCGTGCTCCAGCACGACCAGCAGTCCTCCAACATCGCCCGCCACGCCGTCCTGTCGGCCGGGCTGCCGGAATCGGTGCCCGCGGTCACCGTCGACCGACAGTGCGGCTCGGGTCAGCAGGCGGTGAGTTTCGCCGCCCAGGGCATAATGGCCGGCACCTACGATCTGGCCGTCGCGTGCGGTGTCGAATCGATGTCGCAGGTGTCCATGCCGTCCGCGTTCCGGCCGGGAGCCCCGCTCGGCCCGCAGTACGGCCCTCTCGAACTCGCCCGCTACGACGGCGGTCTGATGGCGCAGGGCCCGTCGTCGGAGCTGATGAACGCGCGGTTCGAGCTCACCCGCGCCGCACTCGACGAGTACAGCATCCGCAGCCACGAACGCGCCCTCGCCGCCACCCGCGCCGGCCGATTCCGCGAGCAGCTGGTGCCGATCACCGCCGATCCGCACAACCCTGCGGGCGAGGCGATCACGGCGGACGAGGGGATCCGCGACCATCTCGACCCAGTGAAGATCGCGTCGCTGAAGACGGTGTTCGCCGCCGACGGGCGCACCACGGCGGCGAACTCGTCCCAGCTCAGCGACGGCGCCGCGGCGATGCTGATCGCCGACCGCACATTCGCCGAAGCCCACGGCCTGATTCCCCGCGCCCGCTTCCGCGCACTGACCGTGGCAGCCGCCGACCCGATCATCCAGTTCACCGCCGTCCTCGACGCCACGCACAAGGCACTGAAGCGTTCCGGGCTGAGTGTCGAGGCCATCGACCGTTTCGAGGTCAACGAGGCCTTCGCCGGCGTGCCGCTGATGTTCGCGCAGGAGTTCGGGGTGCCCGAGGACAAACTCAACGTCAACGGCGGCTCGGTCGCGATCGGCCACCCGCTCGGCTCCACCGGCGCCCGGATGCTCACCGACCTGCTGTGCGAACTCGAACGCTCCGAGAGCCGGGTGGGTCTGCAGACCATCTGCGAAGCGCATGGCACCGCCAACACCACCATCATCGAACGCATCTGAGAGGCACCGTCATGGCACAGGAGATCGTGAAGGGTCTGCCGTCCACCCACGGCGATCACTACCAGCTCAACACCACCACCGTGATCCGGCACTCCGCCCGCACGTACCCGGAACAGGAGATCGTCTACCGTACCGCCGACGGTGGCTGGGACCGTTACACCTACGCCGACGCCTACACCCGGATCATCCGCAGTGCCAACGCGCTGCGCTCGCTCGGGGTCGGTCCGGCCGACGTGGTCGGCATCTTGGACTGGAACAGCAAGCGGCATTTCGAGCTGTATTGGGCCATACCCGGCCTCGCCGCGGTGATGCTGCAGATGAATCTGCGTCTGGTCCCGGAGGATCTCGGCTACGTCACCGGTCACAGCGAGGCGTCGGTGGTGCTGGTCGACGAGTCGCTGCTGCCGGTCGCCGAAGCGCTCGCCCCGTATACCCCGGGTGTGGAGACGTGGGTGGTGATGACCGACAAGCCGATGTCGGAGATCGACACCTCCCTGCCCGGGGTCGTCCATTGGGAAGATCTCCTCGAGGCCGCCGAACCGGAGATCGACTGGCCCGTGATCGACGAGACCTCCACCTACAGCGCGTGTTACACCACCGGCACCACCGGACGCCCGAAGGGTATCTACTACTCACACCGCGGCATCTGTCTGCACACCCTGTCCCAGGCCGCGAACCTCGGGATGCGCAGCGACGACGCGGTCATGCTCATCACCCCGATGTTCCACGGACAGAGCTGGGGTCTGCCGCAGTCCGCGGCCTACAGCGCCGCGAAGATCGTGCTGCCCGGCCGCTACGTCGCCGAGGACACCTCCGTGCTGGTCGATGCGATGATCGCCGAACAGGTCACCGTCGCCAACGGCGCACCGGCGATCTTCCAGCCCATGCTCGACTACATCACCACCCTCGATCACGCGCCCGACTTCCGGCGCACCCGCCTGCTCTCCGGGGCGACCGAACCGGCCCTGTCGTTGATGCGCGGCTTCTACGAGCGCACCGGCGCCGACGTCATCCACGCCTACGGCGCCACCGAGACCACCCCGTTGGTGACGGTCAACGGCGCGCTCAAGCCGTCGCTGCGCGGCAAGATCTCCGACGAGCAGAAGTGGGATCTCAAACGCTCCCAGGGCCTGCCGATCAACGGCATCGACATACGCATCGTCGATGGCGAGGGCAACGATCTGCCACACGACGGCACGAGCCAGGGCGAGGTGTTGTTGCGGGGTCCGTGGATCATCGAGCGCTACCACAAGCTCGACGACGACGCCGACAGATTCCTCGACGGCTACTGGCGCAGTGGCGACGTCGGCACGATCGACGCGAACGGTTACCTCAAGCTCACCGACCGACTCAAAGACGTCGTCAAGAGCGGCGGCGAATGGATCTCCTCGATCGACATGGAAAACGCCCTCGTCGGCCACCCGAAGATCAAGGAAGCCGCCGTCATCGGGGTCGCCCACCCGAAATGGCAGGAACGCCCCGTCGCCCTGGTGGTGACGGTCGACGGCGATGAGCTCGACCTCACCGACATCCATAGCGTCCTCGACGGCACATTCGCCAAATGGCAACTCCCCGACACCGTGCTCTACGTCGATGCCCTGCCGCGTACCAGCGTCGGCAAGCTCGACAAGAAGAGCCTGCGTGCCCAGCACGCCGACCTCTACACGGAGACCCGATGACCACGACAGTCCTGCAGACCACTCGGCAAGGTGCGGTGGCGGTCCTCGCCCTGCACCGCCCCGCCGCGAAGAACAGCCTCGACGCCGAACTGCTCGCCGCGCTGACCACCGAACTCGCCGACATGAAGAACGACGACACCGTGCGGGCGGTGGTGCTCACCGGCGCCGACGGCGTGTTCTGCGCCGGCGCCGACATCACCGCCTTCGACGCGCTACGTGAGCAATCGTTGCTCGGTGAGCGCACCGCATCGGGCGGCGACATCTGGGCCGACCTCGGCACCTACCGCAAGCCCGTCCTCGCCGCCGTGGAGGGCGTCGCGCTCGGCGGCGGCTGCGAACTGGCGCTGGCCTGCGACATCGTCATCGCCGGCACGTCCGCGAAATTCGGGGTACCCGAGGTCAAACTCGGCGTCATCCCCGGCGGCGGCGGCACCCAACGACTGATCCACGCCGTCGGCAAGTCCAAAGCCATGGCGATGCTGCTGACCGGCGACGCCATCTCCGCACAGAAGGCATACGACGCCGGCATCGTCGCCGAGCTCGTCCCCGACGGCGAGGCCCTCCCCCAGGCGCTGACGATCGCCGAACGCATCGCGAAGAACTCACCCCTGGCGGTGGCCCTCGCCAAGGACGCGGCCGTGCGCGTGTACGAGACGTCGCTGTCGCAGGGACTCGAGCACGAAAAACGCAACTTCGACCTCGCGCTGCGCTCCGCGGACAGCCGTGAAGGCCAAGCCGCCTTCCTCGCCAAGCGCGCCCCCGCATTCACCGGAAGGTAGAGACGATCATGAGCGAGTTGTTCCCCGACTACCGCTCCCCCTGGGAGAGCGACGATCAGGCGCTGCTGCGCAAGCACGCCGCCGCATTCTTCCGCAAGGAAGCCACCCCGCACCAGGAACGCTGGGCCCAGCAGCATCACGTGGACCGCGAATTCTGGACCAAGGCGGGCGATGCCGGACTACTGTGCCTGGGCCTGCCCGAACAGTACGGCGGTGGCGGCGGCAACTTCGGCCACGAAGCTGTCGTCCAGCAGGAACTCGCGCTCGCGCACGACACCGCGTTCGGCTTCAACGTGCACTCGACGATCGTCGCGCACTACATCGCCGCCTACGCCACCGACGAGCAGAAAATGCGCTGGATCCCCAAGATGGCCAGCGGCGAGATGGTCATCGGGGTCGCCATGACCGAACCCGGCACCGGCTCGGACCTGCAGGCCGTGCGCACCACCGCGATCCGCGACGGCGACCACTACGTTGTCAACGGCTCGAAAACATTCATCTCCAACGCCACCCACTGCGACCTGCTGGTCATCGTCGCCAAGACCGACCCGTCGGCCGGCGCCACCGGCATCTCCCTGTTCGTCGCCGAAACCCGAGGACTCGACGGGTTCGAGCGTGGCCGGGTGCTGCACAAGATCGGCCAGCACGGGCAGGACACCCGCGAGTTGTCGTTCACCGACATGCGGGTGCCGGTAGAGAACCTGCTCGGCGGAGTCGAAGGCCGCGGCTTCTACCAGCTCATGGAGCAGCTCCCCCGCGAACGCCTGATCCTGGGGATCGCCGGGGTGGCGATGGCCGAAGCCGCGGTGATCGAGACCGTCAAGTACGCCAAGGAGCGCCGGGCGTTCGGCAAGCCGATCCTGGACTTCCAGAACACCCAGTTCGTGCTCGCCGAATGCAAGACCGAGGTGCTGGCGGGCAAGGCATTGATGGACCACTGCATCGCGCGATATCTCGACGGCACCCTCGACGCCGCGACCGCGTCGATGGCGAAACTGTGGGGCACCGACAAGCAGGTCGAGATCATCGACCGCTGCCTGCAGATCTTCGGGGGCTACGGCTACATGATGGAATACCCCATCGCCCAGATGTATGCGGCGGCGCGCGTGCAGAAGATCTACGGCGGCACCAACGAGATCATGAAAGTGCTCATCAGCCGCTCCCTGTAATCCCCGCAATCCCTGCCCACTTCTTCGAGGAAAACACACCATGGCAACACTTGCCGGGCAGCTCGCACTCAACGCCCGACGGCATCCCGACCGCATCGCGCTCGTCTTCGGCGACCGAGAACGCACCTACCGGGAACTCGACGCCGACATCGACCGGTACGCCCACGCACTGCTGTCGTTGCAGATCGCCAAGGGCGATCGCGTCGCCGTGCTCTCACCGAACTCCGATCGGTTCCTCCTGGCGCTGTATGCCGCCTACCGGGTGGGCGCGATCGCGGTGCCCCTCAATCCCCGCGTCACAACCCGCGAACTGCACTACCTGCTCACCGACTCCGGCGCCTCGGTGCTGCTGTTCGGCGGCGACACCGCCGGGGCGGTACGCGGGCTGGCCCAGATGGACGATCCGTCGAGCACCCGGATCCTCTCGCTCGACGGAACATCGGGCTTCGAGAACTTCGACCGGATCGCAGCGACGATGCCGGCCGACCCGCCCACGGTCGAGGTGGCCGAGGACGACGACTGCATGATCATCTACACCTCCGGCACCACCGGTGTGCCGAAGGGTGCGCTGTTCGACCACCACCGGATGCTGTGGGTGGGCCACTCCATGAGCGCCCTGGGGATGAATTCGTTCGACCGCAACCTCCACGTCGCACCGATGTACCACTGCGCCGAACTCGTCCTGTTCGTCCTCGCCGGGTTCTCGATGGGTACCACCCACGTCGTCCTGCCGGCCTTCGACCCCGCCGCCGTCGCCGACGCGCTGGAGAAGCATCGCATCACCGTGTTCCTCGGGGTGCCGACGATGTACCAGATGATGCTCACCCTGCCCGATCTCACCACCCGCGACCTGTCGGCGTGGCGCCTCGGATTCTTCGGTGCCGCACCGATGCCGCCCAGCGCCGCCGCGAAGCTGGTCACGACACTGCCGCACGTCGGCTTCTTCCAACTGTGCGGACAAACCGAAGGCGGCCCTACCGGCATCTACTCCACCCCCGAGGAGGTCAAAGCCCGTCCGGATGCGACCGGCCGCTGGGCAATCACCAACGCCGAAGTGCGACTGGTCGACTCGGACGGCAACGACGTCGGCATCGGCGAGACCGGGGAGATGATCGTGCGCGGCGAGACGCTCATGAAGGGCTACTGGAACAACCCCGAAGCCACCGCCGCAACCCTCCGGGACGGCTGGCTGCACAGCGGCGACCTGGCGGTGCGCGACGCAGACGGCTACATCACCATCGTCGACCGGCTCAAAGACATGATCATCACCGGTGGCCGCAACGTGTACTCCGTCGAAGTGGAAAACGCGCTCGCCGCCCATCCCGACGTACGCGACGTCGCGATCGTCAGTCGCCCCGACGAGACGTTCGGCGAGACGATCGTTGCCGTGGTCACCCCTGCGGAAGGACGCACGGTGACGCTCGACGACCTCCGCACGTTCGCCGCCGAGTACGTCTCCGACTACAAGCTCCCCCGCGACCTCGTCCTCCGGGAAATTCCGCGGAATCCGTCGGGCAAGATCCTCAAACACATCCTGCGTGAGCAAGTGCGCGCATCGTGAAGCCCGACATCGCTGCTCGCGCATCGGCCCTCGTGTACGGGGAAGATCTCGAGGTCGGCCGGACGTATCGGCTGGGGGCACACACGATCACCGAAGACGAGCTGATCGACTTCGCCTCCACCTGGGATCCCCAACGCTTCCATGTCGACAAGGACGCCGCCGAAGCCGGTGCCTACGGCGGGCTGATCGCCAGTGGCCTGCACACCCTGTCCGTGTACCAGAAACTCGTCGTCGACAACGTCTTCTCCGACTGGCACGTCATCGCCGGCCGCTCCCTGCGCGAAGTCCGGTTCCTGCGCCCGGTGCGACCCGGGGACACCCTCACCGGCACCGTGCACATCCGCAACGTCGTCCTCGACGAGGTCCGGAACCGCGCTCTCACCACCCTCGAGGCCGAACTGACCGGCCACCACGGTCGGCCGGTGCTGACGGCGACCGTCGACGCCTACATCCATACCCGGTCGCACACCCGCTGACCCACCACTCTTTCGCGAGGAGAAATTCGATGCTCGAGGCGTACATCGTCGACGCCGTGCGAACCCCGGTCGGAAAGCGGGGCGGCGGTTTCGCCGCCACCCACCCGGTCGACCTCGCCGCCCACGTCATCTCCACCCTCGTTCGGCGCCACGACCTCGACCCCGCCGGAATCGACGACGTCATCTTCGGCTGTCTCGACAACATCGGTGCACAGGCCGGCGACATCGCCCGCACCGCCGCCCTCGCGGCGGGCCTGCCCGAGACCGTGCCCGGGGTGACACTCGATCGACAATGCGGCTCGTCCCAACAGGCAGTGCACTTCGCCGCCCAAGCCGTGATGAGCGGCACCGCCGATCTGATCGTCGCCGGCGGGGTGCAAAAAATGAGCCAGTTCCCACTCCTGTCCGCCGTCGACGCCGGCAAGGCCTACGGGTCCCCCGACCTGTACTCCGGCGCGACAACCTGGCACGCCCGATACGGCGACGCGGAGATCTCCCAGTTCCGCGGCGCCGAGCTGATCGCCGAACAGTGGCACATCGCCCGCGACGCCATGGAGGAATTCGCCCTCCAAAGCCACCGGCGGGCGCTGCATGCCATCGCTGCAGGCCGATTCGATGCCGAAATCACCCCGTTCGCCGGGGTGACGATCGACGAGGGACCACGCCCCGACACCACCGTAGAGAAGATGGCGACGCTGCGCCCCCTCACTCCCGGGGGCAGGCTCACCGCCGCTGTGGCGAGCCAGATCTCCGACGCAGCATCGGCAATGCTCATCGCCTCCTCCGATGCCGTCCGCCGATACGGCCTCACCCCACGCGCACGCATCCACCACATGACCGTCCTCGGCGCAGATCCGGTCCTGATGCTCACCGCTCCGATTCCCGCCACACAGCGGGCCCTGAAAAGGACCGGGATGCGCATCGACGACCTCGACGTCATCGAAGTCAACGAGGCCTTCGCTCCGGTGGTCCTGGCCTGGATGCGTGATCTCGACGCCGATCCGGCGCGGGTGAACCCCAACGGCGGTGCAATCGCCCTCGGACATCCGATCGGCGCCACCGGCACCCGGCTGATGACCACCCTCCTGCACGAACTCGAACGCACCGGCGGCCGCTACGGACTGCAGACCATGTGCGAAGGCGGCGGCCAGGCCAACGTCACGATCATCGAACGAATCTCCTGACCCCAACGACACCGCATCGACCCAGAGAACAGGACCGACATGAACATTGCAGGAACCACCGCGCTCGTCACCGGCGGTGCCTCCGGACTCGGACTGGCCACCACCACGGCCCTGGCCCAGGCCGGCGCGCGCGTCGTCGCCCTCGACCTTCCCACCGCGCACACCGACGCGCTCACCGCCCTCGGCGACGCCGTCCACTTCGCACCCGCCGACGTCACCGACGAGACCGCCGTCACCGCGGCCGTTGACCTTGCCAACGCCGAGAACAACCTGCGCATCACCGTCAACTGCGCCGGCATCGGCAACGCCGTCAAAACGGTCGGCAAGGACGGACCCTTCCCACTCACGGCCTTCAAAAAGATCATCGACGTCAACCTGATCGGTACCTTCAACGTCATCCGCCTCGCCGCTCACGCCATGGCGACGAACGAGCCGATCCACGGCGAACGCGGCGTCATCGTCAACACCGCCTCCGTCGCCGCGTTCGAAGGTCAAATCGGACAAGCCGCCTACTCCGCGTCCAAAGGCGGCGTCGTCGGCGCCACCCTGCCCATCGCCCGGGACCTGGCATCCCTGCAGATCCGGGTGAACACCATCGCCCCCGGACTGTTTCTGACACCCTTGCTCGGCACCCTGCCCGAGCACGTGCGCACCACCCTCGGAGCACAAGTCCCACACCCGAGCCGCCTCGGCAATCCCGCCGAATACGCGCAACTCGTCGAAGCCATCATCACCAATCCGATGCTCAACGGCGAAACCATCCGGCTCGACGGTGCCATCCGCATGGCCCCACGCTGACACTCACCGCCAGCCGTACCACCGTCGACCCGAGCCCCCGCACCGGATCAACGGCGGTATCGACCGTACGCATGCACTGCACCAGGGCGAGCCCTGCGGTGGAGTTGGCGTAGGCATTCCGGGGGCAACCACCACACCCGTTCGCGCACGCGTCGGAGTCTCAAGACGACGCCGACGCGTACTGCACCCTCGACGAAGCACCGCAGCGCGGATACCGAAGAATCCGACACGCCGGTAACCGAGATTACGTCAAGTAATGGAGGGGTTGGAGTATTTCCTTGACCGTCCCGCATTCTTGAGACGCGGTCACCTATCGGCTGTCTCCCACGGGCCTGATGCGCCTGTCGATCGGCGAAGGCAACGTCCGTAATCTCGTTAGATGTTGCGGGTCGTGCTGTTGCAGACACCGGACCAGGTGGGGTCGAGCGAAGCATCTCTACATCGAGAGATGTAGAGACGCTTCGTGATCGCGCTTCTCGGTCGAGCCGAGCACCTTTGCGGTGGTTCATCCGACTGCGCAGTCGACGGCCCCTATGCGCGGGGGTTGAACGGGTCGGTGATGGTGTTGCCGGTGTCGATCCACACGGTCTTGACTTCGGTGTATTCCTCGATGGCGTGGAATCCGTTCTCGCGACCGAGGCCGCTTTCCTTGAAGCCGCCGAAGGGGGCAACGTGATTGGTCTTGCGGTAGTTGTTGACCCATACGCTGCCGGCTCGGAGTCGTGTGACCATGCGGTGGGCACGTGCGACGTCACGGGTCCAGACCCCGGCGGCCAGTCCGAACGGGGTGTCGTTGGCGATGCGGACTGCGTCGTCTTCGTCGGTGAACTTGATGACGACGGCGATGGGGCCGAAGACTTCTTCCCGGGCGATGCGCATGTCGTTCGTGACGTCGGTGAAGACGGTCGGTTGCACGAACAGTCCGCGGCTCAGTTCGGGGTCGGTCGGGCGTGATCCGCCGGTGGCGAGGGTGGCGCCGTCCTCCTTGGCTACCTCGATGTAGTCCAGGACCTTGTCGAACTGTGCCTGGCAGGCGACCGTGCCCATCTCGGTGGCCGGGTCGAGGGGGTCGCCGAGCTTGATCTGCGCGGTCCGCTCGGCCAGGGCCTGGGTGAACTGGTCGTAGATGTCCTCGTGGACGAGGACCCGCGAGCCTGCCATGCAGGTTTGGCCGGTGGCCGCGAAGATGCCCGAGATCACGCCGTTGATCGCGTTCGGCAGATCGGCGTCGGGGAAGACGATGTTCGGGGACTTGCCGCCGAGTTCGAGTGACACGCGGGCGAGGCGCTCGGCGGCGGTGACGGCAATTTTCTTGCCGACGGCGGTGGAGCCGGTGAAGGCGATCTTGTCGACGCCGGGATGGGCGGCCAGTGCTGCGCCCGCCTGCCCCGCGCCGGTGACCACGTTGACCACCCCGTCGGGAAAGCCCGCTTCCTGGGCGATCTTGGCGAGAACGAGGGTGGAGACCGGGGTGATCTCGGAGGGCTTGATGACCACGGTGTTGCCCGCGGCCAATGCCGGGCACAGCTTCCACAGCAGCAGTGCGAGCGGACTGTTCCACGGCGTGATGGCGGCGACGACACCGATCGGCTCTCGTACGGTGAAGACCTGCATGTTGGGCACGCTGCTGGCGAGGGTTTCACCGGTGGGGCTTTCGGCGACTCCGGCGAAGAAGTAGCAGTGGTTCGCGAGGGCGAGGGTCTGACCGGACACTTCGCGGATCAGCTTGCCGTTCTCGAGCACCTGGATCCGCGCGAGTTCGTCGGCGTTGTCACGGATGAGGTCGCCGAACTTGCGCAGGAGTGTGGCGCGCTGTAGGGGCGTGGACTGGGACCACGGTCCTTCGTCGAAGGCCTGTCGCGCAGCGGCGACGGCTTCGTCGATGTCGGAGGTGGTCGCGCTGGGGACCTGAGCCCACGGCTGTGCGTCGAAGGGGTTGATCGACTCGAATGTGGCACCGTCGGATGCCGCCTTCCAGGCGCCGTCGATGAGCATCTCGTAGCGTTCGGTGTCACCGCCTGCCTGAGTCGTGGTGCTCGTATCGGTGGCAGTCATGAGGGTCCTTCCGGGTTCGTCATCGGGTTGGTCAGGCGTGGAGGGTCGGTCGTGCGGGCGCCTGGCTTCTCGTCTCGTCGGCCGCGCCGTTCACGTAGGGATGCCGTGGGGCGACGGCGATGGCGACGAGGGAGACGGCGGCGGCGGCGATGATCATCAACGACAGCGGCCACCAGGTGCTGCCTCCGTTGCCGACGATGGCTTCGGCGATGAACGGGGTGGGGGCGCTGAAGAGGAGTCCTCCGAGGGCATTGCTCAAGGCAGTGCCGCTGTAGCGGACCTTGGTGTCGAACTGGTCGGCGATGAGACTCGACACGACCGAGTAGGTGGTGGCGTGGGCGCCCACCATCATGACGACAATGACGACGCAGGTCAGAACCGTGTGCTCGCCGCGCAGTAGCCCGAAGAAGGGGAAGGCGGCGAGAATTGTGAAGACCGAGCCGGCGAAGAACACACGGTGGGCGCCGATGCGGTCGCTCAACGATGCCAGGTAGGGCAGTGCGGCCAGGTCGATCACCGCGGCGATCATCACCATGAGTAGGGCGGTGTTGCGTTCGAGGCCGAGTGACTTCGTGGCATAGCTGAGGAAGTAGACGGAGATGATGTAGAAGACCACGTTGACCGAGGCCTGCAGACCGATGCCGATCGCCAGGCTCTTCTTGGCGCGGGCGAACACATCTCGGATCGGCAGGCGGACCGTCTCGCCCGCGTCCTTGATCTGCCGGAACTGTTCGGACTCTTCGACCCCGAGTCGGATCGCCAAGCCGATGAGCACCAGAGCGAAGCCGGCGAGGAAGGGAATTCGCCAGCCCCAATCGAAGAGTTGCTCGTCGGGGAGGGTGGCCACGGCCGACATCACGGCTGTGGCGAGGACGAGTCCGAGGGGGCTGCCCATCTGAGGTGCAGAGCCGTAGAGGCGGCGCTTCGATGCGGGGGCGTGTTCGACCGACATCAGCACTGCCCCACCCCATTCACCGCCGACTGCCAGACCTTGGAACAGCCGCAGGACCACGAGGAGCACGGGTGCCCAGATTCCGATCGAGTCGTAGGTGGGCAGCACGCCGATCAATCCTGTGGCGGTACCCATGATCCCGAGAGTTGCGATGAGGGTGGTCTTACGACCGAGTTTGTCGCCGAAGTGACCGAAGACGGCAGCGCCGACCGGACGCGCGACGAACGCAACACCGAGGGTGGCGAAGGAGGCAAGCCGTCCGGTGTGCTCGTCCACTCCGGGGAAGAACAGCTCGCCGAAGACGAGGGCCGCGGCGAGGCCGTAGATGAAGAACTCGTACCACTCGATCGTGGTACCGACCAGACTCGCTATCGCAGCCCGGCGGGGTGTGCTCGAACCAGGCTGGGCTGGTGAGGTCGTGACCATGATTCCCCTTGAAAGGTTGGCGCGCTCATCGGAGGGCGGGGGCGACGGAGGTTCCAATCCGCTGTGCTGCGGTTTTGCCGGCCAGACGGCCGAAGGCCAGGGCCCGGAGCACGGAGGTGGCCCCGGGGTACTTGTGGTGGTAGATGCCTGCGATCTCGCCGACCGCGTACAGACCGGGGATGGGTGCGCCGGCGCGGTTGACCACCCGAGCCTCCTGGTCGGTCTTCAGGCCTCCGAAGGTGAAGGTGATCGCACACGTCACCGGCCAGGCGACGTAGGGCGGCTCGTCCAGGGGGCGGGCCCAGTTCGACTTCGGTGGTTCGAGTCCCTGGGTGGCGACGCCGTCGAGAGTGGTGACATCGAGCGGGCCTGCTGTCGCGGCGGCGTTGTATGTCGCGACGGTATCGGCGAGGGTCTCCGGGTCGAGGTCGAGTCGGCCGGCGAGGGCCTCGATGGTTTCGGCGGTCTCGGGGTCGCGATCGGTCAGTACGGCGCGGGCGATGTTGTGGCGCATGAGCTTCTGGTCGGCAATGACGTAGGCGAACTGGTCGGCGTCCCGCCAGATGCGGTAGGCGACCGATTCGAACGTGTTGTCCGGGGTGTCCGCGCCCTCGTCGACGAATCGCTTGCCGTGGTGGTCGACAAGGATGCCGTAGGGATAGACCATGACCAGCGCTTCGGCGCAGCGGGTGCGGGCATCGACCGGTTCGCCGTGAAAGCGTTCGAACTGCCCGTCGGTGTCGGCGCCGGCACGGATGCCCATCTCGAGGCCTTCGCCCTGGTTGGAGCGTCCCCCGGGGGCGATCGGTGAGAGCTCGTGACCGCGCTCGCCGAGGTACCGGTCGAGAAGGGCCGCGCTGCCCTCGAACCCCCCGGACGCCAGGACGACGGTGCGTGCCAGGAATCGTCTGGGGTGGTTGGAGCTGTCGACTGCTTCGACGCCGTACACGCTTCCGTCATCGTCCTGGATCAGATCCTGTGCGGTGACGCCGTACTCGATGGTGCCGCCGAGCTCTTCGATGCGCGCCGAGAGGGTCTCGACGATTGATGCCCCTCCCCCGGCCGGCATCAGTCGCGGCCCCTTCGAGGTCAGGAAGTAGGTGATGTCCGACTTGGTCGCCACACCGTTGTGGTTGAGCCACTGCATCGTCGGCTGGGCCAGCTCGGCGAGGCGCGAAATGATCGCGGCATCGGTCTTGCCCTTGCTCAGCTCGCTCATGCGAGTGGTGAAGTCGGGTGCCGGAGTTCCGTCCTCCTCCAGACGGAAGAACGCGCCGGTCCATGCGGTGTTGCCGCCGCGCTCGTTCTTGGACGTGCGCTCGAGGACGACCACTCGTCCACTCGGAGCGGATTGGAGGAACTGCAGCGCAGTGGCCAGACCACCGGCTCCACTTCCCACGACCACCAGGTCCAGTTGCTCGTCACTCACGGACGTCCCTCTTTCTACGACTTCTCCACTGGATGGTTCGGATAGACCACGAATCGGCGTCTGTGCTCCGCGTCACCGATCGAAACACGAACAAATCCCAGAGTCAACCCGTTCTGTGGTTTACATGATCCGCACAATGGTTTAGCGTCGAGGCATGGCTGAGACTGACACCGCGTCCACACGGGCGGACGGAGGCGTGCGGAGCATTGCGCGCGCCGTCGAAGTGCTCGAACTCTTCGATGTGGAGCACCCCATCCGCACGCTCCGCGAACTGGTCGCCCTCACCGGGCTCCCGAAGACGACCGTGGTCCGTCTGCTCGCGACACTCGACTCGCTCGGACTGATCCTCGACCGCGGAGACTCGAGCTACGGACTGGGCGCAGGCTTCCTACGCTGGGTGACGCTCTCGCAGTCCCTCTGGGAGATCAGCGCGGACGCGCGGCAGATCATGACCCAGCTGGTCGACACGTGCGGTGAAACCGTCAACCTCTACATCCGACAGGACCTCAACCGCGTGTCGATTGCCCAGGTCGAAGGAACGACGACGGTGCGAAGCGTGGTCCAGGTCGGGGTGCCCTATCCGCTCGCATCCGGAGCCGCCGCGAAGATCCTGCTCACCGGGGCGCCGGACTCGGTGATCCGCAGTCTGGTCCAAACCCGCCCGGACCTGGACCTCGAGCATCTGCAGCGCGAAGTCGCCAGCATCAAGGCGGCGGGCTACTCCGTCACGCACGGCGAGCGGGAACTCGGCGCCTCGGCGGTGGCCGCACCGATCTTCTCCTCCGACAACCGCGTCGTCGCCGCGTTGTCCGCAAGCGGACCCACCTCCCGGTTCACGGCCGACCGGGTCGGTCGCTACGTGGACGCAGTGACGGACGCGGCGGCGAAGATCAGCGCTGTCGGGCTCGGCAGTGTGGAGGTGTTCCTGTGACCGCCAACCTTCTCGAAGGTGTCCGCGTCCTCGACCTGACCAACGTGCTCGCCGGCCCGTTCGCCGGCTACCAGCTGGCACTGATGGGTGCCGACGTGATCAAGATCGAGACACCGCGAACCGGCGACCTCGCCCGCCAGCTCGGCGCCGATCCTCAGCTGAGCGCCGAATCTCTCGGCGTCTCGTTCCTGGCGCAGAATTCGCAAAAACGTTCGGTCACAGTCAACCTCAAATCACCTGGCGGTCAGGAGGTCTTCGCGAAGCTCGTCGCCGACGCCGATGTGCTCGTCGAGAACTTCCGCCCAGGCGTACTCGAACGGCTCGGGTTTCCGTGGGAACGGCTGCGCCGGATCAACCCCCGACTCGTGTACTGCGCAGTCTCCGGGTTCGGGTCGACCGGCCCCATGCGCGGGCGCCCGGCCTACGACCAGGTCGTGCAAGGACTGTCCGGCATCATGAGCGTGACCGGCACACCGGACACCGCGCCCCTTCGGGTCGGATACCCGGTGTGCGACAGCTTCGGAGGTCTCGCCGCCGCCTTCGCGATCACCTCCGCACTGTTGCGTCAACGCCGAACCGGCGAAGGCGCATATCTCGACACCTCGATGCTCGACGCCGCCCTGACCTCGATGGGATGGGTCGTCTCCGACCACCTCATCGCGGGCCGGGAACCTGCCCCGATGGCCAACGAGAACATCACCTCCGCCCCGTCCGGCACCTTCGACACCGGCGACGGGGCGCTCAACATCGCGGCGAACAAACAGGAACAGTTCGAGGAACTGTGCAAGGTCCTCGAACGTGAAGAGCTGATCGACGACCCGCGGTTCCGCACCCGCGAGGACCGCAAATGCAACCGCGACACCCTGCGCGGCGAACTCGAAAAATCCCTGCAGGCGAAGTCCGCGACCGAGTGGGACGCGATCCTGCTCGACACCGGCGTGCCTGCCGCCCCGGTCGTCTCCGTTCCCACCGCCCTGGCCTCCGAGCAGATCGCCCACCGCGAGCTCGTCACCTCCGTCGACTCACCGGCCGCCGCGGGCGGCTCGGTACGGGTGCTGGGCCTGCCCACCCACGTCGACGGCCGGTGCGTCTCGCCGACCTCTCCCCCGCCCACGCTGGGTCAGCACACCGAGGAGATTCTCACCGAGCTGGGCTACGGCCCGGTCGACATCGCCCGACTGCGGGAGGAGAACGCGATATGAGCGCGGCCCGGGACAACGCCATCGAGCACACATCGAGCCGTCACGTCACCGATTGGTGGTCGACGGCCATCTCCGACATCGAGCCGGGCGTGATTCGATTTCGCGGATATCCCGTCGAGCAGTTGATCGGCAACGTCGGCTTCGCCGAGATGATCTGGCTGATGGTCCGAGGAGAGTTACCCACCGCCGGACAGGCCGCGCTGCTCGAGCAGGCACTCGTAGCCGCCGTGGATCACGGACCGCAGGCACCGTCGATCGCCGCCGCCCGGATGGCCGCCACCTGCGGTGTCGGACTGCACGGTGCGATGTCCACCGGTGTCGGACTGCTCGGCGACGTCCACGGCGGCGCCGGTCAGCAGTGCATGCAACTCCTCGGCGAAATCCACGATCGGCTGAACGACACCGAGCTGGATACCGCTGTCGCACAATCCATCACCGAGTATCGGGCCAGAAAGGAGTACATCCCCGGGTTCGGCCACCGCTTCCACCCGCGTGATCCACGCCGGGACCCGCTGCTGTCCGCCGTCCGCACTCAGGTCGAAACAGGCACGATCGGCGGCCGTTACCTGCGCATCGCAGAGGAACTCGAACGGCAACTCGCGGCCGGGCGGGCACGGCCCGTCCCGATGAACATTGACGGAGCCACCGCGGTGATCTACGCCGAACTCGGCTTCGCCCCCGAACTCGGGCGAGGACTGTTCATCCTGTCCCGCTCGGTCGGGATCCTGGCGCACTCGTGGGAAGAACGCCGGCAGGGCCGCAGGATCAAGGGACCGATCCCCCCACCGTTGCTGCCGACCTACATCGGAACATCACCCCGCACTGTCCCGACCCACGCCCCGGCGGAGGTGTCGTGACCGCCGACTCGTTCCACGCACTCCACACCCTTCCCGGCACGAGAACCCGGTTCTTCGATCTCGGCGCTGCCGAACGGGCCGGCGCCGGCCCGCTGCAACGACTGCCCTACTCCACACGGGTGCTCGTCGAGAACCTCCTGCGGCACGAAGACGGACGCACCGTGCACCCCGACCACGTCCGCGCCCTCGCCACCGGAGACCGTTCCGCCTCGATCCCGTTCACCCCGGAACGGGTACTGCTCCAGGACGCCTCCGGCCTCCCGGTCCTGGCCGACATGATCACCCTCTCCGAGCGTGCCCGGCAGGACGGCCTCGACCCCGCGTCGGTGTCCCCACGTCGACGAATGGACCTGGTGGTCGACCACGCGCTCGAAGTCGACATCGCCGCCACCCCCGAGGCGGCCGCCGCGAACCTGGACCTCGAATACCGCCGTCACGCGGACCGATACCGGTTCCTGCGGTGGGCACAGTCACGGTTCCCGACCCTGCGTGTCGTACCGCCGGGCCTGGGGATCTGCCATCAGCTCAACCTCGAGGTCCTCGCCGACGTCGTCTCCGTCGGCAACCACAACGGCGGGTCGCTCGCGCGATTCGACTCCGTCGTCGGCACCGACAGTCACACCACCATGATCAACGCGCTCTCCGTTGTCGGCTGGGGCGTCGGGGGAATCGAAGCCACCGCGGCGGCCTTGAGCCAGCCCATCCTGCTCCCCGTGCCGTCCGTCGTGGGAGTTCACCTGACCGGAGCACTGCGACCCGGCGTCCTGGCCACCGACGTCGCGCTCACCCTCGCCTCGATGCTCCGCGCCCACGGAGTGGTGCAACGCATCGTCGAATTCCACGGCCCCGGCCTGGCCGCACTGACCGTGCCCGACCGAGGAACCATCGCGAACATGGCCCCCGAGTACGGCGCCACGATGGCCTACTTCCCCGCCGACGAACACACCCTCGCCTACCTGGCCACCACGGGTCGACCCGACTCGATACTCACGGTGGCACAGGCCTATCTGACCGCGCAGAACATGCTGTACAGCCCCGAGCTGCCGATTCCCGAATACGACGAAGTTCTCGCACTCGACCTGTCGGGCGTGGAGCGGACGATGGCCGGCCCCTCGCGACCACACCAGACGTTCGCCGCCACCGAACTCGCCGCCAGTGCTCCGGTGCCCAAGTCCACCGACAGTGCCACGATGCGAGACGGTGACGTCGTCATCGCCGCCATCACCAGCTGCACGAACACCTCCAACCCCAAAGCCATGATCGCCGCCGGTCTGCTGGCACGCAACGCGGTCGAGCGCGGCCTCACCCGGGCACCGTGGACGAAAACCTCGCTGACACCGGGCTCCCGCGCGACTGCCGACCTACTCCACTCCACAGGACTGCAGAAGGCTCTCGACGAGCTCGGTTTCCACGTCGCCGGGTTCGGATGTGGAACCTGCATGGGAAACTCGGGGCCGCTGGACGCTGCGATCACCGGACAGGTCCGTGAGCAGTCCTTGTCGGTGGCCGCCGTGTTGTCGGGCAATCGCAACTTTCCCGGACGCATCCACCCCGACGTTGCACTCTCCTACCTCGCGTCACCACCGATGGTCGTGGCGATGGCCATCGCCGGACGTACCTCGATCTCACTCGCGGACCAACCGATCACCACCGACCGCCACGGCAAACCGGTCTACCTGGACGAGATCTGGCCGACGGACGAAGATATCGACGCGATCATCCGTGACAACAACGCGCGCCCACTTGACCGCGTCGAAGCCTTACCGCTCATCACAACGGAATGGCACTCCCTTCCTCATCCGGTCGGCGACAGCTATGACTGGGACGACGAGGCCGGGATGATCCGACGCCCTCCCTTCGCCGATCCCGCCCTGACCCACCCCGTCGTAGACGGCGACATCCTTGCGGCCAGACCACTGCTCCTGCTCGGTGACGGAGTCACCACCGACCACATCTCACCGGTGGCACGCATCCTTCCCGAATCGCCCGCCGGACAATGGCTGGCCGAGCACGGAGTAGCGCCCGAAGAGTTCGGCAGCTACAGCGCCCGCCGCCTCAACCACGACGTCATGGTGCGCGGAGGTTTCGCCAACCCCCGACTCGAGAACAGACTCACCCCCGGCAAGCTGGGCCCGTGGACCCGTCTGATGCCCGACGGCGACATCCTTCCCGTCCACGATGCAGCCACGGTCTACGCGAGCCGCCACGTGCCCACGGTTGTCGTAGCAGGGCACTCGTACGGAACCGGATCGGCCCGGGACTGGGCAGCGAAAGTCACCCGACTACTCGGTGTCCGAGCAGTCATAGCCCAGAGCTTCGAACGCATCCACCGCACGAATCTCGTCGCCATGGGAGTGCTACCCGTCGAATGCCCGCGACTGTCGCCAGCTGATCTCAGCGGCGACGAGGAGATCGAGATCGTCGGACTCAACGCAGGCCTTGGCGTCCACACACCAGTGCTGGTCAAGGTTCGCAATGCATGCGCCGGCGAGCGTCGATTCGATGCGCATGCACGGATCGATACCAGGTCGAATCCAAATGGATTCGCGCCGGAGGCCTGATCGCCCACCTGTGCAAGTGCGCCGACGAGTGACACCGACCGTGCTCCCAACGGCCGACGCGGCATGCACAGCCCGGCACCAGCGACCCAGCGACGGAATGACCGGCACCGCGCCCGCATCACAGAAGTCCACACCGTACCCCCCGACGCGGGCCGCTGCCTGGGCGCCGACGAAGCTGGAGCATCGGAGAACACCGGTCCTCATCGAACGCCGGTAACCGGTCCATATGTCAACCGCACCCTGAGCCGCATCGGTGCAGGTCCTGGGGTGTCAGCGCCATCAAAGGTCACGTGTCGCAGAACGTGAGTGTACAGAAAACGAGCAGCACGGGACTGAGAAATACACTGTGCCGGTGGCTACGAAGATGGTGTCCCCTGCAGTGCTGGTGCCGCTACAGGAGACCTTGGCGTGCGCGTATTGGTATAAAGACGATCTCAGGGCCTTCCTGCGAAGCGCCACGGGAGAGCCGGAGCTGATCGCGCAGCTCGACTGGAGCGGAGGCTCATACAAGAGAGCCATTGTCCGTCAGCTGGTCACCACCCTCGCCGAGAACCAGCACCGCTATCTCGACACCCTCATCGGCCTGATCCTGGCGACCGTCGAAATCGACCCGTCTCCCCTCAAACGGCTCGACGACGGCATCGCCAAGTACGAGACCGCGATCGCAGCCCTGAACGCCCTACGAAACCTGGTCGAACCCTACCGGGCCATGCGATCGGAAGCCGAGGCGGCCGCGCAGCGTCGCCGTCTCGACCAAGAAAGGGCCGAACGAGAACAGGCCCTCGCACGCGAAACCGCCGAGTTGCACGCCGAGTTCCTCACCATGCACTCCCAGGAAGCGCAGGCACGTGGATACGCTCTGGAAGGCTTGCTGAATCGGCTCTTCACGCTGTACGACATCGACGTGAAGGGACCGTTCCGGATCCAGGGCGAACAGATCGACGGAGCCTTCACCTTCGAGGGAACGGACTACCTCTTGGAGGCAAAATGGAGGAAGGAGCTGAGCACCACGGCAGACCTGTCGATCTTCGCCGACAAGGTACGGCGCAAACTCGACAACACCCTGGGGCTCTTCCTCTCCATCAGCGGATTCCAACCCAACGCAATCGAATTGAGCGGAGACGGCGGTCGGCGAATGCTACTTCTCGCCGAGGGCTACGACCTGGCGATGGTGCTCGACGGGCGTATCCGCCTCGATGAACTGTTGCGTCGGAAAAAGCAGCATGCGGCCCGCACGGGCGAGATCCTCCTTCGCGCTGCGGACCTCCTCACGTGAACACTTCACGCGTCTGCGGACCGCTCCTGCGACCACGCCTCCTCGCTTGTAACCGTCCGATCCGGTGCAGGACTGCCACCACCCACAAATCAATTCCTGGCACGTTTGTTCCCATAATTCGGAACAAACGTGCCGCATATAGGGTACATTTGTGCCATGGAGACGAACATCAACACCCTTCGGGAAGTCTCCCAAGATCAACGAGGTCTCATCACCACCGCCCAAGCCGCCGAGCTCGGTATCAGCCGCAAACGACTGAGCGAGTTCACGGCCGACGGGCGGATCGAACGTCTCCGTCAAGGCCTCTATCTGGTGGGTCCGGCCCCCGAGGACGAGCATCGGCAACTGCGGATGGCATGGCTTTTGCTCGATCCGACCCGGTTCGCGTGGGTCCGGCTCGACGAGGAATTCCCCACCGGGGTGATCTCGCATCGTAGTGCCGCCCGGGTACACCGTTTCGGGGACATCGACGCCGACATCGCCGAACTGTCCACGGTGCGGCGCATCCGGCTGCGTCTCCCTCACACCCGGCTGCACACCACGACGCTGACCGCCGAGGACTGGACGGTGGTCGACGGACTGCCGGTGACCACCGCGACGCGCACCATCGCCGATCTCGCCGCCGTGGGCACGGACTCCGGCCACCTGGCCGGCGTCGTCCTCGATGCCCTGGTCACCGATCACACCACCACCGAGGAAGTCTCTGCCGTCCTCGATGCCCCTGCCCCGGCGTACGGGTACCGTAACGGCACCGAGTTCACCGCCGCGCTTGTGCGCACCACCGGGGTACCCCGCAACATCCACGCGCTCGCCGCACTCGATCGCTCCCCCACGACTGACTCCCTCGAACGAGCATCCACCCTGCTCGCCCAGGCACTTACGCAGCACCTCCAGACCACTGGGCCCCCACACACCCCTCTCCACAAGGTCCTCCCACACACCGATTCGTCGGAGGCACCGGCCGCGAAGAGCGCCCTGCATAAGCCAGACCCGGGCAGGCTCGCCGAGATTCTTGCCCTGGTCGCCACGCAGCTGTCCGAGTCGCCTCCCGAACGCGAGAGTCGTCCCGAGAACAACCACATGTGACCGTCATGTAGCTGATGACCGCGACCGCGACCGCCAGGCCGACGAGCAGCAGCAGTACCAGCAGCAGCATCGTCAGGGCAAGGCTAGGGTTCACTCGGCCCAGTGCTGGTGCTGCGGGTGCCATAGTGCGGCAGCAGGCCGGGTACCGGCGGCCACATGGGACAGCACCTGATCGAAACAGCGGCCGGCTGCGTCGACGGCATGGGTGAACACACGCAAGGCCGGATCGAGGTGACGCACCACGTTGGTGTCCTTCGCCCAATTCGAGGCCCACAACGGCGGTGGGGTCATCGCCTCGGGAAGAGTGATCTGCCGGCGGTCACGTTCGGCCGTCACACTCGCGACGGTCGCTGCCAGCTCGGGCTGCAGGTGTTCGGCGATGAGCAGCAGATCGATCAGATCTCGGGTGCGACTCGACGGATGACCGGCGCCGTGTGTTTCGTGGATTGCGCAGATCTTGTCCGCAATCTGATCCGCCAGTGGGTAGAGCTGGACCGTGTCCGCATTGCGGGGAAAATCCCCGTGTTTGTCGTCGACCATACCCATCAGTGATCGGCGTTCCACCTCCCCGATCAGGGACCGTTCATTGACCAGGTCGATGCGGAACTCCTCGAACTTGCGGCCACCCAGCGACGCGACGACCGTCAATCGGGTGCCCTCGATGCTGTCGGTCTCACGCTTGGGAGTGATGGTGTAGCGGAAAGGGTCGGTCTCGTCCTGCGCCAGCGTGATCAAGGCCTGCACCGAGTCCCCGTCGTGGCATCCCACCAGGTCGATGTCGAGACTGTGCCGGGCATTGGGGACGCGCACCATCATCCCCACCCCGCCCTTGAGAATCCATCCATGCGGATCGCCACTGAACACCCGGTCGAGAAACCGCTCGTACACGAACTGCCGACGCACCGCATCGTAGGGACGATCCGTCTCGCGTGCGCTCTGCCGGAGCTGCGCTTCGATACTCGCCCGGATCTGCACGGGCACCCGCTTCTTCTGTGCCACCCCTGCATCCTTTCGCACCCCTTGGCCCTACATTCTGCAGCGGCGGTGCAGCCTCGGCACTGCACCGCGCAGGACCTCCCCTGCTGGATTCATGCCACCCCCGGACGCCAACTCCAGGTCTGTCTTCTCCAGAGGCACGCTTCCCGGACTGCTCCTCCAGGGGTGACCGGCCCCGCACCGTGTCATCACCCCACCGTCCTCCGGCGCGGCCCCCCATTTCTCGTCATCCTCGAGCCATGTCCACGAATCGGCTCAGATGCAACTGATGGGCCACCGTGCACGTACAGGGAGGGCCGTGTCGATTCTTGGCAAGAATCAGATCTACCTCGCCTCCCCGCGGATCATCGCGATCCCACGCATCGGGGCGGTAGAGGAGCACCACATAATCGGCGACGTGAGCCACGGTGCCGGAATCTCGAAGATCGGCCAACGTCGGCGCGGGCGGAGAGGGCATCCGGGGGCCGGGATTGGCGGACAACTGCGCAGTGGTCACCACGGCGATGTCGTTGTCCAGGGCCAGCTGCTTCAACACCCGGGTGACCTCGGCAACTTCACGTTCACGGTTCTCGTACGGCAGTGCGTTTCGCGCGGTCACCAGGTGCAGCGAATCGACGACAACCAGCCCGGCCTGCAGGTGCGTGACAAGGTCCCCGATCTGGTCGACGAGGGTGGTGATCTCCCGGCTCTCGGGACGGGTGATCATCAAGGGGCACTCGAGGATCTCCTGTGCTCGTCGTGCCAGCCGGGTCCAGTCGTCGTCACTCATCCGCTGGGACCGCAGGTCGTAGAGCTTGATCCTCGCTTCGGCGCTGAGTACTCGTTGGGTGATTCTCTCGGCGGTGTCGTCGAGCGTGAGATACACAGCAGGAATGCCGTGACGGATCGCTGCGCTGCGTGCGATTCCCAGGGCAAGGGTGCTCGAGCCCACCCCGGGGTGGGAACCGATCACGGTGAGGGAACCACGTGGCAAGCCGGTGGTGACTTCGTCGAGCTCGGCGAAGCCTGTGGGAATGTTCCGCGCGTGGTCCAGCTGATCCCAGGTCGACTGGAGGAGCTCACCGAACTCACGAAAGGTCGAACCGGTTGACTCGCCGCGATCAACTGCGTTCATGTCTTTTGATCCTGTCGATGGGGAACCGGTTGCCACCGACCCTTTATACGAGACGGGTGAGCCCTTGAGATAGTCCTCTATCACCTGTCCTATCTGTGCCGAGGAGCTCGATCGGCCAATCATTCCGCGTACTGCTGCGACCACCAACCGAATTCCTTGCCAGTACAGAAGCAACTTCCGGTCTCTTTGGACCCAGATCCCATCATCGTCGAGCACTTCCGCCAGTACGTCGCCGAGCGGCTGAACAGGCAGGCCAAGGCAATAGTTACTAGAACCCATAAAGCCGCCAACTACGGATACTGCGACGACGCCGCCCTTAGCGGAATTCTCCGGTACGTACATCATGGAGGGCCTGAGTCCAGGGCCTTACAGCAGCAGGCTCAGAACAACTCCTCGCCCAGCTGTCGGCCAGTCCGGATCTGTACAATTTTTGATGTTGGTATTAACATACCCGGAGCCGGCGCTTCAAGAGATTCGGCCGACATCCGATTCCAACTCGGTGCATGCGAAAGACACAAAGCGCCGGTACAATTTTTCCACACTCTCACTGCCGGTCGGAATATTGTAATATGTACTGGCGGTTTGGAGAATTTTTCGTTTCTCTCGAGTGGTTTTTATTTGGTCAAAATTTACAATATATTGACCCGGGTCGCGTTGCGGATCATGCGTATACGCATAAGCCTTCAAGAAGGACTTGGGGCGCACGACCCTATCACTAGGCAGGCGGGAAATCAGATTTTCAACGACCTTATCGAGGTGGTGCAGGAGTCCTATGTCGTCTATCTGGGAGTAGTACGGTAACCAGCCGCGACGTTTACCGTCCCCGACGCAGCCAGTAATTCTGAAATTGAGCCACCATTCTGCTCTCTTTTGAATTCGATCTAAATCGTGCGCGCCTTCCGCGTGAGACCGCCTCAACATCGTCAACGGACGAGCCAGATTGTTGATTAGGTTCGCATGGCGAATCTTCCCAACGGTCACCTTCCCACCCTCGAACGTGTAGCCAAGATATTCAAATGAACCAAGATCGATTCTACCGGCGGAATGCTTATCTCGGGAAGTTTTGGGGTGCGACTTCAATCCGACCAAGCGAAGATTCAAGTCTATGCTCTCTTTCACAGTCCCCCTTTTCCCATAGCGGCTCAGCACGACGATGTCATCTACATAGCGAAAAAAAGCAACGCCAGGGATGCTCCTCATTGAGTGATCGAAGTCATGAAGGACCACCTCTCCGAGAACGTTAGCCAACGGCGTTCCCGCAGGAACGCCCGCATCAACAAAAGTTGCAGCCCCCTTTGGGGCTCCATCCGGAACTGTCGGGTTCTCGATGGCACGCATTATCATGTCAACGATTGGACTTGAAATACCATACTGTGTGAGTTTGCTCCGTACTGCCAAATGTGAAATACTGGGATAGAAAGAAACGATATCGCTTCGAATGAAATCTCGATACTCGCTGCCGCTTATCGATTTCTTTATGCTAGAAACTATCTTCTGCGGAGTTTGAAAACAAATTTCTGGAATACTATTTCGAAGATGCGTCGATAGTGCCGCCAATGCTAGCCTGTCGCGGACAGTCGGGATTGAAATTACCCTTGGCGCCTTTCCGGACCCCTTCAACTTCAGAAATTCTCGGTACGGAGATGGTCTATAAGTTCCATCCATCAGAGCTGCGGAAGTTGCTTGGATGAGCCTCTCGACCTGGGAATCAGTTAAGTTTCTCGCCGACACTCCATCGCGCCCACGGGCGCTGCTTCCCTGAACCTTCTCTTTGTATACGGACCGCAGTGCGTCGACGCTGAAATCTGGCGGTTGACTCGACACTTCCATCTCTAGCCTCCCGACTGAAACATACCGATTATCGCAAAAACGATCACACCGATGGAGAGCAGCACAAGAAGTCCGGGCAGGAGAGTTGGAATTCTTTTTTCATAAAAACGAGATTTTGACCCCTTATATGTTTTATAATCGACTGAACTATGGTTTTCAGCTTTATCGAGCAGCCAGTCATACTCCAGCTGCAGCAGTCGAACTCCATCGTCAGCAATATCTTTACCGCTCGCCAGCATGGTCTCGATTCTGACCGAGAAAGCCTGGAGTGCGCGATAGTTTATCTCCAAGGCTTTAGCCCTGGCTGAGTAGTCTAAGAAAGTAACGACAACCGATGCCACTAATGAAAGCACCGAGACTCCAATCACGACGCGCGCGATTGCTGACGGATCTCCGGGCGCAGATAGGGAAAAAATCGACACAAAAATGAGGGCTGTCGGAAGACTGAATTGGGCCGCATTCCACCAGTGACCTAATTTCTTAAGTCGCCGAGATGCCTCCAATCGGCAGCGATACGAGTCGTATGAACGCTGCCCCAGAAGGTCAATCGGTTTTTGCACTTTGACACCATTCTTCCGGCGTAAGTGGATCCGGGCGTCGACCATTCTTGCATATGCAATCAGGCCGATAATAATGATGACCGCCAACAGGCTTGCACCTCTCAGGATTAGTTACTTCCGCCGCAAGGGCTTCGCCCGGATCCAATGCGTTCTTACCACACACGCTTCAGTACCAGTTGGCTCGGGCACATGAATGAAGCTCAGGCGGGCGCATCTACCTCTCGAAGTGGCGCTCTGAGGCGTGTTGCGAGAGGAACCCCAAACCCGGAATCTCCTAAATTTCCCAGCTCAGAGGCTGGTGCTCCCTCCATCACAACGAGCAACTCCTTCAATAGCGCGTCAGCTCGATTTTCGATCTCGTCGAAAGCATCGGTGAGGTCCTTCAGGGTCTCGTGGTCGCGGCGGCGGGCGGCGGTGCCACGCTCGTAATAGGACGGGTCGAGGTCGATCTCGGGCTCGCCCCAGACAACGACCTCGTCCCGCGCAGGGACCGGCAGTGTCTTACGCAACGGTGCATGGCCTGACAGATGTGCCCGCACCAGCGTCGACACCGACTGCGGTGTCATCGGTTGTGCATGGGGTAGGTGGCCCCAGCGGTCGATCGGACACAGCAACGGTTGCCGCGCCTGTTTCACAGTGAGTGGATCTGCGATGACTTCAGCCGGGTCGGTGAGGTAATGGCGTATCAGGTGGGTGCCGGGATACTGGTCGAGGAACGTCTGGATGTCTGCCCACCGCCGGTAGATCGCGGTGGCGGGGCTGTTTCCGGTCTCGGGATCCGGCGGGAGACGGACGTGTTCGCCGGCCCGGGTCGTGACCACGAGGACGTCTCCGTCGAGGCGGATGTCGCGGCGGCGGAGCCGGGTGATGTCGGTGAAGGTCATGCCGGTGGCGGCGAGGACTAGGAGCAGGGCGTCGCGGCGGCCGAACAGTCCGCTGGGCCAGCCTTCGGTGGGGAGTTCGGCGGCGCGCTGGAGGAGCATCCGAGCGAGGCGGTCGCGGCGGTGGGCGCGGGCAGCGTCGAGGTGACGGCGCACGGTTTCGGTACAACCCGGCGGCGGGTAGCCATGGCGGGTATGTACGGCGTTGATTGCCGACAGCCGACGTCGCTGGGTCGCGATCGCTGCCGGGTTCTCGTGCAGAAACACCGCCAAGGTTTCGGAGCCGGTGGGGAGCGGTCTGCGGTCGGCCGCGGCACACCAGTCCGCAAACAATCCCCAGTCGTGGCGGTAGCGGGCCGAGATGCGCAGCCCGGTGCGGGGATCGCGACTGTCGGTGCTGGTCATCAGCGCTCAGAGTCCGAGGTTGGTGACGGCGTTTCCGAGCAGGGGTGCGTGCTCACGGGCGTAGACCTCGAGCATGGCCGGGGTGGTGTGCCCGGTCTGGCGCATGATCGCGTGCGCGCTCGCGCCGTTGCGGAAGGCCTGGGTGACGAACCCGGCCCGCAGCGAATGCCCACCGAGCTGGGCGACGAGGTCGGGGTCGTAGCCGGCGTGTGCGGCGCGGCGGCGGATCGCGTGGTGCACCCCCGCCCCCGAGAGTGCCGTCTCGGAGAGGTTGCCGTTGCGGCGGATCGCGCGCAGCAACGGAGAGGCCGGCACGGTGCGGGGGCGGGTGCCGCGGCACACGTGCGCCGCGAACGGCTCGGCTGTGCGGAGCAGCCGGATCACTCCGGGCCGGCCGCCCGCATCGTGGGCGGCGACGACCTGCGCCCACCGCAGCCACGCGCACGGCGGACAACTGGTGTGGCTGTTCGTGAAGGGCAGGGCCCGGACGGTGCCGCGGCCCTCCTGATCGGTCTTCGATTTGCGGAGGCGGATGTGCAGGCCGTCGAGCCGGTGCAGGCTGATGTCCCCGCAGCTCAAGGCGACGAGTTCGCTGCGGCGGAACGCCCCGGCGAAGCCGAGCAGCAGGATCGCGGTGTCGCGGCGTTCGACCACCTCGTCGGCCCAGTTCTGGCAGTCGGCGCGGGCCTTGTCGACGATGGCGAGGATGTCGGCGGTGAGCAGCGGCGCCCGCGGGGTGCGGGGGCGGTCGCCCGCGGTGGCGTAGCCGCGGCGGATCCCGGACATCGTCGCTTTCACCAGGTCGTCGACGGTGGGGCTGGGGTGTCCGGTCTGGCGGTGGTGGTGGGCGATCGCGGCGAGGCGGTGCGCCAGGGTGGCCGGGGCGTAGGCCCGCTCCCCCGCCTCGGTGACGGTGTCGGCGCACGCCACGAGGTAGGCGGCGACGGTGACCGGATGCGCCGGCAGCGCGGTGTGGCCTTCGCGCGCGCACCAGGTGGTGAAGGCCCGCCACGCGGAGGCGTAGGTGCGGCGGGTGCCGGCGGCCCGCGCCGACGCCACCGACTCGGCGATCCGCGCCGCCGTATCGGGCGCGAGGTCCGGCAGCGCGGGCCCCGGCGGGGTCCCAGGCAGCGCGAGCGGCGCGTCGTCGGCCGGTTTCGTCTCCGTGTCCACGGTCGGGCACGGTACCGGGCGGCGCCGACACCGTCCCGGCGACCGAAAACACGCCCACCACGGGGTTCGCGAAGATAGCTGCGTAAATGGAAATTTTCAGCACCATCCGGTTGGTCGTAGACCGAATGCAGCAGTGTCTTCATCGTCCCCGCAAGCGGGCGGTATCCCCAGGCCACGACGACCTCGGCGTGACAGCCGCGAAGTTCGTCGCGCAGAGGTGCGGCACCTCTGCCACAAGTCGCCGGGCAGGGTCGCTCCGATCCCCGACGTCAGTCAGCGAGGGCATCGGAGGTCGCCGCTTCACACCGGTCAGCCCGCGGGCGACCAGCGAGCGGGAAGAGGTCGGCCAGCCGGCCCCCTCCTCGGCGGAAGTCGCATCCAAGCCCAGGATCTCGCGGTAACCGTTGGCGTTGACGGGACGTCCTGGCTCGTCCCCGCAACGACAAGCCCGTCGAGACCGTCACCGACCCTGCCGAGGAGGTGAGACTGGCCGTGACTGCATGACCCATCGAGGAGTCACGCGACGACGTCGCACAGCCGGCACCGGCTCGCCGGGGTGCCCGGCCGATGGCAGCTGTACGCGCTCAGCAACGCGATCACGGACGCGCCCCCGATCGCGCACCGCAAGTACTGCGGCAGGTACTGCGGGCGGCCGCGGCTCGCAGTACGCCCGGCAGCACCGGCAGGCGCGGTGAGGGTGGACCGGACGCCGGAACGAACAGGCGAAACCCTCCCCACGGTTCGTGCGGCCTTCCTAGACTCGGGGTATGACAGCGCTGCGAATCTCCGACGAACCCGTCGACCACTCGAAGATCGAGAAGCGGGCACCGTCGGTGGCTCAGCTCTTCCTCGATCGTGTCGCGGCCAGCCCCGGCACGGAGGCGTTCCGGTTCCCGAAGGACGACGGCTGGGAGAGCGTGACGTGGCAGCAGGTCGGTGACCGTGTCCGCCTGCTCACGGCCGGGCTGATCGCGCTCGGCGTCGAGCCCGAGGACCGTATCGCGCTGGCGTCGTCGACCCGGTACGAGTGGGTGATCGTCGACCTCGCGGTGATGTGCGCGGGCGCCGCGACCACGACGGTCTACCCCACCACCAAGGCTCCCGACGTGGGGTTCATCGTGTCCAACTCGGGCAGCCGCGTGGTCGTCGCCGAGGACAGGACGCAGGTCGACAAGCTCGTCGAGCAGCGCGCACAGCTGCCGCACGTGCAGCAGGTGGTGGTGATCGACGGCCCCGGGGACGGGGACTGGGTGATCACCCTGGCCGACCTCGAGGAGCGGGGCAGGCAGCTGATCGCGGAGTCGCCGAACGTCGTCGAGGATCGGGTCCGGGAGATCCGGCCGGAGCACCTCGCCACTCTCATCTACACGTCGGGCACCACCGGCAAGCCCAAGGGCGTGCGGCTGCCGCACTCGGCGTGGACGTACACCGCCGCCGCCGTCGATGCCCTCGGCATTCTCGGCCCGGACGATCTGCAGTACCTGTGGTTGCCCCTGTCGCACGTGTTCGGCAAGGTGCTGCTGAGCCTGCCCCTGCAGGTGGGCATGCCCACCGCCATCGACGGCCGGGTCGAGAAGATCGTCGAGAACCTCGCCGTCGTGCGGCCGACCTTCATGGGCGCGGCCCCACGCGTCTTCGAGAAGGCCCACGCGCGCATCGAGGCGATGATGGAGGAGGAGGGCGGCGCCAAGAAGAAGATCTTCGACTGGGCCGTCGGGGTCGGAACGCGGGTCTCGAAGGCCAAGCAGGAGGGCCGCAACCCGTCGCTGCTGGACCGGTTGCAGTACAAGGTCGCCGACAAGCTCGTCTTCTCCAAGATCCGGGAGCGGTTCGGCGGCCGGCTGAGGTTCTTCGTCTCCGGGTCCGCCCCGCTGGACCGCGAGGTCGCACAGTGGTTCGATGCCGTCGGCATCATCGTCCTCGAGGGGTACGGGCTGTCGGAGACCTCCGCCGCGACGTTCCTCAACCGGCCGCTCGCCTACCGCTTCGGCACGGTCGGCTGGCCCTTCCCGGAGACCGAGGTCAAGATCGCCGAGGACGGGGAGATCCTCATCAAGGGTCCCGGTGTGATGAGCGGTTACCACGATCGTCCCGACGCGGACGCCGAGGCGTTCGAGGACGACGGCTGGTTCCACACCGGCGACATCGGCGAGGTGGACTCCGACGGGTTCCTGCGGATCACCGACCGCAAGAAGGACATGTTCAAGACCTCGCAGGGCAAGTACGTCGCGCCCTCCGCCATCGCCGCGACCTTCAAGGGCCTGTGCCCGTACGCGAGCGAGATCATCGTCCACGGCGAGGGCCGGCCGTACTGCGTGGCGCTGGTGGGCCTCGATCCGGAGGCGATCCACGAGTGGGCCCAGAAGAACGGCATGGGCGACAGGTCGTTCGCGGAGATCGCCCGGGACGAGAAGACCCGTGAGCTGATCGCCGGGTACATCGACCAGCTCAACGAGCAGCTCAACCGGTGGGAGGAGGTCAAGAAGTTCACCATCATCGACCGCGAGCTGTCGGTCGAGGCCGGGGACCTCACGCCGAGCATGAAGCTGCGCCGCAAGATCGTCATCGACAACTTCTCCGACCGGCTCACCGGGCTGTACGGATAGGCGGCCTATCCTCGGATACATGACGAGTAGTGCGCGACCGAGTTTTACCCAGTACGTCGGATACCTGTTCGGCCGCACGCTCCCCGACTCGCTCCAGGACTGGGTCCGCAACGACCTCGTCGGGCCCGGCGCGACGATGCGTTACCTCGTGCGGTTCACCCTGCCGATCGTGCCGTTCCTGGCGCTGTTCCTGCTCATCCCCGGGCCGGTGTGGATTCCGCTGGCGATGATGGCGCTGCTCTTCATCCCGCTGGTGTACTTCGCGATCGCCCTGATGCAGATCTGGCGGCGGCACCGCCTGGAGCAGCACGGCCTCGACCCCAACCTGCTCGGCGAGAAGGCGCGGGTGCGGGCCGACCGCGAACGCAACGAGTACGAGCGGCGATTCGGGCGCTGAGCCGAGCGGGAGTTTCCTGCGCCGAGGGGGCTGCTACGTAGCGCCCCACTCGCATGTCGGCGCGGCAACCTCCCCCTCGACGCGGTGCCCTGGCAGCGCGATGCCCTGGGAGCACGGTGCCCTGGGAGCGCGGGGTCCTAGGACAGCACCTCGACGAGCGTGGTCGCCGAGTCACCCGTCATGTACCGCTCGACGCTGTCGAGGTGCCTGCGCCAGAACGCTTGCGCCGCCTCGGCATCGTCTCCTCGCAGCAACGTGACGAGCTTGCGGTTGGCACGCAACGCCGCGGACGCCCCGGGACGTTCCGCCGAATCGGCGCGCGTGGACAGGTACAGCGCATTGTGTGCGTCCATGATGTCGAGCAGCATCCCCGCGAGCGCCGCCATCGTCTGGTTCCCGGCGAGTTCCATCACCGCCCGGTGCACCTCGGTGTCGTACTTGGCGAAGGCGGCGGGGTCGTCGAGGAGTTCCTCGCCCCGCTCGACCAGTTCGGCGAGCGTGTCGATGCGCCCGGCGGGGGCGGCGGCGAGCAGGCCGACGGCGTCCACCTCGAGTTCGGTACGGGCGCGGTAGACGTCGGCCAGCGGGACACCCCGGTACTGCAGCAGCAGCCCGGTGTAGCGGGCGGCGGTCGAGCCGTCCGGCGCCTGCACGCGGGCGCCGCCGTGGGCGCCGCGCAGGACGGTGATGATGCCTTCCGACTCGAGGATGCGGAACGCCTCCCGCAACGTGGGCCGGGAAACGCCGAAGCGTTCCATCAGTGCGGCCTCGTTCGGCAACGGCTCGCCGGCGTGCAGTTCCCCGGTGATGATCTGGCGGCGCAGGCTCGCGGCGATCAGTTCACCTGCCTTGGGCACGCGAACGACCGTCGAGCTTCCGTCGAGTGGCATTTCACCGTCCTGTGTGCGTCGTCCATCCCAGCCCCGATGGCACTTAGGATACAAGAATCTACCGGTTTGAAATCTAAAGAGGCAGATGATCTGTCTCTATCCGTCCCACGCCGAGCGGACGCCGTCACCCCACTACTCTCGGCGGTATGAGCGAACCCTCCACCAACGACGTTCCGGCCACCGCCGACCTCGCCGACGAGATCGGCCCCGACATCCGCAGCTGCGACACGCAGTTCGTCCAGTTCGGCGGCCGCGAGGTCTTCGCCGGCCCGATCACCACCATCCGCTGCTTCCAGGACAACCTGCTCGTCAAGCAGACCCTGGGCGAGCCCGGCAACGGCGGCGTCCTCGTCGTCGACGGCGATGCCAGCGTGCACACCGCCCTCGTCGGCGACATCATCGCCGGCCGCGGCGTCGACAACGGCTGGGCCGGTGTCGTCGTCAACGGCGCCGTCCGCGACTCGGCCATCCTGCGCACCCTCGAGATCGGCATCAAGGCGCTCGGCACCAACCCGCGCAAGAGCACCCAGACCGGGTCCGGCGAGAAGAACGTGCCGGTGGAGTTCGGCGGCGTCACGTTCAACCCGGGCGAGATGCTCTACAGCGACCACGACGGGATCGTCGTCCGCGCCGAGGACCGATAGGGAACCGGCACGCTCGTGGCGCTGCGAACGGCGCGGACCTCCCTGCGTGCCGCAAGGCGGAACCGGTCCGGCCGCACAAACTGCCACCAGACGTCGCGGGCCGCCGTCCTCTCAGCCGATGGTGGCGAGGTTCGGCGGCAGTGCCCACACTGGAGGGATCACGGCCGCACGTGCGGCCCGCGACGTCAGGAGGCCCTCATGGGCGACAACAACCCGTTCGGATTCGACCCGGAAGACCTCGACCGCGTCTTCCGCGACGCCGGGGAAGGGTTGCGGGACCTGGCCGCCAAGATCGGCCGGTTCGTCGAGCAACCGGACGCCGGGATTCCGTGGTCGAGCATCTTCCCCGACCTCGGCGGCGCGCCGCGCACCCGCCCGGCACCGCCCACCGCCGGCGAGACCGGCGACGGCGTGTGGGTGATCTACACGCTCGACGGCGACGGAACCGCCCGCGTCGAGCAGGTTTTCCCCACCGAACTCGAGGCGCTGCGCGCCCACAAGAACAACACCGACCCGCTCCGGTCGGTGCGCTTCCTGCCCTACGGCGTCACCGCCGGCATCCTGGACCGGCGCGAGGACAAGGACCCGGACGAAACCGACTGACAGCACCTCCGAGACAGCCTTCGCCTCCCGCACCCGGGCATCACCTGCGGGCCGAGCCGGTGTGGGGAGGTCGACCGAAAACGAGTGCGCCCCGGCCCGTATGCGCGCAAACTGGTAACCAGGAGGTCATCATGCGAGCGCTAAAGGGCCTGCTCAATGCGGTGCTGGGGATCCTCACGGCCGTGCTCGGGGCGGTGGTGGGGATCCTTGCGGCGGTGGTGTGGCTCGTCGGTGGGCTACTGTGCGTAACGATCATCCTGATTCCGCTGGGTATTCCCGTCATGAGGCTCGCCCGCCGTCTGTTCGCCCTCGGCAAACAGGTGCGGCGTCTCCCCTGAACGTCGCAGGGGATCGAGGATTTCGGAGACTGCAGCTGTGGTCGCACCGGCGCTGCAGGCCGTCACCTCGAGGCTCACGCCCCGGCCGTCACGCGTGCGGCGGCGGCCCCGATCTCCACGATGTCCCCGACGTGCAGCTGCCGCCCGCGCCGCACCTCCACCTCCCCGTTGACGCTGACGAGTCCCTCGGCGATCACTTCCTTCGCCTCGGCGCCGGATTCGATCAGGCTCGCCAGCTTGAGGAATTGACCGAGCCGGATGGACTCGTCGCGGATGGGCACTTCGAACACGTCGGACATGAGGCCAGTCTCTCACCCGCAGTGCTTTCGACCCGCCCGACCTCGACCCGCCCGCCCGGCCCACGCCGGGCCCCGTTCTCACGCACACTGGACGAGTGAGCCGACCCGGTATCGTCTGGTTCCGCCGTGATCTGCGGCTGCGGGACCTGCCCACCCTGTTGTCCGTCGCCGACACCTCCGACCGGGCACTCGCGCTGTTCGTGCTCGACGAGTCGCTGCTGCGCCCGTCCGGATCCCCGCGCCGCACCTTCCTCATGCGGTGCCTGCGCGCCCTCGACGAGGACCTGGGCGGACGGCTGCTCGTCACCCACGGCGACCCCGTCACCGTCGTCCCGGCACTCGCCCGGGAACTCGACGCCGACGCGGTGCACATCAGTTCCGACCACGGCCCCTACGGCACCCGCCGCGACGAGGCCGTCGAGCGGGCGCTCGGCGATGTCCCGCTGGTGCGCACCGGCTCGCCCTACGCCGTCGCGCCCGGCCGCGTCCGTAAGCCCGACGACACCCCCTACAAGGTGTTCACCCCCTTCCAGCGGGCGTGGCACGAACACGGCTGGCGAGCCCCGGCCGCCACCGACGCCGGCACCGTCGACTGGATCGACCCCGGCAATCTCGACGCGCGGGTGCCGATCCCCGGCGACGACGACCTCGACGGGGTCACGCTGCCAGCCGCCGGGGAAGCCGCCGCGCTGCACCGCTGGCACGAGTTCCGCGACGACGACCTGCCGCACTACGACACCGAGCGGGACCGACCGGACCTCGACCGCACCAGCCGGCTCTCCCCCTACCTGAAGTTCGGGTGCATCCACCCGCGCACCCTGCTGCACGACGTGCGATCCGACCACGGCGGCGCGGCGAACCGGCTGCGCAGCGAACTGGCCTGGCGCGACTTCTATGCGGACGTGCTGTACCACCGGCCCGACACGGCCCGCCGCAACTACAACCGCCGCTTCGACCACATCACCTACGACAGCGGCCCCGACGCCGAACGTGCCTTCGCCGCATGGAAGGAGGGCCGTACCGGCTTCCCCATCGTGGACGCGGGCATGCGGCAGCTGCTCGCCGAGGGCTGGATGCACAACCGGCTCCGCATGATCGTCGCGTCCTTCCTCGCCAAGGATCTGCACCTGCCCTGGTGGTGGGGCGCCCGGCATTTCATGAACCGGCTCGTCGACGGCGACCTGGCCTCGAACCAGCACGGGTGGCAGTGGACCGCCGGCAGCGGCACCGACGCCGCGCCCTACTTCCGGGTGTTCAACCCGATCACGCAGGGGGAGAAGTTCGATCCGACGGGTGAATACGTGCGCCGTTGGGTACCCGAGCTGCGGGGCGTGAACGGCAAACGCGTGCACCGGCTCCCGGACGGTCCGCCGGACGGGTACCCGGCGCCGATCGTCGACCACGCCCACGAACGGCAGGTGGCACTCGACCGGTACGGGCGGATCGGCGGAAAAGGCTGACCCATCCGGGCCGCGCACCGCTCCGAATGCCGATGGGACGGACCACCCCCGTCCCGGACGGACAACCGAGAGGAACACGACAATGCGAGAACTCGTCGAAACGGCGTTCATGGCGATCCACACTCCTCTGGTGAACGCATACACCATTCTCATCAACATGATTCCCAGCTGATTCCACGGCGGCGCCGGGAGCTCTCCCGGCGCCGCTCCCGCACACCCGGACCAGGCCGAGGAAGGCACGATGGGCATCACGTACTCGAGCGTCGTCGACGCGCCACGCCGCGACGTCTTCGATTGGCACAGCCGACCGGGTGCGGTCAGGCGCCTGCTCCCCCCGTGGCAGCCGCTGCGGGTGATCACCGAATCCGACTCCCTCGAGTCGGGCCGGGCCGTCCTCGGCCTGCCGGGCGGATTGCGCTGGATCGCCGATCACCAGCCCGACGCCTACGACCCGCCCGCACGGTTCGTCGACAGCGTCGGCCGCGACGGGCTCACGTCGCTGCCCGCGGGGATCGCCGTATCGTGGCGGCACGAGCACACCTTCGAGGCCCTCGGCGACCGTCGCACCCGCGTCACCGACCGGGTCGACACGCCCGTCCCGGAGCAGCTGCTGAAGCAGACCTTCCTCTACCGGCACCGTCAGCTCGCCGACGACCTCGCCGCCCACCAATGGTCACACGAGCAGGGGGTGCGGCCCGCCACGGTCGCCGTCACCGGGACGTCGGGCCTGGTCGGCACCGCACTGACCGCATACCTGAGCACCGGCGGCTATCACGTCGTCAGCCTCGTACGCGGCGAACCGCGCGGCGACGACGAACGTCGCTGGGATCCGAACGACCCCGCACCCGACCTGCTCGAGGGGATCGACGCCGTCGTCCACCTCGCCGGCGCCTCGATCTCCGGGCGCTTCAGCGACGCTCACAAGACCGCGATCCGGGACAGCAGGATCGAACCCACCCGGCTGCTGGCCGATCTCGCGGCACGCACTCCGAACGGACCCGCGACGTTCGTTTCCGCGTCGGCGATCGGGTTCTACGGCTACGACCGCGGCGACGAGCCGCTCACCGAGGATGCGCAGCGCGGCACCGGGTTCCTCGCCGACGTCGTCGCCGACTGGGAGGCCGCCACCGCGCCCGCCGCCGCGGGCGGGCTGCGCGTGGTACTGGTGCGGACCGGGATCGTGCAGACACCGCGCGGCGGGCCGCTGCAGTTGCAACGCCCCCTGTTCGAGGCCGGGCTCGGCGGCCGGCTCGGCACCGGCCGGCAGTGGCTGTCGTGGATCGACCTCGACGACCTGCTCGACGTCTACCACCGGGCCCTCGCCGACCCCCGCATCGCGGGCCCCATCAATGCCGTTGCACCGGAGCCGGTTCGCAACGACGAATACACCCGCACCCTGGCGCGGGTGCTGCACCGGCCGGCGCTGCTGCCGGTGCCCGGGTTCGGACCGCGGCTGCTGCTCGGCGAGGAAGGCGCGCGTGAGGTCGCCACGGCCGATCAGTGCGTCGTCCCGCGGTGCCTGGTCGACCACGGGCACCGCTTCCGCCGGCCGAAGCTCGAGGCCTGCCTGCGGCACCAACTCGGCCACATCGTGGAGAACGGATGAGTGGAGAACGGATGAGCTCCCCTCCGCTGCGCATCCTCGTCACCGGGGCGACCGGCTACATCGGGGGCCGGCTCGCCCCGCTGCTGATCGACGCGGGGCACCGGGTGCGGGTACTGGCCCGGACCCCCGACAAGTTGCGGGACGTGCCGTGGGCCGGCGACGTCGAGATCGTGCGCGGCGACCTGACCGACCCGGAGTCCCTGGCCGTCGCCTGCCGGGACATCGACGTCCTGTACTACCTGGTGCATTCGATGGGCGGGCGCGGCGAATTCATCGACACCGAACGCGCCGAGGCCGAGAACGTCGCCGCCGCCGCCCGGGCGGCCGGGGTGCAGCGCATCGTGTATCTCGGTGGGCTGCACCCGGACACGGCCGATCTCTCCACGCATCTGCGTTCCCGGGAGCAGGTGGGCCGGATCCTCGTGGAGTCCGGCGTGCCCACCCTGGTGCTGCAGGCCGGGGTGGTGATCGGTTCGGGCTCCGCGTCGTTCGAGATGATCCGGCACCTGAGCAACCGTCTGCCCCTGATGACCACCCCGAAGTGGGTGAACAACAAGATCCAGCCCATCGCGGTGCGCGACGTGCTGCACTACCTGGTGGGCGCGGCCACCGCTCCCCTCCCCCGCAGCCGCACCTACGACATCGGCGGCCCGGACGTGCTGCGCTACGGCGAGATGATGCAGGTGTACGCCGAGGTCGCGGGCCTGCGCCGGCGCCGCATCCTGGTGCTTCCCGTCCTCACTCCGAAGCTCGCGGGCCTGTGGATCGGGCTGGTCACCCCGATCCCGCCGTCGCTGGGCCGGGCGCTGATCGAGTCGCTGAGCAACGACGCGGTGGTCGCCGAACACGATATCGACGAGGTGATCCCGCCGCCGCCCGGCGGACTGACCGGCTACCGCGAGGCCGTCCGTCTGGCCCTGCACAAGCTCGAGCGCGGCGACGTCGAAACCACCTGGGCGAGCGCGTCGCCCGTCGGCGCCCCCGCCGAACCGCTGCCGTCCGACCCGCACTGGGCGGGGGAGGCGGTCTTCGTCGACGAGCGCGTTATCGACTGCGACACCGACGCCGGCACGGTGTGGGAGGTGGTCGAGAGCATCGGCGGCGAGAACGGCTGGTACTCCTTCCCGCTCGCCTGGACGATCCGCGGGTGGCTCGACCGGTTCGCCGGCGGCGTCGGTCTGTCCCGGGGCCGCCGGAACCCGCGCACCCTGCACACCGGGGACGCGCTCGACTTCTGGCGCGTCGAGCGCCTCGAACGTCCCACCCTGCTGCGGCTGCGGGCCGAGATGCGGGCGCCGGGCGGGGCGTGGCTCGAGTGGCGCATCGAGCCGCTCGATCCCGGCCGGGCCCGGCTGCACCAGAGGGCGATCTTCTTTCCGAAAGGGCTTGCAGGACGGATCTACTGGTATGCGCTCGTGCCGTTCCACGGCATCATCTTCAAGGGCATGCTCGAGAACATCGCCGGCACCGCGCACCGCACGTCGGGGCCGAATGTCACATACGGTCACGTGAAGTGATGCGGTGTGACATTCGGCCCGCGGAAGGACGGCAGTAGCCGCCGCGGCCGTCAGTTCGGCGCGGGCTGCCGCCCGTGTTCGGCCTCGCGCTGGGCCACACCCTCGGCGGACTCGGCGAAGTGCGGCGTGTCGAACACCTCGCCGCCCAGCGGATCCTCCGGGTGGGCGTCGTCTGCGATTGCGACCTGCCCGGTCTGCGCGTCGACGCTGACGGAATTCGCGGGCACCTCGTGCACGGCGACGACGAGGCGGGCGGGCGCACCGGGCTCCACGACTCCGTTCCGGCTCGGATCCAGGCCGGCGAACGTGGCGGAGATTCCCGGCCGGTGGCCGGCCTTGTGCCCACCCGGGGCGGCGGCCGGTTCCCGCACGGCCACCTGCAGGTACCGGGGGGCGGTGGCGACCTCGTACCGGAACGCCTTCAGCATCGACACGCACGCCAGCACCATGACGATCGAGAACGGGACCGCCGTCACGATCGACGCCGTCTGCAGGGCGGTCAGCGACCCGCTGCCGCCGACGATCAGCAGCACCGCGGCGGCCACACCCTCGAGCACCGACCAGTAGACACGGGTGATCTTCGGTGTCTCGAGGTTACCGCCGGTGGAGAGGATGTCGATCACCAGCGACCCGGAGTCCGACGACGTGACGAAGAAGAACACGACGACGACGATCGCGAGCAGACTGGTCAGGACGGACAGCGGCAGACCGTCGAGCAGCACGAACAGCGACGTGTTGGTGTCCACCGTGCCGTCGGCGGCGAGCATGTCGCCGTCGTTGCGCTGCCGCAGGATCCCGGCGTTGCCGAAGATGGTGAACCACAGCGACGCGACGAGGGTGGGGGCGAGCAGGACACCGAAGACGAACTCGCGGATCGTGCGACCGCGGGAGATGCGGGCGATGAACATACCGACGAACGGCGCCCAGCTCATCCACCAGCCCCAGTAGAAGACGGTCCACGCCCCCGACCAGCCGTCCTCGGCGAACGGGGCGGTGCGCAGCATCAGTTCGGGCAGGGCCTGCACGTAGCCGCCGAGGTTCTGCACCCACGACTGCAACAGGAACAGCGTCGGCCCGAGCAGCAGGACGAAGACCGCGAGTCCCGCCGCGAGTGCCATGTTGATGTTGGACAGCCACTTGAGGCCGCGCGAGACGCCGGACACCACCGAGAAGGTTGCCAGCCCCGTCACCCCGACGATCAGCGCGACGGTGAGCCAGTTTCCGGTCTCCACCCAGCCCAGGTAGTCGAGGCCCGCGGAGATCTGCTGGACGCCGAAGCCCAGCGACGTCGCGACACCGAAAAGGGTTCCCACGATGGCGATCGCGTCGATCGCGTGCCCGATCGAACCCTCCACGCGGGCGCGCCCGAGCAGCGGTTCGAGGAGCCAGCGCACGGACAGCGGACGGCCCTTGCGGTACGTCATGTACGCCAGGCCGAGGCCGACGACGACGTAGATCGCCCACGCGTGCAGGCCCCAGTGGAACAGGGTCAGCTCCATCGCCTGGTTCGCGGCGGCGTCCGTGGAGCCGGGGATGCGTCCCGCCTGCGGGGGATCCACGTAGTGCGACAGGGGTTCCGCGACACCGTAGAACACCAGTCCGATACCCATGCCGGCGCTGAAGAGCATCGCGAACCACGAGAGGGTTCCGAACTCGGGTTGCTCGTCGTCGCGGCCGAGCTTGATGTTGCCGATGCGGCTGATCCCGCAGTACAGCGCGAAGATCACGAATCCGGTGGCGATCAGGATGTACCACCAGCCGACGCCGTCGGTGACGGCGCGGTTGAGCGAATCGAACGCCCCCTCGGCCGACCCTGCGTAGACGACCGCAAAGGCGATCAGCCCCAGGATCACCAGCGAGGCGGGGACGAACACGGGCTTGCGCAAGCCTCGCCATGCGTCGCGAATCATCTTCACCAGCTCCTCGTGTCGCGGCGAGCCGGATCCGGCGCTCGGAGGGCTCACCCACGTCGCGAATCGAACCTAACAGAGCCGGCGCGCGCCCGCGGGAAACGCAACCGAGCACCCGCGCCACCCCGCCGGGGGCCGAATGTCACATGCGATCGATCGAGCTGATGCAATGTGACATTCGGCCGGGCGGAGCGGCACCGGTACGAGTCCGGTACGCGCAGAAGGCGGTTCACACGGTGCAGAGCGGTTTGATCTCCTGCAGGCCCTCCGTGGTGGGCGAGGTGAGCATGAGGCAGCTGTTGTAGCCCTGCTGCTCGACCACGGTCCGGATCTGCTGCCACGCAGCGTCGTCCACGACGGGCGAACGCGACAGTACGAACCCGGAGATCCGGGTCGGATCCCCTACGAGCGCCCACGAGTAGTCGTCCGCGAGGTAGCTCACGATGTAGTTGCTCGGACCGTCCAGCGAATCCTGGGACGGCACACCGGGGAAGCTCACATGCAGCGACGCGGTGTCGTTGACCCGCGCGTTGCCGACGATCCCCCGTCGCTCACCGGTGACGGTGGTGCACGAGTTCTCCACCCGCACGTTGCGCTCGTCGAGCAGGGTGTAGTTCGCCGTGGTGTCGCGCACGCAGTCGAGATTGAACGGCGCGGGATTGGCGGCCAGCTGATACCAGGTGCCCATGTACCGGTTCACGTCCAGCTCCGCCACCGGGGTGAGCGGGGCTGCCTGCGCCGGTGCCGCCATGAGGGCGGCGCCCGCGGCGGCCAGGACGGCCGCCGCGAGGCCTCGGATCATTCGTTTCACGTCGCTCCTCGGGTCCTACCGGGTCCGGGTCACTGCTGCGGTGCCGGCGGCAGCAGGACGGAGTCGACGAGGTAGACGGTCGCGTTGGCCGTCTTCACGCCGCCACAGATGACGTTGGCGTCGTTCACCTTCCATTCCTCGCCTTCACCGGTCACCTCGACGGTACCGCCCTGAACGGTGGTCTGGGTACCTTCGATGTCCGACGGCGCGATCTGGCCGGGCACGACGTGGTAGGTGAGAATGGTGGTGAGGGTGGCCGTATCGGTCTTCAGGCTCTCGATGGTTGCCGGATCGACCTTGGCGAAGGCGTCGTCGACCGGCGCGAACACGGTGAACTCGCCGCCGTTGAGCGTGTCGACGAGATTCACCTGCGGGTTGAGCTGCCCGCTGATCGCCGCGTTCAACTGGGTCAGAATCGGAATGTCGGCGACGGCAGTCCCGACGGGTTGCTGCGCGATGGCCTCCAGCGAACCCGGCCCGCTGGGAACCTGCTCGGCGTACGCGGCGCAACCCGGACCCACCGGGGCCGACGCCATGGCCTCGGTGGTGGGCGACATCGCCGACGTGGCGCTCTCCATCGCCGACGTAGCCGACGTGGCCGACGACGAACCCGAGTCGTCGGACGAGCACGCCGCGACACCCATCATCGCCATTGCGCCGATTCCGACTGCCGCCAAGCTCTTTCGCGTGTTGATAACCATGGCCCCAATTCCCTTCGGTGTCGTGGTCCTTGCGACCACGTCGGTCAGGTGTGTCATCTGCCATTCGGCGCGGACGGAAGGGCGGATGGGTGGATCTGCAAGATTTTTTCGACCCATCCGATTCCGGCCGCGCTCCGAACACCCGGCATGGAGATTGCATCGAACCGGCCCCGCGCACACGTGCTGGTTCTTCCGGGTGGCAAGCCGGCCAGCACGGCCGCCGCCCGGCCGTGGCACCTGTCCGCGCTGCGGATGACCTTGCTGACCGAATCCCTGCGCTCCCGGCTGAGCATGTACGACATCACCGTCGGGCAGGTGCGCTACACCCACCGCGGATGGAACGGGAACCGGATGAGTCCCGTCCACGACGCCCTGCGCGCCCTCGACGAGGTGCACCGGCGGCGCGGCGACGTTCGGATCGGGCTCGTGGGCCACTCCATGGGCGGAAGGGTGGCGGCCCACCTCGCGGCACAGCCCGGCGTCGGGGCCGTCGTCGCGCTGGCACCGTGGTGGCCCGACAACGACGGCGCTCTCGTCCCCCCCGAGCGACGGCTGCTGGTGGTGCACGGTACCGCCGACACGAGGTGCGATCCGCGCCTGAGCGCGGTCCAGGCGGCCCAGGCCCGCGGACGCGGCGTGGACGCCCAGTTCCGGCCGCTCGCGGGGGCCGGCCACTTCCTGCTCACCAAGCCGGGCTGGTGGCATGCCGTCACCGCCGAATTCCTCCGTGAATCCCTGGCCCCGGCCGGCCGGCGGGCAGGAGGAGACCATGCCTGACACCCCGCGCGACGTCGCAGTGCTCGGCAGCGGTGGCGCCGGCCGGCCGGATCGGGCCGGCGGCGTCGCGCTCGAGAATTCGTTCCGGAGGTGATCGCCTTGCTCGATTCGACTCTTGCCTCGCCCGCCGGCCCCGGCCGCCCGAACGGACCGGCCGAGGACGGCTTGAGCCGCCCGAATCGCCCGACTAGGCTTTCGCTCGATGAGCAGACAGGGCCGATGACCGGCGTCGGCGGACGTACCGACACACTCGATGCGCTGCTCGCGCGCGTGGCGGTGCAGGACGCGGCTGCATTCGCCGAGTTCTACGACCTGACCCGCGCCCGCGTGTACGGCATGATCCTGCGCGTCCTGCGCGATCCCGGCTACAGCGAGGAGACGGCGCAGGAGGTCTACCTGCAGGTCTGGCGTTCCGCCTCCGGTTTCGACGCCGCCCAGGGTTCGGCCCTGTCCTGGCTGATCACCCTGGCGCACCGCCGGGCCGTCGACCGGGTGCGGTCCGAGCAGTCCGGGGCCGACCGCGAGGCACGCTACGGCGCGAGCAACGTCGACGCGGCGTTCGACGTCGTCAGCGAGGAGGCGGCCCGGCGCGAGGACCGGCAGCAGGTCGCCCACTGTCTGGGCACGCTGACCGATCTGCAGCGTCGGTCCGTCGAACTCGCCTACTTCGGTGGGCTGACGTACCGCGAGGTGTCCGAACAACTTTCGGTCACGCTACCGACCGTGAAATCGAGAATCCGAGACGGACTGCTCCGTCTGCGCAAGTGTCTGGGGGTGCAGGGCGATGACGAGTGAGGCCCGGCCCGGTTTCGGCGATGTGGACCGCGAACTGATCGACCTCGCGGTCGTGTACGCGCTCGACGCGGTGTCCGATGCCGAACGCCGCGACATCGAGTCCCGGGTGGCCGAAGCCGCTCCCGAGGTGGCGGCGGCGTTCGCCCGGGAGACGGCGGCCGTCCGGGAGACCATGGCCGTGGTGTCGGCGTCGACGGCCACCGAGCCGCCGGCCGGACTGCGCGAGCGTCTGCTGGACGCGATCGCCGCCGAATCCGGCCCGCAGGCGCCGCCCGTCGCACCGATCTCGCTGGACGAGCGGCGCGGCCGGCGCCGCAACTTCCTGCTCGCCGCGGCGGCCGCACTGCTGGTCGCCGTGGGTGGATTCGCCGTCGTCGCCCAGTTGCAGGAGGGCACCGCACCCACCTCGGCGCAGGTGTTCGCGGCGGAGGACGTGCGCACCACGTCGGGTGAGATCGAGGGCGGCGGAGTCGCCACGGTGGTGTACTCGAAGGAAGCCGACGCCGGGGTGCTGGTGATGAACAACGTGGCGCCGCCCGCCGAGGGCAGCGTCTACCAGATGTGGCTGATCACCCCCGAGGGCCCGGAGTCCGCGGGCATCATGGACGCCGAGGCGGTGGCGCCGTCCACCACGGCCGTCCTCGAGGGTGTCGGGCATTCGACCGCCCTGGCATTCAGCATCGAACCGCCGGGCGGGTCGGCGCAGCCGACGCAGATCTTCGCCCAACTGCCGCTGGGCTGACCCGGGGGACGGAATCGCCCGCACCTCGCGGCGGCTCAGCGCTGTGCCGATCGGACCAGTTCGATCAGAAGGGAGCGCAAGGTGGCGGGGTCGGACACCACCGCGGTCGGTTGCGCATCGGTGCGCTCGAGTTCGATCATCGCCCGGTACAGCTCGTACCCCGATTCGGTGATCCGGACGCGCATGCGCCGCTCGTCGGCGGGATCGACGGTGCGCGTGGCGAATCCGGACCGCTCGAGGTGCTCGACGGTCCGGCTCATCGTCTGGTCGGTCACGCGGCAGGCCCGGGCGATCTCCCGCTGGGAGCGCGGACCGTCGGCGATCGTGTGCAGGGCCACCAGCCCGGCGTGGGTGAGACCGTGGGCGCGCAGAGTCGATTCCCAGGCCTGCTCCACCAGCCGGGCGGCCGTGGACAGCAGCCGGCCGGTCGGCCAGCTCTCGAGATCGTCGGTCATGAGATACCTTTTCACTATTGTTCAGCTAGCTGAGTAATCTGGGCTCGGCGTACTCGCATTCTCCTGGAGGAAGATTGAACACCGTCACCGCGCCGGCGCGTTCACCTCGTCGCATCCGCTGGCTGCTGCCGGCGCTGCTGCTCATCGCGTGGCTCGCGATCGCCGGCGCCGGCGGTCCCTTCGCCGGCAAGCTCAGCGAAGTCCAGCAGAACGACAACAGTTCGTTCCTCCCGGCCTCCGCGGAATCCACCCGGGCGGGCGAGCTCTATGCGGACTTCACCGACACCCGGTACGTGCCCGCGATCGTCGTCGCCGAACGCCCCTCCGGCATCACCCCCGACGACCTTGCCTACCTCGCGGGGGCGTCGGCCGGCCCGCCGCCGGTCCCGTCGCAGGACGGTCAGGCCGCGCGGATGATCGTGCCGATCGACAGCACCGGAGAGGTCGGGGACGCCGTCGACGAACTGCGCGCCGAGCTTGCCGATCCGCCCGAGGGGCTGACGATCTACGTCACCGGTCCCGCCGGGCAGATCGCCGATCTGACGACGGCGTTCGAGGGCATCGACGGCCTGCTGCTGCTGGTCGCCGGTGGGGTGGTGCTGCTGATCCTCGTCGTCGTCTACCGCAGTCCCCTGCTGCCGTTCGTGGTGATCCTCTCGGCGGTGTTCGCCCTCGCGCTGGCGAGCCTGCTCGTGTACCTGCTGGCCGACGCCGACGTCATCGCCCTCAACGGACAGAGCCAGGGCATCCTGTTCATCCTCGTCTTCGGCGCCGCGACCGACTATGCGCTGCTGCTGGTGTCCCGCTACCGCGAGGAACTGCGCCTCGAACAGGACCGGTTCGCCGCGATGCGCACTGCGTGGCGGGCCACGCTGGAACCGATCGCCGCGTCGGCGGGCACCGTCATCGCCGGCGTGCTGTGCCTGTTGCTCTCCGACCTGAACTCCAACCGCGGCCTCGGCCCCGTCGCCGCGATCGGCATCGTCGCCTCGTTCGTCGCCTCCATGACGTTCCTGCCGTCCGCACTGGTGCTCCTCGGCCGGGCCGCGTTCTGGCCGAAGCGGCCGACGGCCGACCCCGACGCCGATCGGGACGACCTGGCGTCGGCGCACCGGTTCTGGAACGGGCTCGCACAGCGGGTCGGCGCCCATCCGCGGCGGATCTGGGTGGTGTCGAGCCTCGTCCTCGTCGGCTTCGCGATGCTGCTGCCGCAGTTCAAGGCCGACGGCGTCGCCCAGTCGGAGATCTTCCTGCTCGAGACCGACTACGTGACCGGCCAGGAGATGCTCGGCAGGCACTTCGACGCCGGCACCGGCTCCCCCACCGTGATCATCACCCGCGAGTCCGCGGCCGGCGACGTCGCCGCCGCCGCCCGCGTCGAGGGCGTCACCGAGGTGGCGCCGGTGACCGGCCCGGACGGTGCGACGACCGTCGTCGACGGCCGCGTCGCGCTGCAGGCGACCCTCTCGGATCCCGCCGACTCGCCGGCCGCCGAGAACACCGTCGAGCGCATTCGCGACGCGGTCGGCGGAGTGCCGGGGGCCGAGGCCCTCGTGGGCGGGACCACGGCGGTCGATCTGGACACCAAGAACACCGCCACCCGCGACCGCACGGTGATCATTCCCGTCGTCATCGCGGTGGTGCTGCTGATCCTGATCCTGCTGCTGCGGGCACTCGTCGCGCCGGTGCTGCTGATGCTGACGGTCGTCGTGTCCTTCGCGGCGACCCTCGGCGTGTCGTCGCTGGTCTTCGACCATCTGCTCGGGTTCCCCGGCGCCGACCCGGTGGTGCCGCTGTTCGGCTTCGTCTTCCTCGTCGCGCTGGGCATCGACTACAACATCTTCCTGATGACCCGGGTGCGGGAGGAGAGCGCCCGGGTGGGCACCCGGCGCGGCACGCTGCGGGCCCTGACCGTGACCGGCGGGGTGATCACCTCCGCAGGCATCGTCCTGGCCGCGACGTTCTCGGCGCTGGCGGTGATCCCGCTGCTGTTCCTCGCGCAGATCGCGTTCATCGTCGCGTTCGGCGTGCTGCTCGACGCACTGCTGGTCCGGTCGCTGCTCGTGCCGGCACTGACGATCGACATCGGAAAGCGGATCTGGTGGCCGAGCACGCTCGCGCGCAGGGAACCGGAAGAGGTGGGCTGACACGGCCGGCCTGGTTGCTCACCCGTACCGAGTTCGGGTGGAATCGACACGACGCAGCGCGCGAAGGCACGGAGAACGACCTCCGGCCGTACCGACGCGCTCGAGAAGGAGACAGCTCGCGATGCAGATCCAGCTCAACAAGGACAGCCACATCCAGATCGACGACGACATCGCCCGTCGCCTCGAGGAGGAGTTGGAGTCCGCACTGAACCGGTTCGCCGACCGGATCACCCGGGTGGAGATCCACCTCAGCGACGAGAACGCGGACAAGTTCGGCACCACGGACAAGCGTTGTCTCCTCGAGGCGCGGATCGCCGGCCAGCAACCGATCGCGGTCACCCACAACGCGGGATCGGTGAAGGAGGCCTTCGACGGCGCCGTGCACCGCCTCCGCAGCCTGCTCGATTCCAAGCTCGGCCGCTCGACCGACCACAAGGGCGGCCCCTCCATCCGTCACATGGAGGTCGACGAGTAGACGACTCTCCCGGGAGTCGTCGGGACGAGAATCGCCGCGCCGCAGTTCCTCGTTCCGCACGGTCGACCGTTCAGGACGGCACGACGTGTCCCGCAACACCGCCCCCGACGGCATTGCGGGACACGCCGGGGGCCGCCGACCCGGCACGGCAGGTATCGCCGGCGCGGACACGACCCCACGGGACCGAGCGTGTTCAGCTCAACCCGACACCGAGACCGAACGTCACGCTCAGCCACTTGAGGAACGCGCTGAATGCGACGCCCAGATCGAATCCGGCAGACATCGGACTCTCCTTCACCCTCGAAGATCCCGACCCGACCTCAGTGTATTACCCTCGAAAGAGTCACACCACCAACGGATTTCGGGCAAATACCCCGGAGGGGACTTCTCGGGCGGTGGCGCGTGCTACGGCCCGAACCCCCACCACCTCGAAAACGGCGCGTCTCCGGCGGCACCGCCACCGCGGGCGGGCACCGACGCCGGGCGCCGTTCCGGCGAACTGGACTTTATTTTTTTGTTGGGTATGGTCGTGGCCAGTTTGCGATTGCCGATTCGGAAAGGATTGACAATGGCCGCCAAGCCCGCCGTCAAGAGTTCCAAACAGTCCGCCCGCACCCTGAAGGAGCGGCGCGCGGAAAAACGAGCCAAGGCGCTCGAGTCCACCCAGTTCCTCCGCAAGCGGAAGAGCTGACCGCGGATCGACGACGACCGATCCGAACGAAATGGATTTCACAACAACAGTTCTCGAGAGACTCTACGCGCAGCTCGGAATCGAGATCGCCCTCGTGGACCCCGGGGACGAATTCCTTCCGGGATATCACCGGGGAATTCGGACCGCGCGACTGTACGTCCTCGACGAATTGGCTCGCCATTCCGCACTGCCTGCCACCATCAGAAAAACGACGAGAGAATCGCATCTCCCATGAACACGGCACAGCACGCGCTCGGGAGAATTCGAGCGAACCTGGAAAATGATCTGGAGACACTCGCCCGCGCCGAGCACACCCGCGGGTTCCGCCGGGGACTGCGTGAGGCGTTGACTCGCGTGACGGAACTCGAGGACGCCACCGCCGCGGGCTGACCCTCCCGGATCCCTCCGTCCCGGCCCGGGAGCTGCGTCCCCGGGCCGGGGCGGAGCGCTTCGCGCCGGAGGCGCCGACCTCGTCACCGTGCCGAAAGCGAAGAATCAGATGCCGCGCCGGTATACCGATGTTGTTGCCATGCATGCCGAACCGATGCCGTCCCCGGCTCGGGCCGGGGTGCTGAAGGTGATGTTCCTGCCGCTGGACGTCGCAGCGAGCAGGCTTCCTCCCGCCGTTCCCGCCGTTGCCGGCACGGAGCCGTTCCTCCCGGCACGCATAGCCGACGCCCCCGGTGCCGATCACGTCGAGCGGGCACCGAGCCTGCTGGCGTTCCGGCACCTCACGGACCCCGGCGACGGCCCCGTCGCCTTCGGACCGGTCCGGCATCCGGCGGCGGACACTCCACCGTCGGCGCCCGGCCGGACCCGTGTCGGCGCGCCCGGCGCGTGTGCGTCCCTGTGGGAGGTGCCCGGCGGCGGACTGGTGCTGGTGTGCGAGGAGTTGACCGCCGAGGCGCCCGGCACCGTGCTGACCTGGCACAGCGATCCCCTCTTCGACGGTGCCGACACCGGATTCCGTCGTGCGCTCGACGCATTTCTGGCGCCGTTCCGGGTGACCGCCGATGCCGGCCTGGTCGACGTGTTCCCCCGGCTCGACACCCGGCTGCCCGACCCCGCGGTGTACCGCCCGCTCCGCGAGGTGGTCGTTCGCACCGCTCGTCCGCTTGCGGCCGAGCGCACCGTCGAGGGACTGGTCGTGGAGGTCGCCGGGGACGGGTCCGATGCGGTGCGCCGGCTCGTCGGACCTCCCCGCTCCGGCACCCTCGCCGACGGGGTGTCGCGGGCATCCGGACGGTTGCGCATCTGGCATCCGGAACCGTTGGCCGATGCGCCGGTGCGGGCCGGGGCGCGGCTGGGCGTCCGCGACGACGCCCGTGCGATGCTGGTCGATCTCGGCGCCGCAGACCGTCACGGTTACCTTGGGGACGGCACCCGCGAGATGCTCTACCACCTGATCTGCTGGGTCGGCGCCCGGGCACACCTGCACACCGATCGGCGCCGGCTGCTCGGGCACCTGCGCACCCACCGCTCACACGACCGTGCGCAGCTCCTCACCGCGCTCGACGAGGTGGCCGACGTGCGTGCGCGCCTGGTCGAGGTGGCGCTGCTGTGCGCTCCCCCCGACGACGCGCCGGGACGGATCGCGCCGACGCGGTTGCGCTCGCTGCTCGCGCACCGGGCGAGCGCGGAGATCGACGGGGCACGAGCCGAGTTGACCGAGCTGTGCGCCACCGCCGACCTGGTGCTGCACCGGCGCCTGCACACCGCTCGCCCCCGGCCGCAGCCGCTGCCCGCCGCGCCCGCCGTCCTGTCGGCGATCGCACTTCCGGCAGCGGCGACGGCGGCGCTGCTCGTCCCGCTGCAGCATCTGCACCCCCCGGCGCTCGTGCCGGCCGCCGTGTCCGCCGCCCTGGCCGTGGCGTTCCTGGCGGCGCCGCGACGAGATGGTGATGCCGCCGGACTCGTGCCGTTCCGGCGTCGGGACCCGCGGGCGCTGCGCCGCAGGGACGCCGGACCCGGGGTGTAGAGAATTCGTCAGGACATCGGCCGCGAGCGTCAAGATTCCGTATGGATCGCGGTCCGCGGACGGGCGCGGTGCGACAGTCATCGGTGACATCGGCTACCAGCGGGGCGACGACCTTGTTCGTAAGATCGTTCGGATTCGCGTAAACGGGATTGGAAGGCATGCTGACCCTTTCGTGGTGTTTTGACTTCAGCTGAAAGGGCGGTCTTCTGCGCAATGTCCGGACGGGTCTTCTCGTTACGCGGAGACGGTGTCCTTTCTGATCGAGCCGCTGATGCTTCGACCCCCGCATACCGGAATGCTCTGTCCGGTCACGTAACCGGCGTTGGCGTCGCCGAGGAAGGCAACCGCGCGGGCCACATCGATGGGCCGTCCTACCCGGCCGACCGGGATGGAGTGCCGGACCCGATCGAGGATGTGGGCGGGCATCGAATTCGACATCGGTGTTTCGATGAACCCGGGTGCAATGCAGTTGACGGTGATGCCGTCGGGCGCCAGGGACAACGACAGGCTTCTACTCACGCCGGCGATCCCCCCCTTGGAGGCGGCATAGTTGGTGGAGCCGAAGTTGCCCAGCCAGGCACGCGAAGTCAACGAGATGATCCGGCCACTTCCAGAGCAGCGCAGCGCCGGCAGAGCTGCAGCGGTGGTGGTCAGCATCCCGATCAGATTGACCTCGATGACCTGGCGGAAAACCGCGGGGTCCATTTTCTCGATGCGGGCGTCCTTGAGAATTCCCGCGCAGTTCACCAGAACGTCGAGTCCACCGAGATCGGCGACGGTGGCATCGACGGCGGCTTGTATGGACTGCCGGTCGGCGAGGTCTGCGGCTCGGGCCGACACAGCTACACCGGTTGCGTCGGCGATGTCGTTCGCTACGGTTTGCAGCGCATCTTCGGAGATGTCCGACAGCCCTAGGCTGTATCCGAGTTCGGCCAGGTGTTCGGCGATACCCCGTCCGATGCCGCCCGCAGCGCCGGTGATGAAGGCGACACGAGCACGCGGCGTGGATTGCTGGTGGTCGGGGTTCATGGGTGCAGCCTCCCGAGGTCGGCGCCATTGGCGGCGTAGAGTTCTTGGCCGGTCACCGCAGTGGCATGCTCAGCGGTCACCGTGGCGATCAGCTCGGTAACGGCCGGTTCGTTGGGGTCGGTGTCGAAGAAGATCGCGTTCGCGGCACCGCCGTGCCGCTGCAACTCGATCGCGACCGACCGGACGAAGCTGATCAGAGCCCCCGTAACCGCGCAATCCAATGGTCTGAGCGGATCCCCCAGGGCCGCAGACGCGGGGGCGAGGACGACCACCCGACCGCGACCGTGTGTTTCGGTTATCGACGGCCAGTGATGCTGAACGGCGGAGAACGCGGACAGCAGCGGATGTGCCACCGCATGCTCGAGGTCTGCGGTGTCGAGCGTCTGATCACCGTCTGCGCCGCGGAAGACGAGCACCACTACCGGGGAGGCGGCTACGTCGGCGGGGTTCGCGGGATCGGTGAGGTCGATTGTAGTGACCGTGGAGGCAGTCATCGCGTCACCAGCAGGACTGTGACCGAGCCACCGTCGGTGCCGCTGACGGTGCCTCCCTTGCAATAGGCGAGCCCGACGTTCACTTCGTCGACTTGCCGTCTACCGGCTCGGTGGGTGAGTTGCCAGGTGAGCTCGCAGATCTGCGCGACGCCGGTGGCCCCCACCGGGTGTCCACGGCTGAGGAGGCCGCCGCTGGCGTTGACGGGAAGTTTGCCCCCGATCGAGGTGTTACCGCTCTCTGTCCATCGCCCACCCTCACCGACCGGGACGACGCCGAGGCCTTCCAGGCGCACGATCTCGGCGATGGTGAAGCAGTCGTGCATCTCCACCAGGTCGATGTCTTCCGGCCCGTATCCGGTTATGTTCCACGCCTGTTCACCCGCTCGACGAGAGACGTCCTCGTCGTTGAGGTTGGTGTCGGCAGTGACGATTTTGCCGCTGACCAGGGCGCAGCCGGCGATACGCGGAGCTGATGAACGCCCTAGTCTGGCGAGACCGGCCGCACTGCACAGAACCACTGCGGCGGCACCGTCGCTGATGGGACTGCAATCGAGAAGTCCCAGTGGCTCGGCGATGGTGCGGGCGTCGAGAACTTCCTGCAAACTGATCGGTCGCTGGTATTGAGCGAACGGGTTGTGCACCGAGTGGGCGTGATTCTTCACGGCCACCGCGGCGATCTGCTCGCGAGTGGCACCGTGGTCGGACATATACCGCCGCGCACTCATTCCATGATTGGCGGCCATGACCAGGCCGTTGATGGCATCGAGGTCCGTGGGGTCGGGCATGACGCCGCCGGAGACACGGTCGGTCATCTTCTCCGCACCGATGACCAAGACGATGTCATACAGCCCGGCCTTGATCGCGATCCACGCTTCGCGGATCGCGGTCGCCCCGCTGGCGCAGTAATTTTCGTGGTTGGAGACGGGAAGCCCGCCAAGACCCATCTGCGCCGCGACGCGTTGGCCGGCGACCGGGCCGCCGAACACGTGCCCGACGTAGACGGATTCGATATCCTTGGTGGTCACGCCCGCGTCGGACATCGCTTCGCGGGCAGCGCCGACGGCGAGTTTCTCGAACGTGATGTCGACGGGGTATTTGCCGAATCGCACCATGCCGGCGCCGGCGATGTAGGTCTCGCTCATCGGTTCTCCTCGGTGCCCCGGAATCGGTACCACCACAGTGGTTCTCCGGAGGAATCGGTCTTCAACGTAAACAACTCGACGGCAACTTCGTCGTCGATCGCGACGGTGCCTGTCGCCGCGCCCAACAACCGGACACCGTCGTCGAGATCGACGGTCACCAAGGTGTAGGGCGTCTGTAACGGGGGCGGGGCCTGGTGAACGATGGTCCAGCTGGTGACTCGACCTCGGTCGGCCAGCAGGACGTTGTCGACGGCGTCGGCGCCGCAAATGGGGCACAGCGGCCGCTCCGGGAACGAACGCCGGCTGCACGCCCGGCAGGCGATACCCTTGAGGCCCTGGGGCTCCAAGCTGACAACGTCGCTTCTCAGTGGTGAACCCGTGGAAGTCATGGGCTACATTCCGCCTCTCTGGACCAGCTGCGCTGCAATGATGTTCTTCTGAATTTCATTCGTACCCTCGCCGACGATCATCAAGGGGGCGTCGCGGAAGTACCGCTCGATGTCGTACTCGGTCGAGTAGCCGTATCCGCCGTGAATGCGCAGCGCGGACAGCGCGACCTCCATCGCGGTCTCGGAGGCGAACAATTTCGCCATTCCCGCCTCCATGTCACATCGGAGTCCGGCGTCGAATCGACTGGCGGCAAACATGGTCAGCTGACGCGCGGCAGTGAGTTTGGTTGCCATGTCCGCAAGTTGGTGACCGATTGCCTGATGCTTCCAGATCGGCTTGCCGAACGACTGCCGATCCTGTGCGTATTGCAGCGCGTCTTCGAGCGCGGCGCGGCCGACCCCGAGGGCGCGGGAGGCGACCTGGATCCGGCCGGTCTCGAGGCCCTTCATCATCTGGGCGAAGCCGTGGCCCTCGGCGCCGCCGAGCACGGCCGAAGAGGGAACTCGGAAGTTGTCGAAGGAGAGCTCGCAGCTCTCGACGCCCTTGTATCCGAGCTTGGGGAGGTCACGCGAGACGGTCAGTCCGGGGCCGTGCTCGACGAGCAGGATGGAGATGCCCTTGTGCGTCGGGGTGGCCTGGGGGTCGGTCTTGCAGAGCAGGGCGATGAGGCCGGAGCGGCGCGCATTGCTGATCCAGGTCTTCGAACCGTTGACGAGGTATTCGTCCCGTTCGAGGCGTGCATGGGTACGCATCGCCTGGAGGTCGGATCCGCCGCCGGGTTCGGTCAGGGCCATGGTCGCGCGCAGTTCGCCGGTGGCCATCCGAGGAAGGTAGGTGGCCTTCTGGTCGGGGGTTCCGAAGGTGGTGAGCAGTTTCGCGACGACGGTGTGACCGCCCATGGCGCCGGCCAAGCTCATCCAGCCGCGCGAGAGCTCCTCGGTGACCTGGACGTAGCACGGCATCGAAACCGGAGCGCCCCCGAACTGCTCGGGAATGGCCAGTCCGTAGATGCCGATCTTCTTCATCTGTTCGATGAATTCCTCGGGGTACTCGTTCTGGTGTTCCATCTCGTGTACGACTGGCTTCACATCGCGGTCGATGAAGTCGCGGACGGTCTGGACGAGGAGTTGTTCTTCCTCGGGGATGTCGATATTCACGTGAGAGTCCATCTGCGTCAGTGGTCGGAGAGCGGAGTGTCAACCGCCGGGGTGGGCATCCCGGCGGCGTCGAGCCCGAGTTCGGTGAGCGCAAGTTCGCGCAGGCGGGCCTTGGGTACCTTGCCGCTCGCGACCCGCGGGAAACTGGCACTGGTTCCGTAGATCACATGGTGCGGGGCCTTGTACTTGGCGGCTCTGCTGCGGACGTGGTCCTGGATCCGGTCGAGGGTGACGTCGTCTCGGTCGGCGTCGACGAAGACAACGATCGCCTCCCCGCGCGCGATGTCGGGAATGCCCACGGCATGCACTTCGCGGACGCCGGCGATCTCCCCTACCAGAAGTTCCACTTCGAGTGGGCTGACGTTGATGCCGCCGGGCTTCATCATCTCCGAGAGCCGGGAGTGGAAGTGCAGGTATCCGTGCTCGTCCATGTATCCGAGGTCACCGGTGCGGAAGAAGCCGTCGGGTGTCATGACCTCGCGATTGCGGTCGGGATCTTTGTAGTAGCCCCGCATGACGTGGCCGCGGATCAGGATCTGTCCGATTTCACCGGTCGGTACGGGCTCGTCGGTATCCGGGTCGGCGATGCGGATGTCCCAGTCGGGGAGGGGACGCCCGATGGTGTCCTCGGCCCGCTCGACGGGGTCGTGGGCATCGGTCAGCGCGCACAACCCGTAGGACTCGGTCAATCCATAAATGCTGGTGCCCAGGGTCAGCCCGAGTTCGGTGCGGGCGAGTCGACGGTCCGCCTTGCTCAGGCCGAGGACACCCTTGCGAAGGCTGAGTTGGCGGCGAGCGCAGTCGGGATGGTCGACGAGGCTTCGGGTCATGTTTCCGAGCCCGTAGTACGCGGTGCAGCGCTCACGTTCGAGCAGTTCGAGGGCTCGGCCCGGTTCGTACACCTCCATGAGAACCACACAGGCGCCGTGGGTCCAGGTCGCGCCGAGGGCCTGGATGACACCGAGTCCGTAGAACAGCGGTGTCGCGAGGAACGACCGGTCGTGTTCGTCGAGCGCCTGCCGTTCGCCGATGTTGAAGGTGTTGACGATGGCGTGGTGATGTTCGAGCGCGACACATTTCGGTCGCGCCGTGCTGCCGCTGGTATAGATCAGGTACGCGAGGTCGTCCGGCTCGACTGCGGCTTCCGCATCGGCCAGCGCGTCGTCGCTGATCTGTTCTCCGCAGCCGAGGAACTGACGGAGCGATACGGCAGCCGGGAGGCGGTGCTGCCCGAGCTCGACGACGTGGTGCAAGGCCGGCAGTTTCGTGTCATGGAGTATGCCGTCGGGGCCGGGTGCCTCGGTGACCGCCGCGACGGTGCCCGCGACGATGGGAACGTAGTCCGTATCGCGAAGCCGATCGAAGAACAGCAGGACCTTCACGTCACCGTGGTCGAGCGCGTACGCGAGCTCATCGGTCTTGTACCAGGTGTTGATGGGCACGACAACTGCGCCTATCCGCGCCCCGGCCATCGCGGTGTACAACCATTCGGGGCGGTTTCCGGCCAGTATTGCGATCGAGTCACCACGGCCGATTCCCATGGCCAGCAGCGCCTTCGACCATTGGCTGACCCTGTGATCGAGTTCGGCGAAGGTGGTGGCCGTCCCTTCGAACGAGATCGCGGCCCGGGTGGGGAAGCGGTCGGCCATTTCGTGCAGCAGGGCCCCCCAGGTGCGAGCGGCAGGAGCTGATGCGGTCATTGGAGTTCCTCGCGGTGTGCAGGCGACGAATCGGGTGGGGCCGGAGAAGCAGGCGGGGTGGGTAAGCCGGAGGTTTCGACAGGGAAGGCGAGTACGCGCCCGCCCTTGGCAACGGTGACGATCAGACGGTCGAGCGCGTCGCCGGCGAAGCAGACGCTGGTGGGCATCGTTCCTACACCGATCGCCAACTGCTCACACATCTGGCCGGTCGAGTCGAAGTAGGTGACCTTTCCCGATTTGCTGCCTGCTACCCACAGACCGCCCTGAGCGTCGATGGTGATGCCGTCGGGGGTCGAGACGGTGATTTGCGGGAAGTCATGATCGACGGTCGCGCTGTGTGCTGTGACCACATAGCGGCGTACCCGATCACGAGCGGTCTCGGCGACATACAGGTGTTCCGGGTCGGGCCCGAACGCGATGCCGTTGGGAAAGAAGACGTCGTCGAGAACGACTGAGGCGTGATCGGCCGCGGGGTCGTACCTCCAGACGCGCCCCGGCAGGGCTGCGCTGCCGAAGCCGTGGCCGTTCGGGTCGGTGAACCAGAGGGCGCCGTCCGGTCCGAACGTACAATCCGACGGAGCGTGAACCCTTCCGTTGAAGATGGTGCTCGGCGCGGCGGCCGCCCGGTGATCCCAGACCTGGATGGACGGCGAGACCGGCACCTGTGATCGGGTGGGCATCGCGCCGCCACCATTCTGGGTGATCCACAGTCGCCCGTCGCAGCCGAGCGTCATGCCATTGGGTCCACCACCGGTTTCGGCGACTGCCACAGCCGGGCGCCCGTCGAGGAAGATCTCGTACAGCGCGCCTCGACTGACGCTCGTGACGAACAATCGGCCGTCTGTGGTCCATACGGGCCCCTCGGTGAAACCGATGTTCTTCCCGAGTGTCAGGCCGTCGTGGACTGTTCTGCTGATAATTGTCGTTGCCGCCATCAGTGCTGTCCTGTTCTGATTGTCGCCGGTGCCGCGCGGACGGTCGACGCCCAACGGGTCATCAGGGTCTCGGCTGGCTCTGTGTTCTCGCCGCGGCCACCGGCGGTGCCCGGTGTTCTGCTGTAGCGAGGAGCGGGCGCCGGCTCGACGCGATCACCACGGACGAGGGTGTTCCGAAACTGCATATGCGGATCGGTCACCGCCTCGTCGAGCGCGAGAACGGGGGATACGCACGCGTCGAGTTCGGCGAAGACCAGTGTCCATTCTGCGCGCGTTTTCATCCGGAAGATTCGCGCAAACAGGTCCTTCATGGCGGGCCACTGCGCCCGGTCGTGCTGTGCCGGTAGGTCGGCGTCGGCGAGCCCGAGACCGAGGAGCAGTCGCTGGTAGAACTGCGGCTCGATGCTGCCCACGGCCATGAAGGCGTCGTCCGCGGTCCGGTAGACGTTGTAGAAGTGCGAACCACTGTCGATGCTGTTCGTGCCGGGTTCGCCCGACCAGTTCCCGGTGGCCTTACGGTTCCAGATACCGCTCATGAGCAGGCTGGTTCCGTCGATCATTGCGGCGTCGACGACCTGGCCGGTACCGCTGGATACCCGCTCGTAGAGTGCGGCGAGGATTCCGGTGACCAGCAGCATCCCGCCGCCGCCGTAATCGCCGACGAGGTTCAGTGGCGGAACAGGGACTTCGCCCTGGCGGGCGATGGACCGGAGGGCACCGGTCAGGGCCAGGTAGTTGATATCGTGCCCAGCGGTAGCGGCGAGTGGTCCGTCCTGCCCCCAGCCGGTCATTCGGGCGTAGATCAAGGCCGGGTTGCGGTTCAGGCAGGTGCCGGGTCCGAGCCCCAGCCGTTCCATCACGCCCGGCCGGAATCCTTCGATGAGTACGTCGGCGTGGTCGATGGCCTCCAGAGCACGGTCGCGATCGTGTAGGTCCTTCAGATCGAGGCTCAGTGCGGTCCGTCCCCGGCCGAGGATGCCGGGGTCGTCGGTGTGCTGCCCGGGCCGGTTGATGCGCAGAACTTCCGCGCCGGCGTCGGCGAGCATCATCGCGGCGAACGGTGCCGACCCGAGTGCGGCAATCTCGACGACGCGCAGTCCACGGAGCGGGCCGAGGGAGGGGGCTGTGTCGGTCATGTGCCTTCCTTGTCGGCTGCGACGAAGATCAGGTGCGACTCTCCGTCGTCGATGGTGGTGAAGTCGGCGCGGACTCGCTGCCCGATCCGGAGAGAGGACATCGGCGCGCCGACGACGTTGCCGTAGATCCTGGCGCCCTCGTCGAGTTCGATGACCGCGACGACGTACGGGCTCGGCAGGTAGAAGTCGGTCAGGTAAGTCCTGTGGAAGGCGGCGTAGGACCACAACCGGCCCTCACCGCTCACCGTGGTCCACTGCGGGCTTTCCGTGTTTCCGCAGCGAGTGCAGGCCGCTTTCGGGGGAAACTGATGGTTTTCGCAGGCTGCGCATGCGCTGATCAACAGCTCGTGCCGGGCCAGTCCTTCGAGGTGGGCGGTCAACGAATAGCGGGGGTTCATGCCTGTGCTCCGTACACGACCGAGGTCACCACGGGAGCGGCGCACAGGTACTGAGCGATGGTCGCATCGTGCACCTGGCGGTCGCCGCACGTTTTCCTCAACTGGCGGATGGCCTCGACGTTCAGCCCCCACCCTTGCATGTAGCTTTCCGACAGATGTCCGCCGGAAGTGTTGATCGGCAGTTCACCGCGCAGTCCGATGCGGCCGTCCTGGATCCATGCTCCGGACTCGCCGGGAGCGCAGAATCCGAGGCCCTCCAAGGTAAAGAGCACATTGGGGCTGAAGTTGTCGTATGCCATCAGGACGTCCACGTCGGCCCGAGTGCAATCGGCCATTGCATACGCTTGTTGCCCGGCGGTGCCGATTGCCTCGCGCCAGAAGTCGTCCGGCGGGAAATCGGAGTTGCGCAGCTGCCCTTGTTGTCCGAACCCCAGGACGTGAACGGGTGGTTGAGCGCAGTCGCGGGCCCGGTCCGCTGAGGTGAGAATCATGGCCACGCCGCCGTCGTTGATCAGGCAGTAGTCGTAGATCTTCAGCGGTTCGACGATGAAACGGGACTCGAGGTAGATCTTGTGTGAGATGGGATCTTTGAATACGGCTTGCGGATTCCGCGATGCGTGCTCTCGCAGGGTGACCGCAACCTGCGCCAGTTGTTCGGCGGTGGTGCCGTACTGCGCACAGTGCCGCTGGAACATCATCGCGTAGAAGGCTCCGGGCGAGGTCATCCCATACGGCAGGGTCAACGCCGGGTTGGTGCCGTATCCCTCGGCGGCCGCGCTGGCGCTCGCGCCGCCGCCTCCATAGGTGTGCCCACCCGAGCGCCCGTTGTTGCCGTACACCAGCGCGACGGTGGAGGCCACTCCGGTAGCGATGGCCAGCACCGCCATCTGGATGGCGACGCCGGTCATGCGTCCCTCCGCCGGCAGCTGCGCCGACCAGCGGGGTTCAATTCCCATCCGCGAGGCCACCACCTCGTAACTACTCACCCGGTTCACGATCAAGCCGTCGAGGTCGCGCGTGGTGAGTCCGGCATCGGCGAGTGCAGCCTCGAGGGCGGTCAAGCCCAAATCGTCGGCGGAGGAACCCGGGAAATTGCCGAATTCGGTCGTGCCGACCCCAACCACTGCGGTGGCCGCGCGAAGTGCGGCGCGATCTGCGTGACGGTGCGTCTGCACTACAACTCCCGATTTGATAAATGATACGTACGGACAAATTCACTGTGACATGCCCGCGGTGTTTTCGCAAGAGGGCGGACGTGAGGGTTGTACCGTATACCTTTGTGCTGCTGAGGCATTGGGCTAAGAGTGAGTTCACCGGATGTGCGAGCATGCCACGGCGACCTTCCGGTCCCTTGTGAAGAGACCGGAAGCCCCAAGCGGCCGCGGTAGAAGCGCTCAGAGTGAGAAGTCGATGATTCCGCGGATGTTCTTACCGTCTCGCAGGTCCTGATAGCCCTGGTTGATCTCGGCGAGCTTGTAACGGGTGGTGATGAGTTCGTCGAGTTTGAGCTGTCCTGCATCGTAGAGTCGCAATAGCCGGACGATGTCGTACTGCGGGTTCGACGAACCGAACAGAGTGCCCTTGATGGTCTTCTCCATGAACACCATTTCCTGGCCCGACACGTGGACGGTGAGGTTGGCGGCATTGGACACGCCCGTGACCACGACCGTCGAGCCCTTCCCGATCACCTTGAATGCTGCGGTGATGGTTTCCTCGTCCATGGTGCCGATCAGCACGAGGGCCTGATCGGCACCCTGGCCCCAGGTGAGTTCATCGACCTTCGCATGTGCTTCCTCGGCGTTGGAAAAGACGTGAGTCGCTCCGAATTTGAGCGCGGTGTCTCGCTTGAATTCGACGGGGTCAACACAGACGATGTACTTCGCTCCGGCGTGCACCGCACCCTGAACCGCATTGACGCCCAATCCGCCGATGCCGTAGATCACGGTGGTGTCACCGGGGCGAACGTTGCCGGCATTGACGGCGGTGCCCCATCCGGTCGGGACGCCGCACCCAACGAGCACTGCAGAGTCGAGGGGAAGCCAGTCGTCGACCTTCACGACCGAGTACTCGGACACGGTCGCGAGTTCCGAGAAGGCGCCGAGCATACAGAAGGCGCTGTAGTCGGTGCCGTCCTTGTGTAGGCGGAAGGTGCCGTCCGGCATGCTGCCTTGGAGAATTGTCGATCCGGCATCGCAGAGATTCTGGTGCCCGGTCGAGCAGTACCGGCAGATGCCACAACTCGGGGTGAAGCTGCAGACCACGTGGTCTCCGACAGCGACCTTCTTCACGCCTGGGCCGATCTTCTCGACGATGCCCGCGGCTTCGTGCCCTCCCACCATCGGATAGCGCACCGACAGATCTCCGTCCATCATGTGCAGATCCGAGTGGCACAGTCCAGCCGCGGACATTCGCAGCATGACCTCCCCGGGCCCGGGATCGTCGATGTCCAGTTCCATGATTTCGAACGGGGCGTGGGGTGCGGTCAGTACGGCGGCGCGTGTCTTCATGGTTCTTCCGATCGTCGTTCGAAGGATTTTCTCAGCTGTGCATGGTCCATACGGACTTGGTTTCCAGATATCCGTCGAGGCTGTCCGGGCCCAGGTCACGGCCGTAGCCCGACTGGTGGAACCCGCCGAACGGAGCTGCTGGATCGGTCAGCCCCCAGCCGTTGACGTAGACGGTCCCGGCCTGCAGTCTGCGCGTCATCGTCTGGACGGTATTCACATTCGTCGTCCAGATACCCGCGGCCAAGCCGTAGTCGCCGGCATTCGCCCGCTCGATGACCTCGTCGATGTGGTCGAAGGCGAGAACGACGACAACCGGACCGAAGATCTCCTCACGTGCGCATTCCATGTCGTCGGTCGCATTGGCGATGATCGTCGGAGGGTGGAAGTGCCCGGTCAGATCGCCGGGAACCTGCGCAGCCTGATAGACCTTGGCGCCCTTGATTTTTGCACGTTCGACGTATCCCCGGACGCGCTCGAGTTGCGCATTGTTGACCAAAGGGCCGAAATCGACACCCTCGTCGAGTCCATGTCCGATCCTCAACTGCCCGGCGATCGCGGTGAGTTGCTCGACGACCTCGTCATGGATGTCTCTGTGTACGAACAATCGTGATGGTGCGCTGCAGGTTTGACCGGAGTGCCAGAAGATGCCGCCCGCAGAACCGGTCACCGCCTCCGTCACGTCGGCGTCGGGCAGGATGATGTTGGCGGACTTGCCACCAAGTTCGAGTGTCACCCGTTTGACGTCGGCCGCGGCTTGGCGAGCGATGTGCTTGCCGACCTTCGTCGAGCCGGTGAATGTGAGCTTGTCGACCCCAGGATGGGCAACCAAGGCTTGACCAGCGGTCCCGCCGGTGCCGGGAACGACGTTGAGCACGCCGGGGGGCAGTCCGGCCTCGCCGGCGAGTTCCGCCAGCCACAACGCCGACAGGGGCGTTTCTTCGGAAGGCTTGAGGACCATCGTGCACCCGGAGGCAAGTGCGGGGCCGATCTTCCATCCGCACAGCAGAAGTGGGAAGTTCCATGCGGTGATCGCGCCCACCACTCCGACCGGTTCGCGTTCGGTGCGCACGTGGATACTCGGATGAGATACCGGGACGGTCGAACCGACGATCTTGGTGGGCCAGCCGGCGTAGTAGTGAAACGCCCGCGCGGCGAACTCGACATCGATGTTTCGTGCTGCGCCGAGGACCTTCCCTGCATCGAGGACCTCGAGCTGAGCGAAGTCATCGGCGTGCTGGTAGATCAGATCGCCGATCCGGTGGAGGATGCGTCCGCGGTCGAGGGGGCTCATCTGCCGCCACGGGGCCGACTCGGCAAACGCGCGCCGGGCCGCGTCGACCGCGTCGGCGACGTCGTCCACTCCTCCGGAAGCCGCAACCGCGATCTGGCGCCCGGTTGCCGGGTCGAAGACGGGAATCTCCTCGCCGGTGCGCGCTGCGCGCTGTCCGCCATCGATGAAGACGTGCGGGGCGGTCTTCAGGCGGTTGACGACAGCCGAGGAGAGAAGGTGATCGGTCGATGCGATGGGTGTCATCATGCCTCTCAGATTGGATATGTGATACATCAGATGTGACTCACGTTACGCCCGCGTGGCCTCGAAGTCGAGTCCGGCCCCGGCGCCGCGGACAGCGAAGTACCGGGCCAGGAGAAGCGGTCGGCCGACGAACTGCACAAACCCGCTGTTCAGAGCCGTCGATGCGCTACTTGGGGGACGATTGGCGTGCGGCGGCGTGTTGCACGCGGCGATGCGTCAGCGGTGCCCCCTACGGATCACGTACACTAGCCCGTGTTGATGATTGATCAAATTAGGAGTCGAGATGACTGCGTCTGACGCCGGAATCGATCTACCGATTCGTGCTGCACAGAACGGTGGCCGGCGTGAGGACGCTCGTCCGCAGGTGGCGCGACGAAACATGAGTGGTCAGGTCGTCGACTACATCAAGAATATGATCTTCGACGGGTCTCTGATTCGGGGACAGCGAGTGCCGCAGGACCAAATCGCCAAAGATCTCGGCGTCAGTCGTCTGCCGGTTCGGGAAGCGCTCATCACTCTCGAGGCCGAAGGATTGATCGACTCCGAGCCGCATCGCGGTTCTTATGTTGTCCCCATCCGGCGCGAGGACATCGACGATCACTACCGAATCTACGGAATGGTGCAGGGGCTCGCGTCACGACGCGCCGCGTCCCGTATCACCCAGCCAACGCTTGCCCGGTTGCAGGAGCTACACGAACTCATGCAGAACAGCGACGATCCTGACGTGCTTCATAATCTGAACTGGGAGTTTCACGCCCTCATCAACCAGACGGGTGGCAGCCGGCGCCTGTTGTCGGTGCTGCGGCAGCTGGCCAAGAACCTGCCACGGGCCGTGTACGAGGCACCGCCCGGCGCGAGTCCCGAAGCCACTCGGAGTCACCAGAAAATGCTCGACGCCTTGAAGCGTGGGGACGGGGCAGCAGCGGAGGCTGCGTCGCGCGAACATGTTCAGTTCGAGGGCGAGTACGTGATAGCCAAGCTCAAGCGCGACGGCATCCTCGCCGACGACGACTGAGGACGGCGAACAGACACGTCGGAAGACGGCGCAGGTCACCGGCCGGGCTGAGACGGTGAACCGGCCGGTGACCTGGCGGGCGAGTGCGTCCGAAACTCGGCAGGTCGAGTTGCTGCTGCATCCACCCCAGCGCGATGGCTTCGGCCCGTGTACGCGCGCGTAACTTGCGCTCTCGACCGTTCGATGATGTCCAGCGCGTCCAGGGCCCGCGCCATCGACGTGGGAAGAAACGCGGTGAGCTGACCACGGATGTGAAGAGCCGCGCGTCGGGCTGCCGGTCATCCAGCCCGTCTGAATGCCGGGCCCCTCATGGCACGGTGGAGGACGGACCATCCGCTGCGCCGAGATCGGTCTCGTTCCGCGAGTGACAGCGATCGGCCGGGGTGTCGGCACTCCCCCACCTTCCTTCCCCGTAGGAGCAGGTAACTTGTATCAAATATCCGGGGGATGTTCGTCGACCTGAACCCTAGCCGCACCGTCCTGTCGGTAAAAGTACCAGTTCAGAGCGGTCATACGTGCCACTCCCGACTCCCCTCGTGGCTGCACACTTGATAAATGATGCAAAAAACCGCAGACTGTGTGGCGCACGCCACTGCGTGATCCCCTCCTCCTCGATGTCCCCAGGAGCCCCGATGTCAGAAACAGCCATCGACGATGGTTTGCGCGAACGCCCATCCACTCCACTTTCCGCGGAGAGCAACCGTCTGAGGCCCTACCACTGGGCTGTCATGGTGCTCGGGGTGCTCGGCTACGCGACCATCGCCGCCGACGCCGCGATTTTCCCCACGAGCTATCCCCTCATCCAGCAGAGTCTGGGGTTCTCCGACAATGCCGTCGGGTACATCTATGCGGCCGGATTCTTCACTTGCGGCGTCATCGCCATGTTCCTCATCGGCCCGTTGACGGACCGCTTCGGTCGTAAGCCACTCTTCGTCGCAGCTATCGCAATCTGCTCTGCGTTCACGATTCTTGCTGGATTCTCCTGGAACACTGTGTCATTCGGTGTAATGCGGTCGATCGCAACAGTCGGGTACGTTTCGTGGGGACTGGCCACCGTGCTCATTGCCGAGTCAGTACCTGCGAAGCACCGGGGATGGATGACCGGGACCGTACCAGTGGGGTGGGCCATCGGATTCGGAACATCGGCCTTCTTCTCCGAACACATCGCAGCCAGCATGGGATGGCGGGCGGTGTTCTGGATCGTCGGCGTACTCCCCTTGGCCTTCGGTATCGCGGTCTTCTTCGTCATCAAGGAAACACCGCACTTCCAGGACCTCCAGCATGCCCGTCGGACGGGGGCGAGCAAGTTCCACGTTGATGTCGCCAAGACGGAGAAAAGTGTGCTCGCTCAGCTGTGGGCAGCGGATATGCGTCGCCGCACCATCGGAGTAACCCTGTTCTTCCTCTTCATCGTGCCCCAATACGCCATCATGTCCTATTTCGGACTGAGCTTCCTGCAGGCGAAGGACATCTCGTTTCTCGAGGCCAACCGCGCAATAACCTGGGCAAACTGGCTCGGTATCGTCACCATCCTCGCCGCCAGTTTCCTCACGCGGGGCAAAGGCGCCCACTACACCCTCACGTCCGTCGGAGTGCTCGGATCTGTCTGCGCCATCTTCATGGTGTACCTGGCCACACCGTCGACGATCTTGCCCTGGTTCGTCGTCTACGTCTTGATCACCATCGGGCTATGGGGCGGATCCTCGAACTTCTTGCAAGAAGCCTTTCCCACCCGTATTCGTGGCACGGGTGGAGCATGGGGTTCTGGCATGTTGTGGGCCAGCTACGGAACTCTTGCGCTCATCGTCGCTCCATTGCTGACCGTCTACAGCTGGAATGTACTGGTCATCGTCTTTGGTGCCGTACTGCCGCTGATCGCGCTGATCGGTCTGTGGCTGGTTCCGCGACCGAAGGCGCTCAACTCCAACCTCGAAGACCTGCTGCACTGACATGCTCCCCCGCACATTCCGAGCGATCCGGAGGATTTCGCCGCCGTTGTCGAACACAACCTCCCCGAGCCTCGGCCCTCCGCCTCAGGCCCAATGACATGAAAGGGAAGAGCCGATGAAGGTTTTCGACGTTGTAGACCAGGGACACGGACCAGCGGTGCTCTTCTCCCACGGCACGCTCCTGGATCGGACCATGTACACCGAGCAAACCGCTGCTCTGGCCGATCGCTACCGAACCATCGCCTACACCAGCAGGGCCGGAACATCGGAATATGCCACCGACTACGACCTCGACTCGCTGGTCTCCGATTGCCTGGAGGTGGCCGCCCGAGCAGGAATCGACCGATTCGTACTGGTGGGAATGTCCGTGGGCGGTTTCATGGCGATCGAACTGGCCCTGAAGCACCCTGAACGGCTGGCCGGGCTGGTCCTGATGGACACGATGGCTGACGCCTATACCAGCGAGGAGAAGGCTCGGTTCGCCGATGTATTCCGACCCATGAAGAGCGAAGCCCCCATCTCCGAAAGCTTCGCACAAACCTTTGTTCCCATCATTTTCGGCCCGCAGGCCATCGCGAACCGTCCCGATTTGGTCGATTCGTGGGTGCGCAAGTGGCGGACCAGACCATCGCGGTCGGTGTGGGGCGAATACAACTCGTGGATCGGCAAACACGAACGCCTTTCCCGCCTGCCGGAGATAGAGATCCCGACCCTCATCGTGCACGGTGAGGACGACAACGGCATCGACATTGCAGCTGCCGAACGGATGCATGCCCGGATACCGGGATCGGCCTTTGCCCGAATCCCAGGCGCGGGTCACTTGGTGACTGAAGAAGGCCCCGATGCCGTGACAACCGCGCTGACGACCTTCCTCGATGCCCTACCGCGTTGGTAGATCCGGCCGGACAGTCATCGAGCATCCGTGGACTACCTGGTCTCCCGTCGAGCATCGTCGTCACCGGTGCCGATCATGATCGACGGAGGACAGTCCGCGTGAACGTTGCCCGACTCCCGGAAACCGTGCACTACGCCACGGTTGCCGCTTCCTCACATTACTGTTCTCTCTGGAGGAACCATCATGAGCGTGCGTGAAAAACGCTCCACCGCAAAGATGCTTCGTGTTACTGCAGCAGGATTCGCCGGCACCGCACTCGAGTACTACGACTTCTTCCTGTACGGCACCGCCGCAGCCCTCGTGTTCGGACCCCTGTTCTTCCCGTCATACAGCCCACTGGCGGGGACCCTCGCCTCCTTCGCGACTTTCGCGGTGGGATTCCTGGCGAGGCCATTGGGCAGCGTGCTCTTCGGCGGAATGGGTGACAAGGTCGGCCGGCGCAAGACGCTCGTGGTCTCGCTGTTGATGATGGGCACCGCAACGGTTCTGATCGGCATACTTCCGACATTTGAGCAAGTCGGCTGGCTTGCACCGCTCCTGCTGGTCACTCTCCGTTTCGTGCAAGGCATCGCGATGGGCGGAGAGTGGGGTGGAGCTGCACTGATGCTCGTCGAGCATTCACCCCCGCGCCGGCGCGGGCTGTATGGCAGCACCGTCCAGATGGGGGTGCCCGGTGGACTCCTGTTGTCGACCATCGCCGTCACCGTCAGTGACCACATCTCCGGCGACGCTTTCGAAACGTGGGGATGGCGGATTCCGTTCCTGCTCAGCGCCGGACTCTTCGCCATCTCGATGTTCATTCGCCTCGGCGTCGAGGAAACCCCGGACTTCACCGAACTGCAGACGGCATCGGCCCAGCAAAGCACCCCGGTGCGCACACTACTGCGCAGTCAATGGCGGGACGTCGCATGGGCCGCGGGCGTCATTGCTCCCGGAGGCATCCTGTTCTATCTGGTTTCCACCTATGCCGTCTCCTACGGCACCACCATCTTGGATATCAGCCGTACCACGATGCTCAATGCACTGCTCGCCGCATCGATCGTTTACTTGATCAGTCTCCCGGTATCCGGTCATCTGAGTGACCGGTTCTCACGCCGTACTGTCCTTCTCGCCGGGTGCGTCACCGCCCTGTTCGGAGGGTTCGTGCTGTTCGCGCTGATGAACACCGGATCGGGCTGGGCCGCGTTCTTGGGTATCACCTTCATGCTGGCGGTGGTGCATTCGGCACTGCAAGCCCCGCAGCCGGCCTTCCTCGCGGAACGATTCAATGCCGATGTCCGGTTCAGCGGCGTCGCGTTGAGTCAGGCGCTGTCGGTCAGCGTCATCGGCGGCACCGCCCCCTTCATGGCGACGCTGTTCTATAGCTGGACGCACTCCACCTGGCTGATCTGCACCTGGCTCGCACTCTGGAGCGTGGCTGGGGCCGTCTCGACGATCGCGCTCAGCAGGAGACCATGTGCGATCGACGATGCCGGGCAGCGACCGGCCGATACCGACCGGGAACACCGGCTCGGTGCGACACGTTAACTGACCGGCACTCACGACAATTTCCGCGGGTGTGCTGTCCCGTCCGCTCGGTGGACAGCGCACCCGCGGCACTCTGAACCGGAAATATGCTGCGCGCCAATGATATAACGCCACTCGATCCGACTACGCAGTCCGCCGAGGATCTCGGCGGGGGTCGTCCCGAACGCGCGAGCCCACCGAGGCGCGCCCCCGGTGGTGCCCTCAGTTCCTCGAACAACACCGCACGATCTCCTTCCGTGACATCGGTGTCCGTCCCGAGGTAGACCACAATCCGATCCATGCACACCAGCCCGATCAGAGGGCGCCACCTACCGCCCAGCAGCACCGGCATACTGCGGCCCAGCGCACGCGAGATCCCGTCCGCGTGCCCCACGGGCAGCAGAGCGACCGAACAGTCCCTCTCTGCCACCCGACCGAGGTCGGCATGGACCGGATCGAAGCGCAGGTCACCGCGGCAGCTGCTCGAGGTGAACGTTCGCAGTTGACGGCCACCTGGTCCCTCGCGGCGGTCCCGTGCCGTGCCACCGCTATTACCCGGCAAACGCACTGACCGCGATCTTGCACCGCACGGTGGCTGTACGCGTCTGGCTCGACTGCCGCCATCGACGACGCCAACGAGGTCGGAGCCGACAGGGCCATCGTGCTGCGGGAGACGGGGGCGAGGTTCACACAGGCTTCGATGACAGGTCGTCGGTCCTTCAGAGATGCGGTACTGGGAGCGCCATCGTTCTCCCAGTAACGATTGACACGGTTACGGCCCTCGATTCGATGCTCCGCACCCGCCCACACAGGGTGGGGGATGACGGGTAGTGCCGCGGACGAGGCCGCGAATTCTGCTTGACCCCTCCTCAGCCACCATCGCGGTCATCGAGCGTGTATCGACGCGTTCAGGGCCGGTTCGGTCGGCTACCAGATTATCCTTGATTCAGTAGGCGCGAGGTGGGTGATGAGCCGATTCAAGGCACCAGGTGCCGGTTCGAGGTCGTAGGTGGCCGAGACCGATCCGGGGGCAACGCAGCGCGACCAGACTGCAGCCATCGCCACGGAGCTGGCTGCGGAGGGATTCGAGGGCGCCACCGAGATCGGACGGGGCGGCTTCGGTGTGGTTTATCGCTGCGAAGAGCGGGCTCTCGATCGCGTCGTAGCGATCAAGGTGCTCACGACCTATCACGACCCGGAAGGCGTGGATCGCTTTCTCCGTGAGCAAAGAGCAATGGGACGCTTATCCGGGCACCCCAACATCGTCACCATCTATCGCGTCGGGACGACGGGTGCCGGTCACCCGTACCTCGTCATGCAGTACCACGAGCCGGGCTCCCTTCAGTCGCTGATCGAGTCGGGTCCGATCCCCTGGCCCCGTGTCCTACACCTCGGTATCAAGGTGGCCGACGCGCTCGAGACTGCCCACCAGCAATCCATCCTGCACCGAGACGTCAAACCCGCGAACATCTTGATCGACACCTACGGAGAGCCGCAGCTGACAGATTTCGGCATCGCGCGCATCGCCGGCGGGTTCGAGACCGCGGCCGGTGTCGTCACCGGGTCACCCGCCTACACCGACCCCGACGTGTTACTCGGGCGTCCCCCCAGCCCGGCGAGCGATCTCTATAGCCTCGGAGCCACTCTGTTCTGCGCGCTCACCGGGCACGCGGCCTTCGAGCGGCGCCGCGGAGAGTCTCTGATCGACCAGTTTCGGCGCATCACCAATCCGAGCGGCTCCCTGCTACGCGACTGGTATGGAGAGATTCCGGAGGAGGTCTGCACTGTGATCGAGCACGCGATGGCACGCGATCGCGGCAATCGTCCCTGCACGGCAGCCGACTTCGCCGACCAATTACGCCGCGCCCACCACAACGCCGAAGGGAGCGCGACAGACTCAGGTGCCGCTCCGGACTACGCTTCACCAGCGTTCGGATTCGGATTCCCGGCACCGCACTCACGGACCCCGATGCCCTCCGGCCGGTACTCGGCACCCCCAACACCCGCCACCAGATTCCGACCCCCACCACCGAGCCGTACGCTGATCACCCGGGACCGTCTGATGCAGGCCCTTCACACCGATCGACGGCGACGCCTGACCGTCATCCACGCACCCACCGGCTACGGAAAGAGCACCGCAGCGGGACAGTGGCTCCATCAGCTCGCCGACGAGGGCATTGCCACCGCATGGCTGACCATCGACCGAGACGACGACAATCCTCTCTGGTTTCTCGCACATCTCATCGAAGCCATCACCACCGCGTTGCCGGCCTTGGCGACCGAATTACGTGACACCTTCGAAGCACACGGTGACCGCGCGTGCCCACACGTGCTGACAACGTTGATCAACACACTGCACGATCAAGACCAACACCTGGCTCTCGTCCTCGACGACTGGCATCGGGTCTCGGATCCCTCGAGTGTGGCTACGCTGACGTACCTACTGGACAACGGTTGCCACCACGTCCAGATCATCGTGACCAGTCGCACGCAAACTGGACTGCCGATGAGCCGGATGCGCGTTCGCAACGAACTAGTCGAGATCGATTCGGCAGTATTGCGATTCGACGAAGAAGAAACACGCAGCTTCCTCATGGAAGCCTCGGGACTGGACCTGGCAACAGAGGACATCGCCGATCTGGCGAGGTCGACCGACGGCTGGGCCGCCGCCATACAGCTGGCGTCGATTTCTCTGCGCTCGTCCGCGGACCCTGCCCAGTTCATTGCACACCTCTCGGGCCGCCACCACGCGATCGGTGATTTCCTCGCCGAGAACGTCCTCGACTCCGTCGATACGGATACGCGCGCATTCTTACTGGCCACCGCCATCCCCGACCGCATCTGCGCCGACCTGGCCTCGACCCTGACCGATGTGCGACGCGGTCAGGCGATGCTCGAGCTGATCGAAGCGCGTGACCTTTTCTTGCGCCGAGTCGACGACGAAGGGCACTGGTTCAGATACCACCACATGTTCGCAGAATTCCTGCGTGGCCGACTCGACACCGAGTTCCCCGGGCGATCGGCGCAGTTGCATCGATCCGCATCCACCTGGTTCGCCGAGCACCGCTTTCTCAGCGAAGCAGTCGATCACGCACTGCGTGCCGGCGATACGGCCGGTGCAGTGAAACTGGTCGAACGCGACGGGACGTATCTGCTCGAGCATTCGCAGATGTCGACGTTGCGTGGACTTGTCGACAAGCTGCCGACAGACAGCACAATGTCCAATCCGCGGCTGCAACTCGCCGCCGCGTGGTCGAACATCCTGCTCTACAACCCCGGCCCCGCTCTGCAGGCACTTGACCGCGTCGATACCGCGCTCACCCACCTCAGCGCGTCGGAGACCCCCGCGCTGCGTGCCGAAGCCTCGGTGATCAGAGCGGTCGTGGAATTGCGTGCAGACCGAGCCTCGCGAATCGACGACTTGGTGCGTCCGTGTCTCGATCGTCCCGATGACTTCCGGCCGTGGGTCGTATCCGTCGCAGCGAACGTTGCGACGTTCGCCAAGATCTGTCGGGCGGACTACCGCGCCGCCTATGCCCTTCAGCACTGGGCCGCAGCGTATCACCAGCGGAACAACGGACCGTACAACTCGGTACACGGACACTGCTGGGTGGGTATAGCGGCCTTCGAGCAACTGGATGTGAAGCTGGCGGAAGCGAGTTTCCGCACCGCGATGAAGATCGCTCAGCAAGTGGATGGTCGACGCTCCTACACCGCTCGGTTAGCCGGCGGGCTCCTCGGTGAAGTTCTGTACGAACAGGGACACACCGCCGAGGCCGAGCGACTACTCGACGACGGATACGACCTCGGACCACACGCGGGCGCTGTCGACTTGAAGATTGCCCGGTACGTCGTCGGAGCCCGAATCAAAGTGATACACGGCGACCGGTCAGCGGCCGTTGCACGACTGGACGAGGGAGCACGATTCTCCATGCAGATGCAACTGCCGAGGCTCTACAGCTCCATCGTCAACGAATCGGCGCGCCTGGATCTCGTCCTACCATCCTCAGATGCCTCGCAAACTGCAGATCTCACCTACGCCGAACGTGCGGAGCAGGTGTCCGGTCTCGACGAGGTTATCGCGCAGAACCGGGAGGAGGCGGCCATCACGCGATTGGTGCGAACCGGATCCCTGGCGAATACCGAGCTCGCATGCCGGTGGGCCGGAGAGTGGGCGGAGCGACTTGCGGGCAGCGAACGCCACCGGGCTGAGCTACGGGCCCGCAGGCTGCTGGCCGGCTGCCTCGCCGCATCCGGCCGTAGCGAAGAGGCTGGAAGCCTGCTCACCGGGGTAGCAGCCCAATGCGCGAAAGCCGGGTTGGTGCGGTTTCTCGCCGATGGCGGAGTACACGTCATGGACACCCTCCGACAAATCGCCGGCAACGTCCATCCCCCCAGCCATCCGCCGCTGTCGTCGGACCTGCCGGACGAATTCGTGTCGGCCGCGCTCGCGGCTGATGCCGGCCTGCCTTGAGCTCCCTACCGCAGGGATGACACAGCGCCCTCGGTGCCGTGTTGAATCGATCGTCGGGCCCCGGCTCCTGCGGAAGAGACGAGGATCAACCCCGCCCCGATGGCGAGCCAGATGGCCGCGGCAAGCATGCCGATCCGGAAACCCCAAGGACTGACCACCGAGGCGAGGGCTGGTCCGGCGCTGGCACCGAGAAAGGTGAAGGATCCGTACAGTGCCGTTGCACCGCCCGTTTCCTCCGGACGCACCTGCACCAGAAGGGACTCGACAATGGCTGACGCCGTAGCGGAAATCGCCGCCACGAGCAGCAACACCGCTATCGACAGTCCTATCAGGTAGTCCGACGACACCGATCCGGCGGCCACGGACATCGCCGCCACACCCAACGCCGCCGCGCCCCGGCGGGCCGGTCGCCACCGCCTCAGCACTCGACCCAGAAATGGAATGACGAGAAGTGCTGGCACGGTGATCAAGCGCAGCACCTGCAGGGCCTCGGGATTTCCGGCAACCGACGGCGGGCCCACCAGCGAGATGGTGGTGAAAACGCTGACATACCCACCGAGGAATGTGGCCGAAGCACCGAACAGCGCGACCAACCGCCACCTGCCCAGAATCGTCACCAAGACCCCGAAGAGCCGCGCACCACGGGGGTGGCGGATGGCCCGCGCCCTCGGAACGAACACAACAACGACCACGGCGGCCACCGCGAGCGCACCCGCACCGAGCACAAAGACCGCGCGCCAACCGGCCGCAACAGCGATCACCTGTGCGGCGACGGGAACGACTGCCGCCGCTCCGAGGAAACCGCTGGTCAAACAGCTCAAAGCCAGCAGACGCTGGCGCGGATCGATGTTCTCGGCAATATACGTGAACGCGGCGGGGGCGAAGGCGGCTGCCGCGCAGCCCTGCCCCGCGCGAGCGATCAGTTCGAGAAGCAGCGTGGAAGGAAGGGCTGCCAGCAACGTGGTGACGGCAGCGGTGCACAGACCCACAGACATCACGGTATGGGAACCGAATCGCGACGCCAGCGGCCCCGCCGCGAGGAACCCGACAGCATAGGCGACGCCGAACACAGTGGAGGTCGCCGTCACCTGTGCAGGGTTGACATCGAAGGAAGCGGCCATCTGCGGTAACAGCGCCAATACCGAGTACATCTGTCCTACCGCGGTGACAGCCGTGGCGGTGAGAATGATAATCACTCGCCGGGGCGGGACATACCGATCCCGGACGACGTCGATCGAACCGATATCGGTGCTCGTCTCTCGACCCACACCGCCTCCTTCGTGCGTTCCTGGTAGGTCAACCGTGTAATCGATTGCCACCCCGACCACTTCGTGGTGGCTCAGTGCGGACCGCGGACGTCCCGATCAGCGGTGCCGGCGCAGGTCCATCCGGTAGCTGTAGCGGCGGGGATTGAAGCGGGAGGCGGTGAACTCGACCGGCCGCCCACCGGCGTCGTGGTACAGCCGCTCGATGAGCAAGACGGCGTCCCCTACCGAGCATCCGATCAGTTCGCTCTCAGCTTCTTCGGCTCGAGTGGCGTGGATGCTCTGGGTCGCCGAGACGATGCCCTCGGGCAGTAACCGCTCCGCCGATTGAATGATTGTGCTGTCGGTCTCCCATGCTGCCCGATCGATCACGTTGTCCGCCAATGAGGAAACCATGTAGTGCCGAGTCAGGGCGAAGGGCGCATCGTTGTAGCAGCGTTGGACGAGGGCACAGCGGACATCTGAGATGTCCGCGCCGAGGTCACGAGCGATCGCAGGCTCGCTCACCCCCCGCCGGAAAGGCTCGAGCAGCCGAGTGGTGGTGCCGGGCCAGCTCATGATCTCGTCGAGCGATCCGATCGCACGCTGATAGCGAACGGAGTTCGTCTCGTACCCAATCAAATACGTGCCGCTGCCCTGAACACGGTGCACCATGCCCACCTCGACCAGGTGTCCGATTGCTTGCCGGATCGTGTGCCTGCTGACGCCGAAAGTGTGTCGAAGTTGATCCTCGGTAGGCAACTTGTCACCCACGGCGTACTCACCGCGTTCGGCTCGCCGCCGAAGTTGTTCGGCGACGAGCCGGTACGCGGGACGCTTCAGATACGAATGCGTCTCCACAATCATGCCTGCCTGTCAGTCCCTCACCGAGGGTGCTTCGTCACTGAACAGCGACACTCCGCGAGTCTCGGGGAGATACCGCAGCAGGATCAAGAACGACAGCGCTGCAACCGCGACCAGATAGAAGGCGGGAGCGACGATGAGCGCGGCCGCCGCCGCGATGGCGGTAGCGATGAACGGGCCGGGCCCGCCGATGAGAGCCTGCGCGACGTTGAAGCCGATCGAGCTACCCGTCACCCGCAGTCGGGCCGGGAAGAGCTCGACCATGAGAACTCCGAGCATGACATTGGCCAGTGCCTCGAACGCCGCCAGGATTGCCAGACCGATCAGTGCGAGGTACCAGGTGCCGGTCGAGAGCAGCGCGAAGCAGGGGACCGCGGTCAGAGCAATGCCGACGGCGCCGAGCAGCATCGTGCGTCGGCGGCCGATGCGGTCGCCGATCATGCCTGCGACGGGGCACATGAGTGAGTAGATGAGCAATCCGAGCACCGCGAGTTCGAGGGCGGAGGTCTTGGCCATGTGGACCTCGACACTGAGGAAGGTGACCACGAAGGTTGCGAGGTAGTAGAAACCGAGGCCGGTCACCGCGGTGCAGACGAACACCAACAGGATTCCGGATCGACTGTGCTTGCCGGCGTTGCGCAGCGGGGCATGCTCGACCTCGTGAGCGCGCTGGAGCTCCTGGAACACGGGAGTGTCCTCGAGCCGGAGCCGGACGTAGAGACCCAGGACGGCCAGTGGGCCGGCGACGAGGAAGGGGACACGCCACCCCCAGCTCGTCATCTGGTCGTCGGACAGCAGGGCCGTCAACAGCAAGGTCACCGCACCCCCGGCCATGACCCCGATGCCGGCGCCGGCGGAGACCACACTGCTCCACAGCCCGCGCCGGCGGGCCGGTGCATATTCGACGAGGAAGGCAGCCGCGCCCGCGTATTCGCCACCCGCAGAGAAACCTTGGGCACACCGAAGGAGCACCAGAAGAGCGGGAGCAGCGACGCCGATTGTGGCGTACGTCGGCAGGACGCCGATGCCGATCGTGCAGATGCCCATGACGACGATCGCGAACGAGAGCGCCGCGCGGCGACCGGCACGATCGCCGAACGCCCCGATCAGCAGCCCACCGAGCGGACGAAAGAGGAACGCGACGCCGAAAACGGCGAGGGAGGCCAACAGCGACGTCGTGGCGTTGCCGGACGGAAAGAACAGCTGTCCGATGGTCGCGGCCAGAAACCCGTACACCGCGAAGTCGAACCACTCGAGGAAGTGGCCGATGCCCGCGGCGACGGCGACGCGTCGAGACACCCGGGGTGCCAGCGTCCCCGATGAGGTCAGCGCATCAGTCGTCGGCGCCTCTCCCGGAGTGGTGGGGGGTGACGGCAATACGGGGGGTGGGTTCGTCATCGAGGTCTCCTCGGGAAGCGTCGTGGACTTCTTTCGCCACGACGTGAATTTGGTCCTGCGCGAATCTGATGGTGTTTCTGGCGCGCCCATGATCCTCCGCCCTGGCGGCCCACAGTGAGATGAGCCACAGTTGTACGGATGATTGGAAGGTAGTCATGGTCGACGCTTGCGTCAACCCCTTGGAGTGGGCGGGTTCGCCGCTACGTGGAACTTGGACAACGGAAACGTCTTGAACAGGCAATTACCGTCAAATAACGGGACCGTCGTGGTCGGATCCTGGAGGTGGACGGGTTCGATTCGCGTCGTGATTGACAGACGCATCGTTGCGCAATAGTGTCTCAAGTCATACGGACAAATTCTGAAACGGTGGTGGTCGGATCCGCTTCCGCGGGCAGCTCCGGCAGGAACTGCAACTGACGTGTCCACGAATCACGGAAGGGATGTGCGCATGGCTGGCAGCACGATCGCCGAACGACTCGGCGCCTTCGCCGCAGATCTGGAGGTCGATGCGCTTCCGCTACCAGTCGTCGAGCGGGCGAAAGGGTGCCTCATCCACGCTTTGGCGGTGGGGATGGCCGGCTCGGCCGCTGGCTTCGGGCGACGGGCCGAGCAGGTTACCCCCGGAGTGAGCTCGCCACCGAACCGCCGGGGATACGCCCGCTCGCTGGTGACCGGCCAGTGGCATCCGGCCTCGACGGCGGCCTTCATCAACGGAGTGCATCTACATGCCCGGGCGCAGGAGGACACACATGGCACGTTCCATCCAGGCGTAAGCGTCGTACCCGCCGCTCTGGCGGCAGCAGAGGCCAGCGCTGTCGACGGTCGGACTCTGCTTGCAGCGGTCGTCGCGGGTTACGAGGTGGGCATCGCGCTGTCGAAGCCACTCACGGACCTGACCACCCCGCCCTTTCGCGCCACGGCGGTGTTCGGACCGGTAGCTGCCGCTGCCGCCGTCGCACGAATCCGCGGCCTGAGCGGCGAACGCACGACCTCCGCGCTGGCGATCGCCGCATCGATCTCGGGTGGCACGTCCGAATCGTTCGGTGCCGGAACTGACGAATGGCATTTCCAGTCGGGAATTGCGGCGACGAGTGGACTGATGGCAGCGCAACTTGCCGAAGCCGGAGTTGCGGGCTCGCGGGCCGCTTTCGAAGCCGAAGCGGGATTCCTCGACTGCTTCTCGCGATCGCGTGAGGCAGCGGAAATGATCGCCCGCGACCTCGGGCGGTCCTGGAACATGCTCGAAGTAACCTTCAAGCCCTACCCGGTGTGTGCGTTCAATCAGGCGCCGGCCATGCTCGCGGTGCGGCTGCGCGAGTCCGGTCTCCACGCCGACGAGGTCGCATCGATCCGGCTGCAGATGAACGAACGCGAGGCAACCTATCCGGGCATGCCCTCGCGCGGGCCCTTCACCAGTACCTCACAGACACTGATGAGCGCCAGATTCGCCTTCGCAACCGGGCTCGTCCACGGCGACATCACCTACGGCCTGTTGCAACACTTCACCGATCCGCAGGTGCTCGACCTCATCGGCAAGATCGACCTCGTCGCCGAGTCGGCACGCCCGGCGAAAACCGCACACGCCACTGTGGGCCTGGTCGACGGGACCGCGGTCCAAGACGCCATCGAGGACTCCGATGCGATGCTGTCGTGGGACACCGACGGCGTCGTACGCAATGCCGAACGCCTCGCAGACGAAATTCCGCTGTCCACAAAGGAACTGGAAACCTTGATCGACAGCGTGGCCACGTTGCCCGACGCGCCGTCCATCGACCCGTTGATCCGTGCGACTTTGGCGGGCATCTCCGTCAGAACGTGAGGACAGCTCTTTTCCAGTCGTCCCCCTCGACATGCGGGGTACATCGAAACCCGAAACCGACGCTCCCAATTCAACAGTGCCGGGCACTCGATCCGGCCGAGAAACGAGAAAGAGCACTATGACCGAGAACGTCGCCATCGCCGAACGGCGAAACAGCGAACTCCAACACCGAAAGATGTACATCGACGGCGAATGGGTCGACGCCATCTCCGGTGAGATTTTCGAGACCGTCAACCCCTACAACGGGCGGGCCTGGGCCACTGCCCCACTCGCCGGACCGGAAGATGTCAAGAATGCTGTCGCGGCCGCGCGACGCGCGCTGTCCGGGCCGTGGGGATCGATGTCCGCGGCGCAGCGAGGCGCCCTGATCCGTAGACTGGCGGCGCTGATCGAGCCCCACGCAGACGAGCTCGCGCGTATCGAGACCACCGACAACGGCAAGGTCATCCGCGAGACGCGCAGCCAGATGGCCGGATTGCCGGCGACCTACGAGTTCTTCGCCGGCGCTGCCGACAAGATCTTCGGTGACACCATCTCCGCGCCCCAGACGAACTTCTTCACCTACACTCGCCGCGAGCCAGTCGGCGTGGTCGCCGCGATCCTTCCCTGGAACAGCCCTCTGTTCCTGCTGGCGAGCAAGCTCGCGCCCGCCTTGGCCGCCGGCTGCACATTTGTCGCCAAGCCCGCAGAGCAGACGCCGACGTCGACCCTCGAATTCGCCAAGCTCGTCGATGAAGCCGGATTCCCGCCCGGAGTGTTCAACGTCGTCACCGGCGCGGGGAACACAGGAGCCGCACTGACCGCCGAACCCGGCGTGGACAAAGTCACCTTCACCGGCTCCACTGCCACCGGAATCGCGGTCATGAAGAGCGCCGCCGACCACATCGCAGAGGTCACCCTCGAACTCGGCGGCAAGTCCCCCAACATCATCTTCCCCGACGCCGACATCGATGCGGCCGTCAACGGGGTGATGGCAGGAATCTTCGCCGCCACCGGCCAGACCTGCATCGCCGGAAGCCGTTTGCTGGTCCACGAATCGATCCGCGATACCGTCGTCGAGCGACTCGCACGACGCGCACCCCAGATCAAGATGGGGGATCCGCTCGACATCGAAACCGAGATGGGCCCCATCGCCTTCGCCGAGCAACTCGAGAAGGTCCGCTACTACGTCGACCTCGGAGTCGACGAAGGAGCCACAGTGGTGTGCGGCGGAGAGCGTCCGCAGGACACCGAACTGGCCGACGGGTACTTCTTCCAGCCCACCATCCTCAGCGGCGTCGACAATTCGATGCGCGTGGCACGGGAAGAAATCTTCGGACCCGTGCTGTCGGTCATCACCTTCACCTCGGAAGAAGAGGCGGTCCAACTCGGCAACGACACGACCTACGGACTCGCCGCGGCGGTGTGGACGAAGGACGTCCAACGCGCGCACCGCGTGGCGCACCGGCTCAATGCCGGCACGATTTGGATCAACTCCTACCGTGTGCTCGCCAACAACGTCCCGTACGGCGGCTTCGGGCAGAGCGGAATCGGCCGCGAAAACGGCATCGAAGGCCTCGACGCGTATCTGCAGACCAAATCCATCTGGGTCGAACTCACCGGTGAAAGCCGTGACCCGTTCAAGCTCGGCTGAACCAACAGGAGCAGAAACTGATGACCACCACATTCGACATCCCCAAGACCAGCCAGGCGGCGGTGCTCACCAAGCACAGTGAGCCGCTCGAGATCCGCGAAATTCCGGTACCCCAGACCCTGGAACCGGGCGCACTCCTGGTCCGTATCGAAGCAGCGACGGTGTGCGGCTCGGACCTGCACCTATGGGACGGCTCCCTCGGCGGCAGCCAGGCGCTGGACCTACCCGTCATTCCCGGACACGAAATGGTCGGGCGGGTGATCGCATTCGGTGACGGCGCCGAGCGAGACACCTTCGGGACACCGCTCGAAATCGGCGATCGCATCTGCTTCACCCACGCTTCATGCAACCAATGTGACCACTGCCGGTTCGACAACCAGCCCACCCTGTGCACCAACCGGCAGTACTACATGTTCACCAACTGCGAGCGTCCCCCGTACCTGGTCGGCGGCTTCGCCGAGTACGCCTATGTCTTCCCCAATTCGGGACGAGTGCGCGTGCCGGACGAGGTGGAAACCTCTTGGGCATCGGCGGCCAGCTGCGCACTGCGCACAGTTGTGCACTCTTTCGAACGCATCGGCAAGATGAATCCCTGGGAAACCGTCGTTATCCAGGGAGCGGGCCCGCTCGGCCTGTTCGCTACCGCCCTCGCCGATCATCTCGGCGCCGGACGAATCATCACCGTCGGCGCTCCCGATACCCGCCTTGCCATTGCCAAGCAGTACGGGGCAACCGACCTCGTCTCTGTCGCCGAACATCCCGAACCCGAAGACCGGGTCGCCGCGGTCCGCGAATTGCTCGGCGGGCACGGCGCCGAAGTCGTCTTCGAGTTCTCCGGCGCACGCACCGCGTTCCCAGAAGGTCTGGGAATGATCAAGGAAGGCGGCCGCTACATGGTCACCGGCCAGATCGACGGTCCAGGCAAGGAAGTCCCGGTCCGGCCCGGCTTCATCACCCGACAGCAGCTGACCATCATGGGAACCTGGTCCGGGCACATCGCCGAATATCGCAAGGCTCTCGACTTCATGACGAACACACATGGTAAGTACGACTTCGGCGCACTGGTCCCGAACCGGTACCGGCTCGACCAGGCGACCGAGGCACTGACGCGGATGCGGGCACAGGAGGACATCAAGCCGATGCTCGTCCCGCACGCAACCGAAGGAATCTGACGTGAGGCCCCTCGACGGCATTCGGGTGCTCGAGATGGGCCAGTACATCGCCGCCCCCTACTGTGCGATGATGCTGGCCGACCTGGGCGCGGAGGTCATCAAGATCGAGAAGCCCGACGGCGGCGATCCGCGCAGAATCTACGATCCGCTCGAGCAGACCGAGACCGGATCTATGAGCGGCGGGTTCCTGAGCTACAACCGCAACAAGAAGTCCGTCACGCTGGACTTGAGCACAGAAGGCGACCGAGCCCGATACCGGACCCTTGCGGCGACCGCGGACGTAGTCGTGGAAAACCTCCGTCCCGGTGCCGTCGACCGTATGGGAGTCGGATACGAAGCGCTCAAGGAGGCCAATCCACGCCTGATCTACTGCGCCATCAGCGGCTACGGACGGTTGCGGACGCATCGAGGTGAATTTGCCGAACGGCCGGCCTTCGACACCGCCATCCAGGCAGTCGGCGGATTGATGTCGGTGACCGGAGAACCCGGGGGCCCGCCGCTGCCGACGGTGACCGGTTTCGCGGACGTCTTCACCGCGGTCCACGCCACCGTCAGCGTGCTCGCCGCTCTACAGGGACGTCAGAATACCGGTGTGGGCGCGTTCGTCGATCAGAGCATGTACGACTCCGTGGCGTCCCTGCTCGAACGCGAACTGATGCTGTGGGATTTCACGGGCGAGCATCGAGTGCGCGGGGTGGATCGCTACTCTCCACTCGGTGCCCTCGAGGCCGAGGATGGTTATGTTGCACTGATTCTGCCCACCCACGAAATGTGGCGGCGGCTGTGTGTGGCAATCGAGCGGACCGACCTGCTCGACCATCCACTGTTGGACACCGTCGTTCACCGGGCCGAGAACTTTGCATCGGTGATCCGCCCCGAAGTCGAACGGTGGACACGGTCGCGCACCCGCCGCGAGATCGTCGAACGTTTCGCCGCCCATGGGCTTCCCGCCGGGGAAACCCAGACCGTGGACGAGCTCTACCGGTGCCCTCACCTTGACGCGCGTCGCATGTTCCTCGAGATCGACGATCCGTATGCCGGTCGCCGAAGGATGATCCGGACACCGTTCCTGACCGACACCTACGAGGAGCCACGCACCGACTCGGCGCCCCAGCTCGGCGCCCACAACGACGAACTGCTTGCTGAGGTGGAACCGACCACGGCCTGAGGCGCCCGCCGACATGGATGGCGGGGACACCAGCACCACCGCGACAGGGCCCACATCCGTATCGGGTCCGTCGTGCTGCGGTGACAGACGTCCATCGGTCGCCCAACTCCGGCGCCGGAAGGACCGAGTGTGGAGGTGTGATCGCAGACGGTCACACCTCCACACTCGATTCATCAGTATCAATTTTCGAGGTAGCAGAAGTAGTAAGCAATCTGACGCCACGAATATGCTGTCGTTGCAGTAAATTCCCGTTACCGAGTCTCCCACGTTGAAGATTCATCCGTACGAGCGCTAGTGTGGTGGATGACACCCTGCCGATCGCATCAGGGAGAAGGAGGAGCCCGTGGTGACGAAGAAGGCCGCTCCCGCGGAGCGTGGTGTCCCAGCGTACCGAGAGTTGGCCGAGAAGTTGCGGGCCGACATCGAGGCAGGTGTCTACTCGGTGGGACGGAAAATGCCCACCGAAAGCGTGTTGCAGTCGGTCCACAACGTCAGCCGCCACACGGTGCGTGAGGCGCTCCAGATACTGCTCTCGGACGGGCTGATCTACCGCGTCCAAGGCAGCGGAACCTATGTGAGCGGGCGTCAACAGGACACCCGGGGCCGCTATGTCCGCTCGATCGGCTCCCTCGACGAAATTATCGTCTGGCCCGATACGAACACCGAGGTGATCGAACCATTCACCGTCGTCGTCGAGCCCTCCATCGCGGCCCGATTGGAATTGCCGTACATCGAGGTCAGCAAGGCCACCGTTCGACGTTCCTATGAGGGACTCCCCTTCGTCCTGACACGTCACTACGTCGAACCCGAACTCGGTGCGAAACTGGCCGCGGACGGGGTCCCGTCGGTCGGCGAAGGAACCGTGATCGGGGCGGCCGAAAAACTCCTCACCAAGCCGATCATGGGCGCGCGCCAGGAGATCACCGCCATGAACGCCCCCGAGCACGAGGCTGAGCTGATCGGATGTCAAGCTGGAGACGCCATACTGCTGATCGAGCGTCTTTATTACGACGCGGACGGCAAGTTCGTCGAGTTCACATCCTCTCATTTCAATCCACGTCGGTACTCGTACCGCATGGAACTGAGGCGGCGAGGAGCCTGAACAGGTCCTATTCCTTCTCGGCCTCGAAGTAGAAGGTAGTCACGTCGTAGAGCAGCAGGTTCAGATCACCGGCTGCGACAACATGTTCGAAGCAGCACTCCGCGATTCGGTCGCGGTAGCCGCGGTCGGTGCAGCGGTGCGGTGTCCGCACGAACGTGTTGATCTGCTGGGTGGGCGCCCGGGCGCACCTGCACACCGATCGGCGCCGGCTGCTCGGGCACCTGCGCACCCGCTACTCGTACGACCGTGAGCAGCTCCCCCCGCTCGACGAGGTGGCCGACGTGCGTGCGCGCCTGGTCGACGTGGCGCTGCGGTGATGCCGGCGGCCCCGAGCCGTTCCGGCGTCGGGGCCCGCGGGCGCTGCGCCGCAGGGACGCCGGACCCGGGGTGTAAAGAATTCGTCAGGACATCGGCCGCGGGCGTCAAGATTCCGTATGGATCGCGGTCCACGGACGGGCGCGGTGCGACAGTGTGGTGCGGGGCGCCGATCGGCGCCTGATTCGTCTCTACGACAAGGGAAGACGACATGGCCGACACCGCGTACGTGGTGCTGATCCTGGCAGGGTTCCTGGTATGCGCTCTGGTCCTGCGCGCGCTGCATGTGCGAGGTGAGAGCCGATGACCTGGGCAGGGGTGGCGAGCGTCGCGCTCGTCGTGCTCACGACGGCACTGGTGGTGTACCTGCTGATCGCGCTGCTCGATCCGGAGAGGTTCTGACGATCCGATGACTCCAGCTGTTGCCGCGGGACTGCAGATCGGCCTGGTCGTTGCAGTCCTGGCGTTGGCATACGTTCCACTCGGCGACTACATGGCGAGGGTGTACACGACCGACACCGACCTGAGGTGGAAGGACCTGCGGATCGAGTCCCTGATGTACCGGCTGTGCCGGATCGATCCGCGCGCAGAACAGACCTGGTACGGATACGCCGCGAGTGTGCTCGGTTTCTCGCTCGCGAGCGTGCTCTTGCTGTACACGGTGCAGCGACTGCAGGGTGTCCTGCCGCTCGGCCGGGACCTGGGTGGAGTGAGTCCGGCGGTGGCATTCAACACCGCGGTCTCGTTCGTCACCAACACCAACTGGCAGTCCTACGTGCCCGAGACGACGATGAGCCCACTCACCCAGTCCGCCGGCCTCGCGGTGCAGAACTTCGTCTCGGCGGCGGTCGGCATGGCGGTCGCGATCGCCCTGATCCGCGGCCTGGTGCGCGTCGGGCGCGGCGGCGAGATCGGCAACTTCTGGGTGGACCTGGTGCGCGGGACCCTGCGGATTCTCTTGCCGCTGGCGTTCGTGATCGCGTTGATTCTGTTGTCCCAGGGCGTGATCCAGTCGTACCGCAGCGGCTTCTCCGCCACCGGACTGGACGGCAACGCGGTCACCACCGCGCTGGCGCCGGTCGCCTCACAGGAGGCGATCAAGGAACTGGGCACCAACGGCGGCGGCATCCTCGCCGCGAACTCGGCCCACCCGTTCGAGAACCCCACCCCCGTCACCAATATCGTCGAGATCCTCGCGATCCTGCTGATCCCGGTGACGCTGACGCGCACGTTCGGCACGATGATCGGCAACCGACGGCAGGGCCTGACCGTCCTCGGCGTGATGGCGTTGCTCTACGGCACCGTCCTGGCGGTGGCGCTGGCCGCCGAATCCGGCACGCGGGGCGTGGCGGCGAACGCCGCCGGCGCGATGATGGAGGGCAAGGAAGTCCGGTTCGGGATCCCCGGTTCGGTGCTGTTCGCGGTGTCGACCACCGGCACGAGCACCGGTGCGGTGAACTCGGCGCACGACAGCATGTCCCCGCTCGGCGGTGGGGCCGTCCTGCTGAACATCCTGCTCGGCGAGATCGCGCCGGGCGGAGTCGGCACCGGCCTGTACAGCATGCTGGTGCTCGCGGTGATCGCCGTGTTCGTCGGGGGCCTGCTCGTGGGGCGCACGCCCGAGTTCCTCGGCAAGAAGCTGCGCAGGCGCGAGATCACCCTTGCCGCGCTGGCGGTGCTGGTGATGCCGGCGCTGGTGCTGACCGGCACCGCGATCACCGTGATCCTGTCCACCACCACCGGGTATCTCGGCAACTCCGGGGATCCGGGCACTCCGGGCGCGATCCACGGGTTCACCGAGGTGCTCTACGCCTATGCCTCGGCGTCGAACAACAACGGCAGCGCCTTCGGCGGGCTGACCGTGACCAGCGACTGGTTCCAGTCCTCGCTGGGCATGTGCATGCTGCTCGGGCGGTTCCTGCCGATCGTGTTCGTCCTGGCCCTGGCCGGATCGCTGGCCGCCCAGCGTCGCACCCCGGCCGGTGCGGGCACGCTGCCCACCACCGGTGCGGCCTTCGCCGGGCTGCTCACCGGAACGGCCGTCCTCGTTGCGGCTCTCACCTTCTTCCCGGCCCTCGCTCTGGGCCCCGTCGCGGAGGCACTGCATTGACCCTCGTCTCCCCCTCGGCGCCTCACACGCACCTGCGGCGCCGCGACCACGGCTCGTCCTCCCGCCCCGCGGCGGAGATCACGGAGATACTTCGGTGACCATCGACCTTCATTCCCACCGGGAGACCATCACCTCCCACCCGCATCGTGTCGGCGGGGGCGTGTTCAGCCCCCGTCAGCTGGCAGAGGCCCTGCCGGGAGCGATCCGCAAGCTCGATCCCCGGCATGTGGCGCGGAATCCGGTGATGTTCGTCGTGCTGGTCGGATCGGCGGTCGCCACCGTCGCGGCGATCGTCGAACCCACGCTGTTCGCGTGGTCGATCGCGGCGTGGCTGTGGTTCACCGTGCTGTTCGCCAACCTCGCCGAGTCGGTCGCCGAGGGGCGCGGCAAGGCGCAGGCGGCGAGCCTGCGAAAGGTCAAGCAGGACACGACAGCCCGTCGCCTCACCGGTCCGGCCGCCGAGGAATCCGTATCGGCCACCGAGCTGCGCGTGGGCGATCTCGTCGTGGTGGAGACCGGTCAGACGATCCCCGGTGACGGCGACGTGATCGAGGGCATCGCCACGGTCGACGAGTCGGCGATCACCGGAGAATCGGCGCCGGTGATCCGCGAGTCGGGTGGCGACCGATGCGCCGTCACCGGCGGCACCACCGTGCTCTCCGACCGCATCGTCGTGCGGATCACCGCACCACCCGGGCAGACCTTCGTGGACCGGATGATCGCTCTCGTCGAAGGGGCCGCCCGGCAGAAGACCCCCAACGAGATCGCCCTGAACATCCTTCTCGCGGCGTTGACGATCGTGTTCCTGCTCGCGGTCGTCGCGATCGGTCCGATGAGTGCGTACGCCGGCGCCGAGCAGGGACCGGTCGAGCTGATCGCGCTGCTGGTATGCCTGATTCCCACCACGATCGGTGCCCTGCTCTCCGCGATCGGCATCGCCGGGATGGACCGGCTGGTGCAGCGCAATGTGCTGGCCATGTCCGGTCGTGCCGTCGAGGCGGCCGGGGACATCGACACCCTGCTGTTGGACAAGACCGGCACCATCACCTACGGCAACCGGCGCGCCACCGCACTGCACCCCGCTCCCGGCGTCACGGATCTCGAAATGGCTTCTGCGGCAAGACTGTCGAGCCTGTCCGACGGAACCCCCGAGGGGCGCAGCATCGTCGAGTTGTGCGCCGAGCGGTTCCACCTCGATCCGAGCCCGTCGGGCGCCGAGCGCTCCGCCGAGTTCGTCGCATTCACCGCGCACACCCGGATGAGCGGCCTCGACACCGCCGGAGACGCCGGCATCCCGGTCCGCATCCGGAAGGGCGCCGCCGACGCGGTGACCCGCTGGGTGGCCGAGCAGGGCGGACGGATCCCCGAGGCGGTGAGCACCGTCGTCGACGACATCGCCCGCGGCGGCGGAACACCGCTCGTGGTGGCCCGATCCGACGATCGCGGCGCATCGGTGGTCGGCGTCGTCGAGCTGTCCGATGTCGTCAAGCCCGGCATGGCACAGCGATTCGCCCAGCTGCGGGCGATGGGCATCCGCACGGTGATGATCACCGGGGACAACCCCCTCACCGCGAAGGCGATCGCAGCCGAGGCGGGGGTCGACGACTTCCTGGCCGAGGCGACCCCCGAGGACAAGCTGGCGCTGATCCGCTCGGAACAGCAGGGCGGACGGCTGGTCGCGATGACAGGTGACGGTACCAACGACGCGCCCGCCCTCGCCCAGGCCGACGTGGGGGTGGCGATGAACACCGGCACCTCCGCGGCCAAGGAGGCGGGGAACATGGTCGACCTCGACTCCGATCCGACGAAGCTGATCGAGGTGGTCGAGATCGGCAAGCAGCTGCTCATCACGCGCGGGGCACTGACCACCTTCTCGCTGGCGAACGATCTCGCGAAGTACTTCGCGATCCTGCCCGCGTTGTTCAGCGGGATCTACCCACAACTGGCGGGGCTGAACATCATGGGACTGGCCACCCCGCAGAGCGCGATCCTGTCGGCGGTGATCTTCAATGCCCTCGTGATCGTGGCGCTGATACCGCTGGCCCTGAAGGGTGTGCGGTACCGGCCGGCGAACGCGTCGTCGCTGCTGGGGCGGAATCTGCTCGTCTACGGCCTCGGCGGGGTGATCACCCCGTTCGTCGGGATCTGGCTGATCGACCTCGTGGTGCGTCTGGGAATCGGGTGACACTGATGGGATTCGGTAACTTCTTCGCAGGGTTGATGCGGCAGGCGCGAGCCGGCCTGCTGATGCTGGTCGCACTGACCGTGATCGTCGGAGTGGCCTATCCGGCGGCGGTGTGGGCGGTGGGACGGCTCGGTTCGGCGAGCGCCGAGGGCTCGCCACTGACCGACACGAACGGTTGCGTCGTCGGCAGCCGGCTGATCGGCGTCGACCCGCAGGTCGCGCCCGGCGAGCCCGATCCGTTCTTCCACACTCGGGTCGTCGGCTCGGTCGCCGACGCAGACGCCTTTGCGCCGGGCGACCCGGCCGCCGCGCTGCCGTCCAACCAGGGCCCGAGCAGCGAGGTGCTGGCCGCCTTCGTCGACGAACGGCGTGCCGTGATCGCCGCGCGCGAGCAGGTGCCGCCGCAGGAGATTCCGGTCGATGCGGTCACCGGGTCCGGCTCCGGCGTCGATCCCCACATCTCCCCGGCCTACGCCGCGGTGCAGGTGCCGCGGGTGGCGCGGGTCACCGGCATCCCCGAGCAGCGGGTCCGGGAGCTGGTCGCCGCGCACACCGAGGGCCGGCAACTCGGGTTCCTCGGCGCCGAACGAGTGAACGTGCCCGAGCTGAACGTGGCGCTGGGACTGACCGCACCCGACTGCGACGGGGTCCCCTCGGGTGGATGATGGCGTCGTGACCGGTACTGCACGCACCGCCGCCCCCGAGGCGTCGCGCCGGGGGCGGCTGCGGATCTACCTCGGTGCCGCCCCCGGCGCGGGCAAGACGTTCGCCATGCTGGGCGAGGCCCATCGGCGGATCGCCCGGGGCGGTGACGTGGTGGTGGCGATCGTGAACACGCACGGTCGTGCCCGCACCGCCGAACAACTGGCCGGCCTGGAGACCGTCCCGCCCCGACGGATCGGCTACCGGGACGCGGTGTTCGAGGAACTGGACCTCGATGCCGTGCTGGCCCGCCGGCCGGCCGTCGCCCTGGTCGACGAGCTCGCCCACACCAACGTTCCCGGCAGCCGCCACGCGAAACGGTGGCAGGACGTCGAGGAACTGCTCGACGCGGGAATCGACGTGCTGTCGACGGTGAACATCCAGCATCTCGAGTCCCTCAACGACGTGGTCGAACAGATCACCGGCGTGGTGCAGCGCGAGACCGTCCCCGACGACGTCGTGCGCCGCGCCGACCAGGTGGAGCTGGTGGACATCACCCCGCAGGCCCTGCAGCGGCGCCTGGCGCACGGGAACGTGTATGCGCCCGAGAAGGTCGATGCCGCGCTGCGCAACTACTTTCGGGAGGGCAACCTGACCGCCCTGCGCGAGATCGCCCTGCTCTGGCTCGCCGACCAGGTCGACCTCGCGCTCGCCAAGTACCGCGGCGAACACGCCATCACCGACACCTGGGAGGCCCGCGAGCGGGTCGTCGTCGCCGTCACCGGTGGGCCCGAATCGGAGACGTTGGTGCGCCGGGCCAGCCGCATCGCCGCCAAGGCGAGTGCGGAACTGATGGTCGTGCACGTCGTCCGCGGCGACGGGCTCACCGGCGTCTCGGCGCCGCAGATGGGGAAGGTCCGGACTCTGGCGGCGAGCCTGGGGGCAAGCCTGCACAGCGTCGTCGGCGACGACGTGCCCACCACGCTGCTCGACTTCGCGCGGGAGGTGAACGCCACCCAGCTGGTGCTCGGCACGTCCCGGCGCCCGCGGTGGGCACGCATCCTCGACGAGGGCATCGGGGCGGCGGTCGTCCGCGACTCCGGCAAGATCGACGTGCACATGGTGACCCACGAGCACACCGCCCGTGGGCCGAGGATGGCGTTGCTGGGCCGCCACGAGCGGCGACTGCAGTCCTGGATCGCTGCGTTCGTCATCCCCGTCGTCGCCACCGGCGTGATGGCGCTGATCGACCACTTCACGGGCTTCGAGGGCCAGCACACGCTGTATTTCGTCGTCGTGCTCGCCGTCGCGCTGTTCGGCGGAATCGGTCCGGCCATCGTCGCGGCCCTGCTGTCGGCCCTGCTGTTGAACTTCTTCTTCACCGAGCCGCGCTACAGCTTCACCATCGCCGAGCCGGCCAATTTCGTCACCACCGTGGTGCTGCTCGTCGTCGCCGTGGCGGTCGCCGCACTGGTCGATGCCGCCGCGGCCCGGGCCCGCGAGGCCCGGCTCGCGTCCCAGGAGGCCGAACTGCTCGCGCTGTTCGCCGGCGCGGTCCTGCGGGGTGCGGACCTGCCCCGGCTGCTCGAGAAGGTCCGGGAAACCTACGCCCAGCACGGCGTCAGCCTCGTCCGCACCGACCGGGAGCCGGCACAGGTCCTGGGGACGGCCGGGTCGGCGCCACCGACGTCGATGCAGGCCGCCGACACCGTCTGCGAGGTCGACGACAGCGCGTACGCCCTCCTGCTCGGTGGTCCGCAGCTGCGCGCCCGCGACCGCCGGATCCTCACCGCGGTGGCCGGACAGGCCGCCGGACTGGTCCGGCAGCAGGAACTCGCCGCCGAGGCCGCCCAGGCGTCGGCCCTGGCCGAGACCGACCGCCTGCGGCGGCTGTTGCTGTCGGCGGTGAGCCACGACCTGCGCACCCCGCTCGCTGCCGTCAAGGCCGCGGTGTCGAGCCTGCGCAGCACCGATGTCGAGTTCTCCCCCGAGGACACCGCGGAGCTGCTCGCGACCATCGAGGAATCCACCGACCAGCTCACCGGCCTGGTGTCGAACCTACTCGACTCCTCCCGGCTCGCGGCCGGGGTGATCACGCCCGTCCTGCAGCCGGTCTACCTCGACGAGGTGGTGCACCGGGCCATGGTCACGCTTTCGAGCGGCGGTTCGGACACCGCCCGCAACGTTCGCGAACGCATCGAGGTCGACGTCGACGACACCGTGGTCGCTGCGGACAGCGGGCTGCTCGAACGGGTCCTGGCCAATCTTCTCGACAATGCCCTGCGCTACGCACCCACCGGTCCGATCCGCGTCGGCGCCGGCACCTCCGGTGACCGCACCACCGTCACCATCGCGGACTGCGGTCCCGGACTCGCACCCGGCGACACCGGCAACGTCTTCGCCGCCTTTCCCCGCGCCGGGGACCACCGCAGCAGCCGCGGGGCGGGGCTCGGGTTGACCGTCGCCCGCGGATTCGCCGAAGCGATGGGCGGGACCGTCACCGCCACCGAAACACCCGGTGGCGGGACCACCATGGTGGTCGAGCTCGCCGCCGCGCCGGCCAGGGTGCCGCGATGACCCGCATCCTCGTCGTCGACGACGAACCACAGATCCTGCGTGCGTTGCGCATCAACCTCGCCGCACGCGGGTACGAGGTGATCACCGCCGGCGACGGACGCTCCGCCCTCCGTGCCGCCGCCCAGCAGCATCCCGATGTGATCGTCCTCGACCTGGGCCTGCCCGACCTCGACGGGATCGAAGTGCTCGCCGGGCTGCGCGGCTGGTGCACGGCCCCCGTCATCGTCCTCTCGGCACGCACCGACGCCCTCGACAAGGTGGCCGCCCTCGATACCGGAGCCGACGACTACGTCACGAAGCCGTTCGGGATGGAGGAGTTCCTCGCCCGCATCCGCGCCGCGGTCCGCCGGGCCGGCACCACCTCGGACACGACCGAACCGACGATCGACGCCGATGACTTCACCGTCGACCTCGTCGCGAAGAAGGTCACCCGCGACGGCGCACCGGTGCACCTGACCCCCACCGAGTGGGGGATGCTCGAGATGCTGGTGCGCAACCGCGGCAAGCTCGTCGGCCAACGGGAACTGCTCGAAGAGGTGTGGGGGCCGTCCTACACGACCCAGACCCATTACCTGCGGGTGTATCTCACGCAGCTGCGCCGCAAACTCGAACCCGATCCTGCGCACCCTCGCCACCTGCTCACCGAACCGGGAATGGGATACCGCTTCGAACCGTGAAGCCACTCGCGCGGGACGAAGCGGGGCGGTCCGAGCAGCGCCGCCGGACGTCCGGCACGACGGATTCGTAACCAAATCCCGGTTCCGAGCAGCACGACGTCCCGGGCGGCGCTACCGTCGACGCATGTCAGCGGACGTTGCTGCGGCACCTGCGGCGCACCCCCACCTGCCTGCCCGGCCCCGCGGCCGCCTGAACTCGGTCCCGCACGTGGTGGGCCTGACCCTCGGGATCTTCGCCGTCGCGGTGGCGCTGTGGTCGATCTCCCCCACCTTGCGCTACTTCGTCCATACGCCACGGGAATACGTGGACACGTACCTGTTCGACGCGCCCGACACCAGCCTGTCGTACGCGCTGGTGCTCGGCCTGCTCGCGGCGGCACTGGCGAGCCGCAAGCGGATCGCGTGGTGGATCCTCACGGTGTACCTGGCCGGATTCGCGATCTACAACGGGTTCGTGGCGGTGTCGGACCGCAGCATCGACGCGGCGATCGGTCTGGTGCTGCAGGTCGCGACGGTCGGGCTCCTGCTCGCGGCGTATCCGGAGTTCTACACGCGGGTTCGTCGCGGGGCGGTGTGGAAATCGCTGGGCGTCCTCGTCGCCGGGCTCGCCGTCGGCACCCTGATCGGGTGGGGGCTCGTGGAACTGTTCCCCGGCACCCTGCCGTCCGACGAGCGGTTGCTGTGGGCGGTCAACCGGGTGACCGCCCTGTCCCTGCTCGACAACGACCAGTTCAGCGGGCGCCCACACGGATTCGTCAACACCCTGCTCGGCCTGCTGGGGGCGCTGGCGCTGATCGCGGCGGTGATCGTGCTGTTCCGGTCGCAGCGGGCGACCAACGCACTGACCGGGAGCGACGAATCCGCGATCCGGGGCCTGCTCGAGCGTGGCGGCGACGATTCGCTGGGCTACTTCGCGACCCGCCGCGACAAGGCGGTCGTCTTCGCGCCCAGCGGTAAGGCCGCGGTGACCTACCGCGTGGAGGTCGGGGTGTGCCTCGCCAGCGGTGACCCCGTCGGCAATCCGGAGGCGTGGCCGCACGCGATCGACGAGTGGCTCGCGCTCGCTCGGGGTTACGGCTGGGCGCCGGCCGTGATGGGTGCGAGCGAGGCCGGCGCCACCGCCTACCGCCGGGCCGGTCTGTCGGTACTGCAACTCGGCGACGAGGCCATCCTCCACACCGCCGGATTCTCGCTCTCCGGCCGGGAGATGCGGCCCGTGCGCCAGGCCGTCTCGCGTGCCCACAAGCAGGGGGTGACGGTGCGCATCCGCCGGCATCGGGACGTCCCCGAGGCGGAGATGACACTGGCGATGCGGTGCGCGGACGAATGGCGGGACACCGAGACCGAGCGCGGATTCTCGATGGCCCTCGGGCGTCTCGGCGACCCGCTCGACGGGAACTGCCTGCTCGTGGAGGCGATGTCCCACGACGAGGTGGTGGCGATCCTGTCGCTGGTGCCGTGGGGGGCCGACGGCGTGTCGCTCGATCTGATGCGCCGGAACCCGCAGGCGCCCAACGGTGTCGTGGAGATGATGGTGTCGGAGCTCGCCGCCCACGGCGGCGAGTTCGGGATCACGCGGATCTCGTTGAACTTCGCGGTGTTCCGCTCGGTGTTCGAGGAGGGCGCACGGATCGGCGCCGGTCCGGTGCTGCGGCTGTGGCGTTCGGTGCTCGTGTTCTTCTCCCGCTGGTGGCAGCTCGAGGCGCTGTACCGGTCGAACGTGAAGTACCAGCCCGAGTGGGCGCCGCGGTTCCTGTGCTTCGCGGACAACAGGGTGCTGCCCCGGGTCGGGATCGCGTCGGCGATCGCCGAAGGCTTCCTCACGCTGCCCAGCTTCGGCCGGGAACGAAGCGCCCGCCGCCACACCGGGACGCAGACGTCCGCTCCCCCGGCGCTCGTCGAGTCCGGAACCCTGCACGACGACGGTGCCGCCCCCGACGTCGAGCCGGCGCCGGAGTCGCGCACCGGTCCCCGGCGGCCGGAGCAGGTGCGGGTGCGGATGACGAAGCTCGAGCGGCTCGTGGAGTCGGGCGTGGACCCGTACCCGGTGGCGAACCCCCCGTCGCACACCGCCGCGACGGCCGTCGCCGCACCCGAGGGCACCGCGGTGCGGATCGCCGGCCGCATCCTGCGGCTCCGGGACTTCGGCGGCGTGCTGTTCGCGGTGCTGCGGGACTGGTCGGGTGACGTGCAGATCCTCGTCGACCGCGGCCGCGTCGGCGGCCGCCGCTTCGTGTTCGACCTCGGCGACCTCGTCGAGGTGAGCGGGGTGACGGGCCGCAGCCGCAGCGGCGAGCTCTCGGTGCTTGCGGAGGACTGGCGGCTGGACGGCAAGTGCCTGCACCCGCTGCCCGACAAGTGGCGGGGCCTGACCGATCCCGAGGCGCGGGTACGCCAACGGTACGTGGACCTCGCGATCAACCGCACCGCGCGCCGGTTGCTCACGGCTCGCAGCGCGGTGGTGCGGTCGCTGCGCGAGCAGCTGCAGGCCCGCGGCTACCTCGAGGTGGAGACACCGATCCTGCAGCCCGTGCACGGTGGCGCCAACGCCGCACCGTTCACCACCCACATCAACGCCTACGACCTGGACCTGTACCTGCGGATCGCACCCGAGCTGTACCTCAAGCGCCTGTGCGTGGCGGGTATGGAACGGGTCTTCGAGATCGGCCGGGTGTTCCGCAACGAGGGCGCGGATTTCAAGCACAACCCGGAGTTCACGATCCTCGAGGCCTACGAGGCACACGCGAACTACGAGGTCATGCGGGTGCTGGCGCGCGAGTTGATCCAGGCCGCGGCCGTCGCGGCCCACGGACGCGAGGTGATCGTCCGGCCCGGCCCCGACGGGCGGCCCGTCGAGATCGACATCTCCGGCGAGTGGCCGGTGAAGACGTTCCACGGGGCGGTCTCGGAGGCACTCGGCACCGAGATCGACGCGCAGACCCCCGTCGAGGAGTTGCGCCGGCTGTGCGACGAGCACGAGATCCCGTACAACCCCGAGTGGGACGCCGGCGCGACGGCGCAGGAGATGTACGAGCATCTCGTCGAATCCCGCACCGAGTTCCCCACCTTCTACACCGACTTCCCCACATCGGTCTCCCCGCTCACGCGCCCGCACCCGACGAAATCGCTCGTCGCCGCCAAGTGGGACCTCGTCGCGTGGGGCATCGAGCTGGGGACGGCCTACAGCGAGCTGACCGACCCGATCGATCAGCGTGCCCGGCTCACCGAGCAGTCGCTGCTCGCCGCGGGCGGCGACGAGGAGGCCATGGAGCTCGACGAGGACTTCCTGCAGGCACTCGAGCACGCCATGCCGCCCACGGGCGGCCTCGGCATGGGCGTGGACCGGATCGTCATGCTGGTCACCGGCGGCAGCATCCGCGAGTCCCTCGCGTTCCCCCTCGCCAAGCCGCGCGCTCGACGCTGAGGCCCCGGTTTCACGTGAAACACCGGGTCGACCGAGCGCGCGTTCGGTCGCCGTGGGATCGTGGTGACGTGCAGCTTCTCCTTATTCGTCACGCCCTACCCGAGCTCGCGCGGGTCAGCGAGGGACGCGCCGACCCGTCGCTGACCGACGAGGGCCACGCACAGGCCGCGCGGCTGCCCACCGCGCTCGAGCCCTACCGCATCGCGCGGCTGTTCAGCAGTCCGCAGCGCCGCGCCCTCGAGACCGCGGCGCCGCTCGCCGAGATCCGGGGACTACCGATCACGCAGCTCGAGGGCCTGGCGGAGTACGACTACCACCTCGACCACTACATCCCGTTCCACGTCGCGCAGGAACTCGCGCCGGATGCCGTGGCGCGCATCCGCGCCGGTCAGCTGCCCGATTTCGTGGATGCGGAGGAATTCCGCACCCGCGTTCTCGCCGCCACGCAGCACATCGTCGACACCTGCGACCACGGGGACACCGTCGCCGTGTTCGCCCACGGGGGCGTCATCAACGTTCTGCTCCAGGATCTGCTCGGGCTCGACCGGCCGCTGATGTTCCCCATCGAGTACACGTCGGTGACCCGCATCCTCGTCTCCCGTAACGGCGCCCGGCGGGCCGCATCGGTCAACGAGACCGGGCATGTGCGCGACATGCTCCGCGTCTGAATCCGGACGGATGCCGGTAGTTCGTCGCGACCGGTGTGAAGCGGACCGGATCCGGGTATCGGTACGGGGTGGGCGGAGCCGCGACGACGCGGGCTCCGCGAGGGCGCAGCCGACCGGGCGGTGAGTATCCGTCGGGGGCGACCGCTGGCCGGCGTCGACGATGCCGGGCCTCACGACCGAGATTCGACGAGCAGGAGATTGCCATGATGAGAGTTCTGACCTTCGCCGCCGGCGCCGCCGTGGGCTTCGTGCTGGGCACCAGAGCCGGGCGCGACACCTACGAGAAGATGCGGGATCAGTCCGCGCAACTGTGGAACAAGCCTGCCGTGCAGCAGAAGGTCACCGAAGCGAGGGCGACCGTGCAGGAGAAGGCACCGCAGGTGCAGGAGAAGGCCGGCGACCTGGCGAAGAAGGCCGCGGAGAAGGCCCACCTCCCGGGTGGCGGCAACACGGCGCCCGGCGCCGCCGGGGGTGGGCCCGCCGTCACTTCCCCCGCCGCGGGCGCGCCGATCGTCCCGCCTGCTCCGGAGGGCAAGCACTCGCTGTAGGACCCCGGCCGCGAACCGGCCCGGTGCCGCATCGGCCGCGTTCCGGTGCGGCACCGGCAGGCGTACTCGCGTGCCGAACGGGTACACCGAACGCATACGGGCCGGGGCCCGAACGGCCCGGCCCGACACGATTGCCACAGGAGGCGACATGACCAGACCCGACGGCGACGGTGACCGGGCAACCGCCGACACCGACAGCGGAACCCCGGGCGCCGACGACGACGTCCTGTCCGACCCCGCCGAGTGGTCCGGGGAAGGCGGCGCCACCGAGGAGGGCCCGTCCACCGACGTCGAGAACGGGTGAGTTCGGACCGGTCGAGCCGCTACGCCACGACCGTGAGCGGATGGATCACCGGGGCGGCCGCGAGCTGCTCCCCCACGGTCGCCAAGGCGGACGTGATGTGCCGGGAGGTCATGTGCGCATCGAACGCCTCCTGACCCGTCCAGACCTCGACCGTGACGAACGTGCCGGGCGCCGAGGCGGATTCGAACAACTCGTACGAGACGCAGCCGTTTTCGTCGCGACTCGCGGCCGCCAGCGCCACCAGCACGCCGCGCACCGCATCCTCCGACCCGGGCTTCGCCGGAATGGTCGCCACCACGCGCAGTTCCGTCATCTCTCGACGGTACCGCGCGCGCTTGCCGTGCACGAGCGGCCCGGGCGAGGAAGATGTAACCCATGGGATCGCGGATCGCGGAGATGCGCCGATGGCGCGCAGGGACAGTGGTACATCAGCGCCTGCACGACCTGACCGGGACGCTCGCCGTGGTCACCGGGGCGGGCAGCGGCATCGGCCGTGCGACGGCCCGGGCCTTCTCCGACGTGGGGGCGATCGTCGTGGTCGCCGACCGCAACCTCGACACCGCCCGCGAGACCGCCGAGATGCTCAACACGCCCGACCCCCAGGCCGGTGGCTCCCGAGCGGTGTACGGTGGTGGCGCGCACGCGTACGAACTCGATGTCGCCGACGAGGAGCAGGTGCGGCGATTCGCCGCGACGGTCCGCTCCCAGCACGGCGTGCCGGACGTGCTCGTCAACAACGCCGGCATCGCCGTGATCGGCACCTTCACCGGCACACCGCAGGAGACGTTCGAGCACGTCATGGACGTCAACTTCTGGGGTGTGGTGTACGGGTGCCGGGCGTTCGGGGACCAGATGCTCGAGCGCGGCACCGGCGGGCACATCGTGAACGTCGCGTCGGCGGCCGCGTTCACCCCACAGAAAAGCCTCGTCGCCTACTCGACGAGCAAGGCCGCGGTACTGATGTTCACGGACTGCCTGCGGGCGGAACTGATGGGCCACGGGATCGGCGTGAGCGCGATCTGTCCGGGGCTGGTGGGCACCAACCTGGTTCCCAGCGCCGAGATGGTGGGACTCGGCGTCCGGGAGCAGCGCAAGCTCCGCGAGCGGGTCACGGCGCTGTATCGCACCCGAAGCTACCCACCGCAGAAGGTCGGTGAGGCGATCGTCGCCGCGGTGCGGCACAACCGAGCCCTGGTCACCGTGATGCCGGAAGCGAAGGCCCGGCAGTGGATCAGCCGGCTCGCCCCGCCGGCGATGCGATTCGGCGCACGCTTCGAGCCGGACCGATGAGCGCCGTGCGGGGCTGCACCGGCCGGCGCAGCCCCGCACGGCGTTCTACTTGGCGAGGAACTCGAGCAGGGCCGCGTTGACCTCTTCGCCGTGCGTCCACAACAGCCCGTGCGGGGCGCCTTCGATCTCGACGTAGTCGGCGGCGGGCAGGCGCTTGGCGAACTCCCGAGCGGTGGCGTCGATGGGCAGGATGTTGTCGGCGGTGCCGTGGACGATCAGTGCCGGCACGTCGATCTTCGGGATGTCCTCGCGGAAGTCGGTGAGCCAGGTGGGCTGGGCGGCGACCGACGCGTACGGTGAGGCCCCCGCGGCCACCTGCCAGCTGGCTCGCAGAGCCTCCTCGCTCAGCCGGGTGCCGAGGTAGTCGTCGGTGTTGAAGAAGTTCCGGAAGAAGTCGGTGAAGAAGGCGTACCGATCCGCCTCTACCGCGGCCCGCAGTCCGTCGAAGACCTCCCGGGGTACACCGGTCGGATTGTCGTCGGTGCGCAGCAGGAACGGTTCGAGGGAGCCGAGGAAGGCCGCCTTCGCCACCCGCTGCGAGCCGTGAGTCCCCAGATAGCGGCCGACCTCACCGGTGCCCATGGAGAAGCCGACGAGAACCACGTCCCGCAGATCGAGGGTGGACAGGACGGTGTGGAGGTCCGCGGCGAAGGTGTCGTAGTCGTAGCCGATCGTCGGTTTGCTCGAGCGTCCGAAGCCCCGACGGTCGTAGGTGATGACGCGGTAGCCGGCCTCGAGCAATGCGGCGGTCTGCTTCTCCCACGACGTGCCGCTCAGCGGATAGCCGTGGATGAGTACCACCGGTTGCCCGGAACCGTGGTCCTCGTAGTAGAGCTCGATCGGGGTGGAGTTCTCGGTGCCGACGGCGATGTAGCCCATCATGGTCCTCTCGTAGCTGGAGACGTACCACTGGCTTCGGAAAGCCAGGTGCGAGCCTATAGCGATCTGTCGGACATCTCCGCCCGTCACCACGAATTCACCGCCGACACCGGCATACCCGTCTACTTCTGCGAGCCACACCCACCCTGGCACAGAGAACCAGCGAGAACGCAGATCAGCTTGTGCAGCAGCACTTTCCACGAGCACCGCATCCTGCGACGTTTGCCCTGTCGTTACGCGGCGACCGCCGACGGATTCACCGTTGTCCGCAACGTCGACTCACGGGTCCAGTTCTGTGCGGATGAGCGTGTCGAGTCGCTGCCATGCCGGGGACGAGGCGTTGACCGCGCCCTGGATGAGTGCGGCGATATCGGAGGCTTCATCCAGCTCCGGTAGTTCGTCCCTGCCGTAGCGTTCCCGGGTCGCCCCGGTGATCCGGCGGGCGAGGTCGTCGATGCGGGGATCGTCGGCGTCGAGGTCGTGCGCGTGGTCGTAGTCGAGGAAGAGTTGCCGCAGCGCCGGGTCGGCCAGGATCTCGGCTTGGTCGTGAAACAGTGCGATCGCGCGGTCCGGGTGGGTGGCGAACACGAGGATCCACAGGTCGCGTTGCAGCTCCACCCATCGAGGCGTGAAGCCCCAACGATCCAGGCGCTCCAGATGGGTACCGACCTCGGGGGGCAGCGGTGTCAGATGCCCGGCGGCGAGCTGGCGCAGGCGCCCTTGCGTTGCCCGCAGGCCACGGATGCGGGCGGTGAGCTCGTCGTCGATCTCGCGCAGCGCCTGCTGGAACTCCTCGCCGGTCGCTGATCTCAGATCACGGATACGGGCCAGAGGGACGCCGGCTTCGGCGAGCGTCCGGATCTTGATCAGGTCGATGGCGTCGTTCGCGCCGTACCGCCGGTAGCCGGACGCATCGCGGTTCGGCTCGGGGAGCAGCCCCTTGTCGTGATAGACGCGGACGGTCTTGATCGACACACCCACGTACCCGGCCAGCTGCCCGATGGTGATCACCCGGCCATCGTCCCACTTGACCTTTCCCCATGGGCAGGGTTGCACGATGGAGTCATGGCGAACACGAACTTCGATCGGGAGACCCTGCGCGAACTGGCCGATGCGGGCAACGAGACCGCTCTGGACCGGCTGGCCGACCTCGCCGACGCAGCCGGTGACCTTGGGGAGCTGAACGAGCTGTTGGACGAGGGATCCGTGCGCTCCGGGTTCCTGCTCACTCGGCGCGCGGCCGCGGCCGGCGACCTGCGCGAGCTGCAACGGATCTCCGACGCCGGGTACGACGAGGCCGGGAACGAACTGGACCGGCTGCTGAAGGCGCCGGCCGACGAACACCGGGATCGAGGATCCGATCGCCCGCTGTAGCGGCGCTCCAGGCGCCGCCCTGCGCGCCGCGCGCGGCATCACCGTGCGCGCACGACGCGGCTCGCGGACCGGCCGGCGTCAGACCTTGGAAGCCAGCCAGTTCCGCAGCCACGTCGTCGCCGAGGTGCCGCTCACGTCGACCGCGTAGTTGGAGTAGTCCTGGTGGATCTGCGACTCGTAGAACTGCCGGAGCTTGATCTCGCGTTCGTCGTTGGCCTGCTCGGTGAGCTGGGACTGCAGGATGGGCAGACCGCCCGCGTTCATCAGGTCCAGGTAGATGGCGTCGGCCTCGGCGCGGTACCGGTCGACGGCGGACGGGTCGCCGCCGGAGGCCATCGCGAGGAATCCGGCGGCGCGGGTGACGAAATCGTCCTTGGGCGTCGAGCAGTACAGGTCACCCACGGCGCAGAAGGTGCGGACGTCGCCGCTGACGAACCCGAACCCGCCGATGCGGGGCCCGCCGGCGCCGTTGCCCGCGACGGGCGGACCGACCAGGATGTCCGCCTCGGAACGGCGCGGGTCGGAGAGCAGGCCGACCGCGGCGAGCCGGTGCGGCGGGACCACGCCGAAGCCCGTGCCGATCTCGGCGGCGAGATCGCCGGCCGCGTCGGCGCCCTGGCTGTAGCCGACGAGGGCGAACCGGGCGCCGGGGCACGCGGCCGCGGTGGCGGCGACGATGCCGCGGGCGTTGTCGACGGCCTCCTGCCGCGAGGCACCGTAGACCTCACCCTCCCACGGGAACGCCGTCGCGGCGTACCGGACGTAGTCCACCCGGGTGCCGGCGGGAAGGCCGGAGGTGACCGCGGCGAGCATGCCGTTGCCCCGCTGAGGATCGGGAGTATTCGAGGTTTCCCACGTGCCGGGCACGGCGACGACCTGTAGCTTCGGGCATCCGGCCGGGTCGGCCTGGACCGCGGGGGCCGTCGCGACCGACCCCACCAGGGTCGCCGCGGCGACCGCCACCAGCGTCAACGCACTTCTCAACCCCACCACGGCCCCCTGAGGTCTCCTGCCGATCTCGACTCCGTCACGAAATGATGCCTAAGAAATATGACACAAAGATGAACGAGATGGGAGAGCATCTTTACTCGCGCAGGACGGTCACCACTCCTCCGCCGATGTTGGTGACGAACACGTTCCCCGCCCCGTAGTCGACCGCCGTCCCCACCGTGCCGCGGTCCACCACGCGCTGCAACTGCCCCGAACGGTCCACGACGGTCACTGCCGAGCCGCCGATGTTGGTGACGAAGACGTTGCCGGTCAACGGATCCGTGACCACGACACCGGGAGGCAGCAGCTCCGCCGGCAGCGGTCCGACGGTCGGATCGTGGTCCGCGATCGTCACGTTGCCGGCGCCGATGTTCGTCACGTAGACGCCGTCGGTGCCGGCGTCGAGCGTGAGTTCGGGGGTGAGGCCCGCGAGCGGGGACCCCGCCGGCCGCTCCGGGGACGGCGGCGGCCCGGCGAGAGTGCGGTCGCGGTCGACGGTGACCGTGCCGACGCCGAGGTTGGTGACCGCGACGTTGCCGTTACCGCCGTCCACGCGCATCTCGACGGGCGCGCCGGAGGATTCACCGGCCGCACCGGCGGCCGGGCGCGGCGGCACGGTCACCGACACGCCGCCCGGACCCACGTTCGTGATGCACGAGTTCCCCGCTCCCCCATCGACTCCGAGGAGGCGCAGGCCGTCGTACCCGACCACCGGCGGCGCCTGCGGCGTTCCGTTCACGGTGACGGCGCCGCCGACGTTGCGCACGCACTCGCCGGGGGCCTGCGCGGCGGCGGGAGCGGCCGCCAGCGCCGCCAGGGTTCCGGCCCCGAGCATTCCTGCCGCAAGTGATCGTCTCGTGATCCGGTGACCCATGCGCACGACCATAACGCGCGAACCGTCCCGAACGGACGAAACGGGACGGGCGCGCCCACCGGATTTCCGGTGGGCGCGCCCGTCGTGGGTTCTGCTACCTCAGCGCTGTGACATTGAGCGCTCAGCGCTGTGACACCGAGCGCTCAGCGCTGCGGCATCGTGGTGGTGGTGATCGGCGAAGGGAGCACCGTTGCACCCTCGAGGTACCGGTCGACCGCCGCCGCGCAGGAACGACCCTCCGCGATGGCCCACACGATGAGCGACTGACCACGGCCCATGTCGCCGGCGACGAACACGCCGTCGACGTTGGTGGCCCACTCCGTCGAGCGGGCGACGTTGCCGCGCTCGTTCAGGTCCACGCCGAGGTCGGTGAGCAGGCCCGGCTTCTCGGGGCCGACGAAGCCCATGGCGAGCAGCACCAGGTCGGCCTCGAGTTCGAAGTCGGTACCCTCGACCTTCTCGAAGCGGCCGTTCACCATCTTCACCTCGTGCGCCTTCAGGGCGGCGACCTTGCCGTCCTTGCCGACGAACTGCTCGGTGTTGACGGAGAACACGCGCTCGCCGCCCTCCTCGTGCGCGGAGGACACGCGGTACATCAGCGGGTAGGTCGGCCACGGGGTCGACTCGGCGCGCTGCTCCGGCGGACGCGGCATGATCTCGAACTGGTGCACGCTGGCCGCGCCCTGACGGTGCGAGGTGCCGAGGCAGTCGGCGCCGGTGTCACCGCCACCGATGATGACGACCTTCTTGCCCTTCGCCGTGATGGTCGGCTCCGGCAGGTCGCCGAGCTGCACGCGGTTGGCGATCGGCAGGAACTCCATCGCCTGGTGGATGCCGTCGAGCTCACGACCGGGGATCGGCAGGTCACGGGCCTCGGTGGCGCCACCGGCGAGCACGACCGCGTCGAACTGCTCGCGCAGCTCGTCGGCGGTGATGTCGACACCGACGTTGACGCCCGCCTTGAAGACGGTGCCCTCGGCCTCCATCTGCGTGAGGCGGCGGTCGATGACGGCCTTCTCCATCTTGAACTCGGGGATGCCGTAGCGCAGCAGACCACCGATGCGGTCCTCGCGCTCGAACACGGTCACCGCGTGGCCGGCGCGGGTGAGCTGCTGCGCTGCAGCCAGACCCGCCGGACCGGAGCCGACGACCGCGACCTTCTTGCCGGTCAGCTTCGACGGCATGACCGGCGCGACCCAGCCCTCGTCGAAGGCCTTCTCGATGAGCTCGACCTCGACCTGCTTGATGGTCACCGGGTCCTGATTGATGCCCAGGACGCAGGAGGCCTCACACGGTGCGGGGCACAGCCGGCCGGTGAACTCCGGGAAGTTGTTGGTGGCGTGCAGGCGCTCGATGCCGTCGTTCCACTTGCCCTTGTAGGCCAGGTCGTTCCACTCGGGAATCAGGTTCCCGAGGGGACAACCGTTGTGGCAGAACGGGATACCGCAGTCCATGCAGCGGCTGGCCTGGACCTGGAGGGTGTCGAGCGGGAACGGCTCGTACACCTCCTTCCAGTCGAGCAGCCGCAGCGGAACCGGCCGGCGCACAGGGGTTTCGCGCGAGCCGTGCTTGAGGAAACCGGTCGGATCAGCCACGAGCCGCCTCCATGATCGCCTCGTCCACGTTCGCGCCTCGAATCTCGGCGTCCTTGATTGCCATGAGTACCTTCTTGTAATCGCGAGGCATGACCTTCGCGAAGTGACTGACCTGCTGCGACCAGTCGGCCAGAATGCGGGCTGCAACCTCGGAGCCCGTCTCGTCACGATGGCGCTCGATGGCGCCCTTGAGCCAGAGGAAGTCCTCGCCCTCGAGGTCCTCGAGATCGACCAGCTCGGTGTTCAGGTTGTCCTCGAAGTCGCGATCGGGGTTGTACACGAACGCGACACCACCGGACATGCCGGCGCCGAAATTGCGGCCGGTCTTGCCCAGGATGACCACCTTGCCACCGGTCATGTACTCGCAGCCGTGGTCGCCGACGCCTTCGACGACGGCCGTGGCACCCGAGTTACGCACGGCGAACCGCTCACCCGCCACGCCGCGGATGAGAGCCTCGCCACTGGTGGCACCGAACAGGATCACGTTGCCGGCGACGATGTTGTCCTCGGCGACGAAGCCCGGCGCCGCGTTCAGCGGCGGGCGGACGACGATCCGGCCACCGGACAGGCCCTTTCCGACGAAGTCGTTGGCGTCGCCGAACAGCCGCAGCGTGATGCCCTTGGGCACGAACGCGCCGAAGCTGTTGCCGGCCGAACCGGTGAAGGTGATGTCGATCGTGTTGTCCGGCAAGCCCTCCCCGCCGTACACCTTGGTGAGCTCGTGGCCGAGCATGGTGCCGACGGTGCGGTTGACGTTGGCGATCTTGGTCTCGATCGTCACCGGCGTACCCGACTCGAGCGCCGGCCTCGCCTGCGTGATGAGCTCGTTGTCGAGCGCCTTGTCCAGGGCGTGGTCCTGCTCCTTGGTGCAGTGCAGGTCCTGCTCGCAGAAGATCGGCGAACGGGTCTGCTCCAGCAGCGGCGACAGGTCCAGCTTCGAGGCACGGTAGTGGTCGACGGCCTTGGTGGTGTCGAGCATGTCGACCCGGCCGATCGCCTCGTCGAGGGAGCGGAAGCCCAGCTCGGCCAGGTACTCGCGCACCTCCTCGGCGATGTAGAGCATGAAGTTCTCGACGAACTCCGGCTTGCCGGTGAACCGCTTGCGCAGCACCGGGTTCTGCGTCGCCACGCCCACCGGGCAGGTGTCGAGATGGCACACGCGCATCATGATGCAGCCGGACACCACCAGCGGAGCGGTGGCGAAGCCGAACTCCTCACCGCCGAGCAGGGCGGCGATGACCACGTCGCGGCCGGTCTTCATCTGCCCGTCCACCTGCACGACGATGCGGTCGCGCAGACCGTTGAGCAGCAGCGTCTGCTGCGTCTCGGCGAGGCCGAGCTCCCACGGCGCACCCGCGTGCTTGAGCGAGGTCAGCGGGGAGGCACCGGTGCCACCGTCGTGACCGGAGATCAGCACCACATCGGCGTGGGCCTTCGACACACCCGCGGCGACGGTGCCGACACCGATCTCGGAGACCAGCTTCACGTGGATGCGGGCCTGCGGGTTGGCGTTCTTCAGGTCGTGGATCAGCTGCGCGAGATCCTCGATCGAGTAGATGTCGTGGTGCGGCGGCGGCGAGATCAGGCCCACGCCCGGCGTCGAACCACGCACCTCGGCGACCCACGGGTACACCTTGTGCGGCGGCAGCTGACCACCCTCACCCGGCTTGGCGCCCTGCGCCATCTTGATCTGGATGTCGGTGCAGTTCGTCAGGTAGTGCGCGGTGACACCGAACCGGCCGGAGGCGACCTGCTTGATCGCCGAGCGACGCCAGTCGCCGTTCGCGTCCGGGGTGAAGCGGTCCGGATGCTCGCCGCCCTCACCGGAGTTCGAGCGGGCGCCGAGGCGGTTCATCGCGATCGCGAGGGTCTCGTGCGCCTCCGCGGAGATCGAGCCGTAGCTCATCGCACCCGTGGAGAACCGCTTGACGATCTCGCTCGCCGGCTCGACCTCCTCGAGCGGCACCGCCGGGCGGGCACCCTTGCGGAACTCGAACAGGCCACGCAGCGACGCGAGCCGCTCCGACTGGTCGTCGACCAGCCTGGTGTACTCCTTGAAGATCGAGTACTGCCCGGTGCGGGTGGCGTGCTGGAGCTTGAACACCGTGTCCGGGTTGAACAGGTGGAACTCACCCTCGCGGCGCCACTGGTACTCGCCGCCGACCTCGAGCTCGCGGTGGGCGTGCTCCGACGGACGGTCCATGAAGGCGAGGGAGTGCCGGGCGGCGACGTCCTGGGCGATCTCGTCGAGGCCGATTCCGCCGAGCTGCGACTGCATCCCGGTGAAGTACTCGTCGACGACCTCCTGCGAGAGGCCGATCACCTGGAACAGCTGCGCACCGGTGTAGGAGGCGAGCGTGGAGATGCCCATCTTGGACATCACCTTGAGCACGCCCTTCGAGGCGGCCTTGATGTAGTTCGCGAGGGCCTTGTCGAGGGTGATGCCGTCCGGCAGGTCGCCGTTCTGCAGCAGCTCGTCGATGGTCTCGAAGGCCATGTACGGATTGACCACGGCCGCACCGAAACCGCACAGCGCGGCGATGTGGTGCACCTCGCGGGCGTCGCCGGCCTCGACGAGCAGGCCCACCTTGGTGCGGGTCTTCTCGCGGACGAGGTGGTGGTGCACCGCGGAAGTGAGCAGCAGCGACGGGATCGGCGCGAGGTTCTCGTCGGACTCGCGGTCCGACAGCAGGATCAGGCGCGCGCCCTTCTCGATGGCCTCGGAGACCTCGCCGCGGATGTTCTCGAGCGCGCGGCGCAGACCCTCGCCGCCCTCGGCGACGGGGTACAGACCGCGGATGATGACGCTGTTGAAGCCGGGGAACTTGCCGTCGTCGTTGACGTGGATCAGCTTCTGCAGGTCGTCGTTGTCGATGACCGGCGCGGAGACGAGGATCTGCCGGCACGAGTCGGCGGTCGGGTTCAGCAGGTCGCCCTCGGGCCCGAGCATGCCGCCCAGGCTCGTGACGACCTCCTCCCGGATGGCGTCGAGCGGCGGGTTGGTGACCTGCGCGAACAGCTGCGAGAAGTAGTCGAACAGCATTCGCGGACGCGCGGAGAGCACGGCGATGGGGGTGTCGGTGCCCATCGAGCCGAGCGCCTCGCCGCCGGTCGCGGCCATCGGCTTGACCAGGAGGTTGACCTCCTCGCTGGTGTACCCGAACACCTGCTGCCGCAACACGACCCGCTCGTGCGACATGTAGGTGTACTTGCTCTCGGGCAGATCCTCGAGCCGGGCGATGCCCTGGTCGATCCACTCCTGGTAGGGGTGCTCCGCGGCGAGGGCGCTCTTGATCTCCTCGTCGTCGATGATGCGGCCCTGCGAGGTGTCGACGAGGAACATGCGACCGGGCTGCATGCGCAGCTTGCGCACGACCTTCTGCGGTTCGATGTCGAGCACGCCCACCTCGGAGGCCATGATCACGAGGCCGTCGTCGGTGACCCACACGCGCGACGGGCGCAGGCCGTTGCGGTCGAGGACCGCGCCGACGACGGTGCCGTCGGTGAAGCACACCGACGCCGGGCCGTCCCACGGCTCCATGAGCGCCGCGTGGTACTCGTAGAACGCGCGACGGGCCGGGTCCATGGACTCGTGCCGCTCCCACGCCTCGGGGATCATCATGAGCACGGCGTGCGGCAGGCTGCGGCCGCCGAGGTGCAGGAGCTCGAGCACCTCGTCGAAGCGGGCCGTGTCGGACGCGCCCTCGGTGCAGACCGGGAAGATCTTCTCGAGCTTCTCGCGGCCGCCGAACACGTCGGAGTCGATGAGCGCCTCGCGGGCACGCATCCAGTTGGCGTTGCCGGTGACGGTGTTGATCTCGCCGTTGTGGGCGACACGGCGGAACGGGTGCGCCAGCGGCCACGACGGGAAGGTGTTGGTGGAGAAGCGCGAGTGCACCAGGCCCAGCGCCGATTCGACGCGCTCGTCCTGCAGATCGCGGTAGAAGCCCTCGAGCTGCGGCGTGGTGAGCATGCCCTTGTAGACGAAGGTCGACGCCGACAGGCTCGGGAAGTACACCGTCTCGCTGCCGGGGCCGTCCTGGCCGGCGCCCTCGCGGCCGAGCTCGTGCTCGGTGCGCTTGCGGACCACGTAGGCCCGCCGCTCGAGCTCCAGGCCACCGAGGGTCCGGTCGGGCGAGGTGATGAAGATCTGGCGGAAGCTCGGCATCGCCTGCCGGGCCAGCGTTCCCAGGTCGGAGGGGTCGACGGGAACCTCGCGCCAGCCGAGGACCTGCAGGCCCTCCTCGGCGACGATCGCGTCGACCGCGGCGACGGCCTCGTCGGCGGCCTTCTCGTCCTGCGGCAGGAAGGCGATGCCGGTGGCGTAGAAGCCGATCGGCGGCAGGTCGAAGTCGACGACCTCACGGAGGTAGCGGTCCGGGACCTGGATGAGAATGCCGGCACCGTCGCCGGTGTTCGACTCGGAGCCCGCTGCGCCGCGGTGCTCGAGGTTCACCAGAGCGGTGATCGCCTTCTCCACGATGTCCCGGCTGCGGCGACCATGCATGTCGACGACGAATGCGACACCACAGGCGTCGTGCTCGTTCGCCGGGTGGTAGAGCCCTTGCGGCCCGGGAAGATGCTTCATACCTAGCCTTCGTTGCGTTAGATTGCAGCGACGACCAGCAGCGCTGATGGCCATCTACTTGCGTGAGCAAGTACCGACACGTGGTGGATCGGCACCGATCACCGTTCAGTATCCGCCCTTCCGCGACGATGCGGGTGCCAATTTTCGGCAGCTCGGGCCGGACCTCCCGGTCGGCTTGGACGTCGTGTGTCCACCGTGTTGCATACAACGATATGTCAGCCGCCGGGGGACGACGCAACCAAGGCTACCCTATCCATCCCTAACGAGCCGGTGACCGCCCGTTAACACGCGGTTGACGCACGGCCGCCCGGCGCGCCTCGTCACCGCAGCGCGCGCACCATCCGGCGGAGGTCGTCGCGCGGGTCGAGATCCACATCGTCCGAGGTCAGACGGTGCAGGATCATCCCGTCGAGGTGGTCGGTGAGCACGCGCGCCCCGGCGACGGGATCCGAGGACCCGAGGGCGGCGAGCACCGCCAGGCCCATGCCCCGCAGTTCGTCGCGGCGGCGCTGCACGGACCGTCGCAGCGACGGCGAGGCGGTGGCCTCGACGAACAGCGCGAACCGGGCGCGGGTACGTACGGCATCGGGGCCTGTCGCGAACATCACGTACCCGGCGAGCATGTCGACGAGCTCCTCCTCGGTGCGCGGGAGGTTTCCGCCGCCGAGGACGGCGACGTCGGCCCGGTCGCGCTCGACGAGGCGGTCGAGGACGCCCTCGAGCAGGGCCCGGCGGGTGCGGAAGTAGTTCGACGTGGAACCGGCCGGCACGCCGGCGGCCGCGTCCACCCCGCGATGAGTGAGCCCGCGCAACCCTTCCCGGCCGAGCAGGTCGATCGCGGCGTCGAGCACCGCTGCGCGCTTGTCGGTCACATCTCGACACTACAACAGTAGTGACATGACACTACATCCGTAGTACCTTGACTTCATGACCAGGAACAACGGCGGCAAGGCCGCGATCCTCGGCGGGGGCATCGGCGGGCTCACCGCAGCGAATGCACTGATCCGGCGGGGCTGGCACGTCGACGTGTTCGAGCGCTCCCCCGCGCTGCCGCCCACCGGGACGGCCCTGGGAATGTGGCCGGCCGCGCTCGACGCACTCGCCTCGGCAGGGCTCGGCGGCGGCGTCGAGCGGCTCGGCGTCGCACTGGACCGCGGCGCGATCATGCGGCCCGACGGCCGCGAGCTCGCACGGTTTCGCACCCGGCGTCCCGCCGTACTGCTCGCCCGGCCGGCCCTGCTGGGCCTGCTCGCCGCGGGCCTGCCCGACGAGGCGGTACGGCTCGGCCGGCCCGCTCCGCCGCTGACCGAGCTCGCCGGCTACGACGTCGTGATCGGCGCGGACGGCCTGGGCAGTCCGACCCGTGACGCCCTCTTCGGCCCGGACCACCGGCCCGTCCACGCCGGCATCGCGGCGTGGCGCGGCTGGGTGGACGGCACCGTGGACACCGCGACCGAGACGTGGGGGGCGGGTGCGCTGTTCGGCATCACGCCCCGCGAGGGCGGCCTGATCAACTGGTTCGCCGCCGTCCGCGCGCCGGCCGGCACCACCGGCGGCGTCGACGACCTCGTCGCCCGGTTCGGCGACTGGCATCCGGCCGTGCGCGACGTGCTGAACCGCCTGGATCCGGCGACGGTGCTCCACCACGAGATCTACCAGTCCCCGCCGCTGCCGTCGTACGTGCGCGGCAACGTCGCACTGCTCGGCGACGCCGCCCATGCCATGACCCCCAACCTCGGCCGCGGTGCCTGCGAGGCGATCGTCGACGCGGCCACCCTCGCGGATCTGCTCGCCCGGTTCGACGTGCGCGACGCGCTCGGCCGGTACGACCGGGCCCGGCGACGCGCCACCCGGCTTCTCGTGCGGGCGTCGTACGCGGCGAGCCGGGTGACCACCGCCGAGCACTGGACGGGCCTGCGCGACGCCGTGGTCGGCCTCGCGACCCGGCGAGGGGCGTGACGCATCCACCGGTGCGTCTGTCCTGCTGTACTGCAACAACTTTCGATCGGAAGCCGGCCTCCGCCCCGGACCCCCGGCCCGGCGACCACGCTCGTGTTCCCCCGAACCCGCCCCACGGCAGTGCCCTCGGCCGTACCCTTCGCGCCATGAGCCCGGACCTCGAGGGGCACGGCGGCGATCACGCCGCGGCGGTGGCCCGCTCCCACGGCGTCGAGACGATGTTCACCCTCTCCGGCGCGCACGTGTTCCCGCTGTACGACGCCGCGGTCAAGGGTGAAGCACGCATGCGGCTGATCGACGTGCGCCACGAGCAGACCGCGGTGTTCGCCGCCGAGGCCACCGGCAAGCTCCTGCGGCATCCCGGGCTGGCCGTGCTCACCGCCGGGCCGGGCGTGACGAACGGCGTCAGTGCCGTCACCCAGGCGCACTTCGCGGGGTCGCCGCTGGTGGTGCTCGGCGGCCGCGCACCCAACGCCCGCTGGGGCACGGGCAGCCTGCAGGAACTCGACCAGCCGCCGCTGCTGTCCACCGTCACGAAGCTGTCCGAGACGGCGGCGACCGTGGATCGCGTCAGCCCGCTGGTCGACGAGGCGTTCACGGCGGCCCGCACGTCGCACCGGGGGCCGGCGTTCGTGGACGTGCCGATGGACGAACTGTTCGGCCGTGCCACCCTGCCGCGTCCGTCGCCGCCGGCCGCGGTCCGGCTCGAGCCCGACTCCGAGTCGCTGGCGGAGATCGCCGCCCTGCTCGCCGGGGCACGGCGGCCGCTGCTGGTGCTGGGTACCGACGTGTGGGCCGATCACGCCGAGGAGGCGGCACTGCGGTTCGTCGACGAGGCCGGCATCCCGGTGATCACCAACGGCATGGGCCGCGGGGTGGTCCCGGGTGGCCATCCCCTCCTCGTCACCAAGGCCCGCGGCACCGCGGTGGGGACCTGCGACCTGGCGATCGTCGTGGGCACCCCACTGGACTTCCGCCTCGGCTACGGCCGGTTCGGTGGGCGCGACGGCGCGCCCACGGCCCGGGTGGTGCACGTGGCCGACTCCCCCGGTCAGGTGTCGGCACACGCCGAACTCGCCGGCTCGGTGTCCGGCGACCTCACGGCGTGCCTCGACGGCATCCTGTCGGCGCTGTCGTCGCGCCCGGACACGGACGTCTGGGTGACCGGACTGCGCGACGAAGTAACTGCCGCCGCGGCGCGCGACGCCGCCCTGCTGGCCGCCGAGGCCGATCCGATCCACCCGGCCCGGATCTACGGCGAACTGCTGCCGCGGCTGGCCGAAGACGCCGTGGTCATCGGCGACGGCGGCGACTTCGTGTCGTTCGCCGGCAAGTTCGTCGAGCCGAAGCGGCCCGGGCAGTGGCTCGATCCGGGGCCGTACGGCTGTCTCGGCGCCGGGCTCGGCGCGGCCGTCGCGGCGCGGGTGGCGCGGCCGTCGAGTCAGGTGGTGCTGCTGCTCGGCGACGGTGCTGCCGGTCTGTCGCTGATGGATATCGACACCCTCGTGCGGCACGAGCTGCCCGTGGTGATCGTGGTGGGCAACAACTCGGCGTGGGGACTCGAGAAGGGACCGATGCAGCTGCTGTACGGGTACGACGTGGCAGCCGACCTGGCGCCGGGCACGCGGTACGACCTGGTCGCGACCGCTCTCGGGGCGGGCGGTGAGCTGGTGACGGATCCGCGGGAGCTCGGTCCGGCGCTGGACCGGGCCTTCGCGTCCGGGGTGCCGTATCTGGTGAACGTGCTGACGGACGTCACGGCGGCGTATCCGCGGGGCACCACAGGAATCTGAGAGCGGCCGGATCACCTAGCACGCGAACGTAAAAACCCCATAAATAACAACTGACCGCAGCGATTAAATCAGCTGCGGTCAGCGGTATCGAAAGGGTAACAGGGGGTGGTTAGGGTACGGAAACAAAAGTTCCGTGAAGTGAGTCACATCAGGTTTGGCCCTGTTCAGCCCCGGGAACCGTCCCCGGACGCGGATGCGCGGAGATGTCCGTCACAGGGCAACTGATTGAACACTCAACCATCTGGGCAAACGTCCCGAGTCGGGCAAAACAGTCCGTGCATCCTGCATGCAGGACGCGGGTACGTGCCAGACTGCTCGCCATGAGCACGACCCGCACGGCAACCCGCACGACCGCCCGGCCCGCGCGAGGGGGCGCGACGAACCTCGTCGACCTCGCGGCGGCCGGCGACGAGCACACCGTCGCCGACGCCCATCAGGGCCAGGTGTTCCTCGGCATCCTCCACCGCGAGAACGACAGCGTCGCCGCGGCACTCACGACCGCCGAGACCTGCGCGCGGATCGAACGCGGCAGCGGCTCCGTCGCCGCCGCACAGCGATACGAGGCGGAGGCCCGGCGGCTGCGCGAGACCCAGCGGGAACTGCACTGCATGATCGCGAACCTGCGGACGCGCTTCGCCGGCTCCGGCTCCTGAGCGGGCGCGCCGAGCGACCGGACAACGACTCGGGCCCCCGATCCGTATGGATCGGGGGCCCGAGGTGATGGTGTGCGGTTCGCGATACCTGGTCGGCAGCACTTTCTGCAGAGGCGTTCCAGAGCTTTTCCCTGAGTTCCCCGGAGCATTACCCGTCCTGCTCGGCGAGGGCCACCCTTGCGGACTTCCTGACCCGAGACGCGAGTCCGTATCAGGCCGAACCTGCAGCTTCCGGAGCATGCGAGGTGATGTGGCGGCACACCAGCATGTGGTGAGCGCCCCTTTGGAACCGGTAGTCGACCTCGACGACTTCACCGGCGATGTCGTGGTTCCGAAGGTCGGTGAGCAGTTCGTCCACGCGGGGATAGCGAACCGAGGAGCCCGAGACCACGAGCGGAAAGACCCGCAGTTCACCGCGGGCGACACGCATCAGTTCCCGGATCGCGTCGAGGTGGAAGGTGTGATCGAGGCGGTCGGAATAGCTGAACAGCAGGTGCGAGCTGAGCACGAGATCGAAAGCGGCATCGGGGAACGGCAAGGACGGCAACCGCCCGGCAACGTAGCGGCGCGGATGCCGGCGGATATCTGCGGCGAATTCCTCGACTGCCTGCCGACGCACGCGTGCATGCTCGTCGGGATCGGCGAAGAACGTCCAGTCGTAATGTTCGGCGTGGGCTCGGATGTACCGGTTACCACGATCGGTTTCAGCTACCGCAACGACGGCGAGTTGTTCGGTCTCGCGGTCGAAATAGGCCATATCGCATGCGGTCACGTCACCGCCGAGTCGGTTCACTGCGCTGGTGAACCCCGCGGCGCCACCCGGACAGTCCAGGATTGTGCGGGACAGGTCCACGTCGGTGAGATTGAACATCGACCGGTACTCGTCCAGTGAACGGGAGCTGATCAGCATCTCGCCGATACCTGTCGTGGGTGCGGAATCGATGTCGTGGGTCACGGGGTGGTTCCTCTCGGATCGAGGCCACCTCACCCGCCGACCGGTATCACCGTCGTACAGGAAAGTGAGCGTCACCGACCGCGGAGAAGGCGGCCGGACAACACAGTCGACAAGGCCGCTAGAAGTACGGCCACCAGGGCTGTGTCAGGGTCATCACCGCTCTATGACAACACGGCCGAAGACCGAACCCGAATCGGACCGCCCGTCCGATCGATCAACGAAACGAGGCCACGACCTCTTTCGAGTCCGTGACCTCGTCCGTCGCAGTTCGTGGAACTGCTCATGGTGGGCGAAGGGGGACTTGAACCCCCACGTCCCGAAGGACACTGGCACCTGAAGCCAGCGCGTCTGCCATTCCGCCACTCGCCCGAGCGACTGGAGAACAGTAACACACCCTCCCGCCGAACAACGATTCGCCTGCACAGAGGCCCTTTGCCGGCGCTGCACCGGCCCGCCGGGGCAGCGCCGCCCCCTCCACCGGGCCGGATCGGACGAAAAGTCGATACCATGCAGAAGCGAGCTCTGCATTGCGACACGCAGACCGGAAAGGGGGTCGCCGTGGGTATCGCGCAGCGATTCGAGCGCAAGCTGCAGGCTGCCGTCAGCGACGTGTTCGCGCGCGTCTTCGGTGGCGGTGTAGTTCCGCAGGAAGTGGAGGCCGCGCTCCAGCGCGAAGCCACCGACGGCGTCCAGCAGCTCGACCGGGGCCACATGCTGGCTCCCAACCGGTACGTGATCACGATCAGCGAATCCGATCACGAAGCCCTCGCCGCGGATCGGGACTTGACGGTGAAGGCGTTCGCGCGTCACCTTGAGGACTTCATCCGCGAGCAGGGGTGGCAGACCTACGGTCAGATCCAGGTCGCATTCGAGTCGTCGGCGGCACTGCACACCGGGCAGTTCCGCACGCACGGGTCGGTCGACCCCGACGTCGGGCGCTCACCGGTGCGCGCCCCGGCCTCGCGGACACCGCACAACCGTTCAACCGTGACCCCCGACCCAGGAGTTGGCTCGATGACGCAGAATCCAGGCTACGACCCAAGCCGTGACCCCGCCGAGAGCGCCGAACCGCAGTACGCGCGGAACGGTCACGCGCACGTAGGCCAGGATCAGCGCTACCAGCAGGGCCAGCGGAACGGCGGGGCGTATCCCGCCGCGCAGGCGCCCTACGGCGGCGAGCAGCAGGGCGGTTACGACGCCGGCGGCTACGACCAGCAGGACTACGGCCGGGCCGGCGGCCACGAGGACCGGGGCTACGGCGAGGAGCGGGGCTACGGCGGCCACTCCGGACAGGCGTACAGCCAGGACTACGGGCGCGACTACTCCCCGCAGTACCCGTCGCAGCAGGCCTACGGCGACGACCGCTACCAGGGCGGGTACGCCCAGCCCGGCGGCTACGACCAGGGCTACGCCGACCAGGCTTACGGCCAGCAGGGCTACGCCGGACAGGGTTACCCCGACCAGGGCTACGCGGAGCAGGGTTACGGCCAGCAGGGCTACCCCGACCAGGGGTACGCGGATCAGGGCTATGCGGATCAGGGCTACGGCGCCGGCGCGTACCAGCCCCCGCAGGCCGGCCGGGTGCTGACCGCGACGCTCCAGCTCGAGGACGGCAGCGGGCGCTACTACCAGCTCCGGGAGGGCAGCAACATCGTCGGACGCGGGCAGGACGCCCAGTTCCGGCTGCCGGACACCGGTGTCTCCCGGCGCCACATCGACATTCGCTGGGACGGGCAGGTGGCCATGCTCTCGGATCTCGGTTCCACCAACGGCACCACCGTCAACGGCGCGCCCGTGCAGGACTGGCAGCTCGCCGACGGCGACGTGATCCGGGCGGGACACTCGGAGATCCTGGTGCGCATTCTCTGAACGCCGGGGACCGAGACCCGATCGGAACCGGCACGAGACCCATCCGACGCGTCGGCAACGCGCCGGACGATGCGTCTCGTCGCCCGGGGTCCGTATTGTGGGTGACCGCAGCGCACCGGACGACACCGCACCGGGCCGATACGCAGAAGGAGGGCGAGCCGTGCAGGGGCTGATTCTGCAGCTGACCCGGGCGGGGTTCCTGCTCCTGCTGTGGTTGTTCATCTGGGCGATCCTGCGCACGCTGCGGTCGGACATCTACGCCGGTGCCGCACGTCCGGTCCCGCGTTACTCGCCGCGCAACCAGTCGGTGCTGCCCTCGCTGGGCCGCGGCAAGTCCGCGAAGTTCCTGGTGGTGACCCAGGGCGCGCTTGCGGGCACCCGCATCACGCTCGGCACCCAACCCGTCCTGATCGGCCGGGCCGACGACTCGACCCTCGTCCTCACCGACGACTACGCCTCCACCCGGCACGCCCGCCTGTCGCCGCGCGGGTCGGACTGGTACGTCGAGGACCTGGGCTCGACCAACGGCACGTACCTGGACCGTGCCAAGGTCACCACCGCCGTCCGCGTACCCCTGGGCACACCTGTCCGGGTCGGGAAGACCGTGATCGAGCTCCGCCCGTGACCCTCGTACTGCGTTACGCCGCCCGCAGCGACCGCGGCTTGGTTCGTTCCAACAACGAAGATTCCGTGTACGCGGGGGCCCGCCTGCTCGCCCTCGCCGACGGGATGGGGGGCCACGCCGCCGGCGAGGTCGCCTCGCAGCTGATGATCGCGGCGCTCGCCCACCTCGACGACGACGAACCCGGCGGGGACCTGCTCGGCAAGCTCGCCGCCGCCGTGCGCGAGGGCAACGCCGCCATCGCCGATCAGGTCGAGGAGGAACCCGAACTCGACGGCATGGGCACCACGCTCACCGCCATCCTCTTCGCCGGCAGCAAGCTCGGCCTCGCCCACATCGGCGATTCGCGCGCCTACCTGCTGCGCGACGGCCAGCTCACCCAGATCACCCGCGACGACACGTTCGTGCAGTCCCTCGTCGACGAGGGCCGCATCACGCCCGAGCAGGCGCACAGTCACCCGCAGCGATCGCTGATCATGCGCGCCCTCACCGGCAGCGAGGTCGAACCGACCCTCACCGTGCGCGAGGCGCGCGCCGGCGACCGCTACCTCATCTGCTCCGACGGCCTGTCCGATGTCGTCAGCGACGAGACCATCGCCAACACCCTGAGCGAGGGCACGCAGGACGAGTGCGCCGACCGGCTCATCGAACTCGCGCTGCGCAGCGGCGGCCCCGACAACGTCACCGTCGTCGTCGCCGACGTCATCGACCTCGACTACGGCCAGAGCCACCCGATCGTCGCCGGCGCCGCGTCCGGCGACGACGAGGACACCCCGCCGCCCAACACCGCCGCGGGCCGCGCCGCCGCGATGCGTCCGCCGCGGGCCACACCCAAGCGCGTCGTCGTGCAGAACGAGCCCGAGCCCAAGCGCAAGCGCAGCCGGATGTGGTGGCCGCTCGTCGCGGTCGTGGTGCTCGGACTGCTCGTCGCCGGGGCAGCCGTGGGCCGCACGATGATCCGCAGCTACTACTACGTCGGCGACGACGACGGCCGCGTCACGGTGCTGCGCGGCGTACCCGGCAACATCCTCGGCTACTCGCTGCAGGAGCAGTCCCTCGTCGGCTGCCTCGCCGACGACGGAACCTTGACCCTGACCTCCCCGCAGGAGGCCGACTGCCGCGTCATGCTGGTCGACGACCTGCAGCCGACCGCCCGCGAGCAGGTGCGGGCGGGCCTGCCCTCCGGATCCCTCGACGACGCGCGCACCCAGATGAACCGTCTCGCCGAGAACGACCTGCTCCCGGTGTGCGTCGAGGAACAGCCGGCGCCCGCACCGGCTCCGGCTCCGGCGCCCGAACCGGCGCCCGCACCGGCCCCGACGACCCCGCCGGCAGCTCCCGCGTCGGAGCCCGCACCCGCCGCGGCACCGGCCCCCGCACCGACCCCGACACCCGAGCCGACGCCGACGGTTCCGCAGGTGCCGGGCCAGAACTGCCGGGTGGGCGCCTGATGTCGGTGTCCCACGCACCCGGAGCTTCCTTCCCCAGTCCTCCCGGAGGTTTCGCCCCGGCTCCCGCCGTGTCCACCCGGCGCGGCACGGAGCTGCTGCTCATCGTCGCCGCCATCGCGATCACCACGGTGTCGCTGATGCTGGTCGAGGCGAGCCAGGAACAGACCGTGACCCTGGATCTGGCCAAGTACGGGCTGACGTATGCGGTGCTGTTCCTCGCCGCGCACCTGGCGGTGCGCCGGTTCGCGCCGTACGCCGACCCGCTGCTGCTGCCGATCGTCGCGCTGCTCAACGGCCTCGGACTGGTCCTGATCCACCGGCTCGACCTCGCCGACGAGGAGAACGCGCTCTACCTCGGGCAGCCGATCCCCTCCCCCGACGCCAACCAGCAGGTGCTGTGGACGGCGCTCGCCATCGCCGGCTTCGTCGCGGTGCTCGCGCTGCTGCACGACTACCGGCTCCTCGCCCGGTTCAGCTACACGCTGGGCCTGATCGGCCTCGTCGCCCTCGCGGTCCCGGCCCTGCTGCCGTCCCGCTTCTCCGAGGTCAACGGCGCCAAGATCTGGATCCGGCTGCCCGGGTTCAGCATCCAGCCCGGCGAGTTCGCCAAGATCCTGCTCATCATCTTCTTCGCCTCCGTGCTGGTGGCCAAGCGCGACCTGTTCACCACCGCCGGCAAACACGTGCTCGGCATGGACTTCCCCCGCGCCCGCGACCTGGGCCCGATCCTGGCCGCGTGGATCCTCTCGATCGGCGTCATGGTGTTCGAGAAGGACCTCGGCACGTCGCTGCTGCTGTTCAGCACGGTGCTGGTGATGCTGTACATCGCGACCGAGCGGGTGGGCTGGCTGCTCATCGGCGGTGCCCTGCTCGTCGTCGGCTTCTACTTCGCCTACCAGATGTTCGGGCACGTGCGGGTGCGGGTGGAGACCTGGCTCGACCCGCTGGCCGACTACAACAACACCGGCTACCAGATCTCGCAGTCGCTGTTCGGTCTCGCCACCGGCGGCGTCGCCGGCACCGGGCTCGGCAGCGGACGTCCCGCGCAGGTGCCGTTCGCCAAGACCGACTTCATCGTCGCCGCGATCGGTGAGGAACTCGGGCTCATCGGCCTCAGCGCCATCCTCCTCCTGTTCCTGATCCTGATCATGCGGGGAATGCGCACCGCGATCGCCGTCCGCGACAGCTTCGGCAAGCTGCTGGCCGCCGGCCTGTCGTTCACCATCGCGATCCAGTTGTTCGTCGTCGTCGGCGGCGTCACCAAGCTGATCCCCCTCACCGGGCTCACCACGCCGTTCATGTCCTACGGCGGCTCGTCGCTGCTGGCGAACTACCTCCTGCTGGCACTGCTGGTGAAGATCTCCAACGCGGCCCGCGAACCCGCCGCCCCACGCAAGAAGGCACCGCCACCGATCGCGGACGCGCCGACGGAAATGCTGGGGCGCGGATGAACGCACCGCTCCGCAAGGTCGCGATGGCGGTGATGTTCATGGTCGTCGCGCTGCTCGCAAACGCCACCTACGTGCAGGTCATCAAGGCCGACGACCTGCGCACCGACCCGCGCAACTCCCGGGTGCTCATCGACGAGTACTCACGCCAGCGCGGCCAGATCTCCGCGAGCGGACAGGTCCTGGCGGTGTCGGTCCCCACCGACAGCCGCTACAAGTACCTGCGCACGTACCCGGCCGCGCCCGAGCAGCCGATGAGCCCGCTCGCGTATGCACCCGTGACCGGGTTCTACTCGATGCAATACGGCAGCACCGGGCTCGAGCGCACCGAGGACGAGGTCCTCAACGGCTCCGACAACCGGCTGTTCGGCCGGCGCTTCTTCGATCTGGTCTCCGGGCGGGACCCGCGCGGCGGGAACGTGGTCACCACCGTCGACCCGGTCATGCAGCAGGTGGCCTACGACGAGCTCACGTCCAAGGGCTACACCGGCTCGGTCGTGGCCATCGAGCCGAGCACCGGCCGCATCCTGGCGATGGTGAGCACCCCGAGCTACGACCCCAACCGGCTCTCGGGTCACGACGGCGCCGCCACCTCGCAGGCGTGGGAGGAACTCAACGCCGACCCCGACAAGCCCATGCTCAACCGCGCCATCTCGCAGACCTACCCGCCCGGCTCGACGTTCAAGGTCGTGGTGACCGCCGCGGCCCTCGCCGCGGGCACCACCCCCGACGACCAGTTCACCGCCGCGCCGAACATCACCCTCCCCGACACCGCGACCACGCTGGAGAACTACGGCGGCGCGACGTGCGGCGGCGGCCCCACCGCCACCCTGCGCGAGGCCTTCGCCCGCTCCTGCAACACCGCCTTCGTCGAGATGGGCCTGAAGACCGGCAAGGACGCCCTCGCCGAGCAGGCCGAGGCGCTGGGCGTCGGCGAGTCCGTGGACATCCCCGTCCCCGTCGCGGCGAGCACGATCGGGCCGATCCCCGACGGCGCCGCGCTCGGCCAGTCCAGCATCGGTCAGCGTGACGTCGCACTCACCCCGCTGCAGAACGCCGTGATTGCCGCCACAGTCGCCAACGGCGGCGTCCGGATGCAGCCGCATCTGGTGTCGCAGTTGCAGTCGCCGGACCTGTCGGTGCTGGCGGAGACCACGCCGGTGTCGGCGGGACAGGCGATGTCGCCGCAGGTCGCGGCCACCCTGACCGACCTGATGATCGGATCCGAGAACTTCTCCGGCGGCGAGGGGAAGATCCCGGGGGTCCAGATCGCGTCGAAGACCGGTACCGCCGAGCACGGCGACGACCCCCGTAACACTCCCCCGCACACGTGGTATATCGCCTTTGCGCCCGCCCAGCAGCCGACAGTTGCCGTGGCGGTCATCGTGGAGGACGGCGGCGACCGCGCACTCGCCGCCACGGGAGGCTCGGTTGCCGCGCCGATCGGACGTGCCGTGATCGCGGCGGGAATGCAGAGAGGCTGATTATGGCTTTGCACAGCGGCGCCATGATCGCCGACCGATACCGGCTGCAACGGCTCATCGCCACCGGCGGCATGGGACAGGTGTGGGAGGGGCTCGACACCCGTCTCGACCGCCGGGTGGCGGTGAAGGTCCTCAAGGCCGAGCTCTCCGGCGACGCGGACTTCCTGACCCGTTTCCGGTTCGAGGCGCGCACCACCGCGCAGCTCAACCACCCCGGCATCGCCGGCGTGTTCGACTACGGCGAGACCACCGACGCCGAGGGCCAGTCCATCGCGTACCTCGTGATGGAACTCGTGCACGGCGAGCCCCTCAACGCCGTCCTCGCCCGGGTGGGCCGGCTGTCGCTGCCGCACACCCTGGACATGCTCGAGCAGACCGGGCGGGCGCTGCAGGCTGCCCACGACGCCGGGGTCGTGCACCGCGACGTCAAACCCGGCAACATCCTCATCACCCCCACCGGCCAGGTGAAGATCACCGACTTCGGCATCGCCAAGGCCGTCGACGCGTCGCCGGTGACGCGCACCGGCATGGTCATGGGCACCGCTCAGTACATCGCGCCCGAGCAGGCTCTCGGCCAGGAGGCGACGTCGGCGAGCGACGTGTACTCGCTCGGCGTCGTCGGGTACGAGGCCCTCGCCGGCCGGCGACCGTTCCTCGGCGACAGCGTCGTCACCGTCGCGATGAAGCACGTGCAGGAGACGCCCGCGCCGCTGCCCACCGACCTGCCGGCGGGGGTGCGTGAACTCATCGAGATCGCCATGACGAAGGATCCGGCGTACCGGTACACCAGCGGCGGCGAGTTCGCCGACGCCGTCTCCGCGGTGCGCGCCGGGCGGCCGGTGCCACCGCCGGGCAACGTGCCGCCGGTCACCGGTGCCACGCGGATCCTGCCGCCCGGGGTGCCGGGCACCACCGCGCCCACCGCCGCGACCCGCGCGCTCGGTCCGACCCCCCCTCCGCCGTCGCGGCCGTACTACGCCCCGACGTACGCGAACGGCGGCGACCAGCCGCCCACCGGACCCACCCCGTCCGGCGACAAGCGCTCCCCCAGCCCGAAGACCCTCGCCTGGGCGGCCGGGGCGGCGGTGGCCCTGGCGCTCGTCGCGTTGGCGCTGGTGCTGCTGGGCGGCGACAATTCGGGTGACGCGGGCCCCGCGCGGTCCACGACGACCACGCAGGCCCCGACGACCACCACCCGCGCGACGACCACCACGCGGCCGCCGCGGACCACCACCACGACGGAGGAACCGACCACCACGGCTCCTCCCACCACGACGCAGGCGCCCACCACGACCCCCGAGCCGACGACGACCACCCCGCCGCCGCCGACGACGACGGAGGCGCCGACGACCACCGCGCCGCCGACCACGACGACGGCCACGACGACCACAGCCGCCACCACGACGACGGCCGAGACGACCACCACCACGGTCTCGTTGCCGGATGGCGGCGACGGTGGTCTCGAACCCGGAGCCATAGACAATCCGTTCACCCCGATCGAGCCAGTCACCCGAGGACAGTCATGACCACACCCCGCAAGCTCTCTTCCCGCTACGAGTTGGGTGAGATCCTCGGCTTCGGTGGCATGTCGGAGGTGCACCTGGCCCGGGATCTGCGGCTCGACCGCGACGTGGCGATCAAGGTGCTGCGCGCCGACCTCGCCCGCGACCCCACGTTCTATCTCCGGTTCCGCCGCGAAGCCCAGAACGCGGCCGCGCTGAACCATCCGGCGATCGTCGCCGTGTACGACACCGGCGAGGCGGAGACCGAGGCCGGCCCGCTGCCGTACATCGTCATGGAGTACGTCGAGGGCGATACGCTGCGCGACATCGTGCGCTCCCAGGGGCCGATGACCCCGAAGCGGGCCATGGAGGTCGTGGCCGACGTGTGCGCCGCCCTGGACTTCAGCCACCGCAACATGATCGTCCACCGCGACGTCAAGCCCGCGAATGTCATGATCACCCGTTCCGGCGCGGTCAAGGTGATGGACTTCGGCATCGCCCGGGCCATCTCCGACGCCGCGAGCCCGATGACGCAGACGGCCGCGGTCATCGGCACCGCCCAGTACCTGTCGCCGGAGCAGGCCCGCGGCGAGCAGGTCGACGCCCGCTCCGACGTGTACTCGGTGGGCTGTGTGCTGTTCGAGATCCTCACCGGCAAGCCGCCGTTCCAGGGCGACTCCCCGGTGGCCGTCGCGTACCAGCATGTCCGGGAGGATCCGCCGCTGCCCTCGTCGGTGAACTCCGCCGTCCCGCCGGAGCTGGACTCGGTGATCCTCAAGGCGATGGCGAAGAACCCCGCGAACCGCTACCAGAGCGCCGCCGAGATGCGCAGCGACCTGATCCGCGTGCTCAGCGGCCAGAAGCCCAGCGCGCCGATGGTGATGACCGACGAGGACCGCACCACCATCCTCGGGGCCGTCGACGGCGCCGGGACACCGCGCAACGGCACGGACCGCGGGGCCGCCGGAGTCGTCGCGGGTGGGACCTCGGCCGCGCCGCAACGTTCCCGGGCACTGCGCAACACGCTGCTGGGCCTGGCCGCGGTCGTGATCGTCGGCATCGTCGGCGTGTTCCTGTGGACCTCGGGCCCCGGCTCGAGCGCCGCGCAGATCCCCGTCCCCGACGTACGCAACCTCGCCGCGGAGATCGCGGAGAGCAGGCTCCAGGATGCCGGGTTCGAGGTGTCGGTGCAGATGAAGCCCGACGCGGTGGTCGCCAGCGGCAACGTCGTCAACACCCGGCCGGTCGCCGGGGTCCAGGCCGAGGAGGGCAGCACCGTCACCCTCGAGGTCTCGAGCGGGCCCGAACAGGTGCAGATCCCGCGGCTCGCGGGCATGAACCAGCAGGAGGCGCTGCAGACCCTGGCCGAGGCCGGGCTGCGGCTCGATCCGAATGTGGCGCGGGCGCCGTCGTCGGCGGCCGAACGCGACACCGTCGTCGACCAGAGTCCCGCCGCGGGAGCGGACGCCGACCGCGACAGCGCGGTGAGCGTGACGCTCGGCAGCGGCCCCGAGCAGATCCGCGTGCCCAACGTCGTGGGTCAGGCCACCGAGGTGGCGCGCGACAACATCGAGGCCGCGGGCTTCACCGTCGTGGTCGACGAGATCGACTCCAGCCAGCCGGCCGGGACGGTCGTGTCGAGCAGCCCGGCGGGCGGAACCAGCGCCACGAAGGGCGACACGGTCACCATCCAGGTGTCCAACGGGAACCGCATCGAGATGCCGGCGTTGACGAACAGGACGGTGTCCGAGGCGCTGACGGCGCTGCGGGCGGCCGGCTGGACGGGTTCGCCGGCGCAGCTCGTGCAGAACCGTGAGGCCACCCTCGACCCGGAGCTCGTGGGCAAGGTCATCGCCCAGCAGCAGCCCCCGGGGTCGGAGATCTCCAACTCGGAGACCATCACCGTGGGCGTGGGCGTGCTGGGTATCCGCTGAGCTGCGCTCGGATATCGGTCCGCGGAGCGGACGGCTCAGGCGGCGCCGCCCGCGAGCGCCTTCGCCATCTCCGCCTCCAGCCGGGCCACCAGCTGCTCGTCCGGCGCCTCGCCGCACACGGCCAGCCAGTTCGCCAGCATCCGGTGACCGCCCTGGGTGAGGACCGACTCGGGGTGGAACTGGACGCCGTGGATCGGCAGCTCGCGATGCCGCAGGGCCATGACGATGCCGCTCTCGGTGTATCCGGTCGGCACGAGCTCGTCGGGCATCGTCTGCGGCAGCACCGTGAGCGAGTGGTAGCGCGTCGCGGTGAACGGATCCGGCAGGCCGGCCAGCACACCGGTGCCGTCGTGCCACACCGAGCTGGTCTTGCCGTGCAGCAGCTCCGGGGCACGGTCGACCGTCGCGCCGAAGGCGGCACCGATCGCCTGATGGCCCAGGCAGACGCCGAGCAGCGGTGTGCTCGCGGCGGCGCAGGCACGCACGAGGTCCATGCTGGCGCCGGCCCGCTGCGGGGTGCCCGGACCGGGGCTGAGGAGGATCCCGTCGAACTCGGCCGCGATCCGGTCCGCGGCGCCGGGGCCGGTGAGCCGCTCGTCGTCGTTGCGCCACACCTCGGCGCGGGTACCGAGCTGCCCCAGGTACTGCACGAGATTGAAGACGAAGCTGTCGTAGTTGTCGACGACGAGGATGCGCATGCGGAAAGGGTACCGACCCGTCAGCGCAGCGTCGTTCCGCCCGTGTAGGCGGGTACCGACAGGGCATCCGACGCCTGCTGCGTGTAGCCCAGCCCGTAGCGGGCCGCGTACTGCCTGTACACGCGGATGCCCGGCTCGGCGGCCAGCGCCGCCTCGAGCCGGGCGGGGTCGCCCAGCGCGGTGATCACGTAGGGCGGGGAGTAGGTGCGGCCGTGCAGCAGCAGGGTGTTGCCGATGCAGCGCGGCGCCGACGTCGCGACGATCCGCTGATCCTGCATGGCGATCGCCTCCGCCCCGCCGGCCCACATCGCGTTGAGCACGCTCTGCACGTCCTGCTGGTGCACCACGAGATCGTCGGGCGACGCGTCCGCCGGATACCGGCCGTCGGCGCCGCGCGGGGCATCGGTGAGGCTGACGGTGACGCCCGGGCCACGCCGTGCGGTCAGCCCGGCGGGGTCCTCGAGGGCGGCGGTGTCGGCGAGCACCGCGGCGACGTCGTCGTCGGTGGCCGCGGCCTGCGCCTGCAGCTCGGCGACGCGTCCCGCGAGGTCGTCGCGGGTGGCGGCGAGCTCGTCGGCCTTGGCCTGCGCCGCCCGCACGAGATCGGACAGCCGCGCGGAGTCGCTCACGCGCAGTTCCGCGCCGTCGGAGACCCCGCGGGTGGTGCCGAGCAGCAACCCGGCGAGCAGGCACACGGCCAGCGCGGCGGCAGTCCACCCGAGCGCGCGGGCCCGGCCGTCCGACACGTGGACCCTCCGTTCCGGATTCTGCGTTAGCGTGTACTCACACTGGCAGTACACATCAGGTAGCTGCCCAACCTACCTGTCCGCCCCGCGCGGTACCGCACGAACGAGGACGTCATGCCCAAGTCGAAGGTCCGGAAGAAGACCGACTACACGATCAACCCGGTGAGCCGAACCCCCGTGAAGGTGAAGGCGGGCCCGTCGAGCACCTGGTACGTCGCGCTGATGCTCGGCTTCATGCTCGTCGGCCTGGCCTGGCTGGTGGTGTACTACCTCGCGGCCGAGCAGATCTCGTGGATGAACGACCTCGGTGCGTACAACTTCCTCATCGGCTTCGGGTTCATGATCGTCGGCCTGATCATGACCATGAGATGGCGGTGAGGTTACAGGGATGTAGTTCATCCCCACCTGTGGACAAACCTGTGGATGAACTGGGGAAAGCTCCCCGTGGCGACTGAATCGCTCCGCTGGTCCACACCCCCGCTCGCGATCGCCGCGCTCACGGCGGGCGGCATCGTGCTCGCCGTCGCCGCGGCGACGACGGCCGATGCCGCCGGTCGCACGCTCGTCGGGCTCGCGGCCGTGGTGGCGTTCGCGGTCGCGGCCCTCGCGGTCCGTCAGCGTCCGCGGCTCGAGGTGCTTCCGGACGGCGCCGGGCTGGCCGTCACCCGTCTGTCGGGACGACGCGAGCTGCCCCGCGCGGCCCTGATGCGGGTGCGGATCGTCGCGTATCCGCGGCTCGGCCGTCGCGTGCCGATGCTGGAGATCGACGTGCGCGATCCCCGCGGCGACGAGCAGCTGCTGATCTTCGGGCGCTGGGACCTGGGCACCGACCCCCGCACGGTGTACGACGCGCTCGCGGTGCGGGGGCTGGCGCCGGATCAGACGCCGAGCTGAGCCCGCAGGCGCAGGACCGCCAGCACGAGGACCAGCACGGTGACCACCGTGACGGCTGCCAGCGCGAGCCAGCCCGTCCGGACGAAGCGGGCACGGTCGTCGCCCGCGCCCAGCGCCCGCGGCGCGAACAACAGCGCCGCCGTCGCCGCCGCACCCGCGGCCAGGCCGCCGAGGTGTCCCCACAGGGAGATGCCCGGGATGGTGATGCTGATGACGACGTTGAGGACGACGATCATCAGCACCGGCGCGGGGCTGCGCCGCAGCCGCATCAGGATCACCGCCTGCGCGCCCAGCAGGCCGAACACGGCGCCGGAGGCACCGGCGGTCACGGCGTCGGTCTGGAGCAGCATCACCGCGGCGGATCCGCCGAGGATGGACACCAGGTATACGGCCAGGTACCGGAGCCGGCCGAGGACGAGTTCGGTGTCACGCCCGATCACGTACAGCGCGAACATGTTGACCGCGAGGTGCAGCACACCGAAGTGCAGGAACCCGCTGCCGAGCACGCGGATGTACTCGTCGCGCACCGCGATCATCGGCGGCCACAGCGCCCACTCGAAGAACAGGCTCGACGAGCGCTCGTTGTTCATCACGCTGCCGGACTGGGCGGCGGTGATCGCGAAGATCGCGGTGTTCAGCGCGATCAGGATGTAGGTCACGAGGGGGGTGTTCGTCTGCGCCCGCATGGGCGCCCCCGCGACGGTGCGGGCCTGCGGGACATCGCGCTGGGCGGCCGCGACGCAGTCGACGCACTGCTGACCCACTGCGGCGGGCCGCAGGCAGTCGGGGCAGGCCGGTCGCCCGCATCGGCTGCACGAGAGCAGGGTCGGGCGATCGGGATGCCGGACGCACCGCGGCTGGGGCGGGTGGCCGCCCCCGCCGGCCGCGTGGCCCCAGCCGGGGTTCGTCATATCGGTCTCTTCCGGAGATTCAGGAGATGGTGATGCTCTCGATGACGACGGGCTCGACCGGGCGGTCCGCGCGGTCCGTCGCCGTCGTGGCGATCGCGTCGACGACCTTCTTCGACGCCTCGTCGGCGACCTCACCGAAGATGGTGTGGCGTCGGTTCAGGTGGGGGGTCGGCCCGACGGTGATGAAGAACTGCGAACCGTTGGTGCCCGGGCCGGCGTTGGCCATGGCCAGCAGGTAGCTGCGGTCGAACTGCAGCTCGGGGTGGAACTCGTCGGCGAACTGGTAGCCCGGGCCGCCACGACCGGTGCCGGTCGGGTCGCCGCCCTGGATCATGAAGCCGTCGATGACGCGGTGGAAAACCGCACCGTCGTAGAACGGGCCACTGGTCTCCCCCTTGGCGTTCTGGGTCTTGTACTCCTTGGTGCCGTTCGCGAGGCCGACGAAGTTCTCGACCGTCTTCGGAGCGTGGTTGCCGAAGAGCGAGATCACGATGTCGCCGCGGTTGGTGTGCAGAGTCGCGGTTGCGGTCTTTTGAGGTGAAGTCACCCCTCCATCGTGCCATCCGGGTCTGCGACACCGGGGCGGTCCGTCTCGCGAACCCCGGCCGCGGGGGTCCGCTGTGCAAAAGTGGGTACATGACGAGTGTGAGCGAGTCCAGAACCAAGATCGGGTCCGGCGCCGGCAGCGAACTCGTGCGCCCCCCGAAGAAGTCCGAGGGCGCCGGTGGCTACCTGAAGCTCGCAGGGCAGGGCGCTACGGCCCTCGCGCGGGGGCCGCTCTTCACCGGCCTGCTGGTCGCCCGCAAGGGTCTCGACCTCGCCCGGAACATGGCAGGAAGCCGGGAGTGCCGCCGCGCGCGAGCCGCGGCGACGATCGAGGCAGCACCCCGCGGGCGGGGCCGCAGGATCCTGGTGACGGTCGGCGCGCTCGGCGTCGTCGCCGCCGGCGGAGTTGTGTTCTACCGCAGCCGTCTCGGGGATCATCCGCCGGTCGCGCCGGAGCCGCCGCGGATCGAGCCGGTCACCCCCGAGCCCGGCCCGGTCGCGACACCGGAGGCTGCCACACCGAAGCCGGAGGCTGCCGCACCGAAGCCGGAGGCTGCCGCACCGAAGCCGGAGGCTGCCGCACCCGAGGCGAAGCCCGGGCCGGCCGCGACGCCCGAGGCCGTGGCCCCGAAGCCCGAATCGGCCGCGACGGGGAAGGCCGCACCTCGGCCCGAGGGCGGGACGGCTGCCCCCGCGGTGCCCGCGCCGGCGCCGAAGGCGACCCCGACGGCAGCCGCGACGCCGAAGGCCGAGCCCACCACCGTCACGAAGGGGATGGCCGAGGCGCCCCCGACCGGAAAGCACGCGGCCAAGGAGGAAACGGCTCCGAAGCCGGCCGCCGAGCCGAAGAGCGAGGCCACCGGCAGCAAGGGAACCGCGGCGAAGCCGAAGCCGGCGGCCGGTCCCGCGGGGGGCCCGAAGAAGCAGGACTGAGTTCCGCCCGGGGTCACGGGACGGAATCGGATCCGGGGCAGGTCGCGTCGATCGCGGCCTGCCCTTCCTTCTGCAGTTGTCGTTCGGTGACGCGCACTTCCAGGTCGACGATCCGGCCGGCCACGACATAGATCAGGACGGTCAACAGCAGCACAACAGGTACGGACGCGAGGAATTCCATGTCGGCCTCCAGCGGTGGTCCGCGCGAGCGGGAAGGTGGAGGTGCTCGGGTACGTCGTCGATGACATGTCCAGCCTACGGACACGGGCGGGGGCTCTGTCGCGACGGCAGCCCCGTCGGACCGTGATCCGCCCCACCCCCGCGCCGTCGGTTACTCATGGGTACCGATCCGCCGAATCGCGTGATGTGCATCACAGAACAGGTGGATACTCGCCGGTAGCAGTCCTATCGGGGAGGCATCACATGGCACAACAGGTACACGCCAGCGAGGAACAGTCGCGCGCGCTCGCAGAGGAGTCCCGCGAGACCACCTGGCACAAGCCGTCGTTCGCAAAGGAGTTGTTTCTCGGACGTCTGACCCTCGACCTCATCCATCCGTTCCCGCGGCCCACCCCCGACGAGGAGGCCCGTACCGAAGGGTTCCTGGCAGAGCTTCGCCGCTTCTGCGAGGGTGTGGACGGCAGCCGCATCGAGCGCGAGGCCCGGATCCCCGACGAATACGTCGCCGGATTGGCCGAGCTCGGCTGCTTCGGCATGAAGATCTCCCAGGAGTACGGCGGCCTGGGACTGTCGCAGGTGGCCTACAACCGCGCGCTGATGCTCGTGGCCAGCGCCCACCCGAGCCTGGGCGTTCTGTTGTCGGCGCATCAGTCCATCGGAGTGCCCGAACCCCTGAAGCTGGCCGGGACACCCGAACAGAAACGCGCTTTCCTCCCGCGGTGTGCGCGAGGGGCGATCTCGGCCTTCCTGCTGACCGAACCCGACGTGGGTTCCGATCCCGCCCGTCTCGCCTCGACGGCGGTGCCGGTGGAGAACGGCGACGCGTACGAACTCGACGGCCTGAAGCTGTGGACCACCAACGGAGTGGTCGCCGAACTGCTGGTGGTGATGGCGCGGGTGCCGCGCAGCGAGGGCCACCGCGGTGGCATCTCGGCGTTCGTCGTCGAGGCGAACACCCCGGGCATCACCGTCGAACGCCGCAACTCGTTCCTGGGCCTGAAGGGGATCGAGAACGGCCTCACCCGGCTGTACAAGGTGCGGGTGCCGAAGGAGAACCTCATCGGCCGCGAGGGCGACGGCCTGAAGATCGCCCTGACCACCCTCAACGCCGGCCGGCTCGCGATCCCGTCGATGTGCGCCGGTGCCGGCAAGTGGGCGCTCAAGATCGCCCGGGAATGGTCCGGCACCCGCGTCCAGTGGGGTCGGCCGGTGGGCCGGCACGATGCGATCGCCGGCAAGATCGGATACATCGCCGCCACCACGTTCGCCCTCGAGGCCGTGGTGGAACTGACCGGCCAGATGTGCGACGAGGACCGCAACGACATCCGCATCGAGGCGGCCCTGGCCAAGCTGTGGTCCAGCGAGGTGGCCTGCGAGATCGCCGACGAGTTGATGCAGATCCGAGGGGGACGCGGCTACGAGACGGCGGCGTCGCTTGCGGCCCGGGGTGAGCGGATGGTGCCCGCCGAGCAGCTCCTGCGGGACCTGCGGATCAACCGGATCTTCGAGGGCTCGAGCGAGATCATGCGGCTCTTCGTCGCCCGCGAAGCCGTCGACGCCCACCTGCGGGTGGCGGGTGAGCTGGCGGATCCGAAAGCCACTCTGGACACGAAGGCCCGGGCCGCCGCCAAGGCGAGCGGCTTCTACGCCAAGTGGCTGCCCCAGTTGGTGGCGGGCAGGGGCCAGCTACCCACCTCGTACGGCGAATTCGGTCCCCTGGCACACCATCTGCGCTACGTGGAGCGGTGTTCACGCAAGCTCGCTCGGTCCACGTTCTACGGCATGGCCCGGTGGCAGGGCGGTCTGGAGAAGCGGCAGAATTTCCTGGGGCGGCTCGTCGATATCGGCGCGGAGCTGTTCGCCATGTCGGCGAGTTGCGTGCGGGCGCAGATGTACCACACCGACGGCCACCCCGATACGGACGCGGCCTACGAACTCGCCGACGTCTTCTGCCTCCAGGCGAAGCTCCGCGTGGACTCGCTGTTCGCCGCGTTGTGGACGCACACCGACGATGCCGACCGGCAGCTCACGGCCGACGTCCTCGACGGGCGCTACACCTGGCTGGAGAAGGGCGTGATCGATCCCAGCGAGGGTACGGGCCCGTGGATCGCCGAATGGTCGCCCGGGCCGTCGGTGGAGCAGAACCTCGCCCGCAGATTCCTCGGCGCCGACCATCCGGTGGTGTGAACGGGCCGCCGGCCGCGCGGGCTCCGGTCAGCCGCGACAGCAATCGCTGTCGCGGCTGACCGCCCCTTGCGGCGGATCCGACGCCGTCGTGGGTCAGAAGGCGCCGCAGTTGGACGGGGCGGGCCGATTCGCGAACCGGTCGTTCAGGTAGGCGACCGCCTCGGGCATCCCCGCGACCAGAGGAAGCGCGTGATTGACGGCCAGGCCCGGCAGGACGGGCGGGGTGGTGTTCGGGGAGAACTGGACGGTGGCGCCGAGGGCGCACCAGTCCGCCGCGAGCTGGCGACCCTGTCCGTAGGGCACGATGTCGTCCATCGTCCCGTGCTGCACGAGTACCGGCACCGACGGCTGCAGACGTCCGATCCGCTGCGCGGCGATGGCTTCCTTCGCCTCCGGCAACCGATCGACGACCACGCTCAGCGGTTCACCCGTGCGGGTGTAGTCGCTCGTGCGCTGGAAGCCGTAACGGAAGATCGTCTCCGGCGCGCACTGGTTCGCCACCGAATGCAGCATCTCGCGTCCACGGTCGTTGACCTCGGCGTCGACGAGATCCCGGAGCTCGGGGTAGGCCTCGCCGAGGCCGTTGATCGTGTAGCCGATCACGCCGGTGAGCGCCGTTCCGTCGACCTGGCTGAGCGTGGCCTCGAGGTCCGCGGGCGGCGCGCCGGCATAGGCCCCCACGACGTTCAGCTCGGGCGCGTAGGTCGGCTGCAGTTCTGCGGCCGCAGCCACGGCACCGCCGCCCTGGGAGTACCCCCACAGGCCGACAGGACCGTCGGGGGTGATGGACGTGGCGGGCAGGCTCTGCGCCGCCCGGACCGCATCCAGCACCGCGTGCGCCTCGGCGAGCCGGTTGACGTACGTGTGGTGCCCCGGTGTGCCGAGCCCGTCGTAGTCGGTGACGACGACGGCGATGCCCTGCAGCAGCATGGTGTTGATCGAGAGCAGTTCGTACTCGGTGAACAGGTCGAGCGGCGGGGTGTAGGACACGAGCGAGTTCAGCTGCTTGGACGGTGCACACTGGTCGCCCTGGCCCTGGGTGCCCGGCGCGATGGCGACGAGCGGTCGCGGCCCCGGCCCGTTCCACGGCAGCGACGGCTCGAGGTAGGTGCCGCCGACGGCGCTGGGTTCGCCGGTGGCGTCGAGGCTGCGGTACAGCAGCCGGGTGCCCTGCGCGGGGAACACGCCCTGCGGCGACGGGACGCGAATGGAGAGGTCGGACGGCCCGCTGCGGAGGACGTCGCCGGAGGCTCCGACCAGGTCGAGCGGAGGATCGTAGAAGTTCGCATCCGCGCTCGCCGTCGCCGGCGTGGCAAGCATCGCTCCTGTCAGGGCCGCGGCCGTCGCCGCAGCGCCGATCCACCGTCTGGTGATCCCCATCCCCATCCCCATCCCCATGGTCCCTTCACAGGTAGCTTTCCGTGTGTCGGACGACACAAGCGGTACGCACTGTAACACCTAACTTACCGGCGCGTAAGTACGTGATCCGGGGGCTCGCGAACCCCGATTCGCACCGCGGTCCGTCGTTCGCCCCCGGGCATCGCCGCTGGTCGGGGACAATCCGGTCATGACCGGGGAGCGCAGCGAACCGCAACTGCACCGACTGACCACACCGCACACCGCCGCCGTCGTCGGGATCGTGTTCGCCGTCCTGTTCGCGACGAGCATCGTCCTGATCCGTCAGGCGATCCCCGCCGATCCCTTCGGCAGCACCGAGTGGCTGGACGCCGGCCGCTCACGGCTCACCGTGGCGCTGACGCTGGCCCAGTTCGCCTGCATCGCGTTCCTGTGGTTCATCGGTGCGCTCCGGCACCGGCTGGGAGACCTCGAGGACCAGTTCTTCTCGACGGTCTTCGTCGGTAGCGGCCTGTTGTTCCTGGCGCTGATCCTCGTCACGATGGCCAGCGCCGGCGGGCTGCTCCTGGCGGACCGGGCGGAGGCGGTGCCCGCCCAGGAATCCGCCGCCTTCGCGCACGCGCTGATCCTGCAGATCAGCAACGTCTATTCGATCCGCATGGCCGCGGTCTTCATGATCTCGCTGGCCACCATCTGGCTGCGCACCGGACTCATGCCCCGATGGCTGGTCCTACCCACGTACCTGCTCGCCCTGGTCCTGCTGTTCGCGGTGACCGAGGCGCTGTGGCTCACGCTCGTCTTCCCTGCGTGGGTGATCGTGATCAGCGTGTTCCTGCTGACCCACGCCCGGCAGGCGTTCCCGCCCCGGCGGGCGTTCCGGCCGAGAACCTGACGGTGCCACGGCGACGGAGCGGCGTCACTCGTCGCCGGGCTGGGCGGACAGGGCGTTCTGCACCCGGTGGGTGACCGCGTCGTCCCAGCCGTCGGGGCGAGGATGTCCGCCCACAACTGCGCGGCCTACGGCCCGTAGGCGTGGCCGAACCCGGACGGGACGTCGGCGGAGAACACCATGTCGAGCGTGACCTGCCAGAACGTGACGAACGGTAGCCACCGCATGCCCGGATCCACATCCGGGCCGAGCGGCTCGCGCAACCAGTCCGGCTCCCGCAGCAGCAGGGCGAACGACCACCGGGTGATCGGCCTGGTAACCACAGGGGCATACGGGCTGTGCTTACGTCACGCGCGGATCCTAGTGGGCACGGCAATCTCCCGCGCGGTCCTACGGCGCGGCTTCCCCGGACGTGGCCGAGTCGGTAGCAAGATGTACGCCGATCGTTGTCTACGGGAGGTGTGACATGGCTGTGGGAGTCGGTCTCCGGATCGGGAGCGTGGTGTCCACCGCGGTGCTCGCCTCCAACGACCCCGGCAGCCCCGATCCCGTCGTCATAGCCCGTGACACCGTCCTGCACATCGACTCCGACGGCACCACCGTCCTCGGCGGCGCCCCGCATCCCGCCGGCGAGGCCCGCTACCTGTCGGGCTTCCTCGGCCGCGTCGGCGATCCCGCCGGCGTCACCGCCAGTGACGGGCGTATCTACCGGGCCGAGGACTCGATGGCCACGGCGATCGCCTGCCTGTTGCACGAGTGCCAGCCGCTGCCGCCGGACGGCGGGCCCGACGGGGGTCTGCCCGCTGTCACCGCCACCTACCCGTCGCGGTGGGACCAGTCCACGGTGGCCGCGCTGCGGGCCGCGCTCGACTACGCGGATCTGCGGCACATCGCCCTCGTCTCGGACGCCGAGGCCGCGGCCACCTGGTACGCGTCGGAGATCTCGGAGACCCCCGGCCAACTCGTCGGCATCTTCCACGTCGACGACGGCGGCTCGACCGTCAATCTCGTGCGCTCCGGTGTGTCGGCCGGCAAGGCGTTCCGCTTCGCCGCCAAGAGCGCCCCGTCTCCCGCGGCCCAGCTGGCCACCGCGCTCGGCGCGTTCGGCTGGCTTTCGCACAACCTCGACGCCGTGGTGGTGATGGGCGACGGGTTCGTCGCGCGCGACCGCTCGCATGTGCAGTCCATCGCGGACAGCCTCGCCGCGAAACTCGGCGTGCGCACCCTCGTCGGCCCCGGCCCCGAGCAGACCGCCGCCCTCGGTGCCGCCATCCTGGCGGCGGGTTTCACGCCCGCGCGCGTGGTCAAGGCGCGGATCGGACTGCCACCGTCGTACGACGTCACCGACGTCCTCACCGGTGGCATCCCACGTATCCGGGAACTCGAAGCGGCCGAACGAGCGAGGGCCGAGGCGGCCGCGGAACGAGACAGGGCGGCCGGCGCACCGGGGAGCCCCGCGCCCGTCCCGGCAACGACCGCCTCCGACTCCCGGTCCGGCGACGCCCGGTCCGATGACACCCGGTCCGATGACAGCAGCGCCGACGAGGCCTTCGGGGCGACGGTCACCACCGTCACCACGCGGCCGAGCAGGAACTACTCCGCGATCGGGGCCGTGGTGGCAGTGATCCTGCTGCTGGCCGTCGCGGCCGTCGCGCTGCTCTGACCGTTCGGGTTGCTACTACCGCGGAGTTCAGCCCTCCGTGAGCGAGTTCAGCTCCGCGGCGTCCTCCGCGCCGAACTTGTCCTCGAGCACCTCGGGGCTGTAGTCGAGGTCGATCTCCTCGACCGGCCGGCCGCGCGCGGATTCGATGGCCCCGAGCCGCCGCTGGGCCCGGTCGGCCGCGTAGGCGACGAACTCGTCGGGGTCGAGGCCGAAGGGCTGCTCCTCGAACTGGTCGTTGACCCACTGGATCATGCCGAGCGCCAGCGGCAGCAACTCCCCCATGCGCTGCTGTACGACATCCCAGTTCGAGTCGTCGGCTGCGACGTGGCGGCGGCAGGTGAACGTGCCCCACGCCATGTGCCGGCGTTCGTCGTCGCCGATCCGGCGCACGAGTTCCTGCATGCCGGGCAGGATTCCGCGTTTCGTGCACACCTTCTGCCAGGCGTAGTACCCGGTGAGGGCGAGACTGCCCTCGATGACGTGGTTGTAGGTGACGCTGGCGCGGACCTGATTGGCAGGGCTCGGATCGGTCTCGAGGACGCGCAACGAATGGGGCAGTTCCTCGTAGAACAGCTGCCGGTAGTACGGATTGTCCGCGACGTAGGAGTGCAGGTCCGCGGTCAGGCCCACCGCGTCCATCCACAGGCGGAAGACCTGGGTGTGCTTGGCCTCCTCGAAGCAGAACTGGGTCAGGTACATCTCGTCGCCGAGCCGGCCCTCGGCGGCCATCGCCCGTAGGAACGGCTGGATGTCCTGTGTGACGGCCTCCTCGCCGGCCACGAACTGCGCGACGAGATAGGTGGCGCTGCGGTGCTGTTCGCTGTTGAGCTCGTTCCAGTCGGCCGCGTCCCGGCTGAAGTCCAACTCGAGCGGATCCCAGAACTTCGCGTTTCCCTTCGCGAACAGCCGCAGCGGGAAGGCGTCCCAGTGCAGACCTCCCGCGCGCAGCGTTCCGAAGCCCTGACGTTCCGGCAGTGCTGTGGTCATGAGTGTGCCCGCCTTCCCTCGCCCGGATGGACGCGTGTCCATCTCGACGGTAGCGCCATTTCGGCGGGGCGTGACGGGAACCATACAAACTGTAGGTACGACGGACCCCCGGCCGGGATCGTCGAGCAGATCCCGGCCGGGAGCGCTGCCCGTCAGCCCTCGAGCAGGGTGTCCCCCGGATATCCGCCGGGGCCGAATCCGGGTGGGACGGCGAACACCGCCGACCCGATCGGCGTGATCCACGGGTTCAGCGCGTCGTGCTCGGCGAGCCGCTGCTGCACCGGAACGAACTGGGCGTCCACGTCGGCCTGGTACGACGCGAACAGCAGCCCGGCGCCGTCCGGGTCGTCGTAGTTGTAGCCGCGCCGCAGGAACCGCTCGTTCGCGTTCCGGGGCCGCGCCCGCGCGACGTGCGATTCCGGGGGGATCACCGGAATGCCGTGCACGTCGGTGGCGGCGAAGTCCGGATCGTCGTGCTCCCGGTTGCCTGTCAACGGCGCCCCCGAGGCCAGGTCCCGGCCCACGGCGAGTTCACGGGCCGGCCGGTCCAACTCGTCCCACGTGTCGAGTTCCATGCGGATACGCCGCACCACCACGGACGTGCCCCCGGCCAGCCAGGCCGGGGTTCCGGGATTCCACACCTGCCGGTCGAAGTCCGTGCTTCCCGCGGCCGGGTTGACCGTGCCGTCGACCTGGCCCATGAGGTTGCGCATCGTGGTGCCGGCGGGCTTGGTGCCCGCCGCGTTGCGGAACCCGCGCTGGACCCAGCGCACGGTGGCCAGCGACCGCACGCTCTTGGCGAGCGTGCGGGTCGCGTGCGAGACGGTGACCGGGTCGTCGGCGCAGACCTGCACCAGCAGATCACCGCCCGACCAGCGCTCCTCGAGGCGATCGATCGAGAACGCGGGCAGCGGCCGCAGCCACTCGGGCCGCTGCGCCGCCAGGCCGGCCACGTCGAACACGGCGGGACCGAATCCGACGGTCACGGTCAGCCGCGCGGGATCGTGGGCGAGTTCGGGCTCGGTGTCGCCGAGGGCAGGGCTGCCCTCGGTGAGCCGGCGGCCGTCCTCGGCCCACACCTTCATGATCCCGACGAGCGCCCGCCGGTCGAGGCCCGGGCGCAGATCCAGGGCGACGAATGCGGCGAAGGCCTGCGGTTCGGTGTCGATGCCCGCCTGGTGCACGCCGTGGAAGGCGACGGTGCGCCCGCCGGTGGGCTCGGGCTCCCGCGTGGCGGCATAGCCGAGGCCCGTCCCGATCCCGGCCGCGCCGATGCCCGCGACGCCGAGGACGGCGGCGCCGCCCCCGAGGAGGCGCCGCCGGCTCAGCTCAGCCACCGTGGTTCGCCCCCATGCCGGCGCTCGGCTGGTAGTTCTCCCGTGCGCCGGAGAAGTCGCGGACCTGCGCGGTGAACTCGGTGGTCGAGCCGTCCTCGAAGGTCAGCTCGAAGGTCACCTCGGTGCCGGGCAGGACGGGCTCGACGAGGTCCATCAGCATCAGGTGGTCGTTGCCGGGCGCGAGGGAGTGGGTGCTGTGCGCAGGAATGACCAGGCCGTCCTCCTTTTCGCGCATCACCATGGCGCCGCCGTCGCCGGCCGCCATCTCGTGGATCTCGGTGCGGGCCGAGCTGGGGCTGGCGGCGGAGACGATGTGGATGTCGGAGTCGCCGGTGTTCTCGAGCTCGGCGAAAGCACCGGTCATGCCGGATTCGGCGGCCTTCGCCCACGCCGAGGAGACGGTGAGCGAGTCCGCGGAGGCGGCGGCCGGCTCGTCGGACGAGCATCCGGCGGCGAACAGGGTCGCGGCCGCGGCGGCAGCGAGGAACAGGGTCTTCTTCATGAGGTTCTCCGAAATCGGTCCGGGTGCGCACGCGTGCGCGCGGTCCCGCGTAGCGGTGACCGTGAGGTGAGCTGGGATCAGACCGTGAGGGGAGGACCTCGGGTGCCGAGACCTGCGGCGACGAGCAGGCCGCGCCGCACCCGGGGATGGTGTGCGACGGGCGTCCAGCCGGGAACGGCGACGGGCGCCGGCGCGAACGGCGGCACACTCGCGCGCCGCACCGCGGTGAGCCCGACGCGGCAGCCGTGTTCGGCGCCGCGGACGAGCAGCGCCGCGACGACGATCGCGGCCGTGTGGGCGGCCAGCATGCCCGCGCCGGGGACGTGGACGTGTCCCGTGTCGAGGGAGAGGACGCCGTGGCCCACCACCTGCCCGGCGGCCAGCACGCCGACGATCGGCAGGCGCGTGCCCGCGGCGAGCAGACCCGCCGCGGCCGCGGCGGCGAGCAGCAGCACCGCGGATGCCTGTCCCGGCGCGGCCCCGCCGGCGAGCGCATGGGCGGCAATGCTCACCGCCCCCGACATGCCGCCGACGAAGGCGCCGCGCACGCGTGCGGCGAAGTCCTTCTCGGCAGACATGCAGCCAGGATACGCGCCCTCTACTACCGGAAGTAGTAACCGGCCTCACAGAACTTGTCGACACATTGTCGATACGATGTCGACCGTTCGTCGATAAAATCTTCGTCAGGAGCCCACATGTTCCTCGCGCTGCGCGAACTATGGTTCGCGCGCACCCGCTTCCTCCTCATGGGAACCGTCGTAGCCCTGGTGGCGGTGCTGATGGTCATCCTGTCCGGCCTGTCCTCCGGCCTCGTGGCAGACGGCGTCTCGGCCCTCCAGCGCACCCCGGTCCAGGCCTTCGCCTTCGCCGAGGGCACCCGCACCGACTCGGCGTTCTCGCGATCCGTCGTCACCGAGGACCAGGCCGCCGCGTGGCGCGCCCGGCCGGACGTCGCCGACGCCGCGCTGCTCGGCAACGCCATCGTCAACGCCCGGACCGCGTCCGGCACACCCGTCGACCTCACCCTCTTCGGCATCGAACCCGGCTCGTTCCTCGAACCGGCGCCCGCCGAGGGGCGTCCCCTCACCGGCGACACCGACATCCTGGTCAGCGACACCGTGCGCGAGGCGGGCATCGCCGTCGGCGACACCATCGTCCTCGAGCGCCTCGGCACCGAACTCACGGTCGCCGGCTTCACCGCCGACAAGCGCACCTTCGGCCACGTCGACGTCGCCTACCTGCCGCTGCGAACCTGGCAGGAGATCCACGCCGGCACGCGGGCCGGCGAGCTACCCGATCCGCGCGTCTACACCGAGGCGAGCGTCGTCGCCGTCCGGGGTGTCGACGACCGGCTGCCCGACCTCGCCGCGGGCGATGCCGCCGCCGGCACCGCCGCCAAGACCCTCGAGGAATCCTTCGACGCCTCCCCCGGCTACTCCGCCGAGATGATGACGATGTCCCTCATCAAGGGCTTCCTGTACGCGATCTCCGCCCTCGTCGTCGGCGCCTTCTTCAGCATCTGGACCGTCCAGCGCTCCCGGGAACTGGCCGTGCTGCGGGCCATGGGCGCCTCCACGGGTTTCCTCCTGCGCGACGGCCTGGCACAGGCGACGGTCGTGCTCCTCGCGTCGGTGACCGTCGGAGTCCTCCTCGGCCTCGGCCTCGGGTCGGGCCTCGAGGGCAGCGGCATGCCGTTCGCGCTCGAGACCGGCCCCGTCGCGTCCGGCGCCGCGACCCTGGTCCTGCTGGGACTGCTGGGCGCGGCCGTTGCCGTCGTCCGCGTCACCCGCGTCGATCCCCTCACCGCACTCGGAGAGAACCGATGACCACCTCGACCATCCCCACCACCGGCCTGGCCCTGTCCGGCGTCACCCTCCGCTTCGGCGACGGCGACAACACCGTCGTGGCACTGGACGACGTGAACCTGCACGTCGCCGCCGGTGAGCTCGTCGCGATCGTCGGGCCCTCGGGCGCCGGCAAGTCGAGTCTGCTGGCCGTCGCCGGCGGTCTCACCCGCCCCACCACGGGTGTCGTCACGCTGGCGGGGATCGACGTCTCCGCCCTGCCGAATCGGGCGCTGACCCGGCTGCGGCGAGAGCGGGTGGGCTTCGTCTTCCAGTCCGGGAACCTCGTTCCCGCCCTGACCGCCCGCGACCAGCTCCGGCTGGTCCCGAAGATCACCGGTCGCCCCGGACGTGATCCGGACGAGCTGCTCGGGGCGGTCGGGATGAGCCATCGCGCCGACCGGCGACCCGGACAGCTCTCCGGCGGCGAACGCCAGCGGGTCGGCATCGCCCGGGCCCTCGTCTCGCGGCCGGCGCTGCTGCTCGTCGACGAACCGACCGCCGCCCTCGACCGCACCCGCAGCCACGAGGTGGTCGAGTTGCTTGCCCGGGAAACCCACGATGCGGGGGTGGCTGGCATCATGGTCACCCACGACCACGACGTGCTGGAGCATTGCGACCGCATCCTGGAGATGGTGGACGGCAGGCTGCACGCCCGCGGCTGACCGCACGAGGAGGGCCCGTGCCGAAGATCTCTGCGGCTACCGTCGCCGAGCATCGCGCAACCCAACTACGGGCACTCCTCGATGCGGCTCACGCACTGTTGACCGAGTCGCCGGAGCGCCCGCCGAGCCTGGGCGAGGTCGCGGCCCGGGCCGGGCTCGCCCGCTCCAGCGTCTACCACTACTTCCGGTCGCGGGAGGATCTGCTGCGCGCGGTCGTCGAGGACATGTTCCCGCGCTGGAACGCGAAGGTGATCGCCGCCATGGACGAGGCCGGCGATCCGGCCGGCCGGGTACTCGCGTACGTCGACGCCAACCTCCGGCTCGTCGCCGAGGGCGAGCACGCGCTCGTCGGAGCGCTCGCCACGGTCACGCCGCAGGCCTTCACCGACGAACGCATGCAGACGCTGCACCGCGAGCTCGTGCTCCCCCTCGTCGAGGCCCTGCGTGAGCACGGGACCACGCATCCGGAACTGGCCGCCGAACTGGTCGGCGCCGTGGTCCACAAGGGCACCGAACTCATCGAATCCGGCCGGAACCTGGAGGAGGTCCGCCGGGCGGTCCGCGATCTGCTCGAGCTCATCGACGTTTCACGTGAAACGGGCTGAGATCTTCCGGGTGCCCCCTATTGACAACAGGCTGTCAAATCGACAGCATATTGTCATGACTGAGACAGTGCATGTCGCCGTGTACGACACCTTCGCCGACTGGGAGGTCGGTCATGCGATCGCCCACATCAACAAGCCCCTCTGGCACAAGCATCCCGGCCGCTACGCCGTCGCCACCGTCGGCGCCACGCGCGAACCCGTCACCACCATGGGCGGAATCCGCATCCTCCCCGACACCACCCTGGACGAGGTGCGGCCGGAGAACAGCGCGATGCTCGTCCTGGCGGGCAACGACATCTGGAACACCGAGCAGTTCACCCCCTTCGCCGAACGGGCGCGCGACTTCCTCGAGGCCGGGGTCCCGGTGGCCGCGATCTGCGGGGCCACGGGCGGGCTCGCCCTCGCCGGCCTACTCGACGATCGCGCGCACACGAGCAACGCCGCCGAGTTCCTGGCGAGTGTGGGCTACGCGGGCGGGGATCTCTACCGCGACGAACCGGCCGTCACCGACCGGAATCTGATCACCGCGAGTGCCACCGCCCCGGTCGAGTTCGCCCGCGCGATCCTCGAACGCCTCGAGGTGTTCGAGCCGCACGTCCTCGAATCCTGGTTCAAGCTCTACGGCCGACGCGACCCCGCCGGCTTCTACGAACTCATGGCCGGATGAGCGAGCGCCCGGAACAAGAACTGCTCAGCGGCCTCGCCCTGACGTCGTTCCGGCTCAACGGACAGTTCCTCGAGGTCGCCGAATCCCTCGCGCGCCCGGCCGGGCTCACCGCGGCGTGGTGGCAGGTCCTCGGTGCCGTGCTGCGCGAACCCCTGCCGGTCGCCGGCATCGCCCGCGCGATGGGGATCACCCGCCAGAGCGTGCAGCGGATCGCCGACCTGCTGGTCGAGCGAGGCCTCGCCGAGTACCTGCCCAACCCGGCCCACCGGCGCGCCAAGCTCGTCGCGCCGACCCCGGCGGGACGCGAGGCGGTGTCCGGGATCGATCCGGCGCATGCCGCCTTCGCCCGTCGCCTGGCCGACGCCGTGGGCGAGGAAGACCTGGCCGGCGCACTGGCCGCGATGCGCCGGCTCTCGGCGGTCCTCGACGAGCTCGCCGAGGAGAAGTGACCGGGCACGACGACAGGCCCGGACATCCGTGATGTCCGGGCCTGTCGTCGATATTCGAGTGTGCGTTGTGGAGCCTAGGAGATTCGAACTCCTGACATCTGCCTTGCAAAGGCAGCGCTCTACCAACTGAGCTAAGGCCCCGTCTGCCGCCTCAGCGGCCGGTGACCTCGTGCCATTCGTCCTCGCTCCGCAACATCCGAGCGAGTCCGACGGCCACCAGCACCACGGTTCCCACAGTGAGAAGAACCTTCATGCTCGCTGCCCTTTCGGCACGGGGAGTGGGCCTAGGAGGACTTGAACCTCCGACCTCTTCGTTATCAGCGAAGCGCTCTAACCGCCTGAGCTATAGGCCCTCGAACCGAGTTGGAACACTACCCCACCGAGCCGCGAAGTCCAAAATCGGCTCGGCGGGGTCACGTTTTCCCAGCTCAGTCCGGGTCTGCGAGGGTGACTTGCACGCCCCCGACGAGGTCGGTGCACAGGTTGTAGATGAACGCCCCCAGGGTGGCCAGAGCGGTCAGCAGGATCGTGTTGACCAGCCCGATCACCGTCGCGTACCCGAAGACCTGGCCGGCGGTGATGAGGCCACCCCCACCGGTGTCGGACACCATGTCGGTGAAGGCGCTGTTGAGCCGTTCCCACACGCCCATGCCCGCGAGCACGCCGTACAGCAGACCCACGGCGACCATCCACACGAAGAACAACGAGACGGAGATCACCGAGGAGATCTTCAGCATCGACCACGGATCGATGCGGCGCAGCTGCACGGTCGCCCGCAGCGGCTCACCCGGGACCCGGGCCGCGGCCGCCACCACGGCAGCCGGTTGCGCAGCCGCGGATTCCTCGGCCGGCGCGGACGGCAGCGGATGCTTCACCGTCGACAGGTCCGGCAGGTCCTTCGCCAGGTCCTTGCGTTCGATGTGCCGCGTCGGACCGTCGATGACGGCCGCCTTCGTCTTGGCCGCCGACCGGTCCGCACCCGGCATCCCCGTCGTGGGCGCGTTCATCGAGGCGGCCGCCGTGCCGGTGACCACCGGGCGGGTCGGCGGCGTCGCGGCACCGGACCGGCCGCCGGCCGGATTCACGCCGGGGCGAGCCGCCGCCGGCTTCGCCGGGCCCGGCTGCTGTCCTGCGGGCTGCGGCGATCCGGTCGGGGCCGCGCCGGGCCGCGTGGCGGTCTTGTCACTCCCGGGCCGCGTGGCGGTCTTGTCACCCACAGCGTCGCCCGAGGTGGGCACCGCGGGACGCCCGGTCGAGGACGACATCTGACCCGGGCGGGCCAGATTCGTCTGCGGCACGTTCTGCGGCGCCTCCTGCTGACTCCCGCGCTGCCACGGCGGCGTGGGGGGGCCACCCGGCCGTTGCTGCCCGGGACGCCCCGCCGGCGACGTCCCGCTCTCCGGCGTGGCGGGACCCTGCTTCGCCGCGCCGTCGGCCGGCGCGCCCGGGTTCGCTCCCGCGGCGGGGTTCCGGGCGGCACCCGGCGCGTCCGACGGCGCCGCAGCGCCCTCCGGCTTCACCTCGGGAGCCTGCTTCCCGGGCACCTCTCGTCCGTTCTGTCCCTTCGGCGGCTGAGCGGGCGGCCCCTGCTCGGCCCCGTTCGGTCCCTGGGGAGTGCTCACTTACGACTCCTTCGCTTCGAGTACGGCGCTCTCCTCGGGCTCGTCGGCGTTGCGTGCGATCGCCAGCAACGTGTCCCCCTCCCCCAGGTTCATCAACCGCACACCCTTCGTCTGTCGGCCGGCCTTGCGCACCTGCTTCGCGGGGGTCCGGATGACGCCACCGCCCGAGGTGATCGCGTACAGCTCGTCGTCGTCGTCCACGATGAGCGCTCCGACCAGAGTGCCACGCTTGCGGTCGTACTGGATGGTCAGCACGCCCTTGCCGCCGCGGCCCTGCGCCATGTAGTCCTCGATCGGGGTGCGCTTGGCGTACCCGCCGGACGTCGCGACCAGCAGGTACGTGCCCTCGCGGACCACGTTGAGGGAGAGCAGGGCGTCGTCCTCGTTGAACCGCATGCCCTGCACACCTGAGGTCGCCCGGCCCATCGGCCGCAACGCCTCGTCGCTCGCCGCGAAACGGATCGACTGTCCCTTCGCGGACACCAGCAGCAGGTCGTCGTCCGACGAGCACAGCACCGCGCCGACCAGTTCGTCGTCGCCGCGCAGGTTGATCGCGACGATGCCGCCGGACCGGTTGGAGTCGAAGTCCGACAGGCGCGACTTCTTGACCAGGCCGTTGCGGGTCGCGAGCACCAGATACGGGGCGTCCTCGTAGGACTTGAGCCGGATGACGCCCTGGATCCGCTCGTCCGGCTGGAAGGCCAGCAGGTTGGCCACGTGCTGGCCGCGCGCGGTGCGGTTGGCCTCCGGCAGCTCGTAGGCCTTCGCCCGGTACACCCGGCCCTTGGTGGTGAAGAACAGCAGCCAGTCGTGCGTGGACGTCACGAAGAAGTGCTTGACGATGTCGTCCTGCTTGAGGTCGGCACCCTTGACGCCCTTGCCGCCACGCTTCTGGGACCGGTACAGGTCGGTCTTGGTGCGCTTGGCGTAGCCGGTCTCGGTGATGGTGACGACCACGTCCTCGCGGGCGATGAGGTCCTCGTCGGAGACGTCGCCGTCGGCCGCGACGATGCGGGTGCGGCGGTCGTCGCCGTACTTGTCGACGATCTCCTTCAGCTCGTCCCGCACGATCGCGCGCTGGCGCTCGGGCTTGGCGAGGATGTCCTTGAGGTCGTCGATCTCGCGCTCGATCTCGGCGAGTTCGTCGACGATCTTCTGTCGTTCCAGAGCGGCGAGGCGGCGCAGCTGCATCGCCAGGATCGCGTCGGCCTGGATCTCGTCGACGTCGAGCAGCCCGATCAGGCCGGTGCGCGCGTCCTCCACCGTCGCCGAGGCGCGGATCAGCGCGATGACCTCGTCGAGCGCGTCGAGCGCCTTGACGAGTCCGCGCAGGATGTGGGCCCGCTCCTCCGCCTTGCGCAGCAGGTACCGCGTCCGGCGGACGATGACCTCGACCTGATGGTTGACGTACAACCGGATCATCTGGTCGAGCCGCAGGGTGCGCGGCACGCCGTCGACGATCGAGAGCATGTTGCAGCCGAAGCCGGTCTGCAGCTGCGTGTGCTTGTAGAGGTTGTTGAGGACGACCTTCGCCACGGCATCACGGCGGACGGTGACGACGATGCGCATGCCCACACGGTCCGACGACTCGTCGTGGATGTCGGAGATGCCGGCGATCTTGCCGTCCCGGACCTGCTCGGCGATCGAGGTGATCAGGTTGTCCGGGTTGACCTGATACGGCAGTTCGGTGATGACGATGGAGGTCTTCCCCCGGGCGTCCTCCTCGATCTCCACGACACCGCGCATCCGCACCGAGCCGCGGCCCGTGGTGTACGCGTCCTTGATGCCCTGGCCGCCGACGATCAGGCCCGCCGTCGGGAAGTCCGGCCCCTTGATGCGCTCCATGACGGCCGCCAGGGTGGCTTCCTCGTCGGCCTCGTAGTTCTCGAGCGCCCAGTAGATCGCCTCGGCCACCTCACGGAGGTTGTGCGGCGGGATGTTGGTGGCCATGCCCACCGCGATGCCGCCGGAACCGTTGATCAACAGGTTGGGGATACGGCTGGGGAGAACCACCGGCTCGAGCGTGCGGCCGTCGTAGTTCGGCTGGAAATCGACCGTCTCGTGGTCGATCTCCCGCAGCATCTCCATCGCGAGCGGCGTGAGCCGGCACTCGGTGTACCGCATCGCGGCCGCACCGTCGTTGCCGCGGGAACCGAAGTTGCCCTGGCCGTCCACGAGCGGGTAGCGCATCGACCACGGCTGCGCGAGTCGCACGAGCGTGTCGTAGATCGAGGCGTCGCCGTGCGGATGGTAGTTGCCCATCGTCTCGGCGACGGCACGTGCCGACTTCACGTAGCCGCGGTCCGGGCGGAACCCGTTGTCGTACATTGCGTACAGGACGCGGCGGTGCACCGGCTTGAGACCGTCCCGCACATCGGGCAGGGCGCGGCCCACGATCACGCTCATCGCGTAATCGATGTAGCTGCTCTGCATCTCCTGCTGGATGTCGACGGGCTCGATGCGGTCGTGCCCCGGCCCCTCCGGCGGCAACGTGGTGTCGGTCATGAGCTCCTTCTTCTACTCGGCTCGAACGCCGCGGGCTTCCGCCCGGCGCGCGTCTCGCAACCACACGAGTCTATAGGTGCAGGTCAGCTCGCACACCGACCGATGCGGCGATTCCGCTCGACCGACCCTGCACGTCGCCCGGAATTCACGTCACGATCGCGCCGGAACGGTCCGCGACGAGTCGGTGCCGTCGTCGGTGGTCCAGCGGGCGAACTCCTGTTCCAGTGCCAGATCCCTCCGGCTGGGCGCGAGCAGCAGCGCCGCGATGGGCACGGTGAGAACGACGATGCCGAGCACGAAGGAGGGGAACAGCAGGGCGGTGACGGTCTGGCCCGCCGGCAGCGGGACGGTCGGGTCGACCTGGACGCGCACACCGGCCATGCCGGTGTAGTGCAGCGCGACGACCGCGCAGCCCATGAGCAGGGCGGCCGGTACCCGGAGCGTCCACCGGTCCGCGGCCTGCGCGAGCCACAGGGCGACCGTGGCCGCGACGACACCGATGGCCACCGAGGCCACGACGAACGCCGTGTCATGCTCGAGCGAGCCCTGGATCCGGATGGCCCACATGCCGCTGTAGTGCATGAGGCTGACCGCCAGGCCCATCCCGACACCGCCGACGAACAGACGGACGAGAGACGGGACGCGGTTCACCCACGCGGTGCGGGAGCTCACGAGCCAGAGCCCGAACCAGGTGGCGGCCACCGACAGCGCGACGGAGAAGACGGTCGGTCCCAGCGCGTAACGGACCGCGGTACCCGGGACGTCGAAGCCCATCATCCCGATGAAGTGCATGAGCCAGACGGCCACACCGCCGACGGACAGGGCGGCCATGGCCATCCAGCGGCGGTGGCCGCGGCCGGTCGGGGCGATCAGCGCCTGGCGGGCGCAGGAGAGCCCGACGAACGATCCGACGACGGAGGTGGCATAGGCGAGGAAGAACACCCACATCCCCATGGAGAAGTGGTGCATTTCGTGCGACATCGTGACCTTCTGAGCGTGGCACGCGGAAGTCGGTCCGCACTCGTGCGGTGGCGCGCCACACCGAATCGATACGGGCTGCGACTTCGCCCCCTCGACAGCGATCGGAGCGTATCGCATCGATGTAATTCGAACGGGGGCAGGTCCCGCCCCCGTGCGCTCAGGTGGCCGGACGCCGGGGATCGGCCGGGCTGTGCTGCTGCGCCCACGCCTCGGCCTCGGCCTCCAGTGCGGCCGCCACCCGGTCGGGAGCCATGAGCAACGCCATGATCGGGACCGTCAGGATCAGCATGCCGAGCACGAACACCGGGAAGAGGACGGCGAACACCTCGACCCCCGACGGGGCCGCGGTCGCCGGATCCACCGTCACCTGCACCGCCGCCATCGCGAGGAAGTGCACGCCGATCACCGCCGCGCCGGCGAAGATGCTGCCGCCGATCCGCATCCACCTGCTGTCGGCGACCGTGACCAGCCACAGGACCACCACCGCGGTGAGGCAGGCCGCCACCACGGACGCCGCCACGTAGGTCAGGTCGTATGCGACGGTGCCCTGCAGTTCCATCGCCCACATGATCGAGTAGTGCACGCCGGCGATCCCGGCGCCGAGGACCAGCGACCCGCCCAGCAGCCGTGCCGCCACGGCACCGCGCGACGGCCGGGCCCGGCGCGACACCCGCTTCGGCTGCACGACCACCATGGCGACGAAGGCGGACACCAGCGCCACCGCCATCGAGAAGACGATGCCGAGCAGGTCGTATCGGATGATGCTGCCGTCCACCGTGAAACCCGCCATCGGCAGGAAGTGCGCCAGCCACACCCCGACGCCCCCGGTCGAGAGCGCGGCTCGCATCAGCCAGTACAGCCGCGCCCGTTCCGAACCGGCGGACAACGACTTGCGGGCACTGGCCAGTCCCACGAGCAACCCGATCGCCGACGTCGCGTACGCCAGGACGATCACCCACGTGCCCATGCCGAACAGGTGCACGTGCGTGTCCATCAGGGCGCTACCGGCTGATGCAGCTTGCGCAGCGCGTACTCGGTGACCGTCACGAGCGCCGACTTGGCGGACTCGCGCTGCCGAGCGTCGATCGAGACGATCGGCACGTCCGCCGAGACCGCGAGGGCCTGACGGATGTCCTCGGTCGGGTACCGCGGGGCGTCGTCGAATTCGTTGATCGCGACGATGAACGGCAGGTTCCGGGCCTCGAAGAAGTCGACCGCCGCGAAACTCTCGTCCAGACGCCGGGTGTCGATGAGCACGATGGCACCGATCGCACCTCGGATCAGGTCGTCCCACATGAACCAGAACCGGTGCTGCCCCGGCGTACCGAACAGGTACAGCACGAGATCCTCGGCGAGGCTGATCCGGCCGAAGTCCATCGCGACGGTCGTGGTGGCCTTCTGCGGCGTCGCGCTCAGGTTGTCGACGCCGTCGCTGGCGTTGGTGACCAGCGCTTCGGTGCGCAGCGGAACGATCTCCGAGACCGCCCCCACCAACGTGGTCTTGCCGACACCGAAGCCCCCGGCGATCACGATCTTCGTCGAGGTCACCCGCTTCGGGGAGTTAGAGTTCGCGAAGTCCACTGAGGACCCTTTCAATCAGCTCACGACGCTCCGCGTCGCTCGAATCGTCTTTCAGGGTGGCCAGGATCCGTACGTGCCCGGCTTCGACGAGATCCGCCACGAGTACGCGCGCCACCCCGATCGGCACACCCACCCGCGCCGCGATCTCGGCGACCGACGGGGACTCTCTGCACAAAGCCACGATCGTGGCATTGATGTTGTCCAGGTCCCGGGCACGGTCGTCCGTGCCCGGGAGGACCTGGATCAGTGCCTCCAACGCCAGCTCGACCGCGGGGCTGGTCCGTCCCGAAGTCAGTGAGTACGGCCGGACCAGACTGGGCTGGGCCGGCGGCGACTCCGGCTTGCGTTCTTCCATGGCCACCTCGACGTCAGGACCCCAGACCGATGCGCGGAGTGGCCTCGACCGACGCCCCCACACGATCGACCAGGAGTGCCATCTCGTAACCGACCTGTCCGATGTCGCATTCCGAGGCGGTCAGGGTCGCAAGGTGCGAGCCGTCACCCACGCTCATCAGCAGCAGGTAACCGTGCTGCATCTCCACGACGGACTGGAGCACTCCGCCGCCCTCGAAGAGCTGGGACACGCCGTTGGACAGGCTGGCCAGGCCGGACGTGACGGCAGCGAGCTGCTCGGCACGGTCGACAGGCAGGTGTGCGCTGGCCGCCATCAGGAGGCCGTCCGCGGACACGAGCACGGCGTGGGAGACGCCGGGAACCTCGCGCGCGAAGTTCGACACCAACCAGTCCAGAGGACGAGTTACGTCGGATCCATGGTCAATGTTCATCGAACTCCCTGTTCGTCGGTCTGGGTGGACGCGTGCGCGGAGGCCCGCCCGTTGCGAACCCCTTGCTGGTGACGGCTCAGGTTGGCCCGGATGGCCTCCGGGTCGCGCCGCCGAACAGCCGGCACAGATCCGGTCGCCGGGGAGGCGACCGCACCGGGCACCAGCCTATGACCGGGTGCACGTCGCGGAAGACCCGCGGTGGTGAGTTGCTCCACCGGGGCTTGCGCCGCCTCCTGGGCGGCCCTCCAACCGACGTCCGCCCGCGAGTTCCACTCCGGCCGACGGTCCTCCGGCAGGCTCGTCGGATCGACGAGCCAGCTCGACATCATGTCGGCGAAGATCGGCGTGCCGGCACCCGGACGCAGCGAGTTGACGTCGGGGCGCGGCTGGAAGAACGCGGCCGTCTTGGCCGGGTTCGTCCGGTACCGATGCCGTGCGGCGCGGCCCGGCTGCCCGTCGGCTGCTGCGCTGCCGTGGCCGGCGGACGCGGCGGCCGGGTCTGCGGACTGCTCGAAATGCTGCTGCGGCAGGGAGGAATCGGCGGCGGCCGGCGGCGTCGGCAGCCCGGGAGTGCTCCCAGGGCGGCGCTGCGGCAGACCGTTGCCCGACGCACCGCTGCCCGACGCACCGTTCCCCGACGCACCGTTCCCCGACGCACCGCTGCCCGGCACAGCAGCGGACGGCTGCGGCGACAGACCCGGCGTGGCACCCGGCCGGCGCTGCGGCAGACCATTGCCCGCGGTGGCCGGAGCCGGCTGCGGCGACAGACCCGGCGTGGCACCCGGCCGGCGCTGCGGCAGACCGCTGCCCGCGGACGACGGAGCCGACTCGGGCGAGGCCGGAGCGGCCGCGGCGGGAGCAGGAGCAGACGAGACCGTCTCCGAGCGGCGCGGCGGCAGGACCGGCGTCGGACCGGGTTGCCGTCGGGGCAGTTCCGACAGCGGCGTGGGCTGGCGCGGCACAGGACCCGGGGTGACACCCGGCTGACGCTGCGGCAGACCGGGAGTCGAGCCGGGGCGGCGCTGCGGCAGACCGGGAGTGGTCCCCGGCTGGCGCTGCGGCAGACCCGCGGATGGCTCCGGAGGAACGGGTGCCGGCTGGCGCTGCGGCAGCGGCGATTCCGGCGCGGGGGTGCGTTCCGGCAGGGCCGGGGCCGCGACGTCGCGCGGCGGCCGCGGAGCCAGGGCCTCGGCCGGACGGCCGTCCTCGCCCATGCGCGGCTGCGGCCCGGTCTGCGACAGGGCGAGCGGCGAGACGAGGAGCACGTCGGGAATGTGGACGCTGGCGGTGATGCCCGGGTTGCGTGCGGTGTCGAACGTCGGGCGCAGCCGCACGGTGAGGCCGTGCCGCGCCGCGAGGCGCGAGACCACGAACAGACCCATGTGGCGGGCGGTGTCGGGACCGACCTCGCCACCGAGAGCAAGCCGCTCGTTGATCGCGTCGAGTTCCTCGGCCGGGATCCCGATACCGCGGTCGGCGATCTCGACGAGCAGGCCACCGTCGACGGCCCGGGCGAAGCTGAACGTCACGGTGCTGTCCGGCGGGGACGCCCGCAGCGAGTTGTCGACGAGCTCGGCGAGCAGGTGGACGATGTCCGTGGCGACCGTGCCGCTGAGTGCGCCTTCCGGCGTCGAGCCGATCTGGACGCGCTGGTAGTCCTCCACCTCGGACATCGCGGCACGCAGGATGTCACCGAGCTGTACGGGCGCGGAGTGGCCGCGCCGCATCCGGGTGCCCGAGAGGATCAGCAGGTTGTCGCCGTTACGGCGCATGCGCGCCGCGAGGTGGTCGAGTCGGAACAGGCTCTCGAGCCGGGCCGGATCCTTCTCCTCGTACTCGAGTCGTTCGATGAGGCCGAGCTGCTGCTCGACGAGCGACTTGCTGCGCCGGGCGAGGGTCTCGAACATGTCGTTGATCTGCAGGCGGAGGTGGGCCTGCTCGCCGGCGAGGCGCAGGGCCTGCCCGTGCATGTCGTCGACGGCGCGGGCGAGCTGGCCGACCTCCTCGGTCGTGTGCACCGGGACCCGCGTGAACTCGATGTCCTCGACGTTGTCACCCACCTTGATGCGGTCGATGGCGTCGGGGAGTTCCTGCCGGGCGACCTTGAGAGCGCCGTAGCGCAGGCGGCGGATCGGGCCGACGAGCGACCGCGACACGAGAAGCGCCAGGACGAGCGCGGCGAGCAGGGCACCGAGCACGATCGCGGTGTCGCGGAGGGCGGCGGAGCGGGTGTCGGAGGCGCGGGCGAGAACGGTCTCGCTGATCGCGTCGGACGCCTCGTCGATGAGGGTGCCGTAGACCTCGACGCTCTGCAGCAGCGACGAGCGCAGGTTCAGGATGGGCAGCGGCCCGTCGCCGGCGGCGTCGATCATCGCGGTGCGCTCGGCGACGCCGTTGCGCAGCTCCTGGATCTGGGCGTCGGACGCCGGATACGACCGGGCGAGCGTCTCGAGCATGGCGAGCTCGGAGCCGGACGCGGACACCAGGGTGGTGCCCGGCTGGTCCGGGTCCCGCAGGATCGCCACGATGCCCATCACCTGATCGAACAGGTAGCGCTGCGACGCCCAGGCGTCGACGAGCCGGGTGCCCTCGGCGAGCACGGACGGATCCTCGATCGGCTCGACGATCGCCTCGACGATGCGGATCAGGTCCTTGCGGATGGCATTGGTCTGCTCGTTGAGCTCGGGGAGCGGGATGTTGCCGGCCGCGATACGGTCTCGCAGCGCCTCGGCGGCGGCCACGGTGCGGGTGAGGTCCGCGGCGATGACCGGATCCAGCTCCGGATTCTGGGACACCGCCCGGACGCGTTCCAGTGTCGCGTCGAGGTTCTCGATCTCGTTCGTGATGCCGGTGCCGGCGGCCAGCGTCGCGGAGGCGGTACCGAAGGCGGTACCGAAGTCGACGAGGTCGGGCACGACGGCCACCTGGTCGGCAGCGGACGAGAAGTGGACGGCGTTGGAGAGCTCCTGCTGCACGCGCAGGCCGCCCAGCACCATTGCCACGGTCACGGGAACGGCGAGAACGGCGGTCACCTTCCAGCGAAGGCCCCACCCTTCGATGTTCCACCACCGCTGCCGAGGTGGCGATTCGTCACTCATCTTCACAGCTCACTTTCCACCCGGTTTCCGCCGCCGACCCACACCCGCGCCACACCGCTCGGTGTCGAGGAGGTGCGGCTGCGGGTGGAGTGGTCGGAAGAGACGTTCCTGAGTGCACGCACCATATCCGTCCGAGTGCGGATAACGAAAGGAGCACGACCACTCCCGGAACCGGCGGGAGTCGCGCCCCGAGCCGGTCACCGAGCCGAAAACTCTACCGACCAGTAACATTCGCGGCCCGGGAACGCGCACCCGACGCGCCGAAGGGCGGCGAAAGCGGTGGTGTGAACCTCGTCACACACCCCTTCCGCCGCCCTCTCCGGCGCCGCGGAACCCGGTCAGACGTCCAGGAAGCGAACGTCCTTGGCGTTACGGGTGATGAAACTGCGACGTGCCTCGACGTCCTCGCCCATCAGGATGCTGAACAGCTCGTCGGCTGCGGCCGCGTCGTCGAGCGTCACCTGACGCAGCACGCGCACGCTGGGATCCATGGTGGTCTCCCACAGTTCCTTGGCGTTCATCTCGCCGAGACCCTTGTAACGCTGGATGCCGTCGTCCTTGTTGATCTTCTTGCCGGCGGCGAGACCGCGCTCGAGCAGGCCGTCACGCTCCCGGTCGGAGTACGCGAACTCGGGCTCGGAACGCTGCCACTTGAGCTTGTACAACGGCGGCTGCGCCAGGTACACGTGGCCGTGCTCGACCAGCGGACGCATGAAGCGGAACAGCAGCGTCAGCAGCAGCGTGGCGATGTGCTGGCCGTCGACGTCGGCGTCGGCCATCAGCACGATCTTGTGGTAGCGCAGCTTCGCGATGTCGAACTCGTCGTGGATACCGGTGCCGAAGGCGGTGATGATCGCCTGGACCTCGTTGTTCTTCAGCACGCGATCGATGCGCGCCTTCTCGACGTTGATGATCTTGCCGCGCAGCGGCAGGATCGCCTGGTACATCGAGTCGCGTCCCGACTTCGCGGAGCCACCGGCGGAGTCGCCCTCGACGATGTAGATCTCGGACTTGCTCGGGTCGTTCGACCGGCAGTCCGCCAGCTTGCCGGGCAGCCCGCCGAGATCGGTGGCGGACTTGCGCCGGACCAGCTCGCGCGCCTTGCGGGCGGCGACGCGGGCCTGCGCGGACGAGACCGCCTTCGTCACGATGGTCTTCGCGTCGGCCGGGTTCGCCTCGAGCCAGTGCGACAGGTGCTCGTTGCAGGCCCTCTGCACGAACGACTTGACCTCTGTGTTGCCGAGCTTGGTCTTGGTCTGGCCCTCGAACTGCGGTTCGCCGACCTTGACCGAGATGATCGCGGCCAGTCCCTCGCGGATGTCGTCGCCGGTGAGGTTCGGGTCCTTGTCCTTGAGGAGCTTCTTGTCCTTCGCGTACTTGTTGACCACCGAGGTCAGGGCCGCGCGGAAGCCCTCCTCGTGGGTGCCGCCCTCGTGGGTGTTGATCGTGTTGGCGAAGGTGTGGACCGACTCGGAGTAGCCCGAGTTCCACTGCATCGCGACCTCGAGCTCGTGGCCGGTGCCCTTCGCGGTGAAGCCGACGACCGAGTTGTGGATCGGCTGCTTGGTGCGGTTGATGTGCCGCACGTAGTCCTCGAGGCCGCCCGGGTAGTGGTAGACGCGGGTCTTGACCTTGTGATGCTGTTCGGCCTCGGCCTGTTCCTGCTCCTCGGCCTTCTTCGGTGCCTCGGCGAGTTCGCTGACGACCTCGTCGGTGACCTCCTCGGGGGCGACCCGCTCGTCGGTCAGCGTGATCGTCAGGCCCTTGTTGAGGAAGGCCATCTCCTGCAGGCGCCGCGCGACCGTCTCGAAGTTGTAGGTCGTGGTCTCGAAGATGTCCGGGTCCGACCAGAACCGGACGGTGGTGCCGGTGGCCCGCGTGGGCTCGCCCCTGATCAGTTCGCCGGGCTTCGACGACAGGTACGTCTGCTCCCAGTGGTAGCCGTCGTTGTCGATCTCCACCTCGAGCCGGGTGGACAGCGCGTTGACCACCGAGATGCCGACGCCGTGCAGACCGCCGGAGACGGCGTAGGCATCGGAATCGAACTTGCCGCCCGCGTGCAGCTGGGTCAGCACGACCTCGACGGTCGGGATGCCGGAGGCGTGCATCCCGACGGGGATGCCGCGGCCGTCGTCGACGACCTGCACGCCGCCGTCCTCGAGGAGGGTCACCTCGACCTTGGTGGCATGGCCGGCCATCGCCTCGTCGACCGAGTTGTCGACGACCTCCCAGATCAGGTGGTGCAGGCCGCGCTCACCGGTGGAACCGATGTACATGCCGGGGCGCTTGCGCACCGCCTCGAGACCCTCGAGGACGGTGATGGAGGAAGCACCGTACTCACTGTTGCTCTTGTTCGACTTCTGGGCAGCCACGGGTTGGTAGCTCTCCTTCTTCCGCCTGGGTCTCGCGCACACGCGCACGCATTCGGAATTCATCCTACTGCCCGGAAGCGTACTTGCCCCGCCCGACACAGGACGGGCCGCCGACGCCGCTCACCGGCCCGCAGGCGCGGCGTCGCGAGTACGGGAGGGTGAATCGCTAGGGCGACGAGGTTCGGACAGTGTGCCGCGCCTCGACGTCGCGCACGAAGCGCGCGGTCGCGGCCGCGAGCTCCCCGGCATGCGAGCGCGGCGACCAGTGCCCGGCGTCGAGCGGTTCCCGGCGCAGATCGGTGACCCACTTCTCGGTGTCCTCGTACCCGACCGGCCGCACCGCCCGGTCCCGCAGGCCCTGGATCAGCTGAACGGGGACGTCGGTGCGCCGCTCGCGCGGCGCGCGGAGCCGCCGGCGCAGGTTCGCCCGGTACAGCTTCAGGCCGTGCACCATGTCGTCGGCGAGCGTGGGCGCGACGGGTCCGATCAGGGCCGGGTCGGAGCGGTCGAAGAACCCGACGAATCCCGGCCAGTGCCGGGAGAACCACCACCGCAGCGCGGGCACGGGCAGGCCGGGGGTCTGGAACAGCACCGTGTAGGACGACGCCACGGCCTGCTCGAGCGGGCCGAGCGGGCGCCGCTCCCCCAGCCGGCGACGCATCCACAGCGCGAGGTGGTCGAGGTTCGGCCCGGACACCGAGGTGTACGACGCGATCCGCTCCGCCGCCCCGGGTTCGCACACGGCCTCCCAGCCCAGCACCGACCCCCAGTCGTGCCCGAGCAGGTGCACCGGCGCGTCCGGGCTCACCGCGTCGATCACCGCGAACAGGTCCGCGGCGAGCAGTTCGAGCCGGTAGGCCGCGACGTCGCGCGGCACGGTCGACGCGCCGGCACCGCGGTTGTCGAACCGGACGATCCGGAAGTCGCCGGCCAGCGCGGGCACCACGCGGTCCCACAGGGCATGCGTGTCGGGCCAGCCGTGGACCAGCACGAGGGTCGGCCCCTGCGGGTTGCCCTCCTCGACGACGTGGAGGCGGACGGCTCCGTTCGTGACGGTACGAGTGGTCATGTTCTCCCTCAGAGGTCGAGTACGAGCCGGCCACCGTCGGCGCGCGAGACACAGACGAGCATCTCCTCGCGACGTTCCTCGGGGGTGAGCCGGTTCTCGCGGTGGTCGGGGGTGCCGGACAGGACCCGCACCCGGCAGGTTCCGCAGAACCCCTGCCGGCACGAGTAGCCGATGCCGGGCCGGCGCCGGCGGATCACTTCGAGCGCCGATTCGTCGGCTGGGACGGCGAGCACCTCTCCGGTGCTCGCCAGTTGGACCTCGAAGGCCCGGCCGTCGACGACGGGTGGGGCACCGAACCGCTCGAAGTGCAGGGCCGACGCCCCCGTGGCATCGATGCCGGCACGCACCGCGTCCAGCATCGGGGTGGGCCCACAACAGTAGACGGCCCCGCCGGCGGGGGCGCCGGCGAGCAGGTCGGCGCCCGTCGGCGTGCCGTACTCGTCGTCCGGACGTACGAAAACCCTTGACGGATCCCATGTTCCGATCTCGTCGAGGAACGGCATCGCGGCCCGGGTGCGTCCGGTGTAGACGAGCCGCCAGTCCATTCCAGCACGGTCCGCGGCGCGGGTCATCGCCAGGACGGGAGTGATGCCGATCCCGCCGGCGACGAACAGGGCCGCACCCTCGGCGACGAACGGGAACCCGTTGCGCGGACCGCGCACGGCCACCGGGTCGCCCGGTTCGAGGGCATGCATCTCGAGCGACCCGCCCCCGCCGCCGGGGATCCGGCGAACCGCGACGGTGTAGCGGGTGCGGTCCTCGTGATCGCCGCACAGCGAGTACTGCCGTCGCCGCCCGGAGGGCAGATGGAAGTCGAGGTGGGCACCCGGGTGCCACGCCGGCAGCTCGGCGCCGCCGGGGGCACGCAGCGTCAACCGCACCACGTCGCCGTCGGCCGTCACCGGGTCCTTTTCGGTGACAACCAGATTCAGCTGCAGATCGGGGTCCCCGGCACCGGCGGCGCCGTCGTAGCCGAGAGCCGTGACGAGACGCAGGTAGCTCTCCACGACGGATCCGAGCAGGCCCATCGCACGGTCGGTCCGGTTCCGCCCGTGCAGGTCCGACGGGCGACGGTGCCGCGGCAGCACCCCGGTCATCGGGCTGCCGCCCGGGCCGCGGGGGAGGACGCCAGATAGCGGACCGCCTGACCGGTCGAGCCCTCGTGGCTCGGGTGGTACGAGCGGTGGAAGTACCGCGACATGCGCCTGCCGAGGTCCACCGGGCCGGGTAGCGTGCCGCGGCGACTCGCCGCCAGCCAGTCCGAAAGATGGGGTGCACGCACATGTTTCGATGCACGCGCCAGGTCCGGGTCGTGGGCCATGAGGAATCGGGCACCGCGGATCCACAACCACACGAGGACCGGGGTGACGAGGAGCTGGGTGCGGATCCGCCGGGCCTCCCCGGGGTCGAAGTAGCGCATCACGTCGTAGGCGACGCTGCGATGCTCGACCTCCTCGGCGCCGTGCCAGCGCAGCAGGTCGAGCATGGTCGGATCGGTGCCCGCCGCGTCGAGGCCCTTCGCATTGAGGACCCAGTCCCCGAGGAACGCGGTGACGTGCTCGACGGCGGCGATGATGGCGAGCCGCTCGACGAGGTAGTTCTCCGCGCGCAGTCCGGTCAGCGGTCGCCGGCCGAGCAACCGGCCGAACAGCCACCGCATCTGGTCCGCGAACGGGGTGGGATCGAGACCCTTCGACTCGAGTTGCTCGAGTACCCCCTGGTGAGCGTGGGAGTGCACCGATTCCTGGCCGATGAATCCCACGACGTCTTCGCGCAGTTGTTCGTCCTCGATGAGCGGCAGCGCCTCCTTGAACGTCTCGACGAACCACTCCTCCCCCGCCGGCAGCAACAGATGCAGGACGTTGAGCACGTGGGTGCTGAACGGATCGCCCGGCACCCAGTGCAGGGGCAGCGTGCTCCAGTCGAACTCGACGTTGCGGGCCTGGAGCAGGACGCGGTCCGGTTCGATGAGTGGTGTGGACATGGACGTACCTCCCGATGCGGACGTGTGCGGCAGCGCACAACCGGCCGATTTCAACGTAACATCGGGTTACATATAAATCCAGGGTCGGATCAGCCGTATGTGTCCCGCGGTCCGCGCCCGCGGACGTGCCGCTCCCCCTTACGCCAGCTCGGCGCCGTCGGCCCGGTGATCCGCAGCTCCTTGACCACCCCGTGCCCGACCGCGGCGGCGATCTTCGCGAGGATCTGCGCCTGCATCATGCGCAGCTGGGTCGCCCACGCGGTCGACTCCGCCGACACGTGCAGCACCCCGTCGCGCAGCGTCGTCGGCGACGCGTGCGAGGCGATATCGTCGCCGACCACGCGCGCCCAACTGCCCAGCACCGTGCCCTCCGACACGCGCCCCGACCATCCCCGCTGCTTGGCCAGCGAGTTCGCCAGCGCGCCGAGCGGCTGCGGGTCCCGCTCGTCGGGGCCCGGGCCCGACCAGCCGCGACGGCGGCGCCGTGGTCGCAGCGCCCCGCGTGACGCGCGCCCCTGCCCCACCGACTTCCCGCTCGCCTTCGCGGCCGCACGGGCCTCCTCCAGCGCGCGACGGGCCAGGTCGATCCCGCGCAGCGGCGGCTCGGGGGGTTGTTCGCCCGGATTCTCGGTGCTCATCGCAGTGCTCCGTCCACGGTTCCGTCCAGATCCGGCTGCGAGGGATCGCCGCCGTCGAGCCGGGTCAGCACCGAGAGCCGTCCCCGGTCGGTGTCCTCGGCCCGCACCCCGAACCGGACCGCGGACAGCTCCGCCGGCACGTCCTCGGGGACCGCGGCGGTGATGAGTACCTGCTCGGCCGAGGCCGCGACGGCGGCGAGCGCGGTGCGACGACGCCGATCCAGCTCGGCGAACACATCGTCCAGCATGAGGACCGGGTCGGTGCCGTCGGCCCGCAGGAGCGAGAAGGCGCCCAGGCGCAGCGCCAGCGCGAACGACCAGGACTCCCCGTGGCTGGCGAATCCCTTGGCCGGCTGATCACCCAGGATCAGGTCGAGTTCGTCGCGGTGGGGGCCCACCAGGCACACGCCCCGCTCGATCTCCTTCGTCCGCGCCTGCGCCAGCCGGGTCAGGAACGCGGCCTCGAGCACCTCACGGTCGTCGGATCGCGGCGCGCGGGCCGGGTCGGCGAACTCCGGCGGCAGCGCCTCGCCCACCGTGCTGCGGTAACGGAGCAGCGCCGGTCGTGACTCGGGGGCGATCGATCGGTACGCCTCGGCGACGTGCGGGGCGAGCTCGTGCAGCAGCGCGACGCGGGCCGCGAGCAGCTCGGACCCGTGTGCCGCGAGATGGCCGTCCCACACGTCGAGCGTCGCCAGGGCGCTCGCCCCGTCGCCGGACCGGCTGCCGCGGCGCAGCGCACCCCCGGCCGTCTTCAGCAGGGCCGAGCGCTGTCGCAGCACCTTGTCGTAGTCGGCGCGGACCCCGCTCATCCGCGGGATGCGGGTGGCGAGCAGCTCGTCGAGGAACCGGCGCCGGTCGCCCGGGTCGCCCCGCACCAGCGACAGGTCCTCCGGCGCGAACAACACCGTCCGCAGGATGCCGAGGATCTCGCGCGGCCGCCGGGTCGGGGACTGGTTGATCCGGCCCCGGTTGGGCCGGCCCTCGTTGAGTTCGACGTCGATACCCAGTTCCCGGCCGCCGTTGACGACGACCGCACCCACCTGGGCGCGCGACGTCCCGCTCCGGAACAGCGGGGCATCGCCGGACACCCGGTGCGAGGTCAGCGTCGACAGGTAGCCGAGCGCCTCGAGCAGGTTGGTCTTGCCGTGCCCGTTGCGACCGAGGAACACCGTCGGCCCCGGCGCCAGATTCAGCGAAACGGCTTCCCAGGAACGGAAGTCGCGCAACGAGAAGGTGCGAACGTACACGGGCTCCGACCGTTTCCTGCCCCCGGGTCAGCCCGGCAGGCGCACCGGCATCAGCAGATAGGTGTAGTCGCTGTCCGGGGCGGCGAACGTACCGGAGGCGTCGGGCTCGGGCGCTTCCTCGAGCGCCGGTCGCAGCACCGCGGGACGGCTCGGCGTCGTGAAGCCGAACGACACCTTCTCGCTGTGCAGCGAGCCGAGACCGTCGAGCAGGTACCCGGGGTTGAACGCGATGATCAGCGGCTCGCCCTGGAACTCCGCGGCGAGGGACTCCTCCGCGCGCCCGGCGTCGTCGCCACCGGCCGACAACAGCAGACCGCCATCGGTGAACTCGAGTCGCACCTGCGCCCCGCGCTCGGCGACGAGCGCGACGCGCTTGATCGCGTCCACGAGCGGCGCGATGTCGACGGTCGCCATCGCGGTGTGCTCGGTCGGCAGCAACTGGCGGAACTTGGGGAATTCGGCGTCGAGGAGGCGTGTGGTGGTGCGCCGGCCGTCCGCAACGATGCCGAGCAGGCCCTCGGCGCCGACCGACGAACCGGCACCCAGTGCGAGCTGGACGGGCGAATTAGAAGATCCGCCAACGGTTTTCGCCGACTCGGAGAGAGTCTTGGCCGGCACGAGGACCGCGGCGGTCGCGGTGTCGGCGGTGGGCATCCACTCGATCTTGCGGACCGCGAGGCGGAACCGGTCGGTGGCCGCAAGCACCATGTGGGTGCCGTCGATCTCCACACGGATACCGGTCAGCATCGGCAGGGTGTCGTCCTTGCCGGCCGCGACCGCGACCTGGCTGATCGCCTCGGCGAACACCTCCACGGGCAGCGAACCGGTCTGCTGCGGCAACTCGGGCAGCTGCGGGTAGTCCTCGACCGGCATGGTCGGCAGGGAGAACTTCGCGCTACCGCAGTTGATGAGCACCCGCGTTCCGTCGAGCACCACGTCGACGGGCTTGTTGGGCAGCGCGCGGGTGATGTCGGCGAGCAGGCGGCCCGACACGAGCACCTGCCCGGGGGTGATGACCTCTGCGGAGACATGGACCTGCGCGGAGACCTCGTAGTCGAACCCGGAGACGGTCAGTCCCTGCTCGTCGGCGCCGAGGAGGACGCCGCCGAGCACCGGCACCGGCGGCCGCGACGGAAGACTGCGCGCAACCCACGCGACGGAGTCGGCGAAGTCCTCGCGAGCGACACGAAACTTCATGCTTCCAAGCTCCATCGCCCGGCGGATCCTTTCGCTCTGATGGCTGTCGATCGATTCAACGAAGTCTGGCACAGGACCCCGACACCGAGGTCGGCAGCGGGGACGTCGCTCCACGGTATGCGCTCATGGAGCACTTGGAAAGCCGGAGGCTCGAGGGGGACGCGGCTCTCGAGACCCTGTGCACTCGAGTCCTCCACAAGCCTGTTTTGAAAGAGGAATCTTCGAGAGAAAACACAGAAGTAGTAATAGGGGTTGTGGAATCTGTGGACGAACGACCGTCTACGCTGGTGGGGCGGGCTTCTCGAGCCCCGCACTCTCGAGGATGAACTCGAGGAATTCTCGAGGACGGATGTGGACATCTCGAGAGTGTTCAACATCGGTACACCGTCCGTCCACAAAGATCCCACGTTGTACACACGGTTGTCCACAGGTGTGAGTCACTGCCCATCCGTCTCGAGAATCACACTCACCGCCTACCGCCGGCCCGTCCCTGGATACGACGAAGGGCCCGGACGCGATCGTCCGGGCCCCTGCCACAGGGCGGTACGGCTCAGCGCTTGGAGCGCTGCTTGATGCGCGCAGTCAGCTCCTGCACCTGGTCGTAGACCTTCCGCCGCTCGGTCATCTCCTTGCGAATCTTCTTGTCCGCGTACATGACCGTCGTGTGGTCCCGGCCGAAGGTCTGCCCGATCTTGGGCAGCGAGAGGTCGGTGAGCTCGCGGCACAGATACATCGCGATCTGTCGCGCCTGGGCCAGCGGCCGCGCCTTGCCGGGCCCGCACAGGTCGTCGATCGAGGTGCCGAAGTACTCGGCGGTCACCGCCATGATGGTGGCCGAGTTGATCTCGAGAGCCGTCGAGTCGGGGATGAGGTCCCGCAGCACCACCTCCGCCAGCGTCAGGTCCAGCGGTTGCCGGTTGAGGGACGCGAAGGCCGTCACCCGGATCAGCGCACCCTCGAGTTCGCGGATGTTGCGTTCGATCCTGCTGGCGATCAACTCGAGGACGTCGTGCGGCACGTCCAGCCGGTCCATCCGCGCCTTCTTGCTGAGGATCGCGATGCGGGTCTCGAGTTCGGGCGGCTGGACGTCGGTGATCAGGCCCCACTCGAACCGGGTCCGCAGGCGCTCCTCGAGCGTCGCGAGCTGCTTCGGGGGACGGTCGGACGACACCACGATCTGCTTGTTCGCATTGTGCAGGGTGTTGAAGGTGTGGAAGAACTCCTCCTGGATACCTTCCTTGCCCTCGATGAACTGGATGTCGTCGACGAGGAGGATGTCCGTCTCGCGGTACCTGCGCTTGAACGCCACCTTGCGGTCGTCGCGGAGGCTGTTGATGAAGTCGTTCGTGAACTCCTCGGTGGAGACGTACTTGACCCGCATGCCCGGGAACAGGCGCTGCGCATAGTGCCCGGCGGCATGCAGCAGGTGCGTCTTGCCCAGGCCGGAGGCACCCCAGATGAACAGCGGGTTGTACGCGCGGGCGGGCGCCTCGGCGATCGCCACCGCGGCCGCGTGGGCGAACCGGTTCGACGCTCCGATGACGAACGTGTCGAACGTGTACTTCGCGTTGAGGCTGCTGCTGCCGGTCGGTGCCGCGGCGGCGGGCGGCGGCGGCTGGGTGAAGTAGGACGGCCACGACTCCCGGACCGCGGTCATGGCCTCCCGGTCGTCGTCGACCTCCTCGAGTTCGCCCGTGTCGACCTCGAGCATGCCGTGGTCGAGGGAGGAGGGGCGGCGCCGCCGGAACGGATGCACCATGTCGCGGGGGTCGGTCTCGCGCGGTCCGGTGGGAATCGGCCGCGTATCGAACGCGTGGGGCTCGGGCGCGCGGGGGTCCGGCGGCAGGCCCTCGAGGGGCAGCGTGTCCCGGGGCACGGCGTAGGGGTCCTCGGCGGGATCGTCGACGGCCGCCGAGGGTTCGATGCGCACGCCGAGTCCCTCGACGCGATGGCCGAGGGTGCGGTGGAGCGCGCGGAGGATCGGCTCGCGCAGATCCCGCTCGATGGCCTCCTGCGCGAACGAGGACGGAACCGACAGGAGGGCGAAACCCTGCGCCAGGGTGATCGGCCTGACCAGGGCGAGCCACGCCTTCTGGCCCTTGCTGAGGCCCTCGCCGTCGGCGGTCAGCTCCGCGACGACGTCCGGCCACACGTCGGCCAGCGCGTTCGGCTCGTCGTTCACGTCGCGTCCTCCCCAGTTCTCTCGATCCGAATTCCACACGATTATCCACAGATGTGGACAACCACAGGGTGGCGGCCTGTGGGATGTGGATTGGGAGTTGTAGAGAGCGGGGCACACCGAGGACGAGACGCGAGGTCCGGCTCGGACACGAAGTGCCCAGTGTGACATGTCTCGAGAAGCCCGGCGCGCGCGGCCCGGGCTAGCGACTGCGCGTGCCGGCCCGCGCGCAGACCGGCGGCCGGGCGCAGCGCCGGTGCCCGCGCGGCGGAAGCGAGTGGCCCCGCTCACCGCGGTGGTGGGCGACGAGGAACAACCCCGGCGAAACCATGAACGGGAGCGTACCGGAATGTGAACGGAGTCACACGACTTCGTGTTGCGAACGTGACGCACGGGAAAATGGGTGTGCGGCGTGTCGTCTTGCGTGTGCCGAGCCGGCGCGGTTTGATTTCGTGCTTGCCGCCGAGTAGCCTCGAACAGTCACTCATACAGCAGTGACGGATCCGTGCTGCCACGCAGTATTTTTCGCGTACGGCACGTGTCATGCGATTTCCGTACACGTTGGACCGAGGACGCCGACCGGCGTCATAGAACTTCGAGGAGTGTTGACCGTGGCCAAGGGCAAGCGGACGTTCCAGCCGAACAACCGACGCCGCGCGCGCGTTCACGGCTTCCGTCTCCGGATGCGGACCCGTGCGGGTCGTGCGATCGTGTCGGCGCGTCGCCGCAAGGGCCGCACTTCGCTCACCGCCTGATCCCCGATTCCGGGAGCTCGGGGTGCTACCTGAGCCGTATCGCCTGCGGCGCCGCGCGGACTTCTCCGAGACCGTTCGTCGTGGCCGCCGACAGGGGCGGCGAGATCTGGTCGTTCACGCGATCGAGCGGGAGCAGGCCGAGCTGGTGGTGAGTTTCGGCGGTCCGCGGTTCGGATTCGTCGTGAGCAAGGCTGTCGGGCCGGCGGTGATTCGACATCGAGTCGCACGCCGGCTTCGTCATATCTGTGCGACTCTCGTCGACGAGGTTCCCGCCGGCGCAGACGTCGTCGTCCGGGCGCTTCCGGGTGCCGCCTCGGCCTCCTCGCAGGAACTCGACCGGCAGGTTCGCTCCGGCCTCGCCCGACTGGGTCTGGTCGCGACGGCGCGGCGGCCGGGATGAACACGGACGGGATGAACGCGGACGGCGTGCTGCGGTCGGTGCGCTCCGCACCGGCCCGGATGTTGATCTTCTGCATCGAGCTCTATCGCACGTACGTGTCTCCGACACGCATGCCGACCTGCCGTTTCACCCCCACCTGCAGCGAATACGCCGTCGAGGCGCTGCGAACCCGGGGGTTCGTGGTCGGCTCCGTGCTGACGGTCGTCCGCCTGCTCAAATGTGCGCCCTGGCACCCTGGGGGTTGGGATCCGGTGCCCGAGCGGCGGCATCGATCGGTCGACCGGGGTCCCTGACCGGCACTGAAGACTTCGGACCGACGCCGCTGGGTGGCGACCTTGGACGACCTGAGGAGTACATAGAGCCGTGCTCGACTTCATCTACTATCCCGTGTCCTGGATCCTCTGGGTCTGGCACAACGCCTTCACGGCCCTGCCCGGACTGGAGCCCGACGACGGCGCGACGTGGGCGCTGTCCGTGGTGTTCCTCGTCTTCACGCTGCGCGCGATCCTGTACAAGCCGTTCGTCAAGCAGGTCCGGACGACGCGGCAGATGCAGGAACTGCAACCGCAGATCAAGGCGCTGCAGAAGAAGTACTCCAACGACCGGCAGCGGCAGGCCGTCGAACTCCAGAAGCTGCAGAAGGAACACGGCTTCAACCCGCTGATGGGTTGCCTCCCGGTCCTGTTGCAGGCGCCGGTGTTCATCGGTCTGTTCCACGTGCTGCGCTCGTTCAACCGCACCGGTGAAGGATTCGGTCAGCTCGGCCTGTCACCGGAGGAGAACGCCCAGCTCGGAAACTATGCGTTCAGCCCGGAGGACGTGCAGTCCTTCCTCAGTGCGCGCCTGTTCGGCGCGCCGATCTCGGCGTGGATCACCCAGCCCGAGGCGTCGCTGGTGGCGTTCGAGCCGTTCGGCGGCATCCCCTCCCGCCTCGACATCGCGCTCGTGGCGATTCCGCTGATGATCGTCGCGGGCATCGCGACCCACTTCAACTCCCGCGCCTCCGTCGCGCGGCAGAGCGCGCAGGCCGCGGCGAATCCGCAGGCCGCGATCATGAACAAGCTGGCGCTGTGGGTGTTCCCGCTCGGCGTCATCGTCGGCGGCCCGTTCCTGCCGATCGCCATCCTCCTGTACTGGGTGAGCAACAACATCTGGACCTACGCCCAGCAGCACATCGTCTTCCGCAAGATCGACCAGGAGGAAGAGGCCAAGAAGCAGGCCGCGATCGCACGCCGCAGCGACAACGCCCCCAAGCCGGGTGCCCGTCCCGATCGGGCCGCGAAGAAGAAGGCTCCGTCCACCACCGGGGAGGACGCTGTCGCCGGTGCCGCGGACGCTTCGGAGATCTCGCTGGAGAAGCCGGCCGCGGACGACACCTCCGGCGGTGCCGGGCCGTCCGCCCCGCCGGCCGGAGGCCCGAAGAACGTCGCCGGATCGAAACGCCCCAGCGGCTCGAAGAACTCCAAGCGCAAGCGGCGCTGACCGAAGAAGAGAGAGCGAATCATGGCCAGTGACCTGGACAAGGCACAGGAGGATGCCGACGTGACCACCGAGACGCCGGATCTCGATGCGGATTCCGACTCCGAGGACGATCTCCTGATCGAGGAGGGCGAAATCGCCGGCGACTACCTCGAGCAGCTGCTCGACGTCCTGGACTTCGACGGCGACATCGATCTCGACGTGGAGGGCGACCGTGCGGTCGTGAGTATCGACGGCGGCAAGGATCTGTCCAAGCTCGTCGGCCGCGACGGCGAGGTACTCGATGCCCTGCAGGAGCTCACCCGCCTCGCGGTGCAGCAGGTCACCGGCGAGCGCAGCAAGCTGATGCTCGACATCGCGGGGTGGCGGGCGGGCAAGCGCGCAGAGCTCAGCCAGCTCGGTACGGCCGCCGCGAAGCGGGTACTCGAGACCGGGGAGCGCGAGGAGCTGACCCCGATGACGCCCTTCGAGCGCAAGATCGTCCACGACGCCGTGGCCAAGATCGAGGGTGTGTCCAGCGAGAGCGAGGGCGCCGAGCCGCAGCGCCGGGTCGTCGTCGTCAAGAACTGACCGGACAGCAGTATCGATCGGACAGCAGTATCGATCGGACAGCAGTATCGATCGGACAGCAGTGCGTGGGAGGGATCTCGGCGGGTGCGTCGGGATCCCTCCCTTCTTCGAGGCCAGTGTCGTCGGGAGAGGATGTTTCACGTGGAACAGGACGAGGCGCGCATCCACGAGATCGCCGTTCGCGTCTTCGGTGAGCGACTCGGTCTTGCCGAGCAGTACCGGGATTCCCTCGCTACCGACGGTGTGGAGCGCGGTCTCATCGGTCCGCGCGAGGTCCCCCGCCTGTGGGACCGCCACCTGCTCAACTGCGCAGTGCTGGGTGAACTGATCGACGAAGGCGAACGTGTCGTCGATGTGGGCAGCGGTGCCGGGCTTCCGGGTATCCCGTTGGCGATCGCCCGCCCCGATCTGCATGTGACCCTCGTCGAACCCCTGCTGCGACGGTCGGTGTATCTGGCCGAGTTCGTCGAAACGCACGGCCTGGCCAACGTGCTCGTCATCCGCGGCCGTGCGGAGCAGCCCGGCGTCGTGAAGGAAGCCGGCGGATCCGACGTCGTCACCTCGCGTGCGGTGGCGCCGCTGGCGAAGCTCGCCAAGTGGTCGCTGCCGCTCGTGCACGAGGGCGGACGGATGCTGGCGCTCAAGGGCTCCAGCGCGGCGGAGGAGATCGAACGCGATCGCGACGAACTCGCCCGTCTCGGTGCCGGCAACCTCGAGGTCCTCGAGTGCGGCGTGGGTCTGCTCGAGACCCCCACCCTCGTTGTGAAGGCGGAGCGGATGCCGCGGCCGGTGCGACGGCGCAAGAAGCGCTGATCAGGTTTCACGTGAAACCGCCCCCCTCCCCACTCGAGCGGTCCCCCGCCTCGAGTGCGCCGACTCGAGATGTGCGCGACTCGAGACTCTCGAGCTGAACGATTCTCTCGAGCAGGCGCCACTGTTGTCGCTGCAATCCGTGCGAGCCGCCCCTCGCGTCCCGATGGCGTGACGCGGAAGGCCGCATCCTGACGGCACCTGCATCACCCGCCGCTCACCGCGTGCGCCGCGTCCGGAAATCCCCTCCTCGACTGCGAACTCCGGTTCTGCGCCGCCGAGACCGCGTGGAAGTCCGCCGTCTGCCGTTCCTTTGATCCCAGTTTCGCCCGAAGTTGTTGCTTGCCTTGGCTTTTGGGATCACGAACGGAATTCGTCCGGGAGTGCGGATCTTTCGCGGCAACCGCCCATCCATCCACTCGATGGCATTTCGTCACTGTGACAGATAATTTCCCGCCCGCTCGGATGGCGCCCGGTCCGCCGCCGCCACCCGGTGGCGTTTCACGTGAAACGACACCGGCGGGGATCTCTGTTTCACGTGAAACGTCAGGTTTCACGTGAAACATCATCTTCGTCGGCGACGTCGTCGCACTCCTCCGGAAGGTGGATGGGATACTGGTCGAAACGAGGAAACGGAGTGGGCCGGCAGGGTCGCCAACCTGCGCCGGCGCAACCCGCTTTCCGGGTTCACGCATCAGCCACTACGCCTCGGCTCACTCCGCCCGGTCGCGGGACCGAAACGGTGGTCGGCCGGGGTGGCCGGTCGTGGACCACCGGCGTGGTTTCGCGAGGGGGATGTACCGTGCCAACCGGGTGTGTCGACAACAAAGGAGCGGTCAATGTCGGGTGGATCTGAATCCGCTGTTTCACGTGAAACCGAGGCGCAGAGGCCGACGGGAGCCGAGTCCGAGTCCGTCGAGGACGAGTTCTCTCCGATTCCGTACGAGGGGCTCTCGCCGTTGGACACACCGATCGGCGCCGCCGCGCACCGAGCCAGCCAGGTACTTCACCCGAGTTCCGTGAACGCACTCCCCAAGCCGGCGCGCCGCCGCGTCATCACGATCGCGAACCAGAAGGGTGGCGTCGGCAAGACCACGTCCACGGTGAACCTGGCGTCGGCCCTCGCCGTTCAGGGGTTGACCGTCCTCGTCGTCGATCTCGACCCCCAGGGCAATGCCAGCACCGCCCTCGGGGTGCCGCACCACTCCGGCGTCCCGTCGAGCTACGAGGTGCTCCTCGGGGAGGTGAAGGCCGCCGAAGCCATCCAGCAGAGCCCGCACAGCGAGCGCCTGTTCTGTATCCCGGCCACCATCGACCTCGCCGGCGCCGAGATCGAACTCGTCTCGATGGTCGCGCGGGAGAACCGTCTCAAGAACGCTCTCTCCCCCGCCGCGCTCGGCGATGAGGACTTCGACTACGTCATCATCGACTGCCCGCCGTCGCTGGGTCTCCTCACCGTCAACGCGCTCGTGGCGGCGAAGGAGGTGCTCATCCCCATCCAGTGCGAGTACTACGCGCTGGAGGGGGTCGGCCAGCTGCTACGCAACATCGAACTCGTCCAGTCGCACCTCAATCCCGAACTGCACGTCTCGACCGTGCTGCTCACCATGTACGACGCCCGCACCAAGCTCGCCGATCAGGTCGCGGAGGAGGTTCGCGCCCACTTCGGCAGCGCGGTGCTGCGGTCCGTCATCCCCCGCAGCGTGAAGGTCTCGGAAGCTCCCGGTTACGGGATGACTGTTCTCGACTACGATCCAGGTTCGCGCGGTGCGATGAGCTACCTCGACGCGGGACGCGAACTGGCGGCACGCGGATACCGGAACGAGAAGCAGGGGAACGAATGAGCGCGACACGCAAAGGCGGGTTGGGGCGGGGTCTGGCATCGCTGATTCCGACCGGCCCGGCGGCCGCCCCCGGCCTCGGTAACGCTGCGGCCGACGTGATCATCGGCGACAACCGCAAGAACGCCGCTCCGAAAACCACGTCGAACAAGGCCACCGCCACCGAACAGGCGACTCCCCCGGCCGCGAAGGCCGCGGGCAACGGCGCCCCGGCGCCGGCGGACACGCCCCTCCCCTCCCCCGCCGGAGCGGTCTACCTCGAGATCGAGGCGGACAAGATCGAGCCGAACCCGCGCCAGCCGCGGCAGGTCTTCGACGAGGAGGCGCTCGCCGAACTCGTCCACTCCATCCGTGAGTTCGGGCTCATGCAGCCCATCGTCGTGCGCAGGCTCGACGGAGAGCGGTACCAGCTCGTCATGGGCGAGCGCCGGTGGCGGGCCGGCCAGGAGGCCGGTCTCGCCACGATCCCGGCGATCGTCCGTGAGACCGACGACCAGTCCCTCCTGCGTGACGCGCTGCTGGAGAACATCCACCGGGTCCAGCTCAACCCGCTCGAGGAGGCGGCGGCGTATCAGCAGTTGCTCGAAGAGTTCGGCGTCACCCACGAGGAACTGGCGGCCCGCATCGGCCGATCCCGGCCGGTGGTCACCAACATGATCCGTCTGCTCAAGCTGCCGATCCCCGTCCAGCGGCGGGTCGCGGCGGGTGTGCTCTCCGCCGGGCACGCTCGCGCGCTGCTGTCGCTCGAGGCCGGACCCGACGCCCAGGAGGTGCTCGCCGCGCGCATCGTCGCCGAGGGCCTTTCCGTGCGGGCCACCGAGGAGGCGGTCATGCTGGCGAACCGCGGCGACGGGAAGGACCCCGCACCGCAGCAGCGCCGCAAGCCCATCCAGATGCCCGGCCTCCAGGACGTCGCGGAGCGCCTGTCCAATTCCTTCGACACCCGTGTCACAGTCAGCCTGGGCAAGCGCAAGGGCAAGATCGTTGTGGAGTTCGGCTCGGTCGACGACCTGGAGCGGATCGTGGCGATGATGGAATCTCAGGCCAACCCCTCTTGACGCCTCGGCACGTCAGGACGACAGTCGAGGATACGGACTTGGAGGCTGAGTAACCCAGTGTCGACTCGAGTCACAACACTCACCCTGGGCGGAATGGATCAGCTGTCGGCACACGCCCGGCGCTGTGTGTTCTGGGAGATGGACCCCGCGGCGGTACACGACGCGGGCGGGTTCTACGATCCGGAGTTCGAGAAGGAGGCATGGCTGTCGATGGTCATGCTCCAGTGGGGTTCCTGCGCCCAGGTCGCCACGCTCGACGACAAGCCCGCCGGTAGCGCGTTCTACGCCCCGCCGAACATGGTGCCGCGCGCTCAGCTGTTCCCGACGTCCCCGGTGAGCGCGGATGCCATCCTGCTGACCACCGTCCGGATCGAGCCGCTCGCGGAGGGCAGCGATCTCGGGGCGGCACTGATCCGCGCGGTGATCTCCGATCTGGTCCGCCGCAACGTGCGCGCGATCGAGGCGTTCGGGTATCGGACTGCCGGCGAGGACGAGAGCGACGTTCCCGGGGCAACGGCCGCACGGGATTGCTCCCCCGCCGAGTGCATGGTCGAGGCCGGCTTCCTCGAGGACATGGGTTTCGAGGTCGTCGCTCCCCACCACCGCTTCCCGAGGTTGCGGCTCGAACTCGATCGCGACCACGAATGGAAGGTGGGGGTCGAGGCGGCGCTGGATCGACTGCTCGAGGAGGCCGCGCTCACCGTCGCGGGAATGTCGGGGCGTACCCCGGTGGGGGCGACTCGCTGAGCGAACCGCTCAGCGGGTCTCGGTGATCGACAGTTCCTCGGCGAGCAGTTCGGCGAAGGTGTAGGTGCCGGTGGGCTGGTCGTCCTGACCGAGCAGGTACAGCCGCTTGACCGAGATGAGGATGGCTTCGGCGATGATGTCGCGCGAACGCGGGGTGGCGAGGACTGCGGCGTCCTGCGTGTTCGTGAGGTAGCCGAGGTCGATCTGCACGGTCGGCATGTTCGTCAGGCGCAGCAGATCCCAGGTGCGACCGTGGCTACGGCAGTCCCGCAGCGGCGTGCGGGCCGTCACCTCGCGCTGGATGAATCCGGTGAGCACCTGACCGATCATCGACTCGGAGCCGTGCGCGTTGCCGTAATGGAAGCTCGCGATGCCGCTCGCGGCCGGATTGGGGCTGCTGTCGCAGCGCAGGGAGATCATCAGGTCCGCGCCGAACGCGTTGGAGGTGCCGGCCCGCTCGATGTTCGACGGATTCGCGTGGTACGGCCGGGAGAGGAAGGTCTCCATTCCGGTCGCGGCCATGCGGCCCTCGAGGCGACGAGCGAGGTCCCACAGGATGTCGGCCTCGGAGATGTCGCCGTGCGGGCTGCGCACGATGATGCCGTGGTCGCGGCCACCGAGGCCGGGATCGATGACGATGCGCTTGCCGCTCAGGTGCGGACCGGACCGGCGGACGATCTCCTCCTCGCTGATGGCGTGCGGCGATCCGCCGGTGACCCGGGTGCCGAGCAGTTCCAGCGACCGGAGGGTCTCCGCGCCGCAGATGCCGTCGGGTGCGAGGCCGATCTCCCGCTGGAAGGAGCTCAGGGCCTCGTGGGTGCGCGGCCCGAAGTAGCCGTCGACCCGGTCCACGTAGAACCCGAGATCCTGCAGGCGCCGCTGCAACGTCGCGACGTCGTCGCCGTAGAGCGGTGCGGAGAGCTGATAGATGAGGGTGCGGGCGCCGAGCCGATACGAGGCTTCCTTCAGCGACCGGTAGGTGGCGGGACCGACGATGCCGTCGACGAGCAGACCGCGCTGCTGCTGGAACGCACGCACCGCGCTGTCGAGCTCACGGTCGAACACCGCATCGGAGCCCACCCAGCTGTCGCCGGCGGAGACGTCGGACTCGCCGTGCAGAAATCCGAGGCCGGTGAGGGTGCTCCGGATTTCGGCGACGGCAGGGCCATGGTCGCCGTAGCGCAGTCGGTGCATGTCTCGGCCCTTTCCGTGCTGCTGACCTGCTGTGCCCGGTGTGACACCAGACCATCGTTCGATTGTCGCAGATGCGCCCGGATCACGAATAATCCGGGCGCATCCGTGTCGACGGGGAAACGGTGACTCAGAGCACGTCGGCGAGGTCGCGGAGGAGAGCCGCCTTGCCCTTCGCACCGACGATCGTCTTCACCGGCTTGCCACCGGAGAACAGGATCATCGTCGGGATCGACATGACCTTGTAGTCGCGCGCCGCGGCGGGGTTGGCGTCGATGTCGAGCTTGGCGATCTTGAGCTTCTCGGAGTGCTCCCCGGCGATCTCCTCGAGAACGGGAGCCACCATCTTGCACGGGCCGCACCAGGTCGCCCAGAAATCGACCAGTACCGGCTTGTCGGACTGCAGGACGTCCTCGACGAACGAGGCGTCGGAGATGGTGACGGTGTTCTTCTCGGCCACGATGGCTCCTACTCGATGGGTGTGGAAGGGGTCAGTATCCGGCGTTGACGGTGATCGGGTGGCGGTCTTCCTGCTCGGCGAGCCAGCGTTCGGCGTCGAGCGAGGCGGAACAGCCGGTGCCGGCGGCGGTGATGGCCTGGCGGTAGAGGTGGTCGACGAGGTCGCCGGCGGCGAAGACGCCCGGCAGGTTGGTGGCGGTGGTCGGGGTCTGCACCTGGACGTAGCCGGCGTCGTCGAGGTCGATCTGGCCGCGGACGAGTTCGCTGCGCGGGTCGTGGCCGATCGCGACGAACATGCCGGTCACCGGGACGGTGCTGCGCTCGCCGGTGACGGTGTCCTCGAGGACCAGGCCGGTGACGGCGGTGTCGCCGAGCACCTCGACGGGCTTGGCGTTGGTGACGATGCGGATCTTCTCGTTCGCGCGGGCGCGGTCGAGCATGATCTTCGAGGCGCGGAATTCCTCGCGGCGGTGGATGAGGGTGACGCTGCGGGCGAAGCGGGTCAGGAAGGTGGCTTCCTCCATGGCGGAGTCGCCGCCGCCGACGACGGCGATGTCCTGGTCACGGAAGAAGAAGCCGTCGCAGGTGGCGCAGGCGGACACGCCGCGGCCGAGGAGCTGCTCCTCGCCGGGGATGCCGAGGTAGCGCGCGGCGGCACCCATCGCCAGGATGACGGCGCGGGCGTGGTAGGTCTGTCCGTTGGCGACGACCTTCTTGATCGGGCCGGTCAGGTCGAGTTCGTCGACGTCCTCGGTGCGGATGTCGGCGCCGAAGCGCAGGGCCTGCTCGCGCATCTGGTCCATCAGGTCCGGTCCCGTGATGCCCTCGCGGAAGCCGGGGAAATTCTCGACTTCGGTGGTGGTCATCAGGGCGCCGCCGAACTGGGTTCCCTCGAACAGCAGCGGGGACAGCTCGGCGCGGGCGGCGTAGATCCCGGCGGTGTATCCGGCCGGGCCCGAACCGACGATGATCAGGTCGTGGATCGTGGATTCAGTGGTCATGCGAGCCTTCCGGTGTCTGCTGGTACTTCTGTCTGCTGGTACTTCGATACGGGACGGTCGAGCCTGGAGGCCCGTGACCGGGACGTCAGTGGTCCACAAGACGTCAGTGGTCCACAACATGGGTCAACAACAGGGTAAGGGGTGTTGTTCCTCGAGTGCCGTGCGTCACGCCACACCGAGGCGTACCCTGCCCACCCGGACGGCAAACGGACGGCAAGGGAACCGCAAGGCCGAATCGTCACGCTGACGGTATGACCGTAACTCCCGCACTGCTGTACCGCCTCGGCGCGGTGTCCGTCGTCGCCGCGTTCCCGTTGAACCTCGCCGGCGGCCTCCTGCATCCCGTCGTCGACGGCGCCGCGCATTCGGTGCCGGCGCTGTCCGCTCCGATCAATCCCCTCCCCCACGTCCTCCTGCTGTCGGGAACGCTGCTGTTGATGCTCGGTGTGCCCGCGCTGTACGCCTGGGTCGCCGCCGGAACCGGAATGCTCGGTCTCGTCGCGTACGTCACATACTTCCTGTCCTCGGTGCTGGTGGCGTTCTCGCACCTGGTGATCGAAGCCTTCGTCTCCGTGCCGTTCTCGCGCGATCCGGCGACGGCAGGGGCGATCTCCGGGTCGGATACCCTCCTCGACTACGAGCCCTATGTGCTCCTGCAGACCGTCAGCGGACTCGTCTTCATGGGCAGCATGATCCTGTTCGGCATCGCGCTGATCCGTTCGCGTGCGGTACCGGTGTGGATCGGCGCCCTCATGGCGGCGGGCGGTGTCGTTCTCCTGCTGCCGATTCCGGCGATGCCGGGCGTGACCGGACTGGTCGTCGAAATTCCACGCGGTTGCGCGTTCGCGGCGATCGGGCTGTGCGTCCTGTCCGCGACACGACGGAACGGGCTCAACGCCACGCCGCCCACGCCGGGTCGTGCAGTTGTGCCGACACCGTCGCGGTGAGTGTCTCGGCCGCATCGTGGAATCGGTGTGCCGAGTCCGCATCGCCGAGCAGCGCCGCGGTCTCGGCGAGGGCAGCGTCCACGGGGCCGGCGTGGAACGAGCCGGAATCCAGGCCGGCGATGCGGCCGCTGAACGGCAGCAACTGCGCATGGCAGTCCCGGGCCGTCGCCGTGTCCGCGAGCCGGGCCGCGGCACGGGCGCGCAGGCATGTCATGGCCAGCCAGTAGTAGTCGCGCCGGAACGGCCGCTGGGCGCGCCACAACTGCCGCGCCCGTTCGTGTTCACCGCTGTCGAGCAGGGCGAGGACCAACGGGAACCGGACACTGTGCGGCCGTGCCGATTCGAGTGCGGACAACTCGGCGACGAGCGGAGCGAAGTCGTCGCGCGCCGTGGCCACACCGATGCGTCCGACGGTACCGATCCACCGGGCCGAGGCGGTACCCTCCGCCTCGAGTTGTGCTGCGACGGTGTCATATCCGCGCTGTGCGCCGTCCTCGTCGCCGGCGAGGAGGCGCACCAGGGCTCGGAACAGTTCGACCACGCCGAGCAACTGGGAGAGCTGCCGGCCGGCCGCGTACCGCACGGCGAGTTCGGCGTGGCGACGGGCCTCGTCGAGTTCGGTGTCTGCGGCGGCGGCGAGGAACCACTGGAAGTGTGCCTGCGCCTGATACGCGGCGTCCCCCGCGTCGCCGGCGACGGTGAGGAGTTCCGCGGCGATGTCACGCCGCTGCGCCACGAGGTCCGGGCCGTACGCGACGAATCCGAGGGCGTTGAGCGCACGGCAGCGCAGCCCGGCGTCGGCGGTTCCCCGCGCGAGGGCGTGCGCGCGGCGGGCCGCGGCGAGGGCGGCCACCGAGTCGGCGCCCTCGAGTTCGAAGACGGCGGTGACGAGCAGCAGGACCCGGTCGTGGTCGCCGAGGGCGGTGGTGGCGAGGAGTGACTGCACGGGGTCGAGGATGCGCCGGTCCGGTTCGTCGTCGACCCGGACGGTCCAGGTGACCGGCGCGGACCACGAAGTGAGCGCCGCAACGAGGGCCGGCGGGTCACCGATCCGCCGGGCGAGATCCACGGCGCGTTGGCGCACGACGCGTGCGGTGACCACGTCGCCGGTGTGGGCGAGCGCTCCGACGTATCCGGTGAGCAGTGGCAGCAGGCCGTCTTCCGGTACGACGGTGGACATCTCGTGTGCCGACACCGCAGCGCCCCACAGGGTGACCGCATCGGCTCGGGCGCCGAGAGCGTCGGCGCGACGGGCCGCCGCGGTGAGGTGCGCGACGGCGTGGTGGGCGGTGGACGGGGTGGCCGCGAGCGCCGCATGGTGTGCCGTCGCGGCCACCTCGGCCGGCCGCAGGGCGGACAACGCCGCGAGGGCCGCGCCGTGCAGACGGGTGCGCCGGAGGCGTGACTGCCCCGCGTACAGGGTTTCCCGGACGAGATTGTGGGTGAACCGGATCCGCTCGGGTGCGGGTTCCTCGAGCAGGCGGGCGCGCAGGGCCGGCTCGAGTGGCTCGAGGAGGGACTCGAGGTCGGTTCCGCACATCGCGGCGAGCACGTCCAGGTCGGCTTCGCGTCCGAGGGCGGCGGCCGCGGACAGCACGGCGACGGTGGCCTCGGGCAGCGTGTGGATGCGGTGGTGCAGTACGTCGGCGATCCCGGCCGGCACGTCGTGATGGAGTGCCCGGACGCCCCGGTCGGCGATCAGCAGAGCAAATTCTCTGACGAACAACGGATTTCGGTCGGTCCGGGCGACGAGCAACGCCATGTCCTCGGGCGCCAGGGCGACGACGCCGCATTCGCGGACGAGGCGGGCGATGCCGTCGTCGGTCAGCGGGGCGAGGCGGATCTGCCGGCCGGGGCATGCGTTCGTCGCCGCGCGGACGGCGGCGAGTTCGCTCCCCGCCTCGGTGGGCCGATAGGTGGCGACGGCGAGCAGCGGCCGGGTTCGCAGGGCGGCGAGGGTGAGGCGCAGCAGGTGCAGGGTCGGTTCGTCGGCGCGGTGCATGTCGTCGAAGACGAGCAGCAGCGGACGGTCGGCGGCGATGCGGCCGAGGTGCCGCGTGAGCGAACGGGCGAGCCCGAACGTGTCGAGGCCGGTGCCGGGCACGGCCAGCCGGGACGTCATCGTGGCCGTGCCGTCGGGGTCGGTGTGGGCGAGGGCGTCGAGGATCTCGATCCAGGGCCACCCCGGTGGCGCTCCGTCCACCTCGGGGCAGTTGCCGCGGGCAACCTGCCAGCCGTCGCCCTCGAGGGCGCCGGCGAGCAGCGTGGTGAGATGGGTCTTGCCCGCCCCGGGTTCCCCGGCCAGCCACGTCAGACGCGTCTCACCGCGGGCGGCGCGTCCGGCCTCGTCCAGCAGGACGCCGAGTTCGGCGGGGCGGACGTGGTCGGCGATCGGCGCTCGGTCCCGGGCAGGACCGGCCGTACCGGTGAGGATCTCGTGCTCGGCGGCCCGTAGTGCCGGACCGGGGTCGAGGCCCAGTTCGGTGGCCAGGTACTGCCGCGAGCGGCGGATGACGGCGAGGGCGTCGGCCGGGCCGTCGGCGCGGTACCGGGCGCGCGCCAGGAGCCCGACGGCGCGTTCGCGGCCGGGGTCCGCCGCGACGATGTCGCTCAGCGACGCGATCAGCGGCGCGACGGGAGCACCGAGTTCGAGCGCGGTCTCGGCGTACTGTTCCACCGCCGTGCGGCGCAGTTCCCCGAGCCGGTCGGATTCGATTGCCGCCCAGGGATATCGATCGATGTCGGGCAGCGGATCCCGCCACCGCTCGAGGGCCTGCCCGAGGTGCCGGAGCCGGTCGTGGGGTGCGGTGACGGCGCGGGTGACGGCGTCCTCGAACGCCCACGCGTCCACCGCGGCGACAGGCAGGTTCAGCGCGTACCCGGCGGCGCTCCGTGGCAGCGGGTCGTGGCCCGGACCGAGCACCCGGCGCAGGTGGGAGATGTGCGCCTGCAGCGCCGCCACCGGTTTGGCCGGCGGTGCCCCGCCCCACAGGTCCTCGACGAGCCGGTCGGCGGAGACCGGGTGCCCGCGTGCCGCCACCAGCCGGGCGAGCAGCGCACGACGGACGGGACCGCCGAGGGCGACGGGCTGCCCGTCGACGAGCGCGGCGACGGCGCCCAGCACCCGCACCTGCACGGGCGGGGTCGTCGCGTTCGTCACCGCCCACCGTCCATGGTGTTGCAGGATAGCTGCGGGCCGGCGCCCCGTCAGGTGCTGTGCTCCACGTCGCGCAGGGATTCGCGCACGACGCACCGGGTTCCGGTGTAGATGGTGGGCATGCACTTGTTGCAGTGGATGCACAGCCCTTCGCGCACGTGCTCGTCCCGGAACTTGTTGACGAGGTACGGGTCTCGCAGCAGCGCCCGGCCCATCGCGACGAACTCGAATCCCTCGTCGAGCGCGTTCTCGATGGTGTCGATCCGGTTGATGCCGCCGAGGAGGATGAGCGGGGTGCGCAGCTCGGAACGGAACTGCCGAGCCATCGGGCGGAAGAACGCCTCCTCGAAGGGGTAGGTCGGGAAGAGCCGCGGCCCGTAGAACCGCAGTCCCAGCCCGACGAGCCTGGGCTGGGACGCGACGAACTCGGCCAGCGGGACGTCGCCGCGGAAGAAGTACATGCCGTTGAGCAGGGAGCTGCCGCCGGTGAGTTCCATCGCGTCGATGTGGCCGTCGGATTCGATCAGCCGCGCCATGGGCAGGCTCTCGTGGAGCCACAGTCCCTTGGGGACGCCGTCCGTCATGTTGAACTTGACGATGACGGCGACCGAGTCGCCGGCCGCCTTGCGGACCGCCTCGAGAACGCGCCGGGGAAACGCGGTTCGGTTCTCGAGACTGCCGCCGTAGCGGTCGCTGCGCTTGTTGAGATTCGGGCTGAGGAACGAGCTGAGCAGATAGTTGTGTCCCAGGTGCACCTCGAGCGCGTCGAATCCGGCCTCGACGGCGCAGCGGGTCGCGTTCTCGTAATCGGTGACGACCTGATCGAGCTGCGCGAGACTCGCGCCCCGCACCAGGCCCATGGCGGGGGCGCTGATGCGGGTGGACGGGGCGAGGGTCTTCGTCCCGTTGGAGATCTGATTGGCGACGAGTCCGGCGTGCCCGATCTGCGCCGAGGCGAGCGCGCCCTCCGCGTGCACGGCGTCGGTGAGGCGGCGCAGACCCGGCACGGTGTCGCGGTCGAGGACGACGGTGTTGCGGTGTACGCGCCCGCCGGGTGCGACGGCGCAGTACGCGACGGTGGTCAGTGCGGTGCCGCCGCGGGCGACCTCGGCGTGGAACTCGACGAGTTCGTCGGTGACGCGACCGCCGGGCATGACGCCCTCGAACGTCGCGGCCTTGAGGATGCGGTTGCGCAGGGTGAGCGGTCCGAGCCGAACGGGTTCGAACACGGCGGGTCGCGACGAGGTCATGCCCCTACTTTCGATGCCAGTGGTTCTGTAACGTGTTGCAACTATAGTGCCGCGCCGTGCCGTGCACCACAATTACCGGTGATGACCGCATCCCACCGCTCCCCCACGCCCGCCGGCCGCCCCCGCGATCCGCGCATCGACGCCGAGGTCCTCGCCGTGACCCGCGCGATGCTACTCGAGGTCGGCTGGGAACACCTGAGCCTGCGCGGCATCGCGGCCCGGGCCGGGGTGAGCCGGGCGGCCCTCACCCGGCGGTGGCCGTCGAAGGTGCACCTCGTGCTCGACTCGCTTCTCGGTTCCGCGCCGGACCTGACCCCGATGCACGGGACGGACCGCCGCGGCTGGATCGAATGGGTCGTCAGGGGCAGCGCGGACCTGTTCGCCCGCCCCGACGTCCGCGCCGCCCTGCCCGGGCTCATCGCCGCACTCCGCGATCACGACGATCTGCGGAACACCCTGTGGCGCACCTTCAGCGGCCCCAGCACGGCACTGTTCTCCCACGGCGACGGCTCCTCTCCCGCCGACCTCGACGCACGTGCCGTGCTCGTCCTCGCCGCGGGTGCGGCGCTGTTCGCGAGCATCGTTGCGGCCGAGGACGACACGTCCGCCCTGCGGGAGCGGATCCTCGATCTGTTGCTGCCCGCCGCGGACGGTTGAACTCCTTGCGACTCAGCCGATCTGACGGATCACCAGAGTCGCCGGATCGGAAGCGCCGCATCCCGTGCCCACCACCAGTGCCGTCAACCGCGGCGACGCGGCATCACCCAGGACCAGCGCGACCGCCTCCCGGCCGTCGAACCGGATCGTGCGTGACCCCAGCAGTGGCCGGGATTCGTCGATGCCGTTGGCCTCGAGGCATTCTCGAAGTACTGCGTGATCCGACAGCGGGCCGGGGTCGGACGCGCCGATCATCGCGCGCCAGGTCGCCGGGTCGAGCACGTCGGCACCGGGTGCAGCAGAAGCCGGTGCAGCAGAAGCCGGCGCGGCAGCGGCGGGCGCGGCCATCGGCGCCGCGGCATCGGGGCGTCCGGCGCCGTGGGCGGTAACGGCGAATCCGATCGCCACCGCGGCCGCAGCCCCCGTCCCGGCCGCGGCGAGCAGCCACCGTCGCCGTCGACGCGCGGCGGCGTCGGCGGTCAGGGCCGCATCGATCCGGGCCGCCACTTCCGGCGGGATCGGCGGGCTCTCAACACCTTCGGCCGCACCGAGGGCCCGGAGCCGGCGGCTGACGGAGTCGAGCGCGGCGATCACCGCCATGGCGTCCGGATCCCGCCGCACCGCCGGCCACAATCCGGCGGTGACGTCGTCGTCCAGGACCCCGGCGTGCAGGTCGGCGAGCAGGTCGGCAGAATACGGCGGCCGCGGCAGCTCGTCCTCGGTCATCCGCCGTCCTCCCCGCCTTCCGGTGCCCTCACCAGGATAAGACGGCCGCCGATCACGATCGGTTCCCCGTATCCCGCAGGTCACCGAGAAGCACCGCGAGCCGACGGCGCCCGCGCGCGCAGCGGCTCTTGACCGTGCCCTCGGGAACGCCGAGCCGCCGGGCCGCCTCGCTCACCGGCCAGCCCTCCACGTCGACCGCGACGACCGCGGCGCGTTGCTCCGGTGGCAGGGTGAACAACGCCGCCTCGATATCGAGCGCGATCTCCCGCTCCGCGATGCGATCCCGTTCGTCGCGGGCATCGGTGCCGTCGTCGTACAGCGGGACGGTCGGTCGCGCCTTGTTGCGCCGGATGCGGTCCAGGCACGCGTTCACCACGATGGTGTGCAGCCAGCTGCGGACCGCCGCGGTGTTCCGGAATTTCCCCGCCGTACGATGCGCCGACAGTAACGCCTCCTGCAGGGCGTCCGCGGCATCCTCGGGCGAATAGCTGGTGCGGCGCGCCACCTGCCACAGATGGTCGTAGTGCCGTTCGAGCAGTTGCGCGAACGCGCGTCGGTCCCCCGCCGCGTGCGCCGCGAGTAACTCGGCGTCGGACACGGCAATTCCTGCGATCCCCCCCCAAAATTCGCACGCGCGGATGGTAGCCGATCGAGGTGGGCGACCGGAGGCGCGTGCGCCGGGCTATTCGGCGGCGGTGAACGTCACCTCGGCGATCGAGCTCTTGTTGCCGCCGCCGGACGTGCTCAGCCCCGTGATCCACACCAGCACATCGGAGGTGCGGCCCTCGGCCTCGACGGGGATCTCCGTGACGCCGGACCGCAGCGTCGCCGAGCCGATCACCTGGGTCTGGTCCAGGGAGGCCTGGTCCGACGGTGCGCTGCGGATCTCGACCTTCGTGCCCGGGCTGTCCGACGTCACCGACACCGACGAGAGCGCGGCCGGCTCGGCGAGCGCCACCATCAGTCCCACACCGTTCTTCAGGGCGGGAAACGGCTGGAAGTAGGCGTCGGTGCTCCACTCCGTCGACGGATCACCGTCGATGGCCAACCGCGCCGTCGCCGGCGAATCCGGGGTGCCCTGCGGGGAGAACACCGACACCGCCGATGCCGCCACCGGTCCGGCCGCTGCGGCCGGGGCCGGCGCCTGGGCGACCGGCTCCGACGGCGCCTCGGAGGTCGGGGTGAGGCCGAAGTCCTGGCTCGTGAGCGGCTCGTCGGAGTTGCCTCCGGCGAGCAGGTTCGCGATCCACCAGCCGATCAGGGCGAGGAGCACCACCGTGGTGATGCCGAGGCCGACGAGCGCGAACAGCATCCGCTCGGATCGCTTCTTCTCCTCGGCGAGAGCCTCCGGGTCCGCGAGGGCGTGGTCGGTGGCGCCGGCACTGCGCTGGCCGAGCCGCAGCGCCGGGATCATGTCGGTCTTCTGGTCCACGACCGAGGCCTGGCCGAGGATGTGCTGCACGGTGGCCGCGGTCCGGATTCCGCCGTCGGCGGCGAGCGCACGCACCGCCACCGCGGAGATCTCGAACGGCACCTCCGGCCGCAGCGTGTGGGGCTCGACCGCGATGCCCTCGGCGGTCAGGTCCGCCGGACGCATCCCGCCGATCGTGCCGCCGGTGTGCGCCGGGGGCTGCTCCCCGGGCGCGGCCTGTTCGGGCAGCGGCCAGCGGGCGGTGATCAGGCCGTAGAGGCTCGCGCCGAGGCCCCGGACGTCGGAGGTCACGTCCGCGTCGGCGAAGGTGGCGGGGAAGGCCAGCACCGCGTCGCCGGCGACACTGATGCGGATCCGGTCGGGGTGATCGATCGAGAGGGCGCCGCCGCTGCGGTGCGCGGCCTCCGCCGCGGCCGCGAGGGCCTGCACAGCGCGGGCCGCGCCGAGCGGGGACGGCTCGGTGCCGGACATCTCGCGCAGCGAACGACCGGGCGTCCACTCGGCGACGACGATGCCGCCCGAGCTGCCGCGGACCACGTCGAGCACCCGTGCGAGCCCCGGTGAGTTGATCCGGCCCAGCCGCAGGGTGCGCGACAGGATGGCCTGCGGACCGTCGGGACCGGTCACGTCCCCGGCGCGCTGCTCGGCGTCGACGAACGTCAGCGCCACCTCGCGGTCGAGCTTGACGTCCTGCGCCTGCCAGAAACGCAGACCGCGCGCGCCGCCGTGCGGGGCGAGCAGACGGTAGCGGCCACCGGCGACCGACGCGCCGGGGATCAGCTTCGGCCCGCGCATCGGGGTGCGCGGCGCGGACCCCGGCACACGCAGCGGAGGCAGCTGGGGTGAGCCGATCGGGATGACGCCGGTGTCGACGTGGGGATCGCGGCGGGGCCGGCCGGCACCGGAGCGGTTCTCGGCGGGGCTGCCGGCGGACTTCTGCGGCGAGGCGGAACGGTCGGGGATGCCGGCCTGCGGGGACTGCGTCGACGTGCCGTCGGCGTCCGTGGACACCGAACCCGGGTCCGTCGATGCGGACTCATCGACCGTGGACTTACCGGTAGCGTGGTCGTCGCTCACCCTCACTCCTTCTTGTTCGACTCGCCCGCCCCGGAGGTAACCGGGAGGCCGTCCGGCATCCGCGAACCGGCGCGATCCGTCCCGGGTGGTACGAACCTGCCGTCGACCAGGGTACGGGAGTTGCCGGTGTGCATCGATGTGGCTCGGCACGTCCCTGATCGCGGGAATCACCTCGGTGACCGCGTCGTACGGGGCCACCCCGTAGTCGCCGTAGTCCAGGCGCGGCAACACGATGGTCTTCTCGGCCTCCGATTCCTCGAAGCGGGCCGCCTCGAGTTCGGCGATCTCGTCGGCATCCGCCTCGGCGACGGCCGGCTCGACGGGCGTGCGTCCGCGCAGCGCGTCGACCTTGCGCCGGACCGCCGCGGTGATCGCCAGGATCTCGGGCACCTTCAGCAACCACATCACCGTGAGGGTCACCAGCAGCATCAGCGCGCCGGTGATCGCGACCCGCACCATCGAGCCGATGCCGCCGAACCGGTCGCTCAGCGCACCGAGCCGCAGCAGCCGATCGGTGAGCAGCATCGCCCCCGAACCTGCGGCCGAGGCGATCACCACGTGCCACACGGTCCGGCCCACGTTCGCCATCCGCAGGTCGCCGAGGGCGCGGTGCAGCAGGAAGCCGCCGATGCACGCCCCGACGGTGAAGGCCAGGCCGGTCGCCACGCCCAGCAGCAGCACCACCTGGTCGTCGTTGCGGGCGACGACGGGCGCGATCGCGGACAGGCCGATCTTCACGGCGGTGATGCCGAGGATGATCCACGTGGGGGTCCACGCCTGCTCGCGTGCGTAGAACACGCGCAGATGGATGAGGACGAGGGCGTACGGGATCAGGGTGAACGCCGACCAGCTGACCGCCTGGCCCAGCCGTTCGGCGTTGCCCTCGCCGAAGCTGCCGTAGCCGTACAGGGCCGTGCCGATCTGCGGGCCGGCGACGGTGAAGAACACGACGATCGGGATCAGCGCGATCATCGTCAGCCGGGTCGCGACCGACAGGTCGTCCACCACCGCGGGGGTGTCCTCCTCGGCGGCGTTGCGGCTCAGCCGCGGCATGATCGCGGTGAGCACCGTGACGCCGAGGACGCCGTACGGCAGCTGCAGCAGCAGCCACGCGTTGTTGTAGATCGCCGGGCCGGCCGCGTCGGCGCTCGACGAGACGTGTGTCGCGAACACCATGCCGGCCTGGCTGATGAGCACGTACAGCACGATGGCCGCGGCCATGCCGCCGAACTGGCGCAGCCGGTCGTCGAGCCCCCACAGCGGCTTGAGGCTGATCCCCTCGCGGCGCAGCGCCGGCACCAGGGACATCGCCTGGGTCACCACACCGAGGGTGACGCCGCAGCCGAGCAGCAGCAGGTGCGGGTCGCTCATGCGCACCGGGTCGAGGGTGATCTCCCCGGGCAGCAGGAAGTACAGGACCAGGACCGTGATGACGACGATGTTGTTCAGCACCGGCGCCCACGCGCCCGGTTTGAACACCTGCCGCGTGTTCAGGATGGCGGTCAGCAGCGCCGACAGGCCGTAGAACAGGATCGCCGGCAGCAACAGATACGTCAGCGCCGTGGTCAGCGTCGTCGACACCTTGCCCGTGTCGTCGAGGAAGAACCGGGTGACGAGGACCGGCGCCGCGGCGGTGGCCAGCAGGGCGGCGAGGCCGAGCACGGTGACGGAGACGGTGAACAGGCGCCGGACGAACGCCGTACCGCCGTCCGGGTCCTCGCGTTCCGCGCGGACCAGCACCGGCACGACGATCGAGGTGAGGACGGCGCCGAGCACCAGCTCGGAGATCATGTTCGGGATCTGGGCGGCCACCGTGTACGAGCTCGCGACGGCGGCGCCGAGCAGGGTCAGCAACAGCACCTGCTTGACGAAGCCGGTGATGCGGCTGATCAGGGTCGCGAAGGCGATCGAGCCGGTCGCGGCGAGCAGGCCGGGGTTCTTGCGCGGGACCGGCTCCGCCGCCGCGGGGGCGGGCGGGGCGACGTCCTCACGGGTGGGGTTCCCGGTCATCGTTTCTCGTACCCTTCGTCGGCTGGATCGGGCTCGCCGCGGAAGCGGTGCAGGAGACGACGGCCCGCCAGGAACAGCAGCAGCGCCCCCGCACAGCCGGTGACGATCGCGAGAACCTGGCCGTACGCGTTGGACCGTACCGTCACGTTCGTCGGGGTGCCGAGCGGCAGCCCGGACTCCGTGGTCAGGGCGAACTCGACACCGATCTTCCGCGAGTCGCTGATCTGCGCCGGCACCGTGAGGGTGCGGCTGCCGCGCGGGGGCAGCTGGGTGGGCCCGATGTCGGTGATCTTCATCGCCGACGGCGCGTCCACGTGCAGCCGCACGGTGATGCCCACGGGCAGATCGTTGCGCGCGACCAACAGTAGGGGACTCTGTTCCGAGGTCAGCGTGTAGACACCGCCCGGTGAGAGCACGGTCACTCCCGCGAACATCCCGTCGACGGCGTCGCGTACCTCCTCGCCGCGCTGCCCCGCGTCGCGCGCGGCGGCGCCGGGGTCGGGCCCGCGCCGGCCCGCCAGGCTCATCGCGCGCAGCAGGTCCTCGCGCAGCGGTGCGGTGAACTGCTGCGGTGTCAGCTGCGCCTGCGGATCCTCGACGAGCGCCTCCTGGAACGAGTCGAGCCGGGGTGCCTGCTCGCGGGCCGCGTCGATCACCTCCGCCGACGCACCGTCGACGATGGCCTGCTCCGGGTAGGACAGCGCGACGGTGGGGGCGTCCCCGGCGGCGGGTGCGAACAGGGTGTCGAACGGACGCGGGGTGGCCAGGCCGGAGCGGATCAGGGTGCCGACCATCGACAGGACCGCGGCGGCGTCGTCGCCGGACGCACTCCACGACTGCGGCGGCACGAACAGCGCGGAGCCCGGGGCCGCGGACGCGCCGTCGCCGGTGGACACGGTCCGGGTGGCGCTCTCCGACGTGCGCAGCGCGGACCAGCTCAGGGCGCCCAGCGCGTCCTGCAGCCGGGCGCCCGGGGAATCCTCGGTGAGGTCGTAGCGGGCGTCCTCGGCGGTGAACGACGGCGTCTGGGGAGCGTCGCCCAGCGCGGCGAGCGCGGTGGCGGCGGCGCTGTCGAACAGGACCGTGGACAGGCCGTCCACCCCCCGCACGGGCATCGGACCCGTGCCCGCGTCCGAGTCCGCGGCGTCGACCGCCGTGTCGGCGAGCAGGGTCTTCACCGGGCCGTCGGCGGCGAGCAGCGCCCCCGCCTGCTCGGTGAGCACCCCGGCGTCGGGCCAGACCACGTCCTCCCGGGTCGTGGTGATCCCGAGGATCGTGTTCACGATCTCGGTCGGTGCGGCGAGCGCGGGCCCGGCGAGAGAGGCGTCGTCGAGTTCGGCGAGGGCGGCCACGTCGACCTGGGCGAAGGGCACCGCGACCGTGCACATCGACGCGGCCAGGGTGCGCAGCCGTTCCAGCCACGCGACGGCCGCGGCCGTCCCCTCCCCGTCGTGGGCGTCGCCCCTCGGTTCGGCCGTGTCCTCGACCACCAGGTAGCCGCGGGTCATGTTGGCGACGGTGACGAGCAGATCGGGGTCGACGGCCAGGCACATCGCGTCGGCGACGCGGCGGTCCTCGGCGGTGGCCGCGCGCTCGGCGGCGTCGAGCAGTCCGTCGAGCCGGCCGCCGTCGGCGAGCGACGTCGCGAGGTCGTCGTCGACGAGACGGACCGGGTCCGTCGCCGATCCGGGCACCCCCGCCGCGAGGCGCGGCCGGTCCGCGAGCGGCCACAGCATGGTGACCCCCACGGGTGCGGACGTGTCCGGGGGCACGGGCCGGCTCTCGCTGCTCTCGCCCGCGGGCACCCCCAGCACGGGCAGCAGGAACCGGGCGTCGTCGAGCCGTGCCTGACCGCCGTACTCGGGAGCGCCGTTGACGTTGACGAGCAGCGGATACACCCCGGGGGTGTCGATACCCAGCGAAGGGCTGTCGGCCGAGCGCAGCGCCAGCTCGAGGCGGAACTGCCGCTCCTCACCCCGCTCGAGGACGTCGGTGACCGATTCGAACGGCCCGGTGCGGTCGTAGGCGGTCTGATCCCACGTCAGCGCCGTGCGCAGCTCCTCGGCGGAGCCGACCGCCGGGGCGCGCTGCAGCCGCACGGCGATGTCCTCGACATCGCGGTCGCCGACGTTCTCGAGCGTGCCGGTCACGGTCACCACCGGCTCGCTGCTGGTGGACATCGTCGTCGGCGTCACCGAGTCGATGCGCAGCTCGAGGAAGCGCGGGGCGTCGGACGCGTCGCTGCGCGGCTGGGCGACGGCCACACCCGCCGTCGTCAGGACGAGCGCGAGCACGGCGAGAACGGCCGCCGCGGCCCGGCGAGCTGCCGAGGTCATCCGAGACGGGCCTCCGGTCCGCCGGGTCCGAGCAGCATCGACGGATCCATCTCGGCGATCAGCTGGTCGGCGACGTCGGCGAGCCTGCGCTCGTCCGCGTACGCCAGGCGCGAGCGCAGCTCCGGCAGCGGCACCCAGGCCACCTCGGTGACCTCGACGTCGGCGTCGGAGAGCTCGCCGTCGAGGTAACGCAGCAGGTAGTGGTGCACGGTCTTGTGGACGCGCCGGCCCTCGGTGACGAACCAGTAGTCGATGCTGCCGAGCGTAGCGAGGACGGTGCCGTGGATCCCGGTCTCCTCGTGGACCTCGCGCATCGCCGTCTGCTCGGCGGTCTCGCCCTTCTCGATGTGTCCCTTCGGCAGCGACCACAGCAGCCGGCCGCGCCGGTCCGTGCGGCCGATCAACGCCGCGCACAACTTGTCGGGGGGCCCGCCGAGGCCGTCGACCACCAGTCCCCCGGCCGATGTCTCGCGGACCGTGCGCAGGTGAGGCTTCGCCGCGTCGGAGGTGGCCCGGCCACCGGACTTGGCGCCCGCGCCACGCCGCCGCGAGGTGCGGCGGTTGCGGTTGGCACGTTCTGCGGGCGACACCTCATCGATACTAGTTGGCGGGACGTGCCCGGCGGTCCAACCAGGCACGTCCGGATCGCGCGACTGCGCGTTCGGCCACCTCGGTAAGGTTCGAAGACGTGAACTCTCCCTCCACCGACACCGAGCGGCGCGCCCGACTGCTCGCCGGCGCCGACGCGACGCTGCGTGCGCTGTCGGACATCCTGGCCCCGCTCGGTGAGCGCTTCACCGCCGCCGGTCACGAGCTGTACCTGGTGGGAGGGAGCGTCCGCGATGCGGTGCTCGGTCGCCTCGGCACCGACCTGGACTTCACCACCGACGCGCGGCCCGAGCAGGTGCAGGCGCTGCTGCGCGGCTGGGCCGACCACCAGTGGGACACCGGCATCGACTTCGGCACGATCAGCGCGGTCAAGGGCCCGGAACAGATCGAGATCACCACGTTCCGCAGCGACGCGTACGACCGTGTCACCCGCCACCCGATCGTCGAGTACGGCACCAGCCTCGAGGACGACCTGATCCGCCGCGACTTCACCGTCAATGCCATGGCGGTACGGATCGGCCCGACCGGCGCGGAGGACTTCGTCGACCCGCTCGGCGGGATGGACGCCCTGCTCGCCGGGGTCATCGACACCCCCGCGATGCCGAGCGAGTCGTTCCACGACGATCCGCTGCGGATGCTGCGCGCGGCGCGGTTCGTCTCCCAGCTGGGGTTCGGTCTGGCGGAGCGGGTGCACGACGCGATCGTGGCCATGGGCGACGAGATCCTGCGCATCAGCGCCGAGCGGGTGCAGGCCGAGCTCGACAAGCTGATCCTCGGTGCCTACCCGATCGAGGGCATCGACATCATGGTCGAGACCGGCCTCGCCGAGCGGGTGATCCCGGAGATCCCGGCGATGAAGCTCGAGATCGACGAGCACCATCAGCACAAGGACGTGTACTGGCATTCGCTGACCGTGCTCAGGCAGGCCATCGACCTCGAGGACGGGGATCCCGATCTCGTGCTGCGCTGGGCGGCACTGTTGCACGACATCGGCAAGCCCGCCACGAAGCACAACGAGCCGGGCGGCGGCGTCAGCTTCCACCACCACGAGGTCGTCGGGGCCAAGCTGGTCCGCAAACGGATGCGGGCCCTGAAGTACTCCAAGCAGATGGTCGACGACGTCAGTCAGCTCGTGTTCCTGCACCTGCGGTTCCACGGCTACGGCAAGGGCCAGTGGACGGACTCGGCGGTCCGGCGCTACGTGCACGACGCCGGTGACCTGCTGCCCCGGCTGCACAAGCTGGTCCGGGCGGACTGCACCACCCGCAACAAGCGCCGGGCCGCGGCGCTGCAGGCCACCTACGACGATCTCGAGACGCGCATCGAGCGGATCGCCGAGCAGGAGGACCTGGCGAAGGTGCGGCCCGACCTCGACGGCAACGCCATCATGGAGCTGCTCGGCCTGAAACCCGGCCCGCAGGTCGGGCAGGCCTGGAAGTTCCTCAAGGAGCTGCGGCTCGACCGTGGTCCCCTCGACCGCGACGAGGCCGAGGCCGAGCTGCTGAAGTGGTGGGCGCAGCAGCCGAAGCCCTAGCGGCCGGGTAGCCGGACGGGTGAGGGTCCGCGCGACCGCCACCCGCGCCACCGAACACACGCGCGAGTTCTGATCACGCTGCGGTTACCCAAAGTCGTGACTCATTCCAGAAAAGTGCGTCATAGTATCCACGTGCCCTCGACGCGGGATTACGTGGAGCAGTTGCGTACGGCGGAGCTGCGCGTGACCCGGCCCCGGATCGCGGTGCTGGAGGCGGTGCACCAGCATCCGCACGCCGACACGGAGACGATCTTCGGAGCCGTGCGCACCGGTCTGCCGGAGGTTTCCCGGCAGACCGTGTACGACGTGCTGCACGCCCTGACCGGTGCGGGTCTGGTGCGGCGGATCCAGCCGTCCGGTTCCGTCGCCCGGTACGAGTCGCGTGTCGGGGACAACCACCACCACCTCGTCTGCCGGTCCTGTGGGGCCATCGCCGACGTCGACTGTGCCGTCGGCGAGGCGCCCTGCCTGACCGCGTCCGACCACAGCGGCTTCCTCGTCGACGAGGCCGAGGTCATCTACTGGGGCATGTGCCCCGACTGCTCGGCAGCACACGCTTCGCGATCACATCCGTGATCACCGTCCGATTCACCGAAACCCGGAAGGAAGGGCCGACGTGTCCAACAGTGAAAGCGAAAATCCGGTAATCCCGTCCCCCGAGCCGAAGCCGCATCGGCCCAGGACCAACCGGGACTGGTGGCCGAACCAGCTGGACCTGCAGGTTCTCCACCAGCACTCGCCCCTCTCCAATCCGATGGGCCCGGACTACAACTACGCCGAAGAGTTCGCGACCCTCGACGTCGAGGCCCTGAAACAGGACATCTTCGAGTTGATGACGACGTCGCAGGAGTGGTGGCCGGCCGACTACGGCCATTACGGGCCGCTCTTCATCCGGATGAGCTGGCATGCCGCGGGCACATACCGCATCGCCGACGGCCGGGGCGGCGGCGGCAAGGGCGCCCAGCGCTTCGCCCCCCTCAACAGCTGGCCCGACAACGCGAGCCTCGACAAGGCGCGGCGGCTGCTCTGGCCGATCAAGCAGAAGTACGGCCGGAAGCTCTCGTGGGCGGACCTGCTGATCTTCGCCGGCAACTGCGCCTACGAATCGATGGGGTTCAAGACGTTCGGTTTCGGCTTCGGACGCGAGGACATCTGGGAGCCCGACGAGGTGTTCTGGGGACCCGAGGACACGTGGCTCGGGGATGAGCGTTACGCCGGCGACAGGGAACTGTCCGGCCCGTTCGGCGCCGTGCAGATGGGCTTGATCTACGTGAATCCGGAAGGGCCCAACGGTAACCCGGATCCGATCGCCGCGGCCCGGGACATCCGGGAGACGTTCGGCCGGATGGCGATGAACGACGTCGAGACCGCGGCGCTCATCGCCGGTGGTCACAGCATCGGCAAGACCCACGGCGCCGCCACGGCCGACCACGTCGGTCCCGAGCCGGAGGCCGCTCCCATCGAGCAGCAGGGTCTCGGCTGGAAGAACTCCTTCGGCACCGGCGTGGGCGGGGACGCGATCACCAGCGGTCTGGAGGGCGCCTGGACGCCCACCCCCCGGCAGTGGGACAACAGCTTCCTGGAAACCCTGTACGGCTACGAGTGGGAGAAGACCAAGAGCCCCGCCGGTGCGTGGCAGTGGATCCCGAAGGACGGGGCCGGCGCCGACGCCGTCCCCGACGCCCACGACCCGTCGAAGCGGCACTCGCCGGTGATGCTGACCACGGACCTCTCCTTGCGACTCGACCCGATCTACGGACCGATCACCCGGCGCTGGCTGGACAACCCGAAGGAGTTCGAGGAGGAATTCGCGAAGGCCTGGTACAAGCTGCTGCATCGCGACATGGGACCCGTCGCGCGCTACCTCGGACCGTGGGTCCCCGAGCCGCAGCTGTGGCAGGACCCGGTTCCCGCGGTCGATCACGAACTGATCGGAGCGGACGACATCGCCGCCCTCGGGAGCAAGATCCTCGAATCGGGCCTGTCCATCCCCCAGCTGGTCGCCGCGGCGTGGGCGTCGGCGGCGAGCTTCCGCGGCACCGACAAGCGCGGCGGAGCCAACGGGGCACGCATCCGCCTCGAGCCGCAGAAGAACTGGGAGATCAACGAACCGGGCCGGGTGGCCGAGGTGCTGCAGACCCTCGAACGGATCCAGCAGGACTTCAACGGCGCGCAGTCTGCGAAGAAGGTCTCGCTCGCGGACCTGATCGTCCTGGCCGGCTGCGCCGCCGTCCAGCAGGCAGCGAAGAACGCCGGCGTCGAGATCACGGTCCCGTTCACGCCGGGCCGCACCGATGCCTCGCAGGAACAGACCGATGTGGAGTCGTTCGCCGTGCTCGAACCCGCGGCCGACGGGTTCCGCAACTACCTGCGCGCCGGCGAGAAGCTGCCGCCGGAGCGGCTGATGCTGGACCGGGCGAACCTGTTGACGTTGACCGCTCCGGAGATGACGGTTCTCGTCGGCGGGATGCGTGCCCTGAACGCCAACTTCGGGCAATCCGCCCACGGCGTGTTCACCGATCGGCCCGAGGCACTGACCAACGACTTCTTCGTGAACCTGCTCGACATGCGCACGGAGTGGAAGGTGTCCGAGTCGACCGAGAACGTGTACGAGGGTCGTGATCGCGCCACGGGCGAGGTCAGGTGGACGGCCACGGCCGTCGACCTCGTCTTCGGTTCGAACTCGCAGCTGCGCGGTATCGCCGAGGTCTACGGCAGCGCCGACGCGCAGCAGAAGTTCGTGCAGGACTTCGTCTCTGCGTGGAACAAGGTGATGAACCTCGACCGGTTCGACCTCGCCTGAGCAGCGCTCGATGATCGGCCCCCGGGGCCGATCATCCACACCCCTCGTGCGGCATCCCGCCGGCTGACACAGCCCGCGGGGTGCCGTGCGTCGTTCCGGCGCCCGGGGGCCGCCGATCGGGCCGTTCGGGCCCTCTCACCGCCGCGCGCGGCGAATCGTGAGCCAGATGTCACCGGGGACTCACCACGGTTAATGCCCACGAAACACGGTGTCGGGAGCATGAGACCTGGCCGGAGGAACGTGGCCGACCCAGGTGAGGAGCGGTTCGATGCAGGGCGAGATCACGAAGGTCAAGACCGCCTGCTCATACTGCGGCGTGGGCTGCGGCATGGTGCTCGAGGTCGGCCTCGACCCCGCCACCGGCGCCCGCCGGGTGCTCGACGCGTACGGCGACAAGGAGCACCCCACCAACCTCGGGCGCCTGTGCACGAAGGGGGCGACCAGCGCCGAGATGCTGGCCGCCGGCGGGCGGATGGAGAGCGCGTACCGTCGCGCCGAACGCGGCGGTGCGCCGGTGCCCGTGGAGGTCGACGCCGCGATCGCCGAGACCGCCCGCCGGTTGCGGGAGGTGCTCGACGAGCACGGACCCGACGCCCTGTCCTTCTACGTCTCCGGCCAGATGTCCCTCGAAGCCCAGTACCTGATCACCAAGCTCGCGAAGGGGTTCGTCGGCACCAACAACGTCGAGTCCAACTCGCGGTTGTGCATGGCCAGCGCCGGCACCGGCTACAAGCAGTCGCTCGGCGCGGACGGCCCGCCCGGCTCCTACCAGGACTTCGACCACGCGGACCTGTTCTTCGTCAGCGGCGCGAACATGGCCGACTGCCACCCCATCCTCTTCCTCAGGATGATGAACCGGGTCAAGGCCGGTGCGAAGCTCGTCGTCGTCGACCCCCCGCCGCACGGCCACCGCCGAGAAGGCGGACCTGTTCCTGCAGATCGCGCCGGGGACCGACCTGGCGCTGCTGAACGGCCTGCTGCACCTGATCGTCGAGAACGGGCACGTCGACCGGGCGTTCGTGGCGGAATTCACCGAGGGCTGGGACGCCATGCCCGGGTTCCTCGCCGACTACACCCCCGCACGCGTCGCGGAGATCACCGGACTGGCCGAGGAGGACATCCGCACGGCCGCCCGGTGGATCGGCGAGGCCGGTGACTGGATGTCGTGCTGGACCATGGGCCTGAACCAGAGCACCCACGGCACCTGGAACACCAACGCGATCTGCAACCTGCATCTGGCCACCGGCGCGATCTGCCGCACCGGCAGCGGCCCGTTCTCGCTCACCGGCCAGCCCAACGCCATGGGCGGCCGCGAGATGGGCTACATGGGGCCCGGCCTGCCGGGGCAGCGCTCCGTCCTCGTCGACGCCGAGCGGGCCTTCGTCGAACAGCAGTGGGGGCTGCCGCCCGGCGCGATCCCCACCACGGTCGGCAAGGGCACCGTCGACATGTTCGAGCAGATGGCCGCGGGCACCATCCGGGCCTGCTGGATCATCTGCACCAATCCGGTTGCCTCCGTGGCCAATCGACGCACCGTCGTCGAAGCTCTCGAGAAGGCCGATTTCGTCGTCGCGCAGGACGTCTTTCTCGAGACCGAAACCACCGCGTATGCAGACGTCCTGCTGCCGGGAGCGCTGTGGGCGGAGTCGGAGGCGGTGATGGTCAACTCCGAGCGCAACCTGACGCTGCTGCAGCAGGCGATCGATCCGGTCGGCCAGGCCCTGCCGGACTGGCAGATCATCGCGCGCGTCGCCTGCGCCATGGGCTACGCCGAGGCGTTCACCTACTCCTGCCCCGAGGAGATCTTCGAGGAGATCACGCGCTTCTGGAACCCCAGGACCGGATACGACCTGCGCGGAATCACGTACGACCGGTTGCGCGAGACCCCCGTGCAATGGCCGTGCCCGCCGGACGCCGCGACCGACCGGAACCCGATCCGCTATCTCAACGACGGGGTGAGCCAGACCCTGCTGAGGTCGGAGGACGGCACCGCCCCCCGGCTGCGGTTCGCCACCGCCACCGGCAGGGCCGCGTTCCACCCCCGACCACACATGCTGCCGGCCGAGATGCCCGACGACGACTTCCCCGTCGTGCTCGGCACCGGCCGCGTCCAGCACCAGTGGCACACTCTTACCAAGACGGGGAAGGTCGCCAAGCTCAACAAGCTGAACCCCGGACCCTTCGTCGAGATCAATCCCGGCGATGCGCAACGACTCTCGATCGCGGACGGTGACCAGGTGGAGGTCGCGTCCCGCCGGGGCCGGGCGGTGCTGCCGGCCGTGGTCACCGACCGGGTACGGCCGGGATGCTGCTTCGCCCCGTTCCACTGGAACGACATGTTCGGGGAGTACCTGTCGGTCAACGCGGTCACCAACGACGCCGTCGATCCCGCGTCGCTGCAGCCGGAGTTCAAGGTGTGCGCGGTGTCGCTGACCAAGGTGGCAACGCCCGCCCGGCCCGAAGCGTCGGGTGCACCGGCCGACCGGCTCGCCTCGACGCTCGGACTGGGGGACGTCGTGCCGCCCGTGCTCGATGATCTCGAAAAGCGTTATCTGACTGGATTTCTCACGGGACTCCGGGAGTCCGGACAGGCGGGTGTGCCGGTGCTCCCGGCGTCGGCTCCCCTTCCGGCTGCCACCCGGGCATGGGTGGACGGGCTGCTCGCGGGGCACTTCGCGCACGCCGCACCGGACCGCGACGAGGCCGACGGGGCGCCGCCGGTGGTGGTGGCGTGGGCGTCGCAGACCGGCAACGCCGAGGAGTTCGCCCGGATGTGCGCCGAGCGCCTCCGCGCCGCGGGCCGGCCCGCCGCCCTGGTCGGGATGGACGACTACGACGTGTCCGCGCTGACCGGGGTGCGCGACCTGCTCGTCATCACCAGCACCTTCGGCGACGGCGACGCCCCGGACAACGGCACCGCCTTCTGGAACGCCCTCAACAGTGACGACACGCCCCGCCTTCCCGACACCCGCTACGCCGTGCTGGCGTTCGGGGACTCGAGCTACGACGACTTCTGCGGTCACGGCCGCCGCATCGACGAGCGGCTCGCCGAACTCGGGGCCACCCGGCTCACGCAACGGGTGGACTGTGAGCCCGACTACGACGAACCGGCCGGCGAATGGCTCGCCGTCGTCGAACAACTCGTGCGTCCCGACGGTGCCGCACCGGCCGCGCCCACCCCGGGACCCCCGGCGAAGCCCGAACCCGCCTACAGCCGGAAGGTGCCGCTCGTCACCCGGCTGACCCGGAACGTCCCGCTCAGTGGGCCGGGGTCGTCGAAGGACGTGCGCCAGTTCGGATTCGAGCTGTACGACCCGGACTTCGTGTACGAGGCGGGAGACGCGCTCGGCGTGATGCCCACCAACGGACCCGAGACGGTCGACGAATGGCTGCAGGTCACCGCGCTCGATCCGGAAACACCCGTGGAATTCGCCGATCTGCCGACCATTCCCCTGCGCGAGGCCGCCACCCGGCACCTCGAGATCGCTCGGGTGACCCCGGAGCTGCTGCGGTTCGTCCACGAGCAGACCCAGAGCACGGAGCTGGCCAAGCTGCTGCGACCGGGTAACAAGATCGAGCTGCAGCAGTGGTTGTGGGGCAAACAGGCGATGGACGTGATCTCGGCGTATCCGTTCAAGGCGCCGATCGAGGAGTGGCTGCCCGTGCTCAAGCGGCTGCAGCCCCGCATGTACTCGATCTCGTCGAGCCCGCGGACCAACCCCCGCGAGGTGCAGCTGACCGTCTCGGTGGTGCGTTACAGCTACGAGGGCATCGGCCGGGCCGGGGTGTGCTCGAGCTTCCTCGCCGACCACAGTCACGGCGTCGACATCCCCATCTTCGTCCAGCGCAGCACCCACTTCCGGCCGCCCCGGACGCCGGAGACCCCGATGATCATGGTCGGTCCCGGCACCGGCATCGCGCCGTTCCGCGCCTTCCTGCACGATCGCCGCGAGATGGGCCACACCGGCCGGAACTGGCTGTTCTTCGGCGATCAGCGGTCCTCCACCGACTACCTGTACCGGGACGAGATCGAGGCGATGCACGCCGACGGCTTCCTCACCCGGCTCGACCTGGCCTTCTCCCGCGACCAGCGGCAGAAGGTCTACGTGCAGGACCGGATGCGCGAGCACGGGGCGCAGCTGTGGAAGTGGTTGCAGGACGGTGCTCACTTCTACGTGTGCGGCGACGCGAGCCGGATGGCCAAGGACGTCGACGAGACGCTGCGCGAGGTGGTGCAGGTGCACGGCAGGCTCGACGAGGAGGACGCCGAAACGTACGTCAAGCAGCTCGCCGCCGAGAAGCGCTACGTGCGCGACGTGTACTGATCCGCAAATTCGTTTCAGTACGCTTGATATGTCCGCAGAAGCGGAAGTAGTGTCTGCTTTGTGACGCAGATTCGCATCAAGGATGCCGCCCGGCTGCTCGGCGTCAGCGACGACACCGTCCGGCGGTGGATCGACCAGGGCGCCCTCCCGGCCGGCAAGGACGGGGCTGGCCGCAAGATCGTCGAGGGGGCCGACCTTGCCGAGTTCGCCCGCCGTCAGGCGGACGAGGCACCCGATCTGCTCGGCGTGGGCAGCTCCGCCCGCAACCGGTTCGCCGGGATCGTGACCCGCGTGGTGTCCGACACCGTCATGGCGCAGGTGGAGATGCAGTGCGGCCCGCACCGCGTCGTGTCGCTGATGAGCACCGAGGCCGTCCGTGAACTCGGCCTCGAACCGGGCAGCCTCGGGGTGGCCGTCGTCAAGGCCACGACGGTGATCGTCGAAACCCCGGCGGGTGCGTCGTGAGACGGCGGGAGGCAGTCGTCGTCGTGCTCTCGGCGCTGATGCTCGCCGCGTGCGGCTCCGGTGGCGACGGCGACCCTGCGCCCGCCACGGCGGTCACCGGCGAGCTGACCGTGTTCGCGGCCGCGTCGCTGCAGGTACCGTTCCGGGAGATCGAAGTGCGGTTCGAGGCCGAAAATCCCGGCACGGATGTTGTTTTCGACTTCGCCGGCTCGGCCGACCTCGTCGCGCGGTTGTCCCAGGGTGCCCCCGCCGATGTCTTCGCCTCCGCCGACACGGCGAACATGACCAGGGCCGTCGATGCCGGTCTCGTGGCCGGCGAACCCGTGAACTTCGCGGCCAACACCCTCACCATCGTCACCGAACCCGGAAACCCCGAGGACGTGCAGACTTTCGCGGATCTGAGCCGTCCCGGACTCGACGTCGTCGTGTGTGCGCCGCAGGTACCGTGCGGCGCCGCGGCCGCCCGCGTCGAGGACGTCGCCGGCGTCACCCTCGAGCCGGTCAGCGAGGAATCCTCGGTGACGGACGTGCTCGGCAAGGTCGCCACCGGGCAGGCCGACGCCGGGCTCGTCTACGTCACCGACGCTCTGCGCGCCGGCGACGACGTGACCGCCGTGCCGTTCCCCGAGTCCGCGGCGGCCGTCAACACCTACCCCGTCGCCGTCCTCGCCGAGGGCGCGAACCCCGTGACGGCGGCGGCGTTCGTCGCGTACGTGACCGGTCCCGAGGGACGACGGATCCTCGCCGAGAAGGGATTCGCGGCCCCGTGACGCGCGTCCGACCGGCCGGGCTGCCGACGTGGATCCACGTCCCCGCGATCGTCGGCGGACTGTTCGTCGCCCTGCCGCTGCTGTCGCTGATCCTCGCCGTCGACTGGCGGCGCTTCCCGGAACTGGTGACGTCCGAGGCATCCCTGCAGGCCCTGACGCTGAGCCTGCGCACCGCGGTGGCCGCCACGGTGCTGTGTGTCCTGCTCGGCGTGCCGATGGCGACCGTGCTCGCGCGCAGCACGGTGCGTTTCCTTCCGGTGCTGCGCTCGCTCGTGCTGCTGCCGCTCGTGCTGCCGCCCGTGGTCGGCGGGATCGCACTGTTGTACACCTTCGGGCGCCGCGGACTGATCGGCGAGCACCTCGAGCTGCTCGGAATCCGTATCGCGTTCTCCACCACGGCAGTTGTCCTCGCGCAGACGTTCGTCGCGCTGCCGTTCCTGGTGATGAGCCTCGAGGGCACCCTGCGCACCGCCGGCACCCGGTACGAGGCGGTCGCCGCGACGCTCGGGGCGCCGCCCACCACCGTCTTCCGCAGGGTCACCCTGCCGCTCGTGCTGCCGGGCCTCGCGTCCGGCACCGTGCTGGCCTTCGCGCGGGCCCTCGGCGAGTTCGGGGCCACCCTCACCTTCGCCGGCAGCCTCCAGGGTGTCACCCGCACGTTGCCGCTCGAGATCTATCTCCAGCGCGAGACCGACGCCGACGCGGCGGTGGCGTTGTCGCTGCTGCTCGTCGTGGCCGCCCTCGTGATCGTCGTCGCCGCGCGGGGGCGGCGGATCGCGGGCGGCCTGTGACCGGCCTGCGGCTGCGTGCCCGGGTCGGGTCCCGCGACGTCGACCTGGCTGTCGCCGTGGAGTCCGGCCGCGTGCTCGCGGTCCTGGGACCCAACGGCGCCGGCAAGTCGACGCTGCTGAACGTGATCGCCGGATTGCTGCAGCCCGACGACGGTCGCATCGAACTCGACGGGTGCGTGCTCACCGACACCGCGGCGGGCGTGGCCGTGCCGCCGCACCGTCGCGGGGTGGCCCTGCTCGCGCAGCAGCCGCTGCTGTTCCCACACCTGAGCGTCCTCGACAACGTCGCCTTCGCTCCCCACAGCGCGGGCCGAGGCCGATCGGCCGCCCGCGCCGCGGCGTTGCGGCAGCTCGCCGCCGTCGACGCGACGGAGCTCGCCGACCGCCGGCCGCACCAGCTCTCCGGGGGGCAGGCCCAGCGCGTCGCGATTGGCCGCGCGCTGGCGGCCGACCCGCGTTTGTTGCTGCTCGACGAACCGATGGCCGCCCTCGACGTGACGGCCGCCCCGGCCGTGCGGTCGCTGCTGCGCACCGTCCTGCGCGGTCCGGGACGCACGGCGCTGGTGGTCACCCACGACCCCCTCGATGCCCTGGCGCTCGCCGACCGGGCCGTGGTGCTCGACGACGGCCGGATCGTCGAGGAGGGCACGGTGCGCGACGTGCTGTCCCGGCCGCGCAGTGCCTTCGCGGCCCGCATCGCGGGCCTGAACCTGCTCGCCGGCACCGTCACCGCGGACGGACTCGACACCCCCGTCGGCCGGGTCCGCGGTGTGCTCGACGACGACTGTGCCCCAGGGAATTCGGCGGTGTCGGTGTTCACCCCCGCCGCCGTCGCGGTCTATCCCGGGGAACCCCACGGCAGTCCCCGCAACTCGTTCGCCGTCGTCGTCGGCGAGCTCGAGGTCCACGGTGCCACCGTCCTCGTCCGGGCCGCCGAGTCCGGAATCACCGCCGAGGTCACCACGTCCGCGGCCGCCGATCTCGCGCTCGCACCGGGTGCGACGATGTGGTTCGTCGTCAAGGCCACCGAGGTCCGCATCCATGCCGCCCGCTGACCGAGCGAATGTATCGTTCCGTCGGACTGAGGAGGTGAACGATACATTCGCTCGGCTTACGCTGCGCGCGAGAGTGATTCAGTTCAGGCGGGCGCGCATCAGGTAGACGTTGTAGCTGTCCCACTCGGAGACGGTGAAGTACAGGTCCGCGCCGTGGGACCACGGGTGCATGAAGCCGCCGTATGCCTTCGGGTAGTCCGAGGTCCGTACCAGCGTCGCGGCATCGGACCAGACGCCCTGCGGCGAATCCGACTCGCGGAGAACGATTTCGCCCGCGATCGGTTCCAGGTAGCTCATCTGCCAGCGGCCTCGTCCGACGTCGAACCGCACCGACAGCTCGCTCGCCGCGCCGTCGGCGAGCGGGGTGGCGAGCTGCTCGAAGACGGGCATCCAGCGGTCGTGCACCCAGTACTGGTACGCGGAGGGATCGAGCACGTCGTCGACCGGCACGCGGGCCAGGCCCACCGATCCGACGCGGCCGTTCGGAGTGCCGAACATGTAGACGTGGTCGCCGTGCGGCACCATCGTCGCGACCTGGAACCGGCCGAGCCCGAACACGTTGTCCCAGCGGGCATGCGGGTCCTTCGTCCACGTCTGGCCGTGGTCGTCGGAGTAGGCGATGCCGCCGTGGTTGGTGTACCACATGCCCGGCACGACGCTCCACCGTCGCACCGACATGTAGCTCAGGTACTGGCGGTCGCCGATCGCGAAGCCGGAGGTGGGGATGACGGTCGTCTCGAAGTTCTTCACATGCCAGGCGTCGAGGATCTCCGCGGCGTGGCAGGGGCTGTCCTGCACCATCGCGTCGATGGTGAGGCCGTCCGCCAGGTCGGTGTCGCGGCTGAATGCCAGGACGTTGCTGCGCCAGTCTCCGCCGGCCCCGCCCGGCGGCGTCCATTCGAGCCCGAACGTGTCCCCGAAGGCGAGGGCGACCTCGCCGGGGCGCGTCTCCCACATGATGCCGAGGTCGGTGCCGTGCACGGCCCAGCGCGCATCGGTGCGGTTCTCCGAGCCGGGACCGGTCAGCTGGGAGACCAGCTCGACGTCGCCCACGGCGGGGGCGGGTGGCCGGGCGGTGACGGTACCCGGCTCGAACGGCGGATTCTCCCGTGGCGGGGCCGGTGGGACGGGTGCACCCGGCGCGCCGGGCACGGGAATCGGGATCGTCTCCGGCTGCGGATCCAGCTCGACGCGCGGCAGGTAACTCGAGGACCCGCTCGGGCCGGCGGACCCACTCGAGCCGCTCGAGCCACTCGAGCCGCCGGGCAGGGCGTCGGGAGCGCCCGTCGCGAGACCGAGGTCCGGGCACGGGTCGGCGCACGGGTCGGCGGGCAACGGCTCCTGCGGCACGCGGGTGTTGTCCGGCGCCGGGCCGGGGACCGGGACCGGCACGAGCTCGGGGTACGGCAGGGGGATCTTCACGACGGGCGGGATCTCGATCCGTGGCAGCTGCGGCGCGTCGGGGTCCGGGGGCTCGACCGCGGGATCGAAGCCCGGTTCGCCGCACGAGTTGACGGGCGGGGCGGGCGACGCCTGGGCGGGCAGCGCGAACAGCGGCAGGATCGACGAGACCAGGGCGAGAACAGCCAGCGGCGTGCGGTGCCTGCGTGCCATCGCGTTCTCCTCCGGATACTCGGGGAAATGCCCCGGAGAACCTAACAAATCCGGCGCCCGAAACCGCGGAGACTCACATGCGGAGCCGCCGGATCGTCGTCGCCGCGACCAGACCGGCGACGTACACCGCCACCCCGGCGAGCGCGAGCGCCGGGCTGCGGCCGTCGGGCGCGACGACCAGGGCGCCCGCGACGATCGCCGCGAGGAACGCCATGTTGAACACGGTGTCCTGCAGGGCGAAGACCTGCCCGCGACGGGCGTCGTCGATCTCGATCTGCATCGCGGCGTCCCCGGTGAGCTTGATGGTCTGACCGACGAGACCCAGCAGGAACGCGGCGACGAGCAGTCCCGTCTCGTCGAACCCGGTGACGAGGACGAGCTGGACGACGCCCGCGCAGATCAGTGCCGTGACGACGGTGCGGGGCCGGCCGAGGCGCGGGATGACGAGCGGGGCGGCGACCGCCGCGACGAGCATCCCGGTGGCGGTGGCGCCCACGGCGACGCCGAACCCGACGAGCCCGCCCGGCAGCGTGGCCCCGTCGGCGTCGCGCAGCACCAGCACCATGATGAGTGTGTCGATGCCGAACACGATGCGGTGCGCACCGATACCGATCATCGCGACCGTGACCCCCGGTGCCTCCCACACCGCCGTGGCACCGGTGTGCAGACCGGCGGCGACGGCCCGGATCGGGTGGCGCAGCACGGCACGGTCGGGACCGAGCGCATGACGGGCGAAGCCGCCGGCGGCGAGCGCGGCGACCACGGAGCCGGAGACGCCGAGCGCCACCGCCACCCCGGAGCCGAAGTCGCCTTCCCCGACGAGGCCGATCGTGGTGACCGCGATGCCCGCCCCGAGGGCAGAGATCCCCGATCCTACCGTCGCGAGCACGGAATTGACTGGTACGAGCCATGATTGGCGCACCACGTGCGGGAGGGACGCCGACACCCCGGCGAGCACGAAGCGACTGACGCCGACGGCGGCGAGCGCGAGCAGCAGCAGCGCGGTGGATCCGCCGCCGGTGAGGAGCAGCGCCGACATGGCGAGGATGAGCACGCCGCGCAGGGCATTGGCGGCGAGCAGCACCAGCCGGCGCTCCCAGCGGTCGAGCAGCGCGCCGGCGAACGGCCCGACCACCGAGTAGGGCAGCAGCAACACCGCGAATCCCGCGGCGATCGCGGCGGGATCGGTCTGGCGCTCCGGATTGAACAGGATCGCCCCACCGAGGGCGGCCTGGAACAGTCCGTCCCCGAACTGGCTGGCGAAGCGGACGACCGTCAGCCGCGCCAGTCCCGGCGATCGGCGCAGAGCCGTCGCCGTGGATCGCCACGCCTGCCGTCTCGACTCCCGCACAGTGTCCGACACTATCCGTCCGGTGCGGGGTCGCCCCGCGACGACGGTTCCGCCTCCCCGGCGAGGTTTTCCGGCCTACCCTCGGCGCAACCGGCAACTTCCGGAAGAGGGGACGTCCCGTCATGTGCCGACTGTTCGGGTTGACCGCCGCGCCGCACCGGGTGCACGCCACCTTCTGGCTGCTCGACGCATCGGATTCGCTCGCCCGGCAGAGCCGGCGTGAACCGGACGGCACCGGGCTCGGGACGTTCACCGACGACGGCCGCCCGGTGGTGGAGAAGCAGCCGCTGGCGGCGTACGAGGACCGCGCGTTCGCCACGGAGGCGAAGGAGCGGCGTTCGCAGACGTTCCTCGCACACATCCGGTTCGCCTCGACGGGAGGCCTGGACGTGGGCAACACGCACCCGTTCGAGCAGCGCGGGCGGCTGTTCGCCCACAACGGCGTCCTCGGCGATCTGCCGCGGCTCGAGGCCGAGCTCGGCCCGTACCGCGACCTGGTGACGGGCGAGACGGACTCGGAGCGCTTCTTCGCGCTCGTCACCCGTCGCATCGACGAGCACGGCGGCGCCGTCGGCGCGGGGCTGACCGCCGCGGTCCGGTGGGCCGCCGAGAATCTGCCCGTCTATGCGTTGAACGTCGTGCTCACGACCGCGACGCAGTTGTGGGCGCTGCGTTATCCGGACACCCACGACCTGTTCGTCCTCGAGCGTCCCGCCGGCGGCCCGCACGGCGGCCGCCATCTCGAGCATGCCAGCGAGGCCGGCACGGTCCGGGTGCGCTCGGGCCACCTGGCACGGCACCCGGCGGTCGTGGTCGCCAGCGAGCGCATGGACGAGGATCCGGGCTGGTCGGACCTGCGCTGCGGGGAGCTGCTGCACGTCGACGGCGAGCTCCGGGTCACCCGCACCGTCGTCGTCGACGAGCCCCCGCGGCACCCGATCACGCTCGCGGACCTCGACGAGCGGGCGGCCGCCTCCCAGACCGGGAAGTGAGTGTCACCGCTCGCGCCACCATCGCACCGTCGCGGCCGCGGCCTCGGGCAGCGGCGTCGGGCGCAGGCCGAGGAGTTCCTCGCTGTACGCGGAGTCCATGACGAACGGATCGGTGAACTGGTAGAGCATCTCGGTCAGTTCGCGGGCGTCGCGGTTGACCAGCGCGGCGCCGCGCAGCATCCAGGTGGGAATCGTGCCGACCTTCGGAGCCGGCACCTGCGCGGCCGCGGCGAACGCGGCGACGAGGTCGCGCTGCGTGCCGGCCGGACCGGTGGGAGCGTGCAGGACCCGGTTCCACACCGCGGGATTCGCCGCGGCCGCGATCATGGCGGCAGCCAGGTCCGGCACGTACGTGAACGAGTGCGGTACGTCGGGTGAGCCGAGCACGCGGGGGCTGCGCCCGGCCAGGATGGCCGGCACCATCCGCTCGCCCGCGTGGGCGGTGCGGGCGTGGGGGCCGAAGAAGTCGGAGGCGACCACGCTCACGGTCGGGGTGGCGCTTTCGGCGCGGCGGTCCAGCAGCCGGGCCCGCACGCCCCGCTTGCCGGTGGTGCTCGCGCGCGGCGAGTCCTCGGTCATGACCCGGTCCGGTTCGCTGTAGGAGTACAGGCTCTCGGGGAAGACCACCACCGCGCCCGTGCGCCCGGCCGCCTCGAGGACCGTGCTCTCCGCCGCCGGCAGTTCGCGCTCCCAGGTGTCGGCGCGGTAGGCCGAGCCGTGGATGCAGTGGTACACGGCACCGGCACCCTCGAGCGCGGGGCCGAGCCGGGCGGGATCGGAGACGTCGACCCGGCGGCGTTCGACGAGCGGGTGCTCGGGGCCGTTGCCGGACCGGGTGAGGACGCGGACGCGGTGGCCCCGGTCGGCGAGTTGTTCGGCGACGGTCCAGCCGACGGGCCCGGCTCCGGTGACGACCTGCAGATTCGACATGGTGGTCAGCTCCTTCGAAATGTGAGCACTGCTCTCTGTCTGACACCACGATGCGCCCCCGAGTGGGCAAAGTCAAGAGCACTGCTCACTGTTGTTGACGGTGCTCGCACATCTGGCAGGGTGAGGGACATGACCGGAACCCCCCGCGCCCGCGCCCGGCAGCAGACGATGGCAGACATCCTGCGGATCGGCCGCGAACACCTCGCCACCCACGGCGCCGCCGCGCTGTCCCTGCGCGCCGTCGCCCGCGACCTCGGCGTCGTCTCCTCGGCGGTGTACCGCTACGTCGCGAGCCGCGACGAACTGCTCACCCTCCTCGTCGTCGACGGCTACACCGAACTCGCCGACACGGTCGACGGCGCGCTCGCCGACGTCGCCGCGGACGCCCACGCCGAGCAGTTCCGGGTGCTCGGCCACGCGGTGCGCGCCTGGGCGCTGCGCGACCCCGCGCGCTATGCCCTGCTGTTCGGCAGCCCGGTCCCCGGCTACCACGCCCCCGCCGAGCGGACCACGGGTCCGGGCACCCGCGTCGTCGTCCGGCTCGTCCGCATCCTCGACGACGCCCACGCCGCCGGCACCCTCCGCATCCCCACCACCGTCGCCGTGCCGGACACCCTCACCGCCGACCTGGGCCGGATCCGCGCCGAACTCGGCACCGGCGTTCCCGACGCCGTCCTCGCGCGCGGCGTGCTGGTCTGGGCCGCCCTGTTCGGGGCCGTGAACTTCGAGGTCTTCGGCCAGTACGGCACCGACACCTTCACCGACCCCGGGCAGCTGTTCGACCATCACCTCGCGGTGCTCGCCGAGACCGTCGGGCTGTCCTGAACAACTCCCCCGCCTTGCCGCCACGCGCCGTCGGCGACGGTGGGATGATGTCGGGGTGGCGCAGCATCAGGACGAACCCGAGGACCGCACGGCACCGGCGACACCGGCCGTCCGGCCCGGAACCCTGCTCGTGTCGGCCACCGACCTCGTCGAGCCGACCTTCCGGCGAACGGTCGTCTACATCATCGAGCACGGCGACGTGGGCAGCCTCGGCGTGGTGCTCAACCGCACCAGCGACACCGCGGTCCAGGCCGTGCTGCCGCAGTGGACGGCGCTCAGCGCCGATCCGAAGGCGCTCTACGTCGGCGGCCCCGTCCGGCGCGACTCGGCGCTGTGCCTGGGCACGCTGCGCGTCGGCGTCTCCGTCGAGGGCGTGCCGGGGGTGCGCCGGATCGACGGGCGGGTGGTCATGATCGACCTCGACTCCGACCCGGCCGTCATCGGCCCGCTCGTGGAAGGCATCCGCATCTTCGCCGGCTACGCCGGGTGGAGCGCCGGCCAGCTCGATGGCGAACTCCGCAACGACGACTGGATGGTCATCTCCGCCCTCCCCCAGGACATCCTCGGACCGCCGCGAGTCGACCTGTGGGCGCGGGTGCTGCGCCGGCAGCCGCTACCGCTCGCATTGCTGGCCACGCACCCCATCGAGGTCGAGCGGAACTGAGTGACCCGGCGGTCAGTGCGCAAAGTGCTGTTCGCTGGTGTGCCGGAGCGGTCCCTCCTTCCGCAACTCGGCGCACACCCGCGCGAGGTCGGCGAACAGCTGCCGCGCGAGGTCGGCGCTGAACCCCTCCCGGACCACGATCCGCAGGACCGCCACGTCCTGGGCGTCGGCCGGCATCGTGTAGGCCGGCACCTGCCAGCCGTGTGTCCGCAGCTCGTGCGAGACGTCGAACACGGTGAAGCCCGGATCCCCGGTGAGCTCGAACGCGATCACCGGGATGGCGGTGCCGTCGGAGATCAGGCGCATCCCCTCGATCCCGGCGATCTGCTCGGCCAGCCGGCTCGCGGTGGACCGTAGCGTCTTCATCACCCGGCGGTACCCGTCGCGGCCGAGCCGCAGGAAGTTGTAGTACTGGCCGACTATCTGGTTCCCGGGCCGGGAGAAGTTCAGGGTGAAGGTCGGCATGTCCCCGCCGAGGTAGTTGACCCGGAAGACCAGGTCCTCGGGCAGGTACTCCTTGTCGCGCCACACCACGAACCCGATGCCAGGGTAGGTCAGGCCGTACTTGTGCCCGCTGACGTTGATCGACACCACCCGCGGCACCCGGAAGTCCCACTCCAGTTCCGGATGCAGGAACGGCACGACGAATCCGCCGCTCGCCGCGTCGACGTGCAGCGGCACGTCGGGACCGTCCGCGTCGGCCACGTCGTCGAGCATCCCGGCGATCTCGGCCACCGGTTCGAGCTCACCGGTGTACGTGGTGCCGAGGATCGCGACGACACCGATCGTGTTCTCGTCCAACGCCTCCCGCACCTGCTCGGGGGTGATCACGTAGCGGCCGGGTTCCATCGGCAGGTACCTCGCCTCCACGTCGAAGTAGCGGCAGAACTTCTCCCACACCACCTGAACATTGCTGCCCAGCACCAGATTCGGACGTGAGGTGTCCTCGCCCGCCGCCTGCCGCCGGGCCCGCCAGCGCCACTTGAGCGCCAGGCCCGCGAGCATCACCGCTTCGCTCGAGCCGATCGTGGACACACCCGTCGCGGACGCCGGATCGACGTCGGACAGTCCCGGCGCGTGGAACAGGTCGGCGACCATCGCCACGCAGCGTTCCTCGATCGCCGAGGTCGCCGGGTACTCGTCCTTGTCGATGAGATTCTTGTCGAACGTCTCGGCCATGAGCACATCGGCCTGCGGCTCCATCCACGTGGTGACGAAGGTGGCGAGATTCAGCCGCGAACTGCCGTCGAGCATCAGCTCGTCGTGGATGTACCGGTACGCCTCCCCCGGATCCATCGAGTGCTTCGGCAGCCGCAGCGCCGGAACCGGCTCACTGTCGATGCGCCCGGTGTACGCCGGTTCGAGGACTCCGTCTGGGTGCAACTGCTTCCGATGGCTCACGTCGGCCTCCGTACTCGTCGGCAATCGCTCCCATTAGACCGGATCAGCCGCGTACGCGCGGGCTGTTCGCGTAGCCCGCGTCCTCGGATCGCACCGGTCAGCGACGATCGGCGAGGGTGTTGAGCGCGCCGGCCATGCGCTCGGCCTGCGACGCGGTGACGGTGAACTCCTGCCCTCCGGCGACGGTGACCACGAGCGCGGGACCGGTGATCGTGACGAGGCCGTACCGGCCCCGGCCCCTGGCGCGCAGTCCCCACCCGCCCCAGTCCTGGAAGGGACGTACGTGAGCGACCTTCGCGCCGACGATCTCGTCGAGACCGTAGTCCACCGCGGTCATCCCGAGGTTCTGCACCCGCACGCCCGTGTCGTCGACGACGACGCGGAACCGCAGCAGGCTCAGCACGAGCACGGCGACCGGCAGGAAGATCGCCAGCGGCCACCAGCTGCGCGCCGCGCCGCACACGAGGACCGCGGGGGCCAGGACCAGCGCCGCGAGCACGAGGGTGGTGCGCGTTCCGGTGCCGACCTGCTCGACGATCGGCAGCTCGACCGGGCCGCGCGGCAGCGCCGGATCGGGGCGGGCGACGGCGGATCGCCGGACCCGGTGGTCCCGCAGCAGCGACGCCCCGAGTATCCCGACGGCGACGCCGAGCGCGACGCCCGCCCCGATGCTCCACATCGGCAGCTGCGCCTGCTCGGCCGGCGCGTCCAGTTGGCCCACGAGCACCGTCGCGCACAGGGTGAACAGCAGGCCGGTCACCCCGAGACCGAGCACCAGCATGTAGCGCCGCATCATCAGCATTGCGGGGGCCAGCGCCGCGATCGCGCTGCAGCCGCCGCCGACCAGCAGGATCACCAGCGCCATCGTCCACGAGAACGACGCCGGGTCCGAGAATCCGTCCGGTGCCGACCCGGACCAGTGCGTGGCGATCCGCGGGGGCAGGCGCGACTCCCACAGTCGCGGCAGCAGCAGCGCCGCCCCGGCGGCGACGAGGGGCAGCCCCAGCCCGAACAGGGCCCCGGCGGGGTCGATCACGCGGCGGGTGGTCACGGGCCCAGCGTAGGGAACGGCGAACCGCCGCCGCCCGCCTCCCGATCTCCCCCGAATGTGGGATTGAGCGCCGCCCTCGCCGGTCGCACGCTCGAAAGCAAGGGTTCGAGCACGACGGGATCGAGGTCGACGACATGACCACCACCAAGTCCACTGCATTGACCGACGAGGACATGGACGTGATGACGCTGCTGCACGCCGCGTTCCGCCGCGACGCCACGCGCCTGGCGCACGTGGCCCAGACCTACGGCACCGAGAACGACGAGACGCACGACGCCCTGCTCGTCGGGTGGCGCGGCTTCAGCCGGGAACTGCACCACCATCACCGGATCGAGGACACCCACATCTGGCCGCTGATGCGCCGCAAGCTCGCGGACCGCCCCGACGACCTCGCGGTGCTCGACGACATGGAGGCCGAGCACTCCCTCATCGATCCCACGCTCGCCGCACTGGAGGACGCGTTCGACGACCGGGAGCACGGCCCGCGGCAGGTGCCGCATCGGATCGACGACCTCGTGGCGCTGCTGCAGTCGCACCTCGCGCACGAGGAGCGCGACGCGTTCCCGCTCATCAAGGAGGTGATCACCGCGCAGGAATGGCAGGCGCTGTCCAAGGCCGCCGTCAAGGAACTGGCCTACAGCGACATCGCGCAGCTGGGTCCGTACGTCGTCGAGGGGGCCACCCCCGAGCAGGCCCGCCGCGTGCTGAGCGAGCTGCCCGTGCCGCTGCGGCTCGTGCACCGGTTCTGGTGGAACCCGCGCTACCGGCGCGTGCGGCGCTGGGAATGAGCTTCGCAGGCCGAGTCGCCGAGGGGCGCGCGGTTCAGCTCTTCGGGGCCGAAGCCGGCTCCGGGGAACGTCGTTCGGTGAAGAAGCCGTCGGGGCCGATGCGCTGGCCGAGGCGCGGTACGTACTCGGTGTGGGCCAGCTTGGCGACGAGACTCGCGCGGCTGTTGACGCCGGTCTTGGCGAACACGGCCTTGAGGTGATCCTGCACCGTGTACGGGCTGATGCCCAGGACACGGGCCATCTCGTGACGGGTCCTGCCGGCGAGAACCTGCGTGAGTACCTCCGACTCGCGCCGGGTCAGCCCGTGCGCTGCCGCGACCAGGCTCACGATCTCCGGGAGTTGCGCCCGCTCCACGGTCATCAGCACGCGCCGTGGCGGGTGCTCGCCGTCGAACCGCCCGACGCGGATCACGACCCACTCACCGTCGAGGGTGCGGGCCCGCAAGACCGCGGAATCCGTCCCGGATCGCCGCAGCCACAGTGCTGCTGACACCGCGGGCGCGGTGGGCACGGGCCTGCCGGGCGGCCCCCAGCCGAGCCGTTCGAAGTACTCGAGTGCGGGGACGGTGATCGACTCGAACTCGTCGTCGGGGCCGACGATCGCGACGGCAGGTCCCTCGGAGCCGGGGTGGGGGGTGCGGGTGCCGTCGCGGAACAGGGTGGTGCGCAACCCCTCCCCGATGTCGGTGAGCACCGTCCCCAGGGTCTCGAGCTCCTCGTCGGCGAACTCCGGGCCGGGCCGCCTGCTCATCGTGCACGCGCCCCAGCAGGCTCCGTCGCGGCCGCGGAAGAGCATGCGTACCTCGTCCTGCATCCCGTAGGGCGCGAGCAGTTCGGCATACTGCCGGCTGCTCCTGACGCGGTTGCCGGTCACCTCGCGGAGCGTCCGGATGGGGACCTCCCGGTGCAGCAGCGAGTCGAACCGGCCCGGTTGGGGGTCCTCGCCGTACTCGAACTCGAGGGCGGACGCATAGGCCCGCGGAACCTCGTATCCGCGGGTCGTCAGTGTGGTCGGGACGAGAGCCGCGGGATCGATGGTGGCCAGACAGACCCCGTCGTACGGCACCCGGGCGCGGATCGCGTCCAGGACCACCTCCCGGAACTCGGCGGAGTCCGTCGCCGCGGCGGCCGCGTCGCGGATCGTCGACTTCAGCCGGGCACCGGCCAGTGCCGGAGTCACCCTGTCAGTATCTCCCCCGGACGCGGGGTTGAGAACCTCTCGACCGGAGGGAACCGCGCTCAGGCGGTCACCCTGCGCCGTGCGCTGCGCTCAGGCGGTCACCCTGCGCCGTGCGCTGCGCTCAGGCGGTCACCCTGCGCCGTGCGCTGCGCTCAGGCGGTCACCCTGCGCCGTGCGCTGCGCTCAGGCGGTCACCCTGCGCCGTGCGCTGCGCTCAGGCGGTCACCCTGCGCCGTGCGCTGCGCTCAGGCGGTCGGCTCGCAGGCGCCGCGCAGGCTGCACGCCCCGCACGACGTGCCGCACCCGGCGGTCTCGGCCGGTGCGCTGGCCGCCGCGACGCGGGCGCCGATGGAGCCGCCCACACCGGCGGTGAAGAAGGCCGCGATCACGGCACCCACGACGGCGATCAGACCCGGGACCGTATCGAGCGCGAGCGCGCCCACGCCGCCGAGGACGAGCAGGCCTGCCGCACCGAGCTGACTGGGGGCGGCGACCTTGTTGGCCAGGGCAAACGTCGTCTCGTCGCGCAGGGCGTCGGCGGTGCGCACGCCCGCCCACCGGTTACGCGGCAGCCGCCCGGTCAGTCCGGCGACGGCGATCCCGCCGACGGCGAGAGCGAGCACGAACAAGACGATGGCGACGATCAGCACCCCTCGAGGATACGTGGGAGGCACAGCCGCTGGTCGGGCCGGGTCGGGCCAGGCTCTACCCTGGTCGGAGGTAAATGACGTCAGCCAAGTAGATAGCGACCACCGTGACTCGTCCTGCGCAGCCCTCCACACCGTCGTCCGACGCCACCCCGCAACACCGATACACCGCCGATCTCGCCGGCCGGATCGAGCGGCGTTGGCAGGATCTGTGGCGTGAGCGCGGCACGTTCAACGCGCCGAACCCGGTCGGCCCGCTCGCCGGCGACGTTCCCGAGGACAAGCTGTTCGTGCAGGACATGTTCCCCTACCCGTCCGGGTCGGGCCTGCACGTGGGTCACCCCCTCGGCTACATCGCCACCGACGTGTACGCCCGGTACCACCGCATGCTGGGCCACAACGTCCTGCACACGCTGGGCTACGACGCGTTCGGGCTGCCGGCCGAGCAGTACGCGGTGCAGACGGGCACGCACCCGCGCACCACGACCGAGGCGAACATCGAGAACATGCAGCGGCAGCTGCGCCGGCTGGGGCTGGGCCACGACGAGCGCCGCTCGGTCGCGACGACGGACGTCGACTTCTACCACTGGACCCAGTGGATCTTCCTGACGATCTACAACGCCTGGTACGACCCGGAGCAGAACAAGGCGCGCCGCATCGACGAGCTCGCCGCCGAGCTCGACGCCGGCACCCGCGCGCTCGCGGACGGACGCGACTGGGCGTCGCTGTCGAAGGCGGAGCGGCTCGCCGCCCTCGACGAGTACCGGCTGGTGTACCGCTCGGACTCCCTCGTCAACTGGTGCCCGGGTCTGGGCACGGTGCTGGCCAACGAGGAGGTCACCGCCGAGGGCCGCTCCGAGCGCGGCAATTTCCCGGTGTTCCGCAAGCACCTGCAGCAGTGGATGATGCGGATCACCGCCTATTCCGACCGCCTCATCGACGACCTCGAGTACCTGGACTGGCCCGAGAAGGTCAAGACCATGCAGCGCAACTGGATCGGGCGCTCGCACGGGGCGCAGGTGACGTTCGCCGTCCGGGGCGAGCCAGGCGCCGGGGAATCCGCCGCCGGCTGTCCGGATGCCACGATCGAGGTGTTCACCACGCGCCCCGACACGCTGTTCGGCGCGACCTACGTCACGCTGGCGCCCGAGCACGCACTCGTCGACGAGATCGTCGCTTCTGCATGGCCGGAGGGTGTCGACGAGCGCTGGACCGGTGGCGCCGCCGCCCCGGCCGAGGCCGTCGCCGCCTACCGGGCGTCGATCGCCGCGAAGTCCGATCTCGAGCGGCAGGAGAGCAAGGAGAAGACCGGCGTCTTCCTCGGCGCCTACGCAGTCAACCCGGTGAACGGGCAGTCGCTGCCCGTGTTCATCGCGGACTACGTGCTCACCGGGTACGGCACGGGCGCGATCATGGCCGTGCCCGGCCACGATCAGCGCGACTGGGAGTTCGCCACCGCGTTCGGCCTGCCGATCGTGGAAGTGATTGCGGGCGGCGACATCTCGGAGGAGGCGTACACCGGCGACGGGGCGCTCGTGAACTCCGGCTACCTCAACGGGCTGAGCGTCGCCGACGCGAAGAAGGCGGTCGTCGCGAAGCTCGAGGAGTCGGGTGCGGGCACCGGCACCATCCAGTACAAGCTGCGGGACTGGCTGTTCGCCCGGCAGCGGTACTGGGGAGAGCCGTTCCCCATCGTCTACGACACCGACGGCAACCCGCACGCTCTGCCGGAATCTACTCTGCCGGTGGAACTTCCGGACGTCGAGGATTATGCGCCGGTGTCGTTCGATCCCGAGGACGCGAGCTCGGAGCCGTCGCCCCCGCTGGCCAAGGCCGACGAGTGGGTGAACGTCGAACTCGACCTCGGCGACGGGCTGCAGCACTACACCCGCGACACCAACGTCATGCCGCAGTGGGCCGGCAGCTCGTGGTACCAGCTTCGCTACATCGACCCGACGAACCCGGACGAGTTCTGCGCCAAGGAGAACGAGGCGTACTGGACCGGTCCGCGCCCGCAGATCCACGGCCCGCACGACCCCGGCGGGGTCGACCTGTACGTCGGCGGTGTCGAGCACGCCGTGCTGCACCTGCTGTACGCGCGGTTCTGGCACAAGGTGCTGTTCGACCTCGGCTACGTCACCTCGTCCGAGCCGTACCGGCGCCTGTTCAACCAGGGCTACATCCAGGCGTACGCGTACACCGATTCGCGCGGCGTGTACGTGCCCGCCGACGAGGTCGAGGAGCGCGACGGGAAGTTCTTCCACCGGGGTGAGGAAGTCCACCGCGAGTACGGGAAGATGGGCAAGTCCCTGAAGAATTCCGTTGGGCCGGACCAGATCTGTGACGACTACGGCGCCGATACGCTGCGTGTGTACGAGATGTCGATGGGCCCGCTGGACCAGTCCCGGCCGTGGGCGACGAAGGACGTCGTCGGGGCGCAGCGGTTCCTGCAGCGGGTGTGGCGGGCCGCGATCGACGAGGAGACCGGCGCGCTGCGGGTCACCGACGCCGAGCCGACCGACGAGACGCTGCGCGCCCTCAACAAGGCGATCGCGGGCGTGTCCGACGACTACGCGGGCCTGCGCGACAACACCGCCATCGCCAAGCTGATCGAGTACACCAACCACCTCACCAAGGCGTACCCGGACGGGGCGCCGCGGACGGCGGTGGAGCCGCTCGTGCTCATGCTGGCCCCGGTGGCCCCGCACGTCGCCGAGGAGCTGTGGTCGCGGCTCGGGCGCACCGAGTCGCTGGCCCACGGTCCGTTCCCGGTGGCGGACGAGAAGTGGCTCGTCGAGGACACGGTGGAGTACCCGATCCAGGTCAACGGCAAGGTGCGCAGCCGTATCACCGTGCCGGCCGACGCGGACCGGGAGGCGATCGAGGCCGCGGCGCTCGCGGACGAGAAGATCGCCGCCCTCCTCGAGGGTGCCGCGCCGCGGAAGGTGATCGTCGTACCGGGCAAGATGGTGAACGTGGTCAAGTAGGCGGCTGCGCCGCCGTGGTGTCCTTTCGGATCACCCCCGATCCGGAAGGACCCCACGCACGAAATCGACGACGTCGTCGAGCACGTCGTCACGGTTGGTCTCGTTGAAGATCTCGTGCCGTGCCCCGGGATACACCTTCGACGTCGACCGTGGTCCGGCAAACGTGGCCCAGCCCTCGCGGCTGCCCGGGAGCGGGACGAGCTGGTCGTCCTCGCCGTGCAGCCACAGGACGGGCACGTCGCCGACGGTGCCTGCCCCGGTGACGGCGTCGAGGCAACGCTGCAGTGCCTCGACGGTGGGCCGCTTGAAGGGGCCGTGCCAGACGAGTGGATCGTCCACGTACGCGCGGCCCACCTCCGGGTTGCGCGACAGCGTCGCGGGGTCGATGGGTGCGTCGGGGATCTCCTCCGCCGCGAGCATCGCCTCGAGGGCGGGCCAGCGGCCCAGCACCGGGCCGGACAGCACCACCGCGGTCAGTTCGGAACCGTAGCGCTGCGCGTAGCGGGCGGCGATCAGCCCGCCCATGGAGTGCCCGACGAGCACCACCGGCAGGCCGGGGTGCTCGCTGCGGGCCTTGACGTCGAGCAGACGGAAGTCGTCCACGACCTTCTCGAAGTCCTCGATCAGGACGCGTTCCCCCTCGCTGAGCCCGTGCCCGGCGTGGTCGACGGCGTAGACCACGGCACCGTCGGCGACCAGTCGGGTGGCCACGTATTCGTAGCGGCCGGCGTGCTCGCCGTAGCCGTGGCACAGCAGCACGACGTACCGCGGGTCGTCGTGGACCCAGCACCGGGCGGACAGGGTGCCGGCGTGCCCGGGCAGGGGGAAAGCGGTGGTGTCGCTCATCGAGGCTCCTCACGATGTGGCCGTCTGCCAGAACAGCCAAGCACTGCCGACGGCTTCGGCGCGGTATTCGCGCCGTCGTCGCCCGGGTGTCGCGTCGTCGTGCGGTGCCGGACCCCTGTGACCGGGTCGGCACCGCACGAGGGAACTCGTCGGCGGCCCGATTCGTCGTATTCTGTGACAGGAAGTCGTCGCCTATTGCAGAGAGAGCCATGAGACGCGCCAAGCGCAAACCTCGAAGACCCTCCCCGCCCCCGAGTGACGCCCCGTCCGTCACCGCCCCTCGGAGCCGACCGTGCTGACCGTCCTCGGTATCGCACTCGGCATCCTCGTGGTCCTGGCCATCACGGCCCTGACCGGCTATTTCGTGGCCCAGGAATTCGCCTACATGGCGGTGGACCGGTCCCGGCTCAAGGCGCGTGCCGAAGCCGGCGACGCCGCCGCGGCCCGCGCCCTGTCGGTCACCCGCCGCACCTCGTTCATGCTCTCCGGCGCTCAGCTCGGCATCACCGTGACCGGCCTGCTCGTCGGCTATGTCGCCGAACCGCTCATCGGCAGCGGCCTTGGGGAGCTCCTCGGTGGTGTCGGCATCCCGACCGCGGTCGGGGTGGCGGTCGGCACGGTGCTGGCGGTGTTGTTCTCCACCGTGGTGCAGATGGTCTTCGGTGAGCTGTTCCCGAAGAACCTCGCGATCGCGCGGCCCGAGCCGGTCGCTCGATGGCTGGCGCTGTCCACCACGCTCTACCTGAAGCTGTTCGGCTGGTTGATCAGGTTGTTCGACGCCTCGTCGAACCTGCTGCTGCGCGCGCTGCGGATCGAACCTGTCCACGACGTGGAGCACTCGGCCACCGTCCGCGACCTCGAGCACATCGTGGCCGAATCGCGCGACGCCGGCGATCTGCCCACGGAGTTGTCGACCCTGCTCGACCGGATCCTCGACTTCCCGACCCGCACCGCCGAGCACGCCATGATTCCGCGTGCCCGCGTGGACTACGTCCGCGCCGGGGAACCCGTGACGCGGGTGCTGGCGAGGATGAGCGAGGGCCACACCCGGTATCCGGTGGTCGGCTTTTCCGCCGACGACCTGCGCGGTGTGGTGCATCTGCACGATCTGCTCGCCCTGGACGCGACGACCGGGACGGCCGGGACGGTGTGCCGGCCCGCGGTGATCGTGCCCACGACGCTGCCGCTGCCCGATGTGCTGGCCCGGTTGACCGAGGGGCAGGAGGAGATGGCGTTGGTGGTCGACGAGTACGGCGGCTTCGCCGGCGTCGTCACCGTCGAGGACATGGCCGAGGAACTCGTCGGGGAGATCGCCGACGAACACGACACCGCCGTCGAGACGCAGGTGATCACCCGCCAGGGTGAGGGCTGGGTCATCCGCGGCGACGTGCACCTCGACGAGGTCGCCCGCACCCTCGACCAGGAGCTGCCCGAGGGCGACTACGAAACCCTCGCCGGCCTGGTCATCGCCGAGTTCGGCGGCCTGCCCGCCGTCGGCGACACCGTCGCGATCCCGCTGGAGCCCGACCCGGCCGATCTGGTGCACGAGAGCGCACCCCCGGCGCGGACGCTGATCGCCGAGGTCCGCGAGATCGACCGGCGCGTGCCGTCCTCGGTGCTGGTGACCGTGCGCACCGACGGTGAGGTGACCGGCGATGAGTAATCCCTGGGTCGTGCTCGCCGTGACGGTCGGGCTGATCGCGGCGAGCGCCTTCTTCGTCGCGGTCGAGTTCGCGCTCATCGCCGCCCGCCGGCACCGCCTCGAGGACGCCGCCCCGCACAGCCGTGCCGCCCGCGCGGCGCTGCGCAGCGCCTCGGAGCTGTCGGTCCTGCTCGCCGGGTCCCAGCTCGGCATCACCGTGTGCACCCTGGCCCTCGGTGCGGTGACCAAGCCCGCCGTGCACCACTGGCTCACTCCCGTGTTCGAGGACTGGGGCGCTCCGCTCTGGCTGGCCGACGTCGCCGGCTTCGTCCTGGCGCTGATCATCGTGACGTTCCTGCATCTGGTGGTCGGGGAGATGGCCCCGAAGTCCTGGGCGATCGCGCACCCGGAGAAGTCGGCGACCATGCTCGCGCTCCCGATGCGCGCGTTCATGTGGTTGACCCGGCCGGTGATCGTGCAGCTCAACCACCTGGCCAACTGGTGCCTGCGGCGGGTCGGTGTCGTCCCGGTCGACCAGGTCGGCGCCGGACAGGACCCGGATGCGTTGCGGCACCTGGTCGAGCACTCGGCCACCGTCGGCACCCTCGACGAGCGCTACCACGGGCACCTGACCAGCGCGCTCGAACTCGAGGCCCTCACCGTCGGCGACATCGTCCGCCCCAACGCCCGCCCGAGCAGTGTCACCCCTGACGCGGACGCCGCGCAGATCCGGGACACCGCCCGGCGCACCGGGCACCTGCGGTTGCTCGTGCGGGGCAACGGGCACGTCGACGGGGTGGTGCACGTGCGCGACAGCCTGCACGCCGCCGACGGGGTGACCGCCGCCGAGTTGATGCGCCCGGCGCTGACCCTCGAGACGGCGGTGCCGGTGTACGAGGCGCTGCGCACCATGCGCGAGACCCGCAACCACCTGGCCACCGTCACCGACAACGGCCGGGTGGTCGGGTTGATCACCCTCGCCGACGTCCTCGAACGCCTGCTCCCGACGGCCGACGCGGGGGCCTGATCCCCCGGCGTGGGGGTCCCGGTGCGCGGGCCGAGGCGCAGCGGCGGCAACGCCGGGCATTCCCAGTCCCGGCGCGCGCTGCTAACCTCCGTTGCTAGAACACGTTCTAGCAACGGAGGTTTTCGCATGGCCCCGACTCCCGCCGCGATCCGCGCCACCGTCGAGTCCTACATCCGGTCGGTCGCGAAAGGGACCACCGACGAGGTGCTCGCCCTCTACGCCCCCGGTGCCACGGTCGAGGACCCGATCGGCACGGACGTTCGCACCACCGAGGCGTCCCTGCGTGAGTTCTACTCGATGATCGAGCCGCTCACCCAGACCGGCGAGTTGCTCACCCTGAAGATCGCCGCCGGCAACGCGGCCTTCCTGTTCCGGCTCACCACCCACCTCGGCGAGCAGGATCTCGTCATGGAGGTCATCGACGTCATGACCTTCGACGACGACGCGCGGATCACGAGCATGAAGGCCTACTGGAGCCAGGAGGACATGCAGACCCTCCCCGCCTCCTGAACCCGAACTGTTTCACGTGGAACATCCCCCTCCGGAGGCCGTGCGATCGGTATCCGAACCGCCGCCGCGTTCCTAGACTGGGAGCCGTATCCCGCGTCTTCCCGGTGAGGAGACACGACATGGCCGACGGTCCCGGGTGGCCGCCATGACCGGGTCGGCGCTCGTCGACATCCTGCTGGTCCTGGTGTTCGTCCTGATCGGCGGCGTCTTCGCCGGCACCGAGCTGGCCCTGGTGTCGCTGCGCGAGAGTCAGATTCGTGCACTCGAGGAACGCGGCCGGCGCGGCCGCCGGACGGCCGCGCTGGCGAAGGATCCCAACCGTTTCCTGTCCGCGGTGCAGATCGGCGTCACGGTGGCCGGGTTCTTCTCCGCTGCCTACGGCGCCTCGACCATCGCACCGAACCTCGCCCCGGCCCTCGAGTCGTGGGGGCTGCCCGCCGCGGCGGCGAGCGCCGCCGCCCTCATCGGCACCACACTCGTGATCGCCTACCTCTCCCTGGTGCTCGGCGAACTCGTCCCCAAGCGCATCGCCCTGCAGCGGGCCACCGGGGTGTCGCTGCTGACCGCACCGGCCCTGGACCGGTTCGCCACCCTGATGCGACCGGTGATCCGGCTGCTGTCGGTCTCCACCGACGGACTCGTCCGGCTGCTCGGAGCCGACCCGGCGCGCCGGAGCGAGGAGATCACCCACGAGGAGCTGCGCGAACTGCTGCTCGGCCATTCGGCAGTGCCGGAGGACGAGCGCACGGTGCTCGCGGAGGTGTTCGACGCCGGACAGCGATCGCTGCTCGAGGTGATGCGTCCGCGCACCGAGGTCGACTTCCTGCCCGCCGACACCCCGATCCCGGCGGCGCGCGAACAGGCGCTGGCGGGTACGCACAGCCGGTACCCCGTCGTCGGATCGTCGCTTGACGACGTCGTGGGCTTCGTGCACCTGCGCGACCTGCTGCTCGCCGATCCGGCGAACGCCTCGACCGTCGCCGACGTGTGCCGGCCCATCCTCTCGTTGCCCGGCTCCAAACCGGCACTCGCGACACTGTCGCTGATGCGCCGGAACAACGACCAGATCGCCCTCGTCGTCGACGAGTACGGCGGCACCGCCGGGATCGCGACGCTCGAGGACATCGTCGAGGAGATCGTCGGCGAGATCGGCGACGAGTTCGAACCGACCGAGCAGGCCTCGGTCACGCCCGCTCCGGCGCAGCCCGATACACAGCAGGTGGACGGTCTGCTGATCGTCGAGGACTTCGAACGCGCCACCGGGATCGGGCTGCCCGAAGGCCCCTACGAGACCGTCGCGGGGTGCATGCTGCACCGCCTCCAGCGCCTTCCACGACTCGGCGACAGCATCACCGTCGACGGCCATCGCCTCACCGTGAGCGAGTTGGACGGCCGTCGGATCGCCCGCCTCCGGCTGACGCCCGAGGGCTGAAGCCGACCGAAACCACCCGAGATGCGGAGGGGTTCCGCCTACCATGGGCGGGTGGCCGCCGGCACCGCTGCGCGCGGATTCGGGATGGTACTCGCGCTGACTGCGCTCGCCGTGGGGGGATGCTCCACGGACGGTCCGTCGCGAACCGAGCCGGTACGCCTGGACCTCGCGACGTCGCGCGGGGAGCATCCGTGGAGCGTCCTGCTCCTGCCCGACCAGGTACCGGTCGCCGTTCCACCGGCACCGCAGGCCGAGCTTCCCGTTCCCGACGACGGCCCGGTGACGGTGTCCGGAGACCGGACCGGGCTCTACGGCGGCAGCCTGGAGCGCGAGCTGTGCGACCGCGAGCGGCTCGCCGGCACGCTCGAGCAGGACCCGGCCAAGCAGGAGGCCTGGCTCGACGTATTCGACGTCGCCGACGCCCGGGGATACCTGCGCACACTGACGCCGGTGCTGCTGCGTGCGGACACCCGGGTCACCGATCACGAGTATCGCGGCGGGCGCGCGGTGCCCGTGCAGTCCGTCCTCGAGGCCGGAACCGTCGTTCTCGTCGACGACCGGGGCGTCCCCCGCGTGCGGTGTGCACCGGGGAGCCCGCTGCTCTCCCCCGTCCTGTCCTCGGGTCAGGATCTCGAAGGCGAGGGCTGGTCGGGCCTCGACGAGGAACGGCTGTTCGTGGTGCAGCCGGGTGCGGCGCCCGTCGGTGAATTGACCGTCGTCGACGTCACCACCGGCAATCTGCTGGCGGTGCCCATCGGTGCCGGCCCCAAACAACCGGCACCCGGGGCGATCGACCCGGTACCGCCGCCCGCACCGGAACCGTCTCCCGCGTTGGTGCCGGACGTGGACATTGCGGCGCCCGCGCCGCGGGCCCCGGCGCCACCCCCGGAGCCGCCGCCACCACCGCCGCCACCGCCGCCGCCACCGCCACCGCCACCACCACCGCCGCCTCCCCCGCCGCCTGCGCCGGAGCCGCTTCCCCCGGCACCGGCACCGGCACCGGCTCCGGCGCCTGCCCCGCCGCCACCACCGCAGATCCGCATCCAGCTGCCGAACGGGGCGCCGGTCGTGATTCCGCTGCCGTTCTGACGACGGCTCAGCGGGGCCGCAGCACGATCTCCGTCGGGTGCGCGTCGGCCGGTGTCTGGACCGCCTGGCGCACTGCGCGCGCCACGGTCGACGCCTTCAGGAAGCGTTCCGGTTCGTAGATCCGGCCCTCGCTCGCGACGATCGCACGCTGCATGTCGGTGTCGATCCGGCCAGGATGCACCGATGTCACCCGCAGCGCCGGCTCCTCCTGCCGCAGGACGTCGGAGAACGCGCGCAACGCGAACTTGCTGGCGGCGTACGCACCCCAGCCGGCCTTCGCGTTCAGCCCGGCCCCCGAGTTGAGCAGCACGACATGGCCGTTCGCGGCCCGCAGCGCGGGCAGGAGCAGACGCGTCAGCTCCACCACCGCCACCACGTTCGACTCGAACATCTCCCGCCACTGCGCGATTCCGCCGTCGGCGATCGTCCCGAGCTCGGCGAGGCCCGCGTTGTGCACCAGCACGTCCAACCGGTCGATGCCCGAGCAGGCCGTGGCCACCGCCTCGTGGTCGAGCAGGTCGACCGGCCACGGCACCGCCTCCGGAATCTCCTCGCAGATCGCCCGGAGCGACTCCGCGCGCCGGCCCCCGAGCAGCAGGTCGTGGCTGGGGGCGAGTTCCCGGGCGATGGCGGCGCCGACGCCGCGGCCGCCACCGGTGATCAGGGCTGAAGGTCGCATGCGACGACCCTAGGCGAGGATCCCGGTCGACGTGCCGTCCGTGGCCGACCCCACGCGCGGCGGCCGCGGAAAGTGCATCTCCACAAGCGCTTTCGGCCGCGACAGCAGATACTCGCGCAGCACGTTGCGCACCCGGGTGCGCAGCCGGCAGTCGCACCCGGCCACCACGCCGGCCATGTCGATCCCTGCGCGCCGCCCAAGCGCGACGGCCCGCGGAAGATGGAAGTCCTGGGTGGCGATCAGGGCCGTCGTCACGCCGTAGACCTGTGCGGCGCGATGGCAGGTGTCGTATGTGTCGAGCCCGTAGGGGTCGGTGGCGATCACTTCCCGTCCCACGCCGTGCGCCACCAGATAGCCGGTCATCGCCGCGATCTCGTCCCCGGACCGGCCCCCCGCGTCGCCCGAGACGAGCACGCTGCGGGCGCGGCCGTCCGCGAGCAGAGCGACGGCGACGTCGAGGCGCCCGCGCAGCATCGGCATGGGCCATCCATTCCGGACCCGGGCACCCGGCACGATCACCACCGGCGCCGTCGGCGCGTCGGCGAGGGTGTACAGCCGCCCCGCCGCGGGCGCCGCGACCCGGGCCGAGACCCCGGCCAGCGCCAGCGTCCCTCCGGCCACCCCGATCGCGGTTCCGGTCACCGTCCGCCACCACCTCGCATTTGTGCGCATGCGCCCCACGCTACGGACTGTCGTGGCGAGAATGGACGCATGGACCCGGTGGACGCCCTGCGGGAGGTCGCGTTCTGGCTCGAACGCGACCGGGCCGAGAGCTACCGCGTGAAGGCCTACCGCCACGCCGCCGACGTCGTCGCCCGGTTGAGCCCCGAGCAGCGCGCCGCACGGCGCCGTACGGACAGCTGGACCGCCCTCGCCGGCGTCGGCCCGAAGACCGCCACCGTGATCCGGGAAGCCTTCGACGGGGTGCCCGCGTACCTGCAGCAGGTGCGCGCGGAGGCCGAGCCGATCGGCCGCGGCGGCGCGGAACTGCTGGAGGCCCTGCAGGGCGATCTCCACGTGCATTCGGACTGGTCGGACGGTGGCAGCCCGATCGCCGAGATGATGCGGACCGCCGCGGCACTCGGGCGCCGATACTGCGCGCTCACCGACCATTCCCCCCGGCTGAAGGTGGCCAACGGGCTCACGGCCGAGCGGTTGCGCACCCAGTTGGGGGTCGTCGCCGACCTCAACCGCGTCCTCGCGGACAGCGGTCGCCCCTTTCGCATTCTCACCGGGATCGAGGTGGACATCTTCGACGACGGCACCCTCGACCAGGACGAGGGTCTGCTCGCCGAACTCGACGTCGTGGTGGCGAGCGTGCACTCGAATCTGCGGGCCGACCGGGCGGTCATGACGAAGCGGATGCTGAAGGCGGTGCAGAACCCGCACGTCGACGTGCTCGGGCACTGCACGGGCCGGCTGGTGCAGGGTGGTCGCGGCACCCGCCCGGAGTCGCGGTTCGACGCCGAGACGGTGTTCTCGGCGTGCCGCGACCACAGCACCGCGGTGGAGATCAACGCGCGCCCGGAGCGGCAGGACCCGCCCGAGCGGCTGATCGACCTCGCACTGAATCTCGGTTGCCGCTTCGCGATCGACACCGACGCGCACGCGCCCGGGCAGCTGGACTGGATCGGGTACGGCTGCGAACGGGCCGCCGAACGCGGGGTCGAAGCCGGGGACGTGATCAACACGTGGCCGGTCGAGGACCTGCTCGCCTGGACGGTCGGCCGGACGGGCTGACGGGTCAGCCGGTGGCCACCTCGTTGGCCGGGACCGTGGCCGGCGGTCGGCACTCGGCGTCGAGGAGGACGCGGGCGTCGGCGGCGAACCGGCGGACCTGTGCGTCGGTCCAGACCTGGGCGGGCACTCCCCCGCCGAGCAGGTCCCTGGCCAGGGCCGGGGACTGGCCGAGCGGTGCGTCGCTGCCGGCGATGACGATGTTGCCGTAGCGGCGGCCCTTGAGCATCGCCGGATCCGCGATGATCGCGGTGTGCTCGAAGATGCTGCCGATGGTGGCCGCCTCCCGCCGGGCGGTGGTCAGATCCCGGGTGTCACCACAGTTGACGACGTAGACGCCGCCCGCATCGAGCACCCGGCGAGCGTGCCGGGTGAACTCGACCGTGGTCAGCGCGACGGGCGTCCGGTTGATCGCGAAGACGTCGCGGACGATCACGTCGCGGGTCGCGTCGGTCAGGGAGGTCAGGACCGCACGGCCCTCCCCCACCCGAATCCGCAGCAGCGGGGCGCGGGGCAGGTCGAACCAGTCCCGCACCAATTCGGCCAGGCGCCCGTCGATCTCGACAACCACCTGCCGTGCATTCGGGTAGGTGGCGGCGAGGTAGCGGGCCATCGTGCAGGCCCCGCCGCCGAGGTGCAGGACCCGCAACCGTTCGTCGCGCGGTCGTTGCGACTCGAGCAGGTGAGCGATCCACCGCATGTACTCGAACTCGAGGAGCGTGGGATCGGTGAGATCGATGTGGGAGCTGGGTACGCCGTTGACCTCGAGTACCCAGCCGTCGGGCCGGTACCGATCCTTGACCAGTTCACAGGTGCCGGTGTCGATGTCGTGGATGCCCTCGGCCGGACCGCGACCGGACCCGGCCGCGGCCCGACGCTCCCGCTGCCTGCCCATGGCATCGAGGGTAGCCGGGCCGGGAGGACCGTCGGGAGCCGGTCGCCGGGCAGGCCGAGTCGCTGGAGTCGACCTGTGCACAGCAACCGGCAGGTCCGGACATCTCGGCGCACGCTATGTGCCGATTGCGTCCCGAGGTCGATCGTCGGGTAAGGGGCGTCGGCAGATTTCGTGGGCTTCGTCGGCCGAAACGCCGAACATGCGCAGCAGGTCCTCGGTGACCTGGTCGGTGGCCTCCGCGTCGTCACGCTCGGGGTGGTCGTGCAGCAGTTGACCCAGGCACAGTGCAGTCCCTGCTGCGATGGTCAGGGCCAGTTCGGGATCGCGCACGCTGAACCGTCCCGAGCGGGCAGCTGCCTCGATGTCTCGGCGAGCTCTCGGCGCCAAGCCTTTGTCCGAGCTGACCAGACTCAGCCCGTTGCTGAGTAGGACCTTGCTCAGTTCGGGATTCCTGCGATGGAGGCGTCCGGTCAGACGGAAGCTCTGCGCGAAGACCTGGGCAGGGTCGTCCAGCTCCGCGGTCAGTTCGTCGAGCGCCGCGCCATGGCGGTCGAGGGCCTCCTCCACGGCAGCGTGGAACAGCTCCTCCTTGGTCTTGAAATGGTTGTAGAACGACCCCATCCCGACATCTGCGGCTTGGGTGATCTCGAGGATCGGGGCGGTCAGTTTCCCTGCCGCCATGAACGATTGGGCTGCGCGTACGAGTGCGGCGCGGGTACGCGCCTTGCGTCGGTCCAGGCGGTTCGGTGCATCGGTGATCTGCTCGGTCATGCCTGTCCGCCCTTCTCCTGATCCGCCTGACCTCGCCTACCTTACCGGCGCATCATCAATATTGACGAATTCCTCAACCTCAGTAGATGCCCCGATGTGTGAGCAGTCCCCACGCACGGTCCAACCTAGTGGGCGAGAATCTTGATTCCCACCACGAGTACGCCCGCACCGACCATGCCGAGGACGGTCAACAGCTGCTGCCACCAACGTAACTGGGCCATCCGCACGGCAAGAAGAGCAATTACGCCGAGTTCGACGACGAGGATCCCCATCGCGATCCACATCGCTGTGGATGTGCGCAGCAGTCCCACGGCGGCGGCCGCCAATATCAGCAGGGGCAAGACCGCGGCCGCCACAATCTGGCCGGAGGCCTGCAGCATCCGCAGCGCTGCCCTCCCGCGCGGAGCGCTGTGGTGCGCGCCGAGGTGTGCTACCCAGTCGGCCAGCAGGCTCGCTGCCCAGAGCCCGCCGGTGGCCACCGCGACATCCAGGAACGGAGCCCGTGGGCTCGTCTCGGGGGCCGTGTAGCGGACGAGGACGGCGAGCGTCGCCAAACACGTCATCGCGCCGTACACGCGCTCGCGCAGGAGCGCGACGACATGCTCCACGGGAATCTCGTTCCGATTCGTCTCGGCCGCGCTGGTCACTTCGGTCACCACGTCAATCGGTTTGAATCTGCCTTGTCCGAGCAAATGCTGCACCCTCACCTTCCAGTCATGAGCATCCCGTCGACGCCGTACCTGTCCGGGGTTGTCCGACGTGCTGGGTCCGCCACCGAGACGCGGCGGCAATTCCCCTGCCGTCGTCGAAATGGTCGGCGTCGACATGAACGGGGTAGCACGTCGCGAGCAGCCGGCCGACCCTCGAGAGGGCCCGGCCACCGCCGATCGCCCAGTGCGACGAAGTTGACCACGGCGCCCCCGGAACGGGCTGTCGAGCCATGACTTCGGGGTCTCCCCCGCCGCGTGGGAGAACTCACCGCTGACCTGGCCATGCGCGCCCTGAGCGCCATCAATTGTGACGAATTCCTCAAAAACTCTTGACTGACGATATCCTCGTAAGTGACGATATCATCATAACTCGAAGGGAGTGATCGATGAACGTCCACCACGACCCCCATACCGGTCTGCACAGTGAGCAGGGCGGCCTGGCGGGCGAGCATCGGGGCAGGGCCGCCGATCCGATCATCAAGGTGCACGACCTGGCGTGGCTGGAGTTCGAGAAGCCCGACCTCGAGCGGGCAGAGGCGTTCGCCCATGCCTTCGGCTTCACGACGGCGCTTCGAACCGCACACGAACTGCAGTTGCGCGGGACAGACCCCGGGTCGCCCTGCGTGCTCATCCGCCGAGGCCCGCGATCGCGGTTCGTCGGTCCCGCCTTCCGGGCAGCCGACTCGACCGACGTGCTGCGACTCGCGGACGCAGTCGGAGGTGCGGTCGTGCCCCTCCCCGAGAGCCTCGGCGGGATCGCTGTCGATCTCGTGGATCCAAGCGCTCTCGGAGTCCGCGTGGTGTCCGACACGTTCGAGTTGCCGGCGCTGGCCGCCCAGGCTCCGCTCCACTTCAATTTCGGACACGACCGCGGGCGGGTAAACGCCACCCAGCGGCCACCCCGCGCGCCGGCCACCGTGCAACGGCTCGGTCACGTCGTGCTCCAGACGACGAAGTACCTCGAAACGCTCAACTGGTACCTCGAGCACCTCGGACTGATCGTCAGCGACTTCCTCTACTACCCGGGGCAACGGGCCCGGGGCCCGATCATGAGCTTCATCCGCTGCGACCGGGGTGCCACGCCCACCGACCATCACACTCTCGCGATGGTTCTCGGCCCGGCCAACCGCTATGTGCATTCGGCATATCAGGTCGCCGACCTGGACTCCCTCGCGGCGGGAGGCGAGTATCTGCTCGACCGGGGCTACCGCCGGTCCTGGGGCATCGGCCGGCACATCCAAGGCAGCCAGATCTTCGACTACTGGCGCGACCCCGACGGATTCATGGTCGAGCACTTCAGCGACGGCGATCTCTTCGACAACACGCTCGAGGCGGGCTGGGCACCGATGACCGCGTCCGGACTGGCCCAGTGGGGGCCGCCCGCCACCAAGGACTTCCTCGGACTGAGCCCCGGTCGGGACTCACTCCAGGAACTGCGCGCCATCGCCCTCGCGCTGCGCGCCGACAACGAATTCGACCTCCACCGCCTACGCGGCCTTCTGAAAGTTGCCAGCTCATGACCATCTCTGTCCTCCGCACCGCCGACGCCTGGTGGGTCGTCACACCGACGGGTGCCGCCCGGGTAGACACCGAGGCCACCACCACCGCTCAACTGCTGGCCGACCGACCAGCCGTCGAGGCAGCGGCGTCCAGCGAGGGCACCGTGCCCGTCGAGACCCTCTCGTTGCTCTCCCCGGTCACCGCCCCCTGCCGGGTGGTCGCACAGATGACGAACTTCGCCTCGCATGTCGAGGACGCCGGGATGAACCCCGACACCATTCCGTTGACCTTCTTCCGAAAGGCATCCGGTTCGATCAGCGGTCCCCACGACGACGTGATCCGTCCTGCCCATGTCCGGCTACTGGATTACGAGGTGGAGATCGGGCTCGTCTTCGGGCGTGAACTCCCCGTCGGCACCACGATCACCGCAGATACTCTCGCCGATCACGTCGCCGGCCTGGTTGTCACCAACGACATCTCCGCGCGCGACGTCCAGCTTCCCAAAACGCAGTTCTACGAGGCCAAGTCGTACCCGACATTCACCCCGGTCGGCCCCGCGCTCGTACTGCTCGATGCCGACGAACTGAAGCGGTTCACCGACCTGCGCCTGCGGCTCTGGGTCAACGGTGAGCCTCGCCAGAACATGACCGTTGCCGACATGATCTACCAGCCGGCCGAGACTCTGCAGGCGCTGACCCGGTTCCAACGCCTCGATGCCGGAGACCTGCTGCTGACCGGAACACCGGTCGGGACGGCGCTGAGCGCCCCACCGAAGCCGATCGAAATCCTCTCCTCCCTGCTGCCGCCGGCCGTCAAATGGAAGCTCTTCTTTGCGGGCCAGGCCAGGAATTCGAACTATCTACAGGACGGCGACGTCATCGAAGCCACCGTCGCCACAGACGACGGGACGATCGACTTGGGGCGGCAGCGCACGGTGGTGAGGTACGCGCAATGAGCACCGACCTGCTCTGGCCGCGATATGCGGCTCCCACGGATCTGCCGGCGATCGAGGCTGTGCCGCTGCGGGATCGGGGGCTTCCGGAGTCCACCTACGCGTTGCTCACCCGAGCGGCCCGACTGTGGCCGGATCGCATCGCCCTCACAGTCCTGCCCGACGGCGCGCGGTGGCGGGATCCGTTGCAGCGCAGCTTCTCCGAACTGCTTGCCGATGTCCATCGTTACGCAAATCTGTTCCATCGGCTGGGCGTGCGGCGCCACGACGCGGTGGCCCTGATGGCACCCAACTGCGCCGAATCGATCCCCGCGACTCTCGCCGCGCAACTCGCGGGCATCGCTGCACCCCTCAACGCCGCACAGTCGCCGCAGCACATCGCCGAACTGTTGCGCCGCTCGGGTGCCCGCGTGCTCGTCGCGGCCGGCCCGGAACTGGCAGCCGACATCTGGAAAGCCGCGCACGAGATTGCCGTGAGCGGAGGGGTGGACGCGGTGCTGGCGCTGCGGCCCACCGGCGCCGCCGGAGCGCCTGCGGTCCTGCCCGAGGTCGACGGGGTGCGGGTCGGCTACCTCGATGCGCTCTCGGCCCGTATCGACTCCTCCGACTTCGTCGGTGATCCTCCCCGTGCGCTCGACCTGGCCGCGCTGTTCCACACCGGTGGTACCACCGGCGTCCCGAAGCTGGCCGCCCACACCCACGGCAACGAGATCGCCAATTCGTGGATGCTGGCCGCGAACTCGTCGTGGGACTGCGATTCCGTCGTATTCGCGGCCCTACCGCTGTTCCATGTCAATGCGCTGATGGTCACGTTGCTGGCACCACTGTTCAAAGGGCAGACCGTGGTGTGGGCCGGCCCGCTCGGCTACCGCGACCCGGCACTGTCTCGCGAATTCTGGAAGATCGTCGAGCACTATCGCATCGTGGCGATGAGCGCGGTGCCCACCGTATACGCGACACTCGCCCAGCACCCGGTCGATGCCGACATCAGCAGCCTGCGATCGGCGATCGTCGGAGCGTCGCCGCTACCGGCTGCCGTCAGGGCGAACTTCCAGCACCACACCGGTGTGTCCCTTCTCGAAGGCTACGGTCTGACGGAAGCGACCTGCGCGAGTGTCCGCACGTTCACCGACGCGCCACGCCCCGGCTCGGTCGGGCTGCCGATGCCTTACCAACACGTCAAAGTGGTACGCGTCCGCGACGACGGCTCCTGGGAAGAGCTCCCCACCGGAGCGACGGGAATCCTCGCCGTCGGCGGACCGACGGTGTTCGCGGGTTATGTCACCGGCCGCGACGAATACGGCCATGTTCTCGACGGCATGGGCAAACTGATCGACGGCTGGCTCGATACCGGCGACCTGGCCCGTGTCGACGACGACGGCTTCGTCTACCTGATGGGACGTGCCAAGGACGTCATCATCCGGGGCGGGCACAACATCGATCCGGCGATCATCGAAGACGCCCTGTCGGCCCACCCCGAGGTGACCGCGGTCAACGCCGTCGGACGCCCCGACGCGCACGCCGGCGAAGTGCCCGTCGCGTACGTCACCGTCGTCGCAGACTCCCGCGTCACCGATGAGGAGCTACGGGTCTGGGCGGGTGAGCACGTCCCCGAACGGGCCGCGGCACCTGCCTCGGTCACCATCCTCGACGCATTGCCCGTCACCGCGGTCGGCAAGCCCTACAAGCTCGCGCTGCGCGCCGACGCGACACGGCGCGAACTCGAGCATGCCCTTGCCCCCATCGCAGGGATCGACAGCGTTCACGCGTCCGTAGTGGACGGTTCGATCCTTGCCACCATCGAGGTCCACGGATCGGCCGGTGAACCGGCCGTCGAAGCGATCCTGGACCGATACGCCGTCAATTGGAAGGTAATGGTGCGCAAATGACCGTCGCATCACTGGTTCTGGCCACCTCACTCGCAGTCCTCTGTCTCCTCCTCGGCGTGAGCAAGATGTCGGCGACCTCGCCGATGCGGGAACGGGCAGCCCATGTCGGAATGTCCGTCGACACGTATCGGGGCATCGGTGCGTTCGAGGTCGCCGGCGCTGCCGGGCTCCTGCTCGGCGGGCTCGTGCCGGCGCTGGGCGCCGCAGCCGGCGTCGGGCTCCTGCTGCTGATGGTAGGGGCCGTCGTCACGCATGTACGCAACGGTGACGGCCTGCGTGAGATGATGCCCGCCGTCTTCGTCGGTGCGCTGATCCTCGCCTACCTCCTCGTCCTGTTCGGATCGATCCGATGAGCGGGCAGGCCGTCCCGGTCGTCATCGTCGGTGCCGGGCCCACCGGACTGACCGCCGCCACCCTGCTTGCTCGCCACGGCGTCGAGTGCCTGATACTCGAGCGCTGGGAGGGCGTCTATGCGCAGCCGCGAGCGGTCCACCTCGACGGGGAGATCCACCGGATCGTGGCGCACCTCGGGATCGCCGACGAGTTCGCGGCGATCTCCCGGCCGTGCCTCGGGTTGCGGCTCCTCGACCGGAACATGCGAATTCTCACCGAGTTCCACCGAGACCCCGGTCCGGGCGTACACGGCTACCCCGAGGCCAACATGTTCGATCAGCCGCAGTTCGAGGAGATCCTGCGCGCCAATCTGGAACGGTACCCAGGGGCCTCTCTGCGCGGCGACGTCGAAGTAACCGGGCTGGCCCACGACAAGACCGGCGGCATTCGCGTCGACTTCACCGACCGAAGCACCGGCGTGCACGAATCGGTACGGACCAGATACGTGTTGGGCTGCGACGGCGCCAACAGCATGGTCAGAGAACAGATTCAGGCAACGATGCGGGATCTGAAGTTCGAACAACGCTGGCTGGTTGTCGACGTCGCCACCACCGCAGACCTCGGCGAGTGGGAGGGCGTGCACCAGGTGTGCGACCCCGTGCGCGCGGCAACGTACATGCGGATCGGAAAAACGCGCTACCGCTGGGAGTTCCGTCTGAATCCCGGTGAGAGCGCCGAGGACTATCGCGAAATGGCCCGGCTGCATCCCCTCATCTCGCCATGGACAAGGAACACACCGGCCGAAGACCTGGAGCTGGTCCGTCTGGCCGAGTACACCTTTCGAGCCCGGATCGCGGACCGATGGCGCGACCGGCACGTGTTTCTGCTGGGCGACGCCGCCCATCTCACACCGCCCTTCATCGGACAGGGGATGGGGGCGGGGATGCGGGACGCGATGAACCTCGCCTGGAAACTTGCAGGCGTCCTCCGCGGGGATCTGCCTGAGAGCGCTCTGGACACCTACGAGATCGAACGCAAGCCCCACGCACTGGCGCTGATCCGGCGGGCCAAGTTCGTCGGAATGGCCATGACCGAGGGCGGCGAACTCGGTAATCTCATCCGCCGCGTCGCCCTACCGCTGTTGCACCGCGTGCCGGGCCTCAACGACAAGATCATGGACAACGAGACCCCGGCTCTTCACCGCTCCAGTCTCATCGAGCGACCCCGACTACGCAGAAGCCGAGCGGGCCGCCTGATCCCGAATCCGGTCCTCGACGAGGGTCGCCGATTCGCCGAGGTCGTCGCCGGCCGGTTCGCGGTGGTCACCTCCGTCTCCCCGACCCCGGAAGAACGCACCGCCATCGAACAACGGGGTGGCACAGTCCTGCTGGCTCGGCCGGACACCGATCTGCACCGCTGGCTACGCCGCGGCCGGGCGCGCGCTGTCATCGTCCGGCCCGACGGCACCGTCCTTCGTAGCGGCAACGAACTGTCCGCCCTCTGCGCCGCCCTGCCCCGCTTCCACACCGACCACTCGCCAACGTTCCTCACACAGTGAGCCACCCCTGACGGGTCTCCACTGCGCACGCGTGCGGATGCTCCGAGCTGCCGGCCGCCGAGTGCTCACGCCACGTCATCCTCGATTCCGACCCGATTCCCCCGCGCTTTGCCGACTCGGACCGGTGGTGTGGTTGTCGCGACAGGGAGTGTCCGATAAGGACACTCCCCATCGGCGACCGACGGACCGCACCCGCGCGGGGGCGTGTGGCGGGTCCGTCGAGACCCCGGCGGATGTGGGTCGGTAGGGCCGTGCGGCGGTTCCGACCCTACGGTGCGGCCTCCGGTATGCGGGCTGTCGGCAGGTGGCTCGTGCCGGCAGTCGCGGAGGTTGAGGCGGCGAACTGTCAGCAGGACGAGGGTGGGGACGCCGATCAGCAACAGGACGGGGGCAAGAGCGTCGAACATCGGGATTCTCCGATCGGAGTGAGAGGTCACGCTCGCACGGGGTGGCATGGACCGAGGCGAGACGGTTGCGGGTGTGGCAGACGACGGCATCGGCCACCGGCACACGTACCGGCGATGCCGGAACGTCCGGCGGACCGTGCACATCCCGGCCACCAGCAGCGGCAAAGCAACCGCGAGGAGCCAGGCACCGGCGGTGCCGGCCAGGACCGTACCCGTACCACTGAGCAGTATCCGCATGCGCCACCCGGGCCCACGCGTGCACCATCAGTGCCGCACCATCGCCGTTTGGGCAAGGGTGAAATCGACGAACACGCCGATCGCGCACAGCGGCACGAGGGTGGTCATCCGACCGCGATCAGCAGCAGCACATCGTCGTCGGCCGGCGGGAATTTGCAGTCGAGTCCGCCCTGCGGCCGGAGCCGGCGAGCAGTAGCGGACCACCGGGATCCCAGAAGGCGGCACCGGCCGGCGGACATAGCGCAGCGGTGCCCGGGCCGTCGGCCGGTCCGAAGCGGTGTTGAGGTAGCGGATGACCAAGGCGGCTGTCACGAACGCCCCGAGGAGCATCCACGTGGTCAGCATGTCGCTCACGCGCACGTATCCTTCCTTCGCGTCGACGGGTTTCGACCACCAACGAGCATCGGCCCGCCCCGACCCGGCAGGGAAGACTCGCCGTCGGATCCTTGCGAAATCTCTACGCCTCCGGAGCGAGGAGCCGCCGCCCCGTGCCCGTCACGGCGGGCAACAGCACACCGCGTTGTGGCCTGCGCCCCGATTCGCTTCTCCTGCATCGCTCGATCGAACCCGACCGCCGGCACGGGATGCGCTCCGATGCTCGAGTACTCCGATCTGCATGCCGAATGCTCCGAGCCTCCGCCAGTCGCCCCCCGTTCCGAGCGAGGGCGCCACGGGCCCCGCGAAGCTGGGTGATGAGTAAGCACCGCATCAAGCTTTCGGTCCAGAGCATAAGAGCGTGTCTCTTATGGATTAGATCGTGTGTGCGGCATGATGCATGTCGTGGTTGATGCGTTGTCTTCCCGGTTGGTGCCGGATGCGTTGTGGGAGATCGTCGAACCGATGCTGCCTGGGTTTCGGGCGCGGCCTCAGGGCGGTGGGCGTGCGGCGCTGGACGATCGGGCGGTGTTCACCGCGATCGTCTATGTGCTCACCAGTGGCTGCGCGTGGCGGCACCTGCCGCCGTCGTTCGGGGTCAGTGTCCCGACCGCGCACCGCCGCTTCGCGACCTGGGTCAAGGCCGGGGTGTTCGACGAGTTGCACCGCCAGGTTCTCGACCGGCTCGGGGCCGGCGGGGACCTGGACTGGTCCGCCGCGATCCTGGACGCCGCGCACGTCCGGGCCAAAAGGGGGGATCTTTGACCGGTCCCAGTCCGGTCGATCGCGGGAAGAACGGATCGAAAATCCACGTCCTCTCCGATGCCGAGGGCATTCCGCTCGTGACCGCGGTGACCTCGGCGAACACCCACGACAGCGTGATGCTGCAACCGATGGTGACCGCGATCCCGGCGGTGCGGTCGCGCCGTGGTCCGCGGCGCCGGCGACCCGGCCGATTGCGGGCGGACAAGGGCTACGACGCCGCCGTCCACCGTCGGTGGCTGCGTGAGCGGGGCATCGTCCCGCGCATCGCTCGCCGTGGCGTCGACAGCAGCGAGCGTCTCGGCCGGTACCGGTGGAAGATCGAACGCACTCTGGCGTGGCTGACCGGCTACCGCCGGCTGACGATGCGCTACGAATGTCACGGCGAGCACTTCGCTGGCTTTCTCCAACTCGCTGCCGCGCTGACGTGCTGGAAGAAGCTCGCCAAATGAGACATCCTCTAAGGAAAGCGTCAAGACGCATCCGTTTCGATCCTCGGCGGCGGTATGGGTGGAAGGACCCGCAACGGCGCGGGCCACCTGATCAAGGAGAAGGTCCGCAATGCTCGCCCATTGGCACCTGTTCGCCCGATCACGGCCGAAGCAGAACGTCTGGATCGACGTGTCCGAGTGCGCCGCGGACGTCGGCACGATCGATGCCGGCGTCGAGCGGGTGTTGCACCGACAGCACCTGCGCCTGGCGGGGATGTGCTGCGCACTCGAGACTCCCGGGGCCGGGGAACGCTGCCTGGACGCGTGTATCGACCGTGCGGTCGCCGCGATGGAACACATCCGGCGCCGCCACGGGGTGCTACTGAGTCAACTGGCGATCACCATCGCGGACGCGAGCATTCCTGCGGCTGCGGCATTGGAGCAACGCGAGGTGAGTGCCGTGATCGAGGACTGCCTTGGTGCGGCCTGCGCCCGCTACCGTTACCCGCGCCCGACCGTGACCCTGCTGCTCCACACTGTTGCGAGCACTCCGACCGGCCCCTCGCACGCCAGCACACTCGACATGGTCCGCGACGCGACCCTCGAACTCTCATGATCATCGCATCCGTCCGCCCCGGTCCGGTGGGGCCAGCCGATGCCGAGGCTGCGGCCCGCCGTGCCGACCGGGCACAGGCTCAGCTCTTTCTCGGCGTGCTCGAGCGAGAATTCGAGCAGGTCACAGCGCGGATCAACTTTGCTGAGCACTGCGCCGCCGATGAACAACGGCACGGCTTCGCGGTCAGTGCCCAACGATTCGAGGACGAAGCATGCAGACTGTGGGTCACCCTCGGTGAACTCCACCGTATGATCGCCGCCCTGCGTGCCCGGCAGACCCGGCCTTGACGCAGGGACGCCGGTCACGGCATGCGCCGCGGCCGAGCCGAGACGCCCCTGCCCGGCGCACGGGTAGTGCGGCGAGATCCAGCGGTGCGAGGCACCATGGACGGACATGATCGCCTTGTCCTGAATGGGGAGCTGGTATGCCGCCACACCGTTCCACCGAGTCGCCGTTCCGCAACGGTGCGGGTAGCACCGCGCTTGTCGCGGGAATCACCGCCGCGGTGTTCGCCTTCGTTCCCCTCATAGGTGACCTGATCACGATTCCCGCCGGGCTGGCCGCGGTGGTCTGCGGCTGGGTCGGCCTGGACCGGGTCGACAAGGGCCTGGCAACGAACCATCGGGAGGCCCTCACCGGTGCCGTGCTCGGTACCGCGGCACTGTTCGTGGTGTTCGTCGTCTTCGCCGCAACCCACAGCGCCGGCGGATGACCATCGGCCCGCCCCCGGGACCCGGCGACCGTGGTGAGGTCGGTGCACCTGGTGCGCCGGGGTCCGGTGCAGGCGGGGGTGCGGCGCCACTGGTTCGGCGGGTGCGCGGCGATCATCTCGTCGGCCGTGCCCGGCTGTGAGTCCGCACGACGGCACTTCGAAACACCTACGCGTCGATCAGCGCATCCCCAGAAGTCGCCGCACGCCACGAATCCGGCGGTTCGCGCGGATCGTGGTGGCCAGTCCGCGCCGCCGGCCGGTGACGGGATCGACAACCGGCATCCCGCCGAAGCCGCGTTCGGATGCGGTCTCGGGGGCGGCGTCCGAAGTGTCTTTGAGGTACTTGTTCGGCAGCGACAGTTTCGCGATGGTGCGCCACGTCTTGAGGTACTGCACCGCGAGCGGACCGCTGGTGTAGGGCAGGTCGTATTTGCCGCACAATGCGCGCACCCGCACGGCGATCTCGGCATACCGGTTGGACGGCAGGTCCGGGAACAGGTGGTGCTCGATCTGATAGCTGAGGTTGCCCGTCATGAAATCCATCAACGGACCACCGGAGATATTGGCGCTGCCGAGCATCTGTCGCAGATACCAGCGGGCCTGGCTCTCGTTGTCGACGTCCGCCTTGGTGAACTTCTCCGCGCCGTCGGGAAAGTGCCCACAGAAGATCACCGCGTTGGTCCACAGATTACGGATCACGTTGGCAGTGATGTCGGCCGTCAGGGTGGACTTCCACGCCCTCCCGGTGAGGGCCGGGTACAACACGTAGTCCTTGCCGATCTGTCGGCCCACCTTCCGGCCCACCTCACGCAGCTTACGGCTGGTTTCGGCACGATCGTCCCGGCCCCTGGCGACCTTGCCGAGTTCGAGGTGCTGGATGGCGACGCCGTATTGGAACAGCAGCGCTAGCAACGCGTTGTAGACGAGGTTGCCGGCGTTGAACGGCTTCCACCGTTGGTCCCGGGTGACCCGGATCAGGCCGAATCCCACGTCGTCGTCCATGCCCAGGATGTTGGTGTACTTGTGGTGCAGATAGTTGTGGGTCTGCTTCCAGTGCGCTGACGGGTCGGCGTTGTCCCATTCCCAACTCGCGGAGTGGATCTCGGGATCGTTCATCCAGTCCCACTGCCCGTGCATCACGTTGTGCCCGAGTTCCATGTTGTCGATGATCTTCGACACGCCGAGCAGACCCGTGCCGAGCAACCACAGCGGACGGCGCCGGCTGCCGAACAGGGTCACTCGCCCGGCGAGCTCGAGGCTGCGCTGCAACCTGATGGTGTTGCGGATGTATCGGGCGTCGCGTTCGCCGCGGGAGTCCTCGATGTCGCGCCGGAGGGCATCGAGCTCTCGGCCGAGGGCCTCGACATCCGCGTCCGTCAGATGCGCGAATTCCTGAAGATCTGAGATGGCCATGCGACTACCCTAGCGTAAGTTACGACACCGTAAGTTACGGCACCGTAAGGATGTGGTGGCGGCCGGAGCCTCGCGTGCACACGCCGTGGCGCCGTACCCACGCTCCCGCAGGGGCGCGACGACATGCTCCACGGAATCTCCGCCTGGTGCCGGCACTGGTCGAACTGGCGCAGCGCCGGCCGGACCAGTGCCCGCGCGCCACCACACACCCCCACATCAGACACTGTCGATGCAGTACTCAGCCCGGGCGGGACGTCAAGACCACCGGGTCGGCACGATCGTCCTCCGGCTGGTGGCACCGACCGCGACCGTGCCGGCGAGGGCCGCGACGATCAGCAGCACGGCCGGGGCCGGGGCCAGCCACCACGGGGACGCGAGCAGCACCGCGAGCACCAGCATCGCGATCAGCAGGGCCGTCGGGTCGGGGCGGGTGCGGGTCTCGCCGAGTGTCGTGTACCGGCGGAACCGGCGTCCGTCCTCCATGTCAGTGCTTCCCCTCGATCGCGCGAGCGGTCTGGGCGTGCGAACCCCAGCCCACGTGCGCCTCGGACCGCATTTTTTCGCTCATGTGCGGGTAGTGCAGCTCGAACGCCGGGCGCTCGGAGCGGATGCGCGGCAGCTCGGTGAAGTTGTGCCGCGGCGGCGGGCAGCTCGTCGCCCACTCGAGGGAGTTGCCGTAACCCCACGGGTCGTCGACGGTCACGACCTGGCCGTACCGGTAGCTCTTGAACACGTTCCACAGGAACGGCAGGGTCGAGGCGCCGAGCACGAAGGCACCGACGGTCGAGATGATGTTCAGGGTGGTGAACCCGTCCGAGGGCAGGTAGTCGGCGTAGCGGCGCGGCATGCCCTCGTTGCCCAGCCAGTGCTGCACCAGGAACGTGGTGTGGAAGCCGAGGAAGGTCAGCCAGAAGTGCCACTTGGCGAGACGCTCGTCGAGCATGCGCCCGGTCATCTTCGGGAACCAGAAGTAGACGCCGGCGTAGGTAGCGAAGGCGATGGTGCCGAACAGCACGTAGTGGAAGTGCGCCACGACGAAATAGGACTCGTGCAGCTGGAAGTCGAGCGGCGGGCTGGCGAGGATGACGCCGGTCAGGCCGCCGAACAGGAAGGTGATGATGAAGCCCACTGCGAACAGCATCGGGGTCTCGAACGTCACCTGCCCCCGCCACATGGTGCCGATCCAGTTGAAGAATTTCACGCCGGTGGGCACCGCGATCAGGAACGTCATGAAGGAGAAGTACGGCAGCAGCACGGCGCCGGTGGCGTACATGTGGTGCGCCCACACCGCGATCGAGAGCGCCGCGATCGCCAGCGTCGCGTAGACCAGACCCGAGTAGCCGAAGATCGGCTTGCGCGAGAAGACCGGGAAGATCTCCGAGACGATGCCGAAGAACGGCAGCGCCAGCACATACACCTCTGGGTGACCGAAGAACCAGAACAGGTGCTGCCACAACATGACTCCGCCCGTTCCGGGGTCGAAGATGTGAGCGCCGAACTGGCGGTCGACGAACAGGGCGATCAGCGCCGCCGCGAGCAGCGGGAAGATCAGCAGGATCAGCAGCGAGGCGATGAAGGTGTTCCAGGTGAAGATCGGCATCCGGAACATGGTCATGCCGGGGGCGCGCAGGCACACGATGGTGGTGATGAGGTTGACCGCACCGAGGATCGTGCCGAGACCGCCGACGGTGAGTCCGAGGATCCACAGGTCGGCACCGACGCCGGGCGAGTGCAGCGAGTTCGTCAGCGGCACATACGCCGTCCACCCGAAGTCGGCCGCGCCCCCGGGGGTGAGGAAGCCGGTGGCGGCCATGAGCCCGCCGAAGACGTAGAGCCAGAAGCCCACCGCATTGAGTCGGGGAAAGGCCACGTCCGGAGCGCCGATCTGCAGCGGCAGCAGATAGTTGGCGAAGCCGAAGAACACCGGAGTCGCGTACAGCAGCAACATGATCGTGCCGTGCATGGTGAACAGCTGGTTGTACTGCTCGTTGGACAGGAACTGCAGGCCGGGCACGGCGAGCTCACCACGGATGAGCAGCGCCATGAGGCCGCCGATGAGGAACCACGCGAAGGCCGCCACGATGTACATCACGCCGATGACCTTGTGGTCGGTGGAGGTGACGACCGTGAGGATCGTCGAGCCCTTCGGGCGGCGGGTCGGAGGATACGGCCGCTGCGCGTCCGGCCTCCTCAGTATCGGCGCGACATCAACCATGACCACGACTCCTGACTTCGGCCCCACCGTCGTCCGGGTGGGGCATCGACCTCCGACCTGCTGCCGCGAGAGGGTGGATCCGCGTCCTCCCGTTCGGCCGACGAGACGGCGGCGCAGGCGTTCGTCCCGGAACGGAGCGGAGCCGTCGACCGTCGGCGCGCTGACTCTTGCACCGTGGCATCGGCATCGGCAATGAGACGTGGAGCACGTCCGCGGGGCGGCGAAGGCCCGGCGGCGGGTGTCGGCAACGGCCGCTGTGCCCGGACAGACGGGACGGGCGCGGGAGCCGAGGCGGTAGTCGATCGGGTCGAAAGGTACTGATCAACAGGTTGTTCCACAGGTGTGGACATGCTCGCGCGCAGGCGAGCCGGGCGGTGCGGGCACCGACCGCACACCGGCGGGACCGGGAGCGCTCCCTCGACTCTGTCGCCGTCGGCGGGACCGAGGACTCGGAGAAAGGGCCCAAAGTCTCCCGCCGACTGTGCCCATCGGCCGGAGCACTCCGGCGCCCAGCGAGGGACCGAGTGGCCGGGTCGGCCGGGCACCTCGTCCCGTGCCGCTCGACGGGTCGCTCGGCCGTCCGGAAAACCACTTCCCGCAAGATATCCGGTCCGGGACCTTGGTCCCGGACCGACCGGCACTCGGCCTCTTACCGTCAGTCGTCGAACATGATGACCTGACGCACGGCCAGCCCGTCGGCGAGCTGGTCCATGGCCTCGTTGATGCGCGACAGGGGGATCCGTGCGGAGATCAGTTCCTCCACCGGGAGCCGGCCCTCCCGCCACATCCGCGCGTACTGGGGGATGTCGCGGCGCGGCACGGCCGAACCGAGGTAGCTGCCGACGATCGTGCGTGCCTCCGCGGTCACCGTCAACGGGGAGATCGCCGCCGTCGCGGCCGGCGCGGGCAGGCCGACCGTCACGGTCGTGCCGCCGGGCGCCGTGAGACCGAACGCGGTCTCGAACGCCCGTGCACTGCCGGCACACTCGATGACGTACCGGGCCTTGACGCCCCGCTCGACCGCCTCGGCCGGCGTGTAGGTCTCGTGTGCTCCCAGCTCGCGGGCGCGGGTGAGCTTGTCGTCGAGGGTGTCGATCGCGACGATGCGCGAGACACCCTGCGCGACGGCCGTGAGGAGGGCGGCCATGCCGACCCCGCCGAGGCCGACGATCGCGACGCTGTCCTGCGGCCGCGGCCGGGCCGCATTGAGAACGGCGCCCCCGCCGGTGAGCACGGCACAGCCGAGCACCGCGGCGACGTCGGGCGGCACGTCGTCGTCGACCGCGACGGCCGACGCGCGGTCGATCACCGCGTGCGTCGCGAAACCCGAGACCCCGAGGTGGTGGTGCACCGGGTGGCCGTCGCGGTGCAGGCGACGGCCGCCGTGCAGCAGTTCCCCGGCGTTGTTGGTGGCGGACCCGGTCGTGCAGGGCAGCCGGCCGTCCTCCGCGCAGCTGTCGCACGCCTCGCATCTCGGCAGGAACGACATGACCACCCGCTGCCCCACCCGGAAGTCATCGACGGAGGAGCCCACCTCGACGATGCGGCCGGCCGCCTCGTGCCCGAGCAGCATCGGTACGGGGCGGACCCGGTTGCCGTCCACGACGCTCAGATCGGAGTGGCACACCCCGGCCGCCTCGATCTTTACCAGCAGCTCGGTCGGTCCCGGCGCGTCGAGCTCGAGTTCGGACACGTTGATCGGTTTCGACTCGGCGAACGGCCGCGGCCGGCCGATCTCCTCCAGGACTGCGCCGGTGATCCTCATCTGCCGATACTCCTCGGGTCCGCGGGACGGTTTCCGGATCCCACCGTAGGTCTCGTGCGGGAAGGTTGGTGGGCGTCGGCACCGATCGATGCGCCGTTTCGGACAGAAACAACGGTCGGGACGCGTGAAGATGTCCGATTTCCGGCACCCCGCGACGGGCGGTCCACCTGCCCCTCGGCGCGCGCCCACGCCGGGACGGTCGCACAATGATGCGATGCCGGACCGCGGATTCACCCACACCCAGCTCGCCGCGCGGGCTGCCTACCTGCTGCGCGGTAACGACCTCGGCACGATGACCAGTGCCGCCCCGAAGCTGTATCCGCACATGTGGAGCTGGGACGCGGCGTTCGTCGCGGTGGGGCTGGCCCCGTTGAGCGTCGAGCGGGCCGTCGTCGAACTCGACACCCTGCTCTCGGCGCAGTGGCGCAACGGCATGATCCCGCACATCGTGTTCGCGAGCGGGGTGGACGGTTACTTTCCGGGTCCGGCGCGCTGGGCCTGTACCGATCTCGCCGCCGCCGCGCCACTGGGCCCGCAGACGTCGGGCATCACCCAGCCGCCCGTGCACGCCATCGCGGTGCAGCGCATCCTCGACCACAGCCGCCGGCACGGCCGCAGCACCCGCGCCGTCGCCGAGGAGTTCCTCGACCGCCGCTGGCCCGACCTGGTGCGCTGGCACCGGTGGCTGGCCCGCGCCCGGGACCTCGACGGCAACGGCCGCATCGCGCTCTACCACGGTTGGGAATCGGGCATGGACAACTCGCCCCGGTGGGACGCGGCCTACGCGAACGTCGTCGCCGGCGCGGTGCCGACGTTCCGGCGCGAGGACCTCGCCCACGTCGGCGACCCGAGTCAGCGGCCGACGGACGCCGAGTACGCCCGCTACCTGTGGCTGCTCGAGGAGATGAAGGAAGTGCGCTACGACGACGACGCCCTGGCCACGGCCATGAGCTTCGCCGTCGAGGACGTGTTCGTCAGTGCCGTGTTCGCGCTCGCGTGCGACGTGCTCGCCGTCATCGGGGAGGAGCATTCGCGCCCGAACGCCGACGTCCGCGAGCTGCACGAGTACGCCGACCGGTTCCGCCGCGGCGTGCTCGACACCACCGATCCGCGCACCGGCGCCGCCAAGGACTTCGACCTGCGCAGCGGCCGCTGGATGGCCACCGACACGCTCGCGATGTTCGCGCCGTTGTTGTGCGGTGGCCTGCCCCGCGGCACCGAACGGGCCCTGCTGCGCACCTTCGAGGGCCCGAAGTTCTGCGGCCACCCCGACCTGCGCTACGCGGTGCCGCCGTCCACCTCCCCCGTCTCCCGGGATTTCCGTCCGCGCGAGTACTGGCGCGGGCCGGTGTGGCCGGTGATGACGTGGCTGTTCTCGTGGACGTTCGCCCGCCGCGGGTGGGCGGAGCGCGCTCACCTGCTGCGAGCGGAGGGTCTGCGGCAGGCCAGCGACGGCTCGTTCGCCGAGTACTACGAGCCGTTCACCGGCGAGCCGCTCGGCAGCATGCAGCAGTCGTGGACCGCCGCCGCGGTACTGGACTGGCTGGGGTGAGGCGGTGTCCCCCGCACCCGCACGGGGCCGGGGGACACCACGGGACTCACAGCGCGCCGAGTGCCTCGCAGGCCTTGCGAACTCCCTCGCCGTAGGCCGGATCGGCCTGGGTGCAGTTGGCGATGTGCCGCTCGATCGTCGCCGCCGATGCCCCTGTGATGGCACGCGCGGTGTTCTCGAACAGCACGGTCTGCTGCTCGGCGGACATGCCGCGGAACAGGATTCCCGGCTGCTCGAAATAGTTCTCGTCGTCCGCCCGATGGTCGAACCGGTCCGCGACCGCGCCCACCGCGAGCGGCGGTTCGGCGTACTCGGGCTGCTCCCGGAAGCGGCCGTACGAGTTCGGTTCGATGCTCGGGACGCTGCCCTGGTTGCCGTCCACGCGCATCGCGCCGTCGCGGTGGAAGGAGTTCACGTGCGCGGCGGCCCGGGGGCAGTTCACCGGGATCTGGTGGTGGTTCACGCCGAGCCGGTAGCGCGCGGCGTCCCCGTACGAGAACAGCCGGCCCTGGAGCATCCGGTCGGGTGAGAACCCGATGCCGGGAACGATGTTCGCCGGGGAGAAGGCGGCCTGTTCGACGTCGGCGTGGTAGTTGTCCGGATTGCGGTTCAGTTCCAGCTCGCCGACCTCGATGAGCGGGTAGTCCTTCTTGGACCACACCTTGGTCAGGTCGAAGGGGTGGTACCGGTACGTCGCCGCGTCGGCCTCGGGCATGATCTGCACGTACAGCGTCCACTTCGGGTGGTTGCCGGATTCGATCGCCTCGTACAGGTCCCGCTGGGCGGATTCGCGGTCGCCGGCGATCACGGCCGCGGCCTCCTCGTCGGTGAGGTTCCTGATGCCCTGCTGGGTGCGGAAGTGGAACTTCACCCACGAACGGGTGCCCTCGGCATCGACGAACGAGAAGGTGTGCGAGCCGAATCCGTGCATGTGCCGGTACCCGTCGGGGATGCCGCGGTCGGACATGACGATCGTGACCTGGTGCAGTGCCTCCGGCAGGTTGGTCCAGAAGTCCCAGTTGTTCTCGGGATCGCGCAGATTGGTCCGGGGGTCCCGCTTCACGGCGTGATTGAGGTCGGGGAACTTGAGCGGATCGCGGAAGAAGAACACCGGCGTGTTGTTGCCGACGACGTCCCAGTTGCCCTCCTCGGTGTAGAAGCGGACGGCGAAGCCGCGGATATCGCGTTCGGCGTCGGCGGCACCGCGCTCCCCCGCGACCGTGGAGAACCGGACGAACACCTCGGTCTGCTTGCCCACGGCGGAGAACACCGCGGCCCTGGTGTGCCGGGTGATGTCGTGCGTGACGCGGAAGGTGCCGAATGCTCCGGAACCCTTTGCATGCATCCGTCGTTCGGGGATGACCTCGCGGTCGAAGTGCGCGAGCTTCTCGAGGAACCACACGTCCTGGAGCAGCATGGGTCCGCGCGCCCCGGCCGTGAGACTGTTCTGGTTGTCCGGCACCGGCGCGCCGGCGGCGGTGGTGAGTCCGTTGTGGTCGGTCATCGATCACTCCTGTCTGGTCACCCCGGGCTGGTGGGGCGAACGTCTCTGCGCTCAGCAGTGTTTCCTGAGGAGCGGTGTCCCGATGTCTCAATTTGACACGGGCACTTGATATTCGGAATCAGAGGGTGATGCCGAACTCGCGGATCTTGCGGTAGATCGTCGCCCGCGACATGCCGAGCGCCTTCGCGGCCGCCGCCTTGTCGCCTCCGTGCAGGGCCAGTGCGTCCACGATCGCATCCCGCTCGAGGGACTCGAGCCGGGTCAGGTTCCGGCGGGTCGTCGCCCGGCACTCGGCGGGCAGGTCGCCGATCTCGACGGTCCCCGAGCGCCGGCGCCGGCAGGTCTCCTCGAGGACGCTGCGCAGGTGGGTCACGTTCCCCTGCCACGACAGTCGCATGAGCTGGTTCGCCGCGGCCGGCGAGAGCGTGAGGTCGGTGGCGCCGGCGGCGTCGAGGAGGAAGCGCACCAGCTCGGGGACGTCCTCGAGATGATGGCGCAGCGGGGGAACGGAGAGCGTCTTCGGAAAGAGCCGGAGCAGGGAGTGGGTGTCGCTCTCCTCCTGCGGGGGTTGCATGGTCAGCGCCACCCACGGGTCGTCCGGAAGGGTGTCCGGCGTGACGGTCTGCAGGAGCTGGCCGAGACCGGCGAGATCGTCGTCGCCGAGCGCATGGGCGTGCAGCACCGCCAGGTCCGAGCCGCCCTCGAGCGTGGCCGACGCCTGCTCCAGCAGCTCCCCGCCGTCGACCGCGGCCGCGTCGAGCACCGCGAGGCCGCGGTCGCTCCGGACGTGCTCGTGCGCGGCCCGGATCAGCGCGGTCTTGCCGACCCCGGGCTCGCCGTCGAGCACGAGCCATTCCCGTCGCCGGCAGGCCTCGACGACGCCGTGGACGGTGTGCTGCCACTGCGCGCTGCGACCCGCCAGCGCGCGCAACGCCGGCTGCTTCGCGGCGCGCGGGCTCCGGGTCCGGGCGAGTTGCTCCTTGATCCGCACGACCCCGCCCGCGAGCCTGTCCTCGACGAAGGTCGGCTGGTAGGACAGCCGCGCCGTGATCCCGCTCGGCAGGTCGGCGAGCATCGTGAACGGTTCGGCCCGCCCGCGGGCGTCGCGGGTCCGGTCGATGATCGCGGCCTGGTCGCGTGAGTCGAACTGCTGCTGGGTCTGGGCGTTCATCATCAGGACCTCGTCGCCGACGGCGATGACCGGGCGACCCGAATGCTGGCAGGCCGCGTGGTAGTCGTGCAGGAGGGCCCGGTCCAGTTCGTTGGCCTCCTCGAGGATCCGTTCCCTGATGCGGGTGGCGGCCAGCTTGGCGAAGGACAACAGCAGCGAGTTCGTGTTCTCGGTCTTGGTGGTCAGGTCCACGACGCCGAGGAGCGTCCCGGTGATCGGGTGCGTCACCAGGGCCCCGGCGCAGGAGAACAACCGCAGGTGCCCGCTGTAGTGCTCGTCCCCCCGGATCAGCAGGGGTGCACCGACCTCGAGCGCGGTCCCGATGCCGTTGGTCCCCACCTGGGACTCGGCGTAGCGGAAGCCGGGAGCGAGGTCGACCCGGTCCAGGGCGGTCAGCAGGCCGCGGTCGCCGCCGTAGCGGCTGAGCACGGTGCCCTTGGCGTCGGTGAGGATCAGGGACACCGGCTCGTTCTCGATCTCCGCCGACAGCGCGGACAGCACCGGGCGGGCCGCGCGGGTGAGGACGGTGTCGACGGGGAGCGGTTCGACGTAGCCGGCGCTCGGGCGGTCCACGTCGACCTTCGCCGCCCGAGACCGCAGCCACGAGACCCGCAGCCAGTTCCGGACCCGGCGGTCGCCGGGATCGTCCGCGGCCTGATCGGCCGAGTGGAACGCCTCGCGTGCCTCCCGGAGTGACGTGTGGTCCTGGGAACTGCTTCGGCTGAATTCACCCACCTCGGTCTCCCGGTCGTCTGGAGTTGTCACGGGGACATTCTCATCGGGCCCTGCGTCCACAAGGGTAATTGTGCCGAATGTGACCTGCGTCTCACATTGAGACAGATCGGGGTGGCGCCCGCGGGTTGTATCTGCATCCACACCCCACCGTCCACGGCTGGCACCGAGCCGGCTCCCGATCCAGGAGGCGCACATTGAGTAGGCAGAGCCTGACCAAGGCCCATGCGAAGATCACCGAGCTGTCGTGGGAACCGACGTTCGCGACGCCGGCCACCCGCTTCGGCACCGACTACACGTTCGAGAAGGCCCCCAAGAAGGACCCTCTCAAGCAGATCATGCGGTCCTACTTCCCCATGGAGGAGGAGAAGGACAACCGGGTCTACGGCGCGATGGACGGCGCCATCCGCGGGAACATGTTCCGGCAGGTCCAGCAGCGCTGGCTGGAGTGGCAGAAGCTGTTCCTCTCGATCATCCCGTTCCCGGAGATCTCGGCGGCCCGCGCGATGCCGATGGCCATCGACGCGGTGCCCAACCCCGAGATCCACAACGGGCTCGCCGTGCAGATGATCGACGAGGTTCGTCACTCGACGATCCAGATGAACCTCAAGAAGCTCTACATGAACAACTACATCGACCCCGCCGGGTTCGACATGACCGAGAAGGCGTTCGCGAACAACTACGCGGGCACCATCGGCCGGCAGTTCGGGGAGGGCTTCATCACCGGTGACGCGATCACCGCGGCCAACATCTACCTGACCGTGGTCGCGGAGACGGCCTTCACGAACACCCTGTTCGTGGCGATGCCCGACGAGGCGGCCGCCAACGGCGACTACCTGCTGCCCACCGTGTTCCATTCGGTGCAGTCCGACGAGTCGCGGCACATCTCCAACGGCTACTCGATCCTGCTCATGGCGCTGGCCGACGAGCGGAACCGGCCGCTGCTCGAGCGGGACCTGCGCTACGCGTGGTGGAACAACCACTGCGTGGTCGACGCCGCGATCGGCACCTTCATCGAGTACGGCACCAAGGACCGCCGCAAGGATCGCGAGAGCTACGCCGAGATGTGGCGGCGGTGGATCTACGACGACTACTACCGCAGCTACCTCATCCCGCTCGAGAAGTACGGGCTGACCATTCCGCACGACCTCGTCGAGGAGGCGTGGAAGCGCATCACCGAGAAGGGCTACGTCCACGAGGTGGCCCGGTTCTTCGCGACGGGCTGGCCGGTGAACTACTGGCGGATCGACGCCATGACCGACGCGGACTTCGAGTGGTTCGAGCACAAGTACCCGGGCTGGTATTCCAAGTACGGCAAGTGGTGGGAGAACTACAACCGCCTCGCCTACCCCGGCCGCAACAAGCCGATAGCGTTCGAGGAGGTGGGATACCAGTACCCGCACCGCTGCTGGACGTGCATGGTGCCCGCCCTCATCCGCGAGGACATGGTCGTGGAGAAGGTGGACGACCAGTGGCGGACCTACTGCTCGGAGACCTGCTACTGGACCGACGCCGTCGCGTTCCGCAGCGAGTACGAGGGACGTCCCACCCCGAACATGGGCCGCCTCACCGGTTTCCGTGAATGGGAGACCCTGCACCACGACAAGGATCTCGCCGACATCGTGCAGGACCTCGGGTACGTGCGCGACGACGGCAAGACCCTCGTCGGTCAGCCGCATCTCGACCTCGACCCGAAGAAGATGTGGACCCTCGACGACGTGCGGGGCAACACCTTCCAGAGCCCGAACGTGTTGCTGAACCAGATGTCCGACGCAGAACGCGACGCCCACATCGCCGCGTACCGCGCCGGCGGCGCAGTTCCTGCCTGATTCAGGCTCGGTGGGTGGCGCCGCGGCCACTCCGGCGCCACCCACCGCCTCACCATTCATTCCACGAGCCCAGGAGACACCCCCGTGGCCGACAAGCACCGCATCAATTTCGAGCCCGTCGACATCGAGATGGAAGTCGGCGAGGACGAGTACATCCTCGACGCCGCCTTCCGGCAGGGCATCCATCTGATGCACGGCTGCCGCGAGGGGCGTTGCTCGGCCTGCAAATCCTTTGTCCTCGACGGCGACATCCAGATGGAGGACTATTCGACGTTCGCCTGCAACGACGCCGAGACCGACGAGGGGCACGTACTGCTCTGCCGCTCGACTGCATACAGCGACTGCACCATCGAACTGCTCAATTTCGACGAGGACGAACTCCTGGGTGGTATCCCCATTCAAGAAGTGCGCACCCGGATCACCGCGATCGAGCCGATGACCAAGGACATTGTGTCGCTGCAACTGCAGCCCGTCGAACCCACGGAGTACGAGTTCAAACCCGGTCAGTACTCCGACCTGCAGATACCGGGAACCGAGGAACATCGGTCCTTCTCCATGGCGACGACCCGATCGACGCCGGGACATGTCGAGTTCCTCATCAAGAAGTACCCCGGTGGCAAGTTCGCCGGCTTGCTCGAGGACGGCATCTCGGTGGGCGACGAGATCACCCTGACCGGACCGTACGGATCCTTCACCCTCAAGGACGGTCACGTCCTGCCGGTGGTCTTCATCGGCGGCGGCGCCGGCATGGCCCCGATCCTCTCGCTCCTGCGGCACATGAGCGAGACCGGCAGCACCCGGCCCGTCCGGTTCTACTACGGTGCCCGCACGCCGGCGGATCTGTTCTACCTCGAAGAGATCCTCGAACTGGGAAAGACTCTGACGGACTTCGTGTTCGTGCCCTGCCTCTCGGAGTCGGCGGAGCCGGTGCCGTCCGGACTCCCGGAGGTCGAGGAAGGCAACGTCACCGACATCGTGGACCGCCGCGAGCCGGACATCCACCGGAGCGAGGTCTACCTGTGCGGGCCACCCCCCATGGTCGATGCAGCCCTGGAATTGCTCGAGGTGCACAACACCCCGAAAGACCAGATCTTCTACGACAAGTTCACCAGCCCCGCCTTCGAGTAGGCGCCGTAGGAAACCACCCTGCTCCTTCACCGACAGAAGTGAGAAACGAGATGACCGCATCTACCGACTCCAAGCACCGTAGCTTCCCGAAGATCGAGTTCACCGACTCCGAAGCCGGCGCGCTGGACTTTCCCAGCTCCCGCAGCCGCACCTTCACCTACTACACGCCGGCCAAGAAGCGGTCGACGATGTACGAGGACGTCACCGTCGACGTGCAGCCCGATCCCGAGCGGCACCTGTCGCAGGGCTGGATCTACGGCTTCGGCGACGGACCGGGCGGATACCCGAAGGAATGGACGGCTGCGAAGTCGTCGAACTGGCACGCCTTCCTCGACCCGAACGAGGAGTGGGACCAGACGATCTACCGCAACAACGCGGCGGTCGTGCGCCAGGTCGATCTGTGCCTGCAGAACGCCAAGCGCGCCCGTGCCTACGACGGCTGGAACACGCCGTGGCTGAAGTTCATCGAACGCAACCTCGGCGCCTGGATGCACGCCGAGAACGGCCTGGCGCTGCACGTGTTCACCTCCATCCAGCGGTCCGGGCCCACGAACATGATCAACACCGCGGTGGCGGTCAACGCGGCACACAAGATGCGGTTCGCACAGGACCTCGCGCTGTTCAACCTCGACCTGTCCGAGGCCGGGATACCGTTCGACGGGGCCGCCCACAAGGAGGTCTGGCAGTCGGCGCCCGAATGGCAGCCCACCCGCGAGGTCGTCGAACGGCTCACCGCTGTGCCGGACTGGTGCGAGCTGCTCTTCGCCACCAACATCGTCTTCGAGCAGCTCGTCGGCTCGCTGTTCCGCAGCGAACTGGTCATGCAGATCGCCGCCCGCAACGGCGACTACATCACGCCGACGATCGTCGGCACCGGTGAGCACGACTACGACCGGGATCTCGCGTACACGCGCAACCTCTTCCGGCTGCTCACCCGCGACGAGCAGTTCGGCGAATCGAACAGGGAGCTGTTCGGGACCTGGCTGGCGACCTGGGTGCCGCGCTGCCTCGACGCCGCGCGCGCCCTGCAGCCGATCTGGTCGCAGCCGGCCGACAAGGCGGTCACCTTCGCCTCCAGCCTCGAGGCGGCCGAGGCGAAGTTCCGTTCCCTGCTCGAGGACATCGGGCTCGACATCGCGAAGGAGCTGGACAAGTGAGCATGCAATTCGGATCGTCCACCGAGTTCTCCAACATGTGTGGCGTCACCCTGATGAACACCCCGATCGGCCGCGTGGTCGCCGAGGTCATGGGCGCCAAGGACGGCGTGCAGCTGACGGAGTACCCGTCGATGATCCGCGTCGACGGCGTCAACCGCCTCGAGTTCGACTACGAGGAACTCACCGACGCTCTCGGCTCCGACTTCGACGGCTCCGTCTTCGAGGAGATCAGCTCCACCCACTACGGGCGCATGGTGCACCTCGATGACAAGACCATGCTCTTCGCCAGTCCCGAGGACGCCGCCGAGTACATCGGATTCGATCTCACGGCGCACTGACCGCGGCCGTCCGGGCCCGCAGACCGGGTCCGGACGGCTCCCGATCCACCACCGGCACACGACAGAACGAGGGAAGCGATGTACGAGAAGGACGGGCAGCAGTACTTCATCGTGGACGGGCACGTGCACATCTGGGACGGCCGCGAGTCGAACCAGAAGAACGTGCACGGGCGGCAGTTCATCGACTGCTTCTACGACTACCACAAGAACCTCAGCCCCGAGGAGGAGGTGTGGGACTACGACACCTACACCTACTACGGCGGCGAACGCCTCATGAAGGACCTGTTCGTGGACGGTCACGTGGACCACGCGATCTTCCAGGCCACCCTGTTGAGCGACTTCTACCGCAACGGGTTCGGGCAGACCGAGGAGGCGTTCGGGCTCACCCGCAAGCACCCCGACAAGCTCACGTACAACCATGCCTACGATCCCCGCTACGGGGAGGCCGGCCTCGAACAGTTGCGCCGGGACGCCGAACGGATGAACCTCCAGGGCGTCAAGCTCTACACCGCCGAATGGCACGGCGACTCCCGCGGATACAAGCTCGACGACCCGTGGTCGAGGCGCTACCTCGAGGAGTGCATCGAGCTGGGGATCAAGAACATCCACGTGCACAAGGGCCCCACCATCCGGCCGCTGGACCGTGACGCCTTCGACGTCGCCGACGTGGACAAGGTCGCCACCGACTACCTCGATCTGCGCTTCGTCGTCGAACACGTGGGCCTGCCCCGGCTCGAGGACTTCTGCTGGATCGCCACCCAGGAGTCCAACGTGTACGGCGGTCTGGCCGTGGCGATGCCGTTCATCCACACCCGTCCCCGGTACTTCGCCCAGATCATCGGCGAATTGCTCTACTGGATCGGCGAGGACAAGATCCTGTTCGCCAGCGACTACGCGCTGTGGACCCCGAAGTGGCTGATCGAGAAGTTCGTGGACTTCCAGATCCCGCAGGACATGACCGAATACGCGCCGATCACCGTCGAACAGAAGAAGAAGATCCTCGGCCTCAACGCCGCGGCGCTCTACGACATCGACGTCCCGGAACACCTGCGGCTGCCCGAGCCGGCCGGACAGGAGGGGGTCGAGGTCGCCGCGGGAGCCCAGCAGGCGGTGTCGTCGTGACCGCGGCTCCGGTGTCGGGCAGCGACGTGCTCGCCGCGCTCGGCACCGTGGTCGATCCCGAACTGGACGAACCGATCACCGATCTCGGCTTCGTGCGGTCGGTGGTCCTCGACGACGACGGGGTGACCGTGCACCTGCGGCTGCCCACCGCGTTCTGTTCGCCGAACTTCGCCTACCTCATGGCATCCGACGCGCAGGACGCCCTGCGGGCGATCGAGGACATCGGGCACGTGCGGATCCTCCTCGACGACCACCACGACAGCGGCAAGATCAACCGCGGGCTCGCCGCCGACGCCGGCTACCGGGGCACCTTCGGCTCCGAGGCGGAGGAGAACCTCGACGAGTTGCGCCGCACGTTCCGGCGCAAGGCGCACCTCGCCGCCCTGGAACGCTGCCTCGAGAACCTGCTGAAGCACTCGGAGCTCACCGTCGACGACATCCCGTCGCTGACGCTGAGCGACATCCCGCCCGGCCGGCAGAAGGCGGCCCTGATACGCCGGCGGCTCGACATCGGCCTGAGCCTGTGCCCGGCCAGCCGGGTGTTCGTCGACGACGACGGGCGGCCGATCCCCCGTGAGGCGGTACCGATGCGGCTGCGGTTCGCCAAGTCCGTGCGGATCTCCATGGAGGGGAACGCACACTTCTGCCGCGGGCTGCTCGCGACCCGGTACGCCGACAGCGACGGCGGATCGGCAACACCCCGGGTCGCCGACGTCCGAACCAGTTGTTCCGCAATCGTCAGGAGAGTGTCATGAAGGCCGTGCAGGTGGTGGGGTACCACACCAAGCTCCAGCTCGAGGAGATCCCCGAGCCGAAGATCGAGGGCCCGCTCGACGTCGTCGTCCGCATCGGCGGAGCGGGCGTGTGCCGCACCGACATCCACATCCTCGAGGGGCAGTGGGCCGAGAAGAGCGGCGTCGTCCTGCCGTACACGATCGGCCACGAGAACGCCGGCTGGGTCCACGCCGTCGGCGACGCCGTCACCAACGTCGCCGTCGGCGACAAGGTCATCCTCCACCCCCTCATCACGTGCGGACTCTGCCGCGCGTGCCGGTTCGGCGACGACGTGCACTGCGAGAACAGCCGGTTCCCCGGCATCGACACCAACGGTGGCTACGCCGAGTACCTGCGCACCACCGCACGCAGCGTGGTCCGGATCGACGACTCGCTCGAGCCGTCCGACGTCGCAGCCCTCGCCGACGCCGGGCTCACGGCCTACCACGCGGTCGCCAAGGCCGCGCGGGCGACGCGACCGGGCGACGTGTGCGTCATGATCGGCGCGGGCGGCCTCGGCCACATCGGCATCCAGGTCCTGAAGGCGGTCTCCGCGGCGACCCTGATCGTGGTGGACCGCAACCCGGCCGCCGTCGCGCTGGCCGTCGGGATCGGTGCCGACCACGGCATCGTCGCCGACGGCACCCACGTGCAGCAGGTCCTCGAGCTGACCGGCGGCCGCGGCGCCGAGGCCGTCGTGGACTTCGTCGGCGAGGGCGGCGCCACGAAGGACGGCGTCGCGATGCTGCGCCGCGCCGGCAACTACTACGTGGTCGGATACGGCGAGAACATCGACGTCCCCACGATCGACGTGATCTCCACCGAGATCAACTTCATCGGCAATCTCGTCGGCTCCTACAACGACCTGCAGGAGCTCATGGCCCTCGCCGCCCAGGGAAAAGTCACGCTGCACACCACGAAATATCCGCTCGAGCAGTTCCAGCAGGCGATCGACGACCTCGACGCGGGACGGGTCCGCGGCCGCGCGATCCTCGTCCCCTGAACCGCACCCCGCACAGTCAGCACGAAAGGAAACCCAGCCATGGCCAAGGATCTGCGGTTCAACCAGGAGGCACGCCTCCTTCTCGAGTACGGGGTCAACGCGCTCGCCGACGCGGTCAAGGTGACCCTCGGCCCCAAGGGCCGCAACGCGGTGCTCGAAAAGCTGACCGGCCCACCCACCATCACCAACGACGGTGTCACGATCGCCCGCGAGATCCAGCTGCGGGACCCGTTCGCCAACATGGGCGCGCAGCTGGTCAAGGAAGTGGCAATGAAGACCAACGGCGTCGTCGGTGACGGCACCACGACCGCGACCGTGCTGGCGCAGGCCATGGTCCGCGAGGGGATGCGGGCCGTCGACGCCGGTGCCAATCCCATGCGGGTGCGGCGCGGCATCGAACGCACCGTTCCCGTCGTCGTCGAGGCACTGCGGGACCGGTCGGTGCAGGTCGACGGACGCAAGGATCTCGAGCGTATCGCGACCCTCGCCGCGAGCGACGACGAGGCCATCGGCGAGGCCATCGCCGAGGCGGTCTCCCACGTGGGCAGGTCCGGCATCGTCACCACCGAGGAGAGCGAGACCCTCGGGATGTCGGTGAGCGTCGTCGACGGCATCGAATTCGACCACGGCTACATCTCCGGCTACATGGTGACCAACCCCGAACGCATGGAAGCGGTCCACGAGAATCCGCTGATCCTGTTGACCAACAAGAAGATCACCCAGGTGCAGGAGATCATGCCGAGCATCGAGGCGGCCAAGCGCGCCGATCGGCCCCTCGTCGTGCTGGCCGAGGACGTCGACGGCCCCGCCCTGCAGCTCCTCGTCGGCGGCAACATGCACAACACCATGCAGTCCGTCGTCGTGCGGGCGCCCGGCTTCGGGCACCGGCGCGTCGCCGAGCTGCAGGACCTCGCGGTCGCGCTGGGCGGGCACGTCGTCGCCAAGGACACCGGCGTCGAACTGTCCGAGGTGACGGCCGAGCACCTCGGTTCCTGCGACCGCATCACCGTCACCGAGAACGAGACGACGATCGTCGGCGGCCACGGCGATCAGAGTCTCCTCGATGCGCGGATCGCGCAGCTCGAGGCGCAGCTCGGACGGGCCCGGATCGACGCCGACCAGGACAGCCTCCAGCTGCGCATCGCCCGGCTCACCGGGCGGGTCGCCGTCATCCGCGTCGGCGGCGCCACCAGCGTCGAACTCAAGGAACGCATGCTGCGCGTCGAGGACGCCCTGGCCGCCACCCGGGCCGCCCTCGAGGACGGCATCGTCGCCGGGGGCGGCACCGCCCTGGGGCAGGCGCACCGGGCGCTGGCCGAGCTCGACCTGCCCGGCGACGAAGGCATCGGCCGCGACGTGGTGCGGCGTGCCCTGCCCGAGCCGCTCCGGTGGATCGCGGTCAACGCCGGCTTCGACGGCGACGAGGTCGTGGAGGTCGTCGCGGGGCTGCCGTCGGGACACGGGTTCAACGCGCTCTCCGGCAAGTACGGCGACATGTTCGACGAGGGCGTCGTCGATCCGTTCAAGGTCACCCGCGCCGCGCTCGAGAGCGCCGCGTCCATCGCGGCGCTGCTCATCACCACCGAGACCGCGATCGTGGAGGAGGTCTTCGGCAACCCCGGGGCGATCCACGCGCCCGGCTTCGGGGACCTGGCCGAGGGCATGGTCCGCCCGTCCAACATCTACTGATCGCCGGGGGATCGTCTCGGCGGCGGCCGGGCCTCGTCGGTCGCTTCCCTCCGAGGCAACCGGCCGCCGCCGTGCCCACCACGGCTCGACAGGAAGGGAGTGCGCAATGATCTTCATCGTGGTCAGGTTCCGGGTCCGTCGCGAATACCGGGACGACTGGGTCGCCCTCACAAAGGAATTCACCGAGTCGACGCGGGCCGAACCGGGCAATCTGTGGTTCGAGTGGTCGCGCAGCGTGGACGACCCGTCCGAGTACGTGCTCGTCGAGGCGTTCCGCGACGGTGAGGCCGGTGCCGCCCACGTCGGTGCCGACCACTTCCGCAAGGGGCTCGACGCCATGCGCCCGGCGCTGAGCGAGACCCCGCGGATCCTCCACACCGAGATCCCCGGCGTCGAGTGGTCCCGCATGGGCGAACTCGAAATATAGGCGGCTCGCCGCCGTGACACTGTGGCGGCTCGCCGTGACACTGTGGCGGCTCGCCGTGACACTGTGGCGGCTCGCCGCCGTGACACTCTGGTGGCTCGCCGCCGTGGCGCCCTTTCGGATCTCCCCCGATCCGAAAGGGCACCACAATCAATGACTCTCGCGCACGAGCAGGCGCAGTTCCGCGCCGAGCGTGCACGCCCGCGGCAGATCGACGAGCCCGTCCTCGCGCAGTTCGGTGGTCAGGCGCGTCACCCGGGCGATCGCGTCCGGGACCCGCCGCTGCCACCGCGCCAGGACCTCGTCGACGTCGGCCGGAGCGATCGGGGTGCCGTCCCGGCGCAGGATCGCGGCGACGAGGGCGTGGTGGCGTTCGGCGAGCTCGTCCCGCACCGTGGCGATCGCCGTGCTGTCCCACCAGGTGTGGGATCCGGCGGACAGGTCCGGCGACGTCCCGTCGAGCCCCAGCAGCGAACCCGTGCCGGCGTGCACCCGGGCGACGGTGCGCGCCGGGCAGTTCAGCGTGTACGCCGTGTCGACCAGGGCCGGGTACTCGCCGAGTAGCCGGAAGTCCGGCCCCCCGTCCGCCCCGGTGTCGCTCAGCAGGTCCTCCACTCCGGCACGCAGCCGGGTGATCTCGGCGCTCACGTCGAGCGGCGACGGCCGCAGCCGCAGGATCCACGAGGCCGCATGCTCGACGAAATTCTGCACGGTGCCGAGCCGCGCCCAGCGTTCGGCGCCGGAACCGGGGCGGTCCCGCGCCTCGGCCCACAACCGGTCCGTGTCGAACACCGCCCGGATCACCGCGTACGCCCGTGCGACCGCCGGCGTGCGCACCCCGAGTCGTTCCTCGAGCTGATAGATCATCCCCGGTCCGACGTGGTCGACGAGGTCGGAGGCGATCCGGGTCGCGACGATCTCGCGGCGCAGGGGATGATCCCGGATCTCGTCCTGCAGCAGTCCGCGCATGCGTTCGGGGAAGTACGCCTGGGCGACGTCGGCGAAGACAGGGTCGTCGGGCACATCCGACTCGAGCAGGTCCCGGCACACGACGTTCTTCGACCGCGCGAGCAGCACCGCGATCTCCGGCCTGGTCAGCCCGCGGCCGGCCCCGGCCCGCGCGGCCAGCTCCTGCACCGTGGGCAGTACCTCGGTGCTGCGGCGGATCCCGTCACCGGTCTCGAGGTGGCTGATGAGCCGCTCGTGCCGGCCGAGGAGCCGGGCCGCGCGCGAGACGGCGAGCCCGAGCGCCACCGACTGGTCCCGGCTCGTGCGCAACACGGTGCGGGCCACCTCGTCACGGGCGTCGCCGAGCAGGCGGTTGCGTTCCTCGAGTGTCAGACGTCCGCTGCGCCGGGCGGATTCGAGGGCGATCTTCAGGTTCACCTCGGCGTCGGAGGTGGCGACGCCGGCCGCGTTGTCGATGAAGTCCGCGTTGATGCGGCCGCCCGCCGCCGAGAACTCGATGCGTGCCCGCTGCGTGAAACCGAGGTTGCCGCCCTCGCCGACGACGCGGCAGCGGAGCTGGGAGGCATCGACGCGGACGTCGTCGTTACCCGGATCCGCTGCATCCGTGTGACTTTCGGAGGTGGCCTTGACGTAGGTGCCGACGCCGCCGTTCCAGAGCAGGTCCACCGGTGCGGTCAGCAGCGCCTTGATCAACTCGCTCGGGGTGGTGGTGGGGTGCGGCAGACCGAGCAGGCGCCGTGCGGGTTCCGGGACGGTGACGGACTTCGCGGAGCGAGGCCACACCCCTCCGCCGGGCGAGAGGACGTCGCGGTCGACATCGTCCCAGCTCGATCCGGGACGCTCGAACAGCCGGCGGCGCTCCGCGTAGGCGCGGGCCGGGTCCGGGTCCGGGTCGAGGAAGATGTGCCGGTGGTCGAAGGCGCCGACGAGGCGCAGGTGCGGGGAGAGCAGCATCCCGTTGCCGAAGACGTCGCCGGACATGTCTCCGATCCCCACCGCCGTCACCTCGGTGGTGTCCACGTCGACGCCGAGGTCGGCGAAGTGCTCGCGAACCGCGACCCACGCGCCGCGCGCGGTGATGCCCATGGCCTTGTGGTCGTATCCGCTGGATCCGCCGGAGGCGAAGGCGTCGCCGAGCCAGTAGTCGTACTCCGCTGCGATGGAGTTCGCCAGGTCGGAGAACGCTGCGGTGCCCTTGTCCGCGGCCACCACCAGATATCCGTCGTCCCCACCGTGGACGACCGTACGGTCCGGGTGCATGATCTTCCCGTCGACGATATTGTCGACGAGATCGAGCATTCCCCGAATGAACGTCGAATAGGCCTGAGCCGGAGAGACATCCGGGTTTCGCCGCACGAACGCACCCTTGGCGCCGACGGGGACGATGGGAGCGTTCTTCACCACCTGGGTCTTCATCAGGCCGAGTACCTCGGTGCGGTAGTCCTCCGGGCGGTCCGAGAATCGCACACCGCCACGGGCGACGGTGCCGCTCCGCACGTGGATGCCCTCCATGTCGTCCGAGTGGACGAAGATCTCGCGGTGGGGGACGACGGGCCCGGGATCGGTGAGACGTCCGGAATCGAGCATGAATGCGCCGTACGATTTCGGTGCGCCGTGTTCGTCGCGCTGGTACCAGTTGGTGCGCACGGTGGCGGTGACGAACGACTCCAGGCTGCGCAGGATGCGGTCCTCGTCGAGGCTTTCCGCCGCACCGCGCCGCGCGGCGAGCGCCCGCTCCGCCCGCTCGGCGGCGACGTCCCGGTCGCGCCGGTCCGGGTCGAAGCGCGCGGCGAAGCAGGCGACGAGGGCCTCGACGAATCCTGGATGCCGGCAGAGGGTATCGACGATGTACCGCTCCGACATGATCAGACCGGCCTGGCGGGCGAAGCGGCCGGCGGCCCGGACCAGGGCGATGTCCCGCACGTCCACATCGGCGACGACGGCGAGGCGGGCGTACCGGTCGACGACGGTGCGGCCCTGCGCATGGGCGTCGACGACCGCCGCTACCCGGCAAGGCGAACCCGGCCCCCACTCCGGGGGCGTGACGAACGCGAACCGATGCACCCGGCGATCCTCGCCGTCCCCCGTCAGGTGTTCGTGATCGTCGATCCGCAGCCCGAAGTGTTCGAAGGTGTGGACGGAGTCGGACAGCGACGGATCGCGGCCCGGCCACCTCATGACGGCGTCGGCGACGCCGTCGCGGGCAGCGCGCTCGACGAACAGGAGGGCCGGATGCTCCCCGCGTGACCCGGCGAGATGCCGCGCGGCCCCGGCGACGTCGGTGGGCAGCGGTTCGTGTCGATGCGTGGTGGCGGTATCGGTGGTCATCGGCGTGTCCTTTCGATCACCCGGTGTGGGCCGTGGTGTGCCGCCAGTCTGCGGGCGACCCCTGGAGACGGACATGTACTCGATGTCCATGTATGCGTCAGAACTTGTACTTCCAGTCCATAAGTGACCGGCGTTCTCGCCCCTACAGTTCGAGGAAACCGACGGAGGGAGAAGGACATGACCGCAGTGGAACTCGTACGGGGCGGGCCCGGACTCGAGCAGGCACGCCGCATCGTGACGGAAATCCCGGGCCCCCGGTCCCGCGAGCTGGCGCAGCGCCGCGCCGCCGCGCTGCCGGCGGGCCTGGCCAGTGGCGCCGAGATCTACGCGGCGGCGGGCGGCGGGGGTGTGCTCGTCGACGTGGACGGGAACTCCTTCATCGACCTCGGTTCCGGCATCGCCGTCACCACCGTCGGCAACTCCGCGCCGCGCGTCGTCGAACGTGCCACCGCGCAGCTGCAGCAGTTCACCCACACCTGCTTCCTCGCCACGCCGTACGAGCCGTACATCGAGGTCGCCGAGGTCCTCAACCGGCTGACCCCCGGAACCCACGCCAAGCGCACGGCACTGTTCAACACCGGCAGCGAGGCCGTCGAGAACGCCGTGAAGTACGCCCGCGCGGCGACCGGTCGTTCCGCCGTGGTCACGTTCGACCACGCCTTCCACGGCCGGACGCTGATGACGATGACCATGACGGCGAAGAACCAGCCCTACAAGCACTCCTTCGGTCCGTTCGCCCCGGAGGTCTACCGCGCGCCGATGGCCTACCCCTACCGGTGGCCGAGCGGGCCCGACCGCGCCGCGGACGAGGCGTTCGAGCAGTTCCGGCTGCTCGTCGACGCCCAGATCGGCGCGGACCAGGTGGCGTGCGTCGTCGTCGAACCCATCCAGGGCGAAGGCGGGTTCATCGTCCCCGCCGACGGATTCCTCCGCCGCGTCGCCGATTTCTGCCGGGACCGCGGCATCCTCGTCGTCGCCGACGAGGTGCAGACCGGCATCGCCCGCACCGGAGCATGGTTCGCCTGCGAGCACGAAGGCCTGGTGCCGGATCTGATCGTCACGGCGAAGGGACTCGCCGGCGGGCTTCCGCTCGCGGCCGTCACCGGCCGGGCCGAGATCATGGATCGCGCCCACCCGGGCGGCATCGGCGGCACCTACAGTGGCAACCCCGCGGCGTGCGCGGCGGCCCTCGGGGTGTTCGAGACGATCGAAGCGGAGCATCTGCTCGACCGGGCTCAGGAAATCGGCGCGCTGATGCTGCGGGAACTGCGCGACATCGGCACCCACCACCCCGTCGTCGGCGACGTCCGCGGACGCGGCGCCATGATCGCCGTCGAACTCGTCGAGCCCGGTACGACCACTCCCAACCGCGAGGCCGTCGCGGAGATCGTCCGGTACTGCCAGGCCCACGGGGTCCTCACCCTGACCGCTGGCACGTTCGGGAACGTGCTCCGTTTCCTGCCGCCGCTGTCGATCTCCGACGAGCTGCTCACCGAGGCGTTCTCGGTGCTGCGCGACGCGTTCGCCGCCCTCTGACCACCACCGCTCCCTACTCCGCGAGGACCAGCACATGACCACCACCGCACCCGCCCGCACGACCGGTCCGCTGCGACCGCTCGAACTCCTCGGCGCCGACACACTGCTCGACGCCGACGAACGCGACATCGCCGCCACCGTCCGCCGCTTCGTCGAGACCCGGCTCGTCCCCGAGGTCGGCGACTGGTTCGAATCCGCGACGCTGCCCAAGGAAGTGGCGAAGGAGTTCGGCGCCCTCGGCGTCCTCGGCATGCACCTGGACGGGTACGGCTGCGCCGGCACCAACGCCGTCAGCTACGGCCTGGCCTGCCTGGAACTCGAGGCCGGCGACAGCGGATTCCGCAGCTTCGTCTCGGTGCAGGGTTCGCTGTCGATGTTCTCCATCCACCGCTACGGATCCGACGAACAGAAGCAGGAATGGCTGCCCCGCCTGGCCTCCGGAGACGCCATCGGGTGCTTCGGCCTGACGGAACCCGACTTCGGGTCCAACCCTTCGGGAATGCGCACCCGCGCCCGCCGGGACGGTTCGGACTGGATCCTCACCGGCACCAAGATGTGGATCACCAACGGCAATCTCGCGGACGTCGCCACGGTGTGGGCCCAGACCGACGAGGGTGTCCGCGGGTTCCTGGTTCCCACCGACACACCCGGCTTCACCGCCAACAGGATTCACCGCAAGCTGTCGCTGCGGGCCTCGGTGACCTCCGAGCTGGTCCTCGACAACGTGCGCCTGCCGGGCTCGGCCGAGCTTCCCCTCGCCCGCGGCCTCGGGGCTCCCCTGTCGTGCCTCAACGAGGCCCGGTTCGGCATCGTGTTCGGCGCGCTCGGCGCGGCCCGGAACAGCCTCGAGACCGCGTTGGACTACGCCGCCTCCCGGGAGGTCTTCGACCGCCCGCTCGCCGCCTACCAGCTCACCCAGGAGAAGCTGGCCGACATGACGCTCGAGCTCGGCAAGGGCTTCCTGCTCGCACTGCACCTCGGCCGCCTCAAGGACGAGTCCGGTGTCACCCCCGAGCAGATCAGCCTCGGCAAGCTCAACAACGTGCGCGAGGCATTGGCCATTGCCCGCGAATGCCGGACCATTCTCGGCGCCAGCGGCATCACCCTCGAGTACTCGCCGCTGCGGCACGCCAACAACCTCGAGTCGGTGCTGACCTACGAGGGCACCAGCGAGATGCACCTGCTCTCGATCGGCCGCGCCCTGACCGGTCACGCCGCATTCCGCTGACCCGCACCGTCGAAGCGTCGAAGGGACACACGATGACGACACCCGTTCTGCTGCAGCACTACATCGACGGCGAGTGGTTCGACGGCGGGGCCGAGGCCCTGGCGAGCATCAGCCCCGCCGAGCCGGACGTCACCGTGGCCCGCGGTCGTGCGGCCACGGGCGACGACGTCGACCGGGCCGTGGCCGCCGCGCGCGCCGCGGCCCGGCCATGGGCGAAAACCCCGGCGCACGAGCGCGGTGCCGTCCTCGCCCGGGCGGCTGCCGTCGTCGAATCGTCCGCGTCGCAGTGGGGCGCGGAACTTGCCCGGGAGGAGGGCAAGACGCGGGGCGAAGGCGTCGCCGAGGTGCTCCGCGCGGCCCAGATCCTGCGCTTCTACGGCGGCGAGGGCGACCGGGAGGCCGGCGAGATGTTCGCCTCCCCCCGCCGCGGTGAGCAGATCCTGGTCGCGCGCAAGCCCGTCGGCGTGGTCGGGGTCATCACCCCCTTCAACTTCCCCATCGCGATCCCCGCCTGGAAGATCGCCCCGGCACTGACCTACGGCAACACCGTGGTCTGGAAGCCGGCGGGCACCGTGCCGCTGCTGGCCATGCGGCTGATGCAGGCCCTCGCCGACGCCGGCCTGCCGCCGGGGGTGCTCAACCTCGTCATCGGTGGCCGGGCGGTCGGCGCCGGCATCGCCGACCATCCGGGTGTCGACGCGCTGACCTTCACCGGTTCCACGGCGGTGGGCCGGAGCCTCGCGGCGGCGGGAGCCGCCCGGGGGGTGCCGGTGCAGGCGGAGATGGGCGGCAAGAACGCGGCGGTGGTGCTCGGCGACGCGGACCTCGATCTCGCCGCCGAACAGGTGCTGCTCGGCGCGTTCCGGTCGTCGGGGCAGAAGTGCACGGCGACCTCCCGGCTCATCGTCACCGACGACGTCGCCGACGAGTTCGTCGGTGAACTCGTCGCCCGGATCGGGAAGTGGACCGTCGGCAATCCCCTGGACGAGGACGTCCACATGGGTCCGGTGGTCGACGCCGCGGCGCGGGCGTCGATCCGGGCGGGGGTCGACGAGGCGGTACGCCAGGGTGCCCGAGTGTTGTGCGGGGGCCGGCCCTACGAGGACGGTGAACTGGCGGCCGGGTTCTACGTGCCGCCCACCGTGCTCGAGCTGCCCGGCACCCGGCTCGACGTGTGGCGCGAGGAACTGTTCGGGCCCGTACTGGCCGTGTGCCGGGCGGCCGACGCCGAGACGGCGTTCGCGCTCGCCGACGACAGCGAGTACGGCTTGTCGGCGGCGGTGTTCACCCAGGACCTCACCCGCGCCCTCGGGGCACTCGACGACCTGGACGTGGGCATCCTGCACATCAACTCCGAATCCGCCGGCGCCGACCCGCACGTCCCGTTCGGCGGCGCGAAGAAGAGCGGGTACGGCCCGAAGGAACAGGGCCGCGCCGCACGGGAGTTCTTCACCCACACCACGACCGTCTACCTTCGCGGCGGGAGGCCGATCGCATGAGCAGGGGCGCACTCGACGGCATCGTCGTCGCCGACTTCACCCGGGTCCTCGCCGGCCCCTACGCCACGATGATGCTCGCGGACATGGGTGCCGAGGTCGTCAAGATCGAACGTCCCGGCACCGGCGACGACACCCGCGCGTGGGGACCGCCCTACGACGACGAGGGCTCGGCTACGTACTTCAACTCGGTGAACCGCAACAAGACCTCCGTGGTCCTGGACCTCGCGTCGGAGGACGGCCGCGCCGAGGCCCGCCGGCTCGTGGCGCGCGCGGACATCGTGGTCGAGAACTTCCGGGTGGGCACCATGGAGCGGCTCGGCCTGGGCTACGACGAGCTGCTCGACGTGAACCCGGGGCTGATCTACTGCTCCGTCACCGGGTTCGGGAGCGGGGACGGAGCGGCCCTGCCGGGCTACGACCTGCTCGTGCAGGCCGTCGGTGGGCTCATGAGCATCACCGGACCCGAGGCCGGTACGCCGACGAAGGTGGGTGTCGCGGTCGTCGACGTGCTCACCGGCCTGCACGCCCTCGCCGGCATCCTCGCCGCTCTGCATCATCGGGAGCGCACCGGCGAGGGGCAGCGCGTCGAGACCAACCTTCTTTCCGCGCTCCTGTCGTCGCTCGTCAATCAGGCGTCGGCGTACCTCGGTGCCGGGGTGGTGCCCGCCATCCTCGGAAACCGGCACCCCAGCATCGCCCCGTACGAGGTGTTCACGACCAAGGACCGGCCGCTGGCGCTGGCGGTGGGCAACGACAAGCAGTTCACGCGGCTCGCCGAGACGATCGGCGCGCCGGAGCTGGCCACCGATCCGCGCTTCCGCAGCAACCCGCTGCGCGTCGCACACCGCGAGGAACTGTGCGCCGAGATCACCTCGATCCTCGTCACGGCCGGGGCCGACCACTGGTACGACGAACTCTCCCGCGTGGGTGTTCCGGCCGGACCCATCAACGACGTCGCCGAGGCATTCGAGTTCGCCCGGCGTCTCGGCCTCGACGCCGTGGTGTCCGTGCCGGGAAGCGCCACGCCGCAGGTCGGAAATCCGTTGAGCTTCTCCAGGACTCCGGTCCGGTACCGTTCGGCCCCGCCACCCCTGGGTGGAGCCGCGGACTGACCGGCAGGAACCGGAGGAGTGCCCGTCCCGTCGCGTCCGGCCGCGGCGGGACGGGCGTCGTGCCGCACCGAACCGAACGGCGGGCGCCTCCGTCGTCCGTCCCCTCCCTCGATCAGGGATGCGCGACGGCGCGATCCTCGGGGGCGGGAACGGTGGCTGCGGGCCGTCGCAGACCGAAGGACTCGAAGCCGACGACGTACAGGAGCGTCACCAACGCGAACAAGTCCATGAATCCGAGGGCGTTGCCGTGCAGGCCGCCGGCGACGGCCGGCTCGTGGAGCACGATCTCGGCGATCACGTAGTAGTACAGGACGAACGTGGTCACGGCGAGGGCGAACGTGATCGCTGCGCGGGACAGCAGGTTCACCACGGCCCCGCCGCCCGTCGGCCTGTTGCCGAAGGCGTTGGCCCACAGAATCATCCATGCGACCCAGCACACGCCCAGCTGGGCCGGGAACTGATCGAGCGGGAAGCCCGGTTCGGCTGCCGTGCCGGGACCGACGAGCACCACACACACGGCGCGCAGTGCCGCGAACAGCACGGTGCCGAGCGCGATGTTGCCGACCGTCGAGACCAGTGCGACCCGCATGCGGCTGCCGGCGAGCCGCCACGGCCAGTTCTCCCAGGTCTGTCCGGTGAGCACGATCGCGACGATGATCGAGTAGTACCAGCCGAGCAGTGTGTCGATGCCGACCAGTGCTGTGCCCTCCCGAACCGTCTCCGAGACCGCGGGTACACCCAACACGAGATAGAGCAGTGCGGTGGGGACGAGGAGGGAGACGATCTCGCAGGCGCCGACCCACGGCTGTTTCAGGCCCAGATCGGTCCACGGCCAGTGTCCCCAGTTGAGCACCACCAGGACCCACGTGGAGAAGCCGAACAGGACGAACAACGCGCCCGTGAAGTAGCCCAGGCCGTCGGGACGCGCGGCCGCGTAGTCGGGATACAGGTGGCCGATTCCGCTCGCCAGGGCATACGTGACAACGACGGCGAAAGCCGATGCGGCGCCGAGGAACGCAATGCCGCGCCAGGGTTGCCGTAGCCGGTCGAATCCCCAGAGTTCGAGGTTGAATCCGGCCCACACGACGAACAGCAGGGCCCAGAACAGGGCGGCGTTGAACGGCAACGGATACAGGTCGAACGGGCTGAGCCGCGGGTCGGCGAGCAGATACCACGCCGCGACGGAGGCGGTGGTGATCACGGCGGTGTTGGCGACACCGAATCCGAGCCACCCCGGGGACGTGTCGGCGTGCGAGCGTTCGGGCATGGGGTACCGAAACCTTCTGTGATGCCCTCGAAACGAGGGGCGAGGGGAACGTCGGCCGAGGAGATCGGTGAGTGGTGTGGTGGCCGGAGTCGGCTGCCGGATCGCGGACCGTGTCCTCGAGGGTTCTTCGTCAGCTCCGCCGGCGCAGTTCGGGACCGGCCGTGGGAGCGTGGAGCATCGGAGTGTCCTTCCCGTGAGAATGCGACTCGTGAGAATGTGACTCGGAGCACACTCGAAACGATCGCGCGCCACAACTGTTGCGCCGCGTTGCATCCCCCGCTCGGGTCCGGATCGTCCGCCACGGCCGCCCGGCATCTCCCGGACCTCGACGGCCGCTCACCACTCCGGCCGGGTGTGGATCGAGTCGAGGTCGCAGCGGTCAGCCGAAATGTTGGCTACAATTATGTACATGACGACTCTTCCGGTGGCCGAGGCGCGGGCGCAGTTCTCCCGTCTGGTCGACGAGGCCGAGCGCACCCACGAGCGGTTCGAGATCACCCGAAATGGGCACCGGGCCGCGGTGCTGCTCGGTGCCGACGACTACGACGCGCTGCGCGAGACCATTGCCGTGCTGGCCGAGAAGTCCCTGCTTGCCGACCACCTCACGGGAATGGCCGAGATCGAGGCCGGGGACAGCCTCGATGCCGCATCCCTCGCCGAGATCATGTCCGCGGGCAAGCCCGGCGACGAGTGAGCGTTCCCGGCGAGCCCTACACCCTGATCGTGGCCCGTACCGCTGCTCGTGCGCTCGAGCGGACCCTGCCCGAGAAGGTCGCCGCCGCGGTGTACGAGTTCCTCACCGGACCCCTCCTCGAAAACCCGCACCGGGTCGGCAACCAACTCGCCCCACCGTTGGCACCGGCCTGCTCCGCCCGCCGCGGCTCCTACCGGGTGCTGTACCTGATCGACGAGAACACCCGCCAGGTCCGAGTCACCGCGATCTCCCACCGCGCCGACGCGTACCGCACCTGAATCTTCCGGGGCGCGGCCGGGGTGAGGATCTCGTCGAGGCGCTGCGACCGGACGTCGGCACCTATCCGCCACGGCCGTCCAGCATCTCCCGGGCCTTGACGGCCAGCCACCACTCCACCCGGGTGTGGATCGAGTCGAGGTCGCGGCCGGTGAGTTCGGTGATGCGGGCGAGCCGGTTCCGCAGGGTGTGCCGGTGGATGCCCAGCGCGGCGGCGGTGCTCTCGGCCTGGCCGTTGTGCTCGAGGTACGCGGCGAGGGTCTCGACCAGTCTTCCGCTCGATCCGTGCTTCGCGTCGTAGGCATCGAGTGCTTCGAGTCCGGTGCGGGCGATGGCCTGCAGCGCGTCCGGGTCCTGCATGCCCAGCAACACCGAGAAGGTACCGAGCTCGGCGAACTCCACCGGTGTCCGGCCCCCGTTCCGCGCTGCCCTGACCGCCGAGAGAGCCTGCTGCACACTGGTGTTCGCGTCCTTCACGCCGCACGGACCGCCCAGCCCGCACCGGACCGGCCGGCCGAGCTGCGCGCGGACCCGGTCCTGGACCCGGGTCGCGATCTCGCGTGCCCGGTCGGCCGGCAGAACCACGGCGACATCCGTGCCGACCGAGGCCGCCAGATGGGGTACGCCCTCCGCGGCGAGGACTGCGCCGACCTGCCGTTCCGCCGGCAGCAGCGGGCCGACCTCCGTCAGCACGGCGACGGCGACGGTGTCGGTCGGTTCGAACCCGAAATAGCGGAGCAGGCCGGCGTCCATGCGTTCGGGTGCGTCGAAGAGTGTCCGGGTGACGACGGCCCGCAGCCGCTGTTCTGCGCTCTGCACCTTCGCGGGCTTGCCGAGCTCGATGGAGATCAGCGACACGGCGTGGGCGAGGAGCAGACGGTCGGCCGGCGGGAGCGGCTCCGCGGTGCCGACGGCGAGGTATCCGTAGAGGTCCTGGGCCGCCGCGATGCTCTGAACGGTGTAGTGCCCGGCGGCGTCGGCCAGCACCTTGCTCATCTGCCGCCGCCGCGGAGATCGGGACGCCGACTCCGCCACCCCGCGCGCATGCCGGACCGCCCGCGTCGTGTCGGACCCGTATTCGGCGAGTACGCGATCGTCGGCGTCGACGACGGCGACGACTCCGGCGAGGGCCTGACCGAGCGCGGTCACGACCGCGGGCACACCTCCGCGCAGTGTGGCCCGGGCCAGCCGCTCCTGCTGATCGACGACCCGCTGCACCGCGCGGACCTGGTCGGCGGTCAGTTCGTCGATGACCGCCCGGGTGATGGCGATGAAGGGCGTCGAGGCGGGCACGGCGAGCACCGGGAACCCCAGCGCGTCACCCGCGGCGCGCAGACCGTCGGGCACGCGGTCGAACCGGGTGCCGGTGTCGAACGCCAAGGCCACGCAGCCGGCCCCCACCAGACCCTGGAGGTACGCGAACTGCTCGTCGGCGCCGGCGCCGATCTCCAGTCCGGTGGTCATCACCAGCTCTCCGCCCGAGAGCCACGGGGTGGGGTCGGGAAGCTCGATCGGATGCGCCCACTCGATGACACGGTCGGCTCCGTCGCGACCCGCCACGAGAGTGAGCCCGAGCTCCGGCAGCGTCGTGAGCCGACGCACGGTGATGGCCATGATGACGATCCTTCCCCGCACCGGGCGGCTAGGAGGTGGGGTGTTCGGCGAGGACTTCGAGGGCCAGATGCACGTCGGTGACGTCCCGGGGGGACCGCAGGGACCGGCCCAGCAGGTCCTCGACTCGTTTCACCCGGTGCCGCACGGTATTCGGATGCAGGTTCAGCTCCCGCGCCGTCCGCCCCACGTCCAGGTCCCGGGCCAGGTGGAGCACGAGGAAATCGACCAGGTCGTCGTGGCCGTCGAGCAGTGGGGCCAGGACCGCGGTGGCGCGCGCGAGGGCGGGCCCCGGGTCGCGGCCCGCCAGCAACCAGTCCGCGAGGCTCACGTCCTCGAAGCGCTGGGTGCTGCGGCCGAGCCGCTCGGCGGCCCGTCGCGCCCAGCGCGCCTCGCGCAGTTTGTCGGGCCCGCGCGCGGGATCGGTGAACGGCTCGCTCGAGCCGCACGTCAACCCCTGTGGAAGGTTGTTCGACCAGGAGTCGAGAGCCTCCGCCCGGGCGGGGACCACTCCGACGAGGCCCCCCTCGCCCCGGGCGAGCAGCAGGGTCAGCCCGATGTCGCGGGCCAGCCCGGACACGTCCGTTTCGACGGCATCGAGCAGCGAGTTCGCCCGGAACACCCATCGGCGGTTGTCGTAGTCGGGTGCGGCGGACAAGGCCAGCATCCGCATATCGGGCTCGGGGCCGAACCGCAGCATCTCGAGCTGGTCCAGGACGGTGTCGGAATCGGCCGGATCGCCCGACGCCAGCGCCCGCACCAGTGCGGCGTGCCGCGCGCGGTTCTCGATGGTGGCGCGCTGGCGGGTGCGTTCGATCGTGTTGAGCAGCCTCAGCGACACCTCGACGGCGGGCGCGGTGAGCGGATCGGTGAGTTCGTTGCTCTTGGACGCGAGGGCGAACCAATAGTGCTGGCCGCCCGGCGAGATCGAGTGCGCGCTCACCGACCATCGGCCCACCCGGAACAGCAGCCGGCCGTCCCGGCCGCGCAGCTGATTGCGGATCAGGTGCACCGGTGCGCCACCCGCCGAGGCCACGACGTCGCCGACCTCGTTGTAGAGGACCACGCTGCTGCGGAGCAGCCCGGCGAGCCGGGCCACGAGGTCGGCCTCCGGGGACTCGGCCGTCATCGCCTCGAGCAGGTGGTTCTGCATCTGCAGCGTGCGGCGCAGCAGCATCGAGTCCTGCGCCTGCGCCGCGGCATTGACACGTCCGACCACCTCCATGAACGGCAGTTCCGGCGGGATCGCCACCACGGCGAACCGATGGCGCTCGGCCTCGTCGAGCAGGGGCCGGGGGACGTCGTCGGTGATCACCCCGACGCCGTACCCGAGCGCGGCGATGCCGGACCCCACGAGCTCGCGGATCAGTTCGCGATAGGCCTGCTGCGGGTGCTCGTGGCCGGGGAAGCGCGAGCCGGTGGTGAGCATCATCGACCCCGGCCGCAGCCACCGGGTCGGGTTCTCGATCTCGATCGGGTGCGCGCCGGTGATTCCCACGTTGGGGTCGGCATCGGTCGCCAGCCGGAGCCCGAGGTCGGGTTCGAGCAGCAGGTCGACGAGCCGGAAACGGTCCGGAAGCATGCCCGACATCTTTCTCCCATGGGTGTGAAGATCTCCAACGATTCGGGGAACTCGATTCACTTTCTCCAATTGATGGCCCCGCGACCAGGCCGAATACTGGGTTCCACCCGACCCAGGAGTATGACGATGATCACATCCCGCAATCCCCACCTGCGCGTCGCCGTGGACGTCGGAGGCACCTTCACGGACGTGTGCATCTTCGACGAGAGCGCATCGACCACCCGCATCGCGAAGGTTCCCTCGACCCCGGACGATCCCATGCGCGCCGTGATCGACGGTGTGCGCACCGCGGGCATCGACCTGACCGAGGTGACCCTGTTCTCCCACGGCACCACCGTCGCGACCAACGCGCTCATCACCCGCAACTTCCCGCCCGCGGCCCTCGTCACCACCCGCGGGTTCCGCGACGTGCTCGAGATCCGCGACGGCACCAAGGACGAGTTGTGGGACACGTACGTCGACGTCGGCACCCCCTACATCCGCCGCCGTGATCGGTACGAGGTCACCGAACGCATCGACTACGCCGGCGAGGTCGTCACCCCGCTCGACGAGTCGGAGGTCCGGGAGATCGCCCGCATCCTGCGCCGCAAGAACATCAAGACCGTCGCGGTGTGCCTGATCAACAGCTACGTCAACAGCGCACACGAGCAGCGCGTGCGGGCACTGCTCGAGGCCGAGCTGCCCGACGTCACCGTCTCCACCTCCAGCGAGATCCTCCCCGAGATCTTCGAGTACGACCGCGCCTCCACCACCGTCGCCAACGCCGTGCTCGCACCCCTGGTCAGCGGGTACGTCAACCGGCTCGAAGCGCAGCTGCGCACCGACGGATACGACGGCGACCTGCTCCTGCTCCATTCCGGCGGGGGCTCGATGACCCCCGCGATGGTGGAGAAGTATCCCGTCCGGCTCGCCGCCTCCGGCATCGCCGCCGGCGCGATCGCCGTGGCCGACATCGCCACCCGCTGCGGATACCCCAACGCGATCGGCCTGGACATGGGCGGTACCAGCACCGACATCTCGCTCGTCTACGACGGCGAGGTCCGCACCACCAAGCAGTGGCAGGTCGAGTACGGCTTCCCCATCTCCTTCCCCAGCATCGAGGTGCTCACCATCGGCGCCGGCGGCGGATCGCTGGCCTGGCTCGACGAGGCAGGCTCGCTGCGCAACGGGCCGCAGTCGGCCGGCGCCTCCCCCGGACCCGCCTGCTACCTGCGCGGCGGCACCGAGCCGACGAACACCGACGCCAACGTGCTGCTCGGCCGCCTGGGCACCACCCTCATCGGCGGCGGCCTCACCCTGGACGTGGCGGCCGCGGAGAACGCGATCAAGCAGAGCGTGGCCGGACCGCTCGGTCTCGACGCCGACACCGCGGCCGGCAACATCATCCAGGTGGCCAACGCCAACATGGCGGATGCGGTGCGGCTGTTGTCCATTCGGCGCGGCTACGATCCGCGCGACTTCGTCCTCGTCGTCTGCGGCGGCGCGGGCGCCCTGCACGGCGCGGCCCTCGCGAAGGAACTGTCCATTCCGACCGTCGTGGTGCCGCCCCATCCGGGCATCACCTCGGCGCAGGGGTGCCTGCTCGTCGACATCCGGCACGACCTGTCGGCCATGTTCCAGGGCCGCGTCGACGAGGTCGACACCACCGCGCTCGAGCGCGAATTCCTGCGGCTCGAGCAGGAGGGCACGCAGCGTCTCCGCCACGAGGGGGTCGAACCCGAACGGATGGTCCTCGATCGTCATATCAGCATGCGCTACGCGGGGCAGTGGCGTTCGCTCACCGTCGCGGCCGGCAGCGGCCCCGGCTTCCTCGCGGAGGCCGTCGAGCGGTTCCACGAGGAGCACGAACGGGACTACTCGTTCCGGCGCGACGACACACCCGTGGAGATCTACCAGATCGGGCTGCGCGCGGTGGGCACCACGCCGAAGCCGAACTTCCCGCGCACCTCCGAACCCACCACCGCGGAGCCGGCGCCCGTCGAGCGGCGCAACGTCTACTTCGACGAGGCGCGCGGCCGGCTCGACACCCCCGTCTTCGACCGCGACACACTGGAATTCGGTACGCGCATCCCCGGCCCGGCCGTGATCACCCAGCTCGACTCCACCACCGTCGTCCCCCCGGGGACCACCGCCACGATCGACGAGTGGGCGAACATCCGCATCGACATCCAGGAGACCCGATGACCACCACGTCCCCCACCCTCGATCCGGTCACCTTCGAGGTCCTCAAGAACGCGTTCGCCACCTCGGTCGACCTGATGTCCGAGCAGATCCTGCGCACCTGCTACTCGTTCGTCATCTACTCGCGGGACTTCTCCTCCGCGCTCTGCGACGCCGAGGGCAACACCGTGATGCAGGGCAGCCAGGACATCGCGGTCCACGTGGGCACCCTCCACTTCCAGTGCAAGGCCGTGCTCGAGGAATTCGGCTCCGACATCAACCCCGGCGACATCTTCATGGTCAACGACCCCTACCGGGGCGGCACCCACCTCAACGACGTCAGCTTCGTCCGGCCCATCTTCGCCGACGGCGTCCTCATCGCCTTCGCGCAGAACAAGGGTCACTGGGCCGACATCGGCGGCAGCGTCCCCGGGTCGTTCGACGTGACCGCCACCGAGCATTTCGGTGAGGGCCTGCGGATCACCCCGGTCCGGGTGTGGCACGAGGGCCGATTCCTGGCGGACGTCGCGAAACTGCTCGTCGCGAACACCCGGTCGCCGGAGATCAGCATGGGCGACCTACACGCCCAGGCGGAGGCCACGGGCGTGTGTGAACGTGAAATCCACCGACTCGTCGACAAATACGGGCGCGGCACCGTCACCGACGCGATGCGCGAGGTCCAGGACTACGTCGAGCGCATCGTGCGCAGCCGGGTCGCCGACCTGCCGGACGGCACGTGGACCACCGAGGACTACCTCGACTCCGATCCCGCCCGGCCCGAGGGGCTCGTCCCGATCCGCGTCACCATGACGATCGAGGGCGACCAGCTCAGCTACGACCTGACCGGCAGCGCACCGGCGGTCGCCAGCTTCCTCAACAGCGGCTACGGCACCGCGTTCTCCGGGATCGTGGCGGGCACCAAGTCGTTCTTCCCCGACGTGCCGCTGAACTCGGGCCTGTACAACGCGATCCGGACCGACCTCGGACCGGAGGGTACCGTCGTCAACGCGGGCTGGCCACACGCGGTGACCGGGTTCTGCTCCGGTCCCTACGAGAAGATCATGAACGCGATCTTCGAACTGTGGTCGAAGGTCGTGCCCTCCCGCGCCATCGCGTGCTCGTTCAACCTCGAGTACCTGCTCGTCGGCGGCCGCGACGCCCGCACCGACGACCGGCCGTTCTTCATGTGGTACGACTGGATGGCCGGCGGCTGGGGCGGACGCAGCTCGAAGGACGGATCGAGCGCCACCGCACCGGTGTTCGGTATCGGCCTGGCCGTGCAGCCGTGCGAGGGGCAGGAACGCCTCACCCCCGTGCTGACCAGCGAGCACGCCATCATCACCGATTCCGGTGGGCCCGGGGAATACCGCGGCGGGTGCGGCCTGTCCAAGGGCGGCATCCTCACCGACAGCGACAGCAGCGTGATGTCGTACTGCTGTGACCGTTCCCGCTCGGTCACCTGGGGCATCGAGGGCGGCCTGCCGTCCATCCCGCACGGTGTGTGGCTCAACCGCGGCACCCCCGAGGAGCGCTTCCTCGGGTCCGTGTTCTCGAATGTGCCGGTCCAGTCCGGAGATTCGTTCGAGCGGCCGTCGGCGGGCGGTGGTGGCTACGGGGATCCGCTGCAGCGGGACCCGGAGGCCGTGCTCGAGGACGTGATCGACGGGTACGTCTCCGTCGAGCGCGCCGCCCTGGACTACGGCGTCGTCGTCGTGCCGGTGGACCCCGAGATCGACCGCTACGAGCTCGACCACGACGCCACCGAGCGCGTCCGCGAGGAGATCCGCGTGTCGCGCAAGGGCTGGCTCGACGAGGACCCCGAAGCCGTCGCCGGCCGCTACCGCAGCGGTGAGCTGTCCATGCTCGATCTCGTGCGCCGCTACGGCGTGATCGTCGACTGGGGTACCGGCGAGCTGCTGCCCACGACCACCGCCCAGTTCCGCGATCTGCTGCGGACCCGCTCCGTCGCGCACTGGTCCTGAAGCCCGTGCGGGGCAGTTTCACCGCTGCCCCGCAACGGGTTTCGCGCTCTCCACCCTCCCTCGAAGCTCCCCTGCCGAACCTCCCGCCCCCGGTGCTGCGGGCGGTCGTGCGCCCCTGCGCCGGTTCGGATTCCCTCCCCCCGAGAGGCGACCCCATGTCCGATCACCTCACCGAATCTGCTCCCGGATCCCCCGCGGAGCGGGAAATCGTGCCCGAATCCGGGCGTCTGTCCCGCTGGTCGCTGACGATGGCCTGGTGGGCCATGTTCAGCGCCATGTTCTGGCTCTACATCGCGGTTGCCTCGGCCGGCGCGGTCGGGGTACCGGCCACCCTCGCCGGGATGGCTGCCTCGATCGCCACCTTCGGCGTCGTCAATCTGGTGCTCTCCCGCTATGCGATCCACACCGGCCTGTCGGTCGAGCTGCTGTCCCGGCGCATGTTCGGCGCCGTCGGCTCACTGCTCGCCCCGGCGCTGTTCGCGGCCACCGCGCTCTACTACGGGGTCTTCGAGGGTTCCATCGTCGCCGTGGCTCTGCAGGAGTACTTCGGCGGCGACATCAGGCTGTGGTACCTGCTCTGCACGGTGTACATGATTCCCGTGGTGATCGGGGGTGTCGCCGCGTGGCTCGACAAGCTCAACGGGATCCTGCTGCCGTTCTATCTCGTCGGCATGGTCGCCGTCGTGGTGGCCGCGACCGTGCGCCAGGGCTACCCCACCGGATGGCTCACCGCCACGGTGGCATCGGGTCCGCTTCCGGGCTGGCTCACCGCCTACCTCGTCTACATGGGCGTCTGGGTGCTGATGATGTACACCTTCGACTACGCGAGGCTCGGTCGCCGCACCGACGCCGCCTTCCACGGCACCGTCACCTTCGGCTGGGTGTTCTATGCGCTGACCTTCGGTGTGAACGGGCTCGTCGGCCTCTATCTCCTCGGCGCCTGGGACATCGCCGGAACCGAGACCGGCGTGGTCGAGGCGGTCGTCGGCTCCCTCGGCTTCGCGGGGGTGCTGCTGATCATCGTGTCCCAGACCCGCATCAACTCGGCCAACTTCTATCTCGCCTCCACCAACCTCCAGGTGTTCGTCCACCGGGCACTGCGCATCGACGTGCCCCGAGCGGTGTGGGTGGTGGTCACCGCCGTGCTCGCATACCTGCTCATGCTCACCGACGTGCTGGGGTACCTGCTGCAGGCCCTCGCCTGGCAGGGCGTGCTGATCACCGCCTGGGTGGCGATCGCGGTGGTCTACGTGCTGCGGGATCGGGGCCACGCCATGCCCCGCACCGCGTCCGGTGGGGCGCTGGCGTGGTTGATCTCCTCGGTCGCCGGCATCGCGCTCACCGTGCAGGAGGTCAGCGCGACGTGGGCGCAGCTCGCCCCGGTGGTGACGGTGCTGCTGGCCGCGGGCAGCTACGTGCTGCTCACCCCGCGGGTGACGGATCGTGCGCCCTCGGAACCCGAGGCGGCGCAGGGACCCGAAACGTCGCAGGCACCCGAGGCGGCGCCGGATGAGGCGCAGCCGGTCTGAATCCGACGGACAATCGCCCCGACGGCGGGTGTGACCCACGATTGTGTACATCACGGACATGTCGTGGGTCACATTGCGGTCGTAGGGTTCTCCCATCCGAGCGACAGCGCCGCCGGGACGCCGGAACCGGCACCCCACGGCGCCGCACACCAGGTCTCGAAGGGAGTGCCGTGCACACCGATTCACCGGCCGAAAGGTCCGACACCCTGGGTCACGCGCTGAAGAAGCGCCATCTCACCATGCTGTCCATGGGCGGGGTGATCGGCGCGGGATTCTTCGTGGGGATCAGCGCGATCATCGGCCAGGCCGGCCCCGGCGCCATCCTCACCTGCCTGATCTGTGGGCTCATCGTCTTCCTGGTCATGCGCATGCTCGGGGAGATGGCCGTCGCCAAGCCCTGCACCGGCTCGTTCACCGAATACGCCCGCGACGCCATGGGCAACTGGGCAGGCTTCGCCACCGGCTGGCTGTTCTGGTACTTCTGGGTGGTCGTCGTCGGGATCGAGGCCGTGGTCGGGGCCACCCTGCTCGGCCGCTGGCTCCCCGGGGTGCCGCTGTGGCTGATGGCCGCCGGCCTGCTGCTGATCATGACCGTCGTGAACCTGTTGTCGGTCGGCAACTTCGGCGAGGCCGAGTACTGGTTCGCCGGGATCAAGGTCGCGGTGATCATCGCGTTCCTCGTCCTGGCCGGTCTCTACGTGCTGGGCGTCTGGCCCGGGGCCGAGCTGTCCTTCGGCAACCTGACCGCACACGGCGGCTTCCTGCCCCACGGCTTCACCCCCGTCATGGTCGGGGTGGTCGCCGTCATCTTCTCGATGACGGGGGCCGAGCTCGTCACGATCGCCGCGGCCGAGTCGAAGGAGCCGGCCGCGGCGATCCGCCGCGCCACCAGCACCGTCGTGTTCCGGATCCTGGCGTTCTTCGTCGGCGCGACGTTCCTGCTCGTGACCATGCTGCCGTGGGACAGCTATGTCGTCGGCGAATCCCCGTTCGTGGCCGCCCTCGACGTCCTGGGCATCCCCGGGGCCGCCGAGATCCTCAACTTCGTGGTGCTGGTCGCCGTGCTCTCGTGCCTGAACTCCGGGCTCTACACCGCCTCGCGCATGCTGTTCGTGCTCGGTGCCCACCGCGACGCACCCGCGTGGATGACGGCCGTCAACTCCCGCGGTGTCCCGCTGAAGGGCGTGCTGTCGTGCACGTTCGTCGGATACGTGTGCATCGTTGCGGCCTACGTCTGGCCCGACACGATCTTCCTGTACCTGGTCACGTCGTCCGGTGCGATCTGCCTGTTCGTGTACATCATGATCTGCCTGTCGGAGCTGGTGCTGCGCCGCCGCTGGGAACGCACGTCGCCGGAGATCCTGCAGTTCCGGGTGTGGCTCTACCCGGTCCTGCCGGTCGTCGTCACGGCGGTCATCGTCGCGATCCTCGTCGGCATGTGGTTCACCGGCGCCCGCGCCGAACTGGTGCAGTCGCTGATCGCGCTCGCGGTCATCGTCGCCGCGTACCACCTCAAGACCCGGTACCTGCGCCGGCGCGGGGGCGAACGGGCCACCCCGCCGGAGGAGAGGGCGCTGGCCCGGGCGATGCACGTCGACGCGGAGCCGCGACCCGGCGGGCCGCAGCCCGCCCCCTCGGGCAATCCGGCCCACTGACGATCCGCTCCGCGCCGCCGGCTGCAACGACAGCCGGCGGCGCGGTGTTGTGCTCGGAGGACAACACCCCGTCGGAACTCGAGCCCGCGAGGCCGTAGTCGGGACGTGATCCCCGTCACTACCGTTGTGGTCAGCCGAAGAGAAAAGGACCGACGGTAGTGACGATCGAATATCTGGTGTGGCACCGCGAATCGGACCGGCCCTGCGTGCGGGACGACGACCGGGAACTCACCTACGCCGAATTTGCCCGCAGAGTCGACGGTTTCGCGGCGCAACTCCAGCAGCACGGGATCGCTGCGGGTGACGTCGTCGCGGTGATGCTGCCGAACCGGGCCGAACTCCTCGTCGCCCTCATGGCGGCGTGGCGGCTGGGTGCGACGGCCACCCCCGTCAATCCCGCGTTCACCGCGACCGAGGCCGAGTACCAGATCGACGATGCGGGAGCCGTACTCGTCCTGGGCGCCGGTCCCGACGCCCCGTCGGGCGGCCGCCCGCTGATCCACGTGGACGACATGGCTACCGCCCCGCCGGCCGGATGGTCGGCCGGCGCCGATCCCCGTCCCGACGACACCGCCCTGCTGATCTACACCTCCGGCTCGACCGGCCGCCCGAAGGGCGTGCAGCTCGCCCACGCGAACCTGCAGTTCATGGCCGACTCGTTCCGCACGCACCTGCAGCTGACCGAGGCCGACCACTGCCTGCTGATCCTGCCGCTGTTCCACGTCAACGCGATCGCGGTCAGCTTCCTGGCGCCGATCCTGGCCGGGGCGCAGCTCAGCATCACCGGCAGGTTCTCCCCGGCCCGGTTCTTCGACGACGTGGCACGGCTGCGGCCGACCTACTTCTCGGCCGTGCCCACCATCTACGCCCTGCTCGTCTCCCAGCCGCTGGACACCCCGGTGGACACCTCGTCGCTGCGCTTCGCGATCTGCGGCGCGGCCCCGATCTCGAAGGAACTTCTCGATCGGGTCGAGCAGCGCTTCGGCCTGGTCGTGGTCGAGGGCTACGGGCTCACCGAGGGCACCTGCGCGTCGGCGTGCAACCCGATCGACGGCCCCCGCAAGCTCGGCACCGTCGGCCCCGCGCTGCCCGGCCAGCAGATCGCCATCGCCGGACCCGACGGGCGGCACCTGCCGGCCGGGGCCACCGGCGAGGTGCTCATCAAGGGGCCCAACGTGATGCGCGGCTATCTCGGCCGACCCGAGGAGACCGCCCGCACCGTCGTCGACGGCTGGTTGCACACCGGCGACGTCGGCCGGCTCGACGAGGACGGATACCTCACCCTCGTCGACCGCATCAAGGACATGATCATCCGCGGCGGGGAGAACCTGTATCCCAAGGAGATCGAGAACGCCCTGGCCACGCACCCCGCGGTCCTCGAGTCCGCCGTGATCGGCGCGCCGCACGAGGTGTACGGCGAGGTTCCCGTCGCGTACGTCGTGACCTATCCCGAGCGGACCGTCACCGACTCCGAACTGCTCGCCCACCTCGCCGAGCGGTTGACGAGGGTCAAGGTGCCCGCCGAGGTGCACGTCGTCGCCGCCCTGCCGCGCAACCCCGTCGGCAAGATCGACAAACCCGGCCTGCGGCGCAGCCACGGTGCTCCCGTGCACGCCTGACCGCTCCCGAGGACACCACACGCTCCACCCCGACTCGCCGGCCCCGGGCCGGTGGGGCGGCAACCCCTACCCGAAAGGCGAATTCCCATGGGTTTCAAGACCGGCCACTTCCCGGAAGTGGACCCCGCCACGTTCCGCGACCTCCCGTTCCGGGATCGGTTGCGGGCCATGTCGACCCACTGGGTCGACTACGGATTCGGCACGCCGAAAATGGTGCACACCGTCTACATCCTCAAGCTGCTGTTCCTCTACATCGGCGCCGGCACCGCCCTGGCGACGCTGACCTCGGGCCTGTCGTGGCTCGACGTCTCGTCGTGGTGGAACCAGCCGATCGTCTACCAGAAGCTGATCCTGTGGACCGTGCTGCTCGAGGCGCTCGGTCTCGCCGGGTCGTGGGGGCCGCTCGCCGGGCACTTCAAGCCGATGACCGGTGGCTTCCGGTACTGGCTCAAGCCCGAGACGATCCGGCTCCCACCGTGGCCGGGCAAGGTGCCCGGCACGTCCGGTGACCGCCGCACCGTCGGCGACGTGGCGCTCTACGCCCTTCTGCTCGCCAATCTGATTGTCGCCGTCGTTCTTCCGGGTGTGCATTCCGCCTCCGTCGACGCGCTCGTCGCCGACAACGCCGGCCTCGTCCGCCCCGCGGTCGTGGCGCCGCTGATCGTGCTGCTGATCGTGATCGGCCTGCGGGACAAGGTCATCTTCATCGCCGCCCGCAGCGAGCAGTACCTGCCGGCGATGGTGTTCTTCACCTTCCTGCCCTTCGTCGACATGATCGTGGCTTTCAAGCTGCTCATCGTCACCGTCTGGGTCGGCGCCGGCGTCTCCAAGTTCGGCCGCCACTTCGCCATGGTGGTCCCCCCGATGATCAGCAACACCCCGTGGATGCTGTCCAAGCGGGTCAAGCGCATGCACTACCGCAGCTTCCCGAACGACCTGCGGCCCTCGCACCTCGGCAGCGGCGTCGCCCACGTCCTCGGCACGTTCGTCGAGATCGTCACCCCGCTGGTGCTGCTGTTCTCCACCAACCGCACGCTCACGCTGCTCGCGGTGCTGCTGATGGTGGCGTTCCACTTCTTCATCGCCTCGACGTTCCCGCTCGCGGTGCCGCTGGAATGGAACCTGCTGTTCGCCTACGCCACGGTCTTCCTGTTCTGGGGCTTCCCCGCCTGGGACGGCTACGCCGTGACCGACATGTCGTCGCTGTGGCTGGCGGGCGCGATCACCGCCGCGCTGTGCTTCTTCCCGGTCCTCGGCAACCTGCGCCCCGACCTGGTCTCGTTCCTGCCGTCGATGCGGCAGTACGCCGGCAACTGGGCCTCGGCCACCTGGGCGTTCGCCCCGGGTGCGGAGGAGAAGCTGAACCGGCACATCGTGCGGGCCGCCGAGAACACCCGCACCCAGCTGCTCGCGACCTACCCCGCCGACGTCGCGGACGTCGTGATGCACCAGCTCCTGGGCTGGCGGTCCATGCACAGCCAGGGCCGGGCGCTGATCTCCCTGATGATGCGCCACCTCGGGGACGACATCGACACCTACGACCTGCGCGAGGCCGAGTTCTCCTGCAACTCGATCGTCGCCTTCAACTTCGGTGACGGGCACCTGCACAACGAGCACCTGATCGCCGCGATCCAGCGGCGCTGCAACTTCGCGCCCGGCGAGTTCGTCGTCGCCTGGATCGAATCCCAGCCGATCCACAAGGGCACCCAGGAATACAAGGTGATCGACGCGGCCCTCGGCGTGATCGAACGCGGCACCTACAGGGTCGCCGACGCCGTCGCCGAGCAGCCCTGGTTGCCCAACGGGCCCATCCCGTTCGACGTGCAGTGGACAATGGACCGTGAGGGCGCCCACCGGGCAGCCGCACAGCGGGAGGTCACAGCGTGAGTACGGCGGTCGTGGTCGGTAGCGGACCCAACGGGCTCGCTGCCGCCGTCCACCTCGCCCGCAGCGGCGTGGACGTCCAGGTTCTCGAGGCAGCCGACGAGATCGGTGGCGGCACCCGCTCCGGCGAGCTCACCGTGCCCGGCCTGGTCCACGACCACTGCTCCGCCTTCCACCCCATGGGTGCCGGCTCCCCCTACCTGCAGACCCTCGGCCTCGATCGCTACGGGCTGCGGTGGCGGTGGCCGGAGATCGACTGCGCCCATCCCCTCGACGGGGGCGAGGCAGCCCTGCTGCACCGATCCCTCGACGTCACCGCGGCCGGCCTCGGCGAGGACGGCCCGCGGTGGCGGCGGATGTTCGCCGACCTCGCAACCGGGTTCGACGGGCTCGCCGCGGACCTGATGCGGCCGGTGCTCAACGTCCCGCGGCACCCGCTGCGGCTGGCGGCGTTCGGGCCCCGGGCCCTGCTGCCCGCCACGGCCTCGGCCCGCTGGTTCCGCACCCCCAAGGGACGTGCCCTGTTCGGCGGGGTCGCCGCTCACGCCTACCACCGGCTGGACCGGCCCGCCACGTCCGCCGTGGGTCTGATGATCACCGCCGCCGGCCATCGCTACGGGTGGCCGGTGGCGGAGGGCGGCTCCGCCGCGATCGCGCGGGCACTGACCGCGCAGCTCGCGGAGCACGGCGGCAAGGTGCACACCGGGGTCCGGGTCCGCCGTGCCGCGGATCTGCCGCCCGCGGACGTCGTGCTCCTCGACGTCGCCCCCGAGGCCGCCCTCGGCATCCTGGGCGACGCGGTACCCGCGCGGATCGCCAAGGCCTACCGCAGGTTCCGCCACGCTCCCGGAGCCTTCAAGGTCGACTTCGCGATCGACGGTCCCGTTCCGTGGGCCGACCCGGAATGCGGGAAGGCCGGCACCGTCCACCTCGGCGGCGAGTTCGCCGAGATCGCCCGGGCCGAACGGGACGTCGCGACGGGACGCATGCCGGAGCGGCCGTTCGTGCTGCTCGGCCAGCAGTACGTCGCCGACCCGACCCGCTCCCGCGGCTCCGTGCATCCGCTCTACGCGTACGCCCACGTCCCAGCCGGCTACACCGGCGACGCGACGGACGCGATCGTCGCCCAGATCGAGCGGTTCGCCCCGGGGTTCCGGGACCGCATCGTCGCCACCGCGGTCACCGCGCCCGCCGACCTCGCGCGACAGAACCCCAACCAGGTCGGCGGTGACATCATCGGCGGCGCCAACGCCGACCTGCAGGTGGTGTTCCGGCCGCGAATTGCTCTGGACCCCTACAGCACCGGGGTTCTCGGGGTCTACCTGTGCTCGGCCTCGACCCCGCCCGGGGCGGGCGCGCACGGGATGTGCGGCTACAACGCCGCGGAATCGGCGCTGCGGCACCTGCGGAGCGCCGGCCGTGGCTGAGCCGGTGGTCTCGGGGCGGTCGACGGGCGCACCGTCGGCCGCCGACGAGGTTCAGCGCGTCGTCGCCGAGGTCGCGCGCCGGTTCGACGCCCGCCAGCGGGAGATCACCCGTTCCATGACCGCGATGATGGCGCGGGAGATCGCTCACCTCGACGAGGATCCGCATCTCGTCGAGCTGCTCGAGGCGAGCGTGCACGGCAACATCGCGACGATCATCCACGTGCTCACCAACGAGATCCCCGCCGAACACCTCCAACCCACCACGGCGGCAGTGGAATATGCGTTGCGGCTGGCGCAGCGCGACGTGCCGTCGCACTCGCTCGTCCGTGCGTACCACATGGGACAGAACGACCTCATGCGGCTGTGCTTCGACGAGGTGCGGTCGATGAACCTCCCGCCGCAGGTGACACTCGACGTCATCGAGCACATCTCCGCGGTGGTCTACCGGTACATCGACTGGATCACCCTGTACGTGTTCGACGCGTACGAGAAGGAACGACGCCGGTGGTCGGCCGTGCGCGGCAACGTGCACTCCGCCCTCATCCACGGCCTCGTCGACGGATCCGAAACCGACGTCGCGGCGTTCGAGGCGGAGACCCGGTACCGGCTCGACCGCTGTCATGTCGGGGTGATCGTCTGGACGACAACCGAATCCGCGGACGGCGCGATCAATCCCCTGGACCGGCTGGTGCGCGCGGTGGCGGTGCACCTCGGGTCGGATGCCCCGCCGATCCTCACCGCCATCGACCGGCGCACGGTGTGGGCCTGGCTGCCGTTCGATCGGCACCGGCCGACGATCGACACGGCAGCACTCGATTCCGTCGTCCGATCCCATCCCGCCGGCCGCCTCGCGCTGGGCCTGCCCGGCTCCGGCCTCGCCGGTTTCCGGCGCTCGCACGAACAGGCCGAGGCCGCGTATTCGATCGCGGTGGCCCAGGCCACGTGCACCCGGCGGGTCATCGGGTTCGGGGATCGCGGCGTCGCCGTGGTGTCGCTGCTCGCCCGCAACCTCGACGCCGCGCGGGCGTGGGTGGGCGAGATCCTCGGCCCGCTCGCCGACGACACCGAGCAGGCCGCGATGCTGCGGGTCACGCTCGGCACCTACTTCGCCACCGGTGAGAGCCACCTGCACACCGCCGAACGGCTGAACCTGCACCGCAACACCGTCAAGTACCGGATCAACAAGGCCCTCGGCGACCCGACCCGCGCGCCCGCGGTGCACGACAAGCTGGACATCGCGCTGGCGTTGCAGGCGTGCGAGTTCCTCGGGGAGGCGGTGTTGCGCTGACGCGCCGGGTATCCCGACTGTGACAACATCGGCACGGTCGGTCGATTCCAGGAGGCACCGTATGAGCATGCCCGGCGTGAAGGCACTCGTCTTCGACGTGTTCGGCAGTGTGGTGGATTGGCGCACCAGCATCGCGCGCGCGGCGGCACCGTTCCTGGCTCGTCACGGGAGCAGTGTCGAACCCGCGGAGTTCGCGGATGCCTGGCGCGCGCGCTACCAACCGGCCATGCAGGCGGTACGCGAGGGCAGGCGGCCCTTCGTGCGTCTCGACGTGCTGCACCGGGAGAACCTGGACGACGCCCTGCGCCGCTTCGGCATCGACCCGGCGGGCATACCGGGGCACGAACTCGATCAGCTCAACCGTGCCTGGCACGAACTGGATCCGTGGCCGGACGCCGTCGAGGGGCTCACGCGGCTGAAGCAGCGCTTCGTCGTCGCGCCGCTGTCGAACGGCAACGTCAGCATGATGGTCGATATCGCCAAGCGCGCGGGTCTGCCCTGGGATGCCATCCTCGGTGCGGAGGTCGCCCAGGCCTACAAACCCATGCCCGAGGCCTATCTGCGCACGGCAGACATCCTGGGCCTGGAGCCGGGCGAGGTGTGCATGTGCGCCGCCCACAACGAGGACCTGGCGGCCGCGCGCGCCTGCGGCCTGAAGACCGCGTTCTTCGCGCGACCCACCGAACACGGCCCGGCCCAGACCACGGACCTGCACGCCGAACACGACTGGGACGTGATCGCCGACGACCTCGTCGACCTCGCGCGCCGCCTCGACGCCTGACGGCGCCCGTGCGCGCTTCTGGTAGCGGCTACTACCAGAAGCGCGCACGGGGTCAGGCGCCGATCAGGCCGTCGGACTTCCAGGCCGCGACGACGGCCGGGCGCGGTTGGGCGGTGCCCCCGTCGGGCCAGTGCGACGACGGGTTGTCCCACGTGGCGTCGTCGGTCTCGCCCGGGTGCTGCACGCACACCACGACGCGGTTCTCCTGCACGATCGGCCCGCACGTCTCCGCGCCGACGGGGACGGTGAGGAACTGCCGGGTCTCGCCGCGGCGCGGACCGTCGAGCACGACGCTGAACAGCCCGTCGTTGGACTTCAGCGCGTTGCCGTCGGTGGAGATCCACAGGTTGCCGTGCGGGTCGAACGCCAGGTTGTCCGGGCACGAGATCGGGCTGACCTGAGCCTTGTCGAAGCCGCCGAAGTAGGTGTCGGCGGCCTCCGGGTCGCCGCAGACCAGCAGCAGGTTCCATGTGAACGACGTGCCCGCGTGGTCGTCGTCGAGCTCGAGCACCTGCCCGTTCTTGTTGTTGTTGCGGGGGTTCGCCACGTCGGCCGCGGCCTTGCCCTCCTCGCCGCGCTTGGAGTTGTTGGTCAGCGCCACGTAGATCTTGCCGGTGACCGGGTTCGGTTCGAAGTCCTCGGGCCGGTCCATCTTGGTGGCCCCGACCTTGTCCGCGGCCAGGCGGGTGAACACGGCGACCTCCTCGGCGGTCATGCCGTCGACCAGGGACTCGCCGCGGCCGTCCTCGGCGGTGCGCAGCAGCGGGATCCACTCCCCCGTGCCGGTGAACGTGCCGGAGGCGGGAAGCGTACCGCTGCCGTCGATCTCGTCCGGCGCATCGCCGGTCAGCTTGGCCACGTACAGGGTTCCGGCGTCGAGCAGCGTCATGTTGTGCCGCATCGCGGCCTGCGACGTGCCGCTCTGCATCGTCCGGGAGGAGACGAACTTGTACATGTAGTCGAAGCGTTCGTCGTCGCCGCTGTAGGAGACGACGGTGCCGTCGCCGGTGACGTGGATCGTCGCGGCCTCGTGCTTGAACCGGCCGAGCGCGGTGTGCTTGACCGGCACGGACGTCGCGTCCCACGGGTTCACCTCGACGACCCAGCCGAACCGGTTGACCTCGTTGGGGGTAGCGACGATGTCGAAGCGCGGGTCGAAGCGCTCCCACAGGCGTTCCGAGGCGCCGCCCTCGAGGCCGTACCGGGCCAGTCGCTCGGCGGCCACGGGATCGGTGACGTTCTCGGCGTTCGCGAAGTACTGGTTGAAGTTCTCCTCGCCGGAGAGCACCGTGCCCCACGGGGTGAGCCCGCCGGCGCAGTTGTTCAGGGTGCCGAGCACGCGGGTTCCGGTCGGGTCGGCGGCGGTCTTGACCAGGTCGCTTCCGGCGGCGGGACCGGTGAGGGCGAACTCGGTCAGGCCGGTGATCCGGCGGTTGTACGGGCCGAATTCGGGTGTGAGGCGCCCGGATCCGGCCTCGCCCTTGACCTGCACGACGGACAGCCCGTGGTTGGCCCAGCCGATGCGCACCTGCTCCTCGGTGGGGTTCTCGGCGTCGTAGCCGGCGAACATGAACGGCTCGGACGTGTACTCGTGGTTGACCACCAGCAGGTAGGTGTTCGGCACGCCGTCGACGGGCAGCAGCCCGGCGAAGTCGTTGTTGTAACCGAACTGCTTCTCCTGCGCGGTCGCGGTCTGGTTGCCGATGTCGAAGGCCGGCGCGTCGGGCAGCACCGGGTCACCCCAGCGGATCACGACGGTCTGGTCGTAGCCCTCGGGGACGGTCACGGCGTCGTCGGTGTTCGGCGCGACGGCGGTGAAGTCGGTGCCGGTGGGCACGGGGCCGAGGTCCGCCGGGCCCGCCGTCGTGGCGCCGCCGGTGCTGCCCGCGTCGTCGGAACACGCGGCGAGCACGCCGCCCGCACCGACCGCGAGAACCGCCATCGCGCCGCCGCGCAGCACGCCGCGCCGGGTCAGGGCGGTGCGCACGATGTCGCCGAAGTACTCGCCCCCGGAGGTGTTGGGCACCGCGTGGGAACACGCGTTGCCGCACTTGTAGCGGCAGGTGACGGCGGCGCGCGACGATGTGCCGTCGTGCGTGACGATCAGCGGCAGGGGCTTCGGACTCACAGGTACTCCCTCGTCGAATCGGTTCAACGCGGGCACCGTAGGAGACCGAAACCAGGTAAAGGGAACGAGAAGGTGAACGGGCGGTGAGCCCGCCCCTCGGCACATCCGCGCCCCCAGTCGGCCGCGACCTCGGACTGCTGTCGCGACCGACCGGGTATCGTGCGGATGCGGAACCCCCACCGAGGAGCGATCAGTCGTCGGCGATTCCGGTTCCGCTGAGCGCGGGGACGGTCTGCTCGGGGCGGCGCAGCGACAGTGCGGCCGTCTTGAACTGGGCCAGCTTGTCGACGACGGTCTGCCCCTCGGGGGTGTGGCCCCAGATGCTGATGCCGCGGTGCGTGGTCGGCTCCCAGGTAGATTCGTCGACCACGATGGGGTTCCAGCCGACCTCCCACTCGAACCCGGACGGTGTGCGAGCGTAGTAGGACAGCTCGCGATCGTTTGTATGCTGGCCGACGCCGAGGGCCATGTCGAAGCCGAGTTCCTTGACACGCTGGTAGGACCGGGTCATGTCGTCGAGCTCGGTGACCTGGATGTTCAGGTGCTGGATCCGGGTGCGGACCGGGTCGACGGGAAGACCCCGCACCGCGGCGATCGCCACCGAGTGGTGGCGTTCGTTGACGCGCAGGAAGCGGATCTTGAGTTTGGCACCGCTGATGGTTTCGTCGATGTAGTCGGACAGCCGGGCGTCGAAGACGGTGCCGTAGTAGCCGTGCAGCGTGTGCGGCCGGGTCGAGGTGATCGCGACGTGTCCCATTCCCGATGCGCCGGTGACGAATCCGGCGTTGCTCATCGCCAGCGGCGTGGTGGTGGTGCGGGCACGGGTGAAGATCTCCTGGTCGATGTCCTTCGGCCCGGGGAAGCGCAGCAGGCGTTCGACGCCGCGCAGGGCCGCCTCCTCGTCGGTGCCTTCGGTGACCGGGACGCCGCGGTCGCGCACCCGGGCGACGATTCGGTCGAACGATCCGTGATCGTCGATCTCCCAGCCCAGGGCGGTGACGTCCTCCGCGTCGCCGCGTTGCAGCAGGAACCGGCATTCGTGGTCGTCGAGCCGAAATCGCATGGCCTGGGCGGAAAGCCGGTCGGCGTGCAGGCCGATCGCGTCGCGGCCGAAGCGGTGCCAGTCGGCGAACTTGTTCGTCTCGATGACGACGTAACCGAGGTGGACGGAGCCGAACAGCGAGTCCGCGGTGGTCATCGGGTGCTCCCGGTGAGGAAGGCCGTGGTGACGGCGTTGAAGAAGTCGGCGCGTTCCCACTGCACCCAGTGGCCGGTGTTCGCGGCGAGCAGCAGGTCGCAGTTGGGCATGGTGTGTGCCAGCATGCGGCCACCACTCGGACGATTGACCTTGTCGTCGGCGCCCCAGATCACCAGCGTGGGGGTGGCGAGCCGGCGCAGTCGCCGGTCGCGGGTGAAGTCCATGCCCCACAGCGTGCGCAGGGCGCCGGGCCCGGAGGGACGGCGCAGCGGCGGATCGGCCACCACGGCCGGATCGATGCTCGACCGGTAGCGTTCGTCGATCACCTCGTCGGGTACGGTGGCCCCGTCGAAGACCAGGTACTTGCGAATGAAGCCTTCGAGCTTGTCGCGTGAGGGACCGTCGCCGGTGTAGTACGACAGCAGCGATTGCAGGCCGGGAGTGGGCAGCCCGCGCGTGGTGCCGATGCCACCGGGGCCCATGAGCACCATCTTCTCGACCCGTTCCGGGGTGTCGAGAGCCAGGCGGAGGGCGCAGGCACCGCCGTAGGAGTTGCCGACCAGGTGGGCACGGCCGAGGTTCAGGGCGTCGAGCAGTCCGCGGATGTTGTCGGCGAGGTAGCCGAACGGATCGGACCGGTCGACGCCCTTGCTCGAGCGTCCGTAACCGGGCAGGTCCGGCACGATCACCCGGAACTTCCGGGCGAGCTCGTCGATGTTGCGGGAATAGTTGGACACCCCGGAGGCGCCGGGCCCGCCGCCGTGCAGCAGCAGTACCGCCGGCCCTTCTCCGGTTTCGGCGAAGAAGATGTCCTTGCCGGCGACGGTCACGGTGCGTTCGGTCAGCGCTGTGCGGGTCATGCGAGGGTCTCCGTTTCCTCGGAAAGGCGAATGGATGGGGTGGCTTTCATTCCCGGCGGGGGCGGCGCCAGGTTGGTGTCGGGTCCGGCGGCGGCGTAGACGACCCCGTCCGGCCGCAGGGCCAGGACGGTGGCACCCTTGGCGCGCATCCACCGGATCAGGGTGCCGTTCGTGTCGACGACGGTGTCGGCGGCCGGGGCGGCGCCGGGACCGGCCAGGCGCACGGTCGGTACGCCGGCGGTGCGCCAGCCGGGCCACGAGTCCGGCGAGCCGACATGCAGGATCGTCCATCGCCCACCGAGCACGTCGTCGAGGCGTTCGAGGCTGCCCTTCTCGTCCAGCACCCACGGCTGCGGTACGAGCCATCCCACCGCCGCCGACGCGACCGCCTTCGGGCCGGCCAGCAGGCCTCGGGGGTAGAAGGCGTCCGGGATCCACCGATTGTCGCGTAGCCATTCGGGAATCCCCGGTACCCGCATGGCAATCCGGAAGAACCGATCACGCACGGCCGCGAGTACAGGGTGCCGCTGGGTGATGAGCCGGCCCACCTTGACCGCGCGGTCGGTCACCTCCCGCACATGGGGCAGGCGTTCCAGTTGGTAGCTGTCGAGGATCGATTCGGGCAGGGTGCCGTCGAGCACTGCGGCGAGCTTCCAGCACAGGTTTGCCACGTCGCGCACCCCGGCGGACATGCCCTGGCCGATCCACGGCGGCATCGCGTGGGCGGCGTCGCCGGCGAGGAAGACCCGGCCGACGCGCCAGCGGTCGGCGAAGCGCACGTGGTGGCTGTAGACGACTGCGCGGAGAATCTTCACCTGCGTGTCGGTGATGCCCTGGTTGTTGAGTACGCGCCAGATCGCTGCGTCGGTGACCAGTTCGTCCTCGTCCTCGTCGTCGCGGACCGGGAATTCCCACCGGTGGTGTCCGAGCGGTGTCGGGCAGTCCACGGTCGGACGGTCGGGGTTGCAGTGGAACCGGAGCCGATCGTGGCCCGGCCACTCCTGCAGCACCTTCGTATCGATGACCACCCACCGTTCGGCGTAGGTCCGGCCCTCGTAGCCGATCCCGAGCTGAGCACGGGTGGGGCTCGCGCCACCGTCGGCGGCGATCACGTAGGACGCACGCACGCGTTCGAAGGCGTCGTTCCGTAGGTCGGCCAGCATCAGCTCGACCCCGGTCGCGTCCTGGAGGACCCGCAGGCACTCGTGCTCGAGCAGGACATCCACGTTGGGGAATCGTTCGACCCCGCCGCGCAGCACCTTCTCGAGTGCGGGCTGGTAGATGAACTGCTGAGGCGGGTGACCGGATCCGTGGGACACCGGTGCGATCTCCGTGAACGGTGCGCCGTTCGCGTCGACGAAGGTAGCGGCGTTGCCGGCGAGCATGTCCTCCTGCAGGCGGTCCGCCAGGCCGACCTGCTGCCAGATTCGCAGCACCTCCTCGTCGGTGGAGATTGCCCTCGCCCTGCCGTAGATGTCCGGATTGCGCTCGATCACAAGCACTTTCAATCCGATCTGGCCGAGGATGTTCGCGGCGGTCACGCCGGTGGGGCCGTAGCCGATGACGGCGACGTCGTAGTGCGGGATGTCGGTCACGTCGAGACCTCTCGTCGAGCGGGGAAGGGTGTCGATCGGCGGGGTGGAATCCGGCCGCCGAAGATCAGGGATTGTTCCTGTAGTGGTCACTACAGTAAGCTGGCGTGCAGTGTGAGTCAATACACACCGTCGCAACCTGAGGAGCGCTCGTGGACGAGCAGAAGAGGACCCGGCAGCGCCGCGCGAACGGCGAGGAGTCCCGTCGCCGGATTCTGGACGCCGCCGTGGAGGTCGCCGCCGAGCGCGGCTACGAGGGCACCAGCATTGCGCTGGTGAGCAAGAAGTGCGGTCTGCCTGCGAGCTCGATCTACTGGCATTTCAAGGACAAGGACGAGCTGATCGCCGCGGTGATCGAGCGCAGTTTCGACACCTGGCTGTCCGGGTGGACCGTACCGGACGGCGACAACCCACGCGAACGCATCGTGGCCCTGGCGATGCAGGTCGCGAAGACGCTGTTGGATTCACCGGACTTCCTGCGGCTGGGGCTGATGCTCACCCTCGAGCGGCGCCCGGTCGAACCGAGCGCCCGCACAATGTTCTTGCAGGTGCGTGAGCAAGCACGCCTCCGCCTCGTCGACGCAATCCGCGACCTCGCGCCCGGCCTGTCGGACGGCTCGGTCGCCCTGCTGACCACGTACGCGATGGCCGGCGCCGACGGGCTGTTCATCGCCAAGGAGATCGGCGGCGACAGCGTCGATCTCGTCGCCCTGTTCGAACTACACGCCCATTCGCTCTACGACGCGGCGCAGCGGTTGAGCACTTCCGAAGGAGGCTGACCTCGCGCACCGCGCCGGTGCGTCCTTTGGGCGGCTGGGGCAACCCGAAGGACGCACCGGCCGCGGAGCGGCCTACAGCACCTGCGACAGGAACTGCTGCAGTCGTTCGGTCTTCGGGGCGTCGAACAGTTCGTCGGGGGGACCGGTTTCCACGACCGCGCCGTGGTCCATGAACACCACCGTGTCCGACGCCGAGCGGGCGAAGCCCATCTCGTGGGTGACGACCACCATCGTCATGCCGCCGGACGCGAGATCGGCCATCAGGGCGAGGACCCCCTTGACCAGCTCCGGGTCGAGCGCCGAGGTGGCCTCGTCGAAGAACATCACCTGCGGGGCCATCGCGAGCGCGCGGGCGATCGCGACGCGCTGCTGCTGCCCGCCGGACAGGTTGCCGGGACGGGAGTCGGCCTTGTGCTTCAGGCCGACGAGATCGAGTTGTTCGAGGGCGAGCGCGCGGGCCTGCTCCTTCGACAGCCCCTTGAGCTTGCGGGGGCCGAGCGCGATGTTCTCGGCCACCGTCTTGTGCGGGAAGAGGTTGAAGTGCTGGAACACCATCCCGATCCGCTGCCGCAGCTCGTCGGGGTTGTCCTTCAGCACCGAGCGGTCGTCGAGGAGGATGTCGCCGGCGTCGGGTTCGTGCAGCCGGTTGAGCACGCGCAGCAGGGTCGACTTGCCCGAGCCGGACGGGCCGATGACGGTGACGGTCTTGCCGGCGTCGACGTGGATGTCGACGCCGCGCAGCACCTTGTTGGTGCCGAAGGCCAGGTGCAGTCCGGTCCCGGTGAGGGACACGCTGTCCCGGATGGTGGTCGGCATCGGTCAGCCCCTCTCCACGACGAGTTCCTGCTCGAGCGGGTCGAGGGTGGCCTCGGGCCGGCCGGTGCGCAGGCGGTGGTCGATGTAGTTCACGAGATGAGTCAACGGCACGGTGAGGATGAGGTAGAACAGGCCCGCCGCGACGAGCGGCGAGAGGTTGCCGGTCTGCGCGTTCAGGTCGCGGCCGACGGCGAACAGTTCGCGCTGGGTGGCCAGCAGACCGAGGAAGTAGATGAGCGACGAGTCCTTGATGAGCGAGATGAACTGGTTCATCAGCGCGGGCAGCACGCGCCGCACGCCCTGCGGGATCACCACCAGTGTCAGCGCCCGGCGGTAGCTGAAGCCCAGGGCCCGGGCCGCCTCCATCTGCCCCGGTTCGACCGACTGGATGCCGGAGCGGAAGATCTCCCCGATGTATGCGGCCGCGAGCAGCGCCAGCGCCGCCGCGCCCAGCCAGTACGGGTTGTTGCCCGTGGCGCCCTGCACCACCGGGCCGAGGCCGAGGCCGACGAGCAGGATGATCACCACCGCGGGCAGGCCGCGGAAGATGTCGGTGTAGACGCGGGCGGGCCAGCGCAGCCAGCGGGTGCGCGATATCCCCGCCATGGCGAGCAGCATGCCGAGGACCGTGCCGGCGAGCCCGGAGGTCAGCGCCAGGATCAGGGTGTTCGGCAGACCGGTCTTCAGCAGATCCGGGAAGGCGTGCCGGTACAGCTCCCACGAGAAGAACGTCTCGCGCAGCTGTTCGAGCGTGGACTTCGGGGCCGTGGCCGCCGGCTCCTCGCCGCTGGCGGTGTTTTCGGCGGCCAGCGCCGCGAAGTCCGGCAGGTCGGGTTCCGGCGCGGCCTTGCTGCCGGGCTTCCAGCCCTCGGGCAGTTCCCGGGGGACCCATTCGGTGTAGAGCTCGGCCCAGGTGCCGTCGGCGATCACGGCGTCGAGCCCGGAGTTGAGCGCGTCGATCAGCGCCTGGTTCTCCCGGGACACGGCCCAGCCGACGTAGTTGTTGAGGCTGAACGTGTTCTGCACGATCGACGTCGGATCACCCGGCGCGATCGCGCCCTCGGCCTGCTGCGACGGCGCCACCCACGCGTCGATCTGGCCGGTTTTCAGGTTCGCGTACGCGGTGTTGTAGTCCGGGAACTTCACCGGATCGAGACCGAGGGTGTTGACGACGTAGTCGTCCTGGACGGTTCCCTGCACGACCCCGATGCGGGTGGACGCGTTCAGGTCCCCGAAGCCGCGGATGGGACTGCCGTTCTGCACGACCAGCGAGAAGTAGCCGAAGTCGTAGCCGTTGGTGAAGCCGACCAGCCGGCGACGTTCGTCCGTGGTGGTGATCGACGACGAGCCGACGTCGAAGCGCCGGCCGGCCACCTGGGCGAGCAGGCCCGCGAACTCGGTGCCGACGAACTCCACGCGGAGACCGAGTTTCTCGGCGATGGCCTTCAGCAGTTCGTTGTCGTAGCCGGTGAACTCGCCCTGGGAGTTCACGCAGATGCTCGGTGGCGCGTCGGAGAGCGTGCCTACGGTGAGCACACCGGGGGTGATGAGGTTCAGCCCGGAAACGTCGATCGACTCGAGCGGCACCACGCCCGGGGTGGTGTAGCGGTCCTCCGCGGCGGCGGCCGACGTGTCGAGATTGGTCGGTGCGGCGGAGGCCCCGCCGACCCCGGGCGGGGAACACAGGTCCTGGGGAGCCGACGGTCGACCACCGCCCGAGGAACAGGCCGTCGCAGTCAGCGCCAGGAGCACCGCCAGGAGCAGCGCCGCCACGGTGCTCCGTTTCGCCATCACGGATTCGGGCATGGTGGGAGCCTAATCCGAATCGCGCCGTCCGACGGGTGTGCCGGGGCGGGTCAGCCGCCGGTGGGTTCGATCGAGACCGTGGAGGCCCGCAGCCGCTCCCTGCAGTGACTGCACGTCAGTGCGGGTGCGAAGCTGTGGCCGCAGTGGCGGTGACGCAGGACGATCGCCGGTCCCTCCGGTGCGCGGAACCAGCGCAGCCCCCAGTCGATCATGCAGGCGACGACGGGGAAGAACGCCCGCCCCTTGTCGGTGAGGTGGTAGGTCACCCACGCCGGGCGGTCGGGATTGGGTAGTTCCTGCAGGACGCCCAGCTCGGTGAAGCGCCGGAGCCGGTCGGCCACCACCGTCGGAGGTGCCCCCATGCGCTCGGCGAACTGCCCGTAGCGGGTGGCGCCGAGGAACGCCGCCCCGAGCAGCGCCGCCGACCACCGGTCGCCGAGCAGTTCCATCGTGTGCGGCAGGATCTCCGGCGCGCGAGCACGGCCGGACCGTCGGCGACCGCTCGCGGCCGGCACGCTGCGCGGCCACTGTCCGCTGGGGCCGAGCTGCGCGTCCACGTCGGGGGCGCCGGCGGGCCGGTCGCAGTGGCCGCAGACGAGCACCGGCGTGAACCGGGCGCCGCAGACCGCGTGCCGCCTGGCCGGGAGCTGTCCCCGGTGATCGGGCGCCCACTGCTGTTCCCACGCCCACATGGCGAGCAGAACCGGCCACACGCCGTGGCCGCGGGCCGTCAACCGGTACTCGTGTCGAGCCGGCCGCTCCTGGTACTGCACCCGCTCGAGGAGTTCCGCGTCGGTGAGGCGGGCCAGGCGCGCGGTCAGCACCGCGTTGGAGATCTCCCCCCGCTCGATCCAGTCCCGGTATCGGCGGTCGCCCTGCAACGCGTACCGCAGAATCCACAGGTTCCACTCGTCGCCGAGGATGCCGAGGGTGACCGCGATCGCGTTGTCACCGCCCGGCTCGAGTTCGGTGACCGTGCCGGAACCTGCCATCGACAGCTGATCATAGGTTCAGGACGTCGCCTGCCCGGTCCGCGTCCCGCCACCCCGGGAGGTCCGAGCCCGCCGCCCAGGTCGAGTGGGTGCCGCTCGAGACCCGTTCGGGGAGTCCGATCCGCGCGAGCGGTCCGTCCCCCGGTTGCCGCGCGTCGAAGACCAGGCATTCGGACCGGTCCCGGTTCATGTCGGTGGTGATCGTGATCAGGTAGCCGTCGTCCTCGGCGGCCGACCCGGTGCGGGGCGCCATCACGGTCTCGCTGCCGAAGACGCCCTCGCCGAACGAGTAGTGCTCCTCCGCCCCCGTCTGCACGTCGTGTTTGACGAGGCCGTCGAAGAGGAACCAGCCCGGGACGCCCGTCGCGGCGTAGGTGTAGCGGTGGCGGACGCCGCCGTGATGCGGATTGATCATCCCGAATTCGGTGACGGACTCGGACAGCCGTTCCTCGGTGAGCGAGCCGGTGCGCAGGTTCAGCCGCCAGCGGTGCAGGTGGGTGCCCATGCGGTCGAGCGCCAGCGAACGGAACAGCCGCCGGTAGATCGGTCCGGTGCCGTCGTCCGGCGGTTCCGGTGTCTCCTGATGGAATCCCTCGAGCACGATCTCGTCGCCGTCTTCGTAGGCGTTGGTCCAGTGCAGCACGTAGGTCGGGTCGGCGTCGAACCAGGTGATCTGGTCGGGACGGCCGCGCCGGGGAATCACGCCGAGCCGCATCGGCAGGTCGGGGTGGTAGCGCGGCACGTACTTGCCGCGCGCGAGGGCCTCCGGGATCCAGAACAGGGGGCAGTCGTTGAGGATCGCGTAGTTCTCGGTGAACGCCATGTCGTGGGGCAGGCGGGGCCGGGCAGGGGGATGTCGACGTAGTGCACCAGCCGATCGTCGGCGTCGACCACGCCGTAGTGCAGGTACGGGGCGTCGGTGCCGTAGTTGAAGAACAGCAGTTCGCCGGTGCGGACGTCGACCTTGGGATGCGCGGAAACGCCCCAGTCGGAGGGGAATCGGCCGTCCCACGTCGCCTTGCCGAGGGTCTCGAGCGTGGTCGGGTCGAGGCGGTAGAGGTCCCCGCACTGCCAGAAGCTGGTCAGGGCGACGCCGCGATGCACGGTGACGTCCGTACTGGAGGCATCCTTCATGCGGCCGCGGGCGCCCCAGCCGTCCTGGCGGATCGAGTTCTGCGGCCGTTCGGCGATGCCCGCCCACAACGGGCCACCGGCCTCCTGCTCGGCCAGGAAGCCGTCGGTCTTCACGAATCTGTTACGGTAGAAGGCTTTTCCGTCGCGAAATCCGACGACGTGAATCATGCCGTCACCGTCGAAGGGATGATAGAGACCTTCGAGTGCCGGGTGCGCCGGGTTCTCGGTGTTGCGCAGGTACACGCCGTCGAGGTCGGCCGGCAGGTCGCCGATCACCTCGAGGTCGTCGGCACGCCGCTCCGTGTGCTGCGGGCGCCACGGACCGGTGCGGTACGGGTGGTCGTCGTCCGCGGGCAGGGTGGACAGTGCCCGTCCCAGAATCTCGAGTTCCATGGATGTCCTTTCAGCCGACGACGAAACTGACCGTGGTGGTCGTACTTCCGCCGATGTTCAGGGTCGCGGCTCGCGTGGCGCCGGGGACCTGGTAGTCGCCGGCGCGGCCGGTGATCTGGCGGTGGCAGTCCAGCAGCATCCGGACTCCGGTGGCGCCGACCGGATGCCCGCCGCCGAGAAGGCCCCCGCTGGGATTCATGGGGATGCGGCCGCCGATTTCGAGGTCGCCGTTCTCGATCGCCTGCCAGCTCCGGCCGGGGGCGGTGATCCCGAAGTGGTCGACGGCCAGGTATTCGCTGACGGTGAAGCAGTCGTGTGTTTCGATCAGGTCGAGGTCCCGGACGCCGCCGATGCCGCTCCGCTCGAACGCGTCGACGATCGTGGCGCGCACGTGGGGCATGACGAGGGGATCGTCGCCGTCGCGGGCGAGCTTGCCGGACAAGGACAGTCCGACCGTGCGGTGGCCCCAGCCGAGGATGCGGGACATGTCGTCGACGGTGCGTGGGTGCCGGCTCAGGTAGCGGTTGCTCAGCAGCACCACGCCCGCGGCGCCGTCCGTCAGCGGACTGCAGTCGGTCCTGCGGAGGCGTCCCTCGACCACCGGATTGGCGGCCTCGTCCGGGCCGAAACTGCCGGGTCCGTAGGTCCGGTTGCGGGTCTGCGCATTCGGATTGGCGCGGGCGTTGCGGATGTTCAGTTCCGCGATCGCCCTCAGGTGCTCGTCGTCGAGGCCGTAGCGGCGGTCGTATTCGTCGGCGATCTTGTCGAACATGTACGGCCACATGTACTTCGCGTCGGCGCCTTCCTGTCCCACCCAGGCCGCGGCGTTCATGACCCGGGTGCCGGCGTCGCCGGGGACGCACCGTTCGAGTTCGACGCCGAGCACGAGGGCGCAGTCGTAGCGCCCGGCCTCGAGATCGGCCATCGCGGCGAGCACGGCAAGGGAGCCGGACGCGCAGGCCCCCTCGTGCCGGGTGGCCGGGATCCCCCACAGCTCGGGCAGCACGGAGGCCGGCATGCCGCCGAGGTGTCCCTGGCCGGTGTAGAGCTGTCCGAAGGCATTGCCGACGTGGATCACCCCGACGTCGGCGACGTCGATGCGGGCGTCGCGCAGCGTTTCCGTCACCGTCTCCGCGACGAGGTCCGCGATGTTCCGGTCCTCCCGGGTCAGGTTCCGCGCGAAGTCGGACTGGTATCCACCGGCGATCCACACGCCTTCAGGGTTCACGCCGCTCACCGCCTTCCGCGGGGGTCGACCATACGTGGCTTCAACTACAGTAAACAGAGTGACCAGGCGGACGCAACGACGATGTGCGCGCAGGCAGCCGGGAACCGGACCGCCCGGTTGCCGCATCCCGGCCCTGGAGCCGCCCGGTCAGGCCAGCCCGGACAGCGGCGGTGCGGAGTTCTCGTCCCGCCACCCGATCGCCTCGAGGAGGCCGCTCAGGTCGTAGTCGGGACCGCCGACACCGACGGTGAACAGGGTGACGCCCGCATCGACGAAGGCGGCCGCGTGCGCGGTTCCGGGCCACGGCACGGACCGCTCGACCTCGTTCGGTGAGCGGCCGGCGTCGGCGCAGCGCGCCGCGAGGATCTCCGCCTTCTCCGTGTGGGTGTCGAGGTCCCCGAAGCTGTGCCAGATGTCGGCGTACTGCGCCACCAGCGGGATGGTCTTGCGGGGTCCGCCGCCGCCGATGAGCAGCGGGATGTGCCGGGTCGGCGGGGGGTTGAGCTTCGCGAGCCGCGCGGTGATCCGGGGCAGGTATTCGCCGAGCAGTTTCAGCCGGGAACCCTTGGTGCCGAAGTCGTAGCCGTACTCGACGTAGTCCTTCTCGAACCAGCCCGCGCCGATGCCGAGGATGAGCCGGCCGCCGCTGATGTGGTCGACAGTGCGGGCCATGTCGGCGAGCAGATCGGGATTGCGGTAGCCGCCGCCGGTGACGAGCGCTCCGATCTCGACGCGCTCGGTCTGTTCGGCCCACGCGCCGAGCATCGTCCAGCATTCGAAGTGGGCGCCGTCCGGGTCCCCGGAGAGGGGATAGAAGTGGTCCCAGTTGAAGACGATGTCGGCGCCGGCGTCCTCGGCGCGGAGCACGGTGTCGCGGATCTTCCCGTAGTCGGGCTGATGCTGGGGCTGCAGTTGAAGACCGATGCGAATGGGACGGTGCATGAGTCAACGGTAGGGCCGTCGCGCCGGTCCCGCAGCCGATCCGTGTGGGCGTCCCGGTGGTGCAGCGGACGGATCGGGCGCACAGTGAAGGAATGCGCATCACCGAGCCCGCCGCACCACCGACCGGACTGCGCCGCCGATTCCTGCGCGCTCCGATCCACCTCTACCGGATCGGGCTGGGGCGGGTGCTGGGCCGCCGGTTCCTGCTGCTGCACCACGTCGGCCGGCGCAGCGGAGTGCCGCGGCAGACGGTGCTCGAGGTGGTGAACCACGAGGACACGTCCGGTGGATTCGTCGTGGCCGTCGGCTTCGGGAAGCAGACCGATTGGTACCGCAACCTGCGGGCGCATCCCGCGGCGCGGATCGAGTCGGGCCGCGAACGAGTCGCGGTGGCCGCGGAGTTCCTCGATCCGGAGGAGGCGGCGGAGTTCATGGCGCGGTACGGGCGCCGGCACCCGAAGGTCGCGCCGCGGTTGTGCGCGGCTATGGGCTTCGACGTCGACGGCAGCGAGGCCGACTACCGGGCGGCGGGCCGGCATCTGCGGTTCGTGCGGTTGCGCCGTACCTACAGACCGGTCAGCGATCCGCGCCGGTGAGGCTCGCGAACCGCTGCGCCAGGCCCTGCAGGAACGACTCGAGCGCCAGCTCGAAGCCGTCGCGGTCGATCTCGTCCGCGTGCTCGCGCAGCCGGTGTGCCTGGGACAGATGGGGATAGCGCTCCCGGTAGATGGTGAGGTCGTCGAGGAAGCCGCCCGAGAACGAGGCGATGGCCGAGCCGACGACGATGTACTTGATCGACGCGCCGATCAGGGTCGCGGTCCGTGGCGGCCACCCGGCCCGGGTCAGGCCGCCGTGCACGGCGTTGGCCTGATCGAGCGCGACCTCGCGCCGGCCCGGGCTGCGCGCGAGGAACGGTACGAGGTTCGGGTGCTCGGCGAGAGCGGCGCGGTAGGACCTCGCCCAGACGCGCAGCGCCTCCTGCCAGTCGTCGGTGTCGAATCCGCTGATGTCGACGGACTCGCCGACCTGGTCGGCGATGTCGTCGAGCAGCTCGTCCTTGTTCGAGTAGTGGCTGTACAGCGACGGCGCGCTGACATGGAGCTCGGCGGCGATCTTGCGCATGGACAGTTCGTCGAGTCCGTGCGCGTCGACGAGGCGCAGGGCGGTCTCGCGGATGAGCGGGCGGCTGAGCAGCGGGGTACGGGGTCGTGCCATCGGCGCTCCTTCCTCGGCGTCGGTCCGGGGGTCGGTCCCGGGGGTCGGCCTGGACAACCTAACAGTGTCAAGTTACAGTACGGGTGTACGCAGCACCAGGGCGAACGAGCCCCCATCCCTCCGCGAATCATGCAGCGTGAAAACGGGATCGGGCCGTGGTCCCATGCTGCGCTCGCACAGGCACAACCGTGACGGAAGGCCCCCATGAACCTGAAGCTCACCGACGAAGAGCTCGCGTTCCGCGACGAACTGCGCACGTTCTTCACCACCGAGTTCCCCGCCGAGATCCGAGAGAAAGTGGCTGCCGGCCGGCACCTGGACCGCGACGAGGTCGTCCGGAGCCAGCAGATCCTCAACGCCAAGGGTCTGGCGGTGCCGAACTGGCCCGTCGAGTGGGGCGGCAAGGACTGGACCCCCGTGCAGCGAAACATCTGGCTCAACGAGATGCAGCTCGCCTCGGTGCCCGATCCGCTGCCGTTCAACGCGTCCATGATCGGTCCCGTGATCGCGCAGTTCGGCTCGCAGGAGATGAAGGAGCGCTTCCTGCCCGCCACCGCGAACCTCGACATCTGGTGGTGCCAGGGATTCTCGGAGCCCGAGGCCGGCTCCGACCTGGCCTCCCTGAAGACCCGCGCGGTGCGCGACGGCGACGACTACATCGTCAACGGCCAGAAGACGTGGACCACCCTCGCCCAGCACGCCGACTGGATCTTCTGCCTGGTGCGCACCGACCCGGATGCGCCGAAGAAGCAGGCCGGCATCTCGATGCTGCTCATCGACATGACCACGCCCGGCGTGACCGTCCGCCCGATCAAGCTCGTCGACGGCAGCTACGAGGTCAACGAGGTCTTCTTCGAGAACGTGCGGGTCCCCGCCGAGAACCTGGTCGGCGAGGAGAACGCGGGCTGGAGCTACGCGAAGTTCCTGCTCGGCAACGAACGCACCGGCATCGCCCGCGTCGGCGCCACCAAGGTGCGGCTCGCCCGCGCCAAGCAGCTCGCCGCGCAGACCCGGACCGGATCCGGCACCCTGATCGACGACCCGCTGTTCGCCGCGCGCCTCGCCGAGCTCGAGAACGAACTGCTCACGCTCGAGCTCACGCAGCTGCGGGTGGTCGCCGGGTCCGCCGACGGCAAGCCCAATCCGGCGTCGTCGCTGCTGAAGCTGCGCGGCTCGGAGCTGCAGCAGGCGGTCACCGAACTGCTCACCGACATCGCCGGACCCGACTCGCTGCCCGTCGGCGCCGCGGGCATCGACTCGCCGGAGTGGGCGCAGCACACCGCCCCGACCTACCTGAACTACCGCAAGGTGTCCATCTACGGCGGGTCGAGCGAGGTGCAGCGCTCGATCATTGCCTCCTCCATCCTCGGATTGTGAGCCACTGTCATGAACTTCGAACTCGATACCGAACAGGACCTGCTCCGCAAGACCGTCCGTGACGTGCTCTCGGGCACCTACGACACCGAGACCCGTAACAAGGTCGCCGACACCGACCGCGGCTGGAGCGACGACGTGTGGCGCCAGCTCGCCGAACTCGGTGTGCTCGGCCTGCCGTTCGCCGAGGAGCACGGCGGAATGGGCGCCGGACCGGTGGAGGTCATGGCCGTCATGGGCGAGATCGGCCGAGCGCTGGCCCCCGAACCGCTGCTGAATGCGGTGTTCCTGCCGGGCGGCCTCGTCGCCGAGGTCGGCACCGACGAGCAGCGCGCGGACCTCCTGCCGCGGCTGTCCGAGGGCGCGCTGCTGCTCGCGTTCGCCCACGACGAGCCCGGCAGCCGGTGGCCCGCCACCGAGGTCGCCACGACCGCCGCCCGCACCGGCGACACCTGGGCCCTCACCGGCCGCAAGAACCCTGTGCTGCACGGGGATTGCGCCGAGACGTTCGTCGTGTCCGCCCGTCTTCCCCAGGGCGGTGTCGGGCTGTTCCTCGTCGACGCCGACGCGGCCGGCGTCACCCGCACCGCGTACGGCACCCACGACGAGCGCCGCGCCGCGCAACTCGTCCTCGACTCGGCCGCTGCCGTGCCGCTCGGCGAGGCCGTGGACGCCACGGCGGCGATCACCGCCGCCCAGGTACGGGCCCAGGCAGCCCTGTGCGCGGAGGCGGTCGGTGCGCTGGCCGAGACGCTGCGCCTGACGACCGATTACCTCAAGCAGCGCAAGCAGTTCGGCGCTCCCCTCGCCCGCTTCCAGGCCCTGACCCACCGCGCGGCCGACATGTACGTGCTGCTCGAGCTGGCGTCGAGCATGAGCCTGTACGCCACCATGGCCCTCGCCGACGGCATCGTCGACCCGACCATCGCGTCGCGGGCCAAGCTGCAGGTGGGCCGGTCGGCACGGAAGGTCGGGCAGGAGGCGATCCAGATGCACGGCGGTATCGGCATCACCGCCGAATACCCGGTCGGCCACTACGTGAGCCGGCTGACCGCGATCGAGCACACGCTCGGCACCGTGGAGGATCACGTGCGGATCCTCGCCGGGGCCGTCGCGGACCACGACCGCATCGAGGTCGCCGGCATGTGAGCGGCGCGGGCTCACTCCCGGGGCAGCAGCGTCCCCAGCGGTCCGAGATCGATGTTGAGATCCTCGGGGGTGAGCCCGAAGTGGTCACGCAACTCCCCCATGCGTTCCTCGAGCAGCATGAGGGTGGTGCCGATGCGCTCGATCTGCTCGTCGCTCAGGTCCCCCTCGTCCACGCGCCGCAGCGCCTGCCGCTCCATCAGCTGCCGCAGCAGCTCCACGAGGGTGAGGACGAGCGTGACCAGCCCACGCTCGACCGACTCGGGATCCGAGTCGATACGCGGTGAAATGCCCTCGAATTCACTCATCCGGCGCCTCCAGGGCGTCGCGGGGGACGGGCGGTTCGATCCCGGTGACCGACAGCGTGCTGATGGACGAGATCAGGGCACGCAGCGAGATCTGCACCAGGTCGACGTCCGCGATGGACAGCTTGATGTCGCCGGTGATGACGACCCCGCCGGCGAGCACCCGGTCCAGCAGGTCGATGAGGGCGATGCGGCGTTCGCCGTCGGCGCTCTCGCTGACGTGATTCATGGGGATGTCCGCTCCACACCGGCGAACGAATACGGCGGCCACGGCCCGGTCAGCTCGAGCCGGATCCCGGGAATCTCCTTGCCGAGTTCCTCGACCGTCGCCGCGAACTCGTCCGCGCGGTCGTCGTCCACCAGATAGGTTCCGTTGAGCACCATCCAGTCCCGCCGGCCGCTCAGCGCCGGATCCGTCGCGGCTTGACGCCGGCCGGCGGCGGCCTGCCGCACCAACCGGGAGTGGATCTCGTCGGCGCGGGCCGCGGCGTCGCGCTCGACGGACTCCTGCGCCGACAGCTGGGCGCGGCGACGGAGCAGGTAGGCGGTGCCGGAGCCCTTGGCGCTGCCCGCGATCTGCGCCTCCGCCACCGCGTCGGCGAGGGCCCGCCGGTCGCCGTACGCCTTGACCCCCCACTCCGTGCGGCCGGTCACCAGGGTCAGCGCCGACTCGAAGTCCGCACGCCGCTCGTCCAGCAGATCGCGCACGCGGGCGTCGTCGAGATAGACGGTGGCCAGGCGCAGCGGGATCACCGCACCCCGCCGCACGAGGGCGGACACCACGGCGTCGTGCGCCCGGGCCGTCGCCTCGAGCCACTGCAGGTCCTCGAGGTTGTGCCGCAACGGCTCCTCCCCGAACACCTCGAGCGGCACCGAACCCACGACGGCGGCGTGCCCCCCGGCGGTCACGGCGCGCACCGCTTCTCCCGCGACGCCGGTGAGCTCGCCGAGGTCCTCCTCGGCGAGCCCGTCGTCCGTCACGGCGTACAACCACACTCCGGTTCCGTCAGTCACGATCCTCCTCTTCCACGCGAGCGCTCTCGACGGCCTCGCGGCCCTGCCCGGACTCGAGTTCGGCGATCCGCTCGCGCAGCCGCCGGTTCTCGAGTTCGAGCTTGTCGTCCTCCCGATCGATCTCGCGGTTGCGGGCCTTGCTGCTGAGCCACGGATCCGACTCCCACCAGTCGATGCCCACGGCCTTGGCCGTCTCGAGGGAGGCGATCACCAACCGCAGTTTGATGGTGAGCAACTCGATGTCGAGCAGATTCACCTGGATGTCGCCGGCGATCACCAGCCCCTTGTCGAGGACCCGCTCGAGGATGTCGCCGAGGTTCGTCGACTGGTGACCGCCCCCGGACGGCTGCGGCGACGAGCTGCCCCCCATCACCGTCATGTCCGGTCCCTTCCCCCGATGTCGCTGCTGCCGCGGCCGTATCGCCTGGTTCTGCGGTAGGCCAGCAAGTTTCCGTCCAGGTCGATCTCCACCTCGTAGAGGGCCAGCATGTCCGCCGACGACGGGATGCGCCGATCCTCGAGCACCTCGACCTCCACCGTCCAGCCGTGATCGGCCGGCTCCACCGAGGTGGCCCCCTGCGGTTCCTTCGAGGTCAGTCGCGTGAGTTGCTCGATCGCGGTCGCGGCGGCCTCGCCTGCCGTCAGCGCAGGCAGTTGACCCGGTTCCGACGATTGGACGTCGTCGGAATCCTCGGGCGTCGTCTTGCCGCTCACGGGGTCTCACTCCCTCCCTTCGGCGGATGTCGTGCCACCGCCCGGTCGGATCATGCGGTCCAGGACGGCCTGCTGGGCCTTCTCCTTCTCGTCCTCCGACAGTTGTCCGGCCGCCGCCGCCTCGTCTATCTCCTCGAGCTCCCTCCGAATGGTCGCCGGGTCGTGGAGCGTCTGCTCGACCTGGTCCTGGATGACTTCGCCGAGCCAGATCACGCCTTTGACCGGGGCGAACGGCAACATGAGGATGGACGAGATCAGTCCCATGCGTCAGCCCTCCGGTTCCCGCTTCATCACGAAGTCGTACGCCGCCATCGGGCCCAGCAGCGTCATCTCGACCCGGCCGTCCCACTCCTGCGCGAGCGAACCCACCGCCTCCTCGAGTTCGCCCTGACGGTCGAGTTCGACGAGGACGGCGACGTGGGCCGCGTCCTCCTCGTGGGTGGGCTGGCGGTCGTTGACCATCGGTTCGAGGGCTTCGAGGGCGTCGACCACCCGGCGGGTGTCCTCGGCGCGTTTGGCCTCGATCGCCTGGCTGATGATCTCCCCGAGGGCCATGCGGGCGTCGCGGGTGGCGTCCTCCGGCTTGTCGCGGATCTCGTCGCGCAGCCGGGCGGCCTCGGAGTTCTCGTCGAGCACCTCGCGCAGGACGGCGTTCTCGACGTAGCGGCCCTTGATCACGAACTGCGCGCGGCCCTCGAGTTCGTCGAGTGCTGCCTTCATCTCGTCGTGGTGCTCCTCGAGCAGCTCCCTTTCCACCGCCTCCGCATCCGTCATCACCGCCCCGAATCGCAGCGGCAGCACGGGCGCGACGGCCGCGGAACCGTCCAGCAGTTCCGCGTGCGCCTTCAGATCGTCGGGCGTGCCGAGCGGCCGGTCGACCGAGATCTCGCTGACCAGTGCGGCGATGTCGCCGTGGCGCACCACCGCGACGTCGCTCTGGGGCTTCCCCACGCCTTTCGCGTGTTCCTCGGGCTCCACGTCGGCCGGCACGATGCCGTACACGTATATCGCGGTGCTCTGCCCGCCTTCGCTCTCGGGTGCCTCTGCGGCCTGATCGGTGGACATCAATCCCCCCTTCTCTTCGGTCGGCTGGCCGGCTGCCGCTTGTCCTCCACGTCGCCGAGGAAGTCCATGACCTTCTCGCCCGCGGCCTCGAGCGCGCCCTTGGTCTTGTGCTTCGCGCCGCCCTGGGTGATGTCACCGACGAGGTCGGGCAGGCCCTTCGGTTCGTTCTGCGAGATCTCGAGCCGGTTCACCGCCTCGGCGAATCGCAGATAGGTGTCGACACTGGCAACGACGATGCGTGCGTCGATGGTCAGCAGTTCGATGCCCACCAGCGACACCCGCACGAACGCGTCGATGACGAGTCCCTTGTCCAGGATGGTGTCGATGACATCGGCCAGGCCCGACGAATTCGGACGGGCCATGGTGCCGCCGCCGCCTCCGCCGCCCCCGCCGCCGGCGGGTTGGATGCTCATGTGCGTGCTCCTTGCCTGCCACCCTTACGGGTGGCCGCGCGCCGTCGCCGTGAGGGTGCCGGTTCCTCCTCGGGCTCCTCGTCTTCCTCCTCCGGCTCCTCGTCCTCCTCGTCCTGCAGGCCTTCGTCTTCCTCCTCCGGCTCCTCGTCCTCCTCGTCCTGCAGGCCTTCGTCTTCCTCGTCCTGATCCTCGGGGAGTTCGTCCTCGGTCTCGTCCTCGGGGAGTTCGTCCTCGGCGCCTTCGTCCCCGACGTCCTGCTCCTGGTCCTCCTGCTCCTGTTCCTCCTCTTCGCGCCGGGCGGTCTCGTCGTCCTTGACGACCTCGCTGTCACGGATCTCGCCGTGCCAGCCCTGGATGTCCTCGGCGTGCAGGACGGCCTCGGTCATCACATGGCGTTCGAAGTGCTTGAACTCCAGTCGTGCTCGTCGACCCACGGCCCGCCACAGGTTGGCCGTCTTCTCGAACAGCCCCTTGGGGTGGTACTCGAGCACCATGATGATCCGGGTCAGGTTGTCGGTGAGCTCGTGGAAGGTCACCGCCCCATCGATGTAGCCCTTGGCGCCCTTCGAGCGCCACACGATCCGATCGAACGGAACCTGTTCGAGAATCGTCGACTCCCACGTGCGTCGCGACCAGAAAACCTTCCCGGTCCATTGCAGCTTCTCGTCGGAAGCCTGCTCGACCTGCTCGACCTTCTTCATGAACTTCGGCCAGTCCGCGAACTGGGTCCACATGTCGTAGGCAAGTTCGATCGGGACGCCGACGTCGATCTGCTCGACGATATTGGTGAGCTTGATCTTCTTGCCGCCGGCGCCCTTGCCTTTGCCGCCTCCGCCGAGGGATTCCTTGACGCCCTCGAACTTGTCCTTGGCGGTCTGCTTGATGTTCTCCAGGCCGGTGCTCATGGCGGACTTGACCGACGACTCGCCCTCCGCGGACTTCTGGCCGCCGGTCAAGGCGCTCATCAGGTTGCCGCCCCCGCCCTCGGCATAGTCGTTGAGGCGCCCAGCAGTCCCGGTCACCTTGTCGGAGACCGTCGACAGGGCACGCTCGGCAAACGTCCCGGCCAGACCCTGTAGTGACTTCTGCAGGTGCTTGGTGGGTGAGAGGTCCTGCACCGCCTTGCCGGCGCTTCCGGCCGCCCCGGTGGCCGTCTTACCGGCCTGTCCCGCGGTGCCGGCGGCGGTCTTGCCGGCCTTGCCGACGGTCTCCGTGGCGGTCTTGCCCAGCCGGCGGGTGGCGTCTCCGAGTGATCGCGTCATCGGACTCACTTCCTCGTGCGCCGGACCGGAGCGCGTCCGGTGGAGGGTGTCTCAGCGCGGGTGCTGCGTCGCCGGGGCTTCGACGGCTCCTCGCCCTCGTCGCCGGACTCCTCCGGTTCCTGTGGCTTCGACTTGGCCCGGGATGCCTTGGGACGGCTCGCGGATTCCGAGGTGCGCCGTCGGGCGGCCGGCCGCCGCCGCGCGGGCTTCGGGGCCTCCTCCTCGGCTTCCTCGGCCTCTTCCGGAGCGCCCTCTTCCTCCTCCGGGGCTTCCTCCTCTTCGGCTTCCTCCTCCGGGTACTCCTCCTCTTCGGCGGACTCCTCGCCCGGCTCCTCCTCGTATTCGCCTTCGGCGTACTCGTCTTCGGGCTCCTCGCCGGCGTACTCCTCTTCCTCCGGCTCCTCCTCGGCAGCCTTGGAACGTCCGGCGGCGCGCTGCTGGAGCCGATCGTTGAGCGAATCGATCCGGTTGCTCGCGGCGGTGACCGCGGCCGCGCGGGCGGCCATCAACAGTTCGCCACGAACCGTATCGGTGATCTTGACGAGTTCCGGGGAGGACCCGACCATCGAGGCCCCACGCTTGAGGATGTCCTGCGGGTTGCTCGGCAGGCGTCCCGTCAGGCCTGCCCCCGCGAGCATCAACGCCAGCCGCATCTTGTGCGTGCGACCGAGGAAGTACCCGATACTCACCCCGGCAGCGACTCGTGCCCCACCTTTCATGACCATTCTCCTTCGCCTGCAAGTGGCCGCGATGCGGGCAGGTTCTCGGCTGCGCACGATGTCTGGTCCGGTGCGTCGGGCCCGCGGTGCGGTTCGAATGTGGTGTAGCCCACACTACGCATTTCAAACATCGGTTCGCTGACGATCAACAGGAATGCGCGTGCGGCACCACCAGGGTGTGATAAAGGACCGATCGGTATGTCCCGGAGGTGTTTCCCGGCGGCACCCCTGGGGTATGACAACCCTCGACGGGGCGCGGCTCCGTCCCCGCAGAAATGCTAAGGAGGGCACCATGGCTCACCTCGCCAACAAGGTGATGCACAAGGCCGAGGAAGTGGTCGGCAAGACCCGGTACAACCTGGGCAAGCGGACCGGAAACAAGAACCTGCAGAGCGTGGGCAGGCGCGGCCAGGTCTCCGGGCGCGTCAAGCAGTTCGGCGACCACCTCACCCACGCGGTAAGGAATGCCCAAGGGCGATTCAAGAACAGGTCACATCGTTCCGATCTCCGCTGAGCCTCCCCGCGCACCGTCGGCGGGCGTCACTCGCAGGCGGCGAAGCCGCAGGCGCGCAGGGCGAACGCCGCCTCGGGCCCGATGATCTCGCCGACCAGGGTCAGGAACCGGTCGACGAACGCGGGTCCGTGCGGCGGCTCCGCCGGATCGTCCGGATCGGACGCATCCAGATGGTGCGCCAGCTCGTGCAGCACCACCAGCTCGCGGAACGCCCACGCGGTGTTCGCGCGGTGCTCCGGGAGCGCGATTGTGGCGCAATCGCTTTCGTAGTGAGCGGCGGCATGGCCGGCGCGTGCCCGAACGCGCACCCGCACCGACGCCCGCGACCAGCGCGCCCGCACCCAGTTCAGCGCCAGCACCGAGTCCACGTACGCCTGGACGGAATCAATGGAGGCGAAGCGCCGCTCCACCGGCAGGGTCACCTGCGACCCGGCCAGCTCCACCACCCGGAGTCCGCGCTCGTCGGCGCGGTCGAACATCTTGCGTACCAAGGACTCCGCCTCGTAGACGGCGGTCCTCTGGGTGTCGCGCAGCCGGGTCACCGCGGCAACCGCCGGGCCGGAGTCGGCAGTTCCGGAGTCGTTCCCAGGCGCGCCTGCCGTCCCGCCCGGTCCCCCGCGCGACGGGCGTCGGACGAGTGCCCCACCCCCACCCCCGGCCCGCGCCAGCTGCCGCGCGCCTCGGACGTGCTGCGGTAGAAGTCTCGCAGCTCGATCTGCTTGTCCCGCAGTGCCAGGGCCGTGCCCGGTGCGGCGGCCGCCGCCTCCTGCTCCGCGTCCTGCTTCGCCTCCGCGAGCCGCCGGCCGATCCGCGCCGCGAACGCCGACTGGAAGTTCAGCCGCGCGGTGACGGCCGCGACGGGCCGGCGCACCCGGGCCCGCACCCGCCGTCCCCCGCGGGTCTCGACCACCGTGCGCACCGTCGTCTCCTCCTTGTAGGTGCCCGAGCGCAGGTACGCGTCGGAGGCGCGGACCATCTGCACCAGCAGCGAGGAGTACAGCGCCTCGCACACGTCGATGTCGGAGGCGAAGCCGTAGGCGTAGATCACCGTCGACGTCGTGGTGATGTCGCACTGGACGTCGTTGGCGGCGGCGATCGCCAGGAACAGCTGCGCGTACGTCCGCAACCCCTTCCGGCCGGCCTCGCCGATGGTGATCAGGCGCTGCACGGGGGTGGCCCGGCGCTCCCGGCCCGCCGTGTGGGCACGCGCCACCGCCAGATCCACCGACGCCGCCGTGGCCAGCCGCTGCGCGGCGGCGAGGAACGCGTCGGCCTCGTGGGGGTTGTCGGTGGATTCCGCCTGACGGAGCAGGCCACCGATGCGGGTCAGCATCTTCTCCGAACTCACCCAGGCAGGCTACGCCGTGGTGCCCTTTCGGACCCGTGGTGATCCGAAAGGACACCACGGCGACGGGGTCGCCTATTCTCCTGCCATGGCCCCAGTGACCTTCGACCACGCGACCTGTCTGTTCCCCGGGTCGACCACGCCTGCCGTCGACGCGTTGAACCTGGAGATCGAGGACGGCGAGTTCCTCGTCCTGGTCGGCCCGTCCGGCTGCGGCAAGTCCACCTCCCTGCGGATGCTCGCGGGACTCGAACAGGTGCACAGCGGACGCATCCTCATCGGCGGCCGCGACGTCACGGCGCAGGAGCCCAAGGACCGGGACATCGCGATGGTGTTCCAGAACTACGCCCTCTACCCGCACATGTCCGTCGCCGAGAACATGGGCTTCGCCCTCAAGCTCGCCAAGACGCCGAAGGCGGAGATCCGCGCACGGGTCGAGGAGGTCGCGAAGATGCTCGACCTCGAGCAGTACCTCGACCGCAAGCCCAAGGCGCTGTCCGGTGGGCAGCGGCAGCGTGTCGCCATGGGCCGCGCCATCGTCCGCCAGCCGCAGGTGTTCCTGATGGACGAGCCGCTGTCCAACCTCGACGCGAAGCTGCGCGTGCAGACCCGCACCCAGATCGCGCAGCTGCAGCGCCGCCTCGGCACCACCACCGTCTACGTCACGCACGATCAGGTGGAGGCCATGACGATGGGCGACCGCGTCGCCGTGCTCGACAAGGGGATTCTGCAGCAGTGCGCGTCGCCGCGCGTGCTCTACAACAAGCCCGCCAACGTGTTCGTCGCCGGATTCATGGGCTCGCCGGCGATGAACCTGTTCAGGCTGCCGGTCTTCGACCGCGGGGTGATGCTCGGCGACACCGCCGTGCAGGTGCCGCGCGACGTCGTCGGCCGGGTCACCGAGTCGGAGGTGGTGGTCGGCATCCGTCCCGAGCATTTCGAGATCGCGCCCGACGGCCTGGGGATGGACGTCGACGTCGTCGAGGAACTCGGCTCCGACGCCTACATCTACGGCCGCGCCCAGATCGCCGGCCGCCCGCAGCAGGTCGTCGCGCGCGGGGACTGGCGCAATCCGCCCCACAAGGGCGAGCGGGTGCACCTGCGGTTCGACCCGGACCAGGTGCACGTCTTCACCACATCCGACGGACGTCGCCTGGGCTGAGCCTAGCGGCAGGGCACGACACGGAACCGATCAAGGTCGCGCGGAATCCCTGCAGTCCGGTGCCCTCCATGCCAGAGTAAGGGCCGATGTCGGTGGCCGGGTGCCGCCGACGAGGCTTTTCTCACGATCTCAACGGGGAGTCATTCATGATTCTGAACTCGAAGGCGATGCGCCGCGCGGCGGTCGCGGCGTCCGCCGCGTCGCTGCTGGTGCTCACGGCCTGTTCCTCCGACGGCGGCTCGGACTCGGGCAGCGAAGGGGGCACCGCCGCCGGCGGTGAGGGCCGCGGCCCCATCACGATCGTCGAGGGTCAGGATCCGCTGAACACGGCGCTCGAGAGCATCATCGCCGACTGGAACGCGGAGCACCCGGACGAGCAGGTCACCTTCAAGCCGCTGGGCAAGGAAGCGGACCAGCAGCGCGACGACATCACCCAGCGCATGCAGGCCCAGAGCGACGAGTACGACCTCATCGCCGTGGACGTCACCAACACCGCCGAGTTCGCGGCCAACGGCTGGCTGCGGCCGCTCGAGGGTGACTACGCGATCGAGACCGGCGGCCTGCTGCCCGCCACGGTCGACTCCGCCACCTACAACGGCACCCTGTACGCGGCGCCGAAGAACACCAACGGCGCGTTCCTGTACTACCGCACCGACCTGGTCGACAAGGCCCCCGCCACGTGGGCGGAGCTGAAGGAGCAGTGCCCGAAGGCGCAGGAGGCGGGCATCGACTGCTACGTCGGCCAGTTCAAGAACTACGAGGGCCTGACGGTCAACGTCTCCGAGATCGTCAACGCCTACGGTGGCAGCTTCGTCGCCGAGGACGGCACCACGCCGGCCATCGACGACAAGACCGCCGAGGGGCTGCAGTTCGTCGTCGACTCGTTCAAGGACGGGACCATCCCCGAGGCCGCGCAGACGTACACCGAGGGCGAGTCGCAGAACGCCTTCGGCGAGGGCCGCGCCCTGTTCATGCGCACCTGGCCGGGCTTCTTCACCGACGGTGAGTCCTCGTCGGTCGCCGGCCGCTACGGCATCGCGGTGCTGCCGGGCGTGGACGGCCCCGGCGCCTCCACCCTGGGCGGCTACAACGTCGGCATCAGCGCGTTCTCCGATGCGCCGGCGACCGCCCGCGACTTCCTCGAGTTCATGCAGACGCGCAAGTCGCAGACCTACTACGCCGAGGCCGGTGGCGCGCCGGTCCTCGAGGAGGTCTACGACGACCCGCAGATCCTCGAGCAGTACCCGTACTTCGCGACGCTGAAGGAATCCCTGGCCAACGCGCAGCCGCGTCCGGTCACCCCGTACTACTCGCAGGTCTCCAAGGCCATCCGCGACAACGCCTACGCGGCGATCCGCGGTGAGAAGACGGTGGATCAGGCGCTCGCGGACACCAAGGCCGGCATCGAGACCGCCGGCAACTGATGCAGGAGTAGTACATGGCGAAGCCGCAGGTCGAGCCCGCGGACCAGTCGCCCACCACCACGGTCGGGACCGCAGTGATCGGTCCCGACCGTGGCCGTGGAGGCGGCCGGCACCGGGCTCCCGAGCCCCCCGAGCCGCCGGCCGCGGCAGTGAAGGCGCGCCGGCGGATACCGGTGTGGGCGTTCGTCGCGCCGACACTGGTCGTGCTGGCCGTCGTCATTCTGTATCCGCTCGGCCGGGCGGTGTGGATGTCGTTCCACGGCGACGCGAAGAAGCTCGATCCCGAGACGGGCCGGTTCGTCACCGGCGGCTTCGTCGGCGTCGAGAACTACGTCCGCTGGATCACGCAGAGCTGCGGCACCGCGACGGGCTCGATCCCGTGCCCGCCGGGCACCCTCGGCTCGCAGTTCTGGGGTTCGGTGGGCAACACCTTCTTCTTCACCGTGGTGACGGTGGCGCTGGAGACGGTCATCGGGTTCGCGATGGCGCTGGTGATGGCGAAGTCGTTCCGCGGTCGCGGCCTGCTGCGCGCGTCGGTGCTGGTGCCGTGGGCGATCCCCACCGCGGTCACCGCGAAGCTGTGGTTCTTCATCTTCGCCAACGACGGCATCGCCAACCAGATCCTCGGCACCGAGATCCTGTGGACGGCCGACCCGTGGCCCGCGCGGTTCGCGATCATCGTCGCCGACGTGTGGAAGACCGCGCCGTTCATGGCGCTGCTCATCCTGGCCGGGCTGCAGATGATCCCGTCGGACGTGTACGAGGCCGCCAAGGTCGACGGCGCGTCCGCCTGGCAGCGGTTCACCCAGATCACGCTGCCGCTGGTGAAGCCGGCGCTCATGGTCGCGATCCTGTTCCGCACGATGGACGCGCTGCGCATGTACGACCTGCCCGCCATCATGATGGGCTCCAACCCGGCCACCTCCACCATCTCGGTGCTGGTGGTCGACCAGATGCGCCAGGGCGCGAACTCCGCGTCGGCCCTGTCGACGATCACGTTTCTCATCATCTTCGCGGTGGCGTTCGTCCTGGTCCGGTTCCTCGGCGCCAACGCGGTGCGCACGCAGGAAGAACAGCGGAAGGGGACCCCGGCATGAGCCGACCGGGCACCGGCAAGGCCCTGCGCGGCAGCATCGGCACCTACGCCGGCGTCGCACTCATCGTCGTGTGGGGCCTGGCCCCGTGCTACTGGATGATCGTCACCGCGCTGCGCGACCCGGCGGACACGTTCAGCACCACGCCGTGGCCGACGAACCCGACGCTGCAGAACTTCGCGGACGCCCTGGACCCGTCCGCCAAGGTCAACTTCTCCCGGGCGCTGCTCAACAGCGTGATCATCGCCGGGGCCACCACCGCGATCGCGCTGCTGGTCGGTGTCTTCACCGCCTACGCGCTGTCCCGGTTCGACTTCCGCGGCAAGTACTTCGTCACCGGCATCATCCTCGGCGCGTCGATGTTCCCCGTCGTCGCACTGGTGACGCCGCTGTTCCAACTGTTCACCGACATCGGCTGGATCGGCAGCTACAAGGCCCTGATCATCCCGAACATCTCGTTCGTGCTGCCGCTGACGATCTACACGCTGACCTCGTTCTTCTCCGAGCTGCCCTGGGAGCTCGAGGAGGCCGCCCGCATGGACGGCGCCAGCCGGGGCCAGGCGTTCCGGATGATCATGCTGCCGCTCGCGGCGCCGGCGCTGTTCACCACCGCGATCCTCGCGTTCATCGCGACCGTCAACGAGTTCCTGCTCATGTCGCAGCTGTCGAGCGAGAAGACCGCCCCGGTGACCGTGGCGATGGCCCGGTTCACCGGGACCGACCCGTATGTGACGCCGTATGCGTCGATCATGGCGGGCGGCACCCTGGTGATGGTGCCGCTGGTGGTGATGGTGCTGATCTTCCAGCGTCGCATCATCGCGGGCCTGACCGCCGGCGGCGTCAAGTCGTGAGCCGCCGGCCGTCGCGCCGGCAGCGGCTCGAGCTGCTGCTCGGGTTCCTGACCATGGTCACGCTGCTGGCGCTGGTCGGTGCGGTCGCCGAGCTGCTGTCCGCCTCGCCCGGGGTGGTCCCGTCGCTGGTGCTGCTCGGGTGCGTGGCGGCGTGGGGGCTGACGTTCCGGGCCTGGCGGCGCGCGGGCTCCTGAGGGGTGCCGTATCGCCGCAGCTCGGAGGCGGTTTGTCCGCCGGGGCGCGCGGGCCGGGCGGTGTCCGCGCGGCCTGCGGTACCCGTCACATCGGGACGGAACTCCGTACCATGCGATCGAGAGGGTGCGATCATTCGTCGGACCCGGATCTTTCCGAGAAAGTGGTACGTGTGAGTTCTACGACCCCGTCGAACCCCCAGCACAGGAAACCCACCGCCGCTGCGAAAGCGCGGCGGTGGCGCATCGTCGGCAACATCGCGCTCGCCGTGGTGGCCGTTCTGGTGCTCGTGCCGGCGCTCGCGTTCGCGGTGGCGTACATGTCGACGGACGTGCCCCGCCCGTCGGACATGAGGACCAATCAGGTCGCGACGGTCTACGCCGCGGACGGTACCACCGAGCTGAGCCGGATCGTGCCACCCGAGGGCAACCGTGTCGAGGTCGACCTCGCGGAGATCCCGGAGCACGTGCGCAACGCCGTGCTCTCGGCCGAGGACCGCAACTTCTACAGCAACCCGGGCTTCTCGGTCAGCGGCTTCGCCCGCGCGGCCCGCGACAACGTGCTCGGCAAGGAAACCGCCGGCGGTGGGTCCACCATCACCCAGCAGTACGTCAAGAACGTGCTCGTCGGCGCCGACCGGACCGTCACCCGCAAGATGCGGGAGCTGGTGATCTCGACGAAGATGGCCAGGCAGTGGTCCAAGGACGAGATCCTGCAGGCGTACCTGAACACCATCTACTTCGGCCGCGGCGCCTACGGCATCGCCGCCGCCGCGCAGGCGTACTTCGGCAAGCCGGTCGGGGAGCTGTCGGTGGCCGAGGGCGCTGTGCTCGCCGGGGTGATCCAGACCCCGTCGGCGCTCGACCCCGAGTTCAACCGGCCGGCGATCGAGGCGCGCTGGAACTACGTCCTCGACGGCATGGTCGAGATGGGCGAGCTCGACACCGCCGAACGCGACGCCCAGGAGTTTCCTCCGACGGTGCCGGCCGCGCAGGCGACGCAGGCCAACGAAGCCGGCGGACCGGAGGGGCTGCTGCGCACCCAGGTGATCCGCGAGCTCGAGGCGGCGGGCATCAGCGGCCAGGTGCTCAGCACCGAGGGCCTGCAGATCACGACGACGATCGATCCGCGGGCGCAGCAGGCGGCGATCGACTCGGCTCGCGAGACCCTCGAGGGCGAACCGGCGAACCTGCGCACGGCCGTAGTGTCGATCGATCCGCGCACCGGCGCGGTCCGGGCGTACTACGGCGGCGAGGAGGGTGCCGGGTTCGACTTCGCGCAGGCACCCGTGCAGACCGGCTCGGCGTTCAAGGTGTTCGGCCTCGTCGCGGCGCTGAAGGACGGCATCGGCCTGAACGCCCGGTTCAGCAGCGCTCCGCTGACCGTCGGCAATCTCGAGATCGGCAACGTCGAGGGCGAGTCGTGCGGCGTGTGCACCATCGCCGAGGCGCTGAAGCGGTCGCTGAACACCAGCTTCTACCGGCTGATGCTGGCCATGGAGGACGGGCCGCAGAAGATCGCCGACGCCGCCCACGAGGCCGGCATCCCGCTCGAGATTCCCGGCATCGAGGGCCCCACGCTCAGCCACAACGGCGGCGCGCCGGAGGGCGGCATCGTGCTGGGCCAGTACCAGTCGCGGGTGATCGACATGGCGTCGGCGTACGCCACGCTCGCCGCGTCGGGGACCTACCACCAGCCGTACTTCGTGCAGCGGGTCGTCAACGCGGAGGGCGAGGTGCTGCTGGACCGGCCCGCGTCCCCGGGCGAGCAGCGCCTCGACCCGGCCGTCGCGGACAACGTCACGCAGGCGATGCAGCCGATCGCCGCGTACTCGCGCGGACACGCGCTCGCGGGCGGGCGGCCGTCGGCGGCGAAGACCGGGACCACCCAGCTCGGTGACACCGGCCTGAACAAGGACGCCTGGATGGTCGGGTACACCCCGTCGCTGTCGACCGCGGTGTGGGTCGGCACGCCGGACGGCACCGCGATCACGAACAGCTGGGGCGGGTCGATCTACGGTTCGATGCTGCCGTCGGACATCTGGAAGGGCACGATGGACGGTGCCCTCGAGGGCACCGAGGTCGAGAGCTTCCCGTGGCCCGAGCCGATCGGCGGGCAGGCGGGCGTGCCCGTCGACACCGGGGTGACGGCCCCGTCGAACAACGCCCCGGCGCCCGTGCAGCTGCCCCAGCTGCAGCTGCCGGAGCTGCCGCCGATCACGATCCCGGCGCCGCCGGTGGAGCTGCCGCCGGAGATCCAGGTGCCGCAGCAGATCGAGGTCCTGCCGGGCGTGACGATCCAGATTCCCGGATAGGTGATGGCGCCGCCGTGGGGGTGAGCGGTACCGCCGCCGGACCCCCGGGTCGGACCGGCCCGGGGTCCGAGAGACGCCACGGTCGCGCCGCGGCCTCGAACGTGGCGAACGCCTGCGCGGCCGTCAGCTCGCCCGCGGCGACAGGACCGAACAGGCCGACGATCCCCCACGCGAGGAACCGCACCGCCGGATCGCACTCCGCCTCCCCCGCCTCGCACTGTTCGCGCAGGTGGCCGGCGAGGACCTCGTGGACCATGTGGGTGGTGGCGCGCACGAGCACGGCGTCGCTGCGCCGGCCGGCCAGCGCCTCGTACAACCGCGGGTGCTGCTCGCACAGGTCGAACACGGTGCGCACCGGTCCCCACGGCGTCCGCCGTCCCCGAGCGCGTTCCTCGACGGCCCGCTGCACATATTCGGTGCAGCTGACCACCAGCAGGTCGTCCTTGTCGCGGAAGTGGTGGTAGAACGTGGAGCGGCCGACGTCGGCGCGATCGAGGATGTCGCGGACGGAGACGCGGTCGTAGCCCTTCTCGGTGAGCAACTCGATCAGGGCTCGGTGCAGTTCGTTGCGGGTCCGTCGGACCCGGCGGTCCTCGGTGGGCGGCACGGGTTCTCCTGCGGTCGTCGGCGTTACCGCACATTGTGCGCCCGAGTGTCCGGAACCGGACACTTTCCGGGGTTTCGCTCCTGGCGTCGCGCGGCGACCGTCGTAACCATGGAGCCATGAGACACAACGACTTCCAGCGACAGTCCACCGTCCACGACGACGGACCGGGGGTGCTGATCACCCGGGTCCGTGGTTATGCCGCCTTCAACACGATCTTCTTCGCCGGTCGGCGATCGCGGGTCGACGCCGCGGCGGCGGACCTGCTCGGCCTCCAGCACGGGCAGGCCGTTCTCGACATCGGTTGCGGACCGGGGGCATTCGCCCGCGTTCTGGCCGAGCGGGTCGGTCCCACGGGGCACGTGGTGGGGGTGGACCCGTCGCGGCAGATGATCGACCACGCGACCGCACGGGCGCGAAGGCTGCCCCACTGCGAGTTCCGCGTCGGTACGGCGCAGGAGCTCGACGACCCCGACGAGTCGTTCGACGCGGTGACCGCGACGTTCTCGATGCACCACATCCCCGAAGACCGGCGCGACGACGCGCTGGCCCAGTTCTTCCGGGTGCTCCGTCCGGGCGGCCGGTTGCTGCTCGCCGACATGTACCCCACCGACCGGATCCGCCCGATCACGGTGCGGGTCCTGACCCGTGCGATGCGCCACCGTCACGACGAGGCCGGCGCCTCGGACGTCGCCCGGGCGGTCGACCCGATCGCCGCCGTCGACGTCCGCAACTACGCCGGCGCACTGCGGAGGGCCGGATTCGACGAGCCGGCCTTCCACGAGATCCGGCCGTCGACCGGCTGCCTGGTGGCGGTCAGACCCGGTCCTCGCGGATGAGCCGGACGGCATGGTCGACGACGTCGTCGACCGACACGGACGGCTCGGCGGTCCGGTCGATCGAGAGCGACTCGACCATCGCCCACCAGCCCCGCAACCGCATGATCGTCCATGCGTCGCCCTCGGTGCCGAGCGCGGTCAGGGTCCGTTCGACCATGGTGCCCCGCATGGCCTCGCGGATCTCCCGGATCTGTGGGTCGGCGCCGAATCCGCCGTGGAACAGCGCCTGATAGTTCTGCCCGTGCCGGTCGATGAACGAGACGAAGGCATACACGACGGCGCGCAACGGATCGGTGTCGTCGGGATCGGGGACCGCGGCCCGCAGCAGGCGCCGCGCGGCCGCGGCCACGACGGCGACGTAGAAGTCCTGTTTGGTGGGGAAGTAGCGGAACAGCAGACCCCGGGAGATCCCGGCGATCTCGGCGACCCGGTCGACGGACAACGCATGGATGGGCCGGGCGGCCAGTTCCTGCAGGCCGATGGCGACGAGCTGGCGTTTGCGTTCCTCCGGAGGCAGGCGCCGCCGCTTCTCGGTGCTCACGGATGGTCCCTCCCTCTTGATGGTGTGCTGCGCGCCCGGCTAGTCTAACTAAGCATTGCTCAGTTAGAGCCACGGAGGCCTCATGGATTTCGGTCAATCGGAACGCTCGCGCGAGTATCTCGAGCGGCTGCGCAGCTTCGTCGCCACCGAGGTGGTGCCCGTGGAGGAGAGGCTGCGCCGGGAGCGGGTCGCCCCCTTCGCGGCGCGCGGCGACAGCTCGGGTGCCGCGACGTGGTCGGTGCCCGACGAGTTCCGCGAACTGCAGCGCAAGGCCCGCGCCCAGGGCCTGTGGAACCTCTTCCTCCCCGATTCCGAACTCGGTGCGGGCCTGTCGAACGTCGAATACGCCCCCCTGGCGGAGGAGATGGGCCGCTCCCCGTTCCGGTCGTCGATCTTCAACTGCGACGCCCCGGACACCGGCAACATGGAGGTGCTCTACCACTACGGCAGCCCCGAACAGAAGGAACGCTGGCTGCGTCCCCTCCTCGACGGCGAGATCCGCTCGGCGTTCTGCATGACCGAGCCCGGTGTCGCGTCCTCGGACGCGACGAACATGGCGGCCACCGCCGTCGTCGAGGGCGACGAGGTGGTGCTCAACGGAAGCAAGTGGTGGAGCACGGGCATCGGCAGCCCCGACTGCAAGATCCTCATCTTCATGGGCCTCACCGACCCGCACGCACCCAAGCACCAGCAGCACTCGATGGTGCTGGTGCCGATCGACACCCCCGGGGTGAAGGTCGAGCGGATGCTGTCCGCCATGGGCTTCTACGACGAGCCCGGCGGCCACGGCGAGGTGTCGTTCACCGACGTGCGCCTGCCGCTCGACGCGATCATCGCCGGCCCCGGCCGCGGATTCGAGATCGCCCAGGGCCGCCTCGGTCCCGGCCGCGTCCACCACTGCATGCGCCTGATCGGGCTCGCCGAGCACGCCCTCGAACTCGCCTGCCGCCGGGGCCTCGACCGCGTCGCGTTCGGCAAGCCCCTGGTCAACCTCGGCGGCAACCGCGAGCGCATCGCCGACGCCCGCATCGCGATCAATCAGCTGCGGCTGCTCGTGCTGAACACCGCCTGGCTGCTCGACACCCAGGGCCTGTCCGGCGCGCGTTCCGCCGTCTCCGAGATCAAGGTCGCCACCCCGCGCGTGGTGCAGCAGGTGATCGACTTCGCCATCCAGATCCATGGCGGCGCAGGTCTTTCGGACGACTTCCCGCTCGCCGGTGCCTGGACGGCCGCGCGGGCGCTGCGCCTGGCCGACGGCCCCGACGAGGTGCACCAGGGCCTGGTGGCCCGCTTCGAACTCGGCAAGTACAACAACCCGGAGGGGCGCAAGTGACGATTCCCGACAACGCCCGCGCCGTCCGCGACGAGGACGCCTTCGACGTCGCGGCCGTCGCGGCCTGGCTCGGCGAGCACGCCGGCATCGCCGGGACCCCCGAGGTCCACCAGTTCTCCGGTGGCGCTTCGAATCTCACCTATCTGTTGCGCTACCCCGACCGGGACCTCGTGCTGCGCCGGCCGCCGGTGGGAGCCAAGCCGTCCTCCGGTCACGACATGGTCCGCGAGTACCGCATCCAGTCGCTGCTCGCGCCCGCCTACCGGTACGTGCCGCGCATGGTCGGCCTGTGCACCGACCACAGCGTGCTCGGCAGCGACTTCTACGTGATGGAGCGGGTACCGGGGACGATCCTGCGGGCGAACCCGCCGGCCGAGCTCGACCTGACACCCGAGCGCACCCGCACGCTGTGCCTGCGGATCGTCGACCTGCTCGTCGAACTGCACGGCGTCGACCCCGCGTCCACGGGTCTGAGCGAATTCAGTCGCGGCTCGGGGTATGTCGCGCGCCAGGTCGCGGGATGGACCGCGCGCTACGAGAAGGCGCGCACCGAGAACGTCCCGGACTTCGCGCGGGTCACCAAGTGGCTGGACGAGACCCAGCCCGCCGACGTGGCATCGGCGGTCATCCACGGGGACTTCCGGCTCGACAACGTGGTGCTCGACGAGCACGACCCGCTGCAGCCCGTCGCGGTGCTGGACTGGGAGCTGGCCACCGTCGGCGATCCGCTCATGGATCTCGGCTCGTCCCTCGCCTACTGGGTGCAGGCGGACGACGATCCGATGCTGGTCGCCACCAAGCGGCAGCCGTCGGACCTGCCGGGCATGCTCACCCGCCGCGAGATCGTCGACTACTACTCGCAGAAGACCGGCCTCGCCGTGGACAACTGGGGCTTCTACGAGGTCTTCGGGCTCTTCCGGCTCGCGGTGATCGCCCAGCAGATCTACTACCGCTACCACCACGGGCAGACCACCAACCCGGCGTTCAAGGACTTCTGGGTGATCGTCGGCTACCTGGACTCGCGGTGCAACACGCTGATCGACGAGATCGAGGGGGGACGTGCATGAGCACGCGGAGGAACATCCTGATCACCGGCGCGAGCTCCGGCCTCGGCGCCGGCATGGCCCGCGAATTCGCCGCGCGGGGACGCAACCTCGCCCTCGCGGCGCGACGGATCGAGCGACTCGAGGAGTTGCGCGACGAACTGCTCGCGAAGCACCCGGGCATCACCGTCGCGGTGCGGCGGCTCGACGTGGACCGGCACGAGGACGTGTTCACGGTGTTCCGGGAGTTCGACGACGAACTCGGCGGCCTCGACCGGGTGATCGTCAACGCGGGCCTGGGCAAGGGACAGCCGCTGGGCACGGGCTACTTCCGCGCCAATGCGCAGACGGCGAACACCAATTTCCTGGGCGCACTGGCGCAGAGCGAGGCCGCCCTCGAGCTCATGCGCCCCCGCAACGCCGGTCACGTGGTGCTGATCTCGTCGGTGAGTGCGGTGCGCGGGATGCCGCGCAATCTCACGACGTACGCGGCGTCGAAGGCCGCCGTCGCGGCGCTCGGCGAGGGCATGCGTGCGGACCTGGCCCGCACGGGCATCCGGGTGAGCACGATCTTCCCGGGGTTCATCCGCTCGGAGATCAACGAGAAGGTCGAGAACGTGCCGTTCATCGTCGACACCGAGACCGGGTGCCGCGCGCTGGCGGCCGCGATCGAGAAGGAACCGCACAAGGCGTACGTCCCGAGCTGGCCGTGGACGCCGCTCGCCTATGCGATGAAGGTGCTGCCGCTGTCCGTCGTCAGCCGGATGGTGTGAGTTCCCGCTCCCGACGCGAAGTGGCCGAATGTCACATTCCTTCAGTTGGATCGAAGAAATGTGACATTCGGCCACAGAGGCGGTGGAAGCCGCGGATCAGGCGTCGGCGCCGATGATGAAGGCCTCGAGCTCGGCGCGAGCCTTGTCGTCGGCCATCTGGACCGGCGGGGACTTCATCAGGTAGGCGGAGGCCGGCAGCACGGGGCCGCCGATGCCGCGGTCCTTGGCGATCTTCGCGGCGCGGATGGCGTCGATGATGATGCCGGCCGAGTTGGGCGAGTCCCACACCTCGAGCTTGTACTCGAGGTTCAGCGGCACGTCACCGAAGGCGCGGCCCTCGAGGCGGACGTACGCCCACTTGCGGTCGTCGAGCCAGCCGACGTGGTCGGACGGGCCGATGTGGACGTCGTTGGCGCCCATCTCCTTCTTGAGATTGGAGGTGACGGCCTGGGTCTTGGAGATCTTCTTCGACTCGAGGCGCTCACGCTCGAGCATGTTCTTGAAGTCCATGTTGCCGCCGACGTTGAGCTGCATGGTGCGGTCGAGCTGCACACCGCGGTCCTCGAACAGCTTCGCCATCACGCGGTGGGTGATGGTGGCGCCGACCTGCGACTTGATGTCGTCGCCGACGATCGGGACGCCGGCCTCGGTGAACTTGGCGGCCCACTCCGGGTCGGAGGCGATGAACACGGGCAGCGCGTTGACGAAGGCGACGCCGGCGTCGATGCAGCACTGGGCGTAGAACTTGTCGGCCTCTTCGGAACCGACGGGCAGGTAGGACACGAGCACGTCGACCTTCGCGTCCTTCAGCGCCTGCACGACGTCCACGGGCTCGGCCTCGGAGAGCTCGATGGTCTCGGCGTAGTACTTCCCGATGCCGTCGAGGGTGTGGCCGCGCTGGACGGTGACGCCGCTCGGCGGTACGTCGGCGATCTTGATGGTGTTGTTCTCGCTGGCGAAGATCGCCTCGGAGAGGTCGAAGCCGACCTTCTTCGCGTCCACATCGAACGCGGCGACGAACTGGACGTCGCGCACGTGGTACCGGCCGAACTCGACATGCATCAGGCCCGGAACGGTGGTGCCCGCCTCCGCGTCCTTGTAGTACTCGACGCCCTGGACCAGGGACGAGGCACAGTTCCCCACGCCTACAATGGCCACGCGCACCGAGGTGCTGTTCTCACCCATGGTCGGGTTCTCCTTCTGTGTTGCGTTGTGCTGTCGACTGCTCGGCGGCGATCAATTCGTTGAGCCAGCGGACCTCGCGCTCGCTCGACTCGAGCCCGAGCTGATGAAGCTGACGGGTGTAGCGGTCCAAGGTGCCGCTCGCCCGCCCGATTGCGTCGCGGAGCCCTTCTCTGCGCTCCTCGACCTGGCGGCGCCTGCCCTCGAGGATCCGCATCCGCGCCTCGGCGGGGGTGCGGCTGAAGAAGGCGAGGTGCACGCCGAAACCGTCGTCGGTGTAGTTCTGCGGCCCGGTGTCGGCCACCAGCTCGGAGAAGCGCTTACGGCCCTCCGGGGTGAGCTGGTACACGCGACGGGCTCGTCGCATGACGGTGCCGGGTGCTCCCGAGTCCTCCTCGATGAGTCCGTCGGCCTGCATACGTCGCAGCGTCGGGTAGAGGGAACCGTAGGAAAAGGCGCGGAACGCGCCGAGCAGTCCGGTCAGTCGTTTGCGGAGCTCGTAGCCGTGCATGGGCGACTCGAGGAGCAGCCCGAGGATTGCCAGCTCGAGCAAAGGGCCTCCTCCACCGTGTCGATGAACTTATCCGAGTGATGCGATTGTCGATTATATCGCACCGATATATAGGACGATACTGGAGCGGAGTGCATGTAACAACGGGTATCGGTAAATCGGTCAGGGTTCGTACGGGAACACCGCGATCGGCGTGCCGTCGAACGCGAAGACGAGATGCCCGCCCTGATCGGTGCCGGGACGCCGCGCGTGGACCACGACCGTGGCCCGGCCCTCGTCGTCGACGTCGACGCCGACCTGCTCCACCCGGCCGTCGGGCACCCGCAGCGTCGCGGGAGCGCCGAGGATCATCTCCGACACCGCGACCAGGTCCAGGCCCGCCAGATCGAAGGCCACCGCATCCGACGGCCGGGTACTCGGACTGCTCCACGAGTCGAACTCGCCGTCGAAGGTGTACGAGAGATACCGGTGCGGATCGCCGGCCACCGCCCGGTCGAACGACGCATGCTCCGGGAACAGGGTCAGGTCGTCGACCAGCGTGTCGCCGAACTCGGCCCGATAGTCCTCGACGAACCGAGCCAGCCCCTGCGGCGACGTCAGGTCCGGCAGCGGCTCCGGCCCGTCCGCCGCGTTCCCGACGACTCCCGCCAGCGCGCCCGTCACGGCCCCCACCGCGACGGTCGTCGCCGCGATCACCACACGCCGGGCCCTCACCGGGTCCCCCGGTTCTCGAACCGATGCAGCTCGATCAGTTCGCCCTGCGGCGTCACCTCGAGGAATCCGGTCTCGCCCGCCGTGTTGCGCACGAAGATGCGCACCGACGGCTGGTCGTACGAGAAGCCGACCGAGATGTGGCCGACCGTGCCGTCCGGCACGCCGACGCTCTGCGGCGCCCCCGCGACGTAGCGGGCGATCTCGTCGACGTCCAGCGTCGCCAGGTCGACCACCGGGGTGTCCACGGCACGGGTCCGGGGCGCATGGTCCGGGTCGAAACCGCCGCGGTAGGTGTACGACACCATGCGGTCCGGGACGTCGGGGACGGAGCGGGTGATGCTCGCGTGCTGCTCGAAGAAGTCCACCTTGTCGACGAGCGTGTTCCCGAACGCCGCCAGGTGGTCGGCCCGGTACTGCTCGAGGCCCGCCCGGGTCACCAGGCTCGGCGTCGGCACCACGACCGGTCGCAGCGCCGCCGGGTCGAGGTACAGCGCCTGCTGCGCCCCGGCGGGTGGCGGGTCGGCGCGCACCCAGCGGAACGTCGCCACCCCCGCCACCACCGCCGCCGTCACCACGGTCCCGGCGAACACCCAGGGACCCCAGGCGCGGACCCGTGCCGCCGCGGCGGCGCCCGGGCTCGCCTGCAGGTCGGCGACCAGTTCGTCGAGCTCGCCGAGCGTGTCCGCCGCACCGGCGCGCGCATCCCGGACCTCGTGCTCGGCGCCCGAGAGCTGACCGTCCGCATACGCCGCGTCGAGCCGCGCCCGGACCGCAGCCCGATCGGCGTCGCGTGCCCTGGTGGAAGGCGAATGGCGGCCGATCATGCGGGAGATCGTAACGACGCAGCTCAGAACACGCCCAGCACGCCGCCGTCGAACAGAATCTTCACGTACCGCGTGCCGTCGCCGGACTCGACGTAGATGGTCACCGCCGGGGTGCCGTCGTGGGCGAACGACACGTGCGAGACCGTGCCGCCGGGCAGGCCGACCAGCGCGGGCGCCTCCGCGATCCGGGCGGTCACGGCCCCCGCGTCGACCGCGCCGAGGTCGAAGTCCTGGTAGCCGGGGAAGCGCTGCACCGTCACCGGTTGGGCCCGCAGTGCCCCACCCGCGTAGGTGTAGGTCGCGATCCGGCCCGGCTCGTCCGGCAGCGCCCGTTCGATGTGGGCCCGCTCCGGACGGAGGACCAGCCGGTACACGACCGTGTCGCCGAAGCGGCCCCGCACCGCCGCAAGAACCGCCTCGAACCCGCCGGGCTCGAGCGGCCGGACCGGGGTCACCACGATCGGATCGACACCGTCGTCGGGGACCGCCACCGGCGCGGCGGGCTGTTCCCGCACCGCCGCGGGTCCCGGCGCCGGGCCGTCCCCATCCGATAGCATCACCGCCGCGCCGGCCGCCGCAGCCGCCACCGCGACCGTCACGGCGGCGGCCCGGCGCAGACCGGGCCGGCGCAGACCGGGCCGGCGGCCCGGCGGCGGCGCTGCGAGGTCCCCGGAATCCTCCGGTGGCTGCAGGTCGCGGACCAGGTCCGCGAGCTCGCCCAGCGTCTTTGCGGACATCGCCCGGGCCGTCCGATCCCGGTGCTCCCCGAAATCGAGCTGGCCGTCGGTGTAGGCGGTGTCGAGACGGCCACAGACCAGTGCCCGGTCGATGTCGCGTGCCCGCGTTCGCGGCGTGTGTCGGCTCACCACCCGGGCAGCCTAGAACGCCCGATATGGGCGCGTCGCGCAGTCGCGCGCCCCACACCCCGCCCACCCACGTGCCGTCCGCACGTACTCTGGACCCGTGCGGATACAGCGGCAGGTGGTGGACTACGCGCTGCAGCGCAGGTCGCTGCTCGCCCAGGTCTACTCGGGGCGGACCGGCGTCGCAGAGGTGTGCGACGCCAGCCCCTACCTGCTCCGCGCCGCCAAGTTCCACGGTCGGGGCAGTGACGTGGTCTGCCCGATCTGCCGCAAGGAGCAGCTGACACTCGTGTCGTGGGTGTTCGGCGACAAGCTCGGCCCGGTGTCCGGGTCGGCCCGCACCGCGGAGGAACTGGTCCGCCTGGCCGCCAGCCAGGAGGAGTTCTCCGTCCACGTGGTCGAGGTGTGCCGCACGTGCAGCTGGAACCACCTTGTCCAGTCCTATGTCCTGGGGGCGGAACCCGCGCCCAAGCGGCCCCGCCGCAGGTCGACCGGCCAGAGCCGCCGCACCGCGAGCGAGTGAGCCGTGCGCGACCCCTGCTGAACCGCCCCGTCTCTGGTGACCCCGTCCCCGGTGACCCCGTCCCCCTGTGACACTGCACTGCCCGAAGAACACTGCACTGCCCGAACGCGCGCTGCCCGACGAGACCGAAGTCTGCAGACGTGAAACGAGGACGCGTGCCACCGCGTCCGCGCTACCGGTTGGAGATGAGTACGTGAGTTCCCCCCACAACGATCCGCAGGGCGAACGGCCGAGGCCGCCGCACGGGAACGGACCGGCAGGTCCCCCGCCGCCGCGGCGACCGGGACCCGTGGGGGGACCCCCGCCCGGACGCGCACCCGGGGGTGGGCCGCCCATGGATCGGCGGATGCCGCCGCCGGGACGCCCCTATCCGCCGCAGCCGCGCCCCCAGCAGGGCGGGCCGCAGCCGTACCCGCCGCAGCAGTTCGCCGCGGGGAACCCACAAGCGCCGCGACCGCAGCAGCCGCCGCAGGACCGCACCCGGCAACTGCCGCCCCAGAACCGGCCCCCGATGCCGAACCAGAACCGTCAGCAGCCGCCCAACCGGCCGGCCGGCGGCCCGCCCGGGCCCGGCGGGCGTCCCCCCCACGCCTCCGCCCACCGCGCGCGGCGGTGGCGACGAGCCGCCCCGCGGTGGTGGCGAGCCCAAGTCGACGCGCTGGCGCACCGTGCGGCGCGTCGGCTACGCGGCCGTGGCGCTGGCTCTGGTACTGCCCATCCTCGCGTTCATGCTGGCCTACGTCGTCCAGGAGGTCCCGCGACCCGGTGACCTGAAGACCAACCAGGTGGCCACCGTCTACGCGGCCGACGGCTCGACCGTCATCACCAAGGTGGTGCCGCCCGAAGGCAACCGCACCGAGGTGCGGCTCGACGAGATTCCCGAGCACGTCCGCAACGCCGTGCTCGCCGCCGAGGACCGCGACTTCTACAGCAACCCGGGATTCTCGGTCAGCGGCTTCGCCCGCGCGGCCCGCGACAACATCCTCGGCCGGGAGAGCGCCGGCGGTGGTTCGACCATCACCCAGCAGTACGTGAAGACGGCGCTGGTCGGCTCCGAGCGCACCCTCACCCGCAAGATGAAGGAACTCGTCCTCGCGTCCAAGATGGCCAACCAGTGGTCCAAGGACGACATCCTCGCCGCCTACCTGAACACCATCTACTTCGGGCGCGGTGCGTACGGCATCGCCGCCGCCTCCACGGCGTACTTCGGCAAGCCGGTCGGCGAGCTCAGCGTCGAGGAGGGCGCGGTGCTCGCCTCCTCCATCCAGCTGCCGTCGCTGCTGGACCCGGAGACCAACCCGGAGGGCGCCCAGGCGCGCTGGAACTACGTCCTCGACGGGATGGTGTCCGCCGGCACCCTGAACGCGGCCGACCGGGCGTCGATGCAGTACCCGCGGTACGTGCCGCTGGCCGAGGTCGACAACGGCGGCCAGAGCAACGGGCCGGAGGGCCTGCTGCGCAACCAGGTGCTCCGGGAGCTCTCCGAGGAAGGCATCGACGAGACCCTGCTCAACACCGAGGGACTCCAGATCACCACCACGATCGACCCACAGGCGCAGGAGGCCGCGCTCGACGCCGTCCGCACCAACATGGAGGGCGAGCCGGAGGAGCTGCGCACCGCCGTCGTGTCCGTCGATCCGCGCAGCGGCGCCGTCCGCGCCTACTACGGCGGCGACGACGGCGCCGGGTTCGATTTCGCCCAGTCCGGCCTGCAGACCGGATCGTCGTTCAAGGTGTTCGGCCTGGCCGCCAACCTCGACCAGGGCAACCCGTTGTCCGCCATGTACGACAGCGGCCCGCTCACCGTCAACGGCATCTCGATCGGCAACGTCGAAGGCGAGAACTGCGGTACCTGCACCATCGCCGAGGCGCTGAAGCGGTCGCTCAACACCAGCTTCTACCGGATGATGCTCGAGATGGACAACGGCCCGCAGGCCATCGCCGACATGGCGCACCAGCTCGGCATCCCCGAGGAGATCCCCGGGGTCGGCGAGACCCTCACCGAGCCGGGCGGCGTCGGCCCCAACTACGGCATCGTGCTCGGGCAGTACCAGTCCCGCGTGATCGACATGGCGTCGGCGTATGCGACGCTCGCCGCGTCCGGCACCTACCACGAGCCCTACTTCGTGCAGAAGGTCGTCACCGCCGACGGCACGGTGCTGCTCGACCGCGGCACCCCGGCCGGGGAACAGCGGGTCGACGAGGCCGTCGCCGACAACACCACCGCCGCGATGATGCCGATCGCCGCGTACTCCAACGGGCACGCCCTCGCCGGCGGCCGGCCGTCCGCCTCCAAGACCGGCACCGCCCAGCTCGGGGACACCGGCTCGAACAAGGACGCCTGGATGGTCGGCTACACGCCGTCGCTGTCCACGGCCGTGTGGGTCGGCACCGAACAGGGCCTGCCCCTGGAGAACAGCTGGGGCGGCATGATCTACGGCTCCGGCCTGCCGTCGGACATCTGGAAGGACACGATGGACGGCGCCCTCGACGGCACCGACGTCGAGAAGTTCCCGACGCCCGAACCGATCGCCGGACAGGCCGGCGTGCCGGCGTACTCCGCGCCGGCGCCGCCGAAGACCACGACGCCGACCCCCACGACGACCGAGCGGACGACGCCGGAGCTGCCCACGCCGCCGGAGATCACGACCCGCAACGTCGAGATCCTCCCGGGCGTGACCATCCCCATGCCGGGGGTGGCGCCGCAGACCACCACGCAGCGGGTGCCCACGCCGACTCCCACCACGGAGGCGGACACGCCGGGCTTCGGGACACAGGACGACTCGACCGGCACCGGTGAAGACCAGCAGTCCGGCAACAGCCGGTTCCAGGAGGACCCCGTCGGCGCCACACCCGGCGGGTAGCCTCGCGGGGTGACCGAGAAGAGAGAGCTCGCGTCGCCGGGTCCGCTCGTCGCAGACCGCCGATCCGCGGACTGGCGCGACGCACCCGGATGGACCGACCCGACGGTGTCGCGCCTGTCCACCGTCATCGGCGGACCCGTCGGGCGGTACGCCCTGCTCGGACGCACTCGCTTCTTCACGCCGCTGCGCGCGATGCTGCTCCTCGCGGTGGTGTTCCTCGCCCTCGGCTGGTTCACCAAGGCCGCCTGCATCCAACAGGGACCGGTCGGCGAGGGCGGCGCGCTCGGACTGGACTGGAGCGACAACCGGCAGTACGTCGCCATGTGCTACTCCGACGTCGTGCCGCTCTATGGCGCCGAACGCCTGAGTACCGGCGCCTTCCCGTACAAGACGTCGTGGGAGGAGCCCGGCCCGGACGGGCAGACCCAGGTCCGGTACATGGAGTATCCGATCCTCGCCGGCCTCTACCAGTACGTCTCGATGCGGGCCGCGAAGGCCTGGGACGCCACGTCGTGGCTTCCGGGCGGCCTGCAGGTGGCGATCTACTTCGACATCGTCGCCGTCGGTCTCGCCATGGCCTGGCTGGCCACCGTGTGGGCCACCGCCCTCTCCGCCGGCCGCCGCATCTGGGACGCGGCGCTCGTCGCCGCCTCGCCGCTGGTCGTCGTGCACGCCTTCACCAACTTCGATGCGCTCGCCACCGCGTTCGCGGCCGGCGGGTTGCTGGCCTGGGCGCGACGGCGACCGGTGCTCGCCGGGGTGCTGCTCGGACTCGGTGCCGCCACCAAGCTGTATCCGCTGCTGCTGTTCGGCCCGCTGTTGCTGCTGTGCCTGCGCACCGGGAAGCTGCGGGCGCTCGGGCAGGCGGCCGGTGCCGCGGCCGTCGCGTGGCTCGTGGTGAACCTGCCGATCATGGTCCTCTACCCGCGCGGCTGGGCCGAGTTCTTCCGGCTCAACACCGACCGCGGCGCGGACCCCGATTCGATCTACAACGTCGTGCGGTCGCTGACCGGCTGGTCCGGCTGGGACACCTCCACGCTGAACTCGGTGTCGCTGCTGCTGTTCGCCGTGGCCTGCGCGGGCATCGCGTGGCTTGCGTGGACGGCTCCGCGCCGCCCCCGCCTCGCCCAGCTGTGCTTCCTCGTGGTTGCCGCGTTCCTGCTCACCAACAAGGTGTGGAGCCCCCAGTACTCGCTGTGGCTGGTGCCGCTCGCCGTGCTGGCTCTGCCGCACCGGCGGATCCTGCTGGCGTGGATGACGATCGACGCCCTCGTCTGGGTGCCGCGCATGTACTTTTATCTCGGCGCCGAGAACAAGGGCCTGCCCGAGCAGTGGTTCACGACCACCGTCCTGCTGCGCGACCTCGCGGTCGTGGCGCTGTGCGCGCTCGTCGTCCGGCAGATTCTCCGGCCGGCCGAAGATCTCGTGCGCTACGGCTTCGTCGACGACCCCGTGGGTGGCGTGCTCGACCATGCCTCCGACGCTCCCCCGCGCCGGCTCCCGGGCCGTCTCCGTCCCGGCATCCGGCGGACATCACCTCCCGAATCGGCCGATCGGCAGACACCCGCGACGAGCACCGTCCCGTAGCCCCGGCCCGAGCCGCGCGCGACGGGTGCTGCCTGCGCGCGTAAAAACTTGCGCGGGAAGCATTTTCGCGCGCGAGTGCTCGTCCGCGACGAGCGCCGTCTACACGCGGAGCGCGTTGAAGGGCGCGACGGGGAGGTTGCGGACGACGAACCAGCCCAGCACGACCCACAGCACGAGCTGCGGCGCCCACCGCCACTGGTACCACTGGGCGATCCGGTGGTCACGGACCCGGCCGGCCGTCCACACGGCGAACGACCACCCCAGGAGAAGCACGGCGAGCACCCCGAGCGCGTTGTACCGCAGGGCGTCCGGAACATCGAGATGCAGCAGCGAATACAGCATCCGCGACGATCCGCACCCGGGACACCAGATGCCGAACAGGACGCGGGTCGGGCACGGCGGGATCGGGCCGCCCGGCGTCGTCGGGTCGGCCCACGCGACGGCCGCGCACACACACGCCGACACGGCCGCCACCCCGACGGGTGCGGCGAGCCGGGCGGCGAGCGTCTGCACGACCGGATGCCTCAGTAGCTCGACGACGAGACCGCCGCGGCGAGGACGACGATGTAGAAGACGACGATCACCACCCACACCGCCACGCTCGCCACCACCGACCAGATCGCCCACTTCTTCGCGTCGTCGGCCGCCCGGCGTGCGGCATCGAACTGGCCCTGCGCCCACAGGGAGTTGACCTGGCTCGCCTTGATGATCGAGACGACACCGAGCGGCAGGCAGCACAGGATCGTCGTGAGAATGCCCCACACCAGGTTGTTCTCGGGCGGCGGCCCGAACTGCGGGCCGGGGTAGTACCCGTATCCGCCCGGCGGGGGATAACCGCCCGGATTGTTCGGCGGGTACTGCGGATAGTCGCTCATCGTCGTCCTCGATCACCCCATCGGGATCCCAGCCTGTTCCGGGGTCCCCCCGCGCGGAAGGGTAGACCAGCCGCGGTCACCTGGCGAGACGGTCGGCCACCCGCGCCTCGAGACCCACCCGGGCGGCCGGCCAGTCGTCGTCGGTCATCGCGAACAGCGCCGTGGTGCGCCAGCTGCCGTCGCGGCGTCGCCGATGCTTGCGCAGCAAGCCCTCGAACCCGGCGCCGAGCCGGGTGATCGCCGCGCGCGACTGCGCGTTGTGTTCGTCGGTGTGCCACTCCACGCGGACCGCGCCGAGATCGTCGAAGGCGCGGCGCAGCAACAGCAGTTTCGACTCGGGATTGGCGGCGCCACCGTGCACCGCGCGCGAGAGCCACGTGTGCCCGACCGCCAGCGTCCGGTGCCGGGGATCGATCAGGTAGTACGACGTGGTGCCGACGACGGCGCCGACGGACTTGTCGACGACCGCGTACGGCAGGCGGTCCGGATCGTCGAGCGCGGTACGGACGAACGCGTCGGTGTCGTCGCGTGTCCGGAGGTCGGCGGACGTCCACCGGAAGATCGCGTCGGCATCGTCGACGGCCGCGAGCAGGCCGGGCGCGTGTCCCGCGGCCAGCGGTTCGAGGCGAATCCGCGTGCCGCCGAGCACCGGCTGCTCGTACCAGGCCGTGCTCATCCGGGTTTTCCGCTCATCGCCGGCATCCGGGGCCGCTCCTCGTCGGGTGGGGTCGGGTCGGGCCGGCGCAGCGGCGCGCCGGCGAACACGAAGAACAGTACGACGAGCAGCACGGCCCGGCCCCACACCCCGACGAGGGTGAGCAGCAGCGGGATCGTGGTGTCGGTCCGGGTCATGGTCGCGTCGAACCACAGGAACACGCCGATGCCGATCGCGAGGTCCACGGTGAGGTACGAGACGATCAGCGGCCACCGCACCCGCAGCAGCACCAGGAACGGCAGCAACCACAGGGTGTACTGCGGCGAATGCACCTTGTGCAGCAGCAGGAATCCGCACAGCATCGCGGCGCCGACCGCCACCCAGGGATAGCAGCCGTCGCGACGGTACCGCCGCCACCCCAGCCACAGCGCCAGCGCGAAGGCGGCGCAGATCAGCAACGGCGAGACGACGGAGACGAGGTCGTTGTACTCGGCCGTGACCTCGGTGTCCTGATAGCCCCCGACGAGGGGCCGCAGCCCCCAGTACCAGATCGAATTGCTCGTGGCGTCGGCCGCGCGGTTGCCCTGGAACTCGAACGATGCGCGCCACCCCGGATACCCGAGCAGCGCGAACGGCAGGTTCACGGCGATCACCGTCGCCGCCGCCGCGGCGCCCACCGCCACCGCGCCCCGCACGTCCCGCCGCGGCCCGGGCTCGCCCCCGCCGGTGAGGACGTATGCGATCAGCGGCAGCACGAAGATGCCGGGATACACCTTGAGACAGAACCCGACGGCGAGCAGGACGGCGGCGATCACCGCGCGGGTGCGCAGCGGCCAGCGGCGCACCCCGAGCACGGCGACGGCCCCGACGGTGGTCGCGACGACGGGCAGGTCCCAGTTCAGGAACGCGTACATCACGAGGGGCGGCGTGGCCGACCAGAGCAGCGCGGCCCACCCGGCCAGCCGGCCGAGGTACCAGGCGACGAGCAGGCCGAACGGTGCCAGCAGCAGCGCGGAGTGCAGGAGGAACTCGGCGTCGGTGTCGGCGCGCAGGGCCCCCACCCACATGAGGATGCCGCTGAGCACCGGGTACTCGACGGTGCCGCCGGTGAGCACGCCGTCGCGGGTGATGCCGCCGTCGAGGAACGGGAACAGGTGCAGGTTGATGCCGCGACCGATCCACAACTGCTGGATGTCGGAGTAGCAGACCGTGGCGTCCTTGACCGCGTCGAAACGCACGCTGCGCCCCTGCGGGTCGAACGGTGGTGCGGCGCAGCGGGCCTTGTTCAGGTAGCCGAGCCAAATGGCGAGCGCGCACGTCACGACGGCGACGAGCGCGGGCGTCCGGGAACTCGTGCGCATGTTCTTCACCCTAGGCGAATTTCGCTGGTCAAGGGCGCATCGTGTAGCCTGCATGGGTTGCTGACGCAACGACCCTCCTGTCACGGACCGTCCGTGACCGCCCATAGTCCATAGGAGGTGATGAGGTCTTATGCGTCATTACGAACTGATGGTCATTCTCGACCCCAGCCTGGACGAGCGCACTGTCGCCCCGTCGCTGGATACGTTCCTCAACGTCGTTCGCCAGGACGGCGGCAAGATCGACAAGGTCGACGTGTGGGGTAAGCGTCGTCTCGCGTACGAGATCGCCAAGCACAGCGAAGGCATCTACGCGGTGATCGACATCAGCGCTACGCCCGCCACGGTTGCGGAGCTGGATCGCCAGCTCGGCCTGAACGAGTCGGTGCTCCGCACCAAGGTTCTGCGCCACGGCAAGTGAGTCTGTCGGCGTCCGGCCGTAGGCTCGGGCGCATCAGGACTCCACACACAGCAGGAGGAACCACATGGCAGGCGACACCGTCATCACCGTCATCGGCAATCTGACGGCTGATCCCGAGCTGCGTTTCACCCCGGCGGGAGCTGCGGTCGCGAACTTCACCGTCGCGTCGACGCCCCGCATCTTCGACCGTCAGTCCAACGAGTGGAAAGACGGCGAGGCGCTGTTCCTGCGCTGCAACATCTGGCGCGAGGCGGCGGAGAACGTGGCCGAGAGCTTGACCCGTGGCTCGCGCGTGATCGTGCAGGGCCGCCTCAAGCAGCGCAGCTACGAGACGCGTGAAGGCGAGAAGCGCACTGTCGTGGAGCTCGAGGTCGACGAGATCGGCCCCTCGCTCCGCTACGCGACGGCCAAGGTCAACAAGGCCAGCCGTGGCGGTGGCGGGGGCGGCTTCGGTGGTTCCTCCGGAGGATCGGGTGGGGCTCGTGCCAGCGCGAGCACCGGCGGGGACGACCCGTGGGGCAGCGCGCCGGCGGCGGCGGGCTCCTTCGGCGGGGACGACGAACCCCCGTTCTGATCCGACCTTCGATCGGAACATTCGGAAAGTACGGAGAAAGACCATGCCTAAGGCGCCCGCGCGCGAAAAGGTTTTGAAGAAGAAGGTCTGCACCTTCTGCAAGGAAAAGAACGTGCAGATCGACTACAAGGACACGACGCTGCTGCGTAAGTACGTCAGCGATCGCGGCAAGATCCGCGCTCGCCGTGTCACGGGCAACTGCGTGCAGCACCAGCGCGACGTTGCCATCGCTGTGAAGAACTCGCGTGAGGTGGCCCTGCTTCCTTACGTCTCGACGGCTCGCTAAGGAAAGGGAGGGACACACGATGAAGCTCATTCTCACCGCTGACGTGGACAACCTCGGTGCGCCTGGCGACACCGTCGAGGTCAAGGACGGCTACGGCCGCAACTACCTGCTGCCCCGCGGCCTGGCGATCGTCGCCACCCGTGGTGCCCAGAAGCAGGTCGAGGGCATCCGCCGCGCCCAGGAGGCTCGTGCGGTGCGCGGCCTCGATCATGCCAAGGAGCTCAAGGCCGCCATCGAGGGCCTCGAGAACGTCTCCCTGGCCGTGAAGACCGCCGGGGACTCGGGCAAGCTGTTCGGCTCGGTCACCGCGGCCGACGTCGCCGGCGCCATCAAGGCCGCCGGTGGCCCGGTCGTCGACAAGCGCATCATCGAGCTGCCCAAGGCGCACATCAAGTCGACCGGCAAGCACACGGTCGTCGTGAAGCTGCACCCGGACGTGACCGCGAAGTTCGATCTGAACGTCGTGGCCGCCTGATTCCGGCTCCCGAAGAGCCCTGCACACACTGTGTGCAGGGCTCTTCGTCGTCTTTCCACAGGGGCTGTGGATAACCCCACAGGGGTACCGGTAGGTTTGTGATCCGCGGCACGGCATTCCGGGGCCGGGAGGACGGAACACGCCCGGAAACACATCCGTGGCGACACGCCGAATCGATTGTTCTCCACACCTGTGAAAGTCGTTTTTCCCGGTCTGAACAGCAGCGATGCGAAGTGTGAGATGCGTTGTCCCCAGGTTGTCCCCAAGGGGTGCACAAGGCCGTCCTCCCCTTTCCACAATTCATCCACAGTTGTGTGCACAGGCGGATTTGGACGCCGCCCTCCGAGTGCCTAACGTCGAGCGCGCGCGTCCCGGACGACGTGTCGGTGGGGCCGGGTAGAAGTGGTGTCGAGCGCCGGTGGACGGGGTCTGTCCGCGGCGGAGGTGCCGAGAAGGGGAAGGACGGCGTCGCGTGGCTGTAGTAGACGATCGGGGCCATTCCGACTACCCGGGACCGCCCGAGGAGCCGGCCGGCGACTTCGGCCGCCAGCCCCCGCAGGACATGGTTGCGGAGCAGTCCGTGCTCGGTGGCATGCTGCTCAGCAAGGACGCCATCGCCGACGTGCTCGAAGTGCTGCGGCCCGGCGATTTCTACCGTCCCGCCCATCAGGCCGTCTACGACGCCGTCCTCGACCTCTACAGCCGCGGTGAGCCCGCCGACCCCGTCACGGTGTCCGCGGAACTCGACCGGCGCGGAGAACTCCGCCGCATCGGGGGCGCCGCCTACCTGGTGACCCTGACCCAGACCGTGCCCACCGCTGCGAACGCGAGCTACTACGCCGAGATCGTCGCCGAGAAGGCCATCCTCCGCCGCCTCGTCGAGGCCGGAACGCGCATCGTCCAGTACGGTTACGCCGGCTCCGAGGGCCAGGACGTCGCCGAGGTCGTCGACCGGGCCCAGGCCGAGATCTTCGAGGTCTCCGAGCGCCGCACGTCCGAGGACTTCGTCCCGCTCGAAGAGCTGTTGCAGCCCACCATGGACGAGATCGACTCGATCGCCAGCCGCGGCGGCATCTCCCTCGGTGTGCCCACCGGATTCGCCGAGCTCGACGAGGTCACCAACGGCCTCCATCCCGGGCAGATGATCATCGTCGCCGCCCGTCCGGGCGTCGGCAAGGCGCTGGCCCTCGACACTCCCCTGCCCACCCCCGGCGGTTGGACGACCATGGGCGAGGTCGCCGCCGGCGACGAACTCCTCGACGCCCACGGCCGCCCCACCCGGGTGCTGGCCGCCACCGAGGTGCTGCACGGCCGGCCGTGCTTCGAGGTGGAATTCTCCGACGGCACCGTCCTCGTCGCCGACGAACAGCACCAGTGGGTCACCTCCGACGGCGGCCCGTCGCGCGTGCGCACCACCGGGGAGATCGCCGCGTCCCTCGCGGACGGTCACGTCGTCGGCAATGTCGCCGCGCTGCAGCTGCCCGTCGCCGATCTGCCCGTCGCCCCGTTCACCCTCGGCGCCTGGCTCGGCGGCCCCTCCGCCGATCCCCACGTGCACATGCGGGTGCAGGGCGAGGGCGGGTTCGCCGAGGAACTCATGACGCTCGGCGCCCGCATCCCCGGCGCCTACCAGCGGGCGTCGGAACGGCAGCGGCGCGAGCTGCTCGCCGGTCTGCTCGACGCCGGCGGCCACGTCGGCGACGACGGCACCGTCCGCTTCGAATCCGACTGCGCCCGACTGCGCGACGACGTCGCCGAGCTCCTGGCCGGCCTCGGCTACACCTGCACCACCACCGGCTCCACGGTGCGCTTCGCCACCGACGACGACGTCTTCGTCCTCCCCAGCAAGGCCAAGGCGCACAAGGAGACCCGCACGGGGGTGCCGCGGGAACGCCGCATCGTCGCCGTCCGCCCCGTCGAGTCCGTGCCGGTGCGGTGCGTCGAGGTCGACGGCGAGCACCTGTACCTCGCCGGACGGTCCATGATCCCCACCCACAACTCCACGCTCGGCATGGACTTCCTGCGGTCCTGCTCCGTCAAGCACGGCATGGCCTCCGTCATGTTCTCCCTCGAGATGGGCAAGACCGAAATCGTCATGCGGCTGCTCTCGGCCGAGGCGAAGATCAAGCTCGGCGACATGCGTTCGGGCCGCATGACCGACGACGACTGGACCCGGCTCGCCCGGCGGATGAGCGAGATCAGCGAAGCGCCGCTGTACATCGACGACTCCCCCAACCTGACGATGATGGAGATCCGCGCAAAGGCGCGGCGCCTCAAGCAGAAACACGACATCCGGCTGATCGTCGTCGACTACCTGCAGCTGATGACCTCCGGTAAGAAGGTCGAGTCCCGCCAGCAGGAGGTCTCCGAATTCTCCCGTAGCCTCAAGCTTCTCGCGAAGGAGCTCGAGGTCCCGGTGGTCGCGATCTGTCAGCTCAACCGTGGCCCCGAGCAGCGCACCGACAAGAAGCCGATGGTCTCCGATCTTCGCGAGTCGGGTTGCCTCACTGCGAGCACCCGCGTCCTGCGCGCGGACAACGGCTGCGAGGTCACCCTCGGCGAGTTGCTGGCCAGTGGTGAACAGCCCGTCGTCTGGTCGCTGGACGAGCGCATGCGTATGGTCGCCCGCCCGATGACCAAGGTGTTCCCGAGCGGACGCAAGGAAGTGTTCCGTCTGACGCTCGACTCCGGGCGTCAGGTCGAGGCCACCGCGAACCATCCCTTCCTCACCGTGGACGGGTGGATTCCCCTCGGCGAGCTGACGGCCGGGGAGCGCGTCGCAGTACCCCGCGCGGTTCCTGCCCCCCTCGAGACGCACGCCGTCTCGGAGGACGACGTCGTCGCGCTGGCTGAGCGCACCGTCGCCGATAGCTCTGTTCCGCCACAGGCATTCTCGCTGCCGAAGGAACAGATCGCCGCGCTCGTGTGCCACGTCTGGGAGGGCAACGGGATCGTCGCGTGGGACGCGGTCGAAGGACGAGCCGCTGTCCGGTATCCGTCCGCAGACCGGCGCCTCGCCGACGACCTGGCCCGCCTTCTCCTGCGAATCGGTGTCTTCGCTCGGATCGCCGCGGCCGGAACAGGCTCGGGCTGGGATGTTGTCGTCACCGGTCCGGAGAATCAGGCCGTCTTCCTGCACGACGTGGGTGCACACGGCACTGCGGCGCAGTGGGTGCTCGCTCAGCTCGGGCCGAAGCTCGTACGCCACGACGCCGACACCCTGACACCCGACGTCGAGGCGACGCTGAGCCGGCTCCTCGCAGTCGAGGAGCTCGCCCCCCGTGAGCTGGTCGCGGCCGCGGCTTCGCGGTCCGCAGGGGGTTCGCGATCGAGTCTGGCCCAGGTGGCGGGCGTCCTCGACACCGCCGACATCGAAATGCTCGCCACCAACAATGTGTACTGGGACGAGATCGTGTCCGTCACCAGCATCGGTGAGCAGGACGTGTTCGACGGGACCGTCCCGGGCACACACAACTTCGTTGCCGACGGCATCTCGGTGCACAACAGTCTCGAGCAGGACGCCGACATGGTGATCCTGCTGCACCGGCCCGACGCATTCGAACGTGACGACCCGCGCGGCGGCGAGGCGGACCTGATCCTCGGCAAGCACCGCAACGGTCCGACCGCCACCATCACCGTCGCGCACCAGCTGCACCTGTCGCGGTTCGTGGACATGGCGCGGGGCTGAGAGATCCGGTTCGCATCACTTAGCGACGTCCGACGGATTCGCTCACCGATTCGGAATCTACCCACGCAATTGACGCGGCAAATTCCGAATCAGTGAGCAAGTTTCGAGTGTTACCGCACCGGCCGGCTCGTCGACAGCGCGAGGGCGCCGAGTACGCCGACGGCGGCGAAGGCGTAGAAGCCCCAGGGGTAGGCGACGCCGGCCTGCAGCAGCGCGCCGCCGAGGATCGGACCGCAGATCGCGCCGATGCGGCCCACGCCGGCGGACCAGCCGAGCGCCGTGGCGCGTGCCTCGGCCGGGTAGGCCGCGCTCGTGAAGGCGTAGACGAGTACCTGGGAGCTGAAGACGAAGCACCCGGCGAGGAACACCAGCACGTAGACGCCGTAGGCGAGGTTGATGCTGAGCGTGGCGAGGAACAGCGCGGCGAGCGTGAACCATGCGATGCCCGCGGTGCGGGCACCGATCCGGTCGGCGACGCGGCCGGCGACGAGCAGGCCCGCGACGGCACCGGCGTTGAGCACGAGCAGCAGCGACAGCGACGCACCGAGGTCGTATCCGGCTTCCCGCATGATCGTCGGCAGCCAGGTGTTGAGGCCGTAGACCAGGAGCAGGCCCATGAATGAGGTGACCCAGATGGACACGCTGGTGCGCAGCAGCTGCGGCGAGAACAGAGTCCGCACCGGCGATCCCGGTTTCGAGGTCTTCGCGACATCCGCGGGGCAGTCGGTGTCCGACGGCACCGTGGTCACATCGATGGGCGGAAGTCCGTAGTCGGCGGCGATGCGCTCGGATTCGTCGTGCCGGCCTCGCACCGACAGGTAGGCCGGCGACTCGGGCAGGTAGCGGATCATCAGCGGGACGAGGACGAACGCCGGCAGGGTGCCCGCGATGAACATCGAACGCCACCCCGAACTTTCGAGGAGAACGAGGGCCAGCAGCGCGGTCGCCACGGCGCCGACGTGATAGCCGGTCATGACGGTCGTCGACGCGGATCCCTTTTTGCCGGGCATGAATTCGGCGACGATCGCCAACGCGGTGGGCAGTGCGCCGCCGAGCCCGAGACCCGCGAGGAAGCGCAGGCCGCCGAGCATCTCCGGCGAGGTCGCGAAAGCACACGCGAGTGTCAGCACCGAGAAGGCGGTGACGGAGAAGATGAGGGTGCGTCGCCGGCCGAGGACGTCGGTGAGGGTGCCGATAGCCAGGGCTCCGAGTGTCATGCCGACCAGGCCGGCGGTCGAGATGACCGTGAGGCCGCCTGCGTCGAGGTTCCAGTCCGGGTAGTCCAGCAACGCCGGATTCACCGCGCCGAGAACGACGAGGTCGAAGCCGTCGAGAAGTACCGCGACCCAGCACAGCGCGACGACGAGACTCGCGGAGCGGGTTGCGTGTCGGGGCGCCTGGGCGGCGGTCCGATCCGAGCTTGTTCGCATAGTGCACACCTGTTCGTAACCGAGTGATCGTTCGGATTGTGACTGCGCGCGCTGCGATACGTCAACTCGGCCGCGGCGCGGGGTCGACCGCGAAAATTGATCAGGCAGAATCTATTTCACTCAGCGAAAACGGCCATTGTGCTTACGGTCCGGGGATGGTGGGGGTCGGGATCCGCTCTGACCGAAAATTCACGCGCCGCACCGGAATTCGCTGCGGCAGTTCAGCGCGCGAATTCCGGTGCGGCGTGCGGATCACGGTCGCCGTCGCGCCGGGGCGGCCCGGGAACCGATCGTTCGAGTGTTGTGGCTCAGGTTCCGGCGTCCGAGGGATGTCGGAACGGGAGATCCTGCAGGTGAACTCGCTCGGGTTCGATGAGCGACACGATCGCTGAGCGCATGGGGAAGTCGCTGCCGATGTAGCGGTTGCTCATTCGGTCCATGATCGCGACCGCTTCGTCGCCTTCGAGTTCCTCGACGACCCGGCCGCGGACGACGACCGACCGATACGGGTTGTGCTCATCGCAGACCGACACGGCGACGCGCCCGTCACGGCGCAGATTGGCGACCTTCCGGTTCTCCTGAGCGGAGAATATCGCCAAGTGATCACCTTCGACCGCGATCCACACCGGGGAGACGTGCGGCGAGCCGTCGGGCATGAGCGTCGCGACGTGCGCCATGTTCCGCGCCCCGAGCAGAGCCCGCACGTCGCCGGACAGATCGGCCATGCCCGGTAGCCTACTCGCGCCGCCGACGGTGCCGAGGCTGTTTGCCGCCGCAGGGGAATCAGCCCGCCGCGTAGCGGGAGAAGGTGATGCCGGAACGGAAGGCGTTCGCTGCGAGCAGGCGCAGCCGCGGCAACGCGAATCCGTCCGGAAACAACCGGCGTCCGCGGCCCTGCACGACGGGATGGACGAACAGCCGGTATTCGTCCACGAGTCCGGCCTCGATCAGGGCGTGGCACAGCGAGATGCTGCCGGTGACCACGATGTCCCGGCCCGTACGCGCCTTCAGGGCGCGTATCGCGGCCAGAGGCTCGGCGGAGAGGACGGTGGTGTGCTGCCACTGCGGATCCGTCACGGTCGAGGACACCACGTACTTCTGCACCTGGTCGAGATACGCGGAGATGCCCGTGGGATCTTCGGTCCGCCCCGGCCAGTAGCCCCGGAAGTCCTCGAACGTCCGTCGGCCGAGCACCAGCGCGTCGGACTCGCTGTCCTGCCGGTGCAGTTCCGCCAGATGATCCGAATTGTCCACCTCCGCCTGACCCTGGGGGTCGAACCAGTCCCCCAGCATCTCGATCGAACCGTCGAGGGTGACGTTCTGGGTGATGGCAAGTGTCCGCAACGGGTCCCTCCTTCCGACGTGATGCCCGTGTCGCTCCGCCTACCGGATACCGACCGCCCGGGCGCCGGGAACTCATCGCGACCACGCCTACGACGCGGACATGTAACACGATTGCCGTCTCGAACGACTTTCCGACCGACGCGTCGACACCACAATCAGGGTCGTCGGCACGGACCGACTTCGGATGGGGATTGACCATGGCACTTGACTGGGCGGTGCGAAACAAGCGGATTGTCGCGGCTGCGGTGGCACCCGTGGCGCTGGGCGCGGCGGCGGTGGTCGCCGTCGCTGTCTCGGAACCGTCGGCTCCGTCGACGGCCCCGACGACGCTGACCGCCTCGGTCACCGAGTGCCACGACATGGTCAGCATCGCGGTCGGCGGGCGCAACGACAGTCCCCGCCCCGGCACCCACGCGATGCTCCTCGACGCCGACGGGAACCCCCTGCCGGCCGCATCGTCCACCGACTTCAGCAGCCCCTGGGTCGACGAGGTCGTGAACGCGCCGCGGGACGACGTGCCCGAGGGTTCCTACTCCGCCGTGTACGTCGAGTACCCGGCGAACATGTCGTCGTACGACGACGCCGTCGAGGCCGGCGTGGACAACGCCGAGACCGTGATGCAGGCGATCCGCCAGGCATGCCCCGACACGAAGTTCGCCGTCGTCGGGTACAGCGAGGGCGCCGACGTGGCGCGCCGCGTGGCGATGGAGATCGGCAACCAGGAAAGCGCCGAGGACGGGTCGTACGAGATCGTCGATCCGGATTCGGTCGTGGGTGTGGTCATCCTGGCCGACGCCGGGCGCACGGCGGGTGAGGGACCGTTCCCCGGCGCGGAGGACGAGTTCCGCAACCCGGACGGATTCGACCTCGCCTACCAGTCGGGCCGGAACAGCGCGTCGGGCAGCGGTTCGCTGCCGGGCACCTCGGGGAGCTTCGGGGCGCTGGACGGCAAGGTGGCGTCGTTCTGCTCGGAGGGCGACCTGACCTGCTCCGCTCCGGAGAACATCGCCCTGCTGCAGCTCGCGGTGAACGTAGGACGGCAGTTGAACGTCGACGCGCTCGAGCGCGACGGGCTCACCCCGGAGACCGCGCTGGACGTCGCCACGGTCCTCGGGCGGATCGCCATGGCCGCGTTCGCCGACATCCAGTCGCAGGAGAACTGGATGCAGAGCGACGAGACCTTCCTCGACGTCCTCGTCAAGGTGTCGGATCCGTCCTACGAACCGGCCGTCCGCGACGTCGCCTCGACCGGCACGGACGGCGAGATCACCTCCGGTGAGCTGATCGACCTGACCTATCTGCCCGCGAAGCTGCGCAACGAGGTCATCGGATTCATCGCCGACAACGAGAACACCCTCGAGGTGGCGCTGAGCGATCCGTACCAGCAGACCCTCGGGCCGGACACCGGGCACCACTTCGACTACTGGCGCGATTCCGACCCCGAGAACGGAAAGCCCCTGACGTCCGCGCAGTACGCGGCGGCATGGCTGACCCATCTGGCGAAGCAGGCCGAGAGCGGCGAGCTCGACAAGGCCGAGGCCGAGGCGACCGCTCCGCAGCTCGTCGTCTCGTCGAAGCCGATCGATCCGGCGCCGCTCCCGCCGACGACGGACGGCGACGTGGAGAAGGCCGCGGCCGGGGCCACCACGACCACGCCGACGACCACGTCGTCGACCCCGGCGTCGCCGACTCGGGCCGCGGCCTCCTCGTCGGCTTCGCCGGCACCGGTGCCGCCCGTCCCGGCTGCGGCCCCGGCTCCCTCGCCCGCGGCCCCGGCCCCCTCGCCCGCAGCGCCGTCCCCGCTGCCGGCCGTGGAGCCCCTGCCGGCCGTGGAGCCGCTGCCGACCGTCGAGCCGACGACCGTCGCCCCGACGACCGCGGAGTCGAGTGCCCCCGGGACCACGACGCCGGCCGCAACCACCACCCCGACGACCACGCCGGTGCCTCAGCCGTAGGCCGGCTGAGGGCTCGCCTCGCGGATCGCTCTGGCCCTGGTCGTCGCCGCGACGACCAGGGCCAGGGCGGCGAAGGCGGGCAGCGGATGGCCGAGCAGAGTCGCGACGGCGAGGTCGGCGGCCACCGCGCCGGTCGCCATGGCGAAGACCCACGGCGGCGCGGCGGGCAGCTTCGCCTTCCCGGCCGACCACGGGGTGCGGCCCCACGGTTTCGCGACCGACAACCACGCCTGGAACGCGAGGGCGCTGATCATCAGAGCGGTGCCCGCGATCATCGGTCCCGCCGGTCCGGACGTGCCGTCGCGGGCGGCGGCCACCGAGCCGTTCAGGCCCGCCGACAGCAGGAGGATCCCCAGGTTCACCTGGACCACGGTGAGGACGAACTTGATCGCCACCCACCAGTAGCGCAGGAATCCCCACGGCGTCGCCGCCGCGAGGAGAAAGCCCGTGAACGCCGACGCGTTGGCCAGCGGAGCGAGCAGCGTGCCGTCGAGGTGCTGCGCCATGGTCGTGCCGGCCACCCGCACGGCGGGATCCACCGCGGTGCGGCTCAGCGTCAACAGGACGAGCAGCGCGAGGGCCTGGCCCATCCATCCCACGGACGTGACCACGTGCAGCCACACCGTCGCCTGCCGCCACCGCTGCCCCGGACGCTTCGCCATATGGTCCACTGTCGTCCGGCAGGCGCCGCAGGGTAATCCGGGATCACCCGGAGAATCCCCCTGAAATCCGGTGCCCCGGGTTCAGCCGTGCTCGATGTACGACTCGAGTTGGTCGCGTTCGCACTGCAGTTCGTCGATCCGGCTCTTCACGATGTCACCGATGCTGACGATGCCTACCAGGTGGCCGTCCACCACGACGGGCAGGTGCCGGATCCGGCGTTCGGTCATGGTCTCGGCCAGGCTGTTCACCGTGTCGGTGGGCAGGCACGTGGACACCGTCGTGCTCATGATGTCCCGGACACGGGCGTCGAGCAGGGCGGGACCGTGCTGGTGGAGCCGGCGCACGACGTCGCGTTCGGAGACGATGCCGATCACGGCGTCGCCCTCCACCACGACGAGGGCGCCCACGTTGTGGCGGGCGAGTTCGCCGATCATCTCGTCGACCGAGAGGTCCGGATCGACCGTGGCCACGACCGGCCCCTTGTTCCGCAGCACGTCCGCGATCCGCATCCGGGCACCCCGATCCATCCGCTCCCAGTCATCCGCCGTGACGGCGATCGATGGTTGTCGATCTTATTCCTGCAGGTCGACGAGACCCCGTGTGGTTATCCAGTCGTGACTCGATGGGCCGTACCGCGCGTCGGATCGTTATCCGGTGGCGTCGCCCATCACCGCGCCCTCGCGACGGGGGTCCGCGCCGCCGACCCATCCCGACTCGTCCCGGCGGAGCGCACTCAGTCCGCTGGACTGCGGGAGCACCGCCACCTGATGGCCTCGCGCGCGCAGCTCGGCCACCAGCGGATCGCGTGCGCCGTCGTCGCTGCCGTCGATCGCCGGATGCTCGCCCCCGACCCCGGTGACCGGGGTGTTCGCCGCGCCGAACGCTACCGCCGACACCGCCTGCTGCGGGTCCAGGCCCCAGTCGAGCATCCCGACGAGCGTCTTGACCACGTACTGGATGATGACGGAACCGCCCGGCGAGCCGACGACGATGCGCAGGTCGCCGCGGCTGCCGTCGGGATTGCGATCGAAGACGAGCGTCGGCGCCATCGAACTGCGCGGTCGCTTGCCCGGTTCGACGCGGTTGGCCACCGGCACCCCGGCCTTGTCCACGGGTTCGGCGGCGAAGTCCGTCAGCTGGTTGTTCAGCAGAAAGCCGTCGACCATGTGGAACGACCCGAACGCCGATTCGATCGTCGTGGTCATCGAGGCCACGTTGCCGTATTCGTCGGCGATGGAGATGTGGCTGGTGCCGTGTTCGCGATCCTGTGGTGGGGTGCCCAGGGGCACCGGCCCGAAGTCGCCGGGTTGTGCCGTGCCCATGCTCCGGCCCGGGTCGATGAGGCCCGCACGCCCGCGCAGGTAGTCGTCGTCGAGCAGTGTCTGCGGCGAATTGCCGGGCAGGGGAACGAAGTCCGAGTCCGCCACGTACTTGTCGCGGTCCGCGTACGCGAGGCGCTCGGCCTCGGAGATCAGGTGCACGGCGTCGGCGGTCGGCTCGCCACCGTTCTCGTCGACGTCGGTCGGTCCCAGCGCGGACAGGTCGAAGTTCCCGAGGATGCCCATCGTCGCGGCCACCGCGATCCCGCCCGAGGACGGGTTCGGCATGCCACAGACCTCGTGTGCCCGATACGGCGTGCAGAGGGGGGTGCGCTTCTTCACCTCGTAGCCGGCGAGGTCGTCGACCGTCATCGTCCCGGGGGTGCGGCCGCCCGCCTCGGTGGCGGTGGCGTCGACGATGTCCCGGGCGAGGGCTCCGGTGTAGAAGGCGTCGGCGCCGCCGGACGCGATGGCGCCGAGCGTCTTCGCCATGGCGGGGTTGACCAGGACGGTGCCCGCGGTCTTGGGCGTGCCGTCGGGGTTCAGGAAGTACGCCCGCGCCTCGTCGTCGACGGCGAGGTCGGACGCCGAGTCGGCGATCGACTCGGCCATCCGGTCGCTGATCACCACCCCGTCGTCGGCGAGGGAGATGGCCGGGTCGAACAACCGGGCCCACTCCGTGCCCCCGTGTTCGCGGTGCACCTCCTCGAGCAGGCGCACCACTCCGGGCACCCCGATCGAGCGGCCGCTGGCCCGGGCGTCGGGCCGGGGCGCGGTGCGGTCGGTGTCGCTGATCCAGCGCAGGTAGTTCTCGGTGGCCGACGTCGGTGCCGTCTCCCGGCCGTCGTACGCCTGCACCTGCCCGGTCTCCGCGTCGTAGTAGAGCAGGAAGGCGCCGCCGCCGATCCCCGACGACTGGGGCTCCACGAGCCCGAGCACCGTCTGCGCGACGACCAGCGCGTCGGCGACGGTGCCGCCGTCGCGCAGCACCTTGCACGCCGCCTCCGTCGAGACCGGGTTGGCGGTGGACACCGCGTACGACGCGGTCGTCACCGCCGTCATGTCGTCGCGGTAGCCGGTGGCGACCTCGGGGTTGGTGGCCAGGTCCCTTTCGGACGTCGACGGGGCGGGCGGCGCGGCGGACAGCGGGGTGCCGTTGGGGACGTGGATGCATTCGGCGGTCCCCGACGAGTCGTCCCCGGCCGACGTGCAGGCGCCGAGCAGCGCGACGGACAGTGCCGCGGCGATCGCGACGCGGATCGTGGAGCCCACCTTCGCCACCGGTGTCATCTCGCCGACGGTAACAGCGGCCACCGGTGCCCGAAGTGCTTCCCGCGAGATCCGTTTCGGCCGGGCCGTCGTGCCGGGCCACCGCGTCCAGCCGCGAACCTTCCGGTCACCCGCGTGCGGCACGACTGTTGTGTGTGGCCGATCGGCGCGCGGCTGTGGAGCGTATCCGCTATCCCAGCAGCACAATTCCGGTGAGGGCGATCGCCGAGACCCACACCGTGGATGCGGCGGCGAGCGCGAAGGGCCGCCAGCCCACGCCCCGCAGGACGTCGATGCGTACGGCGGTGCCGAGCGCGAACATGGCGGCGGTGAGCAGCGCCGTCTGCGCGAGCCGGGCGACGTCCAGAGCCGGGTCGGGGAGCAGGCCGGTGGCGCGCAGGGCCACGCAGCCGAGGAAGCCGAGCAGGAACAGCGGCACCAGCGGGGGCCGCCGCATTTCGGTCTGCTCGCGGCTGCGGCGGCGGGACACCGCGCCGATCCAGGCGACCACGGGCGCGAGCATCGCGACCCGGGCGAGCTTCACGGTCACGGCCACCGCAAGGGCACTCGCGCCCAGCGCCCCGGCGTTGCCGGCGTCCACGGCTTCCCCCGCGGCGACGACCTGCGCCACCTCGTGGATCGCGGCGCCGGCCCACATGCCGGCCTGGGTGGTGTCGAGTCCCAGCGCGGAGGCCGCGAGCGGCAGGCCGGGGATCATGGCGGTGCCGAAGACGACCACCAGTGCGACGGCGGTGACCACGTGCTGCTTGCGAGCGTCGACGACCCCGTCCACCGCGGCGACGGCGGCGGCGCCGCAGATCGAGAAGCCGCAGGCGACGAGCAGGCGCTGCGTCCAGTCGAGCCCGAGGATCCTGCCCAGTGCCATCGTTCCGGCGATGCCGCCGACCACCACGGCCACGACGAGGCCGAGCACGCCCCAGCCGAGGGCGAGCACGTCGGTGACGAGGAGTTGCAGACCGAGGAGGGCGACCCCGATCCGGAGCAACCGGCGCGAGGCCACGGCCAGGCCGGGTTCGGTGGACGCCGGGAGCGAGGTCGTGTTGGCCAGGAGTGCGCCGAGGACGATGGCGATCAGCAGGGGGCTGATGCCCCCGGCGAGCCGGGCGGCGACGAGGGCCGCCGCTGCCGCCGCGGCACAGACGGCGAGGCCCGGAAGCGGAGCGCGCAGGCGTACCGCGGCCGGGGCCGAGAGCGTCTGGAGAGAAGTGGCCATGGTCTCCACCCTGGCGGGTGGCGCGCGTCGCGGATAGACGGTGTTTCGGCATCACCTCATATCGATTCGATATGAGACGGGGCCGCGGTAGGCATGGCCGCGCCGCCGCGAAGCGAACTTCATCGCCGGTGTGCGAGCGCCCGCACCGCGACGTCTCCCGCGGTCTGCAGCGCCTGCACGAGCACGATCAACACCACCACCGCGACCATCAGGACCGGGGTGTTGAAGCGCTGGTACCCGTAGACGATGGCGAAGTCGCCGAGCCCGCCGCCGCCGACGACCCCGGCCATCGCGGAGTAGCCGACCAGCAGAACCGCGGTGAGGGTGGCGCCGGAGATCAGAGACGAAAGTGATTCGGGAAGAAGTACTTTGGTGACGATCTGCCGGTTCGAGGCCCCCATGGCCCGGGCCGCGTCCACCCGCCCACGCGGAACCTCTCGCAGCGCGCTCTCGACGATGCGGGCAAAGAACGGGATCGCGCCGATCGTCAAGGGGACGAGCGCGGCGGTCGGCCCGATCGCAGTCCCGACCACCAGACGGGTCACACCGATCAGCGCGATCAGCAGGACCAGGAACGGCAGCGAACGGAACACGTTGACCACGGCCCCGACCACGAGATACAGCGTGCGGATCGGGCGCAGCCCGTCCGGCGCGGTCACGTGCAGCAGAACACCCACGAGCACCCCGCCCACGACGGTGAGGAGGAAGGCGACGCCCACCATGTAGAGGGTGTCGAGCGTGGCGGCCCACACCTCGGGCAGGGCGTCGTACCAGCTGAGTTTGTTCATGCCCCGACCCTCGCCACGACGCCGGTCGTCCACGCGACGGTGACGTCGGGCAGGGCGGCGAAGAATCGGTCCACCGCGTCGCGATCCACGTCGCCGTCGAAACGCACGTGCAGCTTGCCGATGTCGGTACCGGCGACACGGTCGACCCGGCCGCCGACGACCGCGACGTCGACCCCGACGTCGCGGGAGAGCCGGGACAGCCACGGCGTGGCGACGGCAGCGCCGCGGGCGGTGACGAGCGCGGTCACGTCCCCGTTCTGCTCGCCGACGCCCGCCGGCAGCAGCGCATCACCGAGGCGGGAGACGGGGTCGGCCACGAGATCGGCCACGGGACCGGATTCGACGATGCGGCCCCCGTCCAGCAGCGCCGCCGACGTGCAGATCCGGCGCACCACGGACAGCTCGTGGGTGACGACGACGATGGTGACGCCGAGGGTCCGGTTGACGGTCGCGATCAGATCGAGCACCTGCTCCGTGGTGGCCGGGTCGAGGGCACTGGTCGCCTCGTCGCACAGCAGGACGTCGGGCTCGGCGGCGAGTGCGCGCGCGACGCCGACGCGCTGCTGCTGCCCGCCGGACAACTGCGAGGGGAAGGCGTCCCGCTTGTCGGTGAGCCCGACCAGCTCGAGCAACGTCTCGGCCCGGTCCCGTCGCTCCGTCCTCCGTACGCCGGCGACCTCGAGCGGAAACTCGACGTTCGCGCGGACGGTGCGGCAGTGCAGGAGGTTGAACTGCTGGAACACGGTGCCGATGCGGCGACGGGACCCGCGCAGCCGGCCTTCGGACAGGTGCGAGAGGTCTTCGCCGCGCAGGAGGATGCGTCCGCTCGTGGGGCGTTCCAGCAGGTTCAGGCACCGCAGCAGCGTGGACTTGCCGGAACCGCTGGGGCCGACGATGCCGAAGACCTCTCCCTCGTCGATCCTCAGGTCGATTCCGCGGAGTGCGTCGATCGTGCCGGTGCCGCCCGTTGCCGGGTACGACTTGGTGAGTCCGTCGACGACGATCACGCGCCGACCTCGTGGACGGGTACGACCGCGCCGTCGTAGTTCTCGGCGATCCAGGCGGCGACCTCGGGCGACTCGAGGGCGTCCGCGAGGGCGGTGACGGCGGGATCGGACGCATCCTCCGATCGCACCACGAGGATGTTCTCGAACGGGTTGTTGTCGACGGATTCCCGGACGATGCTGTCGTCCGCGGGGTTGAGCCCCGCTTCGAGCGCGTAGTTCGAGTTGACGACCGAGGCCGTGATCGCCGGATCGTCGACGGTGCGCGCGAGCTGCGCGCGTTCGAGCTCGACGAACCTCAGGTTCTTCGGATTCGAGACGATGTTCGCGGCAGTGACCGTCGCGATGTCCGCTTCGGACAGCGGCTTGTCGAGTTCGAGCAGGCCCGCCGACTCCAGGAGGTAGAGCGCACGCGCGAAATTGGTCGTGTCCTTCGGCAGCGCGATCGTGTCGCCGTCCTTCAGGTCCGCAACCGCGGCGATCTTGTTCGAGTACAGGCCGAGCGGTTCGAGGTGTACGGAGGCGACCGACTCGAGGTTGTCCACGCCCTTCTGCTGCTGCCAGTCGGCGAGGTACGGGTGGTGCTGGAAGAAGTTGGCGTCGACGTCACCGGCTTCGAGCAACTCGTTCGGGTCCACCTCGCCGGTCACGGGCTTGATGTCGAGGACGACGTCGCCGAGCGCACCGGATTGCCGCACGTGTTCCAGGATTTCGACGTGCGGTGTCGCGGAGGCGGAGATCACGAGCGTGTCCTCGCCGGTCCCGGAGGCGGAGCAGGCGGCCAGCCCGGTGGCCAGGGCGACGGCGGAGACCACGGACAGGGTGCGGCGCAGAGTCATTCGGAGTGTTCGCTTTCGTCGAGATCGCCGGGCCGGCCGGCGAGGAGGGGGGAGTTCGAGAGGTCGGCGTGATGGCGCTCGGTGACGTTGGGGTGGGCCCGCAGTCGTGACTTGAGCGCGTTGAGCCCATACACGGCGTGCAAGGCGTCACCGTGCTCGTCCGCACCGACGCCGCGGGCCTCGGCGGCGAGTGCGCCGGGCAGTGGCACATGCGGCAACGCCTGATCCAGTGCGGGATTGAGGAAGAACGGCAGGGATACCCGGTCGGTGCCGGGAGCCGGCGGAAGGACCCGGTGCGTCGTCGCCTTCAGGTAGCCGCCGGTGGCCAGTTCGAGGAGTTCGCCGATGTTGACGACGAAGTGTCCGGGCAGGGGTTCGACGTCGACCCAGGTGCCGTCGATCTCCACCTGGAAGCCGGTGCTTCCGGGTTCCGGATAGAGCAGCGTGAGAACTCCCACGTCCTTGTGACTGCCCACACCCTGTCCGGTGATCGATCGGTCGTGGCCCGGGTACCGTACGATCTTCAGCAGCGGATCGGGGTCCGCGAACGCGCCGTCGAAGAAATCGGCTGGTGCGGAGAGGGATTCGGACCATGCCCGGAGGAGCCGGCGGCCGACCGCGCCGGCCTGCTCGATCCACTGCAGCGCGAGCGTCCGCAGCTGCGGCACCCGGCTCGGCCACAGGTTCGGACCGTGCAGCACCTCCCACGGCCGCTGGGGGTCGAACTGTGCCACCGAAGCCCGTTCGGGACCGATGTCGAGTTGCTCGCGCCAGTCCACGTATCCCTGGGTTCGTTCACCCCCGACGCGGGTGTAGCCGCGGAAATGAGGCGAGTGGGAGTTCTCGATCTCCAGCTTCACGGGGTCGGGCAGGGCGAAGAACGCGCGTGCCGCCGCGATCAGCCGGTCGGCGAGGGCCGGGTCGATGCCGTGGCCGGTCAGGTGGAAGAAGCCGACCTCGTGCGTGACCCGACGCAGCCGGTCGAGCAGGGCGGCCCGGGTGGCGGCATCGCCGTCGAGGCCTGTGAGGTCGACGACGGGCAGGGTGGTCGAGGGAGGCATCGCAGGGAGTCCTTTCGGGCCACGTCGAGCGCCGGGTGCCCGGGAAACGGGCAACGCGGCACCGGCGGCCGGAGGAGATGTCGGTATCGGGAGACGCGGGTGCGTCCGGTGGGACGGCTGTCAGCGACAACAACACGCCGGGGCGTGCGTGCCCACGACGCGTGCGATCACGACCTGCGCGTGACTGGTGCCGACCATCTTTCCTCCGATGGGCCGCGGGCGCGGCCCGTTCGTGGCGGGAATCCGCCCTCGGTGCTGCCGGACGGTCACGCTATCCAGTGGACGGGTCTCGGACAACCCACGCCCTTTCGGGCGGGTCCGACCTGCACCGATTTCGGATCACGACGATCGCAATCCTGGTCCGGACCCCGGTGCACGGCTACCGTGACGCCGATGCCGAGACGACGACGGCGACGTGTCCGGCCGGGTGCAACGGTTCCGATCACCTCGAGGACAACCCTTCGCGGACGCCCACCGGGACGGCAGACTCTGTAGTTCGTGCGCTTCCAGATCCTCGACATCATCTTCAACCCGCCGCATCCGGTCACCGGCGACGTCGTCGCTCCCGCGGAGCGCCTGAACCGCGTCGTCGAGATGGCCGTGCTCGCCGAGCAGCTCGGCATCGACAGTTACTCGGTCGGCGAACGTCATGCCGGCGACGTGCTCTCGTCCAGCCCGACCGTCGTCCTCGGTGCCATCGCACAGGCCACCGAGCGGATCCTGTTGTCCACGGGTGTGACCGTGCTGTCGGTGCTCGATCCCGTGCGCGTCGCCGAGGATCTGTGCACCGTCGATCAGCTGAGCCGGGGCCGCCTCGAGATCGTCATCGGCAAGGGCAACGAGGTGCTCCAGTACCCCCTGTTCGGCCTCGACATCGGCAAGCAGTACGACTACCTCACCGAGAACTACGAACTGCTGCGCCGGCTGCTGCGGGAGGAACACGTCGACTGGTCGGGTGAGTACCGAGCGGCACTCGCCGATGTCACGACGCTGCCCCGCCCGTTCGACGGGCCGTTCCGCATCTGGCACGGATCCGCCACGTCGGCGCGGGCAGTGGACCTGGCGGCGAAGTGGGGAGACCCGATCGTGACGGCCAACGCCCTGCAGCCCCGGGAGAACTACAAGGTCCTGATCGATCGATACCGCGAGCACTACGCCGCACACGGTCACGACCCGGCGAAGGCCTACGTCGGATCGGGTTCGGGCGGGTTGTTCCTCGCGGACACCACGGAGAAGGCGATCGAGGAGTACCGGCCCATCTACGAAGGTGCGGTACGCCAGGCCGACAAGAGGAAACATGATCCGGGCGCCGTCGGCAAGACCACCAGCTTCCGCACGATCGAGGAGGCGGTCGAGCGGGGTCCGGCCCTGGTCGGTTCGCCGGATCGCGTGGCCGAGAAGATCCTCGACTACCACGAGTGCTTCGGCCACGTCCTCCAATCCGTATCCGTCAACCACGTGCTCGACTTCGAACGCCAGAAGGACACCCTGCGTCGATTCGCCGAGGAGGTCGTGCCGCTGGTGCGCGCGGAGGTACCGCCGACGACGCTGTGGAGCGAATCCGACACCGAGCGCGCCAGAGGGTTCACCGCCGATTCGCCGGTGGGCAGCCGATAGCGATCCGTCGACCGGCCGGGAACCGGCCAGAAGGGCTCCACTCGTGACCACGTCTCACCCACTCACAGCGAACCCCGGCGCCGGCGCGGATCGGGTGGTCGCTCGCTCCGATGCTCTCGAACGACGCGGTGCTCTCGAACGACGCGGTGCTCTCGAACGACGCTTCGGTGCTGCCGACACGGCCGGCCCCTGGAACGCGGTGCTGGCGACTCAGCTGGCGCACCGGTCGGTGCGCCGGTTCCTCGACCGTCCCGTCCCCGAGGATCATCTGCGCGCCGTCGTCGCCGCCGCGTCGTCCGCGGCCAGCTCGAGCAATCTGCAGCTGTGGTCCGTCGTCGCCGTCACCGACCGCGAGCGGATCGATGCGCTCGCCACCCTTGCGGGCGATCAGGATGCGGTCCGCCACGCGCCGCTCTTCCTGGTCTGGCTCGCAGACTTCGCCCGCTCGGAGCGCATCGCTACGGTCCACGGCCGAGAACTCGTCAACGCGGACTTCGCCGAGGGCACCCTGCTCGGCGTGGTCGACGCGGCCCTGGCCGCGCAGAATGCCGTGGTCGCGGCGGAATCGGTCGGCCTGGGCACCGTGTACATCGGTGGCATCCGCAACGAGCCCGAGCGCGTCGCCGACGTCCTGGAACTGCCGCAGCGGGTCTTCCCGGTCGTCGGCCTCTCGGTCGGCTTCCCCGATCCGGCGGAGCGGGCCGAGGTCAAGCCGCGACTCGGTTTCGACGTGGTGTGCCACCGGGACCGTTACCGACTCGAGGCGCAGGACGCGGGTATCGCCCGGTACGACACCCGCGCCGAGGACTTCTACCGTGGACAGGGCCTGCCGGGCAGCTGGACCGGGCGAATCGTGGCACGACTGACGGATCCGGGTACCCTGGGATCGCGCCGCCGACTTCGAGACGCGTTGCGCGAAAGGGGTTTCCCGACGAGCTAGGGGCGCCGGCAACCCCGGCACCGCCTCGGCTGTGCCCCGACGAAGACCGTCGGGGACGGCCACGATCGACTGCAGACAGGTGAGGATCGAGCACTATGACCGAAACAGCGTGGAGCCGCAGGCACGTGGACCTGTGCCGCACCCGCTCGTGTCTCTGTGCCTCCTGACCTGAGTACGAGTCTTCCCGATTCCTCCCTCCGTCTCGGTATGTACCTCCTTCAAGGAACGGCTATGTCCCTGTCGATGTCGAATGCCCTCGAATGCTCCGCCACCGCCGCATCGGAGCACGCTCCGGGCGTCCGTGGCGACCAATACCGCTCGGCCCTTCGGCGGCACCCCGCCGGGGTCACGATCGTCACTCTCGAATCCGGCTCCGGCCCGGTCGGGTTCACTGCGACGTCCTTCGCTTCGCTCTCCCTCGATCCGCCGCTGGTCTCGTTCAACATCACCGACACGTCGTCGAGCATCGGCGCCGTCCGCTCGGCCGAGTCGTTGGTGATCCACCTGTTGGGCGAGCATCAGCAGCATCTCGCGCAGCGCTTCGCGCGCAGCGCGGCGGAGCGGTTCTCCGACGAGTCGCTCTGGACCCGAATCGAATCCGGTGAACCCGTCCTGCACGGCACGCCGGTCTGGCTCCGGGTTGTCGTCGACCGGTTGATTCCGCTCGGTGACAGCACTCTGGTCGTCGGTGTCGTGGTTCGTGCGCACGAGGACCCGAATCCGGCGGAGGGAAAGCGTATTCCGTTGCTGTACCACGAGGGTGCCTACCACCGCCCCGTCGCATTGGAGGAGTGAATCATGAGTCGCCTGCCGAGTCTCCGGAACGAGTGTCCGAGCTGTCGCCGCACCGCATCGCCCGTCAGCTCGTCGGATCCCCTCCTCGACCGGAGCCTCACATGGAAATCCTCGACACTCGCAATGACGTAGTCACCGACGCCGGTGCCGAACTCGTTCTCGTCCTGCGACTGCCCGACATCGGAACACACTCCTCGCGTGACCTGGCGGCGCTCGCCGATGCCCTTCGCGAGGCCGCCCAGGATCTGGTTCCGGGCGTGAGCACCCATACGGTGCTCAGCCCGACCCCCATCCCGTTGATCATCGACCTTCCCGCCCGCGACGTCCTGCTCGACGGCCGGCGAGTGCTGCTCAGCCACAGCGAGTTCGAGATCCTCGCCTATCTCGTCCGCAACCCGAGGACCGTGGTGTCCCGGGCCGTCCTGCGTGACCTCGGGAACGGGGTGCGGGAGGTGGACAGTCGTGGCCGGAACGTCGATGTCCACGTCTCCCGGATCAGGACCAAATTGCAGCAGTTCGGCAGCATCATCTCCACGGTCCGCGGCAGCGGATACCGCTTCGACCCGCACCCGGCCGTGCACATCACGGAACTGCTGACGAGGCGGTGCGCATGACGCCCGGGCACGACGACCTCCCCACAGGTCGCCCTTCGGCGGCCGCACGCGAATCGGAGTGCGAGAGGCAAGGTCTACTGCGGCGGCTGTTCGCCGAGGTCCGGTGGCCGGACGTCGCCACCACCTACGCGGTGATAGAGCTGTGCACATGGTGAGCGCGGTCCGACCAGAACCTCCCGGCAGCGCACCGCGCCGGGATATCCCGAATGTGTGTGGAAAGGCCCCTGCGTGAAGACCACCGTCGTCGCCGGCAACCCCAAGCCCAGCTCCCGCACCCTCGACGCCGCCACCCTCCTGGCCTCCGAGCTCACCGGCGCCGCACCGGACCACGTCGTCGACGTGATCACCCTCGGACCCGGCCTGCTCGGCTGGGGCGACGACGCCGTCAAGGCGGCGGTGGACACCGTCGCCGCCTCGGACCTCGTGGTCTTCGCCAGCCCCACGTTCAAGGCCACCTACACCGGCATCCTCAAGCTCTTCCTCGACCAGTTCGCCACCGGCGACGGCCTGCGCGATGTCACCGCCGTGCCGCTCATGCTCGGCGCCGGCCCGGCCCACGCCCTGGCCCCGGACCTGCTGCTCGAGCCGGTCCTCGTCGAACTCGGTGCCACCACCCCGGCGCCGGGTCTGTACCTGCTCGACTCCACCTACACCACCGACACGCGGATCGCGGACTACGCCCAGCGCTGGGCGCCGGTCCTGCGATCCGCGTGGCGGTGATCGGGCCGCGTCAGACGACCACGGGCTCGCGGTCGTCCTGATCGGCGGCCTCGAGTTCACGCACGAGCGGCAGCACCTTCTCGCCGAAGTACTCGATCTCCTCCTGGAAGTGGAGGAAGCCGGCCAGGATGAGATCGACCCCGCGCCGGCGGTATTCGACGATGCGGTGGGCGATCTGCTCGGGCGTGCCGATGAGCTGGGTGCGGAAGCCGTCGTTGTACTGGACCAGGTCCTCGAATGTCGAGTCGGCCCACATGCCCTTCTTGTCCCCGGTGGACGCACCGGCCTGCTGCACGGCGCCGCGGAAGCCCTCGACCGCCGGGCGGTTCGCCTTCTCGATGATCTCGCGGAGCGTGTCGCGCGCTTCCTTCTCGGTGTCGCGGGCGATGATGAACCCGTTGAGGCCGACCCTGACCTCGCGCTGGTGCTCGCGGGCGACGGCGCGCAGGTCGGCGATCTGGTCGCTGATGCCGTCGTAGTCCTTGCCGTTGCTGAAGTACCAGTCCGCGTAGCGGCCACCATTGGCGATCGCGGCGGTGGAGTTACCGCCCTGGAACAGTTCGGGATTGGGCCGCTCGGGCGTGTTGGCGGGCTTGGGCTTGAGGGTGAAGTCGTGGATGCGGTAGAAGTCGCCGCGGAAGTCGACATCGTCCTCGGTCCAGATCTTGCGCAGCACCTGCAGGAACTCGGCACTGCGGCGGTAGCGTTCGTCGTGCTCGAGCCACGGCTCGCCGAGGTGGGTGAACTCGTCCTTGAACCAGCCGCTGACGACGTTGACGGCGAACCGGCCGCCGGAGAGCTGGTCGGCGGTGGCACCCAGCTTGGCGAGCACCGCCGGCTGCCACAGTCCGGGATGGACGGCGGCGATCACCTTCAGGCGCTCGGTGGCCAGCAGGAGAGCGAGGGAGAAGCTGGTGGACTCGTGCTGGAACTCCGCGCCGTAGCTGGCCTCGTACCGCACCTGGCTCAGGGCGTACTCGAAGCCGTTGTTCTCGGCGGTGCGGGCGAGCCGGACGTTGTAGTCGTAGTCCCAGCTGGTGCGCTGTTCGATGTTCGAGGTGACGAGGCCGCCGCTGACGTTGGGCACCCAGTAGGCGAACTTGATCTCGGGGGTGATGTGTTCGGTCGACATGGGCACCAATTCAAGCGTCCGCACCCGCCGCACCCAATCGTTGGAATCAACCCGATCCCAACCGTCGCGAGCGGTCGCGACGGTCGGGACCGGGTCGTCGTCAGGCGGGCTGGACCGCTGCGCCGGCGAGCGGCGACGCGCTGAAGCCGCCGCTCGGCTGGAACCGCGCCAGCACGTCCTCGGCCGGCTCGCCGGCATGCGCGGTGATGAACGCCAGCACGTCGTCGCGGGTGTCGATGCCGAGCAGCGTGCCGGGTTCGGACAGGAACCCGAACAGCGCGGCGGCCACCGGCTCACTCACGGTCGCCGCGGGGAAGAGCAACTCCGCGTGCACGGCGTACTTCGGATCGCCGAGGAACAGCCGGGTCACCTCCGCGGCGGCGTGACCGCGGGCGTCCCAGTGCTTTTCGAACTGCTCCGTGAGCCAGTCGGCGGTGAACTCGCCCTCGTGGCCGCGTGCCGCCTCGATCAGCGCCGCCACCTGCACCACGGTGTTCTGTGCGCCCTGGCCGGCGATGGGGTCGAACGCGATGGCGGTGTCGCCGATCGCGGCGACGACGTGGCCCCCGGCCGTGCGGCCCACCGCCCGCCGCACCGTCGGGGTGACGGCCCCGCGCAGCCACGAGTACGGATCGGCCTCGATGACCTCGAGCTTCTCCACCTCGGGGGCGTCCTGCGGGAAGTAGTCGCGGTACAGCTCGACGACGGTGCGACGGGCGCTGTGGACGTCGGTGACCGCCTCGAACCGCTCGACCCACGGGCTGCCCGGCTTGGCGAAGCCGAGGAAGCTCCACGTCGGACCCGCGTCCTTGTGCAGGAACGGGCCGAGCCAGGCCTCGCCGTACTCGGTGTGCAGGTTGAACAGGTTGTGGGCGCCCCCCGCCTCGGAGCGGTAACCCCACGTGTCCGGGCCGTGCCCGAGTCCCCGGAGCGTCACCAGCAGCAGGGTGCGCTGGGGCTCGCGGTAGACGGTGCGCTCGGCGTCGACGGGAAACAGCGACGACAGGCCGCCCTTGCCGGTCGCGACGAGCGTCAGGTCGTGCTCGGCGGCGATCGCATCGAGACTCTCCGGCGTCACCGCGCGCACCTCGAACCGGCCACCCCGGTCGAGGAACCGGCCCAGCCGGTCGTCCGCCCGCAGCCGGACGTCGACGCCCTGCGCGACGTACCGGAAATCCGGGTCGAACTCGAGGACCTCGGCGCGGGTGTCGCCGTCGCCCGAATACAGGCGCGTGCTCATGCCGGTCGAATGGGGTCCGTCGGCGTACAGATCCTCGATGATCCGGGCGTCGGACTCGCGGGACTTGCCGAAGTAGACGGCCGTTCCGGTCGCCGGCACGTCGTTGCGCAGCGACTCGCGATTCCGATCGCTGAGGACGGTGACGTCGAATCCGGCATCGAGGAAGCCGAGCGCGGCCGTGGTCCCGGCCAGTCCGGCGCCGACGACGGCGACGGAACGTCGAGTGGTGGTCATGGAAACTCCTCGTGGTGGGCGGTGATGGATCAGCCGACGTAGGCGCGGTGGCGGTCGGTCACGGTCGAGAGGGGCGCGCCGAGCCGGTAGCGGGCGCCCCGATGCTCGTCGGGGAGGCGGTCGCCCTTGCCGAAGAGCTTGTGGCGCAGCGTTCCCTCGGTGTAGGTCGTCGGGTAGGCACCGCGCTCCTGGAGGACGGGGACGACGTGGGTGATCACGTCCTCGAACGAGCCGGGCGTGACGGCATAGGCAAGGTTGAACCCGTCGACGTCGGTTTCGGCCACCCACTCCTGCAACCGGGTGGCGACGGACTCGCCGGAGCCGACGAAGCGGGGGCCCAGTCCGCCGATGCTCGCCCACTCGGCGATGTCGCGGACGCGCCATTCGCGGCCGTCGTCGTCGGCCTCCTGGAAGGCCGCGACCGCGGAGCGGATGGCGTTGCTCTCGACGTTGCCGATCGGCTCGTCGAGGTCGTAGCGGGACAGGTCGATACCCATCCAGCCGGAGGTGAACACCAGCGCGCCCTCGAGGCTGGCGTACCGCTTGTACTCCTCGTGTTTGGCCGCGGCTGCCTCGTCGGTGGCGTCCGTGACGATCGTGGCGAGGGCGTAGATCCGCGCGGAGTACGGATCGCGGCCGGCGTCGACGAGCGCGGCCCGGATGCGGGCCACGGTGTCGCGCAGGACCCGCTTGGACGGCGGCCCGACGAAGATCACCTCCGCGTTCTCCGCCGCGAAGCGCACGCCGCGCGGCGACGCCCCGGCCTGATAGATCACCGGAGACCGCTGCGGTGACGGTTCGGACAGGTGAATGCCAGGAACCGTGAAATGCGCACCGCGATGCCCGATGTGGTGCACCTTCTCCGGGTCGATGTAGAGGCCGCGCTCGGCGTCCCGGACGACGGCGTCGTCCTCCCAGGAGCCCTCCCACAGCTTGTAGAGCACCTCGAGGTACTCGTCGGCGTGGTCGTAGCGGGCATCGTGATCGAGCTGGTCGGCCTCGCCGAAGTTGCGGGCCGCGGACGGCAGGTATCCGGTGACGACGTTCCATCCGATGCGGCCGCGGGTGAGGTGGTCGAGGGTCGAGAGCCGCCGCGCGAACGGGTAGGGATGCTCGAATCCTGTTCCGGTGGTGATGCCGAAGCCGAGATGCTCGGTCGCCGCGGCCATCGCGGAGACGAGCAGGAGCGGATCGGCCACCGGGACCTGCGCCCCCTGCCGCAGCGCCGCCTCGTCGGTGCCGCCGTAGACGTCGTACGTGCCGAGCACGTCGGCGATGAACAGGCCGTCGAACAGGCCGCGTTCGAGGAGCCGGGCAAGTTCGGTCCAGTACCCGAGGTCGGTGTAGCGGTGCGACCGGTCCGCGGGGTGGCGCCACAGTCCGGGGGACTGGTGGGCCACGCAGTTCATGTCGAACGCGTTGAAGCGGATGTGCCGGGTCACGCGATGACTCCGGGGCGACGGCCCGCGCTCCACGCGTAGGGGAGCGGATCCCCGTTGAGCACATGGGCGCCGACGGCCTGCTGCTTGTAGATCAGCGGGTTGTGCGCCGCGACGGTCCGTGCGTTGCGCCAGTGCCGGTCCAGCGCCGCCTCCGACGAGGTGATGGATGCGCCGCCGACCTCGAACAGCTGCGCCGTCGCGTCGAGGACGAGCCCGATCACCACCGACTGGGCGCGGGCGGCGGAAGCCTCGGCGCGGTCGAGCAGTTCGGGGTCGTCGGCGCCCGCGTCGAGAAGGACGTCGAGGTCGTCGGCGACGGCGAGCACGGCGGCGCGGGCACCGAAGGCCGCGGCCGACAGCTTCCCGATCACCTGCTGGACCAGCGGGTCGTGCCGTGGCAGGTCGGCCACGGCGTGGGTGAACGTGCGGGTGCGCGCCCGAACCCAGTCGACGGCGTCGGCCTCGGCGCGCCGGGCGATGCCGGCGAGCACCGCGAGCTGCACCAGCTGCAGGTAGGCGGTCGCGTAGGTGCGGCCCGGGGCGCCGTAGCCGGGCCCGAGGATGCGGTCCTCCGGCACCACGACTCCCGTGAAGGTGGTGGTACCGCTCGCGGTGAGCCGCTGGCCGAAACCGTCCCAGTCGTCGGTCTGCTCGACGCCCTCCTGTCGCGCGTCCACCAGTACCGAGACCCGCTCGCCGTCGCGGTCCGCGGCGACGAGGATGTGGTCGGCGTACAGGCTTCCGGTGCTGTAGTACTTGATTCCGTCGAGGACCCAGTCGCCGCCCTTGCGGGTGAGGGTCGTGCGGTAGCGGTCGGCGGCACCCACGCCCGGTTCGGTGATGGCGTTGCCGACGAGCGTGCCGTCCGCGGCGGCCGCGAGCCAGTGCCGGGCTCGTCCGTCACCCGCGAGCCGCTGGTCCTCGACGAAGCTCCAGTGCACGCGCAGCGCCTGTGGCAGGTTCGACTCGGCGGCAGCGAGGTCGATCAGCAGGTCGAACAGCTGACGGATCGTGGCCCCGAAGCCGCCGAACTCGACCGGCACCCGCAGGGCGCCGAAACGGGCCTCCCGCAGCCACTGCACCTCGTGGAACGGCAGCCGGCGCTCGTGCTCGCGCTGGACGGCTCCCTCGGCGATCCGGTCGAAAATCGGCCGGAAGCGCTCCCGGAGTTCGTCGTCGGTCACGGCCGGCGTCTGGATCGTTGAACTGCTCACCTGTCATGCTCCTCGGTGTGGCGTCGATGTCGACACAACGATGGACAATCGGGCCCGCGATGGCACCGGTTGCGATCGGCCAGAGTTCAATACTGGCGCCGGGGAACGGGCGTGCGGTCGTCTCAGATCACCCCGTGCCGTGGTGGAGATGTCCCGTCCAGCGTCCAACGGCCGATGTGCTGCAGTTTCCAGCGCGTCGCGTCGTGCAGGGTGTGGGTGCGTGCGTCGCGCCAGTAGCGGGACAGGTTGGCCGCGCCGGATGCGCTTCGGGTGCCGCCCAGTTCGAACACCGCGTTCGCGGCGTCGAGCGCGGCGCGGGTCGCCGCGACCTTCGCGGTGGCGACGTCGATCGATGCCGCCGCGGCGGTGTCGGCGTCGAGGTCGGTGCGCGCGGAGTCCACCGCGCGGGCCGCGACGGTCAGCAGGGCCTGGGCCGCCCGCACCGTGACGGTCACCTCGCCGGCGAGCTGAGCCAGTAGCGGATCGTCCACCGCGCGGTCGACTCCCGCCTCGAAGTGGGGACGGGCGCGGCCGGCCTGCACGACCGCCTCGCGCAGGGCGCCGGTCGCGATCCCCACGTCGATCGCGGCGTGCAGGATCTGTGCCTGTGCCCCGTAGGTGGTGGGCCCGTCGAACAGCCCCGAGTACGGGACGATCGACGAGGCGGGCACCGTCACGCCGTCGAGGGTGACGGTGCCACTGGCGGTGGTGCGCTGCCCCATGCCGTCCCAGTCGTCGACGACGGTGAGCCCGGCGGCGTCGCGGGGCACGAACGCCACGGCCTTCGGAGTGCCGCGGCCCGGGGTGCCGCCGTCGCCGACCACACTGGCGCGCACGGCGATCCAGTCCGCGAACAGGGCGCCCGTGCTGTAGAACTTGCGGCCCGAGAGCGTGAAACCCGCACCGGACGGGACGAGCACCGTGGTGTCCACGTCGACGGGATGGGGGCCGCGTTCGCTCTGCGCGTTCGCGAACAGGGCTCCGGACCGCACCTCACCGTAGAAGAACTCCTGCTGATCCGGGGTTCCCTGCGACCGGAGCAGTTCGAGGAAGGTGAAGTGGGACTGGGGGATCTGCGCGATACTCGGATCCGCCTCGGCGAGGAGCCGGAAGATCTCCACGAGCGTCTCGGTGGGCACGTCGATCCCGCCGTACGCGCGGGGCACCGTCACCGCGCCGAGGCCCGATCCGGCGAACTCGCGGATCTGGGTGTGCGGCAGTTCGCGGTTCGCGTCGCGGAGCGTGGCGTTCTCGGCGAATCGCCGGCCCAGCACCGTGGCCGTCTCGAGCGCGTGGTCGCCGTCGACGATCCCGGATGTGACCTCGGCAGTGCCCATCTCAGCGGACCCCGGCGGGAAGGAAGGGAACGCTTCCGGACACGGCGCCGTCGGCACCGCCGGTGAACAGGCCGCGTTCCCGCAGGACCGGTAGCACCCCCTCGCCGAACCAGTACAGCTCCTCGAGGTGCGGGTATCCCGAGAGCACGAACTCGTCGATGCCCAGCGCGGCGTATTCGGCGATCCGGTCGGCGACTTCGGTATGGCTGCCGACCAGCGCCGTCCCGGCCCCGCCGCGCACGAGACCCACCCCGGTCCACAGGTTCGGCGCCACCTCCAGGTTGCGGGCGTCGCGCCAGTCTCCGCTGCGCCGGTTGTTCTCGTGCAGGGCGAGCATGCGGCGCTGTCCTTCGGACTCGCTGCGTGCGAGACCCGCCTGTGCCGCGGTCACCGTGTCGGGGCCGAGTGCCGCGATCAGCCGGTCGGCCTGCGCCCACGCATCGGCGGCGGTGTCCCGGGTGATGACGTGCAGGCGGATGCCGAACCGGATGGTGCGTCCGCGCCGGGAGGCGAGTTCGCGGATCCATGCGATCTTTTCGGCGACGGCCGCCGGCGGCTCACCCCAGGTGAGGTAGACGTCGGCGTGCTCGGCGGCCACCCGGCCCGCGGCGGCGGACGATCCACCGAAGTACAGCGGGGGGACAGGGCTCGGGAGCGTGGCCAGCGCGGCTTCCGAGACGTTCAGGTGCGTGCCGGAGTGGGTGACGGTCTCGCCGGCCCACAGCCGTCGGACGATCGAGAGGAACTCGTCCGCGCGGGCGTACCGCTCGTCCTTGCCGAGGTGGTCGCCGTACGCGCGCTGCTCGTGGGCCTCGCCGCCCACCACCACGTTGAGTAGGATCCGCCCCGGGGCGTGCAGTGAGAACGTCGCCGCCATCTGCGCGGCGAGGGTGGGGCTGATCAGTCCCGGGCGGAACGCCACGAGGAAGGCGAGTCGCTCGGATTCGCGCGCCACCATTGCCGTGGTGAGGAAGGCGTCCTCGCACCATGCGCCGGTAGGGGTGAGTGCGCCGGCGAATCCGAACTCCTCGGCGGCGCGGGCGATCGACGCCAGGTACCCGACGGTGGCGCGCCGATCACCGCGGGCCGCCCCGGCGGGCGTTCCGTGGCCGCCGCCGACGATCAGGCGGCTGTCGCCGTAGGTGGGAAGAAACCAATGGAATGCGAGGGACATTGTTGCGAGGTTAAGGGCGGGGCGGAGCGCGGGCCACGGTTGAAATCGGTCCGATTCCAATTCTGGTCCTCGCCGGACGGCGCCCGGCGCCGCTGCCGAGCGGGACGCGCGGACCGGACGACGAAACGCGGGGTGAGAGAAGAAGCTCTCGCCCCGCGTCTCGAACGACGGTCAGGAGGCCAGGATGAGCCCGCGGTCCCCGGTGCCGAAGCGGCGCAGGACCTCCACCACAGCGGGCGACGGCGTTGCCAGCCACCGTGATTCGAGCCACGGCAGGGTGCCGTCGACGATGTGCTCGATCGTGAACTCGGCACCGAGTGGGAGGAGCGTCACGCCGTCGGCCACGCGGGTGGTGTGGATGTCGGCGATCAGTCCGGCGAGGCCGTGCGGGGTGCCGATGTAGGACAGGGTGTCTGCGCGACGACGGCCGTCGAGCAGCGCATACTGCTTGCGGGCGCCGCGGGCCTCCTCGGCGACGAGCACCTCGAGATCGACCAGGACGCTGATGCTGTCGGGATCGCGACCGTCGGCGCGGGCTTCGGAGCGTGCCCGTTCGCGGAGCTTCGCGCTCTCCCTCAGGTCGGCGGCGCGGATCCGGACCACGTTCGACGGCGAGGCGCTCAGGTCGAGCGCCGGTTCGTCGGCGCGTCCGGTGGTCAGATCGGCCCAGTAGTGCGGTCCCTCGGGCCCGGCAAGCTCGACGGCGATACGCAGGGGGCGATCAATGGTCCGGATAGTGTTGTGCGACAAGGGTTTTCTCCTGGAGAATGCGCCGCTCCGGTGGTACTCCGGCGCGACGTGGCGGAAGGGGCTGTGAGCGGTCAGCCCGTACAGATGCCCGAGGAGGTCCGGCCCAGATCGACGTGACGACGGCACCAGCGGGCGACGACGGTCGCTGCGGTCTCAGGTGCCATGGGCGATATCCTACACAATTGGTCGGGAATGCTCGATTCGGTGGTGAACCCGCCGTCCGGGCGGGTTCACCACCGGGGTCATGCGGCGCGGAGCGCGGCGAGCCCCCACTCGCGCGCCAGCAATTCGTACGAACGCAGCCGGTCCTCGTGCCGGTGCGTCACCGACGTGACCACGAGCTCGTCCGCCCCGGTAACGCGCTGCAGCGACTCGAGCCGCTCCGCCACGGTGGCGGGAGCGCCGACGAACTGGGTGATCAGCCGGTCGTCGACGAGGCTGCGCTCCTCGTCGCTCAGCGGTGCCGACGTGGCCGGGTCCGGGTACGGGACGGCCCCGTGGCCGGACCGGATGCTGTGCGTCCAGTGCCCGTACGTGGCCGCCAGGTCACGCGCGGTGGCGTCGTCGTCGGCGACGACCGCGTCGGCGGACACCACCACGTACGGCCGGTCGAGGAAGCGGGACGGACGGAACGCCGCGCGGTACGCCTCGACCGCCTCGACGGTGGTGCCGGGACTGACGTGGTAGTTCGCACCGAACGGCAGACCCAGCCGTCCGGCCAGCGACGCCGACGGCCCCGCACTGGTCCCGAAGACCCACAGCTCGACGTCCGCGCCCTCGCCGGGGCTGGCGTGCAGCTCGATCCCGTCCTCGGTGCGATAGGTCCCGTCCAGCAGAGCGAGGATGTCGTCCACCTGCCCGTCGAAGTCCGGGGCCTGCGCCCCCGGTTGCTGCAACGCGGCGAACCCGGCGGCCAGGCGCGGGGAGGACAGCAACGGCCCGGGCTGGTACGGCGGCGGAATGACCAGGCCGTCGCGCACCTCGGTGGCGCGGTGCGATTCCTCTTCGGCGGCCCCGGACCGGGCGGCCGCGAGCGCCTCCGCCCGGCGTTGTCCCGACCGGCCGAGTCCCAGGTCGATCCTGCCCGGATACAGCGCGTCCAGCGTGCCGAACGCCTCGACCACACCGGCCGCGGTGTTGTGACCGAGCTGAACCGCGGCGGCGCCGACGCGGATGGTGCTGGTGGCGGCGGCGATTGCGCCGATCAGCACGGCCGGCGACGACGACGCGACGGCGACGAAGTGGTGCTCGGCCACCCAATACCGGCGGTACCCCCACCCTTCCGTCCTCCGGGCCAGGTAGACGGTGTTGTGCAACGCCTGCGCCGTGGTGGATCCCTCGCTGACGGGGGAGAGGTCGAGGACCGAGAGCGGCACCGGATTCGATGCGGTCGTCACCGGGCCTCCTCGTCGCGCGGAGTGCGTTCGCCGGCCTCGACGGCGAACGGCAGCCGGTTCTCCGCCGGGGCGATGGGGCACGTCGCCGCGTCGGTGAACGCGCACGGCAGGTTGGCGGCCCGGGTGAAGTCGAGCGTGACCGAGCCGTCGGCGGTCGGCGCGGCGACTTCGAGGATCCGCGCGGCCGGGTAGGTCGTCACGCCGCTGGTTCCGTCGGTGAACAGCACGCGCAGCGGACCCGAGCCGTCGCCGAAGGCGACGAGGCGGTGCTCGGCGCCGTCGTGGGTGAAGCGGATCAGCCCGGCCGCGCTGTGGTGGTGCTCGAGGCCGTCGACCACGGCGCCGGTGGTGACGGTCCGCACCTGATCGAAGGCCTCGAAGCGGCCCTGCAGCACCCACTCCGGCGCAGGCTCGTACGCGGGGATTCCGGTGAAGGCCGTCAGAGCCGGCGACTTCGGGTCGTGGATGCGGACGGCGAACCGGCCGGTGCGGCGGATGATCTCGGCGTAGCCGTCGCCGGCCGCGACCCGGACACCGGGTGCGCCCTCGATCGGCTCGTGCACCTCGGTTCCGCCGTCGGATTCGAGGAGCACGCGCTCGCCGTCCACCCGCCACAATCCGGGCACCTCGTCGAGGATCGTGGGCTCGGTGTCCAGCCAGTACAGCCCGGTCAGGCTGAGCCAGCCGTCCGGGCGGCGCAGCGCCTCCTCGCGGGCTGCGTGCCAGCTCCGCCAGTCCTCGGTGAACGTCTCTCGGTCGAGTGTGGTGGTCACGATGCCTGAACTCCTTCGTCGATCTCGTGCGGGTGGCGCAGGTCGAGGTGACTGCGCAGGGTGGTGCCCTCGTATTCGGTGCGGAAACTGCCGCGTTCCTGCAGCAGCGGCACGACCTTGTCGACGAATTCGTCGAGGCCGCCGGGGGTGAGGTGCGGAACCAGGATGAAGCCGTCGCTCGCGTCGGTCTGCACATAGCGGTCGATCTCGGCGGCGACGTGATCGGGGGTGCCGACGAACTGCTGCCGCGCGGTGACCTCGATGATCAGTTCGCGGATGCTGAGCTTCTCGGCCTCGGCCTTCTCCCGCCAGGCCAGCGCGACGGCGCGCGGATCCTTGGCGTGGCGGACGCGGCCGCGCGTGATGTTCAGGTTGTCCTCCGGTTCGACGTCCGGCAGCGGCCCCTCGGGGTCGTACCCGGACAGGTCGCGGCCCCACACCTGCTCGAGGAACGCGATCGCGGTCTGCGGGCTCACCTGCTGCAGCCGGATGTGGCGGGCCCGCTCGGCCGCGTCCTCCGCGGAGTCGCCGAGGACGAACGTCGCGGCCGGAAGGATCTTCAGGTCGGCGTGGCTGCGCCCGTACTTCGCGAGGCGGCCCTTGACGTCGGCGTAGAAGGCGTGGCCCTCCTCGAGGGTGCCGTGGCCGGTGAAGATGGCGTCGGCCTTGGCGGCGCCGAATTCGCGGCCCTCGTCCGAGTCGCCGGCCTGCAGGAGCACCGGGTGTCCCTGCGGGCTGCGTGGCACCTCGAACCGCCCGGAGATGTCGAACTGCGTGGTGTGGATGTCGAACGGAGCGATGTCGGAATCCGCCGCGAAGATGCCGTTTTCGCGGTCGACGACCGGTGCTCCGGGGCGCCAGCCGTCCCACAGCCGCCGGGTGACGTCGACGATCTCGTGGGCGCGGACGTAGCGCTGCGAGTGGTCGAGATAGCCGCCACGCCGGAAGTTCTCGCCAGTGAAGGCGTCGGAGGAGGTGACGAGGTTCCACGCGGCGCGGCCGTCGGACAGATGGTCGAGGGTGGCGAACTGCTTGGCCAGTTCGTACGGCTCGTTGAAGGTGGTGTTGATCGTGCCCGCGAGCCCGAGGTGGGTCGTCGCACCGGCGAGGGCCTCGAGAACCGTGAGGGTGTCGGGCCGGCCGACGACGTCGAGATCGTGGATGCGGCCGCGGTGCTCGCGCAGCCGCAGTCCCTCGGCCAGGAAGAAGAAGTCGAACAGTCCGCGTTCTGCGGTCCGGGCCAGGTGCAGGAAGGACTCGAAGTCGATCTGGCTCTTCGATTCGGGATCCGCCCACACGGTCGTGTTGTTGACGCCCGGGAAGTGCGCGGCCAGGTGGACTTGCTTTCGAACGGTGTTCTGCGGCATGGTGATCGGCCTCCTCAGGCGGTGGCGTAGGGGTTGGCGGGGCGCGGCAGGCCGAGACGGTCCCGCAGGGTTCCGGTGGACGTCGGGACCTGCGGCCGCAACACCGGCAGGACCCGTTCGGTGAGCGCCGCGACCGTGCCGGCGAGGGCCAGCGGACGTAGCACCACGCCGTCCAGGCCGTCCACGTCCCCGAGGAGTGCGAGCAGCCCGGCCGGGCCGCCGCGGTAGAACAGCGACTCCGGGGTGTAGGCAGCGCCGGCCCAGTTCTCGAGCTGGGCCAGGTCCGCGGCGGCGGTGGCGTCGTCAGCGGCGAGCAGCACGTCGATGTCGAGCAGCACCGCCGGTCGCCGATCACCGGCCTGCGCGCGCAGGCGTTCGGCCAGGTTCGCGGCGGACCCGAGGTCGGCGGCCTCGATACGCACGAGATCGGCGCGTTCCGCGGCGAAGTCGAACGACTGCTCGTCCGCTGCCGCAACCGCGACGAGGGGCCGGCCCTGGGGTGACCGGGGCGTGATCGACGGACCTTTGACGGAGAAGTGCTCGCCGACGAAGTCGATGTAGTGCAGCTTGTCCCGGTCGACGAACCGGCCGGTGGCGACGTCGCGGATCTCGGCGTCGTCCTCCCAGCTGTCCCACAGGCGGGCCGCGACCTCGGCGGCCTCGGCGGCCTCGGTCCACAGTGAGCCGGTGTCCTGGGTGCCCTTGCGGCCGAACAGGGCGGCCCGGTCCTCACCCTCGGAGACGGCGACCTGCCACCCCGCACGGCCGGCCGTGGTGTGGTCGAGGGTTTGCACGGCCTTGGCCACGTGGAACGGTTCCGTGTGGGTCACCGTCGCGGTAGGGATCAGCCCGATCCGCGAGGTGACGGCGGACAGCCGGGCGGCGACGCCGACCGCTTCGAGCCGGCCGCGCACGGTGTCCGCACCGGAGTCGATACCGAACGAGTCGGGGAGGAAGGCCAGGTCGACGCCGGCACGGTCCGCGCGGCCCACGAGATCCGCCCAGTAGCGGGCGGTGAACACGTCCTCCGCGCGTGAATCCGTGCGACGCCACGAATGCGGATGCGTGCCGGTTCCGCGGAATTCGAGGGCGAGCAACAACTGTGAACTATCGGGCATGCCGAACCTTCCCTGGAATGGCATCGAGCAGCAGTTTCGTGTACTCGTGCTGTGGTCTGTCGAAAATCTCTGCGGTGGTCCCGGATTCGATGATTTCGCCGGACCGCATCACCGCGACGGTGTCGCTGATCTGCCGGACCACGGCAAGATCGTGGGAGATGAACAGGTAGCTCAGCCCCAGCTCGTCCTGCAGGCGAGCGAGCAGGTCGAGGATCTGCGCCTGGACCGACACGTCGAGCGCGGAGACGGGCTCGTCGAGCACGAGGAGTTCCGGGTGCAGCGCGAGCGCGCGGGCGATCGCAACGCGCTGTCGTTGTCCGCCGGACAGTTCCGCGGGTCTGCGCTCGAGGTGTGCCGTGCTCAGCGCCACCTGCCCGATCAGCTCCGCAACACGTTCGGCGCGCTCGCTTTTCGTGCCGATGCCGAAGGCTTCGAGCGGTTCGGCGACGACGTCGCGGATGCGGAGCTTGGGATTCAGGGCCGCATAGGGGTTCTGGTGGACGATCTGCACCCGGCGGCGGAGCTCGCGCAGGTCCCGGCCGCGCAGCGCGGTGATGTCCCGCCCGTCGAACCGGACCTGCCCGGACGTGGCGGATTCCAGTCGGATCGCGATGCGGGACACCGTGGACTTGCCGGAACCGGACTCGCCGACCAGGGACAGAGTGCGACCGCGCGGAACCGAGAAGGAGACGTCGCGCACCGCCTCGAGCGACGTGCGCCGGTCGATGCGGAAGGTCCTCGAGACCCCGGACACGGTGAGCAGGGGTTCCGCGGGTCCGCGGCCGGGCCTGGCCGCGGCGCCGGCGAGGCTCGGTGCGGCGGCGACGAGCGCCCGGGTGTACTCGTGCCGGGGGTTCTCGAGGATCTGCCGGGCCGGCCCGGTCTCGACGATCCGGCCCTGGCTCATCACGACGATGCGGTCGGCGCGGTCGGCGGCGACGCCGAGGTCGTGGGTGATGAGCAGGACCGCGGTACCGGTCTCGGCGATGCGGCTGTCGAGGTGGTCGAGGATGCGCCGCTGCACGGTGACGTCGAGGGCGCTGGTCGGCTCGTCGGCGATGACGAGGTCCGGCCGGCATGCGAGCGCGATGCCTATGAGCACGCGCTGCCGCTGCCCGCCGGACAGGTCCTGCGGGTACTGCCTGGCACGGAGTTCGGGATCGTCGAGCCCGGCTTCCGCGAGGATGCGCCGCGCGTCGATCTTCGCGGTGCGCCGGTCGGCGAGACCGTGGATACGCAGGACCTCGGCGACCTGGTCACCGATGCGGACGACCGGGTTCAGGGACGTGGTGGGGTCCTGTGGCACGAGTCCGATGCGGGCACCGCGCACCTTCTCGAAGGCGCGTTCGGGCAGGGTGTCCAGTCGCTGCCCGTCGAACGTGACGGTGCCGCCGGTGATCCGGCCGCTGCCCGACAGCAGGCCGAGGATCGCGTGTGCGGTCGTCGACTTGCCGGAACCGGACTCGCCGACCACCGCGACGACCTCACCCCGGGAAAGCGTGAAGCCGACCCCGTCCACCGCGGTGACCGGGTCGCGACGGCTGCCGTACTCGACCCGCAGGTCGCGTACGTCCAGCAGGGGCGCGGTCATCGAGTGCCCCGTTCTTCGATGGCGTGACCGAGGCGATGCGCCGACAGGACGACCGCCACGATGACCAGGCCGGGCAGCGTCGTCATCCACCAGGCGGTGGTCAGGTAGTTCCTGCCCTCGGAGATCAGCGATCCCCACTCCGGGGTGGGCGGCACCGCGCCGAAGCCGAGGAAGCTCAGCGACGACACAGCGAGCACGGCCATGCCGAACTCGACCGCCGCGAGCGCGACGACGGGGGCGTACGAGTTGCGCAGCACGTGCCGGCGCAGGACGGTGTGCCAGCGGGCACCGCATGCGAACGCCGCCTCGACGTACAGGGCGCGGCGCACGCGCAGGACCTCCGACCGCATGACGCGGGCGAAGTTCGCGACGAGCCCGACGCCGACCGCGATCGCCACGTTCATGGTGCCGAATCCGAGCGCGGTGACGAGCGCCAGGGACAGCAGCAGGGCGGGGATGGACAGCAGAACATCGACGACCCGCATGAGTAGCCCGTCGACCGCTCCGCCGACCGCACCGGAGAGCAACCCGACGAGCGAGCCGACGACGAGAGCGATTCCGACGGCGACGAGCGTCGCGGTCAGGGACAGGCCCGCACCGTGTACGACCCGGGTGTACACGTCGCGCCCGATGTTGTCGGTGCCGAACCAGTGCGCCGCGGACGGCCCCTGCAACTTGTCGGCCGGGACGCCCTGCAGCGGATCACCGGACGCGAAGACCGAGGGGAACAGGGCGAAGCCGACGGCGAGGAGCAGCACGGTCGTCGAGACCACGAGAACCCCGTAGCGGCGCAGGGCGCTCGTCGCTCCCCGGAGCCGGGACGGTCCGTGTGGCCCGGCCGCGGCCTGCGCGGATGCGGCGACCGGTTCCCGGATCAGGACGTCAGACATGAGCCTTCCTCTCCTCCTCCACCGCGAAGCCGGTGAGTTCGGTGGTCACCTCGGCGGGCGTCGGATGCGAGGGCGAACCGCCGCCGCGACGGCCGTCGGCGATGCGCGGATCGATGAGCGGATAGACCAGGTCCACCGCGAGGTTGACGAGCACGAAGATCACCGCACTGAAGACCACGATGCCCTGGACGACGGGAATATCCTGCGCCAGAACCGAAGTCTGGGTCAGACGACCGACACCGGCGCGGGAGAACACCGTCTCGACGACCACGGACCCCGCCAACAGGTTGCCGACTGTCACCCCGGCGATGGTGAATGCGGGGATGCTGGACAGCCGCAGTGTGTGCCGGGTCTGGAGGCGCCACCGGGACGCGCCCTTGGCGCGAGCTGCTTCGACGAACGGTTGCCGCCATGTGGTCTGCAGGCTCGCGGCGAGGACCTGCGCGATCACCGCACCGGTGGGAAGCGCGAGGGTGATCGCGGGCAGCACCAGATGCTCGATGCCCTGGTCGCCGAATGCCGGAAGCAGCTTCATCCGGAACGAGAAGAGCTGGAGCAGAAGAAGTCCCACCCAGAAGGTCGGAACCGCGACACCGAGCGGCGGCAGCGAGAACAGCGTGCTGCGCAGCCACCGGGCGCGCGTATACGTGGCGACGAACGCGATCGAGGTGCCGAGGAGCACGGCGAGCGCCAGGGCGACCGCGGCCAGGGCCAGGGTGCTGGGTACGGCGGCGGCGATCGCGTCGGTCACGGGTTGTCCCGTGACGATCGAGATGCCGAAGTCACCCCGGACGGCGTTGCTCAACGCAGTGAGGTACTGCTCCCACAGCGGCCGGTCGAGCCCGTACCGCTCCTGCAGTTGCGCGACAGCGGCCGCATCCACCGGTGTGCCGCTGCCGGCGCCGTCGACCGCGATGCTCACCGGGTCGGACGGCAGCAGGTACAGCACGCCGAACGAGATCGTGAACGCCGCCCACAGCACCAGCAGCGCCTGCACGAGCCGGGAACCGAGATACCGGGCCATCGTCTACTCGCTCAGCCAGGTGTCGAAGAACTGCAACCGGGCGGAGGCCTCGAACTTCAGGTCCTGCACCGCCCCCGCCGCACCGATGGCCTGGGACAGCTCCACGGTCGGCAGCCACAGGCCGTTGTCGAGGACGAGCTGCTGTGCCTGCTCGATCAGCTCGCCGCGTTCGGCCGGGTCGGTGGTGCGCAGCTGCGCGGACAGGACCTCGTCCAGCGCCGGGATCGGGCCGCGGTTGTTGAGGTTGCGCCCGTCGAGTCCGAACGTGGTGCGCAGGATGTCGCCGTCGGCGCGCGTGCTGTTGTAGTAGGTGGCGTCGAAGTCCTTCGCGCCCTGCCGGGCAGTGGCTTCCGGGGTGGAGACCAGGTCGAGCTGCAGGTCGATACCGACCTCGCGCAGCTGCTGCTGCACGAGCTCGAGGATAGCCTGGTTGCCGGCGAACACCGAACTGAACAGCACCGAGAAGGACAGGCGGTTGCCGTCCTTGACGCGGATGCCGTCCGGGCCGGGAACCCAGCCGGCGGCGTCGAGGATCGACTTCGACTTCGCCGGGTCGTAGGTGACGTCGTCGAGTGCGGCGTAGCCGGGGGTGCGGGAGGCGAGGGTGCTGGTCGCGGGCCGGAAATCGGGGCCGAGGACGGTGTCGACGAGTTCCTGGCGGTCGAGGGCCGGCACGATCGCGGCGCGCACCGCCGGATCGGTCAGGACGCCACGGGTGACGTTCGGCTGGAAACCGAACGGGACACCCGGGTTCGGCGTGGTGAGGATCCGTCCGCCGCTGCCTTCGATCTGGGAAGCATCCTGCGGCAGCGCATCGCTGATCGCGTCGAGCTGGCCGGATGCGAGGCTGCCGGTGCGTACACCGGACTCCGGGACGATCGTGTACTCGATGCGATCGAGGTAGGCCTCGCCGGCGTGCGCGAAAACGTTGGATCCCCATGAATATCCGGTGCGCTTGACCAGCGTGGCGGACTTGTCCTGCTGGTAGTCCTCGTAGACGAAGGGACCGGTGCCGGACAGGTCGCCGGCGCAGCGTTCCTCCGCGGACTTCGCGACGTCCCTGTCGGACAGGAAGCCGAGTTGCAGCGTCGACGACGCCTGCAGGAACTGCGCGTTCGGTCCGGCGAAGGACACCTGGGCGGTGAGTGGATCGAGCACCGTGGTGCCGGTGTACCCCGACAGGTAGCTCGCCGCCAGCGCTGCCTTGGCGCCGGTGAGGGTCTGGACGATCGCGTCGAAGTTCTTCTTCACCGACTCCGCGGTGAACGGGGTGCCGTCACTGAAGGTCACGCCGTCCTTCAGCCGGAACGTGAACGCCGAGGCGTCCCCGTTCACCTCCCAGCTTTCGGCTAGCCACGGCTTCAGTTCACCGGTCCCGGGGTCCTGATCGGTGAGCGAGTCGACGATCTGACGGGCGACGTAGATGGTCTGGTTGCTGCCGGCCTGCGCGGGATCGGCACACGTGGGGGCCTGGGACAGGCCGTAGCGCAGGGTGCCGCCGGGCTGCGGGGTGCCGCCACCGGGGGAGGTGCCCGCCGTGTCGGTGCCGCACGCGGCGAGCCCACCGGCGAGGATTGCGGCGGTGGCGCCCGCGACGGCGCGACGTCGGGCGGCGGAGGTGAACGAAACAGGCACCGGGGAACTCCATGATCTCGTGAGGCGCCGGTGGCATCGCGCTTCGCGATGCCACCGGCCGGGCAGACGGTCGTGGTTCTTCGACTGGGTAGCGCCGCTCAGGCGCGACAGGATCGTGGGCGACAGATGCCCGAGCACTGACGGCACAGGTCGACGTGCAGGCGCGCCCACGCGCCCACGAACCCCTCGCCTGCCATGCCTTCTCCTCCATCGTTCCCGGCGGTAGCACCCTCACCTGCGGCGGCAGGGGGTTGCTGCGACGTCGTCGAGCCGGGTCTCTCGGTCGCTCTGGATGGTTCCCGGTGACCGTACGCGTTGCGAACGAGTTCGGAGAACCCTTTCGCTCACCGTGATCGAAACCCGGCGCCGGCACGACGGCGCCGGTCGGCGAGCGCACAGAGCAGCGACACCGCGAGCATGGCGGCGCACACCGCGAGGCCGGCCGACGCGGCACCGGCGAAGTCGTCCCCGTCCGTCGCCAGCGCCGACAGATACAGGCCGGACACCGCGGCGAGGGCGACCGTCGCGGACAACCGCTGTGACAGTTGCAGGAACCCGGCCGCGACACCGTGACCGCCCGCCGGGGACGACTCGAGCGTCAGCGCCCGGTTGGGTGCATCCACGAATCCACCCGAGAGGCCCGACAGAGCGGCCAGCGCCACGAACACCGGCATCGTGGCGTCGTGCCGCACAGCGGCGGCGTAGCCACCGACGACGGCGATCTCGGCTGCCACCACCACGACGACCGTCACCCGGCCGTATCGCGCGACGACCCGCCACCCCACGGCCGAGGCGACGGCCATCGCCGCGGCGGCGGCGGACAGCACGGCGGCGGCCTGGACAGCGGCATAGCCGCGCCCCTCGATGAGGTACAGGCTCACGACGGTGTTCAGGGACAGCACCGCACCGAACCAGAACAGTGCGACCAAGGTGCCGAGGACGTATCCGCCGGATCCGGTCAGTTCGGGAAGCAGCACGGGCTTGCCGCCGCGCACGGCGACACGGCGTTCCCACCACAGGAAGGTGGCGAGTGAGACCGCCGCTCCCCCGACGGCGAACACCGCACCCACCGGACCCGGTTCGGAGACCACGGGCACCATCACCAGCGTCGTGGCCGCCGCGAGCAGCGCGAGGCCCCCGGCATCGACCCCGCTGCGGGCCGACGGTCGTCCCCGATCCGGGGGCAGGCGGCGGGCCGCGAGCACGAGTGTGACGAGTGCGCACGGCACGTTGAGAATCAGCAGAACACGCCACCCGTAGTCCCCGGGTGCAGCGCCGAGCACCAGCCCACCGACGAGTGGACCGCACAGCCCGGCGAGGCCTCCGGCCGTGCTGTAGGCGGCCAGGGCCCGGGCGCGCGCCGGGCCGGTGTAGTTCTCGGCCAGGATCCCGAGCACCTGCGCGCTGATCAGGCCGGCCCCGACCCCCTGACCGGCCCGTGCGGCGACGACCGTCCAGGGGTCGGACGCGACAGCTCCGCACACCCCCATGACCGCGAAGAGGGTCATGCCCGCGAGGAACAGCCGCCGCCGGCCGGCCACATCGCCGAGCCGGCCTGCCGGGACCAGCGCAAGACCGAAGCTCAGCGAGTATGCGGCCAGGATCCACTGCACCTGCGAAACGCCCGCGTCGAGACCGGTCCGCAAGGCGGGAAGGCCGATGTTCAGCACCGACGAATCGAGCAGGGTGGTGAAGCCGGCGGCCGCACAGACCGGCACCACCGACGTCGTCTGCCGGGGCGTCTGCGCCCGATCGGTGAGTGTCACGCGGGAGGTGGGTTAACCGCCGACCGCCACCGGATCGGTCGGCACCCGCAGCCCGAGGTTGTGCCGCAGCGTGGTTCCGGTGTACTCGACGCGGAGGACACCACGGTCCTGCAGCAGGGGCACCACCTCGTCGACGAAATCGTCGAGCCCCCAAGGCACGAGGTGCGAACCGAGGATGAACCCGTCCGAGCCGTCGTTCTGTACGAAGGCGTCGATCTGCTCGGCGATCCGTGCCGCGGTACCGACGAGGGGTCCGCGCTCGAACTGGTCGATCACGACCTCTCGCAGCGTCAGCTTCTTCTCCTCCGCGATCGCGCGGAGCCGTGCGACGGTCTCGAACCGGTCCTGGTGGACGAACGCCCGTCCCTGGATGATCGGCTCGGCGTCGGGGTCGGGATCGATGTCCGGCAGCGGGCCCTCCGGATCGTATTCGGACAGATCCCGATTCCAGATCTGCTCGAGCAGGATCAGTGCGGTCTGCCCGGTCACCTGCTGGTTACGGATCTCGTGGTACTTCTCGACGGCCTCGGCCTCGGTGTCACCGATCACGAAGCTCGCCGACGGCAGGATCTTGATGTCGTCGGCGGAGCGGCCGGCAGCGATCGCCCGGGCCTTGACATCTCGGTAGAACTCCGTGGCCTCGGGCAGCTTCCCGTACGGGGAGAAGATGGCGTCGGCGTTCGCGGCAGCGAAGTCCCGGCCCTGCGGGGACACCCCGGCCTGGAGGATCACCGGGCGTCCCTGGAGGCTGCGCGGAACCGTGAACCTGCCGTGCACGTCGAAGTGGTTGCCGTGGTGTTCGAAGGCGCCGGCGTCGGGTCGACGCAGGAACCGGCCGCCGGCCTTGTCGGCGACGATGTCGTCGCTACGCCACGAATCCCAGAGTTGACGGATGAGCGTCAGGTTCTCCTCCGCGCGCTCGTACCGGTGGGAGCGATCCAGGAAGCCGCCGCGGCGGAAGTTGCGCCCCGTGAAGGCATCGAAGGAGGTGACCACGTTCCACGCGGCCCGGCCGCCGGAGAGGTGATCGAGAGAGGCGATCTGCCGAGCCAGCTCGTACGGCTCGTTGAAGGTCGCGTTGATGGTGGCGGCCAGGCCGAGGTGGTCCGTGACGGCGGCCAGCGACGCGAGGACCGTGAAGGTGTCGGGCCGGCCGATGATGTCCTGATCGAAGATCCGGCCCGCGCGCTCGCGCAGCACGAGGCCCTCGGCGAGGAAGAAGAAGTCGAACTTGCCGCGCTCGGCGGTACGGGCGGTGTGCTCGAAGGTCGAGAACTCGATCTGGCTGCCCGCCCGGGGATCCCACCATGCGGTGTGGTGATTGACACCGCCGAGGTAGGCCCCGAGGATGACCTGCTTGCGTGTGCTCATCGGTCGTGTCCTTCGGTTCCGGCCGTGGTGACGGCGTAGCGGTGGGGAATGTCGGTCGGCAGATCCAGAAGTCCGCGCAGGGACGTGCCGGGGTACTCGGAGCGGAACACCTCGCGCTGTTGCAGGATCGGGACGAGAACGTCGACGATGACGTCGAGGTCGTCGACTGCCACCCCGGGCCGGAGCCGGAAGCCGTCGATACCCTGTCGACGCCACTCACCGATCCGGTCGGCGAGTTCGGCCGCCGACCCGGTGAACACGAGTGCATCCGAGTCGAATGCGCTGCCCGCGAGTGCGTCGAGACGCCGGAGCCGCTCGGCGCCGCTCTCGCGCGGCGTGTCGAGGAAGACCACGAGGTCCGCATACACCCGCAGCGGTTCACCGACACGCCCGACCCGCACCCCCGCCGCCGTGACCTCGTCGACGAGGTCACGCACGCGGCGGGTGTCCGACGGGGTGACGAACACCAGATCTGCCTGCCGCGAAGCCAGTTCGTACGGAAGGTCGCGGTGGGCCAGCAGTGCGACCACCGGCTGTCCCTGCGGCGGTCGGGGCGTGATCGACGGCCCTCGAACGTGGAAGAACCGGCCTTCGAAGTCGATGTAGTGCAGCTTGTCGCGGTCGATGAACCGTCGCGTCTTCACGTCGCGGAGCTCCGCGTCGTCCTCCCAGCTGTCCCACAGCCGCCGAACGACCTCGACGGCGTCGGCGGCCTCGTCGAACAGGTCGTGGACGAACTCGGGCAGGCGATTCTCGGCGAGCGCCTGCCGGTCGCGCTTGTCGAGTCCGGGGATGTCGCGCCGGCCGAAGTGTGCGGCCTCCTGCGCGGAGGAGGACACCTTGACCTGCCAGCCGGCGCGGCCGTGCGATGTGTAGTCGAGGGTGGCCAGCGCCTTGGACACGTGGAACGGTTCGGTGTGCGTGGTGGTGATCGTCGGGATCAGCCCGATGTGCCGGGTCGACGGTGCAACCCGCGCGGCGATCAGGTGCGCATCGAGCCGGACCCGTACCCGGTCCACTGCGTCTGGGTCCTCGCTCGTGCACGGATTCGCCGGTACGGCAAGGGAATCCTCGATCGTGACGAAGTCCAGCAGCCCGCGTTCCGCGGTGGTGACGAGATCGGCCCAGTACGTGGGTGAGGTCAATTCGTCGGGGCGTGAATTCTCTTCACGCCACGCGGCGGGATGCCAACCGGCGCCGTCGAGCGCGACGGCGAGGTGGACGGGTGTTGTCGAGGTCATCGGCGAGACTCCTGGTCGGTGTGCGGCGGGGATCGGTGGCGTCACAGGGGCGTCCGGCAGCAGGGCGCACCGGCAGCACCGCGGGCTCGCGATGCTGCCGGGCCTGGTGGGGGGGTCTTCGGGAGGATCGTGGCGGCGGAGAGTTCACACGAGAATCGGACGTCCGCACCCGTCACGACGGCTGCGGATGTCCGATTCGTGCACTGCTTCGAGCCGCTCGGCGCGGTTCAGTCCGTCCGCAACCGGATCAGCGTCTTCTCGAAGGGGTGCGGCCCGATCTCCTCGGCCGGTCGGCCGGGATCGAACAGGGCGGTGTATCCCGCGGCCAGGTACAGCGCGACCGCCTCGGGTTGACGCCACCCGGTGGTCAGGTAGATGCGGGCGTACCCCCTCCGGGCCGCCTCGGCCTCGAGTTCCTCCAGCACGAGTCTGCCGAGTCCGCGGCGGCGATGCGCCTTCGACGTCCAGATGCGCTTGAGCTCTGCGGTGGTCGCGTCGTAACGGCGGAACGCGCCCCCGGCGACGGGTTCTCCGTCCTCGACGAGCACCAGCAACGTCCCGTCGGGTTCGGCGAACTCGTCGGCCGGGTGGGTGGTGAGGGTGTGGATCTGCTCGTCGAGCGGACGTTCGTAGCGGGTGCTGTACTCGACGGCGAGTTCGGCGAGCAGCGGGGCGGCCAGCGGGTCGTCCTGCCGCACGGGGCAGACCTGGATGCGGCGGGCGGTGGTCATCGCGCGGTCACCGCCTCGCGGGTGCCGAACCGGAACGGCTCCGGCGCGACGGCCGTGCCCTCGACGAGCCCCGCGATCAGCTCCCCGATTGCGGGGGCGAACTTGAAGCCGTGCCCGGAGAAGCCCGCGGCCACGACGACGGCGCCGATGCGGTCCACGACGAAGTTGCTGTCGGGTGTGCTGGTGTACAGGCAGGTGTCGGCCACGGCGCTGCCCGGGTCGACGCCGGGCAGCCACCGGGCAGCGTAGGCGGCGAGCCGCGCGACGCCGGCGGGGTCGGCCCGGAAGGTTCTCGTCTCGGGCGTCACTTCGGGTCCGGTGCCGTGCTCGCCGATCTTGATGCCGTCCTCGGAGCCGAGCCCGTAGATGCCGGCTGTCGTGAGCAACGCGCCGGGGTGATGGACGAAGCTCGGCCAGTCGGGCCCCGTGACGGGAACGAAGTGCGCGGGCTGCTCCTGCGTCGTGCGCATCGCCGGGAGGCGGGGCGCCGGATCCGAAGTCCGGGTGAGCAACCGGTGCGACCATGCGCCGGCCGCGACGACGACATGCCGGCCGCGCACCACCGCGTCCGGGGTGACCACGTCGACGCCGTGTCCGTGGCTGTGCAGGCTTTCGACCACGGTCCCGTGCCGCACGTCGGCCCCGGCCTGCGCCGCGGCCTCCTGGAACGCGGCGACCGCGCGGTCGGCGTGCAGCCGGCCCGCCTCGGGATGATGCACGACGGCCGTGTCGAACCGTATCCCGGGCCAACGACGTTCCGCGGAGCACGGCTCGAGGACCTCGTGCCGGATGCCGAGGGTGGCCAGCGACCGGGCACGCGACTCGACGACGGCGGGCAGTCCGTGGTCGACCGCGCCGGTGAGGGTCAGTACCTCCGTGCCCGTGGTGTCCTGCAGGTGCCGCCAGAGCGGCAGGGCACGGCCGGCGAGCGCCGTGTAGAACTCGCCGTCGTAGGCCTGCCGGTAGATGCGGGAACTGCCGTGCGAGGCGCCGCGGCGATGACCCGGCTCGAACTGCTCGAGCAGGGTCACCGACTTCCCGCGGGTGGCCAGACGCCACGCCGCCGCCGATCCGATGACGCCACCCCCGACGATCACGACGTCGGCCCGGGGCTCCACCCGGCTCATTGCTGTCCCTCCCTGGCTGTCGTCCGGCTACTGCTTCTTCGGCAGGCCCGGAGGATTGATCACCGACGTCTCGACCGCCTCGTTCGCGATACCCCATCGGTCGAGCACCTGCTGGTAGGTGCCGTTCTCGATGACGTGGTTGAGCGCCGCGTTGATCGCCTCGATCAGGCCGTTGTCCTTCTTGGTCAGGACCGCGATCTCGCCCTGCAGGTCCGGACCCGCGCCGGAGAACGTGCCGGCGATCTCGGTCTCACCGGCCTGGATGACGTGGAACGACGCGGACGGATTGGGCCCGAAGTAGGCGTCGATGCGGCCGGAGCCGAGCGCGAGGTAGTAGTCGGTGGCGTTCTGGAAGTAGAGGATTTCGGTGGGCTCGAGGCCCGCGGCGACGTTCTGCTCGTTCCACTCGACGAGCAGCGCCTCCTGATTGGTGCCGGAGCTCACGCCGACCTTCAGACCCGCGACATCCTTCGGGTCCTTCACCTCGATCCCGCTGTCCTTCCTCACCTCGAAGGCGAGGTTGTCGAGGCGGTAGGTGGAGAAGTCGTACTTCTCCTTGCGTTCCTCCGTGACGGTGACATTGGAGATGAACACGTCCGCCTCACCGGAGTCGACGCGCACGAAGTTCTGCGCCCAGTCCGCGGCGGTGAGCTCGACGTCGAGGTCGAGAACGTCGCCGAGGAGATGTGCGAAGTCGGTCTCGGAGCCGATGATGGTCTTGTCGTCGTCGGCGTAGAACCGCAGCGGAGGTGCGGTGCCGGCGGACCCCGTGACGATGAGGGTGCCGCGGTCGCGGATGGACTGCGGGACCTCGGCCGCGATCTCGGGTACGGGGTCGGTGGTGATGCGGTTCTGGTCGGCGGTGAGGTTGTAGCCGGCGGCGCCGGCCGCGTCGGGCTCGTCGGTGCCGCAGGCGGCGACCGACAGCAGGGCGACGGCGGTCAGGGCCGAGGCGACCAGCCTCGTGCGTCGGGTCAACGCGGACATCATTGCCTTTCGGGAGGACTTCAGAGGACTTTGGACAGGAAGGCGCGGGTGCGCTCCTGGGTGGGCCGGTCGAGAACCTGCGCGGGCGGACCTTGTTCGACGACGACGCCGCCGTCCATGAACACGACGGTGTCGGCAACCTCACGCGCGAAGCCGATCTCGTGGGTGACGATCACCAGGGTCGCACCGTCGCGGGCCAGGTCGCGGATCACCTCGAGCACCTCGCCGACCAGTTCGGGGTCGAGCGCGGAGGTCGGCTCGTCGAACAGGATCACGGCCGGGCGCAGCGCGAGGGCGCGGGCGATGGCGACCCGCTGCTGCTGCCCACCGGACAGCTGTTTGGGGTAGTCGTGGATCTTGTCGCCGACGCCGACCCGGTCGAGCAGTTCCCGGGCGAGCGTCTCGACCTCGGCGCGGTCGCGGCGCTGCGCGGAGATCGGCGCCTCGATCACGTTCTCGAGCACGGTCAGGTGCGGGAAGAGGTTGAAGTTCTGGAACACGAATCCGATGCGCGACCGTTGACGGAGGATGTCCCTCTCGCGCATCTCGTGCAGCTTGTTGCCCCGGCGGCGGTAGCCGACGAGTTCGCCGTCGATGCGGACCGTGCCGCGGTCGACCTTCTCGAGATGGTTGAGGGTGCGCAGCAGGGTGGACTTGCCGGAGCCGGAGGGACCGAGGATCACCGTGACCTCGCCCTTGCGGACTTTCAGGTCGACACCCCTGAGGACCTCGAGGGATCCGAACGACTTGTGCACGCCCCGGACGTCGACGGCGTACGGGGTGGGATCGACCGGCGTGGTCATCGGGTGGCTCCCCGGGGTGCGGCGATACCCGAGTCGCGGATCTCGCGGAACTTGGCGACGGTCTTCTGCCAGGGGGTGAGCGGGAGGGCGCGGGACGAGCCGCGCGCGTAGTGCCGCTCCACGTAGTACTGGACGATCGACAACGCGGTGGTGAGCACGATGTACCAGACGGTGGCCACCATGAGCAGGGGCACGACCCGGCCGTTGCGGCCGAAGACGACCTGCACCTGATAGAACAGCTCGGCGATCGCCATCGTGGAGACGATCGAGGTGCCCTTGAACAGGCTGATGACCTCGTTGGCGGCGTTGGGCAGGATCGATCGCATGGCCTGCGGCAGAACGATCTTGAAGAACTGCCGGCGGCGAGGGATGCCCAGGGCCTGCGCCGCCTCGATCTGGCCGTGGTCCACGGAGATGATGCCGGCGCGGATGATCTCCGCCGAGTAGGCGGCCTGATGCAGGGCCAGGCCGATCACCGCGGCGGTGAAGCCGGAGATCACGCCGGTGACCTCGAACTCGAAGAACGACGGTCCGAACGGGACACCCAGCGACAGCGTTCGGTACAGGTACGCGATGTTGAACCAGAACAGCAGCTGCACGATGAGCGGGATGGATCGGAATGCCCAGATGTACACCCAGGAGACCACCTGCAGGACGGGATTCCTGGACAGCCTGCCGACGGCGAGCAGCACGCCGAGCCCGAATCCGAGAACCGTTCCCCACACGGTGAGTTCGATGGTCACCACCAGGGCCGAGAGCACGGACTGTGCGGTGAAGTACCGAGCGAACGTCGCCCAGTCCCAGCCCGGGTTGGTAGCCAGGCCGTGCACGAACTGCGCCACCAGGACGAGGGCGAGGGCGGCGACCAGCCAGCGCAGCGGGTGGCGGGCGGGGGCGACGACCAGCCCGGCGTCGTCGGGCTCGGCGGTGCTCGCCGGCGCGGGACGGATCCCGGTCGGCGCGCTCACGCCGACCCACCGGGGAAAGCGTTCATCGGGTAGTACCTTTCACGGATCTCGGGTGAGTGATCGGCGTGCACACCGAGCGGGCGGGGCGCGTGGAGATCACTGTCGCCCGGCGGGGTCCTGCTCGTCACGGATTCCGATCCGGGTGATTCGAACCCGCCGCAGGACCCGAGCAGTCCGCGGGGTGATACCGCACGCCTGAATGGCCGAATGTCACACGGGTTCGATCCAACTGAACCTGTGTGACATTCGGCCGAGTGAGGCGCCGGTGGGCGGGCGTGGCTCTAGCCGATCGGCACCCGCGTCGTCTCCGGCAGCGCCGGTTCCTCGGTCGCGCGCGCATAGACGGTCTCGCCGGGCGCGAGACCGAGAGCGCGTGCGTCGCCGCGGGTGACCTGCGCGGTGAAGTCCTCACCGGTCGCGGCGTTGCGCAGCTCGACGCGGACCTCGAACCCGAGGTGCACGACCCGCTCCACCGTCGCGCGGGTGACACCCACGGACCCGGCGGTGCCCGCGTCCTGGGCGCGGGCGAGATCGGGTTCGCGACCGAGACGGATGTCGTGCGGCCGCACCAACTTTCCGTTGAGCCTGGAGACATTGCCCAGGAACGACATCACGAAGTCGTTCGCGGGCCGGTCGTACAGGTCCCGCGGGGTTCCGACCTGCTCGATGCGGCCCCGGTTCATCACGGCGATCCGGTCGGCGACGTCGAGCGCCTCCTCCTGATCATGGGTGACCAGCACGGTGGTCACGTGCACCTCGTCGTGCAAGCGGCGCAGCCACGTGCGCAGGTCGGCGCGCACCTTGGCGTCGAGCGCGCCGAACGGTTCGTCGAGCAGCAGCACCTTGGGATCGACGGCGAGGGCGCGGGCCAGGGCCATGCGCTGGCGCTGGCCGCCGGACAGCTGTGCCGGATAGCGTTGCTGGAACCCGTCGAGCCCGACGATGCCGAGCAGTTCGTCGACGCGGCGGCCGATTTCGGTCTTGGGCCGCTTGCGGATCTTCAATCCGAACGCGACGTTCTCGCGGACGGTCATGTGCTTGAACGCCGCGTAGTGCTGGAAGACGAAACCGATGTCCCGCTTCTGCGGGGTCACGCCGGTCACGTCGTCGCCGCCGATGCGCACGATGCCGTCATCGAGGGTTTCCAGTCCGGCGATGGACCGCAGCAGCGTCGACTTACCGGACCCCGAGGGTCCGAGCAGCGCGGTGAGCGACCCGGACGGGATCTCGATGTCGACGTCGTCGAGGGCCGCGAAGTCGCCGTAGTTCTTTCGTGCGCCCGTGACGGTGATCATCTGGTACTCCTCTTGCGGTCGAGCAGGGTCATCAGCAGCAGCACGATCACGGCGATGGCCATGAGCAGGGTCGCGGCGCAGTAGGCGCCGAAGGTGTTGTGGTCGTCGATGTAGCGGGAGTGCACCAGCAACGTCAGGGTCTGGGACACGCCGGGGAAGCCGGACGAGACCATGATGACAGCCCCGAACTCGCCGAGCGCGCGGGCGACGGTGAGGACCACGCCGTACGTCAGGCCCCACCGGATCGAGGGGAGGGTGATGCGCCGGAACGTCTGCCAGCCGTTCGCGCCGAGTGTCGCGGCGGCCTGCTCCTGTTCCTGGCCGATCTCGTGAAGCACCGGTTCGACCTCGCGCACGACGAACGGCAAGGTGACGAAGATCGTGGCGATCACCATGCCCGGTAGCCCGAATATCACCTTGAATCCGAGGGATTCGACACCTCCGAACCACCCGCCGGCACCCCACAGCATGATCAGGGCGACACCGACGACGATCGGCGAGACGGCGAACGGCAGGTCCACCACGGCTTGCAGCAGCCCGCGGCCGCGGAACCGGCCGCGCACGAGCGCAAGTGCGACGACGACACCGAACACGACGTTGACGGGCACCACGATGGCGACGATCAGCAGCGACAGGTTCAACGCCGAGATCGCCGCGGGCGTGCTGATCGACTGGAGGAACGCACCCACGCCGTTCTCGAATGTGCGGTAGAGGATCACCCCGATCGGAACGAGCAACAGGACCAACAGGTAGGCGAGTGCGATCGTCCGCAGCGAGATTCGCGTCCACGGGGAGACCTTCATCGGTCCTCCTCCTCCCGGCGCAGGCTGCGTCCGGCTGCCAGGCGCAGCACGAACAGCACGACGAAGGCGATGAGCAGCAGTGCCACGGACACCGCGGCAGCGTTCACCGGGCGGTCGATCTCGATCTGCTGCTGGATGTACTGCGACGCCACCTGGGTCTCGTACGGGATGTTACCGCCGATGAGCACGATCGATCCGTATTCGCCGAGGGCACGGGCGAACGCGAGCCCGGCACCGCTGACGACAGCCGGGGTCAGCACGGGCAGTACCACGGACCGGAAGATGGTCAGGTTGTTCGCGCCGAGGGACGCCGCGGCCTCTTCCACCTCTCGGTCCGCTTCGAGGAGCACCGGCTGCACCGAACGCACCACGAACGGCAGCGTCACGAATGCCAGCGCGACGACGAGCCCCGGCTGGGAGGCGTTGAGATGGATACCGATCGGGCTCTCCGGCCCGTACAGCGCCAGCAGCACAATGCTCGCCACGATGGTGGGCAGCGCGAAGGGCAGGTCGATCAGGGCATTGACGAACTTCTTGCCCGGGAACTCGTCGCGCACCAGTACCCACGCGATGAGGGTGCCCATGACCACGTTGACGACCGCGACGATTGCGGAGACGACCACGGTGATCCGCAGCGTCGCCAGCGCGGCCGGGGCGGTGACGGCGTTCCAGAAGCCACTCGGACCGTCGGCGAACGCCTCGGTGGCCAGCGCCGCGAGCGGCAACAGAACGATGACGGACAGCCACAGCACGGCCACTCCGATGCCGAGCGGTCCGACCGTGCCGGTGGCTGCACGCAGCGGAGTGCGGCGGCGCGCCGCCGGGGCGGGAGCCGGCCTCGATCCCACCCCGGTGGCGCTGTCGGTGATACTCACTGTCCGGGCTCTACTTCGTGGCGTTGTCGTAGATCACGGCGATCGAGCCGGTCTCGGCCTTGAACAACTGCTCGTCGACGGCCTTCCAGCCGCCCAGGTCCGCGATCGTCCACAGCTTCGCCGGCTGCGGGAAGTCGGCCGCGAACTCCTCCGCCACCGCGGGGTCGACGGGACGGAAGCCCGCCTCCGCCCACAGACGCTGCGCCTGCGGGGTGTAGAGGAAGTCCGCGAACGCCCGTGCCTTCTCGGCGTTCTTCGAATTCGTGAGCACTGCAGCCGGATTCTCGATCTTGAAGGTGGTGGGCGGGGTGACGTGCTCGACAGGGTCGCCGTTGCGCTCGATGAACAGCGCCTCGTTCTCGTAGCTGAGCAGCACGTCGCCGGAGCCCTGCAGGAACGCCTCGGTGGCCTCGCGACCGGACTTGGGCTGGATCTTGACGTGCTCGTTCACGAGTGTGGTGACGTAGTCCAGACCCGCCTGCGGGTTCGCGCCGCCGTCGCTCTTCGCCGCGTAGGGGGCGAGCAGGTTCCACTTGGCCGAGCCGGAACTGAACGGGTTGGGCGTGACGACCTCGAGGCCGGGCTGCAGCAGGTCGTCCCAGTCGGTGATGTTCTTGGGGTTGCCCTCGCGCACCACGATCGTCACCACCGAACCGAAGGGAATTCCGTTGTACGGACCGGAGTTCCAATCGGCCTCGACGAGCCCGGCGTCGACGAGACGGGTGATGTCCGGCTCGACGGAGAAGTTGACGAAGTCCGCCTCGGCGCCGTCCTTGACCTTCCGGGACTGATCGCCGGAGGCGCCGTAGGACTGCTGGAACTCGACGTCCGCACCCTCCTCGGTGGCCTGGAAGGCGGGGATCAGCTTGTCGAATCCGGGCTTCGGCACGGCGTACGCGTACAGGTTGATCGTGCCGCCGGAGCCGTCGCCGCTGCTCTCACCTCCGCCCACGGTGTCGCTGGATCCGCCGGAGCACGCGGTCAGCACGGTCGCGCCGAGGGCGGCGAGGGCGGTGACGAACAGACCCGAACGTCTCTTCATGAGGTGATGCCTTTCCTGCAGGAGTGTCTCTGTGCGAGACCGGGGGAGGACCCGGGCACACCGGTTCGAGGAGACGCTTCGCAGGACGGACGAAGGTGGCGGAGACGTGGACCCGAACGAGTCGGGCCGACGAATGTCACGCCGGACGGGGCGACGCGACTCCTCGGCAACCGGGGGCGGCAACGATGCCGCAAGGGTTGGTGACGGGAGTCAGCGACGACAGTCGACGTCGGCGACCGCGCGCACGCCGACAGCGATCAGCGCCAGTTCATGGCGGACGCGAGGCACGGCGGTAGCGGACACGCGGCAGACTCTAGCAGAGGCACTCGGCCTGTTCGGCGGTGTCGCCCGGAAGCGCGCGCAGTCCGGTGACGCGACCGCCGCCCCCGCCGCCCATCGCGTCCATCGCCTCGCCGAGGAGCAGGCAGCCGGCGAACACGACACCGCCGACGGTGAGAACCGTGGCGTACATCTTGTCGATCACGATCTGCCTCCCGGCGGGTTCCGCGGTGTCGCGAGTGGTCGTGCTCCAGCGTGACGCGGGATCGGCGCCCCGAACTGTCCGGATTCTGGACAGCGACCCGACCCGCGTCACGGCACTGTGCGCGCGCCGGGCGAGCCCTCGCCCCCCTCGGCCGCGGCGACCCCGAGCATCAGCCGCGTGATCTCTTCCCGGTCCGACGCGCCGGGCAGGCCCCAGCCGGGCTGGTAGCCGTACATTTCCGCGAGCGTGATCGCGCGGCGGTTGCCGTCCGCCACCTCGACGTCGGTCGGGGTGATCAGACCGGGATGCGCGACGCCGCACGCCTCGGCCAGCTTGAAGATGTCCCGGCGCAGCGCCCGGATGTAGTTGGCGGCGCGCACCGACTTCAGCTCGACGTCGAGGCCGCGCTCGAGCCACGGGTTCTGGGTGGCGACGCCCGTCGGACACCGGTCGGTGTGGCACTTCTGGGCCTGGATGCAGCCGATCGCGAGCATCGGCTCCCGCGCGATGTTGACCATGTCGCAGCCCAGGGCCATCGCCACCACCGCGTTGTCGGGCAGTCCGAGCTTGCCGGCGCCGATGAACGTCACGTCGTCGCTGAGGCCCGCCTCCGTGAACAGCTTGTAGACCCGGGCGAAGCCGCTGCGGAAGGGCAGCGAGACCGCGTCCGTGAACACGAGCGGCGCGGCGCCCGTGCCACCCTCGCCGCCGTCGATCGTCACGAAGTCGACGCCGCGGTCGGAGTTGCACATCGCGTCGACGAGGTTCTGCCAGAACGCCATGTCGCCGACCGCCGACTTGATGCCGACCGGCAACCCGGTCTCGTGGGCGATCAGCTCGATCCAGTCGAGCATGCTGTCGACGTCGTGGAACGTGGTGTGCCGCGACGGGCTGACACAGTCGCGACCCTCCGGGATGCCGCGGATCTCGGCGATCTCGGGGGTCACCTTGGCTCCGGGCAGCAGGCCGCCGAGGCCGGGCTTGGCACCCTGGCTCAGTTTGATCTCGATCGCCCGCACCGGCGCCGACTCGACGACGGCCTTCAGCCGGGCCAGGTCGAACCGGCCCTCCTCGTCGCGGCAGCCGAAGTACGCGGTGCCGATCTGGAAGATCAGGTCTGCCCCGTTGCGGTGGTAGCGCGACAGCCCGCCCTCGCCGGTGTTGTGCAGGCACCCGCTGGCGGCGGCACCGCGGTTGAGCGCCGAGACGGCGGCCCCGCTCAGCGAGCCGAAGCTCATCGCCGAGATGTTGACGATCGACTGCGGCCGGAACGCCTTCGCCCGCCCGCGCGCCCCGCCGAGGATCTTCGCCGACGGGATCCGCAGCTCCTCCCCGGCGTGCGGCGCCGCCGACGGCGGGGTCTCGGAGAACGTGCGGTGCTTGATGATCGTGTAACCGTCGGTGTATTCGACGTCGTTGTCGGTGCCGAAACCGAAGGTGTTGTTCACGAGTTTCGACGACGCGTACACCCAGCGACGCTGATCGCGGGTGAAGGGGCGCTCCTCGTCGTTGCCGGTGGTGATGTACTGCCGCAACTCGGGACCGACCGCTTCGAGCAGGTAGCGGCCGTGCCCGACGACGGGGAAGTTGCGTAGCAGCGCGTGGCGTCGCTGCAGCAGGTCGTACGAGGCGACCGCGGCCATCGCCGCGGCGGGGATTCCGAGGGCTTTCGACCACTTCATGGGGCCACCGTACGACGCTGCCGCGATGCCCGCCGACCTTCGTGAACGCGGTTTCGGGAGCGGGCCGGGCGGGTAGGCAGTGCACCGACACGCGTGCGCGGGGCACCCGGGCGCGCGGACACGGTGTGGACGACCGCGGACACGGTGTGGACGACGAGGGGCCGGCGATGCGCAGACACGATCGGGACTACGACGAGCGCGACCTCGAGGTCGACGACGCCGAGGATCACGCCGCGGGCCCGACCGCGGTGGCGGTGTCGCTGAAGCGGTCCCTCGAACGGATGGGACCGATCCGGACGGCGCAGACGCTGTTGCGGCTGAACCAGGCCGAGGGCTTCGACTGCATGAGCTGTGCGTGGCCCGATCCGGACCCGGGACATCGATCGGTCGCCGAGTTCTGCGAGAACGGTGCGAAGGCGGTGGCGGAGGAGGCGACCCGGCGCCGTGCCACTCCCGAGTTCTTCGCCGCACACAGCATCGCCGACCTGGATTCGCACAGCGAGCACTGGCTCGGCCGGCAGGGCCGCATCACGCATCCGATGATCAAGCGGCCCGGCGCCACCCACTACGAGCCGATCGACTGGGACGAGGCGTTCGCCCTGATCGGTGCGGAACTCGAGGCGCTCGACAGCCCCGACGAGGCGATCTTCTACACCTCCGGGCGTGCCTCGAACGAGGTGGCATTCGCCTACCAGCTGTTCGCCCGGGCCTTCGGCACGAACAACCTGCCCGACTGCTCCAACATGTGCCACGAGTCCACCAGCATCGCGCTGCAGGAGTCGATCGGCATCGGCAAGGCGAGCGTCACGCTCGACGACGTGTACCACGCGGAGCTCATCGTCCTGCAGGGCCAGAATCCGGGGACGAACCATCCGCGCATGCTGACCGCCCTCGAGAAGGCGAAACGCAACGGCGCCACGATCCTGTCGATCAACCCGCTGCGCGAGGCGGGCCTGGTCAACTTCCGCAATCCGCAGACCCCACGCGGGGTCGTCGGCCGCGGCACCGACCTGTCGGACCTGCACCTGCCGATCGCGCTGAACGGCGACCTCGCGCTGCTGCAGGCGTTCGGTTCGCTGCTCGTGGAATGGGACGCGCTCGACCACGAGTTCATCGAACGGCACACCCACGGTTTCGAGCAGTGGCGCCACCACGTCGCCGGCGTCGACTGGGACGTCGTCACCACCGCCACGGGGCTGTCGCGGGAGCAGATCACCGAGGCGGCGACGCTGCTGCGCGACTCGCGCGCGACGGTGTTCTGCTGGGCGATGGGCCTGACCCAGCACCGCAACGCGGTGGCCACCATCAAGGAGGTCACCAACCTGGCCCTCGCGCAGGGCAACATCGGCAAGCGGGGCGCGGGTCTGTTCCCCGTGCGCGGGCATTCGAACGTGCAGGGCGACCGCACCATGGGTATCTGGGAGCGGCCGCCGGCCCACTTCCTCGATGCGCTGCAACGGGAGTTCGGCTTCGATCCGCCGCGCGAGAACGGCTTCGACACCGTCGACTCCATCCGGGCCCTGCGCGACGGCCGGGCCCGCTTCTTCATGGGGCTCGGGGGCAACTTCGTGCAGGCCGCGCCGGACACCCACGTCACCGCGGCGGCGATGCGCAGGGCCCGGATGACGGTGCAGGTCTCCACCAAGATCAACCGGTCGCATCTCGTGTGCGGCGAGACGGCGCTGATCCTGCCGGCCAAGGGCCGCACCGAGCAGGACGTGCAGGCGTCGGGCCCGCAGTTCGTGACGGTCGAGGACTCCACGTGCTCGGTCCACGCGTCCCGCGGACCGTTGCCGCCGGCGAGCGCGCACCTGAAGTCCGAGGTCGAGATCGTCTCCCGGATCGCCGAGGCCACGCTGGGGGACCGGTACGGCCTCGGCTGGAAGGCGATGCGCGACGACTACGGCGTCGTCCGCGGCCTGATCTCGCGGGTGGTGCCCGGGTGCGAGAGCTACGACGTGAACGTGCGGCGGCCGGGCGGCTTCGTCCTGCCGCATCCGCCGCGCGATTCGCGCTCCTTCCACACCGCCTCCGGGCGGGCCGAGTTCGCGGTCTCCCCGATCGACGTGCTGCAGGTGCCCCCGGGGCACGTGATCCTGCAGACCCTGCGGAGCCACGACCAGTTCAACACCACCGTCTACGGGCTGAGCGACCGGTACCGCGGCATCGAGGGCGGGCGGCGGGTGATCTTCCTGCACCGCGACGACATCGCCGCCCTCGGCTTCGACGACGGCGACCTGGTCGACCTGTTCACCCGGTGGGACGGCGACGAGCGGGTCCGGTGCGCGCGGTCGTTCCGGATCGTCGAGTACGACACGCCGCGCGGCTCGGCGGCCGCCTACTATCCCGAGACCAACGAGCTGGTACCGCTGGATTCGACTGCACGCCAGAGCAATTGCCCTACCTCGAAATCCGTCGTGGTGTCCTTGGCGCGCGCGGGCGAGCGCAGCGGCGAGTGCCCGGAGGACTCGCACCAGGGCCGCCTCGGGTCGGACTGGTCGCACAAGACCTGCCCGGACCCCGAGTACCTGTCCTGAGACCCGCTCAGCCGGCCCCGGTGTGCCGGGCCGCGGTACGCGAGTGACCGGCGCGGAACGCCGCCGGTGACGCCCCGTAGCGACGGGTGAACGCCTGCCGCAGCGTCTCGGCCGTGCCGAAGCCGCAGCGCGCCGCGACCGCCGTGACCGGCAGCGACGTGGTGGTGAGCAGGACGGCGGCGGACTCGAGCCGAACCCGGCGGACGTAGCGGGCGGGTGTGTCGTGCAGGTGGTGCAGGAACATCCGGGTGAGGTGCCGTTCGCTCATCCCGGCGCGCGCGGCGAGCGCGGCGGCCGACAGATCGCCGTCGAGGTGGGTGGTGATGTGGTCGACGAGGCGCCGCATCCCGCGGTCCTTCGGTTCGGGGGCCGTGGTGAACATGCTCATCTGCGCCTGGTTGCCCGGCCGCTGCAGGTAGGTGACGAGGGCCCGGGAGACCCGGCGGGCCATGTCGGGGCCGTGGTCCTCCTCGACGAACGCGAGGGCGAGGTCCAGGGCGCTGGTCACGCCGGCGGCGGTGGCGACGTGCCCGTCGCGCACGAAGATCGGCAACGGATCCACCTGCACCTGCGGATACCGCGCGGCGAGCCGATCGGCGAACGCCCAGTGAGTGGTGGCGCGACGGCCGTCGAGCAGACCGGCGGCCGCGAGGACGGAGGCGCCCGTGCACACGGACGCCACCCGGCGGCTGTCCCGCGCCAGGCGGCGCACGTGGCCGACGAACCGGGCGTCGTCGGCCATGTCGATGTGCCCGAAGCCACCGGAGACCACGAGGGTGTCGAGCGTTCCGACGAGCCGCTCGAGCCGTCGCTGTCCGGCCAGCACGAGCCCGGTGTCGCAGGTGATCGCGGCCCCGCCGGGGGTGGCCAGCTCGACCCGGTACGCCGGGACCGCGCCGAACCGGTTCGCCGCCGCGAACGTGGTCGTCACGCAGGCGATGTCGAGCAGCTCCGCCCGGTCGTAGCCGACGACCACCACGAGTCGTTCGTCCACACCGTCGACCGTAACCGGAGCCGGGCCCGGACGCGACGTGTCCGGCGGACAGGGATCCCAAATTTCCGGACCTGTCCGGCGCCCGGGTCTCGCCCGGCCGGCCCCGGCCGCCGATCGTGGAGGCATCCCCCACCACTGCCCCCGGGAGACCTCATGGACACCACGACGGCCGTGAGCACGGCCCGCCCCGCATCGCGCCGCTCGGCCGGGCCGGCCTTCCTGGCGCAGCGCTGGCCGACGGTGGCGGCTCTTGCGTTCGCTCTGATCGGCACGCCCGCCGAGGCGAGCGTCGAGATCCTCACCGAGATGATGATGCTGCTGCCGTTCCTGTATCTCGTCACGGCCGTGCTCGACCGCCCGCGTGCGGTGTGGGTGGTGTTCCCGGCCTCCTACACGGCGTGGTTCGTGGTGCGGGCGCTGGACGTCGTGCCGTCGACGGTGCTGATCGGCGCCGCGGCGGCGGTCGTGGTCGTCGTGGGCGCGGTGCGCGGCCGGCTGCGCGACCGCCGTTTCCTCGTCCAGGCGGCCGGCATGGTCGCCTTCGGGGCGCTCGGCCTGGTCGCGCTCGCCGTCGATCCGGACGTAGCCCGGTACATCGTCGCGGCCGGATGGTTCCTGCACGGCGTGTGGGATCTCGTCCACCATCGGCTCCGCGTCACCGTGGACCGTTCCTTCGCCGAGTTCTGCGCCGTCCTCGACATCGCGGTCGCCGTCGCGCTCGTCCTCGTGTGAGACATCGGCATCGCGCTCACCGGGCGCGCAGCCGCAACCGGGTGTAGGTGAACGTGGCGTAGACGATGCCGAGGAGGAGCAGCATCCCGGTGGAGAGCAGCCACCACGACGGGGCGTGCTGCCACAGCACGTCGGCCTCGGCGGTCGGGTCCTTGGCACGCAGGTCGACGGTCGAGGCGGTCGCGGCATAGCCCCAGCGCGACGGCGACAGCCACGACAGCTGGGCGAGCACGGCGCGCCCGGTGATCGGAATCAGGCCGCCGCTGAGCACGAGTTGCACCATGACCGTCACGACGAGCAGCGGCATCACCTGTTCGCCGGACCGGGCGACGGCCGACAGGGCCAGGCCGACCACCACGCAGGCGCACGTGGTCAGCGCGATGTCGACGACGAGTTCGACGCTGCCGGAGGGGATCACGCTGCCGGGCCCGGGGGTGCCCTTGCCGACGAGGACGACGAGGACCAGCACGAGCGACTGCACGATCGCGGCGGCGCAGAACACCACGATCTTCGCGATCAGGTACGCCGAGGGCGCGAGCCCGGCGGCGCGTTCGCGGTGGTAGATCATCCGTTCACCGACGAGGTCCCGGACGGTGAGCGACGAGCCCATGAAGCAGGCGCCGAGGATCAGCAGGATGAGGATGAACGCCAGCTCGCCGGGCTCCGCCCCGGGGCTCGGTGGGCCGAATCCGTCGCTGCCGGGCACCAGGATCGACAGCCCGCCGAGGATGAACGGCAGCAGCGACAGGAAGACGAGGTAGCCGCGGTCGGCACGGATCAGCCGCATCTGCCGCCGGGCGACGGTGCTCAGCTGTCGGCGGCGGGAGGTATGGGCGGGGCGGCCCAGCGGCCCGGGGGCGGCGGCGGGGGGATGGTCGACGGCCGCGCTGCGGGCGAGGTGCTCGGCGTGCACCGCGTCGGGTTCGGCCGCGACGCGGGCGAAGATCTCCGCCCAGTCGGTGCTGCCGAGGGCGGTGCCGACCTCGCCGGGCGGCCCGACGTAGGCGGTCTTGCCGCCGGGGGCGAGCAGCAGCACCTGGTCGCACAGTTCGAGGTAGGACAGCGAGTGCGTGATGACGAGGACGACCCGGCCGGAGTCGGCGAGGCGGCGCAGCGTGGTCATGATCTGCCGGTCGAGCGCCGGGTCGAGGCCGGAGGTGGGTTCGTCGAGGATCAGCAGCGACGGCCCGGTGAGCAGTTCGAGGGCGACCGACGCGCGCTTGCGCTGGCCCCCGGAGAGGCGGTCGACGCGGGTGCCGGCGTGCTCGGTGAGCTGTAGCTCGGCGAGCACCCGGGCGATCACCTCGTCGCGGTCGGCGCGGGTGGTGTCCGGCGGCAGCCGCAGTTCGGCGGCGTAGCCGAGGGCCTCGCGGACGGTGAGTTGCCGGTGGAGCACGTCGTCCTGGGGGACGAGACCGATCCGGGAGCGCAGGGCCTGGTATTCGGCGTGCACGCTGTGGCCGTCGAACTCCACGACCCCGTCGGTGGGGTTGCCGGTGCCGGACACGATCTTGGCCACGGTGGATTTGCCGGCGCCGGAGGGGCCGATGACGGCGGTGAGCGTGCCGGGCGGCGCGGCCAGGGTGACGTCGTGGAGCAGTCGACGATTCCCGTCGATGGTCAGCCCGACGGCGCGGACCCGCAGGCCACCGGTCGCGGGAGCCACCACCTTCTCCCGGGGGACGAGGGTGCCGTCCCGGACGACGAGGTCGGTGTTGCCGATCGTCACGACGTCGCCCTCGGTGAGGGCGGCGCGGGTGATCCGGGTGCCGGCGACGAAGGTGCCGTTGACGCTGCCGAGGTCCTCGATCTCGAGACCGGACGGTCCGGTGCGCAGGGCCGCGTGCTGCCGGGAGGCCAGGACGTCGGGGACGACGACGGCGTTGTCGGCGGCGCGGCCGATCGACACGTCGCCGGGCCGGGGCGCGGGGCGGGGCCGGCGCAGCGGTCCGCGGGTGTCGCCGGCGCGGACCGCGGTCAGCTGGTCGAGCAGGCCCCATCTGCGTTCGCGGGTCGCCTCGGGTTCGGCGACGGAGATCCGGAGGTCGGGTCCCTCGGCCCGGTCGCCGAGCCTGGCGACGACGGTCCCGGTGACCCGGACCCGCTCCACCCGGCGGCCGTCGACGAAAAGCCCGTTCTTGCTGCCGGAGTCGACGAGATACCACCCGTCGTCCCAGTGCAGGAACGCGTGTTCGCGGGAGACCACCGGGTGGTCGAGGGTGACGTCCATCGATCGGTCGCGGCCGATGCGCACCGTCGCGCCGGGGCCGTAGCCGGCGCGTCCGTCGTCCCATTCGAGCAGGACCTGCGCGTGCCGGGTCTCCAGGTCGTCCATCGTCTCGGCCTTCCGTCAGACGTGTCCGCTCGCACCGACGTGCGGTCCTCGACCGCCCACCGACGATTTCCGACCGCTCGTCGCATCGTGCGCCGGGAGCCGGTCGATCTCCGATTCTCCCACTCCGGGAATGCCCAGGCCAGGCCGTCGACGAGGACGGCGCGAGTGTGGTGTGCCCGATTTGACAGGCGCTTGTGTGGCCCAGGACACTACTAACAGACCGCTTACCGACCGAGCGATCGGTCGTGGCGGGGAAGGTTCCGCAGTCGAGTGGAAGGAACTGCGTCGTGACGTCCGAGAAGCGCCCCTGGACCGCGCTCTACCCGAACGGGCTCGATCCCGAGCCGGCGGTGCCGTTCGTCTCCCTGGTGGACGCGTGGCGCGCCCGCGTGGATGCCAACCCGGACGGCAAGGCCATCGCCTACTTCGACGGTGTGCTGACCGCCCGCGAGACCGACGAGCTCTCCGACGCCCTCGCCGTCGCCCTCGCCGCCCGTGGGGTGCAGCGCGGCGACCGGGTGGGCATCTACCTGCAGAACATCCCCCAGTACGCGCTGACCCTGCTCGCGTTGTGGAAGCTCGGGGCCGCGGCGCTCGTGCTCAACCCCATGTACCGGCGGGCCGAACTGCGCCGCCTCGTCGACGACGCCGAGATCGTCGGCATCGTGTGCGCCGACACCGCCGTCGCGGAGACCGCGGACACCGTCCGCGACAGCTCCGTGCGGTGGATCCTCAGCACCAGCGACCTGGACTTCCAGACCCGCGACGACGCCCGGGTCTTCCCGTCGACGGACCGCGCCGTGGCCGCGCCCGACGGTGACCTCGTCGAGCTGATCGAACAACACCGGGGCCGGCGGCCGCCCCACGTCGAGATCACCGGCGACGACGTCGCGTTGCTCGCCTACACCTCGGGCACCACCGGTCCGCCGAAGGGTGCGATGAACACACACGCCAACGTGCTGGCCGTGGCCACCACCTTCGGTTCCTTCGTCGGCCTGGCCGCCGGCGACGCGGTGTTCGCCGTCGCCCCGCTGTTCCACATCACCGGCGCCGTCATCAACGCCACGCTGGCGCTGGTGCACGACACCGCCCTGGTCTTCGCGAACCGCTTCAACGCCGAGGTCGCGCTCGAGGCCCTCGTCGAGCACGGGGTCACGTTCACGATCGGCTCGATCACGGTGTTCAACGCCCTGTACGAAACCCCCGGCGCCGAGGCCCGCCACTTCGCCTCGATCAAGACCCTCTACTCCGGCGGCGCGCCGATCCCGCCCGCGACCGTGGAGAAGTTCGAAGCGAAGTTCGGCAAGTACATCCACAACGCCTACGGCATGACCGAGACCTCCTCCGGCGTGATCGCGGTACCGCCCGGGCGGCGGGCACCCGTCGACCCCGCCAGCGGCACCCTCGCGATCGGCGTCCCGCTGCCCCTGCTCGACGCGCGTGTCGTCGATGCGGACGGCGCCGACGTCGAACCCGGCAAGCAGGGTGAACTGGAACTGTCCGGCCCGCAGGTGATCTCCGGGTACTGGCGCAACCCCGAGGCGTCCGCCGCCACCCTGCCGGACGGGCGGCTGCGCACCGGCGACGGTGCGATCATCGACCGGCACGGCTGGGTCTACCTGGTGGACCGCCTGAAGGACCAGATCAACGTCTCCGGATACAAGGTGTGGCCCCGCGAGGTCGAGGACGCCCTGTACGAGCATCCCGCCGTCCACGAGGCCGCCGTCGTCGGCCAGCCCGACGACTACCAGGGCGAATCCGTGGTGGCGTACGTGTCGCTCGAACGCGACGCCCACACCACCGAGCGCGAGCTCGTGGACTTCGTCCGCGACCGCCTCGCCGCCTACAAGCGGCCCCGCCGGGTCCACATCGTCGAGAACCTCCCCAAGACCCAGACCGGCAAGATCCGGCGCAGCGACCTGCGCGACCGCGCGATCCCCACCCCGACCGCCTGACGGTCCGTCCCCTCCGGCGTGACCGAATGTCACACGGGTTCGGTCACATCGAACCCATGTGACATTCGGCCACCGCTCCCGCGAACGAAAAGAGATACGACGTGAACACCGACGTCCGGAACACCCGGGGTGCGGTCGACACCGCGCCCACCCTGGCATCGAAGAAGAAATCGCTGTTCGCCAGCGCGGTCGGCAACGTGCTCGAGTGGTACGAGTGGAGCGCCTACGCGGTCTTCGCACCGTTCATCGCCGCGGTGATGTTCAACAACTCCGATCCGATCTCCGCGCTGCTGTCCACGCTCGCGGTCTTCGCTGTCGGCTTCCTCATGCGCCCCCTCGGCGGCATCGTGTTCGGCCGCATCGCCGACCGGCGGGGCCGCAAGTTCGTCCTCGTCACCACGATGCTCATGATGGCGACGGGCAGCCTCGTCATCGGCATCATGCCCACCTACGAGTCCATCGGGGCGTGGGCGTCGCTGATCCTGCTCGCCGCGCGGATCATGCAGGGCTTCGCCCACGGCGGCGAATCGGCCACCGCCTACTCGTACGTCGGTGAGATCGCCCCGCCGCACCGTCGCGGGATGTGGGGCAGCGTCGCCTTCATCGCGATCTTCGGTGGCTCGGTCCTCGCCTACAGCATCGGTGGCGCCGTCACCTCGTCGCTCTCCGAAACCGCCGTCGCCGAATGGGGCTGGCGCATCCCGTTCCTCATCGGCGCCTGCCTGGCCCTGGTCGCCCTGTACCTGCGTCGCAGCATGGACGAGAGCGACGTGTTCGACGCCCACCAGGAGCAGGACGAGCAGCCGCGCATCCCGCGGAAGACCGTCGTCCGCGCGATCCTGCTGATGATCGGCATGACCTCCGGCATCACCGCCGCCCACTACACCTGGACGTCGTACGTCGCCACCTACGCCATCACCCAGCAGGGGATGGACCCCGACGTCGCCTACTGGATGTCGGTGATCGCCCAGTCGATCGCGCTCGTCTCCCTGCCCTTCTGGGGCATGCTGTCCGACCGGATCGGCCGCCGCCCGATGCTGTTCGCGTTCGCCGCACTGATGCTCGTGCTGCAGCTGCCGCTGACGATGATGATCTCCTCGGCCGGATGGACCCTGCTCGTCGCGACGACCGTCGCGCTGCTCGTCGTGTCCGTCCCCGCGTCGGTGCTGTCGGCGACGCTGTCGGAGAGCTTCCCCACCCGGCTGCGGACCCAGGCGATCGGCTTCGCGTACTCGTTCTCCGTCGCGGTGTTCGGCGGAACCGCCCCGTACCTGAATCAGCTCCTGATCGGCCGCGGCATCGGATGGGCGTTCAGCGTGTACATCATGGTGCTGTGCGTGCTGACCGGCATCGCCTGCGTCTTCATGAAGGAGACCAAGGGCATCCGCCTCGAACACGCCTGACGGACGATCGGCTGCGCCCCGCCGGCACGGAACGGCGGGGCGCAGCCGTGTCCCGCGACGTCCCGCGGCCCGGACCGGATGCCGTTACGCTGGGGCTGCCGCAGCGGCGGGACCGGTCCCGGCGTGCTGTACCCGCTCCTCGTCGCGGTGACACGTCGATCCCGTGGGCGAGGAGGCGGTGTGCAGGCAGATTCCGGTGCGCAGCTGCTCGACAGCGACGGGCTCACCGGCCGGGAGGCCGCCGCGCGGCTCCGCCGGGACGGGCCGAACCAGCTTCCGGCCGCGCGACGGGTGCCGTGGTGGCGCAGGCTGATCGCGCAGCTCACGCACTTCTTCGCGCTGCTGTTGTGGTTCGCTTCGGCCCTCGCGTTCGTCGCGGGCATGCCGGAGCTGGGCATCGCCGTGATCGTGGTGATCGTCGTCAACGGCATCTTCGCCTTCGTGCAGCAGGAGCGCGCCGAGAAGGCCGCCGAACGCCTGGGGGAGCTGCTGCCCACCACCATCGTCGTGCGGCGCGACGGGGCGCTGCGCACCGTCGACGCCCGTGACCTGGTGGTCGGCGACGTCGTCGTGCTCACCGGCGGCGACCGGGTCCCGGCCGATCTGACCCTCGCGGTCGCGGGCCGCTGCACCTTCGACGAATCCACCCTCACCGGGGAGAGCGAACCGGTGCTCCGCACGGCCGGCGCGGCCGTGTTCGCCGGAACATTCGTCGCCGAGGGCGAATCCGAAGGGATCGTCACGGCGACGGGTGCGAACACCCGCCTCGCCGGTATCGCGGCCCTGACCACCTCGGTGCGACGTCCACCCGGCCCGCTCGATCTGGAGATCCAGCGCATCGTCCGGACGCTCGCCTTCGGTTCCGTCGGCGTCGGCGCGGTGTTCTTCGCCGTGTCTCTCCTGGTGGGGATCTCTTGGCAGGACGCCTTCCTCTTCGCGGTGGGCATCACCGTCGCCCTCGTGCCCGAGGGACTGCTGCCCACCGTGACGCTGTCGCTGGCGATGGGGGCGCAGCGCATGGCCCGCGACAACGCGCTGGTGCGCAACCTCGAGGCCGTCGAGACCCTCGGTTCGACGACGTTCATCTGCACCGACAAGACGGGCACGCTCACCCAGAACCAGATGAACGTCGTCGAGGCGTGGACCCCGGCCGGGACCGTGGCGGTGCGCGGGGAGGGGTATGCGCCCACCGGTGAGGTGACCGGCCCGGAGCCGGCGGTGGCGGCGGCCGCGACCGCCGGTCTCGCCGGTGCGGCCGCCTCGAAGGGTGGGATCACCCTCGACGACGACGACGAGTGGCGGGCGGTCGGTGACCCGATGGAGGCGGCGATCGCCGCGTTCGCGGCCCGTCTCGCCGGCCCCGGCGCACAGCCGGGGCCGGTCACCCGCCGGTTCGTGTTCGACCCCCGGCGCCGCCGCGAATCGGTGATCGTGGGCGGGCAGCTGCTCCTCAAGGGCGCCCCGGACGCGGTGCTTCCGCGCTGCGCCGACCCGGGCGAACTCGTCGACCGGGCGGAGGAGGCGCTCGCGGACATGGCGTCGCGGGGCCTGCGGGTGCTCGCCGTCGCCCGCCGGACCCTGACCGATCCCGGCGCGGAGACCGACCCGGACCTCGCCGAACGCGACCTCGAACTCCTCGGCCTGCTCGGCATGGAGGATCCGCCGCGGACCGCCGTCCCGGCCGCGTTGCGGGCCGCCCGCGGCGCCGGCATCAAGGTCGCGATGCTCACCGGCGACCATCCCGAGACCGCGCGCGCCATCGCCCGCGAGATCGGGCTGCTCGGGCCCGCGGGCCGGGTGGTGCAGGGCAAGGACCTGCCCGAGGACGATCAGCTGCTCGGTGCCCTGCTCGACCGGGACGGCATCGTGATCAGCCGCGTCTCGCCCGAGCAGAAGCTGCGCGTGGCCAAGGCCCTGCAGGACCGCGGCCACGTGGTGGCGATGACCGGTGACGGCGTCAACGACGGACCGGCCCTGCGGCAGGCCGACATCGGGGTGGCGATGGGTGAGGGCGGCACGGACGTCGCGCGCGAGGCCGCCGATCTGGTGCTGCTCGACGACGACTTCGCGACCATCCTCACCGCGGTGGAACAGGGCCGTGCCACCTACGCCAACATCCGCCGCTTCCTCAGCTATCACCTGACCTCCAACGTGGCCGAACTGACGCCCTTCGCGCTGTGGGGCCTGTCGGGCGGGCAGTTCCCGCTCGCCCTGGGGGTGCTGCAGATCCTGTGCATCGACATCGGCACCGATCTGCTGCCGGCGCTCGCCCTCGGTGGCGAGCCCCCGAGCCGGGACACGCTGAAACGCCCGCCGGAACGCCGCCACCTCGTCGACGGAACCCTGTTGGTCCGGGTGTTCGGTGTGCTCGGGCCGACCGAGGCGATCGTCGAGATGAGCGCGTTCCTCGTGGCGCTGCTCGTCGCGGGCTGGCGCCCCGGGGGCGAATTTCCCACCGGGACGGCACTCCTCGCTGCCTCCGGTGCCGCGTTCACCGCCGTCGTCCTCGGTCAGGTGGGCGCCGCGTTCGCCTGTCGCAGCGCGACCCGGCCGCCGTGGCAGCTCGGGTGGGGCTCGAACCGGCTGCTGCTGTGGGCCGTGCTCGCCGAACTCGTCGCCCTCGTCGTCTTCCTCGGCGTCGGCCCGGTCGCCGACGTTCTCGGGCACGCGGTTCCGCCGCTCGAGGCGCTGGGGGTCGCGCTGCTGGGCATCCCCGCGGTCCTCGTGGTCGACTCCGTGTACAAGCGGGTGCGCCGTCGCCGGCAGTGAGCCCCCGGGGCGTTCGGGGTGCGGGCATCCCGCCGCACGCGCACGATGGGACCGAAGGGGAGGAGCCGCATGGATGTCGTCACAGTTAGGGCTCTGCACAAGCACTACGGAGACGTGCGGGCCGTCGACGTCGTTGACGTGCCGAACCTGGGGTTGCGCCGCCGCGGCACCGGGTATCCCCGGAACACCGCTCGCCGATGATCGGAAGTGACCCGCCATGATCGTCCCCGGCCTGACCGCACCGGACCCGGACACGGAGCCGGGCTCACCCGAGCCTGCCCCGCCGATCCCGCCGACGCCCACGCCGCCGCCGCCGTTCCCACCGGAGCCGAACCCGGTGCCGACCCCACCGGAGCCGCAGCCGCCGTTCCCGCCGGAGCCGGATCCCGAGCCCTCGCCGCCGCATCCGCAGCGGCCCTTCCCCCAGATCCACGACCTCGCGATGTGACGACCTCGCCGACGGCGGGAGTAAGGAGAGCAGGTATGTCGAGCATGTTCGGCCGCACGTTGCTCGGAACGACCGCGGCGACCGCCGCGACGGCGGTGGTGGGATCGATCGCCTCCCGGGACGTGGACACACGCTGGTACCGGCGACTGCGCAAGCCGTCGTTCCAGCCGCCGAGTGCGGTCTTCCCCGTCGTGTGGACGGCGCTGTACGGCGACATCGCGGTGAGTTCCGCGGTGGCCATCGACGAGCTCGAATCGGAGGCGCGGGTCGACGAGGCCACCTACTACCGGGCCGCCCTCGCGGTGAACCTGGCACTCAACGCGTCCTGGTCGTGGGTGTTCTTCAAGGCGCATCGGCTCGTGCCGGCGACGGTGGTCGCCGGGGCGCTCGCGGTGAGCAGCGCCGACCTGCCGCGCCGCGCCGCCCTCGCGAAGCCGGCGGCGGGGGCCGCGCTCGGCCCGTACGCGGTGTGGTGCGCGTTCGCCACGGTCCTCAGCGGCCGGATCGCGCGGCTCAACCGGTCCTGACCGAGCGCGGTCGTCAGTAGAGCGGGTCGTGGCGGATGCGGTCCGCGGGCACGCCGGTGGCCTGCAGCCGGAACTTGGTCGCCTGGATCATGGCGGGGGACCCGGCGATCTGCACGTCGTGCCCCGACCAGTCCCCGGCCTCGGCGACGCACCGGCTCACCGGGCCCTCCAGGAGGGACAGCCCGGCCGGCGGATCGGTGGGGCCGGTGAACCACCACGGGTCGGTCGGCGACTCGGTCACGGGCACGACCGTCAGCCACGGGTTGGTGCGGGCGAGGTGCCACAGGGTCGGCAGGTCGTAGAGATCGCACGGGTAGCGCCCGGCGTAGAACACGGTGACCGCCCGCGTGGCGGGACGCCGGGCGAGGGCCATGAGCTGGGCCCGCATGGGGGCGATCGCGGTACCCGACGCGATCATCAGCAGCGGGCGCGGCCGACCGGGGCCGGGCCGCATCGTCTCCGCCCCCAGGGCGCCGATCGGTGAGCCGAGCACCCACGTCTCGCCGACGCGGGCGTGGCTCACGATGTACGGGCTCACCCAGCCGCCGGAGACGCGACGGACATGGAACTCCACGGCGCCGTCCGCGTCCGGCGGCGTCGCCGGTGACAGGTAACGCCACATGCGCGGCCGCCCCGGAACCTGCACGCTCACGTACTGTCCCGGCTCGTACGCCATCGGCTGGTCGAGCCCCAGGCGCACGACGGCGACGTCGTCGAGCGGTCTGCGGTGCTCCACGACGGTGCCCACCCAGGCGGCGGGGCCGGTTTCGGCGGCCGCGGCCTCGGTCATCGTGGTGGCGACGAGGTGCAGCGCGTGGTGCCATGCGTCGTCGAGCTCGGTGGTCCAGTCGTCGCCGGCGGCCTGCGCCACCGCATCGATCAGGGCCTCGGTGAGCGCCTTGTACTGCCACAGCTCGATGCCGTACTTGCGGTGGTCGCGGCCGAGCTGCTCGAGGAACGGGACGACGGTCTCGGGTCGGCTCAGCCGGTCCACCACGTGGACGACGGCGTGCAGGATGCGTTCGCGTTGCTCGCCCATGGCGGCGGGAAAGTACTGCCGGGTCTCGGGATGACGCGCGAACAGGTTGGCGTAGAACGCTTTCGACAGGGTTTGCAGGCCGTCCGGGCGGGCGGACACGGCCTCGACGTTACTGCGGATCAGCGCACACAGTCTCGGGTCCACAATGTCCGCCACCTCCGCGATCCTGTCCGTGTGCGGCGCGGCGCATGCCGGACGCGTCGCACCGGGGAGCGACTCTAGGGCGGAATACTGCTTGTCGCGAATCGCCCTGTGCCCGGAACGGTCGGCCGGGGAACAGATCTCGGGACGTACGTCCCGGGCGGTCGGGTACTTCGGTCCTGTGGACGAAGCATGTGGACGAAATGCCGGCGCCGCGTGTGCGACCGGCACCACCTGCAGGCGGTGCCCGCATCGCCGCGAAGGTGCCTGGGGGAGGAACGGAAGACGCGTCGGTCTCCGTGCCGTAGGTCACCGTCGCCGGAGGGTGCGGCGGCGGCCCGAAGGTCCCGCGACAATCGGGACCTTCGGGCCGGTTCCCCGGGACGGTTGCGTCGCCCCGGTGGTTACCGCTGGGCTGCAATGCGGTTGCGCATCGCCTCGAGCCCCGCGACGACGACAAGTGCGATCACCACGTGCATCAGCGACAGCGTGATCGTGCTCGGGGTGTCGAAGTCGGCGACGATCGTCGACGCGATGGTGCCGAGCGCGGCCACCGCGCCGACGACCTCGGCGACGCGGATGATGCCGAACCAGCGCAGGCTGAGCAGCGCCGCGAGACTCATGCCGACGGTGAGCGGGACGACGGTCATGACGAGAACGCCGCCCGGGGCGGCGCTTTCGACGGTGTCGCCGTTGGTCACCTCGAACGAGCCGCCGGCGGCGAGGCCGACGAGCCACAGTGCGACGTTGGCGACGAGAGCCACGACGACCGGGACGAGCACCGCCATCGGACGGCTGAGCGAGAAGGCGGGCAGGGTCGACGTGGTGGTGCGGTCGAGAGGCTTGACAACACTCATGGTGTCCTCCGGAAGGGCCGATGAACTGACGTCGCTCATCGTTCAACCTCGAGTCGACTCGAGGTCAAGTCCGTTCCGCGCAAGCTATGCCGCGGCCACCGCGCACCAGTCCACGGTGACCGAACGGGCACCGGAATGCGCGAGCATCGAACGCACGGGGCCGCCCAGGCACAGCTGCCGGTCGAGCTCCCGCTGCTCCGCATCCGGGTCGCGGGCGTCGGGGGCGCCCACGAGGATCTCCGCCGGCTCGGTGCTGCGCGCACCCTCCACCAGCAGTCGCTCCTCGTCGACCACCCGCACGGGCACGTCGTCCGATCCGGCCACGTCGCCGACCAGCAGGGCCACGTAGTCGGCGTCGTCGTCGGCGTCGTGATAGGCCAGCAGCCGGCCGCGGACGGTGCCCGAGGCGACCCGGTGATCGAGAGTCAGCCCGGACTGCGTGGGTGTTCCCGCCGCGACGGCACGCAGGCAGTGCGGCAACGTCACCCGTCGTGAGGTCCAGCTGAAGAAGGCCCCACACCCCGTTTCCATGGCACTCGCTCCTCCTCGGTACGTCCGGGCGAGGTGGTCCCCGGTTCTGTGATCAGTGTGCGCCGGGGGTCCGACATGTTCCGGGAGTGGCCGAGCTGCTGCCGGAGCAGGTTCAGGGCGTGGTGCTGGGCGAGCCGGACGGAGGTGGCATCGGTGTTCAGGGCACGGGCCGTGTCGGTGATCGACAGGCCACACGCGATGCGCAAGTGCAGCACGGCACGGTAGCGGTGCGGGAGGGCAGCGATCAGCGTCGAGGGTCGTGTCGCCGCCTTGTCCGTCGTCACCGCCTCGTCCGTCGTCACCGCGTGCGTCCTCCTCCGTCCGGTGCGGGACATCGTGTCGCGACCGGTGTCCCGGACGGAAGGGACCGGTGTCCCGATCCTGTGGGCGCGCGGCGTCTGCTGTGATGCACTCGCGGAACGACGCACCAGGAGGCTTTCGTGAGACCCACCACCGAGGACATCGAGCGGATGACCTCCACCCTGTTCCTGTCCGAGGACGCCCGGCCCCGTTCCCGGCGCGCGACGTTCTGGACCCTGCTCGTGCTGGCCGCGGTCATCGCCTCGGCGGGCGTCGTCGCGGACTCGACCGCCACCGTCATCGGCGCCATGATCGTGGCGCCGCTGATGACGCCGATCGTCGGGACCGCGCTGGCCGTCGTCCTCAACGACCACCGCAACCTGATCGCCTCCGCGCTGCTCGTCGTGGCAGGATCGGCCGCGGTGGTCGCGACCGGATTCGCGGTGGGCCTGCTCGATCCGCTGGACGTGCTCGCGCAGAACAACAGCCAGGTGGCGGGACGGGTCGCGCCGCGGATGATCGACCTCGTCGCCGCCTTGGCCACCGGTGCGGTCGGGGCCTTCGCGCTGGTGCGCCGCGATGTGTCCGACACCCTGCCCGGGGTGGCGATCGCGATCTCGCTCGTGCCGCCGCTCGCGGTGGTCGGCCTGACCCTCGAGTCCGGCGCGCCGCGGCAGGCCGGTGGGGCCCTGTTGCTGTTCGCCACCAACGTCGCCGCCATCGTCGCCACCGGCACCCTGGTCTTTCTGCTGGCGGGGGTGCGCGGGGCGGCGCACCGCGCCGGCCGTACGGTCGGGGACCTGCGCGGCCTCAGCGTGCTCACGGTCGTCGCCGCGGTCGTGCTCGTCGCGGTCCCCCTGGGGGTGTCCAGCACGCGAGTGATCCGGCAGGAGACGCTGAAGGCCGACGTCGCCCCCGTCGCGGAGCAGTGGGCGCAGGAGCAGGGCTGGGTGATCACCGACATCGGATTCCGCGAGTCCGTGCTGTGGATCGAGGCGCTCGGGCCGCCGCCCGAGGCGGATCCGGCGACCCTGCGCGACGCCCTGAACGAGGCCGGGCTGCGCGACGTCGACGTGGAGGTCACCCTCGTGATCGGCGGAACGCGGCGCCTGCCCGGCGGGTAGGGGCGGCGCTCAGCACACGACCGGCCGCGCCCCGGCCGGGTCCAGCGCGGCCAGCACCAGCTGCTCGGCGACCGGATCGTAGGGGATCGAGACGTGGTCGGCGGTGTTCGCGGGGCACACGTCCTGCAGCAGGATGTTCTGCGCGCCGGGCCCGGTGAGGAACGACGCCGTGTAGGGGATGATCACCTGGTCGTATCTGGTGGCGACGACCGTGTAGGAGACGCCCTCGACGGTGTCGCTGCCGGCGTTGAGCTCGGCGAGCACGGCATCCTGCGCGACCGACGGCGGCCCGAGCGACGGGTAGTTCGCCGGCGCCAGCCCGACGATGCGGCTGGTCTTGTCCGCCCCGCCGAGGAACCGCACGTACCACCGGGGGACGGCGCCGCCCTTGGAGTGACCGACGATGCTCACTCGCTCGGCGCCGGTTTCGGCCAGGACGGTGTCGACGAACGCCGCCAGTTCGCCGGCGGCGTCCGGGATCGGCCCGCGCGCCTTGAACGGCTCGCCCGGCGGTGCGCCGTAGTCGAGTGCGAACACGCAGTACCCCTCGGCCTTCAGCGCCGGTGCCAATCCGGCCCAGTTGGCGTAGGAGTTCTCGAGGAAGCCGTGGACGAGCACCACCGGTTCGGGGTGCGCCGGTGTGGGCACGCAGTCGACATCGTTCGTCCCGGCCGGGACGACGCCGGGATGCGCCAGCGAGTAGGCGAGCGCGGCGCCGAAGGTGCTCTGCGGCGGGCCGGTCGTTGCCTCCGCGGCACGCTGTTCGGCGCCCGCCGTGGGTGCGGCGGTCGCGATGCTGCACGCCGCGATCAGCCCTACGAGGGCGAGCCTGCCGACCATGTCGCCCATCCTCGCGTCCGGCGGGTGTCCGGGGGCGCGAAATGCGCGAAAGGGCGTCATCCCGCGGGCGGGGGCCGGATCTTCTGCTGCGTGACGCGCCACAGTCGCCGCGGCAGGCCGCCTTCCTCGAAGGCTTCCACCTGCGGTTCGGTGAATCCCTGCGCCAGACGCTCGACGAGTGCCCGATCGAAGAAGTGGACGACGAACCCGCCGTGCTCGGTCAGGTTGTCGCCCCGGTCCGTCCCGGTGGCGAAGTGGGCGTCGCCGGTGTGCCGCACGGTGTAGACGTGCCAGCCGCCCGGGCGCAGCACCCGATGCACTTCGGTGCCGAGCGCGTCGATCTCCTCGGTGGTGAGGGCCATGTTGAAGAGCATGTGGCTGTAGACGGCGTCGACGGACGCGTCGGCGACGGGCAGGGGTTCACGCACGTCGTGCACGCGGGTCGTGAGCCGGTCGGCCACGCCGGCCTCGGCCGCGACGCGCCGGAGTTCGCCGAGGCCCTCGGGCGCGTAGTCGAGCGCGGTCACCGACAACCCGGCCCGGAGGAAGGCCAGCGTGTCCCGGCCCTGGCCGGCGCCGAGTTCGAGGACCTCACGCACCTGCTCGCGGTCGAACAGCTCGAGGGCGCGCCGGGCAGGCTCGCTCGGTGCGGGACCGTACATCGTCGGGTTGTCGCGATAGGTGCGCTGCCAGTGTCCGCGCTGGGCGTCCAGGGCGCCGCGGTCGACATGTTCCATGCCGTGCCTTCCTCGTGACTTCCGGCCGTGGACGGCCGGCCCTGTGCGGTCGGGCGCGCCGGCGTCGATGCCGATCGACACATGGTGCCTCGGCTGCCTCCGAGGGCGGGCCCGAATCGTGGACCCGGCAGACGGTCCCGCTCGCGTCCCGCTCCGTAGCGAGCACCCGGCGACGCTCGATCGAATGGTCTGCGGGCCGTTGAGGTGGGGTCGATGTGCAGCGTAAAGTGAGTACGATCGTTGTCAGATGGAGGGTGTATGCGGACGATCCGTACCGTCGGTGATCTTGTCTCGCCTCTGGGGGGATCGATCAACGCGGCGAATGTCATCATGCAACTGGCCGTGCCCGGAGTGGGGCAGGGAGTGATCGAGAGCGCGGTGCACTCCGGCCGGGCGGATCTGCATCCCGTCAAGCGCGCCCGCACCACCACGACGTACCTCGCGGTGGCGGTATTCGGCAACGAGGACGATCGCGCCTACGTGCGGGAAGCGGTACGGCGAATCCACGCCCGGGTCGTGTCCGGGCCGGATTCGGTGACCCCCTACAGCGCCAACTCTCCCAAGCTGCAGTTGTGGGTGGCGGTGTGCCTGCTGAAGTACTTCGTCGACCAGTACGAATACCTGCACGGTCCGTTGACCGACGCCGAGTACGAGCGGGTGCTTCGCGACGGGGCCACGTTGGGCACCACCTTGAACGTGCGGCCCGGGGCGTGGCCGGTCACGCGCGAGGAGTACGACAGCGTGTGGCGTGCGGGCCTGGACGAGGTGTCGATGACGGACGAAGTCCGTACCTATCTCGCCGCCCTGGCGGACCTCCGTTTCCTCGAGGTCCGGCTGGGCCGGGCCGGCTACGCGATACACCGAGCGCTCGGCCGCCCGTTCCGGCTCGTCACACGAGGAGCGTTACCGCCGGAATTCCGCGCGGTCATGGAATTCGAGTGGTCGTCGGACGATCAGCGCGCCTTCGCCCGGTACCTGCGCCTGCTGCGCGCCGTGCACCGGCTGACGCCGGGACTGTGGAGCATTCCGTGGAAGGCGTATCTGGTCGACCTGCGCCTGCGGCGCCGCTTGGGCCTGCCCGTCTTCTGACATGCCGCCGCGCCGGTGTCCGGGTGGCCGGAATATCGCCCGCACCGCACCGGTTCGTATAGTTGAGTAATCAACTATTGACGGAGGCTCATCGTGCAGTTCGGCATCTTCACCATCGGCGACGTGACCCGCGACCCCACCACGGGCCGCGTACCCACCGAGCACGAACGCATCGTCGCGATGACGGAGATCGCGCTGAAGGCCGAGGAGGTCGGGCTCGACGTCTTCGCGAGCGGCGAGCACCACAATCCGCCGTTCGTCCCGTCGTCGCCCACCACCATGCTCGGCTGGATCGCCGCCAGGACCGAGAAACTGATCCTTTCCACGGCCACGACGCTGATCACGACGAACGATCCGCTGAAGATCGCCGAGGACTTTGCGATGCTGCAGCACCTCTCGGGCGGCCGCGTCGACCTCATGATGGGCCGCGGCAACACCGGCCCGGTCTACCCGTGGTTCGGCAAGGACATCCGCCAGGGCATCCCGCTCGCGATCGAGAACTACCACCTGCTGCGCCGCCTGTGGCGGGAGAAGGCCCTCGATTGGGAAGGCAAGTTCCGCACCCCGCTGCGCGGCTACACCTCGACCCCCTGGCCGCTCGACGACACCCCGCCGTTCGTGTGGCACGGCTCGATCCGCTCGCCGGAGATCGCCGAACAGGCCGCGTTCTACGGCGACGGCTTCTTCCACAACAACATCTTCTGGAACCGGGAACACATCCAGCAGATGATCAGCCTCTACCGCACCCGGTTCGAGCAGTACGGCCACGGCGCCGCCGACCAGGCGATCGTCGGCCTCGGCGGCCAGGTGTTCATGGCGGAGACCGAGGAGAAGGCCAAGCGCGTCTTCCGGCCGTACTTCGACAACGCCCCCGTCTACGGTCACGGACCGTCGCTCGAGGACTTCTCCGCGACGACCCCGCTGACCGTCGGCACCCCCGAGCAGGTGATCGAGCGCACCCTGGGCTTCGCCGACTACGCGGGCGACTACCAGCGGCAGCTGTTCCTCATGGACCACGGCGGTCTGCCCCTCGACGTGGTGCTCGAGCAGATCGAGATCCTCGGCCGCGAGGTCGTGCCCGTGCTGCGCACCGAGTTCGAACGACGCCGCCCGGCGCACGTGCCGTCGGAGCCCCCGACGCACGCCTCGCTCGTCGCCGCGGGTCCGGATTCCCCGCACCGCCTCGTGGTTCCCGCAAAGGTGGATCTGTCCGCCGCCGAGGAGGCCGACGCCCGATGAGCCGCCGCATCGTCGTCGTCACCGCCGGGCTCTCGCAGCCGTCGTCGACGCGTCTGCTGGCGGACCGGATCGCCGCCGCCGTCACCGCGGCGGTCGGCGCGCGGGGTGAGTCCGCGGATGTCGAGGTGGTCGAACTCCGCGATCTCGCAACCGATCTCGCGACCACGTTCGCCACCGGCGGCCTGCCGGCCCCGGCCGTCGCGCGGGCGCGTGAGCAGGTGTCGCACGCCGACGGTCTGATCGCCGTCACTCCGGTGTTCACCGCAAGTTACAGCGGCCTGTTCAAGATGTTCTTCGACGTGCTCGACACCGACGCGCTGAACGGCATGCCCACGATCGTCGCCGCGACCGCGGGCTCGGCCCGGCACTCGATGGTGCTCGACTTCGCGATGCGTCCACTGCTGACGTTCCTGCGCGCGGTGGTCGTCCCCACGGGCGTGTTCGCCGCGACCGAGGACTTCGGCGACGGGGAGGCCGGCGTCGCCCTCGGCAGCCGGATCCGGCGGGCGGCCGAGGAACTCGCAGCGCTCGTCGTCGGTGAACGGACCGGTGTGGACGGCTTCACGCCCGCGTCCTCCCCGGCGCGGCCGCGCCCGTCGGGGAACTCGCTGCGCGCCCCCGGCACGCCGTTCCAGGACCTGCTGCGCGCCCACATGGGTTGAGAACTCGTCGTACCGCGGCGTGGCGCGGAGCGGGCCGGGTAGGCCGTGCCGCATCCGAAACCTGATCACCCGGCCGGCAACCGCGCGCGCAACTCGTCCGCGCCCGGCCCGGACACCAGGGGCAGCGCCACGCGGCGGCCGGTGAGCAGCAACAGGATCGCGGAGATCGGCCCCCGGATCTCCGGCCCCTCCCCGGCCGACCATTCGGCGTCCGTGGCGGTGAGCCGGTAGCCGCGCAGCGGAAGGGAGCGGAAGACCCGGGCCTTGCCCCTGCCGCCGAAGGACCACACGCGGGTGGCCGCCGCGGCCGCCGCGGTCACCGGCATCTCGAGGTCGCGGTGCAGCGGGATCGCGATGTCCTGGCCGTGCACGAGGATGTCGCTCAGGGGCTCGAGGCTGGTCAGCCCCACGTTGCGGCGGCGGGAACCGATCGTCGCGCGCAGGTCCGCGATCAACCGGTCGGTCGGCAGGGCCGCCCGTCGGCGGGCGGCGGCGCAGATCATCGAGTTCAGCGGGCCGGGATGACGCAGAACCATCCGGACGCAGTCCCCGACGGTCAGCTGCTGCAGGGTCAGGTGGGCCGCGACGTCGCGTACCGTCCAGCCGTCGCACAGCGACGGCTGTGCCCATTCGTCGTCGGACAGCTGCCCGAGCAGGTCCGCCGTGCGTCGTCGCTCGCTGTCGATCGCGGCCCACACCTCGTCGTCGTTCATCGCCGGGTCCTTCCGTCTCAGCGGAACACCGGTGGCCGGGTCCTGGTGCGTTCGAGCTCGAAGACGTCCGCGAAGCCGGACAGCACTCGCGCCCTCGAAGACGCGCACGGCGTCGTGGCCGCGGGGAATCGAGTCCCCGGCGATCGGTTCGCCGGTCATATCGCACCTCCCGGACGGGCACAATCAGTACGATGTTGGTACCAATATAGTTCGATGATCGGACTATCGGCAAGGGAGGATGATGGCCGAGGACCTCAGTGCCGCCGTGCTGATGTTCATCGCCCAGCGCTCGGCGGAGAACCGCATTCTCGCGGCGCTGCGGCGCGCCGGCTACGACGACATCACGCTCGCCCAGGCGCGGGTGGCCGCCCGGATCGGACCCGGTGGGACCCGGCTGACAGTTCTCGCCGAACAGGCCCAGGTGGCCAAGCAGACAGCCAGCTTCCTCGTCGACCAGCTCGAGCGGGCCGGCTACGTCGAACGCACGGTCGACCCCACCGACGCCCGCGCGCGACTCGTGCGGATCGCTCCGCGCGGCGCCGAGGCCGGTCACGTCGCCCGGGCCGAGGAGGCGCGGATCGAGGCCGAGTGGACCGAGCATCTCGGCGCGCGCCGGATGAAGCAGCTGCGCGAGGCGCTCACCCTGCTCCGTGAGATCACCGATCCGTACCGGCCGTCGGGGGAGTAGTCGCCCGGTCACGTCCCACCGGACGTGGGGCGCTCATCCGTCGGTGTCACGCGCGCCGTACATCGGGAACGATGTTGGCGTTCCGATGAAAGACGTTGTGCGGATCGTACTTCGCCTTGATCTCGGCCAGTCGGGCATATTTGGTGGGGCCGTAGGCGGCGCGCACCCGGTCCTGTTCGAACTCGGCCATGGAGTTGACGTACGCGCCGATGCCGACCGAATACGGGCGCAGGGCCTCCCAGACGGACCGCACCCAGGCCCGCTCCGGTGGCAGCAGACCGGGATCGGGACAGACGCCGACGATGAAGACGGCGAAGCGTGGCGTCCGTCCGCCGCCGAAAGCGGTGTCGTCCTCCCTCGTTTCGCAGTACGCCTCGTCCAGCCGGTAGAACAACAGGAGCGACAGGGGCGAGTTCTTCTGCGGCACGACATCGACGACTGTCGCGATCAGATCGTCGGAGAGATCTTCGACGTAGCAACCCTTGTCGTAGCAGTAGAAGCCCCACGCGTTGCCCTCGTCGAGCAGCTGCTGCACGTCGACGTAGGGCATCGGCGTGACGTACTCGAACAGCGGTGGCAGAGCGCGCCGAATCCGCGCCAGCGCGTCCTCGTGCGTCTGCGGTGCTCCGAAACCGGTGACGAGGAAGGCATAGCCGGGCTGGAGGTGATATTGCTCGGGCACGAACGGGGCGGGTGGGGCGTTCACGCCGGCGATCACGATGTTCAGCTCGCGGGGCAGCGTATCGATGACCTCCCGGGCGAGCCGCAACACCTCGGTGCCTTGATCCAGGCCCCAGAACAGGAGCCCGAACTGCACGACGGGGCCGGCCTCGTGCAGGCGGAACTCGAACTCCGTCACCACCCCGAAGTTGCCGCCGCCGCCCCGGATCGCCCAGAACAGGTCCGGATTCTCGTCCTCGGCGGCACGCAGGATCCGGCCGTCGGCAGTGACGACCTCGGCCGACTCGAGGTTGTCGATGCTCAATCCGGCCTGCCGGGTGAGCCAGCCCATTCCTCCGCCCAGCGTCAGTCCCGCGACGCCCGTGTGACTGATCAGACCGGCCGGGACGGCGAGCCCGTGGGCCTGCGTGGCGGCATCGAGGTCACGCAACAGGGCGCCCCCGCCGACCCGTACTCGCCTGCTCTCCGGGTCGACGACGACGTGATCCATCGATCCGAGGTCGATCACCAGGCCGTCGTCGACGACGGAGGCGCCCGCGGTGCTGTGCGCACCCGCGCGCACGGCCATCTCCATTCCGTGCTCGGTCGCGTAGGCGATCGCCGCCTTCACGTCGGCGGTGCTCCGGCATTGTGCGATCGCGGCCGGGCGGCGGTCGATGTCGGCGTTCCACACCGTGCGCGCTTCGTCGTAGTCCGCGTCGCCGGGTCCGAGAACCGGGCCCTCCATCGCGGCCCGCAGCATGCCGAGGTCGCCGGTCGTACGAGTCATGTGTCCTCCAGACGTTGCCGGGAGCAGGCGGGATCGTCTCCGGCGAGGCGTTCGGCGCGTTCCCGGATGCCGAGCAGCATCCTGCGCATCATCGGAAAATCGGCCAGTTCCATCAGCGCGACGGTGAGCGGAAGCGACGGCGTGGGCCGGTAGGAGGCCTTCAACCGGCTCACGAGCCGGGTCCGTCGCCCGTCGTCGATGGGATCGAGGCGCCACGACCACGTCGAATCCGGCTTCGCCCAGACGAGGCAGCGCCCCGGATCGAAGGAGTGCACCCGGAAGGACGTCGCCGCCGTGGCCCGACTCGCCATCGGCGCCGCCACGTCGCCGACCTCGATGCACTGCAGGCGCGGATCGATCGTCGTCGCGCTGGGCCGCCCCAGATTGTCGAGACGGTCGTAGGAGTAGAAGCCGGCCCGGTTGTAGCCGACCTGGACGATCCACGGCCACACGCACTCGGCCGGCGCCTCGATCGTGAGGGCACGGGTCGCAGTGAACGTCGCCGAGGAGAGGATGTCGTCTCCGGGCATCGCACCGGCGTGCTCGGCGGTCGTCGCTCCCCACCGCAGGTGCCACCGGCGGTAGAAGGCGAATGCGCTCACCGCTGTCGCGACGCCTGCGATCGTGAGGATCGCCATGAGGAAACTGTTCCACACCGGAGCCGGGGAGAGAAGGTCCCGGAGGCCCCGCTCATCCGCATCCCCCGTGAGCCCGGAGGGCGAGGGCGGCCTGTACCACCGCGGCATGGGTGAGCGCCTGCGGGTAATTGCCGAGGTAGGCGCCGGTGCCCGGGTCCACCTCTTCCGGGAGCAGGCCGAGGGGGCCGGCGCGCCGCAGCAGCGTTTCGAACAGTTCCCCGGCTTCGGTCCGCCGGCCGGTGAAGGCCAGCGCCTGGACCAGCCAGAAGGAGCACGGCAGGAACGCGCCCTCGACGCCGGGCAGCCCGTCCTGTCCGGGGGGATATCGGTAGAGCAGAGGGCCTCCGGCCGACAGCTCGCTGCGGATCGCGTCGATCGTGCCGCGCACCCGGTGCGAGTCCGGATCCTCCATGCCCAGGACGGGGAGCACGAGCAGGGCGGCATCGATGTCACGCGACCCGTAGGTGCGGGTGTACCGATTTCCGATCCGGTCGAAGCCGCGGGCGAGCACCTCGTCGGCGAGGTCGTCTCGCGCCGCGAGCCAGCGCCGGCGACGACGGCTGGACAGGCGGTGGGTCTCGGCGATGCGCAGGGCCCGGTCGAGGGCGAGCCAGGCCATCATCTTGGAGTGCACGTGGTGGTCGGCGTCGCCCCGGATCTCCCAGATGCCGGCGTCCGGGTCACGCCACCGTGCGCAGACGTGATCGGCGAATCCCCTTACCATGCGCCAGGTTTCCGAATTCAGCGGCCGACCGGAGCGGACGAACGTCCATGCGGCGTCGACGACCCAGCCGTAGCCGTCGAGCTGATGCTGATCGGCCGCGTCGTTGCCGAGCCGCACGGGTACGCTGCCCGCGAAGCCCGGCCATCCCGGCAGGGTGCGTTCGGCGGGGGCGTGCCGGCCGTCGAGGGTGAACAGGACCGGCAGGCGGGGCCGCTGCAGGCGGCTGGCGTGCAGGAGCCATCCGAGGAACCCGCGTGCCTCGTCGACCTTGCCCGCGCCCAGGAAGGCTGCGACGCCGATGCTGGCGTCGCGCGGCCAGGCGTAGCGGTAGTCCCAGTTCCGGACCCCGCCGGGCCACTCGGGTAACGACGTCGTCGGGGCGGCGATCGGCGCCCCCGACGGGGAATACGTGAGCAGCCGCAGCGTCAGCAGGCTTCGCACGACGGCCTCACGACAGGGCAGATCGTGAGCGATCTCCGCCGTCCACGCCCGCCAGCGTGCCTCGTCCTCGGTCACGAGCTCCCAGGCCGCGGCGGGAGGGAGGTGGATCAGCGGCTCGCGGTGGGCCACAGTCAGGACGACGGTGACCGGATGCCGCGGGGTCACGAGGATCGAGGTCGGCCGGCCCGGCGGGATCGGGGTGCCGGAGTCGCAGGCCAGGGACAGGGCGAGCGAGCCCCACTCGCACACGAGGTCGGGACCGCGCCGCACCTTCGGGGGGCGGTGGCGTTCACCGAGCCTCGGATCGAATTCGACGACGGCGCGCCCGGTTTCGCCCTCGACGGAGAGGCGACGCACGAGGACGGTCGCCGGGAGCAGCCGTCCGGCCACCTCCGCGATCATCGCCTCGCTCAGGGTGAGCCGGGTGTTGCCGAGGTCCCAGGTGGTTTCCAGCGTTGCGGTGTGCGTGCGGTAGCGGCGCCGGACGACGGTGGCATGCCCCTCGGGCCCGAGCCGGAACCGCCCCGCCGGCGCTCCGCCGACGAGTCGGCCGAAGACGGGATCTCCGTCGAAGCGGGGCACGCAGAGCCAGTCGAGCGATCCGTCGCCGGAGACCAGGGCCGCGGTGCGGGTGTCGCCCAGCAGGCCGTAGTCCGCGATCCGGGTCTGCGTGCCCGCCCTGTCCTCGATGCCACTCTCGTCGAAATCGGTCATCCTGAAAGTCATTTCAGCGCACCTGGAGAAGAAGGCCGAGTGCGGTGCCGTAGACGAGATGGGCGGCGACGGCGACGGCGGGGGTCTGCGCACCGTAGTTCAGGCCGAGCAGTCCGGGTGGTTCGAGGACCGCGGTGCTCCGTGGCCCGGCTCGATGGGAGGCCATGCGCGGATGCACGCCCGGCAGTAGTGGCAGCAGGACCGTCAAGGCGACCGCGACGTGCAGCAGGCCGAGCAGCATGCCCAGCCACCACGTCGCCCGGTGGAGCAGCGCGAAGGTGGCGGCGTAGCCGAGTGCGAAGGCCTGGCCGATCGCGAGGTGGATGAAGAATCCGACCACCCGGGCACGATCCGGGTCGGCGGTGACGACGGTGCCGAGCACGAGCGGCAGATCCAGGCGGCTGTAACCGGCCAGTTGGGCGGCGATCATGACTGCGGTCAGGGCGGTGGTGGCCACCGATCCGAAGAGCGCCCATCCGGCCCAGTCCATGGCGGAGTCACCTTTCGGTGGGGAGGTCGCTGCCGCCGGTCCACGGTCGCCGTCGGACGTCCGTGAACCGGTGGCTCGGTTTCACGATGTGCCCGGGGTGGGTCCGCGGCGAGTCACCGGGGCGGTGGCCAGCCGGGCCAGGGCGAGGGCGGCAACCGCCAATCCGAAGTCGCGCAGCGCGATGTCGAGGTAGCCGCCGAGGGTGACCAGGTCGACGATGATGCCGAGCAGCCATGCGGCCACGACGTAGCCGCCGATGGCGGGTCTGATCGCGACGACGATGCCGGCGAGGATCTCGACCACGCCGACCGCGAGCATGGCTTGGTGGGCGGTGCCCGGGACGAGGTCGTCGATCCAGGGTGCGAGGTAGCGCTCCCAGTCGGTGAGCAGGTTCGCGAACTTGTCGAGACCGAAGGCGATCGGGGCCACCGTGAACACGGTCCGGAGAAGGACGAATGCCTGGCGGGCGCCGGCGTTCGTGCCGGCCGGGGTGGAGTGGAGCGTGGTGGGGGAGGTGGGCGTGTGGCTCATCGAAGTCTCCTGACTTCTAAGAGAGAGTAGATTTGATTTTAGAAGTGTGACGTAGATTACGTCAAGAAGTTTCTCTTTTAGAAGGGGGAATCGTGCAGGACGAGTTCGCCGAACAGGCGTCGGGGATCGGTGCGCTGGCAGACCCGGCTCGAAGGTCCCTCTACCGCTACGTCGCCGCACAAACGGACGCGGTCGGGCGCGAGCAGGCTGCGGCCGCGGTAGGCCTGCCGCTGCACGCAGCGAGGTTCCACCTCGACCGGCTCGTGGAGGAGGGCCTGCTCGAGACGGAGTACCGCAGGCTCTCGGGGCGGACGGGCCCGGGTGCAGGACGGCCGTCGAAGCTCTATCGGCGCTCGTCGCGCGAGCTGTCGATCTCCCTGCCCGAGCGGCGCTACGACCTCGCCGGGGAGGTTCTGGCGGCCGCGATCGAGCGGTCGATGCGCGACTCGGTGCCCATCGCGGAGGCGGTGCGGACCGCTGCCGTCGAGCACGGCCGGCGTATTGCCGCGAATGCGGCCACCCCGGCCGTGCCCGCCGGAACGGTGCCCGGTCCTATGGACGCGGGAGGTACCGACCTCGAACGTATGGCGCGGCTGCTCGCCCGGCACGGCTACGAGCCGCGCCTGTCCGGCGACGGGCAGATGCGGTTGGCGAACTGCCCGTTCGACCGGCTGGCGAACGAGCACCGTGAACTGGTCTGCGGGATGAACCTCGCCCTGCTCGACGGGGTCGTCGCCGGACTCGGGACCGACCGGCTCTGCGCGGAACTCGCCCCGGAACCGGGGTTCTGCTGCGTCCGGATCCGGGGCGTAGAGCGGTGAGTCGTCGCGGTTCCGGGCCTCAGAGCCCGAGCGCCGCGGCGACCTCCCGCAGGGCCGGAACCGGGTCGTCCCGCATCGGCAGGGCCTGGACCGCGACGTGGTCCGCCCCGGCGTCGAGGTGCTCCCGCAGACGCGACGCGATGTATTCCGCGTCGCCGTGCGCGACGAGCGCGTCGACGACCCGGTCGGTGCCGTCGTTGTCGAGTTCCTCGGCGGTGAAGCCGGTGCGTTCCAGATTCGCACGGTAGTTGCGCAGCTTCAGATACGGGTTGGCCACGGCCTTGCGGCCGATGGTGCGGGCCGTGGCGACGTCGGTGGACAGCACGATCTTCTGCTCGGGGGCGAGCACGGCGCCCGGGCCGAGAACGGCGCGCGCCTCGCGGGTGTGCTCGGGGGTGGTGAGGTAGGGGTGGGCTCCGGCGGCCCGGTCCGCGGACAACTTCAGCACCTTCGGTCCCAGCGCGGCGAGGACCCGCCGCGCCTCGGGCACGCCCTCGCGGTCGAGCACGTCCAGGTACTCGACCAGTGCCGCGTAGGGCTTGCGGTACGTCTCACCGTGCGCCTCGGGGTGGCCGACGCCGACACCGAGCAGGAAGCGGCCGGGATGGCGTTCCTCGAGCCGGTGGTAGGAGGCCGCGATCTCGTCGGCGGGGGCGGTCCAGATGTTGACGATGCCGGTGGCCACGACGATGTTCTCGGTGGCGTCGAGGAGGCGTTCGGCCACCTCGAGGTCGGCGGGCGGCGAACCGCCGATCCAGATGGTGCCGTAGCCGAGCTTCTCGATCTCGGCTCCGGTCTCCGGTGGGAGGCCGGTCGCGTGCCGCCAGACGCCGAAGCGGCCGAGCGGGGGAGTCTGCGTCGTGTTCTCTGCCTTCGTCGAATCCGTCACGCCGGGTCCAACCTCCGTCGCCGCCGGTTTCATTCCGGGCGGTCGATCGGTGGCGGTCGGCCCGGACCGCGGCCCTGGATGATCGTCCAAACCCCTCCGCCGGACCGCGGCCGACTTTGTAGCTGCGGGCACCCCGGGAGCCGCCCCGCCTGCGCGAGGGTGGAGACACCGGAACGAAGGAGGCTCCCGTGCCGTACACCGTCGCCGAGTTCGACGCCCTGCCGGAACCCGAGGCCGTCGCGCTGCTGACGACCTGCTGCGCCGGCGCGACCTGGGCCGCCCGGGTGGCCGCCGGACGCCCGTACGGCGACCGTCCGGCCCTGCTCGACGCCGTGTCCGTCGCGATCGCGGGTCTCGACGACCACGGCCGGGCCGAGGCCCTGGCCGGGCATCCGCGCATCGGGGAACGTTCGGAGAGCGCGTCGTCGCAGCGGGAGCAGTCGGCCGTCGCCACCGCCGACGCCCGGATCCTTGCCGCCCTCGCCGTCGGCAACCGTGCCTACGAGGACAGGTTCGGGCACGTGTACCTCGTGCGCGCGGCCGGGCGGTCCGCCGCCGAGCTGCTCGACATCCTCCACCGCCGCCTCGGCAACGATCCCGCCACCGAGGCCGCGGAGGTGCGCTCCGCCCTGGCCGACATCACCCGGCTCCGGCTCGAACGTCTCGTGCTCGACGAGGCCGACGTCGCGTCCCGTGGGGGCGGGTGATGAGCACCCTCAGTACGCACGTGCTCGACGCCACCACCGGGACTCCGGCAGCCGGAGTGCACGTCGCCCTGGCCGGCGCGGACGGCAGCGTCCTCGGGACGGGACGCACCGACGACGACGGCCGGATCCGCGCACTGACCGACGAGCCCCTGCCGCCCGGCACCTACACCCTCACCTTCGGCACGGGCGACTGGTTCGCCGAGCGCGACATCGTCCCCTTCTATCCGGAGGTCGTCGTCACCTTCCGGATCTCTGTGGCCGGCAATCACTTCCACGTGCCGCTGTTGCTGTCCCCGTTCGCCTACTCCACCTACCGCGGGAGCTGACCCCATGACCGAACTGACCGGCAAGATCGTTCTCGGACCGCACCAGTACGGCAAGGCCGAGAACCGCGTGGTGCGGATCCATCGCGACACCCCGCGGCACGAGATCCGCGACATGAACGTCTCGTCCTGCCTGCGCGGCGACTTCGGCGCCGCGCACCTCGAGGGCGACCAGGGCACCGTCCTGCCCACCGACACCCAGAAGCAGACGATCTACGCCTACGCCAAGGGCGTCGAGTTCGTCGAGACCTACGCCCTCGCCCTCGCGCGGCACTTCGTCGACGACGTCGAACCCGTCCACTCGGCTCGCATCGAGATCGAGGAATACGCCTGGGAGCGCGTCGCCGTCGACGGTGTGGGGCACGACCACACCTGGACCCGGAAGGGCTCCGAGGTACGCACCGCCGCGGTGACCGTCCAGGGTTCCGGCCGGGCGCGCCGGGAATGGGTGATCGGCGGGCTGAAGGACCTCGTCGTACTCAAGTCCACCGGTTCCGAGTTCGCCGGGTTCCTCACCGATCCGTACACGGTCCTCGAGCCGACTCGCGACCGGGTGATGGCGACGAGCCTCGTCGCGAGGTGGCGGTTCACCACGACCGACGTCGACTGGGACGCCACCTACGCCGGGATCAAGGCGACCATGCTCGAGCGGTTCGCGAACCTTCAGTCGAAAGCACTGCAGCAGACTCTTTTCGAGATGGGACGCGCCGTGCTCGAGAAGTACCCGTTCGTCGCCGAGATCCGGCTGTCGGCCCCCAACAAGCATCACTTCGTCTACGACCTCGAGCGGTTCGGCGTGGCCAACGACAACGAGGTCTTCCACGCCGACGACCGGCCCTACGGCCTCATCCAGGCGACGGTGCAGCGCGAGGACGCCCCCGACGCCGGGATCGCCTGGGACGCCTACACCGGCGCCGTCTGACGCGCCGCCCTCACGCCAGGGCGCGCACGGCGAGGTACACGTCGAGCCGGTCGCCGATGCGTCCGAGGTCGCGGCCGGTGAGTGCCTCGACGCGGCCGATCCGGTAGCGGACCGTGTTCAGGTGCACGTGCAGTCGGTCCGCCGTGCGGCGCCAGGAGCCGTCGCAGTCGAGGAACGCCTCGAGGGTGGCGAGCAGCCCGGCGTCGGTGCGCCGGTCGTGCTCGAGCACGGGACCGAGGATGCGCCCGGCGAACGCGCGGCGCAACTGATCGGGAACGGCGGTGAACAACCCGAGCGCGGAATCGAGCTCGGCCGCCCGCACGCACACCGCCCCCGCGTCGCCGCGCGCCGCGGCGACGGCGGCGGCCGCGGAGCGCACCGCGCCGTCAACGGATTCGCCTGTGCCGCAAGCACTGACACCGACGAGTAGGCGAGTCCGGGCCAGCGCGGGAGCGAGGCGCCCCAGGCGCCGCCGCAGCGCGGCAACCACCTCGGACTCGTCGCCGTCGACCAGCGCGACGACGCGCCCGGCGACGTCGACGGTGGTGACGGCGCCGGACAACGCGTCCTGCACGGCGGCCCGCATCGCGGCGCGCTGCTCCGGGGTGCCGGCCGGGGCACGGTCGACCACCACGGCGACCGGTGATCTGCCGCAGTCGATGTCGCCCCCGGGGGGCGTCCGGTCCGCGGCCTCCCACCCGAGCCGGCGGCGTTCCTCCCGCCGCACCCGGTCGAGGGCCGCCACCGCGGCGAGTTCGCCGAAGGCGTCGAGGCACTCCGCGTCCGGGGTGCCGGCGTGCCGGACCACGAGGTACCACGAGCCGATCCGGTCGGCGAGCCCCGAACCGACGGGCAGCACCGTGTATCCCCCCGCCACCTCGGCGGGCAGGCGATCGGCGGTCAGCGCGGTCCTGGTGAGGGCGTCGACATCCTCGTCGGGCAGGGGATCGGCGCCGGCGACGGGCATCCCGGTGGCGGTGAGCAGCCACGCCGGCACCCCGAACTCCCGGGCGGTCCGGTCCGTGAGTTCGTCGAGGCTGCACCCGTCGGCGACCGCGGTGAGCAGCCGTCGCTGCCGGGCCAGGCCGGTCTGCAACCGGTCCATCCGCGCCCCGGCCATCCGGCCGGTCATGTACTCGATGACCCGGCTGAACGGCACCTCCTCGGGCACCGAGAGCAGCGGTATCCCGTGCCGGACGCAGGCCTCGACCACGTCGGACGGCACCTGCCCGTGCAGCGCCTCCCCGGCGGCGAGGGCGGAGACCCCGGCGCGGGCGAGCAGCGTGACGAACAGGTCCGCGTCCGCCGCGGTGCGCCGCCAGACGAGGCCGGTGAACACCAACGATCCCGCGCTCACGTAGCGGGTGGGATCGGGCATGTCGGTCGTGCACGCCCGCAGCACCGGGCGGGTGAGCGCATCGGAGTCGCCGTGCAGCAGGCGGATTCCGAGCTCCGGTGCGTCGAGGACATCCTGTAGCAGCACGGCGTTCACCTCCGGGTGACGGGTTTGGACGATCGCACAATACGAAGCCGATATTTCGGTTCCGTTTCGTGTGTGCCGACCGGGATGTTGCGGTTTCCGGGGCGTTGACTGGGAGCGTCGACGAGCGTGAGGAGCAACGCCGATGCAGCCGAACACCACCCGGCCGATCGTGATCCAGGGCGCGCACGTGGTGACGATGGACGCCGGACGGGCCGAGTACCGGCGCGGGCACGTCGTCGTCGACGGCAACCGGATCGTCGCCGTGGGCGCCGGCGAGCCGCGCGGCTACGCCGGCGCCACCCTCGTGGACGGCACCGGCTGTGTGCTGACGCCCGGCCTGGTGAACACCCACCACCACCTGTACCAGTGGATCACCCGAGGCCTCGCCGTCGACCACACCCTCTTCGAGTGGCTGACGACGCTGTACCCCGTCTGGGGCGGGATCGACGCCGACGCCGTGCACGTCGCGGCGAAGGGCGCCCTCGCCCACCTCGTCCGCACCGGCTGCACCACCAGCACCGACCACCACTACGTGGTCCCGCGCGACGGCGGCGACGTCTTCGGTGCGGAGATCGCCGCGGCCGCGGACGTCGGCGTCCGGTTCCACCCGTGCCGCGGATCCATGGACCTCGGCGCGAGCGCGGGCGGCCTGCCGCCGGACCACGTCGTCGAGGACCTCGACACCATCCTCGTCGAGAGCCAACGGGCCGTGGAGAGGTGGCACGATCCGTCGTTCGGGTCCATGCTGCGGATCGCGCTCGCACCGTGCTCGCCGTTCTCGGTGAGCACGGAGTTGCTGAAGCAGTCCGCGGTGCTCGCCCGCGATCTGGGGGTGCGGCTGCACACCCACCTCGCGGAGACCCTCGACGAGCAGGACTTCTGCATGGAGCGGTTCGGCTGCAATCCGGTGCAGTACATGGAGTCGCTCGACTGGACAGGCCCCGACGTCTGGTACGCGCACGCCGTGCACCTGGACGACCGCGACATCGGGGTGCTCGCCGCCTCGGGCACGGGCGCGGCGCACTGCCCGACGTCCAACGCCCGCCTCGGTGCCGGCATCGCCCGCGCCGCCGACCTGTACGCGGCGGGGGTGCCGCTCGGTCTCGGGGTCGACGGGGCGGCGAGCAACGAGTCGTGCTGCATGCTCGAGGAGGCCCACCACGCCGCGCTGTTCGCCCGGGCCCGCAGCGGGCCGCGCGCGATGACGGTCCGGCAGAGCCTGGAACTGGCGACCGTCGGCGGGGCGCGGGTCCTCGGCCGGGAGAACGAGATCGGCTCCCTGGAGGTCGGCAAGCTCGCCGACCTCGCGCTGTGGCGGATCGACACGCTCGCCCATGCGGGCATCACCGATCCCGTCGCGGCGCTCGTGCTCGGCTCCCCGCCGCCGCTCGAGCTGCTGCTGATCGACGGTCGCGAGGTGGTGCGCCGCGACGAGGTGCGCACCGTCGACGAGACGTCGGTGGCCGCGGAGGTTGCCGCCGCGCACGACGCCCTGGTGGCGAAGGCGGGGTGAGCGCATGGACCTGCACACCGTGACTGCATACGACATAGCCTGCGCCCGAGAGGATCTCGTCGCCGACGCTGCTACGGCGTTCGTCGGCGGCGGGACGTGGCTGTTCTCCGAGCCGCAGCCGCACCTGCGCCGGCTGCTGGACCTGTCCGGGCTGCGCTGGCCCGCTCTCACCGTCACCGACGCCGGTCTCGAGATCGCGGCCACCTGCACCGTGGAACGCCTCGCCGCGCTGTCGGGCACCGAAACATGGCCGAGCGCAGCGCTGTTCCATCAGTGCGCGGCGGCACTGCTCGCCTCGTGGAAGATCTGGAAGCGCGCCACCGTCGGCGGCAATGTCTGCCTCGCGTTCCCGGCGGGGGCGATGATCTCGCTGGCCACGGCGCTCGACGCCACCGCCCTGATCTGGGCGCCGGATGGCGCGGAGCGACGGATTCCCGTGCAGCAGTTCGTTACCGGAAACGGAACGAATCTGCTCGGGCCGGGCGAGGTGCTGCGCAGCGTGCACGTCCCCGCGGCGGCGCTGGCGTCGCGCACCGCGTTCCGCAAGATCGCGCTCGCCCCACTCGGCCGCTCCGGCGCGGTGGTGATCGGCCGCGTCGGCCCCGACGGCGCCTTCACGCTGTCGGTGACCGCCGCGACCGTGCGGCCCTACGTGTTCCGATTCCCCGATCCACCCACGCCCGGCGAACTCGCCGACGCGCTGCGTACCGGTGTGCCGGCCGACGCGTACTTCACCGACGCACACGGCGCCGCCGACTGGCGCCGCACCGTCACCGCCGTCCTGGCCGACGAGATCCGGGAGGAATTGTCGTGAGGTTCACCGTCAACGGCCGCGAACTCGACGCCGACCCCCGGCCGGGACAGTGCCTGCGCACGCTGCTGCGCGAGCACGCCCACTTCGAGGTCAAGAAGGGCTGCGACGCCGGCGACTGCGGCGCCTGCTCGGTCCTCGTCGACGGAGAGGCGGTGCACTCGTGCGTCTTTCCCGCCGTGCGTGCCGAGGGCCACGCCGTGACCACCGTCGCCGGCCTCGGTACCGGTGACGATCTGCATCCGCTGCAGCAGCGGTTCGTCGACGCCGCCGGGTTCCAGTGCGGATTCTGCACGGCCGGAATGATCGTCACCGCCGCCACCCTGACCGACGACGATCTGACGGACCTGCCGAACCGGCTCAAGGGGAACCTGTGCCGGTGCACCGGCTACCGGTCCGTCGACGACGCGCTGCGCGGCGTCACCAACGTGGAGGCGCCCGCGCCCGGGCCCTCCTGCGGGCGGTCCCTGCGTGCCCCGGCCGCCGCGCGGGTGGTGACCGGCGCCGAGCCCTACACCTTCGACACCACCGTCGCCGGTGCGCTGCACGTCGCCGTGCTCGGCAGCCCGCACGCCCACGCACGGATCGTCTCGATCGACACCACCGCCGCCGAGGCACTGCCCGGCGTGCACGCGGTGCTCTGTCACCGCGACGCCCCGGCCGTCGCGTACTCCACGGCCCGCCACGAACACCGGGACGACGACCCCGACGACACCGTGCTGTTCGACCGGATCCTGCGCCACCACGGGCAGCGGGTCGCGGCCGTCGTCGCCGAGACCCCGGCGCTCGCACAGGAGGGATGTCGCCTGCTCGCCGTCGAATACGAGGTGCTGCCGTACGTCCTGGACCCGGACGAGGCGCGCCGGCCCGGCGCTCCGCTGCTGCACGCGGACAAGGGACCCGAGAACCGCATCGCCGATCCGTCGCGCAACCTCGTCGCCGAACTGCACGGCGAGGTCGGTGACGTCGACGCCGGCGTTGCCGCGGCCGCCGCCGTCGTGCGCGGCCGGTGGCAGACGCAGCGCGTGCAGCACACCCACCTCGAGACCCACGGCGCCATCGGGTGGATCGACGGCAGCGGTGATCTCGCGACCGGGGGCCGCCTGGTGATCCGCAGTTCCACGCAGGTGCCGTTCCTCGTCCGCGACGAGCTGTGCCACATCTTCGGTCTCGACCGCGATCGGGTACGGGTGTTCGCCGCGCGCGTCGGCGGCGGCTTCGGCGCCAAACAGGAGATGCTCGCCGAGGACGTCGTCGCGGCGGCCGTCCTGCGCACCGGACGCCCGGTGCAGTGGGAGTTCACCCGCACCGATCAGCTCACCGTCGCGCCGTGCCGGCATCCGATGCGCGTGGACGTCACGGTCGCGGCCGGTGCCGACGGCGTCCTCACCGCCCTGGCGATCGATGTGCTCTCCGACGCGGGCGCCTACGGAAACCATTCGGCGGGAGTGATGTTCCACGGATGCGGCGAATCCGTCGAGGTGTACCGGTGCCCGAACAAGCGGGTCGACGCCCAGGCCGTGTACACCAACAACCGTCCCTCCGGCGCGTTCCGCGGTTACGGGCTGGGGCAGATCATCTTCGCAATCGAGTCGGCGATGGACGAGCTCGCCGTCGAACTCGGCATGGACCCGTACGAGTTGCGGCGGCGCAACGTCGTCGTGCCCGGCGACGACCTGGTGGGCGCGCACCCGGAGGGCGGCGATCTGATCTTCGGCAGCTACGGGCTGGACCAGTGCCTGGACCTGGTGCAGGACGCGATGCGCCGAGGCGGTGCCGGGGAACCGGCCGGGCCGCAGTGGCGCGTCGGTGAGGGCATGGCCCTGGCGATGATCGCGTCGAACCCGCCGGGCGGGCACGTCGCCGACACGTCCGTCGAACTGCTGCGCGACGGCACTTATCTCGCGCGGGTCGGCACCGCCGAGTTCGGCAACGGCACCACCACCGTGCACACCCAGATCGTCGCCACCGAGCTGGCCACCCACCCCGACCGCATCCGGATCCGCCAGTCCGACACCGACGTCACCACCCACGACACCGGTGCGTACGGATCGTCGGGGACGGTCGTCGCCGCCAAGGCCCTGCTCGCCGCCGCGCGGGAACTGCGCCGGCGGATGGTCAAACTCGCCGGACAGATCACCGGCACCGACCCCGACGACGCGGTGCCCGAGGCGGACGGGGTGCGTGCGGGCGGCCGCCTCGTCAGCCCCGGCGAACTGCTCGACGCGGCCGGCGGCACGCTGCGGGCCGAGGGCAGCCACGGCGGCCTGCCTCGCTCGTTGTCGTTCAACGTGCAGGCCTTCCGCGTCGCCGTCGACGTGCGCACCGGCGAGCTGCGGATCCTGCAGTCGGTGCAGGCCGCCGACGCCGGCGTCGTGGTCAACCCCGAGCAGTGCCGCGGCCAGGTGGAGGGCGGCGCCGCCCAGGCGATCGGGGTCGCGCTGTACGAGGAACTCGTCACCGACGCCACCGGCCGCGTCGTCACCGATGCGCTGCGGAACTACCACATTCCGCAGTACGCCGACCTGCCCCGCACCGAGGTGTATTTCGCCGACACCTACGACGCGCTCGGCCCGATGGGCGCGAAGTCGATGAGCGAGGCGCCCTTCAACCCGGTGGCGCCCGCGCTGGCGAACGCGGTGCGCCGCGCGATCGGGGTCCGGCCGCACGAGCTGCCGCTCTCCCGCGACCGGATCTGGCGGCTGCTGCAGTGATCGGCGCCGGTTCCGTCGGCCCGCCCGTGCCGAGCGAATGTATCGCTCACTCGATCAGGCCGACGGAACGATACATTCGCTCGAGGAGGGGAGGGGCGAACAGGCGGTCTCAGGGGTGGCGGCGCCGCAGCAGCAGGTAGACGATCAGGGCCACCAGCGCCGACACGGCCACTGCCGGGCCGACGCGCTTGAGTACGGACCCGCGGGCGTACTGCATCAGGTCCAGCGGCGCGGCCTCGGTGGGCTGTGGTGCCGCCGTCACCGGCACGGCCGGGGTCACCTCCGGGGCCCCGCCCGCCGGGGGTGGGGGCGCGGCGGCCTCCGGCATCGGCACCGGGGCGGGCGGGCCACCGAGCTTGTCCGCCAGGCACGCCGTGAACTGCTCGATGATCTTGCCGCCGACGTCGGAGATCATGCCCCGCCCGAACTGGGCGGGCTTGCCGGTGATGGACAGGTCGGTCACGACGGTGCCCTCGGTGCGGTCGCCGTCGCCGACGAGGGTGATCGTGAACGTCGCGTTCACGGTGCCGTTGCCGCGCGAGTCCTTCGCGGCGGCCTCCATGACCGCCCGGCGGGCCTGCTCGTCGGTCTCGACGAACTCCCCGGTGCCCTTGTACAGCAGCTGTACCGGTCCCATCTTGATCTTCACCGTGCCGGTGAAGGTGTTGCCGTCGACGCCGGTGAGGGTGGCGCCGGGCATGCAGGGTGCCACCTTCTCGGGGTCGAGGAGTGCCGTCCACACCTCGTCGATGGGTGCCGGCACGGACATGTGGTGTTCGAGTTGCATGGTTCGTCTCCAGTGTGTGCTCAGGCGACGTCCGCTGCCGTCGCCACGGCACGGCGCGTGAGCACCCGCGCGAGCTGGCGGCGGTAGTCGGCGTCGGCGTTGCCGTCGCTCATGGGTGAGGTGCCCTCGGTGGCCTGCTCGGCGGCGGCACGGACGGTGTCCGCCGTCGCGGGCTGCCCGACGAGGGCCCGCTCGACGGCGTGCGCCCGCACGGGCACGGCCGCCATGTTCGTCAGCGCCACCCGGGCCTGACGGATCGTGCCGCCGTCCGTCTGCACGGTGGCGGCGACCGCGACGATCGACCAGGCGTGGGCCACCCGGTTGAACTTCTCGTACCGCGCCGCCCATCCCGTGAGCTTGGGGATCCGCACCTCGACGAGGATCTCCTCGGGCTGCAGGGTGGTGGTGAAGTAGTCGTCGAAGAACTCCGCGACGGGGATGCTGCGCCGCCCCGACGGTCCGGCCGCGACGAGGGTGGCCTCGAGGGCGAGCACCGGCGCGCCGAGATCCCCGGCCGGATCGGCGTGGGCCAGGGCCCCACCGAGGGTGCCGCGGTGCCGGATCTGCGGGTCGGCCACCGTGCTCGTGGCTTCGGCGAGCAGCCGCGCGTGTTCACGCACGAGCGGATCGTGGATCACGTCGTGGTGGGTGGTCATCGCGCCGATCACGAGGTCGCCGCCGTCCTCGCGCACCCCCCGCAGGTCGGGGACGCGCCCGAGGTCGACGAGCGTGGTGGGGGCGGCCAGCCGCAGCCGCAGCACCGGCATCAGGCTCTGCCCGCCGGCGATGATCTTGGCGTCCTCCCCGGCAGCGGCCAGCGCGGCGACGGCCTCGTCGATGGTGGTGGGCGCGACGTAGTCGAACGTCGACGGAATCATCGGGCACCTCCCTGAGCCGATTGCCGAGCTGATTCGACGGCGTGCCACACCCGCATCGGGGTGCACGGCATCTCGATGTCCCGCACGCCGAGGTGGCGCACGGCGTCGAGGACGGCGTTGACCACCGCCGGCGTGGAGGCGATCGTGCCGGACTCGCCGACCCCCTTGACGCCCAGCGGGTTTCCGGTCGCGGGGGTCTCGGTGCGGTCGGTGGTGAACGTCGGCAGGTCCGCGGCCGACGGCAGCAGGTACTCGGCGAACGAACCGCTGAGCAGGGTGCCGGACTCGTCGTGGACGGCCTCCTCGTACAGGGCCTGCGCGATGCCCTGGGCGAGGCCGCCGTGCACCTGCCCCTCCACGATGAGCGGGTTCACGACGTGCCCGACGTCGTCGACGCACACGTACGAGCGGATGCGCACCTGCCCGGTCTCGGTGTCCACCTCGGCGGCGCACAGGTGCGTGCCGTGCGGGAACGAAAAGTTGTCCGGGTCGTAGGTGGCCTCGGAATCCAGGTTCGGCTCGATGCCTTCGGGCAGGTCGGCCGCGGTGAACACCGCGAGCGCGATGTCGCTCATGCCCACGGCCTTCTCGGTACCCCGGACCCGGAACCGGCCCTCGGCGAACTCGAGGTCGTCCTCCGAGCACTCCATCATGTGCGCCGCGATCGGGCGGGCCTTCGCGATCACCTTCTCCGCGGCCTTGACCACGGCCATACCGCCGACGGCGAGGGACCGGGATCCGTAGGTGTCCAGCCCCTTCGGCGAGGTCTGCGTGTCGCCGTGCAGCACCTCGATGTCCTCGAACGGCACTCCGAGCCGGTCGGCGACGATCTGGCTCCACGCCGTCTCGTGGCCCTGCCCGTGCGACGACGAACCGGTGACCACCTCCACCCGGCCGGTGGGCAGCATGCGGATCGCGGCGTGCTCCCAGCCGCCCGCCCCGTAGTTGAGCGAGCCGAGTACCCGCGACGGCGCCAGGCCGCACATCTCGGTGAAGGTCGACACCCCGATGCCGAGCTGGACCGGGTCCTGCCGGCGGCGGCGTTCCTCCTGCTCGCGGCGTAACTCGTCGTACCGGAACAGATCGCGGGCCTTCGCGGTGGCCGCCTCGTAGTTGCCCGAGTCGTACGTCAGGCCCGCGACGGTGTCGAACGGGAACTCCTCGTGCCGGATCCAGTTCTTGGCGCGCAGCTCGAGCGGATCCATCGACAGCTCGGCGGCGAGCTCGTCCATGATCCGTTCGATCCCGAACGTCGCCTCCGGCCGGCCCGCCCCGCGGTAGGCGTCGGTGGGCACCTTGTTGGTGAACACGTTGGTGCACGAAAAGTGGTAGGCGCCGAACTTGTAGATGCCGTTGAACATGAACGCGCCCAGGATCGGTACGCCCGGGGTGACGAGCCTCAGGTAGGCGCCCATGTCGGCGAGCAGCTCGACCTTCAGGCCGACGACGGTGCCGTCGCGGCGCGCGGCGAGGGTGAGCTTCTGGATCTGGTCGCGGCCGTGATGCGCCGCGACCATCGACTCGCTGCGGGTCTCGGTGTACTTGACCGGTTTCCCGAGCCGGCGCGCGACGAGCAGTGCGAGCAGTTCTTCCGGGGTCACCTGCAGCTTGCCGCCGAAACCACCGCCGACGTCCGGTGCGATCACCCGCAGCTTGTGCTCGGGGATGCCCAGCGTCATCGCCAGCATGATCTTGAGAATGTGCGGGATCTGCGTGGCCGACCACACGGTGATCTGCGGCCCGGTGGGGTCGACGACGACGGAGCGCGGTTCCATGAACGCCGGGATGAGCCGCTGCTGCCGGAACGTGCGCTCGACGACGACCTCGGCGTCGCGGATGGCCTGCTCGACGTCGCCGCCGGTGCCGGCCTCGGCGGAGTCGAACGTCCAGGTGGCGCTGACGTTGGTGCCGAGATCCGGGTGCACGAGGTCGGCGCCGTCGCGGGCGGCGGTCGCCAGGTCGAGGACCACGGGCAGCTCGTCGTAGTCCACGTCGATCGCCTCGAGGGCGTCGTGGGCCTCGTAGGCGCTGCGCGCGACGACGAGGGCGACGGCCTCCCCGGCGAAGTTGACCGTGTCGACGGCCAGGGACGGCGCGGGCGGGATCTTCATATCGGGGGTGATCACCCACGCGCACGGCAGGCTGCCCTGCTCCGGCGAGGCGTCCGCGCCGGTGAGCACCGCCACCACGCCGGGTCTCTGCCGTGCTTCCGACGTGTCGATCGAGGTGATGCGGGCGTGGGCGAACGGGCTGCGCAGGATCGCCATGTGCAGCATCCCGGGGAGGACGAGGTTGTCGGTCCAGCGGGTGCGCCCGGTGACGAGGTGCTCGTCCTCCTTGCGCCGCCGCGACTGGCCGATCTCGGGTTCGACGGTGCTGGTCATCGCCCGCCTCCTGCCGTCGTGTTGTCCGTCTGCAGTTCGGCGGCCCGGGCCTTCTGCGCCGCGTCCAGCGCCGCCCGCACGATGTTCTGGTAGCCGGTGCAGCGGCACAGGTTGCCCTCGAGACCCAGCCGCACCTCGTGCTCGTCGGGATCGGGGTTCTCCTCGAGCAGGTCGATCGTCGACATGATCATGCCGGGCGTGCAGTAGCCGCACTGCAGTGCGTGGTTGTCGTGGAATGCCTGCTGGACGGGGTGCAGCACGCCGTCGCGGGACAGGCCTTCGACGGTCGTGACCTCCGCACCGTCGGCCTGCACGGCGAGCACCGAGCAGGATTTGACGCTGCGGCCGTCGAGGTGCACGGTGCAGGCACCGCAGTTGCTGGTGTCGCAGCCCACCACGGTGCCGACCTTGCCGAGCCGGTCGCGCAGATAGTGCACGAGCAGCAGCCTCGGTTCCACCTCGTCCGTGTAGGTCGTCCCGTCGACGGTGACAGTGATGCGCATCGGGCCTCCAATGCCGGGAACATCCGGGATCCAAGATCGTCGAGAAGTGTTCACTGACACTGTGCTCCAACGATGACCACCGAATACGCCGATTCGCCGAATCGGTGGCGGAACAACCTCGTTCCCGCGCGGGTGGCGGCGGGACGGGGGAATCCGACTCGCGAAGCCGACCTGCGGCAGGGCATTTTCGGTCCGCGTGCGGGGTACCCCCCGGGCATGGATCAGTCCGAAACTCCCCTGCTGGATGCACTGGATCAGTACCACCGGCTCGACCGTTACGGCTTCTCCCCGCCCGGCCACCGCCAAGGCCGCGGTGCCGACCCGCGGGTGAAGAAGGTCCTCGGGCTCGACACGTTCCGCTCGGACGTGCTCGCCTCGGGCGGCCTCGACGACCGGAAGTCGGGCAACGGCTACCTGTCGCGGGCCGAGCAGCTCATGGCCGAGGCGGTCGGAGCGGAGCAGGCGTTCTTCTCCACCTGCGGCAGCTCCCTGTCGGTGAAGGCCGCGATGATGGCGGTGGCGGGCAACGATCCGGGGGGACTGCTCGTCGGCCGGGACTCGCACAAGTCGATCGTCGCCGGGCTGATCTTCAGCGGCGTCACGCCCCGCTGGATCACACCCCGGTGGGACGAGGAGATGCACTTCTCCCATCCGCCGTCGCCGGACCAGGTGCGCGCGACGTGGGAGAAGTACCCGGATGCGGCCGGCGCGCTGATCGTCAGCCCGAGCCCCTACGGCACGTGCGCGGACCTCGAGGGCATCGCGAAGGTCTGCCACGAGCGGGGCAAGCCCCTCATCGTCGACGAGGCGTGGGGCGCGCACCTGCCGTTCCACGACGACCTGCCCACCTGGGCCATGGACGCCGGCGCCGACATCTGCGTGGTCAGCGTCCACAAGATGGGTGCCGGATTCGAGCAAGGATCGGTGTACCACCTACAAGGCGACCTGGTGGACGGGGCGCACCTGTCGGCCTGTGCCGACCTGCTGATGACCACGAGCCCGAACGTGATGATCTACTCGGCCATCGACGGGTGGCGCCGGCAGATGGTCGAGCACGGCGCCGAGTTGCTCGGTGACGCACTGCAGCTGGCTCGGCGTACCCGCGACCGGATCGCCGCGATCGACGGGCCGACCGTCCTCGAGGACCGGTTGCTCGGCGAGGAGGCCTCGCACGATCTCGATCGGCTGCAGATCCTCCTGGACGTGAGCGAACTCGGCGTCTCCGGCTATCAGTGCAGCGACTGGCTGCGCGAGCACTGCCGGCTCGACCTCGGCATGACCGATCACCGGCGCATCCTGGCCACCCTCTCCATGGCGGACGACGAGGGCACCACGGACCGGCTCGTCGCGGCGCTCGAGTCGCTGTCGCAGGCCGCGGAGTCGTTCGATCCGCCGCCGAAGATGTATCTGCCGAGCCCCGGCGAGCTGCAGCTCGACTCGGTGATGTCGCCGCGCGACGCGTTCTTCGGCAGGGCGGAGATGGTCGACGCGGGCCGGGCCGCCGGGCGCATCGCGGCCGAGCAGATCACCCCCTATCCGCCGGGCATTCCCGCCGTCGTGCCGGGTGAGCGGCTCGACGACGCCGTCGTCGACTACCTGCGCAGCGGCGTGAACGCCGGGATGGTGATTCCCGACGCGACCGACACCTCGCTCGAGAAGTTCCGGGTCGTCGCCGAGGGCTGAGCGCGGCCGCCCCGGGCAGCTCCTACTGCCCGGGAACCGCGCTGTCCTCGTGGGCGTGGATCGGGCCCTCGGTGCGGGCGAGGTGCTCACCCCGGCCACCCCATTTCAGCGCGATGATCTCCGCCGCGATCGACACCGCGGTCTCCTCCGGAGTGCGCGCCCCCAGATCCAGGCCGATCGGGGAGCACAGCCGCGCCAGCTCGTCCTCCGTCATCCCCGCTTCGCGCAGGCGCGCCAACCGGTCCTCGTGCGTCCGCCGCGACCCCATGGCACCGACGTACGCCAGGTCGAGCCGCAATGCCACCTCGAGCAGCGGCACGTCGAACTTCGGGTCGTGGGTGAGCACCGTGACGACCGTGCGCGAGTCGACGCGCCCCGCGGCCGCCTCGGCGGCGAGGTAGCGGTGCGGCCAGTCCACGACCACCTCGTCGGCGGCCGGGAACCGGGCGGCGGTGGTGAACACGCCCCGCGCGTCGCACACCGTCACGCGGTAGCCGAGGAACGAGCCGAGCTGTGCCATGGCGGCCGCGAAGTCGATGGCGCCGAACACCAGCAACCGCGGCGGCGGCTGGAACGAGTGGACGAACACCGACATGCCCTCGCCGCGGCGCTGCCCGTCCGGCCCGTAGTGCAGCGTCGCGGTCCGGCCCGCGGCGAGCAGACCCCGCGTGTCGTCGGCGACGGCGTCGTCCGCCCGCGCCGACCCCAGCGCCCCGTGCGCGCGATCCGGCCACACCGCCATGCGCCGACCAACCCACGCCGGATCGGGATGCTCGGTGACGGTGGCGACCGCGACGGGTTCCCCGGCCCGCACCGACGCGACGACCTCGCCCAGCTCGGGGAATCCGGCGACGTCCACCCGTTCGACGAACACGTCGATGATGCCGCCGCAGGTGAGCCCGACGGCGAAGGCGTCGTCGTCGGACACGCCGTACCGCTGCAACACGGGCACACCGTCCTCGATCACCTGCTGGGCGAGCTCGTACACGGCGCCCTCCACACAACCGCCGGAGACGCTGCCGGTCACGGTGCCGTCGCCGGCGACGAGCATCGCCGCGCCCGGTGCGCGCGGCGCGGAACGGAACGTCGAGACCACGGTTCCCAAGGCGACGGTGTCGCCGGCCCGGTAGCGACGGTCGAGTTCGTCGAGAACCTCACGCACGGTGGACCTCCTCCAGCAGTTCCTGCAGCGTCGCGAGGCTGTGCCCGGCGAGCAGACGGTCGAGATGCGGCAGGGCGGCCGCGATGCCGGACTGCACCGGCTCGTACCCGGCCGCCCCGGCGTGCGGGTTGACCCACAGCACGGCGCGGGCGAGGCGGCGCAGCTGGGCGAGCTGCTCGGCAAGCAGGCCGGGATCGCCGCGTTCCCAGCCGTCCGAGAAGATCACCACGACGGCACCGCGCGCGAGCCCACGACGGCCCCACCGGTCCAGGAACGCCCGCAGGGTCTCGCCGAGCCGGGTGCCGCCCGCCCAGTCGGGGACCGCCCGGCCCGCCGCGGCGAGGGCGAGTTCCGGGTCGCGGGCCCGCAGCGCGCGCGACAGCCGCGTCAGGCGTGTGCCGAGGGAGAACACCTCGGTGTGGGCGGGATCGGCGCGGGTCACCACGTGCGCGAACCGCAGCAGCGCGTCCGCGTAGGGGCTCATCGATCCGGAGACGTCGAGCAGCAGTACCACCCGGCGCGCACGGGTCGCCTTGCCGTGCCGGCTGGGCCGGACGGGCTCGCCCCCGGCCGCGAGCATCCGGCGCACCGTGCGGCGCGGGTCGATGCGGCCCCGGCGCGACGGGCGCAGCCGCATCGCCGGGCGGGTGGGCGGTCGCGGATGCAGCGTGGCGATCAGCTCGGCGAGGTGTGCCCGCTCGGCGTCGGACAGTTCCGCGATGTCGCGACGGCGGAGCACGTCGGCGTCGTCCGCGGCGACCCGCAGTTCCGGACCCTCCCCGGCGGTCTCGTCACCCCCCGCGGATGTGAGTCCGGCGATGCGGGCCCGACGCGGGGTGCGGGTCTGCGGCGACGTCACGCCGGGTGCCGTTCCCCCGAACCAGCTTTCGAACGCGAGGTCGTAGCGCGGGATGTCGTCGGGGTCGTGGCACAGGGTGGCGCGCCCGGTCCAGTACACCTGCCGGCGGTCGCCGAGGTCGATCTCGCGCAGGGCGCGCACGTAGGCCTCGGCGGCGTCCGAGGCGACGGGCAGGCCGGCCGCGGCGAGGGCGCGGGTGAACCCGGCGATCCCGACGAGGGGACCTCCGACGTCCGCGGCCGTCGTCATCGCGGGCCTCACCCCGTCAGGAGCCGGTCGAGCCCGGTGCGGACCACCCGGTCGAGGTCCTCCCGGTACTTGAGGACGGCGCCCAGCGTCGCGGCCGCGGTCGTCGCGTCGAGCACGTCGCGGTCGAGTTCGCGCAGCGCTCGTGCCCAGTCCAGCGACTCGGCGACGCCGGGCGGCTTGAGCAGATCCATCCCGCGCATGGTCTGCACGGCGTGGGCGACCTGTTCCGCGAGATGTTCGGCGATGCCCGGGATGCGGCGGCGCAGGATCTCCACCTCCCGCGCGAGGTCGGGATGTTCGAGCCAGTGGTACAGGCAGCGGCGTTTGAGGGCGTCGTGCACCTCGCGGGTGCGGTTGGAGGTGAGGACCACCAGCGGCGGCGTCTGCGCCCGCACCTGCCCGAGCTCGGGGATGGTGACGGCGTTCTCGTCCAGCACCTGCAGCAGGAACGCCTCGAACTCGTCGTCGGCCCGGTCGATCTCGTCGACGAGCAGCACGCACGGCGCGTCGGTGAGCGCCTGCAGCAGGGGCCGCGCCAGCAGGAAACGCTCGGTGTACAGCGAGCGTTCCGCCTCCTCGGCCTCCAGGTGGCCGCCGCTCGCGGCCTCGAGGGTGCGCAGGTGCAGCAACTGCCGGGGGAAGTCCCAGTCGTAGAGGGCCTGGGACGCATCGATGCCCTCGTGACACTGCAGGCGGATCAGCGGCAGGCCCAGCGCGTCGGCGAGCGCAATGGCCAGCGAAGTCTTGCCGGTGCCGGGTTCCCCCTCGCAGAACAGCGGGCGGCCCATGCGCAGAGCCAGGAAGGCGACCGTCGCGAGGCCGTCGTCGGCGAGGTAGCCCGTCGTGTCCAGCGCCCGCGCCAGCTCCTCCGGTGAGCCGATCGTCGCCGATGCCGTCATGGTGCGAGCCTATGGCAGCGCCGCTGCCGTGGCGTCCTTTCGGGGCTCCGGAAGTCCGGAAAGGCACCATTGCCTCGACGTGCAGCCGGGGCCCTGCCTCGACCCGGCCGGCTCGGCCCTGATGTGCTCCCTCGTCGAGTTGTGTGCCACGACCGGCCGGAATCGGGACCATGTCTGCAAGGCCTTGCGGTCGACACTGACACCGACGGTGGTGCGACCCCGTGCGTCGGCCGCCGAAATTCGGACCGAAGGTTGTGGCCGCGCTAGTGTTTGGTGGGCGGTGCTCGCGATGCCGTCAGCAAGCGTCCGGCCCCGATCCTGAGCGATCTGGTGCCCGTGTTGCGGTCGTTCCCGGAACCGGACATCCGCGACGGGACCACCGTCCTGCTCAGGGGATGCCCGCGGCGACGATCGACCGACGACTCGCCGTCGTGGGATCACCGCGCGACTGGGCCGTCGAGGGAGGTCAGTGTCGCGGTGAGTCCGGTGAACAGGATGTCGAGGCCGCGTTCGAGTTCCGCGGCGCCGTCGTAGGACGCCAGTACCGGTGCGAGGCCGCGCAGGAGGGGGAAGTCGCCGATCGGTAGGCGGTGCAGTCCCAGGCGTAGCAGATCGTCGTGCTCGTCGGGTCGTTCGACGAGTTCCTGGAGCTCGCTGAGGACGTGACCGTGGAGGAATCCGAACAAGGCCCGGTAGACGTGCAGGGCATCAGTCGCGGTGAAGCCGGCCCGGGTGAGCAAGGTGAGGATGTCTTCCAGCGGGCGCAGTGTTCCCAGCGGCCGCAGTCCGAGGGGCGTCGCCAGGGGCCGGGTGACCAGGAGCGGGACAACGTGGGGATGGTCGAGCGCCAACCGGCGGAAGCCGCGGGCGACCTCCCGGAGTTGAGTTACCCAGTCGCCGTCGTCGGTGTCGACCTCGAGCTGTTCGAGGACGTTCTCGGCGACGGCGTCGAGGAGAGCGGCCTTGTTCGGGGCGTGACGGTAGAGGGTCATCGGGTCGCGGTCGAGGGCTTTGCCGAGGCGACGCATGGACAGTGCGTCGATTCCGTCGCGGTCGATGATCTCGAGTGCGGCCGTCAGGATTCGCTGTCGGGTGATCGGGCCGCCGTCCGGGACCCGACCCTTGCCGGAGCGGGGCGTGCGATCAGCGGGGGCCTTGGCCATCACAAACACTTCCTTCACTCATTGCCTCCCACCGTAGGCCTTTACCGTAGGTCTTGGCAGTAGACCTACAGTGTTGACATACGGTGGATTTCGGCGTTGACTGAGTCTCACGACGTAGGCCCGGGAGGCCGCCATGATCATCATCTTCGGACTCATCGTCCTTCTCGCCGCCGTGATTGTCGGACTCACCGGCGTGCTGAGCAACAGCGGTGACGGGCACGCCGTGACCGACGGGTTTGCCGTGTTCGGCTATCACGTCACCGGCTCCACCGGCACGCTGTTCCTCTACGGCATCGTCGTCGGCGCAGTAGGGCTCATCGGGCTCAGCATGCTCCTTGCCGGCGCCCGGCGCACCTCCCGGCGTGGCCGTGTCGCCCGCCACGACCTGACAGAATCCCGCCGCGAAACAGCGGATGCGTACCAGGACCGGGACCGCCTCGCCGAACAGCGCGAGATGGCCGCCGCGAACCCGGATACAGTCGACAGGACACCGCACGGGACGAACCACCACGGGACGAACCACCGCGACCAGCACGACGGGCGACGTGACTGGCGACACCCGTTCGGTCACCGAACAGGTCAAGCCACCGTGCGCCACGGCGTCACACACTGACGGTCGGCCCGGTACCGATTCATCCACGACCGGCGCGTCCGCGCCGGCGAAACACCAGAGGAAGATGAACCCGTCATGAGTATGCGTACAAAGTTCGCGCATTCGGCCGAGGCCGCCAAGGGCTCGGTGAAGAAGGTGTTCGGCAGGGCCACCCGGAATCGCAGCCTCGAAGCCGAAGGACGGGCCGACCAGGTCAAGGGCAACCTCAAGCAGTCCGGCGCCAAGATCAAGGACGCCTTCAAACACTAGATTCCGCTTCTCGCGTCGGTGCGCCGTGTGCTGCCCGGCGCACCGGCTGCCGTCCGCACAAGCAAGACAACCCGAAATCAGTTGGTCTTCATGATCGTTCTCGGAATCATCCTCGCCATCGTCGGCGTGGTCATCAGCCTGCCCATCCTGTTGTATGTCGGGGTCGCGCTCATCCTCATCGGAGTGGTCCTGGCGGTCATGGGGTCGATGGGCCACGCGGTGGCAGGCCGACGCCACTACTACTGACCCGGCCCTGAGGCCGCACCGGGCGCCGCCCCCACCCGGCGTTCCGGGTGGGGCTCGTCCGGAACCTGGAGCGCACCATGGCCATCTCCGATATCAAGGAATACGCACACCTCACCGACGAGGACGTCGAGGCACTCAGCGACGAACTCACCAGCATTCGCCATGACGTCACCGAGTCGCTCGGTGAGGCCGATGCCGCCTACATCCGCCGCACCATCGGCCTCCAGCGGCTACTGGATACCGCTGCGCGGCTGGTGATCTACGGCACCAGGGGCCCGGTGGGCTGGGTCCTCGGAACGGCGGCGCTCGGCGTGGCCAAGAGTGTGGAGAACATGGAGATCGGCCACAACGTCTCCCACGGTCAATGGGACTGGATGAACGACCCGGAAATCCACTCCAGCAACTGGGAATGGGACATGGCCGGCCTCTCGTCGCAGTGGCGCTACTCCCACAACTACCGCCATCACGTGTTCAGCAACATCGTCGGAATGGACGACGACCTCGGCTACGGTGTCCTCCGCATCACTCGTGACCAGCCCTGGAAGCCCGAACATCTGTTGCAACCGCTGCGGAATCTGTTGCTGGCAGCCACGTTCGAATGGGGCATCGCTCTGCACGACCTGTACTCCGAACAGGACCGCGTCGGCACCGCTGCCGAGAAATCCGCCCACTTCCGAGCGCTGATCGGGAAGATCGCCCGTCAGACGGGCAAGGACTACCTGCTCTTTCCCGCCCTCAGCGGACGTCGCTGGCGGCGAACGCTGACGGCGAACCTGACCGCGAATCTGGTGCGGAACGTGTGGGCGTACGTGGTGATCTTCTGCGGGCACTTCCCCGACGGCGCCGAGAAGTTCACCCTCGCCGAACTCGAGAACGAGACGAGGGCCGAATGGTACCTGCGGCAGATGCTCGGCGCGGCCAACTTCCGGGCCGGCCCGGTGATGGCGTTCCTGAGCGGCAACCTCTGCTACCAGATCGAGCATCACCTGTTTCCCGATCTCCCCAGCAACCGCTATGCGGAAATCTCCACCAGGGTGCAAGCGCTGTGCGAGAAGTACGACCTGCCCTACACCACCGGTCCCCTTGCACGGCAGTACCTGCTGACGCTGCGCACCATCCACAAACTCGCACTGCCCGACCGGTTCCTGCGAGCGACCGCCGACGATGCCCCCGAGACGGCCTCCGAACTGAAATTCCGTGCCTTGCGTGAGACGGGCGGAGGTGCTCCGGCTTCCCGCATCGGGCTACGGACAGCCCTACGCACCCTGCCCACGAACCGTCGCACCCGCCGACGGAGAATTCCACCACCAACATGGGACGATCGCCATGCCTGACACCACCCCTTCCTCGGCACCCGCCGCGAGCTCTTCGCCGCCGTCGTACGGCAACTCGTCCTCCACCGCGGGCCGTCTGGCCCAGAACAGCATCTTCGAACGATTCGCCCGCGCGGGGTTCGTCGTGAGCGGCATCGTGCACCTGATCATCGGCTACATCGCCATCCGGCTCGCCCTCGGCGGCGCAGCCGGCACCGCCGACCAATCCGGCGCCATGACGGAACTGGCCGCAAAGCCGGGCGGCATCGCAGCGCTGTGGGTGGGCGTCGTCGCGTTCGCAATCATGGGACTGTGGCGGCTCGCCGAAGCGGCGCTCGGCAGTTCGTCCCGACCGGACGCCGACAGCAAGAAATCGGAGGTGCTCGATCGTCTCAAGGCCCTTTCCCTGGCGGTGGTCTACTTCGCTTTCGCATTTTCCGCGTTCGGTTTCGCCCGCGGCAGCGGCAAGTCCAGCAGCGGGCAGAGTGCGGGCATCACGGCCCGCCTGATGCAGACCACCGCCGGTACGATCGTCCTCCTCGCGGGGGCGCTGGTCATCATCGCGGTCGGCGGATACCACGTCTACAAGGGTGTCAGTCGCAGCTTCCTCGACGACCTCGAAGGAACCACCAGTCCTCTCGTGCGACGACTGGGCATGGTCGGGTACATCGCGAAAGGTCTGGCCATCGCCGCCATCGGGTTGCTGGTGATTCTCGCCGTCAGCCAATCCGAGCCCGGTAAGGCCACCGGACTCGACGGCGCCTTCAAAACCGTGGGGGCGCAACCCTATGGGGCTGCCCTCCTCATCGCGGCCGGCGTGGGCATCATCACCTACGGCCTCTACAGCTTCGCCATGGCCAGATACGCCAAGATGTAGCCGGGCGCAGCCCCGAGCCGCCGAACGGAGCACCCCCAGACTCTAGGCGTTTTTCATCAGTTGTCCGTCCGGAGCCACTAATTGGTCGCGGTGATGCGGACGGTAGACGCGTAGCGAACGGCGAGTTGTCGTATCGAGTTGCCACGGCCCGGTTCTGCTCGAGTTGGTTGATACCGCATTCGACGGCGTGCCGCTGCTTGCACCGTCGTTCACGCAGGAAGTCAGATTTCCGCCGCAGGCGACGTCAGCCGCCCGTGCACGCGCAGCCGGGCGAGGCCCCCGTCGGGATAGACGTCGAGCCGCACGTGCCGCAACGGCACGGCCGCGTCGACGCGGAACCGGTGCCGGCAGTCGGGCAGCAGTGCCGTCCGCGGCACGAGCTCGACCCACGCGGATTCGTCGGAGAGCGCTGCGCCGTCCGGGATTCCGATCAGTCGTGCCCACCCGGGGGCGTTGCCGACGAAGTACGAGGTGTCGATTTCGACGTGGTCGACGTGGCCCTCCCCGGCCAGGCGCACCACCACATGGTCGTTGCCGCCGTCGCGGCGGCGGGCGTTCTCCCAGCCCTCGCCCATGTGCCGCGCCCGGCCGGGGGCGATGATGTTGCGCGGGGACGAGTAGAAGCGGTTCGAGCAGTCCACCACGTCGGCCCCGTGCTCGAGCGCGGCGAGGTCGATCGTCCCGGTGAGGAACGCCGGGTCGGGCCGGGGCTCGCCGTGCACCCGCAGCCGGGCCACCCCGCCGTCGGGAAAGATGTTGAGCCGCAGGTGTGTCCATCGGTATTCGCTGTCGACCGCGAAGGTGTTGGCGGTGTCCCCGGCGAGGGCCACCTTGTCGAGGATCGGCTGCCACGGCGCCGCGAGCAGCTGGTCCGGTGTCGGATACCCCTCCGTCTCGACGGCGTCCACCGAGGCGAACGGCGGGTAGTTGCCGGTGAACCATGCGGTGTCGATCACCACGCCGCGCACGACTCCGGGCACCCCGAGCCGGACGATCGCGAAGTCGTGGCCGGGTTCGCGGCGCCGCCGGGTCTCCCAACCGTCGTACACCTTGCCCTTGTGCCCGAAGTCCCCGGTGTCGAAGGCCGGGGGTTCCGGGGTGACGAGATTCTCCCGCTGGGCGAACAGTTCGTCGTTGGCGTACACCACGGAGCCGGCGAGGGTCCGGGACGCGAGGTCGGGCAGCTGCAGGAAGGCGGGGTCGGTCACGGGTTCGTCCTCTCACGGTCGAGCAGGCGCCCGTTCGGCGTCCGGCCCACGGGGCGGCCGCCGAGCCACGTCCCGCGGACCACCCCGGCCAGCGCGGTCTCGGCATAGGGGGTGACGGCGTTGCGGTGGTGCAGGCGTTCGGGGAAGACGACGAACGCGTCGTCGGGGGCGAGGACGCAGAAGTCCGCGACGTTGCCGATCGCGATCTCGCCCCGGTCGGTCATGCCCACCAGGTCGCGGGGGCCTCGGGCCATCCATCGGGTCACCTCCGTCAGGGTGTGGCCGCGGCGCCTGGCCTGGGACCACACGATCGGCAGGCCGAGCTGCAGCGACGAGATGCCGCCCCACGCCTCGGCGAAGTCTCCGGTCGCGAACTTCTTCAGTTCCGGCACGCACGGCGAGTGGTCCGAGACCACCGCGTCGATCGTGCCCTCGGCGAGGCCGCGCCACAGGCCTTCCCGGTTGCTCGCCTCGCGGATCGGCGGGCAGCACTTGAAATGAGTTGCACCGTCCAGGATCTCCTCGCTGAAGAGCGACAGGTAGTGGGGGCACGTCTCGACGGTGACGGGCACGCCGTCGGCCTTGGCCTGCGCGATCAGCGGCAGGCTCCCGGCGTCGGACAGGTGCAGAATGTGGGTGCGGCAACCCGTTTCCCGGGCGCCCTCGAGCACCTGGGCGACGGCCCGCGACTCCGCGGCCGGCGGACGCGACCGCAGGAAGCCGGCGTACCGGCGGCCCGCGGCCGGCGGCTGGGCGTCGAGGGTGGGCCCGTCCTCGGCGTGGACGATGAGCAGGCCCCCGAAGCCCGCGATCGTGCGCATCGCGGCGAGCATCTGTTCCCGGTCGAGCGGCGGATACTCGTCCAGCCCGGAATGGGCGAGGAAGCACTTGAAGCCGTACACGCCCGCGTCCCAGAGCGGTTCGAGGTCGGCGAGGTTGCCCGGCACGGCGCCGCCCCAGAATCCGACGTCGACCGAGATCTGTTCGGCGGCAACCTTCTTCTTGACCTCCAGCGCAGCGACGTCGACAGTGGCCGGCACGGAGTTGAGCGGCATGTCCACGACGGTGGTGACGCCGCCCGCGGCGGCCGCGCGGGTCGCGGTCGCGAATCCCTCCCACTCGGTGCGGCCGGGGTCGTTGATGTGCACGTGCGTGTCGACCAGACCGGGCAGAAGAGCCTCGTCGTCGGCGAGGACGAACTCCTCGGCGCCCGCGGGGGCAGGGGCGTCGTAGGCCCCGATCGCGGCGATGCGCCCGTCCCGGAGCACGACCGAGCAGGGGTGTTCGCGGTCGCCGACGACGGCGCGTCGCGTGCGGATCACGGTGGACATCCGGTAGGTCCTTCCTGTCGGCCCGCGAGCCGCGTCAGCCGGTCCGGCGTGGTCTCCGCGCGGTCGCGGACCTCGGTCTCGGTGAGGGCTCCGCAGGCGAGGCCGCGGAGCAGGAACGTGGCCAGGGCGCGGGCCGTCGCGGGTTCGTCGAGATAGCCGGAGTCACGCCCCGGCGACAGGTAGGCGGCGACGCGGGCCGCCGCGGTGGGGAACGAACGGCGGTAGAACGCGAACGTCGCGGCATAGCGGGTGGGCAGTTGCGCGGGGTGCAGGTCCCAGCCCTGGTAGAACCCGCGGCGCAGCGACCGCTCCACCAGCCGGGCGTGCAGGCCCCACGCGGCCCGGATCTGTTCGCGGGTGCCGACGGGGAGGCGGTTGGTGGATCCGTCGGACAGGGGTACGCCGGTGCCGGCGGCGGCCACCTGCATGGTGGCCTTGGCGTGGTCGGCGACGGGGTGGTCCATGGCCTGGTATTCGGCGGCGATGCCGCACGCGGCGGAGTAGTCGTAGGTGCCGTAGTGCAGTCCCGCGCAACGGCCCGCGGCGGCGTGCAGCATCCGCGCCACCTGCGCGGTGCCGTCGGGACCGCAGATCGCCTGCGGGGTCTCGATCTGGATCTCGAACCGCAGGGGAACGTCGAGCCCGTGCGCACGCTCGAGGTGCTCGCACACGGTGACCATCGCGGAGACCTGCTCGGGTGCAGTCACCTTGGGCAGGGTCACGACGAAACCGTCCGGAGCGGAGGTCTTCTCGGCGAGAGCACCGACGAAGGCGTCGAGCGTGCGGATCCCGCGACGGCGGGTGGCGGGCTCGAGACACTTGAAGCGCAGCCCCACGAACGGGGTGGCGGAGGGATTGCCGGCGAGAACGGTGGCGGTCCGGGCGACGTGGGCGTCCTCGTCGGTGTCGCGGTGCGGGCCGGGCACGTCCGTCTGGGGAAAACCGTCCTCGAAGTCGATGCGCAGATCTTCGATCGGCTCGGTGCCGAGCTTGGCCCGCACGAGCGGTAGGACCTGTTCGGCGAGCTCCGGTTCGATCCCCGTCACGCCGGCCAGGTCGCCGGGGCCGGAGCAGTTCTCGTCGAGTACCCGGCGGGCGTGTGCACCCCAGTCGGCGACGGTCGTCGCGTCGTACCGGTGGGCCGGCACGTACACGGTGTGCACGGGTTGCCGCGCCGGTGTCGTCCCGGGATAGGCGGTGGCGTACGCGGCGTCGACGGGCCCGAGCGTCGCGTCGAGCGAGGCGTGGAGCCGTTCGAGTCCGTCCACCGCTGCACACTCCCGTCGTCTGTATCCACGGCTGTATACGCGTGGCTCCGCCGACGGTAGTGGCGTCGTGTCAAGCGAACGGTTAACCGCGGTAACGACGGTGTTACGCGGTGGACCGCGTGCGGCGAGCGAATGTATCGCTCACCTCCTCAGTCCGAGTCGGTGATACATTCGCTCGCCCCACCCGGGCGGGTGTTCAGCCGGCGGCCGAGAGATCGAGGCGCGTGGCCGACAGATCCGTGCGGCGCCGGGCCAGGTCAGCGGCGCCGACGATCCCGGCGTCGGGGCCGAGCTCGGCCAGCCGCACCGGGGCGGCCGGGCGGTGCCCGCGTCCGGTCAGCCGCTGGGCGAACGTGGCGACGGCGGGCCCGCGCAGCAGTTCCCCGGCCTCGCACACACCGCCGCCGAGGACGAACACCTCCGGGTCGAGGAACGCGGCGAGGTCCGCCATGCCGTGACCGAGCCACGTGCCGATCGTGCGGAAGCACTCGAGCGCGGCGGCGTCGCCCTCGCGGGCGGCGGTGGTGACGTGGTGCCCGGTGATCTGCTCGGCGCGCCCGCCGGCCAGCTCGAGCAGCCGGCCGGCGAGCGCGGGCGAGACGCTCGCGATCTCCTGCGCCTCCCGCACCAGGGCCCGCCCGCTGGCGTAACGCTCCCAGCAGCCGTGGTTCCCGCACCCGCAGCGCCGGCCGTGCGGCTCGACGTTGAGATGGCCGAGTTCCGCGGCCAGCCCCGAGGCTCCGCGGTGCAGGACGCCGTCGATGATCAGCCCACCGCCGATGCCGGTGCCGACGGTGAGCACGATCGCGGTGCGGGCACCCCGGCCGGCGCCGAATCGTGCCTCGCCCCAGGCGGCGGCGTTGGCGTCGTTCTCGACGACGGTCGGCAGCCCGCACGCGGCCTCGACGGCCTCGCCGAGCGGTTCGCCGCGCCACGCGAGGTTGGGGGCGAACAGCACGGTACGGCGATCGGACGCGACGAATCCGGCGGCGCCGATGCCCACCGCGCACACGTCGTGCGCGGCGCGGAGTTCGCGGACCACGTCGGCGACGACGTCCTCGGTGCGGGCGGGGTCGTCCGACGGGGTGGCGCGGCGGAGCCGGGCGTGCAGGGTGCCGTGTTCGTCGACCACGCCGGCGGCGACCTTGGTGCCGCCCACGTCGATTCCGATGGTCAGTGCCATGTCTGTTCTCTCCCTGACTGTTCTGTTACCGGGGTGCCCGGGATTCAGGCGGCGTCCATGTCCTCGAGCTCGCGGCCCTTGGTCTCCTTGACCCAGCGCAGGACGAACAGCAGCGACAGCACCGCGCACACGGCGTAGAAGCCGTACGACAGCCCCAGCGACAGTTCCTTCATGGCGGGGAAGCTCACGGTGATGACCCAGTTGGCCGCCCACTGCGCGCCGGCGGCGAGCGACAGTGCCGCCGCGCGGATCCGGTTGGGGAAGGCCTCGCCGAGCAGGACCCACACGACCGGTCCCCACGACATGCCGAACGCGACGACGAACAGGTTCGCGGCGATCAGCGCGATCGGTCCCTGCAGTCCGGTCAGGTGCGGGGTGGTCACACCGTCGACGACGGTGGTGGAGGCGGTGGCGAAGACGACGGCCATCGTGGTGAGGGTGACGGCCATGCCGGCCGAGCCGATGATCAGCAGGGGCCGGCGTCCGATGCGGTCGACGAACGCGATGGCCACGAGGGTGGTGGCGATGTTGACCACGGACGTGACGACGGTGATGACGAGGGAGCTGTTCTCGTCGAATCCCACTGCCTGCCAGAGGATGCTGGAGTAGTAGAAGATCACGTTGATGCCGACGAACTGCTGGAACACCGACAGCCCGATGCCGATCCACACGATGGGCAGCAGGCCCAGCGCGGGTCCCCTCAGGTCGCGCAGCGACGGGGTGCGCTCGTGGCCGAGGGTGGCGCGGATCGATTCGATGCGCAGGTCGATGCCCTGCTCGCCGAGCAGCGTGCCGAGGATGCCGCGGGCCTCCCCGATGCGGCCCTTCGCGACGAGATAGCGCGGGGACTCCGGGATGGTGAGCGTCAGGAATCCGTACACGAGGGCGGGAACGGTCATGGACAGGAACATCCAGCGCCACGCCTCGAGCCCGAACCACAGTTCCTCGCGGGAGCCACCCGCGAGGGCGGCGAGGGCGTAGTCGACGAGCAGGGCGGCGAAGATGCCGACGACGATCGCGAGCTGCTGCAGCGATCCCAGGCGACCGCGTACCCGGGCGGGGGAGATCTCGGCGATGTAGGCGGGGGCGATGACGGAGGCGAGTCCGACGCCGACACCGCCGACGATGCGGAACAGGACGAGAGTTTCGACGTTGAAGGCGAATCCGGTGCCCAGCGCGCTGACCAGGAACATCGCGGCGGCGACCTGCATGGTGGTGAGCCGGCCGTAGCGGTCCGCGATGCGGCCGGCGAGGACGGCGCCGCCGGCCGCGCCGAGCAGGGCCGAGGCGACCGCGAAGCCGAGGACGGCGGACGAGACGGCGAACCGGGATTCGATGGCCGACACGGCACCGTTGATGACGGCGCTGTCGAAGCCGAACAACAGGCCGCCGAGCGCGGCGATGGCGGCGATGCGGACCGGCACCGGGGCGCCGGCGGTGTCCGGTCCGGTGTCGGGGACGGTCGGGAGCGCGACGTGGTTGCTCATGGGACTCCTCGTGGGCGGCGGGACCCGGCCGCGGCGGTCCCGTTCCGGGAGGCGAGTGGCGGCGGTCACGCGAACTGTGTGCTGGACCACAGTAGGACGAAGCGGCGTCAGTCGTCAAGAAATGAATGAAAAAAGCGTCTTGAGACGCTACTTATGTTCGAATTTGAACCTAGTTCTGGACGTGAGTCGGCGCCGAAGCCTCGAAGATGATCTTCAGCGGGGGCTGGCCGCGCGCAGTCCCAGGGCGACCGCCCCGAGTACCTGGGCCCGGGCGCCGAGCGCCGCCGTCCGTACCTGCACGGTGCGCGCGGCGCTGGGCACCGCGTACCGCTCGATCGCGCGACGCAGGGGCTCGAGCAGCAGCTCTCCCGCCAGGGCGAGTTCGCCGCCGATCAGGAGGAGCTGCGGATTGAGCAGGTTGCACAGGCTCGCCGCCGCGACCCCGACGTGGCGGCCGGTGTCCGCGAGCACCCGGGCACACCCGGCGTCGCCGGCCTCGGCGAGTGCCACCACGTCCGCGATCGTCAGGCCGGGCCCCCGGCTCGGCTCGAGCAGCCCGATCACCACGTGCGAGGCCACCATCGTCTCGAGGCAGCCGCGGTTGCCGCACCGGCACACCTGGCCGAACTCGTCGAGGGAGGTGTGGCCGATCTCGCCGGCCGTGCCGGCGCGGCCCCGGTACAGCCGCCCGTCCAGCACCAGTCCGGCGCCGACGCCGTCGGACAGCTTGATGTAGGCCAGGTCGTCCACGCCGCACCCGGCACCCCAGATGTGCTCGGCCAGCGCACCGAGATTGGCGTCGTTGTCGACGTGGACGGGAAGCGCGAGCCGCTCGGCGGCCAGTGCGGCCGGGTCGACGCCCACCCAGCCCGGCAGGATCGACGGCCCGCCGATCCGGTGCGTGGCGGACTCGACCGGCGCGGGCAGGCCCATGCCGACGGCCGCGACGGCGTCGCGTCCGCACCCGAGTTCGACGAGGGCGTCGTCGAGAAGCGCCCCGGCCCTTGTTATCCCGTCCTCGGCGCGATGTCCGCTCGCCAGCTCGACCCGCTTCTCGGCGAGGATCTCGTGCGACAGGTCGGCGACGGCGACGGTGAGATGCCGGTGCCCGAAATCGATTCCGACGGCCAGGCCCGCCGACCGGGTGAGCTTCACGGCCCGCCCCCGCTGGCCCGGGCGCTCGGCCGCGGCCACCTCCACCAGGCCGCTGGTGGTCAGTTCCCGCACCAGATTCGACACCGTGGCCGGGGCCAGACCGGTGCGCCGGGCGATCTCCGCCTGGGTGAGTTCGCCACCGGACTGCAGAACCCTTACCACCCGTTGCTGATTGGCTGTACGCAGCGACGACTGCGAGCCGGGGTGGTCGTTCTCCTCACGCATCTGCCCAGCGTACCGCCCGGTGCTACCGCTTCGATTCGACCATCTCGGCGATTCGCAGGTCGCGGGTCCTCGTCTGGTGGACAACCATCAACTCGCTCGCGCGCTCCCCGTCTCCGTCGACCACGGCGCGGTAGATCTCCTCGTGCTCGGCTTCGATCAGATCGAGATTGGCGGTGGATCGGGACGCGGTCCCGTCGTAGACATGGAGGCGGGCGTCGAGCAGTTCCATCAACTCGGAGATGGTGGGGTTGTGCGCCGCGACCCGCAGCGCGATGTGCCACTCGGCATGCGCCCGCAGACGTTCGTCGGGAACCCCGGTCCGTGCCGACTCGAGTGCCCGCCGCAACATCGCGAGGTCGAACTCGGTGCGTCGGAGTGCCGCGGAACGCGCCACGACGGATTCGAGTGCGATGCGTGCTTCGCAGATGTCGAGAATCTCCTCCGGCGACCGCTCGCGGATGACGAAGCCGCGCGACACCTTCGTCACGAGGCCTTCGAGTTCCAGCCGGATGAGCGCCTCCCTGATCGGTGTCCGGGACACCCCGAGTTCCTCACCCACTGTGGCCGGAACCAGGAGCGCGCCCGGGGCGTAGCGGCCGGAGATGATGCGTGTGCGCAGTTCGCTGTAGGGACCCGGGCCTGCAGATGTCACCGGCTTCCTTCCTGTCGGGGCGGTTCGTGTCGAGGGATTCGTCAAGCCGTATCACGCTCGTGGGCGCGTGTACAGAGTTTGAATCCATGTGTATACAACTGACGACATGTGCGTGCACGTCTGGATAGCGTGACCGGCGTCCGACCGATCGAGGAGTGCCGCATGATCCGTTCCATCCCGACTTCGACTCATGAGTGAGGCAATCGCACCCGAGTCTGCGAGCGTGCAGGGCGGCGAGCGAACCGCCGGGATTCGACGGGTGCTGCCGTGGGCGTTGCTGCTGCCCTGGGCAGTTCCGCTGCTGGTTCTGCTGAGCTGGCAGTGGGCCTCCACCGAAGGAGTCGTCCCAGCCTCCGTCCTGCCGCCGCCGACCGACGTCCTCGACACCGCGCGTTCGCTGTGGTCCACGGGCGAGTTGCAGTCGCACATCGCAGTCAGCCTCCGGCGCATCGTCATCGGCTTCGTCATCGGCGCGACCATAGGTCTCGTCCTGGGTTTCGCCGTCGGTCTCTCCCGCATCGCGGAAGGGATATTCGACCGCACCCTGCAGATGGTGCGCGCACTCCCGCATCTGGCGTTGGTGCCCCTGCTCATCGCCGCGTTCGGGATCGGCGAACTGCCCAAGATCGTTCTCGTGATCCTCGGCGTCGTCTTCCCGGTGTACCTGAACACCGTCAACGGAATCCGCACGGTCGACGCAAAGCTGATCCAGCTCGGCCGCTCCTACGGCCTGACCCACTGGGGCATCATCCGCGAGATCGTGGTGCCCGGGGCCATGCCGGTCGTCCTCAACGGCATCCGATACGCGTTGGGCGTCGCCTGGCTCACCCTCGTCATCGCCGAAACCATCGCGACCCGCGAAGGAATCGGGTATCTCGCCCAGAACGGCCGGGAAATGCTCCGCAACGATCGCATCGTCCTTGCCATCGTTCTCTACGCGGTTGCCGGTCTGCTCGCCGACCAGATCGTCCGCCTGATCGAGGCACGCGTCCTGCGCTGGAATGCCAACTACCGAAGGGAGAACCGGTGAAGACGGTCGCAGACGACCTCGTCGGCCTGTGCCTGCGCGGCATCGGACAGCGGTACCGCGACCACTGGGTACTGAGGAATATCGACCTGGACGTCGCCCCGGGCGAGTTCGTCTCGATCCTGGGCCCGAGCGGGGTCGGCAAGTCCACGCTGCTCCGCATCCTCGCCGGTCTCGAAGTGCCCGCAGCCGGCACCGTCGAACCGACCGGAGGTGTGCCCGCCGGCGGCCACACCTCGCGGATGATGTTCCAGGAGGATCGGCTGCTGCCCTGGAAGTCGGTCCTGGGCAACGTCACTCTGGGCACCCGTGGAGCGCGTGCTCGTGCGGCCGAACTCCTCGGGCAGGTCGGACTCACGGGTCGGGAGAAGAACTGGCCGGCCGAACTGTCCGGCGGCCAGCGCCAGCGCGTCGCGCTCGCGCGGGCCCTGCTCCACCGGCCGGAGGTTCTGCTCCTCGACGAGCCGTTCGGGGCTCTCGACGCCGTCACCCGCGTCACGATGCACCAGCTGCTCGAACGTCTGCTCGTGGAGCACCCGCGCACGGTCCTGCTCGTCACGCACGACGTGGAGGAGGCGCTCGTGCTGTCCGATCGCGTCCTGCTGCTCACTCCCTCCGGCATCACGCGCGACCTGCGCGTTCCCCAGGAGCGGCCGCGGCATCGCGGCGACGCGCAGCTCGCCGCCTGGAAGGAGGAGCTGCTCGCCGGACTCCTCGACGCCGAGCGTGCCGTCCATCCCGACCACTGATATCAGCTCGATCCGAGAGAGGTTGTCCCCTATGAATTCCCGCTCGCCACTTCCCGGATTCGGCCGCCGGCGATTCCTCGAGGCCGCGGGCCTCGGAGCGCTCGCGGTCACCGGCATCGGAGCGCTGGCCGCCTGCGGCACGAAGGACTCGTCGGGTGCCGCGAAGGCACTCACCGAAGTGCGCTACGCACTGATCGGCGACGGCAAGGCCGAACCCGGCACCGTCCTGTCCCACAACCTCGGAGGCTTCGACCTGGCCTCGGATCTCGGCGTGCCGGTGACCTATCCGTCCGGCTTCCCTGCATCGCTGCCGGTGATGGAGGCCATCAAGGCCGGTAGCGTCGACTTCTCGTTCGCCACGGCCACCGCCGTCATCTACGCGATCGGCGGCAACGTCCCGGTCGTGCCGCTCGTGTCCTATCCGCTTCCCTCCAACGAGGTCGACATCCTCGTCCCCAAGGGATCCGACATCAAGAGCGCCGCCGACCTGCGCGGCCGTCGCATCGCCGACCACCAGGGCACGACGGGCACCTACAGCCTGGTCAAGTACCTCGACTCCGCCGGGCTGACAATCGACGACGTGGACTACGTCAATCTCACTGCCGCCGATGCGGAAGCCGCCTTCGCCCAGGGGAAGGTCGACGCGTGGATCAACTGGCAGCCCACCATCGAGCTGGCCCGGCGCAAGCACAACGCGGCAACCCTGCCCGGAGTGAAGACGTACGACTACGCGTTCTTCGTCGCAAGCGAGGATTTCGCCTTCGATCATCCGGAGGTCGCCGCGACACTTGCCCGCAACGTGCGCGACGCCCAGCGCTGGGTCGAGGCGAATCCGGAGACGGCGGTCGACGAGTTCACGGCGCTCGGCGGGTTCGGTGACTCGACGCTCGAGCGGGACGTCTACCTCGATCTGGTGAAAGCCCGGCGATTGTCCTACTCCGGGGCGGGGCAGTTCACCGCCGTCGACGAAGGAGCGATCGCCGGCACTCAGGATCTCGCCGACAACTTCCACCGGCTCGGCGTGTACCCCGAGCCCGTCGATGTGCAGACCTGGTTGTCCGACAGCAGGTTCGACTCCGTTCGTGCCGCCGTCGCCGCTGAACTCGCCCAGGCCTGACCGTTCACCTCAGGAGACTCTCGTGACCGCACAGATGCACCTCGCTGCCTTCGTCACCGCCGGACCCGGACGACCGGGCGGGTGGCGCCACCCCGGCTCGGTGCCGGGATGGCTCGACGCCGACTACTACCAGAACATCGCGCGCACCCTCGAGCACGGCCGCTTCGACCTCGCCTTCTTCCCGGACATCCTGTCCGTCCCGGACCGGTTCGGAGGGAGCACCGATTCCCAGCTCCGCTACGGTGCTCTCGGCTCCCTTCGTATGGATCCGCTGCCGATCATCGCGTCGATGGCCGCCGCGACCCGGCATCTCGGACTCGCCGCGACCGTGTCCACCACGTACGCGCAGCCGTTCAACCTCGCCCGCACCTTCGCGACCCTCGACCACCTGACCTCCGGCCGCGTCGCGTGGAACATCGTCACGTCGTTCCAGGAATCGGAGGCCCGCAACTTCGACCTCGACGAGCAGTTCGACCGAGCCACCCGATACGAGCGTGCCGACGAATTCCTGCAGGTCACCGGCAAGCTGTGGGACAGCTGGGACGACGATGCGCTGGTCCTGGACCCGGACGGGCCGCTCTTCGCCGAGCCGGCCAAGGTGCATCGCATCGATCACCAGGGCCGGTTCTTCTCGGTGCAGGGACCGCTCAACGTGCCGCGCCCGCCCCAGGGGTACCCCGTACTCATCCAGGCCGGAGCCTCCGCGAAGGGCAAGGATTTCGCCGCCCGCTGGTCGGACGTGATCTTCTGCAGTCACGCATCGAAGGAGTCGGCGCAGGCGTTCTACACGGAAATCAAGGAGCGGGCAGCGAAGTACGGCCGGGATCCGGAGTCCGTCAAGATCCTGCCCTCGATCACGCCGGTCGTCGGCCCCACGTCGGCCCGTGCGAAGGAACTGGCCGAGGAGATGTTCGAACTCGTGCCACCGATCGGTGGATTGTCCACCCTTGCATACCATCTCGATGTCGACCTGTCGACGTTCCCGCTCGACGAACGGCTGCCGGAGGTGGAGGTGCCAGGAGTGGAGGGGCACTACAACGAGGTTCGCGAGATCACCGAGCGCGAGGGCCTCACCCTGCGTCAACTCGGCAAGCAGTACGGCGGGCGTTACGAGGGCGGGTTCATCGGGACCGCGGCCGAGGTCGCTGACGGCCTGCAGGAGTGGTTCGAGGACGGTGCCGCAGACGGATTCACGCTGCAGGCACCCCACCAGCCCGGCGGATTCGAGACGTTCGCCCGTGAGGTGGTGCCCCAGTTGCAGCGGCGTGGAATCCTCCGTACGGAGTACACGGGTGCCACGCTGCGGGAGAACCTCGGCCTGTCCCGTCCCGGGCACGGCGAGTGGGCCGAGCGCGCCGGAGTGCGCCTGTGAATGCCGGGCAATTCGCACACCATCCGGACGCGGTGGACGCGGCGCCGATCGCCGATGCAGTGGCCGTCGGCGCCTCGGCCGGCGCCCCGGGCAGGTTCGTGCTCAGCGCTCGCGGCAACCACTTCGTCAGCGATTCGAGGCTTGCCGACGGTGAGGCCGTTCATGCCGGGGAACTGCTGCTGTCCGCGCTCGCCTCCTGCGCCCTCGCGAACATCGAGCACAATGCCGCCTCGGACGGACTCGAACTCGATGCACTCACCGCCCGCGCGTCCCACGTGCGGGGAACGGACGATCCGACCGTCTACGACCGGACGCTGCTCGAGCTCGAAATCCACGGCCCCGGGGTCCGCGACGCGGAGGAACTGGCCGCGAAATTCGTGGCCACCTGCCCGATCTACAACACGATCAGGCGCGGCAGTGGGGTGGAACTGCGCCTCAACGGACGAGGGCTCGCCCCCGTCGCGTCCGAGTAGGACGGGGGCGAGCCCGGTCCGCCTACGCCTCGGCCAGGCGTAGTTTCGTGGTCACCTGCGCGAGGCGGGTGATCCGGGCCCAGTCCCGGGTCTGCACCGCATCGGCGGGGGTGAGCCACGAGCCCCCCACGCAGCCGACGTTGGGCAGCGCGAGGTAGTCGGGGGCGGTTGCGACCGAGATCCCGCCGGTGGGGCAGAACCGGGCAGCGGGCACGGGGGAGTGGACGGCCGCGAGGAACCGGGTGCCCCCCGCGGCCTCCGCGGGAAAGAACTTCATCTCGCGGTAGCCGCGTTCGAGGAGCAGCAGCACCTCCGAGACGGTCGCGGCACCCGGCAGGTGCGGCAGTCCCGTGTCGGTCATGGCCTTCAGCAGCGACTCCGTCGCGCCCGGCGACACCAGGAAGCGCGCACCGGCCGCCGCGGCCTGCGCGGCCTGGCCGGGTTCGACGATCGTGCCGGCACCGACGGTGATCTCGGGAACCTCGGCGGCGATCCGCTCGATCGCCTCGAGGGCGCACGGGGTGCGCAGAGTCAGCTCGATCATCGGCACACCGCCGTCGACGAGGGCCCGGGCGATCGGGACCGCGTCCGCGGCATCGTCTATCACGACGACGGGAACGACGGGGGTCACGTCCAGCAGGCTCATCGGGGTCTCCTTCACGCGGGGTTGGGTTGGAAGACGCTGGCGCCGAGGGTGGCCGGGCCCACGGCGGCCCGCAGGCCCGCGAACAGTTCCCGGCCCGTGCCCGTCCAGGCGTCGTCGGTGGGGGCGTGGCCGGTCGCCACGCGGTCGGCGAGTGTGGCGTCGGACAGGTGCACGCACAGCGAGCCGGCGACGGCGTCGACGGTGATCAGGTCGCCGTCGCGGACGCGGGCGAGCGGGCCGCCGGCCGCGGCCTCGGGCGTGACGTGGATGGCGGCGGGAACCTTGCCGGACGCGCCCGACATCCGGCCGTCGGTCACCAGCGCGACCCGGCGCCCGCGGTCCTGCAGCACCCCCAGCGCGGGGGTGAGCTTGTGCAGCTCCGGCATTCCGTTCGCGCGCGGGCCCTGGTAACGCAGCACCGCCACGACGTCGCGGTCGAGTTCGCCCGCCTCGAAGGCCGTGAGGAAGTCGGCCTGGTCGTCGAACACCCGGGCCGGCGCGGTGACGATGTGGTGCTCCGGGGCGACCGCGGACACCTTGAGCACGGCCTCGCCGAGGTTGCCGTCGAGCACCTTGAGCCCGCCGTCCACGGCGAACGGGTCCACGACGCCGCGCAGCACGGTGCGGTCGAGGCTCTCGGACGGCCCGGTCTCCCACTGCAGCGTCCCGTCGCGCAGCCGCGGCTCCTGCGTGTACCGGTGCAGACCGGGGCCGGCGACGGTGGTGACGTCGTCGTGCAGCAGGCCCGCCGAGAGCAGTTCCGAGACGACGACACCGAGCCCGCCGGCGGCGTGGAAGTGGTTCACGTCGGCCGCGCCGTTGGGGTAGATCCGGGCGAGCAGCGGCACGACGGCCGACAGGTCCGCCAGGTCGCGCCACGTGAGCGTGATGCCCGCGGCCCGCGCGATCGCCACCAGGTGCATCGTGTGATTGGTGGAGCCGCCGGTGGCGAGCAGTGCGACGCAGCCGTTGACGACGGCCCGCTCGTCGACGACCTCCCCGACCGGGGTGAAGGCGGAGCCGAGCGCGGTGAGGCCGGTGACGCGGCGCGCGGCCTCGTCGGTGAGCGCGTCCCGCAGCTCGGTGCCCGGGTTGACGAAGCTCGCGCCGGGCAGGTGCAGGCCCATCACCTCCATCAGCAGCTGATTGGAGTTCGCGGTGCCGAAGAACGTGCACGTGCCGGCGCCGTGATAGGACGCGGCCTCGGCCTCGAGCAGGTCTTCGCGTCGGGCGCGGCCCTCCGCGTAGAGCTGCCGCACCCGGGCCTTCTCGCCGTTGGGCAGCCCCGACGTCATCGGCCCGGCCGGGACGAACACCGTCGGCAGGTGCCCGAAGCCCAGGGCGCCGATCAGCATGCCGGGGACGATCTTGTCGCAGACCCCGAGCATGAGCGCGCCGTCGAACATGTCGTGCGACAACGCGATAGCGGTGGACATCGCGATGACGTCGCGGCTGAACAGCGACAGCTGCATGCCGTCGCGGCCCTGGGTGATGCCGTCGCACATGGCCGGGACGCCGCCGGCGAACTGTGCGATGCCGCCCGCCTCGAGGACCGCGGCCTTCAGCCGCGCCGGGTACTCCTCGAAGGGCCGGTGCGCCGAGAGCATGTCGTTGTAGGACGAGACGATCGCGATGTTCGGCTTCACCAGCCCGCGCAGCGCGGACTTGTCGGCGGGCTCGGCCGCGGCGAATCCGTGGGCCAGGTTGGCGCACGCGAGGCGCCCGCGGGCGGGCCCCTTGTCGGCGGCGGCGCGCAGCCGCTCGAGGTAGGCGGCACGCTCGGCCCGGCTGCGCCGGACGATGCGGTCGGTGACCCGGGCGAGAACGGGATGGACGTGGCTCATGAGGAAGGTCCTTCGTACCAGGCGCGGCCGTCGCGCTCGATGAGGGTGATCGCGTCGGTGGGGCCGGACGTACCCGCCGGGTAGCGGCGCGGCACCCGGCCGGTGCGGTCCCAGGTCTGCAGGATCGGCTCGACCCATGCCCACGCGGTCTCGACCTCGTCGCGGCGCATGAACAGGGTCGGGTCACCCCGCACCACGTCCATCAGCAGCCGCTCGTACGCGTCGGGGGACGGACGGTCGAACGCGTCCACGTAGTTCAGATCCAGCGACACCGGACGCAGGCGGATCCCGCCGGGCCCGGGTTCCTTGGCGGTCATGTGCAGGCAGATGCCCTCGTCGGGCTGCAGCCGGATCACCAGGCGATTGGGTTCGGTGGCGCCCTCGGCCCGGGGGAACATCGGGTGCGGAACGTCCTTGAACTGCACCACGATCTCGGAACTGCGCTTCTCGAGACGCTTGCCGGTGCGCAGGTAGAACGGCACGCCGGCCCAGCGCCAGTTGCGCACCTCCGCGCGCACCGCGACGAAGGTCTCGGTGTGGCTGTCCGGGTTCTCCACCTCGTCGCGATACCCGGGCACGGCACCGCCGTCGACCAATCCGGGTCCGTATTGCCCGGTGACGGTGAATCTTTCGACGTCGTCGGGCGTCATCGGCCGCAGTGCCTGCAGCACCTTGAGTTTCTCGTCGCGCACGGTCTCGCGGTCGACGACCGTCGGCGGTTCCATCGCCACCAGGCACAGCACCTGCAGCAGGTGGTTCTGCAGCATGTCGCGCAGCGCCCCGGAGGTGTCGTAGTAGCCGCCGCGGGTGCCCACGCCGAGGGATTCGGAGACGGTGATCTGCACGTGGTCGATCCACGTCGAGTTCCACAGCGGCTCGAGCAGGGTGTTGGCGAACCGGGTGACCAGCAGGTTCTGGACACTCTCCTTGCCGAGGTAGTGGTCGATGCGGAAGATCTGCGACTCGTCGAACACCTCGCCGACCGCGTCGTTGATCGCGCGGGCGGACGCGAGGTCGCGGCCGATGGGCTTCTCGAGCACCACCCGCGACGTCGGCTCGACGAGTCCGTGCCGGGCGAGGTGATGGGAGATCGGCCCGAACAGCGAAGGGGCGCAAGCGAGGTAGAACACGCGCACGGAGTCCGGGGCCAGGACGTCGCGCAGGGCGGACCAGTCGTCTCCGCCTGCGAAGTCGACGCTCACGTAGTCGAGGCGGTCCAGGAACCGCGTGAGGGTGCCGGCATCCAGCAGGTGGGCGGGTACGAAGCGTGCGAGCTCGCCGCGGACCTTGTCGCGGTAGCCGTCGGTGTCGAGGCCGGCGCGCGCGGCGCCGACGATCCGGCTGCCGGGCGGCAACTGGCCGTCGTGATCGCGCAGGTAGAGGGCGGGCAGGAGCTTACGGACGGCGAGGTCGCCGGTGCCGCCGAAGACGACGACGGTACAGGGAGCGGCGGGTGACATGGCTTGTCCTCCCGAATGAGGGGGTGAGGGCTGTCACTGGCAACCGTAGAACATCTTCCGCACTGAAACAACAAACTTACGCATTTCTAAGAACAAAGTACGGTTCGACGCAGCACGCCGCGGCTGCACGAGGCGCTCTCGGGTGCGGTTCCTTGGTTCAATGGCGGTATGAGCCGATCCTCCAGCGCGCCCGCCACAGCGGGCGAGGTCTTCGCCCTCGTCCGCGCCGGCGCCGCGACCACCCGAAGCGAGATCGGGCACCACACCGGGCTCTCCCGCACCGCCGTCGCCGCCCGGGTCGCGGCACTCCAGGACCTCGGCCTCGTCGTCGAAACGGAGGAGGGGCCCTCCACCGGTGGGCGGCCACCGCTCACCCTCACCTTCGGGGCCGGCGCGGGCATCGTGCTCGTCGGCGCGATCGGCCGCAGCCGCACCCAGCTCGCCGTCTGCGATCTCGCCGGGGAACTGCTCCGGACCGAGGACCTCGAGCAGGAGATCGGGGCGAGCCCGGGCGAGCTGATGCCGAAGATCGCCGCGCACCTCGCCGACCTGCGCGACGCGCTCGGTCCCGGCGCGCCCCGCACCGTCGGCATCGGGGTGAGCCTGCCGGGCACGGTGGACACGGTCCGCGGCTGCAGCCTCGACTCGCCGATGATGGCCGGCTGGGACGGTGTCGAGCTGCAGCCCTTCCTCGCCGGCCTCGGTGCGGCGCCGGTGTTCGTCGACAACGACGCGAACGTCATGGTGCTCGCCGAAAGGCTCGGCGAACGACGGAAATTCGATGACATGCTCCTCATCAAGGCGTCCACGGGCCTCGGTGCGGGCATCGTGTCGGGCGGTGTGCTGCAGCGCGGCGCGGTGGGCGCGGCCGGCGAGATCGGGCACACCAAGACCGCCGCCGCGCAGGGCGTCCTGTGCCGCTGCGGCGACGTCGGCTGCGTCGAGGCGATCGCCGGGGGCTGGGCCCTGGTCCGCGACCTGCAGGAGCAGGGCCGGGACGTGACCCACATCCGCGACGTCGTAGCCCTCGCCGTCGGCGGGGATGCGGAGGCGCGCCGCATGATCCGGGACAGCGGCCGGCGGATCGGTGAGGTGATCGCCGGTGCCGTCAACCTCCTCGACCCGGCGGTGCTCGTCGTGGGTGGCGACATGGCCGAGGCCTACGACGTGTTCGTCGCCGGACTGCGCGAAACCCTCTATCGCGACGCGGTGTCCGTGGCCACCCGCGCCCTGCAGATCCTGCCCTGGTCGCACGGCGATCGCTCCGGGATGATCGGCTGCGCCTCCATGGCTCTCGACCAGGTGCTCAGCGTGCGCGCCGTGGACCGGATGGTGGCCGAGCGGGGCCGCTGATCCGGCTACTCCGCCGGTTGACGGCGGATGAAGTCGGCCATACCCGGGACGGTGAAGGCGATGCGACCGTGCTCCGGTGCCCAGATCAGGCCCTTGCGGATGGCCGAGTTGCGGACGTCGCTGACGCCGGTGGCGGTCGAGCCCATCAGCTGGGCGACCTTCCCGGACCGCGGGGTCTCCTCGCCGGTGGCGGCGAGCGCGGTGAGGTAACGGCGCTCGCGGTCGGTCGCCCGGTTCCAGCGGGACGGGAAGAATCCCTCGTCGAGGTGACGCCGGCCCACCTCGACGGCGATTTCGGCATCCTCGAGCTGAAAGGGGCTGTGCGGAGCGATGTTCCAGATCGCCTTCCCGTACTCCTGGAGGAAGTACGGGTAACCGCCGCTGGCCTGGACGAGCACGGCGAGCGCGTCGTCGGTGAAGTCCCCGCCCTGACGGCGTACCGGGATGCGCAGGGCGTCGGCTGCGGCCGCCGGGGTGAGGGGGCCGATGGTGCTGTAGAGGAACTGTCGCTCCGCGTACGAGCGGTTGCCGGCCAGCACCGCGGGAAGATTGGGTAGTCCGGCGCCGATGAGGAAGAACGGCCATTCGCGCTGGCTCGCCCGGTGCTGGACGGCGAGCAGCGCCGACAGCAGATCGGAGTCGAGGTCCTGCATCTCGTCGATGAACAACCCGAATGCGCTGGATCTGGGCCGCAGTTCGGCGGTGATCGCTTCGACGAGTTCCTCGAGGTCGAGATCGATGTCGCCACTGGCTGCCGGACGCTGGTCGAGGGAGAAGCTTGCGGTCGCCGGGCCGAGGCCGAGGCCGAGGGAGAAGCCGCGGGCGAGGTCGATGAGCGGGTCGATCGCGTGCTGGATCCGGTGCTTGCGGCTGTAGCGGCGCAGTCCGACCGTCAGCTCCTGGGAGAGCTTGGCGCGGACCGCGGTGGTGCCGGCCTCGCTGGGGCGGGCCTCGATGGCGATGGTGAGCCATCCCTGCCGGTCGGCGTGCTCGACGAGGGTGTTGAGCAGGGTCGTCTTCCCGACCCCGCGCAATCCCGACAGGATCGGGCCACGGTCGTAGTTCTGCCGTTTGCTGCGGGCGACCAGGAGTTCGAACGCCCCGATCTGCTCGTCGCGCCCCTCGAGCGCCGGCGGCCGGAGTCCGGAGCCGGGCTTGAACGGATTGAGCTCGAGGTCCATGGGGCGAGTATAGAGACTTATGGAGTTCTATCTGAAGTTCTCCATAACTGACCATAACGTCCCATAGTCGCCCGCAGACACCAGGCTTCTTTGCACTCTGGGGACAATGGTGCAATCATGCACTCTATGGATGAAAGTGCAACAACTCCGTCCGGGCGGCGGAACCGCCGGATGGAGCGCACCAGAGCCGCACTCGTCGGCGAGGCGCGCGCGCTCACCGCCCGACATGGTCTTGCCGGGTTCACCGTGGAGGAACTCTGCGAGCGGGTGGAGATCTCCCGGCGCACCTTCTTCAACTACTTCCCGTCCAAGGAGGACGCGGTCCTCGGCGAGCCCCCGCTCAGCCTGACCCCCGAGGAGGAGGACGCCTTCGTGGCCGCCGGGCGGCACGACGGGGACGGCATCTCCCCCACGCTGCTCCAGGACCTCGTCGCGGTGATCCTCGCCCAGATCGGGCGCACCGACTTCACCCGCGAGCACGCGAAGCAGTACCACGACATCATCCACCGCGAGCCGCAGCTACTGCCCCGCATCCTGCACAACGGCGAGGCCCAGCTCCGGCGGTTCGCCGAGGTCGTCGCCCGGAGAGAGAACCTGCCTCCCGACGATCCGCTGCCGCGGACCGTCGTCTACGCGCTCGCCGACATCACCCGGCACACCGCCGACGAGTTCTTCGGCGACGACACCGATCGACCCTTCGCGGAGCTGCTGCTCCGCAACCTCGACATCGTCCGGCGACTGTTCGGACAGCGGCTCGACCCCATCGAAACGGCAGGAAACCCGTGACCGCAACGTCGTCCCGGCCCGCGGCACCACCGTTGGTGCTCACGCAGCGCCGGATCTGGCTCATCTTCTCCGCGCTGATCGCCGGCATGCTGCTGTCGAGCCTCGACCAGACCATCGTCTCCACCGCGATGCCGACCATCGTCGGGCAGCTCGGCGGCGTCGAACACCAGGCCTGGATCACCACCGCCTACCTGCTGGCGACCACCATCGTGATGCCGATCTACGGAAAGTTCGGCGACGTGTTCGGCCGCCGCACCCTCTTCCTCGTCGCCATCGCGGTGTTCACCCTCGCCTCCGCCGGCTGTGCCTTCGCCACCGACTTCTGGTGGTTCGTGATCTTCCGCGCGATGCAGGGCCTCGGCGGCGGCGGCCTGATGATCCTCTCCCAGGCCATCATCGCCGACATCGTCCCGGCCGACCAGCGTGGCAAGTACCTGGGTCCGCTCGGTGCGGTCTTCGGTGTGGCCGCCGTCGCCGGCCCCCTGCTCGGCGGCTTCTTCGTCGACCACCTGACCTGGCACTGGGCCTTCTACATCAACCTGCCCGTCGGCGTGCTCGCCTTCGCGATCGCCTGGTTCACCCTCACGCTGCCCACGAAGCGGCCCGAGAAGAAGGTCGACTTCCTCGGCGTGCTCACCCTCTCGGCCGCCACCACGTGCCTGATCCTGTTCACGGACTTCGGTGGCGACCGGGGCTGGACCGATCCGCTGACCCTCGCGCTCGCCGTCGGAGTGCTCGTCGCGGCAAGCCTTTTCGTCCTCGTCGAGTCCCGCGCCGAGGATCCGATCATCCCGCTGTCGCTGTTCCGCAATCCGATCTTCGTCAACGCCACCGCGATCGGCTTCACCGTGGGCCTCGGCATGTTCGCGGCGCTGGCCTTCATGCCGACGTTCCTGCAGATGTCGTCCGGCACCTCGGCCGCGGTCTCCGGCCTGCTGATGATCCCGATGATGGCCGGCCTGATGGCCACCTCGATCGCCTCCGGCATCGCGATCACGAAAACCGGTCACTACAAGGCGTATCCCATCGCCGGTGCCCTCGTCACGGCCGCCGCGATGTTGTGGCTGACCACCCTCGAAGGCAGCACGCCGCTGTGGCTGATCTGCACGATGCTGTTCACCCTCGGCCTCGGCCTGGGTCTGATCATGCAGGTGGTCGTTCTCGTGGTGCAGAACGCCGTGCCGCCCACCGAGATCGGGACCGCGACCAGCACCAACAACTACTTCCGGGAGGTGGGCGCGTCCCTCGGCGTGGCGGTCTTCGGCACGATCTTCACCAACCGGCTGGCCGAGCAGCTCACCGCCGTGTTCACCGGAGCCGGGGCCTCCCCGGAGCAGGCCGGCCAGGCGACGGCGACGCTCGATCCCGCGGCCCTGAACCAGCTGCCGGACTCCGTGCGCACCGGCGTGGTCGACGCCTACGCCGACTCCCTCGCACCGGTGTTCTGGTACCTGATCCCATTCCTGTTGGTGGCCTTCGTCATCGCGTGCTTCCTGCGGCAGATCCCGCTGTCGCACGAGGCGGGCATGGTCGCCCGCGGTGAGGCGGTCACGGAGGAACAGCTGACGCACGCGGCAGGCGCGCGACCGCACCCCGCCGAGGCCGAGGCCGGGAGTCGACCGGCCCCGTGACGGCGCCCATGCGCGCGGGGTCGGCCAGCGCCGCCCGAAGGCGGGACAACGCGCGATGCTGACCCACACGAACGGCGCCGGGCGTCGTCCGCAGGACGGCGGCGGACTCCTCCACAGACAACCCCTCGACCACCCGCAGGCGCAGGATTTCGCGTTGCCTGCGGGTGAGCGTCGAGAGCAGCGCGTCGACGTGCTGCCGCTCGCAGCGCAGCACGCGCAGCTCCGGACCGTCCCTCTCGCATACGGAGTCCGGCCGATTCCCGCGTGCGGCGGCGGTGTCGACGGCCTGGGTGGGAGTTGTCATCGAGTCGTGCCTTCCTTGCTGGGGCATGACGCATCGCGTCCGTTCACGCACCCACACAACCGGACGACCCTCGGGCGTCCATGGGAGTGAGCCTTGGATCTGCTGGGAAGTGCGCCTTCGGTGAACCCGACACGCGTCGGGGACACCGGTCACCGAGGTGCCGATGCCACTGCGGTGCCGGAGATCGTCACTGTGGTGCCGGAGATCGTCACTGTGGTGCCGGAGATCGTCACTGTGGTGCCGGAGATCGTCACTGCGTACCGGAGATCGTCACTGCGCGCACGGGGATCCGCCGCCGAGTGCGCAGCGGTCCGTCCCGTCCTGCGTCAGCAATCCGAACACCCGGCTCTTCGCATCGTCGCGAGTGGTGACGACGACGTGGTCCCACGGACCCCCGGCCGGGGCGTCGTCCTCGCGGGTGAGGTGCGGTCGCAGAGCCGTCCACCGATGCCAGTGCCGCGCGAACGACGACTCGTTCACCACGCGCCCGCGAGCGTGCTGTCCGGCCCGCGCGACATCGTGGGGCACGTCGAGGAAGACCAGCACCGGCGTCCAGCCTCGTCGCCGTGCCAGGCGGGCCGTCCAGTCGCGTCGGCGCCTGCGCGTGGCGGTGTCGTGAACGGCCACAGGCCCTTCGCTCCGGTGCGGTCCGGCCAGGAGGGTGCGCACCACGTCGAGGGTGTGCATGAGATGGACCAGTGGCCGATACCAGCGATACGGCAGGCCCGGCGGAAGCGCGGCGGCGAGGCGTTCGGCTCGGCGCTCCGGATCGAGAACGGTCAGACCCGGGATGTCGTGCTCGATCCGGCGAAGCAGGGTGCTCTTACCCGCTCCGGGAACGCCACCGGCCATCAGGAAGACGTCACCGGTGTCGCGCCCGGACGGGTGTCCCGGGTGGGGGACCGTCGGAACTGAGGTGGTTATGACGATTCCTTTCCCTGCGGGCAGATTCGTGATCGATTCTGCCGTCTCCAGGATGCCGGTAGGGACTGGGCCGACGCTGAGTCCTTCCTGAGGTCCGGCTGTGAAACCGGGCCGCACCTCGCGGCCCGGCGCTCGCGCCTCGTCCGGTCGACTGTCACGCAGCTCAGCTGTCACGCAGCTCCGGGAGCGCAGCGGTGCGCTGTTCGATCCAGGACCGCATCGAGTCCGCGCTCGACTGGAGGGAAGCGGCCGGGAGCGCGTCGCTGACAGGGACGGTCGAGACCAGGGTGTCGAGCACCTCGAGGGCGCGTCCGCTGCCGTACATCTGTTCGTGGAGGTCCCGGTAGGCGTCCTCGTAGACCTGGGTGAAGGCCTCGGATTCGAGGAACCGTGTCTTCAGGCTGTTGCCGGACTGCACCCGGCCTGCCCCCTGCCCGCCCTGCGGTGCAGCTGCGCCCGGAGGCGGCATCCCACGCGGCTGGGGCATGGTGCCGGGGTCGGCCGCGGCGGTGCCGGCCTCGCCCTGCCCGGGGCCGCCCATCGCGCCGGGTGCCATCGAGACGGTGTCGTGCGGGCCGGTGGTGGCATCGCCTTGCATGGCCAGGTTCAGGTCCCAGGACACGACGGAGAGCTTGCCCGTCTGCAGGTCGTACCAGAGGTAGTAGTTCTGGCCCGGCCCGCTCATGTCGTCACCGTTGACGAGCAGGTTCTGCGTGGCGACGTACCGCGCGAACGAGTCCACGTCCACCCACTCCGACAGGTGTGCGCCGAACTCCTCGTCGCTCGCCGAGTCCAGCCACTTCAGGAAGCTGACGACCGGCTGCAGGTTCCCCGTCCCGACCGCATTGATCTGCTCGAACTGGTCGGCGTAGTCCGACTGGTCGTCGCCGATGTACTCGAACCGCGACGACGCGTCCGCCTTGTACAGGTAGCCGTCGGAGTCGAACAGGGAGTTCGCATACGTGTCGTCGGGGTGTTCGAGCAGCAGGCGCGTGGTGGTGGCGCTGTCGTTGACCGAATAGACCGTGTACGCGTAGCGCTGCGTCGGCTGCCCGGTCTCCGCGGTCAGCGACAGGGCCATCGCCTCGTTGAGCACGGGCGAGCCGGGGCGCACCGAGATCTCGGTCATGCCCTGGTAGGCGCGGCCGCCGGCGTTCTCGTCGAAGCTGATGAGCAGCGGCAGCGACGTCGGATCGTCCTCGGACGCCTGCGACATGCCGCCCGGGCCGCCCATGGCCGCCGGATCGAATCCGTCGGGCAGCTCCATCCCCTCCGGGGGCTCGAAGCCCTCGCCGCCGGGCCCGGCGTCCTCGCCGCGCACGCCCATGAGGGTGGAGTTGCCCTTCAACCGCACCGAGACGTCGGTGATCAGCGTGCCGTCGATGGTGACATCGGCGGTGACCCACTTCTTCTCGCCGGTGCTCTGGAAGGCGGTGATCATCTCGTCGTATTCCGTGTCGGTGATCTCGACCGACAGTTCGTGCGGGACCGAGGCGTCGAACAGGTCCACCGTGCCGGTGATGTTGTCGGTGATCTCCGAGGCGATGATCGTCGGGTCGCCGGTGATGTACGGGCGGATGCGGGTCGCCCCGAACACGGTCGCCAGGATCGTCACGAACGCGACGAACACAGCCAGGAGTTTCCAGTGCCGGCGCAGCGACGTCGGGACCCGGGGCCGGAGCCGGCGCCGCGGCGGCGACTGCCCGGCGGTGGGTGTGTCGTCCATCAGATGTCCGTCTGGTCGTATCCGGTCAGGACGGTCACCCGCTGGCCGGTGTTGACCGCACTCAGGGCCGAGATCAGCTCGTTCGGCTTCGTGCCCTTCTTCAGCTGCGCGGTGTAGTACAGCTCGGTCAGCGCACCGGAGCGAACGGATTCGGTCGAGACCAGTTCGAACTCGGAGCAGTACCGGATGAGCACGTCCTCGACCAGCGCGTTGTACTCCTGCTCCGGCGGCACCTGCACCTTCACGACCTGACGCTGGACGTCGAGCTTGAACCAGTTGAACTTGTTCATGATCAGCAGCACCAGGCAGATCGCGATCGTCGCGGCGATCGCCAGCAGGTAGAAGCGGGTGCCGGTCGTCATGCCGACGGCCATCACCAGGAAGATGAAGCCTACATCGCGAGTTTCCTTGATGGCGTTGCGGAATCGAACCACCGACAGGGCGCCGACGAGTGCGAACGCGCGGGCGATGTTGGAGCCGACGACCAGCATGATCAGCGAGATCACCATGCCGACCAGCACGAGGGTCTGCACGTAGGACTGGCTGTAGGAGACGTTCCTGTGGGTGTGGCGGTAGACCCAGCCGATGATCGAGGCGAGCACGAACGACAGCGACAGCGACACGATGATGTCGAACGTCGTGAACGTCCCGCTGAGGTCTTGCAGGTCGAAATTCATGATGGTCCTGGTTCGGTGTAGGGACGGGAACGGCGCCCGTGCGGGGGACGCGGGCAGACGGTGCGGCGGTCAGCGCGCCATCGTCGAGGTCTCGAAGAGACCGGTCGGCACACGGTCGTCGAAGCCTTGCGGCAGAACGAGTTCGGGGGCGCCCATCCGGGAGCGCGGAGCGAGGCCGAACGCCTCGACGGACTGGCAGTACTTCGAGACGCGGACGACCGACATGTCCAGCCGGGCGGTCAGATCGGTCGCCCAGTACGGAACGCGTTCGTTGGCCTTCAGTTCGACGATCGCCAGCCTCGGCGGGACGACGAACCGGTTCTGTGCTCCCGAGGCGAAGTGGAAGTCGCGGTCGCGGCCGTGCACCTTGTGGTCGATCGTCACTCGCAGGCCGAGGTCGGCCTCGCGGCCGACGAACGCCTCCCGCAGGTAGCCGGTGGTCACGATCGGCCGCAGGTCGAGGTTGCCGATCAGCGTCGTCACCTCGTGGGCGAACGGGCGTTGCGAGGGTTCGCAGTCGATCTCCTGCCGTCCGTCGAGCCAGCGTCGCGCGTTCCCGTACGGCACTGCGATGCGCCGTTTCTGGGTGACGCGGTTGACGCGCTGCTTGATCTCGATGTGCACCGTCGTGTCGTCGGTGCATTCGGAAGGGTTGCCGTACAGGCGCATCCGCAGCTTGCGCCGGAACCGCAGGCCCTCGATCTTCTCCCAGTAGAACCGCAGGTCCGGCGTGTCGTAGTAGAGCGAGGTGACCGGGTACCCGCCGTGGGGCGAATACGGATCGGTGTCCATCCGCGCCGCGAGTTCCCGCCGCAGTTCGGGGACCTTCATCTCGTCGACGAAGTATTTGATCTCGTAGCGGTTGAAGGCGTGCAGCCTGCCGGCGGTCTGCTGGTAGCCGGTCGGTGCGGTGGGGACGTCCTCCGCCCGGTGCGTACCCTTCGCGGAGGACGTGCGGAATCGGTCGAACACTCCCATGGAACCGGCCTCTCGTCGGCGAACCGCTGTGCGGTGAACGCGATGCGAACGACACCAGTACAGCCGGTGACGCTCGAGGAACCTTGGGACGTTCCTGGCAGTCTGCTGGCAACGGGTACGCCGAGCGGGACGGCACTTTCGTCTCCGCGACACGAACCGACGAACGCCCCGACAATCAGCGAATGGTGGTCGCGGACGGCTGTGGACCGCGCGGCTGTGCGGTCGTGCGGATTCGGGGGAGCGAACTCGTCGCCGCTCTGCGCCTCAGGTTCCGGCGGACCGGATTCCCAGGACTCGGTGCCACCAGCGCCGACGCGGCGGCTCGGGGGCGTACTCGCGCAGCACGGCGGCCGCTGCCGCGGCCCGCTCGGCGCGTCTCGACCGCAGTTCCGCCCGGTCCGCGGCCCACTGCCGGACCACCTCCTCCGGGTCGACCCTATGGATGGGGACCAGGGGGCCGCTCGGTGCGCGCAGGCAGTCCACGATCCGCCGGTTCAGCTCCCGGACGATCTGCCGCACCGCCGGCTCGGAGGGTACGTCGAGCACGGTGCTGCGCAACCGCTCGATCTCCTTGCGCAGTTGCAGCGGGGGCGGCAGCAACGCCTCGGTGGACAGTCCTTCCCGGCGCAGATAGTCCTTCACCCACCACAGCTCGTCGTCGCTGCGATGCGGGATGGGTTTGCCGGCTCCCCTGAGGTTGTCGAAGTCGCCCCGCTCCTGCGCGACGCGGATCTGACGTTCGATCCACGACTCGAAGGTGATGTCCGGCCGCTTGCGCTCGGTCATGGAGGCGATTGTCCTCCGCGGGGCGCCGGGTTTCACGGTCGCGGGGTGACCGGGACCGTCGCCGACACGCCGATCGGATCGGCGACGAGGGGCGTCGCGACCATGTGCCAGCGGCCGCACGCGCAGCGCTGGTAGCGCACCACGCCTTCGCTCGTCGGGTGGCGGGAGACCTCGGTCCAGTGGTGGCGATGGGATGTCTGCATGCCACCCAGCGTGATGTAATGGCATTGTGCATCTCAACCCTTACGGCGAGTATGCCGTGCGGCTCGCCGCGGATCTGGTGAACGACCCGCCCGTGACCGTCGACGCGCTGGTGCAGCGCTGCGTCGAGGCGGGCCTGGTGATCGACTTCCCGGTCGGTGCCGACGACCTGCTCGGCGTCGGCGCGATGCTCGGACGCTGGTGCCGCGTCGTCGACGCGACCGGGGACGCCGAGCGCGCCGCGCTGGTCAACGAGATGCTTGCCGCCGCATCGGCGTACCCGCGCATGACGAACCACGCCGGCGACGGCTGGCACCTGCACTACCGGGACGACCAGCATTCCCTCGCCGGTGTCGTCGAGGCCCTCGTCTCCGTGGGAACGGCCCTGCACCTGGTGGGCCGGGGCATGCACCGCCTCGGCCGCTGCGCCCTCGACGAGTGCGACCACGTCTACGCGGACACCTCCCGCAACGGGCGGCAGCGGTACTGCTCGCCGCGGTGCGCGAACCGCGACGCCGTGCGCCGGCACCGGGCCGCGCACGTCGGGTGAGCCCGGACGATCAGCGCGGAGCGGTGCCGACGACGACGGTCGCGAACGCGTCGTCGCTGTGTACCACCTGCGGGATCAGCCCGCTGCGGGCGAAGCACTCGGCGATCCCGGCGGCCTGCCGCTCGCTCGATTCGACCAGCAGGTGCCCGCCCGGTGCCAGCCATCGCCCGGCCGTCGCGGCCACCCGCCGCAGCACGTCGAGGCCGTCGGCGCCCCCGTCGAGGGCGATGCGGTCCTCGTGGTCCCGGGCCTCGGCGGGCAGCAGCGTCAGGTCCGCGGTCGGTACGTACGGCACGTTCGCGAGCAGGAGATGGACGCGCCCGCACAGCACCTCGGGGAGCGGGTCGTAGAGGTCGCCCTCGTACACCCGGCCGCCGAGCGCGGCGACGTTGCGGCCCGCGCACCGCACCGCGGCGGGATCGAGGTCCGTCGCATGCAGGTCCACCCCGGCAACGGCCGTCGCCACCGCGGCACCCAGGGCCCCCGAGCCGCAGCACAGGTCGACGACGACGGCGCCGGGCAGGGCGAGAGCGACGGCGCGATCGACGAGGAACTCGCTGCGCCGGCGCGGCACGAACACCCGGGGGTCCAGGAGGATGCGCAGGCCGTGGAACTCGGTCCAGCCGAGGATGTGCTCGAGCGGCTCGCCGGCGGCGCGCCGGTCCACCATGCCGGCGAGCTCGCCGGGCGTGCCGGCGGCCTCGACAAGCAGCCGCGCCTCCTCCTCCGCGAACACGCAACCCGCGCGCCGCAGGGTGGCCGCGACGGCGGAGGGATCCGGCGGAGTCGGCATGCGGCCGTGTCCCGGTCTCAGTCGGCGAGATCCTTGTATTCGGGGTGCTTGTCGATGAAGCCGTCGACGAACGGGCAGATCGCCACCACCCGCTTGCCGCGGGCACGCACGTCGTCGAGCGCGAACCGCACCAGCGTGCTCGACAGGCCCTGGCCCGAGTAGGCGCGGTCGACCTCGGTGTGGTCGAACACGAGTTCAACGTCGCCGTCGGGGTGGTACTGGGTGTAGCCGACGACGGTGTCGCCGTCGCGCAGTTCGTAGCGCTGTTGCTGCGGATTGTGGACGGCGACGACGGACGGGTCGCTCATGGCATTCCTCCGGCTGTTCAGGTGTTGTCGAGCAGGTGCGCGCGCATCGCGGTGTACGTGTTACCGAAGCGGGTCACGTCCTGAGGGCTGAGCAGGTCGAACACGTAGGAGCGTACGGCCTCGACGTGTCCGGGGCTGGCCTGGGCCAGCTTCGCGGCGCCGGCCTCGGTGAGTTCGGCCAGCATGCCGCGCTTGTCCTCGTCGCATTCGACGCGTTGCACCCAGCCGGCGTCGACGAGGCGGCTGATCGCGCGGGTGACGCCGCTGCGGGTCGTGACGACGGCGTCGGCGAGGGCGCGCATGCGCAGCCGCCGGTCGGGGGCCTCCGAGAGGGCGACCAGCAGTTCGTAGTCGGTGAGGGACATCCCGGAGTCCTGGGTGAGCTGCTTGTCCAGGGCACTCATCAGCAGCCGGGTGCTGTCGAGGTAGGCGCGCCAGGTGCGCTGCTCGTCGTCGCTGAGCCACCGGGTCTTCGTCATCCGTCGAGAATAACCGGGTGGTTGCTCAGGAAATCAATTCGGCCGTCACTGTTGCGGGGGACGTACCGGGTGCCGGCTGACGATGGAGATCCGGTTGAACGCGTTCATCGCCACGGCAACCCACGCGATCGCGGAGAGTTCGTCCTCGGTGAGCCGGGCGCGCGCGAAGTCGTAGTCCCGGTCCTGCAGGTGACTGTCGGGCAGCGTGGTGATCGACTCGGCGAGGGCGAGAGCGGCCTGCTCCTGCTCGGTGAACAGGTCCGTCTCCCGCCAGGCCCGCAGCACCGCGAGTCGCTGGGTGGTCTCGCCCTCGCGCAGGGCGTCCCGGACGTGCACGTCCAGGCAGTAGGCGCAGCCGTTCATCTGGGAGACGCGTACGTTCACCAGCTCCACGAGCCGACGCTCGAGTCCGGCGTCGGCCGTGGCCTGGCGGATCGCTTTGGCTACCTCGATCTGCGCCCGGTACACCGGGCGGGTCTGCTTGTCGATCGGGATGCGCGCCTCGCTCACTCCGGCGGCGATACGTGCACGGAGATGTAGAGGGCTTCGCCGAGCTGCTCGAGCAGGCCCAGCTGGGTCTCCAGGTAGTCGATGTGCTCTTCCTCGTTCGCGAGGATCTCCTCGAAGATGCGGGCCGAGGTGATGTCGCTGACCGAGCGCATGTACTCGGAGCCCTTGCGGAGGCGGTCGCGGGCCTCGATCTCGACCTGCAGGTCGGCCTCGAACATCTCCTTGACCGTCTCGCCGAGCCGCAGCGTGCCGAGCCGCTGGTAGTTGGGCAGGCCCTCGAGGAACAGGATCCGGTCGGTGAGGGTTTCGGCGTGCCGCATCTCCTCGAAGGATTCGGCGCGGGTGTGCGCGGCGAGCTTGGTCCAGCCGTTGTTGTCCTGCATCTTCGAGTGCAGGAAATACTGGTTGATCGCCGTGAGCTCGGCGGTGAGCTGCTCGTTGAGGTACTCGATGACCTTCTTGTCGCCCTTCATGGCGCCTCCCGGGGACCGAACGCGGATCGACCGCCGGGGTAGGGGTCTAGACGGCGGTCTCGAGTTCGATCCTCTCATCCCGCTCGCGGGATGCGCGAACGATCGCCGAGATATTTCGGACGCACCGTCCGCAGTCGGTGCCGGCGCGGCAGGCCGCGCCGATCTCGCGGGTGCAGCGCGCCCCGGCAGCGATGTGGGCCTCGATGTGCCGGTGCGAGAGAGCGTGGCAGCTGCAGACGATCATCGAGACCCTCCTGGACGTACTACTTAGGTTCACCAAACCTTACCTCAATGAGGTGTGGCTTACCTGTGAGCGTAGTCACAATCCGGCCTCGGGCGCCCCGGGCAAGTGCCCAGTCCCGGCCCGGGGTGCCCTGAGGCCGGTGCTGCCGGGCTCAGGGCTGCCGAGTTCAGGGCTGCCGAGTTCAGTGCTGCTGTGACTGCAACTGCGACGCCACCACCTGGTTGATCCGCTGCAGACCGCCGGGGGTCAGACCCGGTAGCTGTCCCTCGATGGTCCGGACGATCGCGCTGTCGTCGATCACCTTCTCGCTGGACTGGATGAGCACGGTCCCGGCGCCCGTGAAGTCGAACTGCCGCTCCTCCCCGGACTGCACACCGAACATGCGCGCCCCCGCCGCCACGAAGCCGTTGACCCACGCCTCGTCGTAGTGGTGGCTCGGCGACGGGCAGTCCGCCCACCCGACGAGCGCCTCGGGATCGACCCGCAGCGGCGGCTCGGCGAACATCACGGGCCCGTTCGACGACGCGAGGAACTTGCCCGTCCCGATCAGCGTGAGGAAGCCCGGCACGATCGACTGGTTCAGCGACAGCCCGGGCTCGAACGCGAGCAGGTTCGCGGCCCGGATGGTGAGGTTGCCGTCGTCGAGGTCGTAGGAGTTGATGTCGTACCCACGGTCACCGAGGATCAGCTTCCCGTACCCCTCGGCGACGACGTAGTCGCCCATGTACAGCGGGGCCGAGAACTGGTGCGCCACCATCTGCAGCAGCTGCCCCTGCAGTCCGTGGGTGAGCGAGGTGAACTGCACCTGCCCGTAGTAGGCGATCATCGCGCCCTTGGACAGGAACCACGGGCTCTGCAGGTCGATGCAGAAGGCGTAGTGGTTGCCGGGCAGGTTGTCGCTGCCGACGAGGTGGGACGGGTTCAGGACGACGCTCACAGTTTCTCCTCCGACGCTTGCACGTAGACGATGCCCTGACCGGTGCATTCGAGCTGGAGGCCCTCGCCGCCGCTGCGCCCCGCGGTGCGCCAGCTCATCGCGGACTTCAGTTCCGTCCGCACCGGTCCGCGGGCGGCGATGAAGGACTGCGGGTCGACGACGACCGGGGCCGGCCCGCCGACCTGCAGCTCGAGGAATCCACCGTGCCCGAGCAGCACCGCGGCCCCGCGCCCGGACAGCTGGGTGGTGAACATGCCGGTGCCGGTCACCATGCCGGTGGCCGCGCTGCGCAGCGCGCCCAGGAAGCCGCCACCGCCACCGCCGCCCCCGGTCGGGGGCGCCGACATCGACACCACCGAGCTCTGCAGGCTCGCGGTGTACCCCAGCAGCCGCGACGCCTCCACCCGCAGCTCGCCGCCCGCGGACAGGTCCACCACGTGCACCTCGAGGCCGCGGAAGCCGTAGTGCACCACGCCGTTGCCCTGCGCGAGCATCGTGCGTTCGTGCTCGCCCTGCATCATCCGTCCCGCCATCCCGGCGATCCCGCCCATGCCCGGCATCCCACCGGCCCCGGGTACCTGGTGCGGAGCGAACTGCACCATGCCGGTGTAGAACAGCATCGCGCCGCGACGGGCGACGACCGGCCCGGACTGGTTCAGATCGACCTTGACGACCTTGCCGTTGATCTTCGAGAACACCGCTGTCTCCGTCATCGCTGCCTCCCTCACCGCTCCGCCGGCTGGATGGACACGACGCCCATGCCGTCCCACCGCAGCGAGAACGCCTCGCCGCTGCCCTGACCGACGAACGTGCGCCACGAGACGTCGGTGACGAACGACTGGCTCAACTGTCCCTTCGCGCACACGAACGCGTCCGGGTCGACGACGAGCGGGTACTGCGGCGAGACCTCGAGGTGGATCAGTGGGCCACCGGCCGACAGCAGCGCGACCTGCCCGCTGCCGGTGACCGTCGTGGTGAACAGGCCCTGGCCGCTCATGTTGCCGCGCACCCCGGCGAACGTGACGTTCGTGGTGAGGTTGCCGTTCAGGGCGAGCAGTTGCTCCGACTCGACCTGCAGCGTCTCGTTGTTCAACTCGAGCACCGTGACGTCCTGCCCCTGGTGGGCGAGATAGACCACGCCGTTGCCGGCGCACTCCATCAGCGACAGGCCCTCACCCGTGGCCCGCTGCCGCAGGCCGGCCAGCACGCCCTCGCCGCCGCCGAATCCGGCCGACTTGAACTGCACCTGGCCCTCGTACGCCACCATCGACCCCGACAGTGCCCGGATGCTGGTGTTGTTCAGGTGCGCCTCTATGACCCGTTTCGATCTCTCGACCAGTCGCATGCGCGAACACGATAGACGCTCGGCCGCCGGTGCGCCCTTCCGGCTCGCGCCCGCCCGATGCGGACACCCCACAATGGGTGCGTGCCCGATGTTCCCGACCGGACCCTGCTCGGCCGCGCCTTCGCCGTGCTGGGCGCGTTCACCGCCGAGCGCCCGCGCCTGACCCAGTCGGAACTGAGCCGCCGGACCGGGCTTCCCCTGCCGACGGTGTTCCGGCTGTGCGGCCAGCTCGTCGACGCCGGGGCACTCGAACGCCGTGCGGACGGCAGCTATCAGGTCGGGGTGCGGGTGTGGGAGCTCGGCGCCCTCGCGCCCCGCGCGCACGGCCTGCGCCAGGTGGCGATGCCCTATCTCGAGGACCTGTTCGATGCGACCCGGGAGAACGTGCAGCTGGTCGTCCGGGAGGGGCTCGAGGCGCTCTACGTCGAGCGGTTGTCGGCGCGCGGTGCCGTGGCCGTGGTCGGCCGGGCGGGCGGCCGGCTGCCGCTGCACGCGTCGAGCGGTGGGCTGGTGCTGCTCGCCCACGGCGGGCCCGAGCTGCTGCAGGAGGTGCTCGATGCCGGGCTCGAACGGTTCACCCCCGCCACGATCACCGACGAGGCCCGGTTGCGGCGCGTGCTCGACGGCGTCCGCCGCACCGGCATCGTGATCTGCCGCGAATACCTGAACGTGGGCACGATGGCGATGGCGGCACCGATCCGGGAGCGTTCCGGCCGGGTCGTCGCGGCGATATCGGTGGTGGTGTCGATCGATGCGGATCCCGCGCCGTTGATCCCGGCCATGCGAGCGGCGGCGAGCGGCATCTCCCGGCGGCTGACCTGAAAACCGTCTTTCGCTGAGTGAAAGTGGGGGGTGACGACGTGGACCTTCCTTCGGGACAGTGAGGGTCGTCACCGCTTCCCGATCCCGAGGAGTCCCCCATGAGCGAATCCCGCACCCAGGTCGCCGTCGTCGGCGCCGGCCCCGCCGGGCTGATGCTGTCGCACCTGCTGCACCTGCGTGGCATCGAGTCCGTCGTGCTCGAGGCGCGCTCGCGGGAGGACATCGAGGCCACCATCCGCGCCGGCGTGCTCGAGCAGAACACCGTCGACCTCATGGTCGAGACCGGCGTCGGCGACCGGCTGAAGGCCGAGGGTTACGAGCACCACGGCGTGGAGTTCCGTTTCGGCGGCAGGGGGCACCGCATCGCGTTCGACGAACTCGTCGGGCGCGCGGTCACCGTCTACCCGCAGCACGAGGTCAACAAGGACCTCATCGCCCGCCGTCTCGCCGACGGTGGCGACCTCCGCTTCGGTGTCTCCGACGTGCAGGTCCACGACCACCTCACCGATCGGCCGTACCTGACCTACACCGACGCGCAGGGCAACCCGCAGCGCCTCGACGCGCTGCTCGTCGCCGGCTGCGACGGCTCGCGCACCGGCACCCGCGGTCTGATTCCGGCCCCGCAGGTGCGTACCGACCACTTCCGGCAGTACCCGTTCGCCTGGCTCGGCATCCTCGCCGAGGCGCCCCGCTCGTCGGAGGAACTGATCTACGCCCGGCACGAGCGGGGCTTCGCACTGATCTCCACCCGCACCGCCGACGTGCAGCGGCACTACCTGCAGGTGGACCCGGACGACGACGTCGCCAACTGGTCCGACGACCGCATCTGGAGCGAACTGCACGCCCGGGTCGACGGGGAGGGTGCCGAGATCAAGGACGGCCGGATCTTCGAGAAGTCGATCCTGCAGTTCCGCAGCTTCGTGTGCGAGCCCATGCAGCACGGCAACCTGTTCCTCGCCGGCGATGCCGCGCACACCGTCCCGCCGACCGGCGCCAAGGGGCTCAACCTCGCGGTCGCGGACGTGTTCGTGCTGGCCCGTTCGATGGACGAGTACCTCACCCGCGGTGAACGCGGCCGGCTCGACGGTTACACCGCGGAAGTGCTGCCGCGCGTGTGGCGGGCCCAGCACTTCTCGTGGTGGATGTCGTCGATGCTGCACGCCCACCCCGGCAGCGGCCCGTTCGACAACAAGCGCCAGGACGCCGAGCTCGACGCGATCACCCGTTCCGTCGCCGGACGCACCCTGATCGCCGAGCAGTACACCGGGTGGCCCCTGGTCTGACGCGCCGACGCCCTCCGCGCGCAGCCTGCTCCGGGTCGAACGGGAGCTTGTCGCGCCGAGCGGGCCGGGACGGCGGCGCCGGCCGAGTAGCTTCGACGACAAGTTCCCGCTGGACGCCGAAACCTCCCGCTCGTCGGCCGAGTGCGGACCGTCAGTACGACGCGCGGCCGCCGCTCGCGTCGTATACGGCGCCGGTCGAGAAGCTCAGCGCGTCCGAGGAGAGCCAGGCGACGAGTTCGGCGATCTCGTCCGGCCGGCCCATCCGGGCCATCGGCGTCAGGCTCTGCGACCGCGCCAGGATCGCCGGGTCCGTTCCGGCGTTCATCGGGCTCTCCACCGCCGCGGGCGCAACCACGTTGGCGAGCACCCCGGTCGTCGCGATCTCCTTGCCGAGCGACTTCGTCAGCGCGATCACCGCGGCCTTGGACGCCGAGTAGGCGCTCTGCTTCGGATTGCCGTCCTTGGCCGCGATGCTCGCCAGGTTCACGACCCGGCCCCAGCCGGCGCCGATCATCGCGGGAACGAAGGCGCGGCACGCGAGGAACGTGCCGTCGACGTTGATGCGGAACGTGCGGTGCCAGTCGGACAGCTCGGTGTCGACCAGCGGCGCCGACGGTCCCACGACGCCGGCGCTGTTGACGAGGATGTCCACCCGGCCCAGGCGTTCTCGCAGCCGTTCGACGGCGACGGGGTCGGTGACGTCGACGCGTTCGTCGGCGCCGTCCGCGATGTCGGCGGTGACGACCCGGACGCCCGCGGCGGACAGCCGCCTCGCGCAGGCCGCGCCGATTCCGCTCGCCCCGCCGGTGACGAGCGCGGTCGCGCCCGAGGGATAGGTCACCATACGGCTGCTCCTCGCCGGTGTGTGGATAGTAGTCTGAATCCATGTGCGAAATCGAAACAATCGGAGACGCACCATGTATGAATCTGGATATACGGCTGTAGGTGCAGTCGTCAAGTCCCCGAAGGGATCGACATGGAGATCCGCTGGCTTCAGGCCTTCGTCGCCGTCGCGGAGGAGCTGCACTTCGGCCGGGCCGCCGCCCGCTTGCAGATGGCGCAGTCACCCCTGAGTCAGACGGTGCGCAAGCTCGAGAAGGACCTCGGTGTGCCGTTGTTCGAGCGCAATACGCGCAGCGTCGCCCTCACGGCGGGCGGTCACGCCTTCCTGCCCCACGCCTACCACATCCTCGAAAGCGTCGAGACGGCACGGCAGGCCACGCGCGCGTCCGCCGGCGGCGTGTACGGCCGCATCAAGATCGGGTTCACCGGTGTGCTGAACCATCTTTCGCTCCCGCCGCTGACCCGGGCGCTGCGACAGCGTTACCCGGACATCGAGCTCGACCTCGTCGGCCGCATCATGACCCGCGAGGCGGTCACCCAATTGGAGAGTGGCGCATTGGATCTCGCGTTCGTCGGGCTGCCGGTCCAGTCCACGGCGGTGGCCACCCGGCTGATCCGCCGCGAGTCGTTCGGTGCCGTGCTGCCCTCCGACCACCCGCTCGCCGGAGAGCAGGAGATCGACCTGCACGAACTCGCGGACGACGGCTTCATCACCACCCCGTTGTCGGCGGGGTCGGCCCTGCAGGAGAGCGCCATGCGTGCGTGCCTCGACGCGGGGTTCCGCCCGCGCGTGGTCCAGGAGATCACCGACCCGTACATGATCCTGGTGCTCGTCTCGGCCGGCGTGGGGGTGGCGTTGATGACGTCGAGCATCGCGACGATCACGCCGCCGGGCACGGTCTTCGTCCCCCTCGCCGGAGAATCCGTCTACATGCACCACGGGATCGGCTGGTCGCCCCGGCGCGTGTCACCGGCGCTCGAGGTGGCCTTGAAGGTCGCCGAGGAGATTCTTCCGACGCCCGATTGAGACGATAAGGGTCTTTATCTGAGACTTTTTCAGTGTTGGACGCTGCATAGTGCGGCGTGTCACGCTCGTCTCGTTCCGGCGACTGTGAGGGCCATCACCGAATGGCCGACTCGGCGTCCGTCGGATCCTGGGACGAAAGGAACGCCATGGCGAACACGCACGCTGCCGGCCCCGACGGACGACCGAACGAGAACGCCCGCCGGGCGGCCATCTCCGGTTTCCTGGGCAGCACCCTGGAGTACTACGACTTCTTCATCTACGGCTCCGCCGCAGCCCTCGTCTTCGGGAAGATCTTCTTTCCCGGCGACGGAGCCACCTCGACGCTGCTGTCGATCAGCACCCTCGGCGTCGCATACATCGCCCGCCCGCTCGGCGCCGTGCTGTGGGGGCACTGGGGCGACAAGTTCGGCCGGCGCAACGCCCTCCTGGCCTGCCTGATGCTGATGGGCATCGCCACGTTCGTCATCGGCTGCCTGCCCACCTACGAGCAGATCGGCATCGCCGCGCCGGTGATCCTGGTGCTGCTGCGCCTGCTGCAGGGCCTGTCGGCCGGTGGTGAATCCCCGGGCTCGTCGTCCCTGACGCTCGAGCACGCCCCGGCGCACCGGCGCTCGTTCTTCACGTCGTTCACCATGAGCGGCATCATGTTCGGCATCGTCATCTCGAGCCTCGTGTTCATTCCGGTGGCATCGCTGCCCGACGAGGCGCTGTACTCGTGGGGCTGGCGGGTGCCGTTCTGGCTCAGCATCGTCGTCACGGTGGTCGCGGTGTGGCTGCGCCGCAAGCTCGACGAGCCCGAGGTGTTCGAGGAACTCCAGGAGAACGGCGAGACCGCCACCCTGCCGGTCGTCGAGATGTTCCGCTCGCACTGGCGCACCGTCCTGCGGATCAGCCTCAGCGCCACGTTCGCCATGATCAACACGATCGTCAACGTCTTCGCACTCGCCTACGCCGTGCAGGTCGAAGGCTTCGAGCGCTCCACGATGCTGTGGGCGATCGCCGCCGCCAACTTCGTGGCGGTACTCAGCCAGCCCGTGGCCGGGCTCCTCGCGGACCGGATCGGCCGCAAGCCGGTGTTCGTGTTCGGTGCCCTCGGCTCGGGCGCGATGGTGTTCGCCTTCTTCCACGCCATCGGAACCGGCAGCACGCCACTGGTGTTCGCCTCGGGGATCGTGCTGATCGGCTTCTTCTACGCCATGCCGAACGGTGTCTACCCGGCCTACTTCCCGGAGCAGTTCCCGGCCCGGGTCCGGTACACGGGCATGGCCGTGAGCCTCATGCTCGGTCTGCTCGTCGCCGGATTCACGCCCGCCGTCGCGCAGATTCTCTCGGCGGGGGACACCAGCAACTGGGCCCCGGTCGCCTGGATGTGCCTGGGCTTCGCGGTGCTGTCGTCGATCGCCGCCCTCACCGGTCCGGAGACCTACCGCACCCCCACCGAGGACCTGGGCGAGCGTCGCTCGGCGCCGGCGGCGCGACCGGCGCAGGAACTCGTCCGCAGCGACGTCTGACCGGCCACCGAGCCCCGGCGCCCGACGCGCCGGGGCCACGGGCCCGTCCCACCCCCGTAGGAGTAACCGTGACCCCGTCCACCGCCCGCCACCGCATCCGGCTCGTGGGGGCAGGCATCGCCTCGTCCCTGTCGCCGGCCCTCCACGAGCGCGAGGCCGCCGCACTCGGTGTGAGCGACTACCGCTACGAACTGCTCGACCTCGAGGCGGAGAACGTTCCCGTCGAACGCACCGGCGACCTGGTGCGCGCCGTCGTCGCCGGCGGCTGCACCGGCCTGAACATCACCCACCCGTGCAAGCAGGTCGTCATCCCGGCCCTCGACGGCCTGTCCGACAACGCCCGCCTGCTCGGCGCGGTCAACACCGTCGTCGTCCGGGACGGGCGCCTGATCGGCCACAACACGGACCACAGCGGATTCCTCACGGCGCTGCGCCGCGGGCTGCCCGATGCCGCCCTGGATGCGGTCGTGCTGGTCGGTGCGGGCGGTGCGGGCTCGGCGGTGGCCTACGCGCTCGCCGCCGCGGGTGTGGCGGACCTGCGGATCGCCGACGTGGACACCGCCCGCGCCGCGGACGTCTGCGCGCGACTGTCCACCGCCTTCCCCGCGACTCGGGCCACGGCTCTGCCGGCGGAGGCGATCCCCGCCGCCCTGCGCACGTGCACCGGGGTGGTCAACGCCTCGCCGATCGGCATGGTCGGCCACCCCGGAACGCCGTTCGACACCGGCGCCCTGCACCCCGGGCTGTGGGTCGCGGACATCGTCTACCGGCCGATCCGAACCGAGCTGATCGCGGCCGCAGCGGTTCTCGGCTGCGACGTGCTCGACGGCGGGCAGATGCTCGTCGCCCAGGCCGCCGACACGTTCGCGCTGCTGACCGGGATCCGTCCCGACGTCGACCGCATGCGGAAGCACCTCGACGAGCTGATCTCGGACCGGGTTCTCGTGGCCGCGCCGGTGGACCGTGCGCCGGCCGGACGTCCCGATGCCCACCAGGAGATGGAATGAACACCACCGCGTCCTTCGCGCAACCGCTGGACATGGGTTCGGTCCGTTTGCGCAACCGCTTCGTGTCCGCGCCCATGGAACGCAACTACTGCGAACTCGACGGCACGATGACCGACCGCTACATCGCCTACCTCGAGCGACGTGCCGCCGGAGGCGCCGCGCTCGTCTTCACCGAGGCGAGCTACGTGCGGGCCGACGGCAAGGGCCGCATCCGCCAGATGGGTGTGGACGTCGACGAACGCATCCCCGGCATCGCCCGGATGGCGGAGGCGGTGCACGCCCACGGCGCGCTCGTCGGTGTCGAACTCAACCACGGGGGCCGCACCGCGCAGGGCGCGGTGAGCGGATTCGTCCCGGTCGCCCCCACCCCGATCCCGTGCGCGGTCGTCGGCGGCGAGATGCCCGAGCAGCTCGACAGCGACGACATCGAGCACCTCGTCGAGTGCTTCGGTGAGGCCGCGGCACGCTGCGCGGAGGCCGGCGTCGACGTGATCTCCCTGCACGGCGGGCACGGTTATCTCATCCACCAGTTCCTCTCGCCCGCATACAACCACCGCGACGACGAGTGGGCCGAGCCGACGCTGTTCGTCAACCGGGTCATCGACGCGGTCCGCACCATGGCGCCGGGTATCACTCTGGGACTGCGCTTCTCGGCCTTCGAGGCGGTCGACGGCGGGCTCGACGCGGAGACGACGCGCGAGCGCATCGACGCGATCGACACGCACCGGCTGGACTTCCTCGACGTTTCGGCGGGCAACTACGAGTCGGGGCAGTGGATCATCCAGCCGGGGGAGTGGCAGCGCGGTCTGCTCGCCCCGTACGCCGAACCGTATGCCCGCGACTTCGACATCCCGGTGGGCGTCGCCGGCCGGATCAGCTCACCCGAGACGGCGGAGCAGATCATCGCCTCCGGCCGGGCCGACTTCGTGAGCATGGCCCGGACCCTGCACGCCGACCCGGACTTCCCGAACCGTGCCCTCGACGGGGGCCGGTACCGGCCCTGCATCGCCTGCAACTACTGCATCGACAGCCTGGCGGCCGGGCCGATCCCGTGTTCGGTCAACCCGTGGGTCGGTCGCGAACTCGAGCAGCCCTCGAAGCCGGCCGGGACCGCGGTGCGCGTCGCCGTCGTGGGCGGCGGACCGGCCGGCACGGCGGCCGCACGTGAGCTCGCGCTGGCGGGCCACAGCGTCGACCTGTACGACGAACGCGGCAGTCTGGGTGGCGATTTCGCGTTGGCCTCCCGGCTGCACGAGTACCCGGAATACCACCGGATCGTCGACTGGTACCGCGACGAACTCGCGGACCTGAATGTCACCTGCCACACCGGTACGAGAGTCGATGCCGCCACGCTGGCCCCGCTCGACTTCGACGCGATCGTCCTCGCGACCGGCGGACGCGGACCGGCGATCGACCTTCCCGGTGCCGGCACGCGACGGATCCGCGACGTGCGGGAGTTCCTCGCCTCCGGGGACCCCGCGCCCGAGTCGATCACGATCTTCGGTGCCGACCGGGAGGCCGCGGCGGTGGCCGACGACCTGCTCCAGCACGGCACGAGGGTGGTGATGATCGGTCCGCAGGAGACAATCGCGCACGATGTCGGCCGTCGCGGCAAGATCGTCCTGCTGCCCCGGCTGGCGGCGAGCGAGAACCTCACCACGTACCTGTCGTCCGTCGTCACGCACATCGAGGCCGACCGGGTGGTCATCTCGACGAACGGGCAACAGCGCACCGTGCCCGCTCCCGGGGAACTGCTCGTCTCGCACGGCGTCGAGCCACGCGCCGACCTGCTGACCGAGCTGCGGCGGCTCGCGCCGCGGCTCGGCGTCGATTCCGTCGGGGACGCGAGCGGCGACGGCGGCTCCCTTCATGCCGCGCTCGTCACGGCCGCCGACGTCGCCGTCCGCATCACCGCGGCCGCCGATTCGCGCGTGGGGGCCGACGCGTGAACCCGGAGACCACCGCGCCGGCACCGGATTCCGTGCGCACCGCGCTGCCGCGTCTCGGCCTGGGCACCTGGCCCCTCGTCGGGCCCGACGCCACGCGCGCCGTGCTCGCCGGCATCGAGGCCGGATACCGGTTGATCGACACGGCAGCGATCTACGGGAACGAGGACGCCGTCGGCGCCGCCCTCGCCACCTGCGGCGTGCCCCGCGACGACCTGTTCGTCACCACCAAACTCCGCGGCAGCGACCATGTTTCCGGTGACGTTCGCGGTGCCGTGGAGCGGAGCCTCGAGCGCCTCGGCCTCGAGCGGCTCGACCTGTTCCTCATCCACTGGCCGCTGCCGCGTTTCGACCGGTACGCTGCGGCCTTCGAGGCCATGCTCGAGTGCCGCGACGCCGGGCTCGTCCGCTACGTGGGGGTTTCCAACTTCCTCGGCCACCATCTGCGCAAGGTGGTGGCCGAGACCGGGGAGGCTCCCGCCGTCAACCAGATCCAGATGGATCCGTCGCTGGCCCGCCTGCCCGTCCGCCGCGCGAACGACGAGCTCGGGGTGTTCACCCAGTCGTGGAGCCCGCTCGGCCGCGGCGAGGTGCTCGGCGCCCCCGTCGTCGCCTCGATTGCGGACCGCGTCGGCTGCACGCGCGCGCAGGTCGTGCTGGCCTGGCACCTCGCGCAGGGCGTCGTGCCGGTCGCGCGGTCGGCGAACCCGGCGCGCCAGTCCGAAAATCTGGCCGCCGTGGACGTGGAACTCACGGCGGCGGACGTCGCCGCGTTGAACCGTCTCGACCGCGGCGAAGCCGCGGCCCGGGACGTCGAACGAGAGGAACACTTCTGATGCCCCTTCGTGCAGGCATCGTCGGATGCGGAAAGATCGCGGGCAACCATGCGCACGCACTGCAGCAGGTGCCCGGCGTCGAGGTCGTCGCGTGCTGCGACCCCGACCTGGAGCGCGCTCGCGCATTCGCCGCCCGGCACGGCATCGCCCACGCCGTCGGATCGGTGGCGGAGTTGTTCGCTCTCGGCCTCGACGCCTGCACCGTCTGCACACCACACCCCGTGCACGAACAGATCGTCCTCGCCGCCGCCGAGGCCGGGATCCACGTGCTGTGCGAGAAGCCGATCGCGGTGGACGTGGCCGCGGCCGACCGGATGATCGCGGCCGCCGACCGCGCGGGCATCACCTTCGGGGTGTTGTTCCAGCGCCGATTCTGGCCCGCGGCGCGCCGCATCAAGGCGGCGATCGACGACGGCCGCCTCGGCGTTCCCGTCCTCGGGGAGGTGTCGGTGATCCTGCACCGCCCGTCGACCTACTACTCGGCCGACGCGTGGCGCGGGCGGTGGGACACCGACGGCGGGGGCGTCCTCATGACGCAGGCCGTACACCAGATCGACATGCTGCAGTGGTTCATGGGTGCGCCGGTCCGCGTCAGTGGCTTCGTCGGCACCCGCTTCCACGGCGAGCACATCGAAACCGAGGACAGCGCCTCGGCCGTCGTCTCGTTCGCCTCCGGTGGCACCGCGACGATCACCGCCACCACCGGCGCCAACCACAACCTCGGCAACCGCGTGACGGTGATCGGCGCAACCGGGGCGATCGCGAGCGTCCTCGAGTTCCCCGAGGGGCGTGAGGGCGTCAACGAGCTGTGGACCGCGCCGGGCGAGGTGGAGCTGCGAACCCCGTATTCCCCCGAGGTCGACGCCAATCTCGACGTCCGCGACGTCAACGCCGGCCTCGCCGACTTCCACACCCTGCAGGTCCAGGACTTCGCCGAGTCCGTGCTGACCGGCCGCCGGCCCGCGGTGACCGGGCGGGACGCCCGCGCCTCCCTGGCCGTCGTCGCCGCGATCTACGAATCCTCCCGCACCGGCCGGGTCGTCGACCTCGCGCCCGCACCCACCCTCGTCTCGTCCGGCAAGGAGCTCCGATGACCCCCGACACAGTGTCCGAATCCCTCACCTACGACGTGGTTGTCGTCGGGTCCGGCGCGGGCGGGCTGTCCACGGCCGTGGCTGCCGCCCACGGGGGCGCCTCCGTGCTCGTCGTCGAGAAGGCGGACGTGTGCGGCGGCGCCACCGCCTGGTCGGGCGGGTGGATGTGGACGCCGCGGACCCTGTTCGCCCACGCCGACGGGGTGCACGAGGACCGCTCGGAGCCGCGCCGCTACCTCGAACACCGGCTCGGGGACAACTTCGATGCCGCCAAGGTGGACGCGCTCCTCGACGGTGCCCCCGAGATGGTCGAGTTCTTCGAACACCACACGGCGCTGCAGTTCGTCCCCGGCGCCGCCATCGCCGACATCCACGGTGACACCCCCGGCGCCGGCACGGGACACCGCTCCGTCGCGCCGAAGCCCGTGAGCCTGCGCCGCCTCGGACCCGACGTCGCCGCGCTGCTGCGGCGGCAGCTGTACGAGACCTCGTTCCTCGGCATGGGCATCATGGCCGGCCCGGACCTGCAGGCCTTCCTGCACTCGACCCGCTCGGGCCGGGCGTTCCTGCACTGCGCGCGCCGCGTCTCGACCCACATGTTCGACCTCGCCACCAGGCGTCGGGGCCAGCAACTGGTCAACGGGACGGCGCTCGTGGGCCGGCTGCTGCGCTCCGCACTCGATGCCGGCGCCGACATCCGCGTCGCCACCGCCGCCACCGCACTCGTCACCGACCCGTCCGGCCGTGTCGTCGGTGTCCGGCTCGAGGGCCCCGACGGCGCCTACACGGTGTCCGCCCGCCGGGGTGTCGTCCTCGCGACCGGCGGGTTCACCCGCGACCTCGACCGGCGGCGAGAGCTGTTCCCCCGCACCCCGACCGGACGCGAACACTGGACGCTCACGCCGTCGACGACGACCGGTGACGGCATCTCGCTGGGCGAATCCGTCGGTGGCCGCCTCGACCGTTCGCTCGCCTCGCCGGTGGCATACTGTCCCGTATCCCTCGTCCGGTACCGCAACGGCAGGCAAGGCGTGTTCCCGCACATCCTGGACCGCGGAAAGCCCGGTGTCATCGGGGTGCTGGCCGACGGACGCCGTTTCGTCAACGAGGCGCTCGGATATCACGACTACACACTGGCAATGGTCGAACAGGTGCCGGACGGCGAGGAGATCTGCTCCTGGCTGATCGCCGACCAGCAGTACCTGCGGTACTTCCCGCTCGGCATGGCCAAGCCCTTCCCGATCCCGACGTGGCCCTACCTGCGATCCGGATACCTCTCGAAGGGCCGGACGCTCCGCGAACTCGCGGAGCGGATCGGCGTCGACCCGGACGGGCTCGAGAAGACCGTCACCGCGTTCAACGAGAGCGCACGCCTCGGGGAGGATCCCGAATTCGGCCGCGGCACCACCCCGTTCAACGTCAAGTCCGGGGATGCGGACAACCCGTGGCCCAACCCGTCCCTCGCGCCGCTCGAGCGCGGACCGTTCTACGCCGTCAAGGTCGTCCCCGGCAGTTTCGGCACGTTCGCCGGCCTGGTCACCGACTCGTCGTCCCGGGTGCTGAACCGCGACGACCGGCCGATCGACGGGCTGTTCGCGGTCGGCGTCGACCAGTCCAGCGTAATGGGCGGCCACTACCCCTCCGGCGGAATCAATCTGGGCCCGGCAATGACCTTCGGGTACCTGACCGGACGCCGCCTCGCATCGACCACAGGAGCCACCCGATGAGCACCCCGCTCGGCCTCGCCGCCCTCACTGTCCTCGACACCCCGCCGCTGCAGCACGTCGATCTCGCCGAACGGCACGGATTCGACACGATCGGACTGCGTCTGCTGCCCGCGGCGCCCGGCACCACGGCCTACCCGCTGCATGAGGACGACGCCGCGCTCTCCGCGCTCGTCCGCCGTCTCGCCGATTCCCCGGTCGAGGTGTTCGATCTCGAGATCATCCGTCTCGGTCCGGATTTCGACCCGTCCGACTACGCTCCGCTGCTCGAGGCGGGCGCGCGGCTCGGGGCGCGGGCCGTCCTGGTCGGCGGCGACGACCCCGACCGGGCCCGTCTCACCGACTCCTACGCGCGGCTGGCGGAGCTGTGCGCCTCCTACGGCATCGTTGCGAGCCTCGAATTCATGCCGTGGACAGCGGTTCCCGACGCGAAGACGGCCGTCGAGATCGTCGCCGGGGCCGACGGTCCGGCCCGCAGTGTGCTCGTCGACGCGCTGCACGTCGCACGCTCTTCCACGACCGTCGCCGACCTGGCGGCCATCCCGCGCGAGTGGTTGCACTACGCCCAGATGTGCGACGGCGCCACCCCCGCCCCGCGCGATCACGCCGAACTGATCCGGCACGCCCGGGAGGAAAGGCTCGTGCCCGGCACGGGCGGCATCGACCTCCCGGCGATCTGGTCCGCCCTGCCGGAGGGGCTGCCGGTGAGCATCGAGCTGCCGAACGAGCCGCTGCGCCAGGCGATCGGCACGGACGCCTGGCTCGAGCAGCTGGTCACCGCCACCAGGGCCGTGCTCGGACGTGTCCCGGCCACCGCGATCGTCGAGTGAATCCGGAGCGCAACCGAATTCGCTCGCAGTACCGGAATCCGCCCACGCCGTGGCATGGGCGGATTCCGGTTCGCCGCACGGATCCTGTGCGGGCGGAGGTCAGAGCCCGAGATCCTTGGCGATGATCGTCTTCATGACCTCGCTGGTGCCGCCGTAGATGCGGGTGACGCGGGTGTCGGCGTAGAGCCGCGCGATCGGGTACTCGGTGATGTAGCCGTAGCCGCCGTGCAGCTGCAGGCACTTGTCGATGACCCGGCCGGCGGCCTCGGTGCAGAACAGCTTGGCCTTCGCCGCGTCCGCGACGGTCAGTTCGCCGGCGTCGTGCAGGTCGAGGGCACGGTCGACCATGAGCCGGATCGCCTCGACCTCGGTGGCGCACTCGGCGAGGACGAACTTGGTGTTCTGGAACGACGCGACCGGCTTGCCGAACACCTTGCGGTCCTTGACGTACGCGATCGCGTGCGAGAGCGCCGCGGCCGAGGACGCCGATGCGCCGAATGCGATGGTCAGCCGCTCCTGCGCGAGATTGTGCGTCAGGTAAGAGAATCCGGATCCCTCCTCGCCGAGCCGATCCGTCACGGGCACCTTCACGTCGGTGAAGGACAGCTCGGCGGTGTCGGACGCCTTGAGGCCGATCTTCTCGATCTTGCGGCCCACGGCAAAGCCCTCGGAGGTGGTGTCGACGACGAGAATGCTCAGCCCCGCGCGGCGGTCCTCCGGCGTGGCGGGCGCCGTGCGGCACACCACGAGGATGCGGTCGGCGAGCGCACCACCGGTGATGAAGGTCTTCGCGCCGTTGACGACGTAGTGGCTGCCGTCGGCCGACAGCTTCGCCGTCGTCGAGATGTTTGCCAGGTCCGACCCGGTGCCGGGCTCGGTCATCGCGATCGCGAACATCAGGTCACCCGAGGCGAATCCGGGCAGCCAGCGCTGCTTCTGCTCCTCGGAAGCGTACTCGAGCAGGTACGGCAGGATCAGGTTGGAATGCACCGAGTAGCTGCCGAAGGACACGCCCGCGGCGGCCGTCTCCTCGGCGACGACGGCGTTGAACTTGATGGACTTCTCGCCGCCCCCGCCGAACTCCTCGGGCACCTGGATGCCGAGCACGCCGAGCTCACCGAGACGGCGGTAGAAGTCGCGCGGCGGATGCCCCTCGACCTCCCAGTCGTGGTGGACCGGCGCGACCTCCTTGGCGATGAAGTCGCGGACGAGCTTGCGGAAGGCCTCGTGGTCCTCGTTGAACACGGTTCGCTGCACGGAAAGGTTCTCCTTCGAATGGGGTCGATGCGGATCAGAGTGCGTAGCTGCGCAGTACGCCCTTGCTGATGATCGTCTTCTGGATCTCGCTGGTGCCCTCGCCGATGAGCAGGAACGGTGCCTCGCGCATGAGCCGCTCGATCTCGTACTCCTTGGAATAGCCGTAGCCGCCGTGGATGCGGAAGCTGGCCTGGGTGACCTCCGAGCAGTACTCGCTGGTGAGGTACTTCGCCATGCCGGCCGCGACGTCGTTGCGCTCGCCGGAGTCCTTCAGCCGCGCGGCGTTGACCATCATCAGATGAGCGGCCTCGACCTTCGTCGCCATCTCCGCGAGGGAGAAGGAGATCGCCTGGTGCTGCGCGATGGGTTTGCCGAAGGTGGTGCGCTGCTGCGCGTACCGGGCGGCGAGTTCGAACGCGCGGATGGCGACGCCGCAGGCGCGGGCGGAGACGTTGACGCGGCCGACCTCGACGCCGTCCATCATCTGGTAGAAGCCGCGGCCGGGAGTGCCACCGAGGACATCGGTCGCCTTGGCGCGGTAGTTGTCGAAGATCAGCTCGGTGGTGTCGATCCCCTTGTAGCCCATCTTGTCGATCTTGCCGGGGATGGTGACGCCGGGGACGACCTCGCCGAAGCCGGCGGGCTTCTCCACGAGGAACGTGGTGAGATTCTCGTGGGGCTTGGCGGCACCCTCCTCGGTGCGCACCAGCGCGGCCACGAGGGTCGAGCTGCCGCCGTTGGTCAGCCACATCTTCTGGCCGTTGATCACGTAGTCGCCGTCGGCGTCACGCTTGGCCTTCGTGCGGATCGCGGCGACGTCCGAGCCCAGTTCCGGCTCGGACATCGAGAAGGCGCCGCGGGTCTCGCCGGTCGCCATCTTCGGCAGGTAGTAGTTCTTCTGCTCGTCGGTGCCGTGCTGGCGCAGCATGTAGGCGACGATGAAGTGGGTGTTGATCACGCCGGACACGCTCATCCAGCCGCGGGCGAGTTCCTCGACGCACAGGGCATAGGTGAGCAGCGACTCGCCGAGCCCGCCGTACTCCTCGGGGATCATCAGCCCGAACAGGCCCATCTCCCGCATCTGATCGACGATGGCCTGCGGGTAGGTGTCCGAGTGCTCGAGTTCCTGCGCGTTCGGGATGATCTCCCGGTCGACGAACTGCCGGACGGTGGCGAGGATCTCGGTCTGGAACTCGGTGAGGCCGAGGGTCTGGGCGAGACGGGTCATGCGAAGTCCTTCTCGAGGGCGGGGAGGGTGCCGGCGGGGACACCGACGGTCCCGTCGGTGGCGAGACGATCGATCTCTTCGGGCGTCAGGCCGAGGTGTTCGCTGAGGACGGCGGCGGTGTCGTCGCCGTTGGCCGGCGCCGGCCGGGGTGCGGGGTGGAGGCCGTCGAACGACATCGGCAGGCTGGGGGCCAGGTGCCCGCCGACGCGGGGCTGCTCGACGTACTGGAACATCGGATTGGCGGTGACGCGAGGGTCTTTCGCGATCTCGGCGAAGGTGCGGTACCGCTCGTGCAGGATCGAGGTGCCCGACAGGGCGGTCTCCACCTCGGCGGCGGTGTGCTCGCGGAACCACACGGCGAACAGCGCGTCGAGTACCTCGCGGTGGCGGTAGCGGGCGCCCTCGTCGCGGAAGTCGGCGCCGAGGGCGGCTTCGAGCGCGTCGACCGCGGCCGTCGTGCCGGTCAGTTCGGTCAGGTCGCGGAAGTGGCGCGGGGTCAGCGCGACGACCATGAAGGACGCGCCGTCGGAGGTGGTGAAATCGCGACCGTAGGTGCCGTAGACGGCGTTGCCGATCCGGTCGCGGTCGGGCCCGCCGAGCTGGGCCTCGGCGAGGTAGCCGAGGTTGCCGACGGTGGCGAGGGCGACGTCTTCGAGGGGGAGCACGATCTTCGCGCCCGCACCCGTGACCTCGCGGCGGTGCACCGCGGACGCGACCGAGAGCGCGGCGTAGAGACCGCATGCGACGTCCCACGCCGGCAACAGGTGATTGACCGGTCCGGCGTGGCCGACGGGGCCGGTGGCGAGCGGGAAGCCCGCGGCGGCGTTGACGGTGTAGTCGACGGCGGAACCGCCGTCCGCACGGCCCAGGACCTGCACGTGGATCAGATCGGGGCGGATCGTGGCGAGCTCGTCGTAGTCGAGCCAGTCGCGTCCCGCGGCGTTGGTGACGAGCACCCCGGCGTCGGTGATGAGGTCCCGGATCAGCTTGTGCGCGTTCGGGTCCCGGAAATCCGCCGCGAGGGAGCGCTTGCCCTTGTTCAGTCCCGCCCAGTAGATGGACTCGCCGTCCTCGGTGACGGGCCACCGGTGGTAGTCGGCAGCGCCGCCGATCGGGTCGACGCGGACGACCTCGGCGCCGAGCTGCGCGAGCGTCATGCCGCACAGTGGGGCTGCGATGAAACTCGAGACCTCGATGACCCGCACACCGGCCAGGGGCGCGGTGGACGAGGGAAGCTCGTCGATGGAAGCAGTGGAGTTCATATCGCCTGTCCTCATCCGGGCGGACGCCGGAGCCCAGGGCGCGCCGGCGAAGCTGTCCGAGCAAATATGCAGCACCGCCGGGCCGCAGGGCCAACACCGTTCGGCTATAGGTCGGTTAGCGCCGATCAATGGCCCTCGCATTGGAGGGCCGGAAGTCCATAGGTTTCGACGATCGATCGATTCGTCGACGGGACATTGCCTCAGTGACCTAGACCACGTTGAATGGATCCCGAGCGCCTGATCGGTGCATCTCCTCCGATCGCCGACGCACCGTCCGATCGATATATCCCTTCGAGCCATTAAGGGGACACTCCGGTGACCACTGGCGAAATCTCGCACGACGCAGCGCACGGCGCCCCGCCGAAGGGGGCGACACCACTCGTCAGCGGCAAGCAGGCATGGGGCATGACCGGCCTCGTGATCTTCCTGTACGTCGTCAACTACGCCGACAAGGCGGTGCTGGGCATCATCGCGCAGCCGCTGGCTCGCGAGCTGGGACTGTCCTCTTCCCAGATCGGCCTCGTCGGATCCCTGTTCTTCGTGACCTTCACACTCGGCGGCTTCCTGGCCGGCCCGCTCAACAAGTACCTCACCCTGCGGTGGGCGCTGCTTGCGCTGGCCGCGATGTGGTCGGTGGTCATGCTGCCGCTGGTCGTCTCGGCGAGCCTGGTGATGCTGATCGTCACCCGCATGCTGCTCGGCCTGGCCGAAGGCCCCAGCTCGGCGCTCATGCACACCGCCGCGTACTCCTGGCATCCCCCGGCCAAGCGCGGCCTGCCCGGCGCCTTCCTCGCCGGCTCGGCGTCGGTTGCCAAGATCGCTCTCGCCCCGGTCCTCGCCTACATCACGGTCGAGTGGGGCTGGCGGGCCGCCCTGGTCTCCCTGTCGATCCTCGGCGCCGTGTGGATGGCCTCGTGGCTGACCGGCTGGAAGGAAGGCCCGTTCACCGCGACGGCCGTGAAGAAGGGGACCGGCACCGCATCCACCGAACCGTCGGTGCCGTGGAAGAAGATCTTCCTCACCCGCACGTTCATCAGCTGCGCCGTCCTGATCATGGTCGTCTACGCGCTCACCACCGTCGTGCTGACCTGGCTGCCCTCCTACTTCGAGGTGGGCCTCGGCTACAGCGCCCTGCAGGCCGGTTCGATGTTCGCCCTGCCGTCGATCGTCGGTCTCGTCCTCATGGTCACCTCCGGTTCGGTCACCGACCGGCTCGCCCAGCGCGGCTACCGCTCCCGGGTCGTGCGGATCATCGTTCCCGGCATCGGCGTCCTCGTCTGCGGTTCGGTCCTGGTCTTCCTGCCCAGCATCGGCACCCCCGGCCTCGCCGTCGCGGCCGTGTCCATCGGCTACGGCTTCGGCGCGATCGTCTTCCCCCTGATCAACGCCGCCATCTCGGAGCTGTGCCCGCCGCAGCAGACCGCCGGCACGATGGGCGTGTTCCTCGCACTGATGGCGGTCGGCGGCCTGGTCGCCCCCTACGGCACCGGCGTGCTCGTCGACAACGCGGCCACCCCGGCCGAGGGCTACGCGACCGCCTTCCAGGTCATCGGTGCACTCGGCATCGTCGCGGCGATCCTCGTCCTGATCTTCGCGAACCCGGAGCGCGACCGCGCCGTCATCCGGGGCGAGTCGGACGCCACCGCGAAGGCATAGCTTCCGCCTAACGGAGTCATCCACCGAATGTCCTTTCCCCACCGGCCGGGTGCGTGATCGACTCGATATCGAGGACCACCACCCGGCCGGTCGTCGTCTCCGCTCCTCGCTCTTCTACTGCAGTAAGGAATCCCCATGCGCGATGCCGTGATCGTCGATGCCGTCCGTACTCCGATCGGGCGCCGTGGCGGTGCCCTGTCCGAGATCCATCCCGCCAACCTGTCGGCACACGTGCTCGGGGCCCTCGCCGACCGCACCGGGCTCGATCCCGCGTCGGTCGAGGATGTCGTGTGGGGTTGCGTGAGCCAGGTCGGCGAGCAGGCCGGAATCGTCTCACGCAGTGCCGTGTTCGCCGCCGGCTGGCCCGAGACGGTTCCGGCCACCACCGTGAACCGCGCCTGCGGGTCGAGCCAGCAGGCCGTCTCGTTCGCCGCGGCTACCGTGATCTCCGGTCAGAGCGACGTGGTCGTCGCCGGTGGCGTGGAGTCGATGAGCCGCGTCCCGATGGGCAGCGCGAGCAAGAACGGTGAGCACTTCCCGGCCGAGGTTCTCGAGCGGTTCGGTGTCGAGGGCTTCAGCCAGGGCACCGGCGCGGAGATGATGGCCGAGAAGTGGGGCCTGTCCCGCACCGCGCTCGACGAGTACTCGCTGCGCTCGCACGAGCTGTCCGCGGCCGCGACCGACGCCGGCGCCTTCGCCGGGCAACTCGCCCCGATCGCCGGCCTGAGCGCCGACGAGGGCATCCGCCGCGGGGGCAGCCTCGAGTCCCTGGCCAAGCTGAAGACCGTGTTCAAGGAGGACGGCGTGATCCACGCCGGCAACTCCTCGCAGATCTCCGACGGCGCCGGTGCCCTGCTGATCACCACGAGCGAGTACGCCGAGGCGCAGGGCTGGACCCCGATGGCCCGCATCCACACCGCCGTCGTCGCCGCCGACGATCCGGTCATCATGCTCACCGGTCCCATCGCGGCCACCGAGAAGGCGCTGAAGCGGTCGGGCCTGTCCATCGATGAGATCGGCGCCTTCGAGATCAACGAGGCGTTCGCCCCGGTGCCGCTCGCGTGGCAGATCGAGACCGGCGCCGCGATGGACCGGCTCAACCCCCTCGGTGGCGCCATCGGCGTCGGCCACCCGCTCGGCGGCTCCGGCGCGATCCTCATGACCCGTCTCGTGCACCACATGCGCGACAACGGCATCCGTTACGGCTTGCAGTCGATGTGCGAGGCCGGCGGCATGGCGAACGCCACCATCCTCGAACTGCTCTGACACCCCGCTTCGCATTTCACGAAAAGGAACGAAAGATATGGAACTGAAGGGTCTTTCCGTCGCGATCACCGGCGGCGCCTCCGGTCTCGGCCTGGCCACCGCCCGCCGCGTCCTCGACGCCGGCGGCACCGTCACCCTCATCGACCTGCCCGGCTCGCCGGGTGCCGACGTCGCGAGTTCCCTCGGTGACGGCGCGGCCTTCGCCGCCGCCGACGTCACCGACGCCGAGCAGTTCGCCGCCGCCCTCGACGTCGCGCACGAGCGCGGCGGCCTGCGCGGACTCGTGCACTGCGCCGGCGCCGGCCGGAAGATGCGCGTCCTCGACAAGGAGGGCAAGGCCGGTTCGCTCGAGGACTTCGAGTTCGTGATCCGGCTGAACCTGATCGGCTCGTTCAACGCGCTGCGTCTCGGTGCCGAGCGCATGGCCGCGCTCGAGCCGGTCGACGGCGAGCGTGGCGCCATCGTCATGACCGCGTCGGTCGCCGCCTTCGAGGGGCAGATCGGCCAGATCAACTACTCGGCGTCCAAGGCCGGCATCGTCGGCATGACCGTCGTCGCCGCCCGCGACCTGGCCAGCAAGAACATCCGCGTCAACACCATCGCGCCGGGCATCATGGACACCCCGCTGCTCGCGCGCCTGCGCGACGATGTGCGTGCCTCGCTCGAGAAGACCGTGCCGAACCCGGCGCGCCTGGGCCGCCCCGACGAGTTCGGCCGGCTGGCCACCAACATCCTCGAGAACGGCTACCTCAACGGTGAGACCATCCGTCTCGACGGTGCCATCCGCATGGCCCCGCGCTGAGGTGGGACGGATGACCATGAACCTGCCGGATCCGTCGACGATGTCGCTGTCCTACCCGGACGTGACGATGGGCGTGTGGGCGCCGAGCATGGCCGCCCTCTACGGCGACCGCCCGGCGATCGTCGACGGGGAACGGGTGTGCACGTACCGCGAGCTCGACGAGCGCTCCGCGCAGTTCGCCTCCGCCCTGCAGGGAGCCGGTGTCGCCCCGCGCGACGTGGTGCTGCTGCACGTGGGCAACTGCATCGAGTTCATCGTGGCCTACTACGGTGCGCTGCGGGCCGGCGCCACCGTGACGCTGGTCAACCCGCTGCAGCCGGAACCGGGCCTGCGCAAGCAGATCGAGGAGACGGGCGCCGTGGCGGCGGTGACCCAGCCGCAGCAGCTCGGTGTCCTCCTCGGCGCCGCGGCGGGCACCACGGCCGCGACGATCGTGGTGGTCTCCGACGAGCCGGTGGAGGTGGCCCCCACCTCCGCGGCCGTCGTGCGGTACGACGAGTTCCTCGCCGGGCAGCCCACGGCGTTCACGCCGGCGGAGGTCGCCGGAACGGACGTCGCGCACCTGGCCTTCACCGGCGGTACCACCGGCATCTCCAAGGGCGTGCGCGTGCTGCACCGCAACGTGGTCGCCAACGTGACCCAGATGTGCGGGTGGCGGGCCGCCCACCAGGTCGTCACCACCGACGACGGGCTGGTCGCGCTGCGCCCGATCGAGGGTCTCGATGTGCATGGGGTGATCCCCGGCGAGGGCGCCACCGTCGTCGTGTCGCCCCTGTTCCATGCCCACGCGCTGATCAACACGTCGTTCCTGCTGCTGTGCGGCCTCACCCAGGTGCTCGCGGGCCGCTTCGACCCCGCCCGCATGCTCGAGCTCGTGGAGCGGCACCGCGCCAGCTACATCACCGGCAGCCCGGCCATGTGGCATGCGCTGGCCACCCACCCCGACGTCGCCCGCCGTGACACCACGTCGGTGCGGGTCGTGTCGTCGGGGGCGGCGCCGATCGACCACGTCACGCTCGAGGCGCTCGGTGCGGCGTTCCCGAACGCCCGCGTGGCCGAGGGCTACGGCCTGACCGAGGGCACGTGTGTGGTCACCGCCATGCCGCTGATCATCGGGTCCACCTATCGTCTCGGCAGTGTGGGCCTGCCCGTCTTCGACACCGAGATCGAGATCCGGGTCCAGGACGATCCGAGCGTCGTCCTCGGCGAGGGCGAGCGCGGCGAACTGTGGGTCCGTGGGCCTCAGGTGACCGACGGCTACCTCGGCCATCCCGAGATCACGGCCCAGCAGTACGTGGACGGCTGGCTCGACACCGGCGACATCGCCTACCGCGACGCCGACGGCTACGTCTATATCTGCGACCGCGCCAAGGACATGCTGATCTACAAGGGCTACAACGTGTATCCGCGTGAGCTCGAGGAGATCCTGGTGTCCCATCCTGCGGTGTCGACGGCGGCGGTGGTCGGCCGCGAGGCCGGCAACGTCGGGCAGGAACCGGTCGCCTTCGTGGTGCCGGTGCCGGGCGCGCAGCCCGACCCTGCCGAGCTGATGGCATTCGTTGCCGAGCAGGTCCTGCCCTACAAGAAGATTCGCGAGGTCGTGCTCGTGGACGCGCTGCCCACCTCCGCGGCGGGCAAGGTGCTCAAGACGGATCTGCGGGCCCGGATCGAGCAGGCCGCGGCCTCACGCTGAACCGGCAGCCGGGTACCGCGACGGTGCCCGGCTGTCGCCGCGTCACCGCGTCGCCGAGCGAATGGACCATGCTGTCGGTCTGACGAGGTGAGCGATACATTCGCTCGGACGAACAGACGAAAAGGGGCGGTGCCTTCGACAGGCACCGCCCCTCGTCGCGTTCCGGGGTCAGCCGCGCTGGGCCTGCTTGACCAGTCCGCCGCCGATGATCAGACGCTGGATCTCGCTGGTGCCCTCGTACAGGCGCAGCAGCCGCACGTCCCGGTAGATCCGCTCGACCGGCACCTCCCGCATGTACCCGGTGCCGCCGTGGATCTGCACCGCCAGGTCGGCGACCGTGCCGACCATCTCGGTGCAGAACAGCTTCGCCACCGACGGCGCGATCCGCCGATCGGTGCCCTCCACCCACGCCCGCGCCGCGTCGCGCACCAGCGCCCGCCCGGCCATCACTCCGGTCTGCTGATCGGCGAGCATCGCCTGCACCAGCTGGAAGTTGCCGATCGCGGTGCCGCCCTGCGTCGCGGTCGCCGCATACGCCACCGACTCGTCCAGCGCGCGCTGCGCCTGCCCCACCGACAGCGCCGCGATGTGCACCCGGCCGCGGGCCAGGGAGGTCATCGCGGCCTTGTAGCCGACGTCCTCGCTGCCGCCGACCAGCGCCGCGGCCGGCACCCGCACGTCGGTGAAGTGCACGTCCGCCGTCCAGGACCCCTCCTGGCCCATCTTGCGGTCCTTGGCGCCGACCTGCACCCCCGCGGTGTCGGCCGGGACCAGGAACACCGCGATGCCGGTGCCGTTCTCGTCGGCGGGGCGGGTGCGGGCGAAGACGACGAACAGGTCCGCGAGCGGGGCGTTGGTGATGAACCGCTTCTCGCCGGTGATGATCCAGTCGTCGCCGTCGCGCACCGCCTTGGTGCGCAGCCCGGCCGGGTTCGAGCCGGCGCCGGGCTCGGTCAGCGCGAACGACGCGACGACCTCGCCGGAGGCGATCTTCTCGAGCCACTGCGCCTTCTGCTCGTCGGTGCCGAACCCGACGAGGACCTGCCCGGCGATGCCGTTGTTGGTGCCGAACATCGACCGCAGCGACAGCGTGGTGTAGCCCAGCTCCATCGCCAGCTCGGCGTCCTGCGTCAGGTTCAGGCCCAGCCCACCCCACTCCTGCGGGATGGCGTACCCGAACAGGCCCATCTCCTTGGCGGCGGTGCGGATGTCGTCCGGAATCGCGTTGGTGTCGGCGATCTCCTGCTCGCGCGGCACCACCACGCCGCGCACGAACGCGCGGGTCTGGGCGAGGATTTCCTGGAAGTCGTCGTCGTCGACCTGGGCAGCCGGCGTCGCAGTCGAGGTTGTCATGAATCCACCATCGGTTTCCGGGGCGGCGGGTGTCCAATACGAATCACCCCATCGCCACATAGGCACTGTCGATGAATGGGGCGGGGTCGAATCACCGGTCCTCTCGGTATATTCGGAGCATCAGCCGACGGGCGTCGCCCGCGTCCTCGATTCATCGGTGCCTTCCCACCGTCCCCGGACCGGGTGGGCTCGTGCGAAAGGAACCTCATGTCACTGCTGGAGAACCGAACTGCCGTCATCACCGGAGGCGCTCAGGGCATCGGTTTCGCGATCGCACAGGAGTTCGTCGACGCCGGCGCCCGGGTCGTCCTCGGCGACCTCGACCTCGATGCCGCGACGGCCGCCGCCGAGAAGCTCGGTGGCCGCGAGGTGGCCCGGGCGGTGCGGTGCAATGTGGTGAACGCGGAGGAGTGGGACACGCTCCTCGCCGAGGCCGTCGACGGGTTCGGCTCGCTCGACGTCGTCGTCAACAACGCCGGCATCACCCGCGACGCGACGATGCGCACCATGACCGAGGAGGACTTCGACCTGGTGATCGCCGTCCATCTCAAGGGCACCTGGCACGGCACCCGCAAGGCGTCGGCGATCATGCGCGATTCCAAGCGTGGCGCCATCGTCAACATCTCCTCGCTCTCCGGCAAGGTCGGCATGGTCGGCCAGACCAACTACTCGGCCGCGAAGGCGGGCATCGTCGGCCTCACCAAGGCGGCCGCGAAGGAGATGGCGCACCACGGCGTGCGGGTCAACGCGATCCAGCCGGGCCTGATCCGTTCCGCGATGACCGAGGCGATGCCGCAGAAGGCCTGGGATCAGAAGATGAGCGAGATCCCCATGGGCCGGCCCGGCGAGGTGTCCGAGATCGCGTCCGTGGCCCTCTTCCTCGCGTCCGACATGTCCTCGTACATGACCGGCACGGTACTCGAGGTCACCGGCGGCCGATTCATGTGAGTCCCTGTCTCACGGTCTCTTTCACAATCACTCTCCTCTCCCGAAGGTCGTCATGCGCGAAGTAGTCATCTGCGAGCCCGTCCGCACTCCTATCGGCCGCTACGGCGGAATGTTCAAGTCCCTCACCGCCGTCGACCTCGGTGTCGCCGCACTGAAGGGTCTCCTCGACCGCACCGGAATCGCCCCCGACGCGATCGAGGACGTCATTCTCGGCCACTGCAACGGCAACAGCGAGGCCCCCGCCATCGGCCGCGTCGTCGCGCTCGACGCGGGCCTGCCGATCACGGTGCCCGGCATGCACATCGACCGTCGCTGCGGCTCCGGCCTGCAGGCCGTCATCCAGGCTGCGCTCCAGGTGGGCAACGGCGACAACGAGGTCGTCGTCGCCGGCGGTGCCGAGTCGATGAGCAACGCCTCGTTCTACTCCGTCGACATGCGCTGGGGCGGCGCCCGCACCGGCGTGCAGATGCACGACAGCCTCGTGCGTGCCCGGGCCACCGCCGGCGGCCGCTTCTACCCGGTGCCCGGCGGCATGATCGAGACCGCCGAGAACCTGCGCCGCGACTACGGCATCAGCCGGCTCGAACAGGACGAGCTCGCGGTGTCCTCGCACGCCCGCGCCGTCGCCGCGCAGAAGAACGGCATCCTCGCCGAGGAGATCGTCCCGGTCACCGTCACGACCCGCTCCGGTGACGACGTCATCGACACCGACGAGCATCCCCGCCCGGACGTCACCGTCGAGTCGCTGGCGAAGCTGAAGCCGATCATGGGCAAGCAGGATCCCGAGGCCACGGTCACCGCCGGTAACGCCAGCGGCCAGAACGACGCCGCGTCCATGTGCCTCGTCACCACCCCCGAGCGCGCCGCGGAGCTGGGCCTGACCCCGCTCGTGCGGGTCGTGTCCTGGGGCTTGGCCGGTGTGGCTCCGAAGATCATGGGCATCGGCCCGGTTCCGGCCACGGAGAAGGCCCTCGCCAAGGCCGGCATCACGCTCGCCGACGTCGACGTGATCGAACTCAACGAGGCCTTCGCGGCGCAGGCACTCGCGGTGACTCGCGAATGGAAGTTCGGCGCAGCCGATTTCGAGCGCACCAACGTCCACGGGTCCGGCATCTCGCTGGGCCACCCGGTCGGCGCGACCGGCGGCCGCATGCTGGCGACGCTCGCCCGGGAACTGCACCGCCGCGACGGCCGTTACGGCCTCGAGACGATGTGCATCGGCGGCGGTCAGGGTCTGGCCGCGGTGTTCGAGAGGGTGTAGGCCGCTTCGCGGCCGGTGCGTCCTTTGGGCTGTAGGAGCAACTCAAAGGACGCACCGGCGCGTCAGCGCCATGGCGCGGCAGCGCCATGGCGCGTCAGCGCCGCCGTACCAGGTCGACGAACGCCTGACCCACCGCAGACAGGGTCGCCGGATCGAATGCGAGCCCGTACGTGCCCACCAGCCGCGGCTCGCATGCGCGCACCACGAGCCGGTCCCCGGCGGCCTCTGCCGGCACCCGATCCACGATCGACCCGCCGAGTCCGGCTGCCACCATCGGCAGCCGGACTTCGCGCTGGCCGACCAGGACGGAGATCTCCGGACGGGCACCGGCCGCGCGCAGCGCCGACTCCACCGCATCGACCATCGACCCACCGGTCGGCGCGAACACCATGGGGATGTCCGGCAGCTCGGACAGGTGGATCGGGCCCTCCGGCAGCTCGGATCCCGGCGGATACGCCAGCCACCACTCCTGCTCGCCCAGCTCGATCACCTCGAGTCCGTCGCCGCCCTCGAGCGGCAGGTGCGCAACGACGAACTCGCAGTGACCGTCGCGGATCAGCGACGCGACCAGCTCCTCGTCCTGCAGGGCCGAGAACCGCACCGCGACCTTGGGATATTCGCGGCGGAACCGCGCGATCAGCTCCACCAGCGGGCCGGCGGACAGTGCCGGGAAGGCCATGATGTCGAGCCGGCCCGCCACCGCGCCGTCCGACGTGGCGAGCAGCTCCTCGACCGCGGTCACGTCACGCAGGATCTGCCGGCTCGGGCCGATGAGGCTGCGGCCCGCCGCGGTGAGAACCATGCCGCGACCGATGCGGTGGAACAGCTCGACGCCGAGCTCGCGTTCGAGGCTGCGCAGGGCCTGCGACACCGTCGGTTGCGCGACGCCGAGCGCGGTCGCGGCCCCGTTGATGCCGTTGTTCTCGACGACCGCGAGGAAGTACTCCACCTGCCGGAAATCCACAGTCCTACACTCCCTGCCGCAGTGTCGAGGCGACGTCGAGGAACGCCGCCGCGGCCGGCGACGGCTCGCCCGCCCGCAGCACGAGTCCGACGGGCCGGGTCAGTGGCGGCTCCAGCGGCCGCACCGTCACCGTGGGCATCTGCTGTTCGGCAACCGGCCTGGGCACCACCGTTGCGCCGGTGCCCAGGCACACCAGTCCCCACGTCGCCGCCGGGTGGGCGCAGTCGACGACGACATTGGCGGCGTTCTCGGCGAGCAGCCCGCCCGCCTTCGCGGCGTTGGTCCGGTCGCCGAGATCGACGACGAGGGGTACGTCCCGCACACGGGTGCGCGGGATCGGGTCCGGCAGGTCGGCCGCGAGGTCGTGGTGGAGGGCGAGCACGAGTTCCTGCTCGAACAGCGGCACGGTGATCATGCCCGCGTGCTCGACCGACAGGTCGGTCACGCCGATCTCCGCCTCGCCGCGGCGCAGCGCGGTGTGCACCCCGGCGGGACCGTCCGTGTCGACGATCCGCACCAGGATGTGCGGGTAGCGGTCACGGAAGCGGCGGGCGAGCTCGATCATCGGGTCGAACGAGAACGACGAGTACGTCACCACGTCGACGCGGCCCGAGGCGAGTTCGCGTACCGCGGCGACCTTCGCCTTCGCCCGTTCGACGTCGGCGAGGATGCGGCGCGCCGCTACGTCGAGCCGGCGGCCGTCCTCGGTGAGCGTGAGCCGGCGCCCGGTCCGGTCGAACAGGGTTGTGCCGAGCCGACGTTCGAGTGTGCGGATGGCCTGCGACAGCGACGGCTGCGAAATGTAGAGGGACTGGGCGGCCTTCGTGATCCCACCCCGGTCGACGACCGCGACGAAATAGGTGATGAGGTGAAGGTCCACCGGCTCATCGTACGGGGACGGCGGTTGCCGGCATCCAGCGGTCCGGGTCGGTACCGCACCCGGTGACCACGTCCCGGTCGGCGAGAACCAACAGGTGGGCGTCGGTCTCCCGCACCGCGAGCCGGCACAGACGCGGCGACATCGTCTCGAACGGACGGGACCACGAGATCCGCGTGGCGACCTCCCACGCCGTGGAACCGGGATGCCGGGACACGGCCTCGGCGATCTCGGCCAGACGTTCCTCGTGGTGGCCGAGCAGCGCCTGCGCGCGGGAAGCGACACCGCGGAAGCGGTATTCGTGGGCGGGGAAGACCTCGCCGTCGGGCAGGCTCGTGGTGGCGTGCAGCGACAGCAGGTAGCGGTGCAACGGATTCGGCAGTTCGCCCGGGACGGTGGAGATGTTGGGACTGATGCGGGGGAGCATGTGGTCGCCGCTGAACACCAGCTCGTGGGTGCGATCGACGAAGCACAGGTGGCCGGGGGTGTGGCCGGGCGTCCACACGGCGTGCAGGTCCCAGCCCGGCAGATCCAGGGGGGTGCCGTCGTCGAGCACGACGTCGAGCGACTCGCGCGGCCCGAACCGGACCAGTTCCATGACCTCGCCCGATCGGACCTCTTCGGGGGCTCCGAGCCGGGCCAGCTGCCGGGCCCAGGCCGCGGTGAACCCTTCCCGATCCGTGGCGGTGTGGTGGCCGAGCAGCGACGCGTCGGCGGCGTGCATCGCCAGTGCGGCACCGCTGACCTCGCGCAGCCGCGGCGCCAGGCCGAAGTGGTCCGGGTGCAGGTGCGTGATCGCCGCGAACCGGACCTCGGTGATGTCGTGCCCGGTCTGCCGGATTCCGTCGACCAGGGCCTGCCACGACTGTTCCGAGTCCCAGCCGACGTCGATCAGGGCCAGGCCGTCGGGCAGGGCCAGCGCGTAGACCAGCACGTAGCGCAGCGGGTTCTTCGGCATGGGCACGGGAATCGACCACAGCCCGGGCCGGACCTGCTCGACCGGTGGCAGCTCGCCGCGCCGCCACGCCTCCTGCTGCACGACGCCGACGACCTCGACCGCGGTCACGACACCTCCTCCGCGAGGGTGTCGCGCAACGTGCGCTTGAGGATCTTGCCGCTGGCGTTGCGCGGCAGCTCGCTCACGAAGTGGATGCGCTGCGGCTTCTTGTAGGAGGCGAGCCGGCTGGTGGTGAACGCGACCAGTTCGCTCTCGTCCGGCACGGCGGCACCGTCGGCCACCCGCACGACGGCGGTGACGGCCTCGCCCCACTTGCGGTCGGGGACCCCGACCACGGCGACCTCGGCGACGGCGGGATGCTCGGCGAGCACCGACTCCACCTCGATCGGGTAGACGTTCTCCCCGCCGGTGATGATCATGTCCTTCACCCGATCGGTGACGAACAGGTAGCCGTCCTCGTCGAGGTGGCCGGCGTCGCCGGTGCGCAGGAACCCGTCGTGGGTGAACAGCGCCGCGGTCTCCTCCGGGCGCCGCCAGTAGCCGGACGTGTTGTGGCGGGAGCGGCACACGATCTCGCCGGACCCTCCCACCGGCAGGTCCTCCCCGGTCGCCACGTCGCGGATGGCGATCTCCACACCGGGCATGGGGCGGCCCGCCGAGCGCAGCAGGTAGGAGCGGGGACCGGTCGGGTCGTGGTCCTCGACGCGCAGCGCGGTGACGGAGCCGCTCGTCTCCGTCATCCCGTAGCGCTGGACGAATCCGCATCCGAGGGTGTGCACGGCTCGGCGCAGCATCGACGGCGTGACGGGGGAGGCGCCGTAGAAGATCAACTGCAGGCTCGACAGGTCGAACGTGTCCAGGCCGGGCAGGTCGAGCAGCATCTGGACGGTCGCGGGCACCAGGAACGCATGGGTGATGCGATGGCGTTCGACGAGCGACGCGACGGTGCGTGGCTGGAACTCGCCGAGCAGGACGGCGTGCACACCGGCGGACAGGCAGGTGCTCAGCCATCCGGCCCCGGCGATGTGGAACAGCGGCATCGCGTTCAGCGCCACCGAGTCGGGCCGCCAGTGGTAGATGCGCTGTCCCTCCTCGTCGTTGTGGAGGTTGCGGTGGGTGATGAGCACCCCCTTCGGCGTGCCGGTGGTGCCGGAGGTGTACAGCTGCAACAGCGTCGTGTCGGGGTCGTTGCCGCGGCCGGGATCGGTGTCGGCGCCGGTGGCGGTGAGCCGTTCCCACGTCCACGCCCCGGGCAGCAGGTCGTCGCCGGGCTCGGTGTCGACGAGGACGACGGGCAGGCCGGGCAGTGCGGCACGGATCGCCTCGGCTGCCGCTGCGAACCCGGATTCGACGACGAGCACGTCGAGTTCCGCGTCCTCGGCGATGCGGGCGGCCTCCGCCGGGGTGAGCCGCCAGTTCAGGGGGACGAACACCAGCCCCGCTTTCCCGCAGGCGACGAACGTCTCGGCGGCCTCGAGCCGCATGCGCAGGAGCGCTCCGATCCGACCGCCGCGGCGGGCCAGACCGCTCAGGGCGGTCGCGAGCCGATTGGTGCGCCGATCGAGTTCGGCGAAGGTGACGGTGGTGTCGCCGCAGGTCAGTGCAAGTGCGTCCGGCCGTTCCGCCGCGTGCTGCCGGACCCGCTGCGGAAGGTGCAGACCGCTCACATCCCACTCCTCGTTCCGTTCGGCGAGCGCCTCGATGTCGGGCCGCCGTGCCCGATCAGTCGATCACCAGCGCCTCGGCGGAACAAAGTCCAAGATCCACAGCGACCGATAGCGAGTGCCTATGTCGGGACCGGCGGCGCGCGACTGTCCTTGCGCGCAGAGGTGCTTCCTGCGCGGGTACGGCCCCCGACGGACGCGCGCAAGGAGCACGGCCGCGCGCGGATGTTCGGCTCAGCCCGAGGCTCAGCGCCCGAGCGCAGCGACGACGCGGCGGAGCCCGTCGAGGTCCGGCGCAGTGTCCAACGTGAGCTGCCAGTCGGTGCCGGTCCACGGATCGGCCATGTGGGTGCCCGGCGCCACCGGTAGGTGCTGAGCCTCCTGCGAGAGCAGGTCCAGCAACGGCTCGTCCGTCACACCGTCGTCCTCGCCGACGATGATCACCGAAACCGACTGTGTCGCAGACGCCTCCACGATCCGGATGACGTGCCTCAGATCGTCACGGGTGTAGCCGTGCGGGATACCCGCGAGCACCACGATCCGTGGCGCCGGTGGCTCGGCACCCGGATCCGCGGTCGCGGCCAGGGCGGCGAGATCGACCGCGTGCGCCACGTCGTGCAGCCGGGGTCCGATGTCCGGGACGTCGCGGACGACCAGGCTCGTCACTGCGAAGGACACCACATCGGTGAGGGCGGACAACGCACCGGCCGTGTCGACGATGTCGAGGCGCGCCGCCGGGTGCGCCGCGAGGAGCCGCACCACGAGGGCCGACACGATCGGGGCGGCGGCGACGGAGTCCCCGTCGACCCACAGCGGGCGCCGCAGCGGCAACGGGAGGCACAACGGAAGTGTCGGCGAGTCGCGATCCGGGGCCCCGAGTTCGCCTATCCGCAGCCCGTTTCCGCCGAGACCCGGCCGCTGCCACGCCGGTGCGTCCCACGAGGCCATCGCCGCGGGCAGGGCCGCGCCGACGGCGCGCAGTTCCTCGGTCAACAACGCGGTGTCGGCGGCGTGCCGGGCCCGAGCCGCGGCGATCAGCTCGTCGCATCGCCGATTCGCCTCGGCCCGAGCCTGGTCGGCGGCCGGTCCGGTGCGGCGGGCCGGGTCGGAGACGGCTGCGGACAGTTCCTCGTCGAGCCGGTGCAGTGCGTAGTCGTGCGCGGAGACGAACGCGGCGGCAGAGCGGGATGCGTCCTCGAAGATCTGCCAGGTCCGCTCCCACGCCTGCTCCGGTTCGACCGGCACCGTCGCCGGGGTATCCGGCGAGGGCGGAGCCGGCTCGTCGTCGACGTCCACTCCGTGCGCGCGGAACAGTTCGGCGAGTCCACCGGTATACCCCTGGCCCACCGCCCGCAGCTTCCATCCGCCGTCGCGGCGGTACAACTCCCAGCAGATCACCGCCGACTCGGCACCGCCGGCGGGCGCGTCGAACGTCGCCGGCCCGGATCCGGGCGGCCCGGTCAGGTCGGTGGACAGCGCGCCCACCGGCCCTCGGTCCGAGGAGACCGCCAACAGCACCGCGGCGGCCTGCGGGCACACCCGGTCGAGATCCACGACGACGGCGTCGCCGGCCAGGTCCACGCCCAGCGCCCCGGGCTGGTTGTAGAACACGGCGTCGGCGGAGGTGCGTACCTGCAGGTTCGCGTCGACCACCAGCGCGCACACGTCCAGCGGCCCCGCCGCGCGCGCCGTGAAGCGGACCCGGCGCGCCGTCAGCGGGGCGTTCTGCCCCGCCGCGAATCTCCCCGTCACGGCGTCAGGACACCAGGAACCGGCCGAGCTGCGGCGCGGCCTCCCCGGGATGCTTGGCCTGGATGCCCTCGCCGATCGCCTGAAGCTTCCAGTCCTGCCCCTGCCGGTACACCTTGGCCATCACCATGCCGGTGAACGGCATACCGCCCTGCAGGGTGTAGCGGGCCAGCTCGGCGTTGTTGGTGCCGTCCACCAGCCGGCAGAACGCGTTCGCGACCTGCTCGAAGGTGTGCCCCTTGTACGAGGTGACGATGAACATGACCGTCGTGATGTGGGCCGGGACCCGGGTGAGGTCGACGAGCACGACCTCGTCGTCGCCGGCGCCCTCGCCGGTGAGGTTGTCGCCCTGGTGCTGGACCGAGCCGTCCTTGGACCGCAGCTGGCCGTAGTACGCGACGTCGACGAGGTTCTGGTCGGCGAACAGCACGGCCGACGCGTCGAGGTCGATGTCGGCGGCACGGTTGCCGAACAGACCGCGCTTCGCGATCGGATCCCAGCCCAGCCCCATGCGCAGGTAGGTCAGGGCCACACCGCCCTCCTTGCGGAGGGTGACCTTCTGGCCCTTGACGAGGCTGACCGGCCGGCTCTTGGTGAGGCTGACCTCGGGCTGGGCGTCCTGCGCCGGCTGCGGCGCGGAGGCCTGCACGTACGGCTGCGGCGGGGCCGGCTGCTGGTAGGGCTGCTGAGCAGAAGGCGGCGGCGTGGAGTAGGCCGGCGGTACGGGCGGCGCGGCCGGGACCGACGGCGGCACGGGCTGAGCCGTTTGCGGCGCCGCCGCGGGCGCGTCGTCGACGCTCACCCCGTGATCGGTCACGAGCGCGGCGAACCCGCCCGCGTATCCTTGGCCGACGGCCCGCACCTTCCACGCGCCCTGCCGCCGGTACAGCTCGAGGGCGATCACGATCGACTCGCTGCTCAGCCCGTCGATCCGGTACTCGTAGAGGACGTTGCCCGCGGTGTCGGAGACCCGCGCTGACGGCGGGGCGAAGCGACCGAAGCTGCTCGACGCGTCGTCGAGGGTGATGACCGCGCGCACCTGGTCGATGTCTGCCGGCACCTGGTTCAGCGACACGGCCAGCGACGCGGCCTGCCCGGGAGCGCCCGGCACGAGCCGCACCCCCGGCCCTCTCGGCTGGTTGAAGAAGACGAAGTCGGCGTCGGAGCGCACCTTGCCGTCGGCCTTGACCAACAGGGCAGACAGGTCGGCCGGGGTGGTCAGCTCGAGCGAGACGACGACGTCGGTGGCGGTGAGGGGGCCGTTCTGACCCTTGGCGAGAGATACGGGCACGGGAGGGGTCCTCACTGTTACTGGAAACTCTGTCTTGGGGAACATGGAGCGTCACTGCCACTGTACGAACCCGCGCCGATCCGGGCGTATCGGGCGAACCAGGCCAGGATCTCCTCGCCGGCCCGGATCCCCGTTTCCCGGGTCACCGTCACCGTCGGGTGCCGCCAGTCCAGCGCCTCGAGTTCGCCGTGCCTCGGCCGGATCGCGGCGTCGGCGGCGATCAGCATCTCGGCGTCGAGCGCTCCGTCCCCGGCGGCGAGTACCGCGGCATCCGGGGGGAGCGTTCCGTCGGCGACCAGGCGCCGGCGGACCTCGGCGACGGCCTTGCTCTTGCACACCGCCGACGGCATCGTGTACAGCTTGCGGCCCTGCTGCGAGGCGCTCCACCCGCGGCCGCGGCACCAGTGGTCCCATTCGTCGAGGAATCCGACCGGCTGGGCGGCGACGTCGATCACGAGATAGCAGAACAGCTCGTCGGCGATGCGGAACTTGTGCACCCAGTCGTCGGAGACGCGGCGCCGCAGTTCGGCGGTGACCTCGTCGAGTCCGGCGCCCTCGGCGCGCACGCCCGCGTCCACCGCCTGCCGCCACCCGGTGTCCGGCACACCGTCGGCGAGGATCACGCCGCCGTTGCTGGCGATCGCGTAGCGCCACGGTGCGCCGGGCAGCGCGATGCGCCGGAACTGTTCCGGGGTGCGCGTGGTGGTCGGCACCACCACCGCGGCGGCGGCCAGGTCGCGCAGGCGCTGCGCGGACGTGACGGTCAGGTACGACAGGGGCGCACCGTCGTAGTGCTCGACACACACCAGATCGCGGTCGACGACGGGCGATTCGCCCATCGCGGCGCGCGAGTAGATCATCGTGCGGTCGAGGTCGGTCGCGACGAGGGCGGTGGTCACGGCAGATCCTTGATCAGTCCCATGCAGGAATACGCCAGGTCGGGAACCGTTTCGACCGGCACGTCGCGGGCTGCGGCGAGCATCCGGATGTGCGCGTGCTCCTCGGCATCGGCCTCGCGGACCAGCACCCGCCACGGCACGCGCCGCAACAGCACCCGGGTGGTCTCACCGACACCGGGCTTGACGTAGTTGACGGTGGAGATGCCGTACTCGGCCCGTACCCTCTCCACCGACTCCCAGCCCGCCCACGTGGGGGTGCGGTCGGACCGCAGGATGTCCCCGGCGGCGGTGACTGCGGCGTCCCGGTCGCCGAATTCCGCGGCGACGGTGTCGAGGAGGACGGCCGAGACGTCCTCGCCGGCAAGTTCGGCGTAGAACTTGGCGCCGTGGAACTCGCCCGGGCCGATCAGGGTTTCGTTGAGGACGGTGCGTGAGACCAGGCCGGAGACAGTGGAATTCAGGCACGCCGAGGCAATGAGGAAGTCGTCGCGGGTGCCGTAGGTCCGCACGCAGTACCCGGGGTCGGCGAGCACGGCGAGGTCGCCGGAGAGTTCCGGACCGCCCGCGGCCCGGTACTCGGCCAGGGCCGCCGCGAGTTCGCGGGCGATGGCGCCCTTGCCGGTCCAGCCGTCGACGAACACCACCGAGGCCGGATCGTGACGCGCCGTCACGTGGTCGAGGGCGGCGACGTCGATGCCACGGCCCCGCACGATCGACACCGCGTAGTGCGGCAGGTCCAGCCCGTGGTGCCGCTGCGCCCAGCGACGGATCAGGATGCCGACGGGAGTGCCTGCGCGGGCCAGTGATACGAGCGTCAGGTCCCGGCCCCGTTCGGCGAGCAGCAGTTCGGTGACCGTACCGACGGCGTGGGCGAGGCGCCCCGCCGTCGCGGCGAGCACCTTGTCGAACAGCTCGCGGTAGGCGGCATCGGGTTGGTATTCGATCGGCAGCGTCTCGGCGTAGTGGGCGAGACCCGACTGGATGCGGCGCTCGCGCTCGGCGATGTCGGCCTCGAGGGCGACGTGCGAGAGGTCCTTGAGGAGCCACCGCACCTCGTCCGGGGCGTAGGAGCCGAAGTCGGGTCCGGCCAGCGGAACGGTCATCGTCCCTCCCGGGCGGCGCGCAGCACCGACGGGTCGGTGGCGGGCACGACGGCGACGACCACGTCCTCCCCGGCGGCGGTCAGCACGTCGAGCAGGCCCCCGTCGGCGCGGAGGCGATCGGTGTCGGCGGGATCGTCGAGCACCAGCAGCAGCCGTGCCCGTTCCTCCGGCCACCGCGCGTTGTACAGATAACGCGGGACGTCGTCGGGTTCGGGTGCGGCGAACATGAATCCGCGGCGCAGGGGGTAGCAGGGCACGTCCCGGACGTACGCGGGGGAGCGGGTGGTGGTCTGGAACCGCGTGGGGATCCCCCGGCGGGCGAGTGCGTCGGCGATGCGCAGCGGCAGGTACATCAGTTCCTCGTGGCCCACGACGACGACCGGCCGTCCCGGTCCGAGGGCGGTGGCCACGGCCTCGGTCGCGTGCGCGATCGCGGCGTCGAAAGCCGCGGTGTCGGTGCGCAGGAAGCCGTGCCGCCCGCCGTCGGGCACGGTCGCCGGCCACGGCAACGTCACGAATTCCACGGAGCCTCGTTGTGAGGCAACGGGATTCATATCCGGATCGGGCAGCGCGGCGACCCGCTCGACGAGTCCGTCGGGAAGGATCGTGTGTCCCGCCGCGAGGCTCACGTGGTCGATCCGGGTGCCGAGTTCGGCGGCCGCCTCGTCGACCGCCCGACGGTGATCGGCGGTGCGCATGTCCACCAGCGACGCGACGACGTACCGGGCGCGGGGACTGTGCCGGTGCAGGGACCGGATCGCGTCGACGGCGGTGGCGCCGGTGGAGATCTCGTCGTCCACCAGGATCAGCGGTGCGTCGTTCGCGAACAGCTCCGGCGACGTCGGCTGGAGCAGGTGCGACGTGGCGTGCGAGTGGCCCTCCTCGAACCCGGCGAAGGTGCCGGCGCCGGGCACGTCACGCCGGGTGGAGTGCAGGTAGCAGCGCGCTCGCAGCCGGCTGGCCACACAATGACCCAGGCCCGTTGCGGTTTCGGCGAATCCGAGTACGACCGTGTCGTGCGCGGCGGAGCCCAGCAGGTCCGCGACGAGATCGCCGAGCCGGTCACCCGCGCCGATGACCGCGGCCGGGTCGGTGGGAATGTGCTTGCCGAGCACCGTGGAGACCAGCAGGTGTGCGCGACGGGGGTTGCGGCGCAGCCCCGGCACGACGAGGTCCGGCACGGTGTCGCCGGTCGCCGAGTCGAAGTGCTGCAGTTCCAGGCCGAATTGCTCCGTCGCCCAGGGTGACTGCAACCCCGCGGTCACCGGTCCACCAAGGCCGTCAGCAGGTCCACGAAAGTGACTCCCTTGTTGGTGACGCCGAACACCGAGGCGCGCAGCAACGTCTGCTGCGCCCAGGTGCGGTGCGGACGCCGCTCGTTCATCTTGTTGCGGTAACCGGAGGCCTGCACGCCACCTGCGTCGCCGCCGAGGATGTCGACCGCGTCGTGGTACTCCTCGTGGGTGACCGCGGACAAGGCGTGCACCGCGGCCACATGGGAGGGATGGATCACGGTCTTGCCCTGGATGCCGTTCGCCCGGTCGAGGGCGATCTCGCGGAGCAGCCCGTCGAGATCCCGGCTGACGAGCTGCTGGCGGAACATCACCGCGTCGTGCTCGGCGAACGGCGTGGCCCGCAGCATCGGGCGGAACATGCGCTCGTGATCGGCGAAGTACTCCCAGACGGGACCGGTGATGACGAATCCGGTGCCGTCGGTGCGGCCGAGGTAGTTGACGACATCCGCAATGACGTCGACGACCACGCGCACGTCGTAGATGGTCAGGTCGCGGTCGCGGCGGATGCCGAACGTGCCGCACATGTCGGTGGCCCCGATCCGTACCGCCAGCACCCGGTCACGGTGCCCGGCGAGCAGTGCCGCGATCTGCTGCAGCTCGCCGTCGCGGGTCTGCCGGTGCACCAGCTCGGCGGACTCGAGCACCGGCATCGCGTACAGGTGCTTGCCGAGCCGCTCGGACGCCGCCGCCACCGCATCGAGGAAGGCCGGCCCCGACGCCGCGGTGAACTTGGGCAGAACGAATCCGGTCAACGCGGTGACGCCGGGCCCCAGGATGTCGGCGATGCGGTCGACACCGTCGGGGGTGCGCACCCGGACGAACAGCAGCATCGTCGCGGCCGCGGTGCCGGCGAGCTCGTCGAGGGTGGCGACCGCGTTGCGCAGGCCGTCCTCGACCTCGTGATCGGCGACGGCGTCCTCGAGGTCGATCACCATCGAGGCGACACCCTCGCGGGCTCGGCGGGCGATCGTGGCGGTCAGATCCGCGCGGGTGGCCGGGACGTACAGGGTGGCCCCGAGCGCGACGGCGAGCCGATCGCGCTCGTCGGCATCGGAGAATGCCTGCGGCGGATGCAGGAACAGCGTGTCCCGGGTCGCGCGGTCCATGTGGTGGAAATGGTGCATCGTGCGCATATCGGCGAAGGTTCCCCCACTCATGCCTCTTCCGTTCGTCCTCTCAGTCGTTGCACCACGCCGGCGATGAAGCGCGAAACGGCGTCGAGCTCCCGCACGTACGCCCAGTAGTCGGGGTGTACGCCGGTGAGCGAACCGACTGCCCTGTCGATCCGATCGAGCTGCGCGTCGAGCACCGATCCCCATTCTGCGGTCAACCCCCGTTGCACCGCGAGTTGTTGCGCGTCGCGCAGACGGAACCGTACCTGCTCCACCTTCGCGGCCGGATCACGGCGGACCGCGCGGAGGACGGACAGCCGCTCGGTGACGGCGTCGACGTAGCGTTCCGCCTGGGTGAGCGATGCCCGGGCCGCCGCGGTCAGCTCGAGCGCCTGCTCGGGCCGGTTCCCGGCCGAAGCCGTTCGCGCCGCGGTCACGTCGGCGTCGGCCCGGTCGAGGAACTCGCGGGCGGCGCGCTCGTTGCCGGACAGGTCGGCGGAGCTGGCCGCGTTGAACTCCCGCAGCAGGGCCGAGAACGCCGGCGCCAGGCTCTCGGCGCGGGTGCGGACCGCCGACAGGCGGGTGGTGACGGATGCCACAGCTTTCCGGGCGGACTCGGCCTTGTCCGGCGCCTGCGCGAGGGCGCGACGCAGGGCGGTGGCCGCCTCCTCGGCCCGCCGCGCCGCCGTTCGGACGGCGCCGGTTCCCACCGCCGAATCCAGGGCGCGGACCTCCGCGTCGAGCACGTTCGCCGCGGCCCGCACGGACGGATAGTCGGCGTATGCGGCGTGCTCGGGCGCGTCCACCAGCGCCGCCGCAGCCTGCGCCTCGGTGCGGACCTGCCGGGCGAGCTGCGGGACGGTCTGTGCCACCGCGACCGAATGCTCGAGGTGTGCGCGGTGGCGATCGTAGAACTGGTCGAGGGTGCGGGTGGCGAGACCGATCTGCTGCAGAGCCTGTTCGTAGGCCGGGGCGGGAGCGAGCGGATCGGTCGGTTCGGTGCGGGCGAGGTGCAGGTACGTCTCGGCCGCGCGGTAACAGGCTTCGCGGACGGGCTCCCACTCGCGGCGCAGGCCGCGCTGCGGCGCGAAGTCGTGCGAGGCCGTGACGCCGGCCTCGGCGACGGACTGGCGGCGGTCCATGTCGAGGAACGCGGCGACCATCGCGTCGTAGGCGCCACGGGCCACCGGATCGTCGGTGCTCCCACCGCCGAAGAGGCGGCGCGTCCATCGGCTCGCCACGCCCCGAATGGTACTGGTCCGCGCGGTTCGGCCCCGTGCGCGCGCCCCGAGCATGGGGCGTCGGCGCGGAACAGCTATTAGGGTGGAGTGACACGCGCAAATCGGGCGTGCCCGCCCGGGCACCTCGTCCGGACCGACAGATCGAAAGGACCCCGCATGGGCGTCAGCTTGACCAAGGGCGGCAATGTTTCCCTCACCAAGGAAGCGCCGAACCTCACCGCCGTGGCCGTCGGCCTCGGCTGGGACATCCGCAGCACCACCGGTGCCGACTTCGACCTCGATGCCAGCGCGATCGCGACCGGCGCCGACAAGAAGGTCGTCTCGGACCAGCACTTCGTCTTCTTCAACAACCTCAAGTCCCCGGACGGCTCGATCGAGCACATCGGCGACAACCGCACGGGCGAGGGCGAGGGCGACGACGAGGTCGTCAACGTCGACCTGAGCGCCGTGCCGGCCAACATCGAGAGCATCTTCTTCCCGGTCTCGATCTACGACGCCGACTCCCGCAGCCAGTCGTTCGGACAGGTCCGCAACGCGTACATCCGCGTCGTCGACCGCGCCAACGGCAACGAGCTCGCCCGCTACGACCTGTCGGAGGACGCCTCCACCGAGACCGCCATGGTCTTCGGTGAGCTGTACCGGCACGGTGCGGAGTGGAAGTTCCGCGCCATCGGCCAGGGCTACGCGTCCGGCCTGGCGGGCATCGCCCGCGACTACGGCGTCAACGTCTGACGTCGCATCCGGATTCCGGATCCGGCCCCCGGCTTCGTCGCCGGGGGCCGCTTTCCTTGGTTCACCGATAATTTGCTGCAGTAACCACCCTGCACCGCCCCGATCCAGACAGAAAGGCCACGCTTCGTGGTTCTGCGCATCTTCGGCATATCGTTTGCCGTCACCGTCGTCTCCCTGGTGGTCGCCTTCCTCTACGGCGGACCCCAGGCCCTGTTCCTCGCCGCGATCCTCGGCATCCTCGAGGTCTCGCTCTCGTTCGACAACGCGGTCATCAACGCCACCGTGCTGCAGCGGATGAGCGAATTCTGGCAGAAGATCTTCCTCACCATCGGCATCCTCATCGCCGTGTTCGGCATGCGGCTGATCTTCCCGCTGCTCATCGTGTGGATCGCCTCCGGCCTCGGTCCGATCGAGGCACTCGACCTCGCCTTGAACCCGCCGCCGAACGACGCCGCGTACTTCCCCGACGGCAGCCCCAGCTACGAGACCATCATCACCGACGCCCACCCGCAGATCGCCGGGTTCGGTGGCATGTTCCTGCTGATGCTGTTCCTGAACTTCATCTTCGAGGAACGCGAGATCAAGTGGCTGGCCTGGCTCGAGCGTCCGCTCGCGCGGGCCGGCAAGCTGGACCAGCTCGAGGTCGTCACCGCCTCGGTGCTGCTGGTGCTGACCGCCACGATCCTCGCTCCCGAGGACAAGGTCTCCACCGTGATGATCGCCGGCGTGCTCGGCATGATCACCTACATCGTCGTCAACGGGCTCGGCGAGCTGTTCCACATCCCCGAGGAAGAGGAAGAGCCGACGGGCGGGCCCACCCAGCTGGCCAAGGCCACCGGCAAGGCCGGGTTCTTCCTGTTCCTCTACCTCGAGGTGCTCGACGCGTCGTTCTCCTTCGACGGCGTGATCGGCGCGTTCGCCATCACCTCGGACCCGATCATCATCGCCCTGGGCCTCGGTTTCATCGGCGCGATGTTCGTCCGCTCGATCACGGTGTTCCTCGTCCGCAAGGGCACCCTCTCGGAGTACCGCTACCTCGAGCACGGCGCGCACTGGGCGATCGGTGCGCTCGCGTTCATCCTGCTGTACTCGATCGGCCATCACGTGAACGAGATCGTCACGGGTCTCGTGGGGGTCGCGCTCATCGGTGCCGCGTTCGCCAGCAGCATCCGCCGCAATCGTCAGGAGGCGAAGGCGACCGTCGCCGCCTGACCGCACGACTTCGATGGGAATCCTCGATCGGTTCGAGCGATCGAGGGTTCCCATCTTCGTATCCAGGGAAAGGTCTTACCCATGGCAATCGATTACACCCGACCCTCGAAGAACCCCGGCGACAAGCAGGGCGGAGTCGGCCTGAGCAAGATCAGCCTCACCAAGGCCGCTCCGACGGTCGGCCTCGCCAAGTCCGGAGCGGAGCGAGGGATCACCCAGGTGAACCTGAACTGGTCCCAGGGCGGATCCCCGACCCCACGGAAGCAGGGGTTCCTCGCCAAGCTCACGGGTGGCGCGACGGGCCGCGGCATCGACCTCGACCTCGCCTGCCTCTACGAGCTTGCCGACGGCTCCAAGGGCGTCGTCCAGGCCCTCGGGAACAGCTTCGGTGCGCTGGAGAAACCCCCGTTCATCGCACTCGACGGCGACGACCGGACCGGCGCCGTATCCGGCGGTGAGACCATGCGCATCGACCTGGGCCAACCCGAACGATTCCGGCGGATCCTGATCTTCGCGATGATTTACGAGGGCGCCCCGAACTGGGCTGCCGTGGACGGTGTCGTCACCCTCACTCCGCCCTCCGGACCGCAGATCGAGGTGCGCCTCGACTCGCCGAACAATGGCGCACGCATCTGTGCCATCGCGATGCTGCAGAACACCGGCCGCGAGATCAGCGTCTCGCGGCTCGTCGAGTACGTCGACGGCAGCCAGTCCGACCTCGATCGTGCTTACGGTTGGGGCATGAACTGGGCCCCGGGCCGCAAGTAGCACCATCGCGCCCGATGGTGGCATTCGGCTGCAACGAATATCGGGCCGACAGCGATCCCTTCAGAGGTTCACCCCTTCGGGTGGAACGATGCCGACTACTCAGGGGGTTTGCCGTGACATCTCCGATTCTGTCCAAGGGACAGAACATCACTCTGCCGAGTGACCTGTCGCAGATCGACGTGGTCGTCGGGTGGGTCGAATCGGAGGTCGAGGTCGACGCTTCGGCGCTGCTGCTCGGCTCCGAACGAAAGGTACGTTCGGACGCGGACTTCGTCTTCTACAACCAGCCGGAGTCCGCCGACGGGTCCGTACGGTTCCTCGGCACGAGTACAACCGAAGAAGGAGCGCAGGCGCGGATCGCTGTCGTTCTCTCGGACGTGCCCGCCGACGTACACACGGTGGCGCTCGCGGGAAGCCTCGGTACCGGGAGATTCGGAGACCTGGGCAAGCTCACCCTGCGAGTGGTCGACCCTGCAGGGCATCCGGTGGCGGAGTACGTGACCGCAGATGCGACCAGCGAAGCTGCCTTCGTTTTCGGGGAGATCTATCGGCGCAACGGCGAATGGAAGGTCCGTGCTGTCGGGCAAGGATGGGATTCCGGTCTGTCCGCGCTCGCGACGGATTTCGGCGTCGACATCGACGAGGAACCGGGGGGACCGTCGCACGACGCCGGTGACACCGTCTCAGTGCGCGACTCCGCTCACACCGATGCCGGGGAGGCACCGACCGCTCCGGTCGCGGATGTCATCGAGGACCACGCCGGCACATCCGCCGCACCTTCAGCGAAGCGGCGCGGCGTACGAACCACCAGGCGAGTTGTCACAAAGGCGAAGCCGATCGATTTCAAGCTCGCAGAGCACGACGCCTGGCAACCTGCGCGACTCTTCTCCGTAGCTGGAGTGGGTAGCGGCGAAGAGCAGGAACGCAGGGCAACGTCCGCGCTTGTTGCGGCTATGCAGGCGGTACGTCCTTTCGCCCGTGCCATCTGTTCCCGAGTCGGGGCGCCGGCAGGTGCGTTCGAGGGTTATTGCGAAGTGCAGTACGCCCAGGGCGAGTCGAAGGTGATTCCCGACGCCGTGCTGAAGGTGTCGCGTGGCGCCAAACTCTGGACCGCGTTGCTCGAGGTCAAGACGGGGAACGGCAAGCTCAGACGGGAACAGTTGGAGAACTATCTCGATGTCGCGCGGAAGAACAAGTACGACGTCGTCGTGAGTCTTTCGAACGACATTCCTGCCAGTGCGGGAGAGCTTCCCATCGAGGTCGACCGCCGCAAACTCGCCAAGGTGGCCCTGCGGCATCTGTCCTGGTCGGAGGTAGCGCACGAAGCTCGCATGCTTCTGTCCCACGGCGGTGTCGACGATGCGCTGCAGGCGTGGATTCTCGGTGAGTTTCTTCGCTACCTGGACCACCCCCGGTCCGGTGCGGCCGAGTTCGTCGACATGGGACGCCATTGGGTTGGGGTCCGAGATGCCGTCGCGTCAGGAACTTTGCGTGCGGGCGACAAGAAGGCGGCAGCAGTGGCGGACACGTGGGTGTCCTTGGCGCGGCATCTTGCGCTTCGTTTGACCGCTGAATTGGGAGTGACGGTCAAACACGTTCTACCTCGGCGATACAACAACGACCCGAGTGCACGAAACGCCTACTTCGCAGAAAAGCTGGCGTCCGAGGGGACTCTCGAGGCCCTTCTCCGTATTCCGGAAACAGCCGGTGATCTCGTGGTAGTGGCCGATCTCCGCACCAACCGTGTCCGCTGCCGGACCACCATCGATGCTCCTGACGAAGGCACTTCGGCACGTCGATTGTCCTGGTTGCTGAGGCAACTGAAGGACGCACCGGGTGATGTCCAAGTGGAAGCAGTCTTCTCCGAGCGCGGAAACGAAGCCTGCGAGCATCTCGACGCCGTCCGTGCCGATTCCAAGATCCTCACCGAGGGGAGGGACGGCCGGATCGTCAGCTTCACCCTTCAGCAGGGCTTCCCTATGGGAGGCCGACGGTCGGGAACTGCCGCCGGATTCATCACCAGCGTGACCTCTTCCACCGACTCGTTCTATGCCGGTGTCGTCCAGCCCCTGAGGGGGTGGGTGCCGGCTGCTCCCAAACCGGCACCTCTCGGCGAACCGGCTGCTTCCGAGTTCGAATAGGCCCGGGGGAGGGCTCGCCCTACCGGCGGGCCCTTCATCGTTTCGCGGACAACTCGCGCAGCAGCGTCTCGGCGTCGGCGAACGCCCGCGCCCGTCGCACGACGGTCGGCGCCGCCGGCGGATGCCCGTCCCACCCGTAGAACAGCGTGCTCAGGCTCAGGACGATCCGCTCCGGGTGGATCCAGTCGCCCCACCGGACGAATTCGGGATCCCGCACCAGCTGCCGGGCCGCCTCGAGCGGCCCGGCGCCGCGCGCGTACTGTTCCCGGCCGGCCTGCTCGAGCCACACCCAGTAGGCGCGCAACTCGCGGATCTCCGCGGGTCCGCACAGCGGCCCGTGACCGGGCACGTAGAGGTCCGCGTCCAGGGCCAGCAGCCGGTCGATCGCGGCGAGCCAGTTCTCCAGCGGCCCGTGCCACAGGATCGGGGTCGAGCCGATGAACAGCAGATCGCCGGCGAACACGATGCCGGCGTCCGGCACGTGCGCGATGAGGTCCCCGGCGGTGTGGCACGGCCCGAGGCGCTCGAGCTGGACCGGACGTTGCCCCACATCGAGCCGCAGGATTGTGTCGAAGGTGTGGTCGGGCAGCCGAGGCGATCGCAGCGGCAGGCGGGCGCCGCCCGGCACCCGGCGCATGTAGGCGGCCGCGGCGCCCAGCATCCCGGGCAGCGCGGCGAGCGGACGTCCGGCCGCCGCGAGCGCCGCCACCGCGGCGGGAGGGAGATCCTCGCGCATGCCGCGCAGCGCGGCCGCACTCGTCGTGATGCGAGCCGTCGCCGGAAGCGTGTCGTTGCCCCACCAGTGGTCGCCGTCGGAATGGGTGTTGACGGCCTCGGTGATCGGTGCCCGCGACACCAGCGGCTGCTGTGCCTCGGCGATCCGCCGCGCCAGCCGCGTGTCCCACGCGGTGTCCACGACCAGCGACGCCGTGCCCGCATCGACGACGAGACCGGTGTTCGCTTCTCCCCAGCCGCCCGGCGTCCGTACAACCGCCCACACCCCGTCGCCGATCTGCGTCAACCCGCCGTCGCCCACCGTTCGCCCCCCGTCCGCAGTGGCGGTGAGTCTAACCGCACGAGCCGGACCGTGGTTTGCCCCCGGCCCGGCCCGGGAACGCGGTATGAATCGCACGGACGGCGTCACGAGCGAAGGGGATCCCATGGGAACGACGGTTGCGGTCACCGGTCCCACCGGCGAGATCGGCAGGGCCGCGGTCGCGGCCCTCGAACAGGACCCGCGCATCGACCGGATCCTCGGCATGGCGCGAGGCCCGTTCGATCCTGCCCGGCAGGGCTGGACCAAGACCGAGTACCGGCAGGGCGACATCCTCGACCGCGGCGCCGTCGACGCCCTGGTCGCGGAGGCCGACGTCTCGTCGTGCACCTGGCCTTCGTCATCATGGGCTCGCGCGCCGAGAGTCACCGGATCAACATCGCCGGGACCCGCAACGTCTTCAAGGCGACGGTTGCCGCCGCCCGGCCGCGGCGTCTCGTGTACACCTCGTCCGTCGCCGCGTACGGATACCACCCCGACAATCCGACCCCGCTCTCCGAGGACGTGCCCACGCGTGGCTCGCACGAGCACTACTACTCCGAACAGAAGGCCCAACTCGAGCGGGTGCTCGACGAGGTCACCCGCGGATCGGACCTCGAGGTGTTCGTGCTGCGGCCCTGCATCGTCGCGGGGCCGCACGCGACCGCCCTGGCCGATGCCATGCCGTGGCGGCAGGTCGCCGGGCATCTGCCCGGCGCCGTGCGGAAGGCCGCCGGCGCCCTGCCCCTGCCGCGCCCGGTGTTCCCCGACCCCGGTCATCCGCTCCAGCTCGTGCACCACGACGACGTCGCGAGTGCCGTCGTCGCCGCCGTGGCGTCCGAAGGGCCGCCCGGTGCGTACAACATCGCCGGCGACGGGGTGGTGTCGCTGTCGGACGTCGCGGCCGCGCTCGGCGCCCGGCCGATCCGGGTCCCGGCGTCGGTCGCGACGGCCGCGTCGGCCGTGGTTGCGCGGCTGCCGTTCCTGCCCTCGATGGTCGAGTGGATCCACACGGGCCGCACGTCCGTCGTGATGGACACGACGAGGGCCCGGACGCAGCTCGGCTGGCAGCCGCACTACACGAGCGCCCAGACCCTCGCGGCGCTGGCGAGCGCGGTGGGTGGCGCCCGGTAGCAGTGGGTCAGCGTCGTGCGGCCGCGTGCGCGGCCATGCGGATCGGGGCGTTGACCGTGCCGTGACCCCGGTAGCCGCCGCGCCGCTGCACCAGTTCGAAGAACACCCGGGCACTGACGACCTTGGTGAACACCTGGAACAGCTCGCCGCCGTCCTCGTCCCGATCGTAGAGCACGTTGTATTCCCGAAGGGCGGCAAGCATTTCCGGATCCGGAGCCAGGCGCGCATCCAGATCGTCGTAGTAGTTGCGGGGGATCTCGAGCACCGGTGCTCCCGAATCATGCAGGGCGCGAGCGGCTTCCACCGCATCGTCGACACCGAACGCGATGTGCTGGGGGTGCCGCACGCCCGGTGCCCATTCGCCGCGACGGAGCACGGGTGCGACCAGGCCGACCTCGAAACCGTCCGTGGCGAGGACGCGGCTGCGCACCAAGCCGAACGGTCCCGCGTATTCGGCGGCCTCGGCGTCGGTCAGGCCCAGCACCGACCGGTAGAACAGCGTGGCTTCGTCGAATCGGTCGTAGGCCTGGGTCAGCGCGACGTACTCGGTGCACCGCACGCCCACCGCCGTCGTCGGCGTCGTGCCGGTGGGGCGGAAGTCGTTGCGCCAGTTCGCCGGGCCGTCGCTCCGCGACGACAGGAACAGGGCGGTGCCGTCCGGGGAGACCACTGCGGACAACGGTGCCTCACCCGGGCCGACGACCCGCGCCAGCTGCGGTGCCAGCAGCTCGTGGGCGTGCCGGGAGACGGCGCCGACGTCCGCGACCTCGATCCCCAGAGCGGTGACGGCCGCGCCCTCGGCCGCGCTGTGGGCCGGGTTCGAGGTGTTCACCAGCACCCGCGCGTCCCCCTGCTCCCACAGCTCCACCGGCTTGCTGTGATGCTGCCCCGAGTGGGTGAAGCCGAGCGAGGCGAGGGCCGCACGGACCGGCTCCGCAGCGGTGGGCGGAGTTCCGATCTCCGTGAACGCGTGCCCGCGCACCTGTACCGGGTTGGGGTCACCGTCGAGCCGCAGTTCCAGATCGAGCAGCGAGCGCATCGCGTCGATCGCCGTCGGCACCGGCGCCGACTGGCGGAACACATCGTTGAACACCTCCAGCGAGAGCGGCCCGGTGTAACCCGCCGCGAGGACGTGCCCGACGAGTCCGACGAGATCGAACTCGCCCTCGCCCGGGAACACCCGGTAGTGGCGGCTCCACTGCAGGACGTTCATGTCCATCTCCGGTGCGTCGGAGAGTTGCAGGAAGAAGATCTTCTCGCCCGGGATGTCCGCGATGCCGGCGACGTCCTTGGTGCGGGAGAAGATGTGGAAGCTGTCGAGGCACAGCCCGAGGGCCGGATGATCGGCCCGGCGCACGATCTCCCACGAGCGCTGCCAGGTGTTCACGTGGCGGCCCCACGCCAGCGCCTCGAAGGCGATCCGCATGCCCCGCTGCGCTGCCGCATCCGCCAGTTCCCGCAGCTGCGCGGCCGCGAGATCGACATCGTCGACGGTGTGCGGCGACACCGACGAGCACACCAGCACGAGGTCGGTGCCGAGCTGTTCCATCACGTCGAACTTGTGCCGCGCGCGGCGCATGTTGCGGGCGTGGATCTCGGCCGGGACGGCCTCGAAGTCGCGGAAGGGCTGATACAGCGGGATGCTCAGCCCGAGTTCGGCGCAGCGCTCGCGCACCGCCGCGGGGGTGAGCGGGGAGCCGATCAGGTCGGGTTCGAACAGTTCGATGCCGTCGAACCCGGCGTGGGCGGCGGCGACGAGCTTGTCCTCGAGGGTGCCGGACAGGCACACGGTGGCGATTGCCTTGGCGCGCTTGGTCCCAGGACGGGGGTGGGTCATGGTCGGGCTCCTCCACGGTGCCGCCTGTGCGGGCGGACTCGGAATCGGGGACCGGTGCGCGAGGGCGGGTTCGCCCCGCACACCGGTATCGGCAGGGGTGGCTCGCCGCGGGTCGCGCGCGAGGGGACCGGTCTCGGGGTGTGGGGGCGCCGGTTACGCCTGCGCCGTGCGCTGGGCCACGAGCGCGCGCAGCGCCCACTCGTAGCCGGCGACGCCGAGACCCACGATGATCCCGGACGCGACCGGGGAGATGTAGGAGTGGTGGCGGAACCCCTCGCGGGCATGGACGTTGGAGATGTGCAACTCGATGAGCGGTACGTGGGCGCCCTTGATCGCATCGTGCAGGGCCACCGAGGTGTGCGTGTAGGCGCCCGCGTTGAACACCACCCCGAGGGACTCCCCGCGGGCGACCGCGGCGCCGGCGTCGTGGAGGGCGTCGATGAGGACGCCCTCGTGGTTGGACTGCCGGAAGTCGATGTCGACGCCCAGTTCCTTGCCGACGTTGCGGCACAGGGTCTCCACGTCCTCGAGGGTCTGCGCGCCGTACACGCCGGGCTCGCGGGTGCCGAGCAGGTTGAGGTTGGGGCCGTTGAGGACGAGCACCGAGGTCATGGACGAATCTCCTTTGCTTTCTTCGTGTTCCGGGGGCATCTCCCGGCCGGGTCTGTCAGCCGACGGGCAGGCCGGCGGTCACGGTGCTCGAGCGCACGACGAGGTGGGTGCCGAGTTCCACGGGCGCAGCGCGGGGTGTGGTCTTTCCGTCGAGGACGTCGCACAGCAGGTCGATCGCAGTCACGCCGGCCTCGTCGAACGCGAGATGCACGGTGGTCAGCGGCGGCGAGGTCATCTCGCAGAGCCACGAGTCGTCGAACCCGACGACGGAGTAGTCGCGGCCCGCCCGCAGTCCGTGCTCGGCGAAGCCTTGCATGAGGCCGACGGCGGCCTGGTCGTTGTACGCGACGACGGCCGTCGTCCCGGTGCCGACCAGTTCCTCGGCCGCCTTCCGGCCCGCGACGACGAAGTCGGGCTCGAGGGGGCCGAGCACCGTGCCGGTGATGCCCCGGCCGGCGCAGGCCTCCACGAAGGCGGCGCGGCGGCGGCGCTGGGCGAGCCAGTACTCGGGGCCGCCGAGGTAGGTGACGGCGGTGTGCCCGGCGTCGGCGAGATGCTCGACGGCCTCGACCATGCCGTCGTCGGAGGACAGCAGCACGGCGGGCAGATCGCCGGCAGTGTGGTTGACGAGCACGACGGGCGTGACCCGTGCGAGGTCCTCGAGGTCGGTGTCGGACATGCGCGGGGCGATCAGAACCAGTCCGTCGACCTGCCGGGCGATCGCGCGGACGAGGTCCAGCTCGTCCGCGGACCGTCCCTCGCCCGCCGCGACGAAGAGGGAGTAGCCGCGCGCGCGGGCCCGGTCCTGTGCCGACTCGACGGCGGGGCCGAACACGGGGTTGCGGATGTCCGGGACGAGGAAGCCCAGGTTGTGGGTGCGGCCGAGGGCGAGCGAGCGGGCGGTGGGGTTGGGGGTGAAGGACAGTGCCTCCGCGGCGGTGAACACCTTCGCGCGCGTGTCGGGACTGACGGCCTCCGGGCGGGAGAACACGCGTGAGACCGTGGCGGTCGAGACGCCGGCGCGCGCTGCGACCTCGCGAAGCGTCGCCATGGGTTCTCCTCAGGTGTGGGGTCCACCCACTGTGCAAGCGGTTACATCGCTTTGTCAAGCTGCATGTAACCGCTTGCACGGAGGGGCGGCCTGGGCGTCGCCCGCCGACCGTACCCAGCGGGCGACGCGTCGCTCACCCGTCGATGCTGGACATGTCCCCGTAGCGCTCCCCCACGACCGCCTCCCGGGGTACCGCCGACTCGATCGCGCCCAGCTCGTCCGCGGTGAGCGACACGGCCGCGGCCGCGACGTTCTCCTCGAGGAAACGCACCCGCTTCGTCCCCGGGATGGGGACCACGTCGTCGCCCTGGGCGAGGACCCACGCCAGTGCCAGCTGACCCGGGGTGCAGTTCTTGGACCGGGCCAGGCGGCGGACGGCGGTCACGAGCGCCAGGTTCGCCTCCAGCGCCGCACCCTGGAATCGCGGGAAATACGCGGTGCGGCGAGAATCCGAGCTCTCGAGATCGGACGGCGCCGTGATCGCGCCCGTCAGGATGCCGCGCCCGAGCGGCGAGTACGGCACGAGCCCGATGCCGAGGTCACGCAGGGCCGGCAGGATCTCGTCCTCGATGTCGCGGGTGAACAGCGAGTACTCGGTCTGCAGCGCGGTGATCGGGTGGACGGCGTGGGCCCGGCGGATCGTCTCCGCGGACGCCTCCGACAGACCCAGATGGCGGACCTTCCCCGCCTGCACCAGTTCGGCCATCGCGCCGACGGTGTCCTCGATCGGCACGGTCTTGTCCACGCGGTGCTGGTAGTAGAGATCGATGTGGTCGACGCCGAGGCGGCGGAGCGACGCGTCGCAGGCCGTGTGGACGTATTCGGGCCGGCCGTTGATGCCGAGGCGGGTGCCGTCCTCGGCACGCTCGTTGCCGAACTTGGTCGCGAGGACGACGCGGTCGCGGCGATCCGCGACGGCGCGGCCGACGAGGTTCTCGTTGGTGAACGGCCCGTACATGTCGGCGGTGTCGAGCAACGTCACGCCGAGCTCGAGGGCCCGGCGGATGGTGGCGACGGCCTCGGCCTCGTCCCCGGTGCCGTAGAACTCGGACATGCCCATGCACCCGAGTCCCATCGCCGAGACCGTCAGCGGCGACGCGGTGCCGAGCGTGCGGGTGCCGAGTGGGGGCCGGGAGGTGTTGTTCGTGGTCATGGCGTCGAGTCAAGACCTTCGAGCGCGCTCGAAGTCAAGCGCGAGCGCTCTCGCACGGTCCGTCGTCGCGGCCGCTCGTCCGGGAGAGGTAGATCTCGATCTTGCCGTCGATCGCGGCGAGGTGCTCGGTCACCTCGTCGAGCTGGGTGAGCACCCGCGCCCGGTGCGCGCGGAGCAGCGCGAGGCGGTCCTGTTCGTTGCCGCCGCCGGCCCGGCAGAGGGCCGCGTACTCGCGGATCTCGCGGATCGGCATGCCCGTCGCCCGCAGCCGGGTCAGCAGCACCACCCAGGAGAGGTCGTCCTCGGTATAGAGCCGGTGGCCGGAGGAGGAGCGGCCGATTTCACGCAGCATGAGGCCGTCGCGCTCGTAATAGCGGAGGGTGTGGGTGGTCAGACCGGTGCGCTCGGCGGCCTCGGCGATGGTCGCAACGGTCGTCGCGGAAGGGGCGGTCGTCATGGCTTCATGATCCGCCTCGGGGGTGGTCCTGCGCTCCGAAGGCGATCCGGGGTGGCCGCATCGGCACCACAGGGTGCCTGTCGAGGACCCGGATGGCGGCCGACGATGGGCGAACCCCGTTTCTCACCACCCTCAGGAGGCTGCCATGAAGACCCGGATCCGCACCACCGTCGCGGTCGTCGCGACCTTGTTCACCGTCGTCCTCGGCACCGCAGGCGCCGCGAACGCCGCCACCGCGAGCGCGTCCGTCAAATGCGGCCACGTGACCATCCACTGCCCGGGCTGAGCACGGGCGGCGTCGGGGACGTCGCCGTTCCCGACGCCGCCCACCGTGGGCGCGGTGCGCGGCCCTCCGCGATGACGAACAGATGGATGATGAACAGATGATCGAGACACCCGTGATCGTGGGCATCGTGTCCATCTGCGTCGGATTCGTGCTCTTCGTGCTCGCCGCGAGCGGAACGCGCGGCGGATGGAACAGGAAGCTGACGATCACGCTGTTCGTCCTGTCGGTCCTGTTCCTGACGCTCGTGCCGGTGACCGGTGCGGTCTTCTTCGCCACCTGATTTCCGGTCACCTATCGAGGACCGAAACTGTCCGCATTCGTCCCTACCGTCGTAGTCGTAGCCGCAGAATCGACATCACGAAGGGCGGAAGCGACATGACCGAGCGGACCCTCTCCGGAGAACGGGCCGACATCCTCGACATGCTGGCCGAGCAGCGGAAGATGTTTCTGATCACCCTCCGCAACCTCGACGACGAGCAGGCCCGCACCCGCAGCACCGTCAGCGACCTGACCCTGGGTGGGCTGCTCAAGCACGTCTCGACCACCGAGCAGCACTGGATCGACACGATCCGCACACTCGACGACACCGCCGAGTTCGACATGGAGTCCGCGATGGAGCAGTACTACATGCGCGACGACGAGACCGTCGCCGGCCTGCTCGAGCGGTACGAGGCGATCGCGGAGCAGACGGAGGCCTTCGTCGCCGGCCTCGCGGACCTCGACCTGCAGGTGCCGCTGCCCACCGCGCCGTGGGCGCCGGAGCGACAGTGGTGGAGCGCCCGAAAGGTGCTGCTGCACATCATCCGGGAGACCGCCCACCACAGCGGTCATGCCGACATCATCCGCGAGTCCCTCGACGGGGCGAACACCACCATGCAGCAGGGAACCGACGCCGGCATGACCTTCGACTAGACGTCCGCGCGCGGGGGTGCTTCCCGCGCGCGTCCGTACGAGCGCGGGAAGCACTTTCGGTCGCGGGACGGCAGCCCGATCCGCGACACGCGCACGAATGTCGTTGGCCGTGCGCTCGACACGGAGCAGTATCGGGCCATGTCGGCACTCTGGGACGAAGACGGCCGCGTCGCCTGGGAACTGCACGCGTCCGGGTGGGACTGGGAACAGATCGGTCGCGAACTCGCGTGCCCCGAACACATCGCACGCGAGATGTGCGAGAGACACGGCGCGGTGCTCGCCGAACAGGCGCAGCAGGACCATCCGACGCTGTTCGACCTGCCCTGACGACGGCGACGCGACGGGCACCCCGCCCGGACCTGGCCGAGTGCGGGTGCCCGCCTGCGTCGTCGTCAGTGGGCGGTCGCGACCTCGGCCCCGATCCCGGTTTCCGCGCGCACCAGCATCTCGGCGAACTTCTCGTCCTCGTGCGCGGAGCGTCCGCGTCGCTTCTCGGCCACGAGTGAGCCGACGACGCACGCGGCAAGGCCGAGCGGCATGGTGACGATCACCGGAAGCTGGATCGTCAGGGGTGCCGGGCCGCTGCCGAGCCACAGCGCCTCGGTGAGCATGAGACTGACGATGGTCGAGACCAGGCCGGTGAGGATTCCCCACACGGCACCGGTGCTGTTGAAGCGCCGCCAGTTCAGGCTGAGCACCAGCGACGGCAGGTGGGCGCTGCCGGCCACCATGAACGCCATTCCCATGAAGTAGGTGATGTTCGTGTCGTCGCCGATCAGCATGGTCAGCCCGATCGCGACGGCGCTGAACGCCACCGCACCGAACCGGGCGACACGGGCCTGGGCGTTCTCCTCGCGCGTGCGCGCCGTGACGTCGAGTTCGTCCACCGGCGGCTTGCGGGTCAGCGCCGGCCAGATGTCGCGGGCGAAGGTGCCCGCGGCGGAGATCACCACGCCGGCGACAACGGCGACGATGCTCGCGAACGCGACCGCCGCGACCATCGCGAGGGCGATCGAGCCGCCGATCGTGCCCACGCCCCCGCCGAGTTCGGTGACGAGCACGGGCGCCGCGAGATTGCCGCCGGCGCCGACCCGATCGGCGCCGCCGTCCCCCAGCAGGGCTGCGGCGCCGAAGCCCATCACGATGACGATCAGGTAGAACATGCTGCACAGCGCGACGGTCCAGCCCAGCGAGCGTCGGGCGGTGCTCGCCTCGGGGACGGTGAAGAAGCGGATCAGGATGTGCGCCATGCCCGCCGTGCCGAGCGCGAACGCCAGCGAGTACGAGACGAGGTTCAGCGCGCTGGTCTGCCCGAAGATCAGGCCCGGGGACAGGACGGCCTCGCCCGCAACCGCGTGCTCGGTCGCGGTGTCGAGGACCTTCGGGAAGCTGAACCCGAACTGCGCGAGGATGCCCAGCCCGACCACGATCGCGAGGACCGACAGGATCGTGGACTTGATGACCTGCACCCACGTGGTGGCGAGCATGCCGCCGACGAAGACGTAGATGCCCATGAGGGTGCCGGCGACGATGACGGACAGCCAGAACGGGATACCGGAGACCGACTCGAGCAGCACCCCGGCCGCAACGAGTTGCGCGAGCAACACGAAGGTGCCGGTGGCGATGGTGCTCAACGCCACGACGACCCGCACGCTGCGTGCCTCGGTGCGGAACACGAGTACGTCGGCGAGGGTGTACTTGCCCACGTTGCGCATCTTCTCGGCGAGCAGGAACAACACGGGCAGGAACGAGATCACCGAGGTGCAGAGGATGACGGCGCCGTCGACGCCCTTGTAGAAGATCAGGCCGGTGGTTCCGAGAAAGCTTCCGGCCGAGATGAATTCACCGGCGATCGCGAAGCCGTTCTGCCAGCTCGAGATCGAGCGGCCGGCGGCGAAGAATCCGTCGGCGCTGCGGGCCCGCCGGGACACGGCGAACGTGACCCACAGGGTCAGCGAGATCACCGCCGCGCAGATCGCGATCGCGAGGTAGTCGGCGTCGCCGGTCATGCCGCACGCTCCTGGTTCTCGAGGACGGCCGCGACAGCGGCGTCGGCGGCGGGCTGGATGTAGATGCGGGTGAGCCGGAAGTAGGCGTAGACGAGGACCCACGTCCCGGCGAACTGGGAGAACACGACCCACAGCGAGAGGGGAACTCCGAGGAGCTCGGTGTCACCGAGGAATTCGGGGAAGTAGGCGAAGCCGACGAGGAAGGACGCGAAGAGCGTGATCGCGAGGGCGCCGAGGGAGTTGGTGACGGTGCGCCGGCGGCGGCGCAGTTCGACGACCTCGGGCAGGGAGAGCATCGCGCTCCAGGTCGGTTGCGTTCCGGTCTGCAACTCGGTCACGGCCGCACCGCCGCCCGGCGTGCCGTCTCCAGTGCGAAGAGGTTCTCGTCCCAGCCCTGCTCGAGCGGACCGAAGAAGTGGAAGCGGACCTGCTTGACCCGGTAGCGCCAACGACCGTCGACCTTGACCACCTCGTCGGTGTAGCGGCCGGCGGCGATGGCGGGGGCGCCGTCGGTCACGCAGGGCTGCCACAGGAAGGACCGCACGGTGGCGCGGTCGCCGTCGAGGTCGATCTCCATGTTCGTGATGAAGTGCCAGAACGTGGTCAGCCCTCCGGCGGCGAGGCCCGCGAAGAACTCGCGCATCTCGGCCTTGCCGCGGGGATGGGACAGGCCGTCGAACTCGCCGTCGTCGGTGAACAGGTCCATCAGGGCGTCCCAGTCGCCGTCGTCGAGGTGACGGCAGTAGCGGGCGTCGAGCGAACGGATCGCCTCGAGGTCCTCGAGGCGGGTGATGCGCTCGGTGAGCGTGATGTCGGGGATGGTGGTCACAGGTGCGCCCTCCGAAGACGTGGTTAACGCATGTTCATGTGAGGTGGACCATAGACGGGCGGCAACCGCCCCGTCAAGACCGGCTTCTTGCTGGTCCCGACCTGGGCCTCTACCCTCCATCTCATGAACACTCGATCGGGCACGACCCTGATGGGCGTCCGGGACCGGATCCTCGACGCGGCGCTCGACGAGTTCTTCGCGGCCGGTTTCCACGGCGCGACGATGCGCACCATCGCCAATCGTGCTGGTTGCAGCGCTGCGAACGTCTACAACCACTTCGAGAACAAGTCGGAGTTGCTCGTCGAGATCCTCCGGGCGGCCAGCGACGAGCAATTCACCGCCACGCGCAACGCGCTGCGCAAGGCGGGTACGGATCCCGCCGAGCGCTGGCGGGCCGCCGTGGTGGCGCACGCGCTGTTCACCGCCCGTAATCCGCGGGAGTGCCTGGTGGCGAACACCGAGCTCCGGTATCTCGGCGAGGTGGATCGCAAGCGGGTGGTCGGTTCGCGGGACGCGCAGGAGCAGCTGTTCGTCGAGATCGCCGAACAGGGTTCCCGGATAGGGATTTTCGATGTTCCGCACGTGCACCAGGCCGTGACCGCGGTCCTCACGATGTGCGCCGGTATCCCGCTGTGGTTCCGCCCGGACGGGCCGCTCGGCGCGGCCGAGGTGGCCGACGACTACGGCCGGTACGCGCTCAACCTGCTCGGATACCGCCCCGCCTGAACTCCGGCGTTGACGCCCGGGCGGGGGCGTGCTGTACTTGGTGAACAAGCGTTAATAACCAGATTCTGGTTCACCGAGGGAGTCCCCCATGACCCACCGGCCGTCGCAGCCCCGTACCGACACCCCGCGGTACCTCACCGAAGAGCGCCTCGCCATCCGCGACCTCGCCCGTGACTTCGCCATGACGAAGGTGCTGCCCGTCGCCAACGAGCTCGACCCCGTCCAGGGCACCATCCCCGACTCGCTGAAGAAGGAGATGGCCGAGATCGGGTTCTTCGGCATCATGATCCCCGAGGAGCACGGCGGCCTCGGTCTCGGCGTGTTCGAGTACTGCCTGGTCGCCGAGGAGCTGTCCCGGGCCTGGATGAGCGTGTCCGGTCTCCTCGCCCGCGGCAACGGCATGGGCGGTGGCTTCACTCCCGAGCAGGAGGCCGCCCTGCTGCCGAAGGTGGCTCGCGGCGAATACCTCGGCGCGTACGCCCTGTCCGAGGCGGAGGCCGGCTCCGACGTCGCCAACATCTCCTGCCGGGCGACCCGCGACGGGGACGAATGGGTCGTCAACGGCACCAAGATGTGGTGCACCTACGCCGACGAGGCCGACTACCTGGTGCTGTTCGCCCGCACCGATCCGCACAAGGATCCGGCCAAGCCGCACCGCGGGATCAGCGCGTTCCTCGTCGAGAAGCAGCGCGGCGTGTTCCCGGAGGGAATCTCGGGCACCAAGGTCCGCAAGATCGGCTACTTCGGCTGGCACACCTGGGAGCTGTCGTTCGACAACTTCCGCATCCCCGCCGGCAAGATGCTCGGCGAGGAGGGCAAGGGTTTCTATCTCGCCGTCTCCGGGCTCGAGGTCGGCCGGGCCCACACCGCGGCCCGCGCGATCGGCCTCGCCCGTGCGGCCCTCGAGGACTCGATCGCCTACGTACACACCCGGCGCCAATTCGGCCGTCCCATCGGGGACTTCCAGCACCTGCGGTTCAAGATCGCGAAGATGGCGGCCGACATCGAGGCGGCCCGCCAGCTGATGTACTCCGTGGCCACCGACATCGACACCGGGCGGCGCTGCTCGCTCGAGGCGTCGATGTGCAAGCTCGTCGCCACCGAGATGGCCGAGCAGGTGACCAGCGAGGCCGTGCAGATCCACGGCGGTGCCGGCTACACCACGGACTTCCAGGTCGAACGGCACTGGCGCGACGCCCGCCTGACGAAGATCTTCGAAGGCACCAGCGAGATCCAGATGCGCATCATCTCCGACGAGCTGCTCGGAAGGCCGGAAACCGCATGAGCACCACACTGAACACCCTCCGCGTCGGCGATCGCACCGCCGGTTCCGGCCGGATGGCCGCCGACCTGCTCGCAGAGTCCGGAATCGTCCTCCCGACAGGGACGTTCGCGCTCGGGACCGTCGCCGCCGAGCTGCTCACCCCGCCCGTGCCCGCCGCGCACCGCACGGGACTGCGCTGGACGGCGATCACGCCGGTCACGGCGGTGGACCGGATCCGGTCGGAGGCCGTCGTCACCCGCGTCGAGGGCACCACCGCCGAGCGGTTCGTCCGCGTGCTCGATGCCGCCGGCGCCGTGCGGGAGGAGGGCACCGAGACCTGGCGGCTCGCCACGCCATCCGAACCCGTTCCGGCACTGGACTTCTGCACTCCGGCCTGGGGTGAGCTGCTCCGTGACCACCTCGAGGCCGACCCCGCCTTCGGGTCCGCCCTGGCCACCTGGGACGGCACCGTCGGCCTGCGCTGCGGCGACCGGGAACTGCACCTGCGGATCTACCGCGGCCGCATCGTCGACGTCACGCGGCGCACCCCGCACGGGGCCACCTTCACGTTCGTCGCACCCGACCACACCTGGGTCGACCTGATCCTCGGTGCGCACGACGACTTCATGCGCCGCGCAATCGGCGGCGAATTCTCCTCCACCGGAGACGGATACGAGTATCTCCGGCTCACCAAACCGCTGAACCTGATCATCGGCCACGCCCGTGCCGTCGCGAGAAAGGCCCGCTCATGATCGAGGCCCGTTACCTGGACATCGACGGAGCCCTCGGATTCGTCGAGATCGTCACCCCCGCCGGCGAACACGCCCCCGACGCGCTTCCCACCGTGCTGTGCATCCACACCGCCGGGCAGAGCGGGGTGCAGTGGCGGCACGTCGCCCACGACCTCGCGGCCCGCGGCTACCGCGTGCTCGTGCCCGACCTGCCGGGACACGGCCGATCCGAGCCCGCCCCGGACGGACCGGTCACCAGCCTCACCACGTACGGCGACTGGCTCACCGCCCTGCTCGACGCGCTCGACGTGCACCGGCCGTACGTGCTCGGCTGCTCGATCGGCGGCAAGCTGACCCTCGAACTCGCCACCCGACCGGACCGGCCGCTCGCCGGCGCCGTCGCGATGGAGGCCGAGGCCGGCCCCGGCCGCGTCAACGTCTCGGGTCTGCGCCGCGAACTCGAGGACGTCGCCGGGCCGTCGCGCGCCGAACGCACCTATCTGGGCACCCTCGCCTCCGTCGGGCGTTCGGTACCCGCCGCGACGGCGCACCGGATCGCCCTCATGCACAAGCGGGAGGACCCGGAGATCTCGTCGTCCGACCTCATCGGCTGGGGCACCCACGACGTGCGCGACCGGCTGCCGCTGCTGACCTGCCCGCTCCACCTCGTCGTCGGGGCCGACGATCCGTGGCTCGACCCGGACGCCGTCGCGGACCTCGCCGTCCGGATCAACGACATCTCGCCGGGACGGGCGCGGTTCACCCGGCTCGACGGCGTCGGCCACTACCCCATGGAGGAGGTGGAGGGCTTCGCCGTCCTCGCCGACTCGTGGCTGACCGACCTGCGGGGCGCCACCGCGGAGGTGCTGTCGTGACCGCGACCACCACCTCCGGACTGGCCGCGTTCCTCGACGACCTCGTCGCCACCGATCCCGGTGCCGTCGCCACCTACGACGTCGCCGACGGGCGGCTGCTGATCTGCAGCAGGGCGGAGCTGCGGCGCCGCGTGCAGGTGGTGCGGGCCGAACTCGCGGCCGTCGGCGTCCGGCGCGGCCGGTGCATCGCGGTGCTGTTGCCCAACTGGTCCGACGCCCTCGTGTGGCAGTTCGCGGCCGCGGCGCTCGGCGCCCACGTGATCGGCGTGAACACCCGCTACAACACCGCCGAGGTGGCCCACATCCTCACCGCGGCGCGGCCGGCGGTCGTCGCCGTCGCGGCCGGCTTCCACGGCCTGGACCTGTTCGGCACGCTCCGTGCCGCCTCGGAGGTCGCCGCGGTGCCGGCTCCCGCGGTCGCGGTCGTCGCCGGACCCGGCGGGGGATCCGCCGATCCGGCCCCCTTCGACCTCGGCGCCGGGTCCTGGTGCGCGGGCGGCGGCGACACCCGCGGCGTGCGCGCCCCGGACACGCCCGACACCGCGACGCTCACGCCCGCCGGCGCGGAGGACGATCCGGCGGACCCGCTGGCCGTCGCGTTCACCACGTCCGGCTCCACCGGAACCCCCAAGCTCGCCGCCCACCGCGACTCGGCGATCGTGCGGCACGCTCGCGCCGACGCCGCGATCATGCGGGTCGAGCCCGGCGACGTCGCGCTGTGCGTGCTGCCGGTCTCCGGGGTGTTCGGCTACAGCACCGCCATGGCCGCGCTCGCCGGCGGTGCCGCGCTGCTGATGGAGCCGGTCTTCGATGCCGCGGCGACCCTGCGCCGCATGGAACAGCTGTACGTCACGCACGTCGTCGGGGGCGACGACCTGTTCGGCCGGCTCCACGACACGTGGCACGCCGAGATGCGCGCCGACCTGTCGGCGCTGAAGTGGCTCGGCATCGCCGACTTCCTCGGCCGCTCGCACGAGATCGCCCGCTGGGCGCGCGACGAGTTCGGCGCCCACACCTCGGGCGTGTTCGGGTCGTCCGAGGTGTTCGCGCTGGCGTTGCTGTGGTCGGCCGGCGACCCGGAGTCGGTGCGCTGGAACGGCGGCGGCCGCCCGGTCGACCCGTCGGTCGACGTCCGCATCGCCGACCCGCTCGACGACCGTGTCCTCCCGGACGGGGAACAGGGCGAGCTGCAGGTCCGCGGCCCCAACGTCGTCGACGCCTACCTCGGCAACCCCGATGCCGCCCGCCGCGCATTCACCGCCGACGGCTGGTTCCGCAGCGGCGACCTCGCCGTCGCGACCGGAGACGGCGGCTACACCTACGTGTGCCGGATGGGAGACGTGCTGCGGCTGCGGGGGTTTCTCGTGGACCCGGCCGAGATCGAGCACCGTCTCGCCGAACACCCCGGGGTGCGGACCGCGAAGGTCGTCGGCATCACCGGCGAGGGCGGCTACACCCGGGCGGTGGGGTTCGTCGTCCCCGTCGAGGACGCCGTCGAGTTCGATGCGGCATCGCTGAAGGCGTGGTGCGCCGAGACGCTGGCCGCGTTCAAGGTGCCGGCGACGATCCACGTGATCGAGACGATGCCCACGACGGTGGGCGGCAACGGCACCAAGATCCGCGCCGTGGAACTGCGTGAGTGGGCGCAGCAATGGACCGACCGCGAAAGGGACTTCCGACGTGACCGCAACTGATGTGACCGCAACCGATGTGGTGATCTGCGAACCGCTGCGCACACCGGTGGGCCGGTACGGCGGGGCGTTCGTCGACGTCCCCGCCACCGACCTCGCCGCCGGGGTGATCTCGGAACTGCTGGCGCGCACGGGCATCGACCCGGGGTCGGTGGACGACGTGATCTTCGGCCAGTGCTATCCCAACGGCGAGGCCCCCGCGATCGGCCGCGTCGCCGCGCTCGACGCGGGCCTGCCGGTGACGGTGCCGGGCCTGCAGCTCGACCGCCGGTGTGGGTCCGGGCTGCAGGCCGTGCTCGACGCGGCGATGCGCGTGCAGACCGGCGTCGCCGACGTCGTGATCGCCGGTGGCGTCGAATCCATGAGCCGCGCCGAGTACTACACCGAATCGATGCGGTGGGGTGCCAAGGGGGCTCCGGCCGCCCTGCACGACCGCCTCGCCCGCGGCCGGGTCACCGCCGGCGGCCGTCACCATCCCGTCCCCGGCGGGATGCTCGAGACCGCCGAGAACCTGCGCCGCAAGTACGGCATCGGCCGACGCGAACAGGACGAGCTGGCCGTCGAATCGCACCGGCGCGCGGTGGCCGCCATCGAATCCGGGGTGTTCGCGCAGGAGATCGTGCCGGTGGCGGTGCCCCAGCGCAAGGGCGACGACCGCATCGTGGACCGGGACGAGCATCCGCGCGCGGACGCCTCCGTCGACACCCTCGCGAAACTGCGGCCGATCATGGCGGCGCAGGATCCGGAGGCGACGGTGACCGCGGGCAACGCCAGCGGTCAGAACGACGGTGCCGCAGCCTGTCTCGTCACCACCCGCGCGCAGGCGGACCGCCTGGGCCTGCGTCCCCTGGGCCGGTTGGTGACCTGGGCGGTGGCCGGCGTCGCGCCGGCGGAGATGGGCATCGGCCCGGTGCCGTCCACCGAGAAGGCCCTGAAGCGCGCCGGCCTGACGCTCGCCGACATCGACCTGATCGAACTCAACGAGGCGTTCGCGGCGCAGGCACTCGCGGTGACCCGTGAATGGAACTTCGGGACAACCGATTTCGAGCGGACAAACGTCAACGGTTCGGGAATCTCGCTCGGCCACCCGGTCGGGGCGACCGGCGTGCGCATCCTCGCCACGTTGCTGCGCGAACTGGATCGTCGCGGGGCGCGCTACGGCCTCGAGACGATGTGCATCGGTGGCGGGCAGGGGCTGACGGCGATCTTCGAAAGGGCCGCATGACGACCCGGCCGCTCGAGGGGATCCGCGTCGTCGACCTGTCGAGCTTCGTCGCCGGTCCGACCGCCGGGCGCATCCTCGCCGAGCTCGGTGCCGACGTGGTCCGTGTCGATCCGGTCGCCGGCGCGGTCGACGGCGGGCGGTGGCCCCTCGCGGAGTCGGGGGCGAGCCTGTACTGGACGGGGTTGAACCAGGCGAAGCGGTCCGTCGCGGTGGACCTGCGCAGTGCGGACGGTCGTGCCGTCGTCACCGAGCTGATCGCCCGGTCCGGGGTGGTGCTCGAGAACGCGGCCCACGCACCGTGGCTCGCCCACGAGGTGCTCGCCGCGCGACGACCCGACCTGATCCACCTGCACATCGCCGGCAACGCCGACGGCACCCCCGCCGTGGACTACACGGTCAACGCCGCTGTCGGGCTGCCTCTCATGACCGGGCCCGTCGATGCTGCGGCCCCGGTGAACCACGTGCTCCCGGCCTGGGACCTGATCACCGGGGTGCAGGCGGCCCTCGGCATCGTCGCCGCGCTGCGCAGGCGGGACCGCACGGGGGAGGGCGCGTACCTCGAGCTCGCGCTCGAGGACGTCGCGGTGTCCGCGGTCGCGAGCATGGGCTGGCTGGCCGAGGCCGAGGAACGCGGCTCGGCCCGCGATCGGCAGGGCAACGCGCTCTACGGCAGCTACGGGTCCGACTTCGCCACGGCGGACGGCCGCGCCGTCATGGTTGTCGGCCTCACCCCCGCACAGTGGCGATCGCTCGTCGAGGTCACCGGCACCGCCGAGGTCTTCGCGGCGCTCGAACGGCACCGCGGGCTGCGGTTCGCCGACGAGGGTGACCGCTACGCCGCGCGCGACGAGATCACGGCGATCCTGCGTCCGTGGTTCGCGGCGCGCACGCTCGCCGAGATCGAGAAGGAACTGTCCGGCAGCCGGGTGCTGTGGGCGCCGTACCGGACCATGGACGAGGTGGCCGCCCGCGAGTACGCGGTGATCGAACGCGTCGAGCAGCCCGGCGTCGGCCCGGTGCCGACGGCGCGCTCCCCGTTGCGCTGGGACGGGACGTACACCGAGGCGCGCCCGGCGCCGCGCCACGGGCAGCACACCCGAGAGGTACTCGAAGAACTCGGTCTCTCCCCCGAGCGTGGAGACGAACCCGGCGGAGCGCGCTGACCGCGGCCGTGTCGAGTGCGCTGAGCGCCGTTCGGTCCGGTGACGAGTCCGGTCACTCCTCGGCGAAACCGCCGAAGAACAGCGCAACGAGCACGTCGGTGAACTCGTCGGTGGTGTATCCGTCCCGTCCCGGCCAGTGCATGCTCGCCCACAGCGCGTCCCGCACCGTGCGGTAGAAGACCTCGGCGGGGATGTCGGAGCGGAAGCTGCCGTCGGCGACGCCGGTGGCGATCGTGGTCAGCCAGTAGTCGCGCACCGTGCGCGACGGTGCGTCGACGACGTCGAGCAGGCCGTTGTCGCGCAGGTACTGCCGGTTCTGCTGGTAGATCGCCGTCGGATGGGGATGCTCCTCGATCACGACGAGGGTCTGGTGGATCAGGCCGCGCACAGTCTCGCGGGGACTCGTCGAGGTCTCCACGACGCGCCGGAAGCGCTGGTCGATGTCGGCCATGAAGCCGCTGAGGATCTCGGCGACGAGTGCATTCTTGGATCTGAAGAAGTGGTACAGGCTGCCGGAGAACACTCCGGCGCGTTCGCCGATGTCGCGGACCGTCGTCGGCCCGATCCCCTTGGTCGCGAAGAGTTCGGCCGCGAGCCGCATGATCTCGTCGCGTCGGTCCGACGTCATGGTCACCTCACCTTCCGATTCGCCGGTTCGGCGCGAGTTTTCCGCCCTCTGTTCCAACTGAGTGGGAGTGGGCAGTCCTGGCGGGGCGCCCGCGCCTACCGTACTGCACCAAGCGCTTGCTCAAGAAAGGTGGTGCGGACATGCCGACGCTGGAACAGGAGTTGGAACGCGAGTTCGAACAGTACGTCGGGAAGGTGGCCGAGCCCGCCCGGGTGGCCCGGTACGCCGTCGACGAGGCGATGATCCGGAACTGGGTCGAGGCCCACGACGACTACAACCCCGTCTACGTCGACCGGGACGCGGCCCGCGCGACCGGACGACCGGACGTGGTGTGCCCGCCCGCGATGATCTCGACGTGGGTGATGGCCGGCTACCGCCGCTGGCGCGAGGTGCAGCGGCTGCGCGCCGAAGGACGGACCGAGGACTTCGCCTACTCCGCGCTGATGACACTGCTGGACCGGCACGGTTTCACCTCCGTCGTCGCCACCAACGCCGAGCAGGACTACCACCGCGAACTCGTCCCGGGCGACCACGTCACCGCGCACTTCACCATCGAGTCCATCTCCCCGGTCAAGCGCACCGGCCTGGGCCGCGGCTGCTTCGTCACCCTGCACAAACGCTACGAGAACCAGCGCGGCGAACTGCTCGTCGAGGAGCGGTTCCGATTGCTCCGCTTCAACCCGAACACCACCGAGGAGGCGTGATGACGGCCGTTCCCAGGCTGACCGTCACCCAGGACAACGAGTTCTGGTTCGCAGCCGCCCGCGAGGGCCGGCTCGAGATCCAGCGCTGCAGCGACTGCGGCGCGCTCCGGCATCCGCCGGGACCGGCGTGCCCGAAGTGCCGCTCCTTCAAATGGGACACTGTCGAGTCGTCGCGCCGCGGCACCCTGCACAGCTGGACCGTGATCCACCACCCGAAGGACCCGTCCTTCGACTATCCCCTCGCGGTCGGGCTGATCGACCTCGAGGAGGGCATCCGGATCGTCGCCGACATCGCCGGGGTCGAGCACGACCGGCTGCAGATCGGCATGGAGCTCGAGGTCGGCTTCGCCGAGCACGCGCACGGCGAAATCCTGCCGCAGCTGCGTCTACCGGGCGGAGGTGCCGCATGAGCCTGCCGACCGTGTCCGTCGGCACCGAACTGCCGGCACTGGACCTGCCCCTCGATCGCAGCACCATCGTCGCCACCGCCCTCGCCTCCCAGGATTTCGAGGACGTGCACCACGATCCGGGCGCAGCCGGAAAGCGCGGCACGCCCGACATCTTCATGAGCATCAACTCGACGAACGGATTCGTCGACCGCTACATCACCGACTGGGCCGGGCCGACCGCCCGCATCCGCCGCGTCGCACTGCGGCTGGGCGTCCCCAACTTTCCCGGCGACACCATGCGCCTGACCGGGACGGTGACCCGCGTCGACCCAGGCGCCGTCACCGTCGAGGTGCTCGGCCGTAACGCCCGAGGAACGCACGTGACCGCCGAGGTCACCGTCGCACCGTACGAAGGACAGACACGATGAGCGGCAGGATAATTCCCGGCGGGGGCTTCGCCCGCAAGGCGGCGATCGCCGGCATCGGCGCCACCGAATTCTCCAAGAACTCCGGGCGCAGCGAATGGCAGCTGGCCTGCGAGAGTGTGCTCGCCGCGCTCGAGGACGCACAGATCGGCGTCGAGGAGGTGGACGGCTTCGCGCTGTTCACGATGGAGACCAACCCCGAGATCGCGGTCGCCCGCGCACTCGGCATCCCCGAACTGACGTTCTTCAGCCGCATCCCGCACGGCGGCGGCGGCGCATGCGCACCCGTGCAGCAGGCGGCACTCGCCGTCGCGAGCGGTGTCGCCGACGTCGTGGTCGTCTACCGGGCCTTCAACGAACGTTCCGGCACCCGGTTCGGCGCCGGCCCGCCGCCGTTCGCCTACACGGCCAACACCGATCAGGAATACCGCAACTGGATCAATCCCTACGGGCTGCTCACCCCCGCCCAGCAGGAGGCGTTCCTCGCCCGGCGCTACATGCACAAGTACGGCGCGACCAGCGCCGACTTCGGCCGCATCTCCGTGCTGTCGCGCAAGCATGCCGCAAACAACCCCAAGGCATGGTTCTACGAGCGGCCCATCACCCTCGACGAGCACCAGAACTCCCGGATGATCGCCGACCCGCTGCGGCTGCTCGACTGCTGCCAGGAGAGCGACGGCGGACAGGCCCTGGTGATCGTCAGCACCGAGCGGGCCCGCGACCTGCCGCACCCGCCGGCCGTCGTCTCCGCCGCCGCGCAAGGCGTCGGGCCCCAGCAGATCTCCATGAGCAGCTACTACCGCGAGGACATCGACGAGATGCCCGAGGTCGAGCTGGTGGCACGGCAGCTGTGGGATCAGGCCGGCATCGATCCGGACGACATCGACGCCGCAATCCTCTACGACGCGTTCACCCCGATGGTGCTGCTGCAACTCGAGGAGTACGGGTTCTGCGCCCGCGGCGAGGCCAAGGACTTCATCGCGGACGGCAACCTCGAACTCGACGGCCGTCTGCCCGTCAACACCCACGGCGGACAACTCGGCGAGGGATACATCCACGGCGTCAACGGAATCGCCGAGGGCGTGCGGCTGATCCGCGGCACGTCGGTGAACCAGCCCGGCAAGGACGTGGCGAACGTTCTGGTCACGGGCGGCTCCCCGGTGCCGCACAGCGCACTCGTGCTCTCCACCGACAACTGACCGACCACCCATCCAGAGGAAGTCCCGACATGACCGAACGCATCACCTATGCCCGCGCCACCCACGGCGAGGACGAAATCCGAGCGGTGGTCGACGTCCTGCGCAGCGGCCATCAGGGGCTGCGCATCGGCAAGAACGTCCTCGAGCTCGAACGCCGCATCCCCGAGCTGTCCGGGAAACAGTACGGCGTGATGTGCAACTCCGGATCCTCCGGCCTGTACCTCGCGGTCGAGCTGCTCGACCTGCCGAAGGGCAGCGAAGTCATCACCTCGCCGCTGACCTTCTCCACCGACGTCGCGCCCCTCGTGCGCGCCGGCCTGATACCGGTCTTCGTCGACGTCGAACCGAACACGTTCAACGTCGACGTCACCAGGATCGAGGCGATGGTCACCGACCGGACCCGCGCCGTGCTCATCCCGAACCTCGCCGGCAACTGCCCGGACTGGGACGCGATCCGGGCCGTCGCCGACCGGCACGACCTGAAGGTGATCGAGGACACCTGCGACACCCTCGGCGCCCGGCTGCGCGGCACGCCCACCGGCGCGCGCGCCGACCTGACCGTCACCAGCTTCTCCATGGCCCACATCATCACGTGTGCCGGCACCGGCGGCATGGTCATGATGGACGACGAGCAGACCCGCGATCGCGCACTCCTGCTGCGCCGGTGGGGACGTCGATCCGAGCCGAACCTGTTCGGCAACGGACGTGGACGCGTCTTCCGGGAGGATCTGGACGGGGTCGACTACGACAACGACTTCATCTTCGACCTGCTGCCGTGGAACTTCGAGCCGTCCGAACTCGGCGCCGCCTACGGTGTCGTGCAGCTGAACAAGCTCGCGCAGAACTACGAGCGGCGCCGCAAGACCTTCGCGGAGTTCACCGCCGCGTACGGCGCCTACCCCGAGTTCTTCAGCACGCCGGTGGAGACCGACGAACTCGACACCGCCTGGTTGTGCTATCCCGTCACGGTCACCGCCGACGCCCCGTTCTCCCGTAGCGACCTGCAGGAATTCGTCGACGCGCAGGGCATCGACACGCGAACCGTGTGGAGCGGCAACATCACCCGCCACCCGATGATGGCGGGCGTCGAGCACCGCGTGCCGGACGAAGGCCTGCCCGAGGCCGATGCGGTGTTCGAGCGCGGCATGACGCTCGGCATGAGCCACGGGCTGTCCGACGAGGAGGTCACCCGCGTGACCGACGCGGTCCACGCCTTCGCCGCGAAGTGGAGGTGACCGCCGTGCCGTCTCGTTTCCCCGGCCGCATCTGCGACAGCCTCGGCCTCGTCGACGAATTCGGGCGCGAGGTCCGCGGGCTCGACAATCGGCAGTGGACCCGGGTGCAGGTGCCCGCATGAAGCCCGTGATCGTCGACGCCGCACGCACCCCCTTCGGCAAGCGCGACGGCTGGATCTCCGGTCTGCACGCCGCCGAGTTGCTCGGTCTCGCGCAACGCGGCGTGCTCGACCGGCTCGACCTCGATGCCACCCTCGTCGAGCAGGCCGTCGGCGGGTGTGTCACCCCGATCGGGGAGCAGTTCGGCAACATCACCCGCACCGCGTGGATGCACGCCGGTCTGCCGTCCCACACCGGGACCACCACCATCGACGCCCAGTGCGGCACCGCGCTGCAGGCGGTGCATCTCGTCGCCGGGCAGATCGCGCTCGGCACCCTCGAGGTCGGCCTGGCGTGCGGCGTCGAACTGATGTCGCGGGTCCCGCTCACCTACAAGGTCGGCACCGGCGCCGGCACCCCGCGGCCGGCGTCGTGGTCGGTGGACACCCCCGACCAGTACACGGCGGCCGATCGCATCGCCCGGCACCGCGGCTTCTCCCGCGAGGACCTCGACGCGTTCGGCCTGCGGTCGCAGCAGCGGGCGCGCGACGCCTGGGACGCCGGGTGGTTCGACCGGCAGATCATCCCCGTCGCCGTCCCGAGCGACGACGGCGACACTACGGTCACCCGGGACCAGGGACTGCGCGAGACCGGCATGGAGGCGCTCGCGCGGTTGCGTGCCACGATCGAGGGCGGTCTCCATACCGCCGGCACCTCGTCGCAGGTGTCCGACGGGGCGAGCGCCGCGGTCCTGATGTCCGAGGACAGGGCACGTGAACTCGGTGCGGCGCCGCGGGCCCGGCTGCTCGCGCAGTGCGTCATCGGCGGCGACACCGAGTTCATGCTCGACGGCCCGGTGGCCGCGGCGCAGGTGCTGTTCGACCGCACCGGGATGACGGTCGCCGACGTGGACCTGTTCGAGGTCAACGAAGCCTTCGCGGCCGTGCCGATGTCGTTCGCCCAGGTGCACAAGGTCGACCCGGACGTGCTCAACGTCGGCGGCGGTGCCATCGCCCTCGGTCACCCGGCCGGCGCCACCGGAATCCGGCTGCTGGCCACCGCGATCGACGAACTCGAACGCCGGGACCGGCAGGTCGCGATGATCGCCATCTGCGCGTCGGCTGCCACCACGTGCATGATTCTGGAACGGATGTAAGTCATGGCCATTGCACTCGACGCCGACCATCGCGACCTTGCCGACTCCGTCGCGGGCCTCGCCCGTCGCCATGCCCCGATCGAACGCACCCGCGCCGCGTTCGCCGACCTGGCGGCGGGCAAGCGGCCCGAGATCTGGGATGCGTGCATCGCGCAGGGCCTGCACGCCCTGCACCTGCCCGAGGAGCACGGCGGCGGTGGGGCGGGACTGCCGGAACTCGCGGTCGTGGCCGAGCAGCTCGGCCGCGCCCTGGTACCCGGGCCATGGGTGCCCACCGTCGTGGCCGGCGCGCTGACCGCCACCCTCCCGGCCGAGGGCACCGCGGCGGAGTTGCTGCGGCGGTTCGCCGACGGAGCGACCGGTGCCGCCGTCACCACCCCCGGTCTCGTCGCGATCACGTCGGGGCGGGGATGGACGGTCACCGGTGTCTCCGAGCCGGTGCTCGGGTTGCCCGGCGCCGACGAGGTGATCGTGCGCGCCACCGCCGACGGCGCGCCCGTGTGGTTCAGGCTCCCGCCCGCGGCCGGAGAGGTCGAGCTCGCCGACGGCGTGGACCCCACCCGCTCGGTGGGACGACTGCGACTGTCCGGAGCGGCGATCACGCCCGAGCACCTGCTCCCGGCGATCGACGACGACGACGTGCAGCTGATCGTCAACACCGTGCTCGGCGCCGAGGCGGCCGGGCTTGCGGCGTGGGCGCTGGACACCGCCGTGGACCACGTCCGCAACCGGCACCAGTTCGGCCGCCCGGTGGGCAGCTTCCAGGCCGTGCAGCACAAGGCTGCGATGATGCTGGTGCGTAGCGAGATCGCCTGTGCCGCAGCGTGGGACGCGGCCCGGTCGGTGCAGCAGGGCCGGGAGCAGCAGCGGCTCGCGGCGGCGCAGGCAGGACTGACGGCAGTGCCGGCGGCCGTCGACGTGGCGCTCGAATGCGTCACCCTGCTCGGCGGTCTCGGCTTCACCTGGGAACACGACGCGCACCTGTACTGGCGACGGGCACTGTCGATCGCCTCCGTCGCCGGCCCGGAGGACGTCTGGGCACGCCGGCTCGGTGAGCTCGCACTGTCGGACGAGCGCGACTTCTCCTTCGTCGAGGCCGATGCGCTACCGGAGCTGCGCGCGCAGGTCGGCGCCGTCCTCGACGAGGTACGTGCACTGCCGGACGACGCGGTGCACAGCGACGGATGGGCGCCGGCGCGAGGCGGGGCACGTCGCGCCCGCCTCGCCGAGGCCGGTCTCGTCGCGCCGCACTATCCCCGGCCGTACGGGCTGGCCGCCGGACCGCAGGAGCAGGCCGTGATCGCGGACGAATTCGCGCGCCGCGGCCTCGAACAGCCGACCACCGTCATCGGCGAGTGGGCCCTGCCCACCCTGCTGCTGCACGGCAGCGAGGACCAGCAGCGCCGCTTCGTCGCGCCCACCCTGCGCGGCGAGATCGTCTGGTGCCAGTTGTTCAGCGAACCGGGCGCCGGCTCGGACCTGGCCGGGTTGTCCACCCGGGCCCGCAAGGTGGACGGCGGCTGGATCCTCACCGGACAGAAGGTGTGGAATTCGATGGCGCACGAGGCGGATTGGGGTATCTGCCTGGCCCGCACCGATCCCGATGTGCCCAGGCACGAGGGCATCTCGTACTTCCTCGTCGACATGCGCAGCGACGGGCTCGACGTGCGGCCGCTGCGGCAGGCGACCGGGCGCGCGGAGTTCAACGAGGTGTTCTTCGACGACGTCTTCGTCCCCGAAGACTGTCTGGTCTCCGAACCGGGGCAGGGCTGGCGCCTCGCGGTGACCACGCTCGCCAACGAACGGCTCAGCATGGGCACACAGCTCGCGCACGGCGCGGCCGCGCGGGTGCGCGACCTCGTCGAGTCGGGCCGCTACGCCGCCGGCCGCGACGACGCGTTGCGCGTCCTCGGCCGCAACACCGGCCGCGAGATGGCCCTGTCGGCGATGAACCTGCGCAGCGTGCTGCGACGGTTGTCCGGTCTCGACGCCGGCGCGGAGATCAGCGTCCAGAAGGTCTTCAGCGCCCTCGCCCAACGCGACGGCTCGCGCGGGCTGGTCTCGCTGCTCGGCCCGGTCGGCGCCGTCGACGACGACGGCCACATGCTCGACCACATCGGCCTGCCCGCGGTGCTGTTCGGCGGCGGCACCATCGAGATCCAGCTCAACGTGATCGCCCGTCGCGTGCTGGGACTGCCGCGCTGACACCGAATCCATCACACGAACCTGGAGGGGCCATGCACCCGGAACTGTCCGACAACTCACGTCGGCTCCGCACCGAACTGCGCAACTACTTCGCCGAGATCATCGACGACGACGACCGGCGCGCGCTCGTCGATCAGACCGAGGGCGGTCCCGTGTTCGACCGCATCCTGCGGCGGATGGGCCGCGACGGGTGGCTCGGTCTCGGCTGGCCCACCGAATACGGCGGCCGGGGAGAGGATCCCGAGGCCCTGTACGTGTTCTACGACGAGGTGATCCGCGCCGGCGCACCGCTGTCGCTCGTCACCCTCAACACCGTCGCGCCGGCGCTGATGAAGCACGGTACCCAGGCGCAGAAGGACTTCTTCCTACCGCCGATCCTGGCGGGCGAACTCATCTTCGCCATCGGCTACACCGAACCGAACGCGGGCACCGACCTCGCCTCGTTGCAGACCCGCGCCCGCATCGAGGGCGACGAACTGGTCATCAACGGCAACAAGATCTTCACCAGCGCCGGAGTCTACGCGGACTGGATCTGGCTGGCCGTCCGGACCGATCCGGACGCGCCGCGGCACGAGGGCATCTCGGTGGTGCTGGTACCGACGTCGGCGGCCGGGTTCTCGGTGACCGAGATCCACACCGTCGGTGGCATCAGCACCTCCGCCACCTACTACGACGACGTCCGCGTGCCGCTGACCAACGTCGTCGGCGAGCTGAACCAGGGCTGGGGCCTGATCACCAACCAGCTCAACCACGAGCGGGTGGCGCTCGCCGCCCGCGGTGGCATCGCGAACGAGTTGTACGACGCCGTCCTGGCCTGGGCGCAGTCCGAGCCCCTGGGCGCCGGGACGGTCTACGACCTGCCCTGGGTGCGCGCCAATCTGGCGGAGACGTACGCGCTGCTCAGCGCCGCCGACCTCGTCAACCTCCGGCTCGTCGCGGACGTCGCCGCGAACACCCTCGGCGGCGGTGATTCCGCGGCGGCGAAGATCTTCGGCACCGAGGCGGTCGTCACCGCCTACGGCAAGATGCAGGAGATCCTCGGCGTGCGGGGTCTGCTCCGGCCCGGCAGCCCCGGTGCCGTCCTCGAGGGGCGCGTCGAAACCCTGGCGCGCAGAGCCCAGAACAACACCTTCGGCGGCGGCACCAATGAGGTGATGCGCGAGATCGTCGCCGCCAAGTGCCTCGGCATGACGCTCGCCGCCCGTCGCCGCACCGACGCCCCCACCAGCACGAGGAGCTGACATGGATTTCGAACTAGACGACGACCTGACGAGTGTGCAGGACCTGGCGTCCCAGCTCTTCCGGCAGCTCGCGCCGGTCGATCGGGTTGTCGAGGTGGAAAAGAACGAGGGCGGCTTCGACGCGAAGCTGTGGAGTGCCCTGGCCGACGCCGGTCTGCTCGGCATCGCGGTGCCGGAGGAGTCCGGTGGCGCCGGGATGGGCCTGCTCGGCCTGATCACGGTGCTCGAACAGCAGGGCCGGCACGTGGCGCCGGTACCGCTGTGGTCGGTGACGGCGGCCGCATCGGCGATCGTCCGTTTCGGCACGGCCGAACAGGTCGAACGCCTGGTCCCCGGCATCGTGGACGGATCCCGACCGGTCGTCGCGGCGTTCGATGCGCCCTACGGTGAACTCACCTCGCTGTCGGCGGTGAGCAAGGGCGACGACCTGGTCGTCAGTGGAACTGTCGCCGGTGTGCCCGCCGCAGCCGTGGCCGCCGCGACGATCGTTCCGGTCCGGTGCGACGACGGGTCGCTCGCCGTCGCGGTGATACCGACCGGGGCGGACGGGGTCACGGTGGAACCGGTCGCCGCAACCGACCGCGGCAGCCTCGCCCACGTCCGGTTCGACGACGTCGTGGTGCCCGCGTCCGATCGCCTGCCGGGCGACGGCGCGGAGACGGTCACCTGGGTGCGCCGCCGGATCCAGCTCGCGCTCGCCGCGGTGCAGCTGGGCGTGTGCGGGCAGGCGCTGAAGACGACGGCCGAATACACCTCGCAGCGAATCCAATTCGACCGTCCGCTGTCGACCAACCAGGCGGTGGCGGTGCGGGCCGCAGACGCCTACCTCGACACCGAGGCGATCCGGCTCACCACCCGGAGGGCGGCGTGGCTGCTCGACGCCGGACGGGAGCAGGAGGCCGAATCCGCGGTTCTCGTCGCCACATGGTGGGCGTCGCGCGGCGGTCTGCGGGTGGTGCACGCGACGCAGCACCTGCACGGCGGTATCGGTGCGGACGTGGACTACCCGATCCACCGCTACTTCCTGTGGGGACGGCAATTGTGCTTCACCCTCGGCGGTGCGGACGCCACCGCGGCCGAGCTGGGAGACGTCCTCGGATCCGCACCAGGAATCGGGGCGCCCGCATGACGAACGCCGGGCAGCTCGTCACCGGCGCGAGCCGCGGCACCGGCCGGGCGATCGCTCGAGATCCACTTCGGCGCGGACGAGGCGCGCCCGGCTGATCGCGAACGCCCTGCACGAGGGCCCGCCCGACAGCGTGCACGGCGGGTTCAGCGCTCACCTGCTGGACTGCATGCTCGGCATCCTCATGCAGGCACGGGGCAGTCGTTCGCTGACGGCGTCGCTCGACCTGCGCTACCTGCGGCGCACGTCGCTCGACGAGCCGCTGGATCTGTATTCGCGGATCGTCGAGATCGAGGGCCGGAAGACCGTCGCCGGGGGTTGGATCGAATGCCGCGGTGAGTGCACGGTCGAGGCGCGGGGAGTGTTCGTCCGCGTCGAGGAATGACCGGTTCCGTCGACGGAACGGTGTGCAGGCAGCTCGAATTCGCGGCGCGCCGGACGACCTCCGGCGCGCCGCCACGTTCTAGTTCACGACACCCACGTGCGTTCGGTGCGACAGACGGGTCCGCGCGGTGGAACCGGGCCGGCCGGGTGTGAGCAACCGCGAGGTGCGGCGCGCGGTGGCCCAGACCATCGGTGCGATGTGGGCGAGTTCGACCGTTCCGCGGCACGCCACCGAGATCGCACCCACGACGCCGTCGGGACCGACGACCGGTGCGGCGACCGCGCTGATGGACATGGGGCACGCGTGGCCGGGCACGAACGCGAGACCCTGCCGCTGGCGCACCCGGTTCAGACGGTCGTGCAGTGTCGACAGGTCGGCCCGGGACCGTACGTGCGGTCCGGCCGTCATGAGGGCGTCGACCTTCTCCGGCTCGAGACCGGCGAGCAGCGCCCGTCCGCTGACGGTACTCTCGGCCGGCAGCCGGGCCGCGACCTGGGAGGGGATGCCCGCGCTCGCCGTGCCCCCGATCCGGTCGAGGAAATAGACGGACGAGCCTTCGAGCACCGTCAGGTGCGCGACTCCGCCGGTGCCGATCTGCAGGTCGTTGAGCATCCCCGCGGCTGCGGCGCGCAGCTGCGAGTAGTCCCGGGGTCGGGCCATCGTCTGCATCCGCAGGCCGGGGCCGTATCCGCGGGAGTCGTGTTCGACCCAGTGAAGGTCGACGAGCTGGGTGAGCAGGCGGAAGGCGGTCGAGCGTGGCAATCCGGTGGCGGCCGTGATCTCCTCGAGGAACATCCGGTCGGGACCGGATGCGAACACGTCGAGGATCTGGGTGAACCGTTCCGCCACGCTGGGGCGTTGCTCGCGCGGCATGTCCGACGTCGGAATCGAGTCACTACGCGTCACTGTCAATGTCTGGCCTCCTTCGGTGCACTTTACCTAGCATTTGCTTGGTGCGCTATGCGGAATGCGGTGCGCTCCCGTCAGGCGGGAACGGGCCGTGTCTGCTGTGACTGCTCTGATGTGATGCGCTCGTACAGAATCGAGGCGTTGCAGCCGCGGCGACGATTCCGCACCGGACGGTTCCCGGCGGTGCGTCGAACCGGACGGCAGGCGCCGCATGCTGCACACAGCGGAGGTGGACGGTGGAGACATTCACGGACGTGCTGCTCGCGCGGCGAGGCGACCCGAAAGTCGGACTGCGTTTCGAGGGGAGAGACTGGACCTGGGACGAGGTGGTGTCCGAAAGCGCCTGTAGAGCAGCCGCTCTCGAGTCGATCGTGACCGCCCCGGCCGGTCGGCAACGCCACGTCGGGGTCCTGCTGGACAACGTGCCCGATTTCGTGTTCTGGATAGGAGCCGGGGCGCTCGCCGGCGCCGTCGTAGTCGGAATCAACGCCAGCCGCGGCGGGCCCGAGATCGCTCACGACATCGCCCACGCGGACGTCGACCTCCTCCTCACCGAGAACCGGCTCGCGCACCTGGTCCACGGTGAGGAGCACGGCCTTGCGGAAGAGCGGATCCTGAACGTCGACTCGGACTCCTACGCCGAACTGCTCGCACCGTTCCGCGGCGTGGAGCCGCCCGCCGCGACACCGTCGCCTGAGCAACTTGCCCTTCTGCTGTTCAGTTCGGGATCCACCGGGGCGCCCAAGGCGGTCGTCGTCGGCCAGGGGCGACTCGGCCGGCTGATCGACGTTCTCGTCGACCGGACACAGATGCGCCGGGACTCGGTCGCCTACCTGTGCATGCCCTTGTTCCACGGCAATGCGCTCATGCTCAACCTGGGCACGGCGATGCGCGTGGGGGCCACGGTGGCGATGGTCCGCAAGTTCTCCGCCTCGCGTTTCGGGGACGACATCCACCGGTACGGCGCGACGTTCGTCAACTACGTCGGCCGGGCCCTGTCCTACGTGCTGAGCCGGCCCGAGGATCCCCGGGACCGGACGGGCACACTGGAACTGGCGTTCGGCACCGAGGCCTCCGAGGCCGACGTCGCGCGTTTCGCCGAGCGATTCGGCTGCACGGTGATCGAGGGTTACGGCCTCAGTGAGGGAGTGTTCCGGATCAACCGCACGCCCGGGACTCCGCCGGGCTCGCTGGGCCTGCCCGCCGGCGACGCCGACGTCCGGATCCTGGACGAGGCGACCGGACACGAATGCCCACGCGCCCGGTTCGACGCCACCGGCCGGCTGACGAACCCCGAGGCGGTGGGGCAGATCGTCGCGGTGGGGGCTGCCGGCATGTTCGAGGGCTACTACAAGAACCCGGGGGCGATGGCGGACCGCGTCCGGGGCGACGACTTCTGGTCCGGGGATCTCGGATACCGGGATGCCGACGGGTACTTCTACTTCGCCGGCCGCTCCTCCGACTGGCTACGGGTCGACAGCGAGAACTTCTCCGCGGCACCGATCGAACGGATTCTGCAGCGTCATCTGGCGGTCCTGCCCGCCCCGGTCTTCGCGGTGCCCGATCCGGTCACCGGCGACCAGGTCATGTGTGTACTCGAACTGTCGCCCGGCGCGCACCTGGACGGGCGACAGTTCGGTTCGTTCCTCGCCGCGCAACCGGACATGGGCGACAAGTGGTGGCCGCGGTTCGTGCGGATCGTCGAGCGAATCCCGTTGACAGGCAGCAACAAGGTGAACAAGGCGCCGTTGCGGTCCGCGGCGTGGCGCACCGACGATCCGGTCCTGGTCCGGGTGGGACGAACCAGCGAGTACGTTCCGTTCGGCGAGGACGCGCGGGACCGCTACGAGGCCGAGTTCGTCGCGCACGGCCGGGCGGGACTGCTTCCGGCCCGATCGGTGGCCGCAACCCCGGTCGCCTGACCGGAACGACGGCACCCCGAGCCGGGCGGGGCGATCGGCGAAGTACCCGGAGACCTGCGCCTCGAGTTCGTCGCCGGTGCCCGGGGAGCGGCCCGCTCGGTGCCCGGGGGGAGCGGCCCGCTCAGTGCCCGGGCGTCCGGTACGCGGCGTTGCGATGCACCGCGTCGTCCATCTCCTGCGGGGTGAGCAGCCGGATCGGCACGGAACGCGCGATGCCGGACGCCCGGGTGCGGAACTCGAGCGTGGCCGCGGCGAGGTCGTCGGGCACCTCCCCGATGACGTAGAGGTCGTGCCCGCCGAGTGCGAAGTGCACGGACTCGACGCTGCCGCCCACGCTCTCGACCATCTCGGTGATGGCGGAACTACGGACGGAACCACCCTCGGAGAGCAGCCCCTGCGCGCCCTCCGGGGTGTAGGTGACCTGCCACAGGTACTTCGGCATGTTCTCAGCTCCTCGGCTGTCGGACCATTCCATGGTCGGGCTCGTGGACCCTCCCATCGTCGGCCCGGAGGCCCTGTCGCGGGATGGTTTCCGCCGGAACCGGCGTAGGTTCGTGATCGAACATCCGCCACCGTCCGCCGAGGAAAGGACCACGCCGTGCCCGAAGCCCCGCTGCCGCAGGCCGTCGCCGAGATGCTGGCCCAGCCGAATTACGCCACGATCAGCACGTTGCGCGCCGACGGACATCCGGTGTCGGTGCCCACCTGGTATCTGTTCGAGAACGGCCGCATCCTGGTCAACATGGACGCCGGTCGCACCCGCCTCGGGCACCTGCGGCGCGATCCCCGGGTCAGTCTCAGCGCCATGGACCCGACGGACTGGGTGACGCACGTGAGCATCCAGGGCCGGGTCACCGAGTTCGCCGACGACCCGGAACTGACCGACATCGACCGGATCGCGCGGCACTACACCGGCAAGCCGTACGGGGTGCGCAACCGGCCGCGGGTGAGTGCCTGGATCGACATCGACCGCTGGCACGCGTGGGGCCGGCTCAAGGACGTCGCCTGAGCCGGCCCCGGGCGGCCGGGCTCACACGAGCCCGGCCGCCTTGGCCACCTTGCGGATCTGGAAGGAAAGGACGATCAGCAGCACGCCGAAGAGGATCGCGTAGATGCCGAGCAACCAGATCAGGCTGATGATGCCGCTGCCCGGGAAGATCAGCAGCACGACGCCGAGCAGGACGGCGAGGATCCCGGCGAACAGCGACCATCCCCACCCGGAGTTCGGTACCTTCCGGAAGCTCAGCGCACCGATGATGCCGGTGACGCCGAAGAGGATCGCATAGAACGCGATGATGTACAGCACCACGAGCGCGGTGGCCGCCGGCCAGACGAGGGCGACGATGCCGGCGGCGATGGAGACCAGGCCCATCGCGAGCCACCAGCCCCAGCCGTCGAGGCGGGCCCGGTCACGAATCGAGTGGTAGACGAGCACCACGCCGTCGACGATGGCATAGATGCCGAACACCACCACCAGGGCCCAGACGGTGATCCCGGGCCACACCAGGGCGACCACGCCGAACAACACGGCGAGGATGCCGCGGATCAGCACCAACCACCACATCTGTTTGAACAGGGGACTGAACTGATCGTTTGCGGTGAAAGCTCTCTCGGACACGGCCACTCCTAGGATGCGGTCTCGTAGTTCGGGCACAGCGTAGGCCCGTGCCGCGCCCGGCGCCCGCCGAATGACGATCCGATTCCCAGTCGTGACGAGCGTTACCGTGTAGCGGTGGCTCAGGTGCGGATCGGGATCTCCGGCTGGCGGTACGCCCCGTGGCGTGGCGACTTCTATCCGTCCGGCCTGCCGCAGCGCCGCGAACTCGAGTACGCCGCGGAGCGGTTCGGCTCCATCGAGATCAACGGCACCTTCTACGCGCTGCAGCGGCCGTCGAGCTTCCTGCGGTGGCGCGACGAGACGCCGGACGGGTTCGTCTTCGCCGTCAAGGGCGGACGGTTCGTCACCCACATGAAGCGTCTCGTCGACGTGGACGACGCCCTCGCCAACTTCTTCGCCTCCGGTGTGCTCGCCCTCGGTCCCAAGCTCGGACCGGTGCTGTGGCAACTGCCCCCCACTCTGGCATTCGAGCCGGAGCGCCTCGGCGCATTTCTCACGAGCCTGCCCGCGTCGACGCGCGAGGCCGCGGCGCTCGCGGCGCGGCACACGGACAAGGTGCGCGAGGACCGGGTGTGGACCGAGATCGACGCGGACCGGCCGATCCGGTACGCGCTCGAGGTGCGCCACCCCAGCTTCGCCGACGAGGAGGCGGCCGCCCTGCTCCGCCGGCTCGACGTCGCCCTCGTCGTCGCGGACACCGCGGGCCGCTTCCCGTTCCTCACCGAGGCCACCACCGATTTCGTCTACGTGCGGTTGCACGGCGACACCGAGCTGTACGCCAGCGGCTACACCCCCGAGGCGCTGGACGAGTGGGCGGCCCGGATCCGCGGTTGGCGCTCCGAGGGGCGCGACGTGTACGTGTACTTCGACAACGACATCAAGGGCTACGCGCCGTGGGACGCGCTCGAGCTGCAACGCCGGGTGTGACACGGATGTCGGTGCCGGCTGGCAGGCTGGCGCCGACATGTCGGCAACCCCAGGAGGACATCGTGTGGCCAACGCAGTGGCCGGAGATCGCACGCGACGTTGCGGATCACACCGCGACCGCGCTCGCCGCGGCCCGGGCGCAGTCGGTGCCGGCGTGGGAGGACGCGGTGGCCGAGCTCGCCGCGTTGCCGTACGAGCAGGTCGCCGGGGTACACGCGACGATGATGCGGGAACTGCTCGAGGAGTTGCATCCGGACGGGCTGACCGGCGAGGACGTGCAGGCGGTGCTGGAGCGCAGCGCGCGCACGGCGTCGACGTGGCTGCCGTCGCTGCAGCCGGACACGCTGGTCGCGGTGCTCACCGGCACGCTCGGGGTGTCCGATCCCGACGCGCCGAAGGCTCGCCCCGACGAGTACCTGCGGGCGGGGCTGGTCGTGCTCGCGGATCTGCTCGCGGCCCGCCGGGCGGGTCCCGAGCTCTACCTGCGCCGCGCGCTGGGCGAGATCGAACGCGCAGAGACGATCGAGCTGCCCTGACGTCCCGGATCAGGGCCGGGTCTGCGCCTCGACCTCGCGGGTGAGGCGCCGCAGCAGAGCGGTGAGGGTGTCGAGTTCGCCGTCGGTGAATCCGTCGAGCAGGTGGCGTTCCCGGGTGAGGCGGCGCGGGAACTCGGTGTCGACCACGGCTCGCCCCGCATCGGTGAGTGCGAGCAGGACCACGCGACCGTCCCGCTCGAAGCGCTGACGTTCGACGAGGCCGAGCCCGACGAGGCGGTCCGCGTGCTTGGTGGTGGAAGCGCCGCTCAGTCCGGTGACGGAGGTGACTTCGCTGGCGCGCAGCGGTGATTCGCTGCGGGCGAGGGCGCACAGCACCTCGAATTCGGGGCGCGTGACGCCGCTGGGGACGAGTTCGCGGTCCAGTTGGGCGAGCACCAGGGAGCTGATCCGCGTGATGCGGCCGACGACGTCGATGGGTCGCGTGTCGATGTCGGGGTACGTCTCGGCCCAGCCGACCCGCACGCGGTCGACGAAGTCCTCGGGCTGGGTGGCGTCCGTCATGGGCCCATTCTAGCGATGAGTCTCACAATCGATTTATATTTAATTTATACGTGAAGTATCTACACTGGGGGAGTGCCCCTCGCTACCTCTGTCCCGGACCGCAGCCGCCTCCGTCACTCGCGGATCGCCCTCGCGCACTCCCTCTCGCCGACGGCGTGGCGCGAGTCGCTCGAGTTCCGCAGTGCGGACGCCACGCGCGCTCCGGCGCTGCGCGTCGGGGCGGCAGTTCTCGTAGTCCTCGTCGCGGGAGGGCTGCTGGATCTGCCGCATCCGGCCGGCTTCGCCGCCCTCGGTGCACTCGCCTCGGCGTTCGGCCGGCACGAGCCCTACTCGCAGCAGGCCGGCAAGATCGCGGTGGTCGGCCTCGGGGTGGTCGGGTACGCCGCACTCGGTGCCGCCGTGGGGACCACCGGTGCGGCCATGTGGACGCAGATCGCGGTGCTCTCCGTCGCGGCCGCGATCGCCTTCTGGATCCTCGGCGCCTTCCGGCTGTCCGGCCCTGGCCCGGTGATCCTCATCTTCGCCGCGGCCGGTGCCGCCGGATTCGCACGCACCGCCGTAGACGTGCGCGACGTGGTCGTCGCGACGGCCCTCGGCGCGCTCGTCGGCTGGGCCGTCGCGATGCTGCCCGCGCTGCATCACCCGCACGGTCCCGCCCGGCTCGCCGTGGCCCGGGCCCTGGCGGCGGTCGCGGCGATCGAACGCGACGGCGAACGGGCCGTGCCGGGCGCCCGGGCGGCGATCGCCCGCGCCCACGAGGTTCTCGCGCTCGGATTCAGCCGGACCGACCGGCACACCCACGAACTGCTCGCGCTGCTCGACGCGGCCGAGACGGTCGTCGACGGGGCCGCATCCGGCGTCGCGGCCGATCGCGTCGCCGAATTCGCCCTGTTCGAGGCCGAGCTGCGAAAGGTGCGGCGCGACATCGCGATTCCTCGCGTCGATGCGGCTGGGGCGCCGGTCCTCGCGCGGCCCGCCGGGTTCGCGCGAGAGGGATTCGCCCGGTTGCGCGATCGCGCGCTTCTCGTCGGCGCGGGCCGGGTGCTGCTCGCCGCGCTGATCGCGGGCTGGTTCGCCGAGGCCGCCGGTCTGCAGCACCCGCTGTGGGCGACGATGGGCGCGATGGCCGCGTTGCAGGGGGCCAACTACCGGAACACCGTGCAGCGCGCGATCCAGCGGTTGCTCGGCAACGTCGCAGGCGCGGTGCTCGCCGCCGCGCTGCTCGCGCTGTCCCTCGACTACTGGCCGTACGCGCTGGCCATCGTCGTCCTGCAGACGGTGGCGGAACTGTACGTGATGAAGAACTACGCAGCGACCTCCGTCGCGGTGACCGCGATGGCGCTGCTCCTCACCGGTCTCGGGGCGTCCGTCGGGCCGGAGATCGCGCTGAGCCGGATCGCCGACACCCTCGTCGGCGTGGTGGTCGGCGTACTCGTCGCGGCCGCGACGATCGACCGCGCCGACCGGCATCACCTCACGGCAGCGCCGGCGCGCTGAGTGAGCCCCGCGCGGCGGCGCTGCGTGACCCCGCGGATCGCGGGTCACCCGTTAGCATCGGCGCATGCGCGTGCGCCGGATCGTCGACCTGAGCCGCACCGTCTCCGGCGACACCCAGGTCTACCCGGGCGATCCCGTGCCGGTGCTGACGCCGCACGCGACGCTCGAGCGCGACGGGTACAACCTGCTGCGGGTGGAGATCGGCTCGCAGACCGGAACGCACGTCGACGCCCCGCTGCACATGCGCGCCGGGGCCGCGCCGATCGACCGGGTGACGCTCGAACATTTCGTGGGTCGCGGGATCGTCCTGGACGTGCGGGGCCTGCCGCCGCGCACCGCGGTGACGCGGCGGCACGTCGTCGACGGAGTGGCCGGCGGACCGGACCCGGGCCCCGGCGACATCGTCCTCCTGCATACCGGGTGGGCCGAGCACTACGGCACCGATGCCTACTTCGAGCACCCCTATCTGTCGGAGGACGCGTGCCGGTGGCTGCTCGGGCGGGGCGTGCGCACCATCGGCCTCGACGCCCCGAGCATCGATTCCGCCCTCGGCAGTGACTATCCAGCGCATCGCCTCGTCGCCGAGGCCGGCGGCATCGTGTGCGAGAACCTGTGCAACCTCGAACTCGTGGACTTTCCCGATCCGCTGATCAGTCTTCTTCCGCTGCGGCTGCGGGACGCGGACGGCGCCCCGGTGCGGGCCGTGGCGATCGCGCTCGAGCCGTGATCAGGGCACCTGCGTCGCGACGATGCGTGCGGTGCCGTACGCCGCGGTACCGAGCGTGACGACCGCGAACGCCACGATCCATACCGCCGTCGGCACCCGGGTGAGCCACCGCAGCTGATCCGCGTCGGAGCCCTGCCCGCGGCCGCGCCGGTGGGTGCGCGCCAGTTCGAGCACCGGCCGGGTGGCGCCGAACAGCAGCACCCAGGTGGTCAGGTACGCGACGGTGTAGCGCACCAGCTCGTCGCCGTAGTAGGCGGCGGTCCCGATCACCGCGCCGGCCGCCAGCACCGAGACGAATCCGAAGAAGTTGCGGATCAACAGGATCAGCAGGGCGAGCGCGGCCAGCACGGACCACAGCACCGCCGCGGGCCGGTCGACGGTGAGCAGGGTCGCGGCCACGAACCCGAGCACGGCCGGGCCGGTGTACCCGGCGAACGCGGTGGCGATCATGCCCGGCCCGCGTGGGTTGCCGGAGGACACGGTCACGCCCGAGGTGTCGCTGTGCAGGCGGATGCCCGCCAGCTGCCGGCCCACGAGCCGTGCGACGAGCGCGTGCGAGCCCTCGTGTGCCTGGGTGATCACATGCCGCGTCACCAGCCACAGCGGGCGCACCGTCACCAGCACCAGCGCGACGGTGGCGGTGAGGGCGACGAGCAGGGGCGGCGCGGGCTCGCTCACCGCGGAGACGGCGTGCCATCCGGCGCGGACCGCCGACCCGAAGGACTCGAGTGGCGTGGACGGATCGGCCTCAGGGTCCACGGTCGGCACCTTTCTCTCGGGAGTCCGCCATCGTACGGTCCGGCAATTCGCTCCACGGGCGCCGGGAATGTGCCACTCTCTATAGGGGCTAATCATTCATATCAATAGGGAGGCCGGGTGTCGGTCGAGGTTCTGGAAAGGCGCCGGGTGGCTCGGCCGTCGTGGATCGCACTGTCGGTGTTCCTCGTGTTCGCGGCGAGCAATGCCCCGGCTCCGCTGTATGTGGTCTGGCAGCGCGAGATGGGTTTTCCACCCAGCACGGTCAGCCTGATCTTCGTCAGTTACATAGTCGGGTCGGTCGTGGCGCTGGTGTTCGGTGGCCGCGCTTCGGACCGATTCGGACGTCGGGCCGTCCTGCTGCCCGCCCTGGGTCTCGCGATCGTGGCCTGCCTCGTGTTCGCGACGGCCCGCACGCCCCTGTGGCTGGAGGCGGGGCGGTTCTTCATCGGCCTCGCATCCGGGGCGTTCGGCGCGGCGGGGTCGGCGGCGATCGCCGACGCGTTCGGCCCCGGCCGCGGAGCGCGTGCCGCGCTGTACGCGAGCGCGGCACCCGTCGCCGGGTCGGCCGTGGGGCCGCTGCTCTCCGGGGTGCTGGCCGACGTCGCGCCGGCGCCCACACGGCTGGTCTTCCTGGTGCTGATCGTTCCGCTGGCGGCGGCCGCGATACCGCTGACCGCCGTCGGCGGTCGTCCGGCCGGGGTGGGCGGTCGCTGGGTGCAGCTGCCGAGCATCCCGCGCGAGATCGCGGGAACCGTGCTGCTGTCCATGGCTGTGGCCGGCAGCCCCTTCGCGCTGGCGGGGCTGTTCATCTCCCTCGGCCCGGCGTTGATCGCCGACCTGCTCGGCAACGACACGCGAACCCTGGCCGGCGCGGTGTCGTTCGTGGTCTTCGGGGCCGGGGCCGGGGCGCAGTTCCTCGTCCGCCGGATGAGCATCTACCGGGTCGCGGTGGTCGGGCTCTCGGTTTCCGCGCTGGCCGCGGTGCTCATCGCCGTCGCCGTCGGCGCCGCCTCGGTGCCCGTCATCGTCGTGGCCGCGATCGCGGCAGGCCTGGGTCAGAGCCTGGCACAGCTCGCCGGGCTCACCCTCGCGCGCGGGTATGCGCCGGAGGGGCGGACCGCCGAAGTGGTGTCCATGGTGTGGCTCGCCGGATACGCCACCGTCGGGTCGGGGATCCTCGGGCTGGGATTCCTGGCGGACGGAATCGGCTTGCGCCCGGCGACTTACGCCTTCTGCGGGTTCTTCCTGGCCTGCGTCTGCGGTGCCGGGGTCGCGGTGGTGCGTCGCCGGCCGGTCGTCGAGGCACTCGGAGCGGACACCCATTGACACCCGACAATCAATGAATATGATTATGACCTAAATCACGCGGTCATCGAATCGGAGGAGTGCGCAGTGACCTACACCATCACCGAGCCCTGTGTCGACGTCCTCGACAAGGCGTGCATCGAGGAGTGTCCGGTGGACTGCATCTACGAGGGCGGCCGGATGATGTACATCAACCCGGAGGAATGCGTCGACTGCGGCGCCTGCGAACCCGTCTGCCCCGTGGAGGCGATCTTCTTCGAGGACGACGTCCCCGAGGATCGCGCCGGGTACACGCAGATCAACGCCGACTTCTTCGCCGAGATCGGCTCACCGGGCGGCGCTTCCAAGATCGGAAAGACCGACTACGACCCACCGCTCGTGAAGAGTCTGCCCGTACGGGCATGATCGCGGTCCGGGCTCCGCGACCCGGCCGGGGACCGGTCCTCCTGGGCGCCGCGGTGGCGGCCGCATTCACGTTCGCCGTCGTCGGGTCCAACATTCCGGGCCCGATCCTGCCGTTGTACGAGGACCATCTGGGCCTGTCCCCGTTCGTGCTGGCCGCCCTGTTCGTGACGTACTTCGTCGCCCTGGTGTCGATGTTCCTGGTCGTGAGCAGGAGCGCGCTCGGACGGTTCGCGTGGGCCGTCCTGCCGGGTGCGCTCGTCGTCGGGGTCCTCGGCGACGTCGCCCTGTGGTCCGGTGCCGACACCGCCGGGCTGCTCTTCGTCGGCCGTGCCCTGACCGGAACGTGTGTCGGGCTCGCCACCGGATCCGCCGCCACGCTCGCCGTGGCGGCGCGCGGCGACGCGGGCCGCACCCTGGCGGCGACCGGCGCGATCGCCGGCTCGTTCCTCGGCCTGATCGCCGCGGCCACCGTCGCCCAATTGCTGCCGGAGCCCACCGTTCTCATCTATCGGCTGCACGCCGTCTCCCTCGTGCTCTCGGGACTGCTGCTCGCCGCCGCGCTGTGGGGGAACAGACGCCGGCTCTCCGCGCTCCGGCACGCCGAGCCCCCGCGCCCGGCGGGGCCCGTTCCGGCTGGCGCGGGCGCCGCGTTCGACCGGAACAGGTTGCCCGCCTACGGGTTGGGTGCGGCCGGGTGGACGGTCGGCGGCATCGCCGTCGGCGTGCTGCCGTCGGCGTTGCGCGACGGGATCGGGTCCGAGCTGCTGGTGGTCGGCGTCCTCGCCGCCATCATCCTGCTCGTCACGGCCTGGTTGGGCCCCTACCTCGCCCGGGCCGCAGGCCGTTTCCCGGGGCCCCAGCTGTGTCTGCTCCTGCTCGCCGGTGGTGGCGTGTTCGTCGCCGCCGGCCTCGTCGCCCGCACGCTGTGGCCGGTACTGGCCGGCAGCTTCCTGTGGGGCATCGGGCAGGGCTTCGCATACGCGCAGGGCCTCATCCTGCTCACCGCCGGCATGACGCCGGTGGAGCAGGGGAGGAGCACGTCGCTGTACGCGTGTTCGTCGTACGGCTTCGCGGCGGTGATGATCCTGGTGGCCGGCGCCTTCTCGTCGGCGTGGGGATACTCCTACGGATCCGCCGGTGCGGTAACGATTTTTGTCCTCTTCTGTGTGGCCGTCGCGGGGGCGGGCCGGGGTCGGTGGACGCCGGCCGTCGCCGTGGACCCCGTACGCGTCCCCGCCCGCAAATAATTCCTGCGCATATCCGGATCGGCCTCTGGACATTTCGTCGGCGTGGCTCTACTGTGACGGGCATCACGACTAATGATGCATATCATTCGACCGGAAGGTGCACACATGTCTCGAGTCGACCGGAAAGTCCGGCGTCGTCTGCTCGGAGCCGCGAGCGCGTTCGGCGTCCTGTTCACGGCCGCCTGCGGCTCCGGCGGAAACGGCACCGTCGCCGACGGTGACCTGCCGGCCGAGATCAAGGTCGTCTCCGTGACCGACCAGACCGGCACCACGGCGTACGTCGGCAACAGCCAGCTCAAGGGCATCGAACTCGCGATCCAGGAGATCAACGAGCAGAATTACCTGGGTGACTCGAAGATCGTTCTGCAGAAGCGTGATTCGGCGAGCGATACGCAGACCGCGGTCAGCCAGGCCACCGAGACGCTGACCGACAAGAGTGTCAGCGCCCTACTCGGACCGGTGCTCAGCGCCCATGCCGTCGCGATCGCCCCGCTCGTGGAACGGGCCGGGCTGCCGACGATCTTCACCCAGTCCGGCAGCGAGGGCGTCGTCATCGGCGACTACACCTACCGCGCGACGGCTCCGATGGAGACCTACTTCGTCAAGGCGCTCGAGCGGCTGCAGCAACAGGGTGTGAAGACCGTGAGCGTGCTCTACAACGCGGGCAACGTCACCCTCGCCGGACTCGGTGAGAAGACCATCCCCGAGGGCCAGGAGAAGTACGGCTACCGGATCCTGTCGAGCACCTCCGTCCAGGCCACCACGCAGGACTTCGGCACCACCGCAACGAAGATCGCCGGTGAGAAGCCCGACGCGGTCATCGTCCTGCTCGTCGGCGCCGGCAACTCCACGGCCATGTCGCAGCTGCGCCAGGCCGGCTACACCGGCACCGTGGTGGGCAACCCCGCCGCCGGCGCGGGCAACCTCGCACCCGCCGGTGCCGCGGGCGCGGGCATGTACTGGGCCACCGACTTCAGCTTCCACCAGAAGGACGAGTCCTCGCAGCAGTTCGTCGAGGCGTACCGCGCCGAGTACAACGGGGAGAATCCGCTCAACTACGCGGCCGAGGGCTACGACGCGACCTGGATGCTCGCCCACGCTGCCAAGAACGCCGGCGGTGCGTCCCGCGACGACCTGCAGCGCGGCCTCGAGCAGGTCGTGGCCGAGGGCTTCGACGGCGCGCTCGGCCCGGTGCGCTTCGAAGGCAACGACATGCGCGTCAACGGCGTGCTCGTGGAATGGAACGGCACGGAAGAAGTGCTGATCGACGACCAGGAATCGGCGAAGTAGTGCGGATCGCTCCGCACCTGTGCACCAAGGAGTTCGACGAATGACCGGAAGAACATCGCACCGCCGCCGGGGAATCCCGGCCGGAGGAAGGCAGGCGTCATGTCACAGCTGGTGATCGACGCGCTCGTGCTCGGCTCCATCTACCTGCTCTTCTGCCTGGGAATGAGCATCTCCTGGGGAACGATCGACATCCTCAACTTCGCCCACGGCGGGATCTTCATGTTCTCCGCGTTCGTGGCCTCCCAGATCGTGTCCAACGTCGGTCTCGGGCTCGTCACGGTCTGCCTGATCTCCGTCGTGGTCGGGGCGGCGCTCTCGGCGGCCATCGACGTCTTCGCGTTCCAGCCGATCCTGCGACGGGCCAAGAACCAGCGGACCGCCGAACTGCAGATCCTCATCGGCGGCATCGGAATCGGCACCATCCCGGTCGCCGTCGTGCAGTTCCGCACGCTGAGCGAGCCGTTCGGCTTCGTGGGCAGCTCGTACGAGACGTCGGTCTACACCGTCGGCGACCTGCGACTGACGAGCACGGGCCTGATCGTGCTCGGCTGCGCGCTGATCCTCACGCTGGCGATCTCCTTCTGGCTCAAGAACACCAGCCACGGGCTCGCCCTGCGGGCCATCGGCGTGGACTCGGAGACCGCCGAACTGATGGGCGTCAAGCGGCGCCAGCTGTCGCTGCTGACGATGGCGGTGTCGGGCGGCCTCGCCGGCCTCGCCGGTGCCCTGCTCACGTACAACCTCGGCGCCATCACCGCCGAGAGCGGTGAGACCCTCCTCATCAAGGCGTTCGCCATCATCATCCTCGGCGGCGTGGGCAGCACCGGCGGCGCCGCGCTCGGCGCGATGGTGCTCGCGTTCTCCGAGGTCCTGGTGCTCCGCTACACCGGCGGCGGCTGGGTCGACGCCGTCGGCTTCGGCCTCATCCTCGTGGTTCTGCTGCTGCGGCCGCAGGGCATCTTCGGAAGGAAGGAGGTGCGACGGGTATGAGCGACTTCTACTTCTCCAACATCGTCCTCATCCAGAGCACGTTCACGGTGCTGCTGCTCGCCCTGAGCATCCAGATCCAGTTCCGGATGGGAGTGTTCTCCTTCGCCGGCGCCGCCTTCTACGGCATGGGCAGCTACGGCGCCGCAATCTTCGTGCTGCACTACGGATTCGACGCAATCTCCGCGACCGCCGCCATCGTCGTGATCTGCGCGGTCATCGGATACCTGCTCTCGCTGATCCTGCAGCGCCTCGCCGGCCTGTACCTGGCCATGGCCACCGTCGCGTTCGTCATGATCGTCACCGTCGTCGCCCACAACGGCGGCGAGCTCACCGGCGGCTCGGTCGGCCTGTTCGGCGTTCTCACCACCCCGGAGATCTCCGTCCCGCACCTGGCCGTCGTCTGTGCCGCCGTCGTCGCGGCGATGATCCTCAGCGAGCGTGGCCGCATGGGCCGGCGCATCGAGGCGGTCCGCGAAGACCCGGAACTCGCCTCGGCCATGGGCATCAACGTCGCCCGCTACCGCCGGATGTCCTTCGTGATCAGCGGTGTGCTCGGCGCGCTCGGAGGCGCCCTGAACATCCTGATGATGACGGCCATCGCCCCGGAGAACATCGGCTTCCCGTTGATCGTGCTCGCGCTGACGATCATCATCGTCGGTGGCTCCCGGTCCTGGCTCGGTGTGCTCATCGGCGCCCTCATCTTCACGTGGCTTCCGGTGATGCTGGAGCAGGTGGGCACCTACCAGAGCATCGTCTACGGCATCATCGTCGCCATCGCCGCGATCTTCATGCCCGGCGGCATCACCGGCGTCGTCACCGACCTGTACCGTCGCCGCCTCGCCCGTCGCGACAGCGCAGCCCTCGAGGACGCGGCTGCCGCGGAACGTCTCGCCGACGCGGCCGACGACGAGGCCGCCGCAGAACTCGGCGCCGAACTCGCGGGCACCGGTGCCCACTCCGCCTCGACAGGAGAAACGCGATGACCACCGAAGTCGCTCCCCAGGAGGGCGTTCCCGGCCGGGTTCCGGACCGGGTGCTACGCATCGAGGATCTCGCGGTCCACTTCGGCGGCATCAAGGCCGTCGACGGCATCACCCTGGGCCTCGAGCGCGGCCTGATCTCCGGCATCCTCGGACCCAACGGGTCGGGCAAGAGCACCCTGCTCGGCGCCGTCACCCGGCTCACGCCCCTGACCCGCGGATCGATGCACTTCGAGGGGCGGGACTTCTCCGGCGTCCAACCCGAGCAGGTGGCGCGGCTCGGCATCGGGCGCACCTTCCAGACCGTCCGTCTCCTCGACGATCTCACCGTGCACGAGAACGTCGAACTCGGGCACGACCTGATCGCGGGACCGCGACGGTGGTGGCGACGGGTCGACAGCACCGAACGCGACGCCGCCGAGGCGGCCGTGCGCACCGCCCTCGAACGCACCGGGCTCGACGGCAAGGAGAAGCTGCGCCCCGGCCAGCTCTCGTACGGCCTGCAGCGCCGGGTGGAGATCGCCCGCGCCATCGTGATGTCCCCGAAGCTGCTGCTGCTCGACGAACCCACCGCCGGCATGAACCGCTTCGAACGCGAGGAGATCGGCGGGCTGATGTCCGACCTGCGCTCGGAGGGACTCACCCAGCTGATCGTCGAACACGACGTGCAGATGATGGTGGACGTCTGCGATCACCTCTTCGCCATGAACTCCGGACAGCTCATCGCCTCCGGTTCCCCCGCCGACGTGGTGCGTGATCCGGCGGTGCGCGAGGCCTATCTCGGAAAGCAGGACAACGATGATCGAGATTCGTGATCTGCACGTCGATTACGGCAAGGTCAGTGCCGTGCGCGGGGTGTCCGTCACCGCGCGGCCGGGCCGGGTGACGCTCGTCCTCGGCGCCAACGGCGCCGGCAAGACCACCACCCTCCGCACCGTCGCGGGGCTGACCACGCCCAGTTCCGGGGACGTGCTTCTGGACGGCGAGTCGATCAAGGGATGGCCCGCCCACAAGATCCTCAAGCGGGGCATCTCGCTGGTTCCCGAGGGCCGCAAGGTGTTCGGCTCGCTCACCGTCCACGAGAACCTCAAGATCGGGGGCCTGGTGGCGTCGAAGAAGGCCCGCGAGGAATCGATGCGGACCGTGTTCGAGATGTTCCCCATCCTCGAGGAGCGGCAGTCCGGCCCCGCCGGCCTGCTCAGCGGCGGCGAGCAGCAGATGCTCGCCTTCGGCCGCAGCCTCATGTCGCAGCCCGGGTACATCCTCATGGACGAGCCGTCGATGGGTCTGGCCCCCGCCGTGGTCGACCGGGTCATGGCCAGCGTGCGCAGCATCGCCGACCGTGGCATCGGCGTCCTCATGGTCGAACAGAACGCCGAGGCCGGCATGAAGATCGCGGACGACGTCGTCGTCGTCAACCGCGGCGAATCCGTGTACTCCGGACCGGTCGACGAGGCGCGGAACCACTCGTCCGTGGTGCTGGCCTTCCTCGGTGAAGCCGCGCTCACCGGAACCGACAACTGAACCGAGAACGGAAGAGAATGAAGAACAAGCGCATTGCCGTCGCCGCGTTGGCCGGTGTCGCCGGGCTCGCCCTGACCACCGCGTGCGGCTCGGGCGGCGGCGGAACCGTGGGGTCCGGCGAGATGCCCGGCGAGATCAAGATCGTGTCCGTGACCGACAAGACCGGTCTGACCGCCTTCGGTGGCCTGCCCCAGTTCCGGGGTATCGAGCTCGCCGTCGAACAGGTCAACAGCAGTGGGTTCCTCGGTGAGTCGAAGCTCGTGCTCGAGAGCCGCGATGCGGCCAGCGACACGCAGACCGCTGTGAGCCAGGCGACCGAAGCGACCGCGGACCGGTCGGTCAGCGCCCTGCTCGGCGGCATCTCCAGTGCCCAGGCGATCGCGATCTCGCCGCTCGTCGACCGGGCGAAGCTGCCGACCGTCTACACGCAGTCCGCCAGCGACGGTGTGCTCGGCGGCGACTACACCTTCCGGGCGACCCCGCCGCAGACCACGCACATCGGCACCTCCCTGGCTCATCTCGAGGACCTCGGCGTCGAGCGGGTCAGCGTGTTGTTCAACGCGGCCAACCCGGCCCTCGCGGAGATGGCGGAGAAGAACCTTCCCGAGGGGCAGGCCGAGCACGGCTACCAGATCGTCTCGACCACGTCCGTGCAGAACACCACCCAGGACTTCGCGTCCTCGGCGACGAAGATCGCCGGGGAACGGCCCGACGCCGTGGCGATGCTCCTCACCGGCGCCCAGAACGCCACGGCCATGCGGCAGTTGCGCCAGGCCGGATACACGGGACCGGTGCTCGGCCAGACCGGTGCAGGCGCGAAGAACCTCGTCCCGGCGGGGGCTGACGGCGCCGGCATGTTCTGGACCGCCAACTTCACACTCGACCAGCCGGCGGCGTCGTCCCAGGAGTTCGTCGCGGCGTATCGGGCGAAGTACAACGAGGACCCGCTGAACTACGCGGCCGAGGGATACGACGCCGCGTGGCTGCTGGCGCGCGCGATCAAGGCCTCCGGCGGTGCGTCCCGCGAGGACATCCAGCGTGGTCTCGAGCAGGTCACCGCCGAAGGATTCGACGGTGCACAGGGCGAGATCACGTTCGAGGGTCACGACATGCGTACCCCGGGCGTGCTCGTCGAATGGGACGGCAGCCGTGAGGTGGTCGTCGCCAAGCCGTCGGCCTGATTCATCCTGTGGCCGAATGTCACACCGCTTCGATCAGATCGAAGCGGTGTGACATTCGGTCCTTCGGCACACGAATGCGAGCGGGGCCCGGGAATTCCTCCCGGGCCCCGCTCGTCGTACCGCTGGGTCAGCGTCCCTGCCAGACGGGTTCGCGCTTCTCCTTGAACGCCAGCGCGCCTTCCTTCGCGTCGGCGGAGGAACGCACCGGCTCGTAGATCTCGCGCATGCGCTCGAACTCCTCCTCGTTGGACCAGTCCCGGGCCTGCGCGATGATCTGCTTGGTGGCGCGCAGTGCGAGCGGGCCGTTCTTCGCGATGGTCTTCGCCAGGGCGATCGCCTCGGTCAGCGCCTGCCCCTCGGGCACGAGGCGGTTGAGCAGCTTCGCCTCGTACGCGGTCTGCGCGGAGAAGTACTCACCGGTGAGGCACCATTCGACGGCGAGCTGGTGCGGGACGCGGCGCGGCAGCCGCAGGAGTCCGCCGCCCCCGGCGAGCAGGCCGCGCTTGACCTCGGGGAGGCCGAAGACGGCTGTCTCGGAGGCGACGATGAGGTCGCAGGCGAGCACGATCTCGAATCCGCCGGCCACGGCGTGTCCCTCGACCGCCGCGACGAGCGGCTTGGCCGGGGACTTCTCGGTGATGCCCGCGAAGCCGCGACCCTCGACGGAGGGGCGTTCGCCGGCGAGGAAGGCCTTCAGGTCCATCCCGGTGCAGAAGGTCTTGCCGGCGCCGGTGATCACGCCGGCGACGAGATCGTCGCGGGAGTCGAGTTCGTCGAGGGCCGCGGCGACGGCGACGGCGGTCTCGGTGTTGATCGCGTTACGCACCTCGGGCCGGTTGATCGTGATGATCTGCACGCCGTCGGACTGTTCGACGTGTACGGGGGTGTCCATGGCTGTCTCCTAGCGGGGCTGCATGCGGATCGCGCCGTCGATACGGATCGTCTCGCCGTTGATCATCGCGTTGTCCACGATCGACAGGGCGAGCTTCGCGTACTCGTCGGGCTGCCCGAGGCGGGCGGGGTGCGGGGTCTGGGAGGCGAGTCCGTCGCGGATCTCCTGCGAGAACCGGGACAGGATCGGTGTGTCGAAGGTGCCCGGCGCGATGCTGTTGACGCGCACGAGCTTCCGGGCGAGATCACGGGCGGCGACGAGGGTCATGCCGACGACACCGGCCTTGGCGGAGGCGTAGGGGATCTGGCCGATCTGGCCCTCCCACGCCGCGACCGACGCGGTGAGGATGACGACGCCGCGTTCGCCGTCGACGGGCTCGTTGTTCACCATGCGGGCGGCCGACAGGCGCAGCACGTTGAACGATCCGATCAGGTTGATCCGGATCAGGTTCTCGTACATGTCCAGCGAACCGGGGGTGCCGTCCTTCTCGACGACGCGGACGGTGCCGCCGCGGCCGGCGCAGTGCACGACGGCCCGGAGCGGAGCGCGTTCCTCGGCCGCGTCGAGTGCGCGGTTCACCGCGTCGGGATCGGTGACGTCGGCCGGTGCGAACACGGCGAGCTCGCCGAGTTCCTTGGCGACGACCTCCCCGTCGGAGGTGGGCAGGTCGAGGATCACCGTCGGCACGCCGAGGCCGACGAAGCGCTTGACGGTGGCCAGGCCGAGGCCGGAGGCCCCGCCGGTCACTACCGCCGATCCCTGGGTGATGTCCATGTTTTCTCCTGAGTCGGAAGTGGGTTTCTACAGTCGTTCCACGACGGTCGCGTTGGCCATTCCGCCGGCTTCGCACATGGTCTGCAGGCCGTAGCGCCCGCCGGTGCGTTCGAGGTGGTTGAGCAGTGTGGTCATCAGCCGGGCACCGGACGCGCCAAGCGGGTGCCCGAGGGCGACGGCGCCGCCGAGCGGGTTCAGGACGTCGTCGGACGCGCCGATCTCGCGCTGCCAGGCGAGGGGGACGGCGGCGAATGCCTCGTTGACCTCGAAGGCGGCGATGTCCCGGACGGACAGGCCCGCCCGGGCGAGGACCTTTTCGGTGGCGGGGATGGGGCCGGTGAGCATGAGGGTGGGATCGTCGCCCACGACGGCCGAGGCCACGATCGCGGCCCGGGGGCGCAGGCCGAGCGCGGCCGCCTTCTCCTCGGACATGATCAGCAGGGCGGCCGCGCCGTCGGAGATCTGCGAGGAGTTGCCCGCGGTGACCTTCCAGTCCAGGTCGGGGAAGCGCTCGCGCCACGTGTCGGTGTCGAAGGCCGCGGGCAGACCGGCGAGCCTGCCGGCGGTCGTGCCCTCGCGGATGGTCTCGTCGGAGGTCACCACGCCGTCGGGGGTGGTGACGGGAACGATCTCGCCGTCGAACCAGCCCGCGGCGCGCGCGTGTGCCGCGCGTTCGTGCGAGCGGGCCGAGTACTCGTCCAGCTCGGCCCGGCTCAGTGCCCACTTCTGCGCGACGAGCTCCGCGGCGATGCCCTGCGGGACGAGATCGGGGAAGCGCTCGCGCACGGCGGGCCCGTGCGGGTCCTTGCCCATGGCCGCCGATCCCATCGGGACCCGGCTCATCGACTCGACGCCGCCGGAGACGACGATGTCGTACGCGCCGGCGGTGATGCCCTGGACCGCGAAGTCGACGGCCTGCTGGCCGGAGCCGCACTTGCGTTCGATGGTCACGGAGGGCACGTGCGTGGGAAATCCGGCCGCGAGCAGGGCCTGCCGCCCGGGGGTGGCGGACTGTTCGCCGGACTGGTTGACGCAGCCGATGAGGACGTCGTCGATCAGGCCGGGATCGAGGTCGTTGCGGGCGACGAGCCCGGCCAGGACCTGGGCGAGCAGATCGCTGGGGTGCACCCCAGCCAGCGCTCCCTGCGCTCTGCCCCGTCCGGTGGGGGATCGGACGGCGTCGACGATGACAGCGCGGGTCATGGGCGTTCCTCCAGTCGGGAAATCAATTCATGATGATGGTTACTATAAACCATTCTCCGACCGATCGTATGGCCCGCGTCACACCGGTAGGGCCCTCATCGGTAGGTCGACCAGGTCGGCAGGGATTCGGGGAAGTCGGCGCGCCGGTGCGGGGTGCCCGGCCACTGGATGCGCTCCGTCGTGCACAGGCCCGCATTCATCCGCTCGAACGGCACGGCGTACATGAACCGCAGGTCCCGGCGCCGGAACAGCCAGCGGCCGTCCATGCGGGCGTACTCGTCGGAGTATCGGTACGCCGCCATCATCAACGTCCCGTCGAGCGCCAGTTCTGCTCGGCCCGTGAGCAATCCGCGTGCGCGGTCCCCGTCGACGGAGATCTGGTCGCTCTGCGGCGAGTGCAGGGTCAGGCTGTAGCGGTCCATGGCGGCGACGTAGAACTCGCGGATCTCCTCGCGCCCGCGGGCGATGGAGCCGGCGCGCTCGAACTCGCCGTCCTCGGTGAACAGCGAGAGCAGGGTCTCGAGGTCGTGGTCGTCGACGGCGATGGCGTAGGCCGCGACGAGGTCCTGGATGCGCGCACGGTCCTCGAGCCGGGTGAGGCGCCGGGCCAGCTCCTCCAGCGCCGTCGGGGACGAGTCGAGTGTCGTCATGTGACCTCCATAGAAACTGATAACGATTGTGATGTATTGCACAATAGGCGGTGGAGGCGCGGGAAGGACAGGGCGGCGCCGGCGAGGCCGCGAATTCCGCAGGTGACGACCCTTCCGGGCCTGGGTGGCGACCATCGACCAAAGAAGCGATTGCCTCTTAATCATTATCATGGTTAGTATGTGAGTCATCGAACTGAGTGACCTTGACCACATCCGGTGGGCACTTTAGGTTAATGATGAACACAGAAAGGTGGGGACATGGCGACATCGCACGTCGACGACGAGCTCCGGGACATCCGTGCGGCCGCGGCGACCGTAGCCCGGGAACGCTACGCACCGAAGGCTGCGCAGTGGGATCTCGAACGCACCGCGTTCCCGCACGACGAGCGTCGCTTCCTCGGCGAGCTGGGCTATCTCGGCATCTCGCTGCCGGAGGAGTACGGAGGGTCCGGCGCCCCGCTGTCCCACGCCCTGGCGGTGATCGAGGAGTTCGCGAAGGTGTGCCGGCCGGCGGCCTTCCAGATCTTCGAATCCAACACCGGCCCGGCCCAGGCCATCGCCCGCCTGGGCACGGAACACCAGAAGAAGACGTTCCTGCCGCAGATCGTCGCCGGCGAGAAGACCATGGCCGTCGCGATCTCCGAGCCCGACGCCGGCTCCGCCGCCACCGACATGACCACCAAGGCCGTGCGCACCGACAAGGGTGTCGTCGTCAACGGCATGAAGCGGTGGATTTCCAACGGCAGCGAGGCCGACGTCTACCTCACCTACTGCCGCATGGGCGATGCCCCCGGCGCCAAGGGCATCGGAGCCGTCCTCGTCGAGGCCGACCGGCCCGGCATCAGCTACGGCGCACGCGAGAAGCTCATGGGCTTCCGGGGCATTCCGTCGGCCGACATCTTCTACGACGACGTGGTCGTTCCGGAGGAGAACATTGTCGCCGAGGCCGGCGGCTTCAGGAAGCTGTTCGGCGCGTTCACCATCGAGCGCCTGGGCAACACGACCATGAGCCTGGCCATCGGGCAGGAGGCGCTCGACCGCACCGTCACCTACGTGCAGGAACGCCACCAGTTCGGCAAGCCGCTCGTCGAGTTCCAGTCCGTCCAGATGACCCTGGCCGACATGGTCCTGCAGGTCGAGGCCGCTCGGCTGCTCCGCGATCGCGCCGTCGCGAACATCACCGACGGCCTGCCCGATCCGCTCGAGGTCTCCCTCGCCAAGTGCACCGCCAACGAGATGGCCAAGCGCGTCACCGACATGGCGATCCAGCTGCACGGCGGCAACGGGTACACCGAGGAGTTCGGAATCGAACGGCTGCACCGCGATTCGCACGGATGGGCGCTGGCGGGCGGCACGCCGACCATGCAGCGCACCCGGATCGTCTCCGAGCTCCTGGGCCGCACGTTCGATCAGCGCGCCTGACATTGCACATCAACGAAGAACTTCTCGAGAACGAGGTGAACGAAATGCTGGGTCGTTACGAGGGACGTATTGCCGCGATCATCGGCGGTGGTTCGGGCATGGGCCGCGCGATCAGCCATCGCATCGCCCAGGAGGGCGGCCACGTGTACGTCGCCGACCTGTCCGAGGACGGTGCGGTCACCGTCGCCGAGGAGATCCGGGCCGAGGGCGGTCAGGCCACTCCGATGCGGGTGGACGCGACGAACAACGACGATCTTCGCTCGCTCTTCGGCAAGATCGACGCCGACCACGGCGTCCTCCATGCGCTGCACGCGCAGGTCGGCATGCCCGGCCCGGGCGGCCTCGAGGTCGGCGACGCCGACTGGGAGAAGAACATCGCGGTCAACGTCAAGAGCGCCTACTACTCCACCACCCTCGGCTTCGACCTGCTGAAGAAGGCGGAGGGCAAGGGCTCGGTCACCCTCACGTCGTCGACGTCCGCGCTGATCGGTTCGCCGTTCAGCCCGATCTACTCGATGACCAAGGGCTCGCTCGTCCCGTTCGCCCGCTCCCTCGCGCTCGTCGGCGCCAAGGACGGTATCCGGGTCAACGTCATCTGCCCCGGCCAGGTCGTCACGCCGATGCTCTCGCAGTTCTTCGGGCGCGAGCCCGGCGCCGACGTCTCGGCCCTGACCAAGGACTTCGTCGCCACCATCCCGCTCGGCCGGGGTGCTCAGCCCGAGGAGATCGCGTCGGTGATCGCCTTCCTCAACAGCGACGATGCCAGCTACATCACCGGCGTGACCATTCCGGTCGACGGCGGACTCACCGCTCAGTAACGACCACTTCGACCGGAGGGACAGGACCATGGTTCAGGTCGGATTGCTGCTCAGCGACGTTCCGAAGTCGGTGAGCCCCGCACAGCAGTTCAAGGACGTACTGCGCATCGTCGACGCGGCGCAGGAGAACGGCTTCACCTACATCGCGATCGGCCAGCACTTCCTCTACGGGGAACTGCGGTGGCTGCAGCCCGTGCCGCTGCTCGCGCGCCTCGCCGCGCACGTCGAGCCGCACATCAAGCTCGTCACCCAGATCATGATCGCGCCGCTGTATCACCCCGTGATGCTGGCCGAGGAGATCGCCACGCTCGACGTGGTCACCGAGGGGCGGCTGATCTTCGGTGCCGGCCTGGGCTATCGACCCGAGGAGTTCGACTACCTCGGTATTCCGTTCAAGCAGCGGGCCGGACGGTTCGACGAGTCGCTGCAGATCATGAAGAAGCTGTGGACGGAGGAAGAGGTCACCTTCCACGGCAAGTACTTCCAGCTCGAGGGCGTCAAGCCGCACCTGTTCCCGGTGCAGGATCCGCACCCGCCGATCTGGATCGGCGCGCACGCGATGGGCGGTGTCCGCCGCGCCGGCAAGTACGGTGACGCGTACGCGACGCCGCCGGAGACCCCGAAAGAGGAAGTGCTCGAACGCTTCCGGGTCGTGCGGGATCTCTTCGCCGAGCGGGGCAAGGAATTCGGCCCGCAGCCGCTGCGCCGCAACGTGCTGGTCGCCGACACCCGCGAGCAGGCGATGCAGGAGTACGCCCGCGTGGCGCAGGGCCGCTACCTCACCTACGCGAACAAGGGCCTGGACGTCATGAAGGGCACCGACCTCGAGAACGAGTTCGCCAAGGCGGTGTCGAGCCACGCCGTCGTCGGCGATCCCGAGCAGGTCGTCGCCCAGCTGACCGACCTGGTGACCACCATGCCGGTCGACCCGCTGCTGATGCGTCCGCAGTGGCCGACGATGGACGCGGACGAGACCATCGCCGCCATCTCCCGGCTCGGCAAGGAAATCGTTCCGTCGATCACCGCGATCCCCGCAAACCGGGAGTTGTCCTGATGCAGACCTACACCGATCTGAAACCGACCTTCACCGACCCGGAGGACTGGACGCTGGGCCACGTGCTGCGCACGTACGCTGCGTCCCAGCCGGATTCGGAGTTCCTCGTCACGCCGGAGGAGAATCGGCGCTTCACCTACGCCGAGATGCTCTCCTCCGCCGAACGGATCGCGAGCTCCTGGTACCGGGCCGGCGCGCACCAGGGTGACCGGGTGATCATCATGGCGCAGAACTCGTCCCAGCTCGTGCGCTCCTGGTTCGGCACGGCGGTCGGCGCACTCGTCGAGGTGCCGATCAACACCAACTACGAGGGCGAGTTTCTCCGCCACCAGGTGGTGACCGTCGAGCCGCGGTGGGCGGTGATCGACGACACCTACGCCGAGCGGTTCGTGGCGATCGCCGAGCATGCGCGTGGCATCGAGAAGTTCTGGGTGGTCGACTCGGGCGCCGGAAACCGCGACCTGGCACTCGAACTGCTGCGCGCCAACGGCTGGGACGCCGAGGTGTGGGAGACGCTGGAAGCGGGCGAGGTGCAGGAGCTGCCGCAGGCACGGCCCCAGGACCTCGGCGCGATCTTCTTCACCTCCGGGACCACCGGCCCGTCCAAGGGCGTGGCGATGCCGAACTCGCAGCTGTACTTCTTCGCGCAGGAGGTGGTGTGCTTCACCCGGCTCACCCGCGAGGACACCTACCTCACCACCACGCCGCTGTTCCACGGCAACGCCCAGTTCATGGCGGTCTACCCCGCCCTGGTGGCCGGGGCGCGGGCCGTGGTGCGCTCGAAGTTCAGCGCGAGCCGCTGGATCGACCACGTGCGCGACGACGACGTCACCGTCACCAACTTCGTCGGGGTCATGATGGACTTCGCGTGGAAGCAGCCGCCGCGCGAGAACGACCTCGACAACCGCCTGCGCTGCGTGTACGCGGCGCCGACGGCCAGCTCCATCGTCGAGGACTTCAAGAAGCGCTACGGCATCGAGGCCTTCGTCGACGCGTTCGGGCTGACGGAGACCTGCGCGCCGATCGTCGCGCCCTACGGGGTGCCCCGGCCGGCCGGCGCCGCGGGGCTCGCGGCCTCCGAGTGGTTCGACATCCGGCTGGTCGACCCGGAGACGGACCGCGAGGTCGAGGTCGGCGAGGTCGGCGAGCTGGTCGTGCGTCCGGTGCAGCCGTGGACGTGCAGCATGGGGTACTACAACATGCCGGAGAAGACGCTCGAGGCGTGGCGCAATCTGTGGTTCCACACCGGCGACGCCCTCAAGAAGGACGAGGACGGCTGGTTCTACTTCGTGGACCGGTACAAGGACGCGTTGCGCCGTCGCGGCGAGAACATCAGCTCCTACGAGATCGAGCAGGCGGTGCTCGGGCACCCGGCCGTCGTCGAGTGCGCGGTGATCGGTGTTCCCGCCGACGTGGAGGGCGGCGAGGACGAGGTGCTCGCGACCGTGGTCGGCACCGGCGACGTCGGTCCGGAGGAGATCCTGGCCTGGTGCGACGGCCGGATTCCGGCCTTCGCGATCCCGCGCTACCTTCGATTCGTCGGCGCGCTGCCCAAGACCCCGTCGGAGAAGGTCCGCAAGGCGGTCCTGCGCGAGGAGGGCATCACCCCCGACACCTACGACCGCACCGCGGTCTCCGACGCAGACCGCACCGCGGTCCCCGCGGTCTGACGGCCGGGAAAGGCAACCGAGATGGACTACAGCAAGAACGAGACCCACGAGGAAATCCGGCGGGGGATCCACGATCTGTGCAAGCGGTTCCCCGACGAGTACTGGGCCGAGCACGACGAGTCCCACGAGTTCCCGTGGGAGTTCTACAACGCCATGGCCGAGGGCGGCTGGATGGGTCTCACCGTCCCCGAGGAGTACGGCGGCGGCGGCCTCGGCGTCACCGAGGCCGCGATCGTCGAGCGGGAGATCGCCGCGTCCGGCGCCGGCATGGGCGGGTGCAGCGCGGTACACATCGGCATCTTCGGCTTCGAGCCGATCATCCACCACGGTTCCGAGGAGATGAAGCGCAAGTACCTGCCGCGCGTCGTCACCGGCGAGCTGCACACCTCGTTCGCCGTCACCGAGCCGGACGCCGGTACGGACACCACCAACATCCGCACCTTCGCCAAGAAGGTCGACGGCGGCTGGCTGGTGTCCGGCAAGAAGGTGTGGATCACCAAGGCGCAGGAGGCCGAGCGCATGCTCCTGCTGTGCCGCACCAGCCCCCGCGACGAGAACGCCAAGCGCACCGCCGGCATGACGCTGATGTTCGCGGAGATGGACCGCAGCAAGGTGCAGATCCGGCCGATCCCCAAGATGGGCCGCAACGCCGTCGACACCAACGAGCTGTTCATCGACGAGCTGTTCGTCGCGGACGAGGACGTCGTCGGTGAGGTCGGGCACGGCTTCCGCACCATCCTCGGCGGCCTCAACGCCGAACGCGTCATCTCGGCGAACGCCGCCCTCGGCATCGGTGAGGCGGCGTTGCGCCGCGGCGTCGACTACGCCAAGCAGCGCGAGGTCTTCGGCCGTCCCATCGGGAAGAACCAGGGCATCGCGTTCCAGCTCGCCGAGGCCCGCATCCGCCTCGACGCCGCCGAGGCGGTCCTGGACAAGGCGACGTGGATGGTCGACCAGGGCCTGCCGTGCGGACGGGAGGCGAACGCGGCGAAGTTCCTGTGCGCCGAGGCCGGCTTCTACGCCGCCGACGTCGCCCTGCAGACCCACGGCGGCTTCGGTTACGGCAAGGAGTTCCACGTCGAGCGGTACTTCCGGGAGGCGCGGCTCATGCGGATCGCGCCGATCAGCCAGGAGATGGTCCTCAACTACACGGCCGAGCACGTGCTGGGCCTGCCGCGAAGCTACTAGGAGGACGACGTGCAGCCGTATCGTTCGATCCTGTTCGTCCCGGGGCACCGCCCGAAGTGGGTGGACAAGGCCGTCGCGGCCGGCGCCGACTGCGTCGTGCTCGACCTCGAGGACTCCGTGCCGGCCGCGGAGAAGGCGGCCGCCCGCGCGACCGTCGCCGAGTCCATCGCGCGGGTGCGCGAGTCCAACCGGGACGTCGGGCTGTTCGTGCGCGTCAACCCCCTCGCCACCCGGCTGACCGGGGCCGATCTCGAGGCGGTCGTGGTGCCGGGCCTGACCGGCATCTTCGCCCCGAAGATCGAGCAGGCCACCGACGTCCTGCGCTACGACGCGCTGCTCGACCACTTCGAGCTGCGCAACGGGGTGGCGGGGCTCGAGTACATCGTGCCCGTCGAGACGGTGAAGGCCATCCACAACTGTCTCGAGGTGGCCACGGCGTCGCCGCGCGTCGGCGCTATGATCGGCCCGTCGGCCGAGCACGCCGACATCGCCCGCGAGGTCGGCTACGAGTGGACCCCCGAGGGACACGAAACCCTCTACCTGCGCAGCCGGGTGCTGCTGGCCTGCCGGGAGGCCGGCATCCACGCCCTGACCGGCCTGTGGGAGGATCTCGAGAACCTGGACGGGCTTCGCGACTTCGCGGTGCGAGGCCGGCAGCTCGGGTTCCGCGGGATGATTGCGATCCACCCCTCCCACGTGGCCACCGTCAACGACGTGTTCAGCCCGTCGGAGCAGGACCTGGAGTTCTACCGCGGACTCGCCGAGGCCTACGAGAAGGCGGAGGCGGAGGGCGTCGGCGCGCTGCGGTATCGCGGCCTGCACATCGACAAGGCCCACTACGACAAGGCAATTCAATGGCTCGAACGAGCCGAGGCGATCCTACGGAGAGGTGAACGGTGATGCGCGGTCTGTACTTCGAGGAGTTCGAGGTCGGGAAGCACTACAAGCACTCGATGACCCGCACCGTCACCGAGATGGACAACGTGCTGTTCACCTCGCTGACGATGAACATCCAGCCGCTGCACCTCGACGAGGAGTTCTGCAAGACGACGATCCACAAGCAGCGGGTGGTCAACAGCCTGTTCACCGTCGCGCTCATCGGTGCGTTCCACGTACCCGAGCTGACCATGGGGACCACGCTCGGCAACCTCGGCTACGACAAGGTCAAGTTCCCGAATCCGGTCTTCCACGGCGACACCCTGCGCGCGGAGACCACCATCCTGAAGAAGCGTGAATCCGAGAGCCGCACCGACAGCGGCATCGTGTGGTTCGAACACCGCGGCTTCAACCAGCGCGACGAACTCGTCTGCCTGCTCGAGCGCGTCGGCCTGATGGCCAAGCGCCCCACCACCGAGGAAGGTGCCTGAGATGACTGCAGCGCCCGAAACCGAATTCCCGTTGAAGGACTGGGTTCCCGAAACCCGGACCCTGCTGATCGGCGATCGGGAGGTCGAGCCCGCCGGTGAGACGTGGGACGTCTACAACCCGGCCACCGAGGATGTCATCGCCACCGTCGGCGGCGCCTCCACCGACCAGGTCGACGCCGCCGTCGCCGCCGCCCGCGCCGCCTTCCCGGCGTGGTCCGCCCTGAGCGGCGAGGAGCGCTCCCGCCACATCCACCGCTTCGCCGACGTGCTCGAGAAGGCCGCCGACCGGCTGCTGCCCTCGATCGTCAACGAGGTCGGCACGCCGGTCTCGCTCGCCGAGTACCTGCAGGTCAAGATGGCCGTCGACGAGCACCTGCGGTGGGCCGCCGAGGCCGCGAAGACCGACCGCACCGTCCATCTCGGCGAGTACGACAAGCCGGTGCCGACGATGAGCGACGTCGTGTACGAGCCGGTGGGTGTCGTCGCGGCGATCACCGGGTACAACTACCCGCTGAACCTGGCGATCTTCAAGTTCGGCGCCGCGCTCGCGGCCGGCTGCACCGTGGTGCTGCTCCCGTCCCCGCGCACCCCGCTGACCACCCTGTTCCTGGGCGATCTCATCCGCGAGGCGGGTCTGCCGCCGGGCGTGATGAACGTCGTCATCGGCGGCGCGGACGTCGGGCAGCGGCTGTCCTCGCATCCCGGCGTGGACCGGGTGTCCTTCACCGGTTCCGACGGGGTGGGCGCGAAGATCATGGAGCAGGCCGCGGCGAACCTGGCCGGCGTGACCCTCGAGCTCGGCGGCAAGTCGCCGAACATCGTGCTGCCCGGCGTGGACGTGCAGAAGATCGCCGTCGAGATGCACCTGCGCTGGTCCCGCAACGGCGGTCAGGGCTGCGCCGCCCTCGCCCGGCTGCTGGTGCACGACTCGGTCTACGACGAGTTCCTCGAGGCCGGCGCGTCGGCGTTCGACCAGATGGTCGTCGGCGACCCGTGGGACCGTGCGACGAACATCGGCCCGATGATCCGGCCCGACCACCAGAACCGCGTGCAGGGCTTCATCGACGGCGCGGCGGCCGAGGGCGGCAAGAAGCTGCTCGAGGTGACCAAGCCGCTGCCCGAGAAGGGCTGGTTCGTCAATCCGGTTCTGCTCGGCAATCTTCCGCCCAACGCGCGCGCGGTGCAGGAAGAGATCTTCGGTCCCGTCGCGGTGATCCTGCCGTTCAAGGACACCGAGGAGGCCATCCGCCTCGCCAACGACACCCCCTTCGGTCTCGCCGCGAACGTGTGGTGCGACGACCCGGTCGAGGCGCGCCGCGTCGCGGAGAAGATCCGCGCCGGAACGGTATGGATCAACGGCGGCGGTGCCATGCGGCCGGACGCGCCGTTCGGCGGCTACGGGCGCTCGGGAGTCGGCCGCGAGCTCGGTGAGTGGGGGATGCGCGAGTACCTCGAGGTCAAGCACATCCAGTGGCGGATCTGATTCGCCGGCAAGGTATTCGGCAACATCGCATTCGGCAGGGCCGAACCGGACGACAAGGCTAGGAGAGACGACGATGAACGCATCCGCTGCGGGTCCGCTCGCGGGAGTCAAGGTGCTCGAGCTCGGCACCATGTATGCCGCCCCCACCGCGGGGCGCATGCTCCGCGACTTCGGCGCCGAGGTGGTCAAGGTCGAGGACCCGACGACCGGAGACTTCGCACGCCAGTGGGTTCCGCAGAAGGAGGGGTTGTCGCTGGGCTTCTCCCGTCTCAACGCCGGGAAGAAGTCCCTCGGCATCGACCTGCGTTCGCCGGAAGGCCGCGACCTGGTGCGCCGGCTCGCGGCCGAGGTCGACGTCGTCGTCGAGTCGTTCCGTCCCGGCCGGCTCGAGGAGTGGGGCCTGGGCTACGACGTGCTGAGCGCGGACAACCCGGGGCTCGTGCTGGCCCGGGTGTCCGGGTTCGGACAGACCGGACCCAATCGCAGCCTGCCGGGATTCGGCACCGTCGCCGAGACGGCCAGCGGTTTCGCGCACGTCAACGGCTGGCCGGACTCGCCGCCGACCTCCCCGCCGTTCGGGTTCGCCGATTCCATCGCCGGGCTGTCCGCCGCGATGGGCGTCGCGATGTCGTTGTACAAGCGGGAGCGGACGGGGCAGGGCGACGTCGTCGACGTCGCGCTGTACGAGCCGCTGATGTTCATCATCGGTGACATGTTCCTGCGCTACACCGCGCTCGGCGAGATCCAGCAGCGCATCGGCAACGCCACCGGCGCGGCGTCGCCGCGGGGCATCTACGAGGCCCAGGACGGGCGCTTCCTGTCCATCGCGGCGTCCAACCAGGGCATCGCCAAGCGGCTGTTCGCCGCGATGGGGCGGCCCGAGATCATCGAGGATCCCCGCTACGCCACCAACGCCGCACGCCTCGAGCACAACGACGAGGTGCAGGCGATGGTGAAGGAATGGGTCGGCTCGATGCCGCGGGCGAGCGTGCTCGAGACCCTGGAGAAGTTCGAGGTCGTCAGCGCACCGGTGAACGATGCCGCGGACGTCGTCGCCGACCCGCACTTCCAGGAGCGCACCCTAGTCGAGATCACGGGCAACGAGATCATGAAGGGTGTGCTGATGCCGGGGCCGGTGCTGCACCTCGACAGCTACGACGGTCCCAGCTACGACGGTGTGCCCACCATCGGCGAGCACACCGCCGAGGTGCTCTCGGACCGGCTGGGGCTGAGCGCGGACCGGCTCGCGGCGCTCGCCGAGGCGGGCGTGATCGGCAAGTCCTGAGAGTCGCACGGACCGCAGTCCGAAAATCGATGCGGTGAACCGGAATCCACCCACGACACGGCGTGCGCGGATTCCGGTGTCACGCGCGAATTCAGCAGGTTCGCCGACGCACGCAACGAGACGAGGTACCAATGCAGCTGAGTATCGGCTCGGGCTCGGCCTACGCCAACGACCGGCTCGAGACAGCGGCCGCCATGGCCGACAGCGGCCGGGTCCGGTACATGGGCTTCGACTGCCTGGCCGAACGCACGATGGCGCTGGCCCAGATCCGCCGCCTGCGCGATCCGTCGGCCGGCCAGGACGAACGCATCTCCGCCCTGGTGCCGATCCTGCGCCGCTTCCTCGCGTCGGGAGGCCGCGTCGTCGGCAACTTCGGTGCCGCCAATCCCGACGCCGCGGCGGCCGAATTCGCCGTCAATCTGCGCGCTCTGGGGCTCGGGGGGACCCGGATCGGCATCATCCGCGGCGACGACGTGCGGGACGCCGTCACGGCCGCCGACGTCGCGCTCCCCGAACTCGGCACCACCACGCGCGCGCTCGCCGACCGGATCGTCTCCGCCAACGCCTACATCGGAGCCGATCCGATCGTCGACTGCCTGCGGCAGGACGCCCAGATCGTGCTCGGCGGCCGGATCGCCGACCCGTCCCTGTTCGTCGGGCCGATCTGCCACGAGCTGGGATGGTCGCTCGACGACTGGGACCGCGTCGGCACCGCGACCCTCGCCGGGCACCTGCTCGAGTGCGGCGTCCACAGCACCGGCGGCAACTTCGAGGACCCGCCGTACCGGGTCGTCCCCGACCCGCACAACCTGAGCTTCCCTCTGGCCGAGATCGACGACGACGAGCTGATCGTCACCAAGCTCGACGGCACCGGCGGGGCCGTCGACCTGCGCACCACCCGCACCCAGCTCTACTACGAGATCCACGATCCCGCGCGCTATCTCACCCCCGACGTGACCGCGGACTTCAGCGACGTGCGGATCGAACAGGCCGGGCCCGACCGGGTACGCCTGTCCGGCGCCCGCGGATCCGCCCGGCCCGACACCCTCAAGGTGCTCGTCGGCGTCGACCTCGGATACAAGGCCGTCGCCGAGATCTCCTACGGCGGACCGGGCTGCGTCGACCGCGCCCGTCGCGCCGAGGAGATCGTGCGCCGGCGCCTCGAACCGATCCGGGCGCAGATCGACGAACTGCGGATCGAACTGCACGGCGTCGACACCCTCTTCGGCGACCGGATCGCCGGCGGCGAGCCGGCGGAGGTGCGGCTGCGGCTCGCGGCCCGGGCCCTCGATCCCGACGTCGCCAAGGCCGCCGCCTACGAGGTCGAATACCTGTACTTCGGTCCCGCAGGTGGCGGTGGCGTGGTCACCTCGGTCGTCCCCGCCGTCGTCGTGACCCCCGCCCTGCTGCCCCGCAGCGAGGTACCCCTGTCCGTGGAGGTGACCACCGCATGAAACTTCGTGACGTCGCGTACAGCCGCTCCGGCGACAAGGGCGACACCAGCAACATCTGCGTGTTCCCGCACGACGACGCCGACTACGACTGGCTCCGGTCGGTGCTCACCGAGGACATCGTCGCCGAGGCGTTCGGGAACCTCGTCGAGGGCGAGGTGACCCGCTACGAGATCCCGGTGAACTGCTGCCTGAACTTCGTCCTCACCCGTGCCCTCGCGGGCGGGGTCTCCAAGTCCCTGCGGGTGGACCCGCACGGAAAGTCCTACCAGTCCCTGATTCTCGACATCGACGTTCCGGGACGCGAGGAGAGGCGATGATCCACGACCTGTTCGCCCGGGCGGCGCACGGCCCGTCCGTGCACGTCGGCGGCAGAGGGGAGACCGGGCGCGGCGAGACGTTCGACTCGATCGATCCCGCCACCGAGGAGGCGCTGGCACGGTGGACCGCCGCTGACCGGGAGCAGACCGAACGCGCGATCACGGCCGCCCGCCGCAGCTTCGACGCCGGGGAATGGCGCGCCGCCTCCCCGGACCAGCGCGCCAAGGTCCTGCGGCGGCTGGCGGACCTGATCGACGAGCACGCCGGGCAACTCACCGAACTGGTCGTGCGGGAGGTCGGATCACCCATCGGTCTGGCCCGCACCCTGCAGGTCGCGCAGCCGGCGATCAACTTCCGGTGGTTCGCCGACGCGGCGCTGCGTGGTCCCCGTGGGGGTTACCAGGAGCGGTTGCCCGGCATCCGCGGCGCGGTGTCGTCCGAGAGCCTCCTGCTGCGCGAGCCGATCGGCGTGGTCTCGGCGATCGTGCCGTACAACTACCCGCTGAACATGATCTCGTGGAAGGTGGCGCCCGCGCTCGCCGCCGGCTGCAGCGTGGTCCTGCTGCCCTCGCCGCGGGGCACGTTGTCCGCGCTGGCCTTCATGCACCTCGCAGACGAGGCCGGATTGCCGCCCGGCGTGCTGAATCTCGTGCCGGGTGGACCGGCCGTGGGCGAACTGCTCAGCTCCCACCCCGGGGTGGACATGGTGAGCTTCACCGGATCCTCCGCCGTCGGCGCGGCCGTGATGGCACAGGCCGCGGCCACCCACAAGAAGGTCGTGCTCGAACTCGGCGGGAAGTCCCCCAACATCCTTCTCCCGTCGGCGGACCTGTCCACCGCCGTGGGACCGTCGATCCTGCGGTTCTGCCGCAACGCCGGACAGGGCTGCGGCGCCACCACCCGGATCCTCGTTCCACACGATCGCATCGACGAATTCCTCGATCTGGCAGCGGGCTTCATCGAGGAGAACGTGCCGACCGGCGACCCGTTCGACGAGCGCACCGAAGTGGGGCCGCTGATCTCCGCCGAGCACCTCGCGCGCGTGCGCGGCTACCTCGACCGCGCCGTCGCCGCCGGCGGCCGCATCTCGGTCGCCGGCGAGCGGCCGGTGGGCAAGGGCTGGTTCCTGCCGCCGACCCTGGTGACGGGTGTGGACAACTCCGCCGAGATCTGCCGGGAGGAACTGTTCGCTCCCGTCGCGGTGGTCCTTCCGTACCGGGACGTCGACGAGGCGGTCGCCGTCGCGAACGACTCCCCGTACGGACTCAACGCGAGCGTCTTCGGCGACCACGCCGAGGCGGTGGCCGTGGCTCGGCGCCTCGACACCGGCACCGTCGCGATCAACGGTGGCGGCCCCATGCGGGCGGACGTGCCGTGGGGCGGATCGAAGCGCAGCGGCACCGGCGTCGAGATGGGCGAGGACGGGTTCGCCGAGTTCTTCCGGATCAGGCACCTGAACTGGCAGGTGCCGTCGTGACCACCGAAACCCGAATGCCCGCACACGCTCCCGCGTACCCGATCCTCGACGGACCGGCACCCGACCTCGCCGTCCGCGCGTCTACCGGAAGCCGTACCGTGCCGTGGCTGCTCGACCGGTGGCGCACCGACCGGCCGGAGACGACCTTCCTCATCTGGGAGCCGCACACCGGCGCCGAGGCGCAGCGCTGGAGCTATGCGGAATTCGCCGCCGCGGTGGATCGGCTCGCGGCCGGACTGCAGGCGCGCGGCATCGCACCCGGTGACCGTGTGGTGCTGCTGATGGACAACTGCCCCGACTTCCTCGTCGGATGGGCGGCGATCGTGTCGACCGGCGCGGTCGCGGTGTGCCTCAACACCCGCAGCAGCGCCGACGAACTCGCCTACTACGACCGGCACTGCGCCCCCCCGGGCCGCGCTGATCGGAACCCGGTCGGCCGAGGCCGCGCGGGCCGCCATGCCCGGCCTGGAGTGGATCGCGACGACCGGCGGGACCGAGACCCTCGAGGCCGCGGCACCGGGGGGTACCGTGCCCGAAAGGGCGTCCGGCAGCCTCGGCGCGCTCGGACGGGCCGCCGGGGCACCCGCGCCGGTGTCCATCGATCCGCTCGCGCCCGCGAGCATCCAGTACACCTCCGGGACGACGGCGCGGCCCAAGGCCGTGGTCTGGACACACGCCAACTGCCTCTGGGCCGCCCGGGTCAACGCCGCCCACGCCGGGCTGCGGGGCACCGACGTCGGACTGATCACTCTGCCGCTGTTCCATACCAACGCCCTGGGCTACTCGTTTCTGGGACTGCTGTGGGTGGGGGCCACCGTGGTGCTTACCCCGAAGTTCTCCGCGTCCCGCTTCTGGGACGTCTCGCTCCGGCACCGGTGCACGTGGGCATCGGTGGTGTCGTTCATGCTCCGGGCCCTCGACGGTGCTCCCGTTCCGGCCGGCCACACCTACCGGCACTGGTCGGGCAGCGCGACGCAGCACTCGGTGGCCGACGGGATCCGCATGACCGGATGGTTCGGCATGACGGAGACCGTGTCGCACCCCGTCGTCAGCGAACTGGCCCATCCCGACCCCGACGGGACCATGGGACGTCCGGCCCCCGAGTACGCCGTCGCCGTCGTCGGCGACGACGGCCGTCCCGTCGAGCCCGGCACGGTGGGTGACCTGTGGGTGCGCGGAACACCGGGTGTGTCCCTGTTCGCCGGGTACCTGCACAACGACGACGCGACGCGGGAGGCCTTCACCGCCGACGGCTGGTTCCGCACCGGAGACCGGGTGCGCCAGGACCGCTCCGGGCAGTTGTGGTTCGTCGAGCGGTCCAAGGACATGCTCAAGGTCGGCGGTGAGAACGTCGCCGCCGCCGAGATCGAACGCGTGGTCGCGGCGGTGCCCGGCGTCCGGGAGGCCGCCGTCGTGGCGAAACCGGACCCGATGCTCGGCGACGTCCCGGTCGCCTTCGTGATCCCGGACGGCGCCGCGCCCGACGGCCTGCCGGCCGACATCGAACGGGCCTGCGCAGAACTGCTGTCCGACTTCAAACGACCGCGCGAGGTCCACCTGGTACCGGAGTTCCCGCGCGCCACCTTGAACAAGGTTGCCAAGGCGAAGCTGCGGCACTGGCTGCTCGAGCCGTCGACGGAAGCGAGGAAGACATGGACCTGGGTGTGATCCTCGGCGACGTGCACTCCACGCTGTCGCCGCGCGAGCACCTCGACGGACTGCTGCGCCAGGTCGAGGCCGCGCAGCGCAACGGCGTGCGCTACATCGTGATGGGCCACCACTACATCTACGGCAACCTGCGCTGGCTGCAGCCGATCCCGACCCTGGCGCGGATCGCGGCCGAATTGGACCCCGGCGTGAAGATCGGCACGATGGTGGTGCAGGTGCCGCTGTTCCATCCGGTCGCGCTCGCCGAGGAACTCGCCACCCTCGACATCCTGACCCGGGGCAACCTCATCGTCGGCGCCGGCGCGGGATACCGGCGCGAGGAGTTCGCCGCGTTCGGCGTCGACTTCGACCGGCGGTTCGCCATGATGGACGAGGCGCTGCAGATCATCCGGCTCATGTGGACGCAGGACGAGGTCGACTTCCACGGCAGGTTCTGGCGGCTCGACAGGGTCAAGACCCACATCCGTCCCTGGCAGGATCCCCACCCGCCGATCTGGATCGGCGCACTGAAGGATTCCGGCGTCCGGCGCTCCGCACGACTGGGCGACGCGTGGCCGGTGACGCCCGAAACCCGGACCGACGACATGCACCGCATGTTCGGCGTCTATGCCGCGGCGCGGCACAAGCACGGGCGGCCGCTGGTGGCGCGGCATCCGCTCCGCCGCGAGATCGTTCCCGGCGCCACCACCGAGGACGCGTTCCGGCGCTTCGAATCCATGGCGCGGGAACGCCTCCTGGCCTACGCGCAGCGGGAACTGGACACCCGCGATGCCACCGCCCTCACCGAACGATTCCGGCAGGTCGCCGCCGCGGAGGCGATCGTCGGAACCCCCGACGACTGTCTCGGCCAGTTGCGCGCTCTCGCGGCGCAGGTGCCGGTCGATCCGGTGATCGTGCGCGCGCAGTGGCCCGACATGACGGCCGACGACGTCGTCGCGTACCTCGACGACCTCGGCCGCGACATCGTTCCCGGAATGCGCGAGATCGTGTCGATCGACGCCCGCACCATGGTGGCCCCCTCGGCGATGGCGTCCACGAGCCCGACAGGAGAAGTCCGATGACGCTCGACGACCGGAGCACCGAACCGCGTTGTCCCGTGGTCGACTTCGACCACAACTCCGCCGCGCACGCCGAGGACCCGGTCGGCTCCTACCGTCGGATGCGGGCGGCAGGGCCGGTGGTCCGGTCGACCCGTCACGGCGGCTTCTGGGTGCTCACCGACTACGACGGCGTGTTCGAGGCCGCCCGCGACGACCAGACCTTCTCGTCCGCGCGGTGCCCCTACGGCGGCGACGGCCTGGCCACCGTCATCCCCAAGACGCCGGTGAACCACCACATCCCCGTCGAACTCGATCCCCCGGAACATCGCAAGTACCGCAAGCTGATCAACCCGCTGACCTCCCCGGCGGCCGTCGAGCACCTGCGGCCGGCGATCGAGAAGTACACGACGTGGTTCATCGACCAGGTCATCGAGGCCGGCACGTGCGACTTCGCGACGGTCATCGGCGTGCCGGCCGTGGTGACGATCGACTGGCTCGGCCTGCCGCCGGCGGACTGGGAGCGGTACGCGCACGCCCATCACGCCGCGCTCTCCGACGTGCCGGGCACGCCGGAGTTCGAGCACGCCATCTCCGTCGAGTTCCCGTGGATGGAGGAGCAATTGCGGGCCGCGATCGCCGAGCGGCGCGTACGGCCGCGGGACGACGTGCTGAGTCACCTCGTCGGCTCGGAGGTGGACGGCCGGCCGGTGACGGACGACGAGGTATTCGCCATGGCGGAGCTGCTGATCTCCGGCGGCGTGGGCACCACCGCCTCCCTCGTCAGCCAGACGCTGATGTACCTCGACCGCAACCACGAGCTGCGTCGCACCCTCGCCGAGCACCCGGAGAAGCTGCCGCGGGCGATCGAGGAGTTCCTGCGCGTCTTCTCACCCACGCAGGCCCTGGCCCGCACGGTGACTCGTGATGTCGAGTTCTACGGGCACGACTTCCGCACGGGCGATCGCGTGCTCCTCGGCTGGGCGTCGGCGAACCGCGACCCGAAGGCGTTCGACGACCCGGACACCGTGGACATCGAGCGGTGGCCGAACCGGCACACGGCGTTCGGCATGGGTGTGCACCGGTGCGCCGGGGCGCACATCGCCCGTGCGCTGTCCGTCGAGATGCTCGGCCAGATCCTGTGCCGCATGCCGGATTACGAGATCCTGCACGATCGGGTGGTACCGTTCGCGCACCAGGCGGTCAATCCCGGTTGGAAGCGAATTCCCGCGCGCTTCACGCCGGGACCGCGTATCGGCCCCACCGCCGGGAACGCGCGCCCCTTCTCGATCTGAAAGGTTCATCTTCAAGAGATTTCGCGCCGGTGGAACGGGACGGGCGGACCGTGAACCCGGGGGTGCTCGCCGAATCGACCATTGACCTCCCGGGTCCGATGTGAGCATAATCATATGCAGAGATTTCTTCCGTTTCCGTTCTTCTCGCGTCTCGCGATCCACCGCTCTGCACGCAAGCCCGGCCGGCCTCCTCGCGGGGACGGTCGCCCGGTCCGTGACGCGAACCGAAGAGCGAGTCGAGAGAGAGGTTCACGTCATGGGATTCGACGGAATGGTTGCCTTCGTCACCGGTGCGGCGAGGGGACAGGGGCGCAACCACGCGGTGCGCCTCGCCCGCGAGGGCGCCGACATCATCGCGATCGACCTGTGCGCTCCGGTGCAGGGCGCCCCGTACGACATGGCCACCCGGGCGGACCTCGACGAGACGGTCCGCCTGGTGCAGGCCGAGGGGCGGCAGATCGTCGCCACCGAAGCGGACGTGCGGGATTCGGCCGCGGTCGCCAAGGCCGTGGCGACGGGGGTCGAGCGGTTCGGCCGCCTCGACGTCGTCGTCGCCAACGCCGGGATCGCCGGCAGCTATCCGGTCGAGGATCTCACCGACGAGATCTGGCGCGACATGATCGACATCAACCTCACCGGCGTGTGGAACACGGTGAAGGCCTCCGTCCCGCACCTGCGTGCCGGCGGCCGCGGCGGCAGCATCGTGCTGATCAGCTCCATCGCCGGACTGAAGGGCCTGCCGAACAACGCCCACTACGCGGCGGCCAAGCACGGCGTGCTCGGCGTGATGCGCAGTCTCGCCAACGAACTCGGCCCCGAAGGTATCCGGGTCAACGCGGTCCTGCCGACCAACGTGGAGACCCGCATGCTGCTGAACGACGCGATCTACAAGTTGTTCCTCCCGGACGAGCCGCAGCCCACCCGGGAACAGGTCGAACCGCTGCTGCACGGCATGCACGCCCTCGACGTCCCGTTCGTGCAGCCCGACGACGTCAGCAACGCCGTTCTGTTCCTCGCCGGAGCCGAGTCCCGCTACGTCACCGGCATCACGATGCCGATCGACGCCGGCGCCCTGGTGAAGTAGTGACAGGCCCCGAAACGCGCTCTGCGACGGAAGGACACGACATGCTCGACGGCCGGGACCGCCACCCGCGACGGACGGAGGATGTCCTCGAGATCCGCGAACTGGCGACGCGGTACGCCCTGGCCGTCGACGACCACGACATGGAGACGCTGGCCGCGCTGTATACGCCGGACGCCGCGTTCCACGGTCTGTCGGAATCGCTGTGGGGGCGGGACGCGATCATCACCTACGTTCGTGCCGCGCTCGACGGATACGACGGGGTCAGCGTGCACACCCCGCACCCCGGCACGGTGGACTTCACCGATGAGGACACGGCGCAGGGGATCGTGCCCTGCCACGTCGAGTTCGCGCAGGCGGGGGTGCAAAGCATTCTCGCGTTGCGATACCACGACCGTTACGTGAGACGGGCCGGGCGCTGGTACTTCGGCGAACGCCGGCTCGAGGTCCGGTACGCGACGCCGACCGCGACGTACGGGACGGTCCTCACGGCCGGGGCCGCACCCGACCCGCCGTCCCCTGTCGAGCAGGACGGACGACTCCGGCCGAGTCCGTCACCCACCTTCGACTGAACCATCCCGAGAGAGGGAATTACGATGCAAGACAACGACGGATCGGACGCCTACGACGTCATCGTGCTCGGCAGCGGGGGTGCCGGACTGTGCGCCGCCCTGTCGGCCGCCCGGTGCGGTGCCCGAGTGGGCGTGTTCGAGAAGGGCGAACTGCTCGGCGGTACCACGTGCCTGTCGAGCGCCGTGGCGTGGCTGCCGAACAACCGGTACGCGCGGGAGGCGGGGATCGTCGACTCGCGCGAGCAGTCCCTCGCCTATCTCGAATCCCTGTCGCACGGGATGATCCTGCCCGAGCTCGCGGAGGCGTTCGTCGACACCGTTCCCGAACTGCTCGACTGGCTCGACACCACGCCGCTGAAGATGCGCCTCGTCGCCGGCTACCCCGACTACCACCCCGAGCGGCCCGGCGGGATGCCGCAGGGCGGACGCTCCCTCGAACCCGACCTGTTCAGCTTCATCGACCTCGGCCGATGGGAGGACAAGCTCGTCGGGGTCCCGCGCCGTATGACGGTCGCGGAGACCCCCATCGGCGGCGGCACCGGCCACCTTCCCCCCGACGTGCTCGAGCAGCGGGAGCGGGACCGCGTGGAGGGCCTGGGCCGCGGCATGATCGCGGCCCTGCTCCAGGGCTGCCTCGACGAGGGCGTCGCCGTGCACACCGGGGAGCGGGGCGTGCGGCTGATCCAGGACGAGTCCGGCCGCATCACCGGCGTGCGGTTCGAGGGGCGGAACGGGGCGCACGACGTGCGCGCGGAGCACGGCGTCGTGCTCGCCACCGGCGGCTTCGAATGGGACGAGCGGCTGCGGCGCGACTTTCTGCGCGGACCGATGGCGCACCCCGCCACCGTACCCACGTGCACGGGGGACGGATTGCGCATGGCGATGCGCGTCGGCGCGCAGCTCGGCAACATGCGCGAGGCCTGGTGGGCGCCGGTCGCGGTGCTGCCCGGGCAACGGGCGAACGGTGCCCAGGCCGTCCAGCTCGTGCACCGGGAGCGCACTGCGCCGCACTCGATCATGGTCAACCGGCTCGGCCGGCGGTTCACCAACGAGGCGACCAACTACAACGCGCTCGGTGGGGCGTTCCACCAGCTCGACGCGCACGACTTCGACTACCTGAACCAGCCGTGCTGGCTGATCTTCGACGCCGACCACGTCGAGAAGTACGGGGCGTTCGGGGCCGCGCCGGGCACCGAAGCCCCGGAGTGGGTCGTGCGGGCCGACACTCTCGCCGATCTGGCACGGCAGATCGACGTCCCCGCGGACACCCTCGAATCGACGGTCGCCCACTGGAACGAGGACGTGCGCCGGGGCCACGACAGCGAGTACCACCGCGGCGAGAGCGTGTACGACGGGTTCGTCGGTGACAAGAACAGGTACCCCGGCGTGGAATCCACCCTGGGACCCGTCGCGCGGGCCCCCTTCCATGCGGTGCAGATCCACAGCAGCACGCTCGGCACGAAGGGCGGTCCGCGCACCGACGCCGACGGCGCGGTCCTCGACGTCGACGATCGGGTCATCCCCGGCCTGTTCGCCGCCGGGAACGTCATGGCGGCCCCCACCGGCATGGTCTACGGCGGAGCCGGCGGAACCCTGGGCCCTGCCCTGGTATTCGGCTACCGGGCGGGCCGGGCCGCGGCGAGGGCGTCGGTCCGTGCGGCCGATCCGTCGGCGGATCCGGCCGCGGCGCCGTTGCGGCCGGTGTCGCTCGCCTGACGGATCAGGGGAGGGATCCCTGCCGAATATCCGCGCGGTCCCCAGTCAGCCGCGACAGCCGTTCGTTGCTGTCGCGGCTGACTGCCGTGCGCGCGGCTCCGGAACCTGTGCCGGCACGGGACGTAGGTGTCCGGCGATCGGGGACCTTCGGACCTTGCGGGCTCACTAGCTAATAATCATGATAAGCATTAGAGTGCGGTTCGTCACAGTACGCATACAATGAGAACGGGAGCACCCATGGGACGAGTAGCCGGAAAGGTCGCGCTGGTCACCGGCGCCGCCCGGGGCCAGGGACGATCGAACGCCGTCCGCCTCGCGGAGGAGGGTGCCGACGTCGTGATCCTCGACTCCTGCAAGGACGTCGACACGGTCGCGTATCCGCTCGCCACCACCGACGACCTCGCCGAGACCCACCGGCTCGTCGAGGCGACGGGCCGCCGCTGCCTGTCCCGGGTGGTCGACGTGCGTGACCAGGCGGCCCTCGACCTCCTCGTCTCCGACGCCGTCGACGAGTTCGGGCACCTCGACATCGTCAGCGCCAACGCCGGCATCGTCAGTTTCACGCCCACCTGGCATCTCAGCGACGAGGAATGGCAGAACGTCATCGACGTCAACCTCACCGGTGTCTTCCACACCGTGCGGGCCGTCGTGCCCCGGATGATCGAGCAGGGTACCGGCGGCGCGATCGTGCTCACCAGCTCGGTCGCGGCGATCCGGGCGAGCCGCAACCTCGGGCACTACGCGGCCAGCAAGGGCGGGGTCGTCAGCCTCATGCGCACCCTCTCCAACGAGCTGGGGGAACACGGCATCCGGGTCAACACCCTCAACCCCGGCACCGTCCGGACGGACATGATCGAGAACGACGCCATGTACCGCATCTACCGTCCGGACCTCGAGTCGCCCACGCAGGCCGACATCGTCGACCACTGCCGCCGGCGCAACGAACTCGACGTCCCCTGGGTCGAGGCCGTCGACATCAGCAATGCCCTGGTCTGGCTGGCCTCCGACGAGGCCCGGTACGTGACCGGCGTGGTCCTGCCCATCGACGCCGGATTGCTCGCCAAGGCCTAGAACCCGATTCGCCGCCAACGAATCCCGTCTCGGAAGGAACGCACGATGGAAAGCCCCGCTCGCTGTCCGGTCGTCCACTTCGACCACAATTCGCCCGAGCACTCGGCCGACCCGGCCGAGTCGTACCGGAAGATCCGCGAAACCGTCAAGATCGGCTGGACTCCCGCTCACGGCGGATACTGGGTGCTCTCCGACTACAGTTCGGTCTTCGACGCCGCCCGCGACGACGAGACGTTCTCCTCGGCGCGCAGCGAGTACGGCGGCGACGGGCTGTCCGTGGTGATCCCGAAAACCCCGCATCACGACCATATTCCGATCGAGCTCGATCCCCCGGAGTTCCGCAAGTACCGCAGGATCGTCAACCCGGTCAGTGCGCCGGCCGCCGTCGAGAAGATGAAGCCCACCATCGACCGGCACGTCGCGGGCTTCATCGACAGCGTGATCGAGAGCGGTGAGTGCGACCTGACGTCGGTCATCGGAGTGCCCTCGATCGTCACGGTGGAGTGGCTCGGACTCGACGTCTCGGAGTGGCGCCGCTACTCCAACGCCCACTTCCAGGTGCTCGCGGGAATTCCGGGCACCCCCGAGCACACCCGCGCGGTCGAGGTCGACTTCCCGTACCTGGCCGGACGCATCGAGCAGACCATCACCGAACGGCGACGGGATCCGAAGGACGACATCATCAGCTACCTCGTCCAGCAGGAGGTCGACGGCAGCCCGATGAACGATCACGACGTGTTCGCGATCGTCGACCTGCTCATCTCCGGCGGCGTCGGCACCACCGCGTCCCTGGTGAGCAACTCGCTGGTCTGGCTCAGCCGCCACAAGGACGTGCGGCAGCGTCTCATCGACCACCCCGATCTCCTCGATCACGCCATCGAGGAGTTCCTGCGGTACTTCTCGCCGACCCAGGCGCTCGCCCGCACCGTGACGCACGACGTCGAGTTCCACGGCTGCCCCATGCAGAAGGGCGACCGGGTGCTGCTGTCGTGGGCCTCCGCCAATCGCGATTCGGAACTGTTCGACAAGCCCGACGAGATCGACATCGAACGGTGGCCCAACCGGCACACCGCCTTCGGCATCGGTGTGCACCGCTGCGCCGGTTCGCACCTCGGCCGGTACATGTCGCACGCTCTGATCAGCCAGGTGCTCGAACGGATGCCGGACTACGACGTCGACCTCGCGGCGCTGCAGCCGTACCCGCGACAGGGCGTGAACACCGGCTACCAGCGCATCCCGGCCACCTTCACGCCCGGTCGCCGGGTACTGACGGACTACATGCTGCAGTAACGTCTTTCGCCGACGCGGCAGTGCCGTCTTTCGCCGACGCGGCAGTGCCGTCTTTCGCCGACGCGGCAGTGCCGTCTTTCGTCGACGCGGCAGTGCCGTCTTTCGTCGACGCGGCAGTGCCGGCCGTCCGCGTACGCGATCGCATGCGCGGACGGCCGGCTGTCGCGGCTGTCAGCCGAGCTTCCCGGTCGGTTCGAACTTCACGCGCAGTTCGGGGATGCTGCGGGTGTAGAGGCCCTCCTCGCGCGGTACGAAGCCGTCCTGGTACTCGATCGAGTCCATCGTGTCGAGCACGAGGTTCAGCGCGATGGTCATCTCCGTCTTCGCGAGCATAGAGCCCACGCAGAAGTGGCGGCCGAGGATGAACTGCACGTGGTTGGCCGCACCACTGAATGCTCGGTCGACGTTGAGGTCGGTTCGGAAGATGTCGAACTCGTCCGGATTCGAGAAGTGGCGCTCGTCGCGGTTGGCGGCCGCGAGCATCATGATGCACGTCGCCCCTGCGGGGATGGTCGAGTCCTCGATCTGCACCTCGTCCTCGGTCTGGCGCATGATCATGTGGACGGGTCCGGAATACCGCAGCGTCTCGGCGATGACGCGGTCGGCGAGGGTGCGGTCCTCGCGCACGGCCCGCATCTGCTCGGGATGGTCGATCAGATTGCGAATCATGCTGGCGATGGCCTTGTCCGTCGTCTCGCCACCGGCGACGAGGAGCAGACTGACGAAGGCCTTGATCTCCTCGTCGGACATCTGCTCGCCGTCGACCTCCGCGCGACACAGGCGCGAGAGCAGATCGTCGCCGTCGCCCGAGCGTCGTTCGCGGATGATCGGCAGCATGTACTCGCGCAGCTCGACATGGGTGCGTTCGGCGGCGGCGTTGATCTCGGGGTCTCCGGCCAGGTTGTTGAGATAGGCCATGATCGAGAAGTACCAGCCGCGGAACCGCTCGTGATCGCTCTTGGGCAGGCCCAGCATGTCGACCATCACGTTGATGGGGAATCGGCTGGTGAACTGGGAGACGAGTTCGGCCTCGCCCTGCCGGGCCACCGCGCCGAGCAGCTCGCCGGCGTTGTGCGCGACGATGTCGCCGATCAGCTGGGCGGCATTGTGGGTGATGGCCGGCATGAAGCGTTCGAGTCCGTTGCCGCGGAAGAACGGGTTGAGCAGCGCGCGGTGCGTGGAGTGCTCGCGCCCTTCCATCTGCAGGATCGTGCGGCCGTGGATGGGCTCGAGCTGCCATTCGTAGTTGCGGCTGGAGAACTTCGGGCTGCGGAAGGCCTCGGCGCAGTCGGCGTACCTGCTGATCAGGTAGCTGTCCGTGCCCTCGTGGTGCAGGGCCGGGTAGTGGTCGCGCAACACGCGGTGGAGCGGGTACGGGTTGTCGAGGAACTCGGGGGAGAGGATGTCGGGGGCGATGGGGCGGGGATCGACTGCGGTCACTCTGGGATCTCCTGATCGTCGAATCGAGGGTCGAGCAGGATCGGTGCCGGAGCACCGGTCGGGGTCGTGCCGCTCCGCCGAGGGTCTGGGGCCGGAGGTGGACAGTGATCCGGATCACTAGGTGCTGATAACTATAAATACGATTCGAATGATGTCAACGCATATTGGTGAAACGAGTTCTCGACGGGAACGGGCGCCCACTCGTGAGGAGTGGGCGCCCGCACCGAATCTGCCGTCCAGCTCGAGGGTGCTGCCACGCCGGCGGTAGTCGGCGAGCGCCGCGTCGTACTCGTCGTCCGATCCGAGTCGGCTGCACATGCTGGACCCGCAGCGGGTTAGAAGAACCGTTTGACGACCTTCGCTGTCGGCGCGACGTCCATGTCCGAGCGGACGTAGAGGGCGTCTGTGATCCGTTTGATCGGCAGGGTGTGCCATGGATCGAGTTCGGATTCCACACCGAACGAGATCGAGCCGCGCCCGGACCATGCTTGCTTCGGGGTCACGCGGCAGGAGTTGAGCACCAGATCCGCGAGCGACGGGTCCCCACCCTCGGGATTCGGGATGACCCGGAGGCCCATCGGCTTCATGTCGTAGGGCTCGAGGTCGACCGGACGCTCCGGCTTCATCTGTACGGTGCAGATGCGGCTTCCCTTGGGACGTTCCACGATTCCCTGCATGACCTCGCTTTCCTGCTGCCACTCGATGTGGCCGAACTTCTTGGGGTTGCCCCAGATCTCACGGCCGGCGGCGAGTGCCGACTCCTGGTTGAGCAGGATGCGGACGGGATAGATGCACGGCTCGCCCTCCCACGTGCAGTCGAGGAACTGGTAAGCCTCCTCGTATGCACCGAACGTGGTGAACGGCATCTTGGCGATGACGATGCGGACGGTTGCGGGGAGAGTGAGTTCGAAACCCGCTGCCTCCGGAAGGAGGTCGAGCGCGGCGTTCTCGTCGGTCTCGTAGGCGACCGTGATGGTCTCCATGTCGCGATAGTAGACGGGCGGCTTCGGGTAGAGCGGCTCGTCCACCGGCATCGTGTAGCCGAATTTCTCCCGGGTGAGTCGTCCCTGCTTGGCCATGATTGCTCCTTGCGTCGAGGGAAATGTGGCGGATCAGTGTTCGTAGACGGGAGTGGTGGTACCCCGGGGGACGATCATCTTGTCGAACTGCGCCTGCTCGATCAGGGCGGTGTCGCAGAACTCGAGCATGGCCGCGATCTTGTCGTCGCGGACGGTGACGATCCAGCAGTACTGGTTCTTGTACGGAACCCCGTTGCGGCCCATGCCATCCGAGCGGCAGAATACGACGACGCGCCCGTCCTCCAGCGAGAGGACGTCCTCGACCTCGAGTGGCTTGATGCCGTACTCCTGGCTCAGGCCCTGCACGGACGGGCCTTCGCGCTCCTCGCCGCGGAAGTTCGCGCCGAGAAAGTCGTTCTGGATGGACTCGAGACCCTTGTAGGTGCCCGAGATGGGAGTGGATCCGATGAGGGTCCAGGTGGCATCGGGATGGAAGTAGCGGGTGAACGCGTCTCCCACCCCCTCCGAATCGCCGCGGACGGCGGCGAGCCAGTTCTGTACGACCTTCTTTTCGTTGGTTCCCATGTCCATTCGCTTTCGTGATTCCGGGGCGGGCTGCTCCCGCGCCGGTCGACAGGTCCGTCCCGAGGAAAGCCGCCGTCGATGCTCGCGCATCGGCTGGGATGGGACGGGGGCTCTCCTGCGGTCGCTCGGGCCTCTGCGGATCGTCGAATCGACGGTCGAGCGGGAGTTGCGTCGCTCAGGGGCGAGCGCCTCCGCGGACGGTTCGGGATCGGAGTCGAAGTGATCCAGATCACCGATGCTGACGACTGTATGCGGAATTTGGTAATTGTCAATGGATTTCGCGCACGCCGAAGATGCCGAAGGGGGCGTCCACTCGGTGGAGTGGACGCCCCCTTCGCGCGCGGGAACTCGCGCGGGAACTACGGTTGCGTCGTCTTCGGCGGCTCCAGCGTCCGGAGGGCGGCGAGCAGCCGCTCCGGGATCGGGGCCTTGTTTCCATCGGCGCCGCGCACGGCGAACGTGATCTTGCCGTGAGCGACGAGTTCGTCGCCGCGCTCGAAGTCGAATCCCAGCGCGTACGAGGTGGTGCCGAGGTGGTCGAGGACGACCGTGCAGGTCAGCTCGTCGAACACCTCGCAGCTGGTGATGTACTGGCACTCCGACTTCAGGCCCACGGTGTAGACGCCGACGGTGTCGAGCAACGTGTGGCTGTCGAGGCCGAACGAGTGCAGCCAGACGCTGTACGTGCGTTCCATCCACGGGTAGTTGATGGCGAAGTACGAGATCCCGACGGCGTCGCAGTCGCCGTAGGCGAGCTGGAAGCGCTGCTGCGTGACGGCGGTGGTGGCGGTGGTCATGTCGTGTCCTTCCGGGTGGATCAGGGGTGGCCGCCGTCGACGGTGACGATGGAGCCGGTCGTGAAACTCGAGGCGTCGCTCGCGAGGTAGAGGGCGGCGCCGACGATCTCGTCGGGCTGTCCGCCGCGCTTGGCGGCGAAGCGCTGCGCCCGCTGGGAGAACGCCTCCATGTCCCACGAGTTGCTCACGTCCGTGAGGAAGGTGCCGGCCATGATTGCGTTGCTGCGCACCGTGGGACCGAACGCGTGCGCCATGCCGATCGTAACGGCGTTGAGTCCGGCCTTGGCGGCGGCGTAGGGAAGGATGTCCGGCCTGGGGTGCACGGACCCGGCGCTGGAAATGTTGATAATGGATCCGCCGTCGCCCTGCGCCATGCGGGTTCCGACGAGTGCCGCGAGCCGGAACGGGCCCTTGAGGTTCACCCCGATCACCTTGTCGAACAGCGTTTCGCTGACGGTGTCGAGACTGTCGTACAGCGGGGACATGCCCGCGTTGTTGATCAGCACGTCGATCTTCCCGAAGTGACCGTAGGCCGCCTCGACGAGTTCCTCGATCGATTCCCATCGTCCGACGTGGAACGAATGCGCAAGCGTCTTGCGTCCCGTCTCCTCGGTGATCTCGTCGGCGGTGGCCTGGCAGGAGGCCAGGTCACGGCTGGCGATGACGACGTCGCAGCCGGCGCGAGCCAGCCCGAACGCCATGGCGCGGCCGAGGCCCCGGCTGCCGCCGGTGACGATCGCCGTGCGGTCGGTCAGATCGAACGCGCGGACGGGGTCGAACCCCGGGCGGGTCCGGCCGGTTGTTGAATCGGTCATCGAGTTCCTCCACTGGTCCTGGTTGACGGTACCCAATTCCTTGCTATTGTGATCATAGATTAGCGGATAGTGATCCAGTTCACGACAATGGCCGAGACCGCGCCGAGTCACACCGCCGTGTCGCACCCGGTGGATCGGACGCATCGCCAGAACGGAGTACAAGGTGAGTGACGACCAGCAGGACCTGTTCGCCCTGCCGCAGCGGTACCTCGACCTCCAGCGGGAAGCCCGGGACCTCGCGGCCGAGTGTGCCGACATCGCCGCGCGCGCCGACGAGGCGGACAGCTTCGATCCGGACGTCCGCAAGCGGCTGACCGCGTCCCGGCTCACCGAGGTCGTCGTGCCGGCTGCCTACGGTGGTCGCTTCGAGAAGGTCGACTCGCTCGCGGTGACCATCGTGCGCGAGGCCCTCGCCGCCGAGTCGGCCCACCTCGACTCCATGTTCGGCATGCAGGGCATCGGCAGCTACTGCATCAGTGTCGGCGGCTCCGAGGAACTCAAGGCGGAGTGGCTGCCCAAGGTGGCCCGGCTCGAGGCCGTGGCCGCCCTCGGCCTGACGGAGCCGCACGTCGGCTCCGACCTCAAGGCACTCAGCACCACCGTCGTCGAGCGCGACGGCAAGCTGATCGTCGACGGGCACAAGTCCTTCATCACCAACGGCGGCGACGCGGACTTCTACAGCATCCTCGCCCGCGAGGGCGACGGATACTCCCTCGTGCTGGTCCCGGCCGACGCGCCCGGCCTGCGCATCGAGCGCCCGCACCAGATCATCGCGCCCCACGTGCTCAGCGACGTCATCCTCGAGAACGTCGAGATACCGGTCGGCAACCGCATCGGGGAACCGGGCAAGGGCTTCGGGCTCGTCCTCGCCACCCTCGCCACGTTCCGCGTGTCCGTGGCCGGCGCCGCCGTCGGCGTGGCCCAGGCCGCGCTGGACGAGGCGGTCGCCCACGCCAAGACCCGGGAGGGCTTCGGCGTCAGCCTCGCGCGTCTCGGATCGGTGCCCGAGCACCTCGCCTCCTGCTGGACCGACATCGAGATGGCGCGCTCGCTGACCTACCGCGCGGCCGCCGCGTCGGCCCGCGACGCACGCGCCAATCTGCACCTGTCGTCGATGGCAAAGGTCGGCGCCACCGAGGCGGCCGCCCGCGTCGTCGACCGCTCGGTGCAGATCATGGGCCGCTTCGGGCTCGTGCGCGGCGGGAAGCTCGAGCGCCTCTACCGGGAGGCCCGTCCCATGCGGATCTACGAGGGCTCGACCGAGGTGATCTTCGATTCCCTGGCCAAGCAACTCGTGAAGGAAGCCCATTAGGGGCAGAATGCGGACCAGAGGCAGGCACCCATGACAACGGACGCGAACACCACCAAGCTGGAGCGAGTCGTCATCCGCTTCGCGGGCGACTCGGGCGACGGCATGCAACTGACCGGCGACCGGTTCACCTCCGAAGCGGCCGCGTTCGGCAACGACCTCGCGACGCAGCCGAACTTCCCCGCCGAGATCCGGGCACCGCAGGGCACGCTGCCCGGCGTGTCGTCGTTCCAGATCCAGATCGCGGACCACGACATCCTCACCGCGGGTGATCGCCCGGACGTCCTCGTCGCGATGAACCCGGCGGCGCTGAAGGCGAACATCGGCGACCTGCCGCGCGGCGGCACCGTCATCGTCAACACCGACGAGTTCACCAAGCGCAACCTGTCCAAGGTCGGCTACGCCGCCAGCCCGCTCGAGGACGGCAGCCTCGACGAGTTCGTGATCCACCAGGTGCCGATGTCGAGCCTGTCGGTCGGGGCGGTCGAGCCGGCCGGCCTGAGCCGCAAGGACGGGGAACGCGCGAAGAACATGTTCGCGCTCGGGCTGCTGTCGTGGATGTACAACCGGCCGGTGGGGCGGATCGAGGAGTTCCTGCGCACCAAGTTCGCCAAGAAGCCGCAGGTCGCCCAGGGCAACCTGCTCGCATTCCACGCCGGGTGGAACTACGGCGAGACCACGGAGACGTTCGCGACGACGTTCGAGGTGGCCAAGGCGGACCTGCCGCCCGGTACGTACCGGCAGATCACCGGCAACACCGCCCTGGCCTACGGCCTGGTGGCCGCCGGTGAGCTGTCCGGGCTCGAGGTGTTCCTCGGGACGTATCCGATCACTCCCGCCTCCGACATCCTGCACGAGCTGACCAAGCACCGCAGCCTCGGCGTGACCACCTTCCAGGCGGAGGACGAGATCGCCGCCATCGGCGCGGCAGTCGGGGCCTCCATCGGCGGCGCCCTGGGCGTCACCAGCACCTCCGGTCCGGGCCTGGCCCTCAAGAGCGAGGCCATCGGCCTGGCCGTGATGACCGAAATCCCCCTCGTGGTGATCGACGTGCAGCGCGGCGGACCGTCGACGGGCCTGCCGACCAAGACCGAGCAATCCGACCTGCTGCAGGCGCTGTACGGGCGCAACGGTGAGTCGCCGGTCGCGGTGCTCGCGCCGCGCTCGCCGGCCGACTGCTTCGCCACCGCGGTCGAGGCGGCCCACATCGCCCTGACCTACCGGACCCCGGTGCTGCTGCTGTCCGACGGCGCCATCGCCAACGGCTCCGAACCCTGGCAGATCCCGCGGGTAGACGAGCTCGCCCCGATCGAGCCGGGCTACGAGACGGGCCCGGACGCCGGTGGTGCGCCCCTGCGCCCCTACGCCCGGGACCGCGAAACCCTGGCCCGCACCGTGGCGATCCCCGGAACGCCCGGCCTCGAGCACCGGATCGGTGGCCTCGAGAAGGCGAACGGCAGCGGCAACATCTCCTACGACCCGGCCAACCACGATCTGATGGTGCGCCTGCGCCAGGCGAAGATCGACGGGATCTCGGTCCCGGACGCCGAGGTCGACGATCCGTCGGGGCAGGCGGAACTGCTGATCGTGGGATGGGGCAGTTCCTACGGGCCGATCGGCGAGGCGTGCCGCCGGGCCCGGCGTCGCGGCACCGCGGTCGCCCACCTGCACCTGCGGCACCTGAACCCGTTGCCGCGCAACCTCGGTGAGGTGCTCGGCCGGTACCGCACGGTGATCGCGCCCGAGATGAACCTGGGACAGCTGACGAGTGTGCTGCGGGCGCGCTACCTTGTCGACGTCCAGCCGGTGACCAAGGTTCAGGGCCTGGCCTTCCTCGCCGACGAGATCGTCGACGCGATCGATGCCGCGCTCGCCGGCACCCTGCGCGAGCTGGAACACGCCAAGACCACCGCCGCGCTGGCTGCGGCCGAGTACCGTCCGGAGCCGGACCGCGAGGAGGAATCGGCATGACCGAGTTGATCAGCCGCGTGGGCACCGATCTCGGACTGAGTGCCACCGCGCTCGTCCCGACGACCGACACCCCGCAGAAGGCCAAGGACTTCACGAGCGACCAGGAGGTGCGCTGGTGCCCGGGCTGCGGTGACTACGTCATTCTGGCCGCGATCCGCAACTTCCTGCCCGAACTCGGCCTGCGGCGCGAGAACCTGATGTTCGTCTCGGGCATCGGCTGTTCGAGCCGGTTCCCGTACTACCTCGAGACCTACGGCCTGCACTCCATCCACGGCCGTGCGCCGGCGATCGCGACCGGTCTGGCCGTCACCCGGCCCGACCTGTCGGTGTGGGTGGTCACCGGTGACGGCGATGCCCTCTCGATCGGCGGAAACCACCTGATCCATGCGCTGCGCCGCAACGTGAACCTCACGATCCTGTTGTTCAACAACCGGATCTACGGCCTGACGAAGGGGCAGTACTCGCCCACGTCCGAGGTCGGGAAGATCACCAAGTCCACGCCGATGGGTTCGGTGGACCACCCGTTCAACACGCTGTCCCTCGCTCTCGGTGCCGAGGCCACCTTCGCGGCCCGAGCGCTCGACTCCGACCGCAAGGGTCTGACCGACGTGCTGCGCCGCGCAGCCGAGCACCGGGGCACCTCGTTCGTCGAGATCTATCAGGACTGCCCGATCTTCAACGACGGCTCCTTCGACGTGCTGCGCAAGGAGGACGCCGAGCAGCGGGTGATCCCGCTGCGCCACGGTGAGCCGATCGTGTTCGGCGCCGAGGGCCAGAAGTGCGTCGTCCGTGACGGATTCGGACTGCGCGTGGTGGACACGGCGACGGCCGACCCGGGTGCGATCGTGGTGCACGATGCGCACGCCGACGATCCGGAGTACGCCTTCGCGCTGTCGCGGCTGTCCGACCAGGACCTCGAACACACCGTGTTCGGCGTGTTCCGCAGCGTTGCCCGTCCGACGTACGACGACCTGGTGCGGGAGCAGAACGAGAGCGCCCGCACCGGCGGTCTCGACCGCCGAGACTCCCTGCAGTCCTTGTTGACCGGGCACGACACCTGGACTGTGTCCGATTAGCCCGATGTTCGAATAGCGTCGATCGCCGTCCCTCGGCGCGGAAACTGGGGTCCTCGTACCCCTAGACAATGCGCATGATTAGTATAAAGTGACTGCCATCACACCTCCCTTCCTTCCCTCCCCTCGGCAGGAGTAGTCGTAATGTCGCTCAGGAACGAAATCGAAAACGCCCTCGCCCGCTACGCGCTCGCCTACGACGACGGCGACATGGACGGCGTCGAGCGCGTCTTCGGCGAAACCGCCGTGTTCACCATGAAGATCGGCGACGGCGACCTCATCGGGCCGCTGAACGGCCGCGAGGAGATCATGGGCCTGTTCCGCGGCGCGCACGAGTCGCAGACCGACCAGCGGCGGCACATCACCACCAATCTGCTGATCGACGAGATCGACGAGAAGAACGTCCGCACGGTGTCCTACCTGCTCATCACCTCCGCGGAGAACGGTGCGCTGAAGGTGTTGTCCACGGGCAAGTACGAGGACGAGTGGACCCGGAGCGGCGGCGACTGGGTGCTCACCAAGCGGCACATCGCCCTCGACCTCCCGTACTGAACCCTCCCGCATCCGGAGACACCCATGACGATGAACCAGGGCCTCATCCCCGCCAAGTGGGCCGCCCTCACCCCGAACCGCATGGCGTTGTACGACGTCCCCAACGATCGCCGCATCACGTTCGCCGACCTCGACGAGCGCGTCCGGCGCCTGGCGAACGGACTGCGCGGACTCGGCCTGGAGAAGGGCGACCGCGTCGCCGTGCTGACCAAGAACAGCATCGAGTTCCAGGAACTGTTCTTCGCCGTCGGCCGAGCGGGACTGATCCTGCAGCCGCTGAACTGGCGGCTGGCAACTCCGTCCCTGCTCGGGCTCGTCGCCGACGCCACCCCGAAGGTGCTCATCACCGCCTCCGAGTTCCGGTCCGTGGCAGAGGAACTGAGTCGATCCACCACGGTCGACCACTGGCTCGAGTTCGGCCCGGGCGGAAGCGGGACGTACGAGGAGCTGCTCGCGAGCTCCAGCCCGGCCGAACCGATCTGGACGCCGAGCGTCGGGGGAGACGACCCGTTCTTCATCCTCTACACCGGCGGCACCACCGGCGAGTCCAAGGGCGCGCTGCACTCGCACACCAGCGCGGCCGCCGGCATGCTCAACCAGACCGTCGCCGAGCGGGTCGTTCCGACCGACGTCTACATGCTCACCGGCCAGATGTACCACATTCCGGTGGTGCTCTCGATGAACTACATGAAGCACGGATGTCCGGTCGTGCTGGTCAATTTCGAGGCCAAGCAGGCGCTCGAGATCATCGAGTCGGAACGGGTCTCGGCGTTCCTCGGCATCACCACGATGCTGAACTGGATGATGGCCGTGGAGAACTTCGACTCCTACGACCTGTCGAGCCTGCGCAACATCCAGTACGGCGGCGGCCCCATGCCGTCCGCGATCGTGCGCAGCGCGCTCGAGGCGTTCCCGTGCACCCTCATCCAGGGATACGGCCAGACCGAGGGCACGACGATGTCGTTCCTGTCCCAGGAGGACCACCTCGACGCGGTCAACGGCATCAACGAGCACCGGCTGAAGTCCTGCGGCCGCGAAGGATTCGGCACCACGATCCGGGTCGTCGACTTCGACGGCAACGAGGTCCCCAAGGACGGCAGGACCCCCGGCGAGATCGTGGTCCGCTCCGAGGCCAACATGCTCGGCTACTGGAACAAGCCGGAGCTGACCGCGCAGACCCTGCGCGACGGCTGGATGTGGACCGGCGACGTCGCGGTCTGGGACGAGGACCACTACGTCTATATCGTCGACCGGGCCAAGGACATGATCATCTCCGGTGGCGAGAACATCTACAGCATCCAGGTCGAAGAGGCCATCGGCGCCCATCCCGCAGTCCTCGAATGCGCCGTCATCGGCATCCCCGACGACGAGTGGGGCGAGGTCGTCAAGGCCGTCGTCGTGCTCAAGCCCGGGCACACCGCCACCGAACAGGAGATCATCGACACCGCCAAGCGGAACCTGGCCTCCTACCAGAAGCCCCGTTCGGTCGACTTCGTCGACGCCCTGCCGAAGGCGCCGACCGGGAAGATCATGAAGCGGGACCTGCGGGCGCCGTACCTCGAAGCGACGGCGGCCCGATGACCGTGGACACCGGACGCCGGGTGCCGACCGAGACCGAACTCGCCGAACTGGTCGGCACCCGCTTCCCCGGCGGCCAGGCCACGCTCGAGCCGTGGTGGGTGCACCTCGTCCTCGACAGCATGCTCGCCGACCCCGCCGACGGCGGTGCGCACCCGGTGCTGGTGTTCCTCGTCGCCACCGGCGCGATGGGCTGGAGCTGGGACGAGTTGTTCGCGGTGTTCGGGGCCACCGAGGCCGACGGCCCGATGGCCGGGGAAACCGAGACGGTGGTGCACCGGCCGCTGCGCGTCGGCGCCACCTACCGCGTCTCGGGCGAGATCGTCTCCGCGACGCGCAAGGTGGGCCGGCGCACCGGCGTCTTCGACATCGTCGGCTACCGTCTCGACCTGCACGACGAGGACGGCGCGCACTGTGCCTCCACCACCAACTCGATCGTGTTCCCGCGGCGAGGAGAGACCGCATGAAACCGACCGTCGGACAGAAGATTCCCGAGCGCACCATCGACGCGGTGGATCCGGCCCGGATGAAGACCCTCTCGGCGCTCATGCGGGACCCGAACCCGATCCATTTCGATCGGAAGGCGGCGAGCGCGCTGGGCCTCGGCGACCGCACGGTCAATCAGGGCCCGAGCAACATCGCCTACGTCGTGTCCATGCTCGGCTCCTGGGCCGGTGGCGTGGACCGGGTCACCGGATACCGGTTCAGGTTCCTCGGCAACGTATTCGAGGGTGACAGGCTGCGGGCCGCGGGCGTGGTGACCGACGTGGAGGAGACAGCAGACGGCCTCCTGGTGCGCTGCGACCTCACGCTCGACGTCCTCGGCGGAGCGCGCGTTCTCGAAGGCACCGGGACCGTCCGGTTCCCCGCCGATCGCTAGACACCATTTCCCACGAGAGGGGCGACAATCATGGCAGGACGAGTAGAAGGCAAGGTCGCGTTCATCACCGGGGCCGCCCGCGGCCAGGGTCGCAGCCACGCGCTGCGGCTCGCCGAGGAGGGCGCCGACATCATCGCGGTCGACATCTGCGAGAACATCGACTCGGTGACCCCGTACTACCCGCTGGCCACCGAGGACGAGCTCAAGGAGACCGTCCGGCTCGTCGAGGCCCTCGACCGGCGGATCGTGGCGCACCGCGCCGACGTCCGGGACCGCGCGGCGCTGCAGCGCGCCTTCGACGACGGGGTGGCGCAGCTCGGCGGCGTCGACATCGTGGTCGCCAACGCCGGCATCGCCACCTACGGCCGCTCGTGGGAACTCACCGCCGAGCAGTGGCGCGACATGATCGACGTCAACCTCACCGGCGTCTTCAACACCGCGGTCGTCGCGATCCCCACGATGATCGAGCAGGGCCGCGGTGGGTCCATCATGTTCACCAGTTCGATCGGTGGCCTCAAGGGCATTCAGCAGGTCGCCCACTACGTCGCCGCCAAGCACGGCATCGTCGGGCTCATGCGGACCATGGCGAACGAGCTCGGTCCCCACAGCATCCGGGTCAACACCATCCACCCGACGAACGTCGACACCATCATGATCCAGAATCCCGGGACGTACGGCATGTTCTCCCCGGGGGATCCGGAGCCGTCGCAGGAGAAGGCGATGCCGGGGTTCATGTCGCTGAACACGCTGCCGGTGCCCTGGGTCGAATCGATCGACATCAGCAACGCGGTGCTGTTCCTCGGCAGCGACGAGGCACGGTACGTCACCGGAGTCACCTTCCCGGTGGACGCCGGCGCGTACGTGAAGTGATGTGACGATGGCCGTCGGAATCGACGACAACGAGGATCTGCGTACACTGCGGGTCGACGAGGAGGGCATCGCCGAACTCGTTGCGGCGCAGACCGAATGTACCTTCGCCTTCAGTACGGCGGCCGGGTGGCCCGCCGGGGTGGTGATGAGCTACCTGCACCACGACGACCGGTTCTGGCTCACCGCCGCGAAGGACCGCGCGCACGTACGTGCGGCGATGCGCGAATCCCGCGTGACGCTCGTGATCTCGAATGCCGGCACCGGCCTGCCCGGCAGGCGGATGCTCGCCGTCCGCGGCCGCGTCACCGTCCACGCCGACGCGGAGACCAAGCGCTGGTTCTATGCGGCGTTCGCGCAGCGCCATGCTCCGACCGATCCCGCAGCCTTCCAGCGACTGCTGGACAGCCCCAACCGAGTCGTCCTGGAAGTCCGTCCCGTTCGCATCGCGGTCAGTCACGACTCGACCAGGATGCCGGGCGACGGACGCGGCGGCTCGCTCGGGCCTCGACCGAACAAGGAGTGAACAATATGACCGCGGATCCGGACTCCGCCTACGCCCACCTGCTCTCGCCGTTCCAGATCGGCCCGATGAAACTGCGCAACCGCGTGGTGCTGCCGCCGCACGCCTCGGCGATCGGCAACATCTTCGGGTCCGAGGCCGACGCCGAACGCAACCTCGCCTACTACGTGTCCCGGGCGAGGGGCGGAGCCGCGTGGTTCGACAGCCTCAGCGCCTGGGTTCCGAACACCGGGGTGATCCCGGGGTTCGAGCCCACCGGCGTCGGCGCCACGGTCGAGGGCCACTACAGCCTGCCGATCTTCGTCGAACGCGTACAGGCGTATTCCGATGCCCTGCACGCCGAGGGCGCGGTGGCGACGGGGCAGATGGTCCACCAGGGCGGCATGCCGCATGGTGCGTCGTCGGTCCTGAGCGCTCCGGTGATCAACAACGTTCCGCACAAGCTGAACCGGGAGGAGATCGCCTACTTCGTCGGCCAGTACAAGTTCTGTGCGGAGCAGGCCCAGAAGGCACGCCTCGACGGCGTCGAACTCCACATGAACCACGACGATCTGCTCGAGTACTTCCTCTCGCCGCTGACCAACAAGCGCGACGACGAGTACGGCGGCTCGATCGAGAACCGTTGCCGGTTCCCGGTCGAGGTGCTGCGGGCCATCCGCGACGTGATCGGATCGTCCATGGTCATCGGCATCCGGCTGAACCTGCGCGAGGAGGTCCCGGGCGGCTACGACATCACCGGGGCCATCGAGATCGCGCAGTACCTCGAGAGCACCGGCCTCGTCGACTACTTCCACGGCGTGGTGGGCAGCCCGTGGGGCAACCCGTCCTACATCCAGCCGCACTTCTACGAGGCCGGCCAGTGGAGCGATCTCGCCGGGCAGCTCAAGCGGGCGGTGTCGCTGCCCGTCGTGCACACGGGCCGCATCAACCACCCCGACGTCGCCGAACGGATCCTCGCGGCCGGCGACGCCGACGTCGTCGGCATGGCCCGCGCGCACATCGCCGAGCCGTCGATCATCGAGAAGGTCCGCACCGGCCGCGTCGACGAGATCCGGCCCTGCGTCGGCGGCAACGAGTGCATCAGCCGCCGCTACGTCGAGGGCCTGCCGTTCGGCTGCGCGGTCAACCCCGTCACCAGCAACGAGGTCGACGGGCCGTGGCCCACCGTGACCGACCCCCGGCGCGTGCTCGTCGTCGGTGGCGGCCCGGCGGGCATGGAGTTCGCGGCCCTGGCCCGGGAGAAGGGCCACGACGTGGAGTTGTGGGAGGCGTCCGACGTGCTCGGCGGCCAGCTGCGCACCGCGATCAACGCGCCCACGTACGACATGTTCGAGAAGTACCTGGACTGGCAGCAGCGCCGGCTCGAGCGGGCGGGCGTGAAGATCGACTACCGGCACGCGGCGACGAAGGCGGAGATCGAGGCCGCCGGATTCGACGTGGTGGCGGTCGCCACCGGCTCCACCCGCCGGATCCCGGACATCCCGGGCGTGTACGGCGACAACGTCGCCGACATCCGCGACGTCCTGAACGGCGACGCCGCGGTCGGCAAGCGGGTCCTGATCGTCGCGCAGGACGATCACATGCCGCCGCTGTCGCTCGCCGACTTCCTCACCGATCGCGGTCACGACGTCACCATCGTCTACGCGACTCAGGTCGCGGGCCAGCTGCTCGGCCGCTACATCGTCGGTGCGATCCTCGGGCGCCTCGACGAGAAGGGCGTGCAGTACCGGTTCATGGAGGACGTCGTCGAGATCACCCCGACCGGGGTGGTCACCCGCAACGTCTACTCGGGCCGCACGCACCAGGTCGACGGCTTCGACTCGGTGGTGCTCGCCTGCGGTGGCATCGGGGACGCCGGCCTGTACGAGAGCATCAAGGACGGCCCGGCTGCAGAGGGCGAGCGGGAGGTGCACATCCTCGGTGACGCCTACGCACCGCGCCGACTGGTCTTCGCCACCCGGCAGGCATTCGCGCTCGCGAAGCTGATCTGACGGACACCACGACGGGGGTGCGGGCTTCGGGCCCGCACCCCCGTTTCGGTGTCCGTCGGCGATGAGCAGGAGGTTGCTGCGTCGAGCGGGAGGTTGTCGTCGTCGCTTCTCGCGTTTCGGCGCGAGATCCTCCCGCTCGGCGCGAGATCCACCCGCGCGACACGAACGACGCAGCGAAAAGCGCCGGGCGATCGCTGGTCGCGATCGCCCGGCGCGAGATCCGCCGCATCAGGCCAGGACGAATCCCTTGAAGTCGGCGTCCCGGACCTCATTCCACGTCTGCTCGTAGAGCACGATTCCGCCGGCGTACGGCATGAAGATCTGCGGCTTACCGGGCACATTCGCGCCGCGGTACCACGACCCGGACTCGCCCTGCGGCCACAGGGTCATGTTCGCGATCTCCTCGACCGTCTCGACCCACGCGTTCTGCGCTTCCTCGGTGGCCTCGATCGTGGTCAGTCCGTGCTCGCGCATGTGGTCCATGGTCTCGACCGTCCACTCGACGTGCTGCTCGATGGCGGTCACCATGTTCGACAGCACCGACGGGCTGCCGACGTTGGCGATGATGAACATGTTGGGGAATCCGGCGGTGCCCAGGCCGAGGTGCGTCTTCGGGCCCTCCTGCCACGCCTTCTGCAAGGGCAGGCCGCCCCGGCCGCGAATGTCGATCTGGGTGAACGCGCCGGTGAAGGCGTCGAACCCGGTGGCGAGTACGACGGCGTCGAACTCGTACTCGGTGCCGTCGGCGAGATGCATGCCGTGTTCGGTGAAGCTGTCGAGGGGCTTCTTGCGCAGGTCGACCAGTTCGACGTTGTCGCGGTTGAAGGTCTCGTACCAGTCGGTGCCGACGACGGGCCGCTTCGCACCCATCGGGTAGCCGAACGGCTTGAGGCTGTCCGCGACGTCCGGGTCGTCGACGATCTCGTCGATCTTGGCCCGGATGAAGTCACAGACCGAGTCGTTCGCCCGCTGGTCCACCATCAGGTCCGCGAACGCGCCGAGGAAGGCAATTCCGCCGCCCTGCCAACGCTTCTCGTACTCGGCCCACCGCTCTTCGTCGCTGACGTCGAACGCGGCCTTGGGGTTGTCGTCGCGGATGCAGCCCGCGGCGGCGGTCCGGCACGCACGGCGTCGCTCGCGGTAGTTCGCCTTGACGTTCGCGACGAACTCCGGGTCGAGCTTGTGGTTGCGGGCGGGAATGACGAAGTTGGCGGTGCGCTGCAGCACGGTCAGCTTGCCGGCCTGCTTGGCGATCTCCGGGATGGCCTGCACGCCGGAGGATCCGGTGCCGACGGCGGCGACCCGGAGACCGGTGAAGTCCACACCCTCCTCCGGCCACGCGCTGGTGCGGTAGATCGGCCCCTGGAACTTGTCGAGGCCCGGAACATCGACGTCCTTGGGGACCGACAGGCAGCCGACGGCCATGAGGCAGAACCGTGAAACGTACTCGTCGCCCTTGTCGGTACGGACGTGCCACTTCTGCTCGCCCTCGTCGAAACGGGCTTCGGTGACGGTGGTTTCGAGACGGATGTCGCGGCGCAGGTCGAACCGGTCGGCGACGTGCGAGAGATACGCCTGCAGCTCGGGCTGCGACGGGTAGCGCTCGCTCCACTCCCACTCCTGCTCGAGTTCCTCGTCGAATCCGAACGAGTAGTCGTGGCTGTCCACGTCGCAGCGGGCGCCGGGGTAGCGGTTCCAATGCCAGGTGCCGCCGACCTCCTCGCCCTTGTCGAGCGCGACGGCGGTGTAACCGTGCCTGCGCAGCTTCCACAACAGGTACAGGCCTGCGAAGCCGGCGCCGACGACGACGGCGTCGACCTCGATTGCGGATGTTGAGGAGTTGGGGGTTGCAGTCATCGGATGACCTCTCTGACTGGGGGATTCGGTCGGATGTGCCGATGTCACCGCCAGGCTCGCGGTTTCGGTGTGCCAGGCGGGAGCGCGGTGCGGCCGGATGGTCGTCCGCTCGCGGAAAAGTCTGTGACGGGTATCACTCTATCAATGCGAATGGATATAATCAAAGGTGTAGAGCGGATATATTTGGCGGGCGTCGTCGCGCCACCCCGTGTGCGGGGCTGTTCCACACCCCCGTGTGCGGGGCTGTTCCACACCCCCGTGTGCGGGGCTGTTCCACACCCCCGTGTGCGGGGCTGTTCCACACGGAAATCTCCGAATCCACCATGGAAAGAGGTCGACATGTACCGACTCGTCGCCGCGTACACCCACCCCGAGGATCCCGAGAAGTTCCTCGAGCACTACCGCAACGTGCACTCCAAGCTCGCGCTGAAGCAGCAGGGGATCCGGAACTACGAATGGGGCGTGTGCTCCACCCCCGACGGCAGCACCCCGCCGCACTTCCTGGTCGCGGTGTGCGACTGGGACAGCAAGGAAGCCATGCTCGCCGACATGGCGTCTCCGGAAGGGCAGCAGGGCGCCGCCGACCTCGAGAACTTTGCGCAGGCCGGCGTCTCGTTCGACTTCTACGAGATCACCAAGGACATCTGAGCCGAGACATGCGACAGGGTGGGGACCGCGAAGTCCCCACCCTGCCGCATGTGCCGCTGCCGTGCTCCGGTCAGGCGTCGAAACCGTCCATCTGCGGCGTGGTGAGGCCGGTGATGATCCGCTCGGCGATCTTCCAGCCGTCGGCGGTGCGGACGTAGCGGTCCTCGTTGAGCGCGATTGCCTTGATGGCGGCGCCGTTCTTCATCTCCGCTTCGGAGAAGACGTAGTTCGTACCGGTGGCGTGGTCGTCGTCCTCGAAGTCGATGACGTGGTTGGTGATGATGTGGAACTGCTTGTCCACTGCCTGTGCGTCCCGCTCGAAGAAGTCGAGGATCTGCTCGTGCCCCTCGTACCGGGTCAGGCCGACGGCGCTGGCGTCCCACGCTCCGTCGGGTGCGAAGGCGGACAGTGCCTCCTTGGGGTCGAATCGATCGAGGCCACGGGCGTAGAGATGGGTGATGCGGATGATCTCGTTGATGTCGTCGGCGCGCATGTGTCGGTCTCCGATGTACTCGAGGTGCAGTGTCAGGGAACGGACGGCAGGTCGATGCCGTCCAGGTCGGCCTTGATCTGGAGAGCAAGGTACTTGTTGTAGATACGGGCGAGGGTGAGATTGCCGCCGCTGAACCAGAATCCGTCGTGACCCGAACGTCGCCACACCGACCGGATCTCGCCCTCGTCGTCGAGACCCCAGACCGGTCCGCATTGGTCGGCGACGGCGTCGCCCAGGATGCGGCGGGCAGTGTCGAGGATGCCCCGGAACCCGGTGGCGAACACGACGGTGTCGGCGGGTACGACGGTGCCGTCCGACATGACCACTCCCTCGGGAACGAACCGTTCCACGGTCTTCCCTGCGACCAGTCCGATCGACCCGTCGGCGACGAGCCGGGACGCTCCGACGTCGATGTAGTAGCCGCCGTTCCGGGTGAGGAAGAGGTCCATCGCTCCGGTCCCGCCGTCGCCCAGGTGATGCCGGAATCCCCGGGCGCTCAGGGCATCGAGCAGGTCGCGATCGATGTCGGCCATGGCCGCGACGGCGGTGCGCAGGCCGTCGACGAATCCCTGGTCCCGCCGCGCGAACGACGCACCGACGAGGTCGGCGATCTCGGTGGGCGCGGTGTTCTCGCCGTAGGCGGGTTTCAGCATGACGTCGACCACGGTGGTGCCGCCGACGACGTAGGTCGGACCCCGCTGGACGAGGGTCACGTGAGCGCCGGTGTTGTACAGGTCCTGGGCGATGTCGTGGCCGCTGTTCCCGGTGCCGATGACGACGACATCACGGCCGCTCCGTCGTGGGTCCGTCGTGTACCGGCCGGAATGCAGCAGCTCACCCGCGAATTCTCCGGTCCCGGGGATGTCCGGTACGAGCGGCTCGGTGCCGCTCAGGCCGGTGGCCAGGACCACGTGCTGCGGGCGCAGCACCCGCCGTTCACCTCCGCGGTCGAGCAGCACCTCCCACCGCTTCGTCGCGGGATCGTACGAGGCGCTCACGAGTTCCGTGCGGGTCCACACGTTCAGTTCCAGGGCTCGGGCGTAGATGTCGAGCCAGTCGCCCATCTTGTCCTTCGGTGTGAACACCGGCCAGGTGGGTGGGAACGGCATCATCGGCAGATGGTTCGACCACACGGGGTCGTGCAGCACCAGCGAGTCGTAGCGGTTGCGCCAGTTGTCACCCACGCGCTCGTTGCGCTCGACGACGAGCGCGTGGACGTTCATCGCCCCGAGGTAGGCGGCGAGCCCGAGACCGGAATGTCCGGCGCCGATGACGAGGACCTCCGGATCCCGTTCGGTGCACTCGCTCGCGAGGAGCCGACGATCACCCCAGTGGACGGTGACGCGTTCACCGGGTTCCGGGACACCGTTCGGACGACGCTCTCCCACAGCCGGTTCGGCGCCGGCGAGACTGTCGAGCGTCGTCAGGACAGCCGTCGCGCGCCAGCGGCCCGCATCGTCCGGGGTCAGTCGCGCGACGCCACGGACGTGTCCGAACCGGATGGTGAGGCGGAAGAGCAGCTGCACGACCGGCGGGCCCTCGCCTGTCGGCAGCAGCGCCGGTGGCACGGAGGAATCGAGCGCTTCGTCGCGGACCTCGAGATCCGCCGCGCCGGTGAGCAGCGGGCGGATCGCCGATTCGCCGTGCAGGCTGCGCAGATCGCCGGTGAAGGCGAGCAGGTCGCGCCACCACGCGTCGGTGGCGAGTGCGTCCGGGTAGTCGTCGGCGTTTCCCGATCGGAGCGCACCGGCGAAGTCCGCGAGCCAGCGTTCGGCGACCGCGTCGGGGTGGGCGGGATCGAGGCGCGGTGTGTCGAGTCGAGCAGTCATGTGGTCTCCCGTTCGTCCGGCCGGGTCAGCGGAGGGTGTAGCCGGCGTCGACCTTCAGTTCGGTGCCGGTGACGTACCGGGCCTCATCGGAGGCCAGGTACAACACCGCGTTGGAGATGTCGATCGGCTCGATCCACGGCACGGGCAGGACGTTGGTGGTGGCGAAGACCGGTGCGGCCTGTTCCTGGGTGGGATGTTCGACGTCCGGGAGGAACAGCCGGAAGCAGGCCTCGTTGAGGATCATGTCTGTGGCGACGCCGGTGGGATGCACGGTGTTGACGCGGATGCCGTGCGGACCCAGTTCCAGTGCGAGCGTGCGCATCAGGCCGACCACGGCATGCTTGCTCGCGGTGTAGGGCGCGACGTTCGGCGTGCCCTTCAGGCCGGCGGTGGAGCTGGTGATGACGATCGACCCCCCGGTGCCCTGTTCGATCAGGTGCGGGGTGACGGCCTTGCACGTGTGCCACACGCCCTTGAGATTGATGTCGAGGACATCGTCCCAGTCGCGTTCGCTCACCAGGTGTGTCTCGTCGCCGAAGAGGAAGATGCCGGCGTTGGCGGCGACGATGTCGATCCGGCCGAGCTCGGCGATGCCCTCGTCGACCACGGCCTTGACGGCGTCGAAGTTACGGACGTCGGCCTTGCGGGCGATGATCCGGCGATCGAGTGCCTCCACGGCGCGCACCGTCTCGGCCAGGTCGTCCTCGGTGGCGCCGGGGTAGAAGCGGGTGACGCTCTCGATGTCCTCGGCCACATCGAGAGCGACGATGTCGGCGCCCTCCTCGGCGAGGCGGATCGCATGGCTGCGTCCCTGGCCGCGGGCCGCGCCCGTGATGAAAGCGACCTTACCTGCTACCCGTCCTGTCATAGCTGCTCCTTCGGGGGCCGCCGACGGGCCCGATCCGCCGTCAGCGGTAGGTGTTCCAGGTGGGAGCCGACTCCGGATAGTCGGCCTCGGTGTATCGGGTCTGGGGCCACCGAATCCGTTTGGTGGTACGGAAACTGGAGCCCATCGACTCGAACGGTACCGCGTACATGAACGACACGGCGCGTCTTTCGAAAAGCCAGGTGCCGTCCCGGCGCACGTATCGGTCGCGGTACCGGAACGCGGTCATCATCAGGGTGTCGTGGACCGCGAGTTCGGCATGGCCGGTCATGATTCCGCTTGCGTGCGAGTCGTCTTCGATCGTGACGAGGTGGATCTCGGGTGTGTGCAGCATGGTGTGGTAACGGTCCATGCTGGAGACGTAGAAGGGGCGGATCTGCTCACGGCCGCGCAGCTCGGTGCCGGCGACCTCGAAGACACCGTCCTCGGTGAACATCGACAGCACGGTATCGATGTCGTGGTCGTCGACGGCCAGGGCGTAACGTCCGGCCAGGTCCCGGATCTCGTCCTTGGCGACGAGGCGGCTCAGGGCGGCGGAATCGAGGTCCGCGAGTTTCGAGGCAGTCATCGGCTCTGTTCCTGTCGGAGGTACACGGATCGGGCCGGGACGGAGTGTGGACCCCCGTCCCGGCCCGTGCGCCGGGCGCGAACACTCCCGGGGAATCGCGTGTGCCGATCTAGTCGTCGTACATGATGACGCCGCGAATGTTCTTGCCCTCGCGGAGATCCTTGAACGCGGTGTTGATGTCCTCGAGCTTGTAGGTCTTGGTGACCAGCTCGTCGAGCTTGAACTCGCCACGGCGGTACATGTCGGCGATGAGCGGGATGTCGCGGCGCGCCGTCGTGGTGCCGTACAGGGTGCCCTGCAGGCGCTTGCCCGACATCGCGAAGGTGAACAGGTCGAACGGCACGTCGCGCTGGGTGACGGGAGCGGCGGCGGTGAGCACCAGGGTGCCGCCGCGGCGGGTCATCTCCTGCGCCGGGTTGAGCAGGTGCCCGTAGGCGATGTCGACGGTGATGATGACGACGTCGGCGCCCTGCCCCTCGGTGAGCTGGTCGACGACCTCTCGGCACTGTTCGAAGTTCTCGGTGGTGTGGGTGGCACCGAAGATCTTGGCCTGGTCGCGCTTGTACTCGACGGGGTCGATCGTGACGATGTTCTTGGCGCCCTTGTGCCGGGCGCCCTGGACCGCGTTCATGCCCACACCGCCGGTGCCGATGACGACGACGGTGTCCCCGAGCTGGATGTCGGCCGCATAGACGGACGAGCCCCAGCCGGTGGGGACGCCGCAGCCGATCAGTGCGGCCTTGTCGAGCGGGATGTCCTTGCCGATCTTGACGCACGAGTCGATGTTGACCACGACGTACGGGGAGAAGGTGCCGAGGTAGGAGAACGGGCCGACGCCCTGGCCCCGGGCGTGGACGCGGTGGGTGCCGTCGGGGGCGAAGCCGCCGAGCACGCCGGCGCCCATCTCGCACATGTTGGAACGGCCGATGGTGCACATCTTGCAGTGGCCACAGGACGGCAGGAAGGACAGGACGACGTGGTCGCCGACCTCGAAGCCGGTGACGTCGGGGCCGAGCTCCTCGATCACGCCCGCACCTTCGTGCCCGCCGATGATCGGCGCCCAGTCGAGGGGGATGTCGCCGGTGTCGACGTGGTCGTCGCTGTGGCAGATGCCGGAGGCGGCGAGCTTGACCCGCACCTCCCGGCTCTTCGGGGGATCGATCTCGATTTCCTCGACGCTCCAACCGGACCGGGTTCCCGGCTCCCACAGCAGCGCTCCGATGGTCTTCATGGCTTCTCCTCGTGACGAACGGGGGTGAAGGCGCGAGCGGCGGCCGGCGTAGGGCGCCGGCACGGGCTCGACGGTGTTGATCGCTATGCATGCATGTGATCACTATCACCATAACCATATGCATGGATATAAGCAATAGCGGTGTCGTCGGAGTTCGCCGGACCTCGGGAACCGGGCCGCCGGTCGCGAATCGGCCCGGAAACACGGCGGGCCCGCGCCGAGACGATGCTCGGTGCGGGCCCGCGGGGTCCGTGTCGCCGGACGGCGGCGACAGCGGTGTTCAGCCGCCGAGCGCCTGGTTCCAGGGCAGGACCTGGCTCAGGAGTTCGGGGAACTTGCGCTCGGCGTACCGGACGTATTCGTTGATGTGGTCGCGCATCCGGTCCTCGGACAGGTCCGCGTCGTGCGAATGCAGCGCCTCGTAGATCTGGATGTGCGCCTTGAGGGTCGTCTCCCGCAGCGGGGCGGGGTGGTCGACGCCCATCACCGTGCCGCCGGTGATCCGCAGCAGCGCGTCCGTCAGGTAGCCGAAGAGCGCGTTGCCGGTGGACCAGGCGATGACGTCGTGGAACTGCTTGTTCGTCTCGAGGAACGTGTCGATGTCCGCCGTGTCGAACGACTGCTGCATGCGGTCGACGGACTGCTTGAGCTCGAGCAGGTTCTCGTCGCTGATCCGCTCGGCGGCCAGGCGGCAGATGACGGGCTCGAGGGCGGTGCGGGCCTCCACGATCGTGCTGAGCGAGGCGTTCTGGAGCTGCATCAGCAGGATGATGGTGCTCGCCAGATGGGACGCGTCCGGATCGAGGAGGACGGGACCGCCCTTGGGCCCCGGCTTGAGGGCGATCATCCCCTGGAACTCCAGCAGCCGCAGTCCCTCACGGAGGGTGCCGCGGCCGATCTGGTACTCCTCGAGCATCGCCTTCTCCGGGGGCAGCAGGTCCCCGGGCTGCAGACCTTTTCGCGCCGTATCCCGGACGATCTGCTGGGCGACCACCAGCGATGTCTTCGGGCCTCTCGACATTGCAGCCACGGAACCTCCTTAGCCTCGTGGCCTCCTGACTTCCGGGAAGCGGAGGCTGTCACGGCGCAGCGGGTGCTCGCCGTGTCGGCGGATCGGGCGGGCAACTTCCCCGGACGATCCGAATTGTGCACTGTACTCATTGTGCACGCGATTGTGCACATTGATGTGCACCATTATCGAACGTGTGCCTATTCGGCGGGCGGGAACTGCGGCTTACGCTTTTCCAGGAAGGCCTGCGCACCCTCGATCATGTCGGCGCTGCCGATCGCCTGGACGAGCATGCCGAGCCCGTTGCTGAACGAGTCCCGGGCGGAGTTCCACCAGATGTTCGAGCTGACCTTGGTGATCTCGAGGTAGCGCGGGCTCAGGGCCTCGAACTCGCGGCACAGCGAGCGGACGGATTCCTCGAGAAGCTCGTCGTCGACCACCTCGTTCACCAGTCCCATCTCGTAGGCGCGCTCCGCCGGGTAGCGCCGGCACAGCAGCGACAGTTCCTTGGCGCGCTTCTCGCCGATCTGGACTCCCATCACGTTCGTGGCGCCGCTGACCGGAGAGCTGCCGACGCGGGGACCCGTCTGACCGAATGTCGCCGAGCGGGCGGCGACGGCGAGATCGCAGGCCACCACCAGTTCGTTGCCGCCACCTGCCGCGGCACCGTTGACGGCCGCGACGACCGGGCGGGGGCAGGTGCGGATCGCGTCGAAGAGTTCGAGCGATGAACGGTAGAGACCCCGCAATTCCTTGACGGTGGGCTGGCTGAGCTGGCCGAGCGAGCCGCCGGCGCAGAAGCTTCCCCCCGATCCGGTGATGACCACCGAGCGGTACTCGGTGGCCTCGTGGAGCGCGTCGACCATGACAGCGCACATCTCGGCGTCGAAGGCGTTGCGGCGCTCGGGCCGGTTGAGCCGGATCCACAGGCTGGAGTCGACGGATTCGAGAACGACGCTCGTGGTGGTGGAGGTGGGGCTGCTCATGGGAACTCCTTCGGTCGAGGTTCACGGTTCGGCTCGGCGGGGTACGAGAGAGGCGGGGTGTGGGAGGGGCGGGGCCGGCGGGAGTGTCTCTTCGCCGGTAAGGAGCCAAGACACGAACTGTACGTTATAATCGTTAGCATTATTTTGGCCCGTCGGGAAGTGGGGGAGTGTCCGATCCGGACAGAGTTCCCGAACCGGCAGGTGCTCTCGGGAGGAGAAGGCGCGATGATCACAGGACGGGCGCCGAAAGCTGCCATGGTGGTGGCGCAGCACATCATCAGGGACGCGACCAGGCAGAACCTGGCGGCGGGCGATCTGCTGCCGTCGGAGCGGGTCATGCTCGAGAAGTACGAGATCGGCCGCGGCACGCTGCGGGAAGCCCTGCGGCTGTTGGAGTTTCAGGGGGTGATCGCCCTCAAGCCCGGCCCCCGGGGCGGGCCGGTGATACTGGATCCCGATGCGTCCCACCTCGCGAGTTCGCTCATCCTTCTCATGCAGCTCAAGGACGCGCCGTTCAGTGTCATCATCGAGGCGCGCACCGCCCTCGAGCCGATGATCAGCCGCCTGGCTGCCCAGCGCATCAGCGGGGAGACACTGGTCGAGCTCAAGGAGACCATCGACCGGATGCACGGCTCGCTCGGCGATCAGCACGAGTTCCTCGAGGCGAACAAGAACTTCCACGATCTGATCGCCTGGTCCTCGGGTAATCCGCTGTTCGGGTACATGGTCGATTCGCTGCTCGGAATCATGGACGGCACTGCGATCGGGATCGACTACCCACCGCACCGGCGCGAGGCGATCATCGTCGCGCACACCCAGATCTACGAGTCGCTCTCGCAGGGGGACCCGATCGGATCCGAGGAACGCATGCGCGACCACATCAACGCCTACCGGAGGTACGCGCAGCGCAAGTACCCCGACCTGCTCGAACAGGTCATCCAGTGGGACCGCGCCCTGGGCTGAGGCGCACGGCCGCACACGGAGGAAGGGGCCCCGGGTCGAACCCGGGGCCCCTTCCTCCGTCGTGTGCCGGCCGCTCGGAAGGCGTCGTCACTCGGTGACGACGGAGATCGCACGCTCGGGGCAGGACGCGGCGGCCTCGCGTGCGGCGTGCTCGTTGGCCGGGTCGTCGCCCCCGGGCAGGACGTACGCGTGGCCGTCCTCCTCGCGCAGCGCGAAGACCTGCGGGGAGGTCATGAAGCACAGCCCGTGGCCCTGGCAGTGGTTCTCGTCGACAACAACCTTCATCGGTCGCTCCTTCCGTCATCCGGATATCGAGGATGCCAGCTCGTTGAACATTTGATTTGATAGCCGGGCTGGCGGTGTGATCTACACTACTATATCATCTGTTATAACCATTAGCAGGAGATGCCCGATCCGACGCAGGAGGGTCCACGCGATGGACAGCCGCAATCGTTGCCCCGTCATCAACTTCGACCACAATTCGCAGGAGCACTCTGCCGATCCGGTCGCCTCGTACCGCAAGGTCCGCCAGAACGAGCGAGTCGCCTGGACGGAGGCGCACGGCGGGTACTGGGTGCTCAGCGACTACGACTCGGTCTTCGAGGCCGCCCGTGACGACGAGACGTTCTCGTCCGCGCGCAACGAATATGGGGGAGAGGGCCTTTCGGTCGTCATCCCGAAGACGCCGATGCACTTCCACATCCCCATCGAGCTCGATCCCCCGGAGTTCCGCAAGTACCGCAAGATCGTCAACCCGATCACCGCGCCCGCGGCCGTCGAGCGGATGAAGGCGCTCGTCGACCGCCACACCGCCGGGTTCATCGACAGCGTGATCGAGGACGGGCAGTGTGACCTCACCTCGGTCATCTCGGTTCCCTCCATCGTGACGGTGGACTGGCTCGGTCTCGACCTCGCCGACTGGAAGCGCTATTCCCACGCGCACCACCAGGCGCTCGCCGGCATTCCGGGAAGTGACGACTACCGCCACGCGATGGAGGTCGACTTCCCGTACCTGGGCGACCGCATGCGCGAGACCATCCGGGCCCGTCGCGAGAACCCCACCGACGACATCATCAGCTACCTCGTGCAGCAGGAGGTCGACGGTCGTCCGCTCAACGACTTCGAGATGTACTCGATCGTCGATCTGCTGCTCGCCGGCGGTGTCGGTACCACCGCGTCCCTGGTGAGCCAGGCGCTGGTGTGGCTCGCCGAGCACCCGGCCGTGCGGCAGCGGCTCATCGACGATCCGAGCCTGATGGACCACGCCGTCGAGGAGTTCCTGCGGTACTTCTCGCCCACTCAGGCGCTCGCCCGGACCGTCACCAAGGACACCGAGTTCCAGGGCTGCCCCATGAAGAAGGGCGATCGGGTGCTGCTGTCCTGGTCGTCGGCCAATCGCGACGAGAAGCTCTTCGACAACCCGGACGAGATCGACATCGAACGGTGGCCGAACCGGCACACCGCATTCGGAATCGGCGTACACCGTTGCGCCGGATCGCATCTCGGCCGCTACATGTCCAAGACGCTCATCACCCAGATTCTCGAGCGGATGCCCGACTACGAGGTGGACTTCTCCGCGCTCGAGCGGTACCCGCATCAGGGCACCAACATGGGCTGGCAGCGGATCCCGGCCACCTACACGCCGGGCCCGCGCGTGCTGTCGGACTACACCTTGTACTGAGTTGTACCGAGCGCACCCACCGCACCATCCGATTCATCGACAGGACAGGGGAACGCCGTGTTCAACGGCCGAAGAATCGTCGTCGTCGGCGGCGGCCTCGCCGGGCTCCGCACGTGTGAGGCGTTGCGCGCCGAAGGCTTCGACGGCGAGCTCGAGCTGATCTGTTCCGAGCCCACCCCGCCGTACGACCGCCCGCCGCTGAGCAAGTCCGCACTCCTCGAGGCGCAGGACACCACGTTCGACGTCGACTACGCGGCGCTCGGCGTCGAACTGCGCCTCGGTGTCCGGGCCCGGGCGCTCGACACCGCAGCCCGGGCGGTGCACACCGATGCCGGCGCACATTCCTACGACGCGCTGGTCGTCGCGACCGGGGCGGCCCCGGTCTCGCTGCCCGGGGCGGGCCGGCAACTCGTGCTCCGCACCGCCGCGGACGCCGAGCGTCTCCGCGCCGAGCTGCGCCCGGGAGCCCGCGTCGTTCTCGTCGGTGCCGGCTGGATCAACGCCGAGATCGCCACGACCGCACTGTCTCTCGGCTGCTCGGTCACCTGCGTGGAAGCCGGGTCCCGGCCGCTCGCGGGTCCGCTGGGCGCGCAGGTCGCCGAACGGCTGCGATCGTGGTGGGACGGAGTCGATCTGCGCTGCGGCACCGGCGTCGGCGAGGTCACGACAGACGGGCTGACACTGGACGACGGCACCGCACTGCCGGCGGACGTCGTCGTCACCGGTATCGGAGTGCGGCCCGACGTGGGCTGGCTGACCGGATCGGGACTCGAGATCGATCGCGGGGTCGTCGTCGACGAGTCGCTGCGAACCGCCGACCCGGCGGTGTTCGCCGTCGGAGACGTCGCGATGCGCTGGTCGCCCCGGTTCGGAACGCGACTCGGGGGTGAACACTGGGACGAGGCGCGCACCGGGCCGGCGACGGTCGCCGGCGCGCTCCTGCGACCGCAGTCGCCGCCCGTCTTCGACCCGGTCCCGTACTTCTGGAGCGACCAGTTCGGACACAAAATCCAATTCGTCGGACACAGAAGCGAATCCGACGATATGGTGTTCCGCGAGGGTGCGGACGGCAAGTGGGGTGCGGCCTGGTTCGATGCCGCCGGGCAGCTCACCGCGCACCTGAGCGTCGATTCCCCCCGGCACATGGTGCAGGCCCGCATGGCGATCGACCGCCGTGTCGTCGTGGATCCGGACGAGATCCGGGATCTGTCGGCGCCCCTGCAGGCGCCGGCCCCGGCAGCGAAGTAGTACTCCCATCCCATCCAGCGAGTCGCCGTGGCGAGAGTCCGCGGTCGAGTGGAGGAACACAGCATGACCACAGCCACTCCCATCCAGCTGAAGAGCTACGACAAGCTGTTCATCGGCGGATCGTGGGTCGAGCCGTCCAGCGACGCGGTGATCGAGGTGATCTCCCCGATCAACGGCGAGGTCATCGCGACCGTGCCCGAGGCGCGCGAGGCGGACATGGACCGCGCCGTCGCGGCGGCGCGCAAGGCGTTCGACGAAGGTCCCTGGCCGCGGATGACGCCCGCCGAGCGGGCGGAGATCCTCGTGCGCGTCGGGAACGAGGTGAAGAAGCGCATCCCCGAGATGGCCGAGGCCTTCACCCTCGAACTGGGCGCCCCCGCAGCGGTTTCCACTCTGTTCCACCAGAACGCCGTCGACATGTGGGACGACGCGGCCACGTTCCACGAGCGCTTCGCGTTCGAGGAGGAGCGCACCTGGAAGGGCGGGCACGGCAAGATCGTGCGTGAGCCCATCGGTGTCGTCGCGGTCGTGGTCCCGTGGAACGGTCCGGTTGCGACCGGCTCGCTGAAGATCTCGCCCGCACTCGCCGCGGGCTGCACGGTGGTGCTCAAGCCGGCCCCGGAGGGCCCCGTCACGATGATGATGCTGGCCGAGGCGCTCGACGCCGCCGGTCTGCCCGAAGGCGTCATCAGCGTCGTGCCGGCAGGACGGGAGGTGGGTGACTACCTCGTCAGCCACCCGGACGTCGACAAGATCAGCTTCACCGGCAGCACGGCGGCCGGCCGCGTCGTCATGAGCCGGGCCGCCGAGCGGATCAAGCGGGTCACCCTCGAGCTGGGCGGCAAGTCTGCCGCGATCATCGCCGACGACATCGACCTGGACACCTTCCTGCCCGGCATGGTGTTCGGCGGCATCGGTCACTCGGGGCAGGTCTGCGCCGCCCTCACCCGCATCATCGTCCCGCGCGAGCGCCAGGAGGAGGTCGTCGAGGCGATCAAGGCGGTGATGGAGAGCGTGAAGGTCGGTGATCCCCGTGACGAGGACACTGTCCTCGGCCCCCTGGCCGCCGAGCGTCAGCAGACGCGGGTGCTCGACTACATCGAGATCGGCAAGAAGGAGGGTGCCCGTCTGGTGACCGGTGGCGGCAAGCCCGCCCACCTCGACCGCGGGTGGTACGTCGAACCGACCCTGTTCGCGGACGTCTCCAACGACATGCGCATCGCGCAGGAGGAGATCTTCGGGCCTGTGCTGGTGGTCATTCCGTTCGATTCGATCGACGAGGCCGTCGCCATCGCCAACGACTCGGACTACGGCCTCTCCGGCTCCGTCTACGCGAAGGACGAAGAGCTGGCCCAGAGCATCGCGCGACGGGTGCGCACCGGCCAGATCTCCGTCAACGGCTACGCGATGTGCGTCGTGCAGCCCTTCGGCGGCTACAAGCAGTCCGGTCTCGGCCGCGAGGGCGGCATCGAGGGCTTCGACGCGTTCTTCGAAACCAAGCTGATCCAGCTTCCCTGACCCACGACGAAAGCGAAGGACCCGATATGACTGCGGTTTCTCCCGATCTCGCGCGCCGCGCGGAGGACGTGATGTACGCGTACGCGACCGCCGTGGACGAGGGCGACCTCGACGCCCTGCGCGCGCTGATCACCGACGACGTCTCGATCACCCAGAACGGCAAGGAGGATGCGGGCCCGGAGGAGTTCCTCGGCGTCTACCGTGCCTTCGCCGAGTCCGGCGCGGAGTTCTCCCGCCACGCGATCACCAACGTCCGCGTGTCCGACGAGGGCGACGGCCGGGTGCGGGTCGACGCGTACTTCGAGGCCACGGTGGCCGGCCCCGAGGGCACGCAGCGGCTGTACGGGCGCTACGCCGACACGTTCGCCGAGCGTGAAGGGACACTGCTCATCGAACGCAAGCGCATCACCGTGGACCGCGTGCTGGACCAGCCGGCCTCCGCGGCGGCGTACGCGCCGTACTGATCGAGCCGAACAACAGGGAAGGGCGGCGATTCGACGAATCGCCGCCCTTTCCCATGTCCTGGGGCCGTCCTACGGGCGACCGCCGTGGGTGGCGCCGACGCGGGTGGCGAGCAGGCTCGCGTCGCGCGTGTGACGACGGGCGGCCTCCGAGGAGTTCGGCGCGGCACAGGCGTAGAGGGTGTTGCCCTCCGGGCCGCCGAGCATGCACGCGAACACCCCGGTCGGGAACACGACCTCGCCGGTGATCGCGCCACCCTCCTCGACGCGGATGACCCGCCGGTTGAGGGCGTCGGCGACCCACACCGCACCGTCGCTGTCGAGGCAGATGCCGTCCGGCGCGACCGCCGCGGCGCTCATCGCGGCCTTGACGGAGTCGGTGGGCAGGTCCGGACCGAACGCGGCCCAGGTGCGCTGCCCGCCGAGCCGGCCGTCGGAACCGATGTCGAACGCAGTCAGCTTGTTGCCCATGCTTTCCGCGACGATCAGCGTGCCGGTGGGGGTGATCACCATGCCGTTGGGGAAGCGGAGATCCGAGGCCTCGACGGTGAAGGACCCGTCGGGCGCGACACGGATCAGGTTGGCCGGCGCGATCGGGGTGTCGCGCTTGAACTCGAAGCCGAAACTGCCCACGTACGCGGTGCCGTCCTCGGCGACCACCATGTCGTTGAGTTTGCCGGTGGCGACCGACGAGAGGTCGGCGTGGACGACGATCTCGCCGTCGTGCTCGCGGCGCATGATCCGCCCGGACTCCATCGCGGTGATCAGCAGGCGGCCGTCGGGCAGCCAGCCGAGGCCGGACGGCTCGTCGCCGGGGAGGGTGGCCTCGACGGTCACCGCACCGTCGGCGCCGATCGAGATCACCTCGTGCCGATAGAGATCCGAGACCCATACCCGTCCGTCGTGCCAGCGGGGGCACTCGAGGAAGGCACGGTCGGAGACGACGGTGTCGATGGGGCTCTGCAGCGCGGTGTCCTGGTTTCCGGCAGTCATGGTCGGTGGCCTTCCGTAGTAGATGCGGGGAGATGCCCCCGGAACTCTCGCTTCCAAGCTAGACCAATCATGCGCATAGATAAAGGCCCTAGCGCGCCGGTATTGCAAATAATCATGCGTATGGTTATGGTGATGTGCATCACTCGCTGGGCGCCGACTCTGCGCATCCGATCGGGAGTCGTCGACGTCTGTCGAAACCCATGCCTCACACGAAGGAGATGCCATGGCCCTCGACCCGGCCACCACCGCGTTTCTTGCCGAGATGGCGAAGGCAGGCGGTCCGCCCCTGCACGAAATGGCCCCGCAGGAGGCCCGCGCGATGAGCGAAGGCTTCACGCCGCTCTACGGCGACGGCCCGGAGATGACCCGGGTGGAAAACCGCACCGTGCCGACTCCGGACGGTCACCAGCTGCCGATCCGGCTCTTGGTGCCGACCGACAACGCCCGCGGCGTCATCGCCTACCTGCACGGTGGGGGCTGGGTGGTCGGGAGCCTCGACGGGTACGACACGCTCGGCCGTCAGCTCGCCGAGCGCACCGGCTGCGTCGTCGCCCTCGTCGACTACCGGCTCGCTCCCGAGCACGTGTTCCCGTCCGCCGCCGACGACGCGTGGACCGCGGTGCAGTGGCTCGCGGCGAACCGCGCCACCTACGCGGCCGCGGACGCCCCGCTGATCGTGGGCGGTGACAGTGCCGGCGGCAACCTCGCCGCGGTGGTCGCGCAGCGCGCCGCCCGGGAGAACGGTCCCGAACTCGCCCTGCAGTTCCTCGCCTACCCCGTCATCGACTGCGACTTCGACACACCCAGTTACCTCGACCCCGCGAATGAGCTCATGCTCACCCGGGACGCAATGGTGTGGTTCTGGGACCTGTACGTGCCCGAGGCGAAGGACCGCACCCGCTGGGAGGTCGCCCCGATCAACGCGAAATCGTTCGATGGTGTCGCCCCGGCCGCGGTGCTGATCGCCGAGCACGACGTCCTGCACGACGAGGGCCGCAAGTACGCGCAGGCGCTCCGCTCGGCCGGAGTGCCACTGCGCGAGAAGGTGTTCACCGGGCAGATGCACGGATTCTTCCAGTTCGTGAACATCCTGCCGGGCGCGAAGGACGGCATGGACTACGTCGTCGAGGCGGTCGAGGACGTGCTCGCCGGCGCGGACATCGCCCGATGAGCCCCGATCGGACGGAGAACGGCATGGGTACCGATCGGACGGAGAACGGCATGGGTACCGAGAACACCGCCGAGGAGTTCGACGCGATCGTGGTCGGTGCCGGCTTCTCCGGCATCTACATGGTGCACCGGCTGCGGGAGATGGGGCTGACGGTCCGCGCCTTCGAGGCCGCCGACGGTGTGGGCGGCACCTGGTTCTGGAACCGCTATCCCGGCGCTCGATGCGACTGCATCAGCATGGAATACGCCTACACCTTCTCGCCCGAGCTGATCGACGAGTGGGAGTGGACCGAGCGCTATCCCGCCCAGCCGGAGATCCTGCGCTACCTGAACTTCGCCGCCGACAGACTCGACGTGAAGAAGCACTTCCGGTTCCGGACCCGGGTCGACTCGGCCCGGTTCGACGACCACACCGACCGATGGACGATCACCACCGACTCCGGTGACGTCGCCGTCGCCAAGTACTTCGTGACCGCGGTCGGCTGTCTGTCCACGTCGCAGACGCCGGACTTCCCGGGCCTGAACAACTTCCGCGGTGCGACGTACCACACGGCCGACTGGCCACGCGAGGGCGTCGACTTCACCGGCAAGCGGGTCGGGGTGATCGGCACCGGTTCGTCCGGCGTCCAGGTGATCCCGCTCGTCGCCGAGCAGGCCGAGAAACTGACCGTGTTCCAGCGGACTCCGGCGTTCAGCCTCGACTGCGGCAACCGCCCCCTCACCGAGGACGAGAAGCGGGAGTTCAAGGAGAACATCGAGACTTTCAAGGCGACCTCGAAGACCACACCGTCGGGCCAGTACACCGACACCCTCGAGGTCGGCGCGCTCGACCACTCCCCCGAGGAGCGGTGGGCGGTCTACGAGGAGCGGTGGAACCGGCACCGGGCGATCGACCTCATCGCCGCCTACCCCGACCTGTTCACCAACCGGGAGGCCAACGAGACCATCGCCGAGTTCTTCCGCAGCAAGATCCGCGCGGTGGTGCAGGACCCCGAGCTCGCCGAACACCTGTCACCGCGGACCTACCCGCTGGGTGCCAAGCGGATCACGCTCGACACCAACTACTTCCAGACCTTCAATCGGGAGAACGTCGAGCTCGTCTCCCTCCGCGAAGCGCCGCTCGAGGAGTTCACGGACAAGGGCATCCGGGCCGGGGGAACGGAGCACGAACTCGACGCGGTGATCCTCGCCACGGGGTTCGACGCGATCACCGGTCCGCTGCTGAAGATGGACATCTCCGGTGTCGGCGGCGAGACGCTGCGGGAGAAGTGGCAGGACGGACCCGTCACGTACCTCGGGATCGCGGTCGACGGGTTCCCGAACATGTTCATGCTCACCGGTCCCGGAAGCCCGAACGTGCTCACCAACGTGGTGTGCGCGATCGAGCAGCACGTGGAGTGGACCGCCGACTGCATCGAACGTCTCGAGCAGCGCGGCGCCCGCCGGTTCGAGGCGCTCGAGCCGTATACGCACGATTGGACCGAGCTCAACAACGAACTGGCGAAGGGCACGCTCTATCCCGAGGGCAACTCGTGGTACACGGGCGCCAATGTGCCGGGCAAGCCGCGGGTGATCATGTCCTACGTCGGTGGGCTCAACACCTACCGCGAGATCTGCGACGACGTCGCGGCCGAAGGCTATCGCGGTTTCGCCATCAAGTAACGGGAAACGGCAACGGCAGGACGCGCACTCGCGGCTGCGTGCCGCGGCGCGTCCTGCCGTCGTTTCCGAGGTTTCCGACGACGAGGAGTTGGTGGTGTCGCAGGGTCTGAAGTTGGGGTACAAGGCGTCGGCGGAGCAGTTCGGGCCGCGGGAGCTGGTGGAGCAGGCGGTGCTGGCGGAGGAACACGGGATGGATTCGGCGACGGTGTCGGATCATTTCCAGCCGTGGCGGCACAACGGGGGGCATGCGCCGTTCTCGTTGGCGTGGATGACCGCGGTCGGTGAGCGTACCTCGCGGTTGCAGTTGGGGACCTCGGTGCTGACCCCGACGTTCCGGTACAACCCGGCGGTGATCGCGCAGGCGTTCGCGACGATGGGGTGCCTGTATCCGGGGCGGGTGATGCTCGGGGTCGGCACCGGGGAGGCGCTCAACGAGATCGCCACCGGGTATGCGGGGGTGTGGCCGGAGTTCAAGGAGCGGTTCGCGCGGTTGCGGGAGTCGGTGGCGTTGATGCGCGAGTTGTGGACCGGGGAGCGGGTCGACTTCGACGGGGAGTACTACACCACGAAGGGGGCGTCGATCTACGACGTGCCCGCCGGCGGGATCCCGGTGTACATCGCGGCGGGGGGTCCGGTGGTGGCGCGGTATGCGGGCCGGGCGGGGGACGGGTTCATCTGCACCTCGGGTAAGGGGATGGAGCTCTACACCGGGAAGTTGTTGCCGGCGGTGGCCGAGGGTGCGGGCAAGGCCGGGCGGGACGCCGGGGCGATCGACAAGATGATCGAGATCAAGATCTCCTACGACACCGATCCGGAGCGGGCGCTGGAGAACACCCGGTTCTGGGCGCCGTTGTCGCTGACGGCGGAGCAGAAGCACAGCATCGACGATCCGGTGCAGATGGAGGCGGCGGCCGATGCGCTGCCGATCGAGCAGGTGGCCAGGCGGTGGATCGTGGCGTCGGATCCGGACGAGGCGGTGGAGAAGGTCGCGGCGTATGTCGACGCGGGGCTGAACCATCTGGTGTTCCACGCGCCGGGGCACGATCAGCGGCGCTTCCTCGACCTGTTCGAGAAGGATCTCGCTCCCCGCCTGCGGGCGCTGGCCTGAGGAAGGAAAGTCCGAATGAACATGGCCACAACTACACTCACCGGCACGGCGCCGTGGCGGGCGCTGGCCGCCCATCGTGGCGAGCTCGAGGCGGTGGATCTGCGGGGGTTGTTCGCGGCGGATCCGGGTCGGGCGCAGCGGTTCTCGCTGACCGTCGGGGAGTGGTACATCGACTACAGCAAGCATCGGATCACCGACACCACGGTGGGGTTGCTGCTGGATCTGGCCCGGGCGTGTGGGCTCGAGGCCCGCCGCGATGCGATGTTCGCCGGGGACCGGATCAACACCACCGAGGACCGGGCGGTGCTGCACACCGCGCTGCGGTTGCCGCGGTCGGCGACGCTGACCGTGGACGGCACCGACGTGGTCGCCGAGGTGCACACGGTGCTCGACGCGATGGCCGGCTTCGCCGAGAAGGTCCGCTCGGGCACCTGGCGCGGCGCCACCGGCGAGCCGATCGCCACGGTGGTGAACCTCGGGATCGGCGGCTCGGATCTGGGCCCGGCGATGGTGGCGCGGGCGTTGCGGCACTACGCCGACGGCCCGGCGGTGCGGTTCGTCGCCAACATCGACCCGGCGGATCTGACCGCGCAGCTGACCGGGCTGGACCCGGCCACCACGCTGTTCGTGGTGGCGTCGAAGACGTTCACCACCGTCGAAACCCTCACCAACGCCACCGCCGCGCGGCGCTGGCTGGTCGCCGCGCTCGGCGAGGACGCCGTCGCGGCGCATTTCGTGGCGGTGTCCACGAACGCGAGCAAGGTCGCCGAGTTCGGCATCGACCCGGCGAACATGTTCGGGTTCTGGGACTGGGTGGGCGGGCGGTACTCGGTGGGCTCGGCGATCGGGCTGGCGGTGATGTGCGCGATCGGCCCGGTGCGCTTCGCCGAGTTCCTCGCCGGGATGCACACCGTGGACGAGCACTTCGCCACCGCCCCGCTGGAGGCGAACGCGCCGGTGCTGCTCGGGCTGCTGGGGGTGTGGTACGCGTCGGTGCTGGGGGCGCAGTCGCGGGCGGTGCTGCCCTACAGTCAGGACCTGGCCCGGCTGCCGGCGTATCTGCAGCAGCTGACCATGGAGTCGAACGGCAAGAGCGTGCGCCGGGACGGCACCGCGGTGGACCACGACACCGGGGAGATCTTCTGGGGCGAGCCGGGCACCAACGGGCAGCACGCGTTCTACCAGTTGCTGCACCAGGGCACCCGGCTGATCCCGGCCGATTTCGTCGGGTTCGCCGCCGCGTGCGAGGACCTGCCCACCCGGGACGGGACCGGCAGCATGCACCAGATCCTGCTGGCGAACATGCTCGCCCAGGCCAAGGTGCTCGCGTTCGGGCGCACCGCGGCCGAGGTCGCCGCCGACGGCACCGACCCGGGGTTGGTGGCGCACAAGGTGATGCCCGGCAACCGGCCCTCGACCACCCTGCTCGCCCCGGCGTTGACCCCGGCGACGCTGGGCCAGTTGATCGCGTTGTACGAGCATCAGACCTTCGTCCAGGGCGTGATCTGGGGCATCGACTCGTTCGACCAGTGGGGCGTCGAACTCGGCAAGACCCAGGCCCTGGCCCTGGCACCGGCCCTGACCGGCGCGGCGGACCCCGACACCGGCGACACCTCCACCGACACCCTCGTCCGCACCATCCGGCGCCTCCGCCGCACGTGAGTCCCTCGGGCGGCCCCCACCGCCTCGAGGACGCACCGGCGAAGCCGCCCAGAGAAGGGAGAATCATGCCCGCGCCCAAGCTGTTGACCTTGCCCCCGGCGATCACGGAGTCCTGGGACTGGCAGCTGCACGCCGCCTGCCGGGACGCCGATGCCGCGACGTTCTTCCATCCGGACAACGAACGGGGTGAGGCGCGCACCGACAGAGTTCGTGCCGCGAAGCGGATCTGCCAATCCTGTCCTGTGCGGACGCAGTGTCTCCGGCACGCGCTCGAGGCCGGGGAACGGCACGGAATCTGGGGCGGGTTCTCGGAGGAAGAACGCAGAGTCCTGGTGCGGCCGTCGAACAGGGCACCCCATAGCCTGGAGCCGTGTCCGGTAGCCGTCTCCCCGAGATCCGCACGGGTGTCCGCGACTCCTGGGCGGTCGGTCTCGGCCTGATCCCGCTCGGCCTCGCGTTCGGGGTCGTGCTCACGCAGGCGGGCTTCGACTGGTGGTGGGCGCCCGTCTTCTCGACGGTGATCTACGCGGGCTCGATGGAGTTCCTCGCCGTCGGCCTGATCGGTGCGGTGACGCCGGTGGCGTCGATCGCCGCGGCGACCCTGCTCGTGAACTTCCGGCACGTGTTCTACGGGCTGTCGTTCCCCCTGGAGAAGATCCGCAGCCGGCTCGGCCGGGCGTACGGTGTCTACGCCCTCACGGACGAGACCTATGCCATCGTCGCCACCAAGCACCGCGACGAGCTGACCGGCCCGCGGATGCTGACGGTCGCGGCGACCTGCCAGCTGCTGTGGGTCGCCTCCGGGACCGTCGGCGCCCTGATCGGCGCGGCGCTGCCGACGGGGCTGTCGGGCCTGGAATTCGCCCTCACCGCGTTGTTCGCCGTGCTCGCGCTCGACGCCTTCCGCCTCGGGCGGGACCTGCCGGCCTCGGCTCTCGCGGTGGTGTGCGGCCTCGTCGGGGCGGCCGTGTCGAAGGACGGCATGCTGGTGATCTCGCTGGGACTGTTCGTCGCGTGCCTGCTGGTGCGGTTCGTCTACCGCAACAAGGTGGCCCGTGCCTGAGCCGGTACCGGACGCCGGCTACGTCGTCGCTGCCCTGATCGCGATGTTCCTCGTCACCGTGGGCCTGCGGGCGGCGCCGTTCGCCGCGCTCGCCCGGCTGCGGGAGTCGGACGTGGTGGGGTACCTCGGCGCCGCGATGCCGGCCGGCGTGATGGTCATCCTGGTGATGTACACCCTGCGCGACGTCGGGCCGGCGACGTGGCTACCGGCGGTGCTGGGCCTGGCGGGAACCGTCGCGGTGCACCTGTGGCGGCGCAGCGCGGCGCTGAGCACCGTGGCCGGAACCGCGATCTACGTCCTGGCCGGGGCGTTCTGGAGCTGAGCGGTGCGAGCGCCGACCGGCGCCGGGACCGCGTCGGGGCGGCGGGAACGTGCCGCGACGACCGCGGCGACGAGCACCGCGAGACCGGTGACGCACTGCGCGTTGCCGAGGGTCTGCTGGATGGCCGACTCGACCCAGCCGTGCGTCGAGGTGTCCTCGAGCAGGTAGTTGGGTCCGACGAGGAAGACCAGCGTGGCCGGCAGCAGCACGGGCCACCACGAGCGGTACCGGGGAGCCAGCGCGACCGCGACGAGCAGCACGCTGTATGCCCAGTGGTGCGTGACCGCGATGGGCGCCGCGAGCAGGGTCGCCAGCGCAATCACCCCGAGGGCGACGACGTGCTCGCCGGCCTGGGTGAAGCGGTGGGCGGCCCAGAGCGCCGCTCCGACGACGAGCGCGACGCCCGCGAGCCACGCCGCGGTGTACGCGTGGCCCTCGAGGCCGAGCCGGGCGAGCAGGCCGCTGAGCGCCTGATTGCGGAAGAAGTCCTGGTCTCCGGCCCGGTCGGTGGCCCAGGCTTCGGTGGTCCAGAAGTACACGGAGGATTCCGGGCGCAGCCAGTACGCGAAGCCTGCGGCGGCGAGGAACGCACCGAAGGCGCGCACCGCGGACGGCATGTCCCGACGGAGCAGGAACAGCACACCGAACGCGGCGGGGGTCACCTTGATCGCGGCGGCGAGCGCGATCCCGACGCCGCGGAACCGCTGCGGGATCACACCGAGGACGTCGGCGACGACCAGGGCCATGAGGATGATGTTGATCTGCCCGAACAGGAAGTTGGACCGGATGGGTTCGAGCCAGAGCGCCACGCCCAGCGCGGCGGTCGCGACCACGTTCGCGCGACGGACGTCCATGCGGTCGAGCGAGACCTTCAGCACCCACCACACCAGGCCGATCAATCCCGCGGTCCACAGCACCTGCATCAACGTCGCGTTGAGCAGGGGGAGCGGGGCGAAGAGGAACGCCGCGAACGGCGGATAGATGAACCGGAATCCCGAGTTGGTGTGGAAGCCCTCGGTGTAGAGGGGGGTGTGGTGCAGGAATGCCCACCCCGCGTCGCGGAAGACGGACAGGTCCATGAGGTATCCGGTGACGGCGTTCTCGAGGTGGACACCGACCACGATCGCCGAGGCCATCAGCCCCACCCCCACGAGCAGGGAGTACCCGGGCCGGGCACGGACTTCGGACAGCAGCACGGACGATCACCTCCGCTTGTCGGGACAGGAACCTCCCGGATACGTTACACAATCGTTGCCTTCGGGGCCGGATGCGCGGGTTGCCCGGTCCCCCACCGCGTTTCCGGCCGGTTTGTCCGGTTCGGGCGATTCCGTGCGACGGCCTGCCTCGCACAGTCGAGACGAAATCGCGATCTCTACGACGTCTCCTAGATATGGACAGAAATTCCTGTCGAGCGGGGCCTTGCGATACTGGGCGCATGCCGCGCCGCGTGCCCGAGGAGCTTCTGCCGCACCTGCGCCGCGCCCGCGATCTCGCGGACCGGGAATACGCGCAACCTCTCGACCTCGCCGGGCTCGCCGCCGCCGCGGGGGTCTCGAAGTATTACTTCCTGCGCTGCTTCACCGCCGTGTACGGCAGGACGCCCGGGGTTCACCTCACCGAACGACGCATCGAGCGGGCGCAGGACCTGCTGCGGGCGACGAACCTGACCGTGACGGAGATCTGTCATCTCGTCGGGTACAGCAGCCTCGGGTCGTTCGGCACCCGGTTCCGTCAGCTGGTCGGCGTCACTCCCACCGAGTATCAGGCCACGTTCGCCGAGTCCGGTGCGCCCCGCATCCCGGGCTGCTGGGTGTTCATGCACGGTCTGAGCGACCGCCGTCGAACTGCGCAATTTGGGAGAAGCCCGCACCGTTCCCGTCGATCTACGGTCGAGGCGTGCCGCACCACCGACCCGGAGGACACGCTGTGATCACCAACATCTCCCTGTTCACCCTCTATGTCACCGATCAGGACGAGGCGAAGAAGTTCTATGTCGACACGCTGGGGTTCGTGGAGACCGCGGACGTGGCGATGGGTGAGGGCTTCCGCTGGGTGACCGTCGCGCACCCGGACCACCCGGAACTCGAGGTGACGCTGATGGTGCCCGGCCCACCCCTGGGCCCGGACATGGCCGCGGCGGTGCGCCGCGCGCTGGCCGACGGCACCATGGGCGGTTTCGGGCTCCGTACCACGGACTGCCGCAAGACGTACGAGGAGCTCACGGCGAAGGGGGTCGAGTTCACCCAGCCGCCGTCCGAGCGTCCCTACGGTGTCGAGGCCGTGTTCCGGGACAACTCGGGAAACTGGCTCGTGCTGGTGGAGCCCCGCGAGTACACGCCCGACGAGTTCCGTTGATTCGGAACTCTACGACTTTCTCGAACTTTTCCGAGAGAGGGATATAAAGGCGCAGATCCACGTCGGGAAGCCGCCCGGACGCGCCGGCGGTACCCTCCTGTGCGGCGCCGGGCCGTCCGGCACGGTGACGCACGGGAGGGAACCCATGACACGGCAGGCGCCGGTGATCGCGCTGCTCGCTGCGGTGCTGGCGGCGACGCCGGCGCATGCCGCACCCGCCGAGCCCGCGACGGACGGGGTGCCCGGCAGCGGCCCGTGTGCGAGCGACACGTGGCAGCACGAGTCGCTGATCCCCAAGGACCTCGACATCCCGGTGCCGTACCCGGTGATCACCACCGTGCCGTACCCGGCGCCGGAACCGGAGACCGTGCGGATCGATCCGCCTCCGCTGCCGGTCGACCCGTGCGCCGATCCGTGCCCGGACCTGACCGACGAGCCGGTCACCCCGGATCCGGTCTTTCCCCGGATCGCCCTGAAGCCCAGTCCCTTCCACCTCGGCATCCCGGTGCCCGGCGAGGGGGCCGAGCCGCTGCCGCCGCTTCCGGCGCCCGAGACCCCGCCGATCGAGCCCGCCCCGCAGGCGCCCGCGCTCCCGGCTCCGCGGGTCGTCGAGGTCTCCACCGTCGCCAAGCAGACGGGCGCCGGATCGGTCACCCGGACCGACAAGCGCTGGCAGGTGTACGGCACCGATCTGGGCATCATGTGGGAGTCGGAGCCCGGCCGGATCGCCGTCGCGTTCGGTGACACCGTCGGCAGGGGCTTCCATCCGCCGGGCGGGCAGGGTGACGACTGGCGCAGCAACGTGCTGGCCTTCTCCACCGACCGTGATCTCGCCGACGGGATGAGCTTCGACTCGATGGTGCAGGACTCGCGGTGCCATGCCGCCGAGATCCTCGGCAGCCGCAAGCTCGACAACGTCGAGATCACCACGATCCCGACGTCGGGATTCGCGGTCGGCGACCGCCAGTACCTGACGTACATGTCCATCCGGACCTGGAACAGCATTCCCGGCACGTGGTGGACCAACCACGGTGGCATCGCGTACTCGGACGACGGTGGTTCCACCTGGACCAAGGATCCGTACGCCAAGTGGGACAACATCTTCGGCGTCACCAACTTCCAGGTGGCCGCGGCGGTGCCGGCACACGGATACGTCTACCTGTTCGGCACCCCCAATACCCGGCTCGGCTCGGTGGCGCTGGCCCGGGTGCCCGAGGACCGGGTGCTCGAGCCGGGCGCCTACCAGTACTGGCGCGACGGGAACTGGACCCCTGCCGGCGGATACACTGCGGCGACGCCGGTCGTGCACGGCCCCGCTGGGGAGTTGTCCGTGCGCTACGACGCCGCCGCGGACCGCTGGCAGATGACGTACCTGGACACCGCCAAGGCCGCGATCGTCGTGCGGGAGGCCGAGTCGCCCCAGGGAGTGTGGTCGGAGAGCATGCGGCTGGTCGGCGTGGAACAACACCCGGAGCTGTACGGCGGGTTCGTCCATCCATGGTCGACGGACGAGGACCTGTACTTCATGCTCTCGACGTGGTCGGACTACAACACCTTCCTGCTGCGGGCGAGGATCGAGCGCTGAGCCGCGGCCGCCCGCCGACCGGCCGCTGCCCGCCGGTCGGCTGCCCGGCCGCCCGCTGACCGGCCGAATGTCACATGGGTACGGTTCGATCGAACCCATGTGACATTCGGTCACGAGAACTGCTCACGCAATGCCGTTTTCCGAAACTTTCCGGTCGCCGTTCGGGGGATGGCCGGAAGGATCTCGAAACGGTCCGGCATCTGCCATTTGGCGAACTCGGTGGACAGGTGCTCTCTGAGGGCGTCAGGATCGACGGACTTCCCCTCGCGCAGGGCCAGGACCGCCAGCGGTCGCTCGCCCCACCGCGCGTCGGGGACCGCCACCACGGCTGCCTCTGCGACGGCGGGGTGAGCCATCAGGTGGTTTTCGAGATCGACCGAGGAGATCCACTCTCCCCCGGACTTGACCAGGTCTTTGGCCCGGTCGCAGATGCGGATGCACCCGCGATGATCGATACGCACGATGTCTCCGGTGCGGAACCACCCGTCAGGGGTGAAGCTGTCTGCACCCGACCCGTTGTGATAGGCGGCGGCCACCCAGGGACCGCGGACTTCGAGTTCTCCCATGGACTTGTCGTCCCAGTCGATCAGGTCGCCCTCTTCCCGGCGGGCGCGGATCTCCACGAAGGGCACGGCGATGCCCTGCCGGGATCGGAACTCGTACTGCTCGTCCCGGCTGCCGTCGTCGAGATCGTCGGGCAGTCGGCAGATGCTGCCGAGCGGAGTGGTTTCCGTCATTCCCCATGCCTGGACGACAGTGAGACCATGGCGGTCGAAGCCTTCGAGCAGGCTGCGCGGGACGGCGGCACCGCCGACGATCAGCCGATCGAGCCGGGTGAGGTCCCACCGATGCGGATCCGCATCCAGCTCCGCGAGCATTCCCATCCACACCGTCGGTACCCCTGCCGTTATCGTGACCCGCTCGTCCGCGAGCAGGTCGAGCACGCTGGACGGGTCCAATTGCCGGCCGGGCAGTACAAGTCGTGCGCCGATCAGTGCCGCGGCATACGGCAGGCCCCAGGCGTTGGCGTGGAACATCGGGACGACCGGAAGCAGCGTGTCGCGTGCGGAGACCCCCAGCGTGTCGGGAAGCGCTGCGGTCAGGGAGTGCAGGACCAACGCCCGATGGGAGTAGACCACTCCCTTCGGCCGCCCGGTGGTCCCAGACGTGTAACACATTGCGGCAGCTCGATGCTCGTCGACAGAGGGCCACGACATCGGGGCCGCCGAGTCGACGAGGTCGTGGTAGTCCAGCGTTCCCTCGGGTGCCGGTTCGTCGTGGGCGACGACGATGACATGGTCGAAGGTGTGTCCTTCTCGGATGCTGTCGAATACGTCCAGCAGGGATTCGTCCACCACGAGCACCCGGTCCTGCGCGTCACCGACGATGAAGCTCAGTTCGTCGGGGTGCAGGCGCGGATTGAGGGTATGGACCACCGCGCCCATCGCGGGTACCGCGAGGTACATTTCCATGTGTTCGATCTGGTTCCACATCAGTGTGGCTACCCTGTCGCCGTCGGCAACGCCGAGTTGTGCGAGCGCTGATGCCAGCCGACGGGCACGTGCGCCACATGCTCCCAGAGTGGACCGTACGATGCTGCCGTCCGGACGTCGAGATACCACTTCCTTGTTGCGGTGGAAGTACTCGGCGCGCTCGGCCACCGCCGCGATCGTCAGTTGATAGTCATCCATCATGAGTCCGTTGAGCATGTGGTTCTCCTGGTTCGATGAGTCGAGAAGGGCGGGGCCGGACGCTCCGGGTCGATCGGCGACGATTCTCCTCACGGCGGAGGCGCCGGCCCGGCGTGCCGTCTGCGGCCCGTATCGGCGGAGTGCGCTGCGGTCGGCGGAGTGCGTGGACATCCGAGGGGCGGAACGGCTGCGCGCCCTGTGCGGTCGGCGCGCGATGGCCCGACGTGAAGCATAGGGGGCAGTTGGTCAGTTGTCGAGCCGATTCGATTCGTTGTCAACGCGATTCGACGACGAATCGTGCGAGCCGTGTGTTCGGGTGCGGTCTGCCAGGGACGTCGGCCGGACGGAGGTGTCCGGTCGAAGGGCCTCCACCCGCCGCACTCCCGCCGAATACGTCCGCCGTCCGATGATCAGGAGCACCCCGGCGGCCACGTATGCCAGTGGTGCCCATTGGAGGGAGACGTCGAGGCCGATCCGGTCGGCGGCGAGGCCTACCACGAACGGTCCCAGGGCAAGTCCGAAGACACTGTTGGACATGGTGACGGTGCCGAAGGCGGACGCCCGCAGACTGGGGTGGGTAAGGCTGGCGACCACCGAAGTGATGCCTCCGGAGATGGACGCGGCACACAGTGCACCGCCGGCGAGCAGCGCCAGTTGCGGCGGTCCCGGCTCGAGGCCGAAGCCGACGATCAACAGCAGTGCTGCAACTGCACACAAGGCGAGTGCCACGCTCCACCGCCGGTCCGGGGTGTTGCGGCAGATCCGATCGGTGGCGATCCCGCCGACCAGCATTCCGAGGCCGATCGCCAGGAAATACACTGCGGCAACCGCTCCGGCCCGGTCGGGCGCGAGAGAGTAGTAGCGGTTGAAGAAGCTCGGCAACCATGCCGTCAGCGCGCCGACGGTGAACATCTGCAGACCCGCGGTGGCGTATGCGCACACCACCGAGACGCTCGAGAACAGGCTCGACAGCGGCGCACGGTATCCGTCCGTGCCGGACTCTGCGGGCGGGGCTTCTGCCTCCGGACTCTGCTGCTGCACTATTCGGCGGTCGGTGACCACGAGGCTGAACAATCCGGCCAGGACGAACCCGATGACGGCCATGACGCCGAACGACCACCGCCAGCCCAGAGAGGTGGCGACGGTGCCGCCGAGGGCGACACCGATCACCGAGCCCATTGCTCCTGCTGCATAGAAGGCGCCGCTGAGGGAGGCGCGCAGGCGTGCAGCGAAGACGCTGAAGATCACTGCGATCCCTGCGCTACCGAATGCCGCCTCTCCCACACCGACCAGGAATCGGGCCGCCAGCATCTGTTCGTAGCCGGCGGCGACCGCGCACAGCAGCGTGGCCACACTCCAGATGGTCGCCATCAGGACGATGCTCTTCACGCGACCCCACCGGTCGGCCAGGATCGACAAGGGTAGTGCCAGCAGACCGACCATGAGCGCGACGACGCTGTGGAAGGAGGCCAGTTCGGCGTCGGACAGATCCCATTCCTGCTTCAGGAAGGGATAGATCGAACTGAGTACCTGCCGGGACATGTAGTCCGACAGCATCAGTCCGAGGATGAGCGCCAGCACGACCCAGGGGTAGATCCTGGATCGAGGCGTCGGTGGGGGCGATGTGGCAGACGCGCAGTCGATCTCCGGCGTGGCCTTTGTTTCCATGGACGCTCCTCAGACGGTCGGTTCAGCTCACCTCTCGGCGCCCGCGATCGGTGCGATCCGATGTGGCGCGTCCGAGCCGTATGCCGGCGCGGTCCTCCGCGGTCCTCCGCGGTCCTCCGCGGCACTCTCGCACTCGGGCGTTGTGGCGGCGGGGCGATCCGGGATCGAGGTGCGTGCGGGCGACCACTTCGAGGTGGCGGACATCACAGTAGCCCGGGTCGGCGCCCGAGTGCTTGACCTGACGTGGCACCCGAGTTGACATTCTGTCCCGAGTGGAGTGCGCAAAGATGCTCCATCGCCGCCGAGTCCGTACGCCTGCCGACCCGTGGTCGATGTCTCCTCGGGTCCGGGTCGCAGTGTCGTCGACGGGGTAGCGTCCGACGTCAGTGCGTGGACTGTTCCGCGCCGGTCGACGGGTCGGGGCGGGAGACGTCCCCGGTTCTGTGGGTGGCGCGCCACGACGTGGGGCTGGCGCCGAATTCGCCGCGAAACCACCGTGAGAACGCGGAGGGTTCGGAGAACCCGAGCAGTTCCGCGACTTGGCCGAGCGGTCGGCGCTGGTGTCCGACGTACTGGCGCGCCAGATCCAGGCGGGTGGAGTTGAGGAGGGCGGAGAAGGTCGTGTCGGCACGCACCAGGCGGCGGTGCACCGTCTTGCGGTCCACGCCCAGTGTTCGGGCGACCTGCTGCAGCGAGCACCGGCCGGTAGGGAGCAGGGCCTCGACCAGTTCGCGGATCCGGTCGAGGTCGTCTCCGGGTCGGCCGGCGGCGATTCCTTCCACGTACTGTCTGGCCAGGGGACGCAGCAGCGGGTCGGCCAGGCTGTTGGGGGCCTCGAGGTCATCGGCGAACATCACGAGTCCGTCGAATTCTGCGCCGAAGCGGATCTCGGATTCGAGGACGCGATGGTGAACGGTGAGGTCGGCCGGGGGGTCGTGCCGGAAACACACGGTGACAGGCTTCCACGCACCCCCGACCAAGGCGCGGACGACGCGAACGGTGGTGCCGACGACCTGCTCGACGAGCTGGCGTGACTTGACGGTCGCCGCCAGGTCCAGCTCGATCTTGACGGTGGCCAGACCATCGGTTTCGGAGATCCGAATATGGAACGCCTCGCTGTGCAGATGCTCGTAACGGCTGATCAACTGCAGCGCGCTACGCACATCCGGCTCCTCCCGGGCTCCGAGTCCGATCGCGCCGAGGACGGACAAGCGCCGGGTCTGCGCGAGCTGAAGGCCGAAGGCCGCCGAGCCGGTCGCGTCTGCGGACACTTCGAGCAGTTCGGCGACCGCGTGCACGGCGATCCATTGACCGGGTACGGCCAGGTCGGCTGTGCTCAGGCCGACCGACCTCAGCAGTGGGAGCGGGTCCACGCCGACGGAGCGCATGAAGTCCAGGTAGGCGCTCAAGGTGGTGTTGCGGACCAGGGGGTTCATGCGACTCCTTACGTGCCCCGTAATGTCAATGATTCTGCCACGCAGAGTCAAGAAATATTGCGTGTGCGGGTCTACGCTCTGGTTACCGAAATCACACGGTGTCGGATCGGGAAGCACGCGTCACGGACAGAGGTGGCGCCGTCGTCCGGACGGAGAAGCTCCGGCCGGGAGCACCTCGGGGCCACGGCCATCGGCCCCGACCCGACGTTCGCAGGTCCGGCATGTGCGGCTGCACCCGATGCCCGCCCCACCCTCATGTCCTGATCAACCAGGCCAGATCCCAACCAGGGAGGATTCAGATGAAGAACATGCTCCACGCCGAAGAACAGGCCCCCGTCGACGCGGATCACGCGCCGCCACTGATCAAGGCGAAGCCGCTCTCGAGGTATATCGGTACCGAACTGTTCGATGTGACTCTCGGTGAGATCGCCCGCGACGATGCGCTGTTCGCCGAAACGAAGGCTCTTCTGCTCGAGCGCAAGGTACTGTTCCTGCGGGATCAGGACATCACGCGCGCCGAGCACGTCGCCTTCGCCGAGCGATTCGGTCCCCTCGAGGAGCCCCACCCCAACGCGCCCAACGATTCCGGACTGGTGCTGCTGTACAAGGACGCGGACAGCACGCCCGAGCATTACGAGAACGTCTTCCACTCCGACACCATCTGGCGGGAGCGTCCAGCCATGGGCGCTGTCCTGCGGTGCGTGGAGACACCGGAGGTGGGCGGGGACACGATCTGGGCGAACATGGTGCAGGCGTACCGGGATCTCCCGGAGCACGTCAAGCAACAGATCGACGGACTTCGCGCTCGCAGTAGCTTCGAAACCCTTTTCGGCGCAGCCAAGCCCATGGAACTGCGCCACCAACTGAAAGAGCGTTTCCCCGATCCCGAGCACCCGGTGGTGCGTACGCATCCCGAGACCGGCGAGAAGATCCTCTACGTCAACGGCGTGACCACTCACTTCGTGAACTTCCATACCCCGCAGAACGTGCGCTTCGGGACGGATTTCGCGCCCGGCTCCGGCAACCTGCTCAACTACCTGATCAGCCGCGCCGCGATCCCGGAGTACCAGGTTCGCTGGCGATGGACCAAGAACAGCGTCGCGATCTGGGACAACCGCAGCACCCAGCACTACGCAGTGCAGGACTACTGGCCGGCCGTCCGGAAGATGGAACGCGCCACCATCATCGGAGACCAGCCATTCTGACGGCGACGGCCCGGACCACCCACAGCACCCCCTGAAGGAGATTCTCATGCAGACCGCTCAACAACTCGACGTCAACTACATCAAGGGCGACGACAATCCGTGGATCCCGTTCACTCCACTCACCGACCAGGTGTTCCTCAAGTACTGGAAGGTCGACCCCGTACGGGCCGAGATCGTCGTTTCGATGAAGATCCCGGCGGGGCTCGAGCTGCCGCCCCATTACCACACCGGCATCGTGGTCGGGCACACCGTCAAGGGCGCCTGGCGCTACAAGGAGAACAACTGGATCTCCCGGAGCGGCGACACCGTCTACGAGGTCGCCGGCTCCTCTCACACCCCCGAAAGCCTCGAAGACACCGAGGTCTTCTTCTATCTCGTCGGTGAACTGCTGTTCCTCGACCAGGACAACAAGATCCTGTGGCAGGAGACTCACAAGACCCACATCGAACGCTACAACACCTACTGCGCCGAGCACGGCATCGCGGCGCGCGACCTGAGCAGCTGGCAGGACTGACCACCGCAGATCGACACCACTCGAATCCGGTTGCGGCCATCGGGCCGAGGAACGGCCGCAACCGGATTCGACTACCCGACTCCCTGGTTTCGGCGATGGTCATCGAAGTTGCACGGCGGGTCCTTTGCGGCGGGAAGAGCGCCGCAGTCGGGCGGAGGAGTCGTCGGAACGATTTCCCGTCAACGCGTATCCATGACGTTTCACGCGATGTCCACGCAGTCGACGTCATGACACCCCGCACAGCAACCGAACTCACGCCCGGCCGTCGGCGGTCACACCGCCGGGATCCGGCGCGGAGGAAGCGCGCGCGGAATTCCATGTAAGACGCACTCCGCGAGTGGGATTCGGAGCGGTATCGACGGATCACAAGAGATCTCCTGCACATCCCCGACGCGATCTACCGGAGCCGACCGTGAACACCACCAGCACCACCACCATCACCCCGCCTACCGTGGTACTCGTCCCCGGTTTCGTCCCCCTCACCGCCGACCACTGGCAGTGCCTGCTCGCCGAGAAATGGGAGAAGGCGCGCATTGTCGCGCCGCCCGGCTGTGCCCCGCTCAGCCGAACCGCGTGGGTTGAGGCGCTCGAGGCGGTCCTCGCCGGCATCGCGGGCCCGGTTGTCCTCGTCGCCCATGGTGCCGGCGTGCTCACCACTGTCCACTGGGCTCGGCAACCCAACCGCCCCGTCGACGGAGCGCTGCTGGTGGCTCCACCGGACTTCGAACTACCGCTGCCCGATGGATACCCCTCCACCGAGGATCTCGACCGCCACGGCTGGAATCCATTGCCCCGAAGGCGACTGCCGTTCCGCAGCATCGTTGCCGCCAGCAGAAACGACGCCCTGGCCTGCTTCCGCCGCGTGGCCGGCATGGCCGAACACTGGGGTAGCCGTCTGATCGATGCGGGAGATGCCGGGCATTTGGATCCTACTGCTGGATACGGCAATTGGGATCAGGCGCACGAACTGGTCCGCGATCTCGGGCGAGTGCGCATACCGGGGGCGTGCCCGGCGCACCCATCCTTGCAATGAGTGACCCATCCTGAATCGGTTTGCCTTCTGCGGCGGCGCCACTCCGTTCCGGGAAACCCTGAATCTGATCCGCGGAACGTGTCCGTCGCGCTTCAACTGGGAGAACATTGAATGACTATGCAAAGATCGGATTCTGCCGAGGAAACGGCAGCGCCTACCGTGGACGACCCTCACGGTTTCCTGCATCGATTCGCGGAAGTCAACGGAATGCGTATCCACTATGTCGAGGAGGGGGAAGGTCCGCTGGTGGTGCTGGTGCACGGCATCCCATACCTCTGGTACATGTGGCGCCGGCAGATCCGTGCACTGGCCGCGGCCGGATATCGAGTGGTGGCACCGGACATTCGTGGGTTCGGGCGGAGCGGGTGTCCCGAGCAGGTGCAGGACTGCAATGTGTTCGATGCGGTCGGCGACCTCGTCGGGTTGATGGGCGGCCTCGGGGAAACCTCGGCCGTGGTCGTGGGCCACGATCTCGGATCGTTCGTGGCCCATGCGGCGGCCCAGCTGCGCCCCGATCTGTTCCATGCCCTGGCCATGCTGAACACCCCTGTCCCTCCCCGCGAGCCCTGCCGGCCGAGTGAGAATTGGAAGAAGCTGGAAGCGGAGACCGGTACGCGCTTCTATCAGCACTATTTCCAGACGCCGGGTGAAGCCGAGCGACACATGGATGCCGATGTCCGCACGACGCTGCGCAGCATCTACTACTCGGTCTCCGGCAGCGCGGTCGGTGAGGAACGCTGGCGCCAGTTCGTCGCGGAGGGCGAGAACTTTCTCGATACGGTTTTCGACCCCGAGTTCCTCCCGGGTTGGCTACCCGAGATCGCCCTGGACTACTACGTCAGCGAATACTCGCGCACCGGGTTCGGGCCTGCGTTGAACTTCTACCGGAACCGCGACCGCATCTGGGAGCAGAGCTCGTTCCTCGACGGCCTGAAGCTGCAGCAGCCCAGTCTGTTCATCGGTGGAGCGGCGGATCCCGCGTTGGACCGATTCGCTCCCCTCTACGACCGTCTGGAGAGCCATCTTCCCAACTTGCGCAGGAAAGCCCTGCTCGAGGGAGTCGGTCACAGCGCAGCGGAGGAACAGCCGGAACTCGTCACCGGAATGTTGCTCGCCTTCCTCGCCGATCTCTGAACGGAGGGACTCCGGCGACTCGCAACGAAAGTGTGTCCCGTAGGGGTTGGGGACTCCGTGCGTCGGCCTGCGCTGTCGCGGCCGCCCGTGCGCCGGTCGCCCGGCCGAATGTCACATGGGTTCGGTTGGATCGAACCCATGTGACATTCGGTCACCTAGGTGCCGGTGATCTCGTTGGGGGTCTGCGGCAGCGACGCGGTCGTCACGGCGGCCGAGTCGAGATCGACCGCGTGCAGCGCGTTGTTCGCCGGGTCGGTGACGTAGGCGGTGTGGCCCTGCACGTACAGCGCCGGGCGCGGTGACTGCCACTCGTCGGGCTCGGTCCACGGGGCGAGGACGTCGATGCGCCGGACCACCGCGCCGCTGTTCTGGTCGATCACGTGCAGCGCTCCGTCGGTGCCCAGGACGAGTGCCTCGCCGTGGGGTCCGCGTCCGAGCGAGCGGAACGTGTAGCTGGTGCCGAGGTCGACGAGCCGCAGTTCGCCGGTGCGGGTATCGGTGAGCGAGACACGCTGTGGTCGTTCGAGTTCCGCGTCCGGATCGCTCTTGTAGTCGCCGAGCACGATGTCGGACTCCTCGGATCCGGCCTGGTTTCCGATCCGGCCGTACGGGTCGGGGGCGCTCACCTTCGTGATCGTGCCGTCGCGGTAGACGAGCAGGCCGTCCTCGCAGCCCAGCACGACGGCCTCGTCGGCGGCGACGGCCTCGCCGTGCACGCCGGGGCACTGCTCGTTGCGGGTGATCTCCCGGCGCTCGGCGTCGAGGACGGCGATGCCGTTGCGGGACTCGCTGTTGCCGAGGGTGACGAGCAGGCTGCCGTCGGCGAGCGCGACCGCGACGCCGTGGTGCGCTTCCGGAGTGGTGTAGGTGTCGGTCTGCGGCGTGCCGTCGGCGAGGTCCGCGGGGTCGAGGATGTCGACGCGGCCGGTGCCGTCGTCGAAGAGCACGGTCCTGCCCGCGTGCCGGACGACGTGCCCGGGCTTGGCGGCGGCGAACTCGACGTCGGTGAGTGCCGCGCTGCCCGCGTAGTGGTGCGCGTGGTCGCCGTGGGGTTCGGACCAGCTGCCGGTGTCGAGGACGCGGAAGCGGCCGGCGGTGGAGACGAACACGTGCCGGCCGTCGCCGGCGGCATTGAGGCGGTTGAATCCGTCGAGCGGCAGGTCGGCGACGACGTCGAGGTCGTTCGCGTCGAGGACGAGAATGCCGCCGTCGTAGGTGACGGCGAGCCGGGGCTCGGCGGCGGCGACCTCGGCGGGAGCGGTCGGGGCGGGGGCCGCGGGGGCGTCCTCGGCGGTGGAGGTGGAGCAGCCGGCCACGAGCACGGCGGCCAGCCCGGCGGTGAGCGCGAGACTTCGGGAGGACTTCATGCCGGAACATCTACGCGTTATTGCAAACAAATGTCAAAGTCTATTATGCGAATGTCCGCATCCGGGATGTCCCGCGACACGCGGTGCAAGGAGGCGGTGTCCACGCGCGGCGCCGTTACCATCGACCGATGGACCCGGTCCGCAACCCGTACGCTCCCGGCGCGGGGCAGCGCCCGCCCGAGCTCGCCGGCCGGGCGAAGCAGCTCGACGCCTTCGACGTGGTGCTCGAACGGATCGCCCGCGGCCGCCCCGAACGCAGTGTCGTGCTCACCGGGTTGCGCGGCGTCGGCAAGACCGTCCTGCTCAATCAGCTTCGCTCCGCGGCGATCTCGCGGAGCTGGGGCACCGGCAAGATCGAGGCCCGGCCCGACCAGGACCTGCGCCGGCCGCTGTCGTCGGCGCTGCACATGGCGGTGCGCGAGATCGCCCCGGCCCATCCGCACCCCGAATCGGTCGAGTACTTCCTCGGCGTGCTCAAGTCGTTCGCGCTGCGGGCCACCGCGGACAAGGGCATGCGCGAGCGGTGGCAGCCCGGCATCGACGCCCCCGCGGTCAAGGGCCGCGCCGACACCGGCGACCTCGAGATCGACCTCGTCGAACTCCTGATCGACGCCTCCGGGCTCGCCCGCGACGTGGGCGTGGGCATCGCGCTGTTCGTCGACGAGATGCAGGACCTCGGCGCACCGGACATCTCCGCGATCTGCGGGGCGTGCCACGAGCTCAGCCAGGACGCCGCACCCCTCATCGTGGTCGGCGCCGGGCTGCCGCACCTGCCCGCGGTGCTCTCCGCGTCGAAGAGCTACTCGGAGCGGCTGTTCAGCTACCACCGGATCGACCGGCTCGACCGCGGCTCCGCCGACATCGCCCTCATCGCGCCGGCCGAGCGGGAGGGAGTGACCTTCACCGAGGAGGCGCTCGACGCGCTGTACGAGACGGCCGACGGATACCCCTACTTCGTCCAGGCCTACGGCAAGGCGACCTGGGACGTCGCGGCGACGAGCCCCATCACCGCCGACGACGTGCGCGTCGGCGCGCCCGCCGCCGAGGAGGAACTCGCCGTCGGGTTCTTCGGCTCCCGGTACGAGCGCGCCACCCCCGCGGAGCGGGAGTACATGCGCGCCATGGCCGACCTCTCCGGCGACGACGGTCCCGTCGCGACGTCGAAGATCGCGGCCGAACTCGGCCGCAAGCCTGCGTCGCTGTCGCCCGCGCGGGACGGGCTCATCAAGAAGGGGCTCATCTACTCCGCCGAACGGGGCTTCATCGGATTCACCGTGCCGCACTTCGGACGGTATCTGCGCGCTCAGCACGACTGAGCTGCAACCGGATTCGCTGCAGGGCGCGGTGCTGGGCGATGCGGACGGCGCCGACCGAGGTGCCGAGCATCGCGGCGGTGCGTTCGGCGCTGTAGCCCTGCAGGATCCGCAGCTGCACCACGCGGCGCTGCTGCTCCGGCAGCAGCGCGAGTTGCCGGCGGACCGCGGAACGCAGCTCCTCGTCGAGCACGCCCTCCTCGGGCCCGGGGCCGGCGACGTCGTGCAGCGGCGTCACGGTACGCGCAGCCTTGCGCCGGACGTCCGCGACCTTGTGCGTGGCGATCCCGAACGCGAAGCGCAGCAGCGACGCACCGCGATCCTGGTAGCGCGGCAGTGCCCGCGTCAGTGCGAGGCACACCTCCTGGGTGACGTCCTCGGCCGGAGTGTGCGCGCGGGTGCCCTCGTCCATACGCGCGGCGCAGAAGCTCAGCACATGGGGGCGAACGGAACTCACCACCACGCCCACGGCGTGCGGTTCACCGGCGACGGCGCGCGGTACCCAACGGCGGAGCAGCTCCTCGGTTTCGATGCGGTGCACGGGGTGTCCTCTCGGGCGGGGAAGGTGGTGAGTTCCACCTTCCGTCGCCCGGGCGCCCCGGGCCAGGACCCCTGGGGGTGGTTACTCCTCCACCCACCGCACGGCGTCGTCCAGGCTCGCCCGGTCGGTGCGGCAGGTGTTGGCGGGGTGGCTCTCGTCGGCGTAGCCGAAGGAGATCGCGCACACGATGTCGCGCTCGTCGGAGATACCGAGTTCGCGGCGGACGGCACCGGCGGCCATCGCGACGGCGGCCTGCGGGACGGCGGCGATGCCGAGCGCCTGCGCGGCGAGGAGCAGGGTGGCGACGTACCCGCCGCAGTCGACCGCTCCGTACGTGCCGAGTGCCTTGTCGGTCGTGACGATCGCGACGTGCGGCGCCCCGAAGAAGCGGTAGTTCTCGAGCATCTGCTCGGTGCGGCGCGCGTAGTCGTCGCGGGCGATGCCGAGGCTGTTGTAGAGGGCGTAACCGGCGCCTCGCCGCCGGTCGGCGTACACCCCGCGGTACTCGGCGGGGCCGGGGATGTCCGGGTCGAGATGGCCGGACGCCGCCTGCTCGTACACCGCGGTCCGCAGCCGCTCGATGGCGTCCCCGCCGGCCACGACGACCTCCCACGGCTGGGAGTTGCACCACGACGGGGTGCGCTGCGCCATCCGCAGCATGGTTTCGATGTCCTCGCGCGGCACCGGCTTGGACAGGAACGCCCGGCAGGAGTAGCGGGTGTCGAGCAGGGTCGAGAGCGAGGCACGGTGGTCGATCGTCATGTGACCAGGGTCGCACAGGCACCTGTGTAGCGCTCGTTCAGGGCCGTCGTGCGGGACCGGCGGCCGTGTAGTTCTCCCGGTCGAACCGCCGGGTGCGCAGCCGGTATCGCCAGGACGAGTCCGGCCACAGCGACCGGTTCACCGCGTCGCGGTCCAGGTACCAGCTCCGGCACCCCGTGGTCCACACGGTGCCTGTCGAGCGCCGGCGCATCTCGTCGGAGAACTCCCGCTGGGCGGCCGCCCGCACCTCGAGTGCGGTGACGCCCTCCCGGTCGGTGGCGTCCATCGCGGCGGCGACGTAGCGGAGCTGGCTCTCGATCATGAACAGCAGCGAGGTGTGGCCGATGCCGGTGTTGGGCCCGCCGAGCAGGAAGGCGTTGGGGAACCCGGCGACGGTCGTGCCCAGGTGCGCCGACGCGCCGTCGCGCCCCCACCGCTCGATCAGGGTGCGGCCGTCGCGGCCGACGACCGGCAGACCGGCGAGCGCGGCGGACACCCGGAATCCGGTCGCGTACACCAGGACGTCGGCCGCGTGTTCCCGACCGTCGACGGTGCGCACACCGTGCGGGCCCAGTCCCGCGACCGGGGTGGTGACCACCGTGCTGGAGTCTCGGGCGAGCGCGGGATAGTAACTGTCGGAGAACAGGATCCGTTTGCACCCGATCCGGTGTCGCGGGGTCAGGGCGCGGCGCAGGTCCGGGTCGGGCACCTGCCGGTGCAGGTGCCGCAGCGCCCGGGCCTCGAGGCGGGCGAGCCGGCGGTCGGACCCGGTGAGGGCGGGGACGAGCGCCTCGCCGCGCCAGTACTCGACCGTCCGTCGCGCGCGGTGCGGCAGCGGTAGGTGCTGCCTGCGGCGCGGCAGCACCCAGGCGGGGCTGCGCTGGAACAGCGTGACACGGCCGGCGGTGTCGGCGAGGTACGGGATCACCTGGGCGGCGCTCGCACCGGTGCCGATCACGGCGACGTGCCGCCCGGTGACGTCGACGCCGTGGTCCCAGCGCGCGGTGTGGAAGGCGGGGCCCGCGAAGGAGCCTTCGAGGCGGGGAATCTGCGGGACGTTCAGGGCGCCGGTGGCCAGGACGAGGAAGCGGGCCGCGTAGTCCGGACCGTGGTCGGTGCGCACGTGCCAGCGGCCCGTCGTCTCGTCCCACCGGCACCCGGTTGCGGTCGTGCCGTAGGCGATCCGGTCGTCGAGCCCGTTCCCTGCGGCGAACGCGTGCAGGTGCGCGAGGATCTCCGGCTGGGTGGCGCGGCCGCGGGCCCAGACGGCCTGGGGAGCGGACGAGTACGAGTACAGGGCCGGATGGATGTCGCACTCGCACCCCGGGTAGGTGTTGTCGCGCCACGTGCCGCCGAGAGCGGCGCTCCGTTCGAGAACGCGCACGTCGCGGCCGCGTTGCCGCAGGTGTGCGGCGGCACCGAGCCCGGCGAAGCCGGCGCCGACGACGAGTACTTCGGTTCCGATCACTTGAACAGTGTGCAAGTACGGGCTTCACCAGGCAAATTAGGGTCTATATCGCCATCTAGTACGCGGTCGAGAATCCCGGATACTTCCCGATCAGACCACGTCCTCCTCGTTGCCCGGGGTGACCCGGCGCAGCCCCCGGTACGCGTCGGCGGGGGAGCGGCGGCCGGCCACGACGGCCTCGACCTCGGCGGCGATGGGCATCTCCACCTCGTACTCGCGCGCCAGTTCCATCACCGTCGGGGCCGTCTTCACCCCCTCGGCCACCTGGCCCAGCCGGGCCACCGCCTCCTCGAGGGTGAGCCCGCTCGCCAGCGCCTCGCCGATCCGGCGGTTGCGGGACGCCGGGCTCGTGCACGTCGCGATCAGGTCGCCCATGCCGGTCAGGCCGGCGAACGTCCGCGGGTTGGCCCCCATCACCTCACCGAGCCGGGTCATCTCGGCGAGGCCCCGGGTGAGCACCATCGCCCGGGTGTTGTCGCCGACCCGCAGCCCCTCGGCCATGCCCGCCGCGATCGCGACGATGTTCTTCAGGACCCCGCCGAGTTCACAGCCGAGGACGTCGGTGTTGCGGTATACGCGGAAGACCTTCGAGGCGAACAGTGGCTGCAGGGCCGCCGCGACGCGTTCGTCCGCCGTGGCCACCACCGCGGCGGCCGCCATGCCGTCGGCAACCTCGCCGGCGATGTTCGGCCCGGCCAGCAGCCCCACGGGGTGCCCCGGCAGGCATTCGCCGATCACCTCGGTGGGCCGCAGGCGCGTGCCCGGTTCGAGTCCCTTCGCGAGCGAGAGGATCGGCACCCAGGCCCGCACCTCGTTCGAGATCTCGGCGAGGGTGGCGCGGACCGCGTGGGACGGCACTCCGACCACCAGCACGTCGGCCTCGTGCGCGGCCTCGAGGAGGTCCGAGGTGGCGCGCAGGTTGGCCGGCAGGGTCCGCTCGCCGAGGTACCGGGTGTTGCGGTGCTCCTCGTCGATCTCGCGGGCGGTGTCCGGATTGCGGGACCAGAGCAGGGTCGGGGTGTTCCGGGCCGACAGCCCTGCGACGGTGGTGCCCCACGAGCCGGAACCGAGGACGACGACGCGAACCGGACGTGCCATGGGTTGTTGATCCTGTCTGCGCGGCGGGACGGTACGGCCCTCAGGGTGTCAGTTCGCCCGTCCCGGCGCCGGATTTTCGCGGTATGCCCGGTCCCCGATCTGCGTCGTACCGTATGTGCGGATGCGCACACTGGCATATCTGATACCCCAGGGGGTATATTGACGATAGACCCCGACCGCTTCCCCGAGGAGGACGCCCATGTGTTACCCCGTCACCTGCCCCAAGTGTGGAAAGACCGGCTGGGGCGGCTGCGGCCAGCACGTCGACAGCGTGATGAAGTCCGTGCCCGCCGCCGAGCGATGCGCCTGCGACCAGGACTCCGCTCCCAAGACGAGCTCCGGCATCTTCGGCTCGCTGTTCGGCCGCTGACACCCACCGGCTCGGGACACGGCGGGTGCGCGCACCCACGCGCGCGCCCGCCGTCACCGGCCGGTGGTCCAGTCCCCCCGCTCGAGCAACCGCGACACGATCACCCCGGCCACCAGGCCCCAGAACGCCGCCCCGATGTTCCAGAACGTCACGTTCGCGGCGGTGACGACGAATGCCACCAGCGCCCCCATCGTGTACTTCGAGGCGAACGCCGTCACGAACGCGCCCTGCAGCGCCCGCAGCATCGCCAGGCCCCCGAGGGTCGCGACGAACGCCGCCGGCGCGGCGGTCATCCACCGCACGAACAGCGGCGCGAACAGTCCGAACACGATCGAATACAGCCCGAAACACACGGCCGCCGTGTACTGGCGGCTCCGCTCACCGGACGCGGTGAGCAGGGCGTTCGTCGGGCCGGTCAGGCACGTCGACACCGCGCCGACGCAGGCGGCACCGAGCGACCACACCCCGCACGCGATCGTGGTGACGTTGATCGGGGGCCGGTGCCCGGCCGCCGTGAGCACCGCGACTCCCTGCCCGTTCTGCACCACCAGCACGGTGATCGCCAGCGGGATCACCAACTCCAGCAACGCCGTCCACGTGAACACCGGCGCGGTGAAGACCGGCGACGCGAGGATGCCCGCTCCGCCCGGGGCCGGGGAGAAACGCCCCGACGCCGCCACCGCGACCGCACCGGCGATCAGCGCCCCGAGGATCGGCGGCAGCCACCGGCCGATCCGGCCGAACGCGCTCAACGCCAGGAACATCAGCACCATGGGCGCGGCGATCGCGACGTCCGCACCGAGCGCGAGCACCAGGTCCACACCGAACTTCAGGAAGACGCCGGCCACCATCGCCATGACGATCGGCATCGGCAGCGCCTCCATCACCCGCCGCACCAGCCCGGACGCCCCCAGCACCAGCACCAGCAGGCCGGTGACCAGGAACGCCCCGATCACCTCCGGCCAGGACAGGTGCCCCAGCGACCCGCCGACGAGGATCGTGCCCGGAATCGTCCAGGCGAAGCCGAGGGGCTGCCGGTAGGCGATGCTCATCGCGATCGTCAGCACGCCGTTGAGGACGAAGATCCCGAAGATCCACGACGCCAGTTCGGCGGCGCCGAGCCCGCCGGCCGCGCCGGCCGCGAGGACGACCGCGACCGGCCCCGTCGACGAGAACACCAGCCCGATCACGCCGTTCGCCGCGTACTCGACGCCGAGGTCCCGCAGCACCCGGCGCGGCCGGGTCACGGGCCGAGCGGGCCGCTCGAGCAGGTCGGTGTCGTTCGGGGGAGAGGTCTTCTCGTCGACTGCTGTCATCTCTTCCTCACTCCTCTTGCCGGAACTGGGCGGCCAGCTCGCTGCGCGAACGGATGCCGAGCTTCGCGTAGACCCGTGTCAGGTGGTACTGCACCGTCTTCACCGACAGGAACAGCTCGCCCGCCACGTCCTTGTTGGTATTGCCCGCGGCCACCAGCGCGGCGACCGCCTTCTCCTGCGGGGTCAACGCCGCCAGATCCATGTGTGTCCGGCGGGTATCGTCGCCGTTCGCCTTCATCCCCCCGGCCTTGAGTTCGCGGTCGCAGCGCTGCACGTACGACGTCGCGCCGAGCGTCACGTACAGCTCGCGGGCCGTGCGCATCACCGCGTCCGCCTCCCGCCGGCGTCCGGCGCGGCGCAGCGTCTGCCCGTACGCGAAGTTCACGCGGGCACGGTCGTACGGCAGCGACAGCGTCGCCAGGTTCGCCAGCGCGTCCTCGAATGTTCTGCGGGCGGCGTCGATGTCACCCCGTGCCCCGTGGATCCGTCCGCGCACGTATCCGAGCCGCGCCCGGGCGGACAGGTGCCCACGGGAGACGGCCAGTTCCTCGAACGGACGGAGGAACTCGTCGGCCTCGTCGACGCGTCCGGTCATCACGAGAGCATTCGCGAACAGGTCCGGCCACGGCCAGAAACCCGGTTCCACCAAGGCCTGCCGCCGACGGGTGGTGAGCGGTGCGAGGTGCCGCAGCACCCCGTCGTAGTCGGCGGCGACCTCTGCGCACTGGGCGGCCGCGATGCAGGACGGCACCACCATGACGGCATAGTCGGTGGCGCCCGCGCGTCCGCGACGCAGGTGCTCGCGGGCCAGCGACCAGTCCCCGCGCAGGGCGTGCACGTGTGCTCCCGTCCAATGCACCAGCGGCCGAAGCAGATCCAGGCCGGCCGTGTCGAGCTGTGCGGCCGCGCGGTCGACGGTGCGCACGGCGTCGTCCCATGCGCCGAGCGCGAACTCCGTGCGCGCCAGCCACGCCTGCGCCCACAACGAGATCCGGATCGAGCCGCCGCGGAAGACGGTCGGCTCGGCACTCTCGAGCTCCGCGCGGGCGCGATCCGGCTCGTCCAGCGCCAGGGCGAGCCAGCCCTCCGCCATGCGGATCCGCTGGCTCTGGGCGCCGAGCCGGAAGGTCTCCGACAGCTCTGCGTACGAGGCGCGTGCCTCGTCGACGCGGCCGGTCATGGCCAGGCCGAGGCCGCGGATCGCGGCCGACTCGACGGCAGCGGGCATGTCGGGAGCTACGAGGGACGACGCGCGGTCGGCCCACTCGACGAGGCCCGCGCCGTCGAGCTGGGCCAGCGAATGCAGCACCATGCGCTGGCAGATCATCGCACCCAGATCGGGGTCCCGGGCCGGGTCCGGGAGCAGTTGCCATGCGCGCGTGAGCAGCTGGGAGGCCTCGGCCGACCGGCCGCGCTGGATCGCCAGGTAGCCGAGCACCACGTCGCGCATGGAGCCCTCGGGCGCGGCCTCCATCGCCGGCACGAACGTCAGCGCCTGGGGCAGGTCCGCCGCGCCCGTGAGGGCGTCGACGCCGCGGATCAGCCGCTGCGCGCGCTGGTCGCGGTCGGGACTGATGCCACTCGCGATGATCAGTGCCTCGGCAGCATCCGACCACGCACCGACGGCGGCGCGGCGCCGGCCGTACCGATCGAGGCGGTCCGCGAGGTCCGCATCGGCGGTGGGGGTGGCGGAGACCAGGTGGGTGAGGGCGGCACCCTCGTCGTCGACCAGTTCGGCGGCGCGGGCGTGCAGGTCGCGCCAGCGGGCGGGACCGATGTCGTCCGCGACGGCGGCCCGCGTCATCGGGTCCGGGAAGATCAGGGTGACCGCGCCGCGCTGTTCGCGTCGTCGGAGCAATCCGGCGGTGTGCGCGGCGTCGAGCGCCGCGGTCGGGTCCGCCAGCCCGGCCAGCGCCGCGGCCTGGGTCAGGGTGCTTTCGCCACCGAGCACGGCCGCCGCTTCCACGAGTGCCCGGGTCTCGGCGGGGCAGTGGTCCAGCGTGCGGCGCACGGCGCCCGACCGTTCCTGGGGCGCCGGGAACCGGGCCTGCCAGTGCTGCCACTGGTTGCGGGGGATCTCGTCGAGCAACTGCAGGATCGGGCGGGGTGTGCCGAGAGTGTGCTCGAACAGCCGTCGCGCGGTCCACGGCGACAGGTCCACGCCGATGCGGGCGAGGGCCAGCTGGGCGATGTCCTGCGGCCCGAGGGGCCGCACGTGCACGGAGAGGGCGCGGTGATGGTCGAGCACCTGCCGGGTGCTGTCCGGGACCGCCTCCGGCAGCGGGTCCACGGTCACCAGCAGGACGAGCAACTGCTTGCCGTGGGCGCGGCGGACGGCGGACGACAGAGCCTGCAACGACTCGGAATCGGACCAGTGCGCGTCGTCGACGACGAGAACGGTGGGATCGTCCACGAGGGACAACAGTTCGTGCGCCACTTCCACCGGATCACGTCCGGTGACGGGGGCCTGCAGCAGTTGCTCGGCCGTGCTCCACGCGCGCGCCGCCTCCCACGGGACGCCCGCGGACACGCGGACCTGCCAGCCGTTCAAGACCTCGGTGAATCGTTGCACCAGGGCGGATTTGCCGATACCCGGCGGACCCTCGACGAGGGCGAGCACGGGTGAACCGGCTCGCGCCTCGCCTAGGTGACGGTCGAGCTCGGAGAGCTCTCGGGTACGTCCGACCAGCATGGCGGGGTGAGTCACACTTCCACGGTAGTGGGGCTCGCGGCCGCAGCTTCGGGGGTTCGGGCAACGTACTGCGCACCCCGTCGGATGGGAACGAACACCGTGACCAGGGCGCCGGCCACGGCGATGCCCGCGAAGATGTAGAAGCTCACGTCGTTGCTCAGCCCGGCACCGATGAGCAGGCCGCCGATGATGGGGCCGAAGATGCCGCCGAGCCGGCCGAATCCGGCGCACCAGGCGACACCGGCACCGCGCGCTGCCGTCTCGTAGTAGTTGGAGACGAACCCGTAGATGAGCACCTGGGTGCCGATCGTGCCGACCCCGGCGATCGCCACCGCGGTCAGCAGGACGGGCAGCGGGAACCCGAAGGTGAGGAGGATCAGTGCCAGGCCGGCGAGGCCGAACGTGGTGGCGATGACCGGCTGGGGGCCGCGGCCGTCGGCGATCCGGGAGGCCAGGAGGCCGCCGATGATCGCACCGCCGTTGAGCACCAACAGGAATGCGAGCGAGCCCTTCGCGTTGTAGCCGGCGTCGGCCATGATCTTCGGCAGCCACGTGTTCAGGCCGTAGGTCAGCAGGAGCCCGGCGAAGCTCATCAGGCCGAGCAGGGTGGTGCCCCACGCGTAGCGGCGGGTGGCCAGTGCGGCGAATCCGACCTTCTCGGCCGGGGCCGGGGCGATCGTGGGCAGGGGGAGACCGAACTTGTCACAGACCGCGGCCGCCTCGTCCGTCCGCCCGCGCGCCTGCAGCCACATCGGGGATTCGGGGAGCTTCACCAGGGCCAGGGGCAGCAGGATCACCAGCGGCAGCGCGCCGATCCAGAACAGTCCGCGCCAGCCGATGGTGTCGCGCAGCACGATGGCCAGCAGAGAGGCGAGGACGCCGCCGGCGGGGACGCCGCTGTAGACGATCGCGTTGAACAGGTTCCGTTTCCCGGGCGGAGCGAACTCGGCCACCACGGCACCCGCGGTGGCGACGAGACCACCGACGCCGATGCCGGTGAAGAAGCGCAGGATGCCGAAGGAGGTGATGCTGGTGGCCATCGCCGCGGCGCCCATGCCGACGGAGAACCAGACGATGTTGATCAGCATCATCCTCCGGCGCCCGAGCCGGTCGCCGAACGCGCCGGTGAACAGGGCGCCGACCATGACGCCGATGAGGGCGTACGAGCCCAGCGCGCCGCCCTGCTGCGCGGAGATCGCTCCGATCTGGCTGGGGTCGGCCATCAGTGTGGGCAGGATCGTCCCGTAGACGACGAGGTCGTAGCCGTCGAAGATGATCGCGAGCGTGGCGAGGGCGACGACCCAGATGACGGTGCGGCGGTGCCGGGGACTTGCCCAGGCTGTTGTGTTGTCGGCCATGTCGGCTCCGGTCTGTGAGTGCGGTCACAAATGAAACGGGGCAGAAAGAGGGCCTCACCGGCAGGGGATCCCTGGCCTGTCGGTGAGGCCTGTGGCGGTGCTGGGGTGTTACCCCAGGTCGCCGCCGGCGACGGGAAGAACCGTGCCGGTGATGTAGGAGGCCTCCTCCGAGGCCAGGAAGGTGATCGCGGCGGCCTGCTCGTCGAGCGTGCCGTACCGCTTGAGCAGCGAGGAGTCGACGGTCTGGTCCACGATCTGCTGGTACCAGCCCTTCTCCTGCTCGCTCTGCGCGGCGGGGCCGCGCGCTACCCGGCGGGCGGGGGCGTCGGTGCCGCCGGGGGCGGTGGCGACGACCCGGATCCCGTACGGGGCGGCCTCGAGGGCGAGCGCGGCGGTGATCGCGTTGACCCCGCCCTTGGCGGCGGCGTAGGGGACGCGGTTGACACCGCGCGTCGCCACGGAGGACACGTTGACGATCGTGCCCGAGCGTTGCTCGATCAGGTACGGCAGCACCGCGCGGCATGTCCACAGCGTCGGGAACAGCGACCGCTGCACCTCCGCCTGGATCTGCTCGGGGGTGTAGTGCTCGTACGGCTTCGCCCAGATCGTCCCGCCGACGTTGTTGACGAGCACGTCGATGCGGCCGTGCTGCTGCCGGGCCTCGTCGATCGCGGACTGCGCTCCCGCGAAAGTCTCGAGGTCGGCGGTGACGGAATGCGCCTGGAAACCCTTCTCGCGCAACTCCTTCGCCACCTCGTGCACGAGCTCGGAGCGGTCGACGAGGATCACGGATCCGCCCTCGGCTGCGATGCGGGACGCGACCACGAGGCCGATACCCTGCGCGGCGCCGGTGACGGTGACAACCCTGCCGTCGAAGCGGCCCGGGTACACGGTGCCGACCGGAAGAAGGGCACTCACGCGAGTTCCACCTTCGCGGACTCCTCGATGGCGCGGCGCATCGTCGCCTTGGCGTGCTCGGCATGGCTGACGATGAGGTCGCGGGCCGCCGCGCGATCCTTGCGTTCGAACGCCCGCACGATCTGCAGGTGGTCGTGCGGAATCTGCTCGTCCACCCACTGCGCGGTGCGCAGCACCTTGCGCATCAGCTGGGTCACCTCGAGCCGGTTGTACGCCTCGAGCAGCACGGGATTGCCGCAGCAGCGGAACAGGAACTCGTGGAAGGCGGCGTTGGTGTCGGTGAACGCGCCCGCGTCGGTGAAGCGGTCGTGGTCGATCGACGCGGTCGACGCCTCGGCGAGAATCCGGAATTCCACGAGCTGCGCGTCGGTGAGCCGGCCGATGGTCAGCTCCAGCGCACCGAGTTCGAGCGCCATGCGCGCGTCGAACTGGGCGTCGGATTCGGTGACGGGCGGGTGCTCCTCGCCGATCTCGTAGTTGCCCACCGGCACCTGCTCGGCGGCGCCGAGGGACACCGGCAGGCCGGTCTCCTCGGCTGCCCTGGTGGCGGCTTCGAGTTCCCGCTCGGTGGGCCGGGGCGCCGGTTCGGCGGCGCCGGGGGTCGCGGAGTTGTTGAACTTCTCGAAGTAGAAGTTCGTCACCGAGATGCCCTCGTCCGACAGGTGCGTGCGCACCGCCTCGACCATCGGCGGCGGCCCGCACAGGTAGACGTCGACGTCGCCGTCGTTGAGGTGCTTCGGCTCGAACAGGCCGGTGACGTACCCCTTGTTGGGGGCGGTCGACTCCGGATCGGAAACGCAGTAGTCGAACGTGAAGTTCGGCAGCGACCGCGTGTAGGCCTCGAGCTTGTCCAGCTCGACCAGGTCCTGGTCGAAGCTGACGCCGTAGACCAGGTGCACCGGCAGGTCGCTGCCCTCCTCCTGCATCTTCGACAGGATGGCGAGCAGTGGCGCGAGGCCGGTACCGCCGGCGAGCAGGAGGGCGGGGCGCTTACGCTCACGCAGGAAGAAGCTGCCGAACGGGCCGGTGAACTGCAGGGTGTCTCCCACCTGGGCGCGATCACTCAGGTACTCGGACATCAGGCCGCCCTCGGTGATCTTCACCAGGAAGGACAACTGCGGGTCGTTCGGTCCCGTGCTGAACGAGTACGACCGGGTCTGTTCCGTTCCGGGCACGGTGATGTTCACGTACTGGCCCGGCAGGAACACCAGGTCGTCCCGATTGGGGATCTCGACGGTGAAGCCCACGGTGCTGGGAGAGAACCGCTGCAGGTCCGTGATCGTCGCCGTGTACGTCGCGGCCGCGGTCTTCGCGACGTCCGAGGTCGTCGCGATCTGCAGCACGAGATCGGATTCCGGGACCATCTGGCACGGCAGGCAGAATCCCTGCTCGGCCTCGTCGTCGGTCAGCGCCTCCTCGATGTAGTCGCCGCCGTCGTAGTTGCCGGACTCGCACAGTGCCTTGCAGGTACCGCACGCGCCGTCGCGGCAGTCGAGAGGAATGTTGATCCGCGCCTTGTACGACGCGTCGGCGACCGTCTCGTTCGGTCCGCACTTGATGAAGCGGGTCACCCCGTCCTCGAAGCTCAATGCCACCTGAAAGCTCACGGCATGTGCCTCCTTTCGTGAATCGGGGGTGGATCAGACGACGTAGACGTCCACGATGTGGTGGATGTAGTCGTTCTTGAGCACGATCTTCTTCTTCTTGATCACCGGGTGCGGGCCCGAGACGTCGAGGGTCACGAAGTTCGTGCCGAAGTAGGTGTCGGTGGTGTTGTACCGGTAGTACAGCGAGAACCAGTTGTGGCGCAGGTCGATCTCGGTGCCGCGGCGCTCGAGGATCTCGACGTTGGTGATGTTGTGGCCGGTGCGCGGTTCGGGCAGCGACGTCGCGGAGGAGCGGTCGGTGCGGATGCGGAACACCCGGTCCTCGAGGCCACCGCGGTTGGGGTAGTAGATGAGCGAGATCTCGCGCTGCGGGTCCTCGGTGAGCGCACCGTTGTCGTCCCATGCCGGCATCCAGTACTCGGCCTGCGGGTGGTAGCACTCGAGCCACTTCTCGAACTCGCGGTCGTCGAGGAGACGGGCTTCACGGTAGAGGAACTGCTCGATGTCGGTCTGCGTCAATTCCGTTGCGGCGGTCATGTCCTGGTCTTCCTCAGCGCTCGTTCGTGGTGGTGGGCTCGGCGGCGGCGTTCTCGGCGGTTTCCGCCGCGACGGCCTTGCGCATGCTCTCGAGCCAGAAACCGTGCTGGATCGGGTACAGGCCCTCGTCCTCGGTCTTCACGCCGCTCGACAGCACGTTCTTCATGCCGAGGTCCAGCGCGACCTGGTCCGGTCCGTTGAGCTGGTGGGTGGCGCCGCGGCTGAGGTCGTTCCACGGGGCGGCCGACGCGAGATAGGTCTTCTGGCAGGACCGGAACTCCTCGAGGTCGTCCGGGGTGGCCATTCCGGTGGCGTTGAAGAAGTCCTCGTACTGGCGGATGCGGTTGGCGCGGGATTCGGCGCTCTCACCCTTGGGGGCGATGCAGTAGATGGTGACTTCGGTCTTGTCCACGGAGATCGGCCGGAAATGCCGGATCTGCGAGGAGAACTGGTCCATCAGGTACACGTTCGGGTAGAGGCAGAGGTTGCGGGACGCGCCGACCATGAACTCGGCCTTCTTCTCGCCGAATTCTGCGGCGAGCTCGTCCTTGCGGGGGAAGAGCGGGCGGTCCTGCGGGTTGCCCCACCACATCCACAGCAGCAGGTGGCCGTTCTCGAACGAGTGGTAGCCGCCGCCCTGCTTGCCCCAGGTGCCAGCGTCCATCGCCTTGGTCTCGTTGGTCGACTCGCCGGCGGTGCGGCGCGCGGTGGTGGCCGCGTAGTTCCAGTGCGTCGCCGACACGTGGTAGCCGTCGGCGCCGTTCTCCGCCTGCAGCTTCCAGTTGCCGTCGTAGGTGTAGGTGGACGAACCGCGCAGCACCTCGAGACCCTCGGGGGACTGGTCCACGATCATGTCGATGATCTTGGTGGCGTCGCCGAGGTGCTCTTCGAGGGGCTTGACGTCCTCGTTCAGGCTGCCGAACAGGAAGCCGCGGTAGCTCTCGAACCGGGCGACCTTGGTCAGGTCGTGGCTGCCGTCCTTGTTGAACCCCTCCGGGTAGCCGGCGTCGCGCGGGTCCTTGACCTTGAGCAGCTTGCCGTTGTTGCGGAACGTCCAGCCGTGGAACGGGCAGGTGAACGTGGTGCGGTTGTCGGTCTTGCGCCGGCACAGCATCGCGCCCCGGTGGCTGCACGCGTTGATCAGGCAGTGCAGCTCGCCCTCCTTGTCGCGGCTGATCACGACGGGCTGGCGACCGATGTAGGTGGTGAAGTAGTCCCCGTTGTTCGGAACCTGGCTCTCGTGCGCGAGGTAGACCCAGTTGCCTTCGAAGATGTGCTTCATCTCCAGCTCGAAGACTTCCTCGTCGGTGAAGATGTTGCGGCGCACTTGGTATCGGCCGCTGGCCGCATCTTCGACGAGAGCGCCGTCGAGGGCGGCGCGCACATGGTCCAGGGTCTCGGTCATGGGGATCCTCCAGAAAGGGTGTCGGGTCGGCCCCGGCGGAGAATGGGGCTGTTTCCGCGTTATCTCCACCATGCCACCATGTGGCCACAGTCACACCAGGCAAATGCCTAGGCCTACCTAGGACCCTCGGCAGGAGGGTAGGAAGTCCCCAAACGCCCGGTGCGTCCTTTGGGCTGCTGGAACAGCCCAAAGGACGCACCGGGGGTGGGTCACGTCGCCGAGGTGAACTTCTCCCGCCGGATCCGGCGCGGCGACATCCGGCGCCGCTTGCACGCCTTGACGGCGCTGTCGACGAAGGCCTCGGAGCCGCAGATGTAGCCCGTGTACTCCTTCGCCGACGCCACGTCCTCGACGAAGGCGTCGGGGGCGTAGCCCTCGCGGTCGCCGCCGGACTCACGGCTCAGGCACGCGACGAACCGGAAGCCGGGATGCTGCGCCTCCAGCTCGCGGAAGAAGCCGGAGTCGTAGAGGTCCTCGGCGGTGCGCACCCCGTGGTAGAGGACGATCTCGCGCCGCGGATCCAGCGACAGCGCCTGCCGGACGATGCTCTTCATCGGGGCCAGTCCGGTCCCGCCCGCGAGCAGCACCATGGGGCCGGTGGACTCCGCGTCGAACGTGAAGTCCCCGAGCGGTCCGGTGACGTCGACACGGTCGCCGACCGCGACGGTGCCGAACGCCCACCGGTCGCTCGCGACCCCACCCGGCCGGCGACGGACATGCAGCTCGAGCAGCTTCGCCTCACCCGGGGTGTTCGCCAGCGAGTACTGCCGCCGGACGCCGGTGCCCGGGACAGTCAGTTCGACGTACTGCCCGGCGGAGAATTCGAGCGGCGTGTCCAGGGTGAGCAGCATCCGCCGTGTGTCGTGGGCGATGTCGCGGACCTCGGTGACGGTGCCGACGAGGTCGCGCAGCGCGTGGGTGGCGTCCCGGTCCCGGCCGTCGTCGGTGCGTGGCCGCTCGACGACGGTGTCGCCGCACGGCGTGGCCTGGCACGCGAGGGCGAAGCCCGCGTCGCGTTCCGTCGCGGGCAGCGTCGCCTCGGGGGACGTGCGGTGGTCGACGGCGCCCGAGCGGACCCGGATCTTGCAGGTGCCGCACGTGCCCTGGTTGCACGAATTGGGCATCCACACCCCGCTGCGCAGCAGTGCGTCGAGCACGGTCTGCTCGGGTGCGCACGCGACGGTGGTGTCGCCGACGGTGACGGTGGCGCTCATGTCCTAGACCTCCCAGGTGACGTGCAGGGCGGTGGGTCCGCGGAAGCCCCAGCCCCAGAACTCGACGTCGGCGTTCGTGTCCCGCTCGAGGTTGGGGATGGTGTCGAGCAGTTCCTCGAGGCCGATGCGGCACACGTGGTTCGCGAAGTAGATGCCGGCGCACGCGTGGTTGCCGGCGCCGAACGCCAGGTGCGGCAGCGGCGGGCGGGTCATGTCGTATTCGGTGGGGGCGTCGTACTTGCCGGTGTCGTGATTGGCCGAGCCGTACGACAGGATCACCACGGTGCCTGCCGCGATGTCGACCCCGGACACCGTGGTGTCCCGCCTCGCGATGCGGGCGGTCGCCGACCAGATCGGCGACGTCCACCGCATGCCCTCGGCGATCGCGCGCGGAATCAGACCCGGCTCGTCGACGACGGCTTCGAACTGTTCGGGCCGGCTCAACAGCCCCGCCAGCGTCGAGGACATCGCGTGCCCCGGCTCCTGCATGGCCCCGAGCAGGAACACGTACAGCGTGGGATAGATGTACTCGCGGTCGCGGGTCTGTCCCTCGGGCATGCCGTCGTGCAGCCAGTGCGACATCGCACTGTCGTCCGGGTGTTCGATCCAGTGGTCGATCAGGGGATCGACGATCGAGCGGATCTCCGCCTTCGCGGCGTCGCCGGCCGCGAACCGCTCCTGGTCGGTGAATTCACCGTGGTCGTCGACCTCGGCGTTGGTGAAGGAGTCGGACAGCTTGTGGAACCACTCGCGCAGCGTGTCGGAGCCGACGTCCTTCAGCCCGAGCAGGTCTCCGAGCGCGCGGACGCTGACCGGTTCGCAGTACCGGGCGACGAGATCGGCGCGGCCGTCGTTCTCGAAACCCTCGAGGTAACGGCGGGCGATGGGCCGGACCAGGTCCTCGATCCAGCGGTCGACCTCGCTCGGCTGCAGCGCGGGTTCGACCATGGAGCGCAGATCCTGGTGGATGTCGCCGTTGACACCGATGATCGCGGGATGTCCGAACGTGCGCCCGCCGGCCGGGGTGATGATGGCCTCGAAGTCGTCGCTCGTCGCGATGGCGTGGCACGCCTCGGCGGTCGAGGCGACGAACGCGCCGAGGACGGGGACGAAGGCGACCGGTGCCTCGGCCCGCAGCCGCTCGTAGACCGGGTACGGGTTGCGCTCGAGTTCGGTCATGGTGATCTCGTCGATCCAGGAGAGGGTGCTCGTCATCGGTATTGCTCCTCGATGTGTCTTCGGCGGGTAGACCCCTCGAGCGGGGCCGTTCGTCGGGTGAGGCAGAACATATGACGGCAGTCACACGATCGCCGAGACGATCCGCGCGGCCCCTGGACACATCGCGCGACTTTCTGTGACCGGCGTCTCCGCTACGTACGCTCGTGGTGTGAGTGCGACCGAGATCGGAGACTGGGATGCCGCATCCCGGGCGGTGGCGGACGCGTACTTTCCCCATGAGCTGACCGATTTGTCGGGCACCGACCGGCCGAAGCTGTCGCTGACGACGGTCGATCTCGGCGGGGTGACCCTCGGCCGCCTGCACTGGGGTGCCGACATCGCCATCGCGTGCGACTATCCGGGCGCCTACGAGGTGAACATCCCGGTCACCGGCCGGCTCGAGTCCCGTGGCAGCCACGGCGAGACCGTTTCGGTGCCCGGTCAGGCCACCGTTTTCCGGGCCGACACGCCGAGTGTGATCACCCATTGGGGCGCAACGTGTTCCGTGCTCGGGGTGAAGTTCGACCGGGAGCATCTCGAGCGGGAGGCCGACCGGATCCTCGGTTCGCCGGTGCGATCGAAGCTCGAGCTGCCCGACCAGCTCGACCTGACCGGTCCGGCGAGCGAGTGGCACGGGCTCGTCCGGGCCCTGTCCGAACAGCTCGACGGTGCCCTCGAGGTGGTGCGCAATCCGGTGGTCGGGGCGCAGCTCGCCGGTGCCGTGACCGCGGCGTTCGTCCTGGCCGTCGCCCCGCAGGACGGGCCGGCCGGACCCCCGCGGCCGGGCATGATCCGTCGCGTCCTCGACGCCCTGCACGACGATCCCGGCCGGGCGTGGACCTCGGCCGACATGGCCGAACTGGCCGGCACCAGCGTCCGCCGCCTGCAGGAGGCGTTCGCCCACTTCGTCGGCCGCAGCCCGTCGGCGTGCCTGCTCGACATCCGGCTCGACCGCGCCCACGCCGACCTCGTCGCCGGAGCGGGCGCGGTCACCGTCGCCGACGTGGCCTACCGGTGGGGTTTCAGCCACCCCGGCCGGTTCGCCGCGGCGTTCAAGCGGCGCTACGGGACGACGCCCGCGGAGGTCCTGCGCGGCCGCTGACGCACACAGAAGTCCCGGACGTCGACAACCGTCGAGACGCTTGTCGATGTCCGGGACCTGTGTCGTTGCGTGGGCCTACCCGACCCAGAACTGCGGGGTGGGCCGGTCGAACGACAGCTCCGGGAAGTCGTCGTCGCAGATCGGGACCCGGGCTCGGCGCTCGACGTAGTCGTGGCCGTAGGCGCGCATGTGCTCGATGCACGCGACGGTGTATCCGACGGGATCGGGGTGGACGGCGGTGGCCGGCCGGAAGAGGTTGGGAAAACCCTTCGCCGTCAACGTGTTCGCCGTGCACCGCGCACCGTCGCGGCCGCACAGCGGGAGGGTGCCGTCCCCGTCGACGAGGAACTTGGCCCGCGCGACGACGGTCGAGCCGTCGAGGATGTCCCAGCGGTGGTCGACGTCGTCGTAGCGGGCGGAGGTCGCGCCGGCCGTGTCGTGGACGGCCAATCGCAGTTCGTCGCGCAGGCGGCCGGCCGCCCGCAGGGCGGCGAAGGAGCGCCCGAGGACCACGGCGTCGAACTCCGGGACGGGGGCATGGGCGACGGACTTCGAGGCGGTGGTCATCTCGGGCGCTCCTTCGCGGGTGGAACGCCGCGCGCGGGCGGCAGGGGATCGCCCGCGCGCGGCAGCTGGGGGTTACTTGCGGTAGTAGGCGCTGACGTCGTCGTTGCCGATGAGGTCGGGCACGGTCCAGCCGTCGAGGTCGTACTCGCTCATGAACTGCTCGGCCAGGCCCTTCATGCCGGAGACGATGCCGCGGTTCTCGGCGGCGAAGAGCAGTTCGGCCTTGACGTTCTCGTGGTTGCCGGAGTAGTTGCGCTCGTAGAGTTCGTGGCGGCCGCCGAACTCGGAGCCGATCGAGTCCCACAGGGCCTTCATGACCTTGACCCGGTCCACGGCGGTGATGCCGTCGGAGCCGCGGACGTACTTGTCCAGGTAGGGGCGCACCTCGGGGCTCTTGAAGTCCGCCGCCGACGAGGGCAGGTAGATCAGGCCGGACGCGACGTCCTGCTCGATGATCTCCTTGATGCGCGGGTAGCCGGAGATCATGAACATCCGGTAGGTCAGGCCGTACTCGAGCTTCGGGATGACGGTGTCGCCGATCCACGGCTCGGGGTCGCGGGCCATCGACTCGGTGAGCGACCAGAACAGGTTGCGCCAGCCGATGACCTCCCCGACGCGGGTCTGCACGCCGCGGAAGCCGCCGGCGCCGGTGGCGTCGAGGGCCTTGAGCAGCAGGCCCGCGATGAAGTCGAGCTTGACGGCGAGGCGGGTGCAGCCCTGGAAGGTGAACCGCGGCAGGAATCCGGACTGCGGGAAGAACGCGTTGATCTTCTCCACATCGCCGTACATGAACACGTTCTCCCACGGCACGAGCACCTTGTCGAAGATAAAGATCGCGTCGTTCTCGTCCATGCGCGAGGACAGCGGGTAGTCGAACGGCGAGCCGACCACGGCGGCGTTCTGGCTGTAGGAGGCCCGCGAGATCAGCTTGATGCCGGGCGCGTCCATCGGCACCGTGCAGATCAGGGCGAATTCCTTCTTCTTGATCGGCAGGCCGTAGTGGGCGATGAAGTTGTAGTTGGTGATCGCCGAGCCGGTGGCGACGACCTTGGCGCCGGAGACGATCAGGCCCGCGTCGGTCTCCTTCTCGACCTTCATGAACACGTCGCCGACCTGGTCCGGGGGCAGTTGCCGGTCCACCGGGGGGTTGATGATGGCGTGGTTCCAGTACAGGACCTTCTCCTGCGATTCGCGGTACCAGCGCTTGGCGTTGTCCTGGAACGGGGCGTAGAGCTCGCTGTTGGCGTTGAGGGTGCCGAGGAAGGAGGCCTTGTAGTCGGGGGACCGGCCCATCCAGCCGTAGGTCATCCGCGCCCAGGTGGCGATGGCGTCGCGTTCGGCGAGCAGGTCGTCGGCGGAGGTGGGGGTGCGGAAGAACGGCATGGTCACCCCGCCGTTGCCGGTGTCGGTCGGGGCGGTGAGGGTGCCGACGTGCTCGCCGGTGTGCAGCGAGTCGTAGAGGCGGGCGGTCATGCGGATGGAGTTGCGGAACGCCGGATGGTTGGTGAAGTCCTCGACCCGCTCGCCGTGCAGCCAGATCTCGCGGCCGTCCTTGATCGATTCGATGTACTCGTCGCCGGTCATCGGCCGCGTGGCGAAATTCTGCTGCCGGTTCGCCGGGGAATCGGCGGCGACGTTCACCGTGGAGCGGTCGATCGTGTTCTCGCCGGGACGGGACTCGAGAGTGGTCATGGATATCTCCTTGCGGGTGAAGGGAACTGGTAAGTGGTTCCGGGCGGTGGTCAGTTCACCGCGGCATCGAGGTGGAGCGGGGTGAACCGGGTCCGGGCGTCGAACCAGCCGCTGTGCGGATCGTCCATCGAGCCGTTCCATGCGGCGGAGGCGCTCGGTGCGCCGAGTTCGTGGAAGGTGCTCCGGTAGAACAGCAGCGGGGCGGTGTCGCGGCACTGGGCGTCGACGATCTCGCCGATGTAGATCACGTGGTCGCCGCCGTCGTACTCGCGCCACGGGACGCAGGACAGGGTCGCCGCGGCCCCGGCGAGCACCGGCGCCGTGGGTCCGTCCTCGAACACCGGGCCGGGGGTCTGCGGCCGGCCGGCGAAGTGCAGGGCGGTGTCGACCTGGTCCGCGGCGAGGATGTTCACCGCGAACGGTGCGCCGGAGAGGAAGCCGCACGCCTTCGACGTGCGGGTCAGGGTGACCTGGCACAGCCGGGGCTCGAGGGAGACGGCGGTGAACGCGGTGACCGTCGCGCCGTGGGGTGTGCCCTCGTGGTTGGCGCAGGTGATCACGGTGACGCCACTTGCGAACTGTCCGAAGATGTTCCGGAGCCGACGCTGTTCCATTTCGGCGCTCCTCCCGGGTCGATCCGTGCTGGTGTGATGTAGACCATAGGAGCGGGTGGGTGCCGGCTGCGATCCGCTGAACGCGGTCGCTATCCGGTTAGCGCGGTCGGCGTGACCGATGGCCTCGTTTGCCCGGAGACGTGTTGCCCATCACACTGGGCAGTGGGTCCCGGGTATACCGGGACGAAGGTCCCGAATGGCGAACGGCGCCGAAGGTCCCGGGGACGGAAACGGAGGTACGGGGTGAGGTCGACGCCTGATCCGGCCGATTGGGACGAAGCCGAGCATGTGGTGTCCGACGCATACTTCCCGCACACCCTGGCCCCGCTGGCCGCCGGTACGGAACCGCACGTCGATGTCCGCGCGCTGCAGCTCGGTCCGCTGCGGCTGGCGCGAATCGGATGGGGCGCCGAGGTCACGGTGCAGTCGGACCATCCGGGTGCCTACGCGGTCAACATCCCCCTGTCCGGGCGCATCGAATCGGTGACGGCGGGCCGCGAGGTGGTCTCGGTGCAGGGACAGGCGTCGGTGTTCCGGCCGGACACCGCCGCCACCATCACCCGCTGGACCGACGACTGCGAGATCGTCGGCGTCAAGCTCGACCGCGACTACCTGGACCGTGAGCTGGCGCGGATCCTGGGACGTCCCGACCTGCAGTTGCCGGAGCAGGTGGACCTGACCGGGGAGGCCGGTCAGAGCTGGATGACCCTGCTGCGTTCGGTGGTCGACCAGCTGCGCGCGGACGAGGAGCTGTGGCGCAATCCATTGGTCGCCGAGCAGCTCTCCGGCGCCCTGACCTCGGCGTTCGTGCTCGCGGTGATGCCCGACGGCGGAACCGGCACCGCGGCGCGACCGCGGATCGTCAAGCGGGTCCTCGACCGCATCCACGAGGATCCGGCCCAGCCGTGGACGTCGGCGGACATGGCCGAGCTGGCGGGCGTGAGCGTGCGCCGCCTCCAGGAGGGATTCCGCGAGTATCTGGGGGTCTGTCCCCGCGACTACCTGCTCGACCTGCGCCTCGAGCGGATCCACGAGGAGCTCGCGGCCGGCGACCCGGCGGCGACGTCGGTCACGGAGGTGGCCATGCGCTGGGGGATGACGCACACCGGCCGCTTCGCCGCCGCCTACCGCCGCAAGTACGGCGTGACCCCGTCCGCGACCCTGCGCGGCTGACGAGACCTACCCGCGGTACCCGAGGTCGGCGCTGAGGTCGTTCGCGGACTTCACCAGGCAGTCCACGGCGAGCGCGCGGAATTCCTCGGGCGTGTGCCGGGCCGCCGACGTCGAGCAGGCGAGCACACCGACTACGGTGCCGGCGGCGTCGCGCACCGGCGCCGCCGCCGAGATGAGGCCCTCCTCGAGCTCGGCGGAGGTGAGCGCGTAGCCCTGGGCGCGCACCCGGGCCAGCTCGGCCCGCAGTTCGTCCGCGTTGCCGACGGTCGCGGTGGCGAGCTTCTCGAAACTCGTATCGGCGACGACCTGCTCGACGGTGTCGGTGGGGGCCCACGCCAGCAGCGCCCGGCCCATCGACGTCGCGTATGCGGGGACCCGGGTGCCCACCGAGACGTTGATGCTCATGATGCGCCGCACCGGGACCCGGGCGGCGTACACCACCTCGGCGCCGTCGAGAACGCCGAGGGAGGCGGATTCGCCGGTGTACTCGGAGATCTCGACCAGCCGCGGCATGGCGGCCTCGACCAGGGCGTGCGAGGCGGAGTAGTGCTGACCGATGCTGAGCACGCGCGGGGTCAGCGACCATCGGCTGCCCGTGTTGCTCACGTAGCCGAGCTTCTGCAGGGTCAGCAGGATGCGGCGGACCGCGGGCCGGGACAGGTCGGTCTTCGCTGCCAGTTCGGCGAGGGACGGGTTGGGGTGCTGTTCGTCGAACGCGAGCAGCACGGCAAAGCCGCGCTCGATGCTTTGGACGAAATCCCGGTCCTGGCTAGGCATTGCTGGCTCCTACCTGCGGTTTCGGCGCCCGGGGCCACCCGGGTGTTGACAATCACCTGTGACTGGACGCACAGTGTGTGTACGCACTGCGATACAGAAGTACGCACAGCGTACAACCCGAGTGGCGAGAGCGCCAGCCCCGCGATCACCACGACAGCTTTCGTGACCATCGTTCGAGCCTCGCCGAGGAGGACACATGACCACCACCGAGAATCCCACCGCCCACGCGTCCGGCAATGCGGCCACCGACAAGTTCAAGAACGAGCGCGTCTCGTCGGACACGTCGGTCGAGCGTGCCGCCGCCATCTACAAGGATGTGCTCGGGGCGTTCGCCGAGATCATCCACAAGCACGAGGTCACCTACGACGAGTACCGCGTGCTCAAGCAGTGGATGATCGACGTGGGCGAGTACGGCGAGTGGCCGCTGTGGCTGGACGTCTTCGTCGAGCACGAGATCGAAGAGGTGCACTACAACCGCAAGCACTTCACCGGCACCAAGGGCAGCATCGAGGGCCCGTACTACGTGGCCGACTCCCCGAAGCTGCCGGCCAAGTGCACCATGCCGATGCGTGAGCAGGACAAGGCGGCCGAGTCCCTGATCTTCAAGGGCCGGGTCACCGACCTCGAGGGCAACGGACTGCAGGGCGCCACCATCGAGTTGTGGCACGCCGACGCGGAGGGCCTCTACTCGCAGTTCGCCCCCGGCATCCCCGAGTGGAACCTGCGCGGCACCGTCGAGTGCGACGACGAGGGCAACTTCGAGATCACCACCCTCAAGCCCGCCCCCTACAAGATCCCCGCCGACGGCCCGACCGGCTGGTTCATCGAGTCCTACGGTGGACACCCGTGGCGCCCCGCCCATCTGCACCTGATGGTGAAGGCCCCCGGCAAGCGCTCGATCACCACCCAGCTGTACTTCCAGGGTGGCGAGTGGGTCGAGGACGACGTCGCGACCGCGACCAAGCCCGAGCTCATCCTCGACCCGCAGCCGAACGCCGAGGGCGTCGACGAGGTGACCTACAACTTCGTGCTCGACCCCGAGGCCTGATCGTCTCCATGGACCGGGTCCACGTGAGTTGACGAATGCCGGTGTCCACCAAGAGGACACCGGCATTCGTCGTCCCCGAGGGTCCACTGTTGCCCGCATCACCGCCGATATCCGATTGTGAGCTGTTCGATGTCCGACCCCGACCTGAAGATCGTCTCGATCGACACGACGATCATCGACGTGCCGCTGGTACGTCCGCACAAGTTCGCCACCACCACCGCCGAGAAGCAGCCCATCCTGCTCGTGGCGATCACCACCGCGGGCGGCGTCACCGGTTACGGCGAGGGCGTCGTGCCCGGCGGTCCGTGGTGGGGTGGTGAATCCGTCGAGACGATGAAGGCGATCGTCGACGGCTACATCGCCCCCTACATCGCCGGCCGCGGCGTCGACGAGATAAGCGGCATCATGGTCGACATCGAACGCGTCGTCTCCGGCGCCCGGTTCGCCAAGGCCGCCGTCGACGTCGCCCTGCACGACGCCTGGGCCCGCGCCCTCGGCGTCGGCGTGCACGCCCTGCTCGGCGGCGCCTTCCGCACCGGGGTCGACGTGCGCTGGGCGCTCGGCGCCGCGCCGGTCGAGGAGATCCTCGAGGAGGTCGAGGAGAAGATGGCGGCCCGCCTGAACTTCGCGTTCAAGCTCAAGATGGGCGCGCTCGACCCGAAGGTCGACACCGAACGTGTCGTCACGATCGCGCAGGCCCTCGAGGGCAAGGCCGGCGTCAGCATCGACGTCAACGCCCGCTGGGACCGGTTCACCGCGCTGCGGTACGTCCCGCAACTCGTCGACGGCGGCGTCGAACTCATCGAACAGCCGACCCCCGGCGAGCAGCGCGAGGTCCTCGCCGAGATCAACCATCTGGTGTCCGCCCCCGTCATGGCCGACGAGTCCGTGCAGACGCCGCACGACGCGCTCGAGATCGCCAAGCTCGGCGCCGCCGACGTCATCGCCCTCAAGACCACCAAGTGCGGTGGGTTGCAACGCAGCAAGGAGGTCGTGGCCGTCGCCAAGGCGGCCGGAATCCGCTGCCACGGCGCCACCTCGATCGAGGGGCCCATCGGCACTGCGGCGTCCATCCACTTCGCCTGCGCCGAGCCCGGGATCAACTACGGCACCGAGCTGTTCGGGCCGCAGCTGTTCGCCGTCGAGCTGCTGCAGACCCCGCTCGACTACTCCGACGGGCAGGTGCACCTCCCGCAGGGGCCCGGCCTCGGCGTCGAACTCGACATGGACGTCGTCAAGCACCTCGCCCGCGACTGACCACACCCGTGCGCGGTTTCGGTAGAAACAGCTACCGAAACCGCGCACGGCCCGAAAGGAGTACGCACCATGGCACTGTTCCACGTTCGCATGGACGTCGACATCCCCCGCGACCTCGATCCCGAGGTGCGGGCCGAGACCGTCGCGCGGGAGAAGGCCTACAGCCAGGAACTGCAGCGCGAGGGCAAGTGGCGGGAGATCTGGCGCATCGTCGGCAAGTACAGCAACATCAGCATCTTCGACGTCGACTCCGCCGACGAACTCCACGAGATCCTGTGGAACCTGCCGCTGTTCCCGTACATGAACATCGAGATCATGCCGCTGACCAAGCACGGATCCGACATCAAGGACTAGTGGCCGCCGGCAGGCCATACTCGGGTAATGGACCTGCCGCTGCACGACGTCTACGCCGAACCGACCCTCGCGGACCTGATGCCGTCCGTGCTCGCGTCCGCGGGGGTGCCCGGCGAGGCCAACCGTCTCGCGCTCGACGAGCAGTCCCGCACCGTCGTGTTGCTCGTCGACGGCATGGGGTGGAACCTGCTGCGGCGCAATGCCGCAGCCGCCCCGTTTCTCACCGGACTCGACGGCCGGCCGATCCGCGCCGGATTCCCCACCACCACCGCGGTGAGCATCGCGTCGCTGGGCACCGGCCTGGCCTCCGGCGCCCACGCCATCACCGGTTACCAGTCCTACGTCGAGGAGATCGACGCCCCGTTCAACTGGCTGCGCTGGACCCTCGCCGGGACCGCGGTCGACCAGCGTGAGCGACTCGTCCCCGAATGGGTGCAGCCCCACCCGACGGCGTTCGAACGCGCCGACGCCGCCGGGCTCACCGTGACCACCGTCGTGCCCCGCAGCTTCGACGGCAGCGGGCTCACCCGGGCCGTGCTGCGCGGCGGCAACTTCGTCGGTGTCTCCGCCTACGGCGACCTGCTCGCCCACGTCGTCGCTGCCGTCGCCGCCGGCGACCGCACCCTCGTCTACTGCTACCTCGGCGAGGTCGACACGATCGGCCACCTCTACGGACCCGAGTCCCCGTCCTGGACCGCGCAGCTCACCGTCGTCGACCGGTTCGTCGAGCAGCTCGTCGCGGCCCTGCCCGCCGGGGCGCGGCTGCTGATCACCGCCGACCACGGCATGGTCGACGCCTCCCGGGGCCGTCGCGCCGACTTCGACCACATCTCCGGCCTCTCGGAGGACGTCGACGCGATCGCGGGCGAACCCCGTTGCCGGCACGTGCACACCCGCCGGCCCGACGCAGTGCTGGAGCGGTGGCGCAACGAACTCGGCGACGACATGTGGATCGGCACCCGCGACGACGTGATCGCCGGCGGCCTGTTCGGCCCGGACCCGTCGCCCGCCGCGTGCCGACGCATCGGTGACGTCGTCGCGATCGGCCTCGGCGAGTCCACGGTGATCCGCTCCGACGGCGAATTGGTCATGTCGCAGCTGCCCGGCCAGCACGGTGCGCTGACCGAGGAGGAGCTGCTGGTGCCGTTGCTGCAGGTCTGAGGGCTGAGGGTCCGGAAGATACGTGTGACGGAGAGTACCTCGACCGGGTACCGGCCTCGTCCTATCGTGGCGTACATGCGCACCCACGGATCGACGATCTGGCACTGGACGGTGAGCCTGCGGGCGATCCTCGTCTTCTGGTTCGTGCGGATCTTCGTGAAGCCGCTCTTCACCTGGTGGCCTGCCACCGACCGGGGCATCGAGACCCTCAGCCGGCTCGACCGTCGCGTCGACAAGCTGCTGCCCCGACCGCGTGGCGTCGACATCGACCCCCTGACCCTCGGCGGGGTGCCCAGCGAGCGCATCGAACCGCCGCGACCCGCCCGGGACTCGCTCGCCGGGGTCACCATCCTGTACTTCCACGGCGGCGCCTTCGTGTTCTGCGGCCTCGCCACCCACCGCACCGTCTGCTCACTGCTCGCCGCCGAGTCGGGGGTTCCGGTGTACTCCGTCGCCTACCGGCAGCTTCCCGTGGGCTCGATCGGTACCTCCGTCATCGACGCGATGGCTGCGTACACCGCGCTGCTCGAGACGGTCGAGGACCCCACCCGCATCGTCGTCGCCGGTGACTCGGCCGGCGGCTACCTGGCGATGAAGGTCGCCGAGATCGCCGCGCTGCGCGGCATGATCCGGCCGGCCGCGGTGATCGGCTACTCGCCGCTGCTCAACCTCGAACTCGAGGAGCACGACCCCGACTTCATGAAGCGCGACGCGTACCTGCCGATGCGGCAGGTCGAGAAGCTACGCGACCGCTGGCTCGCCGGTCCCGACTACATCGAGGGCGAGGAGTCGCCCGTCCGTGCCGATCCGGCGCTGTTCCCGCCCGTGTTCTTCTCCGTCGCCGAGTACGAGATCACCCGACCCGACGTCGAGATCATGACCGGCGCCTTCGACGAGGTGGGCGCGACGGTCGAGACCCACCTGTGGGCCGGTCAGGTACACGCCTTCCCGGTGATAGGGCAGGTGCTGCCCGAGGCCCGCACGCTGCTGCACTACAGCATCGACTTCGTGCGGCGCACCGTTGTCGCGCAGGAGCGTCGCCACACGGCATGACCCCGCCGTGGCGGCCCGATGTCACATCCATTCGATCTGAGTGACGCGGTGTGACATTCGGCCGCGTGCCCGAGCAGTCAGGTATTGGTGTCGGACGGGTTTGGGGTGTCGGGGAACCCGGCGGACGGGGGGCCGTCCTCGCCGGCCGTGCACGTGACCCCGAGGGTGTAGGCGCTCATCGACAGCGATCCGTACGCGAAGCCGTCGACCAGGGGTTCGACGAGATCGTCGCCCACACCAGCCAGGCCCGCGAGGTACAACAGCGGGAGGAAGTGATCCGTGGTGGGGACCGCGTGCTCGAAGTCGGCGTGCCCGTCGAGACTCGCGACGCCGTCGGGGCGGTCCATGATCATGACCCGCGCCGCCGCGTCGAACCGGTGCGCCCAGTCGAACCCCTCGTCCGGGAGGCGCCGATCCATGCCGGCGAGGTTGTGCACGATGTTGCCGCTGGCCACGACGAGAACGCCCCGTTCGCGTAGCGGCGCGAGCTTCGCGCCGAGTTCGAGGTGGTAGTCGAAATCCTGGTAGGCGTTCAAGCTCAGCTGCACGACCGGCACGTCCGCGGCCGGGAAGGCGTGGGTGAGCACCGACCAGGTGCCGTGGTCGATGCCCCACGAGTCGACGTCCGCGCCGACCCAGGTCGGATGCACGACGTCGGCGATCTCCTCGGCCAGTTCGGGCAGCCCCGGCGCCGGGTACTGCACGTCGAACAGTTGCTGCTCGAAGCCGAAGAAGTCGTGGATCGTGCGCGGGCTGGGCATGGCGGTGACGGCGGTGGCGTTGATGAACCAGTGCGCCGAGATCGCGAGGATCGCACGCGGCGTGGGGACCGCGCGCCCGAACTCCCGCCACGCCCGGGTGTAGCGGTTCGCGTCGAGCGCGTTGCGGGGACTGCCGTGCCCGAGGAACGCGGCCGGCATGCGCGCGGACGGTTCGGCGGCCACGTCAGATGAGCCTCGGCCGGAGCCATTCCACGAGGTCGTCGAGGACCTGCTTCTTCTCCGGTTCGTTGAACACCTCGTGGTAGAGGCCGTCGTACAACTTCAGGGTCACGTCCGGCGACCCGACCCGCTCGGCGACGAGCCGGCTGCCGGCCGGGGCGGTCAACCGGTCCTCGGCGCCGTGCTGCAGCAGGACCGGCAGGTTCAGCGCAGGCAGCCGGTCGGGGAGGCTCTCCCCGGTGACGACGAGGGCCCGCGCGATGCCGGCGGGCACGAGCCCGTGGTGCACCAGCGGATCGGCTTCGTACGCGGCGACGACGTCGGGGTCGCGGGAGACGCCCGCGGAGTCGAGCTTCTGCACCGGTAGCTGCGGCAGCACGCGCCCGATGAGCTTGCCGAGTTCGACGACGACGCGCGGCGTGCCGGAGGTGACGTCGACCGCGGGGCCGGAGAGGACGAGGGCGGTGAGCTCGTCGGGGTGTTCGAGCGCGTAGGCCAGGGCGACGGCCCCGCCCATGGAGTGGCCGAGCAGGAACCGCGGCAGGCCGGGATTGTCGAAGGAGGCGATGCCGAACAGCCGGTTCACGTCGCCGGTGTACTCGGCCATCTCCCGCAGATATACGCGCCTGCCGCCGGAGCGGCCGTGCCCGCGGTGGTCGAGCGCGTACACCGTGAGGCCGAGATCACCGAGGCGCTCGATCACGTGGTCGTATCTACGTGCGTGTTCGCCGAACCCGTGGCACAGCACGAGCACGCCGGTCGGGTCCCCGCCGGGCGACCACACGTCGTAGACGATGCGGGTGCCGTCGGCACTGGTGAACGAAGTCTCGGTTCGCTGCATGATCGCTCCTCACCGCGTGGATCCGCCGCCGGATCGGGTCATCCTTCCACGAAACGCCGCCGGATCGGTGCGCATTGCGGCGACCGCGCGGCTGTGTGTTCAGTCCTCGGGTCCCGGCGGTGCCTCGCTGGTCATCGACCGTCGCAGCGCGAGGATCAGGCTCGACATCGCCGACGAGCGGGGCGCGTCGCTGCGGACCACGCCGCACACCGGGACGCTGAGGCGATTGCGCGCCTCGCGCATGTAGGCCAGGCCCGTCCGTGGGGTCTCCGCGGCGGTGCTCGGGTACAGGACCGTCCACGCCCGCGGATTGGTGATGACGTCGAGGGTGGCGGTGTGGTCGCTCGCGATCGACGGCCCGAGCTGCACCCGGCGTCCCACCGCGCGGAAGGCGTCCTCGATCACCGTGTGGATGAGCACCTGGCTGGGCCGGGGCGGCAGCAGCAGCGGGTAGGGCGCCAGGTCGCCGAGGTCGACGGTGGAGAACGCGGAAAGCGGGTGCCGGCTCGACGTGACGATGACCAGGTCCTCGATCCCCAGTTCCACGGTCTCGAGACCCGGGCGGTCGACGCCGCCGCGGATCAGGGCGACGTCGGCGTCGCCGCCGGCGACGGCGTCGATCCGGTCGGCGAAGCTCTTGATGACGAACTCGATGTCGATCGCCGGGTACTGCTCGCGGACGTGGGCGATGGCATCGAGGCTCTGGGACGCGAAGGTCATGTTCGCGGCGATGCGGATGCGGTTGCGCGGTTCGCGCGCCACCGCATACGCCTGCGCTTCGAGGCTGAGCACCTGCTGCGCGATGGGGACCAGCCGCGAACCGGCGGGGGTCAACCGCACCACCCGGGTGGACCGCTCGAACAGCGACGTATCGAGTTCCTTCTCGAGCCGGGTGATCTGGTGACTGATGGCGGACTGGGAGATGAAGCACTTCTGCGCGGCCTTGCTGAAGCTCAGCTCCTCGCTCACGGCGAGGAAGTAACGCAGCTGCCGGAAGTCCATGCCCCCAATCCTACTTATGAGCGATCGAGATAAGACTTCCGCGAATACGGCAGGTTGGTGGCCATCGGTCTGCCGTCTCCATACGGTGGTTGTCATACATCGACTTCAAGGTGGAGGTAGAGGTAATCGTGGGCAGCACAGCAGTGACCGATCGGACCGAGGTCGTCGTCGTCGGTTCGGGCTTCGGCGCGCTGGCAACGGCGAAGAAGCTCGCCAAGGCCGGGACGCCGTTCGTCCTGATTTCGGAGACCACCGAACATCTCTTCCAGCCTCTGCTGTACCAGGTCGCCACCGGCGTGCTCTCGGCCGGCGAGATCGCCCCGTCGATCCGCTCCATCCTCGCCAAGTACCCCAGCGCGGACGTCCGCCTCGGCCGGGTCGTGGACGTGCGGCCGGACGTGCACGAGGTCGACTACGTTGCCGGCGGCGTCGTCCACACCGTCGGGTACCGCTCGCTCGTCGCGGCGACGGGTGCGCGCCAGGCCTACTTCGGCCGCGACGAGTTCGAGAAGGTCACCTACGCCCTCAAGACCGTCGAGGACGCCGAGCGGCTGCGCCGGCAGATCCTGCGGTGCTTCGAGGAGGCGCACACCACCACCGACCCGGAGCGCCGCCGCAACCTGCTGAGCTTCGTGGTCATCGGTGCCGGCGCGACGGGCGTCGAGCTCGCCGGCCAGATCAAGGAACTCGCGGGCCGCTACTTCGAGCAGTCGTTCCACGACATCAGCGCCGACGACGTCTCCGTCACCCTCGTCGAGGGCGCGGGCGAGGCCCTCCCGGCCTTCGGTGGCAAGCTCAGCGAATACACCAAGCAGTCGCTGGAGAAGTCGGGTGTCGACGTCGTGCTCGGCACCTTCGTCACCGACATCGACGAGCACGGTGCCACGCTCAAGGCGGGCGACGAGGAGCGCCGGATCACCGCCGAGACGATCATCTGGTCGGCCGGCGTGCGCGCCAACGACTTCGCCGGAGTCCTCGCCGAGCGCACCGGTTGCGCCACCGACCGTGCGGGCCGGCTGCTGGTCAACCCGGACCTCACCGTGGGCGGCTACGCCGACGTGTACGCCATCGGCGACATGACGTCGCTGAACAACCTGCCCGGGCAGTCGCCCGTCGCGATGCAGGGCGGCCGCCACGTCGCGCGGACCATCCTCGGCAAGCAGCCGGTGGGCACCCGGTTCAAGTACCGGGACAAGGGCAGCATGGCCATCATCAACCGCTTCCGCGCGATCACCCGCGTCGGAAAGATCGAGCTGAGCGGCTTCATCGCCTGGGTGCTGTGGCTGGCCGTGCACCTGGTCTACATGGTGGGCTTCCGCAACCGCTACGTCGCGGTGATGTCGTGGTTCGGATCCTTCCTCGGTCACCGGCGCCCGCACTTCCACTACGCGCAGGAGCAGCACCGGCTCGACGCCGATGTCCCCGACGACGTGACCGTCACCGCTGTACCTGCCCGGGTCGACCGCGCTCCCGAGAAGAAGCCGGAACCCGAGAAGGTCAGCGTCCGATAGGACGACTCGACGAGAACCGGGCCCCGTGCCGTTCACTGCGAACGGCACGGGGCCCGGTCTTCTCGCTGCCCCTGCCCCCTGCCCCCGGCCTCTGCCGCGGCACCCGTCGCGCATCCGCACCCGGGTGCAGTGTGTTCGCCGGGAATGCCGGGGGACGTGTGTGGTTGGATGCGGCATGACGACTCTTGCCGAGAAGGCCGTAGCGCTGAAGTCTCTGCACGTTCCGGGTGACCCGGTGGTGCTGCCGACCGTGTGGGATGCCTGGTCGGCGAACCTGGCGGTGCAGGCCGGTTTCGCCGCGTTGACGATGGGCAGCCATCCGGTGGCCGACTCGGTCGGCAAGCCGGACAACGAGGGTATGACGTTCGAGGAGCTGCTGACCCGGGTCCGGCAGGTCACCGCAGCGGTCGACGTCCCGATCTCGGTGGATGTGGAGGCCGGTTACGGCGAGGCCCCCGCTCGGATCGTCGAGGGGCTGCTCGGGGCGGGCGCTGTCGGATTGAACGTCGAGGACACCGTGCACAGTGAGGGCGGCCGGCTGCGCGAGCCGGCCGAGCACGCCGAGTACGTGGCCGGGTTGCGTGCCGCCGCCGACGCCGCCGGTGTGCACCTGGTGGTCAACGCCCGCACCGACCTGTTCGTCAAGAAGATCGGTGACGAGCCCGACCGGGTGGACCGGGCGATCGACCGCCTGAAGCTGGCCGCAGATGCCGGCGCCGATGTGCTCTATCCGGTGGGCTTCCACAGCGACGAGGTCCAGCGGCGCCTGACGTCGGAGCTGCCGTTGCCGGTCAATGCGATCGCCCACCCGGCGAAGAACGATCTCGCGTCGCTCGCTGCTCTCGGCGTCGCCCGGATCAGCTTCGGGCCGCTGCTGCAGGCCACCCTGGCCGAGCGGGCGGGTGAGCTGCTGGGCCGGTGGCGCTGAACGATCGCGCAGCGCGCGTTCGCCGGCCGGGCGACTCCGCCGACGTCCCACTCCGCGCCGCTCGGCGACCTCCGACGATCGTCCGTCACGGCTCCGTCCGCGCCGCCAGCACGTCCAGGTAGTGCTGGTTGTACATCACGCCGAGCACGTTGCCGAACGGGTCGACCACCGAGGCGGTGACGAATCCGGGGCCGTGCTCGACCGGCTTGTCGTGCACCGTCGCGCCCATCGATTCGAGCCGCTCGAGGGCGGCCGCGGGATCGTCGACGTGCCAGTAGGTCGTCGCGGGGCCGGGCTGCCCGGGGCGCTCGTGGGCGACGAACCGCCCGTCGATGATCCCGAGTTCGTGCCCGTAGTCGCCGGTGCGGAACTCGAGGTATGCAAGCCTGCCCTCGACGGAGCGTCGGAAGTACGGCTCGACGCCGAGCAGTTCGGTGTACCAGGCACCGGCGGCCGTCAGGTCGTCGGCGAAGAAGCTGACGGTGGAGAGTCCTCGCAACATGGCTCGTTCCTTTCCTCGGGGGGTGTCGACATCCATCCTGCGGGCGAAAGCGCTCACCTTCCGAGCACTTTTCGTGAGACATTTCGGGGATGCGCGCCGACCGTCTCGTCGCCGTCCTGCTGCTCCTGCAGAGCCGTGGGCGGGTGACCGCCGCCGAGCTCGCCGCCGAACTCGAGGTGTCCGTGGCCACTGCTCGCCGCGACCTCGAGGCGCTGTCCGCGGCGGGGATCCCGGTGTATCCGCAGCCCGGACGCGGCGGTGGGTGGTCGCTCGTCGGCGGCGCCCGCACCGACCTCAGCGGGCTCTCGGCCGCCGAGGCGCAGGCACTGTTCCTGCTCGTCGGCCCCGCGGCGGCCGTCTCCGGTGAGGTCAAGACCGCCCTGCGCAAGCTGGTGCGGGCGCTGCCGTCGACGTTCCGGGCCGACGCCGAGGCCGCTGCGGACGCCACGATGATCGATTCCACCCGGTGGGGCGCGCGAGACCGGCACCGGCCCGAGACGGTCGATGTTCTGCAGGCCGCCGTCGTGCGGCGACGGAGAGTGCGCCTCGTCTACACCGACAGCGCGCGCGAGCGTAGTGAGCGGCTGGTGGACCCGTGGGGTCTCGTCGACAAGGACGACATCTGGTACCTGATCGCGGGGACCGATCGCGGCCAGCGCACCTTTCGCGTCGATCGGATCGTCCGGGCCGAACCGACCGACGAACCGGCCGCGCGCCCGGACGGCTTCGCGCTCGACGCCGCGTGGCGGCAGGTCGTCGGCGAGGTCGAGCAGCGGCGGTCACGTACCTGGGCGACCGTCCTGCTCGCGGCCCGGTTCGTGCCGATCCTGCGCGACCACTTCGGCCGGCACTGCCACGCCGCCGGCGAACTCGGCGACGGGCGCGTCCGGGTCCGCGTCGCCGCACCGACGCCGCTGGACATCGCTCGCACTCTCGCCGGCTGGGGCGCGATGATCGAGGTGACCGAACCGCCTTCCGTCCGGGCGGAACTCGCGCGGATCGGCGCGGAGCTCACCGGCCGCTACCGCGATCCGGAAAGCACCGGTGCGGCACCGGAACGGGACTGCCGGTAGATCCGGCTCGCGGAAGAGGTGCAGGTCTCCCCTGGTGGCGAGGATCCGGCGTGCCGTGCGGGTATTCGGTGACATGGACGATCGGCGGGTCGAATCGGCTTGTGCGAGAAGAAGTGACGTCGCCGGCGAACGGCGGCGATTCGTTCGGCGTCCCCTCCGTCCGGCACGCACGGCGCGGCCCGCCGTGCGTGGCCGGACGGGATCCCGGTCGTGCCGGGGGTAGACTCCCGGCATTGTGGGAGAGCCTGGGGATCGCGACGCCGTGGACGCCATCGTCGCGCATTGGGCCGTGGCCCGTCCCGAACTCGACGTGTCGGGGCTGAAGGTGTTCGGTCGTCTCCACCGGAGCTTCCTCGTCTACAAGTCCCGCATCGCGCCCACGTTCGAGGAGCACGGGATCAACGATTCGGGGTTCGACGTTCTCGCCTGCCTGCGCCGCGCCGTGCCGCATCATCGGCTCACCGCGGGGGAGCTGGCCGACCAGACGCTGGTCACCACCGGCGGGCTGTCGCTGCGCGTCAATCGGCTCGAGCAGGCGGGCCTGGTGACCCGATCGAAGGACAGTCAGGACGCCCGGGTGGTGTATGTCGAGCTCACACCCGCCGGTGCCGCGCTCGTCGACTCGGTCGCCGACGCGCACTTCGCCAAGTTGCGCGCGATGCTCGGCGACCTCGACACCGGCGAGCGCGAGACGCTGGCGCGCCTGCTCGCCCGTCTGGAGCACTCCGCCCGAGCGGCCGAGTTCGAGGACTCGGGCACCGGTGTGGGCGTGGACTCGGACGCCGATCGGCCGGTCTGACGCCGCAGTCGGGCGTCCGCCGAGAAAAATTTCGGGATCTCTATGGCGCCCGCCACACCGCTGTGACCTGCGTCTCCTCCGTTTCGGCCCCGTAAATCCGGCGTAACGAGCGGCTGATCTGGGCATTCTGCTATTGACCTCTTTGCGCTAAGACGATACAAATCTCTTAGTGCAAAGATATCGACTCGGCGCGCACCACCCTCCGGCTCCGCGAGCAGCGTGGTCCGCGTCCGTCCCGACCGAACGGACCTCCCTCATGCCCATTGCTTACGCGTCCCCTCTCCAGGTGGGACCCGCCGAGCACGAGCCCGAGTCCGTCGACACGGTCGACGAGATCCTCGTCGCCGGCCGATGGCAGCGTGGACTCGGTGAGTGCATCGAGTCCGTCGACCCCGCCACCGGCCGGGTCTTCGCGAGCCTGCACACCGCGACCGTCGACGACGTCGACCGGGCCGTCACCGAAGGTCTGCGCGCCGCCCGCGGCGGGTGGTCGGCACTGCTCCCGCACGAGCGTGCACGGGTCCTGCACCGCGTCGGCAACGCCCTCGACGACGAGGCCGAACGGGTGGCACGGCTCCAGACCCTCGACACCGGCAAGGCGCTGACCGAGACCCGGGCCCTGGTTGCCAGCGCCGCCAACACGTTTCGTTACACCGCGGCCGCACTCGAGACGATGGACTCCGCACTGACCACGCCCCGGGGGCCGTGGTTGACCATGTCGACGTACCAGCCGATGGGCGTCGTCGCCGCGATCACGCCGTGGAACTCACCGATCGCGTCCGACGCCCAGAAGATCGCCCCGGCCCTCGCCGCCGGCAACGCCGTCGTGAGCAAGCCGCCGGTGTGGGCGCCGTGGGTGACGCTGCGTCTCGCCCGCATCTGCGAGGCGGCCGGGCTGCCCGCGGGGGTGCTCTCGGTCCTGCCGGGATCCGGGCGCACCGTCGGCGAGGCGCTGGTCCGGCACCCGGACGTCGCCAAGGTCACCTTCACCGGCGGCACCGAAACCGGCCGTCACCTCGCGCATCTCGCCGCCGACAAGCTCATGCCGATCACGCTCGAACTCGGCGGTAAGTCCCCGACGATCGTGTTCGAGGACGCCGATCTCGAACAGGCCCTCGCCGGCGTCCTCTACGGCGTCTTCTCCTCGTCCGGGCAGAGCTGCATCGCCGGATCCCGGATCTTCGTCCACCGCAGCATCGCCGAGACCTTCACCGGCGAACTCGTCCGGCGCGCAGCGGCCCTGCGTCTCGGCCCCGGCTCGGACCCGCGCACCCGGGTGGCTCCGATGGTCACCTTCGCGCACCGGGACCGGGTGGCCGCGATGGTCGACGACGCCGTCGCCGCCGGGGCCCGGGCGTTGTGCGGGGGCGCGATCCCGGCCGACGAACGGCTCTCGTCCGGCGCGTACTACCCGCCCACGGTGCTCACCGGAGCCGACAACGCCGCGACGATCTGCCGCGAGGAGGTCTTCGGTCCGGTGGCCGTCGTGCTGCCCTTCGGCGACGAGGAGGACCTGATCGCGCAGGCGAACGACTCGGTATACGGGTTGGCCTGCGGCATCTGGACCTCCGACTACCGGCGGGCGTGGCGCGTGGCCAGCGCGGTGAAGGCGGGCACCGTCTGGATCAACACCTACAAGCAGTTCAGCATCTCGACGCCCTTCACCGGTCTCGGCGACAGCGGTCTCGGCACCGAGAAGGGACGCGAGGGCATCCGCCAGTACTGCGATCAGAAGAGCATCTACCTCGACCTGTCCGGCGAACCGATCGCCTGGGCCACCCCCGACCCGACAGAAACCCGAAAGGACTTTTCCCGGTGACCGATTCGATTACCGCGACCCACGACCGCACCGCCCACCCGTACAGCCCCGCCTACGCCGTCGCCGGCTTCGGGTTCGTCTCCGGCGCCCTGTCGGTCGACGAGCACGGAATCGCCGTCGACGGTACGACCCCCGCCCTCGACGCCGCGATCGCCCGCCTCGGCGAGCGCCTCGCGACCATCGGCATGACCCTGGCCGACGTCGTCAAGACCACGTACTTCGTGACCGACGTGACGCTCCGCGACGAGGCGAACCGCCACTACGAGAAGGTCTTCGCCGAGCCCCGGCCCGCCCGCTCGTTCGTCGAGGTCGCCGCCCTGCCCTACGGCGCCACCGTCGAGATCGAAGCCGTCGCGCATCGCGCCTGAACCCCCACCGCACGAAAGGACCCACCGTCATGGCCGCACCCGAGAAGACCACCGTCGACCTCGAAGCCCTCATCGACACCTGCATCGCCAGCCGCGACAGCCGCTACGAGGACTGGGACACCCTCGGCTTCCAGGCCGCCAAGGGCGGAGATCGCTTCAAGCGTGCCCAGATCCGCTACATCGGCTCCGGTGCCACCGGCAACCACGAGGGCGACGCCCGCACGCTGCCCGCCGAGCACTTCACCCTGTCCAACATGCGGCTGCCCGCCGGTGCAGTCGGCCCCGAGCACACCCACCACGACGTCGAAGAGGTGTTCTTCGTGCTCGAGGGTGAGCTCGAGGTCGCGGTCCACGACGTCGAGGACGGCACCCGGAAGGCTGTCCGCCGGCTCGGCTACCGCGACATGATCCGCGTTCCCGCCGGCGTGCCGCGCAGCCTCGCGAACGTGGGCGACACCGACGCCCTGTTCTGCGTGATCATCGGCGCCGCGAAGCCGCAGCTGCCCACCTACCCGCCGAGCTCGGAGATGTACGGCGTCACCCGCTGACGCCGCCGAGAAGACCCTCCACCGACAGGGAGATCACCGATGGAGCAGTCCGTCCGACGTCGCCTCCGCGTCCACCAGAAGACCTGGGAGGCAGACGGAGTCACCAGCGTGACGTTCGTCGATCCGACCGGTGCGCCGTTGCCGCAGTGGCAGCCGGGCGCGCATCTCGCCCTGCACCTGCCGAACGGTGTGGTGCGCGAGTACTCGCTGTGCTCGGATCCGCGGGACACCACGCGCTGGACGGTCGCCGTGCTGCGCGCCGAGCGCTCCCGCGGGGGCAGCGCCTACGTGCACGAGTCGCTGCAGATCGGCGCGGAGATCGACGTCGACGGACCGCGCAGCGCCTTCGCCCTCGACGCCGCCGCGACCGACCACGTCCTCGTGGCCGGCGGCATCGGCATCACCCCGATCGTCGCGATGATGCGGGAGCTGCGGGCGACGGGACGGCCGTGGCGCCTGCTCTACGCCGGACGCTCCCGGCAGGCCATGGCGTTCGTCGACGAGATCGCCGCCCATCCCGCCGAGCAGGTGACCGTCCACGCCGACGACGAGGCCGGGGGCCTGCCGGACCTCGCCGGGCTGCTGTCCGGCCTGCCGCCGACCGCCGTCGTCTACTGCTGTGGCCCCGCCCCCCTCATGGACGCGGTGGCCGCGACCGTCCCGGACCCCGGTCAGGTACGCACCGAACGGTTCGCGGCCCCGGAACCGGCGCCGCGCCAGGGGGAGGACACCGCCTTCGACGTGATCGTCGAGAGCACCGGCCGCCGCATCCCGGTGCCGCCGACCGTGTCGGTGCTCGACGCCCTCGCCGCCGCCGGTGTGCCCGTACCCAGCTCGTGCACCGAAGGCATCTGCGGGACGTGCGAGGTCGGGGTGATCAAGGGCGACGTGGACCACCGCGACTTCCTGCTCACCGAGTCCGAACACGCCGCCGGATCGACGATGTTCCCGTGCGTGTCCCGTTGCCGCTCCGCCGAACTCGTACTGGATCTGTGAGAAGGGAACCGGAACGCATGTACCACCACCAACTTCCGCGCTACAGCGACTCGCCCGTCTGCCGGCTGCGCGCCCTGCGCTCGGTGACCCTCTCGGTGCCGGACCCCGCCGCGTCGCGGGACTTCTACCACGAGGCCTGGGGACTGACGACCGTCGATGCCGACGGCGACCGATTCTGGCTGCGCGCCACCGGACCCGAGCACCACGTGCTCGCGGTCGAACGGGCCGACGTCAACGCGCTGGGGCGCATCAGCTTCGCCCTCGCCACCCCCCGCGAGGTCGACGACGCCGCACTGGCCCTCGACCGGCTCGGCATCCCGCTGCTGCGCACGCCGGGCCCGCTCGACGACGCCGGGGGCGGCTACGGCCTGCAACTGGTCGATCCGGAGGGGCGGTGCCTCGAGTTGTCGGCCGACACCCACGCGGTGACCGAGCAGGAACCGGCCGGCCGCCGGGCCATCCCCCGCAAGATCGCCCACGTCGTGCTCAACACGACCGACATCGAACGCACCACCGCCTTCTACACGCAGGTGCTCGGCATGCGGGTCTCCGACTGGTCGGAACGGCAGATGTCCTTCCTCCGCTGCAACTCCGACCACCACGTCATTGCGCTCAACCGGGCGTCGTGGCCCTCGCTCAACCATGTGGCGTACGAGATGCAGAGCCTCGATCACTTCATGCGCGGCATCGGCGGGCTCCGGGCGCACGGCATCGCGCCGCAGTGGGGCCCGGGCCGGCACGGCCCCGGCGACAACACCTTCTCCTACTTCACCGACCCCGCGGGCCTGGTGTGCGAGTACACCTCCGAGGTCGCCCAGATCGACGAGGACGCCTGGCTGTGCCGCACGTGGAAGCGCACACCGGAACTGTCCGACCAGTGGGGGACGGCCGGGCCGCCCACCACGACCGTGCGCGCCGCCATGGCCGGCAGCCCCGACCCGGGTCACCGCGACCGCGTCGAGGCCCGCGACGCCGACTACTTCTACGGGGCCGGCGTCGCGGCCGGAGCGCCGTCGTGACCGCGGACGCCGCGGTGACCGGGCACCTGCACGTCGAGCGGTTCGGGACGGGGGAGCCGGTGCTCCTGCTGCACGGCATCGGCGGCAACGCGAACTCGTGTGCACCGCTCGCGGCGGAACTCGCCGCCCGCGGACACGCGACGTACCGGCTCGACGCCGCGGGGTACGGCCGCTCCGCCGACCCGGTCGACGTCCGGCACGACCACGCGACGGACGTCCTGGACGTCCTCGACGACATCGACCCGGTCCGGCCCGTGCACCTGGTGGGCACGTCGTGGGGCGGAGTCGTCGCACTCGAGGTCGCGCGGCGCCGGCCCGACCGGGTGCGCACGCTCGTCCTCGCCGACAGCACCCGGGGCTCGGGCACGTCGCCCGAACGCGCCGCCGCCATGCGCGACCGTGTCCGCGCCCTGCGCGAGGCCGGCGCCGACCGGTTCGCGGCGGAGCGGGCACCGAAACTCACGGCGCCCGGAGCGCCCGGCGCCGTCCGCTCACGCGTCGCCGCCGACATGGCCGCCGTGCGCCTCGCCGGATACGCGGCGGCCGCGGAAGCCATGGCGACCACCGACCACGGGCCCATCCTGCCCACCCTGACCGTCCCCACCCTGGTCCTCGTCGGCGACCACGACGTCGTCACCGGCGTCGCCGAATCGCAGCTCCTGGCGGACGCGATCCCCGGGGCACGGCTCGTCGTCGTCGCCGATGCGGGTCACGCGGCGATCCAGGAGCAGCCCCGCACGGTCGCCTGCGAACTCGTCCGATTCTGGGAAGGAGCCGCGTGATGAGCGGAACCGTCGTGGTGACCGGGGCCGGCCGCGGCCTCGGCTACTGCATCGCCGAGCGGTTGTGTGCCGACGGACGCCGGGTGGTGATCGCCGAGCGCAACGCGGACACCGCCGAGGGCGCCGCCCGTGCCCTGCGCGAACGCGGCGGCGACGCGATCGCGGTGGTCACGGACATCGCGGATGCCGGCTCCGTGCGCGCTCTCGCGTCGCGACTGGCGGACGAGGGGCCGCTGACGGGCCTGGTCAACAACGCGGCCATCGCCGACGGCGTCGGCGGGGACGCGTTCTGGGAACTGTCCGAGAGCGAATTCGACCGCATCACCTCGGTCAACGTGCGCGGCACCTGGATGGTGACCAAGCACCTGTGGCCGCTGCTCGCCGCCAACCGGGGCGCGATCGTGAACATGGCGTCCGACGTGGCCTTCTACGGATCGCCCCGGCTGATCCACTACGTCGCCTCCAAGGGCGCCGTCGTCGCGATGACCCGTTCGATGGCCCGGGACGCCGGCCCGCACGGGGTGCGGGTCAACGCCGTGGCCCCCGGGCTCGTCCGGGTCGAGGCCACCGAATCCGTTCCCGCCGCCCGCTATGCCACCTACGCGCAGGGCCGCGCCCTCCCGCGTGACCAGACCCCCGAGGACGTCGCCGGGGTCGTCCGGTTCCTCCTGTCGGAGGACGCCGCCTTCGTCACCGGCCAGACCGTCGTCGTCGACGGCGGATTCGTCCTGAACTGACCTGCTCGCCCGGCGAGCACCCGAACCCCACGGAGATCCCATGGACCTGCACCTCACCGGACGCACGGTGATCGTCACCGGCGCGAGTTCCGGTGTCGGCCTCGCCACCGCCCGGATGCTCGCCGCCGAAGGCGCCCGAGTGGCACTGTGCGCGCGGGACCTCGACCGCCTGCGCGCCGCCGCCGGCACGTTGGCGGCCGACCCGGCCGATGTCCTCACCGTCGCGTGCGACGTCACCGACCGGAACTCCGTGCAGGCCTTCGCCGATGCGGTCGTCGACCGGTTCGGGGGGATCGACGGGGTGGTGTGCAACGCCGGGCGCTCGCTGATGTCGACGCTCACCGACACCACCGACGAGCAGATCCGGGACGAGTTCGAACTCAAGATCTTCGGCGCGCTGCATCTGATCCGCGCGGCACGGACGGCGCTCGCGAAGTCCGATGCGGCCTCCGTGGTGATCGTCAACGCGATCCTCGCGCGGCAACCCGAGTTGCGGCTCGCCGTCACCTCGGCGGCCCGTGCCGGACTGCTCAACCTGGCGCAGTCCCTGTCCGGGGAACTCGCACCCGACGGCATCCGCGTCAACTCCGTGCTGCTCGGCCTCGTCGACACCGGTCAGTGGCAGCGCCGCCACGCCGAATCCGGCGACGGCCGCGCCTTCGACGAGTGGAGCGCCGAGATCGCCGCCGACCGCGGGATCGGACTGGGCCGCTTCGGAATCGCGGACGAGGTCGCCTTCCCCGTCACCACCCTGCTCTCACCCCGCAACAGCTACGTGACCGGCGCGACCGTCGACGTCGGCGGCGGTGTCGGGCGCTACGTCTGACCCGCCAGTGGTCATCTGCATCGGAGGAAACATGGACACCCCCTCATCCGCGCCGGGTCGGCGCGCCACCGGCGGCGACGTCCTCGTGTCGGTCATGCGCCGGCACGGCATCGACACCGCGTTCGGCGTCGTCAGCATCCACAACCTTCCCCTCGTCGAGGCCGTCGCCCGCGACCTGAACTTCGTCGAGGTGCGGCACGAGGCCGCCGCGGTCAACGCCGCGGACGGGTACGCCCGCGCCTCGGGCCGCATCGGCGTGGCGCTGACGAGCACCGGCACCGGCGCCGGCAACGCCGCCGGATCAATGATCGAGGCCCTCACTGCCGGCAGCCGCGTCCTGCACGTGACCGGCCAGATCGAAAGCGAATACCTCACGCCCGAACCGGCCGCGTCGAGCCGCGGCGTGATCCACGAATTTCCCCGGCAACGGCAGATGCTCGACGCCGTCTCCCGGTACGCGGCGACGATCACCGACGCCAAGGACGCCGAGGCGGAACTCGAGGCCGCGATCGCCCGCATCCTGTCGGCACCGCAGGGACCCGCCAGCGTCGAATGGCCCACCGACCTGCAGTATCTGGCGTCGCCGGACGAACAGCGAGCGGCGGAGGCCCGGATCGCACAGCCACCGGCCCCCAATGCTGCTGCGCTGGAGCGCGCCGCCGCGGTGCTCGCCTCCGCCGAGCGGCCCCTGCTGTGGCTCGGTGGGGGCGCCGCCGGCGCCGGCGACGAACTGCGCGCCCTCGCCCACCGGCTCGGGGCGGGGATTCTCACCAGCAACTCCGGACGGGGCATCGTGTCCGAGGACGACGACCTCGTCGTCGGGAACTTCGCGGCGTCCCCCGAGGTCGCCGGGCTCCTCGCCGACGCCGACGTCCTGCTCGCCGTCGGAACCCACTTCCGGTCCAACGAGACCAAGAGCTACCACCTCACGCTGCCTGCGACGCAGGTGCAGATCGACATCGATCCCGCCGCGATCGGCCGGGTGTATCCGGCCACGGTCGGAATCGTCGCCGACGCCCGCACGGCACTGCGCGGCATCCTCGACGCGCTCGACGGCACCGTCCGGCGCGACGAGTGGGCGGCCCGGGTTCAGGCGGCACGGAAGCGCAGCCGGGCCGCGCTCACCGCATACATCGGCGGCTACGCCGAGATCTGCGAGGGCATGCGCCGCGTGCTGCCCCGCCGGTCGGTGGTCGCCCGCGACGTGACGATCGCGTCCAGCCAGTGGGGCAACCGCCTGCTGCCGTTCTACGAGCGCGAGACCAACATCTTCCCGCTCGGCGGCGGCATCGGGCAGGGCCTCGCCATGGGGCTCGGCGCGGCCCATGCCCGCCGGGACGTTCCGACGGTCGTGATGGCCGGGGACGGGGGTCTGGCCGTGCACCTCGGCGAGCTCGCCTCGCTCGCCGGGTCCGACGCCTGGTGCGTCGTGCTGGTGTTCAACGACGGCGGCTACGGCGTTCTCCGGAACATGCAGGAGGCCAACGGTTTTCGTCGGTCCGGGGTGGACCTGCACACGCCGCGGTTCGATCTGCTCGCCGCCTCGATGGGCATGCCGTACACCCTCGTGCAGCGGCCCGGCGTCTTCGAGTCCGCGTTGGGGGAGGCGATCGCGACGCGCCGGCCCGCGCTGGTCGAGGTCGACGTGACCGCCCTCGACCCGCAGCCCGGACCGTTCGTGCCACCGGTGCACGTGCCGACGGGAGGTGCCCGATGACGCCGCTGATTCGCGCCGAGGCGGCCTGGTGGACCGACGGGCAGGCCGCCGCCGCGCTGCGCGACGGCCGCGCGGTGCACCTGTACGCCGCGGGCGCCGACGCCGAACCCGCCCTGCACGCGGCCGATCGTCACGGCGCCCTGCTGCGCAGCCTGATCCTGGCCGATCCCGTGTGCGACGTCGACGCCGTCGCCGGCCTCCTGGGCCGGATCACCGTCCCCACGCTGGTGGTGGCCTCCGCTCTCGGCGACGACACCGATCTGTCCGTACCGCAGCGGCTCGCGGGTGAGATCGACAACGGAGTCTTCGTCGTCGTCGACGGATGTCCGGCGCCCGTCCACCTCACCCGGCCCGAGTCCTTCACGGAATGGGCGAGCGCCTTCGCCGCCATCGCCGAGGGACTCGCCGCCCGCTACCGGTCCGGGCTCGCCGCCCCCACCCCCCACATCGAAGGAGTTCTCGCGTGAACCGCACTGCGACGGCACGATTCACAGAACCGTACCTGGAACCACGACAGACCCATCCCGATCCGCTGACCCCCTACGAGGACAAGCTCGCCGGGTCGCTCATGGAGATCTTCGGGACCGGCACCCACGACCTGCCCGGTGTCGTCGAGGGACTCAACGGCCTGGGCCTGCACGGCCCCGACGGCCGGCCCTGGACCGAGGACACCTTCCGCGCCGAACTGCGACGACTGGGGAGATGACATGACCACCTTCGAGACTGCACAGACCACCACCAGCGGCGCCCCGCGCCCGGCCGGACCGCGGTTCGCCGTCGGCACCCGCCGGCCGATGGACGCCGACGAGATCGCGGCGACCGGCCTGCGCGACCGCTGGTACCCGATCCTTCCGTCGCGCATGGTCGAACCGGGCGCGATGGTCAAGGTCACCCGCCTCGGCGTGGACTGGCTGCTGTTCCGCGACGCCCGGGGCGCGGTCCACATGCTCGAGGACCGGTGCCCGCACCGCAGCGCCCCGCTGTCGGTGGGGCAGCATCTCGGTGACCGCGTCGCCTGCCTGTACCACGGCGTGCAGGTCGACGGAACCGGCACCGTCGTCTCCGTGCCCGGCATGCCCGGGTGCGCGCTCGAGGGCAAACGCGCGACCGCCTCGCTGTCGGTGGTCGAGGCCGCGGACACGATCTTCGCGTTCGTGCCCCTGACCCACGACTCCGTGCCGACGCCGTTCGTCCTGCCGGACCGGCTCGCGGACGAGGAGGTGTCGTGGTTCCCCAACTACGCGGAGTGGGCCGGGCCGTGGCGCTTCTACATGGACAACGTGCTCGACCCGATGCACGGGGCCTTCCTGCACCGCAACTCGCACTCGATGTTCGGCGGCGACACCTCGGCGCGGTTCCGGATCCGTGAGACCGACCGCGGGTTCTTCTTCGAGAAGACCGACCAGCGCGGCGTGAACTTCGACTGGGTCGAGTTCGTGCGCGGATCGATGGACTACGTGGACCTCGAGATCCCCTACGCCCCCAATGCCGGTCCCGGCGGCGTGTTCGGCATCGTCGGCATGTGCACCCCGATCGACCGGGACCACTCCGCCATCTTCCACTGGCGCACCCGGCGGGTGTCGGGCTGGGAACGGGAGGCGTGGCGCTTCCTGTACCGGACCCGGCTCGAGGAACGGCACTGGGAGGTGCTCGAACAGGACCGTGCCGTCCTGGAGGCGCTGGCCGCGGATGCCGACGTCGAGGAACACCTCTACCAGCACGACCTCGGTGTCTCCCGGATCCGCCGGATCTACCGGGCCGACGCGAAGCAGCAGGCGGCGGTGCTCGCGGGAGTGCCGGCGTGAGCGGCGGGACCATGATGCTCACCGTGGTCCTGCGGCACGATCAGAGCCGGAACCTCGAACAGTTGCAGGGCCGGCTCGACGACGCGGACTGGTGGCACGGGTTCCCGCCCGAGGGGTGCGAGGTCGTCTCGTGGGTGGTCGCGATGGGGATCGGGCAGATCGTGACCCTGCGGCTGCCCGCCGATCGGCTGGCCGCCGTCAACGTCGAACTCGAGCGCCGCGCGTGGGGCGTGTTCCGCACCGAGTGCTACCCGACCTACGACTTCGTGCCGGTGCGGGAGCGGCTGACCCGCGAATCCGACGAACGTCGCGGCGCGGTGCTCCGATGACCCGGGTGGGTCACCCGGCCGTTCCGGAGCCGCCGCGGCCGGACATGTTCAGCAACGCCCGCGTCGTCGGCCGGCACTTCTTCGTCTCCGGCATGCACGCCGGCACCCCCGACGGTCCCGTCGGCGGTGCCGACGTCTACCGCCAGGCGCGGGAGGCGTTCCGACGCACCCGCGCGCTGGTGGAAGCCTGCGGCGCGCAGGTCGACGACATCCTCGCGCTGCGCATCTACGTCACGGACATCGGAGCCAAGGCCGCCGTCGGGCGGGCCCGCGCCGAGGTGTTCCGCGGCGACTTCCCGTGCTCGACCCTGGTCGCGGTGTCGGCCCTGGTCGAGGACGGCCTCAGCGTCGAGGTCGAAGCACAGGGAATCATCTCGGCGGCCGCGACGGCGGACGCGTAACCTTCTGATTCGACGCCCCTGGTAGGGCATCGACCGACCCGAGGACGCCACCATGCGCGGACCCAACACCACATCGTCCACTTCCCGAACCGACGAGGCAGCGCCGAACTGGCCCGTCCTCGTCCTGACCTTCGTCGCCGTCGTCCTCGACGGTTACGACACGATCGCCCTGGGCCTGTCGGTCCCGGCGCTCGCGAAGGACTGGGACGTCGCCCCGTCCCACTTCACCCCCGCACTGTCCCTGACCAGCGTCGGCGTGGCACTCGGTTACCTCGCCTGCGGCCGGATCGTCGCACGGTTCGGCGCCCGGCGCGTCGTGCTGGCCGCGGTGGTGGTGTTCACCGTCGGCTCGCTGCTGACCGCGTTCGCGTCGACGATCACCGAACTCACCGCCCTGCGCGTGCTGACCGGCCTCGGCCTCGGTGCGGTCCTGCCGGCGGCCGTCTCCCACGCGACGGCCCTCAATCCCGCCCGGCTGCGGCAGTCGATCGCCGTGTTCGTCACCATGGGCATCTCCCTCGGTGCGCTGATCGCCGGGGTACTGGGCACGCGCCTGATCGGCGCGTTCGGCTGGGAATCGGTGTTCCTCGTCGGCGCCGCGGCCTCGGCCGTCCTGTTGCCGCTGCTGTGGATCGGCCTCCCCGACGGACGCGCCGCCGGCGAGCCCGCGCCGGCCGCCGCCGCGACCGCGTCGGCGGTGCGCGAGGCGTCCGTCGCGCGCCTGTTCGACCCGGGGCTGCGGAGCCGCACGCTGCTGCTGTGGGGCTTCTCGTTCCTGATGTTCACCGTGTACTACGTCTTCTCGTCGTGGTTGCCGACGCTGCTGACGAGCTACGGGTTCTCGGCTGGGCTGGCACCGTTGGGCTCGGCCGCGCTCGGGGTCGGCAGCATCGTCGGTGCGGCGGTCCTCATGATCGGTGCGCTGCGGTTCCGGATGTCGTCGGTGCTCCTGGTCACCACGTCGCTGGCGATCGTCTTCCTCGTCGTGTCCGCGTTCCTCGGTCCCGACAAGGTGCTCTTGCTGATCGTGTTCGGCGGCGTGGGTCTCGGCATCCAGGCCGGCATGATCGGTCAGACCGCGCTGTCGGTGTCGATGTACCCGCAGGGGACTGCGACGACCGCGGTCGGCTGGTCCGCGTCCATGGGACGGCTCGGCTCGGTCGTCGGCCCGGTGGTGGGCGGCGCGCTCATCGGCCTCGGCGTCCCGACCGGCACCATCGTGCTGGTGGCGTGCGTTCCGGTCCTGGCCGCCCTGGTCCTCATCGCGGTGCTCGGCTGGATCACCGCTCCGAAGACCCTCTCGAAGTCGGCACCGGCGGCCGTGCCCGCAGGCCGCTGACGCGGCCGGTGTGTCCTTCGGGCTGCTGGAACAGCCCGAAGGACACACGGGCGTTTACGCCCTCTCGAACACCGCGGCCAGGCCCTGGCCGCCGCCGATGCACATCGTCTCGAGGCCGTAGCGGCCCTCGCGGCGGTCGAGCTCGCGCAGCAGGGTGGCGAGGATGCGGCCGCCGGTCGCGCCGACGGGGTGGCCGAGCGAGATGCCCGACCCGTGGGGGTTCAGGCGCGCATCGTCGGGCTCGAGGCCCCAGCTGCGGGTCACGGCGAGGGTCTGCGCGGCGAACGCCTCGTTGAGCTCGATCACGTCCATGTCCGCCAGGCTCAGGCCGAGGCGGCCGAGGGCCTTCTCCGTGGCCGGGACCGGGCCGATGCCCATGGTGCGCGGCGGCACCCCGGCCACCGCCCAGCTCGCCAGCCGGGCCAGCGGGCGCAGGCCCAGCTGCACGGCCTTCTCGGCGGTGGTGACGATCGCCAGCGCGGCACCGTCGTTCTGACCGCTGGCGTTGCCGGCGGTGACGGTCGACTCCGGGTCGATCCTGCCGCGGATCGGGCGCAGCGTGGCGAGGGATTCGACGCTGGTGTCGGCGCGCGGATGCTCGTCGGTGTCGACGACGAGCGGATCACCCTTGCGCTGGGGCACGGCCACCGGGACGATCTCCTGCGCGAACACGCCGTCCTTCTGCCCGGCCACGGCGCGCTGGTGCGACTGGACCGCCAGGGCGTCCTGGTCGGCGCGGCTGATGGCGAACTCGGCGCGCAGGTTCTCGGCCGTTTCGATCATGCCGCCCGGCACGGGGAAGTCCCGGCCGCCGGCGGTGACCCGGGCGCGGGCCAGACGGTCGGACAGGGCCACGGCCTCACCCTTGACACCCCAGCGCATGCCGGTGGCGTAGAACTCGGCCTGACTCATGGACTCGGCACCACCCGCGAGGATCAGGTCGCTGCCGCCGGACTGGACCTGCATGACGGCCTGCAGGACGGCCTGCAGCCCCGAGCCGCAGCGACGGTCGACCTGCTGGCCCGGAACCTCCACGCCGAGACCGGCGTTGAGGGCGGCGACGCGGCCGAGGGCGGGAGCTTCCCCGTTGGGCGAGGCCTGGCCGAGGATCACGTCGTCGACGTCGGAGCCGGAGATACCGGTGCGGGCGACGAGCTCGCGGATCACGGTGGCGGCGAGGTCTTCCGGTGCGACGTCCTTCAGGACGCCACCGAAGCGGCCGACGGGGGTACGGAGGGGTTCGCAGATCACTACGTCGCGCATGGCAGTTTCCTTGTCGATATTCGGGGTCAGTGCTTCTGGGTCCGGGCGAGATCGGCCGAGATCGCCGCTGCCGTCTCGATCACGGCGGGCACGAGTTCGCTCCGCACGGCGTCGAGGCTGTAGCGGGCGGCCTGGGTGGAGATGTTCACGGCGGCGACGACGCCGCCGGAGGCGTCGCGGATGGGCGCGGCCAGCGAGCGGAGCCCCTCCTCGAGTTCCTGGTCGACGATGCAGTAGCCGTCGCGCCGGATCCGGTCGAGCTCGGCGCGCAACCCGTCGGCCGTGATCAGGGTGCGGGAGGTGAGCGGCTCGAGCGTCGCGGTGGCGAGGTAGGCGTCGAGTTCGGCGGGGGAGAGCCCGGCGAGCAGGACGCGCCCCATCGAGGTGGCGTGCGCGGGAAAGCGCGTGCCGATGGTGATGGAGACGGTCATGATGCGGCTGACCGGAACCCGCGCGACGTAGACGACGTCGCCACCGTCGAGCACCGACACCGACGTCGACTCGTGGACGTTCTTCGCCAGCGCCTCGAGGTGCGGGCGTGCCACCTCCGGCAGCGTCAGGCTCGACAGGTAGCTGTAGCCGAGCTCGAGCACGCGCGGGGTCAGCCAGAACTGGGAGCCGTCCGTACGTACGTATCCGAGCTCGACCAGCGTGAGCAGGAACCGTCGCGCGGTGGCCCGGGTCAGGTCGGTGGCCCTGGCCACCTCGCTGAGGGTGCGCCGGGGGTGTTCGGCGTCGAACGCCTTGATGACGGACAGTCCGCGCGCGAGCGACTGCACGTAGTCCGGCGACGCTGCGGTCGCCGCGATCGGGTCGCCGTCGGTGATCGTCATGGTGTGGTGCTCCCCTCGCCGTCTGCGAGCGCCTGCCTGCCGAGCGCGAACGCCCGGTTGCTGTTCGGCACTCCCGCGTAGATCGCGGTGTGCAGGAATACTTCCACGAGCTCGTCGGGGTCGAGACCGGCGCGCAGGGCCGCCCGGATGTGCATGTCGAGTTCGTGCTCGTTGCCGACGGCGGTGAGGATCGCCAGTGTCAGCAGCCGGCGGGTGTGATGGTCCAGTCCGGGCCGGGACCAGACGTCGCCCCACGCGGTGCGGGTGATGAAGTCCTGGAACGGCTCGGTGAACGCGGTGGCCGCCGACATCGCCCGGTCGACGTGCGCGTCGCCGAGCACCGAGCGCCGGACCCGCATGCCCTGTTCGAAGGCAGCGGTGCGCTGCGCCCCGGCCGGCGTGGCGCGGGCGATGTGCTCGCGGATCAGGGCGGTGATCCGGCCCGCCTGTTCGACGTTGGCCAGGTGCGCGCCCGGGTCGACGACGTGGAAGGCGGCGCCGGCGATGCCGTCGGCGATCTGCCGCATGACGGCCGGCGGGGTGGCCGGGTCCTGGGCACCGGCGACGACGAGGGTCGGCGCGACGATGCGGGCGAGGTCGGGGCGCCCGTCCCACGTGGCCAGCGCCTCACAGCACGCGGCGTAGCCCTCGTCGCTGGTGCCCGCCACCATCTCGACGTGCCGCGCGACCAGGTCGGGGTCGCGTTCGGCGAGGCCCGGGGTGAACCAGCGGCCGACGATGGACTCGGCGATGGACGCCAGCCCGTCGGCGCGGACCGTGGCGGCGCGGTCGAGCCACGGCTGGGCCGGGGCGAAGGCGGCGGACGTGCACAGCAGGGTCAGGGTGCGGACGCGTTCGGGGTGATGCGCGGCGAGCCACTGGCCGACGGCGCCGCCGAGCGACAGGCCCACGAAGTGCACCGAGCCGAGGCCGAGCGAGTCGAGCAGCGCGACGACGTCACCGCCGAGATCGGCCATCGTGTAGGGACCGGCGACGACGGGGGACTTGCCGTGCCCGCGGTGGTCGACGGCGACGACGTTGGCGATCGGGGACAGCGCGGTGATCTGCGGCGCCCACATCGACAGGTCGGAGCCGAGCGACCCGAGCAGCACCACCGGGGGAGCGGTGGGGTCGCCGTGCTGTTCGTAGTTGAGCGTGACGGTCATGCCTGTCCTCCAAGGGGCCGGTCGGCGGTGGTGTCGTGGTGGGCCAGGGCACGGTCGACGAGGTCGCCGGCGTGGCCGAGGTAGCGGGTGGGGTCGAGCAGGGCGCGGACCCGGTCGGCGCCGAGGTGCTCGACGATGCCGGGATCGCGGTCGAGCGGAGTGCCGGCGCGGGCCGCCGCGGTGACGATCTCGCGCGCCGAGCCGGTGTGCTCGGACAGCGCCGCGGCGACCTTCTCCGCGAGGATCGCCCCGCCGGTGAGTTCGAGGTTGCGGGTCAACGCGTCGGCGTGGACGTGCAGCCCGGTCAGGCTGACCGAAAGCTGATGGGCCGCACCGCCGGTCAGCCGGAGCAGGTCGGTGAGCGTCTCCCACTCGGCATGCCAGGCGCCCGCGGCGCGGGCGAACTCGTGGTCCGTCGACGCGAGGGCGGTCGCGACGAGGCCGGGCACGCGCCGCGCGGCCGCCCGGGCGGTGATCGCCGCGACCGGATTGCGCTTGTGCGGCATCGCCGACGATCCGCCCGGCGCGTCCTCGCTGACCTCGCCGAGTTCGGTTGCGGCCATGAGGACGACGTCGGTGGCGGGCTTGGCGACCGCGCCGGCGGCGATCCCCAGGGCGGCCGCGAGCCCGGTCACGGGGGTACGCGCGGTGTGCCACGGCACGAGGGGCCTGGCCAGCCCGAGCTGGTCCGCCAGGGTGTCCGCGAACGCGAGGCCGTCCGGGTGCACTGCGGCGAGAGTGCCTGCTGCGCCGCCGTATTGGGCGGGCAGCGAGACGAGGGCGCGGTCGAGCGAGGCGGTGGCGTCGTCGAGCGCGACGAGCCACGTCGCGGCGAGGGCCCCGAACGTGGTGGGCAGCGCCTGCTGCCCGAGGGTGCGCGCGACCATCGGGGTGTCACGGTGCCGGCGGGCCAGGCGTGCCGTCGCCTCGGCGGCGCCGCGCAACTCGGCGACGACGAGCCGGCCGGCCTTGTGCGCCAGCAACATCAGCGCGGTGTCGAGGACGTCCTGGCTCGTGGCCCCGACGTGCACCGCGGCGGCAGGGGCCTGCGCGCGCTCCCGCAGGATCTTCACCAGGGGGATCACCGGATTGCCCCCGGCCGCGGAGAGCCGGCCCAGTTCGGCCGGGTCCAGTTCGCGGGTGAGTTCCCCGGCCGCCGCGGCGACGGCCGTGACGTCGGCGGCGGTGGCGCGACCGTGCTTCTCGGCGGCGCGCGTGATCGCCACCTCGACGTCGAGCAGGGCGGCGATCCACGCCCGGTCGGACAGCAGCGGTGCGAGGTCGCCGGCCCCGAACACAGGGTCGAAGAGGGCGCCGCGGGTATTGTCGGACTGCGCCGGCACGGTCAAGGCACGCTCCCGTCTAGATCGCGAAGAACGGCGTCTCCACACCGTTCGGATCGAGGTCCTGAACGTACACGGTCCAGGCGTAGCCGTCGTCGGACTTGTCGGCGATCAGCTTGTGCCGCTGCGACTCCGGTAGTGCGGTGAGCACCGGGTCGGAGGCGTGCGCGGCGAGGTCCTCCGGGAAGTACATGCGGGTGCAGAGGCGGTCGAGCATGCCGCGCGCGAAGATCCCGACGTTCAGGTGCGGCGCCTCGTCGGCCTCGGTGTCGGACTCGTGGGCGCCGGGCTTGATCGTGTGGATCGCGGCGGTGCCGGTGCCGTCGGCGGCGCTGCGGGCGAAGCCGCGGAAGCCCTCGGCGCCGAACCGGCCCTCGGCGTCGGCCTGCCAGGTCTCGACCATGGCGTCGGCGATCGGCTCGCGGTTCCCGTCGATCACGGTGATGCGCACGGTGATCCGGCCGGGGGTGTCGGCGGGGACGACGTCCGCGCCGTCGGCCCACTCGAGGCCGATCTTCCAGTACGGACCGACGGTCTGCGACGGTGTGGGACCGAAGGCGGCGGTGCTCTGGTCGCCCGGGGTGACGGGGTAACGAGGAGCGAACTCACTCATCGTCGTCCTCCTCGTTCTCGAAGGGGGTGGCCTCGCGTCCGCGCAGGACGATGTCGAAGCGGAAGCCGAGGGCCCAGTTGTCGACGGTGGCGTCGTAGTCGAAGACGCTGACCATCCGGTGCCGCGCCTCGGCGGGCACCGCGTTGTAGATGGGGTCCTGGAAGAACATCGGGTCGTCGGGGAAGTACATCTGGGTGACGAGCCGCTGCGTGAACGCCGTGCCGAACAACGAGAAGTGGATGTGGGCGGGACGCCAGGCGTTGTGGTGGTTGCGCCACGGGTAGGCCCCGGGCTTGACGGTGGTGAACCGGTATCGGCCCGCCGCGTCGGTGACGCAGCGGCCGACGCCGTTGAAGAACGGGTCCAGCGGGGCGGGCCAGTTGTCGTCGACGTGCCGGTAGCGGCCGGCGGCGTTGGCCTGCCACACCTCGAGCAGCGCGTGGGGGACGGGCTTGCCGTCGCCGTCGAGGACGCGGCCGTGCACGATGATGCGCTGGCCGGCGGCCTCGCCGCCGTTGGCGATGCTCAGGTCGGCGTCCCCCTCCTGCACGCGGTCCTCGTCGAAGACCGGCCCGGTGAGCTCGCCGAGCCGCTGTGGGACGAGCGTGAGCGGCTGCGCCGGGCGGCGCAGCGCGGTGGTCCGGTAGTCGGGGAAGTCGAGCGGCGGGTGCACGCCGTCGGGGCGGGCGAAGCGGGGTGGCAGGTGAAGCATGGGACCTCGGTGTTCGATGCGTGTTCGCGATATGGACGGAAGGACGCTATGCGTACGAGGCTAGTGGGTCGTCCTGGCCGAATCAATATTCCAAAATGAAACAGTCTCGAAATGGTTCGTATCACGGACGGGGGTTCACATTACGCACAACTGCCGCTATCGTAGAGGCATGGACAAAGTCGTTGCCACCGCCGCCGAGGCCGTAGCCGACATCCCGAACGGCGTCACCATCGCCGTGGGCGGATTCGGTCTGGTCGGCGTTCCGGAAATCCTGATCAACGCGCTGCTCGAGCAGGGCGCCACCGACCTCGAGACGGTCAGCAACAACTGCGGCACCGACGGCTTCGGCCTCGGGGTGCTGCTGGAGAAGGGCCGCATCCGCCGCACCATCTCCTCCTACGTCGGCTCCAACAAGGAGTTCGCGCGGCAGTACCTCTCCGGCGAGCTCGAGGTGGAGCTGACCCCGCAGGGCACCCTCGCGGAGCGGCTGCGCGCCGGCGGCGCCGGCATCCCCGCGTTCTTCACCCCCGCGGGTGTCGGCACCCAGGTCGAGGAGGGGGGCCTGCCGCTGCGCTACGACGGCAAGGGCGGTATCGCCGTCGCGTCCCCGCCGAAGGAGACCCGCGAGTTCGACGGCGAGACCTACGTCATGGAACGCGGAATCGTCGCCGACTACGCCCTGGTCCACGCCTGGAAGGGCGACCGGCACGGCAACCTCGTCTACCGCACGAGCGCCCGCAACTTCAACCCGCCCGCCGCCACGTCGGGCCGCATCACCATCGCGCAGGTCGAGCACCTCGTCGAACCCGGCGAGCTCGACCCCAACGAGATCCATACTTCCGGCATCCACGTCCAGCGCGTCGTGCACGTCGGCCCCGTCACTGTCGGCATCGAGAATCGGACGGTCCGTTCATGACCCAGGCAGCCACCACCATCCAGAAGCTCACCCGTGAGCAGATGGCCGCGCGCGTGGCCGCGGAACTCTCGGACGGCCAGTACGTCAACCTCGGCATCGGCATGCCGACCCTGGTGCCCAACTACCTCGACCCGGACGTCGAGGTGATCCTGCACTCGGAGAACGGCGTGCTCGGTGTCGGGCCGTATCCGACCGAGGACGAGCTCGACCCCGAGCTCATCAACGCCGGCAAGGAGACCATCACGGTCATCCCCGGGGCCTCGTTCTTCGACTCGGCGGAGTCCTTCGGCATGATCCGCGGCGGACAGATCGACGTCGCCGTCCTCGGCGCGATGCAGGTCTCCGCCAAGGGCGACATCGCCAACTGGATGATCCCCGGCGCGATGGTCAAGGGCATGGGCGGCGCGATGGACCTCGTCCACGGCGCCAAGCGCGTCATCGTGATGATGGAGCACGTCACCAAGAAGGGCGAGCCCAAGATCTTCGAGGAGTGCACCCTGCCGCTCACCGGCAAGCACTGCGTCCAGCGGATCATCACCGACATGGCGGTCATCGACGTCACCGACGAGGGCCTGAAGCTCGTCGAGACCGCGCCCGGCGTGAGTGTCGACGACGTTCTGGCCGCGACCGCCGCGACGCTCATCGTCTGACCCTTCCTCCCCTGACGGGCCGAATGTCACACGGGTTCGATCTGACTGAACCCGTGTGACATTCGGCCGTCTGCGTTTACGGGGCGACCTCCTCGCGTCGCCACGCGAACGGCGCGAGCGGCGGGTCCAGCTCGGCGGCGGTGAGGCGGTTGGCGAGCGTCGAGAGGGTGAAGGTGCCGACGCCGAGGACCACCTCGAGGGCGTTGCGCGCCGTGAACCCCGCCGCGGTGAACTCGGCCCACCGGTCGTCGGGCACCGCACCGGCCGAATCGAGTACCGCCAGGGTGAACCTCCGCAGGACCTCGAGTCGTTCGTCGGCGAGGGCCCGGCCGGTGCGCAGTGCGTCGACGAGGTCCCCGGGTGCGCCCATCCTGGTGAGCTTCGCGCTGTGCAGGGCGACACACACGTGGCATTCGTTGCGGGTGGCGATCGTCAGCACCAGCACCTCCCGTTCGATCTCGCCGAGGATGCTGCGCTCGAACAGTGCGTTGGCGCGGGTGAAGGCCGACAGCAGTTCGGGGGATTCGGCCATGAGCGCGACGGGGTCGGGCACGAATCCGAACTCTCGTCCGATCGCCGACATGATCGGCCGGGCTGCGGGCGGCGCGGTCTCGGGGCTGTGGCGGGTGAAGGTGGTGGGCATCGAACCGTCCTCCGTTAAGATAGACAACATGGTTGACGGAACGGTAAACCAAGTTGTCGAATCCGCGCAAGGCCCCGGCTACGAGCTGCCACTCCTGCTGTTCGCGGGATTCCGTGCCCTGGTCGACGCTCTGCATCGGCAGCTCGCCGAGGAGGGGCATCCGGACGTGCGCCCCGCGCACGGCTTCGCGATGCAGGCCATCGGAACCGCCGGCGCCTCGGCCAGCGAGATCGGCCGCCGTCTCGGCGTGTCCAAACAGGCGGCGGGCAAGACGGTGGATCGGCTCGAGCAACTCGGGTACGTGCGGCGGGAGGCGGATCCGTCCGATGCGCGCGCGAAGACCGTCGTCCTCACCGACCGAGGCCTCGACTGCCTCCGGCGCTCCGCGGCGATCTTCGACGAACTCCGTGGCCGGTGGGGCCGGACGTTGGGCTCCGAGCGCCTGCGGCAGCTCGAAGCCGATCTGCGCACGGTCGCCGGCGCCGAGGGCTTCCGTCTCGATGCGCAGGCGTGGTTCGACCGGTGACCGCCGTGGCGCGGCGATCTGGACAACTCGGTTAATTCCGGTTAACTTCAGGGTCCGTTGTCCCGACCGGCCCAGGAGACCTTGTGAGCACGCGCTTTCCCGCCATGGAACTGAAGGATCTGCCCGGGGACATCGCAGAGCGCGTCCTCGAAGTGCAGGAGAAGTCGGGGTTCGTGCCCAACGTGTTCCTCACCTTCGCGCGACGTCCCGCCGAGTGGCGGGCCTTCTTCGCGTACCACGACGCGATCATGTTGCGGGAGGACTCCGGCCTGACCAAGGGCGACCGGGAGATGATCGTCACCACGATCTCCGCCGCCAACAACTGCCTGTACTGCGTCGTGGCGCACGGCGCGATCCTGCGGATCTACGAGAAGAAGCCGACGGTGGCCGACCAGGTGGCGGTCAACTACCGCACCGCCGACATCGAACCGCGGCAGCGCGCGATGCTCGACTTCGCCACCAAGGTCAACGAGCGTGCCTACGACGTCGACGACGCCGACTTCGCGGCCCTGCACGCCCACGGCTTCACCGACGAGGACGCCTGGGACATCGCCGCGATCACCGCGTTCTTCGGCCTGAGCAACAAGATGGCCAGCGTGACCGGGATGATGCCCAATCCCGAGTTCTATCTCATGGGCCGGGTGCCGCGGCAGTAACGTTCAGCCGTCCTCGTCGTCGCGGGGTTCCGGCTCGGGCTTCGTCCTGCCGGTGGGGTCGACGACGAGTTCGTAGCGGCGTCCGTATGTTTCGACCAACGCCTGCAGCACGGCGACGACGGGGACCGACACCAGCGCCCCGATCGCACCGAACAGCGACGCGCCGACGATCACCGAACCGAATGCGACGGCCGGGTGGATCGACACGGTCTTCGACGTGATCCGCGGGTGCAGCACGTAGTTCTCGACCTGCTGATAGGCAGTGCCGAACAACACCACCCACAGCCCGTCGATCGGCTGGTTGGCCGCGGCGATGATCGCCGGCAGCGCGATCGCGAGATACGTCCCGAGGGTGGGCACGAACTGCGACACGACCCCGGTCCACAGCGCGAGCGGCAGCCAGTACGGCACACCGATCGCCATCAGGAAGATGCCGGTGCCCACGGCGCTGACCGCACCCAGGATGAGCCGCGAGACGACGTATCCGCCGGCCTTCTCGACGGAGGTCTCCCACACCGTCGAGATCACCTGCTGCTGCCGGGCCGGGAACCAGCTCGAGATCGTGCGGCGCATCGCCGGTCCCTCGGCCGACATGTAGAACACGAACAGCAGCATCGTCATGGCCTGGAAGACCACTCCCACCACAGACGACACCACCCCCACGACCCCGGGGGTGAACCGCTGGACCAGTTCCCGGACGGTCTCCGGGGTCAGGCGGAGGAGCTCCGGACCGGTGGCGAAATTCGTGTCGAAGACGCGGTTGGCCCATTCGGTGACCGCGGTGAGGGCGTCCGGCAGGGCCTTCAACAGCTGGCCCAGCTGCTCGACGAGCAGGGTGCCGAACAGCGCGACGAACCCGATCGCGAAGGCCAGCAGAGAGAAGAGCACCAGGCCGGTGGCGGCGCCGCGCCGCATGCCGACGCGTTCGAGCCAGTCGACGACCGGCTCGAGGGTGATGCTCAGCAACCACGCCAGGAACAGCAGGCCCAGGAACCCGCGCAGGTTGTGGAACAGCCAACCCGAGAGCTGGTAGGCGGCGACGGCGAACAGCACGTACAAGATCGCCGGCCGCAGCCAGCGGGGAGCACGCCGGCCGGCGTTCTCACGCTGCGCCGGTCGCCCGCCCGGGTCGTCCTCGCTCATCGCACACTCCGCGGTCGCCCGACTGTTCCGTACACAGCGGGAATGTACTCGCCTGCCCGCCGTGGCTCGGAGCGAATGTATCGGTCGCTACCGCTGTCGAGATGAGCGATACATTCGCTCGGCCCACAGGGTTCGCACGGGACAACGAAACCGGCCCGGACTCGTGAGAGTCCGGGCCGGTGGTGGTAGCGGGGACAGGATTTGAACCTGCGACCTCTGGGTTATGAGCCCAGCGAGCTACCGAGCTGCTCCACCCCGCGTTGCATCGCCAACTATACACGAGGTCGGGGGTGCTCGCGTTCAGGGGCGTCCGGGCGCCCCAGGCTCTCCGCGTAGTAGCCGCGAATGTGCTCGACGATACGGGCGCGGGCCAGCTCGGGATCGCCCGCCCGAACGGCTTCGAGCAGCCCGCGGTGCTCGCAGCGCAGCCGGGTGCACGTCGTGGGCCAGGTGGTCAGAGGGGCGCCGGCGAGCACGTAGCTTTCGATCGAGTCGCGCAGGCCCGTCATCATCGCCGCGATCACCTGGTTTCCGGCCGCGTCCGCCATCGCGATGTGGAACCGGGCGTCGAGCACCAGGAATTCGTGTGCGGCGAGCGTCGCGTCGTCCATCGCTTCGAGCAGTTGCTCGGCGTGCGACAGGTCCGGGGTGGGGTCGCTCGCGGCCAGCGCGCGCATCACCTCGGTCTCGAGGACGAGACGGGTCTGCACCACGTCCGACACCGGGAAATTCTGCGCTGCCACCTGCAGGCGCATGAGCATGGACATGCCGCCGGTGGGCCGCGAGACGATCATCGCGCCCGCGGTGGGCCCGGAGCCGGTCTGCGCGGTGAGCAACCCGAGCGCTTCCATCACGCGCAGTGCCTCCCGCACCGACGAACGGCCCACCCCGAGCTCGGCGGCCAGGACGCGTTCCCCGGGCAACCGCTGGCCGGGGGCGAGGTGTCCCGAGACCAGTTGCTGCTCGAGGTGGTTCAACACGGTCTCCCATGCGCGGGGCTCGGACTGCGACATGGTGCGAGCCTATGCCGTTTGCCGGTCGCACCGAACGCGCGGATCCTGGGAGACAGTGATCCTCGTGAGGAGCAGTCATGACCGAACCGATTCCTCCCGAGCTCGAACCGTTCGTCGCCGAGAAGGTGGTGCTGCTGCAGACCCGGAAACGGGACGGCAGCTGGGTCGACACCCCCGTCAACATCGCGGTGCGGGGCGATCGCGCCTATTTCCGTACGCCCGGGCGGGCATCGAAGAACAAGCGGTTGAAGAACTTTCCCGAGGTACGCATCAGCCCGTGCACGTGGCGGGGGCGGGTCACCGGATCCGCGGTCGAGGCCACCGCCCGGCTGCTGTCGGGCGCCGAGTCGCGCGATCGACCGCAAGTATCCGGTGCTGCAGCGCTACCTGGTGCGTGCCGCCCACAAGGTCATGCGCACGCCCACACTGCACTACGAGCTGACCGGGCTGCACCCGCCCCGGTAGTGCCGGCTCACGGCAGCATCCACGACAGCACCGGAGTCGACTGGAGATACACCAGCACACACAACAGCGCGAGCATCCCGACGCTGTAGCCGACGACCTTGCGCAGCAGCAGCGGCTCGCTGCCCGGCCGGGCGACTGCGGTCGCCGCGATGGTGAGGTTCTGCGGGCTGATCAGCTTGCCGACGACACCGCCGGAGGTGTTCGCCGCGACCAGCAGTGTCGGATCGATACCCGCGGCCTGGCCCGCTGTCTGCTGCAGCCGCGCGAACAGCGCGTTCGCCGAGGTGTCCGAGCCGGTGACGGCGGTACCCAGCCAGCCGAGGATCGGCGACAGCAACGCGAAGATCGCGCCGGTGCCGGCGAGCCACGTACCGATCGCGACGGTCTGCCCGGAGTGGTTCATCACGTACGCCAGTCCGAGCACCGTCGCCACTGTGGCGATGGAAAGCCGCATCTTCCACAGTGTTTCGCCGAAGGTGCGGAAGGTGAGCCGGACGGTCATCGGGAACCGCCCGTCGCCGCTGCGCACCGTGTACACGACGCCGACGATGATCCCCGAGAGCAGCAGGAGTGTGCCGGGATTCGACAGCCACGGCAGCGTGTAGATCGCCCCGGTCGACGGATCCCCGCTCGCGGTGAGCAGATTCCCGTACAGCCCGGGCCACTCGATCTTGATATCGGTGCCCGACAGCCACTTCGGCACGTCGAGGCCGAGGGTCCACAGCTTGGCGATGCCGAACACCACGATGACGAGCAGGTACGGGAACAGGGCCATTGCCGTGCGCACGGCGCCGATCGGTTCGGCCGTGACGTGCGAATGCTGGTCCTCGGGCGTGGTGGGCCGCCAGAACCGCAGCATGAGGACGGCGGCGGCGAGCCCGACGAGGGACGCGACGACGTCGGTGAGTTCGTACGAGAAGTTGCTCGAGCACCAGTACTGGGCGACCGCGAAGGCGAAACCGGTGACCAGCGCGATCGGCCACACCTGCCGGACGCCGCGCCGGCCGTCGACCAGCAGCAGTAACAGCAACGGCACGAACCACGCCAGGACCGGCGTCTGCCGGCCGACGACGGCCGCGATCTCGGTCGACGGGATGCCGGTGAGGTTGCCGGCGGTGGTGATCGGAATTGCCATGGCGCCGAACGCAACCGGTGCGGTGTTCGCGACGAGCACGGTGACGGCGGCGCGGATCGGGGGCATTCCGATCGCGATGAGCATCGCGCCGGTGATGGCGACCGGTGCGCCGAATCCGGCGAGGGCCTCGAGCATGCCGCCGAAGCAGAATGCGATGAGCATCGCCTGGATGCGCATGTCGCCGTGACCGACCGAGTTGAACACGTGCCGCAAGTCCTCGAAACGTCCACTGACAACGGTGAGTTCGTAGAACCAGATTGCGGTCACCACGATCCACATGACCGGGAACAGGCCGAACGTGATGCCCTGCAGCGCGGACAGTCCGGCCAGCGGCGCCGGCATGCCGAAGCCGACGACGGCGACGACGAGCGCGACGGCGAGCGCGCCGAGCCCGGAGTACCAGGCCTTGAGCTTGAGGCCGGCGAGCAGCACGAAGAACGTCAGCAGGGGGACCAGGCCCAGCAGGGCCGTCGCGGTGAGGTTGCCGGCGACGGCGGTGGTCGACGGCGTGTACGTCACCGCCAGCAGTTCGGTTTCCACATGAAACTCCCGGTTTGCGCCGCGGACCGCGGCGGGTTCTGTGGTCAGACCACAGGACCGTACACCATGACCCCGGTCACAATCGAGTGCCGGAGGGATCCGGGAGAATTTCGGCCGAGGGGGTGACGCACCGCACCGACCATGCGTTACTGTGGTCTGACCACACAGACCCGATGCGGAGATCCACATGCGAATCGCCCTGTTCGCGACGTGCCTCGGGGACACGATGTTCCCCGGTGCCGTCTCGGCCACCGCCCTGCTCCTCACCCGGCTCGGCCACGACGTCGTCTTCCCCGAAGGCCAGACCTGCTGCGGCCAGATGCACGTCAACACCGGCTACCAACCCGACGCGCTGCCCCTCGTCGAGAACTACGCCGACACCTTCGGCGACACCCACATCGACGCGATCGTCGCGCCGTCCGGGTCCTGCGTCGGTTCCGTGCGGCACCAGCACGAGATCGTCGCCGCCCGCTACGGCTCGCCGGCGCTGTGCGGCCGCGTCGACACGGTGAAGGCGAAGACGTACGAGCTGTCCGAGTTCCTCGTCGACGTCCTCGGCGTCACCGACGTCGGCGCCTACTTCCCGCACCGGGTCACCTACCACCCCACCTGCCATTCGCTGCGCATGCTGCGCGTCGGCGACAGACCGCTGCAACTGCTGCGGGCGGTCCGCGAGATCGACCTCGTCGAACTGCCCGAGGCCGACTCCTGCTGCGGATTCGGCGGCACGTTCGCGATCAAGAACGCCGAGACCTCCACCGCGATGCTCGCGGACAAGCTGTGCAACATAGCCGCGACCGGCGCCGAATACTGCAGCGCCGGCGACTCGTCGTGCCTGATGCACATCGGCGGTGGGCTCTCGCGCCTGCGCACCGGGGCCCGCACCATCCACCTCGCGGAGATCCTCGCCTCCGTCGAACCGGCCGTCGCGCCGAAGGGAGTGCCCGCATGACCGTCCTCGGCATGCCCGCCGTCCCCCCGCGCGGCTCCGGCAATCTGCGCGGCACCGAGAAATTCCCCGCCGCAGCGCATCACGAACTCGCGAACACCCAGCTGCGCCGCAACATCGGCAAGGCCACCCACACCATCCGGGCCAAGCGGCTGAACGTGACCGACGAACTGCCCGACTGGCAGCAGCTCCGCGACGCCGGCGCCGCCGTCAAGCGCGACGTGCTCGGCCGGCTGCCGGAACTGCTCATCGAGCTCGAGGCGGCGGTCGTCGCCCGCGGTGGCGTCGTGCACTGGGCGGCCGACGCCACCGAGGCCAACGCCATCGTCACCGACCTGGTCCGCAAGACCGGCTCGGACGAGGTCATCAAGGTCAAGTCGATGGCCACGCAGGAAATCGGGCTCAACGAGCATCTCGAGGACCAGGGGATCACGGCCTACGAGACCGATCTCGCCGAACTCATCGTCCAGCTGGGTCACGACAAGCCGTCGCACATCCTCGTCCCCGCCATCCACCGCAACCGCGCCGAGATCCGCGAGATCTTCCTGCGCGAGATGCCCGATGTCGACCCCGATCTCGACGACAACCCGGCACATCTCGCGGCCGCGGCCCGCAAGTTCCTGCGCCGGAAGTTCATGACCGTGCCGGTCGCGGTGTCGGGCGCGAACTTCGGGATCGCCGAGACCGGCACGCTCGCCGTCGTCGAATCCGAGGGCAACGGTCGCATGTGCCTGACCCTGCCGCAGACCCTCATCACGGTGATGGGCATCGAGAAGCTGCTGCCCACCTTCCGGGACCTCGAGGTGTTCCTGCAACTGCTGCCGCGGTCGTCGACGGGGGAGCGGATGAACCCGTACACGTCGATGTGGACCGGCGTCACCCCCGGCGACGGACCGCAGGAGTTCCACCTCGTGCTGCTCGACAACGGCCGCACCGCCGCGCTCGCCGACGGGGTGGGACGCGAAGCGCTGCACTGCATCCGGTGCTCGGCCTGCCTGAACGTGTGCCCGGTGTACGAGCGCACCGGCGGGCACGCCTACGGCTCGACGTATCCCGGGCCGATCGGCGCCGTGCTCAGCCCGCAACTCGCCGGCATGGACACACCGGGTGACCCCAACGCGACCCTGCCGTTCGCGTCGAGCCTGTGCGGAGCATGTTTCGACGCGTGCCCGGTCAAGATCGACATCCCGTCGCTGCTGGTCGAACTGCGGCACCAGAAGGTCGAGCACGCGCCGTTCGGGGTCGAGGCCGCGGCGATGAAGGCGGCCTCGCTGGCGATGTCGTCGTCGCGCCGGTGGACGGCCGCGCAGAAGGCCGTCGGACTCGGCCGGCTCCTCGCCGGGAGGAAGGGGAAGATCACGACGCTGCCCGGGCCGCTGGGAGGCTGGACCGAGGCGCGTGACATTCCGGCACCACCGAAACAGACGTTCCGGCAATGGTGGAACTCGGACGAGGGGCGGGCCGCGCTGGCGCAGGCTCGCGAGAAGGGACGACAGCAGTGAGCACCCGGGATGTCATCCTCGGCCGGATCCGTGACGCCCTGACCCTGGCTCCGCCGGAGCCCGTGCAGGTTCCGCGCGACTATCGCACCGGACGAACCCTGCCCGACGCGCAGCGCCGGGAACTGCTCGTGGACCGGCTCGTCGACTACAAGGCACACGTCCACGAGTGCACGCCCGGCGACCTGCCCGACGTGCTCGCACGGGTCCTCGCAGAGCGGGGTGTGCGGCGCGTGGGAATTCCCGCCGGACTGGATCCCTCGTGGCTGGCGCGGTTCGACGGTGACGTGGTGGTGGACTCGGCCGAGATCCCCGCGCCGGACCTCGGCGCACTCGACGGCGTCGTCACCGCCTCCGCCGTCACGTGCGCCGAGACCGGCACGATCTTCCTCGACGGAAGCCCGGGCCAGGGGCGGCGTGCGCTGACCCTGGTGCCGGACCTGCACGTGTGCGTGGTGCCGCTCGCCGACGTCGAGGTCGGGGTCCCGGAGGCACTGGCCCGGCTGGTGCCGGAGCGGCCCACCACCATGATCAGCGGCCCGTCCGCAACCTCCGACATCGAACTCGAACGAGTCGAGGGTGTGCACGGTCCGCGGACCCTGGACGTGGTGATCGTTGGGTGAGCCTGCTGAGCGAGCACACCCGGCCGACCCTCGGCTGGCGGTTCCGCGGTAGCTGCCGATCCGCCGGTGAATTCTACTTCTTCGCCCCGGACGACGAACCATCGCACGTCCGGCGCCGGCGCGAGGCCGCCGCGAAGCGGATCTGCGCGAGCTGCCCGGTGCTGACGGAGTGCCGAACCCACGCGATGCTCGGCAGGGAGCGGCACGGTGTGTGGGGCGGCCTGTCGGAGCGGGAACGCCGCACCCGGCGCTGACCGCGGACGCGCTCCCCGGTTTGTGACCGGGGAGCGCGTACCACTTCTGTGTCACACCGCGGCCACCAGCGGGGCCACGACCCGCCGTCCGGTGGCGGTGCGGATCGCATCGGTCAGCACGGCCGGGTCCGCGGTGTCGACGACCGCGGCGATGTGCGCGTCGGGCCGGACAACCCACACCTCGTGCGCTGCCGCGGAAAGGCTTTCGGCGAGCGCGCCGGTCGCGTCGATGTCGCCGATGGCGTGGATCCGAACCGGCGCGCTCGTGGCGTCCAGCGCGAGCGTGCGCAGCGTGGTCGCGTCGACGTCGCGGCCGTGCAGGAGCAGGATTCCCGCCCGGGCCAGCGCACGCAGGCGCGTGGCCCGACCGCACACCGCGACCGGCATGTCCGGCAGCAGAACGCCCGGAACAGGCTGTGGAGCAACACCCCTGGCGGGCCGACCAGCGAAGGGACGGGCCGGGTCCGCGGTGGTCAGTGGCGAGTCGGCATACCAGAACGGTTCCGCGAGGCGGCCCGAGTCGACCTGGGCGCGGGCGTCGGCGTCGTCGGCCGCCGCCTCGAGGATACGCAGGCGGTGTGCGCGCTGCTCGTCGGTCTGCGGCACCAGGAAATCCATTGTCGCGGAGGTGACCTCGATGTTCTCGCGCGCCGCGGCCCGCCGCTCCAGGTCGTAGGTGTCCAGGAGCGACTCGTCGGCCCAGCCGCGCAGCACGAACGCGAGCTTCCACGCGGCGTTCTCGGCGTCGCCGACCCCGGAGTTCAGGCCGCGCGCACCGAACGGCGACACGAGATGAGCGCAGTCGCCGGCGACGAGGACGCGGCCCACGCGCATCCGGTCGACGAGACGAGCATGGAAGCGGTACACGGACTTCCACACGATCTCGTAGGGCAGCTCGGCGCCGATGATCCGGCGGATCCGGCGGTCGAGGGCGCCGCTCTCCGTTTCGGCCTCGAGGTCGTAGTCGCCGGGGACCTGCCAGTCGATGCGGAACGTCGAATCCGGGCACGGGTGGATGAGCACCTGGCGTCCGGGATTCCACACGGGATCGAAGTAGAACCTGCGCTCGTGTGCCCAGCCGGGGATGTCGGCCTTGATGTCGCAGATGAGGAACTTGTCGTCGAACGTGCGACCCGCGAAGTCCAGCCCGAGGTGCGTGCGGAACCCGTCGGCCCGCGCCCCCATCGTCGCGACCGCGTAGGCGACGGGCACGACGGCGGGACCGTCCGGGGTCGTGCACAGCACGCGTACGCCGGCGTCGTCCTGGTCGATACCGTCGACATGGTGACCCCACCGGACCTCGATGAGCGGTTCCTCGGCGATGCGCTCGTCGAGCAGCTGCTCCGTGCGGGCCTGGGAGATGTTGACGAACGGCGGGAACGCGGAGCGGCCGTTGTCGACGAACGGTTGGGTGAACAGCTTCTCGTCGCGGTAGAAGGTGCTCGCGGTGTCCCACGTGACGCCCTCCGCGGCGACCTGCTCGCCGACACCGACGGCGGCCCACACTTCGAGCACGTCGCGTTGCTGGCAGATCGCCTTCGAGCCGATCGGGTCGCGTTCGGGGCGAGCGTCCAGGACGATCACGCGAATGCCCCACCGGGCGAGCAGCAGGGCGGTGGTCTGCCCGACGGGTCCGTTCCCGAGCACCGCGACGGTGCCGTTGTGAATGTTCCGCACTGTCATCACATTTCCTTCTCGTACCGTGGTGGGGTCAGCTCTGGAGCTGGGCCCAGACCTCGTGGTCGCGCTCGGCGGTCCAGATCACGGGCCGTTCGATGCCGGACAGTTCGTCCCACACCCGGGAGACGTCGAACGGCAGGCAGTGCTCGAAGATCGGCCAGTGCCCGTAGCGGTCGAACAGTGCCGCGCGCGTCGCCTCGAACGCCTCCTTCAATGTGCCGCCACGCCGCTGCACGGTCCCTACCTCGGTGAGCATCACGTTCAGGAAGTGCCGGGTCTGCTCGATGGCGGCGTCGACCTCCTCGCGGCCGCGGCTGACCGCGCCGCGCCCGCCGACGAGCGCCTCGGCGCCGAGCGCCTTGATCCGGTCGAGTGTGCCGGTGGACCAGTCGCGGTGGAACGCATCGCCCGTGTACAGCGCGGCCTGCGCCTCGACGAGATCGCCGGCGAACAGGATCTTCTGCTGCGGCAGCCACGCGACGATGTCGCCCTCGGTGTGGCCGCGGCCGAGGTGCTGGAGTACCAGGTTGCCGCGGTCGCCACCGAGGTCGATGGTGAGCCGGTCGCTGAACGTCAGTGTCGGCCAGGTCAGGCCGGGCACGGAGTCGGCACCCTTGGCCAGGCGCGGCATGCGGCCGAACTCGGACTCCCAGTCCTCCCGGCCGCGCTCGGCGATGAGGTTGTAGGTGTTCTCGTGCGCGACGATGGTGTCGGCGTCGAAGGCGGACGCTCCCAGCACCCGCACCGCGTGGTAGTGCGAGAGCACGAGGTAGCGCACGGGCTTGTCGGTGTGCTCACGCAGCTTGGCCAGCCAGTCGCGCGCCGCGACCGGGGTGGCGAGCGCCTCGAAGCACACGAGGAAGTCCTCGCCCTCGACAGCCCCGAGGTTGGGATCGCCCTCGGCGGTCAGCGCGTACACCCCGTCGGCGAGAATCTCGAGGGTCTGCTCCTTCTCGCCCAGATCGGCGGAGGAAGCGAAGGACAGTGCGGTCATATGGAACCACCCCAGTTAGTAAAAGGTTTGAACGAATCTGTGACCAATGTAAGTGGCGTCACACCGGATGCGCAAGCCTTTGACCACTTCGGCACGGTGCATGCGGCGCCACCTCTACGCTGGCGGGGTGAGCGAGCCTGCGGACGACGTGGACAACCTGGACTTTCTGAGCTTTGTCGACTTCGCCGTGCGCAAGACGACGCGCGTCATGCCCGAGGTCGATCCCCAGTCGATGCGGCTCGTGCTCGAACTGACCCGGGTCGCGAGTGCACTCGTCTACGACCTCGAGTCCACCGTGCACCGCCCGCAGGGCTGGAGCTGGCCCGGCTTCCGGGTGCTGTTCATGCTGTGGTTGTCCGGGCCGAGCGATGCCAAGCGGGTCGCCCAGCTCTCCGGTATGAGCCGCGCCGCCGTGTCCGCGCTGGTCAACACGCTGGAACGGGACGGCCTCGTGACCCGGCGGCGCTCTGAGCGCGACCGGCGCTCGGTCGAGCTGAGTCTGACCCAGGCCGGCGTCGACGCGATCACCAGCACCTACGCGGCGCACAACAAGCGCGAACGGACCTGGACGAGCGTGCTGACCAAGCCCGAGCAGACCATCCTGATCGGCCTGCTGGAGAAGCTCGCCACCGCGGCCGACGACCTCGATATCCACACCCGCGACTGAGTCGCGGCGCCGGAGTACTTGCGCTTTGTGATGGCCCTCACTTACGGTAGGGCGTCCAATCAATCAAAGCATTGATTGATTGATCCCTTCACACCCCATTGAGGTGATCATGTCGCTCGACATCTCCACGGCCGCCGGCGGCGGCACGACCCGGCCGGACGACGCCGGTCTCGACGCCGTCCTCGCCCTTGCTCGGCAACGCCGACGCCTGTCGCTCGGCTCCGCAGCCGTCCTGCTCGCGGTGTTCATGGGCTACATCGTCCTGACAACCTCCACCACGGTCTTGTCCGGCCGCCTCGGCGGACTCGGCATCGCGTACTGGGTCGGGTTCGCCGTCTTCGCCGCGATCCTCGTCGTCGCGCAGATCTACACCCGCTGGGCGCGCCGCATGGATGCAGTCGTCGATGCGCACCTTGCCGCGCTGGAAGGGCGGTGACCGGCATGGGACTCAGCGTCGCGATCGTCGTCGCCATCATCGGTGTCACCCTCGGCATCACCTACCTGGCCGCCAAGCGCAACACCTCCACGGACTCGCACTACGTCGCCGAGGGGCAGGTCGGGCCCGTCGGCAACGGACTGGCCATCTCCGGCGACTACGTGTCGGCCGCTTCGTTTCTCGGTATCACCGGCATGATCGGGATCGCCGGGTTCAGTGGCTTCTACTACGCCACCGCGGTGCCTCTGGCGTACCTGCTGGTGCTGCTCATCATCGCCGAACCGCTGCGCAACCTCGGCCGCTTCACGCTCGCCGACGCCGTCGCCGCCCGGTTCGACGGCCGCGGACTGCGCGCCGCTCTCGCCGTCACCACGATCGTCATCTCCGCGATGTACATGGTGATCCAGTTCGTCGGCGCGGGACTGCTCGTGCAGGCCCTGCTGGGCATCAAGTTCTGGGTCGCCGTCATCGTCCTCGGGCTGCTCATGGTCGTCTACACCATGTTCGGCGGCATGCTCGCCACCACCTGGGTGCAGGTGCTCAAGACCGGGCTGCTGCTGACCGGCACCGCTCTCATCCTGTTCCTGGTGCTCGCGAAGTACGGGCCGAGCCCGCTGCACGTCGTCGAGCCGCTGCCGGACTCGGTCACGTCGTCGCACCCGCAGAACACCACCAAGACCTTCGACATCATCTCCCAGCAGCTCGCCCTTGCCCTCGGCGTGATGGGTCTGCCGCACGTGATGGTCCGGTTCCTCACCGTCAAGGACGCCCGCGCCGCCCGCAAATCCGGTGTGGTCGCACTGTGGATCTTCAGCGCCTTCTACGTGGTGCTGCCGTTCGTCGGATACGGCGCGATCCGCGCCCTCGGATCCGACGCCATCGCCGCCGCGCATCCACAGGGTAACCTCGCCGTCGTTCAGCTCGCCGGCGCCCTCGGCGGTCCTGCCCTCGAGGCCGTGATCATCGGCATCACCCTCGCCACGATCCTCGCGGTCCTCGCCGGCGTCGCCATCGCCACCTCCGGAGCGTTCGCGCACGACCTCTACACTCACGTCGTCAAGGGCGGAAAGGCCACCGGTGAACAGCAATTGAAGGTGGCCCGGCTGTCACTGCTCGGCATCGCCGTCGTCGCCATGTTCCTCGCGCTCGGGGCCAAGGGCTTCAACCTCGGCTTCCTCGCCAACGTCGCGTTCGCCGTCGCCGCGAGCACCAGCCTGCCTGTGCTGCTGCTGAGCATCTACTGGCGCGGATTCAACCGCGTCGGCGCGACCTGGGCCCTGGTCGGCGGCCTCGCAGTGAGCCTCGGGTTGGTGGCGATCAGTCCCAACATCCTGGGACCCACCGGGCTGATCCACGGGATCGACCCGATCTTCCCGCTCACGATCCCGGCCCTCGTGTCCGTGCCGGCGGGATTCCTGCTGGCCTATGTGGGCTCGCTGGTCGGCCGCTCCCGGCCGGAGGCCGCCGGCACCGACTTCGCCGAGATCGAACGCCTCGCACTCATCGGCCGCTGACACGGCCGGTGTGTCCTTCGGGCTGCCAGGACAGCCCGAAGGACACACCGCCGCGGCCACCACGGGTAGGGGAGCTACTGCCAGGGGATCCGGTAGGACTCCCATTCCTGCCCTTCCGCAGTCGAGGTACGCGGCGGTTCCGGGAACCACCGGAGCCGCGGATTCGTCTTGAGTTCGGCCACCTCCGGCGGAACCGGACGCGCCGTCACCTCGATCTCGGACCACCGGCACTGTCCGGCAGCGACTCTCGACGCATACAGCCGCAACTCGGGGGACGCTTCCGCGGTCGCTGCGAGTTGTTCCATCAACGCATCGTCGACCTCGATGCGTCGGTCCCGGTCGGCGCCGGCGAACCCTCGTGCGCGGATCACGGCAGCTTCGAAGTCGGTCACGGCCTGGTGGATTCGCCGCAGTGGACTGTCGAGGTGCGGCGGTACTTCCCTCATATCGCATCCGCCCACGGGTCCTCACCGACCGAATACGCGCTGGAGGGCTTGTTCACGGGGCCGCTCACGTCTGCGACGCCGGCGAGGTCGATGGCCACCTCCGCCCTGTGCTCGGTGCGCTCGTGCGCCTCGGTCAGCGGCGCCAGCTTCTGCTCGACCCGATCCTTCAGGACGTCCGCCGGCGACGACAGTGCGTCGAGGAATTCCTTCAATGCGTCGGCGAGCTCGCGGATCCGGTCCACTACATCGTCGACGAATTCCATCGTGTTCTGAACGATTTTGGTGATCGTGACGATCTGTGCGGCCGTACCGACGAACGGAGTCTTCTTCAGCAGGAACTTCAACTTCTGCAACGCGTCGTCGAATGCCACTTCTTCTTCGAGCATCTCCTTCAGTGACCGAACCGCCGTGACGATCCCCTCCCGGATCTTCTCCGCAACCAGGTAGCACGTCTCCTTGATGACGCGTCCGACCGGTCCCTCCCATCGGAGGGCATCGACGATGCGGTCGGCGTAGTCCGTGAACGCCCGGGCGGCCTGCCCGCCCCAGTGGGGATCCAGGGTCCGGACGACGGCGGCGAGGTTCCCGCCGCTGGTCTCTACCGCCTCCCCGGCGATGCGATAGGCGTCGCCGAGGCGCTCGAGTTCGTTCCAGTTTCCGCCCAGCGGTTCGACGACCTGCGCGATCGGGCTCCACCCGGTCAGCATGTCGATCGCCTCGTCGACATCGCCGAGCCAACCGGCTGCATCCGCGACGACCTGGCGGACGTCCTCGGGGAGGGTTTCGGGGTGACCGAGTTCGATCCGGTCCGGACCGCCATGCGGGAAGGTGCCGGGATACGGCCGCGCCGGACCGGGCGCCGGTGTGTCGGGATCGAATGCGTCGACCGACTCCGGGAAGAGCATGTTGGCATTGAGCCGTTCGTAATTCCGTGCCTCGGTGTCGTCGTACATCCACGCGCACCGGTTCAGTTCGATGCTGGTCTTCAGGCAGAGATCGGCAACCTGGAAGTATCGAGACTGTGCCGACGGGAGAACCGCCTGGAACCCGGCCCGGATCGTCTGCAACAGCACACCGTCGAAATTGCCGTTCGGCTCACCGTGGACGGCGAGATACCGGTTCGCCCGCACAACATCGTGTCCGATCTCCTGCACGGCGACGGCAGCGCCGGCTATCCGGCGTGTGGTGGCGGAGAATTCCTCGTGCGTCCCGGACATCACGATCTCCTCAGCGACGCGACGAGATCATCGATAGAGCTGTCGTCGAGCTGTCCGGCCACACCGCGATCCGCCCGGACGACGAAGACCGCGACCTCCGCTGTTGCAAGGCCGGTGGTGGCCACGACGTCCAACCGCGCTGCCGGCGGGGCACATTCGTCGGTGGGTGGGATGTCGGACACCAGAGCCGTGATCCGGACTGCCGGGTTTCCGGCAATCTCGAAATGGACGGGGTCCGAATAGTTGATCGTCGGCAGTCGTCCGTCGTCGGAGTACATCCATTCGACCGCCCGGACTTCGTGAGCAGCGACGGTCAGGAGGTCGCCCGCTGGGCGCCCCGTGATCCCCACTGCGGCCAGCATCGACATGTCGTCCGCCTCGCAGTACTCCTTCCCGAAAGCGGATGCCGAACCGATCATCATCGCTGCACCGTCCCGGCTTCTCCAGCCCATGACCGATTGGCCCTGCCCGAACCAGCCGGCTGGAGTGGTGTACGTGAGCCCGAACCGTGTCGGTACCGGTTGCGGTTGCCCTTCGGGAACCTCCGGCGGGAGCGGAGCGCGCTCCATCGACGGGAAACCCGGGGGGAGTTCGCGCGGTGGTGTTGCGGCAGTGGGCGACTCGGTGCGTGTCGTCGTGATCGGTGGTGGTGGCGCCCAGCCGGAATCCGGAAGGTCCGGCCTCAGCAGGCTCGCTGCTGCGGATATTCCACCGATGGCCAGCAAGCCCCCCACGTACCACAACGCCACCTTGGCCAGCTGAAGGACAACGACGCCCCATTTCGACATTGTTCGATCCCCCCTATCGACGGCAGAACCATACCAGTTGATGTGTTCCGCATGGGGATTGAGCTTTTCTGGGCCGCGCAGATACCCGGATCGTCGTGTGTTCGTTCCCGGCTGTCGGGATGCAACCGTCGGCGACGTGCGCGGTCGTCCTGGCGACCGACGGGGTGCGGCAGCGGTTGACCGGCAGACGCGCGGGTGCGGTCGAGGGAGGTCATGCGCTGTCCGCGAGGCGGTTCGCCCTCGCCCTTACGTACTGTCGAGGCGCCACTGCGCGAGTTGGACAGCGTTCGAGATGCATTCGGTCAGCACGGCCAATCGTTCGGTGGGTCCGTGCGCCGTGAGTACCTGCAGCCGGTCGGCCTCACCCATAGGGACGAAGCGTGCCAGCGCGAACAGCCGGGCACCCGGCTCGTCGGGCAGTTCGGTGATGCTCGGGGGTTCGATCCGGCCGCCCGACAGGCGGTCGAGCAGACCGTACAGCCGGCCGAGCCCCACGCTCAGGCCGGAGAAGTCCACCGGACCGGACTCCATGTCCGGCCACGGCTCGACCTCCGCCCGCGGATACGGGTCGTCCGGTAGCCAGTCGATCACCCGGATGCGTTCCTCGCCGATGCATTCCAGGAAGTAGCGACCGTCGTCGAGTTCGGTGTCCATCACGATCCGCGCGACCGTGCCGACGTCGTGGCGGGTCTCGCCCCCACCCACCTCGTGGCCTCGCTCGATGAGCACCACGCCGAACCGCGGCCCGTCCGGATCTGCGAGGCAGTCCCGGACCAGCTCTCGATACCTCGGTTCGAACACGTGGAGTGGAAGGGCGTCGCCCGGAAGCAGCGCGGTTCCCAGCGGGAACATCGGGAGCACGGGCATCAGGGCAGCCGCAGCCGCGGTATCGGCGGCGCCGGGATCGGCTCGCCGCGCGCGATCTCCGTCAACAGGTGTTCCGCCCATGCCGCGAGGCCGTCTATGTCCAGCCCGTGCGGCGGCTCGTCCTCGTAATGGCGGATCCGAGCCTCCCCCTGCCGTAGCAGCGACGCGGCCCCGGCCGGATTGTCCCGCAGCAGATGCGTCAGCCCCACGGTGAGCTGCGCCAAGCCCTGCCACAGCGTCCGCTCGTCGGCCGGCGCCGACTTCCACGTGCCTTCCAGCACCTCGTGCGCATGGAACGGATACCCGTGGTCGAGCAGCCGCTGCGCCTCGGTGATCGCCTCGTCGGGCTCGAGCTGCAGGTCCTCCGGGACCCGTTCGACTCCCTCCTCGCCGTAGGGCAACGGGCGCCCCAGGGCGTCGCGCGGGCGGGCGTTCTGCGGTTTGCCGTCGACCGTTCGATCCCGTTCAGCCATGCACCCAGCGTAAACCGGCAGCGCCGACGCGACCCCGCTTCTCGCGCGCCTCGTCGACCGCGTAGGCCAGCTCGTCGCGCAGCAGCTCCGGGGTGGCCGGGCAGACGTGGGTGTGGTGGCCGGTCCGGAACAGGTACCGCCCGTCGCCTGCGACGTCGAACCAGCCGAGATCGGTGACCGGCGTGAAGTTCAGACCGTCCGGTGAGCACAGCACCCGTACGCTGCCCGTCCCGGACCGCGGATCGGTCAGCAGCCGCCGCAACCGGACGGCCGGGGGCGCCTGCGCGGTCCGGAGCACCTGCGTCGGGCGCGCGAACTCCGCCACTTCCGCGGTGGGTGCCGACAGCGCCGGCGCCGTACCCGGGGGCGCGCCGGGTAGGCACTGTACGACCGCCTCCGCCAGTGTGTGCGCCGCGGTCGCCGTCACGACGAGATCGCCGGCACGTCCCGGATCCTGCCGCGCCAGAACGGCGGAGTCGTGCCTGATGCATCCCCGCAGCCGCAACTCGGAGCCCTCCGAGAACTGCCCGTACACCTCGACGGCGACCTCCGCGTATCGCATCGTCGCTATCGCCGCGGTGAGCCGCTCGTCGGGATTCGTGCGCCGCCACCGGTGGGCCGCCTCGAGGTTCGCGGCGTGCTCGTCCTCCCACAGCGCGGTGGAGCGGTAGCGCAGAGGAAACGGAATCTCGTCGAGTCCCGTCGCGGTCCACAGGGCCAGGAACCGGTCGGGGGTGAGCCGCCACCTCACGCCGGATCGACCCCCAGCACCGGCGGCGCGGTGAGCGGGATCGGACCGACGAGCTCGTTCCCGTTGTCGGCGCCCACCAGATAACTGGGCACCGTGCGGGCGGCCTCGTCGTCGCGCGCAGGACGCGCCGGGGCGCCCAGCATGCCCGGGTACATGCCGCCCGGACGGGCCGACCCGGCGCGGGCGCCGGCGCCCGACGTCGCCGGGTTCGTCGTACCGTTCGCGACCGGTAGGCCACCCACGGGTCCGAGCCCGCCGGGACCGGCAGCGCCGGAGCCGCCGCTTCCACCGCCGGCGCCTCCGGACGTTGGACCACCGGGTCCGCCCGGAGGTCCACCCGAACCCGGGTACCGCTCCGGGCCCGACGTCGCGCCGGCCGTCGTCGTCGCGGCCGGGGTGGTGGCTGCAGGCTCGCCGGCGCCCGGCGCCGGGCCGCCCGGGTCTGCTTCCCCGTCTGTCGCGGAGGTGCCGCGGGACGGAGCGTCCGTGACCTGCCCGTCGTCGGCGCCGGCCACCGAGGCCGAGGGCCCGGTGCCGGCCGCCGAGGCCGAGGGGCCGATGCCGCCGCCCCGGCCCTCCGCGCTGCCCGAGGGGTGCCGCGACAGATCTGCCCCGACCGGACCGGATCCTGCCGTCGCCTCGTGCGGCGACGGCAGGACCGGAACCGCCGTGCCGGATTCACGGTAATGCGGGACGTAGAGCAATTCCATGACGCGTACCGCCTCGGCGTGCGCCGCCTCCGCCGCCCGCGCGAACTCGGCCGTGTCCTGGGGCACCACCACGCCCAACGGCATCGGAATCTGCGCCGGCGGTGGTGGCACGTTGTTCCGCACAGCCGAAGCGACCTCCGATGCCGCAGCGAGTTTGGTCGACACCGCAAGCAGCGCGGTCACGAGTTGTTCGGTCGACCTCGCGAAGGAGCGGGTCGCCGCCACGGCGCGGCGCGCCGCGTCACCATCCCACCCCTCGGCAATCTTGTTGCAGATCATCTGGGTTCCGAAGATGAAACCGACGCTCATGTCGGTCGCGATCTTGCGCCAGCTCTCCGCCAGGCTTCGCATCGCGCCCGGGTCCATTCTCTGGACGTCTCGATAGATGGCGTCGTGCTCCATGCTGTGGAAGTTCTCGAATGCGGTGGCGTAGTCGGGATCGAAGCTGCCTTCGAGCCGTGCCACCAGTCTGGTGTGCCAGTCCGCCAGCGCGCCGACCCGCTCCGGTACCCGATGCTCGAGCAGCGGTTCGAGCATCGCTGCGACGGGATTCTCGTTCTCCGGCACCCTATTCGGTGCTTTCGCTCACGGTCGCGACGTGCTGCGCCGTGCGTCTTCCGGTGCCGTGCGAAACATCAAGTGACGTGTCCATGGAGTCCCCCCGATTCCGTGGTAGTGCGCAGCATCGTAGCGGACCGTGCGGTCTCGTGGCGAGTCGTGCCGAGGAACGAACGGCATCAGCCATCCGCGACTTTTCCAGTCATGCGCTCCCCCAATTGTGGTCGCGGACGACTGGCGCCCGCGCGGATACAGCACGACTCGTGGAATTCTCCGGGTTTCGGAGTGACGCGCAGTGGCGGCGGTTCACGCGGAGTCGGTGGTGCCGAGTTGCCGGGCCCAGTCGTAGTCGGCGTCGAGGAAGCCCTGTCCACCGGCGGCGAACGTGTCGCGCATGCGGGAGAGGGCCTCGTGGAATTGGGTGAGCCGCTCGTAGGCGGACGTGGGGGTGCCTCTGGCCTTGGTGAGGAAACCTTGCCGAAGCTGTTCCGCGGACTCGAATCCACCGAAGCTTCCGACTTTGGCCAGGTCTTCCGAATTGTCGATCGCATCGGAGAGTGTCGCGAGCATGGTGTCGCAGATGGCGACGATCTCGTCGATGGTATGTGGGTCGAGTCGCAGCGCTTCGCTCACCTCGGGCCTTTCGATCAGTCGTCGATGACGGCGGCCATGCGCGAGGCTGTGTCCTCGAGCCCGGCGCACCATTCGTTGTTCGGGACTCCATTGCCGTGGTCGGGGTGATAGATGCGCGAGATGATGAGAACCCCGTACGACGTCTCCACAGTGACGGCACACGACTGACGCAAGCTCGGGTCGACCTCGAGGAGGGCGCGTCGTCCGTTGATCTCGATGGGAGTGGCGTACTCGGCGACCTTCTCCTGCACCTCGGCGAAGGTGATGTTGCCGGAATTGAGATTGAGTCCGTAGCGACGGAGAACGCCGGGGATGCGCAGCGTGCCGTGATAGCTGCACCCGAGGAAGGTGTAGTGCGTCGCGGCGAAGTCGCTGATCTCCTCCGACCTCGGGTCGTAGCCTGCCTCGACGAGCACTCGGTCGGGGATGTCGAGGCAGGGGTCGAACGTGACTGGGGGGCGGTCGGATTCGTCGACGATGCGGGGTGTGCGTGTCGTCGTGGTGGTGGCGGGTGGTTCCGTGGGTGCCGCGGGCGTGACGGCGGTGCACGCGCTGACCGCCGCCGCGACGAGGGCGACGATCCATCCGCGACAGCCGCGCGAACATTGCCCCCCACCCATGGACCCCCCGATCCGTCGTGTGGGGACAGATGCTAGCGGACGGCGCCCACGAGCCGGAGGGCGAGATCGGAGTAGAGGTGCGCGAGGGCGTGGGGCTCGTGGTAGCGGCCGGAGGGGTACCAGCGGCAGATGTCGACGCACAGCGACATCAGGGCAAGGGTGACGCCCTCGGTGTCGGGGACGGTGAACTCACCCGAGGCGACGCCGGCGTCGACGATGGTGCGGACGACCTGGGTGGTGCGCCGCCGCAGGCCGGTGATGACGCGGTAGTGCTCGGGCGTCAGGGCGGTGAGCTCGTACTGGACGACGCGGGCGCGGCGATGGTGCTCGGCCTGCCACTCGGCGAACCGGCCGATGACGTTGGCCAGCCGAGTGGTGGCGTCCTCGCCGGGGAGGTCGGCGTCGCGCACGACCTCGAGGGCCAGGTCGTGGCCCTCGTAGCTGATCGCGTAGAGCAGCTCTTCCTTGGACTTGTAGTGGGGATACATCGCGGCCGGGCTCATGTCGAGGCGGGCGGCGATCAGCCTGGTGGTGGTGCCGCCGTAGCCGTTCTCGGCGAACACCTCGACGGCCGCCTCGCGTAGGCGGGCCGCGGCCTTCGATCCGCTGATCACCGCGTCCCTCGATGTGCTCACGTCCTGCTCCCGTTCCTGCTACGGCCCTGGTTGACAAGATAGCGGCCGCGGTTCACTATAAGCGCACGCTTAGAAAATAAGCAGATGCTTACAGATTTGAGGAGCGGTTGATGCAACGCACCCTGTACGGCCCCGATCACGAGGCGTTCCGCGAGTCGGCGCGCGAGTTCGTGAACCGGTTCGTCATGCCCCGTGCGGAGGAGCTCATCGAACGTCACGAGATTCCCCGTGACATCTGGATCGAGGCCGGTAAGGCCGGCTTCCTGGGACTCGAGATCCCGGAGCGCTTCGGTGGCATGGAGGCGAACGACTACCGCTTCAACGCCATCCTCGGCGAGGAGTTCGCCCGCGCGAACATGGCGCTGTCGTCGTCGATGGGCATCCACTCGGACATCACCGTTCCCTACATCGTCCACCTGGGCAACGAGGAGCAGCGTGAGCGCTGGCTGCCGCGCTGCGCCACCGGTGAGCTCATCTGCGCCATCGGTATGACCGAGCCTTCCGGCGGTTCCGACCTCGCCAACCTGAAGACCACCGCCGTGCGCGACGGTGACGACTGGATCCTCAACGGCGCCAAGACCTTCATCACCAACGGTTACAACTGCGACCTCGTCGTCGTCGCGGCCCGCACCGACCCGTCGAAGGGCGCGAAGGGCATCTCCCTGTTCGCCGTCGAGCGCGGCATGGAGGGCTTCGAGAACGGTCGCAAGCTCGACAAGGTCGGCCAGCCCGAGGCCGACACCGCGGAGCTGTTCTTCAAGGACGTCCGCGTCCCGCACGCCAACCTCATCGGCGAGGAGGGCATGGGCTTCATCTCGATGATGAAGATGCTGCCGCAGGAGCGGCTCGGCTCCGCGGTCAACAACGTGCACCACGCCAAGCACATTCTGCTCGAGACCATCGAGTACGCGAAGGAGCGCAAGGCGTTCGGCCAGGCCATCGGCGCCATGCAGTACAACAAGTTCCTGCTCGCCGAGCTGATCACCAAGATCGAGGTGGCCGAGGCCTACGTCGACCAGGCCGTCGAGGCCCACGCCGACGGCAAGCTCACCGCCGTGGACGCGGCCAAGGCCAAGTGGTGGACCGCGCAGACGCAGTCCGAGGTCCTGGACGCGTGCGTGCAGATCCACGGTGGCTACGGCTTCATGAACGAGTACCGTGTGGCTCGTGCATGGAAGGACGCCCGCGTCACCAAGATCTGGGCCGGCACCAACGAGATCATGAAGGAACTCATCGGCCGCGATCTGGGCCTGTAGAGACTCGAAGCGTCAACACAAAACAAGGAGCACGTGATGCCCGAAGCTGTGATTGTGTCCGCCGCCCGTTCTCCCATCGGGCGGGCGATGAAGGGGTCGCTCAGGACGGTGCGTCCGGACGACCTGGCCACCCAGATGGTCGCGGCCGCCCTGGCGAAGGTGCCGGAGCTGGACCCGGCCCAGATCGACGACCTGATGCTCGGCTGCGGCCAGCCCGCCGGCCAGTCCGGGTTCAACATCGCCCGCGTCGTCGCCGTGCAGCTGGGTTACGACTTCCTGCCCGGCGTGACCGTCAACCGCTACTGCTCGTCGTCGCTGCAGACCACCCGCATGGCGCTGCACGCGATCAAGGCCGGCGAGGGGGACGTGTTCGTCTCCGCCGGTGTCGAGTCCGTCTCCAGCTTCGTCACCGGCAACGCCGACGGCCTGCCGAACACCAAGAACCCGCTCTTCGCCGACGCCGAGGCCCGCACCGCCACGCTCGCCGAGGGCGGCACCGCGTGGACCGACCCGCGCAGCGAGGCCCTGCTGCCCGACGTCTACATCGCGATGGGCCAGACCGCGGAGAACGTCGCCTCGCTCACCGGCATCTCCCGCGAGGACCAGGACCGGTGGGGTGTGCGGTCGCAGAACCGGGCCGAGGAAGCCATCAAGTCGGGCTTCTTCGAGCGCGAGATCAGCCCCGTCACCCTGCCCGACGGCACCGTCGTGACCACCGACGACGGGCCGCGGCCCGGCACCACCTACGAGGCCGTGAGCCAGCTGAAGCCGGTGTTCCGCCCCGACGGCACCATCACCGCCGGCAACGCCTGCCCGCTCAACGACGGCGCCGCGGCCCTGGTGATCATGTCCGACACCAAGGCCAAGGAGCTCGGGCTGACCCCGCTGGCGCGGATCGTCTCGACCGGCGTGTCCGGCCTGTCGCCGGAGATCATGGGTCTGGGCCCGATCGAGGCCGTGAAGAAGGCGCTCGCCCACGCCGGCAAGACCATCTCCGACATCGACCTGTTCGAGATCAACGAGGCGTTCGCCGTGCAGGTGCTCGGCTCCGCCCGCGAGCTCGGCATCGACGAGGACAAGCTGAACGTCTCCGGTGGCGCGATCGCCCTCGGTCACCCGTTCGGCATGACCGGCGCGCGGATCACCGCCACCCTGCTCAACAACCTGCAGACCCACGACAAGCAGTTCGGCGTGGAGACCATGTGCGTCGGCGGCGGTCAGGGCATGGCGATGGTGCTCGAGCGCCTGAGCTGATCGTCCCCTCGGACCGGGAAGTCGGATGAGGCGCGGTCGCGGGCCCGAAAGGGCTTGTGGCCGCGCCTTTTTCGAATATCAAGTCTTGAACTCGAGCGCGAATTCAACTATACAATTCGCATAGGTATCGACTATCGGAGGAGACTACACACATGTCCGTGCTCGACAAGTTCCGCCTCGACGACCGCGTCGCGATCGTCACCGGCGCCTCCTCGGGCCTCGGCGTCGCCTTCGCCCAGGCTCTCGCGGAGGCCGGGGCCGACGTCGTGCTCGCGGCCCGTCGCGCCGACCGGCTCGAGCGGACCGCCGAACTCGTCCGCGCCGCCGGCCGCCGCGCGCTGAGCGTCGAGACCGACATCGCCGAGCCCGAGCAGGCGCAACGGATGGTCGATGCCGCGATCGAACACTTCGGCAAGGTCGACATCCTCATCAACAACGCCGGCATCGGCACTGCCGTCCCGGCCACCAAGGAGACCCCGGAACAGTTCCGGCGCGTCATCGACATCAACCTGAACGGCTCCTATTGGGCCGCGCAGGCCGCCGGGCGCGTCATGCAGCCCGGCAGCTCCATCGTCAACATCTCCTCCGTCCTGGGCCTCACCACCGCGGGACTGCCGCAGGCCGCCTACGCCGCCAGCAAGGCCGGCGTGATCGGCCTGACCCGGGACCTGGCCCAGCAGTGGGGGGCACGCAAGGGCATCCGCGTCAATGCCATCGCGCCGGGATTCTTCGAGACCGAGATGACCGACGAGTACCAGCCCGGCTACCTCGACAGCATGAAGCCGCGAATCGTCCTGGGCCGCACCGGTGATCCCGCAGAGATCGCCGCCACCGCCGTGTGGCTCACCTCGGAGGCCGCCGGCTACGTCACCGGCCAGACGATTGCGGTCGACGGCGGCCTGACCATCAACTGAAGTTTCCAACCACAACAGCACGGAGGTAAGCAGTGAGCGAAACAGTCACCCGCACCGCCATCGTCACCGGAGCCGCGCGCGGCATCGGCGCCGCAGTCGCCAAGCGGCTGGCGCAGGACGGATTCCAGGTCGCGGTCCTGGACCTCGACGAGTCCGCATGCGGCGACACCGTCTCGGCCATCGAGGCGGTCGGCGGCAAGGCCCTCGCGGTGGGCGCGAACGTCGCCGACGAGCAGTCCGTCGCCGCGGCTGTGGAGAAGGTCGCGAACGAGCTGGGCGATCCCACGGTGCTGATCAACAACGCCGGCATCACCCGCGACAACCTGCTGTTCAAGATGACCGTCGACGACTGGGACGCCGTGATGAACGTGCACCTGCGGGGCGCGTTCCTCATGTCCCGGGCGACGCAGAAGTACATGGTGGAGGCCAAGTTCGGCCGCATCGTCAACCTGTCGAGCACCTCCGCGCTGGGCAACCGCGGTCAGGTCAACTACTCCGCCGCCAAGGCCGGCATGCAGGGCTTCACCAAGACCCTCGCGATCGAGCTCGGCAAGTACGGCGTCACCGCCAACGCGATCGCCCCCGGCTTCATCGAGACCGAGATGACCGCTGCGACGGCCGAGCGGGTGGGCATGTCGTTCGAGGACTTCAAGGCCGCCGCGGCCTCGCAGATCCCCGTCGCCCGCACCGGAAAGCCCGACGACATCGCGCACACCGCCTCGTTCCTCGCGAGCGAGGGTGCGGGATTCGTGTCGGGTCAGGTCATCTACGTCGCCGGTGGTCCGAAGGACTGACGGCGGGGACCGATCCACGACGACGCCGTGCGTCCCTCCCCCCTGCGGGAGGACGCACGGCGTCGTCGTCTGTGCGGTCGGCTACGGCTGCCGGACCGTCTGCCGGCGGTGCAGAAGCCAGCACGCGCCCGCGATCGTGGCGGTGAGTGCGCCCGTCGCGATGAGCTGGGTGCGGGCGGCCGTGTCGAACAGCGCGAGCACGGCGATGCCGGCGAGCAGGCCGAGGGTCGCGTACGACAGGTACGGGAAGCCCCACATCTTCAGCGGCAGGGCGTCTTCGGTGCCGTCGCGCCGGGCCCGCCGGCGCAGCACGAGGTGCGAGACCGCCACGAACGTCCACAGTACGAGGATGGTCGAGCCCACGGCGTTGAGCAGCAGCGGCAACACCTTGTCGGGACGCACGTAGTTGAGTGCGACGGTGACGAATCCGAACGCGACCGAGGCGAGGACCGCGTTGCGGGGCACCCCGTTGGCGGCCACCCGACCGAACGCGGGGTAAGCCGAACCGCGTTGCGAGAGGGAGTAGATCATCCGTGAGGCGCTGAAGAGCATCGCGTTGAGCGAGGACAGCAGCGCCACCACCACGATCACGGTCATCACGGCGGCCGCCCCCGGCACGGCGCCGGCGTTCAGCACCGCGACGAACGGGCCCGTGACGAGATCCTCGGACGTCCACGGCAGCACCGTCACCATGATCAGCACCGAGCCGATGTAGAAGACCAGGATGCGCCAGATCAGCGTGCGCACCGCGCGGCCGACGTTCCGGCGCGGATCGGAGGTCTCGGCGGCCGCGATGGCGATGATCTCGGTGCCGCCGAACGCGAACACCACGATGAGCAGGCCCGCGGCGATACCGGCGATACCGGTGGGCGCGAAGCCGCCGTGCGCGGTGAGGTTCGCGAACCCGGTGCTGTCGAAGGCGGGCACCCATCCCGCGATCATCGCGACGCCGATCGCGAGGAAGGCGACGATGGCGACGATCTTCAGTGCCGCGAACCAGAATTCGACCTCGCCGAACCGGCGTACGCCGACGAGGTTCACGCCGGTGAGCACCACCATGAAGAACAGTGCCGCGGCCCACTGCGGGATCCCGGGAATCGAGGCGGCGGTGATGGCGGCGGCGCCGGTCGCCTCCGCCGCGATCACGATGACCACCTGGATCCAGTACAGCCAGCCGATGGTGCGGCCGGCGACGGAGCCGAGGGCGTTCTCCGCGTGCACGGAGAAGGCGCCGCTGGCGGGGTTCGCGGCCGCCATCTCGCCCATCATCCGCATGATGAGGACGACGAGAGCCGCGGCGGCGAGGAACGAGACGAGGATGGCCGGGCCCGCGACGGCGATGCCGGCGCCGGAGCCGACGAACAGTCCCGCGCCGATCGCGCCGCCGAGACTCATCATCACCAGCTGTCGCGGCCGCATCGCCTGGTGCAGCATCGCCCGCGGCGCCGGCTCGGTGGTGGTGGCCGGCGTGGTGGCCAAGGTGTCAGTCATCGATGCGCTCCCCGGCCGGCACCAGCTGGTCGAGGGCGATCTCGAACGCGGTGGCCGCGACGCCCGTATGGTCGGCGCAGCGGTCGTGGCAGCGCTGCAGCGCACCCGCGACGGTGTCCGAGACGTCGCCGAAGATTGCCGCGTCCGAGACCTCCACGTCACCCTCCATGAGCTGGGCGAAGGCGCGGGCCATGCCGCTGTTGGCGATGAAGTCGGGGATCACGGAAACGGACTTGTCCGCGTGCTCGTAGGTGGGGCCGTAGAAGATCTCGTCGTCGGCGAAGGGCACGTTCGCTCCGCTGGCGATCACCTCGAGGCCGGCCGCGACCATACGGTCGACCTGTTCGCGGGTGACCAGGCGGGAGGCCGCGCAGGGGAGGAAGATCTCGGCGCCGAGGTCCCAGATCGCGTCGTGCACCTCGGTGAAGGGACGCATCCGGTCGCTGCGGAGCGCGTTGCCGTCCTTGTTCAGCAGCAGCGTGCGCACCTCGTCGAAGTCGAGACCGGCCGTGTCGAGGATGCCGCCGTCGCGGTCGATGATGCCGACCACGCGAGCCCCGGCCTGGGCCAGGTAGTAGGCCGCGGCCGCGCCGACGTTGCCCCAGCCCTGGACGATCACCCGCTTGCCCCCGAGCCCGTGATTGCCCGCGGGGTCGCCGTAGATGCGGTAGTGGTGGCGCACCGACTCGGCGACGCCCCAGCCCGTGATCAGATCGGCCACCGTGTACTTCGCATCCGGTGCCGGGGTGAACCGGGTGTCCTCGACGACCTTCGCGACACCGAGCCGCAGCTGCCCGACCCGCTGGACGCGTTCGCGGTCGTCCGCCGCGAAGTGCCCGTTGACGACGCCCTCCTGCGGATGCCACAGCCCGTTGCTCTCGGTGAGCGGCACCACCTCGGTCATCTCGTCGACGTTCAGGTCGCCGCCGGTGCCGTAGTAGGCGCGCAGCAGCGGCGCGACCGCCCGGAACCAGCGCCGCAGCACGCCGTCCTTGCGGGGATCGGAGGGGTCGAAGTCGATGCCGGACTTGGCGCCGCCGATGGCCGGACCGGAGACGGTGAACTTGACCTCCATCGTCTTCGCCAGCGACTCGACCTCGCGGCGGTCGAGGCCGCGGCGCATCCGCGTGCCGCCACCGGCCGCGCCGCCGCGCAGGGAGTTGATGACGACCCAGCCGCGGGCGGTGGTCTCGGTGTCGTGCCACTCGAAGACGATCTCGGGGGCCTTGTCCTCGAAACGGGTCAGCAGGTTCTTCATGTCTTCTCTCGGGAGTCGGGACGGTGCGATGCCCGGGGAGCGGGCGAATGAAGAAGACTGTGACCGTGGTTACAGAGGGGGCGCAAGTGCGGCCTGCACTACTGGTCAGGCTGAAGAGCTGTAGCGCAGCCGCCCGTCGTTTTTCTGTGCAGTGTGCAGAGCTGTTTCGACGTTTTCGGCGGGCGGGGGCGAGCGCGCCGACCTTCAGCTCTACCGACGGTAGGCGGGCGCTTTGGCGGTTTTGCCCGGCTGCAGCGTGCGGAGCAGCGGCATGGCCCGGTACCGCACCACCTCCGACAGCACCATGACGCTGGTCGACCGGGCGACGATCGACGACCGGTTCAGTTCGATCAGCGTCTGCTGCAGACCGAGGTGGGAGTCCGCGGCGATCCGGCACAGGATGTCGCCGGCGCCGGTCGTCGCGAACGCCTCGAGCACCCCCGGAATCGCTTCGAGGACATCGGTGATCGCTTCGAGCGCGCCCTGGACGATCTCCATCGTCACGAAGGCCTGGACCTCGAATCCGGCGGCCGCCAGGTCCAGCCGCGGTTCGTAGCCGGCGATGATCCCGGACTCCTCGAGCCGGCGCAGCCGTGCCGAGACCGTCGCGCGCGCCACCCGCAACCTCCGGGACAGCTCCAGGGCGCCGATCTTCGGATCCGTGTGCAGCGTGTCCAGGAGCGCGAAATCCAACTCGTCCAGCTGCACGGCGTCACGCATGGCCGTTCCTTCCGAAGAGGCGGCGGAAACTGTGCCGATTGTATAGCGGCTCGCCCGGCATCCCGCCTTTTCCAGTCAGGTCGATCAGCTGGGAGAGGCGAGATTGCACCGTCGCCGCGACGGGGTTTTTCCTGGTGACACACGACACACCGATGGCGCCGCGTCCGGCGGCAGGAGGAATTGCCATGACTCTCGAGTTCACCCTCACCGACAGCGAGAAGCTCGCCCAGCTGAACCCCGAGGAACTGCGGCAGCTCGTCGGCCTCGTCGAGTACGACGCCGAGCGGGACCCGTTCCCCGTCAGCGGCTGGGACGCGGTGGTGTGGGTGGTGGGCAACGCCACCCAGGCCGCGCACTACTACCAGTCCGCGTTCGGGATGGAACTGATCGCCTACTCCGGTCCCACCACCGGCAACCGCGACCACCACGCCTACGTCCTGCGCAGCGGGGCGGTGCGGTTCGTGGTCAAGGGTGCGGTCGATCCGGACAGCCCTCTCGTCGAGCATCATCGCCGGCACGGCGACGGCGTCGTGGACATCGCGCTGCAGGTGCCCGACGTCGACAAGTGCATCGCGCACGCCCGGGCCCAGGGCGCGACGGTCCTCGAGGAGCCGTACGAGATCAGCGACGAGTACGGCACGGTGCGGCTCGCCGCGATCGCCACCTACGGCGAGACGCGCCACACGCTCGTCGACCGGTCCCGCTACACGGGCCCGTATCTGCCCGGCTACGTGGAGAAGTCGTCGACCTACCGCAAGCGCGACGGCGCGCCCAAGCGGATCTTCCAGGCCCTCGACCACGTGGTCGGCAACGTCGAGCTCGGCCACATGGACGAGTGGGTCGGCTTCTACAACCGCGTCATGGGCTTCACCAACATGGCCGAGTTCATCGGTGACGACATCGCCACCGACTATTCGGCCCTGATGAGCAAGGTGGTCTGCAACGGCAACCACCGCGTCAAGTTCCCGCTCAACGAGCCGGCCGTCGCGAAGAAGCGCTCGCAGATCGACGAGTACCTCGATTTCTACCGTGGTCCCGGCGCGCAGCACCTGGCGCTGGCAACCAACGACATCCTCACCGCCGTCGACCGGCTCCGCGAGGAGGGCGTGGAGTTCCTCGCCACGCCCGACGCCTACTACGAGGACCCCGAGCTGCGCGCGCGGATCGGGAACGTGCGGGTGCCGATCGAGGAACTGCAGAAGCGTGGCATCCTCGTGGACCGGGACGAGGACGGTTACCTCCTGCAGATCTTCACCAAGCCGATCACCGATCGCCCGACGGTGTTCTTCGAGCTGATCGAGCGGCACGGTTCGCTCGGCTTCGGCAAGGGCAACTTCAAGGCCCTGTTCGAGGCGATCGAGCGCGAGCAGGCGGCGCGCGGCAACTTCTGACCGGACGCGCGGCGGGTCAGGAGATCCGGCTGACCTGCTCCCGCAGCGCGTGCTCGGTCCGGCGGACGATCGTGCCCACCAGCGGCTCGATGAGCAGCCCCGCCGCGCGACCGGCCGCGCCGCCGGGCAGCCGGTAGCCGAAGTCGACGGCGAGACGCATGCGACCGTCGCCCAGATCGTCGAACTGCCACGACGACAGGGTGCGGAAGCCGGAGATCGAGCTCAGCACGATCCGGTGGTTGTCTTCCCACTCGACGATCTCGAGCCGGGAGTCGAAGGTGGCCGGCCCGATCCGCATGCTCGCGTCGAAGCGCGCGCCCACGCCGCGGACCCGATCACCCACGGGCTCGAAGCGGGTGACTCCGAACATCCACTCCGGGACCGTGCGGTGATCGGCGACGTAGGCGAAGGCGGCCTGGCGGTCCACGTGCGCCACGCCGTCGTGGCACACGTGGATCATGCGGCGATCGTCAGTCATCCGGCGGCACCTCCGCCGGTGAACCTAGCGGAGTTGCTCACGTCTCCGGGATCCGCCCGCGCAACTGTGTGGGCGGATTCCGGAAGGGCGCGTGAATTCCCTTGTTCTCCAAGAATTTGTCGCCCGAAGCGAGCGGGCTCGCTCACGGGTGCGGCGCGATGCCGAACAGCAGTGCCTCGATCCCGGCCCGGAACGCGGCATCGTTGTCGACGGGTGTGGCGCCGGCGTTCCCGCCCGCGGAAGCGAGCAGGCCGGCCAGGTGGGGGTAGTCGCCGTGGGCCAGCATGGCGGTGATGTGCTCGGCGCCGCCACCGGCGGTGGGGGCGGACAACCCCGCCGCCTCCTGCGCGGCGAAGGTGGTGACCCAGCCTGAGAGCAGGGCGATTCCCATCATGGTCGCGGTGGCGTCGAGGCCGGTCGGTGCGAGGGCGCCGACCATGTGGTCGAGGTATCGCATCGAGTGCGGACCCAGTGTCGTCGTGCCCGCGACGCTCAACCACGGATGCCGACGGTGCAGCTGCCGGGCCTGTTCCGCGAGGGCGAGGACGTCGGTCCGCACGTCCCCGGTCAGGGGCGGGTACCGGTACTCCGCGGCGACGCGGTCGACCATGAGAGCGACGAGATCGTCCTTGCCTGCGACGTAGCGGTAGAGCGAGGCGGCCGCCGTCCCGAGTTCCTGCGCGACGCGCCGCATCGAAACGGCACGCAGCCCGTCTGCGTCGGCGAGGCCGACGCACGCCTCGGCGAGCTGCTCGAGCGTATGGGCAGGGCGCGGCCCGGGCCTGGGGTCGTCGGCACGCAACCACAGCGAGGTCGGGGGTTCGGCATGCGGCATGGGTGCCAGCATGCACTACCCGGACAGTTGCGAACGACGTTCGCAGACGCGTACGGTGTAATTGCGAACGATGTTCCCAATCGTGGAGGTCGGAATGACGGTTCTGGAAACCGAGGCGCTCACCAGGCGGTACGGCAGCCATCTCGTGCTCGACGGGCTGAACCTGGAGGTGCCCGCCGGTCGGGTGCACGCGCTGCTCGGCCCCAACGGGTCCGGCAAGACCACGACCGTGCGGATGCTGGCGACCCTGCTGCGACCGACCTCCGGCAGCGCCAGGATCCTCGGTCACGACACCGTCCGCGAGGCTGCTCACGTCAAGCGCAACATCGGCTTCGTCGGCCAGTACCACGCGGTCGACCCCCGCCTCACCGGCACCCAGAACCTGACGATGGTTGCCCGCCTGAACGGGTACAGCGCCCGGGGCGCCCGCCGGCACGCAGACGACCTGCTCGAGCGCTTCGACCTGACCGCCGCCGCGGCCCGGCAGGTGCACACGTACTCCGGCGGCATGCGAAGGCGGCTCGACATCGTCGCGGGCATGGTCGTCCGTCCCGCGGTGCTCTTCCTCGACGAGCCCACCACCGGCCTCGATCCCCGCAGCCGCAACGAGATCTACCGGTATGTACGGTCTTTCGTGGAGGAAGGCACCACCGTCGTGCTCACGACCCAGTACCTCGACGAGGCCGAGCGGCTGGCGGACACGGTCACCATCCTCGACGCCGGTCGGGTCGTCGCCACCGGGACGCCGGAGGCGATAGCCCGCACCGTGGGCAGCGGCCTCGACGTCGTCGTGCTCGATCCGCACCGGCGGGGCGACGTCGCCGCGATCGTCGAGCGATTCGGCGGAAGACCCGTCGACGCGCCGGCCCGGGACGAGAATGCGCCGCTGCGGCTGACGTTCGGATTCGACGGTGAGCCGGCCGCCCTGCTGCCGATCCTGCGCGCCCTCGACGCGGAGGGCATCGCGGTGCAGGACATCGGCCGCCGGCGCGCCACCTTGGACGACGCTTTCCTCGCACTTACCGGTCGCCCGACCGAAGGGATTCCCGCATGACTGCCCCCACCGCCACCCGCACCGTCTCGCCGGCGGCGGGTGCCTGGATTCTGTTCCTGCGGGTGGCCGCGACGTACCGGAACGCGCCCGGCCTGCTCGCGGTGACCCTCGCGGCACCGCTGGGAATGATGCTGCTGTTCGGCTTCGTATTCGGCGGCGCGCTCGCCGGCGGATCCGACGCTGCCGCCTACCGGTCGTACCTGACGCCCGGAGTCCTCGTCCTCGTCGCGGCCATGGGGATCGTCGTCACCGCGTCGACCGTGAACGCCGACCTCCGCAGCGGCCTGACGGACCGGCTGCGGGCTCTGCCCGTCCCGCCGGTCGCGGTGCCGGCGGGCCTCGCACTCGCGGAGACGGTGACCGGCGCCTCGGCGTTGGCGACGATGGCCGCCGTGGGATTTCTCGCGGGATGGCGGGTCGAGGCCACCCCCGCCGACGTGGCGCTTGCCGTGCTGCTGCTGCTCGCGTTCCGGTTCGCGCTCGCGTGGCTCGGGATCGTGCTCGGCGCCTCGATCCGCGACGAGCAGATGCTGCAGCAGGTGGCGCCGCTGATCTTCGGGGCGGTCATGTTCTCCAACGTCTTCGTCCCCACCGAGACGATGCCGGCCGTGGTCGCGACGATCGCCGAATGGAACCCCGTCAGCGCCGTGGTCGCGGCCCTGCGGCAGTTGTTCGGATCCGGGACGACGGTCGCCGCCGACGCGGCCTGGCCCATGCAGCATCCGGTCGTCGCGGCCTTCGCCTGGACGGCGGTGATCCTTGCCGTGTCCGTGCCGATCGCCGTGCGAGGGTACGCATCCTCCCGCTGATCGGATCCTTGCGCAGGTGGCGCGTCGCTCAGGCGACGCGGCCGAGGTTCGAGCGCAGCGCCTGCTCGGTCTGGCGGATCGCGGTGCCCACCACCGGTTCGATGAGCTTGCCGAGCGCCCGTCCGGCCAGGCCGCCGGGAAGTTGGTACCCGAAGTCGACGTCGAGGCGGATCCGCCCGTCGCCGAGGTCGGCGAGTTCCCACGACGAGGCGGTGCGGAACCCCGCGATGGAGTCGAGAACGATCCTGCGGTCGAGTTCCCAGTCGACGATCGCGAGGCGGGAGTCGAGGCCCCTCGGTCCGATCTGCATGGTCGCGTCGAAGACCGCGCCGAGGCCGTTGACCTGCGGTCCCACCGGCACGAAGCGGTTGACGCCGTACATCCATTCGGGGACCGTGCGGTGATCGTCGAGGTAGGCGAACGCCACCTCGAGGGGAACCTCCGCAACGGCGGTGTGGCGGATGTGGATCATCGTGTACCTCCATGAGGACATTTCCGTTACCCACGGTATCAGGTAACTCGCGTCCCGGGGAGATCCTCAAAGTCGTCCATGCGGACGCTCGTCCTGCTCTACTCATGGTGACACAGTTCACAGTGGATCCGGTGGGAGGGTTCGTGAAGACCAAGGCTGCGGTGATCAAAGGGCTCAATCAGCCATGGGAGATCGAGGAGATCGACCTCGGAGACCCGGTCGCCGGTGAAGTGCAGGTGCGTCTGGCCGCGTCCGGACTGTGCCACTCCGACGAACATCTACGCTCCGGCGCGACGCCGATGGCGTCCTTCCCCGTCCTCGGCGGGCACGAGGGCGCCGGCGTGGTCACCAAGGTCGGGCCGGGGGTGGCCAACATCCGGGAGGGCGACCACGTCGTGCTCGCCTTCATCCCCGCGTGCGGGCGATGCCGCGCGTGCGCGAAGGGCCTGCAGAACATCTGCGACGAGGGGGCGAACCTCCTCGCCGGGCAGGCCATCGCCGACAAGACGCACCGGGTGACCCTCAATGGTGATCCGGTCATCCAGATGTGCCTGCTCGGCACGTTCGCGCCCTACGTCACCGTGCACGAGGCCTCGGTCATCAAGATCGAGGACGACATCCCGCTCGACAAGGCCGCCCTGCTCGGCTGTGGCGTTGCCACGGGCTGGGGCTCCGCGACGGCGATCGGCGGCACCAAGGTGGGCGACTCCGTCGTCGTGATCGGCATCGGCGGCGTGGGCATCAACGCGGTGCAGGGGGCCGCGCACGCGGGTGCCCGGCACGTCGTCGCCATCGACCCGGTGGAGTTCAAGCGGGATCAGGCCAAGAAATTCGGGGCGACCCACACGTTCGCCTCGATCGAGGAGGCGCTGCCGGTGATCGGCGAGATCACCTGGGGTGCGATGGCCGACGTCACGATCATCACCGTCGGTGAGATCCACGGGGACATCATCGCCCCGTCGATGGCGCTGACCGGCAAGGGCGGCCAGGTGGTCGTGGTGGGCATGGGCAGCGCCGCCGACACCCAGGTGACGCTGAGCCTGTTCGAGCTGACCCTGCTGCAGAAGCGCCTGCAGGGCGCGATCTTCGGTGGTGTCGGCCCGCGCTCGCAGATCCCGAAGCTGCTCGACCTCTACCGCAGTGGACAGCTCGAGCTCGACAAGCTGGTCACCAAGACATACCGGCTCGAGGACATCAACGACGGCTATGCCGACATGCACGAGGGCCGAAACCTGCGCGGCATGGTGCTCTACGGCGACGACGACTACTGACGGGAGCCGGCACCGGCACCGCGATCCGGTGACGGGCCGGCCGGCGGTGACGTTCGGCCGGCCCGCCGGGGTCGCCTACGGTGATGCCATGGAAACGCGTGAGGAAGCCGTCGAATCGGGATCGTGGCGGCAGTACGGGCCGTCGACCCTGCCCAAGCCGCTCGAGGCCGCCCTCGAGGCGTTCGCCGAGCGCGGTTACGACGGCACCTCGATCCGGGAGATCGCCGCCCGGGCCGGGCTGTCGGTGCCGGGCCTGTACCACCACTACCCGTCGAAGCAGGCGCTGCTGGTCTCGCTGACGACGGCGGTGATGGGCGATCTGCTCGACCGCAGCCGGCGGGCTCTGGCGGAGGCCGGCCCCACGGCCTCCGAGCGGTTCGACGCGGTCGTCGAGTCCCTGTTGCGGTTCCACATGTTCCGGCGCAATCAGGCTTTCGTCGCCTCCACCGAGATGCGCAGCATGGAACCGGACAGCAGGAAGGCCTACATCGCGTTGCGCGACGAGCAGCAGCGGATGCTCGACGAGATCGTCCGGGACGGGGTGACGAGCGGGGAGTTCGGTACCGAGTTCCCGGAGGACGCGAGCCGGGCGGTGACCACCATGTGCGTCGCCGTCGCCGGGTGGTACCGACCGGACGGGCCGCTTGCTCCCGACGAGGTCGTCCGCCGCTACCTCGCCATCGCGCGCTGCGCCGTGGGCGCACGGTAGGGACTGCGCCGTGGGCGCCCGGTAGATCGTCCGGGTTGACCGCGCGGGGTGGGGTGTGTCACGGTTGTCGTAACCGAGCGATCGATCGGTCGGGGTGAGGAGGAGGAATCGCGATGGCTGTCGATCTGTCGTACCCGGAACACGTCCAGGCACTGGTGGCGAGGACCGAGGAGTTCGTCCGGGAGCACGTGCTGCCCGTCGAGGACGCCCACAACGGTGACATCACCGCCGCCGGGGGCGACGACCTGCGGGTGAAGCTGCAGCAGGCGGCCAAGGACGCCGGCGTCTTCGCGCCGCACGCGCCCGTCGAGTACGGCGGCCACGGACTCGGCATGGTCGACCGCGCCCCGGTGTTCGAGGCGGCGGGCTACTCGCTGTTCGGGCCCATCGCACTCAACATCGCCGCCCCGGACGAGGGCAACGTGCACATGCTCGCGCACATCGCCAGCCCGGAACAGAAGGAGCAGTTCCTCGCGCCGCTCGCCCACGGCGACGTGCGGTCCGGATTCGCGATGACCGAACCGGCACCCGGCGCCGGGTCCGATCCCAACGCGCTCACCACCCGCGCCGAGAAGGTCCCTGGCGGCTGGAAGATCAACGGCCGCAAGTACTTCATCACCGGGGCCGACGGCGCCGGCTTCTTCATCATCATGGCTCGCACCTCCGGCGAACCCGGACAGCGCGGCGGCGCCACGATGTTCCTCGCCCCCGCCGACACCCCGGGCCTGACCGTCGGCCGGCACATCGACACCATCGACCGCGCCATGATCGGCGGTCACTGCGAGGTGTTCTTCGAGGACCTGTTCGTGCCGGATTCCGCCGTCCTCGGTGAGGTCGACCAGGGCTTCGCCTACGCGCAGGTGCGGCTCGGGCCCGCCCGCATGACGCACGTGATGCGCTGGCTCGGCGCGGCGCGCCGCGGCCACGACATCGCCGTCGCCCGCGTCGCCGAGCGGGAAGGCTTCGGCGGCAAGCTCGGCGACCTCGGCATGATCCAGAAGATGGTCGCCGACAACGAGATCGACATCGCCGCCACCCGTGCCCTGCTGACGCAGGCGTGCTGGGAACTCGACCAGGGCTCGCACGCGTCCAACTCCACGTCCATCGCCAAGACCTTCGCGGCCGAGGCGGTGTTCCGCATCGTCGACCGGTCGATGCAGATGTGCGGCGGCCTCGGCGTCTCCGCCGACCTGCCCGTCGCGCGGCTCGCCCGCGAGGTCCGCCCGTTCCGCATCTACGACGGGCCTTCCGAGGTGCACCGCTGGGCCATCGCCAAGCGCGCCGTCGGCGCCGCGAAGAAGGCCGCCGCCGCGAAGGAGAGCCGGGCATGAAGACCGCACAGCACGAGGGACTCGACCTGAGTGCCCTGCACCGCTACCTGGAGGACTCGGGCATCGCCCTCGACGGCGAACTGCGCGCCGAACTCATCTCCGGCGGCAAGTCGAATCTGACGTACGCGATCTTCGACGACACGTCGCGGTGGGTGCTGCGCCGGCCGCCGACGGCAGGGCTCACCCCGTCCGCACACGACGTCGCCCGCGAGTTCCGCATCACGTCGGCGCTGCAGGGTTGCGGCGTGCCCGTCGCGCAGACCGTCGTCCTGTGCGAGGACGACTCCGTGATGGGCGCTCCGTTCACCGTCGTCGAGCACGTCACCGGGCGGGTGATCCGCACGACCGAGGACCTCGCCACCCTGAGCGACGACGAGATCGAATCGTGCACCGGCGAGCTCGTCCGCGTGCTCGCCGCCCTGCACTCGGTGGACTACGAGGCCGTCGGCCTCGGAAACCTCGGCCGCCCCGACGGGTACGTCACCCGGCAGGTGAAGTTGTGGGCCGGCCAGTGGGACCGGGTCAAGACCCGCGACCTCGACGACCTCGATCGGCTCCACGCCGCCCTCGCCGACGCGATCCCCGCGTCGTCGGCGGCGTCGATCGTGCACGGCGACTACCGGATCGACAACACCATTCTCGATCCTGCCGATGCCGGAAAGATTGCGGCGGTGGTGGATTGGGAACTGTCCACGCTCGGTGACCCGCTCACCGACGTCGCCCTGATGTGCGTGTACCGCAACCCCGCGCTCGATCAGGTGCTCGGCGAATCCGCCGCGTGGACGAGCCCGCGCCTGCCGTCGGCCGACGACCTCGCACAGCGCTACGCGGTGGCGACGGGCCGCGAACTCGCCCACTGGAACTTCTACATGGGCCTGGCGAACTTCAAGCTCGCCGTCATCGCCGAGGGCATCAACCACCGCTGGCGCGTGGGGGCGACCGTCGGCGACGGCTTCGACCGGGCAGGGGAGGCCGTACCGGTCTTCGCGGCCGCCGGCCTGGAGGCACTGCGGGGAGGCGCAGCGTGACAACCGATCTCGTGAACCCCAGCGCCCTGGTCACCGGCGCATCCCGCGGCATCGGGCTCGGTGTCGCCACCCGCCTCGCGGAGCAGGGCTACGGTCTGACCCTCACCGCGCGCGACGAGGCGCGGCTCGACGCGGTGGCCGCCGGCCTGCGCGACGCCGGTGCGCCCGAGGTCCGGGTCGTCGCCGCCGACCTCGGCGACCCGGACACCGCGGCACGCGTCGTCGCGGCGCACGAGGAGACGTTCGGCAGCATGCGGGCGCTCGTGCTCAACGCCGGCGTCGGCACCGCCGGCACCATCGCCGAGTTCCCGATGCGGCGCTTCGGCAAGACGGTGTCCGTCAACTTCGAGACCCCCTTCGCCCTGATCCAGGCATCGTTGCCGCTGCTGCGCAAGGCCGCGACCGCCGCCCCAGGCCGCGGTGCGAAAGTGGTTGCGCTGTCGTCGATCACCGGCGTCTACGCCGAGGCCGGCCTGGCCGTGTACGGTGCGACGAAGGCGGCGCTGATCTCTCTGGTCGAGACGCTCAACGCCGAGGAGTCCGGCAACGGTGTCAGCGCGTCCGCGATCGCACCCGCCTACGTCGACACCGACATGTCCGACTGGATCAAGGACCACATCCCCGCCGAGGAGATGCTCGAGGTGAACGACGTCGTCGAACTCGTCGACGCGGTGCTGCGGCTGTCCTCCCGTGCGGTGCTGCCGCGCCTGGTGCTCAGCCGGGCCGGGACGGACGCCTACCGGGCCTGAGCTCTCACCGGCCGTCCGCGAGCGCGCGGACGGCCGGGCTGGTCGCGTGCCGGACGAACGCGCAGTCCGCGAGGCGTTCGGCCGTTCCGAGGGTGAGCGTCATGTCGACCGAGTCGGCGAGCCGGTAGGGCCGGCTCTCGACGACGGAGCCGAGGACGCGGCGCAGCCGGGACACCTCCGCCCGCACCGCGACGGCGTGGTCCGGGTCGCCGTAGATGCCGTTGCTCACCTCGGTCACCGTCATTCCCTGCGGCCCCCGCAGGTGCAGCAGGAGCAGGATCTCGGCGTGCCGGGCGGACAGCGGGCTGCGCCACGCCGAGTCGGCGCCGCTGACGACGACCGTCGGCGTGCCGGACAGGTCCAGTTCGATCGCCATCCGCGCCGGGCCACCCGCTGGCCGGATCAGCCAGCCGTGCGCGAGCTGCTCCGGCACGCACAGGCCCAGGCCGGGCACGCTCAAGGTCCGCTCGGACGTCGGCGCCGCCACGCGCTTGGTGGCCGCAACGCCCGACGCGTGCGCCACCCACCCGTGCTCGTCGACGAGCAGCAGCGGCCCGCTCATCGAGGCGAGCACCGGCGCCGCGGCCGTGCGCAGCCGTTCGAGCCGGTTCTCGTGCAACCGCCACAGCTGCGCCTCGGCGAGCCGCACCGCCGTCTCGACGAGCGCGCTGATGGTGGGATGGATGGTCAGGGCGGGGCCGCTCACGTCGACCACGCCGAGCAGTTCCCCGGTGCGCGGATCGTGGATCGGTGCCGCGGTGCAGTACCAGGGGTGCTGGGACTGCTCGAAGTGCTCGGCGGAGAACAGCTGTACCGGGGCGGCCTCGGCGAGGGCCGTCCCGATCGCATTGGTCCCCACGGTCGCCTCCGTCCACCGGGCGCCCTCGCTGAATCCGAGGCTGTCGGCGCGGCTGCGCACCTTGGCCGACCCGGCCCGCCACAGCACGATCCCGTCCGCGTCGGTCACGACCATCAACATGTGCGACGCCTCGGCCACGGAGCACACCACCTGCTCGAGGTCGCCGATCACCCCCGACAGCGGGGAGTTCCGCCGGCGCCGTTCGACCTCGGCGAGCGGCAGCAGGGCGCGGGCGTTGCTGCCGTCCGGAGCCAGCCCCGCGACGAGCACCCGGGACCAGGACCGGGCCACCACCGACCGCGGCCGCAGCGGCGACCGGCCGCCGCCGATGACCGCATCGTGCATGCGCGCCAGCTCACGCGCGTATCGGTGCAGGTCGGTGCCCGGTTCGATGGCGCTGAAGTTGCCCACGGTCTCCGTCTCTCGTCGGTCGAGTTGCCGCGAGCATATGCCCTCGGGTGTGTCCGGCACCACACCCGGCGGTACGCGCAACGCACTGCAACGTTTGCCGTGGCGCCGTGCCGGCTGTGTGCTGGATCACGCGCCGACCTCGGCAGCGGCGCACCCGGATGATCCCGCGTCGGACTCGGCCGACCATGATCCGACGCCCGTACAGCGAGGAGATCGACGCATGAAGGCAGCCCGCTTCCACGGCCCCGGGGACATCCGGGTCGAGGACATTCCCGAACCGGCCACCCGCCCCGGCACCGTCAAGGTGGAGGTGGAGTGGTGCGGCATCTGCGGCACCGACCTGCACGAGTACCTCGAGGGCCCGATCTTCGCCCCGCCCGCCGACGCACCGCACCCCATCACCGGTGAGACCGTGCCGATCACCCTCGGACACGAGTTCGCCGGCGTCGTCGCGGAAGTCGGGGACGGCGTCGACGATCTGCGCGTCGGCGACCGGGTCGCGGTCGAGCCGTACATCATCTGCGGACGCTGCGACGCCTGCCGCAACGGACGCTACAACGTCTGCGGCACATTGGGATTCGTGGGCCTGTCGGGCTACGGGGGCGGGTTCTCCCAGTTCGTCGTGGCCGAGCGGCGCTGGATCCACCCGCTCGGCGAACTCGGCACCGACGTCGGCGCCCTCGTCGAGCCCCTCGCCGTGGCGTATCACGCGGTGCGCCTGTCCGGAGCGCGACCGAGCCACTCGGCGCTCGTGTTCGGTGCCGGGCCGATCGGCCTCGTCACCACGTCGGCGCTGCGCGCCGCCGGGGTCGACCAGATCATCGTCGTCGAACCCGCCGACGTGCGGAAGAAGAAGGCCGAACCGGCCGGTGCCGACCACATCATCGACCCGCGTGACGGCGACGTCACCGAGCAGGTCCTCGAGCTGACCGGCGGCCGCGGCGCCGACGTCTCCTTCGAATGCGCCGGCATCGACGCGGTGCTGAAGTCCGCGATCCTGTCCACCCGGGCGGGCGGCACGTGCGTCAACGTCGCGATCTGGGGCCACGAGGCGTCCGTCGCGATGAACGACCTGGTCTTCCGCGAGGTCAACCTGCTCGGCAGCCTGGCCTACGCGAACGACCATCCCGCGACGATCGAGATGATCGCCTCCGGCAAGGTCGACCCCTACCAGTTCATCACCGGCCGCATCGACCTCGACGACATCGTCGCCCACGGGTTCGAGGAACTGATCTCCAACAAGGAGGAGAACGTCAAAATCCTCGTCCGGCCGTGAGTCGCCCGCCCTGCGGGCAGAGTGCCTGACCGGCGAGCATCGTCACGGACCGCCCGCTGCCCGACAAGGCCCTCTGCCCGACAAGGCCCTCTGCCCGCCAGGACCCTCCGCCCGCCAGGACCCTCCGCCCGCCAGGACCCTCCGCCGGATCGAGAACCGTGCGCCGTGCCACCGTCGCGCGACGCCGCAAGGAATGTCAGCCGGCGGTCACGGCCGGTCGGCGGTGAGCAACCGTGTCCGGCGGGCGAGGGTGAGGCCGATGCCGTCGGCTGCCGCGCGCACGGCCACGGCGTGGGCCTCGGGCGGAAGCGGTAAGACGGACCGGTGACGCTGATCGCGGCCACCACGGTGCCGTCGGCGTCGCGGACCGGGCGGCGACGCCGACGACTCCGGGGACCGATCCTCGTACTCGTGCGCCACCGATCACTGTGGAAGATCACCCGTCCACACAGCGCACGTCGTCTCCGCGCTGCGCAGCCGGGTCTCCGCTCACAACCGCGCCAGTTCCTCGGCGACGGTTTCGCAGCCGTCGCTACCTTCGGCCGCTGAGCGCCGGCCGGAGGAATCGCCCTTGCGGATCCGAATCCGCAAGGGCTCGTCGCGGATGCCGAGCAGATCCTCCGTGTATCGAGACCGGCGTCGAAGCCGGTGATTCCCGTGGCAGCGGCGATCAGGCAGGCGCCGTGACCATGCCCAGCCGGTGCATATCCGGAACGAACGGCTGGTGAGCGAGCAGTCCACCGTCCACCCGGATGACCTCACCGTTGATGCCTCGGGAGTCGTCCGACGCGAGGAACAGGAATGCTTTGCCCAGTTCTGTCGGTCCGTTCAGGCTCGGACGCATTGTGTGCCCCACGTAGATGTCCTTGATTGCCTCGGGCAACGCCTGCGCGGGAGGAGTGGTGGTGGTGCCCGGGCAGATGGCGTTGCAACGCACTCCTTCCTTGCCGTACTGCGTCGCGGTGAACTTGGTCAGGGCGATGAGGGCTGCCTTGGTGGCGCCGTAGCCGGTGAGGCTGGTGTCGCCGGCGAACGCGTGGGTGGACGAGGTGTTGACGATGGCCCCACCGTTCTTGCGAAGATATGGCAACGTGTGCTTGGTGAGCAGCATGGCCGCGCGGACATTGACGGCCATGACGTTGTCCCATACTTCGACTGCCATGTTGGCGACATCACCGTCGTCGCCGGGGAAGATGCCGGCGTTGTTGATGACGATGTCGGGAGCACCGAAGTAGTCGACGGTCCGCTGCACGAGCTTCTGAATCTGGTCTTCGTGCCGTAGGTCGATTTCGACCGCCAGAGCGGTCTTGTCGCCGTGACGTTCGTTGAGAATCGCCGCAAGACGCTCAGCGCCTTCGATGTTGATGTCGGCGAGAACGACTCGTGCACCTTCGGCTGCCAGCTCGGTAGCGGTGGCGCCACCGATGTTGAGACCTCCCGGTTCAACGCTCGTCGCACCGGTGACGATGGCAATCTTGCCCTCTACACGGCCCATTTCTTCACTCCTTGTCGAAATTTTGGTGGACTTACAGGTCCAGTACCAGGCGATCGCCTCGACACCGGGATACACAGATCAGGATGTATTCGCCCGCGGCTTGTTCTTCCGGAGTGAGGATCTCGTCCCGATGGTCGGGGATCCCCTCCAGGACCGTCTGCTCGCATCGTCCGCACATCCCCTGCTGGCAGGACGACAGGACGTCGATTCCGTTCGATTCGAGGGTGTGAAGGATCGTCTCGCCGGTGGGGACTACGAAACTGCGGTTCTGCTTGGCCAGCACAACCTCGAAGGCGGTGTCTCCGGAGGCCTCCGGCGCCACTGCCGGAATGAAACGCTCGGTGTGCAAAGCACCTTCGGGCCACGATGCGAATCGATGCTCGATTGCCTCGAGCAGGCCGGACGGGCCGCAGCAGTACACGGCGGTGTCGTTCCGGGGCTCACGGAGCACTCTGTCCAGATCGATCGGACCGTGGTTGTCCTCGGGAAGGATCTCGACCCGATCTCCGTATCGGGACAGTTCGTCGCGGAAGGCCATCGATTCGGCGGTCCGGCCTCCGTAGACCAGATGCCAGTCCGCACCGAGATCCTGGGCCCGCGCGATCATCGGGAGGATGGGGGTGATCCCGATTCCCCCGGCGACGAACAGGTACCGGCTCGACTCGACGAACGGAAAGTTGTTGCGGGGTAATCCGACCCGGAGCTTCGTTCCTGCGTGAACGGAAGTGTGGATGTACTCGGATCCGCCGCGTCCCTTCGCCGGTGGTTCCCGGAGGACGGCAATCCGCCATGCGTCGGAATCCGATGGGTCGCCGCACAACGAGTACTGGCGAACCGGTCCCGACGGAAGAAGGACGTCGATGTGTGCCCCGGGTGTCCAGGTGGGAAGGCTCGTGCCTGTTACCGGCCGCAGGACGAGTGCCTTGACTCCGGTGGCCACAGTGTCGACCTTCTCCACGACGACATCGATCTCGTCGTCGTACGAAGCGCGGGTGCTCACCCGGCCTCCTCCTCTCCGTAGAGTCCGAAATGGGTCGTCAGGCTCGGTCCCACGTGATCGGGAGTTCGTGGACACCGAAGATGCGGGCGTCGTTCTTGAGCCCGATGTCCGCCGCGGGCACTGCGAGACGCAGGCCCGGAATGCGCTCGAGCACGATGGAGAACACCACCTGCAACTCGAGGCGTGCAAGCGGAGCGCCCAGGCACGTGTGGATTCCGTGGCCGAAGGTCAGATGCCGGCTGGCATCCCGATGGAAGTCGAGGCGATCGGGCTCGTCGAAGACCGACGGGTCGCGGTTGCCTGCCTCCGTCGAGAACATCAGCAGTTCGCCCTTGGCGATCTGCTGTCCGGCAACCTCCATGTCCTCGGTCGCGGTGCGGGGAAGGCTTCCGATGATGTCGAGGTGACGGAGCAGTTCCTCGACGGCCTGGGGCATGAGCTCCGGGTCCTCGCGGAGTTCGGCCAGCTGATCGGGGTGCTCGAGCAGCGCGAACAGTCCCAGACCGAGCATGTTGCCGGTGGTTTCGTGGCCGGCCATGAGCAGGAAGGTCGACATGCCTGCCACGTCGACGATGCTGAGATCGCCGGACTCGATGTGCTTGACCAGGAGGCTGACCAGGTCGTCGCCGGGGGTCTGCTGTTTGATTGTGACCAGTTCGGCCAGGTAGGTCATCACATCGCCGATCGCAGCGGCGATCTGCTCGGGAGTGCTGTCGGCGGCGAGGACCGCACGAGTGCGTTCCTGGAAGAAGTCGTGCTTGTCGTACGGGACGCCGAGCAGTTCACAGATGACCAGCGAGGGGAGTGGCAGCGCAACAGCATCGACGAAGTCGACCGGTTCGTCGGACTTCAGCATCGCGTCGACGAGCTCGTTCGCGATCCGTTCGATGTTCGGTCGCATCGCCGCCATGCGGCGGGGCGTGAACTCCTTCGCCAGGATCCTGCGCAGATCGTCGTGCTGCGGCGGATCCATGGCCACGAAGAAGCCGGGAACCGCTTCCTCGCCGGCATCACCGCGGGAGGAGTCGTCGATGCCGCGCACGCTCATCCGAGGATCGGCGAGCACCGAGCGCACGTTGTTGTACCCGGTGATCAGCCATCCGGGGGTCCCCTTGAAATCGACCTTCTGCAGGTTGTCGTCGCTGAACGATTCGTACTTGTCGTGGGGCGCGAACGGACAGGTGCGACCGAACGGGAAGCGGGGGAGCTCCGTGCTTCCCGCGGTGTCGTTGCCGATCACGTCGTCTGCAGGTGTGGTTGTCATCTGATGTCCTTCGGTAGCGGCGGGAGTGTGCCGTGACCTCCGGTCCGGGATCCGTACAGCGATGAACGTGTGCTGCTGCGGTTCGACCGATTCGGAAGGGCGACCCGTGGAATGTGACGGGGGGCACATAATCAGTGAACGTTCATATCGTGGCATTCCATCGATCGATCGTCAATGCGAAGTTCGAACATTTCTCGAGGAGGGGATTCGTGTGTGGGTGCGTGCAATCAACAGAGATATTGAAATCGATTGAAAGACAACATGTTACGGATCGGATTGCTCTGGGCGGTATCGAAGATCAGTTGAATCGAACGCTTCTGCGCGGAAGGTCGAGAGCGTCGGTGAGCGTTTGACGTTAGTGGTAACTCTGAGGATGCGCCGGGTTTTCCCGGGCCGAGAACACGTCCGCCGTGCACGACGTCGGCGTCCCCCGCGGAGCCGCGAGAGAGTCGAATGTCGCGCACGACGGGTCGACGTGCTGGTCGGTGTGGGGTCAGGCGGTGGCCCGGCGAAAGTGGGCCAGCAGATCCGGATACTTCACCAGATGTGCACCGCCGTTGATGTCGAGACTCTCACCCGTGAGCCAGGACGCGTGAGTCATGTAGACGGCAGCGTCGGCGATCTCCTCGGGCGTACCCGAGCGGCCGAGCGGTGTGTTGGCCAGGTAGTCGTCCTGAAGACCCGGCACGGCCATCGACGGTGTGGTCAACGGGGTCATGACGATTCCGGGGGCGATGGCGTTGACCCGGATGCCCCGTGGCGCCAGTTCCAGGGCGGCGACTTGCGTCAGCATCGCCAGTCCGGCCTTGGCGGAGCAGTAGGCACTCATTCCGGTGCCGGGTTGCCGCGCGTTCAACGACGAGATGGAGATGATCACTCCGCCGTCGTCCATTGCGCGGGCCGCATGCTTGACCACCAGGAAGGCGCCGGTGAGGCAGACATCGACGACGAGACGGAACTTGTCGGCGGGCAGGTCGGTGATCGAACCGGCGACACTGAGTCCGGCGCTGTTCACTGCGATGTCGAGTCGGCCGCGTCGTGTGCGGACGGATTCGAACAACTCCTGGACCGAATTCTCGTCCGTCACGTTCACTTCGACGGCGTCGTGGGGTTCGCCGAGTTCGGCTGCGAGTTCCTTCGCCGCCGTGAGGTTGCGGTCGGCCACGGTCACAGTGGCGCCGTCGCCGGCCAGTGCCCGGGCTATCGCGGCACCGATACCCGAGGCGCCACCTACGACGACCGCACAGCGTGCATCGTTCGGGGACATATTCTTCGTTCCCTTCCTGGAGGGAGATGGAATGTGGTGGTCATGAGGACACGAGGCCGGCCGGGAGGATCATGGCGTGTGCCAGAGCGGACAGTTCCTCGGTGATGCCGGGGCGCTCACGGAGCTCGGCGTTCTGCGAGACGTCGGTGATCACGCCGATGACGGCCTGGGCGAGGGCCCGTGCATCCGCCGCCGACAGGTTCTCTGCAATGGCGCAGATGGTTTCGATCCATTCGGCGACGTATTCGCGCTGGGTCTCCCGTAGTGCGGCCTGTTCCTCTTCGGAGAGATACAGCAGGTCGGTGGTGAGGATGTGCATGATCCGGCCGTGCACACCCAACGCCTGCCGGATGTACGTGCCGATCAACGAGTCGAGCACCTGCTGCGACGAGGTCGCCTGGGCGAGGGCGTCGGCTGTCACGTACAACAGTCCCTCCGCGCCGCGCTCCAGGATCGCACGCAGTACCTGTGTCTTCCCGGTGACGTGCTGATACAGCGTCGCCACGGACATCTCCGACGCCTTCGCGATGTCGTCGATGCGTACGTCGTAGAAACCGCGCTCGACGAACAGTTGTGAGGAGGCCTCGAGGATCCGCTCGCGGCGTCCCGCCGGCCGACGGGGGACCGGGCTCGGTGCAGGTGCGGAATCCGGCCCTGCCTCGGGTAGTTCGCAGGCGATGATCGCCCGCGCGATCGCCAATTGGATCTCGATCAACCGCTCGGGCGTGAGCGTGCCCCGGATGGTCGTCGTGTTCGAGTACATCGTGAGGACCGCGAAGCCCAGCAGTTCGGCGCGGTGCGCGGTGATCTCGGGATGAGCGGCAGTGATCCTCGCGGCGATACGGTCGCGATTGACGGAGAAGTAGTTCCGGAAGACTCGACGTTCGTCCTCCTGGAGGTGCCGTTGTTCCCGCCGCCACAGAGTGGCCTCGTCACCATTTGCCGTCAGATCACTCAAACCGTCGAGAAACAGGTCGAGCTGCTCGAGAGGTGTCGCGCCCTCGTCGTCGGCACGATCTGCGAGTTGTTCGACGAGCGTTACCTGGGCCATCAACGCCTGCACGAGGATGTCGTGCTTGCCTTTGAAATGCCGGTAGACCGCGGGTCCGGTCAGACCTACCGCCGCGCCGATCTGGTCGATGCTCACGTTTTGGTACCCGAGATCCTGGAACAGGTGGGTCGCGGCTCGGACGATCTGCTCGACTCGATGACCGCTCCGGGCGGAAGCGGGGGCGGTTGCGGCACGGGACGTCGTCGAACGTGCCATCTCAGTTGTCTCCTGTGGGCTCGATCATGGGACCAGTTTCGCATCCCCGGCGTCGGACTCCGGCCACGCCACGACTGCGGTCCCGGCCAGCGTCCTGGTCCCGTCCGCCAGAACAGCGTCGAGGTCCAGCACGGCACGTCGTTCGCCGTCGACGGTCACGATTTCCTTGATCGTGGCGGTCAGGGTGGGTTCGGCGAGCACGGGTGTGATCGCGGTGAACCGCGTCGACAGTTCGCGGATGCTGCTCTGAGGGAACCGGTCGGTGAGCAGGCGCCCCAGATAGGCCATCGACAGCATTCCGTGTGCGAAGACGTCGTCCATGCCGGACGCGCGCGCGGAATCGATGTCGATGTGGATCGGATTGTGGTCGCCGGACGCGCCGGCGAACAGTGCCAGCGTCGTGCGGGTCACGGCGCCGGGCCGCAGTTCGGCCACGACGTCGGTTGCGGTGGGTGTGGGCGAGGTCATTTCTTACCCCCGGGATTCTTGATGACGCTGACGCTCTCGAGTTCTGCTACGACGGCTCCGTCGCGGGTCACGGTGCTGCGACGTACGAGGAAGTCGAGCGCGCCGCCTGCCTTGGTGTATGCGTCGACATATTCGGATTCGAAGGTGACGCGGTCGCCGGCGTGAACATCGGCGAAGTAACGGAACCGCTGTTCGCCGTGGAGGACGTTGCCGAGATCCACTCCGTGAGCCGCCAGGTCGGCGAAGACGTTCGAGTTCTCGAGTTCGAGGCCGAACAGGAAGGTGGGGGGAGCGAGGACGTCCGGATGCCCCGCGACGATCGCGGCCTCACGGTCGCGGTAGATCGGATTCTCTTCGCCGATCGCGATGGCGAACTGCCGGATCCGGCCGCGTTCGACATCGGCGATGGTCGGGGGAACCGCGACCTCGAGGATTGCGTGATCAAGAGACATCAGGCCACCTTCTCGTACAGGGTGACGACGCACGCGCCACCGAGACCCAGATTGTGCTGCAGTGCGATCCGGGCACCGTCGACCTGGCGTTCCCCTGCCTGCCCGCGGAGCTGCCAGACCAGTTCGGCGCACTGGGCCAGACCGGTCGCGCCGAGGGGGTGGCCCTTGGACAGCAGGCCTCCCGACGGGTTGGTGACCACGCGGCCACCGTAGGTGTTGTCGCCGTCGAGGATGAACTTCTCGGCGGTACCTTCCGGAGTCAGGCCGAGGCCCTCGTAGGTGATCACCTCGTTGGTGCTGAAGCAGTCGTGCAGTTCGACGACGGGGATGTCCAGCGGGTCGATGCCCGACTGCTCGTAGACCTCTGCTGCGGCCTTGGCGGTCATGTCGTAGCCGGCAACGCGCATCATGTCGGTGGTGTCGAAGGTGCCGGGGAGGTCGGTGACCATCGACTGGGCGCGTATGCGGATGCTCGCATCCAGTCCGTGTGCGCGAGCGAACTCCTCGCTGCACACGATGGCTGCCGCGGCGCCGTTGGTGGGCGGGCAGCACATCAGGAGAGTGAGCGGTCCCCAGATCTGCTTGGAGGACATCACGGTGGCGAGGTCGATCGGATCGCGGAAGACCGCGAGCGGGTTTCGCGCTGCGTGCGAACGTGCCTTGACCGAAACGCGGCCGAAGATGTCGGACGACACCCCGTAGCGGGCCATATAAGCGACACCTGCGCCGCCGAACATCTTCGCGGCCATCGGCGCTACCTCGTCGCCTCCGGGCATCGACACGGCGATGTTCTCGCCGCGCGCTGTCGGGCTGGGGCGATCACCGTACGCGTTGGCGAGTGCGCCCGGTTGCATCTGTTCGAAGCCGAGCGCGAGGACGCATTCGGCGGTTCCGGAGGCCACGGCCTGGCGGGCGAGCCAGAGTGCACTCGATCCGGTCGAGCAGTTGTTGTTGACGTTGACGATCGGGATGCCTGTCATCCCGATCTCGTAGAGGGCGTTCTGTCCCGACGTCGAGTCGCCGTAGACGTACCCGACGAAAGCCTGTTGGACATCGGTGTATTCGAGACCGGCGTCCTTCAGTGCCGCGGTCGCCGCCGCAGCTCCCATCCGGTCGTAGGTTTCGCTTTTGCCGGGTTTGGTGAACGGCATCATTCCGACGCCGCTGATGCAGACATTGCGCATGGGTCCGCCTTTCGGTCGAAGTGGGCTTGTGAAGTTCAGACTTGAGCAGACCATACATACTCGCGATTAACAAGAAGAGGATAAAGCCAGTAAAAATTGCCATTGACTCCACACACAGGCTGAAGTTAGTATTCACGCCAGTGACTGGAGTCACATGATCTTCAATGCGACGACCTCGCGGTATCCGGAGGTCGAGCGCTCGACGCGAACACTCAGGAGGAACACGTGAGCGGCCAGAAACTTCAGGACAAGGTGGCGCTGGTCTCCGGCTCGGGCCGCGGTATCGGTCGAGCCGTCGCCGTGAAGCTTGCGTCCGAAGGGGCGCGGGTGGTGATCAACGATCTCGACGCCGAGCCGGCGAAGGAAGTGGTCGCAGAGATCGAGGCGCTCGGCGGTCAGGCCGTCGCGTGCATCGGCAGCGTCACCGACGCCGAGTTCGCCGACCGCTTCGTCGCCACTGCGGTGGACAACTTCGGTGGGATCGACATCATCGTCAACAACGCGGGGTACACCTGGGACAACGTGATCCAGAAGATGACCGACCAGCAGTGGGCGGACATCATCGACGTACACCTCACGGCACCGTTCCGCATCCTGCGCGCCGCCCAGCCCGTCATCAGCGCCGCCGTCAAGCGCGAGCGCGAGGAAGGCTTCGTTCCGTGCCGCAAGGTCGTGAACATCTCGTCCACCTCGGGGCTGCTCGGTAATCCCGGCCAGGCCAACTACTCCTCCGCCAAGGCGGGCATGGTCGGCCTGACGAAGACGATCGCCAAGGAATGGGGCCGCTACAACGTCACCTCCAACGCGGTCGCCTACGGCGTGATCAACACCCGACTCACTTCGGTGACCACCGAGTCGAAGACGATCGACGTCGAGGGCCGGGAGATCAAGGTCGGCGTGGATCCCGCGGTCATGGAGGCTGCGACGAAGCAGATCGCGCTCGGCCGGGCCGGCACCGTCGAAGAAGCTGCCGGCGCCGTCTACCTGCTGTGCAGCCCCGAATCGAGCTACATCACGGGCCAGGTCCTCGTGTGTGGCGGCGGGCTGTGACCGAGGCCCCTAGCATGCAGGAGCACGCCGTGGACGACTACGAGGACGTGACCTACGAGGTCTCGGGCGGTGTCGCGGTGGTGACTCTGGACGCACCCGAACGGCGCAACGGGATGCGGGTGCGCATGCTCGTCGACGTGCTACGCGCGCTCGATCGCGCCGACCGCGACCCCGACGTGCGCGCCGTGATCGTCACCGGTGCCGGTGAGGCATTCTCGGTCGGCGCCGCGCTCGACGGTCCCGAGACCCTGACGCGCGCCCTCGTCGAGGACGTCGACGGGCACACGCCCACCGGTTACCGCGAGCCGGCCGGACGGATCAGCGAGCGGATCTTCGAGATGCAGAAGCCGGTGATCGCTGCGATCAACGGCCACGCGATCGGCGGAGGTGCGACCATCGCCGCGGCAATGGACATTCGAATCGCAAGTGAAGAAGCACGGTTCGGATTCGTCTTCACCCGCCGGGGCGTGGTTCCCGAGGGCGCCTCCTCGTGGTTCCTGCCCCGGCTCGTCGGGATCGGACGGGCCACCGACTGGATCCTGTCCGGTCGGGTGTTCGACGCGGCGGAGGCGTACGAGGCCGGATTCCTCACCCGGGTGGTTCCAGCCGACCGGGTGATGACCGAAGCTCGTTCCTACGCAGAGCAGTTCGTGCGCGACACGTCCCCGACATCGGTCGCGTTGTCCAAGTGCCTTCTCGCCTCGGCGTGGTCGCACTCGCATCCGGGTCGGGCCGCAGCAGACGAATCGCGCACGTACGCCGGCAGAGTCGACTCCGCCGACGCCCGTGAAGGAATCCAGTCGTTCCTCGAACGCCGGCCGGCGGTCTTCCCGCCGCTCGACCCCACCCCCGCCGAACGATTCTGACCCCTACGGATCACCCAGGAGTGCCATGACCACCGACCCGTTCACCGTATGCAAGTACGGGGCCGACGCGGAGGGGACTCACGACTTCGCCGGCATCCACAATTTCAACGAGAGCGTCTATTTCAACTTCGTCGACCCGGTCTCGCAACTCGGTGGGCTGGTCCGAATCGGCAACAGGCCGAACCTCGGGTACAGCGAGACCTCGGTGCAATTGACCCTGCCCGGCGGAGCCATCGCCTTCCGGGCCGGCCGGCGGCCTTGTGAGACCAACGACGAATTCGCCGGCCAGGGACTCGAGATCGTGATCAAGGAGCCGACGCGAACGGCGGAGATCACCTACCGCAATACCGTCGCACGTGTCGCCCATCCGTCGATGATGGCCGAGCAGGGCCGTCTCGCCCTGAAGAACGCCCCGTCGGAGGAGTGCGAGATCTCGCTCACCTACGAGGCGACGAGCCCCATGTTCGTCATCAACGGCGACGGCGACGGCGACTGCACGCCGGGCAGTTCGACGATCGCCAGTGATCACTACGAGCAGTTCGGGCACCTGTCCGGAACCATCCGGGTGGGCAGTCGAACCTGGGTGCTCGACAAGGTCACGTCATTCCGGGATCACTCGTGGGGACCTCGGGAGTGGGCCTCGTACACGGGTGAATGGCTCGCCGGATGGCTCGCCGACGGTACTGCCTTCAGCGCGTACGGTGAATACGAGCCTTCGGGCGTGCGTGTCAGTGCGGGTGCTGTGATGACCACCGACCATGTCGCCCATCCGATCACCGACTACAAGGTCCTGACCGACTACGCGGGTGAATCCACCTACAACGGAAGGCATGTCGGGATCATCACCGCAGTGGGGCTGCCGACGATCGTCGTCGACGGATCGATCCGGCACTTCGTGCCGGTCACGCAGCGCACCGAGGACCGTGCCGTCCGGATGGCCCAGATGACCGTCGATCTCGCCGAGGGTCATGGGGGCTGGGCGGTCGCCGAGTTCCTGCGTCCGATCAGGCCGTAGGCGCGGCAGCCGCCCGTACCGGATCGTCATCGAGGAGCACTGTCATGTACCCAGGACGTCACGCTGTCGAGCACCCCGACCGCCCGGCGATCATCATGGCCTCCAGCGGCGAGATCGTCACCTACGCGGATCTCGACACCCGGGCCAACCGGCTCGCCGCGTTGTTCCGGGCGCAGGGACTGGCGCCGGGCGACCACATCGCCCTGTTCATGGAGAACCATCCCGACATGATCGTCGCCATGTCGGCGGCCGAACGCACCGGGCTGTTCTACACCCCGGTGAACTCCTTCCTCTCCGCAGCCGAGGCCGCGTACATCATCGGAGACTCTCGATCCCAGTTGGTGATCACTACCGCAGCGAAATTCGAGGTAGCGCAGAAACTTCCGGGCCTGTGTCCGAACGTGCGCAGCTGGCTGCTGGTCGATGCGGACGCCGTGTCGCCGGTCCCGCCGCCCTTCGAGTCCTACGCCGATGCCGTGTCGGAATTCGACGGCACCCCCGTGGAGAACGAACGACTCGGCACGCCGATGTTCTACTCGTCCGGCACCACCGGACGACCGAAGGCGATCAAGCGATCCCTTCCCGACGCGCACCCGGGACAGATCCTCGACATCGAGGATTTCGGACGCAGACTCTTCCACCTCCGTGAAGGGATGCGATTCCTGTCGCCAGCGCCTCTCTACCACTCCGGACCGCAGTCCTCGGTGGCGATCGGAATCCGCCTCGGCGCGACGATCGTGGTGATGGAGAAGTTCGACGCCCGCGAGTATCTCGCGCTGGTCGAGAAGTACCGCATCACCCACTCGATGGTCGTTCCCACCATGTTCTCGCGCATGCTCAAACTCCCCGAGGAGGAGCGGAACCACGACGTCTCCTCGCTCGAGGTCGTCGTGCACGGTGCGGCACCGTGTCCGGTCGCCGTCAAGGAGGCGATGCTCGACTGGTTCGGTCCCGTCATCTACGAGTACTACGGCGGCACCGAGGCGAACGGCATGTGCGGATGCACCCCGCAAGAATGGCTCGAGCACAAGGGAACCGTCGGCCGGCCCTACATGGGTGAACCGGTGATCCTCGACGACGACGGCAACGAATGTCCGCCCGGTGTCCCGGGAACCATCTGGTTCCGGGGGACGGGAAGCACCTTCGAATACTTCAACGACCCGGAGAAGACCGCCGACGCGCGCAGTGCCGACGGAACGATGTCGAAGATCGGCGACATCGGTTTCCTCGACGAGGACGGTTTCCTGTATCTCACCGATCGCCAGGCCTTCGTCATCATTTCCGGTGGAGTGAACATCTACCCGCAGGAGATCGAGAATCTGCTCGTCACCCACCCGAAAGTTCTCGACGCCGCGGTCTTCGGCGTCCCCGACGACGACTTCGGGGAAGCAGTGAAAGCCGTGATCCAGCCCGCGGACCCGACGGCCGCAGGCCCGGAACTGGCGTCCGAGCTTTCGGACTTCTGCCGCTCCGAGCTCGCGAAGTTCAAGTGCCCCAAGTCGTTCGACTTCATCGACGAGATGCCGCGGCTGCCCACGGGCAAGCTCTACAAGAAGGGTCTGCGCGCCGTGTACTGGACCGAGCCCGCTGCCGCATCTCGCTGAACCACCTCACCCAGAACAGGAAGTTCCATGCCCCACGACGTTTTCGTGTACGACGCGATCCGGACCCCCCGCGGAAAGGGCCGCAACGGCGCGCTCAACGGCGTCAAGCCGATGTCCCTGATCACCGGACTGATCGAAGCGATCCAGGAGCGCAATCCGTCGCTCGATCCCGCCCGCATCGACGACATCGTGCTCGGCGTCGTGAGCCCGCTGCGTGACCAGGGCGCCGACATCGCGCGCATCGCCGCGGTCAATGCCGGCCTACCCGAAACCGTCGCCGGCGTGCAGATGAACCGCTTCTGCGCATCCGGCCTCGAGGCGGTCAACACCGCATCGCAGAAGGTCGCATCGGGTTGGGAGTCGCTCATGCTCGCCGGTGGCGTCGAGTCGATGTCGCGCGTGCCGATGGGCAGCGACGGCGGCGCATGGGCCAACGACCCGGAGACCAACTTCACGACCGGTTTCGTCCCGCAGGGCATCGGCGCCGACCTGATCGCGACACTCGAGGGCTTCACCCGTGAGGACGTCGACAGCTTCGCCGCCGAATCGCAGCGCCGCGCCGCACAGGCATGGGACGAGGGCCGGTTCGACCGCTCGGTGGTCCCCGTCCGCGACAAGAACGGCATCGCGGTCCTCGACCGCGACGAGCACCTGCGCCGCGGTACCACGGTCGAGACGCTCGCCGGGCTCACCCCGGCGTTCGCCGGCATCGGCGCGGCCGGCTTCGACGCCGTGGCGCTGCAGAAGTACCACTGGGTCGAGCGCATCGACCACGTGCACACCGGGGGAAACTCGTCCGGAATCGTCGACGGTGCAGCACTGGTCGCGCTCGGCAACGAGCAGGTCGGCAAGGACCTCGGCCTGACCCCGCGGGCCCGGATCGTCGCGGGCGCGGTCAGCGGCTCGGACGCGACCATCATGCTCACAGGACCGACACCCGCCACCCGCAAGGCACTCGCGGTCGCGGGGCTGACCGTCGACGACATCGACCTGTTCGAGATCAACGAGGCGTTCAGCTCGGTCGCGCTGCGTTTCATGAAGGACCTCGACATCCCGCACGAGAAGCTCAACGTCAACGGTGGCGCGATCGCGATGGGGCACCCGCTCGGAGCGACCGGCGCGATGCTCATCTCGACCGTCATCGACGAGCTCGAGCGCCGCGACCAGCGCCGTGCGCTCGTGACGCTGTGCGTCGGCGGTGGCATGGGTATCGCCACGATCGTCGAACGCGTCTGAGCCCGAATACTTCTCCTCCGCGACCTCCAGAAAGCTGTGAGCACACGATGACCCAGATTGCAGAACCCACCAGCACGGAACGTATCGGCACCATCCTGTGGGAGCAGGGCGACGACGGCATCGTCGTCCTGACCTTCGACGACCCGAACCAGTCCGTCAACACGATGAACGCCGCGTGGTCCGACTCGCTGAACCGGGTGCTCGACCGCCTCGCCGAGAACAAGGACGGCGTCACCGGCGTCGTCGTGACCTCGGCGAAGAAGACGTTCTTCGCGGGCGGCGACCTCAACGACATCTACGCTGCCACCCCCGAGCAGGCCGGTGAGCTCGCCGCGTTCGCAGACGGCGCGAAGGCCATGCTGCGCCGTATCGAGACCGCGGGTGTCCCGGTCGTCGCCGCGATCGCCGGTGCTGCCCTCGGCGGCGGACTCGAGATCGCCCTCGCGTGCCACCATCGGATCGCGGTGCGCGCGAAGTCCGTTCGAGTGGGCCTGCCCGAGGTCACCCTCGGACTGCTGCCCGGCGGCGGAGGCATCGTCCGCACCGTACGGCTGCTCGGCCTCGGCCCCGCCCTCGACAAGGTGCTGCTGACGGGCGCGTCGTTCACCGCAGACAAGGCGCTCGAGATCGGCCTGATCGACGAGGTCGTCGACTCGGCCGACGACCTCGTCCCCGCCGCGCGCGCCTGGATCGCCGCGAATCCGGACGCGACCCAGCCGTGGGATCGCAAGGCACCCATCCCGGGCGGCACCGCGTACTCACCGTCCGTCGAGGCACTGGTCCCGGCTCGTGTCGCCGCAGTGCGCGCCGCCGCGAAGGGCGCACCCAACCCGGCACGCGAGGCGATCCTCGCCACCGCGGTCGAGAGCACGCAGGTCGGCTTCGACGTCGCGTCCGCAATCGAGACCCGCTACTTCGTCGGCCTCGCCACCGGGCAGATCTCCAAGAACATCATCCAGGGCACCTTCTTCGACCGGCAGGCCATCGCGTCCGGCGCGAGCCGACCCGAGGGCTACCCGACGCACAAGGCCACGTACGCGGCAGTGCTCGGCGCCGGCCTGATGGGCGCGGGCATCGCACTGTCGTGTGCGCTCGTCGGAATCAAGGTGGGTCTCAAGGACGTCGATCTCGCCGCCGCCGAAAAGGGCAAGGACTACGCGCGTCGCTTCCTGGCCAAGCAGGTGAAGTCCGGTCGCCGTACGCAGGAGTCGGCCGACGAGATCCTCGCACTCATCACGCCGGTCGCCGATGCGGCCGACCTCGTCGGTGCCGATCTGGTGGTCGAGGCCGTGTTCGAGGATCCGGCGCTCAAGAAGACCGTCTTCGGTGAGGTGCTGGGCGTCGTTGCGCCCGACGCGGTGCTCGGTTCCAACACCTCGACGCTGCCGATCACGGACCTCGCCGCCGGGGTGGACCGCCCCGAGGACTTCATCGGTCTGCACTTCTTCTCGCCGGTCGAGCGGATGGATCTGCTCGAGATCATCGTGGGGGAGAAGACCAGCGACGCGACCCTCGCGAAGGCGTTCGACATCGCGCGGCAACTGGGCAAGACGCCGATCGTCGTCGGTGACGGTCGGGGCTTCTACACCAGCCGTGTGATCCTGCAGCGCCTCACGGAGGCCGCCGCGATGGTCGGTGAGGGTATCGACCCACAGTCGATCGAGCAGGCGTCGGTGCAGGCGGGCTACCGGCTCGGTACGCTCGCGCTGCTCGACGAGGTCACCTCCGCACTCCCGCTGAAGATCCGCAGCCAGTTCCGTGAGGTCGCCGAGGCCGCGGGCACACCCTTGCCCGAGCATCCCGGCGACGCGGTGCTCACCGCGATGGTCGAGGAGCTCGGTCGCCCGAGCCGTGTCGCGGGTGCCGGCTTCTACGAGTACAAGGACGGCAAGCGCGGCGCGCTGTGGTCCGGTCTCGCCGAGCGCTTCCCGGTGAACGGTGAACGCGCCGACCTCGACGAGTTGAAGGACCGTCTGCTGTTCGCCGAGGTCCTCGAGACGGTGCGCTGCCACGACGACGGCGTCCTGCGCTCGACCGCCGACGCCAACGTCGGATCTTTGCTCGGCATCGGATTCCCCACGTGGACCGGCGGCACCAGCCAGTTCATCGCGGGTTACCCCGGCGGCACCGCGGCGTTCGTGCGGCGCGCGCAGGAACTGGCCGACAAGTACGGTCCCCGATTCACGCCCCCGGCGTCGCTGACGGAGGGCTGACCGGTGCGCAGGGACATCTACACCGACGAGCACGAGGCCTTCCGGTCCGCCTTCCGGTCCTTCCTGGACCGTGAGGCAGTGCCCTACGTCGAGGACTGGGAACGTGACGGGACGGTCGACCGTGCCTTCATCAGCGCGGCCGCGAAGTCGGGATTCCTCGGCTTCGAATTCGACACCGCATACGGTGGTCTGGGCATCAGCGACTTCCGGTACAACGCCGTCATGACGGAGGAGGTCGTCGCGTCCGGAATGGCCGGCGACACCTTCAGCATGCAGAACGACATCATCGTGCCGTACCTGAGGGACCTGACGACCGACGCCCAGAAGGCACGTTGGCTTCCGAAGTTCACCAGCGGCGACTGCGTCACCGCCCTCGGCATGACCGAACCCGGGGCCGGATCCGACCTGGCATCCATCCGCACCACCGCACGGCGGGACGGCGACGAACTCGTCATCAACGGCACGAAGACGTTCATCACGAGCGGGGCGACCTGCGACCTGGCGATCGTGCTGGTGCGCACCGGCGAACGCGACGGCCGCGGGACGTCGTTCGTCGCCGTCGAAGCCGGAACCCCCGGCTTCGAACGTGGCCGGCCGATGCACAAGATTGGGCGCAAGGCCCAGGACACCGCTGAACTGGTCTTCACCGACTGCCGGGTCCCGGTCTCGAACATCGTCGGCGAACCGGGACGCGGATTCGGCTCGGCGGTGGCGAACCTCCCGCGAGAACGCCTCTCGATCGCCGTCTCGGGCGTCGCGTCGGCCGCGCACGCACTGAGCCTGGCCCTCGATCACGTGCGCGACCGGGTCGCGTTCGGCGCTCCACTGTCCGAACTCCAGTCCGTCCGGATGGCGATCGCCGAGATGCACACGGATGTCCAGGTGATGCAGCACTACGTCGACAAGTGTGTGCTCGCGCTGAACGAGGGCGAACTGACCGCGGACGATGCGGCCGGAGCCAAGTACAAGGCGACCGAACTGCAGTGGGACGTCGTCGACCGGTGCCTGCAACTGTTCGGCGGCTACGGCTACATGGAGGAATACCCGATCGCCCGGATCTGGCGTGACGCGCGTATCCAGCGGATCTACGGAGGAGCGAACGAAGTGATGAAGGATCTGGTGGGTCGAAGGGTGGTGGCACGATGACCGGGCCGCTCGCAGGACGTGTCGCTCTCGTCACCGGGAGCTCGCGAGGCCTCGGACGGTCCGTGGCCCTGCGGCTCGCCCGCGACGGCGCGGCCGTCGCCGTCAACTACCGCCGTGAGGCCGATGCCGCCGACGAAGTGGTCGGTGAGATCGTCGCCGCCGGCGGCACGGCCCGCGCCTACCGGGCCTCGATCGACGACGAAACCGCCGTCGCGGCGATGGTCGAATCGATCGGTAACGACCTGGGCGCGGTCGACCTGCTGGTCAACAACGCAGGTTCGGCCAGCCGGGGATTCGATGTGGCCACCACCACCCGCGCGGAGTTCGAACAGCTGCTGAACGTCCACGCGCTCGGCCCGATCCGCCTGATCCAGCTCGTCCTGCCGGGAATGCGGAAGGTCGCGTCCGAGCCGGGCGGCCGCGGGGACATCGTGATGATCTCGAGCACCACCACCGCCTCCGCGCCACCGAACTCGGCGCCGTACACGATGGCGAAATCGGCCATGGAGACCTGCGTCCGGACCCTCGCCCAGGAGGAACGTCCGAACGGCATCCACGCGAACATCGTCGCGCCCGGCCTCATCGCCACCGAGATGGGACGACGACTCGTCTCCGCGTCGCGCGGCACCGACATCGCCGAACTCGACGCGTCGTCCCCGTTCGGCCGGGTGTGCCGTCCGGAGGACGTCGCCGGTGCCGTGGCCTTCCTGGTGTCACCCGATTCCGGGTACGTCACCGGTCAGCGTCTCGTCGTCGACGGCGGCGGACCCACGGCGGCGGTGTTCTGATGAGCGTCACGGACATCGATACCGAGGTGACCGGCATGCGTAACGAATTCCTCGACGAACTCACCGCCGAGCTCGACCGTGCCGTCGGTGCGGGCGGCTCGCTGACCCTCACCGACGTGGACCTGCGCGGCGAGGGGAACTCGTGGGAGACCTATCTCGTCACCGCGACGTGGACGGCGGGCACCGGCGATTCGACCGCGACCTACGCGGTCAAGCGCCAGCCGATCAGCGGCATCGTCGGCGATTACGACGTCGCTCGTGAGGTCGCGCTTCTCGAGGCCGCAGCCGGCATCGGGATGCGCGTTCCGCAGGTGATCGCCTACTCGGTGCCCGAGACCGGCCGCGGATGGTTCGCGATGGAGAAGGTCGAGGGCCTGATCCCGATGCCGAACACAGTCTCCCGTGTCGTTCCTGACAAGGAGACCCGGTGGAGGCTCGGGCTGGACGTCGCCCGGGACATGGCACGCCTGCACGCCGCCGACCCACACGGTCTGAACCTGACCGCGCTCGGTCCGGTTCCGGAACAGGCGGACACCGGTAAGCACGAGAACGACAAGTGGCACCGGGTCTATCGGGACGTCGTCGACATCCCGATCCCGATCCTCGATCTCGCGTTCGCATGGCTGGACCATCGGCGCGATGCGGTCTCAGGTCGGGTGGCGCTTGTGCACAACGACTTCCGGATCGGCAATCTCGTGGTCGAGGACGACACGATCACCGGTGTCCTCGACTGGGAGACCGCGCACTTCTCGGACCCGACCGCCGACATCGCGTGGTTCGCGCAACGGACCTCCCGCGGGCGTTCCCCGTTGTTGTGCAAGCTCATCGAGATCGAGCCGTTCCTCGACGAATACGAGGCGGCCGGCGGTTGGCGTCCACGTCCGGACACCCTGACGTGGTGGACGGTCCAGTCGCTGGTGAAGACCGCCGTCGGATGCCTGCAGGCCGTCGACATCTACTCGCGCGGAGAACGTGACGAGTTGCGGTACGCGAACATGGCGCACAGCGTCTACTACAGCCTCGGCTGGCTCGGGCAGATGCTGCGCGACGGGGAATGGGGACATTGAGATGACCGTCTACTCCACCGATCCGCAGCAGGTGCTGCGCACGATCAGGGACACGCTCGTCGAGCGGGTCGCACCGGATGTCACCGGTGGTACCGCCCGATTGGAACTCGCAGGTGTGGTCGAGGCACTCGACAATCTCGTCGCACGCCTGGCGTGGGATCCGGACGGGCTCGCGCGCAGCCTCGACCGCACCGAGGAACTCGCCGTTGCGTTGGGCCTGGATCCCGTCGAGGGCAGCGAAGGTGACGCGGCGACCCTGCGGCGACGCCGGAGCGAGGTGGCCGAGATGCTCGCAGCAACCTACCGATCCGGTGTGAACGAAGGCGAGATCGTCTCGGCAGTAGTGCGCTTCACCGATGACGATGTACGAGACCAGATCTCCGTGGCCCTGCGCGGCGGTCTTCCGGGCTGACGGTCCGATCGGCACCCCGCTACCTTCCGACCGCAACACTCGAGGATGACATCCATGCGCGTGCACGACCTGCTCGACCACTGGGCACGACGATTCCCGGACGAGATCTACGTCGACGACGGAATCCGGACCCTGACCTGGCGGGAGATGCAGCAGTGGACGCATCGGGTCGGGAACTGGCTGGCCGACAACCTGGAACCCGGCGACCGATTCGCCGTCCTCGACCGCAATTCGCTCGAGATGATCGCGCTCTACTTCGGTGCCTCACGGGCGGGTGTCGTCCCGGTCCCTCTCAACTTCCGGTTGGCGCCGGCCGAATGGACGTACATCGTCGAGGACGCCGGATGTGCGCTCGCTGTCGTCCACGAGGACTACGCCGAGGCCTTCACCGATGTGGTCCCGGCCGAGACGACGGTGTCGATTCTCCGCGGCGGAGGCGAGGCCGTGTTGGGATTCTCCGGCGACGTGCTCTCCTGCGGGACGAGTGCTGTGGACCGCGACGTCCCGGAGGACGCGGTGTACCACCAGATGTACACGAGCGGGACCACCGGTAAACCCAAGGGTGCCATGGTGTCCCACCGCGCTGCGTGCATCAATGCTCTGCAGATCCAGCTTGCGCTCGACGCGAATCGCAAGCGCACGCTGTGCGTGATGCCGTTGTTCCACGCAGGTGCCGCGCTTCAGGTGCTCGCGTACACGGCAGGGGGCTGCTCGATCCGCGTCGTACGCGAGTACGACCGGACGAGCGTACTGCGGGCGATGTCCGAGCTGCGCATCCGGTTGCTGACACTGGCGCCCGCGATGATCCAGGAGATGATCACCGATCCGGTGGTCGCGGAACTCGACTTCACCGCTCTGGATCTGATGGTCTACGGCTCGGCGCCGATGGCGGTAGAGCTGCTGAGAAAGGCCATGGACGTCTTCGGATGTGACTTCGCGCAGGCCTACGGGATGACCGAATGCTGCGCGGTGGCAACCATCCTCGCGCCTGAGGACCATCATCGTGCGCTTCGGTCGGATCCGGGCGTCCTCGCCTCCGCGGGACGCGCCGTCATCGGCTCGGAGATTCGTGTGGTCTCGAGCGACGGTCACGAGTGCCCGACCGGCACGGTGGGGGAGGTGGCGGTCCGTGGGCCGCAACTCATGAGCGGGTACTGGAAGCTCGAGGACGCCACCCGTGCGGTTCTCGACGGCGGATGGCTCCGCACCGGCGATGCCGGATATCTCGACGACGACGGCTTCCTGTACATCTCCGATCGCGTGAAGGACATGATCATCTCGGGAGGGGAGAACATCTATCCCCGGGAGATCGAAGAGGTTCTGTTCGGGTTGAAAGGCGTGGCCGATGTCGCCGTCATCGGTGTCCCCAGCGAACGGTGGGGAGAGAGTCCGGTGGCCGTGGTGGTCGCCGCCGACGGTGCCGAGCTCACCGAGGACCTCGTGCTCGACCACTGCCGCGCGCATCTCGCCCGGTTCAAATGCCCTGTCTCGGTGGTCTTCGCGGACACCCTGCCGCGCAGCGCGGTCGGAAAGATCCTCAAACGCGAACTCCGTGCGCCGTACTGGGAGGGACACGGCCGCAACGTGAATTGATCCCCGTCGCCCATCGGCCGGTGCCCGTCGCGTTCCCCACGCGACGGGTCACCGGCTGTTCGTCGTGCAGTCGTACCCGAACATGCAGTACCGCAACGTAATCGGAATTCGCGGAGATCGCGTGTTCCGTTGCGGTTCCCGGCACGGTCGGGTAGATATGTGATCCAGCGCATATCGCGCGGTCTCTCAGCGTGCAGTCGATGCATGGTCCGAACGCAAGGCGCGCTCGGTGGCCCGCTCAGCAGCACGTGTCCTTGCTCGAGGAGTGCAAGAGTGGACATTTTTCCTTTTCTGATCATCGGTTTGGTAGCGGGCTCGGTATACGGTCTCGCCGCGGTCGGACTCGTCCTGACCTACAAGACGTCCGGCGTGTTCAACATCGGCCACGGCGCGTTGGCCGCCCTCGCCGCCTATTCGTTCTACGTGCTCGAGGTGCTGTGGGAACTCCCCTGGCTCGTCGCGGCGGCGATCACGGTGTTCGTCATCGGACCCGCCGCCGGGGTGCTCCTCGAATTCCTCGCCCGCCGACTACAGGGCGCAGCCCTGACGCTGCAGGTGGCCGGAGTGGTCGGCATCCTGCTCGTCGTCCAGGCCGGCGTGGAGCTGATCTTCGGCTCCCAGAAGGTCCGGCGGGTACCGCCCTTCCTGCCCGAGGGCAGCATCGAGGTCGGCGGCACCTTCGTGCAGTTCGAGGACATCGCAACCTTCGTGATCGCAGCGCTGGCGACGGCGGGACTGTGGGCCTTCCTGCGCTGGACCCGTACCGGCATCGCCATGAAGGCCGTGGTGCAGAACCCCGACCTGCTCGAACTGGTCGGGCGCAGCGCCACCCGGGTCCGCCGCTGGGCGTGGATGCTCGGCACCGTGATGGCGTCGCTGTCCGGCGTCCTGCTCGCCCCGATCATGCCGCTCGACCCCGTCCAGCTGACCTTGCTGGTCGTCGCGGCCTACGCCGCCGCGGCGATCGGGGGATTCAGCAATCTTCCGGGCACCTTCGCCGGTGGACTCGTCGTCGGCGTACTCGCGTCCCTGGCGACACGCTGGCTGACCGACGGCATCCTCGCCTCCCTGCCGGCCGCACTCCCGTTCGCCGTGCTCTTCGTCGTCCTGTTGTTCTTCCCGAAGAAGTATCTGGCCGACCGAACCGCGGTCCGGGTGCACCCGCGACCGGCCTGGCGTGCCTCGCTCCGGCTCCAGGTGACCGCCGGCGTCGTCGTGCTTGTCTTCCTGGCGACCGTGCCGGCCTTCGCAGGCATCCACCTGGTGGACTGGACCGTGGCATTGGCGATGGTCCTGGTCTTCCTGTCACTGTCGCTGCTCGTCCACACCTCCGGACAGGTCTCTCTCGCACAAATCGCGTTCATGGCCATCGGTGCGGTGACGTTCTCCCATCTGCTGCAGGGTGCCGGTCTCAGCTGGCCGCTCGCCCTCGTCCTCGCCGGGGTGGTCGCGGTACCGATAGGCCTGGTGCTGGCGGTGCCGGCGATCCGGCTCGGCGGCCTGTACCTGGCCATCGCGACCTTCGGGTTCGGCATCTTCCTGCAGCAGATGTTCTACACCCAGGACTTCATGTTCGGCGCCGCGTCGTCGGGACTCGAGGTCCGTCGGCCGGTCACCCCGCTGGTCGACTTCACCTCGGACACCGGGTACTTCTATCTCGTCCTGGCGATCGTCGCGGTGGCCGTGCTCGCGGTGGCGGTGCTCGAGCGAGGCCGGCTCGGACGCCTGCTGACCTACATCAAGCAGTCGCCGAAAGCGGTGGAGGCCAGCGGTGTTCCGGCTGCGGTGACCCGCGTCCTCGTCTTTTGCGCCGCCGCCTTCCTCGCCGCGATCGGTGGTGCTCTCGCCGGGGCGGCCCAGCAGACGATCTCGGCGGACAGCTACGCCCCCATCGTGTCGCTGACGGTGTTCGTCATCATCGTGCTCAACGGCCCTGCGACCCCGTGGAACGGCATCGTCGCAGCCGCCGCCTACACGCTGGTCCCCAGCTACTTCCCGAGCACCGAGGTGGGCACCTACCTCCAGTTGCTCTTCGGCCTCAGCGCCATCGGCCTCGTCCTGCTCCCCCCGATCGGCCTGCCCCGCGCGGTGACGGAGTCGATCGACCGGTGGTTCCGCCGCCCGACGGACGAGCGGAGCGCGTCGCCCGAGCGCGCCGCCGAGCGGAGCGAGTCGTCCGAGAGCCCTGTACTCCCGGAAGTCGCCACCGACGGTGTGGTCCTCGAAGCGAAGGACATCGACGTCGTCTTCGGCGGGGTCAAAGCACTCGACGGTGCCCGCATCGTGTGCCGTCCGGGGCGGATCACCGGGCTCATCGGTCCGAACGGTGCCGGTAAATCCACGATGTTCAACGCCGTGACCGGGTTGGTCGATCCGTCCTCGGGTTCGGTGACCCTCGGTGGCGCGGATCTCGGACGCAAGAGCCCATCGGCCCGCGCACGGGCCGGGATCGGCCGCACCTTCCAGACGGCCGAACTGTTCGAGTCGATGACGGTCCGGGAGAACGTCGCGGCGGGTGCGGAAGGCCGCACCGTACGACTCGATCCGCGCACTCACCTGCACTCGTCGCCGTCCGAACGTGAACGGATCGACGCCGCCACCGATGCCGCGCTCGTCGCGTGCGGACTCGAGGAGATGGCCGACCGGCACGTCATGAGCCTGCCCACCGGTATCCGGCGCATCGTCGAGGTCGCCCGCTGCCTCGCCGGCGGATATCCGGTGTTGCTCCTGGACGAGCCGTCGGCCGGTCTCGACCACAACGAGTCCGCCCGCCTCGGCGAACTGATCTGGAAGGTCGCCGATGAACGCGGCATCGGCGTGATCCTCGTCGAGCACGACGTCTCCCTGGTGTTCGGCATCTGCGACGAGGTCTACGTCCTCGAATTCGGCCGGATCATCTTCGAGGGAACTCCGGCCGAGGCCCGGCGGTCGAGCGTCGTGCAGGCGGCCTATCTGGGCACCGAGGAGGACACCGCCGGCGCTGTCGCCGCGGCCGAACTGGAGGAGATCAAGTGACGACATCGGCGCTGGAAACATCCGCACTGACAGCGGGATACGGCCGCACGACCGTGCTGCGCGAGGTGAACCTGACCGTCGCACCCGGGTCCGTCGTCGCCCTGCTCGGGCCGAACGGTGCCGGCAAGACGACCCTGCTGAAAACCATCGGTGGTTTGTTGGCCCCGATGTCCGGGTCGATCCGGCTCGACGGGGTCGATATCACCGGCCAGGGAGCGACGAAGCGTGCCGCGGCCGGGATCTGCGTGATCCCCGAAGGTCGCGGTGTCTTCCCCGGCCTGACGGTGCGGGAGAACCTGCTCCTCGCCGTCGACGGTCCCCTGAGCGATCACTACGACCTGGCCCTGGAGGTCTTCCCCGAGATCGGCCGGCGCCTGAACGCCAAGGCCGGAAGTCTGTCCGGTGGCCAGCAGCAGATGGTCGCCTTGGCCCGCGCATTCGTCCCGCGCAGTTCGATCGTCGTACTCGACGAGGTGTCGATGGGATTGGCGCCTCTGGTCGTCGACCAGATCTTCGCGGCACTGGCCGTGCTCCGGAAGGCGGGGAAGTCCGTTCTGCTCGTCGAGCAGTATGTCGGACGGGCACTCGCCGGCGCCGACGTGGTGCACCTGCTCGATCGCGGACGGTTGTCGGAAGCACTCGAGCCGTCCGCCCTCGACGAGGACGAACTGACGAGTCGCTATCTCGGCATCGACGTGGCAACGGCCTGACCGGATTCTCCTTCCGCCTCGACCGGTGCGGAAGACGACAACGTACCAACTCTTTCCAGCAGAGGAGCCCTTGTGAAGAACACGATCCGAAGGTGCGTCGTGAGCGCGGCCGCCCTGAGCATGCTCGTCCTGGCGGGCTGTTCGGGAGCGCAGGAGAGCGAACCCGCCGCGGCGCCCGAGCTGACCGGGCCACCGATCGTCGTGGGAACGGTGTGTGGCTGTTCCGGTGTGTCCGCGCCGACCCACGGGCGCGTGGACGACGTCGCCCAGGCGTGGGCAGACAGCGTCAACGCTTCGGGCGGCATCAACGGTCATCCCGTGAAGATCGTCGTCAAGGACATCGGGCAGGAACCGTCGAAGGCGCTCGCCGCCGTCAAGAGCCTCGTCGAGGAGGAAGGCGCGGTCGCGATCGTCGGACCCATCACGGGAACGACCGGGTCGTGGCGCCAGTACGTGGAGGAGAAGGGTATTCCGGTGGTCGGGGGTGTGCCCTCCGACGGCACCTTCCTCGTCAGTGACGACTTCTACATCGCCGGGTCGCCGAATCCGGTGATCACCTACGGTCTGGTGAAACTGGCAAAGGAGGATGGGACCTCCAAGTTCGGTGTCGTGTACTGCTCGGAATCCCCGGTGTGCGCGGACTCCGATGCGCTGGCGGCGAAGTCCGCGGCGGACCTCGATCTCGAATACCTGTCCGTCAAGGCCGCGGCCGCCGCACCGAACTACACGGCCGTATGCCAGACCATGAAGAACGAAGGTGTCGACGGCATCTTCCTCGCCCACATCGCCAGCGTGGACGTGCGGATCGCGGAGGACTGCCACAAGATCGGCTACAAGCCCCAGTTCTACACCTCCGCAGGGGCACTCGGTAACGAGTTCGTGCAGTCCTCGGCGACGGACGGTGTGCTGTTCACCCAGTCCAACGCCCCGTACTTCGATCCGTCGGTTCCCGCCGTGGGGGAGGCGCACGAGATCCTCGACTCCCACTACGACGATCTCACCGAATCCGAACAGTTCTCGGCCGTCGCCTTCGACCAGTGGATCGCAGGCAAGCTGTTCGAGGCGGCCGCCGAGCAGGTACAGCTCACCTCGGACTCGACCGGCGCCGACGTCACGCGGGGACTGCGCGAGCTGGACGGGGAGACCCTGGACGGACTGGCACCGCCGCTGACCTATTCGGGAACCGCTCGGACCTATCCGACCTGCTACTACGTCGGTGAAATCCGTGACGGGGAGTTGAAGGCGCGCAACGAGGGAGAGACGGTCTGCCTCGACGAGACCGATCTGCAGTCGGAGCTGTTCGTCTCCGCCGGCTGAGAACACCTACCGTCGCTCGAACGGAACGGGCCGGATTCCCAGAGGGAATCCGGCCCGTTCGTGTGGTCGGAGCAGTTCAGCCGATGCGGCGCTTCGTCGCCGTGAAGTCCGCCGGATCGGGACGCTCGGTGCGGGCCCAGTAGTCGGCCACCGGCCACGGGGAGTTGGTGACGACCCGGCCGCGGGAGTTGCGGTAGTAGCTCGTCACGCCGTCCATCGCATAGACCATCGTCGAGTTCGCCTCGTCGAGTTCGGCGTTGTACCGCTCGTACGGTTCGGGCTTGCATTCCAGCGCCGCCAGATCCTCGGACACGAGCCGGCCGATCGCCTCGACGACGTAGCGCACCTGGGCCTCGGCGATCGTGATGTAGCTGCCGCCAGGCGGATTCGTGTTCGGCCCGTACAGGAAGAACAGATTCGGGAATCCCGGGGTGGTGATACCGAGATAGGCGCGCCCGTTGTCGTCGTCCCACATCTCGCGCAGCGAGGTGCCCTCGCGTCCGCGGATGTCCATGGGGAACAGGAACCGCTGCTGCTGGAATCCCGTGCACAGGATGAGGATGTCGATGTCGCGTTCCTCCCCGTCCGCCGTGACGAGTCCGGTCGGGGTGAGCCGCGCGACGCTGTCGGTGAGCAGTTCGACATGCGGCTTGCGCAGGGTGGTGAACCAGCCGTTGTCGATGAGAAGGCGCTTGCCGAAGGGCGGATAGTCGGGAAGGGTCTTGCGGCGCAACTCCTCGTCGCCTGCGGTCTGGTTGTCGAGATAGGCGGTGAGATAGGCGCGGTAGGCGTCGTTGAGGGAGCTGACGAGCTTGCCCTTCGTCTCGCGCTCCGGATCGACCGGCAGTGCGGCGTAGGTTCGCTCGGTGTAGAGCCAGTACAGCCGGAAGCGGTACCAGCCCCGGTAGAAGGGGATGTGGTCGAACAACCAGTTCTTGCTGTCGTCGGTCTGCCGGAAGTAGTTCTCGTTCGGGGCGATCCACTGCGGCTGACGCTGCAGGACGACCATGTTCTCGACCTGGTCGGAGATCGCCACCACCAACTGCATCGCACTGGCACCGCTGCCGACCACCGCGACGCGCTTGCCGCGCAGGTCGAGGTCCTCCGGCCACTGTGCGGAGTGGACGATCTCGCCGCGGAAGTCCGCAGCCCCCGCGAAATCCGGAACGTTCGGAGTGCTGTGCAGCCCGGCTGCCGTCACCAGCGCGCTCGCGCGCAGTTCCTGCTTCTCACCGTCGGGACCGGTGACCGACAGGACCCAGAGTTGTTCGCTCTCGTCCCATGTGGCCGTGTCGACCGAATGGCCGAACCGGATCCGATCGGTGATGCCGTACTCGGCGGCCACGTCCGAGACGTAGTCGAAGATCTCGTCGCGGCGGGCGAAGTGCTCGGACCAGTTCTTCGGACGGAAGGAGAACGAGTAGAGGTCGCTGGGGATGTCCACCCGTGCCCCGGGATAGCGGTTCTCCCACCAGGTGCCGCCGAGACGGTCGTTCCGTTCCAGGACGGTGTACGGAATACCGGCCTTCTCCAGGTTGATCGCGCAGGTCAGGCCGGAGATGCCGGCTCCCACGACGACGACACCGAAATCCTGTCGGTCGGAGCGGATCTTCTCACCGACGTCGGTGGGCGTGTAGGGGGCGAAACCGAGCTGCTCGGCGATCATCGGGGAGTAGCGTTCGGAGACGGGCTCACCCATGACCGTGCTCATCAACCGGGCGAGTTCCGTGCCGGTCGGTGCGGGGTGCGCGATCGGCTTGCCGTTGCACCAGTCCAGCACGGCGTCGGTCGCAGCTTCACGGATCTCGGCCTGGATCTGCGGGTCGAGACCGCCGTCGTTGTGTTCCTCGTACCCCTTGGTGGGTGTCGGAACATACGGGGCCGAGAGCCATTTCTCCTCGCCGGTCAATTGATAGAGGACGGGGAGCAGGCACGGGATGTTGCCTGCGGCGACGGCTGTGCGCACGGTATCGCGGTCGAGTGCGGGATCCGGGGGGATTGCCGGGCTCATATCGCGTCCTTCCGGTCGTGGGACGAAGTAGTGGTTCGGGCGGTCAGGAATCTTGAGGGATTCACGAAAGGTGCTCGAGAGGAGTCGTTTTCATCGAAGGTGACCCGTGGTGTCGCGGAGCGGCGAGCGCTCTCGGGTTCCGGATGCACTCTGTCCTGACGTGGTGTTAATCGTAACTATGGCGATGCGCGAGAGTCAATGGCACGTCCACTAGGGATATCTGGGTCTTTAGTTAGTCGCTGTTGTGGACTTGTGGCCGAATGTTGCGATGATCGAATCTGTGTGAGGACTCTGTCGCGAGATCGTTCGTACCTTAGTCGTTACTAACAGTACGGGCATGCATGCCAGTAGGAGGCGGTATTGACGCGGTGAATCCCTAGAGTTACGGTTCACAACCGTACCGGCTACCCGGGGCGCCGGGCCCGTACGAATCCCCTCTCGAAGGATCACTGTTTCCAGGGCGCGACTCCTTGCGCGCCGAACTCGCTGCGATGTGAGTATCGGTTATGCGCACGTACAACTAGGAAATGCGTCTACCTGGGAATTAGTACCTTGACATTAGCGGTAACTATGTTAGGTTGATCACACCGGAGCGCTTCGTGAATCTGCTTCGGGGGCTCCGTAGGGACCAAGAACGCCGGTTGCGTGGAAGACACTCGAATGGTGGGGCACGCCGCCGGATCACCTCCGCACGAAAGGCATGAACATGACCGAGACGCTGAGCCCGGAGACGGTCGCCAGTAGCGCCCGCGAAGCCGACTACCTCCAGCGCGCGCGTTCCATCGCACCTCTCATCAGGCAGGAAGCTGCCGCCATCGAGCGCGAGCGCACCCTCACGAAGCCGGTTGCCGACGCTTTCGTCGAACAGGGCCTCCACGGAATGCTGGTCCCGGAAGAGCTCGGCGGCGGAGGGCTGCTGCCCAGCGAGGGCATGCGGGTCTTCGAAGAAGTCGCGAAGTCCGACGCCTCGACCGGATGGGCGTGGATGGCCAGCGAGTGGGGCACCGCCGGTGTCATCGGATATCTGGCCCCGGATGTCGCGAAAGACCTTCTGAGCCGCGACGAGCCGTTCATCGTGGCCGGCCAGCTCCTTCCCCGGTACCCTGGCATCCAGGTCGAGGGTGGCTACATCATCGACGGCCGTTACTCGTTCGCGAGCGGCTCCGACCACGCGACGTGGGTCGGCGCCGGCTTCTTCGTCGCAGACGAGCAGGGGAACCCGATCCTCGGCGAGAACGGGCAGCCGCAGGCCCGTATCGCCCTGCTTCCCAGGAGCGAAGCGGAGTTCCACAAGAACTGGGAAGTCTGGGGACTCGCCGGAACGGGCAGCCACGACTACACGATCACCGAGAAGTTCGTCCCCGCCGAGCACACCACCCCGACATTCGGTGGCACGCCGACCCGCTCGGAAACGATGTACAGACTGACCAACGAGTTCGCCGGCGGTCTTCCGCACGCCCCCATCGCGCTCGGAATCGCTTCGCGTGCGCTGGAACTGGTGGCATCCCTGACCGCCGGAAAGGTCCGCCCCACCTACTCGGTGCCGGTGGGGGAGTCCGAGATCTTCCGGATCGACTTCGGTCGTAAGGAAGCCGAACTGCAGGCCGCGCGACTGTACTGCTACGACGTCGTCCGGTCGGCCGAGGATGCCGTGAACTCCGGCCGACCGATCACGCCCGAACACACCGCGCGCGCCCAGCAGATGCTCGCGTGGGTGCACGAAGTCTGCGCGGACGTCGTGACATTCGCTCATCGGTGGGGCGGCAGTGCGAGTATCGCCTCGACGAGCACGCTGGGCCGTTTCGTCCGCGACATGAACGTGGCGACACAGCATCTGCTCGTCGACCAGAAGATGCTGGCGGATGCCGCAACGGTCCTGCTGCCGATCTATGCGCAGGCCGAGGCCTGACCGATCGACCTCGCACCTCGAACCCGGACGACCCGTGTCGTGCGGCCGGTCTCCGGTGAACTCCGAACCCGGCGCACCACGGGTCTCCGGGTTCGGTGCGCTGTGTACCCCCGACCGGCCCACCATCGGGTGGGCCGACGAGTGTGAGAGGCACCCACGATGGGCCACTACAAGAGCAATCTCCGCGACGTGGAGTTCAACCTGTTCGAGCTGCTCGGCCGAGACCGCGTGCTCGGGACAGGCCCGTTCGAGGAGGTCGACCCCGAGACGGCGCGGATCGCGTTGAGCGAGGTCGACCGCCTCGCCCGCGAGGAACTCGCCACGTCGTTCGAGGATTCCGACCGCCACCCGACCGTCTTCGACCCGCAGACCCACACGGTCACCGTGCCCCCCTCCTATGCGGCGACCTACAAGACGTGGATGGATGCGGAGTGGTGGCGTCTACGTGTACTTCCCGAACTCGGTGGGACGAACGCGCCCAGCTCGCTGAACTGGGCCCTCGGCGAGTTCGTGCTGGGGGCGAATCCGACGCTGTGGACGTACGTGGGTTTCCCCACGGCAACCCGCGTGGTGTGGAAGCACGGGACCGAACGGGACAAGAGGATCGCCCGGCTGGCTGCCGAAAAGCATTGGGGCGCCACGATGATGCTCACCGAACCCGATGCGGGTTCCGACGTCGGCGCCGGTCGCACCAAAGCGACCCCGAACGAGGACGGAACCTGGAACATCTCCGGTGTCAAGCGATTCATCACCGCCGGCGAACACGACCTGACCGACAACATCATCCATATGGTCCTCGCTCGCCCGCTGGGTGTCGAAGGCGCGGGCGGACCGGGGACCAAGGGCCTGAGCTTGTTCCTCGTCCCCAAGTTCCATTTCGATCTCGAGACCGGTGAGCTCACCGGCGAACGCAACGGCGTGTACGTCACCAACGTCGAGAAGAAGATGGGCGTCAAGGTCTCGGCCACCTGCGAAATGACCCTGGGGGCGGACGAGCCGGCACGAGGCTGGCTCCTCGGGGAGGTCCACGACGGCATCAACCAGATGTTCGACGTCATCGAGGACGCCCGGATGATGGTGGGGTCCAAGGCCATCGCCACGCTGTCCAGCGGTTATCTCCATGCTCTCGAGTACGCCAAGGTGCGTGTGCAGGGATCCGACCTCGCCCGCTCGTCCGACCGATCCGCACCACGCGTGACCATTACCGCCCACCCCGACATCCGGCGATCACTCCTCACACAGAAGTCGTACGCCGAAGGACTGCGGTCGCTGGTGCTGTACACGGCGACCTGGCAGGACGAGATCGCGGTGCGCAGTGCGGCAGGGGAGGACACGACGCTCGCAGAAGCTGTCAACGATCTGCTTCTCCCGGTGGTCAAGGGGTACGGCTCCGAACGTTCGTGGACCGTCCTGGGCACCGAAACCCTCCAGACCTTCGGCGGATCCGGTTACCTCCAGGACTACCCGATCGAGCAGTATGTGCGCGACGCCAAGATCGACACCGTCTACGAGGGCACCACCGCGATCCAGGCGCAGGACCTGTTCTTCCGCAAGATCGCCCGGAACAGGGGTGCGGCATTCGGCCATCTACTGGGTGAGATCGCATTGTTTGCCGACGACGCCTCCGCCGTAACCGATCTTGCAACCGAACGAGACCTGCTGCTCGAGGCCACCGACGGTGTCCGGTCGATCGTGGAGACGATGACGTCCGATCTTGCCCGATCGAATCCGACCGTCCCCGACGGCGACGAACGCAACATCTACAAGGTCGGCCTCAACGCGACCCGGCTGCTGTACGCGCTCGGGGATCTAGTGGTGGCGTGGCTGTTGCTGCGCAGCGCCGCGGTCGCTCTGCGCACACTCGGCGGCGATGTCGATGCCGCCGACCGCGCGTTCTACGAAGGCAAGATCGCTGCGGCCCGCTTCTTCACCCGCAACATCCTTCCCCTGACGGTCGCGGAAGCACGGATCGCGTCCGACGTGGACGCCTCCGTCATGGACCTCGACGAAGCGGCGTTCTGACAGATTTTCTCCGAGAACACGCGATGCGCGCCCGATCCGATCGGGCGCGCATCATCGTGCGTGCGGGATGGGAGGGTCAGGACGGGCCGACGGCCGGCTCCGCTATCTGTGTCTCCCAGTACGGCGCTTTCAGCCGGCGCTTGAACAACTTCCCGGTGTCCTCTCGGGGCAAGCTCTCCTCGAAGATCACGACCTTCGGTGTCTTGAATCGGGCAAGGCGCCGTTCGACGTGGTGACGGACTTCGTCCTCGGTGAGGATCACGCCGGGGTCCGGTTGCACGTGGGCGGCCACGGCTTCGCCGAACTCGGGATCGGGGATCCCGAACACCGCCGCATCGGCGACCCCATCGAGGGCGAGGATCGCCGCTTCGATCTCGGCGGGATAGATGTTGACGCCACCGGAGATGATCATGTCGTTGCGGCGATCGCTCAGGTACAGATATCCGTCGGCATCCACATGCCCGATGTCCCCGACGGTGACGTAACCGTCGATCTCCATCCCGCGACGCTTGGCGTCGTCACCGAGATAGGTGAAATCCGGCCAGGCCGAGAAGGGCCGGAGGTAGATGTCGCCGTCCTCCCCGACGGGTGCATCGTGACCGTCGGGGAGGACGATGCGTACTGCGGCGTCGGACAACGGCCTACCGACGGTGCCCGGATGAGCGAGCCACTCCTCGCTCGTACAACACACGGCCGCACCGGATTCGGAGCCACCGTAGTACTCGTGCACGATGGGACCGAGCCAATCGATCACGGCACGCTTGACATCGGCCGGGCACGGCGCGGCGGCATGGACGACCGAGATCAGGGACGACAGATCGTACCGAGCGCGGACCTTCTCCGGGAGTTTCAGCAACCGGACGAACATGGTGGGAACGACCTGCAGATGTTCGATCCGACGTTCCTCGATCGTCCGGAGGAGACCCTCCGGATCGAACCGCGGCATGATCTCCACATTCATCCCCAGAGCGAACGCGAACTGGAACTGGGTGTTCGGAGCCGTGTGGTACATCGGAGCCGCGACGAGCGTCGACCGAGCCGTTCCGAACGCGAACGCCTCGACGACGACCTCATGCAGGGCCGCGACCTTCTCGGGCGGTGTCGGTCGTCGCAGGATGCCCTTGGGACGTCCTGTGGTTCCGGACGTGTAGATGACGCTCATCGGAGGATCGGTGATCCCGGTCGCGTGCGGTTCGTGAGCGGCGATCAGATCCTCGATGTTCGGGTACCGCCCCGACAACGGCGGGATGTCGGTGCCGTAGGCGTCGGCCAGGACCGCCGGGACCGGAACCTCGACGATCGTCGCACCGACAGGCAGTACCGACTCGACCTTCGGCAACAGGTCGGTGTGTACCAGCGCGATCCGGGCACCACTGTCGGTGAGCACGTGACCGAGGTCGTCGGTGTTGCCGTGCCAGTTCGCGGGAACGGGCACGGCGCCGATGGCGGCGCCGGCAAGTGTCGCCTCGACGAAGCCGATCTCGTTGCGCATTACGATGGCGTAGCGGTCGCCGTGCGCCACTCCCAGCGCGGACAGAGCCGCGGCGAGCCGCGACGCCCGATCGCGGACCTGTGTGTGGGTTCGGATGTCGTTGCCGCACCTGATCGTTGCGAGTCCGTTCATTGCCGCTCCTCCAGGTCGGCGCGCACGATGCACAACGCATCGACTGCGACGAGCCCGTCGTCGGTGACAAGAAGTGGGTTGATGTCCAGCGACTCGATCCAGCCGTGGCAGGCTGCAGCGAGGTTCCCGAAACCGACGAGCAGCTCGGTGAGCCGCTCCAGGTTCCACGGCGCCGATCCACGGTAGCCGTGCATCAATTTCAGATCGCGGAACTCCTCGATCAGCTCTTCCGCATCGGTCCGGGTCAGCGGTGCGGGACGTCCACCGACTCGCTCGAGGATCTCGACCAGGATGCCGCCGATGCCCAGGACCACCATGGGGCCGAGTTCGCTGCGACCTTCGATCCCTATCAGCAGCTCGCCCCTGGCGGCGGTCATGGGCTGGATCGCGACGACGTCGGGGACCTGGTGCCGGTGCGCGAGCTCGCGCATACGGTTCACCGTGTCCGCGAGGTCCGCGGTGTCGATGTTCAGGGCCACGGCGCCGAGCTCGGTGCGGTGTGGGACGTCGGCGAGCTTCACCGCATAGGGGCCGGCGAAGTCCGGAGTAGCGTGCCCGCCGGAGTCGACGGTGCAGTACGGGGCTGTCGGGATACCGAAACGGTCCAGTAGCTCCATGGCCTGCGAGAACGGAAGGAACCGCCGTCCATCGCCGGTGTCGATGGTGGGGACGGACGGAGGAGCGATCGGTGCGACGGGCTCGGCGAGCGGACGATGGGTGGCACGATCGCGCACGAAGGTGCCCATCGTGCGGAGACCACGGAGCGTGCCTCGAAGGCCGTACCCGAGGGCGACACTTCCGTCGTCACCGATCACTTCCCTGGCGAACGAGCCGACCGGACCGGCGCCGGCCGCAATGGCGACAGGCTTTCCGAACCGTCGCGCGGCCTGCGCGACGTCGTCGATGAGGCGACGGTAGACGGGGGAATCGTCGGTCTCGCCCCACATGTTCACGAACACGACGGCGTCCAGTTCGGGCGAGCCGACGTAGCGTTCGACGATGTCCGTCCAGAAGGTCGCACCGAAGCCGGTGGTGTCGAGGGGATTGGGGACGGTGATACCGGGGATGGTGGTACGCACCCACTCCGCGAGGTCGTCGAGGGGAGGCAGCGAGAGGCCTTCGGCCTCGGCGAGATCGTATGCCAGAGAGGCGAAACCTCCTGTTCCCGCCACGACCCCCACGCGTTCGACGGTGTTCCACTTGCCGGGGTCGAGTTGTCCGACGATCGAGAGGCGGTCGACGAGCTCCTCGAGGTCGTGTGCGAGCTGGATGCCCGCCCGGCGGAACGCCACGTCGTAGGCCCACGCGTTGCCGGCGAGTGCTCCGGTGTGCGAGGCAGCCATCTGCTGGGTACGGCTGCTGCGCGCGAGTTTGAGGGCCACGATCGGCTTGCCGGCGGCGATGCAGCGCCGGGCCGCGCGGAAGAACGCTTCGGGTCGGCGGATGCCCTCCACGATGAGACCGACGGCGGCGGTCTCCGGGTCGGAGGCCAGGAAATCGACGTAGTCGGCGATGTCGGTGGTCGCCTCGTTCCCCGCAGAGATGAGGCGTGAGATACCGATGCCGGTGCGGCGACCCGCGGTGACCGCGACACCTCCGATCATGGCTCCGCTGTGGGAGACGATCGATATGCCACCCGCGGGCGGGTGATAGTCGGCCGAAGCCGTCAGGTTGAGACTTCGGGGAACGCTGATGTAACCCAGACTGTTCGGGCCGACGAGGGCCATCCCGCCCCGATCCGCGGCGGCGACGAGCCTGCGCTGCAGGGACTCCCCCTCCTGCCCGACCTCTGCGAAACCGGCCGCGTAGATGACGAGTCCTCCGCAGTCGAGTTCGGCGCATTCCTCGGCCAGAGCGACGGTGCGCTCGGCGGACATCACCGACAACACGGCGTCGATCGGTTCACCGATGTCCGAGACGGAGCGATGGGTGGGCACTCCGAGAACGCTGGGTACGGTCGGATGGACGAAGAAGACCCGCGAGACACTGTCGAGCGTCGGGCGTATGAACGGGGCGACGGGGGACTTGTCGCTCAACCCGACGATCGCGATCGTCGAAGGATTGAGTACACGTTCCAACGACGACGTCGCGCGAGCATCGAGATGCTCTGCGCGGGAAGATTCGTCGTCCGAGATGAGGGTCATGGTCGGGGACCTCCGATCGAGAGGGGGACGTCTGGGTGGGGTGCCGGGGTACGGCTGCGCCGGACGGGAAAGGCGCCGATGCCGGTTGTGCGTCGGAAGGGGTGCGCAGGCCGCGAACCGGTGTCGGTGCGGACTGTGGCATCTACTCCTCGAAATTTAACACCGTGAACACTCGTTATGGCTAGATGTGCTCCCATCGCAAAAAAGTCCAGGGAAATGACTTCCATAGTTAATGGTAACTATGTAACATCGCTCACAACCCGACTTGATGCGGTGTCGGGAATCGAACTCGATCTTTCGGAGGATCCATGGCCAGGAGCGAAGCGCTCGTACGTGCCGAGAAGATGTGGGTGGAAGGCTTCCCCGACCCCGCGACGGCGACCGTCGACGATCTACGTGAGGCCTACGACCGGCTGTTCCTGCAGTTCCCCCTGCCCGAGGGGATCGAACCGGTCGAAGGTGAGGTCGGCGGCGTTCCCGTCCTGTTCGTCACCGCGGAAGGTGCGACGCAGGACAAGGTCCTCGTGTGGTTCCACGGGGGCGGTTACATCATGGGCAGCGCGCGTGGTTTCCAGGAGCTCGGCCACAACCTGTCACGGGCATCCGGCGTGACCGTCGTTCTGCCCGACTACCGGCGTGCGCCGGAGAATCCGTTCCCGGCCGCGCTCGACGACGGTGTCGCCGTCGTGTCGGCACTGGTCGCGCAGTACGGTGCCGGCAACGTCGCTGCCGGTGGGGACTCCGCCGGCGGTGGGCTCGCGCTCGCGGCTCTGACCGCGGTTCGCGACAAGGGTGAAAAGCTCCCTGTAGCAGCCGTGTTCATCTCGGCTCTGCTCGATCTCACGGCGAGCGGCAGCAGCGTCGACGAGTTCGACGGCCAGGACGTCGCGGTCTCGCGTGGGTCCATCGGAAACGTCGGCGAGGCATATCTGCAGGGCCACGATCCGAAAGACCCGCTGGCATCACCGGTGTTCGCCGAATTGCACGACATCCCGCCCGCACTGTTCCTGGTAGGTTCCCGCGAGGTCCTTCTGGACGATTCGCGTCGGGCCGCGGCAGGGATCGTCGAACGCGGTGGCTCGGCGAGCGTGTCCACCTACGACGACATGGTCCACGTGTGGCCGTTGTTCTCCTCGATTCTTCCCGAGGGTATCCAGGCCGCAGACGAAGCCGGAGCGTTCATCAAGAAGAACCTCGGACTCTGACGGTCCGGCACCAGACCCGCGGGTGCCGTGCTGACGGCGCGGCACCCGCGTTCCAAAGATCGGGTCGGGGGCGAACATCTCTGCCTCCTCCCACCCCGACCAGCGCACACGAAAGGCACCCGACATGGCCGAACGACAACTCGACGACCTGGCGATGCGATTTCGCGACGCTATGGCTGCGGTGTGCACGCCCGTCGCGGTGGTGACGGCGATGGACGGTGAACGTCCCCACGGCACGACGGTCAGTGCGTTCGCCTCGTTGTCGATGTCGCCGCCGTCGGTCCTCGTCTCCCTCGATCACGGTTCGGACCTGTTGGCCCTCGTTCTCCGCACGGGCACCTTCGGAATGAACGTCCTGGGCAGTGCCCAGTCCGCGCTTGCCGCGCAGTTCGCCCGCAAGGGCACCGACAAATTCGACGGGGTGTCCTGGAGCGTCGACCGGGGAGTGCCGCGCCTGGCCGATGTCCCGCACTGGGTCGCAGCGGAGGTGATGGACACCGTCGATGCCGCCGACCACACCGTCGTATTCGGCCGGGTGGTGCAGGTCGTGAGCGCGGAGATTCCACCCCTGACCTACCACGCACGGGTATTCGGGACCCACGCAGCGCTTCCCGAGACTGTTACGACGATCGGCGGGGCGCAACGATGACACATGCGGAACGGGTCGAGAGTGCAGCGGATTCCGACTCCGCTCTGCAGAGGGCGCGGGAGTCTTTTGCCGCCGTGTTCGGGAACGGTCGGTTGTCGCTCGACGAGCTCCGGCGCAATCTCGACACCATGATGCTCGAATCCGAACTCGCCGAGGACATCTCCGTCGAAGAGATCATCGTCGGGGGAGTCGAGTCGCTTCGCGTGACGGCCGGATCGGATATCGACGACAACGTTCTCGTCTGGTTCCACGGCGGGGGATACGTCATGGGCAGTCCGCACGGATACCGGCATGCCGCCGCGGCCCTGTCGCGCGCTCTCGGATCGGCGGTCGTCCTCCCCGATTATCGACTTGCCCCGGAACATCCGTTTCCGGCAGCGCTCGACGATGCCGCTGCAGTAGTCGATGCGCTCGTCTCCGAGTACGGACCGGAACACACTGTCGTCGGTGGTGATTCGGCAGGCGGTGGGCTGACGGTGGCGTCGCTGGTGCATGCCCGTGACCGAGGAGCGGTGCTTCCCGCAGCTGCGGTGGCCGTGTCGCCGTTGGCGGATTTCACCGCGTCGGGAGGCAGCGTCGCCACCAACCGCGACACCGATCCGGTCATCACCGAGCGTTCTCTCGGCATGCTTGCCGCCACCTATCTCCGCGGGCACGACCGGGACCATCCCCTCGCCTCACCGGTGTTCGCCGATCTGTCCGCACTGCCACCGATCCTGCTGCTGGCCAGCGACAGTGAGATCCTGCTCGACGATGCGGTGCGGATCCATCAGCGCGTGCACGCCGCCGGTGGTGACAGCACACTGTCCGTCTACGCGGACACCTGCCACGCATGGACGCTGTTCACCGATTTTCTTCCACGAGCACGTGACGGCGTCGCCGAGATCGCCGATTTCGCCAGGAAGGTTCTGCCATGACCGTCAGCATCACCGACAACGGTTCGGTTCGCCACATCCTGATCGACCGGCCCGAGCGGATGAACGCCGTCGACAAGGATACACTGTACCGGCTGGCCGATGCGATCGACGCCGCCGGCGAGGATCCCGCGGTGCGGGTGATCGTGCTGTCGGGCACCGGCCGGGCCTTCTGTGCAGGTGGCGATCTCGACGTCGACGATCCCCTCTCGATCCAGAACACCGCCGACACCTCCGACGCCGCTGCCCGTTGCATCGCTGCGATCACCCGCGCGCCGCGCACGATTGTCGCGGCGGTACGTGGACCGGCAATCGGTGTGGGTGTCTCGATCGCGCTGGCGGCGGATCTGACCGTCGTCCGCTCCGACACCTACTTCTCGATGCCGTTCACCGCGATCGGTCTCATGCCCGACGGGGGTGCCACGGCTCTGGTCGCTGCGTCTGCGGGTCGTGCCGTCTCGATGCGGATGTCGTTGCTCGCGGAGCGCGTGAGCGCGTCCGAGGCCCTGCGCACCGGCCTGATCGCGGCGGTGTACGAACCGGACGCGTTCGAAGCGGAACTCGATAGGTTGACATCACGACTGAGCGGAATCTCGTGCGAAGCGGTCACGGAGACGAAGCTCGCCGTCAACGGCGCGTGTCTCGGCGAGCTTGACAACGCGTTCTCACGTGAGCGGGACGGCCAGATCCGATTGACGACGAAGGACGAATTCCGGGATGCGGTATCGAAGTTCGCTTCCGGGCGGAAGCGAACAGCGTCCGCGGATCCGGCGAGGAGTGGTCATGTCGATCGCTGAATTCCGTCGGGCATCCCGTCTGGATCCGCGGTGTCCCGCCGGTGCCCGGGTTCGTCGTGCGGCAGCCGACATCTCCGCCGGCAGGATGACGGTCCTGGTAGATCCCACGTGTGGAGAGTCGACTCTCGTCGTCGCAGCCGAGTGTGCGACCACCGAGTCTATGGCATTCATGATCCGCCACACCTCCGGATATGTGAATATTGCCGTACCCGAAGAAGATTGCGAACGGCTTCATCTGCCGCGCATGTGGCCCTTCGACGGATCGGCGAGCTCGATACCTGCCGTGACCGTGGATGCAGTGGAAGGTGTAGGTACCGGTATCTCCGCAGCCGACCGGGCCCACACGATCAGAACCATCGCGGACCCACGTACGGATCGGTCGGCACTGTCCAGACCGGGACATGTGGCCCCCGTCATCGCCCGGAACACCGGTACGGGAACAGCCGAAAAGGTGGTGCAGTTGATGCGCACCGCCGGCATGCGCCCGATGGCTGCCATGTGCGAACTGGTGTCTCCGGTGGACGCGACGAGAATGGCGACCGAGAAGGAGAGCGTCCACTTCGCAACCGATCACGAACTTGCTTTCCTGTCCGTGTTCGACCTGGCCGTGTATTCGCATTGAGTCCTGCGACCCGACCCGTTCGCTCCGGTCGCTTCCGTTTCGAGGAGTCCTCTTGTCCTTCGTCGTGACCCAGCCCTGCTGTAACGATGCTGCCTGTGTCCAGGTGTGTCCTGTCGACTGCATTCGGCCGACGCCGGACGATCCGCAGTTCCGTTCCACGGAGATGCTGTACATCGATCCGAAGTCGTGCATCGATTGCGGCGCGTGCATGGAAGCGTGCCCGGTCGAAGCGATCCACCACGAGGACGAACTTCCCGACGACCAGGTGCGGTACCGCGACATCAATGCGGAGTACTTCGAACGGTATCCCCTCGACTCCTCCGGTGCACCTTACGAGAGGCCGGTACCGATCAAGGTGTCGAAGCCGAACGCACCGTTGCGGGTTGCGGTGGTCGGATCGGGGCCGGCCGGAATTTATGCAGCGGCAGAACTGATGGGACGAATGCCCACCGGCAGCGTCGAGATCGAGATGTTCGAGCGTCTACCTACGCCGTGGGGACTTGTCCGGGCCGGTGTCGCCCCTGACCATCTTGCCACTAAGGCCGTTACCGACGTCTTCCACAGAATTTCGGGGAAGCCGGGCTTCCGTTTCCATCTCAACGTCGAGGTCGGTCGGCATCTCACGCACGACGAGTTGCTCGAATACCATCACGCCGTCATTTATGCCGTCGGCGCACTCGAAGACCGCAAACTCGACATTCCTGGCGCAGATCTATCCGGTAATGAAGCAGCCACAGAGTTCGTAGCCTGGTACAACGGTCATCCGGACTACGCGCACCGAAGATTCGACTTGAGCGGTGAGCGGGCGGTGATCGTCGGAAACGGAAATGTCGCGCTCGATGTCGCCCGCATCCTGGTTACCGATCCCGATGATCTCGTACGGACCGACATGGCAGAACATGCACTCGAAGCCCTTCGGGAAAGTCGGATTCGAGAAGTCGTCGTGCTGGGACGAAGGGGAGCGGCGCAGGCTGCCTATACGACTCCCGAGTTGTTGGCGCTCGGGCGATTATCCGGTGTGGATGTCGTAGTCGATCCGGCCGAACTCGATCTCGGAGACGAGGTGGATGCGGAGTTGCCCTTCGCGACGGGTCTCAAGACCCGGGTCGCGCGAGAGTACGCAGGCATCGTCCCGAACCCCGCACACAAGCGCATCGTCCTTCGGTATCTGACGGCGCCGATCCGCGTCCTTGGGAAGGATCGAGTCGAAGGCGTGGAGGTCGTCCGGAACGAACTGGTCCGGAACGAGCGGGGCGATCTGGAAGCCAGGGCGTCCGAGAGCCGCGAAGTGCTCGAAGCCGGGTTGGTCTTGCGATCGATCGGCTTCCTGGGTAGGTCTGTGCCCGATGTGCCCTTCGACGACAGATCGGGTGTGATCCCCAACGTGGACGGTCGGGTCGTGGATCCGGATACTGCGTCACCCGTTCGTGGGGTCTACACCACAGGCTGGGTCAAGCGAGGGGCGTCCGGTGTGATCGGCACGAACAAGCAGTGTGCGAACGATACCGTGAAGGCCGTGATCGACGACTTCACTACGGGACGCTTGATGCACCCGTCGCTCGAAAGCAGCCGAGAGGCACTCGCCGAGTTCATCCGTGAACGTCGGCCTGACCGTGTCGACAGGAAGCAGTGGCTTGCCATCGACGCGGCGGAACGGGCACGCGGACGAGACGAAGGACGCCCGCGCGTAAAGTTCGTCGATGTCGGCGAAATGCTCGAGGCTGCAAGGGAATCGGTACATCTGTGAGACGCTGAACGCAGTTGTGTGGTACCAGGTGAATCCGCGAGTACGGCGATCCGCCGGATTTGCCGGTGATGTGAATCCTTGCATTGGCACGTCAACAGTCGGCGCTTGTCACACGCTGTGATCCCGACACTGTGCGGTTCGCTGCCGATTCCGTGCGGCTGGCGCAGAAAAGTCACGACCGGCGGCCGAGACCGGGTAGCTGTCAGGTCCGGTGACACTCGGTCAGGATGACCACTCCTCCACTGAGTGGAGCGCGGGACCAGCCGATGAGCGGTGGATCCGGGTTCAGTCGTCGTCGTCGTTCTCCTTGTCCTCGCCGCGACGGCGCAGGAAATTGAACCCCGGCACGCCGACGATCGCCTGCCGCACGTCCTTCGCCACCCCGAGCAGCTCGTGGATCTCCGGGGCGACGGTCTCGAGCGTGCCGAGGATCGGCATCAGAGCCGTCATCCGGTCCGCGAGCTCGGGCAGCTGATCGAGCAGCACGACCGCCGCGTGCACCTCCTCGGCGCTGAGCTCGTCGATGAACTGGCCGGCGAGCGGCGCGGCCCGCGTCGCCATCGGGGCATACGTGTCGAGCAGTTCGCCCGCCGAGTCGGACGTGCGGCCGGCCGACGCCACCACGTCCTGCGCGCGGTGCGCGACGGTCGCCGCCTCGCCGACCACCGCCGAACTGCTGTCGACGACCTCGCCGACCCTCCCGACGGTCGCGCGGGCGTCGGTGACCACGTCGTCGATCCGCGCGACGATCTCGCGGGCCTCGGTGACGACGCCGTCGATACGCCCCACCAGGGCCTCGGTCGTCTCGAGCAGGTTGACGACGCGGCCGGGGACGGACACCGCGAACTCGGCGACCTCCACGGTCCGGTCCAGGACGAGGCGGGCGGCTCCGACGGGCGCGGCGAGAAGCGACATCATGTGCTCATCCTGCCGGACGGAGGTGCCCGGCCCGCGCGGGGACCGGCGACGGTTCTGGGCGCCGACAGTCTCGACGGCATTCCGAGATCGGCGCCGATCGTCGGGGTGTGACACCGCAGTGGCGGACGCCGTATCGTTTTCGTCACCAGGTCTTCGGGCGAGCATCGGCCGTGTCGACCGGAGATCCGGGAGCGCGTCTCCGCAAGTGGCATTCGAACCTGCCGATTCCGAGCCCGGGCCGCTGCGGTCGCGCGACACTGCGGTCGGGGGCAACCCGCGACGCATTTCGCTCGGATCGGGAGGTAGCAGTGATGAATGTCCTCGACAAGACCACGCAGGTAGTCGTCGGCACCGCCGACGCCACCACCCGCGCCGCCGGTGCCGTCGGCGGCGCCGCCCTGGGCGCACTGACAGGCAGCGTGCGCGGCGCCGCCGAAGGAGCTCGCTCCGGTCTCGGCAGTGGAGCCGAGTCGACGACGACGGCAGCGGCAACGATCGTCGTGCTGGGCGCTACCGGACTGGCAACCGGTATTGCCGCCGCGCCCGTGCTGGCCGGACTCGGCGCCACGGCCCTGGCCATCCGGCTGCTCACACCCCGCCCCACCCCGACACCCGGCCCTTCCACGACCGAGCGTGCGCCGGCGCCGGCCTCGGACGCCACCCCGACGAGCCCCGGCGCGGCCCCGACCGCGGCAGCGGCGAAGCCGTCGGCCGGGAAGTCGACGACGGGGGAGCGACCGGCAAAGAAGGCACCGGCACGGAAGCGGTGATCGCCGTCCTGAGTGCACCGCCGTCCTGAGTGCACCGCCGCGGGGACGGCGTCCGGTGCGCTCGGCTACCGGGATGTGGGCCAGTGCGCCGCCGTTCACGGCGGTGGTGAAGGCCCGCGCGGGAAGGCCCGCCAGGGCCGAGCCGTGCCCTGGACGGGACGGTTCTGCTGCTCGATGTACTGGCGCACGATACTCAGCGGCGCACCGCCGACGGACCCGGCGAAGTAGGACCCGGACCACAGTCGTTGCGCGCGCCAGTAGTGCCGGACCAGCTCGGGGAACTCCTGGCGCAGACGACGGGAGGAGACGCCTTTCAGGCTGTTGACCAGCTTCGAGACGGCGACCTTGGGCGGGTAGTGGACCAGCAGGTGTACGTGGTCGGCCTCGCCGTGGAACTCGACCAGCTCGGCCTCGAAGTCCGTGCACACCGCGCGCATGATCTCTTCCATGCGGTTCAGGTGCCGGTCACCGAACACCTGGTGCCGGTACTTCGTGACGAAAACCAAGTGCACATGCAAGAGGAACGTGCAGTGTCTGCCAGTGCGGATGTTGTCGTCATCGCCCATAAACCAATACGGTACCGTGGTCTGTGTGCAGCTCCGGTACGCCTACCGGCTCGACCCGACCCCGGCCCAACGCCGGGTGTCGGCGCGAGTGTTCGGCTGCGCCCGGGTGGTGTTCAACGACGCCATCGCCGCTCGGCGGGCGGCACACGAGGCGGGGGCGCCGTTCCCGACCGACGCGGCGCTGTCGAAGGCGCTGACCGCGGCGAAACGGACCCCGGAACGGGCATGGCCGGCCGAGGTGTCCGCCGTCGTCCTGCAACAGGCCCTCGCCGACGCCTGCGCCGCCTACCGGAACTTCTTCGCCTCCCTCGACGGCACCCGGAAGGGTCGCAAGCTCGGCGCGCCCCGGTTCCGGTCACGGGCGGACCGGGCCCAGTCGATCCGGTTCACCAGGGCCGCCCGGTTCCGGGTGCTCCCGAACGGGCGGCTGCGGCTGCCGGGGGTCGGGGACGTCCCGGTGCGCTGGTCGCGCGACCTGCCCTCGGCGCCGTCGAGCGTGACGGTGACGATGGACGCGGCCGGGCGGTACCACGCCTCGTTCGTCGTCGACGTCCCCGACCAGCCGTTGCCCCTCGTGCCGCACGAGGTGGGGATCGACCTGGGGCTGACACACTTCGCGGTACTGTCGGACGGCACGAAGGTCGACGCCCCCCGCATCGCCCGCAAGGCGCAGGCCAAGCTGCGGACCGCGCAGAAAGAACTCGCCCGGCGGCAGAAGGGCTCGGCCCGCCGGGAGCGTGCGCGCCGAAAGGTGGCGCGCTGCCACGCCCGGGTCGGGAACACCCGCCGGGACTGGCTCCACAAGCTCTCCTCCACGATCGTCCGCGAGAACCAAGCGGTGTACGTGGAGGACCTCGCCGTGTCCGGGCTGGCCCGGACGAGGCTCGCCCGCTCGGTGCACGATGCCGGGTGGTCGACGTTCACGGCGATGATCGAGTACAAGGCACGGCGGCACGGGCGCACCTTCGCCCGGGTCGACCGGTGGTTCCCCTCCACGCGGGCGTGCTCGGTGTGCGGGGCCATCGGGGAGGCCAAGCCCCTGCACGTCCGGTCGTGGACCTGCCCGTGCGGCGCGGTCCACGACCGAGATGTGAACGCCGCGAAGAACATCCTGGCCGCGGGACGCGCGGACAGCCCAACGCTCGTGGAGCCGGTGTCAGCCGGGACCCCGGTCCCGCACCCGGCCGTGAAGCGAGAACCCGCCGGGAGCACCGCATGAGCGGCGCAGACCGGAATCCCCGCCGTTCACGGCGGGGAGGACGTCAAGTCGCAGGGACGACCGCGGTGCCCGGGCTGCCGTCCGTCGCCGCTGCCTGGGCCGGCGAGCCAGGACCTTCGGCGGCGGACTTGGCATGCTCGGTGACCAGGACCTGGCCCACACCGATCGCCACCGCCACGGGCCACTCGATCAGATCCAACGCCACGAGCAGGCCGAGGCCGGCGAAATAGGCGAGTTGTTCGGGCCGGGGAATGCCGAGCCGGCCCACCAGGGGCAGGTGCACCGCGAAGCGTTCGGCGTCGCGGGCCACACCGGCAAGAGTGCGATGGGACTGCCAGAAGGACTGTTCGTCGGCCATGGCTATCTCTTTCGTGAGCTGTGCGTCCTCGGGACGCATCTCCAGGCTTCCATCCTCGATCCTAGGGCTCCCTTTCGGCCGGAGTCGTCGACCATCTGCCGGTTCGGCCGATTTCGCTCGGAGAGGTGGGCTCGCTTCAGACCGCGGCGGACGTAGGGGTGAGCCGTCAGTCGACGTACTGGCCGATCGAGTCGGCGGCGGCAGCGCGAGCAAGCCCCCAATGGTCCGCAACCGATATCGATCAGGGGGATCGAGGGGAACGGGCCAGCCGCCGCGGCTAGAGGTACAATTTTCTGTACAAGGATGGAGGTCGTCATGCGAACTATGAGCTACAGCGAATCGCGCGCCCGGTACGCCGAGGTCTTGGACTCTGTCGTCAACGACCGAGAGGAGATCGTCATTACCCGCTCGGGCCACGAGCCCGTTGTGATCGTCTCCCTGGCGGACTTCGAGTCGCTGCGGGAAACGGCTTACCTGATGCGTTCACCGGCGAACGCTCGACGTCTGCTCGACGCGATGGAACGGCTCGAGGCAGGCGAGGGGCAAGTGCACGAACTGATCGAGGGTGACGACTGACCGTGCGGCTGGTGTGGGACGTCAATGCCTGGGAGGACTACCTGTGGTGGCAGACCCAGGATCGGAAGGTATTGAGACGCATCAACGCATTGGTACAGGACATCCTGCGCAACGGTAACGAAGGAATCGGCAAGCCTGAGCCGTTGAAACATGATTTCGCAGGCTATTGGTCCCGGCGCATTACGGATGAACATCGCCTGGTCTACAAGATCACCGACACAGAGGTCCGCATCGCTGCGTGCCGCTATCACTACGGCCGGTGAGAGGCCTCGGCGAGACTCTCGAACCAGGGATTCGGGCCTGCGAAGCGGCAGCCGTGTTACCGGCGGCTGAGCTGCGATGACGAGGGCCGCTTGTCCCTTGTGAAGCACGGGGAAACCGGCGCACGCTGGACACATGGCAGTCGCACCGAAGGTGGCGGTAGCAGGCGCGGCGGCAGCCGTGGTCTACGGACGCTTCGTGCGCCCGCGGCTCGTGCGGTGGGGCGCCACCGATGAGGAGGTCAGCGGGCCGTTCCCCGGCGCCGATCTGGTGCCCGACGGGGAGAGATCGGGCGCGATGGCCGTCACCATCGACGCGCCGCCGGAACAGGTGTGGCCGTGGCTGGTGCAGATGGGCTGGGACCGCGGCGGCTGGTACTCCTGGGATCACCTGGACAACGCCGGTCGTCCGAGCGCGCGGGAAGTGCACCCGGAATGGCAGGACATCCGGCCCGGCGACCAACTGAAGTACTGGGCGCCCGGGGCGGGACCTCTGGACGCGTACAAGGTCGCGCGGGTCGAGCCGAACCGGTTCCTCGGGCTGTACGGGCTGATCGATCTGCGGGGCGGCACCCTCGACCCCGGTCAGCCGCGCCCGTCCGCCTATCTGGAAGGACTGTGGGGCTTCCAGCTGAAGGAGTTGCCCGGCGGACGCACCCGCCTCGTCGTCAGTGGGTATCAAGCGGGCCGACCGCGATGGGTCGCGCGCCTCGTCTACTCCGGGATCTTTCCGCCGGTCGTGTGGATCATGCAGGCACGCATGCTGGCAGTCCTCAAGCGCAACATCGAAAATAGCTCGCGGGCAACGGGTTCGAACACGGCAACAGGCGAGGTGCGACGACGTCACTCTCGTGGTCTTTCGTCGGTAGCGGTGAAATGGCGCGGCAGCCTGCACCGCGTCCGGCCCGGTCGGGTCCCGATCCGGGACACCTCCCTCTATGTCGATGTGGTCGGGCAGGGACCTCCGTTGGTGGTCATGCACGGCGGACCGTCGGCGGACCTGTGGACGATGCAGGCCTTCCGGCAGTGCGCGGACCGGTTCACCCTGGTGTTCTACGACCACCGTTGCAACGGACGCTCGATCGGGCCACCCGTCGAAACGATGACGTGGGAGAACCTCACTGCGGATGCCGACGCCCTGCGCGAGCGGCTCGGGTTCGAGCGGTGGGCGGTGCTCGGCCACTCGTTCGGCGGGCAGGTCGCGCTCGAGTACGCTCTGCGCTACCCCGAGCGGGTCACGCACCTCGTGCTGCTCGACACGGGCGCCGACAGTCATTGGGAGCGGCAGAACGCGTCCGAGGTACTGATCGCACGCGGCTACGGCCGGGAGAAGGCGGAGCTGGCGCGGCGGTGGTTCAACGGAGAATTCACCCCCCGCGAGTACTTTTCGATCTTCTCGCAGATCGGGGACGCGTACTTCCACGGCTCCGGCCTCGCCATGCTGGCGCGCGAACTGAGCAGCGGGGCGTGGCGCTCGAGGCCGCGGGCGGAGCCGCTGATCTTCGCGGGCCGGCACCTGATGAGGGACTGGACGGTCGTGGATCGGCTCGGTGAGATCACCGCCCCCACGCTCGTCGTGGCCGGGCGCGAGGACTTCGTGTTCCCGCCGCAGTGCCAACTGGAGCTGGCCGCCGGCATTCCCCATGCGCGCCTTCGGATCATCGACCGTGCCGGGCACAACCCGCACGACGAGCAGACCGCCGAGGTTATGGAGGCGGTGACGGACTTCCTCGGTGGCGGGGTTCCCGGCGGATGACGAATGTGCCCAGGATGAGGCACGTTGCGGAAGCGGACGCCCTGCGGGCGGCTGCCCTCGACCGAGCGGAGACCCTGCGGGTCCCTGTGTTCTTCGGCCCCTTCCCCAACGCTGCCCGGTCGCCATACCCCGATAGACCGTCTCGGCCAGCACTTTCGGCCCCACGTCGCGGGCGACGTGCGGCTGTGCTGGACCCGAACGAACGTGTCGACCCGCGCGATCAGGTGCCCCGCCACCAGCTACGGGGACAAAGGTACTGGTGCCCAGTCGGTTTCGAGCACGACGAAGTCGCGCTCGCAGCGTCCGTGCGCTGACGTCGGACCACGGGAGAGTAGCGACGTGGACCGGTGTGTCTCGGTTACCGTTGCGCACACCGGGAACAGCGATGCACGACGAGCCCCTCGAAGCCGAGGGGCTCGTGCGTCAGGACGTCGACCGGGCGCGGCGGTGTGAGATCGGCGCAACGGAACGTGCGCGCGGTTGCGGATACACGCCCCTGCCGGGCGTGTGGATAGACTCCACCCTACGGTGCATGACAGCTCTTTCTGTCGTGTGCCCAGACCCCGGTGCGGTGCTGCAACACCTGCCGGGGTCGACCTGTTTTCAGGCCAATGGAGGGATGGTGGCACGGCCGACGCGTGCCGTCAACTCGAACGCGCGTTCGGATTCTGGGGCGCGCGTGGCGAAATCCGAAGAGAGTCCGGCGCGTCGAGCACGCCCGAGGTGGGACGCCCGGCGATGGTAGGGCGTGGCGTCAATTTTCCGATATGTCCTTCTTGTCGTCGGCGGGTTCACTGCGGGGCTGGTGCTGGCCGCCCCGAGCGTCGACACCTATCCCTTGGCCGACGGGTTGCTGCCCGGCCCGGTGTTCACATCCGACGTTGCTGCCGCCGCAGCCGGGGGGCTCGCGGCGCTGGCCGTGGCGACAGCGATTCGCCGGCGCGTGCTCGCGACCGCCCTGGTCGGCGCGATGGTCGTGGCCGTCGTCGCGCTGCCGGGAGGATGGCGGTTCGACGTGTACGTGGCGACGATCGGCGCGGGCCTGCTGCTCGGCGCGCTCGTCGTGCTGGGCGCCGAGAAGCTGCACACTGCGCTGGCCGGAGCGGTGGTCGCCGGGCTGCTGACGGCCGAGCCGCTCGCGCAGTTCCGGGAGCTGGACTCGGCGCCTCAGCGGTACGCGTCCTATCTCGCAGCGAGCGTTCAGCCGGTCAATGCCGTGTGGCTGTCGCTGGCGATCGTGACTGCCGTCGCGGCGGGGGTGGTGGCGCTGACCGCCGGAAACGACACGGCGCCGGTCGACGCGTCCCGGGCCCGCGGGCGGGAGGTGGCCGTCGGTATCGGTGTGCCGATCCTCGGGGTGGGGCTGTATTGGTCGTTCCACCACGCGCTGTTCGCTCTGGACGACTTCGGGGAGGGTCGGTGGCTGTGGGGTCTGGTGGCGGTGCCGGTGCTCATCGTCGCGGCGCTGTGGCTGCGGGGACGGACGGGGACGGTGCTCCTGGCGACGACGGCGATGGTCGTCGCCGTGGGCGGCGCCGTCTCGTGGTCGCCGGCCGCGTGGCCGGCGCTGCTGATCGCGCCTGCCCTCGTGGCCGTCGGCGCGTGGCTGGGTCGCCGCCGGCCGATGCCCGTGGTGGGCGTGGGGCTGCTCGCGCTCGTCGCGGCTTCCGGGATCTTCGATCGTCCGCCGTGGGACAACGTGAACTTCGCGGCGACGATCCTCGTGGTGCCGTTCGCCGCCGCATACACGATCATCGCGTCACTGCCGTCGACGGCGCCCGTGACCGCCACCTCGCTGGCTCTGCCGTCGGTGCTGGCGTTGCCGCTGGTCGCCCAGTTCGGGTGGACGGCCTACACTCCGCTCACAGACGACGCAGCCGGGTGGAGTCCGGGTGCGTGGACGTGGACGTCGGTGGGCGCGTCGACCGCCGCCATCCTGGCCTGCGGTGCGGCGATGGTGTGGCTACGGCATCGCGGGACGAGCGAGGACATCGGAACCTGACCGGGACGTTCGCTGAGGAAACGAGTGCTGCGAGAATCCGAGCATGCCTGACTCCATGCGCGGATACTTCACCGAATCGGACGGCACGTACCTTCCCACGAAGTACGCCGTCAGCCCCTGGTCGTCGACGATGCTGGCCGGACCGTGCGTGACCGGCCTACTCGCCCGGGAACTCGACAAGGACCACGGTCCCGACGGGTTCGTCCCCGCCCGGCTCACCGTCGACCTGTTCAGGCCGGTGCAGAACGCGCCCGTCCGGTTCGAGACGACCCGCGTGCGAGACGGCAACCGCATCCGCGTCGCCGACGCCTACCTGATCCAGGGCGACGACGTCACCGCCCGCGGGACCGTCGTCTACCTGCGCCCATCCGAGCAGCCGCCGGGCACCGTCTGGACCCGTGACGAGCACCCGACGCCGCCCGCCGAAGCACTCGACGGCCCGGAGGCGGGATTCGCACCCACCTGGTTCGGCAGCGACGCGCACCCCGACGGCTGGTCGCAGGTGCGGGCCGAACACCAGAACGCGAGCCGGAAACGCATGTGGTCCCGGCAGATTCCGGTGATCGTGGGGGAGAAGATGTCGCCGTTCGTGCGGACCGCGGTTGTCGGCGAGGGCACCAGTTTCATGGCCAACTGGAGCGACGAGGGCGTCGGCTTCATCAACGGCGACCTCACCCTGACCCTCTCGCGGCTGCCCGTCGGCACCGAGGTCGGCGTCGAAGCCGACCACCACCTCAGCGCCGACGGCGTCGCGGTGGGTACCTCGGTGCTGTTCGACCGGCTCGGCCCGTTCGGGACGGGCGCCGTCACGTGCCTGGCGAACGCTCGTCGTCAGGTGAACTTCGGTTGAGCGGCACTGTGCCGAGCGCGCAGTTCTCGTGGACGTTGCCCGGCGTGTCGTCACGAGAACTGCACATCCGAGCGAACCCGTGACTCCCCGCGGGGCATGGGCCGCGTCCGGCCCACATCGCTTCAAGCGATAACAAAATCTGTTATCGTGATGTCGTGGCCGTCGGCTTCGGTGACTTCGTTCGCATCAGGCGGGGGATTCTGGGTCTCTCGCAGCGGGAGCTCGCCGAGCGCTCCGGCATCAAGCAGCCTCTGATCGCCGCAATCGAGACCGGACGACGGCAGCCGTCCGAGCCGGCCCGTTCGGCGCTGACGGCAGCCCTGCCCGTTCGCCCCTCCGAGGCTCTGGCAGCCCGACGTGAAGAAGTGCGCGAACTCTTCGCCGAGGCGGGACTGCCGAACCCGAGGGTGTTCGGATCTGTGGCGCGCGGCGACGACGACTTCGCCTCGGATATCGACCTCATCGTGGATTTCAGCGATCGCCACGACATCGTCGACCTCCTCGGGTTGCAGCAAGCATTGGAAGACCTGCTCACCGTGCGGGTCGAGATCGTCGACGGGCGAGCCGGGGGGCGCGTGGGGGACCGGGCCCGGGAGGAAGCCGTGGCGCTGTGACATCGGAGAAGCTGTGACGTCGGAGGAGAATGCGGACGAGCGTGTTCGCCGTCGTTTACAGGACCTTGCCGACTTCGCGGCGGATGCCGCCTACACGGTGGGACTCGGTCTGGATGCCTACCTGGAGGACAGTCCCTACGGGCGCGTGCTGCGGAACAACGGTCGGCACATCCTGATCCAGGTGGCCACGGTCGTCGAGAAGCTGCCGGAGACGTTCAAGTCCGAGTTCCCCGGCGTCGACTGGGTGGCGATCGGACGGATGCGAAACCTGATCGCGCACCACTACGACAAGGTGAACGACCGTCTCGTCTACTCCGCCTTGGCGACCCGGATCCCCGAACTGAGCGCCACGCTGGGGCTGGGGCGCTGAGCTCGGTTCTCCTCCGCTCACCTCGCAGGCTGGACAACGCCGGACATCGACAACCGTCGCTTTCGTTGTCGATGTCCGGAGCAGGTGTGGAGGGACGGGCGTAACGCCCTGAGGCGCGACAGGACGCCGAAGCGTGCGGTTGTCGTCGTCGCTACGGCGCCCCGAACCCGTAGGTGAAACTGCCCGTCGTCCAGTTCATCGTCGCGTGGTACTTGTACCCGCTCATCGTGCCGTCGCCGTTGTCCTCGGTCGCGACGAAGCACTCGAACACCGTCGTCGTCTCGGTGAGGTTGTCGGTGGACCCGCCGTTGACGGGTGAGCAGGTCACCTCGATCACCGGCCCGTCGAACATTCCGTTGTCGATGTGCTTGCTCGCCATCTGCTCCACACTCGACTCGATCTCAGAGACGGATCGCGCGCGGGAGGCGCGCTCGGCGTTGTCGCGCTGCTGCTGCGCCGCCTTCTCGGCGGCCAGGCGTTCCGCTTCGCGCTGTGCAGCTTCCTCTGCCGCCGCGACCTGTGCCGCAACCTGGGCGTCGTGATTGAGCTTCCAGGTGAGCGCCCCACCCCCCCACGGCGAGCAGCAGGACTGCCAGCACGATCAGGAGCGGCTTCTTCCTGATTCGGCGCTTCTTGCCGTCGACGGCGCCGGAACCAGGGAAGTCCAGCCACCGGGTGCCGTCCAGTAACGCTGGCCCCCGTTCGGACCGGGGTACCAGCCGGCGGGTGCGGGCGTCTTGTCGTCCGACATCGTCATGCCCTTCTTGAACTGTCCGGCCGGACAACCGGCGGGATCTACTTCACGACCCTGCAGAAATTCGGGCGCAGCCGTGACGAACGCGAATCCGGCCACAGCCACCCCCTCCTCTCGGCCCGGCGCAACATCATCGTCATCGTCGACGAGGCGCACCGCAGCCACTACGACAACCTCGACGGCTACGCGCGTCACCTGCGCGACGCGCTGCCGCACGCGACCCTCATCGCCTTCACCGGCACGCCCGTCTCGTTCGAGGACCGGGACACCCGGGCGGTGTTCGGCGACTACATCGACGTCTACGACCTCACCCGTGCGGTCGAGGACGGCGCCACCGTCCCGGTCCACTTCGAAAGCCGGCTGGTCAAGGTCGCGTTCGCCGGCGACGTGACCGAGGAGCAGATCGACGCGTCCGCCGACGAACTCACCGTCGGACTCGACGACACCGACCGCGACCGCATCGAGAAGTCCGTCGCGGTCGTCAACGCCGTCTACGGCGCGCCGGCCCGGCTGCACAAGCTCGCCGCCGACCTCGTCGAACACTGGGAGAGTCGCCGCGAGCAGATGGCCAAATTCGTCGGGTCCGACGACAACCCCACCGCGCCCGGCAAGGCCCTGATCGTGTGCGCGACCCGCGAGATCTGCGCCAATCTCTACGACGAGATCGTCGCACTGCGCCCGGATTGGCACTCGGGCGAGATCTCCAGCGGGCGAATCAAAGTCGTCTACTCGGAAACCGCGGCCGATCAGCCGCCGATCGACAGGCATGTGCGCCGCGACTCGGCGAACGCCGCGATCAAGAAGCGGCTCAAGGACATCGACGACGAGCTCGAAATCGTCATCGTCAAGGACATGCTCCTCACCGGCTTCGATGCGCCGCCGCTGCACACTCTCTATCTCGACCGGCCGTTGAAGGGTGCGCTGCTCATGCAGGCCCTCGCCCGGGTCAACCGCACCTTCCGCGGCAAACGCGACGGGCTGCTCGTGGCCTACGCGCCCGTCGCCGACAACCTCGCCGAGGCGCTGGCCGAGTACACGGCGACGGATCAGGAGACCAAACCGCTGGGCCGGCCGATCGAGGAGTCCGTCGACGCCGTCAAGAACCTGCTCACGGTGCTCGTGAACATGCTGCACGGTTTCGACTGGCGGTCGCGCCTCCGGTCCGCCACCGGACCGCGTGGCTATATCGAAGCCGTGCTCGCCACCGTGAACTACCTGCGCGACCCGAAGCTTCCGGAGAACCGGGTGCCGGAAGGGGACGAGACCCTGGCGGCCCGCTTCCGGAAATTCTCCTCCCAACTGTCCCGCGCCTGGGCGATCTGCGGCACTCATCCCGATCTGGGAGGGCTGGCCGCCGACGCGAAGTTCTTCGAGGAAGTCCGCGTCTACATGGCGAAGTTCGACGCCGAGGATCGGCAGGCGCGGGGGCTCGCTGTTCCGGAGGACGTGCGGCGTGCCTTGCGTCAGCTCATGGCCGCCTCGGTCGAATCCGGCGAGGTACTCGACATCTACGACGCCGCCGGCATTCCGCGACCGTCGCTCACCGAACTCAATGCGGAATTCCTGGCACGGGCCGAACATGCGAAGAACCCGAACCTCGCGATCGAGGCGCTCCGCAAGCTCATCAACGAGGAAGCGCGAAAGGTTGCACGGCACAATCTGGTACGTCAGCGAGCGTTCTCACAACGTCTGCAGGAACTGATGAACAAGTACACCAACTCGCAGCTCACCTCCGCGGAGGTGATCGCCGCGCTGGTCGAGGTCGCGCAGGAGGTGCAGGCCGAGGGCGACCGCGGCCGCCGCTTCGATCCGCCGCTGGACTGGCACGAACTCGCCTTCTACGACGCCGTGGCCCAGAACGAATCCGCCGTCACCGAGCAGGGCGACGACGTGCTCGCCCAGATCGCCCGGGAACTCGTCGCTGTCATGCGTCGCGACGTCAGGACCGACTGGCGCGTGCGGGCGGACGTCAAGGCCAAGTTGCGCTCGCAGATCAAGCGGTTGCTCACGCGGTACAAGTACCCGCCGGACCGGCAGGCAGGCGCGATCAAGCTGGTGCTCGAACAGATGGAGGCGATCGCGCCGACGATGGCTGCGTGAGTGTGCACGCGTCTCGCGTGAGGCAGATGCGGGCACGAACCCCCACGTCCCTGCCAATACCGCAGTGGCGAAGTGGCCGCTCGGGGCGAGGCCGTCGGATCACCGCGTCGACCCGTCAGGGTCGTGTGTTCCCCGGATCGATGGGCTGCCCGAGACCGGTGGCACGCCCGGTTCGGTCGCGTTGCAGCTGCCATGTCACCTGGTAGGCCATCCGTCCCACACCACCTTCGCGCACATAGGCTTTCGCGCGCATCACCAGTACGAACGGGCTGCCCTGGATGCCCGTGAACTGGCGTTGTTCCAGGCCGACGACGGCGGAGTCGACCGCGAGGATCGCGCCCGTATCTCGAACGTGCAGGCTCGTCATCGAGGCGCTCACCATCGGCACGGCCACATCCTGGCGGGCGAACGTCTGGATGGTGTCGTCGGCGTAGGGGACGAACGAGAGGATGTCGACATGCTGGCCGCTGTCCTCGGCCGACAGATCGAACATGAGCCATCCGGAATGGATCATCAGCAGACCATTCGTGCCGGCATCGATCATGTAGGGCACTCGGAGGTGTTGGACAGCATCGATGTCGCGCACCCGAAGTCGGACGGTCATGTGTACTCCTGAGGAAGGGGCTGGGGCATTACCACCATCCCGCCGGGGCTTCCGGACGGTAACCCACCCCAGGGCTTCGGTTCGTCCCCCCTGCCCGCCGCCGGGCACTCCGGTCGGTGCGGGCGGACGCCGTGCCGGTCAGGGTGCGGGGGAGTGGCCCCGCCCCCGGGCAACCCGGCGGACGAGCAGCGTCGCGGCGGCGACGGCGCCCGCTCCCTCGGTCCACAACCTCGGGTTCGTCGCCGGCGTCCGCTTCCGGGCGGACAGCGGCATCAGCTCGAAGTGCACGGACATGTCGTCCGTTCCGGGCTCGCGCCCGAACACGACCCGGCTGGAGCCCAGCCCGTCGCCGAGGTCGAACCGGAACGCGTACGGATCGGCCGGGTCGTCGGGGTGCAGCGGCAGGCCCCGGTACAGCGGAGGCAGCGGGGTCAGGAACCGGAGCAGGAGTTCGCCGCGACGGACGAAGACCTCGACGCCGGCGCCGATCATGGCCCGGACGCGGGTGTCCGTGAGCCGGCCGGGTAGGTAGTACCACCCGCAGATCTCGGACCAGACCTCGGGGCGCTGCGGAACGTCGGTGCGGATCTTCTCGCCCGGAACGCCGAGCACGGACCCGAGCAGCGTCCCGGTTTCCACCGGCAGCCACATCACGGCCCGGTGCGCTCCGTTGGTGAAGGCGAGGATCCCGACGCCGTCGCCCGGGGCGACGGTGATCTGCGAGTTGAAGCCGGGCAGAATGCCCTGGTGCTCGGCCACGTGGTGGCCGCCCACGTCGCCGCGGAAGAAGGTCAGGCCGACGCCGGGCAGCCGCGGATCGGCCTGGTACTGGGGCGCGAACATGGTGGCGAGCGTCGCGGGTTCGAGCACCGATCCGTGCTCATTGGCGCCGCCGCCCAGCAGCGCCGCGACGTAGCGGGCCATGTCCGTGGGTGTCGAGTACGCCGCGCCGGCTCCCGCCGTCACCGGTTCCCGCTCGGGGACCGCCCTCGGGCCGCTCGAGCGCAGGGTGTAGCCGGTCGCGATCCGTGCGGCGTCCAGGTCGGCCCGGACGAGGCTGGTGCTCGTCATGCCGAGGGGTTCGAAGACGTGCTCGCGCAGGTAGCGGTGCAGCGGCTGCCCGGTCATGTCCTCGACCATCTGGCCGAGCGTCGCGTGCGAGTGGTTCCCGTACCGGAACCTGGTGCCGGGCTCCGCGTCGATGCGCAGTCTTCCTCGGTAGTGCTCGCCCAGGGATCGTGGCCGTCCGGGCTCGATGTTCTCCCCGAAATTCGGTCGGAGCGCGCCGGACGCCGGCGCCACCTCGCCGAGTCCCGCGGTGTGGGTCAGCAGGTGGCGCACCGTCGCGGGCCGCCAGCCGGACCGCGCGGGGACCAGCCGGAAGGCGCGCAGATAGTCGGCGGCGGGCGCATCGAGGTCGACGAGTCCCCGTTCCCACAGCTGCATGACCGCGATCGCCGTGAACGTCTTGGTGATCGATGCGATCCGGAAGATCGTGTCCTCGGTGACGGGTCTGTTCGACGGGATGTCCGCGACGCCGTGCCCGTGGAAGAACTCCAGCGTTCCGTCGCGGACCACGCCGACCGCCAGGCCGACGGCGGGCCGGCGGTTGAGGGTCTCGTCGACGGCGGCCCGCAGCTCGGGCCTCTCGATCTCGGACATGGCTCCCCCTCGGGCGTCCCGGCTCGAATCGATCGTAGGTGGGTTGCTCGCGTCGCGCCCGAAAGTGCGGTCCGCGCGGGCAAGAACACGCGCGAGAGAACACCGATGGGCGCGGGTGTTCCGGGCCGACGCAGCAACCGGTGCGTGTGTTGCCCACAATCGGCGTTTCCGACTGGGCCTGCGGTGCCATACTCTCTGAATGTCCTTCAGCCGAGCCCTGGCTGGGCTGCCCGGTGTCGTGACGGTACGCCGTTACCGCCGCGAATGGTTGCGCTCGGATGTGACGGCCGGGCTCGTTCTGACCGCACTGCTCATTCCTGCCGGCATGGGCTACGCCGAAGCCGCCGGGCTGCCCGCGTACGCGGGCCTGTACGCGACCATCGTGCCGTTGCTCGCGTACGCCGTCGTGGGACCGTCCAAGATTCTCGTTCTGGGACCGGACTCGTCGCTGGCGCCGCTGATCGCTGCGGCGGTGTTGCCGCTGACCGTGGCCGCGGACCCGGAAAGCGCACTGGTCCTGGCGGGCGTCCTGGCGGTGCTGGTCGGCGTGATCATGATCCTCGGAGGGTTGCTGCGGCTCGGGTTCGTCACCGAGTTGTTGTCCAAGCCGTTGCGCCTGGGCTATCTCAACGCGATCGCGCTCATCGTGATCGTCGGGCAGCTGCCGAAGCTGCTGGGCTTCTCGGTCGACGCCTCGGGCCTTCTCGACGAGCTCGCCGGGATCGTCGGGGCGGTGCTGGACGGGGACGTCGACCCGACGACGGCGCTCGTGGGCGGTGTGTCGCTGGCGGTGATCATCGGGCTCAAGGTGCTGCATTCCAAGGTTCCGGGTGTTCTGGTCGCGGTCGGGGGAGCCATGGTCGTCGCCTTCGCGATCGACCTCACCGACGACATCGACATGGTCGGCGCCCTGCCACGCGGTATGCCCCTCCCGTCGTTCGGCGGGGTGAGCTGGGATGAGGTGGCCGCGCTCGTGGGGCCGGCGGCGGGTATCGCGTTGATCGCCTTCGCCGACTCCGGCGTGCTGTCGCGCACCTTCGCAGCCCGGCGGGGCGAGAACGTCGACGGCAGTACGGAGATGAAGGCGATCGGAGTCGCGAACGTGGCCAGCGGGGTGTTCGGTGGGTTCCCGATCTCGGCCAGCGGTTCCCGTACCCCGGTGGCAGAGGAGAGCGGAGCCCGCACCCAGCTGGCCGGAGTCGTCGGAGCCACAGCGGTGCTGTTGTTCGTTCTGCTCGCACCCGGAGTGACGGCGTATCTCCCCCAGGCCACGCTGGGGGCGGTGGTGATCGTCGCGGCGTGGGCGCTGGTCGACGTGCCCGGTGTGGTGCGGATGTGGCGGATGAGCCGCGTCGAAGCGGGTCTGGCCGCTGCAGCGTTCGTCGGCGTCGCCTTGGTGGGGGTCTTGCAGGGCATCCTGGTGGCGATCGGATTGTCCTTCGTGGCAGTGGTTGTGCGGGTATGGCAGCCCTATCGGACGGAGCTGGTCGCCCTTCCGGACCGGGACGGGTTCCACGACATCACCCGGCACCCCGAGGGCCGGCGCATCCCGGGTCTGGTCCTCGTTCGATTCGATGCTCCGTTGTTCTTCGCCAACGGGGAGATATTCGACAGCTACGTCCGTTCATTGGTGAACGACTCGGCGTCTCCCGTCGAATGGGTCGTCGTCGCCGCCGAGCCGATCATCGGATTGGACACCACAGCCGTCGACGAAGTGGTCGACCTCGACCGGTATCTGGAGAGCCAGCACGTCAGGCTCGTCTTCGCAGAGATGAAAGGCCCCGTCAAGGATCGGCTCGTGCGCTTCGGCGTGGGTGACCGATTCGATACGTCGCGGTTCTATCCGACGATCGAAGCTGCGGTGAGCGCCTTCGAGCAACGGCGTCGGCGCCACGGCGACGACCGGCCCGAGGGCGACGGCCCGGAAACCTCGTGACGTACCGCGGATCGGTCCGACGAGCGAAGTGCGGCACGTGCCTCCTCGTCGGACCGTCGCGGCGCAGAAGCCGTCATCCGGTCGCGAGAAACGCATCGATGACCGGCACGACCTCGCCGGCTCCGGTGAGCACGTCGATGTGCCCCCCGGAGTGCATATGCAGGGTGGCATGGGGAAGCAGCCGGTGCATGATGCGGGCATTGACGGCGGGAACGATCGGGTCGTCGGTGCCGGCGACCACGAGGACCGGTTGCCGGATCAGCGGCAGCATCGGCAGGCTCGTCCACAGGGCCCCGGCGAGCAGTTGCTGCAGATATCCGGTTCGCGACGTCGTGCGGGGCTGCCTGCCGAGCAGGCCGGCGACCGCGCCGGCGTTCGGGCGGGCGGTACCGCCGTACAGTTCCGCGACGTTCGCCGCGGCCCAGGCGGCGTCGTCGAATCGCCGGCGGGTGAGCATCTTCGCCAAGGTGCGCGGACTGCCCGGGACGGACACTGCCCCGGTGCTGGTGGCGACGAGCACGAGACGCCGGCAGCGGCGCGGATTCTGCAGGGCGAACTGCTGAGCCAGCGCGCCGCCCCACGAGTATCCGACGACGTCGACGACCCGGAGACCGAGGGCGTCGAGGACCCGGCCCACGACCCATGCCAGATACGGGAAGCCGTACGGCACCAGCGACGACGGCGACCCACCGGCGCCGGGTACGTCGAAGCGCACGATCGTCGCCCCCGCGTTCCAGGACTCCACGATCGGACCGAGGATTTCCAATCCGGCGCCGAGACCGTTGCACAACACCACAGGAACTCCGCTCCCGTGGCGCACGCTGACCCGGATCCGGTGGCAGCCGACGCGGACGATCCGCTCCTCGAACCGGGTGTGGTGATCGAGCACGTTTCCGGCGGTCACGTGTAGAGCACAACCATCTCGGCGATACACACCGGTCGTGTCCCACCTTCGATCTCCCAGTTGATCTCGAAGACCACCTCGAGACCTGCCGGCTTGTGCTGAAGTCGAAGCGTCATGATTGTTCCTCGAGATGTGGGGCGTTCTGCCCGGGGGAGCGCGGGAGCGGCGTTGTGTCAGGCGTGCCCGGCACGGTCCGATTCGGGCACCCGACCCTGGGAGGACAGTTCCTCGAGGAGGAGTGGCACGCCGATGTTCAGCGAGTGGATGCCGATGGTGGTCGCGAGCTTCAGGACTTCGACGATCTCGCGGGCGGTGACGCCCAGATCGAGTGCGGCTCGTATGTGTCGCCGCAGCCCGGGAGCGTACATGTGGGTGCAGGAGGCATCGACGGCGATGCACAGCAACTGGACGACCTGCGGTGAGAGCACGCCGCTCTGGTACGGCTGCATCGTCGCCGTCAGGTAATGCTCGGTCCATTCGGGATCGAGTTCCTCGATCCCGTCCCACAGCGGGTTCCAGGTGCCCTCCGCCTTCATGCGGTCGACGATGGAAGGAGCCGCACCGGGCGTGTGGGCGGTCATCGGCCGCGAACCTGGTCGACGACGGCCGAGACCAGCTCGCGCTTGAGGATCTTTCCGGTGGCGGTCATGGGCAGGGCCGTGGTGAATTCGACGGACCGGGGGTACTTGTAGCCGGCCATCTGGTCCTTGCACCAGTCGATCAGCTCCGTCTCGGTGATCCGTGCACCCGGTTCGAGGATGACGAATGCCTTGACTTCTTCGCCGTGCCGTTCGTCCGGGACGCCCACGACGGCTGCGAGCGAGACCGCGGCGTGCGTCATCAGTACTTCCTCGATCTCTCGGGGGTAGACGTTGAATCCGCCGCGGACGATGAGATCCTTGGCCCGGTCGACGATGTAGTAGAAGCCGTCCTCGTCGCGCCGTGCGAGATCGCCTGTGCGGAACCAGCCGTCGCGCATCACCTCGGCGGTGGCGTCGGGCCGGCCGAGGTAGCCCTTCATCACGTTGTGGCCGCGGAGTGCGAGCTCCCCGACCTGGTCGTCGCCGAGAACGGGGTTCCAGTGCTCGTCGACGAGCTTGGCCTCGATGCCCCAGACCGGAACACCGATCGAGCCGGGGCGGGGGTCGCGTTCGGGGTCGCTGAAGACCGCCAGCGGCGAGGTTTCGGACAGACCGTAGCCCTCGAGAATCCGCACGCCGAAGCGGCGTTCGAACTGGGCGTGGATCTCCACGGGCAGCGCGGCGCCACCGGAGATCGCGCGCCGCAGGGAGCGGGAGATGCGGTCGACGTCGACGGTGTCGTCGACCGCGCCGAGCAGAGCCCAGTACATGGTCGGCACCCCGGCGAAGACGGTGATGTCCTCGCCGACCATGAGCTCGAGCGCCGCCTTCGCGTCGAACCGCGGCAGGAGCACGAGGGTGGCGCCGACCGACAGGCCGGCATTCATCGTCACGGTCTGGCCGAAGGAATGGAACAGTGGCAGGGTGAGCAGGTAGGTGTCCGGGCGCAGCGAGGTGCTGTCGAACAACCGGTTGGCGGTCAGGGCATTGAGCAGCATGTTCGCGTGCGTCAGTTCCGCGCCCTTCGGCCGGCCGGTGGTGCCGCTGGTGTAGAGGATCACCGCGGTATCGCCGGGCTCGCGAACGACGGTGTCGAATGTGTCCGGACGGGCCTCGACGGCCCGGGCGAGGGTGTCGACGCCGGGGATCGGCGACGACGTGTCCGGGTCCGCGGTGAGGAGAATCATCTCGCGGCATCCGGAGGCGTTGTCGAATCCGGCACGGCCGTATTCGCCCATGGGCAGGTCGTCGGTGCCCTCGAAGCAGAAGTAGAGGGCGGCACCGGAATCGTCGAGATGGTAGGTGATCTCGCGCGGCTTGAGCAGGATGTTCAACGGCACGACGATCGCGCCGGCCTTGAGGATCCCGTAGTAGACGGCGGGGAACTGCGGGATGTTCGGGCACGAGAGCGCGACCTTGTCGCCGGGGCCGATGCCCCGGGCGGCGAGCAGGTTCGCCACCTGGTTGGCCAGGGCGTCGAGGTGGGCGTAGGTGAGGCGTTCCGTGCCGAAGACCAGTGCGACGCGATCGGGGTAGCGACGGACGGAGTCTTCCAGTAGTACGGAGAGATTGAGCACGAGAGTGTGTCCTGTCGTTGTGACGAGGGAGACGGTGGAGTCAGCCCAGGGGTGCGTCGGTGGCGGCGCGGACCTGCTCGGCGGTGACGCCGGGTGCGCACTCGACCAGCACCAGTCCGGTGTCGGTGACGTCGAGGACGGCGAGGTCGGTGATGATCCGCTGCACCACGGCCTCCCCGGTGAGCGGCAGGGTGCACCGCTCGACAATCTTCGATGCGCCGGTCTTGTCGGTGTGCTCCATCAGCACGATGACCGTGCGGGCGCCGTGGACGAGGTCCATCGCCCCGCCCATGCCCTTGACCATCTTGCCCGGCACCATCCAGTTCGCCAGATCCCCGGTGGCGGAGACCTGCATCCCACCGAGCACCGCGGTGTCGATGTGCCCGCCGCGGATCATCCCGAACGAGATGGCCGAGTCGAAGAACGCCGCACCGGGGTGGACGGTGACCGTTTCCTTGCCGGCGTTGATCAGGTCCGGATCGACGGCGTCCTCGGTCGGGTAGGGGCCCGTCCCCAGGATCCCGTTCTCCGAATGCAGCGTGACCCGCACGCCCTCGGGTAGGAAGTTCGGAATCAGCGTCGGCAGCCCGATGCCGAGATTGACGTACTGCCCCGGCGTGAGTTCCTGCGCGGCGCGGGCCGCCATCTCGGTACGTGACCAGCCGAGGGTGTCGATCACTGCGGTCATGCTCGGGCCTCCTTGGCGGCGCGCACGGTGCGCTTCTCGATCTGCTTGTCCTGCATTCCGGTGTGCACGATGCGGTCGACGAAGATTCCCGGAAGGTGCACCTGGTCCGGGTCGATCTCGCCGGGTTCGACGAGCTGTTCGACCTGGGCGATGCAGATCTTCCCGGCCATCGCGGCCAGCGGGTTGAAGTTCATCGCGGCCTTGTTGAACACCAGGTTGCCCTCGGTGTCGCCGCGCAGCGCATGTACCAGGGCGAAGTCCGCGGTGATCGATTCTTCGAGCACGTACCGCCTGCCGCGGAACTCGCGGATCTCCTTCGGCGGCGACGCGAGTGCGACGGATCCGTCCGCGTGGTAGCGCCACGGCAGCCCGCCCTGCGAGACGGGGGTGCCGACCCCGGCGGGAGTGAAGAACGCCGGGATGCCGGCGCCGCCGGCACGCATCTTCTCCGCCAGGGTGCCCTGCGGGGTCAGCTCCACCTCGAGTTCACCGGAGAGGTACTGACGGGCGAACTCCTTGTTCTCCCCCACATAGGAGGCGGTGACGCGGCGGATCCGCTTGTCGCCGAGCAGGATTCCCAGCCCGTGCCCGTCGACGCCGCAGTTGTTGGAGAACACCTCGAAATCGGTGCCCTTCCCCTCCGCGAGCGCCGCGATCAGCTCGTCCGGGATGCCTGACAGGCCGAAACCTCCGACCGCGAGCGAGGCACCGGACGGGATGTCGGCGACGGCCTCGGCCGCAGTTGTGTAGATCTTGCTCAATTTCTTTCTCCGTACTGGCGCAGGACGCGCGATGCAGGGGGCGTGTGGCTGGCGTGAGGGGCGGGCCGGCGGCCTCGAGTCGTGGCCCGCCCCGGAATCAGCACCGCGCTGCGGCGGATGCTGCGGTGTGCTCGATCAGTTCCTGCAGCAGCTCCTCGGCGCGCGGCCAATATCCGTAGCCGGCGGCGGGATTCAGGTGCCCGACGTTGCCGAGGTCGACCAGCCGGCTGCCCCACAGCTCGGCCATGCCGGTCACACGGCGGTAGCAGGCGAGTGGATCGTTGCGGCTTGCTGCGACGACACTCGGGAACGGCAGCCTCCGGCGAGGGATGGGGTTCCAGCCGCCACGGTCGAGGTCTTCGCCGGAGGGGTAGCCGGCGGGCAGCGGCAACTCCAGGTCCGCCGGGGTCGCCAGGAGGGCGCCCTGGATCGGCCGGGTGGGGTTCTGGGCCCAGTGGACTGTGGTCATGACTCCGGCGCTGTGGGCGACGAGCACGACCGGGCCGGAGATGTCGTTCAGGACGGTGTCGAGAGCGGCGACGCGGGCGGCACGGTCGAGCTTGTCGTGCTCGAGCGGGGGCACGGTGCGCGCGTCGTCGAGGCGTTCGGCGAGCAGGGTCTGCCAGTGGTCCGCGACGTGGTCTCGCAGACCCGGCACTATCACCACGGTCGGAGAGGTGGGGCTGTTCAAGATCGGCTCCAGGAGCTTGTTCGAAGTGACGGGGAAGCAGGAGTGTCTGCCTCAGCGGGCGACGGGAGTGCTCAGTGCGAGGAGTTTGCGCAGTCCCGCAGGATGGAGGCGCTTGCCGGCCAGCAGCGCGGCGATGGCGGCGAGGTAGACCAGGGGCGACAGCTGCAGCGCCTCTCGCAAGCCGAGCCGATCGGCGAGGATGCCGACGACGAACGGGCCGAGGGCGAGACCGAGCAGGTTGTTGGCGACGGTGAGCGTGCCCATCGCGGACGCGCGCACCGACGTGTGGGTCAGGTTCGCGACCATCGCTGCGGTTGGACCCGAGGAGCCGGCGGAGAAGAAGGCACCGATTCCGATGAGCACAAGCTGGGCGGGGCCGGCCTCGAGTCGGAAGGCGGTAAGCAGGCACACCAGCGCGATGATGCAGAAGACGACGGCAGCGGTCCACTTGCGGGTGATGTCGTGGCGGCCGAGGCGGTCGGTGATGATGCCGCAGACGACCATGCCACTGCCGACGAGAAGTACGACGATCGAGGCGGCGGCTCCGGCCTTGTCCGGGGCGAGGCCGTAGTACCGGTTGAAGTAGCTCGGAGTCCACGACAGCAGCACTGCGGCGGTGAATATCTGCAGTCCGCCACCGATGTAGGCGAACAGCACTGCCGGATTGGTGAACAGGCTCGACACCGGGGCGCGAAAGCCGTCGGGTGGGGTTGCGGTCTGCCTCGGGTGTTCGTCGGCGGCGTTCTCGGCGAGCCTGCGTTCGGTGACGAGCGTCCGGAACAGCGCAACCAGGATCAGGCCGAAGACCGCCATGGCCGCGAACGACCATCGCCAGCTCAGGTGCACGGCGATCACTCCGCCGAGGGCGACGCCGATCACCGACCCGAACGATCCGCCGGCCATGAAGGCGCCGCTGAGTGAGGCGTGCACCCGCGGGGCGAATACACTCAGCACCACCGCGATGCCCACGCTGCCGTAGGCGGCTTCGCCGACGCCGACGAGGAATCTGGCACCGAGCATCTGCTCGAAGTTGGAGGCGACCGCACAGAGCAGGGTGGCCGCGCTCCACAACACGGCCATGAGCACGAGGCTCTTGACCCGGCCCCACCGGTCCGCGAGCAGCGACAACGGCAGGGTGAGCAGGCCGACCATGAGGGCGACGATGCTGGTGAGGGAGGCGAGCTGTGAATCAGACAGGGCCCATTCGCTTTTCAGGAACGGGAAGACGGCGCTGAGGACCTGTCGGGACATGTAGTCCGAGAGCAGCAGCCCGAAGGTCAGGGCGAAGACGATCCACGGGTACGTCCGTGAGCGCGTGTGGGGGCGGGGACCGGCGGCCGGTGTGCCGGTCGGATTCTCCACGGGGGAGGTGGGCAGTCCCATGGGAACTCCTGTGGGCGAGGGTGGCGGTGAATGCGGAGGAACGACCGCGAGGAGGACAGAACGAGACGTCGTGGGCCTCTCCCGTGGCACCGCCACGGGAGAGGTGGCACCCACGGCCGGGGCACGCACGGTGCTGTGTGCGTGCCCCTCCGGGGAGGTGTCCGGTGTGCCTGGCTCAGGCGTGCTGGGTGAAGCCGCGCTGGCCGGGCTTGCGGTTGGGTGCGAAGCCGACCTTGGCGAGGGTCTCGTCGGCGTCGGCGTAGCGCTCGTCGAGCTTGTAGATCTCGCGGGCCTCCTTGCCGGTGGCCACCTGCCGGCCGAGTTCACCGGCGATGCGCACGAGCTGTTCGATCTGCTGGACCGAGGTCATCTTCTCCTTGGTCGGCGTCCACAGGGTGTCCTCGTTGCCGACCCGGCAGTGCAGGCCCATCGCGATTGCCATGGTGTTGATCGGCAGTACCGACCGCATCAGGGTCTCGAGGGTCAGCACCGCGCCGTCGGGGGTGCGGCGGATGAACTCCATCATGTTGTAGGGGTTGGGGCCGTCGAACCCACCGCCGATACCGACCCAGGTCACCATCAGCGGGCCGGTGTAGACGCCGCGGCGGATCAGCCGTTCGACGGTTTCGAGCTGCGGGATACTCGAGAGCTGGAAGTGCGGCTGGATACCCTTGGCCTGCAAGCGCTTCAGGTGCTCTTCGACCCATTCCGGGCCGGCCGGGACGACCATCTCACGGTACGCCTCCCACACCTCGGGACGCTCGAAGGAGGTACCGCGGATGTCGTCGGGGGTCATCAACTCCACGATGTTCATCTGGCTGGTGTTGATGGCGATGGTGACCTGATCCGGGGCTGGATCGAGCTCGGCCAGCATGTGGCGGGCGTCGTCCGAGAGCCACTTGGCGTCGGCGCCCTCCCCCTCGGGGGCGAACGAGATCGACCCACCGACCTGCAGGATCATGTCGGGCACGGCCTCACGCAACCGGCCGAGCAGCTCGTTGAACTTCGACAGCCGCTTGGAGCCCTTGCCGTCGAGTTCACGCACGTGGATGTGCAGGACGGTCGCGCCGGCGTCGTAGCAGTCCACCGCCTGCTGGACGTGCTCGTCCATGGTCAACGGCAGGTCCTCGCGGAAGTCGTCGAGTTCCCATTCCGGGCCGTACGGCGCGGCGGTGATGACCAGTTTCTCCTGGTTCTCGGGGAACAGGGAATCGTCGAGGAAGTGCATCTGTGGTCTCCGTTTCAGAGTCGATGAGGAAGGAAGAGGAAGTCAGAAGGGGCGGTCGCCGATGATCCCGGCGCGCTCCATCTTGCGTACGGCGGGCCAATAGTCCTGCACCGCATAGTGTTGGGTGGAACGGTTGTCCCAGATGGCGATGCTGTTCTTCGTCCACCGCCAGCGCACCTGGTACTCGGGGATCGCGGCCTGGCTGATCAGGTACTGCAGCAGATTGCCGGCGCCGGGGGCGTAGTCGATCCCGAACCGGACATTGCCGGGGGTGTGGTAGTTGACCAGGTGCGTGGCAAAGGCGTTGACGAACAGGATCTTCTCGCCGGTCTCGGGGTGGGTGCGCACCACCGGGTGCTCCGCGTCCGGGTACCGCGCATGCAGCTGATGGCGCTGTTCCATCGGCAGGGCGGCACCGAAGCTCGCCTCGATGCTGTGCCGGGCCCGCAGTCCGGCGACCTGTTCCTTCACCGGCGCGGGCAGCCGCCGGTACGCCTCGGCCATGTTCACCCAGACGGTATCGCCACCGACCGGCGGCGTCTCCACGCACCGCAGCACGCACCCCATGGGCGGGTTCTGCCGCCATGTGGCGTCGCAGTGGTAGGCGTTCTCGTAGTGCTCGGGCGGGCTGTCGACGTCCTTGTAGATCCGCACCAGGCCAGGGTTGTCGGGGTCGCTGCCGACCATCGGGTGATCCTCGAGCGGACCGAACCGTTCGGCCAGCGCCACATGCTCGGCGCGAGTGATGTCCTGGTCGCGGAAGAAGAGCACCTTGTGTTCGAGCAGGAGCGCGTGCAGCTGCTCGAACAGCGCATGGTCACGCGAAACCTCCCCGAGGTCGACGTCGAACAGCTCGGCGCCGATGGTGCAGGTGAGCGGTTCGACGCGGAACTCCCGCGTGGTGGCCGTGGTCGTCTCCGACGGCCGGGTGGTGGTAGTCATGACAGATCCTTCGTGGGTGGTGGGATGGCGGTGGCGTCCGGAGCAACATCCCGCCCGGCCGGGGTCAGAGGGTGAAGACCGACGAGCCGATGCTGCGACCGGCTTCGAGATCGTGGTGGGCGCGGACCGCGTCTTCGAGTGCATACCGCTGGTTGATCTCGATCGCGATCTTCCCGGTGGCGACGTGGGAGAACAGCTCTCCGGCGAGTTCGGCGCGCTCGGCCGGGTCGGCGATGTAGTCCGCGAGCGCCGGACGGGTCACGAACAACGATCCCTTGACCGCGAGCTGCATTGCGTCGATCGGGGGGATGGGCCCGGAGGCGGTACCGAAGCAGACCAGCAGACCGCGGCGCGCCAGCGAATCGAGGGAGGTCGAGTACGTCGTCTTGCCGATGCTGTCGTACACCACGGGAACGCCGGCGCCGTCCGTCAGTTCCCGCACTCGCTGCGCGACGTCCTCCTGCGTGTAGATCACGACGTGATCGCACCCGTGGGCGCGCGCTGTCTCGGCCTTCTCCTCGCTCGAGACCGTCCCGATCACGTTGATTCCCAACAACTTCGCCCACTGGGTGAAGATCAGGCCCACGCCTCCCGCCGCGGCGTGCAGCAGCACGGTGTCCCCGGCCTTCAGCGGGTGGATGCGGCGCAGCAGGTAGGCGGTGGTCAAGCCGCGCATGGTCATCGCCGCGGCGGTGTCGAACCCGATGGCATCGGGCAGTGGGATCAGGTGTTCGGCGGGCATCACGCGCTCGGTGCTGTAGGCGCCGAGCGGGCTGCCGGTGTAGGTCACCCGATCGCCTTCCCGCACGTGCGCCACGTCCGGTCCGACGGCCTCGACCACGCCGGCGGCTTCGACGCCCATGCCGGCCGGCAGGGGGGCGGGGTACAGGCCGGTGCGGAAGTACGTGTCGGCGAAGTTGAGACCCACGGCCTCGTGCCGGATCCGGACCTCGCCCGGGCCGGGGTCTCCGACCTCGACGGCTTCCCACCGCATGACCTCGGGGCCACCGGTTTCGTAGAAGCGGACGGCTTTTGCCACAGTCTTCTCCTTGTCGCGCCTGCCGGCCCGTTCCACCGGGCAGGCTTCGGCGCCTTTGATGTTTCTCGGGATGTAATTGCTTCCCGCTGTACGGGATCCGGGCTGTCGAGGGCACGTTGCCGTGCTCGACGGCGGTCGGTGTTCCGGCGGGAGGAGGTGGGCGATGTCGCGGCCGTGGCCGACGTTCCCTCTCCCCAACCGGCTCTGTGTGATGGACCTAACAGTAGTGGAGTGCATGCCCGAATGCTTATCCCTGAGGGACGTAATTCTGTTCATTTGGGGACATGCCCTGTGCACTGGGGAAGGCTCCCGGTCCGGGCGGATCACCACATCCGGACTCGTCGATCGGATCAGGTCGACGCGGGCCGCGAACCCGGTGAGGAATCAGCGCGTCCCGGGCCGGTTCCAGGGGACGGCGCAGCAGGCCGACAACCCCACCGGTGTCGACTACCGAACCGGCTCGTGCCCGCCGGAGTCGACGTCAGTGCGTACCGGCTCGTTGCGGGCCGACTGCGGCCTCGGGCGAAAGCAGTGCCGGCGGTCCCGATCGGCGGCGGCGCAGCGCCTTCTCCGCTTCGACGACGATCGGGACGATCAGCGCCCAGCCGAGGCAGGCGAGCCACTGGCCTCCGGTCAGCGACGTGGTCATCAGAAGTTCTTGGAGGAAGCCGATTTCGACGGCGAATACGGTGACCACGACGGGAATCGACAGGATCTTCAGCGCCCCGAGTATCGGGGCCTCCAGGCCGGATTCCGGATCGCGGCGCATGACGAGTCCGGCGAGAACGGATCCGAACGACAGCACCACGAATGCCGTCGTCATGGGGACGTTCGCTTCGGTGGTGCTCATCTCGCCCGGGGCGAGGAGCATCGCGGCGAGGGTGACGGCGAACTGCAGGATGCCGTAGGCCAGCCACTGCGTGAACGCCCTCCGGTTGGCGATGGGCAGCTTCGGATCGCGGGGCGCTTTGTTCATCAGGTCGGGCGCCGGCGGGTCGAGCATGATGACGGCGACCGGGAACAGAGTGATGAAGAAGTGCTGGAACAGCACCATCAGCGGGGTGAGTGCGACGCCGTCGTTGATGTCGAAGATGCTCGCGACGAGGAACAGCAGAACCAGTGAGAACAGTTTCGACATCTGGTAACGGATGTAGGAGACGATCTTGTCGTAGATGTTGCGGCCAAGGCGGATCGCGCTGATCAGGGTCCCGAAGTTGTCGTCGGTGAGGACCATCTTGCCGGCCTGTTTGGTGACTTCGCTGCCCGATCCCATGGCGACACCGATGTCGGCCTTCTTCAGCGCGGCGGCGTCGTTGACGGCGTCGCCGGTCATCGCCACGACCGCGCCGGTCTTCTGCATGACGTCGGCGAGGCGGAGTTTGTCCTGCGGGGTGACGCGGCCGAACACGTGCAGGTCGGGCAGGGCAGCCGACAATTCCTCGTCGGTCATGGCCTGCAGTTCGGTGCCACCGATCGCGCCCGGTCCGAGGCCGAGTTCGGCGGCGATGGCGGATGCGGTGATCGCGTGGTCTCCGGTGATCATTCGGACTTCGATGCCGGCCTCGTGGGCGGTGCGCACGGCATCGATTGCCTCCGGCCGGAGTGGGTCGATGATGCCGACCATACCGACGAACGTGAGGTCCTCGACGAACGACATGGGGTCGGCTTGCACGGCCTGCTCCTGCCCGTCGAGCACGCGTGCTGCGAACGCCAGGACGCGCAGGCCCTTCTCGGACATGGCCTGGTTCGCCGCGATCAGCTCCTGCCGGACGTCGCCGATCGGTACCGCCTGCCGGCCGGGACGGAAGGCGTTCGTGCACCGCGCGAGAACGACGTCCGGTCCGCCCTTGACCAGTTCCACGAATCGGGTGGTGCCGTCGACCGGTAGATAGTGGAACGTCGCCATGAACTTGTACGCGGAGTCGAACGGCACGGCGGCGACGCGGGGATACGTCCGCCGGGTCTGGGGAGCGTCGACGCCGACCTTCGCTGCGAGCACCACCAGGGCGGCCTCGGTGGGATCGCCGACCACCTGTCCGGTGTCGGAGACGGTGGCGTCGCTGTCGAGGCACAGCCCGTAGGCGAGCAGGGTGAAGTCGGGGGCCGACTCGCCCGCGACGTGGGTGACGCGCCCCGACTTGCTGTATCCCTCACCGTCGACGCTGTACCAGCGGCAGTGGAAGTACAGTGACCGCACGGTCATCTGGTTCATGGTCAGCGTGCCGGTCTTGTCGGAGTTGATCGCGCTGGTGGCGCCGAGGGTCTCGACGTCGGTGAGGTTCTTCACGACGGCCTTCGCCTCGGCCAGCTGGCGGGCGCCGTAGGCGAGCATGGCCTGGACGAACGTCGGCAGGCCGGTCGGGATCGCGGAGACGCCCATGGAGATGCCCAGCAGCAAGACCGTGGTCACGCTCTGTCCGCGGATCACTCCGAGGACGACGATGAGGGCGACCGCGGTCCACGCGATGATGCCGAGCACCTTGGTGAGCGAATTCAGTTCGCGTTGCAGCGGCGACTTGCTCGGCGTGACGGCCGAGAGCATCGAGGCGATGCGGCCCATCTGGGTGTGCATGCCGGTTTCGGTGACCACCATGGTGGCGGTGCCGCGCGTGACCGAGGTGTTCTGGAAGACCATGTTGCTGCGATCGCCGAGGGGGACGTCGGCGGCGCCGAGGGTCTGGGGATCCTTCGGGACGGGGGCGCTTTCGCCCGTCAGTGCCGCCTCCTGCGTCTCGAGGGTGGCCGAGGTGAGCAGTCGGCCGTCCGCGGGGACGATGTCGCCCGCCTCGAGCTGCACGACATCGCCCGGCACCAGGTCGGTGGCGGCGAGCTGAACCAGTGTCCCGTCACGGGTCACCCGCGCCTGCGGGGTCTGCATCTTCGCCAGTGCGTCGACGCTGGCGCGGGCCTTCAACTCCTGCCGGGTGCCCAGGACCACGTTGAGTCCGACGAGTACGGCAACGACGATCGCCGTGGGGATCTCCCCGATGACGACGCTGACGACCGCCACCGCGACCAGCATCAGGTTCATCAGGTCCTTCAGCTGGAGCAGCGCGAGCGCCCGTGCCGACGGTGCGGGTTCGGAGACGATGCTGTTGGACCCGTAGCGTCGGCGACGCTCGACCGCCTCGTCGCTCGTCAGTCCGGTCTGCGTGTCGGTGGCCAGTGCGGACACCACGACGTCGGCCCTTTGGGTGTGCCACGTCGTGGGTGCTTGCCCAGTCGCGGGGGTGTCCGACCGTTTCGGCGTGCGTTCTGTCGAGGCCATGACTGGCAGGTCCTTCCCGGCGCGGACGTCAGTAGGGAGTGGGGATCCAGTGCAGCGGTTGCGTCGTCACCCGGTAACCGTCGGGGCTTTGCCGCGCCGGCAGGCTGATGTCGCGACCTTCCAGGGGCTCGTAGGGGATCTTGCTCAGCAGATGGCTGATGAGGTTGAGCCGCCCGCGCTTCTTGTCGTCGTTGTCGGCGACGTACCACGGTGCCCAGCCGGTGTCGGTGAAGCGGAACATCTCGTCCCGCGCCCGTGAGTAGTCGTACCACCGGCTGTACGACTGCAGATCGAGGTCCGACAGCTTCCAGATCTTGCGCGGATCGTCGATCCGGCTCTGCAAACGTGCGGTCTGTTGCTCCTCGCTCACCTCGAGCCAGTACTTCAGCAGGATTACACCCGACTCCACGATTGCGCGTTCGACCGCCGGAACGAGCTGGAGGAAGTGGCGCGACTCCTCCTCGGTGCAAAAGCCCATCACCCGTTCGACGCCGGCGCGGTTGTACCAGCTGCGGTCGAAGATCACGACCTCTCCACCGGCGGGCAGATGCGGCAGATACCGCTGCACATACATCTGCGTCTTCTCCCGCTCGGTCGGTGCGGGCAACGCGACCACGCGGAACACCCGCGGGCTCACCCGCTCGGTGATCGCCTTGATGACCCCACCCTTCCCGGCGGTGTCACGCCCCTCGAACACGATGCAGATCTTCGCGCCCGACGCCTTCACCCATTCCTGCACTGCGACGAGTTCGGCGTGCAGCGGTCTGAGCAGGCGCCGGTACTCCTTGTTCTTCATCGGTGGGGTGAACTCGACGGTCGGCGCGTGCAATTCGCCGGTATCGGCACGAGGCTGCGGCCCGTGCTTCGCGTCCCTGTGCGCCGTGCCCTTCTTCTTCTTCGATTTCGAGGGTGCGGATTTCGATCCCACAGCTGTATCTCCTGCCACCAGGAATCCGATGCGATCAAACCCGGGACCGGCCCGGGGCCTTTCCGGTCCGACGTCGAGTTCTCGAGTCCTGCACCGGAGGTGCGGACGATGCGGATGAATCGAGGGGGAATCGCCGGACGTCGCGCTCGCGTGTTCCGTCGATGGCGTGCATGGGTGGGATTCTCCTCCCCACCCCGCCCGATTGGCCGCGTTTCGCGGCAGGACGGTCGGCGCTGTGCCGAATTCGAGGAGTGGTGCCTAATTCGAGGAGTGGTGCCGATTTCGAGGATCGGCGCCGATTTCGAGGAGCTGTGCCGATTTCGCGGAGCGGCGGGGTGCCTCCTGCCCTCGTTCCTGCGACCCTGCTCGGTGCCGGTCACCGGACGGGTTCGCTCATCCGAACAGCATGATTCCCGTGAGTGCGAGGGCCGAGACCCATGCCGTGGATGCGGCGGCGAGGGCGAAGGGCCGCCAGCCCACGCCTCGGAGGACGTCGATGCGTACGCCGGTCCCGAGCGCGAACATGGCGGCGGTGAGCAGCGCGGTCTGCGCGAGTCGAGCCGACCCGAGAACCTGATCAGGGAGCAGACCGGTGGCGCGCAGGGCCACGCAGCCGAGGAAGCCGAGCAGGAACAGCGGCACCAGCGGTGGGCGCCGCGTGTCGGCCTGCGTGGCGGTGACGCGGCGCGAGGCCACGCCGATCCAGGCGATCACGGGCGCGAGCAGCGCGACCCGGGCAAGTTTCACCGTCACCGCCACCGTGAGAGCGGTCGCTCCGGCCGCGCCGGCACCGTGGGCGTCGATGGCCCCGCCGGCGGCCACGACCTGCGCCACCTCGTGGATCGCGGCACCGGCCCACACGCCTGCCCGAGTGTGGTCGAGCCCGAGCGCGGACGCCGCGAGCGGGAGGCCGGGGATCATCGCAGTGCCGAAGACGACCACCAGTGCGACGGCGGTGACCACCTCCTGCTTCCGGGCCTCGACGACCCCGTCCGCGGCTGCGACGGCGGCCGCTCCACAGATCGAGAATCCGCACGCGATGAGCAGTCGCTGCGTCCAGCCGAGACCGAGGATCCGGCCCAGTGCCATGGTTCCGGCGATGCCGCAGGACACGACGGCGACGACGATGCCGAGCACGCCCCAGCCGAGGTCCAGGACGTCGGTGACCAGGAGCTGAAGTCCCAGGAGCGCGACTCCGACGCGGAGCAACCGCCGGGAAGCCATGGTGATGCCCGGTTCGGTGACGGTCGGCAACCTCGTGGTGTTGGCCAGCAGTGCACCGGCGAGAATCGCGATCAGCAGGGGGCTGAGGCCGTCGACGAGTGCCGACGCAGCGAGCGCAGCCGCGGCACCCGCGCCGCAGAGAACGAGTCCGGGGACGGGCGTGCGCAGGCGAACCGAGACCGGCGGTGCGGGCGTGGTGGGGGATACGGCCATGGTGCCCAGCCTGACGGCTCCCGGGGTGGGCGGATAGACCGTGTTTCCGCATCACGTCATATCGATTCGATATGACGCACCCGGTGCTGATCCGACGACGATTCTCTGGCGCGCCACCGGCTGGGGGTGCACCCGAAGCGCTTCCGGAACCAGCGCGAGAAGCTGCTGGGCGAGGAGAATCCGAGCAGGTCGGAGACTTCGGTCAGGGAGTAGCGCCGGTTGCCGACCATGTGCCCGGCCAGTTCGGCGCGGACCGAATCCAGGAGCGACGAGAAGGTGTGGCCTTCCTCGGCGAGTCTGCGGTGCACCGTCCTGCGGTCCACCCCCAGGCTGCGAGCGACCTGCTCGATCGAGCAACGACCGGTGGGAAGCAGGAGTTCGATCAGTTCGCGGACACGATTGAGAGTCGTCGCCTCGCGTGTGGCGTGCATGGAGTCCAGGAGTTGTTGGGTGTACGGCCGCAACAGCGGATCGGACATCGTATTGGGGGCGTCGAGATCTTTGGCATAGAGGGTGATTCCGTCGAAGTCCTGCTCGAATTCGACGACGGGTCCGAAGAGTCGGAGGTGAGTGCGCATGCTGCGCGGAGCCGGATGGGCGAACGACACGGTGACGGGCTGCCAGGCCGGCCCGAGAAAGCCTTGCAGCAACCGGTGCAGAACTCCGACGGCGAGTTCGACAGACTGGCGGAAGGTCCCCGGCTGCCCCAGGTCGAGGGTGAGCCGGAGGGTTGCGACACCGCCATGCTCGTTCAGGCGGATGCGCAGGGCTTCGTTGTACATGTGCTCGTGGCGCATGAGGACCTTCAGGGCGCTGCGGACGTCCGGTTCCTCCCTGATGACCAGGCTCAGCGGGCCGAGGTTGGAGAATCGCCGGCGCTCGGCGAGGGCGAGGCCGAAGTCGTCCCGGCCGGACTCGGCGGCGGAGCGTTCGAGCAACTCGGCGATCGCCGCCGCCGGCACCCAGCGGTCCTGCAGGCTCAGGCTGGCCGGGTCCAGGCCCGCGCTCCTGGCGAGAGAGGCGGGATTCAAGCCCAGCGAGTGGGCGAGCTCGACGTAGTTGTTCAGTGAGGCATAGCGTGCGAGAGGCTTCAACTGCCGCTTCCTGTCCCGAATCGATAAGCCACGCGACGAGTGATGACGACTATATCGGCGTCGACCGGGAGGCTCGACGCCGCGACCGCGGGTTCGCCCGGCCCCGGGACGGGGTCACGCCCGCCGAGACGGGAAGAAAGAAGAAGGACCGGCACGTCCGGTCGCCTCACGGCGACAGGCGCAATGCAGCTCCAGCCGGACGGAACTCTGCAAAGGCAAAACAACTGAGCCCGGGGGACACGGAGCGTGCCGATCCGAACTCTTCAACACCGCCCCTGTCCCGGGTATTCCATCCCCGCCCGGGTGAACTGCATCTCGGATCGCTGGTTTCTCACATTTCTCTCCGCCGATGCGTCTACCTCGTATACGCCGGATGGAAGGATCAACCCCGTGAACGCGACGCGAACCCACACGGTCGTCGACTCACCGATCGGACCGCTGACCCTGGTGCGGACGGACGGAGCACTCAGTGGCCTGTACCTCGCCGAACACCGGCACCGGCCCGGCCCGCGCACCTTCGGAGACGTCGCGGCGACCGGTTTCGAGGAGGTCACCGAGCAGCTCGCCGAGTACTTCGCCGGGCAGCGCACCGAGTTCACCGTGCCCCTGGCACTGCACGGCACCGCCTTCCAGCTCCGCGTCTGGCAGGCGCTGCGGACCGTCGCATACGGCACGGTGTGCACCTACACGGACCTGGCCGCCGCCGTCGGGCACCCCACGGCCGTGCGGGCGGTAGCCGCCGCGAACGGCCGCAACCCCGTCAGCATCGTCGTGCCGTGTCACCGCGTGATCGGCCGCGACGGCAGCCTCACCGGATATGCCGGGGGTCTCGCCCGCAAGCGCTACCTGCTCGACCGGGAGGCGCAGGTGACCCATGCCGTCCCCTGACCCGCTGCCGCCGTTCGAGCGGGTCGTCGCCGAGCACGGCGCCACCGTCCTGCGGGTGTGCCGCGCGCTGCTCGGTCCGGTCGACGCCGACGACGCGTGGTCCGAGACGTTCCTCGCCGCGCTGCGCGCCTACCCGGCGCTGCGTCCGGGCAGCAACGTCGAGGCGTGGCTCGTCACGATCGCGCACCGCAAGGCCGTCGACGTCCACCGTGCCCGGGCGCGGACCCCGGTGCCCGTCGCCGCCCTGCCGGAACGCCCCCTCGCCTCCGGGATGCCCGAGCCCGACGACGACCTGTGGTCGGCGGTGGCCGCGCTGCCGTTCACTCAGCGCGCCGCCGTCGTCTACCACCACGTCGTCGGCCTGCCCTACGCCGAGATAGCCGCGATCCTCGGCAACTCCACCGACGCCGCGCGCCGCGCCGCCGCCGACGGCCGGGCCGCGCTGCGCCGCCGCTACCCGACGGAGGAACCGTCATGACGCTCGAATCGTCGCCTGTCGATGCTGCCGACCTGACGCGCCTGCACGCGCGGCTGATCCTCGACGCCGAGGCCGCCGACCTGCTCGACGTCGCCTACCGGATCGTCGACACCCCGGTGGGACCGCTGCTGCTCGCCGCCACCCCCGCCGGCCTCGTGCGGGTCGCCTACGCCGCCGAGGATCACGAGGCGGTCCTCGCCCGGCTCGCCGCCGACATCAGCCCGCGCATCCTCGCCGCGCCCGCCCGGCTCGACGACGCCGCCCGCCAGCTCGACGAGTACTTCCGCGGCGCCCGCACCGCGTTCGACCTGCCGCTCGACCTGCGCCTGGCCCGGGGCTTCCGCCGCGAGGTCATCACGCACCTGCCGCGCATCGGCTACGGCCGTACCGCCAGCTACGCCGAGGTGGCGGCCGTGGCCGGCAGCCCGCGTGCCGTCCGGGCAGTGGGTACGGCGTGCGCGCGGAATCCGTTGCCCGTCGTCCTGCCGTGCCACCGGGTGGTGCGCAGCGACGGAGACCTCGGCAGGTACGTGGGCGGCGTGGACGCCAAACGCACGCTGTTGCGGCTCGAGGCCGCGGCGTGAGCGTCGCCCTGCGGTTGGCGGTGACCCCGCCGCTGGCCACCGCCCCGATGCTGGCGGCCCTGCGCAGCCACACCGTCGCCGGTCTCGAACGACACGACGCGGCCACCGGCACGCACGTGCGGTCGGTGCGGGGCCGGCACGGCCCGGCGGTGGTCGCGATCCGGCCCCGGCCGGCCGCCGAGCACGTGCCCGTCCGGATCGACGCGGACCGCCGCGACCTGCCCGAGGTCGAGCAGTTGGTCCGGCGGTGGCTGGACCTCGACGCCGAGCCTGCCGTGATCGACGCGGCGCTCGGCGCCGATCCGCAGCTCGCCCCGATGGTGGCGGCCCGGCCGGGACTGCGCGTGCTCGGGACGACGGACTGGTTCGACACCGCCGTGCAGACCGTGCTGGGCCAGCAGGTCAGCGTCGCCGCCGCCGCCACGTTCGCCGGTCGGCTCGTCGCCCGCTACGGAGATCCGGGATCCGGTGCTATGCGCTGCTTTCCGGCCCCGGAGCGGCTCGCCGCCGCGGATGCCGACGAGGTGCAGGGGGCGGTGGGGCTCACCCGGGCGCGGGTGCGGACCGTGCTGGCGCTCGCTCGCGCCGCGGCCGACGGGCTCGATCCGGCCGAACCGGTGCGGTTCCGCACCGATCTGGCGGCACTGCCCGGCATCGGGCCGTGGACCGTGGACTACCTCGCCGTCCGCGTCCTCGGGGACCGTGACGCGTATCCCGCCGGAGATCTGGTGCTGCGCAGGGCCCTCGGCGTGGGTTCTGCCCGCGAGGCGACGGTCCGGGCCCGGCAGTGGAGTCCGTGGCGGGCCTACGCCGCGTTCCACCTGTGGACGCACTCCGCCTACGGCTCGTCCTCGCCGTAACGGTCCCGTATCGAGACATGCATGGGGAAAATCACTTTCGTGTCACCGAACAACAGCCGGGTCGCCGACTCCACCGCGGCGGACAGGTGCGCCGTCGCGGCCTCCGGGGTGCGGGTGTGCACCACGATCTCGTCGTGCTGGAAGAAGACGAGTTCGCCGGTGTCGTCGGCGGCCAGGCGCAGGCGCAGATCGGCCAGCACGCACAGCGCCCATTCGGCGGCCGTCGCCTGAACGACGAAGTTGCGGGTGAACCGCCCCCGCGCCCGCGCGTCGCCGTGCGCGAAGAAGTCGGCACCCGGCGGCGGGCACGCGCGGCCGAGCCACGAATGCACCACCTCACCGCGCTCGCCGGCACGTGCGGCGCGTTCCACGAACTCCACCGCCTCGGGAAAGCTCCTGCGCAGCAGGGTGAGCAGCGCACGTGACTCGCCGGCCGTCGCACCGTAGAGCACGCCGAGCACGGCCACCTTCGCCTTCGCCCGGTCACCGCCGAACGCGGCCGCAGCCACCGGTGCGTACAGGTCGTCGCCGCCCGCCGCCGCCGTCATCCGCGGGTCGCCGGACATCGCGGCCAGGATGCGCGGTTCGAGCTGGCCGGCGTCGGCGATCACGAAGACGTGCCCGGGCTCGGCGATCACGCTCGACCGCAGCGCCTTCGGGATCTGCAGGGCCCCGCCGCCGCGGCTCGCCCAGCGCCCGGACACCACGGCACCGGGCACATAGACCGGATGGAACCGCCCGCCGCGCACCCAGGTGTCGAGCCACTGCCACCCGTTGGTGCTGTGCAGCTTCGACAGATCCCGGTGCTGCAAGAGCAGCGGCACCGCCGGATGGTCGAGTTCGCGCAGCACCCATTTGCGGGTGGACGACAGGTCGATGCCTTCGCGTCGGAACGCCTCGAGAATTTCGGTGTGCGAGGCCGGATTCAGCGCACGGCCGAACACCTCGCCGATCCGTGCGTTCAGTTCGGTGATCCGGGGCGGCAGCCCGTCGTCGGCGGGACGCGGACCGAGGGTGCGCTCGAGCACGCGGCGGTGGGCGTCGGCGGAGAACGGCAACCCGTCGAAACCCATCTCCGCGGCGGCCAGCGTGCCCGCCGATTCGGCGGCGACGAGCAGTTCGAGCCGGGCATTGCCGGCGAGTTCGGTGCGCTGCCGCTCGAACTCGGCGAGCACGGTCTCGGGGTCGACGGTGGGGGCGACGTCGAACAGCCCGGGGCGCTCGTCGACCGGTTGTTGCTCCGGTGGTGCGGGAATCCCGGCGCGTACGTTCAGGATCGCGCGTGTGGACGCCAGATCGTGGCATCGGCGCACCCGGACCCCGGCGTGCAGCAGGGCGGGGTACACGGTCGCGGTGCCGGTCCAGATCCACCGCGGCGGGTCCGCCGCCTCGAGCGTCCGCGCGGCCGTCGCGAGGTCGTCGTGGTATTCGGCCGCGGCGAGCGGGCGTCCGTCGGCGCCGACCGGAACGGTCCATCCGCCGGGCGGCTGCCCGCCGGCGGTGTCGGGAACCAGTACGGTGCGCACCCGTCCAGTCTGCACCGCCGTGCCGACACCGCCGGCGGACGGTCCCGTCCACCGTCGCCTCCGGACCCGCACGGTTACTCGGAAAGCAGGCCGGACTCCTCGAGCAGGTCGCCGATCTCCGTCGTCTCCAGCTTTGCGATCAGATTCTCACGCAACAGTTTCGGACAGGGAGGCGAGCCCGGCCCCGACGAACCATGCTGTCCTCTCGTCCACCCCTGTGGGCTTGCGGGGCTGCTGTAGGACGCGAGGCGTCGCCCCTTCGCGGTATCTGCCGCTACTTGTCGTTGGGGTAGCGGTAGAACCCTTCGCCGGTCGCCGCACCGAGCTTGCCGGCGTCGATGTAGTTCTCCTTCAACCATGCGGCGATGGTCCGGTCCTTCTCGTCGCCGTGGGACAGGATGTTGTAAGGCGTGGTGAGTCCGATGACGTCGTAGATCTGGAAGGGACCCATGGGTGCGCCGGTGGCGATCCGCCACACCCTGTCGACGTCCTCGGGGTCGGCGTAGCCGCCCGCGGCGAGCTCACCGGCGGCGTTGAGGAACGGCACCAGCAGCGAGTTCAGGACGTAGCCGGCCTTCTCCTTGTGGATCGGGACCGGGACCATGCCGATGGCCGCGGCGAAGTCGACGACCTGGTCGAACACCGCGGGGTCGGTGTCGTCGGTGCCCATGATCTCGGCCGTGTTGAACTTCCACACCTGGTTGGCGAAGTGCAGCGCGAGGAACTTGTCGGGACGGCCGGTGAAGTCCTTCATGTCGCTCGGCAGGAGTGTGGAGGAGTTGGTGGCGAAGATCGTCTCCGCGGGTGCGACCTCGCCCAGCTTCGTGTAGGTGTCCCGCTTGATGTCGAGTACCTCGGGCACGGCCTCGACGACGAGGTCGGCGTCCCGGACGGCGTCTGCGAGGTCGGAGGACAGGCGGATGCCGGTCGCGGCCGCCTCCGCCTTCCCGTCGCCGGCACCGGGAACCTCACGCTGGTACGTCTCGGCGAGCTCGCCGAAGCGCTTCTGCGCGTTGGCGAGGGCGTCGTCGCTGATGTCGTAGGCGGTGACGGCGAATCCGCTGTAGGCGGACTGGAACGCGATCTGCGCGCCGAGGACTCCGGTCCCGAGGACGGTCACCTTGCTGATCCGGCTGGTCATGCTTCCTTCTTTCGTTGTGGGGAGGACGCGCCCGGTTCCGGCCCGCTGCGGGCCGGGCGGTCGTCGTCGAGTGCCGCGAAAAAACCCGTGACGATCTGGTCGATCTGGGCGTGCAGGTCGGCCTCGGGGTCGTCGTCGGGATGCGCACCGGTGAATGCGCGCGCAAGTATCAGGTGCAGGATCGCGAAGATGCTCCGGCCGGCGTGCCGGGCCTGGTCCTCCGCTCGTCTCTCGTCCAGCCCGCGGTTCCGCGCGGCCTCGACGAGCCGACGCGCGATCGTCTCCTCGAAGCGGGCGACGAGATCGAGTCCCTCGGAACGGTATTTCTCGCTTGCGGAGCCGAACAGCAGCTCACGTTGGTAGTTCACCGTGTTCTCGACGTGGCTGTCGGCGGCCTCGAGAATAGGTCGGACGACGGCCTGCACCGCGTCCACCGGGTCGCGCCGCGATCGTGACTCGCGGTCGCCGGCGCTCAGGGCCGACCGGAACTGCTGGTTGTAGACCATCATCAGCAGTTCGCCCTTGGACATCGCGTAGCGGAACAACGTTCCAGCCGCGACGTCCGCACGTTCGGAGATCTGCTGTGTCGTGACTCCCGCGAAGCCCTTCTCGGCGAACAACGATGCGGCGGCGGCGAAGATGCGGGACTGCTTGTCACGCATGTTCCGGTCTCGACGACCCGGAGTTCCCGATGAGGTAACCATCCCGCGCCTCCCAAAATGAGTGGACTCATTAATGAGCGTACTCCGATACCGTCCTGCAGGCACCCGATGTGCCCGCCCGGCGTCACCGTCGAGGACCCGTTTCATCCCCCGTTTCACCCCGTCGCGGCTGGGCCGGGCGGAATCGGAGCGCTACGTTCGAGACCTGGGACCCCGCTGCTCTGCCCTCGAGGAGCAGCGGGGTCCTGTCTTTCGCGTCGTTACGCTGCGGCGGACACAGGCTCCGCGTCGCTGCGGCGGTGGAATCCGCGCACGTCGTAGATCCGGGTCACCACCCCACCCAGCACGAGGCCGATGCCGAGTCCGAGGAGTGTCATCAGGGCGCCCCGGGTCAGGCCCGCCGGCCCGCTGCCGTCGAAGTACAGGATGGCCCGGGTCGCGATGTACACCTGGTGCATCGGTTCGAACGTCGACAGCCACGAGTACAACGGCGGCATGGCCTCGAGTGGCACGGTGCCCCCCGACGACGGCAGGCCCAGGATGATGAAGATCAACAGGTTCACCAGCAGTCCGGCGGAACCGAACACGGCCATCACCGAGATCGAGGTGACACCCACGGCGGTGATCGCGAGGGCGCCGTACTCCCACAGCAGCAGGGCGCGGGTCACGGGCATGCCGAGCAGGGTGGCGATCCAGAGGTAGAGCGCGGAGACGATCAGTCCCAGGATCACCATGATCGCCCACTTCACGAGCAGGACCCGCAACCGCGACAGGTGCGCCGTCTTCCGGTCGACGTACCAGGGCCCGTACTCGGTGGGGACGAAGCCGAGGGCGCTGTCGACGAGCGAGTTGACGATGGTGGCGCCGGTGAAGCCCGCGAGGATGAGCAGCAGCGTGTAGTAGAACGCGGACAGGCCCAGTCCGGTGCCGTCGGGCAGGGGCTTGTGCTCGACGAAGCGGATGTCGATCGGATCCGCCAGCACCAAGCGGCTTCCGCCGGACAACTGCAGATCCGGGGCGCTGGTGGCGAGGGTATCGGTGACCGTGGTGGTGAGTTGCTCCCCGACGGTCGTGTTCACGGTGGTCAGGGCGCGGTCGGCGATCGACTCGACGATGCCCTTGCCGAAGGTGCCGGTGCGCGGGTTGGTGTAGACGGTGATGATCGGCTTCTCGATGTCGCCGGGGATCACGCTGCCCTGCGCAAGAATCGACGTGCGTTTGGTGAAGTCGCTCGGAATCACGATCGCCCCGTAGAGCCGGCCCGAATCGAGTCCCGAGGTCGCCGCGGAGATCCCGACCTGTTGCAGATCGATCTCCTCCGGATCGACCCCGTCGGCGATGGCGGCGGTGATCTCGGCGCCGAGGTTGCGCTGCTGATCCGAACCGGGGAGCACGTCGCCGACATCCTGGTTCACGATCGCGACCGGGAACTTGTGCAAATTGTCGGCCGGATTGATCATGCTGCCGATGTAGAGGGCCGCCAGGGCCGCCATCACGGCGGTCACCACGACGACCGGCGCCAGCCAGAAGCGGGGGCTGCGCAGTGTGCCGGCGTGGGGGTCGGCGCTGATCTCCGTCGAACTCATTCCGGGCCTTCCATGGGTTGTGCAGTCGGGTAGTGCGAGTGGCCGGTCGGAACGGGCCGGCCACTCAATTGTGCACGCCCGTGAGCAGATAAGCGTCCTACTCGGCCCACTCGTGGCAGGAGACACGTCCCCGCCTCTCGCGCGAGATGGCTCACTCATGGGCACGCTGGGGGCCGAGTGAGCGAATGTATCGTGCTGTCGGTCTGATCGAGTGAGCGATACATTCGCTGTTCATCCCGCAGGGCGCGCCGTCATCGGTAAGAACGCCACCGCCGACGACGTCACCATCGGCCTGTATTTCCCGATCGGGTGCCTGCTCGTGGCAGGAGTGATGCTGGCGCTGGTGAAGCTGCCGCGGGTTGCGGCGCCGGCGGACACCACGAAACTGGTCAGGCCCACAAATGTCTGAGCCCGAGGCTTGACGCAGCCCTTCGACCTCATGGTCGGAGGGCTGCGCTGCGTCAGGAGTGCCTCTTGCCGCCTCGGCAGGTCGTCTTCCTGGGGTTATGCCGCACCGGGACGCAGAACTACTATTACCTTCACAAATATTGCCATAGTTGCTATGGTTCACATCGGGAGGGAGAAGTGACGTGAAGCACTTCCCTGTTCCTTCGAGGAGGGCGTCGGCCGGAAGCACAGATGAGGTCGTCGCATCGTGAGCGTGTTCTCAGACAGGTGGTGAAATGGGCATCGCAATGGTCCTGGATATGGCGTCGTCGGCCACACCCGATCGGCTCGCAATGGGACGCCGGGCCGATGGGGCTACCTACGGGCAGCTCGACGAGATCGCGTCGAGGGGAGCTACGGTCCTGGAGGAACTCGGGGCCCGCCATGTCGTCTTCGTGGGCGTGAACGGCCCCGTTCTGCCGGTCCTGATGTTCGCCTCGGCACGCGCCGGCATCCCGCTCGCGCCGCTGAACTACCGACTCGGCGCCGACCAGCTACGCGAACTGATCGAGCGGCTCGACCAGCCGATCGTCGTCGCCGACGACGTGTACGTCGACAAGCTCTCCGGGCTCTCGCACCGGATCGTCACGCCCTCGCAGTTCCTCGAGCTCGCACGCACGACGGAGCGGGCGACGGGGGATCGCTCGGCCGATGACGACACGGCGATCGTGCTGTTCACGTCGGGAACGACCTCGGCACCCAAAGGGGTGTTGCTCCGTCACCGACATCTGCTGTCGTATCTGCTCAATACCGTCGAATTCGGTTCTGCGGGAGAAGAACAGGCGACGCTCGTCAGCACCCCGCCCTATCACATCGCGGGTCTGGGGGCGGTGCTCAGCAACATCTACGCCGGCCGTCGGATGGTGCATTTGCCCGACTTCTCGCCCCAGGCGTGGCTCGATCTCGTCCGAGAGGAGGAGGTATCGAGCGCGATGGTCGTGCCGACGATGCTCGCGCGCATCGTGGAACATCTCGACGGCGCACCCGCCGACACACCGTCCCTCGCGTCTCTCGCGTACGGCGGAGCCCGCATGCCACAGCCGGTGCTCGAAAAGGCCCTGACGGCCTTCCCCGACACCGGCTTCGTGAATGCCTACGGTCTCACCGAGACCAGTTCGACGATCGCCGTGCTCGGTCCCGAGGACCATCGGGCAGCGTTCGCCGACCCTGCCCTCCGCGGTCGGCTTGCTTCTGCGGGACGCATCGTTCCCGGGATGCAGGCCCAGGTCCGGGACGAGGACGACGTGACCGTCCTCGCCGAGGGGGAGACGGGGCTGCTCTGGGTTCGCGGCGCACAGGTCAGTGGCGAGTACATGGGCAAGGGTTCGGTGCTCGACGCGCACGGCTGGTTCCCCACCCGCGACCGCGCCCGGATCGAGGACGGCTTCCTCTACATCGGCGGCCGCGCCGACGACACCATCATTCGGGGCGGTGAGAACATCGCACCGGCCGAGATCGAGGACGTCCTTGTGCATCACGGCCAGGTCCGTGAGGCGGCCGTGATCGGTGTGCCGGACGACGAGTGGGGCGAGCGGATCTGCGCGGTGATCGTGCCGAACAGCGAGGTTCACGACGATGCACAGTCGTTCCGGGCCTGGTGCCGTGAGCGGCTGCGCGGCTCCCGCACACCGGACGACGTCGTGTTCGTCGACGAGCTGCCGCGGACGCCGACCGGCAAGCTCGTGCGGCGCGACCTCGTCGACCGGATCTGCGCCGTCGCCTGACCGCCACTTCCGGGTACCGCCCCGGGCGCTCATCAGCTCTTTCGCAGTTCCCGATCCGACATGGAGGACGAGACCGACGTGAACCTCACCGGCACAGCAGATCCGACTCAGCAGGCGTGGGTGCTGCGCGCCCGGCCGAGCGGCCGGCCACGCGACACCGACGTCGAACTCGTGGCGACGACGATCGGCGCTCCCGGAGCCGGCGAGGTCCGCGTCGCGAACCTGGTGATGTCGGTCGAGCCGTACATGCGGGGGCGCATGGGCGGCGAGGCCACCTACGCGGAGCCCTACGAGATCGGCGAGCCGATGCTCGCCCCGACCGTCGGGCGCGTCACCGAATCCTTCGACAGCGCCGTCCCCGTCGGTGCTCTCGTCCTGCACGACCACGGCTGGCGGGAGCATTCGCTGGTCCCGGCATCCGAGTGCCGTGTCCTGCGGCACGACGACCTCCCGCCCGCCATGCATTTGGGACTGTTGGGGACTCCCGGCATGACGGCATGGGTCGGCGTCGAGCGGATCGCTCGCGTCGTGGCCGGCGATGTCGTGTTCGTGTCGTCCGCCGCCGGAGCGGTCGGCTCGACGGTTGTCCAGCTCGCGAAACTGCGCGGTGCCACGGTGATCGCGAGTGCCGGGTCGCCCGAGAAGGTCGCGCTCACGCGGAGCCTGGGAGCCGACGCCGCGTTCGACTACCACGACGGCCCGATCAAGGACCTTCTGCGCCGTGCGATGACCGAACTCGGTGTCACGGGCGTGGACGTGTACTTCGACAACGTCGGCGGAGAACATCTCGAGGCCGCAATCCGGGTGATCAACGATCACGCCCGCATCGCGCTGTGCGGAATGATCAGCATCTACAACGCGGCCGCGCCGCAACCCGGCCCTAGCAATCTCCTCAAGCTGATCTGGCGGCGCGCGCGCATGGAGGGTTTCCTGCTCGGCGACCACCTCGATGCCCGCGACGAATTCGAGTCGGAAATGGCCGGTCTCGTCCGCTCGGATCGGATTCGCTCGGTGCACACCGAGTTCACCGGTGGCGTCGCGGGCGCGTGGGACGCATTCCTCGGCATGCTCGACGGTACCGCCACCGGGAAGGCCGTGGTCCCGCTTGCCGCGGACACCGCCGGCGGCTGACCGAACCGAACCCGAAAGCACACCTCGATCGGCACCGCTGCTGCGGTACCGGCCTCGAACCTACCGAAAATCCGGCACAGCACCCGAAGTACACGGTGCGGCCCCATACCCGAAGGAGTCACACGATGACCGACCAGGCGCTGCCGTTGGAAGGAAAGGTCGCCCTCGTCACGGGCGGGAGCCGCGGCCTCGGCCGGGAGATGACCCTCGCGTTCGCCCGTGCCGGTGCTGACACCGTGATTGTCAGCCGCAAGGTCGAAAGCTGCGAGAAACTGGCCGCGGAGGTCGCCGAGACCACCGGTCGCCGGGCCCTTCCGCTGGCCTTCCATGTCGGTGACTGGGACGCTCACCAACCGCTCGTCGAACGTGTCTACGAGGAATTCGGCCGCATCGACGTCCTCGTCAACAACGCGGGTATGGCCCCGCTGTACCCGAGCCTTGACCAGGTTTCGGAAGCCTTGTTCGACAAGGTCATCGACGTCAACCTCAAAGGCACCTTCCGCCTCACCGCACTGATCGCGCCGCGGATGGCCGCCGGTGCAGGCGGTTCGATCATCAACATCAGCTCGATCGCGGCCGAACGCCCGACGCCGAACGACCTGCCGTACGCCGCGGCAAAGGCGGGACTGAACGCCCTCACCAAGGGCTTCGCGCAGGCGTACGGGCCAACGGTGCGCGTCAACACGGTCATGGCCGGTGCGTTTCTCACCGACATCAGCAAGGCATGGGACATGGACTACGCCAACGAGATCTTCGAGGCCCTGCCGCTGCAGCGAGCAGGGAATCCGGACGAGATCGTCGGTGCCGCCTTGTACCTGGCCGGCCCTGGGTCCACCTACACCACCGGCGCGATCATCCCGGTCGACGGTGGTCGGACGTCGACCGCCTGATCGGGCGAACCCGTGATCGCGAACCCGTGATCGCCGGAACGCGGTGATCACCTTTACGTCGGCCGTGCCGACCGTTCGACAGGAGTCGTCCCACATGCGTATTCCCTCCCGGCGCTCGCACGCTGACCGCACCGTCCGTCGCCGGTTCTCTCTCACCCGACCCACCGCCGTGATCGCCGTCGCCGTCGTGTCCACGCTGCTCGCCGCGTGCGGCGGGGGCGGTGACGATCGCATCACCTCCGAGGCCGTCGGAGCGACCGGACCCGCCGGGGACGAGTCGTGGCAGAAGATCGTCGGGGCCGCCGAGGCGGAAGGTGAGGTAACTATCTACTCCTCGAACGCGGCCGATGCCCTCGCCGAACTCGGCCGCCGCTTCGAGGCGGACTACGGGATCCGCGTGAACGTCGTCCGCGACGTCGATGCGAACATCCACCAGAAGGTCGGCGCGGAGGCGGACACCGGCAACCAGGTCGCCGACATCGTCACCCAGGCCACTTCACCCTGGGTCGTCGAGCTCGCGGCCGCCGGTGGGATCGCCGAGCCGATCGGTCCGGCCTTCACCGACCCGTCCTCCGAATACGACACCGACACGTTGCTGCGCGGGTCCGGCGACTTCGTCACCGGCGCCTCCGTGCTGACCTTCGGCTGGAACACCGACCGGTACCCCGCGGGACTGGAAAGCTATGAGGACCTGCTCGACCCGGCGCTTGCCGACGGCAAGATCGGTATCGTGCTGCCGACGTCGACCGCGCACGTCGACTTCTACGGCAGCTACCTCGAGCAGGTCGGTGGTGAGGGCTTCGTCGAAAGGCTCGCCGCGCAGAAGCCGCGGATCTACCCGGGCGCGCTGCCGGTCGCGCAGGCCCTCGCCTCCGGTGAGATCGCCGCGACGGTGTTCGCCCAGGACCAGACGGTGGAGAAAAAGAACGGCGCACCGGTCGACAGCGGGTTCGACAAGCTCGTGTGGGGGGCCCCGATGTACACGTCGATTCTGGCGAAAGCTCCGCACCCCAACGCTGCTCAGCTCCTGGCCAACTACATGGTTACCCCGGCCGGGCAGGAGGCGCTCTCGTTCCGCAACGCGGCCGTGCTGCCGAACGTCTCGTCGGCCGTGACGACGATCGACACGGTGGCGCCGCAGGACCTGAGCGCGATGACGCCCGAGGCGCTGGAGGCCCTGAAGGTCCGGTTCGGCCAGCTGTTCAACCAGTGATCCCTGCCGGCAGTGACTTCCGTTCACCGAGCGCTCTCGAGCGGGTCTCGACAACCAGTGGTATTCCGAGAAGGAGACGGATCGATGGGAAGAGTTGAAGGCAAGGTTGCGCTCGTCACGGGCGCAGCCCGCGGACAGGGCCGGTCGCATGCGCTGCGGCTCGCTCAGGAGGGCGCGGATGTCGTCGTCCTCGACGCATGCACCGAGATCGACTCGGTGCCTTACCCACTCCCGACCGAGGTGGAACTGAAGGAGACCGAGGCGCTGGTCGCCGCGACCGGGCGGCGCGTACTGGCACGCACCGCCGATGTGCGCAGCCAGGAGCAGCTCGACGCGGTCGTCGACGAGGCCCTCGCGGAGTTCGGCCACATCGATATCGTCGCCGCCAACGCCGGCATCGTCGGCTTCCGTCCTACGTGGGAGCTCAGCGACACCGAGTGGCAGGACATGCTCGACGTCAACCTCACCGGCGCCTTCCATACCGTCAAGGCGGTCGTGCCGGCGATGATCGAGGCCGGCCGGGGTGGTTCGATCGTCATCACGAGCTCGATCCAGGCCATGCTCGGCTCCGCCAACATCGCCCACTACAACGCTTCCAAGAGCGGCGTCATGGGCCTGATGCGCACGCTCGCCGCGGAACTCGGCCCGCACGGCATCCGGGTGAACACCGTCAACCCGAGCGCCGTCGAAACCCCGATGCTGCTGAACGAGGCCACCTTCCGCATCTTCGGCCCGGATCTGGAGAACCCGGGGCCGGACGACCTGTGGGAACGCTCCAAGAACCGCAATCCGATGGGCGTCGGGTGGCTTTCGGCGGCCCACCTGAGCAACGCGGTGCTGTTCCTGGCTTCCGACGAGGCCCAGTACATCACCGGGGTCGCGCTCCCCGTCGACATGGGGGTGCGGCTGTGACGATCACCGAGACCAGCGGAACGACGTCCGCGGACCTGACGCAGCGGCTCGCCGGGCGGCGGGTGTTCCTCACCGGTGGCGGCAGCGGAATCGGCGCGGCCGTCGCACACCGCCTCGCCGCCGAGGGCGCGGCCGTCGCGGTCACCGACGCCCGTGAGGACGCGGCCGTGGAGGTCGCCGATGCGGTGCGCGCGGCCGGCGGCACCGTGATCGGGTCGGTGTGCGACGTCGGCGACGAGGCTTCCGTCGCCGCGGCCGTGGAAGCGGCCGTCGCCGAGTTCGGTGGATTGGACGGGGTGGTCACGTGCGCGGGCATTTCCGGGACCGCGATGCTGCACGAGATGGACCTGGGCCACTGGGAGCGCATCCTGCGGGTGAACCTCACCGGCACATTTCTGCCGCTGCGCGCGACGATTCCGCACCTGCTCGACGCGGACGGGGGGTCGATCGTCACCGTCGGATCGGTCGCGTCGCTGGTGTCCACGAATCTGAACACCCCCGGCTACGACGCGTCGAAGGGGGGCGTCCTGCAGTTGACCCGCTCGGTTGCCATGGGATACGCCGCCCGGGGGATCCGGGCCAACTGCCTGTGCCCGGGTCTGGTGAGCACCGGACTGCGCGCGAATTCCGCCGCGCTGCAGGGCCCGGAGCCGGAGGCCACGCGCAGCCGGGTGGTCGAGAACACGGCGCTGGCGCGGTCCGCGGACCCCGGCGAGATGGCGTCGGTGGTCGCGTTCCTGCTCTCCGACGACGCCTCGTTCATGACCGGAGCCGCGATTGCCGCGGACGGCGGCTTGACCGCGAACTGACGAGACCGGTGGAATCCGGCCTCGACCTCGAGCATTCCGAAAACGACAGAACCCATCCGCCCGCCGCTTCCCGGCGAGCGCTACGCAGAGGTGACCGCCTATGTCCACCGACCCCACCTGGCGCAGGGATGCCTGCGCGATCGCCGGCATCGGCACGACGGAGTACTCCCGCGACTCCGGCGTGTCGGTTACGGCTCTGGCCGTCGAGGCCGCAGCGAACGCCCTCGCCGATGCCGGACTGACCCCGGCCGATGTCGACGGCATCGTCCGCAACGACATGGACCTGGTCTCCTGCGCGGCCCTGGCCGACGGACTGGGCGTTCCGAACCTGACCTACTGGGGCGAGGCCGGCCCGGGCGGCTCCGGCCCGGCCGCGATGGTCGCGCAGGCCGTCGCCGCGATCATGAGCGGGCAGGCCACTACCGTCGTGGTGTTCCGCTCCCTCAACGGCCGCTCCGGCCGTCGCTTCGGTCTGTCCCCGGTCGCCACCCCCGAGGTCGGCGGTAATGAGACGTTCGAGGAGTTCTTCGGCCCCTACGGCCTGCTGTCGTCGGGTCAGTACTTCGCCCTGGTCGCGCAGCGTTATATGTCCGAAACGGGCTTGACCTCCGAGCAGCTCGCGCAGATCGCCCTGGTAACCCGCCGCCGCGCCAACTCCAATCCGGCCGCACAGATGTACGAGCGCACCATGACGCTCGACGACTACTTCGACTCGCGCATGCTGTCGTCGCCGCTGCGTCTGTACGACTACTGCCTCGAGACCGACGGTGCCGCCGCGGTCGTCGTCACCACCACCGAACGGGCCGAGGACCTGAGGCAGACACCGGCCCTGATCCGGTCGGTCGCGATGTCCACCTGTCCGCACCCGCAGCCGGGCCTCATGTACCCGACGCTCATGCGTGAGGACATCACCGCCCTGCCGTCGAGGGTGTGCCAGGAGACGCTGTACTCGCGGGCCGGTCTCGGCCCGGCCGACGTCGACGTCGCACAGATCTACGACTGCTATTCGATCACTGCGCTGATTCAGCTCGAGGACTACGGATTCTGCAAGCGCGGGGACACCGGCGATTTCCTTGCCGACGGGCAGATCGACCTCGGCGGGTCGATCCCGATCAATACGAGTGGAGGACACATGTCCGAGGGATACATCCACGGAATGAACCACGTCGTGGAGGGAGTGCGGCAGATCCGCGGCACCTCCACCAGCCAGGTCGAGGGAGCCCGGGTCTCCCTCGTCACCTCCGCGCCGCCGCCGGCGGCCAGCGCGCTGATCCTGGTGTCGGCATGAGCGCCCGCGGCACCGCCGTACCGGCGGACACCACGCGGGACCGGCTGCGGCCCCTCGTCACCGAGCGCGGCAGCAAGGGCTTCTTCGACGCCGCCGCGGACGGAGAGCTCGCGATCCTCACCTGTGAGGACTGCGGCCGCCGCATACACCTGCCCCGGCCGCGTTGTGTGTACTGCGCGAGCACGTCGGTGCGCTGGAAGCCGGTCGCCCGCACAGGCACCGTCTATGCCCACACGATCGTCGAGCATCAGGTCCATCCGCTGTTTCCGGTGCCGTACACGGTGATCGTCGTCGACGTCGACGGTGAGGCGGACGGGGTTCGGCTGATCGGCAACCTGCCCGGCCGCATCGACGTCGCGGCCGGTACCCCCGTGCGTAGTGCGTTCGAGGACCTCGGCACCGACGCGGCGGGCAACCCTGTGGTGCTGCCGGTGTGGGAGATCGACACCGAACGCACGGCCGCTACGGATGGAGCCGGCCGATGAGCGCCTCCACCGCAACGTGGCGCCCCATCGACCCGGAGTTGTTCGTCGGCGGCGACCCCGGGGCCGCGCTGCGGGGCGCCCGCTGCCCGTCCTGCGGCACGGTCACCTTCCCGTACCAGAGCGGTTGCCCGCGGTGCGGCCGGAATGCGATGACGGATCTCGAACTGCCGCGCGAGGGCACTCTGTGGTCCTACACCGTGCAGTCCTTCCCGCCGAAAAACCCGTTCGTGTGCGTCGAGCCGTTCGAACCGTTCGGCGTGGGCTATGTCGACCTCGGTGACGTGATCGTCGAGGCGCGGCTGACTGTCGCCGATGCGGATGCGTTGCGGATCGACATGCCGATGCGGCTGAAAACGATCGTCAACCACGTGGACGAGGATGGCACCGAGATCGTCACGTTCGCGTTCGCCCCGAGCAGTGAGGAGCAGCGATGAAGGTCGCGATCGTGGGCGTCGGCATCCACAAGTTCGGCCGCACGGAGGGCGTGAGCGGGCTCGAGCAGGGCGCGTATGCGGCACGGCAGGCACTCGCCGACGCCGGAGTCGAGTTCAAGGACATCCAGTTCGCGTACGGTGGCAGCGATTCGGCCGGCAACGCCGACACGCTCGTCTCTGCCCTGGGCCTGACCGGGCTGCCGTTCGTCAACGTCAAGAACGGCTGCGCGACCGGTGGCAGTGCCCTGACCTCCGCGGTCAGCCGGATCCGTTCCGGCGAGTCCGATCTGGGCCTGGTCGTCGGGTTCGACAAACATCCGCGTGGCGCGTTCAATGCCCGCCCCGAGGACAACGGTATCGGCCGCTGGTACGGCGAGAGCGGCATGATGGTCACCACCCAGTTCTTCGCGATGAAGACCCAGCGCTACCTCGTCGAACACAACCTGCCCAGGTCGCTGCTCGCGACAGTCGCCGCCAAGGCCTTTCGCAACGGCGCGCTCGCCCCACACGCGTGGCGCCGCACGCCGATGACGGAGGAACAGATCGCCGGCTCCACGATGGTCAACGACCCGCTCACGCAGTACATGTTCTGCTCACCCGCCGAGGGCGGGGTGGCTCTCGTCCTCGCCCGCGCGGACCGGGCTCACGAATACACCGATGCCCCGGTGTTTCTCGAGTCCGCGGAACTGCGGTCCCGGGAGTTCGGCTCGTTCGAGGTGTTCAGCCCGTGGACGTCGCCCGCACGGGCCGACGGCCCGACCGTCACGGCCTCCCGCGCGGCGTTCGAGGCCGCCGGCATCGAACCCGGCGATGTCGACGTCGCCCAGATCCAGGACACCGAGGCCGGAGCCGAGATCATGCACCTCGCCGAGACGGGGTTGTGCAAGCACGGCGAGCAGGAGTCCCTCATCCGGTCCGGTGCCACCGAAATCGGCGGTTCGATCCCGGTCAACACCGACGGCGGCTGCCTGGCCAACGGCGAGCCGATCGGCGCGACCGGCCTGCGCCAGGTCTACGAGAACGTCGTACAGCTCCGCGGCGTGGCAGGGGACCGGCAGGTCCCCGGGGAGCCGAAGGTCGGCTTCACCCACGTCTACGGCGCGCCGGGCATCAGCGCCTGCACCGTCCTCACGCGCTGACCGGCGCATCCCGACTTTCACCTTCCGAGTAGGAGACCACCGATATGGCATGGGATTTCGAGACCGATCCGCAGTTCCAGGAGAAGCTGGACTGGGTGCAGCGGTTCGTGGACGCGGAGGTCGCCCCGGTCGACCGCGTCGTCGAGCACGCATGGGACGTCACCGACCCCACCCGGAACAAGCTCATCCGGCCCCTGCAGGACGTCGTGCGCGGGCAGGGCCTGTGGGCGTGCCACCTGGGCCCGAAGCTCGGCGGCCCGGGCTACGGCCAGCTCAAACTCGCACTGCTCAACGAGATCCTCGGCGCCACCCACAGTGGCCCCGTGGTCTTCGGCTGCCAGGCCCCGGACTCCGGCAACGCCGAGATCCTCGCGCACTACGGCACACCCGAACTCAAGGAGCGGTACCTTGGCCCGCTCATCGACGGCGACATCATGTCGTGCTATTCGATGACCGAACCGCGGGGCGGCTCGGATCCGACCAGCTTCGTCACGCGTGCCGTCCGGGACGGCGACCACTACGTCATCAACGGTGAGAAGTGGTTCTCCTCGCACGCACGGTTCTCGTCGTTCCTGATCGTGATGGCCGTGACCGATCCCGATGCCCCGCGGACGAAGCGCGCGTCGATGTTCGTCGTCCCCATGGACACCCCGGGCATCGAGATCATCCGCAACGTCGGGGTGTGGGGACACAACGAGTCGGAGGGCACGCACGCCTACATCCGCTACACGGATGTGCGGGTGCCCACCGACCACCTGCTCGGCGAGGAGGGTGAGGGCTTCGCCGTCGCGCAGACCCGCCTGGGCGGCGGGCGCATCCATCACGCGATGCGCACCGTCGGGTTGGTCCGCGCCTCGCTCGACATGATGCTCGAGCGCGCGGTGTCTCGTGAGACGCGCGGCCGGAGCCTCGCCGACATGCAGCTGGTGCAGGACATGATCGCCGAGTCGTGGGCCGAGCTCGAGCAGTTCCGCCTGCTCGTCCTGCAGACAGCCTGGAAGATCGACAAGCTCGACGACTACAAGAAGGTCATCGCCGACATCTCCGCCGTGAAGATGGTGATGCCGAAGGTGCTCAACAACGTCGTGTCCCGGGCGATCCAGCTGCACGGTTCCCTCGGCATCTCGAAGGAGATGCCGTTCGGCAAGTGGCTGCTCGAGAGCTACCACATGGGCCTGGCCGACGGCGCCACCGAGCTGCACAAGCAGCAGATCGCCAAGCAGCTGCTGAAGAACGCCACGCCGGCGTCGGGCCTGTTCCCGACGACGCACCTGCCGGCGCTCGACGCGGCCGCCGAACTCAAGTTCGGCCTGCCCGCGGTGGGAGCCCAGTGATGACGGGCTCGGTCGTGTCCGGCGAGCAGCCGTCGGCCTCGAACGTCGGGGAGCCGCGCACGGAGGTTGCGCCGGTCCGGACGGGGGAGGACCTCGACTGGGCCGCGCTCGAGACATACCTGCGGATGCACCTCGACGACGTCGACGGGGAGTTCTCCGTCCTGCAGTTCCCGCGCGGCTCGGCGAATCTCACCTACCGCGTGGGCTTCGGCGACCGTCTCCTCGTCGTGCGCCGCCCGCCCTTCGGCCAGCTCGCTCGGGGCGCCCACGACATGACCCGCGAATATCGGGTGCTGTCCCGGCTGCACCGCGAGTACGACCGCGCCCCCCGGGCGCTGCTGCACTGTGCGGACCAGAGTGTCGTCGGTGCCGAGTTCTTCGTCTCCGAGTACCGCGACGGCGTCGTGGTGTGGGATTCGGTGCCCGACTCGATGTCCGGCGTCGACGACGCCGGACGGCGGATCGGCTTCGCGGTGATCGACGCGCTCGCGGACCTGCATGCGGTCGACCCCGCCGCATGCGACCTGGCGGACCTCGGCCGGCCCGAGGGCTACCTCGAGCGCCAGGTGCAGGGCTGGTCGGCACGATGGGACGCCGTCGCCGAGTACGCCCCGGCCGAGACCGCGGCGCTCGTGGCCGAGGCGACCCGGCGGATCCGCGCGGCGATTCCGGCAAGCCAGCGGGCCGGGATCGTCCACAACGACTACAAGGTCGACAACTGCCAATTCCCGCACGGCGACCCGGACCGGGTCAAGTCGGTGTTCGACTGGGACATGGCCACGACCGGGGACGTGCTGGTCGACCTGGGCACGCTGCTCAACTACTGGCCGGACCGGACCGTGGATCCGGCCTCGGACGCGGCGTTCATCGTCGTGCCCGGTATGCACGGCCTCGACCTGCCGTCGCGAGTGGAGGTGGTCGCGCGGTACGCGGCCGGTAGCGATCTGGACCTGTCGAACATCGACTGGTACGAGGCGTTCGGATGCTGGAAGACCGTGGTCATTCTGCAGCAGCTCTACGCACGGTTCGTGCGCGGCGAGACCACCGACGCGCGGATGGGTCAACGCGGCGAATTCGTCGCGCCCCTGGCCCGTCGCGCGCTCGGCCTGCTCCCCGCCTGACCCCGCCTCCGCACGCCCGTCCGCGCGGTGGCACCGGCCACCGCGCGGACGAGTCGTCTCACCATCGATCACACGAAAGGCGAACCCCATGGCCTCCATCGGACTGAGCGCATACGGAATGAATCCCACCGAACTCGTCGAACTGGCGGTCTGCGCCGACGACCTGGGATTCGACGCATTGTGGCTGGGGGAGCACGTGCTCCATCCGGTCGCCTACTCCAGCAGCCACCCTTCGACGGGGACGGCGCAGCACCACACGGGACCCATCGTCGATGTGTCGACGGAGCTGACGGATCCGTGGGCGGTGCACGCGGCCGTGGCCGCGACCACGAACCGCATCAAACTGGGCACGGCCGTGTATGTCACTGCCCTGCGGCACCCACTGCACACTGCGCGCACCACCATCACCGTGCAGGAACTCAGCGGCGGTCGTCTGCTCTTCGGGGTCGGCGCCGGATGGCTCGAGGAGGAGTTCGCAGCGTTGGACGTGCCGTTCCGCAAACGTTTCTCGCGCACCGACGAGTGCGTGACGATCCTGCGGAAGGCGTGGTCGGGCAGGCCGTTCTCCCACGAGGGCGAGCACTACCGGTTCGATGAGGTACAACTGCATCCTCGCCCCGTGCACGTGCCCGTCATCCACGGCGGTAACGGCCCGAAGGCGCTTGCCCGCGCGGCGCGGCTGGGAGACGGATGGTTCTCCTCCGGCACCCCGAGCTTCGGGCAGGCGGTGGAGATGGTGAACGAGATTCGCAGGCTGCGGCGCGAATTCGGTCGGATCGGCGAGTTTCCGTGCTACGTGCGCGTCGACGCGGCGACTTCGGCGGACCTGCGCCGGTATCGCGACCACGGCATCGAGGACCTCGTGGTCTGGGCCGACTCGGTCTGGAAGGGCGACTCCGCCGAAGAGCGCCGCGCCTTCCTGACCGCGGCCGCCGATCGCCTGGGTGTGGGACCGTCGCGGGTGTGAGAGTCAGTCCGAGCCTGCGACGTTCACGACCGGGATCGACGCGCCGCTGACCGCGCGCGAGGAATCACCGAGCAGGAAGCCGATGACCTCGGCGATGTCGGTGGGGCGGGCCCAGCTGGAGCGGTCGGCCTCGGGCATTGCGTCCCGGTTGGCGGGGGTGTCGACCATGGTAGGCAGCAGACCGTTGACGCGGATGTTGTCGCCGGCGTATTCGACTGCGAGCGCCTGGACCAGGGCGGAGACGGCGGCCTTGGAAGCGACGTAGGTGGCGGCGCCCGGGAAGGGCCGGACTGCGGCGGCGGAGCCGATGCACACCACGGACCCGCCGCCGTGGCGGATGAGTTCGGGTAGGGCGGCCTGGATGACGCGGTAGGCGATCGTGAGGTTGATCGACAACTGGGCTTCGAGGACCTCGATGGGCGTTTCGTGGACCCGGCGGCCGGCAGCGAATCCGCCGACGAGGTTGACCACGCCGTACAGCGGCCGGGCCTCGTCCTTCGTCGCGCACTCCACGACCGCCTCGACGTCCTGCTCGTCGGACAGATCGGCGCGGATCGTCTCGAGGTTCGGGTGCGGAGCGACGCGGTCGAGTTCGGCCTCGACGTACCAGGGGACCACCAGCCGCCAGCCGGCGTCGAGGAGGTGGCGGGTGACCGCGGCGCCGAGGCCGCCGGTGCCGCCGGTGACGATCACGGTGCGGGCGGGGGACGTCTCGTTCATGGGCAGAGCCTTTCGAGGTGCGAACGGGTGGTATCGGGAGGTGCGGTCAGGGCACGCGAGGGTCGGCGCGCCGGATCTCGGGGGCCGCGCGCCAGTCGTCCAGCCCGTGCTCGACCGTGCCGATGCAGGTTTCGCCACGGGTCAGCGCGGACCAGTGGGCGTGATTGAGTTGGTGAAGGGTGAAGCCCGCGTCGAGGGCGGACTGGAATCCGCCGGCGTCCTGGCTCTGGTTCACCGATTCCTTGATCAGCAGGGCTGCCATGGTGGGGATCCGGGCGATTCGACGCGCGAACGCGAGGGTCGAGTCGGCGAGTTCGTTCTCGGGGAAGATCTTCGAGACCATGCCGAGGGCATGGGCATCGGCCGCGTCGAGGCAGTCACCGGTCAGGAGCAGTTCCTTGGTCTTGCGGGGACCGAACTCCCACGGATGTGCGAAGTACTCGACGCCGCACATCCCCAACCGGGTGCCGACGACGTCCGCGAACGTGGTGTTCTCGGCTGCGACGATCAGATCGCAGCTCCACATCAACATGAGCGCCGCGGAGTACACGGCTCCGTGCACCTGCGCGATGGTGATCTTGCGGAGGTTACGCCATCGGCGGGTGTTCTCGAAGTAGTAGTGCCACTCCTGGTGGAGCCGCATCTCTATCTCGGAGTAGGTGGCTCCGTTGCAGGCGTAGGAGACGTGCTGGCCCGAGCCCGGAGCGCGCTCGCGCACGTCGTCCGAGGACCCGAGATCGTGCCCGGCCGAGAAGGACGGTCCGTGGCCCCCCAGGATGACCACGCGCACCGTGTCGTCGGCCTCGGCGCGTGCGTAGGCCTTGCCGAGTTCGACGAGCAGGCCCCGGTTCTGGGCGTTGCGCTGCTTCGGACGGTCGAGCATGATGCGGACGATGCGACCCGCGTCGAGGGACTCGTAGGTCAGGTACTGGTAGTCGGTCATCACGGTCCTCACGGAGTCCGGCGCCGGCCGACGGTGTAACCGCGCGCCCGACTAAATATTGCAATATTTGGTGTGGTTATCGATATGTACCGTATCCTTTGCTGTGGCGCAAGTCACCGGGTCGCTGTAAGGCTTTGCGGTTCAACGCTGCCGACGGTGGTGAACGGGCAGTCGGCGCCGGCCGAGGGCCAGCACCCCCAACGCCAGCGCGACGGCGCCGGCGGCGGCGGCGAACGGAACGTGAGGGTTGAAGATCTCGCCCATCCGGCTTGCGAGCCACGGGGCCACCGCGCCGCCGCCGAAGCGCACGAAGCTGTACGCCGCGGCTGCGGTGCTCCCGTCCACCGGCGCGGCGTCCATACCGATTTCGGTCACCAGGGTGTTGAGGACGCCCAGGAACAGGCCCGAGACGACGATGCACGTCACGACCGCCGGTCGGTTGCCGGTGAATACGGCCACGACTGCAAGGGTGAGGGCGAACAGGGCCAGGCCCAGGGCGGTCGCGCCGATCGCGCCGAGCGCGGTGCGCAACCGAGGCGCGACGGACACCGACGAGATCACCACGCACACGCCCCAGCCGCAGAAGACGAATCCGAGCCGAAGTGGATCGAGTTCGAGGACGAACGGCGCGTATGCGAACAGGGCGAAAAGGCCGAGGTGGTACAGCAGGGAGACGAGGGCGATCGACAGCAGGCCCGCGTGCCCGAGCGCCCGGAGCGGTGCGATGAGCGGGATCGGCCGGTCGGGCGTCGTGGCGGGCGGCAGCAGGACGACGAGCAGCGCGAAGGCCACGGCCATGAGTACGGAGGCGCCGAGGAAGGCGGCGCGCCAGGAGATCTGGCCGAGAAGTCCGCCGACGAGCGGGCCCGTCGCGATGCCGATGCCGACGGCCGACTCGTAGAACACGATCGCTTTCGGCGCACCGCCGGTCGCGGCGCCGACTATCGCGGCGAGCGAGGTCGCGACGAACAGCGCGTTACCCAGTCCCCATCCGGCGCGGAAGCCGATGATCTGGCCGAGCGTCCCCGACAGGCTCGCGCCCAGGGAGCATCCGGCGATGACGAACAGGCCCAGCAACAGGGTCTTGCGGGTGCCGATGCGGCTGGATATCGCGCCGGTGACCAGCATCGCGAGACCCATCACGGCCATGTAGCCGGTGAACAGCAACGACACCTGTGACGGCGTGCCGCCGAGCTGCTCGGCCAGCGGGCGCAGGATCGGGCTGACCACGCCGATACCCATGAACGCGACGATCACGGCGAACGTGATCGCCCATACCGCGCGCGGTTGCTTCGGCTGTCCCGGTGCCGCACCCGGGGGAGGCGCGGCAGCGGCTGTGGGCGGTTCTGCCGGACGCGCCGGGAGGGAAGTCTCGGCGGCGGGTATGGAGGGTCTGGTCGTCAAGGGGTCTCCGCTCTCGTTCGTCACCCGACGGGACACGCTCGACCGAGAACGCCGCGGAACTCCTCCGGATACGGTCATGCCGCATACGAACGGGCCGCACCTGCCGGGTGGACCCGGGGAGGCGGCGGCCGGACTACGAAGGGCAGGCTAGTCGGTCAGAGCCACTCCACCCGCTCGTCGAGGATGCGCGGGTTCTGGCGGCTGATGCGGTCGATGACCTCGCGCATGTGTGCGCGGGTCAGAGTGCGGGCGAGTTCGGCGTTGCCGGCAGCGATGGCGTCGTGGATCTGGCGGTGCGGCTCGGTGAAGGCCTCCCGCTCCTTCTCGTTCCACTCCTCGGGGTGGGCGCCGAGCATCCGGTCGGTATACAGGTGGGCCAGGGCCGAACCGGTGAGGTCGAGGACGTAGTTGCCGGTCAGGTTCCGCAGCGCGCTGTGGAATCCGGTGGCGGTCTCGGTGACCTCTTCGTTCGACATGTCCGGTCTGAGATCGTGGGCGGCCAGGGGAGTGAGGTCGACGTCCTCTCCGGCGGCGATCCGATCGGCGAGCATTGCTGCGGCCAGCCCCTCCATCTCCAGGGCGGCCTCGGCGACTTCGCGGAACTGAATGCCGTTCGCCTGCAGATACATCGACAGCGTGTCGCCGAACTCGGAGCCCGAGGGCTCCGACACGATCGGGCCCCCGCCCAGGCCCTGCCGGACCGTCACCAGCCCCTGCGCCTCGAGCAGGCGCAGGCCCTCTCGCACCGACGCGCGGCCGACCCCGAACCGCTTGGCCATGTCGTTCTCGGACTCGAGCGCGGAACCCGGGCCGAGCCGGCGGTCGGCGATGTCCTTGGCGACCATGCGCGCGACCGTCCGCGAGACCTTCTCGTTCCGTGTCATCGCGATGGCGCGTCGGAGGGCGGCGGTTCCTGTGGGAGAACCCATGGTGTTGCGCGTCATTCGATGTCCTCGTCGGTTGTTCGGTCGGCGATCGGGGTGGTGATGAGTATAGGGACGCGGACCGTCCCGACCGGGCACTCCTCCTTAACCATGCCAATATTTCGTATCTAATGCTATACCAAAGCTATGACGCAGCACACAGTGGAACCCTATTCGACGCACTCCGGCTCGCGGCACCAGGCGCTGGTCGGGCAGAATGCCCTGGTCACCGGCGGTAGCGAAGGCATCGGTCGCGGTATCGCGGAGCGGTTGCTCGACGCCGGCGCGACGGTCGCGGTGGCGGCCCGCCGCCCCGAGATCCTCGACGAGGCCGTCGCATCGTTGCGCGCCCGGTGCGGCGACGAGTCGCGGGTCGCGGGCATCGTGGCCGACATCGCCGACGCCGACTCGGTAGCGGCGATGTTCGAACGGGTCGAGCGGGAGTTCGGTTCGCTCAACGTCCTGGTCGCGAACGCCGGCAGCGGCACCGTGGCGCCGTTCCTCGAACTCACCGAGGAGCAGTGGCAGGCCTGCATCGACCTCAATCTCACCGGCACGTTCCGGTGCGTGCAGGCCGCGGCCCGCGCGATGGTCCGCCGAGAGGGGACGAATCGCTCGATCGTCGTGGTCTCGTCGATCCGGGCGCTGGGAGTGCGGCCGAGCCTGGTGCCGTACGGCACCGCAAAGGCCGGTCTCAACCAGTTGGTACGAATGGCTGCCTACGAGCTCGCCCCCACGGGCATTCGGGTCAACGCACTGTCCCCCGGGATCACTGCGACGCCACTTACGCAGGAGCGCAATTCGCTGTTCGACGAGCGTGCCGCCACCGTGCCGATGGGGCGCGCCGGTACGCCGGCGGACATGGCGAGCGCGGCGCTGTACCTCGCGGGCCCGGACTCGGCGTTCGTCACCGGGACGAACCTCGTCGTCGACGGCGGGGAGTCCCTGTACTGACCTGTCACGCGGAAGCCGCGGGACCGGATCCCGTGCGTATCGAACAGGCCTTCACCGGTGATGTGATGTACAACTCATAAAACATTGCTATAGTTACGGTGTTTTTCACCCCGGCTCTGGAGGCCGCTCCGTCGAATCCGCGCCCGTGTGTCGCCGCGCCGGCCGACGGAACCACCACCACACGCAGCGTAGCTGCCGTGTGGCCCGAAAATCTTTGCAGTAGAACGTGACTGCGGTACGACGAAGGAGAACGCTCGATGACCAAGGTGATGAACGGAATCAAGGTCGTGGAGGTCGCGTTGTATGCGTTCGTCCCCTCGGCCGGCGCGATCCTGTCTGACTGGGGAGCCGACGTGATCAAGGTCGAGCACTCCGACTTCGGGGATCCGATGCGCACGACCGCGGCGTGGGGCGTGCCCGGCGACGTCGACGGCATGTCGGGTCTGTGGGAGATCAACAACCGTGGCAAGCGCGCCATCGCCCTCGACATCGCCACCCCGCAGGGTCGCGAGGTCCTCATGAAGCTGGTCGAGACGGCCGACGTCTTCTCCACCAATTTCCTGCCGGATGCGCGGACCAAGCTGGGTATCGACGTCGACGACATCATGGCGCGCAATCCGCGCATCGTCTACGCGCGCGGCACCGCCCAGGGGGTGGCCGGACCCGACTCCGAGAAGGGGGGATTCGACGGCATCACCTACTGGGCGCGCTCCGGTGCGGCGGGGTCGATCGCCCCCGGCGACCTCGAGTGGCCGGCCAACATGCCGGGCCCGGCCTTCGGCGACGTGCAGAGCGGCATGGCGCTCGCCGGCGGGATTGCGGCCGGACTGCTGCACCGCGAACGCACCGGGGAGGGCATCGTCGTCGACACGTCGCTGTTCGCGGTCGGCGCGTGGGCGATGCAGGCGACCATCGCCGGCGCCCAGCTCGTCGGGGCCGCGGAACTGCCCTATCCGGACCGGTCCGCGCCGGTGAACCCGGTCTCGAACATCTACCGGACCAGCGACGGCCGGTACATCCATCTGGCGTTGTTGCAGAGCCAGAAGTACTGGCCCGGGCTGTGCGAGGCGATCGGCCGACCCGACCTGATCGACGACCCGCGTTACGCGACGTTCGAGGACCGCGCCCGCAACACTCGCGAGTGCACCGCCGAGCTCACCGAGGTGTTCCGGACCCGCACCCTCGCGGAGTGGACGGACATCCTCGGCAAGCAGGAGGGACAGTGGGACGTCTTCCGCAAGCCCCTCGACGTGCTGACGGACCCGCAGGCGATCGCGAACGAGTACGTCCGCACCGTCGAGTACGAAGACGGGCGCACTCTGGATCTCGTCACGGCGCCGATGCGGTTCGGAAACGAGGCGCCGGTGCTCACCCGTGCCCCCCAGCACGGTGAACACACCGAGGAGGTGCTGCTCGAGCACGGCCTCGACTGGGATCAGATCGTCCAGCTCAAGGTCGACGGCGCGATCAAGTGAGCCGGCTCCGGGACGCGACGGTGGGCCACCGACGCCGTCGCATCCGGGTCGGCCTGGGAGCGCTGACCGCCCAGACTGTCGGCGGGACCGCGGCGGAGTCGGGCCGGGCGTTGGACGCCCTCGTGCGGCATGCCGTGACCGCTGAGAAGTCCGGGTTCGACTCGGTCTGGCTCAGCGAGCACCACTTCGCAGAGGACGGCCATCTTCCCAGTCCCCTGGTGGTGATGGGTGCGCTCGCTCGCGAGACCACCGCTGTCGACCTCGCGACCAACGTCGCGATCGGGCCGCTGTACGATCCGCTGCGGCTGGCCGAGGATGTCGCGGTCGTCGACCAGCTCAGCGGCGGGCGCGTGATTCTGGGCCTCGGACTCGGTTATCGCCCGGAGGAATTCGCGGCCCTCGGCGTCGATCGTTCGCGGCGCGGACGAATTCTGGAGACGACCGTCTGCACACTGCGTGCGGCCTGGTCGGGTGAGGCGGTCGTGACGGACGGACGGACCGGACATGCTGTGCCGGTGCGCCCGCTCCCCGCACAGACCGGGGGACCGCCGATTCTCCTCGGGGCGTTCGCGAGTCGGGGTGTGCGCCGCGCGGCGCGCATCGCCGACGGTTGGATCGCGCCCGAGCTCGCGTCCGTCGCGCAGCTGACCCGCCGGATCGGGACGCTCGAACTCGCAGACCTGGACCGGCCCTTCCACATCGCCCTGACGATGTGCGCGTTCACCGCGGCTTCGGGGGCGTGGGAGACGGTGGCGGCCGGGCATTCCCTTGTCGGCGACCGGTACCGGCGCTGGATGGCGCAGGTCGGGGACGGCGCCGTCCCGGACGGGCCGGGCACGAACGTGCCCGTCTCGACGCGGCCGGACCATGTCGTGGCCGGCACGCCCGAAGAGTGTGTCGACCAACTGCGTCCGTGGTGGGAACTGCTGAGGGCGCTGCCGCAGACGGTGAGCGCGCACGTGACGGTGCGTGGTGTTCCCCGGAGTTGACGATGCAGCGACCCGCGAGTCGATCCGGCTGCTGGGAACGGACGTATTCCCGGCTCTGGCCGAGTGACTCGGCCCTCGTGACGCGGAACGCTTCCGGGTATGGACTGTGATCTAAATCTCCGTTAATATTCGCATGTTCCTAATAGTAAGGGCATGCAATCCGCCGAGCGGATCTTCCGTTCGAACTCCATCCGATTCTCAGGAGGATTACGTGTACGACCTTCGCGATATCAAGATCATCGACACCGACACCCATGTCGTCGAGCCCCCGGACCTGTGGACATCGCGGATGTCGACCAAGAAGTGGGGCGATCTGGTGCCGCACGTGCGCTGGGACGATCACCGCGGTGACCAGGCGTGGTTCGTTGCCGGCAAGCGCATGAGCGCGGTCGGTTCGCCGGCGATGGCCGGCTGGCACGAGTACCCGCCGAGCTGCCCGCCGCGATTCGAGGACACCGACCCGCGCTCGTGGGATCCGGCCAAGCGCCTGACGATCATGGACGACTACGGCATCCACGCGCAGATCCTCTACCCCAACGTCGCGGTGTTCAGCTCCAAGACGCTGCAGTCCAACGGTGACAACGAGTTGCAGATCGCGTGCATCAAGGCCTACAACGACTACCTGACCGAGTGGGCGCAATTCGCTCCCGGGCGGTACATTCCGGTCGGCATTCTGCCTTTCTGGGACATGGAGGCCACGCTCGCCGAGGTCGAGCGCGTCGCCGCGGCGGGTCACAAGGGGCTGGTCTTCACGCAGAATCCGGCGGCATTCGGTCTGCCGATGCTCACCGACCCGTACTGGGACCGCCTGTGGGCTTCGGCGCAGGAGAAGAAGCTGCCGATCAACTTCCACATCGCGTCCGGCGAGGTCGACCTCAGCGGCTTCGGCCACGAGAGCAACGGCGTGCACGCCAACTACGCGATGATGGGCATCTCGTTCTTCATGGACAACGCCCGCACCATCTCTCAGCTCATCTGCGGCGGCATCTGCGATCGATTCCCCGACCTGAAGTTCGTCTCGGTCGAGTCGGGCATCGGCTGGATCCCGTTCGCGCTCGAGGGCCTGGACTGGCAGTGGAAGAACTCGGGTGTGCACAAGGAGCACCCGGAGTACGAACTGCTCCCCAGCGAGTACTTCAAGCGGCAGATCTACGGCTGCTTCTGGTTCGAGCAGGACTCGGCCCGCAGCGCGATCGAGCAGCTCGGCGCCGACAACGTCCTGTACGAAACCGATTACCCGCACCCGACGTCGATGTCGCCCGGTCCGGCCTCCGATGCGCTGGCTCCCGACGAGTACCTGCGTCGCAACTTCGCACACCTGTCCGAGGCGGACGCCCGGAAGATCCTGCACGACAACGCCGCCGCGCTGTACAACCTGGACTCCTGAGTCCGCAGCCCCGCCGCTACCCCGTCTGCCGCGCATTCGCACGGCCCAGCACTGTGGAGGAAAGATGTCCCTCTCGGAGTTCGAGTCCCGCGCCCGCGCGTGGGTCGTCGAGAACGTCGCCCGGCTCGGGTTCGACCGGGTCGACGACCCTTACGACGTGGCCGTGTTCCACGATCTCGGATTCGACGAGGAGAAGGCACTACTCGATCAGCACCGCGTGTGGCAGAAGGTCAAGCTCGAAGCAGGCTACGGCGCCCTCGACTGGCCGGAGGAGTTCGGTGGCGCAGGTCTCGGCGCCGATGTCGCGGAGGCGTTCTCCCGTATCGAGAACGATCACTGTCCTTTGCGGCCGCACGAATTATTCTCCGTGACAATGCATCTGATCGCTCCTACTATACGGCTCCTCGGAACGGACGGGCAGAAGCGCGAGTTCCTGCCTGCGATGCTGCGAGGCGACCTGCTTGCGTGCCAGCTCTTCTCCGAGCCCGAGGCTGGATCCGATCTGGCGAACGTGGGTACCCGAGCCGTGCGCGACGGCGACGACTGGGTGATCACCGGACAGAAGGTGTGGACTTCGGGCGCACAGTTCGCCGACTGGGGTGAACTCATCGCGCGCACCGACCCGGACCAGCCCAAGCATGCGGGCATGACGGCGTTTCTGATTCCGCTGGACGCCCCGGGTGTCGAGATCCGCCCGATCCGGCAGATGTCCGGTGGCAGCAGCTTCAATGAGGTCTTCCTCGACCGGGTGCGCATCCCCGATTCGCTGCGCCTGGGTGGAATCGGCAAGGGCTGGTCCGTCGCGCTGACCACGCTGGCGTTCGAGCGGGAGGGCGGGTCCAACTCGGCGAACGTCGGCGGGCAGTTCGACCAGCTCCTTGCCACCGCCCGCACTCTCGGCCGCGACACCGATCCGCGGGTGCGCGAGCTACTCGCGCGGGTCTACCTGCGGCAGAAGCTCGCCCAGGTCGACATGCTGCGAGATCGTCAGGCCCGGGAGGCCGACGCCGCCCCGACGGCGGTCGGGTCGGTGCGCAAGATCCAGTGGGTCGACAAGCTCGCCGCGGTCTCCGAGGCTGCGCGCATCATCCTCGGACGTGATCTCGTCGCGGACACCGGCGTGCCGGGCACGTTCGGCTGGAACGCGCACGTGCTCGGCGCGCCCGGGTACAGCATCGCCGGTGGCTCCGACGAGATCCAGCGCAACATCGTTGCCGAGCGACTGCTCGGACTGCCGGCGGAAGTTCGAGTCGACCGCGGAGTGACCTGGCGGGAAGCGCGCGCCCGTGCCGCCGCCGCGACCGCCTGAGCCGACGCTCGACGCCACGATCCGAACATCACCCTTGTGTACTAGTCCTCGAGTACTGCTCTTCACGAAAGGCCGTGTTCCATGAGAATCTCGACGCTGCGCCGCACGATCACCGGACTGGGGGTCGCCGCGCTGACGTTCACCGCGGTCGCCTGCGGTTCCGGCACCACCACCGAGGTCGCCGCAGAGGACCTGGGCCCGCAGGGGGATGCCGCGTGGCAGGAGGTGATCGAGGCGGCCAAGCAGGAGGGCTCGGTGACGTACTACACCGGGCAGGCGACCGACAATCTCGAGAACCTCGCCAACCGCTTCGAGTCGGCGTACGGGATCACGGTCGACATCGTCCGCGACAACGACGCGAATCTGCAGACCAAACTGGCCGCGGAGGCCTCGACCGGCCGGCAGGTCGCCGATGTCGTCGCCTCGGCGGCCCGCCCGTGGGTCGACGAGCGTATCGCCGAGGGCTACTACGCCCCGGTCACCGGCCCGGCGTTCGACGCAGCCGAGTTCGACAGTGAGAAGTTCATGATCGGCGACACGATCTTCACCTCGTCGGCGGCCGTGCTCACCTACGGCTGGAACACCGACCGGGTCCCCGAGGGCATGGACAGCTACGAGGACCTGCTCGCCCCCGAGCTGGCCGGCGGCAAGATCGGCGTGATCCTGCCGGTATCCGCAGCGATCGTCGACTTCTACGACTACCTCGCCGACACTGTCTCACCCGACTTCGTCGCGAAACTCGCCGCGCAGCAACCACGCACCTATCCGGGTGCGCAGGCAATGGGTCAGGCCCTGGCCTCCGGGGAACTCGCCGCCACCGTCTACACCGTCCCGCTGACCGCCGAGAAGGCGGCCGGCGCTCCGGTCGAGTCGGCCATGCCGAAGCCGGTGTTCGGTGCGGCCTTCTACACGGGCGTCAGCGGCGCCGCTCCGCATCCCAACGCGGCGCAACTGTTCGCGAACTTCCTCGTGACCAAGGCCGGTCAGGAAGCGGTCGCCAACCGGGCCGGCGCGGTCCTGCCCGACATCGCGACGGCGGCGACTCCGGCCGAGAACATCTGGGTCAACTCGCGGACCGTCACCGCCGCCGATGTGGAGGCCTTCCGCGCCGAGTTCGAGCAGTTGTTCGGCGCTTCCCAATAAGCACACCGGGTTCGGTACGGACCTGACACGAGAGGAACTTCCGATGAACGTCGGTGAACGTTTGAAGAGCGCGGTGTGCACCGCGGAGGTCATCGTCGTCCGTATCGACGACGGCGCGACGGGGCCGCTGCTGTGCGGCGGCGAGCCGATGAGTGCGGATGCGGCGCCGGCCGCACCCGCGCAGGGCGGCGAGCTTCTCATGGGTAAGCGCTACTCCGGTGGCGGCGTCGAGGTCGTGGTCGTGCGCGGCGGCGCCGGGCCGCTCGCGGTCGGCGACGAGGTCCTCAGCCAGAAGCAGGCGAAGCCCCTCCCGTCCTCGGACTGACCGGGCACCCGGCGCTCCCTCATCCACGAAAGGCGACAGCATGATTCTCGGAACCTCGGCCGCGGCAGAGGACACCGCGTTGCTCACCGACACCATCCGCTCGGTGATCCGTCGGACGGACCCGGTCGACGGACGCGCGGAGCGCGTATACCGCGACGGTCCGGTCGATCGTGACCTGTGGGCCGTGCTGGGCACCGAGATCGGCGTGGGTGCACTCGCCGTTCCGGAGGCCGCCGGTGGTCTCGGCGCGTCGTTCGCCGACGTCGCCGCCGTCCTCGAGCTGCTCGGTGCGGAACTGTGCAGGGTCCCGGTCCTCAGCGGCGTCGTTGCCGCCGCGGCGTTGTCGCGCTGCGACGGCGCGCCGCGTGCCGCGGAGCTGCTCGCCGGCATCGCGACGGGGGAGACCGTCGTCGCCACGGTGGTCACCGCACCGGGTACGGACCCCGGATTTCGGGCTGAACACGTGGGTGACGACGTGTTCGTGACGGGCCGAGCCGGTTTCGTCGTGGATGGCGACGTCGCCGACACCGTGCTGATGCCCGCCGCCGACGAATCCGGGAAGGTGGGCCTCTACGCCGTCGACGCAACCGTGCTCACGACCGAGCGGATGGACACTACCGATGCGACCCGGATCCTGTCCCGGGTTCGTGCCGAGGCCGCCCCGGCGACCGTCCTCGCGGAGCGCGCTCCACTCGGGTGGATCCACGACAGGGCAGTCGTGGCCCTCGCGTGCGAGAGCCTGGGCGTCGCGCGTACCTGCCTGGCCAATGCCGTCGACTACGCCGGCCGGCGCGTCCAGTTCGGCCGCGTCATCGGCGGATTCCAGGCGATCAAGCACATGCTCGCCGAGGTCTCCGTGGCCGTCGAACTCGCCGAGTCCGCCGTTGCCCACGCCGTGTGGGCCGTCGTGGAGGGGAGCGACGACGATCTGGCCGAGGCCGCTGCGATCGCAGCCCTCGCCTGCGGGGACGCCGCACGCCTCGCCGTCGAGAAGAACGTCCAGGTGCACGGCGGCATCGGCTTCACCTGGGAACACACCGCACACCTGTACTACCGCCGTGCTCTGACTTCCGGCGTCCTGTGGGGGAGCGGTGACGATCATGCCCAGCGCCTCTATGCTCTGGCCGCGGCAGGCGCCGCGACAAGCAGCGAGGCATCCACCGATCCGAGGCAGGAGCCGGCATCCGCCGTGCTCTCCTCCACCGAGTCCTGAACCCCGCTCGTTCAGAAAGCGAGTACACCGTGTCCCACGTCTCCGTACGCCAGCTGCTCAAGAACTTCGACGGAAAACCACCCACCGTCGCCGTCGACCACCTCGACCTCGAGATCGAGGACGGCGAATTCCTCGTGCTGCTCGGCCCGTCGGGCTGCGGCAAGACCACGACACTCCGCTGCCTCGCGGGCCTCGAACAGCCGGCCGGAGGCTCCATCACCCTCGGCGACCAGGTGGTGTTCGACCGGCAGCGCGGCATCAACCTCACCCCGGACAAGCGGTTCATCGGAATGGTGTTCCAGTCCTACGCTCTGTGGCCGCACATGACTGTGCGCAAGAACATCGCCTATCCGCTCAAGTCCCGCAAGCTCACCGACGCTCTCGCGAGCGGGCGCGTCGAGGAGACCGCGGCGCTGGTGGACTGCGAGCGGTTGCTCGACCGTCTCCCCGCCGAGCTGTCCGGCGGTCAGCAGCAGCGCGTGGCTCTGGCCCGCGGCTTGGTCTCCCACCCTGACCTGGTGCTGTTCGACGAGCCGCTGAGCAACCTCGACGCCCGCCTGCGCGACCAGGTGCGCGCGGAGCTCCACGACCTGCACCAGCGCAAGCCGTTCACCGCGGTGTTCGTCACGCACGACCAGAGCGAAGCCCTCGCTCTGGGAACCCGGATGGCGATCATGAGGTCGGGCAGCATCGTCCAGATGGGCCCGCCCCGCGAGGTCTTCGAGGAGCCGGTCGACGAGTACGTCGCGGGTTTCACCGGCATGTCGAACCGGGTCCCGTGCGAGTACGTCGACGGCCGCTGGTACGCGTTGGGCACCGAGATCCACGGCATGCAGCCGCGTGCGGCCGCGTCGGTCGGCTCGTTCGTGGTGCGCCTGCGCCCCGAAAAAGTACGCCTGGTCCCGGACGTGGCGGACCTGCAGCCCGGCGAGGCGGGCATGTTCGTCAACGTCGACGACGTCGAGTACGGTGGCCTGCACCTGGACGTCATGCTCTCGGTCGCGGTCGAGGGCTCCCGACGCCGCCAGTTGCACGCCCGCGTCGCGACGTTCGATTCGTTCCGCGCACCGCGGCTGATCGAACGCGATGCGCGGATGGTTCTCGCCTTCGACCCGATCGACGGGCGCACCTTCGACACCGACGGCAGGGCGCTGCCGATGGATCAGCAGGCGCTCGTCAGCGCCCTGGTGGGGTGAGGGCGATGGCGATTCTGACACTGCCACGGACCGAGGAGCACGAGTCCGTCACAACCGCCCCGAACGGCATGCGGAATACGGCGGTGCGCGCCGGGGCACGCCGAATGGGTGTCGTCGCGTTCACCGCGTTGCTCGCCTACCTGGTCGTCCTCCCGATCGTGCGCCTGCAACTGACCGCGTTCGAGGACGGCGCTGCCGGTTACTCGCGGGCATTCGGATTGTCGCGTATCGGTCAGATCCTCTGGTACACGCTCGGATTGGCGATCGGATCACTGGCCATCGCGATGGTGCTGGGAACCGCTCTGGCGTGGGCGGCCAGCCGCCTGCCCCGCCGATTCGCGTTCCTCGAAGTCCTGCCGATTCTGCCCATCGTCATTCCGGCTGTCGCCTCGATCGTCGGCTGGGCGTTTCTGCTGTCGCCGCGGCCCGGCTACCTCAACGCCATGCTGCGGAATCTGCCGTGGTGGTCGCACCTCGAGGAAGGCCCGGTCGACATCTACTCGATCGAGTGGATCGTCATCATCACCGGCTTCTCGCTGAGTTCGTTCGTCTTCATGTTCGTCCGCTCCGGATTCGAGAACATCAACTCCGAGATGATCGAGGCCGCACAGGTTTCCGGCATGCCGGAATGGAAGGTCTTTTTCAGGATCACCCTTCCGCTGCTGCGCCCGACCCTCATCTACGGCTCCGGTGTCGCGCTGCTGCTCGGTCTCGGCCAGTTCACCGGACCACTGCTTCTGGGCACCAACTCCGGCGTCAGCGTGCTCACGACCGAGATGTACTTCCAGATCAGTGACAGTCCCGCGCAGTTCGCGACCGCCGCAGCGCTCGGCTCACCGCTGCTCGTCGTCGGTGTCGTCGTGGTGTTCGCGCAGAAGGCGATGCTCGGAAATCAGCGTCGGTTCGTCACGCACGGCGGCAAGGCGTTCAAATCACAGGGTCGGCCCTCCAAGGCCGGCGTCGCGGTGATCCTGGTGTTCTCGCTGCTGTCGACGATCCTGCCGCTGCTCGCCCTGGTGTTCGTCGCGCTGTCCCGATACTGGCGCGGCACCATCGACTTCTCGACCCTGACGTTCGACAACTTCCGCACGATCTTCTCCGGCACGGCCGTGCCGGCCGCGGTCGGCAACAGCTTGATGTTCTCGTTCGCGGCCATGGCGATCGTGCTGCCGCTCGGCTTCGTCGCGGCCGGCCTGATCGTGCGCGGCCAGCGCTACCCGGCCCTTCGCCTCCTCGTCGACGTTCTGGTATCGATGCCGCTCGGAGTTCCAGCCGTGATCTTCGGCGCAGCGTTCCTGCTGACCTACACCACCGGTCCGATCATCCTGTACGGCACGCCGTGGGTCGTGATTCTGGTGTACGTCACGCTCATGCTGCCGTTCGCGACCCGCATGCAGCTGTCGTCGATGCTCGCGCTCGGCGACAGCTACCTCGAAGCGTCCCGCGTCAGCGGCGCGGGCTTCGTCACCACGAATGTGAAGATCCTGCTGCCGCTCATGCGCGGCAGCTTGGGCGGCACCGCGGCACTGCTGTTCGTGCTGCTCACCCACGAGTTCACGGCGTCGCTGCTCGTGCGCGCGTCCCGGACCCAGGTCATGGGCACCATCCTGTTCGAGTACTGGTCCAACGGCGGGTACCCGCTGGTGGCCGCCGTGGCCCTCGTGATGACGGGCGTGACCGCCGTGGGTGTCACTGCGGCGATGCTCGCCGGCGGCGCGGACGCGATGAGCAAGATGTGACATGTCCCCGGACCGCCCGGCCGACCACGTGTCGGCCGGGCGGTCGTGCGTTCTGCCCGATTGTGCGGTGCCGACACACAACGGCGGACAGCCCGGGTTTCCGTATCGGAATTGATTAACACATATACTAACGCGGCCGTCCTCGGATAAGGTGGCGCCCATGACCGAAGCGGACGCCCGCGACCTCGACTACTGGTCCTTCGTCGAACTCGCGAACCGGCGCCTGAGCAGCCGATACGGCGATTACCACGAGCAGGCCACCGAGGTGCTGCTGACCCTCAACCGGGCCTCCGACATCGTCACGTACGACCTGGAGGCGGCCGTGCACCGCCCGAGGGGGCGGTCGTGGTCGGCGTACCGCCTGATGTTCGTCACCTGGCTTGCCGGCCCCATCGAGCCGAAGGTGGCCGCCAAGCTCACCGGCATGAGCCGCGCCGCTGTCTCCAATCTGGCGAAACCGCTGGTCGAGGCCGGCCTGCTGGCTCGCACCCCGGATCCGGAGGACGGCCGGTCGGTCCGCTTGTCGCTCACCGAGGCCGGCGAGCGGGAGATCGTGGAGACGTTCCGCGCCCAGAACGAGCGCGAGGCCGCCTGGGTCGATGTGCTGACCGAGGCGGAGCAGCAGATCCTCGTCATGCTGCTCAACAAGCTCATCACCAAGCGCAGCCGGTTCGATATGCGCGACCGCAACTGACAACCGATCTTCCCGATGTGGTTGCGCTCACGTCCGAAAACTAGTTAAGGTATTTACTAACACCGCGGGGGATCTCCGCGGATCAGCCACCCAGAGCCCGAGGAGCGGAATCTCATGGCGTTCTATCGACAGCTCGGCGTCATCCCGCCGAAGCGGCACACGCAGCACCGCAACGAGGACGGCGGGCTGTTCTACGAGGAGCTGATGGGCGAGGAGGGCTTCTCCTCGGACTCGGCGCTGCTCTACCACCGCCACATCCCGTCGGCCATCGTCGACGCGACCGAGTGGAAGCTGCCCGAGCAGGCCACCACCCCGAACCACCCCCTCAAGCCGCGCCACCTGAAGCTGCACGATCTGTTCCCGGAGACCGTCTGGGCCGAGACCGACGTCGTCACCGGCCGCCGGCTGATCCTCGGCAACGCGGACGTGCGCCTCTCCTACGTCGTCTCGACGAAGGAGTCGCCGCTCTACCGCAACGTCGTCGGCGACGAGATGGTCTACGTCGAGTCCGGCACCGCCCGCGTCGAGACCGTTTTCGGTGTGCTCGACGCGAAGGCCGGCGACTACGTGCTGCTGCCGATGGCCACCACGCACCGCTGGATCCCCACCGGCGACGAGCCGCTGCGCGCCTATGTCATCGAGGCCAACAGCCACATCGTCCCGCCGAAGCGCTTCCTGTCGCGGTTCGGCCAGTTCCTCGAGCACGCGCCGTTCTGCGAGCGCGACCTGCACGGCCCGACCGAGCTGATCCAGGTGGAGGACACCAACGTCGAGGTCCTGGTCAAGCACCGCACCTCGCACGGCATCGTCGGCACCCGCTACCTCGTGCCCAACCACCCGTTCGACGTCGTCGGCTGGGACGGCTGCCTGTACCCGTACACCTTCAGCATCCACGACTACGAGCCCATCACCGGCCGAGTCCACCAGCCGCCGCCGGCGCACCAGGCGTTCGAGGGCAACAACTTCGTCATCTGCAACTTCGTGCCCCGCAAGGTGGACTACCACCCGCTGGCGATCCCGGTGCCGTACTACCACTCCAACGTCGACTCCGACGAGATCATGTTCTACTGCGGCGGCGACTACGAGGCCCGCAAGGGCTCCGGCATCGGCCAGGGTTCGATCTCCGTCCATCCCGGCGGCCACGCCCACGGTCCGCAGCCCGGTGCCTACGAGCGGAGCATCGGCGTCGACTTCTTCGACGAGCTCGCCGTCATGGTGGACACGTTCCGGCCGCTCGAACTCGGCGAGGGTGCGCTCGCGTGCGAGGATGCGGCCTACGCCGGAAGCTGGAACCGGGGGCTGCAGAAGTGAGCACTCTCGGAGCCCTGCTGACGGAACTGTGCGACGACGCCGCGCTGTTCCCGCCCGGCAACGCCCCGCTCGATCGCGCCCTGCCGGCCCACGCCGCGCACCGCGTCGCCGACCATGCCGGGCTGGTGGGCACGTTCGTGTTCCCGGCGCCGCGGATCCCGGAGTTGCTCGAGGCACTCGGACAGCGCCCGTTCGGGGGCGACCTCACCCTGAGCCTGACCGTTCCGGGCGGGCCGTCCGCGGTCGTTCCCGCGATGGAGAGCCTGCGCGACGTCGACGGCGTCACCGTGGCCGCCCTCGAGATCGCCGTGCCCGCCGGGGAGAGCCCCGCCGGTGTGCTCGTCGCCCTCGACCTGATCGCCGCCGAGTACCCCGGAGTCGCACTGTTCGTGGAGGTCCCGCGCGACGAGCGCCGCGCCGAGATCCTCCAGGGACTCGTGGGGTCGCGTTACGCGGCGAAGTTCCGCACGGGCGGGGTCGTCGCGGAGGCGTACCCCGACGAACGGGAACTCGCCGACGCCCTCTCGACCGTGGTCCGCACGAAGGTCCCCTTCAAGGCCACGGCGGGCCTGCACCACGCGGTCCGCAACACCGACCCGCACACCGGATTCGAACAGCACGGATTCCTCAACGTGCTCGCCGCCGTCGACGCCGTGCTCGACGGTGCGGACACCGCGGCCGTCGCGGCGGTGCTCGCCGACCGGGACGGCGCCGGCCTCGCCGCCCGACTGCGCGACCTGTCGCCTACTCGAATCGAAGAGCTGCGCAACAGCTTCCGCTCGTTCGGCACCTGCAGCATTGCGGAGCCGCTCGCCGATCTCGTCGAGGTCGGCCTGGCCCCGTCGACGATGTCCCCGATCACCGAAGGATCCCTTGCATGACCGTCATCGACATTCCGGAAGGTTCGCTCTTCGGCGCGAACAACCTGCCCTACGGTGTGTTCTCCACGGCCGGAACGGAGCCCCGCGTCGGTGTGCGCGTCGGTGACTCCGTCCTCGACCTCTCCGTCGTGTTCGACGACCCCGCCTTCGCCGAGCCCACCCTCAACGCCTTCATGGCGCAGGGCCGCGCCCGCTGGGACGAGGTGCGCGCCGCGCTGCAGAGCCTGGTCACCGGGGACGTGCCCGCCGAGGCCGTGCACGCCGTCGCGGACGTCGAACTGCACCTGCCGATCGAGGTCGCCGACTACGTCGATTTCTACGCGTCGGAGAACCACGCGTCGAACCTCGGACGGCTGTTCCGGCCCGACAACCCGTCGCCGCTGATGCCGAACTGGAAGCACCTGCCGGTCGGCTACCACGGCCGGTCGAGCACCGTCGTCGTTTCCGGCGTGGACATCGTGCGCCCGTGTGGCCAGCGCAAGGGCCCCAACGATCCGGCGCCCGTCTTCGGTCCGTCGATCCGTCTCGACATCGAGGCCGAGATGGGCTTCGTCGTCGGTGTCGGCTCGCCGATGGGATCGTCGATCACCCCGGACGAGTTCGCCGACCACTGCTTCGGGGCCGTCATCCTCAACGACTGGTCGGCCCGTGACATCCAGGCGTGGGAGTACGTGCCGCTCGGCCCGAACCTCGGCAAGTCCTTCGCGACCTCGATCTCCCCGTGGGTCGTGCCGCTGGCCGCACTCGAGGCCGCCCGCGTCGACACCCCGGTGCAGGACCCGGAGCCGCTGCCGTACCTGAAGGGCACCGAGAAGTGGGGCCTGGACATCGATCTCGAGGTCGAATGGAACGGCCACGTCGTCTCGCGTCCGCCGTACGCCCAGATGTACTGGTCGCCGGCGCAAATGCTCGCGCACACGTCCGTCAACGGTGCCGCCACCCGCACCGGCGATCTGTTCGGATCCGGCACCATCTCCGGGCCGGACAAGGACCAGCGCGGCGCGTTCATCGAACTCACCTGGGGCGGTAAGGAACCGGTTCAGGTCGGCGACGAGACCCGCACCTTCCTCGAGGACGGCGACGAGATCGCGATCTCCGCGACCGCGCCGGGTCCGGACGGCACCCGAATCGGCTTCGGCGAGGTCCGCACCCGCATCCTGCCCGCGAAGGACGCCGGCCGCTGAGCCGACTCTCCCCGGATCCGCGCGCCGGTTCGACAGCGGCGCGGTGCATACCGCGTGTCGACGTCCGGTCGGCGCGCGGATCCGTTTCAGCGGATGATCAGCGAATCACCCACGGCCAGCACGCCGTCCGATGCCACGTCGGCGTAGACGCCGATGCAGGGGGCGGGCTTGCCGCCCGCCCGGTTCGGGACGCGGTTGCGGTCGGTGACGGTGCGCAGCATGTCGCGCCGGGCCGGCACCTCCTGGTGCGGCAGCGTCACCATCACACACCGCGCCGTGCGCTGCGTCGGCACGAGCGCGACGGAACCGGCCTCGACACGCCGGCCCAGCCAGTCGTCCTCGACGAACCCGGTGTCGTCGGTCGAGACCACGAGGTTGGGCCGGAAGCGGCGCAGCGCGACACCGGCGGTGTCGCCCGTGCCGAGCGCCTCCACGGCGGCCGTCGTGAGCAGGTGCAGCGGCGCCTCGTCGTAGGTGCGGGGGCGGGCCTCCAGGGTCAACGCACGCCCGGTCAGCTCGGACAGCAGCCCGGGGGTGCGCGGGTCGTCGCCGCGGGTGCACCGGCCGTCGGGCAGCGTGATCTCGAGGACGGACGGATCCGACGGGTCGGCGTCGTCGAGCAGGCGGGCACGGCACTCGAGCAGCCGCGACCAGGCCCGCACCTTCTTCGCTGACGCGACGGTGCCGGTCTCGGCGTCGATCACCGCCCACATGTGGTCGCCGCGCAGCCCGTCGGACTCGATCGCCGCCGACTGCAGTTGCTCGCCGCCGAACGACTTGACCGGGTAACGCCAGAGCTGAGAGACCTGCACAACGGGCCAGCATACGGACCGGTGTGTCCTTCGGGCGGTCGTGGCAGCCCGAAGGACGCACCGGCGCAGCCTAAGGTGTGGCGTATGAGCGATGATGCGACGCCGCGCCGTTGGGGCCTGACTATCCCTCTCGACGGCATTTCCCTGCCGGATCAGCGAAACCTGATCGCCGAACTGCCCGACCTCGGCTACACCGACGTGTGGTCGTCCGAGAGCAGCGTGGCCGACGCCTTCACGCCCCTGGCGCTGGCGAGTGTGTGGGCGCCGACGCTGCGCCTGGGCACCGCGATCGTCCCGGTGTTCACGCGCGGCCCGGCCACCCTGGCGATCTCCGCGGCCACTCTCGCCGCCGCCGCCCCGGGCCGCTTCGTCCTCGGCGTCGGAACCTCGTCCAACGTGATCGTCGAGAAGTGGAACAGCACCCCGTTCGAGGAGCCGTTCAAGCGGGCCCGCGACACGCTGCAGTTCCTGCGCGCCGCGCTCGCCGGTGAGAAGGTCACCCACAAGTACGACACGTTCGAGGTCAGCGGGTTCCGGGCCGGCCTCGTCCCCGATCCCGCCCCGCCCCTGCTGCTCGCCGCCCTGCGGCCCGGCATGCTGCGCCTCGCCGGACGCGAGGCCGACGGTGCGATCGTCAACTGGCTCTCGGCCGACGACGTGCGCACCGTCGCGCCGTACGTGCACGAGGGTGGAGCGGGCAAGGAGATCGTCGCCCGCATCTTCGTGCTGCCCGGCTTCGACGCCGAGACCGCCCGCAGCATCGGCCGTCGCATGATCGCCGCCTACATGAACGTCCCCGTCTACCGCGCCTTCCACGAATTCCTGGGCCGCAGCGAGGATTTCGAGGGCATGTGGCGGCTGTGGGGGGAGGGGGAGCGGTCGGCGGCCCTCGCCGCGATCCCGGATCACGTGGTGGACCAGCTGGTCGTGCACGGGCCGCCGGAGGCGTGCCGGGAGCACATCGAACGGTACGTCGAGGCGGGTGTGACCACCCCCGTGATCGCGATGACCACCGCGGGCGATCCTACGGAGATGATCCGGGCCCTCGCCCCACGCTGAGTGCCGGATCCGCGCCGGGCGGTCGACCGCGAATCGAGCGCGCCACTGTCCGGGAACCGTGCGGCAGTTCCGTGCCGATCGGTTCGGCGCCGAGCGTCGTCACGATTCGGTCGCGGCGGTAACGTCCCCGTCGGGCACCGACGACATTCCGGGCAGATCGACCGCTGGGAGGCCGCGATGCCTGGACCGGATCTGCGTCGGGTGACCGTCGCCGCCGACGACGGCCTGCCCCTGTCGGTGCGGGTGCACGGACCCGCCGACGCGCCCGTCACGGTCGTGCTGGTGCACGGGCACTGCCTGCGCACCGACAGCTGGTCGGCGGTGCGCGAGCGCCTTGCCGGGCAGGCCGGCGCGGCGGTCCGCATCGTCGCCTACGACCAGCGCGGTCACGGCCGGTCGGGGGTCGGCGCGCCCGAGACGTACACCATCGAGCAGCTCGCCCACGACCTCGACGCCGTGCTGCGCACCGTCGTGCCCCGCGGGCCCGTGGTGCTGGCGGGGCACTCGATGGGCGGGATGGTGGCGATGGCCTACGCACGGCTGTACCCGGAGGCGATCGGCAGCCGCGTCGTCGCCGCCGCGCTCGTCGCGACCGCGGCGAGCGGCCTGGCCGACCTGGGGCTCGGCCGCTACCTGCGGCACCCGGCGGTGTCCGTGCTGCACCGCGCGGTGCGACGGGCACCGCGGGTGATGCAGGGATCGATGCGCGTCGGCGGGCGGATGTGCGCGCCGGTGGTCCGTCGCGGCACCACGGACTCGTGGGCGCGTTCGCTGGCGACGACCCTGACGAACGAGACGTCGATCGTGACGCTCTCGCGTTTCCTAGCGGCGTTCGCGGTGCTGGACGAGTCGGCGGCGCTGGCCGTGCTCGCGGCGATCCCGGTCCTGGTGGTCGGCGGGTCGGCCGACGAGCTGACCCCGTTCGCGCATTCGCGGGCCATCGCCGCGCGGCTGCCGGCCGCCGAACTGGTGCGGGTCGACGGCGCGGGGCACTCGCTCATCGTCGAGCGCGCCGACGAGGTGGCGGCCGCGCTGCTGCGACTGCTCACCCACGTTCGGGGGGTGGCCACCCCCGTCGGGGTCGTGTAGGCAGGAGCACATGACCGACACGCGCACCGACCAGCCCGCCGCCGTTCTCATCGCTGTCGACGAGGCCTCCGGCATCGGCCTGCTCACCCTGAACCGTCCCGATCAGCGAAACCCGTTGTCCGCGGCGGCGATGCGCGAGGTCACGATGGGACTGCGCGCGCTGTCCGCGGAGTCCGCGACCCGGGTGATCGTGATCCGCGCCGAGGGACCGGTGTTCTCCGCCGGTCACGACCTGCGCGAGATGATCGGCCGCACCCTCGAGGACGAGCGGGTCATCTTCGACACCTGCACCGAGATGATGCAGACCGTGCAGTCGGTGCCGCAGCCGGTGATCGCGTCGGTGCAGGGTGCGGCCGTCGCGGCCGGGTGCCAGCTGGTGGCGTCGTGCGACCTGGCGGTCGCGTCGTCGGACGCGGTGTTCGGCACCCCGGGGGTGAAGATCGGCCTGTTCTGCTCCACGCCGATGGTCGCGCTCAGCCGCGCGGTGGGGCGCAAGCGGGCCATGCAGATGCTGCTCACGGGCGAAACCATCGATGCGGAGACGGCCGCGGACTGGGGGCTGGTCAACTTCGTCGTCGACCCGGCGGCGCTGGAAACCGAGACCGCCGCGCTGGCCGCGAAGATCGTCTCGGCGTCGCCGGCGACGGTGCGGATCGGCAAGGAGGCCTTCTACCGGCAGATCGAGCTGCCGCAGGAGCAGGCCTACGAGGCGATGGCCGAGACCATGGCGACCAACGCGATGATCTGCGACGCGCAGGAGGGCATGACCGCGTTCGTGGAGAAGCGCCGTCCCGTATGGCAGGGCCGCTAGGCTTATCGAGCGTTAAGTCTGGACCATTGGTTGGACGTCCTATAACGTGTCCGATCATGAGCTCAGACGCGCGCGCGAACACCGTCGACGGCGTGCTGCACCGCAGCGCCGCCCGCTTCCCCCACCGCACCGCCCTGCGGTTCGGCGACCGCACCCTCACCTACCGTGAACTCGACGACGCGGTCACCCGGGCGGCCGCCCGGCTGCGCGCGCTGGGCCTGGACCAGGGCGATCGCGTCGCCGCGTACGGCACCAACTCCGACGCCTACGTCGTCGGGTACCTCGCCGTCGTCCGGGCCGGCCTGGTACACGTGCCGATCAACTACGCGCTGCGCGGCGAGGAGCTGAGCTACCTGCTCGGCCAGTCCGGGGCGCGTGCCGTCCTCGTCGACCCCGCCCTGGCCGGCAACCTCGAGCAGGTGCTCGCCGACGTCCCGGCCGAACACGTCCTGCCGCTACGCGACGCCGACGACTCGCTGCTCACCGCCGCGTGCGCGGGCGAGGTTCCGGAACTCGACGTGACCGTCTCCGACGCCGACCTCGTGCAGTTGCTCTACACCTCCGGCACCACGTCGAAGCCCAAGGGCGCCATGATGCCCCACCGGGCGCTGGTGCACGAGTACACCTCGTCGATCGTCGCGCTGGACCTGGCTGCGGACGACAACCCGCTGGTCTGCATGCCGCTCTACCACTCGGCCGGCATGCACGTGTTCATGATGCCGTACCTGGCCGTCGGCGCCACGATCACGCTGCTGCCCGCCCCTGACATCCCGGAGATCCTCCGGCTCGTCGAGTCCGAGCGCATCGGCTCGCTGTTCCTCGCCCCCACGGTGTGGGTGCCGCTGGCGAACCACCCCGACCTCGAGACCCGCGATCTGTCGTCGTTGCGCAAGGCCCAGTACGGCGCGTCGATCATGCCCGTCACCGTGCTGAACCGGCTCCGCGGGCGCTACCCCGACCTGGGGTTCTACAACTGCTTCGGTCAATCCGAGATCGGTCCGCTGGCAACGGTTCTGCGCCCGGAGGAGCACGAGGACCGGCCGTCGTCGTGCGGGAGGGCGGTGCTGTTCGTCGAGACCCGCGTCGTCGACGCCGACGGCAACGACGTGCCCGACGGTGAGTCCGGCGAGGTGCTGTACCGGTCGCCGCAGCTGTGCCTGGGCTACTGGGAGAACCCGGAGGCCACCGCGGAAGCGTTCCGCGACGGCTGGTTCCACTCCGGCGACCTCGTCACGCGCGACGCCGAGGGCTACATCACCGTCGTCGACCGCATCAAGGACGTCATCAACACCGGCGGCATCCTCGTCGCCTCCCGGGAGGTGGAGGACGCGCTCTACACCCACGAGGCCGTCGCCGAGGTGGCGGTCATCGGCACGCCCGACGAGAAGTGGATCGAGGCCGTCACCGCCGTCGTCGTGCTGCGCGACGGCGCGGATGTCGACGAGCGCGAGCTGATCGACCACGTCAAGCAGCGGCTCGCGCCGTTCAAGGTGCCGAAGCTCGTCCGGTTCGTGGACACGTTGCCGCGCAACCAGAGTGGCAAGCTGCTCAAGCGCGAGCTGCGCACCACGTGACCGAATGTCACATGAGTTCGATCGAAGTGAAGCGGTGTGACATTCGGTCGCACGCGACGGAAGGCCGAAGGACACCGATGGTCAAGAAGCACGTGCCGTCCTGGCACGACGACGAGGTACAGGCGGTCTCCGAACTCGCCCGTGACTTCTTCGAGCGCGAGGTGATGGCCCGCGCCGAGAAGTGGGACGCGCAGCGGCGCATCGATCGCGACGTGTGGCTCGCCGCAGGCAAGCTCGGGCTGCTGCTGTGCTCGGTGCCGGAGGAGTACGGCGGCGGTGGGGGCACCTTCGCCCACGATCTGGCCGTCTTCGAGGCGCAGGGCTACTCGGGTGACCTCGCACTGGGCATCTCGGTGCACAGCGGCATCGTCGCCCACTACATCCTCGAGTACGGCAGCGAGGAGCAGAAGCGGACCTGGTTGCCCGGCATGGCCACCGGTGAGATCCTCGGCGCGATCGGCATGACCGAGCCGGGCGCCGGCTCGGACCTCAAGGCCATCAAGACCACCGCGATCCGCGACGGCGACACATACGTGGTCAACGGCTCGAAGACCTTCATCACCAACGGCTCGTCGGCCGACGTCATCGTGCTCGCCGTCAAGACCGACCCCAAGGCCGGTGCCAAGGGCGTGTCCCTGCTCATCGTCGACCTGCGCGACTGCCCCGGCTTCGCGGTCGGGCGGGTGCTGGACAAGGTCGGCCAGCACGGCGCCGACACCTCCGAGCTGTCGTTCACCGACGTGCGGGTGCCGGTGGCGAACCTGCTCGGCGGGAGCGAGGGGCAGGGCTTCGCGCAGCTGATGGCGCAGCTGGTGCAGGAGCGGCTGATCATCGGCGCGCAGGCGGCCGGCGCGATGGAGCGCGCGGTCGAGGAGACCGTCCGCTACACGAAGGAGCGGCAGGCGTTCGGGCACAGCCTGTTCGAGTTCCAGAACACCGCGTTCGAGCTGGCGGAGTGCCGGACCATCGCCCGGACGTGCCAGGTGTTCCTGGATCACTGCATCGAGCAGCACCTGAAGGGCGAGCTCGACGACGCGGACGCCGCGATGGTCAAGTACTGGCTGACCGACAGGCAGTGCGAGGTGATCGACCGCTGCGTGCAGCTGCACGGCGGCTACGGCTACATGCGCGAGTACCTGATCGCGCGGATGTACGAGGACGCCCGCGTGCAGCGGATCTACGCAGGCGCCAACGAGGTGATGAAGCAGATCATCGCCCGCTCCCTCTGAGCCCGCCCCGGGTGGAGGGTTCCCGCGAGGAACCCTTCACCTGCCGGCCTGCCGGGTGTGGTGGGCCAGCACCTTCGCGAGCAGGACGGCGAGCTGGTCGCGCTCGGTCGGGTCGAGCGGCGCGAACGCCTCGTCCTGCGCCGCGACGAGCACGTCGTCGAGGGTGCGCAGGTGCTGCCGCCCGCGGCGGGTGACGCTGATGATGTTGCGGCGCCGATCGGTGGGATCGGGGCTGCGGTCGACGAGCCGCCGGTCGGCCAGCTCGTTGACGGTGGCGACGATGTCGCTGCGGTCCATCCCCGCGCGACGGCCGAGATCCGTCTGACACAGCGAGCCGTACTCCTCGAGTGCCGCGAGCGCGCGGTAGTGGTAGCCGCGGGCGTCGGCCTGGCCGAGCCGGTCGACCACCACCCGGTGCACGTGGCGGGCGGATTGGGTCAGCAGCCAGCTCGGGAGCCGCTCGAGCCTCGTGGGCGCGGTCGAAATGTCTGGGTCGGACATGCCACCAGGGTACGGTTCGACGGCCGGAATTCCGACGGTCAGCCGTCGGCGCCGCGGCAGCGCAGCCCCGCGGTACCGGGCCGACGATTCCGGCCCCGGCGGCGCGACCGGCGCGGGGGAACTGCTCAGCGCCCGCGGTGATCGGTGATCGGCGTGCGTGGTCCCCGTCGCGGGACCCGCCCCGCCCCGCCGGTCGCCATGATCAGTCGCACCGCTCGATAACGGTGCGGCCGAAGCGGTTCCAGATACTTCACCATGCCGGCGTCGTCGAGTGGTGCGCCCAGCAGCGACCAGCCGACGATCGTCGCGAGGTGGTAGTCGCCCACCGACAGCGCGTCCGCGTCGCCGAAGGCGCGCTGCGCGACCTCGGCGGCGGTCCATACGCCCACGCCCGGGATCGAGCGCAGCTTCCGCTGCGCCTCGGCCGGCGCGAGGTCGACGAGCCGCTCGAGGCGGTCGGCCAGCCGGGCGCAGCTCACGACGGTCCGGGCCCGGCCGGGGTCGACGTTGGCGCGGTGGAACTCCCACGACGGGACGCGGCGCCACGTCTCGGCGGCCGGGGGCACCCGCATCCCCTCCGGTGCCGGACCGGGCGCGACGTCGCCGAACCACGTGACGAGCCGCCGCCACGACGCGAACGCGGCGACGCTGTGCACCCGCTGTTCGAGGATCGCCGGGACCAGGGCCTCGAGGACGCGGCCGGTGCGCGGGATCCGCAGGGCCGGCAGGCGGCGATGGGCCTCGGCCAGGCTCGGATGCTCGGGCCGGAACCCGGTCGGGTCGTCCTCGGCACCGAGAAGGGTGGGAAGGTGTGCCGACAGTTCCTCGGCCCCGGCACCCCACGCGTGGCAGCGCACGCCGCGCGGACCGTCCTGCACGAGCCGGTAGGTGACCGGCCCCGACGCCAACCGGGACGTGCGCCACACGGCCTGCCCGTCGCGGCGATGGCAAGGGTCGTAGGGCCCGCGCTGCAGGGGTTGCAACGTCAGCGCGACGTCCACCGGCCGGGGCAGCTCGGCGCGGACGACGAGCGCGCCGGTGCTGGGTGGAGCAGGGGAGGGCACCGGTCCACCGTACTGTGCGACGAGGTGACCGTGCGACGAGGTGCGGATCGAAGGCGGCGACCCGCCGAGCGTGCGCTTCTCGCGCCGACACGCCGAGGGGTGCCGCGATTTCTGCGCAGCCGCGGCGCGTCGGCGCCTCGGGCGCGACGTCGCCCCTGCCACGGGATATGGTCTGGCACATGATCATCGTGAGCACCGACGGTTCCTGCCTTCGCAATCCGGGCGGCGCCATCGGATGGGCGTGGGTCAATCACGAGGGACCGAGCCGCTCGGGCGGGGAGCACTCGGGCACCAATCAGATCGCCGAGCTGCGGGCGCTGCTCGAGGCGCTGAAGGCCCATCCCGGTCCGGAACCGATGATCATCGAATCCGACTCGCAGTACGCCATCAAGTGCGCCTCGGAATGGTTGCCGGGCTGGAAGCGCAAGGGCTGGAAGACGGCGACCGGCGCGCCGGTGAAGAACCTCGATCTGGTCCAGGCCATCGACCGCGTCCTCGCCGACCGGTCCGGGCCGGTGCGGTTCCGGTGGGTGCGCGGACACGTCGGCAACCACTTCAACGAACTCGCCGACACCCTCGCGGGCGAGGCGGCGCGCGCGCAGGCGGCGGCCCCGCCCGCCCCGAACGCGCCCGTCTCCGAACCGGCCGGGCCCGAGCCGACCGCCGCGTGTGCGCGGCCCGAGCCGACCGCCGCGGATGCGCGGCCCGAGCCGACCGCCGCACCCGCGCGGGCGAAGAAGGCGGTGCGCCGGACGGTGAAGGTGGTCGAGGAGGTCGAGCTCACCCTCTTCTGACGAGCCCTCAGAATCCGCCGGCAACCTCGATCACCGCGCGCCCGGTGAACTTGCCGGCCCGCACGAGGTCGAGCGCGGGCACCAGCTCTCGCGCGGGGATGTGGCGGGTGATGTCGGCCAGGTGCCGGGGCCGCAGGTCGCCCGCGAGGCGCTCCCACAGCGCCCGGCGCGGACCGATGGGCAGCTGCACCGAGTCGATGCCCAGCAGGGCGACGCTGCGCAGGATGAAGGGCATCACCGTGGTCTGCAGGGCGGCGCCACCGGTGAGTCCGCTGGCGGCGACCGCGCCGCCCCACTGGACGGTGCTGAGGACATGGGCGAGTGTGGCGCCGCCGACGCAATCCACGGCCCCGGCCCAGATCGCCTTGCCGAGCGGTCGCGGCTTCGCATCGGGGTCCTCGGGCAGCCGCCCGATCACCGAGGCGGCGCCCAGTTCGGTGAGCAGGTCGTGGGCTTCCGGCTTGCCGGTCGAGGCGACCACCTCGAATCCGGCGGCGGCGAGCAGGTCGACGCTGACGGTGCCCACGCCGCCGGAGGCGCCGGTGACGACGACGGGCCCGTCGTCCGGGGTCAGGCCGTGCCGCAGCAGGGCCTGCACGCTCAGCGCCGCGGTGAATCCGGCGGTGCCGATGGCGGCGGCGTCGGCTGTGGAGAGCTCGCCGAGCCGGACGAGCTGGTCGGCGGGGACGCGGGCGTACTCGGCGTAGCCGCCGTGGCGGCCGGTGCCGATCTCGTAGCCGTGCGCAAGGACCCGGTCCCCGGGCGCGAAGTCGGGGTGATCGGAGGTGACGACCTCACCGGCGAGGTCGATGCCGGGAATGATCGGGTAGTTGCGGACCACGCCGCCGCGCGGGACGACGGCGAGGGCGTCCTTGTAGTTGATGCTCGAATGCAGGACGCGGACGGTGATGCCGTCGTCGGGCAGCATCGTCTCGTCGACGGTCTCGGGGGCGAAGTCGAGCGCGTCGTCGTGCTCGCGCGCGACCCAGGCGGAGAACGTGGTGGAGGTCATGGGTCCGACCGTAGTGGCGGCGCGCTCGTCCGTGGGGCGACACGACCCTTGCCAACGGTAAGTAAAGGCATGCTAAGTTAGGCAACGCTTGGCTGAGTTCGAGGCGGTGGGTGGGGCTGCGCGGGTGGCTCCGTCTACCTCGGAAGTTCAATTTTCAAGGAGATTGCCCATGCGTATCCGGTTGTCCGCCGCCGTCGCGTTAGTCGCGGCCGCCTCGCTCGGGCTTTCCGCCTGCTCCTCCGACACCTCCTCCGACACCGCGGCGGAGACCGGCGAGACCGTCGTCATCAGTCACGCCCAGGGCGATACCGAGGTGCCCGTCGATCCCGAACGGGTCGTGGTCTTCGACCAGAGCGTGCTGCAGTCCATGATCGACCTCGACCTGCCCGACGCCGTCGGCGTCCCCGCGCTCACGAATTGGCCCGAATCGTTCGCGCGTTACCGGGGCGACGACGTCGCCAAGGTCGGCTCGCTGTTCGAGCCCGACTTCGAGGCCGTCAACGCCCTCGAGCCCGACCTCATCATCGTCGCCGCCCGGTCGGCCACCAGCTACGACGCGCTCAGCGAGATCGCCCCGACCGTCGACCTCTCCGTCGACGCCAAGGACTTCCTCGCCAGCGTCGCGAAGCAGAACCGCAACCTCGCCACCATCTTCGGCGCCGAGGGCGCGTTCGAGGAGAAGTTCGCCGGCATCGAGGCGTCGTTCGACGCGGTGTCCGCTGCCGCCGCACAGGCGAACCTGCGGGGACTCATCACGCGCGTCGAGGCCGCCGAGGTCACCGCGTACGGACCCGGCTCCCGGTACGGGATCATCCACGACCTCGGCGTCAAGCCCGTGTCGGAGACCTTCGCCGACGACGTCGCCCACGGTGACGCCGTGTCCTTCGAGTACATCGCCCAGGCCGACCCCGACCTGATGTTCGTTCAGGACCGCGAGGCACCCCTCGGCGACACCACCGGCCCCAACGCGTCCCGAGTCCTCGACAACCCGCTCGTCGGCGGCACCACCGCCGCGAAGGAAGGCCGGATCACCTACCTCGACCTGTACACCTGGTACATGGCGCCGAGCGCGCTGAGCTCCGTCCAGTCGCAGATCGACGTCGTCGGGCAGGCCGTCGGCAAGGCCGCGGCGGCATGACCGCCTCCCGCCCGTGAGCTCCCCGGTAACGACCGGCAGGGCCGGCGACCGCACCCCGCGTGCGGCCGCCGGCCCCGCCGCGCGTCTGCGTCCCGTCCTGATCGGCGCGGCGCTGCTCGCCGTCGCCGCCTTCGCGTCCCTGTTCGTCGGCGTCGCCGACGTCACCCCCGCCGACCTGCTGCGCGGCGACACCGCGACCCTCGAGGTGTTCTTCGTCTCGCGCGTGCCCCGCCTGATCGCGATCCTGCTCGCCGGCGCCGCCCTGAGCGTGGCCGGCCTGATCATGCAGCACCTGACCCGCAACCGGTTCGTGGCGCCGGACACCGCCGGCACCGTCGAATGGGCCCTGCTCGGCATCCTCGTCGCCACCCTGTTCCTCGGCGGACAGTCCGTGCTCGGCAGGATGCTCGTCGCCGTCGCCTTCTCCCTCGTCGGCACCTTCCTGTTCCTGCGGCTCCTGCGCCGCGTCCGGTTCACCGACATGATCGTCGTGCCGCTCGTCGGCCTCATGTTCGGCGGCGTCGTCATGGCCGTCACCACGTTCTTCGCCTACCGGCTCGAACTGATGCAGGCCCTGAACACCTGGACCAGCGGTGACTTCTCCGGCATCCTGCGCGGCCGCTACGAGATCATCTGGGTCGTCGTCGCCGTCATGGCCGTCGCCTATCTGTACGCCGACCGCTTCACCGTGGCCGGCCTCGGCGAGGGCTTCGCGAAGAACCTCGGCGTCCCGTACCAGCTGGTGATCAACATCGGGATGGTCGTCGTCGCCGTCACCACCGCCGTCGTCACCGTCGTCGTCGGCGCCATCCCGTTCCTCGGTCTCGTCGTGCCCAACCTCGTCACCCTGGCGCTCGGCGACAACCTGCGCCGCGTCCTGCCGATCACCGCGCTCGCCGGCGCCGGATTCGTGCTCGCGTGCGACGTCGTCGGCCGCGTCCTCCGCTACCCGTACGAGATCCCGGTCGGCACCGTCGCGAGCGTCGTCGGCGCCGTCGTGTTCATCGCGCTGATCCTGCGCACCCGGCGAGGACCGCGATGAGCCCGGCCGTCGCCGCACCCGCCGTGACGAGTCGCCGGAACCCTGCCCGCGTGCTCGTCGTGCTCGCCGTCGTCGCCGCACTGGCGGTGTGCGCCTACCTGTTCCTCTTCGTCACCGGCTCGTGGGACTTCGCCATGAAGATCCGCGGCCGGCAGGTGCTGTCGATGGTGCTCGTCGGCTACGCCACCGCCTTCGCCGCGGTGATCTTCCAGACCGTCACCAACAACCGCATCCTCACCCCGGGCGTGATGGGTTTCGACAGCCTGTTCATGCTGCTGCAGACCCTCGTGGTGTTCCTGTTCGGCGCGAGCGCCCTCGCGACACTGGATCCGCGCCTGAAGTTCGGGGTCGAGGTGCTTGCCATGGTCGGCTTCGCGCTCGTGCTGTTCCGATGGCTCTTCGACCGCGGATCCCGCGACCTGTACGTGCTGGTGCTCGTCGGCATCGTGCTCGGCGCGCTGTTCGGTGGGCTGTCGTCGCTGGTGTCGCGGCTGATCGACCCCAACGACTTCATGACCCTGCAGGACGTGCTGTTCGCCAGCTTCAACAACGTGCAGGTCGACCTGCTCGTCGTGTCGGCCCTGCTCGTCGTCGCGGCGACGGCGTTCTCGGTGCCGCTGCTGCGTCAACTCGACGTCGTCGCATTGGGCCGCGAGCACGCGATCGGCCTCGGCGTCGACCACCGGCGCGTCGTCACCCGCGCGCTGATCGTCGTCGCGGTGCTGGTCTCGGTGTCCACTGCGCTCGTCGGGCCCATCACGTTCCTCGGGCTGCTGGTGGCCAACCTGGCCCGGGAACTCGTCGGCACGTTCCGGCACCGCTGGACGGTGCCCGCCGCGACGCTTGTCGCGATCGTCGCCCTGGTCGGCGGGCAGTTCGTCCTCGCCCGGCTGCTCGACTACAACTCGAGCCTCATCGTCGTCGTCAACTTCGTCGGCGGCATCTACTTCATCTCCCTGCTCGTGAGGGGTGCGCGCCTGTGATCACCGTTCGGGACCTCGCCAAGAACTACGCCGGCACCACCGTGCTCGGGCCCGTCGACCTCGACGTCCCGCGCGGCGGCCTCACGTCGATCATCGGTGCCAACGGCGCCGGCAAGTCGACACTGCTGACCATCGTCGCGCGGCTGCTCGACACCGACGCCGGATCGGTCAGCATCGACGGGCTCGACCTGCGGGCCACCCCCTCGGACGCGCTGGCGAAGAAACTGTCGGTGCTGCGCCAGGACAACACCACGGCGGTGCGGTTGTCGGTGCGCGAACTCGTCGAGTTCGGGCGCTTCCCGCATTCGAAGGGCCGGCTCTCGGCGGCCTGCCACGACGCGGTCGACCGCGCCGTCGAGTACACCGGCCTGGGCGGGTTCGAGCACCGCTTCCTCGACCAGCTCTCCGGCGGACAGCGGCAGCGCGCGTTCGTCGCGATGGTGCTCGCGCAGGACACCGACTACGTGCTGCTCGACGAACCGCTCAACAACCTGGACATGAAGCACTCGCAACACATGATGCAGCTGCTGCGACGCATGGCCCACGAGATGGGCAAGACCGTGATCCTGGTGATCCACGACATCAACTTCGCGTCGTGCCACTCGGATCGCATCGTCGCGATGCGCGACGGTGCCGTCGTCGCGGACGGGGGCGTCGACGAGATCCTGCAGCCCGAGGTGCTGCGCAAGGTGTACGACATGGACATCGCCGTGCACGAGATCGACGGCCGCCGCATCGCCGTGTACTTCTGAGGCGCCTCCGGCGCCGGTGTGTCCTTCGGGCGGCTGGGGCAGCCCAAAAGACGCACCGGCGACGGGGTCGCTACCTTCGGGTGATGGACGAAGCGCAGCAGGTGGCCGACTTCCGGGCCCGGCACGGCCTCAACGGCCTGATCGACGTGCACACCCACTTCATGCCGTCGAACGTGATGGACAAGGTGTGGAGCTACTTCGACTCCGCCGGGCCGCTGGTGGGCCGGGCGTGGCCCATCACCTACCGGCACGCCGAGGAGGAGCGCGTCGAGCGGCTGCGGGGTTTCAGGGTCCGCCGGTTCACGGCGATGCTCTATCCGCACAAGCCCGCGATGGCCGCGTGGCTGAACGCGTGGGCGGTGGACTTCGCGGCCCGCACCCCCGATTGCCTGCACACCGCGACGTTCTATCCCGAGCCCGACGCCGCCGGCTACGTGGCCGCGGCACTCGAGCACGGGGCACGGGTGTTCAAGTCGCACATCCAGGTCGGCGACTACGACCCCAACGACCCGCTGCTCGACCCGGTGTGGGGACTGCTCGAGGATGCCGGCGTGCCGATCGTGATCCACTGCGGATCGGGACCGGCTCCGGGGACGCACACCGGGCCCGGACCGATCGCCGCGCTGCTGGAACGGTTCCCGCGGCTGGCGCTGATCGTCGCGCACATGGGCATGCCGGAGTACCGCCAGTTCCTCGATCTGGCGGAGAAGTACCCGCGGGTGCACCTGGACACCACCATGGCGTTCACCGACTTCACGCAGGAGTCGATGCCGTTCCCGGAGGACGAGCTGCCGCGGCTGCAGGCACTGGGTTCGAAGGTGCTGTTCGGCAGCGACTTCCCGAACATCCCGTACCCGTACGTCCATCAGCTCGAGGCGGTCGAACGGCTCGGTCTCGGCAGCGAATGGGTCCGCGCGGTGTGCTGGGACAACGCACAGGTCTTGTTCGGCGCGGTGTGAGCCGGGGGCTGTGTGGCCGAATGTCACATGGGTTCGATGTGATCGAACCCATGTGACATTCGGCCCCTCTCACGTGCAGCAGTTGGGGTCGAGGACGAGACGCAGTGCCTGCAGAGCCTCGTTGCAGGCGCGATGGTGGACGTTCATGCCGCGGCGCGTGGACTGCACCATCCCGGCCTTGCGCAGCTGGCCGAGGTGGTGGCTGACCGTCGACTCCGTCAGGCCCACGGCCGACGCCAGGTCGCACGTGCAGACGTCGTCCTCCCGCGTGGTGAGCAGGATCGACATCAGCTGGATCCGGGTCGGGTCGGCGAGCGCCTTGAGCCGCAGCGCCACCTCGAGGGCGGCTGCCTCGCTCATCGGTGCGGCCGAGACCGGCGCGCAGCAGATGGGGGCGGAGACGTCGATGACCGGGAGCGCCTTGGGCATGTCCCCATCATCCACCCCTCTTGACATATGTCAAAAAGGGGGTGACAGTGGGCGTACTAATTCGATGTATGTCTCACAGGTGGAGGTCATCATGTCCCGCGTTCAGCTCGCCCTCAACGTCGACGATCTGCAGGAGGCCGTGACGTTCTACTCGAAGCTGTTCGGCACCGAGCCGGCGAAGGTGAAGCCCGGCTACGCGAACTTCGCGATTGCCGAGCCGCCGCTGAAGCTCGTCCTGATCGAGAACGCGGGCAAGGGCGGCTCGATCAACCACCTCGGGGTGGAGGTGGAGTCGAGCGAAAAGGTGCACTCCGAAATCGCCCGCCTCACGGACGAAGGGCTGTTCACCGACGAGGAGATCGGCACCACGTGCTGCTTCGCCACCCAGGACAAGGTGTGGGTCACCGGCCCGGCGGGGGAGAAGTGGGAGGTCTACACCGTCCTCGCCGACAGCGACACCTTCGGCACGAGCCCGAAGCTGCTCGACCAGGGCGAGAACTCGGAGGGAGTCTGCTGCGGCACCGCCGCCGAACAGGAACCGGCGACCGGCACCGAGAAGGCGCCCGCCGCGACGACGTGCTGCTGAGCGACACCCACGGGCCCGCTACGGACGCACGTCCGTAGCGGGCCCGATCCGTCGGAGACGGGTCGTCGGCACGTCCGTGCCGCCGCAATCCGGTGCCGGACACCCGGCCGGAGCCCTATCGTGAGGGGATGACTGCCGACGAGCGCAGTGGCGGGGCGACGGGCGGGCGTCCGGCCCGGCCGTCGGAGGAGCTCACACCGCTGCCGGATCTGGTGCACGGCCGTCCCCGCGCGGGGCCGGTGCGCCGGCGTCGGCCCGTGTATGTGGACCTGTTGCCGCCGTGCAACGCCCGCTGCCCCGCCGGGGAGAACATCCAGGCCTGGCTGGCGCACGCGAAGGCCGGCCGCTACGAGCAGGCCTGGCGGCAGTTGGTCGCCGACAATCCGTTCGCCGCCATCCACGGCCGGGTGTGCTACCACCCCTGCGAATCCGTCTGCAACCGCGCCACTCTGGACAGCGCCGTGTCCATCCATTCGGTGGAGCGGTTTCTCGGCGACCGGGCGCGCGAGCAGGGCTGGATGTTCGAGCCGCCGCCCGCCCGCAGCGGCAAGCGGGTCCTGGTGATCGGTGCTGGACCGAGCGGGCTGTCCGCTGCCTGTCACCTCGCCCGCCGCGGCCACGACGTCGAGATCCGCGACGCCGGCTCCGAGCCCGGCGGGATGATGCGCTACGGCATCCCGAACTACCGGCTTCCGCGCGACGTGCTCGAGGCGGAACTGGAGCGGGTCGCGGCGCTGGGCGTGGAGCTGACCTGCAACCACCGGGTCGAGGACCTCGCGTCGGAACGCGCCGAGGGTGGTTTCGACGCGGTCTTCGTCGCGGTCGGCGCGCATCTGGCCAAACGGGTCGATATCCCGGCCTGCGACGCGGGCACGATGATCGACGCGGTGTCGTTCCTGCGCGGTGTCGCCGCCGGGGAACCCCCGGCCGTCGGGCGGCACGTTGCCGTCTACGGCGGCGGCAACACGGCGATGGACGCGGCCCGGGTGGCCCGCCGGCTCGGGGCCGAGGACGCGGTCATCGTCTATCGCCGCACCCGCGAGCAGATGTCCGCCCACGAGGAGGAAGCCGAGGACGCCGAACGCGAAGGCGTACGGATCAACTGGCTGCGCACGGTCACCGCCTTCGACGGTCCCGAACTGCAGGTCGAGGTCATGGAACTCGACGAGTCCGGTCGTCCGCGGCCGACCGGACGTTTCGAGACCCTGGCCGCGGACACCCTGATCATGGCGATCGGCCAGGAGACCGAGTCGGCGTTCATGCGCACGCTGCCCGGAGTCGAGTTCGAGCGCGACGGCAGCGTACGGGTGGACGGGTCGCTGATGACCGGTTGCCCCGGGGTGTTCGCAGGCGGCGACATGGTGCCCGGCGAGCGCACCGTGACGGTGGGGGTGGGTCACGGGAAGAAGGCGGCACACCACATCGACGCCTGGCTGCGCCGAGTGCCCGACGAGCGGCCTGCCAAGCATCCGATCGCGACGTTCGACCAGCTGCACCTGTGGTACTTCGCCGACGCGGATCGGCGGGTGCAGCCCGAACTGCCTGTCGAGCAACGCGTTTCCGGGTTCGACGAGGTGGTCGGCGGGGTATCGGCCGAGGCGGCGACGTTCGAGGCGGGCCGGTGCCTGTCGTGCGGCAACTGCTTCGAGTGCGACGGCTGTCTCGGCGCGTGCCCGGAGGACGCGATCGTCAAGCTGGGTGCCGGCCACGGCTACCGGTACGACTACGACAAGTGCACCGGCTGCGCAGAGTGCTTCGAGCAGTGCCCGGTCCACGCCATCGAGATGTTTCCGGAGCCGACATGACGCGTGCCACGGTGGACGGTAACGAGGCGGCCGTGTCGGTTGCTTACCGGCTCAACGAAGTGTGCTGCATCTATCCGATCACCCCGTCGTCGGCGATGGCCGAGCTGGCCGACGAATGGTCCAGCCGGCACCGGCCGAACGTGTGGGGCACCGTGCCGAGTGTGGTGGAGATGCAGAGCGAAGGCGGCGCGGCGGGCGCGCTGCACGGCGCGCTGCAGGGCGGGGCACTGGCGACGACGTTCACCGCGTCGCAGGGGCTGCTGCTGATGATCCCGAACATGTACAAGATCGCCGGTGAGCTGACCTCGGCGGTCATGCACGTCGCCGCCCGGTCCCTGGCCGCGCAGGGACTGTCGATCTTCGGTGACCATTCGGACGTGATGGCGGTGCGCCAGACCGGGTTCGCGTTGCTCGCCTCGGCCTCGGTGCAGGAGGCGCACGATCTGGCGCTGGTGGCGCAGGCCGCCACCCTGCGGACGCGGGTGCCATTCGTGCACTTCTTCGACGGCTTCCGCACCTCGCACGAGCTCAACACCATCGAGACGCTGGCCGACGACGACCTGCGGGCCCTGGTGCCCGAGGAGCTGATCCGCGAGCACCGCGGACGCGCGTTGTCGCCGGAGCGGCCGTTCATCCGGGGCACCGCGCAGAACCCGGACACCTACTTCCAGGCGCGTGAGACGGTCAACCCGTTCTACGCCCGGGTTCCGGCGGTGGTGGACGAGTTGATGGCGCGGTTGGGGGAGCGCACCGGCCGCGACATGCGCATCGTCGACTACACCGGGCACCCCGAGGCGGAACGGGTGCTGGTGCTGATGGGGTCCGGGGCGCACACCGCGGCCGAAACCGCTGCCGCGCTCACCGCCCGCGGTGAGCGGGTCGGGGTGGTGCAGGTGCGGCTGTATCGGCCCTTCCCCGCCGAGGCGCTGTCGGCGGCGCTGCCGGCGACGGTGCGCACGATCGGCGTGCTGGACCGCACCAAGGAACCGGGTTCGCTCGGCGAGCCGCTGTATCTCGACGTCGTCGCGGCCCTCGCCGAGGCACATGCCGACGGTGAGCGGGCCGTCATGCCCCGGGTCTGCGGCGGACGCTACGGCCTGTCGTCGAAGGAATTCACGCCCGGCATGGTCGCCGGCGTCTTCACCGAGCTCGCCCGCGAGCGGCCCCGGCGCCGGTTCACCGTCGGCATCGACGACGACGTGTCCGGCACCAGCATCACCTACGACCCGTCCTTCGACATCGAATCCTCCGACACCGTGCGGGCGATCTTCTACGGCCTGGGCTCCGACGGCACCGTCGGGGCCAACAAGAACACCATCAAGATCCTCGGCGACGAGGAGCACCTGCACGCGCAGGGCTACTTCGTCTACGACTCGAAGAAGTCCGGCTCGCAGACCGTCTCGCACCTGCGCTTCGGGCCACGGCCCATCCGCGCACCGTATCTGGTGAGCCGCGCGGACCTCGTCGGCTGCCATCAGTTCCGATTCCTCGACAAGATCGACGTCCTGGGGCCGGCCGCGCCGGGAGCGACCCTCCTGCTGAACTGCAGACACCGGCCGGACGAGGTCTGGGACGCGCTGCCCCGCCGGGTCCAGGAACAGATCCTCGACAAACGGATCACGCTGTATGCGGTCGACGCGGGCCGGATCGCTCGTGAGGTCGGGCTCGCCGGGCGGATCAATGTCGTGCTGCAGACCTGCTTCTTCGCGATCTCGGATGTGCTGCCGCGCGAGCAGGCCGTCGCCCGGATCAAGAAGTCGGTGGAGAAGACCTACGGCAACCGCGGAGCCGACGTGCTGAGGCGCGAACTGGCCGCGGTGGACCGGGCATTGGAAGAGCTGCACCGGATCGATGTGCCCGATCGGGTGACCACCACGCGGGTGCCGGCGCCGATCGTGCCCGAGTACGCGCCCGAGTTCGTCCGCACCGTCACCGCGGAGATGATGGCCGGGCGCGGGGACGCCTTGCCGGTCAGCGCGTTTCCCGTGGACGGCACCTACCCGAGCGGCACCACCGCCTACGAGAAGCGCAACATTTCGGAACTGGTCGCGGTGTGGGACCCGGACACCTGCATCCAGTGCGGAAACTGCAGTTTCGTCTGTCCGCACAGCGTGATCCGTACCAAGTTCTACGACAAGTCCCACTTGGACGGTGCCCCGGAGCAGTTCGGCTCGGCGGCATTGGGCGCTGTGGGCCTGCCGGATGTCCGGTACACCCTGCAGGTCTACGCCGAGGACTGCACCGGATGCGGGCTGTGCGTCGAGGCCTGTCCTGCCGTGGCCCCCGGCGCGACGGTGACCAAGGCCATCAACCTCGCCCCCCGCGAACCGCGGGTGGCCCCCGAACGCGAGAACATCACCTTCTTCGAGACGCTGCCGACGGCCGACCGGGCCCGGGTGGACTTCGGCACCGTCCGCGGAACGCAGTTCCTCGAGCCGCTGTTCGAGTTTCCCGGCGCCTGCGCGGGCTGCGGGGAGACCCCGTACCTCAAGCTGCTCTCCCAGCTGTTCGGCGACCGGTTGATGATCGCGAACGCCACGGGCTGCTCGTCGATCTACGGCGGCAATCTGCCCACCACCCCTTGGACGACCAACGCGGACGGACGCGGCCCCGCCTGGTCCAATTCCCTGTTCGAGGACAACTCCGAATTCGGGCTCGGGTTCCGGCTGGCCGCCGACGAGCACACCCGGCTCGCCCGGCGGCGCCTGACCGAACTGCGGGAGGCGATCGGTGCCGACCTCGTCGACGACATCCTGACGGCGCCGCAACTGCGCGAGTCCGAGCTGCGCGCCCAGCGGGAGCGGGTGGCCGAACTCGAAACCCTGCTCGCAGAGCTGGATCCCGACGTGACTGCCGACCTGCGCAGTGTGCTCGACCACCTGGTGCGGCGCAGCGTGTGGATCGTCGGCGGCGACGGCTGGGCCTACGACATCGGTGCCGGGGGCCTCGACCACGTCCTGGCCAGCGGCCGCAACGTCAACGTCCTCGTCCTCGACACCGAGGTGTATTCCAACACCGGGGGGCAGATGTCCAAGGCCACCCCGCTCGGGGCGATCGCGAAGTTCGCCGCCGGCGGCAAGACGGTCCCGATGAAGGACCTCGCGTTGCAGGCCATCGCCTACGGCAACGTCTACGTCGCCCGGGTCGCGATGGGCGCCGATCCGCAACACACGTTGCAGGCGATGCGGGAAGCCGAAGCCTACGAGGGGCCCTCGCTCGTGATCGCCTACAGTCAGTGCATCGCGCACGGCATCGACATGCGTCACGGGATGGACCAGCAGTACCGCGCGGTGGCCAGCGGGCACTGGCCGCTGATCCGCTACGACCCGGTGTTGCGGGCGGCCGGGCAGAATCCGTTCCTGCTCGATTCGCACCGGCCGAGGATTCCGCTCGAGGACTACCGCAGCCGCGAACTGCGGTACCGCGCGCTCGCCAACACCGATCCGGCGGAATACGACCGGCTCCTCGGCCTCTCCGAGGAGGCGATCGCTCAGCGCTGGGACCGGTACGAGGACATGGCGTCGCAAGGGTCGCACCACTTCACCGCCGACGCCCGCAAGGACCGCTGATGGACCTGTCGACGCGGTATCTGGGCCTGGCCTTGCCGAACCCACTGGTGGCGGCGGCATCCCCGCTGTCCCGCACGGTCGACGGTGTCCGGCGGCTCGCCGGGGCAGGCGTCGGTGCGGTGGTGCTCTATTCGCTGTTCGAAGAGCAGCTGCTGCGCGAAGCGGAGCGCAATGCGGCACTGACCGAGCACGGTTCGCAGAGCTACGCCGAGTCCCTGTCGTACTTTCCGGAGGAAGCCGTCGAGGACCACGGACCGCGCCGCTACCTGAGTCTGCTCGAACGCGCCGTGCAGGCGGTCGCCGTCCCGGTGATCGGCAGCCTGAACGGCGTCACCCCGGGCGGGTGGGCGGGCTACGCCCGGTCGATGCAGGACGCCGGTGCGGCCGCGATCGAGCTGAACATCTACTACCTGCCCGGTGATCCGCACATCAGCGGCCGGGACGTCGAACAACGGCACCTCGACGTCCTGGCCCGGGTCGCGGACGCCGTCACCGTGCCGGTGGCGGTCAAGGTGAGCCCCCAGTTCAGTTCGATCGCCGAGATGGCGCTTCGCCTCGACGAGGCCGGGGCCGACGGGCTGGTGCTGTTCAACCGGTTCCTGCAGCCCGACATCGATCCCGAAACCCTCACCGTGGTGCCTGCCGTGACCCTCTCGACCCCCGCGGAAACCCGGCTGCCGCAGACCTGGATCGCGTTGCTGCGTGGACGGGTGCGTGCCGACCTGGCCGCGACCACCGGCGTCGAGGACGCCACCGACGTGATCAAGCACCTGCTCGCCGGCGCGGACGTCGTGCAGTCCGCCTCGGCGTTGCTGCGCCACGGTCCCGAGTACGCCGCCGTCCTGCTCGACGGCGTGCGCGAGTGGATGCGCCGCAAGGGGTATCGCAGCGTCGACGAGTTCCGGGGGATGCTTGCCGTGCCGCCCGGCGCGGACGGGACCGGCCGCGGACGGGGCGACTACGTGAGCGCGCTCCGCGAGGCCGACCACCGCGCCTACGGCATCCCGTGAGCCGAGGTGGCCGAGTTCATACGCGGTGTGGTCCCGGCGAGCCGGGGCCGGCGCCCGGTGCGCCGAGTGCGCCACCCGGGGGCAATTCCACCGCGACGATCCCCGCCCGCTGGGCGTGGTGGACGAATTCGGCGCCCGGACCGAAGAACAACCGGGGGCGTACGGCGTCGAGGCCGATCGGCCACAGCGTGCCGTAGTGGATCGGCACCGCCAGGCCCGCTGCCACCAGGCGCGCGACGACCGCGGCCCGGGACGGGTCGAGGTGGCCGTTGCCGAGGGTCGGACCCCAGCCCCCGACGGGCAGCAACGCAAGGTCCACCGGGCCGACGTGGTCGGCGAGGTCCGGGTACAGGTCGGTGTCGCCGGCGAAGTAGGTCCGCCGGTCCCCCTCGACGACGTACCCGATCGCCGGGGCGAGTTCCGGGCCGCGTCGCCAGCGCCGCCCGTCGTGTCGGGCGGGCACCGCCCGGACGGTGAGCGTGCCGATCCGTGTCTCGTCGCCGGGCCGCAGCGGCACCAGGCGGTCGGCGAATCGGCGCAGCGCGGGCAGGCCGTCGATCGCCCGCCACGGGGCCACGATCGGAACGTCCGGGTCGAGCAGCCGCAGCGACGGCAGGTGGGTGTGGTCGGCGTGCAGGTGTGAGAGCAGGACGGCGTCCGGGTTGCGCACGTGCGGCCCGATCGGGGTGGGCCCCCGGCGGCGGCGCAGATGCGCGACGCGGTCGGTCAGCACCGGATCGGTCAGGACGACCGTCCCGCGGTCCATGATCAGCGCGCTGGCATGTCCGAGCCAGCGCACACCGGATGTGGCGGCATCCGGACCCGGTGGCGTGCTCACGACCCTTACGATTCCAGACGAGGGAAGGGGCCGCGATGCGCACGGTGGGCGGCATGGTGCGGGTGCTCGTCGAGTTCCTGGTGCTGTGGGGGTCGTCGGCGCTCGCGCTCATCGTGCTCGACCGCATCCTCGACGGCATCACCCTGGACCCGTCGGGCTTCACTCCGCTACCGACGCTGCCGGCCGCGCTGGTGCTCGCGTTGGTGTTCGGCCTCCTGAACGCGGCGCTGTGGCCGGTGATGATGCGGTTGATGTCGTGGATCGGTCCGGTGCTGCTGTTCGTCGGGGTGTTCGTGGCGGGCGGTGTGATCATGCTGTTGACGCTCTACCTGGTACCGGTCGCGTCGGTGGACCAGCGCCGGGATGCGTTCTACCTCGCGGCGCTGCTCTCGCTGTTCACCTCCGTCGTCTCGGGCGCCATCGCGTCCCGTTCCGATACCGCGTACCGGCTGATGCAGGTGCGCCGACAGCGGTTCCGGTTGCGTCGCAACACCGCACTCGTGGACGCGTCCCCGGGGCTGCTGTGCATCCAGATCGACGGCCTCGGCTACGACGTGCTGCGTCGCGCGATCGCCGACGGTGTGACCCCCGCGCTGGCGAAGTTGGTGCGCGAGACCCACCGGCTGATGCCGTGGCACACCGACTGGAGCAGTCAGACGGGTGCGACCCAGCTGGGCGTGCTGCACGGCTCCAATCACAACGTGCCGGCGTTCCGCTGGTACGACAAGACCACCGAGCACGTCTCGGTGTTCAGCAACCCGGTCGACAACGAGCAACGCGAACTCGAACGCACCCACATCCCCGGCCTGCTGGCGCACGACGGTACGAGCCGGGGCAACCTGTTCACCGGCGGCGCGCACGACAACGTGCTCGTCGTCAGCCGGATGCGCGGTGCCCGCCTCGGCGGCGGTGCCGGCTACAGCGACTACTTCGCCGACCCGGCGAGCGCGCTGCGCACGTTCATCCGGATGCTCGCGGAACTGCAACGGGAACTACGCCAGTCGCTGCGGCAGAAGCGGAAGGACATCCAGCCGCGGGTGCCGCGGGGCGGGCTCTATCCGTTCGTGCGGGCGTTCGCGACCGTGCTCGCCACCGATGTCGCCGTCGCGGCGGTGGTGGGCGATCTGATCAAGGGGCGCAGCGTCGTCTACGTCGACCTGATCGGCTACGACGAGGTGTCGCACCACTCCGGCATCTCCCGGCCCGAGACCCTCGCGGTGCTGACCAAACTCGACGACGTCGTCGAGATGCTGCTCGCCGTGGTGGCGCAGGCCGATCGGCCCTACCGCGTCGTCGTGCTGTCCGACCACGGGCAGAGTCAGGGCGCGACCTTTCTGCAACGCTACGGGGAAACCTTGGGGCAGTTGGTCATCCGGCTGGCCACCCGGCGCGAACCGGCGAAGCGCCACTGGTACGAGCGCGAATCCGACGTCTCCGCCCAACCCGGGTCGGAGGGGCGCGCCTACGCCGCGGCCAGCGTGCACTCGCCGGCCGCCGCCGAGGAGGCACACGCCTGCGCGGGTGAGCCGATCGTGCTCGGCTCGGGCAACCTCGGCCTGGTCTACTTCCCGCACCTGCCCGGACGCGCCGACGTCCACGCCATCGAGGCCGCCCACCCCGGTCTGCTCACCGGGCTGCGCGAGCATCCCGGGATCGGCTTCCTGCTCGTGGCCGCTCCCGGGGGGTCCGTGGTGCTCGGGCCCCACGGCGAGGTCGACGTGACCACGGGGAAGGTCACCGGCCGGAACCCGCTGGCGGTGATGGGCCCCGACGCGCTGGCGAAGGTGCGTCGCACCGACACCTTCAACAACGTTGCCGACATCATGGTCGGCGGCACGTACTGGCCCGACACCGACGAGGTCGCGGCGTTCGAGGAGCAGGTCGGCTCGCACGGCGGCATGGGCGGACCGCAGAGCACTCCGTTTCTCGTCTACCCCGCCGATCTGCCCGCCCCGCCCGAACCGCTGCACGGCGCCGAAACCGTGCACACGGTGCTCGTCGGGTGGCGGGATTTTTCGACGGGACCGCGCCCAGCGGTGACGAAGCAGGACGCGACGACCGGTGCGGATGACCCGGGACGCCCGGCGTCCCGGGGCTGACCGCGGGACAGACCGGCCGAGGAGGGGTGGAGCCGGCCGACCGCTTCGAGGCCGAGGGATCTCGGCGTGGCGTGGGAGGACCTCGAGGTCGGGGTCGACCACCTCACCCGATGGGAAGCGGATTGCGCTGGTCACCGACCGGATGATCACCGTCATCTCGTTCCCGGGTGCCGGGGCAGTGGCCGGACATACACTCGAGGCAGTCCTATCCGGCGGAGCACACCGGGACTGCGTGATTCGAGACGAGCATGACCGAGGCGGGTGCGGTTCCCCTCACCGCGGAGCGGTGGAGCGGCTCGTCGCCGAGTTCGACGGCCGTCCCCACCTGCATCGAGTGGAGGCGGTCGTGGCGCCGGCGTCGAGGACTTGCGGGGGTTCCGGTGCCGGACCTGCCCCGAGCTGGTCGAAGGATTCGCCCGGCGGCGCCTGCTCGATCCGGTCGAGTCCGGGCAGTGTGCGGTGCCGTAGCAGCGGCGTCGACGCCGCTGTGGCGGTCGAGGAGGTCCGGTCGAGGAGGTGCACATCATGGAGTCGTTCTGGGATTTCCTGTGGTACACGATCGTCGTGTTCGTGTTCGCGGCGTATCTGATCGTGCTGTTCCAGATCCTGATCGATCTGTTCCGGGACCACACCGTCTCCGGCGTGGCCAAGGCCTTCTGGGTGGTGGTGCTGATCGTGGTCCCGTTCTTCAGCGCCTTGATCTACCTCGTGGTGCGCGGCCAGGGGATGGCCATCCGGGCCGGGCCGGGCAGGCGCAGCTCGCGGCCAGGCAGACCACCGACGAGTACATCCGGCAGGTGACGGCCGGCAGATCTCCGGCCGGGCAGATCGCCGACGCGAAGGCCCTGCTCGACTCGGGTGCGATCACCCCCGCGGAGTTCGCGCAGCTCGAGGCCAAGGCGGTGGGGCAGAATACCGCCGGGCAGGGCACCACCGGGCGCGACAGCATGCCCCGTCGCTGACGAGCGACTGCACGAGGTGCCGGTGCGGGGACCGCCTGCGCCGGCCGTGACCTCGGGCCGAAGTAGACGTGCGGGGTGAAGGTGATGGAGACCGGACCGTCCCGGACCGTTCGCCTGTGGCGTCGGGCCCCGTGGAGCCGCAGTCCTTTGATGCGCCGGTACGACCGGATCGAATGGGTCGATGTGACCGGCACTCCGGTCGCCCCTCCGCGGAGCGGGGCGGACAGTGCCGCCACCGCCGTCGTCGCGGCCCTGGCGGTGTGGACGGTGACGGCGGCGGCAGGCGCGGGGCTGTACGGGCTGCACCGGTGAGCCGAGCATCGCCGAGGGGCGGCCTGGGACAGCGAGTGGCGCGGGCTGGGCACGACGCCGGGATGGCCGGCCTGAGCGGCAGGTATGCGGCCGTGTGCGGACGCGCTCGAACGCCGCGCTCAGGGGGCGATGCGAGCGTTCGGGAGGTTATCGATTCTGCTCGGCGTTCCTGATGTCGATGGCGAGTTGGTCGGCGGCCATGTCGGTGGCTTTGGAGACGATCCGGTTGGCGGCTTTGATGTTTGCGACGATCTGATCGGCGAGGTTGGTTTCGTACACCACGATCACGCCGGCCTGGCCCTCGTCGAGGGTCTCACCGAGTTCTTTGACGTCGCTGCGTTTCATCCGGTCGCTGGCGTGCCCCACCACGGCCCCGAGGGCCGTCCCGCCGGCGGCGGCGCCGACGAGACCGATGCCCACGGGCGGGAACAGCGCCGCCACCACACCCACCGCCAGTCCCCAGCCGAGGCCGACCGCTGCCCCGTGGCGGGTGGGTTGTTCGTGCTTCTTGACGATGTGGACCTTCCCGTTCTCGTCCTTGGCGATGACGGACGCGTCGAAGTCGTGGGAGGTGCGTATCTCGCGGTACAGCTGCTCGAGTGCCTCGTAGTCCGCTACGGCGTCCTCGACGCTGTCGTATGCCGCAGCGCTTACGTACAGGATGTCGTGCTCGTGCTTGCTCATGTGCAAACCTCCGAAATCTGATCGACCTGCAGGGGCTGACCGACGGACGTCAGCGCCTGACGGCCGTCGCGTTGCCGAGGGCGAAGCTCGGCCCGACGGCAGGATTCGTCCTAGTAGTCGGCTCGCGGATTCCAGGTCGACACCGCCCAGATGACCACCACGTCCAAGGCGATGATCAGGATCGACCACCACGGGTAGTACGGCAGCCACAGGAAGTTCGCCAGGATCGACAGTGCCGCGACGACGATCGCCGCTACCCGCGCCCACGTTGCGCCGGTGATCAAGGCGATGCCCACGACCACCAACACCACTCCGAGGACGATGTGGATCCACCCCCACGCGGTGAAGTCGAACTTGAACGTGTACTCCGGGCCCTGGACGAACAACTCGTCCTCGGCCACCGCGGCGATGCCCTGGAGCAACTGGACGATGCCGACGGTGGCCATGATGACCGCCGCCCCCACCGACGTGCCCGCCGCGATGCCCTGCTTGACGCTGATGCTTCCCGGGTTGTGACGTACATCCTCGGACATGGCGGTCCCCTTCACAGGTTGGATGAGACATCAGCAGTATGCGCCGATCCCGCATCCGCCTCGGGGAAAGTGCTGATCTTCCTCACCGTCCGGGGTGAACGGTGCGTGGTCCGGGAAACGGTCTCACGTGCTTTCGCTCGGTTGCACGAGGTGCCTTCCCCGGGCGGACACCGCGCCGAAGGTGGGCACACAGGGCCACCGTCAACGACGAACCCGGTTCCTGCCCCCGTACACGACCCGCCGTGCAGAGGACAGGGCCTCGGGCGGAGTCGGTTCGAGCGTTTCGCTACAGCGGGAGAGGCTCTGCGACGGCCGTTATCGACAGCGACGAGACGGGCCCGATCGACCATCTCGTCATCGAGTGGCCCGCCGCCGGCCCGTGCCCACCGCCGCAGGCGTTCGACATGACCCGGGCCCGCCGACGATCCGAACAGACCCCACCGGCCTCGTGCAGAGGGGCCTGATTCCGCCGCGGGTGCGCAGATCGAAGTGGTATCGAAACGTGTTCCTACCCGTCCTGTTCTGCGGGACAATACTTCTCATGGACGACAGCGAAGTGCACGCCATCGACGTCGTCCGAATCCGACTCGGCCAGCGCTACCCCGACCTCGACCCCGAGGTGGTGGGGGGCCTGATCGAGGCCACGCTCGGTCGGCTCGACGGATGCCGCATCCGAGACTTCGTCCCCCTGCTGGTCGAACGGGCCGCCACGCGCACACTCGACGCGACGTACCACCGTGCACCGGAGTCTCGAGAACCGATGCGCACACCCGAACCGCCCGCGGTGACCGAGACCGGTGAGGTGCGGACCGCGAGCAGCGTCCGGGTGCGGTGGGCCGTTCTCGTGCGTCGCTCACCACGCCTGTCGTAGGCGTGACAAGAGACGGCGAGACCCGGGTCGGAACCGGAGTCGACGGTCGTCCACCACACCCGGGCGGGCGGGATGCTCGGCACGCAGCCAGGGTGTCGGCGACACACCCATGCCCGAAACCGGAGTCACGTCCTGAAACGGTTGGGAATCCGATACGAATCAACGACGGGGGGCTCAGGGCTGGGGTCCATCGCCAGCCCGGCGACGGCGGCCTTGGCGGTGCGCCCGACCCCGATCAGCGTGGCCGAGCCGGGGCCGGTCCAGTCCCCGTAGCCGAGCAGATGCAGCCGGGGTTCCTTCAACGCCTGGGTGCCCGCCACAGCGATCGAACCGTCCGGCCCACGCAGGTGCAACGGCCGCAGAGGCGTCAGGGCGGGCCGAAAACCGGTGGCCCACACGATCACCTCCGCGTGCCGGCTCTCGCCGGTGTCGTCCCAGAAGACGCCGTCACGGGTCAGTCGGTCGAACATCGGCAGCGGATCCAGCGCGCCGCGGTCCCGGGCCGCGAGGACCTCCGGGACCATCACGATGTCACCGAGTTCGGTGATGCCGCCCGGATCGGGGCGTCCGGCCGCCAGCGCCAGCGCTCGCCGCGAGGCCATCTCGAACAACACGCGTCCGTCGACGTCGTCCGGCAGGAACCGCGGCGGCCGGGGGGGCACCCAGGTGGTGCCGGTGACCTCCGAGATCTCGGCGACCAGCTGGGCCCCGGAGTTGCCGCCGCCGACCACCACCACCTCCTTACCGGCGAAGTCACCCGGGGTGCGGTACTGCACGGTGTGCAACTGTCTGCCCGCGAAGCTGCGGGCTCCGGGATAGACGGGCCAGAACGGCTGCTGCCAGGTGCCGGTGGCACTGATCACCCGCCGCGCCCGCCACACCTGCTCCGCGGTGTCCACCCGCAGCCGCTCCCGGTCGTCGTCACGGGTGACCGCCCGCACCCGCACCGGCCGCCGCACCGGCAGGCCGTAGCGACGCTCGTACGCGGTCAGATACTCGATCACATGCCGAGCCGGTGGGAACCCGTCCCGCCACGGCGGCATCGGCCATCCCGGCAGCGACGCATACTCCGCCGGGGAGAACAGCCGCAGCGACGGCCAGGTGTGCGGCCACGCCCCGCCCGGCGCGGACCGGTCGTCGAGGATGACGAACTCGTGCCCGGCCCGGCGCAGGTAGTACCCGGCGGCCAGGCCGGCCTGCCCGCCCCCGATCACCACGACGTCCACCTCGATCGCGCTCATCGTCTCCCTCGTCACCCGTGGCCCGTCGTCGTGCGCAGAGCTACCGGTGTCAGCCGTCAGGGTGTTCGGGGGCGTCGAGCAGGCTCGCCGCGGCGATCAGGGCGGCTTTGACGATCAGTCGTTCGGGGATCTCCTCGAACGTGACCGGTCCGAGTGCGACGGTCCGGCACGGGGAGTCGCCGCACACCGAGCAGCAGCGGCTGCTGCCGACGTCGGCGTCGAGCCAGTCCTCGAGCGGACGGCCGGCGATCCAGATGCGGTTGGATTCGGCCGGGTTCGCGGCGAAGGCGGCGTCGTCGAGTTCGCGGACCTCGAGTTGCGGTGCGATGCCGAGCGGGCGCAGGACCTGCTCGAGCGTGCCGACCGCGTGCTGGACCTGCTCACCGGTGCCGGCGCAGCGGCGGCACGTCTGGCCCTGGCTGACCAGGCGTTGCCAGACGATGGGCAGTGCCGTCATCGCACACCCCTTCTCGGTTCGCGGGGAAGGTGGGAGTCGCCCCGGGCTCCAGTGTGGCCGACCCGGCCGGGCCGCAGGGCGTGTCCCGACGGATCCGGCCGGGGCCCGCCCTGCGGTCGGGTCAGCTGCGGACGGCGCCGGGGACGAGTTCGGCGATCAGTGCCTCGACCCGCGTCTTGATCTCGTCGCGGATGGGGCGGACCGACTCGACGCCCTTGCCGGCCGGGTCCTCGAGCACCCAGTCGCGGTAGCTCTTGCCGGGGAAGACCGGGCAGGTGTCGCCGCAGCCCATGGTGATCACCACGTCGGAGGCTTCGACGGCGTCGGTGGTGAGGATCTTCGGGGATTGGGTGGAGATGTCGATGCCGAGCTCGGCCATGGCCTCGACGGCGGCGGGGTTGACCTGATCGGCGGGGGCGCTGCCGGCGGAACGGACCTCGACGGCGTCGCCGGCGAGGGCGGTGAGGAATCCGGCGGCCATCTGGGAGCGGCCGGCGTTGTGCACGCACACGAACAGCACGGACGGCTTGGTGGTCATCGAGGGAACCTTTCGGGTGTCAGACGGTGGGAACGGCGGTGAGGTCGGCGAGCAGAGCGCGGACCCGGGCGTCGAGGTCGTCACGGAGGGTGCGGACCACCTCGAGGGATTGCCCGTCCGGGTCGGGGACGGTCCAGTCGAGGTAGCGCTTGCCTGGGTAGACGGCGCAGGCGTCGCCGCAGCCCATGGTCACGACCACGTCCGCGGCGGCGACGACGTCGTCGGTGAGCGGCTTGGGGAACTCGGCGTCGAGATCGAGTCCGAGTTCGGCCATGGCCTCGACCACGACCGGGTTGATCGCCGCGATCGGCGCGGAGCCGGCGGAGCGGACGTGGACGCGGCCACCGGCACGGTGGTCGAGCAGGGCGGCGGCCATTTGGGAGCGGCCGGCGTTGTGTACACAGACGAACAGCACCTCCGGAACGTCCTTGGCGACGGCGCCTTCGGCCTGGGCCAGCGCGGTCAGGCGTTCGGCGGCGAACCGCGGGGCGAGCGCGGTCAGGTGGGTGCAGACGGTGGCGGTGCGGCGCAGTGCCGCATAGGACTCGAACACCACCCGTTCGACGGTCTGCGGGGAGAAGATTCCGTCGTACTTGTCGGCGAGGTGCTCGGCGGCACGCTGGAGTACTGCCTGCGGCATGAGCAGTTCGGGCTGGTGGCGGTCGGACATGCCGTCTCCCTGGCTCTCGGGCTTCACGAAGCAGCGGGGGTGGCGGAGGGGGTGAAACGCTTGCGCAGGGCGAGCGAGACGTAGACGAGGCCGACGAGCACGGGCACCTCGATGAGCGGCCCGACGACGCCCGCGAGGGCCTGCCCGGAGGTGACGCCGAAGGTGGCGATGGCCACGGCGATGGCGAGTTCGAAGTTGTTGCCGGCCGCGGTGAACGCGAGGGTGGTGGTGCGCTCGTAGCCCAGACCCATCGCGGCGCCCAGGAGATAGCCGCCGCCCCACATGATCGCGAAGTACGCCAGCAGCGGCAGGGCGATGCGGGCGACGTCCCACGGGTGGGAGGTGATCTGCTCGCCCTGCAGCGCGAAGAGCATCACGATGGTGAACAGCAGCCCGTACAGGGCCCACGGCCCGATCCTGGGCAGGAACTTCTGCTCGTACCAGGTGCGGCCTTTGGCCTTCTCGCCGAAGTGCCGGGTGAGGAAACCGGCGAGCAGCGGGATGCCGAGGAAGATGAGCACCGACTTGGCGATCTGCCAGGGCGAGACGTCGAGGGTGGTCTGTTCGAGTCCGAGCCAGCCCGGCAGCACCGAGAGATAGAACCAGCCGAGGCCGGCGAACATGATCACCTGGAAGACGGAGTTCAGCGCGACCAGCACGGCGGCGGCTTCGCGGTCGCCGCAGGCGAGGTCGTTCCAGATGATGACCATGGCGATGCAGCGGGCCAGACCGACGATGATCAGTCCGGTGCGGTACTCGGGCAGGTCGGGCAGCATCAGCCAGGCCAGGGCGAACATCAACGCCGGCCCGACGATCCAGTTCAGGACCAGCGAGCCGATCAGCATCCGCCGGTCGCCGGTGACGGTGTCGAGCCGGTCGTAGCGCACCTTGGCCAGCACCGGGTACATCATGATCAGCAGGCCGAGGGCGATCGGCAGCGAGATGCCGTCGATCTCGACGGCGGAGATGATGTCGCCGAGGCCCGGGATCAGGCGGCCGAGCAACAGGCCGACGACCATGGCGACGCCGATCCACACCGGCAGGAACCGGTCGAGTGTGGACAGCTTGCCGACCACGGCCGGGTGGTCGCTGGTGGTGGTCACGAGGCGACCTCCTCGAGGGTGACGGCGGGCGTGCAGGACGAGTTCGCGACGATCCCGGATTCGACGGACAGCACCGCGGACAGCTGGGCCAGAGCGGAGGGGACGACCCGGTAGTGCACCCAGGTGCCGCGACGTTCGCAGTCGAGGAGGCCGGCCTCCCGCAGCACCTTCAGATGGTGCGAGATGGTCGGTTGCGACAGGTCGAAGGACGGTGAGATGTCGCACACGCAGCACTCGCCGCCCTCGTGGCTGGCGATCAGGCTCAGCATCCGCAGGCGCACCGGATCGCCCAGGGCCTTGAACATGCGGGCCAGGTCACCGGCCCAATCGGAGGTGAGCGGCTCGCGGCTGAGCGGCGGGCAGCAGGGCTCGTCCCCGCGCGGCGGTTGATTCGGCATGCGTCTATATTGACGGTTGTCGAAACACGGCGTCAAACGGACAGCCGGCCCGGTCGGAAGGAAACCCTCACGTGCGCACACCCTCGGTGCTGTTCGTCTGCGTGAAGAACGGCGGCAAGTCCCAGATGGCCGCCGCGCTGATGCGCCAGGCCGCCGGCGGCCGCATCGCCGTGCACTCCGCCGGAACGGCACCGGGTCCGACGCTCAACGCCCTCTCGGTGCAGGCGCTCGAGGAGGTCGGCGCACCGGTGGACGGCGAGTACCCCAAGCCGATCGATCCGCAGCTGCTGCGGGAGGTCGACCTCGTCGTCACCCTCGGCCGTGACGCCCGCGTCGACGCGGCGTACGTGGAGAACTGGGACACCGACGAGCCGTCCGAGCGCGGCATCGACGGCATCGAACGGATGCGCCTCGTGCGCGACGACATCGCCGCCCGCGTCGACGCGCTCGCCGCCCGCCTGCTCGACTCCGCCTCCCCCACCCGCTGATCCGACCGATCCAGGAGAAACTCATGAGCACCATTGCAGTCTTCGAGCCGGCCCTGTGCTGCAACACCGGCGTGTGCGGCGACGACGTGGACCGGAACCTCGTCACCTTCACGGCCGACATGCAGTGGCTGAAGGATCAGGGTGCCGCCATCACCCGGCACAACCTCGCCAACGATCCGCTGGCCTTCGCGCACAATCCCGCCGTCAAGCGCTTCCTCGAGGTCGCCGGCTCCGCCGGTCTGCCGCTCGTGCTCGTCGACGACGTCACCGTGCTCACCGGCCGCTACCCCGATCGGACCCAGCTCGCCGCGTGGGCGGGACTCGACGCCGCGCAGGCGCCCGTCGGCGCGACGATGCTGAATCTCGCGGACGATGCCTGCTGCACACCCGGCGACTCCACCTGCTGCTGAGCTGTCGAGGACGAGGAGATCACCGGATGACCACCCCCACGTTCCTGACCGACCCGCCGCGGTTCGTGTTCTTCACCGGCAAGGGCGGCGTCGGCAAGACCTCCATCGCCTGTGCGAGCGCGCTGAGCCTCGCCCGCGCCGGGAAGAAGGTGCTGCTGGTCTCGACGGACCCCGCCTCGAACGTCGGCCAGGTCTTCGGCCTGGCGATCGGCAACGCCCTCACCGCAATTCCCGCGGTGCCGGGCCTGTCGGCGCTCGAGATCGATCCCGAGCAGGCCGCCGACGCCTACCGTGAACGCATCGTCGGACCGGTGCGGGGTTTGCTGCCCGACGCGGAGATCGCCTCGATCACCGAGCAGCTCTCCGGTTCGTGCACCACCGAGGTCGCGTCCTTCGACGAGTTCACCTCCCTGCTGACCGACACCGACGGCGAGATCGCCTCGTTCGACCACGTACTGTTCGACACCGCCCCCACCGGACACACCATCCGGCTGCTGCAGCTGCCCGGGAACTGGACCGAGTTCCTCGAGGCGGGCAAGGGTGACGCGTCGTGCCTCGGACCGCTCGCCGGGCTCGACAAGCAGAAGGTCATGTACGCCGCCGCGGTCGGCGCACTGGCGGACCCGCAGCGCACCCGGCTCGTGCTCGTCGCCCGCGCCACCCGCTCCGCCCTCGCCGAGATCGACCGCACGCACGGCGAACTCGCCACCCTCGGGCTGAGCCGCCAGCACGTCGTCGTCAACGGCGTCCTGCCGGCGCCGTCCGGCGACACGGACCCTCTCGCCCTCGCGATCCACCGTCGCGAACAGGCCGCATTGGCGGGCATGCCGGCGGCGCTGAAACCGTTGCCACTGGACCTGATCGAGCTCAAGGCCGCGAACATGATCGGTCTCGATGCCCTCGGGACGCTGTTCGAGACGGCCGACGGCGGCATGGACCTCCCGCCGGAGACCGGCGCGGTGTCGGAGGTCGCGGATGCACCGCTGCGCGCCCTGATCGACGAGATCGAGCGGGACGGGCACGGTCTCGTGATGTGCATGGGCAAGGGCGGGGTCGGGAAGACCACGGTCGCCGCGGCCGTCGCCGTGGCCCTGGCCGAACGCGGACACGAGGTCCACCTGACCACCACCGACCCCGCCGCACACCTGACCGAGACCCTGCACGGCGACGTCGAACACCTCCACGTCTCGCGCATCGATCCCGCCGAGGCCACTCGCGCCTACCGCGAGCGGGTGATGGCCACCAAGGGTGCGCACCTCGACGAGCAGGGCCGCGCGACCCTCGCCGAGGACCTGCGCTCCCCGTGCACCGAGGAAGTGGCTGTCTTCCAAGCCTTCTCGCGAGTGATCCAGGAGTCCCGGCGCAAGTTCGTCGTCGTCGACACCGCGCCCACCGGCCACACCCTGCTGCTGCTCGACGCCACCGGGTCCTACCACCGCGACGTCACCCGGCAGCTGGGCCCCGGCCTGCACGCCGTCACCCCGATGATGCGCCTGCAGGACCCGGCTTCGACCAAGGTCCTGTTGATCACCCTCGCCGAGACCACCCCCGTGCTCGAGGCCGCCGGGCTCCAGGCCGACCTCGAACGTGCCGGTATTCACCCCTGGGCGTGGGTGATCGACAACTCCGTGGCCGCCGCCGCGCCCACCGCGCCGCTGCTGCGCCGCCGCGCCGCCGCCGAGCTCGAGCAGATCGACAAGATCCGTACCGAACTCGCCGATCGCTACGCGGTCGTGCCGCTGCTCGCGACCGAACCGGTCGGGGTGCCGGCGCTCAGGGCGCTCGGCGAAGTGTCCGCCCCGGTCGCCGTGCGGTAGCGCCCGGTTCCGACATGCGCGATCCCGCCCCGGCATCCGGGGCGGGATCGATGCGTGCGGCCGTGATCAGGCGCCGGCGGCCTCGAGGCCGGTGGTGATGTCGGCGAGGATGTCGTCGATGCCTTCGATGCCCACGGCGAGGCGGACCTGGCCGGGGGTGACGCCGGCGGCGAGTTGCTCGGTGGCGGTGAGCTGGGAGTGGGTGGTGGAGGCGGGGTGGATGACCAGCGAGCGGACGTCGCCGATGTTGGCGACGTGGCTGTGCAGGGTCAGTGCGTCGACGAACTTCTTGCCGGCGTCGACGCCGCCGGCGAGTTCGAAGGTGACGATGGCGCCGGTGCCGCGGGGGGCGAGCTGCCGGCCGCGCCGGTACCAGGGGGAGGAGGGCAGGCCGGCGTAGGACACCGCGGTGACCTCGGGGCGGGTGGTGAGGAATTCGGCGACGCGGGCGGCGTTGGCGACGTGCCGTTCCATGCGCAGCGACAGGGTTTCCAGGCCCTGGGCGATGAGGAAGGCGTTGAACGGGGACACCGCGGAGCCGAGGTCGCGCAGCAGTTGCACGCGGGCCTTGAGGGCGTAGGCGGGGGCGCCGAGGTCGGCGTAGACCACGCCGTGGTAGCTGGGGTCGGGGGTGACGAACTGGGGGTGCCGCGCGGTGCCGTCGGGGCCGGTGGCGGTCCAGTCGAAGGTGCCGCCGTCGACGAGGACGCCGGCGATGGCGGTGCCGTGGCCGCCGAGGTATTTGGTGGCCGAGTGCACGACGATGTCGGCGCCGTGCTCGAGGGGGCGGATCAGGTAGGGGGTGGCGACGGTGTTGTCGACGATCAGCGGCAGGTGGTGCTCGTGGGCCACCCCGGAGATGCCCGGCAGGTCGAGGAGGTGGTTCTTGGGGTTGGCGATGGTTTCGCCGTAGAAGGCGCGGGTGGTGGGGCGGATCGCGGCGCGCCACTGGTCGAGGTCGTCGGGGTCGTCGACGAAGGTGACCTCGATGCCGAGTCGGGGCAGGGTGTAGTGGAACAGGTTGTAGGTGCCGCCGTAGAGGTAGGGGCTGGAGACGAGGTGGTCGCCGGCGGCGGCGAGGTTGAGCACGGCGAAGGTTTCGGCGGCCTGGCCGGAGGACAGCAGCAGGGCGGCGGCGCCGCCTTCGAGGGCGGCGATGCGTTGTTCGACCGCGTCCTGGGTGGGGTTCATGATGCGGGTGTAGATGTTGCCCGGTTCGGTGAGGCCGAACAGGGCGGCGGCGTGGTCGGTGCTGTCGAAGGTGTAGCTGGTGGTCTGGTAGATCGGCAGGGCGCGGGCGCGGGTGTCGCCGCCGCCGGGCTGGCCCACGTGGATCTGCTTGGTCTCGAAGCTCCAGCCGGCGGCGGGATCGGTTGCGGGGGTTTCGCTCATGGGTTGCTGCTCCGTCTTTCGTTCGACAATCGTCTCGAGGTGACGTGACGGTTCCCGCGCGGAACTCGACACGGGGAACGCCACGTCGGATGCACAATCGGGATGCCCGATACGGGCGAGGTCCGGGTGCGGCCGGTCAGGCGGCCGGACACCCGCAGATACACATGCGCACGGCCCGGCAGCGGGCGGAAGGCCCCGGCATTGCCTGCATTCGTGTCCGGCTCACGCGCCCGACACTATCTGGTGTGCGGGGCGCCGACCAGCGCTCCCCGGAATTCACGCGATCTCGACCACGGTCCGCACCGGGGTGGGGTTGCGCGTCAGATCGAGGACGGGGCAGTGGGCGTCCACCGCTTCCTGCAGTTCGAGGTAGCGTTCGCGCGGCTCCGGTCCCGACAGCGTGACGGCGACCCGCACCTCCCCGAATCCGGGGCGGACGTCGTCGAAGCCGAAGAACCCGCGCACGTCCAGATCGCCCTCGGCGCGCGCCGAGATGTCGTCGACGCGGATCCCGAGCCGCTCCGCCCAGACGCGGTAGGTCACCACCTGGCAGGACAGCAGCGAGGCGAGGTAGTACTCGACGGGGTTCGGTGCGGTGTTCTCCCCGCCCAGGGCCGGCGGTTCGTCGACCTCGACGCTGAACCTGCCGAGGGCGACGGTGCTGGCGACGGCGTCGTGCCCGTGCGCTTCGGCGCGGAAGACGGCGTGAGCCCGGGTGGGGTCGTCGGCGATCGCCTCACGATTCGTGTCGACGACGGCGCGCAGGTGGGTGGACGGAGCAGTGGTCATGAATGTGCTTCCTCGACAGTCGGTTCGGGGGAGAGGCGGGCCTACGGGCACGGACACGTGGACGTCGCCGTGCGGGCGAAGTCGATGTGGCGGCGACGGGTCAGCAGGAGCACGGCGCAGACCGTAACCAATTCGCGACCGGAAAGCTAGGGATAGGTGCGTGTGTTCCGCGGCTCAGTGGGTGCACCCGGCGGGCGTCAGTTCGGCCAGCCGGGCGATCACGTCCCGGGCGGTGCCGCCGGCCGAGAGCACCCGCCGCTGCCGGACGGCCCCGTTGCCGCACGCCAGCACGGTGTGCAGGCCCTCGCGGGCGTGCTGGTAGCTGTCGAGGTCCTCGAGGGCCGGCCGGACGTGCTCGATCATCGCCCGGAGCAGGTGCGCGGTCGGGCGACGGGCGGTCGACGGAAGGTCGATGCCGTCACCGGGCAGCCCGTCGTGCGCCGCGCGCCAGTACGCGGCCCGCAGCACTTCGGAGGAGAACGGCTCGGCGATGCGGCCGGCATCGAGGGCACGCAGAGCGGTGAGCACCAGAGCGCGGACGAGGACGGCCACGAGGACCGTCTCGGCGACGGTCGAGGGGACATCGCACACCCGCACCTCGACGGTGGGGAAATTGGTCGACGGGCGGACGTCCCAGTAGACCATCGCCTTGTCGAGGATGCTGCCGCACTCCAGCATCGCCGCGACGGTGCGGTCGTACTCCTCGAGGGACGAGAAGTACGGTGGCGGACCGGCGCTCGGCCAGCGCGACCACAGGATCGAGCGCCAGCTCGCGTACCCGGTGTCGACGCCGCGGTGGATCGGGGAGTTGGCCGACAGCGCCAGCAGGGACGGCAACCACGGCCGGAGATGATTGCTCACCTGCACGGCGGTGGCGCGATCCGGCACGGCCACGTGCACGTGACAGCCGCAGATGCCCTGTTCCCGGGCCAGCATGCCGAAGACGCGTTCCATGCGCAGGTAGCGCGGCTTCGCCGTGACCGGCAGCTCGCGCGACCCGACGACCGGGACACCGACCGCCACCAGCCGGGAGCCGCAGCGGCGGGCGGCCTCGGCGACCAGGGACCGCCGGGTGGACAGGTCGGTGTACAGCTCGAGGGCGTCGTGGCACACGCCCGACGCCGTTTCCACCTGACACCGGTCCAGCTCGTACTGCAGTTCCACGCCGAGGTCGCGGGCCTGCGCGACGACCTCGGAGTTGTTGACGGCGGGTTCCCCGGTTTCCGCGTCGACGAGGAGGAACTCCTCCTCGACCCCCACCGTGGGGAGGTCGGACGATGTGGCCATGGTGCTCCCGGCGGGACTCGCGGTTCGTACCTGAATTCTGCGCCGCCGGGGACGGTGCTGCAGCACTTGCACGAATCCGGGTTGGCGGATCGGCGTGCGTCGCCGCCCGCACAGTACGGTCCTCCCCGGCTCCGCGGGCGACGAACACGCACAGGACCGGTGCCTCGGCCGGAGCGGAGAATCCCGTCGACACCGCCCCGCCCGGCGGTCCGGCCGAGTAGGGTCGATTCCCGGACCGTGGGAGGCGTAGTGAACGAATCGACACCGGTTCCCGGAGGGGCGTGGCCGACTCTGCGTACGGCCGACTGGGCCGCGACTCGGGACACCCTGCACATGTGGCTGCAGATCGTCGGCAAGATCCGGCTGGCCCACGCGCCGATGGTCAACCACTGGTGGCAGGCGACGCTGTATGTCACTCCACGCGGGCTGGGCACCTCGTCGATCCCCTACCGGCACGCCACCTTCGACATCGAGTTCGACTTCTGCGAGCACCGCCTGCACATCCGCTCGAGCGACGGCGGCAGCCGTTTCGTCCCGCTCACCGCACAATCGGTGGCGGACTTCTACTCCCGCACTCTGGGCGCCCTGGACGAGCTGGGCATCGCCACGCGAATCCAGGGCACCCCCAACGAGGTGGATCCGGCGATCCCGTTCGCGCAGGACCGCGAGCACAACACGTACGACCCCGATGCGGCCCACCTCTTCTGGCGGCAACTGCTCCAGGCCGACCGCATCCTCCACGAGTTCCGAGGGGACTTCCTCGGCAAGGTCAGTCCGGTGCACTTCTTCTGGGGCGCGATGGATCTCGCCTGTACCCGCTTCTCCGGACGCACCGCGCCACCGCACCCCGGAGGAATCCCCAACTGTGCCGACTGGGTGATGACCGAGGCGTACTCGCACGAGCTCAGCAGCTGCGGATTCTGGCCCGGCGGTGCGGACGAAGGGGCCTTCTATTCCTACGCCTATCCCGCACCGGAGGGCTTCGCCGCGCATCCGGTGCGCCCGGACGCCGCCTACTACTCCGCCGAGCTGGGTGAGTTCCTGTTGCCGTACGAGGCGGTGCGGACCGCCGCCGACCCCGACGCGGAACTGCTGCGGTTCCTGCGCAGCACCTATGAGGCAGCCGCCGAGCTCGGCCACTGGGATCGGGCCTACCTCGAGCGTCGACCGCGGTGAGCACGTTCGACGAATCCGGGCGGCCCGACGGCCGGGCGGGGTCGCGCGAGACCCCACGAGCTCGCGCGACCTCCGAGGCGGCGGCTCAGAGGAGATGGACCTTCTTGTAGAGGATCTTCGACGGACCGCCGATCAGGCCGACGCTGTCGAGGAACGTCATCAGCTTGGCGCCGGACTTGCGCACGCGGTCGTGGTAGTGGGTGTTGTTCCGGGCCTCGGCGATTGCCCGGTCGCGGTCGACGCCCGCGTTGCTGTACACGTCGGGGTGGATCATGCTCTTGACCACGAAGTACACGGTCACGGCGGTGTTGATGCGCTCGAACTGCAGGCGGGCGCGGCTCGCGCCGGCCAGGCGGCGCGCGACCTCCTCGCGGGCGAACCGGATGTGCCGGGCCTCCTCGAGAACGTGGATCTTGCTGACCGTGCGCGTGACCGGCTGGACGCGTTCGTCGCGCATGAAGTCGCGCTGCATCATGTCCAGGATCTCCTCGGCGGCCATGACGCTCGCGTAGGCGTTGGCGCCCCGGAAGAATCCGCCCCACAGCCGGCCGAGGCGGTGGATGTAGCGGGCGGGACCGTAGTCCGGCATGCCGAGGCGCTCGCCGGCGCGGCCGAACATGACGGAGTGACGGCATTCGTCGGCGACCTCGGTGAGGGCGAACTGGACGTGGCGGGAGTGCTTGTCGCGGTTGTAGACGTCGCGCAGCAGCATCTGCATGAGCAGGATCTCGAACCACAGACCCACGCTCGAGACGCTCGCGGCCTCGTGCTTGGTCAGCTCGATGCGCTGTTCCTCGGTCATCTCGTCCCACAGCGCGGTGCCGTACAGCGTGCTCCACTCGGGGGTCATGCCGTACTTGTCGGCGGGGACGGGGGCCTCCCAGTCGACCTCGACCGTCGGGTCGTAGGACTTGCGGGCCGACGAGGCGAGCAGGCGCTGCGCCGTCTCCTCGCGGTCGGAGAGCGGGACGCCGGGGACGAAGCCCGTGCTCTCGGCTTCCGACGGGCGGGTGAGCGATGCGGTCATGTCTCCACCTTTTTAGTGTGACGACTGGTAACTGTTAATCCGAGGTTACCTCGACGGCCGCCGTCGCACAACGGTGACTTCCGGCCCGGGCCACCACGCGCACGGCACCGCGCCCGCCAGCACGGGCCGCGACGCATGCGGGCGGATCGTCGACGACGTGCCCGCCGCGAACCCGTCGGGCACGGGCACCGCTCAGTCCTGAGGCGGACGCAGCACCGACGGCCGCAGCCGGTGGAAGTCCTTGACCCGCAGCGCGCGCAGGGGACGCAGCCGGAACCGGTCGTCGCCGTCGAGCACGCCGGCGAGGGTCGAATCGACCAGCACCGTTCCCGGACGCGCGGCACCGGTCAGCCGCGCCGCGATGTTGACCGCCGACCCGAACACGTCCCCGAACCGGGCCAGCACCGGCCCCTGCGCCATACCCACCCGGAGATCCGGGGCGTCGGGACGGGAGCCGGACGACTCCTGCAGCGCCAGCGCGATCCGTGCGGCGTCCGCCGGATCCTCGGCGGCGAACATCACCTCGTCGCCCACGGTCTTGATCACCCATCCGCCGCCCTGGGTCACGATCCCCGTCGCGGTCGACTCGAAGTCCTCGAGCAGGTCGTTGAGCTCGTCGGCGTCGATCCGGCGGGTCAGGCGCGTGTACCCCACCATGTCGGCGAAGCCGACGACCAGGACCCGGCCGGCCGACTCGCCCCCGGCCCGCACCACGTTGCGTCCCGTCGTTGCCGCCAGGTGCCGTCGCCACACGTACAGCTGCAAGGTCTCGGTCAGGGGCAGGACCCGTTGCAGCAGTTCGTCGACGAACGACCGGATCTCCCGCTCGGAGGGGGTGGTCCCGGTGTACTCGGTCTCGAGCCGATCGAGGATGTGGGTGTTCATCAGGGCCACCTCCCACTCGGCCAGCCGCGACATGGACTGTCCCAGCGACCGCGCGGCCGCCAGTTCCAGGTCGGGGTGCAGGGCGCCGCTCGCCACGATCGCGTCGATGTTCCGCAGCGCCGCGACGTCGCCGTCCGTGAAGGTCCGCGCGTCCGGGTCCGGATCCACGGTGAATCCGAGCGCCTGCCAGAGTCGTTGGGCGCGTTCGGAGTCCACCCCGGCCAGGTCGGCGCTCTCCCGCTGGGTGTAGCGACGCTCGCCGCCGAGCAGGGTCCGCTCGAGTTCGGCCTGCACGGCCTGCAGGAGCTCGGGCTCGAGCTCCGGTTGCTCCGACGCGCTCACGTCGCTCCTTCCCGGCCGCCGAACGTGACCGGCCGACCCAGCATGGCCCACCTCGGTTCGGGCGCGCAACGAATCCGCGAGAGTGTCGCACCTGTGTGCGACAGTGATCGCGCCTCCTGCACCACCCAGCCCGAAAGGACGTGGCATGCCGCCCCGCAGACGAGCCGGCACAACCGGCCCGGATCACCTCACCGACGAGCAGCTCGCCGAGCTGACCACCGCCGTCGCGGACGGTCGCCGCGCCACCGTCTATCTCATCGAGGGCATTACGAGCCTGGGCATCGCCCCGGGCGCGTCGGCCCGGGCGGTGTCGGTGGCGGGCCGCACGGTCACCGTCCGTCCCAAGGGCGTCGACGACGAGCTGCCCTTCGAGGCCGAGGAGCTGCGTCTGACGAAGGAGCCGTCGAAGCCGGTCCGCAAGGCCGCGGATCGATCGACCCCGCGCCCCACCACCCCGCGCACGTCCGCGTCGCAGCCCACCACGTCGGGTCCCTCCCGCGCTCCCGCCCCGAAGAGCTCGTCGTCCCCGGCATCCACCCCCGCCACGAAGGAGACCACCACCGTGCCGCCGACCGCACCCGAACCGCAGACCGGCGCGACCCCGAAGCCGAAGGCGGCGTCGCGCCGGCCCAAGAAGCAGCCCGGCGTGACCGTCACCATCACCATCGACCCCGAGCAGGAGTGGACGGTCGGTGTCGCGCAGGGCACCCGGCGCCTGAGCAAGGCCAATCCCGTCAGCCCCGACGCCGTGGAGCGCGCCGTGCTCGAGCTCGGCGACGAGGCGGCCCTCGAGGCGGTCCGGTCCGTGATCGACGCGGCGCGCCAGGCCGCGGAGGAACGCGTCGCGCAGCTCAGCCGCGAACTCGAGGAGGCCAGAAAGGCGTTGGAGAGCCTGGGATCGGGCCCGACCGGGTAGTCTGATCCGCTGATGCGGCCGGAACCGGCCGGGCGGGAGGGCTCATGTTCAAGCGCGTTGCGATGGCGATCGTCGCGGGGGTCGCACTGCTGACAGGTGGGACGGGGGTCGCGGTGGCGGCGCCGCCGGTTCCGCTCGGGGGCGGGTCGGGCATCACGCTCGGCAACGGATCCGAGGATCTGTTCGACTGCACGCTCGCCACGATCGGCAACGACCGTGGCGGCCGGCTCGTCGGCTTCACCGCCGGCCACTGCGGCGGTCCCGGGACGACCGTGAAGTCCGAGGCGGACCCCGGGGCCGGGGTCGTCGGGCGCATCGTCGGCACCAACGAGGTGCTCGACTACTCGGTGATCGAGTTCGACCGCGGCCGCGTCGCGCCGGTGAACCGGGTCGGCAACGTCACCATCACCGGCGTCGGCACCCCCGTGGGGTTCCCCAACGTGGCGTGCAAGGAAGGCCGCACCACCGGCAACACCTGTGGTGTCGTGTGGGGCGACGTGTTCAACTCCCAGGAGACCTGGACGCAGGTGTGCGTCGTCGAGGGCGACTCCGGCGCCCCGCTGGTCGTCGGCACGACGCTCGTCGCGATGGTCAACGCCTACCTGCTCACACCGTGCATCGGCCCGGAGGTGGGCACCAACTTCGTCACGATCCTCGGCGACGTCGACGCCCGGGGCGGCGTGGGCGCGGGTTACCGCCCCATCTGACGTACAGGCGCGGGCTCGTCGGCCGGCTACGGGACCGACAGCGGTAGCGGCCGGCCGACGAGGCTTCGTCTCGGGGCCGGCAGGGCCGCGGCGATCTGCCGGATCTGCGAGACGGAATGGGCGTGCGGCGTCGCCACCATGGCCGGGATGCCGCTGTCGCCCGCCGCGCGCAGGTCGAGGTCGAGGGGGACCTGCCCGAGGAGCGGTGCCGCGACGGCCCGGGCGAGGCGCTCGCCGCCTCCGGTACCGAACAACGGTGTGCTCGCGTGGCACGACGAGCACACCAGCGCCGACATGTTCTCCACGACGCCGGCGACCGGCATCCGCAGGTCACGCGCCATGCGGCCCACCCGTTGGGCGACGGTCTGGGCCGCCGGCTGGGGCGTGGTGACGACGAGGAGCGCCGCGTCCGGCACGAGTTCGAGCAGCGAGAGTGTCACATCTCCGGTGCCCGGTGGCAGGTCGATGAGCAGGACGTCGAGTTCACCCCAGTACACGTCGCGCAGGAACTGCTCGATCGCCTTGTGCAGCATGGGGCCGCGCCAGACGACCGGCTCGTCGTCGCGGACGAAGAACCCGACGGACATGAGGGCGACGCCGAACGCCTCGACCGGCAGCATCGTTCCGTGCAGGGCGACCGGTGCGCGGCGCACCCCGAACAGATGCGGAACGGAGTAACCCCAGACGTCGGCGTCGAGAACGCCGACCCGCTTGCCCTGCTGGGCCAGCGCCACCGCGAGGTTGGCCGTGAGCGTCGACTTGCCGACGCCGCCCTTGCCGGAGGCCACGGCGTACACCCGGGTCGCCGAATCGGGACCGAAGGGGGGAGCGTCCTCTGGTCTCGTACCGCGCAAGCGGGCGGCGAGCCGCCTCCGCTCGGCTTCGCTCATCGCCGTGAAGACGACCTCGACGCCGGTCACGCCGGCGACTGCCCCGGCGGCCGCAGTGACGTCGGCGGAGAGGGAGGCCTGCATCGGACACGAGGAGGTGGTGAGCCGGACGGTCACCCGGACGAGTCCGGAGCGATCGATCCTCACCTCGCCGAGCATGCCGGCCTGCTCGAGCGGCAGATGCAGCTCGGGATCCTCGACCCGGGCCAGCGCGGCACGCACCGCAGCCGCGGAGACCGCCGGGCCGGACGTCCTCCGCGACAGCAGGCTCATGTTCGCTCCTCCGTCCCGGGCGCGCGGAAGGCACGCCGGCGGGGTTTGACCGGGCGCATCAGGAACTCCGGGCGGCGCAGCCCGGACCGGCTGGGGCCGGGCCGGGTGTATGCCAGCCAGGCGCGGTAGACCTCGCGGGACCGCCGGGTGTCCACCACCACGTCGCCGTACCGGTCGTCGGTGTGGGCCTTCTCCACGCGCACCTTCTGGTGCCAGCAGTGCATGCCCGACAGCGGGTCGGGGTGCACGGCGAAGGCGAGGTTCTGATGCACGCCGGGGTCTTCCCAGTAGATCCGCTCGCTGTCCGGGTCGTCGCTGCGGAACGGCTGTACGCCCTGCTTGTAGCGCAACCGCCACACCCCGTCTCCGTCGTTGTCGAGATCGACGAGGCCCATAGCCCAACGGGATCCGGCGTTCTCGGACGTGCGCCAGCGGCCCATGTGGTGCGAGAGCGCGAGGACGCCGGGGCGGATCGACTCGGTCGCCCACACACGGGCCACGAAGTACCCGATCTCGGTGTTGACCCGGACCAGGTCACCCGTGCCGACGCCGAAGCGCGCGGCGTCCGAGGGATTCGTCCACAGCGGATGCGTGTTGCTGATCTCGTTGAGGTACTTCGCGTTCGCGGACCGGGTGTGGACCAGGGTCGGCAGGCGGAAGGTCGGCACGAGCACGATCTCGTTGTTCGCCGGGTCGATCGAGCGGTGCCCGACGTGGGACTCGATGTAGCCGGGCGTGGCGTACTCCTCCCACCCGAAGTCGACCATGGTCTCGCTGAACAGCTCGAGTTTGCGCGACGGGGTGAGCCACCCGGCGGTCCTGCTGCCGTCCTCGTGGACGACACCGACGGCACCCGCCTCGCCGACGAGCGGCGGGGTCGAGTCCAGGGTGACGGGTTTGCGCAGCACCCCGTGCTCGTCCGGGTCCGCCCCCTCGGTCTCGGCGGCCGTCAGCGGCCGCTCGTCGAGCCGGTAGGTGTCCTTGGCGACCTCGAAGACGCCGTATCTGCGCATGTACTCCAGCGGGGTGAGCCCTTGGTCGGCCGCGGCCTTCGGCAGGCCGGGCACGCTGTTCTCGAACACCCACCGGTAGTACTCGTCGACGGTGACCTTCTGCCCGGGCCGGTAGGGGGATTCGAAGAACTTGCGGATGCCGAGGCTGCCGTCGGGGTCGATGCGCCAGGACAGCTCGAACCAGAACTCGTTCTCCTCCCACACCTCTCCGGGATTGGACTCGCGGGAGTCGGACACGCTCCGGCCCATGCGCTCGAGCGCCACCCGGGTGACGGGCTGGCGGAATCCGAGCCACTTGCCGGCGTACTGCTCGTAGGACTGGGTGTCGTGCCGCTCGGTGCTGTGCCCCATGGGCAGGACGTAGTCGGCGAAGGTTGCCGTCTCGGACCACGTGGGGGTGAGTGCGACGTGGCAGCCCACGAGCGATTCGTCGGTCAGGGCCTCCAGCCAGCTGAAGCCGTCGGGGTTGGTCCACACCGGGTTGTAGACGCGCGAAAAGTACATCGACAGCGTGCCGCGGCCGTCCTGGAGCAGATGCGGCAGCAGGATCGACATCTCGTTGGTCGACAGGGGGAACTCGGGGGGCCAGAGCAGCTCGTTCCAGGGCTCGTGTCCCTGGGGCAGGTTCGGGCCGTGGGCGATGATCTTGTCCCAGCCGTTGGGGCTGGTGCCGCCCTTGGTGCCGACGCTGCCGGTGAGCACGTTGAGGAAGAACAGGGCCCGCGAGACCTGCCACCCGCCGAGGTTGCCGGCGGTCGCCGCCCGCCACACGTGCGCCGACAGGGCCGAGCCGGCGGTGGCGACGATCCGGGCGATTTCGGCGATCTGCTTCTCGGGTACCTGCGCCTCCTGCGCGGCGAAGGCGAAGGTGAAGCAGGCGTAGTCCTCGGTCAGTGCGCCGACGAACACGTCGAAGTCGTCGGCGGGCAGGTCGGGGTGGCGGTGCTTCATGTAGGTGGGCCAGTTCACCCAGCGGCGCAGGAATGCCCGGTCGATGTGGCCGGTGCGCAGCAGGTACGACGCGACGGACAGCAGGATCGCCGCCTCGCTGCCGGGCCACGGGGCGATCCACAGGTCGGCGTGGGACGCGGTGTTCGACAGCCGCGGATCGAGCACGACGACCTTGGCGCCGCCCTCGACCTTGCCCTCCATGATCCGCTGCGCGTGCGGGTTGAAGTAGTGCCCGGTCTCGAGGTGGCTCGAGATCAGCAGGATGACCTTGGCGTTCGCGTAGTCCGGTGAGGGCCGGTCGTAGCCACCCCACAGGGCGTAGCCCAGCCGGGCGCCGGCGGAGCAGATGTTGGTGTGGCTGTTGTGTCCGTCCACCCCCCACGCCAGCAGGAACCGCTCGGCGAAGCCGTCCTCGCCGGGTCGGCCCACGTGGTAGACGACCTCGTCCCGGCGGTCCTCGACGATGGCGGCCCGGATCCGGGCGGCGATGTCGTCGAGGGCCTCGTCCCAGCCGATGCGCTCCCACTGCCCACTGCCGCGGGCACCGACGCGCTTGAGCGGGTACAGGATGCGCTCGGGGTCCTTGATCTGGTTGATGGTCGCGGGACCCTTGGCGCAGTTGCGTCCGCGTGAGCCCGGATGCGCCGGGTTCCCCTCGAGCCGCTTGATGGACAGGTCGGACTTGTCCACGTACGCGAGCAGGCCGCACGCCGATTCGCAGTTGAAGCAGGTGGTGGGCACCAGCATGTATTCGTGCGGCACCTTACGAGGGTGGGCCTTGGCGTCGTATTCGACGTGGTGGTCCCAGTTTTCGACCGGAGGAAAGTTCCGCAGCCGCTCGTGCGTGCGCTGACCGGGCAGCGCCGCCCCGGTCGGGGTGTGCTCCGTCTCGGCAGTCATGGGGTTCCCTTCGGGTGGGTGGTCGGGTGCCGGTCGGGCCGCTCACGACAGGGGTGGGTCCTGGCCCGCCCGGACGAACGCAGTCTCGTAGGCCAGCAGTGAGATCTGCGTCAGCAGGCCGGCCGCGACGAGGAGGACGGCACCGGCGGAGCCGTTCCACGACGGGGCGGCCAGTGCGGCCGCCACCACTGCCGGGACGATCGCCCCCAGCCAGAACAGCCGGGCGTAGCGGCCGCGGGTGATGATGTGCGCGGCCAGGGTCGCCTGCCGGCTGGCGTGCCGGCCGGAGTACTCGATGAGCAGCATCAGCAGGTGCAGTCCGGTCGAGAGCACGAAGACGCGCACGAGGAAGCCGACCGCCCCGTCGGAGAGACCCGCGAACGGCGCGACGACGAGCAGCGCCCCGGTCCCGACCATGGCGGCCTGAACCAGCAGGTGCCAGAACAACAACGGTGACTGCCACAGGTCGCGGCCCTCGGCCTGCCCGAAGAGGAAACCGGTGTAGCCGGCGACCAGCGCCCCGGAGACCAGGGCGGCCCAGGCGAGCACGGTTGCGCCCCAAGCCGATCCGAGGAAGGCGGCGAGGACCCACAGGGCGGCTACCCCGCCGAAGGCGGCCAGCGCGTAGGCGCCCCACACGAGCCACGAGGACCAGTTGGATCTCAGGAAGATGTAGAGAAAACGCTCCGGCCGCTTCAGGTCCCAGATCAGCAGGACTCCGGTGAGGGCCGCGCCCGCCATGGCCACTGCGGGCGCCGCGTAGTCACCCAGCCACCCCAGGTCGATGCCCAGGATGTGGGCCAGCCCCGCGACGGCGAGGGCGCCGGCGGCGACGGCCTTGGTCCACAGGTAGGTCGTCACGCGCCATCCCCACGGCCGGGGATGCGCGGTGTTCAGCGTGGTGCGCGCCTTCGTGGTGCGATCCCCGGGCAGGTCGGCCGCGGTCTCGCGGCGGTGCGCGTCCGGCTCGGCCCAGATGTAGGTGTCGGCGACCGGGGCGACCAGCGGATCGAGGACCGCCCGGTCGGCACCGAGATAGAAGACGTTCGGCCCGGTGTTCTGTTCCGGCGAGCGCACGGCGGTCTGCTGCGTGCTGACCAGGGTGGCGATGCCGCTGGTCGGGTCGTCGAGGTCGCCGACCCAGATCGAGTGGGTGGGGCACACCACGACGCAGGCAGGCTCCATGTCGTTGTCGACGCGGTGCGCGCACATGTTGCACTTCGCCGCGGTGTGGGTGTCCTGATCGATGTAGATGGCGTCGTAGGGGCACGCCTGCATGCAGCTCTTGCAGCCGATGCAGCGCTCGTTGTCGAAGTCGACGATTCCGTCGTCGCGCTTGAACAGCGCGCCGGTGGGGCAGATCTTCACGCACGGTGCGTCGGTGCAGTGGTTGCAGCGCATCACACCGAAAGATCTTGTGGTGTTCGGAAACTCACCGGCGTCGACGTACTTCACCCACGTGCGGAACTGGCCGAGCGGTACCTCGTGCTCGGTCTTGCAGGCGACCGTGCAGGCGTGGCAGCCGATGCACGTGCGCTGATCGATCGCGAAGCCGTAGCGCACCGTCTCACTTCTTCCGGATGAGGTAGCGGTGGACGCCGTCCTCGCTGTTGTTCTCCAGCAGTTCGTTTCCCGTGTCGGTCGCCCACGACGGGATGTCGCGTTTCGATCCGCCGTCGGTGGCCTCGACGAGCAGGATCTGCCCGGCCTCGAGCTTCTTGATCGCACGCGAGGCGAGCAGCACGGGCATCGGGCATTTCTGTCCCTTGGCGTCGACGACGACGTCGATCTGGTAGTCCACGGTCCGCTCCTGGGTTCGGAAGGGTCAGATGAAGAGGCTGATCTGGGACCTGCTCATCGCGGACAGGGCGGTGGCGGCACCGACGGGCTCGCCCACTCCCTCGAGGAGCTGGTCGCGGCGAAGGCCCAGCAGGTCCATGGTCATCTCGCACGGCCACAGGTTCACGCCCAGCTCGGTGCACATCTCGACCAGCTCGGCCGGGTGGGCCACGTTCTTCTGGCGCGCAAGTCTTTTCATCATCCAGGGCCCGGCGCCGGCCAGGTGGAGCTTCGACAGCTTCATGTGCCGCATGCCCGGCCGGTTCATGCCGGCCAGCGCCTTGGTCATCGCGTCGGTGCCGGTGATCCGGACGTCGTCGCGCACCAGGGGGAACAGTCCCCAGAAGGTGAAGAAGATCGTCGTGGACATGCCGTAGGCGGCGCCGGTGGAGCCGAGGATCAGGGTTGGCCACATTCTGTCCAGATCGCCGCTCCACGCCACGATCGTCATGCTCTCCGGGGCGTCGTCGACGTCACGCTGCGGGTTGTCCGACATGCGCCGGCCCCTTTCGTGGTTGCCGGGGAGGCCTCGTGCGGCCTTCGCGCGGAGTGTTGCGATATGTGATCCAGAACACTACATTCGTGTATGCGCATACCGCAAGATGGTTCGGAAAGTCACCCTCCCGGTGTGCGGACCACCCGCCCGTTTCGTCCCTGGGAGGACACGTGGCCGATACCGTCACAGCGTTGGAACTGTTTCGCGAGCTCCAGGCGGGCACCGTTCCCGAGATCCTCGACATCCGCAGCACCGAGGATTTCCGGGCCGGCCGGATCGAAGGACCCCGGCCCGTTCCCACTCGCCACGTCCCGGTCTATCGGGTGATGGAAGAACTCGAGGAACAGGCCGCCGTCACGCGGGCGGGCGCCGTCGTCGTCTGCGGACAGGGCAACGGCTCCGAACTGGTCGCCGAGGAGTTCGAGACGCTGGGCCTGCGCACCCGCTCCCTCGAGGGCGGTACCGACGCGTGGAACCGGCTCCTCGTTCCCGTCGAGATCACCGGACTCCCCGGCGACGTGCGCATCTGGCAGTTCCAGCGCCCGGCGAAGGCCTGCCTGTCGTACCTCGTCGGCGTGCCCGGCGGCCGCGGCATCGTCGTCGACCCCGCCAGATCGACCGAGGCATACCTGGAACTTGCTCGAATGCAAGATGTTTCGATCGTGCACGTCGTGGACACCCACGTGCACGCGGACCATGTCAGTGGTGGCCCGGCACTGGCCGCCCGGCTCGAGGCGGAGTATCACCTGCCGCCGGAGGACGCCGGCGGCATCGTCCCGTTCCCCAACCGGCCGCTGAAGGAGGGCGACGCACTCGACCTGGGGTCCACCGTCGTCCGGGCCATGACCATGCACCTGCCGGGCCACACCCCCGGCACGACGGCGCTGCTGGTCAGCGATTCGGTCCTGCTCGTCGGCGACACCGTCTTCGTCCGGGGACTCGGCCGGCCCGACCTGACCGGCCGGGCCGAGGAGCTGGCGCGGGATCTGTTCCGCAGCGTGCACGACAGGCTGCGCCCCCTCGACCCGCGAACGATGATCGCCCCGGCCCACTGGTCGAGCAGCGAGGAGATCAACGCCGAAGGACTGGTCGTCACCACGTTGGAGGAGGTTTTCACCGCCACACTGCTGAACGAGCACGCCCTCGAACGCTTCGTCGAGCAGATCGTGAACTCGCTGCCCGCAGCCCCGCACACCTACGAGACGATCCGCCGCGTGAACGCCGGACAACTCGCCCCCGCCGACGACGAGCTCGAGGTCCTCGACGTCGGCCGCAACCAATGCGCGGCAGCCACCTCGCTGAAGACCGCCCACTGAGCGGTGCGGCCACCGACGGCACCGTCGCGCTCGCCGGGCCGGCGCCCCGCCGCGATCCGCTGCCGCCCGGCCGGCGCACCTATAATCGGCACCCGACGCTCGGTTCGGAGGGGTGATGGAACAGGACATCGCGGCACAGTTGCAGGAACTCCACGCCCGAGTCTGCAAGGCCATCGCCGACCCCAAGCGACTGCTCATCATCAACGAGCTGCGGGACGGCGAACTCAGCGTCGGTGACCTGTGCGAGGCGCTGGGCTTCAGCCAGTCCAACGCCAGCCAGCATCTGTCCGTTCTCCGCGAGCGCGGCATCGTGAACGCGCGACGTTCCGGCAACAACGTCTTCTATTCGCTGCGCAGCCGGAAGATCGTGCAGGCGGTGGACCTGCTCCGGGAATTCCTGGCCGAGGACCTGGCCGACCAGGCGATCCTGCGGGGCGCCCTCGACGGCCGGGACGTCGACCTCGGCCTCGATCTGTAGGGCGCCGTCGCGCAGGCCGATTCTCCACCGCCTCGACGGATCCGCGAATCGGGTCAGCCGCAGACCGCGCCGCTCGACGCCGAACCGACCAGCTTCGTGTACTTGGCCAGCACCCCGCGGGTGTAGCGGGGAGGCAGCGGCTCCCACCCCTGCCGGCGGGACGCGAGTTCGTCCTCGTCGACCAGCACGTCGAGGGTGCCGTTCGCGACGTCGAGGCGGATCGGGTCGCCGTCGCGGACGAAGGCGATCGGGCCACCGTCCACCGCCTCGGGAGCCACGTGCCCGACGCACAGGCCCGTCGTGCCGCCGGAGAACCGCCCGTCGGTGAGCAGCAGCACGTCCTTACCGAGGCCGGCACCCTTGATCGCGCCGGTGATGGCGAGCATCTCCCGCATTCCCGGCCCGCCCTTCGGGCCCTCGTACCGGATCACCACCACGTCTCCCGCGGTGATCGTGCCGTCCTCGAGCGCGTCCATCGCGGCACGCTCGCGCTCGAAGACCCGGGCGGTGCCCTCGAACACCGACTCGTCGAACCCGGCGGACTTCACCACCGCGCCGCCCGGGGCGAGGCTGCCCTTCAGGATCGTGATGCCCCCCGTGGGATGGATGGGTTCGCTCAGTGCGCGCAACACCTTCCCGTCCGGGTCGGGCGGAGCGATCTCGGCCAGGTTCTCGGCGACGGTCCGCCCGGTGACGGTGAGGCAGTCGCCGTGCAGCAGGCCCGCGTCGAGCAGGGTCTTCATGATCACCGGCACGCCGCCGATGCGGTCGACGTCCTGCATCACGTGCCGGCCGAACGGCTTGACGTCGGCCAGGTGCGGGACGCGCGCACCGATGCGGGAGAAGTCGTCCAGGCTCAGCTCGACCTGCGTCTCGTGCGCGATCGCGAGCAGATGCAGCACCGCGTTGGTCGACCCACCGAACGCCATCACCACGGCGATCGCGTTCTCGAACGCCTCCTTCGTGAGGATGTCGGAGGCGGTGATGCCGCGGCGCAGCAGGTTCACCACGGCCTGCCCGCTGCGGCGGGCGTACCCGTCGCGGCGGCGGTCCGTCGCCGGCGGCGCCGCGCTTCCCGGCAGCGACATGCCGAGCGCCTCGGCCGCGCTGGCCATCGTGTTCGCCGTGTACATGCCGCCGCACGCGCCCTCGCCGGGGCAGATGGCCCGCTCGATCGCGTCGACGTCCTCCCGGCTCATCAGCCCGCGGGCGCAGGCGCCGACCGCCTCGAAGGCGTCGATGATCGTCACGTCGCGTTCGGATCCGTCGGACAGCTTCGCGACGCCCGGCAGGATCGACCCCGCATACAGGAACACGGCCGCCAGGTCGAGACGCGCGGCGGCCATCAGCATTCCGGGCAGGGACTTGTCGCATCCTGCGAGCAGTACCGACCCGTCGAGCCGCTCCGCCTGCATGACCGTCTCCACGCTGTCGGCGATCACCTCCCGCGACACCAGCGAGAAGTGCATCCCCTCGTGGCCCATCGAGATGCCGTCGGAGACGGAGATCGTGCCGAACTCGAGTGGATACCCGCCGGCGGCGTGCACGCCGTCCTTGACCGCCTGCGCCAGCCGGTCCAGCGACAGGTTGCACGGGGTGATCTCGTTCCACGACGAGGCCACCCCGATCTGCGGCTTGCCCCAGTCGTCGTCGCCCATGCCGACCGCGCGGAGCATGCCGCGCGCCGCGGTCTTCTCGAGGCCGTCGGTGACGTCGCGGCTGCGGGGCTTGATGTCCGGCTCGGTCGCGCTGCTCGCCTCCGGCTCGGTCGCGCTGCTCGCCTCCGGCTCGATCGGCGTGCTCGCCTCCGGCTCGGTCGCGCTGCTCGCCTCCGGCTCGGTCGCGCTGCTCGCCTCCGGCTCGGTCGCGCTGCTCGCCTCCGGCTCGGTCGGCGTGCTCATCGCGTTCCTCCCGGTCGGGGATCACGCCCGGTCAGCGCCAGCAACCGGTCCTGCACGGCCGCGTCGTCGGGCACCGGCACGGGCGGCGCGAACAGCCCGCTCGCGGCCAGCATGTCCCGCTGCGGTTGTATGTCCTCCCACACGGCCGCCACCAGGTCGGGATCGAGGCGTTCGTCGGCCCCCACGGCCCGGGCCAGGTCCCACGTGTGGATCGCGATGTCCGCGACCTGCTGCCGCAGATAGTCGCGGACGGGCACCATCCCGTAGGACAGGTGCACCTGCTTGTCCGGGTCGGTGGAAGCCCACGCGACGGAGGCGTCGACGGCGTGCCGGTCCCATTCGGCGGACAGGTCGTCGCCGAGCGGGTCGAGTTCGGCCTCCGCCTCGGCGATCGTCCTGCCGGCGAGCAGCGGCGGCACCCACCGTTGCTCGTCCACGACGTGCCGGACCAGGGTGGCGACGTCCCATTCGGTGTCGGGGGTGGGGGCGGACCAGTCGGTGACCGCCGAGAGCCGGCTCTCGAAACCTTGCCGGGCGATGTGCTGCAGTTCGAGCCAGTCGTACGACATGGATTCAGACTAGGCGGGCGGTGGCGGCGGCACCGGGTTTCCCGGCGTGCGGCGGCCCGCGATGTTCGGGAGGATCGGTGTCGCCGCACCTGGTGCGGTCCCCCGATCGTCCGGACAGTACTGGAGAAGTCATGCCCGTCCCCACCGTCGAGCTCGCCCCCGGCCTGACCGTCAGCGCACAGGGATACGGCGCGATGTCGGTCTCGCCTGCCTACGGCCCCGTCGATCTCGACGAGGCCTTGGCGACGCTGCATCACGCCGTCGACCTGGGGGTCACGTTTGTCGATACCGCGAACGTCTACGGCGACGGCACCAGCGAACGGGTCGTCGGGAAGCTGCTGCAGGACCGCGGCGACGAGGTGCAGGTGGCCACGAAGTTCGGGCTCGTCGGTGCGCTGGGCAGCGGTAATCGCGGCATCGACGGCCGTCCCGAGTACGCGAAGAAGGCCCTCGACGAGTCCCTCGGCCGGCTCGGGGTGGACCGCGTCGACCTGTACTACCTGCACCGTGTGGACCCGGACGTGCCCATCGAGGACACGGTCGGCGCGTTGGCCGAGCTGGTGCAGGCCGGCAAGATCCGGCACATCGGGTTGTCCGAGGCCACCGGCGACGAGCTGCGCCGCGCGCACGCCGTGCACCCGATCGCCGCGATCCAGTCCGAGTGGAGCATCGTCTCCCGGGACGTCGAGAAGAACGTCGTGCCGACCGCCGCCGAGCTGGGCATCGGCTTCGTGCCGTACTCGCCGGTCAGCCGAGGTCTGCTCACCGATGCGTTCGATGCCGCCCGGATCGGGGAGAAGGACCTGCGCCGGCGCTTCCCCCGATTCGCCGCCGACGCGCTGCCCGCGAACCTGCAGGTGCGTGCCGCGGTGCGCGCGGTGGCCGACGAGGTGGGCGCGACGATCGCGCAGGTGGCGCTGGCGTGGCTCGACGCCAAGGCGCGGCAGTTCGGGCTGCCGTCGGTGGCGATCCCGGGCAGCCGCTCCGCCGCGCGGGTCACCGAGAACGCCGGCGCGCTCGACGTGCGTCTCACCGACGAGCACGTCGCCAGGCTCGACACCCTCGCCGACGCGGTCGTGGGTGGGCGGGCCGCGGACCCGACCTGGGTGTCGTGGGGCCGGGAGTGACTACCGGCGGGTAGTCGCGTCGCCGCGTAGGGTCGTTTCATCATGAAACGGGTTTGGTGGGTGTGGGGCGTGGGTGTCCTCGCCTATGTCGTGGCCGTCATGCATCGCACGTCGTTCGGCGTATCCGGACTCGCCGCGACCGAACGCTTCGACATCACCCCGGCCGTGCTGTCGGGCTTCGTGGTCCTGCAGATCGTGGTGTACGCGAGCATGCAGATCCCGGCCGGGGTGCTGCTCGACCGGTTCGGTTCCCGGGTGATGATCGCCTCGGGTGCGGCGATCATGGCGGTGGCGCAGCTGGTGCTGGCGTTCACCGAGTCCCTGCCCGCCGCCTATGCGGCCCGCGTCTTCGTCGGGGCGGGCGACGCGCTGACCTTCATCTCGGTGCTGCGGCTGGTGCCGGTGTGGTTCGACACGCGGCGGGTGCCGCTGGTGTCGCAGCTGACCGGCATCCTGGGGCAGCTGGGTCAGGTGCTCTCGGCGCTGCCCTTCGTACTGATCCTGGGCGGAGCGGGGTGGAGCGCGGCGTTCGCGAGCGCCGCGGCGCTCGGCGTGCTCGCCTGCGTGCTCGCGGTCGCAGTGGTGCGCGACGCGCCGCCGGGGGTGGTCGTGCGGACCGAGGCTGCCGGGATGCGGCAGGTGCTCGGGCAGATCGGGGTGGTGTGGCGCAGACCGGGCACACGGCTCGGCTTCTTCACCCACATGGGCACCCAATTCTCCATCACCACGTTCGCATTGCTGTGGGGCGTGCCGTACCTCCAGTCGGCGCAGGGCCTGTCCGCGGCGGCCGCCGGTTCGCTGCTCACCCTCTCCGTGGTCTCGGCGATCGCGGCCGGCCCGGTGCTCGGGATCCTCAGCGGCCGGTTCCCGCTGCACCGCTCGTGGCTGGTGCTGTCGATCATGGTGAGCAACGCCGCGATGTGGACGGTCGTGCTGCTGTTGCCGGCGCCGGCCCCGATGTGGCTGCTCGTCCTCCTGATCGTGACCATCTCGGTGGGCGGACCCGGGTCTATGATCGGATTCGACTATGCGCGGACATTCAACCCGAGCACCGCGCTCGGCACCGCCCAGGGCATGGTCAACATCGGCGGATTCCTGGCGTCCCTGCTGGTGATCCAGGCGATGGGGTTGATCCTGCAGCGTCTCGGCGGCTACACCTTCGAGGCGTTCCGGGTCGCCTGGCTGGCGCAGTATCCCGTGTGGGTCGTGGCGATCATCGGGGTGCTCGTCACCCGCGGCAAGGCCCGCCGCGAGGCGGGCGTGTCGCCGCGGACGCTGCGGCAGGTGCTGCGCGACGGTCGTCGCGCGGGGCCGGCGAATTCGCAGACGCGGATCGAGGAGGCTGGCGATGACGGGGAGCGGACCCGGGCGGACTGACATCCTCCGGCGGGATCTGGCTCGGTTCCTGAAGACCTGCGGGTTCGGTGTCGAAGAGTTGCGGACGAAGATCGACATCGTCCGCAGCGAGTTCGCCGACACCCACGGTTACGATCCCGTCGAGCATGCCGAAACGTGGCTGACCACGCCCGACTCGGTCCTGGGCGAGGCCGATCCACCGCTGCGGGTCGAGGACCTCGGGCGGGACGTCGCCGGGATCCGGCTCACGTGCGCCGTCACCGCCGACGTGTACCGCGTACGGGACCTGCTCGTCGCCCGGCGGGACGTGCGGGTGATCGAGGCGAGGGACTACATCAAGCGCGCCGGCCCGGACGGGTACCGCGGGCTGTGCCTCGTCGTGGAGGTGCCGGTGGCGTCGACCGGCCGGGTGCGGACCGTGTACGTGGAGGTGCAGATCCGCACCGGGGTCATGGAGTCGTGGGAGAGCGTGGCGACGCGGCTGCGCACCGAGTTCGACGGTCACGTCCCGCGGGAGATGCTCGACGAACTGCGCGCCGCCGCGGAGAGCGCCCGGGATCTCGACTTGCGGATCGGCGCGTTGCAGCGGCACGTGGAGGAGCGGTCCGAGGCGGACCGGGACGCACCCCCGGCGTAGGTCCGCTCGCCCGGCGTGGCCGCGCGCGGACGGCACCGATGCGCGCGGGGGATCACGGATACGACGAACCCCGCCGCGAGCGCGTCGCGACGGGGTTCGTGCTGCGGGGCTCAGTTGTAGCTGTAGAAGCCCTGGCCGGTCTTGCGGCCGAGGCGGCCGGCGTCGACCATGCGGCGCAGCAGCGCCGGGGGCGCGTAGTGCGGCTCGGCGAACTCGTCGTACAGCGACTGGGCGGCGTTGAGGGTGACGTCGAGACCGACGGTGTCGATGAGGGTGAGCGGGCCCATCGGGTAGCCGCAGCCGCCCTTCATCGCGGCGTCGATGTCTTCCTTCGTCGCGTAGCCCGACTCGAGCATCCGCACGGCGGACGTCAGGTACGGGATCAGCAGCGCGTTGACGATGAAGCCGGCGCGGTCGCCCGCGCGGACCGTCATCTTGCCGAGGGTGTTCTTGACGTAGTCGAAGACGGCGTTCGCCGTCTCCTCCTCGGTGGTCAGCGCCGAGATGATCTCCACCAGCGGCATCACCGGCACCGGGTTGAAGAAGTGCACACCCACCACCTGTCCCGGACGCGACGTCGCCTGGGCCATCTTGATCACCGGGAGCGACGACGTGTTGGTCGCCAGGATGCCGGAGGGCTTCACGACCGCGTCGAGCTTGGTGAAGATGTCGACCTTGAGCGACTCGATCTCGGGCGCCGCCTCGATGACGAGATCACGGTCGGCGAGATCGGCGACATCGGTGGTGACCCGAACCCGCGCGATCGCGGCGTCGGCCTCCTCCTGCGTGATCTTGCCGCGGGCGACGCCCTTGCCGATCGAGCCGGAGACGCGCTTGCGGGCCGCGTCGGCGAACTCCTCGCTGGTCTCGAGCACGATCACGTCGCTGCCGGCCTTGGCGCACACCTCGGCGATGCCGGCCCCCATCGTGCCGCCACCGACTACACCGATCAATTCCACTGCCACGGGAGATTCTCCTCGATACGAAGGTTGGACCAGGGTGAACTTACTGCCGCCGCGTCAGCGGAGCAGCGCGCGGGACATGACGACCCGCTGGATCTGGTTGGTGCCCTCGTAGATCTGGGTGATCTTGGCGTCGCGCATCATCCGCTCGACCGGGAAGTCGGTGGTGTAGCCGGCACCGCCGAACAGCTGCACGGCGTCCGTGGTGACCTCCATCGCGACGTCGGAGGCGAAGCACTTGGCGGCGGAGGAGATGAAGCCCAGGTTCGGCTCCCCGCGCTCGGCGCGCGCCGCGGAGGTGTACACCATCAGGCGTGCCGCCTCGACCTTCATGGCCATGTCGGCCAGCATGAACTGCACACCCTGGAAGTCGGAGATCGGCTTGCCGAACTGCTTGCGGTCCTTGGTGTAGGCGATCGCCGCGTCGAGCGCACCCTGCGCGAGGCCGACCGCCTGCGCGCCGATGGTGGGGCGGGTGTGGTCGAGGGTCGCGAGGGCGGTCTTGAAGCCGGTGCCGGGCTCGCCGATGATGCGGTCGCCGGGGATGCGGCAGTTCTCGAAGTACAGCTCGGCGGTCGGGGAGCCCTTGATGCCGAGCTTCTTCTCCTTGGGGCCGACGACGAAGCCCTCGTCGTCCTTGTGGACCATGAACGCGGAGATGCCGTTGGCGCCCTTGTCGGGGTCGGTGACGGCCATGACGGTGTACCAGCTGGACTTGCCGCCGTTGGTGATCCAGCACTTGGAGCCGTTGAGGATCCAGTCGTCGCCGTCGGCCTTGGCGCGGGTACGCATGCCCGCGGCGTCGGAGCCGGCCTCCCGCTCGGACAGCGCGTAGGACGCCATGTCGCCCTTGACCAGGTCGGGCAGGACCTTCTGCTTGAGCTCCTCGGAGCCGGACAGGATCAGGCCCATGGTGCCGAGCTTGTTCACGGCCGGGATCAGCGAGGACGAACCGCAGACGCGGGCGACCTCCTCGATGACGATGCAGGTGGCGACCGAGTCGGCGCCGTCGCCGCCGTACTCCGTGGGGACGTGGATCGCGTTCAGGCCGGACTTGTTGAGGGCGTCGAGGGCCTCCTGCGGGAAGCGGGAGTTCTCGTCGACGTCCTTGGCGTAGGGCGCGATCTCCTTTTCGGCCAGCGCGCGGATGGCGGCGCGGAGCTCATCGTGCTCCTCGCCCAGCTTGAACAGACCGAACTCCGGGTTGAAGGCCATGACGGCGGACTCCTATCGGCACGCAGTGCCAGTTCTTGTTTGGGTGTCGCATCCATCCTACTGAGTGGAGGGCTCGCGACGTCACGAAATCGGTTCCAGTGAACCACGGCACTCAGTGCCACGTCAATGGGGTGGTGGATCGTCGGCCACCCCATTGACGTCAGTCCGACGCCGCCTCGAGCTGCGCCTGCACCTGGCGGGCGACCTCCGCGGGCGACGTGCCCGGGGGATAGGTCACCACCGTGATCGCGCGCTCGGCGTCTCGCGCCGGACCGACGGCCGGCGCGGCGCTCTGCCCCGGTGCGACGCCGAACGAGCGCCGCACCTCGAGCAGCGCGCGGCGCAGTTCCTCAGCCGTCGCGGACTCGTCGCCGCGGATCATCGCGCGCAGCAGGAAGTTGTGCGTCGCGGTCATCGCGGCCGCGAAGCTGACGATCCGCACCCCCGACTCCGACGGCACCGCCGAGCGCAGGTAGTCGGTGAACAGGCGCTCGTAGCGGTACGTCGTGACCAGCTCCCGCTCGCGCAGCGCAGGCACCCGCTGCACCACGCGATACCGCCACACCGCAAGCTCCCGCTTGTCCCGGAAGTGCCCGAACACCAGCTCGGCGGCCTCGGCGGCGGCCGCCCACGGATCGTCGAAGTTCCCCGACAGATAGTGTCCGACCTGCTCGAGCAGCGATTCGTGATCGGCGAAGATCACGTCCTCCTTCGAGCGGAACTGCCGGAAGAAGGTCCGTCGCGACACTCCCGCGGCCGACGCGATCTGCTCGACGGTGGTCGACTCGTAGCCGTACTCGGAGAACAGGCGGATCGCCTGCGTCACCACGTGCACCCGGAACTGGGCGGGATCGGGGCCGGTCGCGTCGATGCGGCGGGCGGAGTCGGGACCGAGTGCCATGGTTCTCAGTATCCAATCCGCGGTATCGAAGTCGAAACGGCCGCGCCGCCGGACCCGGCGGCGCGGCCGGCGTCAGGCCTGCGCCGAGTGCGCGGCCCGCAGCTCGAACTTGAGGATCTTGCCGGTCGGCGTCCGCGGCAGATCCAGCGGGAACACGATCTCCCGCGGCACCTTGTACCCGGCGAGCAACGTGCGCGTGTAGGAGATCAGCTCCTCGGCCGTCACGGTCTCGCCCTTCTTCAGGATCACGAACGCCTTGGGACGCTCGCCCCACTTCTCGTCGGGCACGCCCACCACCGCGACGTCCAGCACGGCCGGGTGGCTGACGATGGCCTGCTCGACCTCCACGGTGGAGATGTTCTCGCCGCCGGAGATGATGATGTCCTTGGCGCGGTCCTTGAGCTGGATGTATCCGTCCGGGTACATCACGCCCAGGTCGCCGGTGTGGAACCAGCCGCCCTTGAACGCCTCCGCCGTGGCCTCCGGATCCTTGAAGTACCCCGCCATGACGTTGTTGCCGCGCAGCACGATCTCGCCCATCGTCTGCCCGTCCGCGGGCACGTCGTTCATGTTCGCGTCGACGACCCGTGCGTTCTCCGCCTGCAGCATGCCCACGCCCTGCCGCGACAGGAGCGCCGCGCGTTCCTCGGCGGGCTTGTCGTCCCACGAGTCCTGGTATTCGCAGATCGTGTACGGCCCGTAGACCTCGGTGAGGCCGTACACGTGCACGACGGTCACGCCGATCGCCTCGAGCTGCGCGATCACCGTCGGCGACGGGGGCGCGCCCGCCGTGGTGATCCGTAGCGGCCGGTCCAGCCGGTGGGCCTGCGGGGCCTCGGCGATGGTCGAGCACACCGCGGGGGCGCCGCAGAGGTTGGTCACGCCCAGGTTGTCGATGGCGTCCCAGATCGCGTCCGCCCGCACGGCCCGCAGGCAGATGTGCGTGCCGGCGGCCGCCGTCACGGCCCACGGCGTGCACCAGCCGTTGCAGTGGAACATCGGCAGGGTCCACAGGTACTGCGTCTTCCCGTCGAACCCGTTGTGGAACGTCTCGCCGAAGGAATTGAGGTAGGCGCCGCGGTGCGTGTACATCACGCCCTTCGGCTTGCCGGTGGTGCCCGACGTGTAGTTCAGGGTGATGACCTGCTCCTCGTCGTCGACGCCCCAGGGCAGCGGGGTGTCGTCGAGGTCGTCGGCGGCGGCGAGGAACTCGTCGTACCGGGTGGTGACGATCCCGGCCGGCACGTCGGGGTACGGGACCGTCGAATCCGGCACCTCCACGACCGCCGTCAGCGACGGCACGCCGGCCGTGACACCGGCGACCGACCCCACGAACTCCGAGTCGACGAACAGCAGCGACGCCTCCGCGTGCCCGAGGATGTACTCGAGTTCGGGCCCGGCGAGCCGGGAGTTCAGCGCGATCAGCACGCCTCCGGCGAGCGGCACCGCGAAGTGCGCGATGAGCAGTTCCGGCACGTTCGGCGCCAGGAAGGCCACCCGGTCACCCGGCTGGATCCGGCTGCGCAGGACGCGGGCCAGGCGCTGCGCCTCGTCGGCGAACTGCGCGTACGTGTAGCGGCGGTCGCCGTGGACGATCGCGGTGCGGTCGGGGAACACGGACGACGAACGCTCGAGGAACCGCAGGGGGCTGAGCGGGGTGTGGTTCGCCGTTCGGGCGGTGGGGACGGACGTGGGGGTGGGCACGGATACCTCCGGGACTTCGGCACTCGGTCGGTGTACGCCATTGTGATCGCTGCAACACCGGAACGGGTGGAGGTTATGAGTCACGACAGATTCCCCGCTACCCTCCGAAGTGGGTATTCGCGGTCTCGGAGGTGGTTCCGGTGAGGTCTGTGTCGACGAACCCAGCGTCGACGAACCCAGCGTCGACGAGCACGGCGTCGACGAACCCGGCATCGACACGGGTCGGGACGCCGAATGTTGCGGCGACGCGCCAGGGCCCGCACGCGCACCTGCGGCCGAGCGACGAGGACGCCCTGCGCGCCGAGCTGCGGCAGCTGCAGATCTCGACCGGGATGCCCGTGCTGTTCGGTGGCACCGTGCACGGCGGGGACATGCTGCTGTCCGGTTTCGTCGGCACCCGCAGCGGCATCCTCCGCGACCTGGTGATCAGCTCCGAATGCGGGCTCGGCGGCAAGGTGGTCGCCGAGCAACGGCCCGGCGCGGTGTCGGACTACTTCAACTCCCCCCAGATCTCCCACGAGTACGACCGGGAGGTCGCGGGGGAGGGCATCGAATCGCTGCTCGCCGTGCCGGTGGTGGTGCGCCGCCGCACCCGCGCCGCCCTGTACGGCGGCCTGCGGACCAGCCTGCCGATCGGCGACGTGGTCGTCGAGCAGGTGATGCGGTCGGCCCGCAGGCTCGCCCGCGAGATCGAGATCCGGGACGAGGTGGACCGGCGGGTCGCCCTCATCGACAACGCCCGCGCCGCCGCCCCGTCCGCCGTGTCCGCGTCGGTGTCGGAGGGCATCACCGAGAGCTACCTGGCCCTGCGGGAGATCGCGGCACAGACGTCCGACCCGGGGATCGAAGCGCGCCTGCGGGAGGTCGAGGAGAAGCTGCGGACGCTGACCGGCGGGGCGGCCACACCGACGGTGCGGCTCTCGGCGCGGGAACGGGATGTGCTGGCGTACGTGGCGCTCGGGTGCCGCAACGCCGAGATCGCCGAGCGGCTGTCGCTGAGCGTGGAGACCGTCAAGAGCTACATGCGCAATCTGATGGGCAAGCTCGAGGTCGGCAGCCGGCACGAGGCGGTCGTCGAGGCCCGTCGGCAGGGCCTGTTGCCCTAGCAGGGCTTTGTCGCAGCCCACCTCCGGAGCGGACCGGGGCGGATTCCCGGCTCGGCGCCAGTCGGTAGCGGTGGGCAGCGCCGACATCGGACGTTCATCGCGTTCTTGGTGCCGTTCGAGGATCTGGGGATCGGGCAGAGCCCGATGCTGCAGCCGGAGCCGTCGCAGTGGGCGCAGCCGCTCCCCGGCGACGGGCTCTGAACCACCCGGAGGTCAGTACTTGGCGACGGTGAGCAGCGCGACCGTGTCGGCGACGGCGTCGATCCGGTGCCGGGTGCGGGGTAAGGCGATCAGGTCGCCGCTGCGTCCGTCCCAGCTCGTCCGGTCGGCGACGACACGGATGCGCCCGCGCAGGATGTACACCGTGGCCTCACCGGGACTGACGTGCTCGGCCATGGACTGTCCGGCCTGCAACGCCACGAGGGTCTGCCGCAGCACGTGTTCGTGCCCGCCGTAGACGGTCTCGGCGCTGCGGCCGCTGGGCGCGGCGGCGGCATGCGCGGCCAGGTGACGGGCGAGCGCATCGAGCGCAAGCTTCTTCATCGCCGCTCCCGGGGACCGGTGCCGGCGTGCACGGCACCCCGCGGAGGGGTGGTGCGCGCGCTGCTGCGGGCGCCTGCGGCGGTGGGCAGGTGCACGGTGAATCGGGCGCCGGTTCCGGCTCCGCCGCTGGAGGCGGTCAGCGTACCGCCGTGGGCTTCGACCAGGGCGCGGGCGATGGTCAATCCGATGCCGCTGCCGCCTTCTTGCCGTCGGCGGGCGGGGTCGGCACGGTAGAACCGGTCGAACAGATGACTCAGGTGCTCGGCGGCGATGCCGTCGCCGGTGTCGGTGACGGTGATCCCGGCTTCTCCGTCGACGGCGGTGGTGGCGACGGTGACCGTGCCCCCGGCGGGGGTGTGCCGCAGGGCGTTGTCGAGCAGATTGCCCAGCACCTGCCCGATCCGGTCCGGGTCGACCGTGACCGCGGCGGGGTGCTCGACGTCTTCGACCAGGGCGACGCCCTTGGCGGCGTAGCGGTCGGCGGCGACGCGGACCGCGGCGTCGACGAGGGTGCGGGTGTCGGTGGGCACGGGCGTGACGGACAGCCGGCCCTCTTCGGCGCGCGAGACCGCGCCCATGTCCTCGGCGAGCCGCCCGAGCCGGGCGGTGCTCGACCGCAGGACCGCGAGGGTCTCGGCGTCGGGAACCCGGATGCCGTCTTCGAGGGCCTCGAGGTGGGCATCGAGAGTGGCCAGCGGGGTGCGCATCTCGTGCGCGAGATCCGAGAGCATGCGCCGCCGGGTGGTTTCGACCGAGTCCAGCCGATCGGCGAGCTGGTTGAACGTCTCGGCGAGCTGGTCGAATTCGTGCCCGAGACCGGGTCCGGGCAGACGCACGCCGTAGTGGCCGCCGGCGATCTCGGTGGCCGAGGCGGCCACGCCGGTGACCGAGCGCTGCACCCTGCGGGTGAAGTACCAGCTCACCGCCAGCGCCATCAGCGCCGAGACCACCAGCGCGATGGCCAGCGAGATGATCATCGCCGAAGTGAACGCCTCCTCCACATGCGCCGCCTCGGTCGAGACGTGCTCGATACCTGCCTGCTCGAGGTGGTTGTGGAACAGTCCCGGGGCGACGGCGGCGGCCACCAGCCAGGCGCTGATCGCGCCGCCGACGACGACGATCGCCTGCGCGGCCAGTAGCCGGCTGCCGAATCCGACACTGCGGCGCCCGGGCCTCCGCCCTGCTGCCGCCGGTGGGGGTGGTGTGGTCACTGCCCGGCTCCCATGCGGTATCCGACCCCGCGCACGGTGCGCACGAAGACCCCGCGGGTGGCGTCGTCGCCGAGTTTGCGGCGCAGGTGCCCGATGTGCACGTCGACCAGGTGTTCGTCGCCGACCCAGCTCGGGCCCCACACCGCGGTGATGAGCTGCGCCCGGGTGAACACCATGTTGGGGTGTGCGGACAGCGCGGCGAGGAGGTCGAATTCGGTGCGGGTCAAGGCGATCGGGGTACCGTCGACCCACACCTCGCGGCCGGCCGCATCGAGGGTCAACGACCCGAACGTACGGCGGCCGGTATCGGTGCCGGACTGCGCGGGGGTGCGGCCGTCCCCGGTCGAGGGTCGGGGGCGCCGCAACATGGCCTGGATGCGGGCGATGAGTTCACGCGGACTGAAGGGTTTGGTCATGTAGTCGTCGGCGCCGACCGACAGGCCGACCAGGGTGTCGATCTCGTCGGCGCGGGCGGTGAGCATGACGACGTAGGCGTCGGAGAACGTGCGCAGCTGCCGGCACACCTCGATCCCGTCCAGGTGCGGCAACCCCAGATCGAGCACCACGACATCCGGATCGACCTGCCGGGCGCGCTCGACGGCGTCGAGCCCGTCGTGCACGAGCGTGACCTCGCAGCCGGCGCGTTCGAGGTAGGTGCCCACAACCCGGGCCAGCGCCACTTCGTCTTCGACCACCAGCGCCCGCAGGCCGCTCGGGGGGACCGCTGCGCTCGAGGCAGAGGCGGGGACGAGCTGATCGGAACCGGAGGCCATGTCCCATCGTGACCGCCGCGGCGGGCCGGTGGCGACGTTCTTCAGCGAACCTTCATCGAACGCCAACCCGCGGCGTCGGGTAACGGGCCCAGACTCGGATCCGGGCCTTTCGAGGAAGGGAGCGGCCGTGATGTGGGGATCGGGCGCAATGGGCTGGGCCGGCTGGATGGTGATGGCGCTGACGATGATCGGTTTCTGGGCGTTGGTGGCCTTCGGCATCGCCGCGCTGTTCCGCACCGGCCACCGCACCGGCACCCCGCCACCGCCGGCCGATCCGCTGCGCGTCCTCGACGACCGTTTCGCACGGGGCGAGATCGACGCCGACGAGTACCAAGCCCGGCGGCGGGCGCTGCGCCCCTACCGGTGAGCGGCGCCGACCTCGTGTCGTCCGTTGTCGTCCCAACGTTTCCAGGAGATGTGTGTGGTGCAGATGTCCCGCCGTATGTTTCTGCTCGGTGCGTCCGCGGCCGCCGGGGCGATGGCCCTCGGTGGGCCGGTCGGCTGCGCCCGCCCCGGTGTAGCGGGAAATCCGGTCGGGCCGGGCGCCGAGGCGGTGCGCCGGCTCGAGGCCCAACGCCGTACCACCGGGCAGGCGGTGGTCGCCGCGCATGTGACGGCGCGGCCTGTGCAGGTCGACCTCGGAGGTACGGTGGTCTCGACCTGGGGCTACGGTGACACGCTGCCCGGTCCGCTGCTGCGGGCCCGGGCCGGGGATCTGCTGCAGGTGCGGGTCGACAACCGGCTCGAGGTCGACACCAGCATCCACTTCCACGGCATCGCGATGAGCAACGACATGGACGGGGTACCGGGGCTCACGCAGGAGCCCATCGTCGCCGGGGAGTCGTTCACCTACGAATTCACGGCCCCGCATCCGGGCACCTACTTCTACCACTCGCATACCGGGCTGCAGCTCGACCGCGGCCTGTACGGGGTGGTGGTGATCGACGACCCGGCCGAGCCCGGCGGCTACGACGACGAATGGGTCGTCGTGCTCGACGACTGGGTCGACGGCACCGGCCGCACCCCCGACGATGTCGCCCGCGAACTCGGCATGCCGGCCCCCGGCCGGCCCGCCCCCCGTGCGGGTGGGATGGGCTCGATGATGGACCACGGCGCGATGGGCGGCATGGGCTCGATGATGGGTGCAGAGAGCATGCGCTCGGACCTGCTCGGCGGCGCCGGCGACGTGAACTACCCGTACTACCTGCTCAACGGCCGCACCCCCGTCGACCCGGTGACCCTGACCGCCGCCCCGGGGCAGCGGGTGCGGATCCGGCTGGTCAATGCCGCCTCGGACACCGCCTTCCGCGTCGGGCTCGGTGGACATGCGATGACGGTCACCCACAGTGACGGTTTCCCCGTGTCCCCCCGGAACACCGACGCGGTGCTGATCGGTATGGGCGAACGGTTCGATGTGCTGGTCACCCTCGCCGACGGGGTGTTCCCGCTCTACGCCGCCGCCGAAGGCAAACCCGGCCACGCGGTGGCCGTCGTGCGCACCGCCGCCGGGACGGCCGCCACCGATACCCGGCCCGGCGAGCTGGATCGGCGGGTGCTGCTCGGCACCGCCCTGTCCCCGGCCGAGCAGGTGCGGTTGCCCCGACGATCCCACGACAACTACCTGAGCGTCGACATGGGCGGCACGATGGCCCCGTACCGGTGGATGCTCAACGGCGCCACCTTCCCCGACACCGCGCCGCTGACCGTCGCCCAGGGACAACGGGTACGGATGCGGTTACGGAACATGTCGGCCATGTTCCACCCGATGCACGTGCACGGACACACCTTCGCCCTGGTCGACGGCGGAGCCCGCAAGGATACCGTGACGGTGCGTCCGATGCAGACTGTGGATATCGAGTTCGACGCCGACAACCCGGGCCAGTGGGCCCTGCACTGCCACAACGCCTACCACCAGGAAGCCGGAATGATGACGACCCTGTCCTACCGCGCCTGAGAAGACGGAGTCTGCGTATGACGACTCCTCCCGGCGAGCACCCCGCCACCGCCGAAGCCATGAGCACCCCACCGGCGGCCGTGCCGGCCCGCAAGGGCCCGCTGGCCGCGACCTGGAACGCCGTGTCCGCGGCCCTCGGCGCGGTGATGGGGCTGGCGCCGCACGTGCTGCACCACGTCGGCCTGATCGCCGGGGCCGCGCTGGTCACCGGCGCCGGGGGCAACCTGTTGTTCTTCGCCCTCGGGGTGGTGTTCTCGATTCCGCTGCTGCGCCGGCTGTATCGGCGGTTTGCCACCTGGAAGGCCCCGGCGATCGCCCTGGTGGTGTTCGCGGCGATGTTCTCGCTCTCGGCGTTCGTGCTCGGACCGGCTCTGACCGGCCCCTCGGCCCCGAACCCTGCACCGGCGCCGGGACCGAACTCGGTGCCGACGACCACCGTCCCGGCCGACCACGGCGAACACCACAGCGGCTGAGGGACTGTCACCGCAGGGCCCGGCGGTACCCGTTTCGGGGGATACAGAGTCTTCAACAGATCTTCACCGAACCACCAGCCGAAACCCCCACCGCGGCAGGAAGAGTCATCGGCGCACGGCTCCGGTACCCACCGACCCGCACATCGGGAATCCGAGGAGGCGAGATGGCTGATCATCGCCGGGGCACTGGTACCGACGAGCACGGACCCTGACCCGGGACCCGGACTTCTTCAACGGATCTTCATCCAACCACCAGAAGATGCCGGGTCGGGGCGGGGCAGACTCGGACTCGATCAGCGATGACCGTTCACCGGTGTCGGCTATCGGTACTGCGGTTCGGCGGAACCGCACTGCGTACGGGGCGAGTAACGCGTCCCCGCCATCAGAGGGAGGGACCGGATCGAATGAACCGAACCACCGTTCTCGAAGTAGGCGGCCTGCACTGGGCGACGTCGACGCCGGTCATCGAATCGACCCTGCTGCGCCGACCGGGAGTGACCGCGGTGGAGGCCAACGCGGTGAACCAGACCGCCACCGTCACCTACGATCCGGACCGCACGTCGGTGGCGGAGCTGTCGAAATGGGTGCGGGACTGCGGCTATCACTGCGCCGGCCGCTCGGTGCCCGAGCACGTGTGCGACCCGATGAGCGAACCGGCTCCGGGCCCGGGCACACCCGCACATCCCCCGCAGCCGGCGGCGCACGAGATGCCTGGCGGGCACACCGCGCAGGAGCTGATGGATCACGGCGGTCACGCCGGGATGTCGATGGACGCCATGGTCCGCGACATGCGCAATCGGTTCCTGGTGGCGCTGGTGCTGTCGATCCCGATCATGTTGTGGTCGCCGATGGGTCGCGAGATGTTCGGGTTCACCGTCCCGGCGCCGTTCGGCCTGCGCGACGACGTGTTCACCCTGTTGCTGAGCCTGCCGGTGATCTTCTACTCGTCGTGGATCTTCTTCGACGGTGCCTACCGGGCCTTGAAGGCGCGGACCCTGGACATGATGGTGCTCGTCGCCGTCGCGATCGGCACCGGCTGGCTCTACAGCGTGGGCGTGACACTGACGGGCGGCGGCGAGGTGTTCTACGAGGCCGCCTCCGTGCTGGCGAGCTTCGTGCTGCTCGGGCACTGGTTCGAGATGCGCGCCCGCGGCGGCGCCAACGATGCCATCCGGACCCTGCTCGAACTCGCCCCGCCGATGGCGGTGGTACTGCGCGACGGGCAGCCGGTGGAGATCCCCACCGCCGAGGTCGTGGTCGGGGACCTGCTCCTGATCCGACCGGGGGCGAAGATCCCGGTCGACGGCACCGTCGAGACCGGCAGTTCCGAGGTCGACGAATCCATGGTCACCGGGGAGTCCCTGCCGGTGACCAAGGCCGAAGGATCCGAGGTGATCGGTGCGTCGATCAACACCACCGGCACTCTGCGGGTACGGGCGACCAAGGTCGGCTCCGACACCGCCCTCGCGCAGATCGTCGCGCTGGTGCAGGAGGCCCAGAACTCCAAGGCACCCGGCCAGCGCCTGGCCGATCGCGCCGCATTCTGGCTGGTGCTCGTCGCCCTGATCGGGGGGCTGGGCACGTTCGTGGTGTGGTGGGCGGTCGACGGGGATGTGCAGCGGGCGCTGCTGTTCGCCATCACCGTCGTGGTGATCACCTGCCCCGACGCGCTCGGGTTGGCCACCCCGACCGCGATCATGGTCGGCACCGGTCTCGGCGCCCAGCGCGGCGTGCTGTTCAAGAACGCCGCTGCCCTCGAGACCTCGGCCCGCATCGACACCGTGGTGATGGACAAGACCGGCACCTTGACCAAGGGCGAGCCGGAGGTCACCGACGTCGTCGTCGACGGTCTCACCGAGGACGAGCTGCTGACCCTCGTGACGGCGGTCGAACGCGAATCCGAGCATCCTCTCGCCGGTGCGATCGTGCGCTATGCCGCCGCCCGCGGCCTTCCCGCGGTGTCGTTGGAGAACTTCCGCAACGTGCCCGGACACGGTGCGGTCGCCGAGGTGGCGGGCCGGCGGGTGGCCATCGGCAACCGCAAACTCATGGTCGCCGAGAACGTCGACTTCGGCGCGTTGATGGACCGGCGCGACGAGCTGGCTTCGACCGGCCGCACCGCGGTCCTCGTCGCTGTCGACGGCCGCGGCGTCGGGGCGATTGCCCTGGCCGACGCCGCCCGGGAGACCTCGGCCGAGGCGGTGGCGTCGCTGCACGAACTCGGCATCGAGGTGGTCATGCTCTCCGGCGACAACGTGGCCACAGCCCGCCGCATCGCCGGACAACTGGGCATCGACACCGTCATCGCCGAGGTGCTGCCCGGCGACAAGGCCGACAAGATCGCCGAACTGCAAAGAGCCGGGAAGAAGGTCGCCATGGTCGGCGACGGCGTCAACGACGCACCCGCCCTCGCGCAGGCGGATCTGGGGATCGCCATCGGTGCCGGCACCGACGTCGCGATCGAAACCGCCGATCTGGTGCTGATGCGCTCGGACCCGCTGGATGTGCCGATTGCGCTGCGCATCGGCCGGGGCACCTTGCGCAAGATGCGGCAGAATCTCGGCTGGGCGGTCGGTTACAACGTCATCGCGCTGCCGATCGCCGCCGGCGTGTTCGAGCCCGCCTTCGGGCTGGTGCTGCGCCCGGAGATCGCGGCGTTGTCGATGTCCGGCTCGAGCCTGATCGTCGCGGTCAATGCGCTGATGCTCAAGCGGCTGCGGTTGCCGTCCCCACCGCAGGAGCAACCGGCGCCGCGCCCGGCACCGGAGCCGATCCCTACCAGCCCGCACCGCTGACCTCACCGCGGTGTCGGCGCATCCAGGGGTCGACGCCAGGGTGGGATCGGGTGGCCGGCGCGGCCGTAGGATCGGTGGTGTGGTCCTCGTGTACGAGATCGCGCTCGTGCTGGTGTCCGTGCTGATCGTCTGGTTCTCGGTCTACGTGCTGTACCGCCTGGTCACCGACGACTCCGACGGTCGCCACTACCGCCGCTGACACCGCCGCTCCTGACCCGGCGCACCTGAGGTGGGCAGGGCGATTCGACCTGACTGCGGTCTTCACGCCCCCGGGCCGGGCCGATGGGTGTGCAGGGCGTCGAGACGGCGCCGGTACTCGTCCTCGTCGATCTCGCCGCGGGCGAAGCGCATGGCCACAATCTCTTCCGGCGTCGGGGCATGGGGCGCCGGCGGTGGTGTCGACCGGGGAGTCGCGGCGCGCACCAGCATCACGATGCCGACGATCACCAACGCCCAGAACGCCACCATCCCGACGGTCATGAGCACATAACCCCAACCGTTCATGCCGTTGCCGTACCAGAACATCATCGAAACCACCCTTCCTCGCCCTCGGTCGGCGCTACCGGACACCGGCTGTCCGACCCGGTCGGCCGCAGCACCGGCACCCCGCGTGGGGCAGCGGTGCGCGGTCCCGGTGTGTTCGCTGTCCACGGTGCCCGGCCTCGATGAGCTCTTCGCCGTCGTTTCCGTGAAGATCTGCTCAAGAACAGCGGCGATGGTCGCCCAGGCGTCCGGGTCGGTCGCCGATTGCCGGAGGGGCCGGGGCGGGAAGGGGCCGCAGCGTCCACGGTCCGGGCACGGAGCGCCGTGTGACCCCGGCTCCGGGCTCGGCGCGGTGGTTCTTCAGGAAATCTTCACCGAAAGGTCCGAGTTGTCGCCGGGTGCGGCTGCCAGGCTCGGATCCGGACGAGGTGCGGCCGGCCGGTCGGCCGCACCGCAGAGGGCGTATCACACCCGCAGTGGTCCGCGTCCCCCGCCGAGGGGTGAGGCGGGCCGGGTTTGCCGCAGCCGCTGTGGGGGATGCCTTCGCTATCGCGACCGTGGTGTCGGCCCGGTGCGTGTACACGACGGAAAGGAATGTTCTTGTGAGGAAGAAGTCTCTGGCCACCGGCGCAGTGGCGGTCGCTGCGGCGCTCACCCTGGCCGCCTGCAGCGACTCGGGCAACGATCAGGCCTCGCAGGCGAGCCCGTCGGCGACGGCGACCACCAGCGCCTCCGCCGAGACGGCCGCCGACCACAACCAGGCGGATGTGACCTTCGCCCAGCAGATGATCCCGCACCACAGCCAGGCCATCGAGATGAGCGACGTCATCCTGGCCAAGGAGGGCATCGACCCGCGGGTCACCGAACTGGCCCAGCAGATCAAGGCCGCCCAGGGCCCGGAGATCGAGCAGCTGCAGAGCTGGCTCACCGACTGGGGGCAGCCCACCATGCCCATGGGCACGACCAGCATGCCGATGGCCACTCCGAACATGCCCATGTCGTCCCCCGGGATGGAGATGCCCGGACACGACATGCCGATGCAGTCCACCACGATGCCCGGCGGCGGACAGATGGGTGGCGGCATGAGCGGGATGATGTCGGCCGAGGACATGACCGCCCTGCGCGACGCACAGGGTGTCGACGCGTCCCGCCTGTTCCTGACCCAGATGATCGAACATCACCGCGGCGCGATCGCGATGGCGCAGACCGAGGTCGACTCCGGGCAGAATTCCGATGCGGTGGCCATGGCGCGCACCATCGCCGAGACGCAGCAGCAGGAGATCACCACGATGGAGAACATTTTGTCCTCGTTGTGACCGCGAGAAAGCCGCCGCGATCGCGCGGTCGACACGGTGGGGCCCGGCACGCGGACGTGCCGGGCCCCACCGGTCAGCGGGGAGCACCGCCCGGTCCGACCGCGTCAGTTCAGTGTGTACAAGACCTCGGCCGTGGCGGCGTAGGCGGTGTCGAACCCGGTGGCGGTCAGCGCCTCCACCTGCCCGACGAAGGCCCGCTGCTCCCAGGCGGCGCCGTCCCGGCTGCGCCAGGCGTAGCCGTCGGCATCGATGCCCCACAGCCCGTCGCCGGTGCCGGCCAGCAGCACGAGGGCGGGTGCGTCCTCGACCGGGGTGAAGGTGCGTGCCAGGTCGGTGCTGCGCTCGAGCCCGGCCGGCGTGATCGCCCACACCGCGTCCGGGGTCAGGGCCAGGGCCGCGGCCGCCACGGTGGCACCGGCGCTCCAGGTGGCGCCGGCGTCGGTGGACACCCGGATGCCGCGGGTGCCGTCGAAACCGACCACCACGGTGCCGTCCGTGGCCAGGGCGTGGAAATCCACCTCTCCGAGCAGGGACCGGTCGGTCCAGGTGCGCCCGCCGTCGTCGCTGCGGCGCAAACCCAGCGGGTTGGGGCCGGGGTTCGACGGACCCGGATGGCCCGAGGCGACCAGCACGTCGCTGCCGGACACCCCGGCCAGCCCCATCAGATCGTCGTCGGAGGTGCCGACCTCGGTGGTGGCGCCGGACGGCGCGACCGCGACCAGTCCGCTGTGAGTGCCGGCCAGGATCGTGCCGGCGGAATCGACGCTCAGCCCGTGCACGTGATCGAGCGCCGGGGACAACGCAACGCGCGGTGCGGTGGCGGCGCCGGAGGGTACGGTCGCCGCGCGAGGGGCGTCGGGGGACGAGCACCCGGCCACGAGCAGGGCAGCTGCGGCCAACGCCGACACCGCGCCCGGCAGGCTCGTCCAGGTGCGCGCACGCGCCTTGAGGTCCATGGAGAACTGGTCGCGATTCATGCAGCTCGCTGCCGGAGCTGTTCGCGCACCCGCAGGCGCTCCTGCTCGGTCAGCACGATCGTCAGCGGCGACAGGTTCCGCATCTCCGCTCCTCTCACACTCGACAGACCGAGTGCCCTCAGTGTAGGGGGGACGGTAGCGGTCGAGAGCACGCGAGATTCGGGCAACCCCCGGCACCGGAGCCTGGGGCGCCGCCCGGCGGCGACGACGCGCCTGCTAGGGGCACACCCGATACGGCCCCCGGCAACAAGAGCGCCACCGGAGGGGAAGACCCCGGCGCCGCACCCGCAAGCCCCACCCTGCCGCGCCCGGCCGACGGCGGGCACTGGGGCGGGACCGGGCGGTCCGTCGCCCCGACCGCCGGGGTGATCACCTCCACCTTCGGGACGGGCGGGGACACGGAGGCATCGACATCGCCGATACCATGGGCGCACCGATCGTCGCCGTCGCCGACGGGGAGGTCATCAGCGCCGGACCGGCACAGGGCTACGGGCTGTGGGTACGCATCCGGCACGACGACGGCACGGTGACCACCTACGGCCACAACAACACCAACCTGGTGACGGCCGGGCAACGAGTCGAAGCCGGGCAGAAGATCGCCACCGTCGGAGATCGCGGCAACTCCACCGGACCCCACTTGCACTTCGAGGTCGAAGACCGCTCCGGCGCCAAGACCGACCCGGCGCAGTGGCTGGCCGACCGCGGCACCCCCATCATCGCTGCGGACTGACCTCCGAGCGGGCAACCGCACCGCTCCACTGGCACAGCCCGCAGCGCACCCACCCCAGGCGGCGCACGACAGCTCGAATGAACCGGTGCTACGCCATGCGCGCCGGCAGGTTCCGAAGTGCGGGGGTGCTGCGGCCCACTCCTGCCGTGTCCGGACACCGAAAGTCGAGATCTCGTGAAGATCTGTTGAAGAAGACGGATCTCGCACGCGAGGTGGCACATCGGGGAACAACAGAGCGTCATAGTGGGACGATCCCGCCCCCGAGGGTTACTCGGCTCCAGAAAGGTCACGGCCGTGAACATGATGGGCATGATGGACCAGGCGCACACCCTGCTGCACCAGCTGATGATGTGGCTCCACCAGATGGGCGGGATGCCCATGATGAACATGCCGATGTAGCGCAGCCGCTCGCCGGAGCTCGCCGACCACCCGGGTCTCGGCCCCGGCAACGGGCACCGGCCCAGCAGGCAATCCCGGCCATCTACAGCGGAAAGTCACAACGGCGAGGGCGCCCACACGGTCGCCTGCGCTCGGCGTGCCGCGACCGGTACTGCGGCGCTCGTCGCCGGTTCACACGTCCAGCGTCACCGAGCACGACCACCCTTCCGGTCCTCGGTCGAGGCGCAGCTCGTGGAGCGACACCGCCTTCGGGACCGCACCGATCTGGGCCACCGCGGCGGCGTCGACCATCGAGAACCGCGCCTCCGCTGTGCCGCCGCCGGATTCGACGACCACGTCGATCGGGATCTCCCCGGCCGTGTCGAGCAGATAGATCACCTCGTCGAGCACCGCGACGAGCAGGTCCTCGTCGCCGTCGGCCGTCAACGGGCGGTTGCGGACCCGGCCGGGTCCCGCGGACGAGATGTCGGCGAAGCTCGCGACGGCGCCGCGCACCGCCTGCGCGATGCACTCGTCACGGGTCGGTGCCCACGCCTCGATGCGCAGATCCGCCGTGTGCGGCACCGACCGGTACCCGCTTCCGTTCATGATTCGCTCCCGGGCCTGTGCAGCAGGCACTGCAGATCCTATGGTGGAACGAGGCCGCCGACGTCGCGTTCCCGCCCCCGGATCGGACAGTGATGAGGATCGTCGAGGAGACCCCGTACCGGTTCCGGATCGATCGGGCCGGCGCGATGCGCGTACCCGGGATCGTCTTCGCCGCCCGGTCCCTGCTCCCCGTCGCGGAGGGGGACGAGGCGCTCACCCAGGTCGCCAACGTCGCGACGCTGCCCGGCATCGTCACCGCGTCGTTCGCCATGCCGGACGTGCACTGGGGTTACGGCTTTCCCATCGGCGGGGTCGCGGCGACGGACATCGACGACGGCGGCGTCGTCTCCCCCGGCGGCGTGGGCTTCGACATCTCGTGCGGCGTGCGGCTCCTGATCGCACGCGACGCGGACCGGTCCGCCCTCGCGTCGCGCCTGGGTGTGTTGATGGACCGGCTCGGTCGCGTCGTACCGCGCGGCATGGAGACCCGGGGCGTGTGGGAACTCCCGGACCGTACCGTGCTGCGGCAGGTGCTCGCGGGCGGCGCCCGCTTCGCGGTGGAGCAGGGGCACGGCGTCGCCCGCGACCTCGAGCGGTGTGAGGACCGTGGCGTGTTGGACGGCGCCGACCCGGACTCGGTGAGCGACCGTGCCGTCGAGCGGGGCCTCGGTCAGCTCGGCAGCCTCGGGTCGGGAAACCACTTCCTCGAGGTCCAGGCCGTCGAGCGGGTCTTCGATCCGGACACCGCGCGGCTGATGGGGCTCGACGTGGGCACGGTGTGCGTGATGATCCACTGCGGATCCCGCGGCCTGGGCCACCAGATTTGCACCGACCATGTACGTGAGATGGGTAAGGCAATGGGCCGCTATGGGATTCACGTCCCCGACCGGCAGCTGGCGTGCGTTCCGGTCCGGTCGCCGGAGGGGGAGGCCTATCTCGGGGCCATGGTGGCGGCGGCCAACTACGGCCGGGCCAACCGGCAGTTGCTCACCGAGGCGGCCCGCCGGGTCTTCGAGGAATCGGCCGGCACGACCCTCGACCTTCTCTACGACATCTCGCACAACCTGGCGAAGATCGAGCGGCACGAGGTCGGCGGCCGGGTCCGCGCGCTGTGCGTGCACCGCAAGGGCGCGACGCGGTCCCTGCCGCCGGACCACCCCGACGTGCCCGCCGACCTCACCGATGCAGGGCAGCCCGTGCTCATCCCCGGCACGATGGGCACCGCGTCGTACGTGCTGGCCGGTGTCGCCGGGAACCCGGCGTTCTACTCCACCGCGCACGGGGCCGGTCGGGTGCAGAGCCGGCACCGTGCTGCCCGGCACACCGACGGCCGGGCGGTGCGCGACGCACTCGAGACGCACGGGGTGCTCGTGCGGGGAAGCTCGTGGCGGGGACTCGCCGAGGAGAAGCCGGAGGCGTACAAGGACATCGACGCGGTTGCGGAGGTGAGCGAACGTGCGGGCCTGGCCCGCCGGATCGCCCGGCTCGTGCCGCTCGGCGTCGTCAAGGGGTGAGCGGGCGACATCGTCCGCAGTCCACGTCTCGGCCATGTCCATACCTGTTCGGCGACCCGGCGGAATTTCCCGCCCAGGATCATGGTGATCGCCTCCTCCGGATAGCCGCGCCGCTGCAGTTCGGTGCCGAGGGTGCGAGTGTGCTCAGGCGGCACCCAGTCGATGCCGCCGTACCGGGTGTAGGCCTCCGGAACAGGTCCGGGTGCGACGCGAACTCCGCCTGTGCGTCGAGATGGTCGAAGGAGAAATCGGACCCGATGCCGACATGCTCCGGGCCGAGCAGCTCGACTGCATGGTCGATGGGGCGGACCATAGCCTCGAGAGTGGCCTCGTTCTCGCCGAGAAAGTTGCCCCCGCCGGCGATGCCGACGACGCCGCCGGTTTCGGCACAGGCGAGGGCCTGCTCGTCGGTGATGTTGCGTTCGTGCTCCCACATCGACCGCATGCACGAGTGCGAGTAGATCACCGGCGACGCCGAGACCTCACACAGGTCGAGCCCCGTCCGGCGGCTGCAGTGCGAGCCGTCGACCACCATCCCGACCGCGTTCATCTCGGCCACCAGATCGCCGACGTTGAGGGACGTGAAGGCGCCGGCGCCGGTGTCGTAGCGCAACAGGTCCGCCGTGCGGGCGGTGGTGGTCAGCGGCAGACAGCAGTGCTGCTTCCACAGGAAGCGGGGCCGCGGGACGCTGGCGGAGTGGGTCGGCACCGGGTCACCGTGCCCGACGGGGCGCCGGGGGCGCCATGCGTTTTCGCGGGTAACGATCCTGCTCGCACCGACGTAGTGATTGACATCACAACGGACCGTGCTCATACTCGTCCAAGTTGAACTCGAAATCAACTTTGGCTGCCGTTCTCACTCCAGGAGTACTCCATGTCCGACATCCACGGCGTCTGTGACCCTCGGTTCTCCGCGCTGCGAGAGGCCCTCGAACGGAATCTCGATTCGGGGGAGGACGTCGGCGCGTCGATCGCCGTGACCCTCGACGGTGAACCCGTCGTCGACATCTGGGGCGGCTCCATGGACGCCGGCGGAACGCGGCCGTGGGAGCGGGACACCATCACCAACGTCTGGTCGTGCAGCAAGACGGTCACCGCCCTGGCTGCCCTGATGCTCGTCGACCGGGGGCAACTCGACCTCGACGCACCGGTGGCGCGGTACTGGTCCGACTTCGCCGCCAACGGCAAGGACGGGATCCTGGTCCGGCACCTGCTGTCCCACACCTCCGGCGTGTCCGGCTGGGACCAGCCGTTCACGATGGACGACCTCGCCGACACCGCCAAAGCCACGGAACTGCTGGCGGCGCAGGCGCCGTGGTGGGAGCCCGGCACTGCCTCCGGCTACCACGCGCTCAACTACGGGCATCTGATCGGCGAGGTGGTCCACCGCGTCGACGGCCGGACGCTGACCGGCTTCATCGAGGAGGAGATCGCGCGTCCCCTCGACGCCGACTTCCGCCTCGGCGTGGCCCGCTCGGACTACTCGCGCGTGTCCGAGGTCATCCCCCCGCCCCCGCTGCCGATCGACCTCGCGACCCTCGATCCCGCGAGCGTGATGGTGAAGACCTTCACCGGTCCGCCCGCCGACGCTGCGGCGTCCTGGAGCGACGGCTGGCGCGAAGCCGAGATCGGCGCGGCCAACGGACATTCCAATGCTCGTGCCCTGGCGAGGATCCAGTCGGTGATCGCGTGCGGGGGACGGGTCGGCGACGTCCGCCTGCTCTCGGCCGACACCATCGACGCGATATTCGACGAGCAGTCCTACGGTGTCGATCTCGTGCTCGGCGTTCCCGTCCGCTTCGGAGTCGGATTCGGGCTTCCCACAACGGAATCGGTTCCGTTCGTCCCGCAGGGGCGGATCTGTTTCTGGGGCGGCTGGGGTGGATCCCAGATCATCGTCGACACCGAGCGCAGGATGACCGTCGCGTACGTGATGAACAAGATGGGACCCGGCCTGCTCGGCTCCGATCGCTCGGCGGAGTACGTCTCCGCAGCGTTCGCCGCCGTGCCGTGAGGCCGGACGTCGGAACCCACCGTCCGGCAACTTCTCTCAGGCGATACCGCGGATGGGCCATTGCGGGTCCACGTCCGACGCGTCGCGGCCGAGGCCCGAGAGGTACTCGGCGAAATTGCGTTGCCGCTCCGCGTGCCAGGCCGCCTGGTCCGTCATGATGTCCAGGTCGGCGAGCTGCGGGAAGCGGGTGCACAGCGCCCGCGCCAGTTGCCCGGCCGCGAGTGCATCCGCCTCGGCCTGATGGGCGGCGGTCAGCGTGACGCCGTACGCAGCGCAGACCGCCTGCAGGGTGCGGCCGCCCTCGCGGCCGCGGTCCATCTCGCGGTCGACGACGTACGGGTCGAACACCAGGCCCGTGGCGAGTCCCGGCAGGCCCAGCCGGCGGCCCTCGGCGTCGATGACCGTCAGGTCGTAACTGGCGTTGAACGCCACGACGATGTGATCGCGGACCCAGGCCTCGCACAGTGCCTCGCGGATCTGGGCGTAGCCGGCCGTGTACTCGAGGCCCTCGGCGCGCGCCCGCTCCGTGGTCACGCCGTGGATCGCCGACGTCTCCTCCGGGATCTCGATGCCCGGATCGAGCAGCCACGTCCGCGACGCGACGGTGTCACCGTCGAGGACGACGACGGACGCGGTCACGATGCGCGCGATCCGCGGATCGCGGTCGGTGGTCTCGAGGTCGAACGCGCAGATCGGTCGATCGGGCCAGTGCGTCATCGGGGGTCCTGTCGTCGGTCGTGCGGGCGGTGAGGGCGGTCACGGCGATTGTGGCCGCAGCCACCGACACCGTCCGCCGGGCGGCGCGACGTCGTGCGCCGGACCGGCCGAAATGGCTCCGTGCGGCACGAAGGCGTACGCTGCTGGTGTTTCGTCAGGCCCCCGGAGCGGTTCCGGGTGATGTGGAGGAGGTGGGACTCGCGATGCGCAGTCGACCTCCGAGTACCGGCTGACGGCAGCCCGTACGCGTCCTTTCGGTGCGCGACGGTTGCCGCCGCGTGTACGTCCCACGGCGAATGCCGTCGCCGTCGTCCCCCGTGCCCCCCGAAAGGCCGTGCCGACATGCTGCCGAACCGTTCCGTCCGTGCCCTGCTGCCGCGTCGCTCCGCGGCGGCGACCGCCGACCCGTCCGCCGGGTTCGGTGCGTCCCTGCACCCCGCCGTCGCGTCGAGTCCCGGCCGTGACGCCGCGGGGGCGGAGAGCAGCATCGTCGACAGCGCGGTCTACCGTGACGGCCGCCGCGTCGCGTCGCCGGCGACACTCGCGCAGGCCCTCGACTGCCTGCCCGAGCCCGGCTCGATGGCGTGGATCGGGATGTACCGGCCCACCGACGCTCAACTCAACGCCGCCGCAGAGCAATTCGGGCTGCACGAACTCGCGGTCGAGGATGCCATCGTCGCGCATCAGCGCCCGAAGCTCGAGCGGTACGGCGACACGCTGTTCGTCGTGCTGCGGGCCGCCCGCTACGTCGACGAATCCGAGCGGGTCGACTTCGGTGAGGTGCACGTCTTCGTCGGCCCGACGTTCGTGCTGACCGTCCGGCACAGCGAATCGCCCGACCTGTCGGCGGTGCGGGACCGGATGGAGAGCGAGCCGGATCTGCTGCGGCTCGGCCCCGAGGCGGTGCTCTACGCGATCCTCGACGCCGTCGTCGACGGGTACGCGCCGGTCGTCGCGGGCCTGCAGAACGACATCGACGAGATCGAGACCGAGGTGTTCAGCGGCGATCCGCGGGTCTCGCGCCGCATCTACGAACTGTCCCGTGAGGTCATCGAGTTCCAGCGGGCGGCCAAGCCGCTGCTCACCGTGCTGTCCGGTCTGTCGTCGGGATTCGCCAAGTACCGCACCGACGACGAACTGCAGCGCTACCTGCGGGACGTCACCGACCACGCGACGACGGTCGTCGAGCAGGTCGACAGCTTCCGTCAGCTGCTCGGCAACATCCTCACGGTCAACGCGACGCTGGTCTCACAGATGCAGAACGAGGAGATGCGCAATCTCAGCCGGGCGAGCATCGAGCAGAACGAGGAGATCAAGCGGATCTCGGCGTGGGCGGCGATTCTGTTCGCGCCCACGCTGATCGGCACGGTCTACGGGATGAATTTCGACACCATGCCGGAATTGCATTGGGCCGCAGGATATCCCATGGCTCTACTGATGATGGTCATGACGTGCGCGGGGCTCTACGCGATCTTCCGCCGCCGCGGCTGGTTGTAGCCGGCCGCGGCGGACGGCGACCTCAGAGTGTGTCGGTGCAGACCACGAAACGACGCTCGCTGTAGACGAATCCGCCTTCGGAGACGGAGCAGTCGTTCACGTTGTCGGTGTTCTGCAGGATCTCGGTGACCTTCTCCGTCTCGGGGCCGGGCGCGGCGCAGTCGACGCGTTGCGGGTCCTCACCGGAGATGTCCATGCAGCTGTCCACCACCCAGTCGACGTCGAGGCACAGGGCGCCCACCTCGACACCGGCGGAGGATTCGTAGTAGGTCTGGTCGGCGTCCGAGACACACTGCTCGCTGGAGTCGACGATGTCGATCACCTTGTAGTTCGAGTCCATGCTGCCGCAGGTCGCGTTCTCGATGGTCGCGTCGTCGACGGTGCCGCCGAGGCGCACGCAGTCGCCGATCTCGACGTCGATGTCCAGGCCGGAGGAGCCGGGGGACGTCGGTGCCGTGGTAGTGGTCGGACGGCCGGTGGTGGTCCGGGTATCCGATGCACTGGCCGACGTGGTCTCGGACCCGGACTCGGGCACCGCCCGGGGCTCGACGTCCGATCCGCACGCGCCGAGTACCAGAGCCGCCGCGGCCAGCGCGACGGCGGTGCCGCTCACCCGTCGAATGAAGTTCATGGGGGGAGAGCGTACGGAATGTCCGCCTCGGGCGGGAAACGTAGGGTGATTTCTCGCAAATCCGGCGGGCACGAGTCGGCTCCGGGTGCGACCATGGGCCGGTGCAGCTGCCCGTCGCTCCGCCGATCGCACCGATGCTCGCCAAGGCCGTGTCCGAGGTCCCGGCCCAGCCCGCCGACGGCGACCCCGAGTGGTCGTACGAGCCGAAATGGGACGGCTTCCGCGCCGTCGTGTTCCGCGACGGCGACGAGGTGGTGTTCGCCTCGCGCGGCGGCAAGGACCTCGTGCGGTACTTCCCGGAACTGGCGGCGGCGGTGCGGGCCGAGTTGCCCGCCCGGTGCGTCGTCGACGGTGAGATCGTGGTGCCGCGCCCGCGCGACGGCCGGATCCGGCTCGACTGGCAGGCGCTGTCCGAGCGAATCCACCCGGCGGCGAGCCGCATCGCGTTGCTCGCCGAGCAGACCCCCGCGCAGTTCGTCGGCTTCGATCTGCTCGCGATCGGTGACGAGAACCTGATGGAGGCGCCGTTCGCGCGGCGCAGGGAGCGGCTGCGGGCGGTGGTCGGCGGCGGCCCCAGCTGCCACGTCACGGCCGCCACCCGCGACCCGGACACCGCCGGCCGGTGGTTCGCCGAGTTCGAGGGTGCCGGTCTCGACGGGGTCGTCGCCAAGCGTCTCGACGGGCCCTATGTGCCGGACAAGCGGGAGATGCTCAAGGTCAAGCACGCCCGCACCGCCGACTGCGTGCTCATCGGCTACCGGCCGCACAAGAGCATCGACGGGGTCGGGTCCCTGCTGCTGGGCCTGTACGACGGCGGCGACGAACCGGTGATGGTGGGCGGTGCGTCGGCGTTCACCGTCGAACAGCGCAAGGAGCTGCTCGCCGAACTCGCACCGCTGCGGGTCGGCGCCGACGTCGTCGCCGAGGGGGAGCCGAGCCGGTGGCGGACGGCGGTGGACCGCCGATGGATACCGCTGCGGCCGGAGCGGGTCCTGGAGGTGGCCTACGACCAGATGGAGGGCAACGCCGAGACCGGCCTGCGGTTCCGGCACGCGGCGCGGTTCCTGCGGTGGCGACCGGACCGCGAGCCGCGCAGCTGCACCTTCGAGCAGTTGGACGTGCCGGTGCGGTACGACCTCGGCGACGTCCTCGACCGGACAGGAGTGTGACCTCCGGTGCCCGATGCGAAGCGTTCTCCCGCCGTGGAACTGGACGTCGGCGGCGTGCCCGTCCGCCTGTCCAACCCCGACAAGGTGTACTTCCCCCGGCTCGGAGAGGCCGGCACCAAGCGCCGCCTCGTCGAGTACTACCGGACCGTCGCGACGGCCGGCTCGGCGCCGCTGCTGCAGGCGCTGCGGGAGCGGCCGACACATCTGCAGCGGTTCCCCGACGGGATCGAGGGCGAGGAGATCTACCAGAAGCGGGTGCCTGCCCGCCGGCCCGACCACGTCGCGACGTGCGAGGTGACGTTTCCGTCCGGCCGCACCGCCGACGTGCTGCGGGTGCGCAGCGCGGCGGACGTCGTGTGGGCGGCGAACCTGGGCACCGTGACGTTCCACCCGTGGGCGGTGCGCTGCGGGGACGTCGACCGCCCGGACGAGTTGCGCATCGATCTCGACCCGCAGCCGGGGACCGCGTTCGACGACGCCCGCGCGGTCGCGCTCGAGGTGCTGCGACCGCTGCTCGACGAGCTGGGTCTGGTCGGTTTCCCGAAGACGTCGGGCGGCCGCGGCCTGCACGTGTACGTCCGCATCGTCCCGGAGTGGGACTTCGTCGGCGTGCGCCGCGCCGGGATCGCCCTGATGCGGGAGGTGGAACGCCGCAGCGGCGGCCGGGCCACCACCGCGTGGTGGAAGGAGGAGCGCGGGCAGCGCATCTTCCTCGACTTCAACCAGAACGCCCGGGACAAGACGATCGCGTCGGCATATTCGGTGCGGCGCACCCCGATCGCGACGGTGTCGACACCCCTGACGTGGGACGAACTCGTCGACGCCGACCCGGACGATCTCACGATCGCGACCGTGCCGGGCCTGCTCGAGCGCCGCGGCGATCCGATGGCCGCGATGGACGAGACCGCGCAGGCGCTCGACGTGCTGCTCGAGATGGCCGAGCGGGACGCCGCCGCGGGCCTCGGCGACCTGCCCTACCCGCCGACCCATCCGAAGATGCCGGGCGAGCCGAAGCGGGTGCAGCCGTCCCGCGACACCGACCGCAAGCGGCCCGGCTAGGGATTCACCGGGGCGGTGACCTCTCGTGACCGCATCGATGCCCGCCGACCCGGTGAACCGGTGCGCGTCTCCGTAGACTCCCCCTGGGGGATTCGGTTTGCGGGGTACGAGGCCGGAGGAGGCAGTCACCGTGTCGGTGGTAGCGGATGCGCGGAAGTCGGTTCGGGTTCTCGGTGGTGGGGCCGTGGTGGCGGCGGCCGTCGGGGCCGCACTCGTCGCGGCGCCGTCCGCGCAGGCGGTGACGTGTGCGGCGCCCCCGGGTTCGGCGGCCTCGGTCACCCAGCTCGACGGGCGGACCGCGTGCGGCGCGGTCGCGGACGCACCGAGCGGCGCGTGGGCCCACGGCGACGGCGGAGTCGGCTTCGCCGACGCGCGCACCGGGGCGCGGGTGCTCGCGGCCGGGCTCTCGGGGGGTGCCGGGGCGGGCGAGGCCCGCGGCGGTTCTCTCGCCACGCTCGGTTTCGGTGAGGACGCGCTGGCCCTGGGCATCGTCGAGGAGCCCGCGACCGCGGTCGTCGTGGCCGGCCCGCAGTCCCAGGCCTTCATCGGCGACCTGCGCGACCCGGTGCTGTGCGAGGGGTCCGCCGCGACCGCCGTCAACCTCACCACCGGCCGTGGGTGCGTCGTGCTGGGGACGTTCCGGTACGTCACGCCCTGACCGGGAGCCTGCGGAAAACCCGTTCGGGACCGGACGCTGCGACGTAACCTGGCGGCACGATGTCGACTGGGAGGTACCACGGATGACAGCCCGACCGGTGCGGGGCGCGGCGGCGGTACAGGAACCGCCGCCGACCGAGATGCACGTCGACCGGCGATTCCTGCCGCTCGCGGATCGCTTCTTCGACCTGTACCGGCTGCCCCGGCACGGGGGCGGGGCCCTCGCGGCCTACCTGGACGGCGAGAAGGTGCTCGACATCTGGGCGGGCTGGGCCACCCGCGACCGGCGGTGGAACCGCGACACGGTGTCGCTGTCCTTCTCCACCGGCAAGGGCGTGGCGTCCACCGTGGTGCACCGGCTCGCCGACCGCGGCCTGATCGACTACTTCGCCCCCGTCGCGCGGTACTGGCCGGAGTTCGCGGCGGCCGGCAAGGAGGACGTCACCGTCGCGGACGTGCTCACCCACCGGGCCGGACTGCACCGGGTGCGCAACCTGCGGCCCGGCCGGATGGGCATCGTCGACTACGACGCCACGGTGCGTGCGCTGGCCGCAGCCCCACCCGACCCGCGCCGGCTGGAAGGCCCGGGATACCACGCCGTCACGTACGGCTGGCTCGTCGCGGAGATCGTGCAGCGCGTGACCGGGTCGCCGTTCGTCGACGCCGTCCGGCAGGAGATCGCCGAACCCCTGGGTACCCCCGAATTCTGGTTCCGGGTGCCGGAGGAGCAGCGGCACCGCATCGCCAAGCTGTTCCCGCGGATCAATCCCGCCGGCCTGCACTGGGGGATGACCGCCTCGGTGCTGTCCCGGGTGAGCCTCACCCGGGGCCTCGCGGAGGCCGCGATGCCGGAGGAGTTCGACGAGCTGGTGCGCGATCCCGCGGTGCACGACGCGGTGATGCCCGGCTGGAACGGGGTGTTCTCGGCGCGCGCCCTGGCGCGGATGTACGGGGCGATCGCCGCGGGCGGCACGATCGACGGCGTGCAGTTCCTGCACCCGGAAACCATCGAGGCCATGAGCGAGGTCCAGGTGCGCGGCCGCGACTACGTGCTCGGGGTCCCGATGGCGTGGCGGCTCGGCTACCACCAGCCGGTGTTCGTCAGCCGGGAGCGGCCGCGCGGGGCGCTCGGCCACTACGGGGTCGGCGGTTCCGGCGCCTTCGCCGACCTCGACACCGGACTGGCGCTCGCGTTCACGACGAACCGGCTGGGCAGCGGTCCGATCGCGCTGGGCGATCTGCGCCTCGCGCGGCTCGGCGCGCTGGCGCGCGACCTGGCCCGCCGCGCCTGAGGAAGGTGCCGCGGCGCCTACCCCCACGATTGTTCGAAGCAGTTCGATACGGAGGGAGCGACACTGTGAGCCACGTGTACCGGGTGATCGAGGTGGTGGGTTCGTCGACGGACAGCGTCGACGACGCGATCAAGCAGGCCGTCGCGCGTGCGGCGGAGACCACGCGCCACCTCGAGTGGTTCGAGGTGATGAACGTCAGGGGCCACATCGACGACGGGGCCGTCGCGCACATCCAGGTGACCGTGAAGATCGGCTTCCGCATCGAGCCGACCGACGGCTGACGCGTCCGGTCCGGTGGCGGGGGACACGCCGGGAGAGCAGGGGCGGCGAACCGGATCTCGACCGGAATTGGAACACGTTATAGTCTGAGTGGGTCGTCGAACCCCCGGCACTTCAGGCAGGTATCCACCGTGGTTTACGTGATCACCCAGGCGTGTTGCAACGATGCCTCGTGCGTCGAGGTCTGCCCCGTCAACTGCATCCATCCCACGCCCGACGAGGCGCCGTTCGCCACCACCGAGATGCTCTACATCGACCCGGACACCTGCATCGACTGCGGCGCGTGCGTGGACGAATGCCCGGTGGACGCGATCTACGCCGACAACGAGCTGCCCGCCGCGCACGAGCCCTATCTGAAGATCGCCGAGGACTACTACCGGCGATACCCGATCGGACCGGACTGGCCCGAGGAACGCGACCGCACCAAGATTCCCGCCGAGCTCGGCACCCTGCGGGTGGCGATCGTCGGCTCGGGGCCGGCGGCCTGCTACGCCGCGCTGGAGCTGACCGGCCGGGCCCGTGTCGAGGTCGACATCTTCGACCGCCTGCCCACCCCGTACGGCCTCGTCCGCGCAGGTGTCGCCCCGGACCATCAGAGCACCAAGGCCGTCGGCGAGCTGTTCCGTAGTGCTCTCGGCCACAAGAAGAGCCAGTGCTGGTTCAACGTCGAGGTGGGCACCCACATCAGCCACGAGGAACTACTCGCGCACCACCATGCCGTGCTCTACGCCGTCGGCGCCGCCGGGGACCGGCGCCTGGACGTGCCCGGCGAGGACCTGCCCGGTTCGCACGCGGCCACCGAGTTCGTCGCCTGGTACAACGGACACCCCGACTACGCCGACCGCACCTTCGACCTGTCCGGCGAACGCGCGGTGATCGTCGGCAACGGCAACGTCGCCCTCGACGTGGCGCGGGCACTGGTCATGGACCCGGACGAGCTGGCGAAGACCGACATGGCCGACCACGCCGTCGCCGCCCTGCGCGAGTCGAACATCCGCGAGGTCGTCGTCGTGGGACGCCGCGGACCCGCCCAGGCCGCCTACACCAACCCGGAACTGCTGGCCCTCGGTCAGCTCACGGGCGTCGACGTCGTCGTCGACCCGGCCGAGGCCGAACTCGACCCGGCCGGCCGCGCCCTCGTCGACGACCCCACCGCCGAACCGCGGATCGCGCTGAAGGTCGAACAGGTCCAGGGCTTCGCCCAGCGGCGCCCCACCGAGGGCAACAAGCGGATCGTGCTGCGCTTCCTCGCCGCCCCTGTCGAGCTGAGCGGTGACGGCCGGGTCGAATCGATCACCCTCGAACGCACCGAACTGGTCGAGGCGAACGGCCGGCTCGAGGCGCACCGCACCGGGCAGACCGAGACCCTGGCCACCGGCCTGGTCCTGCGTTCTGTCGGCTACCGCGGGGCCCCCGTCGCCGACCTGCCGTTCGACGACCAGCGCGGCATCCTCCCCAACGAGGAGGGCCGGGTCGTGGACCCGGAGACGAACGAGCCGCTGCCCGGCGTGTACACCGCCGGCTGGATCAAGCGCGGACCCACCGGCGTCATCGGCACCAACAAGCAGTGCTCCGCCCAGACCGTCGAGCACTTGGTCCAGGATTTCGTGGCCGGCCGGCTCGTCGCACCCGTCGCCGACCGGGAGAAGCTCGCGGCGCTGGTCTCCGAGCGCCGGCCGGAGTACGTCGACTACCGGGGCTGGCAGCAGATCGACAAGCAGGAACGCGCCCGGGGCGGCGCCGCGGGTCGCTCTCGCGTGAAGTTCGTCGCTGTCGCCGATCTCCTTGCCGCCTCTCGAATCGAGTCCTGACCTGGGCGCGAGCCCGCGAGGGGTGGTCCGGGCGGGCATGGTCGAATTGCCCGCTTGCGGGGGAGCTGTGTCTAATGGGTTCGCCAAGTCGTCGCTGTCGGGGCGGACGTGGGTGCGACGGCACGAACGAACGATGGGTTGTCGAATGTTCGAGAAGAAGGGTCGGCCGAGCAGTCGTGGCCGCGCCGGTCGCTGGTCCGGCCGTGTCGCCACCGCGCTGGTGGGGGCCGGCGCCGCCATGCTCACCATGACGGGACCCGCCGCCGCGGTACCCCTGTGGCCGGGCGGGCCCGAACTGCCGAGCGTGCAGGAACTCGTCGAGAGGCTTCCGGGCGGCTCGAACTCCGTCGCACCCACGCCGCCGCCGTTCTCGGCCCCGTCGATCAACCCGTCGAACGGTGAGACGGTCGGCGTGGCCCAGCCGATCATCATCCGCTTCGACGAGAACGTCACCGATCGCGCGGCCGCCGAGCGCGCCATCACCGTCACGTCGAACCCGCCGGTGTCCGGGCACTTCTACTGGGCCTCGGACCGGCAGGTGCGGTGGCGGCCGTTCGAGTTCTGGCCGGCCCACACCCAGGTCACCGTGAACGCCGGGGGCACGCAGTCGTCGTACACCGTCGGCGACGCGCTGATCACCGTCGCGGACGACAACACCAAGACCATCACCGTCACCCGCAACGGCGAGGTCGTCAAGACCATGCCGACGTCGTTCGGCAAGCCCGGCTACGAGACGCCCAACGGCACCTACATCGTCGGCGAGAAGTTCCGCGACATGTACATGGACTCGTCCACGTACGGCGTTCCGGTCGACTCGCCCGAGGGATACCGCACCTACGTCGAGTACGCGACCCGCATCTCCAACAGCGGCATCTTCGTGCATGCGGCGCCGTGGTCCGAGTGGGCGCAGGGCAACACCAACGTCAGCCACGGGTGCCTGAACGTGAGCACCGAGGACGGTCGCTGGTTCTTCGAGAACGCCCAGAAGGGCGACCCGGTGATCGTGCAGAACACCGGTGGCGGCACCCTCAACGGCTGGGACGGCCTCGGCGACTGGAACCTCTAGCCGGACAACGGTCGACGCCGGCGAGCACCTGGTGACCTTCCGGGTGGCGAGAGTACTCGCCGGCGCCAGACCGGCGTAACCTCCGGTTCGCCCGCGGCAGGCACACTGCCGCAGTGCGCTCGAGTCCGGAAAGAGTATTGCCCCAACCCGATCGGGGGCTGTCGCGACGCCCATGGGGCGACTACGCGCTGTTCGCCACGCTGATCGGACCGAATCTCGCGCTGCTGATCCTGTTCACGTACCGGCCGCTCGTCGACAACATCCGCCTCTCGTTCTTCGAGTGGAACATCTCGAGCCCCACCGCCACGTTCGTCGGATTCGGCAACTACCGCGAGTGGTTCGGCCGCGCCGACACCTGGCAGATCGTCGGCAACACCGTCGTGTTCACCGTCGCCACCGTCGCGGGATCCATGCTGCTCGGTCTGGCGCTGGCGCTGTTGCTGGACCGTAAACTCCTGGGCCGCAACCTCGTCCGCTCCGCACTCTTCGCGCCGTTCGTCATCTCCGGCGCCGCGGTGGGCGTGGCGTTCCAGTTCGTGTTCGACCCGAACTTCGGCCTCGTCCAGGACCTGCTGGACAGGGTCGGGATCGGCGCCCCGGACTTCTACCAGGATCCGGCCTGGGCGCTGGTGATGGTCACCCTCACCTACCTGTGGAAGAACCTCGGCTACACCTTCGTCATCTATCTCGCCGCCCTGCAGGGCCTGCGCCCCGAACTCTCCGAGGCCGCCGCGATCGACGGCGTCTCGTCGTGGACCGCCTTCCGGCGCGTACTCCTGCCGCAGCTGCGGCCCACCACCTACTTCTTGTCGATCACCGTGCTGCTCAATTCGTTCCAGGTCTTCGACATCATCAACGTGATGACCCGGGGCGGACCGCTCGGCACCGGAACCACCACGATGGTCTACCAGGTCTACAACGAGTCCTTCCGCAACTTCCGGGCCGGCTACGGCGCCACCGTCGCGACCGTCATGTTCCTCGTACTGCTGGCGGTCACGGTGTACCAGGTGCGTCTCATGGACCGCGACGACCGGCCGCGCCCCGTCCGCGGCCCCCGTCTTCGCCGTCGCGGGCGCGGGCGCGGGGCCGAATGTGACACGCGTTCGGTCCCATCGACGGAATGTGACATCCGGCCGGTGGCGCGCAAGGAGATCGTGGGATGACGGCGCTTCTGGACCGCCGGATCGTACGTGCGGAGCCGACGGCGGCAGAGCCGTACCGGCGTCGGGAGCGCGCGATCCGTGTGCTCGCCTACGCCGCGATGGTCGTCGCACTGCTCGTCGTGGCGCTGCCGCTGTACTGGATCGTGGTGACGTCGTTCAAGCAGCGGCCCGACATCTACACGCTGCCGGTCACCTGGTGGCCCAGCGTGTTCCATCCCCAGAACTACACGGAGGCCGTCACCTCGGTGCCGTTCGGCACGTTCCTGCGGAACTCACTGATCATCACCACGGTGCTGTCGAGCGTGAAGTTCGTCCTCGGCATCCTGAGCGCCTACGGTCTGGTGTTCCTGCGGTTCCCCGGCAAGAATCTCGTGTTCCTCGGCATCGTCGCCACCCTGATGGTGCCGAACCAGATCACGGTCATCTCCAACTACGCGCTGGTGGCGGAATGGGGATGGCGCAATACCTTCCAGGGGATCATCGTGCCGCTCGCGGGCGTCGCGTTCGGAACGTTCTTGCTGCGCAACCACTTCCTGTCCATTCCCGCGGAGATCATCGAGGCGGCACGGATGGACGGCGCCGGGCACGTCCGTCTGCTGTGGCGGGTCGTGCTGCCCGTGTCCGGCCCGACCCTGGTCGCGTTCGCGCTCATCACCGTGGTCAACGAGTGGAACGAATACCTGTGGCCGTTCCTCATGGCCGACGACGCGTCGGTGGCCCCGCTGCCGATCGGACTGACCCAGTTGCAGAACAACGACGGCGTCACCAACTGGGGTCCGGTGATGGCCGGCACGGTGCTGGCCATGCTGCCGATCCTCGTGGTCTTCCTTGCGCTGCAACGACACATGATCAAGGGCCTCACCTCCGGTGCGGTCAAGGGCTGAACTCTTCCAGGAGCAACTTCGTGAACATCGACAGGCGTGGATTTCTGGGACTGACCGGGGTGGTCGCGGCGAGCGCAGCGCTGGCCGCGTGCGCCGGCACCGGCTCGTCCGGGTCGGCGGGCACCTCGGGGTCCGCTTCCGATACGAACACGATCAAGTTCTGGTCCAACCACCCGGGCAAGTCCCAGGACGTGGAGAAGGAACTCATCGCCCGGTTCCAGGCGAAGTACCCGGACCTGACCGTCGACCTCGTCGACGGCGGCAAGAACTACGAAGAGGTGTCACAGAAGTTCAACGCAGCCCTGTCCGGGGGCGATCTGCCCGACGTCGTGGTCCTGTCGGACGTGTGGTGGTTCAACTACGCGCTCGCCGGCGCGATCACGCCGCTCGACGACCTGTTCACCGAGGTCGGCGTGGATACCGGCGACTACGTCGATTCCCTGCTGGCCGACTACCTCTTCGAGGGCCGCCACTTCGCGCTGCCCTACGCCCGCTCGACCCCGCTGTTCTACTACAACCGCGACGTCTGGCGGCAGGCGGGACTGCCCGACCGCGGGCCCGCCACCTGGCAGGAGTTCTCCGAGTGGGGGCCCGAACTGCAACGCGCCGTCGGGTCAGGCAAGCTGGCGCACGGCTGGGGCAACGCCAAGGACTACCTGGGTTGGACCTTCGAAGGACCGATCTGGACGTTCGGCGGTGCCTACTCCGACGGCTGGCGGCTGCGCTTCGGCGACGCGGAGACGATCGCCGCGGGACAGTTCCTGAAGGACATGATCCACACCGGGAAATACGCGGGTGTCTCCACGGACATCGCCAACGACTTCTCCGCCGGGATCATCGCGTCCACGATCGCCTCCACCGGCGACCTGTCCGGCATCACGAAGAACGCCGCGTTCGACTTCGGCACCGCGTTCCTCCCGGCCCCCGACGGCACTCCGGGATGCCCCACCGGCGGCGCCGGACTGGCGATCCCCGCGAACATCTCCGACGAGCGAAAGCGCAACGCGCTGAAGTTCATCGACTTCGTCACCAACGGGGAGAACACCGCCTACTTTTCGCAGCGGATCGGCTACATGCCGGTGCGCAAGTCCGCCACCGAGAACCCCGACATGAAGGCGTTCCTCGAGCAGAACCCCAACTCTCGTACCGCCGTCGACCAACTCGCGCGTACCCGCTCGCAGGACTACGCGCGCGTCTTCGTACCCGGCGGCGACCAGATCATCGGCACCGGCCTCGAGCAGATCGCCCTCCAGGGCGCCGACGTGACGACGGCGTTCGGCGACGTCACCCGTCAGCTGCAGCAGATCATCGATCGCCAGATCACCCCGAACCTGTAGGAACAGCCTTGGCAAACATAGGTTTCCGGACCGTCACCCACCGCTACCCGGGCGTCGAACGGCCGTCGGTGGACCGGCTCGACCTCGACGTCGCGGACGGGGAGTTCCTGGTCCTGGTCGGTCCGTCGGGCTGCGGGAAATCCACGAGCCTGCGGATGCTCGCCGGGCTCGAGGCAGTCGACGACGGCCGCATCGACATCGGAGGAGCCGACGTGACGGGGTTGCCGCCCAAGGCACGCGACGTGGCGATGGTGTTCCAGAACTACGCGCTGTATCCGAACATGACGGTGGCGGAGAACATGGGTTTCGCGTTGCGCAACGCCGGCGTCGGCAAGGCGGAACGGTCGGCGCGGGTGCTCGAAGCCGCGCGGATGCTCGAGCTCGAGCCGCTGCTCGACCGCAAACCGGGCAAGCTCTCGGGCGGGCAGCGGCAGCGCGTGGCGATGGGCCGGGCCATCGTGCGACGGCCCGCGGTGTTCTGCATGGACGAACCGCTGAGCAACCTCGACGCGAAGTTGCGGGTCAGCACACGCTCGCAGATCGCGGGACTGCAACGTCGGCTGGGCACCACGACCGTGTACGTCACCCATGATCAGGTGGAGGCGATGACCATGGGGGATCGGGTGGCCGTCCTCGACGGCGGCCGCCTGCAGCAGGTCGCCGCGCCCCGCGACCTGTACGACAACCCGGTCAACACCTTCGTCGCCGGATTCATCGGGTCGCCCGGCATGAACCTGCTCGACGCGCCCGTCCGCGACGGCGCGGCCGTGCTCGGCAGTCTGCGGGTCGCCGTACCGGCCGACGTCGATGCCGAGCGGATCGTCGTCGGGGTGCGGCCCGAGGCGTGGACCCCCGTCGGGGCGTGGCGTTCCGGAACCCTGTCGTTGACGGTGGACCTCGTCGAGCAACTCGGCGCGGAATCGTTCGTCCACGCGACGGCCGCCGAGCCGGCCGACTGGTCGAGCGCGTCGGGCAAGGTCGTGGTGCGGGTGGATCGACGCGTCCCGATCGGTCCGGGCGAGCGGGTGCACCTGCTCCCGCAGGCGGGCGAGGTCTACTTCTTCTCGGCGACGACGGGCGCCCGCCTCTGACCCCGAGTGGGCGGCCGAATGTCACATGCATTCGATTGAACTGAATGCGTGTGACATTCGGCCCGACGGCGAGCGGACGGTTCACCGGGATCACCCGTCGCCGGTCGGGCCCCGCAGGCTCGCGGGGGCCCAGCACGGCCCGTCCGGTGGCGGGGTGTGCTCGTAGCCGGGGTAGCAGGGCAGTATCTCCGGCGCCGGCGCCGGCGCGGGCGCGGGCGCGGGCGCGGGCGCCGGCGGTGCCGGGGCGGGTGCGGGGGGTGAGCCGGCCGGAAGGCAGGGTCCGTCCGGTAGCGGGGTGTGCTCGTAGCCGGGGTAGCAGGGCAGTACCTGCGGCGCGGGCGCCGGCGGTGCCGGGGCTGGTGCGGGGGGTGAGCCGGCCGGAAGGCAGGGTCCGTCCGGTGGCGGGGTGTGCTCGTAGCCGGGGTAGCAGGGCAGTACCTGCGGCGCGGGCGCCGGCGGTGGCGGTGCCGGTGCAGGTGGCGGTGCCGGTGCCGGTGGCGATTGCGGTGCGGATCGGGGTGTGGGTGCCGGTGGGGCCGCCTCCCGAAGCGGAGGAGCCTCGGCGGCCGGAGCTTCCGTCCGAGGTGTCGCTGGTTCCGGCGGCACCTCGTCCGCACCTGTCGGGGTGGTCGGTGGCGACGGTGTCGGCGCGGCCGGCCGCGCCGCGATCGGGAGCGGAGCGGGGTCGGCGCCCTCGGACGAGGGCGATATCGCGCCGAGTGCCATGCTGCCGACGACGAAAACGGCGATGATCGCCGCCAGCGCGAGGCCTGCGACCAGGATGCGCCGGCTCCAGTCGACCGGAACGATCGCGGTCGAGGCCCTGTGGGCGGGTCGCTGCGATGTTGCCGCGGTGCGCGCGGCAGCGGCCAGCTCGCCCACCGATCCGTAACGCCGCGCGGGTTCGGCTGCCGTTCCGCGGGCGATCACGTCGACCATACCGGCGGGCAGGGTCGAGAGCACCGACGACGATTGCGGTGGCAACGTCGGTCCGCTCGACGACTGGAAGAGTCGGCCGGTGAGGCATTCGTACAGCACGGTGGTCAGGCCGTAGACGCCCGACGCCGCGCCGGGATGCGGGGGGAACCCCACATCGGTGAGGCAGATCAGCCCATCGTCCTGCACGAGGACGTTCGCCGACGTCACCTCCTGCTCGACCAGTCCGGCCGCGTGCACGGCCTCGAGGGCCGACGCCAGCTGCTCGACGACGTCGACCGCGCGCGGCACCTCCATTGCGCCGGTGGCCCGGAGCATCGCCTGCAGGCTCGTGCCCTGGACGATCGTCGTTGCGAGGAAGAGCCGGCTGCCGATCTGCCCGAAGTCGTGGATCGGGACCACATGCGGGTTCCGGATGCGCGCTGCGATCTCGGCTTCCCGTTCGAAACGAGCGCGGTAGTCGTCGTCCTCGGTCGCCTCCGGCGGCAGCGCCCGCACGGCGACGTGCCGATGCGTGATCGTGTCGAACGCGGCCCACACCTCGCCGGTCGCATCCACCGACAGTGGACGGTCCAGGCGATACCTGCCGAACAGGGCACCAACTTGCATATGTCACTCTCCGCCCCTGGAAATTGCCGCGGTTGCGGAACTGTGCGCCGGGGAGGGGAGGGTCGACCGCCTCCTCCACCGGCAGTCTATGCGGCGGATCCGGATGGTGTCGCGCTCGGCTGGGAACCGCCCACCTACGCTGCTACTTTCGATCGGGCGGGCAGCGAGATTCCTCGCGGATACGCGGACATGCGCATCCGCGGAAGCGGGCCCCGGGATGCTCGGAGATTCCGTACGGGGGCCTCAGGCGGCCGGCTGCTTCGCTGTCGGGACCGCTGCCCGGGAGAAGCGCATGGCGCCGTCCTCGAGCCCGCCGCGGCGCATCATCACCAGGTCACGGACGTAGTTCTGGAACAGTCGCCACGGAGCCGCGGGGCCCTGCTTGGGGAGCGAATCGATGCTGCGCAGTACGTACCCGGACGCCAGATCGACCAGCGGTGACGCGGCCGTTGTGGAGGCGGGAGCGGTCGGGGTGCAGTAGGCGTACCCGCGCGCGTCCATGTGCCGCAGCAGGCGGCACACGTATCCGGCGACGAGGTCGGCCTTCAATGTCCAGGACGCGTTGGTGTATCCCACGGTGAACGCCAGGTTGGGGACACCGGAGAGCATCATCCCCTTGTACGCCAGCGTCTTTCCCATCTCCACGTCGCGACCGTCGACGCGTACGGCCATCCCGCCGAGCAGGAGCAGGTTCAGTCCCGTCGCGGTGACGACCACGTCGGCCTCGAGTTCCTGCCCCGAGGCGAGCCGGATTCCGTTCTCCGTGAACGTGCCGATCGTGTCGGTCACGACCGTCGCCCGGCCCTCGCGCAGGGCCTTGAACAGGTCGCCGTCGGGAACGAAACACACCCGCTGGTCCCACGGGTCGTACCGCGGCCGGAAATGGACATCCACCTCGTAGTCCGCGGGCAGGTGGCTCAGCACGCCCTTGCGCAGCAGCCTCTTGACCAGAGCCGGCCGGCGCCGGCTCAACTGGAAGAAGGCCATGCTGCCCAGCACGTTGGCCCAGCGGACGATCGGATAGGCGATCTTCGACGGCACCCGGCCGAGCAGCGCACCGGCGACGGGGTCGATCGAAGGCCGTGACATGACGTAGCTCGGGGAGCGCTGCAGCATCGTCACGTGTGCGGCCGACTCCGCGAGCGCCGGGACGAGGGTCACCGCGGTGGCGCCGCTGCCGATGACGACAACGCGCTTGCCGGCGCAGTCCAGGTCCTCGGGCCAGTGCTGCGGATGCACGAGCGTGCCGGTGAACCGTTCGACGCCGGGCAGTTCGGGGGTGAATCCCTCGTCGTAGCGGTAGTAGCCCGAGTTGACGAACAGGAAGCCGCACGTGAGACGAATGCGCTCGCCGGTGTCGGTGCGCTCGGCCGTCACGGTCCAGCGGGCCTCGGGCGTGGACCACTCGGCGCGGACCACACGATGGTGGAACCGGACCTTCTCGTCGATGCCGCGGGTCCGCGCGGTGCGACGGACGTAGTCGCGGATGGACGGGCCGTCGGCGAAGGTTTCTGGTTCGGTCCAGGGCTGGAACGAGTACCCCAGGGTGAACATGTCGGAGTCGGAGCGGATGCCCGGGTAGCGGAACAGGTCCCAGGTGCCTCCGATGGCGTCGCGCGCCTCGAGGACGGTGTAGCTCTTGTCCGGGCATTCGTCCTGCAGATGGCAGGCCGCGCCGATCCCGGAGAGTCCGGCGCCGACGATCAGAACGTCGACGTGCTCGTCGTGCATCGCGCTTCTCCGTTCCCCGAGGTCTCGGCGACCGAGGTAGGTGACGCAGAACACTATCAACGGGCGGGCGATCGGCCAACGGCCTCGGCGCGGACAGCACACGCCCGCGCACGACGCACCGCACACGGCCGTCCGGAAGGTGTGAAGTCAGCGGCGGCGCCGCAGCGCCCCCTGCAACGCTGCGGTGCCACCGATGCCTGCTGCCAGCACGAACAGCAGCAGGACGACATTGGCGGTCACGGCTGCACCCGCCGTGCCGCGGTCCGGAGGTCGCACCCGCGGTGTGCCGCCTCGAATGCCGGACCGAAGGTGTCGAAGCACGCGATCCGGTCCTCGAATCCCGCGTCCCGTACCGCGCGCCGCACCGCCGCACCGCCGGCGACGGTGATGTTCGCGCCCCGCTCGCGGAGCAGCGACTCGGCCCGCTCGAGCAGTGCCGCGGTGTCGCACTCGACGGCGGTGACCTGCAACAGGTCCAGTACCACGCCTCGACCCCGCACGACGGCCTCGCGCAGGAACGAGTGCAGCACCGGCGCGGCGCCCTCGTCGACGCTCCCTGACACCTGCACCACGACGGGACCGCCCGGCGGTTCGTCGACGTCGATGCAGACCCGGGTCCCGTCGCCGGAGAAGTCGTCGAACAGCGCGGTGTCGAGCAGCGACGACGAATACCGGTGCGGTGCGTCCAGGATGGAGCGCAGATAGACCATGGCTGTTCCTCCGATGATTCCGACTGCTGGAGCAGCGCCCGGTCGGGGGACAGGGGAGCGCAGCAATCGCCTCCACGAGACGAGAACCGGCTGCTTCTCAACCTTGTTCGCAACAGTAACGTCTCGGCCCTGTGCCCGGCGGCCGAATCTGTGAAATTTCCGTGAAGATCCCGGGAGTTCCTTCAGCGCGCTCCGGAGCGCGTGGACCGCACCGCCTGCCGCGGTTCCGGCACGCACCGCTCATAGGTGCGCGCGGCGTCGGCGGCGGACCGGTCCCACGAGTAGCGGGTACTCGCCCGGTCGTGGCCGGCGAGACCGAAGGCGGTGCGCTGGACGTCGTCGGTGAGCAGGCCGTGCAGGGCCGCAGCGACGGCCTCGGATGCGTGCGGGGGCACCAGCGTGCCCGTCACCCCGTCGACGACCGTGTCGAGCAGGCCGCCGACGGCGGTCGCGACGACGGGCCGCCCGCAGGCCATCGCCTCCAGCGGCACGATGCCGAGCGGTTCGTACCAGGGAGTGCACACCACCACGTCCGCCGACCGCAGCAGCGCGGGCATGTCCTTCCGGGGCACGGGCCCGGTCATCCGCACCCGGTCCCGCACACCGTGCTGTTCGGCGACGGCGCGCAGGCGGGCGGCCTCGGCATCGTCGGCGAGGTCGCCGTCCACCGGTCCGCCGGCGATCACCAGTTCCGTGTCGGGGAGCAGGGCCAGGGCCCGGATCGCGACGTCGAAGCCCATGCGCGGCACGAGCGGGCCCACGGTGACGATGCGGTGCCCGGCCCCGCGCGCCCGATCCCCGGGGCCGGTGGGCGTGAAGAGCTCGAGGTTCACGCCGCAGGGCACGACGGACGTGCGGGTGCGGGGCAGACCCAGTGTGGCGAGCTCGAACACCTCTTCCGAGCAGGTGGCGGCCACCCGGCTCGCGCCCAGGGCCAGGAGCCGCTCGACGCGGATCCGGCTCGACGAGCCGGCGTCCGCGCTGCCCTGGTGCCGGCGCTCGACCACGCCCAGGGTGTGGAAGGTCTGCACCGTGGGCACCCGGGCGTTGCGGGCGGCGAGCTGGGTCGCGATGCCCGACATCCAGAAGTGGGCGTGGGCGACGTCGGGCCGGTCCTTCGTCCATGCGCGTTCGAGGAAGGTGCCGAACTCGCCCATCCGCGGGAGGAGCTCGTCCGCCGGCAGGCGGGTGGGTGGCCCGGCGGGGACGTGGACCACCTCGTACCCCTCCTCGGTCCGGGCTCGTTCGGGAAGATCGGGGTCGTCGCGACGGGTGTAGACGGTGACGTCGTGTCCCGCCCGTACCAGCGCCGCCGACAGTTCGGCGACGTGCACGTCCCGGCCGCCGGAGTCTGCGTCGCTCGGGGCCGCGAGGAGGCGTGCGTGCTCGGACACCATCGCAATCTTCATGGCCCTTCCCTCCTGCGGGTTGCCGCGCTCGTCACCTCGTCGATCAGCGCGTACCGCCCGCAGCAGCCCCGCGCCCACGGCCCGCCGTCGAGGAGGGACGGCAACGGGTCCTGGGACCCCTGAACGTGTGAGGGCGTCCACGAGCCGTGGATCTGCCACGGAAGCACGTTCGGTGGGTGCGCCATGGGCACAGGGTTACCGATTCTGCGGCGGGTAAAACCGAGGAGGCGGAATCGTCTCGGACGCACGCGTGCCTCGATCCGGCGGACGGGATCGTCGCACTGCCGGGGGAGCGTCTCGAGTTTGATCGGCGGCTGTGCGGGTAGCGCCCTCGGCCTGACGCGCACAGCCAGGATCCGGGAGCCGTGGAACACACGCACGGGGCAGGCGCACGTCCCACGGCCCGGCGAGCCGTGACCGACCCGGTCGACATGCAAGCTGGCGAAGACCGACCGGTACCCCTCATGGCACCGGATGTCGCGGTGTACCGCGTTCCGCGGGAACGGGTTACCGGTCGAAATCGGTACCGCTCTCGAGGACGCCGACGACCGCCTTGGCCCGAGCGATCCACTCTCGTACCCGCGTCCCGGACACCCGGCGAGGAAGTTGCGCCAATCGCAGCGTGAGCGTGTAGTCACCTTTTCGGTCGCGAACCGGTAGTACGACCGAACCGAGGTCGTACGTTTCCGCACCGTCGAGGTCGTGCAACCGGTAGTCGACCGTCGACCTTACGACGCATTCCCGGATGCTCCGTTCCTGTGCCGGTGTCAGCCTTCCGCTCTCGTACCGGCGGGTGGCGGCGCGCATCTCCTCGTATGCGGCACCGCCCTCCCGGGGCAGGAACGACAGCAGGAACCCGTGTTCGCGGACGAAGTCGAGACGGTCCCGGTAGAGCTGTCTGCCGGACTCCTCGACGCCGCGAGCCTTGGCGATCCACCGCTCCTGATCCTCGGGAGGCAGATCGAAGACGAGTGAATCGCCGATGGGTGGCACGATCGGAACTCGCTGCGCCAGTCCGTTCTCCGGGTCGATTCCGGGAGCCGACGCGGAGAGAACGGTCGCCATCTCGTCATGGCCGACGGCCGTGTAGAGCGTGACTTCGCAACCTATTTCGTTCGCGAGGTCCCTCACGGCCGGCCGCGCGCAGTCCGCATCCTGAATCGCCGACAGAATCCGGTGCTCCATCCGGGCCATCAGCGACGTGCCGACGAAACTTCCGTAACCGCCCTGAAAGAAGATCAGCGGGGCCACCGGGTTGGTGACGGCCATGTCCGCCACAGCGCACAGGACGATCCAATGGTCGCCCGCCTCCACCGTGTCGGTGATGCGGGTGTCGATCCACGCCACCGATTCCGCCAGTACGGGGTCCCCCGACGGGGACGGGAACCAGTCGATCCCGTCGAACTTGTTCTCCCAGCGTCGTGCAACGCTGGCGACCAGTTCCTCCTGCTCGCCGCCGACGATGTTGACGCACAGCGAAGTACACTCCCGCATCTTGGCGAACGTCCTCGACGTCTTCATCGGCATGAAGGAGACGAGGGGCGGATCGAGAGACACCGAACCGAAGGTTCCGACCACCAGGGCGAGCAGTTCCCCGTCGTCCGCGCGGCCGGTCACGACAGCCACACCGGTCGGGTAGTGCCCCATCACTTCCCGGAAGAGCCCCTGGTCGACCGGGGTCGCGAAACCTGTCATGGAGGTCCTCCTGATCTCGGGGACGGTGGGATGGTGCCGGCATGCATCGAGATGCCGGGTTCAGTGCTTGACGTACTTGGACTGCAGTTTCCGGCCGAGGCTCTCGGGCCGCAGGAAGAGGATGCAGAGGAGACCGCCGACGAGAAGGATGATGCCGGTGATGGTGAATGCCTGGTGCACACCGATCGCCATGTTCGTCGCCATTTCGGTGGTCAGTTCGCTTCCTGCAGCGGGAGAGACGTAACCGGCGCGGGCCATCAGCCAGCCCACGAGCGTGGGGGAGACGATGGCACCGATCGACGCCACGCCGCCGAGCGTGGCCATGAGAATCGGTCGCTGCTTGGCGCCGACCGCATAGGCGATCGCAGAGGCGGTCATCGGGTACGCGAGGCTGCAGCCCGCGGCGAGGCACAGGAGGGCGACGGCCAGCACACCGGAGGTCGCCTGGACCAGGATGAAGCAGACTCCGGCCACCAGAGCCGCGATGCCGAACGGGACAGCGATCGCGCGATGCGCGTTGTGGCCGCGCTTCATCAACCGGTGGCCGAGGAAACCGAGCAGCAGCAACACGGCGGCTCCGAGGATCCAGGGAAAGGTGGTGACGGTGCCGACCTGAGGAAGCGACAGGCCGACGACGGTGCCGAGGTACTGGGGCAACCATGTCGTGACGAACCCCTGGACCCAGAAGTTCGAGGCGCCGCCGATCACCGCGGCGAGGAAGGTCATGCTGAGCAGGGCACGCCATACGACGACAGGCTTCTGTTCGTCCACATCGTTCGTGGCCACCTCGTCGGCGGCATCGGCCGGCTTCCGATCGGCGGTGCGGGCGGCGGCGGGGTTCTGCTTGCCGTGCCCGGCAAACGGTCCGTCACCGGCGATCAGGAGCCAGGCGACGACCCACACGAGCCCGACGATGCCGAGGACGCCGAAGGCCCAGCGCCATCCCCAGGCGACGATGACCCAGGCGAGGGCAGGCGCGGCGATGACCGGGCCCAGCGTCGAGCCGGCGGCCACCAGGTTGGACGGCAGGGCGCGACGGCGCGGTTCGAACCACGAATGGGCCGCGGTGAGGGACATCGCCGTGGCGGGACCTTCCGCGCCGCCCAGGACGATGCGGGTCACCAGCAGCACCGCGGCACCGCCACCGAGGAGCATCGGGAACTGCATGACCGCCCAGACGACGCCCATGGTGAGGATGATCCACTTGACCGAGAACCTGGCGGCGAGGAAACCCGTGACCACGGAGACCACCGCGTAGAGGAAGAAGAACGCGCTGCCGATGAAACCGAACTGCACGGCGGAGATTCCGAGATCGGGCATGGCCTTCGAGGCCACCAGGCCGAGTACGGCCTTGTCGGCGAAGGCCACGATCTGGAAGAGGACGAGCAGAGCCGTGATTATCCACGCCTTGCGGTTCATCCTGTGGAAGTCGATCCTCTTCTCCCCGGGTTCCGGGGAGACAGAGACTTCGGGCGCCACGGTCGAAGCCATGAGCAGCCACCTTTCCTAGCGAGCTGCGGATGCGGAATCCGCCAGCGGGTCGACAGTGGTTCAGAAGCTATTTCCATGCGTCCTTACTGCGGTAGGAGGGAAACCTTTACTGTCGGCCCTCGGCTTGTTCGCCCAGAATGGAGGAGTCGAGACCGGAGGAGGAGTATGAGCACGCGCGCGTCGGAGCTGTCTCTGCGGGAGCAGGTCGGGGTGGTCCGGACCGGGTCGGTGCCGGCCGAGGACCTCGCCACGCAGGTCAGACGAGCGATCGAGCTGCGCGAACCGGAACTCGACGCCTGGGTGTGCCTGTCGTCGACGATTGCGGCAGAGGCTCGTGCCGTCGACCGGGACCCTGGCTCTGCGCCTCTGGCCGGTGTGTCCGCCGGAGTCAAGGACCTCATCGACGTAGCCGGGATGCCCACGCGTGCCGGCTCCGCAGTCACCTCCCCGGATGCCGTCGGCACCGATGCTGCCTGCGTGACTCGTCTGCGTTCCCTCGGTGCGATCGTCCAGGGCAAGACCGTGACGACCGAGTTCGGCTACTTCACCCCCGGCCCCACCCGCAATCCCCACGCCCTCGATCACACCCCCGGCGGGTCCTCCAGTGGATCGGCTGCGGCCGTCGCGGCGGGGACCGTGCCCCTCGCGCTCGGCACCCAGACGGCGGGTTCGCTGACCCGGCCGGCCTCGTACTGCGGAGCCGCCGGCATGGTCCTCGCCCACGGCACCACGGACATGTCCGGCATCACCGGTCTGAGCGAGTCACTGGACTCGCTGGGCCTGCTCACCCGGTCCGTGGCCGATCTTCGCTTCGTGCACAACGCATTCACCGGTCGCGAGCGCTCCGATGCCCGGGCTCCGGAGCCGGTTGCTCGGGGCCTGGTCTGGAACGCCGGTGCTCTCCACCCTCTGGAGCCGCCCATGGCGGCGTTGCTGGAACATGTGCCCGCCCTGCTGGAAGAGATCGGAGTGAAGGCCGAACCGCTCGACTGGGACGATCATGTTCAGACCTTGGCCGAGGACCACGTCACCGTCATGTCGTACGAAGCCGCCCGGGCACGGGCACACGAGTTCGACGAACATGCGCAGGCACTGAGCGCGCCGATCCGAGACCTCCTGGAGAACGGTCGCAGGACCCCCGGGGCCGAGTATTCCGCGGCCCTGACCCGTCGGGACCGTTCTCGTGAACTGCTGGACGAGATTCTGGACTCCGCTCCGATCATCGTCGGTCCTGCAGCGCTGGGTCCGGCCCCGTTCGGCCTGTCCGCGACCGGGTCGCCGATCCTCAGCCGGCCGTGGCAGCTGCTGGGTCTACCGGTCGTGGTCGTGCCGGGTGCCCGCACCCCCGCGGGACTGCCGCTGGGCCTGCAGATCGTCGGGCTGCCGGGGCACGAGGACCGGCTGCTCGACGTGGGCGAGAAGCTCGAGGCCCTCCTACGTGAACTGCCCGTGATTGCCGTCTGAGCCGCCCGCTCGCTCGGCTCGGTGACATTACTCGCTCGGCTCGGTGACATTACTCGCTCGGCTCGGTGAAAGGATCAGCCATGCTCGAACCCCGCCCCACCAACCACCACAGGATGTTCCTCACCTGCTACGAGGACACGTTCGACCGCGGCTGGCACCACGTCGATCTGTTCGTCCACGACGAGTACGGCCGTGAGGTCAACTGGGTCCACTGGACGGTGGAGGCCGACGGCCCCGAGGCGGCCGACGAGTCGGTCCGCAGGGAAGAACCACTCCTGCGACGGACCACCGCCTGGCGGCACCAGGTGAGCGCGGCGGGAATGAACTACTGGACCGCGGATGCCGGCTGGGACGACGCCGCGGCGGACGTCGCCTGAGCAGGTGGTTCCGCCCGCGCGGCGGACGGGGACAATGTCGGGAGCCAGGGATACGCCCTGGCTCCCGAATCCGGAGGTGAAGAGCCATGGCGGAGAGTGCGGACGACCTCCGAGCCGAGACGACGGTGTACGTGGTCGACGACGATCTCGAACTGTGCGAATCCGTCGACTGGTTGCTGGAGAGCATCGGGATCAGACCGGTGATCTGCCACAGCGGTGAGCAGTTCCTGAACGCCTACGACGGGAGCCGGCCGGCCTGCATCGTCCTCGACGTGCGCATGCCCCGCATGAGTGGGACACGGTTGCAGGAGAAGCTCAACGAGTTCGCGCCGCACGTGGCGATCATCTTCGTCTCCGCCCACGGCGACATCCGGATGTCCGTCTCCACCCTGAAGGCGGGGGCGCTGGACTTCCTCGAGAAGCCCTACGATCCGCAACGGCTGCTGGACGCCGTGCAGGCCGGGGTGGAGAAGGCCCGGCTCCGCTTCACCGACCATGTCGTGCGGGAATCCGTCCGGAACAAGGTCTCGTCCCTCACGCCGCGCGAGCGTCAGATCCTGGCCCTGGTGGTCGAAGGCCTACCCAGCCAGAACATCGCCCGGAAACTCGGCATGAGCGTGAAGACCGTCGACGTCCATCGTGCTCGCATCAAGAGCAAGACGGACGCCGACAGCATCAGCACCCTCGTGCGGGACGTCCTTCGGTACGGGGTGGACGTGCCGGTCGAGGATCAGTAGTCGAGGATCAGTAGTAGTCCAGCACCAGGCGCTCGCCCGCTGCCCGGGACACGCAGACTGCCATGATCTCGCCGGATTCCTTCTCGGACTGCGTGAGAACGTTGTCCCGGTGGATCGGAGTCCCTGCCAGCACCTGCATGATGCAGGTACCGCAGATGCCCTCCTGGCAGGACGTGTCCACGTCGCAGCCGTTCTCCTGAAGCACCTCGACGATGCTCCGGTCGGCCGGGACCTGATAGGTCTCCCCCTCCAGTTCCACCTCGAACGCGGAGTTCTCGGAGGCGTCCGGCTGTTCCGCCGCGTGGAAGTTCTCGAGATGGATCGACCCGGCCGGGACGTGCCGGCCGGCGAGCGCAACGACCTTGGTCATGAACCCGTCGGGTCCGCACGTGTAGACGTGGGCGCCGGGATCCATTCCCGCAAAGGTGGTTCCGAGGATCTCGTCCTGGTCCTGCCGGGCCACCCCCAGATGGGCACGGAGCTTCTCCGGGCAGCGGTCACGCAGCAGCGGAAGGAAGGCGGCTTCCTTCTCGCTGCGCGCGAAGTAGTGCAGTTCGAAGCTGATGCCGTGGACGTCCATGTAGCGCGCCAGGCTCAGCATCGGGGTGATGCCGATGCCGGCGGCGACCAGGACGTGGTGCGTGGCGTCCGTCGCGATGCTCAGCAGGTTCCGCGGGGAGCTGATCCGGAGAACGTCGCCCACCCCCACTTCGTGGAGGGCGGCCGAGCCGCCGCGGGAGTTCTCCTCGCGCTTCACCGCGAAGGCGAACGAATCCTGCGCATCGGGCGTGCTGAACAGCGAGTACTGGCGGGTGATCGACGTGGGTCCGACGACATCGATGTGCGCGCCCGGCAGATACGTACCCAGTGGCGATCCGTCGGGCTTCGCCAGCCTGAACGATCTGACGGTGGGTGATTCCTGAATGATCTCGGCGACGGTGACGTCGATGAGTGCCATGTCCGTTCTCCTCGTGAATTTCTCCGGACGGAAAACGCCGACCGGGGCCCTCCCGGACGGGAGGACCCCGCTCAGCGGAGGTACAGCCCGCCGTTGACGTCCCAGCAGGCACCTGTGACGAAGTAGCCGTCGTCCGAGGTGAGCAGCCCGACCATGTCCGCCACGAACGACGGACTTCCCAAGCGGCCCACCGGAATCCCGGCGACGATGCCCGCGAGCCTGTCCGGGGGCACCGTGGCCCGCACGACCGGGAGGTCGTGCGGCCCGGGAGAGATCGCGTTCACGGTCACTCCCCGGCCGGCCAGCTCGCGCGCGAAGACCTTGGTGGTGGTCAGGATCGCTCCCTTGGAGGCCGCGTAGTGGCCACCGGTTGCCGTCCCTCCGTTCTGGCCGGCAAGTGAGGCCATGTTGACGATCCGTCCGAAGCCCTGGTCGGCCATGGCCGCGCCGAACACCTGGCAACCGAAGAAGATGCTGTTCACGTTCGTCGTGAGCACACTCGTGAAGTCCGCCTCCGCCAGGTTCATCAGCTCCGCTGCCTGCGTGACGGCAGCATTGTTGACGACGATCGTGGGGATGCCCCAGATCTGCCGGCATGTCGCCAGGGCCTCCTCGAATCCGACCTTGCGACTGACGTCGAGCTCGAGACCGCGTGCGGTCGATCCGTCGGGGGACAACTCCGCCGCGAGGGCTTCGACACCGGCCGTGTCGATGTCGGCGAGCAGAACCCTTCTACCGTCGGCGTGGAGTTTCCGGGCAATGGCGGCACCCATACCTCCGGCCGCGCCGGTGACAACGGCGATACCCGGCCCGGTGCCGGTGGACTGAGAGATCACATCGGCCCCCTACAGCAGGTAACCCGAGGCGCTGACCGCGTCCTCGCTGTCGATGAGCCGCACGACCTTGAGTGAGATTCTGTCCCCGTCCGCTCCGAGAACGATCCGGTGGGTCAGCTCGGCGCCGAGCGTCGTGAATTCGTTGCGCTTGAACGCATTGAGGATCTGGGCCGATCGGAGAGTGACCGAGGTTTCGGTGATTTCCTCCACGGTGAACCGCGAGACGATCCGCACGGTCCGGGCCGCGGCCACCGCGGAGGGCGAGTAGCCCTGCATCATCCGCTCGACGCGCAGGTGCCGCATGCGCTTGTCGTCGTAGACCATGTTCAGGCCCGCGGCGAAGTCGTCGGTGTCCGGATCGATGGGAATCACGTAATATGCGTCGTCCGTGTACATCTGCTCCCAGGCTCGATAGTCCTTGGCATCGAGGACCTGAGCTTCCTTCCAGACGAGCTCGATCGCCCGGAGGGTACGGGAGTCCGTCAGGGTCGGCATCGGTACGACCTCAGTCATTGCTCATCATCTTCTTCCACATCGCGTAGGCTTCCCGCATCCCCGTCTCGTCGGTGACATGAGAGGTGGGCCAACCTTCTTCGGTCGTGTACTCGCGTCCCTCGCCGCGGTTGACGAGGATCGGCATGTTCGGATTGCCGCCGGCCCCGATCTGCACCCGGATCCAACCCTCGGCGTCGTCGGGGCTACCGAAACCGAACGGCCCCTGGAAGTGCTCGTGGATCCTCAGTCGCTCGCGGTTGACGCTCTCGGGCCCGCCGTCCATGCCGAGGGCCATGTGCCAGATCTCGGTCTCGTCGACGGAGAGAGGGATCAGGACCCGGAAGAACGACGACGACATCGCGACGTTCGGGAAGGTGTTGAGGTTGAACCCGCAACCGTGCATGGAACGCATATAGCGACGGATCCGTTCGGGGCTTTCTCCCGCGGCGGCGAGTTCGTCGACCAGATGCTGGAAGCGGGGCTGGATCTCCTCCGTTCCGTCGTCCACATCGAGATCCGCGTGGGCCGCGGCCATGATCGCGACGCTGTGCCCGTTGCCGAGGGCGTGGGTCTCGGCCGCGGGGTCGTCCATGAATGACATCATGTCCGCCGTCTCGGCGTCGACGGAGGCCATCCACGACTTGTGCACCATCGGGAAGTGGTACCCGTCCGTGGTGTTCTCGAGCTGGATCTTCCAGTTCCCCTTGAACCGGAACTTGTGAACGCCGAGCACCTTGGTCGGAAATCCGTTGCTCTGCTTGAAGAAGCGTTCCATCCAGATCTTGGCGTCGCCGAGGAAGTCCTCGAGCGGCTCGGCGTCCTGGTCGAAGGTTGCCCAGATCATCCCCAGGTAGCTCTCGGTGCGCAGCGTCTGGAGCGGGAAGTCCTTCTTGTCCACGACGCCCTCGTAACCGTCCGGGTAGGGGATGCCGCGAAGACGTCCGTCGAGTGCGTAGGACCAGTTGTGGTACGGGCACGTGAAGCCGTTGGCCTTGCCGCTGCGCTGGTCGCACACCGTCGCCCCGCGATGCCGGCATCGGTTCAGCAGGGTGTTGAAGTTGCCCTTGCGATCCCGGGTCACGATGACCGGCTGGTCTCCGACCTGGGTGGTCTTGAACGAGCCCGCCTCCGGGATCTCGCTCTCGTGTGCCACCCACACCCAGGTCTTGTAGAAGATCTTCTTCATCTCCTCCTGGAAGATGTCCGGATCGGTGTACAGCCGGCCCGCGACCCGGTCGTTCGCGACGAGGTCCGCGTAGGTGCGTGCGGTGGGTTCTTCTGTCGTCGTCATGTGATTCCTTCGTTCGTGAAGTGCAAGGGCGGGCATCACCGGGATGCATCAGATCCGTTGGAACATCGCCTCGGCGGGCAGCGGCGCGGCGAACATCCGGCGGGTGCAGAACCGGCTCATGCGAGCCGCCGTACGTCCCCCGGTCCGGCCCAGGTCGAAGTCGATCGCGAGCCGGGCGCAGAGAATCTCGGCCGTTCCCGTCGCATAGAGCGACAGTTGCTGCATGATCCACTGCCCGCTCGCACGGTTGCCGTCGAGACGGATCTGCTCGCTCCCGAGGAGATGCACGTTGCGGAGGAAGTGGTCGGCCGGCGGCAGGTACCGGGACACGAGGGCCACGATTTCGTCTCGGCCCCTGGCGATTCCGAATTTGCCGGCGTACTCCGGACCCAGTCCTTCCCAGGTCGCGTCGTCGGTGAACAGGACGCCGAGCTGATCCGGGCTCTGCAGCGGGCCGGGCACGTCACACAGGTCCAGATAGCGGGCGAGACAGTCGCGGACGGCCTCCTTCGCCTCGACCACCTCGAGGCGGTGCTCCGTGTCGGTCACGGATCAGACCTCGACGTCGGCGCGGATCGTCAGCTCTCGGCCCATGCGGGCCTCGATCTTGAAGTACTTCCAGAGGGCGTACTCGCCGATCATCGTCGTCCGCAACAGGTTGCACGCGGCCCGCACGGTTTCCTGGTCCTTCACGTCGGCCAGGACGTAGCAGGTCCAGGGCCAGCCGTCGGACGGGCCCACCATGTGGGCGTCGTCGTCGAACGTGCCGATGACATGGATGCCGTCCATGTTCGCGAGATTCGAGAGCATGGTGGAGATGCCGACCCACACCGGGCCGATCTCCGCCTTCGGCAGGTCGAAGAAGTTCTGGTTGTTGCCGATGCAGAACAGGGTGCGCAACGGTTCGGCGGTCATGGGGCGTCCTTTCGCTGGGAAGGCAGGCGCTGGTCTCGAAGATCCCGCCCCGGTCAGGGGAAACTGGGGATCCCGGGTTCCAGGCCGAGGAGAACGGCTCCGGCCGCCTCGAAGGTGTTGGTCTGAAGCATGGCGTGCTGAGCCGGGACGAGAGCGTCCCGAAGGTAGCGCTGCAGCGGGTGGCTCTCGTAGATCGCCCCGGTGCCGGCCAGGTCGAACGCGGCGAGCACGACGTTGCGGCCGACGTGGGCGGCCTGGGTTGCTCCCAGGCGGAGCAGGGCCGTGTACTCGTCGGTGATCTCGTCGCCGCGGACCGCCAGGTCCCACACCTCGTCGGTGATCTCGTAGAAGAAGGCCCGAGCGGAGCGGAGATCGGCCTCGGCGCGGGCCAGGCCGGTCTTGTAGGCGGGCCGGTTTCCCTTGCTGTCACCGCCGGTGATGCTGGATCGGACCGCTCCGACCTCGTGGACGTAATCCAGCGCGCCGCGGGCGGCGCCGAGAGTCACCACCGCCAGCACCTGGGCGGCATAGGCGAGCGACGGATACCGTGTGAGCGGCTCGTCGATCAGGGGAGCGCCACCGCGGACGAACGTCATCTCCTCGGGGACGAAGAGCCTGTCGGCCTTCACTGCGTGTGACCCCGTCGCCTTCATTCCGGCGACATCCCAGTTCTCCACGATCTCCACGTCGGCAGGGTCGACGAGGGCGGTCAGTGGCTTGCCGTTCGTTTCCGGGCCTCCGGCGAGACCGATGCCGAGGATGTCGGCGCCCAGGCATCCGCTGGCGAACTGCCAGAGCCCGCTGCACAGGTAGCCGCCGTCCACCTTCTCGGCCTTCTGCATGGGGAACAACCCGCCGGCATAGGCGACGTCCGGGCCGTCGGAGTAGATCGTCTCCTGGGTTTCGACCGGCAGGGCCGCGAAGTACACGAGCGAGGATCCGAAGCTTGCCACCCACCCGGTGGCCGGATCCACCGCGGAAATCCGCTCGATCTGCCTCATGAAGGAGGAGGGGGCCATCGGTTCTCCGCCGAACCGTGCCGGGGTCGACGCGCGGTAGAGTCCGGCCTGCTTCAAGAGCGCGATGAAGTCCTTCGGCACGAATCGTTGCCGGTTGAACTCGTCGCGCCGGTCCAGCAGCACGGCGAGGGCGTCCTCGAAGGCCTTCTCCCGTGCAGGGCCCACCGCTGCCGCCTGCACTGGTTTGATCGTGCTCCGGATCGCCATCGTCGTCTCCATCCACCTCGTCGTGTCGCGCTGAGGAAAACGCTAGGAAAGGTTCGGACGAGGCGGTATCGGGATTTCCTCCGCCGGTCATAAAGCATTCCCCTATGGTCGATCCGCCGCTCGTGGGTCGACAATGAACCGTCACGGCACCCGGAGGTGAGGATCGATGTTCCCGACAGGCCGCGACTTCCAGGAGATGGTGGAGAAGACGGAAACAGGGATCCTCATCCACGAGGCCGCGTCCAAGAACATCCTCTGGGCCAACCCCGCCGCGTGCCGGATGTTCGGTTTCACCCTCGACGAACTGCGACCGTTGAAGGCCCACCACATGAGCAGCCAGGAGCGTCAGTACCGGCGCTCGGTCGGGGTGGCGTGGTTGCAGGACGCGGTCGTACACGGCTCGAGCCGCAGACAGTGGAAGTACCGGACCAAGGACGGTCAGGACTTCCTGGCAGACGCGGTCGCCTCGCTCCTGACCTTCCAGGACGGGCAGGTCGTGATGGTCGAGTTCCGCAACATCGCCGAAGAGGTGGAGCTCCAGGAGGAGCTCAGCTGGGTGTCGCAGTCCCTACAGCGCATCATGACGCACACGTCGGCGGGCATCGTGGTGCTCGACGAGATGAACTGCATCGAGGACATCTCGCCGCTCGCGGCCCAGCTCTTCGGCAGAACGCCGGACGAACTGTCCGGTGTGTACCTGGAGGATCTGGGCCGGTGTGAGCCTCGCCTGACCGCCGAGCCCGTCGTCGCCAAATTGGACGCGGCGGCCGGGCCGGTGGGCATCATGCAGGAGATCGAGAAGAGCGACGGCAGCACCACTTGGCTGGCCGGCTTTCTCGAGGCCGTGGTGCACGACGGAATGACGTCCCGGGTGCTGACGATCCGTGACGTGACGGATCGCGTGGAGTGGGAACGCCGGCATGCGTATCAGGAGGCCAACCTCCAGTACCTCAGCCGGTACAACGCGATGGGTGACATGGCCATGATCCTCGCTCACGAACTCGGGCAGCCCCTCGCCGCCTCGACGAACTATCTGAGCGGCCTCAAGGCGCGCATCTCCGACCGATCCCTCGACCCCGAGGCGCTGAGCTACGGGTTGGACAGGATGGAGAAGCAGCTCGGCCGGGCGGCGGAAATCGTGTCCTCCGTGAAGCGCTACGTGCGGCGGATCGAGAGCACCAAGGCTGCCATCGACCTCAACGAGACGGTCGAGGAGAGCCTGTACTTCGTTCGTCTGCGGGCAGCCGAGCGGGGCGTGCACATATCGATCGACAGGTCCCGTTCCCCGTTGCCGGTGGAAGGAGAGAGCGTGCTGATCGGGCAGGTGGTCATCAACCTCTGCTTCAACGCGATCGACGAGATCGTGTTGCCCTCGACTTCCGTCAAGGAGCTGACCGTCCGGACGGCCCGGCGGGGTGAGTGGGCCTGCGTCTCCGTTCTCGACCAGGGACGAGGGATGGACGGTGCCTCGGGAAACCGTCTGGCCTCCGGGGCCTTCTCGGCCAAGCAGGACAGTTCCGGGATCGGCCTGATCATCTCGGAGCACATCGTCGAGCGACACGGGGGCAGCATCCGGTACCTGCCAAACCACCCGCACGGTACCGAGGTCCGGATGTGCCTGCCCATCTCCGAGTAACTGCGTCCACCTGGGTGGCAGCCTCGGGTGATGCGGATGTGCGCACGCTCCGCAGGACGGGCCGGAGACGTGGGCGTTCACGGGTCTGTGCAACGACACCTCCGCGGCGGGCTGCGCGGCTGGACTACCCTCGGTCTGCCAGTCGAACACCTCGAGGGACCCTCCTGTCCACAGCAGCCCGTCGCCCGGTCGGACCGGCGGATCGAAAGGGGAAACTGTGCCCCGCAGCGTCCTCGTCGTCGACGACGAACCCCACATCCGTCGCGTCCTGCGCGGCTACCTCGAGGCGGACGGCTACGACGTCATCGAAGCCGCAACGGGCTCGCAAGCGCTGACATCGGTGCAGTCCCGCCGCCCCGACCTGGTGCTGCTCGACATCCGCCTTCCCGACCTCGACGGTCTCGAGGTGCTGCGCAGGATCCGCGGATTCTCCGACGTGTACGTCGTGTTGGTCACCGCGCGCGCCGAGGAGGTCGACAAGCTGGTGGGTCTGGCGGTCGGCGCCGACGACTACATCACCAAACCGTTCGCGCCTCGCGAGGTCGCCGCCCGCGTCCGTGCCGTCCTGCGCCGCGCCCGAGGCACCGACGGTGGGACCTCCCGCGTGGTCGTCGCCGGTCTGACCGTCGACCCCGACTCCCGGGAGGTGACGGTCGACAGCACTCCCGTGGAACTGTCCGCGCTCGAGTTCGACCTGCTCCTGGCCCTGGCCCGGGCGCCGGGCCGGGTGTACTCGCGCCGGCAACTGCTCGAGAAGGTGTGGGGCGGCGACTTCTTCGGTGACGAACGGGTCGTGGACGTGCACATCCGCAGCATCCGCCGGGCGCTCGGTGACGACGCCACCGCCCCCCGCTTCATCGGGACCGTCCGCGGGGTCGGCTACAAGTTCGTGGCCACGGCCGGGGCCGACCGGTGAACCTCGGCGGTTCCCGGTTTCCCGTGCCGAGCCTGACGACGCGGCTGTTCGTCTCCCATCTGCTGGTGGCGGTGGTCGGAGCGCTGGTCACCTTCGCCGTCGTCCGGGTCGCGGCGCCGGCGTTGTTCGACGAACGCGCCCCCGGTCCCGGCGGCGGCCGCAACCGCACGAACGGGTCTTCTCCGTTGCGCGAGGTCGTGGCCGATGCCGTGACGACGGCGTTGCTGCTCGGGGTGCTTGCCGGGGTGATCGCGGCCGCCGCGCTGGGTCTGCTGGCGTCCCGGCGCCTGCTGCGGTCGCTGCGGTCGGTGCGCTCGGGCACCCGGGCGATCGCCACCGGTGACTACCGGCACCGCATCCCGGTGCCGCCGGAGGTGGAACTTGCCGCGGTCGCCACCGATGTCAACGATCTCGCCATCCGCCTCGCCGACACAGAAGCCCGGCGGGTCCGGCTGCTGTCGGAGGTGGCGCACGAGATGCGCACCCCGTTGACCGTGATCGACGGCTACGCCGAGGGTGTCCTCGACGGTGTCTTCGCACCGGCAGAGCTGGTCCAGATCGAAACCGAGGTGGGCCGGCTGCGCAGGCTCGCCGATGATCTGTCCACCCTGTCCCGGGCGGAGGAGGGCCGTTTGGACCTGCACCCGGCCGACGTCGATCTGTCCGGCCTCGTCGTGCAGGTCACGGGCCGGTTGCGCCCGCAGTTCGACGATGCCGGCCTGACCTTGACCGTGCACCCGCCGTCCCGGCCGGTCGTGGTGTGGGCCGATGCCGACCGGATCACGCAGGTGCTGACCAATCTGCTCGGCAACGCCCTCGCCGCGACGGAGACCGGCGGCGTGAGCATCGACATCACCGCCGGTCGAGACGTCGCCACCGTCACCGTCACCGATACGGGCGAGGGACTCGACCGGGACGATGTGGAACGGATCTTCGAGCGCTTCTACCGGGTCCCGTCCCGGCGCCGGGGCGAGCACGATCTCGGCTCCGGCATCGGCCTGACCATCAGCCGGGGCATCGCCCGCGCCCACGGCGGCGACCTGTCGGCCGACTCTCCCGGCCGCGGTCACGGATCACGGTTCACACTGCAGCTGCCCACTCGAAGCGACCACCCGATCCGACGCTGACACATCCGCGCCTTCCGCGGCCGTGCGCTACTCCGAGTGCTGCGGTCCCTGCCCGTGTCCCTGGCCCTGCCCGTGTCCGCCGGCCGGCTCCTCGCCGGTCAGGGCTGCCCGGAAGGCCTGCAGATGGTGCTCGGAACCGGTGCGCAGCTTGCCGTACAGGCGGTCGATCGCGTCCTCGTCACTGACCTCGATCGCGGTGGACAGTTCGGCGATGTCGGCGGCCTCGAGTTCGGCCCCGACCGCGTACGCCTCCTCGACCGAGGTCAGACCGCGGGCGAGCCAACCGTCGTAGGCGCTCTGCAACTGAGGCTCGGCGTAGGTTGCGGCAGTGAGCCCGGCCGATGGATCGCTCACACCGTACCGACCGAGCAGAGCGCCGACGGCATCGTAGTGACGCTGTTCGCTGGCGGAGATGCGCTCGAAGATCTGTGCCCCCCACTTCTGCGCGAACTGCTGGTACAGATCTCGTGCCAGGCGTTCCTCCTCCCGCATCACCACCAGGTCGGACTGCTCCTGTGTGGACAGCGCACCGCCCGTGCCCTCGTCCGGCTCCTGGGCTGTCGCGACGGCCGTCCCGAATCCGGCGATTCCGATCGTCGCCCCTGCCGCGAGTGCGGCCACTGTCTTCCGCCAGGTGTTCATCACCGGCACCACCTTTCTCTCACCACCGAGTCAACGCACCGTCGGTGAAGGGTTCCCGTCCCGATGTGTGAAGCTTGTGTGAGAGGGCCACCGCAGGGACGGGTTCGGCAGATGCCGGGGTCCTCGGCTTCCGCTGGGGCGAGCTATGGGCTTTGGACCCTAGAGAGCCGGTGATGTGATTCGTAGCGTCGGAGTCGGCGGCATCGCGACGAGGAGGCTGGCGATGACTGATACGACGGCGACCCCCATCCCGGCCGGCATCGAGTCGCCCGACGAGGTTCACACCCGGTTGGGCACGTTGCGGTTCTTCGACGGCTTCCCGGACGACGCGACGGTCCGGACGTTGTTCGACAACCTGGACTTTCAGCGTGCCGTGCAGGCGTACCTGCTGGCTCTGCCCGCGCTGAACATGGCGGCGATGCGCAGCGCGCTCCTCGAATGGGGCCCGGTGAACTCGACGGCGTACGTCTTCGAAGACCTGATGCATCCGCGCACCGTGTGGCTCACGGCTAACACGAGCACGTCGTACACCGCCATCTGGATCGACCTGCACGACGGTCCGCTCGTGATCGAGGCGCCGCCCGGCGTGCTGGGCGCGATCGACGACAGCTGGGGACGCTGGGTGGTCGACGTCGGCCTGACCGGACCCGACAAGGGCCGGGGCGGCGCCTACCTGCTGCTGCCCCCCGGCTACGACGGTGAGGTCCCCGGCGGCTACTTCGTGGTGCGGACCAACAGCTTCGGCATGGTGCTGTTCGTTCGGGGCTTCCTCGACGAGCACGGCGATCCCCACCCCGCCGTCGAGGTCATCAAGGACAAGACCCGGGCCTACCCCCTCGCGCTCGCGGGCCGTCCGCCGTCCATGCGGTTCGTGAACGTGTCGCCCGAACCCATGGTCGGCGTCCCCCCGGCCGACTTCCGGGCGTGGGAAATGCTCGACGAGGTGGTGCAGTCGGAGCCGCCCGAGTCGTCCGATCCGCTCACCCTGGGATTCTTCGCCTCGATCGGCATCCGGCGCGGCAGGCCGTTCGACCCCGACGAGCGCATGCGCGCGATCCTCACCGAAGCCGCCGCGGTGGGTGACGCCACCGGTCGCGCCCTCACCTACCGGTTCCGGCAGCCGGAGGCCTACCGCTACCCGGGCAGTACTTGGCGCGCATTCTTCCTCGGTGGTCATCGGTTCGAGGAGGACGGGGTCGCCCTGCTCGACGCCGCCGCTCAGTTCAACTTCTCGGTGACCGGCGTGAGTCCGGCAGAGGACGTCGAGAGGATCGGCACCGGTTCCCAGTACGTCGTCGCCTGCGTCGACGCCGACGGCGCCCCGTTCGACGGCGGCCGGACCTACCGGCTCCGCGTCCCTGCGAACGTTCCGGCCGGCAACTTCTGGTCGATCCTCGCCTACGACACCCAGACCCGGTCCATGCTGCAGACCGGACAGGAGTGGCCGTCGGTGACGAGCCAGGACCGCGATTTCACCACGAACGAGGACGGCTCCGTCGACGTCCACTTCGGTCCCGAACCGCCCGAGGACGGTCACAACTGGATCCAGACCGTTCCCGGCAAGAGCTGGTGGGCCATGTTCCGGCTGTACGGCCCCCTCGCACCGTGGTTCGACAAGACGTGGCAGCTGCCGGACATCGAGCGACTCGCGTAGAGGCGCCGACGCGGCCTCGTGGTGCCCTCGGCCCGGCACCGGCGAGATCCAGTCGGTGCGATCTCAGATCTCGCGCCAGCTCTCCCCGGCCATGTCGTGGCCGTGTGCCGCCATGAGCATCAGTCCACCGTCGACGGGAATCGAGCCGCCCGTGAGGTACGACGAGCGCGGCGACGCGAGGAATGCGATGGCCGACGCGACCTCGTTGACGTGCCCGGGCCGGCCGACCGGGTTGCCGGGGCGGTCCTCACGATACGCCTGGGATTCGTCCATGCCCGTCATCGGGGTCGAGATCTCGCCCGGCGCAATCGCATTGACGAGTATGCCGTGCCGTCCCAGCTCGAGTGCGAGGCACTTGGTGAGCATGCCCAGGCCGGCCTTGGCGCTGCAGTAGGCGGCGGCGCCGAGCCGGGGGATGTGCTCGTGCACACTCGTGACGTTGATGATCCGGCCACCGCGGCCGCCCGCGATCATCCGCCGGGCGGCGCGCTGAGCGCACAGGAACGGACCCTCGAGGTCGGTCGCGAGAACCTCCCGCCACGTGTCGTAGCTCAGGTCGAGGATCCGGTCCATGTGCCCGGTTCCGGCGTTGTTGACCAGAACGCCCAGGCCGCCGAGCTTCTCGGCGAGCGTGTCGACGACGTCGGCGGTGTCCGGACTGGTCAGGTCCTGGTGGACGACGAAGCAGCGCTGTCCGCGCTCCTCGATCCCGTCCCGGGTGTTCCGGGCCCCGGCCTCGTCGGTGTGGAACGTGATGCCTACGTCGAATCCCTCCGAGGCCAGCACCTCGGCGGTGGCTTTTCCGATTCCCGAATCGGCTCCGGTGACGATCGCAAGTCTCTCGGGTGCAGGAATATTCATGCAGGGCCTGTACCCACTCGTCGTCCCCTCCACGCCGATCGGTGGTCGACGGGCGCTCACCTCGAGTAACGTCATGACCGGTGAGCACAGGAGGTGCACCCATGACGACCTTTGCCGTGACCGACACCGGCGACGGGCTGGATGTCACCGTCGACGGCACGACCCACCGCCTCGGCGTGGCGGACGCGCGCCGGCTCGCACACCGGATTCTCGACGTCGTCCACGCCGCCTATCCCGAACGCACGGGCGCGGGACTCGAATCGTGGCCCACGGAGCGCCTGGAGGAGTTCGTCGCCGACCTCGAACGGACCGTGAACCCGGACCGGCCCGGGCACATTCTCAGGGCCGCTCGGGTGGAGCTGGATCGCCGTCGGGGCGCCGCCCGGTGATGAGGAAGATGACCCGTTCGGCCACGTCCACGGCCTGGTCCCCGAAGCGTTCGTAGAAGCGTGCCACCAGGGCGAGGTCGACGGCGGGGGTCACGCCGTGCTTCCACGCCGGGTCCCGGAGCGTCCCGAGCAGACGGGCGTGGACGGCGTCGAGTTCCGCGTCGGTGCTCCGGACCCGGGTGACCAGCTCCAGATTCGGCTCCGTGAAGACGTCACACAGTCCGCGCGCCATGCCGGCCGTGAGTTCGCCCATCCGGGCGATGTCGTCCCGGACCTCGTCGGGGGCGAGCTCTCCGGGGGTGCGCCGCCGGGCTGCCCGCGCGATGTGCAGGGCGAGCTGGCCCATCCGCGCCAGGTCGCTGCTCATCCGCACCGCCGAGAAGACGAACCGGAGATCGCCGGCCACCGGATGCTGCAACGCCAGGATCGCCACGGCCCGCTCGCTGCACTCGGTGTGCAACGTGTCGATCTGCTCGCCGAGATCGAGCGCCTCCTCGGCCGCGGCCACGTCGCCGTCGAGCAGCGCACGCGTCGACAGCTCCAGGGCCTTCGCCGCGAGCTCGGCGAGACCGCGGAGCCTGCCGGTGAGGTCGCGTAACTGTTGATCGAACGAGGCCCTCATGTACACCGATCCACTGCGCTGTCCTCCGTTGCCGTTACGGGGGTATACCCGGAAGCGGCCCCGTCGACGCCCGGTGGAGGCCCTTCGGGCCGGGGAACCGCCGCCGTCAGCTCTCGGCTTCCTGCTCGCGCTGCCGCCGCAGCCGCTGTGCGGCCGTGTGCGCGCCTTCCCGCTCGAGGGCCTGGAGCATCTTCTCGACCTTGTCCGCAGAGGCGCGCGGCGGCAGCAGCGGGGTAGCCGGATCGACGACCGCCTGGATCAGCACCGGACGGTCGGCGGTCAGGGCGGTGTGCCACGCCCCGTCGACGTCCTCGGGGCGATCGACCCGGATGCCCTCCAGGCCGAGCAGCCGGGCGTAGTCGGCATAGGGGAAGGGCGGGACGGTCTGCGAGGCGGGGATGCGGGCGTCGCCCTCCATTTCCCTCTGCTCCCAGGACACTTCGGTGAGGTCGCCGTTGTCGAGGACGAGGACGACGAAGCGCGGATCGGCCCAGTCTCGCCAGCGGTGGGCAAGGGTGATCAGCTCCGAGATGCCGTTCATCTGCATGGCGCCGTCCCCGGCCAGGGCGATCACCGGACGATCCGGATGGGCGAGCTTGGCGGCCAGTCCGTACGGCATCGCGGACCCCATCGAGGCGAGCGTGCTCGACAGGTGCGCCGGCACTCCCGGCGGCAGTCGCAGGAAACGCGCGTACCAATACACGACCGATCCGACGTCCACCGCCACCTGGGCGTCCGCCGGGAGCCGGTCGGACAGGGCTGCGACGACAGCCTGCGGATCGAGGACGACGGCCTGCGGATCGAGACCGTCCGGGGGCTCCGTGCACCGTGCGGCGGCGATCCGCCGCCAGTTCCGGACCATCTGCTCGACGTCGCGGCGCCACGGTCCGGCGGTCCGGTGCAGCCGGGGCAGCAGGGCGCGCAGGGTCTCGCGGGCGTCCCCGGCGAGGGGCACCTCGACGGGATACTTGGCGCCGAGGTTGCGGGCGGCGATGTCGATCTGCACGGCACGTGCCTGTCCCGGGGCGGGATAGAACTCCGTCCACGGATCGTTGCTGCCCACGATCAGCAGGGTGTCGCATCCGGCCGTCAGGTCCGCAGAGGCGGTCGTGCCGAGGTGTCCCATGACACCGCAGGCCCAGTCCCGGGACTCGTCGATCACCGGTTTGCCGAGCAGCGACGTCGTGACGCCGGCGCCGAGCAGCTCCGCGACCTCGCCGATCTCCGGGGCCGCGCCGTATGCGCCCTGGCCGACGAGCAGCGCGACCCGTCGCCCGGCGTTGAGCAGGTCGGCGGCCCGGTCGAGATCGGCGTCGGTGGGCAGCACCCGCGGGACCGCGACCGTCGCGGCGCTGGGGACCACGCCGTGGGCGTGCTCCTCCCCGGCGACGTCGGCCTGCTGCACGTCGTGCGGGACGATCACACACGTCGGGCTGGAGGTCGCCCGTGCGGTGCGGAAGGCGTTGTCGAGCACCGCGCCGAGTTGTTCGGGGGTATCGAGGGTCTGCACGTACTGGGCGCACACGTCCTTGAACAGCGTGGGCAGCGCGACTTCCTGCTGGTAGCCGCTGCCCTGGGCCGTCGTCACCACGTGTCCGACGATCGCCACCACCGGTTTGCCGTCCAGCTTGGCGTCGTAGAGGCCGGTGAGCAGATGCACCGCCCCGGGTCCCTGGGTGGCGAGGCACACCCCCACCTCCCCGGTGTATTTCGCGTGCCCGGTGGCCATGAAGGCCGCCATCTCCTCGTGCCGGGCGGTGACGAGCTCGATGTGCTCGGCCGCCCGATCCAGAGCGGCCAGGATCGGGTCGATCCCGTCTCCGGCGTAGCCGAAGACGCGGTGGACGCCCCAGGCCCGGAGCCGGTCGACTATCCCGTCGGCGACGTTGGCCATGCCGTTCCTCCCGGTGGCGCCCGGCGTCCGCCGCGGGCGTCCTTCGTCGTGTCCTCCGGGGCCGGGTGCCCGGTGGGGGACGGGCGAAACCTCGGCGCCGAGCGCGACGAGAATCGTTCGGGGCGGGCGGGCGGGCGGGGTGGTCCGTCCCGGGCGGCACACTGGTCGCATGAGGTTGCTGCTGCTGGCCGACACCCACATCCCTGCGCGTGCGAGGGACCTGCCGGCCCGGGTGTGGGAGGAGGTCGATCACGCCGACGTGGTGCTGCACGCCGGCGACTGGGTCGAGGTTGCGTTCTTCGACGCCCTGTCCGAGCGGTCCGCCCGGTTGGTCGCGTGCTGGGGCAACAACGACGGTGCCGAGTTGCGGCGCCGGATGCCCGAGACCGCGCGCGTGACATTGGAGGGTGTGCGCTTCACCGTCGTCCACGAGACCGGAGCCTCGGCAGGCCGGGACGGGCGGATGTCGGCCGCTCATCCCGACACCGACGTTCTGGTGTTCGGGCACAGCCACATTCCGTGGGACACCACCACGGCGACGGGGCTGCGCCTGCTCAACCCGGGGTCACCGACCGACCGTCGGCGCCAACCGTTCTGCACCTTCGTGACCGCGACCGTCGCCGACGGCGGACTGCACGAGGTGGAACTGCACCGCCTGTGACGGGCGGAAGTCGGATATCGAGCCGAACGACCGGTTCGGGCGTACGGTGGGTGTGCCCCGCCACCGCCCGAGGGAGCCCACATGCCTGCATCCTTCTTTGCGCATCCGCACCAGGCGTTCACCGCAGGTTTCTACCGCGACGAGGACTTCGACTTCGAGGTCCGGTTCCTGCTCGGACAGGCCGTGCACGGTGCGGCGGACGTGGGGGAGGTGCTCGCCACCATCGCCCCGATCGGCGAGAAGGATCACGAGAAGTGGTTCGAGGGCTGGGTGGCGCTCGGCAGTCGCGTCCGGGGGCTCGCCGATGCCTCCGCCGAGGCCGGGCACGTCGTCAGTGCCGCGGGCGCATATCTGCGTGCCGCAACGTATTTCGCTACCGCAGTCAACTCCGTGGACGGTCTGGCCGACGACGGCCCGCTGCTGCCGACGTTTCGGCAGCACCGGGCGGCGTGGGACCGGTTCGTCGAGACCACCCCGCACCCGGCCGAGCGGGTGGACATTCCCTACGAGGACGGCTTCCTGCCGGGCTACCTGCTGCGGCCGCTCGGCGAGGAGACCCGCGAACCACGCCCCACCCTGATCCTGAACAACGGCAGCGACGGGCCCATCAGCAGCCTGTGGACCGCCGCCGGGGCCGGCGCCCTCGCCCGCGGCTACAACGTGCTGTTCTTCGACGGTCCGGGCCAGCAGTCCATGCTGTTCGAGCGCGGCGTGCCGTTCCGGCACGACTGGGAGGCCGTGATCACGCCGATCGTGGACTTCCTCCTCCGGTACCCGGAGGTCGACGGCTCGCGCATCGCCCTCTACGGGATCAGTCAGGCCGGATACTGGGTGCCGCGCGCACTGGCCTTCGAGCACCGGATCGCGGCGGCAATCGCCGATCCGGGGGTGGTCGACGTGTCCGCGTCGTGGCTCGCCCACATGCCCAAGAACATGATCGAGTTGCTCGAGAAGGGCGACCGGGAGAAGTTCGATCGCGACATGGCCTTCGGAATGCGGCTGTCGGGCCGGCTCGAGCGCACGTGGCGGTTCCGGGCCCGCCCCTACCGCAGGATGGACTCGTACTTCGACACCCTCACCGAGGTGCTGAAGTACCGGCTCGGCGATCTCCCCGAGTCGATCACGACGCCGCTGTTCGTCACCGACCCCGAGGACGAGCAGTTCTGGCCCGGCCAGTCCCGGCAGCTCGCCGAGCGGCTGCGCGGGGCGAAGGAACTGGCGTCGTTCACCGCGGCGGAGGGTGCCAACTTCCACTGCCAGCCCCTCGCTCGCAGCCTCACCGACCAGCGGATGTTCGACTGGCTGGACACGGTGCTGGCCGACCGGGCCCGCGTCCGGGCCTCCGGCGGCGCGTCGGCGCGTGAGGTGGCGGACGGCTGAGCGAGGTGGCCGCCGGGCAGGAGATCCGGCCCGGAGACCTCCTCAGTCCGCGAAGAACAGGGCCGCCGCCGCATCCCGCGCGATCAGAAACCCGGCGATACCCAGCACCCATCCCAGCGCCGAGTCGGCGTGCCGGGCGGTGAACTCGTCGAGACGTCGCAGCAGCGGCTCGATCCGCCGGTGCACGACGAGCCGGCCCACCACCAGCAGCAGGGCCGGCAGCACCATCACCGCGCAGTACCCGGCGAGCAGGCCGGCGCCGGTGGCGGCCGGCAGGCCCGTCGCCACGATCGTCCCGATCGCCGCCAGGTACGGCAGCATCGTGGCGACCTCGACGGTCCCGGCACCGAGCGCGAGCACTGCCACACCGGACGCCGTCCGTTGCCGCTCGAGGGCCCGGGAGCGCCAGTGCCGCAGCCGGCTCCCGCGGCCCGCAACCCGCGCCTTCCCCGAGTCGAATCGCCAGCTCATCGCGAACAGAGCCGCGCCCACCGAGAGTTGCGCCCAGTGCCACGCCGTCGTGTCGCTCCACCGCGCGAGCGCCGCGGCGCCGCTCCGGCCCGCGGACATCAGCACGAGTCCGACGACGAAGTAGAACGCGGCGATCGACAGCAGGTACACCAGCAGGCGGCGTACGGGGGGCCGGCCCGGCACGGTGAGCAACCACAGCGGCACGACGAGGGTGCCGAGACTGGTGCTGTCCACGAGCGCCAGCACCGCGAGCGTGCCCAGGAGAGCGAGGTCCATGGCTCGATGCTCGGCGGTCACCGCACGCGTGTCGTCGGTCTTCGGAACGAGGCGGGGTCCTCCGTCGGGAGGACGAACCGGCCGCGCGCCTGTGCTGTGATGAACGGGTGCCGCGTTGGTCGTCTCTCTCCGTCACCGCGCAGGGCTGGTGTATCGCGGTGGCCGAGTTCCTGCTCGGGCTGCTGTTGCTGTCCGCAGGTCTGTACGAACTCGCCCCCGTCAGGGTGGAGGCTCCGGCGGCCGTGCGTATCGGCCTGCTGGCGGCCGTGTGCGGCGCAGCGGTGCTCCGGGTGCGGCGGCCGGTGGCGGCACTCGTGCTCGGTGCGGTGCCGCTGGGCATCGACCTCCTGCTCGGGCCGTCCCTGCCCGTGTGGCTCGTCTACTCCGACCTGCTCTACGCCAGCGTCCGCTACGGCACCGAGCGGCAGGCACGGGCGCTGCTCGGCCTCGCCTCCGCGCTCTCCGCGGCCTGTTTCGGGGTCGTCTACGTCGTCACCGGGAACTGGCAGCTGCTGGTGCTCACGGCGATTGCGCTGTCCGCGTTCGTCGGCACTCCGCTGTGGTGGGGGCGCGCGGTCCGGTTGCACAAGGACGTCGCCGACGCCGAACGCGCCCGCGCCGAGGCCGTCACCACGATCGCCGAACTCGACCGGCGGGCCGCCGTGGCGGCCGAGCGCAACCGCATGGCCCGCGATCTGCACGACGTCGTCGCCGGGCACCTGTCGGCGATCGCGATCCAGTCCGAGGCCGCGCTGGGCCTCTCCCGCGATGCGTCGTCGCCGACGGCCCGCCGGATGGAGGCGCTGCACGCCGTGCTCGAATCGGTGCGGAGCAACAGCGTCGACGCGCTCGAGGAGATGCGGGAGATGATCGGACTACTGCGGGACCGGCCCGTCCTCGGCGAGACGACCGCGCCCGGGCGGCTGGCCCACCTCGGCAAGCTCGTCGACTCGGCCCACGCCGGGGGCACCGTCGTCCACGTCCGTCGGTCGGGTCCGGGGCGGCAGCTGCCCGTCGCCGTCGACCACGCCGCCTATCGCATCGTCCAGGAGGCCCTGACCAACGCCGCCAAGCACGCGCCCGGCGTCCCCGTCGAGCTGTCGCTGGACGCGCGCGGCGACCGGTTGGAGGTGACCGTGCGCAACCCGCTCCCCGACGGGACGGTTGCCGCGCCGCGCACGCCGTCGGGCGGCCGGGGCCTGGCGAGCATGCGGGAACGCACCGAGCTTCTCGGCGGCCGGTTCCGGGCGGGTCCGTCCGACGGGACGTGGGTCGTGGGGGCGTCGCTGCCGCTGCGCCCGGGAGCGCCGTCGTGATCCGGGTGTTGCTCGCCGACGACCACGGAGCCATCCGCGCGGGGCTGGCGATGATCCTGTCCGCGACCTCCGATCTCGAGGTGGTCGGCGAGGCCGCCGACGGCGACGTCGCCGTGCGTCAGGTGCGGGCGCTGCGGCCGGACGTGGTGCTCATGGACATCCGCATGCCGGGCACCGACGGCATCGAGGCCACCCGCCGGATCCGCGAGACGAGCGATACCCAGGTGCTCGTCCTCACGACCTTCGACGTCGACGAGTACGTCCTGGGTGCGCTGCGCGCCGGCGCCGCGGGCTTCCTGCTGAAGTCGGCCTCCGCGCAGGAACTGACCGACGGTATCCGGCGGGTGGCCCACGGCGACGGCGTGCTGTCCCCGCAGGTGACCCGCACCGTCATCGCGGGCCTGGCCGCCGGTGCCGCCGAACCGGTGCCGCCGCCGACCGGCGTGGACCTGCTCACGGACCGGGAACGCGAGGTGCTCGACTGCCTCGGTGAGGGCCTGGCGAACCAGCAGATCGCCGAGCGCCTGAACATCGGCGCCACCACCGTCAAGACCCACGTCTCCCGGGTCCTGGCGAAGCTGGGGGTGGATTCGCGGTTGCACGCCGCGTTCGTCGCCCGGCAGATCGCGGGCAGGTAGGTCGCCTCCTCCGGAGGGAGGACACCCGGTCCGTCGGATGGCCGACGCGCCGGCGACCGCCTCGCGTCAGAGTCGAAGTCATGACGGCAACCGAGACGACGACCCGGCCCGGGCGCATCGTGGCGCTCGACGTCGCGCGCGGCATCGCCATCCTGGGCACGCTCGGCACGAACATCTGGATCTTGACCGACCCGGCCGGCATCGTCGGCTACCTGAACACGCTCGGTTCCGAGCCGTGGCCCCAGCGGATCCTCATGCAACTCGCCCAGGGCAAGTTCCTGGGGTTGCTGACCTTGATGTTCGGGATCGGTCTGGCGATCCAGGCGGCGTCGGCGCGACGGGCGGGACGGCCGTGGCCGGGCGGGTACCGGGTGCGTGCCGCGCTGCTGTTGCTCGACGGCGCGCTGCACTACCTGCTCGTCGCCGAATTCGACATCCTCATGGGTTACGCACTGGTGTCGATGCTCGTGTGCGGTCTCGTCGTCGCATCGGTACGGGCGCGGCTGTGGGTGGCCGTCGCCGCGTCCGCCGCGCACGTGCTGCTGCTCACCGCGCTGGTGGCGGCGATCGCGGCCGAGCCGGACTCCGGGGCGCCCACCGCCCCGGCCACCGACGTGTTCGCCACCGGCAGCTGGTGGGATCTGGTGGTGTTCCGGGCCGAGAACGTCGGCGCGTTCCGGGCCGAGGTGATCTTCGTGATCCCGATGACGATCGCGATGTTCCTCGCCGGTGCCGCGCTGTACGAGGCGGGAATCTTCGATCCGGGCAGCCGGGTGCTGCGGCGGAAGCTGATGCTGCTCGGGGCGGTCGCCGCCCCGGTCGACGCGGTCGTGGGATTGTGCGGCGGTGAGGCCGGTGTGCTGGTCGCCCGCTACGGCGTGGCCCCGTTCGTCGCGGTCGGCCTGCTCGCCTGGATCGCGCAGTTCCACGTGACGCCGCGGCGGGCGGGGGTGGTCGGGACCGGGCTGGAACGCATCGGCCGGACCGCGTTGAGCTGCTACGTCGCGCAGAACGTTCTCGCCTCTGCGCTGTGCTACGGCTGGGGCCTCGGGCTGGCGGCGAGAGTTGATCCGTCGCTGCGGGTGCCGTTCACCGTCGCGGTGTACCTGCTGGTGTGTGCGGTGCTGGTCGTCACGGCGAGCTGGTGGCTGCGGCGATATCGGCAGGGGCCGGTCGAGTGGTTGTGGCGGGTCTCGTACCAGCGGCTGGTGCGCGAGCCGGCGACCCCTTCCTAGTGGGCCGAATGTCACATTTGGATCGCGGAGCGGAACGCCTGTGACATTCGGTCCGCTGGGAGCGGCTACCCACCGACGGAACTATGCGCTAATCTGTGACTCGACCGTGATCAATCCGTTATTAAACGGACCGCTCGAACGTCGAGGACAGCAGATTGGCCCCGTACGCCCGCCACGATGGTGACAACTCCAGCGAAGCTTCCGAACCCGTGGCGCCCCGGCGTGGGGCCCACCGGCGCTCGACCCGGACCGGGCCCGCGCGCCGGTTGCTGACCATCCCCCTGGCGGTCGGCGCCGTGCTCGCGGCCGGCAGCGCCGCGGCCCAGGCGGCGCCCGGCCAACCCCGGGCCGAGGCCGCCCCCGAGCGGCAGCAGCCGACGGTCGGACTCTCGACGGCACCGCAGGTGCTGCAGCTTCCGGACGCCGGCACCGACCGGTACGTCGACCAGCTGCAGCGCGCCGCCGAGCGGGAGGCCGCGCGCCTCGCCGCGGAGGCCGCGGAGCGCCAGCGCGAGGCGGAGCGCCTCGCCCAGCAGGAGGCCGAACGCCTCGCCCAGCAGGAGTCCGAGCGGATCGCACGGGAACTCGCGAGCCGCCCGAGCGCGGTCTTCCCGACCGTCGGGGCGCTGACCTCCGGCTTCGGGCCCCGCTGGGGCACGGCGCACAACGGCATCGACATCGCCAACGCCATCGGCACGCCGATCAAGTCGGTCACCGACGGCACCGTGATCGAATCCGGTCCCGCCTCCGGCTTCGGGCTGTGGGTTCGCATCCAGCAGGACGACGGCACCATCGGCGTCTACGGGCACATCAACGAGTCGCTCGTGTCCGTCGGCCAGCAGGTGCGGGCGGGCGACGTGATCGCCACGATGGGCAACCGAGGCCAGTCCACCGGGCCGCACCTGCACTTCGAGGTGTGGCAGCCGGGCGGCGCCAAGATGGACCCGATGGCCTGGTTCGGCTCGCGCGGGATCTCGGTACCTCAGGCCTCGCGCTCCTAGTCGGGCGCCGGTACGCCGCCCCGTCGGGGGGCGCGGCGCACCGGCGTCCGGCTCACCAGATCCGCACGCGCTCCTCCTGCGCGAGATACAGCGCATCGCCGGGACGCACGTCGAACGCCTCGTAGAAGGCGTCGATGTTGCGTACCACCCCGTTGCAGCGGAACTCCGGCGGCGAGTGCGGGTCCACGGCTAGCCGGCGCAGCGCCTCCTCGTCGCGGACCTTGGTCCGCCACACCTGCGCCCAGCCGAAGAACACCCGCTGCAGGCCCGTGAGGCCGTCGATCACGGGCGCCTCGGCGCCGTCGAGTGCGATCTCGTACGCCTTCAGCGCGATGGACAGCCCGCCGAGGTCGCCGATGTTCTCGCCGATGGTGAAGCTGCCGTTGACGCGATGGCCGGCGAGCGCCTTCGGCTCGAACTCGTCGTACTGCGCGATCAGCGCCGCGGTGCGCTTGCCGAACTCGGTGCGATCGTCGTCGGTCCACCAGTTCTCGAGATTGCCGTCGCCGTCGTACTTGGCGCCCTGATCGTCGAAGCCGTGCCCGATCTCGTGGCCGATGACGGCGCCGATCCCGCCGTAGTTGGCGGCGTCGTCGGCGTGCAGGTCGAAGAACGGCGGTTGCAGGATCGCGGCAGGGAACACGATCTCGTTCATACCCGGGTTGTAGTAGGCGTTGACGGTCTGCGGCGTCATGAACCACTCGTCGCGGTCCACCGGCCCACCGAGCTTGGCCAGGTCGCGGTCGTACTCGGCGGCGTAGCCGCTGCGGTAGTTGCCGACCAGATCGCCCGCGTCGATCGTCACGGCCGAGTAGTCCCGCCACTTGTCCGGGTAGCCGATCTTGGGGGTGAACTTCTCCAGCTTGCGCAGCGCCGCCTCGCGGGTCTGCGGGCTCATCCACTCCAGATCGGCGATGCTGCGCCGGTACGCCTCCTGCAGGTTGGCGACGAGGTGCTGCATGCGGGCCTTGGCCTCGGCCGGGAAGTGCCGTTCCACATACAGCTTGCCGACGGCCTCGCCGAGCAGGTCCTGTACGAGCGCCACGCCGCGCTTCCACCGGTCGCGGATCTCCTGCGCGCCGGTCAGGGTGCGGCCGTAGAACGCGAAGTTCTCGGCGACGAGCGCCTCGGTGAGGTACGGCGCGCGGGCGTGCAGGACCCGCCAGGTGGCCCAAGCCTTCCAGTCCTCGAGGGGCGCGTCGGCCCACAGCCGCGCAAACGTGTCGAGGAAGTCCGGCTGGCGGACCACGATCTCGGCCCACTGCTCCTCGGTGGCGCCGAGCGCGTCGATCCAGCCGCGCCAGTCGAAGCCGGGCCGAGCGGAGGTCAGTGCCTCGAATGTCACCAGGTTGTAGGACAGGTCGGCGTCGCGCCGCTTGACCACGTCCCAGTGCCCGGCCGCCAGCCGGGTTTCGAGGTCGAGGACCCGCTGCGGGTCGTGCCCGATGCCCGCCAGCTCGAACATGCGCCCGATGTGCGCGACGTACTGCGCCCGGATCTCGGCGTGGCCGTCCTCGCGGTAGTACGACTCGTCGGGCAGGCCGAGGCCGGACTGCGTCGTGTGCATCAGATAGCGCGACGAGTTCTTCGCGTCGGTGTCGACGTAGTGCGCGACGGCGCCGCCGACCCCGACGCGTTGCAGCCGCCCGAGCACGGCCGCGAGCTCGGCCCGGTCCGCGGCGTCCGCCACGGCGGCCAGCTCGCCGGCGATCGGGCTCAGCCCCGCCGCCTCCACGGCCTCGGTGTTCAGGAAGCTCGCGTACAGGTCGCCGATGCGCTGCGCGTCGGTGCCCCGCTCGGCCGAGGACGCGGCCGCCTCCTCGATGAGGGTGCGGACGTCGACCTCGGCCTTGTCGAACAGCGTGCGGAACGCGCCGTCGAGGGCCCGGTCGGCGGGGATCTCGTGTTCGGCGAGCCAGCGCCCGTTGACGTGCTCGAACAGATCGTCCTGCGCTCGGGTGCTCTCGTCGAGGTGGGTCAGGTCGATGCCCGAGTGCCGAGCCCGGGAATGCTCCACGATGGTCATGTCGTCCATCCTTACACCCATTCTCCGCACCCGGCACGGGCCTGCGCGTGCGCGACCGGCCGTCCCGGCCCGCGACGCGTCCCGCTCGAGTTACCGTGACCGAAGCCTCACAGACACGTGGAAGCGGGGTGAACATGTGGGTCTGATGGACCCGATCGACGCCGTTCTCATGACGGCGGAGCTGCTGGCCAACCCCATGCACGTCGCGGTGGTGCTGATCCTCGACCCGCCCGAGGATGCCGGCCCGCGGTTCGTCGACGACGCGTACCGGGACGCCCTCGGCCGGGGCGGCGAGGTGGATCCGGTGCTGCGGCGCCGGGCGCACCGGGGAGTGGACACCGGCGGGTGGTGGGCCTGGCGCGACGTGGACGACATCGACCTGAGCTACCACGTGCGGCGGGCGTCGCTGCCGCCGGGCGCCGGACGGGACGAGCTGTGGCAGCTGGTGGGCGCGTTGCATGCCGAGCCCCTCGACCGCTCCCGCCCGATGTGGGAGGCACACCTCGTCGACGGCCTTCCCGACGGCCGGTACGCGCTCTACATCAAGGTCCACCATGCGGTCCTCGACGGGATCGCGGGCCTGCGGATGATCGAGGAGTCGATGTCGCCGGACCCCGATCGTCGGTCGATGTCCCCGTTCTTCGCCACCGGCGGGCGGGACCGGCCCGGGTCCGCGCACGGCGGGCTTCCCACCCCGCTCGCCCTGGCCCGCTCGGCCGTCGGGACGGTCGCCTCCGGGATGGGTCTGGTCCGTCGGACCGTCGAAGGGCAGGTCCGCTCCACGGTGCAGGGCCTGACCACCGACACCACCGTGCTGCCGTTCGCGGCGCCCCGCACCCGGCTCAACGGCCCTCTCGGAGCCGGCCGCACCTTCGCGGCCGCCGGCTGGCCGAAGGCGCGGCTGCGCGCGATCCAGCACGCGGCGGGGGTGACCGGCAACGACGTCGTCACGGCCGTTGTGGCCGGGGCGTTGCGCTCGTGGTTCGCCGAGCACGACGAACTGCCCGGTGACTCCCTGGTGGCGATCTGCCCGGTCTCGGTACGCGGGCGGGAGGACGGCGGGACGGCGGGCAATGCGTTCGGAACCGCGGTGTGCACCCTGGGCACCGACCTCGCCGATCCGGCCGACCGGCTGGGCCTGATCCACCGGTCGATGCAGGTGGCCAAGGAGCGCGTCGCGTCGCTGGGGCCGGTGCCGTCGCTGCTGGTGGCAGCTCCGAGCATCCTGCCGACCATTCTGCTCCCGATGCTCCCGTTCGGCCCGAGGGTGCGGCCCGGCTACAACCTCCCGATCTCCAACGTGCCCGGCCCGCGCACCGAGCTGTACTGGAACGGCGCCCACCTCGAGGAGATCTACCCCGTGTCGATCGTGTACGACGGGATGGCTCTCAACGTCACGGTGTGCTCGTATGCCGACCGAGTCGGCTTCGGATATGTGGCCGGTGGGGAAGTAATACCGGACATCGAAGCGTTGATACCTCTGACAGAGCGGTCTCTGTCACAACTGGAGGCCGCGGTAGGAGTGGCGCCATGAGTTCCGACACCGGAGCGACCAGGCGGGTGGACGGCGAGCACCCCCGGACGGAGATGATCGTCGACCCTCGCTTCCTGCCGGTTGCCGACCGGTTCTTCAAGATGTTCCGCGACACCCGGCAGGGCGGCGGGGCGCTGGCCGCGTACCTGCACGGCGAACCGGTGCTCGACATCTGGGCGGGCTGGGCGTCCCGGGACAAGCGCTGGACCCACGACACGGTGGCGCTGTCGTTCTCCACCGGCAAGGGCGTCGCGAGCACCGTGCTGCACCGGCTCGCCGAGCGCGGGCTGGTCGACTACGACGAACCGGTCGCGGCGTACTGGCCCGAATTCGGGGCCGCCGGGAAGGAATCCATCACCGTCCGGGAACTGATGTCGCACCGCGCCGGCCTGCACCGCGCGCGCGGCCTCGTGCCGGGACGCTTCGGGCTGCTCGACTCCGACGCGGTGGCGGCCGCCCTCGCGGCAGCCGCGCCGGACCCGCGCCGGCTCGCCGGCCCCGGCTATCACGCCGTCACCTACGGCAACCTCGTCGCCGAGATCGCCATCCGGGTGACCGGCCTGTCCTTCACCGAGCTGATCGAGCAGGAGATCGCCGGCCCACTCGGTCTGCGCGAGTTCTGGTTCCACGTGCCGCAGGAAGATCGGCACCGCATCGCCCGGGTGTTCCCCCGGCTGAATCCGACCCCCGCGCCGTGGGCGGTCACCGGCACCGTGCTGTCGCGGCTGCCCGGGTTGCGCGGCGTCGCCGAAGCGGGCATGGCCGAAGGCTTCGACGAGCTGGCCCGCAGCCCCGCGGCGCACGACGCGGTGATGCCGGGGTGGAACGGGGTGTTCACCGCTCGCGCGCTGGCCCGGATGTACGGGGCCCTCGCGAACGCCGGCGAACTCGGCGGGGCGCGGCTGCTGAAGGAGGAGACCCTCGAACAGGTCCTGGAGGTGCAGACCCGTCGCCGCGACTACGTGCTCGGTATCCGCCCGAACTGGCGGCTGGGCTACCACCCGGGCTGGGTCGCCCTGCGCGAGCAACCGCTGCAGTCGATCGGCCACTTCGGCTTCGGCGGCTCCGGCGCGTTCGCCGATCCGGAAACCGGCCTGTCGATCGCCTTCGTCACCAACCGCCTCGGGAGCGTCACCCCCATCTCGGACATGCGGTTCCCGCGCCTCGGCGCCGCGGGTGTCGTCGTCGCCCGGCAGGCGGCCTGACGGCGGGCTACCTGACGGCCTGCCGAGGAGCCCGCACCCCGTGCCGACCCGGGACCTGTCAGTGGTGCACGCGGCGCCCGGTGACCGCCTCGACCACGAACAGCAGGATCACCGGCGGCTCTGTTCCGAACCACGGATGACGGTGGGAGACTGGGAAGCGCGAAACGGTTTCGTCTGTCCGAGGAGCGCGGCGATGACCACCCACCGAGAACATGCAGGCCACGAACACGCCCACGGCGAGGGCTGCGGGCACGTGGCCGTGCCACACGGCGACCACGTCGACTATGTGCACGACGGGCATCTGCACCGAGTCCACGACGGACACGTCGACGAGTGTGAACCCGCCGAGCATGTGGCCTACGAAGGACACGACCACGTCCACGGTGAAGGCTGCGGGCACGTGGCCGTCCCGCACGGGGATCACCTGGACTACATCCACGACGGGCACCGGCACGCCGCGCACGACGGGCACTACGACGACCACTGACCGGCGACCTGCGCCCACCCCTGATGCGACGGTCCGAGCCGGGGGCCGGACGAGGGTCGTCTCCGCCCACCGCTCGGCGAGTTGATCGAGCGCGGTCGGAAGCCGACACCTTCAGAGCGAACCCATGTGCACGCTCGCGTGGGCCCGCACCAGGACCGCGCCGTCCGGTGCGGTGAGGTGCGTGTCGATCGAGGCGAGTCGCCGGCCCGCACGGGTGACCTTCGCCTCGACGAGCATGTCGGGACCCGGCGCCTCGGGTGAGCGCAGGTAGTCGAGGGTCAGGTTCAGCAGTCGGTACTGCCGGCCGGCGGCGGTGAGGGTCTGGGCCGCCAGTTCGGCAACGGCGTCGGCGACGGAGACCAGCACCCCGCCCTGCACCGCCCCCATGGGATTGGCCATCCACTCCACCGGCGGCACCACCGCGGTGACGTGGCCCTTCTCGACGGTCTGCAGGCGCAGGCCGAGTAGTCCCGCGAGCGGTCCGCGGGCCACCGTGCCGGCGGCGATGCCGGAGACTACGTCGAGCCCGGGGCGGTCGGTGAGCTCCGCCGGATCCGTCCAGGGTTCGGGGGTGGGCCGGGACAGACCGGACGCGTCCGCGAACGAGTCTGCGTCGAACACGGCGGGACGATTCACGACCATGGACCGCCCCGTCAGCTGGATCACCAGATCGCCTGCGTCGTCGCGGATCTGCGCGGTGCTCAGTGCCGTGTCCTCGTCCACGTGGACGGCGCGGCCGGTACCGTGCAGATTCCCCTGGGCGGAAATCGGATTCGCGGTCGACGCGCTGAGTTGGGTGAGTACGGAACGGGTGTCGCGACCCTGGCCCCGCCACACGAGGTGCGGGGCGGCGCCGAGCACGACGTCGGTGAGCACACCGACGGACCCGACGGTGGTGCGGCCGCGGTGGTCGAGAAACCGGTTGCCGAGCGGTTGGCGGAACGCCACCGTTCGGGGCTCCCCGGCCACGGTGTCGATGCCCATGAAGGCGTTGAGGCGATCGGTTTCGGGGGCGGTGACGGTCACGGGAGGCATCCTGGGATCGGGAGGGACGGAGCGAGGGTTCGCTCGGTCACCGTACCGAGGCCGGGACCGGGGCGTCCCGCCCACCCCGGTCAGCCGAGATGCGCGTGCATCTCCCACACGAGGATCTCCGCGGCCGTGTCGGTGTGGATCCGCTGTCCGCCGGACCCGGTCAGTCGCACGGCGTCACCCTCCCGCAGGGTGCCGGCGCCCTCGAGCTCGGCCGTGCCCTGGGCGACGAACACGTGCAGGTACGGCGCATCGGGTAGGACGACCGTCCGGCCCGGCTGCAGCCGGGCGACCGACAGCCCGGCGTACCTGTTGTGGATGCGGATGGCGGCGTGGTCGCGGTGCTCGGGGATCCCGGTCGCGACGGGCACCAGTCCGCCGCGCATCAGCTCGTCGTCGATCTCGAGTTGTTCGTAGCCGGGGGTGATGCCCGACTCGTCCGGGACCACCCACATCTGGATGAAGCGCACCGGTTCGGCGTGTTCCCCGGCGTGCAGCCCCGTGACGCCGGGCAGTCGCCAGGAGTCGTTCTTCTCCGAGTGCAGGATGCCCGTCCCGGCGCTCATCCGCTGCGCCAGGCCGGGGTAGATGACGCCGGAGTGCCCGATCGAGTCCTGGTGCACGAGGCTGCCGCGCAGCACCCAGGTCACGATCTCCATGTCGCGGTGCGGATGCGTGTCGAAGCCCTGGCCCGGCAGGACGGTGTCGTCGTTGCTGACCAGCAGCAGCCCGTGGTGGGTGTTGTCCGGGTCGTAGTGGTGCCCGAAGGAGAACGAGTGCTTCGAATCGAGCCAGGAGATCTTCGTCGTCAGCCGGTCCTCGGCGCGCCGGATGTCGATGGTCGGGGCGTCGGTCATGGTGTCTCCTCGAAAGGTATCGCGGTTCAGGGTACGGAGCGGAACGGGGCGCGGACGGGCCGGGCCGCGCAGCTTTCGGATGCGCGCCCCGGTCCCGGCGCGCGTTACGGCAACTGCTCGTGTTCGGCCGGGACGGTCCCGAGCCGGCCGGCCTGGAAGTCCTCGAACGCCTGGATGATCTCGGCCTTGGTGTTCATCACGAACGGCCCGTACATCGCCACGGGCTCGCGGATCGGCCGCCCGCCGAGCAGGAACACCTCGAGCGACGCGGTGCGCGAGTCCTGGGTGGCGGCGGCGGTGAACGTGACGCTGTCACCGTTGGGTCCGAACACGGCGGTCTGTCCCGCCCGGATCGGTGCGCGCTCCGCGCCGACGGTGCCGTCCCCGGCGAGCACGTAACCGAGCGCGTTGTACTCCCGGCGCCACGGCAGGGTCACCGAGGCGCCGGGCGCGACGGTCAGGTGGGCGAGGGCGATCGGGGTGTGGGTGACGCCGGGGCCGCGCACACCGCCGATCTCGCCGGCGACGACGCGGACGAGGGCGCCGCCGTCGGGGGAGGAGGCCAGGGCCACCTGGCTGCCGGAGATGTCCTGGTATCGGGGCTGCGCCATCTTGTTGTCCCGGGGCAGGTTCACCCACAACTGCACGCCGTGGAACAGGCCGCCGCTGGCCACGACATGTTCGGGCGGGGCCTCGATGTGCAGGATGCCCGACCCCGCCGTCATCCACTGGGTGTCGCCGCCGCCGATGGTGCCGCCGCCGCCGTTGGAGTCCTTGTGCTCCAGGATCCCGTCGATCATGTAGGTGACGGTCTCGAAGCCGCGGTGCGGGTGCCACGGGGTGCCCTTGGGTTCACCGGGTGCGTACTGCACCTCGCCCATCTGGTCCATGTGGATGAACGGATCGAGGAAGCGCTGGTCGATGCCTGCGAATGCCCGGCGCACGGGGAAACCCTCACCCTCGTATCCGACGGGGGCGGTACGGACGCCGAGGACGGGACGGGCGGGGGCGTCGGGCGCGGGGGACGGGATGCGGGGCAGGGTGAGGATGTTGTCTACGGTCACCGCGGGCATGGCGGGCTCCTTCGGCATGTAGTTGACTGTTCAACTACTCTAACCGACCGGCCGGGGGATTTGTTCCTGCCGTGCGACGGGCGCGAGCCGGCCGGTCCGGAAACGGCAAACCCCCTGCCCGAGGGGAGGGGAGGGCAGGGGGTCCGCGCCGGGCGCGTGACGCCCGGCGCCACGTCCCGCCTACGGGGGGAGGGAGGTGGGACGCGGTGTCTGTGACGGCCGATCGTCTCCGTCGGCCGGATGAAGCCAGGATACATACCCGCTGGGGTATGGTCCATCGCTTCGGTGCGCTGAGCACCGGCCGCAGAGCATAGTTCCTCGCACGGCTCTGCGCCGGGATTTCGGCGATCCCGGGCGGGCGATGAGTTTCCCGCTGCCGGGTGGTCTACCTGCTCGACACCCTCACCCGAGGTACCGTCCGCCCGCTCACACGCAAGGAGTTGAAGATGTCCCGCATGCTCTTCGCCAACCTGGCCGTCAAGGATGTCGCCGCCACCCGCACGTTCTTCGACGCTCTCGGCTTCACCTTCAACGAGATGTTCTGCGACGCCAACACTGCCTGCCTCGAGATCAACGAACAGACCTACGTGATGCTCCTCGAGGAGCCGCGCTTCCGCGATTTCATCACCGGCGACATCTGCGACACCGCCACGGCCCGTGAGGTGCTCATGAGCGTGTCCGCCGAGAGCCGCGACGAGGTCGACCGGCTCGTCGACGCCGCGCTCGCCGCCGGTGGCAGCGACTGGATCACCGCCGGCTCGGAGGAGATGAAGACCGACTTCATGTACGGCCGGGCCTTCCGCGACCTCGACGGGCACGTCTGGGAGGTCATGTGGATGGACGTCGAGGCCGCGGCCGCCGCGATGGGACCCCAGGCCGAGACGTCCGTGCAGACGTAGCGGCCGGCGTCAGGGGTGCTCGGGCAGCCCGAACAGGGCGAACAGCTCGGTGTCGAAGAACACCGTCACATGCACCACCCGGTCGCCCACGACATCGAGCACCTGCAGCTGAAACGGATGGTGCTGCCCGTCCTCGCCTCTCATGTAGAGGCCGAGGGCGGGCTGCCCGTTCGCCACCGTCGGCAGCAGAACCTGGTCTCCCGGCCCGCTCGCCGGGCAATGCGTCCGGATGAGGGTCCCGATCGCCTCGGCGCCGCGGTACCAGCCCTCGAACGGCGGCATCTCCCAGACCGCCTCCTGGGTGAGCATCTCGACGATCGAATCGATGTCGTACTTCTCGAACCCCTCGACCCAGCGCCGCACCAGCGCCTGCGCCTCCGGGCTCTCCGGCTCGACCAGATTCTCCTTCGTCACCTGCGCCTGCTGCAGCTGCGCGCGGGCCCGCTGGAGCAGGCTGTTCACCGCGGCCGTCGAGGTGTCCAGCGCGGTGGCCACCTCCGTCGCCCGCCACTGCAGCACGTCCCTCAGCAGCAGCACTGCCCGCTGCCGCGCCGACAGATGCTGCAGCGCCGCCACGAACGCCAGACGGATGGACTCGCGCGAGGTCACGATCGCCGCCGGGTCCGTCGGGTCGTCCGGCCGACCGTCGTCGCCGAGGGATCCGCCGGGAATCGGCTCGAGCCACGGCACTTCCCCGCGCTCGACGAGGTCGTCGACCGGATCCGAACTCGGCGCCCCCAGCCCCGTCGGCAGCGGCCGGCGCGATCGGCCCTCCAGCGCGGTCAGGCACACGTTGGTCGCGATGCGGTGCAGCCACGTCCGCAGCGACGAGCGGCCGCCGAAGTTGGCGTAGCCGCGCCAGGCGCGCAGGTACGTCTCCTGCACGAGGTCCTCCGCGTCGTGGATCGAGCCACTCATCCGGTAACAGTGCGCCAGCAGCTCACGCCGGTACGGACCGGCGAGCGTCAGAAAGTCGTCCTGCGAATCGAGAACCTGCTCCGTCATGGTGTGCCCCCGCCTGCCCGTCGGTCCGAAGTGCAGTTACGAGCGTGAGCGTAGCCCTGGGGGCCGACAGGAAACAGGGTCTCGAACTATCTGTGCACTCCGGGTACCGTCCAGTAACTGCCCCCGGCCGACAGCCCCGCCGGCAGGCAGCAAGGACGAGGGGGACGCGTGCCCGACATCGCGCCACGACCGACAGGCCCGTACGCCGGGGGACCGCCCGCGTCGGCCCTGCACGTCGACATGCCCCCGCTCGAGCGTTTCGGTCTGCGCGAAGCCGGCCGCACGGTCGTCGTCGCCGTGGTGCTCGTCGTCAGCGTGCTGCTGAAGCTGCTGGCCTGGCCACTGCGACCCGACGGGCGCGGCCCGGCCGACGCCGCCGCCGAGGGCACCGTCGACGCATTCGAGATCCTCGGCCCCACGTTCGTCAAGCTCGGCCAGCTCATGGCGTCGTCGTCCGGTGTGTTCCCCAAGCCGCTGGCCGACGCGTGCCTGCGCTGCCTGGACGACGTCGCGCCCGTCTCCGCGGACCAGGCCCGCGACGTGATCGAGGAAGACCTCGGGCATCCCGTCGGCGAACTGTTCGCCCGGTTCGACGACCTGCCGCTGGCCGCCGCGTCCGTCGGCCAGGTGCACGCGTGCGTGCTGCACGACGGGCGGGAGGCGGTCGTGAAGGTGCAGCGGCCCGGCATCGCCCACCGCATGCTCATCGACCTGCGTGCGGCCTACCTCGGCGCGCGCCTGCTGCAGGCCTTCGAGTTCTTCCGCATCGCGAACGCCACCGCCATCATCCGCGACCTGCACTCGTCCACGATGACCGAACTCAACAGTGCGGTCGAGGCGGACCGGCAGAGCCGGTTCCGGGAGTGCATCGGCGCGTTCGGGGACAACACGGCCGTCGCCACGCCGCAGGTGTACTGGGACTACTGCGGGCCGCGCGTGATCTGCATGGAACGCCTTCGCGGTGTGCCCATGGACCGCGTGCCCGCCGACGCCGGCATCGACACCCGCCTGCTCATCCGCCGCGGGGTGAAGGTATGGATCGAATCGGTCGTCCTGCACGGGCCGTTCCACGGCGACGTGCACGCCGGGAACCTGTGGCTGCTCGACGACGGCCGCCTCGCCTTCCTGGACTTCGGCATCGTCGGCGAGCTGCCCGAGCACTGGCGCGCCATCCTGCGCGACCTGTTCCGCGCGACCGCCATCGACGGGGACTTCGCCCGCGTGGCGCAAGGCATCCGCGCACTCGGCTACACCAGCGGACTCGATGCCGACGACGCCGAGATCGGCCGGCAGGTGGCGCAGGCCCTCGCTCCGCTCCTCGGCCGCGACCTCGGACAGCTCCGGCTCAGCGAACTCATCGTCGCGCTGATCCGGCTCGGCAAGCAATGGGGGATCGCCAGCCCGGAGGAACTGGTGCTGTTCGGCAAGCAGCTCGGCTACTTCGAGCGCTACGCCACCGCCCTCGCCCCCGGCTGGGTCATCGGCCAGGACCTGTACCTGCTGCGCAACGTCTTCCCGGAGGAGGTGGCGCGCCGCGCCGGCGAGCAGGGGCTCGAGCTACCCGCGTAGCGCGGGCGCGGGCGCGCGGGGCGCGGGGGCGAGCGAATGTATCGTTCAGCTCCTCACGTCGACAGCATGGTCCATTCGCTCGGTTCGAGCCGGGGCGGCCCGACGGGTGCGGAGTGCGCCGGGCGCGTCAGCCCACATGCGTGACGGGTATCGAAGCCCCGGTGACGGCGGCGCCGTCGTCGGAGAGCAGGAACCGGATCACGCGCGCGATCTCGGCGGGCTGCGACCACGAGCGCCGGTTCGCGTCGGGCATCGCCGCCCGGTTCGCGGGCGTGTCGATTACGACGGGCAGCAGCGCGTTGACCCGGACGCCGTCGGCGGCGTACTCGACGGCCAGGGTCTCGACCAGTGCGGTCACGGCGGCCTTCGACGCGACGTAGGCGGCGCCCCCGGCGAACGGCCGCTTCGTCGCCGCGGTCGACATGCAGACCACCGACCCACCGCTGCCCGCGAGCAGGTGCGGCAGCGCCGCGCGGGTCACGGCGTAGGCGGTGCGCACGTTGAGATCCAGCTGGGCGTCGAGGACCTCGATCGGAGTCTCGTGCACCCGCGGCCCCGAGGTGAACCCGCCCACCAGATTCACCACACCGAACAGGGGCGCGGATTCCTCGGCCGCCGCGAGCGAGACGGCCTGCCGCAGCTGCGCCTCGTCGGACAGGTCCGCCTCCACGAGATGCAGACGCGGATGGTCCGCGAGCCGGCCGAGTTCGGTACGAGCCACCCAGGGGACCACGACCCGCCAGCCGGTCTCGAGCAGATGTGTCGTGACGGCGGCACCGAGCCCGCCGGTGCCGCCGGTGACGAGCGCGGTCCGGATCGCGGTCATGGGAATCCTCTCGGCCGAGCGGACGGATGCCCGTCCACGATAGGCGTCGGACGTGCCCGCGCATCGCGATACCGAGCCACACGCGCCGGTTCCGGACATCGACAACCGTCCCGGCGGTTGTCGATGTCCGAAACATGCACTCCGATAGTCGAATCCGGATCGCCGACGGACGGGGGTGGTCCTATGCCGTGCGCGACGCCGCGTACGCGCCCTGCCACACCGTGTCGAACGGCGTGTGCGCCCCGACCCGGCCCTCGATGCCGGCGGTGACGAAGTCCTTCGCCAGCGCGACGGCGGCGGGCACGTCGGCGCCCTTGGCGAGTTCGGCGGTCACGGCCGCGGCGAGCGTGCAGCCGGCGCCGGAGACCCGTTCCCGGCCGACCTTCGGCGCGGAGAACACGGTGACCTCCACACCGTCGAAGAGCACGTCGACGGCGTCGTCGCCGGCCAGCTCCACGCCGCCCTTGGCCAGGACGTACCGCGGGCCGAGGGCGTGGATGCGGCGGGCGGCCTCGACGAGGTCGTCGACGGTGTCGATGCGGTCCATCCCCGCCAGGGTGCGGGCCTCGAACAGGTTGGGGGTAACCACCGTGGCCAGGGGCAGCACGGCCTCGCGCAGCGCGTTGTCGGTGTCGAGCGCGGCGCCGGGCTCCTGACCCTTGCAGATCAGCACCGGGTCCAGGACGACGTGCCGCCACGACCGGCGACGCAGGCCCTCGGCGACCACCTCGATGGTCGCGGGGGTGCCGAGCATGCCGATCTTGACGACGTCGAGGTCGTGGGCCGCGGTGGCGGCCTCGATCTGGTCCGCGATGACCTCGGGCGCGATCGGGACGAAGCGGTGCGACCAGTCGTTCCGCGGGTCGAACGAGACGATGCAGGTGGTGGTGCCGACGCCGTAGACGCCCAGCTCCTGGAATGTCTTCAGATCCACCTGCAACCCTGCGCCGCCGGTGGCTTCGGACCCGGCGATGACATAGGCGAGGTCGACCACGATGTACTCCAATCCGATGGGGGACAGACTGCGTGCCGGACCCGGAAGGTACCGGCACGTCGGGGGAGACCACGGCTGCCCGCGACGTCGTCGCCGGGTTCGCACGATCGGTCCCGGCACCAGGCTAGCGCGCCCGGCCGTGCGTCCCGGCCGGACGACCCGCGCCGATGACCGGCGTCACATGCGGTCCGGCGCGTGTCGGTGCGGTGCGGCACCATGGGAACCGACCAGTCGAGGCACGACGACAGAAGGTGGGCGGCATGTGCGGTCGGTATGCGAGCACGGTCACCGATCAGGAACTGCGCTCCCTGTTCGACGTGGTGGAGACGGTGGGCGAGCCGCTGCCCCCGTCGTACAACGTCGCGCCGACGCAGACGGTGCGGGTGGTGCTCGAGCGCGCCCCGAAGGACGATCCGGGCGCGGAGGCGGTGCGTCAGCTCCGGTCCGCCCGGTGGGGGCTGGTGCCGTCGTGGGCCAAAGACCCGAAGATCGGCAACCGGCTGATCAATGCCCGCTGCGAGACGATCACCGAGAAACCGTCGTTCAAGGCCGCGGCCGCGCGGCGACGGTGCATCCTGCCGGCCGACGGGTACTTCGAGTGGCAGAAACGCGAGGACGGCACCAAGGTGCCGTACTTCCTGCACGGCGACGGCGTGCTCGGAATGGCCGGCCTGTACGAGCTGTGGCCGGATCCGAGCCTGCCGGACGACCATCCCGACAAGTGGCTGTGGACCGTCACGGTGCTGACGACGGAGGCCACCGACGCCGCCGGGCAGATCCACGAGCGGTGCCCGCTGGTGCTGCCGCCGTCCTTCCACGACGTGTGGCTCGATCCGGCCCTCACCGACCGCGACGACGTCGACGCGCTGATCGCCTCCGTCCCCGAACCCCACCTGGAGCCCTACGAGGTCGGCACCGCGGTCAACAACCCTCGCAACAACCGCCCGGAACTGCTCGAGCCGGTGTGAGCGGCGCGGGGCCACCGGGGCTCGGGCGGCCCTGCCGTGGCGCGCCTCGCGATCCGAATCACATTCCGTGAAGGGAGGATTCGCGGAATCCGAGGGGTACCGGTCGATGCTGTGGAACGCCGTGCCGACGGACGTGCCGACGGGTCTCGACCGGATCATGTGCCCCGTCACCCTCGCGCAGGGCGTACTCGACGTCGTCGCCTCTGCGCAGACGGTGCGGTACGTCCCGCTGGTTCCCGGGGCGCGGTTCGTGCCGCTGTCGTGGGCCGGGCATGCGCCGCAGTCGGATGTCCCCGAGGCGATCGTCGACCTGGTCCGGCGGGCCGCGGCGGAGGCATGATTCCGGCGAGCGGGTGCCGGCTGCACTTCCGCTGGTGGTTCAGCCGATCCGGACGCCGTCCGTGACGACCCAGATTCCGTCGGCGCTCTCCCGGACGGGCCGGCGCAGCTGGAGCACCACGATGCTGCCGTCCACCCGGTTGGTCACCTCGACGGTGTGCGGGTCGGCCGCGCGTGCGTCGGTGTCGCTCCATCCGAATCGGTCCGCCACGAACGCCTGCGCGACGAGGGACGGATCCAGCCGCCACGGCTGGCTACCCTCGTCGACCGCGCGCTGAAGCGCTTCGGCCTCCTCCGGGGTGAGGTCTTCTCCGGGAAAGGACGACCCGGCCGGTGGCGTCGCGTCCTCGCTCGTCGCGGCCGGCGACGTCTCCGGCGAGGAGGACGCGGGGGCGCTCTCGGCCGTCGTCGCCGGTGCCGGTGCCGACGCGGGAACGGACGCGCTCGTGGTCGATTGCGCGCCCGGCGTGGTGTCGCCGTCGCCGCACGACGCGACCAATCCTACCGAGACAGCCACTGCAGCAACAGTTTTCGACAATCGTACCCGCACGGAATCCTCCTCGCAATCCGGTCACTGAGGCCGGGTGAACCGGAACTCCCACGGTTGCTGCCCGTTACCGGTCTGCACCCAGTGATCGTCCTCGATGTGCCGGAGCACCTCGGCGAGGCTTCGGTTCATCTCCGGCGCCCACGCCTCCTGCGGCGGGATGTCCCCCCACGTCCGGGGGACCGGGAAGGTGGGACCGACATAGCGGCGTTCCCCGTCCACCCGGCCGACGAACCGCTTGTACGCGTTGCCGTACTGCGAACTCAGCGTCGCGAGCAGGGAGGCCCACCACGACGTGCCGCCCGCGTCCTCCAGCTTCACGGTCAGCGTCTCCGCGTCCCCGGTTCCCGAGCTCTCGCCCATGTCTACTCCCCACCTCGTCCTTCGCGGTGTCCGTCACCGGCGACGGGAGTCGACCTTTTCTCGCTCACCAGCCCCTCGATGTGCTGGAAGAGGTCGTTCTCGCCCATGGGAAGGCTCCCTCGCCGTGGTCGTGCCCCGGGCATAGACGGTATCCGGGGCAGACAAACCCGTCCGCGTTTCGCGGTCCCACGGCTCGGGTACCTCGCAGCCATGAGTATCGAAGACGGTCCCGGCGACACGCTCAGCCCGAGCGAGGGCCTCGATTCCGACGAAGTCCGCAACGACGACGGCGACGAGGTCGTGGACCCGCCGGAGGGCTGGAGCGGGGCCGACCGGTTCGGCACCACGCAGCGGGAGGAGCAAGAAGGCGAGTCGCTGGACCAGCGCCTCGCCGAGGAGGAACCCGACGTGGCGCCCCCGGAGCCGCTCGAGCGGCCGGTTGCGGCCATGCCGGACGACGAGCTGACCGAGGACATCGTCGACGAGGTCTACGACGGCGGACGTAAGCACGCAGAGCTGGTCGAGGGTGTCATCGTCGAGGACTCGCGGGTCGATCGAGGTCAGATCGGCGGCAGCCCCGAGGACGGCGAGTCCCTCTTCCCGGTGGTCGAGTGAGATGGGCGCCGCCGGTGACGCGCAGGTGCCGACACGGAGGCGGTCCTGCCGTGGTAGGGGTGTCCGGAAGAGCGATCGATGCAATGATCATTTGTCATGAGTGACAACTCGGGAGTTGCAGGCAGGGGCGGGCTCACCGTCGGCTCGCGGGTGGTGGTGCGTCGTGGCGACGACAAGAGCCGACTGCCCGGAGTGGTGGTCGAGGACTATGCGAGCGAAGCCGCCCGGGCCGGCGAGCAGCTCGGGCGGGACTGGGCGCCGGTGCGCCGGTGGGCCGTCGCGCTGGACGACGGCCGGCTCGTCTTCGCCGACGACGACGAGGTCGAGGCGGAGCCGAAGAAGTCCTGACCGCTGTCCGTACGCTCCGGACCCTCGCGATCAACCCCGCCGGCGTGCCGGCCTTGGACGAACCGGGCGCATCGAGAAGTGCGGTCGGCTCATGCCTGAATCTGCTAGATTGATACCTAGCTGATCTAGGCATAGGAGTTCTATGTACCTCGACAAGGACCTGGTGGCGGCCTCGGCGACCCCGCTTGTGCTCGGAATCCTCGCCGACGGCGACTCCTACGGGTACGCCATCCTCAAACGAGTCAAGGATCTGTCCGGTGGACGGATCCAGTGGACCGACGGAATGCTGTACCCGCTGCTGCATCGCCTGGAACGGTCCGGATACGTGTCGGCGTCGTGGGGAAGCTCCGACAGTGGGCGACGGCGCAAGCACTACGCGATCACCGACGCAGGCCGGAGCGTGCTCGCGGAACGGCGCAGTCAGTGGGACGTCGTGGCGGACGCGCTGGACCAGGTCTGGCGCTGCGCCGAGGTGCCCGCGACCCCCGCCGGAGGATGGTCGTGATGGACACCGATGCCGCGCTGGAGTCGCAGATCGGTCAGTGGCGCGGCTACGTCGAGCGCCGTCGCGCGATATCCGCCGCCGACGCCGACGAGATGGAAGACCACCTGCGCGACCAGATCTCGGATCTGTCCGCCGCCGGACTGGGGACCGACGAGGCCTTCCTGGTCGCGGTCAAACGCATGGGCAGCGTGGACGACATCTCCCGCGAGTTCGCGCGGGAGCATTCCGAACGCCTGTGGAAGCAACTCGTGCTGATGCCCGCACCGGACGACGGTGCCACGCGGCCCACACGTGAGCTGTTCGTCGTGCTCGCGCTCGCCGTCGGCGCGGCGGTCGCCCTGAAGGCCGGACTGGCGACACTGGACGAGGACGTCGTCGTGCGCAACGTCAGCCTTCTCGTGCTTCCGTTCCTCGCCGGGTACTTCGCCTGGAAGCGCCGCGTGACGCCCCGCGGCGCCGCGGCGCTGCTGGTGCCGTTCGCCCTGGTGGCGGTCGTGACGAACGCGTTTCCCTTCGTCCCGAACGGATCGACCGAGGTGATCGCCGCGATCCATGCCCCGATCGCGTTGTGGTTCGTCGTCGGCCTCGCCTACGTCGGAGGCGAGTGGCGGTCCGACCGGCGGTGGATGGACTTCGTCCGATTCACCGGCGAATGGGTCGTCTATCTCACCCTGCTCGCCCTCGGCGGCGGCGTCCTCGTGGGCCTGACGATCGGCGCGTTCGACGCGCTCGGCACGGATGCCGAGTGGGTCGTCGAGGATTGGGTGCTGCCGTTCGGTGCGGCGGGCGCGGTCGTCGTCGCCGCCTGGCTCGTGGAGGCGAAGCAGAACGTGGTGGAGAACATCGCGCCCGTCCTCACCCGCGTGTTCACACCCCTCACAATCCTCATGCTGCTGGTGCTGCTCGCGGCGTTCGCGACGACCGGGAGCGTCGTCGACGTCGACCGAAACCTGTTGATCCTGATGGACCTCATCCTCGTCGTCGTCCTGGGGCTGCTGCTGTATGCGATCTCCGCCCGCGAACCTCACCTGCCGCCCGACCTGTTCGACCGTCTCCAGCTCGTCCTCGTCGTCCTCGCTCTCGCGGTCGACCTGCTCATGCTCACAGCCATGCTCACCCGGATCGCGGAGTTCGGCTTCACCCCCAACAAGGTGGCCGCTCTCGGGATGAACCTGGTCCTACTGGTCAATCTTGCCTGGTCGGCCCGGCTCGTCCTCGGGTTCGTCCGTGGCCGCCGCGGGTTCGGCTCCCTCGAACGCTGGCAGACCCGCTACCTGCCCGTCTTCGGCATCTGGGCGGCGCTGGTCGTCTGCCTCCTCCCGCCGATGTTCGACTTCGCGTGACCGTCGGTCACCGAATACCGGCCGTCGGTCTGTCCACGCCTTTACAACCGGTCCGCGAGGCAGTAATTTGAACGATCGTTCGACCTAATCTGCTGCTGCCGCCGATCGCCGGCCGAAAGGACCTCCGCATGAGCGCACCCGAGGACGTCGTACTCTCCCGCCGGGAAGGCCACGTCACGACGTGGACGATCAACCTGCCCGAGGCGCGCAATCCGATCTCCGGCGACGACGTCGTCGAGCGGCTGGTGCAGCTGGTGGAGGAGGCGAACGCGGACTACGAGACCCGCGTGGTGATCCTCACCGGCGCCGGCAGCGCGTTCTCGGCCGGCGGCAACGTCAAGGACATGGCCGACCGCGCCGGGATGTTCGGTGGTGCCCCGCATCAGCTGCGTGAGGGCTACCGTCGCGGAATCCAGCGGCTGCCCAAGGCGATCTACCACTGCGAGGTGCCGATCATCGCCGCCGTCAACGGACCCGCGGTCGGCGCCGGCTGCGACCTGGCCATGATGTGCGACATGCGGATCGCTTCGAGCACCGCATTCTTCGCCGAGAGCTTCGTCAAGCTCGGCATCATCCCCGGCGACGGCGGCGCGTGGCTGCTGCCCCGCGCCATCGGTGCGGCGCGGGCCGCGGAGATGGCCTTCACCGGCGACCGGGTCGACGCGGCGACCGCGCTGGACTGGGGCATGGTCTCCCGCGTCGTCGAACCCGAGCAGCTGCTGGTCACCGCGAACGAACTCGCCGCCCGCGTCGCGGTGAATCCGCCGCACGCGCTGCGCATGACCAAGAAGCTGATGCGCGAGGGGCAGCGCCAGGATCTCGACAGCATCCTCGAGCTCTCCGCCGCGTTCCAGGCCCTCTCGCACCACACCGCCGACCACGGTGAGGCACTCTCGGCGTTCCTCGAACGCCGCACCGGGAACTTCACCGGCAACTGACCGCCCCGGCCCCCGAGCCGCCGCACACAACGAAGGAGAGACGGCCGTGGAGCGGACGATCTTCACTCAGGAACACGACGAATTCCGTTCCATGCTGCGGGATTTCATCGACCGCGAGGTTCTGCCGCATCAGGCGGAGTGGGATGCGCTGGGCCGGCCGCCGCGCGAGTTCTTCCACCGTCTCGGTGAGCTCGGCGTCCTCGGTATCCAGGTGCCCGAGGAGTTCGGCGGCGGCGGCGAATCGAGCTTCAAGTACAACGCCATCGTGTTCGAGGAGGTGGCCCGGGCCGGCGTGTCGTTCGGTTCCTACACCGTGCACTCCTGCCTGATCCTGCCGTACCTGCTCGAGTACGGCAGCGACGAGCAGCGGAAGCGCTGGCTGCCGGACTTCGCGTCCGGCCGGATGATGACCGCCATCGCGATGACCGAGCCCGGCACCGGCTCGGACCTGGCCAACATCGCCACCACCGCCAAGCTGTCCGCCGACGGCTCGCACTACGTCGTCAACGGCGCGAAGACGTTCATCACCGGCGGCGTCACCGCCGACCTGGTCCTCACCGTCTGCCGGACGGCGCCGTTCGACCCGGAGGACCGCCGTGCCGGCCTGTCGATCCTCTGCGTGCCCACCGATGCCGAGGGGTTCTCCGTCGGTCGCAAGCTGGACAAGATCGGGCTGCACCAGCAGGACACCGCCGAGCTGTCGTACCAGGATGTGCGGGTTCCGGTGGAGAATCTCCTCGGCGAGGAGGGCAAGGCCTTCGGCTACCTCGCCCACAACCTGCCCCAGGAACGTCTGAGTATCGCGCTCAACCAGGTCGGCCAGGCCGCGGCCGCGATCGAGCATGCCGTCGCATACACCAAGGACCGCAAGGTGTTCGGCAAGCCGGTGGCCTCCTTCCAGAACACCAAGTTCGTTCTCGCGGAATGCTCCGCCGAGGTGCAGGCGGCGCGAGTCTTCGCCGACCACTGCCTCGAGCTGCTCGACCGGGGCGAGCTGTCGGTGGCGGACGCCGCCCGTGCCAAGCTGTACTGCACCGAGGTCGCCGGCCGCGTGATCGACAAGTGCCTGCAGTTGCACGGTGGCTACGGCTACATCACCGAATACCCGATCGCCCGCCTCTACGCCGACACCCGCGTCAGCCGGATCTACGGCGGCACCAGCGAAGTCATGAAGACGATCATCGCCAAGGACCTCGGCCTCTAGACGTCCCGGTGGGACCGGCAGAAGGAGCACGAATGTATCCAGGACGCTATGCCTCGATCACCCCGGACAAGCCGGCGGCGATCGAGGCGGCCACGGGGCGCGAGATCAGTTACCGCGAGCTCGAGGACCGTTCGGTGCAGTTCGCGCACTGGCTCCGCGCCCACGGCCTCGGCGCGGGCGACCACCTCGCCGTGCTGTCGGTCAACGACGTGACCGTCTTCGAACTGTACTGGGCTGCAGTGCGTTCCGGCATGTACGTGACGTTCGTGAACACGCATCTCGCCCCGCCCGAGGTCGCCTACATCGTGGACGATTGTGACGCCGCGGCTCTCGTGGTGTCCGCGCCGCTCGTGGACCTCGCGGTCGCCGTGGCCGGCGACACGCCGAAGGTGCGGCACCGCCTGGCGTTCGGCGGCGACGTTCCCGGCCACCTCGGATACGAGGCCGAGATCGCCGCGATGAGCACCACCGCGCCGGTCGACCAGCCCGGCGGGACGGACATGCTCTACTCGTCGGGCACGACCGGCCGGCCGAAGGGGATCAAGCCCGCGCTCAGCGGAGCGCAGGTCGGTGAGCAGGCGGCCTCCAACGCGGTCGGGCTGCTGCAGAGCTTCGGCTTCGACGACGACTGCGTGTACTACGCGCCCGCCCCGATCTACCATGCCGCGCCCCTGCGGTTCGGCGCCGCGGCGCAGGCACTCGGCGGCACAGCGATCGTCGCGGGCAGGTTCGACGCCGAGACCTGCCTCGCCGACCTCGAGCGCTACCGCGTGACCCACAGTCAGTGGGTGCCCACGCATTTCGTCCGGCTCCTGAAGCTGCCCGAGCAGGTCCGCGGCCGCTACGACCTGTCCGCGATGCGCGCCGCCATCCACTCCGCCGCGCCGTGCCCCGTCGAGGTCAAGCAGGCGATGATCGACTGGTGGGGCGAGGTGATCTACGAGTACTACTCGTCCACCGAATCCGTGGGCAGCACCATCGTCTCGCCGCAGGAATGGCTCCGGAAGCCCGGCACCGTCGGCCGCACCGGACACGGCCATGCCAGCCTCGCGCACATCTGTGCCGAGGACGGAACGGAGTTGCCGCACGGACAGATCGGGTTGATCTACTTCGAACGTCCCGGCTACAGCTTCGAGTATCACAACGACCCGGAGAAGACGGCCGAGTCCCGCAACCCGCTCCACCCCACCTGGGCGACGACCGGGGACATCGGATACCTGGACGAGGACGACTACCTCTTCCTCACCGACCGGGCGAAGTTCACCATCATCTCCGGCGGGGTGAACATCTATCCGCAGGAGATCGAGAACGCCCTCGCCTTGCACCCCAAGGTGTTCGACGTGGCAGTGATCGGTGTGCCGGATGCCGAGATGGGCGAATCGGTCAAGGCGGTCGTCCAGCCGGCGGCGGGCGTCGCCGGCGACGACGCGCTCGCTGCGGAGCTTATCGCCTACTGCCGCGACCGCATCGCCGGGTACAAGTGCCCGCGCAGCGTCGACTTCGTCGACGCGCTGCCCCGGACACCCACCGGCAAGCTCGTCAAGGGGGCGCTGCGCCCCGCGACCGCCGGAGGAAACGGATGAGTGTTCGACGGGGAACATACGCACGACAGGGCGACACCGTGGCGCCGTCGGAGCGGCAACGGGTGTTCATCGAGGCGGCGCGTCGCGAGTTCGTCCGCAACGGATACGGTGCGTCGTCGATCCGGACGATCGCCCAGGAGGCGGGCGTGAGCCTGTCGGCGCTGTACTACCACTACAAGAACAAGCAGGACCTGCTGCTGGCCATCCTCATCGACGGCGTGAACGCCTTCGACGCGATGTGCGACGAGGAGCTGTCACGCGTCGGTGACGACCCGGTGGAGCGGCTCCGGGCCCTGGTGGTCGCCCTGGTCCGGTTCCGGACCATCTGCCAGGAACAGAGCCTGATGATCGGCACCGAGGTTCGCAACCTGGAACCGGAGAACGCGGCCGTCTACGAGCAGCGGCGGCGTTCCGGAAACGAGTTGCTGGGCAGCATCATCGACGACGGGATGCGATCCGGAGCGTTCACCACCCCCTATCCGGAGGACTGTCGCCGCTCGATCCTGGCGATGACGACCTCGATCGCGAACTGGTACGACCCGGACGGTCCGGACACCCCCGCCGACATCGCGGCCCGGTACGGCGATCTGGCCCTGCTGTTGCTGCAGCCGCGACCCTGACCCCCTCACGGAAGAAGACGACCATGCGTACATCACTGGTACCGTCCGCCGGTGCCCCCGACCCGAGTCTCGCAGCGTTGCGGGCCGAGGTGCGCGCCTTCCTGCGCGAGCAGATCGAGGCCGGCGTGTTCACCCCGGGCGTGGACACCTGGCTCGCCCGCTGGAACACCGACTTCACCAAGGCCCTGGCCACCCGCGGCTGGGTCGGCATGACCATCCCCACCGAGTACGGCGGGCACGGCCGCACCTTCATGGAGCGTTTCGTCGTCACCGAGGAACTCCTCGCGGTCGGCGCGCCGGTCGCCGCCCAGTGGGTGGCGGACCGGCAGGCCGCGCCCTCGCTGCTCAAGTACGGCACCGAGGAGCAGAAGCGACGGTTCCTTCCCGGCATCGCTCGCGGCGAGATCTGCTGGGCCATCGGCATGAGCGAGCCCGAGTCCGGATCGGACCTGGCGAGCGTGAAGACCAAGGCCGTGCAGGTCGACGGCGGCTGGCGCATCACCGGCACCAAGCTGTGGACCTCCGGCGCCCACCACGCCGACGCCTTCTTCGGGCTGGCCCGCTCCGCCCCGCTCGACCCGGCGCACCGGCACGCCGGGCTGAGCCAGTTCATCGTCCTGCTCGACTCGCCCGGCGTGGAGATCCGGCCCGTGCTGTCGATGTCCGGTGAGCACCACTTCAACGAGGTCGTCCTCGACGACGTGTTCGTGCCCGACGACCTCGTGCTCGGCACGATCGGCGACGGCTGGGCGCAGGTCACCTCCGAACTCGGCTACGAGCGCAGCGGCCCGGAACGCTTCATGTCCACCTTCGGTGTGCTCGCCGGCGCGGTGGACGAGGCAGCCGCCGGCCGCCTGCCGGCCGACCCCCGCATCGGCGCGTTCGTCGGCCGGATCTTCGGCCTGCACCACATGTCGCGCGGGGTGTCCGAGGCGCTGCAGCGGCACGAGAACGCGGAGGTCGCCGCCTCGGTGGTCAAGGTGCTCGGCACGCAGGCCGAGGGCGACATCGCGGACCTCGCCGACGAGCTGGCCGGCGAGAGCGACACCGCTGGTGACGAGTTCGCCGAGCTGGTGCGGTCGGGTGTCATGCAGCGTCCCGGATTCACCCTCCGAGGCGGCACGAGTGAGATTCTGCGCGGGGTCATCGCGCGGGGATTGGGGATGCGCTGATGAGCAACGCGACGAACGGCACGTCGACCGATAACGATGTGGAGATGCGCGAATTCGCGCAGATGCTCGAACAGGTCTTCGGCGAGCGCCGCGGCGACGATCACCGCCTCACCGGGCCGCTGCGCCTCGATCGCGAATTGTGGTCCACTCTGGTCGAACTCGGTCTCGCCCGGCTCACCGGTCCGGAGGCGGACGGGGGCAGCGAGGCGGGCTGGGCCGAGGCCGCATATCTGCTCGGCGCCGCGGGCGCCGGTGCCGCGGCGGTGCCGGTGGCCGAGAACGACCTCCTCGCGGGCTGGCTGCTGCAGCTGTCCGGCTGCAAGCGCGCGGTGACCGATCCGGCGGCGGCACGCACCGCCGCCGTGGTGGCCGCCGACGGCTCGGCCCGGCACGTGCCGTGGGCCCGCGACGTCGACGCCGTGGTCGTGCTGTGGGAGGCGGACGGCACGTGGCGGGTCGCCGACGTCGCCCGCGCCGACGTCGAGGTCACCGAGGCGGTCGACGTCGCGTCCGAGCCGCGCGACCACATCCGTGTCGACGTCGCCGCGCTGTCCGGCGCCGAAGTTCCGGCGGGCACCGCGGAGGAGTTCCTGCGCCGGGGGGCGCTCGCCCGGGCTCTCGCGATGAGCGGCGCGATGGAGCGGGTGCTCGACCTGGTCGTCGAGCACACCACCACGCGTGTGCAGTTCGGCCGTGCCCTGGGCAAGTTCCAGGCCGTGCAGCACCTGGTATCGGACATCGCCGCCGAGGGCGCGCTCGCGCGTGCCGCCGCGCAGGCAGCCGTGACGATCGCCGAGGATTCCGGATTCGGCAGCGACGAAGCGGGATTCGCGATCGCTGCCGCGAAGTCCTGCGCGGGGCACGCCGCGTCGGTGGTCGTGCGCAACGCCCACCAGAGCCTCGGCGCGATCGGCTTCACCATGGAGCACGAGCTGCACCGGCACGCGAACCGGCTGCTGTCGTGGCGCAGGGAGTTCGGCTCCGTGCGGTTCTGGGACGAGGTGCTCACCGCGGCGGCCGTCGACGCCGGGTCCCGGGGGCTGTGGCCGTTGATCGCGGACGGCCGACCGGAATAGGGCATCCGCCGCGGCCCGCTGGACAGGTACCACCGGCCCGGTATGAACTGTGGGGTGACGGCGCGTGTTCCGGCGGTGCCGGACCGACGAGGAGAGGTGCGAGTGCAGGACGAGCAACAGCGCGTGCCCGGACCGGTGAATCTGCGAGATCTCGGCGGACTGCCGCTGACCGACGGCGGTCGCACCGCGCCCGGCGTGCTGTATCGGGGCGACGCCTGCTACACCGGCGACGTGGTGCGCGGCATCCTCTCCGACCGGCCGCCCACGACGGTGGTGGACCTGCGATCCGACGCCGAACGCGGGCACCGCGCCTTCACCTGGCCGGACGGCACGCACGTGCATCGCCTGTCGCTGCACGCGGACGCCGCGCCGGCCGGGCGCACCGGCCTCGGCCTCGCCGAACTCTACGGCCGGGTGTTCGACGTGGCCGCGCCGCTGTTCGCCGGGCTCGTGCCGGTCGTCGCGCGGGCCGCGGGCCCGGTCCTCGTGCACTGCACCGCCGGCAAGGACCGCACCGGTCTCGCGGTCGCCGTCCTGCTGCTCGCCGCGGGCGTGGAACCGCAGGCCGTCGTCGACGACTACGCCGCCACCGACACGAACATGCCCCTGCTCCTCCGTCGCTGGGAGGCCGTCGGGCTGCGCGTGGGCGGCTCGTTCCCGGGCGGCGACCGGGCGGTGCCGTCCGACCTGTTCCGCGCCCCGGCCGAGGCGATCTCCCCGATCGTCGAACGCCTCGTCGCGCATCCCGGAGGGCCGGGGGCGTGGCTGATCGACCACGGGGCGGGGGAGGACGACGTGCGGCGGTGGCGCGCACGTGCCCGAGGAGAAGACGTGGCTGCAACGGTATACGGAGACAGGAAGGCACCGACGCGATGAGCGAGAACAGCGAGCCGAAAGCCGGGGGATCGGCGGGACTGCCGCTGGAAGGCATCACCGTCGTCAGCCTCGAGCAGGCGGTCGCCGCCCCCATCGCGACCCGCCATCTCGCCGATCTCGGCGCCCGTGTCATCAAGGTCGAACGCATCGGGGAGGGCGACTTCGCCCGCAACTACGACGCCGCCGTGCACGGGCTGGCATCGCATTTCGTGTGGCTCAACCGCGGCAAGGAGTCGATCTGCGTCGACCTCAAGGCCACCGAGGGCGTTGCCGCGGTGCGCCGGCTCGTCGGCGAGGCCGACGTGGTGATCCAGAACTTCGCGCCCGGCGCGGCGGCGCGGCTCGGGCTCGGCGCCGACGAGCTGCGGCGCGAGCGGCCCGAGCTGATCGTGGTGAACATGACCGGTTACGGCACCGAAGGCCCGCTGCGCGAGCGCAAGGCCTACGACATGCTGGTCCAGGCCGAGACCGGGCTGTGCTCGATCACCGGCACCCCGGAGACCGCCACCAAGACCGGCATCCCGACCTCCGACATCGCGGCCGGCATGTACGCGCTCACCTCGATCCAGGCGGCGCTGTTCCGGCGCGAACGCACCGGCGCGGGGGCGACGATCGACGTGTCGATGTTCGACGCGACCGTCGAGTGGCTCGGCCACCCGATGTACCTGCAGATGTACCAGGACACGCAGGTGCAGCGGATGGGGCTGAGCCACGCGTCGATCGCGCCCTACGACGCGTACCCGACCGTCGACGGAAAGATCCTCATCGGCGTGCAGAACGACCGGGGCTGGCGGGCGCTGGTCACCGAGGTGTTCGGCCGCCCGGATCTCGCCGGGCACCCGAAGTTCGCGACGAACATCCTGCGGGTGCAGCACCGCGCCGAGACCGACGCGGTCGTCGCCGAGAACACACGCCGCTTCGAGACCGCCGAACTGGACAAGCGTCTCGCCGCGGCCGGTGTTCCGGCCGCCCGCCTGAACGACATGAAGCACCTGATCGAGCATCCCCAGCTCGCCGAGCGCGACCGCTGGCGGGAGGTCGGCACCGAGGCCGGCGCGGTGCGGGCGGTGCTGCCGCCCATGACCTTCTCCGATGTCGAGATGCGCATGGGTGCGGTACCGGCGCTGGGACAGCACACCGACGCGGTGCTCGCCGAACTCGGCCTCACCGACGCGCAGGTCGCCGGGCTGCGTGCCGCCGGCATCGTGCAGTAGCCGGTTGCCGTCCAGCGCAGTACCCGAACCCGAAGGAGCCCGACGTGCCCCAGCTGCTGCAGCTCGATTCGTCCGCGAACCGGCAGACGTCCGTCACGCGCGAACTGACCCGCCTGTTCGCCGACACGTGGCGCCGCCGCGGACCCGGCTACACCGTGGTCGAGCGGGACCTGCACCGAGACCCGGTCCCGCATCTCGCGGACGCGGAACTGCACTATGCGCCCCGGCTGCGGGTTTCCGGCGTCGCCGTCGATCCTGCGGCCGAGGCGGTGCAGACCGAGCTGATCGCCGAGGTCGCCGCCGCCGACGTCGTCGTGATCGGCGCCCCGATGTACAACTGGTCGCTGCCGTCGACGCTGAAGGCGTGGATCGACCACGTCCACGTGCTCGGCACCACCGTGCCGTTCGACACGCCGGACCAGCCGTTCGCGGGCACGCCCGTCGTGGTGATCTCGAGCCGTGGGCTGGCCTACGGGCCCGGCGATCCGGACGAGGGCCTCGACCACACCGTGCCGCCGCTGCAGCAGGTGCTCGGCACGTCACTGGGCATGGACGTCACGGTCGTGACCGCCGAATACACTCTCGCGTCCCGTATTCCGGCGCTGGCGCCGATGAACGAGCGCTCCACGGCGAGCCTGGACGCGGCGCGCGAGCGGGTGCAACGGCTCGCGCACGACCTCGGCGCGTGACCGGCGCGGCCGGTCCTCCCGTTGGTTCTCAGGCGAATTCGGCGTCGGCTCCGACCGCTTCAAGGTAATCCGCGCCAGGGACGCCGAGTTCGCCTGGTAGCCGGTCAAGCTCCACATGGAGGCGGCCGGGGCGAGCAGCTCGGCCTGCTGCACCGAGCCCGCGGGTGCGCGGGCAGTCAGGTCGTCGAAGACCTGTGCGACCTGCGGGAGACGGCCCGGGTCCTTCCGCCGTTCGCATCTGCCCTGGGAGATGCGCCGGTTCTGGGCCGATCGGGCTCCCCACCACGATCCCTTCGTTCGGTCCTGCCGCGCCGCGCTCGAGCGGACGCTGTCGATGTGATGCGTCCACATCGCGGGTCGCTCGTCAGAAGAGTCAAGTTCCCCACCCAGGGGAGCGCGTCTCGGAAGGACCCTCAGATGATGACCAGCCGTGTCCACATCGCGCTCGACGTCGACGACACCAACGCACCGCCCCTCCCTGCGGGGGTGCCCCACCGTCCGGGCCGGCGACATCGCGGCGCGCCGGCGGTGCACGTGCCCGGCACCGCTTCGGAGGCGTGAGATGAACACCTCTGCAGTAGTTGTGGAAGATCTCCATGTCGCCTACGACAAGACGTGGGCGCTCGACGGCCTCGACCTCGAGGTGGGGGCGGGCACGACGCTCGGCGTGCTCGGCCACAACGGCGCCGGTAAGACGACCTTGATTCGCGTGCTCACCACGCTGGTGCGGCCGACCGTCGGCCGGGCGCTGGTCGAGGGCCTCGACGTCGTCACCGATGCGATGGACGTCCGCCGCCGGATCGGGGTCACCGGCCAGTACGCCGGCCTCGACGAGTTCCTCACTACCCGAGAGAATGTGGAACTGATCGGCCGCCTCGCCGGACTGCGTGGTCGGGCACGGGCTCGGGCCGACACCCTGATCGACCGGCTCGGATTGCACGACCTCGCGTCGCGGCGGGTCGGTGAGCTCTCCGGCGGTTCACGACGTCGGGTCGACCTGGCCGCCAGCCTGGTCGGATCTCCGTCGGTACTGTTCCTCGACGAGCCGACCACCGGCCTGGATCCCATCGCCCGCAACGCGCTCTGGGACGTCGTCGACGAACTCACCACCAACGGCACCACCGTCGTGCTCACGACCCAGTACCTCGAAGAGGCCGACCGGCTTGCCGACCACATTGTCGTGCTCAGCCAGGGGCGGGTCGCCGCCCGCGGCACTCCCGCCGAGCTGAAGCGGATTGTCGGCGGCAAGGTGGTGACCGCCACGATCCCCACGCACCAGCTCGGCGACCTGCCGTTCCGCCCCGACGCCGAAAATCCCGTCGAGGACGGCCGGGTCCGTGTCGCACTCACGGTGGGCGACGCGATGACCGCTGCCCAACTCGTCGCCCAGCTCACCCGGGACCGCGTCGGCATCAGCGACCTCGATGTCACCTCGCCCAGCCTCGACGACGTCTTCACCCACCTCACCCACAACGGAGCCACCCGATGAACGCCATGCTCACCACCGGACCCGGGCGCTCACCCGCCGCGGACCAGCTCGCCGCTCTCGTGGTCCGCAATCTGCGCACGAGTGCCCGCGTCCCGCAGTTGCTGATGTTCTCGCTGACCATGCCGATGGCGATGTTGGTCCTGTTCAGTCAGGTGTTCCGCAGTGTGGCGGCCGGACCCGGCTTCCCTCCCGGGGTCAGCTACATCGACTTCCTCACCCCCGCCATGCTGGCAGTCTCCACCGTGATGGCCGGCACCAACGCGGGGGTGTCCGCGGCGATCGATCACACCAACGGCCTGCACGATCGCTTCGCCGCGCTACCCATGCGGGGGGCGCTGCCCGGTGTGGCGCGCACGCTCAACGAAGCCGCATTCACGCTCGCCCGGGCCGCGCTCCTCGGTGTCGCCGCCGTCGTACTCGGATTCGAGTTCCATGGCACCGTCGTCGACGCCCTGGCCGGGATCGTCGTTCTCGCCGTGCTGGCCGCGGCGATGAGTGCCCTGTTCGGGCTCATCGGTGACCGACTCCGCCGTCCCGACGTGGTGCAGTTCGCCGGGATGATGGTGATGATGCCGCTGATGTTCGTCTCGAGCGCCTTCGCCCCGATCGAGACCATGCCCGGTTGGATGCAGGCCGCCGCGACGCTCAACCCGGTCGCGCACGCCACCGATGCCCTGCGCGGCCACGAGCTCGGCACCGCCACGTTCGGCGACACGGCCACTGCCGTCGTCGCCGCGGTCGCGCTGGGGGCGGTGGTGACGCTCCTGCCCGGCATCGCGCGCCGGGTGCGCGCATTGGTCGCGCGTTGAGGCAGCCCACCTGGGCGGTGCGCCGCGCTGGAGACGAAGATCGCGACCCACCGGGACGACCTCGTCGTGCAGCGCGGACGCACTCCTCGACCAAGGAACAGGTATTCATGACGGTGGTGCGGGCGTGACCCGCGAACGGGTGCAGCAGCCCGGGCAGGACCTCGTCCGACCGGGCCCGGGCTCAGCGGCGATACCGGATCTCGCCGCGGATCACGGTGCAGCGCACTGCTTCCGCGGTCGGCTCCGCAAGCGCATCGGTGAGCGGGTGGTCGAGCAGCACCAGATCCGCCGGCGCGCCCACCCGCACCCTGCGCGGCTCGGCACCGGGGTCGTCGAGGGGGGACAGGTAGCGGTCGAGGGCGGCGGCGGCGGTGATCCGCTCCTGTGGACCGACGACGTCGCCGGTGGGGGCGCGACGGTTCGTCGCGGCCGCGATCACAGCCCACGGGTCGAGCGGCCCGTACGGGGCGTCGCTCGACAGGGCGACGGGCACGCCGCCGTCGAGCAGGGACCGGCAGCGGTACAGGTCCGGCAGATCCCGGGTATCGACCCGCTCGAGGTAGTCGTCGCCGCGGTGCGCGAGGAAGCCGGGCTGGGTCACCACGCACACCCGGCGACGACGCAGCTCGCCGATCGACTCGGCCGGGACCAGCGCCCCGTGCTCGATCCGGTCTCCGGGACGGGTGCCGGCCTCCTCGAACACCGCGAGCAGCAACAGCAGCGCCTCGCGGCTGACGCAGTGCACCGCCACCGGCCGGCCGCGGGCGTGGGCGCGACGGACGGTGCCGGCCAGGGCCTCGAAGTCGGGCAGTCCCGAGTCGGTGAGAACGATCTTGTACGGGCCGGTCGTCACGGTCGCCGGTCGATCCTCGGGTTCGTCGCCGAGGGGCACCCCCAGCAGGTGCACTCGCTGCGGCAGCGCGCCGGAGACGTGTGCGTCGATCAGCGCGGCCAGCGAGCCCGGCGCCAGATCTGGGGTGGCGTCGGTGATCCCGGTGATCCCGAGGCGGGTCAGGTCCGCGCCCACGGCATCGAGCGGGGGCGGCCCGGTGGCGGGCAGCCGCTCGCGCAGCCAGGCATCCGCCCGCCACACCCGCCCGGTGGGGCGACCGGCGTCGTCGCGCTCCACCCCGGGATGGTCGGCCGAGTCCAGTCCGGCCAGGATCGTCGCCGCCGAGTTGAGCACCCACATCGCGCCGCTGCGGTGCTGCACCCGCACCGGTCGCCGCGCGTGCAGCCGGTCCAGCGCCGCGGCGTCGAGCAGGCCCGCGACCGTCTCGACGTAGCCGACGCCGCGGACCCAGCCGTCGCCGGGCGCGGCGTCCAGCGCCCGGGCCAGGTCGCCGGGTGTGCGCACGTGCGGGGGCCCGCACCGGACCGAGGTGGCGTCCGCGGCGATCGCGTGCAGGTGCAGGTGATGATCGTGCAGTCCCGGCAGCAGCGCCCCACCACGGCCGTCGATCACCTCGCCGTCGGTTTCGAGGCCGACCCCGATCGCCGTGATGCGGCCGTCGCGGACCGCGACGTCGCACCGGCCGGCCGGCAGCGCGACGTCGCGCAGCAGCAGGCCGGTCACCGCGCCGACCCCAGTTCGGCGAGCACCGCGGCGGTGTCGCGACCCGGTTCGGCGACGTCGCCGCGCGGGGCGCGTGGTTGCGGCGTCTCGATCTGCGCGGTGCCCGCCGCGGTGTCGACGTACCACTTCTCGCCCCGCCGGTATGCCTGCGCCGCAGCAGTTTCGGCTCCGTCCAGGGTGGCGGCCACCGTCGCCGACATCGAGATGTCCCACAACACCCCGCCGCCGTCGCCGGGTGTGGACATCGCCAGCGCCGCCGCGGTCAGACCCGTGAGTGGATCGGCGATCGCGTCGCCGACGAACATCGGCCCGTCGCCGTCGCGGACGACCAGTCCCGCGGCCGCGGCGATGTCGTCGCCGAAACCGATCCGGTTCGAGGCGCGTCCGTGCGCGGTGATCGAGATCCAGGTCCCGCCGGTGGCGACGAATTCGTCTGCGTGCAGGCCGAATCCGGCCAGCGCGCGCGGGCGGGACGCCTCGATCACGATGTCGGCGGCCGCGACGAGCGCGGCGAGGGCCGCGCGCTCGTGGGGGAGGGCGGGATCGAGGGTCACGGCCTCGTGGCCGCCGTGCAGCAGGCGATAGAAGTCGGGATTGCCGCGGCGGGCGCCGTCCGGCCGGGACGGTGTCTCCACCTTGATCACCCGCGCCCCCGCCAGGCCCAGCACGTGCGCGCACAGCGGTCCCGCCCACAGCGCACTGAAGTCGACGACGAGCAACCCGTCGACGGGGCGCGGCGCCGGCGGTCGCAGGGGGGCAGGAGCGTGCGCAGGGGTGACGGGTCCGGCCGCGACGCCGAGCAGGTCGGCGCGCTCGGCCAGGTCGGCGCCGGTGTGCTCGCGCAGCCAGGCCTCGACCGCGGGCCACGGGTCGTCCCCGACGTCGGCGCCGACGAGGGCGCCGAGCAGCAGGGGATCGTCGGGTCGGGCGCAGGAGACGGCGGCCCAGCCGTCGGCCGTCGGCAGCAGCCGGCACGAACCGCCGGCCGACGTCGCGCCGCCGCGGCGATGCCCGGTGAAGGCGGCGCGCTCGGCGAGCATGCGCGCCCCGTCGAGCTGCACCGCTCCGCCGGTGACGTCGGCGATCCAGGCGGTGCGTTCCCGCGCGACGGTCGCCGCGCGACCGGGGGGAATCAGGGGTGGCCCGTCGGGACGGCCGGTGAGAGAAGCGATTCCGCTCTCGGCCCAGTCCCGCACCACATCCGGGCGCGCGGAGGTCGACACGCTGCCGATGCTACAGTCCGCGAAACGACCTCAGGACGGCGGACATGGGCACAGGCGTACGAACCCTCACGGTGGCGGACCTCGCGGGCGGCGCCGCGGACACACCGGTTCTCGGCGACGGCGCCGCCCTGTGCGAACCCGTGCTGATCGTCGACCTCGACGACGCCGACGCATCGATGGTCGAGGCCGTGGCCGCCCGGGTGCCGGCACTGGATCGGTTGCTCGTCGGGCGCTGCACTGGCGCCGTCCCGGCCGCCCTGGCGCCGCTGACCGCCGCGCTGGACCTCACGTACGTCGCGGGGCCCGATCCGGCGGACCGGGCGGTGGTCGGCACCGAGGACGTCGACGCGGCGCTCGCCGAGTTCGTCCGGGCGATGGGGCGGTATCCGCAGTCGGCCCTCGTCGCCGGGCAGGTGCTGCGGATCACCGAGGCGCTGCCGGTGCCCGAGGCGATCGACGTCGAATCGCTCGCCTACTCCACCCTGCAGGGCGGCGCCGAGTTCGGTGGCTGGCTCGACGAGCGTCGCAGGCTCGGGCGGCCGCTGCCGCCGCCGCCCGTCGCGGATCCGGTGCTGATCCACCGCGACGGCGACACCCTGCACCTCACCCTCAACCGGCCCGAACGCCGCAACGCCTACGGCACCGCGCTGCGCGACGCCCTGGTCGAGGCGCTGCGCCTGCCGCTGCTCGACGACACCGTCGCGCGGGTGGTGCTCGACGGCGCCGGGCCGTCGTTCTGCGCCGGCGGTGACCTCGACGAGTTCGGCCACACCCCGGACACCGCGACCGCGCACCTGATCCGCACCCGCGGCGGCGCCGGACGGCTGATCGCCGCGCTCGCGGACCGCACCGAGGTGCGCGTGCACGGGCACTGCGTCGGCGCCGGCATCGAGGTCCCGGCGTTCGCACACCGGATCGTCGCCGCCCCCGACACGCTCTTCCGGCTGCCCGAGGTGACGATGGGCCTGATCCCCGGCGCGGGCGGCACCGTGAGCGTGCCCCGCCGCATCGGCCGCTGGCGCGCGCTGCACCTGTTCGTCACCGGCGTCGCGCTCGAGGCACCGCGGGCGCTCGAGTGGGGGCTGATCGACGAGATCGCCGTCCGCGGGGAGTGAGCGAAGGGGAGTGAGCGAATGTATCGCCCACTCGATCAGATCGAGTGGGCGATACATTCGCTCGGGCCCGAGCGCATGCGAGGGAGGTCAGCCGGCCGCCGACGTACCCGCCCCACGAGTCGCAGAACCGTCCGGCAGCCAGCGGACATACCGCAGTCCGCGGCGTTCCCTTTCGGTCAGTCCGCCCCAGATCCCGTGCTGTTCCTTGTTCTTCACGGCATCGTCGCGGCACGGGATGCGGACCGGGCAGGCCGCGCAGATGTCCCGGGCCGCTCGTTCCCGGCGTTGCCGCTCGCCCCAGGTCTCGTCCTCGGGGGCGTAGAAGGTGTCCGGTCCGATGAACCGGCAGCGGGCGTGCAGACGCCAGTGGTGCCCGTCGTGTGGGTCCGGGACTTCGGTGGGGCTCGGGGCGAAGGCGGGGAGTGTCATGTCGGTTCCGGGGTCAGGCCATGAGGGCGGTGAAGCGCCAGTCCAGCACGGGTGCCGGCGCGTCGGTGCCGCGGTGGGCGTGGACGATCGAGCGCAGTTCGAGGACGCCCCCGCCGCCGTCGAGGGGCTGGGCGGAGTCGATGTGCAGGTCGCTGGTGAGGGTGTCGCCCTCGTGGACCGGGCCGGTGTGGTCGCACGAGTGCCAGCCGAGGACGGTGACGAGGTTGGGCAGCGCGCGGGTGGCCTGGGCCAGGGCGAGGCCGATGGTGTGGCCCCCGTACACCAGTCGTCCTGCGGCGCCGACGCGTTCGTCGTGGTGGGTGGCGGCGATGTTGAGGGTCAGGCGCGCGAGTTCGGGTGCGCTGGAGACGACGTCGCCGCTGGACCGCAGCACCGCACCGGCGAGCGACGGATCGAAATGCGGTCCCGGAACGCGGGTCCGGTAGGTGGCGAGGTCCCAGTCGGCGGGGGCGGACCACCGCGGCGGTTCCTGCGGGCCGATCGCGGACAGATCGTCGGCGGGCACGACGCGCGCGGGATCGGGATTCTCGCTCAGCGGCAGCATCGCGCACCGGTAGAAGTCGAGGACGGTGTGCCCGTTCTGGTCGACGGTGTTCATGCGCAGCGCCGCCAGCCCGGTGGGCTTGCGGCCGGGCTTGGCCGAATTCTCCTTCAGGCCCACCACTTCGGTGGTGATGTAGAGGGTGTCGCCGATATGGGGGAAGCGGTGGAAGCGCAGGCCGCGGTAGAACAGATTGGCCTTGACGTGGTGGGTGACCAGGGTGGACTGGCCGATCGCCAGGTCGGTGACGAGGCCGGCGTGCGCGACGGGCCCACCGGCGACGGCCGCCGACAGGTGCGCATCGAGGGGCAGGCGCAGCCGGTCGCCGAGGATCGCCTGGTGGGCGGCGGCGAGGCCGTCGGTGATCGTGACGGCCGGGGCGGTGTCGAAGACCTGGCCGACGGTGAGCTCGTCGAAGTAGGGTCCGCCGACCTCGGTGGCGGTGCGTGCGGTGGTCATCTCACTTGTCTCCGATCAGGGCGAGGGTGCGGCGGGCGGCGACGGCGACCGCCTCGTCGAGCATCTGTCCGTCGAGCTGGGCGGCTCCGGCGCCGCGGGCCTCGGCCTCGGCCAGGGCGGCCAGCACCCGTCGGGCCTGCTCGGCCTGCGCGTCGTCGGGGGTGAAGGCCGCTGCGGCCGAGTCGATCTGGGCCGGGTGGATGACCCACTTGCCGTCGAAGCCGAGGTCGGCGGTCCAGCGGGCGGCGCGACGGAAGTCTTCGTCGTCGGTGATGGACAGGAACGGTCCGTCGATCGCCTGCACGCCCGCGGCGCGGGCGGCGTGCAGGAGGCGGTCCTGCACGTACAGCCAGTGCTCGGGGGCGGCGGTGCGGGCGCGGCCGAGCGCGGCGCCGAGGTCGGCGTAGCCGAGGATCACCGCGGCCAGCCGGGGGCCGGTGACGATCTCGTCGAGGCGGGTCACCCCGGCCGGGGTCTCGATCAGTGCCTGCACCACGAGGTCGGCATCGCCCGCCTCGGTGAGGATCCGGTCGGTCTCGGCGAGGTCGGCCGGGCCCTCCACCTTGGGCACCACGATCGACGACAGGGCCGGTCCGAGGGCGGCGCAGGCGCGCAGGTCGTCGGCGAACCACGGCGTGCCGGGACCGTTGACGCGGACCGCGATCGCGCGGCCGGTGCCGCGGGTGGACACCAGATCGGCGACGAGGTCGCGGGCGGTGTCCTTGAGGGCGGTGGCGACGGCGTCCTCGAGGTCGAGGACCACCTCGTCGGCCGAGGAGGCCAGCGCCTTGCCGGCCTTGCGTTCGTCGGAGCCGGGGGCGACGAGCACGGCTCGCCGGCGGCGGGGCTGCGCAGGATTCACGGATCAACCTCTGCTGTGGGGCGGTCGGGAACGGGATAAATGTACGGCCATTGTCCGGTCCGGCGCTACCCGGCGCCGACTCATAAGCGAGGACTGGGGCGACACATAGGCCGTTCAGGGGGTGTCTCGCGCCCAGAGGTATTGACATCGCGAGGGCGTGAGGCCAAAAATGGCCGTACAAATGACGGGTGGGATCGCAGGTCCCGTGTCGATTCGAGGATTTTCCGTGAGCTACCTGAGCGACGAAGAGACCTTCCTGGTCAAGACGGTGCGCGAGTTCATCGACCGGGAGGTCAAGCCGTCGGTGCAGGAGGTCGAGCACGCAAACGAGTACCCCGAGAAGTGGATCGAGCAGATGAAGCAGATCGGGATCTACGGGCTGGCGGTGCCGGAGGAGTACGGCGGGATGCCGGTGTCGATGCCGTGCTACGCGCAGGTCACCGAGGAACTCGCCCGCGGCTGGATGTCGCTGGCCGGCGCGATGGGCGGGCACACCGTCGTCGCCAAGCTGCTGTCGCTGTTCGGCACCGAGGAGCAGAAGCGCACGTACCTGCCGCGGCTGGCGACCGGTGAGGTGCGGGCGACGATGGCGCTGACCGAGCCCGGCGGCGGCTCGGACCTGCAGGCGATGACCACCACCGCCCGCCGGGACGGCGACGACCTGGTCATCAACGGCGCCAAGACGTGGATCACCAACGCCCGCCGCGCCGGGCTGATCGCGCTGCTGTGCAAGACCGACCCGGCCGCCACCCCGCGGCACAAGGGCATCTCCATCGTCCTGGTCGAGCACGGACCCGGCCTGACCGTCTCGCGGGATCTGCCCAAGCTCGGCTACAAGGGCGTCGAGAGCTGTGAGCTGAGCTTCGACGGCTACCGTGCCCCGGCGACGGCGATCCTCGGCGGCGAGCCCGGCCGGGGCTTCGCGCAGATGATGAAGGGTCTCGAGACCGGCCGCATCCAGGTCGCGTGCCGCGCCCTCGGTGTCGCCGCGGCCGCGCTCGAGGACTCCCTCGCCTACGCGCAGCAGCGCGAGAGCTTCGGGCAGCCGATCTGGAAGCACCAGTCGATCGGCAACTACCTGGCGGAGATGGCCACCAAGCTCACCGCGGCGCGGCAGCTGACCCGCTACGCGGCGGAGAAGTTCGACAGCGGCGAGCGGTGCGACATGGAGGCCGGCATGGCCAAGCTGTACTGCTCGGAGATCGCGATGGAGATCGCGCTGAACGCGGTGCGCATCCACGGCGGCTACGGCTACTCCACCGAGTACGACGTCGAACGCTACTTCCGCGACGCCCCGCTGATGATCGTCGGCGAGGGCACCAACGAGATCCAGAAGGGCGTCATCGCGTCCCAACTGGTGGCCCGCGGCGGCCTGTGACCAGCCGTCACTAGGATTCATGGTCGTCATGGGCGAACGCGACACGGAACCGGCGTACGCGCAGCTGTCGCGACGGCTGCGCGAGGCCGTCGACGCCGGTGAGTACCGCGGCGGCGTCCGCCTGCCCACCGAGGCCGAACTCGCGCAGCGTTACGGGCTGAGCCGGCAGACGGTGCGGCGCGCGTTCCAGGACCTCGTCGCCGACGGCGTCGTCTACCGGGTGCCCGGCCGCGGCACGTTCGCCAACGAGGACGGGCGGCGCTACCGGCGCCAGCTCGGCTCCATCGAGGACCTGCTCGACCTCGCCGCCGACACCACGATGGAGATCGTCGCGCCGCTGCGCCGCGGCGTGCACATCGAGGCCGCGAGCCGGCTGCGCCTGGACACCGATCTGGTGCACGCGGTGGTGCTGCGCCGCGTGCACGACGGGATCCCGTTCGCGCTGACCACCGTGTACCTGCCCGATCACGTGGCCGCGCACGTGCAGGGCGCTTCGGAGCTCGCGGCCGGGGCGTCGAGCCGGAACACGGTGATGGGCCTGCTCGAGCCGTACCTCGAGCACCCCATCGTCGAGGCGGCGCAGACGATCACCGTCGCGCGGGCCACGGAAGAGGTTGCGCGCGAGCTGAACTGCGGAGCCGGACATCCGCTGCTGCGGGTGGACCGGCTGTACTCGAACGATGCGGGCGAACCGACCGAGCTGTCCGTCAGCTACTTTCTGCCCGAGCACTACACGTATCGCGTCACCCTCCGCCGCGCCGGGCACCGGCCACTGCGGCCCTGACACAGGAGAAATGGAACATGCGGACCTTCAACGGAATCGACGAGATCGAGGCGGCCGTCGGCGAGGACCTCGGCCACAGCGACTGGCTCGAGATCACCCAGGAACGGGTGAATCAGTTCGCCGATGCCACGGGCGACCATCAGTGGATCCACGTCGACCCCGAGCGGGCGAAGTCCGGCCCCTTCGGCCGGACCATCGCCCACGGCTACCTCACCCTCTCGCTGCTGCCCGTCCTCGGATCGCAGATCTTCGCCATCGAGGGCCTGAAGATGAAGATCAACTACGGCGCCAACAAGGTTCGCTTCCCGTCGCCCGTCCCGGTGGGTTCGAAGGTGCGGGCGACCGCGAAGTTCGCGTCCCTCGAGCGCACCGCCAAGGGCGCGAACCTCACCGTCACCTACACCGTCGAGGCCGAGGGTGCCGAGAAGCCGGCGCTGGTCGCGGAGACCATCGTCGTGCTCGTCGCGTAGCGGTCCACCAGCCTGCGGACGGACGCGGGTACAGGCACGTCGTCCGCGACCCACGGCGCGGCGACCGGCCGGCCCGCGACCGTCCGCAACGGGACCACGCCCGCCCAGGAGCCGTCGCTCATGTCGGGCGCGGACGGCGGTGCGTCGCGGATCTTGACCGTCCACTGCCCCGGCCGGATGGGCAGCGCCAGGGTGGCCGTGGCCGCCAGTTCCTTCCTGGTGTGTGCCCGGGTTTCGGCGCTGCGCCCCGGTATCAGGCCGTCCGACAGGACGTCCAGTGCGCCGGCGGACTCCTCTGCGGACAGGACGGTGACTTCGCCTCGGACCACGGCGGATCGGAAGTTCGCGGACGAGTGGAACAGGTCCTGCGCCACGACGACGCCGTCGAGGATCGACACGCACACGGCCACCGGCGCCCCGGACGTCGCCAGGCGCAGCGCGCCCGCGCCGGTGGAGCCGTGCAGGAGGAGCCGGTCGCCGTCGCGCGCGTAGAGCATCGGTACGACCCACGGCAGGCCGTCGGCGACGGTGGTGAACGTGCACGTGACCGCCGCGTCCAGTACCGCGTCGAGGTCGGCCCGCCGGGTCCGGGCCCGTTCGGGATAGCGCCTGATGTTGTCCATGCAGGCGAGCCTCGTCGATATGCGGACCGATGAACAGATCCACAAAACCCGCCGAATCCAGGACCAGTATTGTCGTGCCGTGCCCCGCGTCGCGCCCGTCGTCCATCTGACCTTCGAGCTGCCCGACACCGGCGCCCCCCTGCGGCAGCGTCTCGCCGAGGCCGTCGTCGACCGCATCCGGTGCGGTCACATCCGGGTCGGCGATCTCCTGCCGTCGACCCGCACGCTGGCCGCGGAGCTCGGGGTGTCCCGCGGCTGCGTGGTCGAGGCGTACGACGAGCTGTGCGCCTCGGGCTTCGCTGTGGCCCGGGCGGGCTCGGGTACGCGCGTCGCGGCCGGAGCGGACGTGGCGGCCCGGGCGCACGCCGCATCACACCCGGTCGTGGCCGCCGCGCCACCGTCGGAGCCGGACCGGGCTCGTCGCGCGCCCGTACTGGACCTGCGGCCGGGCATACCGGACCCGGCGCTGGTCTCGGACGCGGAGTGGCGCCGGGCCTGGCGTGCGGCCGCCGCGGCACCACGCACCCTCGGCGTCGCCGATCCGGATGCGCATCCGGAGCTGCGCCGGGCGCTGGCCGATCACCTCCGGCGGACGCGGGGCCTCGCCTGCGGCCCGGACGAGATCGTCGTGTTGCCGGGCGTCGCCGCCGCGATCCGGGTGCTCGCGATCGCCGCGACGCTGCGGGGCCGCGACGTCGCGTTCGAGGACCCGGGGTACGGCCGTGCGCGACGGGCGCTCGTCGGCGAGGGCGCCCGGCCGCGGCCGATCCCGGTGGGGGAGGACGGTCTGGATCCCGACCTGGTGCGGGAGACCGACGCCGCGGTGTACTGCACACCCGCTCATCAGTATCCGATGGGGGCGCGCATGCCGGTGTCCCGTCGGGCACGGCTCGTCGCCCGTGCCGCCGAGACCGGGACTGTCGTCGTCGAGGACGACTACGACGGCGAGTTCCGATACGACGTGTCCGCACTCCCGGCGCTGCGCAGCATCGACGGCGGGCGCGAGTGCGTCGCCTACGTGGGGACCGCCTCGAAGATCCTGTCGCCGGATCTGCGGCTCGCGTGGCTGATACCCCCGGTCCCGCTGCGTTCGCGGATCGCGGCAGCCGTGACCGAGAGCGGGGAGGTGGCGTGTTCGGTCACCGCGTCCGCGCTGGCCCGGCTGATCGAGTCGGGGGCGCTGTCGCGGCATCTGGCGCGTGCGTCCCGCACGTACCGCGCCCGGCGGTCCGCGTTCGTCGGTGCGCTACGCGATCTCGAGCGGTTCGGCGTGTCGGTGACCGGTATCGAAGCGGGTTTGCATGTGGTGCTGCGTTTTCCGGAGGACGTCGACGACGTGGCGGTCGCCGCCGCAGCACGACGGCTCGGGGTGGAGAGCGCGCCGCTCAGCACGTACAGCGCGGCCCCCGGCGGTCCGCGCGGACTCGTGTGCGGGTACGCGCGGTTGCCGGAATCCCGGGCGGTGGACGCGGCCGACGCGATCGGGGCGGCCCTGCGCGGTGTGTCCTTCGGGCTGTCCTAGCCGCCCAAAGGACGCACCGGCGGCGGAGCCGCCTACGTGTTGCAGCCGCGGGCGACGACGGGCCACCGGTCGACGACCGTGTCCCCGGCGACGACGATCAGGTCGTCGGCGAGATTGACCGTGGTGCACACGTGATTGGGGATCACCCGGACCCGGGTGCCGAGCGCGGGGCGATCGGCGGCGTCCGGCCACTGCACGGTGGCGTGGTGCTCGGACAGCGCGACGATCCGCGCGTCCGGTGCGCCCAGGATGCGGCCGTAGCCCGTCGCCCAGGCGGCGCGATCGGCGCCGAGCACCTTGCTGCCGGCGTCGAGCACCACCGTGTCGTCACGCGCCGACACCACCGTCGACAGCGCCGTCAGCGCGATCGCGTCCGCACCGGCCGTGCCCAGCTCGAGCTGCTGCGCGTCGCCGAAGACGTACACGCCCGGCCGCAGCTCGGTGGCAGCCGGCACGTCGAGGTGCGCGGTGGGGGTCGAGCCGCCGCTGACCACGCTCGCGTCGTGTCCGGTGGCCGCCACCGCCGCCACCGCCCGGCTCAGTGCCGTGGCCTCGTCCGCCGCCGCGACGGCCGGCCGACCGGGCCCGTAGGAGTGCCCCGGGAACGTGAACACGCCGCGCACCTCGAGCCCGACCGAGGCGGCCGCGACGGCGACCGACCCGGCCCGCTCCGGGGCGACCCCGGTGCGGTGGTGACCGCTGTCGACCTCGACGAGCACGTGCAGGCCCGGTCGGGCGTGCTCGGCGAGTGCCCGCGCGCCCTCGGCCGAGTCCACCCCGACGGTCAGGCGGACCTCCGCGGCAAGCGCACGCAGCCGGGCCCCGCGCGCGGCGTCCGTCCACAGGGGATACGCGATGAGCAGGTCGCGGAAACCGGCATCGGCGAAGACCTCGGCCTCGGAGACCGTCGCGACGGTCAGCCCGACGGCGCCGGCGGCGATCTGGCGACGGGCGATCTCGACGCACTTGTGCGTCTTGGCATGCGGGCGCAGGGCCACGCCACGAATGCGCGCCGCGTCGGCCATCCGCGCGATGTTGCGGTCGAGGATGTCACGGTCGACGAGCAGAGCGGGGGTGGCGGGGACGGCCGGGAACGCGGGCATGGCCGCACTCTATTCGTGGCCCCGACCGGTCCGGCGCCTGCCCGGGGAGTTACCGAAAATAGAGAGCGGTCGTCCTCTTTCTCGCTATGCTCGGTGCATCGACGTGAGGGAGGTCACATGGACACGACACCGGCGCCCGCCGAGTTCGACCTGGTTGTCCGCGGAGGTCTGTGGTTCGACGGCACCGGCGCACCCGGCGTCGTCCGCGACCTCGGTATCCGGGACGGCGTGGTGGCGGCGGCGAGCGCCGAACCGCTGCCCATCGGGCCGGACACCGAGGTGATCGAGGCGGAAGGCCGGTGGGTGATGCCCGGCTTCGTGGACCCCCACACCCACTACGACGCCGAGGTGCTCGTCTCGCCCGGCCTGCCCGAGTCGGTGCGGCACGGCGTCACCACCGTCCTCATGGGCAACTGCTCGCTCTCGACGGTGTTCGTGCCGCCGCTCGACGCCGCGGACCTGTTCAGCCGGGTCGAGGCGCTGCCCCGCGAACACGTGCTCGCCGCGCTCGAGCAGGGCAGGACCTGGTCGTCGCCCCGGGAATACGTCGCCGCGCTCGACGCCCTGCCGCTCGGCCCGAACGTCGCCGCGTTCATCGGGCATTCCGACGTCCGGGCCGCCGTCCTGGGGCTCGGCCGCTCCACCGATCCCGCCAGCGCTCCGAGCCGTGCCGAACTCGCCGCGATCGAGGCCGGTATCGAGGACGCCCTCGACGCCGGATTCCTCGGCGTGTCCACCATGACGAATCCCTGGGACAAACTCGACGGCGATCGCTACCGCTCCCGCACGCTGCCCTCGACCCACGCCTCGTGGTCCGAGTTCCGCCGGATACACCGCATCCTGCGCCGCCGCGGCCGCGTCCTGCAGGCCGTGCCGAACCTCAACACCAAGTACGACGTGGCGTTCTTCGCCCTCGCCACCACCGGCCTGGGCCGCAAGCCGATGAAGGCCGCCGTGCTCGCCGCCGCCGACACCAAGGCCGAACGCTGGGTGCACCGCATCTTCGCTCCGATCGCCTTCGCCGCCAACCGGATCGGCCGCGGCGCCTTCCGCTGGCAGCACCTGCCCACCACGTTCGAGGTGTACTCCGACGGGATCGACCTCGTGGTGTTCGAGGAGTTCGGCTCGGGGCGGGCCGCCCTGCACCTGAAGGAGGAGGTCGCCCGCAACGAGCTGCTGCGCGACGAGGCGTACCGCCGCTGGTTCCGGCAGGACTTCGACAAGAAGTTCTCGCCGCGCGTGTGGCACCGCGACTTCGACGACACCACCATCGTGGAGTGCCCCGACGCGTCGCTCGTCGGCCGCTCCATCGGCGACGTGGCGCGCGAACGCGGTGTGCACCCGGTGGACACCTTCCTGGACCTCGTCGTCGAACACGGACGGAAGTTCCGCTGGCACACGGTGATCGCGAACGATCGGCCGGAGGTGGCCAACCGGCTCCTGCGGCAGCCCGGCGTGACCGTCGGCTTCTCCGACGCCGGCGCGCACCTGCGCAACATGGCGTTCTACAACTACGGCATCTGCATGTTGCGCCGCATCCACGAGTACGCCGGGCGCGGAAAGCCCGTCATGCCGCTGGAATCGGCGATCCACAAGCTCACCGGTGAACTCGGCGACTTCTACGGCATCGACGCCGGGCACCTGCGCATCGGCGACCGCGCCGACCTCGTGGTGGTCGACCCGGCCGGTCTGAACGAGGACACCGACGCCTACCACGAGGCGCCCATGCCCGAGTTCGGCGGACTGAGCCGCATGGTCAACCGCAACGACGCCGCCGTCACCGCGACCGCGGTGGCCGGGCGCGTGGTGTTCCGTGCGGGCGAGTTCGTGCCCGGCTACGGCGCCACCGTCGGCACCGGGCGCTTCCTGCGCGCGGGCGTCGACGCGCGTGGACCCGTGCCGGAGCGGAGCGGCACCCGATGACGGAAGCGCCGGAGCGAGAACGACACCCGGTCGCGGGGCGGCGCACCCAGCAGCAGCGCCGCACGGCCACGATCGAGCGGATCCTCGACGCGACCGTCGAGGCCCTCGGTGAACTCGGCTACACCGCCACCACCATCGGGGAGGTGTGCCGCCGCTCCGGGGTGTCCTCCGGTGGGGTGTTCCGGCACTTCCCGGCCCGGCTCGATCTGATGGTCGCCGCCGCCGACGCCGTCCGCGAGCGGCAGTTCGCGAACTTCCGGCTCGGGCTCGAACAACTCGGTGGGCCCGGCGACAGCCCCGAGTCGGTCCGCGAGTGCCTGCGGCTGCTGCGGGCCGCGTGCCGCGCCCCGATCAACGCCGCCTGGTACGAACTGCTCGGCGCGGCGCGCACCGATCCCGCGCTGCGCGCCCGTCTCGCTCCGATGGCGCAGCGGTACCACGCCCAGATCGCCGAGTTCGGCCGCACCCTGCCGATCGCCTCCCGGTTCGAACCGGCGGAATTCGACACGCTGCTGTTCACGATCGTGCACCTGCTGGACGGGGAGGCCGTCGCCGCGGTGGTCCACCCGCAGCCCGAGCAGGAGGAGCCGCGTCTCGCTCTGGTGGCCCAGCTGGTGACCGGAAGGTGAGAGCGAAGTAGGTTCGGGTAATGAGCATCGACAACGAATCGGCGCCGAAGTGGTTCGTCGAGGCACTTGCCGCGCCGGTGGAGACCGGCAACGTCGAGGTCGACGGCGTCTCGATCGCCTACCGCGCGTGGGGTGAGGAGGGCCGTCCCGGCATCGTGCTGGTGCACGGCGGGATGGCGCACTCGCGCTGGTGGGATCACGTCGCACCCCAGCTCGCCGAGGGCCGGCGCGTCGTCGCGCTGGACATGAGCGGGCACGGGGACAGCGGCCACCGCGACGGCTACTCCCTCGAACTGTGGGCCGCGGAGGTGCTCGCGGTGGCGCAGGCCGGCGGGATCGCCGGGCCCCCGGTGCTGGTCGGCCACAGCATGGGCGGGATCGTCTCCTTCGCGGCCTCCCATCTGTACGGCGACCGGCTGGACGGGGTGGTGATCCTCGACTCCCCGATCCGGGACCTGACGCCCGAGGAGATCGAGATGCGGGCGCAGGCCGCGCGGGAGCGCAGTGGCACGAAGGTGTATCCGACGGCGGAGGAGGCGATGGCGCGGTTCCGGCTGGTCCCGCCCCAGGAGACCGCCGAGCCGTACGTGCTCGAGCACATCGCGCGGCAGTCCATGCGGCAGGTGCCCGGGGGGTGGAGCTGGAAGTTCGACGCCCTGCGGATGACCAAGGACCGGCGCACCAGCCTCGAGAGCTTCGAGGCGAAGTGCCGCATCGCCTACTTCCGCTCGGAGAACGGCATCGTCGGTCCCGACCTGCTGGCCCGGATGCGGCCCCAGTTCGGTCCGGACGCGCTGGTGACGGATCTGCCGGTCGCGGGACATCACCCGGTCATCGACCAGCCGCTGGCGGTGGTCACCGCCGTGCGCACGGTCCTGGCGGCCTGGTCGCCGGCGTGAATCCGATCCGGCCGGTGGCGGTGAAACTGGGGAGCCAGCCGTGGCTGCCGCGGTTCGGCAAGCAGATCGTCACCGTCGACCACACCATCCAGCGGGTCACGTTCGGCCGCGTCACCCTGCTCACCCTGGCCGGCCTGCCGGAGCTCGTCCTCACGGTCCGCGGCCGCAAGAGCGGGGTCGAGCGGAGCACGCCGCTGCTGGGCGTTCCGCACGACGACGCCTGGCTCGTCGCCGGCTCGAACTGGGGGATGCCGGAGCTGCCCGGCTGGGCCCGCAATCTCGACGCCGCCGACGAGGCCCGGGTCACCTACCGCGGCCGCGAGACCGTGGTGGTACCGCGACGCTCGGAGGGCAGCGAGCGGGCGATCCACTGGGAGGTGCTGGTGGAGGTGTGGCCCAACTACGAGGTGTACGCCCGGCGCACCGAGCGGGAGATCCCGATCTACGTCCTCGCGCCGTACGAGGATTGACAGGGCTCGCCGAATCGGTCAGGGTCGGCATCGGCCCTCCGACGAGCCCGGCGTGCGGTATCTGCCCGCATTGCTAGTCTCGAACCGTGCGGGAGGCTTCGGAGTTCCACGTGCGGGCGCCCGGACCGGCCGACGCCGATGCGATCGCTCGGGTGCTGATCGTCACCTGGCGCGCCACGTACGGGCACCTTCTCCCGAGCTCCTTCTTCGACGACGACGCGCTCGAACAGCGGACGGCCATGTGGCGCTCCATGCTGAACGGACCGCGGCGGCCGCCGCGACTACGCGTTGCAGAGGCTCACGGGGAGATTGTCGGGTTCGCTTCTGCAGGCATACCGATAGACGACGAGGACCCCGTCCGAGATCTTCAGCTCTACACCCTCTATCTCCTGCCCGAACACCACGGGAGTGGTGCGGGGCAGGCACTTCTCGACGCGGTTCTGGCCGGGGACCGTGCGCAACTCTGGGTCGCCGAGGACAATCCCCGCGCGCACAGCTTCTATCGCCGCAACGGCTTCCTGCCCGACGGAGCGGAGAAGAACTACCCGGGCACGGCTCTCGTCGAAGTCAGACTCGTCCGATAACCGGCCCCCTGTGACAACCACCGCGAGCGACGGGTATCCCTGTCTGCAGCGCCGGGGCCGGGCGGAACCGCAGTCGGGGCCCGGCGGGGGCTACTTCCCCGGACCGGTCGCCGCGCCCCCTCGGAACACCCGGGAGCAAGGTCAGCGCGTCTCCGGTTCGTCGGCGTAGTAGTTGCTCTCCAAGACCACGGGCGCGACCGTTGCCGGCGTCGTGTCGCCCGCGCGCCGTCGTGCGGAGAACATCGCTCCGCGGGCCGGCACGTGTGGGGCAACCCGCGCGAGACCGGTCGGCTCGGCCATGTCGTCGTAGATCGCCTCGACGCCGCCGCGCATGAAGTAGGTCTCGTGCCAGAACCCGGTGCCGCCGGAGTCGCGCAGGAACGTGCGCCACCAGAGCCGATGCGGGTCGGAGCGGGTCCAGCGTTCCAGACTGTCCAGGTCGCGCCAGTATTGCCGCATCCCGGCGTGGGGCGGAAGCAGGGACCAGATGAAGTCCTCGTGCAGCAGCAGCCCGTCGGGCTTGTCCTTCCACGAGCGGTTGATCTGCGGTCCGAGCCCCAGCATCCGCAGCAAGCCGCGAGGACGATTCACGCGCATTCCGAGGTAGACGACGACCAGGTCCGGGTAGCCGGACAGGTCGATGGTCGAACGGTCGACACGCATGACACGGTCCTTCGTCGGCAGGTGGCCGTCGGCCTTCGTTTCGAGCAGACCCTTGAGGTTCTCCAGGTTCACGGCAAATTCCCGTCGGAGGCCGGCGGCAACCAGCGGGTCACCGAGCTTGAAGAGGCCCCTCTGCTCCATCCGCATGCGGCACGTCACCCGGGTCCCGTCGGCCGTCGTGTCGGTCAGATACGCCGCCTCGAAACTGCTCGGTCCCGAAGCCCCGGTGAAGGTGATCTTCGTGTTCGGCTCGTAGTGGACGTACTCGTTGGTCAGCTCGAGCTTGCGTCCCATGAATCTACGGACAGCGACATGCCTGGTACCTACTCCCGGCGGTCCGTCGGTGATCCGGCGTACTTCCAGCAATCCGTCTTGCCATCGGGGAGCGTTGGTCTGGTCCGCGACAAAGGTGAATACTTCGCCGATCGGGCGCGCGATGACAATGCTGTCCTCGACTTCGATCATGGCGGCCTCCTATCCGGCCTCGCACCGCCGCGCCCCCACCGGGTGTGAGTGATGGTGACCGGTCTCCGGTCCCTGAATCTACGTCTTCGGACACGGCATTCATGTCTTCGGACACGGTTTCGGTGCGTAGACCGCTCCCCTTGCTCGAGCACATATTCGATTTTCGAATGACGGCCGGTCGCTGCGGCAGCCGGCGCAACCGGCCGGGGTCGTCCTTCTCGAAAGTTGATCAGCTCACGCCATCTCGGGGACGTGCAGGTGCGCGATGGCGAGCTCGAACTCGCAGGTATCGAGCACCTCGGCGCCCGCCGCGCGAGCCACTTCGGCCCGGATGCTGTCGACGCGTTCTCTGCTGCGTTCCATCGCCTCGGCGCTGTCGAACGTCAGCGACGACACCCCGCGACCCGCGGCGCGGTCGAGCATCAGGCTGGCGCTGCAGAAGCCCTCGAGTTCCTCCATCTGGGGCAGTGCGGCCATCTTCCACATGTCCACGCCGCGGTCCATGTGGGCCGGCTCGGTCTTGACCCATGTGACGCGGCACCAGGCCCCGCGCTCGGAATGGTGGTCGCGATGCATGACAGCGATCTCCCACCGCGAGACCTCCGTGGTGCCGTGGAAGATCTCGGCGGCGGCGTCACGCAGCGTCCGCACCGGGCCCTCGCTGGCGCGTAGCGATTCCTCGTCCCGCCACGAACTGGTCGCGATGCACCGGCCCGAGCCGCGATCGATCAGCAGGGACATTCCGAGGCAGCCCTCGATGTCCGCCAGCGCGGGCATCACTGTGTCGCGTACGTGCTTGATCCCGGCGTCGATGTACGACGGATGCGCGTGAATTGTGGTGGAGCGTGCGAACATGATCGGCACCCTTCTCCTCAGGGCGGCGCCGACGCGGCGTCGCCGGTCATTCCCCCGTGCTTCACCCTGCTCCCTCAATCCGCCGGAGGCAATGGGCGGTGGCCGATTCTCTCGGCGGCCAGGAGCGGTCGCAGTCGTCGCGGGCTCGCGGGGTCTCGTGTTTTCCGAGGTGCATGCCCTCGGTGTCCACAGCAGAATGCTGCGCCGGTGTTGTGTCACCACGCCGTCGGGTGCGTCTGCGCGTTGTCCGACGGGTACGGGAGGCGCCCGTTCCATGGGTCGATGCAACGATCGGAAGGCGTTGCAAACCCGAGACGTCTCCAAGGTGCCGGAGAGCGGGTCTCCAGCAGGAGCAGAGCGGTCGTCACTACCGCTGTGGTGGGACACCCGTCCGGGTCCGGGTCCGGACGGGTCGCCGGGGGACGGGCGGTCAGCCGGCGGGCAGGTCGCGCACGTACCGGCCGGGAGCGGCGTCGAGCGCGGGATGCTGCGCACTGCCGGGTGCGTCCGGCGCGGCGGTTTCCTCCCCGCCGCGGGCGAGCACCCAGTCGGACCAGGCCTGCCACCAGCTGCCCTGCTGCCGCTCGGCGTTCTCGAGCCAGGCATCCGGGTCCGGGCCGGGTGTGCCCCCGGTCCAGTAGTGTGCCTTCGGATTGCCCGGCGGGTTGACCAGGCTGGCGATGTGCCCGGAGAAGCTGAGCGCGAATTCTGTTTCTCCACCGAGCAATTGGGTGGTGCGGTAGCAGTTGCGCCATGCGGTCAGATGGTCGGCGATGGCGCCCGAGACGAACGTGGGCACGGTGATCGACTTCAGGTCGACGGGCGTGCCCAGCACGGCGAGCCGGCCGGGCTCGACGAGCACGTTGTCACGGAAGATGTCGAGGAACTGACCGTGCAGGGCGCCGGGCAGGTTGGTGCCGTCGTCGTTCCAGGCGAGGATGTCGAAGGCCGGTGGGGTGCGACCCATGAGGTAGTTGTTGACGACGTAGTTGAACACCAGGTCGTTCGGGCGCATCCAGGTGAACGCGGACCCCATGTCGCGGGCGCTGATGATGCCCTTGCGGCGGGACCGGCCCTTGGCGAACCGGATCAGGCCGGGCCGGGCGAACGCGCCGAGCAGTGCCGGATCGCCGAAGTCCAGCATCGTCACCGCATAGGCCATGCTGTGCACTCGGGTGTCGCCCTGCGCGGCAAGGTGATTGAGCACCGTGGTGGCGATGATCCCGCCGGCGCAGAAACCGATCAGGTTCACGTCGTCGCTGCCGGTGATCTCCCGCACCTCGTCGATCACCCGGATCACCCGGCCCGCGTACGTGTCGAAGTCCCAGTCGCCCTGCTCGGCGGTGGGATTGCGCCACGACAGCAGGAAGGTCTGCAGGCCCCGGCCCACGCTGTACTCGACGAAGCTGCGTCCCGGCCGCAGGTCCAGGAAGTAGTACCGGCCGATCGGCGGGGGCACCACGAGCACCGGCCGGCGGCGGACCGTCTCCGTGGTCGGGGTGTACTGCAGCACCTCGGCGACCTCGTCGCGGGAGATCACCGCACCCGGGGTCACCGCAAGGTCCTTCCCGACGGTGAAGGCGCCGCGCTGGACCATCGACGGCATGCCCCGGTTCTCGATCAGATCGGAGACGAAGTGCTTGGTGCCGCGTGCGAGGCTGAGTCCGGCGGTGTCGAACGCCTCCTTCAGCGCCGCGGGGTTGGTCCACAGGTAGTTCGTCGGGGCCAGGGCCGCGGTGAGGATGTCGGCGGCGAACCTGGCCTCGGCCGTGCGTCGCGGGCCGATCGCGCGACCGACCTCGTCGACGACTCCGTCGACGGCCTCGGTTGCCGCCAGGTAGGTCTGCCCGAGCCGGCGGTAGGCGGGGTTCGCACTCCACGCCGAGTCGGCGAACCGGCGGTCTCCCTTCGCCGGAGCCACCGTCGACCGGCCGACGGCGATCTTCGCCAGTTCCCTGCCGAACGACACGCCGTGCCGGGCCACCGCCCGGCCGTGACCGAACACGTCGGCCAGGGCGCCGACGGCCGGCCCGAGCCTCGGTGGCGCGACGTCCTCGCCACCCCCGATCGACTCCTCGACGCTCTCACCGATCACGGTTCGTGCCTGGGCCATCATGCGCCTCCCTTCGACTCCTGGATTGTCTCACCGAATTGATGCTGTGACGTCCAACAGTATCGAATTACATTAGGCGGTAAGACATTCAGGCGGTATGTATCCATCTCGGCATGACGCGGCCGCTCGGGGGCCGGCGCCGGCGAACCGGGACGAGCGTCCGGTTCCACGCCCGCGAGCCGGAGGTGACGGTCGAGACCGCCGCGGACGAGTTCGCTCGGGTGGCGGACACCGCGCCCCCTGCGGCCGTGAGGCCGCAGCCCAGGCTCGTCGGCTCGACCAGGTCCCGGAGATGGTCGTCGATGCCGTGCATCTGCTCGAGGATGTTCCGTCGAGGAGATCGAGGTGGTGCTCGATTACGACCTGAGGCTACCGCCGTCCCGTCGCTGTCCTGACAGCCGAGTCCGGCAGCCGCGTTTCGGCCCAGCCGTGGCTTCCGGCGAGGGTCCGCTCCGTGAGACGCCCGGCTCGGGTCTCGAGCAGATTCCTCGGAAACGCGGGCGAAGCCATACCGCCAGGGGCACACTCGAGACAGGACTTCGTCTTCCCCGGTCCGGACCGGGGAAGAGGGTTGAGGGCAGGCCGTCGTCCGTGAGGAGCAGCACCCTGTTCGGGTAAGACCACACCGTCAACTACGCCACGTGCTTCTGGGCCCGCGGGAGGAGCCGCGACGCGCGTCGCCCTCCTCGTGTCGGCGCGATCGCTCGGGTTCCGCCATCTCACGGCCCGGAGCACCCAGTTGCGGCGCAGAAGACTCCGTGCCCAGGGATCGGCGCAATGCTGTCCGGCCTTGCGTCGGAGATTCGGCGGCCGTATCGAGAGATGCGACGTCGAGAAATGGCCACGGCATGCCCGGCCTGACCTGACCGCAGAAGGGGAACCGGTTCGTGTACCGACCGACGTTGCGTCGCCGCCGCCCGCGGTGCCGTGCCCGACCGGCGCCTTCCTCACGGCCCGGTCCGTTGACCGCGAACGATCTCGTCCTGCGAGGCACCACTGCCGCCGATCTCGACGCCACAGCGCAACTGCACATCGAGCAGCTGCCTGTCGGGTTCTTCCCCGCTCTGGGGCCGCGTTTCATGCGTCGCTGGCACAGGACATTCCTCGACTCACCGCATGCAGTGGCGTTCGTCGCGGTGCGTCGGTGCGACTCCGGCGAGGACGTGTGCGCCTTCCTGTTCGGATCGACCGACGAATCGGCACACATGCGGGCGGTGCTGGCCGACCGCCGCTGCATGCTGGCCCTGGCGTCGACCGCAGCCTTGTCGCTGCTGCATCACCCACCACTGGCGGTGCGGTTCCTGCGCACACGGGCGGGGCCGTGGACCCGACGCCTTCTTCGCACGATCACCTTACGGCCTGCCGCGCACTCGGCCCAGATCGATCCCGTGCCGGTAGCTCTGCTGGCCGCGGTCGCCGTCCGGCCGCCGCTGCGGGGTAGCGGCGTCGGTGCGTGCCTGGTCGAGCTGTTTCTCACCCATGCGCACGAGCGGGGCGCTGCAACAGCCGAGCTGCTCACCAGCGCCGGCCCGGACGGCGCCGGCGCGTTCTACGAACACCTGGGATGGAGCCCGGTGCGCGAACACCTCACCCGCGACGGCGTCGCCGTACGCAGCTATCGCCACCCCGTCGTGCCTCCGGCCTGCCCCGGCAGTTTCTGCGACCGGTGCGGGACAGATCCCTGATGAATCTGACCCGGCGTCAGCTGTTGACGTTGCTGACCGCGGGCTCGGCCGCCGCCGTGGCATCGTGCGCCGTCGAGTCGACCCCGTCCGAACCTGCGCACCCGGCAACCACGCCGACACCGCAGCAACCTCACCCTGGTCCCGGAGCCGGCCCACTTCGTTCTCCGTTGTCCGCCGACGCGAGTCGCTGGCGGCCGGCCCCAGGCGAAGTGTCCCCGGAGATCAAGCGCACCGCGGCGGCGTTTCTGGAAACCGCCGGCAACTGGAGCGACGACGGGACGGCCGTCGACAACCTCGTCCGGGCCGGCGCGTCACCGGCGGCGGCAGCGACCGCGTCCGTCCTCCAACCGTCCACCGCCCGCGTCGGGGAACTGACCGTGGTCTATCCGCAGTACGGTGGGCTGGCCCGCGACACCGCGGCGGTGATCGCCTTGGTCGGTCAGAACCTGCGCACCGTCTCGGGGCCCTGGATCCGAGAACTCGTCGTGGACGTGCGGCTGGCCCGAGAACCCGGCGGCAACTGGACCGTCGAGCGACTCGTCCCACCGACCTCGCTGGGTTCGCCGCTGCCGTTGACCGACACGGCCGCAGCGGTGCTCGCCGACCCGAAGATCGTCCTGCCGGACCCCGCCCGGAGCGACGTCCGCACCGGCAGGATCGACACCCAGCTGCTGGCGATACTTCACGCACTGTCCCGGGAGTTCACCCTGACGATCCAGGTGATGCATACCGGCCACATCCAGACGGTGTTTCCGACCGCGCGGGTGTCCAACCACGCCGTCGGACGAGCCGTGGACATCCGCGAGATCGACGGTCGGCCGGTGGTCGCCCCGGCCGGTGACGATCGACCGCTTCGGCTGATGCGGCGAGCCGCCGAGTTGGGGGCCACCGAGGTCGGTGGACCTGTCGACCTCAACGGAGTACGCAAGGGCTTCTTCTCCGACCGCGTCCACCACGATCACATCCACCTCGGTATCACCCCCGGCGACCCGCCGGCGCACCTGCGGTAGGGTGCTCGTCCCTGCAGGAGCTGCACCAGGTCACCGCATCGGGCATCCACAACAGCGGCTTCTGCTTTGCCCGCAGATGGTGGTAGGTCGGACCGTCGTTCCATCGCCGAAGCACGCCAGGCGCGCACCCGGGTCGAAGCAGCCGCTCGCGCGCAGGAGCAGGCTGCGCGGGCGGCGGTGGTGCATCTGCGCCGCCCTGGGCTGTCGGTGCGGGATATCGCAGTGATCCTCGGTGTCAGTCCGCAACGGGATTCGCAGCTCGACCGTGAGGCGGTCCGAAAAGCGAGTTTCTCGCTTTCATGTCGGTGCGAGGGAGCCATGGGCCGTATGGTCCTGGGCGCTCGTCGTATCGGACGGTGCGGCTGTCGCCAGCGGCAGGGAGGTGGTCGACCGGAAGGCCGAAACGATGCCGCGTCGGGCCGGTGCGATTATCGTCGGCACTCGATGGACACCGTCTGGGACGAACACGCGGTGCGGGCGCTGCGTGCCGCTCTGCACACGAGTACCGACACGGTCCTCGATCTGGTGCGGGGACGACCCGCCGATGCGGTCTTGCAGTTGATCGGAGACGCGCTCGTCGCGGCCGTCGACGATCGGCTGCCCGGAGCGCGGGAGGTGGCCGCCCGGTGCGCCGCGGCGCTGCACGTGCGTGGCTGGACCGGAGACGCGGAGCTCGCCGACCAGCTCGAGGCCGCACTGGCCCGGGCCACTCCGATGCTCCGGCCACTGGCGGTCGATCTCGACGAGCTGTCCTCGCTGCTCGAAGGCGATGTCGTCTACGGCGGCGGCCGTCTCGACCTCGAGACCGGGCAGACGTGGCCGGCCATGGTCATCGACGAGATGTCCGACGACGACGCGGACGGCGACCCCGACCGCTGGTTGTTCGTCGAGTGCGTCGGATCGCGCCCCGGTTACCGCGACATGGAGGTGTTCCTCGACTCGGTGGCCGATCCCGCCCTGGCCGAGCAGCTGCGCATCGCGCTCGGTGGGCGAGGCGCTTTCCGCCGCTTCAAGGACGCGCTCTCGCAGTCGCCCAACGAGTTTCACCGGTATCGGCTGTTCTCGGACGAACGCAGAGCTGGTCGCGCCCGCGCATGGCTCACAGACCAGGGGTATCGGGTACGTCCCCGCCATATCGGATAGGTACCGGGCTCGCGGAGCACGAGACGGGCCCGGAGTCGAGTCCTCTGACAGCGTGCTCGTCGGCGATCTGCGTCATTTCCTCGAGCTGCCGGACGAGGCTCCCGGCCCAGCGCGCCGTCTCGCCGAGCAGTCGGGTGCGCCGGTGCGGGCCGCCACCGCCGGGAATCGGGGTCCGCTGGGTCAGTGCGCTGCCGTGCCGAGGAGCCCGGTGCACCACCTCCGGATCCCGGACGAGGTGGCCACGACACTGTGGAGCTCATGCTGCTCGATACCAACTGCGAACGGGCCGTCTTCCGCGCGTACGTCCGCGGCATAACGACGCGCCACCCGACGATCGTCGAACGACGCGCCCCCTGGCGCGCCGACGTCGGACCGGGATGGACCCGGCCTGCCCGTCGCGCGGCTTCGGTATACGGCGACACCGGATAAAGTGTTTGACTGCAGAGCATTACAGCACTTTTCCTATCGTCCTTCTGGGGCCGGTTGAGCGTAACCCGGAAAACGTCCACCACCGTTCGTCCGGGCCGGCGGCCGAGCTCAACCACACCGGCACGCCCCCGCGCCGTCGGCGGCGTGCACGGGTAAGCGCTGTTCATCCGGAAGAGAACCGATTTGCGTTCCATCTCAACGGGTTTGGTGTATCGCCCGGATGCGGTCGGTCAGTACACCTCACGGACGTTCACCGAGGCACGGACCGAATCGGGCATCGCCGGCTCGATCGGTGGCGTCGGGGACGCCCTCGACAACGCGATGAGGGAACCGACCGTAGGGCTCTACAAGATCGAATTGATCCGCCGGGACCGATTGTGGTCCGTGCGGACGCAAGCGGAGAAGTGGAGACGGAAACCGCGGAGCGGGTGCGCTGGTCAACGCGGACCGGCTGCATTCGTCGATCGGATACCGCTCGCCGATCGACTACGAGACACGCTCTCGCGAACCCCGTCCCACCGCCGCCTCAGGCCTCGAGGTGGCCTGAACGAGGTCTCCACTCGATCCAGGCCGGTTCATCGTGCCGTCGGCAGCTACTTCTCACGGGCCTGAGTGCGACGGGCTACCTCAGGCGCCGGCGCTCGGCCCGCGGAGGTATCTGCCGAGGTAACTCTCGTCGAGGGCGAGTGCTTTGGTGATCGTCGCGGCACCCACGATCACCATCGACAGCGCGAACAGCCAGCTGATCGAGGTGAACACCACCCCCAGGGGACCGAACTTCGTCTCTGCTGTGGCTGTAAGCTTCGGCAGCACGATCCGACCTGCGGCACGGACCACCGTGAGGCCTGACGCGGTGAGCATCCCGGTGGCCCACAGCACGCGACCGGACAACGCGCCCCTGGTGAGCAGATACGGGCACACGGTCCACACGACCGCCCACACCGCCAGTTCGCCGAGGATCGCCAGCGACCTGCCGACGAAGTGCGGACCGGACACCTGCCGTATCACGCCGATCAGCGCAGCCGACGCAGCGACCAAGAGGAGGACCACCAGCCACCGCCAGGCATCGCGGGCGCTGATCGGCGGCACGTTCCAGATCTTTCCGTAGATCCGTGCCAGGGTCCGGGTGAATGATGTGCCGCTGATGGCGACCAGCAGCAATCCGAGGACACCGAATGCCGCGAAGGTCGGGTCGGTGGCGTCGTATTCGCTGGTCCAGGCCGACAGGTCGGTCGAGTCGATACCGAGTTGTTCCTCGATTGCGTGGGTGGCCAGATCCCAGTCACTGAAGATCGAGGCGGCTATGATCAGCGGCAGTACCGAGGTGAAGATCTTGGCTGCGAGGCTCATCGATCGGTCGGCGAGCTCGATGTCGATGAGTCCGTCGATGACACGCCGGACCGTCCGTCCCGGTGGTGTTCCCTGCAACCAGCCGTTCGCGGATTCGGTACGCGCGGCGAGGGCTTCTCGGCCCAAGGCGACTGACAGTTTGGTTGGACGCACAGAGTCGACTCAACTCCACGATCAGGCGTTTGTCACCGCATCACCCGGCTCGGACTCCGGGATCCGAAACCGGGGTGGTGTGAGGCGGCGTGCCACCTCCCGCAGTCGAATCGACGCCCACCCAGGGTCGATCTCGGGCGCCTGCATCCCCGGACCGGCGACCCGGTCCCGCCGGCCGGCGGGACCGGGTCGTCGCGGCGGTGACCCCGTCTCGTCGCGGCGGCAGTCTGCGACACCGGGCACGTCACCGACGGCGATCTCCTTGTTCGCAGGCGTGACGCCGTGGGCCTGCGGGGCGGATAATGGCGGCGGGTGATCGGTGCTGGGCCGAGTCGAGGGCGGTCGGCATGCAGTGGCAGCAGCGTTGGGCGGTCGAGGGTGTACAGACCGGGGTTCTCATCGTGCGGTCTCTGGTCGCGGAGGCGCTCGAGGAGGTCCCCGCGGGAGTCGCACTGCGCGATGTTGCGCTGACCGACGATCTTCGGTGCCGCTACGAGCGTGCCCGCCGGCTGTTGGCCCGTGCGGTGGCCGAGGCGCGGGCGCTCGGTGTGGTGGTGGCCCCGGTAGCCGAACTCGACCCGGACCGGCTTTTTCGGGCGCTGCGACCGGATGAGTCGGGAACGAATTAGAGCACCCGCCGGTCGGCCGGAGCCGACGGCGGCGCCCGTGCCGAGCCGGGCGGCGAGCAGCGCACCCGTGGGACCACCGGCGCCGGAAGGAGGCCGAGGGCTGGTCTTCCCTAGCGCATGCCGATCACCGTGGAGCGGTGGTCCGTCGGTGGCATCCGGGCGGCCGGACGTCTGGAGTCCGACGGCGATGAGTTCGGCCGTGGTTTCAGTCTGTATCCACACCCGATCACCCGCTCTCGAGGAGAGCATCAGGACCGCTACCTCCACCTTCGACGTCTTTTCCAGCCCGGACGGCTACGGCTCCCACCGCGGCTGCTGGAGTAAGCAGGGCCCCGCGCTGCTCGACCACCGCCTCGCCCTGTACGACGCGGAGCGGCCGGATGGTCCTCGGAGCCACTACCTATCGGCAATTCGTGCGACTGCCGGCCTCGAGGACCGAGGAGTCCGGCGCGAACGACTCATGGGTCACCCGGATGAGGAGCATGCCGCACGGTGTGTCGACCACACTGGAAGGGGCCCTCGACTGGCCGAACGCGACCGTCGTGAGCGGTGACGCCGTCGACGTCGTCGCGCGGCTCGAGGAGGAGACGATCGGTGCCGTCTTCTGCCGTTGGTGGAGGCGATCGGCACGCCGCTGCCGTATCGGCTGTGAGAACCCGGATCTCGGGCTGAAAGGCCACACCGACGGCTGGTCGTCCTGTGGTGAAGCTTCCTCGGACCCACCTCTGCAACGTCAACTCGGCAGAGGTGACTGCGCCTTACCCCCGCGTCCGCAGGTCGGCGCGCATCGTGGAGTGGAGCCGCTCGTAGGCGGCCTTCTCGGCGTCGCGCTCCCGGACGCGCCGGGGATTCTCGAGGTCTCCCGGCAGGCCGTTGCGCTCGAGCCGGCGCCGGCGGTTCTGCGCCATGTAGGCGGCGGAGAAGAACAGCGCGAGGGCGACGCCGAGCCCCATCGTCGACAGGCGCAGCCACACCGGGCCGGGCAGCAGCAGAAACGCGGCGTACAGCGGGAGGAACGGGACCTGGCTGCGGACCATGTGGCGGGCGACGGCGTGGTCGCCGATCAGGTCGTTGCGCACCCACTCGCGCATCGAGGCGGGAAGGGGGCGGCCGACGGCGTAGGCGAGCCACTGGAACGGGCCGGGACGGGTGCGCATCTCTCGGGCCTTTCGTGCGGGGGCGACACCAGGAGTCTACGCAAATAGATCGTGCATTAACTAATCGTAGGCTAAATATGCCCGATGTCACTGCCGGTTCCGTGGATCCGTATACGTACACGAGAACGTGTTCTATATTTCGAGGCATGTACGAGTGGTCCGACACCGATCTCATGTTCCGTGACGCGCTGCGCGGATTCATCGACAAGGAGATCCGCCCCCACGTGGATCGGCTCGAGAGCGGTGAGCTGCCGCCCTACGACATCATCCGCAGACTGTTCGCCGCCTTCGGCATCGACGAGCTGGCCCGCGACGGCCTCAACAAGGCCCTCGCCCGGGAGGAGGCCGGCGAGGCGTCGTCCGCCAAGCCGGGCGGCGGTATGGGCTCCGGCGGCATGGCGGCCCTGCTCAACAGCGAGATCGCCGGGGTCAGCCTCGGGCTCGTCGCTTCGATGGGCGTCAGCCTCGGCCTCACCGCGGGCACCATCCGCAGCCGCGGCACGCTCGCCCAGAAGAAGCGGTGGCTGCCCGAGTTGGTGACCTTCGAGAAGGTCGGCGCCTGGGCCATCACCGAACCCGACTCCGGGTCGGACGCCTTCGGTGGAATGAAGTCCACCGTCCGGCGCGACGGCGACGACTACATCCTCAACGGGCAGAAGACCTTCATCACCAACGGTCCCTACGCCGACGTCCTCATCGTGTACGCCAAGCTCGACGAGGGCGACCCGAGCATCGACCGCCGGGACCGCAAGGTGCTCGCATTCGTGCTCGAGAAGGGCATGGAGGGACTGACCCAGAGCCCGCCGTTCAAGAAGATGGGGATGAACTCCTCGCCCACCGGCGAGCTGTTCTTCGACAACGTCCGCATCACCCGCGACCGGCTGCTCGGCGAGACCGAGGAGGGTGGCCGCAGCGACGGCAAGGAGAGCGCGCGCGAATCCTTCGCCGCCGAGCGGATCGGCATCGCCTACCTGGCCCTCGGCATCATCGAGGAATGTCTGCGCCTGTGCAAGGACTACGCCCGCACCCGCAAGCTGTGGGGAGCGGAGATCTCCCGGTTCCAGCTGATCCAGCTCAAGCTCGCCGAGATGGAGATCGCCCGCATCAACGTCCGCAACATGGTGTTCAGCGCCATCGAACGCACGGAGGCCGGCAAGCCCGTCGGCCTGGCCGAGGCCTCGGCCATGAAGCTGTACTCCTCGCGCGCGGCCACCGACGTGGCGATGGAGGCGGTGCAGCTCTTCGGCGGCAACGGCTACATGGCCGAGTACCGCGTCGAGCAGCTCGCGCGGGACGCGAAATCGCTGATGATCTACGCGGGCAGCAACGAGATCCAGGTGACGCACATCGCCAAGGGCCTGCTCGCCGAGTGACCAGGACCCCGGGCCGGGCCGCGCGGTCCGGGGTCCCGGTACCCGGGACCGGTATCTGCACCTGCGCTGCAGATTCCACTATCGTGTCGCCATGACCGAGATCATGCCAGTCTCGACCGACGTCGATCCCGAACTGGCCGACGCGGTGACGACCCTCCCCGACCTCGATCTCGCCGACGTGGACGGAGGCCGTCGCACCCTCGACTCGATCGTTGCGGCCGCCGGCCCCGCCGACACCACCGGTGTCACCGTCGAGGAGTGGCTCGTCCCCGGCGCGCCCGGCGGCCCCGAGGTGCCCGTGCGGATCCACACGCCCGACATGTGTCCCGACGGCAACCCCGCGGGCCGGCCCGTCGTTCTCGAAATCCACGGCGGAGGATTCGTCCTCGGCAGCGCCGCCCACAGCGAAGCCTTCGCCGCCGCCGTCGCCCGCGCGACCGGTGCCGTCGTCATCTCCGTCGACTACCGGCTCGCCCCCGAGCACCCCTATCCCGCTGCCGCCGACGACTGTTACGCGGTCCTCGAGTGGATCGCTTCCGGCGCAGCATGTCTCGACATCGATCCGGACCGCGTCGTCGTCCTCGGCGATTCCGCGGGCGGCGCCCTCGCTGCGACCGTCGCGCTGCGGGCCCGGGACGAGGGCGGCCCGCGCATTGCGCTGCAGGCCCTGCTCGAACCTGCCCTCGACGACCGGCTCGAGACCGCCTCCATGCGCGGCGGCGGCGCCACCGCCGTGTGGGACAACCGCAAGGCCGCCCAGAGCTGGCGGCACTACCTCGGCGGGCAGGAGCCCACCGAGCAGTCCGTGCCCGCGCGCCGGGCCGACCTGACCGGACTGCCGCCCACCTACCTCACCGTCAACGAACTCGACCCGCTCCGCGACGAGGGGCTCGTCTACGCCCAGCGTCTCCTGCAGGCCGGGGTACGCGTCGAACTGCACTGCTGGCCGGGCGTATTCCACGGATTCACCCTCGTCCGAGGGGCCGGCGCCACGCGTCGCGCCGCTCGCTCGCTGTACGACGCGATCGTCCGGGCCACCGCCCGCACCCCCGTCCTCGACCACGACTGACCCGCCCCCGCGCGGCGCCACCCCCTCGGTGACACAGGCCCTGGCACAATCGAGTGCGCCGCACCGGTTGGGAGGAACCGGTCGGCGACACGGGAGGAGGGACACGTGACCGTCACCGACGGACGCGTCGCGCGGGCCGAACGGACCCGCCACGCAGTGATAGAGGCGCACATCGCCCTGATCGAGGCCGGTGAGCTGAAACCGACCGGTGCGCAGATCGCCGCACGGGCCGGGGTCTCGCTCCGGGCGTTGTGGGCGAACTTCAACGATCTGGAAACGCTGTTCGAGGAGACGGGGACGGAGCTGCTGCGGCGGCAGGACACCGCGTTCGCCCCGGTCCCCGTCGACCTGCCGCTCGACGAGCGGATCGACGCGTTCTGCCGGCAGCGCGCCGAACTGCTCGAGCTGATGGCGCCGTTCGCGCGCGCGTCGGCGATCCGGGCCCCGCAGTCCAAGAGGATCCAGCGAAACAGGTTGCGGCACATCGCACGTGTGGTCAACGAGGTCGACGAGCTGTTCGCGGCGGAACTCGCCGCGCTCGACGCGCCGCGCCGGGCCACGCTGGTGCGCTCCGTGGCGGTGGCGAGCACCTGGGCGTCGTGGGTGGCGCTGCGCGATGTGCTGGACCTGCCGGTGGCCGAGGCCGCCGAACTGATGAAGCACACCGTCACGGCACTGCTGTCGGAGGCGCGCCAGCCGACGTCGTGCTGAGGCCGGTCAGGGCGTCAGACGGTAGAACCGCCAGAACCCGAAGTCCTCGATCGGCAGCACCGACACGTCCGAGAAGCCCGCGTCGAGCGCGTACCGGCGCAGGGTGTCCGCACGCATCACCGTGCCGGTTCCCGCGCTCGGCGGGTGGCTCATGCCGTCCGGCAGGCAGCACGAGATGCTGAACCCGTACATCAGCCGCTCGACCTCGTCGCCGGGTGCGGTGAACCGGTCGGCGACGGCCTCGTCCATGACAACCATGACCCCGTCGGCCGCGAGCGAGCCGCGCACCGCGGACAGCACCTCGACGGGACGTGGCATGTCGTGGACGCACTCGAAGGCGAACGCCGCCGTGAAGCGTTCGTCGGGCAGGCTCGCCGCGTCGGTCTCGAGAACGGTGATCCGGTCGGCGACGTCGGGGCAGGCCGCGACGTTCGTCCGGGCCAGGGCGACGGTCGCCGGATCGATGTCGATGGCGAACAACCGGGCCTGCGGGTACGCACGGGCCAGCGCGATCGTGGACCACGCACCGCCACAGCCGATGTCGGCGATCTCGGCATCCGGTCGGCGCAGCAGCGCGTCGAGGTCCGGCACGGACGCCAGGGCGCCCGGCAGCGCCTTCTCGTACCACGGCCGGTTCATGTCCGCCTGCCCCTCGCGGGCATCGGTGCCGAGCTGCGCCCAGCTCACGCCGCCCCCGGTGCGGTAGGCGTCGAGCAGGGCCGGAAGCTGCGCGGACACCCCGGCGAACATGCGGGCCAGGGGTCCGAGATAGTTGAGACTGTGCTCGTCGGTGAGGACCTCGGCCACCGCGGGCGGCAGCGTGAAGCGCGGCGGATCGCCGTCGTCGACCTCGAGCAGGCCGGTCACCGCCTGCTGCTCGAGCCATTCGCGGGCGTAGCGCGGGTCGGTCCCGGTCCGCGCCGCGAGCTCGTCGGAGGTGGCGGGACCGTCGGCGGCGAGGCTGCGGTACCAGCCGAGCCGGTCGCCGAGATAGATCGCGATCAGATCGACGGCGCCGAGCGCCGAGTCGAGGACGCGCTGGGCGACGGTGTCGACGGGGGAAACGGTGTGCGTCACGGTGGGGCCTCCGGATGAGAGGGACAGGGGTGATTCCGAGAGTCCTCCGGTTCCGGGCGGCGGACAACGCCCCCATGGGGGCCGAATGTGACACCTCGTCGATCCGGTGTCACATTCGGCCCCGCAGCGGGGCGCGGGAACCGGACGGGGGCCCTGGACGTTCGGAGTCGTGCAACCGGAAGGAGTTCACCTTGCAGATCACCGCCAGTGCCCTGTCCCTCAACGTTCCCGACGTGGCCGCGTCGGCCGACTTCGTGACCCGTCACCTCGGGTTCACCGAGACGATGGCCGAGGACGGGTTCGTCTCGCTCACCCGTGAGGACGCGGGCTTCAGCCTCGTCTTCCTGCGCACCGGGCTCGGCACCTTCAAGCCCGCGAGCATCGCCGGCGACGCCGGGCAGGGGACGCTCGTCGCGTTCGTCGTAGACGCCATCGACGACGAGTACGAACGACTGCGGGCGGAGGGGGTTCCGATCGTCACGCCGATCGAGACCGAGCCGTGGGGCGAGCGGTACTTCCAGATGCGCGACCCGAACGGCATCGTCTACCAGCTCGTGCAGTGGATGGACGAGGCGCCCTCGGTGAGTTAGCCGGACGATCGGCCGGCGTGCGCCGCGAGGAACGGTCCGACCACCGACAGCACCTCCGGCGCCGCCGCGATCGTCGTGGCGTGGTCGTATCCCCGGATCACCGCGAGCAGGGCACCGGGGATCGTCCGCGACAGCTCGCGGGTGTCGTCGATCCGTTCGCGGTCCTCCGAACCGACGAACGCCAGCGTCGGCACGTCCAGGGCGGCGAGGTCGGCGTCGTCGATCCCGGGTTCGCGATCCGACCGTCGCATGTACGCGGCCAGGGCGGCGGCGTCGTTCGCCCGGAACGCGGCCTGCGTCGCGGCATCGACGGGCGAACCGAGGTGTTCCGCCCACGCCTCGAGGAACCCGTCGATCCCGTAGTGCCCGAGCACGTCGGCGCATCCCGGGAAGAACAGGCGATCGAACGCCCCGGCCTGCGCGCGGGCACTGCCGCCGCCCACGGTGAGCGTCTGCAGCCGGCCGGCGTCGCGCACCGCCAGGGACAAGCCGACCCGCGCTCCGAACGAGTACCCGAGGTAGTGCACGCGCTCGGTGCCGGCGGCGTCGAGGACCGCCAGCACGTCCCCGACGATCAGGTCCATCGCGTATGCGTCGGGGACGTGCCGCTTGTCGCTGCGGCCGTGACCGCGCAGGTCGGGCAGGATCAGCCGGTACCGCTCGCGCAGGGGGCGCACGTATCCGAATCCCCGCCAGATGGCCGACGACAGGGCGCTGCCGTGCGCGAGCAGCAGCGACGGGCTGCCGGCGCCGGCGTCCGATTCGATCACCGTGAAGGCGATGCGGGTTCCGTCGACGGGGTTGATCGCGTGGCTCACCGCTCCAGTCTGACCGACCGGGTCACCCCGATGTCGGCCAGGAACCGCTCGTCGTGGCTGACCACCACGAAGGCACCCCGGTACGCGCGCAGTGCCTGCACCAGATGCGTCAGGCTGGGCAGGTCCAGGTTGTTGGTCGGTTCGTCGAGGAGCAGCAGCCGCGGAGCCGGGTCCGCCGCGAGCAGAGTCGCCAGCGCCGCCCGCAGTCGCTCGCCGCCCGAGAGGGCAGCCGCCGGCATGTCCGCGTCGGCGCCGCGGAACAGGAACCGGGCGAGTAGTGCCCGGACCTGCTGCGGCGACGCATGCGGGGCCCGCAGCGCGACGTTGTCCGCCACCGACAGCGACTCGTCGAAGACGTCCAGCCGCTGCGGCAGCACCGCAAACGGCACCCGGGGACCGGCCGCGACGATGTCGCGCAGCAGCGTCGTCTTGCCCGAGCCGTTGGGTCCGCGCAGCGCGATCCGCTCCGGGCCGACGATCTCGAGCGGCCCCTCGGCGACGCGCGCACCGGGATGCACCTCCGTCTCGGGCAGGTCTACCCGGATCTCCCGGTCGTCGCGCACGGTGCCCTGGGCGCGCTCGAGGTTCTCGCGCGCGCCGGCGAGCTTGCCCTCGTGTTCGCGGCGGAGCCGGCCCGCCGACTCCTGGGCCTGCCGCTTGCGGGCCCCCATCACGATCTTCGGTTCCCGCTTGTTCTCGAACATCTTGCGGCCGTAGCGCTCTCGTCGGGCGAGCTTGATGTGCGAGTCGCTCAGCTCGCGTGCCTGCCGGCGCACGTCCGCCCGGGCGTCGCGCACCGCGGCCAGTGCCGCCTCCTGCTCGGCCGCGACGATGCGTTCGTACTCGCTGTAGTTGCCGCCGAACAGCCGCAGCCGCCCGTCGCGCATCTCCGCGACGGTGTCGACCCGCTCGAGCAGGTCGCGGTCGTGGGTCGCGACGACGAGCGTGCCGGCGAACTCGCGCAGCACGTCGTACAGCCGCGCGCGGGCCGCCGAGTCCAGGTTGTTCGTCGGCTCGTCGAGCAGCAGGACGTCCGGCTCGTCGAGCAGGCGTGCCGTGAGCGCCAGCAGGACGGTCTCGCCGCCGGAGAGGGTGCCGACGGTGCGCTCGAAGTCGCTGGGGGAGGCGACGATTCGGTCGAGGCCGAGGCGGTGCAGGGTGGCCAGGGCGCGCTCCTCGATGTCCCATCGCTCGCCGACGGCGTCGAAGTCCTCGACGGCGGTCGAGCCGGCCTCGATGCGCCGCAGCGCCGCGCGCACGGTGTCGATGCCGAGGACGGCGTCGACGGCGCGGTGTGGATCGAGGATGACGTCCTGCGGCAGCCGCGAGACCCGGCCGCGCACCGTGACGGAGCCCCGGGTCGGTTGAATCTCACCCGACATGATCTGCAGCAGAGTTGATTTGCCGGACCCGTTGCGTCCGACGAGTCCGGTGCGCCCGGCGGGGAGGGTGGTGTCGAGACCGTCGAACACGGCGGTGCCGTCCGGCCAGGCGAAGGTCAGGTCCGACAGGGAAAGGCCCGAGGACGGGGAAGGGTGTGACATGGCTGCTCCCGGAGTAGGTGACGGTACCGCGCGCAGGTGCGGCGCGGCGGGCGAAACCTCTACAGGAGCAACGGCCTTCTCCGATCGACGGGAATGTGACAGGAACCGACGGTAGAACAGCGTCCGTGGGGCCGGCAATCGATTTTCCCGAATTGGGGGCCGCGTCACTACAGGCAGCGTGTACGCAACGTGCGGGCGGTGGTGAACGACGGCACCGTCCGGCTTCGGGCATGATCGTTGCTGTGCCACTCCTCCGACGCCGACCGGTTCCGCTCCTGTTGACCGTCGCCGCCGCGCTGGCGGCCGCCGGGTGTTCCTTCGGGCCCGACCAGCCCGAGACGGTCGTGGGGGAGTTCGCCGCGGCGCTCGAGGCCGGTGACGTGCGGGCCGCGGCGGAGCTCACCACCGATCCCGCGGCGGCGGCCGCCACGATCGACGGCGTGTTCGAGGGGCTCGGCGGGGTCCGGCCCGACCTCGAGCTCGCCGGCACGGGCGACGGCGGCACCTTCGAACTCGACGTCGCGTGGCACTTCGCCGAGGGCCGGGACTGGTCGTACCGCACGTCCGGCAGTGCCCTGGACGTCGACGCGGAGGGCTGGCGCATCGAGTGGGACCCGGCGGTGCTGGCCCCGGGCCTGACCGCCGGCACCACGCTGAGCTACACGACGACCGTCGGCCCGCCGCCGTCCGTGCTCGACCGTGGCGGGCGGCCGATCCTCGAACAGCAGGTCGTGACGCTGGTGAACGTCGATGCCACCGCCGACCCGGCGGCCGTCGCGCCGCTGCTCGCGACCGCCGCGCCCACCGTCACCGCCGAGTCGCTCGCCGCCGACGTCGCCGCGGCGGCGGGCAAGCCCGTGACCGCGGTGACCCTCCGCGACGCGGACATCGCGCCGATCGAGGCGCGGCTCGCCGCGCTGCCCGGCGTGACCCTCGTCCGGCAGACCCGGCTGCTGACGGTCGACCGCGCGCTCGCGTCCCCGGTCCTCTCCGGGCTCGGGGAACTGTGGCAGCAGGGCCAGGACGCGTCCGCCGGCTGGGCCGTGCAGACGGTGTCCGAAGACGGCAGCGCCCGCCGCGTCGCCGGTGCCGACGGTCCGCCGGCGCCGGACCTGCGGTCCACGCTCGACCTGGGTCTGCAGACCCGCGCCGAGGCGGTGCTGGCGCCGCTGCCGCAACCGGCGGTGATCGTCGCGATCGAACCGTCCACCGGGGCGGTACGCGCGGTGGCCCAGAACGCCGCCGCCGACGCCGAGGGACCGATCGCGCTGACGGGGCTCTATCCGCCCGGTTCCACGTTCAAGACCGTCACCACCTCGGCCGCCCTGCAGGCCGGGGCCGTGACCCCCGACACGGTGGTGCCGTGCCCCGGGACGGCGAACATCGAGGGTCGCGTCATCCCCAACGACGACAGCTTCGACCTCGGACCGGTCCCGTTGCACACGGCCTTCGCCTTCTCGTGCAACACCACGATGGGCCGGCTCGCGGTGGGATTGCCGGCGACCGCGCTCACCGACGCGGCCCTGCAGTTCGGGCTCGGGGTCGACTACGTCACGCCCGGACTGGTCACGGTCACCGGCAGCGCGCCCGAGGCGCAGACCCCGGCGGAGCGCGTCGAGTCCGCGATCGGCCAGGGCCGGGTGACGGCGTCACCGTTCAGTATGGCACTCGTGGCGGCGTCCATCGCGCACGGCTCGACGCCGCTGCCGATGCTCGTCGAGGGCCGGCCCACGGTGGCCGATCGCACCCCTGGTGCCGCGCCGGCGGAGGTCACTGCCGCGTTGCGGACGATGATGCGGGAGACTGTGACGGGTGGAACCGCGAGCACGCTGCGGGACCTACCCGAACTCGTCGGTAAGACGGGGACGGCAGAGTACGGTGATGGCACCGGTGCCCACGGTTGGTTCGTCGGCTCGCAGGGAGACCTCGCGTTCGCGGTTTTCGTTGCGGGAGCGGGCAGTTCGGCGCCGGCAGTGGACGTGGCGGGACGCCTGCTGAGGGGGTGATGCGCGGCTTGTGGCGCAATCGTGATCGCATCGTAGGCAGGGCGTGCTTGTTACTGAAGTGACAGAAGTGAAGGTTGGTCGTTATGGGTTTTCGGGACTGGCGCAGGGGGCGCGGCCGCGTGACAGCCCTGGTCTCCGTCGTGGTTCTCGCGGCCGGCATGGCGTCGTGCGTGTTCGGTGAACCCCGGAGCGATGCGCAGCGACTCGTCGACGACTTCGTCGCGGAACTGAACGAGGGCGACGCCGCCGGCGCCGCCGCGCTCACGTCGTACCCGAACGCCGCCGAGGCGTCGATCCGGCAGATGTTCGAGGGCCTGAAGGACGGCAGCGTCGACTACGACGTCGCCCAGTTCGTCGAACTCAACGAGCAGACGGGGTTCTTCACCCTCGGCGCCGACTGGAACTTCGGACCCGGCAAGGACTGGGGATACCAGGTGGACGGCGTGGCGAAGAACCTCGCCGTCGGCTGGCGGATCTCCTGGGACCCGCAGGTGCTGGTGCCCGACCTGAACCGGACCCGCACCGTGCACCACGTGCGCACCGACGCCGCGCCGCCGAAGATCTTCGACCGCACCGGTCAGTTGCTCATGGCCGAGCAGACCATCAACGCCGTCGTCGTCGATCCCGCCCTCATGCCCGACCCGGTCGACACCACGACGCGGCTGGCGAAGGTGCTCGAACCCGTCGCGCCGGTCATCACCGCCGACCTGCTGCAGCGCAACCTCGCGGCGGACCCCGGTGCGCGCATCACCGCGGTGAAGCTGCGCGACCAGGACTACCAGTTCCTCGAGGACGAGATCGTTCCGATCCCCGGCGTGGTGGTCGTCAAGACCCCGACGCTGATCAGCGCGGACCGGCGGATCTCCACGCCGCTGCTGGACCCGCTGCGCGCGGCCTGGCAGCTCGAGCGTGACGCCACCGCCGGGTGGGCCGTCACCCTCGAGGAGCCCGGCGCCGACCCGGTGCAGGTCGCCGGCTTCCAGGGCCCGCCGCCGCCGGACCTGCAGGCGACCCTCGACGCGCACGTCCAGCTCGCCGCCAAGGAAGCGGTGGTCAGCGTGGGCACCCCGGCGGCGATCGTGGCGATCCAGCCGTCCACCGGCGGCGTCCTGGCCCTGGACGTGAACAACTGGGCGATGGAACTCGGACCCGTCGCCTCCCGCGGGCTGTATCCGGCCGGGCAGACGCTGGATCCGGTGCGGCTGGCCGCGGGCCTGGACCGGGGCGTCGACCCGGCCTCGGTGAGCACCGACGATCTGGCCGACACCGCCCGCCGGCTCGGGCTCGGCCTGGACTACGACGTCCCCGGCTTCGACTTCGAGACCGCGCAGATCGGGGAGAACCGGTCCGGTGTGGTGCAGTTCTCCGGCTCGGACGGCGGCGGGGAGGCGCTCCTCAGTCCGTTCGGTGCCGCGCTGCTCGCCGCGTCCGTCGCGCGGGGGGAGGCGCCGTTGCCCGCGATCGTGCAGGGCAAGCCCGCGACGGTGGGGGAGGCCGCCGAACCGCTGCCGCCGCACGTGACCGACGCGCTGCGCGCCGCGATGGCCGAGAACGTGCGCAGCGGCCCGGCATCGTTCCTGAAGGGGCACCCCGGTCTGTCCGGCATCGCGGCCGCGAGCGGTGACGACCGCTGGTTCTACGGGTACACCGGCGACCTGGCGTTCGCGGTGTTCGTCGCCAACGCCGACGGCGGCGACCGCGCGGTGAAGATGGCCGACATGTTCCTGCGGGAGCTGGGCAAGCCGCCCGCCGACCGCTGACCGCTGCCGCCCTCGGCGGACCGGCCGAAGCGGACCCCGGTACGTTTGTCGGTCGTGACCCCTGTCGACCTGCTGCTGCTCGCGGTCGCGGGGTTCTTCGCCGGGCTCATCGGGTTCGTCACCGGCCTCGCGTCCATCGTCTCGTACCCCGCGCTGCTCGCCGCGGGGCTGCCGCCCGTCGCCGCCAACGTCACCAACACCGTCGCGATGGTGGGGGTCGGCGTCGGGGCGCTCGCCAACTCGACCCGCGAGGTCGTCGACACCGGCCCGCGGCTGTGGCGGTGGACCCTGTACTCGGCGCTCGGCGGCCTCGTCGGTGCCGTCGTCCTGATGTGGGCGCCCGCGGGGTCCTTCGAGACGGTCGTGCCCTACATGGTCGCGTTCGCCTCCCTCGCGCTGCTGGCCCAACCCCGGATCCGCGCCCTGTCCGGGAGCCGGGACCTGCCCCGGACGTACTCGGCGCTGCTGTTCGTCGTGGCGGTGTACGGCGGCTACTTCGGGGCGGGTGCGGGTGTCGTCTTCCTCGCACTCACCCTGATCTGCACCTCCGAGCACATCTGGCGCGCCACCATCCTCAAGAGCTACCTGCTGGGGGTCGCCAACCTCGTCGCTGCGATCGGCTTCGCCGTGTTCGGCCCCGTGCACTGGGGTGCGGCCGCCGCGATGGCGCTCGGCGCCGTCGCGGGCGGCTGGTGCGGGCCGCCCGTCGTCCGGCGCATCCCACCCGAGGTGCTGCGGGTGACGGTCGCGCTCGCCGGCCTCGGGCTCGCGGTGTGGCTGGCGGTGCGGTGAGAACCGGTCAGTGCACTCCGCGCATCATCCGCCGGATCCACGGTGACAGCAGCGCCAGCACGACGCCGATCGCGATCGAGCCGAGGCCGACCCAGGCGAAGTACGGCTTCTCGTTCGCCTCGTCGTAGTACTTGGCGAGGGTGCCGGCCATGGCCGTGCCGAGCGCCACCGACAGGAAGAACAGCGCCACCATCTGGGTGTGGAAGTTGCGCGGGGCCAGTTTCGTCGCCAGCGACAGGCCCACGGGGGAGAGCAGCAGCTCCGCGAACGTGAACAGCAGGAGGATGCCCGCGAGGCCGAGCAGGGGGGCGCTGTTGGGGCCGCCGCCGGACATCGGGATGAAGCACAGGAATGCGATGCCCATGATCACGGTGCCCATCGCGAACTTCACCGGCGACGACGGCTGCCGCGGGCCGAGCCGGGTCCACACGGCGGCGAACACGCCCGCGAACACGATGATGAACACCGGGTTGATCGACTGCACCCACGCCGGCGGGAAGTCCCAGCCGAACAGGTTGCGGTCGAGCCTCTTGTCGGCGTACACCGCGACGGTGGTGAACTGCTGCTGGAACAGCGACCAGAATGCCGCGCTGGCCAGGAACATGGGGACGAAGCTGATCACCCGGCTGCGTTCGACGGCGGTGATCTGCCGGCTGGACAGGATCACGACGAAGTAGACGACGGACGCGGCGACGGTCGCTGCGACCACGACGTCCGACAGGTTGTCGACGGTGACCAGCCCGGTGCCGAACAGCGCCGCGATCAGCGCGACGGCCAGGACGGCGACGCCGGCGGCCCTGGTGCGCCGGTCGGCGGGCAGCGGGTGCGGCGGCGTGGCGCCGATCCCGCGCAGGTGCTTGCGGCCGAGGGTGTACTGGATCAGGCCGAGTGCCATGCCGATGGCGGCCAGGCCGAAGCCGTAGTGGAAGCCCAGCTCGGTCTGCGCCCAGCCGGTGAGGAGCGGGCCGATCAGTGCGCCCAGGTTGATCCCCATGTAGAAGATCGAGAACCCGGCGTCGCGCCGGGTGTCCTGCTCGTCGTAGAGATCCCCGACCAGGGAGGTGGCGTTGGCCTTGAGGCCACCGCTGCCGACGGCGACGAACACCAGGCCCACCGCCACGCCGCCGAGGCCGGGGAGCAGCGCCAGGGAGATGTGGCCGAGCATGATGAGGATCGCGCTGTAGAACAGCGTGCGCTCGGAGCCGAGCAGCCGGTCGGCGATCCACGCGCCGAGGATGGTCGACAGGTAGACCGTGCCGCCGTACGCCCCGACGATCGACGTGGCGGCGAGCTCGCTGATCCCCAGTCCGCCGTCGGCCGCCGAGTAGTACAGGTAATAGATCAGGATGCCCTGCATGCCGTAGAAGGAGAACCTCTCCCACATCTCGACACCGAACAGGTTGGCCAGCGCGAAGGGCTGGCCGAAGAAGGTGCGTTCCTTCGTCCGATCGGGGGGCGCGGCGGTCTCGCTCATGGCTGTCACTCTGGCACCGCGGCCACCTCCGGCGCGCGGCTTTCGGCGGTGCGGAGGGTCACCTCCGCGCGGCCGGGGTCAGGCGGCGTCGACGCGGCGCCGCAGCCACAGCCCGGCGAGCAGGCGCCAGCCGAGCAGGAACACGCCCAGCACGATGGACGCGACGACGATGAACGAACCGGCTGTGCCCTGGCCCGTGATCACGCGCAGCAGCATCCCGACGACCACGGTGGACACCCATGCGATCACGCCGGTCGGCACGACCAGCCACGGATCGAACTTCTCCTTGTAGAGGGCCGCCGTCGCGAGCCATCCGACGGTGAGGCCGCCGAGGAACGGCCACGCGGTGTTCGCCAGTCCCGCCAGCGTCAGCCCCTCGTCGTGACTTGCGCGCCCGAGGGTGGCGAACACGATGACCAGGACGACGTCGAGCAGGGCCGGTGCGTACTTCTTCACGTCGTCCAGCGTAGGTCGCCGACGAAAGCGAGCGCCCTCCGGGACGGAGAGCGCTCGCGTGTCGTGCGGGTGCGGCGGATCAGGCCTGCAGACCGGCCTCGATCTCGAGGTTGATGGTGATCTTGTCGCCGACGACGGCGCCGCCGCCCTCGAGCGGCATGTCGATCGAGATGCCGAAGTCCTTGCGGTTGAGGACGGTGGTGGCCTCGAAGCCCGCGACCGGGCCCTGGCCCATGCCCGGGTTCACGCCGTTGAACTCCAGCTTCAGCTCGACCGGCTTGGTGACGCCGTGCAGGGTGAACTCACCGTCGACGACGTAGTCGCTGCCGGCGGCGCGCACGCCGGTGGACTTGAACGTCGCGGTGGGGAACTGCTCGGCGTCGAAGAAGTCTGCGGAGCGGATGTGGGCGTCGCGGTCGGCGTTCTTGGTGTCGATGGACGTGACCTGGATCTCGGCGGCGACGGCGGGGGTGCCGTCCTCGGCGACGGTGATCGCGCCGGAGAAGTCGTTGAACGTGCCGCGCACCTTGCTCACGACGAGGTGGCGGACGGTGAAGCCCACGGTGGAGTGGACCGAGTCGATGGCCCAGGTGCCGGCGGTGAGTCCGGGGAAGGTGGTGGTAGCGGTCGTCATGGGATTCCTCCGAGTCGAGTTTTGGTTGAAGTTTCAACCTTCGATGTACTCAACGATCGCATCGAATGATTGATTCCGCAACTACTTCGGATGTGAGGTGGAACACACTTCGTCACTCCGGCAGGGCGGTGCCCTCGCTCGCGGCCCGTCCGCGCCGTCGCTCGAGCACCGAACGGGCGTGTTCCTCGCGTTCGAGATCGGCGTCGATGTGCTCGTCGTGCTGGCTCGACCGGAACTTGGCGGCCACCACCGTCCAGCCGACCAGCGCGACCAGGAGGAAGCTGACGCCCCGGTACACGAACACGGCTGCCAGGGCCTGCGAGGCGCTCATCCCCGCCGCGGTGAGGGTCGCGATCAGCGTGCCGTCGACGAACCCCAGCCCGCCCGGCGCCAGGGGGATGCTCCCCACCGCCTTGGCCGCCGCGAACGCGATCAGCAGGCCCGGCAGCGACGGCTCACCGCCCACCGCCCAGCACGCGAACCCCAGGCACGCGACGTCGAAGACCCGGTGCACGGCCGACCAGCAGATCGTCGCGAGCCCGTCGCGGCGACCCAGGTGCACCGCCTCGATCTGCCCGAGGATCTGCTCGAACTTCTCCATCCCGGTGTCCGCCGGCTTGCGCAGCAGGCGGTTGACGCGGGCGAGGACCCATTCCCCGGCCGACTCGACGGACGACGGATGCCGGGAGGCGTACCGGACGGCGACGACCAGCGCGATCACGCCGGCGACCGACAGGACCAGCGTCACCGGGCTCACCCGTGTGCCCACCGCGAACGCCCCGCCCACGCCGACCGCCGCGAGCGTCACCGCCGCGATCACCCCCGAGACCGCCAGCTGCCACGACGCCACCACCGGCGTCGCACCCCAGCGTCGGGTCTGCTGGTAGGTGAACGCGGTGGAGAACACCGGACCGGCCGGCAGCGTCACCGCCATCGCCGTGCTCGCATAGATCACCGACGCCGAACGCAGGTGCCCGACGACGACCTCACCGGCCCGCAGCAGCCGCCGCTGCACCTCCGCGAAGCCGCTCAGCGACAGGGCCTGCGCGACGATGCACGCGGCGAGCCAGCCCCAGTGCAGCTCGGTCAGGGCGCGCCAGGAGTCGCTGAGCGTCGGCCACAGGTAGATGCCCTCGACCACCAGCAGGGCCACGAGGGCGACGGCGAGCAGCCACTTCACCCACCCGAAGCGGCCCCGGCGCCGCGCGGCGTCGGGTGCGGGCGGGTCACGTCGGGGCTGCGCCACAGGATTCAGCGTAGCCAAGCCGGCCGGAGGGCGGATCGTCCTTTTCGTCGCCGGGGGCCCCGGCCGTCCGTCACTCGTCGTGGCCCGAATCCGGATACCGCACCGGCCAGGCGAGATGCGTCACCCGGCGCCGGCCGCGCAGCTGCACCTCGTCGCCGAGTTCCCAGTGGGCGCGTTCCTCGTCGTCGGCGAAGTACAGCGCGCTCGACGACGCGAGCACCCGGCTCGGACGCAGCTTCGCCAGCTCGGTCAGCCGCGACGCCTCGTTCACCGGATCGCCGATGACGGTGTACTCGAACCGCTCGGCCGCGCCGATGTTGCCGGCCACCGCCAGCCCCGCCGAGACCCCGATGCCGATGTCGAGATCGGTGATCTCGTCCAGCGCGAACCGCAGCTCCCGGGCCGCCGCGAGCGCGGCGGTGGGCGCGTCGGGACGGTCCAGCGGAGCACCGAAGATGGCCAGCGCCGCGTCGCCCATGAACTTGTTGACGAAACCGTGGTGCCGGTCCACGACGTCCACCACGACCCGGAAGAACTCGTTGAGCAGCTCGACGACCTCGCCGGGCGGGCGTTCGGCCGCCGTCGCCGTCGAGCCCACCATGTCCACGAACAGCACCGCGACGTAGCGGGTCTCCCCGCCGAGCTCGGTGCCGTACTGGAGGGCGCGGCGCGCCACGTCCTCGCCGACGTGCTGACCGAACAGCTGCCGCAGCCGCCGCCGCTCGTCGGACTCGGCCATCATCCGGTTGAAGCCGACCTGCAGGCGCCCGATCTCGCTGCCGTCGAACACCTCCACCTGCACGTCCGTCGCGCCGCGCTGGACCCGTTCGATGGCCCAGCGCAGCTGCTTGACCGGATCGGAGAGCTGGGCGGCGGTGAGCGACGACAGCACCCCGGCCAGGCCGATCGCCATGATCGACAGCGCGAGGACCGCCCACGCCATCGCGTCCGGCGGGAACTCGACGTCGGTGGTCAGCTGGGTGACGCACAGCAGCGCGATGCCGCCGGCCGGCATCAGCGTGCCGAGACCCCACGTCATGGCGAGGCGGGTGCCGACGCCGGGCGCCAGGGTCCGGTCGAACTCCCCCTCGCTCAAGGCCCGCGCCGCGACCGGCCGCAGGATCCGCTCGCCCAGCATGTAGGTGAAGCCGAAGGTGCTCGTCGCGGCCATCGCGACGGTGATCGCCACCGCCACGGCGAGCTCCGGCATCTCCTCCGCGGTGAGGAACACGAACAGCACGCCGCCGAGGATCCACAGGATCAGGTGCACGATCGCCTGACGCAACGGCGCGTGCAGCGCCGACATCTGCTCGGATCGGGTCGGCGGGCCGCCGCGCAGCTGCCACCGCACCACCGACCGCAGCATCAGGGCCGCGGCCGTCAGGCTCACGATCCCCGCGAACACCAGATACACCGCGAACACCGCGAAGTTGCGGACCCGGTCCGCGATGATGTTCTCGTTCTCGGACAGCGGGATGCCGTAGCGGACGAACGCGAACACCAGCAGCGCGCCGAACAGGTTCGAGGCGCCCATCGAGGCCATATAGAGCGGCCAACGACTGCGCAACGTCGCCGCGACGGCTCGATAGGACCCCAACACGACATCAAATCAAACCACTGTGCCCACCGTCACAACGCGCCATGGTCGTGATCCGGGCGTTTCGGGCGGCTACTCTCAGCGCGATCACCGACCGGGAAAGGGAGCATCCACATGGTCCGGCGCCGAGCCGACGGCAGGCTGTCGCGCCGCGCCGCCGTGCCCGCCGAACCGTCCCCGCCCGCCCGGCGCCAGGTCGGCGCCGACCCCGATGCGCCGCTGTGGCGGGCCGCGCAGGTGTTCCGGCTCGTCACCGTCGTCTACGCCGTCAGCTCCCAGTTCTCCACCGTCGCCCACTACACGTCGCCGCGGCTCAGCTGGTTCTTCGTCGCCCTGCTGGCGGTGTGGTCCGGCGTGTCGGCGGTGCTGCTGGCGCAGGGGGTCGGGCAGCGCGCCGTGGTGGTCGGCATCGACCAGGTCGTCGCGGTCGCGCTCATGGGCGCGACGCGGCTCGTCGCCGGCCACGACTGGTACAGCGCCCACCAGACGCTGCCCACCACCCTGTGGGTCGCCAACGCCGTGCTGTCGGCCGCGATCCTGGGCGGTCCCGCCGCGGGAGTCGCGTCGGCGCTGGCGATGGCGACGGTCAGCGCCGTCGTCCGCGACCAGGTCAACCTCGACCTGTGGCGCGACGCGACCGCCCCCGTGCTCGTCGCGGTCGGCGTCGCGATGGGATTCGCCACCACCACCGCCCGGCGCGCCCACCGGCAGCTCGAACAGGCCGTGCGTGTGGCGGCCGCCACCGAGGAACGCGACCGGCTCGCCCGGGAGGTACACGACGGGGTGCTGCAGGTGCTGGCCCTGGTGCGGCGCCGCGGCACCGCGCTCGGGGGCGAGGCCGCCGAACTCGCCCGCCTCGCCGGGGAACAGGAGGCGGCGCTGCGGATGCTCGTCTCCGAGCAGGACACCCAGCTCGACCGGGGCGAGGAGCTCGTGGACCTGCGGGCGCTGCTGCGGGCGCAGGCCGGTGCCGGCGTCACCGTCTCCGCGCCCGCCGACCCGGTCCTGCTCGACCGCGTCCGCGCCGCGGAACTGGCGGCGATCGCCGCGACGGCCCTGACCAACACGACGCTGCACGCGGGCGCAGGGGCGAAGGCGTACGTGCTGGTCGAGGACCTCGGCGACGAGGTGATCCTCAGCATCCGCGACGACGGGGTGGGCATTGCGGACGGCCGTCTCGCCGAGGCCCGCGCCGAGGGGCGGATGGGCGTGTCGAAGTCGATCGTCGGCCGCGCGCAGTGGCTCGGTGGCGCCGCCGTGCTCGACAGCTCGCCCGGCCAGGGCACCGAATGGGAGATCCGGGTGCCGAGGAGAGGAGCACGAGGTGCGTGAGGGCAGCAACGCGGCGAACGGTGACGGGCCGATCACGGTGATGATCGTCGACGACCATCCGATGTGGCGCGACGGAGTCTCGCGGGACCTCGACGCGGCCGGCTTCCGCGTCGTCGCCACCGCCGACGGGGTCGGTGCGGCCGCGCGCCGGGCCGCGGCGGTGCAGCCGACCGTCGTGCTGATGGACATGTCGCTGCCCGACGGCACCGGCACCGAGGCCACCGTCGCCGTGCTCCGGGTCTCCCCGGCCAGCCGCGTGCTGGTGCTGTCCGCTTCCTCCGAACGCGACGACGTCCTCGGTGCGGTGAAGGCCGGCGCGTCCGGATACCTGGTCAAGAGCGCGTCGGCCGCGGAGCTGGTCGAGGCCGTGCGGGCGACCGCCGCCCGGCAGGCGGTGTTCACGCCCGGACTCGCCGGGCTGGTCCTCGGGGAGTACCGCCGCATGTCGTCGGCCGCCGACCGGCGCGCGCCCGCCCCGCCCACCCTCACCGAGCGCGAGACCGAGGTGCTGCGACTCGTCGCCAAGGGACTGTCGGCCAAGCAGATCGCCGCGCGGCTCACGCTCAGTCACCGCACGGTGGAGAACCACGTGCAGGCGACCCTGCGCAAGCTGCAGCTCGCCAACCGCGTGGAGCTCACCCGTTACGCGATCGAGCAGGGGCTGGACTAGCGCACCGGAGCCGCACCGGTCCTCTAGAATTCGACCGCTCCCGCAGTTCCGGTGCGGCGGTGGCGTGCTCGATCGAAAGGCGGAGCGATCGAAAGGCGGGGCGATCGAAAGGCGGGCGGGATGAGTTCCCCTGGCGTGGCGCTCGGCGTGCTGGGAGGCTTCGCCGCCACCGTCGACGGACGACCGATCGACCTCGGCGGCATCCGGCAGCGTGCCCTGCTCGCCGCCCTCGTCGTCGCGTTCCCGGGCGACGTCTCGGGGGAGCGGCTGCTCGAACAGGTCTGGCACGACGTCGACGACCCGAAGACGAGCTCGCTGCACTTCGCCGTCTCCAAGCTGCGCGACCGGCTCAGCCCGCAGCGACCGCGCGGGGACGAGGGGGTGATCGTCCGGGAGGGCTCGCGGTACCGGCTCGCCCTCGCCGCGGAGCAGATCGACGCCGTGCGGTTCGCCGACCTCGTCGCGCGCGGCGACCGGCTGCGCGAGCAGGGCGCCGCTCAGGCCGCGGCCGAGGCCTACGCGACCGCGTTGTCGTGCTGGCGGGGGTCGCCCTACGCCGACGTCGCCGACGCCGAGTTCGTGCGCCCCGAGGTCGCGCGGCTGACGGCGATCGAGTTGCGCACCCGCAAGGCCCTGCTGCAGATCCGGCTGGACCAGGGCGGCTCCGACGACGTCGTCGAGGCCGCCGAGCGGCTCGTCGCCGCGCATCCGCTCGACGAACGGGCCTGGGAACTGCTGGTCGTCGCCCTGTACCGGGCGGGCCGGCAGGCCGACGCCCTGGCGGCGCTGCGCCGCGTGCGCACCGTGCTCGACGGCGAACTCGGCATCGAGCCGGGCACCGGGCTGCGCGAACTCGAGACGGCGGTGCTGCGGCAGGACGACGTCCGGCTGCTCGGGACCGCCGGGGTCTCGCCGGGGCCCGCCGCCGCGCTGGGCACCCCGAGCGCGACCTCCAACGTGCCGTCGCCCCGCACCGCCCTCGTCGATCGGGCCCGTGAGCTCGCGGACGTCGGCGCGGCGCTGGCCGGGGAACGGTTGGTCACGCTCGTGGGGCCGGGCGGGGTCGGCAAGACGCGGCTGGCGGTGGAGGTGTGCCGCAACGGCGGTGAACGTCCCGCCGACGGGCCGTGGTTCGTGGACCTGGCGGCCGTGCGGGCCGATGCGCTGGTGGCCGCGACGGTGGCGTCGGCCCTGCAGATCCTGGGCCCCGGGACCGTCGACCACCTGGCGACGGTGCTCGCCCCACGTGAGTGCGTCCTCGTGCTGGACAACTGTGAGCATCTGCTCGACGGTTCGGCGGAGCTGGTGACGGCGCTGCTCGAGCGCTGCCCCGGCGTGCGGATCCTGGCGACGAGCCGGGAGCCGCTCGGCCTCGACGGGGAGTGGGTCTACGAGGTGCCGCCGTTGGACGAGTGCGCCGCCGTCGAGTTGTTCGGCGTCCGGGCCGCCGGGGTGGTGCCGGGCTGGACGATCCACGACGGGGTGACCGAACCGGTGCGTCGCATCTGCACCGAGCTCGACGGGATCCCGCTCGGGATCGAGCTCGCGGCGGCGCAGCTGCGGGTGCTGTCCGAGCAGCAGATCGCCGAGGGGCTGAGCGACCGGTTCGCGCTGCTGCAGGGCGGCTCCCGCACCGCTCCGCCGCGGCAGCGGGGGCTGGCCGACGCGATCGAGTGGAGCTACCGGCTCCTCGACGACGAGCAGGCGCGGCTGCTGCGCGAGGTCGCGGTGTTCGCGGGCAGCTTCGACATCGAGGGTGCCGCCGCCGTGCACGGCAGCACGCCGCCGCTGAGCGTCCTGCCGCCGCTGACGGCCCTCGTGCGGCGGTCGCTGCTGCGGGTGGAGCTGTCGTCGTCGCCGCGGCGGTACTCGATGCTGCAGACCATCCGCGAGTTCGCCCTGGCCCGCGCGGACGCGGCCGAACGGGACCGGATGGCCGACGTGCACCGCCGGTTCGTGCTGCGGCGGGCCCTCACGGCGGTGCCGCACCTGCGCGGCTCCCGGGCACGGCAGACCTTCGACGCCCTGACGGCGGACATCGCCGAGCACCGTGCCGCTGCGGCCTCCGCGCTGGCCGCCGGTGATCCCGTCTACGCGCTCGAACTCGCCGGGGCCCTCTATTGGTTCTGGTATCGGCGGGGGCACATCCGGGAAGGTCTGGAGCTGATATCGGCAGCCCTGGGCGCGGTCGAGCGGACCGGTACCGCCGTCGCAGCGGCAACCCTGTCGTCGGCGCTGACCGGCCTGGGCGGACTCACCTACCTGGCCGGGGACGCGGCCGGCGCGGCGGCCGTGCTGGGACGGTCCGCCGACGCCGCGGGGAGGGGCGGCGACATTGTCACCGAGGCGTGGATGCGGTCCTGGTGGGCGTACTGCTCCGCGATCACGGGCCCGTCCGACGAGTTCCTGCACGCAGCGCACGAGAGTGCGGACGTCCTGCGCCGGGAAGGCGCCGTGTGGCAGCGCGCCGACGCCCTGCTCATCGAGGGCATGATCCTGCGCTTCCTCGGCCAGCCGCAACGGGCGCAGCAGGTGCTGCGCGAGGCGGTCGCGACAGCCGAACGTTGCGGCCACGGCTGGGCGGTCGGCTCGGCGTCGTGGACACTCATGCGCACGGCGATGGACGTCGGGGACACGGACGCGGCGCTCGACGCGGTCCGGGTGATGCAGCCGGTCCTCGAGGCCGAGCGGGATGTGACGTCGTGGCTGGTGCTCGTCCACAGCGCCGCGGCCCTGGTGGCCCGGCTCGGTACTCCCGACGTCGGCGCGATGCTCCTCGGGGCGGTCCGGGCGCTCGGCGGCCGCATCGGCTTCCTGCCCGAGGTGATGGATCCGGTCGACGGGCCGCGCGAGGCGGCGGTCGTCCGCGACGCGCTCGGTGACGCCGAGTTCGAGCGGTGCGCGAGCCTCGGCGCCGGCCTGGACCGGGACGAGGTGAGCGCGCTGCTGGCCGGCTGTGCCGGACGGGGCACGTCGGTGCGCAGCCGGAGCTAAGCGGCAGCTAAGCGGTGGCGGTTGTCCTGGAAGGGACCGAGATCCGATCCTTCCGAGGAGCACCATGTCCCACCCGACGCCCCAGACCCTGGCCCCCACGTCCGTCGTCGACCTGCTTCGGACCGCCGTCGCCGGTGTCGTACACGCCCCCGAGGACGAGGGCTATCGGCTGTCCGCCACCGGCTTCAACCTCGCCACCGTCCACCGCAGCGCCGCCGTCGTGGTCGCCTCGAGTGCCGCCGACGTCGCCGCCGCGGTCCGGATCGCGGCCGAGAACGGGCTGGCTGTCGCGGTGCAGGCCACCGGCCACGGCGCCGCCCCCGCGCCGGAGAACAGCATCCTGGTCGACACCGCCCTCCTCGACGGGGTGAGCATCAACCGCGCCGAGCGCACCGCCACCGTCGAGGCCGGGGTCCGCTGGCAGCAGGTGCTCGACGCCGCGGCCCCGCACGGGCTGGCGCCGCTGGCCGGCTCGGCACCGGGCGTCGGGGTGGTCGGGTACACGCTCGGCGGCGGGCTCGGCCCGATCGCCCGCACCCACGGGTTTGCCGCCGACCGGGTCCTGCGGATGGAGGTCGTCACCGCCGACGGGCAGCTGCGGCGGGTCACCCCCGACGACGAACCCGACCTGTTCTGGGCCCTGCTCGGCGGCGGCGCGGCATTCGGGATCGTCACCCAGATGACGTTCGAACTCCTGCCCATCCAGACCCTGGACGGCGGCGGCCTCTTCTACGACATCGCCGACGCCCCGGCCGTGCTGCGCCGCTGGCGGGACTGGATCTCCGCGGCGCCGACCTCGGTGTCCAGCTCGCTGGCCATCGTCAACTTCCCGCCGCTCCCGGAACTGCCCGAGCCGCTGCGCGGCCGCACCGCCGTGCACGTGCGGTTCGCGCACGTCGACGACGCCGAGGACGCCGGCGCCCTGCTCGCCCCGCTGCGCGCGGTGGCCACCCCGGTCCTCGACACCGTGACCGAGATCGTCTACCCCGCCCTTGGTTCGATCCACGCCGACCCCACCGACCCGATGCCAGGCATGGAGCGCTCGGCGCTGCTGCGGGAGCTGCCGGACGCCGCCCTCGACGCCCTGCTCGCCGTCGCGGGTCCCGCCGGCGCGCTGCCGATCGCGCTCGCCGAGGTCCGGGCCATGGGCGGCGCGCTCGGTGTGCCGCCCGAGACCCCCAACGCCGTCGCGGGCCGCGACGCCGCGTTCACCCTGTTCACCGTCGGGGTGCTGGTGCCGCCCATCGCCGACGCGGTGCCCGGAGCGCTCGAGACCGTCGTCGGGGCGATGGCGCCGTGGGCCACCGGCGGTGCGCTGATGAACTTCGCGGGCGGCGTGGACGGGCCCCCGGCCGCCCGGGTGGCGAACGCGTGGACCCCCGCCCAGCGGACCCGGCTCGCCGAGATCCGCGCGGCATACGATCCCAGCGGCGTCTTCGCGCCCGCCGCGCGATGGGCGGCAACGGCGATCTGAGCCGACCGCATCCGTCCGTCCCTCGGCTCCACGACCGTCGGGCCGGCGCGCCAGCGCCTACCCTGATGATCCCGGCGCGCCAGCGCCTACCCTGATGATCCCGGCGCGCCAGCGCCTACCCTGATGATCCCGGCGCGCCAGCGCCTACCCTGATGATCATGGAGTCGAGGGATCTGCGTGTCTCGGACGCCGAGCGCGAACACGTCGGGACGCTGCTGCAGCGCGCGGTCGGGCAGGGGATGCTGTCGCTGGGGGAGTTCACCGAGCGGATGGACACGGCGCTGGCCGCCAGAACCCGCGGAGAACTGAACGCCGTGCTCGTCGACCTGCCCGGAATGCAGGTGCGGCCCGAGTACCTGCCACATCCGATGCAGCCCACCCCCGCCCCGGCGCCGCCGATGGCCGGGCCGGTGCCCCCCGCCCCGCCCTCGCATCTGCAGACACCCACCATCCGCGGCCGGTTGTCCAACCTCAGCCGCAAGGGGCGGTGGGAAGTGCCACCGGTGCTGCGGCTCGACACCCTGATGTCCTCGGTGACCCTCGACTTCACCGAGGCCGTCATGCGCACCCAGGTGGTGCGGATCCAGGTCGAGGACTACCTCAGCTCCATCACCCTGATCGTTCCCGCCGAAGCCACGGCCGACATCAACGGCCTCGACACCGTCGCCGCGAGCGCCGAGTCGAAGGTGCGCAACGGGCCCCCGTTCGGCCCGCTGCATCTGATCGTCGTCGGCACCGTCCGCCTCGGTTCCGTCAACGTCAAGCACCCGCTGGGCACGACGCTGCGCAAGCTGCTGGGCTAGCCGGCCGGCGGTCCTCGAGGAGCGTCGGGCCTGTCGGTCGGTGGAGGCGCACCCGTGTCGGTCCCAATGCGTGTTGGTGCGACGAAAGGAAGCGGCCCGCCCGGGCCGGAACGCTTATGGCAGAGCTTGCGCGTGGCGAGAACACCACCATCCCCTCGGGGCCGGTGACGGTCGCGGTGGCAGGTGCCCGGCAGGGCACGGTCGATCTGATGGTGTTCCAACTCGGCGCCGACCAGCGTGTCCGTAGCGACGCCGATTTCGTGTTCTTCAACCAGCCGGCCTCCCCGGAGGGCGCGGTCCGGTTGGTCGCGGCCGACCGGATCGGTGTCGATCTGGCCGCGATACCCGCGGGGATCGAGCGGCTGTCGGTCGCGGTCGCCCTCGACGACAGTGTGCCGGGCAGCTTGTCCGCCGTCCCCGGTCTGGGCGTGCAGATTGCCCACCCGGCGGGCGAGACGACGGCGCCCGCGTTGGGGTTGAGCACCGAGCGGGCGGCGGTCCTGCTCGAGATCTATCGCCGCAACGGCGCGTGGAAGCTTCGCAACGTCTCCGCCGGGTGGGACACGGGCCTGTCGGCGCTGGTGGTCCACCATGGGGTGCAGGTCGACGATCAACCCGCCAGTGCCGAACCTGCCGCGGTGGCCCCGCCGCCTGCGGTCGTGGACAGCGCTGGTGTCCGCACCGTCGCCGGCGAAGCGAAACTCTCGTTGGAGAAGCGGCAGAGGCTGGACCTGCGCAAGCGGGAAGTCGCCAAGGTGCTGCTGGACAAGGGCGCGGCCGGGGTGCGGGCCCGGGTCGTCCTGGTGATCGACAAGACCGGCAGCATGCACCGCGAGTACACCAGCGCACGCATCCATCAGGTCGTCGAGAGGATGGTGCCGATCGCGGTGCAGGTCGACGACGACGGCACCCTCGAGCCGTACCTGTTGCGGTCTCGTTCGCCCGGCTGCCGGACATCGCCGTCCACGATGTCGAGTCCTGGTGCGCGACGTATCTGCATCTCGGTGGGGTGCACGGGGGCATCGACTACGAACAGATCGGTGGCTACAACGACGAGCTGCCGGTGATGGGGGAGATCATCTCCACCCTCACCGCGGGGGCGTCGATGCCGACGCTGGTGCTGTTCTTCACCGACGGCGGCTTCCACAAGAAGGGCCCGATCACCGCGTTGATGAAGAAGGCATCCGGTCTGCCCGCCTTCTGGCAGTTCGTCGGCCTCGGCAAGGCGAACTACGGCGTGCTCGAAAAACTCGACACCATGAGAGGGCGGGTGGTCGACAACGCCGGGTTCTTCAGCGTCGACGACATCTCCCAGGTCAGCGATGCCGAACTCTATCGGCGCCTGCTGGGTGAGTTTCCCGACTGGCTGCGCGCGGCGCGCGCCGCGCGCATCGTGGGCTGAACTGCGACGGGGTCCGCACCAACACTACGATGAGGGCGGTGCACAAGCCCGCATGTCCGGTAGTGATACTCATGCCCGCGGGCGCCGCTCCGCGGACCATGTAGGGATGAGTACGCCGACCCCGCCCGGCCTCGATCCGCGGCTCGTCGCCCAGCTGTCCGGCGAGTGCTACGCGCTCGAACAGCACCTGTACGCCGTCGGCGCGCACGTCGCACATCTGCGGGCCCAGCTCGACCGCCTCGTCGTCGCGCCGGCCCCGGCGCCCGTGCCACCCATGTCGCGGGCCCCGGCGCCACCACCGCCGCCGGTCCCGTCCGTCGCCCCGCCGCGGCCGCCGGCGCCTGCGCGGGAACCGTGGTGGCAGCGCGACGGCGTGATCAGCCGTCTGCTCGCCGTCGCCGGGGTGGCGGTCACCCTCATCGGCGTGGTGATGCTGCTCGTGCTCGCCGCGCAGGCCGGTGTCTTCGGTCCCGTGCCCCGCGTCGTCTCCGGTGCGGTGCTGTCGGCCGCGCTGGTGGCCGCCGGGATCCGGGTGCACCGCCGCGACGGCGGACGCGTCGGCGGTGCCGCCCTGGCCGCGACCGGTTTCGCGGGCGGCTACCTGGTGGTCTTCGCCGCGACCGCCTACTACCGGTGGGTGCCGGCGGTCGTCGGTCTGGCCGCCGCGCTCGTCGTCGCCGGCGCCGGGGTCGCGCTCGCGGTGCGCTGGTCGGACCGGATTCTGGCCGTGCTGCTCGTGCTCGGGGCCGCGCTGCTCGCGCCCACCCTGTCGGACGGTGATCCGTTGCTGCTGCTCGGCTTCCTGCTGGTGCTGCTCGTCGCGAGCTTTCCGGCCCAGTGGCACCGCAACTGGGCGCTGCTGCATCTCGCGCGGGTCGTGCCGATCGCCGCGGTCCTGCTGGTGTCGATCGCCGGGGCCGAGCTTGCCGAGCGGGGCGAGCTCGCCTGGCTGGTCGGCTTCTCGGTGGCGGTCGCCGCATTCGTCGCCGGCACCGCGGTGCTGCTGCTGCGCCGGGAGCCGGGCGACGTCGTCGCCGCGGTGTGCCTGGCGGTGGCGGCGCTGCCGCTGCTCGCCGTCGGGTTGCGGCTGGACCGGTGGCCCGCCGTCGCGCTCGAGGGCACGGCCGCCGCCGGGTACCTCGTGTTGTTCGCCCTCGCCGGGCCCCGGTCGCGTCCGCTGCGGGTGGCGTCCGTCGCGGTGGCGGCGTTCGCGCTGCTGCACGCGTGCCTCGCGGGCGCGAGCCCCGACGCGGCTGCCACGGTGCTGCTCGCGGTCGCCGCCGGGTATGCCGGTGCGGCCGCGTCGATGCGGTCGCGCCTGCTGTACGTCGCCGGCCTCGGCTTCTGGGTGCTCGGAGGAGCGATGTTCTACGACGGCGCCGAACTCGAGAACCTCACCGACCGGGAGCTGGCCGTGGACCGCCTCGACGCGGCCACGCTCGTCACGGCCGTCCTGCTCGCCGCGGTGACGCTGCTGCTCGCGTGGACGGCGACGCGACTGCGGCTCGTCCGCGAACGCGGCGTCCCGTGGATGTGGAGCGGTGCGGCACTCGTGGTGCTGTATGCGGTGACCACGGCATTGGTGACCGCGGGCGTCCTCCTGGGCGGTGCGGACGCCGGATTCGTCGCCGGGCACACCGCGGCGACCATCTGCTGGATGATCGCGGCGACCGCGATGCTGGCGCTCGGCCTCGCCCGCACCGAGTACGCGCACGCCGCGCTGGCCGCGGGGCTGTCGCTGACCGGCGCCGCGCTGGCGAAGCTCTTCCTGTTCGACCTCGCTGCCCTCGAGGGAGTGTGGCGGGTCGTCGCCTTCATCGTGGTGGGCCTGCTGCTGCTCGCCGCCGGTACCCGGTACGCCAAGGCGTTCGCCGGACGCTCCGCCGCCCCGGAGACCGGCTCCGGCCGGGAGACCGGATCTGGCTCGGCGGAGCCGGGACCCGGCGAGGAGTGACCCGCTCGGTCAGCGGCGGCGCTGCCGCGCGATGAGTTCACTCACGCTGATCGACTGGCTGTTCTCGGCACCGCCGTGCCGGCCGCGCTGCGAATCCTGCGCGTCGGTCTCCGGTCGGTTCGCCGGGGCGTCGTCGGCCCTGCCGGCGGGGACGCTGTCCTGCGCCGGAGGCGTCGTCGACGGCCGGTCGCCCGCGACCGGCTGATCCGCCGTCCGCGGGTTGGCCCGTCGCAGCTGCGAGAGCCAGTTCTCGATTGCCTGCGGGTCCCGGGTGGGCGCGCCGGACGAGCGCGGCTGCGGCTGAACCTGCGGCCGCACGTACGTCTGGGTCACCGGGGGCGGCACGTCGCCGCGCTGCCGGCGGGGCAGCGGTGGTGTGGCGGGCGGGGAGGACCGCTGGTCCTGCACGGGCGGGACCTGGCCCGGCACTTCTCGCGGGGGCTGGGACGGTGTCTGCTGCGACGGTGTCTGCTGCGACGGCGCCTGCTGCGGGCGGGGGCGCTGGGGCAGGGGACCCTGCGCCTGCGGTTGCGGGGCCGGTGGCCGCTCGGTGCGCGGTTGCTGCGGCTCGGGTGCCGGCGGGCGGGGACGGTCCTGCGGGGGAGCGGGCCGATTCGGCGCCGGGATCCGGCCCGACGGATTCTGCGCTGCCGGCGCCGGCTGCTGTGGCCGTGCCCCGGGAGCCGCCGGGGTCGCCCCGGCCGGACGACGCCGGGGCGGCCGGTCCCGGTCCTCCGGTGCCCGTGCCGGTGGCTCGGCCGGGCGCGGGGCGCGTGGCGGGGCCGACCGGCGCGGTGGCGGCTGCAGGTCGCGGACGCGCCGCTGCTCGGCGGCCGAGCGGGGTGCGGCGATCTTCGGCAGCGGCTGCGTCATCGGATCGTCCGTGGCGACGCCGGCGACGGTGGGCAGGCGGTGCGACCCGGTGGCCGCGACGGTCGCCGGACCGAACATGCCGACCGTGATCAGCTCCGGCACATCCTGCGGCATGAGCTCGTTGTCGAGGATCGGCTCCGCGAGCCCGATCCTGGCCTGGATCCGCTTCATCCACGCCGGTGCCCACCAGCAGTCGTCGCCGAGCAGTTTCATCGTCGCCGGCACGAGCAGCATGCGGATCACCGTGGCGTCGATGATCAGGGCCGCGATCATGCCGTAGGCGATGTACTTCATCATCACCAGTTCGGAGAAGCCGAAGGCGCCGGTGACGACGATCAGGATCAGCGCCGCGGCCGTGATGATGCGGCCGGTGTGCGCCGTGCCGATCCGGATGGATTCGGTGGTGCTCGCCCCCTGCGAGCGGGCCTCGACCATGCGGGAGAGCAGGAAGACCTCGTAGTCGGTGGACAGGCCGTAGATGATCGCGATGATCAGCACGAGCACCGGCGACATGATGGGACCGGGCGTGAAGTTCAGCGGCCCGGCCCCGTGACCGTCGATGAAGATCCACGTCAGGATGCCGAGGGTGGAGCCGAGGCCCAGCGCACTCATCAGCGCCGCCTTGATCGGCAGCACCAGCGACCCGAACGCCAGGAACATCAGCAGGGTCGTGAGCACGACGACCACCGTCACCATCAGCGGCAGCGTGTTCATCAGCGCGGCGATCGAATCCTGTTCGATCGCCGGTGTGCCGCCGACGAGCACCTCCACGCCGTCGGGCCACTGCGCCGCATGCAGGTAGTCGATGGTCTCGGCGGAGTTGTTGCGGTCCTCGAGCCCGGCCTTGACGACGCGGACGCCGTCCCGGGCGGGACCCTCGATGGTGAACTTCTCCACCAGGCCGGGGGCCGCGCTGGCCGTCTGGATGATCTCGTTGAGGTCGCCGCCCTCGGCGCCGCGGACGACGATGCGCACCGGCTCCGCGCGCTGGCCGGGGAACAGTTCGTCGAACTGTTCCTGGGCGAGCCGCGTCGGATGGTCGGGCGGCAGGTAGGTCTCGTTGATGCCGCCGAACTTGATGCCGGTCAGCGGCACGATGAGCAGCAGCAGGCCGATCACCGTGGGGATGGTGACCTTGAGCGGGTTGCGCATCACCCACCGGGTGATCCGTCCCCAGATGCTGTTCTCGACCTGCTCGTTGGACTGGATCTGCCCGAACCGGGACCAGCCCCACTTGTCGATGTTCCGGCCGAGGATGGCGAGCATGGCGGGCAGCAGCGTGATCGAGGTGATCGCCGCCAACGTCACCGTCGCGATCGCGCCGTACGCGACGGACTTGAGGAAGCCCTGCGGGAACAGCAGCAGGCCGCCGAGGCTGGTGACGACCATCGTGGCGGAGAACACCACGGTGCGCCCGGCCGTCATCACCGTGCGGCGCACGGCGGCGGACGCGGCGTAGCCCTCGGCGAGTTCCTCGCGGAACCGGGACACCATGAACAGGCCGTAGTCGATCGCCAGGCCCAGGCCGATCAGCGAGACCACGGGCGCGACGAACGAGTTGACCTCGGTGAAGTTCGTGATGAGCCGCACGATGCCGTTCGCGGCGACGACCGTCAGGCCGCCGGTGATCAGCGGCATCGCGGCCGCGATCACGCCGCCGAAGACGAAGAACAGCAGGATTCCGACCGCCGGGATGGCGAGGAGCTCCATGCGCTTGATGTCCTGCGCCATCGTGTCGTTGAGGGCGCCGGAGATCGGTTGCAGGCCGGCGAGCTGCACGTCGACCCCGTCGATGAGGAACTCGTCCTTCACGTCACGGAAGTTGTTGGTCAGCTCGGTGTCGTTGTCGCCCGCGATGGCGACCGACGCCACGGCGTGCTGCCGCGACTGGTCCGCCAGCGCCGGCACCGCCGGGGCGCCGTTCGTCGGCCAGTACGCACCGTTGATCTTCAGGATCTGATCCGGATGGTCCGCGACCAGCGAGTTGAGACTGTCCTTGACCTTCGCCGCGAACTCCGGATCGTCGACCGTCCTGCCCTCCGGCGCCGTGTACAACGCCAGGACGTCGCCGTTCGTGTCGCGGCCGAAGGTGCCGTCGGCCAGCTTCGCCGCAGCGACGGACTCCGAGCCGGGATCGTCCCAGCCGCTCTGACTGAGATGATCGTTCAGGCTCGCGCCGTACCCGGCGAGCCCGAGCAGACCGGCCACCATCACCGCGATGACGGTGAAGCGCGCACGGTGGACGAGCTCTCCCCAGCGGTCGAACACGAAACTCTCCTATTCGGCCACGCTCTTGCGGCCCACGAGCAGGGCGGACAGCGGTCGGAACGGCTGCAACCAGGCGCCCTCGTCGGGCAGCGAGTCCAGGCTCACGCGTGGCAGCGGCTCACGGAACACCCCCGGGATGTCCTCGAGGTCGACGAAGTCGAGCACCTCGGACGTGACCGCCCAGCTGGCGTGCTCGCGGAAACCGAGGACCTGCACCGCCACGCCGGTCGCGGCGATCTCCTCGAGCGGTTCCCGGAACGCCTGCCCGTCGGCGGAGGCGACCATCACCCCCGCCAGACCCTCACTGCGTCGCAGCGCGATGTGCCGCAACATGTCGGAGTCTACGTCGCTGTCCTCGTCGATCTTCGGCTTGGCGAACACCGCGAAGCCGACGTTGCGCAACGCCTCGACCCACGGGCGCACGACGTCGGCGCTGCCCGGCGCGATGTTCGTGAACACCGTCGCCTCGGGGTCGAGGGTGGCCGTCGTGGTGCGCGAGAGCTCGGACGTGCGGCCGAGCAGCCACCGTCCGAGCGCGTCGAACCGCGGCCGGTAGGCGGCGGTGGGCCGGCCGCCCAGGATGGCACCGAGACCCATGTCCAGGTTCGGCGCGTCCCACACGAGCAGCACCCGCTCGTGCCGCTCGGTGCCGTCCGTCGTGGGGGCCGCGGACACGTCGGACAGTTCTTCGTGGACGCTCATGCCCTGATCTTCCCCCAGACCAGCTCCGTGATGCTGCTGCCCACCCGCTGCGCCTTGTCCTCGAACTTCGTGACGGGGCGCTCGTGGCTGATGGGGGACTCCCAGTCGAGCGTCGTCAGCAACGGCTCGGCGTTGCCCGCCTCGGCGATGGCCTCGGCGTACTCGGCGTGGTCCGTCGCGACGTGCAGCACGCCGCCCGGCTGCAGCCGGCTCGCGATCAGGGCGAACGTCGGCGGCTGCAGCAGGCGGCGCTTGTGGTGGCGGGCCTTGGGCCACGGGTCCGGGAAGAACACCCGCACCCCGGTCAGCGACTCGGGGGCCACCATGTGCTCGAGTACCTCGACCGCGTCGCCGCGCAGGATCCGCAGGTTCCGGATCGGCGTGTCGGTGTCGTAGGTCCGTTCGATCTGCTGCAGCGTCTGCGCGATGCCGGGCTTGTAGACCTCGACGGCGATGAGGTTCACGTGCGGTTCGGTCCGGGCCATCGTCACCGCGGCCGTTCCGGTGCCGGAGCCGATCTCCAGGACGACCGGCGCCGAGCGGCCGAACCAGGCGTCGACGTCGAGCCGGTCGTCGCCGACGTCGCGGCCCAGCTCGGGCCAGCAGCGGTCCCACGACTCCTGCTGCGGGAGCGTCAGCGCGCCCCGCCGCGAGCGGAAACTCGTCACCCGCGGGTACAGACGGTTTCCTCGGGTCGGGCGCTGCTCCAGCGTCTCGGTCGTGTCCAGATCGGCGTCGTTCACCCGACCATTGTCGCGTATCGGGAGGGTGTGTGGCAGGAGGGACTGAAGTGACCACAGTGTTTTCTCAGGGTGCCGGGTTTTCTCAGGGTGCCCCCGGGCCGCTGCCGTCGACGGCAGCCTCTGCCAGAATCGGCGGCGACACACGGGGGTGGTCATGGTGGGGGATGCGGGGACCGCGCACGCGCGGTGGCGGCAGATCGTCGAGGACATCGGCCGGTTCGACGCCCGGGCCGGCCGACAGGTGCAGCGCGCCCTCGACCGGCACGACGCCCCGCTGCGGGTGCAGATCGCGGGTCGCGGCGGCGCCGTCCGTCCCGCGCTCCGCGCAGCCGTCGAGGCGGCGGTCGCGGCGTCGACACTGGTCGACACCGTGGAGCTCGACTCGCCGGACCGGCCCGAACCGGTCCTCGACGCGGATGTCGTCCTCCTCGTGCTCGCGGCGCGGGTCCACCCCGCCGATCTGGCGGCACTCGTCCGCCCCGCCGATCCGGCGGCGCTCGTCCGCTCCGCCGATCCGGCGGCGCTCGTCACACGCGACGACGAACGCCTCGTCGTCGTGCTCGATCGGACCGAAAGACTCGAGGATGCCGAGGCCGCGTTCGCCCGCGCGGCCGCGCACGTGCGACGGCCGGTCCTCACGCCCGGCTCCGGGCCGGCGGCGGTCGTCGAACGACTCGGTTCCGCGCGCCGCCGTCGCGACGCCGTGCTCGCCCGCGACCTGGCGGGCATCGGTGCCGGCCCGCGGGCCCGCGACGTCATCGAGGCCGCCCTCGACGACCTCACCGGATCGTCGCGGTGATCCCGCCCGACGTCGGCGACGTCGTGCGCCGCTGGAACCCGGAGGGATGGGCGCGGCTGCACGCCACGTCGGACCCGCCGCGGATCCGGGTGGCCGGGGTCGACGGCTGCGGCCGCGGGGCGCTCGTCGACGAGCTCACCGCGCTCGGCCCGGCCGTCGACTACGTCCATGACGGTCCCGCGACCGTCGTGCTGATGGTGTTCGAGGCGTCGGCCCACCTCGGCCGGACCGAACTCGCCGTCCTCGAGTCCGCCGGGCGCGGCAGCGGCCGCGTGGTGTGCGCGCTCACCGGAACCGACGTGCACCCGGACTGGCGGGTGGTGCACGAGCGGGACGTCGCGCTGCTGCAACGGCACGCACCCTGGCTCGGTCCGGTGACATTGCTGCCCGTCGGGACGTCGCTCGCCGCCCGCGCCCGTGCTGTCGGCGGCGACGCGGGAGCGGTGCTGCGGCTCGAATCCGGGATCGTCGACCTGCACGAGGCGCTCACGGCGGCGCTGGTCCCGGGTCCGCATGCGGGCCGGGCCCTGCGCAGCGCCGTCGTCGCCGAGACCCGCCACCTCGTGGTGCAGGCGATCGCTGCCCTGCGCGCCGGCGACGACACGGGGGCCCTGCGCGCCGAACGGGCGCGGTGGAGCCTGCGGGCCACCACTCCCGCCGACGACGGAGGGCTCCGCGCCGAGCTGCAACGGGCCCGCATCGACACCGCGCAGGCCGTCGCGGCGGCCGTGCGCGCGGCGTCCGCCGAATTTCGCGACGCGATCGAGACGGTGGACCCGGCGCACGTGCCGCACCTGCTCGACGACGTGGTCCGCGACCTGCACGCCCGGGTCGGCACGGTCGTCACCGAGCGGCTGGCCCGGATCGGACCGGGTGACCCGGAGCCGGCCGGCCCGGCCACCGTGCCCCCGCGGTCCGCGCCGCCGTCCCCGCGACGTCCCGTGGAGGACCGCCTCACCGTGCTGATCGGCGCGTCGGCCGGGGCGGGGCTGGGACGCGTCGCGGTGTCCCCGCTGTCCCTGGTGCCCACGCTCGAGCTGGCGACGGTACCGCTGAGCCTGCTGCTCGGCGCGGCGGCGGCGTGGTGGCTGGTGCGGGTGCGGCGACGGCTCGCCGAACGGGACCGGATGCGCAGGTGGGCGCTCGAGGAACTCGTCGAGGTGCGCGCCGAGCTCGAGGCCGTCGCGCTCGAGCGCATCGTCGACGCGGAGGCCCGGCTCGGGTCCGCGCTCGCCGTCGCGCGCACCGCCCGACTCGCCACGGCGCGCGACCGCATCGCCGCCCTCGACGACGAGCTGAGACGTCGCGCCGAGGACCGTGCCGGGCAGCTGGCGGCGTGCGAGCGCGATTTCGCCGTGCTCACCCGGGCGGGAACCGCCGGCCGGCCGGGCGCGTCCAACGGGACGACAGCGTCCGATGGTGTGACACGGCAGTGAGGAGCGCGCGATGGTGGACGGATTCGCCGGCACCGACGACCAGGTGTGGGAGCCCGACGTGCCCGTCCCGGGACGTCCCGCGTTCGGCCCGGGGCTGGCCCCCGCGCTGCTCGACCCGGCCGGACCGGGCGCGCTGCCGCCGGCCGTGGACGTCGACGGCGACGGGCTGCTCGACACCGTCACGTTCGCCACCGCGGACGCACTCGTCGTCGCATCGGACACCGACGCCGACGGGTGGTTCGACCGGGTCACCGAACTCGGCGACGACGGGCGGTTCGGGGTGTGGCAGTTCCGGCGCGACGTCGACGGTGCGGAGCACTGGACCCGGATTGACGAAGGTCACCTCGATCGAGGAAAGTGAGGCAAATCGCCCGTGCCCCGGGCGTGCGAGGCGGGTACTGTGTTCGCCCTCTGAATCGTTTCTGTGACATTTCCGACCGGCCCCGATTGCCATCACCCCGAAGTCCGGCGTTAACCTCTATGAATAGGACATCCGGCGCCCGCCTCGTCCGTTCGGCCACGGAGGAAGCGGGTGGTACCCCTGCCGAGAGGGGGAGTCCGGGTCCGCCGCTGGTCCCTGGGACGGTTCGTCGCAGGTCGGGGGAGGGATCCGGTTCCGGCGCACCCCAGGAGAGTTTGATGACCTCAGTGACCATTCCCGGTCTGAACGGCACCGATGGCAAGCCCCCGACCCAGCACGCCGAGCTGCTCGCATGGGTACAGGAGGTCGCCGAACTCACTCAGCCCGACCGGGTCGTCTGGGCCGACGGGTCCGACGCGGAATGGGACCGGCTGACCACCCAGCTGGTCGAGGCCGGGACCTTCACCCGCCTCAACGACGAGAAGAAGCCCAATTCCTTCCTGGGCAACTCCGACCCGTCGGACGTCGCGCGCGTCGAGTCGCGCACCTTCATCTGCTCGCGCAACGAGGTCGATGCCGGACCGACCAACAACTGGATGGATCCGGCCGAGATGCGGGCGACCATGACCGAGCTGTACCGCGGCAGCATGCGCGGGCGCACCCTCTACGTGGTGCCGTTCTGCATGGGCCCGCTCGGCGCGGACGACCCGAAGCTCGGCGTCGAGATCACCGACTCGGAGTACGTCGTCGTCTCCATGCGCATCATGACCCGCATGGGTACCGCGGCCCTGGAGAAGCTGGGCACCGACAAGCCGTTCGTCAAGGCCCTGCATTCGGTGGGTGCGCCGCTCGAGCCCGGCCAGAAGGACGTGCCGTGGCCGTGCAACGACACCAAGTACATCACCCACTTCCCGGAGGACCGGGAGATCTGGAGCTACGGCTCCGGCTACGGCGGCAACGCCCTGCTCGGCAAGAAGTGCTACTCGTTGCGTATCGCTTCGGCCATGGCGCACGACGAGGGCTGGCTCGCCGAGCACATGCTGATCCTCAAGCTGATCTCGCCGGAGGACAAGGCCTACTACGTGGCGGCCGCGTTCCCGAGTGCCTGCGGCAAGACCAACCTCGCGATGATCCAGCCGACCATCCCGGGCTGGCGCGCCGAGACCCTCGGCGACGACATCGCCTGGATGCGTTTCGGTGAGGACGGCCGGCTGTATGCGGTGAACCCGGAGTACGGCTTCTTCGGCGTCGCCCCCGGCACCAACCACGGCTCCAACCCCAACGCCATGAAGACGATGGAGGCCGGCAACACGCTGTACACCAACGTCGCGCAGACCGACGACGGCGACGTGTGGTGGGAGGGCCTGGAAGGCAATCCCGAGCACCTCATCGATTGGAAGGGCAACGACTGGACTCCCGAGTCCGGCACCCCGGCCGCGCACCCGAACTCGCGCTACTGCACGCCGATGTCGCAGTGCCCGATCCTCGCCCCCGAGTGGGACGATCCGCAGGGTGTGCCGATCTCCGCGATCCTGTTCGGCGGTCGTCGCAAGACGACTGTGCCGCTGGTGAGCGAGTCTCTCGACTGGCAGCACGGCACCTTCCTCGGCGCGACGCTGTCGTCCGAGCAGACCGCCGCCGCCGAGGGCAAGGTCGGCACCGTCCGTCGCGACCCCATGGCGATGCTGCCGTTCATCGGTTACAACGCCGGCGACTACCTGAACCACTGGATCAACATCGGCAAGTCCGCGGATGCGGACAAGCTGCCGAAGATCTTCTACGTCAACTGGTTCCGTCGCGGCGACGACGGCCGCTTCCTGTGGCCGGGCTTCGGTGAGAACTCCCGTGTGCTCAAGTGGATCGTCGACCGCATCGAGCACCGGGCCGGCGCCCAGACCACGCCGATCGGCTTCGTGCCGACCGCCGCGGACCTCGACCTCGAGGGCCTCGACGTCGACCGCGACGACGTCGACGAGGCGCTGAAGGTCGACGTGGCGGAGTGGAAGGAAGAGCTGCCCCTCATCGAGGAGTGGTTCGAGTTCCTCGGCGAGAAGGTGCCCTCCGGCATCCGCGACGAGTTCGAGGCCCTGAAGCAGCGCCTCGCCTGACGCCTTGATCGACCGAATGTCACATCGGATCGCTTGTATCGATCCGATGTGACATTCGGCGTTTCAGGGATGCTCAGGACGACTGACTCGCGAGCCACTCGTCGATGCGACGTCGTGCCTCTTCGGGCGCGACGTCCTCGACGCGCGTCATGATCGCCCACCGGTGCCCGAACGGGTCGAGGATCGTCCCGAACCGGTCTCCGGTGACGAACGTCGAGGGTTCCTCGAAGACCTGCGCACCCTGCTCGACCGCGCGGGCGAACGTCGCGTCGGCGTCGGCGCAGTACAGCACGTAGGAATGGTCGACGGTGTTCGTCCCGTCGGGCGCGCGCAGCCCCATGGCCGGCGCGGGGTCGCTCAGCTGGAGCCGGCCGTGCCCGAAGTCCAGTTCGGCGTGCGCGATCGTGCCGTCGGGCCCGTCGGTTCGTTCGACGACCTCGGCGCCGAAGACCGTGCGGTAGAACTCGACGGCCCGGGCCGCGCCGTCGACGACGAGGAACGGCGTGAGGGAGGTGTAGCCGGCGGGGATCGGATTCACGGAATGCGTCATGCGACGAGTCTCGCGTCGTCTCCGCCGGCCGTATTGAACATTTCCGACATTCCCCGGGACAGCGGTGGTGGGCCGAATGTCACACAGGTTCGATTCGATCGAATGTGTGTGACATTCGGCCCGTTGCAGGGCGCCGGCCCGTTGGAGGGCGCCGGCCCGTTGCAGGGCGCCGGCCCGGCACCGGGGTCACGGCCGGAACACCGCGCGCACGCAGCCGTCCTTCTTGTCCTTGAACATCTCGTACCCGCGCACCGAGTCCTCGAGCGACATGTCGTGGGTGATCAACAGGCTGGGGTCGAGCTTGCCGGCCTGCACGTGCTCGAACAGCCGCGGGACGTACCGCTGTCCGTGTTGCTGGGCGGTGCGCAGGGTCAGGCTCTTGTTGGTGAGCAGGCCCATCGGGAACTTGTCGGTGAGTCCGTAGACCCCGAGGACGGACACCACCCCACCCTTGCGGCACGCCATGATCGCCTGCCGCAGCGGCGTGGCGCGGTCGGTCTCCATCCGCAGCGCCTGCTTGACGCGGTCGTAGATCTGCATCAGGCCGGTGCCGTGGGCCTCCATGCCGACCGCCTCGATGCACGCGTCGGGTCCGCGGCCGCCGGTGCTCTCGCGCAGGGCCTCCTGCATGCTGTCCTCGGCGGAGTAGTCGATCGTCTCCAGCCCCAGCCGGGCGGCGAGGTCGAGGCGTTCGCCCAGGCGGTCGACGACGATCACTCGTTCGGCGCCGAGGATCCGGGCGCTCACGGCCGCCATCAGGCCCACGCCCCCGGCACCCCACACTGCGACGGTGTCGCCGGGGGAGATGTCGCAGAAGTCGGCCCCCATGTATCCGGTGGGCACCGCGTCGGAGAGGAACAGGGCCTGCTCGTCGGTGATCCCCTCGGGGATCGGGAAGCAGTTGACGTCGCCGAACGGCACCCGCACGTACTGCGCGTGCGAACCCTGGTATCCGCCGAACGGGTGGGTGTAGCCGTAGATGCCGCCGGACGGGTAGCCGAGCAGCGGCTGCTGCATCGCAGCGTTCGGGTTGGTGGTGTCACACGCCGAGTACAGGTCGTGGTCGCAGTACCAGCAGGCGCCGCACCCGATGAACGACGGCACGACGACGCGGTCGCCGACGTTCACGGAGGTGACCTCCGCGCCCTTCTCGACGACGTCGCCCATGAACTCGTGCCCGAACACGTCGCCCTCCCGCATGCCGGGGAGATAGCCGTCGATGAAATGCAGATCGGATCCGCAGGTGGTCGTGAGGCGGACCTCCACGATCACGTCGTGCGGGTTGAGCAGCTTCGGGTCCTCGACCGTCTCGACGGACAGGTCGTTCACGCCCATCCAGCACAGCGCTCGCATCAGTGGGATCCTTCCGTTCGGGAGTCGCGTCCGGAGGCACCGGAGCTGCCGCGGGCGCTGTGATTGCCGCGGGCGCTGTCATTGCCGCGGGCGCTGGGATTGCAGCGCAGGGTCGGCATCTCGCCGGTCTGCAGCAGCGCGCGGGCCCGGTACAGGGCGGTGAACGTGGCCGCGCCGGTGATCAGGCCGGGCACCGGGGTGTCGGCCCGCATGCTCACCTCGGTGCCGAGGCCGTGCGGGGCGGTGGCGAACGACAGCAGGATCCGGGGCGGCTGCGACGAGTCGCCGGCGTCGGTGGCGACGAACTGCAGTTCCCCGTCGCTCTCGAGCACGCGCGTCTCCCACGTGATCGGGTCGGCGCCGAGTTCGAAGGTCCACCGGAGGCGGTCGGGGCCGCTCGCGGCGACGGAGGTGCGCTCCCCGAACACCTGCGACAGATTGGCGGGCTCGCGCCAGAACCGTTGCACCGTTTCGCGGGGTGCGCCGATGGTGACGGTCTGCTGGGGACCGGGGTGGGAGCCGGTGCGTTCGACGACGCGACGGACGACCCCCTCGATCTGCCGCCCGGATCTCTCCACGGTCTTGACGATGTCGAACACGGGTTTCTCCTTCCGGGCGCGGGCGGGCCTGCCCCGTGCCGGGTCTGGTGGGCGACGCCCTACCGCAGCGGGGTGCTGTCCTGCAGGGCTGCGACCGGCCGGCCGGCGACGTTCCGGGCGTGCCGGTGACGAGTCATGACGTCGGCTACCCGCGGGAGCAGGGTGGGCAAACCGGTGGGTCCCCGGGCGGCCGGACCGCTGTGCGGCTCCCCACGTGAATCGGACATCCGCCGGAATGATGCAATAGGTGACGACGGAACCAATCCGGTCGGCACTGCGACCGGGAGGAGGATCGGGCCCATGAGCGGTATCTACAACAATGTCACCGAGCTGGTCGGGCGAACCCCGATCGTGCGGCTGAACCGGCTGACCGAGGGTCTCGGCGCCCAGGTCGCGGTCAAGCTCGAGTTCTACAACCCGGCCAACAGCGTCAAGGACCGGATCGGCGTGGCGATCATCGACGCCGCCGAGAAGTCCGGTGAGCTGCGCCCCGGTGGCACCATCGTCGAGGGGACCAGCGGCAACACCGGTATCGCGCTGGCGATGGTCGGTGCCGCGCGCGGCTACAAGGTCATCCTGACGATGCCCGAGACGATGTCCACCGAGCGTCGCGTGATGCTGCGGGCGTTCGGCGCGGAGATCGTCCTGACGCCCGGCTCCGAGGGCATGGCCGGCGCGGTCGCGAAGGCGGAGGAGATCGTCGCGAAGGCCGAGAACGCGATCCTCGCCCGCCAGTTCGCCAACCCGGCGAACCCGGAGATCCACTACCAGACCACCGGTGAGGAGATCTGGAAGGACACCGAGGGCGCGGTCGACATCTTCGTCGCCGGCATCGGCACCGGCGGCACGATCACCGGCGCGGGCCGCAGGCTCAAGGAATACAAGCCGGAGGTGAAGATCGTCGGCGTCGAGCCCATCGATTCGCCCATCCTCACCGGCGGACAGCCGGGCCCGCACAAGATCCAGGGCATCGGCGCGAACTTCGTGCCCGACGTGCTCGACCGCGAGGTCTACGACGAGATCGTCGACGTCTCGTTCGACGACGCCGTCCGCGTGGGCCGGGATCTCGGCACGCAGGAGGGCATTCTCGGCGGCATCTCGTCCGGCGCGATCGTGTGGGCCGCTCTGGAGCTGGCGAAGCGTCCGGAGAACGCCGGCAAGCTCATCGTCGCCGTGGTCTGCGACTTCGGTGAGCGGTACATCTCCACTCCGCTGTTCGAGCACATCCGGGACTGAACGCATCGTGAGTGTTCTGCGCACCCTCCGGGAAGACCTGCAGGCGGCCCGCGGCCACGATCCGGCGTCGCGCGGTGACATGGAGAACGCCCTCGTGTATTCGGGGCTGCACGCGATCTGGTCGCATCGGCTCGCACACCGGATGTGGGCGCGGCCGGCGCTGCGGGGACCGGCCCGCATCCTGGCGCAGTTCACCCGCTTCCTCACGGGCATCGAGATCCACCCCGGCGCGACGATCGGACGGCGCTTCTTCGTCGATCACGGCATGGGCGTGGTGATCGGGGAGACCGCCGAGATCGGCGAAGACGTGATGATCTATCACGGCGTCACGCTCGGCGGGCGGTCGCTGGCGCGGACCAAGCGGCACCCCACCATCGGCAACCGGGTCACCATCGGCGCGGGGGCGAAGGTCCTCGGGCCGGTGGTGATCGGCGACGACGTCGCGATCGGCGCGAACGCGGTGGTCACGCGCGACGTGCCCGCCGATTCGATCGCCGTCGGCATCCCGGCGACGATCCGCCCCCGCAAGCAGCACGAGGAACTCGTGGACCCGGCCTGCTACATCGATCCTGCGATGTACATCTGAGGTCTCGCCGGCACCCGCAGCCGGCCGGGCCGAATGTCACATCGCGTCTATCCAACCGACGCGATGTGACATTCGGCCACCTACGAACTCAGGCGCCGTAGCCGGGCGGGTACAGCACCGACTTGGTCTCGCAGAACGCCTCGAGGCCCTCGGGTCCGTTCTCCCGGCCGATGCCGGAATTCTTGTAGCCGCCGAACGGCGAGCCCGGGTCGAAGGCGTACCAGTTGATGCCGTAGGTGCCGGTGCGCACCCGCGACGCCACCTCGAGGCCCTTCTCGACGTCGGTGGTGTACACCGAGCCGGCGAGGCCGTAGTCGGAGTCGTTGGCGATCTCGACGGCCTCGTCGACGCTGTCGTAGGGGATCACGCACAGAACGGGACCGAAGATCTCCTCGCGCGCGACGGTCATGGAGTTGTCGACGTCGGCGAAGATCGTCGGCTCGACGAACCAGCCCTTGTCGAGCCCGGCGGGCCGGCCGCCGCCGAGCACCAGCCGCGCGCCCTCCTCGGTGCCCTTGGCGATGTAGCCCTCGACGCGGTCGCGCTGCTTCGCGGAGATCAGCGGCCCGAGTTGCGCCGCCGCGTCGTCGGGCATGCCGACGGGGAAGAAGGCCGCGGTCGCCACCATCTTCTCGACGACCTCGTCGTAGCGCGAGCGCGGCGCCAGGATGCGGGTCTGGCCGACGCAGGCCTGCCCGGTGTTCATCAGGCCCGACATCACGAGCATCGCGACGGTCGAGTCGAGGTCGGCGTCCTCGAGGACGATGGCGGCGGACTTGCCGCCGAGTTCGAGGGAGCAGCGCTTGAGGTTCCGGGCCGCGATCTCGCCGATGTGCTTGCCGACGGCGGTCGAGCCGGTGAAGGTGATCTTGTCGATGTCGGGGTGCGAGACGAGGTACTCGCCGGTCTCGGCGCCGCCCGGGACGAGCGACAGCACGCCCTCGGGCAGCCCGGCCTCGGCGAAGATCTCCGCGACCGCGTTGGTGGTCAGCGGCGACTCGGGCGCGGGCTTGAGGACCACGGTGCAGCCGGCGAGCAGGGCCGGGCCGAGCTTGTTGATCATCAGGAACAGCGGCACGTTCCAGGCGATGACGGCGGCGACCACGCCGACGGGTTCGCGCGTCACCCGGGAGCGTCCGAAGGCGCCGGTGCGCTCCTCCGTCCACGGGAACGAATCGGCAAGTCCCGCATAGTAGTTGATGGTCGCCAGGGACGGCGTCACCTGCATCATCTGCACGGAGGCGGGCGGCTGACCCATCTCGGCGGACAGCGACGCGGCGAGGTCGGCGCTGCGCTCCTCGAGCAGCTTGGCGGCCTTGGCGAGTACCTGGGCCCGCTCGGACGGTGAGGTGCGGGGCCACGGTCCGTCGTCGAAGGCGGCACGGGCCGCGGTGACGGCGGCGTCGATGTCCGCCGGCCCGGCGACCGGCACCGAACCGACGCGTTCCTCGGTGGCCGGCGAGAACACCTCGATTCGCTCGTCGGTCGACGGGGCGACCCAGCGGCCGCCGATGAACAGTTTGTCGTAGTCGGTCATGTTCTCTTTCCTCAACGGTCCTGGTTTCTACTGGTCGGATGTCGCTCGGTCGTTGTCGTGCGCGGGGTGGGGGTCGGCGAACCCGGTGAAGCCGTACTGCCGGTGCGGTCCGATCACGGCGACCTCGAACAGTCCGGTGCCGACGGTGTCCGACCCGGCGATCCGGAACCGCGCGAGATGGTCGGTGGGACAGAACATCAGCAGCGCCGGATCGATCTCCCGGACGTCGCGGCGCAGCGCCTGCACGACCAGTTCGCCCTGCCACATGCCGTGCCGCCAGTCCTGTTCGAGTCCGTACCCGGTGCCGATGCCGAGCAGGTTCGGCACCAGCAGTTCGCATTCGACGGTCACCGCCTCGCAGCCGGGCCGGTGGAACGTCAGCGTCGCCCCCGTGACGTTGCGGGTGCCCGGCGCGAACACCAGCCGATGTTCCGGCCGGCCCAGCCATTCGGGCTCGGCGCCGGGCCGGATCCGGACCGCCTCCTCGACCAGCCGGCGGCCGTGGTCGTCTTCCTGCACGATAGTGACGATCGTGTCGTCGTCGAACTGCATCACCGAGTAGATCCAGAAGAATCCGGGCGTGCCCTCGTGGGCCGTGCGCCCGGGCGGCTCGGGCTCCCCGACGGGCCGCACCCCCCAGGAGCGGTCGCGGTTGCCGAGCCACGTGCCCGGGTCCACCTGCCGGGTCCGGCCGTCGACGGTGAGGGTGCCCGCCCACCGGCCGGTCTGCACGAACCGGGACGTGTCCATGACGACGCGCTCGAGCCGGCGCAGCCGCTGCGGGGTCTCCTCGGTGGCGGGGACGACCCCGTCGAACGTGAGATCGAATGACAGGTCGGCGGTTTCGGCATGGCCGGGCTCGAGCACCACCCGCAGCCGCCGCAGCCCCTCGAGCACCTCCACCCGCAGCGGGCCGACGGTGGTGTCGGTGCGATCGGTCCCCAGGGCCCGCGAGGCCCGCACGACGAGGTGGTCGTCGCCGCGGCGCAGCACCGCGAAACCGTCGGCCACACCGAGATTCGGGTACTGGCCCATGCCGACGATCAGGAACAGGTCGGTGGTGTCGGCGGGGTAGCAGTTGAAGTAGTACCGGTCGTAGAAGTTGCGGTCGGACGTGGCGACGCGCCGGATCGGTTCGGCCGTCTGGTGGACGGGGTAGTCGTCCAGGGGGGAGAGGGAACTCACGGCGCCGCCCCCTGCCGGTCGGTGCCGTCGAGCATGGCTTCGAGGGCGGCGCGGTGCATGATCGCGTCGTCGGGATCGCCGGGTGGCTGCGCCTGGCCGAAATGCACCGCGCGAGTGTGGATGCGCAGCATGATGATCGCGTGCTGCAGCGCCGCGTGGACGGTGTAGAAGTGCAGGTCGCGCGGGACCTGGCCGGTGCGCTGCGCGTATGCGCGGGCGACGTCGTCCAGGCGCAGGAAGCCCGGCAGGCCGGGCAGCCCCGCCGTGGCGGCGATGTCCTCGAAGAACCTGTGCAGGAACGTCATCCAGGCCAGGTCCATCTCGCGGGCGCCGAGGGTGGCCAGCTCCCAGTCGAGCACCGCGACGGGCCGGAAACCGTCGAACAGGATGTTGCCGATCCGCGCGTCGCCCCAGCGCAGCACCGCGGGCGAGCGGTCGTCGGGGCAACGGGCGTCGAGCCAGGCGAGCGCACGTTCGACGAGCGGGGAGCGGGGACCACCGGTGCGGGTCGTCCACTCGTAGTAGGAGCGCTGCCGGTCCAGGTGCGCCCGGACGGCGTCGGTGACGGTGCCGGCCGGTCCCAGCCCGGCGGCCACCGGGGCGACGTCGTGGATCCGGGCCAGCACGTCGACGCACGCGTCCTGCATGGCGGCACGCTCGGCGTCGCCGGCCTCGGTGACCCAGGAGCCGAAGTTGTACGGCATGACATCCGGTGGCACCCGGCCCGCCACCCGGGTCATGACGAAGAACGGGGCCCCGAGCGGCGCGGGATCGGGCTCGTACCAGTGCACCGGGGGGACGGGGACGGTGGAGTGCTCGCCGACGGCGCGCATGACCCGGGCCTGGCCCTCGAGGTCGTAGGCGGGGAAGACGGGCACGGTGGTGTCGGCGGGGGCGACGCGGGCGACGAGCGGATGGTCGGTGCCGTCCCAGCGGGCGTCGAACAGCAGCGTCTCGCTGGACATGCCGGTGGTCTCGGGGAGGTGCACGTTCTCGACGACGGGGGCGGTGACCTTGGTGGCGAGCCAGCGCTGCAGGTTCTCGCGGACCTGTCCGGGATCCCGGCGGGAGTCGCGGGGGCGCGCGACCTCGGCATCGTGGGCGGAGCCGTCCTGGGCGCCGTGCGCCGACGCGTCGGGGTCGATGCTCACGCGCTCTCCTTCCGGCCACCGGGGCTGTGACCTCGAACACTAGAACACGTTACAAGTTTTCGGAAGGGGTCAGCCGAGGTGTGTCCCGAACCAGGCGAGCATGCGGTCGTATGCCTGCGCGGCCGCGTCCGCGTTGTACCGCGGTCCGGTGTCGTTGAAGAACGCATGGTCGGCGCCGGGGTAGGTCACCACCTCGTGCACCAGGCCCGCGCGCTCGAGGGCGGCGGTCGCCGCGTCCCGCGACGCGTTCACCCGCTGGTCGAGTTCGGCGTAGACCGCGAGGACGGCGGCCCGCGACCCGGCGAAGTCGGCGCCGTCGGGCAGCGGTCCGTAGAACGGGACGGCCGCCGCGAGGCGCGGGTCGCCGGTCGTCAGCAGCAGCCACGTCATGCCGCCGCCGAAGCAGAACCCCACGGCCCCGATGCGCCGGTCGGGCACCCGTCGCGTCAACTCGTCGATGCCCGAGCGCATGTCCTGGGAGAATCGTTGCGGCGGAACGGTACTCAGTGCGGCCGTGGCCTGCGCCGGGTCGGCGAACGACGCTGTGCCCCCCTCCTCGGAGAGCAGGTCGATCGCGAGTGCCGAGTAGCCCGCCCCCGCCAGGCGCCCGGCCACCGATCGGATGTGGTCGTTGAGCCCCTTGTTCTCATGGACCACGAGCACGGCGCCCCGCGGGTCCGCCGCCGGCGCCCACGCACCCTGCAGCGTCCGCCCGTCCGGGCCGGGGAACGTGATCGCCTCCGTCGCAACGGCATCTGCGCTGCCCGGCGGCGCCACCGGCGACGTCGGGGCCGGAGTGCCCGAGGTCGCTCCCGGAGTCGCGGAAGGCGTTGCGGGCGAGCCGTTCTCGTTTGCGCAGGCGGCGAGCAGCGAGGATGCCGCGGTGAGGGTGAGCCCCAGCAGCCCCAGCCGTCGCAGCGCCTCGCGGCGGGTGAGCAGACCGTCGGCGTGGTCCACCGCGATCTCCTCGGCGATGTAGCGCTGGAAAGGCGTCATGGCCGCTCCCGTCCCGAGGACACTGTCTTCGTATTGTGACGCGACGGGGGCCGCGGTGCGGGCGATTCGCGCCGAAGCTCAGTCCCCGACGGCCAGGATCCCGGCCCCGGTCAGGGTCCCCACGGCGGCGAGCCGCGCCGGCACGATCTCCAGCCCGGTCAGGAACGGCAGCCGCGCGTGCCGGGCCGCGGCCTCGCGCATCGGCCGCCACATCGGCTCCCCGGCCTGCGCGAACCCGCCGCCGACCACCACGAGGTCCACGTCCACCAGCGCCGCGGCCGACGCGAACACCTCCCCGAGCGCCGCCCCCGCACGCCCCAGGGCCGCGACCGCGACCGGATCTCCCGCGCCCGCGGCGCGGGCCAGCGCCGCCCCGTCGGCACCGGACCAGCCGTGCTCCCGCGCCCACCGCACCGCGGCCGGCCCGCTCGCCACGGTCTCGACGCACCCGACACCCCCGCACGCGCACGGGTCGGCGCCCACGCTCGACACCATGTGCCCGATGTGGCCCGCATTGCCCGTCCGGCCCCCGGCGATCCGGCCGCCCAGCACCAGACCGCCGCCGATGCCGGTCGAGACCACGACGCCGACGAGGTCCGTCGCACCCCGGCCCGCCCCGAGCCGGTGCTCGGCCAGCGCGGCCGCGGCCCCGTCGACCGCGAGCCGCACCCGCGACCGCGGGAACAGGCCGCGCACGGCGTCGACCAGGCCGAAACCGCCCGCCCACTCGCCGATGTTGATCGGCGCCACCGCACCGGCGCCGACGTCGACCGGCCCGGCGCTCGCGATCCCCACGGCCGTCACCTCGGCTCCCGCGGCGACCCGCCGCAACAGCTCCGCGCATGCCGCCCACACGCCGGCCGCGGGCGTCGGCACCGTCCGCGGTGCGTCGAGCGTGCCGTCGGCGCGGACGCGGGCGGCCGCCATCTTGGTGCCGCCGACGTCGAGGGCGAGCGCGACCATCAGCGCCTGCGCAGCACGAGTACCAGATTGCTGACCAGGAACTCCCGCACCGCGGGGACCCGCACCAGCCACCACGCCCAGCGCGGGTGGTACCGCGGGAACGCGGCCAGCAGCTCGCCGTGCGGCGTCGAACGCGCCCACCGCAGCCCGTCGCCGCAACCCACCTCGAACAACGAGACCCCGTACCGGTTCTTCGGCTCCCGCCCGTGCCGGCGGGCGTAGCGCCGCGCCGCGTACTCGCCGCCGAACGCGTGCCACGGGCCGGTCTCGTGCCCGCCGAACGGGCCCCACCACAGGGTGTACGACAGCACCGTCAGCCCGCCCGGCCGCGTCACCCGCAGCATCTCGTCGGCCATCACCCACGGCTGCGCCACGTGCTCGGCGACGTTCGAGGAGAAGCACACGTCCACCGATCCCGTGCGCAGCGGCAGCGCGAGGCCCGAGCCACGGATCGACCCGCCCACCGCGAGACCGGCCGCGTGCATCTCCGACGGATCCGGCTCGACCGGCACGTAGCGGGCGCCCGACGCGCCGAACACCTCCGCGAAGTACCCCGGCCCGCCGCCCACGTCGACGACGGTCGTGCCGGTCAGGTCCCGGCCGGTCAGGCCCGCGTACAGATCACCGATCAGTTCCACTGTGTCGCGCGCGAGCGCCCCGTAGAACAACTCGGGCGCGGACTGCTCGTGCCGGAAGTCGCCGAGCAGCCCGACGGACCGGCGCAGGGTCGCGCGCCGGGCGAAGGTTCGAGCCACCGGGGGGACGGGCAGGGTCGGAACAACCACGAGGAGCAACCATAGCGGCCACCGCACCGCACTACCCGCCGGTAACCCTCCACCGCGGGCGGCCCCGCACCCGTTACTGTGTTCCGGGATACAACCGTCGACGACGAACCACAGGGGGTCGCCACGTGCGCGAGGTTCTGTTGCTGTGCTGGCGCGACACCGGGCATCCCCAGGGTGGGGGCAGCGAACGCTACCTCGAACAGGTCGGCGCCCAGCTCGCCGCGCGCGGCATCCGCGTCACCCTCCGCACCGCCGCCTACCCCGGCGCCCCCGGCCGCGACGAGATCGACGGCATCACCGTCAGCCGCGGCGGCGGCCGGCTCACCGTCTACCCCCGCGCCCTCGCCGCGATCGCCGCCGGCCGTCTCGGCTTCGGTCCGCTGCGCCACCTCCGGCCCGACGCGGTGATCGACACCCAGAACGGCATCCCGTTCTTCGCCCGCCTCGTCGCCGGCGCGCCCGTGACCGTGCTCGTGCACCACTGCCACCGTGAGCAGTGGCCCGTCGCCGGCCGCGTCATGGCCAGGCTCGGCTGGTGGATCGAGTCCGCCCTGTCGCCGCGCCTGCACCGCGACGACCAGTACCTGACCGTGTCGTTGCCGTCCGCCGACGAACTGATGGCCCTCGGCGTCGACCGTGACCGCATCGCCGTCGTCCGCAACGGCGCCGACGCCGTCCCCGCCGGGGTCGAGCCCGGCGACGAACACACCCGCACCGCGCACCCCACCGTGTGCGTGCTGTCGCGGCTCGTGCCGCACAAGCAGATCGAGGACGCCCTCGCCGCCGTCGCCGCGCTGCGCGACCGCGTCCCCGGCCTGCACCTCGACGTCATCGGCGGCGGCTGGTGGGAGAGGAACCTGCGCGCGGCCGCCGCGGACCTCGGCATCACCGATGCCGTCACCTTCCACGGCCACGTCGCCGAGGACCGCAAGCACGAACTGCTCTCCCGGTCCTGGGTGCACGTGATGCCGTCGCGCAAGGAGGGCTGGGGGCTGGCCGTCGTCGAGGCCGCGCAGCACGGCGTGCCCACCGTCGGCTACCGCAGCTCGCGGGGACTGACCGACTCGATCATCGACGGCGTCACCGGCGTGCTCGTCGACTCCGCGGACGAGCTCACCGACGCCGTCGCCGACCTGCTCGCCGACGCGGATCGTCGCCGCACCCTCGGCGGCAAGGCCCGGGTGCGGGCCGCAGAGTTCTCCTGGTCCGCGACCGGCGACGGGGTGCACGAGGTGCTCGCCGCGACGGCCGCGGGCCGCCGCGTCTCAGGACTGTTCCCGCGCCCGGCGGAGGCCGCCGTGGTGCTCGCGGCGCCGGGCGGGCCGTCGCAGGACCAGCAGGCCCACGAGCCCGCCTGCTGACACCGCCGCCCACAGTGCGTGCGCGGCGATCGCCGCCGTCCGGTCGTCCGACCGCGTCCCGTCGACCCCCGGCACCCGGTACAGCGACAGCGCGGCATCGGAGAACACCGGCTCGAGCTGCTCGGGTCCGCGGGCCGAGTCGCCGAGGTCCCCGGGCGTGCCGTGCTCGACGAGCACCCAGCCCACGCCGTGGGCAGCGAGGTCGGCCGGCGCCGCCCCGGCCAGCAGCAGGCGCTCCACCTCCGCGGCGCCCCGACCCTCGCCGGCGACGGTGCCGCCGGCGACGATCAGCTCCCCGGACTGCAGCACGTCCGCGCGCAGCATCCGAGGTGCCGGATCGAGAACCGGTGCGGCGCCGCTGAACTCGAATCGCCGGAACATTCCGGCCGGCAGCACCGCCACGTCGCCGGCGCCCGCCGGCACCGCCGCCGCGACCCGCTGCCACGCGTCCGGATACTGCACCGGCCGCACCCGCCCGCCCACGCCCCACGCCAGATCCGGAAGGGCCAGCAGCACGGTCAGCGCGGCCGCCGTGGCCCAGGCGCCGGCCCGGCCGCCGAACCGCCCGCGCACCGTGCCGACACCTGCCGCGGCAGCCAGCGCGTACAGCGGCACCGCCCACGCCACCCACTTCTGGGTGTCGCGCAGCAGACCCGCGCCCGGCACGTGCACCATCGCCCACGCTCCGGCCCGCAACCCCGTCCCCGTCGCCGCGAGGGCCGGACCGAGCACCGCGACCGCCGCCAGCGCCGTCAGCACCCCCAGCACCGGGTTGCGCCGGCGCCGCCACAGCGCCGGCACCCCGCACGCCACCACCAGCAGCAGCGCCGCCGTGCCGACCAGCGCCCACACCGTCGCCCGCGAACCGGGCACCGCGTCGGCGTTCCAGATGCCCCCGAGCCCCGCCACGCTGCCGAGCGTGCCCAGCGCGGGCTCGGCCCGCGCCGCGAACGCCCGCACCCCCGCCGGATCCGACCCGTCGCCCGCGCCGCCGGACACGGCCGTCGCCACCAGCCACGGCGCCGCCACCGCAGTCGCCAGCGCCACCGCGCCCGCGAGACGGGGAAGCAGTGGGGACCGCCCGCCCGGGGCGGCCAGCACGGCCAGCGCCGTCACCGACGCCAGCAGCGCGCCCGTCGGCGTCAGCCCCGCCGCGCCCAGGCACACCGCCAGCGACGCCCACCCGGAGCGGGCGCCCCGTCGCACCGCCACCGACGTCACCACCGTCCACGGCAGCGCCGCGTAGCCCACCAGCAGGCTCCAGTGCCCCTGCAGCAGCCGCTCCGCCACGTACGGGTTCCACACGAACACCGTCGCCGCCACCAGCCGCGCCGGCAGACCGGCCGCCGGCAACAGCACCGCCACCAGGCGGGCGCCGCCCCAACCGGCCGCCCACAGGGCGCCGGTGAGCAGCGCCGTCACCACCACACCGCCGTCCACCACCGCACTCGCCGTCGCCAGCAACGCGTCCTGCGGCACCGCCCGCGCCGCGGCGTCGGTCAGACCCAGCGCCGAATCCGTCAGGAAGGACCGCGGGGTGCTCACCGCGTCGCGCAACAGCAGGTAACCGGGGGAGACGAGCAGCGGCCCGAGCACCACGACCGCCAGGGCCAGGCTGTAGAGGGCCGGGACAGCGGGACGCAGCGACACCGGCCTGGGCATGGCCGCACAATACCCAGCCCGCCCCGGCACCCCGGTCCGGATCCGGTGCCTCGCCGCCCGCACCCGGCGGCGTGCAACCATGGTCCGATGCCGCGACCTGAGACGCCGCGCTCGGCCACCGGAACCACCGTCGCCGGGATGACGATGGTGACCGCCGGGGCCATGACCGCCAACCTGGCCTCCTACCTGCTGCACCTGCCGGCCGCCCAGTGGCTCGGCCCCGCGGGGTACGGCGAGTTCGCCGGCCTGCTGGCCGCCCAGTTGGTGCTGGCCGTGCCGGCGCTCGCGCTGCAGACGGTCGTCGCCCGGGAGACCGTGCTCGGTGCCGGCACCGCGTCCCTGCGCCGTCTCGGGTACCGCTGCGCGGGCCTCGCCGGGTTCGTCGCGCTGGCCGTCGTGCCGCTCGTCGCGTGGGCCCTCGACACCAGCGTCGCCGGTGCCCTCGGCTCGCTCGTCACCGCGCCGCTGCTGGTGCTGCTCGCCGCCGAGCAGGGCCTGCTGCAGGGGCGGGGACGGTTCGGCGCGCTCAGTGTCGTCCTCGCCGCGGCCGGCGTGGCGAAGGTCGTGCCCGCCGTCGCGGTGCTCGCCGCCGGCGGCGGGCCCGGGGCGGCGCTGTTCGCCGGGGCGGTCGGCACCGGGTTCGTCGCGGCCGGGGCCGCCGCGCTCGTGTCGAGCTCCCCGGCGGGACCGGAGTCGGGTGCCGCCCCGGCGGTCGGCGTGCCCGCGGTACTGCGCGCCTCCCAGGTGCAGCTGGCGCTGATCGCCCTGACCTCGCTGGACCTGCTGCTCGCCCGCGCCGTGCTCGACCCGGAGGATGCCGGGCTGTACGCGCTCGGCGCCGTCGCGACGAAGGTCGCGTTCTGGCTGCCGCAGGCCGTCGGGGTGGTGCTGTACCCGCGGATGGCCAACCCCGCCCAGTCCGCGGCCGCCGTCCGGTCCGCCCTGGCCGTCCTCGTCGGGATCGGCGCGGTCCTCGTCGCCGGGGCGGCGGTGTGTGCGCCGCTGGTGCCGCTGCTCGTCGGCGACGCGTACGCCCCGGTGCAGTCGCTGCTGTGGCTGTTCGCGCTGCAGGGCGCGTGCCTGGCGGTGCTGCAGGGGGCACTGCTGTCCGCGATCGCGGGCGAGCGCACCCATCTCGCCGCCGTCGCGTGGGCCGGCCTCGCGGTGGAGGCCACCCTCATGCTCACCGTCGCGTCCACCACCCGGCAGTTCGTGCTCGTCGCCGTGGCCGTCGCGGCCGTCACCGCCACGGTGGTCTCCGTGCTGGCGGTCCGCGCGGCCCACCCCGCGGGGCCGAATGTGACAGCTGTTCGATCCGACTGACCCCGTGTGACATTCGGTTGCCGCGGGCCGAACGAGCGCGCCCACGAAAACGCCGATGCCCCTCCCCGAGCGGATCGGGGAGGGGCATCGGCGCTCGTGCCTACTGCTGCGGCGGTTCCTTGCGCAGGTCGGTGCGCGGGATCTCCTGCGTCTGGTCGGTGGTCCAGTCCCGCTGCTGCGGGGGAGCGTCCGTGCGGGGGATCTCCTCGGTGCGGTCGCTGGTCCAGTCGCGCTGTCCCGGCGCGGCATGGGCCGGGCCGGCCGGGGCGGTCGGGCCGCCCGTCGCGGCGACGGGACGGCCGGTGCGGCCGCTGCCGCCGCGCAGGCCGAGCACGATGCCGGCGATCAGGGAGATCAGACCGAGGATGCCGAGGATGATCGGCACGGTGCGACCGAAGAGGCTGAGGGTGTCGATGCCGTTCTTGGCCTGGTCCACCTGGAACTCGATGGTGTCCTCGTTGAACGGCAGGCTCACCTGCAGCACCGTCACCTCGGGACGGTTCGCCTCGCGGGCGTAGTACTGGTACTGCTGCTCCTGGCCCTTGATGACGACGCCGGTCTCCGGCTCGACCCACAGGTCACGAACGTTGGTGTACCACCGGGTCATGGTCACCGGCGTCTCGCCGCCCTCGACGCCCCACGTGGAGGCGGGCAGGCTCAGCTTGTAGGTCGGCACCGACGGATCGACCGTGGACAGGTCGATCGGCCCGACCTCGTGCCGGAAGTGGTAGACCTTGACGCCGTTGATCTCGGTCTCGTCGATGTAGTCGATCGGGAACGTCTCGCGCGCGTTCAGATCGAAGTACGGGTACGACTTCTGCTCGGTGCCGAACGGGAAGCGGTACTGCAGGCCGTCGCGGTTCGGGATCTCCGCCGGCGGCGCCGTCGCCGAGGTCTGGATGGTGCTGACGGCGTCCGGGTTCTCCTCCTGGGTGACGGGCATGCCGCTGACCCGGTCCACGGTGACCCGGTCGACGGTGGCGGAGACCAGGCCCGTGTCACCCTGCATGTCCAGGCGACGGACCGTCTGGCCGGCCTGCAGGGTCATGATGTCGGCGTCCGACGGCTCCTCCACGGTGACGAACCGCTGCGCCACGATCGGCACGTCGGTGTCGACCTGCGCCCGCCCCGACAGCAGTGCCCGCGCGTTGAGGATGTCGCCGGTGCCCTCGGCGACCGTGGTCACCTCGAGATCCAGCGGCGTCTTGGCGAGCTTGCCGACGGTATAGGTCGGGATCAGTATCGCCGCGACAATAAGGAAGGCGCCCAGGCCCACCAACGCCAATGCCAGTTTCCGGCCCGAGCCCGAACGCTCAGCCATGCTGTGTCTCCTCACTCAACGGTTCCATCGAGTACCCCCACCGGCAGCCGGTCTGCACGGATCGCCTGGCATCCGGCTCGCGAATACCACGTGAGCCCAGACACTAACAGGGCAGCCGCCCGGCGCGCGCCACCGCGCGGACTCGAGATCCCGGCTTCCCCGCCACGACCCCACCGGGCAGACTGTCCTCGATGACCAGCACCACCCCGCCCGTCGCCCCGGCTTCCGCGATCTCCGGATTCCTGCCGGCGCTCGAGGGCATGCGCGGATTCGCCGCCGTCGGTGTCCTGATCACGCACGTGGCGTTCCAGACCGGGGCGGTGGACGATCCGGTGCTCGGCCGCATCTGGGGCCGGTTCGACCTGGCCGTCGCCCTGTTCTTCGCGTTGTCGGGCTTCCTGTTGTGGCGGCCGCACGCGGCGGCCGCGCGTGGTCTCGGGGCCGCGCCGCCCGCCGGGCGTTACCTGCTGTCGCGGGCCACCCGCATCCTGCCCGCGTACTGGGTGGTGGTGTGCGTCGTGCTGCTCCTGCTGCCCGGGGCGGGCAGCGGCTGGCGGCTGTGGCTGGCGAACCTGACCCTGGTGCAGGTGTTCGTGCCGCTGAGCCTCACCGAGGGACTGACCCAGATGTGGAGCCTGTCCGTGGAGGTGGCCTTCTATCTGTTGCTGCCGCTGTTCGCCGCGGCGCTCGCCGGGCTGCGCGGCGACCGGGCCCGGTTCCGCGTCCCGCTGCTGCTCGCCGTGAGCGCGCTGTCGCTGGTGTGGGCGTGGCTGCCGGTCCCCACCCCGGGCCACATCAACCACGACAACTGGCTGCCGGGTTATCTGCCGTGGTTCGGCGCCGGCATGCTGCTCGCCGAACTCGTGTCGGGCGAACGGACCTGGGTGCACCGGCTCGCCTCCCACCGGGTGCTCATGGCGGGGATCGCCGTGGCCGCATTCGCGTTGTCCACCACGTCCCTCGGTGGGCCGGAGGGGCTCGTGACGCTCGAGCCGTGGCAGTACAACGGCAAGATCCTCCTCGGTGCGCTCATGAGTTTCGCGTTGCTGGCGCCGCTCGTCCTCGCGCCGCGCGCCGAGCACCGCATCCTGGCGAGCGGGCCGGCGCTGACCGTGGGCCGATGGTCGTACGGCATCTTCATCTGGCACCTGGCGGTGCTGTCCATCGTCTTCCCGGTCTTCGGGCTCATCCCGTTCCAGGGCGACTTCTGGTTCGTGCTCGCGGTCACGCTGGTGCTGAGCATCGCCGTCGCGTCGGTCAGCTACGCGCTCGTCGAGGAGCCGGTGCGCCGGGAGGTCAGGCGCCGCCAGCGCCGCGTCGCGACCACCGCAGAACGCGTCGCAGACTCCGCCGCGCCCTGAGCGAGACCGGCAGCGCCGCGAGCCCCAGCGCGACGAGCCCGCACAGCGCAGCGAACTGGATCGCGAACGAGTGCCCGACGTAGCCGCCCGGCGCTCGCCACGGCCCGGTGGACAGCAACGCCATCGCCGTCATGGTGGCGGCCCCGGTCACGACGACGAGCGTGCGGGCGGCCACGTCGCGGCCCCAGCGCGCGCCCACCGCCACGATCGCCACCGCCGCGACGATCGTCGTCGCCGCGCCCACCGCACCGGCCGCGAGGGTCGCGACGGCCAGCACGCCGGCGAAGCCGACGGTGGTGCTGCCCCACACCCGTGGCGGCGGCCCCGGGTTGGCGACGGGGCGCCGGCGCGGCCAGGCCGCGAGCGCGAACAGCGGCAGCAGCAGGAGCAGACCGCCGAAGATGCCGAGGCGGTACCAGCGGTCGGTGGCGAACTCGAGCGTCACGGTGCCACCGGCCCCGGCGGGCACGACCCAGCCCTGCTGCCAGCCGTCGACCACCACGGGCGTCAGTTCGGTGCCGTCCGCGGCCGTGGCGACCCAGCCGACGTTGGTGCTCTCCGGCACGACGACGATCCGCTCCCGCTCGGCCGCAGGCACCTCGAGTTCGCGCAGGTTCTCCGTCCAGGTGCCGACGGCGAGCTCGGTGGGTTCGGGCGACGGCGGGCTCACGGCGCCGGGCACCGGCAGCCGCAGCGTCCCGACGGTGAACGCCTGGCCGGGGTCCAGCTCGACGTCGACGTGCCCGGCGGGCAGCGGCGCGACGGTCTCGTCGCACAGGGTGGCGGGCACCTCGACCCCCGCGGCGAGGTCCGCGACGGTCGCGGTGACCGACGTCCGGTAGGTGCGGCCGTCGACGGTCAGCACGGGCCCGGCGTCGCACCCGACGGTGACCTGCCGCTCGTACACCGGGTCCTGCGGGCCGATCGGCCCGTCCGGGCCGAGCACGGTCACCTCCGCCAGTCCCGGCGGGCCGACCTTGGCGAAGCCGAGCACGGTCTGGTCCAGCACGTCGTCCCAGCCGACCAGGCTGAGCACTACCCGGTCCGTGACGTATGGTTCGAGATCGATTGTCGCTGTTGATGATTCGATATCGCGCACCTGCGGGCCGTTGCCGAGGTCGACGGCGACGCGGGTCGGCCGCGCCGGCAGCGGTCCCGGGCTCGGCGCCACCTCGAGGCCGGTGACCAGCTGCGGGGACGGCAGGTCGAGGGTGAGGGTCGGTCGCGGTGCCCCGGGCCGCACCGCCTCCTCCGACGCCGTCCACGTCGTCCGCGGATCACCGTCGGTGGCGGCGAACGCGGAGCCCTGCAGGTCCACGACGTCGGCGGCGCCGCGGGCGACCACCCGGTCCGGCAGCGCGGCGACCTCGGCGAGCGCCGGGCCGGGCCGTCCCCGCACCCACGGCTGCGGCGCCACCGACGTCGCGTCGGGCACCGACAGGGTGCGGGTGAAGACGTTCGGCTCCTCGGGTGCGACGGCCAGGCCCCGCGCGCACCGCACCCGGTCGGGGGTGTCGACGCAGCTGCCGCGGCCGGGCAGTTCCTGACCGAGGTTCCAGCCCCGCACGGCGGCCCCGGCGGCGACGTCCGGCAGCACGATCCGCTGCCGGATGTCGACGGGCCGCGGGTTGTCCCGGTCGGTGAAGTCGTCCACCGCCACCTCGGTCAGCCCGAACTGGTTGCCCACGGATCCGTCCTCGGTGCGGGTGGAGGTGATCCGGATCCAGGTCGTCCGTCCGAGCGGCAGCGCCACCGTCTGTTCCCGGCCGGGCTTCTCGATGCGCACGGCGGTGCTGCCGCGGTCGGTGGTCACCTCGAGCCATTTCACCGGCGTGCCGATCGCGCCGGGGCTGGTGCTCAGCCGGAGCAGCCCGGCCTCGATGGGCCGGTCGAGGTCGAGTTGCAGCCATTGCCCGACCGCGGACTCGAGGCCGTTGCTGTGCCAGCCGGTGGTCGGGTCGCCGTCGACGGTGGCCGCCGGCCCGCTGCCGACGGAGGTGCCGCCGAGCTGGGTGGCGTCCGACGCGGAGCTGGACACGCTGATCCGCGCGCCCTCCCACTCGGCGCGCACGAGGTCGGTGTCCGGCACCGGGTAGTCCGGCACGAGGTTGTAGGTGCGCCGCGGGTCGCCGGCGGCGCGGATCGCCGAGCTGTGGTGGTCGACCTGGCCGTAGTCGGTCTCCCGGTCGGTGGGGGTGTCGGTGACGACGACGTCGCCGACGGGCAGGCCGGCACGGCTCGCGTCGGCCGCGAGCAGCGCGGGGCCGGTGTTCCCCGGCTCGGCGTCGTCGAGCCGCAGCAGAGCCTCGGGACCGCCCTGGACGCGGGGAACGGTCGCCGCGTCCACGGCGTACGGGCCGACCGGCGCGCCGGGCACGTCCACGCGGTAGATCTCGATCGCCCGGTAGGCCGGTCGCAGGTCGGAGTCGGCGGTGAAGCCCTCCTCGAAGTTCCGGGTGATCTCGTTGCCGAACTCGGCGACCCGCACGAGCCCGGGGGAGCCCTCGATCGCCCGGTGCACGAGCACCGGCCGCGCCGACGGCGACGTCTCCGGGTCGAGGTCGTTGCGGATCACCACGTAGCCGATGCCCTGGCCGCGCAGCGTCGCCGCCAGGCCGGGGGTGGGCCGGCCGTCGGCGAGGTGCCGCTGCACCGCGTCCAGGGCCCGGATCGCGCCGGGCGGCACGAGCGGCACGGCGTCGCGGGAGGCCCACGGCGTCGACGCGAGCGGCTGGATCGGCTCGTCGCGGGTCAGGCCCCAGATCTGGCTGCCGAACGGGGCGCCCGGCACGATCAGCGCCCGTTCCCCGCGGGCCGAGGTGTGCTCGTCGAGCCACGCGGCGGTCTCGTGCCAGTATCCGGGCACCGCGTCGTAGGCACCGCGCGGGGCGAGCCGGCCGGTCCACGCGAGCGACGTCGCGAGGGTCAGCGCCACGAGGATCAGGGTGGTGAACGCGACCATGGGCTGGCGTTCGGGGTGGGCGAACGCGGTCCGGGCCTGCCGCCACGGCACCGCGCCGGGCAGCGGTACCCGGCGCAGCAGGTGCGCGAGCCCGAGCACGAGCGGCAACCGCACCAGCGGCTCGAGCTTGTGCACGTTGCGCAGCGGGGCGCCGGCCGAATCCAGGAAGAACCGCACCTGCTCGGCGATCGGCGAGCCGAGTTCACCGACGTACCCGGCGGCCAGCCCGGCGATGCCGGCGAACAGGATCAGCGCCCACCGCCCCCGGGCGGGCATCGACCGCATCGCCAGCCCCGCGAGGCCCGCGGCGGCGAGCAGGCCGGTGACGAGGACCGCCGCGGGCTGGGTGACGAGCACCGCGCCGGCGATGCGCTCGGGGGAGACGAACGGGGTCCAGCTGCCGGTGCCGCGCAGCACCTCCGCCAGCGACGTCCACTGCGTCGTCACCCCGGACGATTCGATGTAGTCCAGGAACGGGGGACTGACCCGGCCGAGCAGCAGCAGCGGCACGATCCACCACAGCACCGCGACGACGCAACTCGGGATCCACCACAGCGTGAACCGCCACCACCGCCGGTTCGGGCGGTGCGCGATCCACCACAGCCCGGCGACGAGGCACGCGGCGACGGTGGCGACGGCGTTGATCGCGCCCATGAGGGCCACCGCGACGGCGGACTGCGCGGCGAGCTGCGGTGCTCCCCGCCGGTGCGGGAGCGCCCGGTCGCCGTCGAGGTAGCGCACGAGCGGCAGCAACACCCACGGCGCCAGCATCATCGGCAGCGTCTCCGACGAGATGGATCCGAGGGTGGTCAGCACGCGGGGCGAGAGTGCGAACGCCGCCGCGGCGATCAGCCGGGAACCACGGTTGCCGACGCCGAGCGCCTCGGCGAGCCGCACCACGCCCCAGAACCCGGCGAGCAGCAGCAGCGCCCACCACACCCGTTGGGTGATCCACGGGGGGACGTGCAGGAGCTGGCCGACGGCGAAGAAGGAGCCGTGCGGGAAGAAGTAGCCGTACGCCTGGTTCTGGACCTGGCCGAGCGGGGCGAGGCTGCTCCACTGGTGGGCGGCGCGGGTGAGGAACCCGAGGGGGTTCTGGGTCAGGTCGTACTTGGTGTCGGCGACGATCAGGCCGGGGGCCTGCGCGAACGCCAACAGCAGCGACACCACGGCGGCCCCGTACAACCACCGCCTGGAGAGGGGGTCGGCGGACGGTGCCCCACCGGGGTGGGGCACCGCGCCGTGGGAAGTGCGTGAACTCGTCGCGTGGATGGCGCCGTCAGCGGCTGCCGTACTCAACCTGGTTCAGCAGGGAGGAATCGGCGTTGCCGCTGCGGTCGACCTCCGGGCGGGTGTTCTCCTGAACCGCCGCCGTGACCCCGAACACCGCCACGGCGCCGAGGACGGCGCCGATCGCCGCGCTGACCAGGCCCGGGCCCAGGAACTTCGCCATACCCATCTCCCCATCGTCCGTCGTCGGCTTCCGTGTGCAGCCGACATTCGTCGTGCGCGACGGTGCCGGAACCGGTCCGGCGTCGTTGCGCTCCGCGTCAAGGTATCACCCGCACGGGTGCGACTGTGGCCTGCTCCACTCGCGGCGGCCTAGAGGCCGAGCACGCCGAGCAGCGTGCGCAGCTTCGCGGTGGTCTCGTCGAGTTCGGCCTGCGGATCGGACGCCGCGACGATGCCCCCGCCGCCCCACGCGAGGGCCCGCCTGCCGTCGGCGCTGAGCTCGGCGCAGCGGATCGCCACCAGCCAGTCCCCGTCGCCGTCCCCGTCGCACCACCCCACGGCGCCGCCGTAGAAGCGACGGTCGCCCTCCGTGCTGCGGATCGCCGCGAGTGCGGCCTCGGTGGGCGTGCCGGCCACGGCCGGGGTCGGGTGCAGTGCCGCTGCCAGCGTCAGGGCGTCCGTGCGGGGGTCGCGCAGGGTGGCGGTGATCGGGGTGGCCAGGTGCCACACGTCGCTCGTGGCGGTCAGCACGGGCGTGCCCGGGATCTCCAGTTCGCTGCACAGCGGGGTCAGGCGGGAGCGGATCCAGTCGATGACGAACGCGTGCTCGGCGAGGTTCTTCGCCGAGGCGAGCAGCTGCCGGCCCGCCTCACGGTCGGCGCCGGGGTCGGCGCAGCGGGCGGCGGTGCCCGCGAGCGGACGGCACGTGACGGCGTCGCCGCGGCGGCTGACCAGCAGTTCGGGCGTCGCGCCGACCAGGGTGTGGCCGCGGTACCGCTCGCCGGCGGCGCTCAGGTCCGCCGCGTAGACGTGGGCGGTGGGGTGGCGCTCGGCCATCCGGGCCGCGAGGGCGAGCGGGTCGACGGGCGTCTCGGAGACGAGCGTGACCGAGCGCGCGGCGACGACCTTGTCGAGTTCGCCGCGGCCGAGCCGGTCGCGCAGCGCCGCGACCCGCGCGACGTGCTGCTGCGGCGCCGGGGTCTGCGCGGCGATCCGCACCGCAGGCAGGGCGGGCAGGGCGTCCGGTGGCTGCCACGCCGCGTCGGTCACGTCGGCGGTCTCCGGCTGGGTCAGCGCGGCGGGGCGCTCGGGATCGAAGGGCAGCGCGCCCACGATCAGGTCGGCCTCGCCGCGGCGCAACGCGAAAGAGGCCTCGGCGACGTCGGTGAACCGGCGGCGCGTCCCGGTGGTGTGCACGGTGCGATCGGCGCGGGAGAGCAGGAAACCGTCCATGGTGGGTCGACGATATCCCCCGCCCGCGCCCGGTACGCGCCGCGGCTAGCGTCCCGGGGGGACGATCAGCACGGGCCGATGGCTGTGGCGCAGCACGTGGTCGGCCACCGACGACTGCAGCAGCGAGCGCAGGCCCGTGGTGCCGCGGGTGCCGGTGACGATGATGTCGACGTTCAGCTCGTCGGCAGCCTCGACGATCGCGGTCCACACGGCACTGACCACCTCGAGGGTGCGGCCCTCCGCGGCGAGGCCGGCGGAGCGGGCGAGTTCGAGTCCCTCCGCGTTGATCACCTTCGCGTCGGTGAGGGCCACGTCCTCGGTTTCCTCGTCGGGTACCCACTCCGGCTGCATCACCCCCGACAGCCCGGACATGCGGGCGGCCTGACGGACCATCGGTTCCCAGGCCGTGACGACGACGGCGCGGCACGAGGCGAGGAATCGCCCCGCATACCGCACGGCCCGCTTGGCGTTCTCGGAGCCGTCGTAGGCGATGAGGATGAGATCTGCGGGCATCACGCGTCCCCTGCTGTCGTGGCGGTCCTTGGGGGGCACTTTACCCGTCGCCGTGGGTCGTCGGGGCAGGCACGGCGGTGGTCGGCTACCGTCGGTGGCCATGCGGATCCGTCACACCCTCACCGTCGCGGTCGCGGCTGTCCTCGCCGTCGCCGGGTGCGGGGGACAGGACGCGCCCCGGACCCCGGAGCCCACGGCCGCCGCGACGTCGCAGGCCACGTCGACCGTCGCACAGTCGCCGTCGCCCGCCCCGATGGCGACCGCGTCACCCGCACCGTCCTGCGGCGACGAGCTGCTCGCGTCGCTGACGGTGCGGCAGCGGCTCGCCCAGCTGCTCAACGTCGGTGTCACCGGCACCGCCGACGCCCTCGAGGCGGTGCGGTCCGAACAGATCGGCGGGATCTTCGTCGGCAGCTGGACCGACGTGTCGATGCTGGCCAACCGGGAGATCCCGCAGGTGGTGGCGGCGAGCCGGTTGCCGCTGATGGTCACCATCGACGAGGAGGGCGGCCGGGTCTCGCGCGTGGGGGCGCTGTTCGGCCCCGATCCGTCGGCGCGGGTGACGGCGCAGACGATGACCGTCGAGGAGACGTACCGGATGGCGCTCGAGCGGGGCCGCGAGCTCCGCGAGCTGGGCGTCACCGTCGACTTCGCGCCGGACGTGGACGTGAGCAGCCAGCCGGACGACTCGGTGATCGGCGACCGCTCCTTCTCCGACGATCCGCAGGTGGTGGTGCAGTACGCCGGCGCCTATGCGCGGGGCCTGCGCGACGCGGGAATCCTGCCGGTGCTCAAGCACTTCCCGGGCCACGGTTCGGCGTCGGGCGACTCGCACACCGGTGCGGTCACCGCGCCGCCGCTCGACCAGCTGCAGCAGGTGGACCTGGTGCCGTACCGGGAGCTCGTGGATTCCGGGGTCGCGGTGATGCTCGGGCACCTCGACGTGCCGGGGCTGACCGAGGGACTGCCGGCGAGCATCAGCCCGCAGGCGGTGCAGTTGCTGCGGTCTGGAACCGGTTACGGTGCCCCGCCGTTCGACGGGGTGGTCTTCACCGACGACCTGTCGGGCATGCGGGCCATCACCGACACGTACGACATCACCGAAGCGGTGCAGGCGGCGCTCGCCGCCGGGGTGGACCAGGCGTTGTGGCTGACCACCGACGACGTCCCGCGGGTGCTCGACCATCTCGAACAGGCCGTGGCGACGGGAGCGCTGCCGGCCGCGCGGGTGGACGACGCGGTGCGCACCGTCGCGCGCGCCAAGGGCGCGCTGGACTGCTGAATCGGCGTCGGAAACCAGCTCCTTACTCTAGAGTAAGGAGCTGGGAGCATCGGGACTTGGAGGAGACATGGCCGGCGGTACCAAGCGACTGCCTCGCGCGGTGCGGGAACAGCAGATGCTGGACGCCGCCGTGGAGGTTTTCTCCGAGAACGGGTTTCACAATACCTCGATGGACGCCATCGCGGCCCGGGCCCAGATCTCCAAGCCGATGCTCTACCTGTACTACGGCTCGAAGGACGAACTGTTCGCCGCGTGCATCAGCCGGGAGGGGCAGCGGTTCGTCGAGGCCCTGACGCCCGCCGGTGATCCCGGGCTCACGCCACGCGATCAGCTGCGGGTGGCGCTCGAGTCGTTCCTCGGATTCGTCGACGCCCACCGCAACTCGTGGATGGTGCTCTACCGCCAGGCGATGTCCCAGCAGGCGTTCGCCGGGCAGGTGCGCAGCAGCCGGGACCGGCTCATCGAGCTCACCGCGCACCTGCTCGAGTCGAGCACGCGCGACCCGGAGCCGGGAACCGACTTCGCCATCATGGCGGTTGCGCTCGTCGGCGCCGGTGAGGCCGTCGCCGACCGCATCGCCGGCGGCGAGATCGATGTGGAGAAGGCCGCCGATCTGCTCGAGAACCTGGCCTGGCGCGGCCTGGCCGGCAAGAAGCGCACCGACCACCAAGGCTGAGCAGCCCGCTACAGCGATGCCGGCGTGGCCGCCGCGCGCCGACCCGCGACGTCGCCCAGCGCGACGGACTCGTCCGCGAGCGCGCCGCGATCGACCGCCGCGCCGGCGGCAACGAGCTGCCGCACGATGCGGATGTCCTTCGGGCGGCCGAGGGCGATCGCCCCCACCAGCCGGTCGCCGCGCAGCGCGAGGGCCGTGAAGTCCCGGCCCTCGATCGACCCGCGCACCACGTAGTCGTCTTCGTGGCGGGACCAGCCGGCGAACTGCAGGTTGTGCCCGTACTGGTTGGACCAGCCCCACGGCACCTCCGCGGCGCCGAGCGGCTGCCCGAGGACGGACTTCGCGGCGGCGATGCCCTGGGCCCGTGCGCTGTTCCAGTTCTCCGTGCGGTGCCGGCCGCCGAGCACCGGGTTGGGCTGCTCGATCGCGTCGCCCGCGGCGTAGACCCCGTCGGCGGAGGTGCGGTAGGCCTCGTCGACGACGATGCCGTCGCCGACGGTCAGCCCGGCCGCGCGGGCGAGCGCCGTGTCCGGCACCGAGCCCACCGCGACGAGGGCAGCGCCGGCCGTCCAGGCGCGCCCGTCCTCGGCGGTGGCATACACCCCGTCGTCGTCGCCGGTGAGGGAGCGCAGCGCGACGCCGGTGTGGACGGGCACGTCGCGTTCGGCGTGCAGGCCGACGTACATCTCGGCGACGGCGGGCGGCACGATGCGGGCGAGCGGCGACGGCGCGCTCTCGAGCACGGTGACCTCTGCTCCCAGTTCCCTTGCGGTGGAGGCGACTTCGCAGCCGATCAGGCCGGCGCCGACGACGAGGAGCGAACGGTGCGCCTCGATCGCGGCCCGCAGCGGGGCGACGTTCTCGGCCGTGCGCAGGCTCAGCACCCTGTCCCCGCCGTCGTGGTCCAGGTGGCGGGCGCGGGCGCCCGTCGCCAGGATCACCGCGTCGTAGTCGAGAATCTCGTTGTCCCACAGCCGGAGCCGGCGACGCCGTGGGTCGAGTTCGACGACGCGGGTCTCGGTGCGCAGGTCGATGTCGTGGTCGGCCCAGTAGCCGGCCGGTTCGAGCTGTGCCCGCTCCGCGGTGATGCTGCCGGCGAGCAGATCCTTCGACAGCACCGGCCGCCGGTAGGGCAGCGCGGCCTCCTCGCCGATCAGCACGACACGTCCGGCGAAGCCCTCCTTGCGCAGGGTCTGTGAGGCTGTCGCGCCGGCCACCCCGGTGCCGACGACGACGATCGTCTCGGTCATGTCCGGCTGACCTCGACCATCTCGAAATCGGACTTGGCGGCGCCGCAGTCCGGGCAGGACCAGTCGTCGGGGATCTCGTCCCATCGGGTGCCGGGGGCGATGCCGTCCTCCGGCCAGCCCTCGGCCTCGTCGTATTCGAATCCGCACTGCAGGCAACGGAAGAGCTTGTAGTTCGTGGTCATGTCAGCGTCCTTCGAAGTCGATCTTCTCGCGGACCCCGCAGTCGGGGCAGCACCAGTCGTCGGGAATCGCGTCCCAGGGTGTGCCGGCGGGGAAACCCTCGCGGGGCGCGCCTGCGGTCTCGTCGTAGACGTAGTTGCACACCGGGCACTCGTAGGCGGCCATCACTGCGCCCCGTACTCGGCGAGGACCTTGCCGCGCTTGCTCGGCTGGATGTTGGCGCGGGTGATGTCGCCGTCGTAGTGCTCGACGACGCGGTGGTCCATCACCTTGCGCCACAGCGGCGGGATGTAGGCGAGCCCGATCATGCTCGCGTAGCCGCTGGGCAGGTTGGGGGCGCCGTCCATGCTCCGCAGGGTCTGGTAGCGGCGGGTCGGGTTCGCGTGGTGATCGCTGTGCCGCTGCAGGTGGTACAGGAAGATGTTGGTGACGATGTGGTCGGAGTTCCAGCTGTGCGCGGGGGTGCAGCGCTCGTACCGGCCGGTGGCGGTCTTCTGCCGCAGCAGCCCGTAGTGCTCGAGGTAGTTCACCGTCTCGAGCAGGGAGAAGCCGTAGACGGCCTGCAGGATCAGGAACGGGATGATCACCGGGCCGAACACCGCGACGAGCACACCGAACAGGACCACCGACATCGCCCACGCGTTGAGGACGTCGTTACGCAGGGTCCACGGGCTCTTGCCGAGGCGCTGCAGGCGGGTCTTCTCGAGTTCCCACGAGGACTTCAGGCTGCCCCACACGCTGCGCGGCAGGAACGTCCAGAACGATTCGCCGAAGCGGGCCGAAGCCGGGTCCTCCGGGGTCGACACCCGCACGTGGTGGCCGCGGTTGTGCTCGATGTAGAAGTGGCCGTAAAAGGTCTGGGCCAGGGTGATCTTCGACAGCCACCGTTCGAGGTCGTCCTTCTTGTGGCCGAGCTCGTGGGCGGTGTTGATCCCGACACCACCCATCACGCCGACGCTGAACGCCAGACCGATCTTCGAGATCAGCCCCAGGCCGCCGTCGATCCCCAGCCAGGACAGGTTCCCGGTCGACCACAGGTAGCAGGCGAAGACGAGACTGGCCAGCTGGAACGGGATGTAGGCGTAGGTGCAGTACCGGTAGTACTTGTCGTTCTCGAGCATCTCCATCACCTCGTCCGGCGGGTTCTGCCCGTCGGGGCCGAAGAACCGGTCGAGGATCGGCAGCAGCACGTACACCAGAAGGGGACCGATCCACCACCACATCGGCGAGACCGCGGTCCAGCCGAGTTGGTTGAATCCCCAGATCAGTGCGGTCGCGAGGAAGATCGCCGTGGGCGGGATCAGCCCCATGAGCCACAGATACCGCTTGCGATCGCGCCACTGTTCCACCGGCGCCTGCGCGTACCGCCCGATGTCCGACGTCGTCACCGTTCGACCTCCCTGTCCCGTGAAGCGTCCAGTTCGAGGAGCCGGTATGAGCCAGCTCACTGTGATGTGGACAGTACAGGACTTTCGGTCTCAGTGGTAGACAAAAGATCGTAATTTGTAAAAAGCTCGTCGCGCCGGCGGGGGTTGCCCGTTTCCGCCGTCGACGCCGACTCCTTTACAGGCGGGGGTTGCCCCGCTAATCTACAACCAAATGGTTGTAGATCGGATTCGTGAAGACGCGGTGGACGAGCTGTTCCACGCCCTGGCGGACGCCACCCGACGGGACATCCTGCATCGCTGCGCGCGGACCGCGGCGTCGGTCTCGCGGCTGGCCGAGGCCTATCCCATGAGCTTTGCCGCGGTGCAGAAGCACGTGGCGGTACTCGAACGGGCCGGCCTCGTCAGGAAGGAACGACGCGGACGGGAGCAACTCGTGCACACCGACCCGGACGCGATCGACACGGCCCGGCGGGTGCTCGACCAGCTCGAGGGCGCCTGGCGGGAACGAGTGGATCGGATGTCGGCCCTGCTCACCGAGGAACCGGATCCGGCCCGGAACGACCCGAGGAAAGGACGACAACGATGAGCGTGACCAGCGTCGAGAAGGACTTCGACAGCCTGACCCTGACCTTGATCGCCGACTTCCGCGCACCGCTCGAACGGGTGTGGCAGTTGTGGGCCGACCCCCGGCAGTTGGAGCGGTGGTGGGGACCGCCGACCCACCCGGCGACCGTGGAGCAGCACGATCTGGTCCCGGGTGGCACCGTCACCTACTTCATGACCGGTCCCGAGGGGGACAAGTACCGCGGCTGGTGGAACGTCACCGCGGTCGAGCCCTCCGAGTCCCTGGAATTCACCGACGGATTCGCCGACGAGGACGGGACGCCGAACCTCGAGATGCCGACCACCACGGTGCGGATGCAGCTCGTCGAGCACGAGGGCGGCACCCGGATGCGGATTCGTTCCGCGTTCGCGTCCCGGGAGCAGATGGAGCAACTGGCCGGCATGGGTATGGAAGAAGGCCTGCGGCTCGCCGTCGGTCAGATGGACGCTCTGCTCGCCGGCTGATCCGCCGAGCGCGCCCCGCCCCCGCCCCCGCCCCCGAGCCCGCCCCCGCCCGAGCGAATGTATCGTTGATCTCCTCAGTGGGAGTCGACGATACATTCGCTCGGAGCGATTGCGGCGCAGCCGCTCTCAGCGCAGGGTGGCGGTGAGGTGCGGGTAGCCCTTCTTCGGGTGGCGCAGCGCCAGGTCCCAGCCGTCGGCGGCGCGTGCGGCGTAGAGGTTCACGGTCGCGGGCAACAGGACCGGCTTGCCGAACCGGACCGAGTACGTCGCGCGCGACGGGATGCGGCCCTCCACGGCCCGCAGCGCCGCGGCCGCGCTCCACATACCGTGCGCGATGGGCTTCGGGAACCCGAACGCCTTGGCGCCGAGCCGGGAGACGTGGATCGGGTTGCGGTCACCCGAGACCGATGCGTAGCGGTCGATCGTCTTCTGGTCCACCCGCAGCGTCGACGTCGGCACCGGAGGGATCTCCTCGGCCTTCGGTTCGGGCTTCGGCTGATCCGACAGCGAGGTGCGCTGCTGGTGCAGGAACGACGACGTCTGCCGCCACACCAGCTCCCGGCCGACGCTGATCTCGCTCACCAGGTCGACGAGCAGGCCCTTGCGGTGCTCCCGCAGGTTCTCGGCATGCACCCTCAGATCCAGCGGCTCGGTCACGGACACGGGCCGCACCTGCTCGATCACGTTCTCGGCATGGACGGAACCGACGGCGGCGAAGGGAAAGCCCTTCGACACCATCAGCTTCATCACGACGGGGAACGTCAGCGTGAACGGGTACGTCAGCGGGAGCGTGTCGCCGAAGCGCAGTCCGCACACCTTCGTGTACTCGGCCAGGTTGTCCGGGTCGACGCGCAGGCCGCGCAGTACGAGGGTGTCGTCGGGCAGGCGGTCGCCCGAGGCGCCCACCACGGGCAGCGCCGAGAGCGCCGCCCGCGCGTAGACGTCGAGAGTCGAAGGGCGCGAGGAGAGTTCGACGACAGCCATCACGCCCCCAGCATGGACTGGCCGCACACGCGCACGACCTGGCCGGTGACCGCGCTCGACGCCGGGTTGGCGAACCAGGCGACGGTCTCGGCGACGTCGACGGTCTGCCCGCCCTGCTGCAGCGAACTCATGAGGCGACCGGCCTCGCGGGTGGCCACCGGGATCGCTGCGGTCATGGCCGTCTCGATGAAGCCGGGTGCGACGGCGTTGATGGTGATGTTCTTCTCGGCCAGCACGGGCGCGGTGGCCTGCACCATCCCGATGACACCCGCCTTGGACGCGCCGTAGTTGGTCTGGCCGCGGTTGCCGGCGATGCCGGCGATCGACGACACGTCGACCACGCGGCCGCCCTCCTTCAGCGCGCCCTTCTCGACCAGCTTCTCGGTGATCTTCTGGGGGGCGAGCAGATTCACGGCCATGACGGCGTTCCACCGCGCGGCGTCCATGTTGGCGAGCAGCTTGTCGCGGGTGATGCCGGCGTTGTGGACGATGATGTCGGCGCCGCCGTGCCGCTCGAGCAGGTACTCGGCGAGCCTGTCGCCCGCGTCCGGGGCGGTGACGTCCAGGGCGAGGGAGACGCCGCCGACCTTGTTCGCGGTCTGCGACAGGGCGTCGCCGGCCGCGGGGATGTCCGCGCAGACGACGTGCGCGCCGTCGCGGGCGAGTACCTCGGCGATCGTGGCGCCGATGCCGCGGGCCGCGCCGGTGACGACGGCGACCTTCCCGGCGAGCGGGCGCTCCCACGACTCGGGGGCCTTCGCGTCGCCGGCACCGACGTGGATCACCTGGCCGGAGACGAACGCGGACTTCGCGGACAGCAGGAAGCGCAGCGTGGATTCGAGGCCGGCCAGGCCGGTGGCGGCATCGGGGGAGATGTACACCAGCTGGGCCGTCGCGCCGCGGCGCAGTTCCTTGCCGACGCTGCGGGTGAAGCCTTCGAGCGCGCGCTGGGCGATGCGCTCGTCCACGGAGGAGGCTTCCTCCGGGGTGGTGCCGAGCACCACGACGCGCCCGCTCGGGCCGAGCCCCTTGATCGCGGGCTGGAAGAAGGTGAACAGCTGCTCGAGGCCCGCGACGTCCGTGATGCCGGTGGCGTCGAAGACGAGCGCCCCGTACGCGGTGTCGGCGGGATCGGCGAACGGGTAGTCGGACAGCAGAGTGCGGATCGGTTCGACGAGGCGGCCGTTGCCCCCGACGAGCAGCGGGCCGGCCAGGGGCGGCTGACCCGGCTCGTACCGGCGCAGCTTCTCCGGCTTCGGCAGGCCGAACTGCTTGGCGAGGAATGCTCCGGGCGCGGACCCGATCAACTGGGCATAGAGGCCGGGGGCGCTCTTGGTTTCAGCCACGATTCCACCTTCTCTTGTTCGGACGTCGGTATTGTCGGGAGGGGCCGACGGTGTGGTGTCGACAACGAACTTACTCGCGAGTAAGAATAGTAGCCAGAGTCTGTATCCACCAGCATCCCGGGAGACGTCAGTGACCACCACCGCTCGTTCCACGCAGCTGCGCCGTGTCGCAATCCTCGGCGGCAACCGGATCCCCTTCGCCCGGTCGGACCGCACGTACGCCCGCGCGTCGAACCAGGACATGTTCACCGCCACGCTCGACGGGCTGGTGAGCCGGTTCAACCTCCAGGGAGAGCGGCTCGGTGCCGTCGTCGGCGGGGCCGTCCTCAAGCACAGCCGCGACTTCAACCTGATCCGCGAGTGCGTACTCGGCAGCGCGCTGAACCCGCACACCCCCGCCTGGGACCTGCAGCAGGCCTGCGGCACCGGCCTGCAGTCGATCATCTCCGTCGGTGACGCCGTCGCCGCGGGCCGCATCGAGGCCGGCATCGGCGGCGGTGTCGACACCACCTCCGATGCCCCCATCGGCGTCAACAACGAGCTGCGCGAGTTCCTGCTCTCCCTCAACCGGGCCCGCTCGACCGGCGACCGCGTCAAGCTGCTCGGCCAGGTCCGGCCGTCGATGCTCGGCATCGAGATCCCCCGCAACGGCGAGCCACGCACCGGTCTGTCGATGGGCGAGCACGCGGCGATCACCGCCAAGGAGTTCGGCATCGCCCGGGAGGCTCAGGACGAGCTGGCCGCCGCGAGCCACCGCAACATGGCCGCCGCCTACGACCGTGGCTTCTTCGACGACCTCGTCACCCCGTTCCTCGGCCTCACCCGCGACGACAACCTGCGCCCGGACTCGACGGTCGAGAAGCTCTCCGGCCTGAAGCCGGTGTTCGGCGTCGAGCTCGGCGGCGCCACCATGACCGCGGGCAATTCGACCCCGCTCACCGACGGTGCGTCGGCGGCGCTGCTGTCGTCGGAGGAGTGGGCTGCGGAGCGCAGGCTGCCCGTGCTCGCCTACCTCGTGGACTCGGAGACCGCGGCGGTCGACTACGTCCACGGTGGCGACGGCCTGCTCATGGCCCCCACCTACGCGATCCCGCGGCTGCTGAAGCGCAACGGCCTGACGCTGCAGGACTTCGACTTCTACGAGATCCACGAGGCGTTCGCCTCCGTCGTCCTGGCCACGCTCCAGGCGTTCGAGTCGGAGGAGTACTGCAAGGGCCGGCTCGGTCTGGACGCTCCGCTCGGGTCCATCGACCGCAGCAAGCTCAACGTCAACGGCTCGTCGCTGGCGGCCGGGCACCCGTTCGCCGCGACGGGTGGCCGCATCGTCGCGTCCCTGGCGAAGATGCTGCATGAGAAGCGGCAGGAGACCGGCAAGCCCGTGCGGGGCCTCATCTCGATCTGTGCCGCAGGTGGGCAGGGTGTGACCGCCATTCTCGAGGCCTGAGCCGACCCCGGCGGCCCCGTCCGGAAAAAATCCCGGAAGTCTGTAACGCCCCGGCGGGGCCGCCGATAAACCAGTCGACCTCGCGTTGCTGCCTGACCCCCGACCTGGCGGCAACGCGAGGTCTTTCGCTTGTCCGCGGGGGCTCGGACCGCCCATCGGCTCGGGGGCGCCGGGAACCCGACATTAGGCTGGATACCGAGTGGTGCGCCCGATCCGGGGCGCACCCCGGTGAAAGGACATGGGTGAGCGGCAAGAGCGGGACGAACGACCCCGAGGACGGCCAGGACGAGGTTCGGTCCGCCGTCCCTGTGCCGGAGGCGACGCCCCAGGACGCCGCCGGCAACCGGACGGCGGCCGTCCCCGTGGCGAGCGCCGAGCCCACCCCGCCCCCGCAGCCCGTCGCCGGCGACGTTGCCGGGGCACCCGAGCAGGTCCCGGACGCCGAGCCGGAACCGCCGGCGGACGCCGACGTGCCGCCCTGGGAGGCGCCCACTGCCGTGCTGCCCGTCGTCGCGCCGGCGTCCGGCCGCACCGACGCCGAGGTCGAGACCGAGGTCATCCCCACCCTGTCGGACGACGCCTCCCGGGAGCCGGCCACCGAGCAGGAAGCGGCCCCTCGGCCGGCGACCGTACCTCCCGAGTCCGGCACCCCGGCCGGACCGCCCCCGACCGAGCCACCACCGCCCGGACCGCCCCCGGCCGAGCCGGCGCAGGCCGGACCCGGACGCGACGGCCGTCCGCCCTGGCGTCGCATCGCGCTGGTGGTCGGCGGCGTCGCCGCCGTGCTCGCCGCCCTCTACGTCGGCGACCTCGCCGTCTCGTCGGGCAACGTGCCGCGCGGCGTCACCGTCGCCGGTATCGAGATCGGCGGGCGGTCGGTCCCGGAGGCGGAACAGATACTGCGGACCGAACTCGGGCCGCGCGTCGACGAGCCCGTGACCGTCACGGCGGGCGACGTGACCGCGCAGATCGTGCCGGCGCAGGCGGGTCTGGACGTCGACTGGGAGCACACCCTCGACCGCATCGGATCGCAACCGCTCGACCCGATCGCCCGCGTGGCGTCGGTCTTCGGCGGCGGCAACGAGATCGGCGTCGTGTCGACGCGCGACGACGCCGCGCTGTCGGCGGCGATCGGCGGCGTCCGCGCGGTCGCCGACCGGCCGCCACGGGAGGGCAACCTCGTGTTCGACGGGGCGACCCCGGTGCCCGTGCCGCCGCTGCCCGGGCAGACGCTCGATGCGGAGGCCTCCGCAGACCTGTTCGCCGAACGCTGGGCGTTCGGCGACGTCGCGTTCCCCGTCGAGACGGTCGAGGTGACGGTCACGCCCGAGGGACTCGAACGCGCACTGCGAGACGTCGCGGACCCCGCCGTCGCAGCCGACGTGACGGTCCGCGGTCGCGACGGGGCCGTCGCGACCCTGCCCAGCGACCGTGTCGGCGCCGTGCTGACCTTCGTGCCCGACGGCAACGGGGGACTGACCCCGCAGTACGGGATCGAGGCCGCGACCGAGATCCTCCGGCCGCAACTGGCCGCGACCGAGGTGGAGCCGAAAGACGCCCGGATCGTGCTCGAGGGCGGGGGCCCGACGGTGATCCCGTCGGTCGACGGCGAGCTCGTCGACTGGGCGGTCAGCCTCGAATCGCTGCCGCAGCTGCTGGCCGCGCCGGGGGAGCGGGTGACCGACGCCGTGTACAAGCCGGTCGCTCCCAAGCTGACCACGGAGGCCGCCGAGAAGCTGGGCATCCGCGAGGTGATCGGCGAGTTCACCACCGGGGGCTTCGAGTACGCCTCGGGCGTGAACATCCGCCTGGCGGCCTCGGAGATCAACGGTGCGCTGGTCAAGCCGGGGGAGACGTTCTCGCTCAACGGCTACACCGGCCCGCGCGGCGCGGCGCAGGGGTACGTCGAGTCCGGCATCATCAACAACGGGCGCCCATCCAAAGCGGTGGGCGGCGGCATCAGCCAGCTCGCGACCACCCTGTACAACGCGACGTACTTCGCAGGCATGGAAGACGTCGAGCACACCGAGCACAGCTACTACATCTCCCGGTATCCGGCGGCCCGGGAGGCGACGGTCTTCGAGGGCGCGATCGACCTGAAGTTCCGCAATCCGTTCGACACCGGGGTGCTGATCCAGGCGATCGGCACGTCGTCGGACATCACGGTGCGGATCTGGGGCACCAAGACCGTGGACGTCGAATCCGTGACCGGTTCCCGCACGAACTTCACGGCGCCGAACACGATCACCCTGCCGGCCGGGCCGGGGTGCATCCCGTCGAGCGGCGCGCAGGGCTTCACCGTGAGCGACACCCGCATCATCACCGACGCGGCCACCGGCCGGCAGATCTCGAGCACCACCCGCACGGTCCGCTACGACCCGGTGCCCGTGGTGCGCTGCGTCAGCGCCGAGCCGGAGCCCGCGCCGGAGGCGGCACCGGCCGCGCCGTCGCAGCCGGCGCCCGGGGAGGCGGAGACGCCCGGAGGCGGCGCGGAGGCACCCGCCGGCGCGCGACCGGCCGTGACGACGACCCCGCAGCCCGCCCCGAGCACCCCGGACGAATCCGGGGATGCGCCGGCCGCGGCCCCCGCGGGAACGTCGCAGACCGGCACGCCGTAGCGGCGGAACCAGCCTGCACACGACTGTGCCCTCCCGTTACGAAACGGGAGGGCACAGTCCTGTGTACTACCTACTCACTCGGATCCGGGCCGAGCCGGGCCGAGCCGGGCCGAGCCGGGCCGAGCGAATGTATCGTTCAGCTCCTCAGCGGTAGCGGACGATACATTCGCTCACCTGCCACGGCCACCTGCCACGGCCACCTGCCACGGCTCAGAAGGCCGCTTCGTCGAGCTCCATGATGTCGAGGTCGACGTTCGCGACGATGCCGCGCACGGCGGTCAGCTCGGGCAGGACATTCTTGGCGAAGAAGCCGGCGATGGCGACCTTGCCTTCGTAGAACGCCTTGTCCTTGGCGTCCGGGCCGGCGTCGAGGGCCGCGAGGGCGATCTCGGCCTGCTCGAGCAGGCGCCAGCCGATGAGCAGGTCACCGAAGGCGAGCAGGAACCGCACCGAGCCCAGACCCACCTTGTACAGCTCGGTCGGCTGTTCCTGGGCGCCCATGAGGAAGCCGGTCAGGGTGGCGGTCATGGCCTGGACGTCCTCGAGGGCCGTGGCGAGCAGGGCCCGCTCGGACTTGAGGCGCTCGTCGGCGCTGTCGGAGGCGAGGAACTTCTGGATCTGGCCGGTGAGGTGGGCGAGGGCGACGCCGCGGTCGCGGGCGATCTTGCGGAAGAAGAAGTCCTGCGCCTGGATGGCGGTGGTGCCCTCGTAGAGGGAGTCGATCTTCGCGTCGCGGATGTACTGCTCGATCGGGTAGTCCTGCAGGAAGCCGGAGCCGCCGAGGGTCTGCAGCGAGTCGGTCAGGTACTGGTAGGCGCGCTCGGAGCCGACGCCCTTGACGATGGGCAGCAGCAGGTCGTTGACGCGGTGCGCCAGCTCGTGGTCGGCGCCGGAGATCTGCTCGGCGACGACGTCGTCCTGGTGGGCGGCGGTGTAGAGGTAGACCGCGCGCAGACCCTCGGCGTAGGCCTTCTGCATGGCCAGGGCGCGCCGCACGTCCGGGTGGTGGGTGATGGTGACCCGGGGGGCGGTCTTGTCGGTCATCTGGGTCAGATCGGCGCCCTGGACGCGTTCCTTGGCGTAGGCCAGGGCGTTGAGGTAGCCGGTGGAGAGGGTCGCGATGGCCTTGGTGCCCACCATCATGCGGGCGTGCTCGATGACGTCGAACATCTGGGCGATGCCGTTGTGGACCTCGCCGACGAGCCAGCCCTGGGCGGGCACGCCGTGGCCGCCGAAGGTGACCTCGCAGGTGGCGGACGCCTTCAGGCCCATCTTGTGCTCGACGTTGGTGACGAACACACCGTTGCGCTCGCCCATCTCGTTCTTCTCGAAGTCGAAGTGGAACTTCGGGACGAAGAACAGCGACAGGCCCTTGGTGCCGGGGCCGGCGCCCTCGGGGCGGGCGAGGACGAGGTGGAAGATGTTTTCGAACAGATCGTCGGAGTCGGCGGAGGTGATGAACCGCTTGACGCCCTCGATGTGCCAGGAGCCGTCGTCCTGCTTGATCGCCTTGGTGCGGCCGGCGCCGACGTCGGAACCGGCATCGGGCTCGGTCAGGACCATGGTGGCGCCCCAGCCGCGTTCGACGATGGTCGCGGCCCACTTCTTCTGCTCGTCGGTGCCGTTGGCGTGGAGCACGCCGGCGAAGGACGGACCGGCGGCGTACATGAAGGCGGCCGGCTGGGCGCCGAGCATCATCTCGTTGACGGCCCAGCTCAGGGCGCGCGGCGCCGGCGTTCCGCCGATCTCCTCCTCGAGGCCCATAGACCAGTAGCCGGCCTCGTACCAGGAGTTGAACGCCTTCTTGAAGCCTTCGGGCAGCGAGACCGAGTGGGTCTCGGGATCGAAGACCGGGGGGGTGCGGTCGGTTTCGGCGAACGACTCCGCCGCGGGGCCCTCGGTGAGGGTCTTCACCTCGGCCAGAATGCCACGAGAGGTCTCCTCGTCGAGGTCACCGAACTTCCCGGCCTCGAGGAGCGTCTGAATCTTCAGCACCTCGAAGAGGTTGAACTCCAGATCCCGGAGGTTGCTCTTGTAATGGCCCATGTCTGCGCTACTCCCAGTGAGATGGTGCGGTCAAGCAGTGTTCGAGTACCGCCCAAGTTATTACTCGTCGGTAACATCCGCCTATGTTACCCGCCGGGCAACTAACTGCCAAGGGTCGGTTTGCGTGCCACGACCAGCGCGTCGATCGCCATTCCTGCGTCCGTTTCCCGCATTCTCCGCTCGGCGGTCCGGATATCCAGCCGGTCGTGCATTTCCTCGGCGAGATCCGTTGGTGTGTAGAGGATCTCGGGATCGCGAGGACCTCCGACGCCCTCGGTGGGATTGGTCGAATCGTGCCCCAGAAATATGAGGATTCCGTCAGGTTTCAGGGCCGCGATCACATTGTCGATCAATGCTCGTCGCTGTGGCGGAGGGAAATGGAGATAGGCGGAGAGGACGAGATCATATTCGGCGTCGAAGGTGACCTCGGTCACGTCGGCGCACGCGTACGTCAGGCGCTCACGCACCCGTCGCGGCGCCTGCGCCGCGATCGCCCGGGCCTTGTCCACCGCCACCCGGGAGAAGTCGACGCCGGTCACCTCCCAGCCGCGCGTGGCCAGCCAGAGCGAGTGCCGGCCCTCGCCGCACCCCAGATCCAGTGCCCGGCCGTGCGGCAGCGACGTCGCGAACTCGACGATCACCGGGTTCGGCGGCGATCCCCACACCGTCTCGCTCTCCGCATACCGCGCATCCCACTCCTGTGCGTCCATGGACGCACGGTAGCCCGGACGCCGCGCCGGTCAGGGGTGGAGCGTGGTACGCAGCAGCAGCACGTTGTAGTTCTGGTGCACGGTCGTGAGGAAGTACAGGTCCGGACCCGACGACCACGGGTGGATGTACGCGCCGTACGCCGTCGGCAGCTCCCGGGTGTCGACGACGACCTCCGGCGCGCTCCACGGGCCGGTGGGCGACGGGGCGCGGCGCAGCACCACGGAGTTGTGGCCGTCGGTGGTCAGCAGCACGAACTGCCCGAGGTAGTTGTTCCACTGCACCGACAGCTCGGCCGCGCCGCCCGCCATCACCGGGCGGGCCGCATTCACGTCGCGCACCCACGCGCCGCCGTCCCAGTACTCGTACGCCGCGAGATCGAGCATCTGCAGTTCCGGCACGCGCGCCAGGTGCACCAGGCCGCCGCGGCCGGGCGGCGTTCCGTACTGATAGACGAACCCGCCGTGCCGGACGAAGGCGCCCATCTGAAAGTTCCGGTTCCCGCCGACGCTCGGCCGCTCGGTCTGCGGCGCCACCGTCCAGTTCTCCCCGTTGTCGTGGGAGAAGGCCAGCCCCGAGAAGTTGGTTTCCCACGAGCCGGCCTGCCCCCAGTTCTTCACCGACATCAAGCTCAGGAACTGGGTGTCGCCGACGGCGATCCCCGCGGTGGGGATCCGGCTGATCTCCACGAACGGGATCTTCGGGCTCGGTACGAGTTCCTTCGCCTGACCGAAGAAGTCACGGGCCGCGCTGTCGAACGTCATTCCGTCCGTGAGGTTGCGGTCCGAGCTGCGGAACAGCGCGCTGCTGCGCCAGGCCCAGATGCTGCCCGAGAGAAGGTTGGGCAGCCCGAGGCCCGCCGTGTCGCCGAACGCGGTCAGCACCTGGCCGCGGCCGTTGTCCCACATGACGCCGAGGTCGGTGCCGAGCACGTTCATGTCCTGCGTGCGGTTGGTGCTGAGCATCCCGGTCTGCTGCGCCACCACCTGGGTGCGGCCGCGCAGCTCCGGCAGGCCGTTGACCCCGTTGAGTCCCGGGATGGGATTGATCGCGTTCGGGTTCGCCGCCACAGTGCCCGCGAACGGAACCACCGTCACGGCGGCACAGGTCAGCGCAAGGACTCCGAGGCGGGCGGAAGCACGTCGGTAACCCCCATTACGTGTGTGCACGGCCACAGACGGTAACAGGAGGTGGCAGTAGTCACACGCGGTCCCGGGCCCGTCGGCGTGTCCCGGCGGCCCGCGCGCAAGGGCCGTGGCCGACGGGTCGGCTCCGCTACGATTCGCGCGCGCGTTACCGTGTCAGGAACGCGATGCACTGACAGCCAGTGCACGAAGAAGAGGAGTTCGCCTGATGGGTGCACAGATCGCCGGTCCCGCCCCGCTGCGGAACACCGCACTGCTCGGGCTGGGCGTGCACCGCCCCGAGCGGATCGTGACCAACCACGAGATCTGTCAGCAGATCGACTCGAGCGACGAGTGGATCCAGTCCCGTTCCGGCATCAAGGAGCGGCGCTTCGCAGAGGACACCGGCGAGACCGTCCTCGACATGGCGATCTCCGCGGGCCGCAAGGCGCTCGAGGCCGCCGGCATCACCGGCGACCGGCTCGGCGCCGTCATCGTGGCGACCTCGACCTACCCGTACCAGACCCCGCAGTCCGCCGCGCTGGTCGCCGACGCCCTCGGCACCGGCGGCGCCGCCGCCCTCGATATCTCCGCAGGCTGCGCCGGCTTCTGCTACGCCCTCGGCGTCGCCTCCGACCTGGTGCGCGCGGGCACCGAGGACTACGCGCTCGTCATCGGCGTCGAGCGGATGAGCGACACCACCGAGCCCACCGATCGCTCGGTGCGGTTCATCTTCGGCGACGGCGCCGGCGCCGTGGTCGTCGGCCCGTCCGACGAGGTGGGCATCGGCCCCACCGTGTGGGGATCGGACGGCTCGCAGGCCGACGCCATCCGCCAGGAACCCGACTGGGTGAACTTCGCGAACAACCCCGATCAGAAGCGGCCCTGGATCATCATGGAGGGCACCGCGGTGTTCCGCTGGGCGGCCTTCGAGATGGGCAAGATCGCCCGGCAGATCGCCGACAAGGCCGGTGTCGAGCTCGCCGCCCTCGACGCGTTCGTCCCGCACCAGGCCAACCTGCGCATCAACGACGTCATCGTCCGCCAGCTCGACCTGCCGGAGACGGTCGCCGTCGCCGACGACATCATCGAGACGGGCAACACCTCCGCCGCCTCCATCCCCCTCGCGATGGAGAAGATGCTGCGCACCGGTCAGGTCCAGCCGGGTGGGCTCGGCCTGCTGCTCGCCTTCGGTGCCGGCCTGTCCTACGCGGGACAGGTCGTGAAGATGCCGCCGCTCGCGCAGTAGTGGCCGCGGCGAACTCCGCCGGCCGCCGGCGCTGGTTGTGGTTGCTCGCCTACGTGCTCGCCTTCGTCGCGTTCGTCGTCCTCCAGCAGACGTACGGCGGCGACGAGGCGGGTCCCGGCGGGTCCACGTCGGCGCCCGCGCCGGCCCCGTCGTCGGCCGCCGCCGCCGAGGCGGTCGAACTGCTGAAGAGCCTCGCCGTGCGGGAACCGGACCCGTCCGGCGGTTACGACCGCGCCCTGTTCGGGCCGGCATGGACCGACGACGTGACCGTCGCGGGCGGGCGCAACGGCTGCGACACGCGCAACGACGTCCTGAAGCGGGATCTCGTGAACATCAAGCTGGCGCCGGTGACGAAGGAGTGCACCGTCGAGGCGGGGACCCTGTACGACCCGTACACGGGGCGGGAGATCTACTTCCGGCGCGGCGTCGACACGTCGTCGGCGGTGCAGATCGATCACGTCGTCGCCCTGTCGGACGCGTGGCAGAAGGGTGCGCGGCTGCTCGATGCGCAGGCCCGCAAGAACCTCGCGAACGATCCCCGGAACCTGCAGGCCGTCGATGGGCCCACGAACCAGGGCAAGGGCGACAAGGACGCGGCGCAGTGGCTGCCCCCGAACTCGGAGTACCGCTGCACCTACGTCTCCCGGCAGATCGAGGTGAAGGCGGAGTACGGCCTGTGGATCACGCCGGACGAGAGGGACGCGATGGCCGGCGTCCTGGCCACCTGCTGACGGCCGGGCCTCAGGCGCGGCGGTGCGCGAGGTGCTTGCGAACCGCCGTCACCACCCCGACCGCCGAGGCGACGATCACCACGATGCACACGATGCCGACCGCCAGGTTCAGCTGAGCCGTCAGGTCGGAGCCCGTGCGCTCGCGCAGGTCGGAAAGGAACTGCGGCGAGAAGTACGGCCGGTGCACGAGCACGGCCGTGGCCACCGCGACGGCGAGCAGATCGGAGACCACCGACAGGGCGGTGACGACCGTCGTCCAGCTGCGCACGACCAGCGCCACGCTCGCCGAGACCACCCACAGCGCCGCGACGGCCATCATCGCCGGCACCAGCCGGTCGGTGAAGCTGGGGTCGAGGGCTTCGTACCCGGCACCGAAGAACGACGGCGCGAGCGACGGGGACAGGCTCGCCACCCCGATCAGCACGACCACCGCGAACACCAGTTCCGCGACCGCCTCGCCGACGGGGATCTCCCGGCCGTGCGGCACCGCCGGGAGGTCGTCCGGGTCCCACCGGCCGAGGTCCGTGCCGGCGGGCGCGGTGCGCTCGAGCACCGCGAAGACGACGGTCACCCAGAACGCGGCGTACACACCGCCGGTCAGGGCCGCGTCGATCGCGTCCCACACGACGTCGGCGGTGTCGAGGGGCGCGGCCGCGGGAGCGGTGGCCTCGGTCAGGGCGCCGAGCAGGGTCAGTCCGCCGAGCACCGCCGCCACGACCCCGACGACGGGCCACAGCACCCGTAGGTAGGTGTCGTAGAGCCGGGGACCGATCAGGTGCCGCGGGGCGCCCCGGTAGGTGCGGGCGAGATCCTCCGGGGAGCCGAGGCCGGCGAGCACCTCACGCACGTCGCGGTCGGCGGCGGCGTCGTCGATGCGCCGGCGCAGTTCGGCGGCCACGTCGTCGCGCCGGGACCGCGGCAGGTGGACGAGGACGGCGTGCAGGTACCGGTCGACGAGTTCCCCGTCGGTGAGGCGGGTGGACATCTCGGTGTTCCTTCCGTTCGGTCCCGGCCTGCATGTGCGGCCGGGCGGGGCGACCCGCGCCGACCGGGACCGGGCGGTACTGTGCCGGTACACAGTATTGGGCAGGACCTGCGAGGGTGTGGGGAAGCGCGATGACGGCCGAGCCGCTCGACGAGTACTTCACCGCCACCGTCCGCGGCTGGAGCGCCGGCCGTGCCGTGGCCGGACAGGTACCGGACGAGCTGGTGCTGCGCTGTTTCGACGCCCAACTGCAGTCCCGTCACCTCGACTTCGCGGCCCGGGAGATGCAGCGGCGCGGTGCCGGGTTCTACACCATCGGCTCGGCCGGGCACGAGGCGAACGCCGCCCTGGGCCTGCTGTCCCGGGTCACCGATCCGGCACTGCTGCACTACCGGTCGGGGGCCTTCTATGCCGCGCGGGCGGCCCGGGTGCCGGGCACGACGCCGGTGCGGGACGTGCTCGCCGGCTGCACCGCCTCGACGCTGGACCCGATCTCCGGCGGCCGGCACAAGGTGTTCGGCAACGCCGAGTTGAACATTCTCCCGCAGACCTCGACGATCGCCTCCCATCTGCCGCGCGCGGTGGGGACGGCGTTCGCCCTCGCCCGCGCGGCCCGGCTGGGCCTGCAGTGCCCGTGGCCCGCGGACTCGGTGGTGCTGTGCAGCTTCGGGGACGCCTCGGCGAACCATTCCACCGCGGTCGGGGCGCTCAACGCGGCCGCCTACTGCGCGTACCGGGGGCTGCCGCTGCCGCTGCTGTTCGTGTGCGAGGACAACGGGTTCGGCATCAGCGTCCGGACGCCGGAGGGCTGGGCGGAACGCACCCTCTCGTCGTATCCGGGGGTGAGCTACCGCGCGGCCGACGGCGCGGACCCGGTCGGCGTGCTCACCGCCGTCGCGGACCTGCTCGTCGCCGTCCGCACCTCCCGCGCACCGGCCGTGCTGCACCTGAAGACGGTGCGGTTCCTCGGCCACGCCGGCTCCGACGCCGAGACCGCGTACCGCACCCGCGAGGAGATCGCCGCCGACTACGTCCGGGATCCGTTGCTGGCCACCGCGCGTACTCTGGTCGACCGCGGAACACTTTCCTCCGCAAGGATTCTCGAACGATACGAGGAGATGCGTTCCGTCGTCGCCGCCGAGATGGAGGCGCTCGCGACCGCCCCGCGGCTGGTATCGGCCGCCGAGGTGATGCGGCCGCTGCACGCGCACGGTCGCCGGCGGGTTCCGGACGAGCCGGGGCTCCCGTCGCCGGAGCCCCGCACGCTCGCCCAGGCGGTGAACGCCGCGCTCACAGGGATTCTCGAGGCGATACCGGAGTCGTTCGTGTTCGGTGAGGACGTGGCGGACAAGGGCGGGGTGTACGGGCTCACGCGCGGTCTGCTCCGCCGATTCGGGCCGCACCGCGTCTTCGACACGATCCTGGACGAGCAGACGATCCTCGGTACGGCACTGGGTTTCGCGGTGGCGGGCCTGCTGCCGATTCCGGAGATCCAATACCTGGCCTACCTGCACAACGCCGAGGACCAGTTGCGCGGCGAGGCGGCGAGTCTGATGTTCTTCTCCGACGGCCGCTTCCGCAACCCGATGGTGGTGCGCATCGCCGGCCTCGCCTACCAGCGCGGCTTCGGTGGGCACTTCCACAACGACAACTCCGTCGCGGTGCTGCGCGACATTCCCGGTCTGGTGCTCGCGGTGCCGAGCCGTCCGTCGGTTGCGGGGGCGCTGCTGCGCAGCTGCGTGCACCTCGCGCGCAGTGAGGGCCGGGTGTGCGTGTTCCTCGAGCCGATCGCGCTGTACCACGAGCGCGACCTGTACGACGAGGGCGACGGGCTGTGGCAGGAGCCGCCCGATTCCGTTGCGGTACAGCCGGGCTCGGTGCGGGTGTACGGTACGGGCGACGACGTGCTCATCGTGACGTTCGGCAACGGCGTCCGGATGAGCCTGCGCGCGGCCCGTCGGCTGTCGGCGCGCGGCGTGGAGGCCGCCGTGCTGGACCTGCAGTGGCTGGCGCCGCTGCCGCTGGCGGAACTGCTGGCGTGCGCGCAGTCCTTCCCGCGCGTGCTGGTGGTGGACGAGACGCGGCGCAGCGGCGGGGTGTCGGAGGCGGTGGTCACCGCACTGGTGGACGCGGGCTACCGGGGCCGGATCTCGCGGGTCACCAGCCGCGACAGTTTCGTGCCGCTCGGCCCGGCGGCGGCCGAGGTGCTGCTGTCCGAGGACGACGTCGTCAGCGCGGCGACGGAGTAGCGGCGCGCGGTCGCGGTCGTCTCCGGGTCGCCGCCGTCGCGCAGCTCGACGGCCTCGCGCCCCGCCCCGGCAGGGACGAAGGTCCCGGGAAGCGGGGACCTTCACCGGGCAGGAATACCCGGAGGGGTACTTGAAGAGTCCCGGGCCCGGGTCTACAGTCGTCGTTGAATACCCCACCGGGTATCAAGGGGCGTGGAGGCCCAGCCCGCGTCCGCGCCTGCGTCACGGACGGAAAGGACTGTTCACATGTCGCTCCATTCAGGCAACGGTGCCGCGCGACATCGAGTACTCGTCGTCGGAGGTGGCACGGCCGGAATCGCGACCGCTGCGCGCCTGCGCCGGGCCGGCGTCACCGACATCGCGGTGATCGAGCCCTCCGATGAGCACTGGTACCAGCCCCTGTGGACGCTCGTCGGCGGCGGACAGGCGTCGCTGGACGAGACCCGCCGAGCCGAGGAGAAGCTGATCCCCAAGGGCGTCCGGTGGATCCGGGCCGCCGCGACCGCCGTCGACCCCGACGCGCAGACCGTCACGACCGAGCGCGGGACCGTCGTCGGCTACGACTACCTTGTGCTGGCCACCGGCCTGCAACTCGACTGGGACGGCGTGCCGGGCCTCGCCGAGGCCGTCGGGCACGGTGCCGTCTCGAGCAACTACTCCTCGCAGTACGCCCCCTACACGTGGGAGCTGATCCGGAACATGCGCTCCGGCACGGCGATCTTCACCCAGCCCGCCGGCCCCATCAAGTGTGCCGGCGCGCCGCAGAAGATCGCCTACATCGCCTCCGACTACTGGCGGCGGCAGGGCCTGCTGGACGGGATCCGCGTCATGCTCGTCCTGCCCGGCGACTCGATGTTCGGCATCCCGTCCTGGCGGCAGACCCTCGAGGGGGTCGCCGCGAAGTACGGCATCGAGGTGCGCCTGAGCTCGGAGATGACCGCGCTCGACGGATCGTCGCGCAAGGCGACGATCGTGAACAACGCCACCGGCACCGAGGAGGTCGTCGGGTTCGACATGCTCCACGCCGTGCCCCCGCAGCGCGCGCCCGGCTGGGTCGCGGCGAGCCCGCTCGCCAACCCGGCGAGTCCCTTCGGCTACGTCGAGGTCGACAAGCACACGCTCCAGCACCGCCGGTATCCCAACGTGTTCGCACTCGGTGACGTCGCGGACCTGCCGACGTCGAAGACCGGCGCGGCGGTCCGCAAGCAGGCGCCCGTTCTCGTCGCCAACCTGGTCGCCGAGATGCGCGGCGTCGGCAAGCGCAAGAGCTACGACGGGTACTCGTCCTGCCCGTTCGTCACCGCCCGGGACAGGATGATGCTCGCGGAGTTCGACTACGAGCTCAACCCCTCTCCGAGCATCCCGGTCATCGACACCACCAAGGATCGCCGCGACATGTGGCTGCTCAAGCGCTACGGCCTGCCGGCCATGTACTGGCACGGGATGGTCAAGGGCCGCGTCTGAGTCACCGGAGGCGGCGCAGCGCGATCGGTTGCCCGTCCGACGGGTACGGAAGTGACGTGAAGTTCAGCGGCGCAACGTAATCGGACGGAACGTGCCACCGGTACCCGAGCAGCAGGTGGTGCAGCACCGTCTTGATCTCGGCGCCGGAGAAGTACATGCCCAGGCAGCGGTGCTCTCCGGCGCCGAACGGCGTCCACGCGAACTTGTGCACGCGGTCCTCACGTCGTTCCGGTGCGAAGCGACCGGGATCGAACTTCTCCGGTTCCGGCCACAACTCGGGCATGTGGTGGCTGTAGTGCAGCCCGACGTTGATCAGGGTGCCGCGCGGCACGAAGTGGCCCAGGATCTCGGTGTCGGCGGTGGTGTACCGGACGATGCCGGGTACCGGGGTCACGATCCGCTGGCACTCCTTGATCACCAGGTCCAGGCTCGTGAGCGATTCGAGGTCCGCCAGGGTCGGGCTCGTCGTACCGAGTGCCTGCGACTCCTCCCGGCACAGTTGCTGCCACTGGGGGAACTGGCCGAGGTACTGCAGCACGGTGGACAGCGTGATGGTCGAGGTGTCGTGCGCAGCCATCATCAGGAAGATCATGTGGTTGACGACGTCCTCGTCCGAGAATCGCTCGCCGTCCTCGGATTCCACGTGACACAGCGCGGTGAACAGGTCGTCGCCGTCACCGGCGCGACGGGCCGGCAGGTAACGCCGGAAGAACTCCTCGAGCCGGCGGCGGCCCACCACGCCACGGCGCCAGCGGGTTCCGGGCAGGGGATAGCGCACGATCGCCGTGGCCGCCTGCACGCACCCGATGAACGCCTTGTTCACCTCGGCCATCTCGGTGGCCGACGATCCCTCGGCACCGCCCATGAAGATCGACGTGGCGAGCCCGAGGGTGAGGTCCTTCAGTGCCGGGTAGGCGCGGAAATCCTCGCTCGGTGTCCACGAGTCGAGGGCCTGTGCGATCGCGGGCTGCATCGAGTCCGTGTAGCGGGCCAGGCGGTCCCGGGTGAAGGCCTGCTGCATGATCCGGCGGTGCGTGCGGTGCTCGTCGCCGTCGAGCAGCATCAGGCCGCGGTCGAAGAACGGGCCGATGAGGGTCCGCCAGCCCGGACCGTTCGCGAGGGCCCGGTCGCGGTTCTGCAGCGCGGCGCCGCAGGCGTCGGGTCCGAGCAGCACCACCCAGGGCCGGCCCGCGAACCGGAACCAGGACACCGGCCCGTGTTCGCGGTATCGCCGGTCGTAGGCCCTCAGCGGGTTGCGCATGTAGTCGAGGGCGTACCCGACGTAGGGCAGGCCGGCGTCCCCGGGTACCGCGGTCAGGCCGGGCGGGGAGGGCGCGAGCACTTTCGTCATGAGGTCTCCGATTCGTCGGACCGTATCTGACATGAAGCTCTGTCAATTGACAGTAGCGTGGATCACAGGCGGCGATCTGTCAAGATTCGACTATGGGCAGGCCCAGTCGTCAGTACCGCGGAAAGAGCGCCGAGCAGCGCACCGCCGACCGCCGTGAGCAGTTGCTCGCGGCCGGCCTGACGGTGTTCGGCCGCGAGGGCGGTGACCGTGCCACCATGACCGCGATCTGCCAGGAGGCCGGGCTCACCGAGCGGTACTTCTACGAGAGCTTCTCCGGCCGGGACGAGCTGCTCGTGTGCGTCGTCGAGCGGATCGCCGACGAGATCCGCGAGCGCGCGCTGACGGCACTCGCCGAATCCGAGCGCGGCCCCGAGGAGCGGGCCCGCGCCGCCATCGCCGCGTTCGTCGCGGTCCTCACCGACGATCCGCGCAAGGGCCGGGTCGCCGTCGTCGAGTCCGCGGCCGCCGGGCCCGTGCGCACCCGTCGCCGGGAACTGCTGCGCCAGTTCGCGGACCTCGTCGCGATCGAATCCCGCGAGCTGTGGGGCGACCGCGCGCTGCAGCCGCCCCACGACCAGATCGCCGCGCTGCTGTTCGTCGGGGGCCTCGCCGAGCTCATGACCGCGTGGCTCGGCGGCGAGATCGACGTGACCCCCGATCAGATCGTGGAGGCGGCGACTCGCCAGTACACGTTCACCGCCCACCGCTGAGGCTGTCGTCGCGCTCGGGCCGCGCCGCGCGGCGCCGGCTGCCCGGCAGCCGCCACACGGGTTCGAGCGCCGCGGTCTCCTCGGCTGTGGCCACCCGGAACGGCGGGGGTCGCGGGCGCCGCGAGGCTGCGACGGCCCTGGCCGCGCGTGGCGCGCAGGCTGGCGACGATCGACACGGTCAGGATCGTGGCGACGACGGCGAGCGAGATCGGTGTCGGCACGTAGAACACGTCGATCTTCAGCAGCATCTTGACGCCGACCCACATCAGCACCAGCGCCAGCCCGATCTTCAGGTACACGAAGCGGTGGATCAGGTCGGCGAGCAGGAAGTACATCGCCCGCAGGCCCAGCACCGCGAACGCGTTGGCGGTGAAGACGAGGAACGGCACGTCCGTGACCGCGAAGATCGCGGGGATCGAGTCGACCGCGAAGACGATGTCGGTGATCTCGATGAGCACCAGCACCGCGAGCAGGGGGGTGGCCAGCAGCGCACCACCGCGGCGGACGAGGAACTTCTGTCCGTGGTAGGCGTCGGTCATCGGTACGTGGCGGCGGAACAGCCGCAGCGCCCGGGACTTCTCGGGGTCGAGGTGCTCGTCGCGCTGCCGGATCATCCGGTAGCCGGTGTAGAGCAGGAACGCCGCGAACAGGTAGAGGATCCAGCCGAAGCTCGCGATGAGGACCGAGCCCGCCGCGATGAACAGACCCCGGAACACCAGGGCGCCGAGCACACCGAGGAACAGGACCCGGTGCTGGTACTCACGCGGCACGGCGAAGTACGTCAGGATGATCGCCCAGACGAAGACGTTGTCGACGGCGAGCGACTTCTCGATCAGGTAGCCGGAGAAGTACTGCTGGCCGAACTCCGAGCCGTACTGCCACCAGATCAGCGCGCCGAATCCGACGCCGGTGCCGACCCAGAACAGCGACCAGCCTGCGGCCTCGCGCACGCCGATCACGTGCGCGCGGCGGTGCGCGAACAGATCCACCGCCAGCATCGCCACGATCGCGGCGAGTACCGCCGCCCACAACCACAACGGAACGGTCATCGGGACCACCTCTCAGCCTCGAAACGGCCGAAAGTCTTTCCCGGCTCGAACCGAGCCCGCTCCGCCGGGGGGCCGGCGGACGGCCCCCGAGTTGACGACGAAGCGCGGAGGGATACTCCCTTTCGCGAACTGTAATTAGTGAATAGTATTTCCGGTTAGCTGTCAAGGGATCGGGAGGTAGGGGCGGGTGAGCAGCTCGATCGCATGACCGGCCGGGTCCCTGAAATAGACCCCGCGCCCGCGGTGCCCCGTGTTCGTTTCGCCGGGGCGGCGCATCTGCGGATCGGCCCAGTGCTCGATGCCGGCGTCGCACAGCCGCCGATACGCCCGGTCGAAGAGGTCGTCGTCGACCATGAACGCGTAGTGCCGCATCTGGATCTCCACCGGGGGCTCGGCGAACTGCAGCAGTACGCCGTCGTCGAGCTGGATGTTGGTGAACGGGCCCCAGGACGGTGCTTCCGACAGTTCCAGCAGTTCACGGAAGAACCGCGCCGACTCGTTGCGGTCCACGCTCAGACCTCCACCGGGTCGCCGATCCGTGAGTGGCGTAGTGCCGGCCCGGTGTTCACCCGGCGAACCCTACCCGGGGCCGCCCGGGCGCACCAGGGATGCGGCCGCGGCCCGAGCGCGAAGCGCGATACCGGAAACCGCGGTGCCCTATGGTGTGCGGGTGACCTCCTCCGCCCGCCCCGGAACGCCGCCCGCCGGCGACGAGGACCGTGCCCGGGGCTGGACGTTCCTGACCAACCACGCGCACGTACTGCTGTGTGTCGCCGGAGACGGACAGCCCACCGTCCGCGAACTCGCGCAGCGGATCGGGATCACCGAGCGGTCCGTGCAGACGATCCTCGCCGACCTGGTCGACGGCGGCTACCTGACCCGCACCCGCGCGGGCCGCCGCAACCTGTACTCGGTGAATCCGGCCGGGCGGCTCCGTCATCCGCTCGAATCCGCACACACCGTCGGCGAGCTGATCGACGCGCTGCGCTGAGCGCGGGGCCCGTCGCCGGGGATGCCCGGCCCGCGCTGTCACGGACACCTGCGTCGTGTGACCGCAGCCACGTGGCATGCTGGCGCCTATGATCGACGTCGAACGTCCCAAGCTGGAAGGTTCCGTCGCGGTCGGGGGCGGCCGCCGGATCGGCTTCGCCGAGTTCGGATCGGCCCAGGGCCGGGCGGTGTTCTGGCTGCACGGCACCCCCGGGGCGCGTCGGCAGATCCCCGTCGAGGCACGCAGCTACGCCGAGCGCGAGCACGTACGGCTCATCGGCCTCGACCGCCCCGGCATCGGCTCGTCGAGTCCGCACCGCTACGAGAACGTCCTCGCCTTCGCGGACGACCTGCGCATCGTCGCGGACACTCTCGGCGTGGACCGGATGGCGGTCGTCGGACTCTCCGGCGGCGGCCCCTACACCCTCGCCGCGGCGCATGCGATGCCCGAGCGGGTCGTGGCCGCCGCGGTGCTCGGGGGCGTTGCGCCCGTCGTCGGGCCCGACGCGATCAGCGGCGGCCTGATGCGGTTGGGCACAATGGTCGCGCCGCTGCTCACCGTCTGGGGTGTCCCCATCGGCATGGGCGTGACGTCGATGATCCGGGTCGTGCGGCCGTTCGCGTCGCCGCTCATCGACATGTACGGGTGGCTCTCGCCCGAGGCCGACCGGCAGTTGCTGGCCCGCCCCGAGTTCAAGGCGATGTTCCTCGACGATCTGCTCAACGGCAGCCGCAAGCAGATGGCCGCGCCCTTCGCCGATATCGTGGCGTTCGCCCGGGACTGGGGTTTCCGTCTCGAGGACGTCAAGGTGCCGGTCCGGTGGTGGCACGGCGACACGGACCACATCGTCCCCATGGAACACGGCCTGCATGTGGTGGGCCGGCTGCCCGACGCCCAGTTCCACCACCTGCCCGGCGAGAGCCACCTCGGCGGCCTGGGCGTGTCCGAGGACATCCTCTCGACCATCCTGCGGATCTGGGACGACGCCGACCGCTGACTCCGCGGTGGCCGAATGTCACACAGGTTCGATCACATTGAACGCGTGTCACATTCGGCCGAGGCGGGGCGCACGGCGCCGGAGAGGGCATGATGTCCGGATGGACACCGGCGTCGAAGCGGACGGGTGGGCCACCCGCTGGGTGGAGCCGCTCGCCGACCTCGCCGCCGGCACGACGACCGCCCTGGTCCCGGACGTGATCGTCACCGCGCTCGCTCTGGGCCTGACGCACCGATACGTCGGACGCACCGTCGCGACGGACGTGCACGGCGTGCCGGTGCGGGCGACGGTGCGGTCGGTGCAGGTGCGCCGTCGCCGCGCGCACCTGCAGTCCCGGGTCGAGCTCGCGGCGGTCGACTGGGGCGGGCGCCGGGTGGACGAGGTGACCGTGGTGGCGCACGGGGTGCGTGTCGTCCCCGGGCTCCGCACCCGGCTCAGCGCACACCGCCTCGACGTGCACGGCACCAGCGGCGTCGGCACCGTGCTCGACTGGCTCAACACCCTCGGCCACGCCTGGGTTCTCGCCCTCGACCGCGACGGATCGATCCGCGCGACGCATCGCCGCCGCCGGCTCACCGCGCTCGTCGACGTCACCGTCACGGACGGCGTGGCCCGGATCGAGCTGGGCGACGCCCGCTGCTACGGCGTGCCGGTGCCGGGACGGCTGCTCCCACCACGCGACGTCGCGCTGCCACCCCTGCCCGGCGGTGCCGGGAGCGTCTGCGCCGCGCGCGAGGGTCACCTCGTCCGGTTCGCGATGCAGGTGCCGGCCGTGTCGTACGCGTTCGACCCGCTCGGCGCGTGAGGGTCCGGGGGGCTCACAGCCACCGGCGCGGCGGCTTCTTCACCCACATGATCTTCTCGTCCGCGGCGGTGGGGGCGGCTGCGGGATGGCCGGGATGCTGCGCGGCCCACGCCGACTTCTCGGTGAGCAGCCGCGCGACGAGCGCCCACGTCTCCATCGTGCGCGGCGGGTGCGCTCCGGCGGCCCGGGCCAGCTTCCGGCGCACGTCGTCGCTCAGGGCCAGCAGCTCGTCCGCGGTGATGCCGCGATTCCAGGCGAACCGGGCGAGGACGAGCGCCTTCTCCCGCCGATTGCGGGCTGCCTCGTCGGTGTGCGCGAAGTCCTCGTCGGTAGCCATGCCCTACAGAATTGGTCGCCGGCCGGGTCGTTGACAACCCACCGCGCGCGGCTCACGCTCGGAGCAGGCGCACGCGCGGCCCGGGGGAGGACGAGATGCCGGTGACTCCGATGGATCTCCCGGACGGCACACCCGCGGACGTGCGGGTGCGCGCGGCGTCCACCCCCCCGGGTGCCGGTGTCGGATCCGGCGCTCGGCCGCGACGTGCGGGTCGACACCAAGGGGGTGCCCCCGCACCGGCTCGTCGCGATCGGCGACTCGGTGCTGCAGGGGTTCCAGAGCGGCGCCGTCTTCCACACCGACGTCTCGGTCCCCGCGATCGTCGCCCACGAACTCGGCTGGCTCCGCCGGTTCCGCTATCCGCGCTACGGCGGTCCGGGCGGGTTGCCGCTCAACATCGAACTGCTCCTGCGCGATCTCGAGCGACGCTTCGGGCCGTCGGTGAACATGTGGGAGACCCCGCTCGCGCTGTTCGCCGTCCGCGCGTTCATGGACCAGGTGGAGGACTACTGGGAGCGCGGGCCCGGTCGGGAGCCGTCGCTGCCGGTGGCATACCAGCACAACCTGTCCTGTTTCGGCTGGGACCTGCGCGACGCCCTGAGCAAGACCGCCGCGACGTGCGAGGCGGCGATCGCCGCACCGAACGACGACCTGCTCGACCAGATCGTGCAGAACAACGGGGAGCGCGCCGCGTTGCGGGTGTATCCGCGCTGGAGCGACGGGGCGAAGGCGATGACGTTGTTCGACGCGGCCGCGGCGCTCGGCGACGACCACGACGACACGACCGAGTCCGGGATCGAGACGCTGGTGGTGTTCCTCGGCTCCAACAACGCGCTCGGCACGGTCACGGACCTGCGCATCGCATGGAGCGGTCCGGATTTTCGCGACCTCACCGCGAAGGACGCCTACACCATCTGGCGGCCCGAGCACTTCGCGGCCGAGTTCGCGGAGGTGGTCGAGCGGGTGACGGCGATCCGTGCGCGGCACGTCGTGTGGTGCACGATTCCCCACGTCACCATCGCGCCGATCGCGAAGGGACTCGGACGCAAGATGGAACCGGGGTCGCCCTATTTCCCGTACTACACCCGGCCGTGGATCGAGGAGGCGCGGTTCGACCCGGCTCAGGACGAGCACATCACGGGTGCCGGCGCGTACGCGGTGGACGTCGCGATCGACCTGTACAACGAGCGCATCGAGCAGGCGGTCGCCGACGCTCGTTCCGGGGTGCACGGCCCGGCCCGGGACTGGTATCTGCTGGACGTGGCCGGCCTGCTCGAGCGCCTCGCGTCGCGGCGCTTCGTCACCGATGTCGGTGCCCGTCCGGCGTGGTGGACCCCGTACCCGCTCCCGTCCGCACTCGCCGCGCTCGACCCCGTGCCGGACTCGCGGTTCCTGACGGCCGACGGTCGTGGGGGCCGGGCCGCGGGCGGGCTGTTCTCCCTCGACGGCGTGCATCCGACGACGGTCGCGAACGGGATCCTTGCGCAGGAGCTGATCAACGTGATGCGCCGCGCCGGGGTGCAGTTCCACCACGGCAACGGCGGGGTGCGCCCGGATCCGGTGACGGTGGACTTCGAGCGGTTGATCCGCAGGGACACCCTGGTACGGACGCCGCCCGGGAACATCGACTCGACGCTCGGCATCCTCGCGTGGGCGGACGAGATCGGTGACCTCGTCCGGCGCACGCTGAGCATCCGCTTCCGGTGATCAGTTCTCGGCGGGGGCGGTCCTCCGGTCGAGCAGCGGGCCCCACAGTTCGGCCGCGACGGTGTGGGCGCGCCGGTGTCCGTGGACGGTACGTCGGAGTCCCTGGACGGTGCCGGGACCGGTGGCCAGGTCGGTGAGGGCTTCGCACAGGTCGACGATGTCGACGTGGAAGCGCATCGAGGCGTCGAGCAGTTCGTCGAACGCCTGGTCCTCGGTGTAGGAACGGCCCCTTGCGGAGCGGAGAAGAGCCTGCGCGGTGTCGAGTGCCGTCAGGCGTCGTACCGCGGGGATGTCACGGTGTGCTTCGATCGTCAATTGTCCGCCTCTGAGGTGTCGCCACTGGGCGTGTGTCAACTCGTTGTAGTGCGGGTACCCCGCCGGTTCGGCAGTTACCCGAGTTTGTGTCCTCCGTCACAGTACGAGGACTGTGCCGTCGTGTCCACCGTACCCGTGTTTGCCCAGCGCAAGCCGGTGAGTCGGTGCGGTGCCCCCGGGCGTTCCGTCGTCGATGTCCGAATTCCCCGGAGCGGCAGAGAGATCCGACGCCGTGTATGTTGCGCGCCGGTCAGGCCGGAGGCGTCGGGCGGTGATCGAGGAACCAGTCCCGCGCTTGCTGTGCCACGACCTCGAGCGTGCCGGGTTCCTCGAACAGGTGCGTCGCCCCGCGCACGATCCGCAGTTCGTGTTCGCACCGCATGGCCGCGGCGGCCTGCCGGTTCAGTTCGATCACCATGCGATCCAGGCCGCCGACCAGCATGAGCGTGGGGGCGCGGACCCGGCCGAGCCGGGGCATCGCCAGATCGGGTCGCCCGCCGCGGGAGACGACGGCGGCGATCTCCCGGTCCGGATCGGCGGCGGCCCACAGCGCCGCGGCGGCGCCGGTGCTGGCCCCGAAGTAGCCGATCCACTCGGCTTCCGCGCGGACGAGATCGGTCACCTCGCCGAGCCGGCTCGCGAGCAGTTCGATGTCGAAGACGAGGGCGCGGTCGCCCTCCTCGCCGGCGGTCAGCAGGTCGAACAGCAACGTGCCCAGGCCGGCGGCGTTCAGTTCCCCGGCGACGTACCGGTTGCGCGGGCTGAACCGGCTGCTGCCGCTGCCGTGCACGAAGATCACCAGGCCGTCCGATCCGGCGGGGACGGTCAGGGTGCCGGCCAGGCTCACGTCGCGAAGCTCGAGCTCGACGTCCCGGCCGCCGGAATCGACGCCGCGGTCGCGCCGGCTGTCGGCGGTGCTCATCGGGTCCGGCTCAGGCCAGGGTGACGGTGCGGGTGTGCGAGCGGACCGCGGCCTGCAGGTCCTGGCGCGAGAGGGTGTGCGGACCGCACGCGCAGCGCGCGGGCACGTCGTCGTCCTCGAACTGGGTCGCCTCGAGGGTGTCGACGAACTCGGACCCGAGGGATCCGCCGTGGTGCGCGGTCTCGGACCGGTCGCGATTGCCGTGCGCCGTCGGACCACCGCCGGCGACAAGCACCGGCCCCTCCGGGGTGCGGTAGACGGTGGCGACGTTGTGGCTGGCGGGGCACTTCACGCGTACGAGGGCGTGGTCGCTGCGCTGGCTGCCCAACGAATCCACGGCAGCACGAGCCATCCGGCGGCGGTCTGTGGGAAGGAGGTCGGGGATGTTCATGGGACCTATTGCACACCCGATCGCGGCCGGATCGAGGGCTTTCGCGAGCAACGGGCCCGATTCGCCCGTTGCGCTACCAGTGCTCGGGTGTGGCCACTGTGGCGGGCAGCCGGGTACGTGCGTCGCCCCGGGCGGAATCGACCTGTGACTGGACGAGGAACAGGCATCCGGTGAGGTCGGCGCCGCGCAGGTCGGCGTCCCTCAGGTCGGCGCCGATGAGGTCGGCCCGGCGCAGGTCCGCCTCGCGCAGGTCCGCGGCGACGAGGAGGGCGCCGCGCAGGTTCGCACCGTGCAGGTCGGCGCGCCGGAGCTTCGCGCCGAGCAGGTCCGCGCCGCGGCGGTTCTTCCTCCGGCCGGGCACGGCGGCCCGGGCGAGTTCGCTCGCGCGCAACAGCAGGGCATTGATCTCCTGCCGGTGCGCCGCGACGTCGAGTCCGGCGAGGGCGTCGGCGTCGCCGCGGGTCAGCCGGTCGGTCGCGGCACGCGCACCGCGCAGGTCCGCGCGGAGCGGCCCGGAGGTGGGCAGGGACACCGCCTCGTCGAGATACCAGAGCAGCTCGTGCAGTTGGCGCACGACGGGAAAGACGTCGAACATCCGCCGGGCGGTCTGCGGCGCGCGACGCCAGTCCGCGCCGCCGAACGTGACCTGTGAGACCTTCTGGCCGGCGCCGAAGCAGTCGTAGACGGTGCACCCGGTGAACCCCTTGCGCCGCAGGTCCCGGTGGATGCCGCAGCGGAAGTCGTCCCGCAGGTTCGGGCAGGGCCGGCCCGCCTCCTTGTCGATCGCGAAATCGGTCGACGCGGCGAAAGGCAGAGCCACACAACACAAACCGAAGCAACTGCCGCAGTCGGCCAGAAGGTCCGGACGGGGAGGGCGGCGGTCCGTCTCGGACAAGGCTCACGTTCCTTTCGGTGGGCGGGGCGCAGCCGGTGGCCGGCCGAGCCTAGCCCGGCCCGCCCTCCGGGGCCCGCGGTGGGCGGCCCGAGGGGCCGGGCGGTGGCCGCCACGACGGGTCACGCCCGCTGAGTCCGATCAGACGATCGAGGTCCGGGGCGTCGTCGGGAACCGCGACCGCCGGCCCGAAGAGCCCGCCGGCCGCGCGTTCCTCGTCGGTGGTCGCGGCGACGAACGACAGGCACGCGGCCAGCGCGGCGGGATCGCAGGAGAACCTCCGGCCGCTGGCGGTGGCGATGTCCCAGCCGTGGATCACGAGTTCGTCGAGCGCCACGATCCCCGCGACGTGACCGGGCAGATCGATGCCGCCGGCCTGGGTGGTTCCGGTCCATGCGCCGGGATCGCGCCACGCCTCGGCGAGGGCGAGGACCTGCCCGGGGATCCTGGTGCGCCAGTCGTCGCCGAGCCGGGACGCGTCGGCGGACGGTCCCTGCCCGGTGTGGTCGCCGACGGCTTTCCCGGCGGCGGCGGTGAATGCCAGGGACAGCCCGCCCACGTGATCCACCAGGTCCCCGATGGTGGTGCCCGCGCACGGGGTGGGACGGGCGAGTTGTTCGTGCGTGAGCGCGCCGACGAGCCGTGCCATCTCGTGGGCGGCCGGTGCCAGGTCGAGGATCTCGGTCATGAGCGTTCCTTCCGGCGGCGGTGTGCTCATGGTGCCGCACCGGTCCGACAGGTTCGGCCGGGCCGTTCCGGACGTCTCGACGCGACGGGAAAATCTACAGTCGCAACAGTAGACTTTCGGCATCGAGGCCGATAACATCGAGGACGTCAACGCGAAGGATCCGGAAGAGGGGCAGCCGACGGGTTGCCGGGGAAGTTGCAGAGGGGGCGGAGCCGCACTCGGTTCTGCGGCTCCACCCCGACGACGCGACGGGCGGACTCTGCGGAGGCCGACCACGTCGCCACCGGAGAGCAGAGCGAGAGGCTGGTGATGCGTATCCATCGGGATTGCGAACTCGTGTATGTCATTTCCTCGTGCCGGTCGAGGCCGGCACTGTCATAACCGTCACGAACCCCGGTGCCCCATGTGCCGGGGTTCCCTCTCGTAGCAACGAAGGGCACGTGGATCCCACACCCGACCGCGCTCCCGCGGTCACCAACGAACTCGACAACGACGACTACCCCGCCTTCAGCATGGGTCGCGCCGCTGCGGCGCTCGGGGTCACTCCTGCCTTTCTCCGCAGTCTGGACGACACGGGCCTCGTGGTGCCGCACCGTTCCGGGGGCGGTCACCGCCGCTACTCCCGGAACCAGCTCCGGCTCGTCGCGCGGGTGCGGGAACTGGTCGACAGCGGCACCGCGGTGGACGCGGCGTGCCGGATCGTCTACCTCGAGGATCAGCTCGCCGAAGCGCGAAGTCGCATTCCGAGCAAGTGAGGCACCCGGTTTCGGGTGGCGGCGATGTGAACGCAGACACGCCTCCGCGCCGCAGGGGCTACCCCTCGTATAGTCCCGGCGGCGCGGAGGTGCTGTGACCTCGGGCCTGCCGCGCGAACACCCCTCCGCGTGCTCGACGGCCGACCCTGTTCATTTGTTTCATTTGTTTCCCGACTGCTTGACACCTTACCATAAACCGGTCGATCGGTTTGTTGGATTCGAAGAATTCATCTGAGCGACCGACAGGGGACGAAAGCCGTTCCTGGCGTCCGATCCAGTCACTGGACACGGGCGTGCCCCGATTCGTCCGGGTCGTCTATAGTCCCTCGATAAAAGCAGTCCGGCCGGTTTGCAATGAAAGAAGCGACAATGACCGTGGATGCGGACGCAGTGCCTCGGAACAGTCCCGTCCTCGGTTTCGAGTCGACGGTGCCCAGACGGTACGTCCACCGGCAATCGGTGTCGGAGGTGTTCCTGACGGACTGCACGTCCGTCGGCGCCGACCATCGATTCCTGCTGGGCGCGCAGTGGCCACGGCTGCACGGCTTCTACCGGACCGAAACCGGCCGATACGACACCATGCTGATCGCCGAGACCCTGCGCCAGACGGCGATCTACCTGGGGCACACGCAATATCGCGTTCCCCTCGGTCATCCTTTCGTCATGCAGACCCTGCGGGTGGACGCGGCGGTGCACGCGCTCGCCATCGGTACCGGCGCCGCGGAGGTCGTGCTGGACGCCTGCCTGGAGGACCCGGTGTACCGCGGCGGGCTGCTGTCCCAGTTCGATCTGACGGTGGTGTTCGTCGTCGGCGGACGGCAGGTGGGCACCGGACAGGGAGTGGCGAACGTCCTCACCCCGGACGACTACCAGCGGCTGCGCTGGAACGGCACCGGCCCGCGCACGATCGGGGATCCCGTCTGCCCCCCGGCGATTCCCCCCGCCGTCGTCGGGCAGTCCCGGTCACTGGACGTCGTGCTCGGTCCGCAGTACGCCGAGAACCGCTGGCGCCTGCGGGTCGACGATCGTCATCCGGTCCTGTTCGACCACCCCAGCGATCACGTTCCCGGCATGCTCGTCCTCGAGGCGTTCCGGCAGAGCGCCCGCGCCGCATGCGGCCGCCCGCACGCCGACGTCGACCTCATCGAGGCCGCCTACCACCGGTTCGTCGAACTGGACGAGCGGGCGAACGTGGTGGCGCGGATCGATCCGCACGATCCGTGGACCGTGCGGACCTCGGTCGAGCAGTGGGGCGAGGCGCTGGCGACCGGCACGGTGCGGCTCGCACCGGATCGGTCACGATGCTGACCGCCGCGTGGCGTTCAGTCGGCGGGCGGCGTCCAGCGGGCCCGACGGATCCGCGGGATCTCACCGTGGCGGTCTGCGGGCATTACGGCGGGCAGCAACAGGATCCACATCTCGTCGAGGCGCTGTTCGAGATCCTGCCGGTGGGTGAGGACGTTGGACACGAGCTGGACGCCGTTGTAGGCGGAGATCACGAACCGGGCCAGCATGGCCGCGTCGATCGTGTCGAGGATGTCGCCCTGGGCGATCGCCTGCTCGGTGAGCTTCTCGCAGGCGGCGATCCAGTCCAGGTACGGGCCGGTGGGACCGTCGGTGGCGCTGAGTTCGAGCGTCAGGCGGATGCCGGCCCGCACGATCGGCTCGTCGATCATCTGCCGCGCCATCTCGTGCGAGAGCATCACGATCTGCTCGAGTGCGGAAATGTCGAGGCCCGCGATGGCCTCGACCGCGGCGATCGAGATGCGATGCTGCTCCTCGATGACGACTTGGGCGAGTTCGTCCTTCGACCGGAAGTGGAAGTAGAGGGCGCCCTTGGTGATGCCCGAGCTCTCGACGATCGCGCCGAGGCTCGCGCCCTCGTAGCCCGACCGTTCGAAGTTCTCGGCCGCGCCGAGAACGATCTGCTGCCTGGTCGCCACCGCTCGCGCTTGCTGAGCCATCCGTCCTCACTCCGTTCCCACCCTGTGTTCCGACGAGGTGCATCGTGACGAACCCCATCGGGTTTCCCCCACCCGGCCGAATGGTACCCACAGTAATGGACCGCCGCCGCGACGAAGGTTCGTCGCAACCCCTGCGAATCGCGCTGATCGGCGCCACCGGCTTCGTCGGGGGCGCCGTGCTCGCGGCGCTCACGGCGTCCGGCGTGCCCTGCACGGCCGTCGCGCGACGGCCGGACGAGCTGCCACCCGCCGCGACGCGGACGGCCGCGGCGGACCTGACCGAACCGTCGTCCCTGGACGCCGTGGTCGCCGCCGCCGACGTGATCGTGCACGCCGCCTCCTACACCGGATCGGACCCGCAGACGTGCGACGCGGTGAACCGTGCCGGGACCGGGAACCTCCTGGCCGCGGCGGTCCGGCAGCACCGGCCGCACGTGATCTACGTCAGCACGATCGGGGTCTACGGTCCCGGCCCGCACCGCGGTGTGGACGAGGATGCCGTCGTGCCGAATCCGGTCTCGGTGCTCAGCGAGAGCCGGCTCGCGGCCGAACTGGCCGTGCGTGATTACGGCGGCACCGTGGTGCGGGCCGCCTTCGTCTACGGGCCCGGAGACCGCTGGTTCGTGCCCGGCATCGCGCAGATCCTCACTCGCCTCGGCGCCTGGGTCGAGGACGGCCGCCCCCTGCTGTCGGTGATCTCGGTCGGTGATCTCGGCCGCCTGATCGCGGCACTCGCGGTCCGCGGCACCCGCCCCGGCTCCGGCGGCGAGGTCCTGCACGCCGCCCACCCGGATCCGGTGAGTGTGCGGGCCCTCGCGTCGGCCTTCGCGCGCGGCGCCGGATTCGACCTGCCCCGCACCAGTCTCGGGTACGACGAGGCCGTGGCCGTCGCGCCGGAGCGGGGACTGACCGAGCGGCACATAGATCTCGCCGGCCACGACCACTACTACGACGCGACGCGCATCTGGCGGGAGACCGGGCTGCGAGTGCCGCCCTCTGCCTTCGGTCCGTAGGGGCCCTCCCTGCGCGCGGGCTCGGTCTCGTTCCCGGCCACCGGGAACGACCGGGGCGCCTCGGGGCGCGGCAGCTACCGTCGCGACGGTGACCACCGTTCCGGCTTCGAGTAATATGTCGCATCCCTTGCTGTCCGGAAGAACGGCGATCGTCACCGGAGGGGCGAACGGCATCGGCGCGGCCGTCGTCCGGCTGTTCGCCGAGCACGGTGCCCGCGTCGTCCTCGTCGACACCGATCGTGGGGCGGCCGAGCGGCTGGCCGCCGGAATTCCCGGCGTGGTGCCGATCGTCGGCGACGCCGCGGACCCGGCCGTCGCGACGGAGGCCGCGAGCCATGCCCCGGACGTACTCGTCAACAACGTCGGTGACTTCCTCCGCCCGTCGACGCCCTTCGCGGAGGCCGACGAATCCGAATGGGAGGCCCTGGCCCGCGCCAATCTCGACCACGCCCTGCGGATGACCCGCGCCGTCCTTCCGGGCATGATCGACCGCGGCCGGGGCGGCTCCGTCGTCAACGTCACCACGGTCGAGGCGCACCGCGGCATTCCCGGGCACGTCGTGTACGGCACGTACAAGGCCGGGCTGCGGCACTTCACCCGCAGTCTCGCGGTCGAGGTCGGCCGGCACGGCATCCGGGTGAACGCGATCGCCCCCGACCTGATCGCGACGCCGCAGGTGCCGTACGAGCGGCTCGTGCCGGAGGCGGACCGGCACCGCTGGCCGGGGTGGGCGCCGCTGGGCGGCCCGGGCCGCCCCGAGGACGTCGCCGGACCGGCCCTGTTCCTCGCCTCCGACCTCTCCCGCTACGTCACGGGGTCCACCGTTCACGTCGACGGTGGCAGCCTCGCGGCCGGCGGCTGGTTCCCGCGCGCCGACGGCTCGTGGACCAATCGTCCCCTGTTGCCCTGACCGGATCCTCTACACCCGAAGGGTTTTCGCGTGAACTTCCTCCCCCCGACGCTGAGCGTCAATCTCCCCAATTTCGGCGACGTGCTGGCCCGCGACAACTTCGCCCACCTCGTGGACGTCGCGGTCCGGGCCGAGGAATGCGGCGTGGACCGCGTGAACGTCACCGACCATGTCGTGATGGGAGCCGACACCTCCGGTTACGCGTGGGGACCGTTCGCCACCGAACCCGATGCGATGTGGCTCGAACCCATGACCGTGCTCGCGGTGATCGCCGGCCGGACCCGCACGATTCGCCTCGGCACCGGCGTGATCATCGCGGCGCTGCGGGGCGCCGCCGTGCTCGCCAAGACCGCGGCCACCCTGGACCACATGTCGGGAGGGCGGCTCGACCTCGGGGTCGGAACAGGCTGGCAGGAGAAGGAATACGAGGCCGCGGGACTGAGCTTCGCCGATCGTGGCCCGCTGCTCGACGACACGCTCGCCGCCTGCCGGGCGCTGTGGGAGCACGCCCCGGCCTCGGTGCAGCGCCCGAGCGTGGCGTTCACCGACGTGTACTGTGCGCCGCGTCCCGGCGGCCGTCGCATCCCGGTCTGGGTCTCGGGGTCGTTGTCGAAGCCGGTGATCCGCCGGCTCGCCCGGTGGGGCGACGGGTGGATTCCCATCATGGGTGCCGGCCCGGACGAGCTGCGCCGGGGCCGCGATCTGCTCCGCGGCGCGCTCGAGCGGGACGGCCGCGATCCCGACGTCCTGCAGATCCGCGGACGGCTGCAGGTGGTCCACGACTCGGCCGGCGAGATCGCCGTGCCCGCGACGGCGCAGGCGGTGAAGGAGCTTCTCGCCGTGGGTGTCACCGACGTGATGGTGCCGCTGACCCTGGTGCATCCCGATCCGGACCGGGCCGCGGACCGGCTCGCGACGCTCGTCACGGTGCTGCGGGAGGCGGCCCTCTAGCGGCGGCGGGCCGCCCACGCGGTGCGGCTGCCACGGACCGTCAGGTCGCCGCGGTGCAGCAGACCGTCGGGGCTGTCGGGCGCCAGCAGAGCGTCGAGGGTCTCGAGATCGTCGGTGGCCAGCCGGCCGTCGAGCGCGGCGCGGATGCGGGACAGGTAGGCGTGTGCGTAGCGGGCCGCGCTCGGTGGTGCCGGCGCCGCCGCCACGGTGAAGCTGCGCTGGGCGGTGACCTCGAAACCGGCCCGCTCCAGGTGGGTCCGCCAGTCCGGGTGCGCGTTCCAGCCCGCGCGCGCCAGGGCCTCATGGCAGCGCCGCTCCAGGCCCGGCCTGCTCCGCCCGACGTCGTCGGGCAGGAACCGGGGCAGCTCGTCCATCTCGACGACCACCAGCAGGCCACCGGGATTCAGTGCGGCGTGGAGGTCGCGCAGCACCCTGTCCGGGTCGGCGACCTCGTGCAGCGACGAGGCCGCCCACGCGACATCGACCGTACCGATCGAGGGCCAGGCGGCATCCAGGTCGGCGAGCACGACCCGGAGCCGCTCGGCCGTGCCGTTCTCGGCCGCGGCGGCGCGGACGCGTGCGAGCATCGACGCCGACCTGTCGACCGCGACGATCTCGGCGGCGGGGAAGCGGCGCCCGAGCGCCAGGCTGCCCGTGCCCGTTCCGGCGCCGACGTCGACGATCGTGCGCGGCCCCTGCGGGGCGTGCAGCTCGGCCCACGCGGTCACCTCGTCCAGGTACGAGCCCAGTACCTCCGCGTCCAGGTCCAGTAGTTCTGCCAGCCCCGGGTCGTGGTGTGCGTGCCGGCTGCCGGGGGGCTGATGATCGTGCGTCATGGCTGCCACGGTAGCGACTTCGATGCGTGAAGGGCATACCATCTTGCGTATGACGCAAGATCTCGATCTGGACGCCGTGATCCGCCGACGCATCCGCGGCCTGCGACTGGCCCGTGGCTGGTCGCTCGATTCGCTGGCGGCCCGCTGCCGGCTCAGCCCGTCGACGCTGAGCCGCATCGAGACCGGCAACCGTCGGATCGCTCTGGATCAACTGGTGCCGATTGCCCGGGCCCTGGGCACCACGCTCGATCAGCTCGTCGAATCCGCCGAGGACGAGGACGTGGTGATCCGGCCGCAGCCCGAGCACATGCCCGGGGTGACCACGTGGCTGCTGTCCCGGGAACGTGCCATGCACGGCGTGACGGTGGCGAAGATGCGTATCACCCCCGACCGGTCCACCGGAACCGGTGCGGCGAAGGTGCATCCGGGCCGGGAGTGGTTCACCGTGCTCTCCGGCACGGCCCGACTGCAGCTGGGCGAGCGGACCGTGCTCGTGCGGACCGGCGAGGCCGCCGCGTTCTCGACGATGGTCCCGCACGTGATCGGTGCCCACGACGGTCCGGTGGAGATTCTCACGATCTTCGACCACGACGGCGAGCGTGCCCACCTCCACGGTGAGCACGGCACGTCGCGGCCGTGACGCCGGCGGCTACAGCGGTTTCAGAAAGTCGAAGAACCCGGGCGTGTGCACCTGCCGCAGCCGGGTGAGCGCGCGGTAGCTGATCAGCCACACGCCGTCGACCCTCCGGTACTCCTCGTGGTAGTGGCCCCAGCCGTGCAGGTGCTCCTCGACCGCTCCGTTCGTCCACCACAGTTGGTCCTCCATCGCCCAGATCCCGGTGGCCGTGGTGTCGGAGGTGAGCGTGATCTCGGGTGTGTGACCGTGGTGCGCGCTGGTGACCGGCGTGCCTCCGTCGAGCAGGTTCTCGATCGCGCGCCGCAGCGGTTCCCGGCCCACCACCCGGTTGGCGCGATCACCGGTCCGCGGCTGGGTGTCCTCGGGCAGGCCGCCCCATGTCTCGCTCACGACGTCCTCGGTGTGCAGCGTGGGATACAGGTCCCATTGCTTGGTGTCCATCACGCGAAGCCGCGCGGCGAAGAGCCGCTTGATCTCCTCGACGGCCAGCAGTTGTTCCGCGGCGGTCAGCGTCAGGGCCGGTTCCGTATGCGTCACAAGGGCTTTCCCTTCACTCGGTAGCGGATCGGTGCAGCCGCACCTCGCGGTCGGCGGTGAGGTCGACGACCAGTTCCCGGCGCGCGATGCGCCACCCGTCCGGCACTCGGCGGTACTCGTCCCGGTAGCGGACGGACACCGTGTAGTCCCGGTATCCGTCGCCGCTCGGGTACACGTGGTGCGCCTCGCAATACAGCTCGCCCCGGGCCCGGTCGCCGTCGAAGTCGATCACATGCTGGCCGAGGACGTGCCGGGTGGAGTGCAGGTGCGCGACCGCGGCGAGCACCCCCTCGGCGATCGGCCCTGCTCCGGTGAGCACCGGGTCGTGCCCGCGACGGACCAGTCCCGGCGGCTGCACGAACTCGGCGTCGTCGGCGAACAGCGAGCGCAGCACGGCCGGATCGCGCCGGTCGACGGCGCGGGCATACCGTGCGACGACGTCCGCGAGGGCGAGGCGGTCCTCGACGGGGCTGCTCATGCCGGCATTCTCCATCGCCCGCCGGCCGGCGCGCGTCCCTCGTCCCGCTGACCGGACGGCGCCGCGCCGGGGCGGGTGAAGCGCAGGACGGGGCAGGTGCCCGGATGGTCGGTGACGGTCACGACCAGGCCGGCGTTCTCGGTGACGGCGGGGAGCAGCGCGGCATACGTCGCGGCGAGCGCGTCGGCGAACGTGCGGCGGTGCGGTGTCACCGATCGCGCGGCGCCGGGACGCAGCACGGTCGCCGTCCCGGCGCCGGCGGGTGCGCGCTCGCCGGTGATCACCACGTGGTCGAACCGGTCGGCGGTGATCGCATCGTCGTGTTCGCCGACGCCGATCATCACCGCGATGTCCGTGGGGTCGAGCATGGACTCGGCGGCCTCGGAGAGGACACGCACGGTGCGCGGCAGGCCCTGCGCCGGCATCAGGACGGCACGGTGCCCGGTGCCGACCGCGCTGACCCACGGCCCCAGCAGCGAGAACAGGGGAGCGGTGCGGGTTCCGAGGATGGCCACCGTCCCGGCGTCGTGGTGGGGGCCGCAGTGCCACAGCGCTCCGGACGGTCCGGGGATCCGGTAGGTGGGACGGGCGGCGGTGCCCCAGCCTTCCAGGGACTCCCGGACGCGGTGCAGCGCCGTCAGGGAGGTGACGATGTCGTCCATGACCACGTGCGACGGCAGCACACCGTCGAAGTCCGCGTGGACCGCCTCGGTCAGCGGCTTGTGGTGCCGCACGAGCACGTCGATCATCGCGCGGACGGTCCGGACGCGGTGCGCGGGATCGGTGGCCGGCGCGGTCGCGGGCGCACGGCGCTGCCGATCGAGTACAGTGGAAAGCTGCTCGGGGAACGAGGATTCCATGGGGCCTCCTGTCGTCACCGCCGCGTACCCGCCCGTGCCGGGCGCTAGGTCAGCGACGCTTCGTGGATCTCGCGGTCGAATGCGGGCAGCGGTCCCCCGGCGCGCAGGGTGGTCGCCAGCGCCGGATCGGCCAGGTGCAGCCGGCCGACGGCGATCAGGTCGAACTCCCCGCTGCCGAGACGCCGTTCGAGCTCGGGGATGTTGTCGTCGACCGGTGCCGAGCCGCTGATCCGGCTCTCCCGCAGCGACTTGCCGATGCCGACGCTGCCGACGGCCATCGTCGTGACCCCGGTCAGCTGCTTCGCCCAGCCGGCGAGCGAGAGGTCGCTGCCCTCGAAGGCGGGCGTGTCGAAGCGCCGGATGCTCGCATCGAGGATGTCGACCCCGGCCTCGACGAGAGCACCGAGGATCACCTTCAGCTCGTCGGGCGTCTCGGCGATGCGGGCGGTGTAGTTCTGCTGCTTGTGCTGCGAGAAACGGAACACGATGGGCAGGTCGTCGCCGATCTCGGCGCGCACGGCCTCGACCACCGCAGCGGGAAACCGGGTGCGGCGCTCGAGGTCGCCGCCCCAGGCGTCGGTGCGGGTGTTGGTGCCCTCCCACAGGAACGAGTCCAGCAGGTAGCCGTGCCCGCCGTGCAGCGCGATCCCGTCGAAGCCGACCTCCGCCGCGGCGGCCGCCGCGCGCGCATAGGCGGAGATCACGTCGGCGATGTCCTGCTCGGTCATCGCCTCCGTCGGGCGCGACGCCCGCGCGACGTAGTCGGCGGAATACGAGGTGACCCCCGGGGTGCCCCAGCTGCCCGAGGGGCGCATGGGCTTCAGTGCGGGGTCCACGGCGCTCATCGCACCCCACAGCGGCCCGACGTGCCACAACTGCGGGACGATCCGCCCGCCGGCTGCGTGCACCTCGTCCACGACCCGGCGCCAGCCCGCCAGCGCAGCCGCGCCGTGCATGCGGGGTACCCGCGGATTGTCCACGGCCGTCGGATGATCGACGGCCACCCCCTCGGTGGCGATCAGGCCGGTCCCGCCCTCGGCCCGCCGGCGGTAGTAGGCGGCGACATCGTCGCCCGGCACGCCGTCGATCGAGTACGACCGCGTCATGGGTGACATGACGATGCGGTTCGCCAGTTCGAGCGAACGCACGCGGAGCGGGCGGAACAGCGGGGAGGAGGAAGCCATGCGGTCGAAAACCTCTCTCGGCAGGACGGTATGGAATCTCCCGCCTCTCGGCGGGACGGTCTGGAAGTGGCCCGCCGGCCGGGTACGACACCGGCCGGCGGGCCCGTGCGGCTCACATTCCCATGCGGTCCGGCCGGCGGCGACCCGGTGTCCCACTCAGTGCGATCGAGGAACGGGCCGGCGTCCCCGGCCGCGTCAGCGCAACTTGATGCTGCCGCCGTCGGCCATCAGCGTCTGGCCCGTCATGTACCTCGAATCGTCGGACGCGAGGAACACGACCACCGGGGCGATGTCCGTCTCGGGATCGCCGATCCGCTGCAACGGCACCTTCGCCGCCGCGGCGGCCGCCCGGTCGGGGAACGCCTGCTGCCAGGCGAGCACACCTTCTGTGGCGGCGAACGGGCACACGACGTTGACGCGGATGCCGTCGGCCGCCCACTCGTTCGCGGCCACGCGGCTCACCGCCCGGATCGCCTCCTTCGCCGCCGCGTACGACGTCTGCGTCGGCATGCCGTCGAGGGCGGATCCGGAGCCGAAGTTGACGACGGACCCGCGGGCCTGCTTCAACTGCGGGTGGCAGGCCTGCATGAGGTGCACGGTGGGGTAGAAGCCCGTGCCGAACGACAGCTCGAACATCTCCGCGGTGTGCTCGAGCAGCGGGGCCTGGCGGGACGCGTGCGCGTTGTTGACCAGGACGTCGATGCCTCCGAACGCCGCCACGGCGGCGTCCCGGATCCGCTCCGCGCTCTCGCGCCGGGAGATGTCGGCCTGCAGGAACTTCGCCGCGCCGCCGGAGTCGACGAGTTCGGTCTCGAGGGCGTGGCCGCGCTCGTCGTCGACGTCGACGAACAGCACGCGGGCGCCCTCGCGGACGAACACCCGGGTGACGGCGCGCCCGATCCCGCCCGCGCCGCCGGTCACGACGGCGGTTTTTCCGCTCAGTTTCACGACCGTGTCCTTCCGCTCAGGCGCCGACGGTCTCACCGGTGGCCAGCGCGACCTTCTCCAGTTCGGCCACACTGTAGGCCGAGTACGTCTCGTACGGTCCGCGACCGGAGAAGTAGGACGACAGCTGTCCGCCGAGTTCCTCGACGGTGAACGCGGAACCGGCGGCGTCGAAACGATGCTCGACCTTGGGTGCTTCCATGAGCGCGACCATCTTGCCGTACACGACGAAGACCTGGCCGTTGACCTCGTCGGAGACGGCGGAGGCGAGGTACCGGACCAGGGTGGCCACTCGCTCGGGCGCGAGCGGGTCCAGGCCCGACGCACCGGTGTTGTTCTCGCCGAACGCGTCCGCCGTCATGGCCGTGCGGGCGCGGGGGCAGATGGCATTGGCTCGCACCCCGTACCGCGACAGGCCCTGGGCGGTCGAGAGGGTCAGGGCGGTGATGCCGGCCTTGGCGGCCGAGTAGTTGGGCTGCCCGGCCGAGCCGAACAGGAACGCCTCGGAGGAGGTGTTGATGACGCGGCCGTAGACCGGGCCGTTTGCGTCCTTCGAAGCCTGCCGCCAGTGCACGGCCGCGGCGCGCGACGTCGCAGCGTGGCCCTTGAGGTGTACCCGGATCACGTCGTCCCAGTCCGACTCGGACAGGTTGAAGATCATCTTGTCGCGCAGGATGCCGGCGTTGTTGACCAGGATGTCCATCGAGCCGAACTCGGTGACCGCGGTGCGGACGAGTTCCTCACCGAGCGCCCAGTCCGAGACGTCGCCGGTGACGGCGACGGCGCGGCCCCCGACGGCGCGGATCTCGTCGACGACGTCGTGGGCGGCGGCACCCATGTCGTTGACGACGACGGCGGCCCCGGCGTCGGCGAGGGCGAGGGCTTCGGCACGGCCGAGGCCGGCGCCTGCTCCGGTGACGACGGCGGCGCGGCCGTCGAGGGTCAGGTTCTGGGTCATGGTGGGCTCCTTGTGTCCGTGCGGGTATGCAGAACGATGACTGAAAACTAGTATTCATTCTATTGCTTGCACAAGGGTGTTCTCGGACCGCGGTCCCTCGGGTGGGAGGCGGTCCTCGAATCCTGCAGCCAGGCTGGGGGCCTGGCTCCTCGTTCGTCGCTATCCGGCCGTTGATCCAGGAATAGGAATATGTTCTACTGAATCTGCTGTGATCCGCGGCACACACGCGACGATCGCGTGGGCGTGCGCGTCCTCGCCCACCCACGAACTCCGGAAGGACCCGCGATGTCTCTGAACCTGGCCGACCTCACCGAGGCCGTCGTCGATGCGATACCCGACCGGACGGCCCTGAGCTGCGGGGACGAGTCCCGGACGTACGCCGAGTTCGACGCCCGCGCCAACCGGGTCGCGCATTACCTCGCGGCCGTCGGAGTGACCGCAGGTGATCATGTGGGCCTGCACATGCGCAACAGCCTCGAATTCCTCGAGGTCATGTTGGGCTGTTTGAAGATTCGCGCAGTACCCGTGAACATCAACTTCCGCTACGTGGGTGCCGAGCTCGTGCACCTCTACACCGATGCGGACCTCGTGGCACTCGTGCTCGACGACGAGTTCGCCGACGTCGCGGCGCAGGCCGTGCCGCACACCTCACGGCTGCGGCACATCGTCGTCGTCGGAAGCGCGGAGACGGCGGCGCTCGAACAGGCTGCGGCAGGTGCGGGTGCGACCGTGGTGCGGTATGCGGAGGCGGCGGAGAGCGCCTCGGCGGAGAGGGATTTCGGTGAGCGCAGCGGCGACGACCGGTACATCCTCTACACCGGCGGCACGACGGGCATGCCCAAGGGCGTGATGTGGCGGCACGAGGACTTCTACTTCGCGGCGCTGGCCGGCGGCAACCCGTACGGCGAACCGCACCGCAGCCCTGCCGATCTCGCCGCGGCCGCCGCGGCAAACGAGCACCCGATGTCCTATCTCGTCACGGCACCGCTCATGCACGGGGCTGCGATGTATTCGGTGCTGATGGGGTTGTTCACGGGTGCGAAGCAGGTGCTGATGCGGTCGTTCGAGCCGGTGGAGGCGCTACGCCTGATCGAACGGCACCGGATCGCGATCGTGATGGTGGTCGGCGACGCCATCAGCCGGCCGCTGGCCGACGCAGTGGCCGCACGCGGCAAGGAGTTCGACCTGAGTTCGCTGCTGGTCATCGGTTCCGGCGGGGCGCTGTGGTCGGCGAGTGTGCGCGCGCAACTGGCGGAGCTGCTGCCGAACGTCTACCTGCGCAACTCGTTCGGCTCGTCGGAGGCAGGCGCGACCGGCACCCTCGACGTCGGTTCGGACGGCCGTGCCCGGATCTCCCCGTCGCCGACGCTACGGGTGGTCGATACGGATCTGGCCGAGGTCGAGCCCGGCTCGGAGACCATCGGCTACCTCGCGCGCATCGGCCACGTTCCCCTCGGCTACTACAACGACCCGGACAAGTCCGCGGCGACGTTCCCCGAGCGCGACGGCGTGCGCATGTGCCTGCTCGGCGACCTGGCCACCGTGGAGCCGGACGGCTCGATCGTGGTACTCGGCCGCGGCTCGGCGTGCATCAACACCGGCGGCGAGAAGGTCTACGCGGAGGAGGTCGAGGAGGCCGTCAAGAGCCATCCAGCCGTCCTCGATGCGGTGGTGGCTGGAGTTCCGGATCCGCTACTGGGAGAACGGGTCTCGGTGGCCGTCCAGTTCCGTCCCGGTGTGGAAGCGCCCTCGGTCACGGAACTGGCCGATCACTGCCGGACCCTGATTGCCGGGTACAAGATCCCGAAGACGATCGTGCCGGTTCCCGAGGTGATGCGCTCACCGGCGGGGAAGGCGGACTATCGGTGGGCCAAGGCGACGCTCGAGAACGCGACCGTCGACGCCTGACGCCGTCGGACACGGAAGCGGCCGGCCCCACATCCGGGGCCGGCCGTTCCCGGTCTTCGGGGCACGTCAGCGGCCGGCTCGGGCGAGCAGCTCGCGCGCTTCGTCGCGGCCGTCGAGGACCCGTGCGGTGCGCTTGCGGATCCGCCACCGACCGTCGTTCTTGATGAGTTCGAAGCGGTTGGCCGTTACGCGCCAGACGCGGAAGCCGTTCTCGTCGTGACGCAGCAGCTGCGAATGGCAGGTGGCCACGGCCGTGTCACCCTCGACCCGGATGTGCACAGGGTCGAGGAGGTGTCCGCATCCTTCGTGGATGTAGTCCTGGTGCGGCCGCGTGCGCACCATCTCCATGATCTCCCTGCGGCCGTTCATGGTGCGCATGTCGACGTCGTAGACGGCGTCCTCGGTCCACAATTCGCCCACCGCGTCGGCGTCACCGGCATCGACGGCCGGGCCGTAGGCGGTGACGATCTCCTGGACGGCGATCTTGTCCTCGAGGAGCTGGACGCGGGCGAGGAGGGACTGGACGAGCTGTGCGGTGTCGGTCGCTGCGGTGTCGGTCATCGGGTCTCCTGTTCGGACGGTTCGGCCGGGGCGAAGTCCAGCCCCAGGTCGGTGCCGAGTGCCCGCAGGCACTCGAGTTGTTCGCAGTAGTGTTCGACGCCGGTCGCGGCGACGGTCGCCCCCACGACGGTGGCGCCGGCCTCGCGACGGCGTTCCAGGGACCGGACGGTGCGCTCGCGCGCGCCCAGCGGGTCGACGGGCGCCCCGGTGTCGAGGACGACGTCGAAGCCCGCCGGGAGGTCCACCCGGCCCAGCATCGCGGTCAGGTCGGGCAGGGGCAGACCGAACGGCACCCAGCCGTCGCCGTGGGAGACGGCGCGGCGCAGCGAGCGCAGCGTGCGGCCCCCGATCCACAGCGGGACGCGGGGTTGGACGGCGTGCGGCTCCACGAGCAGGTTCTGGAATTCGTAATAGGACCCGTGGTACTCCGGCAGGCGTCGGGACAACGCGGCGCGCAACGCGGCCAGGGCGTCGTCGGCGCGGGCGCCCCGGTCGTCGAACGGGGCGCCGAGGAGGTCGAACTCCTCGCGCAGGCTGCCCACCCCGAGGCCGAGCGTCAGCCGGCCGCCGCTGAGGACGTCGAGGGTGCCGTAGCGTTTGGCGATCGCGAGCGGGTGGTGGTAACCCAGGACGAGCACCTGGGTGGCGAGCCGGATGCGGTGCGTCCGGGCGGCGAGATAGCTCAGGGTGGCGAGCGGGTCCCAGTAGGTGCCTCCGCGGGTGTCCGCAATGTCCACCGGCACGGCGACGTGCTCACTGCAGGTCAGATGGTGGAAGCCGAGCCGGTCGGCGGTCCGGGCCACCCGGACGAGGTCGTCGACGCCGGCGGCGCGTTCCCACGGTGAGTGCACGCCGGGGTGCTGGACCACGACGGGGCTGACGATTCCGATGCGCATGCGAGCCTCTCCGCTGCCGGGACTGGGAGGGTGTCGGTCCGTTGTACCGGACGGCATCGCTCCGTCGCGGTCGACGTTCCGATGAGCGGGATCCGGGTCGATCGTGGACGCGAGGCGCGTCAGGGTCGCAGGTGGGAGATTCGCGCCGCCGATCACTACTGGTGGCGAGAGTGAGCTGATACACTTTCAGAATTCATTTCAGTTTTCCCGCTCCCACCCCGGGAGCAGATGTATCGGGAGGCCGCAGATGGCAGTCGTCGAAGCAACGGAACCGACAGCTACCTCCGCCCCGCGGCGCGACGTGCCGCCGTCGATGGTCGAACGGATGACACTCATCCTCGACGCGTTCGAGGGCCGGTCCTCGCGGCTGACGCTGGAGGAGGTGGCCTGCCGCACCCGGCTGCCCCGCTCGACCGTGCACCGCATCCTCGATCAGCTCGTGAAGCTGAACTGGGTCGATCACGCATCCTTCGGCTACTGCCTCGGCCGGCGGGCGCTCGGCCTCGGCGGCGGGGACGGCGGCCACGGGGAGATCCGGGCGTCGGCGGCGCCGCTCCTGCACGAGCTGCACATGCAGACCGGCATGGTGGTCCACCTCGCCGTCCTCGACGGCGCCGAGAGCGTCTACCTCGACAAGGTCGGCGGCCGCTTCGCCGCGGCGCTGCCCTCGCGGGTCGGCGGCCGGGCACCGGCGTACACCACTGCCGGCGGCAAGGCGATGCTCGCGTGGCTCGAGCCCGAACGCGTGGACGACCTGTACGAGCGGCGCCTGGCCCGCCGCACCGAGCACACCATCGGTGACCTTGCGACCCTGCACCAGGAACTCAGCCGGATCCGGCAGCGGCGCGGTCTGTCGTTCGAGCGCAGCGAGTCCGTACGCGGCGTTGCCTGCGTCGCCGTCGCGGTGCGCGGGCACGACGGTCCGGTCGCCGCGATCTCGCTGTGTGGCGATGCCCGCACCGCGCAGCTCGAGCGGGTCGCGCCCCTCGTGGTGGATGCCGCCCGGGAGGTCTCCCGCAGCCTCTACCCGGAACTCGGCGCCCCGCGCCGGGGCCGCAGGGCACCCGAACCGCCCGAGAGCACGTGGTCCCCGGACGCGATGGACCGGTTGCTGTCGGTCCAGAGCGGGCAGTGGCTCTAGCGACCAGCGGCGCCAGCGGTCACCAGCTCTGATCGAGACCGCGGCCTGGGCCCCGCCGACAGTGGTTCGTCGGCGCGTCCTGCGCCGCCCCCGGCGGACTGCACCCAGACCGTCGACGCGCGTGATCCGGCGCCCAACATGTCGAGGATCGGCTGCGGCCGCCGGCGGAACAGCCGATACGGTATGCCGCGGTCCGCGGCACTCCCAGTCGACTTCTGTCCGTGCCGGTGCACTCGAATTCGGTTTCGGACGGGCGGGTGTCATTACCGCGGATCGGTGACACCTGCTGGTTCGACGCCTCAGTTCCGCACCGCATCCGATCGGTCGCAACCGAGCCCTCCGAGGCGCTCGTGGTGACCAATGATGTTCCCGTGCAACAGCGGGACAACGAGGGCATGGCGGGCAGGCGGTCGACCCGACCGAGGATGCGATCGCCGAGGCTGTGTCGGCCGAGCACCACAGGCGCATGGCCGCCGTGCTCGACGACTTCACTGCCGCCGCTGCACCGGTGTTCGAGCGGATGGCCCGGCTGGGACACATCAGGATCTGCGCAACGACCTGGATTCCAGCCAAGTGGCCTTCGTGACGGCGGCTGCCATCCGCGGGGTGGAGGAGGTGTCCGTCGCGCTCGCCGACGGCACCGGCCCTGTCGTCCGGATCGAACAGATGTGGCAGCTGCTGCAGCCGGCACTACGCGCCGGTTGACCACCGACCACTGAATTCACCAGGCACACAGCGGTCTTCACCGGTTTACTACCGACACCGCCGGATCAGGGCGCATGAAGTGCCGACGGGAGTACCCGGAGCAACCCCCGCGCCGAGCGGATGTCGGATGCTCTCCTCGCGCGGCGCCAGTCCGTGCCTGCTTCTCGGGCGCGCGGTACCCAGCCCGCGCGCGTTCCGTGCGGCGCTCGGCCCGGCTGCCACCGCGAGTGCTCGTGCGGGGTCCGGGCTGCAATCCGCTGCAACGTTGAGTGGGCTCGCCCCCTCTCCCTACATTCGTGGCCTGGGTTACACGGCGTGAGACGAGAACCGTCCCGAAGTCTCGTCACGCTCGGGGCCTGAACCTGTGCGGCCGGCCCTCGGACAGAAAGTAGAGGAGAGCAATGGCGCTGAACAAGAGTGCATTACTGAGCGCGTATCGGAAGATGTCGGAGATCCGCGAATTCGAGGACCGGTTGCACGAGGAGAACGCGACCGGCGACATCCCGGGGTTCATCCACCTGTACTCGGGGCAGGAAGCGATCGCAGTCGGTGTGTGCGAGAACCTGAACGACACCGACTACATCGGCTCCACCCACCGCGGGCACGGCCACTGCATTGCCAAGGGGTGTGACCTCGACGGGATGATGGCCGAAATCTTCGGCAAGAACGACGGATTGTGCCACGGCAAGGGCGGATCGATGCACATCGCCGACCTGTCGGTCGGCATGCTCGGCGCGAACGCGATCGTCGGCGGTGCCCCGTCGCTGGCGATCGGCGCTGCGCTGAGCGCCAAGACCCTGGGGAACGGCGGTGTCGCGGCCTCGTTCACTGGCGACGGCGGATCCAATCAGGGCACCGTATTCGAGGCCATGAACATGGCGGTCGTGCTCGAGTTGCCGATCGTCTTCGTCATCGAGAACAACGGATTCGGTGAGGCCACCGGCCGCGACTATGCGGTCGGCACACCGAGTATCGCTGGGCGGGCCGCGTCGTTCGGGATGCCCGCCACCACCGTCGACGGTACCGACTTCTTCGAGGTCCACGAGGCAGCGCGCGAGGCGGTCGAGCGAGCCCGCAGGGGAGGCGGTCCCTCCACCATCGAGGCGGTGGCACACCGCTGGCACGGCCACTTCGAGGGCGACGCCCAGCTGTACCGCACCGCGGACCAGGTCGCCGAACTCCGCAGGACCCAGGATCCGCTGGTGAAGTTCCGCGCGAAGGTCGACGGCAAGAAGGTCACCGCGAAGGAACTCGATGCGATCGACGCCGAGGCTCGTGAACGGGTCGACGTCGCCGTCACGAAGGCGCGAGCTGCCGAGTACCCGCCGCTGACGAACCTGCTGACCGACGTCTACGTGTCGTACTGAGAGAGAGAACGAAAATGACCACGTCGAAGACGACATATCGCGAAGCGATCAAGGCCGCACTCGCACAGGAGATGCAGCGGGACGCGACGGTCGTGCAGATCGGTGAGGACCTGCGCGGTGGTCACGCCGGCACCAATCCGGAACTCGAGTCCGGGAAGGTGGAGGCGTTCGGCGGTGTGCTGGGGGTGACGAAGGGTCTGTGGACCGAGTTCGGTTCCGACCGTGTCATCGACACCCCGATCACCGAGTCCGCGATCATCGGCATGGCAGCCGGCGCTGCTCTGACCGGGCTGCGGCCGGTGGCCGAGTTGATGTTCATGGACTTCTTCGGAGTCTGCTACGACGCGCTCTACAACCAGGCGGCGAAGTTCCGGTACATGTTCGGCGGCAAGGCCCGTACCCCGCTGGTGGTGCGGGGCATGATCGGCGCCGGATTCTCCGCCGCCGCTCAGCACTCGCAGTCACCGTACAACGTGTTCGCCGCCGTTCCCGGCCTCAAGGTCGTCGCCCCGTCGAACGCCTACGACGCCAAAGGCCTGCTGATCCAGTCGATTCGCGACGACGATCCGGTCGTGTTCTGCGAACACAAGACACTCTACGACGTTAAGGGCGAGGTTCCGGACGAGCCGTACACGATCCCGTTCGGTGTCGCCAACTACACCCGTGAAGGCACGGACGTCACGATCATCGCGCTGTCGGCGATGGTGAACGCCGCCAACACCGCCGCGGACAAGCTGGCCGCCGAGGGGATCTCCGTCGAGGTCGTCGACCCCCGCACGGTGTCGCCGCTCGACGAGGAGGGCATCCTCGAATCCGTGGCGTCCACCGGCCGGGTAGTGATCGCCGACGAGTCCGCGGCGCGCTGCGGGTTCGGTCACGACGTCGCCGCGCTGATCGCGACGCGTGCTTTCGGGTCACTGAAGGCGCCGATCGAACTGGTCACCCCGCCGCACACTCCGGTGCCGTTCTCCCCGGTCCTCGAGCAGGCGTGGCTGCCGAACGCGGCTCGGATCGAGGCCGCCGTCCGCAAGGTTGTGAGTGCCTGACATGAGTGAGATCAAATTGATCGAAGTTCCGAAGTGGGGCCTGTCCATGGAGGAAGGCACCGTGGCGGAGTGGCTGGTCGAGGAGGGAGCGTCCTTTTCGAAGGGCGACCTGATCTGCGAGATCGAGACCAGCAAGATCGCCAACCAGTTGGAGGCGCCGTTCGACGGGGTGCTCCGACGGGTCGTCGCCAAGCCGGGGGAGACGTTGCCGGTCGGTGCGGTGCTGGCGGTGTCGGCCGAGGCTGCAGTCTCCGACGCCGAAATCGAGGAATTCCTCGCCGGCATCGGGGCGGATCAGGTGCCGACCCCGGCCGAGTCCGGGCGCTCACCGGCCGGACAGCCCGCCCCCGCGCAGCCGGATCTCGAGAGCAGCCCGCCGGCGCCGGCGGCCCACGAATCGGTACCGGTGACCGGGGCGACCACCGGGTCCCGTCAGCGGCCCGGTGCGACGATCGTTCCCGATGCCCTGCGAGGACGGACGAACGGTGACGTGTTCGCGACCCCGCACGCCCACCGCTTGGCGGACGAGTTGTCGATCGACCTGGCCCGTGTGACGGGGACCGGCCGGGACGGCCGGATCTCCGTTGCCGACATCCACGACACGATCCGGGCGGCCGGTGGAACCGTCGCACAACCGCCGTCGCCGACGCGGTCAGGTATACCGGGACGTTCCTTCGAGGACGACAGCACCGTCCCGGCCACCCCCGTGGCCCGACGTCTGGCCGCATCCCTCGGGATCAACCTGCACGACTGCCGGGCCACCGGGTCACGCGGCCGGGTGTGTGAGGCCGACGTCCGCGAGGCCGAGCGCCGGTTCCGGCTGCAACCGGAAGTCGTCGCAGCGCCCGAACCCGTCGCGGAGGCGGAGTTCGAGACGATTCCGTTCACCGCGATGCGCAAGGCGATCGGGCAGCGGTTGCAGGAGTCGAAACGCAGCGCCCCGCACTTCCGGCTCACCGCGGACCTGCAGATCGACGATCTTCTGGCCTTGCGGGCAAAGATCAATGCAACCGTTCCGGCCGTCAAGCTGTCGGTCAACGATTTCGTCGTCAAGGCGTGTGCCGCAGCGCTGCGGAAGGTGCCCGATGTCAACGTTCAGTTCGACGAGGCGACACAGTCGGTGCTGCGCTATGCAAGTGCCGACATCTCGGTGGCTGTCGCACTGCCGTCGGGTCTGATCACCCCGATCGTGCGCGGCGCCGACGGCAAGACTCTCGCCGAGATTTCCGGGGAGGTGCAGTCACTGGTGACCAAGGCCAAGACCGGGAAACTGGCGGTCGACGAGTTCCAGGGCGGCACCTTCACGGTGTCCAATCTCGGCATGTTCGGTGTGCGGGAATTCGACGCGATCATCAACCCACCGCAGGGCGCCATCCTCGCGGTCGGTGCCGCACAGGAGCGTCCCGTCGTTGTCGACGGTCAGGTCGTTGCGCGCACGATGCTCACCGTCACGCTCTCGTGCGACCACCGGGTGATCGACGGCGCGCTCGGCGCGACCTTCCTGCGAGAACTCCGGCGTTTCGTCGAGTCACCCGCGCTGATGCTGGTCTGAGAGGTACACCATGACAGAGAAATACGACGTCCTCGTCGTCGGCAGCGGGCCGGGTGGCTATGTCGCCGCAATCCGTGCCGCGCAGCACGGTCTGCGCACCGCCGTCGTCGAGCGGGACCGGCTCGGCGGGATCTGCCTGAACTGGGGGTGCATCCCTACCAAAGCGTTGCTGCACGGTGCCGATGTCGCCCACACGCTGGCGAACCTTCGGCCGCTCGGGTTCAGTGCGAGTGGTGTGGAATTCGACATGGCACGCCTCGTCGAGTTCAGCCGGTCGGTGTCGGGGCGACTGTCCGACGGCATCGGCTACCTGATGAAGAAGAACGGCATCGACGTCGTCCGGGGGTCGGCGCGGCTGCTCGACAAGGGAGTCGTCGCAGTGACGGCCGCGGACGAGTCGGTGTCCGAGTATCGGGCCGACCACGTCATCCTGGCCACCGGAGCCCGGCCGCGTTCGGTTCCCGGTGTCGTGCCTGACGGCGACCGGGTCTGGACATACTTCGATGCTTTGGTCCCGTCGGAGCTGCCGAAGTCATTGCTGGTCATCGGATCCGGTGCCATCGGCGTCGAATTCGCGAGTCTGTACAACGATCTCGGGACTGACGTCACCCTCGTCGAATTGGCCCCGCAGATCATGCCGGTCGAGGATGCTGCCGTCGCAGGCCATGTACGGCGGCAGTTCGAGAAGCGAGGCATCGGGATTCACACCGGCGCCTCGGTGTCCGAACTGACGGTCGGCACGGATGCCGTCACCGTGGCCGTCCGGTCGGCCGACGGAACGATCGATGAAGCGACCGTGGACAGAGTTCTCGTTGCGGCCGGAATCCAGGGCAACGTCGAGAGTCTCGGCCTCGAGGAACTCGGTGTCGAAGTCGATCGCGGATTCGTCACCACCGACCAGTGGTGTCGCACTACCGCATTCGGCGTGTACGCGATCGGTGACGTGGCGGGCGCACCCTGCCTCGCCCACAAGGCCAGCCACGAAGCCGTGCTGTGTGTGGACAAGCTCGCCGGTGCGGATCACGTCCGGCCGTTGGACCGCGACTACGTTCCGGGCTGTACCTACGCGAGGCCGCAGGTCGCCAGCCTCGGTCTCACCGAAGAACGAGCGCGTGCGACCGGCCGTCGCCTGCAGATCGGGCAGTTCGATCTGCAGGCGTCCGGAAAGGCGCGCGCGATCGGCGAAGCCGACGGCTTCGTGAAGACGATCTTCGACGCCGACAGCGGCGAACTCCTCGGTGCCCACATGGTCGGCCCGGATGTCACCGAGCAGATTCAGGGATTCGGCATCGCTCGATCCCTGGAGGCGACCGCCGACGATCTCGCCGAGGTCGTCTTCGCGCACCCGACACTATCGGAGGCGATGCACGAATCGGTTCTGGCCGCACTGGGCCGTCCGATCAACATGTAGCAAGTCCCGCCGAACCGCGGACCCGGGTGGGACCGTGGTTCGGCGGGAACTCACGCCCAGGAATCGAACAAAACGTGAATCCCATACCTGGAACATCACCCGAGGGGCCGGTTCCGTCGGGCCGCAGATTGCTTCGACTGGAGGTCCGCAATGCGCAAACCCCCATCGAACGCAAGCCGAACTGGATCAAGACCCGCGTCAAGACGAGTCCTGCGTACGCCGAACTCGAGAGCCTGGTCGAACGCGAAGGACTGCACACGGTGTGTGCGGAAGCCGGCTGCCCCAACATCTTCGAATGCTGGGAAGACCGCGAAGCCACGTTCCTGATCGGCGGTCGGCAGTGCACGCGCCGCTGCGACTTCTGCCAGATCGACACCGGCAAACCCACCGACCTCGACCGGGACGAGCCCCGCCGCGTCGCCGAGTCCGTGCACGCGATGGGACTTCGGTACTCCACCATCACCGGGGTTGCCCGCGACGACCTGCCCGACGGCGGCGCCTGGCTCTACGCCGAAACCGTCCGACAGATCCACGCCCTCAACCCCGGGACCGGCGTCGAGAATCTCGTCCCCGACTTCAGCGGAAGGCCCGACCTGCTGGCCGAGGTGTTCGACTCCCGGCCCGAGGTGCTCGCCCACAACCTCGAGACCGTGCCGCGGATCTTCAAGCAGATCCGCCCCGCGTTTCGCTACGAACGCTCGCTCGGTGTGCTCGCCGCGGCCCGCGACTTCGGCCTGATCACCAAGTCGAACCTGATCCTCGGTATGGGGGAGACCCCACAGGAAGTGCAGCAGGCGATGATCGACCTGCACGATGCCGGCTGCGACATCCTCACCATCACCCAGTATCTGCGTCCCTCGCCGCGGCACCACCCGGTAGAGCGGTGGGTCGAGCCGGAAGAATTCGTCGAGTACTCGAAGGCCGCCGAGGAGGTCGGTTTCGCCGGCGTCCTGGCGGGGCCGCTCGTGCGTTCCTCGTACCGCGCCGGCCGCCTCTACGCCGACGCCATGGCTCACCACCGCCGTGAACTCGCGGCTCCCCTCAGCCATCTCGCCGAAGCGCACCCGTCAGGAGATTGACCACATGAGTTCCGCTATCGAAGACAACCGCATCATCGAATTCGCCCGTCGCGGGCTGCCGTACGGGGGCGGAAGTCCCGGCGACCTTCTGGTCGAATTCGGTATGACCCCAGCCGATTATCTGATCCGGTTGGGTGAGATCCTCGACAGCCCTGTCGCCTTACGACTGCACCCCCGGCTACGTGCGGACCTGCGCAACTTCGTCGCTGCGCGCACCCCTGCGCCGCGCGCCGCGCCGAATCGGAGCGACCAGGTTCGGAGAGGATCCCGGTCCGCCGCGGTGTGAGCCCCGGGAGCAGGGCACGCGTGCCCCCGGATTCGTCGACACGGAGGCGGCGGGGTTCGGAGCGAGATGTTCGCAGGCGGAATGTCACCTGATCACACGGACTTCGACACCGTCCGCGAACCGGTACGGCTGGGGCGTCAGCACTGGGCCGAGGCTCTTGCGCAGCCGGGAGACCTCGGCGCGGACGGCAACGATGTGGTCCCGGTCGCCGAACAGGGCCTCGCTCAACGACGCGGCATCGATACCGGCCGATCGGGTACGTGCCAATACCCTCAGAATCTGCGCGTGCCGCGGTGACAGGGCACGCGTCCGTTCCATCTCCCCCCGCACCGTCGCCCGAGGGGCCGCCCCCAGGTCGAGTTCGAGTTCGATGGCCGTCCGTTCCGTGCGGCGGCGCACCAACCATGCGTCACCGAGCGGTTCGGGTACGCAAAGTCCGAGACCGGGCACGAGCAGCGGTCGGTCGGCCTCCGGTGATGCCAGTCGTTCGGGAACGCCGATGCCGCTGGCTGCCACGACCCAGCCGTGACCGTCCACGACGACAGCAGGCCCGCACGTCCTTGCGAGAACCGGCGCCGCGTCAGTACGGAGCCTTTCGAGGTGGGCGGCATGCTCGCGCCAGAGCATCGACTCAGCCAACCGCACAGCCGTCTGCACGAGGGCCACGGTGGCCGGATGCACCGACATCGCCGACCCGCTGAGATCCAGTACGCCGAGTACCTCGCCGGAGCGTGGATCGTGGACCGGTGACCCCGTACACGACCAGCCGTAGTGGGACCGCGCATAGTGTTCGGCCGAGAAGAGCTGTACCGGAGCGTCCTCGACCAGCGACGTGCCGACAGAATTGGTGCCTACCGACTTCTCCGACCAGCGGGCGCCTTCCACGAATCCGAGGACGTCAGCTTCCCTCTGCACGTCGCGTGCACCCTCTCGCCACAGCACCACCCCGTCCGAGTCGGCGACGACCACGATGAAGTTCGCGTCGCTCGCCACCTCGGTCAAGGCGCCGCGTAGCTCGGGCAGAACCGACCTCAGGGCACTTCGTGCACGGCGAGCTTCGAGTTCGGAGACGTCCGCGAGTACGACGTCCTCACACCGGGCGGGACTGACACCGTCTGCCCGAAGACGCGACCACGACCGGGCGACAACGTCACGCGGAGGCACCGGCGGCGTCCGACCGGACATCACCGCGTCGTGGACGTCGCTCAACAATCGGGCGCGTCGCGACAAGTCTTCACCGGAACCGAAAGCGAGCAACCGTTGGCGCGCCGAACTGGCCCTACTCACACCGTTCAGCCTACCGTCAGGAGTGTGAGCCGCACCATGGCCCCTGCCGTCTGCGGCCATCACGAACGCGGAAGTCGTCGACGATCTCACACACTCGTCGAGGAGTGGTTCGTTGCCGGCGCCTGCGACGGATTCAACCTGATGTGTCCGGCGTATCCGGATTCGCTGGACGACTTCGTCGACCTCGTCGTCCCGGAACTGCAGCGCCGCGGCCTGTTTCGCGCCACGTACCCGGGCACCACGTTGCGCGACAGTCTGGGACTGTGGTCCTTCGCGTAAAGGCGCTCGGGTGATGGCGCCGCTCGGGTAGTGGACAGCGGGTTATGGGTCCTGCTCGTCGAGCACCCGCCCGATGAAGCCACCGAGTCGAGTCTCGAGGTGGCGGATCCGAGTCTCGGTGGGCAGTGCTCGATCGGGCTGATTGCCGGGCAGTGGCAGCAGCTCTCGCACATACAGTGAGCACGCGAAGTTGCTGCACATGTAGGTTCCGATGCTGTTTCCGGCCTTGCCGCCGGCGCCGGCCTTGCGTGCCGTGAACAGCGCCGTTCCGCCGATGCGGTGAACGGCGTGGCAGATGGTGCACATCGTGCTGCGCGGCCGGGAGCTGTCGGTCTCGGCCTGTCGCAACTCGATTCCGACCACCTGCCCGGCGTGCTGGGCAATCAGATACGCGCGAAGCGGGGCTCGGGGGTCCGTCCAGCCGAAGAAGTCGAGTTCCGCCCAGCGCACGGTGTCGAAGTCGGGCGGGAACGTCACCGTCCTGATCTTGCTGCGCGAGCTGTTGACGAACGATCCGAGGACGTCGTCGCGGGACGGTGCCTGCATCACCACTATTCCTTCCACGTTTGATTCATGAAACAAGTGGAGTATAAACTCGCGGGCATGGGTCGCCACAAGGATGTCGAGCGTCGGCGCGCACTCCTCGAGGGCTGCTGCGCCTACGCCGAGGAGCAGGGGCTGTTCGGTCTCACCCTCCGCCCGCTGGCCGATCGGCTCGAAACGTCGACCCGAAATCTCCTCCACCACTTCGGCAGTCGTGAGAACCTGATCGTCGAGATCGTCGACCGCACCCTGGTGACCCATCTGACCGCGTCGCGGGATCTGCTCCTGCGGATCCGCGATCTCTCGGCCGACGAGTCGTCGCCGTCGGCGACCGCCGCCCACGTGACCGCCGTGATCTCGCAGGGGCTCGAGATGGCGTGGGCGGAAGCGCACACGCCGGATGGGCGCCGGCGAACCGCCATGTTCTTCGAGATCTATGCCGCGGCGACGCGGGATCCCGAGCTGCAGCAGACATTCCTCGTCCCGGTGGTGACGGAATGGGTCGACCCCATGGCCGCGGCGATCGAGGCCGCGGGCGCGTCACCGGGCGCGGCCCGGTCCGTCGCCTCGCGCATCCTCGCGGCCCATCGAGGTCTTCTCCTCGAGGATCTCGCGCTCGGCTGCAACGTCGCCACCGATGCCGCGCATCGGGACGCCGTCCTGGCGGTCCGTACCGAGATCTCCCGTGCGACTTCCTCGGGCGGGGAAGGGGTCCATGACCCGGCGGAGTGAGCAGCCCGCCAGTCGTTCGTCACGATCTCGTTCGCACCGCTGTTCCGGGCTTTCCCGGCGTCGCCGGGGTCGCCGGCCGGCCTGGTATCGAGCCCCGGCTCGATCGGCTGACCGGCACGAGCTGCCGGACCTTTCCTGGGCAACTGTTCTCACCAGGCTTGCAATCTTCGACACACCGGTCTTGCTAACGATAACGATTATCAGTAGCTTCTGTGGCGCTGGGTATTGCGGGAGATGCGAGCGGAAGGCCACGTGTGGCACACCTACTGCTGGTGGAGAGCTGGGTCGGCGCAATGGGAACGTTGCTGCCGAGAGCGATTGCCGACCTGGGAGTCGAGTTCACGTTCCTGACCCGACGGCCGGAGCACTACCCGGACACCCTGCCGGACGGTTCCCCGCATCCGCTGCGTCTCGGTCGCGCGGTAGCGACTGCCGAGACCAACGATCCGGCTGCCGCACTCGAGGCGGCGCGGCGGATCGATGCCGAGGCAAGGATCGACGGCGTCCTCACCAGCTGCGACTACTACCTGCCGACCGCCGCGCGAATTGCCTCCGCACTCGGACTTCCCGGTCCGACACCCGAGGCGATCGAGACCGCCTGCGACAAGGCGCGCACCCGGGCGGTGTTGGATTGCGTCGGTGTCCCGGGGCCGCGGCACACCACCGCGTCGGTCGACGACACGATCCGGCTCCGTACCGCGGCCGAGTCGGTGGGATTCCCCTTGGTGGTCAAACCCACCGATCTGTGTGCGGGAATGTTCGTGCGACGCGCGGACAGTTGGCTGGATGTCGAGTCGGCGGTGCACGCGCTGCGGGGGTTCGAGATCAATGCGCGCGGGCAGCGGCGGAACTCGACGGTGTTGCTCGAGGAGTTCCTCACCGGCCCGGAATTCAGTGTGGAGAGCTGGATTTCGCGCGGCAAGGTCCACACGGTCGGCGTGACCGACAAGAGCTTGGGTGGGGCGTCGGGTTTCGTGGAGACCGGGCACATGTTCCCGGCCGACCTGGCTGAGGGGGACCGCGCGAGAGTGGTGGCCGCCGCGGAGGAGGCGATCGATGCGGTGGGTCTCGATCACGGTGTGGTGCACACCGAACTACGCCTGACCGCCGCCGGGCCGCGGATCATCGAGATCAATCCACGGCCGGCCGGCAATCAGATCACCGAGCTGATCCGGCATGTGAGCGGAGTCGACCTGCCGCGGGTGGCGGTCGAGCTCGCACTGGGACGCGAGCCGATCGTCCCGACGGTCCCGGACGAGGACCGTGACGGCGGACGGCCCTCGAGCGCAGCCGTGAGCATGCTGGTGCCGACGAGGGCGGGTGTTGTCACCGGAATCGAGGGAGTGGACACCGTCGCAGCCGATCCGTCGGTGGTCTCGGCGGCGTTCAAGGGGCCCGGTCACCGAACCACGCCGGGAATGGACAACAACAGCTACCTGGGCAGCGTCGTCGTCATCTCGCCGGAGCGGTCCGGGGCCCGCCCGCTGGCGGAGCGCCTGTTGTCGTCGATCTCCGCCACATACGGCGAGGAGCCGGCGTCATGACCGCCACCTCAGCGATCGGTACCGTGACGAACGGTCGCCTGGCTGCGCTTCTCGAGCGCTACCGCACCGACCCTGCCCGGCGTCCCGCGCGCGACGTGGTGGTGTCGGTTGCGTTCACCACGTCACAGGGAGTACAGCACGGCGGGCGCAGTGGCGGCTACCGCAACCAGGTGATCTCGCTGCGGGTGGGGGCTGCGACGGGCTCGTGCGCGGTCGAGCCGGGCTCGGTGGATCCGGAGATCGTGCACGCGTGCGCAGGGGTGGCGGTGGCCGATCTGCTGCACCATGCCGAGATCGCCGTGCAGATCGCCGCACTCGACGCTTACCTGACGCACCAGCGCCCGCACTCGGGTGAGCCCCGCGCAGTGACGGTGCAGCTGGATTCCGGGGATTCGCTGCAGCGCTCGCTGGCCCGGGCGCATCACGTGACCGGGCTGGTCGACGCACCACCCGACGGGCGGGTGCTGGTGATCGGAGTGGTCAACTCGCTGCTCGTCAGCTTGCGCGAGCGCGGGCTGCGGTACGTGCCGTGTGATCTGAAGGGCGGCACCACCGAGTGGGGTGAGCCGATCGTTACCGACTTCGCCGAGCATCTCGACGAGTGTGATGCGGTGCTGGCCAGCGGAATGATGCTGGGCAACGGCACCGTCGACACCTTGTTCGCGCGGGTGGCAGGGTCCGGCCGGCGGCTTCCGGTCACGATGTTCGCCCAGAGTGGCGCCGCGGTCGCCCGGGAGTTGCTCGGACGCGGCATCGACGCACTCTCCGCCGAGCCGTACCCGTTCTTCTGGCTGACCGGGGACGCCGGCCCGATCTACCTGTACCACGGGTCGCGTGCACGATGACCGTGATCGATTCGCCGGCGCGGGTGGGGAACAGCCCACTCGTGCGCATCCTCACCCCGGTGCCGAACCCGCATCCGGGCTACTTCGCGAAGATCGAGTCGCTCGGCTTCGGTGGGCTCAAGGCGCGGTCGGCCCTGTCGATGCTGGCCGGTGCCCGGCGACGCGGGGAACTGCGTGACGGCGCGCGGATCGTCGAATCCACCAGCGGCACTTTGGGGGTCGGGCTGGCATACGTGGCACAGCCACTCGGCCACCCCGTCACCCTGGTGGTGGACTGCGAGCTCGAACCCGCCATGCGCAATCTGCTGTGCGCGCTGGGTGCCACCTTGGAGATCGTGGGCCGTCCGCACCCGGAGGGCGGGTGGCAGCAGGCCAGGCTCGACGTCCTGCACCAAATTCTTGCCGCCGACCCGGATGCGTACTGGCCCAACCAGTACGACAATCCCGACAACGCCGTGGGCTACCACGGGCTCGCCGACGAGATCGTCGCGGGCCTGGCCGCACAGGGTATCGAGCGGGCCGAGGTGCTTGTGTGCAGTGTGGGCACCGGCGGCCACAGCAGCGGAGTGGGTCTGCGGTTGCGGCAGGTGTGGCCGGACCTGCGGATCATCGGGGTCGATGCGGTGGGGTCGACGATCTTCGGACAGCCTGCCGCCTGCCGGGTCATGAGGGGACTGGGCAGCAGCGTGCATCCGGGCAATGTGCGATACGAGATGTTCGACGAGGTGCACTGGGTCGGCCCGCGCGAGGCCGTGCACGCCTGCCGCAGCCTGGCGCGGGACGGGTTCCACACCGGCGGCTGGTCGACGGGTGCGGTGGCCACGGTGGCCGGGTGGGCGGCCACCCGCTGGCCGGGCCCGGTGGTCACCGTCTTTCCGGACGGCCCCGACCGCTACCTGCGCACCATCTTCGACGACGACTGGTGCGCTCGGCACGGCCTGCTCGCTCCGCCGCGAACACATCCGCACGAGATCGCCGAGTGCGGTGACCCGGCGGAGTGCTGGACGCGGTGCGAATCCGTGCGGGCCCCGCACCCGTCGGCGAGGGACCGGATGGAGACGGCGCGATGAGCCTGACCTGGTCGGTGAGCACCCTCGCCCTGGCCCGGCCGTTCCGGATCAGCCGGGCGGTGATGTCGTCCCGCCAGGCGGTCACGGTCACCGTGACCGATCCCGAAACGGGATCGTGCGGCCGCGGCGAGGTCGTCACCTCCGTGTTCGCGGGCCTGGACGTGCACCACATCGAGACCCAGCTGCGGGCAGTCGCGGCGTACTGCGGTGCCCGAGGGATCCCCGAAACGATTCCGGCACAGGTGCACCCGGCGGTTGCCGGCGCCGTGTGGTCCGCCGTCGCCGACTACCGGGCACGTGTGAACAGGCAGACGGTCGCTGCGCACCTCGGGTTGCCGCTGCCCGCCGAGATCCCGATCTCCCGCACCCTCGGAATCGGTGCGCCCCAGGACATGGCCGCCGAGGCCGCCGAGTTGTCCGGGCGTGGGTTCGCTCTGCTGAAGGTCAAGACCGACGCCGACCCGACCGAATCGGTACGGCGGCTGGCCGCCATCGCCGCTGCCGCTCCAGGCGTGGATCTGATCGTCGACCCGAACGAAGCGTGGACCGCGGCCACCGCCCTGTCGGTGCTCGCCGACAGCGGTGGTCTGCCGATCGTCGCGCTCGAACAACCGCTGCCGGTGCACGACCGCGACGGAATGCGGGAGCTGCGCAGCCGCACCGATCTTCCGCTCGTCGCGGACGAGGCCGTCCACGGCCTGGCGGACCTGGACGAGCTGACCGGCCTCGCGGACGTGGTGAACATCAAACTCGCCAAGTGCGGCGGCATCTACCGCGCCCACGCACTGGCCGCGGCGGCCGGCGCGCGCGGAATGGAGGTGATGCTCGGCTGCCTGGTGTGCAGCTCGCTGGGTATCGCCCCCGCGGCGCAGCTGGCGTCCCTGGCCCGATGGTGCGACCTGGACGGGCACCTGCTGCTCGCCCGAGACCCGTGGGCCGGCCTCGGGGGTGAAGACGGAAAGCTGCGCCCGAGCGGCCTGCCCGGACTCGGCGTGTACCGACCCGACAACGAGGAAACGCGATGACCGGCACCGACTCCCCGGCAGGGACATTCGCTCTGCTGCGCAGCTTCCCCCGCTCGGTACAACTGCTGGTGCTCAACCAGTACGGCGTCAACACCGGCTTCTACATGCTGGTGCCGTACCTGTCCATGCATCTGACCGGGAACCTGGGTCTGTCCCTGACGATCACCGGCCTGGTCCTCGGGGTGCGTACCCTCAGCCAGCAGGGCTTGTTCCTGATTGGGGGGACCGCTGCCGACCGGCTCGGACCCCATCGGGTCATCATCGCCGGCTGTGCCCTGCGGTCGGTGGGCTTCGCAGTGTTCGCTGTGGGCACCAGCGTGCCGCTGCTGCTTCTCGCCTCAGTTCTGTCGGGATTGGCTGGGGCTCTGTTCAATCCGGCCGTGCGCTCCTACATCGCGGTCGCCGAACCCCGGCGCCGGGCGGAGGCGTTCGCGGTCTTCAACGTCTTCGCACAGGCGGGGGCACTGTCCGGACCGCTGATCGGCAGCGCGCTGCTGACGGTGGACTTCCGTACCGTCGCCGTCGCCGCGGCGGCCGTCTTCGCCGCCCTCACCCTGGCGCAGTTGCGGTTTCTGCCCTCCCACCCGGTGGACCGCGCCGAGACGACGGTGCTCCGCGGCTGGGGTGCGGTGCTGGCCGACCGCCGGTTCGTGCTGTTCACCGTGACCATGCTCGGGATGTTCGCCCTGCAGACGCAGATGTACCTGGTGTATCCGGTGCTGGCCGGGCGGATCACCGACTGGAGTGGGGCAGTGGCGGTGCTGTTCCTGTCCACCACCGTCTTCGGTCTGCTCGCCCAGGTGCGGCTGACCCGATGGTTCGATCGCCACACCAGCCGGGGCACGGCCATCACGGCGGGGCTGATGTTGATGGGCGCCGCGTTCGTGGTGGCACTGCCGGTCCTGTGGGGCGAACCCTCCCACGGCGCGGGACGGATCGGGCTGACGCTGGCGCCGTTGTTGCTTTCCGCCCTGATCCTCGAAGCGGGCATCCTGATCGCGCAGCCGTTCGTGATGGAACTGATCCCGGCATACGGGGCGTCGAACATCTCCGGAACTCTGTTCGGGATGTTCTACCTGGTCTCCGGGGTGGCCGCCGCCGGCGGCAATGCGTTGATCGGGTACGGCCTCGACCTGGGCAACGGGTGGCCCGGTGCGCTGGTGTGCGTCGCCCTTGCGTGGGGTTCGGCCACCGGGATCTGGCTGTTGCACCGCCGCGGCCTGCTCGCCGACCAGGCCGGAGCGCGGACATGACCACGGCTGCAGGGGCTCGGAACCTGTTGACGGACAACCCCGCTCTGTACGAGGCACGATTCCCCGACCCCGACCACAGTGCCGCCCGGTTCGTCGACGACATTCTCGCGACCTACCTGACCTCCGACGACGCGGCGCCGCGGACACACCCGGCGACGGTGCTGGACCTGGGCTGCGGCACCGGCCGCGACCTGGGATACCTGGCCCGGCGGGGATACCGTTGCCTGGGCATCGACCAATCCCCGGCGATGGTGCGATACGCGCAACAACAGTATCCCGGCGTGAGAGCCGCGGTCGGCGACCTGCGCACCTTCGAGGTCGACGCGAGCGTCGACGCCATCGTCTGCCTCGACAGTGCCCTGCTGTACTGCCACACCGACGCCGAGCTGGAATCGTGCCTGCGCTGCTGCCGCAGGCACCTACGTCCCGGTGGGTTGCTGATCGCCGAAATGCGCAACGGCGCCTTCTTCCTCGGCAACCCCGAACTCCTCGACGGCCCCACCCACTCGGCCTTCTCCTGGCACGGTCACACCTGGCGGGCGGAGACCACCCTGTGGATCGACCACGCCGCACAGCTGCTACGCCGCCGCCGGCAGTGGCAGATCCCCGAGTGCACCGAGCCCCTCGTCCAAACCTCGGCGTGGCGGCTGCTGTTTCCGCTGGAGCTGACCGGCCACCTGCAGCGCGCCGGATTCGTGGTTCGGGCACTGTTCGACACGCCCGGACCCCGCACCGAGACCGGCTGGCCGGGACGAGGAACCGATCTCGGCGGCACTGCTCTCTGCGGCGACCGGCTGCACGTGATCGCCGAGGCCGTCTGATTCACCCCCACGCTCCACCCCGACCCGCTCGATCCACTGCCCGAGGAGATACCCCGATGAATCCGATTCCCCTGCCACCGCTTCCGCACCTGAGCCGGCGCTCGTTCCTCGGACTCGGCGCCGCCGCCGGCGCCGTACTGCTCGGCGCATGCAGCACGAGCGGCGAGACCGCCCCCGCGGCCACCGCCGCGCCCCGGGACGGCGGCCGACTGCGAGCGGTGTTCGCCGGCGGCGGCGCACAGGAGGTGTTGGACCCGCACAAGACCAACCTGTACGCCGACGTCGCCCGCGCGAACGCGCTCTACGACAAGCTCGTCGAATACGGCGACGACCTCGGTCCGGTACCGCGGCTCGCCACCGCCTGGCATCCGAACGCCGACGCGACCACCTGGACGGTGGAGCTGCGCCCGGCGGTCTTCCACGACGGCCGGCCGGTGCGCGCCGCCGACGTGCTGTACTCCTACCAGCGGATCCTGGACCCGACGAACGCACTGCGCCCGCGGGCCTCTCTCGAGGTGATCGACATCGCGCGCTCCCGAGCTCTCGACGACCACATGATCGAATTCGTCTGCGCCCGCCCGTGCGGGGAACTGGCGAACGTGCTGGCCGCGTTCGGCGCCTACATCATCCCGGAGGGCACCACCGACTTCAGCCGTCCGATCGGCTCCGGGCCGTTCACGTTCGTCTCGTTCGAACCGGGTCGCTCGCTCGTCACCGCGCGATTCCCCGACTACTGGGACGGCGCCCCTCACGTGGACGAACTCGAGATCCTCACCGCTCCGGACGAGACCGCACGGATCAACGCCCTGCTCGGGGGGCAGGTCGACTACGCCGACGACCTCGGTGTCACCTCGGCGCGCACCTACGAAACCGATGCCCGGATGCAGATCCTGCGGTCCCCGCGCAGCGCGATGTCGGCGTTCGCGATGAAGGTGGACCGGCCACCCTTCGACAACGTGGATCTGCGGCGGGCGATGTTCGCCCTCGTCGATCGCGACGAGCTGGTCACCACCGTGCTGGGGAGCACCGGTGTGGTCGGCAACGACCTGTTCGGCAAGGACTTCAAGTACTACGCCGCCGACCTGCCGCAGCGCACCATGGACCTGGACGAGGCCGAGGCCCTGATCCGCAAGGCCGGCGCCCGGAACACCACCATCGAACTGCAGACCACCGGCGCCACCAATGGATTCGTCGAGGCCGCGAACATCCTCGCCGAACAGGCCGGTCGCGCCGGACTGCGCATCGACGTCAAGGTGACGGAGGGATCGACCTATTGGACACACACCCTCGACGAGGGTGTGTTGTCGAGTTTCCGTTCCGGGGCCATGCCCATCGAAACCCACTTCGCGCAGCGGATGCTGTCGACCTCGGCGAAGAACTACACCCAGTGGCGCCGCCCCGAGTTCGACGCATTGTTCGCCACCGCCAGCGAAACCACCGACGAGAACATCCGGGCCCGCGCATATCAGCAGATGCAGTCGCAGCTCCACAGCGAGGGAGGTCTGCTGGTGTGGGGCTTCTCCGACGGCCTGCACGGGATGGCGCCGCACCTGGCGGGGATGGCCGAGAACGCGCCCAGCAACACCCTCGGGTACGCCCGCTTCGACAGGGCCTGGCTTTCGTGATGCTCGCCCGCTACGCCGGTACCCGCCTCACGGTGGGACTGGCCCAGGTGCTGGGCGTACTCGTCGTCGTCTTCTCGATCGCCTCCGCGCTGCCGGGGGACGCTGCGGTGGTGATCGCGGGCGATGACGCAGATCCGAGGCGGATTGCGCAGCTACGCGAGCTCCTCGGGCTGGACCGGCCGCTGTCCGTGCAGTTCGGGGACTGGCTGACCGGTCTGCTCGGCGGCGACCTGGGCACCTCCGTGGTATCCGGTCGCCCGGTCACCGCGATGCTGGGCTCGGCGCTGGCGCCGACGCTGACCCTCGCCGCTCTGGCGTTCGTGGTGCTCGTCCCGCTGGCACTGCTCCTCGGAGTGGTCGCCGCGGTGCGCCGCGGCCACCGGATCGACCGGGCCGTCACCGCCCTGACCGTAGCGTTCTACGCGGCACCGGAATTCGCGTTGGCGATCGTGCTGGTGGCAGTGTTCGCGGTCGGGCTGGGATGGTTCGCGCCCACCGCGGTCGGCGCCGGCGGTCCGTTGCTGATGCAACCGGAGCTGTGGGTGCTGCCCGTACTGGTGCTGGTGATCCGCCCGGTGTGCTCGCTGTCGCGGTTGGTGCGCTCGTCGCTGATTACCACCCTCGACACCGAATACATCCGGCACACCCGTCGCCTCGGTGTGCCCGTGCGCCGGGTGATCTGGCGGCATGCCCTGCCGGGCTCGCTCACCCCGGCGGCACAGCATCTCGCGCGGGTCGCCGATTGGCTGCTCGGCGGGGTCGTGGTCGTCGAGGCGGTGTTCGCGCTCGGCGGTCTCGGGCAGTTGCTGGTCAGCGCGGTCAGCAGCCGCGACATTCCGCTGTTGATGGGATTGGTGACGGTGTTCGCGGTGATCACGGTGGCGGTGAACACGGTCGCGGACATCGCGGCGTTCCAGCTCAACCCCACGGCCGGACTGGCATCGTGACCGGCTCCACGCTTCTCGAGCGTGCGGGTGGGCGGTCCCGGGTGCGCGTCGGGGCTGCCCTGACCGCGGTCCCGCTCGCGGTCGCGCTGCTGGGGCCCCTGTTCACCGAACCCGGTGCCCGTGGCCCGGCGTTCACCTACGGGGACCAGTGGCTCGTGGGAACCGACTCCGAGGGGCGCGACCTGCTCACGCAGGTCCTGCTCGGGGGGCGCTCGCTGGTGCTGGTGGCCGCGGCATCCGTGGCCCTGACCTACCTGCTCGCCGTGCCGTGGGGGGCAGCTGCCGCGACCGCTCGGGTACGGATCGTCGACGAGATGCTGATGCGCCCCCTGGACCTGCTGCTGTCGCTGCCGTCGATCATGGTGCTGCTGCTGGCCGTTGCGCTCACCGACGCCGACCTGGTCGTTCTGACAGTCACCGTGGCGGTGCTGCTGTTCCCGGATGCGGCGCGTCTGGTGCGGGCATCGGCGCTGCACGCCGCGCACACCCCGGCCATGGAGGCGCTGCTGCTGCAACACGAAACCTGGTGGCGCCGGCACCTCGGCTATCTGGGACGATCGCTGCTCCCGGTCCTCGCGGCAGACGCAGGACTGCGGTTCGTCGGGGCGATCTACCTGGTTGCCTCGGCCAGCTTCCTGGGGGTGAGCGCGGACTCCGCCGGCACCGACTGGGCCGTGATGATCGACCGCAACCGCGCGGGCCTCGCCCTGGTCCCGTGGGGTGTCGTCCTGCCCGCGGCCCTGATCATCGCCTTGGCGATGGGTGTGAATCTGCTGTTCGACTCCGGCGCTCGCGCGGTAACACGCGAGGTGTCGACGAGGAAGTGGCGATGACCGAGGTAATCCCGGCGGCCCCGGCCGCCGCTGTGCCCAGCGGCACCATCCGAGTGCGCGGTCTGACCGCACGGACACGGGATCGGCTCCTGGTCGAAGGCGTCGACCTGGACATTCCCGCCGGGGTGGTCACCGCGCTCGTCGGGGCCTCCGGGAGCGGCAAGACCACTACCGCGCTGGCCTTGATGGGCGAGCGCCGCCCGGGGGTCGAAGTGACCACGACCGCCCTGGACACGGGCGGGGCACGGTTCGGGTATGTGCCCCAGCACCCCTCCTCGGCGCTGAACCCGGCCCTGCGGATCGGTACCGTGCTCGACGACATCGCTCGTGCCGGCCGACGGCACGGGCATCCGGTGACCGTGGCCGACGCACTCGAACGTGCAGGATTCGCCGATGATCCGGGCATGCTGCGCCGTTACCCGCATCAACTGTCGGGCGGACAGCAACAACGACTGGTCATCGCCCAGGCTCTGCTGACCGACCCGACATGCCTGATCCTCGACGAACCCACTACCGGGCAGGACCCGGCTCGTCGCACGGCGGTCCTCGACGAGATCACCCGACTTGCCCGGCAGGGCCTGACGATCGTGCTCGTCACCCACGACCTGGACGCGGTCCGCGCGGTCGCCCAGCGTGTGATCGTCATGGGCGGCGGCCGGGTGCTCGAGACCGGTGACGCCGCGATCCTGCCGGTCGCCGCCCCGCGGATCCCGCAGACACGCGCCGACAGCGCTGATTGCCGCCCGACCCGGGCCGACGCCCGGTTGATCCTGGACGCCGTCTCGGCGGGGTACCGCAACACCGAAGTTCTGCAGCGTTACTCGCTCTCGTTGCAGCCGGGCGAATGTCTGGCACTTCACGGCCCCTCGGGTTGCGGTAAGACCACCGCGGCTCGGGTCGTCGCGGGCTTGCACCCACCCACGGCCGGGCGGGTTCTTCTCGACGGCCACCCGTTGGCCGCATCGGTACGGCGACGGACCCGGCACCAAGCGGCGGCGATCGGGTACGTCTTCCAGGACGCCAAGGCGGCCTTCGACCCATACCGCAGCGTGTGGGATCAGATCCTGCGCGGTCCGACACGCCTGCGCGGTGCCACCGGCCCGGAAGCGGCCGCGGCGGCCCGCCGCGCGCTCGACCAAGTGGGTCTGGCCGAACGGATCACCCGACAGCATCCCTCCGCACTTTCCGGCGGCGAGGCCCAGCGCGCCGCCCTCGCCCGTGTCCTGGCGGTCGAGCCGTCGCTGCTCATCTGCGACGAAGTCACCACGGGACTCGACCCCGCATCCCGACAGCGGGTGCTCGACATCTTGTCCGATCTCGTACGAACACAACGCATATCCCTGCTGATGATCAGCCACGACGGCGCCGTGGTGGACGCGGTCGCCGACCGGATCGTCGACATGACGCTCCCGGCCACGAACGGGGAACCGCCGTGAGCGCGCATCGCCGCGTCCGTCGCCGAGGAAACCCGATTGTATCCGCACCGAGCCCGAACCGGACAAATCACTCGCGTTCGGGGAGCCGGTTGTGTCAGTCTCTCGGACATGACCGTGCACGACGCCCTCACCATCCGTACCGCCACCGACGACGACTGGCCGGCCCTGGAGCTGCTCGACTCGGTGGCGTTCGGGTATCACCCCATCGATGCCGATCGGACGCTGCTTCGTCCGATGTTCCGCACGGAGAACATCGTGGTGGCGACCGAGCGGGGGGCGCCGATCGGTCAGGCGCTGTATCTGGACATGGAGCTCACCGTGCCCGGCGGGCACCAGGTCCCGGCATGTGGTGTCAGCTGGGTTTCGGTCGCTCCCACGCACCGTCGCCGCGGCGTGCTGCGGTCGATGTTCACCGAACTGCACCGCCGGATGGAGGCGACCGGGGCACCGCTGGCCGCCTTGACCGCCAGCGACGCCGGCATCTACGGGCGCTTCGGATACGGTCCGGCCACCGTCGCCACCGAGGTCACCGTCGATCGGCGCTTCGCTCGATTCCGCGAGGACGCCCCCGATCCCGGCGGGGTGGTCCTTGCCGACGCTGTGACGGCGGCCAACCAGTTGCCGGAACTCTACGACCGGTGGCGGTTGCGCACGCCGGGAGCGCAGGCACGTCCGAAAGCCGAGTGGGACTACACCTTTGCCGATCCCGAAGAGCGCCGCGACGGCGCCTCGGCGCTGTTCTTCCTGGTTCATCCCGACGGGTACGCGACCTTCCGCCGCAAGGGATCCGACGCCGAGCCGGTCGCGGTGGTCGAGGAGTTGGTCGCGATCACCGACGACGCTCACGCCGCGCTGTGGCGCACCCTGTGCGGACTGGACCTGACCCACCGCATCGAAACCGTCCAGCATCCCGACGATCCGCTGCGCCTGCTGCTGACCGACTACCGCCTGCCGCGCACCACCTCCCGGGTGGACGAGTTGTGGCTGCGGATCATGGACGTGCCGGCCGCGTTGACCGCCCGCGACTATGCCGCCGATCTGGACACCGTGCTGACGGTCCGAGATCCGTTCCGCAGCGCCGGGGGCACTTTCGCGTTGACGGTACGCAACGGCCGGGCCCGGTGTGTCCGCACCGACTCGGCGCCGGTGATCACGCTGGATCTGGACGCGCTATCCGCGTTGTATCTCGGCGCGCACAGGGCCCGCACATTTGCTGCCGCCGGCCGGGTGGAGGCGCGCAGCGCCGGTGACATCGACGACCTGGACCGCGCATTCGACGTCGCCCGCCCCGCAATGTTGGGCTGGCACTTCTGAATCGAGCGCTGACCTGTGTCTTATCGGCACAGTGCGGGGCTCTCGTGATCTGGTCGGATTTCTCGAGTTGTGACCTTCAGCAGTCGGCGGGCCGGGAGGGCGCCGCTCAGACACCCGAGTTAGGGGTCAGGGCTCGGCCGGGGGCACGACCTGCTGACCCGGGTGTAGGCGTGCCTGCAGCTCGATCCCGCCGCCGGTCGGTGCCGGCGGCAGCGCACCGTCCACACCACCAGCACCCACAGTGCCGCCCGGGGCGTGCCGAGCCTGGAGCCGATGACGTCGACGGTGGCTGTCGATGCCATGGTCAGCCACACCAGCACGATCACCGAGGTTACCGCCGCGAGCCCGCCACACCTCCGGACTGCGCGGACCGGCGACGCGTCAGCTCGGCGACGTCGATTCGACGACGTGTTCAGGTCAATCGGCGACCAGTCGCGCCGACCCGTAGCGTCCTGCGCCGTGCTCTCGTTGTCGACGGATCACGTAGCAGCCCGGAGCGATACCCGTCGCCCCGTGCTCGGGGTGAAGAAGATACGCCGTCCCGGTGGTCTCGACGATGCCCAGAGCGAGACCCATGGTGTCCCGGACGGGCGTCGTCCACGTGCAGGTGCCCTCGTCGGCGACGAGGGAATGCGGGTTGCCGCCGGCGGCGCTCCGCAGCAACTCCACTCCCGACCGTGGCACCCGGATGGAGCGCGCCCACGGTGTGCGTTCGACGGCGGCACCGACCACCGGGTAGGGGATGACGATCAGATCACCTTGGGCCTGGAGACCACCGGTCACCGGGACGGTGACCTCCCGGTCCAGGTGGTCGAGGACGTCCAGCCCGCTGAGGGCCGTGAGGTCGGACAGTGTGAGTTCGGAATGCATGGGATCACCTTGGTGGGGTTCAGGTTCGGCGAACGAGTTGTGCATAGTCGGTACCGCTGATGCCATAGGTCCAGCCCGCGGCGTCCAGAGCGGACGGAACCCATTCGGGGACGTGAAGGCCGTACCGGCGCCGTTGCCCGTCGCGTTCGACGGAACCGTTGACGACGAGCAGGATCCGGCCGGGGCGACCCCAACCGGTCGGTGATGCATACAGTCCGAGCGTGCATCCCGGGTTTCCCGGATCGTCTGCATGGTCCACGAGTGCGAGCGCAGCCATGTCGATGTACCTGTCCCAGCCGATTCGCTCGACAGCGCATCGGCGGACCTCGACATTGCGCTCGTCGTTGATCCGCTCGACGGTGGGATCGAGGACGACCCAATCGGGAACGACGGTGCCATGTTGCACGAAAACATGGCTGCCGTCCGAGAATTCGAGCGCCGGACGATCGGGGTGGTGTAAGCGGCGTTCGTTGTGGACGCCCTCGGGTGTGGGTTCGGTGTGCACGGCGGTGGGCCGTTCGGCCATGACGCAGACTCCGTCGAACGCCCACCACCACCCGGTGGCGCGGACCAGTGCGGCCTGAAGATCGAGAAGGTCGTCGTTGCGCGACTCGAAGCTCGCGAGGCCGAAGCGTCGGACCGTGTCGTAGTACGCGACCCTATGTGCCTCCTGTTGCCCGTACCAGGTGACGCCGGGAGTCGGGCGCGGCCACAGTGTGCGTATCGCCGTCGCGACACCGACGTACAGAGAGGTCCGCAACGAATCCCACACGGCCGCACGAACGAGCGGGTCCGGCCGGTGCCGCCGAAGTATGCGCGCGTCCATCCGGTCACGGGACGCGGACCAGAGTGCGGCGATCCCTGCCGAAGGGTGTGCAGGCTTTCCGAAGCGCAGCGGGGGGACCGATAAGCCTTCGTCGGCAATCAACTGCAGTGCCGCTGGGGGAGAGGGTACCCAGACGAACTCCGGTTCCTCCAACCCCGCTCGTCGGTAGAGTCCTGCGACGGCGGATTCCGCGGAGGGCCGGTCGGAAGGTCTCGTACACAGTCCTTGCGCGAGCCAATGGTCGCGCCGGACGGACACCGCGGCGGCAATCGCGTGAGGATCGGTGATTCTGGTGGACAGGGTGCGGTGTGGAACCGCTGATGAGATCGGCACGGCGCTCACCGGATGGTGGCGGTGGCCGCCTTTCCTGTAGTCATGGTTATCGAGGATGGCACGGGAAGGCTCTGGGCGCAAGCAATTGTCCCGCCCAGGCATTCGGACGTGGACGAAGAACGGCGCCTACTTCATCGGCCGATCGTGACCGTCATCGATCGTCGTACGGGACTGCTGCAGAAGGGCATTCTCGGAGCTACCGCCGCGTCCAGGGCAACGGATCGACACATGGGCAACGGCGCGCGCGTCAGCCGATCTGCTCGAAGAGGGACACGATGATGCCTTCGGGTCCACGCACGTAGGCCATCCGCACGCTGTTCTCGTACTCGCCGATGCCGCCGATGAGCCCGTATCCGTCCGCAGCCACCGCATCGACGGCCGCTTGGAGGTCGCCGACCTCGAAGGACACGTTGCGCAGCCCGAGCTCGTTGGCCATCGCCAAGGGTGATCCGGGCACGTGGTCGGGCTTGACGAAGGTTGCGAGCTCGAGTCGGGTCCCTCCGTCGGGCGGCCGCAGCATGGCGATCTCACAGTGCGCTCCGGGGATGCCGCAGACGGTCTCCACAAACTCGCCCTCCACGGATCCGGTGCCCTCCACTTCGAGACCCAGTCCGACGAAGAACGCTGTCACCGAGTCGAGGTCCGCGACGGTGATGCCGATGTGGTCGAAACGTTTCACGTGCGCCATGGGATCGATCCTCCGATTGTCGTTGTGCCGATGCTGGGACGGAGGCGGGTCTGGGATCTCGACATGTTCTTGCCGCAGAGCTGCGGGCGACCCGTGGTGTCGAAGGTCGCTGCCGTCCTGCACGTACCGGACCTCGCTGGTCATGGGCACGCATCCAGTGTTGTCCCGGGTGCTACGAAACCTGAGAAGTGACACGCGAGCGACCGGGCCGTCCGCGACGTCACCGAGGAGATTGGCGAGGAGTGGATCACCCGGCCGTCGACGGCGGGCGGCTCACAGGCCGTCGGCGCGTAGCCAGGTGCGGAGGCGGCGTCGGGCGTTGGTGTACGGGGAGGAGGTGTTGAGCTGGATCATCCGTCCCGCGGTGTACGTGCGATACCAGGGCGCGCCGTAGAGTTCGCCGTTGTCGAGCCCACGCACCAGGGCAACGATGCGGTCGTGGGCGGCATCGAGCCGCTGCAGCAGCTGCGGCCACGGTACGTCGGCATGATCGCGGTAGAACTTCTGCGCCGGCGAGCCGAGTTGGTTCCAGGTGAATCCCGGTGCCGGGAGTTGCGGTTCGATGCCGCGAGCGCGGTCGTCGTGCCACGAAACGACCAGTTCGTTCCATCCGATCAGGTACGCCACCAGATCGGCCGGGCTCATCCGGGTTCCGGTGCGGTGCCCGGGCAGCGACGCCTCCCGGGCCCGTTCGACTGGCACACGTTGCAGCGCGCGCGTGAGCGCGCCGTACGTCTCGGTGAGGGCGCGCAGCAACTCGTCCTCGGTGTGCGGTACCGGCATGCGTGTCTCCGTGTGGCGGGCGGTGGTGTCGGCATGCACGGTATCGGCGACGGTGGTTCCTGTGCCTGGCGACGGCCCCGGTCAGACCACCGGCGCCGGGTGGTCGATCCCGAACCGGCCCCGGAAGAACAGCATCGGCCGCTCCTCGCACACGGTGTCCAGCTCGAGCACCCGGCCGATGATCACGTCGTGATCGCCGGCGACGTGCACCTCGTGCACCTCGGCGTGCACGCGCATCAGCACGTCCGGCAGTGTCGGCGTCCCCCACCGGGAGACCTCCCAGTCGAGTTCCTCGTACCTGCGGCCCCGGCTCGAGCCGAACCGCGCGCACAGGTCGGACTGGTCCTCGCGGAGCACGTTGACGCAGAAGCGCCCCGCGGCCCGGATGCGCGGCCACGCGCGGCCCCGGTGATCGGCGCAGATGAGGATCAGCGGCGGCTCCAGGGACACCGAGGCGAACGACTGGCACGCGAACCCCACCGGGCCCGCGTCGTCCAGTCCCGTCACCACGGTGACCCCGGTGGCGAACTGTCCCATCACCCGGCGCATCTCCTCCGGATCGGGCGCAGCGACGGTCGATCGTGCGAGTGTCGTCGTCTCGAGGGGCATGAGTCCACCTCCGGTTGTGGGGACGGATCGGCGTGCATACGCCGTGGTCGATGCGACCGACGCTAGGGCAGGCCCGGCGTGCCCCCCATCGGGGTCCCGCTGAGCGGAAGCGGCCGCGCGCGCCGCCTCGGCGGGCCGGGCGATCTCGCTGAACGGGATGGTGTATGGCCGCTGCGGGCCACGGCTGGCAGCCTGCGGTTCGTATGGGCGGTGCGCCCGGCACCACGGCGACGAACAGGGACGACGATGACGGATGTGAGCTACGAGGGGACCTTGAAGGAACTCTCCACCGACCAGGGTGTGCTGCGCTACCACGAGGCCGGCGACGGCCCGCCGCTGCTCCTGCTGCACGGCTCCGGCCCGGGGGTGACCGGTTGGCGCAACTACCGCGGCGTCCTCGCCGACTTCGCGCGGCACTTCCGCTGCCTGGTGCTCGAGTTCCCCGGCTTCGGCGTGAGCGATCCCGGCGACGGCCACCCCATGGTGATGGCCCAGGGCGCCGTCGGCACCTTCCTCGACGGCCTCGGCCTCGGGGCCGTGGACATGATCGGCAACTCCATGGGCGGGATCGTCGCCACCAAGGTCGCCATCGACGAGCCGCACCGGGTGCGCAGACTCGTCACCATCGGCGGCATGGGAAAGAACGTCTTCGCGCCGGGGCCGGGCGAGGGCATCAAGCTGCTGATGGAATTCACCGACAATCCCACGCGCGAGGGGCTCGTCCGCTGGCTCCACTCCATGGTCTACGACCCGGCCGTCGTCACCGAACAGCTGATCGAGGAGCGCTGGGCGCTGGCGACCGAGCCGAAGACGCTCGAGATCGCCCGCCGGATGTACAGCTCGCAGGCGTTCGCGGCCGGCGCCGCGGCCGCCGCGGCGTCGAACGCGACCCCGTACTGGGCGCAGCTGCACAAGATCAAGGCCCCCACCCTGCTGACGTGGGGCCGCGACGACCGGGTCAGCCCCGTCGACATGGCGATGCTGCCCATGCGCGACATCCCGAACAGCGAGCTGCACACCTTCCCGAAGTGCGGGCACTGGACGATGATCGAGGCCCGCGACGCGTGGCTCTCGGCCGTCCTCGCCTTCCTGCTGCGCGACGAGCGGCGGACCTAGCCCACGGTCCCGCTGAGCGGGAGAGCTTTTGCCCTCCCACCTGCGCATATGTCACCTTTCGAGTCAGTCGATCGGCGCGGAGAAGAAGCGCGGATCCTTCACCAGTTCCAGGAGTGCACGATGCTCGACGGTTCGCAGCGAATCGCCGCCGCCGATCTCTTGTGGGCCGCCGAGCGTGACCGCGCCCCGATCGGTCCGCTGACGGAGACGTTCCCCGAGATCGACGTGGTGGACTCGTACGAGATCCAGCTGATCAACATCCGCCGGCGGCTCGAGGCCGGCGCCACGGTGTACGGCCACAAGGTCGGGCTCTCGTCCGAGGTCATGCAGAAGATGATGGGCGTCGACGAACCCGACTACGGGCACCTGCTCTCGACCATGGTGTACTCCGAGGACGAGCCGATCGACACCGCGCAGTTCTGCTACCCGCGCATCGAGGTCGAGATCGGCTACGTCCTCGGCGAGACGCTGCCCGGCGCGGACTGCACCGAGGAGGACGTGCTCCGGGCCACCGAATACATCGTTCCCAGCATCGAACTCATCGACTCCCGGATCGAGGACTGGCGCATCGGCCTCGCCGACACGATCGCCGACAACGCCTCCTCGGCGGGCGTGATCCTCGGTGCCGGCCGCATCGCGCCGGACCGGGTCGACATCGGCGGTATCGCCGCGGTGCTGTACCAGGGCGACGAGGAGATCGCGCGCGGTGCGGCGGCCGCCGTGCTCGGCGACCCGACCCGTGCCGTGGCGTGGCTGGCCCGCAAGGTTGCCGGCTTCGGGGTGCGGCTCGAGGCCGGGCACGTGATCCTGCCCGGCTCGTGCACCCGCGCGATCGACGCCCGGCCGGGCGACACCTTCCGGGCCGAGTTCAGTGATATCGGCTCTGTCTCAGTCGAATTCAAGTGAGGAACAGACCAGTGACCAAGGCTACCGCCGCGATCGTCGGGCCCGGCAACATCGGCACCGACCTGATGTACAAACTGCTGCGCTCGGACGTCATCGAGCCGCGCTGGATGATCGGCGTCGACCCCGCCAGCGAGGGGCTCACCCGGGCGGCCGCCGAGGGTCTGGTCGCGAGCCACGAGGGCGTGGACTGGCTGCTCGCCCAGGACGAGCGCCCCGACGTGATCTTCGAGGCCACCTCGGCCTACGTGCACCGGGTGAATGCGCCCCGCTACGCCGAGCTCGGCATCCAGGTCGTCGACCTCACCCCGGCCGCCCTCGGACCCGCCGTCGTGCCCGCCGTGAACATGGGGGAGCACGAGGACGCACCGAACGTTAACCTCATCACCTGCGGCGGCCAGGCCACGATCCCGATGGTGCACGCCGTCTCCCGCGTCACCGAGGTGGAGTACGCCGAGATCGTCGCGAGCGTCGCTTCGCCGTCGGCCGGTCCCGGAACCCGCGCCAACATCGACGAGTTCACCATCACCACCAGCCGCGGCATCGAGACGATCGGCGGTGCCCGAACGGGCAAGGCCATCATCGTTCTCAACCCCGCCGAACCGCCGATGCTCATGCGCGACACCGTGTTCTGCTCGATCCCCGAGGATGCCGACCGGGACGCGATCGCCGCGTCGATCCACGACGTGGCCGCGACCGTGCAGGGCTACGTTCCCGGTTACCGGCTGCGTGCCGAGCCGCAGTTCGACGATCCCACCCCGATGAGCGGCGGGCGCGCCCGGGTCGCGATCTTCCTCGAGGTCGAGGGCGCCGGCGACTTCCTGCCGCCGTACTCGGGCAATCTCGACATCATGACCGCGGCCGCCACCAAGGTGGGCGAGAGCTTCGCGGCCAAGCTGCTCGCCGCCCGCGTGTAGACCCCCACCGCAGACCGTACTTTCGAAGGAACACAGTCGATGCCCTACAGCGCAGATCTCGACATCCGGATCACGGACTCCTCGTTGCGTGACGGCTCCCACGCCAAGCGTCACCAGTTCACCGTCGAGGACGTGCGCTCCATCGTCGGTGCGCTCGACGATGCCGGCGTGCCCGTCATCGAGGTCACCCACGGCGACGGCCTCGGCGGCTCGTCGTTCAACTACGGCTTCAGCCGCACCCCGGAGCAGGAGCTCATCAAGGCCGCCGTCGAGACGGCGAGGCAGGCGAAGATCGCGTTCCTGATGCTCCCGGGGCTCGGGGTGCGCTCGGACATCCGGGAGGCCGCCGACAACGGTGCCGCGATCTGCCGGATCGCCACGCACTGCACCGAGGCCGACATCTCCGCCCAGCACTTCGGTCTCGCCCGGGAACTCGGCCTCGAGACCGTCGGATTCCTGATGATGTCGCACAGTCAGCCGCCCGAGGTGCTCGCGAAGCAGGCCCGCATCATGGCCGACGCCGGCTGCCAGTGCGTGTACGTCGTCGACTCGGCCGGCGCCCTCGTCCTCGAGGGGGTCTCGGACCGGGTCGCGGCTCTGGTCGCCGAGCTGGGCGACGACGCCCAGGTCGGATTCCACGGCCACGAGAACATGGGCCTCGGCGTGGCCAATTCGGTGCTCGCCGTGCGGGCCGGGGCCCTGCAGATCGACGGGTCCACCCGCCGGTTCGGCGCCGGTGCGGGCAACACCCCGGTCGAGGCGTTCGTCGCCGTGGCCGAAAAGCTCGGTATCCGAACGGGTATCGACACCCTGAAGATCATCGACGCCGCCGAGGACGTCGTCCGGCCGGTCATGGACGGCGAGTGCCTCCTCGACCGGCTGTCGCTGACGATGGGCTACGCCGGTGTGTACTCGAGCTTCCTCAAGCACGCCGCCGCCCACGCCGAGCGGTACGGGGTCTCCGGTGCGGAGATCCTCATCGAGGCCGGCCGGCGCAACCTCGTCGGTGGCCAGGAAGACCAGCTGATCGAGATCGCCGTCGGTCTCGCCGCCCAGAAGTAGACCCCCGGGTCTTGAGAGAGAGCTGACAGTCATGGGCCAGGTTTTGGACAACATCATCCAGTACGCGGACGAGATCCGCGCCGAGGGCGCCGAGGGCGACAAGCTCATGCGCCTGACGGACAACAACGCCAAGCGGCTGCGCGACGCCGGTGTCATCCGCATGCTGCAGCCGAAGGAGCACGGCGGCCTCGAGGTCCACCCGCGGGAGTTCGCCGAGACCGCGATGGCGATCGGCGCGATGGACGGCGCCACCGGATGGGTCGCCGGCATCGTCGGCGTGCATCCGTGGGAGCTCACGTTCTTCGATCCCAAGGCACAGGACGAGATCTGGGGCGAGGATCCCGACATGTGGATGGCCTCCCCGTACGCCCCGATGGGCGTCGCGGTTCCGGTCGACGGCGGCTACGTCCTCAACGGCCGCTGGTCGTTCTCCTCCGGCACCGACCACTGCGGCTGGATCATGATCGGCGCCGCGGTGGGCGACAAGGACGGCAACCGGCTGAACCCGCCGCAGGTCCTGCACGTGCTGCTGCCGCGCTCGGACTACGACATCGACCAGGACAGCTGGAACGTCGTGGGCCTGCGCGGCACCGGCTCGAAGGACCTGATCGTCGAGGACGCCTTCATCCCTGCCTACCGCACCCTCGACGCCGACATCGTCCTCGGCGGCAACGGGTGGCGTCACGCGGGCCGGGACGAAACCCTCTACAAGTTCCCGTTCTCGTGCATCTTCCCGCTGGGCATCACCTCGTCGCTCATCGGCATGGCCGAGGGCGCGCTCGCGTGCTACATCGCGGCCCAGAAGGAGCGCGTCGCGGTCACCGGCATCCCGATCAAGGAGGACCCGTACGTCCTCTACGCCCTCGGTGAGGCGGCCGCCGAGATCGCCGCGTCGCGCGCCGCGATCCTCGAGACCGTCGACCGTTTCTGGGACAAGACGGACAAGGGCCAGGAGGTCACGTTCGAGGAGCGCGCGATCGGCCGCCGCACCCAGACCGCCGCCGCGTGGCGGGCCGTGCGCGCCGTCGACGAGATCTTCGCCCGCTCCGGCGGCGGCGCGATGCACCTGAAGTTCCCGATGCAGCGCTTCTGGCGCGACGCGCACGTCGGCCTGTCGCACGCGATCCACGTCCCCGGCTCGATCTTCCACGCGTCTTCGCTGACCCAGCTCGGCGGCGAGCCGCAGGGCGTCCACCGCTCGATGATCTAGCCTGCCCCGCCGACCTTTTCAGGATGGAAGACAAATGACGGACATTCGAGCACTCGGATACCTCCGGATCCAGACCACCGACGTCGCGCGCTGGCGCGAACTCGTCGTCGACGGACTCGGCATGGCCGTGGGCTCCGGCCCGGAGCCGGACGGCCTCTACCTGCGGGTGGACGAGCGGCGCGCACGCCTGATCGTCCTGCCCGGCGAATCGGACAGGGCGCTCGCGGTCGGCTGGGAGGTGCGGGATCAGTTCGCACTCCAGCGTGTCCGGGAGACCGTGGAGAAGGCGGGTATCACCGTCGAGGTCCTCTCGCAGGAGGAGTGCGACTACCGCGATGCCGAGCAGGTCATCGCGTTCGACGACCCGATCGGCACCCGCGTCGAGGTGTTCTTCGGTCCGGTGCTCGATCACAGCCCGGTGGTGACTCCGCACGGTGGCCGGTGGGTCACCGGCGAACAGGGGCTCGGCCATGTCGTGTTGCCCGCCACCGATTTCGATGCGGCGTACGCGTTCTACACCGAGGTGCTCGGTTTCCTGCCGCGTGGCGCGATCCGCCTCCAGGCACCCGGACCGGCGCGGCGCGTGCGCTTCCTCGGAGTGAACCAGCGCCACCACAGCCTGGCCCTGTGCCCGGCGCCGCCGACCGAGGAGCCCGGCCTCGTGCACCTGATGACGGAGGTCGACACCCTCGACGCCGTCGGGCAGGCGCTCGACCGTGTGCGCAAGCTCGGCTTCTCCATCTCCTCGACGCTGGGCCGGCACACGAACGACAAGATGGTGTCGTTCTACGTTCGCGCGCCGGGCGGGTGGGACCTCGAGTTCGGCACCGAGGGGATGCTCGTCGACGAAACCTATTACACGGCCGAGGAGATCACCGCCGACAGCTACTGGGGCCACGACTGGTCCGAGTCCGAGCCGTTGGCGGCGTTCAGCCCGAAGTCCTAGCTCGCAGAGGGAACACGACGAAGGCCCGGCCGGGGATCACCGGCCCAGCTTACGTGCTTCTCGCCCCGGGAGTCGTGCTCCGTGGTCCGCCGGCACGTGGATCAGGCGGGGCGCGGGCGGTCATGGCCGGTGGAGGAGAGAACCCCGGAGCGCACACTGAAGGGGGTGGATCGAAGGCTGGGCTCTGCGTCTCGCAGGTCGGACACGTCGAGGAGCGTGTTGTCTACTCACGTGGGGATCTGTGCGGGACAGCGTGCGAGATTCGGCGGCGGCCGGAGGTGGGCGATGAATCCGACGGTCCGAGCAGTCGATCTCGGTTACGCGGCGGGGTGGCGGGTGGTGCGCGCATTGCCGCAGCGGTGGGCGATGCGCATGTTCGAGGTCGCCGCCGACGGCGCGGCCCGCGGTTGTGGGCCGGTTCAGTTGCGGCGCAACCTGTCCGGGTGTTGTCCGCCACCGCCGCCCAGGCGCCCGACGAGCTGGTGCGCACGTACGTGGGGGCGCGGTTGAAGAGGGTGGCGATCGCGTTGTCCACGCCGCCGCCCTGGTGCGGCCAGTAGGCGGCGAAGATGTCGTAGGTCCAGCGGCTGAGCAACAGGGCGTCGGTGCCTTCGTAGGCGGCCCCGATCTGCTCGCCGGTGACCTCGTCGAGAAGGAATGCCTGCCATCCGCCGAAGTCGAATCCTTCCGGGTCTTCGTCGGGGCCGCGGGTGCCTGTCCAACGAGGTCGAGGGTGGCGAACAGTTCAATATGGATCAGTCACATGCCGTAGCTCCCGGTCGAGTGGTGTGTCGCGGTCGTAGGGGTAGACCTGCTGGCGTCGGTAGACTCACCGCTGCCACGACATCGAGTTTCGTGGGTGTCGACCGGTCTCACGACAGCGACTCGCTCGTACGGAACCGTCCGTCACCCGAACGTGTTGGAATCCTGTCGGGGCAGAAGAGGATGGCGGCCCTCGTCCGACGCTTCGACCGCTGAATATTGTGGGGCATGAAAATTCCCATTTACGCAGCTATCTTCCAGAACCCCGAGGTGAGCACGTTTTCGGTCGCCGGGACGGTGTCGGCGCCGCCCGGTACCGTGCCCGACCGTGGACACGGAGACGAAACCGGCCGACGACGCGCCGCTCGCGCTGCCTGGGACCCCGCCGGGGCCCGCACTGCCGGACCTCGCGCCCGATACGGCGGCGCGGATCGCGGAGTCGGTGGCGTCGGCGCGGGCCGCCGGCACCCGCCGCACCTACGCCTCCGCGTGGCGGGCCTTCACCACCTGGTGCGCCGCGGAGGGACACACCGCGGTGCCGGCGCATCCGGTGACCGTCGCCGCCTACCTCGTGGCGTGCGCCGACACCGTCACCGAGGCGGGGGAGCGGGCCTACACCCCGGCCACCCTGGCGCACCGCCTCGCCGCGATCGCCCACCACCACCGCCAGACCGGACACCCCAGCCCCACCGTCGACGACCTGGTGAAAGCGACGATGTCCGGGATCCGCCGCGGCTACGCCACCGCCGGGGACCGGCCCCGTGCTCCGCGGGCGCCGCTGCTCACCGCCGACATCGTGGCGATCGTCGACAAGGCCCGGGCGAACTGCCAGGGCTGGGCGGACGAGGTGGTCGAACGCCGCGACACCGCGATCCTGCTGCTCGGATTCGCCGGGGCGTTCCGCCGCAGCGAACTCGTCGCCCTCACGTGCAGCGACGTCGCCCTGCACCGGCTCGACGGCCTGCACATCCGGCTGCGGAAGTCCAAGACCGATCAGGAGGGCCGCGGCGTCGTCCGGGCCCTGCCGTTCACCCACAGCCACACCAGTTGCCCGCCGTGCGCGTGGATGCGGTGGGCGCAGGTCGTCGCCGCGTACGACACCGGCGGCCGGCCCGCCGTGATCCGGCTGCTCCGCAACCCGGAGCCGTTCGCGGCGCACGTGTGCCGCGGCACCCGCCCCCGCGCCACCTCGGGTGCGCCGTTGCTGCGCGCGATCCGCCGCAACGGCCACCTCTCCACCACCGCGTTGTCGGGGGCGGCGGTGCACCAGGCCATCCGCCGCCGCGCCGAACAGGCGGGCTACGACCCCGAGATCGTTGCCCAGCTCGGTGGGCACTCGCTGCGCGCCGGGTTCGTCACCCAGGCCTTCCGCAACGGCGCCTCCGCACACGCGATCATGCGCCAGACCGGGCACACCACCCCCGCCATGCTCGAGGTCTACGCCCGCGAACACGCCCCCCTCTTGGGCAACGCTGTCATCGACTTGGGCTTGTAGCGCGATGAGCACCGCGAGGGAGTACAACGACACTCGTCAGGAGTCCCTGTCCGAGCCGGCAATACCCGCTCGGTACCGGCACGACTGGGCGCTGTTCGCCGACTGGTGCACCGCCACCGACCAGCACCCCATCCCCGCCAGTCCGGAGGCGCTCGCGCTGTTCCTCCACGAGCACCCGGCCGCGCCCACCACCCAGCGTCGCCGGGTGTCGGCGATCAACACCGTCCACACCCGCCACGGCCACCCGCCGCCCGGCCGCAGCGAGACCGTCCGCCGCCGCCTCGACACCGCCCGCGCCATCCGGCTCGACCGGCTCGCCCCGCTTCTACTGCACAAAGCCGCCGAGCTGCCGGTCATTGGCTGGCCCGGCGGGCTGTTCGGCCGCCGCGACGCCCTCCTGTTGACACTCGCGGCAACCGGGATGCCGTTCGCGCAGCTGGCCCGACTGCGCCGTGGCGACATCACCGTCGACGCCGGTGTCCTCGTCGCCACCACCGACGGCGGGGAACGATTCTGTCTGCCCCCGGAGTCCGGCACCGGTGAGAGTCCGGCGATGGCGGTGTATCGCAGGTGGGCGGAGATCCTGGCGTTCCTCGATCGGTACCCGAACACCGACCTTCTCGCCCAGCACCTGACCGAACCGATCGAGGTCGAGCACGGCGGGCTCACCGACCGGCAGGCCCGGCAACCCCTGCTGTCCACGATCGACCGCTGGGGCCATCTGCCACTGATGCCGCAACCGATGACCGCGCAGTCCATCGCCGCGCTGGTCCGCGACCACCTGGCCGGCCGGGCCCCGGCACCCCACTACCCCTACGCAAGCCGGGGGACCGGGACGATGACCCGCACGTCCGGCTTGACACCGAGGTCAATCTTGATCCGCACTACTACGAACGGGGTGTTGCCGCCCGCCGCCAGGCCCGCGACAGCCTGGACGGTCTCACCGATGTCTTCGACGAGATCGAAGCCCGCGCCGATGCGCTGCTCAAGGAACTGCTCACCGTGCTCGATGGGTTGTGATCGTCCGCTCGTCTCTGCCGACTCCCGCCCCGGTGGTCGGCAACCGGACATCCGGTCCGAGGGACCGACGCAGTCGTCGTCGCACATCCGCGAGCAACCTTGGTTCGCGGTCGAACCGGTCGAGTTTCCCTTCGTGCACGCCTACATTCTCCCAGATGGTGCCGTGTGGCACTGACCCAGTTGATTCGGTGAAAGGGACGGCATGCGCTCGCGCCCGGCGAAGCCCGAGGAAGTGACCGTCGGCCCCGCCGCCCTTGGCGCGCGGTTACGACACCAGCTCGATCTCTCCGGGCCGCCAGGCCTTGTCGAACCACGGCTCGAGCGGGCCGTAGAGGCGCAGGGCGACGAACCAGCCCTTGCCGGGGATGGTCTGGATCCAGTTCGCCTCCTGGCCGGCCGGGGCCTCGGGGCCGAAGTAGATGTCCACCGCCGCGTCGGGGTTGACCGCGATGTCGGGCTTCTGGCTGCTCAGGCTGGGGAACTGCTGGTCGGTCTGCAACATTGTTCGGGTCTGTGGGTCGTAGACGACGATCGACCAGAAGTCCTTGGCCGGGATCGGTCCCGGCAGGCGAAGCCGGTAATTCTTCCCGCCGTTGAGGTATTGCCCGGCCCCATCGTGATAGGCCATGCCGTACTGCGAGCCGATGCCGACCATCTTCACCGCCATCGCCGGGCTGATGCCGAGCCCCATGTAGTAGAACAGCGCTCGCGCGTCGAGGTCGAGGACACCGCCCGGCGAGAACTGGTAGTCGTTGCCGATCCAGACAAGCTGCCAGGCGCTGTCCGGGTAGTGGTAGGCGTCCTGGTTCCGCGCGCTGAAGACGAGAGCCCGGGCGGTCGCGTTGCCGACGGCAGCGCCCTCGGCCAGGATGCTCCTCATCCGGTCGTCCGGCGCGAAGGGTGTGCCCTTCCGGATACCGATCGCGGCGAGCAGCCCGCGAACCTCCGGGTCGGTGGCTTCGAGGGGCTCCTCCTGAACGACTGGCACGACCTCGTCGAAGAACGTCACGTCGTTGGCGTGGATGGTGTTGAACAAGGCCCCGGAGATGTTGACGAAGCTCGTTGCGGGCGGATCCGCCGCCTCGGCCAGCGGATAGATGCGGAGTTGACTCTTGACGCTGTCCGCCGCCGCTCGCACGTCGCCGCCGCCGACAATGAACGCGCGGACACCGAGCAGGTTGCCGTAGGTACGGGAACGCAGGACGAAGTAGCCCGCCGGCACGTCGCCGGAGTAGTCCGGGGGGAGGAGCAGGTACTTGCCGCCCTGGCCTCGGTCCGGACCGGCGTTGCCCACATCACCGACGTAGCGCTGCCAGAAGTCGTCGATCATGCCGAGCGCCCGCGGCGGCACCTCGATCACCAGCGGGCCTGCCTTCGTGTCGAGCCAGCCGATGGTGTAGATGGTTTCCGTGTTGGCGGTGAGGAGCAGCGTGTGCGAGTCCATCAGCGACTCGGTGATCAGCATCGTCTGGTTGTCGGGGCCGAAGGTGCGGATGCCCGCGCGCGTCGCGGAGAGTGACGCCGCCGGAAGGGCCGTGAGGAACGCCTGCACGGCGCGTTGGAAGTCAAGGTTGTCGTAGACCGTCTGCACGGTCGCCTCGTCGGGCAGGCCGTCGAAGAACCGCAACGTACCTAGTCGGGTCTCGACACTGTTCGGTGTGGTGATGGACGGGGGGATGTCGGTGACCATTTTGTATGTGCTCATCAGGTGCCTCCGATTGAGATCTTCGCTTCAGCTTGCCGGTGTTTTGGTCGCCATCGGTTTCTTTGGTGAGCTGCAACTTTCTTGCCCCCGCGTTCGGTCCCAAGCCGAATATTCGAGCTGTTCCGGGCAGCTCGCGTCAGATTTCTTTGCGCTCTGTCTTACTACATCATCTCGATCTCGCCCGGTCGCCAGGTCTGGTCGAACCACGGTTCGAGCGGGCCGTAGATCCGCAGGATGATCCACCAGCCCTTGCCTGGGATGGTCTGGATCCAGTTCGGCTCCTTGCCGCCGGCCGGTGGCTCGGGGCCGAAGGAGATGTCGACCGAGCCGTCGGGATTGACGGCGATGTCTGGCTTCTGGCTGCTCAGACTGGGGAACTGCTGGTCGGTCTGCAACAGCGAGCGCGTCTGCGGGTCATAGACGATCGCCGACCAGAAGTCCTTGGCCGGGACGTCCGGCGGCAGGTGAAGACGGTAGACTTTACCGCCGTCAAGGTAGTGGCCAGCACCGTCGCGACAGCTCCATGCGTACTGGGAGCCGATGCCGACCATCTTGATCGTCATCGAGGGACTGATCCCCCAGCCGAGGTAGAAGAGATACGTCCGCGCGTCGATATCCAGCACGCCACCCGGCGAGAACTCGTAGTCGCCGATCCAGCCGATCTGCCAAGCGCTGTTCGGATAGTAGTAGCCCTCCTCATTCCGCGTGCTGAAAGCCAGCGTGCGGGCGGTGGCGTTGCCGACGGACGCGGCCTCGGTCAGGATCCGCCGCATGCGCGGGTCGGGCGCGAATGGCTGATCCTTGCGGATGCCGATGGCCGCGAGCAGCCCACGCGTCTCGGGGTCGATCGCGTCCAACGGCTCTTCGTGAACAACCTCAGCGAGCGCCTCGTAGAAGGATGCGTCGGTGGGGTGGATGACGGTGAATGCCTCACCGGAGATATTGACGAAGGTCGTTGCGGGCGGTTCTGCCGCTTCGGCCAGCGGGTAGGCGCGGTAGTGTCGTTTCGTGTTCTCGACTGCGGGCCGCAGGTCACCGTCGACGATGAAGCCGCGAAAGGTCAGCAGATTGCCGTAGGTGCGAGAGTGCAGGACGAAGTAGCCCTCGGGAATGTCGCCGGTGTAGTCCGGGGGCAGCAGCAGGTAATTCCCGCCTTGGCCCTTGTCGGGACCGGCGTTGCCGATATCGACGACGAAGCGGCCCCAGAAGTCGTTGACAAAGCCGAGTACGCGCGGCGGCACCTCGATCACCAGCGGGCCTCCGTGCGTGTCGAGCCAGCCTAAGTTGTAGATCGTCTCCGTGTTCGCCCCATGCAGCAATGTGCGGGAATCCAGCAGCGTCTCGGCGATGAGTACCGTTCGGTTGTCGGGGCCGAACGTCCGGAAGCCCGCGCGCAACGCGTGGTGTGGCGCGCACGGCATGGCCAGGAGGAACGCTTGCACGGCGCGCTGGAAGTCAAGGTTGTCGTAGACCGTCTGCACGGTCGCCTCGTCGGGCAGGCCGTCGAAGAAGCGCAGCGTTCCCAGACGCGTTTCCACCGTGTCGGGGGTCGTGATGGATGCCGGGATTTCAGTGGCCATCTTCGGCCGGGCGTGCACTGACATCGGGATCCTCCTCTGGTATCCGTGTCGTGGCCGGCGGCTCCTCGATGGCTCGTCCCGTGCGCCCGCCGCCCGGCATGTCGTAGGTACCGTCGAGCATGTCGAATCTGGGGGCGCGTCCGGTTGCAGAGCTGACCGGGTCGGTTGGCTTCTCGTGCTGTGTAGAAGACCAGCTGGTCGTCTATGACGAGGAGATTGCCTTATTGAATTCTAGACGTCGATCGTGTTCGGGGCGGGCGCTTTGTTGACGAACTGGCGCGGGGCGCATCTTCGTCAAGCGCGATGGCGCCGCTCGACACGGTCTCGGGATCACGGGAGAGGTGATCGCCCTACTTCCCACCGAGGAAGCCGACGTGTTGACTTGTGCCATGGATGCGCAAATGTGGTTCGACACCGCGACCACGGGTTCTGCAGTCCGAGTTCGCCGAACGGGTCTGTTTGGGACGTGTTTGAGTAGCGCGGTTCTGGTGATCGGGTAGCGGTCGGACGGGTACCGGATAGCGGTGCCTGCCCGTCCGACCGCTGGGTCGCTACGGTGTCGCCGTGGCGAGGTGTCGTCTCGTATTGGGTCCGTCGAGGGCGACGATCTCGGCACCGGCGACGATCCGGTTGAGGATCGATTCGGCAATGACCGCGTCCTGGAGTGACTTGTACCAGTCAGGCGGATCGAACTGGGAGGTCACCAGAGTGGAGCCGCGGCCTTCGCGGGCGGCCAGGATGTTGAGCAGTTCGGCCGCGGTGTGCGGGGCCACCGGGGTGGTCAGGAAGTCGTCGAGGACCAGCAGGTCGCAGTTGTGCAGGTCGGTGAGGAAGTCCAGCCGTCGCTGCGAGGTCGGTTCCAGCACGGCGAGGCGGTTGGCCAGGTCGTCGAGTCGGAAGAATCTCGCGGTGTAGTACTTTCGGCACGCAGCGTTGAGCAGCGCCTGGGCGAGGTAGGTCTTGCCCACGCTGGACTGGCCGAGGACGACTAGTGCCGCACCCGTGAACCTTTGCCCCGTTGCGGTCGACACGCCGACCGGTTGCGGTGCGTCGGCCACGGCATCGGTCAGCCTGGAGAGGTGGCAGAACGAGTACGAGTGCGAGAACTCGACGACGACGAAGGCAAGAGGCTGGTGCGGATCATCCGGCGCGGCAGCGGGTCGGTGGTGACCTGGCGCCGCGCCCAGATGATCCTGCTCTCCGCCCAAGGCATGCCGGTGCCGAAGATCGCCGAGGTGAGCTTCACCAGCGCCGATCGCGTGCGCGACGTGATCCACAACTTCAACACCGACGGGTTCGACTCGCTGTATCCGAAATACGCCGGCGGCCGGCCGAAGAAATTCACCCTCCCCGAACGCCGGGAGATCAAGAAGATCGCCAAGTCCACCCCCGTCGAGCACGATCTGCCGTTCTCGACCTGGAGCCTGACCAAACTCGCCGAGTTCCTGGTCGCCGAGGGGGTGGTCGACGACATCAGCCACGAAACTCTGCGCGTGCTGCTCCGCGAGGAGGGTGTCTCCTTTCAAAAGTGAAAACCTTCAAACGGTCCAAGGACCCGGACTACGCCGTCAAGAAGGCCCGCGTCGAGCTTCTGTACGCGATCGCCGACGGTGAGGTTGTGCCCGATCCTGATGAGCCGCAAGTGATTTTCTGTCTCGACGAGTTCGGGCCCTTGAACTTGCAGCCGCATCCAGGTCGGCAGTGGGCCGAGCGTGGCGGCAAGCACAAGGATCCGGACCGGGAGCCGCGACGTCGCCGGCGGGCGACCTATACCCGCCCGCACGGGGTGCGGCATCTGTTCGCCGCCTACGACCTGGGCCGCGATCGGCTCTACGGGCACGTCAAGACGACGAAGAACCGCACGAAGTTCCTCGAGTTCTGCCGGTACCTGCGCAGCTTGTATCCAGCCGATGTCCGTGTTGCGATCGTGTGTGACAACTTCTCCCCGCATCTGACGACGAAGAAGTGTCGGCGGGTCGCCGAGTGGGCTGAGGCGAACAACGTCGAGATCGTATACACGCCGACGAACAGTTCGTGGCTCAACCGGATCGAGGCGCAGTTCACCGCGTTGCGGTACTTCGCGCTCGACGGCACCGACCACGGCAGTCACCGCGAGCAGGCGTCGATGATTCGCCGCTACATCATCTGGCGCAACAAGCACGCCGAGGATCGGCAGCTACGCCACATCGTAGACAGGGCAAACGTTGCGTGATGCAGCACTAGATTGCGGGTCGAGTCGATCCATTGACAGCTGGAAAGTCGTGCGATCAGCTCGCGGTTGATGTTGCGGTCAGGCAGGTAGCGGATCTCTTCTACGCAGGCATCGGGGTTTGGCGATCTGGAGGCCTTGAGTAGTTTCTGGGTCCGGCGTTCCTGCCTGGCCGTGATCTCTTTGTCCAGGGCGTGGAATATTTTCTGGGAGAAGGTCCACTCGTCGCAGGCGGGGTCGTTGGCAAGGTCGATGACGGTCTGTCCGAACGCGGTCATCCGCAGCTGGGTGAACAGCGGCATGTCGGCGTCGGTGAGGTGGCGATCGATCACTGCAGCTCCTCCCGGCTCGAGGTGCCGATGCTCGGGCGCCCGGTCAGGGCGGCGAGGCTGAACTGCTCGGGCCCGGCCAGATGCGCCCCGGTTGTGTCTCGCCGCCCTGGCGGCGGCTCCAGCGGTATCGTGGTCGCCGGCGCCGCGGTCGTGGTGGTGGGCCGGGCGGCGGCTTGGGCCCGCAGAACCGCGAGGTACCGTTTGACCGCGGTGTAGCTGATCGCCCGGCGTGAGGTCTCGGAGATCAGCTGCCCGCAGGCGCGTTCGAGCAACTGCTTGTTCTCGCCCCGTGCCAGGGCGAGGATGTTCTGGCACGACCGGTAGCCTTGAGCTTCGATGCGCTGGCGATCGAGCACCTCACCGATCGCGGCGACGGTGTTCGGGACCTTATGGGCCTGGCGCACGAAGTAGGCCCGCGACCACAGGTCCGCGGACTGCAGGTGCTGGGCGGGCACATGGTCCGGATCAGTCACGAATGAGTGCCGCCGCCCGGAGACTGTGTGGCAGGCGATGACCTCGCCGCCGCACATGATCGTCAGGGTCTGGCCGGTGATCTTCACATCGACGTGCTGGCCGACGAAGGTGTGGGGCACCGAGTACTTCACCGTGGCGATCTCCACGTGATAGTCGCGATTGACTTTGGACTTCTTCCACGTCACCGGCTGCCACCGCATGTGGGGCAGGGCGATCAGTTCTGATTTCTCGTGCTCGGCGAACAACTCCCGGCGGCTGGCCCTCCGGCCGCGGAACGGGATCCGGTCGTTGATCGCATCGACCTCGAGGGCGATCGCCTCGCTCAGGTCGTCGAGGCTGGCGAAGCGACGGTCGGCGAGTCGGCCGATTACCCAGTTCGTCACGACCTTCACCCCGGATTCGACATGACCCTTGTCCGTCGGGCGCACCGGCCTGGTCGGCACCGCGGCAGTGCGGTGGTACTCGAGGAAATCCCGGTACTCGCGGTTGACCTCGCGGGCCCGGTCGCCACGGGCGATCTGGTTCGACGCCGTGGAGGCGTTGTCCGGGATGACCACCTGGGTCACGCCGCCGAAGTACTCGAAGGCCTGAAGGTGGGCATCGAGCCAGTTCGGCATCTTTTCGTCCAGGCATCCGCAGGCGAAGACCATCCCCGAGTACGGCAGGGACGCCACGAATACCGACACCCGGGTTCGGCTGCCGGTGACGGGGTCGAAGATCGCCATCGCTGTGCCTGCCCAGTCGACCTGCATCGTGTGCCCGGGCACGTGGGCGATCCGCATCGTGAGCTCGTTGACCTCGACGTACTCGCCGATGATCTGGCAGAACCGCTGGTAGCTGTAGTGCCGTTGGCCCGGCGCGCCGTCGGTATCGAGGTAGTTCGCCCACAACACTCGCAGCGGCAGTTTCTTCTTACCCGAGCGCTTCTTGACCATCGCGGCGACATCGAAGGCGACGAACTCGCCCGAGGGCGTCTTTCGTCCATCGGCGAACAATCCGTCGATCTCCTCGGTGCTCAGGGCCTCGACCTGGCTCGTGGCGGTCAACCCCTGGTCGTGGCAGACCTTCTTCGCTTTGGCGATCGTGCGGTGAGAGCACCCCGCGATCGCCTCGATGTCCCGGTAGGACCTGTCCTGCAGCAGTAGCGACATCACCACTCGGTAATCAGTCACCCGTGCCTCCTGTTCGGTTTTACGCGCAGCCGATTGCCACGCGCAAAACCGAAACGAACACACAGGCACCGGCACCGCTACCCGAAGCTCATACTCGCGCTATCCGATCGGCAGAACCCTGCTATCCGAAGCACGTCCCTAACACCGACGGCCCTGACGCGGTTCTGCCGGGCCCAAGGTCCGTCGCGATGTCTGTCGACAGGCATAGGAGCAGCTCGCGTTCGTAGGATGTTTCCGGCAGGAACCGCGCGGTTGGGCGGTGAATCACACGCCGGCTGCCGACCGGAACGCATTGCTTCCCAGCGTGATTGATGGATAACCGGAATTATCAATCATGGACAATCATGAGTGCACCGGCGACACCTCTCCCCTCGGGTCCTGATCGATGCTGCTTCACGAACCAGGCCGCGGGCGCCGCATCTGCGGTATCGAACATCAACGGTCCTTCTGGTCGCGACCGCGAACACGAACTCGGGGCCTGACAGAACGAGCGGCAGCGTCGCGCGGGCGTGATGGTTCGACTCCCGGGGTCACCGGTAGCGGACAGGGGCGGGCAGGGAACCTCGCAGCGCCGGTGTCTGTTCGGTAGGGTTTGGGACGTCACCGTCATCCCCCTGCACGGTGACACGAGGCCCCGCCGGAGTTGCCCCCCAAACTCTCTCCGGCGGGGTTTCTCGGTTCGATTTCGGGCCGCTCTCGACCGAGCGTGCGACACTGCAGGGCGGCCAGTTCGGACTGCGCCTTGCAGGGGTTGCACAGTACGAGCCGGCCCTTCTCGTCTTCCGCGCCCGGCCTCCAGTCGGTGCATCCGGTGACGGAACTGCATCATCCACGTACCAGGGAGGGTGGCGGTGTCCCGACGGGATGAATCGAACGGGCTGGCGGAGAGGTGCATGCACTGCATGCACGCCACGCATGCAGCCTTGCGTCGCGGCGGGCCGGGCCTTCGGTTCGGCACCGCCGCCGCGGGTCTGCGCACTCGGTACGCGCTTTCTCCGCTTGGTCGAGGTATTCGGCCCAGTCCGCAGCACAGCCGCGTTCGTACTCGCTCGGAACCCTGCTGGGCGTGCTTGTTCAGCATGTTCGACCGTGCTCACGGGCGGTACCCTGGGGTAAGTCCCAGGGGGTGGTGGGAATCGGGTGAGGGCTTCCGGGCATGCTCGGCGGTGTCCCGTTCGACGCTGAGCTCGAGACCGGAAAGTCCAGACGCCGCATCGCTTCGGCGACCATCACCCGGACCGCTCGGCCGTTGAAGTCCTCGAACGGATGCGCGGGCAGCGCCTGAGCTTCCAGGTAGGCGAGGGCCTCGAGTTGACGCTCGACGTCGCCGGCGCAGTAGTCGAGCCGGCCGGTGAAGCTGTGGAACATCTCCCGCATCTCCCGGTCCATATGAATGTGTTCCGGCGATAGTGGTCTCCCACCCGGACCGGCTTCCTGCTCCACCTGTCGGCGATGTCGGGCGTCACGTCGATCAGGATCCGGCGATGGAACTCGCGGAGCAGGTCCACGTCCATTGCCTCGTCGGTGACGTGACCGGAGGCCAGCTCGTCGAGCAGCAAGCGTAGCGGCTCGGCGATCAGATCGGCGACCTGGTGGTGGGTTTTGGTCCCGAAAACCGTCTCGAACTGGCGGGGGTTGCCGGTATCGACCGGCTCCGCCGGCTCACCCGCCGGTCGCCGCTGCTGCGCGGATCCGTGCGTGCACGATCAGTGCGAGCCCAGCACTACCCGCTGGCGCTGCCGTGCCTGCTCGATCCACCGGTCGGAGACCGGCTCACCTTCCATCGCCATGCTGTGGATCACGTGATCGACCACGGCGGCGCGCCGCCGATAGACCTTTTCGTTCTCCGGTAGAGCACGCCACCGGGCGACCAGTGCCCGAACGTCGTGCGTGGTCACGGCGCGTTCCCTTCCGTCTCGATCCGGTCCGTTTGTACCTCCTGGCAGCCGGCGACGACAGCGAGCAATCGAGACGACACCGAGTACTCGACGAGCCCCTCCCTGCACAGGGCGGACAGCCGAACACGCAGTGTCCAGGCGTCGCCGTGCCGCTGGCGACCGTACCCGTGGAACCCGGTACGGGCGGCGCGCCGATGAAGTTGCCCCCACATCGCCCCGGGCTTTGCTGGCCTACGACGTGTGCGCACCGCGGCGCTGCCTGCCCCCTGGTGTAGGCACAGCTGGACGACGAGACGGCGGATGTGCCTGACGCGCCCACCGAGACAGGGAGATCGAATGGTGTGCTTCTCACCTTCAATGCGCTGGGGATCCTGGCCGCGCTCTTCTGTGCGCACAGGTCGTTTCGCCGTTGCGGCCGCCCGGTTCGGGTGGTGACAGCCGGTGTCGGAGGGGCTTCTGGTTCTTCTATTGATCGTGGTTTCGGCGGTCGCTGCGGCCACCCCCCGACCCTCGAGTACCCGGCAGCGAAACGGGGTCGCGAATGGGCGTATAAGTACAGTTCAGATGGCATTTTGCTGCGCACCGACCGGGGAAGATAGATCTTGAAACTCTCCCGGTCCGACCTGTAGCGGTTCGGCCGTGCCGCCCGACAGTGCCGGCTCGGGTTCGCCGTACTTCCCACTCGAGGGCGCCCCTCGAAGTGACTTCGGCATGTCGGCGGCGAGCGGGCCCAGCCCAACCATCACTTGCAAGGAATCAATCGAATGTCGGTGCAGACCAATGTAATTCTGGTCCAGGCTGTACTCGGCGCGGTGCTGATCACCGTCTTTATGATTCCGTTCCAGGCCTCGACACCGTTCGCGCTCTACCGTCCGATGGTCATTTTGCCAGTCCTGCTGTACTTCGCATTGCAGGCTCCACCGCACGCCCTGTTGGGGATGTTCCTCGGCTTCACGTGCGGCGTTGCCGGGGGCGAAGCGTTCCTCGTCGTGAAGAACGCTCTGCCCGGCGTACCGCTCGGACTCGTGATGGGTATCGGAGTGGCGTGTGGTCTTCCTCGTCCTCGCAATGCACCCACTCGCATAGGGGGGCCGCACCCGCCCGGCATGGTCCCCGCCGTGCTGCTCGGCGTCGTGGAGACGCAGCTCGTGACGAACCTGTCGGTTCTGCTGCCCGACGGTGCGCCCGTGCCGAACCTGCCGTGGCTCGTCGTGATCTTCGGTTACGGCTGCGTCATGACCCTGATCCTCGTCCTCGTGCAGGACAAGATCATCGGGGCCCTGCTCGGTGCGCAGTGGCGTTCCGCGCCCACCGACGAGGCGCCGAGCTCCCAGGTCCCGCCCACCCCGCCGGTGCGTCCGTTCCCCCGGCCGACGGCCTGATCCGCCGCGGTTGAGCCGTGTCCGAACGGCATCGGCCGTCGGCTCCGGTGGATCGGGCCGGCCTGCCGGCGCAGCAAGTCGACGGTGGACCGACTGTCATGGAATGTGCGCCGCCCGGCCGACCCGATCCCGGGTAAGGTACCCGCCCGTCGACACTTTCACACCAACGGAGCCCGGGGAACCGGTGTGAGGTTTCTCGCGCTCGGAACGGACGTCGCAGGGCCGGCATCCGATTCCGGATGCCGGCCCTGCGATGCGAGCGAGTCAGCCGCGGTTGAGCAGCTTGCGCATGGCGTCGGCCGCGCCCTTGACGAGCGTGTCGCGCGGGAAGCCGCTGCGCTTGACCGCCGCGTCGTAGTTGCCGCCGGCCACCCACACCGGCCCGTCGGTGAGGTGTTCGAGCCCCTCGCGGGCCACATCCTCCGGCTCGGCGACGAGCATGCCGGGGATGTCGAAGTTCAGCCCGGCGCGGATCATCGCCGGGGTGCGGGTCACGCCGAGGACGAGTTCGACGACGTGTACCCCGTGCGGGGCGAGCTCGAGCCACAGGCTTTCGGCGAACACGCGACTGAACGCCTTGGACGCCGCGTAGATGCTCTGGTGTTCCGCCCCCATGTAGCCGGCGAGCGAACCGAGCAGCATGATGCCGCCCCGGCCGCGTTCCTTCATCTTCGCGCCGAACAGGTGCGAGAGTTCGAGCTGCCGATGGATGTTGAGGTCGATGACGCCACGGAAGCCGTCGAGGTCGCCGGTGACGAACTCGTTGCCGTAGCTGTTGGCGCCGGCGTTGAAGATGAGCAGGCCCACCTCGACGTCGTCGGTCGCCTGCCGGATCTGCTCGACGGCGTCGGCAGAGAGCAGGTCGAGTGCCAGGGTGCGGACCTGGACGCCGTTGCTGCGCACCTTCTCCGCGGTCTCCTCGAGCGGGCCGGGCTTGCGGGCGATGAGCACCAGATTCAGCCCCGCCTTGCTCAGCTCGTCGGCGAAGGCGGAGCCGACGCCCTCGGAGCCACCGGCGATGACGGCCCACGGGCCGTACTGCTGGACGTTGATCACGAAAGTTCCTTTCCAGCTGATTTACTGGACGATCGGCCCCGGCACCGGGGTGTCGTCGAGGACGGTGATGCGGCCCTCGGTCGCGGCCCGCGTGATCGTCTCGGCGAGCCGGGCGCAGCCGCGGCGCGGAGCCCCGGGGCGGTCGTCCCGGCCGCCCCGTTCCCGCATCTCGGGGCACCGCGCGCGGGCCTGTTCGTTCCATTGGACGGAGGTGTGCTCCCAGCTGTTCTTGGCGACGAGAACCCGGGCGCCGCACTCAGTGCACTGCAGGGGTTGCATCGGTGGTCGCCGCCTCCTCGGCGTCCTTCGTGCGGGCGAGGTTCTCCTCGACCTCCTTCATCCACGCCGCCACCGGGCGGGTGGTGTCCATCTCGAACTCGAACCGCTCGGTCATCTCCGGCTTGACGTCGGCCGCGTCCACGTAGAACTGCTCGTACCAGCGGCGCAGCTGGTAGACCGGGCCGTCCTCGTCGCACAGCAGCGGATTCTCGATGCGCGTCTTGTTCTTCCAGATCTCGACGTCCTGCTCGAAGCCTCGGGCGATGAAGTCACCGAACTTGCGGGCCGTCTCGTCGGCCGAGTCGCCGAGGGCGTCCGACTTCTTCACGATGATCCCGTACATCAGGACGAACTTGTTCTCGGTGACGGGGTAGTGGCAGTTGAGCAGCACCGAGTCGATATCGTAGCCCTCGTACTTGTACTGCAGGTCGTCGATCATGAACGACGGTCCGAAGTACGCCGCCTCGGAGCGGCTGCCGACGAGCTTCGGCTGGCCGTCGGCGTGCGGCCGCATGTCCTCCCGCGCCTGACCGTGCATGATCTGCGTCGCGACGTGCCCCTCGAAGATGTTCTTGAAATACGTGGGGAACGAGTAGTGCACGTAGAAGAAGTGCGCCATGTCGACGATGTTGTCGATGATCTCGCGGCAGTTGGTGTCGACCTCGGTGGTGTACCAGACCCAGTCGGTCCACTCGTCGCTCGTCGCGCCGGCGATGCGGGGAATGGTCACGTCGGCCGGCGGCGGGTTGCCCTCGGGGTCGTTCCAGACGAACAGCATCCCGTCCTGATCGAGCGTGTGCCAGGCGCGGGTCTTCGCGATCGGCGGAACGCGGCGGGCGTAGGGGATTGCGGTGCAACGTCCGTTGCCGCCCCAGCGCCAGTCGTGGAACGGGCAGGCGACCGAGTCGCCCTTGATCGTGCCCTGGCTGAGGTCGCCGCCCATGTGCCGGCAGTACGCGTCGAGGATCTTCAGGTCGCCGTGGCTGTCGGCGAACACGACGAGCTTGGTGCCGAAGGCATGGACCGAGTGCGGCTTGCCGTCCTTGAAGGACTCGGACAGGCCGAGGCAGTGCCAGCCGCGGGCGAACCGGGTGGGCGCGGAACCGGCCTCGATCTCGCGAACTTCGACGTCGTCGGACTTGCTGGAGCTCACTGTCGTCCGTCCTTTCGAATGGAATGTCGTATCGGATGGAGCACCTCGGGCACCGGTGCTGTGCGCGGGTGGGCCGGGGGACGGTGGCCGCCTGCGACCGTGTGCTCGACGCTAGGTGAGCCCGCTCACCGGGGATGGAGCGCATCCCACTGTCCGGGACCGTCTGCGGCGGTGTATCCGGACGGCACCGCAGGATGGGGTGCCTGTTCCTGCCACGGTGACCCATCCGGGTCGCGAAGGAGACACACCGATGTCCGACGACGTGCTGACGAAGGTCCGCGAGCTGCTGCCGTCCATCGCGGAGCGCGCCCGCAGCGTCGACGAAACGCGCCGGGTGCCCGACCAGACCGTCCAGGACCTGGCCGCCGCGGGAGTGTTCCGGATGCTGCAGCCCGCCCGGCACGGTGGTCTGGAGAGCAACCCTGTGCGCTTCTACGAGGTGGTGCGGGCGATCTCGGGTGCCTGCGGCTCGACGGGCTGGGTGGCCTCGATCCTCGGCGTCCACTCGTGGCATCTGGCGTTGTTCGATGCGCGGGCACAGGACGACGTGTGGGGACAGGACGAGTCGACGCTCCTGTCGTCGTCGTACGCGCCGGTCGGCGAGCTCGTCCCGGTCGAGGGCGGCTTCGAGCTGTCGGGCAGCTGGCGGTTCTCCTCCGGCTGCGAACACGCGTCCTGGGCGCTGCTCGGGGCGCTCGTCGTCGGGGCCGAGGGCCGGCCGGTGGACTTCATGACGGTGCTCGTGCCGCGCACCGACTACCGGATCCAGGACGTGTGGGACGTCGTCGGCATGCGCGGCACCGCGAGCAACGAGATCACCGTGGAGAAGGCGTTCGTCCCGCACCACCGGACGGTGCGCAACTACGAGCTCGCGCAGCTGCGGGCCCCCGGGCACAAGGTCAACCCGGGGCCGCTGTTCAGGCTGCCGTTCGCGGCGATCTTCACCACCGCCGTTGCCGCGCCGGTCATCGGAACGGTCGCCGGATGCTACGAGCAGTACCTGAGCGCGATGCGCGACCGGGTGCGCCTGAGCCTGGGTGGAGGCCGGTTCGCCGAGGACCAGTTCGCGCAGGTCGCCGTCGCCCGCGCCGCGTCCGAGATCGACGCGGCGATCCTGCAGACGGACCGCAACATCCGCGAGTTGTACGAGCTGGCCGTGGCCGGGGAGCCGCTGCCGACGAGCATGCGGCTGCGGGTGCGCCGCGATCAGGTGCGCGGCACCGAGCGCGCCGTCGAGGCGATCGATCTGCTGTTCAAGACCGCGGGCGGCAACTCGCTCGGCCGCGGCAACCCCGTCGAGCGGGCGTGGCGCGACGCGCATGCCGGCAGCGTGCACGTCGCCAACGATCCCGAACGTGCCCTCGCCCTGTACGGCCGGGGCGTGTTCGGGCTGCCGGTGGAGGACAACCTCGTCTGAGCCGGTCCTTCCCGCGCGCGTCGATGCTTCCTGCGCGCCTCGGAACACGCAAGTAAGCACCGTGCCGCGCAACCACATGGGATCGCCCGGTTCGGTATTCTCCATCTGGCCTGGGCGTGGACGTCGAACCCGGACGCAGGGGTGCGGCACAGTCCAGGGCAGGTCCCACTGAGCGGAAGATTTCTGCCGGCGCGACGCAGGATGAGGGACGCTGGGCGGCACGGCGTAGCCGCAGGTACGAGACGACGGAGGAACCACGGTGCCGAGAGTTGCCGAAGCGCGGGACGCCGCGGAGCCGACGTCCGCCGAGCAGCGCGCACGGTTCGGCCGCATCCTCGACGCGGCGGCGCGCCTGGCAACCGAGAAGGAACTCGAGCGGGTGCAGATGCATGAGGTCGCGAAGATGGCCGGCGTGGCCATCGGCACCCTGTACCGCTACTTCCCGTCCAAGACGCACCTGTTCGTGGCGGTGATGGTCGACCAGATCGAGCAGATGAGCGATCGGATGACCCAGCGCCCGAACCCGGATTCGACTCCGCAGGAGGCCATCTACGAGGCTCTCGTCCGGGCCACCCGGGCGCTGCGGCGACGGCCGTTGCTGGCGGCGGCGATGATCCAGTCCACGAGCACCGCCAAGGCCACGGCCATCCCCGACGTCGCCAAGATCGACCGCCGGTTCCGGGAGGTCCTCTACCGCGCGGCCGGGCTCGAGTACGTCACCGAGCGGGATGCGACGCTCGTGCGGGTGCTCGAGCAGGCGTGGTTCGGGATCATCCAGTCGAGTCTCAACGGCCGGATCTCGGTGCCGGATGCGGAGTCGGACCTGCGCGTGGCCTGCGAGCTGCTGCTCGCGGGCCTGTCGAACGCGCGGCCCGCTCCGTCCGCCTGACGCCGGGCCGCGCCGGTCCCCGCCGGGGCGCCGTGCCCGCACAGTACTGAAATGAATTCTTCTATCGGCGACGGTCGCGCGGGCCGGTCGGCTGCGCGACGTGCGCATGCATACTGGTAGTTCATTGCGAGAGCAGCCTCGCCGCCGACAGGCCATTGTCTCGGCGTAGTGAATAGAATACATTACAAAAATGAACGCGTTCCCGGTTCGTCCGTCGGCGCGTCCGATTGCCTTCCAGCCCAGCACTCACGTCCGAGGAGCTTGTTCATGACCGAGGTAGTCATCGTCGAGGCGGCGCGCACCCCCATCGGCCGCCGCCGGGGCGCCCTGGCCGGTCTGCACCCGGCCACCCTGCTCGGCACCGCACAGCGCGCCGTGCTCGACCGCGCCGGCCTCGCCCCCGACCAGGTGGGTCAGATCGTCGGCGGCTGTGTCACCCAGGCCGGGGAACAGTCCAACAACATCACCCGGCAGGCGTGGCTGCACGCCGGCCTGCCCTACGGCACGGCCGCCACATCGATCGACTGCGCGTGCGGCTCCTCCCAGCAGGCCGTCCACATCGTCGCCGGCCTCATCGCCTCCGGGCAGATCTCCGCGGGCATCGGCTGCGGTGTCGAGTCCATGAGCCGTGTCTTCCTCGGCCAGGCACTCACCCCGGAGACCGGCAACCCGTATCCGGACGACTGGACCATCGACATGGGCGACCAGTTCACGTCGGCCGAGCGCATCGCCACCCATCGCGGCATCAAGCGGGGTGACACCGACGCCTTCGGCCTCGAGTCGCAGCGCCGCGCCGCCCGGGCCTGGGCCGAGGGCCGGTTCGACCGCGAGATCGTGCCCACCGAGGCGCCCGTCCTCGCCGACGGCGTGCCCACCGGGGAGACCACCGTCGTCACCCGCGACGGCGGCCTGCGCGAGACCACCGCCGAGGGGCTGGCCGCCCTGAAGCCCGTCGTGGAGGGCGGCATCCATACGGCCGGGTCGGCATCGCAGATCAGCGACGGCGCCGCCGCCGTCCTGCTGACCAGCGCGCAGCGCGCACAGGAACTGGGCCTGCGGCCCCGCGCACGCATCGTCGCCTCGGGAATGGTCGGGTCGGACCCCTACTACCACCTCGACGGCCCGATCGACGCCACGCGGAACGTCCTGGACAAGGCCGGCATGACGCTGGGCGACATCGATCTCGTCGAGATCAACGAGGCGTTCGCGTCGGTCGTGCTGTCGTGGGCGCAGGTGCTCGGCGCCGACCTGTCCAAGGTCAACGTCAACGGCGGCGCCATCGCCCTCGGCCACCCGGTCGGCTCGACCGGCGCCCGGCTCCTCACCACCGCACTGCACGAACTCGAACGATCCGACCGGTCCACGGCACTGGTCACCATGTGCGCGGGCGGCGCACTGTCCACCGCCACCGTCATCGAACGCATCTGACCACACCATCGAATCCACGAGGCCGACATGACCATTGGACTGACAGACGAGGATCGCGACCTGCGCGACTCGGTGCGGAGCTGGGCCGCCCGGCACGTCACCCCCGAGGTGCTGCGTGAGGCCGTCGAGGCCAAGACCGACACCCGCCCGGCGTTCTGGGGCTCGCTCGCCGAGCTCGGGGTGCTCGGCCTGCACCTTCCCGAGGAGGTCGGCGGTGCCGGATGCGGCCTCGTCGAACTCGCCGTCGTCACCGAGGAACTCGGCCGGTCGATGGTGCCGGGCCCGTTCCTGCCGACCGTGCTGACCGCGGCCGTGCTGCGCGACGCCGGCCGGACCGGCGAGCTCGCCGGCCTCGCGGACGGATCCACGCTCGCCGGCATCGCTCTCGACCCGGGCACGCTGCGGGTGGAGCGCGGCGCCTCGGGCACCACGCTGTCCGGCCGGTCCGGGTACGTGCTCGGCGGCCACACCGCCGACCTGCTGCTCGTCGCCGCCGAGGACGCCGGCAACCGGGCCTGGGTGCTGCTGCGCCGGGACGGACTCGAGCTCGAGGACCTGCCCAGCCACGATGTGGTGCGCGGCAATTCGCAGATCGTGGTGGACGGTTTCGCGCTCGCCGCGGCGGACGTGCTGCGGATCGAGCCGCAGCGGGTCACCGACCTCGCCGCCACTCTGTTCGCGGCCGAGGCGTCCGGAATCGCGGACTGGTGCGTGCGCACCGCGGCCGACTACGCCGCCGTGCGCCGCCAGTTCGGCCGCCCGATCGGCCAGTTCCAGGGTGTCAAGCACCGGGCGGCGCGCATGCTCACGCTCGCGGAGCAGGCCCGCGTGTGCGCGTGGGACGCCGCCCGCGCGCTGACGCCCGGCGCTGCCGACGCCGACGAGGCGTCCCTCGCGGCCGCCGTCGCCGGCGCCACCGCCCCCGAGTCCGCCTTCGCCGTGGCCAAGGACTGCATCCAGATCCTCGGCGGCATCGGCTACACGTGGGAGCACGACGCGCACCTGTACCTGCGTCGCGCACAGTCGCTGCGAATCCTGCTGGGCTCCACCGCGTCCTGGCGCCGGCGCGTCACCGATCTCACCCGCCGCGGCGCCCGCCGCGTCCTCGGCATCGACCTGCCGCCGGAGGCGGAGCAGATCCGCACCGGGGTGCGTGACGAACTCGCCCCGGCCGTCGACCTCGGCGGCGGCGAACGCACGCGGTATCTCGCGGAGAAGGGATACACCGCACCGCATCTGCCCGCACCCTGGGGCAAGGGCGCCGACGCCGTCACCCAGCTGGTGATCGCCGAGGAGCTGCGCGCGGCGAACCTGACGCCGCACGACATGATCATCGGCAACTGGGTGGTGCCGACCCTCATCGCGCACGGCAGCCCCGAGCAGCAGCGACGGTTCGTGCCGCCGTCCCTTCGGGGCGAGATCGTCTGGTGCCAGCTGTTCTCCGAGCCCGGCGCCGGCTCCGACCTCGCGTCGCTTACCACCAAAGCCACCAAGGTCGACGGCGGATGGGTGCTGCAGGGCCAGAAGGTGTGGACCTCGATGGCGCGCGATGCCCACTGGGGCATCTGCCTCGCCCGCACAGACGCCTCGGTGCCCAAGCACAAGGGCCTGTCGTACTTCCTCGTCGACATGCGCGGCAGCGAGGGGCTCGACATCCGCCCGCTGCGCGAGATCACCGGCGAGGCCCTGTTCAACGAGATCTTCATCGACAACGTGTTCGTCCCCGACGACTGCCTCGTCGGCGAGCCCGGCGACGGCTGGAAGCTCGCCCGCACCACCCTCGCCAACGAACGCGTCTCCCTCTCGCACGACTCGTCCCTCGGCTCCGGGGGTGAGGCCCTCCTCGAGCTGGCGGCCGGACTGCCCGGCGGCCTCGACGACGAGCAGGCCACCACGCTCGGAAAGGTGCTGTGCGACGCCCAGACCGGCGGTCTGATGGGCCTGCGCACCACGCTGCGGTCCCTCGCCGGGGCCCAGCCGGGAGCCGAGTCCTCGGTCGCGAAGCTGCTCGGCGTCGAGCACATCCAGCAGGTGTGGGAGGTCGCGATGGACTGGGCCGGGCCGCGCGCCCTGCTCGGCGGGCAGCACCGCCGGTCGGCGACGCAGATGTTCCTCAACTCGCAGTGCATGTCGATCGCCGGCGGCACCACCAACGTTCAGCTCAACATCATCGGCGAGCGGCTGCTCGGCCTGCCCCGCGACCCCGAACCCGGAAAGTGAGCACGGCGATGACATCGACGCAACGAGGCGCCGGTTCCACGGACGAAGAGGAGAACTGACCGTGCCCATCGACCCGAACGTCGCCCTGTCCGCCGAACCGACGGTGCGCGAAGCGATCTGGACCGACCGCGACGTCATGCTCTACCACCTCGGTCTCGGCGCCGGGGGCGACGGACTCGACCCGGCCGAGCTGAGCTGGGTGTACGAGAAGAACCTGCGCGTGCTCCCGACGTTCGCAATGGTCGCCGGTCAGGGGATCTCGGCCGGCGCGCTGAAGCCGGCCGGAATGAACCTGCCCGGCATCGACATCGACCTGCGCCGGATCCTGCACGGCGGGCAGTCGCTGCAGGTGCACGCACCGATCCCCACCTCCGGCACGGCGCACATCTCGTCGCGGGTGGCGCACGTGTGGGACAAGGGCAAGGCCGCGGTCATCGTGCTGGAGCAGTCCGCCGCCACCCCCGAGGGCGCCCCGCTGTGGACCACCGGCATGCAGATCTGGGCCCGGGGCGAGGGCGGCTTCGGCGGTGAGCCCGGACCGGAAGCGGCCCAGTCGATTCCGGATCGGGAGGCGGACGCGGTCCTCGTCTCCCCGACGAGCCCGCGGCAGGCGCTGCTGTACCGGCTCAGCGGCGACATGAACCCGCTGCACGCCGATCCGGCGTTCGCGCGGGCCGCCGGCTTCGACCGGCCGATCCTGCACGGCCTCGCGTCGTACGGCATCGTGTGCAAGGCCGTCGTCGACGGCATCCTCGACGGCGATCCCACCCCGGTGCGGGACTTCTCGGTGCGGTTCGCCGGCTCCCTGTTCCCGGGCGAGACCCTCGAGACCGCCGTCTGGCGCGACGGCGACCGGCTGACGCTGCTCGCCACCTGCCCGGAGCGCGACGGCGCCCCCGTCCTCACCCACGCCACGATGGAGGTCCGCTCGTGAAGACCGGCACCCATCCCACCGCCGCCACCCACGCGCACCGCACGGTGCTGACGTCGGCGCCGCAGGACGCACCCGTCGACCGGGCCACCGCCGCCGCGCGGCGCGTGGTCGACGCCATGCTGCGCACCGACCGGGGCAACGCCAACCTCGACCGCGTCGCCGAGGAACTCGACAGCATCGCCGACCACCTCGAGGAGCACGCACCCGCCGTCGCCGAGCGGCTGATCGACATGTGGAACGGCGAGGGTGTCACCCGGCACGACCCGGTCACCGGCCCCGAGAACGCGATCGCGCCGCCCCTGGTCCTCGAGGGCCTCGAGGACGGCTCGGTACAGGGCACCGTCACGCTCACGCTGCCGTACCAGGGCCCGCCCGGGTGCGTGCACGGCGGCGTGTCCGCGCTGATCCTCGACCACGTGCTCGGCGTCGCCAACGCCTGGGGCGGCAAGTCCGGCATGACGGCGAACCTCGTCACGAACTACCACCGGCCGACGCCGCTGTTCGAGCCGCTCGTCGTCACCGGCCGGCTCGTCTCCGTCGACGGCCGCAAGATCCGCACCGTCGGCAGCATCGCGACGGCCGACGGGCAGCTGTGTGTCTCGGTGGAGGGGCTGTTCGTCGACAGGACGGTGCCGCGGCCCCGCTAGGAGGAGAACACCGATGGGAGCACTCGAAGGCCGGGTCGCGCTGGTCACCGGCGCCGGCATGGGCATCGGCCGGGGCATCGCCGCGGCGTTCGCGCGGGAGGGCGCGGACGTCGTCGTCGCCGAGATCGACGAGACGGCCGGCGCCGGCACGGCCCGGTGGCTGCGGGACGAGTGGGGCGTGCGCGCCCACTTCCAGCGCACCGACATCACCGACAAGGGCCAGGTCCACGCGATGGTCGACGCCGCGGTCGAGCGGTTCGGCCGCCTCGACATCCTCGTCAACAACGCGTGGCGCAGCTCCGGTTACGCCCGGTTCGAGAACATGACCGACGAGCAGCTGCGCGGCGGCTTCGACATGGCGGTGATGGCCGCGTTCTGGGCGATGCGGCGCGCCCTGCCCGAACTCGAGCGTCGCGGCACCGGCCGGGTGATCAACCTGTGCTCCCTCAACGGCGTCAACGCGCACATGTACTCCGTGCAGTACAACGCCGCCAAGGAGGCGCTGCGCACCCTCACCCGCACCGCCGCGCGGGAATGGGCGCCGAAGCAGATCTGCTGCAACGTGATCTGCCCGGGCGCGCAGAGCGAGGCGTTCCGGCGGGTGGCCGAGGCCAACCCGCAGATGGCGGCCGCGTCGGCGGCGGCCAACCCGATGGGCCGGATCGGCGATCCGGTCGAGGACATCGGGCCCGTCGCGGTGTTCCTCGCCGGCGACGCCTCCCGCTACGTGACGGGCAACACGCTGTTCGTCGACGGCGGCGCCCACATCAACGGTGTCCAGTGGGCGCCGCAGGTGGACTGAGCCCGTCGCCGACAACGGTCCCGGACATCGACAACTGTCGCGACGTGTGTCGGTGTCCGGTTCCGTCCACCGCACCTGTTCGACGGGACGCGGGCCCCGAATCCGGGCGCGACCACAGCGTCGACCTCCCCCCGCGACCGAACCGTGACCGACGCCGACGAGGATGGAGCGGACACGAGTCGGTGAGTGGCGGGAGGCGTGGGCGGCGATGAGGCCGAGCAGGTGCGTGCGGTGCGGCCGGGTAATGGGCCCGTTCGAGGAGCGGATCCACGATCGGTGCGCGCGGTGCGCGGGCCCGGCACCGCGCTCGTCGGCACCGCGCTGGGCGGCACCGCGCTCGTCGGCACCGCGCTGGGCGGCACCGCAGCGCGACGCCGGACCCACGCCCTGGCCGCCGTCCGGTGAGCCGCCGCGCCCCGAGCCCGGCCCCGGGTCCCTGCTGCGGAGGCTTCGGCGCTCCCGACTGCACTGGCGTCGTCCCGCCCCCGCACCGCCGCCGCGCGTCCCGGTCCCGCCGCCGAATCCCTGGCTGCGCCGGGCGAAACGCGCGGCCGCGGCGCTCACGGTGGTCGCGTTCGTCACCGTCGTCGCGGCCTCGTCGCTGCGCGTGTGGACGCCGTCGTCGTCGCGGTTCATGCGGATCGACGACGGTCCGATCGCCTACCAGTACGTCTCGCTCGACCATGTCAGCCGGTACGTCGTCGCGTCGGTGATCGCGCACGAGGACGACCAGATGGGCCTGCGGGCACAGGCGTTCCACTGGGGTGACTTCGCCGACCGCGCCCGTGCCCATCTGACGGGCGAGGAACAACAGACGTATTCGACGATCCCGCAGCAGCTGGCGAAGAACATGTTCTTCACCCCCGACCAGAGCGCGGTCCGCAAGGCCGTCGAGACGGTGCCCTCGGTGCTGCTGAGTGCGACCCTGCCGGACGCCCGCATCATGGAGCTGTACCTGAACTACGCGCAGTTCGGCCCGGACCTGTACGGGGTGTGCGCGGCCAGCTGGTACTACTTCGACACCCCGCCGTGGGAGATGTACCAGTACCACGCGATGCAGCTGGCCGGCATGCTGCCCAACCCGGAGGACGTGGTGCGCCTGCCCGGGGGCGGTGTCGCGACTCCCGCCGACGCGCAGTACCCGAGCGCGGCGTTCCACATCAACGGCGCCGCGAACGTCGACCTGCCCGCCCGGTTCGCCGGCTGGGGCGGCTGGGAGAACCTCGTCGCGTCGGTCGGGATCGACGACTCGGCCGCCGACCACGCCGACGACCGTCCGGGCGACGACTCGTGCTCGTCGATGCCCGAGCCGGTGCGGCAGCGCCTGGCCGTGGAGGATCCGGGGTTCGTGTCCCGGTCGCAGTAGCCGGACACGCCGCGACGGACCTGGCGGTTGCGCGCAGCGGTGTTTCTTGCGCACGTACGGACGCGCGCAAGAAACACCTTGTCGCGCAGGAGCATTCGACGACGGCCGCTAGATGCCGACCTCTCGGCGCAGCGTCTTGCCCGTCGCGTTGCGGGGCAGCAGGTCGGAAGTGATCCGCCAGCGCGTGGGCACCTTGAAGTACGACAGCCGCTCGGCCGCGAACTCGCGCAGTTCCTCCTCGGTGACGTGAGCCCCCTCGGCGACGACGACCACGGCCGCGACCTCCTGGCCGAGGTCGGGGTGCGGAACGCCGATCACGGCGCACTCGCGCACGGCCGGGTGCTCGTCGAGGGTCTGCTCGATCTCGGTGGGATAGACGTTCTCGCCGCCGCGCAGGATCAGGTCGGAGCGACGGCCCGTCAGTCGCAGCCGGCCGTTCTCGATGACGCCGTAGTCGCCGGTGCGCAGCCACCGGTCCGGGGTGATGGCCGCGGCCGTGGCCTCCTCGTCCTCCCAGTAGCCGAGCATGACGAACGGGCTGCGCACGCACACCTCGCCCTCCACGCCGTCCGGCAGCCATTCGCCGAACGGGTCGCGGATCTCGAGGCTCACGGTGATGATCGGCCGGCCCAGGGTGCCGGGGAACGCCTCGAGGTCCTGGGAGTTGGCCACCGCGATGGCGGTGCTGCACTCGGTGAGGCCGTAGCTGTCGACGAGGGCGTTGCGGGCGAACGGCACCTTCTCGCGCAGCCGGTCCTTGAACGCGATCGACGACGGCGCCGACGCGAGCGCGAACGCCGTCAGTGACGACAGGTCGTACTTGCCGAGGTCGTCGTGCTCGAGCAGCCGCGACGCCATGGTGGGGACCGCACCCCAGTTGGTGACGCGTTCGCGCTCGATGAGGCCGAGCACCTTGTCGACGTCGAACGAGCCCTGGTGCATGATCACGGCGCTGCCCGTCGCCAGGCGCGGGACGACCAGGTTGTGCAGGCTCGCGATGTGGAACAGCGGCGAGGTGAGCAGGTAGCGCAGGTCGCTGGGGACGTCGTCGCCGGCGGTCCGCCCGGTGAACGCGGCGAGCAGGGCGTCGCTGAACCGGTGGTAGTCCACGACGGCGAGCAGGTTGCGGTGCGAGTGCAGCGCGCCTTTGGGCCGGCCGCTGGTGCCGCTGGTGTACAGGATGACGGACGGGTCGTCCTCGTCGATGTCGACGCGCGGCGGCACGGCGTCGGGGAACTGCGCGATCAGCCGGGGCAGGTCCTCCTCCATCGTCAGGACCGTGATCCCACCGGTGTCGACGTCGGCCAGGGCCGCGGCGCGCTTGGCGTCGACGACGAGGATCTTCGGCCGGCTGTGCTTCAGGCCGTACTCGATCTCCCGCGGCACCCACCATCCGTTGAGGCCGACGGTGATGGCGCCGAGCACCTGGCTCGCCCAGAACGCGATCACCCATTCGGGGGTGTTCGCTCCCAGTATCGCGACCCGGTCACCCTTCTCCACGCCGTACCGCTCGCGCAACGCGTGGGCGAGGGAGTACGCCGCGGCGGCGTGCTCGGTGAACGACAGCCGGCGGTCGGCGGTGACGAGGTAGTCCCGGTCGCCCCAGCGCAGGGAGTCGGCGAGCAGGTCGCCCACGGCCTTGCCGCGGTTCTTCATCACCGGCATCGAGGCGCCGAGCACCTCTTCCTCGACGATCTCGAACCGGCCACCCGGGCCGGTGAGGCGGGAGACGACCTCGTCGAGGTACAGCCGGGGATCTGCGGACGCAGTCATGCGGGGACCTTTCCTTCGTGTCACGTGAATACCGTGTCACCTGCTGCGATGGACCTGGAACCCCACCCCGGCCGCGGCCGCGTGTGAGGCGTGCCACTGCAATTTCTCATGCCGGATCGCGGCCGCGGAAGTGGTTACCACTGAGCGGGACTTCCCGTGATCCACCCGACAGCCGGGGCTACGTTCGGCGCAGAATCGCTGCCGGAGGAGCAACCGCATGTCCACATTTCTCGACAACCCGACGACGAGGATCGATCCCTTCGCCCCCGCGAAGCTCGGTCCGCTGACCCTGCGCAACCGGGTCATCAAGGCGGCCACGTTCGAGGGGCTCACCCCGAAGGGGCTCGTCACCGACGAGCTCATCGAGTTCCACCGCCGGCCCGCCGCCGGCGGCGTCGGCATGACGACGGTCGCGTACTGCGCCGTCGCGCCGGACGGCCGCACCGCGCCCGGCCAGCTGCAGTGGACCGACGAGACCCGGCCCGGCATGCGCAGGCTCACCGACGCGATCCACGCCGAGGGCGCCGCGGTGTCGGCGCAGATCGGGCACGCCGGACCGGTCGCCGCCGCCAAGTACCTGGGCACCCCCGCCCTCGGTCCGAGCCGCGCCTTCCGCATGACGACCCAGAACTTCAGCAAGCCCGCGACCAAGGCGGACATCGCCCGCATCACCGAGGGCCACGCCGAGGCCGCGCGCCGCGCCGTCGAGGCCGGGTTCGACGCGGTCGAGATCCACTTCGGGCACAACTACCTGATCAGCTCGTTCCTGAGCCCGAAGATCAACAAGCGGAAGGACGAGTACGGCGGCTCGCTCGAGAACCGCGCGCGCTTCGCGCGGGAAGCCGCCCGCGCCGTCCGCGACGCCGTGGGAGACAGGATCGCGATCCTCGCCAAGCTCAACATGGACGACGGTGTGCCCGGCGGCTTCTGGCTCGACGAGTCGATCCAGGTGGCCAAGTGGCTCGAGGCCGACGGCTCCCTCGACGCCCTCGAGCTCACCGCCGGCAGCTCCCTGCTCAACCCGATGTACCTGTTCAAGGGCGACGCGCCGCTGCGCGACTTCGCCGCCGTGATGCCGCAGCCCACGAAGCTCGGGATCCAGCTGGTGGGCAAGCACTTCCTGCGCGAGTACCCCTACCGCGACGGCTACCTGCTCGAGGACGCCAAGCAGTTCCGGTCGCAGCTGAAGATGCCGCTGGTCCTGCTCGGCGGCATCACCAACCGGGCGATCATCGACGAGGCGATGGCCGAGGGCTTCCAGTTCGTCGCCGCCGCGCGGGCGCTGCTGCGCGAGCCGGATCTCGTCAACCGCATGCAGGAGGACGCGGCCGCCGCGTCGCTGTGCAACCACTGCAACAAGTGCATGACCGCCATCTACGGGGGCACCCACTGCGTGCTCCGGACGGCGTGAAGGGAGCCGCGACGATGACGAGCACCGTGAACCCCCGCGCCGCCGCAACGGAGACGGGGGTGCAGCGCGCCACCATCGCCGAGATGCTGCTCGACCGCGTCGGCGACGACCGGCTCGGCCTGCGGACCCGGGAGCGGGACTGGACCTGGGACGCCGTGGTGCGCGAGAGCGCGGCCCGCGGCGAGCTGGCCCGCGCGCTGCGCGTCGACGGCCCGTTCCACATCGGCATTCTTCTCGACAACGTCCCGGACTTCCTGTTCTGGCTCGGCGGGGCGGCCCTGGCGGGCGCGACGGTCGTCGGCATCAATCCCACGCGCGGCGCGGCGGAGCTCGAGGCCGAGATCCGGTACGTGGACTGCCAGCTCATCGTCACCGACACCGCCGGGATGGCGAAGCTGCGCGGCCTCGACCTGGGCCTCGACGAGGACCGCTTCCTGCTGATCGACGATCCCGACTACGCGGCGCGGCTCGAGCGGGTGGAACCGGCGATCGCCGACGGCGTCGGCGAGGACAGCCTGTTCCTGCTGCTGTTCACCTCCGGCACCACCGGCCGTTCGAAGGCCGTCAAGTGCTCCCAGGGCCGGTTGTCGCGGCTCGCGTACGCCAACACCGCCAAGTACGGGCACCACCGCGACGACGTCGACTACTGCTGCATGCCGCTGTTCCACGGCAACGCGCTGATGGCGCTGTGGGCGCCGGCGCTGGCCAACGGCGCGACGGTGTGCCTGACCCGCAAGTTCTCCGCGTCCGGCTTCCTGCCCGACGTGAAGTTCTTCGGGGCGACGTTCTTCACCTACGTCGGCAAGGCCCTGGCGTACCTGATGGCCACGCCGGAGCAGCCCGACGACGCCGACAACCGGCTCGAACGGGGTTTCGGCACCGAGGCCTCGCCCGAGGACAAGGCCGAGTTCGTGCGCCGGTTCGGTGCGGTGCTGTACGAGGGGTACGGCTCGAGCGAGGGCGCCGGTTCGGTCCGGCTCGATCCGCAGGCCCCGGAGGGCGCCCTCGGCCGGCCCGCCCACGCGGGTATCGCGGTGGTGAACCCCGACACCCTCGAGGAGTGCGCCCGCGCGGTGCTCGACGAGCACGGCCGCGTCCTCAACCCGGACGAGGCGATCGGCGAGATGATCAACAAGGAGGGCGCCCGCGCCTTCGAGGGCTACTACAAGAACGACGTCGCCGACGCGGAGCGGATCCGCAACGGCTGGTACTGGACCGGCGATCTCGGCTACGTCGACGAGGCCGGCTTCATCTACTTCGCCGGCCGCAAGGGCGACTGGATCCGGGTCGACGGCGAGAACACCTCGGCCCTGATGATCGAGCGGGTCCTGCGCCGGCATCCGAAGGTCGTGAGCACCGGCGTCTACGCGGTGCCGGATCCCCGGTCGGGCGATCAGGTGATGGCGGCGATCGAGGTCGAGTCCCTCGCCGGCTTCGATCCGGTCGAGTTCGCCGAATTCCTCACCGGTCAGGCCGATCTCGGTTCGAAGGCCGCGCCGCGGTTCGTGCGCGTGTCGACGAACCTGCCGGTGACGGGCTCGAACAAGGTCCTCAAGCGCGAGCTGCAGGCGCAGCGCTGGCACACCACCGAGCCCGTGTACCGGTGGGTGGGACGCGGCGCGCCGGAGTACACCGCGATGAGCGCGGACGACAAGGCCGCGCTCGACCGGGAGTTCGCCGCGCACGGCCGGCAACGGCTGCTGAGCGTGTAGGCGATGCCGGACACCCGCGTCGCCCTCGTCACCGGTGCCAGCCGCGGCATCGGGCGCGAGACCGCCCTCGCGTTCGCCCGGGCCGGCTTCGACGTCGCGGTCACCGCCCGCACGGTCCGCGAGGGCCGGGGCACGGTGCCTCCGCGCACCCGCCGCGACGGCGACGAGCCGATCGCCGTCCCCGGCAGCCTCGAGACCACCGCGGCGGCGATCGAATCGCTCGGGGTGCGGGCACTGCCCGTCCCGATGGACCTGCTCGACGTCGACTCCGTGCGGGCCGCGGGCCGCCGTGTGCTGGACGTGTGGGGCCGGATCGACGTGCTCGTCAACAACGCCTACGCACAGACGAGCGGCAACATGGACCGGCTCCTCGACATCGATCTCGCCGACGCCGCCGCCATGGTGGAGGGCAACTACCTGCACCAGCTGGCGCTGATCCAGACGGTGCTGCCGGCCATGCTCGCCCGCGGCGGCGGCGTCGTGATCGACCTCGTGTCCGGGTCGGCCGCGATCGATCCGCCCGCGCCGCCGGGGGAGGGCGGCTGGGGCCTGTCGTACGCGGCGTCGAAGGCCGCGTTCGCGCGGGTCGCCGGGATGATCAACGCCGAGTACCGCGCCCGCGGTGTCCGGGCGTTCAACCTCAGTCCGGGTTTCGTCGTCACCGAGTCGGGGCGGGCCCGGGGCGGCACCCGCGCGGTGGAGGACGCCGGGTTCGACGCGGTGCCGGCGACGGTGCCCGCCGACGCCGCGGTGTGGCTGGCGACGGTGCCCGACGCGGACCGGTTGCTGGGCAAGGTCGTATGGGCGCCGACGCTGATCGAGAGGATGTCCGCTTCCGCGGTGGAGCGGCGGAACGAGAGGACGGACGTCACGTGAAGCTGGGTGTGGTGGTGCCGGTCGAGCTGGAGCAGAGCGGGGAACCCGAGTGGATCCTCGAATTCGCCCGCGCCGCCGAGAAACTGGGTTTCGACGAGATCTCCGCCGTCGAGCATTCCGTCGTCGTCGCGAACACGGGCAGCGCGTACCCGTATGCGCCGACCGGCAAGTCGCACCTGCCCGACGACTGCGACCTGCCCGACCCGCTCGAGCTGCTGTCGTTCGTCGCCGGCGCCACCACCGACCTCGGGCTCGCGACCGGGGTGCTGGTGCTGCCCAACCACCATCCCGTGGTCCTGGCCAAACGCCTGGCCACCCTCGACCGGCTCGCCCGCGGCCGGGTCCGGATCTGCCTGGGACTGGGCTGGATGCGGGAGGAGATCGAGGCGTGCGGCGGCGACTTCGACCGTCGCGGGAAGATCGCCGACGAGGCGATCGCGGTGATGCGGGCCCTGTGGGCCGGCACCGGTCCGGCCGGGGTGGACTTCGACGGCGAGTTCTACACGTTCCGCGGCGCCCACAGCTGGCCGAAACCGCACCGCGAGACCGGGGTGCCGCTGTACATCGGTGGGCACAGCGCGGCCGCCGCGCGGCGGGCCGGCCGGCTCGGCGACGGGTTCCAGCCGCTCGGCCTGGCGGGGGAGGACCTCGACCGCGCGATCGGGCGGATGCGCCGCGCCGCCGAGGCGGCGGGCCGCGATCCCGGCACCGTCGAGCTGGTGCTCGGGGCGACCCTGCCGCGGCTGGACGAGGCGCGGATGGACCGGGCCCGGAAGCTGGGGGCGGGGCGGATGGTGCTGTCGGCCTCGCCGAACGCGGGATCGCTGAGCCAGGTCGTCGACGAGATGGCCGCCTGCGCCGAACGCCTCGGCCGGGTCTGACGCCGGGCCGGTTCCCGCTGGCCGAGATGCTCCGCCCGGCCGCCGGCAACGCTGACTAGCGTCCGAGGTCACAACGACATTCGGTCGCTAGGAGAATCGCGATGGATCTGAAGGAATCCCCGGAGCAGGTCGCGCTCAGGAAGGAGCTGCGCACCTACTTCGCGTCGCTGCTGCCGGAGGACAAGCGCCGCCGTGCCGGTGAGCAGGGGGTGGGCGGCGAGCACTTCCGCGAGGTCGTCACGCTGCTCGGCAAGGACGGCTGGCTGGGGATCGGCTGGCCCACGGAGTACGGCGGGCAGGGCCGCTCCATCGAGGAACAGTTCGTGTTCTTCGACGAGGTGCAGCGGGCGGGCCTGCCCTTCCCGTTCGTCACCGTGAACACCGTCGGGCCGACCCTGATGAAATACGGCACGCAGGAACAGAAGGACCGCTTCCTGCCCGGCATCCTCTCCGGCGACATCGTCTTCGCCATCGGCTACACCGAACCGGAGGCCGGCACCGACCTGGCGTCGCTGAAGACCCGCGCGGTGCGCGACGGCGACGAGTGGGTGGTCGACGGCAACAAGATCTTCACCTCGGGCGCGAACACGGCCGACTACGTGTGGCTCGCGTGCCGCACCGACCCGGACGTCCCGAAGCACAAGGGCATCTCGATCCTCATCGTGCCGACCGACGCGCCCGGGTTCTCGTGGTCGCCGATCCACACCGTCGGGGGTCTCTCGGTCACCGCCACCTACTACAGCGGTATCCGAATCCCGGACCGGGACGTCGTCGGCGAGGTCGGCGGCGGCTGGCCGCTGATCACCGCGCAGCTCAACCACGAACGCATCGGCCTCGCCGCGATCGGCGGCCGCACCTACGGGCTGTGGCAGCAGGTGCTGGACTGGGCGAAGGAGAACGGCGCCGTCGAGATTCCCTGGGTGCAGCAGGAGTTCGCTCGCACCCACGCCAAGCTCGAGGCGATGCGGCTGCTGAACTGGAAGATGACCGCCGCCGTCGCGGCCGACACCCTCTCCGGTGCCGACGCGGGCGCGACCAAGGTGTACGGCACGGAGACGCACGTCGACGTGTACCGGACGCTGCTGGGCATTCTCGGGGCCGCCGGCCGGATCCGCCCCGAGTCGCCGGGAGCCGTGCTCGCCGGACAGATCGAGCAGATCTCCCGTCAGGGCATGGTCAACACGTTCGGCGGCGGTGTCAACGAGGTCCTGCGCGACATGGTCGGCACGATGGGCCTGGGCCTGGTGCGGGAGAAGAGGGTCAAGTGAGCGAACTGCTGACCAGGCTGAGGGCGTTCGAGGGGCAGACCCTGACGCCGACGACGTGGGGCCCGGACGCGGTCAACACCCCGATGATCCGGCACTGGGTCGAGACGATGGGTGACACCAGCCCGATCTACCTCGACGACGCCGCCGCCCGCGCCACCGGCCGCGACGGTGCCGTCGCGCCCGCGCTCATGACGCAGGTGTGGACGATGCGCACCTTCACCGACAAGATGGCGAACAACGACCCGTCGCCGGTGTGGACCGACCTGATCGCCACGCTCGACGACGCCGGCTTCACGTCCGTCGTCGCGACGGACTCGGACTTCGAGTTCTTCGTCGAACTGCGCCCCGGCGAACGGGTTTCACTCACCGAGGTGATCGAATCGATCTCCGAGGAGAAGAGGACCGGGCTCGGCGCGGGTCACTTCGTGACCACCCTCAAGACGTACCGCAACGGGGACGGCGCGGTCGTCGCCACCCAGCGCTGGCGCACCCTGCGCTTCCGGCCGAAGGACACGGCGCAGCCGGAGCCGAAGCGCGAGAGCTCGCCCGGCTCGGAATCCGCCGCTCCGAAGGGTCTGCGCCCGCGTCCGGCGATCAACGCCGACAACGCCTTCTGGTTCGAGGCGGCCAGGGAGCACCGCCTGGTGATCCAGCGTTGCGCGGCGTGCGGCACGCTGCGGCATCCGACCGGGCCGATGTGCGGGCGGTGCCGTTCCCTCGAGTGGGACACCGTCGACGCGTCGGGCCGCGGCACCGTCTACAGCTTCGTCGTCAACCACCACCCGCGGATCCCCGGGTTCGAGTACCCGCTCGTCGTCGCGACGATCGAACTCGAGGAGGGCACCCGGCTGATCGCGAACATGACCGGTGTAGAACCGCACGCGGTCGAGATCGGCATGGCGGTGGAACTGGACTGGATCGACGCCGACCCCGAGTTGACGCTGCCCGCGTTCCGGCCGGCCGCACGGAAGGATTCGTAGATGGATTTCAACTTCAGCGAAGAGCAGGAAGCGATTCGCGGCCTCGCGCACGAGGTCTTCACCGGCAAGGCCGGCATCGATCGGGTCAAGCAGGTCGAGCTGAGCGACGAGCGCCTCGACCGGGAGCTGTGGCGGGAGCTGGCCACCACGGGTCTGCTCGGCGTCGCGCTGCCCGAAGACCTCGGCGGCGGTGGGCTCGGCCTGGCGGAGCTGTACGTCCTGCTCGAGCAGCAGGGCCGGCACGTGGCGCCGGTGCCGATCTGGCAATCGGTGCTCGCCGCGCTCGCCGTCGCCGAGTTCGGCACCGACGACCAGCGCACCGCGCTGGTGCCGGGTGTCGCCGACGGCAGCCGGTTCCTGACGATCGGTCTCGAGGAGTTCGGCCCCTACGTCCCCGGTGACCCGCAGACCACCGCCACGGAGGCCGGTGGCCGGTGGACCCTCACCGGCGCGAAGGCCGTCGTCCCGGTCACCCACGTCGCGTCCCGCGCGATCGTCTCGGCGACCACGCCGGCCGGTGCCGCGCTGTTCGTCGTCGATCTCGCCGGCGCGGGCGTCTCCGTCGAGCAGACGCACTCGACCACCTGGGAGATCTGCGGCAACGTCACGTTCGACTCGGCTCCCGCCGAGCTGCTCGGGCCCACCGACGGCACCGCAGCGCAGTGGCTGCTCGACCGCGTCGAGCTCGCGCTCGCCGCGATCCAGCTCGGTGTCGGCTCGGGTGCCGTCCAGCAGGCCGTCACCTACCTCAACGGGCGCATGCAGTTCGGACGTCCGCTCGCGACGTTCCAGGCCGTGGGCCACCAGCTGGCCGACTGCTACATCGACCTCGAGGCGATGCGCGTGACGCTGTGGCAGGCCGCGTGGCTGCTCGCCGAGGGACAGGACCCCGGCACCTCGGTGCTCGTCGCGAAGTGGTGGGCCACCGACGGCGGCCAGCGCGTCGTGCACCGCACCACGCACGTGCACGGCGGCATGGGCGTCGACACCGACTATCCGGTGCATCGGCACCTGTTGTGGGGCAAGCAGATCGGCGCCAACCTCGGTGGCTCCGCGTCGGATCTGGCGCGCCTGGGCGCCCAGCTCGCCGCCGGCGTCGAGGTGGTCGCGTGACCGCCACCGTGTCCACGGGCCGCAGCTACGACGACATCGAGATCGGCGAGGTACTGCCCGAACTCGCGATCCCGCTCACCCGCACACTGATCGTCGCGACCGCCCTCGCGACCCGCGACTTCCAGGATGTCCACCACGACCCCGAGCTGGCGCGCGAGCGCGGCTCGAAGGACGTGTTCATGAACATCCTCACCAGCAACGGCCTGGTGGGCCGGTTCGTCACGGACTGGTCCGGTCCGTGCGCCGTCGTGCGGCGGGTGAAGATCCGTCTGGGCGCACCGAACTACCCCGGGGACACCATGACGATGACCGGCGAGGTGGTCGGCAAGTCCGACGGCCTCGTCGAGGTCCGCGTCCGCGGCGCCAACAGCCTCGGCGACCACGCCACCGGCACTGTCACGATCGCCTTCACCGACCGGCCGGGAGGAACCCGATGACCAGCCCGCTCTCCGGTGCCGCCGCGATCGTCGGCATCGGCGCCACCGAGTTCTCCAAGAAGTCCGGCCGCTCGGAGCTGCAGCTCGCGTGCGAGGCCGTCGTCGCCGCACTGGCCGACGCCGGCATCGACCCGTCCGAGGTCGACGGACTGGCCACCTACACGATGGAGACCAACGGCGAGATCCTCGTCGCCCGCAACTGCGGGCTCGGGGAGCTGAAGTTCTTCTCCCGCATCGGCTACGGCGGCGGGGCGGCGTGCGCGACGGTGCAGCAGGCCGCGATGGCCGTCGCGACGGGCGTCGCCGAGGTCGTCGTGGTCTACCGCGCGTTCAACGAACGTTCCGGTATCCGGTTCGGTCTCGGCCAGCACGACCGGCCGATGGATTCGACCGCCGACCGCGCCGCCTACGCGTGGCTGACCCCGCAGGGGCTGGCGACGCCCGCTCAGTGGGTCGCGATGTTCGCCCGCCGCTACATGCACCAGTACGGTGCCACGAGTGAGGATTTCGGTCGGGTTGCCGTCGTCGCCCGCAAGCACGCCGCGAACAATCCGGCCGCGTGGTTCCACGGCAAGCCCATCACGCTCGCGGACCATCAGAACTCGCGGTGGATCGCCGAGCCGCTGCACCTGCTCGACTGCTGCCAGGAGACCGACGGCGGTCAGGCCCTCGTCGTCGTCTCGGCGGAACGCGCCCGGGACCTGCGGCACCGGCCCGTGCTCGTCAAGGGCGCCGCGCAGGGCTCCGGCAAGGACCAGCACATGATGACCAGCTACTACCGTCCGGACATCACCGGCATCCCCGAGATGGGACTGGTGGGCCGCCAGCTCTACGGCCAGAGCGGACTGAGTCCGGACCACATCGACGCGGCGATCCTCTACGACCACTTCACCCCGCTGGTGCTGCCGCAGCTCGAGGAACTCGGCTTCTGTGGCGTCGGCGAGGCCAGGGACTTCGTCCGCGAGGGCAACCTCGAGATCGGGGGCCGGCTGCCGAGCAACACCCACGGCGGCCAGGTCGGCGAGGCGTATCTGCACGGTGTCAACGGCATCGCCGAGGCGGTCCGCCTGGTGCGCGGCACCTCCACCAATCAACCCGACGGCGTCGAGAACGTGATCGTCACGGCGGGAACCGCGGTTCCCACGTCCGGACTGATCCTCGGTGCCGCCTGATCCCGGAAGGATTCGACAATGACGGCAGTGGAGCAGAAGGCCGGCGCGTGGCGCGGAGCCGACCTGGGCACCCGCACGGTGGCCTACGACGAGCGCGACGCGATCCTCTACGCGCTCGCCGTCGGCGCCCAGCCCGCCACCGACCTGGACCTGGTGCTCGAGGACCGGCTGCGGGTACTGCCGACGTTCGCGCTGACCCTGGCCCAGTGGGCACCGGACGAGCTGGGCTCGCGCGGCGCGTTCGACACGACGACGGCGCTGCACGGCTCGCAGGAGCTGACCGTGCTGGCCCCGCTGCCGCGTCGCGGTGAGGTGGAGCTGCGGGCGTCGGTGGGCGAGGTGTGGGACAAGGGGGCCGCGGCCGTGTTCGAGGTCCGCGTCGAGTGCGAGTACTTCGTCGCGACGTGGTCGATCTTCGCGCCCGGCGCGGGTGGTTTCGGGGGCGAGCGCGGCCCGTCGAAGCCGGCGGCGCCGCAGGGCGAGCCGGAGCTGACCGGGGCACTGGCCACGGCCGCGAACCAGGCCGCGCTGTACCGGCTCACCGGCGACCGGCACCACATCCACATCGATCCGGAGGCGGCCGCGCGGATCGGTCAGCCGCGCCCGATCATGCATGGGCTGTGCACCCTGGCGGCGGCGACCCTGCCCCTGGCCCGGCTCCTCGGGGCGCATCCGGCGGACCTGACCGAACTGCAGGGCCGCTTCGCGGCGCCGGTGTTCCCCGGCGACGTCGCCGGGCTGCGGGTGTGGGGCGGACGCGACGACGCCGTGTTCGAGGTGGCCGCGGACGGGCAGGCCGTGATCTCGGGGGCGCGAGCGTCGTTCGCGTGAGGTCGTGGACCGGTGCCCGGCTGCCGGGCACCGGTCCACGCGTCACTTGCCGTGCAGGGCCATGTAGCGGGCGGGGTACTCGCCGCCGCCGTGGACCGCCAGGTCGGCGCCGTTGACGTAGGACGCGAGGTCGCTGCCGAGGAACAGGCAGGCGCGCGCGATGTCCGACGGGACGGCCATCCGCTCCATCGGCAGGGTGCGGGTCACCGCGGCGCCGCCGTCGTCGCCGTAGACCGAGGCCGCGGCCTCGGTGCGGATCAGGCCGGTGGTGATGTGGTTGACCCGCACCTTCGGCGCCCATTCGAGGGCGAGGGCCTTGGTCAGGCCCAGCAGACCGGCCTTTGCGGCGGTGTACGCGGCGGTGCCGGGCTGCGGATCGTGTGCCGAGACGCTGCCGATGTTGATGATCGAGCCGCCCCCGGGCCGCTCCTGCATCACCCGGTTGGCCGCCTGCGCCGCGTAGAACGGGGCGAGCAGGTTCAGCGCGACGATCTTCTCCACGAAGCGCGGGGAGACGGTGGCGGCGTCGGAGTCCGGCGACCCGCCGGCATTGTTGACCAGCACGTCGAGCCGGCCGAACCGGGCGACGGCGTCGTCGACCAGGGCGGCCACGTCGGCGGGGTCGCGCACGTCGACGGCCCGGAACGCCGCGCTCCGCCCGCCGGCCGAGGGCAGGGACCCGGGCTCGTTGCGGGCGCATACCAGGACGTCGGCGCCCGCGGCGAGGAAGTGTTCGGCGACGACGAAGCCGATGCCCTTGGTGCCGCCGGTGACGATCACGGCGCGTCCGGTGTGGTCGACGGGATTGGGAAGGTGCACGTGGCTACCTTTCTGGAACTCGGGTCGGTTCGAGACTGCTTGCCGTCGCGCGCCTTTCGTGGACGCGAACGGGAACCGACGTGGACAAGCAAGTGCTTGGTCAAGGATAGTGGACGGGACGCCTGGGGCACCAGGATTTCCGTAGTGGCGAGAGAACCGGGAGCAGGGACACATGGGCAAGCTGGACGGCAAGGTCGCGCTCATCACGGGCGCGGGACAGGGGATCGGACGGGGCATCGCCCTCGCGCTCGCCAAGGAGGGGGTGCACATCGCGGCCGCCGGCCGCACCGAATCCAAGGTGGTCGCGACGGCCGAGGCGATCGAGGAACTCGGTGGCAAGGCGCTGGCGTTGCGCTGCGACGTGAGCAGCGCCGACGACGTCGACGCGGCGGTGCAGCGCACCGTGACGCATTTCGGCGGCGTGGACATCCTGGTCAACAACGCCAACGACTGCCGGCCCGGCCCGCTGCTGTCGTTCACCGACGCCGAGTACGAGCGGTCCTTCGCTACCGGCCCGCTCGCGACGCTGCGGCTGATGCGGGCCTGCTACCCGGTGATGAAGGAGCGCGGGGGCGGCTCGATCGTCAACCTCGTCACGTCGGCGGCGGTCCGCTGGGACGCGAGCAACTACGGCGTCTACGGGTCGATCAAGGAGGGCATGCGGTCGCTGACCCGCGCCGCGGCCTGCGAGTGGGGAGTCGACGGGATCCGCGTCAACGCCATTGCACCACACGCGATGTCGCCGGGACTCGAGGCCTGGATGGCGCGCAACCCGGAGGAGGCGGAGGAGTTCCGCGCGGGAATCCCGTTGCGCCGCATCGGCGACCCCGAGACCGACATCGGGCGGGCGGTGGTCTTCCTCGTCGGCGAGGACGCGGGGTATCTCACCGGCGCGACGATCCCCCTCGACGGCGGCCAGTCGCGCTGGGGCTGACGCCCCCGGTGCGTCCTTTGGGCTGCCCTGGCGGCCCAAAGGAGGCTCTACTGACGTAACCGTGGGTGGGGTCCGGCCGTGGTGGAAGCGCACGCCGTTGCCGCAGTAGCGTTCTGGCTTGTCTAGGGTCAGTTCGCTACAGGTGCGGAGACGGCGTGCGCGCAGCCAGGATATGGCGTCGGGTGTTGGGTGTCGACAACACGGTCATCGACGCGGTCGGTTTCGACGAGCAGGCCGGGGCGGTGGTGGTCTCGGTGCGGCCGCAGGCCCGCGCCCGTCACCGGTGCGGGGTGTGCCGGCGCCGTTGCCCGCGCTACGACGGAGGAGCTGGACGGCGCCGGTGGCGGGCCCCGGACTGGGGTGCGGTGCCGGTGTTCGTCGAAGCCCCCGCTTCGCGGGTGCGGTGCGCCGAACACGCGGTGGTGGTGGCGGCGGTGCCGTGGGCCCGGCACGGCGCCGGGCACACCTATGGTTTCGATGCGACGGTGGCGTGGTTGGCCACGCAGACCTCCCAGACGGCGGTGTGCGAGTTGATGCGGATCGCCTGGCGCACGGTCGGGGCGATCGTGGCGCGGGTGTTCGCCGACGGCGACGCCGGCGCCGACCGGCTGGCCGGGGTGCGGCGGATCGGGATCGACGAGGTGTCCTACAAGAAGGGCCACAAGTACCTGACCGTGGTCGTCGACCACGACACCGGGCGGTTGGTGTGGGCCGCTCCCGGTCACGGTGCCGCGGTGCTCGCCGGGTTCTTCACCGCGCTCGGGCCGGACCGTTGCGCCGAGATCACGCATGCGACCTCGGATGCGGCCGGCTGGATCGCGGCGACGGTGGCCCGGTGGTGCCCGGCCGCGGTGCGCTGCGCCGACCCGTTCCACATCGTGGCGTGGGCGACCGGCGCCCTCGACGTGGAGCGGCGGGCGGCGTGGAACCGGGCCCGGGGCCCGCGTCCGGCGGCCCGTCCCTGGGCCGGGGCGGGATACAAATCGCGCACCCGCTCGGCCGGGGATCCGGCCACCGCGGCGGTGAAGAACAGCCGATGGGCGTTGCTGAAGAATCCCGAACACCTGACCGCGGCCCAGCGTGATCAGCTGGCCTGGATCGAGGCTCACGACGCCCGGTTGTTCCGGGCCTGGCAGCTCAAGGAACAGCTACGGCTGATCTTGAAGCTGCCGTCTGCGGTGGCCCCCGATGCGCTCGATGCGTGGATCGAGGACGCCGCCGCCAGTGGCCTGCCGGCGTTCGTCGGCCTGGCCCGCAGTATCACCGCCCAACGCCCGGCGATCCTGGCCACGATCGAACACCGGTTGTCGAACGGGCGGGTCGAATCGGTCAACACCAAGATCCGGCTCATCGTCCGCCGCGGCTTCGGGTTCCACACCCCCGAGGCCGTCATCGCCCTGGCGATGCTCAGCCTCGGAGGCGACCGACCCCGACTACCCGGTAGAACAAACCCACGGATCAGTCAGTAGAGCCCCAAAGGACGCACCGGCGCCGCAGGCGCCTATCCGGTGACCCGCCCGGCGTTGCCGGCGTCGACCGGCAGCACGGTGCCGCTGATGTGGGCGCTCGCCTCGGCGGCGAAGAACAGCACCACGCGGGTGATCTCCGCCGGTTCGAGCCACGGCACCGGCTGCGCGTGCAGGCTCTGGAAGATCGGGGCCACGTCGTCGGCGCCGGGATGCTCGAGATCCGGGCGCATCAGGCCGTAGAGGAAGTCGTTGTGGATCATCGGTGTCGAGATGTTCCCGGGGGCAATCGCATTCACCGTGACACCGTGCGGCGCCAGATCCAGCGCGGCGCTCTTGGTCAGGCCGATCACGCCCCACTTCGATGCGCTGTACGCCGCCATGTTGGTGTTGCCCGCGCGGCCGAGCATCGACGAGATCGTCACGATCCGCCCGTAGCCGCGCGCGACCATGCCGGGCGCCACCGCACCGACGGTGTTGAAGACACCGGTCAGATTCGAGCCGATCGCCTCCGCCCACTGCGCCTCGGTCATCGCCTGGATCGGGGCGGCCACCGACACGCCCGCGTTCGCCACCGCGATGTCGATCCGCCCGAACTCGGCGTGCGCCTGCGCCACGAGTTCGTCCATTGCCGGGCGGTCCGCGGTGTCCAGCTTCGCGGTCAGGCACCGGCGCCCGGTGGCGCGCACCGCCGCCGCGGTCTCCTCCAGATCCGCCTCCGTGGCCAGCGGGTACGGCACCACCGGGCTGTCGGCGCACCGGTCGCACAGCACGATGTCGGCGCCGCGCTCGGCCAGCGCCACCGCGTGGCTGCGGCCCTGGCCCCGCGCCCCGCCCGTGATCAGCGCGACCCGGCCTTCGAACTCACTCATCGAATCCACTCCTGTCCTCCTCGGTCAGCAGGTCGATGCTCCAGCCCCGGCGGGCCCGCAGGGGTGCGGCGATCCCGCTCAGCGGGAAAAGGGCAGGCCGCGGGCCGTCACACCACCGCTGCGGCGGGCACCAGCGCGGCGCCCAGGCCGGACGGCGCGTAGTTCGGCCGGTACGACGGCTGGGGCCGGTTCCCCGCGACGAGCAGCGCGACGACGACGAACGCGATCGCCAGCACGAGCGCGAGCGCGCCGACGATCGACCAGAAATCCGGCCGCAACGACCGTCGGCGGGGTTCGTCGCCGTAGGTGAGCCGCTTGACGCGCCGGACCTCGGCGGCGGGCGGGGCGGAGTGGGCGGCCGCCGCGTGCCGGGACGCCGGCGGGCGGACCGGCTCCACCGCGGAATCGCCCGGCGTGAGCACCTGTGCGATGGGCTGTGTGATCGCCTGGGGGTCCACCGACTCGAGGTTGTGCATGGCCGTCCGTTCTCTCCATTGCCGACGGCCGTGAATCGCCGATTCGGAGACGTCCGTTACCTCGATCGTCGCGACACGGTCAGTCGGTCCACGCGAAGCGGAACCGTTCCGCGAGTTCGGCGGGCGGCCGCGAGCGGTACTCCCCGAACTCGTAGCGTTTCACGGCGAGCAGGGCCTCCATGATCGACGGTCCGAACAGGCGCTGCGCGAGGCCGGAGGACCCGAGCGCGGCGAGCACGCCGTCGGGGTCCGTCGGCAGGACGCGGACCCCGAGTTCGGCGCGTTCGGCATCGGTCATCCGGCCCGGATCGACCGGGATCTCCGGCGGAACCGGGAGTGCGTCGGTGAGACCGGCGTGGGCCGCCCCGAGGATCGCCGCGCCGGCGAGGTAGGGGTTGGCCGACGGGTCCACGGGCTTGACCTCGAGGTGGGCGCCGTAGGGGCTCCCGGGCGTGAGCGCGCACAGCCGCAGCGCGGCCTCACGGTTCTCGAGCCCCCAGCAGCACCACGCGCCGGACCACATGCCCGGCTGCAGCCGCAGATGCGAGAGCACGGACCCGGTGAGGACCGCCCCGAACTCGGGCAGCGCGCGCACGATGCCGGCGACGACGCTGCCGCCCGCCGCAGTCACCCCGCGCGGGCCGTCGCCGCCGGACAGGAGCGGCCGCCCCTCGCGGGTGAAGGACACGTGGACGTGGGCCCCGTTGCCCGCCCCGCCGACGACGGGGACGGGGGAGAACGACGCCCGCAGACCGTGCCGCCGGGCGGTGCGGCTGATCAGGATGCGTGCGAGCACCAGGTTGTCGACCGACTCCACGGGGGCTGCCGGAGACAGGGAGAGTTCGAACTGCTGCGCGCCCGCCTCGGCGTGAATCTGGTCGATGCCCAGACCCGCCTGCGCGGCCGCGTGCAACAGATCCGCGACGAACGGGTCCCGCCCGAGGACGGCACCGAGACCGTATGCGGACCATTCGCTGCGCCCGCCGTCGAAGAGCGTGAACTCGATCTCGTGCCCTGCCCGGGCCTGCACGCCGGCCGCGGCGAGCTCCTCGACGACGCGTTCGAGCGCTGCGCGCGTGCACAACGGTGACCGCGTCCCGTCCTGCTCGTACAGGCCGGCCGGCGCCCACCGGACGCCGTCCCCGACGGGCCGGAGCCGGTCGCCGTCGATCCGCAGCCGGAGATCGCCCGTCACCGACAGTGACGGCGTGAACGCCAGGTGGTCGTCGACGCAGAAGACCACCCAGCTCGGCGACGCGCCCGCGCCCGACTCGACGAACGACGTAAGCCTGTGTCCGGGAAACACCTTCGCCCGCGAGATGCCGGTCGAATCGACGACCGAGCCGACGATGCGCTCCTCGCGGGCGCGTTCGCCCGTCACGGGGTCGAAGCCTTCCTCCGTCACAGGGACCTCCCGCCCGCGCCGTCGGCCACCGGCGGCGTCGCCGGGCACGAGGACGCCGGGCACAAGGACACAGTAGAGGCGAGGTCGGGTCACGGGGACCGTCTTCGCCGATACAGGGCCGTGCCGGCGAAGACGGGCGTCCTCACCGCGGCTGATGCTGGGTGATGCAGTGGATGCCGCCGCCGCGGCGGAAGAGCGGCCGGGCATCCACTCCCACGACGCGACGGCCGGGATACGCGGCCGCCAGGATCTCCGCGGCCTCGTCGTCGGCGGGGTCGCCGAAGCGGCAGGCGATCACCCCACCATTGACGACGTAGTGGTTGATGTAGCTGTAATCCACCCAGCCCTCGTCGTCGCGGACCGTCGCCGGGGCCGGAACCCGGACGATGCGCCACGGCTCACCGCGCACGTCCGCCGTGTGCTGCAGCCGCTCGACGATCAGCGCGGTGACGTCGAAATCCGGGTGATTCCGGTTGCGCTGGTCGTGGACGAGGACCACACCCGGGGACGCGATCGCGGCGACGATGTCGACGTGACCGCGGGTGCCGTAGCGCTCCTGGTCCCGCGTCAGCCCGCGCGGGAGCCAGATCGCGCAGGTCGCGCCGATGGTGCGCCGCAGTTCCGCTTCGACCGCGGCCTTGTCGAGGTGCGGGTTGCGCCCGGGGTCGAGCTGGACGGTCTCGGTGAGCAGGACGGTGCCGAGACCGTCCACCTGCATGCCACCGCCCTCGTTGACGAGTGTCGACGCGACCCGTTCCACGCCGGCCCGCTCGAGGACGAACGACGCGATCCGGGCGTCGTGGTCCCACCGGGCCCAGTCCTGCGCGCCCCAGCCGTTGAACACCCAGTCGACCCCGCCGCACCGGCCGTCGTCGTCGAGGACGAAGGTCGGCCCGATGTCGCGCATCCAGGCGTCGTTCAGCGGGGCCTCGACGAGTTCCACGTCGCGGGACAGGTACCGGCGGGCCGCGTCGACCTGGCCGGGATCGGCCACCACGGTGAGGGGTTCGAACTCTGCGACGGCGTGCGCGACCGCGGCCCACGTGGCGCGGGCCTCGTGGTGCTCCTCCGCGGTGTCGCCCAGCGAATATCCCTCGGTGGGGAAGGCCATCCACGTGCGCTCGTGCGGTTCGCTCTCCGCGGGCATGCGCCAGGTCATCGCGTGGCTCCGAAGGGTGCGTGCGCGTCCACCGGTGCGGTCAGCGAGCCGTAGGTGTCCGGGCGGCGGGTGCTCAGGAACGGGAACAGCGACAACCAGTCCCGGCGCTGCGCGAGGTCGAGATCGGCCACCAGCACGGCGGATTCGTCGCGCGGAGCTTGCACCAGGATGCGCCCGTAGGGATCGGAGACGAACGAGGAGCCGTAGAAGGTGATGGCTCCCTCGCAGCCGTGCCGGTTCGGCACGATCATGAACGTGCCGTTGGCGATGCCGTTTCCGACGATCACCTGCTGCCACAGCGGGCGGGTGTCGAACTCGGGGTGGTCGGGCTCGGAGCCGATCGCCGTCGGGTAGACCAGGATCTCGGCCCCGGCGAGCGAGTACGCCCGCGCCACCTCCGGGAACCACTCGTCCCAGCAGGTCGGCATGCCGATGCGGGCGCCGTCGAGGCCGTCGGGGGTGTGGACGGGATACGGGTCACCGGCCGGACCGCCCCGGAAGTAGGTGTCCTCGTAGTATCCGGCGGTCACGGGGATGTGCAGTTTCCGGGTCCGGGCCACCGGTTCGCCGGCGGGGGAGACGAGGACGGCGGTGTTGTAGCCGAGGCCGTCGGGTGCGTCGGCGCGTTCGTAGAGGGACGCGTGTACGAACACACCGTGGGCGGACGCGGCGGCCGCGGCGAAGGCGACGGTCGGGCCGGTCCGCAGGTCCTCGGCGGTCCGGGCGGCGTCGGCGCCGCCGGGCGTGTCGGCCGGGTAGCGGCTCAACGTGAGTTCGGGCAGGAACACGACGCGCGCGCCGAGTCCGGCGGCGCGGGCGATGCCCTCGGTGAGTTCGGCGTGCAACGCCCGCTCGTCGTCGTGCCAGCGGTGCTGAACCAGTCCGACGCGCAGCGGCGGCCGATCGGGGGCGTCGACCCGGCACAGCGAGTCGGGCGGCGTGGTGGCGGTGATAGTGAGCATGGGAAGTCCTCGGCTCGATCCGGGGGGATAAAACGAATTTGATTCGTTAAGTATGGTGGACGAGCGCGTCCCGGGCAAGAGCCCACGACGATTTCGAGGAGTATTCGTATGCCACGACCGCCGAAGCGGCTGCTGTCGCCCGAGATCATCACGGACGCAGCGATTCACATGGTGGACACGGCGGGCGACTTCACCATGCCGGGATTGGCCGAGCGGCTGAAGGTGCGGCCGTCGTCGCTGTACAACCACGTGTCGGGACGCGCCGAGATCGTCGAGGCCATGCGGGCGCGCATCATGTCCACCATCGTCGTGGGCGAACCGGCCGGCGACTGGTCCGAGACGGTCGCCGGCCTCGCCCGCGAGTACCGTCGCGCCTACGCCGCGCATCCGCGGCTGATCCCGTTGTTCACCGCGCAGACCGTGCAGTCGCCGGTCGCGTTCGGGCTCTACAACGCTCTCGCGCAGGCCTTCACGGATGCCGGATTCACGCCCGCGCACGTGCTGCATGCCATCACCACCGTGGACAGCTTCGTCCTCGGCTCGGCGCTCGACCTCGCCGCGCCCGAGGTGGTGTGGGCGAACGTCCCCGAAACCGGCGACGCGATGCGCGCCGCGCTGCAGACCGCCTGCCCGAATCCGCAACGGGCCGACGCCGCCTTCGAATTCGGCCTGCGCGCACTGGTGGCCGGCCTGGTCGCCCAGACGCCGGCCGGGGCCTGAACGGCCCGGCCGGCGTCGGCGCGGTGGTCGGTGCGGTCCGGGTTCAACCGCGGTCGGTGGTGAACACGTCCGTCTCCCCGGTGAGCGCGGCGGTGCTGCGCGTGAGGGTCTCCCCGCGGAAGAACTGCGGATTGCGCACCCGCATCACCAGCATCAGGACCGCGCCGAGCAGCAGGATGCCGAAGCCGAGGAAGAACACCAGCCCGACGCCGCCGATCTCGGCGCCGCTGCCGTTGTCGGGATTCATGCTCTCGCCCACCGAGATCGCGAAGACAGCGGCGAGCATGATCCCGCCCGACAGGGGGAAGACGAACCGGAACACGGCGTTGCGGGCACTGGTGAACAGACGTCCGCGGAAGTACCACACGCACGCGAACGCGGTGATCCCGTAGTACCAGCAGATCATGATGCCCAGCGCGGCGATGGTGTCCAGGAGGGTGCGTTCGGACAGGAACGTCACGCCGGCGTAGAACACCGCGGTGACGACCCCCGCGACGACCGTCGCGTACGAGGGCACAAGAAAGCGGGGATGCACCGCGGCCAGCCGGCGCGGGAACGCGCCGTAGGCACCCATCGCGAGCATCGTCCGGGCCGCCGGGAGGAAGGTGGTCTGCAGGCTCGCCACCGACGAGACGAAGATGGCGAGGAAGAGCAGCAGACCACCCCACTGGCCCAGGACCGGATCGGCGAGGGCGCCGAAGATGTTCTCGGAGTTGTCGGGATTGCCCAGCCCGAGACCCGTCGTACCGACACCGGCATACATCATCGCCGCGACCGACACCAGCAGGTAGGTCAGCAGGATCGTCGCCACGCACAACAGGCCGGCCCGGCCCGGGGTCTTCTTGGGGTCCCGGGACTCCTCCCCGAGGGTGAGGCACGTGTCCCACCCCCAGAACGCGAAGATCGAACCGGTCACGCCGATCACGAAGGCGCCGATCGCAAGCCCGTGGAACGGGTCGAACCAGGAGGCGTCGAGCGACAGCCCGGCGGGCGCGTCGCCCGCGCCGACGTGCACGAGTGCCGCGACCGCGAACGCGAGCAGGAGCACCATCTGGAACCCGACGAGCGCGTACTGGACGCGTTCGCTCGTGGTGATGCCGCGGCTCGCGATCCATGTCGCGATCGCGATGAACACCAGGGTGGTGCCCACGTTGACGAACTTGTTCCCGGGAAGATCTGCGATCGCGGAGTCTCCGGTGATGCGGGCGAGGAACAGGTAGAAGAACTGGACGGCGATCGCGGCCAGGTTGGACAGCACGATGATCGTCGCGATCACCATGCCCCAGCCGCACATCCACCCGACGTACGGGCCGAAGGCCTTCGTCGACCACGTGAACGACGCCCCGCAGTCCGGTGATTCGGAATTGAGTTCGCGATAGGCGTACGCCGTGAGGAACATCGGGATGAACCCGGCGATGAAGATCGCCGGCATCTTCAGCCCGACGGCCGCGACGATCAGGCCGATGCTCGCCGTCAGCGTGTAGCCCGGCGCGACGGACGAGATGCCCAGGACGGCGCCGGCGAACGTGCCGATCCTGCCGGCGGCCAGGCCCTTCGGCACGACGCCGTCGCCGGGGGTGATCACCGGGTCGGCCTCTCGAACCCGGGTGGGAGGAAGCGAATTCGTCATGGCGGGCCTACTCACTGTTCTCGGGGTCGTGGGCGGGAACGACGACCATGGGCACCGGAACGACCCGCAGCATCTTCGCTGCGGTCGAACCCAGGAAGAGCCGGTGCGGCTGGGCGAGCCGGCTCGAGCCGACCATCACCACGTCGCCGTCGCGCCACTCCAGCGTGGCCACCGCCGATTCGACGGTCGCACCGTCCGCGACGAGGGAGGCGACCGGGAAGTCGTCGGGGAGCTGGGCGCGTGCGGTGTCCAGGACGCACCGGGCATGTGCCCGCGCCGATTCGAGCACGTGCTCATGGGACGGATGTGCGCCGCGCCCGACCCCGTGCGGATCGAACGCGACGAGCGAGACGAGCCGCAGCGGCGTGCGCATGTGCTCGCAGGCGCGCACCGCGGTCCGGAGCAGGAGGTCCGCTCCGGTGCGGGTGCCGAGTGCGCACGTGACCTCGCGGATCCGGGGGGCGGCGGAGTGCCGGAATCCCCGCGGTGCCAGGGCCAGCGGCACGGGCGCGGAATGCAACAGCTCGGACGACACCGTGCCGATGGAGTGCCGGCCGAGGAGCCCGTCGCCCGCGGCACCGACGACGACGGCGCGGGCGCCGAGCCGCGCCACCTCGTCGAGCAGGCCCTGCGCAAAGGACTCGTGAAAGCTCAGGTGGGTATGTGCCCGCACGTCGTCGGGCACCGTGGCCGCCGCCTGGGCGAGCCACGCTTCGCCCGTTCCGGCGAGGACGTCCTCGTACCCGGGCTCGGTGGGTGCCCGGGAGGGCACCGGGCGATCCGGGGGCAGGACCATACAGATGTCGAGTTCGGCGCCCAGGCTGCGGGCCAGCTGGACGCCGAGCGCCAGCCCGTCCGCGCCGCTGGGAGTGGCGAGGTATCCGACAACCAGTCTCATGGGAATCCGATCCGGTAGGGAAGCCGGAGCCGGGGTGGTGCCGGCTCCGGCGACGGCGCGGTGGGGCCGCGGAAGGTCAGTCGTGGGTGCTCATCACGTGCTTGATGCGGGTGTAGTCCTCGACGCTGTAGGCGGAGAGGTCCTTGCCGTAGCCGGAGTGCTTGAACCCGCCGTGCGGCATCTCCGCGACGAGCGGGATGTGGCAGTTGATCCACACCGCCCCGAAGTCCAGCGCGGCGGACAGGCGCTGGGTGCGCCCGTGGTCGCGGGTCCACACGCTCGCGGCGAGCCCGTAGCGGACGTCGTTGGCCAGGGCGACGGCCTCGTCCTCGGTGGCGAAGGACTGCACCGTCAGAATCGGGCCGAACGTCTCGTCCTGCACGATGGGGTCGTGCTGGTCCACGCCGGTGACGATCGTCGGCTCGAAGAAGAAGCCCTTCTCGCCGGCGCGCGTGCCGCCGGTGACGATCGTCGCCGAGGCGGGCAGGGCGGCGATCTTGTCGGTGACGCGCTGGAAGTGCTGGGCGTTGTTGAGCGGGCCGTAGAAGGCGTCGGGGTCGTCGGGCCGGCCCGGTCGCAGCTGCTCGGCCTGCCGCGCCAGCGCGTCGACGAGATCGTCGTGGACGGACTCGTGGACCAGTACCCGGGTGGCGGCCGTGCAGTCCTGGCCACCGTTGAAGAAGGCGGCCGCCGCGACGGCCTCGGCGGTCTTGGCCACGTCGGCGTCGTCGAACACCAGGACGGGGGCCTTGCCGCCGAGTTCGAGGTGGGCGCGCTTGAGCTGCCGGGCCGCGGAGACCGCCACCTCGATGCCGGCGCGGACCGAGCCGGTGATCGACACCAGGCCGAGTGCGGGATGTTCGACGAGGGCGGCCCCGGTGGCGGCGTTGCCGAGCACGACGTTGAAGACACCGTCGGGCAGGATGCCCTGGGTCAGGCGGGCCAGCACCAGCGTGCTGTCCGGGGTGGTGTCGCTGGGCTTGAGCACGATCGTGTTGCCGGCGGCGAGCGCGGGACCGATCTTCCACAGCGCCATCATCAGCGGGTAGTTCCACGGCGTGACCTGGCCGACCACACCGATCGGCTCGCGCCGCACGTAGGAGGTGTGGCCCTCCATGTACTCACCGGCCGCCTTGCCCTCGAGCAGGCGGGCCGCGCCGGCGAAGAAGCGCAGCTGATCCGCGCCGACCTTGACCTCCTCGTCCGCGATCATGGACTTCGGCTGGCCGGTGTTGCGGCACTCGGCCTCGACGAGTTCGTCGCAGTGCTCCTCGAGGGCGTCGGCGAGCTTCAGCAGCGCCGCCTGGCGTTCCTTGGGGGTGGTCCTGCCCCAGCTCCGGAACGCGCGCTGCGCGGCCGCCACCGCGGCGTCGACGTCGGCGGCGGTCGACACCGGGATCGAGCCCACGAGGGACTCGTCGACCGGGTCGATCAGCGGCAGGGATTCCGTGGCCGTCGAGGGCACGAACGCGCCGTCGATGTAGTTCTCGCGGATGTCGGTCATGGGGGTCCTCTCGGAAGCCTGCCCGGCCGGGTGGGAGGGGCAGGGATCTCTGGTGATCAGTGTGGGCCGCGCCGCGGGTGCCCGGCCAGGGGTCCGGCGGCGGGGTGGGAGCGCAAGCTCGGAAGCCGGCGGCGCCGCCGGAGGGGCGGCGCCGCCGCGACCGGAACGCTCACGTCGTCGTGAGCGCGTCGGGCGCCGCGACGGGCGCGCCGAAGGAGTCGTGAAAAACGGTGTAGAAAAGGGTCTTCGGTGTCGCGGCGGCCGGGCCGCGAGGGGCGGTCAGTGTGCCGGGGCACCGGCCACCGCGGCCGCGGCCGAGCGGGAGCCGAGGGCGTCGAGGATGCGCCGGGCCGTGTCCTCGCCCATGCGCACGGCTCCGTCGACGTGCTGGTAGCCCTCCGCGGCGAGGTCGGACGACGAGAAGAGGATCGGACCGACGGGGGTGAGCTGGTCCTTGCCGTAGCGGTGCAGGCCGCCGAGGTCGTAGCTTGCCGCGTAGGCTCCGCGGGTCCACTCCTCCGAGCCCCAGTCGGATTCGTAGTAGACGACCGGGCTCAGCGCCTTCTCGCCGAGGTAGCCGGCCATGGACGAGAGGATCGCGGCCTTGCGCTCCTCGGCGGGGAGTTCGAAGACGGCGTCGGCCTTCTCGTCCGCCACGAAGGCCACCAGGGTGCCGCGCGGATCCTCGAAGTTGGTGTTGTCGTAGATCTCCTGGACGAGTGCCCCGGCGCCGAAGCACGTGCCGGACAGGCCGTCCTCGCGCCAGAACGGCATGTCGTACACGGCATGCACCTTGATGACGAGACCGAGGGACTGGTGCTGGTGCATCTGGTGCTGGCGGCGCGGCAGCGGCGGGACGTAGGAGATCCGGGAGTACAGGTTCGGCGGCACGGCGAGCACGGCGAAGCGGGCATCGACGGTGACGCCGTCGGCCACCGCCCGCACGTGCCCGGGCGCGCCCGGTTCTTCGCCCTCGGACCAGTGCAGGGTCCGGACCGGGTTGCCGAGAAAGACGTCGTCGCCGAGCTTTTCGGCGAGCCGCTGCGACACCTGCTGCATGCCGCCCACGACGCGCTGGTCGAGGATGAAGTCCTCGTCCACGAGGTTGCTGAACGAGCCCGCGGAGGCCGCCATGAGGATCGCCTGCAGCGCGGAGAACGCGTGGGCCGGCTTGGTGAGCATGCCCCCCGCGATGAACAGCCCGATGTTGTTGCACGCCTCCTCGTCGTCGGAGTTGGCCCGCAACCAGTGGTGGAAGGAGACGGTGTCGAGTTCCCGCGCCCGCGGATGCGCCCACGGCTCCCGGGGGCCGATCTCGGCGGCGAGTTCGTCGAGCAGCGCGATCAGCTTGTCCATCTCGGCGCGGGTGTGCTCGGACGTGGGGAACATCTCGCCGCGGTACCGGACGGGCCGGCCCTCGGCGTCGAGGTAGATGTTCTCGCCCTCGCGGTAGCGGGAGAACGTGCGCAGGCCCAGTTCGTCGAGCAGCGCGATCAGGGCGGTCTGGTCGGGGGACACCCACTGACCGCCGATCTCGAGCATCGCTCCGTCGATCGTGTCGGTCCAGGTGCGGCCGCCGACGCGGTCGCGGGCTTCGAGGACGGCGACCCGCAGGCCCGCCTGCCGGAGGCGGTAGGCGGCGGTCAGGCCGGACGGGCCCGCCCCGACGACGACGACGTCACGCTCGATGGATTTCATGGGATTCCCCTTCGAGAAAATGAACGACATTCATATGTGTCGCATCACACTGTAACCTCATCGGGGCGCGAGGAGAAGACCTTCGCGGCAATTCGTGGCCGGAATCGTGAGGCGAAGGGGAGCGGCGTGGGAGAGGGGACGCATCGACGCGCCGGCCGGCCGTCGACGAAAGTGCTGTCTCGGCAGGCGATCACCGACGCGGCGCTCGACGTGATCGAGCAGGGCGGCTACGACGCCTTCACCGTCGCCAAGCTCGCCCGTGCCCTCGGTGTGGCCCCGTCCGCCCTGTACAACCACGTGAGCTCGAAGCAGGACGTCCTGCTGTGGGTGCAGGAGGACCTCATGACGAAGGTCGACGTGAGCGGCTTCGGCGCCGAGCCGTGGGCGGTGGCGACGCGGCGGTGGGCCCTGTCCTACCGGGACGTGTTCGCCCGGCACGCGCCGCTGGTCCCGGTGATCGCCGTGATGCCCGTCGCGGGCGCGCCCCGCACCCTGGCGGTGTACGAGGCGGTGGCGGCGGGCTTCGCGGAGGCCGGGTGGCCGATCGACACGATCGTGCCGGTCGTCGTCGCGCTGGAGTCGTTCATCTTCGGCTCCGCGCTCGACGCCAACGCACCGGCCGACATCTTCGACACCGCCGACCTCGCCGGCGACAGCCCGGTGTTCACCGCGGCGATCGACGCGTTCGCCGGATCGGGCGGCCACTACACCCCGGACGCCGGTTTCGACGCCGGACTCGACGCGATGATCGCCGGACTCGAGGCGCGCCTGGAGCTGCTCCGGAAGGACTGAGCCGCAAGAGGATACGGCTCGGTCCGGGACCGGCGGTGTGCCGTGATCCCGGACCGAGCCGGTATTCGATTGCCGGGCGGGGTCCCGCCGCGGGGCCTACAGGGCGATGTACTTGGTGTCGAGGTATTCCTCGATACCCTCGGCCGCGCCTTCGCGGCCGAATCCGGACTCCTTGACGCCACCGAACGGGGCGGCGACGTCGGAGATGATGCCGCGGTTGACACCGACCATGCCGGTCTTCAGCGCGGACGCCACGCGCATCGCGCGGTCGAGGTCGCGGGTGTAGAAGTACGCGGCCAGGCCGTATTCGGTGGCGTTGGCGGCGGCGATCGCCTCGTCCTCGGTGTCGAAGACGGTGATCGCCGCGACCGGACCGAAGATCTCCTCCCGCAGCAGCCGCGCGTCGGCCGGGACCTCGTCGAGCACGGTCGGCGGGTAGAACGTGCCGGGTCCGGCGGGGATCTGCCCGCCGGTGCGGACCCGGGCGCCGCGCTCGACGGCGTCGCGCACCAGTGCCTCGACCGTGGCGCGCTGCCGGGCGGTGATCAGCGGGCCGAGGTCGGTGCCGTCGTCGAGGCCGTGGCCGGTGCGCAGCGCCGCGATGCGGGCGGTGAGCTTGTCGGTGAACTCGCCGGCGACGCTGCGGGCGACGTGGAAGCGGTTGGCGGCGGTGCAGGCCTCGCCGCCGTTGCGCATCTTCGCGGCCATCGCGCCGTCCACGGCGGCGTCGACGTCGGCGTCGGCGAACACCAGGAACGGGGCGTTGCCGCCGAGTTCCATCGAGGTGCGCAGCAGCCGGTCGGCGGACTGGCGGACCAGCAGCTTGCCGACGCCGGTGGAGCCGGTGAAGGTGATCTTGCGCAGCCGCGCGTCGGTGAGCAGCGGCCCGGTCAGCGCCGCGGCGTCGGTGGCGGGCAGGATCGACAGCACCCCGGCCGGCAGGCCGGCGTCGGCGAAGACCTGCCCGAGCAGCAGCATCGTCAGCGGGGTCTCGGCGGCCGGCTTGACCAGGATCGGGCAGCCCGCGGCCAGGGCCGGGCCGATCTTGCGGGTGGCCATCGCCAGCGGGAAGTTCCACGGGGTGATCGCCAGGACCGGCCCGACCGGTTCCTTGGTGACGAGGATGCGCCCGCTGCCGGCCGGGGCGGTGGCGGTGCGGCCGCCGATGCGCACGGCCTCCTCGGCGAACCAGCGCAGGAACTCGGCGCCGTAGTTCACCTCGCCGCGCGCCTCGGCGACGGTCTTGCCCATCTCGAGGGTGATGACGCGGGCGAAGTCGTCGCCGCGGGCGTGGACGAGGTCGAAGGCGGTGCGCAGGATCTCGCCGCGCACCCGGGGCGCGGTCGCGGCCCACTCGGCCTGCGCGGCGACGGCGAGGTCGAGGGCGCGCAGCCCGTCGTCGGCGGAGGCGTCGGCGACGTCGGCGAGCACCGCGCCGGTGGCGGGGTCCTCGACGGGGAACGTCGCGCCGGTGGACGAGTCGGTGAGCTTGCCGCCCAGCCAGAGCCGGGTCGGGACGCCCGCGGGGAGGGTGTGGGTCATCGGGTGGCTCCTGCCAGGGTCGGGCGCACGCCCGCGACATCGCGGACGGCGGCAGCGAGGACGTCGAGGCCGTCGGTGAGCAGCTCGTCGGAGATCACCAGCGGTGGCAGCAGGCGGACGACGTTGCCGTAGGTGCCGCAGGTGAGCACGATGACACCCTGCTCGAGCGCCTTCGCGGCGATCGCCTTGGTGGCCTCCGGATTCGGCTCGCGCGTGCCGGGCTGCACGAACTCGACGGCGAGCATCGCGCCGCGGCCGCGGACCTCGCCGACGATGTCGACGTCCGCGGCGAGCGCCCGCAGCCGCTCGGTGGCGATCTGCTCGATGCGCCGGGCGCGGCCGCACAGGTCCAGCTGCTCGATCCGGTCCAGCGTGGCCAGCGCCGCGGCGCACGCGACGGGGTTGCCGCCGTAGGTGCCGCCGAGGCCGCCGCCGTGGACGGCGTCGATCAGCTCGGCGCGGCCGGTCACCGCGGCGAGCGGCATGCCGCCGGCGATGCCCTTGGCGAGGGTCATCAGGTCCGGCACGACGTTCTCGTCGTTGCTGGCGAACCAGTCGCCCGTGCGCGCGAAGCCGGTCTGCACCTCGTCGACGACGAAGACGATGCCGTTGGCCTTCGCCCAGTCGACGAGGGTCGGCAGGAAACCCTTGGCCGGCACGATGAATCCGCCCTCGCCCTGGATGGGCTCGAGCACGATCGCGGCGACGTTGTGCGCACCGATCTGCTTGTCGATCTGCGCGATCGCGCGATGGGCGGCCTGCTCACCGGTGACCTCGGTGCCGTCGTAGTTGCGGCCCTCGCGGAACGGGTACGACGCCGGCACGCGGTGGATGTCCGGGGCGAACGGGCCGAAGCCCTCCTTGTAGGGCTGGTTCTTCGCGGTCAGCGCCATCGTCAGGTTGGTGCGGCCGTGGTAGGCGTGGTCGAAGACCACCACGGCGCTGCGACCGGTCGCGACCCGGGCGATCTTGACCGCGTTCTCCACCGCCTCCGCGCCGCTGTTGAACAGCACCGTGCGCTTGGCGTGGTCGCCGGGGGTCAGGGCCGCGAGCTTCTCGGCGACGGCGATGTAGCCCTCGTAGGGAGTGACCATGAAGCAGGTGTGCGTGAAGTGCGCGACCTGCTCCTGCACCGCCGCCACGACCGCCGGGTCCGAGGCGCCGACACTGGTGACCGCGATGCCGGAACCGAGGTCGATCAGGGCGTTGCCGTCGACGTCGACGACGATGCCGCCGTCGACGTCGGCGGCGTAGACCGGCACGGAGGAGGCCACACCCGCCCCGACGGCCGTGCGGCGACGCTCGGTCAGTGCCGCCGAGCGCGGGCCGGGCAGCGCGGTGACCAGGCGACGCTGCTGCGGAAGGCGGTATTCGATGCTCGTCATGGGGGACTTCCTCGGGCTCGGCGGCGTAGAGACGATTCGAGTATGGGAGCGTCCGCGGACCCGAGACAGGGCCGATTCGTACAACCCGGTGAATCGCACCGCGCCATTTCGTCGAGCGGCCTTACGATGGCCCCATGAGCGTCGGCATCGCCTGGCTGCTGCGGCAACCGGGACTGGGATTGACTCTGCGCGGCGGCCGGACCGGGAAGGAGCGGCCGATCGGCTTCGTCCAGCCCACCGAACTGCTGGACCCGCGGCCCTGGCTCTCCGGCGGGGAACTCGTCCTCACCACCGGCCTGGGACTGCAGCCGGAGGAGGGCGGTGACTACGTGCGCCGCCTCGCGGAGGCAGGCGTCGCCGCCCTGGGGTTCGGCACCGGGCTGTCGCACGAGCGGATCCCGCAGTCGGTGCTCGAGGCGGCCGACGCGGTGGGGCTGGCGCTGCTCGAGGTGCCGTACACGACGCCGTTCGCCGCCGTCAGCCGTGCCGTCACCGCCCGGCTCGCCGAACAGCAGTACGAGCTGGTGCGGCGCGCCGCCGACACCCAGGTGCGCATCACCCGCGCCGCGCTGCGCGGCGGCGTGGCCGCGATCGTGCGGGAACTGGCCGTCGCCACCAGCGCCGCCGTCGCCTACCTCGACGAGCGCAGCGGGGAGGTGGTCGCCCCGAGGCCGCGGCGGAGCTGGCAGAGCAGATCTCGGAGCTGCGCCGGGACGGTGCCGGCTCGGTCACCACGAGCCGGCCCGGCCGGACGCTGACGGTGCAACCGGTCACGCACGCCGGCCTCGTCAGCGGACACCTGGCCGTGCAGGCCGACCGCCCGCTCGAGAACGTCGAGCTCGTCCTGATCGGCCACGCCGTCTCCCTCGTCACCCTCGAGCTGGACAAGCCGCGGCGGCTGCGCGCGGAGCGGAATGCGCTGGGCGCGAAGGCATTCGGCCTGCTCGTCGACGACGTCCTCGACTCCGGCGACGCCTTGGAGTATCTCGCCGACGCGGTCGGCGCCCGCAACCGCATCCGGATCCTGCGTCTGCACACCCCGGCCGCGGCCGACGTGCGGCGCGTGCTGGACACCGGTCTCGGCGCCCGGCAGCGCCCGCTGTACGCGCGCAGCGGCGACGAGGCGCTCACCGTGCTGCTGCGCGGTGAGGACACGCTGTCCGACGTGGCGGCGCTACTGGCGGACCTCGCCCCGTCGCAGGCGCGCACCCTCCGCGCCGGGCTCAGCGCCGCGCACCGGCTCGCCGACACCCGCCGCGCCGTCGAGCAGGCCGAACACGCCGTGGCCGCGGCGGACGCGGCCCACCGCCTCGTCGAGTTCGACGCCACGCACGGAACCGCCCTGCTCGCCTCCCCGGCGGTGCGGGCCGTACTCGAATCCGTGGCTGCGTCCACTGTTTCCGCTCTCGCCGACTACGACCGCGGCCGGGGGACCAGGCTCGTCGCGTCGTTGCGGGCGTTCCTCGAGGCGAACGGGCAGTGGGAGGCGGCGGCCGCGGCTCTGGAGGTGCACCGGCACACCCTGCGCAGCCGGATCGCCAAGGCGGAGCAGGTGCTCGGCGTCGACCTCGGCGACGCCCGCGTCCGGGCCGAGCTGCTGCTCGCCCTGCTGATCGGGGAACCGGCGCCCTAGGTAGCTGGAAACGGCGTAGTGCTGCAGTCGTAGTCGGCCCTTCACGCTGCGGGCGAGTTCGTCCAGCCGGCCGGAATGCCGTCGGAACCGGCGCGGCACCCTTCCCGGGGAGAGCCCGAGTGGTCTTCGCGGGGCGACTTCGGCCGGGAACAGGAAAGTATGGTTGAGTGTTCAACTATATGATTGAGTAATCAACTATATGACGAGCGTCGCGCCCTTCCGCTGGGAGGGGCGTGACCGAAACCGACCGTACGGAGGATCATGGCTAGCAGTTCGACCGAGCACAGCGGCTCCATCGGGACCGTGTCCCAGAAGGGCATCCCCGACGAGGTGGACGTGGCGATCGTCGGGTCCGGCGGCGCAGGCCTGATGGCGGCGCTCACCGCCGCCAAGGAGGGGGCACGAGTCCTCGTGGTCGAGTCCCGGGAGATCGTCGGGGGCGCCACCGGGATCTCGGCGGGTGCCGCCTGGATCCCCAATCACGGCTTCTCGACCAAGGACCTGAAAGTGCACGACGACCTGGACCAGGCGCGACGGTACATCTACGGCCAAGGTCGCGACCGGATCCTCGACCACGACCTGGTGGAGAAGTTCCTGGAGACCGGACCGCACGTCGCCCGGTTCATCGAAGAGCACACCTCCTTCGGGTGGATCCCGACGATCTGGCCGGACTACCGCTCCGACATCGACGGCGCGTCCGTCGGTCGGGCACTGTTCCCCGGCCCGTACTCCCCGGAGGGACTCGGGGAGAACGCGAAGTACGTGCGACCGGCCCTGACCACGGGCATGGCCAAGAACCCGCTCCCGTTCTGGTTGCTGGGCGGGATCGGCATCGACGACGTCTGGCTCGCCGGACCGGCCTTGATCGGAGCGCTGCTCGAGGCGGGCCTGCGCAACGGCGTCGACGTTCGCGTCGAGACGCCCGCGACCCGGCTTGTCACCGACGAGTCGGGGGTGCGGGGGATCGTCGTGCGCGCCGCCGGCGCCGAGCACACGGTGCGTGCCACCCGGGGGGTCCTGCTGGCCAGCGGCGGGTTCGAGAGCTCGACCGAGATCACCACGACCTACCTCGACGCGCCCTTCGGCGTGCAGGTCTCCCCCCAGGGCCACGACGGCATCGCGGTGCAGCTGGCGCAGGAGGTGGGCGCTGATCTGACCGGCATGGAGGACGCCTGGTGGATGCCCGGCGTGCAGCTGCCCGGTGAAGAGCTGGAGGGCCGCCCGCTCAGTCGTGTGTTCCTGGGCGAGCGAGCGCTGCCGCACAGCATCATGGTCAACAGCAAGGGTGAGCGCTTCGCGAACGAGGCCCTGGCCTACGACCAGTTCGGGCAGATCATGCGCGAGGTCGACCCGGAGACGGGCACCATGCCCAATGCCACGGCCTGGCTGATCTTCGACCACAACTACTGGACGAAGTTCGGGATCTTCGGCGTCACGCCGGGCGCAGAGGTGCCCGACTACCTCCACCGCGCCGACACCCTGTCGGAGCTGGCGAACAGGATCGGGGTCGACGAGGTGGGGCTGCTCCGCACAGTCGACCGGTTCAACCCCGAGGCCGCCCGAGCTCGCGACCCGCAGTTCCACCGCGGGGAGACCTTGTTCGACCGCTACTTCGGCGCCTACTATCCCCGGCTGGGCAAGAACTCGCCCGACGCGCGGTTCCCCGCCGCCACCGCAAAGGCGCGGATGCGCATCGCCGCGGCGATCGGTCCGATCGTGAGCAAGCTCGCCGGACGGGTGGCGAAGAGGAACGACCCCGAACGCGTGCGTTCCCTCGTGGTCGGACCCCTGGCGAAGATCATCCGACCCATGCTGAAGAGCCCGAAGTCGAGCGTGCTGGGACCGGTCGACACCGCGCCCTACTACGCGCTCGAGGTCCAGGCCAGCGCGCTCGGCACCGTGGGCGGCCCGAAGACCGACGCACTCGGACGCGCGCTGAACACCGAAGGCAAGGTCATTCCCGGCCTGTACGCCGCCGGCAACGCAGGAGGCGCACCCACGAAGGGCTTCTACGGAGGCGCCGGGGGGACGATCTCGCTCGGGCTGGTGTTCGGTTACCTCGCGGGACGGGAAGCAGCCAAGCGGCAGGACGACGCGTAAGCATCTCGTCGGTGCCCTCGACCGTCGGCACGGCGGTCGAGGGCACCCTCGCGAGCACCGGCCTTCGCCGCAGGTGACCGAGCGCGAAGACAACGCATCGACCACGCCATAGCACCATGCCGCACACAGGGTCCCGTCCCTGCGAGGCACGCGCTCAACGGTCGAGCAGGCGCAGTTCCCCGGCGATCACGGCCAGCCGTGCGGTGTCCACCGCGTCCTCGCCGCGGAGCCGGTCGAGGAGTCGCACGAGACGGTGCGTGCGACCGGTCGGGTCCGCGGCACTCCCGTCGAGTGCGGTGACGACGAGCGTGTCGAGGCGGTCGGAGATCTCGTCGCGCAGGGCCGCCGCACCCATGGCCTCCCAGTAGGAGCCGCGGACGCGGGTGGCGAAACCTTCGAGCAGCCAACGGAGGTGAAGGCTGTCGATCAGTGCGTCCCGGGCCGCGGCGACACGGGCGGGGTCGGTGCCCAGGCGCAGCGCCACCGCGGCGTTCGCGAACGCGCCACGGCAGTCCTCGGCCGACGGCCGGTCGCCCAGTGCGGCGGCGACGGGCGCGGCGAAGAGCGCCACGAGAGCCTCCGGTGTGTCCGCGTCGTCGCACGCACCCGCGAGCACGTCGCGGAGCGTCCGGCGGGCGGTGTGGCGCAGCAACCACGCCATCTCGGCCTCGACGACGCGCGCGAGCGCGCTCAGCTCCGCCAGCGTGCTGCGGGCATCGGAGCCCGCCGCGAGGATCCGGGTTCGGATGTCCTCGGTGTGCAGCACGCGGCTGACCACCACGTAAGCGCGCGCCGAGTCCGCGGTGGCGGCGCCGAACCGTTCCTCGAACCGGTACAGGGCTCCCGGGCCGAGACGGTTGACGAGCTCGTCCGCGAGCGACGCGACGACGATCTCCCGGCGCAGCGGATGCTCGGCCACGCCGCTTCCGGCGCGGGCCAGGATCTCGGCTGGGAAGTAGTTCTCGGCCCACGGGGTGCAGGCCGGGGAGTCCGGCAGCGACGACGCGGCCAGCTCGCTCGCGACGACGTTCTTCGACTGCGCCAGCAGCACAGCGAGTTCCGGTCGCAGCAGGCCCGTTCCCGCCCGGCTCCGCTCCCGGATCTCCGCCGTCGGGGGCAGGCCGTCGCCGTCGCGGGCGATCCGGCCGGCCCGCGCCAGATCCTCGATCAGCCGCTCGTGCTGGGTGAGCAGCGCCGGGGCGTCGTGCTCGCTGCAACCCAGGGCGAGCACCTGATCCCGGGACACCGTGAGCACGGCCTCGGCCACGTCGTCGGTCACCGCGGCGAGCAACGTCTCCCGCTGTCCGGGCGCCAGCGTTCCGGCCGCGACCGCGCGATCGACTGCGATCTTGATGTTGACCTCCCGGTCGGAGGTGGCGACGCCGGCGGCGTTGTCGATGAAGTCGCCGTCGCAGCGGCCGCCGTGGCGCGCGTACTCGACACGTGCGGCGCGGGTGAAGCCGAGATTGCCGCCTTCGCCGACGATGCGCGCACGCACCTCGCAGGCGTCGACCCGGACCCGGTCGTTGGCGGGATCGGCGGCGTCGCCGTGCGTCTCGTCGGAGGCCTTCACGTACGTGCCGACACCGCCGTTCCACAGCAGGTCCACGGGCGCGCGGAGCACGGCCTTGATCAGTTCGTCGGGCGTCAAGGTCTCGGCGTCGATCCCGAGGGCCGCGCGGGCGGCCGCGGACAGCGGCACGGCCTTGGCGGTGCGCGGCCACACGCCGCCACCCGCGGAGATCGCCGCGGGGTCGTAGTCGGCCCAGGACGAGCGCGGCAGCGCGAACAGACGCGCGCGCTCGCGGTGGGAGGCGTCGGGATCCGGGTCGGGGTCGAGGAAGATGTGCCGGTGGTCGAAGGCCGCGACGAGGCGGATGCGGTCGCTGAGCAGCATGCCGTTGCCGAAGACGTCACCCGACATGTCGCCGATGCCCGCGACGGTGAAGGTCTGCGTGTCGACGTCGTGACCGAGTTCGGCGAAGCGGTGCCGCACGGCCACCCACGCGCCGCGGGCGGTGATGCCCATCGCCTTGTGGTCGTAGCCGGCCGAGCCGCCCGAGGCGAAGGCGTCGCCGAGCCAGTAACCGTATTCGGCGGCAACGGCGTTCGCCGTGTCGGACATGCGGGCGGTGCCCTTGTCGGCGGCGACCACCAGGTAGGCGTCCGCGCCGTCGTAGGCGACGGTGTCGGTCGGGGTGGTCGGCGCTCCGTCGACGACGTTGTCGACGACGTCGAGCAGGCCGCGGATGAAAGTGGTGTATGCGGTGGTGAGGTCCGCGGTGGATCCGGGGCGGATCACGAAGGCGCCCTTGGCGCCGCCCGGGACGATGGGTGCGTTCTTGACGGCCTGGGTCGCCATCAGTCCGAGGACCTCCGTGCGGTAGTCCTCCGGGCGTTCGGAGAACCGCAGCCCGCCCCGCGCGACGAGCTCGGCCCGCACGTGCACGCCCTCGACGTCGCGGGAGTGGACGTAGATCTCCCGCAGCGGCACGATCGCCCCGCCGACGGTCAGTGCGGACGGATCGAGCTTGAACGACGCGTACGGTTTGGTGCCCCCGCTCTGGAACCAGTTGGTACGCAGGGTCGCGTCGACGAACGAGCGCAGCCCTCGCAGGGTCCGGTCGAGGTCGAAGGTCGCGGCGCGATCGATGTGGCCGGCCACCGCCGAGGCCGCGGCGGCGACGGCGGCTTCCCGGTCGGGCAGCCCGGGCCGGAACCGGGCGTCGAACAGTGCGGCGAGGGCCGCGGCGTAGCCGGAGGTGGCCGTCAGGCAGCCGAGCATGTACGTCGGCGACAGGCCGATGCCGGCCTGCGCCAGGAACCGGACGGCTGCCCGGATCAGGTCGACCCACCTCCACGAAATACCCTCCTGCAGAACGAGTATCGAGAAGTCGTCGATGTCGGTGCGACCCTCGGCGCCCGCGACGAACGCCTCCGCGATCAGGTCGAGCACCCCGGCATCCGGAGCGGCGGTTCCGGACGGCGCAATCATGAAGTGGTGCGTCCCCGGCTCGTCCAGCGGCCGGTGGTCGCTCACGTGAAGACCGAAGCGCCGCAGGACGTCGACGACGTCGGTGAGAGTGAACCGGTGGTTCGGCCACGAGGCGAGGCAGCCGAGCGGACTGCCGTCGGCGGAGTCGAGGAAACGCAGCGTCGTCGTGTGCTGGGACAGGGAGGGGGCGCTCACGTGGGGTCCTTTCCGGGGCGGCGGCGATGGGGCGAGTCTGCCGCCTCTGCCCCCGGTAAGGCAGGGCCGAAGTGGAGCGGTCGGAGCGCCGCGAATCGCCGATTCGGAGTGGAGGCTGATCCGCTCGAGGCTGCGGGTGACCTGTGTATATCCGTCGGCGTCGGCGAACTGTACGCCGCGCCGGTGGGCGAGGGCCGGGCCGAGAAGATCTCTGCGGGGAGCTTCTCGGCCCGGGGCCTTTCTCACCGGTTCATGGATTGGACCGGTTTGCCGTCGTACGCGGCCTCACGAGGGTCAGGGCTCCTGGTGACGCGAGTCGTTCGGCTTCGTGGCCGACGGACGCCATCGGCGTAGCCCGGTGCCGGACTCGTAGGCCTGTGACGTGGGACAGGTGACGAGTTCGATGGTGCTACCCCAGGGCGTTCGGGCGTACAGATAATGGTTTCCCCGTCCCGCGTCGCCGCCGGGCAGCTCTGTCGGCGGGCTCATCAGCTCACCTTCTTCAGGATTACTTGGCGGGAGTCGCCGGCGTCGCCGCGGGTTCGTGCAATCGCCGAACGGAGGAGATCGAGCGCCATGCGCCGGTGTGCGCTCCGTCGGCGTCGAGGTGCCGCATCGACACGTCCAGCCATGCGGTCAACAGTTTCGGATTCGGAGAGTCCGGAAGTGTCCGCATGAGAGCCGAGTCGAGGTCGGGCACTGCGTCGGTCAACAGGTGGCGTGGAACGGAGAGGAGTGTTCTTGATCCAGGTCCCGGCACTGAGGCACTCGGCGGGGCCTACGCCGTCCCACGGGGCAGCGGTGCCGGAAGCGTTTTCGGTGCCCCGACTGCACTGTGCCAGGACCTCCGTTCCAGGGCGGACGATGAGGACCGCGACGTACTCACCTGGGGTGCGACGAAGTTCGGCGGCGCGTCGGTATCCGCTCATCGAGCCGACGCTGCATCCGACCACCAGTGGTCGCCATCGTCCGATGATGTCCGGCCGGGTGTTGACACTCCGAGTGTTGTGGAACACAATCTGAGCGCAGTTGACATGACTGTCACGTCATACTGCATGTCCGACGCGTTTCACTGTTCAGAGGAGATATCGATGACCGCCGCCGTTCCTGACATGCGTGAACTCGGACGAAAGGTACGGAATTGGGGGCGGTGGGGCGCCGACGACGAGCGCGGCACGACCAACCTCATCACCCCCGAGCGGGTCAGGGACGCGGCACGGCTGATCCGAACCGGACAGATCTTCGAACTGGGCATCCCACTCGACGGCAACGGTCCGCAGCCGGGCGGAAGCCGGATCAACCCGATCCGGCTGATGTCCGAGAACGGCCAGGAGCAGGTGTTGCCGGGCGGCTTCAAGTGGGCCGACGACTACGTCTTCATGCCGCTGCAAGCCGGGTCGCAGTACGACTCCCTCGCGCACGTCCACTACGACGAGCAGCTGTACAACGGGCATCCCGGCGACGGCGTCACCGTCAAGGGTGCCGACAAGTGCGGCATCCACACCCAGGCCAAGGGCATCGCGGGCCGCGGCGTGCTCCTCGACGTCGCCCGGCACCGGGGTCTCCCATGGCTCGAGTCGGGAACCGCGATCACACCCGAGGAACTCGATGCCGTCGTGGAAGCGCAGGGCGTCGAGGTCGGGCCGGGCGACATCCTCCTGATCCGAACCGGTTGGCACGCCAAGTTTCTCGCGGAGTCTGATGCGGCCGCGTACATGGCGGGAGAGCCGGGGCTGAGCCTGTCGTGCGCACAGTGGCTGCGCGACCGGGACGTGGCGGTCGTAGGTGCCGACAACTGGGCCGTCGAGGTGATACCCGGGGAGAACCCGGGCGCCCTCTTCGAACTGCACATGGTCCTGATCCGAGACATGGGCATGACGCTCGCCGAGATGCTCGACTTCGAAGAACTCTCGAAGGCATGCGCCGCCGACGGCGTCTACGACTTCTTCTACACGGGGCCGCCGTTGCAGTTCACCCGGGCAGTCGGTTCCCCGATCAACCCTCTCGCCATCCGTTGACACGACCGGCAGCCGGAATCCTCCCGCTCGGCTGAACCGACCCGATACCGCCCATTTCATCACGCCAAGGAGAACCGAATGCTGCTCAGCGACATCGTCGAGTACGGCGCACGCAAGCATCCCGATCGCATCGCCCTGCGCTTCGAAGACGAGACGGTCGGCTACGGCCAGCTGCGCGACCGCAGCCGCCGCCTCGCGAACGCACTCCTCGGCGTCGCGGACCCCGGCGACCGCGTCGCGATCCTCTCCACGAACCGCACCGAGTACTTCGACTGCTACTACGGCGTGCCCATGGCGGGCATGGCGTTGACGATCCTGAACTTCCGGCTGCATCCCGAGCAGATCGCGGCGCTCGTCGAGCACTCGGGCGCCGCGGTCCTCGTAGTCTCCGAGGACTTCGCCGAGATGGTCGCGAGTATCCGCGACCGGATCACGTCGGTGCATACCGTCGTCGTGATCGGCGACGCCGACGCCGATGCGGCGTTCTTGTCATGGGACGCGTTCGTCGCCGGCGCGCCCGCGACGGAACCGAAGGTGCGTCCGCGTCCTGACGACATCGCATGGATCGTCTACACCAGCGGCACGACCGGGGTGCCGAAGGGTGTGATGCTCAGCCACCGCAACCTCCTCACCGGCATAACCTCCTCGGCCCTCCAGTGGGCGCTGCCGGAGGACACCGTCTTCCTGTTCTGCTTCCCGCTCTGCCACGTCGGCGGTTACGTGACGCTCCTGAACCACCTGATGGGTGCCACGGTCGGGATCATCCGCGCCTACGACAATGCCACCTTCCTCCGGCTGGTCCAGCAGTGGAAGGTCACCCAGACCGGCCTGGCGCCCACGATGATCAACTTCCTGCTGCAGGATCCGGCGCTCGACGCGCACGACCTCGGCACGCTGGAGGCGATCGGGTACGGTTCGTCGGCGATTCCCGCTCCCGTACTGCGGGAGGGACTCGACCGCCTCGGTTGTGACTTCTATCAGGGTATGGGCATGACCGAGCTGGCCGGAAATGTGCTGCACCTCGACCAGCAGGCGCATCGGCGCGCCGCGAACGGGGAGTCCAACCTCCTTGCGGCAGCCGGAAAGCCGATGCGTTTGGCGGATATTCGAATCGTGGACGACGAGCTGCGGGACGTTCCGGTCGGAGAGATCGGCGAGATGGTCGTCCGTGGCGACCAGGTGATGGCCGGCTACTGGAACGACACCGACGCGACGGACGCCGCGTTCACCGACGGCTGGTTCCGCACCGGTGATCTGGTGCGACGGGACGCCGAAGGATTCGTCTACATCGTGGACCGCAAGAAGGACCTGATCATCAGTGGTGGCGAGAACATCGCTTCTCTCACGGTGGAACAGGCCCTGTACAGTCATCCGGCGGTGGCCGAGGCGGCCGCGATCGGCGTCAAGGACGAGACGTGGGGCGAAATCGTCTGCGCCATTGTTGCTCTGCGCTCCGGCTCCACCGCTACCGCGGACGAGATCATCGCGACGTGCCGAGAGCACCTCGGCGGATTCCAGGTGCCGAGGCGCGTCGAGTTCGTCGACGCCCTCCCGAAGAACGTCAGCGGCAAGATCCTCAAGCGCGATCTTCGCGAGCGCTTCGCCACCCGAACACTCGTCTAGCACAAGCCTCCCAGTCCGGCCCGCCGCCCCGAGCGGCACTTCTGTCCTGCCCTGCGCACCTCTCGACACACGGAGCGACCATGAAACGTACTCTTGCCGTGGGCCTTACTGCCCTGTGCACCACCGCCGCCCTGGCAGCCTGTTCCGGCCGGGACACCGCCACTTCGGCGGGTGACTGCGATCCCGGAATCACCGACACCGAGATCCGCTTCGGAACAAGCCTCATGCAGTCCGTCGCGGGACCTCAAGCGGTCGCCGCAACCGCGCTGTTCGACGAGATCAACGCCGCGGGCGGGGTCACCATGGGTGACGGGAAGACCCGCAAGATCGAGTACATCGCGATGGACGACGGATACGACCCTGCACGCACCGTCGGCAACGTCCGCTCACTGGTCGAACAGGAACAGGTCTTCGCGATCCAGAATCTGATCGGCACCGCCTCGACGCTCGCCGTCGTGGACTACCTGACGCAGAAGAACGTGCCGCTCGTGTTCCCGATGACCGGCACCGACGAACTGCTGGCCACGCACGAGCAGCGCCCTGTCGTGGCCGGAGCGGTGAACCCGCAGACACGATGGGAGGTCTCGGAGCGTGCCGAGATCATCCTGCGCGACCATCCACAGGCGAAGATCGCGGTGCTGTACCCGAACGACAGCCTCGGCAACGGAAGCCTCGACGCCCTGAAGTCCGCACTCGACGGCAGCGGTACCGCGGTCGTCGCACAGCAGGCCTACGAGCAGACGACGCCGTCCGTCGACTCGCAGGTGGTCAACCTCGCGAACTCCGGCGCCGACGTCTTCGTCAACTTTGCGACGGCGAGCTTCGTGACCCAGTCGCTGAAGAAGGCGCACGAACTCGGATGGAAACCCGACACCTACATCTACTCGGGCGCCACCGACACCAACTTCGTCCTCGCCCCCGCCGGTCCGGACGCCGCCGAGGGCGTCCACTCCTTCTACTGGATCTACGACGTCAGCAGCACCGATCACGACGCCAAGCCCGGTGTGCAGAAATGGCGGGAATTCGCCGAACGCAACCCCGGGAAGATCAAGACCACCGACACCATCGCGGCGACCGGCTACAACACCGCCCAGCTGCTGGTGACCGCCCTGAAGCAGATGGACGGCTGCACGCGGGCCGACCTGCTCGACGCGGTGCAGAACATGCGGGGTGTGACCACCGATCTCGCGATCGAGGGAATCACCTTCGACACCACGCCGGACTATCCCTACGCGATCACCTCGATGGCGCCGATGACGTTCCGCGACGGCAGGTGGCACTACGACGCTGCGGTCACCCGCAGCACCGAGCGATGACGTCCGTACCGGACGCCGGCGACGACGGCGCGGTTCCCGCCCTGGTCGTGGAGGAGGTCCGGCTCCGGTTCGGCGGCGTCGTCGCGCTCGACGGTCCCTCGTTCACGATCGAGCCCGGTCACATCGTCGGGTTGATCGGTCCGAACGGGGCGGGAAAGACGACACTGTTCAACTGCATCAGCAGGCTGTACCAGCCGGAATCGGGACGAATCGCCTTCGGGGACAAGGATCTGCTGTCGCTGTCGGCGGACGGGGTCGCGGATGTCGGTATCGCCCGAACGTTCCAGAACATCGGGTTGTTCCCCACGATGTCGGTTGTGGACAACGTGCTGACCGGTGCGTACTCGCGTACCCGGACCGGGTTTCTCGGGGCCGCGCTGGGTCTGCCGATGACCGGACGTGAAGAGCGACGCGAGCGCGACGAGGCATGGGCACTGCTCGAGTCGATGAACCTCGCCCGGGTCGGTCGCGAACCGGCGGGCACCCTTCCGTACGGGACGCTGAAACGGATCGAACTCGCGCGGGCGCTGATGCAGCGTCCGAAGTTGCTGATGCTGGACGAACCCGCGAACGGGCTCATCCACGAGGAGGTGCTCGAACTCGCCGAGACCGTCCGGCAACTGCGTGACGAACGAGGATTCTCGGTGCTGCTGGTCGAGCACCACATGGCGATGGTGATGTCGATCTCGGACCGCGTCGTCGTGCTGAACTTCGGGCAGAAGATCACGGAGGGGCTTCCGGCCGACGTGGCCGCGCACCCCGAGGTCGTCGAGGCGTACCTGGGGGGTGCGGCGTGAGCCTGCTGAGCGTCGAGGGGCTTTTCGCCTGGTACGGAAGTGCAGAAGTTCTGCACGGCATCGAATTTCAAGCCGAGAAGGGCGCGGTGACGGTGGTGCTCGGCGCGAACGGTGCCGGCAAGACCACCATCCTGCGGGCGCTGTGCGGCATGGTCCGCACTCGTGGCCGGATCGAATTCGACGGCCGGGACATCGCAGGCATGCGCACCGACAGGATCGCGCGTCTCGGGATCGCGCACGTTCCGCAGGGCCGCGGCACCTTCGGCGACCTGACGGTCGAGGAGAACCTCCGCATCGGAGGGTACGCGGCCGCCGTCGCCGACACCGACCGGGCGATCGAGCAGTGGTACGACTTCTTCCCCCGGCTGCGGGAGCGGCGTCGGCAGCAGGCCGGCGGACTCAGTGGCGGCGAGCAGCAGATGCTCGCCATCGCCCGGGCCCTCGTCGCCGCACCACGGCTGCTGCTGCTCGACGAGCCGTCCCTCGGCCTGGCCCCCCGCATCACCCAGGAGGTGTTCCGTGCGCTGAGCCGCATCAATGCGGAGATGGGGACGACAATTCTCGTCGTCGAGCAGAACGCGCACCTGGCCCTCGACATCGGGTCGTCCGCGGTGCTCGTCGACGCCGGTCGCGTCGTCGCCCAGCGTCCCGCCGCCGGTCTCGCACACGACGAGTCGGTGCGACGCGCCTACCTCGGCTACTGAGCACAGGAGTGAGTCATGCACGTCTTTCTTCAACAATTGGTGGACGGGCTCACGTGGGGCGCACTGTACGGTGCGTTCGCATTGAGCATCGTCCTCGTCTACCGGGCCTCCGGGATCGTGAACTTCGCGCAGGGGGAGATGGCGATGTTCGCGGCGTTCTTCGCGTGGCAGTTCCACCAGTGGGGTGCGCCGCTGTATGTCGCGATCCTCGGGGCGATGGCGGTAGCGTTCCTCATGGGCGCCGTCACCGAGCGGGTGCTGATCCGGCCGCTGGCGGGCTCGCCGAACCACATGCCGCTCGTCATCATCACTCTCGGACTGATGCTGGTCCTCAACAGCGCGGCCGGCTGGATCTGGGGTGTGCAGAGCAGGGAATTTCCGTCGACGGTGTCCGGACCGGTGGTGACGCTGGGGACGGTGGCAGTCTCGCGGCAGTCCCTCGTGATCGTCGGCGCGGTCGTGGTTGTCGCGGCGCTGCTGTTCCTCCTGTTCCAGCGTACCCGTGTCGGCCTCGCGATGCGGGCGGCCGCCGGAAATCCGGATTCCGCTGAGCTGGTGGGTATTCCGGTAGGTCGCATGCTGATGATCGGCTGGGGATTGGCGGCGGCGATCGGCGCGCTCGCGGCGTCGCTCGCGGCCCCGCAATTGTTCCTCCAGCCGAACATGCTCGTCGCGTCGCTGATCTACGCATTCGCTGCCGCCGTTCTCGGCGGATTGGACAGTCCGGTCGGCGCCCTCGTCGGCGGATTGTGCGTCGGTGTCGCGGAGAACCTCGCCGGTACGTACATCGAGTGGATCGGCCACGACTTCAAGCAAGCCGTGGCACTGGTCCTCATCCTGGGGGTGTTGCTCTTCAGGCCGGAAGGTCTCTTCGGTGCGCGGAAGGTGGCGCGGGTATGAAAGTCCTCGATATGCTCCGCCGCCCCCGCGCCGAACTCGACGCACCGGTGTGGCTCCGCCGTACCACCGTTGCGGTGGTGCTCGTCCTCGCCGCGGTCGCACCGCTCGTCTCGGCGCCGTACGTCAACTTCGACCGTTCCATGGTTCTCGTGTACGTCGTGGTCGGACTCGGCCTGAATCTGCTGACAGGCAACACCGGTCAGATCTCCCTGGGCCATGGCTTCTTCTTCGCCGTGGGCGCGTATCTCAGTGCGGTGCTGATCGAGAACCATGGTGTCGCCTATCCGGTGGTGCTCCCGCTCGCCTTCGCGGTCTGCTATGTGGGCGGATACCTGTTCGGGCTGCCGGCGCTGCGGCTCCACGGCCTCCAGTTGGCGCTCGCCACACTGGGTCTCGCACTGGTGACCCCCGCCGTGATCAAACGCTTCGAGCACGTGACCGACGGTCAGGCGGGCATCAACGTCACCGCGGCCGAGGCACCCGTATCCTCCGGTCTCGATCGCGACCAGTGGGTGTACTACCTGTGCCTGCTCGTCGCCGCGCTGACCTATCTCGTGGTGCGCCGGCTCTCCGCCGGCCGCATCGGGCGATCGCTGATCGCGATCCGTGACTACGAGGCCGTGGCGACGACCCTCGGTATGCCGGCCACCCGGACGAAGACCACCGTGTTCGCCCTCAGTGCCGCACTCGCCGGCGTCGGCGGGGTGCTCTACAGCTTCGTCGTCCAGTACGTCGGCCCGGAGGCCTTCGGGCTGCCGCTGGCGATCGCGTTCATCACCATGATCGTGGTCGGAGGTCTCGGTACCGTGCCCGGTGTCGTGTTCGGCGCCTTCTTCGTCGTCTACGTCCCGCAGTGGACTGCTGAACTCAACCAGTCGGCGGCCGGCATCACCTACGGCGCGGCGTTGATCCTGTTCATCTTCGTACTGCCCTACGGCTTGATCAGTCTGGTGCGGTGGGGGCTCGCGCCGCTCGTGGCATGCATCCCGGGTCGTCGCAGCGACGGGGGACGGTCCGAGGGCACAAAGGACCCGGGACTGGAATTGGAACCGGTGGCCACCGGCTGAACTGCCCGGACCACGACCGGCGACGGACGGGCACCCTCGATCAGGATCTAGGGTGCCCGTCCGTCGCTGCGGTGTTAGTGGTCTCCGGCTGTCGCCCGGTGCGATCGGTACCGAAAAAGCCCGCCTGGCCATGTGGCCAGGCGGACCCTTCCGGCTCAGCGATCGGCGAAACGGGAACCGAGTTCGTTCACCTCGGACAGTCCGATGAACCCGGTGAACTCGTCGAAGGAGGGCAGGCGCGACAACGCCGCCGCCGGGGTCCCGTCGCGCACGATCGTGGCCAGGAAGTCCTGGATCGACCTCGTAGCGGCCAGCAGCGCGCCGATCGGGAACAGCACAAGAGCGAATCCCAGCTCGCCCAGCACATCCAGCGGCACCGGCGGAGTGCGCCCGCCTTCTACCCAGTTGAACACCAGGCGATGTCCCTTCAACCGGGTCGCCACCGCACGCACCTCGTCGATGCTGGCCGGAGCCTCCACGAACAACAGGTCGGCGCCGGCGTCCGCGTAGTGCAGGGCGCGATCGATTGCCGCGTCCAGCCCGTCGACGGCCGCGGCGTCGGTCCGAGCGATGATCAGGAGGTCCGGATCGGTGCGGGCCGCGACGGCCGCCTCCAGCTTGGCCACCATGTCGGTGACCGGGACGACCGCCTTGCCCTCCATGTGGCCGCATCGCTTGGGAGCGACCTGATCCTCGAGCTGGATGGCCGCGACGCCGGCCCTCTCGTAGTCGCGGACGGTGCGAATGACGTTGAGAGGGTTGCCGTACCCGGTATCGGCATCGGCGATCAACGGGACGTCGACGGCAGCAGCCATGCGGCGGGCGTTGTCGGTCATCTCCGTAGCGGTGAGCAATCCGACGTCGGGGCGACCGAGCAGACTCGCAGAGGTGCCGAAGCCGGTCATGTACGCCGCATCGAACCCGGCGGCCTCGACCAGGCGCGCGGACAGGCTGTCGTAGGCCCCCGGCGCCAGGACCGGTGCCGCGCTGTCCAGCAGTTGGCGCAGCCGTGGTCTGGTAGGGGTCGGTGATCCGAGAAAATCTGACATGGAATCGCTTTCGATCACGTGGTGAGGTGGCGTGGATTGGCGACGCGCAGACGGGCCATGACCGCTGTCGAGACGGCTCGACGCACAAGGGGGTCGGTGTACGAGAGCGTTCCCCGGTGAAGCGCGGTTGCGAGCTCGGCCTCGGTGGCGCAGCCGACTTCGGTCAACAGGTCCCCGAGCACGGTGCTGTCGCCGGAGTCGAGTTCCCGACGCGCCGTGCCCAGGAGGTTGACGCAGATCCGCAGCAGGTAGCGCTCCCGGTCCTGCGTCCGGTCGAGTGCCGGACCGATTTCGTCGGTGAGCGTCCAGGAGACGAGCTCGAGAATCTCGGCCAGGCTCGGGCGGTCGTGCAGCGACTCGGCCGGCGGAGCAGGTGCCGCCGGTGGCTCGTCGTCGAGCAGATCGAGGATCAGGAGCAGGTCGTATTCGGATTCGCAGACCCGGCGGCCGATCGCGGCGAGTTCGAGCGAGCGCTCGGCGCCGCCGAAATGCCGCTGCGCCTGGAACCGGCTGAGCACCAGCCACCGCAGGGTGCCGTAGGTCTCCCACCAGTGCAGCTCTGCCGTCGAAGGCCGCTCACCCGTCGCCTTCTCGTAGCCGTCGAGCAACTGCTCGCGGGTCCCCACACCGGCGACCGGGAGTTCGGCACCGAACCGCCATGCCCGGACGCAAAGCCATCCGAGGTCCTCGATCGGATCGCCCAGATGGGCGAGCTCCCAGTCGAGGACGCCCCGGATTCCGGTGTCGTCGACCAGAAGGTTGCCGAGGCGGAAGTCGCCGTGCACGAGAGTGGCCGGTCGGCGCGAAGGCCGATGGTCCCGAAGCCACCGCAGCCCGATTTCGACCGCCGGGCGCGGGTCGTCGAGAGCCCGATAGACGGACTCGAGCACGTCGATCGGGTCTCTGGTGTCGAGCATCGTGAGGGCTCCGACAGCGCTGCTGTGGATCTGTCCCAGCACGAATCCCATCTTCTCGGCCAGCCGCTCCCGCATTTCGGCGAGCGCCGGATCCCGTTGGATCTTCCGGGGAATCGACTCGCCGGCCACTCTTTCCATCAGCAGGAAGGGGGCATCGATGCCGGGGGCGGTGTCACCGCTGGCAAGGACAGCGGGTACCGGCACACCGGCGGCGGCGGCGGCGCGCAGGCATGCCGTCTCCGCGCGCATCCGCTGTGCGTCGCCGTGCCCGGGGGGATCACGCCTGAGGACTACGGGCAGGGGGTTGCCCGCGGCATCGGTTGCCTGCGCCGACCACACCTCGCGGCTCGCGCCGCCGGTCAGCTGTCGGGGTTCGCCGACCGAGACGTTCTCGCCGCGCACCTCGATGAGGATTGCTCGGATCCCGTCACCCAGTGACGAGGAAGCCTCGGTCACAGCCACGGCGCCGCGCCCGGGTCGCGCAACAGTTTGCGAGCTGTGGACATGCGGTGGACCTCGTCGGGGCCGTCGTAGATGCGGGCGTACCGGGCCTGCCGATACATCCGCTCCAACGGCGTGTCGGCGGTCAGCCCGAGCGCTCCGTGCACCTGGATGGCGCGGTCGACGACGTCGTGCAGCATCCGTGCACACCAGAACTTGACGAGCCCGATCCGGATGCGTGCATCGTCGCCGGAGTCCATCGCGCGGGCGGCATCGAGTGTCATCAGCCGGGCAGCGTGGATCTGCGCGGCGGATTCCGCTATGTACCGGTGGACCTCGCCCTTCTCTGCCAGGAGAGAACCGTGCACGTAGCGGGTGTTGGCCCGCTCGCACATGAGCTCGTAGGCCCGCTGCGCCTGACCGAGCCAGCGCATGCCGTGGAAGATGCGCCCGGGTCCGAGGCGGTCCTGCGCGACGGCAAACCCCTTGCCGCGCTCGCCGAGCAGGTTCTCGGCAGGCACCCGCACGTCGGAGAGACGGACCTCGTAGTGGTCGCTGGGATCGTGGCCCATCGTCGGGATCGAGCGGAGGATCTCGAAACCGGGGGTGTCGGTCGGAACGATGATCGCGCTGATCCGGGAGTGGCGGGGCACGTCCTCGGGCTCGGTGCGCGCGAAGACGGTGCAGTAGCCCGCGTCTTTGACTCCCGTCGTGAACCACTTGTGCCCGTTGATGACCCAGGTGTCCCCGTCGAGCTCCGCGCGGGTGGTGATCAGGGTCGGATCGGAGCCGGCGACCTCCGGCTCCGTGAGTCCCACCGAGGGCAGGAACTCGCCGGCGACGAGCGGCGGGATCCATCGTTCCCGCTGTTCCTCGGTGCCGTGCTTGCGCAGCATCAAGGTGTCCTGCATGGACACGGACCCGACGGCGAGCTGCCCGAACTCGGACCGGCCGATGATTTCGTTGAGGTATACGAAATCGAGGAACTGCACACCACCACCCCCGACGTCCGCCGGGTGGCCCAAGGCCCACAGACCGAGCTCTTTTGCCTGCGTGCGCAGCTGATCGAGTGCCTTGCGGGCGTCGTCGTCCTCGCGCGCGAGGACCGGCTCGGCAGGAATCACCTGGTTGTCGATGAACGAGCGCATGCGGGCGCACAGGTCTGCGATGTGGCCCTCGGGATGATTGGTGGTCATGCCCCGTTTCCCTTCGTTGTCGTGTCGGTCGTCTCGTGCAGCGGTCGGATGGCGGCGGAGTCGACGTACTCGTCGATGCGGGTGATCCGTCCGTCCACGACCCGGACGAACAGTGCGGCAGGAACTTCGAGCGGACCGTGTCCCGGCAGGGCCCCGCGCACCACGTGCTGCTGTACGAAGCCGTCCGGAACCGCGTCGCGGCGGACGTCCTCGTAACGGAAGTCCTCGAGCGTGCGGGTGAGCCAGCGCAACACGCGCAGGTTCTCCTCGACGGTCTGCTCGCGGCCGTCGTCGTTGTGCCAGATGCGCGCGTCCGGCGCATACAGGTTTGTCAGTGTTTCCACGTCACCGGCTCGGACGGCGGCGAAGAATCGGTCTGCGAGATCCAACATGCGAAGGTGGTTCTCCTCGGTGCTGCGGATGGGATGTCAGGGGGAATCGGATTCCAGTCCCAGGGCGCCCAGGCACATCTGGTCGAGGGTGCTCAGCAGTGCCTCTTCGTCCGCCGCCTCCCCCTGGATCAGCCAGAGGTAGAGGGTGTGATCGACCATCGCGGACATCGCGCGGGCGGCGAGTATCGGGTCGAGCGACTGCCGGACGAGTCCCTCCTGTTGCCAGCGGGCGATCGCCCGGGAAGTCCGTTCGATGAGCTGGGAGCGGTGCTCGTGGCGCAATTCCCGGAACTCGTCGTTGATGGTCGCGACCTGCTCGACGATCGCCATCAGCCGTGCATTGCGCCGATAGGCCTTGTAGTACGAGCGATTCGCCGCGACGAGCCGTGCCGCGGGGGACAGGTCGGGATCGGTCGGTTCGCGGCGGTGTACATCCTCGAACAGGCGGGTGCTCAGTTCGCGGAAGATGTGTTCCTTCGACTCGAAATACCGATAGAAGGTGCCATAAGCGACGTTGGCCTCCTGGGTGATCTGCTCGACCCGGGTGTCGGGGAATCCGACGGTCTCGAATACGGTGCGCGCCGCGTCGAGCAGGGCGTCACGAGTCTTCCGCCCCCGCGCCGTGAGGGTCTCGACCGGCGCGGGTACGGACGGGGTGTTGACAGATGACTTGGCCACGGTCAGACTATCCCCGAAGGTGACATGACTGTCAAGTCATCTCGTACCTCTTGTTCTCTGATTCTCTCCGTTTCCTGCCCGGATTTCTCCGAATCAGTGCCCGAAAGGATTGCAGTGACCACATCGAATTCGAAGTTCGAACTCCGCGGGATCAATCACCTCGCCCTCGTCTGCTCCGACATGAAGCGGACGATCGACTTCTACTCGGGAACCCTCGGCATGCCCCTGGTGAAGACGGTCGAGCTGCCCGGGGGACTCGGCCAGCACTTCTTCTTCGACTGCGGGGGAGGCAACACCCTCGCGTTCTTCTGGCTCGAGGACGCACCCGATGCCGCCCCCGGCGTTGCGGCGCCGAAGGGCCGCCCCGACGAGGGGGAACTCGCCAGTGCGGTCGGATCGATGAACCACGTGGCCTTCGCTGTCCCACCGGAACTGTTCGGCGAGTACCGCGCACGGCTGCAAGCGGACGGTGTCGAGGTCAGCCGCGTCCTCAACCACGACGACAGCCCGTCCGGCGTAGCCAAGGAGGTGCACGACGGCACCTTCGTCCGATCGTTCTACTTCCAGGATCCGGACGGCGTCCTCCTCGAATTTGCCTGCTGGACGCGCGAGTTCACTCCGGAAGACGTCGTGCACGAGCCGAAGACCGCGGCCGACCGCCGCACGACCGGCGCCTCCTGACCGACGGCCGAAAGGACAATCGACATGCCCCGCCTCCGTGAAGTCCCTCGTGCCGAGGTGACCGACGAAAAGATCCTCTTCTTCTACGACCGGCTGTTCGGCGCCGACAAGGACCCCGCCGTCGACCACGGCACCATTCATGCCACGCCGGGCGACTGGTGGACGGTGTTCGCACAGTCTCCGGCCGTGTTCCGGCATGCCGTACGGGGCTTCGCGTTGTACCGCAACGCAGGTCTCGACCCGCTGCTGCGCGAGCTCGGTCAGGGCAGGGCCGGGTACGCGCGCGGGAGCCAGTTCGTGTTCTCCCAGCACTGCAAGCAGATGCGTTCTCTCGGGATGTCCGAAGAGAAGATCGCTGCCCTCCCGCACTGGCAGATCAGCGACCGGTTCTCGGAGCTCGAGCGCGCCGTGCTCGCCTACACGGACGGGCTCGTCCTCGGTGGCGGCCGGGTGCCCGACGAGGTGTTCGCCCTGCTCCGGGCTCACCTGTCCGACCAGGAGATCATGGAACTCACCTACATCACGTGCATGTACGACATGCACGCTACGATCTGCCGCGCGCTGAAGCTCGAGTTCGACGACAGACCCGAACCGGTCGAGGAGGTCCGGATCCCGGACGGCGTCCATGTCTCCGACCTCTCCGCCGATCTGGCCGGCGAGTAGCGGCCGTTGCATCATGCGCGCTGCGGTTCTCTCGCGCCCTTCGTCGGACCGGTTGTGGGTTGTTCGACGGCGCAACCGGTCCGGCGGCGCCGCGCACCGCGAGGCGGTGAGCGGGTCGTCGTCGGGATCTCGGACGAACAGCATGCCGCCGTCGATGAGCACGGATTGGCCCGTCATGTAGTTCGAGTCGGGGGCCGGCCAGGTAGAAGACGAAGGCTGCCACGTCCTCACCGGTGGAGACGCGACGACCGAGGGTGATGCCCTCGGCCATGGCCTTCATCGACTCACCCTCACCGACATCGTTGATCGCGCCGAGCCCGGTGCGGCCGCTCGGGGTCTTCCGGTCCTCAGCCGTTCGCCGCATCGGCGAACCCGAGCACCACCTTCAGCACCACGTGCAGCGCGGGATTGGTGTCGTCACGCCGCCACGCCACGCGTAGGTCGACGTCGGGGGTCGACTCGTCGAGCGGAACGAAGACGACATGGGGATCGGTGACGTTGCTCGCCACGGACGCCAACGTCAGGTGGCACCCGACCTCGGCGCTGACCAGCGCCAGGGCGGTCTGCGTATCGGGGGCGACCTGGACGACGTCGGCGACGAACCCGCCCGCGTGCGCGAGCCGCCGCAACCGGTCGGGAAGCACCGCACCCTCGTGCGGCGGGAGGGAGACGAAGCTTTCCGCGGCAAGCTGGGCAATCGACAACCGGCGCGCGCCGGCCAGCGGGTGGGTGTCGGGCAGCGCGACGACGAGGGAGTCCGGCATCGCTGGCCCGGTTCGGCTTCAACGAGTTTGCCAACAAGAAGCTCGTGAGAAACCCCGGGGGAAAGAAGTAACCGGGCGCGTCGACGGCAAGACTGCCGTGCGTCCGAGGGTGCAGTGCGGTCGCTGACGAAGGTGGAGTAAGCGACCGTCACTGCCCGGGCGGCGGACCTGCCGGGCGGCCGGCGGGGCCGCCTCCCATCCCGCCCTGCGGCGGCGCATCGGACTGGACGTTCGCCGACTTCTCGGCGACACCGACCGTGATATCGACGGCGTAGCCGGTGTCGATGCTGCCGGTGACGGTCGCGAGTTCGGCGTCCCAGCCGTCGCCGAAGACGTTGTCGGAGTCGAGGCTGATCTGCGCCAGGTTGCGGGTGCTCTGCGCGTATCCGTCGGCGCCGGCGTACACCGTCTCGCACATGTCCTGGGGGAGGGCGATCTGCGAGGTCAGCCGCGCGTTGTCGCCGGCGACGGCGACCTCGAGGGAGTCGTGCACCTCGAAGTGGATGTGCGGCCAGCGCCCCGAGTAGCAGGCCGGGAAGATCGAGGTGAACGAGACGGTGCCGTCGGCGTCGGCGACCTGCACGCCGCGCAGGTAGTTCTGGTCCGTCAGTCCGTCGCTGTAGAGGGAGTACTGCCCGTCGCGGTCGCAGTGCCACAGGTAGACGGCCATGCCCTGGCCGGGGCTGCAGCCGGCGGCGAGATCCTGCAGGTGCAGGGTGATGGTGGTCGGCACGCCCTCGGCGGTACCGGTGTAGTCACCGAAGCTGGTGGTGATGTCCTTGCGGACGATTCCCGACTCGATCAGGACGTTGGGCCCGTTCGATCCGTCGCCGGGGTACGGGCCGGCCGTCTCCTGTGGTGCGGCGGCGACGCACTCGCCCGCGGCGGTCGCGGAGGTCGTCGAAGCGGCGGTGGTGGTGGCCGACGCGGATGCCGAGGTGGACGTCGACCCGCCCGTCGAGCACGCAGCGAGGGCCGCGGTGCCGGCCGCGCCGAAGACGGCCAGCATCCGCCGGCGCGACAGCATCGTCCTGATGTCGTGGGCCAGGCCCAGGTCGTGCTCGTGGAGTTCGGGGTCGGTCGGAACGCGACGCGCCCGGCGTGAACTCATTGCGGTGTCCTCTCGGCTCGGTTCGGTGGGGTTCACGCTACGAAGGGAAGCTCGGGAAACACCGGACGGATGCTGGGAACTTGCTGGCAGCCGGGCTCGGGTGGATCCGTCCTTCGGTCGTCGAGCCCGGCTCGCGCCGCGCGGGCGCGGGTAGGATACGAAAGGTCGGCGCTCCCGCTGATTCCCGATCGCCACGACATGAGGAATGCGATGTACTCGTACAAGGTTGTCGAGGTCCGCGAGAAGATGCTCGGCGGGAAGATGTCCGGTGACAAGCTCGAGGATCTGCTCAACGAGCACGCCCGGCAGGGGTGGCGCCTGAAGGCCATCACCTCCGCCGAGATCAAGGGCCGCGTCGGCCCGGGCGGGGTCGAGGGGCTGCTCGTCACCTTCGAACGCGAGGGCTGACGGGCGCGGTCGGCCCGACTCGTCCGTCGCCGCGACTCGAACAACGCGGCATCGGGGACACTGTCGTGGCCGCGCCTCCCCGCGTCCCCTGTGCCGACGACGTCCCGGCTCTCGGCTTCTTGCAGGTTTCGCCACGCGAAAGCGAGACCCCACGACCGACGGTCGTGGGATCTCGCTTTCATCGGAGCCGACGTGTGAGAGCTGCCCGGTGCAGATCTCCGATCAGTGCTGAAGCGCCAGGGGCTCCTTGACCTTCAGTGGTTCCACCCTCCCCATGACGAACAAGTAGTTTGCTGCCCCCAGCAGTGCCACTGCGCCGATCACCGCGAGCGGGGCGACGTAGGATCCGGTGCTGTCGACGAGGACGCCGATGACGAGCGGCGTGAAGATACCCGCGAGATTCGACGCGAAGTTCTGGATTCCGCCGATCGACCCGACATGCTTCGAACTGGGTGCGACGTCCGCCGGAAGCGACCAGATTCCGGTAGCGGCGACGGTCAGGCTGGAGTACGCAAGAGACAAGAGCGCCAACGCCATCCACGCCTCGGGGACGACTGCGGCGAACATGATGACCGATCCGCCGACCAGGCCTCCGGCGATCTGGGTCTTGCGAACCCGGGTGACCGAGTGTCCCCGACGTACCGCGCGGTCGGCGGCGAATCCACCGAGCCATCCGCACGCCACCGCGCACACACCCGGCAGCGCGCCGAACATTCCGAGCTTCAGGAGATCGAATCCCCTCTCGCTGACGAGGTAGCTGGGGAAGAAGGTGATGAAGAAGTAGATCGCGCTGTTCAGGCAGAAGAAGCCGAACATCATGCTCAGGATGGTGCGGTACCGGAACAGCGACCGCCAGGGTAGCTTCGCGGCGTCCGCGTCGTCACTGCCGGCACCGCGTGCGCCGCCGCTCTCGATATGCGCGAGTTCGGCGGTACCGACCCGCGGGTGATCCTGAGGGGCCCGATAGATCTTCCACCAGGCGAAGGCCCATACGACACCCAGAGCGCCGATGATGATGAAGACGCCGTGCCAGGTGGTGAAGGAGATGATGAGCGTGACGATCGGAAGGGCGATCACCGCGCCGACGCGCGAGCCGGAGTCCCAGATGCTCGTAGCGAAGGCACGCTCGCTCTTCGGGAACCAGGTGGCGACCACCTTGGCGGACGTACTCGGTGCCGGGCTCTCACCCACTCCGAGCAGGAAACGGACCGCGAAGAGCGAACCGAATCCCCGCGCGAAGGATGTGGCCATGGTGCAGACCGACCACCAGAGGGCGGCGATGGTGAACGATCGCCGGGGGCCGACCTTGTCGACATACCAGCCGGCGGCGAGCTGGCACACATCGTAGGCCCAGAAGAAAGCCGCGAAGATCATGCCCTGCTGGGTGGCGGTGAGATGGAAATCCTCGCCCATGAACGGCAGCGCGACGCTCAGGCTCGACCGGTCGAGGTAGTTGATACTGAGGCCGACGAATGCGAGCCAGATGATGGCCCATCGCATTCGAGTCATGGTCCGAGGTGCTTTCACTTCGGAGTCACTTCCTACTGCAGTACTCATGGGGGTTCTCCCTGACATGACCATTGTTTCCTCGAATCCTCGAACATGAGGCAGGTGGGGTGAGGTCGATCGCGGCACGGGATCGTATAGGAACACCGGCGATCGTATAGGCCACATGGAATCAGGTGACTGCCGTCACTGTCAAGCGGGCCAGGGAGGGGCAACCCGGCACCTCGGAGCTTCCCGTTCCGGTCGCGAAAGGGCGCCGGCGGAATCGACGCGTCGAGGAAACGCCTCGATCGTCGGCGTCCGACCTCGTCTCCCCTGGGACGTCGCGCTAACCGACGATGTGCGCCTTCTGCGTCCGTGCGGTCTCGGAGGCATCCAGGGGTGGCATGTTGCCGTCGAAGGCCTGCGCGAATCGCGTGAAGGAGTTGCGAATGTGGTCGGCCATGGCCTGCTCGGCGGTCTGCGGCTCGCAGGCACGGATGGCATCCCAGATCTGCCGGTGTTCGGCGACGGTGACCGACCCGTCGACGTCCGCGGGATAGAGCCGGAAGATGTGCAGGTGGCAGTGGGTCTGGACGAATGCGTGCTGGACCACTGGGTTGCCGGCCGCACCGAGGATGGTGTCGTGGAAGCGGGTGTCGTGGGCGACGAGGTCCTGACGCAGGTCGCCGCCCTCTTCGACGCGGCGCTCGAAGGATTCGAGCTCCCGGTCCAGGGCCCTGCTCGGGTTCGTGAGCCGATCCACCGCCGCGGATCGTGCTGCCCAGGGCTCGACGAGCAGTCGGAACTCGAAGAGGGATCGGAGTTCGGGAAGGTCGAGCAGGGGGGTGGTGCTGTACCCGCGGCCGGGGCTGTAAACGACCAGGTTGTCCCCCTCGAGCCGCTGCAACGCTTCTCGGACCGGCGTCTGTGAGACGCCCAGGTCGCGCGCGATGGCATCGATGTTCATTCGGGTGCCCGGCGGAATCTCGCTGGCCACGATGGAGTCCCGCAGCTTCGAATAGACCTCGCCGGCAGCTACTTTCGGCTGAACTCTCGGGGCGTCGGACGTATCGCGCCGGGCCATGACCATCTCTCTCCACTTCTCGGCCCGCTGTGGCGGTGCGGCAGGTGGCGGGCGCTCGGACATGCCGACTGTATACGCCCCGGTCCTCTTCGCCGTCGACCAGCCTCGGGGCCCCTCTCGGGCCCCGGCGGGGTGACCGATCCATCTCCGGCGGCTTGACGCGGGCCACACTGCCTATATGATTACGGCTATTCCTATACGATTCACGGAAGTGAGTGCCATGTCTCACCTCGTCTCCATCACGACCGACGATGTCCGGTTCCCGACGTCGCTGGAACTGGACGGTTCGGATGCGGTCAACGTCGACCCGGACTATTCGGCCGCCTATGTCACGATCCGCACGGATGCCGGCGACGAAGGGCACGGCTTCGTCTTCACCTGTGGTCGGGGCAACGATGTCGTCACCCATGCCATCGACACCTACGCCCAGCTGCTGATCGGCCGGAACACCGAGGAACTGATCTTCGATCTCGGCGCCGCATCCAAACGTCTCGTCCACGACTCGCAACTGCGGTGGCTGGGCCCGGAGAAGGGCGTCAGCCAGATGGCCTGCGGCGCTCTGATCAACGCGCTGTGGGATATTCGGGCCCGTCGCGAAGGCAAGCCGCTCTGGTTGCTGCTGAGCACCATGTCCCCGGAGGAGATCGTCGACGTCGTCGACTTCACGCACATCCGCGACTCCCTCGATCCGGCTCGGGCCCTCGACCTCCTCCAGCGCGGCAGCATCGGCAAGGCGGACCGCATCGCCGCACTCCAGGCCGGCGGCTACCCCGCTTACACGACGTCACCGGGGTGGCTGGGATACAGCGACGAGAAGCTCGTGCGTCTCAGCAAGGAGGCAGCCGCCGACGGCTTCTCCATGATCAAGCTCAAGGTCGGCGGGAGCGTCGAGGACGACCTTCGTCGCCTGGCCCTCGCCCGCAAGGCCGTCGGTGACCTGCCGATCGCGATCGACGCCAACCAACGGTGGGAGGTCTCCGAGGCCATCGATCGGGTGAACGAGCTCGCGCAGTTCGACCCGTACTGGATCGAGGAGCCGACCAGCACCGACGATATCCTCGGCCACGCCGACATCCGTAAGGGTGTCGCCCCGACGCGGGTCGCGACCGGCGAGGCTGTCGCGAACCGTATCGTCTTCAAGCAGCTGCTGCAGGCCCAGGCCATCGACGTGCTCCAACTGGACTCCACCCGCGTTGCCGGAGTGAACGAGAACATCGCCGTCATGTTGCTGGCCGCCCGCTTCGGGGTGCCGGTGTGCCCGCACGCCGGCGGAGTCGGGCTCTGCGAACTCGTTCAGCACTTCTCGTTCTTCGACTACGCAGCCCTCAGTGGCTCCCAGGAGGGACGCATGATCGAGTACGTCGACCACCTGCACGAGCACTTCGCGGAACCCGTCCGGATTGTCGGAGGACGTTACGCCGCGCCGGCCCTGCCGGGTATCGGCGCGGAGATGCTGGCCGCGTCGCGCGAACGCTGGGTCTTTCCCACCGGCCCCGGCTGGCGAGAGGTGAACGGACGCGCGGCGACCACGAAGACCGGAGTGGAGGTGGCGCCGTGAACACGACCGTCGAGGAACTGAACCGGAAGGTCGAAGCGGCCCACGCGGCATTTCAGAAGGCCCGGACGGTCCCCCCGGACACCCGCGCCGGCTGGCTCGAGGCCGTCGCCGAGGGGCTGGAGGGCGACGCTCCGGCCCTGGTCGACATCGCTGCGCGGGAAACCGGTCTGGGGCTCGACCGGCTTCAGGGCGAACTACGGCGCAGTACTTTCCAGCTCCGGTTGTTCGCCGACGAGGTCCGCCGCGGCGAGCATCTCGACGCCGTCATCGACTATGCCGACGACTCGTGGGGGATGGGGCCGCGGCCGGACATCCGCCGTGTCAACGTGCCGCTGGGCGTCGTCGGTGTCTTCGGTGCGTCGAACTTCCCCTTCGCGTTCAGCGTGATGGGCGGCGACAGCGCCTCGGCGCTGGCCGCCGGATGCGCTGTCGTCCACAAGGCCCACGACGGGCACCTCGAGCTCGCCGCACACACCGCGGACGTCGTGGTCGCCGCACTCGAAGCCGCCGGAGCCCCTGCCGGTCTCTTCGGGCTCGTGACCGGCAGACCCGCAGCAGAGGCGCTGGTGGATCACCCGCTGGTCAAGGCTGTCGGCTTCACGGGTTCGACCGGTGGCGGCCGCGCCCTGTTCGACCGCGCGGCGGCACGCCCCGAGCCCATTCCCTTCTACGGCGAACTCGGTGGAATCAACGCGGTGTTCGTCACCGAGAACGCGTGGAACAGCCGCCGCGAAGACATTCTCACCGGCTACGCGCAGTCCTTCACTCTCGGCATGGGGCAGTTCTGCACCAAGCCGGGACTGCTGTTCGTGCCGGCGGGTGACACCGGATCCGTTGCGGCTGTGCTGGCGCACGCCCTCGACCGCTTCGAGCCGACCGTGCTCCTCAACGATCGCCTCCACGACGGATACCGCGAGGCGGTGACGCGGGTCCGGGCCGCCGCCGGCGTCGAGGTACTCGTCGAAGGCGACTTCGCGGCGATGCCGTCGCCGATGGTGCTGCGCACCACGGCCGCGAACGTACGCGCACATCCGGAACTCCTGCGACAGGAGATGTTCGGGCCGGCGAGCCTGATCGTCGAGTACGCCGGTGAATCGGAACTGGTCGGTCTGGCACGGCTCCTGGAAGGCCAGCTCACGACGACTGTGCAGGCCGAAGCCGCCGACGACGTCACCGAACTGGCCGCCGTGCTCGTCGACATCAGCGGTCGGGTACTCTGGAACGGCTGGCCCACAGGCGTGACCGTCAGCTACGCCCAGCACCACGGCGGACCGTACCCCGCGACGACATCGACGACCACCTCCGTGGGCACCGCCGCCATCTCCCGGTTCCTCCGACCGGTCGCGTACCAGTCCTTTCCCACATCGCGTCTGCCCGAGGCGTTGCAGGACGAGAACCCGTGGGGGATCGCACAGCGGATCGACGGCGAGTGGCACCGTCCTGCAAGGCCGGGAGCGCAGCGATGACACACGCTCACGTCCTGCCCGAGGACGCCGACCGGGCGCGATTGATCGGGCGCGTGTGGGACGTCGAGACGGGCGGCCCTCGCGTCGTCGCCGTGCGGGACGGGGGTGTCTTCGATCTCCATGCAGTCGCCGGAACCGTGTCCGAACTGCTCGAGTCGTCCACCGTCCTCGCCGACGTCGACAGCGTGACGGCGCAGTCGCCATCCCGCTGGCAGGTCTCCGATCTCGTTGATGCCTCCCTCGTGCAGGATCCGGCCCGTCCGCACCTCCTGGCCCCGATCGACCTGCAGGTCGTGAAGGCCTGTGGGGTGACCTTCGTCGAGAGCATGATCGAGCGCATCATCGAAGAACGCACGGCCGGGAACCCGGATCGCGCCGCCGAGGTGCGGGCCTCGATCGGACGAACCCTCGGCGGCGGCATCGCCGCCTTGCGGCCGGGCTCACCCGAGGCCGCCGCGACCAAGCGGATCCTGCTCGACGAGGGTTTGTGGTCCCAGTATCTGGAGGTGGGGATCGGTCCCGATCCCGAGGTCTTCACGAAGGCTCCGGTGCTGTCCTCGGTCGGGGTCGGAGCGAAGATCGGCATCCCGTCGTTCTCGTCGTGGAACAATCCCGAGCCCGAACTGGTGCTGATCGTGAACTCGGTCGGCACCGTGGCCGGCGCCACGCTCGGCAACGATGTGAACCTGCGCGACGTCGAGGGCCGCAGCGCCCTGCTGCTCGGAAAGGCGAAGGACAACAACGCCTCGAGTGCGCTCGGTCCCTTCATCCGGTTGTTCGACGGGGACTTCGGTCTCGAGACGGTCCGCAACGAGGAGATCCGGCTTCGCGTGGACGGTCCCGACGGATTCAGGATGGAGGGCGTCAACAACCTCGCCCGCATCAGCCGGCCGTTCGAGGAACTGGTCGCCGCAACAATGGGCGATCACCACCAGTACCCCGACGGCTTTGCCCTCTTCACCGGAACGCTCTTCGCCCCTGTCGCCGATCGCGAGGAGCCCGGGCAGGGCTTCACCCACAAGATCGGCGATGTCGTCACCATCCGTAGCGCACATCTCGGTGCGCTGATCAACGAGGTGGGGGCCACAGAATCCCTGCCCGCATGGTCCTTCGGGCTGCGCCAGCTGTTCGACTACCTGCACACCCACCCGGCCACACCTGCGCCGGTCGCTGCCACCACCGCATAGACCGCGCGCCGGCCACGGGACCGGACCCGCCGAGCGGCGTAGTGGACCCTCCTCCTACGCCGCTCGGTGTCTCGTCGCATCCCCCACTCGACGCCCGATCAGGAGCTGGTCATGACCGAATCCACCCGGCACGGCATCGCGCCGCACCACATCGTCGACCATCTCGCCGCGGCCGGTGTCGGTTGCGGAGATGCCGTTCTCGTCTGTATCGGGGACCGCCGGACCCGCGAGGCGGTCATCGACAACGCCAACTCGGCCGGGCACGCAGTCCTCGTCCCGCTCGTCGCACCCGACCGGCCCGGCATCGGAGACCTCGCAGTCGCAGTGGGCGCAGCCGCCGTCATCACCGACAGATCCGTGCCGCTCCCCCTCCACCCGCGCGCCCTGCTCGCGTCGACCCCGCCCCCATCCGGAGCCGCCTCGCCCCCATCCGAGGACATCCTCGGGTGGGGGGTGAGCATGCATCGGCGTTGGATTCTGCATCCGGTCCTGCAGTGCCGGGCTTTCGTCTGGTGCCGCATCCCGGCCGGCTGGCATGTCGACCCGAGTACCGTCGGCCGTCCCCCGCGATGGGCGCAACGGCCCTCGGCCTCCGGCTCGCCCGGCCACCCTGGAGGATCGCTGTGACTTCCGGCAACGCATCACTGCGCATGACGGTGCTCATGACGCCCGACATGGCCAACTTCTCCGGCAACGTCCACGGCGGCAGCCTCCTCGAACTACTCGACCAGGTCGCCTACGCCTGTGCCAGCCGCTACGCCGGTACCTACGTCGTCACCCTCTCCGTCGACCGGGTTCTCTTCCGCGACGCAATTCACGTCGGAGAACTGGTCACCTTCTCGGCGTCGGTCAACTACACCGGACGGACCTCGATGGAAATCGGGATCCGGGTCGACACCGAGAACATCCGAAACGGAACGCGTCGCCACACCAACAGCTCGTACTTCACCATGGTCGCCGTCGACGACACCGGTGAACCCGTTGCCGTGCCCCCCTTTACACCGAATACGGACATCACGCGAGAGCGCTACGAGGCGGCTCGGCTCCGCCGACGAGCCCAGTACGCCGCGTTCACCTCCCCGCACTCCGTCCCCCTCGACGAGCTGCCCGAGACGACGCGCAACGGTCGACCTCCGAGGCGCACTATCCCCCTGTGAGGACCGCGGCGAACGCACGGCACGAAGCGATCCGAGGTGGGCCGTGGGGGAACAGTCACGGCGGGGGCACGGGTTCGAACGCTCCGAGGTGCGCTCCGATCTGATAGCACGCCAGGACGAAGGCGGGTGCGGGAACGGACGGGGATTCGACGCGCGACCCGTAGAGGGCGACCATCAGCTCGAGTCCCGGTGAAACGAACAGCATCTGGCCGTGGATTCCGGTGGCCGTGTAGGAGCCGAACGGGTCGTCGAGCACCCACCAGTAGTCGCGGTACGACAGCGTCGACCGTGAGTCCGGTGACGCATTCGGTGGCCGCACACGCGCGCCGGGACCGGTGGGTACGCGGGCCCCGAGGCCTGTGACCACCGCGGCCGGCAGCGCCTGCCGGCCACCCAGCGCACCGCCGCAACGCAGCATCTCGCCGAGCCGGGCGACGTCGCGCAACGTGGCGCAGAACCCGCCGCTCGCCATCTCGGTGCCGTCGGAATCGAGGACGAAGTAGCCGTCCTCCTCGGCGCCGATGCGGGACCACACCAGCTCGCCGACGAGGTCGGCGAGCGTGGTTCCGGTGGCCCGGCGGAGCACCTCCGCGACCATTTCGACATTCCCGTTCTCGTAACGGAATTCCGCGCCGGCCGGACCGGTCGCCCGGGCCGTCGCCAGGTGCTCGCGGATCGAGCCCGGCCCCGTGTATCCGAAGGGGCGCGCGGACGGGCTCACCGCGGCGAGCAGGCGCTGCGCCTCGGCGCGACGGTGGTAGATCCGGCCGCTGTACGACACCCGGGTGCTCATGTGCAGCAGGTCGTCGACGCGTGCGTCACCGAACGCGGTGCCTGCCGCTTCGGGTACGTAGCGCGACGCCGGGTGCCGCCGATCGACGACGCCGTCGTGCACGAGAATCGCGGCTGCCAGGCCGACGACGGACTTCGTCATCGAGGTGGTCAGGTGCGGATCGTGTGCCGCGAAGCCCGGCCGGTGGTACTCGTGGACGACGTGGCCTCGATGCACCACCGCGATGCCGTCGGTGTCGGACGTCTCCAGCATCCGCTTGAAGGTCTCCGGCCGTCCTCGGAGCCGTTCGATGGGAAGCCCGGACAGGTCGGTCGGTGCGGCGGGCAGCTCCCACACGCCGCCGCGGCCGCGCCACACGCGCCGGGTGGGCATCGTCTCGCGGCGAGACGTCAGGTACCGGCGCACGTCGGCGGGATCGGTCAGGCCACGAGCCCACGTGAGATCCGGACCGGTGCGCATCGACGGGGCCGCTTCCATTCCGCGGTGCGCGGTCACACCGCACCGGCCGTGGCGTCGTCCGCGGTGCCGGTCGTCCCGACCCGGGTCAGACGACGCGCATCGTGGGCGGGGCGGATGGCTGCGATGGCATACACGCCGCACGCGATCATGACGACGGCGGCGAGGGTGAACGCGGTGCCGTATCCGGCCACGACCGTGGCGCCGCCGTCGACGATCCGGCCGGTCAGGTACGGGGCGACGAGCCCGGGCAGGGTGCCGGTGGCGGCGAGGATGCCGAAGACGGCGCCGCGCTTGGCCGGCGGCACGACCGCAGCCGCTGTCATGTAGTGGAGCGGGAACGCGACGGCCGAGCCGCTGAACGCGATCACGATGAGCACGAGGCGGATTGCGGACGCGTCCGCGAGCGGGACGAGCACCATCGCGAGGCCCGCGATCGTCACGGCGACGCCCTGCAAGGCCCCGTGCGCCCAGCGCACCGACAGTCCCCTGCGCAGGAGCAGGTCGGACAGCGGGGAGATGGTGAGCAGCAGGACGAGGCTCGTGCCGGAGATCGCGCTGATCACGCCGGCGACGTCCGCAGGACCGAATTGCATTGTGGAGTGCAGGTATTCGGGGAGCCATGCCGAGTTGACCGCCATCGCCCAGTGGCCGCCGAATGCGCTCGCTGCGCTGCCGAGGAACGTGCCGCTCACCAGGATCTTCCAGATCTTCGGATTGCCGGCCGCGCCCGACGGGCCGGCCGCGGCGCCGTGCCCGTGCCGGGTGTCGCGGTCGAACGGTCCGTCCTTGCCGATCGCGAGCCAGGCGATGCCCCACAGCCCGCTCACGACGGCCAGTGCGATGAACGCGGCCCGCCATCCGTGATCGCTGATGAGCCACGTCAGGACGGGGGCGGCGATGAGGACTCCCAGGGCGGCACCGCTGATCTGCAGGGCCGACGGCAACCCGCGCTTGTGCGCCGGGAACCACTTGTACAGGGCGTGCATCGACATCGGCGTGGCCGGGCCCTCGGCGGCGCCGAGGAGCACGCGTCCCGCCACCAGGGCCGGGACCGTGGCGACCAGCAGCACCGGAATCTGCGCGACCGTCCACATCATGGCCATCGAGAACAGCAGGAGCCGGCTGGAGACCCGGGCGGAGACGAAGCCGACGACGATGCCCGCGATGCTGTAGAGCAGGTAGAACGAGCTGGCGATCAGTCCGAACATGCTGCGGTCGATCCGGAACTCGTTCATGATCGGTACCGCCGCGAGACCGAGCACGGCCTTGTCGCCGAAGTTGATGATCATGAAGAAGACGATCATCACGAGGACGGCGAGGGCACGTCGACGGCTGTACCCGGGTGGGTTCACCTCCGGCGCCGTGGTCGCCGGGCTGGGGGTTCGAATTGTCGCCATGCATCCTCCTCGGCTCGTCCCGATCCTCGATCGGTGGCCACGTCGTCTGGGAATCCGATCGGCACCGGGCCCGCGTTCGTCGTCGGTGGCCCGACGGAAGGGCGGCGCATTCCGGTCGATCGTCACGAGAAGTCGAAGTCGTACACCGTCCCGTGTTGCACTCAGCCTACTGTGACGGATGCCATAACGCAAGGGCTGTGTCAGTGAAATATGTTAGAGGACAGCATAATTCACCTGCAGTGTAGCTCGCGGGGTGACGATCGGAAATGCCGGGTCGAACCCGCCGCGCAGGTCGAACGGCACCCGCCACGCGGCGGCGTCACCCGAGATCGTGACGTGCCCGGCGGCCTCGGCGTCGGCCGCGGTGAGTGCCCCGAGCACCAGTCGCGCCAGCACCGGCCGCGACAGTGCGACGGTGGCATCCACGTCGCCGCGCTGCGGACGACGGCTGTGGACGAGCACACCGTGGCGGACCAGGACGAAGATCCGCCCGTCGCCGTCCACATCGAGCGCCACGTGGGCGTCGCATTCGGCGGCCGCGGCTCCGTCGAGCCGGACGGCCAGGTGATCGAGCAGCATCTCGGTGGTCATCGCCGTGAGCATGTCGCCCCGCGCCCCACCGCCCCCGGCGTAGGCGACGCCCGAGCGCAGTTCCTGGGCACCCGTCAGGTAGAAGTTCCGCCACGAGGCAGCCTCCGCCTGATATCCGAGCTGCTCGAAGGCGTCGGCCTGCAGGGCCCGCGCGTCCTCGTTCCCCGGGTCGGTGAAGACGACCCGGCCGACCACCTCGGCGACCCACCGGTAGTCGCCGGCGTCGAACGAGGCCCGTGCCTTGCGGAGGACCTCGTCCGCACCGCCCATGAACTCGACGTACCGCGCCGCCGCCGCGGCGGGCGGGTGGGGGTGCAGGTTCGCCGGGTTGGCGTCGAACCAGCCCAGATACTTCTGGTAGACCGCCTTGGCGTTGTGTTCGAGGGTTCCGTAGTAGCCGCGGTTGGACCAGTAGGTCGCCAGGGCGGGCGGAAGCTCGAGTCTCTCCGCGATCTCGGCCGCGTTCAGCCCGCGCGCCGCCCACCGCAGCGTCTCGTCGTGGATGAAGCGGTACAGGTCGCGCTGCTTCTCCATGAATTCGCGGATCGCCTCGCGCCCCCATACCGGCCAGTGATGGCTGATGAACAGCACATCGGCCCGGTCGCCGAAGAGATCGAGGGCGTCCCGGATGTAGTTGCTCCACGCTGCGGCGTCGCGCACCTGAGCGCCGCGCAGGGTGTAGAGGTTGTGCATGTTGTGCGAGACGTTCTCGGCCATGCACAACGCCCGCAGGTCCGGAAGGAAGAAGTTCATCTCCGCCGGAGCCTCGCTGTCCGGGGTGTACTGGAAGACGATCCGCACCCCGTCGAGCACCATCTCGGTACCGGTCTCGGCGACCAGGTCGGTGGGAGCGAGCAGCGTCGGTGCACCGTTGGCGAGTGCGGCTCCGAGCCCGACCGAGACGACACCCCGGTCGTCCGCCGGCAGGAGCGAGCCGTACATGTACTGTGCGCGCCGCTTCATCGCGTTGCCGGCCTGGACGTTCTCGCTGACGGTGTGTTCCATGAAGCCCGACGGCGCGACGATCCGCACCGCACCGCGCGCCACCTCGTCGCCGGACACGACGCCCTTGACCCCACCGAAATGGTCGGTGTGGCTGTGGGTGTAGACGATCGCGCGGATCGGCTTGTCCCCGAGGTTTTCTCGTACGAGTCGCATGCCGGCGGCGGCGGTCTCCGGGGTGAGCAGCGGATCGATCACCAGGTATCCGGTGTCTCCCTCGACGATCGTCATGTTCGCGATGTCGAAACCCCGGATCTGGTAGATGCGATCGGTGACCCGGAACAGGCCGTGCCGCACGGTGAGTTGCGCCTGCCGCCACAGGCTGGGGTTGACGGTGTCGGGGCAGTCGCCGCCGAGGAAGTCGTACCGGGTCAGATCCCACACCACCCGGCCGTTCTCGGCGCGGATCACCGGCGGGTCGATCGTGGCGACGAATCCGCGGCGGGCGTCGTCGAAGGAACGCCGGTCGGCGAAGTCCAGTGTGCTCAGCACGGCCCGGTTGGCCGCCGCGGTGGCGGGGGTGGCCGCCCTCGGCCTCGACAGTGGGCTGGTCATGCCGCTTCCTTTCCGCGCGCCGGCTGAGCGAGCAACTGCTTGGCGATCCCGTTCTTCTGGATCTCGGACGACCCGGTGAGGACGCGGAACATGCGCAGCCGCCGGAACAGCCATTCGACCTCGGCGCCGCGGACCATGCCCGCCTTGCCGTGGATCTGCACGGCCTCGTCGGCGATGCGGAAGGCGTGCTCGGCGACGAACAGCTTGCACATGAACGCCTCGACGCGCGGCGGTGTGCCGGCGTCGAGCGCGGCGAGGGCGTCGTAGGTCATGCTCCGGGCCGCGTAGTAGTCGGTGGCCATGTCGGCGATCTTGTGCTGGATCGACTGCAACGCCGCCAGGGGTGCGCCCTGCACGTGCCGCGTCTTCGCGAAGTCGACGGTCAGGTGCAGCGCGCGTCGCGCGCTGCCCAGCACCGTCGGGCAGTGCAGCAACCGGTTGACGGTCACGCGCCCCAGCCCGATTCGCAGACCGTCGCCGACGGAGCCGAGCAGCTGCTCGGGCCCGACGTAGCAGTCGTCGAGGATGATGTCGCTCTCCACGTGCTGGCCGGACATCGGCAGGTCACCGTCGACGACGGTGCAGCCGGGGGAGTCGAGATCGACGAGGAAGGCCGAATAGACCTCCGGGTCGGTGTCACCGGCGGGGGCCATTCGCGCGACGAGCACGGAGAAGTCGGCGAACGGGCCGGCCGAGGAGAACACCTTGCGGCCGGTCAGCCGCCAGCCGTCCCCGTCGGGGGTGGCGATGGTGCGCATCCGTCGTACGTCGGATCCCGCGTCCTCCTCGGTGAGCGAGAAGCAGCACGCCCGCTCGCCGCGCAGCACCGGCATCAGGTACTTCTCGAGCTGGTGGTCCGTGGCCACGCCGAAGATCGACCCGACGCGGAGCGGCCCGCCCATGTCACCGAGGACCGAGTGGGCGAGGATCCGGCCGCTGGCCCCCACCTCCTCCTTGAGGACGGCGAGTTCGGTGTAGGACAGGCCCTGACCGCCGAGGGCCGGCGGCAGATGGATTCCGTAGAACCCGAGTTCACGGCTGCGCCGCCACACCGGTTCGAGTTGCTCTCGGGTATAGCGGGTTTCCGGTCCCAGGCCGAGTCGTTGTTCGTACTCGGCGAGTTCGCCGTCGAGGTAGTCCCGCAGGCGCGGAACCAGCGTCGCGAGCCGCGGGTGGTCGTCGTAGGACGGGGTGAGGGTGAACGACATGGGGGTCCTTGTCAGTGAACGCGGCGCTCGGCGCCGGACCAGTAGGAGTCGCGCACGGCGCGGCGGTCGACCTTGCCGTTGCGGTTGATCGGAAGGGACTCGACGAAGTCCACCGAGCGCGGCTTCTTCATCCCGGCGAGCCGCTGGGCGCAGTGGTCGATCAGTGCGGCTTCCGTCGGCCCGGTGCCGGGGCGCGGCACGACGACGGCCTTCACGGCCTCGCCCCACCGCTCGTCGGGGACGCCGACGACGCAGACCTCGGACACGTCGGGGTGCTCGTACAGGGCAGCCTCGACCTCGCTGCAGTAGATGTTGAACCCGCCGGAGATGATCATGTCCTTCTTGCGGTCGACGATGAACAGATACCCGTCCTCCCGCAGGCGCCCGATGTCGCCCGTGTGGACCCACCCGTCGCGGAAGGTCTCCGCCGACAACTCCGGTTCGTGCCAGTACTCGCGCACGCAGTCCGGCCCGCGCACGACGATCTCGCCGAGTTCGCCTGCCGGCACGGGCCGGCCTTCGTCGTCGACCACCCGGACTTCGGTGTCGAACACCGCGCGTCCGCACGACAGCAGGAGCTCGGGGTCGGAGTCGATTCCTCGCTCCACGTCATCCGGAGTGAGAACCGTTACCCCACTGGTGGTTTCGGCCTGTCCGTAACCCTGGGCAACGACCGGTCCGAACAGGTCGACGGCGTCACGCAGGCGTTGCGGGGAGACGGGCGCGCCACCGATCCGCACGCATCTGAGGCTCGAGTAGTCGGTGGTGGTGGCCTCCGGGTGGTCGAGCACCAGGTTGAGCATGGTGGGCACCATGAACGTCGAGGTGATGCGCTCGGACTCGAGGGTGCGCAGGAACAGCCCGGTGTCCCAGTGCGGCAGGATCACGACGGTCGATCCGCGGGAGAGGGAGGCGAGCAGGCCCATGCCCGAGGCGTGGGTGATCGGGCCGGGTGCGAGGTAGCGCTCGCCGACACCGAGCGAGCTGTCCGGAGTCATCAGGCGCTTGCGCATGTTGGCCAGGCGGTTGCCGTGAGTCTGCACCGCGGCCTTGAGTTTTCCGGTCGAGCCGGAGGTGAAGTTCAGGACCGCGGGAACCTCGGGGTCGACCTCGATCGCCACCGGGCGATCGTCGCCCTCGGCCAGCAGGTCGCTGTAGCGCACCGCGCCGTCGCAGCTGTCGTCGTAGTCGACGACCGTGCAGTCCGCCCCCGTGTCGGCGACGATCTTCAGCGCGGCCTCGGCGTGCTCGGCGTCGACGAACAGCATGCGCACGGCCGCGTCCCGTAGGACGTGGGCGACCTCGGCGGCGCCGAGTCGCGCGTTGATCGGCACGCGGAGCAGTCCGGCCTTGCACAGGGCCATCTCGGTCTCCACCAGCTGCGGGCGGTTACCGGCGAAGGTGGCGACCGCCTGCGCCGGTTCGAGTCCGCGCCCGAGCAGTGCCGAGGCGAGCCGGTTGGTGGAGCCCTCCAGGCGGCGGTACGTCCAGCGCTCGTCGCCGCACACCACGGCTTCGTGGTCGGGCCAGTACGTACTGCTGCGGCTCAGATAGATGCCGAGGTTCATTTCCGCTCCTTCGCGGACAGAGTGACTGTTATTGGACACGATGTATTGAACTGGTGTCCGTGTCAAGACTTGCGCTAGCATGGGCGTCCTGGTACCGGGAAGGGAGCCGGCAATGGCAACGGAAGACCGCCGGGTGCGTCGCACCAAGCGACTGCTGCGCGATGCGCTCGTGACGCTCGTGCTCGAGCGCGGCTACGGCGCCGTCACCGTCGAGGACATCGCCGAACGGGCCGACCTCAGCCGCGCCACCTTCTACGGGCACTACACCGACAAGGACGACCTGTTCGGGCGGATCGTCGCGGATCTGATCGCGGAGTTGAACGAACGCCTGCGCCCGCTCGTCACGGACTCGTCGGCCGGGTTCACCGGCAAGCCGGTCCTGGAGATGTTCCGCCACGCCGCCGAGGAACGCGACGTGTACCGGGTGATCCTGCGCGGGGAGGGCGACGGCCGTGCGCTGCGGGAGTTCATGGACGACCGCAGCGAGGTCGTCGCCCGGATCTTCCGCAAGCGCGCGGACGCCCACGGGGTGACCCCGCGCATCGACGTCGACGTTCTCGCCCGGGCCTGGGTCGGCGAGCAGATTTCCGTGCTGCGCTGGTGGATCGAGTCGGATCCGCCCGTGCTTCCCCTCGAGGACGTCACGGAAATGCTGCTGGAACTGTCCCTGCGCGGCCGGTACTGGGCGAACGGCTTCGACGGACCGCCGCCCGGGGCCGGATCCTGACGGTCGCCGATCAGCGCGGTGCGGCGGGCGACAGGCCGGCGAGCACGTACCGCCGCACGTAGCGCAGCACGGCGGCGGCGTCGTCGGGGTCGAGGGTGTTGCCCGGCACGGTGGCGAGGCTGATGAGCGAGCGCGCCACCCACTCGGCGGCCTCGACGGGATCGGCGTCGTCACGGACCTCCCCGCGTTCGATCGCCGCGACGACGAACTCGAGCCAGAACGCCGCGAGATCGGGAACCAGTTCGCGCACCCCCGCGCCGGCGCACGCCTCGAACTCCTCCGGCTCGGTGGCGCGCAGCCGGAGCGGCAGCGCGCCCGGGTCGTCGTAGGTGGCCCGGCCGATCCGGACGCCTGCCGCGAGCTGTTCGTCGAAGGAGCCGTACCCGGCGAGCGCCGCTCGGGCGTCGGCCCAGTACGCCGCGTCGAGCCGGACGATCACGCTGCCGACCAGGCTCGCCTTGTCCGGGAAGTGCCGGTACAGCCAGGCCCGGGACACGCCGGCCGCCTCGGCCACCTCGGCCATCGTGGTCGCCCGGATTCCCTTGGCGCGCAGCGAGTCCTCCGTCGCGGCGAGCAGTCGCTCGCGGACGCTTCCGGGTTTCGTCTCGGTGGGCACGCGCTGTTCCTCTCGGCCGGCGGACCGCGCGGCCCGCGAGCCGACCCTACGCGCAGTAGACACTTTCCGGAATGTGTGTACACCCGCTGTGAACATGTTCTACATTGTGGTCGTCGTCACCGGACGCGCTCGCGCCGGAGATCGGACCGGCTCACCGGATGGCCGGAACCTGCACACGAGGAGCTGCGACATGCCGGCACCGACCACCGCCGTCATCGGCGCGGGAATCAGCGGTCTGACCGCGGGCAAGATGCTCGGGGACTACGGCGTGCCCTACACGTGCTTCGAGTCGTCGGACCGGCTCGGCGGCAACTGGGCGTTCGGCAATCCCAACGGACACAGCAGCGCCTACCGCTCGCTGCACATCGACACGTCCAAGCATCAGCTCTCGTTCAAGGACTTCCCGATGCCGGAGTCCTTCCCCGACTTCCCACATCACACCCAGATCAAGCAGTACCTCGACGGATACGCCGCGGCGTTCGACCTCGAGTCGCGGATCGAGTTCCGCAACGGTGTCGTGCATGCCCGCCGGAACGCGGACGGCCGGTGGGAACTCGACACCGAGGACGGGCGTACCCGGTACTTCGACTTCCTCGTCGTGGCGAACGGTCACCACTGGGATCCACGGATCCCGGACTTTCCGGGCGAGTTCACGGGCATGTCCCTCCACTCGCACCGGTACGTCGATCCGCGCACGCCGATCGACTTCTCGGACAAGCGCATTCTCGTCGTCGGGATCGGCAACAGTGCCGCCGACATCGCGGTGGAACTGTCGTCCAAGGCGCTCGGCAACGAGGTCACCCTGTCCACCCGCTCGAGCGCCTGGATCGTGCCGAAGTACATCGCGGGCCGTCCGGCCGACAAGTACTACCGGACCAGCCCCCACCTTCCGCTCTCCTGGCAGCGCAAGCTCGCCCAGCTCGGGCAGCCCGTCATCGCCGGGCGTCCCGAGCGGTACGGCCTGCCCACGCCCAACCACAAGTTCTTCGAGGCCCACCCCACCCAATCGGTGGAACTGCCGCTGCGCCTCGGTTCCGGCGACGTCGTCGCCAAGCCGAACATCCGCCTACTCGACGGCGCGACCGTGCACTTCGAGGACGGCACCTCGTCGGACTTCGACGTCGTCGTCTACGCCACCGGCTACAACATCACCTTCCCGTTCTTCGACGAGGACTTCGTCAGCGCGCCCGGTAACCACATCCCGCTCTACAAGCGGATCTTCAAGCCCGGCATCGACAACCTCGCCTTCGTCGGGTTCGCACAGGCCACGCCTACCCTGTTTCCGTTCGTCGAATGCCAGGCCCGGCTCGTCGCGGCCCACGTGATCGGGCGGTACCGGCTGCCGTCGGTGGACGAGATGGAGCGGGTGATCGAAGCAGATCAGCGCAAGTACACCGGGCACATGCTCGACCGGCCCCGGCACACCCAGCAGGTCGACTACTTCCTCTACGAACACGACTTGCGGGTACACGAACTACCCGCCGGCAGGAAACGGGCGCTTGCGCACCGGTAGTCGCGTCCACCCGACCGACCTCCCCGAGAAGGTATCCGAATGACACACCGACACAAGACCTTCCGATCCGGTGACGCGCTCTGCGACGCCTGGCACTTCCCCGGGCAGGGCGAGGCGTTCGCCGGTGACGGCGGCCGCCCGGTCGTCGTGATGGCGCACGGGCTCGGCGGCACCAAGGATTCCGGCCTCCAGGCGTTCGCGGAGCGGCTCGCCGCGGCAGGTCTCGACGTCCTCGCCTTCGACTACCGGGGATTCGGCGCGTCCGGTGGTGCGCCGCGTCAACGGGTCGACCTGCGCGGCCAGGCGGACGACTATCGGGCCGCCCTGTGCGCCGCCGCCCGCCTCGACGGGGCCGACCCGAATCGCCTGATCCTGTGGGGTGTGTCGCTGGCGGGTGGACATGTGCTCTCGGTGGGGGCACACCGCCGGGACGTCGCGGCCGTCGTCGCCCTCACACCGCTGGTCGACGGCCCCGCCGCAGGTCTGCTGGCGGCGCGGCACCATTCGATGCCGTCGATGCTGCGGTCCACCGCGATCGGGACCCGCAGCCGAGTCGCGGCGCTGAGAGGCCTTCCGCCCGTAACGATTCCGATCGTGGGCCGCCCCGGCGAGACCGCGGCACTGACCCTGGACGGATATTTCGAGGACTACACGGCACTCGCCGGCCCGACGTGGCGCAACGAGATCGACGCAGGCGTCGCGCTCGAACTCGGTACCTACCGGCCGGGCAAGGACGCCGCCGGACTGCGGTGCCCGCTGCTCGTCCAGATCGCCGACTTCGACCGCAGTGCACCCCCGCACGCCGCCGCGGTCGCCGCCGCCCGGGGACGGGCCGAGGTCCGCCACTACCCGTGCGACCACTTCGACGTCTGGCCGGGGCGCGACTGGTTCGATGCCGCGGTCGCCCATCAGATCTCGTTCCTGTCCCGGCACCTCGGTGCCGGGAGCCCGCCCGCCGGGAGTCCCCGGCACGACGGCACCGCCGGGAGTCCCCGGCACGACGGCACCGCCGGGAGTCCCCGGCACGACGGCACCGCCGGGAGTCCCCGGCACGACGACACCGCCGGGAGTCCCCGGCACGACGACACCGCCGGGAGTCCCCGGCACGACGACACCGCCGGGAGTCCCCGGCACGACGACACCGCCGGGAGTCCCCGGCACGACGACGCCGCCCCCACGACGACGAGGTAGACCGATGGCAGAGACCGTCCAGCAAGCCCTCCGTGAGCGATGCGACCAGGACACCACCGCAGTCGTGTACGGCGACAGGACATGGACGTGGCGCGAGCACCTCGGCCGCGCATCCGCCCAGGCCGCGGCCCTGCTGGGCGTGGCGGACCCGGACCGCCCGATGCACGTGGGCACCCTGCTCGGCAACACTCCCGACATGCTCGAGGCCATGGCGGCGGCCGGACTCGGCGGCTACGTCCTGTGCGGCATCAACACCACCCGCCGCGGCGACGGCCTGGCCCGCGACATCCGGCGCGCCGACTGCCAGATCGTCGTCACCGACCCGGAACACCGGCCCCTGCTGGCCGGGCTCGACCTGCCGGGGGTGCGGATCCTCGACACGTCGTCGCGGGAGTGGGCCGACCTGCTCGCCGGGGCCGGTGTCCTGCACCCGCACCGCGAGGTCGAGGCCATGGACACCTTCATGATGATCTTCACGTCGGGCACGAGCGGCGATCCCAAACCGGTCCGCGTCGCCCACCTGATGGTGCTGTTCGCGGGTCAGAACCTCATCGGTCGGTTCGGTATCGCCGACACCGACGTCTGCTACTTGTCGATGCCGCTGTTCCATTCCAACGCCGTCCTCGCCGGCTGGAGCGTGGGCATCGGCAGCGGCGCCGCCATGGCCCCGGCCGCCTTCTCGGCGTCCCGGTTCCTCGACGACATCCGCCGCTGCGGCGCGACCTACATGAACTACGTCGGCAAGCCCCTCGCCTACGTGCTCGCGACCCCCGAGCGGCCCGACGACCGGGACAACCCGCTGCGCGTGGCATTCGGCAACGAGGCCACCGATCGCGACATCGAGGAGTTCGCACGCCGGTTCGACTGCACGGTCTGGGACGGCTTCGGCTCCACCGAGAACGCCGTCATCGTCACCCGCGAGCCCGGCACGCCGCGCGGATCGATCGGCAAGGGCCTCGACGGCGTCGCCGTCTACAACTCCGCCACCGTCACCGAGTGCCCCGCCGCGGAGTTCGACGCCGCCGGTGCCCTGATCAACGCGGACGAGGCGATCGGCGAACTGGTCAACACCCACGGCGCCGGGTTCTTCTCCGGGTACTACAACGACCAGGAGGCCACCGACGAGCGACTCCGCCACGGCATGTTCTGGTCCGGCGACCTCGCGTACAAGGACGCCGACGGGTGGATCTACCTGGCGGGCCGCACCGCGGACTGGATGCGCGTCGACGGCGAGAACCTCGCCACCGCTCCCATCGAACGGATCCTGCAGCGCCTGCCCGCCCTGAACCGCGTCGCCGTCTACGCGGTGCCGGACGATCACGTCGGCGACCAGGTGATGGCCGCGATGGTTCTGCAGGACGACGCCGAACTGACCCCCGAGATGTTCGAGGAGTTCCTCGCCGCCCAGCCGGACCTGTCGCCGAAGGCGTGGCCCCGCTACGTGCGCATCGCTGCCGACCTGCCCGGTACCGCTACGAACAAGATCCTCAAACGCGAACTGGTGCAACAGGGCCCGACTCCCGGCGGCGGCGTGCTGTGGTCCCGCCGCGACCGTCGCGCGACGGGCACGACATCGGGGGAGGAGGGCGGCTACGTCGTGACCGGGTGAGCCGGGGGAGAGGCCGCGCGTTCGAGTCTCGCTGAGCGGGACTCCGGCGAGGGCGTCGCAGGTGCGCTCCTAGCATCCGCGTCATGACCGCAACCACCGTCGCCGCCTCCGACGTGCACGCGCTGCTCGAACGCCGGCAGCAGTACTCGCGTGACCACCTCGAGGAGTGGATGCGGCCCGAGGAACGCTCGGTGTTCTCCCCGTACGACCGGCTCGGCGCCACCGCCCAGGGCTTCACCGGCAGGCACGAGGGCAGGAACCCGCGCGGAATCGTCGTCTTCTGACCGCGACGAGAGGTCTCGCCATGGAGAGGGTGGCGTCGTTGCCGGCGGACACGCAACTGGGCCGGGTGGCCGAGCGGGTACGCCGGATCGAGGCGCTCGGGTACGACACCGTGCACGTGTCGGAAACGGTGCGGGACCCGTTCACCGTGTGCGCGCTGGCGCTGGAACACACGTCGCGGCTGACGGTGCGCACCAGCATGGTCGTGGCCTTCGCCCGGAGCCCGATGGTGACCGCGTATTCCGCGTGGGAGCTCGCCCGCTTCTCCGGGGGCCGCTTCCAGCTCGGTCTCGCGACGCAGGTCCGCGGCAACATCGTCGGCCGGTTCTCGATGCCGTGGAGCAATCCCGCCGCCCAGCTGCGCGACTACCTCGACTCCCTGCGGGCGATCTTCGGCTCGTTCGCCACCGGAGAGCCTCTGTCGCACAGCGGCACGCACTACACATTCGACCGGTTGCAGCCGTACTTCCGACCCGGCCCCGTCCATGTCCCGGCGCCGCAACTGTGGACCGGTGGCGTCAACCGGCGGATGTGTGTGCTCGCCGGTGAGTGCTCCGACGGATTCGTCACGCACCCGACGAACTCGCACCCCACGTTCCTGCGCGAACACATCCTGCCCGCACTGAGGGAGGGCGCCGAACGCCGTGGCCGGCGCGACGGCGGCCCCCGCGTCGTGGTGGTTCCCAAGGCGATCACCGGCCGCGACGACCGCGTCGTCGCGGCCGCGCGCGAGGCGGCCCGCTCCGAATTCGCGTTCCTGTACTCGACACCCGCCTACCGCGGAACGCTGGCGGCGCTCGGTCTCACCGAAGTCGGTGAGCGGCTGACCAGGCTGGCGCGGGAACAGCGTTGGAACGAGATGACGGAGACGGTGAGCGACGACGTCCTGCGCATCCTCGTCCCGCACGGCACCTACGCCCAGCTGCCGGCCGTCCTCGAATCCTGGTACGGCGGCACGTGCGACGGGTTGTCGATCGACCCGCCCGAGGACCCGGCCGACGACGACGAATTCGCGGCCTTGCTCGACCGCATCCGGGCGATCCCGGTGCGGCCGGTGCGGTGAGGACCGCGGCGCCCGACGGGTCGCCTCGTCAGGCCGGTCCGCCTGCGGCCTCGCCGTTGCGCTCGGCACGACGCCCGACCTTCTCCGCCTCGGACAGATCCTCCAACCGCTCGGCGCGGGCACGCTTGTCGGCTGCCTCGCCCTGTTTGTCGGCGGCGTCCTTCAGCTGCGCCTCGGCCGGGGCGGCGGCGGCCTGCTCGGCGGCCCTGATCTGCTCCTGTTCCTTCCGCCGGGCCGATTCGACCGCCTGCGTGCGCTGTGCCGCCTCGGCGTCGGCCTGCCGTTTCGCCGCCTCGGCGCGTTGCTCGGCCTCCCGTGCGGCGGTGCGCTTGCGCTCCTCCTCACGGGCCCGGGCCTGCGCCACCTCACGCTGCCTCGCCTCGTGGGCCTCCGACTGCTGCGCCCGCGCCTGCTCGCGCTCGGCGCGCAGCGCGGCGTCGGCCTCCTGCTCCTTGCGGGCGGCCTCCTCCTCGAGGGCGCTCGCCCGGGCGAACGCGTCGGTGCGCTCGGTCATCGCGGCGCCGCGCTGCTGCACGTCGCGGGCGCCGAGCACGGTTCCCACGGTCCCGTCGAGCAGGCCGAGGCCCCGCTCGTACATCAGTCGTGGGGGTGCGTCGGGCGGGAACCGCGAGAACACCTGCTGCTCGATCATCTGCAGCGGGAATCGGAAGATCTGGTACTGAAGGCGCAACACGGCCAGGGGCACGGTGGTGATGTTCATGTCGTCTCCGCTTCGTCGGGTATGAGAGGTCAGGGCGTTTCGGCGTCGTCGCCGAGGCTCTCGGCCTTCTGCCGGGCCCGCGCGGCCTCGGCGCGCGCCTCGGCGGCCTCGTCCATCGCCTCCTGGTGTTCCTCGGTGGCATCGATCGCGTCGGCGGTGGCCTCGGCCACCCGGGCGCGCTCGGCGGACTGCGCGCGCGCCGTCTCGACGCGGGCGTCGCGTTCGGCTTCGAGCCGCCCGGCCGCGGCCCGGTGCTGCGCCTGCTGCTCGGCGACCAGATGCTCGCTCTGCTGCCGGCGGCGCACGTCCTGCTCCGCGGCCGCGGCCTCCTGCCGGACCGTCGCTCGTTCCTGCGCGCCCCGCTCGTGGATCGACCCGAGTTCGTCCGCAGCCTCCTCGGTCTCCGCCCGCGCGACGGCTTCGGCGGTGTTCGCCTCCTTGCGTGCGTGGGCCTCGGCCTGCTGGAGCTGGCCCTCGGCGGTGAGCGAGTCGTTGCCGGTCACCGCGCCCGCGACTTCCTTCGCCTTGCCCTTGATGGAATCCAGCAAGCCCTCGCGGGCTTCCGCGGACGTGCCCTCTTCGTCCATGACGTCCTGCTCCTCGGTGGTAGGGACTGTCTGTGCGGGGTTGTCCGCTACCCGGGGGTAACCCGAAATGGCCCGCGTCAATCACGCAGGTGGATTTTCGGAGTGCGGATCCGGGCCCGGCCGCCTGCGCTCCGGCGGACAATGAGGCGCGAGGATCCGGCTCAGGGGGAGGCGACGTCGATGACCGGGAACGACGGCTCGGCTCCGGACGGGAGGCTTCGACGGGTGCTCCCGGAGGCCGGAGCGCACGTCGGCGGCGGCCGCTACCGGCTGGTGGAACGGCACGGCATAGTGGGCGGCCTGCAGTGCTGGCGGGGGCGCGACACGGCCATGAACCGGACCGTCGCGCTGACCCTCGTGCCTCGCCCCGCCCCGGATGCCGGCTTCTTCCCGGGGCTGTGCGTGCGGACCGCCTCGGCGGCCTTCGAGCGGGCAGGGGCCGCGGCCCGGGTCTTCGACGTCGTCGGCGACACCGACCACTGCGTGGTGGTGGCAGAGTGGACGCGGGGCCGGTCGCTGCGCGACGTCGCCGCCGACCGTCCGGACCCGGCCGCGGCCGCACGGATGACGCTTCGCCTGGCCGAGACGGTGCGCGCCGCGCACCGGCAGTCCACGGTCCTGTGCCTGGACGATCCGGTCCGCGTCCGGGTCGGCGAGTGCGGTACCGCCGTCCTCGCCTTCCCCGCGATCCTGTCCGGTGCGGACGAGACGACCGACGTCGCCGGGCTCGGCGCGGTGCTGCGCTGCCTGCTCGGCGCCGGCGAGGCGCGCCCCGGCGCAGAGCCGATGCGGCAGCTCGCCGACGAGGCTTTGGGCGGACATGTTTGTACCGCAACCGATTTCGTCGACCGGCTGGATCGGATGCTCCCGCGTGGCGACGTGCGGTTCCGGGGCGCGGAACGCACGGCCGAAGCCGTACGCCGCCAAACCCCTTCGCCGGCACCGGAACGGTTCCCGGCGCATCGGCCGCCCGCGACCCCTCCCCGGCGCATCGCGGTCGTGCCTGCCTCGGCTGCAATGGTTCTGGTGGCGTGCCTCGCCGCGGTCGGCTGGGTCGCCGGCACCGCCCTGAGTGGCCCGGGTGGCGATTCCGTGGTGACGGCACCGACGCTGCCCGCAGTCGCCGTCGTGGCGCCGACGATCGGTGCCGGGGCGGCGCCGATCAGCGCCCCCCTCGTTCCGCTGTCCGTGCGCGCCCAGTCGCGGGACGGGACTACCGACAATGCGGTGACGGCGGACCTTGCGGCGGACGCCAACCCGAACACGGCCTGGAGCACCGACCTGTATCCCCGGCCGGTCCCGGCCGGCCGGAGCGGCGTGGGCCTGACGATCGCCTTCCCGCGGCCGGTCCGGCTCGGCGAGGTCCGGATCGACAGCCTCAGTGCCGGTTCGCGTGTCGAGATCCGAACCGCGCCCCGCGGTGGCGGCCCGCACCCCGCGGCGCAGACGATCGGCGGCGCTGTCCTCGTCTCCGGCGTGACCCGCATACCGGTGGCGGCAACGGCGGCACCGATGTCGGAGGTGCTCGTCTGGATCACGGAACTCGCGGCGGTCGGACCCGGCCGCTTCCGGACGTCGCTGTCCGAGGTGGGATTCAGCGGAGACACCGGACCGTGATCGTCCGCTGGCACCTCGTCAGTCGTACGCGCGGACGTGGCGGACGACCACCCGCGGACCGTACCGTGCGCGCGCACGCGCCAGTGCCTCCGACCGCACCTGCTCCTCGGTCACTCCCGTGGGCAGGGACAGGATCAAGCTCTCCGTGCGGTGGTCCGGATCGGCGGGATCCTCGACCAGGCACATCCAATCGAACGTTCCACCGGCGCGTCTGCGGGCCAATTCGATCCGGGCCGCCTCGACAGGCCCGCACCCCACGGCGGCATCGTGCGTCGTGCTCTGGTCCACGAGCCGCACGAGATGCTCGGTGGACCACCGGTGCACACCGCTGTTCAGCCGAACAGGATCCATCGCGTCACCGCCTCCCCGCGGCACATCCCCGGACCCTTCGCTTCGGGCGTCGAGTCCGGTGCGGGAGCTCTCCGGTGATTCTTCCACCTGTGCGGCCGGACGAGAAGGCCGGTTGCGGCGTATCCGCCGAGCGGACCGGCCGGGTGCCGGGCGTGGCGCCGGAGCACCCCGTCGGCCACGATGACTTCACACCCCGCACGTCGAATCGAAGGACGGTCCCGCAATGAGCACCCCCGAGCTGGCCCGGCACGCCTCGCGGTTGCGGGCCGATCTGCACGTGTTCGATCGACGTATCAAGGAACTGAGCGAAGAGTTCGGGCGGATCGATCGCCATTCCCACGGAGACTCCGCCGAGGCCGCGCTCCTCGAGATCCTCGACCTCCTCGCCGACGCGCGCCTGGATCTGCGCAGCGTCGACAAACATCTGGAGACGGCGGTCCGGCACGCCGAGAACCTGCACTGATCGCCGCGAGGGCACACCCGCTCCGCCGTCGGTGGCGGTTCATTCCATAATTCCATAGAATGTCGTAGTGAAGTCGGCCGCGTCTCCCGCCGGGAAGGCGCGGCGCGCGGCGACCCTGATCCCACACGTCCCCGGAGGGCGGCTCATGAACAGCCCCACGCGCCCCACCACCCCGTCCGGCGAACGGATCGGACTCGGCCTGCGCCGCAACGCCGCCCAGTTCACGCTGCTGGTGGTGGTCAACGCCCTCGTCGGCGGCATGCTCGGCCAGGAACGCACCGTGCTGCCGCTGCTCGCCGAGGAGGAATTCGGCATCCGCGCCTACACCGCCGGCCTGTCGTTCATCCTCGTCTTCGGCCTGTCGAAGGCGATCACCAACTATTTCGCGGGCACCTTCTCCGACCGGTACGGGCGCAAACCGGTGCTCGTGGCCGGCTGGCTGGTCGCAGTCCCGGTGCCGCTGCTGCTCATCTGGGCTCCGTCGTGGGGCTGGGTGATCTTCGCCAACGTGCTGCTCGGCATCAGCCAGGGACTGACCTGGTCCACCACGGTGGTGATGAAGATCGACCTCGTCGGCCCGGCCCGCCGGGGGCTCGCGATGGGACTGAACGAGGCCGCGGGGTATGCCGCCGTCGCCGCGACCGCGCTCGCCACCGGCTACCTGGCCGAGGCCTACGGTCTGCGGCCGGCGCCGTTCCTGCTCGGCATCGCCTTCGCGGCGCTCGGCCTGGGACTGTCCACCCTCGCAGTGAAGGAGACCCGCGAACACGCGCGCCTCGAAGCCGTCGGCCACGTGGCCCGCGCCGACGGACGCCACGACCACCTGCACGACAAGCTCACCGACCGGCAGGTGTTCGTCCAGACCAGCTTCAAGGAACCGGCACTGTCGTCCGCCAGCCAGGCCGGCCTGGTCAACAACCTCAACGACGGCCTCGCCTGGGGCCTGTTCCCGATCCTGTTCGCCGCGGCCGGCCTCTCGGTCGGCCGGATCGGCGTCCTCGCCGCGCTGTACCCGGCCGTGTGGGGAGTGGGCCAGCTGGTCACCGGCGCGCTGTCGGACCGGTGGGGCCGCAAGTGGATGATCGTCGCCGGCATGTGGCTGCAGGCCCTCGCCCTGGCCGTGATCGCCGTCTCGGATGCGTTCCTGCCGTGGGCGATCGCCGCGGTGGCGCTCGGCGCCGGCACCGCGCTGGTCTACCCGACCCTGCTCGCCTCGATCGGCGACGTCGCCCACCCCGCCTGGCGGGCACGGTCCGTGGGCGTGTACCGGCTCTGGCGCGACGGCGGATTCGCCGCCGGCGCCCTGCTGGCCGGTATCGTCGCCGACGCGTTCGGCGTCCACGCCGCCGTGTGGGTCGTGGCCGCGCTGACCGCCCTGTCCGGGCTGATCGTCGCGGTGCGCATGTACGAGACCCACCCCCGACCTGCCCGCGTCGCACAGGAGGACCCCGCCCATGGCTGACCGAGCCGCCAAGGACGCCCTCTTCGGGGAGTTCGCCGCCGTCGGCAAGGTGCTCGGCAACCCCGCGCGCCTGGAACTGCTCGACCTGCTCGCGCAGGGCCCGCGCAGCGTGGACGAGCTCGCCGCCGCCGCCGGGCTCGGGGTGAGCACCTGCTCGGCGCACCTGCAGACGCTGCGCGCGGCCGGGCTGGTGCAGTCCCGCCGCGACGGCAAGCGGATCTTCTACTCGCTCGCCGGGGACGACGTGGCCGTCCTGTGGGACACCCTGCGCCGCGTCGCCCAGCGGCACCGCCCGCACACCGAGCTCGCCCGTCGCGCGTATCTCGGCCCGGACGACACCACGGCCGTCGGCACCGAGGAACTGCTGCACCGCCTCGAGACCGGCGAGGTGGTACTGCTCGACGTGCGCCCCGAGGCCGAATACGCCGCCGGGCACCTGCCCGGCGCGCTGCACGTGCCACTCGACGAGCTGACCGAGCGGCTCGCGGACCTGCCGGCGGGCCGCGAGATCGTCGCCTACTGCCGCGGTCGGTACTGCGTGCTCGCCCACGACGCCGTCCGGCTGCTGCGCACCCACGGCGTGCCCGCCCGGCGCGCCGCCGACGGTGTGCTCGAGTGGCGACTCGCCGGCCTGCCCGTCGACTCCGACGTCGCCTGACCGCCTCCGCGACGTTCGCGTCCGGTTCAGTTCCGGGTCACGCGCCGGCCACCGAACCGGGCTTTCCGGTACCTACGGTCCGAAGGACTCGACCGGATCGATGGAGGTATCGAAACAGTGACGACGGCACCACTGAATCGCCGCGGGTTCCTCGGACGCACCGCGCTGGCCGGCCTCGGCGTGGCCCTCGCCGGCAGCGTCGAGGCGATCGTCCGCCCCGGACTTGCGTCCGCCGTGCCCGGCACGGCGATCGGCTACGGCCCGCTCGTCCCGGATCCCAACCGCATTCTCGCCCTGCCCGTGGGCTTTTCGTACACCGTGGTGTCGCGCTCCGGGGAGACGACCCTCGACGACGGCACGCCCGTCCCCAGCGATCCCGACGCCAACGGCGTGTTCGCGCACCGCAACGGTTCCACGATCGTGACCAACCACGAGATCGGCAAGGACGAGCCGTTCGGCGTGCCCGTCGTCGACGGCCTGACCTACGACCCCGGCGCCCGAGGCGGCACCACCACCGTCACGGTGGGGCCGAACGGGCAGCGCACGGGCCAGTACGTCAGCCTGGCCGGCACCGTGAACAACTGCGCCGGCGGAATCACCCCGTGGGGCACGTGGCTGACGTGCGAGGAAACCGAGGCACGCGCCGGCTCCAAGGGATTCACGCTCGACCACGGATACGTCTTCGAGGTCGACCCCGCGAGCCAGGAAGCCAACCGCGGCAAGAGCCCGGTGCCGCTGAAGTTCCTCGGCCGGTACGCGCACGAGGCCGTCGCCGTGGACCCGGCATCGAGCGCGATCTACCTCACCGAGGACGCCGACGAGCCCAACGGCCTGTTCTTCCGGTGGACGCCGCCGCAGGGTTTCCGCGGCGGGCCGGGCGCCCTGCGTGAACTCGCCGTGTCGCCGGGCGGCGACACGGCGGGCAGCCTGCAGGCGATGAAGTGCCTCGACGGCGGCACGCACGTGCCCGACCTGTCGCAGGCCACCGAGCCGGGCGTGCGCTACGCGGTGGAGTGGGTCGACGTCCCCGACCGCGACGCCGCCACCACGCCGGTGCGCGCACAGTTCGCCGCCGACGAGGTCACCCGCAGCCGCAAGCTCGAGGGCCAGTGGTGGGGCGACGGCGGCGCCTACTTCGTCGCCAGCTACGCCCGCACCGGCGACGGCAGCGTCGCCGAGCACGACGGCCAGGTGTGGTTCTACGATCCGGCCTCGCAGACGATCACGCTGAAGACGCTGTTCGGGGTCAACCCCGACCCGTCCGTCGACACCGGCAACTACGACGGTCCCGACAACATCACCGTCTCGCCGTACGGCGGCGTGATCCTCGCCGAGGACGGCGACGGCATCAGCCACCTCATCGGCGTCACCGCCGAGGGACAGCCGTTCGCCATCGCCCGCAACGAACTCAACGACAGCGAGTTCTGCGGACCGGCGTTCAGTGCCGACGGCAAGACCCTGTTCGTCAACATCCAGTCGCCCGGGCTGGTCCTTGCCATCACCGGGCCGTGGCGTCGTCCGATCAACTGATCCTCGATCGCACGGCCCGCGCGGCGCCGCGGGCCGTGCGTGTCAGGCGGACCACGACCGCCAGCGCAGATCGGCGATCCGGAGCACCGGCCCGGCCGGGCGGGCGGCCCGGTACTGCGCGTACTTGACGGCGAGCGCATCGAGACCGGCCGTGCCGACCGCGGAGCGCGGGTCGTGGACGGTGGCGGTGCCGTCGAGGCGGACCCACCACAGGTGCGTCCAGTCCTCCTCGTAGTGGTCGACGAGCACGGTGACGTGCGGGTTGCCCTCGATGTTGCGCAGGCGCCGCAGCCGGCGCGTCGTCTTCGGTTTGTCGTCGACGCAGGTGTAGAGGACGTCGCCGGCGAGCGCGAACACGATCGGGACGAGGTGCGGGCGTCCGTTGCGCCCGGCGGTGGCGAGCCGTGCGACGCGGGCGGCGGTGACGAGAGCGCGTGCGTCCACACCCCCCACGGTAGGCGCCCGCCGGTCGTCACCTTCTCGGTCCGGGGATCCGCCTGTCGGGGCCGAACCGCGAGCCCGCGAGGCCCGGCGGCGCCGGCCGCCAGTTGTACTGGTTCTGCGGCGGCGGGGATTCCAGGTCGGCCCAGGCTTCCCGCGCCCAGGACTCGGCCTCCGGTCCCGGGCCGAAATCGATGCCCAGCGACGGGTCGTGGGTGCAGATCACCCAACGGTGACCGTCGGGAGTCTCGTGGATGCGGTAGTGCCGTGCCGTCGTGGGGTCGGGGAGAGGTGCCATGGGGACCGGGTTCCCCGCGGCGCGGCGAATCATGTCGGGCGCATTCCTCAGGTGCTGCCGAGGCGCTGCGGCCGGGCCGTGTCCGCTTCCGCCCGAAGCACATCGAGGACGACGTCGCCGTCGACGGTCTCCTCCTCGACGAGGATCGCGGCCAGCCGGTCCAGCGCCGTCCGATGCTGCGTCAGGAGCGCGACCGCCCGTTCCTCGGCGGCCCGCAGCAGCCGGGCGACCTCGCGGTCCACGAGCTGCTGGGTGTGTTCCGAGTAGGGCCGCACGAGGCTCCGGTCGCTGGTGTCGGCATGGAGGTAGTTGGGATCGCCGGAGCCGTACCCCACCGGGCCGAACGCTTCGGACAGCCCGAATTCCCGCACCATGCGCACGGCGATCCGGGTCGCGCCGCTCAGATCGTCGGCGGCGCCGGTCGAGCCCTCCCCGAACACGACGATCTCCGCGGCCCGCCCACCCACCCGCACGGTGAGCAGATCGTTGAGATATCCCTCGCTGTAGAGGTGGCGTTCGACCTCGGGGAGCTGCTGGGTCGATCCCAGCGCCATGCCCGCGGGCAGGATCGTCACCTTCGCCACCGGGTCGGCGTGCGGGCACAGGGCCGCGAGCAGCGCGTGACCCGATTCGTGCACCGCCACCGAGGTCCGTTCCTCGGGGAGCAGGGCGTTGGCGCTCTCGCGGCGGCCGAGCAGCAGGCGGTCGCGCGCGGACGACAAGTCGTCGGCGCAGATGACGGTGCGGTCGTCGCGGACGGCGTTGATCGCGGCCTCGTTGACCAGGTTCGCCAGATCCGCACCCGAGAACCCCGGGGTGGCCCGCGCGAGCACACTCAGATCGACGTCGGGCCCGAGGTGTTTGCCCTGTAGGTGCACCGAGAGGATCGCGGCCCGTTCCGACTGGGTGGGCAGGGGGATGACCACCGTGCGGTCGAACCGGCCCGGCCGCAGCAGTGCCGGATCGAGCGCCTCCGGGCGGTTCGTCGCTGCCAGCACCACGATGCCGACGCTCTGATCGAAGCCGTCCATCTCGGCCAGCAACTGGTTGAGCGTCTGCTCCCGCTCGTCGTTTCCGGCGTAGGTCCCGACGCCGCGTTTGCTGCCGATGGCGTCGATCTCGTCGATGAAGATGATCGACGGGGGGCTCTTGCGGGCCTGCTCGAACAGGTCCCGCACGCGGGAGGCGCCGACGCCGACGAACATCTCCACGAACTCCGAGCCCGTGACGGACAGGAAGCGCACCTCTGCTTCACCCGCCACCGCGCGGGCCAGCAGCGTCTTGCCGGTGCCCGGCGGGCCGATCATCAGCACGCCGCGGGGACCCTTCGCGCCGGCGGCCGCGTACTTCTCCGGATCCCGCAGGAAGTCGACGACCTCGCTGATCTCCTGCTTGACGCCGTCGTATCCGGCGACGTCGGCGAAGCGGGTGGTCGGCCGGTTCGCTTCGATCACCCGGGCCTTCGAGCGGCCGAACGTTCCGATGCCCCCGATACCGCCGGCGCCGCCGCTGAATGCGCGCTGCGCCCGGCGGCCGAGCCACAGCAGCAGTCCCGCGAACACCACGAAGGGCAGCATGCTGAACAGAATCGCCCCCCACGGGCTGTCGTCGGTCTGTTCCGCGCTGACCCGGACCTGCTTCGCCTGCAGCTTGTTGTCGAGCCCGGCGAGGTCCAGCGCGGTGGGTAGCTGGGTGACGAATTCGGTTCCATCGGAAAGTGTTCCGTAGACCGATCCCTTGTCGTCGATCGTCACCTGTTCCACGGTGCCCGCGTCGACCCGGTCCACGAAGTCGCTGTAGGTCAGGGTGCTCGAGGTCGGGGTCTGCAGGGCCAGGGCGACCACCAGGCCGCCGAGCAGGACGGCGACCGCGACCAGCTGCCACCACAGGCCCGAGGACGGCGCCGGCGGGGGCGGCGGGTCCGGGGGAGGCCCCGATCGCGCCGACCGTGAGTGGTGAACGGAGAAGAACCTGGTCCGTGTGATCATTCGGCGCTCTCCTGACCTGTCCGTGTCGGATCCACGGTATCCGGACGCACGGAGGTCCTCACCCGTGTCAGCAGGATCGACGAGAGACTGTCGAGTGTGGCGGCGAACCTCGATGTCGGTATCGCAGGGTTCGCCGCCACGGTCCGGGGCTCAGGCCCGGACGGGGACCGGTCGGGGCGGCGGTGCCTCGGCAAGTTCACGGACGAGGTCCTCGGCGGCGGGCCAGTGGCCGTAGCCGGCGGCGGGGTTGAGGTGCCCGACCGGTCCGGCGTCGACGAGTCTGCTGCCCCAGTGCCGCGCGAGAGCGGCGGCCCGGTCGAACCCACAGAGCGGGTCGTTGCTGCTGGCGGCGACGATGCTGGGAAACCGCAGCGGTGTGCGCGGGGTGGGATACCAGCCGTTGTCGCGTAGCTGCTCGGGGGTGGGGTAGCCGGCGGGCAGCGCGACGGTGAGGTCGGGTGGGGTGGCCAACAACGCGCCCACGACGGGGTGGTCGTGGCGCTGGGCCCACGCCACGGTGATCATCACACCGGCGCTGTGCGCGACCAGCAGCACCGGGCCGGTCGTGCCGGCGACGACCTCGTCGAGGGCGGCGACGCGGGCGGCGAGACCGAACTTGTCGCGCTGCAGCGGCTCGACCGTGGTCACCTTCGGCAGCCGCGCGGCGAGCAGGGTCTGCCAGTGCTCGGCGACGTGGCCGCGCAGGCCCGGCACGATCACCACGGTCGTGGTATCGAGGGTGCTCACTTGTCGGCTCCGGTCTGCTGCGCGGGGGTGGCGGACAGGGTGGCGAGCTTGCGGACGCCGGCGGGGTAGACGCGCTTGCCGGCCAGCAGCACCGCGACCGCGCCCAGGTAGACGAGCGGCGCAAGTTGCAGAGCATTGGCGAGGCTGATCCTGTCCGCGAGGACACCGACGACGAACGGGCCCGCGGCCAGCCCGAGCAGGCTGTTGGCCAGGGTGGTGGTGCCGAACGCCGACGCCCGCACGGTGGGGTGGGTCAGGTTGGCGACCATCGCGGTGACCGCGCCGGTGGAGCCGGCGGAGAAGAACGCGCCCAGTCCGAGCAGCACCAGCTGGGCGGTGCCGACCGGCAGCCGGAACCCGACGATCAGCAGTACCCCGGCGGCGAGGCTGATCGCGATCGCGACTGTCCATTTGCGGGCCGGGTCGATGCGGGCGGCCCGGTCGGCGACGATGCCGCACACGATCATGCCGGCGCCGATGAGCAGCACGAAGACCGCGGCCATCGCGGCGGCCTTGTCCGCGGCCAGCCCGTAGGAGCGGCCGAAGAAGCTGGGCAGCCACGCCATCAGCGCGGCGGCGGTGAACATCTGCAGCCCGCCGCCGATGTAGGCGCACAGCACCGCGGGGTTGGTGAACAGGCTCGAGATCGGGGCACGTGCAACCGGGCCCGGCGCCTCGGTGTGGGTGGTGTTCGTGTCGTCGTCGATGGCGTGGCGGGCGAGCTTGCGCTCGCTGACCAGGGCCCAGAACAGCGCGACCAGGATCAGCCCGAAGATCGCCATCGACGCGAAGGACCAGCGCCAGGACAGCTGCACGGCGATGACCCCGCCGAATGCGACGCCGATCACCGACCCGAACGAGCCGCCGGCCATGAACGCACCCGAGAGCGAGGCCCGCAGCCGCGGCGCGAACACGCTGAGCACGACCGCGATACCGACGCTGCCGTAGGCGGCCTCACCGACCCCGACCAGGAACCGGGCGCCGAGCATCTGCTCGTAGGAGCCCGCCACCGCGCACAGCAGGGTCGCCACGCTCCACAACGCGGCCATCACGACGAGGCTGCGCACCCGGCCCCACCGGTCGGCGAGCATCGACAGCGGCAGGGTGAGCAACCCGACCATCAACGCGACCACGCTGTTCAGCGATGCGAGGTGCGAATCCGACAGCGACCATTCGGCTTTCAGGAACGGGAACACCGCACTGAGGACCTGCCGGGACATGTAGTCCGACAGCAGCAGCCCGAAGGTGAGTGCGAACACGAGCCACGGGTAGAACCGGGATCGCCCGCTGCGGCGAGACGGCGCCGACACGGTCGCGGTCCGCTCCGGCGCGGTGGGGGTGAGAGAGGACATGATCTTCCTAAACCTCGGGTGGGGTGGGGAGGAGCGCGGTGGCTGGGGGTGAAGTTTGTGGTGCTGACGGCCGGTGGGAGAAAGGGTTTCGCGTGCCCCGGGGGCGCGGCACGGGGCGTGGTGTCACGCCCCGCGAATCACGCGGATGCTGCGTCAGGCGTGCTGGGTGAAGCCGCGCTGGCCGGGGCGGCGGTTGGGCGCGAAGCCGATCTTGGCGAGGGTCTCCTCGGCGCTGGTGTAGTGCTCGTCGAGCTTGTAGATCTCGCGGGCCTCCTTGCCGGTGGCGACCTCGCGACCGAGTTCGTTCGCGATGCGGACGAGCTGTTCGACCTGCGCCACGGAAGTCATCTTCTCGCCCTTGCGGCCCCACAGGGTGTCCTCGGTGCCGCAGCGGGCGTGCAGGCCCATCGCGATGGCCATGGTGTTGACCGGCAGCACGCTGCGCATCAGGGTTTCCAGGGTGAGCACCGCCCCGTCGGGGGTGCGGCGGATGAACTCCATCATGTTGTACGGGTTGGGACCGTCGAAGCCGCCGCCGATGCCGACCCAGGTCACCATCAGCGGGCCGGTGTAGACGCCGCGACGGATCAACCGCTCCACGGTCTCGAGCTGGGCGATGTTGGCGAGCTGGAAGTGCGGCTGGATACCGTTGGCCTGCAGCCGGCGCAGGTGCTCCTCGACCCAGCCCGGCCCGGCCGGGACGGTCATCTCGCGGTAGGCGTCGTAGACCTCGGGGCGCTCGAAGGAGGTGCCGGCGATGTCGTCGGCGGTCATCAGCTCGACGATGTTCATCTGATTGGTGTTGATCGCGATGGTGACCTGGTCGGGCTTGGGGTCGAGTTCGGCGAGCATGTGGCGGGTGTCGTCGGAGAGCCACTTCGCGTCCGCGCCCTCGCCTTCGGGTGCGAACGAGATCGAGCCGCCGACCTGCAGGATCATCTCGGGTACCGCCTCGCGCAGCCGTGCCAGCAGCTCGTTGAACTTCGAGAGCCGCTTGGAGCCCTTGCCGTCGAGTTCCCGCACGTGGATGTGCAGCACGGTCGCGCCGGCCTCGTAGCAGTCCACCGCCTTCTGCACGTGCTCGTCCATGGTCAGTGGCAGGTCCTCGGCGAAGTCGTCGATGTCCCACTCCGGGCCGTAGGGGGCGACGGTGATGACCAGCTTCTCCTGGTTCTCCGGGAACAGGGCGTCGTCGTGGAAGTGCATGGTGGTGCTCCGATCAGAGTTGTGGTGGGGTTGGTGAGGGTGAACGGGACGGGGGAGGGGTCAGAAGGTGGCGTCGCCGACGATGCCGGCGCGTTCCATCTTGCGTACTGCGGGCCAATAGTCCTGCACCGCATAGTGTTGCGTGGATCGGTTGTCCCAGATGGCGACGCTGTTGGGGGTCCAGCGCCACCGCACCTGGTATTCCGGGATCGCGGCCTGGCTGATCAGGTAGCGCAGCAGATCCCCGGCGCCGGGGGCGTAGTCGATGCCGAAGCGGACGTTGTCGGGGGTGTGGTAGTTGACGAAATGGGTGGCGAAGGCGTTGACGAACAGGATCTTCTCCCCGGTTTCCGGATGGGTGCGCACCACCGGGTGCTCGGCGTCGGGGAACCGCTCGTGCAGCGCGTGCCGGGCCTCGAGGGGCATGTTCGCACCGAAGCTGGCCTCGATGCTGTGCCGGGCGCGCAGCCCGTCGATCCGGTCCTTCACCGATTGCGGCAGCCGCGTGTAGGCCTGCGCCATGTTCACCCAGACGGTGTCGCCGCCGACCGGTGGGATCTCCACGGCGCGCAGCACCGAACCCATCGGAGGGTTCTGCCGCCACGTGGCGTCGCAGTGGTAGGCGTTCTCGTAGTGCTCCGGCGCGCTGTCGAGGTCCTTGTAGATCCGCACCAGCCCGGGATGGTCGGGGTCGCTGCCGGCCACCGGGTGATCCTCGAGCGGGCCGAACCGTTCCGCCAGCGCGACGTGCTCGGCGCGGGTGAAGTCCTGCCCGCGCAGGAACAGCACCTTGTGACGCAGCAGCAGCGCACGCAGCTCGGCGAACAGGGCGTCGTCGCGCGACACCTCGCCCAGGTCCACGTCGAACAGCTCCGCACCGATCGTGGCGGTCAACGGCTCGATCCGGAACGGGGTCACCGTCCGTGTCCGCCGGGGCATCTCGATCGTGACAGACATTGCGTTGTCTCCTAGAAGAATTGGGGTTCGGTGACGGTGTCGGGTATTCGCCGGGTTCAGAGGGTGAAGACCGAGGTGCCGATGCTGGCGCCGGCCTCGAGATCGCGGTGTGCGGTCACCGCGTCGGCCAGCTCGTAGCGCTGGTTGATGTCGATGCGGATACGGCCGGCGGCGACGTGGCCGAACACCTCGCCGGCCAGTTCGGCCCGCTCGGCCGGGTCGGCGATGTAGTCCGCCAGCGCGGGACGGGTCACGAACAGCGAGCCCTTCACCGCCAGCGACATCGCGTCGATCGGCGGGATCGGTCCGGACGCGGTGCCGAAGCACACCAGCAGGCCGCGGCGGGCCAGCGAGTCGAGCGAGGTCGCGAAGGTGGAGGCGCCGATGCTGTCGAACACCACCGGCACTCCGACCCCGTCGGTGATCTCGCGGACCCGGGCGGGGACGTTCTCGCGGGTGTAGACGATCACGTGTGCACAGCCGTTGGCGCGGGCGATCTCGGCCTTCGCGTCGCTGGACACGGTGCCGATCACGTTGATGCCCAGCAGATTCGCCCATTGGGTGACGATGGAGCCGACCCCGCCTGCGGCGGCGTGCAGCAGCACCGTGTCCCCGGCGTCCAGCGCGACGATGCGCCGCAGTAGATACGCACTGGTGAGCCCGCGCATGGTCATCGACGCCGCGGTCTCGAACGCGATCCCGCCCGGGAGCGTGATCAGGTGCTCGGCCGGCATCACCCGCTCGGTGCTGTAGGCGCCCAGCGGGCTGCCGGTGTAGGTGACGCGGTCACCCTCCCGCACGTGCGACACGCCGGTGCCGACGGCCTCGACCACACCCGCCGCCTCGACGCCCATGCCGGCGGGCAACGCGGCCGGGTAGAGCCCGGTCCGGAAGTAGGTGTCGGCGAAGTTGAGGCCGACCGCACCGTGGCGGATCCGGACCTCGCCCGGGCCGGGTTCCCCGACCTCGGCGTTCTCCCACCGCAGGACCTCCGGTCCACCGGTCTCGTAGAAACGAACGGCCTTCGCCACGGTATTCTCCTTCTCGGTCCCGGGTGCTCGCGTCGTGACGACTCGGAGATCCGAAACGTTGTGCTGTGGAACAGCTTTTGGATTCGCTCGGGTGCGCCGGTTCGGCTTGTGAGGGCGGTCACCGGGTGGCCCGTGCTGTGATGAACCCAACTCTAGTCGGACCATCCCATGGATACTTATCCTGGCGGGACTCCAAATATTCGCTTCGGGACGCTGCGGCGATCCAGCGGTCTCGCCGGCCCGGGACGTGCATCCCGCCGGGTTCGAGCCGGCTGCATCCCGGATTCGAGGGGCGTGATGGTGTGGGACGGTGTCGGTCGATCGAGCCGACCGGGGCGGCGTCGGTGTGCGACAACGGTGCTCATCGGATTCGCGTGGACTGCAGGCGGTGTCGTCTGTGCGCCATCAACCCTGTCCCGATACGAATAGTCTGCTGACCCGATGAGATAAGTACGGTGGGTACGGTTCGGCTACCGTGGAGTGGCAAGCCGAAGACCCGCATGGGTTCTCGATCGAGTCCCGCACTCCGCGGGCCACGTCCCCAGCACCGGGATCGTCGATGCAGCCGGCCGAGGCGGCCACCTGCCCGACGTGCTCGAAAACACCCGTCGCCACCCCTCAGGAAGATCGATGACCAGGACCATCTATACCGCCGACCACCTCGCCTTTCGTGACACGGTCCGTGACTTCACGCAGCGCCACCTGATTCCGGAGCACGAGCGGATCATCGAGCAGCGGTTCATCGACCGCGAGATCTGGATCGAGGCGGGCAAGCTCGGCCTGCTCGGTCTGGAGGTACCCGAACAGTACGGTGGCAGCGCGGCGGGAGACTACCGGTTCAACGCGGTTGTGGGGGAGGAACTCTCGCGGGTGAGTGCCGCGATCGCGTCGAGTTTCGGCATCCACTACGACATCGTGGCGCCGTATCTGGTGGAGCTGACCACCGAGGAGCAGAAGCAGCGGTGGCTGCCGGGGTTCTGCACCGGTGAACTGGTCGCCGCGATCGCGATGACCGAACCCGCCGCGGGCTCGGACCTGGCCGGGTTGAAGACCACCGCCCGACGCGACGGGGAGGACTGGATCCTCAACGGGTCCAAGACGTTCATCACCAACGGTTACCACGCCGACCTGGTGATCGTGGCGGCGAAGACCAGTCCGGAGAAGAAGGCCAAGGGCATCACCCTGTTCGCGGTCGAGACCGGCACGGCGGGCTTCGAACGGGGCCGCAAGCTGGACAAGGTCGGCCAACCCGAGTCCGACACCGCCGAGTTGTTCTTCACCGACGTCCGGGTCCCGGCGGCGAACGTGATCGGCGAGGTCGACGGCGGGTTCGCGCACATGATGCGAATGCTGCCGCAGGAACGGATCTGCGCGGCGGTGTCGAATCTCGCGCACGCCGAGGCGATCCTGGCCGAGACCCTCGACTATGCCCGGGCGCGCAAGGCGTTCGGCCAGGCGATCGGCTCGTTCCAGTACAACAAGTTCCTCTTCGCCGAACTGGTCACCACGCTCGAGGTGGCGCAGGCGTTCGTCGATCGGTGCGTGCAGGCACACACCGAGGGGCGGCTCACCGCGGTGGACGCCGCGAAGGCCAAGTGGTGGAGCTCGCAGGTGCAGAACCAGATCCTCGACAGTTGCGTCCAGCTGCACGGCGGCTACGGGTTCATGAACGAATACCGGGTCGCGCGGGCGTGGAAGGACGCACGGGTGACCAAGATCTGGGCCGGGTCCAACGAGATCATGAAGGAGATCATCGGACGGGACCTCGGACTGTGAGCATCACCGCGCCGGCCACCCACGCGAGCGAACCCACCGAGTGGCTCGCCCGGCTGACGCGCACCCGGTCCGACGCCGCCGCCCGCATCGCGTGGCTGACCGGGGTGCTCGGCTCCATTCGCTGGGCTCCGGCGCTGTGCGTGCCCCTTCGGCCCCACGCCGGTTCGGAGACGACCACCGACCACGACCCCTTTCTCGAACCACACCGGAGAACCACGGCATGACCAATCTCAGTACCAATCTCGTTGTGTCAGCGCGCAACTACCCCGGCAAGACCGCGTTGCGGTGCGGCGAGGACACGCTCGCGTTCGCCGAGTTCGACGCGGCCGCGGCGCGGGTGGCAACCCTGCTCGAGCGGGCCGGGATCGCACCCGGTGACCGGGTCGCGGTGATGCTGCCCAACACCGCGGCGTTCGCGATCGTGTTCTACGGCATCCTGCGGCGCGGCGCGATCGCGGTGCCGATGAACCCCCTGCTGAAGGCCCGCGAGATCGAGTTCTTCCTGACCAACACCGCCGCGTCGGCGCTGTTCGCGACCCCGGTGTTCGCCGAGCAGGCCCGCGCCGCGTCCGACGCGGCCGACGCCCGGTTGTGGCTGGTCGACGACGACGACCTCGCCCGGCTGACCGCCGACCTGCCGGCGCAGGCCGCGCCGGTGGCGCGGGCGGGTGAGGACACCGCGGTGATCCTGCACACCTCGGGCACCACCGGCAAGCCCAAGGGCGCCGAACTCACCCACGCCGGACTGGCCGGCAACGCAGAGGTGACCGCCCGCACCCTGATCCAGATCGGACCCGACGACGTCGTGATGGGCGCACTGCCGCTGTTCCACGTCTTCGGGCTCACCTGTGGGCTCAACGCCTCGGTCCTCGTGGGTGCCACGCTGACACTGGTGCCGCGGTTCGACCCGCGAGTCGCGCTCGAGGTGATCGCCCGCGACCGGGTCACCGTGTTCGAGGGCGTGCCGACCATGTACGCCGCGATGCTCGGTGTCGCCGGGGAACTCGACGCGGCGGCGACGGCGAGCCTGCGAGTGTGCGTCTCGGGCGGCGCGTCGCTGCCGGTGGCAGTGCTCACCGACTTCGAGCGGACCTTCGACGCGGTGATCCTGGAAGGCTACGGGCTGTCGGAAACCTCCCCGGTCGCCTCGTTCAACCACCCGGACCGCGTCCGTAAGACCGGCTCGATCGGCACCCCGATCGAGGGCGTGCGGATGCGTGTCGTGGACGGCACCGGTGCCGAGGTTCCGGCCGACCAGCCCGGCGAGATCCAGATCGCGGGACCGAACGTGATGAAGGGCTACTGGAACCTGCCCGAGTCGACCGCGGCCGCGATCGACGCGGCCGGCTGGTTCGCCACCGGCGACATCGGCCGCATCGACACCGACGGCTACTTCTACATCGTGGACCGCAAGAAGGACCTGATCATCCGCGGCGGGTTCAACGTCTACCCCCGCGAGGTCGAGGAGGTCGTCTACGAGCACCCTGCCGTGGCGGAGGCCGCGGTGGTCGGCATCCCGCACGCCAGCCTCGGCGAGGAGATCGGCGCCGCGGTCACGCTCAAGCCCGGCGCGAGCGCCGATCCCGCCGAGATCGTCGCATTCGTCAAACAGCGGGTCGCCGCCTACAAGTATCCGCGCCACATCTGGATCCTCGACACCCTGCCGCAGGGGCCGACCGGCAAGATCCTGCGCCGCGACATCACCATCCCGACCTTCGAAAGCAGCAACCGACCATGACCACCACCACCACCAAGCCGGCACACCGCCCCGACGAGCTCGCCGCGCCGCTGGACCTGCTGCTGGCCGGCTCGGCCCGCGGCGTGGCCGGCCGGATGCTGCCCAACCGATCCTGGGCCCGGCTCGCGGGCGGGCTGGCCACCCGCCCGGGCACGCTCGCGCACCGCGGCGGAAACCTGGCCAAGGAACTCGCTGCGGTCGCCGCCGGCCGCGCCGACCGCGCACCCGGCAAGGGCGACAAACGATTCGCCGACCCGGCGTGGCAGAACAACCCCTGGTTGCACCGCAGCATGCAGGCCTACCTCGCCACCGCCGACACCGCCTATGCCCTGCTCGCGGACGCGGGCTTGGACTGGCGGGACACCGAACGGATGCGGTTCGTGCTCGACAACCTCGTCGAGGGCCTCGCGCCGAGCAACAATCCGCTGCTCAACCCGCTCGGGTGGAAGGCGCTCATCGACACCGGCGGCCTGTCCGTGCTGCGCGGGGCGCGCGCGTTCGCCCGCGACATGGCCACCAAGCCGCGGGTGCCGGCGATGATCGAAGACGGCGCCTACACCCTCGGCGAGACCGTCGCGGTCACACCCGGGGCAGTGGTGTTGCGCACCCCGGTGTTCGAGCTGATCCAGTACGCCCCGCAATCCGCGACCGTGCGCGAGGTGCCGCTGCTGATGGTGCCGCCGGTGATCAACAAGTACTACATCACCGACATCGCCCCCGGTCGCAGCATGATCGAGTACTTCGTCGCCCAGGGCCAGCAGGTGTTCGCCATCTCCTGGCGAAACCCCCACGCCGAGCATCGGGACTGGGACCTCGACACCTACGGCGGCGCGATCCTCGAGGCGATGGACGCCGTCCAGGGGATCACCGGCACCGACCGCACGCATCTGCAGGGCAGCTGCTCGGGCGGGATCCTGGCCGCGACGACCGCCGCGTACCTGGCTGCCACCGGCCACGGCGACCGGGTTGCCGGGCTCACCCTGGCGGTGACCGTGCTCGACCAGGCCCAGGCCGGGTTCGCCGCCGCCGCCCTCGACGCACGCACCGCCGAGACCGCGATCGAACGCTCGCAGTCCAGGGGCTTCCTGGACGGGGACGAGCTGGCCGAGGTGTTCGCCTGGCTGCGCCCGACCGACCTGGTGTGGCGCTACTGGGTCAACAACTACCTGCAGGGCCGCCCGCCCGCGCCGTTCGACGTGCTGCATTGGAACGCCGACACCACTCGCATGACCGCCGGCCTGCACCGCGACCTGGTCCGCATCGGCGCTACCAACGCGCTGGCCACCCCCGGCACGATCGACCTGTTGGGCACCCCGATCGACCTCGGAGCGGTCACCGCCGACGCGTACGTGATCGGCGGCATCGCCGACCACATCTCGCCATGGCAGTCCTGCCACCGCAGCGCCGCCCTGCTCGGCGGCGCCGACACCCGGTTCGTGCTCTCCACCAGCGGGCACGTCGCCGCGCTGGTCAACCCACCCGGAAACCCCAAGGCGTCCTTCCGGGTCGGGCCCGTCGACGCGGACACCCCGGAGCAATGGTTCGACCGCGCGACGGTCACCCGCGACTCCTGGTGGCCGGACTACACCACCTGGCTCGCCGCGCGCAGCGGCGCCACCGTCGCCGCACCCACCACGCTCGGCGGCGCCGGCCACTCCCCGCTCGACCCCGCACCCGGCACCTACGTACACCACATCTGACCCACCACGACCTCAGGAAGCGACATCATGACCACCACACTCGACAACCCGAAAGCACTGCTCGACCTGGTCGGGCACGAACTCGGCCGCACCGACTGGCGCGAGATCACCCAGGAGCAGGTGAACCGGTTCGCCGACGCCACCGGCGACCACCAGTGGATCCACACCGACCCCGACCGGGCGGTGGCCGGACCGTTCGGCACCACCATCGCGCACGGCTACCTCACCCTGTCGCTGACGCCGATCGTGCTCGCCGAGGTACTCGCCATCGACCACCTCGGGATGGCAGTGAACTACGGGGTGAACAAGGTCCGATTCCCCGCGCCGGTCCCGGTCGGAGCCGAACTGCGCGCCACCGTCACCCTCACCGCCGCAGTGGAGAAACCCGCCGGCATCGAGGCCGTGTTCACCCTCACCTACGAGATCCGGGGCGGGACGCGGCCGGTGTGCGTCGCCGAGGTCGTCGTCGTCTACCGATGACCGGAGACGCTCGCACCACGCAGCGCACCCTCACCGTGGGCCGGCAACGCATCCGGGTCCACATCCGGCGCGGGTCGGGGGTGCCGCTGGTGCTGTGCAACGGGATCGGCGCCGGGCTCGAGGTGCTCGACCCGTTCGTCGCCGCCCTCGACCCGGCCACCACGATCGTCCGGTTCGACGTCCCCGGCGTCGGCGGGTCGCGGACCTCGTTCGCGCCCTACGGGTTCGGCTACCTGGCGCGGCTGCTGGGACGGGTCCTCGACCGGCTCGGTATCGGCGTGGTGGACGTACTCGGCCTGTCCTGGGGCGGCGCGCTGGCCCAGCAGTTCGCCTTCCAGAACCCGCGCCGGTGCCGGCGACTCGTGCTCGTCGCCACCGCCACCGGGGCGCTCATGGTGCCCGGACATCCCCGGGTGCTCGCCAAGATGCTCACCGGTCGCCGGTTCACCGACCCCGATCACACCGCAGCGATCGCCGGCCAGATCTACGGCGGCACCGCGAGAAACCAGGGCAGCGACATCGCCGCCCTCTTCGACACCCAGACCCACGCCGGATCGACGATCGGTTACCTGCACCAGCTGCTCGCCGGCGCCGTGTGGACCAGCCTGCCGATGCTTCCCCTCATCCGCCAACCCACCCTGATCGTCGCCGGCACCGACGACCCCATCGTTCCGATCGTCAACGCCCACATCCTGCACCGACTGCTACCCCACGCCACCCTGTACCTGCACAACGGCGGACATATCGAACCGATCACCAACGCCGGCAGACTCGCCCCGGTGATCGACGCCTTCCTCCACGAACCCGAACAACGATGATGACGATCGCCCACGACCGCCGACGCACGCACTCGCGGCCGCCGCCCGCGCGGGGGACCGTCCCCGCGCTGCCGAACAGCCGTCGGTGCGACACGGCGCACGTGATCATCGGTGTCCCCGGCGGCGATTTCGATCGGCGCCATCCGGGGCGTGTCTCACCGCCCGATCGAGCGTATCTTGAGGTGACATAGGTGTTCTCTCCGGGGCGAGAGGTGGGGCCGGACATGAAGCCGTTGGCCCGCTACGCCGCGATCACAGGGTACGCCGACCTGTGCGCGTCGCTGGGCACGGATCCGACGCCACTGCTGCGCAGCGTCGGGCTCGATCCCGCCGGGTTGGGGCTGCCGGACCGGTGGATCCCCGCCGTCGCGATCGCCCGCCTGCTGGAACGCTCGGCCGCCGCGACCCGCTGCCCCGACTTCGCGCTGCGGCTCGTCGAGCGTCGGCGCTTTGCCAGCCTCGGCCCGGTGAGCCTGGTCATCCGGGAGGAACCCGACGTCCGCAGCGCGCTGAAGTTCCTGATGCGCTATCAGCACATGTACAACGAGGCTCTGCGGCTGCGGTTGGTCGAGGCAGAGGACGTGGCGACGATCCGGGTCGGGCTCGAGCTGGGCGAACCCGCCGACACCCGGCAGGCCACGGAACTGGCGATGGGGGTACTGCACGGGCTGTTACGCGATTTCCGCGGCGGCCGCTGGCAGCCCCTGGCGGTCTGCTTCACCCATTTCGCCCCCGAGGACACCAGCGCCCACCTCGAGGCGTTCGGCCCGATGGTCAAGTTCGACCAGGAGTTCTCCGGAATTGTCCTCTACACAAGCGATCTCGACGCTCCCAACGCCATGTCGGGTCCCTCGATCGGCCCGTATGCGCGCCAATTCCTCGACACCATCGACACCCGGCCCGAGGCGACGCCCGTCACCCGGGTCCGCGAGCTGATCGAACTGCTGCTGCCCACCGGGCGATGCTCGGTCGAGCAGGTCGCCCGCAGCCTCGGGGTCGACCGGCGCACCGTACACCGCCATCTCGCCGAGGCGGGGCAGAACTACACCGCGGTGCTCACCGCCACCCGCGTGGACCTGGCCGAACACCTCGTCGCCGGCCGTCGTTACTCGCTCACCGAGGTCGCCGATCTGCTCGGCTTCTCCTCGGCAAGCAACTTCTCCCGCTGGTTCAGCAACGAATTCGACTGCAGCCCAAGGCAATGGCGCGCTCAACACCGGACGGACACCGCCGTGCGGGCCGGGAACGCGCTGGTATGACACCGGCATCCGCGCGAACGCGGTGTCCCATATCGAATACACCGTGTCCCGATAGGGACAGTATGCCGTGCCGAATCCGGATACCGTGAGGTGCGTCGCAATTCAGGCCCTGCAGGGAGATTCCCGGCCGGGTCGGTGACCGTGGCCCGCTCGATCGCGGCGACGTTGATCCCGGCGAGCCGGTCACCGCGAAGTGTCCGTAATGCACCGACGTGGAACAGATCTCGGTCACCCACCGAGCCTGACGAACCCGACCCCACGTCGAATACCTCGACCGGGCCGGGATGCCCGGGCCGACATGACGAAGAAGGAGAGTGTGCAGCGTGCTGGATGCTACCGCGGCCGCGGAGTCCGACCGCAGGGATCCCGACCACGACACGTCGGGCGGAGCGGATACGCGGCCGGCTGCGGGGGTGGGGACCGGCCAGGCCGAGTCGGGCGGCCGAGGCGGAGACGGGCGCAGCGGCGGCCGCGGCACCCGGCTCAACGGGAAGGTTGCGCTCGAACGGGCGCGTGCATCGCTGCCCGGATTGGTGTTGTCTGCCGCCGCGGCGGCGGTGGCAGTTGTCGCGGCACGCGTGCTGGGTGGGATCAGCCCTCTGCTGATCGCGATCCTGCTCGGCGCGGTGGTCGCGAATCTGGGAACGCTGCCGGCGGTCTTCGAACCGGGTGTGACCGTCGCCTCGCGGCGGCTGCTCCGTATCGGAGTCGCGCTGCTCGGTCTGCAACTGCTGCTGCCGAACGTGCTGGCACTGGGGTGGGGGACGCTCGCGGTGGTCACTGCCGTGGTCGGGCTGGGCATCGCCGGGTCGATGGCGCTCGGAAAGTTGCTCGGGATCGGCTGGACGCAACGGCTCCTGATCGCGTGCAGTTTCTCGATCTGCGGTGCCGCGGCCGCGGCCGCGGTCGACGGCGTGGTGAACGCACGTAAGCGGGAACTGGTGACCACCATCGCGCTGGTCGTCGTCTTCGGCACCGTGATGATTCCGGCTCTTCCCGCGGCTGCGGCCGCCCTGGGTCTGGACTCGACCCAGGCGGGAATGTGGGCCGGCGCGGCGATTCACGAGGTGGCGCAGGTGGTCGCGGCCGGCGGCGCGCTCGACGCGGGGTCGTCGGCCGCGGCGGTGGGCGGCGGTGCCCTGGCCATTGCAGTGACGGTCAAGCTGGCCCGGGTGGCGCTGCTGGCGCCGGTGGTCGCGTGGATCGGGGTGGCGTCACGACGCCGCACCGCCACGCCCACGCAGACGCGGCGACCGCCCTTGGTGCCGCTGTTCCTGGTCGGATTCCTCGCCTGCGTGGCGCTGCGGGCCACCGGTGTTCTCGGACCGGGGTGGCTCGACGCCGCGCGACTGACCCAGACCGCGCTGCTCACCGCCGCGATGTTCGCGCTCGGCACCGGGGTCCGGCTGTCCGTGTTGCGCGGTGTGGGGTGGCGGCCCTTCGCTCTCGCCGCCGCCTCGACGATCATCGTCGCCGCGACCGCGCTCACCGGGGTGCTGCTGGTCGGCTAGCCGGTATGTGGGCGCCGACCCGCCGACGACGAAGGCCCCGGCTGCGCGATGCGCCGGCCGGGGCCTTCGGGAGAGCCGATGACGGGAATCGAACCCGCGTATTCAGCTTGGGAAGCTGATGTTCTACCATTGAACTACATCGGCACGCTGGGCTTTTGCCGATTTCTCGGCTCCGTCCACGCTCGTCGCACACTGTAGCAGACTCCGCACGGACGCCGTCACATCCACCCCGGAGCGTTCCGTTTCGAGGGGGAGGTTGTTGCGGCAAGCGCCGAGTGGAGGCCTCCGGAACCACCCCCTCGTCGCCGGAACCTCCCGCTCGCACCCGCCGCGACAGCGGCGCGTCGCACCCGCACACTGGGAGCATGAAGGCCACGGGGGAGCGGTCCGAGGCGTCCGAGCTGGCTCGGCTGCTGCTGGACGAGGTGGGCGCGGCGACCGGGGGCGTGCAGGCGATGCACCGCAGCATCTCCGACCGGGTGTTCGGGGCGGTCGCACTGGGCGTCGGGACGCCGGCGCTCGCGGTGAAGGCCGCGCACGACGCGATCGCCGACGGGGTCTATTCCGCGATCAGGGGTGCCGCCGCGGCGACGGGGAAGCTGGCCGCGCTCGGGCTCGCGGAGTCCACCGGCGACCGGTTGCCGTCGGAGAGCGTCCGCGGGGCGATGGCGATCGCCGCGGTCGAGGGCCTCATCGGCGACGTCCTCGAGGCCGAGGGCTCACCGCTGGCGCTGCCGATGTCGGTGCGGGTGGACAGCCGGGCCGTGCCGCTCACGACCGAGGGCCTCGCCCGCGCGTTCCCGCCCGCGACGGGCCGCGTGGTGGTGTTCGTCCATGGTCTGATGGAGACCGAGACGACGTGGCGGTTCGGCGGCCGTCGTACCTACGGCGAACGACTCGTCGACGATCTCGGCTGCACGTCCGTGTTCGTCCGCTACAACACGGGCCGGCGCATCTCCGCGAACGGTCGGGAGCTGTCGGCGCTGCTCGACGCGCTCGTGCGGGCGTGGCCGCGCAAGGTCGAGCAGCTCGCGTTGATCGGCCATTCCATGGGTGGGCTCGTCGCGCGCAGCGCCTGCTTCTACGGCACCGAGACCGATGCGGCGTGGACTCATCGTGTGCGCCATGTCGTTTCGCTCGGATCCCCGCATCTGGGGGCGCCGCTCGAGCAGGCGGTGCACTACGCGAGCGCCGCGCTCGTCGCAGTCCCGGAGCTGCGGCCGTTCGGGACGCTGCTGCGACGGCGCAGCGCCGGCATCCGCGACCTGAACCAGGGCGCCGTGGTGGACGAGGACTGGTCCGGTCGCGGCATCGACGACCTGCGCCGCGCCGTGTGCCGGGAGGTGCCCCTGCTGGACGGGGCGATGCACTGCTTCGTGTCGGCGACCCTGACGCGCAGCCCGGCTCATCCGCTGGGGCGGTTGCTCGGGGACGGACTCGTCCTGGTGCCGAGCGCGTCGGGGCACGGCCGGACCCGGCGCATCGGCTTCCGCATGGAGGACGGCATGCACCGGGCGCCGGCGCACCATCTGACGCTGCTCAACGACGACGAGGTCTACCGGCAGCTGCTGATGTGGCTGCGCACCGGCCCCGGAGGGCCTAGACCAGCGGACGGCCCGTCCGGATCCGCCGGCGCAGATCGGCCATGAGCAGCCGGTAGGGGGCTTCGCGCAGCGCCACCGGGAGCCGCGAGTTGACCGCCCCGAGGGTGCGCATGAGCCGGTCGAAGCGGCGCTGGTCGCGCGGGCTCCACGGCAGCCGCATCCGGTCGCGGAACATCGACGGCAGGAAGCCGGTGGTGAGGAACAGGTTGAGCCGGCCGAACAGCAGCGACACCGGGCGGGGCAGGAACCGCATGGCGGCGATGGCGTAGAGGTGGTCGCGCACGACGTCGTCGATGTCGACCTTGGCGAGCGCTTCGTTCCAGTACTCCTCGAACGCCTCGCGGTCGATCGGCCACATGTCGGGCTCGACCTGCAGGGTGGTGCCGAAGGTGGCGCCCTTGCGGTAGTACCACTCGACGGCCTCGGCCGGGATCGGTCCGTAGAGCGCGTGGTGCACGTCCTCGAAGCCGCGGTAGATGCACGCGGCCACCCACAGCTGCAGTTCGGGGTCGAAGGCGTTGTACTCGACCGGGCTCGCCTCGGTGGAGCGGACGTGGCGGTGGGCGGTGTTGACGGCGCGCCGGAAGAGTTGCTTCTCCTCGTCGGTGCCGGTGGCCGCGACCGCCAGGTAGGTGAGGGTGGTGCGGGTGCGCTTGATCGGATGGTCGAACAGCCGGCCGGAGGCGACACGGCTCTCGACGACGCCGTAGCCGACGCCGGGGTGGGACAGCTGCATGATGACGTTCGCCGCGCCGGCCATGAGGCCGAGGCCGTCCATGACGTCGTCGAACTCGGCAGGCTTCTCGAGGGTGGTCACGAGGTCGATCCCTTCGTCCGTCCTGTATGTGAACACGACTGTAGTCACATATATGATCGGGGTAAAGAGCTCTCCTGAGAAGATGGACGGATGGTGACAGGACGGCTCTACGGGGGACGCGGGGGAGAACAGCGGCAGGCGGAACGGCGGGCGCAGCTCATCGAGGCCGGGCTCGACATACTCGGCGGACCCGACGGCGATCACACCCTGTCCGTCCGCGGCGTGTGCAAGCGCACCGGCCTGGCCTCACGCTACTTCTACGAAAACTTCCCCGACCGCGACGAACTCACCGTCGCCGTGTACGACCACGTGATCCAGCGGATCGCCGAGAGCACCCTGCGCGCGGTCACGGAGGCACCGCGCGACGAACGGTCGGTGGTCCGGGCCGGCGTGGAGAACATCGTCCGCGAGGTCGCCGAGGACCCGCGCATGGGCCGGCTGATCTTCTCCGTCAGCCAGGCCAACCCTCAGCTGGTGAGCCGGCGACTCGAGTCGTCGCGCATGTTCGCCGGGCTGGTGACGGCGCAGGCGGTGGACTTCTTCGAGGTGAGCTCGACGCCCCGGCTCGACCTCGCGGCGCACTTCGTCGTCGGCGGCCTCGCGCAGGTGCTCACGGCGTGGCTCGAGGGCGACAGCCCGCTGAGCCAGGACGAGGTGATCGAGGCCTGCACCGATTTCCTGCTCACGATGTCGTCGCAGGCCCGCTGACGCGACCGGCGGCGACGGACATCCGGCGCGGCTGACAACCTCGAGCGCTCTCGGAGTCGCCCTGTGCGAGTTGTTAGCCTCTACCTCGTGCTGCTCTCCGATCGCGACATCCGCGCCGAGGTCGCCTCCGGGCGTCTCGGCATCGACCCCTTCGATGCGGCGATGGTGCAGCCGTCGAGCGTGGACGTACGGCTCGACAGCCTTTTCCGCGTCTTCAACAACACCCGCTACACGCACATCGACCCCGCGCAGCGCCAGGACGAGCTCACCTCGCTGGTGCAGGCCCCGCCCGGGGAGCCGTTCGTGCTGCACCCGGGCGAGTTCGTACTCGGCTCGACGATGGAGACGTGCAGCCTGCCCGACGACCTCGCCGGCCGGCTCGAGGGCAAGTCGTCGCTCGGCCGCCTCGGGCTGCTGACCCACTCCACGGCGGGGTTCATCGACCCGGGCTTCAGCGGGCACATCACCCTCGAGCTCTCCAACGTCGCCAACCTGCCGATCACGCTGTGGCCGGGGATGAAGATCGGGCAGTTGTGCCTGTTCCGGCTGACCAGCCCGGCCGAGCACCCCTACGGCAGCGCCGCCGTCGGGTCGAAGTACCAGGGTCAGCGCGGCCCGACGCCGTCGAAGGCGTATCTCAACTTCGTGCGCGAACACCCCGACGCCCGCCCGAGCTGACCGGGCGGTTGTCGCGTCGAAGGGGCGGTTGCTGCGCCGGCCTCTCGGCGTTCGCCGCAACAGGCGCCCCCTCGACACGAGATCCTCCCGTCCAGCCGCCACTTCACAGTCCGGACCGCGATTTCCTGCCAGCGTTCGCACGGTGCCCGGCATAGTGTGAACGGGACAGGGGAGCCGGGTGCGTCCGTCCCGCGAACAGTTCGTCGATGCGGCACTGCGGTGCAGGAGGAGGCGGCCATGTACGGGTGCGAACGGATCGTCCCGGGCGGCGGACGCGGCCTCGGGGGTGTGCGATGACCGCAGCCCCGCATCCGGACGTCGCCGACCTCGTCCTCGCCGGCGGCGGGGTGAAGGGCATCGGCCTCGCCGGTGCCGTCGTGGCTCTGGCCGACGCCGGATACCGGCTCAACCGGGTGTCGGGCACGTCCGCGGGGGCGGTGGTCGGCGCCATCGTCGCGGCCGGATCGAAGGCCGGATGGACGGGCGAGCAGATGCGCGACGCCGTCTTCGGGATCAGGTACCGCAAGTTCCTCGACCCGGGGCCCGTCGAACGGATTCCCCTGCTGGGTCCCGCATTCGGGGTGCTCCGGGGGTCGGGGATCTACCAGGGCGACTACGCGCACGCCTGGATCCGGGACACGCTGAAGGACCTGGGCGTCAGCACCTTCGGGGATCTGCGGATGGAGGACGACGACATCCCGGAGGAGCGACGGTACCGGCTGGTGGTCACCGTCACGGACATCACGCGGGGCCTGCTGGTCCGGCTGCCGTGGGACTACCGGTCGGTCTACGGCCTCGATCCCGACGAGCAGTCGGTGGCCGACGCGGTGCGCGCGTCCATGTCGATCCCGTTCTATTTCCGGCCCGCGACGCTCACCGCCACGTCCGGGTTGACGTCGACACTGGTCGACGGCGGGCTGCTGTCGAACTTCCCGATCGACTCGCTCGACCGGATCGACACCGAGCAACCCCGCTGGCCCACCTTCGGCGTCACCGTGCTGCCGAACCTGCCCGCCGACAACGACAAGGTCCTCCCACCGCTGCGGCTGCTGCGTCCGTTCTCGGCCCTCGGCGACTCCCCGGAGCTGATCGAGGGCATCGTCACCACCGTGCTCGTCGGCCGTGACCAGGCCCACCTCAACCAGCCGTGGGTCAGCGCCCGCACGATCCGGGTCGACTCGACCGAGGTGGGGGTCCTCGACTTCCACCTCGACAAGTCCGAGATCGAGGCACAGTTCGCCAAGGGGTACGAGGCGGCGCAGGGGTTCCTGTCGACCTGGAACTGGGTGGAGTACGTCAAGCGCTACCGTTCCCACGGAAAGAGATGGTGATCCCATGACGGCGCCCGCAGACAGGATCGAATCACTCTTCGCTGCAACGAAGATCGGCGCCCTCGTCACGCTGAAGCGGGACGGGCGGCCGCAGCTCTCCAACATCGTGTACCACTACGACCCCGGCGCCCGGACGTTCTCGGTCTCCATCACCGACGGGCGGGCCAAGACCGCGAACATGCGCCGCGACCCGCGCGTGAGCCTGTATGTCAGCGCCGCCGACGGCTGGGCGTACGCGGTCGCGGAGGGCACCGCCGAACTGTCGCCCGTCGCGAAGGACCCGCACGACGACACCGTCGAGGAACTCGTCGCCCTGTATCGGGCGGTGCAGGGCGAACACCCGGACTGGGACGAGTTCCGGGACGCGATGGTCGCCGACCGCCGGCTCGTGCTGACGATGCGGGTCGAACGGTTCTACGGGATGGCCGGACCGACCGGCTGATCCGGACGAAGGGGGGGAAGGCGATGCCGCGTGCGTCGACAACAGAATTCGCGGCCTCCACTGCGGGGAGGCAGTTCCTCCGCGCCTACGATGCCGTGCTCGCGAAGTGGCCGGCGGACGTCGGCGCAGTGACGGTCGAATCGGAATTCGGCACAACGCATATCAACGTCTGCGGCCGCGAGGACGCGCCGCCGGTCCTCCTGCTGCCCGGAGGGGGAGCGACGTCGACGGTGTGGTTCGCCAACGCCGCCGCGCTCGCCACCCGGTACCGGGTCCTGGCGGTGGATCCGATCGGTGACGTGGGACGGAGTGTCGCGCACGGAAAGCCGATGCGCAGCGTGGACGATCTGCTGTCGTGGCTCGACGGCATCGCGGCGACGCTCGGCCTGTCCTCGTTCCGGCTGGCCGGCCACTCGTACGGGGCGATGATCGCGCTCGCCTACGCGCTCGAACGCCCCGAGCGGATCTCGAACATGGTGTTGCTCGATCCGAATTCGTGCTTCGCCGGGATGCGCGCACAGTACCTCGCCCGCGCGATCCCCCTGCTGCTCCGGCCGAGCGACCACCGCCAGCGCAGCTTCCTCGCGTGGGAGACCGGCGGCCGGCCCCTCGACGCGGACTGGCTGAACCTCGCCGCCCAGGGCGCCGAGCACTTCCCGACGGCGAAGCTGGTCGTCCCGAAACGCCCCGCACGTCCCACCCTCGCCGGGCTCGCGGTCGACACGACGGTGATTCTCGCGGCCGGCAGCAAGATCCACGACAGCGCGCGGGTGGCGGCCGCGGTCGCGGCGACGAGCTCGCGGCTGCGGCCGGTGATCGTCGAGGGAGCAACGCACCACACGATGCCCATGGTCCCGGCCGCGGAGGTGAATTCCACCCTTCTCGGCGCGCTCGGCTGACCACCTGTTCCCGCACGGTCTCGTTCAGTGGGAACGGCGATGTGCGGCATGTCACAAGCCCCTACGTTCGGTCGGTAACAGGCCGTGCGCATCGACGTCCGTCCTGAAATCGACTGTGCGCGCGAGCGCTTCGAGGAAGGGGCGAGATGCCGGTCGCAACGGGCAGGTTTTCCATCCGGCGGTGGACGGCCGCCCTCGGGACGTGCGCGGTGCTGGCGGCCGCGTGCGGCTCCGAGGTGTCCGAGCACTCGGGTGTCGCCGACCCGACGATCCCCCTGCGCTACGCGACGGTCTTCGGCGCGTCCTCCTTCGACCCGCACAAGACCAAGATCACCAGTGACGCCACGATGCTCAACCTGGTCTACGACCGGCTCGTGCACCGCGACGTCGACGCGCAACCCGTCCCCGGCCTGGCCGAATCGTGGGAGCTGACGGACGAGTCCCTCACCCTGCATCTGCGCGAGGGGGTGAGCTTCGCCGACGGTTCCCCCGTGGACGCGGCCGCCGTCCGGGCCAACCTGAACCGCGCCCTCGAACCGGACTCGGTGACCGCACCGATGCTCGCCGGGGTTACCGGCATCACGACCCCCGACGATCGCACCGTCGTGCTCGCGCTGGACCGGCCCGGCGCCCAGCTCGTCCTCGCGCTGTCCGACCTGGCCGGGATGATCGTCGACCCCGACGCATTCGGAACCCCGGAGAAGAACGCCGCGCTGGCGCTCACCCCGGCCGGTGCCGGCCGCTACACGGTCACCCGCGCGCAGCCGGGCGCCGAGTACGAGTTCGCCGCGCGGCCCGGCTACTGGGATCCCGACGCGGTCCGCACCGACAGCGTGGTGTGGACCGTGATGACCGATCCGCAGGCCCGGCTCAACGCCGTGTCCTCCGGAGACCTGGACGCCGCCATCACCACGCCACTGACCATCGATGCCGCCGAGCAGCAGGGCCTTCGGGTCGAGACGGCGCTGCGGCTCGACCACATGGCCATCAACCTCAACCGGTCGCGCGGGGAGTTCGGCAAGCCGGAGGTGCGGCAGGCGCTGGCGTACGCGATCGACCGGCAGTCCATCGCCGACACCGCGATGGAGGGCCACGCCGAGGCCGCGACGCAGAACTTCCCGAAGGACTACTTCGCCTACGAGCCCGACCTGGCCGGAGCCTACCCGTACGACCCCGACAGGGCGCGGGAGCTCCTGGCACAGGCGGGACTGCCGAACGGGTTCTCCTTCACTGCGATCCTGCTCAACCTGCCCGAGAACGTGCAGGTGGCCCAGATCGTGCAGCAACAGCTCACCGAGGTCGGCATCGACATGCAGTTGAAGCCGATGCCGCCGTCCGAAGCCTCCCCGACGTTCAACCGCGGGGACGCCGACGCCGTCGTCACCACCTTCACCGGCCGGTCCGATCCCGCCCTGCTGTTCTCCTCGCTGTACGGGGCGGAGTCGCCGCAAAACCCGTCCCGCAGCACGGCCCCCGGATTCCAGGAGGCCCTGGATGCGGCCAACCGCGAGTCCGATCCGCAGGCGCGCGCCGGCAAGCTCGGCGACGTGTCGAAGCTGGTCAGCGACAACGCGCTCGCGATCCCGCTGGTGTTCTTCGAGCTCGGCTCCACCCTGACCGATCAGGTCGTGGGCTACGAACCCACCCTGCTCGTCGACGAGTGGCGCGGCGTCGGCGTCGCCGCCCCGTGAACCCCTCGACGACCCGAACCCCCCCGAGGAATCTGATGTTTCACAGATCGATGAAGGCCGCCCTGTCCGTGCTCGCCGTCGCCGTCGCGGTGGCCGGGTGCGGCAGTTCCGCGGCGACGGACGCCGCGCAGACCGTCGACCCGAACGCGACGTTGCGCTATGCCACCACCTACGGTGCGTCGTCGTTCGACCCGCACAAGACGAGGATCACCAGCGACTCGATCATGCTCAACCTGGTCTACGACCGGTTGGTGCACCGTGATCGGGACGCGAATCCGATTCCCGGGCTGGCCGAATCGTGGGAGTTCGCCGACGACGGGTCCACCCTGACGCTGCGCCTGCGGCAGGACGTGACGTTCTCCGACGGCACCCCGTTCGACGCCTCCGCGGTGGTGGCCAACCTCGAACGGGCGATGCAGCCCGACTCGATCACCGCCGCCATGCTCGCCGGCGTCGCCGCCGTCGAGGCCCCCGACCCGCAGACCGTGGTCCTGCGACTCGACGGCCCGGGCGGGCAACTCGTGCTCACCCTCTCCGATCTGCCCGGAATGATGGTCAACCCCAACGCGTTCGGCACCCCCGACAAGGACGCCGCCCTGGTGCTGACCCCCGCCGGCACCGGACGCTACACCGTCGCGCACGCACAGCCCGGTGCGCAGTACGAGTTCGTCGCCCGGGACGGCTACTGGGATCCGGAGGCGGTGCAGGCCCGCGCCTTCGAGTGGATCGTGATGACCGATCCGCAGACCCGGGTGAGCGCGGTGGCCTCCGGTCAGCTCGACGCCGCGATCGCCACCCCGCTGTCCGTCGACCCGGCCGAACAACAGGGCCTCGAGTCGCACGTGCAGACCACCCTCAACAACTACGTGCTCAACCTCAACCGGACCCGCAGCGAGTTCGGGAACCTCGAAGTGCGGCAGGCACTCGCCCACGCCGTCGACCGGGAGGCCGTCGTCGAGACCGCACTCGAAGGACACGGCGAGGCCGCCAGCCAGAACTTCCCCTCCGGGTACTTCGCGCACAACGCCGCCCTCGACGGCCAGTACGCGTTCGACCCCGAACGCGCGAAGGCCCTGCTCGCACAGGCCGGTGTGCCGAACGGATTCTCGTTCGTCGCCGGCGCGTCGAACCTGCCGGAGAACCAGCTCATCGCGCAGATCATGCAGGAACAGCTGGCGCGGGTGGGGATCACGATGGAGATCCGGTCGATGACGCCGACCGACCTCAATCCCGCATTCAACCGCGGCGAGCTCGACGCCATCCTCACCACCCTGACCGGTCGCGCCGAACCGTCGCTGCTGCTGACCTCGTACTACGGGCAGGACTCGCCGCAGAACCCGTCGCACGACGATATCCCCGGCTTCCGGACGGCGATGGAAGCAGCCAACCGGGCCACCGATCCCGGCGAACGTGCCGCCCTGCTCGGGGAGGTGAACGCGGTGGTGATGGATCACGCCGCGATGTTGCCCGTCGCGTTCGCCGACCTGGGTGCGATCACCTCCGGCACCGTCGTCGGCTACGAGCCGAGCCGGGTGCTCGACGAGTGGCGCGGCGTCGGGGTGGCCGCGCCGTAACATCCGTCTTCCTCCCACCCCGCGTCCCGTCTCCATCCCACGCCGAGAATCGGAGAACATCATGGTCCGTCGTACGAGACTCGCCCTGGGCGCCGCGCTGGCCGTCGCGCTCCTCGCCGGGTGCGGGTCCGCCGGCACCGCGACGTCGGACGCCGTCGATCCCCAGGCGACGCTGCGGTACGCCACCACCTACGGGGCGTCGTCCTTCGATCCGCACAAGACCCGGGTCGCGCAGGACAACATCATGCTGACCCAGGTGTACGACCGGCTGGTGCACCGCGACCGGGACGCGAACCCGATTCCGGGACTGGCCGAGTCGTGGGAGTTCTCCGACGACGGCCGCACCCTCACCTTCCACCTGCGGGAGGGACTGCAGTTCCAGGACGGCACCCCGCTGGACGCACAGGCGGTCAAGGCCAACCTCGAACGCGCCCAGGAGCCGGACTCGATCACCACGACGATGCTCGCTCCGGTCGAGGCGATCGAGACCCCCGACCCCACCACGGTGGTGCTGCGGTTGACCGGACCCGGCACACAACTCGTCCTGACCCTGTCCGATCTGCCCGGAATGATGGTCAGCCCGAATGCGTTCGGCACGCCGGAGAAGGACGCCGCCCTGGTGCTGCGACCCGTCGGCGCGGGCCGGTACATCGTCGCCGACGCCCAGCCCGGCGCGTCGTACGACTTCGTGGCCTGGGACGGCTACTGGGATCCGGAGTCGGTGACCGCCGGACGCTTCGAGTGGGAGGTCGTCACCGACCCGCAGACCCGCATCAACGCGATGGCGTCGGGCGAACTCGACATCGCGATGGCCACGCCGCTCTCGATCGACCCCGCTGCCGCACAGGGCCTGGACTCGCAGGTGCAGACCAGCCTGAACCACTACGTCCTGCACTTCAACCGCACCCGAAGCGAATTCGGCAATGTCGACGTGCGCCGGGCGCTGAGCACCGCGATCGACCGGCAGGCTCTTGTCGACTCCGCCCTCGAAGGTCACGGCGAGGCGGCCAGCCAGAACTTCCCGCAGGGCTACTTCGCCTACAACCCGGAACTGGCCGACCGCTACGCCTACGAGGAGCGGGCCGCCCGCGAGACGCTCGCGGCCGCCGGCCTGCCCGACGGGTTCACGTTCACCGCCGGGGTGATGAACCTGCCCGAGAACGAGCGGATCGCGCAGATCGTCCAGCAGCAGCTCGACGCGATCGGGGTCACCATGCAGATCCGCCTGCTCAGCCCGGCCGAGATGTCACCGGTCTTCAACCGGGGGGAGCTCGACGCCGTGCTCACCACCTTCTCCGGACGCGCCGATCCGTCGCTGCTGCTGGCCACCTACTTCGCCCCGGATTCGCCGCAGAACCCGTCGCACGACGTCACTCCCGGCTTCGCGGAGGCCCTGGCCGCCGCGAACGCCGAACCGGACCAGCAGACCCGGGGACGGCTCATCGGCGACGTCTCCGCCACGGTCGTGGACCAGGCACTGATGATCCCCCTGGCCTTCGCCGACCTCGGCGCCACCCTCACCGACCGGGTCGTCGGATACCAGCCGTACCGCGCATTGGACGAATGGGGAGGGATCGGCCTCACGGCCGCCGAATGACCGCTGCGGCAGCGCCCCGAGCGACACCTCGAGAGATGTAAAGGACCGGCAGGATGCTTCGATTGATCGGCCAACGGCTGCTCGCGGTGCTACCGCTGCTGCTGATCGCCACCGCCATCACGTTCGGCCTGATATTCCTGATCCCGGGCGATCCCGCCCATCGGATCGCCGGGGAGAGCGCGACACCGCAGCAGATCGAGGCGGTGCGCGTGGATCTCGGCCTCGACCAGCCCGTCGTCGTGCAGTATCTCGACTTCCTCGGCGGTCTGGCGCGAGGTGACCTGGGGACGAGCTTCACCTATCAGGCCCCCGTGCTCGAGATGATCGTCGACCGGCTGCCGGTGACCGTGTCGTTGACCCTCGTGTCGGTGCTGGTCGCGCTGGCAGTGGGTATTCCGGCCGGCATCATCGGCGGCAGCCGCCCCGGCAGCTGGCAGGACCGGACCACCAGCCTCGGGTCCACGCTGGGCGTCGCGACACCGAACTTCGTGCTCGGTCTCATCCTGGTGCTGGTGTTCTCCCTGCAGTTGAAGGCACTCCCCGCGACCGGGTACACACCGCTCGCAAAGGGGCTGTGGCCGTGGCTCAGCCACCTGCTGCTCCCAGCGATCGCGCTGGGACTGGCTGCCGCGGCCGAGATCGCCCGCCAGTTGCGCAGTTCCATGATCGACGTGATGCAGCAGGACTACGTCCGCACCGCCACGGCCAAGGGGCTCGGGCGACGTGCCGTCCTGTGGAAGCACGCCCTCAAGAATGCGTTCATCCCCACCGCGACGGTGCTCGGCATGCAGATCGCCTTCCTGCTCGGCGGCACGGCGGTCATCGAGTCGGTGTTCGGGCTCAAGGGACTCGGGGACTTCGCCGTGCAGGCCGTGCTGTCCGGCGACCTGCCCGCCATCCAGGGCGTGGTGATCTTCGGTGTCTTCGCGACGGTCGTGATGAGCCTGCTCGTCGACATCTCGTACGGCTACCTCAACCCCCGGACCAGGAGCGCCGCATGAGCGAAACCATCACGCCGCCGAAGACCGTCGAGGATGCGTCCCCGGTTGTCGTCGAATCCCCGCGCCGCCGGTTCCTGCGCCGGTTCCGTGGCCGCCGCGCAGCCGTCGCGGCGGCCGTGTTCCTGACGCTGATCACGGTGCTGGGTCTCGCCGCGCCGCTGATCGCGCCGCATGATCCGCTGGTGCAGGAACTGACGGCGCGCCGGCTGCCGCCGCTGAGCGAGGGCTATCTGCTCGGCACGGACAACCTCGGCCGGGACACGCTGTCGCGGTTGCTCTACGGCGCGCGGGTCGCCGTCTCGGCCGCGGCGATCTCGGTGTCGGTGGGGCTGGCGTTCGGCGTGATCCCAGCGCTGACGGCGGGGTTTCTCGGCGGCCGCTGGGACGCGCTGCTGTCCCGGATCGCCGACGCATTCCTCAGCTTCCCGCCGCTGCTGCTGGCGATGGCGATCGTCGGCGTCATGGGGCCGAATCTCACCAACGCGATGATTGCCATCGGAATCGTCTTCGGGCCCAGGTTCTTCCGCGTGGTGCGCGGCGCGGTGATCGCGGTGCGGGAGAACACCTTCGTCGAGGCGTCCCGCAGCATCGGCACCCCGACCGCGTGTATCGTGCGCAAGCACATTCTTCCGCACACCCTGTCCCCGCTGATCGTGCAGGTCAGTCTCGCCTGCGGCTTCGCCATGCTCGCCGAATCCTCGCTGAGTTTCCTCGGCCTCGGGGTCCAGCCGCCCGACCCGAGTTGGGGGCGGATGCTCGCCGAGGGACGCGAGGCCTGGAACTACACCGCCTGGCCCGTCCTGATTCCCGCCGTCGCCATCGTCCTTGCCGTGCTGGCCTGCAACACCCTCGGTGACGGCATCCGCGATTCGGTGGGCCGCGAGAACCGGAGCGAACGATGATCGAACCACTGCTGAGCGTCGACGGCCTCGGCGTCGAGTTCGCCACCGCGTCCGGCTGGACGCCGGTCCTGCAGGACGTGTCCTTCGACGTCGCGGCCGGCGAACTGGTCGGGCTGGTCGGGGAGTCGGGCTCCGGCAAGTCCGTCACGTGTTCCTCGGTGCTGCGGCTGCTGCCGCCCCGGCAGTCCCGAACGGTCGCCGGCAGCATCCGGTTCCAGGGACGGGACCTGCTGACCATGCCTGCTCGCGAACTGGAGTCCGTGCGCGGCAACGACATCGCCATGATCTTTCAGGAGCCGATGACCAGCCTGAACCCGGTGTTCACGGTCGGTGACCAGATCACCGAGGTGGTGCGCCGGCACCGCCGCATGAGCCGGAAGGACGCCACGGCCCGGGCCGTGGAGGTACTCGACCTCGTCGGAATCCCGAATGCCGCACGCCGGGTCCGGCAGTATCCGCACGAGTTCTCCGGGGGCATGAGGCAGCGGGTGATGATCGCGATGGCCCTGGCGTGCGAGCCGAAACTGCTCGTCGCCGACGAACCCACCACCGCGCTCGACGTCACCATCCAGGCACAGGTGCTCGATCTGATCCGCGAGATGGCCGGACGATTCGGCATGGGGGTGCTGTTCGTGACCCACGACCTCGGCGTGGTCGCCGACCTGTGCACGGAGGTGGTGGTGATGTATGCGGGACAGGTGATCGAACGGGCCCGCACCGAGGCGCTCTACGCGGCGCCCCGGCATCCGTACACCGAGGGCCTGCTGCGATCGGTGCCCGACATCGGCGGCCGGACGGACCTGCACACCATCCCCGGCTCACCACCGCCGCCCGGCTCGATCCCCGTCGGCTGCCGGTTCGCACCGCGCTGCGCGCACCGGGCCGACGAGTGCGCGGTCGACGTGCCGCTGCGGCCGGTCGGCGACGACCGCGTATCGCGCTGCGCGCGGGTGACCGATCTGATCCTGGAGGGAACCTCATGACTGTGGACGTCGTCGAATCGGCCGCGAGCGCACCGCTGCTCAGCGTGCGGGGCCTGCGGGTCGAGTTCCCCGTCCGGGGCCGGATGTCGCGTAAGAAGCGGACGATCCGCGCGGTGGACGAGGTCGGCTTCGACATCCGGCCCGGCGAGACCTTCGCCCTGGTCGGGGAATCCGGATCCGGAAAATCCACCACCGCCCGCGGCATCCTGCGGCTGGTCGACGTCGCCGCCGGCTCGGTGGTCCTCGACGGCGTCGACCTCACCACGCTGAACCGGTCGGAACTGCGGGATGCGCGGCGCAACATGCAGATGGTGTTCCAGGACCCGTACTCCTCGCTGGATCCGTCGCGCACGGTCGGGGACGCCATCGCCGAACCGCTCGAGGTGCACACCGACCTGGACGCCGAGGCTCGGCGTCGGAAGGTGCGCCGCCTGCTCGAACAGGTGGGGTTGCGGCCTGAGCACGCCGAGCGCTACCCCTACGAGTTCTCCGGCGGCCAGCGCCAGCGCATCGCCATCGCCCGGGCCATCGCGGTGGAGCCGAGGCTGGTGATCGCCGACGAGGCGGTGAGTGCCCTCGACGTGTCCACCCAGAACCAGGTCATCGCGCTGCTCGAGGAGTTGTCCGCCGAGCTGGGCATCGCATATCTGTTCATCGCCCACGACCTGGCCGTGGTCCGGCACATCGCCCACACCACGGCGGTGATGTACCTGGGCCGGATCGTGGAGTGGGGGCCGTCGGAACGGCTGTTCACCGAGCCCGCGCATCCGTACACGCAGGCGCTGCTGTCCGCGGTGCCCGTCCCGGACCCCGTGCGGCAACGCACCCGCGTACGGATCCGGCTCGACGGCGAGCTGCCCGACCCGGCGAATCCCCCGGCCGGATGTGCGTTCAGCTCCCGCTGCCCGCAGGTGATGCCGGTGTGCCGGGAACGCCGACCGGAGACCACCGAGGTGCCCGGCGGCGGGCAGGTGGCCTGCCACCTCGCGTGACGCGTTCGCCGGTGCGACGATCACGCGGCCGGCGAACCCCGGAACTCTCTTCCTCCACCTCGATCCAGCCGGTTCAGTGGAACGTGCCGACGTGCTCTGCCTGGTGCAGCGCCCAGGCGGCGTTGACCAGTCCGATGTGGCTGAACGCCTGGGGGAAATTGCCCAGCTGTTCCCCGGTGGCGGAGTCGATCTCCTCGGCGAGCAATCCCACGTCGTTGACGTAGCCCACCGCGCGTTCGAAGACCTCGGCACCTTCGTCGGTGCGACCGGCCAGGGCGAGGGCCTGGGCGAGCCAGAAGGTGCACAGCAGGAAGGTTCCCTCCTGGCCCTCGAGGCCGTCCACCCCCGCCGCGGTGTGGTAGCGGTGAACCAGGCCGCGGGCGTCGGTGAGCCGCTCGCGGACGGCGTCGATCGTGGACAGCACCCGCGGGTCGTCCGGGGGAAGGAAACCCACGATCGGCAGCAGCAAGGCGGTGGCGTCGAGGTTCGATGCGCCGAAGGACTGCGTGAACGAACCGAGGGCCTCGTTCCACCCCTGCGTGAGCACCGCATCTCGGATCTCCTGGGCAGCGGCCGTCCATGCCTCGACATGGCCGTCGGCGTGGAGCCAGTCGGCCAGGGCGACAGCACGGTCGAGGGCCACCCAGCACATGACCTTGGAGTGCACGAAGTGCCGCGGCTCGCCGCGGACCTCCCAGATGCCGTTGTCGGGTTGGCGCCAGCGTGCCGCGGCGGCGTCGGCGAGGCCCACCAGGAAGTTTCGAGTCGGACTGTCGAGCGAGCCGACCTGGTCACGGAGCTGGGCGGCGGCGTCGAGCAATTCGCCGTAGGTGTCGAGCTGGGGCTGGGTCCAGGCACCGTTCCCCACCCGGACGGGCTTGCTGCCACGCCAGCCGGAGAGGTGCGGAAGGGTCCGCTCCGACAGGTCGTGCTCCCCGCCGATGCCGAACATGATCTGGAGGGGGCGGTTGGTGTAGGAGCAGGCAGCGGCAGTGGCCATGAAATCGAAGAACTCGTGTGCCTCGTCCGGACAGGCAGCGACCCACAACGCCTGCATGGTCATGCTGGCGTCGCGCACCCAGGAGTAGCGATAGTCCCAGTTGCGCGCACCGCCGACCTGCTCTGGAAGCGAGGTGGTGACTGCCGCCACGATCGCGCCGGTGGGCTGGTAGCTCAAGGCCTGCAGCACCCGTCCCGAGTGGTGGACCAGGTCGCGCGCGCGGCCCTGGTAGGCCTGGTGCTGCGCCGACCAGTCCTGCCAGCCGGTCGTCGTGTCGTCGACCGCTGCCCTGACGGCGGCTCCGGGACGCACCGGCGGGACGGGTGCGCCGAGTGCCGCGTGCTGCAGCGCGAAGTACGCGCTCTCCCCGGCGTGCAGGTCGAACTGGGCCCGGGCTGCGCCGCCGCCGACCTCGAGGGGCACCGTGCTCGACAGGGTCAACCGGCTCGCCCCACCGGCGGCCGTGATCCCGCCGTCGACGGCGGTCAGTACCGGCGCGACGAGACCGTACTCCGGACGAGGCCGGAACAGCAGCTCCGCGCTGACGCTGCCGCGGGTGCAGCTGACGGTCCGGGCCAGCATGTGCGGCGCATGCTCCCCCAGGCGATGGGGGTCCTGCGCATCCCCGAGGATCAGGGCATCGCGCAGCTCGAGGGTCCCCCCGCCGGTGTGGAAGAGCGTGCGAAGAACCATGCTGCCCTCGACGTACTCGCGCCGAACCCGGAATTCGCCGGCCGGCCGGATCGACCAGTGCCCGGCGTTGTCGTCGAGGATCGCGGCGAAGATCGAGGGGCTGTCGAAGCGGGGCATACACAGCCAGTCGATCGAACCGTCGGACGACACCAGTGCGGCCGAGTGCCGATCCGAGAGCAGTGCGTAGTCGCCGATGGGCAGCGAACTCATGCCGGTGCCGGCCCGGTCGTCGCCGTCGGTGCGTCGCGGGTCTCCCGGTCGGCGGGGTCACCGGCTGCGAGGGCGGTGTCCACCACGATCTCCGAGTGCAGGGTCCGGTGCACCGGACAGCGGTCGGCGATGTCGAGCAGACGCTGCCGCTGTTGCTCGTCGAGAACACCGGCGAGGTGGATCACGCGTTCGATCTTGTCGAGCCGCCCGGTCCGGGTCTCGCAGTCCTCGCAGTCCGCGGCGTGGATCCGGCTGTGACGCAGGGAAACCGTCACGTTCTCCAGGGGCCATTGCTTGCGGTCGGCGTACATGCGCAGCGTCATCGACGTGCAGGCGCCGAGGGAGGCGAGCAGCAGGTCGTACGGCGAAGGCCCGGTGTCGTCGCCCACCGGTGTGGGCTCATCGGCGGTGATCAGGTGCCGGCCGAGGGTGATGCGCTGCCCGAACCGGGTGGCTCCGTTCCCGGTGACCTCGACGACGCCTTCGGCCGAGGCCGGCGCGGTGGGCGCCTGGGCCGCAGTGTTCTCGTCGAGGTACCTGCTCGCCCATGTCGCCAGCAGCGAGGCGGCGAACCGGGCGTCGGACTGCCGGGAGAGCAGGTGGTCGGCGCCGTCGAGGGAGAGGAAGGACTTGGGGTGGCGGGCGGCCGCGAAGATCTGTCGGGCGTTGTCGATGCCGACCGTGTCGTCGGTGGGGGAGTGCATCACCAGCAGTGCGGTTCCGGGCCGGTGGATCCGCTCGGTCCCGGCCGGGGCACCGATCGTGATCACGGCTCGCGTCTCGGGCACGTGCTCGCTCGCCGCGAGGACGGCCGTGCCGCCGCGGGAGTGGCCGATCAGGATGCTGGGAGCGGCATGGTGGGTGCGCAGGAAATCCGCCGCACGCACGAGGTCGGCGACATCGGGACCGGAGGTGGTGCCGGCACAGTCCCCGCCGGACCCACCGCGACCGGCGAAGTCGAAGCGCAGGACGGCGATGTCGTGCTCGGTGAGGACCTCCGAGATCCGCGCCGCCGCCGGTACGTCCTCGCTGGAGGGGAAGCAGTGCGCGAACAGTGCGAACGCGCGCGGCGTGCCCTCCGGCAGGTCCAGCCGGCCCGCCAGTTCCGTAGCGCCGGAGCCGGCGAAGTGGAGTCTCTCGCTGTGCATGCTGCCGCTCCCTTTCACCCTCTCGCCCGAGGCTATCTCGTCCTCGGGAAACCCGGTGAGAACCGCGGAAGATCCGCACCCGCAGGGGTGATCACGGCGTCTCGCCCGGTGCGCCGGGCCGCGGATCAGTACAGCGGGCCGCCGCCGAACGCGGCCCGATGCGAATCCGGTTGATTGCCTTCGACGTCGACGACCCCGTAGTCGAGGGCGGTCTCGGCGGTGATCAGGGTGCGCCCGCTGCGCTCGTTCACCTTCGGATCGTTCGCCAGCGCGACGATCACGCGGCCGACGAACTCCGGGGTCTCGGCGTTGGCGAGGGAGAAGCCCTCGAAGTTGTCGATGCCGCGGGCGAGCATCGCCTCGTTCTTCACCAGTCCCGGCCACAGCGACAGGGCGGTGACGCCGGTGCCGGCGAGATCGACGGCCATGTCGGCGGCCATCTTGTCGAGGCCGGCCTTCGAGATGCCGTACAGCACCGAGTGCAGGTAGCCGCGGGTGCCGAACGACGAGATGTTGACGATCATCCCGCTGCCGCGCGGCACCATCAGCTGCGCGGCATCGACGGAGGCCACGTAGTGGGCGCGCAGTCCGACGCCGACGAGACTGTCCCAATCGCTGATCGGGCGTTTCCAGAACGGCTCGGAGAAGCCCGCGAACCCGGGCGGGCTCGCCCACACGTTGTTCACCAGCAGGTCCAGCCGGCCGCCCTGCTCGTCGGCGATGCGCCGGAACAGTGCCCGGATCTGCTCGTCGTCGGTGTGGTCGCACTGCACCGCGATGCCGAGCCCGCCGCGTTCGGTGACAGTCGCGGCGGTCCGGTCCAGGGGGCTGTCGGTGCCGACCGGGCCCCGCGCGGTGACGTAGACGGTCCAGCCGTCGGAGCCGAGGGCGCATGCGATGCCCTTGCCGACGCTGCGGCTCGCGCCGGTGACGAGGGCGACCCTGCGTTCGGTCATGTCAGAACACCACTTTCACGTCGTCGGTCAGGGCCCGTTCGATGGACCAGTGGACGCGCACGTGGCACCGGGCGATCTTCCACCTGCCGTCTTCGATCGCATAGTCGTCGTCGTAGTCGAGTGCGCTCACCCGCTCCGTGCGGGCACGCAGGTCGACCTGCCGGAACCGCAGCGTCCAGGCGCCGGTGGCGGTGCCGTCGCCGGTGAGTTCGATGCTGGGGTGCATGCCGTGGTGCATGTCGAGCACGATGTACCGGTCGTCGACGCGTTCGAGGGCGATGCGGGCGTAAACGTCGACGAGAGCGTCGGCGTCGTCGAAGCTGCCGAGGGCGGGGCCGTAATAGATGTCGACGCCCGTCGCGACGAAACAGTCGCGCATGGCCTTCGGGTCCTTGGCGTCGCACGCGCGGAAGTACCGGTGCTTGAGCATCCGGATCTCCTCGAGCGCTTCGAGGCGGGCCAGTCGCTCTTCGACGGTCATCGCGTCGTCCTTCCGTCCTGCGGATACAGCGGCGAGCGGACCGTAGCGCCGGGGGGCTCCTCTCGGCATCGGTCGTCCCGGTGATCGGACCGTGGCGTCATCCTGTCATAGAACTTGTTGCAGAAATATCGGCGCAACACCTTCCGTGGCGGTACACACGTGTGCAGAATGCTCGGCATGCCGATGCGCACCGCCCGACTGCTCACCGCGGCCCTGACGATGCTGCTCATGCCCCTCGTCGCAGGTCCCGTCGCGGCCGCCGCTCCGACAGGGTCCGTGTCAGGCACGGGCGACGCCGGGTTCTACCTCCCGCCCGACCCGCTGCCCGACGGTGCGGCCGGCGACGTCCTGCGCGCCGAACCGGCCGTCGCGCCGGCGCTCGACGCCACCGCCACCCGCGTGATGTACCGCAGCGAGAACGCCACGGGCGGCCCGACCGCCGTCACCGGCACGGTGTTCGTGCCGTCGCAACCCTGGGCCGGTGACGGCCCGCGCCCGACGATCGTCCTCGGCCCGGGCACGCAGGGCATGGGCGATCAGTGCGCGCCGTCGAAGTTGACCCATCACGCCCAGGAGTACGAATACCTGCACATCGTGCCGCTGCTCGCGCGGGGCTACGCCGTCGCGATGACCGACTACGAGGGCCTCGGCACACCCGGTGTGCATCCCTACCTGAACCGCGTCTCGCAGGGGCACGCCATGCTCGACATGGCCCGTGCCGCCCTGCGGCTGACCGACCGCGGCATCGACGAGGGCACCCGCATCGGCTTCTGGGGCTACTCACAGGGCGGCATGTCGTCGGCGGCGGCCGCGGAGCTGGCGGACACCTACGCTCCCGAGCTGCCCGTCGTCGCCGCGGTCGCGGGTTCACCGCCGGCGTCGCTCGCCGATCTCGCCGTCGCCGGCGACGGCTCGCTGCTCTCCGGCGGAATCGGCTGGGTGGTCAACGGATTCGCCGCCGCCTATCCGCAGTTGCGGGAGGAACTGCTGAGTGTGTTCAATCCCGCCGGACGCGACATCCTCGCGCGCGCCGAGACGTACTGCATCTACGACGCGCCGCGCATGAATCCGTTCTTCCCGACGACCTGGTACACGGTCGACGGCCGGCCCATCGCCGACCACCTGGCCGCCGAACCGTGGGCGTCGCTGGTGCACGAGCAGCAGCTCGGCAACATCGCCCCCGCCATCCCGACGTTCGTCGCGCAGAACACGACCGACGACTTCGTCCAGGTGAGCGGCGTCGACACCATGGTCGGGAAGTGGTGCGCGGGAGGCACATCCGTCACCTATCGCCGCTACGCCATTCCACCGGTGCTGCCCGGGACCGGCGCGGGTCACGGGATCGGCCTGCTTCCGGCCGCCGTGGAAGGCCTGGATTGGATGGACCGGCGGTTCGCGGGAGCGCCCGACGAGGGCACCTGCGCGGGCTGAGGACGGTCCACCGGCCGCGGTGGCATGATGCGGTCGACGACCGCGACACCGGGAGGACCTCGTGATCGACGAATCGGGGATGACGCACCTGCGGCGGTGCGTGGAACTGGCGCGGGAGGCGCTGGACGCCGGCGACGAGCCGTTCGGCTCGGTGCTGGTGTCGGCCGACGGCACGAGCCTCGCCGAGGACCGCAACCGCGTCGCGGGCGGGGACCGGACCCGGCACCCCGAGTTCGAACTGGCCCGCTGGGCCGCCGCGCACATGGGCGAAGCCGCGCGCGCCGGCGCGACGGTGTACACGTCCGGCGAGCACTGCCCGATGTGCGCGGCCGCGCACGGTTGGGTGGGGCTGGGCCGCGTCGTGTACGTGGCGTCGTCGGCGCAACTCGTCGGCTGGCTGGAGGAGATGGGTGTGCCGCCGGCGCCCGTCCGGGCCCTGCCGATCCAGGAGGTCGCGCCCGGGGTGACTGTGGAGGGGCCGGTGCCGGAACTCGTCGACGAGGTGCGTGCCCTGCATCGTCGGTGCCACGGGCACGCGGCGTGACTGTTCCGTGACACGCCCGGTCACGGCCGGGTGACAGTCGATCGATGTTGATCACGGGTTGTGTTCGACTGCGGTGCTTTGCAGTTCCTGTACCCGTTCCTGGGCCGACCATTGAACCGGTCGGGGCTGGTCAACGGTCGAAAGGAACGCCTATGAAGGGCTCGAAGCTCGGACGCGCGGCGGTCGCCCTCGCGGCGCCGCTCGCATTGATGACGGGCCTTGCGCCCACGGCATCGGCAGTGGATCCCTACCCGTACGGCAGCTGGAGCGTGAGCGTGCGGGAGAACACGATCACGGTCAAGTTCATCTATTACCGGGCCCCCGAGGCGGACTACCCGCACTACTGCAACGCGGTGATCGACGAGATTCCCCTGGTGAAGAGCGCGAAGATTTACTACGCCGACTACGAAACCGTGAAGTTCGACAACGTGCCCGACGGTGACTACACCGTTCGTTCCGACTGCCAGGACGACGACCACGTGTACCGGAGCGTCGGTTCGATCGACGTCTCGATCCCCGGCCCGGCGCAGACCCGGTTCGTCGGCAGCCACCACTTCTCCTTCGGCTGAGTTCTGACCGCTCACCGGGGCGGGAGGTGTCATAGGCAACGGCGGCCCGACTCCACGCGAGTCGGGCCGCGGTTCCCGCTGTCCGGCGTCCCGAAGTCCCTCGCGTGGTCGCTGCCAACGGACGCAGCCGACAACGAACTCTGTGCTCCGCACAGGGGGTGACTGCGCTCAGCCCCGCAGGAAGTCCGCGACGAGTTCGTTGAACTCCGCGGCCCGCTCGATCTGCGTCCAGTGCCCGCAACGAGCGAAGACGTGCAGGTCCGCGTCCTGCAGCAGGTGCAGCATGGTCCACGAGACCTCCGGCGGCACGACCTTGTCCTCCCGTCCGTGAATCAGGAGCGAGGGCGTGCGGATCGACCGCACTTGCTCCTCAGTGATACCGAGCTCGTTGCCTTTGTGCCGGGGGTCGAGGAACATCGCGCGGTAGGAGTCGAACGTTTCCAGGCTCGCCTCGTAGCGAATGCGGACCAGCTCGTCGGTGATGATGGACGGGTTCACCGCAAAGTAGTCGAGCAGCAGTGCCCGCATGTTCTCCAGGGAGGGTTCATAGGCGCGCAGGGCCTTCAGCCCGTCGGTCACGGTCATCCCGACGCCGGGCGAGCCCATGAGGACCATTCGGGAGATCCGTTCCGGATGGCGTTCGGCGAGGTCGAGCGCCATCCGTCCGCCCAGCGAGTTGCCGACCAGCGACACCCGATCGAGCTCCAGCACGTCGAGCAGGCCGAGGATGTGGTCGCTCCAGGTGCGAAGTGAGTAGACGATGTCCCCGGGACGCGAGGTGGCCCCGTATCCCACGGTGTCCGGTGCGATCACTCGGAAGTGCTCGGCAAGCCCGGGAATGGTGTGTTGCCAGTTCGCCCAGCCCGACACTCCGGGGCCGGATCCATGAAGCAGCACAACGGGATCGCCGCTGCCGGCCTCGAGGTAGAACGTGTCGATCGGTCCGGCGGTGACACCGGGCACGGCGACTCGGCGTCCCTGGGCGATGTCGGTGGTGGTCATCGTGGTTCCTGTCCCGCCCGGCCACCGGCACCGCCGGCGTAGGCTTCGTCGGGCTTGCCGGAGAACACGGCGAAGCACTTGTTGGAGTTGAATACGTCGGTGGTGACGAGTGTCGACCAGGTCAGTGGCAGCCCGAGTTCGTGCATCGCGCCCAGCAGGCAGTACCAGTTGAGCATCTCGTGTTGGCCGGACTCGACGATCTCGGTGCCGCTCACCGCACGCCAGGTGTCGACGTCCCCGTGCACGAAAGCGTCGTAGAGCCGCTCGTCGACCGGGGTGTCCGGACGGAGATGCCAGAGCTTGTCGGTGAGGAAGGCATGCGACCAGCTCGACGAGGCCACCAGGGCGACCCGCTTGTCGGTCGCGGCGAACGCGCGCGCTACGGCGGCGCCGAGGTCGAAGCAACGGTTCGGGGTCGGGCCGACCGGGTCGAGCTGTTCGTCGGCGATGTCGGCGAATCGAGCGAGGCCGCCCTTGCGGGCAATCGCATGCTGGCCATAGCAATTGACGGTGATCGGCACGATCGGATAGGGAAGCTTCGATCCCGCGTTCTCGTAGTCGAGAAAGATCTGTGTGTTGAGGATGGCGTGCGGGAAATGGGCCTCGGCGCGCTTGCGATACGAGTATGCCATGTCGAAGCCGTTCTCGATCAAGGCATTTGCCAGGCTCCGCGCGGCCTGCGGGTCGCCGTGCAGGGTGATCGTGAAGTCGTCGGGTAGTCCCCAGGCATTGGGGCTGCCGCGCTCGTTCATCACCTCGAACGCCGGGACCTCGAGGTCGTCGTAGGCCAGCACGCAGAACGGCGGCACGACCTCTTCGCGGAAGTTCTCGTACTGGTCGTCACCCCATACCACCACGAGGTCCGGTTCGAACTCGTCGAGTGCGGCCCTGCACCGGGCGAGGTGGTCGACCAGCTCGGCCCGATGCGCGGCTGCGGCGGCCGTGCCGCCGTCGTCGTCCCATTCGCGGCGCATCCGGGCCGGCCAGTTCGCCGGATCCTTCAGGTCTTCCGGGATGTCCGGGTCGGTCAGGGTCCACCGCAGTAGCCCTGCCATGTGCTCGTCGGTGCCGGCGAGCAAGGGATAGTGAGTGATCCCCAACCCGAGGAATTCTGCCATGACTCCTCCTCATGCATTCGGCATCGCTGCCGAGACAAACCTTACGGAATCATGTATGCATAATTCAAGGGATGGAGCACAATTGTCGGCAACTATTCCGGCGCGACCGGCGAACGAGTGGGATCCACCGCCCGCACCAGGTCCTGACGGTGCAGTCCCAGGCACTTGTCCAGCGCCTCGCGGTCACCGTCGCGGATGGCGGCCACGATCTCGACGTGCACGGCGATGCTGTGCCGGTACATCTCCTCGTGGTCGGGCAGCAGTTCGACGCGCGTGGCCGCACCGCCGATGATCGCGGCGATCGCCTCGTACATGCCCGCCAGCACGGGGATCCGGGCGGCTCGCGCGATCGCCAGATGCAGCCTCAGGTTTGCATCCAGGAAGTCGCGCGGCGTACTCGCCGACCGCATCGACTCCAGTGCCCATTCCATGTCGCGGATGTCCGTCGGGCCCGCCCGCTCTACGGCAACCCTGGTCAGGACGTCCTCCAAGTGCATGCGGGCCTCGAACAGATCCAGTGGATCCGTTCCTGTTCCGGAGAACCACAGGTCGAGCGCTCCGAGCCGGACCTGCGGCGGCCGGCTCGCAACGAACACCCCGCCGCCGGGCCCGGGCTTGACCACCACGAGCCCGCGGTCGCGCAAGATCCTCAACGCCTCGTTGATCACGGTCGGGCTGACCCTGAAACGCTCCATGAGGTCCGTACGTCGGCCGAGGGAGGTCCCCACCGGGGTGTGCGCGGCGAGCAGCTCGTTCTCCACTTCGACGGCGACCTGTTGTGCCCGCGAGAGCGACCGCTGGGCCTGCTTCTTTCCGGGGCCGTCCGCTGTCCGCGAGTGAGTCCTAGTCGATGACGTCATCAGGTTCGACCTCTTCCCAGGGCTGTGAACTGCGTATATGCCGGAGACGCCGGCGCAGGGCCGTAGTCCGACTTCAATCGTATCTGCAGGATTGGCGAGATTCGCGCGCTGTGAGCCCCCGGGTGTGGGGTGTAGCGGGAGTGCCGGCGCGGGAAGGTGGACCAACGTAATCATCTTGAATCCTGTAGTCATGATTTGTTACGGTTTCGATCACCCCGTCGGAACATCGACCCCGCGGGCGTCGTCGAGGGAGCCAGCATGAGCACGCACGTGAACGGCAACGCCAGATCTCCGCTTCCTCTCGGGGCGATCGACGTCCACACCCACGCGATCGGCACCCGGCTTCCGGACTTGTCCGGCCGACCGGGACGCTGGCCGTCCATCGAACTCCTCGATCCCCGACGTGCCCAGCTCCTGCTCGGCGGTCGCCCCTACCGCGAGATCGACCACCGGTGCTGGTCCGCCCAGCGCCGACTCGTCGACATGGACGCCGAGGGGATTGCAGCACAGGTCGTCTCGCCCATTCCTGTCACGTTGTGTCACGACCAGCCCGCCGACGGTGCACGGATCCTGGCGGCGGCGCAGAACGATGCCCTCGCCGCACTGGTCGCCGAGGCACCGGGGCGGCTGTACGCCCTCGGCGCCGTTCCCTTGCAGGACCCCGACGCCGCGGTCGCCGAGCTCTCCCGCTGCATCGACGAACTGGGTTTCCTCGGTGTCGAAATCGGTACTCGCGTCGGCACGCGAGAGCTGGCCGACCCCGCATTCGACGAGTTCTTCGCTGCTGCGGCCGAGCGCTCGGCACTGGTGCTGGTGCACCCGGTGGACACGACGCTGGACCCGCGGCTGTCGATGTTGGGCCTGGAGTTCGGACTGGGGATGCCCATGGAGACAACGACCGCCGCGGCGGCGCTGCTCACGGGGCGGACCCGCACTCCGGGCGTGCGCCTGTGCCTGGCCCACGGCGGCGGCGCCCTACCTGCGATCTTGTCCCGGCTCGACCGAGGCGCCGTTCTTTCCGGCACGCCCGGACCGGCGCCGAGCGAGCGGGCCCGGGACCTGTGGTGCGATTCCCTCACCTACGACGCGGCGGCACTCGGCCAGGCTGTCGCCCGATTCGGCGGCGAGCACGTCCTGCTGGGCACCGACTACCCCTTCGCTGCACGCGAGACACCGCCCGGAGCCGTCCTCGGCGCCTGCTCCGACGAGCTCGCGGCCGCGATCCGCCGCGACAACGCCGCCGAGCTCATTGCCACGGTTCGCCCGCTCACCGGACCGGCAAACGCCCGCTGACGACGAACTCCCACTGACCCGTAACCAGCGGGCAGGAGCGGCGGCAGTGGGGGGCGGAGCTGAAGGACCGTGGAGCGGCCGTCGACGAGCGTCCGTGGCCGAGGTGGCTGTTCCACCGGGGCACTCAGGTGCAGGGGCCGGGTGTGGTGCGAGTCGGGGTTGCCGTGCCGCTGTCAGGTCTGGCAGAACCTGCACGCCACCGCGACCACTCCCGGTACCGACCCTCGTTTCATCCGGATATCCGGGTGCAGAGCGGCCACACTCCATCCCAGCACCGAGGAAAGCTCCGTCTCGGCGAGGCCGGCACTACGTACTGCTGTCCGGCGATCCATCCCCTGTCTCGCGTAGGCATACCTGTGCTCGTTCGCAACCACGCACCATCACAATGTGCTTCGGTCCCGGCGCCTGCGACGGAACCAGGACTCGCTCAGGGATGTTCGTGTACCCCGGGGCAGGTGCAGCCCCGGGGTACACGACTCAGGGCCGTAATTCGGGGAACTGGTCGTCGCGCCATTCACCGGCACCGGCGACGCCGGATTCTTCGCGGCCACGCAGTTCCACGCGGCGGATCTTGCCGGAGATGGTCTTCGGCAGGTCGGCGAACTCCAGGCGGCGTACGCGCTGGTACGGCGCGAGGTTCTCGCGGGCGTGCCGCAGGATGGCCAGTGCCGTCGCCCGCGTCGGCTCGTGACCCGGCGCTAGGCTGACATAGGCCTTGGGCACGGCCAGCCGGACTTCGTCGGGGGCCGGCACGACCGCGGCCTCGGCGACCGCCGGATGCTCGATCAGCACGCTTTCCAGCTCGAACGGCGAGATCTTGTAGTCACTGGCCTTGAACACGTCGTCCGTGCGCCCGACGTAGAAGATGTAGCCGTCCGCGTCCCGGGAAGCGACGTCGCCGGTGTGGTAGAAGCCTCCTGCCATCGCCTCGGCGTTGCGTTCGGGATCGCCCAGGTAGCCGGTCATCAGGCTTATCGGCCGCGCTGTCAGATCGACGCAGAGCTCGCCCTCTCCGACACCGTCGACCCGCGCGCCGGTCACCGGATCGACCAGCACGACCGGAACACCGGGCAACGGCAGACCCATCGATCCGGGCTTGACCGGCATGCCGGGTACGTTCCCGACAGCCAATGGCAGCTCGGTCTGGCCGAACCCGTCGCGGACCGTCAATCCCCATTGCCGCCGCACTTGATCCATGACTTCGGGGTTCAGCGGTTCTCCCGCGGAAAGCAGCTCACGCAGCTGCGCGGGGCCGCCGGAGAGGTCGGCGTTGATCAGCATTCGCCACACCGTCGGTGGGGCACAGAACGTGGTCACGCCGGCCCGGCGGATCTGTTCGAGCAACGTGGCGGCATCGAAGCGGGAATAGTTGTAGACGAAGATCGTCGCTTCGGCGATCCACGGGGCGAAGAAGCAACTCCAGGCGTGCTTCGCCCAGCCCGGCGAGCTGATGTTCAGGTGTACGTCCCCGGGTGCGGCTCCGACCCAGAACGAGGTTGCGAGGTGCCCGAGGGGGTAGGACACCTGCGTGTGCTCGACGAGTTTGGGCCGGCTCGTGGTGCCGGAGGTGAAGTACAGCAGCTGGGGGTCGTGCGGAGCGGTGCCGGGGTGCGTTGCACGGGGAACGTCCAGCGCGTATGCGTCGGCGAAGCTCACCCAGCCGGCAGGTGCCTCATGCGCGTCGCCGACCACGAAACGCGTGTACTTGCCCTCGATCTCGTCGAACTTGGTGGTGTCGGCGATGTTGGCGATGACGTGCCGGGCACCGCCCCGGTCGATGCGATCGGCCAGATCCACCGGGCCGAGCGCGGTGGTCGTGGGCATGATGACCGCACCGAGCTTCATGACCGCGAGCATGGCCTCCCAGAGTTCGACCTGGTTGTTCAGCATGAGGACGACTCTGTCTGCCCGGGCCACTCCGTGGGCGGCCAGATGGGCGGCGACCTGATCGGACCGGCGTGCGAGTTCGTCGAAGGTGTACTTCGCCTCGGCGCCGTTCTCTTCCACGATCCACAGGGCCACCCGGTCGTTGCCCCGTGCGATCGCATCGAACCAGTCCACGGCCCAGTTGAACCGCTCCCCGAGATCCGGCCAGGTGAACTCGTCGACCGCCTTGCGGTAGTCGCGGCCGAGATCCTGGAGCAGATCGCGTGCCGACCGGTAGAGCTCGGTTGCCCGGCCGTGGGTCGAAAGTTGTTCAGGATCAGATGTACCCGAGACACGGGATGTGTCGTCGACGTGGGATACGCCGGTCATGGCTCACCTTTCCGGGTCTGCACCCTGGATGTGGGATCGGTCGGTCTGTGGCGCGGCGACGTGTCAGCCCATGCTGCTGCCGCCGTTCACACTGATCACCTGTCCGGTAACGAAGCCGGATTCCGGGCGAAGGAGATAGGCGACGGCCCCGGCGACTTCGTCGGGAACAGCGGGGCGGCCCATCGGAATGAGTCGCACCGCGTCCTCGACGACCGGCCGTAGAACGTCGGGGAGGCGGTCTCCTTCGATCGCGGCGGCCAGCTCCGCGGTCAGGGTGTAGGCCGGCGCCACGGTGTTCACGGTGATGCCTGCGGGTGCGAACTCGCGCGCCAATCCGACGGCGAACGCGTGCACCCCGCCTTTGGCGGCGTTGTAGACCGCGTGGGCGGTGAGGCCGTTGCGCACGGACTCGGCGCCGATGTTGACGATGCGTCCTCCGCCGTTGTCGACGAGATGGGGGAGCAACGCCATGCTGGCCCGCAGCGTGGTCCACAGGTTGTTGTCGATGGTCGACTTCAGCGTCTGCTCGGTATGCTGGAGCGTCGGCGCGATGACGCCCCCGCCGGCGTTGTTGACGAGTCCGTACACCGGGCCGAACGCGTCCGTTGCCGCGGTGAGCATCGAGTCCGCGGCGCCCGGGAGCGCCAGATCACCGACGAATCCCGCGGGCTCGGGAACGCCGGGGGGTGCGCTCAGCGCCCCGAGCCCGCGATGGAGTTCGTCCTCGTCACGGGCAGCGACGAGCAACGACGCGCCGTCGGCGAGCAACCTGCGGGTGATCGCGAGACCGATGCCGGTCGCTCCTCCCGTGACGATCACGGTGCGGCCCCGCAACGGTGCCCCGTCCAGTTCGGCGTTCACAGGATGATCGCGACGTCGGACACCTGGCGCAGGCTTCCCATGCGCAGCACGCACCGCTTCGACGCGATCCGCAGGTGCCCGTCGACGACGCGCAGTCGATAGTGGTAGCGGCCGGCGTAGGTGTAGGAGCGTTCGCCGCGGAAGCGCCAGACGACGAACTCGGCGACCACCGGAAGCTCGGCCGCACCGTCGGTGCCGTCGACGACCGGGCGCAGCCGCACGTTGGACACCTGGTGGCTGGTGGCCGAGTGCGGGTATTCCCGGTGTGCCCGGCGGGAATTGAGTCGCTCCACGCGGCAGGACAGACGCAGGTGGTCGTCGTCGACGAGCACCAGGTCCCGGGCCGGGTCGGCGTCGGGGGTGTCGTTGCAGGGCACGACGTAGCGGCAGTCGTCGGTGTAGAGGGTGATCCAGGTGTCGAGGTCCCAGTCGTCGAGCAGTTCGGCCTCGAGGTAGAGCAGGTCCTCGACTCGGCTGCGGGTGACCTGACGAAGGTCGTCGACCTGCGGGGACGGCGCCGGCGCGGCCTTCGGAGTCTCGGGTGCGGTGGTGGTCATCGGGCCTCTCCGATCATCTGCTCGTTCCAGCGTCGCCAGAAGGCACGCATCTGCTCTTCGTCGTTGGCCTCGGGCGTGCGCGCCATGCCGCGTGAGATGTCGTTCCACTCCACTCCGCCGCTGTGGAAGCCTTGCTGGCAGGACTCGAGGGCTTCGATGTCGTCCGGGGTGGCGAAGCCACCGGGGCCCAGGAAGGTGAGGAAGCTGTCGAGACGGCGCTGCCGCAGCTGGGGTTGCTCCTGACTCGGAGCGAGCTCCCAGGCGGTGATCTCCATCCGGTCCGCGGAGACAGGCATGAACGTGCGTACGGTAACTGCCATGATGTCGTTGATCACCAGGTTCGGGTAGATCAACAGGTTGCGGTTGACGTCGGCCATGCGCGAGGCGCGCTCTTCGCCGTGCTTGGCCACGAGTTCGGCGCGCAGCCGGCCGATCTCCTCGCGCGCGCCCTCACCGAACAGTGGCTCCCACTTCGCCACCGGTCGGCCCCACGGTGCGGTGTATTCGAGTACCGCGTGCCCGTTGCCCAGGGCCTTCGCCGTGCCCTGGACCCCACCCGCGAGGTCGGTGCCCAGCGCTACCAGGTACTTGAAGTAGGTGTCGTGGGTGCTGACCGCGTGGTAGCCGTCGATGCTGTTCTCCGCCAGGAGTTTCCAGTTGGCATTGATCGCGTACTCGTTGGTTCCGGAGATGATTTCCGCGTCCTCGACCGCGTCGACGACGAGGTCGAGGTACTCCGTGGCGCCCGCCAGGTAGTCGACCAGGGGCACGATGTCGGGATCGTAGGAGAGGAAGACGAAGCCGCGGTAGCTGTCGACCTTGGCGGCGGGCCGGAGCCCGAGTTTGCCGAAGTCGAGGTCGTCGCCGTACGCCTGGCGGTCCGGGATGCCCACCAGTTCGCCGTCGGTGTTGAACGACCAGGCATGGTAGAAGCACGAGAAGATCTTCGCGTTGCCACGTTCGGCGCGGCAGACCATTGCGCCGCGGTGGGTGCAGGTGTTGTGGAAGACGTTCACCTGCCCCGATCGTCCGCGGACCATGAAAACCTGGCGTCCGCCGACGGGGCGGCGCACGTAGTCGCCCTTCTTGCGGATTTCCGACTCGTGGCCGACGTAGAGCCAGCTGTGCGCGAAGACCCGCTCGAGTTCCATCGCATGGACCTCCGGTGAGGTCATGGTGGAGCGGTGGACACGGAAGCTGTGTGCTTCACGATCGTCCTCGACGAACGGTCCGTGGGGTGTCGGTAGTTGGGTCGTCGGGTCGTCTGTGACGGTCATCGGTGCCTCTCTGGGATTGGGCCGAGGTTGGTGCGGGAGGGGATCCGAGGGGCCGGATCGGTGCAGTCGGGCGGTCGCTAGAACCGGATGACACCGCGGATGTTGGTGCCGGCACGCATGTCGTCGTATCCCTGGTTGATGTCGTCGAGGGCGTACTCGGTGGTGATCAACTCGTCGAGCTTCAGGTAGCCGGCCTGGTAGAGGTCGAGCAGCTTGGGGATGTCTGCGCGCGGGCTCGACGAGCCGAACAGCGAACCCTTGATCTTCTTCTCGTAGAGGATCAATTCGAGGATCGGTACCGGGATGCCGACGGCGGCGGCGTTGCCGAGCGCGGTGACGACGACCGTGCCCTGCTTGCGAATACCGGCGAATGCCTGCGCGATGTGGTCGCCGGTGATGACGCCGACGGTGACGATCGCGACGTCGGCGCCCTGGCCGTTGGTGAAGCTCTTCGCGATCTCGATGGCCTCCTCGACGGTGGCGACCGCGTGCGTGGCACCCAGAGAGAGCGCCGTGTCCCGCTTGAAGGCGACGGGGTCGACCACGATCACCCGTGCCGCACCGGCATGCACGGCACCCTGGACGGCGTTCGCGCCGATGCCGCCGACACCGAGGATCAGCACGGTGTCGCCGGGTTGCACCTTGCCGGTGTTGACCGCCGAGCCCCAGCCGGTCCCGACTGCGCAGCCGAGCAGGCACGCCTTTTCCAGCGGGGTGTCCGCCGGGACTTTGATGGCGGAGTCGACGGCGACCGTCGTGTATTCGGAGAAGGTGGAGATGCCGAGTGCCTGGGCGACGGGGGTGCCGTCCTCGAGCTGCAGTCGGAAGCTCGTCGGGTCGTCCCAGCGCGAGCCGACCAGGACGTTGGCGCCGAGGTCGCAGAGGTTCTGGTGCCCGGTGGAGCACCAGCGGCATTTTCCGCAGGCCGGCAGGAACGAGAAGATGACCTTGTCTCCCGGTTCGAAGCCGGAGGTGTTCGGGCCGACCGACTCGACGATGCCGGCGCCCTCGTGTCCACCGCAGACCGGGTAGACGGCGACGGGGAGGTCACCGGTGGCCATGTGGTCGTCGGAGTGGCACAGCCCTGAGGCGACCATCCTGACTCGGATCTCGTTCTGTCGGGGTTCGTCGACGACGAGGTCGACGATTTCGAACTTGCCAGGGGCTTGGCGGAGAACGGCGCCGCGGCTTTTCATGAGGACTCCTCGGGTGTGGGTCGGTGAGACGGGTTCTGCTCAGGCCTGCGCGGCCGAGGCGTCGAGATAGATGGTCTTGAGGACCTGGTAGCTGTGCAGGGCCTCGGGTCCGAGTTCACGGCCGATGCCGCTGGCCTTGATTCCGCCGAAGGGGGCGACGGGGTCGTTGACGTAGGCGTTGATGCCGATGCTGCCGGTGCGCACCCGGCGGGCGACGGCCTCGCCGCGCTCCGGGTCTGTGGTCCAGACGCTGCCGCCCAGGCCGTAGTCCGAGGCGTTGGCGATGGCAACCGCCTCGTCCTCGTCGGTGTACGGGATCACCGACAGGACCGGCCCGAAGATCTCCTCCTGGGCGATGGTGTGGTTGTTGTCGACCTCGGCGAACACGGTCGGCTGCACGTACCAGCCGTGGTCGAGGCCCGCCGGCCGGCCGCCGCCGGCGGTCAGCCGGGCCCCTTCGGCCTTCCCCTTGGCGATGTAGGACTCGACCCGATCGCGCTGCCGTGCGGACACCAGCGGACCGATCTGAGTGGTCTCGGCCAGAGGATCACCGATCCGCAGGGAGGACACGAGCCCGCTGACGGTGTCGACGACCTCGGCGTATCGCGATCGGGGGGCCAGTACGCGGGTCGAGAGCCAGCAGATCTGACCGTTGTTGAGAAGTGTCGAGGCGAAGAAGCTCTCGATCGTCGAGGCCAGGTCGGCGTCGTCGAGGACGATCGCGGCGGACTTGCCGCCGAGCTCGAGGGTCACCGGGCGCAGCAGGCGCCCGCATGTCTCGGCGATCGTCCGGCCGGCCGCCGTCGATCCGGTGAACGAGACCTTGTCCACCTGCGGATGGGCTACCAGGTAGGCCCCGATCTCGCCTCCACCGGGCACGACGTTCAGTACGCCTGCCGGCAGCTGTGCCTCGGCGGCTGCCTCGGCCATCAGCATGGCGTCGAGGACCGTCTCTGGAGCAGGTTTGAGCACGACCGTGCATCCGGCGGCGAGGGCGGGGGCGAGCTTGAGGAACGTGATTCCCTGCGGGACGTTCCACGGGACGATCGCGCCGACCACGCCGATCGGCTCACGGATCACGCGCGCCTTCCCGCCGAGCATGCCCTGCCGGGTCTCCTCCTGGGGGGTGTCGGCGACCAGGCCGGAGTAGTAGCGCAGCAGCAGGGCCGGGAACCCGCCCTCGAACTGCTGAGCGAGCCAGATCGGCATACCGTTCTGCGAGCTCACGCGGGTCGCGGTTTCGGGGGCGCGCTTCTCCAGTGCCACGGCGAAACGCTCGAGCGCCTCGCGGCGGCGCGCCGGATCCCAGCGGGACCAGCCCCGAGGGTCGTCGAATGCCCGGCGGGCGGCGGCGACGGCGTCGTCGATGTCCCGTTCGCTCGCTTCCGGGACGCTGCCGAGGCGTTCCTCGGTGGCCGCGGCCCGCACCTCGACGGTGCGCGACGATGACGGGTCGGCCCAGCTTCCGTCGATGTAGAACTGCTGATAGTCGGTCGTGCCGGTGAGTGCGGTCATGGGGTGCGGCTCCTTTGTAGCGCGGTCCCGGAAATGGGGTGAGGAAAGGGGGTGGCCCCGCAGGTGGGGTCCGGCGCCGGGTCAGCCGTTGGAATCGGGCACGACCACTCGGGCGCCCTCGCACGCGGCGTTGACGATGAGTTGGCATGACAACCGGGAGCGCTCGTCGACATCCTCGGCGTACTCGAGCAGGTCGCGTTCTTCGTCGGTGGCCGCGTCGAACAGCTCGGCGTACTCGGGGTCGACGTGTACGTGGCAGGTCGCGCAGGAGCAGCTGCCGCCGCACTCGGCGACGATGCCGGGCAGGTTGTTGCGAACCGACCCGTCCATGATGCTCTGTCCCACTGGGACATCGACGATGTGGGCGGTTCCGTCGGGGACGAGATAGGTGATCTTGGGCATGGTATTCCTCGGATCGTGCAGGTGGGGTGGTACGTCGCAGGCCGGCGCGATGGCGTCAGTGGACGGCGTCGCGCAGGGCGACACCGGGATCGGCCAGTCGGCCGGGATCGACAGGTGTGCCGGCGCCGATCCACTTCTTTCCGGCCATGAATTCCGGTGCGGCATTGGCGGACTCGACCGCGAGGGGGATTCCGTCGCGTAGGTGGAAGAGAGCGAAGCGCCCCGACTCGGGGTTCCCGCGGCAGACGATGTCGGCCCCAGGTCGCACGACGCCGGCGATCTTCAGCTTCAGGTCGAACTGGTCGGACCAGAACCACGGCGTCTCGGGCTGCGGCGACGGTGTGCCGAGGATCGCGGCTACCGCCTGCCGGGATTGTTCGGTCGCGCTCGGGATGCTCTCGAGTCGCCCGATGCTGTCGAGTCCGGGCACACGCCGGCAGGTCACGTCGCCGATGGCGAGGATCGCGGGATCGCTTGTGCGAGCGAACTCGTCGACGACGATGCCACCGGCCGGGCCGCGCTCCAGGTCGCAGGCTGCGGCCAACTCGTCGCACGGCAGGGCGCCGATCCCGATCAGCGCTGCGGTGCAGTCGATCGTCTCCCCGTCGTCGAGGACGACGCGTTGCACCTGCCCCTCGGTGCCCTCGAGCCCGACGACCCCGACACCGGTCCGCACGACCGTGCCCTGTGCGGTGTGCCGCGCGGTGAGGATCGTCGACAGTTCGGGGCTCGCGACCCGGGCCAGGACCCGGTCCTCGCGTTCGAGGATCACCGCGTCTGCGCCGGCGGAGCGAACGACTGCCGCCACTTCGAGGCCGATGTAGCCGCCGCCGATGATGGCGAGGGTGCGGCCTTCCGTGACCCACTTGCGCAGGGCTCGGGCGTCGCCGAGGGTGCGAAGCGCGCCGACCCCGGCCAGCTCCGCTCCCGCGACCGGCAGGGGGCGGGGGCGGGAGCCGGTGGCGAGGACCAGCACGTCGTACCCGATCCGCTCGCCGGAGGCCGTGATGACCTGTCCGGCCCCGCGGTCGATTTCGGTGACCTGTTCCCCGAGACGCACCGTGACCTCCTGCTCGCGGTAGAACTCCGGGGGGCGCAGCCACTGCTCGAGGTCACCCTCGGCGAACTTCTTCGACAGCGGCGGCCGGTGGTACGGGTAGTCGAGTTCCTCACCGAGCATCGTGATCTTGCCGGTGTGCCCCTCCTGCCGGAGCAGGCCCACGAGTGAGGCCGCGGCATGCCCGGCACCGACGACCACCACACCCCGGGCGGCGCCGGGGGGAGCGGTGGTCACGCGAGCTCCAGCCGGACCGGCAGGCTCTTCAGCCCGCCGACAAAGTTGGTCTGGGTCACCTTGCGTTCCCCGGTGATCTCGATCGAGCGGATGCGCGGCAGCAACTCCTCGAACATGATCCGCAACTCCTGCTTGGCCAGGTGCTGACCGGTGCACATGTGCGGGCCGTATCCGAAGGCCATGTGCCGGTTGGGCTTGCGGGTGATGCGGAATTCGTCCGGGGCGTCGAAGACGTCGGTGTCGCGGTTGCCGGACTGGTAGAGCAGCATCAGCCGGTCACCGGCTTTGATGTGTCGACCGCGCAGCTCGTAGTCCTCGGTGGCCTGGCGCATGAAGTGCTTCACCGGGGAGCACCAGCGCAGGCCCTCGTTGATCAGGTCTCCGATGAGGGTGGGATCCTGCTGGACCGCGGCGAGCTGATCGGGGTGGTGGGCGAGTGCTTCGAGGGTGCCGGCCAGGGTGGAGGTGGTCGTGTCGTGCCCGGCGGTCGCGATCGTCACGAACCAGCTGTAGGCGAACTGCTTGGGCCAGTACTCGCCGTCGGCCTGTCGCGCGTTGGCGATGATCGAGGCGAGGTCCTCGCGTGGGTTGGCGCGGCGATCCTCCACCAGTACGTCGAAGTACGCGAAGAAGTCGGCAATGGCGGCGGCCCACTGCTTGGCCGCGGCCTCCGGGCTGAGGGGTTCGACGTCGGCGCGGACCTCGTCCGGATCGGCCGTGCCGAAGAACTCCTGGGTCAGAGCCATCATGCGCGGCTCGTCCTCTTCGGGAACGCCGAAGAGGGTCATGACGACGTGCAGCGGATAGAAGATCGCGAAATCCTTGACGAGATCGAGTTCGTTCCCCCCGGGGCGCAGCCTCCGTGCGATTGCCTCCGTGGCCAGCGCCCGGATGCGATCCTCCCAGCGCTTGAGGTTGGCGGGCCGGAACCAGTCGCTAGCGACGTCCTTGACCGCGGTGTGCTCCGGCGGATCGAGATAGGGCAGGGCGTCGAGGATGCGCAGGCTCCCGCCGGTGAGGCTCTTGGTGAACGCGTCGCCGGCCTGGTTGGTCAGGATGGGGTTGTGGGTGCCGGGGTCGGACCCTCCGCCGTTGCAGAAGAGTTCCGGCTGGCGCTCGATCTCCAGGATGTCGGCGTGTTTGGTCACCAGCCACAGCGGGTCGTAGCCTTCGACGTGTACCTGGGCGAGCGGGTTGTTCTCCCGCAGCCACTTGTAGGCCGCGAACAGGGCCGTCTCGTCTCGGTGGCCCTCGGGGAGAACTATCCGGCGGGCGATTTCGTCCGGTACGGGTCGGGTGGGACCCGTAATGGCCTCGATGGTGGTCACAGTTTTCCTCCGATGGGTGGCAGCAATGTCGCGGAGACGTCGCGGTCCGGCCGTCCGTCGCGTGACGCCGATCACTCGAGTCCCGATAATCTTCGATCCCGGGCGGGGTGATGCACATCACTCCCTGGGCGCACGTTTCTCATCCCAACGGCTGACTCGGCCTCGGCGACCACCTGCGCCGAAAGAGGAAGAGCGCCTCGCCACGCCTATCGTTGGACGGACAGGAGGAAGATTCAGAATCATGCATCCATGTCTCGCCCCGTGGTCGAGCGCATCGGCGGACGGACTCCTGCGCGCGGTCGGCACGGGCGAGCGAGAAACGCCACCAGCCCGGGCCTGACCGAACTACGCCGATCGGATTCCTTCAGAAAATCCGGGGTATTGAGACATGCATGCATGAATTGCTAACATTTCCCTTATCTGCTCTGGCAATGAGGCCGGGAAGGAGCACCGAATACGTGGTACCGACGATGCCCTTTCGGTCGGCCGCGGCCGACCGCGCTTCTTCGCCTGCGCTACGCCCCGTCGGGAGTGTCGGTGAGGAGTTGGAGCGGGCCCGGGGTGTGCTGGCACTTGCCCATGAGCTCCTGGGGCGGAACGCCCCGGCCGATTCGCGCACTCCGGCCGACCTCGACGAGGCAGATTTCGCCCTCGAGGTCGTCGAGGAGGCCCTCACGCGCAGGCTCGGTGAAACAGCGCCCGGCGCGGAGATCGCTCGTCTGCTCGGGTTGTCCCAGCAGGTCGGTCACGCGCGGGTGATGCTGCGCCAAGCCGAGTTGGCACAGCGATCGGAGGCGATCGCCGGAGTCGGGCGGGCGCTCGATGCGCTGCGGACCGTCGGGTCGGTAGCCGAGCTTGTCCGGCTCGCCCCGACCCATGTCGGCGAGTTGGGTTATCGGCGGTGCATGTTGTCCCGGGTCGAGGGCAACCGCTGGGTGGCGAAGTCGTGCTACGTGCGGAACGATTCGGCGCTCGCTGCCGAGATCCTGGCGGTCGGCAGTCGGAGCCGGACGCTGGGCCACCGGCTCATCGAAAGCGAGATCGTGCGGCGCCGTTCGCCGGTGCTGGTTCCCCGGGCGCAGGCAGACGACCGCGTGGACCCGGGCTTCAAGCAGGTCACGAGCACTTCCTCCTACGTCGCCGCTCCCATCATGGTCGGCTCCGGAGTGTTCGGCTTCGTCCACGCCGACAGCCCGAGCGACGGCCGGGAGGTCGGCGAGTTCGATCGGACGCTTGTCCGCACGTTCTCGGAATGTCTCGGCTATGCCCTGGAACGTCTCTACTATCAGGAACGCCTCCGGACGATCCGGCAGCAGGTCACCGCCGTCATGGATGCCTCGCCGGACATGCTGGACGAAATGATCGCTTCCAACGAAGAGTCGGCGAACGATTCGGTCGTTGCGCTTCCGGGATATCGCCACCCGATGCAGTCCGGCCACCCTGTGGGGAATGTGGACCTGCTGACCCGGCGGGAGCTCGAGGTCCTTGCGCACATGGCCGAGGGTGACTCGAATGCCCGCATCGCGAACCGGCTGTTCATCTCGGAGGCCACAGTCAAGGCCCACGTGAGGCACATTCTGCGCAAACTCGGTGCCGCCAACCGAGCCGAAGCGGTCTCCCGCTATCTTCGGGCGGGGTAACTCCTTCCGGCATCGAGGAATCCGACGCGAGTGCCAGGGCGGGGATGCCGCGCGGTCCCGGCTCCCGCTCCAGGAACAAGGGATTACCGATTTCGGTCTTCCGCTGCTCGGGGCCCTCGGTGACCGGACTCGTGCCGGGCGGCATGTATTCACCGATGGTTCTGCGGCACAACGAAATCGAGGTGCCCGTGCTGGAATCCGGCAACCGCGCGATCGCCGCGCTCAGCGTCACAGGTCCCGTCAACCGATTCCGGCCCGAACTCCACCCCGCCTCGGTCCGGGCGGCAGTAGCCGGTGTGGCTATTGCCCTCGCGCGCCGGACGCACATGCTCGAAACACGTGAAATGTGGCGCCGTGAGTGCGGGACCGGCCTGCTCCGAAGCCCGCACTCATGGCGGTCTCGACTCCCGCCTGAGTCTGTGCCGGTAAGGCTAGAATGAGGAACCAAACCCAGGTAGAGCCATGTGCAACCATGATCCGACCGGAGACAGTCAGTGGCGTAACAGTCGGTGAGGACCAACCGTGTCGGACGAAGCCGTCGAGCATCCCTCGAACCAGTTCGAGAGAGAGATAGCCAACGAGCTGGCTGCTGTCGGTTTCGACGAGCCTCGGGTGCTGGGCCGGGGCGGTTTCGGCATCATCTACCGTTGCCGTCAACCCGCCCTGGACCGGGTAGTGGCGATCAAGGTCTTGAGCTCGAACCCCGATGAGGCCGATCGCATTCGCTTCCTGCGTGAGCAGCAGGCGATGGGCCGGCTGTCGGGGCATCCGAACATCGTGCACGTGCTCGAGGCCGGCGTCACCCATACCGGACGTCCCTACATCGTGATGCCGTTCCACCGCCGCGACTCGCTCGACGCGTGGATCACCCGGCGCGGGGCGCGCACGGTTCCCGAGGTGCTCGACATCGGGATCAAGATGGCCGGAGCTTTGGAGACGGCGCATCGGGCCGGGGTGCTGCACCGGGACATCAAACCGGCGAACATCTTGCTCTCCGAGTACGGCGAACCGCAACTCGCCGATTTCGGGATCGCCCGACTGGCGGACCGGCAGGACACCACCCGAGGCTTGGTGGTGGGTTCCCCCGCCTACACCGCGCCGGAGGTGTTGCACGGACGCTCACCCTCGGTCGCCTCGGACGTCTACGGACTCGGCGCCACCTTGTTCACCGCGCTGGCCGGCCGCCCCGCCTTCGCTCGGCGCCGCGGGGAGGAACTGGTGGAGCAGTTGTTGCGGATCAGCACCGAACCGATCCCCGATCTGCGCGCACACGAGGTCCCGGAGGGCGTCCGGGTGGTGATCGAGCAGGCGATGGCCCGCGACCCCGCCGACCGCTTCGGCACGGCGGCGGCGCTGGGGGAGGCGCTGCGCCGGGCCGGGACGGATCTGGGATACCACGTTGCCGACCTGCCGCTGCCGCTGGCGGGGGACGAGGAGAGCCCACCACAGCGGGAAAACCGTGACCCTGCGGGGACCGCGGCGTACCTGCGCCTCGAGCCGTCGGCCGGGGCGTCCGGGCCCGTCCCTCCGCCCGCCGTGACCACCAAGTACCGCCCCCCGGTCACGGCTCACGCGATGGTGCCGCGCACCCGGCTGCTCGGCAGGCTCGGGACCGCGACCCGACCCCGGTTGATCTTGATTCATGGTCCGGCCGGATACGGAAAGACCGCCCTGGCCACCCAGTACGTGCAGATGCTCGAGCGCACCGGCGGCACGACCGCCTGGCTGACCATCGACGAGGACGACAACACCCCGGCGTGGTTTCTCGCGCATCTCGTCGATGCGATCACGGTGACCCTGCCCGGGTTGGGCACCGAGTTGACCCGGGCGCTGGAAGGACACGGGGGCGGCGCCGAGCGGTTCGTGCTGACCACCCTGATCAACCGGACGCATGCGGGTGGGCAGCACATCGCGGTGGTCCTCGACGACTGGCACCGGGTGACCAACCCGGCCAGCCGGTCCATCGCCCGGTTCCTGCTCGAACACGGCTGCCACCACCTGCAGCTGGTCGTCACCAGCCGGACCCGGCAGGGTCTGCCGTTGAGCGGCCTGCGCGTGCGCAACGAACTGATCGAAATCGACTCGGCCGCATTACGCTTCGACCTCGGCGAGTCCCGGGAACTGCTCACCGGCGCCACGGATGTGCAGCTCGACGAGGAGGAGGTCGTCGATCTGGAGGAATCGACCGACGGGTGGGTGGCGGCGCTGCAATTGGCCTCCCTGACCCTGCGCGAACACCACGATCCGCGCACGGCGATCCGTCATCTGTCCGGCCGGCACCGGGCTCTCGGCGAGTACCTCGCCGAGAACGTCCTCGATACCCTGGAGCCGGATCTGCTCGACTTCCTGCTCGCCACGTCGATCACCGAGCGCACGTGCGCTGCTCTCGCCACCGCCCTGACCGGCCGTGGGCATACCCAGGCGGTGCTCGAAGACATCGAGGCGCGGAACCTGTTCCTCACGCGTCTCGACGAGGAGGGACAGTGGTTCCGCTACCACCACCTGTTCGCCGAGTTCCTGCGCCGCCGGCTCGAGCGTGACGATCCGGAACGCCTGATCGAGTTGCATCACACCGCCGCCGAGTGGTTTCTCGAACAGCACCTACTCAGCCCGGCTGTGGATCACTTCCTCGTCGCCGGCAGCGACGACGACGCGATCGATGCCGTCGAACACGAGGCGATACCACTGCTCGAGCACTCACAGATGAGCACCCTGCTCGGCCTGGCCGCGAAGCTCCCCGGCACGTCCAGCGCGCGCCGGCTGCGCCTACAGACCACGCTGGCCTGGGCGCATGCCATCCTGCATCATCGCGTTGCCGCCGCCGAGGCGCTCGGCAACATCGCGGCAGCTCTGCCGTCGGCAACCGCAGACGAAGCTGACATCCGAGCCGAAGCAGCGCTCATCCGGGCCACGGTCAACGCCTTCGACGACCGGCTCGACGGGATGGATGCGGCGGTCGAGGCCTGCACCGCCCGTGCCGACCGGCTCCGCCCCTGGGTCCTGTGCGGCACCGCTGACGTCGCGTCGTTTCGATCGATCCATCGGTTCGACTTTGCCGAGGCCCGGCGCTGGCAGCAATGGGTACGTCCATACCATCGGCGATCTTCCGGGCCCTTCAGCGTCATCTACGGGTACTGCCTCGACGGGCTGGCCGCACGAGAACAACTCGATCTCGGCGATGCCGAGGCCAGTTTCCGTCATGCCATGCAGCTGGCAACCGAGCGGGGAGTGGAACTGTCCTACGGCTCCCGGCTCACCGGGGCCCTGCTCGGAGACCTGCTGTACGAGCAGGGGAACCTTGCCGAGGCCGAGCGATTCCTCGACCAGAGCCACAGTCTCGGGGCCGAAGGCGGAACGGTCGATTTCATGCTGTCCACCTACGTCGTCGGTGCGCGCCTGAAGCACCGGCTCGGCCGGTACGACGCTGCTGCCGAGCGATTGAACGAAGGCGAACAGCTGGCACGTACATTGCAACTTCCGCGCCTGTCGGCGCACCTCGTGAACGAGCGCATTCGCCTGGGAATCGGATCCGGGCATTTCAGCCCGGACAGCTTTCCTCGGCAGCTCCCGCAAGAACCGCTGGACGGTATCAGTCGGGTTACCACTGAGATCACAGAGGAATCGGTCATCCGGCTCCTTGTTGCCGGCTCGGCCAGCGCCCGGACGCAGGCCTGTGACAGAGCTCGAGTGCTTGCAGAGTCGATCGACGCCACCTGGCGGCCGAGAGCATCCCTCTATGCGCGCGTGTTGCTGACCGAGTGCCTCGCCACTGCCGGGTCGGACCGTGAGGCGGAGCGCGTGGTTCTTCCGGTGCTCGAGCAATGCGCCGGGGTCAGTATCGTCCAGCCCTTACTGGATGCGGGGTCCGCTGTAAGCGTCCTTCTGCACCGCATCGCGCAGGAGCGCAGCGCCCACGGTCTCAGTCCCGCAACGGCTCTCTACCTGGACCGATTGCTGGAGAGCCCGAACCCGTCCACGACTCCGGACGATGCGTGAACCCGGGAACGCGGCATCCGCCACGACCGCGTATTTCACCGTCCTCGGTTGGGCGACGTCGACTTCTGCTGGACGACCGTGGGATAGCCGAGTTTGCGTGTGCAAAGGCTCTTCAGACGGCGCCGCGTCCCGGCGTCGATCTTCGGTTGCGCGTCGAGGAGACACCGCAATCGGTGGTAGAAGTCGGTGGGGACGAGTCCGAACTCGGGAAGGATGTGCTCGTCGCCGCCGTCGTAGGGTGCCCACTGCACCGCGAAGTCGAGCAGCGCGACTTCATCTTTCGTCATTGTGTCTCCTTTCCTGGCACCTACCGCCGCGGGCGCGGCTGCATGCTTGTGCATGCGGCCGCGCCCACGCCGGGGTCATCGCACGTCGAGGTAGATGCTCTTGAGTTGTTGGTAGCTTGCCAGTCCTTCGGGTCCGAGTTCCCGTCCGAGTCCGCTGTTCTTGATGCCGCCGAAGGGGGCGGTCGGATCGTTGGCGTAGCCGTTGATACCGACCGTGCCGCTGGCGATGTTGCGGGCGAAGCGTGCACCGCGTTCGGGGTCTGCGGTCCAGACCGAACCCCCGAGGCCGTAGTCCGAGTGGTTGGCGATGGCCACGGCCTCGGCCTCGTCGGTGTAGGGGATGACCGACAGCACCGGGCCGAAGATCTCCTCCTGCGCGATGGTGTGCCCGGTCTGGACGTCGGCGAAGATGGTGGGCTCGACGAACCAGCCGTGATCTGCCCCGGCGGGACGCTTGCCGCCGGTGGTGATCCGCCCGCCGTCCGACTTGCCCTTCTCGATGTAGCCCTCGACGCGGTCGCGTTGACGGGCCGAGACCAGCGGTCCCATCTGGGTGGTGTCGGAGAGCGGGTCTCCGACCGACAGGCCCTTCGCGAGATCGGTGATGGTGTCGACGATCTCGTCGTAGCGTGAACGCGGCGCCAGGACGCGGGTGCCGAGCCAGCAGATCTGGCCGTTGTTGAGCAGAGTCGCCGCATAGAAGGATTCGATGTTCGCGGCGAGGTCGGCGTCGTCGAGGACCACGGCGGCGGACTTGCCGCCGAGCTCGAGAGTGACGGGGCGGAGCAGTTCACCGCACGTGCGACCGATTGCCCGGCCGGCGGCGGTGGAGCCGGTGAACGAGACCTTGTCGATGCCCGGGTGCGCCACCAGGTAGGCGCCGAGTTCACGTCCACCCGGGACGATGTTGAGCACACCTGCGGGCAGGCCCGCCGCGATCGCCGCTTCGGCCATCAGGAAGGCATCGAGCACGGTCTCCGGAGACGGCTTGAGGACCACGGTGCAGCCGGCGGCGAGCGCCGGAGCGAGCTTGAGGAACGTGATGGCCTGGGGGACGTTCCACGGCACGATCGCGCCCACCACGCCGATGGGGGAGCGAGTGACGAGGGTCGATCCGCCGAGCATGCCGGGACGAATCTCGTCCTCCTGTTTCGCCGCCATCTCGGAGTAGTAGCGGAGCAGGATAGGCGGGAAGCCGCCCTCGAACTGCCGGGCCAGGCTGATGGGCATGCCGTTCTGGCTGCTCACCCGGGTCGCAGTGTCCTCGGCGCGGGATTCGAGTTCGTCGGCGAAGCGGCCCAGCACCTCGGCGCGCCGGGCGGCGCTCCACGACGCCCAGCCGTCCGGGCCGGTGAACGCCGCGCGGGCGGCCTCGACCGCATCGTCGATGTCGGACTCGGTGCCGTCCGGCACCGAGCCGATCCGCTGTTCGGTGCTCGGCGAGATGACCGAGATCGTCGCATCGCCGGACGGCCGTACCCATCCGCCGCGGATGTAGAGATCGGTGTAGTCGATCGTCATCGGGGTGTCCTTCTCGAAAGTGTGTCGGTGGGGTGGTCAGTCCTGCACGAGCACGGGCTTGAGCACCTCGCCCCGGTGCTGGGCCTCGATCGCGTCGTTGATCTTCGCGAAGGGGAAGGTGGTGACGAGCTTGTCGAGCGGGAACCTGCCCGCCTTGTAGAGCTCGACCAGTTCGGGGATGAACTCGTCGGGGACACTGTCGCCCTCGATGATCCCCGTGATCGTGAGTCCCATGGCGAGGGAGTTGATGATGTTCAGCGGCACGGAGGCCGCCGGGTCGGCGGGTACGCCGATGAGGCCGATCTTGCCGTGGAAGGTCATGGCTCCGACGAGCGACTCGATCACGGCCGGGACGCCGGAGGTGTCGATCGCGTAGTCGACACCGGCCGGGACGATGGCCCGGACCTGCTCGACGAGTGGGCCGGCGGCAGGATCGACGACGTGGGTGGCGCCCAGTTCGAGGGCGAGTTCACGCCGGGATCGATGGGGTTCGACGGCAATGATGGTGGTGCAGCCCTGCACGACGGCACCCATGACGGCGGCCAGGCCGACGGAGCCGGCGCCGGCGACGAGTACCGCAGATCCGGGCCGGCAGTTCAGGGAACGCATCACCGCGCCCGCCCCGGTCTGGATGCCGCAGCCGAGGGGAGCGAGGAGTTCGGCCGGGACGTCGTCGGGAACCTTCACGACGTTGCGCTCGAAGGCGAGGCTGTAGGTGGCGAAGGAGGACTGCCCGAAGAACAGACCGGTGAGGCGCTCACCGTCGGTGGTGGACAGCGGTCCCGTGCCGTCCTCGCGCACCCCGTCGTAGGCGAGGTGCATGAACTGGTGGCAGTACGAGGGTGCCCCCGTGGTGCACGACGGGCAGGTCCCACAGCTGTTGAAGGTGATGCCCACGCGGTCCCCGGGGGCGACCTTGGTGACGCCGGGGCCGACTTCCCGTACGACGCCGCATCCTTCGTGGCCGAAGACGGCGGGCAGCGCGGTCGGGAGGGCGCCGTCGCGGGCGGCGAGGTCGGTGTGGCAGATGCCGACCGCTTCGATCTCGACGAGGACCTCGCCGGCCCTCGGTCCCTCGATAGTGATCGGCTCGAGGGTGAATTCGGCGTGCGGCTCTCTCGCGACTGCTGCGAGTGCTTCCATCATCACGTACTCCATGTCTTGAGGGCCGGCCCGGTAGGGCCGGCGAAAGTCGAAATGCTCTACAGAACGGCTTCCCGCAGCGAGGTCGCGGGATCGGCGAGTGCGGTGGGGTCGAGCTTGGTGCGGTTGCCGATGAAGCGCTTTCCGGCCATGAAGTCGGCTGCGGCGTTCACGGTCTCGACGGCAACCGGAACACCGTCGCTGTCGAGGTGGAACAGGGCGAAGGAGGACTCGGACGGATCCCCGCGCAGGACTGCCCGGGTGGCGGAATCGACCATCCCGGCCATCTTCATTTTCAGATCGAACTGATCCGACCAGAACCACGGCACCTCGTGGGGTGGCAGGGGCGCGCCCGTGATGACGGCTGCCGCCTGCTTCGCCTGCTCTACCGCGCTGGGAATGCTCTCCAGACGCACCATCTTGCCCAGTGTGTCGTGCAGGCGGTAGGTCACGTCCCCGATGGCGAGGACATGCGGATCGCTGGTGCGCGCAGACCCGTCCACCACGATCCCCGTGAGGCAGTCGATGCCGGCTTCCCGGGCCAGTGCGTCGTTGGGGATCGCGCCGACGCCCACCAGCACCAGGTCACAGGCGATATCGGTGCCGTCGGCGAGGGTGACTCCACCGACGCGACCGGCTGTCCCGGTGATCTCCCGGACCTCGGCCCCCGTCAGGATGTGAGTGCCGCGGTCGCGGTGGAACTCGGTGAGGGCGGCCGAGAGTTCCGGACTGGCGACCCGTGCCAGTACCCGATCCTCACGCTCGATGACCGTGACCTCGCACCCGCGGGCGCGGGCCGACGCTGCGACCTCGAGTCCGACGTACCCACCGCCGACGATCGCCAGTGAGGACCCGGTGTGGACCGCCTCGCGCAGTTGTGTGGCGTCGCCGAGGGTGCGCAGGCTCAGGACACCGTCGAGGTCGCTGCCGGGGAGCGTCAGGGTCCGCGGTGCGGCGCCGGTGGCGAGGACGAGCGTCGTGTACTCGAGGGTCGCACCGGATGCCGTCGTCGCGGTCCGGGCATCCCGGTCGATGTGTACGACCGGATCACCCAGGCGGGTTTCGATGGCGTTGTCGGCGTAGAAGGATTCCGGCTTGAGCCATTGCACGAACTCGTCGTCGGTGTACTTCTTCGACAGCGGCGGACGGTGATACGGCGGATGCGTTTCCTCCCCGCACAGGACGATGCGGCCGTCGAACTTCTGTTGCCGCAGCATGCCGGCGAGTGTGCCGCCGGCATGCCCGGCCCCGACGATCACCACGGTGGGTGAGGGGTGTGACGTGAGCATCGTGTTACCCGGTGAACTCGATCTTGACGGGCATGTTCTTGAGTCCACCGACGAAGTTGGTCTGGATCATCTTGGTCTCGTCCACCAGCGCGAGGGACTCGATGTGGGGGAGCAGTTCCTCGAACATGATCCGCAGTTCCAGCTTCGCCAGGTGCTGGCCGATGCACATGTGCGGGCCGTAGCCGAAGGCGATGTGCTTGTTGGGCCGGCGGGTGATGTCGAAGCGATCGGGGTCGGGGATGACCTCGGCGTCGCGGTTGCCCGACTGGTACAGCAGCATGAAGCGGTCGCCCTTCTTGATGTCGCGGCCGCGCAGCGTGTAATCCTGCGTCGCCTGACGCATGAAGTGCTTCACCGGCGAGGCCCAGCGCAGCGACTCGTTCACGAGGTGCGGAGCGAGTGCCAGGTCGGCCTTCACCTTGGCGAGCTGGTCCGGGTTGCGGCCGAGCTCGAGGATGCCGCCCGCGAGGGTGCTCGAGGTGGTGTCGTGGCCCGCCGTCGCGATGGCGATGAACCAACCGTAGGCCATCTCGTTCGGGTAGTACCTACCGTCCTTGTCGCGGGCGAGGGAGATGATCGTCGCGAGGTCGTCTTTGGGGTTGGCGCGGCGATCCTGGAGCAGCTGTTCGAAGTATGCGTAGAAGTCCTGGATCGTGGCCACCCACTGCTTGGCGGCGGCATCCGGAGTCAGCGGTTCGACATCCTCACGGACGGCGTCGGGGTCGGCCGTCCCGAAGAATTCCTGTGTCAGGGCCATCATGCGGGGCTCGTCCTCCTCGGGCACCCCGAACAGGCTCATGATGACGTGCAGCGGGTAGTGCAGGGCGAAGTCCTTGACGAAGTCGATCCGGCCGTCCGTCTCGAGGAGCCGGGCGACGGACGCCTTGGCAAGGTCACGGATGGTGGCTTCCCACTTCGCGAGGTTGGTGGGCCGGAACCAGTCGATCGCGATGTCCTTGATCTCGGTGTGCTCCGGCGGATCGAGGTAGGTGAGGGTCTCCAGGATGCGGAGACTGCCGTTGTTGATGCTCTTGGTGAACTCGTCGCCGGCCTGGTTCGCCAGAATCGGGTTGACGGAACCCTTGTCCTCGCCGCCCGCGCTCGTGAAGATGTCGGGCTGGCGCTCGATCTCCATGATGTCGGCATGCTTGCTCACCAGCCACAGCGGGTCGTACCCCTCCACCACGGCGCGGCCGAGCGGGTTGTTCTCGCGCAGCCAACGGTAGGCCTCGAACAACGCGTCGTTGTCCCGGTGCCCTTCGGGCAGCACGATCCGACGGGCGACGGTGTCCGGAATCAGCTCCGTGACCTGCTCTGTAGTGCTCATCGATTCCCCTTCGTGGTGCAGTGAGATCTGCGTGGTGCAGTGAGATGTGGCGCCATAGGTTCGACGCTCACGCCGACTGACGTGACTCGAGCCTGTCAGCCCAGAGAGTGAGAGGCATCACACCAGCGAACGAATGTTGTCCACCTAACGGGGGATGTGTGCCCGGTCACCCCGCGGCACTGTGCTGGTCCCGTCGCAACTTCACCCTCAGGGAGGGGGGTAATCGGTCGATGTGGTGATGCGGGCATCCAGTGATCCTCGACACAATTGTGGGCACGGAGAACGGCCGCACCTTCCGGGTACGGCACCCGGCCCCGCGAGGCGGCCGCGCAGATGTTCATCGGTCAACCTGGAGGAGATCGCCATGCCCACTGTCGTGTACCAGCTCCCGGACGGCTCGACGTCGTCCGTCGACGTCCCGGCCGGCCAGAGCGTGATGGACGGATCGGTACGCAACAACCTTCCCGGCATCGTCGCCGAATGCGGTGGCAGCTGCTCGTGCGCCACCTGCCACGTGTACGTGGACGACTCCGCCGCGGTGTTCGGGGAGCCGACGGCAGAGGAGCAGGATCTTCTCGAGTTTCTCGACGGCGTCCAGCCGTGCTCTCGCCTCGCCTGCCAGCTCGTGCTGACGCCGGAGGTGGACACCATCACGGTGACCGTGCCGCCTTCCGACGCCTGACGACGTCGTCCGGTGGGCCTGCATCGCCAGGCCCGCCAGGTCAGGGCGAGTCACGGTGCCGGGGCCGCCGCGTCACCGAGGGGTGGACTGATACTTCGCGATCAGTTCGGCGCGGTTGGTAGCGCCCAGTTTTCGGAGGATGCGTTTCACATGCGACTTGACCGTGTCGACGGTGATGACCAGTTCGGCGGCGATCGCGGCGTTCGACGCACCGGTGAGAATCAGCCGAACGACGTCCGCTTCGCGGTCGGTGAGCGGATCGAGCAGGCGCTGGTCCGCGTCGTCGTGTTCCGTGGGGGACGGCGCGCTGTCGGTCGCGCCGCGTGGAGGCAGCGCGTCGAAGTCGGTGTCGCTGCTCCACCGTCGGGCGCTCTCGCGGAGGAGAAGGTCCTGACGTTCGCGACGCGATTCGAGACCGACCCGTTCGAAGCAGCCGCCGAGCATTTCCGCGAACACGCTCAGGGCGTGGCGCCGTGGACCGTCCAGTGCTGTGTCGACGTGCAGGAGCGCGGTCGCGTTCCCGTCGACGAGGACCGGAACGGTGGCGAAACCGCTGTTACCCAGAATTTCTCGCATCGACTCGGGAACCACTTCATCGACCGTGACCGTGCTCGTCGCGAGCGCATGTGCTTCGGGGGAGCCCGCCACGAGGTCGAACCCGAGGGGCAGCGACGGCGTCGTACCGGGGTCGGTGCTGAAGGAGGTCACGGGAACGATTCGATCCCCCTCGAGCCGAGACAGAAGGACCTTCCGGGCAGAGCAGAGTTCGGCGACACGCTCGCACGCGCGTCGCATGAGTTCCGCACTCGAGGCGGCGTCGTCCAAGGCGTGGACGGCACGATCGATGCCTGACGCCAGTGCGCCGACCTCGGCGGTCCGCTTCTCCGCGAGGGCCTTTCGCCGATCGAGGAGATCTACGAGGCGCCGGCCGAGTTCGGCTGCGCGCTCGGGGGTGGCAGTGCGCATGTCGGTGAGGAGGTCCGCGATGGCGCGTTCGAGATCGGCGTCCCCGGTGTTCATGTCCGGCTGCGCATCCGCTTCGGGTACGTCAGGCACCACCAGTCACCGTCTTGGCATTGGCGTACAGCGCTGCCACCTCGGCGCGCGTCGATACCCCGAGCTTCTTGAAGATCCGTTGGACATGGCTCTTGACGGTGCCGTCGGAAATACAGAGCCGCCGGGAGATCGCCGCATTGGTCGCCCCGGTCGCCATGAGTGTGAGCACTTCGCGCTCGCGAGTGGTCAGCGACTGCGCGCGCGGAATGGCCGGGTCCTGCGACCCACCGTCCAGCGTCGCCACGTCGGAGCGGGACAGTTCACGGGTACCGAGTTCCGGCATCGTCACGGGCGCCTGTGCGAGGTGCCGCAGTGCCCGGGTGAGACGTTGGACCTCGGCGTCGATGTGCTCGTTGCGCGCATAGATCTGCTGCCGCAGATCGGCGCGTTCCTTCGACGAGGCGCACACCGCGGCGAGCGCGCCGACGATGTGGACGTCGGTGTCGGAGAGTCCGTCGCTCTGCCGGTCGACGTGGATCATCGCCACTGCGCGGGAGCCGACGACGATGGGAACGGCGATATATCCCGCCGGGCGCGACAGGTCGATGAGAGGACGGTACGTGTGCCGGTAGGTGTCGGAGGCATCCACTGCGTACGGCCGGCGACGCCGAACCAGTTCGGCTTCCCGCGGGGCTTCCCGCAGCGAGATCTCTCGACCGTCGATGGCCTTGATGAGTGGGTGGAAATCCCCGGTCAATTCGGGGTGGACGGCGAGCGCGATGGGTGACCAAGTGGAACCGCGGACCACGGAGAACATGGCCTTGGCGTACCCGAGGTTCGTGCACAGTTCCTGCGTCACGGTCTGCGCGATCCTGTCGGCTCCGGTGTCGATGGCGCGCACGACGTGTTGGAGCGCCTCGAACTGCTCGCTGTGCATGCGCAGTCGGCGCGAAATGTCGTCGCGGTCGGCGGCGTCGAGCCGCATCACGAGGTCGGCGAGCCGTACCGCTTGCTCCGGAGAGTCGGCGCCCTCCCGGAGTTTGCGGGCTGCGAACGCGCGGATCACTGCCGGATCCGGCTCGCCACCCGCCAGGCGAACCAGGCTCGGCTCGCTGCCGAGGAGTTCCTGCAGTTCTGCAATTGCCTGCTCGGCAAGCTCGAACGAACTCGTCGAAATGACCACTCACTACTCCTCGCGCCACGGCGGCCACACGGACGGCGGCGACGCCGTCGCACCTTCCTGTGACACACCACACAGTATAGAGAGTTGCATCGCCAGGGCGTCCGGTCGCCGTCTGCGGCTTACCTCCAATGTATATGGTCAGTCCAATCTCGTCACGCTCTCGGCGGAAATTGCTTCGATCGGCTCTTGTCTCCACCTGTTCGCGAGGTTAGGGTCGAATGGTAGGACCAAAATGGAAGGATGGCCAGTATGGCTTCCCCTGTGCGCTACGACGTCGACGAGCACGTCGCCGTCCTCACTCTCGACCGCCCGGAAACCCGCAACGCCCTGTCCGACGACCTGCTGGACGAACTCCTGGCCGCGCTCGAGCGCGCGCGGGGGGACGACGACGTGCGGGTTGTCGTGCTGGCCTCGTCGCACGAGAAGATCTTCTCGGCGGGCGGTGACCTCAAAGCATTCGCGAGCGACACCCCGACGATCGTCAAGTATGCGGGCCTGGACCGCTTCCCGCGGCTGTACCGACTCATCGGCGGTCTCGGCAAGCCGGTGATCTGTGCGGCCGGTGGCGACGTGCTCGCGGGCGCGTTCGGGCTCGCGCTCGCCTGTGACTTCGTGCTGGCCAAGGAGTCTGCCCACTTCGGATGCCCGGAGATCAACGTCGGCGTCTTCCCGTTCATGATCTCTGCGCTCATCTACCGGAACGTCGGGCGGCTCAAGGCCAATGAGCTGATGATGTATGGAGAGAAACTCACCGCCGCAGAAGCTCACGAACTGGGACTGGTGAATCGCGTGTTTCCGGACAGCGACTTCGATGCGGAGGTGTGCGCGTGGGCGCGCCGACTGGCGAGAAAGTCACCGCTGCTGATGCGCCTGGGCAAGGATGCCATCAACAACACTCGTGACATGTCGCTGCCGGACGCACTTGCGACGCTGCAGTCTCAACTGGCCCTTGCCTTCACCACGGAGGATGTTGTCGAAGGTGTCACGGCCTTCCGTGAGAAGCGTGCGCCGGTGTGGAAAATGCGATGAGGAGCCACGGCGGGCTCCTCGGGGTCCGTCGTCGACAGCTACCGGGCTACATGGCTCAGCCGGTGCCGGGCTCGCAGCCGACGGTGAATTTTTGTGGGCCCCTTCGCTTGCCGGTCGACCAGCGGGTGCAATGAGCGCTCGCGGATGTTGTCGTAGGTGGTTGCCACTTCGGTCTAACCATTCTAATCTTTACGTAAACGTGTGGCAGCTCAAGAAGGACGGAATCCTCCCATGACGCGCGATCGAAACCTCGGCCGATACACCCCCCGGCAGGTAGAAGAGTTCTATGCCAGTGGCCAATGGGCCGACGAGAACTTCACCGACCTTCTGCGGGCACGTGCCGAGGGCAGCCCCGACAAGATCTTCGTCACCGACGGCGTGCAGGAGCTGACCTTCTCTCAGCTCTACGACAGGTCGCAGCGGCTGGCGCTCGGCCTCCACCGGAGAGGGCTCCGGGCCGGCGACCGTGTCGCCGTTCAACTGCCCAACTGGGGGGAGTTCGTCGTCGTCGCAGCTGCGCTCGCTCGGATCGGCGTGGTGACGGTGCCGATCATGCCGATCTACCGGACGGATGAGGTGTCACACGTTGTCGCCGACGCCTCGATCCGGATGGCGATCGCACCGGCACAGTTCAAGGGCTTCGACTATGCGTCGATGTTCGATGGTATCCGGCGGTCGTCGCGGACGCTGGAGACGATCATCGCGGTCCGCGCTTCGGGGGAGAGCCGTCAGGCACTCGCCGAGCGGGGCATCGAGGTTCTCGAGAGCCTGGTCGTGGACGCGGACCCGGACGTCATCGACACGGAACTCGGCTTCCGTGCCCACCCCGACGATCCGTTCGTCATCGTGTACACGTCCGGAACTACGTCGCGTCCCAAGGGCTGCCTGCACACCTTCAACACCTACGCTTCGGGCGCACGTGCGCTGAAGACGGCCTTCGGGCATACCGAGGCGGATGTCCAGTTCGGGCCGTCCCCGATCACGCACACCACAGGACTCGTCACCAGTGTGCTCGTACCTCTGCTCAGCGGCGCGGCGACCCACATCATGGCGGAGTGGGCCCCTGAGCGCGGGCTCGCCGAGATCAAGAAGTTCGGATGTACGGCCGCGGTCACGGCCACCACGTTCCTGCAGACGTTGTTGGCTGCGGCCGACGAGGATCCGGACGCTGATCTATCCTCCCTCCGGATCTGGGTGTGCGCCGGCTCCCCCATCCCGGCGGCCGTGGTGGAGAAGGCGAAGTCCGACCTGCCCACCACCACCATCCTGTCGCTGTACGGGAGGAGTGAGAATCTCACCACGACGACCTGCACCGTCGAGGACGACCCGAGCCGGGCGGTCACGTCCGACGGCGCCGCGCTGCCGGGGGCAGAGGTCAAGGTTGTGGGGGACGACGGCCTCGAGGTGGCACGGGGGAGTGAGGGCGACATCGCCTATCGCGGGCCCTCGCATATGATCGAGTATCTGAACCGGCCCGAGGACACGGCGGAACTCTTTACTCCCGAAGGTTTCTCGAGATCAGGAGATCTCGGAGTCATGGATGCCGATGGGTTCGTCCGGGTCACCGGCAGAACCAAAGACATCGTGATCCGCGGCGGCATGAACATCAGTGTGCGCGAGGTCGAGGACAAGTTGGCCGATCATCCCGGAATCCTCGCTCTCGCCGTGGTGGGAATGCCCGACGAGCGGCTCGGGGAGAGGGTGTGTTGCTACGTGGTGCCCAAGGAGGAGCAGAATGCTCCCACCCTGGAGCATCTCCGCAACTATCTGCTCGATCGGGGAGTTGCCATTCAGAAGACACCTGAACGCGTCGAGGTGGTCGCCGAGTTGCCCATGACCGCCACCGGGAAGATTCAGAAGCACCTCCTCCGCAAGCGCATCGCGGCAGAGTTGACTGCCGGTGCCCAACGCCCATAAAGGTTGAGAGGCAGGTGAACTCCTGGTTGCCCGATGAGTGGCTCACGTCACTACGCGACCAGGAGTTCACCTGCGCTTGCCGCGCCGTGCCCGTCCTGCCGCGACCCCGACCCGTCGCCCGGCCGCCGGGACTTCCCCGCCGGCGCTGCCGGTGTACGCGGTCTTTGCCTGCTGCGTGCGGGCCGGGGCGCGGCAGCGGATCACCCCCCTCCGGAATCCGGGGGCTTATCTGACCTCGGCGACGACGACCGTCGCCGAACCGGTGACGACGGGCCCCTTCGTTCCGGAGACGACGAGATCGAGATCGGCCCGCGCCTCCCCGTCGGTCTCGGTGATCGCCGTGATTGTCCCACCGACAGTCAGGGTGTCGCCGAGGAAGACCGGGGCGACGAAGCGGACGCCGAAGGAACGGACGTGCTCGACGCCGAATGTGTCGGAGAGCCAGCCGGCCAGGATCCCGGCCTGCATCTGGCCCATCGCGATGATGCCCGGGAACCCGGACGTCGCGACGAACTCCGGATCATGGTGCAGGGGGTTGAAGTCGCCTCCGGCGCCGGCGAATCGCACGATGTCCGTCTGGGTGATCGGACCGACGACACGCGTGTCGACGACCGCGCCGATGCGGGCCTTCGCAGGTGCTCTCATCGTTGTTCTCCTCGCTCGATCAGCACTTCCTCCAGTCGCACCACCGGATCACCGGCGGCGTCGACGTATTCGGTCTCCAGCGTTACGACGCGCATCGATCCGCCGCGCTTGCCCTCGCGCTGCACGTCGTCGACGATGCGCCGGGTGCCGACGACGTGGTCGCCTGCACTCAGGGGTCGCAGAAATGTCCACTTCACCGAGCCGACCACCACTCGCTCGAGTGCCAGCCCGAGCGTCTCGACAAACCTGCGCTGGTCGCGCTGGTGCCCGGCGACGACCGTGTGGGTGAGGGTCGCGGGAACATCGGCGAATCCGGCTGTATGCGCCACGGACCGGTCCGTGTGGACGGGATCGGTGGTGAACGTCGCGCGGGCGAACTCGCGGATCTTGCCGCGTTCGATGTCGTACTCGACCCGGTCCACCTCGCCGGAGTGGAGTGGATCTGTCATGACGGCCCTCCTTTTTTGGACTGACCTATAGTATCATTCGTCCTAAATACGTGAGGAGGGGTGCAATGGAACTCGCTGATTCCCCGGACGAAGCCCGTTTCCGCAGAGAAGTCCGCGAATGGGCCGAGAAGGCAGTCACGACGCTGCCCTGGCCGGAACCGGTGGATCTGGTCGACAAGGTCCCGTTCTGGCGACGATGGCAGCGGTTGCTCTTCGACGCCGGCTACGGAGGAATGTCGTGGCCGAAGGAGTACGGCGGGCAGGCCGCCGACCCCATCCGCAAAGCCATCTTCACCGAGGAGATGGATCGCGTGGGCGCGCCGGAGCGACTCAACACGATCGGCGAGGACTTCGCCGGTCCCACCATCATCGACTTCGGCACACCGGCACAGAAGGAACGGTTCCTCCGCCCGATCCTCACCGGAGAAGAAATCTGGTGCCAGTTGTTCTCCGAACCGGAGGCCGGGTCCGACCTCGCGTCCCTGCGCACCAAGGCCACGAAGGTCGACGGCGGATGGAAGATCAACGGGCAGAAGATCTGGACCAGCCGAGCGCACATCGCAGCTCATGCCATCCTGCTCGCCCGCACGGGCGGGGGACCCCGCCACAAGGGCATCACCTTCTTCCTCCTTCCCATGGACAGCGAGGGAATCACGGTTCGCCCGCTTGCCCACATGCTCGGTGAGGCCGAATTCAACGAGGTCTTCCTCGACGACGTGTTCATCCCCGACGATCTCGTCGTCGGCGACGTCGACGGCGGGTGGAAGGTGGCCATGGGCACGCTCGCGTACGAGCGGGTGGCGATCGCCACCGGCCGGGTCAACACCAAACGGGCCGTCGACGACATCGTCGACGACATCGCGGAGATGACCGACGAGTCGGGCCGCCCGCTCGGTGCGGATCCGGTGATCCGGCAGAAGGTCGCGGACCTCTACGGCCGCGCGCTCGTGCACTATCTCATCGGCCAGCGCGTGATCACGCTGGCGGCGAACGACGGCCCGCCCGGTCCGGTGACATCGATCGGCAAGCTGTTCTTCTGCCCACTCGTCGAAGAACTGGCGGATTTCCGGCTGTCCCTGGAGCCCGCCGGCGGCCAGTTCGCACTCGACGACGAGCAGCAGCGAACGTCACGCTGGCTCCGGCTCGCGTACCAGGCGCGCGGCACCGCCATCGCCGGTGGTTCCACCTTCATCCAGCGCAACATCGTCGCCGAGCGCATGCTCGAGATGCCGAGGAGCTGACCATGTCCGACTACACGTGGATCCCCACCGCCGACTACGTCGACAACGCCAACGTCACGCGGCTCGCCCGCGCGCACGGCCTCGGCGGCCTGGACGAGTTGCGTGCCCGTTCCGTCGCCGACGTGCGGTGGTACTGGGATGCGGTGGTCCGTGATCTCGAGCTGCCGTTCCAGGTGCCGTATCGCGACGTGCTCGACACCTCGCGCGGCATCGAGCATTCCGACTGGTTCGTCGGCGGTAGGACGAACATCGTCGACGCCTGCCTGCGGCGCTGGGTCGCCGATCCGGTGGCCGCCGATCGGCTCGCCGTCGTGCACGAGGCGGAGGACGGAACTGTCCGCACGCTGACGTATCGCGAGCTGGGGGCGGAGGTCGAGCGTGCCGCCGCCGGACTGCGGGAGCTGGGAGTGGGCCGGGGCGACGCGGTCGCCCTGTTCCTGCCGATGATTCCCGAGGCCGTCGTGTCGATGTACGCCATCGCCCGGCTCGGTGCGGTTCTCGTGCCGCTGTTCTCGGGGTTCGCGCCCAGCGCGATCGCGTCCCGCATTCAGGATGCGGACGCGAAAGTGGTGGTCGTCGCGGACGGCACCATCCGCCGGGGCAAGTCGGTCCCGATGAAGCCGGCCCTCGACGAGGCCCTGAAGACCTGCCCCACGGTGGAGTCGGTCGTCGTGGTCGACAACCTCGACGCCGGAGCAGGATCGGGTGAGCGCGAGATGTCCTGGACCGGACTGCTCGCGAGCCGTGATGCGGTCCCGATCGAGGCCATGGACGCCTCCGAGCCGTTCGCGCTGGCCTACACGTCCGGCACGACCGGCAAGCCGAAGGGCGCCGTACACACCCACGCCGGGTTCCTGGTGAAGACGGCGAGCGAAGTGGCGTACTCGTTCGATCTGAAACCGGGCGGGGTGTTCTGCTGGATCACCGACATGGGCTGGATCATGGGTCCGTTGTCGATCGTCGGCACGCATGCCAATGGTGGGACGCTGTTGCTGTACGAGGGCTCACCGGACGTACCGGACCGGGACCGGCTGTGGCAGCTGACCGAACGGCATCGGGTGACGATGCTCGGAGTTTCTCCGACGCTCATCCGGACGCTGCGCGGGCAGGGAAGCGATGTCGCCGCCCGGTACGACCTGTCCTCGGTGCACACGATCGGCTCGACCGGGGAGCCGTGGGACCCGGACTCGTACGAGTGGCTCGCACGCGAGGTGTTCGGTGGCCGCGTCCCGATCATCAACTTCTCCGGCGGTACCGAGGTCGGCGGGTCGTTCCTCGCACCGTATCCGGTGCAGCCGATCCGCAGCTGCTCGCTGGGCGGTCCGTCGCTGGGCATGGACGTCGACGTCGTCGACGATGCTGGCCGTCCGCTGCGCGGTGAACAGGGCGAGCTGGTGTGCCGGCAGCCGTGGCCGTCTATGACCCGCGGGGTGTGGAAGGACGAGGAGCGGTACCTCGAGGCGTATTGGTCGACGTTCCCCGGTATGTGGCGGCACGGAGACTATGCGCTTGTCGACAGCGACGGGCAGTGGTACATCCGGGGCCGGTCCGACGACGTCATGAACGTGGCCGGCAAACGCTTGGCCCCAGCGGAGGTCGAGGCGATCCTGACCGCGCACCCGGCAGTGTCGGAGGCCGCGGCGGTCGGTGTCCCGGACCCGAAGAAGGGGGAAACGGTGTGGGCGTTCTGGGTGCCCCGCGCGGATGCGGACGGGACGGACATCTCGGGGGAGCTGGCCGCCAGTGTGGCCGCAGAACTGGGTAAGCCGTTCGCGCCCAGCGTGGTTCACCGGGTGTCGCGTCTGCCGAAGACACGGTCGGCGAAAATCCTGCGCCGCGCGGTGCGGGCGGCGGCGCTGGGCACCGATCCGGGAGACCTGTCCGGTGCCGAGAACCCGGAGGCGGTGGAGGAGATCCGCGCCGTGGTGACCGGTGCCGAGCTGGGCGCCGTAGGGACGTAGGCGACGCGATGGCCCCCATACCGAAGTGGTATGGGGGCCATCGTGTCCCTCGGGGTGAGGGGGACTCCTGCGAGCCTGGACGGGGGCGTCGCTCAGGACTCCTGGTCCAGTGGAATGTCGGTGCGCTCTTCGAACTCCCGAATCGACTCGGCGTACGAGTGAACGTGGCGGCTCATGCGACGGACCGCAGCATCGGGGTCGCGGTCTCGGATCGCTCTGGTGACCGAACGATGCGCCTTCACGGTGATCTCGCGGACCTTCTCGTCGATGAAGCCCTCGTTCTCGGTGGCAGCGTAGATGGCACGGGACAGCGAGATCATCAGACCCGACAGCAGTTCGTTGTGGCTCGCGCTGGCGACGGCGATGTGCCAGTCGACGTTGGCCTGGAGGAACGCGTCGAGCTTGTCGCCGGCGGCCGCGATGTCCTCGTTCGCGGCGTCGAGCCGGGCGAGATCCTCGTCGGTCCGATGGCGGGCGGCCAGTTGCGCGCAGAACGGTTCGATCGCCTCGCGCGTTTCGAGCAGCGCGCCCAGGCGGATCTGGCGTCCTCGGATGAGCAGCGCCACGGTGTCGGCCATCGACTGCTCGCCGGGTCGCTGGACGAAGGCACCCCCGGCGCGTCCCGCCTTGATTCGTACCAGGCCCTGTACCTCGAGGATACGCAGAGCCTCGCGCACCGTGGTCCGGCTCATCTTCGTCTGGACGACGAGTTCGCGTTCCGGGGGAAGCGGGGTCCCTTCGGTGTATTCGCCGCTGAGGATGCGTTCGCGCAGCTCGTTGGCAAGAACATCCGACGCCTTGGGAACCTCCATCGGAGTCAGCTGGATGGAGGAACGTCCGGTCCGGGTCGTGCTCGGTGCGGCTGGTGACATGACTCCCCGCCCTCTCTGGTCTAACGGTCAGACCTAATATACCATCGAATCGTCGCTGCATTCATCTTGCAGGGTATTCCCCGACTCATCGAGAGGACCAGTTCCATGCGTTGGGAGCTGTCAGAAGAGCAGGAAATGTTCACCGAAGCCCTCGGCGGCTGGCTCGAGCGGTTCGCGGCACCCGCGAACGTCCGGAAGTGGGGCGAATCGGGTGAACCTGCCGAGTTCGAGCGCAGATTCGTGGAGGAGGGGTGGTTCTCGGCCGGCCTGCCGGAGGACGTGGGCGGACAGGGCGGCGGTCTGGTCGAACTCGCGCTGACCGCCGAGGCGCTGGGCCGGTGTGCCGCACCGGCGAGCGCGTGGACCGCGTCGGTGCTCGCGGCCCCTCTGTTGCCGCCTGATGTCGCCGACGCGGTGCTCACCGGTGGCGAATTCGCTGCCCTGGCACTCGATTCCAGTCGTCCCCTCGGGCTCCGCGACGCCGTGCGCGTCGACGAGCGAGGGGCGCTGACCGGTCGCGTGTCCGCGGTGCTCGGCGCCGAACGGGCCGCTCGGCTCGTCGTCCCCGCCGAGGGGAGCGAGGGAGCGGCCCTCTATCTCGTTCGGGTCGCAGACCCGGGCGTCACGGTCACGCCGCGGCGTTTCCTCGATCCGTCCCGGGGCGCGGCGGACGTACGGTTCGAGAACGTCGTTGCGCAGCGCCTCGACGTCGACGCGCCGGCCGCGCTGGCCGACGCGGGGTTGCGCGCCGCCGTGCTCGTCTCCGCGGACGCGCTCGGGGCGATGGAGCGGATGCTGCGGTTGGCGGTGGACTACAGCCGAACACGCCACCAGTTCGGTGTGCCGATCGGTTCCTTCCAGGCGATGAAGCACTCTGCCGCAACGATTCTCGTGTCCGTGGAGGCGGCTCGGTCCATCGCCTACTATGCCGCGGCCTCGGTGGATCTCGGCCTCGAGGAGCGCGCGATGCATGCTGCGATCGCGAAGGCGCAGGTGACCCGGAGTGCGGTCCAGGCCGCCGACGGTGCGCTCGTGATGCACGGCGCCATCGGCTACACGTGGGAGCACGACCTGCAGCTGTTCTACAAGCGCACCAAGCTCGACGAGAAGCTGTTCGGAAGCCCGGAGGTGTGGAACGAGCGTCTCGCTCGGGATCTGCCTCTTCTGCCGGCGGCCGGCTGACCACCGTTGACTAAATGGTCTGTCCTTTAGTAACTTAATGCCAAACGGTAGCGACGACGACGGGACTGTGTTGTGGACTTCGATCTGACCGAGGATCAGGCAACGATCCGAGATGCGGTACGAGAACTCGCCGGCAAGTTCGACGAGCAGTACTGGGTGGAGAAGGACGCCGCCCACGAATTCCCCACGGAGTTCTACGACGCGTTCGCCAAGGGCGGCTGGCTGGGCATCACCACCCCCGAGGAGTACGGAGGACACGGCCTGGGCATCACCGAGGCCTCGATCCTGCTGCAGGAGGTCGCCGCGTCCGGAGCCGGCATGAACGGCGCCAGCTCGATGCACCTGTCGATCTTCGGCATGCACCCGGTGATCGTGCACGGCTCCGAGGAACTCAAGCAGCGCACCCTGCCGCGAATCGTCAACGGAGACCTGCACGTGTGCTTCGGGGTCACCGAACCCGGCGCGGGCCTGGACACCACCAAGATCACCACCTTCGCGCGGCGCGACGGCGACAAGTACATCGTCAACGGACGCAAGGTGTGGATCTCGAAGGCGATGGAGTCGGAGAAGATCCTCCTGCTCACCCGCACCACCAAGTTCGAGGACGTGACCAAGAAGACCGACGGTCTCACGCTCTTCCTCACCGACCTGGACCGCTCGAAGGTCGAGATCCGCCCCATCAAGAAGATGGGCCGCAATGCCGTCACCTCCAACGAGTTGTTCATCGACGGACTCGAGATCCCCGTCGAGGATCGGGTCGGCGAGGAGGGCAAGGGCTTCAAGTACATCCTCGACGGGCTCAACCCGGAACGGATGCTCGTCGCCTCCGAGGCCCTCGGCATCGGCCGCGCCGCCCTGCACCGCGCCACCCAGTACGCCACCGAGCGTGAGGTGTTCGGCCGCCCGATCGGCATGAACCAGGGCATCCAGTTCCCCCTCGCGGACTCCCTCGCCCACCTCGACGCCGCCGAGCTCGTCCTGCGCAAGGCGACCTGGCTCTACGACAACGGCCGCCCCTGCGCCCGCGAGGCCAACATGGCCAAGTACCTGTGCGCCGACGCCGGCTTCCAGGCCGCCGACCGCGCCCTGCAGACCCACGGCGGCATGGGCTACTCGGAGGAGTACCACGTCGCGCGCTACTTCCGTGAGGCGCGCCTGACGCGCATCGCACCACTGAGCCAGGAAATGGTTCTCAACTACCTCGGCGAGCACGTGCTCGGCCTCCCCAGGAGCTACTGATGTTCGAACTCACCGGAAGATCCGCCCTCGTGACCGGCGCGGGCAGCGGCATCGGCGCCTCCGTCGCGCACGCGTACGCCGCCGCCGGCGCTGCCGTCCTCGTCACCGATGTCGACGAGGACGCGGCCGCCGCCGTCGCCGCGGAGATCACCGCCACCGGCGGTACCGCCAAGTCCGCCGTGCTCGACGTCCGCAACGCCGCCCAGGCCGCGGCCGCGGCGGAGCAGGCCGCCGCCCTCGGGGGCGGCGTCGTCAACATCCTGGTCAACAACGCCGGGGCCATCGCACCCGCGATGTTCCCGAATCTCGAGGAGGACGACTTCCGCCGCATCGTCGACATCCACCTCGTCGGCAGCTACGTGTGCAGCAAAGCCGTGCTGCCCTATCTGCCGGAGGACGGCACCGGGCGCGTCATCAACGTCACCTCCGCCGCCGGCCTGCAAGGTACCATCGGCCAGGCCAATTACGGGGCGGCCAAGGCGGGCATCATCGGCCTGACCAAGTCGCTGGCCCGCGAGCTCGCCCGCAAACAGATCACCGTCAATGCCATTGCGCCCCTTGCAGCCACGCCGATGACCGAGAACATCCGCAGCAACGACAAGCTCGCGGCCAAGACCCTCGAGCGTGTCGCGCTGAGGCGCTGGGCCGAGCCGAACGAGATCTCGGCCAGCTTCGTGTTCTTCGCCTCCGACGGCGCCTCGTACATCACGGGCCAGGTGCTGCCCGTCGACGGTGGAACGGTGATCTGATGACCAACGCAACCAACCCGTTCCAGCGCTCCGCGCGCGAGGTGATCATCGCCGAAGCGGCTCGCACCCCCATGGGCCGATCCCACGCCGAACGCGGATGGTTCCGTGATACGCATCCGAACGAGATGCTCGGCGCGGTCTACACGGATCTGATCCGCCGCAGCGGTCTGGCCCCGGCGGCAGTGGAGGACCTCATCGTCGGTTGCACCGCGCCCTTCGGTGAGCAGTCCCGCAACATCGGCCGCAACGCATGGCTGCAGGCCGGATACCCGCCCGAGGTGCCGGCCGTCGTCCTCGACCGCCGTTGCGGCTCCGCGCAGACCGCGGTCGAGATGGGTGCCGCCCTCGTCGGGTCCGGCACGCACGACCTCGTCATCGCCGGCGGTGTCGAGCACATGGGCCACGTGCCGATCAACTCCCCGGCCAAGATCTCCGAGTTCTACGGCGATCCGTGGCCGGCCGAGTTGCGGGAGAAGTACGACTTCGTGCACCAGGGCGAGAGCGCCGAGCTCATCGCCGACCGGTGGGGCATCGCCCGGCAGGAGATGGACGAATTCGCCGTGCGATCCCATCGTCTGGCGACCGAGGCCATCGAGGCCGGGCGGTTCGACGAAGAGATGATCCCCCTCGAGCTCGACGGCGAGTTCCGCAGGACCGACCAGACCGTCCGGCCCGGCACGAGCCTGGATACCCTGGCCGGCCTGAGGACCGCGTTCCGGGAGAACGGCCGGATCACCGCCGGCAGTTCGTCGCCGATCTCGGACGGCGCGGCCGGTGTCCTGCTCGCCTCGCGGGACGCGGTCGAGACCCACGGTCTGCGCGCCCGCGCCCGGATCCTCGACCAGACCACGGTCGGAGTCGACCCGATCATCATGCTCACCGGTCCGATTCCGGCAACACAGAAGCTGCTCGACCGCAACGGGATGACGATCGACGACATCGACCTCTTCGAGATCAACGAGGCGTTCAGTTCCGTGGTCCTGGCCTGGGAACGCGAACTCAAGCCCGACATGGACCGGGTCAACGTCAACGGCGGCGCGATCGCGCTCGGGCACCCGGTCGGCGCCACCGGCGCCCGTCTCATCGCGACGATCGTCGCCGAACTCGAACGTCGCGACGCCGAAATCGGACTGGTCACCATGTGCTGCGGTGGCGGACTCGGAACCGCCACCCTGATCCAACGGATCGACTGATGATCGACCTCACGCCCCACGTCCGGGCCGGCGACGGAATCTGGTGGAGCCAGACGAGCGCGGAACCCACCCCGCTCGTCCACGCCCTGCTCGACCAGCTCCCGTCGATCGGCCCGGTCCGGGCGTTCGTGGGACTGACCTGGGACCGCCGACTCACCGAGCAGACCCCGGACGAGTTGTCCGTCGTCTCCTACGGCGGGCTCGGTGAACTGCGCCGGCTCAGCCAACGGGACCGGCTCGAGGTCGTGCCCTGCCACTACGGGGCATTACCCCGGCTGTTCGCCGAGCACCGCCTGCCGTGCGACGTCGGGTTCGTGCAGGTCGCTCCTCCCGACGCCGACGGCAACTGCTCGCTCGGCGTCGGCGTCGACTACGTCGCCGACGCACTCGAGCACACCCCCGTCCTGATCGCCGAGATCAATCAGCGCATGCCGACCACCCACGGTGCACCCAGGATCCCGCTGTCGCGGTTCGCGGCGGTCGTCGAGACCGACCGGCCGCTGCTCGAAGCGCCCGACCGTGAGCCCGCCGCCGTCGAGACGGCGATCGCCCGGCACGTCGCCGGCCTCGTCGAGGACGGCGACACCATCCAGGTCGGTGTGGGCACGCTGCCCTCGGCGGTGCTGGCGGCCCTGGAAGGACATCGGGACCTCGGCCTGCACTCCGGCATGATCTCCGATGCGGTGCTGCGGCTGATCGACAAGGGCGTGCTGACCGGTGCGCGCAAACAGATCGACATCGGACGCCACGTCACCGGGGCGGCGCTGGGCACGGCCACCCTGTACGAGCGACTCCCGCACCTGCCGGTGGAATTCCGTCCCGCCAGCTATACCCATGCGCCGCAAGTGCTCTCGCAGCTGACCGCGCTCGTGTCGATCAACTCCGCCATCGAGGTCGACCTCACCGGGCAGGTGGGGGCGGAACAGGCCGGAGCCACCTACGTCGGCGCGGTCGGCGGACAGGTGGACTTCTCCCGGGCCGCGGCCCTGACCGGGGGCCGCTCGGTCATCGCGCTGCGGTCCACCGCGCGGGGCCGCTCGTCGATCAAGCCGGCCCTCCAGTTCGGATCCGTCACCACGGCCCGCGCCGACGTGGACTACGTCGTCACCGAGCACGGCGTCGCCGAACTGCGGGGCTGTTCGCTCGCGGAACGGGCCCGACGAATGATCGCCGTGGCAGCCCCGGAACATCGCGAGCAGCTGGACATCGCACTGACCGAGCACGACCTTGCTTCGTAGCGGAGCGAGCGGAAACGAGGAGTGAACGCCATGACGCGTCCCCAACGGGTACAGATCCGAGAAGTCGGTCCGCGCGACGGCTTCCAGAACGAGCCGGAGACCATCCCGACCGACGACAAGGTGCGGCTGATCAACGCCCTCGGGCGCGCCGGCCTGAAGCGTATCGAGGTCGCCAGTTTCGTGCGGCCCGACGTCATCCCGCAGCTGTCGGACGGGGTGGAGGTGCTCAGCCGCATCGACGTGCCCGACGACGTGAGGCTGATGGTCCTCGTGCCGAACAGCAAGGGACTGGACAACGCGCTGAAGGTTCGCGACACCTTCCACGAGGTCGCGATCTTCGTCAGCGCATCCGAAACCCACAACAAGAAGAACGTCAACCGCACCGTCGACGAAACCATGGCGGACAACGACATCATGGCTCGCCGGATCGTCGCCGAGGACCTGCACTGCGCTGCGGTCATCGCGACGTCGTTCGGATGCCCCTTCGAGGGCAAGGTGGAGTTGAAGCGGGTGTTGGACCTGGCGGAGAGATTCGCCGAATCCGGAGCCACGGAGATCGGCTTCGGTGACACCACCGGCATGTGCAATCCGGCCTACGCCTCGGAGTTCTTCGCCGCGGCCATCGAACGTCTGCCCGGCGTCGAGGTCACCGCGCACTTCCACAACACCCGCGGCCAGGGCCTCGCGAACGCGTTCGCCGCGCTCGAGGCGGGGTGCGCGAGCTTCGAGTCGAGCTTCGGTGAACTGGGCGGCTGCCCCGTCCCGGTGGGTTCGACCGGCAACATCGCCACCGAGGACCTGGTGAGCATGTTCCACGAAATGGGCGTGGAGACCGGCCTCGACCTCGACTTGGTCATCGACGCCGCTCGCGAAGCTCAGCAGGTGCTGGGCCGCAAGCTCACCAGCCACTCGATCGTGGCCGGCCCGATCCAGTGGGCCGCGGGCGTGCGCTGACGCCCTCGTCCCCGGTACGACTTCGACATCAGAACCAACAACACGGAGTGAAATCATGAGCAATCGAGTCGCATTCGTCACCGGCGGCGCGCAGGGCATCGGCAAGGGAATCTCCGATGCGCTGGGTGCCGCGGGCTTCCGCGTCGCGGTCGCCGACCTCAACCTCGAGGCCGCCGAGGAGACCGCGGCCGCCATCCGCGAGGCCGGAGGCCAGGCAATCGCCGTCCCGGTCGACGTGACGGACACCGAGTCCGTGCAGGCGGCGGTCAAGCAGGTCGCCGAGCAGTTCGGTCCCGTCGAGATCGTCGTCAACAACGCCGGATGGGACGACTTCATGCCGTTCCTGAAGACCGACGAGGCGTTCTGGGACCGGATCCTCGAGATCAACTTCAAGGGCCAGCTGCGGGTCGTCCAGGCGACCCTGCCGGGCATGGTCGAGCGTGGCTGGGGGCGCGTCATCAACATCGGTTCGGACGCCGGACGCGTCGGCTCGTCGCTCGAAGCGGTGTACTCGGGTGCCAAGGGCGGCATCATCGCGTTCACCAAGACCCTCGCTCGTGAGGTCGCCACGAAGGGCGTCACCGCCAACACGGTGTGCCCCGGACCGACGGACACCCCGGCCCTGCGCAAGTTCGCCGACAACTCCGGTCAGGAAGCCGACAAGGTGATCGCCGGCATGACCCGCGCGGTGCCGATGAAGCGGCTCGGCAAGGCCACCGACATCGGCGCCGCCGTGGCGTTCTTCGCCTCCGACGAGGCGGAGTTCGTCACCGGCCAGACCCTGTCCGTCAGTGGTGGCCTGACGATGGCCTGAGCGCCACTGCCTGTCCCACACACCGGCCGGCAGTCGATCGGCTGCCGGCCGGCGTGTCCGTCCGTCGTGTCCGTCCGTCGTGTCCGGAGCTCGGCGTGCCGCGTGCGATCGGGTCGATCCGAGACCGAGCGGCCCACCCACCTGCGGCAGGTCCCTCGAATTACTCGAACAATTTGACCATGAACGTAATTCAAATTCGTGTGAATCTCGAACGGGCGCGGGGGTAAGGCGACTCGGCTCTCGCGGTTCGGGCAGGAACGCGATAGTGCGGCACCCGAAGGAGCCACCAACCATGAAGATTCCCCTACCGGGCAGCGGCCTGTATCGACGGATGGGCCGGTGGGCCGGCGTCGTGAGCGGAGCCGCCGAGGGTGTCCGCGCGGTTGCCGCCGGCTCGGCCCGATTCGGCGGTGAACTATCTCGGATCGCCCTCGGCGCTTCCGAGGTCGCACCCCCGAAGGGGGATCGTCGATTCGTCGATCCCGCGTGGACCTCGAACCCGATGTACCGGCGCATCGGTCAGGCCTATCTGCTGTCCGCTCGGGAGATCGAGGACGCGGTCGACCGTATCGGCCGAATCGCCGATCCGGTTCGGGCACAACAACTCGCCTTCGCAGCACGGATCGTCGTGAGCGGACTCGCCCCGACGAACTACCTCATGACGAACCCCACGGTCCTCAAGGAGACGTTCGACACGGCCGGCCTGAACCTGGTGCGCGGACTCCGGAACTACGTCACCGACGTGCGGCGAAACGGTGGCATGCCCGCCATGGTCCCGCACGGTGCCTTCGAGGTCGGCCGCGATCTCGCCGTCACACCCGGTGCCGTGGTGGCCCGGGACGAGGTCGCGGAGGTGCTCCGCTATGTGCCCACCACCGACACCGTGCACGCCCGTCCGGTACTGGTGGTGCCGCCCCCGATCGGCCGCTTCTACTTCCTGGACCTCCAGCCGGGACGCAGTTTCGTCGAACACTCCGTGTCCCGCGGTCTGCAAACCTTCATGCTCTCCTGGCGTAACCCCAACCAGGACCAGGGCGGATGGGATCTCGACACCTACGCTCGGCGAGTCTCCGAGGCGATCGACACGGTTCGAGCAGAAACCGGCAGCGACGACGTGAATCTCATCGGATTCTGCGCGGGTGGCATCATCTCGACCGGGCTGCTCAATCATATGGCGGCCACCGGCGACACGCGGGTGCACTCGATGTCCTATGCGGTCACCATGCTCGACTTCGAGAACAAGGAACTGCTCGATGCGTTCGCCGGGCAAAAGCTGGTGTCTTTCGCGCGGGGCCGCTCATTGAGGAACGGCATCATCAGCGCCCGCGACATGGGCAACGCCTTCCTGTGGATGCGCCCGGACGACCTCGTGTTCAACTACGTCGTCAACAATTATCTGATGGGCAGGACCCCGCCTGCATTCGACATACTTGCGTGGAACGCCGACGGCACGAATCTGCCCGGCTCCCTACATGCTCAGTTCCTCGACATCTTCCGCGACAACATGCTGGCGAAGCCGGGCTCGATGACGGTGCTCGGCACGCCCGTCGACCCGGGGACCGTCACAGTCCCGACCTTCGTCTCCGGTGCGATCGACGACCATCTCACCGCCTGGAAGGGGTGTTACCGGACCACACAGCTCCTCGGAGGTGATTGCACGTTCGTTCTCAGCTACTCCGGGCACATCGCGAGCCTCGTCAATCCGCCCGGCAATCCGAAGTCCCATTACTGGACCGGCGGCGCCCCCGGTGCGGACCCGCACCAGTGGCTCGACCAGGCCACCCGCGTGACGGGCAGTTGGTGGGAGCCGTGGGCCGACTGGGTAAGTGAGAGGTCAGGAGACCGCATGTCGTCGCCGGTCCTGCACGAAGCCGAGTATCCGCTCGGCCCCGCTCCGGGACGCTATGTCGGGGAGCCCTCGAACTGACAGCTTCGCCGGCCGAGGAGGCACGCATGGATCTCGAAATCGCCGACTCCGTCGCTCCCGACGGCGGGACGGCGAGACCGTCCTTGTGCGTCTCCGTGACGGTCGGCTGCACCACAGTGACACCGGGTCGACGGACGTGACGGAAAGGTCTGCATCCACGCGCACGCAGTGCAAAGTCCATACAGTGCGGGGCTGGAAGTGATTGGTGGACAAGGAGCGGCGGACGATCGGGAGTGTGAACACGGCTGGAACGTTAACGATCGTTTGCAGGTGCGCCTATGATCGCGACATGACGACGAACAACGAAGCAGGCGCAACCGTGGCCTGGACTCCGGTGGAAGAGTACGAGGACATCCGGTACGAGCACAGCGGTGACGGGATCGCAAAGATCACGATCTGCCGTCCCGAGGTGCGCAATGCGTTCCGGCCGCAGACGTTGATGGAGATCTCCGACGCGTTGGTCGATGCCCGGGAGGATTCCTCGATCGGTGTCATCGTGCTGACAGGGGAGGGGCCCGACGCGTTCTGCTCGGGAGGTGACCAGCGGGTGCGCGGAGACACCGGCTACCTCACCGAGCCGGGTAAGGCGGGCGGCGTGGGACGCTTCCACGTCACCGACCTGCAGATCCAGATTCGCCGACTGCCGAAGCCGGTGGTGGCCATGGTCGCCGGGTATGCGATCGGCGGCGGGCACATCCTGCATCTGGTGTGCGATCTGACAATCGCGGCGGACAACGCCCGCTTCGGCCAGGTCGGTCCCAAGGTCGGTTCCTTCGACGGCGGATACGGCGCGGGTCTGCTCGCGGAGTTGGTCGGGGTGAAGAAGGCCAAGGAGATCTGGTTCCTGTGCCGCCAGTACGACGCACGGCAGGCCCTGGAGATGGGGCTGGTCAACACCGTGGTGCCACTGGCCGACCTCGAGCGCGAAACCGTCCAGTGGTGCCGCGAGATGCTCGAGCTCTCCCCCTTCGCGCTGCGCCTCATGAAGGCCAGTTTCAATGCGGCGGAGGACGGCATGGCCGGCATCCAGCAGCTCGCCCACGATGCGAATCTGCTGTTCTACTCCACGGAAGAAGCCAGGGAGGGGCGCGAGGCGTTCAAGGCGAAGCGCCGTCCGGAGTTCGATAAGTTCCCGCGCCGGCCCTGACCTTCCATTTCGGTCCAACAATTAGTATGGTTGGGTCATTGCTGGTTCGAACAGGATGGTGTGCATGTCGGAAACCGCTACGCCCGCAGTCACATGGAGTGACGCCGCTGCCGGCGTCATGACGATCACGCTCCAGCGTAGGCCCGCGAACGCCCTGGGCCTGCCGATCATCGACGGCCTGAACGCGGCGCTGGACGCCGCCGATGCCGACGGTTCGGTGAAGGTGATCGTCGTCCGATCGGATATCCCCGGCTTCTTCGCTGCAGGGGCGGACATCAAGCACATGTCGTCGGTGGATGCAGAGTCATTTACCGCCTACGGCGATCGGCTCCGCGGGGCGCTCGACCGGCTCGCGTCGGCCGACCGGATCACGATCGCCGCGGTGGACGGTCTCGCGCTCGGGGGTGGCCTCGAGCTCGCGATGGCCTGCACCCTGCGGGTCGGCGGGGCGGACGCGAAGTTCGGGCTTCCCGAGGTCAAGCTCGGTCTCATCCCGGGAGCCGGTGGTACCCAACGTCTCCCGCGTCTTGTGGGCCGTGGTCGTGCGCTCGACATCATGCTGACCGCCCGCCAGGTCCGCGCCGACGAGGCACACGCGATCGGGCTGATCGACCGGCTCGTCGCGGCCGGCGGCGCGACGGAGGCGGCGCTCGCCCTCGCGGCCGAGCTGTGCACGATGTCGCTGCCCGCGCAGCGCGCCGTCATCCGGACGGTCGACGCCGCGTTCGACACGCCGCTCGACGAGGGCTTCCGCTTCGAGGTCGCCCAGGAGCAGGACCTGTTCGAGAGCGGGGAGGCGAAGGAGGGCATCACCGCGTTCCTCGAGAAGCGCGCCCCGCGCTTCTCCTGAGCGCCGTGTCGTCCGGATCCGCCGGGCGGGGAGCGGTCGCGCTCGCCCTGTCGCTGGTCTACCTGATCTGGGGATCGATCTACCTCGCGATCCGCCTGGTCATCGAGGAGGTGCCGCCCCTCGGCTCGATGGGTGCGCGATTCCTTCTTGCCGCCCTGCTGATGGCCGTATTTCTCGCCGTGCGCCGCGGCTGGAGGCGGCTGCTCGTCACCCGGCGTGAGGCCGGCGGTGCCGCGTTCCTCGGGGTCCTGCTCCTCGCGTGTGGAAACGGCCTGACGTCGGTCGGCCAGTTGCACGGCGTGCCCTCCGGAGTGACGGCGCTTCTCGTCGCGATGGTGCCCGTGTGGATCTGCATCTACCGTGCCGTGTCCGGCGACCGCCCGCGAGCGCTCGAGCTAGCCGGGGTGGGGGTGGGCCTCATCGGCCTGGCCGTGCTGGTGCTGCCGACCGGCGGTGACCGTTCGAGCCTCCCGCTGGTCGGCGCGGCGGTCATCGTGCTGTCGAGCCTGTCGTGGTCGTTCGGCTCCTGGATCAAGCCGAGGCTCTGGCTGCCGCAGGACGTGTACGTGGGCGCGACGTATCAACTCCTGGCGGCCGGTGCGGCGATGATGCTGGCGTCGGTGGTCACCCGCGAGCGTTTCGGGGGCGAGATCGGACTGCGGGCCTGGGGCGCGTTCGGCTATCTCGTGATCTTCGGCTCGGTCGTCGGATTCACTGCATACGCGTGGTTGCTGCACCATGCACCGCTGTCGCTGGTGGCGACCCACACGTACGTGAACCCCGTGGTGGCCGTCGCTCTCGGGTCCGTCGTCCTGTCCGAGCCGGTCACTCCTGCGCTGGTCGTCGGTGGCGTCGTGGTCCTGATGTCCGTCGTGTTGGTGGTGAGTGCGCAGGCTCGGCTTCGACGTGGGCGCGCTGCCGACCGCTCGGGGGAGACGAGCATGGTCCGCGACTGAACCGGAGCATTCCTGTGTTCTGGGAGCCTTCCCTGAACCACAAGAAGGTATTATTATCAGACCAAATTCGGGAAGGTGCAGCAATGACGCAGAACGACACGAAACGCTCGTTCACGGGTCCGCTGTCGGGTCTGAAGGTGGTCGAAATCGGTTCGATCGGCCCGGGGCCGTTCTGTGCCATGCTGCTGGCCGATCTCGGTGCGGACGTGGTGCGGGTCGACCGTGCCACCGGCGCAGGGTTGGTCGGGCCGAATGCAGATTTCCGCACCGAACTGCTGCACCGGGGACGCCGTTCGCTTGCCGTCGATCTCAAGCACCCGGACGGAGCGGAGGTGGTGCTGTCGCTCGTGGCGGACGCCGACGTCCTGATCGAGGGCTTCCGCCCCGGCGTCACCGAGCGGCTCGGGGTCGGACCGGACGACTGTGCCCAGCGCAATCCGCGGTTGATCTACGGTCGCATGACGGGCTTCGGGCAGGACGGCCCTCTCGCGCAGCACGTCGGTCACGACATCAACTACGTGGCACTCAGTGGTGTCCTGTCGCTGATCGGACGCCACGGTCAGCCGCCCACCCCGCCGCTCAGCCTGGTCGGTGATTTCGGTGGTGGCGGAATGCTTCTCGCCTTGGGAGTGCTGTCTGCGCTCTTCGAGAGGCAGCGCTCAGGCATCGGGCAGGTGATCGACGCCTCGATGGTGGAAGGGGCCGCCCTCCTTGCGACGCCGTTCTTCGGCTTCGCGCAGAGCGGGTCGTGGAACCGTGAACGCGGCACGAACCTCGTCGACAGCGGCGCACCCTTCTACGACGCCTACGAGACCGCCGACGGCAAATGGCTCTCGGTCGGCGCGCTCGAACCGCACTTCTACGCCGACCTCGTAGCCCTGCTGGGCCTGCCCGACGATCTGCCGGATCAGAACGACCGCGCGCAATGGCCGCAGATGAAGAAGGTGTTCGCCGACGCCGTACGGGGCCGCACCCTCGCGGAGTGGCTCGACGCGGCCGAAGGGCACACGCCGTGCATCGCCCCGGTTCTCGACGTCGACGAGGCGCCGTCGCATCCCCACCATGTCGCCCGCGGGACCTTCGTCGAGGTCGACGGACTCGTCCAGCCGGCCCCCGCTCCCCGGTTCAGCCGCTCGGCGGCGGCGGTGGACCGCCGTCCGCCGAGTCCGGGGGAGCACACCACCGAGATTCTGACCGACTGGGGAATCGACTCCGACCGCACCGACCAATGGCTGCGTTCGGGCGCGGTACGACAAACCCCCGCCGAAGCCTGACCGATCACACGAACTCACGGCGCCCACCTGGAACCGCCGGACCGAAGAAGGAGTGAACCCGTGACCGAGCCCACGACATGGGAAACGTTCACGCTCGAGCGACCCGAACCCGGGATCGCCGTCGTGACGTTGAACCGTCCCGAACGAATGAACTCGATGACGAACACGATGTTCGTCGAACTCGAGAAAGTGGCGTTGCAACTCGATCGCGAGGACGACCTGCGTGTGGTGATCCTCACCGGCGCCGGCAAGGCGTTCTGCGGCGGGTTCGATCTCGACGACGCCGAAGGGCTGTCGTCGTTGACGCCGATGGGGATGCTCGATCAGCAGGAGCTGGCGGCGCGGGCGCTCTCGGCGATCCGGAGCATCCGCGTTCCGGTGATCGCGGCGGTCAACGGCGCGGCGGCCGGTGGAGGACTGTCCCTGTCCCTGGCTGCCGACATCCGGATCGGCTCGCCGGCCGCGCGGTTCAACGCGGCGTTCGTGCGAATCGGCCTCTCGGCCGGGGACCTGGGCGCCTCCTGGCACCTCACCCGGTTGATCGGCCCGGCGCGGGCCGCGGAGTTCGCGTACACGGGCCGATTCATCGAGGCCGTCGAAGCGGAGTCGCTCGGGCTGCTGAACGCGGTGGTGCCCGCCGAGTCGCTGCTCGCCGAGGCGCTCGCGATGGCGCGCCTCATCTGCGCGAACTCGCCTGCCGGCGTGCAGCTGTCGAAACGCGCACTGCACGCGAACATGGAGGTGTCGTCCTACGCCGCGGCGCTCGAACTGGAGAACCGCGGCCAGGCGCTGCTCACCCGCGGTGAGGACATGCCCGAAGCGCTGGCCGCGTTCAAGGACAAGCGCACCCCGAAGTTCACGGGCCGGTGATCGACATGACGCAGATGGACACGCGAGAAAATACGTCCGTGCTGAGCAACTACGAGCCACCCCGGCTCGAGACCCTCACCCTCGAGGTGCTCGAGGACAAGATCGCCGTTCTCACGATCAACCGGCCCGACCGGATGAACTCGATGGTCGTGAAGATGTTCGAAGAGTTCAACACCGCCGCATACGCATTGCGCGACACCGACGCGCGGGCGCTGATCATCCGCGGTGCGGGAGATCGGGTGTTCTGCGCCGGGTTCGACCTCGACGAGATCAGTGTGATCACCGAAATGGGCGTGCGCGAATTCCTGAAGTTCCAGGAGACCGCGACCGGGGGCCTTGCTGCGCTGCGGCATCTGCCGTTCCCGGTGATCGCGGCGATCCACGGTGCTGCCTCCGGCGGCGGTATGTCGCTCGCCCTCGCCGCCGACATCCGGCTGGTCGCCCCGACCGCGAAGTTCAACGCGGCCTTCGTCAAGGTGGGGTTGTCCGTCGGGGAACTCGGCACCTCCTGGCAACTGACCCGCCTCGTCGGGCCGGGCCGGGCGGCCGAGATCGCGTACACGGCACGCTTCGTCGGCGCCGAGGAGGCGGTCCGGATCGGGCTGGCCAACCGGGTGGTGCCGAGCGAGAACCTCTTCGACGAGGCCGTCGCGCTGGCCGAGACGATCGCGACGAATTCCCCCGGCGGGATCCGGATGTCGAAGCGCGCGTTGCAGCGGAACCAGGAAGTGACGTCGTACGCGGCGGCGCTCGAGTTGGAGAACCGGGGGCAGGCGCTACTGACCCGATGCGCCGACATGCCGGAAGCGCTGGCCGCCTTCAAGGAGAAGCGAGCTCCGCGTTTCACCGGGGCGTAGACGTCGACGAGCGACTGCGTGCAGGACCCGGGCCGGGCGGCGCACGCCGCGGCACAATCTGATGGAGGCGAGCATATGACCTGGGAATGGACTCCCGACACCCTCGGCGCGCTGGAGCGATTTCTGCGTGAGCGGGGCATTACGGATGGGCCGCTGACAACGTCGCGTATCGGTGACGGGCATTCCAATCTGACGTTCCTGGTGTCCGACGGGGTACGTCGGGTGATCGTCCGCAGACCGCCGCCGCCGCCCGTCCCGCCGGGTGCCCACGACATGCTGCGGGAGGCTCGGCTCGTCGGTGCACTCGCCGGCAGCGGCGTGCCGGTGGCGGCCGTGCTTGCCGTCGGGCAGACCGGCGACGTGCTCGACGTCCCGTTCTACGTGATGGACTACGTCGCCGGCCCGGTGGTCACCACCGAGACTCCGGCGGCACTGAGCGCGCCGGCCGACCGTCGCCGGATCGGTGAGGCGCTGATCGACACCCTCGCGGCACTACACGCGGTGGACTGGCGGGCCGCCGGCCTCGGTGACCTCGGCCGGCCGGACGGTTTCAACGAGCGTCACCTGCGCCGCATGGGCCGGTTGGTGGCGGCCGAGGACGGGACGCCGCCGCCGGAGTTCGCGGAGATCGATGCGTGGCTCGCCGCCCACGTTCCCGCCGAGTCCGGTGCGGCGATCATCCACAACGACTACCGCATCGGCAACGTCATCCTTGCTCCTGAACCGCCGGGGCATATTGCGGCGGTGCTGGACTGGGAGCTTGCGACGATCGGCGACCCGCTGTTCGATCTGGGGTACTTCCTCGCGTCGTATCCCGTCGAAGGACAGGACCGCACGCCGACCGAAGATCTCGGTGTGGCGGTCCTCGAGGACGGCTACCCGACCCGCGACGAACTCGCCCAGCGGTATGCGGCTGCCACCGGCGCCGATCTGTCGAACCTGAACTGGTACACCGCCTTGGCTCTGTGGAAGTTGGCGGTGTTGTACGAATACGGGCGGCGGCGGGCCGTCGCCGGCGTGGGGGACCAGTACTACCGCGACGGCGCCCTGGTGCGTGCCTTTCTCGACGCCGCTCACCGGGCGGCGGGCCTGACGGCGGCCGGCGTCTGATCGGGTCGGGGCCAGCCGGTCTCCGACCCGGTGGTCCCTACTCGACGCCCGCGATCTCACGCCAGCGAGCGTGCGCTGCCGGTGTCCACTCGGTACGCAGGTCGCGCAGTCGCTTCGCCGCCCGCAGTCCGGCCCAGCCCGGCAGCAGGACCTGGGGCAGTCGGGGATCCAGGTAGGGCATCCGGCGCAGGGAATCGGCCAGCCGCAGGTGGGTGATGAGCAACTCGTCGTCCGAGGCGAATCCGCGCACGTCGAACCGGGCGAGCAGCTCGTCGTAGACCTTCTCCGCCTCGTCGAGATCCCAGGACCGCCGCACGAGTTCGGCCTCGGTGATGCCCGGCTGGCCGATGGGACCGACGAAGGTGACCGTGTTGTCGGTCAACCCCAGCGGCTCGATCGTCCTCGCGGCCTCCGCGGCGCGATCGACATGGGGGGTCACCCAGACCCCGGGGGTCGGGTTTCCGAAGCCGGCCCACCGCAATGCCGCATACAGTTTCTTCCGGCTCGAGCGGTGAGATTCGGGAACCGGGACGTTGATCACCAGCCAACGGCCGTCCCACTGGGTGACGTCGAGGCGGCGCGGATGATCTGCTACGCGGCGCTCGAGAAGCGCTCCCTCGGTCTGCCCCACACCATCGAGGCGGCGATGGCGAAGTGGTACGGCCCGCTCGTCGCGAGCGCAGCGGTCAAGGAATGTCTCCTCCTGCACGGCAACTACGGGTACTCGCAGGAACTTCCGTTCGAGCAACGCCTGCGTGATGTGATGTCCGTCGAGATCGCCGACGGTACGGCACAGATCCAGAAGGTCATCATCATGCGGGAGAAGTATGGGACCGACTTCGTTCCCTACGAGAGGCGCGGCAGCGACGCGGCCTCGTCGTGGCAGAGAGGAGCGGTCCGCCCGGCGCCGGCGACACAGTGAGTTCGTCGAGTGTCCATCACCTACCGACAGGCGAAGGGCGGACCCGAATGGCCGGGCCTGCCGATCTCATGGTGCGGATGCGAGCTCGAGTCTGAAGGTGATTCGGCCCTGGGCCACCCCTGCACCCTCAGATAGGCGCAGGGGTAGTCACGGGCTCGGCGTGTTACGCCAAGGAGGGGCGGTAGGCGTACGACGACGACCGCGACAGGGCGAATTCGAAAATGCCGAATCCGGTCTGCCCGTTCCACTCGAACGTGCAGCATCGGTCCGTCAGGGCGGAGTCGAGTGTCGTCGGTCCCACCGTCCCGTCGAGGGGATAGACGTCGAACTCTTCGAAGTCGCGACCGCGAACCTTTCCGTGGTGTCCGCCGTAACCGCCACCGGCCATGTATCCACCGCCGGCCGAGGCGTCGGCGTCGACGCGGTAGGTCGCGCCGGCGGCGGTCACGATCTCCACGGTGCCGCTGGTCAGGTCGTTGCCTGCCGTGAACGCCAGGTGGTGCCGGACATCGGTGATGTCGTCGAGTCGGCCGTCGTCGTGCATGACGGCGCCCTCCAACAGGATCCGTCCGCCGTTTCGGTCCTCGACGAGGAGGAATCCGAACGTGCGGTCCGGGAACTGGGCCTGGTACCAGATGTGCAGGCCCTGGCCTCCGGACATGGTGCGTACTCCGCGGGAGCGGTCCCGTAGTCCGTACCAACCGGTGACATCGGTCGTGGTGCCGTCCAACGTGAGCGTGCCCTCGTAGCGGCCAGGCTGGAAGAGATGGTCGAACGAGGTGACGTTTCCGTCGGTGTTCGCCACATCCACCGACCCGAGCCAGTAGGGCGCCCGGGCGTGCCAGAGGAGGTCGAGTTCGAGTCCGGTTTTGTTCTCGTCGAGCTGGATTCGCCACGCCGTGTTGTCCGCGACGGTCTCCCAGCGCAGGGGTCCGACGGACGCGGCGTCGGTGGTGTTGTGCTCTGTGGAGAAGCGGAGGTTGCGTTGCTCGGACCCGGTGGTCAGCACCACGAAGCCGTCTACGACGTTGCGCGGCGGATAGACCCCGGCACCGAGGATCACCGACGGTGCGGTGCTGCCGTCCGGATGGAGATTGAACATGAACCGGTCGAAGAATTTCTCCGGCATGTCCGGGGTGGCCCGGGTTACCAGGGCGTCGTGGAATCCGTCGGTCATTCGTGCTCCTTCTGGTCGACGGGGTATCAGTTGGAAACCGGTGATGTCATCGTCTCCTGAGCCTCATCAGCAGCGTCGACCTCTTTGTGGTCGAGGGTGAAGCGGTAGGAGCCCATCATCAGCAGGCAGGCGATTCCGATGCCGACCAGCACGATGATCGGTAGCGCGCCGGCGCTGTAGGAGCCCGTGGCGCCGTAGATCTGTCCGAGCAGGAAGATGCCGAATGCCGCGCCCTGGGCGTAGAGGAAGTAGATGAATCCCAGCACCCGACCGTACGAGTGCTTGGGGAAGTATCGGCTCACCATGTAGGCGGCGAGATCGCCCTCGGATCCCAAACCCAGGCCGATCAGTGCGGAACCCACGAAGAGCAGGCCGATCTCCGACGAGGTGATCATGAGGAAGACCCCGACGGCGCACAAAGCGAAGATGATCGAGCCGATGACTGGAGCGTAGAACCGGTCGAGCAGGTAGCCGACGAGCAGACGAGCGGAGATCGACGCCAGGCTGAGTACGGACAGGATCGAAACGGCAGTCCCCTGGCTGATGCCCTTATCGGTGGTCATCGGCACGACCTGCGACATCAGACCGAAGGTGGCCGAGGACACCACGAAGATCGCGACGGAGAGCAGCCAGAACTGCCGGTATTTCCGCGCCACGGTGAGGAGGGACTCCCCGGCCATCCGGCCCTGCAGACGTGCGGCCGCGCGCTCGGCATCGTGTTCGGCAGGCATCCGGGTGACGAATGCATAGACCGAAGCCGGGACGACGGTGCACACGGCGCCGATGACGAGGAAGGCGAGGCGCCAGCCACCCATGCCCAGCACCCAGTTCGCGAGGTAGGGCATCAGCACCCCGCAGGCGCCGAGACCGGCCATGAGGACGCCCAGCGCCATGCCCCGGCGATCTTGGAACCACGCGCTGACCACGGTGGAGTGCGCCACCGGGTTCACGGCACCCGCACCGGCACCGATCAGGATGCAGAGGGCAAAGAAGAGCATTTCGTTGTTCGGAAGGGCGGACATCAGCATGAGTCCGATTCCGAAGGCCAAGGCCATCGGTACCGAGGGCATCCTCGGACCGTAGCGGTCGATGAGGAAGCCGAGGATGACGATGCTGACTCCGACCATCACCGTCTCGATGGACAGGCCGTTGGCGATGACACTGCGGTCCCATCCGAACTCCTCGGTCATAGGCTTGCCGAGGACGTTGAACAGAACGTTGACCGTGCTGGTGCCGAACAACAGTGTGACAAAGCCGGTGATGACGTACCACCAGCGATTCAAGTGCCGCGTGGGCGCCTGCAACCCAGTCGTGCCGACTGCGCTCATGGAAGCTCCTGTGATTGATATCGGTGGTCGGGGCGGCGATGCTGCGCACGGAACCACGAGGAGTGGTCTCCGTCACACGATGAGAACATACGGACAGTCCAATGTAAAGGACAGTCCAAAGCGTTCGGATGACGTGGGACAGGAGGCAACATCGTGCTGCACATGCGGCGCAGCGTGCTCCTGTGGGCGGAGCCCGGGTGGGCCGCTGATCCAGCGGAAGTCCTCCGGAGTTCCTTCGATAGGTCATACCATTGGACTGTAGGGCCTCGGTCTAGGTACAATCGATCGGTGATTTCAATCACAAAGAGGTGGGAGTGCCGTGGACAACGAGGTCGGGATGCGATCCGAAGGTGAGTCGGATGACTTCACGTATCTCGTAGAGCGAGCCGCCGAGTGCCTCTGTACGGCCGGCAAACTGCTGGGCGACCAATCCTGCGACATGCGCTCTTCCGCCCTGTCGGTGTCGCTGGCCATGGCACGGCGTCGACTCGCCAGGGCGCTGACCGAGGGACGGGTGAGCGGAACGGACATCGAGGACGCGTGTCGAGTTCTCGTCCGCATCGAACACCTCGAGGAGGAGTTCGCCAAGGTCGAGGCGATTCGTCCTGTCGCCGAAGTGGTCGAGGTGCACGACGCGGCACTCCAACTTCGGGAGCTTCCGCCGCGCGAGATCATCGAGTCGGCTCCAGAGGTCGTCTGCACCGCGTTGCCGTTCGCACGCTCGTTGATTTCCGCGGTGTCGGGCACTCGGTGGCAGCCGCGCCGCCTCTATCTGCGGCCCGAACTCGACGGCTCCCCACTGGACTTCTCCGACTACGTAGACTCCGCCGAACTCTCGTTGGTGGAGGCACCTCTGGAAACCGAGCTGGTACGTCGACGGGTTCCGGCGCTGGTTGCGGCCCCGGCCGATGACAACCGCACACACAAGGAGATGGTCAGTGCGTCCCGGACGTCGGCGTACGTTGCTGCGCCGGTCATGTCCGGGGGAAAGGTCATCGGGCTGCTCCATGCCGATCGTCCTGGGTCGACCGATGCGCTCGACCCGGGTGATCGAGACCGATTGGACACGTTCGCAACCATCCTGGCGATCATTTACGAACAGGCCGTTCTCAAGCATCGATTACAACTACAGCGTGCACGGATCGAGAAGTCATTCGACGCAACTCAGGCCATGCTCGATCGGATCTCGAAGGCCGACGCGATTCTCTCCCGCCGTGCCGAAGGTCCGGCGGACGGTGCCGATGGCAAGCCCGACGACCACCATGTGGTCGAACTGGCTTCGGTACTGACCTTCCGGGAACGCGAGATCCTCTCCCATCTCGCCACCGGAGCAACGAACAGCCAGATCGCCCGAGCACTGGTCATTTCCGAGGGCACCGTGAAATCGCACGTGAAAGCGGTACTCAAGAAGCTGCACGCACCTACGCGCGCTGCCGCGGCTGCTCTCTACTCGGGCCAGGCTCGACGACAGCGATGAAGGAGAAATCTCACGGGCAAAGAGCCGCCCGGGCCGCCGTCGACCGCGAATTGTCACACGCCGTCATCGCCCTCCTCGACCAGCTCCGGAACACCTACGGCGTCGGCCCGCGTACCTGCAAGACTCGGTCGGAATCTCTCGACACTCGAGTGACACTGCTGGACGAAGCCACCGAATCTGCGTTCACCGTGCTTACCGAACTCGACCCCGAGCGGCAACGGGCACTCGGTCGACTCATCGTCGATCTCCAGGACTTGCGCCGGCGAATCCGCACGGAGCATTCCGGACCGGAACATGTGTTCTCTCCCCACGACTTCGCCGGCGCGATCCGTCGTCTTCGCGGAGCCGAGTCGGTCGCCGGTCTCCGCAAACTCATCTGCCGAGAAGTGGCGCACACCGCCCACCTCGACCGAATACTGTTGTCCGAGGTACACAACGGAACGTGGACAGCGCTCGAACTCTACAGCGTGGCAAGGACGGAAGAGGTACTCCAGTTGCCGCACGCCCTACCCCTCACCTCCGAATCGGCCGAGGGCAGGGCCTGGGAGACACGGTCGGCGGTACTCGCCGGATCGGACGCCGACATCGGACCGAGCCCGGAGGTTGCGCAGATGCTCGCCTCGAGCTCGTACGTGGTGGCTCCGATCACCGTGTCGACCGGTGTGATCGGGCTCGTGCACGGAAGTCGCACCACCGGTGAAGCGTTGGATGCGGTGGTACGAGATGTGGTTGGCGCATTCGCGCGAAGTTCCGGAACGCTGTTCGAACGGGTGATGCTCGCCGATTGCCTCAGCGAACAGAAGAATCTGATAGTCCAACGATTGCAGCAGGAGGCCAGGGAAGCCGAGCTTCTCGAGCATGCCGATGTGCATTTCGTCGACGAGAACTCCACTCGGTGGGCCGTCGCGCCGGCGGGGGGCTTGAACGAAGACCTGGGTACCCCGGTGCTCGGCTCTCTGACTGCTCGTGAACGCGAGGTCTTCGCACTGGTTGTCCGGGGCGCCTCCAACGCCGACATCGCCGAGGAGTTGGTGATCAGCATCTTCACGGTGAAGACACACGTCAAGAAGATTCTCCGAAAACTGGGCGCGATGAATCGGTCCGAAGCCATCTACCGCTACCTCGAGATGACAGGCTCGCGGTAGGCAGCTCGAGTCCTTTCGCTGACGGGCAGATACGCGGCGGCCAGCGATCTCGAAGTGCACGACTCCTTCGTGGCCTGCCGTCCGAGGTCGGCTCCCGATGAGCCGCCCCGGGCGGCGGTAGCCGATCAGGCGTCGGCAACCGATTCGGCTGCCTGTTTGCGGAGGAGGAACTTCTGGATCTTTCCGGTCGCGGTGGTAGGGAGTTGATCCACAACCACGAGCTTTTCCGGAATCTTCTGCATCATGGCCTTGCGTTCGTTCCGGAGGAAGTCGGCCACCTCCTCCAGAGTCGGCGCGGAGCCGTTGACGACGATGAAGGCGCACACCTTCTCGCCGAGGCGGGCGTCAGGCATCGACACCGCCGCTGCCGCAATGATCCGCGGATGTGCCAAGAGGTGCTCCTCCACCTCCCGTGCCGAGATATTCATGCCTCCCCGGATGATGAGGTCCTTGATTCGTCCCGTGACCCGGAGATAGCCGTCCGCGTCGACGCGGCCGAGATCACCGGACGCGAGGAATCCCCGGCCGTCGACCGCCGCGGCCGTGCGCTCGGGATCACGCCAGTATCCGAGGAAGATGCCCGGTCCTCCGTAGAAGATCTGACCTTCCTCGCCTGCCGGCAGGACGGCCCCCTCTCCGTCGCGGATCTCGAGATCGACACCGTCGAAAGCCCGCCCGTCGGAGGAGAGCACCTTCTCGACGGGATCGTCGACGCGCACGGCCGTCACCAGAAGTCCCTCACTGCTGCCGTACACCGGAAGGAGGGTGCAATCGGGGAGCGCCGCCTTCCAATTCCGCAGTAGGGTTTCGGGGATCGGGGCCCCGGCGCTCACCCAGAGTCGCATCGAGCTCAGGTCGTGAACTGCGCCGGCCTCGATCGCCCCGAGCGCCATCTGGAGGAACGGCGTCGCGGCCATGCTGACCGTGGTCCTGTACTCCGCGATACGTCGAAGTCCCTCGTGCGGCTCCCACACGTCGAGAAGGTGAATTCCGCTTCCGAGGATCAACGGTGTCGCCACTCCCACGGCGAGCCCGGTCGCATGCGTCACCGGGGACGGCATGAAGACCACATCGTCGGAATTCAAGCCCATCACCTCGCGACCGAGACCGTAGACGGTGAAGGACAGGGTGTTGAACGTGTGCTGGCAACCTTTCGGGCGTGATTCCGTCCCGGAGGTGTAGATGATTGCGTGGGCGGCATCCGCCGACGGTGGCGATCCGAGCTCGTCGTTACCGGGCACATGGTCGCCGGCGATCAGCGAATCGAACGCGAGCTCTCCAACGCCTACCGCCCCGCGTACGACGACGACGTGCTCGAGTCCGGTCACCTCGCGGCGTACCTCGGTCAACATGTCGGCATAGCGGAACTTGCGGAATTCCTCGGTGACGAAGGAGATCTTGGCGCCGGAGTGCTCGAGGACGTAGCGCACCTCGTCATGTCGGTAGACCGGCATCGTGGGCACCAGAACGGCGCCGATCCGGGCCACGGCCACATAGATGACGACGAATTCGTTCCAGTTCGGCAGCTGCACCTGCACCCGGTCGCCAGGGGCGACTCCGAGTTTTCTCAGGGACGCCGCGAGACGGTACGCCTGCGCGCGAAGCTCGCTGCGGGTGAGCACGCCGTAGCCGTCGGTGACGGCGACGAAATCCGGATCTGTCTCCGCCCAGCGGTCGATGTGCTCGGTCAGGCATTCGTCGCGCCAGTAACCGTGCGACCGGAACGCGTGCAGAGTGCTCGCGCTGTAGCGGTCCTCGGGGAGGATTGCCCCTGAGTGCTCCATGACATCCATGTGCAGATCCTTGCTTTCAGGTGCCCCTCCGCAGCGGGAGGCGGGCCCAAGTTGGTGGTCGAATCATGATGTCGACCGGAATGAGGGAAAAGAACGGTTCGGCCGCGATCTCAGCCTTCCGGGCGAAGGAAATGTCTCGATGGGATGAGCCGTCGGGTGTGGGCGCGGATATGCCGCATCCCCACCCGCGTGGTCCCAGGTAGATCGACTTCGGGGGAGGTACGCCTCGACTGCTTCGGGGCCCAGCTCGCCTGCACCCGGTGTATCGGTCCCGCCGGGACTACCCGGTCGGATCGTCGAGCGCGCCCTGCCGCGTCCACGTCGGCCTCGGCGTCTTCGGGGCCGTGCCAGACCACGTGTACGTCGTTGGGAGATTCCTCGGTGATCATGACGCGCGAGGTGGGTGCGCGCCACTTACCTCCGATGAGGAAGGCGTAGTTGTTCTCGGTCATGGCCGGTTCCTGTCGTCAGTTCGAGTTGTTTTGTGAATACGCACTTCTGCGGCAGAAGCGACGTGTTCGCGCGCCCGTCCTCCATGTCGGTCCCTTGGCGGTGGTCGTGCACCTTCCGAGGGACGGCGATGTCGAGCTCGGCTCGACACAGGGTCTTGTCGGCTGCTAGTCCTGCATCACACCGGATCCCGGGGAGTGCACCTCGGCCGTCACCGGTCGACCGGCCGTCGTGCGAGTCAGGAAGCGCTCGCGGGCAATAAGATAGAAAGGGAAGGCCATCGACACGCCGATGTAGGACAGGAGCACGAATACCACGCCCCACTTCCGGCCCATGCCGATCCGAGCGGTGTCCGTGAGCACCCACACAACGAATACCGTCCACGCGATCAACATGTCGATACTCAGGAAGGCAGCTGTTCCGCCAGGTGCGAGACCATCACCGAAGAATGCCACCGGGTTGAGGATGTTGCCGCCGTCGCCGATCCAGTCGAACGCGAATGGCCACGTCAAGAGTACTGCAGCGATCCCGACGACGAGGTAGAAGGCGTGCCTGACGTTCATCGTGGTGTCCCCGCGCATCCGAGTCGTCATCGACTCACCTACTGTCTGCGACGCGGATGTGAATCTCGTTGTCGCTGTCGTCGACGACGAGCTGGCAGGACAGGCGGGACTCGTCGTCCGCGGCGTCCAGATACGCGATCAGATCCGTCTCTTCGTCGGTCGGTGGGGTGAAGCAGTAGCTGTACTTCTTGGGGAGGTGAACGTGGCAGGTCGCGCATGCACAACTGCCGCCACATTCGGCGACGATGCCGGGAAGATTGTTGCGCAACGCGGCGTTCATCAACGTCTCGCCGGGTTCGACGTCAATCCGCGCCGATGTCCCGTCCGGCAGATGGTACGTAACTTTCGTCATGTGCTCCGGGTGCTTTCTCACTCAAGGGTGGTGCGCCGAGTGCGATCATCGCCTCGGCACACCCCCTGGTCAGGCGAAGGTCAGATGGACGGGAAGGTGCCGTAGCCCGCCGACGAAGTTGGTCTGGATCATCTTGGGCTCCCCGGTTACCTCGACGCGGCGAAGCTTCGGCAGCAGTTCCTCGAGCATGACCCGCATCTCGAGCTTCGCGAGATGTTGTCCGATGCACATGTGCGGTCCGTACCCGAAAGCGATCTGCTTGTTCGGACGCCGGTCGATGTCGAAGGTATCGGGGTCGTCGAACACTTCTCCGTCGCGGTTGCCGGACTGAAACAACAGCATCAGGCGGTCGCCGGCTTTGATCGTGCGCCCGCGGAGTTCGTAGTCGCTGAGAGCGACGCGGGTGAACTGCTTCACCGGCGATACGATGCGCAGCGCCTCGTTCACCAGGTGCGGTACCAGGTCGAGATCGCCCCGCACTCGATCGAGGACGTCGGGACGCAGGGCCAGTTGTTGCAGGCATCCCGCGAGTGTGCTCGCTGTCGTGTCGTGGCCCGCGGTCGCAATTGCAACAAACCATCCGTAGGCGAACGTCTTGGGGAAATACTCGCCGTTCGCATCCTTGGCAACCGCGATGAGGGTCGCGAGATCGTCTCGCGGTTCGGCTCGCCTGTTCTCGACGAGAACATCGAAATAGGCGTAGAAGTCCGAGATCGCGGCCGCCCACTGCTGGGCTGCGGCATCGGGAGACACGTTTTCGATATCCTCGCGCGTCGCTTCCGGATCTGCGACCCCGAAGAGGTCCTGGGTCAGCGCCATCATGCGCGGTTCGTCCTCGACGGGGACACCGAAAAGCGACATGATGACGTGCAGCGGGAAGAACACCGCGAATTCCTGCACGGCGTCCAGATCGTGGCTCCCGGACACGAGGCGATCGACGGATTCCTTCGCGGTCTCGCGAATGCGTTCTTCCCACTTCTTGAGGTTTGCCGGTCGGAACCAGTCGAACGCGACATCCTTGATGGTGGTGTGTTCCGGAGGATCGAGATAGGGCAACGCCTCCAGGATGCGGAGAGTTCCCCCGGTCAGCTTCTTTGTGAACTCGTCCCCGGCCTGGTTGGCGAGAATGGGATTGTGGGAGCCCTTGTTCTCGCCCCCACCGGCACTGAATATGTGCGGTTGTCGCTCGATCTCCATCAGATCGGCATGCTTGCTGACGAGCCAGAGTGGGTCGTATCCCTCCACCCGTCCCTGCGCGAGCGGCTGATTCTCGCGCAGCCACCGGTAGGCTTCGTGCAGCTTCGTGTCATCGCTGTGTCCCTCGGGGAGCACGATCTGTCGTGCGATCTCGTCTGGAATCAATGCAATTTCTGCGGACTCGATCGTCGTCATGATCAACCTTCTCTCTGGGTGGGGGTTCAACAGTGTCAGGACGTACCGGCGCTCTCGTTGCATGTCCTGTCGTGCTGGGACTCGAGTCTCATGCAATTGCGGTGCCGTCGCGTCACCCAGGTGAGGGGTTTTGCCCCGCTTCGGAGGCAGTTCTCAGGCCGCGGATATCCCCCCGTTGACGCTGATCGCCTGACCGGTGAGCCGTCGTGCAGCGGGGGAGGCGAGGAAGACCGCGAGTGCTGCCAGGTCCTCGGATTCAGGGACGCCGAGGTGCGCTTGTTGGGCGGCCTTGGCGAACAGTTTGGCGCTGAATCCGTCGGAGGTGATCCGCGCGGTCGAACCGGTGCCGGCGACCAGTGACGGGGTCAGGACGTTGGCTCGGATCCCGTTGCGTTTGGCTTCGATGGCGAGGGTTCGGGTGAACATCACGATCGCCGCCTTGGCTGCTCCGATGACCGCTTCGCCGGGCGTGGCGGTCTTCGCGGCATCCGAGGCGACGTTGATGATCACCCCGGACTTCCTTGCAGACATGTGCGGAACGATTTCGCTCGCAAGGTACATGCACGGCAGTGCGAGTTGGTTGAAGATGCGTGCGATGTCGTCGGTGGGGATGTTCGCGAAGAGTTCCGGCCGGGTGTCGGCGGCCGTCGTGGAGACCAGGATGTCGACGCCGTCCAGGACCCGTTCGGCCTCGGACGCGATGTGCGTGGCGCCGTCGACGGTGGTCGCATCGGCGGACAGGAAGGTCACGTCGCACGACGAGTTGGCGGACGAGATGCGTTCTCGGGCAGCAGCTCCACGTTGCGATCCGCGACCGACGATCATGATCCGCGGTACGCCGGTCTGGGCGAGGCCCACGGCGGTCGCCAGGCCGATTCCGGCTGTGCCTCCCACGACCAGGGCGCTGCTGTCCTTCAGTTCCTTCGGTGCTGCAATGTCACGCGTGTTCATTCGTGTAGTCCGTTCGCGAGTGGTGGGTCAGAGCGATACCGTGCCGCGGGCGAAGATGTCCTTGGCGATGATGCGCTTCTGGATCTCGGCCGTGCCGTCGGCGACGAGGTAGGCGGTGACGTCGCGGTATCTCTGCTGCAGAGGTGATTCAGTCGAGTAGCCGAGGTTTCCGTGTACCCGCATGGCGAACTCGATCGCGTTCTTGGCCACGACGGGCGGCCACCACTTGCTCATCGACGCGAGGGCGGTGTGCGGTTGCGCGGTTTCCCGAAGCCACAGCGCCCGATAGCAGATCCAGCGAGCGCCCTCGAGGTAGGTGGCGTGTTCGGCGAATTGGAACGCGAGGCCTTGGTGTTCGGAGAGCGGCTGCCCGAAGGTTTCCCGATGGCGGGCGTAGTCGGCGGCCTCCTCGAGGCTCTGTTTCGCGGCTCCGAGACACATCAGCCCGAGGGCGGCACGACTGAAGTCGAAGTGCTCCATGACCGAGTGGAAGCCTTTGCCGAGTTCGCCGACGAGATGCGATTCGGGGACGAAGACGTCGGACAGGTGGATGCTTCCCCAGCCCAGCGGGAGGCAACCCATGCCCGGCATGTGGCTGAGTGTGACTCCGTCCGCGTCGAGCGGGACGACGAAGCAGGTGACGCCCCGCGCCCGCTCCGATCCGGGTTCGCGGGCATAGACGAGTGCCGCGGTGGCGTTCATCGCCCACGAGATCGCGGTCTTCTCACCGGTCAGGCGCCACCCGCCCTCCACGGCGGTGGCGGTGGTGCGAAGGGCGCTCGCGTCGGATCCCGAGCCCGGCTCGGTCAAGGCTATGGCGACGGTCTGTTCGCCGCGAATCAGTGGTGGAAGGTAACGCTCCTGGACCTCGTCCCGGCACAGCGCCAGCTGGGAGGCGACCAGACCGATCTGTACGGGAGCCGATGCCATGTTCACGTCGCCGTATGCGAGAGTCTCGGTGGCGATTCCGAGCAGAATCGGATCTTCGGTGCCGGTCCCGCCGTATTGCTCGGGTAGCCCGATGCCCAGCAGGCCGATGTCGCCGAGTCTTTTCAGGATGTCGAAGGGAAAGTCCGTCGATGCGGCTCGGTCGCGGTAGCCGGGGAGGAGGACGCGGTCGCTGAACGCTGTCAGCGTCTTTCGGAACTCCTCGTGCTCGTCGGTGAATGCGAAGGAAACCATCGGAGTGTGCTCCTGTGCGTGATTCGATCGGGGGTGATCACGGCGAGGGAAGTGCTGACGCACAATGTGAAGGCGAGTGGACCTGTTCCCTGCCGGAAAGAACTCTAGGTTTGAATAGTAGGTCGACAAAGTTCAAGTGGCAAGAGGTGTGCGGTCGACGCAGGGGAGCGCGGCACTCGACGGCTTCGGCCGCGAGAAGCTCAGTCGTTCAGTGGCCGGTCTCGATGTCGCCGACGGCGTGGCGGACGAGTTGCAGGTGTGCGATCAGCGATTCCAGAGTCTCGGTGTCGACCGAGGCGAGACCGAACCGGGCGCCGGCGAGTCGATCGTTCGCTTCCTCGACCACGTCCAAGCCGGCCGGGGTGAGAGTGGCGAGGACGGTCCGGCGATCCGTCGCATGAGCATGGCGTTCGACGAGGCCGGACTTCTCGAGTTGGTCGACCGCCATCGACACCGTGGTGGGATGGACCATGAGGTACTTGCTCAGCTTTCCGAGTGGGCGAGTTCGATCCTCCGAGAGTTGCAGCGACGTCAGAATGAGATAGGCGTTGCGCGACAATCGAAGTGAGCGCAGTTCCCGGTCCATGGCGCGGACGACCCACTGATGCGTACGAAGTAGGGCCATCGTGGTGGCGAACTCCAGTTCGGCCGAATCCCGCCGTTCCGACCACTCGGCGCGCATCCAGTCGATCACGTCGCGGCTGTCGCGGGCAGGCGTCGGCCGTTCACTCGCCACTACGCGTCCTCTCGTCGTCGCCGAACCGTGTCTCGCACCGACAGTCAGTTGTATCGGGATTCGATGATAGCGACAGGGGCGTCGACTGCCGGTGCGCGAACGGCTCTCAGCTGTGCGAGAGAACGATCTTCCCGAACCCGCTTCCCTGCTCGAGGTGCTTGTGTGCGGCGGCCGCTTCGGCGAGAGGGAACACCGCGCTGATGGGCAGTGGGGGGACTGTTTCGGCGTCCAGCAGACGGAGGAGGCCCGTGAAGTCGTGCGGGCTGCCCATCGTGGTCCCGATCAGTTCGTACTGCCCGAAGTAGAACGGGCGGACGTCGAGGGTGGCGTGTTCGCTGCGTGACGCCCCCAGCACGACCAATCGGCCCCCTGGTCGCAATGCGGCGATGGACTGTTCCCACGTCCCGACGGAGTCCAGGACGAGATCGAAGCCCTGGCCATGGGGTGAGAGTCGGCGAGCGGCGTCCGGCCATGTGGGGTCGGTGTACAACACGCCGTTCGTCGCGCCGAGTTCTTGCGCCTGCGCGATCTTGGACGTGGACGAGGAGGTGACGGTGACGCGCGCGCCCACGGCGGCCGCGAGCATCACGGCGATGGTCGCGACGCCGCCGCCGGCGCCGAGGACCAGGAGGTTTTCGCCGGCGCGGAGGCGGCCGCGTGTGAACAGGGCGCGGTAGGTGGTGAGGCCGACGAGGGGCAGTGCAGCGGCCTGTTCCCAGGTGAGGCTGCGCGGCTTGGGCGCGACGCAGTCCTTCGGGACTCGCACCAACTCGGCGTAGGTGCCGCGCTGGTGATCACCGAGGATCTCCCACTGTGCGCCCGGGGCGGCTTCGCGATCGCCCCACCACAGCGAGGGGAGCACGAGGACCTCCTCGCCGGTGTCCGTGCGGATACCCGCTCCGTCCGCGCCGAGGATGTGCGGCAGGGGTGACGAATACTTGCCCTGTCGCACCAGGACGTCGTGCCAGTTGAGTGCGGCGGCCTTCAGTCGGACGGTGATCCACCCGGGGCCGGTTATCGGATCGGGGACCGATTGCCACCTCAAGACATCAGGCCCCCCGAACTCCTGCATCACCACGGCGTCCATAAAGATCCTTTCGGTCGTACCATTTGCACGATACTGCATACCCCCGGGTTGTTGTAATGGGCAGGCTGCATTCGTCACCGGCGCCGATCTGATGGACGAACCGGTGGATACCGCCGGGATCGGTTCCATTCCGGCCCTACGCCCGATGGCTACGGGAATCTCCACAGCGGTCGCCGGTGTCGTTTGCGCTCGCTCTCGGTCGGGCCGCCCCAGATGCCGTACTGCTCGAAATGCGCCAGTGCATGCTTTCGGCATCGGAGAAGCACGGGGCATCGCCGACACACGCTCTTCGCCTCAGTTTCGCGCAGCGCTCGTTCGTGACCGCCTTCGTTCTCCGGTCCGAAGAACAGCGAGGGATCCGCATCTCGGCACCGGCCGTGCCTCTGCCAGTCCGCGCCGGCGACGACGACCGAGGCTGTCATGAGCACTCCCTGGGGCTGTTGCGGGTCGAAAGGGGTGTCCTCGCCGGTCAGTGGACGGCACTGCAGGTGATGGTGGCGGCGGTGCACGTCTTCCCGGCTGCGTTGCGACTGGAGACTTCGACGATCCCGAGGCTGCGACCCCGGTGCACAACCTTCGGTGCGAAGGTGACGGGTTCGTCCGACGGGCACGGCCGCAGATACGAGATGTGGATCGAAGTGGTGCGGAAGTCCGCGTCGATGGCCAGCGCAGCCGAGCCGGCGATCTCGGAGGCGCACAGAAGCACACCGCCGTGGATGTTGCCCATCGGATTCGCGAGCATCGGAGATGGGCCGAACTCGATCCCACTGGCCCCACACGCGTGTTCGGCTCCCAGCAGTTCGACGATCGAGCGGGCACGGACTCGAGAGTCCAGATCGTCGGGGGAGACCACGGGTGCGCCCGGTGGGTCGGTGAGCGGCACCGTCTGAAGGCGGGTGGACCCGCAGGCGATCAGACGGCCCTGCGCGTCGACGACCCGACCACCGGCCAGCCCCGTCTGCGCCCCTCGGCCGAGAACCCAGCTCTCGGCGCGGAGAACCGATCCGTCAACCGGTGGATCCGCTACGAAGTCGAGGTGGATTTCGGTGCTCACCGCCCAGAATCCCTCGGGGGTCGTTCCATTGACGAGATGTCCCATCACGTCGTCCATCACGACACCGAGAGTCCCTCGGCACGCTCGTCCGAATTCGTCGGCAAGCCATGGCCCCGTGACCATTTCGGTGTACCCGTTGGTGTCGTCACCGGTCACGTCGGCGACTCGAAACAGCCGTTCGGCGCCGGTGGAGAAGAACCGGAGCGCGGTGGGATTGTCGGTGGTCATGGCTCTCCTGACGGCCGTGCGGTGTAGCCGAGTGCGGGAACGCGCCCGAGAGCCTTACTACCGGAGAGTGATTTCCGGCGGTAAGGCCCGTCGGGCGGGGAGCTCAGACGCCGCGCTGGGCCTTGGCGGCCTCGCTTGCGGCTTTGCTGCGTTCGCGTGCGGAGGCCCAGTCCGCATCGGTCATGGAGGTCAGACCGGCGAAAGTGCCGGGTCCGGCGAGCATCTGGCCGCCGTCCATGGCGATGGTCTGACCGGTGAGGTAGTCGCAGGCATCCGAAAGCAGGAAGATCGTCAGGTTGGCAAGCTCCTCGATGGTGCCCATCCGCCCCATCGGGACCTGGTCGGCCTGAGTGGCGCCGACCGAACTCTTGTCGGTGGGGTTGAGCATCTCCCAGGCATAGTCGGTGGGGATCGGACCCGGGGCCATAGCGTTGAGGCGGATTCCGTAACGCGCCCATTCGACCGCGAGGGACATGGTCATCGAATGCACGGCCGCCTTGGCCATCGCGGAGGGGACGACGAACGCCGAGCCGCTCCAGACCCATGTGGTCAGCGTGGACAGGACCACGCCCTTCGTGCCGCCCTCGATCCAGCGTCGACCGGCGGCGTGGGTGGTGTTGAACGAACCGTTCATCACCGTGGACGTCACCGCTTCGAAGGCCCGCGGGCTGAGCGATTCGGTCGGTGCGATGAAGTTGGCGGCGGCGTTGTTGATCACGCCGGTGAGCGGGCCGTGCAGGGTCCAGATCTCGTCCATCGCGGCGGACACCATCTCCGCATCGCGGACATCGACGGTCTGCCAGTGGACCGAGCCGGGCCGCGAGACGGACGCCTCGGTGGCGGCTTCCTCGAGGACGGCGGGCCGGCGACCCCAGAGGTGAACCTCGGCGCCGTGGTCGACCAGGTGACGTGCGACGCCGCGACCGAGGCCGGTTCCGCCGCCGGTGATGAGGATTCGCTTGCCGGCGAGGGCGTCGGACGTGAACGGGGAAGTGGTCATGCCAGGGGTCCTATCGGTCGGGGAACGGGAATCACAGTCCCAGGCTCTTGCTGATGATTTCGCGCTGGATCTCGTTGGTGCCGCCGTAGATCGTCGGTGCGAGGGATCGGCGCACCTGCTCTTCCATCCCGTATTCGCGGGTGTAGCCGTAGCCGCCCATCATCTGCATGGCCTCGAGCGTCGTCTTCTTCGCGACCTCGGTGCACTTGAGCTTGGCCATCGAGCCCTCACGGTTGAGATTGTCCTCCTCGCCGGCATCGATGCGTTCTGCAACCTCGTAGACGAAGGACTTCGCGAAGGCGATCTCGGTGGCGAGGTCGGCGATGCGGTGGCGGATCGCCTGGAAACTGCCGATCTTGCGACCGAACTGCTCACGTTCGGTGACGAACGCGATGACGTCGTCGAGTGCGCGTTCGGCCGCACCGAGCGACATCGTGGCGATGATGAGACGCTCGACGCTCAGACCGCGCATGAGGTGACGCCACGCCTGGTTCGGAGTGCCGACCACTGCGGTGACCGGGACGGCCACATCGGTGAAGTAGAGGTCGTTGCAGGTGCGGGCCTCCATGGTGGCGATGCCGTGGATCTCGAGGCCGGGGGTGTCGGTGGGCACCATGAACAGGGTCAGACCCTCGTGCTTGGTGCGGGAGGAATCGGTGCGGGCGAGCAGCAGAATGTGCTCGGCGACGTGGGCCGCGGAGATCCACGTCTTCTGGCCGTTGATCACGTAATGGTCGTCGACGAGCTCGGCCCTGATGCGGACGCCGCCGAGATCGGATCCTGCGCCGGGCTCGCTCAGGGCAATCGCCTCGAGCTTGCCCGCGGCCATGTTCGAGACGATCGTGCGCCTCTGCTCCTCGGTCCCGTAGCGCAGGTACGTCTGGGCGGCGGTCAGGCCGGTCGAGTAACCGGTGATGGGGGCGAGCCCGCGTGAGGTCTCCTCGAGGAAGATGCACTCCTCGACCATCCCGGCGCCGCCTCCGCCGTATTCCTCGGGCAGCGACACCGCGAGCCAGCCGAGCCCCGCAAACTTGTCGAGGATGACCTGGCTGTTGGCCACGGTGCCGCCGTCGGTCAGCGCATCGCGTTGTTGAAGCGTCTTGCACTCGGCGTCGCAGAACTCGCGGACCGCGAGTGCGAACTCCTGTTGTTCTCGGCTGAAGCGCATGTCGACAACTGCTCTCTGTGAAGGATCGGGGCGGGCGACGGAATCTGGTGGCAGGTCACCGGGCGGCGGGACGGTGGTCTCCCGCCGCCCGGGAGCAAGGGGTGGTCAGGCGCCGCGGAACTTCGAGAAGTCGGGCTTGCGCTTCTCGTTGAATGCGCTGATGCCCTCGAGCGCCTCGGCGGACTCACCGAACAACTTGAGCGTGGAGTAGGCCATGTTGCCCTGGGCGATGAAGTGCTCGGTGTCGGCGTTGAGCGACTGCTTGAGCACCTTGAGCGAGGTGGGGGAGAGCTGCAGGATCTCGTCGGCCCACGCCCGGACCTCGGCGCGGAGCTGGTCGCCGGGCACGACCTTGTTGACCAGACCCCACTCCAGGGCCTGCTGGGCGCTGTAGCGGCGGCACATGAACCAGATCTCCCGCGCCCGCTTCTCGCCGATGGCGCGGGCGAGGTAGCCGGTGCCCAGGCCGGCGTCGAAGGATCCGACCCGCGGGCCGTTCTGTCCGAAGATGGCGTGCTCGGCGGCAATCGACATGTCGCACAGCAGGTGCAGTACGTGTCCGCCGCCCACGGCGACACCGTTGACGGCGGCGATGACGGGCTTCGGGGTGTCCCGGATGACACGGTGCAGGGCCTCGACCTCGAACAAGCCGCTGTCGGACGGGCCGTAGTCGCCGGTCTCCATGCGCTGCTTCTGGTCGCCGCCCGAGCAGAAGGCCTTCTCGCCGGCACCGGTGAGTGCGACGGCGCCGACCTCGGCGCTGCCCCAGGCCGCCTTGAAGGCCTTGACGAGCTCGTCGACCGTGCGGGCGCGGAAGGCGTTGTAGCGGTCCGGCCGGTTGATCGTGATCCAGGCGAGCCCGTTGTCGACCTCGTACGTCACGTCCGTGAAAGCGGTGAAATCAGTCATCGACCTGCTGGTCCCTTCCTGCTCTGGTGGCTCGCCGTCGCCGCGAGAACAGGTCGCGGGGACGGGATCGTCGGGTTTGGTCCGACCGTATGACAAATGTATCCGCGTTAACGATCGTTTTCAAGGGCGAGTTGCTTGCCGCGTCCGGAGGCCGGGTGGGAACCGCACGATCTGCCCACAGGCGAGGCCGGGACGAGGGACGATTCGGGTCGATCCCTCGCGCGGGATTTCTGGAGAAGTCGGCATCTGCGACCAGCGCGAGATGCGAATGGTCGTGGGCGACATGCTCGAGCGGCTCGTATGGCGCAGCCCGGGCAAGGATGCACTGGTCGGCTGGGCCGGGGCGTACGCCGCCGATGACTTCCGGCGCCTCGCCTCGGGTCGGAGACCGTGCGTGGACGCTGCTCGATCAGGAGTGGACGCCGGGCGGCGACGAGGTCACGGCCACGATGAAGCTGCGCCGGCGCGTGATCGCGGACAAGTACGCGTCGGTCATCGACCGGCTCTGTTTCGCCGTGACCTGATCCCCATCACGCCGCACACCGGCGCCGGCCAGTCGACCCGCTCGGTGATCGCGAGTTCCCGATCGACCGCCTCCGCGACGTCCGGGGCGAACGGAACGACGCGACGGGTGGTGAGGTCGACATGGGGTGCGACGACCTCGAGCGTGTTCGCCAGCGCCTCGGTCGTGTCGTCGACGAGCAGGGCCATGCCGTGGATGATCTTGTCGGAGCGCTCGACGATCCGGAAGTAGGCCGAGATTCGATGGCCGACGTGCACTTCCGCGTAGTACTTCAGGTGATGTTCGGCGGTGAAGAAGCCCTGCTTGCGTGTCGCCCGGTAGTCGTCGGTGAGGCCGATCCGGCGGAACGCGGTGTCGATCGCTTCGGCACCCAGGTCCAAGTAGTGCCGGATGTTCATGTGGCCGTTCGCGTCCTCGAACTCCGGCGGGACGACCAGCGGGCCGTACTCGCGGGGAAGACGGACGACCTGGTCGTAGGTGGGCAGGGTGACGGTGTCGGTCACGGGGTCTCCTGACGGTTGCGGTCGGTTGCCGGCGCATCGAGATCTGCTCGGCGCGACTGTCGGCGGGCGCCGTTCCTGTCGCCCGGGTCGGCGCCGCATGGCGGGGAGCGTTCCCGGAGTATAACGATCGTTCACGCATCGTGCTACACTCGCCGAGTGGACAGGAGCCGGAAGATTCTCGATATCGCCGCGGAACTGTTCTACGAGAAGGGATTCCATGGTACGAGCGTCGACGAGCTGGGCGCTCGCGCGGGGCTCACCGGGCCGGCAATCTACCGCCACTTCTCCGGCAAGGACGAGATCCTGGCCACCCTGTTCGACGAGGCGATGGACGAGCTGATCCGCGCCGCGGAACCTGTGGACGAGGACGCCGACTCCGACTTCGAGCGTCTGGTCCGCCATCATGTCGAGTTCGCAATCCGGCACCGGCACCTGGTCAATGTGACCCAGCGTGAAGACCGGTCACTGGTGGACCCGTGGCGTCGCAAGGTCAACCGCCGGCGCAAGCTCTACGTCGGCTGTTGGGAAGCCGCGGTGGCCCGGTGCCTCCCTCGGGCGACGCCAGCGGAGGTCGCCGTCGCGACCCAGACCTGCCTGGGCACGATCTTCTCGATCGCCTACTGGCCGACCAAGGTCAGCCGCACCCCCGGACTGGCCGACCTCATCGTCCGTCTCACCAACGAGGGGCTCGACGCCTTCCGCGGCTGACCGCCACCGCCGTCCGCACCCTGTGGCCGATGCGCTTCGGTGCCGCGGCGCTCGGGAGCGGCGCGGCACCGAAGTCGAACATCCTGGCGGCGTACGGCGCAACTCCAGATCGTCCAAAGCTCCGGTACCGCGTACGAGTTGACCCAGGTTCCCTCGGCGGCGAGTTTTCGGCTCTGCTCGAGGTCTCGCCACCGCCGCTTGTATTCCTCCGCGTCGAGGACGGTGGTGGCGGCGTCGTCGAGCAGCGTGCGGACCGTGGGAAGGGCAGTTCTCTGCCGGACAGTGAACTCGGCTGTGGGATCGGCATCGGTAAGGACGAGAAGGAGAGCGGTGCTTCACCGTCGTCCGACAGTCACAGTAAGCCGCCCGGGCGACGCCGGGGCCGTCGACGTCGGTTCCGGACAGCGATCGGCCCGATGCGTGGACGGCGTCGGAGGAGTTCAGTGCGCGGCGCACCAGAGGGCAGCCCGAGCGAACGCGGCGCGGTGTCGACACGGATCTGGTGCCGGGTAGGAGCACCCCGCGGGAGTCGTCTGCGACAAGCACGCCGACGGACGCGAAGCCGGCATGTGCGGAATCGGAGCCCGAGGTGCGGCGCGATCAGCTCTCGACGAGCAGCTTCCTTACGGCGGCGGCGTGTTCGACGGACGCCTCCATCGAGGTGGCGGCCGGGATGAGCGTGATGCTGTCCGCTCCTGCGTCGATGAACGCGCGCAGCCACTCGGCCACCTGTTCGGGCGTGCCAGCCGGTGCCAGGTGCCGGAACTTGTCCCGCGGCAGGCGGTAGAGCGCCTGCATCTGCTCGCCCACCAGGCGGTCGGCCGTGGCAGCGTCGTCGTCGAGACCGCACCAGACGTTGACACCGAAGGTGCTCAGGGTGCGGTGCTCCCGGACGGCGGCCTCGAGAATCGCAGTGCGCGTTTCGCCGAATCGGCGGGGCGTCGAAAAGATGGCGAGCCATCCGTCGCCGTACTTCGCGGTTCGACGGATCGCGGCGTCGCCTCGGCCGCCGATGAGGATCGGCACGGCCGGTTGGGGTGAGGGCAGGATCCGGGCGCGTTCGAGGGTGAAGAACTCTCCGGTGTGGGTGACCTCTTCGCCGGAGAGCAACGCTCGGAGAACCTCCAGGGCTTCGTCCAAGCGGCGACCCCGGGTGCGGGGGTCCACCCCGGAGTTGGAGATCTCGGAGCGGTCCTCGCCGCCGACGCCCGCGCCGAGAACCAACCGTCCCGGGGCGAGCTGTGCGATGGTCGAGATCTGCCGGGCTGCGAGCATCGGATGCCGGAGCCCCAGCAGATAGACACCGATGACGACGGAGAGCGTGTCGTGGGCAGCGAGCACCGACGTGGCGGAGGCCATCCCGTCGAAGCCGGTACCGCCGTGGAAACTGATGTGGTCCCCGACCGTGATGTGATCGAGCCCGGCGTCGGCGGCCGAGTTGAGCAGTCGCCGTCGCGCGGCGGGGTCGGGAACCAACAGGGAATTGGTGATCGACAAACCGACTTGGACCGCCACGAGGACCCCTTTCCGAAGTATTGGACTGACCATAGGTCCGAAATCGTCGAGTGGCAAGGGGGTGCCTCGGGGGCCGAGCTTTCGCGACCTTGACACGCGTCGTTGCCGCGCCCAAACTGACAACGTGCGTAGTCAAAGTGAGCTCGTGCCACTCGGCCCCGACAGTCTGACGTGGAAATACTTCGGCGGCTGGCGCGGAATGTTGTTCGGCCCCTGGGCCGGATCGATGCAGAACATGCACCCGGGCCTCGGCGCGGCCGTGGAGGAGCACTCGCAATTCTTCGACGAGCGCTGGGAACGCCTCTACCGGTCGCTGTACCCCATCTACGGCGTCGTCTTCGACGGCCCGCGCGCCCCGGAGACCGCCGCGCAGGTGCGGGGTTACCACGACACGATCAGGGGGATCGACAAGAAGGGCCGGCGCTACCACGCCCTCGACCCCGACACGTTCTACTGGGCGCACGCGACGTTCTTCTACAGTCTCGTGTCTCGATCGAGTGGTTCGACGGCCCGCTGTCCGTCGCGGACAAGCACAGGCTGTTCGACGAGCACGTCCGGTGGTACCGGCTCTACGGGGTGTCGATGCGGCCCGTCCCCGGCAGCTGGGAGGACTTCCTCGCCTACTGGGACCGCATGTGTCGGGAGGTGCTCGAGGACAACAAGGCGACCCGCGACGTGCTGGACCTGTCGCACCTCGACCGGCCGCCGTTCCTGCGGTGGGTGCCCGCGAGCGTGTGGACGGTGCTGCGGCCGCCGATGACGCGCGGGTTCGTCTGGCTCACGATCGGGCTGTACGACCCACCGGTGCGCGAACTCATGGGCTACACCTTCTCCCCACGCGAACAGCGGCTGCATCGGCTCGTCGGCCGCTCGATCGGATTGGGGGAAAAGCTGATTCCGCGTCGTTATCGCTACCACCCGCGGGCCCGGGCAGGCTGGGACCGCGCATCGGGCCGTATCCCGGCGGACGCGCCCGTCGTGCACACGCCCGATCGCAACCTGCCGCCGGCGCATCTGCTGGACAGTCCGATGCACTACACGGGGGCACACGAGAATGTGAGCGGCGGCACGCGCTGAACCGTCGCGGGCGGTGGCGTCATGGCTGGACCGCTCGCAGGGGTGCCGGAATCCGGTCAGGGGCGCAGTGGGACCTTGGTGGCGCGCCGCTTGTCCATGGCTGCGTAGGCTTCGGCGACCAGCGCGAGGGGCGGGGTGAGGTCGAAGACCTTGCCGGGCTCGATGCGTCCGTTCCAAACCCGGTCGAGCAGGTCGGGGAGGTAGGCCCCGCACCGGGGCGGGTCCGCCGCGCAGCCCGACGTTCTTCTCGAGACGGAATCACGGACTCGATAGAAGGTCTTGTTCTTGAGCATTGCGTAGAGGACGTCGCAACGTCGCCGGGCCAGGTAGATCAGGGCGACGTTGTGCTTCTTACCTTCGGCGTGTTTGCGGTCGTAGTAGGCACGGCTGGTCGGGTCGTGCAACGCCGCGAACGCGGACAGGAACAGCGCTCGTTCGAGCTTGTGGTTGCCCGACCGCGCGGGGTGCTCGCCGCGGATCGAGGGGCCGGACCGGTGGGTGACCGGGGCGATGCCGGCGTAGGCGGCCGGATGGGCCGCGGAAGTGAACGCCGAACCGTCGCCGACCTCGAGCAGGATGCGAGCTGCAGTGCTGACACCGATGCCGGGCATCGACATCAAGACTCGGGAAAGAGGGTGGTCGTCGAGCATCCTTTCGACGTCTTCGGCGATGTTCTTGCGCTGTTGCAGAATCTCTTTCGGCGTGTCTGCGCGTTTCGGCAGGACGATCTCGGCGGCGTTGCTGCCTGGCACCGTCACGGTTTGGGCAGCGAGGGCGGCGAGGGACGTGGTGGGGCAGGTGAGCACGCCGCTGACGGTGATCGGTGCGGTGGCCACCTCGTACACCGCCTGCGCCGTCGCCGCCAGGCTGGCACCGGGTGGTGCCGGTATCGGGCAGGTCCACGCGCGCCTCGCCGCGGCGCCACCGACCTCGAGCCAACTTCTTTCCCCAACGCGACGGCGGCGCCCGACCGACCGTGCGAGGCAAAGACTTGTTCCTGAACGTGCTCGCGATCAGTTGGGTGCGGGAGGCCGCCTTGGCCGATGAGACGTCCGGCGGCGCGCTCGAAGACATCATGCGGGCGGGTTGGGCCACGTGACCTCACGGTCAGCGGTCTCGACACGCCTTGTCACGTCGGTCGAGAAGCTTTCGGGTTGCGACCGACAACGCTGCCCGCGGTTCTGGGGGCGGTCTAGAGCCTCGACCGCGCCTGCGGTCCCCTCGCGTGCGGGGCGCGGCGAGATGGTGAGTGACGTGCAGGCCCCCAGCGAAACGCATACCCGCGTAAATGCAGAGCTGGACGTCCGTAGCCTCAAGTGTCATGTACGGCGCAACTCCTCCCGCGCAATGGAGTTGAGGGTGCAGTTTCCGGTGGGTGGGGGTGGTGTGGTCGTGCCGACGTTGGCGGTGTGGGCCCGGTGTCCGAGGTTGTCGGGGCGGTGAGGATCGGTATCGCTGCGCCAAGGCCGTGCTCGTCGCCGGCCGCCGGTGTCGGTGGGGTGTCGGGGGTGCGTGGTCGGGGGCTGGGCGCTTGTCATGAGCGCACGTGCATGCGTTCTCCTTGGGGGCCGAAGATTGCGAGCACTTCGCAGGGGGTGGGTCCGGGGTTGCCGATCCAGTGCGGTGTGCGGGTGTCGAATTCGACCACCTCTCCGGGATCGAGCACCAGGTCGCGGCTGCCCAGGATCAGGCGCAGTCGGCCGTTGAGCACGTAGAGCCACTCGTAGCCTTCGTGGGTTTGCAGCGTCGGGTGGGCGACGTCGTCCACGGTGGGCAGCACCATTTTGAAGGACTGCAGGCCCCCGGGGCGGCGGGTCAAGGAGAGGAAGGTCCGGCCGTGCCGGGTCACCGGCTTGGACCGGATTCTGGGGTCGCCGGTGTCCGGGGCGTCGACGAGTTCGTCCAGTGCGACCCGGTGGGCGCGGGCGAGGGGGAGCAGCAGCTCGAGGGTGGGCTTGCGCTGTCCGGATTCCAGTCGGGAGAGGGTGCTGAGCGAGATGCCGGTCTCCTCCGCCAGGTCGCTCAGGGTGGCTTCCCGTTCGAGTCGAAGCTGTCGCAGTCTCGGGCCCACGTTCTTCAAGACGTCCTGGTCTTCCATGTCGCTCAGTGTGCCGGAGTTTTGCCATTACGGCAAGTATGTTTGCCATATCTTGGGAGGGGTCTGCACCCTGGAGGCATGACGGAGAACGAGAGTTTCGATGTGGTGGTGGTCGGCGGCGGCGCTGCCGGTTTGAGTGGTGCGGTGGTGCTGGGGCGGTCCGGTCGCCGGGTGCTGGTGCTCGACGCGGGTGAGCCTCGCAATGCTCCGGCCGAGCACGTCCACAACTATCTCGGCCGGGAAGGGGTGCCCCCGCTCGACCTGCTGGCCGACGGCCGGGCCGAGGTGGCGGCGTACGGGGTGGAGCTGGCGAGCGACCGCGTGACGGCCGTGACCCGCACCGAGCACGGTTTCGCCGTGGCCACCGGCAGCGGACGCGAGGTCACCGCCCGGCGGGTGCTGGTCACCACCGGGGTGGTGGACGAACTGCCCGATGTCCCCGGCCTCGCCGAACGCTGGGGCCGCGACGTGCTGCACTGCCCCTACTGCCACGGCTGGGAGGTGCGCGGTCGAGCGATTGCGGTACTGGCGACCAGCCCCGTCGCCGGACACCAGGGTCTGCTCTGGCGCCAGCTCACCGGCGACGTCGTCCTCGTCGTCGCCGACGGGGTCGAGCTGCCGGCCGCCGACGTGGAGCGGATGGCCGCGATCGGCGTGCGGATCGAGCACGGCACTGCGCGGGAGGTCGTCACCGACGGCGACCGGCTGATCGGGGTGCGTCTGGCCGACGGCTCGCTGCTCGAGCGCGAGGCGATCGTGGTGGCCTCCCGGCCGCAGGTACGCCTCGACTTCCTGACCTCCCTCGGCCTGGAGCCGCAGCACGTCGAGTGGGGCGGGGCGCCGGTGGGGTCGGTGATCGCGGTCGACCCGGTGGGGGCGACCGCGGTGCCGGGCCTGTACGCGGCCGGCAACGCCACCGACATCGGCATGACCCTGATCGGCGCGGCCGCTCACGGCACCCGGGTGGGAGCGTTCGTCAACGCCGACCTGGCCGCCGAGGACGCCGACCGCGCGGTCGGCGAGCGCCGGGCCGAGCTGTTCGAGCAGCCCGCCTGGGAGGATCGCTACTCCGGGGAGCGGGTCTGGAGCGGACGCGTCAATCCCCAACTCGAGGCCGAGGTCTCGTCCCTGACACCCGGACGGGCCCTGGACGTGGGCTGTGGTGAGGGCGCCGACACGGTCTGGTTGGCCGGCCGCGGCTGGTCGGTCACGGCCCTGGACTTCGCGGTCGCCGCCCTGGAGAAGACGGCCGCGCACGCAGCCGAGGCCGGCGTCGGTGACCGTGTCACCACGGTTGCCGCCGACGTCCGCAGCTGGCAGCCCGGCCAGCAGCGATGGGATCTGGTGTCCTCGCAGTTCCTGCATCTTCCCGACGGCGGGATGGTCGAGCTGACCCGGCGCCTCGGCTCCGCGGTCGCCCACGGTGGCACCTTGCTGGTGGTCGGTCACCACCCCGACGACCTGGCGACCGGGCTGCGCCACGGTCACCACTGGTTCCTCTTCACCCCCGAGTCGCTGATTCCGGCGCTCGAGGACGGTCAGTGGGAGGTCGAGCTCTGCGAGGTCCGGTCCCGGACCACGGCACACCCGCACTCCGGGGAGCAGGTCACCGTCCGCGACTCGGTGCTGCGGGCGCGACGACGCGGCTGAGCCGGAACGGTCGTGACGAGACAGGCCATCGACCGTGCGGTCGACACCCGCGCCGGCGCACCGACGGCCGCCGTTGCCGAGCCCGTGGCACCGCGCGACGGTGCCGCTCGTGTCGCGGCGGACCTCGCCCACTTCGACGAGGTGACCCCACCGCCGGTACCTCCGGCCGGCGGTGCGCCCCGCACAGCAGACCATCGCGCAACTGCCGGCGTTCCTCGACAGCGCCGACCTCGCTCCGGTCGTCAAGGCGGCCGCCCAACTCGAGACCACCCACCCGGAGTGGACCTTCGCGGTCTTGGCCGATCAGACCGGGGCCAAGGCGACGAGCACAGCCTCGCACCGGTACAAGAAGGCCAGGACATCGCTCTCGCCGCCGGATTCAGCATCCCGCCGCTGCCCGACCTGGGCGAAACCCTCGCCGGCAAGGGCGTCGTCGATGTGGACGCGATACCGTTCCGGGCGTGCGCGGAGCTGGTGGTGCGCTGACGGCCGGGACAAGAATCCCTATGCCGCCTCGGTGTCCATCCACGACGACTACCGGCGGATGCGGCTACTGGTGACCGACGACGGCAAGGCCGGCGCCGCCCTGCACGGCGTCGAGATCGTCTCGGTGTCCGCGCACCGGGACTGCGCCCACCCGCGCGCGGCACGCGCGATGGTCCGGTACGCCACCGCGCTCGATGGCCGCCGTCTGGACTGTTCGACACCGTGCTGCCGGACCTGTATGCCGAGGCCGGGCTCGTGCCCGCCGCGCGAGTGCGGTGGAACGACGACTACGTCCCTGCCGGCTGGGACTACGACAACTTCCGCGCCTTCAACCATGGCCGCCGGGACGTGGTGTTGCTGGCCGACGACCCCGACCGGGTCGGCGGCAGGTATCCCCGGGGGCTATGAGCTTGCGTCTGCCGTGACGTACCCGCCCGTACCATCCCCCGTGCACTCGATAGCTGTTCTTCGCACAGGCCAGGTGCGATCGCGGTGACGGGTTCGGAGGGACGCAATCGGCGACAAGCGAGACCGGACACGGACATGCCGGAGGTGGTTCCTAAGCTGGAGTTGCCCGGTTTCCGTCGACGGGCGGAAGGACGTCCGCAGGGAGAGTGGAGTGGGTGTGGAGCCGAGGGTGAGCGAACCTGAACTCAGGGATCGCGTGCAACGCCTGCTTGCCTTTCTGGCCGAGCTCGTCAAAGCACGGAGCGCACCTGTCCGTACCCTCGACAAACACCGTGCCGTGATGTCTCTCGACGAGGGAAACCTCGACGTCGGCCTGACCGCCGATGCCGCGGCAGGCGACGTCTTCCTCCGTGCGCGGCGTCTTGTTCTCGAAGATCCACCGCGTCCTCCCGCGCTGGTCGCGAAGTATGTGCAGGGAGCAATCGACAACTCTGCCGCTGAACCCCCACTCGACCCACAGGCCCCCGACGCCGTCGACGGCGTCGAGACCTGGTTGGCGCAATGGCGGGCGTGGGCGGCTGTGGATCGGGAACGACGGCCCGCGTCGCAGCTGTACACGTTCCTGCAGCACGCGATGCTGGACCTCGACGCCCAACCGGAATCGCTCGAGCTCGTCGTCGCATCGGGGTTGCTGCACCTCTCCGACGATGTCGCAGGCGCGCGGGTGCACACACACTTGATCACCCAGTCCGCCCTCATCGAGCGGCACGAGGAATCCGGCGACCTGCTGGTCCGGCTGAATCCCGACGCCGTCCCGTCGCTCGAAGACACCCAGCTCCTCACCGGATTGGAAGTGTTCGATCCATCGAGTACCCGCGACCTGCACCAATCCCTCGCGACTCAGGTCGCGTCGCCCCTCGACCCCGCGGCTCGGGTGTTTCTCAAGGACTGGACCGACCGGGCACTTACAGTGCGCGTGGACGTCGTCGACCAGGCGGAGGAGGCATCGTCGCCCGAGGCGTTCGTGAGACCGTCGCCGGCTCTGGTGCTCCGCAAGCGCGGCGCCTATGCGCTCATCGAGTACTACAACCGCATGAGCGAGGCCGTCGCCGACGAGTCGAACCAGGTGCCGCTGGGTCTGGCGCAACTCGTCGAAGCGATCGAACCGGCCGACCGTGTCGCATGGCTCGACCGCATCGGCACACCGTCCGCGCTGTTCGCCGATGATCCGTTGTTCCCGTTGCCCGCGAACGATGAGCAGCGCGACATCCTCGATCGCCTCACCGGCGACAGCGGCGTCGTGGTCGAAGGCCCACCCGGTACTGGTAAGACACACACCATCGCCAACCTGGTGTCCGCGCTGCTCGCGGGTGGCCAGCGCGTGCTGGTCACCAGTGAGAAGGCTCAGGCGCTGCGTGTACTGCGCGACAAACTTCCGCTCGAACTGCAAGAACTGTGTGTGGCGGTGACCGACCCGGCGCGGGGAGGGTCTGCGGAGCTCAACCGCAGTGTCAGCGAGATCGCTACCCGCAAGGCGCAATTCAACGGGCGGCGCGCAGCGCAGCGCATCGACGAACTCACCACGCAACGCAACGACGTGCTCAACCGTCGGGCGATCCTGACGGAACAGATTCGGCAGACGCGCGCGCAGGAGACGGTCGTTCACACCGCGGTCGCCGCCGGTTACGAGGGGACGGTCGCGTCGATCGTCCGGAGGGTCCGCGCACAGGAATCCGGACAGGGGTGGCTGCCCGCACCGCTGTTCACCGACGCCCCACCTCTGAGCGTCGACGAATTCATCACCCTCCATGCGCTTCATCAGCGGTCGAGCGTCGAGCGGGCGCGTCGCCGGCACCAAGTGTTCCCAGACTTGTCCCTGCCCACCCAGAGAGAGGTGCAGGACGCGTGCGCCGCGGTCGCACAGGCATCGCAGGACGTGACCGGCGAAATGCCGGAGTTGCTGCGGGTACTCGAGGGCGCCTCCCCCGACATACTGGCCCGTATCCGCGATCTCTGCGAACAACTGCAGGGCGCTCTGCACGATGCAGAACGGCTCGACCTGGGATTTCAACGCGTGGCCGACGATGTCCTGTCGGGGAGGGCGCAGCACCTGTGGGGAAAGACCGCCGAGTTCGCAGGTCTCGTGCAGGCCGCGCAGGAGGCCGATCGCGTCGTCGGTGCCAGCACGGTGGCAACGCCGGTGACCGGGCGGCCCGCGTTCGAGGCGTATGACGCGCTGGCTCGCAAGCTGGAGGCGGGGGACACATGGCGCAGTGGCCTCTCCCGGTTCCGGAGGAGTGACGAGCAGTCGGCGGTCGAGGCGCTCGGCGAGCCTGCGACCGTCGACGGGGTCGCGGCCACGACCGCCCACTCGGTGCGTATCGTCGCCGAGCACCTCCGTGCGCTCGACGCGGTGCGGGTCGTGGGGATCGTCCTGCGCGATCTCGGTATCGACATCGCACTCGACGAGTCACGCAGCCGTGCCATCGGCACCCTGGCACTGATCAACCGGGACCGTGGCATCGTGGACAACCTTGTCACACGGGTACGGGATGTCGAATCGGCGTTACGAGACATCCACCCTGGTGCGCCGCGGCTTGTGAGTGTCGAACAGGCGCGGTCGGTTGCGGAGTCGGCGCGGGCAATCGCCGCGGTCGGCACTGCGCAAGCCAGCAAGGCCTGGCTCGAATCCGTCGGCCTGTATGTGCGGGGCCAGATCGCCGGGGGAGCGTCGCCCGAAGGGCGCGCCCTGGCACGGGCCTTCCACGATGCGGACTTCGACGGTATCAATGCAGCTTTGGATGCATGGGATCGTGCGGCCGGTGAACAGCGGGAGGAGCTCGAACTCTTGTCGCTGCACGCGCGTTTGACCGACGCCGCACCGGCGCTCGCGCAGGCCATCGCCGAAGATCCGTCGTGGCCGCAGTGGCCGGTTCGTCTGGCAAACATCGAGAGCGCGTGGGCGTGGCGTCGCGCAGAGCAGTGGGTGCGGAACGTCAACGAGGGGCGTGAGGACGGGCAGTTCGAACGTGACCTCGACGCGGTCGAGAAAGACATCTCGCGGTTGACCACGCAGCTCGTCGCGGAGAAGGCGTGGAGCGCGTGTCTCGACCGCACGACCGCCGAGCAGGTCCAAGCCCTGCACTCGTACCGCGACCATGTCGCGAGTATCGGAAAGGGTACCGGGAGATATGCAGAGCGGTATCGGGCTGCAGCGCGTGAGGCCATGCAGGTCGCGCAGGGTGCGGTGCCGGCGTGGGTGATGCCGTTGCAGCAGGTGCTGTCTTCGGTTCCGCCTGTACAAAACCTGTTCGATGTCGTCATTGTCGATGAAGCAAGCCAGGTCGACATCAGTAGCTTGTTCCTGCTGTGGTTGGCGCCGCGTGTGATCGTGGTCGGGGACGATAAGCAATGCGCGCCGAGTGCGGTGTCGTTGGGTGCGCTCGACGGAGTGTTCCGTCGTCTCGATTCATCCCTGCCCGACATCCCGAAGTACTTGCGCGATAGTTTCACTCCCCGCTCGAGCATGTTCTCGTTGTTGCGGTCGCGGTTCGGGAGCATCGTCCGGTTGCGTGAGCATTTCCGATCGATGCCGGAGATCATCGCCTGGTCGAGCGAACAGTTCTATGCAGACGACCCCCTGGTTCCGTTGCGGCAGTATGGGTCCGACCGCCTTCCGCCTCTGCGCACCACCTACGTCGACGGTGGTGTCGTCACCGGACAGAACTCGACGTTGACGAACCGTGTCGAGGCCGGTGCCCTCGTCGACACTGTGGTGCAGTGTGTCGAAGACCCCGCCTACGACGGGAAAACCTTCGGCGTGGTGGTTTTGCAGGGGCAGTCGCAGGTCGACGTCATCCAGAACGAACTGCTCGACCGGCTCACCCCGCACCAATGGGACGAACGCAGACTCCGTGTCGGCACGCCTCCGGATTTCCAAGGGGACGAGCGGCACGTGGTGTTTCTGTCCATGGTGGTCGCGCCCGACCAGAACATCGCGGCGATGACGAGGACCGAATATCAACGACGGTTCAACGTCGCCGCATCGAGGGCACAGGACCAGTTGTGGTTGTTCCATTCGCGGTCCGTCGACACGTTGCGGCCGACGGACCTGCGCCATTCGCTGCTCACCTACATGCAGTCGACGTCGCCGATGCCTGCGGCGCCGATGCCGGCGGGTGTGACGGGTGAGGAGCGGCACGAGGCATTCGACAGTCTCTTCCAGCAGGAGGCGTTCCTCGACATCGCTGCCCGCGGATATCACGTGAACCCCCGGGTGGAGGTGAACGGTCACGTCATCGATCTGGTGGTGACCGGTGCGGCAGGCAAGCTGGCTGTGGCGTGCGACGGCGAGCAGTGGCACACCACTCCCGACCGGCAGCGCGCCGACCTCGAGCGTGAACGTGAACTGCGCCGGAGCGGGTGGAGGTTCTGGAGGGTCCGCGAATCCGAGTACTACCTCGACCCGGACGCGTCGATGTCGGGGCTGTGGGGCGAGCTCGAGCGGCGCGGCATTACCTCCGAGGGTGCGGATGTCGTTGCTGTGTCCGACGTCGAGCGTTCCGGATTCACCGAGTCGTCGGTGGCCACGCCGGTGTCGTCATCGCTGGCTGACACCATTGTGGAGGCACTCGGGAGTGAGGAATATCCGGTCGTCGAGCTTGCCGATCGGCTCGAGATGGACTGGACGGTCGTTCTCGCGGTGCTGGAAGAGCTCGTCGTCGCGGGGCGGGTCGACGCGTTCGTTGCGCCAGGGCAACGGACGAACTATCGGGTTGCGGGTGTAGTCGATCGCACTGCCGACGATGGTGCCGGCTTCTGACCGAATCGGATGATCGGACGATTCGTAGCAACACCTTCGCGCAAAGTGCGCCAGATCCTCTTTCCGTCCGCCCGAGTGCACGATGTTGCAGAGATGGGCAGGTGAGCCCGGTCGCCGTCAGCGAGTGCAGACAGCGGCTGGGGTCGGGGTCGACCGGTCGGGCTTCTGGGTGCGCCGGAGAGTGGTATCGCGGGCCCGGCGCGTCGGGCGACGTTCGATGATCGTCGAGGGCAGGAGCAGCGTCACGGTCGCGACCAGGGCGAGGGCCAGCAGTGCGGCGCCGGTGGTGAGCGCGGTGGACACGTGCTCGGCCAGTCCGTCGACGGTGTCCGTGGAGGTCGACACGGTGGTCGAGACGGCGACGAGGATGCCGAGACCGAGGGCGCTCCCGAGTTGGTGGGCGGTGTTGACCAGTCCGGATGCCGCACCGGCATCCGCGGGGTGGACGCCGCTGATCCCGGCGGCCGTCAGCGGGGCGAAGGCAAGGCCCTGACCGGCGCCGATGAGCACCATCGGCAGGGCGAGCGCCGTGAGGTAGGCGCTGCCGGCGTCGACCCGGCTGAGCCAGACCATCCCGATCAGGGTGAGCAGAACGCCGACAGTGAGGAGGGAGGCGTTGCCGACACGACGGGTCAGGCGTGGAATGGCCATGGCGACAACGAAATTGACGATCGTCATCGGGAGGAAGGCGACGCCGGCCTGCAGCGCGGTGTAGCCGAGCACGCCCTGCAGGAACTGGGTGGTGAAGAAGAAGAAGCCGATCATCGCGCCGAGGTAGAGCATCCGGGTCAGGTAGGCGCCGGTGCGGATACGGCTGGCAAACAGGTGCAGCGGCATGATCGGCTGGGCCACGCGGGACTCGTTGAACACGAGCACGGCGAGCAGCACCACGCCCGCCCCGAGCGCCGCGATGGTGCTCGTCGCGGCCCAGCCGACCTCGGCCGATTCGACGACGGCGAACACCAGGGCGCCCATGCCGAGGGTCGCCGCCAGCGCACCGACGACGTCGAACCGGCCGCTCGTGCCTTGCGTCTGCGGAAGATAGCGCGGGGCGAGGGCGATCATCGCGATGCCGATCGGCACGTTGACGAAGAAGCCGGCCCGCCACGAGATGGCACTGGTGAGGGCACCCCCGAGGACCAGGCCGAGGCTGGCGCCGAGACCGGCGGTGGCGGCGTACCAAGCGAGGGCGCGGGTACGTTCGCGGCCTTCCGGGAAACTCGCTGTCAACAGCGACAGCGACGACGGTGCGACGATCGCGGCGCCGACGCCTTGGAGGGCGCGAGCCGCGATGAGCAACGTGCCGGTGGGAGCGGCGGCAACGAGGAAGGAGGCGACGGTAAAGACGGTCAGGCCGGCGACGAACACACGTCGACGGCCGAGGATGTCGCCGAGCCGGGCCCCGAGCAGTAGGAGGCCCCCGAATACGAGCGTGTAGGCGTCCTGGACCCAGGACAGGCCGGTGGGGGACAGGTCCAGTTCGTGCTCGATCGTCGGCAGTCCGGTGAAGATGATCGAGTTGTCGAGCAGGATCATGAAGTAGCTGACGAGGATGATCGTGAGGATGGCGGTCGGCCGAGGTCGCTGTGCTGTAGCGGGATCCGTTGCGGTGTCGGTCACGTTGCCTTCTTCGAGGTGACGGGGTGCGAATGGGCGGAGGGCTGATGCCGGCCGAGAACTCGATGTCCGGTCTCTCGTGCCCTCACCCACTACAGCACCGTCCCGGCCGGCGAGGCAGGCCCTGTCGAAGCAGGTACTCGTAGGGCCTCCCACCTGCTGCCGGATGTTCTTAGGCTTTCTGTGTGGACAACCGCAGCGAGATCCGTGAGTTCCTGGCCACCCGTCGCGCCCGGATCACCCCGCAGCAGGCGGGGCTTCCGGCCTTCGGCGGCAAGCGGCGCGTCCCGGGTCTGCGTCGGGAGGAGGTCGCCCTGCTCGCCGGGGTGAGTGTCGACTACTACACCCGGCTCGAACGAGGTGACCTCGGCGGTGCCTCCGACGGTGTCCTGGACGCTCTCGCCAGTGCTCTCCAGTTGGACGAGGCCGAGCGGGCTCACCTGTACGATCTGGCGCGGGCGATGGACAGCCGGGACCCCCGTCGGCGCCGGGGGGCTCCCCGTCGGGTCAGCCCGTCGGTGCAGCGCGTCCTCGATGCCGTCATGGCGCCGGCGTGGGTACGCAACGGCCGGGCCGACGTCGTGGCCACCAACACCTTGGGCCGGGCCCTGTACTGGCCGCTGTTCGACGGATCGACGAAACGGCCGAACACGGCGCGGTTTACGTTCCTCGATCCGCGTGCGGTCGACTTCTACGGTGACTGGGAACGCACCGCCAGCGACATGGTGGCGGTCCTGCGCGCCGAAGCCGGGCGCACTCCCAACGACCGGGAGCTGACCGCGCTGATCGGTGAACTGTCGACGCGCAGCCAGGAGTTCCGCACCCGATGGGCCACCCACAACGTGCTGTTCCACCGCACCGGTCGCAAATCGTTGCACCATCCCGTCGTCGGCGACCTCGACCTCACCTACGAGGCGCTCGACCTCACGTCGAGTCCGGGGCTGACGTTGCTCGTCTACACCGCCGAGCCCGACAGCGCGACGCAGGAGTCGCTCGACCTGCTCGCCAGCTGGGCTGCGACCTCACTGCAGGAGCAGCACGGTCGCCCCCAGCGCGAGCCCGACGTGTCGTCGTAACGTCCGGGCGGAACCGCGAGTTGCGATCGGCAGGCGGTGACGGGCACGTGTGATCAGCGTACCGAAGGAAATGTATCGGCATGCCACGGTGAACATTTGGAGTATCGCGTTGACTTCGGCACTCGTCACCGCCCCCGGGCGTGCGGCGCCCGGCTGTTGAAAGGGGGTTCTGGCAGTACCAGGATCATCAGGGACTCCTGCACCTTCGTGATCGGGTGTTTCCTGGAGAACAGAGGCGACGTGAGGCGTTCCCGCTGTGACCGTACAGCGCGCCTGCGAGACCCCGAAAAATACGAGAACTGGAGCAATTTCGTGCGAGCAACGTTCATGTACGGCGCCGGTGACGTCCGGATCGAGAACATCCCGGACCCGGTGCTGCAGCAACCCACCGATGCAATCGTGCGCATCGTGCGTTCGTGCATCTGCGGATCGGACCTGCACCCCTACCACAACCTGCCGGCGACCCCGGCGGGCACGCCGATGGGCCATGAGTTCCTCGGCGTCGTCGAGGAGATCGGCGCCGAGGTGGCGACGCTGCGGAAGGGTGACTTCGTCATCGCCCCGTTCGCCTGGTCGGACGGCACCTGCGAATTCTGCCGCGAGGGCCTGCACACCTCCTGCCGCCACGGCGGATTCTGGGCCGCGAACGGCATCGGCGGCGGTCAGGCCGAGGCGGTGCGTGTCCCTCTGGCCGACGGCACCCTGGTCAAGGCGCCGGTCGGTGAGGACTCGTCGCTGCTGCCGTCGTTGCTGACGCTGTCCGACGTGCTCGGCACCGGCTACCACGCCGCTGTCAAGGCCGGCGTGAACGCGCGCACCACGGTGACCGTGATCGGGGACGGCGCTGTGGGCCTGATGGCGGTGCTGTCAGCCAAGCGCCTCGGCGCCGAGCGCATCATCCTCATGGGCCGACACAAGGCTCGCACCGATCTCGGTCTCGAGTTCGGTGCCACCGACGTCGTCGCCGAGCGCGGACAGGAAGGCATTGCCCGGGTGCGGGAGCTCACCGGCGGCGACGGCACTCACACGGTGCTCGAAGCCGTCGGTCACATCCCCGCCTACGAGCAGGCCCTCGGCGTGGTCCGCCCCGGTGGTGTGATCAGCCGTGTCGGCGTGCCCCAGTACGAGATGGCCCCGATCGGGTTCGGCAGCCTGTTCGGGCCGAACATCACTCTCACCGGCGGACCGGCCCCCGTGCGGGCCTACATCGAGGAACTGTTGCCCGACGTCCTCGAGGGAAAGATCGAGCCGGGCAAGGTTTTCGACCGCACCATCGATCTCGATGAGGTGCCTGACGGGTACCGTGCCATGGACGAGCGTGAGGCCCTCAAGGTCCTGATCCGTCCGTAACGGATCATCGAGGTGATCTCGACCGAGGGCCGGTGCGGAGTCGTCCCCAGGTGGCACCGCGGCGCGGAGTGCATCGGTCATCGAGGACACGATCTCGGCCGAACGTTTCGTACCGACCCAGGATTTTCGAAGAAGGGAAGACAGATGCAGACCGTCACTCTCAACAACGGCGTGGTGATGCCGGTCGTGGGGTTCGGCGTCTACCAGATCCCGCCCGAGCAGACCGAGCACGCCGTCACCGACGCCCTCGCCGCCGGTTACCGGCTCCTCGACACCGCAGCTGCCTACCGGAACGAAGAAGCCGTCGGCCGCGCGATCGGAAACAGCGGCATTGCGCGGGAGGAACTGTTCGTCACTACCAAGTTGTGGATCCAGGACGCCGGCGAGCAGAACACCGAACGGGCCTTCGACAAGTCGCTGCAGCGGCTCGGCCTCGACTACCTCGACCTGTATCTGATCCACCAGCCCTTCGGGGACGTCTACGGTTCCTGGCGCGCCATGGAGCACCTGCTCGGTGAGGGCGGCGTCAAGGCCATCGGGGTCTCGAATTTCCACCCGGATCGCTTGGTGGATCTGATCGAGCACAACGAGATCACTCCGGCGGTGAATCAGATCGAGACGCATCCGTTCTTCCAGCGCACCGCCGACCAGGCTTTGATGCGCGAGCGTGGTGTCCAGATCGAGTCGTGGGGTCCGTTCGCCGAGGGTCGCAACAACCTGTTCGCCGATCCGGTGCTGACCGAGATCGGCGCGACGCACGGCAAGTCTGTCGCCCAGGTCGTACTGCGCTGGCTCATTCAGCGTGGCGTGGTGGTGATCCCCAAGTCGGTGCGGGCCGACCGGATGGCGGAGAACTTCGACGTCTTCGACTTCGAGCTCACCGACGAACAGATGGCGAGTATCGCCGCGATGGACACCGGCGCCAGTCTGTTCTTCGATCACCGCGACCCCGAGATCGTCAGCCGGCTCGGCACTGTCCGTCTCTGACCGACTGACCGGCACCGTTGACGGCACCGGCGAGGAGTTGATGCCCGTGGAAGACCGTCCCGGCCTTGCGCGACGAGCAGTGTTGCGCGGCTGTGCGGCGCTGGGCATCGCTGCCTGCGCCTCACGCGCAGCCGGGTGTTCGGGTCGCCCGACCGAAACCGGGTCGGCAGCTGGCGTCACCGGACGACCGGCGCCGACGCCTTCGGCACCGGCCGGTACGAGGTCGGTGTTGCTGGCGTACTTCTCGCGCCCCGGGGAGAACTACTTCTACGGCGGCCGCATGGATCTCGACGTCGGTAACACCGAGGTGTTGGCCGGAATGGTCGCGGACCGGATCGCGTGCGACGTGCACCGCATCGAACCGGTCGATCCGTATCCGCACGAATATGAGCAGACCGTCGAGCTGAATCGGCGTGAGCAACGCGAAGCCGCACGTCCTGCGATCGCGAACCGGTTGCGCTCGCTCGCCGGTTACGATGTCGTCCTGCTGGCGAGCCCGGTGTGGAACAGCAGTGCGCCGATGATCATGTGGACCTTCGCCGAGGGGCTCGACTTCGCCGGCACGAGGGTCCACCCGATCACCACCCACACCGTGAGCGGGCTCGGGAGCGTCCCGGACGATTACGAATATGCTTGTCGCGGAGCAACTCTCGGTGAGGGTCTGGCCGTTCGGGGCGAGGAGGTCCGCGATGCCGGCGCCGCAGTCGACTCCTGGCTGCAGCGCACCGGCCTGCTCTGACTGCCTGTCGCACCCGCGGCTGTCACATCACCGCTCGCAGGGCGAGCCGGATCGAAGGAAACGGAAGATGCGGATCGCCCCGCGTACCCCCACCACGAAGAACCCGCCCGAACAGTTCCACGGCGACGTGTGGCTGGACCCGATTGCCTTCCCCCGCGAGGACGGTCAGCGGATGATCGTCGCGAAAGTCCGGTTCGCGCCCGGCGCCCGCACCGCCTGGCACTCGCACGCCCGCGGCCAGACGCTGCACGTTACACAGGGCGTGGCGTGGGTGCAGTCCCGTGGCGGGGAAAAGATCGAGGCGTACCCCGGCCGGACGATCTACTGCCCGCCCGGCGAGGAACATTGGCACGGTGCGGCCGCCGACTCGTTCATGGAGCATCTGGCGATGCTCGACAACGCCGACGACCCGGCGACGACCACGACGTGGCTCGAGCACGTCACCGACGAGGAGTACAACGGCTGATGAAGGCGGGGAACGACGTCGAGGCGGCGGTGCGCGACTGCAAACAGCAGCGCGACGCGATGGTCACCGGCGATGCGGTCGCGCTCCGCGAACTGCTCGATGAAGATTTCACGCTCACACACATGACCGCGTACGAGCAGTCGAAGGCCGAATGGTTGGCCGACGTCGCCTCCGGCCGGACGCGGACGGAGGCCACCATCCGGGGCGGGCACGGCACCTGGCCGCTGCAGCTCGAGATCCACTACACCGCCCGCGACGGCCGGTGGGTGGCGGCGTACACCCTCGCGTCCACCTGGGTGGGTCAGCCGCGGCGTAGGGCGCGGCCATCGGGCAGGGTTCGGCCGCTCAGAAGCGCCACCAGGCGTCCGCTGTCGGTCCGCACGACCTTGCCGCTTCCCCAGCTCCAGTCGATGTCGGCAGCCTCGAGCCGGACGTCGGTCAGGTCGACCCCGAACAGTGCGCCGTTCGCGGCGGTGAGCTGGTCGAGGACGGCTACCACGGCCTCGACCGGCGCAACCGTCGGCCGGTCGAGCGCGACCGTGACGTCGAGGGAGTGGATCACTGCATGGCTGAGCGCCCCGGCCGCCCCGCCACCCGGCGGCTGCCACTCGTGCAGCAGCGGCGACCGGAGGTGGGCCAGGTGGTCGGCGACCGGCAGGGAGGCGTCGCGGGCGGCTACGGTGTTGGACAGCAGGGTGAAGTCGCCGCCTGCCGCCGCCATCTCGGCTCCGAACTGCTCGGGTGTGAGCCGCGCCGGCATCGTTACGTGCGCGACCACGTGGCGGACCTGCCACGTCGCGCAGAGCGACGGGGTGTCCCAGGTCTCGGTGGGCGCGGAGTCGAGCAGGTCGGCGAGGCCGTCGTACGTTGGCGGTACCCCGGACTGCAGGTTGTTCACGGTCGGTCCCCTTTCATTCAGTTGAGCAAGGTGCCCCGCCGCCGAGCCGGACGTCCTTGCATCGCGCCGCCTGCAGAGGTTGAGACTCCACGGGCCGGTCAAACTCATCGGAGAGTGGCCAAGCCGAAGTCGCCAAGGTGTACGACCTGCCTGACACCTATCCCGAAACTCGCCCCGGAGGGCTACGCCGAGTACCGCGCCACATCGACTTCATGGACGTGCTGGCCGAGCAGTTCGGTCTCGACGATCATGCGCTGCAGTACCCACAGGCGGGGAATATCAGGGACCGCAGGGTGCCTCACGATCCTCTGGATGGGTGAGGTGACGACGTCGCCGGATCGCTGTTCTCGACCGCTCAGGGAGAGCACTGCCTCCGCCAACGCCTGCAGGGATTTCGGTAGCCAACGTGGTGTCCCGGTCGGCGGTCAGCCGGCGCACAACTGCTCGCGCACGATTCTCTCGTAATGCTCGGCCGTCAGGCATGCCTGACGACGCAATCGGAAAGGGGGCCAGAGCCGACTCCGGCCTGCCGTCGACAGGCCGGATCTACCATCCGGAAAACGGCATCGATCTGGTGACCGGACTACGTAGCGACACGCCGTCCTGCCGACACCGGACTCGTTGCACGGCCGCGTAGGTATCTTTCAAACACGGAGGTGAGGGACGTTGTCCGACGAGACGCAGCGGGATATCGGGTCGATCAGACTGCCGCAATGGGGCCGTGTCGAGCGAGGCGGTGGCATTGTGGGCTCTTCACAGTTGAGGGTGTAATCGCTGGCTGGATGTTGGCTGGCGCGTCGGTCCCGGGGCAGCGATGCGCAAACGCAGCCGGAGGCCCGATCTTGTGTCACCGTTCGCAGTGGACTTCTTCGAGTACCCGCTCAGATCGGTCAACGGCGCACCCGATAGCGCAGGTGAAGCACCCGGTTGCCCTGAATCACCACGTCGGGATCCTCCAACAGGTGCTGTACGTGGACGGACCCGAAGTAGCGCTTGCCGGACCCGAACACGACGGGTACGACGTCCATGCGCACCTCGTCGACCAGGCCCGCGGCAAGCACCTGGCCACCGACGTCGCCACCGGCGACCTCGACGATGCGGTCACCCGCGAGCTCCTGCGCCTTGGCCACGGCTGCCTCGACGCCGTCGACGAAGTGAAATGGCGCCTCGGGGGCCCAGCCCTCGGGCTTCGGCCGGTGCGTCACGACGACCACGTGGTCGACCCCGCCCGGAGGCTTCCCCTCCCAGCCGTCCGTCATGTCGAAGACGTGGCGGCCGACGATTGTCGCCCCGATCTGGTCCCAGTACGGCCGGGTGTAGTCGTAGGACGTCTGCGACACCTTCACCTCGCCGCTCTCGTCCAACGGGACGTCACCGCTGGACAACCAGTCGAACAGCGGTCCGGGCTGGTCGTTCTCGTCCGCGACGAAGCCGTCCACCGACACCGAGCTGTACATGACCACCTTGCCCACGGGGCTCTCCTTAGACCGCGACGTGCCTGACGCTACCCCTGGGGCGGGCTGTGCCTGCCCTGATCTGACCGTGTTCTGCCGACTCGACGAGCTCGGTCTCGAAGTGACCAGGCCGCGGTTCGAGCCGGACCGTGCTGTCTTGGCCTGTCGCGTCGTCGAACCCGACGGGTCGGATGAGAGGTGGTGTCGCCGCTGCGGATGCGAGGGATCGTCGCGCGACACCGTGACCCGGCGTCTGGCGCACGAGCCGCTGGGTTGGCGGCCGACCACGCTGGTGGTCCCGATCCGTCGCTATCAGTGCTCCGGCTGCGAGCATGTGGCGCCAGGACACCAGCCTGGCTGCTGAGCCGCGGGCGAAGCTCTCGCGAGGTGGTCTGCGGTGGGCACTCGAAGGCGTCGTGCGCCAGCACCTGACCGTCGCGCGTGTCGCTGAAGGACTCGTGGGCGCCTGGAACACCGCCAACGACGCCGTCCTGGCCGAGGGCAAGCGGGTCCTGATAGACGATCCGCACCGGCTCGACGGCGTCCAGGTTCTCGGCGTCGATGGATCCCCGCAGCGGTCGCGGTGATGGATCCCTTCCACGGGGTCCGCGTAGCCGGTGACGCGCTCGACAAGTGCCGGCGTCGGGTCCAACTCGCGATCCACGGCCACTGCGGTCACAAGGACGACCCGCTCTACGCCGCCAGGAGGACCCTGCACACCGGCGCCGACCTACTCACCGACAAGCAGCAGGACCGACTCACCGCCCTGTTCGCCGCCGAAGAGCATGTCGAAGTCGAGGCGACTTGGGGGATCTACCAGCGGATGATCGCCGCCTACCGTCACCCGGATCGAACGAAGGGGCGCGAGCCGATGCGGAACCTGATCGGGTCGGTCAGCGCCGGCGTTCCCGCTGCGCTGAGCGAGGTGATCACGCTGGGCCGAACGCTGAAGAAGCGCGCCGTCGACGTGCTGGCCTACTTCGACCGACCCGGCACCAGCAACGGCCCAACCGAGGCGATCAACGGACGACTCGAACACCTCCGCGGCTCCGCCCTCGGGTTCGGCAACCTCACCACCTACATCGCCGGATCGCTACTCGAGACCGGTGGCTTCAGGCCGCTGCTACACCCTGGATTAGGAAGAGCCGCATTGTGCCCTGGCTCGTTTACGACGATGTGGGCGAGGTGGTCGAGCCAGTTCGGCGGTATCTGGCTGATTGTGTTGCCCCATCGAATCTATTTTCGCGCCAGTGCGTTTGAGGAGCAAGGTCACCAAGGGGCCGGGCTCGCGGACGGCCGGGCTCGCGCTGGCGTTCACGGTGATCGAGGCCGCTGAGGCACGCTGACGCGCCGTGAACGCGCCGCACCTGGTCGCCCTCGTTCGGGCCGGAGCCGTGTTCGAGAAGGGAAGACTCATAGAACGACCGGTTGATGCGTCAACTACGAAGGAGGTCGCCCGACGCTCGCCCATCCACAACGATTTGACAATAACTCGTGTGGCGTCGCGATGAGTTTTGCCCTCCGGTGCAGTCTGATCTGCATGGGCAAACTCATCTATGGCTTCAACGTGTCGGTGGACGGGTACATCGCCGATGCGCAAGGCAACATCGACTGGACCGATCCGAGCGAAGAACTGCACCAGTACTGGAACGACTTCGAGCGGGAGACCGCTCTGTCGTTCTACGGGCGGCGGCTCTACGAACTGATGTCCGCGTACTGGCCGACTGCCGACAAGGCCCCGGATGCCACCCCTCTGATCGTCGACTTCGCCCGCATCTGGCGCGACATGCCCAAGGTCGTGTTCTCGCACACCCTGGAGTCCGTCGACTGGAACTCCCGCCTGGAACGCGGCGACCCGGTCGAGGTGGTGACGAGGCTGAAAGCCGAAACCGACGGCAGGCTGGAGGTGGCCGGCGCGACGCTGGCAGCACCGATCGTGCAGGCCGGACTGGTGGACGAATACCGGATCGTGGTCGCGCCCATCGCCGTGGGCGGCGGCACCCCGTTCTTCCCGACCCTGCCGTCATGGATCTCGCTGCGACTGTTGGAGAACCGCACCTTCCCGGGTGGCACGGTGCTCCTGCGCTACGAGGCGAAACACGACTGATCGGACATACACAGCCAGGCGAGCTGCGGATGCACTACGAGATACACGACTCGAGCGGCACGGAAGTACTGCTGCTGCACGGCAGCCTGTTCGACATCCACCAGCAGTTCGACGGACTGCTGCCCGGGAAACTCGCAGAACGACCGATCGACCCACCCACCACCCTGGAGGTCGCCTGAAACTCGCCCATCCACAGGTCTTGACAATATCTCGATCCTAGGAGCGCGCACTGTCGGACTCGGAGAGACCGGAGCGGATTGCGCAAGGCCTACTACGACGCATGGTCCGAGGTCGCATCAGTCAAAGCAATGCGACGACGGTCGCGGCAAAGACCACGGTGGAGAACCCGAATTCGGCGATCGACGGCGGCTTGTCCCACCACGGCACCCCGCAGCTCGACACATACCACCAGCCGTTCGGCCCGATGAACGACATGGTCACCACGAACGACACCGCTGCCGCGAACAGCGCCCGATTGCGCCGCGAACGCAACACCGCGGGGCCGGTCGCCACGGCAGCGAGCATCGCCACGATCGCCACCAGCAGGCACAGCACCAGGGTGAAGACCGCGAACCGGCGCGCCAGGGACCCGTCCACGGTGATCTGCAGCAGGTACTGATAGCGCAGATACCCCTGGAACCACGGCACATTCGGGCCGACCTCGTGTACGTGCTGCATCTCCAGCACAGCCGCAGGGGTCTGGGCCGAGAAGACCGGCACCAGCACCACCAGCCCGGCCGCGACCATCGGAGCGAGCAGCGGCAACCATCCCATGTTGCGAGCCGGTGATGGAGGATGCGGGCGATCGGGCGGGCGCCGGCGATCGATGCGGCGAAGCAGATGATGCCCGACGGGCCGGCGGTGACGGTGATCGCGCCGATGAGGATCGCGGCGGCGGGCAGCAGACGCCGGGCGATCGCGCGTTCGACCGAACACCAGGTCAGCACGACACCGGTGGCCCCTCGTCTTCGTTGCCCGCGGCTTGCGGTGTCCTGGCGCGGATATCGACTCGGCGGGAGGTGCGCGCACGCTGTGGCCATCCCGAGTTGCCGGGGTGTGAGGGCCGGCACAGTGAACAATATAGGTCAAATGACCTATATTTTGGCCATGGCTGACACGCTCACACGAGACCACGAAGGTCCGGTCCTGATCGTCGGTGGATACGGAACCGTGGGTTCCGCACTGACCGAACTCGCCGCTCCGCACTGGCCGTTGCTGCTGACCGGGCGCAATCCCGAGAAGGGCGCGGCGCTCGCCGACAAGCACGGGGCTACGGTGCGGCGCTGGGATCTAACGGATCCGGCGCCATTTCGGGCGGCGGTCCGAGCGGTGATCGGAACGGTCAACGATCCGATCGACCGGGTCTTGACGGCTGCGGTCGGCGCGGGCGTTCCGTACGTCGACATCACGCGATGGACCAGCCGCATGACCCGCGCCGTCGCCGCGGCAGCCGTGATGAGGCCACGTGCGCCGGTGCTCTTCTCGTCGGCGTGGATGGGCGGAATCACGAGTGTGGTAGCCGCTGCCCTGATATCCGAGCGCGGCGGAGGTGCCACCTCGGTCGATATCGCAGTTCGCTGGGACATGAACGACATGGCCGGCATCGATTCGGTCGACTTCATGGATCGGCTCGGATACGACTACGAGGTTCGTCGGGGCGGACTACCGGTGACGGTGGCGCCGTTGACAGATCCGCGGATCGTGAATATCGCCGGGTCGCGCACCAAGGTGGTCCGAATCGACACCCCCGAACAGCTGACGCTGCCGATCACCCTCGATGTCGGCACCGTGTCCACACGCATCGGCTTCAGCTCGGGCGCGGCCACCACGGCGTTGCTCGCAGCGAAGAAGGTCGGGTTGTTCAGGTGGGGCAAGGGGGACCGGTGGACATCCGTACGCCGGTCGTTGTTGTACTCGCCCGGCGAGGGAGGGAACGCCGAGATCCGGGTCGACGTCGACGGCGAGGGGGGAAGGACATCGGCAACGGTCGTCGATCCGCGAGGCCAAGCCCACTTGACTGCGCTCGGCGGCTTCCTCGGTTTGCGAAGAGTGCTCGATCCGACGGGGTCGGAGCCCGGTGTCACCTACCCCGAGCTGCATCCGGATCCGGCCTCGATCCTGCGATCGCTACCCGAGCACGGAGTGGAAGTATTGCGGGAATGATCTCGACGAAGGGCGGCCAACGGCAGGCCGAACTGCTCGATGCCGCCGAACGGGTACTCACGACCCGCGGCAACGCCGATGCGTCTCTGCGTGACTTTGCCGCTGCGGCGGGCGTGCGTATCGGGCACCTCCAGCACTATTTTCCGACTCGCGCCGATCTGATCCGGGCTGTGCTCGAGCGGGCGCTGCAGCGCTCGCTCGAGCGGCTGTCGTCCGCACTGGGGCCGGTCGAGGAACGGGGTGAGCAGCCGGCCCTGACCAGGTCGGAAACGACGAGTCTGTTCGAGATCCTGCTCGCAGAGCAGGACGATCCGTCGTGCGTGCGGTTGTTCGTGGAGGTCTGGGCCATTGCCATGAGCGACGAGAGCACGGCCGCGGTCGTCCGCGACTTCTACACCGGATACGTCGGTCACGTGGCCGACCTCGTGGCCTGCGTTCGCCCCGATCTCGACCGGTCGCGGAGCCTCGCGGTCGCGGCGACCGTGGTCAGCCTGGTGGAAGGTTCGGCCATTGTCCACTCGACGGTCGGCGTCGGTCGTTCGGCGGAAGCGAGGAGCGAGATTATCAGGGCCGCAGTCGGATTGGTACATGGTCCCTGAGCCGTCCGGGCAGGTGCCGGCTGTGACCGCCCGCCCCGGTGCCGGCGTCGTCGATGCGGTCCGGCTCGGGGCGGGGTCGTTATTCGGGGTGAGCCGAGCTCCACGCCTGCCAGATATCGGGACGGAGCCGGCCCCGATCCGGCACCGGGAGGCCTTGGGCACGTGCCCAGGCCCGAACCTCGGCGGTGGACGGCGCCGGCGGTGCCACCTCCCCGGCGCCGCTCTCGGATTCGGCGATGTCCCCGGATTCGGCAGCGGGCGCGTCGACCGGGCGCGGTGCCGCAATGCGGGCGATCGCCGTGTTCTCTGCCTCGGCCCAGACGTAGGCCGCCGCCAGATAGCGGTAGGTCCACTGCTCCGCCAGGGCGCGGTTGTCGCAGAACACGATCGGCACGTTCGGCCAGCGCACCTGCAACTCGGCCAGACCGTCGGCGACGGTCGCCGGCCGCACCCGCTCGAGCGCGAAGATCGCCGAGTACCGGTCCTCGACCACGATCGCGGCCCGCGGTAGGGCCGCCAATTCGGCCAGCGCGTAGCGCAGCGTGCCGTTCGTCAGGCTCGAGACCAGGTCCGGCACCGACTTGCGTTCGACCGAGGCCACGAGGCGGTCCTCGAGGAAGACCCCGTAGTCCCCGCACGGCAGTGCGCGTTTGGTGAGCCCGACCTGCTGGTCGGCGAACCGGTAGGCGTAACGCTCGTGCGAGTCGACGACGATGGGCAGCTCGGCGATGCCGGCGGCCCGCGCGGTGGGTGTGCGCACGTTCGGCCGGGCCTGTTTGCGGGTCCGCGGGGACTGCCAGAACACCACCTCGCGCCCGCGCGCGGTGGTGTACACGATCTGCGATCGGTTCTCCCGGCCCCGATCGAGTACCAGATCGATTGCCGCGCCGCGCCGCGCACACGACCGCACGGCCACCCGCTCGACCACCTCGGGGTCGTCGGGCCATTCGTCGATCGGCACCGGATGGCAGTACAGCGCCTTCGTGCGCGGCCAGGTTCCCGAGGTGCGAAACACCAGCCCGCCGTCGAGGGGTACCCGCAGCAGGTAGCCCAGCTTGGACGCCGGCTCCGGATTCACCGCGATCACCATTTCCACAGCTGTCAGGGTCTCATCGCAACGCAAGGACGTCCGCGGGTGCCAGAAGTTACCCGCCGGTACACCTACCGGGGTCCGGTCGCAACCGGCATCATCGATCGTAATTGATTGATCGATTACTCAATGAGCGCGCGCAGCGGTGTGCGGTCCCGAGCAAGGAAGACGGACGTGAACTCTGTGAACGGTGAGACGGCGCTGGTGACGGGAGCGGGTCAGGGGGTGGGACGCGGCATCGCCCTGGCGTTGGCTGCGGCCGGAGCCCGGGTGGCCGTGGTGGGGAGGACGGCCGACAAGATCGAGAAGGTGGCGGCGGAGATCGAGGAGCGCGGCGGCCGCGCTGCCGCCTTCGTGTGCGATGTCACCGATGCGGCCGGGATCGATCTCCTGGTGGAGCGGGTGATCGCGCGATTCGGCGGCCTGTCGATCCTGGTGAACAACGCCCAGTCGACGGTCCACGGACGATTGCTCGACCTCGACGAACAGGTCTATCAGCGGGGGATGGATTCCGGGCCGACCGCGACACTGCGGCTGATGAGGGCGTGTCACCCGCATCTGAAGGGCGGCGGCTCGATCGTCAATCTCGGGTCCGCGGCGGGGGTGCGCTGGGACCCGTCCGGATACGGTGGCTACGCGGCCGCCAAGGAGGCGATCCGCGTCCTCACCCGCACGGCGGCGTGTGAGTGGGCCGCCGACGGGATTCGAGTCAATGCGATTCTCCCGTTGGCCAATTCATCCGCCCTCGAGGTGTGGGCGCAGGAGAGTCCGGACGAAGCGCGGGCGTATCTCGACACCGTGCCGCTCGGGCGGCTGGGCGACCCCGAAACCGACATCGGTCCGGCGGTGGTCTTCCTGTGCAGTCCGGCGGCACGGTACATCACCGGTCACTCGCTCCCCGTCGACGGCGGTCAAGCGCTGATGCGCTGAGACGTGCGACGGACATCGCTACTCGTACCTTGTCGCGGAAGAGAGAAACGTCCAGATGCCCGATGTGCTCGCACCGGCCCGGTCCGGCCCGGCTCGGTCCCGTGGCCATGTGCAATCGAATCATCAAGGAGGAGAAGGCCGAAGGGATGTTCCGCCCTGATCAACCATGCCGGGGCATATCGGTCCGCCACGACGGTGTGCTGTCCCTGCCCCCCTTCTACGTTATACACGATTCGAGGCTCTCATGAGGCCCGGAATTGTGGCCGATAATCGCCTGCGGAACGCCGGAACCTACAGGTGAGGGGCAGGGGAATGGGATATGTACTGGACTTCCGGGAGATCGATCGGACGCAGGTTGCGGTCGCCGGCGGCAAGGGCGCGAACCTCGGAGAGCTGTCGCGAATCGAAGGCATACGTGTGCCGGCGGGGTTCTGCGTGACGACTGACGCCTTCCGGCGGGTCGTGGCAGAAGTGCCGTCCCTCGACGATCGGCTCGATCGATTGTCGCGTCTCGAGGCGGCGGATCGAGATTCGATCCGCGTGCTCAGTGCGCAGATCCGCCGTGCGGTCGAAGAGTGCGTCATCCCTGACGATGTGGTGTCGGAGATCGTCCGCTCTCTCGCCCGGCTCGGTGAACAAGCCGCATATGCGGTCCGATCCAGCGCGACGACCGAGGATCTGCCGACCGCATCCTTCGCCGGTCAGCAGGACACGTACCTGAACGTCTCGGGCCCAGCGGCGATTCTCCGGCACGTGAGCCGGTGCTGGGCTTCGTTGTTCACCGAGCGAGCCGTCACCTACCGTCTGCGCAACGGTTTCGACCAGCGGAAGGTTCACATGGCGGTGGTTGTCCAGCGGATGGTGTTCCCGTGGGCGGCCGGGATTCTGGTCACGGCCGATCCCATCACCTCCAATCGGAAGGTCGCGTCGGTGGAGGCAGGCTTCGGACTCGGCGAGTCCCTCGTTTCCGGCTTGGTGAACCCGGACGTCTACAAAGTGCGTGACGGCAAAGTCACGGACAGGACCGTCGCCACCAAACAACGCGCCGTCCAAGCAGCGCCAGCCGGTGGCACGCACATGCGGGGAATCGAGCAGGAGCAGCAGAACCGATCGGTGCTGACAGATGAGCAAGTTGTGCAACTCGAGCGGCTGGGCAGAAGAATCGAAGCGCACTTCGGCAGTCCTCAGGACATCGAATGGTGCCTGGTCGACGACGGTTTCCGAATCGTGCAAAGTCGCCCGATCACCACGCTGTTCCCGGTCCCCGTGGTCGACGACGGGGAGAACCGTGTGTACGTCTCTGTCGGCCACCAGCAGATGATGACCGACCCGATGAAGCCCCTGGGGATCTCCCTGTGGCAACTGACGAGTCCGGCACCCACGAGGGAGGCGGGAGGTCGGCTGTTCGTCGATGTCACCCAGGCTCTGGCTTCGCCGGTGAAGAGAACGGGACTGCTGGACGCTCTCGGCAAGTCCGATCCGCTTCTCGGGGATGCGTTGGCGACCATCGTCGAACGCGTCGACTTCATCAGGTGGTGTCCGGACGACGGGGCCGGCGGTGTACCGGCCGGCGATGCACCTGCCCTGATCGAGGCCGACGAAGGCATCGTCGCCGAGTTGATGGCGCAGAGCCAGGCCTCTGTCGCGATGTTGAAGCGCGAGATCCGGGCCAAGTGCGGAGCGGCGCTGCTCGACTTCATCTCGGCCGACCTCAAGGAGCTGAGGCGGATCCTGTTCGACCCGCGGAGCCACCAGGTGATCACGGCGGCGATGGAAGCAGCCTGGTGGCTCAACGATCGGCTTCAGGCCTGGCTGGGCGAGAAGAACGCAGCCGACACGCTCACGCAATCGGTCCCGCGCAACGTCACGTCGGAGATGGGCCTGGCGCTCGTGGGCGTGGCCGACGCGATCCGGCCGCACCCGGACGTGGTGGCCTTTCTGCAGCACGTCGAGGACGCGGGCTTCGAGGAGGGGAGCTTCCTGGACGAGCTGGCGAAACGCGCCGGCGGCCCGCAGGCGCGCGCGGCGATCGAGGCCTACCTCGACAAGCACGGCATGCGCTGCGTCGGCGAGATCGACATCACGAGACCGCGCTGGAGCGAACGCCCCACCACCTTGGTGCCGATGCTCATGAGCAACCTCAGAAACTTCGGGCCGGGCGCTGGAAAGCGACGCTTCGAGCACGGGCGGCGGGAGGCTCGCAAGAAGGAACACCAGTTGCTGGAGCGTCTGCGCGCCTTGCCGGACGGAGAGCGAAAAGCCTGTGAGGCCAAGCGGATGATCGACCGTGTCCGCGCCTTCTCCGGGTATCGGGAGTATCCGAAATACGGCATGGTCAGCCGCTACTTTGTATACAAGCAAGCCTTGTTGGGCGAGGCCGAGCGGCTCGTGCAGGCGCGTGTGCTTCGCCGCAAGGAAGACATCTTCTACTTGAGGTTCGACGAGCTGCGCGAGGTCGTGCTCACGCACCGATCGTGTGACCAGCTCATCCGTGAGAGAAAGGCCGCATTCCGCTCGTACCAGGCGCTCACGCCGCCCCGGGTGTTCACATCGGACGGCGAGGTCGTCGCCGGAAGGTATCGGCGCGAAGGCGTCCCGCCTGGAGCGCTGGCCGGTACGCCGGTGTCCGCCGGGAGTATCGAGGGGCGAGCCCGTGTCGTGTCGGATATGGCGCAGGCCGATCTCGAGGCGGGCGACATCCTGGTCACCGCCTACACCGATCCGAGCTGGACTACCGTGTTCGTCGCGATCAAAGGCCTGGTGACGGAGGTGGGCGGAGTGATGACCCATGGGGCGGTGATCGCGCGGGAGTACGGATTGCCGGCCGTCGTGGGTGTGGAGGGCGCCACCCGGTTGATTCGCGACGGGCAACAGATCCGCGTGAACGGAACCGACGGGTACGTCGAGATCCTGCCCCAGCGGGACGTCTGAGGGGCAGGAACTGCGGAGCCTGTTCCAGGGGATGCAGGTCCCGATACGGGTAGACCTTCGGTGCGAGCTTGCCGAACAGTCGGACGCCGAGCGTGACCGGTTGGGGCATCACCTTCGCGAAATCGCCGACCGGTGAGCGGTGGTGCGCGCCCCGCTCGTTCTGCTCGGCGGAGTCACCGACCCGGCCGGCACGCACACCGGCACGCGATGCGTCCTGACCCCGGTCCCGAATCCCGCCTCGGAAAAGGTGTCCCGTTGAGCTGACACCCCGCAGCCACAGCGCGGGGAAATTCCTACGCTCGAGGTACCCGAGGAAGGAAGTGATCGATGCAGTCGCTCGACTGTCATGCGTGTGGCAACACCGTGTTCGTGGCGAAGTACAGCCCCGTGCACACGAGCATTCAGTGGACAGGGCCGGCCCGCGACACCTGCCGCGAGTTCGCCGCGGCGGCCCGTCCGGGGGAGACCACGACCTACCTGCCCCGCTGCGGAGCGCTGCACGAGTCGGTCGATCGAGCCGTGCGTGACGGCCGGCTCGTGCCCTCGCAGCGGGTCGAACCGTAGTCGGTCCGGCGTCCGTCGCCGCACCCGGAAGCACATCACCTGGAGGACTTCATGACTGTTGAACCCGAGACCATCGAGGTTCGGAGCATCGAGACGGGCAGCAACCCGACGCGGTACGCCCGCGGCTGGCACTGCCTCGGACTGGCGAGGACGTTCCACGACGGAAAGCCGCATCAGATCAAGGTATTCGGGACCGACCTGGTGGTCTTCGAGGATTCGAAGGGCGCCCTGCACGTCCTCGACGCCTTCTGCCGGCACATGGGCGGCAATCTGGCCCGGGGCGAGATCAAGGGCGACACGATCGCGTGCCCGTTCCACGACTGGCGATGGGGCGGCGACGGCCGGTGCGCGGAGGTGCCGTACGCCCGCCGCACCCCGAAGATCGCCAGGACGAAGTCCTGGATCAACATGGAACGCAACGGCTTGCTCTTCGTGTGGAACGACCCGCAGGGCAACCCGCCGCCGGCGGACGTGACCATCCCCGGGATCCCGGACTACGGGACCGACACCTGGAGCGAGTGGACGTGGAACACCTTCCACGTGACGGGATCGAACTGCCGGGAGATCGTCGACAACGTCGTCGACATGGCACACTTCTTCTACGTGCACTTCCAGATGCCGCAGTACTTCAAGAACGTCTTCGAGGGTCACATCGCCGCACAGCACATGCGTTCGACCGGCCGTGACGACATCAAGACGGGTGTGCAGCTGGATCTGCCGGATTCGCAGACGATCTCGGACGCGATGTACTACGGACCGTCCTTCATGCTCGACACCGTCTACACGGTCGCTGGAGACGTGACGGTCGAGACCAAGCTCGTCAACTGCCACTACCCGGTCACGCAGGACTCGTTCGTGCTGCAGTTCGGGACCATCGTCAAGAAGGTGGACGGGGTCGGGGACGAGGAAGCCGCGGCGATGGCGACGATGTTCACCGAGGGTGTGGAGACGCAGTTCAAGCAGGACGTCGAGATCTGGAAGCACAAGACCCGGATCGAGAACCCGCTGTTGACCGAGGAGGACGGCCCGGTCTACCAGTTGCGTCGCTGGTACAGCCAGTTCTTCGTCGACGTCGAGGACGTCACTCCGGAGATGGTGCAGCGCTTCGAATTCGAGGTGGATACCAGTCGGGCACTGGAGAACTGGCAGAGGGAAGTGGACGAGACCATGGCACTGCGCGGCTGACCCGCGAGCGCCGGCCCGCGCCGAGCCGTACCGTCTCGGCGCGGGCCGGCGGCGGTCGTCAGCCGGTGCGCGGCCGGAAGCCGTCGACGAAGATCCGGGTGATGTCGCGCGCGAGGTCGGCATTGGAGCGCTGCGCGCTCGGTCGGTGCCAGCGCGGTGCCTGCCAGACGGCATCGCGGATCAGCTGGTAGAACACCTCCGGATCGATGTCGTCCCGGAAGATTCCCCCGGCGACACCCTCGGTGATGGCCTCCCGCCACGCCTTCTCCACCTCGTCGGCAATCTCGGCCAGGTCCGCCTCGACGAGGCGGTCCCGCATGTACTCGCCCTCGCGCTGCCAGATCGTCGTGGCGCCACGGTAGTTCTCCGAGGTGGTCAGGGCGAGCAGGACGAGCGCTTCGATCCGCTCGACCGGCGGCAGGGTTCGGGACGTGATCTCGCGGCACCGGGCGGACAGGTCCTCGATGTATTCGCGGATCAGTTCGGTGACGATCGCTTCCTTGGACGGAAAGTAGTGGTAGAGCGCCCCGGAGTAGACCCCGACCTCGTCGGCGATCTCCCGGATGGTGGTTGCCGCGATTCCCTTGGTGGCGAACAGTTGTGCGGATCTGTCGAGGATCTGGCGGCGGCGCTCGTGCGGATCCATGGCACTCCTCGGGGCTCGGTCGTCGACGGCCGGTCCATTGTGACACATCCATTGATCAAACGATCAGTGGAGCCTCAGACGGCGTGCTGTGAGTCCGCCGACCGGAGTCGGGTGAGGCGACGCCACGTCGTGAGGGCGGCCATGCGCACGGGGCCCGCCAGGGCGGCGGGGCGGATCGACGAGGTGGGGCCGCTGACGGAGATCGCGCCGACACACTTGCCGGCGTGACCGATCGGCGCCGCGACACAGGAGACGCCCGGGGCAGCCTCGTCGCGGTCGTGCGCCACGTGCTGTTCCCGGGTCCGGGCGAGCTCGCTGCGCAGCCGGTTCGGGTCGGTGACGCTGTGGCGGGTCCGGGCCGTCGGCGGACGCTCGGCGAACAGCGCGTCGAGGTCGGTTCTTCCTTGTGCCAGAAGCGCCTTGCCCAACGCGGTGCAGTGTGCCGGCTGGCGTCCGCCCACGCGTGACGGGATGCGCATCGAATAGGGGCCGCCCACCTTCTCCAGATACAGCACCTCGGCGCCGGTGAGGACCGCCAGGTGGACGACGAGACCGGTGTGGCCGTGCAGTTCGTGCATGACGGGCAGGGCGGCCCGGTGCAGGGTGTCGTTGTGCTGGACGAGGGACCCGAGCTCGAGCATCTTCGTGCCCAGCGCATACGCGGGAGCGTCCCGTCGCACCCAGCCGATCTCGACGAGCTGGGTCAGCAGGCGATGCGTGGACGAGCGGGGCATGCCCGTCAGGCGGGTGAGCTCGGCCAACGTGAGCCGCTCGCTGTCGCGGAATGCCTCCAGCAGCCGGGCGGCGCGATCGATCACCGCCACCGGCACATCGCTGTGCGTCATGCTCTGCCTCCCACCGCCGAAGCGCGGTTTCCTCTACTGATCAAGCGATCAATCAATGACTGTGGTGACTGTAACAGTTCGTCCGAGGGGCGGGAAGTGGAATCGAAGACCGAAACGCGGTCGATGGGGGCGGATCACCCGAGGGCGGCGGCCTCCTGCGAGGTGGCCGGCGGCTTCGCAGCGCCACGGTGACACCGACGAGCCGGCCCCGCGGCGACCGCCAGCGACGCCGCGGAAGCGACGGCACACGTCAGGTAGGACGGCGCCCTGCCCAGCGCCCTTCGAGGGCCTCGCCCACCTGCCGGGCGAGGTGGTCGAGGTGCCGGCGGGTCACGGTGTCGTGGTCGGTGACATGCTCGCGCAGGAGATCGAGCTGGTCGGTGATCGCCGTGCGCTGCTCGCCGGGGGCGGCTTTCCATGCCAGCTCCCGCAGCATCGACAGCAGCGCGTCCAGCACCATCGGATCGTCGGCGCCGTAGAGCCGCGGCTGGGTGCACACCAGATCCAGCAGCTCGGCGAAGGTCGGCCGCGCCAGCACCACCCGTACCCGATCGTGCTCGTCGCACTGGGTGTACGGGCCGAGCCGAAGGTCGAGAAGGTCGGCGAGGACCGCGGTGCACGAGATCAGTCCGTGCACGGCGGTGGTGGGATCGTTGATCCCGGGCGAGAGGGCCCGCACCACCACATCGGTCAACTGCCGCAGTCCGTAGCCGATGTCCTGGACGGCGGTGCGTTCGCTGCCGGTGCGCAGCGCCGCGCGTACCCGTTCGCTCAGCCGGTGCGCCGCGTCCTCGGTCAACGGCTCCTGCGGGCGGACGGACCAGGAGAACGCGACCGGTGTGCCCGCCAGGACCGGGCTGCCCACCGGGCGGTTTACCCACACCACCGCCTCGGCCCGCTCCGCCGCGGTGAGCAGGGCGTGTTCGTCGATCTCGACGAGGAATCCGGACGAGGCCGCTTCGACGAGGTGCGGGTGCGGCGGTGGCGCGGGCACCGGCACGGCAGGTGTGTCCCGGCGTGCGGGAGGCAGGAGGCGGGTGGCGGTGGCGCAGGTGTCGGCCCGCACGTGCTCGAGCACGGCTTCGACGCGGATCTGCCGGACCAGATGTCCGAGGAACAGCACCAGCGCGACGACGCTGGCCACCGCGAGCAGGTATGCCGTCGTCACCGCCATCTGCGGGACGAACGCGGTGCCGTCGGTGTCGCTGCGGACGGTGCGCAACACGGTCAGCGCGTAGATGAACGTCGCCAGGAACAGCGCCAGGGTGCGTTGGACGACACGGTCGGCGGCGAAGGTGCGCAGTAACCGCGGGGAGTACTGGCTGCTGGCCAGTTGCAGGGTCACCAGTGTCAGCGAGAACGTCAGCGCCGTGACGGTGATCAACGAGGCGGCGATCGCGCTCAGTACCTCGCGGGCGGCGTCGGCACCGCCCCCGAACAGATATCCCGCCACCGTCGGTGGCAGCCGGTCATCGAGGGCGGCGTCGAGCTCGGGCAAGCCGATGCCGGCCAGCACGGCCAGCAGCACCGCGGCCGTCGGGACGGGCCACAGCCGGGAGCGCACCGCTTCGACGAACACCTGTCGACGCTTCAGTACGGAGGAGATCGGTCCCCGTCGCCTCCGGGCCCCGGGGCCGCCGTCGGTCTCGAACTTCACGGACACCGCCCGGAACCACATTCCTCGCGCATACCCCCGCCCGCGGCCGGGTAATCGCGCACCCGTCACTGCGCCTGCCGGAGGGCGGCGGATCGGTTGGAACGGCCTCGGTGGCCGGGCCGAGGTGGATACGATGCCGACACCTGTGCAGGACTGGTGCGACGAACGGAATCGGTCATGACAAAGCTGGTGAACTCGCTGTCCGAGGACGAATTCGTGTTGGTGCGGCAGACGAAGAAGGCGGAGATGGCAGATCTCGACGAGGACGGCCTGATCGATCTGCACACCCGTATCCGCCGATCCCGCAACAAGTACGTCAAGCTCTACCGCCGGCAGGGTGCCGAGAAGGTCGGCGCGAAAAAGTCTCGTGCGGCCGGTAAGTCGGCGAACGAGCGGAACGCCGGCAAGGCGGAGGTGTTCGAGGATGCGCTGGCCCGGGTCAGCCGCCAGCTGGGGGCGGTGGCCCGCCGCTCGGCCGAGGAGCTGAAGCAGGAACGGCTCGCTCGCGCCCGCTCGGATGCCGCCGCGCCCGCCGAGGATGTCGGTGCCGAGGGCAAGGTGCGGTCGAAGGGCAAGACCCGCGTCGATGCCACTCGTAACTCGGCCGGCCGCAAGAAGTACGAGGCGTCGACCATCGCCGCCGGGGCGCGCCGGCAGGCCAAGAAGGACAGCAAGAACCGCTGAACGTCCGGGATCCGCCGCGACGACGTCGGTGGAGCAGGCCCGGGGTGCCGGTGCATGTGAAGCACACCGGCACCGCCGAGCCGGTCAGTGAGTTGCCAGCGCGACGCGCCGGCCGTCTCCTCCGCGACCGGGCTGCCCCGGGACGCGGGGCGGTCGTCAGGCGAGAGCGGTTGCCGAGCGTCCCTCGAGGGCGGATTCGACCAGGTTGCTCTTGGGTAGCGTCGAGCCGGACTGCACGGCCTCGATCCACTGGGTGGTCGTGGTGACCGCGGCGAAGTTGGACTGCAGCAGCACCATCAGGGTGGTGTGCAGGGACTGCGCGGAGACCTGCCCGGCGGCGTTCGCGAGATGGATCGCACCGGTGGCGTCGGAGAGGATCTCCGTGGCGAATCCGAGCGCCTCGGCCTCCGCGGCGGTGGCGAGATCGCAGTTGTTGGTCATGTATCCGACGATCGTGACGGTGTCCACCTCGCGGGCGCGCAACCAGCCGGCCAGGTCGGTGCCGGCGAACACGCTCGCGTACTGCTTGTGCACGCGTTTGCACGTCGGGTCGATGCGCCGCTCGAGATCCGGGTGCAGCGACCATCCTCGCGAACCTTCGACGAAGACGGGGGCTCCGTCGGGCATACGGTGCTGAACGACGACGACCGGGACGTCGTGGGCGGCGGCAGCATCGAGGGCGGCCTCGATGTTGGCGAGCGACTGCTCGCGCGGCGGGTACTGGATCTCGAGCGGTCCGTCGAAGTACTCCTGCTGGACGTCGACAACGACGAGGGCACGGCGGGGTGCGGTCACGGGTTTCCTCCCTGGGAAATCATTCGGGGTGTCGCGCCCACGGGGTGAGCGCCTCACTGCCCGATTGTTCGGCAGGTCTACCCTGGCCGGAAGTGGCACGAATGCACACTTTCGATGAGATCGGGCCAACCCGGGAGAACAGGATGCGAATCGCTGTCTACGCCTTCGACGGGATCACCATGTTCCACCTCGCGGCACCGTTGCTGGTGTTCGCCGAAGTGCGCCGTCTCGGTCCGGCCCCCGACTGGCAGACCCGGCTGTGGTCGGACCGGGCCGGCTCGGTCTGTACCGCCGAGGGATACCCGATCGGTGAGGTGACCGGACCCGAGACGGTCGACTGGGCCGACATCGTCATCGTCCCGTCGTGGCCGATGCCCCCGAGGCCGATCGGTGCAGAGTTGAAAAGACAGCTGCGCCAGGCACATGCGCGGGGTGCGGTGATCGCCGGGTTGTGTCTGGGGGCGTTCGCCGTCGCCGACGCCGGGCTGCTCGACGGTCGTGCGGCGGTCACCCACTGGGAGGCGATGCCGCTGCTCGCCGAACGCTGCCCCGGCACCGAGGTGGACTCCTCGGTTCTCTATATCGACCACGACGACGTCCTCACGTCCGCAGGTACGGCCTCGGCGATCGATGCCTGTCTGCACCTGGTCCGCAAACACCTCGGGTCGGCGATCGCCACCCGGGTGGCCCGATACCTGGTCGTGGCTCCGCACCGAGAAGGGGGACAGGCACAGTACATCGAACGTCCCCTCGCGCGGCCCGCCACCGACACCGCGATCGCCGAGGTGCTCGAATGGGCGCTGACCCGGCTCGACGAACCGCTCGCGGTCGATCGACTCGCGGATCGGGCCCGGATGAGCCGGCGCAGCTTTGTCAGGCACTTCCGGCAGGCCACCGGCACCACGCCGGCACGCTGGATTCTCACGCGCCGACTGCAGGAGGCACGCGCTCTGCTCGAAACCACGGATTGGAGCATCGATGCCGTCGCGTCCGCGTGCGGCTTCGGCAGCAGCGCCACCTTCCGGCAGAACTTCACCTCCGCCTTCGCAACTTCACCCACCGCCTATCGTCGGCAGTTTGCATCCCGGCCGCAACCGCTGGTACCCAGGAGGACGTGAAAGTGACACGAGGTGCGAGTCACCGGCGAGGGGCCAAGTCCCGTGAGGTGGTGTACGACGTCGCCGCGTGATTCCTCGGCGGGAGGTCAGGTAGTCAAGGCCGGTGCAACCTCCTCGGCGGGTTCAGTCACGGTTCTTCGGCCGTGTTGGTACGGGAGCGGGCGAGCACATCCAGTCCGAGGTAGCGGCGCCCTTCGATCCACTCATCGTGCTCGCTCCGCGAGCACCGCCTCGACGAGACGGATCAACGCGGTACGATCCGGAAAGATCCCGACCACATTGGTTCTCCTACGGACTTCTTTTGTTGAGGCGCCCCCTGCGGATGATTGCTCCAGATCTGCTTCCAGATCTGTTTGGGAAATACCTTTAACCCCAACAGATCCGACACTGCGGCGTCGAGGTGGTCGGCGGCCTTCGCCGACTTCCCGGATTGGTGCCGGGTCATAGGCCTGCCCGGTTGAGACGTTCGATGAGGCGTGGTTTGCGCGCAAGCGTGTGACGTAGTGCCAGGATGCGCTGGGTGAAGGTGTCACGTCGGCGTCGCGTTCGGCGAGCGTCCGGAGATCGGTGAGCAGTGCGGCGGCGGCGTCGTACTCGCCGGACTTTCGGGTGGCGATCATCGCGTCGATGCGAGACCACGGGCCTTGTGCCGGCGGGCTTCCTCCCCGGCGCGCCGGGCAGCTGCCCGGCGCTCATGGTCGCCTCGGCGACGCGCCGCGGCCTCGAGAAGATCGGCCACGGTCCGGCGAGGTGGGGCGGGCAGGTTTGTGGTGTGCTCCGTTGTGGAATCGACGAAGCATCTCCATCCGGACGGTCACCGTGTGATTTTCGGCGACCCGCAGCAGGAGTCGAACGGTGCGCTCGTGCGGGCCGCGATGGCGAGCAGGTCATCGTCGAGGCGGAGAAGTTCGGCCAGGGCGCGCTGCGCCGCGCTGAGGGTGGCCAGTCCGGGGCGGCACGGGTGACATCGGTGCGCCGGCGTCCGGATCGACGTCGCCGGACTCGTCCTCGCTGGTCAGGTCCAGCACGAGGAATTCGCTCGTGGTCCAGGCAGTTACCCGCTCGTCGACGCAATAGTCCCCGACGACGTCGAGGTCGAGCAGGCCGCGCGGAAGGCGGAGCAGGATCCGCCGTGTTCCCCAGTTGGCCAGGTACAGGTGCGCGGCGTAGTAGCGCTCCATCATCCGGTTCGGATCGTCCCGGAAGCTGCCCAGCGGAACTCGTTGACGAAGCTGGTGGCCGTGATCCTCGCGCGGGTGGACAGGGAACGCACTTCGGCCTGCTGACGCTCGTCCAACGGCCGGTCGACGGTGAGGAACTCGTAGTGCTGGTACTCACTCATCGCCCCTCCCGCCGATCGGCGCGGTCGTAGGGCTCCGCCCGGAAACCCGAGTCGTCTCCCCGATGGATGAACAGGTGTCCCTCGAGTGTGGCGTCCTGCGCCAGGGCGGCCCAGCCGCGGCCGCTGACCTGGTCGCCTTCGTCGTCGCCGTCCCAGCTGAACTCCACGGCGGTGCGGCCGTCGCGTTCGATGGTCCGGCAGTCCATCCAGCCGCGGACGGCGATGAAGCCGAACTGGCCGGTCCCGTCGGCGGCGAGCTCGATGAAACCGGGTTCGACGAGGTCGATCGCGTCGCGGTCCCACAGGTCCATCTCCACGATCCGCCACCGACCGGTCAGGCGCCTCACTGGTCCTCCATACTTGTCGCGAGTGCGGTGTCAGGGTAGCGACCGCGGGGGACCGATGCCGCGCGTCGCCGGCGCAGCGGCCTGCCTGAGATTCCCCTGAACCAGTGGACACGGAGGTCGGGGGCTCGGTGAGGGCTTGATCGCGGCGCGGCCTCGCCGAACGTGCAGCCCACGTCCCCTTGACCTACTTGACTTGACCTACTTGACCGAGGACGATCGAGGTATGAGCACTCCACTGAAGAAGGTTGTCGACGACCAGCTGGACGCCAGCGGGATGGCCGCGGAAGAGCTCAGCGACGACGACGCGCGGTACGTGGCCGACGGCGTGAGACGTATGCTGTCGAGCCTCAAAGCGCGCCGAGCGTGGGAAAAGCACATCGGCCCGATCCTGACCCACAAGCAGACCCTCGAAGTGACCGGCTGGTCGAAGCAGGCGCTCAGCCAGGGGGTCAGGGACAATCGCGTGTTGCGCCTGACCGCCGAGGACGGCACTGCCGGGTACTGGTCGGATGGCTTCACCGAGACTGCCGCCGGCTACCGACCGATCGCGGGGATCAAGAACGTCCTGGGCGCCTGGGCCCATGCCGACGTCGAACCGTGGACGATTGCGTCGTGGATGTCGAGTGCGCAACCCGAACTCGACGGCCGGACACCGCGGCAGGCCCTGCTCGACGGTGACAGTGCTGATGTCGAGAAGCTCGCCCGCCAGGCGTCGGAACGGCTCGCTTCGTGAATGTTTCCCGCGCACAACAACACCTGAAACCGCCACCGTCCCCGGACACACTCCGGGGACGGTTCCCTGAGACCGGGCTGGCTGCCCGTACGACGATCTACCGCAGTCATGCCGCCGGCCTGGGGGCGTGGTGGTTCAGCAGCAATGGGGGCGGCCGTTTCGATCTCACCGGGTCCGAGGGAACCTGCTACACCGCGGAAACCGAGCTCATCACCTTGCTCGAGGCGTGGAGCGGCATCTACGTCATCCCACGTCCGGAACTCGTCAAGCGGGACATTTCAACGGTGATTGTCCGTAGGGATCTGCGTCTCGCCGACGCGACCTCCAACCGGGCGATCCAGTTCGGATTGACCTCCGAGATGTTCACCACCACCGACTATCCGCTGACCCAGCAGTGGGCAAAGGCGTTGCACGAAGCGGGGTTCGACGGCATTCGGTACTGGGCACGGCACGATCTCAAGCACGTCGATGCGTGCATCGCGGTATTCGCGGCCAGCGGCGATCAGACCGGCACAGACGAAGAGCCCAGCGATTTCGCGGTGCTCGGTACCGAGAACCTGCTCGACCGCCCGGACCTGTGGGAGGCGCTGGAGGAAGAGGCAGGGATCGTGGTCCTCGACATCCCCAGGAGCTTCTGACCCTCCTCGCGTATGTCGGACGTGGGTCCTACGGTTGATGACTATGACATCGCGTCTCGCGGTAGCTGGTTGCGTTCCCGAGTCGATCATTGACGAAGTGCAGCGGTGGTACTCAGCGCCCGGTGTGGGTCGCTGGATGGACTCCGAGTTCGACGTCAGCGCCCTCGTCAAGCAGATGGCCGGCTCGGGACGGTTCGTCGGCAAATACCTGCTTGCTTCCTGGGGATGTGTGGGATTCGACAGCGAACATCAGCCTGTGGCATTCATGGGCGCCGACGTGTTGGTCAACCGTTCAGAGCAATCCGACTGTGGCCGGCCCGGAACTCGGAGGAAGCAGGTCCGCGACAACTGAGGTGAACCGTCTCGGGATTGATGCCGCTTTCCATTCTCGAGAGATGATGCACATCATGTTCTAGCGTTACCCGGCGAGGTCCTCGACGTCGTGATGAAACTCCGCCACCTACTGCGTATGGTTGCGGACCATCGCCCACGTGCGCGGCCCGTCGCCGGGCAGGGTCACGGAACCGACGACGTCGAAACCGAGCCTGCGGTAGAACGCGACGTTCCGCTCCGACGACGTCTCCAGGTACGCGGGCACCCCCGCTTGGCGGGCTTCCCTGAGTCCGGGTTCGAGGACCGCGCCGCCCAGGCCCCAGCCCTGCCGGTCCGGATCCACGGCGACGGTCGCGAGGAACCACACCGGTCCGACGGGCCGCAGTGGCGCCAGCGCCTCCTCCGCGGCCGCCGCCGCGTCGGCCCGATCACCGGACAGCTCGGCGACGCGTCCGGCGATGCGTTCGAAAGCCTCTGGGATTCCGGTGGACTCGGGGGTGGTCCACACCGCGACGGCCGACGCGTCGTCGGCCACCCACACCCGCCCACAGCGCAGGCCGATCTCGGTCAGGTACAGCCGCTGCAACTCCTCGACGCGACGCAGGTGGTCACGGGCATCGACGGTGTGGCGGGTGAACGGGTAGTCGGCGAAGGCGCGCGCCAGGGTGCGGGTCGCGCGGTCGACGTCGGCGGGCTCGGCGGGACGTATCTCGGTCATCGCGACCCACCGTAGAGCCGCGCCGGGTCCGGCCGCGAACCGTTTACCGCGCGGCCCGGGTGGTGGGCCGGATCTCGAACCGTTCGGGGATCCGCAGCCACGCGGTGCTCACCGTCGACCAGTCGCCCACCCCGGGCCACGGCCCCGACTGGCTGTGCCGGTAGCCGCCGGCCTCGTACCGGTCGTACGGCACCTCGGACAGACGGGGGTGGGCGCACAGCAGGCCGAGGGCCGACAGGTGCACGGCGTCCCACTCCTCGGCGATCGACGGCCAGTCCGGGACGCGCGCCCCGCGGTACTCGAGCGGATGGTCGGCGATCAGGGCCGCCCAGTCGCCGGCGGTGTCGATCCGGGCGATCCGCGCGACGTCCGGATCGAAGTGCACGGTGTAGCGGGCGGGATCCTTCAGGCCGCGCAGGTTCTCCCCGCTGGCGCTCCACGTGTCGCTCGCCCCGTCGTGCAGGGGCGTCGCGGTCCAGAACGCGCCGTCGGGCAGCGCGCCGGGCCGCTTGCGGTTGCGCACCCGCGGCAGACTCAGCTCGGTGATCGTGCCCTCGTGGGTCTGCGGGGAGTCGAGGGTGTTCCGGCGCGGGTGACGCAGCGCGGCGCAGATCGCCTCGGCCATCTCGATCGTCGCCGGTGCGGTGAGGGCCATGTCCAGGACGTCGTTGGCGCCGTTGCCGTAGAGGTACTCGCCGATGATCAGCACGAGGTCGTCGACGAAGCCCTCGAGGGTGTCGGCGTCGACGAATGCGGCGACGGACGGCCGCGGATCCGCGTCACGGTAGGCGCGCAGGTACCAGTGGACGAGCATGCGTCCCGGAATGGTGTCGAGGAGGTTCGCCGCGGCATCCGAGCACATGCCGGACATGTTGCCGTACGTCGGCTCCCTGCCCGCTGACCACACGCCCTGCCGGCTGACCACACGCCCTGCCGGCTCACCACACGCCCTGCCGGCTGAGCACGCGCCCTGCAGCGAACCGTTGCTCAGGCGCCGGCTCTCGTGGTGCGCCGCTCGATCGTGACTGCGGGTGCCGGGACCGGTGGCGTCAGGGCCGGCGGCAGCGCGAGCACGACGATCTTGACCCAGACGGAGCCGATCTGGCGGCCCAGCCCGCCGGTGTTGTAGGGCAGGCGGTACTTCTCGCACAGAGCCTGCACCTCGGGCGCCATCGCCGGGTACCGGTGCGCCGGGAGATCGGGGAACAGGTGGTGCTCGATCTGGTGCGAGAGGTTTCCGGACATGATGTGGAACAGCGGGCCGCCGGTGATGTTCGCCGATCCGAGCATCTGCCGCACGTACCACTGCCCGCGGGTCTCGTCGGCGGTTTCGTCCTCCGTGAAGGTCTGCACGCCGGACGGGAAGTGGCCGCAGAAGATGATGGAGAACGCCCACATGTTGCGGACCAGGTTGGCGGCGGCGTTCCCGGCCAGTGTCGGGAGCATCAGCGGCCCGGACAGCAGGGGAAAGACCACGTAGTCCTTGAGGACCTGGGGGCGGGCCTTGCGCCACCAGCCGCGGACCAAGGGTGCGATGTCGGGCCACGGGCGTCGGCCCCGGAGTACGCGGTCGGTTTCGAGGTTGTGGAGCATCACGCCCCACTCGAAGGTGAGCATCAGCACGAGCGCATACAGCGGGTTGCCCAGGTAGTACGGGTTCCAGCGTTGACCGGGGTCCATCCGCAGGATGCCGTACCCGATGTCGCGATCCCGCCCGAGGATGTTCGTGTAGGTGTGATGCATGTAGTTGTGCGAGTATTTCCACTGGTCGGCGGGACAGACGATGTCCCATTCGAAGTCCTGGGAGTTCACGCCGGGCTCGCGCATCCAGTCGTACTGACCGTGCAGCACGTTGTGCCCGATCTCCATGTTGTCGAGAATCTTCGAAATCCCTAGTGCGCCCACGCCGGCCAGCCACGCCGGCGGAAACACCCCCAGATGCATCAGAACTCGGCCGGCCACCTCGGCGCCCCGCTGCACCTTGATGACGCGAAGGAGGTAGTCGCGATCCTGGGCGCCGAGGTCCGCGGTGATGCGGGCGCGCAGCGCATCGAGTTCGCGCCCGAGTTCCTCGACCTGGTCGTGGTCGAGCACGACCACGTCCGCGGGTGGCCTGCTCGCCGGGGAGCGGCCCGGCAGCGGGAGGGTCGGCAACGATGGCATGGGCAACTTCGGTCCGAGCATCTCGGGCCTCCTCGTGCTGGTGCGGTGCTGTGACCGTGGTCGAACGGAACTCCTGGCGTCGGCGTACCCGCGGAGACACCGCCGCGATGTGCGGCGCGCGGGGGCACTCGGCGCAGTAGCGCCATACCCGAGAGGGTGCGTGGTGGGGCGGTGGGCCGCCACCTCTGTCCTGTCAGTGCCTCCTCTGCATCGATCGGCACTCGATTCATCCAGTGTCGTGGCTTCGGATCTCCGCGGCATGGCCGCCACTTGAACATTGGGTTTCCGGGGCAGTTCCCCCAGGTCCTGGTGATCGAGTGGTTGCGGCGTCGGTCGGAGAGTCTCGACGCGCGGGGCTTGCGCCGTCACTATTCAGCGTTACTATGTACCAGTAGTCAGTAACGCTTAGTAGTTGAGGAGGTGTTCCGTGAGCAAGCAGATGACGGAGATGCTCAAGGGAACGCTGGAGGGCATCGTCCTCGCGATCGTCTCCAACCGGCCCGCATACGGCTACGAGATCACGGCATGGCTGCGGGAGCAGGGCTTCTCCGACATCGCCGAAGGCACCATCTACGCCCTGCTCGTCAGGATCGAGAAAAGAGGCCTGGTCGACGTGGAGAAGGTGCCGTCCGAGAAAGGGCCACCGCGCAAGGTGTATTCGCTCAACGTGCAGGGACAGGAATACCTCGAAGAGTTCTGGGGGACATGGAGCTTCCTCGCAGAACGGCTCGAACAGCTCCGCGAAGGAGACAGATGACCATGTCCATCTCGAAGATGATCGGCTACAAGCGGCGATGGCGGCAATACAAGGCGCGCACGAAACAGCTTCCCGCGGACTACCGCACGGCGATCGATGCGCTCGAGCGGTACCTGATGCACTTCGGGCCGGGGGACCCCGCCAGCGCGGCTTCGATGTTCGAGGACCTCGCCGATCTCTTCGAGCAGAGCGCGGCGGACGGAACGCCGATCCGCGCCGTCGTCGGGGAGGACCCGGTCGAGTTCGCGGAGGCATTTCTCCGGAACTACCCGGAGGGTCAGTGGATCAGCAAGGAACGGGAACGGCTGACCGACACCATCGATCGCGTCGCGGGCTCCGAATCGTGACGCACGAGAGAACGGATATCCGGATGACAACCGATCAGGTGCAGTTGCCCGCGATCCGCGTGCAGGGCCTGGAGAAGGCGTTCAAGGACCTGCCGGTGCTGCGCGGCGTCGACTTCGACGTGGCGCGGGGCAGCATCTTCGCCCTGCTCGGCTCCAACGGGGCGGGCAAGACCACGGTCGTGAAGATTCTGTCCACGCTGCTCGAGGCCGATGCAGGGAGTGCCGGCGTCAACGGCTTCGACGTCGCTACGCAGGCTGCCGATGTGCGAGAGTCCATCAGCCTCACGGGACAGTTCGCCGCCGTCGACGAAATCCTCAGCGGACGTGAGAATCTCGTGCTGGTCGCCCGGTTGCGGCACGTCGAGGATCCGGGCAGGATCGCGGATGATCTGCTCGAGCGCTTCTCGCTGACCGACGCGGCCGCGCGGAAGGTGTCGACGTATTCGGGCGGCATGCGCCGCCGCCTCGACATCGCGATGAGTCTCATCGGGGATCCGCCGGTCATCTTCCTCGACGAGCCGACGACCGGGCTCGACCCCCAGGCGCGCCTCGAGGTGTGGCAGGCCGTCCAGGAACTCGCCGAGCACGGCACGACGGTGCTGCTCACGACGCAGTACCTGGAGGAGGCCGAACAGCTCGCCGACCGGATCGCGATCCTCCACGAGGGCCGGATCATCGTGAACGGCACCCTCACCGAGCTCGAGCAGTTGCTCCCGCCCGCCACGGTCGAATACGTCGAAAAGCGGCCGACCCTCGAGGACGTCTTCCTTGCCGTCGTCGGTGCCGACGGCAAGGACGGCGACGCCGGCAACGACGCAGCGCCGGCGCGGAAGAGTAGGAGACAACGATGACCAAGCACTTCTTCGGCGACACCGCCGTCCTGCTGGGGCGCTCTCTGCGCCACATCACGCGCAGCCCGGACACCATCACCACGACCACGATCATGCCGATCGCCTTCCTGCTGCTGTTCGTCTACGTGTTCGGCGGCGCGATCAACTCGGGGTCGAATTCGTATGTGAACTACCTGCTGCCCGGCATTCTGCTCATCACCATTGCTTCGGGCATCTCCTACACCGCATTCCGGCTCTTCCTGGATATGAAGAGCGGCATCTTCGAGCGATTCCAGTCCATGCCGATCGCACGCTCGTCCGTTCTGTGGGCGCACGTGGTGACCTCGTTGGTCGCCAATCTGACCTCGGTCGTGGTCATCGTGCTCGTTGCCCTCCTCATGGGCTTCCGCTCGGCGGCGGGAGCGCCGGCGTGGCTCGCGGTCGCCGGCATCTTGATCCTGTTCACCCTGGCGTTGACGTGGATCGCCGTGATTCCCGGTCTCTCCGCGAAGTCCGCGGACGGCGCGATCGCGTTCTCCTACCCGCTCATCTTCCTGCCGTTCATCAGCTCGGCATTCGTGCCCACCGACACCATGCCCGGCCCGGTACGCGCCTTCGCCGAGCACCAGCCGGTGACGGCCATTGTCGATGCCATCCGCGACCTGTTCACACAGCAGCCGGTCGGTGCCGACATCTGGATCGCCCTCGCCTGGTGTGTCGGCATCCTCGTCGTCGCGTACATCTTCGCCATGGTGACGTACCGCCGCAGGATCGGCTAGGACGGGCGCCGCGGCGGGGAACGGTGGGCCACGAGCTCACCCGACCCCGCCGACGTGTGCGCCGTGGCCAACCCGCCTTCCCGTCCGGCCGGGCAGGGACTACCGTTCGCCCATGCGCGCAGCCGCCGTCGTCGTCGCCTGTCTGGTCGGCGCGGCCGCGTGCGCGTCCCCACCACCGCCGGACCCACCACCGCCGGCGCCGCCGGCGCGTGTCACGGTCGACGGGCGGGGCCTGATTCTGGACGGGAAGCCCTGGTGGCCGACCGGGCTCAACGCCTATCAGCTCGCCTCCGACTGGGACGTCAACGGTGGCTGCGGCGCGCAGGTGGACCTGGACGCGTACTTTTCGTCGCTGCCGCCGTCGTCGCTGACGCGGTTCAACGCCTTCCAGGCGCTGGCGTTGAACCGCGTCACGGGGACCCTGGACTTCGCGGCGATCGACGCCGTGTTCGCCGCCGCCGAGCGGCACGGCCAGCTCGTCATGCCGGTGCTGTCCCCGCAGGACGGCGCGTGCGGCAACGAGCTGTACAAGGACCGCGCCTGGTACGAACACGGCTGGACCACGCGCCGGGCCCCCTTCGCGGTCAGCTACCGCGACTGGGTCCGCCTGGCCGTGGACCGGTGGCGGGTGTCGCCGGCGCTCGCCGCGTGGGACCTGCTGGGCGAGCCCGAGCCCGGCGTGTGCGGCGACGCCGCGTGCAGCCTGCCGCGGCGCTCCTGCCCACCCGACTCGGCGCAGCTGCTGCGCGCGTGGACCGACGCGGTCGGCCGGATCGTGCGGGAGACGGACCCGCGGCACCCGATCACCCTCGGCCTGATCGGCGGGGACCAGTGCGGCAGCGCCGGGGACGGCTACGCGCAGCTCGCGAAGTCGCCGTACGTGGACGTGCTGCAGTACCACGACTACGACGAGGCGGCGTGGCTGCCGGTGCGGCTCGGGCAGGTGACCAAGCCGATCCTGGTGGCCGAGCTCGGCATAGAAGCCGGGAGCTGTCTGCCGCTGCCCGAACGTGCCGAACGCGTGGACACGGCCCTGACCGGCTACCGCGAGGCCGGGGCCGCCGGCGCGCTGCTGTGGGCGTTCGTGCCCGACCCGCGCGGCGGCGAGTGCACGTACGACATCGGCCCCGGCGACCCGGCGTTCGAGGTACTCGCCCGGCACCGGACCTTCTGACCCGTGCCGCGTCGATCGTCGCGTGGAGGGACGTGCGCCCGGTAGCCGTCCAGCATCGAACCACCGTTCCTGGACCGTTCGAACGGACCTGTCCGCCAGTCGGATACGGAACCGGAACACGGTCGCTCGCAGTAATTCGTTTGCGGGTTCACCCCGTGGTGAATATTGTCTGCTGCGTCCGGCGGAGAGGCCGGTCGAACTCGGATGGAAAGTGGTGAATTATGCCCCGGACAGCCGCCGAGCTCCTTCACGATCCCGTGAAGCGCTCGGACCGGTGATCCGCACCCACCATCGGATCGCCTGTCCGGTGTGAGGTCTTCGCGGGATCGAAAGTGCTCGGCACACATTGCAGCACAGTTGATCTCACAGAGGAGAACCCAAGTGTCCCACAGTGGCACATCGATATCGCACCTTTCCACGTTCACATGTATCCGGTGCGGGCTGACGGTACCTGCCGCGACGCCTGCCGGTGCAACACGGACACACTGCCCGAACTGCCTCGCCGGAAAGCACCGACCCGGACCGGACGCCACGTGCGGAGCACGCACGCACCCGATCTCGATCGCGGTGCTCCGGGGCGGAGAGTGGATGCTCATCCACCGCTGTACCGCCTGCGGTGGCCTCGACGCGTGCCCGGTGGTCGAGGACGACAACCAGTTGCTGTTGCTCCGCATCGCGGTGAAACCGCTGGCGCAACCGCCGTTCCCGCTCGAGCATCTCGCACAACTGTAGGAGCGCTCGGTGTCCCGCAGGAACAATCGAACACTGCGAGTGCAGCGGCCGAAGCCGGCACATCGCGACGCACCCGCGCGGCACGGAACATCGTTCCGCTGCCTCGGATGCGGTCTGGACGTGCCGATGCAGGCGCCCGGAACCGCGCACCGCAACCACTGCCCGCACTGCCTGTCCAGTAGGCACGTCGATCGTGTGCCCGGCGACCGGGCCGCCGGCTGCGGGGGCCGGATGGAGCCCATCTCGGTGACCGTGCGCGGGGGTGGGGAATGGGTGATCATCCACCGGTGCCGCACCTGCGGCACGCTCGACGCCAACCGCTGCGCCGGGGACGACAACCCGCTTGCGCTCGTCCGGATCGTGCTGCGGCCGATCTCGGCCTCGGGCGTGCTTCTCGACGGGTAGAGGCCCACGGGAGCGCTTCCATCTCGCTGCGGAAGGACTTGTCTGCCGGCGGGGACGGCAGGATCGACCGAACGTCGCGGGTGCCGTCCGTCCGTGTCAGCTGGTCGGTTCGGTCGCCGGGTGGGCCGGGAGATGAGTCGCGGCCCAGCTGGCGAGAAGCTTGAGCCGGTCTTCGGAGTCGGTTCCGGGTTCGGCGGTGTAGATGGTCAGGTCCAGGACCCAGTCGTCGTCCGCTGCCAGGTCGAGGGAGTGGTAGACGAGGTCGAGCGTGCCGACCACCGGGTGGTTGAACTGCTTGTTCCCGGCGTGATGGATGCGGACGTTGTGTGCTGCCCACCGGGCGCGGAATTCGTCGCTGAGCGTGGAGAGTTCACCGACGAGCTGACGCAGGTCCTTGTTGTGGGGATCGCGGCCGGCCTCGGCTCGCAGCAGTGCCACGGTCACGTTTGCGGCGCCGTCCCAGTCGGGGAAGTAGTCGCGAGCGCCGGGATCGAGGAACTGGAAGCGGGCGATGTTGGCGGTTCTGCGGTCGTCGGCGAACATCGGCGAGTACAGCGCGCGGCCGAGCGCGTTGGTGGCGAGGATGTCCATGCGCCCGTTGCGGACGAACGCGGCGGAGGAGGTCATCGAGTCGAGCATCCACTGCACCCTCGGCCGCACCTGGGCCTGCTTGCGGGCGCGGGGTGCGCGGTGGGTGGGCCGGGCGGCGCGGGCGAGGTCGAACAGGTAGGTGCGTTCGGCCTCGTCGAGCTGCAGTGCCCGGGCGACCGCCTCGAGGACGTCCTCGGAGACGCCGCCGATGTGGCCCTTCTCCAGGCGGGTGTACCACTCCGTGCTCACCCCGGCCAGCACAGCGACCTCCTCGCGCCGCAATCCGGGGACCCGGCGGCGCCCGCCGCCGGCGGGCAGCCCGACCTGCTGCGGGGTCAGCCGGGCCCGCCGGGTGGCGAGGAAGCTGCGGATATCGGCGCGGTTGTCCACGCCGTCCACGGTACGTCCGGTGCGGCGTCGTGGGAGGTTGTGCTTGTACCCCCCATGAACGCGACCTCCCGCGGGGGTGGTGCGCGGTGTTCCATGGAATCGGCCCGGAAAACAGCCGGGACACCCACATCAGATCTCGTGCGAACAAGGAGCACCGTCATGCGTGGAGCAATCCTGTACGCCCCCGGCGACGTCCGTGTCGAGGAACGCGACCGTCCGTCCCTCGTCGAACCCACCGACGCGATCCTCCGGCTCTCCGCGGCATGTGTGTGCGGCTCGGACCTGTGGCCCTACCGCGGTGTCGAAACCTACGACGGCCCGATCCCCATGGGTCACGAGTACGTCGGCATCGTCGAGGAGATCGGCGCGGACGTCGCGAATGTGAAGGTCGGCGACTTCGTCGTCGGCTCGTTCTTCGCGTCCGACAACACCTGCGAGATCTGCCGCGCCGGGTATCAGAGCTCGTGCGTCCACCGGGTGCTCATGGGCAGCCTCGGTTCCCAGGCCGAGTTCCTGCGGGTCCCCCTCGCGGACGGCACGCTCGTGGCCACTCCGGGCATGCCCGAACCCGACCTCATCCCGTCTCTGCTGGCCGCCTCGGACGTCCTCGGCACCGGCTGGTTCGGTGCCGTCGCCGCCGAGGCCGGACCGGGCAAGACCGTCGCGGTCGTCGGCGACGGCGCCGTCGGTCTGCTCGCGGTGCTCGCGGCGAAGCAGCTCGGCGCCGAACAGATCATCGCGATGAGCCGTCACGAACCCCGGCAGCGGCTGGCCCGCGAGTTCGGTGCCACCGATATCGTCACCGAACGGGGTGACGCGGGCGTGGCCCGGATCAAGGAGCTCACCGGCGGGCTGGGCGCGCACTCGGTCGTCGAGGCCGTCGGCACCCAGGAGTCGATGATGCAGGCCATCCGGTCCACCCGGCCCGGCGGGCACGTCGGTTACGTCGGGGTCGCCCACGACGTGCAGCTGCCCGGCGAGGAGCTGTTCTTCTCGCACGTGCACCTGCACGGCGGTCCGGCACCGGTCCGGCAGTACCTGCCCGAGCTGATCGACCTGATATGGAATCGAAAGATCAACCCGGGCAAGGTGTTCGATCTCGAGCTGCCACTCGGTCAGGCCGCCGACGGTTACAAGGCCATGGACGAGCGGCGCGCGATCAAGGTGCTGCTCCGCCCCTGACCTCCGCGCCGGGATCCGCTGGGGCACTGGTACGCCTCGTTCGTCGTCACCCGCGACAACGTCTCTTTGCTGGCCAAGGCGCAACGCACGATGGCGCGCCGGCGACCGGGCAAGGGACGCCCGGCGTCGAACGGCTACCGGCGGTCCCGCAAGCAGGCGGCAAAGATCCAGCAGAAGGCCGCGGGGCGGACCGGCACGAGGCGCGGCGGGTGGTCGCCCAGCATGCGGTGATCGCGGTAGAGGATTTCCGGCCCCGGTTCCTGGCCAGGTCCACGATGGGTTCGTCAACGCCGCCCTGTTCGCCCATCTCAGCGGCGCGACGTTCGTGTTGCAGGGCATCTACGGCCTGTCGCCGCAGGGCTACTCCTAAGCGTTCGGGCTGAACTCGTTGGGATTCATGGTCTTCGGATTACTCGCCGGCCGAATCGCGGAGTGGTGGTCCGTCCACGGCGCCCTGGTCGTCGGTCTGATCACGGTGGTGGCCGGCGCCGGTGGCGTGCTGCTCACCGCCACCGCCACCGCACACCTGCCGCTGGCCGCGATGGTCGTCTCGCTGCTCACGATGGTCAGCGGGGTGGCGGTCACGACCCCGCCGTCGACGTCCCTCGCGTTGGAGAACCATCCCGAGGTCGCCGGCTCGGCCGCCTCGCTGCTGGGGCTGGCCCGGTTCGCATTCTGTGGCGTCACCGCCCCCTCGTCGGCCTGGCCGGCCCGGAGACCGCGGTGCCGCTGGGCGTCGTCACCGTCACGGCAGCCCTGCTCGGCCTCGTCGGCTACGTCCTGCTCCGCCCACCGACAGCCGGCACGCCGGAACACCGTGCGTTCGCCTGAACCTTCAGCCCGGCCCGAAACCACCGCAATTCCACTCAGAGGAGAAGCCTCCATGCGTGTCCATGCCTACGCAGCCTCGTCCGCATCCGCGCCGCTGGCCCCGACGGTCATCGAACGACGGGACGTCGGACCCAACGACGTGCTCATCGAGATCAAGTACGCCGGCATCTGCCACTCCGACATCCACACCGTCCGCGGCGACTGGGGACCCCAGCCCTACCCGCTCGTCCCCGGCCACGAGATCGTCGGTCTCGTCGCCGAGGTCGGTGCCGACGTCACCCGCCACCGGGTCGGTGACCGCGTCGGAGTGGGCTGCATGGTCGACTCCTGCCGCGAGTGCGTGAACTGCCGCAACGGCGACGAGCAGTACTGCCTCGACGGCATGGTCCCCACCTACGCGGGCGTCGACCGGGACGGCACCACCACCCAGGGCGGCTATGCGACCCATGTCGTCGTCGACGCCGACTTCGTGCTCTCCGTGCCCGAGACGCTCGACTTCGCGGCCGCTGCGCCGCTGCTGTGCGCCGGCATCACCACCTACTCGCCGTTGCGGCGCTGGAACGCCGGACCGGGCACGAAGGTCGCCGTCGTCGGTCTCGGCGGTCTGGGGCACTTGGCCGTCAAGATCGCCCACGCCCTCGGAGCCGAGGTGACGGTGCTGTCCCAGTCGTTGAAGAAGCGGGAGGACGGCCTGCGGCTCGGTGCCGACCACTACCACGCCACCAGCGATCCGGCCACATTCGAGCAGCTCTCGAGCCGTTTCGATCTGATCGTCAACACGGTCAGTGCCGCCATAGATGTCGACGACTACCTCGGTCTGCTCGCGGTGGACGGCACCCTGGTCAACGTCGGTGCCCCGGCCGAACCCCTCAGCCTGAACGTCTTCTCCCTCATCGGCGGCCGCCGCTCCTACGCCGGCTCGATGATCGGTGGCATCCGCCAGACCCAGGAGATGCTCAACTTCTGCGCCGCACACGACATCGGCGCCGACGTCGAGGTCATCCCCGCGGACCGGATCAACGACGACTACGAGCGCGTCCTGGCGTCCGATGTCCGCTATCGGTTCGTCATCGACACCGCCACCCTCGGTTGATCTGCAGCCCGGAGTACCTGAGCGCATGCACGGGCGCGCCCGAACCACCACGCCGAAGGAAGCCCGATGGACACCCGCTTTCGTGCAGTGCACGTGTCGCTGTCGCTGGCTCTCGTAACCCTTGCAGCCGCGTGCAGCAGTCTCCGGAGCCCACCGTCGACGACGAGTGGGACCGCATCCGTATCGCACTCATCGTCGACGGGCAACGCCTGACGGGAACGCTGTCGGACACCCCTGCCGGTCGCGACCTCCTCGCGCAGCTCCCTTTGACCCTCACCATGACCGACTTCGGATCCGTGGAAAAGGTCGCCGAGCTACCCACGTCCCTGTCGATCACCGGCGCCCCACCCGGGCAGCACACCGGCGACCTCCTGGTGGAAATCGAGCATGTGGGGGACTGAACCGGGGGAGCGGCCCATGAGCTTTCGTAAGAACGTGGAAGACCCGGAGCGCCAGTGCGAGACCCATACCCGCCGTCAGGAGGTAGTCGTCTTCGGATTGGTCATCTTGATCCTGGTTGTGACGACATACCTGGACTCGAGGTAGGGGGATCGCCGGTTCGGTCGCCGGGCTGTCCGCACTGCTGCGCGTGCTCGCAGTGGGATTCCGAGGGAGCGAAGGGTGGGACCTCACGGTCCCACCCTTCGCCGTCTTCGGTCTCAGGCGTCCGTGTCGAGCGTCGGGGTGCCCTGGTCTTCGGGGAACCACATGCTGACCCGAGCGAGCGTGCCACCGTCCGTCGTGGGCAGCGTGACGCCGGAGATGTAGGCCGAATCGTCGGAGACCATGAACAACGCTGCGCGCGCGTTGTCCATCAGTGACGGTGGCCGATTCAGCTTGAGGGGGATGGGGGAGATGCCGGGATCCCAGGGGCCGGCGACCTCTTCGTAGGACTGTCCCACCACCGGGGTTCCGGCCGGCGCCAGGAAGTTCGGCGACATGCCGTGCGTTGGAGCGATCGCGTTGACCCGGATGCCGTACTTGCCCAGGTCCAGGCTCAGTCCCCGCACCAGGCCGTTCACTCCCGCCTTCGTGGCCGAGTACATCGCAATGCTGTGGTACGCCACGAACGAGGCGGCGGACGAGGTCGCCAGGATGACACCGCCGCCGTTGGCCCGAAGGGCGGGAACCGCAGCCTTGGCGGTGTAGAAAACACCGGAGAGGTTGACGCCGAACACGTCCTGCCAGTCGGCATCGGTCAGATCCTCGAATTCGACCTGCTCACCCCCGGCGACCGAGGGCACGCCACCGCGGGAGACCACGCCGGCGTTGGCGAAGGCGATATCGAGCTTGCCGAAGGCGGAGACCGTCGCCGCGACGGCGTCGATCACCTGCTGTTCCCTGCGCACATCCGCAGTCACTGCGATGGCGTCGCCGCCGTGCTGCTCGATCAGTTCCACGGTTCCCTTGGTGCGCTCCGGGTCGATGTCGACCACCGCCACCTTTGCGCCTTCGGAAGCGAAGAGTTGAGCGCACTGGCGTCCCAGGCCGGACCCCGCTCCGGTGATGAGAGCGACCTTGTCTGGGAGGCGTCCCATGATTGTCCTTTCCCGTTCTGGTTCTTGTCCGATGTGTGGACGGAAGTTGTTGGGCGCGTACGGTCCCCGTGGTGCGGGCGACAAGGCAGAGGTGGTCCCCAGGGGTGGAGTGAGAGGGGGCCGCACGGGTGCTTGGTGTGGAGCGTGTCACAAACTATAGGAGCCGTGGCGCGGACAGTCAACATATGACAAATATCGATTGACGTAATATGTAACTGGTCGTAATGTGAGTCACAGAGGGGCCGGGCGCGCCGGATGGCTATCACGCGCCCCGTCGCTCCCGTGAGACCTCCTGCTGTCCTCTGCCGACACCGTCCGTGCAGGGAGGCGGCCCTTGTTCGAGCAAGGAGCTCATATGACACTGCACGACAACAGCTTTGCCCCGCCGAGCCGGGCCGGAGTGCCGCGACTGGTGGTGGACCGTTCGGCCTGCGCCGGACACGGACTGTGCTACGGCCGTTCTCCGCAGATACTCGACTGCGACGACGCGGGAGATCCGGTCGTGCTGAAGGCGTTGTTGAGTACCGATCAGGAAATCGCCGCCGCCGAGTCGGCGGCCCTGGTATGCCCGGAACGCGCCCTGAGCATCGAATTCAATTGACCCTACTGTGATCGAGGAACTCACCATGACCAGCACGACAGCTGCCGGCGCCGCTCCTGAAGAGCTCGTCGTCGACTTCGACATCTACGATCCGTCGTTGGCCGGCCCGGTCGACACTGTTCAGGACAAGGCCGCCGAATTGGCGGCGAAGGGCCCGGTGGTCTACTCGACAGCGCATGGCGGACATTGGATCGTCACGCGCTACAAGGAGATCCACGAAGTCCTGCGCGATCCCGAGACGTTCTCGAGCTACCCGAACAACCTCGTTACCGGACCGGGCGGCATGGGCAAGTTCATCCCGATCGAGCTCGATCCCCCGGAGCACACCGGCTATCGCACGGCGCTGCAACCGCTGTTCTCACCCAATCGCATGAAGGCACTGACCGAGCAGATCCGTGGAGTGATCAACGAACTCATCGACGGATTCGCCGCCCGGGGACAGGCGGAGTTCATCTCCGAATTCGCTCACGAGTTGCCGGCCCGGGTGTTCCTGGCGCTGATGGACTGGCCACTCGCGGACGCGCCGATGTTCACCGAGGCCACCGACACCATCCTGATGGGGAAGCCGGGTGCCGGCGAAGAGGAGTCCCAGCAGGCGCGCGCGGCCGCCGGAATGCAGATGCTCGGCTACTTCCAGAACATGGTCGACCAGCGGCGGAAGATGCCCGGCGAGGACGTCACGTCCGCTCTGATTCATACCGAGGTCGAGCTCGAAGACGGAAAGCGGCTGCTGACCGACGAAGAGCTCAACCGCATGTTCTTCCTGCTGCTCATCGCGGGACTGCACACGGTGCAGGGTTCGCTGGCGTGGAGCGTTATTCACCTGGTCAACAATCCGGACCAGCGCGAAGCCCTGATCGCCGACGAATCGCTGATACCCAGTGCCGTCGAAGAGATCCTTCGGATCGAGGCCGCAGTGGTGCCCGGGCGCTGTGCGACTCGCGACGTCGAACTCGGTGGTGTGCAGATCAAGAAGGGTGATCAGCTCATCCTCATGCTCTGTTCGGCCAACCGTGACGTCGAGGAATTCGACGACCCGGATGAGCTTCAGCTCGAACGTCACCCGAATCGGCATCTCTCCTTCGGCTCGGGTCCCCACCGGTGCCTGGGCTCCCACCTGGCGCGAATCGAACTGTCGCTCGCCCTCGAGGAGTTGCACCGACGGATTCCCGATTACGACCTGATTTCCGAGGAGCCGCCTCTCCTGCACGCCACCCAGGTGCGGGGGTGCATGCGGTTGCCCATCCGATTCACACCGGAGGCGTAAGAACGGTTCGACGTCGGCGCTCGAGCGGCGGGGTATGCGCACGCATGCCCCGCCGCTCGAACGTCACCGATCGACATCGCCGCACGCCCGGAACGAATGAGTCGCTGCGAACACAGAACCGATATCCACAGCACCTCCGGTCTGCAATTCGAGGCAGATGTCCACCGGCCTCGGGTGTGAACCGCTCACTGATCCGTCGTGCGCCGCCGCCACGGGGAACCGGCTCGTCCGCACGCCTGCGCCACGGTCGGCAGAGGCATGAGGTGGGGACAGCGGACGAAATCCGGCCCTTGTATCATGAACACGAATTTATCGGTGATTCGCCGAGTTTGCGGGAGGCGGCATGGCGCGACGACGGAACGGGAGTGTCCTCAGTGAGGACGCCGAGGAGGCGCGTGCTCAGATCCTCGAGGCCACGGAAACGGCCTTCCAGCGGTACGGGGTGGTCAAGACCACCATGGACGATGTCGCGAAGGAGGCCGGCGTCTCCCGGCCAACGATCTACCGCTATTTTCGCGATCGCGACACCTTGATCGCAGCAGTCATCGAAGTCCGCTCACGCCGTTTGTTCGACCAGGCACGTGCGTATTTGCGAAAGCGGAAGACCTTCGCCGAGCAGGTGGTCGACGGTCTCATCTTTCTGGTGGACCGGGGGCGGAAGGACCCGATCATTCGGTTGATCGTCAGCCCCGAACACATGGACATGGCGACGGCGCTACTCGGCAGCTCCGGCCTGGCCAAGCGGCTCACGCACGAGATGTGGGCGCCGCTGATGGACGAAGCGCGCGAGCGCGGGGAGGTCCGCGAAGGGGTTTCCGACGACGAGATCGCCGAGTGGATAACTCTGGTAGAGCTGATACTGGTCGGACGAATGGACTTCGACCAGGGAGACGATGCCGACCATCGACGACTGCTGACCAAGTTCATGCTGCCGGGAATCGTCACCGATACGTCTGCGGCCGACGCTCGTCTGAACTGAACCACGAATACTATCGGCAGGGGTCCCGAGGCGCGCTGCGCTTCGGGGCCTTTCGCGTGTCCGCCCCGGAGTGCCGCTCGGTGAGCAGGCCCGAATTCTAAGCGACCCCGCAAGAGGCGAAAGTCCCTCTTGCGTGGCTCGCACCCACGCGATATAACGAAATACGAAAATTGTCATGTGTAAGAGCGAGCCACGTCTCGGCTGGAAGGGTGGCGTGAGAGCCCCGGCGGGGAAGAGGCGTCACCCGGCTTTCGCGTGCACCGCGGGCGCGGAGTGCTGCGGCACGACCGAGCCGGCCCTCGGCTCCGGATGAAAAGGTCCCGGCCCACGTAGGTTGACGTTCGGTCAAATGACAAAATATGATATCTGTCACCTGCTGTTCACGGCATTGCCGTCGCGGTCGAGTCGGCCCGACAGAAAGCCAGGTCGCCAATGGCTCATGTAATCACGCAGCCATGCTGCAACGACGCCAGTTGCGTCTCGGTGTGCCCAGTCGATTGCATCCATCCCACGCCGGACGAGCGGGCCTACGCTCGCACCGAGATGCTCTTCATCGACCCGGCAACGTGCATCGACTGCGGCGCGTGCGTGGACGAATGCCCCGTCGACGCCATCGTTCCGGAAGGGGACATGACGCCCGAGATGCAGGCGTTTCCGGACCTGAACGCCGCCTACTACCAAGACAATCCGATACAACCGAGGCAAATCGGACTTCCCGGGGCGGAGCGGCCGACGATCCGGTCCGCGTCCGAGACGCTCCGCGTCGCAATTGTCGGAAGCGGACCGTCCGCCTGTTACCTCGCCGACGAGCTGACGGCCACCAAAGGCCTCGACGTGCTGGTCACCGTGGTGGAGAAGCTGCCGGTAATCGGGGGCCTCGTCCGCTACGGGGTGGCACCGGACCACGGTCGAACCAAGGACGTAGTCGGGACCTTCGCGCGGACGCTAGGGCGAAAGAACTGCATTGCGTACCTCAATGTCGAAATCGGAAGGCACATTTCGCACGAGGAACTGCTCGCCCATCATCATGCGGTCGTATACGCGAGCGGAGCTGCGGGCGATCGCGCCCTCGGAATTCTCGGAGAGGCCCTGCCGGGAGTCCACTCCGCTCGCGAATTCGTGGCCTGGTACAACGGCCACCCCGACTTCGCCGGCGCCGAATTCGACTTCTCCAGCAGCCGGGCAGTCGTGATCGGGAACGGAAACGTAGCACTCGACGCCGCGCGCATACTGGTCAGTGACGTCAGTCGCCTGATGAAGACCGACATCGCGGACTACGCCCTGGAAGCACTTGCCGCAAGCCGAATACGAGAGGTGATCGTGCTCGGGCGGCGTGCCGCGGACAGCGCCGCCTTCAGCACCCCCGAGCTGATCGGTCTCGGCAACCTTGCCGGCGTGGACGTCACAACCTCCGAGATCGTGCATCGCAAGGACGCAGAGGACTCTCTCACGCGTATGAGGCATGCGGTCCTCGATGGTTACGGCACGACTGAATCCGGCACCGGCAACCGCCGGATTCATCTCCAATTCCTCCGTACCCCAGTGGAAATACTGGGTACCGAGCGAGCGACCGGCATCCGTGTCGAGCGGAACGTCGCCGCACTCGACGGTGCCGGATCGACGGTCGAACCCACAGGCTTCTACGAGACCATCGAGTCGGGACTCATTCTGCGCTCCATCGGGTTCCGTGGCGCCACGGTCGGCAATCTGCCCTTCGACGATGTGCGCGGGGTGCTGCCCAACGATGCGGGAGCTGTCATCGATCCGAGAACAGGGCAGGCCGTGCGCGGGGCGTACGTGGCGGGATGGCTGAAACGCGGACCGACCGGGGTGATCGGAACGAACAAGTCGTGTTCGATCGAGACCGCGCGCCGCATCGTTGCCGACTTCGTCGGTGGCCGCCTGGCGACTCCCGGAGCGGGAACGGCCGAGTTCGACGATCTCGTCGCCCTCCGGCAACCTCAGCGGCTCGACCTGAAGGGGTGGAAGAACATCGACAACCACGAGCGGAACCTGGGAAGAAGTGCGGGACGGCCCAGGGTCAAGATCGTGAGCAGAGACGACATGGTGGACGTAGCGCAAGGGTCCAAGGTTCGTGCCGGCACCTGCGAACCCGAGCGGGTCGCTGTCACCTGACGAACGAGACCACCAGGGACACAATCCACCGGCCCGTGCAGTTCGCACCTGCGTCGGTGGCGGAGGAGGCGAGCGGCGATGACGCTGTTGGGCAGTTTGGGGCTGTTGGGTGCGAGCCTGGCCACGCTCGGCTCGAGCGCGGGGCTGTACGCGGTGCGCACCGCGGGCCTGCCCGCGCACGAGATCTACGGCGAGGAAGACTTCGACGCGATGCTCGCGCTGCCCAAGCGCACCGTGCGTACCGAGGACGGCGTCGACCTCGCCGTCCGGGAGGTGGGTTCGGCGCTGGCGCCGCTGACGATCGTGTTCGTGCACGGGTACTGCCTGCGCATGCAGTCCTGGCATCTGCAGATGCGCCATCTGCAGGAGCGGTGGGGCAAGGACGTGCGGATGGTGTTCTACGATCAGCGCGGCCATGGGGAATCCGCCGTGTCGAGGTCGAAGTCCTGCACCATCGCCCAGCTCGGCCGCGATCTGGGCACGGTCGTCGACGCGGTCGCCCCGACCGGCCCGGTGGTCGTGGTCGGGCACTCGATGGGCGGGATGACGACCATCGCCCTGGCCGCCCAGCGCCCGGAGTTGTTCGACGAACGCATCGTCGGGGTGGGCCTGCTCGCCACCACCGCCGCCGGGCTGACCAAGACCGGCATCGGCCGTAACCTCGAGAACCCGGTGATCGACGCGTTCCGGCATCTGGCCCGCACCGCGCCGGGATTCGTGCAGTACGCCCGCGGTGCCGCCAAGGCGATCATCGCGCCGATCCTGCGTGCCGCGTCCTACGGGACGGTGGTCAGCCCGAAGCTCGTCGAATTCTCGGACCGGATGCTGGCGGAAACCTCGGTGCTGACCATCGTGAACTTCCTGCGCACCCTCGAGTCGCACGACGAATCCGCGGCACTGCCGGTGCTGGGACAGGTGCCCGTGCTGGTGCTGTGCGGGGACGCCGACATGATCATCCCGTTCTCCGGCTCCGAGGAGCTCGCGGCGGCGTTGCCGGACGTCGAGCTCAAGCGGGTCCGCGGGGCCGGGCACCTGGTCCAGCTGGAGTTCCCCGAGGTCGTCGTCGGTGCGCTGGACCGGCTCATCCAGCGCGGGTTCGCCCACGACGCCGGCAGGAGGCGCGCCGGGTGAACAACCGCGACGAGATTTCCTTCGATTGCCGGCATCTCCGCGAACGGGCTACGTAGGCGCACATGCCCGTCTGGCCTCTGTGGGGATGTCCACGCCGGCCGATAATGCCTTGTTTGCAGGATAATTGATCGCGCTCTGTCCGGCGCTGTGGTTCATCGCGGTCGGCGACGGCTTGCTGAACGTTCCGACAAGGACAAATGACATTCGATCGAGCTGTGCGAGTGCATTATTGCTGTTGCTTTCCGTCTATACCGTTGTGGCCAAGCCGATGTCATCCTGCACGAAGGTGCTGCTCGCGGTGTGCCGGTCAATTCAGCTCCGGCAGAGCCTTATTGGACTAGTTCGGGATGGCCTGCCGTCGGCGACCAACAATTGACAATTTTCGTAGTCTGACTCATAGTTACATGCAATCGAGGTCTGGATCACACATCCCGCCGGAGTGTTCGAAGAGCGTTTCGATCGATAAGCACTCCGGGGGAGTCCAATTGGGACGAGACAATCGGCAGCCTGCAATCGTGACCAATGCGTTCGGAGGCCGTGCCGGCGAACGGGAGGAAAATCGTGGGAGTCGAACTAGCTGTCGAGGGGTTGACGAAGTCCTTCGGGTCTCAGCGGATCTGGCAGGACGTGACGTTGACGCTGCCGGCGGGTGAGGTGTCGGCGCTGCTGGGCCCGTCGGGTACGGGCAAGTCGGTGTTCCTCAAGTCGCTGATCGGTCTGCTGCGGCCGGAGCGGGGCTCGATCGTCATCGACGGCACCGACATCCTGCAGTGCTCCTCGAAGGAGCTCTACGAGATCCGCAAGCTGTTCGGGGTGCTGTTCCAGGACGGTGCGCTGTTCGGGTCGATGAACCTCTACGACAACGTCGCGTTCCCGCTGCGCGAGCACACCAAGAAGTCCGAGTCCGAGATCCGCAAGATCGTGATGGAGAAGCTCGAGCTCGTCGGTCTGCTCGGCGCCGAGGACAAGCTGCCCGGCGAGATCTCCGGCGGCATGCGCAAGCGGGCCGGGCTGGCGCGGGCGCTGGTGCTCGATCCGCAGATCATCCTGGTCGACGAGCCGGACTCGGGGCTGGATCCGGTGCGCACCACCTACATCAGCCAGACGCTGATCGACATCAACGCCGAGATCGACGCGACGATCCTGATCGTCTCGCACAACATCAACCTGGCGCGGACGGTGCCGGACAACATCGGGATGCTGTTCCGCCGGGAGCTGGTGATGTTCGGTCCGCGCGAGGTGCTGCTCACCAGCGACGAGCCGGTGGTCAAGCAGTTCCTGGGCGGCACGATGATCGGGCCGATCGGGATGTCGGAGGAGAAGGACGAGGCGACGATGGCGCAGGAGCAGGCCCTCGTCGACGCCGGGCACCACGCCGGTGGGGTGGAGGACGTCGAGGGCATCGTGCCGCAGATGAAGGCCACCCCGGGGATGCCCGAGCGGCAGGCCGTCGCCCGCCGGCAGGAGCGGGTGCGGCACATCCTGCACACCCTGCCCGAGGCCGCCCAGCAGGCCATCCTCGAATCCTTCGAACACGAGAACACAATGTCGGATTTCATCGGATCAGAGGCCCCGACGACGGTGCTCCCACGAGTAGCGCTGTGACGCGGCGCCAGTCGCACGGTCGAGACCGGCCGCGGCGAGTTCACGCCGGCAACTGTTGCGCCACCCCGGGTGGCCACGAACGAGAAAGGTATTGACCTGTGAGAAGGCGGGACTGTAGGACGACTGCCGTCGAACCCCTGATGGGGGAGCGATGAGGACGGGTCCGGCGCTGCCGGTAGAGACAGAGACGCCGCCGGAGCGTCGGGATCAGGAGCCGATCCCCTGGCGGCGGAATGTCGTACTCCGGAAGATCGGCGGCTACGTCACGAACAAACCGACCCAGAGCCTCGCAACCATCGGCCGGTCTGCGAGGCTCGGTGGCAACGTCGTGCGCTACTGCATCGAGGACACCATTGCACTGAGACTGTCGGTACGCGAGGTGGTCGAGCAGATGTGGAAGCTACTCAAGGTGACGGCGCTGCCCGCCCTGCTGATGGCCGTCCCGATCGGAGCCGAGGTGTCCGTTCAGGTCGGCGGCATCATGAACCAGGTGGGTGCGAACTCACTGGCCGGCGCGGCGAGCGGCCTCGGGGTCGTCGGTCAGGGAGCGCCGATGGCCGCCGGGTTGCTCATGAGCGGTGCGGCCGCATCCGCTATCGCGTCGGACCTCGGCGCGCGAGCGATCCGCGAAGAGATCGAAGCGATCCGGGTCATGGGTATCGACCCCGTGCAGCGACTCGTAGTCCCGCGATTCCTTGCGATGATCGCGATCGCTCCCATGCTGTGCATCATCATCATCGCAGCGGGAGTCTCGGCGGGCCTGTTGATCTCCGCGAACGTGAACGACGTCGTCCCAGGCAGCTTCTGGCAGTCGTTCGGCGCGTTCGCCACGCCCACGGATCTCGCGTTCTCGGTGCTGAAGTCGGTGATCTTCGCCGCGATGGTGGTGTTGATCGCCGGACTGCGGGGACTCGAGGCAAAGGGCGGGCCGACCGGCGTTGCCAATGCCGTCAACGCGTCGGTCGTGCTCAGCGTCTTCTGCATCTTTGCGGCGAATCTTGTCGTGAGCCAGCTGCAGATGATGTTCTTCCCGGCACGGTTGGCATGATGGCGACGAATACTCCAGCACATCGCGGCGCGACCGCGCCGACGTTCCCCGTACGCATCACCGGCACGGCGACGCGCCGGATCCGGGCGAGCGTCGAGGAAGTCGGACAGATCGCGCTCTTCGTCGGCAAGACCGTCTACCTGCTGCCCAAGACTGCCCGTCACTACCGCAAGCAAACTCTCACCACGATGAACAACATGGCCTGGGGCAACGGGTCGTTGGTGGTGGACGGCGGCGTGATCAGCCTGATGTTCTTCCTCGGCATCGCAGTGGGCGCCGTCGTCGCGATCCAGGCGTTCATGGCCTTCGACCTTCTGGGGTTCGGCGCGTTGACCGGCATCATCGGCTCGTTCGGCAACGTCCGTGTGATCGCCCCCATCATCACGGGAATCGGATTCGCCGCCCAGGCCGGATGCCGCATGACGGCCGAGATCGGTTCGATGCGGATCTCGGAGGAAATCGATGCCACCGAGTCGATCGGACTCCAAGCCATCCCCTTCGTGGTCGGACCGCGGCTCATCGGAAGCATGCTCGTCGTGCTTCCGGGCTACCTCATGGCTCTCGTCGTCAGCTTCGTCACCGGTGGTCTGGTGGTCAAGACGTTCCACGCACAGCCGGAGGGCACCTACGACCACTACTTCGCCCAATTCCTGAATGTGCCCGACCTGGCCGCATCCGTGGTGAAGGCGTTGATCTTCTGTGGTGTCGTCACGATGATCCATTGCTATTACGGGTATTTCGCATCCGGTGGTCCGGCTGGGGTCGGAGCCGCATCCGGACGTGCGATCCGCGCGAGCCTCGTCGCGATCGTCGTCCTGAACTTTCTGATGACGGTCGCCATCTGGGGTCTGAGCCCCGAACTGGTCTTCAAGGGATGATGGGATGAGCACTTCCAGGAACCAGGACTTCCTGCGGGGATCCGCAGCGAATCAGTCCCGAGTATTGGCGGTCGCCGGCGTCGCAGTGATCGGCCTGGCGGGTGTGGTGGTCACCGCCACCGCGTCTCTGTATCCACGCATGACCGCGCCGGACGGGCTCGCCGTCGGGGTCGAGGTCCCCTATGTCGGTCCGGGGGTGACGGAAGGAACCAAGGTGGTCCTGCGGGGACAGAGCGTCGGTCTGGTCGAACGGCTCGACCGAACCGAGGCGGGCTCGGTGCAGATGCGGCTCGTCCTCGATCAGCACCAGGTCGCCGGGCTGACGGACTCGTTCGAGGTGGACTTCCGTCCCGAGAACTACTTCGGAACATCCGCAGTGAACATCGTCGTCATGCCCGGCGGCGACCCCCTCGAGCCCGACACCGAAGTGCAGCGGACGCCAGGAGGCGACTTCACGATGTCGACGATGATCGAGCAGGGCTCGCTCACCATCGACGGAACCCTGACCGACCGGATGGTCACGTCGCTCGACAAGTCGGTGCACTACCTCGACGGACTGGCACCGTGGATCGAGACGGGTGTGCTGGTCGCCGACCGTGTCGCACAGGCGCAGCAGGCGCCACCGAGCGAGCTGATGACGAGATTCAACGACATCCTCGCGGCAACACCAGGATTCAGCGATCAGGCGATCGAGGCACTGATGTACATCTACGACAGCGTCTACAACCGCCTGCCGGACGGCTCGATTGGTGTGGACGATGCCGTCTTCGACGAGTCGAACGCCGGCCTGACGCTGGCCGCCAATCAGCTGTTCGGCCAAGCCGGTGCCCTGCTCGCCTCGCACGGGGAGGAACTGACACCGCTGACGCAGATCGTCGTGGAAGTGTCGGATGTCTTCTCGCACCTCGTCAACGGCGGCCTGACGCCGGAGCAGGCGCGGGAGATCGTTGGTCGATTCGACTCCGCGTTCGTCGACACCCCAGACGGGCAACGCCTCCGGTTGCGCGTCGTGCTCGACGGATTTCCGGCGCTTGCGGCCCCGCTCGGGATCGCCGCCGCGCCGGCCGAACCGAACGGGGGAGAGCGATGAACGCGCGTGCCGTCTTCCTCGCGACCGTCCTCAAACTCGCGATAGCAGCAGCTGTCTCGGCCCTGCTGTTCGTGCTGGTGATCAGCGCCATGCGCAGTCCCGTGGCCGGTGACACCCGCACCTACACCGCGGAGTTCTCCGATGTGTCAGGTCTCGGGGGCAACGGTGACATTCGCACGCGTGGGGTCCGGATCGGCAAGGTCGAGGCCATCGACCTGGTGACTCGCCAGGGCAGCACCATCGCCGAGGTCCGTTTCTCGCTGCAGGAGCCATACGTTCTCACCGCGGACACGACTCTGGCGGTCAAGTACCAGAACCTCACCGGCGTGCGGTATGTGGATGCCGACTTCGGGGAAGATTCCGGGGTCCCCGTCGAAACTCTGTCTCTCGACAGGACCCGACCGTCGTTCGACATCACCGAGCTGTTCAACGGTCTGCAGCCGGTGCTGGACACCATGAGTGCCGAGGACATCAACACCTTCACCGAGAACGCCATCGCCCTGCTGCAAGGAGACGGCGGGGGACTGAAGCCGATGCTCGACGACGCGCAGAAGCTCGCCGATCTCGCGGCCGACCGGGAACAGGTCATCGCGACGTTGACGACCAATCTCGCGCGGATTTCCGACTCCATGGGTGGCCGGTCGGATGAGGTCGTGGAGTTCCTCCGCTCGATGAGCTTCCCGATCGCGAAGGCGATGACAGTTCTCGACGAGTTTCCGAAGACCGCCACGTACGGCCCTGAGTTCCTGACACCGATCAAGCGGCTGCTCGACGCCTACAACCTGCAGCCGGGGGCGAACGTCGAGCAGATGGTGGCCGAAGCGTTCTCGTCGCTCGAGGAGACAGCGGAAGCTCTCCGGCTGCTACCGAGTTCGGTGGCGGGACTGCAGATCCCGGTCGGGGATTCCCCCGGACGGGAAGGATGCAGCAAGGGTGTCGCCCAGCTGCCGACCGAAGTCGACGTTCTCCTCAACGGTAGCGGGGTAGTGGTATGCAGCGCACGGTGAAGTCCGCACGGACACGGTTCGGTACTGCCCGTCTGGCGACGTGGCTCGCCGACGACATGCGCATCGGCGCCGGCGTGGTAGCCGTGGCCGTCCTCGCGCTCGTCGCGACGACCGTGCTCTACATAAGTCCCCCGGGCAGGAAGGTGGTGGCCTTCGAGACCACCGACGCGTCCGCCATCTCGGTCGGCCAGGACGTGCGGATCGCCGGGGTGTCGGTCGGCAAGGTGACGGACATGGAGCTCGGACAGTCGACCGTCCGGGTCTCGATGGAAGTCGAGGACGACGTGTTGGTGGGCACCGAGTCGCGGGTCGAGGTCCGGATGCTGACCCCGGTCGGGGGCTACGCGATCACGCTTGTCCCGCTCGGCGTGAGACCGCTCGACGAGGGGGCCCTTCCTGTGGGACAGGTGACCGTCCCGTACTCGATCGGTGACGTACTCCAGGCGGCCCCCAACACCACCGACAACGTCGACGGCGGCACGATCGATGCGAATCTGGTCCAGGTCGCCGAGGCGCTACAGCAGAACCCGGACTCGGTGGGATCGATCATCTCGGGGATGACGGCGATCGCACGTGTCATGGACCGGCAGCGTGAGCAGGTCCGGACGGTCACGGGACTCGCCTCGGAGTACCTGCAGACCTTCAACGCGAATCGCGAGCTCGTCTTCCATCTCATCCGTGAGATGGACATGGTGCTCTCGACGTACAACACCAACCATGCCGGCTTCAACGAGGCGTACCGGCTGCTCGGGCACGTGCTGATGACTGTGGCACCGTACGAGGAGTACTACCTCGACCACCGGGACGAGGTCGCGGCGGCCATCACTCAGGTGCGCGCCATGATCGAGGAATTCAACGCGTCCATGGGGCCCTCGATCGACGCCCTGACTGCGGCCCGGGAGCAATTGGCGAACTGGCTCACGCCCGAGGGGCTGGCCACGATCAGCGGAGGAACGCTCATGGCATCGGACATCTGTATTCCGGTTCCGGGACGGCAGTGCTGACGATGAACAAGGTCAAGAAGGTAGCAACGATCGGCCTGGCAGTGACCGCCGTCGTCGGCGCCGGCTTCACCGCCGCGCGCACGGCCGGAGCCGAACCCGCCCCGTCGTACTGCGCCGAAATGCCGGACGCGGTCGGGCTGTATGTGGGTAATCCGGTCACCCGGATGGGGTTCCCGGTGGGACGGGTCGAGTCGATCGTGGAGAAGGGCGGTCACGTCGAGGTGACGTTCTCGACGGACGGGGATCGCCCGCTTCCCGCCGATGTCAAAGCGGTGACCCGATCCAAGTCGATTCTCGCCGACCGCAGCCTCGAGCTCGTGGGCAACGACACATCCGGCCCCACGCTCGAACCGGGATCCTGTATTCCGCTGCAGAACAGCCGGACTCCCAAGGCCATCTCCGAGGTCGTGGGGTCGGCGGCGGACTTCATCGAGGCCCTTTCTCCCGAAGGGAGCGCGGACACCGTCGAGATGGCCGTCGCGGGCCTGGACCAGGCTCTGCGTGGACAGGGCGACAACGCCCGGTCGATGATGCTGCATGCCGCCGATGCCATGGAAAGCCCCGACAAGTTCGTCGCCGACATCGGTACTGCCATCGCGAACATGGCGCCGTTGAGCGAGCAGGCTCTCGCCGACTGGGCAGCGATCAAGTCCGTCGTGGAGCAGATGCCGGACGTAGCGGTGGCGGGAATAGACCTGTGGCCCGGAACCATCGACGTGTGCGTGGGAATCGGCTGGCTTGTCGCCACTTTGGACGACATCCAACGCAAGTACGGCGGGGACATCTGGCCGTTCGTGCACGGTCAGGTCGCCGACGCGATCGCACTCGCCGCGGGGCGGACGGGCGAGATCCAAAGCCTCGTTGCGACGGTGCCGTCGCTCGCGGCGGTCGCGGATCAGCAGACGCGGAACGCCGGCGGGCTGACGATGCAGTACACGCCCCCCACCATCACACTGAGCGACGAGGACGCCGACCGGCCGTGCGCACTCCTCGACACCGTCCGGCCGGGTAGCTGCACACCGACCGAATCAGGAGCTCGCGTTTCGCCGACGGGTCTGATGGATCTCGTCCTCCTGAACGGGGCTGCACAGTGAAGACACGGATCGACCTCGGACGGACGGCGCGGGTGACGACAGCGCTGCTGCTGACGCTCGTCGCCTCGGCATGCTCGCTGCGGCCGGAGGACCTGCCGTCGGTCCGCGGTGGCGTCGGGGACGGGTACGAGATCTCGCTCGAGTTCGAAAGCGTCATGAATCTGCCGGCCGGAGCCGATGTGATCATGGACGGCGTACGAGTCGGTGAGGTCCGCGAGCTCGACGTGGCGGACGACAGCGTCGCCGTCGTCGCGGGGATCCGGCAGGACACGCGGGTGCCTGCGGGCGCGAGGGCCATCGTCCGGCAGAACACCCTGTTGGGTGACACCTATGTCGCCCTCGTCCGCGACCCCGACGCCGCCGTCGGGGGCTACCTCGAGGAGGGAAGCACCGTCCCGTTGAGCCGGACCACGTCGCCGCCGCAGCTCGAGGACACCATGGCCGTGCTCGCGACATTCGTCAACGGCGGCAGCATCCGAAGGGTCGAGGACGTCATGGCCCGGGTGAACGCGGTGATGCCGCCCGTCCCGGAAGTGGAACGACTTGCGTCGATCGTGTCGGTGGACCTGCGCGACCTCGGCGATCGGACGGCCGAGATCGACCGGCTGCTGGTGGAAATGGATGCCACTGCGGTCACCGTGGACGCCAATGCGGACTCGCTCGCCACGATCTTCGACTCGTCGACCGTGCATTACTGGCGGCGGCTCGCGGTGGATGTCGTGTCGCACATCGGTCAGATCCTTCCTTCCGTCGGAAGCCTGTACGAGGGTGGACTGTGGCTGATCCCGATGTTCGAATCGCTCGCCGACACCACCGACGTCTCTCGGGGCGGGCCCTCGGCCACCGTGGAAGTGTCGAATTTCCTTCGGACAACACTGATTCCGTTTGCCCAGAATCCCTCGATGGACATCGTCTCGGTGGAAACGGCGGACGGTGATCAGTTGCTTGCCGATGCCGAGAACATCCTGCGCATGTTGGGAGCTGTGAAGTGAGCCGGCGTACAGCGCGGTCGATCGTGGGTATGGGTCTGATAGCGGTGCTCTCGTTCCTGTACATGACTCAGTTGGGCCTGCGGACAGGGTTCATGGAGGACGTCTACACGGCACGGGTGCAGGTCCCCGACACGAACGGCCTGGTGGAGGGCTCGCGGGTGCTGTTGCGCGGGGTGGAGATCGGCGAGATCACCGACATCACCGCATCAGCGGACGCGATCGACGTGTCGTGGAAGTACGACCGGAACCATCCCGTCCCCGCCGACAGTGCGTTCCGCGTGGACAATCTGTCGGCGCTCGGCGAACCGTATCTCGCCGTGTGGCCGGCGTCGGCGGCCGGACCGTATCTGGACGACGGCGCGTTCGTGCCGTCCACCCAGGTTGTGGTGCCGACGACGTTCGAGGAGTTGTCCGAGCGCCTCACCCGCCTGCTCACGCAGGTCGATCCGGAGGGCGTGCGCCAGATCTTCGAGGCGCTGGATGTCGCTCTGCCCGACGATCCGCGTGTGCTGGGCAATCTTTCGCGGGCGGGGGAACTGATGGCAGCCACGTTCGCCCAGAACGCGGACAGTTTCACCACGCTGCTGCGGACCGTTCAACCGTTGCTGCTGGACAGCACGACGATTCCCCTGGGGATGCACAACGCCGAGCCGCACCTCGCCGAGTTCGGAAGCGGGTTCCGCGATCTGCTCGCCGGCATCAAGTTCGCTGCCGATCGTGGGCCGCTGAATGCCGGTATCGCGCACGGTGCCAGTCCGTTCATCGGTGAACTGCAGAAGTTCCTCGATGCGACGGCCGCGGACCTCGAGGTCATCGGCGTCGATCTTCTGCCTTCGGTTTCTCAGGGCGCGAGGGCGGTCCGCACGATCGACGTCGGCCGTCTGCTCGACAATGCCCTGACCTCCACATCGTCGGGGGACGCAGTGACCGTGCACGTGCAGGCGCCGGGCAACTGACCGTCCGACGGTCCCGGCACGTCATCCCATCAGATCGATACGAACAGGAATGAGGCGCACCATGCAGATGATCACCTCCGATCAGTCCACCGATAAGAACGACCGCAGTACGGCCGAGGACGGTGTCCCTCCGCGGGAGCAGGCGGATTCGCAGCGGTCCGGGTTCACGGTGCGGCTACAACCCGGGAAGATACTCATCGGTGGACTCGTGGTGGCACTGTGCGCCGCCGTGGCCCTCCTCGGCTGGCAGGTGAGCGACAAGGCAAGCGAACTCGACCGAGTTCGCACCGAGGCGGCCGCGCTCGAGCGTGCCGAACAGGCCGCGCTCGAATACGCGACAGGTGCTGCCGAAATGGACTTCCGCGACCTGCAGACCTGGCGAACCCGGCTGACCACCGGAACCAGCCCCGAACTCTCGGAGCGGCTCACTCGCGCGGCGACCTCGATGGAGCAGATCATCGTTCCGCTTCAGTGGACGTCGACGGCGCAGCCGATTACGGCCAAAGCCGAAGCCGGTCCGGACGGCATCTACACGGTCGATTGCTTCGTGAGTGTGGTGACCAAGAACGCCCAGGCCCCCGAGGGCATCCAATCGACGGCGACGTACAAGCTGAGCATGGACAGCCGCGACGAGTGGAAGATCGCCGAAATCAGCGGTGTCGGATCGGCTCTGGGCGACGGCAATACACCCAGGTGAGGGGCGCCGTGCATTGTCGGTGGCGGCGGTCGGTGGAAGGAGGTCGGAGATGTCGTCGAGTGAGCCGGCGAGCATGGTGATGGCGATAGGAACCGCGGTCGGCGTGGTGGTCTCGGGGATGGATCTGCCGCAGCCGCTCGAGGACCAGGCCCGGGTGGCAGTCGAGGCGGTGCAGGAGGCTGCCGGCACTCTGGACCGGCAGGTCGCCGATCTGGTGGCGGGGTTGCCCGAGCCGATGCGTCCGGCGGCGGAGCAGGCCGTGGCGGACGCGACGTCGGCGGCGACGGACGCGCTGATGCCGCACCTGCCGGCGGAGGCGGCCGCGGTGCTCGAACCGCCGCCGGCGCCGGTGGAGAACCCGGTGCAGGCCGTGCTCGAACAGGTGCCGGCGCCGGCCGCGCCGGCGGGACGGCCGTCGGTGTTCGGGGCGCCGGCCACCGGGGCGACGGGCAGCGACGCGTGGGCGCCGGGTCCGGCGTGGGGTGGCGACGCGGTGACGTTGCCGTCGATCCCGGCGATCCTGCCCGGGACGAACCTGGCGCCGATCGGCGCGATCGCGGTGTTTGCGCCGTGGCTGCGCAAGGCCGGCCAGTTGTGCGACGGGGTCGGCGCGCCGGTGCTGGCGGCGCTGTACTCGGCGGAGAACGGCTTCCGGTACGGGCCCAGCGCCCCGGTCTCGCCGGTGGGGGCGAAGGGGCCGGGGCAGTTCATGCCCGGAACCTGGGATGCCTACGGCAAGGACGCCGACGGGGACGGGCGGGCCGATGTGCTGGGCATCGCCGATCCGGTGATGGCGTCGGGGAATCTGTTGTGCGACAACTACCGGCAGATCGAGCAGTGGAAGGCGCAGGGGGTGGTGCGCGGGGACACCCTGGACCTGACGTTGGCGGCGTACAACGCCGGGCTGGGGGCGGTGCGCCGGTCCGGGGGGATGCCGTCCGGGTCGCCGGACTACGAGAACCAGACCAAGCCGTACGTGGCGAAGATCCGGGCGACGGAGATGGTGTTCGCGCGGCTGCTCTCGCCGTTCTTCGGGCTCGGGTTGCCGGGGATGACCGAGACCGGCAACCGGGTGGTGGACCTGGCGTTCCGGTATCTGGGGCTGCCGTACGTGTGGGGTGGCGGCAACGTCAACGGTCCGTCGGGGGGCGGGTTCGACTGCTCGGGCCTGACGTCGTACGCGGTGTACGCGGCGACCGGGGTGAGGTTGCCGCGCACCTCGCAGACGCAGTGGCGGGTCGGCACCGAGATCCCGATCCAGCTGGCCCGGCCGGGGGATCTGGTGTTCGGCAACTGGCAGTCCGACGGGCCGGGGCATGTGGGCATCTACATCGGCGGCGGTCAGATGGTGCACGCCCCGACGTTCGGGGACGTGGTGCGCGTCGGCGCGGTCTTCCCCGGCATGAAGGCCCGGCGCCTGCTCTGAACGGAGACCCTGCGGGTCGCTGACTTGTCGGCCCCTTCCCCAAGCAAACCCACGGACCATACCCCGATACCGCGTCTCGGCCAGCACGTCTGGCCGCGTGCCGAAAAGGCAAGCGGCTGAGCTGGACCCGGTCGGACGTGTCGACCCGTGCTCGATCGGGTGCCCGGTGCCGTTCACCGGGACGGTGGAATGCCGGATGCGGTTGGTTAGCGTCGGACCCGCACGGAAAACGACGTGACCGCGTGCGCCTCGGTCACCGGAACGGCCCTCGCACGCACGCAGGGAAAACACCCGTGGCCCCCGGGCACGGCTGGTGACAGTCGTGTGCGAGGGCTGGTGAACGGGTCAGGACGTCGGCGGACTCGTCCGGGTCACGTCGGCGGCGCGGGACGCTGCGCCGGGCCGGTAGACGGGGTGCGCGGCGCGCGGCGCCGGCCACTCCCGGAGATGTACGCCTGGAATCGGCGTGTGGATACAATCCACCTCACGGTGCATGACAGCTCTTCTCTGTCGTGTGCCCAGACCCCGGTTCGGTGTTGGCGCACCGGCCGGGGTCGCCCCGTTTTCGGGGTCGGTGCAGCGATGGTGGCACGCGGCCTGCGGGTGCGTCAACCGATCCGGTACAGACGCCAGGTCGGTTGGTTGTCGCCGTCGTTGGGGATCTCCAGATCGAGGGTCGCGATGTCGGCGCCGGTCTCGAAGACGGTGGGGTAGCGGCGGTTCACCGCATCCGAGACGCCGCGACCCTCGTTCGGCACGGTGAGCAGATACCGCACGCCGTTCGCGGCCGGATCGTTGAGGATGCGGGTGAAGTCGGCGTCGGACGGGATGACGAACTGCTCGGGCCGGTCGGTCGCGGTGAGCACCGCGAACCCGTACACGGTGTCCATCACCACCGAACCCGGGGGCAGGCCGAGCGCGTCGAGATGGTCCGCGATGCGACGTTCCGTGCCGAACGACGCGATGATGCGGTTCTCCTGGTCGCGCAGCTGCGACGTGTCGTCCGGATCGGGGAACAGCACGGTGCGCAGCGCGTGCTGCTCCTGTGACAGCGTCGCGTTGCCCATCGCGACGAACGTGACCGGCACCGACACCGCGAGCGCGAGCGCCCCGACCGGTGCGAGGGTGCCGCGGTCCTGCGGCCGCACCGTCGCGTGCGCGCCGATCCGGCGCGCCCGCAGCTGCCCGCGACGGGGCGCGAGCTGAACCACCCACATCGCCGCCAGCGGCACCGCGACGAGGTAGAACCGCAGGAACGGGAACGTCATGCCGCGGAAGTACGACAGGGCGGCGAACGCGAGCACCGCCCCCAGCACGACGAACGGCACGGCGGGCTCGAAGTCCCGGCGGCGCCACGCCAGCACCGCGACGACGGGCGCGAGCAGCGGCAGCGCCGGCCCGAGCACCAGGATCTCGGCGACGGAGAACGCCAGCGCCCCCAGGCCCCCGGTGGAGCCGCCGCCGCTCTGCTCGAGGATCGCCGCGTTGCCGTACGACGACGAGAACTGCTGCAGCGCTTCGCCGGTGATGAGCCAGCTCGTCGCCGCCCACACGAGGAACGCCAACGCCACCGGGGCGGCGACGAGGATCGCGTCGAGCAGCGCCGCCCGCCACACGCGGGTGCGCCACCACGTCACCGCGACGACGAGCACGGTGACGGCCGCGCCGACGGCGAGCGCGTCGTAGCGCGCCAGATACGCCAGCCCGACGGCGATCCCGGCGACGGCGAGGTCGTGCACGTCGTCGGTGCTGATCCACCGCACCAGCCGGCGCGTCGCCCAGCACAGCAGCATCAGGAACGGCGCCTCGCTCATGCCGTTGGCGCCGTAGTACACGATCATCGGATTGAGCGCGAACAGCGCCGTCACCGTCCACACCAGCCACGGCGACGCGCCGCGATCGCGGGCGAACAGGTGGACCTGGGTGACGGCCCCGGCCATGAACGGCGCCGACATCACCACGGCCGTGAGGCCCCACCGGGTCAGCGCCGGCCACCAGTCCGACAGCGCCACGAGCGGCAACTGCATCAGCGCGGTCAGGGGCGTGAACACGAACCCGATGGCCGCCAGGTGCGGGTCGCGGCTGTGCAGGGCGCTGCGCGCGGCCGCGACGCGGCTGAGCGAATCACCTTGGAAATAGGCCACATCCAGCGACAGGTACAGTCCCACCGCCGCATAGAGCAGGCAGGACAGCCAGAACACCCGGGCCGAGTCGCCTCTCATGACGACAGCCCGTGGAAGGTCTTCTCCCAGTAGGAGGGATTGCGGATCAGCTGATAGGTGCCCTTGATCGCGGCGACCGACATCATCAGCCAGTACACCGGCACCGTCAGGCACGCGAGCCACAGCGCCGAGTTGCCGGTCTCCCGGCATGCGACCAGGTTCATGTACAGCACGGCGGAGTTGCCGAACACCAGCGAGATCAGCGCGGGGAAGTACACGTACCAGGGGAAGATCTCCTCGATCAGGAACGGCTGCCCGAGCAGCCACGCGATGGTGATCAACCAGAACACCATGTTCAGGCACGCGATGATCGGCGTCCCGGCGAGCAGGGTCGTGAACCGGAGCATCCCGACCGTGCCGATGCCCCGCCACAGTTGTACGGGTCGTCGCACGTGCACGAGCCATGTCTGCAGATATCCCTTGTACCAGCGGGAACGCTGCCGGATCCAGTTGATCGGATCGCTGTTCGCCTCCTCCAGCGTCGTCGAGTCCAATACGGCCGTACGGTAGCCCGACTCGGCGATGCGCACCCCGAGGTCGGCGTCCTCGGTGACGTTGTACGGATCCCACGCGCCGATCTCGTCGAACACGGCGCGCCGGATGTGGTTCGACGTGCCGCCCAGCGGGATGGGCGAATTCGAGCGCATCAGGCCGGGCAGCACGAAGTTGAACCACAGCGCGTAGTCGGCGGTGAACCAGCCGGTGAGCATGTTCTGGGTGCCGTTGTGGAAGGCCAGCTTCGCCTGCACGCACGCGACGTCGTCGCCGAGCCGGTCGAACGCGACCGCCACGCGCCGCAACTGCAGCGGCTCCGGCAGGTCCTCGGCGTCGAAGATGGTGACGATGTCGCCGGTGGCGAAGTGCAGCCCGTAGTTGCAGGCCTTCGGCTTGGTCCGCGGGTCCGCCGCCGGCACCAGCAGGATCTCCACGCTCTCGCCGAGCCCGGCCTCCTCGGCCGCGGCGATGGTGACGGCGTCGTCCTCCTCGAGCAGCAACAGCACCTGCAGCTTCTCGGCCGGATACTCCAGCGCGGCCATCGCCGCGATCAGATCACCCACCACCTCCGGCTCGTTGTAGGCCGGGACCAGCACCGTGTACGTCGGCAGCGCGTGCCCGGGCACGGCCCGCGCCACGTCGTCGTCGACGGTGAGGATCGCGTCGCGCGCCAGGCCGCGGGAGAACAGCAGCAGCCGGTCCGCGAGCGTCGCGATGTACCCGGCCGTGCACACCGCCATCAGCACGGTCAGCGTCGGCGTCGTCGCGAACATCAGCGCCACGATCGCCGCGGTGACCAGGCCGAGGGTCAGCCACTTCTGCCACGGCACGAACGCCACCGACGCCGACGACAGCGGCCGCTTCTCCCGCAGTCCGTACACCGCGTCGTGCAGCGCGGCGGCCTTGAACTCCTCGTCGACTAGATTCCGCGCCACTGCGCCTCCACCAGATCACGGCCCAGCTCGGTGAGCATGTCCAAGTCCTTGTACTCGGGATCGGAATCCTCCACCGACGCCCGCCCGCGCAGGAACACCGACAGCAGATTCCGGCCGTTCGACGCCATGTTCGGCGTCGGCTGCGGGAACGGCGCATCGAGTTCGTGGTTGTCGACGGTCAGCAGGCTCACCCGCTGCGCGAGGGCGTCGCCGCGCGTCCAGATGAAGTTCATCAGGCTCCAGGTGAGCAGCAACTCGTCGTCGACGACGGTGAAGAAGTCGGCCTGCACACCGTGGCCGAGGTCCACCCGGATCTTCGGGCTCACCCGCGCCCGCCCGAGATCGTAGGAGGTCTGCACCGGATACACCTCGAACACCCCCACCCGCCGCACCTGCAGGGTCTGCACGGCGACGGTGCGCGGCCGCGACAGCCGATCCCAGTCGGCGCGCGGCTCGACGGCCCGGATCATCTGCCGGCGCAGCTGCGCGGTGGAGCCGAAATACCTTCGCGGCCAGTCGTAGTCGATGGAGTCGATCTGATACCAGCCGGTGGGGACCACCTGCGTGACGGTGCCGCTCGGCGGTGGGCCCACCGACACCGGCGTGAGCTGCTGATCCGGCAGCGGCAGCACGGCGAGCACCAGCGCGGCCGGGACGACGAGGAACAGCGCCGAGCGCGTCGCCTCCCGCGGCGACACCGGGTTCGGGGGCAGCGTGCGCGGCGCGAGGCCGCGATACCGGTACAGGTAGAACGCACCGCCGACGACGAGCGCCGCCGTGCCCGACGGCACGATCTGCGCGACGGCGACCCGCGCGTCCGGGTAGCGGGTGGTCACCGCGAACAGCAGCGCCAGGCCGAGCAGCATCGTCGCGGAGAAGCCGATCAGCGTGCGGCGCCGGGTGCGGCCGACCGCGACGGCGATCGCGATCGCGCCCAGCAGCACCATCAGGAACCCGGCGGCGAACTTGGTGCCGCCGAGCTGCACGAGCACCGCCCGGTAGAACAACGGCGACGTGCCCAGCAGCAACAGCCACACCGGCCAGTACCGGGAGGCGACGCGCAAGCCGAACAGCAGCACGCACGCGCCGATCACGAACGTCCACGCCGACAGCACGTCGAGGTGCATCATCTGGTAGTTCGGCCCGTATCGCGGCAGCAGCAGCCACTTGACCGCGAGCGCGATCAGCAGGACGGCGCCGCCGACGATCCGGTCGGTCTGCCGGTCGTGGATCGGCAACTCGCCGCGGCGGCGCCGGGTGACGCCCTCGGCGGCGAGCACCGCGAACGGCGGCACGAGCAGGACGTAGCCGCCGCCCGTGCCGCGGGAGATCTCCGTGAGCAGTTGCTCCCACGTCGACCAGTACCCGAGCACGGTGGCGGCGACGATCACCGTCCACCGTGCGCTGGTGTGTGCGAACAGTGCGGCGCGCTCGGCGGTCGTGACGGTGCTCATGGCGACATCCGATCAGAGCGGGCGCGGCCGGCCGCGACGCCATCGCAGGGCCGTGACGCCCGCGGCGACGAGCCCCACGGCCAGCAGGGCGAGGCCACCGGCGAGCACCCAGCCCGTCGTCCGGCCCAGCGACTCCTGGGTGCCGGGCTCGGCGGCCGGGTCGGTGAGCGCGAGTTCGACCGGGTCGCGGTCGGCGGTGGTGAACAGCACGTCGCCGTCGAGGTCGGCCCAGCGTTGCGGGGTCGCGGCGAGCCAGCCGAGGGTGCGGTCGAGTTCGGCGGGCACCTCGGTGGCGGCGGCGACGAGGACCGTGCGGTCGCCGTCGCGCGCCACCTGCAGCGACGCGAACTCGATGTCGGTGGGGAAGGTGACGGTGGTGGCGTTCCCGGTGGCCGGGTCGAGGAGGTCGAGGGTGCGGCCCTGCGTCCCGGCGAGCGGCAGTTCCAGGGTGTCGGGGACGCGGCCGTCGGCGGCGACGACGATGGCGGGGGTGCCGCCGGTGGCGGCCTCGTCGACGCTCACCCATTCGGGATCGAGCGGCACCGAGGTCAGGCTCTGCAGCCCGGCCACGAGCGCGACGGCCCGGGCGGTGTCGGCGATCCCGGCCTCGGTGGCGGCGACGTTCACCTTCGGCAGCAGCGCCTGCGGCAGCGACCGGAAGCCCCCGGGCAGCGGCGGGTCGGCGGGCTCGGTGGTGACGCGGCTGCCGGCGTCGACGGTCAGCGTCATCGGCTGCTGCAGGCCGCACTGGTGGGTGCCGCCGGTGGCGCGCAGGGACACCACTACGTCGGTGGTCCGTCCGAGAACGTTGTCCGGCACCGTGATCCACCGATCGAGACGGCCGGACGCGTCGGCGGGCCACGAGTCGACGACGGTGTCGCCGACCGTCACCGACACCAGGCCGCCCTCGGTTGTGGGCAGCGGGGTGTAGGAGCCCTGCAGGTTGATCCGCAGATTGTGGGACGGCCGTCCCAGACGGGTCTGGTCGATGCCGAGCGGCACCTCCACCACGCCGACGCCGGTGTCGGTGAGGGCGCCGAGGCCCAGTTCGGCGAGCGTCGTCGCGTCGGGGGACAGCCGCGGCGGCCGGCCCAGCGTGCCGACCGTCGCCGCCGAGGCCACCGCGACCGACGAGATGTCGCTCGTGATGAGGCGGGCCTGGTTGCGCAGGGCGTCGGCGTCGCCGGTGACCGCGAGCGCCGGACCGCCGCCGGGCACCTGGACCAGGGTGGCGGCACCGTCGCCGTCGGTCTCGACGATCGCGATCTGCCGGGTGAACGGCCCGGCCGGGGCGGGCGGCACCGCGTCGTCACCGGGCAGGGTCTGCACCGTCACCCGCAGCGGCCGGCCCGTGTACTGGGCGGTGACGGCCGCGGTGAGATCGAGAGCGGTGGCCGACTCGGCGGGGGTGGGGTCGGCGGGCAGCGCCAGCTCCAGCGACTCGAGGATCGGCGGCAGGAAGTCGGCGACCACGGCCGGCGGGGTCGCCGCCCCGGTGTAGCGGACGCGTCCGTCGCGCAGCACCACCGAGCGATCCGTCCAGTCCTCGGGGCAGATCCCGTCGAACGGCAGCAGGTGAAGGGTCAGGGTGACGGTGACGGCGCGGTCCGCGATCGGCGCAGCATCCAGGGGCAGCGAGACCGGCACCAGAGTTCCGGCGGCGGGCAGGTCGATGCGGGCGAGCAGTAGCCCCTGCGACTGGACGTCGATCCAGCCGCGGGCGACGTTGGCGGGCAGCTGCACCGTCGCGTCGAGCGCGGCGGGCCGCAGCCCGTCCGGCACCGGGACGGTGAGGGTCGCGGTGTCGCTGTGGCCGCGGAAGGCAACCGTGTCGCCGAATCCCAGCGTCTGCGTGCCGAAGACGATGTCGCCGGGCGGCGCGACGGGGTCCTGCGCGGCGGCAGGGCCCGCGGCGAGCACGGTCAGCGCGGCCAGGGCGGGAACGAGGATGGCGTGTCCGGCGCGGCGAATTGTCTGGGTCGGCACATCGGGGACTTTACGGTTGTTCGGTACGAAATGTGGGACAAGTGCGACACGGCCGCGATAGCGTGGACGCAATATCGCTCACAGTCCTCCGCGCGTTACCCATCGGCGACCAAGTTCGTACACACTGTGGGTATGTGGTGGTGGGTTGCGGCGGTTCTGGGCGCCTGGCTGCTCGTCTCGGTGGCGATCGGTCTGGTGCTGGGCAAGGTGCTGCGCGTGGCCGACATGGAGGAATCCCTCGTCGAGATCCAGCGCGCCGAGCGCGAGAGCGAACGTCACACCAACCAGCCCTGACATCGCTTTACATGCTTTTGACCAGCGCTTTAGTGTTTGTACTCGCGAGTAACGATCTTGAGGACTAGTGTTCCTGTGTCGCCTTCCTGTCCCCCCTGCGAAGGCGACGCTCGCAGGCCGGTAACCCCCCATCGCCGGCCCGCGCTGAGGCCCCGCCGTTTCGCCACCACGATCGGCGGGGCCTCACCCCTTTCGGGCGGCGTACCGACCGATACGCTCGGGCGGTGACCGAGCCGCGCACCGCACCCCGCATCACCATCACGTACTGCACACAGTGCAACTGGCTGCTGCGCGCCGGCTGGATGGCGCAGGAGCTGCTCAACACCTTCGGCACGGATCTGGGCGAGGTCGCGCTCGTCCCCGGCACCGGCGGCATCTTCGTCGTCACGGCCGGTGATCGGGTGGTGTGGGACCGCAAGACCGACGGTGGGTTTCCCGACATCGTCCCGCTCAAGCAACGGGTGCGGGACGTCGTGGATCCGGAGCGGGATCTGGGGCACGCGGACGCCGCGCACCGGGCGCAGGAATAGGATTTCTACGGCCGTATCCGGCGCCGGTACCGGCAGAACTGCCCGGCCGGTTTCCAGTCGTGCTCGTGTATCGGGCTTCGTCCGCATGCGGTGCTCTGTATCGATACCCACTCGTTGCGGCTGTGCAACATCGGTCCACAGATTTCGGAGCACACTCGGGCCATGCCTGTCGGTCGGAAGTGGTGCGAGGTCGAGAACGAGTTCTTTCCGGCCGAGGAGTTCCAAGGCGACGTGCATATGCACTGCCAGGGGCGGGCGTGGGGAATTCCGGACAGCTACGTGATGCCGTCCAAGTCGCCCGAGGACGCGGATTGAGATCCGCGGTCGCACTGGTGCGAATGTGGAGCCCTGCCGCGAGGCGCTCGCAGGAACTCGAGAGACTCCGGCTGGAGGCGGAGCGTGCGGAGGAGGCGGAGCGCAGCGCCGCGCTCGACAAGGCGACGACCGACTTTCAGATGGCCGGCTGGGCTGCCGAGTACGAACTGCGGAAGCTGTTCCAGGAGAACCTGTACGACGCATCGAAGGGCGGTTTCGAGCGAAGTCGAGACAGTGCGAAGTTCGTGCAGACCGCCGCCGCTGCCATCGGAACCATCTATATCGGCGTGTTGGGTGTGTCGTTTTCGGTGACCGATAATTCGCTACCCCTGCGCGGGGTCTTTGCCCCGCTCTTTCTGGGTATGGCCGTCGCCTTTTCCGGGTTCTATCTGGCCTTCCTCATGCCTGCGAGTCGCTCGACGCTGCACCCTCCGACGGGCACCCTGCACAATCACCAGATGCAGAGGTTGATCTTCTTCATGGAGTGGGTCAATCGAGCGACGGGGCAGCGGCGGTACTTCATTCAAGCGAGTGTGCTCAGTCTGGCGGTGGGACTCGTCTTCATCGTCGCACCCTTCGTCAGCAGTCCGCGCCCTCCCGAAGTTCCTGCCATGCCCACCCCACCGGCCGTGCCGGCCGCGACAGACCCGGATCTGCAACCCCGAGCGGTCGAACTGTTCCTCATCCAAGTGGACGAATTTCGGCGGTCGGTTCTCGAGAGAAACAAGGCGATAGCGGAATCCGCGCAACAGAGTGTCGAATTCGAGGAGCGGGAAGGTCGTTTGAATGCGTGGTCTGCTGTCCTGGCCGGGGTGGGCCTGATCGTCGTTCTCGTGGTTCCGGTCTTCTTCTCGCGGGAGCGAGCTCCTACGCCGTGACGTCGAGGGCCGAGCACTGCGGGTGGGGCCGCACCGTGGACTATCCGGGTATCGGTCCCGTGGATCAGTACACCGTGCCGGCTGGCTTCCTGCGTTCCGCAGCGGCGCCGGTGGACCAAACCGGGCACGGATAGGAGCCCGGCGAGCGCACGGCGGGTACCGATCTCTCGAGCAGCGCTATTTCGCAGACGTAATGTTTTGGCGATTTGCCCGATTTAATGGACCGTCAGGTCCTTCCTCTTCGAATCGAGGTCTTCGTGAAGCGTCTTCTCGCCGGCATCCTGGGCTGTGCCGCGATCACGGTCGCCGTGCCGGCCACCGCAAGTGCGGACACCGGAAGTACCGATCTGCTTCCTTACGTTCTTCCCGCCGCGCTGTGTGCCCTCACGTCCGGGTCCAGCCAGTGCGCGCTCGTTCCGCTTCCCACGTCGGGCGCGGTGATCGGCGCTGCCGAGTCGACGCGCCTCACCGTGGCCGAGTAGGGACCGGGAGCCGCGGCAGCTTCGTGCACAATCCCGGCGCGCGTCGGGCGGGACCGTTCCTCCCGGAGCCGGACAGCATCACCGGCCACAACCGCGATCAGCACCGACAGCGCTGCCCACAGGACCACCAGGCGCAAGACGATGTCCATCCGTCGAACCCTGAACGATGCCGACCGAGTCCATCGTTTCGTCCGCGGCGACGGACGTGGACTGGAATAGTCCGCTGAAACGACACCGAGAGTGCAGATTGGAGGCGCGGCGTGTAGGCGCGGGCGGCGCCGCTCGAAACAGACCGACCAACTCGCAGTTGAGGCCGCCTCGGGTTACGGTGTTTCGGAACATTCCGACCGGGGGGTCGAAGTGCATGCCGCGACTTCCGCGGAAAACGCCGTATTCGAGGGAGCTTTGATGCAATCCGTTCTGAAGAAGACCGCTGTGGCCGTTGTCGGGGTGGGAGCGCTGGCGCTGTGCGTGCCGGGGACCGCGGTCGCGGCAGGTAACCCGTCCGTAGGGGCGTCGGGCACGCCCGGCTCGATCACCGTCGATTTCGACTTCGCCGGGGTGGACGTCGCCGGCGGTGTCACCTGCGTGACCTATGTGTCGACCAAGCAGAGCGGGCTCGACGCCGCCGATCCGTCGGGCCGCGCCGATGCACAGGCGCCCGGCTCGAAGTTCTCCGTCGAGAACACCAGCACCTCCGCCATCACCTTCGTCCAGGACGGCCAACCCGTCTCCCAGGGCCCGCAGCCCATCGCGGCCGGCACCTACTACGTGTACTGGGGTTGCCAGGACGCCGCCGGCACCCAGTGGGACAACGTCGGCCTGAAGTCCGGCGCGCCGTTCCAGAACCCGATCGTCGTGAACGTCGCCGGCGACGGCGCCGCTCCCGCACCCGCGGCCCCGGCCGCGCAGTCCGCCCCGACCAAGTCGGAGGGGACCGTTCCGCAGGCGGACGCCGCGCCCGAGACCGACGACGTCATCGACACCCCCGAAGAGCTGATCGGTCTCGTGATCGATCTCTTCGGCGATCAGCTGCCGGACCTCTCGCAGAGCTGACCTTCGGCACGCGCAGGCGGCATCCCACCCGGGATGCCGCCGCCGCGTGCTTCGCGGCAGTGACAGTTGCATTCGCGCACGGTCGCGCCGGGCGCGCGCTCGATAGGGGAGGGACATGGGCGGAGGAGCCGTGACCGATGCGGTGGTCCTGGTGGGAGGCAAGGGAACGCGTCTGCGGCCCCTGACGCTGTCGGCGCCCAAACCGATGCTGCCCACGGCGGGACTGCCCTTTCTGACGCATCTGCTCGCGCGGATCAGGAGCGCGGGCATCACCCACGTGGTGCTCGGTACGTCGTTCAAGGCCGAGGTGTTCGAGGAGTGCTTCGGTAGCGGCGAGAGCATCGGGCTGGAGATCGAGTACGTCACCGAGACCGAGCCGCTCGGCACCGGCGGCGGCATCCGCAACGTGCTGCCCCACCTGCGCTCCGACAACGTCATGGTGTTCAACGGCGACGTTCTCGGCGGCAGCGACCTGCGCGAGATCCTGCACACGCACGAGGTCAACCACGCCGACGTGACGCTGCACCTGGTGCGCGTCGCCGATCCACGCGCCTTCGGATGCGTGCCCACCGACGCGGACGGACGGGTCACGGCGTTCCTGGAGAAGACACAGGATCCGCCGACCGATCAGATCAACGCCGGCTGCTACGTCTTCCGTCGCGAGTGGATCGAGAAGATCCCGGCCGGACGTCCCGTCTCGGTGGAGCGGGAGGTATTCCCGGCGCTGCTCGTCGACGGCGCCCGCGTGTTCGGCCACGTCGACGCCGCGTATTGGCGTGACATGGGGACGCCGGACGACTTCGTCAAGGGCTCGGCCGACCTGGTCCGGGGAATTGCGCCGTTGCCGGCGCTCGACGGTGAGCGCGGCGAGGCCCGCATACACCCGACAGCCCGCGTCGCCCCCGGGGCGATGCTGATCGGCGGAACCGTGGTCGGCCGCGACGTCGTGGTCGGTGGCGGAGCCCGGCTCGACGGAGTCGCGGTGTTCGACGGCGCACGCATCGACGCGGGAGCGGTGGTGGAGCGCTCGATCGTGGGATTCGGTGCCCGGATCGGGCCGCGTGCTCTGGTTCGTGACGCCGTGATCGGCGACGGCGCCGAGGTCGGAGCCCGCTGTGAACTGCTACGCGGCGCGCGGGTGTGGCCGGGAGTCGTCCTGCCGGACGGCGGGGTCCGGTTCTCCACCGACGTGTAGAGACATGTAGGACAAGCTGATCCGGTTCCGGGGAGGAGCTCGATGTATCCGCTTCGCGGGGCCGTTCGCAACTATTCGTGGGGTTCGCACACCGCGCTGGCCGAGCTGACCGGCCGGCCTGCGCCCACCGAGGAACCCGAAGCCGAATTGTGGCTCGGTGCCCATCCGGCGGCCCCGGCCGTGGTGGACGAAGACGGCACCACCGTGTCTCTGCTCGATCTCATTGCTCGCGATCCCGAAGGCCAGCTCGGATCGGAATGTGCCCGAGAATTCGACGGCCGGCTGCCGTTCCTGTTGAAAGTCCTCGCGGCCGAGCAGCCGCTCTCGTTGCAGGCGCATCCGAGCCGGGCGCAGGCTCGGGAGGGGTTCGCGCGGGAGAACGACGCCGGAATTCCATTGGGCGCACCGCACCGCAACTATCGGGACGACAACCACAAGCCCGAGATGGTCGTGGCGCTGAGCCGTTTCGAGGCGCTGGCCGGCTTTCGGGCCCCGACCGAGACGGTCGAGTTCCTTCGTGACCTGAGCGTCCCCGAACTGACTCCCTACGCGTCGGAGTTGGGCGACCACCTCGACGCGACGGGGCTGCGCGCCCTGTTCACCGCGTGGATGACGCTGCCGACCAAGTCTCTCGTCGCGTTGACGGACGCCGTTCTGGCCGGGTGCGAGCGCTACCTGGCGGCGCGGGCCGGCTCGGACGACGAGTTCACCGTTGCCGCACGCACCGCCCTCGACCTAGGCCGGGCCTACGCCGAGGACCCGGGCGTCATCGCGTCGCTCCTGCTCAACCGGGTGAGCATGGAACCGGGCGACGCATTGTTCCTGCCGGCGGGCAACCTCCACGCATACCTGCGGGGCACAGCCGTGGAGATCATGGCGAACTCGGACAACGTGCTCCGCGGCGGGCTCACGTCCAAGCACGTGGACGTGCCGGAACTGCTGCGCGTGCTCGACTTCGGATCGGTGGACGTGCCATGGGTACGTGCACGCATCGACAGGGACGAATGCCTGTACGCACCGCCGGTGCGCGAGTTCGAGTTGGTGCGCGCCGAATTGGATCTATCGGGTACTTCGAGACCGACCTCTGCTGCATTCGGTGGCCCGGCGTCACGGATCCTGCTCTGCGTGGAGGGATCAGCTCAGCTGCGGTGTAGCGATCAGATACTGAACCTCGAGCGGGGGGAAGCGGCGTGGGTTCCGGGCTCGGACCCCGAACTCGTTGTACAGGCCAGGAGTCCTCACGCGACGGTGTTCGCGGCAACACTGCCAGTTCCGTCGGAGTCGACCTGAGTGGGCCGACAGCGCCAACTCTTCACACATTGTTGGTTCAGTACTCAGCGTGCATCGGTGTGCTGAACACGCCCGCTGAGTACCTCTGGGAGAATGCGTTGCACAGTCTTCGGCACGGGATACCTGGGCGCCACTCACGCCGCATGCATGGCAGAACTGGGGCATGACGTCCTGGGCGTCGACATCGACCCCGGGAAGATCGCGAAGCTGGAGGCAGGGGAGGTGCCCTTCTTCGAGCCCGGCCTTTCCGAGGTATTGCGACGAAACCTCGAATGCGGACGGCTTCGTTTCACCACGTCCTACGCCGAGGCGGCAGACTTTGCGGACATCCACTTCATCGGTGTCGGCACCCCACAGAAGAGCGGCGAATTCGCCGCGGATCTGTCCCAGCTGCATGCGGTCGTCGACGCGCTCGCCCCGCTCCTGACCCGTCCGACGCTGATCGTCGGGAAGTCGACGGTGCCGGTCGGAACAGCCGAGCAACTGGCAGAGCGTGCCAGGAGCGCCGCACCGGCCGGCGACGACGTCGAGGTGGCGTGGAACCCCGAGTTCCTTCGCGAGGGGTACGCGGTACAGGACACTCTCGCCCCGGATCGGCTGGTCGTCGGGGTCGACCCCAGTCGCGGCGGGCGAGCCGAAGCGACACTGCGTGACTTCTACGCATGCCAGATCGCGGAGGGCGTGCCCTTCCTGGTCACGAACATTGCCACGGCCGAACTCGTGAAGGCTGCTGCGAACGCATTCTTGGCAACAAAGATCTCGTTCATCAACGCCGTCGCACAGGTCTGCGAAGCGAGTGGCGCAGATGTGGTCGAGCTGGCCGATGCGCTCGGCTACGACGCCCGGATCGGGCGGCGATTCCTCAATGCCGGCCTCGGATTCGGAGGTGGGTGCTTGCCGAAGGATATCCGGGCGTTCATGGCGCGGGCCGGCGAGCTTGGTGCCAACAACGTTCTGCACCTGCTCCGGGAGGTGGACGGCATCAACATGGGGCGCCGCACCACGATGGTCGAGATGACGAAAGAAGCCTGCGGCGGATCGCTCCTGGGCGCCCGGATCGCAGTCTTGGGCGCGGCCTTCAAGCCCGACTCCGACGACGTTCGGGACTCCCCAGCTCTCAACGTGGCGGGACAGCTCCAATTGCAGGGAGCAGCGGTGACGGTCTTCGATCCGAAAGCAATGGAGAACTCTCGACGGCTGTTCCCCACCCTCACCTACGCGGCGGACATCCCCGAGGCATGCCGAGGTGCCGACGCTGTACTGGTACTCACCGAGTGGCAAGACTTCAAAGAACTGGATCCGGAGGAGATCAGCGCAGCAGTTCGGGCGCGCACCGTTCTGGACGGGCGCAACTGCCTCGACGCGCAGCGCTGGCGTTCCCACGGCTGGCGCTACCGCGGCATGGGCCGATGACGGAGTAACCACGTCCGCCGGCGGCCAGGTCCTACTGCAGGGCGCCGGTCGCAGCGTCCGGATCGATCTGCTTGAGCCGGTCCGTCAGCCAGGATCGCAGCATCGGGCCGTACTCCGGGCTCGCCAGGGCCGAGTCGACGCACGCACGCAGGTAACCGCCGGGATTGCCGAGGTCGTGCCGCGAGCCGCGGTGGACGACGACGTGTACAGGGTGGCCCTCGTCGGTCAGCAGCGAGATGGCATCGGTGAGCTGCAGTTCCCCGCCCACGCCGGGCTTTACACGGCGCAGCGCATCGAAGATCGCGCGGTCGAGCAGGTAACGGCCGGCTGCGGCGAGGGTGGACGGCGCGTCCTCGAGCTTCGGCTTCTCGACCATGCCGAGAACCTTCATCACATCCGGGTTCGCGACGCCGGGAACCTCCTGGACTTCGAAGACGCCGTACGAACTGACCTGGGCTTTCGGCACGTCGATGGCGCACAGGACGCTGCCGCCGCGCTCGGCACGCACACGGGCCATGACCTCGAGGACGCCGCAGGGCTGGACGAGATCGTCGGGAAGGAGGACCGCAATCGCGTCCTCGTCGTCGTCGAGGGCCTGCTCAGCGCAACCAACCGCATGTCCGAGACCGAGCGGCTCGGCTTGAACGACGGATTCGACGTCGAGCAATCTCGGTGCCTTGCGCACCTTTTCGAGCAGGTGATGCTTGCCCTTCGCCGCCAGGTGATTCTCGAGGACCAGGTCCTCGACGAAGTGCGCGACAACGCCGGCCTTGCCCGGCGCGGTGACGATGACCAGGCGGCCCGCACCCGACTCGGCAGCCTCCGAGGCGACCAGTTCGATGCCGGGGGTGTCCACGACGGGCAGGAGCTCCTTGGGCACCGTCTTGGTTGCGGGGAGGAACCGCGTGCCCATGCCGGCAGCCGGCACGACCGCAGTCTTGAAGACGCTCGGGTTCTCGGCGATCAATTCGCCCATGGCGACACCTCGTCTCTCGATTGGGGCAAATCGGATACTCATCGGTAGGACGTACCCGCGCCATCAGGAATGTCGGTCGGAATAGGTACGCGCCGAACTGTCGCGGTGTGGGAGAGTTGCCGCAGGAATGCGCGATTGTGCAGAGTTTAGACTCATCGATCGAGATTCGCGACATTCGTAGTTGCTTGTATGCGACGGCGGAGCTGTGGACGAGAACGCCCCCGAACGTTCATCGAAGGTTCCTCCACGTCAAGTCATGTCGCCGGCGTCGGACGTCCTGCACGGTTCCGGTCTGCACCGGCATGCCGGTGAATATGCATAGGAACCGCCGTCCCGGGATCCGAAAACTTGCGCGGCAATTACAGGTTCTGTATCAACGTATGCCGCCTAGTGTCTGCACGTTCGAACAAACTGGTCGTGCGTCCAACTGTCCACATTTCCGGGCGAGGCATCGGTTGGTATGTGATGTTTCACACCGTAACGCTGAAGCGCCCACATTCGAACAGCTGGAACGCTTCTGGCTGGAACATACCGCTTGACCTGCTACTTGCTGAGAAGTTACTGAGAAGTAGTGAAACTTCGCTGGTCAAGGGGCGTGATTGCAAGTCCCAGTCGTGTACCCGTCGAGATGCAAGTCGTTGCCGAATGCCCCAAGATGTTCCTTACCGAGGGCAAGCGCAGGTTTGAGATGTGTGCGGTACGGGGAGGTATTCGCATACCGTCGAAGGCATACGCATGTTCCGCCTGAGGTGATCGCATCGATATGGGCACCACGCCCGTATCGGGCTCGGGGAGGGAACAGAATGAAAGCAGCAGTGGGTCAGTCGGACCGGGCGCAAGCCGCGGTCGACTCCACCAGGGAAGTGCCGGCGAGGCACGACGCCTTTCCGGTCGGAGACCGCTCCGGCCACACTCGATGGTCGTGGCAGAGCGCGTACGTCGAGCGCCTCTTCTGGACCGACAATGTCATCGTCGTGTTGGCCGTCGTCCTTGCGCACGTCGTGCGCTTCGGGGAGGCGGATTTGCTCGCGGCTACATCGTTCAGTGAGTTGAACTACGCCGTCGTGTCGGCCTGCCTCGCCGTTGCGTGGATCGGGACTCTCGTACTCTTCCGCACGCGGTCGCGCCGTGTCATCGGCAGTGGATACGAAGAATATCAGCGCGTGATTGCTGGAACACTAAGGCTTTTCGGTGCTGTCGCGATTGTGTCGCTGGTCTTCAAGCTCGACTTGGCGCGGGGCTATCTCGCCATCGCTCTGCCGGCCGGGCTCATCATGTTGATCTTCAGCCGATGGATCTGGCGCCGCGTAGTGGCACAGAAGCGGAGCCGCGGCGAGTTCCAGACGTCCGTCCTCGTGGTTGGAGGGGAGCACGCGGTACGCCTCATGACGAGGACCTTCCAGCGCGAGGCCTCCGATGGCTATCGGGTTGTCGGTGTCTGCGTTCCGCGCTATGCCGGCGCTCGCGGTGAGTCCATCGAGGTGGAGGGAAACCGGATCGCCATCTACGGCGACGAACGATCGGTCGTCGGCGCCCTGGCCGAGTCGGGCGCGGACACGGTCGTCGTGACGGCAACCGAAACGCTCGGACACGAGGGAATCCGCGACTTGGTCTGGGACCTCGAACCCTACGAGGCGGATCTCGTGGTTGCCACCGGCGTCGTCGACGTCGCCGGCCCACGCATGGAAATGCGTCCCGTTGCTGGCTTGCCCCTCATACACGTGGAGAAGCCGAGTTACCACGGCGCCAAGCGGAGCGGAAAGCGCGCATTTGATCTGATCTTCGCAACCATTGCGCTCCTCTTGCTAGCTCCCGTCTTCGCAGTTGTTGCCGTGGCAATCAAGTTGGACAGCAAGGGACCGGTGTTCTACCGTTCCGAACGTATTGGTCTGGACGGTCAGCCCTTCGGCATGATCAAGTTCCGCTCCATGGTCATGGACGCCGACCAGCAAGTAACGGCTCTTATAAAGCAGAACGAGGGTGCCGGACTTCTCTTCAAGATGCGGGAGGATCCGCGAATCACGCGCGTTGGCAGATTTATTCGCCGGTATAGCATTGACGAACTCCCCCAATTCATCAACGTTGTACGTCGGGAAATGAGTGTCGTAGGTCCTCGGCCTCCGCTGCGTAGAGAGGTTGAGAACTACGATGGCATGATACGCCGGCGCCTTTTGGTGAGGCCGGGCGTGACAGGGCTATGGCAGGTGAGTGGGCGTTCGGACCTTTCGTGGGACGAATCGGTTCGCCTGGACCTGTCATATGTCGAGAACTGGTCGATGGTTAGCGATATATTGATAATCGCGAAGACAGTGAAGGCAGTTATTGCCGGTGAGGGCGCCTACTGAGTCCTCATCGATCGATCAACTTGCCGATGCGGAATCAAGTGGAATACCACAACAAGCGCTGCCGCAACCTACATTAATCAGTTCGCGTTCCAATAACCTGGGCGCATGTCCACACCTGCCAGGAGGTAGTCGTGTCTCAAAATCCGATTGTGCCATTCGTCATTGCCGAAATCGGCTGCAATCATGCCGGTGACCTGGAGATCGCAAAGAAGATGATCTCCGTCGCGGCAAACTTCTGCGAGATTGATGCCGTCAAATTTCAAAAGCGAGACAACAAGGTTCTTTTCTCCGAGGAAGAGTACAACGCGCCGCATCCGAATCCGATGCACAGCTTCGGCGAGACATATGGTGCCCACCGAGAGTTTCTTGAATTCACGATAGAACAGCACGTTGAATTGGCTGAACACTGCAGGAAGGAAGGCGTCGTTTACTCGACTTCAGTGTGGGATGTCCCGTCGGCGAAGCAGGTTGCAAGTATCAACCCCGAATTCATAAAGGTTCCGTCCGCGACCAACCTCAACTTTGACGTCCTTTCTGTGCTGACTGATGAATACGGCGGAAAAATCCACATTTCTCTTGGTATGACCACGAGGGAGGAGGAAGAACGGATCGTTGACTTCTTGCGAGCGAAAGGCCGCATCGACGATGTCGTGTTGTATGCGTGTACTTCCGGATATCCGGTTCCCTTTGATCAGCTCGCGCTGATGGAGGTCAAGCGCCTAAAGGATACGTACGGATCCGAGCTGTCCGGTGTCGGCTTCTCTGGCCATCACCTTGGAATAGCCGCCGATGTTGCGGCCATGACCCTTGGGGCGACCACCGTTGAGCGCCATTTCACCCTAGACCGCACCGCCAAGGGAACAGACCACTCGGCTTCCCTTGAACCCGACGGGCTCCGGCGCCTAAAACGGGATCTGAAGCACGTCTCGGCCTCGCTTCGTTACAAGGAGGAGGAACTGCTGGACGTGGAGATCGCCACCCGAAAGAAACTCAAGTGGACCCCAGTTAACGAAAGCTCCTTCGCAGTCTGAAGGTGGCACGACCGGTCGGAGTGAAGATGACCCACCAGGCTAGCGCCATGAAGGTTCGCGTTTTCAATTGCCTACCGACGACGCTGGCGCACTACGCCTCCGAACTATCCGACACTCTGGCGAGGCTTCAGGTCGAGGTTACGCAGGTCGACAGTCGGGTTCCAATTGACTCTTCTCGGAGCATAGTCGTACGTGGATTGTCGCATATCCGCCAGGCGCGGGAGATCTCACGTTCGGATCTACCCACTATCGTGATCTGGCCAGCGTTCGGATGGCTCGATGGGTCGTTATGGTCACGGAGTCGATCTAGGATTCTTGAGATATCGCACGACCCGGTCCCGATACGCCGGCAATTCCTAACCGGACGATTCTGGAATGCTGTCGCTAAACGGTCAATGCGCGTCGAATGGCTCTGCCACACGGAAAGCGCCGCAAATGCGGCGGTGCAGGTTATAGGGACTAGACCTCGCATAGCACTGCACCCGGTCCTGAGTACATCACCGCCAGCGAGGGAAATATTGCCCGGTCGTCGGGGCGTGGTCTCCGTGCTGGGACAATTCAAACCCTCGCGGAATGTCGACGTTTTGCGCGAAATTGCCGAGACTCTTTCGCCCGAGGAATACGATCTCCAGATCATTGGACGTGGATGGCCTCATATTGACGGTTGGCGCGTTACCGATCGCTTTGTGAGTGAAGACGATCTCGACCGTGCCCTGGACGACAGTGACGTGGTTGTCATACCGTATCGGAAATACTGGCAGAGTGGCATCGCGGTACGGGCAGTAGAACGCGGAGTTTCTGTAGTCGGTGAAAGAACGGAGTTCTTGACAAGACTGCTAGGGGCAGACTATCCGGGTCTCGTCAATAATAGCGATTCCTGGCCGCATACGATAGCTGCTGTAGCTAACCACCACGATACGCAAACACATGCGGCGTACGTGAAGGCTGTCGATGATAGCTGGCGCCCGATTGTGGACCTTCTTCGCTCGCCCAGCCACGTCCGTTCCGATAATAACCGTATTTTCAATACTCGCTAGGAGAAAATGGTGACCCGTTCCGTCGCAATCATCGGGACAAGAGGATACCCAAGCTATTACGGTGGCTTCGAAACGTTGGTACGGCGATTGGCTCCCTACCTAGCCGGCAGTGGATGGTCGGTGACTGTGTACGGACGGGCGGCCGCGGCGGCCACCAAGGCCTCTGAGCGGGATCCACGAGTGAATGTACTTAATACCTGGGGCATCGAGACCAAGTCCCTCAGTACGCTGACATATGGCCTCTCGTCGACCGCATCAGCACTCGCTAGGAAACCCGATGTTGCGCTAATCATGAATGTAGCCAACGGTTATTGGCTTCCGATGCTGAAAGCCGCGAATATCCCATCTGTGCTCAATGTGGATGGAATCGAGTGGGAGCGAGCCAAATGGGGGGCCGCGGCAAAGTCTATATTTCGGATTGGCGCGACGATGACTGCCAAGTTTGCCGATCACCTTGTCTACGACTCGCCTGAAATTCAGCGACGCTGGGAGCGCGACTTTGGCCGAAGTGGCACTTACATACCGTACGGAGGCGACGTAGTAGGTGATCTCGGTCCGGTCGACGGCCTTGAAAGAGGTGCGTATGCTCTGCTCGTCGCACGATTCGTTCCGGAGAATACGGTGCCTGAGTTCCTTGAGGCAGCGCGTGAGATCAGTCGCAATTATGACGTCGTGATCGTTGGGTCCTCAGGGTATGGCGGGGCGATCGAGGATGAGGTTCAAGCCCTTGTCGACACGAACCCGCGAGTTCGCTGGATGGGCCATGTCAGTGATGATCTGAGGCTCTTCTCGTTATGGAGAAACGCGGGGGCTTACTTCCATGGCCACAGCGTAGGTGGAACGAATCCAGCACTCGTTCAGGCTATGGCGTGTGGTGCGCCGATCGTCGCGCGGGACACCCCCTTCAATAGGCATGTGCTCGGCGCTGCAGGCGAATTTTGCTCCCCAAACCCGAGCGACATCGCCTCGGCGGTCCTCAACCTACTGAAGAACAACGTACGCCAAGAAGCGTACGGCGAGGCAGCTCAACGGCGAGCAGCGGAGTCCTTTGGCTGGGAGCAGGTATGTGCCTCGTACGAAGCCACACTGGCCTCGGCGATCGCAGCCTCCACTTCAGGCATGCACGCAGCGAGGCGTTGATATGGGCGGAATTTCGGATGGACACACCATCGCTACGGGATCGGCGGTGGCCATCATCCCCGCTCGCGGCGGGTCAAAAGGGATTCTAAGAAAGAACCTTCGTCGAATCGGCGGGCGTGAACTTGTAGCCCGTGCAGTCGACGTCTGTAATGCAACAGCAAGCATCAAGCTTGTAGTTGTCTCAACTGATGACGAAGAGATCGCCTCGGTGTCGCGTCAATCAGGTGCAACCGTCATCATGCGTCCTCAAGAACTGGCATCGGACATTGCAAGTTCAGAGGCAGCGCTCCTCCATGCGTTGGACGAGTTAGAACAGCGCAATTGCCTGTTGCCCTCTACGACCGTGTTTGTACAGTGCACTAGTCCGTTCATTCGAGCGAATGACCTTGACGACGCGATCGGTAGGCTGCATGAGCACGGTGCAGATACGGTGCTATCAGTCGCGGAATCTCACCGCTTTATTTGGAGGGAACACGATGGCGCACTTGTCGGCGTAAACCATATCGGAGGTCCAAGGAAGCGTCGACAGGATCTCGGAATTGAATACGCCGAGACCGGAGCGTTCTACGTAATGAGGACGGAGAAATTTCGAAGGCGTCGGCAGCGATTCATGGATAGAACGGTCGGCTTTGAGGTTCCGGAGTGGACGGCAATTGAGATTGATACGGAAGTGGACCTTAGGATTGCCGAATCCCTTGCTCACCTGGACGCCAGCAGTATCGGCGATCTGTCCGGGATAGCGGCGCTGGTTACCGACTTCGATGGGGTCCATACTGACGACACCGCGTACGTCTGCGAGGACGGCCGCGAACATGTGAAGGTCAGTCGGTCCGATGGAATGGGTATCAGTATGTTGCGCGACGCCGGCCTACCGATTCTCATCCTGTCCAAGGAAAGAAATCCCGTGGTCTCCCGACGAGCGGAAAAGTTGAGAGTAGACGTACGCCAGGGCGTCGACAACAAACTACCGGCCGTTATCGAGTGGATTAGTGCGCTGGGGATTCCTCCACAGAAGGTCGCATATGTCGGAAATGATGTGAACGATCTGGCGTGTATGAACTACGTAGGGTGGCCGATTGCTGTGGCGGACGCCGCGCCGGACGTCGTGCGGGTTGCACGCCACGTCCTCAAGAAGCGAGGTGGCCACGGGGCTCTCCGGGAGCTCGGTGATCTACTCATGGCAGCCGGGATCCACTCTGAGTCATCTTCCATGGGGCAACTCTTCATTCAGCCTTCGTAACCCCGTCGTTGCAGATTGGAGGGACTCGACGTGAAGACTGAGGGAGCGCGACCACCTCGCGAAAATCCTGGTATTCGGGTGATGGCGACATCTCGCCTAGTCGCGCCCCCCTGGGTTCTCAGTATGGAGACAGGGAAGCGGCCGCTGCTTGTGTCCGTGGGAAGTGCGTCGATCCTAGCGGTGCTCACTGCCGTGCGGTTTGTCATGATGGTCAGGCTGCTGGAACCCGAACAGTACGGGCTGCTTAACCTGCTGACGACCGTCTCAAGCCTGCTTCCAATGGTGGTCATCCTTGGCATTCCGCTTCATCTACAGAAGATCGTTAGAAACAGCGGCACACAGTATATCCACTTTGGAATAATCCGAGGATTGACGGCGTGCGGTCTCACCTTCTTGCCGACCGTTGTGGGATTGTACGCAGTCCTCCGCCCGTTCGTGAAATCAAGTACGGAACTGGCAATCTCGGCATTTGCGGTAGCAATTGTCTGCCACGGAATTGGGTGCGCGATATTTTCCTCCCAGCTCCTACTCGGGGCTGGGTACCGTGCGACCGCAGCTGCATCCTTGCTTTGGGTGAACTCGGCTCTGACATGGACGATGTGCATTCCTTATCTTATGAACTGGTCCAGCGTGCCGGCAATATTGATTTCTTGGGCTGCGGGGTGTTTCCTATCGGCAGGTCTCGTCATGGCCGGAGCTTGGCGGCTTTCGGACCGAACCGGACCAGACGCTCGTGTGAATTCACTGCCTCCAGTGTATGGGCGCCCTCGGCGGTTGTTTTTAGACGGGATTAGAACGATTCCAACATTGGTAGGGCCGTGGCTCCTAGTTTTTGTGGTGCGATATTTGCTGGGCCTCAATCTCGGCGAAACTGCCATGGCGGAGTTCTCAATATCATCGACGGTTATCGAGTCTGCTTTTACAGTTGCGGTCACTGTTATTACTTTCTCTGCGAACCGTCTATTGGATGGCGCCACCCGCCCGCTCGGTCCATTCCTATGGTCAACCGCAAGTCTACTCGCAGTGTCTATTCCGGCGCTGATTCTATTGCCGACGGTATTGGGTGAGTTCGCTAATGACGGATATTCGTTCTCCATCGAAATATCGCTGGTGCTCTTACTCGGGGCAATCGCGCGGCTATATCTTTCCTCTTGGCGTCAACGATCATTGGCGGTCGGCACGTTAGGAGCGCTCTCGACGCAGTTTATTGCAGTAACTGCAATAGCAGCTATGTTCATTGCGATATCACGGCCGAGCGAAACGATCGTCTATGCATTGGTTCAAACGACATCCTATCTCGTGATAGCGGCTTCGCAACAGTGGTTCACGTCCCGGCGGGAAGGTCGTTCGGTGCCAGTACATAATGGCGCCCCTCGCGCATTGCGCATGGGGGCGTCGTCCCGAGCCTCATGGGGAGGAAAGTGAAATGGTCCAACAGCGTAAGGTGTTGTTTGTCGCCGTTGGTGAAACGGAAGTTCAGGGCTATCGATTTTTGGCTGAACGTATGCGGGAAGAGGGGTATGAATGTCGCGTTGTGACGTGGCTTCCCAGGCTATCTGGATGTGGCGTTGATTCGATTCACGCGATGTCAAAGGATATTTCGACCTCGCAATTCGATACTTCGCTCGCGGTTCAACTCGGATTTCCGGACCCTGGCATGGCGGCGGATTTTGACCGGGACTGGCACTTCGCGACGGCCGCTGCGAAGCGACGTCACGTACTTCGAATAATTTCAACGGGCGAATTCATCTTCCGGAGTTGGGGTCCGAACGTGATTGTCTCTGCCGTTGGAGGTGAGACGACTCGAGTTGTGTTCGAAGCCCTAGGTAGGCACTTCAATTGCGTTTCACTGTACTTTAACGCTATTCCGCTTGATGAGCGCTTCGTGCTACTCCCTTCGATGTCGGCGCCCTTTGTTCCACCTCCGGGGGAGGTCGGCTACAAGCCGTCGGGCAGCGCTTCGAGGGTGAGTCGAGCAGCGGCGGTCTCGCGGGCTACGTTCAGAAGCCATCTACAGGACTCGAAATGGGACGCCCTTGTTCGTCTTTACGAAACTAAGATTCGCGATGCAGGAATTTACCCGCGAACTTGGTATGAGCGCAAGTCGATAAGCGGTGTAAAGTCCGCCATTCTGTCGCGTATTCCTTCGCCGGCGACTTTTGGAGAGGCGGATGGCGTGAATGTGCTATATCCGATGCACGACGAGCGAGACTTTCAGGTTGCCGTTCGCGAACGACATGCCGTGCCTCAGGTGCACCTCTTGAAGTACGTCGCTTCGACACTGCCGCCGGGCTATCGGCTCTGGATAAAGCCCCATCCTCATCACCTTGAGGCGCACCATCAACTGTTATTGCGAGAGATCAGAGATATTCCGAACATCGGATTCCTGAATCCGCAAACAAGCTATGTGGATGCGATCAATGGCTGTGATGTGGTATTCACGCTTGCCTCGACGCTTGGATTCGAAGCTCTCAAGTTAGGAAAGCCTGTTGTGTGCTACGGAAGCCCCTTCTACGGCGGCTATGGCATTACAATGGATGTTCGTGATCCTAGACTTATTTCGGAATCTATCACGAAGGCCGTTGGGAGCGTCCCAGACCAGAATGCAGTTCATGGTTTGATTGCGCGGATGGAGGAGTATTCATGGAGTGGTCAATTTACCCCACTTCGGCTTGAGGAGAACAATCTTCTTTCACTGCTGGACGGAGTATTCGATGTCCTCACTCGTCACTGACATCGTGCGTAGAATCCGTGTTTTTTCATTGGCGCTGTTTTGCATCGCCCTTTCCTGGACCAGGCCTGGCGCCTTCATGATTAGTAAACGCCGAACGGGCTCGCGCAAATCTAGTGCAGATACCCCTGCACCGCGGCGATCGCTGGTGCTGATTGGTGCATATGGAAATTCGAACTTTGGCGACGATATTGTTGCTGTGAGTATTGTCGAGTCTGCTCGTGCGCTGAATTTTGACTCCGTGAGAGTGATCGGTAGGAGGCCTGATTTTGACCTCCTTGAGGCGGACGTTCCTGGAGCTCAAATGCACTTCTGCGGTGACGGGTTCGCGGGGTTGATCGAGACCTGGAGATCGATTCCGCGTGCTGGATCGAGTCTCGATGTGGCGATCCTGGGGGGCGGAGGGTTGCTTGAGGGAAAGATGGACGATGTCAATGTTCATCGGTTGGTGTTGGAATATTGCGGCAAGCTTCTCATAGCAAGGATCCTGGGCTACACCGTTCTGGTGCACGGTATCGGCGTGTCGCCTGTACTTTATTCGGATAGGTGGGTTTCCCGAGGAGTTTGTAAGGCGCTTTCGATGGCAAGAGGGATTTCTGTGCGCGATCAGAAGAGTGTGGATGTGCTGGCGGCTAATGGCATAGATGCCGTCCTTGTACGTGACCCCGCCAGTAGTCTCTTTTATCATATGGCACCGGCTTGTAAGCGCCGTCCAAGAACCGTTGGCATCGTGCTACTGGATAGGTATCGGTGGCCGAGTTTTGAGCGTGCTAGAGACTCGCAGGAGACGCTTCGGCAGGAGGACCTTCGTGCTATTGCGGTTCGGATGGTGGATTGGAGCCGCAATGGCCTGAGGTTAGAACTGTTCGAGTTTCATTGGAGTGACGGTGCGGTCCTGAAGGACTTGGCTTCTGTTTACGCGGACATGGGCGGTGACACTGAAGCCTTGAGGTTTATTGGCGGATGGAGAAGCTGCACAGCGCCGTTTCGGCGATTGATGGAGTGCGGAACCGTCTTCACAATGAGATTTCACCCTGGCTTAGCTGGGCTGATTGCGGGAAATTCGGTTGAAGTGGTCGGTGACCTGCAGAAGCTTGAATCCTTACGCGTGGGAATGAATGGCGATTCAGTGTGGAAATATCCGAGCTCTTTCGGAGACCCGGAAGATTTCCTCGTTCAAAACCTTGATTCGAGTGTGTACCCGACTCGCAGTTTAGGACGTAGATCTGAGTCGGCGGGCAGGTGAACTTATGACGATGACTACCAGAACGTTAGATTGGGCCAGGTCGTCTAATGGAGATTTCTCTCGTGCCAGTCCTGTAAGTGGCCTGAATGTGACATTATGCGTTCTTCTCATTGTGGGAAGTACGACTGAACGAGTGGTCATTGGATATGGCGGGTATTCGTTCTATTTTGCTCACATCTTGTGCTTCATAATGTTCCCGATGATTGTTATGGGGACTCGCGGTGCTCGGCCGCTGTTTGGTTCCGTCTTCTTGTTGCTGGTAGTCGGCGTGGCAGTTGGTATGCCGGCGGTTATGTTGTTCGGTTCGGGTAGCCGTACGGGGTATTTCCTTCAGCTCTTTGCGAATGGCGCGCTGTTCCTGCTGGCGTATGGGTTGTTTTGCTCGCTTTCGTCTTCTCAGCTCAGGACGGTCGTTCGTGTGGTGACAGTTGCGCTAGCCCTGGGGTGTCTGATCCAGGTGGCCCTTTTTCCGGCGCGTAGCGCCAGCATGGGGGTCCGACTTTTTGGTCTGCCGCGTCCGGTACTGCTATTCAATGAGCCGACCTGGGTGGCACTTTTTTCGGTGCTGATTCTCGCTGGCGCGGTGGCGATGGGACTGCGGTGGTGCTCTGTCTTGCTCGCTGCGTTGGTTCTGGCAATCTTCACTCGGTCGGCGTTGATGATTGCTGTGAGCTTGGCATTAGTATCAATTCCGGCCCTCAGGCGTTGGGCAAAACCTGCTGCGCTCGCACTCGTTGCTGGCTTCAGCGTGTTCTCCGGACTTTTCGTTTACAGATCGGTGAGTGCGGGGCAGAGGGTTCGTCAGATAACGTCCCTTGATACGCGCCAGTTGGACATCTTTGCAATCAGGCTTGCGAACGGTGGTGATTTCTCTCCGTTTGGCTCTGAGTTTGTGAAAGTGTTCGACGTGGTGCGTAATCGAGTGGTTCCGACGACGAGTAATGTCCTGTCGTTTGATTTCTACTGGAAGTTCGGCGTCGGAGGCTTGGTATTTTTCTTGGTATGGGCGTGGATGGTCTCGTGGTATTTGCCACGGCGAGTGGGGGCAGGTTTCGGCGTCCCTACTGTATGGGGGCCGTGGGTTGCACTAGCCCTCCTACCTGGAGTGATGCAGTTCAATAATGCGTTTGGGCGACCGTGGCTGTGGGTGCTGATTGCGTTCTTGCTGGCTACGATCAGGCTGTGCAGACTTGAGGTAAGCGGTTGTGCGAATGGGTTCCACTCTGGCGGTTTGGAAGGTCAGCGTCTCAACCCGCAGGCTCGTATCGGATCTCGGGATTTTAAGACCGCCTTGGGTTCGTGATGTGTTGTTATTTGAACCAGGTTCACCAGGGCAGAGGGTTGAATCGGCGCTAGCAAAGTAGAATCGGATCTAGAAGGAAGATCGCGCGGCGGTCGACGTCGTCGAGCAGCACCGCGTCCCACTGCCCGAAGGTGGGCGAGCCGACGCGCAGGTCGACGACGACGTCGAGCCTGAGTTGCACCAGGTGAGCCGGTTCTCGGGGTGGTCCCGCGTATCTGTGCAGGTAGAGACGGTGCGTCCCGAGTTGGCTCACGTTTTCGGGATGATCGACGGCTCACGTCTGTGAGCTGCGGGTTCTCGTCGGGATCGGTCTGATTTCACGCACTAACGGCGCTGGTTCTAGGCTCGGCGAGTGGTGTTTGTCAGGAAGGTGCGCACCAAGTCCGGGGCCACGGCCGTGCAGATCGCCCGCTACGTGGGTGGCCGGCAGGAGATCGTCAAGCACATCGGCTCCGCCCACACCGACGTCGAACTCGGCATGCTGCTCGAACGGGCCCGGACCTGGCTCGAACCCGATCAGCAGACCCTCGACCTCGGCGTCACGCCCCAGTTCCCGGTCGAAAAGCCCCTGGCCGGCGGGCAGAGTGCCCTGCTCGAGCCCATACCCGGACCCGTGCAGGTGGACGCGCCGGGACGGACGGAATCGACCGGGTCGGTGCTGCTGCGCCAGGTACTGACCGACGTCTACGACCAGCTCGGCTTCGGCATCCTCGGCGACACGGTGTTCCGGGACCTGGTGATCGCCCGGATCGTCGAACCCGGCTCGAAGCTCGACGCCGGCCGGGTCCTGCAGGACCTCGGGGCGGATCCACCGAGCTACGCCACGATCAAGCGCCACCTGAAGCAGGTCATCACCGGTCACTACCGGGATCGCATCGCCGAACAGTGCTTCGTCCATGCCGCCGAAACCGGCGGTCTGAGCCTGTTGTTGTACGACGTGACGACCTTGTACTTCGAGGCCGAAAAGGAAGATGACCTGCGGAAAGTCGGGTACTCGAAGGAACGTCGGGTCGACCCGCAGATCGTCGTCGGGCTGCTGGTGGATCGGACCGGTTTCCCGCTCGAGATCGGGGGCTACGAAGGCAACTCGGCCGAAACCCACACGATCGTGCCGATCGTGCGGCAGTTCCAGGCCCGCCACGACCTCGGCGGGGTCGAGATGGTCGTCGCCGCCGACGCCGGGATGCTGTCGGCGGCGAATCTCGCTGCCTTGGACCGGGCCGGGCTCAAGTTCATCGTCGGCTCGCGTGTCACCAAGGCACCCGGGGATCTCGCCTCGCACTTTCATTGGAACGGCACCGTGTTCACCGACGGTCAGGTCATCGACACGATCACACCGCGGCACGGGCGCTCGGTGGTCAACAACTCCCGCAAACGCGCCGAACCGGTGTGGGATCCGGCGGAGCATCCGAATGCGTGGCGGGCGGTGTGGCAGTATTCGCGCAGCCGCGCCGCTCGGGACGAGAAGACCCTCAACGCGCAGGAAGCCCGCGCCCGGGCGGTGGTCGACGGGGACGCCGCCCCGAAGTCCACACGGTTCGTGACGGTCACCGCGAAGGGCCGGCGCCTGGACACCGTCTCGCTGGAGCGAGCCAGGATGCTCGTCGGACTGAAAGGCTATGTCACCAACCTTCCTGTCTCCCTGATGGATCCGGGCGAGATCATCGCCAAGTACCACGAGTTGTGGCATGTCGAACAGTCGTTCCGGATGTCGAAGACCGACCTGCGGGCACGGCCGATCTTCCACCGCACCCGCGACGCGATCGAGGCACACCTGACCGTGGTGTTCACGGCGTTGGCCGTCTCCCGGGTGGTGCAGGAGCGCAGCGGCCTCGCGATCGGCAAGGTCGTCAAACTGCTGCGGCCGCTGCGGTCGGCGACCATCGCGATCAACGGCACCCGACACACCTTCCCACCGCAGGTCGACGTCGACCTGCAGGCCTTGCTCGACCGAATTTCAGGACCCGGACTCACGCACTAACCAAATGAGCCAACTCGGGACAGATCGTCGTCGGGCTGCTCGTCGATCGCACCGGATTTCCGTTGGAGATCGGGTGTTTCGAAGGAAATCACGCCGAGACCCGCACCATCGTGCCCATCGTGCGGCAGTTCCAGGCCCGCCACAGTATCGACTGGGTGGAGATGGTCATCGCCGCCGACGCCGGGATGCTGTCGGCGACGAACCTGAAGGATCTCGATGCGGCCGGACTGAAGTTCATCGTCGGCTCGAGGGTGACGAAGGCGCCGGCGGATCTGGCCAGCCATTTCCACTGGAACGGAGACGTGTTCACCGACGGACAGATCATCGACACCGTGACCCCACGGCACGCCAAAAGCACGGTCAACGACATCGGTCGCCGCGGTGAGCCGGTGTGGGAGCCGGCCGACACGTCGGCGTGGCGGGCGATCTGGGCGTACTCGGCCACGCGTGCCGTGCGGGACAACCAGACCCTGAACGCGCAGGAAACCCGGGCCCGGGAGGTCATCGACGGCACCCGCGCTGCCCGAACGCCCCGGTTCGTCAAGACCACCACGAAGGGCAAATCGCTCGACACCGACGCTCTGGCCCGGGCGCGGTCACTCCTCGGTCTGAAGGGCTACGTCACCAACCTGCCTGTCTCGCTGATGAATCCGCGGGAAGTGATGAAGAAGTACCACGATCTGTGGCACGTCGAGCAGTCGTTTCGGATGTCGAAGACGGATCTGCGGGCCCGCCCGATTTTCAGCCACACCCGGGAGTCGATCGAGGCGCACCTGACCATCGTGTTCACCGCGTTGGCGATCTCCCGCTATCTGCAGGATGCGACCGGGATGTCGATCAGGAAGATCGTGCGGACCCTACGACCTCTGCAGGAAGTCACCGTCACGATCGCCGGCCACGAGCACACCGCCTTCGATCCGCTCACCGACGACGCCGTACACATCCTCGACTCCCTCGGCATCGCGAATCCCCGCACGGAGTTGGCACACTAATCTGGTGCAACTCGGGTCGAGCACCGCGCCGGCCGGGCAGGTGACGTACTTGGCCTGCCCGGGGGGGACGTCGGCGTAGTGGATGCCGCGCAGCACCCCGGCGGCGGAGACCGAGCAGTTGGCCTGGGCGAGGTCGAGGGCGCGTCCGGCGGCGTCGGTGAAGGTGGGCTGTTTGAACCACTCGTAGAAGACGCCGCGGTCGTCGCCGAACTGTCGGGGGGTGATCTCGTAGGCGCCGGGGATCTTCAGTTCGCGGTAGTGCACCGTCAGTGTCCTTCCCGGTCGAGCAGGTCGAGCAGGTAGCTGCCGTAGCCGGATTTGACCAGCGGCGCGGCCAGGGCGCGCAGGTCGTCGTCGGTGATGAAGCCGCGCCGCCACGCGACCTCCTCGGGGGCGCCGATCTTCAGGCCCTGGCGTTGTTCGATGGTACGGACGTAGTTGCCGGCGTCGAGCAGCGAGTCGAAGGTGCCGGTGTCGAGCCAGGCGGTGCCGCGCGGCAGGACCTCGACCTGGAGCCGGCCGGCCTCGAGGTAGATGCGGTTGATGTCGGTGATCTCGTATTCGCCGCGGTCCGACGGGCGCAGGCCGCGGGCGATGGCGACGACGTCGTTGTCGTAGAAGTACAACCCGGGCACCGCGAAGTTCGACTTCGGGGTGGCCGGCTTCTCCTCCAAGGAGAATGCTCGTCCGGTGTCATCGAATTCGATGACACCGTAGGCCCTGGGATCGGAGACGCGGTAGGCGAACACTGCGCCGCCGTCGATGTTGCTGAATCGGCTCAGTTGCGATCCGATTCCGGGTCCATAGAAGATGTTGTCCCCCAACACGAGGGCCGCGGACTCACTACCGATGTGCTCGGCGCCGAGCACGAACGCCTGGGCGAGCCCGTTCGGCTCCGGCTGGACCCGGTAGGTCAGGTTCACCCCGTAGCGCGACCCGTCGCCGAGCAGGCGCTGAAACTGCTCCGAATCGTGTGGGGTGGTGATGATCAGGATGTCGCGGATCCCGGCGAGCATGAGGGTCGAGAGCGGGTAGTAGATCATCGGCTTGTCGTAGACCGGTACGAGTTGCTTACTCGGACCAAGAGTGATCGGATGTAGCCGCGATCCGGTCCCCCCGGCGAGAATGATTCCGCGCATGGGGCACAGTCTTTCATTGTCGTTCGCTACCGGCGAGTTGGGGCGAAATTACGGAGGGTCCATTTCAATGCGATTGCTCGTCACCGGCGGTGCCGGTTTCATCGGTGCGAACTTCGTGCATCGGACCGTCGCCGACCGCCCCGAGGCGCGGGTGACCGTGCTCGACAAGCTCACCTACGCCGGCAACCCGGCCTCCCTCGACCCGGTCGCCGAGAAGATCCGCTTCGTCCGCGGCGACGTCGCCGACGCGGACCTGGTCGACGCGCTGGTCGCCGAGTCGGATCTGGTGGTGCACTTCGCCGCCGAGTCGCACAACGACAACTCCCTGGCCGATCCGTCGCCGTTCGTGCAGACCAACCTGATCGGCACGTTCACCCTGCTCGAGGCGGTGCGCCGGCAGTCGGTGCGGTATCACCACATCTCCACCGACGAGGTGTACGGCGATCTCGAGCTCGACGATCCGGCCCGGTTCACCGAGGCCACCGCCTACAACCCGTCGAGCCCGTACTCGTCGACCAAGGCCGGCTCGGACCTGCTGGTGCGCGCGTGGGTGCGCTCGTTCGGGGTGGCCGCGACGATCTCGAACTGCTCGAACAACTACGGCCCCTATCAGCACGTGGAGAAGTTCATCCCGCGGCAGATCACCAACGTCCTCGACGGGATCCGGCCCAAGCTGTACGGCACCGGGGCGAACGTGCGGGACTGGATCCACGTCGACGACCACAACCGGGCGGTGTGGACGATCATCGACAAGGGCGAGATCGGCCAGACCTATCTGATCGGCGCGGACGGCGAGACGAACAACCGCACCGTCGTCGAGACCATCCTCGAGCTGTGCGGTAAGGACCGGGGCGACTTCGACTTCGTCACCGACCGCCCCGGCCACGACCTGCGCTACGCCATCGACGCCACCCGCCTGCGCACCGAGCTCGGCTGGACCCCCCGCTACCGGGACTTCCGCGAGGGCCTGGCCGCGACCATCGACTGGTACCGCACCCACGAGCACTGGTGGCGACCGCAGAAGGACGCCACCGAGACTACCTATCGCGAGGCGGGAGAATCGGTGCTCGAGAAGTGACCGAGCGACCCCGTCCGAGAACGTAATCCCGGGCATAGAACAGGCGCTGACCGCGAGGTTCTTCCTCGCGGCCAGTACCGTTGAAGCTCATCGAATCGGCCGCCACGTGAGATCAGGGGTGCAAGATCGTCAGTCCGGAAATCTTCCAAGCCCTGGTCTTCATGTGTTCGCTCTTCGCCGCCTCCGCATGGTGCCTGGCTCGACCGAATGCTCTGTCGAGCACAGCCGTCGCAGTGGCATCGTTTCTGTGGCTCGCGCTCAGCGGACCGCTCGAGGGCCGGGTGCTGTACGTATTCAACCCGGGCCACGGTCTCACCGAATCCGATCTCCTGTCGTTCGTCGGATTCGGAATCGCAGCATGGGGTTTCTGGGCGTCCTACCGCCGCTACAAGCGAGGTGGGCCGGGTCGGTGGCTGTGAGGCCGCCCGCCCGGTCCTAGCCGCAGGCGGGCACCTCCACGCTGAATTCCGGCTCGTCGACGAGTGGCTGGACCGGGATGCGTGCCTCTCCCTCGACGACAGGTTCCGTCAGCTCGAAGACGATCTCGGCGGTCTCGCCGCGGGGAACCGGGAGCTGGACGCTGTACACCGGGTGGCCCAGTTCCTTGCCTGTGAAGCTCATGGCCGCTGTCCCGTTCACCGTTACCTTGTCGAGCTTTGCGCCCTGGGTGGCGACCAGCGACAAGTCCGTGAGATTGGAACCGAACGGAGCACCCACCGGGTTGTCGAACATGCCTGCCACGTAATCGGTGTAGTCACCGGCCGGCAGGTCGTTGCTCAGCAGGACCGTGATCGTGGAGTTCCGGGTATCGCCGTCGCAGGAGCCGGCGGTGTACTCGATCTCGCGTCGCAGGTAGTAGTCCAGCTTGTTGCCACCGAGATTGTTGACGACCACGCCCGCGTACGGGGCGGGATCCTCGGGAACCGTGTGGCCGAGCGGTGTTCCCGCAAGAACCGCCTGCTCGTGCGGGTTGGCGCTCCACACGGCGAGCCGCCCTTCGCTCGCCGCGCGGCCGAGGGCTTCCAGCAGGGCCTGGGGGCGGCTGATGCTGCCCGTCATCTTCTGGACGACCGCCGATGCCACCCGTTCCAGGTATTGCTTGCGGGCCGCCTGGTTGTCGCCGAAACGCGAGTACGCCGTGGATTCGGTCAGTTCGACGACGTTGTCGGCCGTGATCTTCTCCCCGCCCGGCAACGTCACCGGCCCGACCACCTCGAGGACGTAGCTGAGCGCCACCGGATCCGTGGCCACCGCGCCGTCGACGCGCTCGCCCGACTCCTGCCGCCACAGCGACTGCCAGATCTGCGCCGCGTACGGGAAATGGGAGCTGACGTTGCTGTTGCGGAAGTCGACCGTCGGCCGGCTGTGCCCGTAGGTGCGGGCGAAGTCCGGTCCCAGGTCGATGGGCTGGTAGTTCGTGCGCAGTTCCCGGTTGCTCGCCAGGTCGTCCACGCGCACCGCGCCGTCGGCCGCGCGGACGATGCCAAACCCGCCGAGCAGGCCGCCCGTGCCCCGGGCCTCCGCGTTGGTCTGGAAGCCGATGAAGTAGCTGCGCGGCCCGTCGGCGCCCAGCATGGCCGGCGCGATCTCGGCCGCGAGGGAAGTGTTGTGGAGCAAACCGGACAACTCGGCTGTCTGGTGCTGCAATTGGACGCGGGCGTCGTCGATCAGGCCGAGGTAGGTGCCGTCGATGTCCTGCGCGCGCGCGTCCAGTTCGGCCGCCGCCGCCGCGGTGGTCTCGAGGACGGGGGCGGCATCGCGCAGTGCGGCGAGGTTGATGCGGGCGCCGTCGAGGATCAGCTGATCGGGGGAGACCGCCGAGCCGGCGTCCACGGCTGGCACCAGAACATCCGATGTGAGGCCTGTCACAACGTCGCTCATCTGCTGGCTCGAGGCGAAGGGGCTGCCGAGCCAGGGGATGGCCGCGGCGATGCTCCACGGCAGCGAGTGGGTGGAGTCCTGGGCCTGATTCGCGTAATTGTCGGCGTCGCCGGCGGTGCGCAGGGCCGTCTCGGTATCACCCGCCAGCAGAGCCTCTTTCGAACTGGTGGCATACTCCCGGGCCTGCTCGAGGCTCGACTTCGCCTGCAGCCCTTCGTAAGCCAGCCAGGTGCCGAGGCCGACGACGACGACCGCTCCTGCGGTGCAACCGATCGCGATGGTCCGGCGCTTGTGGCGCTCGGCGGCGATCTGCTCGTCGGTCTTGCGTCGGCGCACCTTGCGCCGGCGTGGTTCCGGCGAAAGTGACTCGTCGGTAACATCGTTCACGCGGTCAAACCCCCTTCGATTCCTCCGCGGCGACCATATCCGAGAAACCGGTCGGATGGTCGGTTCGAGTGGTGAGTAACGCTCGGGATCGTTAGGGTCGATGTATTCGACGGTGATGGATGCAGGGAGGCGTCCACGCCGTGGTCGATCGAGGGGTTCCACTGCACGCCCGTCGGTCTCGAGGGAAAACGAGGGGGTGCGGTGCCGTCTTTTGCCATGTCCACGAGTCAGCGTGGACTGTGGTTTGCTCAGCAGCTCACCCCGGACGTCCCGTTCACCATCGCCCAGTACCTGGACCTGCACGGCCCGCTCGACGCGGACCTGATCCGCGCGGCCTGCAACCAGGCCGCCCGCGAGGTCGAATCCGGCACGCTGTTCCTCGAAATGGTCGACGGCGAGCCGCGGCAACGGGTGATCCCCGACGTCGACGACTACCCCGGCTACCTGGACCTGCGCGGCCACGACGACCCCGAGGCCGAGGCGCGACGGTGGATGGACGAGACCTACACCCGTCCGCTCGACCCGCTGCACGACCGGCTCATCGTCACCACGCTGATCCAGCTCGCCGACGAGCACTTCTACCTCTTCACCTACATCCACCACCTCGCCCTCGACGGGCACGGCGGCATGGTGATGCTCGGCCGCAGCGCGGAGCTGTACACGGCGTGGGCGCGCGGGGAGGCGCCGGCGCCGCTCGCGGCGATGAGCCTCGAGCAGATCGCCGAACACGAGCTCGCCTACGTCGGCAGCACCCGGCAGGCCACTGACCGCGAGCATTGGAGGCAGCGCCTGGTGGACCTGCCGCCGCCCGTCACGCTCGCCGCCGGTTCCGCCGCCCCCTCGATGCCGTGCCGACACGTCGGTGCGGCACTCACCGCCGAGGTGACCGACGCCGTGGCCGAGCTGGCCCGCGACGCCAACTCCACCGACGTGCCGATCGTCGTCGCCGCCTTCGCCGCCTACCTGGCCCGCATGACCGGCACCACGGACGTCGCGCTGAGCCTGCCGGTCTCGGCGCGCACCACCGCACCGCTGCGCCGCTCGGCCGGCTCGATCTCGAACATCGTGCCGCTGCGGGTCCGCGTGGAACCCGGCGTCACCGTCGCCGAGCTGGTGCGGCGCGTGCAGGTGGAGCTGACCGGGGCGCTGCGGCACCAGCGGTACCGCTACGAGGACATGCTGCGCGACCTGCACGCCGTGGGCGATCACCGGGAGACCCGCAGCGCGTTCGGGCCCGTGGTGAACCTGATGATGTTCAACCCGGAGTACGCGTACGGCGACATCACCGGCGAGTACAACCTGCTCTCCACCGGCCCGGTCGACGACCTGTCGGTGAATGTGTACGCCGGGATCGCCGGGCGCAGCACGCGGGTGGACTTCGAGGCCAACCCGCGCCGGTACGGCGACGAGACGCTCGCCCGGCACCACCGGCGGTTCCTGGACTTCCTCGGCGCGTTCGCGCGGTCGGCCGACCGGGCGGTGGGCGACCTGCCGCTCGCGGCGCCCGGCGAACTCGCCGGCCTCGTCCCCGCGCGTGGCCCGCACGTCGAGGACGTACGCCTGCTGCCCGACGTGCTCACCGCGCACGCCGGCTCGGACCGCGTCGCCGTGCGCGACGGCGCCGTCGCGCTGACCTACCGAGAACTGGACGAGCGTTCAACTGCGTTCGCGCGCAGGCTGATTGCGTGCGGCGCGGGACCCGACGACCGGGTCGCGGTGCTGCTGCCGCGCTCGGCCGGCGCGGTGGTCGCGCTGTGGGCCGTCGCCAAGGCCGGCGCCGCCTACACCCCGATCGATCCGGGCACCCCGGCGCTGCGGCTCGCCGAACTGCTGCGCGACGTGCTCGTCGCGGTGTGCGGCGACGACGTCGCCCTGCCCGACGGCGTGACCCGCGTGGATCCGGCGGGCGGCGAGGTGTCGCCGGCGCCGTTCGACGCGGGCGAACGGCTGCGTCCGCTGCACCCCGACCACCTCGCGTGGGTGATCCACACGTCCGGCTCCACGGGCACCCCCAAGGCCGTCGCCGTCGGCCACCGCGGTCTCGCCGGACTCGTCGCGACGTTGCGGGAGCGGTACCCGGCCGACGCCGCGTCGCGCGTGCTGCACCTGGCCGCCCCGAGTTTCGACGCGTCGCTGCAGGAACTGCTGCTGTGCTTCGACGCCGGCGCCACCCTGGTGGTCTGCCCGCCCGACGTGGTCGGCGGACCGGACCTGACCGCGCTGCTGCGCGAGCAGGCCGTCACCCACGCGATCACCGCGCCCGCCGTCCTGGCCGTCACGCCCGAGGCCGACCTGCCGGCGCTGCGGATGCTCGACGCGGGCGGCGAGGCCCTGGCGGTCGACGTCGCCGACCGGTGGTCGCGCGGGCGCACGATGCTCAACGCCTACGGGCCCACCGAGGCCACCGTCCTCGCCACGCTCAGCGAGCCGCTGCGGCCGGGCGGGGGAGTGCCCATCGGCGCACCCGTCCACGGCGTGACGGCCGTCGTGCTCGACGCGCGGCTGCACCCGGTGCCCGTCGGCGCGGTCGGCGAGCTGTACCTGGGTGGGCCGGCCGTCGCCCGCGGTTACCTCGGCGACCCGGCGCTGACCGCGGCCCGGTTCGTCGCGTCGCCGTTCGGTCGCATGTACCGCACAGGAGACCTGGTGCGCTGGAGCCGTGCGCGTTTCTGGTCGTCGGAGCTACCAGAAACGCGCACGGGCGGCGGGGACGTCCTGGAGTTCGTCGGGCGCGCCGACCGGCAGGTGAAGATTCGCGGCTACCGCATCGAACCCGGCGAGGTCGAGGCGGCGCTCACGGGTCTCGGCGACGTCGCGAGCGCGGCCGTCGTCGTCCGCGGCGACACGCTCGCGGCCTACGTCGTCGGCGACGTCGAGCCCGACGACGTGCACGTCCGCCTCGCCGAGCGCCTGCCCGCCTACCTGCGGCCCGCGACGGTCACCGTGCTCGACGCGCTGCCGCTCACCCCGGGCGGCAAGATCGACCGTCGCGCCCTGCCCGCCCCGGCTGTCGACACGGCCACCGGCTCGCGCCCGCCGACCGGCCCGACCGAGGCGCTCGTCGCGCAGCTGATGTGCGAGATCGTCGGCGTCGACCGGGTGGGGGCGAACGCGAACTTCTTCGCCCTCGGCGGGCATTCGCTCGGCGCGGCACAGCTCGCGGCGCGGCTCGGGGCCGCGCTCGGCCGCGACGTACACCTGCGCGACGTGTTCGACCATCCCACCGTCGCCGGACTCGCCGCGGCCGTCGACGCCGGACCGGCCGCCGCGATGCCCGCGCCCACCCGCTCGGACGACGACACGCCCGCGCCGCTCGCCCCCGCCCAGCGACGGCTGTGGCTGCTCGCGCAGGGCGACACCGCCGCCTACCACCTGCCGTTCGCGCTGCACCTCGACGGCACCCTCGACGTGGCCGCGCTGCGCGCCGCGCTCGGCGACGTCCTCGACCGGCACGAGATCCTGCGCACCGTCTACACCGAACCCGGCCCGCGGCAACGGGTCCGGCCCGTGGCCGAGGTGCTGCCCGCCCTCGACGTCGAACCCGTCGACCCGGCCGACGTGGACGCCCTGATCGCCGAGTGGGCCGCCGCACCGTTCGACCTCGCCACCGGCATCCCGCTGCGGGTGCGGCTGCTGCGCGTGGGCCCGGACCGGCACGTGCTCGCCGTCGTCGCCCACCACATCGCCGTGGACGGCGCGTCGTTCGTGCCGCTGACCCTCGACCTCGCCGCCGCCTACGCCGCCCGCGCCGCCGGGCACGGCCCGCGGTGGGAGCCGTTGCCGCTGCGGTACTCCGACTACGCCCGCTGGCACCGCGCCCTGCTCGGCGACGCGGACGACCCGGACAGCCTCGCCGCCCGCGAACTCGCGCACTGGACCACCACCCTCGCCGGGCTGGGCGAGGCGCCGACGCTGCCCACCGACCGTCCCCGCCCCGGCCGCCCCGGACCGGCCGAGTCGCTCGAATTCGCCGTCCCCGCCGCGCGGTTCGAGGCGCTGCGCCGCCTGGCCGCCGCGCACGACGCCACCGCGTTCATGGCGGTGCACGCCGCCGTCGCCGTGTGGCTGTCGGCGTGGACCGGGGGGCGCGACGTCGCCGTCGGCTCCGGCACTGCCGGCCGCGAGCACCCCGACCTCGAGCGTCTCGTCGGCATGTTCGTCGGCACCGTCGCGCTGCGGCTCGACGTGGACCCGGCCGCGTCGTTCACCGAGCTGCTCGCCGCCGCCCGTCGCGCGGACCTCGACGCCTACGCGCACGCGACGGTGCCGTTCGACTGCGTCGTCGACGCGCTCGGCTTCGCGCCGTTCCAGGTGATGCTCGCCTACGACAACGTCGCCGTGCCCGACCTCGCGCTGCCCGGCCTGGCCGTGCGCGCCGAGGAGATCCCGCCCGGCCGCGCCCGGTTCGACGTGGAGATCGCGGTGCGCGAGCTGCCCGACGGCTCGCTGTGCGGACGGGTGATCTACGACGGTGCCCTGTTCGAGCGCGCGACGGTCGCCGCCGCGGTGGCCCGCCTGCACGCGGTGCTCGACGCGGCCGTCGCCGCGCCGCAGGCACCCGTCGGCGATCTCGAGCTCGGCGCTCCCGAGGTCGTCCTGGCAGACCCCGGGCCGGTCGCGACGTTGCCGGAGCTGCTCGCCGCGCACCCGCTGCGGGTCGCGGCGCCGTGCGGCGTGCCGGTCGAGTTGATCGCCGCCGCAACACCATTGGCGTGGCACCTGATCGAGCGCGGTCTCGGCCCGGAGGATCGGGTGGCGATTCTGCTGCCGCGGTCGGTGGACTCGGTGCGCGCGGTGGCCGCCGTCGCGCTGACCGGGGCGGCGTTCGTGCCCGTCGACCCGGCGCAGCCCGCGGTGCGGATCGCCCAGATCCTCGCCGACGCCGGGGTGCGGCACGTCGTCGCCCGGCCCGGTACGTCGCTGCCCGACGGCGTCGCACTCGTCGACCCGGACGCGGGATCCGCGCGGTCGGGCGAGATCACCGACGCCGACCGGACGCGGCCGCTGCGGCCCGACCACACCGCCTACCTCGTCTACACCTCCGGCTCGACCGGCACGCCGAAGGGGGTCGTCGTCACCCACCGGGGGCTCGCGCCGCTCGTCGCGTCGCTGCGCCGCCGCATGGACCTCGACCCGCAGGCGCGGGTGCTGCACTTCGCGTCGCCCACGTTCGACGCGTCGGTGCTCGAATACCTCATGGCGGCCGCGGCCGGTGGCACCCTCGTCGTCGCGCCGCCGGACGTGTACGGCGGCGAGGACCTGCTGGAACTGCTGCGCGCCGAGCGCATCACGCACTGGTTCTCCACCCCGGCCGTGCCTGCGCAACTGGACCCCACGGGCCTGGACGCGCTGCGCGTGCTCGCCGTCGGCGGCGAGGCGTGGCCGGCCGAGACCGCGGCCCGGTGGGCGCCCGGCCGGACCATGCTCAACGTGTACGGGCCCACCGAGACCACCGTGCTCGCCACCGCCAGCGCGCCGCTCGTGCCGGGGGAGCGGCTGACCATCGGCACCGGCCTCGACGGCGTCACCGCGCTCGTGCTCGGTCCGCGGCTGCGGCCCGTGCCCGTCGGCGTGGTCGGCGAGCTGTACCTCGCCGGGCCGGGCCTGGCCCGCGGCTACCTCGGGATGCCGGGCCTGACCGCGAGCCGCTTCGTCGCGTCCCCGTTCGGCGGCGGTCGCATGTACCGCACGGGCGACCTGGTGCGCTGGAGCGGTGTGCCCTTTGGGCGGCCGGAGCAGCCCAAAGGACACACCGGCGGCGGAGCCGCCCTGGAGTTCGTGGGGCGGGTGGACCATCAGGTCAAGCTCCGCGGATTCCGCATCGAACTCGGCGAGATCGACGCCACCCTCACCGGGCATCCCGCGGTCGCCGCCGCCGTCACCGTCGTGCGGGGCGAGGCGCTCGTCGCGTACGTGCACGGCCCCGACCCCGCCCGCCTCGACCCGGCCGAGCTGCGGGAGTTCGTCGCCGCGCGGCTGCCGCGGCACATGGTGCCCGCCACGGTCACCGTCCTCGACGCGCTGCCGCTCACGAGCACCGGCAAGATCGACCGCGCCGCGCTGCCCGAACCCACCGCAGACCCGGACCGCCCGAGCACCGGATATCGCAGCGCCGCCGAGGAACTCGTCGCCGGCGTCGTCGCCGACCTGCTCGACCTGCCCGCCGTCGCCGCCGACGACGATTTCTTCGCGCTCGGCGGCAACTCGCTGCTCGCCACCCGGCTCGCCGCGCGCCTCGGCGCGGTCGCCGGCCACCGCGTCGGCGTGCGGGAGATCTTCGAGCACCCCACGGTCGCCGGCCTCGCCGTCGCCGTGTCCGATCCGATTGCCGGCGAACGCCTTCCGCTGCTGCCGACCGGCGACACCGGTCCGGTGCCGCTCGCGCCGGCGCAGCAGCGGATGTGGCTCGCCAACCGGCTCGACGTCGCCGACGCCGCCCCCGGCGACCACGTCGCGTTCGCCGTCGACCTCGCCGCCGGCACCGACCTCGACGCCCTCGCGACCGCCGCCGCGGACGTGATCGCCCGGCACGCCGTGCTGCGCACCGTCCACCCCGACGGCCCGGACGGGCCGACACAGCGGATGCTGCCCGGCATCGCCCTCGACCTCGCGCCACACGCGACACCCGCCGACCTCGACGACGCCCTCACCGAATTCGCCCGCGCCGGTTTCGATCTCACCGTCGACCCGCCGCTGCGCACCCGCCTCTACCGCACCGGCGCCGGCTACACCCTCGCGGTGGTGCTGCACCACCTCGCCGTCGACGGGCTGTCGCTGCTGCCGCTCGGCCGCGACCTCGCGCTCGCCTACGCCGCCCGGCGCGACGGGCGCACCCCGGCGTGGCCGCCGCTGCCCGTCACCTACCGCGACTACGCCCGATGGCAGCACACCCTGCTCGGCGACCCGGCCGATCCCGACAGCCTCGCCGCCCGCCAGCTCGCGCACTGGACCCGCACCCTCGCCGGCGCCCCGCCGCTGCTGGCCCTGCCCACCGACCGTCCGCGCGGCGACGGCGACGGCGCCGCCGGGCGCGTGCGCTTCTCGGTGCCCGCCGAACTGCACGCCGCCGTCGACAAGCTGGCCCGCGCCCACGACGCGACGACGTTCATGGTCGTGCACGCCGCGCTCACCGTGCTGCTCGCGACCCTGGCCGCCGCCGAGGACGTCACCGTCGGCACCCCCGTCTCCGGGCGGGTCGACCCGATGCTCGACGACGTGGCCGGCATGTTCGTCGGCACCGTCGCGCTGCGGCTGCCCGTGCCGGCCCGCGCGACGTTCGCCGAGCTGCTCGCCGACACCCGCCGCGTCGACCTCGACGCGTTCGCGCACGCCGACGTGCCGTTCGACCGGGTCGTCGACGCCCTCGGCGCCTCCGCGTCGCGGCACCACCCGGTCTTCCAGGTGATGCTCGCCTACGAGAGCTTCGCGCTGGACGGCCTCGACGTGCCCGGCGTGACCGGGGTGCGCGAGATATCCACCGGCACGGCCCGATTCGACCTCGAGGTCACCGTCCGCGAGACCCGCTCCGCCGCCGGCACCCCCACCGGGCTCGACGGGGTGCTCACCTACGACCGCGGCCTGTTCGACCACGACACCGTCGCCGCGTGGGCGCCGTTCCTGCTGCGCATCCTCGACGTGGTCACCGCCGACCCGGCCGTCGCCGTCGGCGGCATCGACCTGCTCGGCCCCGACGACGACGCGTCCGCGCCCCGGCCGGCCCCCGACACGGCCACGCTGCCCGCGCTGGTCGCCGAGCAGGCACGCCGCCGCCCCGACGCGGTCGCGCTCACCCACGGCGAGGACACCTTGACCTACGCCCAGCTGCACGCCCGCTCCGGGGCGCTCGCCGAAATGCTCGCCGAGCGCGGGCACGGCGTCGAGGACGTCGTCGCCGTCGCGCTGCCCCGCTCGCTCGACCTGGTGGTGGCGATCCTCGCCGTCGCCCGCGCCGGCGCCGTGTACCTGCCGCTGGACGTCACCCACCCGCCGGCGCGGCTGCGCGCCCTGCTCGACGACGCCGCCCCCGCCGCGGTGCTGTGCGACACCGGGTTCGCGGTCGACACGGATGTGGCTCTCCTGCACGTCGATGCGCCCGAGGTTCGGCAACGCCTGGACGCCGGCGCCGCATTCGACGCGGCCGTGCCCGCCGGTGCCGGCGCGTACCTGATCTACACCTCCGGCTCCACCGGCATCCCCAAGGGCGTGCTCGTCGGGCACGAGGCCGCCGCGGCGGTGTTCGCCGCCACCGGCGACGTCGGGTTCGGCCCGCGCGACGTGTGGACCCTGTTCCACTCCCCGGCGTTCGACTTCTCCGTGTGGGAGATGTGGGGAGCGCTCACCACCGGCGGGCGCCTCGTCGTCGTCGACCACTACACCGCCCGCGACCCCGGGGCGTTCGCCGCGCTGCTCGACAGCGAGGGCGTCACCGTCCTCAACCAGACGCCCACCGCGTTCGGCCAGCTCGCCACCGTCGACACCGCGCTGCCCACGCTGCGGCTGCTGATCTTCGGCGGCGAAGCCCTCGACCCCGGGCGGGTCCGGCCGTGGCTCGCGGACCGGCCGCACGTGCGCGCGGTGAACATGTTCGGCATCACCGAGACCACCGTGCACGTCACCCGCGGCCCCGCCGCCGAGCCCGGCGTCGGGCGGCCGCTGCCCGGGCTCGACGTGCAGATCCTGGACCGGTCGCTGCGCCGCACCCCGCCCGGCACCGTCGGCGAACTCTACGTCGCCGGAGGCCAACTCGCCCGCGGCTACCGCGACCGCCCCGGCCTGACCGCCACCCGGTTCGTCGCCGCGCCCGGCGGCGCCCGCCGCTACCGGACCGGCGACCTCGGCCGCCGCGGCCGCGACGGGGTGCTGCACCACCGTGGCCGCGCCGACGACCAGCTCGAGCTGCGCGGCTACCGCATCGAACCCGGCGAGATCGAGGCCACCCTGCTGCGCTGCGACGGCGTCACCCAGGCCGTGGTGGTGCTGCGCGACGACCGGCTCGTCGCCTACCTCGTCGGCGGCTCACCCACCGGGGCGCTGCGCGCGCTGCGCCGCACCCTGCCCGACTACCTCGTGCCCGCCGCCGCCGTCGCGCTGGATGCGCTGCCGCGCACCGCCAACGGCAAGCTCGACCGCGCGGCCCTGCCCGCACCCACCGTCGCCCCCACCGGCGGCCTCGCCCCGCACGGGCCGCTCGAGGAACTCGTCGCCGAGGTGTACCGGGAACTGCTCGGCGCCGGGCCCGTCGGCGCCGGCGACGACTTCTTCGACCTCGGCGGCAACTCGCTGCTCGCGACCCGCCTCGCCGGGCGCCTCGCCGACATCGCCGACGTCGACGTCACCGTCCGCGACGTGTTCGACACCGCCACCGTCGCCGACCTCGCCGCGCTCCTCGCCGCCCGCGCCGGCACCGGCCGTCGCCGTGCCCCGCTCGTCGCGGCCGGCGACGACACCCCGGCGCCGCTGTCGCCGGCGCAGCAGCGGCTCTGGTTCGTCAACCGGCTCGACCCCGGATCCGGCAGCTACAACCTGCCGTTCGCGGTGCGGCTCGACGGCCGGCTCGACGTCGCGGCGCTCACCGCCGCCGTCGCCGACGTCCTCGACCGGCACCGCACCCTGCGCACCGTGTACCCCGACGCCACCGCGCAGGTGGTGCGGACCGTCGCGCGGCCCGGCCTCGAGCCCGTCGCCGTGCCCGCCGAGGGGCTCGACGAGTTCGTCCGCGAGTTCGCCGCCCCCGGATTCGATCTCACCCGCGAGACGCCGGTGCGGCTGCGGCTGTACCGGCTCGCGCCGCGGCGGCACGTGCTCGCGGTGGTGGTGCACCACATCGCCGCCGACGAATGGTCGCTCACCCCGCTGCTGCGCGACCTCGTCGACGCCTACACCGCCCGGCGCGCCGGGCAGGCGCCGCGGTGGGCCCCGCTGCCGGTGCAGTACACCGACTTCAGCCGCTGGCAGCGCGCCGGCGCCGACGGCCAGCTCGCGCACTGGACGACCGTGCTCGCCGGCCTGCCCGACGAGGTGACCCTGCCCGGCGACCGGCCGCGGCCCGCGCGCCCGACCGGCCGCGGTGCCACCCACCGTGTGGCGGTGGATCATGCTGTGGCCGAAGGTGTTTCGCGGCTCTCGCGGGACGGTCGCGCGACGACGTTCATGGTGCTGCACGCGGCGCTGGCCGTGCTGCTGGCCCGGCACGGCGCCGGCGACGACATCGCCGTCGGCACCGTCGTTGCCGGGCGCGGCGACCCGCAGCTCGACGCCCTCGTCGGCATGTTCGCCGGCACTCTCGTCCTGCGCACCCCCGTCGACCCGGACGCCACCTTCGCCGACCTGCTCGCCGAGGTCCACGCCCGCGACCTCGCCGCCTACACCCACCCCGACGCGCCGTTCGAGACCCTCGTCGAACGCCTCAATCCCGCCCGCAACCCCGCCCGGCATCCGCTGTTCCAGGTCGCCCTGTCGCTGCGCCGCCCCACCGTCGACGCGTTCGAGCTGCCCGGCCTGACCGCGCGGGTGCTGCCGGTGGCCGACGAGCACGCCAACTTCGACGTCCAGCTCGTCGTCACCGAGACCGGCCCCGGCGTCGACCTCGAATTCGCCTACGCCACCGACCTGTACGACGCGGGCACCGTCGCCGCGTTCGCCGACCGGTACGTCGCGATCCTGCGGGCCGCCGTCGCCGACCCGGCCGTGCGGATCGGCGACATCGACCTGCTCACCGAGCGGGAACGCGCCGCGCTCGTCCCCGCCGCCGGCCCCGAGCCGGCCCCGGCGCGGACGCTGTGGCAGTGGTTGGCCGCCGGCGCCGCCCGCGGCGGCGACGGTGTGGCCGTGCGCGACGGCGACACCGAACTGACCTACCCGCAGCTGCTCGCGCGCGCCGACGCGCTCGCCGCCCGGCTGCACGCCGCCGGCGCCCGGCCCGGCACGGCCGTCGCGTGCGCGCTGCCCCGCTCGCTCGACTCCGTCGTCGCCGTGTGGGGCATCGCCCGGCTCGGCGCCGCCCCGATGCTCGTCGACCCCGCCCAGCCCGCCGCGCGGCTCGCCGCGATGCTCGGCGACGCGACCGTCGGCGTCACCGGCGCCGCGCACCGCGGGTCGCTGCCCGCCGCCGTGACGTGGCTCGATGTCGCCGGCTCCCACGGTGCCGGCTCCCACGGTGGCGGCTTTCACGGTGGCGGTGTCGCGGTGGCCGACCCGGGCGCCGGCGCGCCCGCCTACCTGGTGTTCACCTCCGGTACCAGTGGAAACCCCAAGGGCGTCACCATCACCCACCGGGGGGTGAGCGCCCTCGCCGAGGACCTCGCCGAGCGGTTCGCCGCCGCGCCCGGCGACCGGATGCTGCACGTCGCGTCGCCGAGCTTCGACGCGGCGATGCTCGAGCTGCTCGTCGCGGGCACCGCCGGCGCGACCCTCGTCGTCGCCGGGCCCGACGCGTACGGCGGCGACGCCCTCGCCGACCTGCTCGCCGGCGAGCGCATCACGCACGCGTGTGTCACCCCGTCGGCGCTGGCGACCGTGCCGCCGCGGGCGCTGCCCGACCTGCGGGTGCTCATGCTGGGCGGCGAGGCCGTGAGCGACGAGCTCGTCGCCCGGTGGGGTGCGGGCCGTCGCCTCTACAACGGCTACGGCCCCGCCGAGGCCACCGTCTTCGCCACCTGTTCGCCGCCGCTGGCGCCCGGCGCGGACGTCGTGATCGGCACCCCCGTGCGCGGGGTCCAGGCCGTCGTGCTCGACGAACGGCTGCGGCCCGTGCCCACCGGCGTGGCCGGCGAGCTGTACCTGGCGGGGGAGCGGCTCGCCGACGGGTACCGCGACGACCCGGGCCGCACCGCGACGCGGTTCGTCGCCGCCGACGGCGGTCGTCGCCGGTACCGCACGGGCGACCTGGCCCGCTGGGCCCGTGCGCGTTTCCGGTCGTCGGAGCTACCAGAAACGCGCACGGGCGGCGGGGTCGCGTTGCGGTTCGTGGGACGCAGCGACGATCAGGTCAAGCTGCGCGGCGTGCGCATCGAACCGGGCGAGGTCGACGCCGCGCTGCGGACCGTGCCCGGCGTCGAGCAGGCCGCGACCGTCGTGCGCGACGGGGCGCTCGTCTCCTACGTCGTGCCCGCCGGCGTCGACGCCGAGGACGCGCGCGGGCGGCTGCGGCAGAGCCTGCCCGCCCACCTCGTGCCCGTCGCCGTCGTGCCGCTCGACGCGGTGCCACGCACCGCGCACGGCAAGCTCGACGTCGCGCGGCTGCCCGCCCCCGACCTCGGCGGGCGCGACGAGCCCGGCACCGGGACCGAGACGCTCGTCGCGCGGGTCTACGGCGAACTGCTCGACTCCCCGGTCGGCAGGACCGACGACTTCTTCGCCGTCGGCGGCAACTCGCTGCTCGCGACCGTGCTCGTCGGCCGGCTGCGCGAGGAGACCGGCGTCGCCGTGCCGCTGCGGCTGATCTTCGAGCACCCCACCGTCGAGGGGCTCGCCGCCGCGCTCGACGCCGGCGGACTCGACGTCGAGGCCGGGCCGGTGCCCGTCCACCCGCGCCCCGCCCGGATCCCGCTCAGCCGCGCGCAACGTCGCCTGTGGGGGCTCAGCCGCCTCGACCCCGACGCCTACCTGCTGCGCGCCGACGTGCGCCTGACCGGCCCGCTCGACGTGCCCGCCCTCGAGACCGCGCTCGGCGACGTCGTGGCGCGGCACGAGATCCTGCGCACCCGCATCGCCGTCGACGAGCAGGGTCCGCATCAGGTCCTGGCAGACCGTGGTGTCCATTGGGACCTCGAGGGGACCGAAAGGACGCCACGGCGCCTGCGCCTCGCCGTGGACCACGCCGCGGCGGACGGGCCGTCGCTCGCGCCGCTGCTGCGCGACCTCGCCGTCGCCTACGCCGCCCGCGCGGCCGGGCAGGCGCCGCGGTGGGAGCCGCTGCCGCTGCAGTACGCCGACTACGCGCTGTGGGAACAGGCGCGCGGGATCCCGGAGGCGGACGCCGCGCACTGGCGGTGCGCCCTCGACGGGCTCGACCCGGTCGAATTACCCACGCAGGCAGGGTATTCGGAGACGGAGTCGTCGGAGCAGGAGGCCGGGACCGTCGCGTTCGAGGTGCCCGCCGACGTGCGCGCCGGGATCGCAGAGCTCGCGCGGGCCCACGGCGCCACCGAGTTCATGGTGCTGCACGCCGCGCTGTCGGTGCTGCTCGCCCGCGTCGGCGCCGGACACGACGTCGCCGTCGCCGCCGTGGTCTCCGCCCGCCGCTGGGCGCAGGTCGAGGACCTCGTCGGCCCGTTCCTCGAGACCCTCGTGCTGCGCGCCCGCGTGGAACCCGACATGCCGTTCGCCGGGCTCCTCGCGCAGGTCCGCGACTTCGACGTCGCCGCCCTCGACCACGCCGGGGTGCCGTACGAGCAGATCCTCGCCGGCCTGCCCGGCCGCGCCCCGCAGGTCGCGCTCGCCCTGCAGGACTTCACCCTCGCCCCCACCCGGATCGGGGACCTCACCGTCGAGGCCGAGGAGATCGTCCGCGGCGCACCGAAATTCGACCTGCAGTTCGCGTTCGCGCCCGCCGCGGACGGCTACGCCGGCACCCTCGTGCACGACGCGTCGCGGTTCGCCGGACCCACCGCGCGGCGGCTCGCGGACCGGTTCGTCGCCGTCCTGCGGCACCTCGTCGCCGCGCCCGGCACCACCGTCGGGGACCTGCCCGTCGACCGTCCCGCCGCGCCGCTGACCGGCGCCGCCCCCGCCCCGGCCCGACCCCTGCCGGACCTGCTGCGCGCCACCGCCGCCGCGCACCCCGACCGGGAAGCCCTGCGCGAGGGCGACACCGCCCTGACCTACCGCGAACTCGACGCCCGCTCCGACGCGCTCGCCGACGAACTGCGCGCCGCCGGCGCCGGCCCCGGCACCGTCGTGCCCATCGACCGGCCCCGCGGCCTCGAGTACGTGCTGCGGCTGTGGGCGATCACCAAGACCGGCGCCGCGTTCACCGGCGCCCCCGACGCGGCCGGCCCGGCGCCGGCGAACGTCGCGTACGTCGTGTCGACCTCCGGCTCGACCGGGGCGCCCAAGCGCGTCGCCGTCACCCACGCCGGCCTTGCCCCGCTCGCCGCCGAGGCCGCCCGCCGCTACCGCGTCGGACCCGGCGACCGCGTGCTGCAGGGCTACCATCCGGCGTTCGACGCGGCCCTGCTCGAGATCCTGCTCGCCCACACCACCGGCGCGACCCTCGTCGTCGCCCCGCCGGAGGTGTACGCGGGGGAGGACCTGCAGCGGCTGCTGCGCGCGCAGCGCATCACCCACTACCTGTCCACCCCCGCGGTGCTCGGCACCCTCGACCCGCACGAGCTGCCCGACCTGCGGGTCGTCGCGTCCGGCGGCGAAACCCTGCCGCCGGCGCTCGCCGCCCGCTGGACCGACGGCCGGCACATGCTCGACGCGTACGGACCCACCGAGGCCACCATCGTCGCGACCCTCACCGACGTCGACGGCCGCGGCGGCATCGGCCGGCCCGTCCCCGGCACCGTCGCGCACGTGCTCGACGCCCGCCTGCGCCCGGTGCCCGACGACGCCGTCGGCGAGCTGTACCTGGCCGGGGCGTCCGTCGCGCTCGGCTACCTCGGCGCCCCCGCGCTCACCGCGCAGCGGTTCGTCGCCGCCCCCGGGGGCACCCGCCGCTACCGCACCGGCGACCTGGTGCACCGCCGTCCCGACGGCACCCTCGCCTTCCGGGGCCGCACCGACCGGCAGCTCAAGGTCCGCGGCGTGCGCATCGAACCCGGGGAACTCGAGGCCGCCCTGCTCGCGCAGCCCGGCATCCGGCACGCCGTCGCGCTGGCCGCGGGCGGCGCGCTCGTCGCCTTCGCCGCCGCCGATCCGGGTGTCGAGCCGAGCCGCGTGCTCGCCGGGCTCGCCGACGTGGTGCCGCCGCACCGCATGCCGACGCGGCTGCGGTTGCTGCCGGAACTGCCCACCACCGTCAACGGCAAACTCGACACCGCAGCCCTGCGCGAAGTCGACACCGCAGCCCTGCGCGACCTCGACACCGCCGGGGATGCGCCCGCCGACGACCGGCCGCTCACCGACGTCGAGGACCTCGTCGTCACCGTCGCCGAGAGCGTGCTCGGCGCCCGGCCCGACATCCACGCCGGGTTCTTCGCCGCCGGCGGTGATTCGCTGTCCGCCGTCGTCCTCGCCGCCCGCCTCGCCGACGCCTTCGGCACCGACGTGCCCGCCCGTGCCGTGCTGCAGGCACCGACCCTCGCGGCACTCGCCGCCCACATCCGCGACGGCGACCGCACCCGGATCCCGTTGCGCCGCTACGACGACGACGCCCCCACCCCGCTCGCGCCCGCGCAGCAGCGACTGTGGCTGCTCGGCCGCGCCGAGCCCGGCAGCGCCGCCTACACCGTGCCCGTCGCGCTGCACCTGACCGGCGACCTCGACACCGCCGCGCTGGCCGCGGCCGTCGCCGACGTCGCCGCCCGGCACGAGATCCTGCGCACCGCCTACCCCGACGGCGTCGCGGCCGAGGTCGATCCGCCTGTGCTCGAAGCGGTTCCGGGCACCGACCCGGCCGCCGCCGTCGCCGAGGTGCTCACCGCGCCGTTCGACCTCACCGCCGACGCGCCGCTGCGGATCCGGCTGGTCGAACTCGGCGCCCACGAATGGGTGCTCGCCGCCGCGGTCCACCACATCGCGTTCGACGGCGGCTCCGTCGCGCCGCTGCTGACCGACCTGCAGCACGCCTACGCCGCCCGCCTCGCCGGGGCGGAGCCGATCTGGTGGCCGCTGCCCGTGCGCTACCGCGACTACGCCCGCTGGCAACGCGACCTGCTCGGCGACCCCGCGGACCCGGACAGCCTCGCCGCCCGCCAACTCGACCACTGGGCAACGACTCTCGCGGGCCTGCCCGACACGCCGCTGCCGCTGCCCACCGACCGGCCCCGGCCCGCGCGGCCCAGCCACCGCGGCGGCGCCGTCACCGCCCACCTCGACGCCGGCACCCACCGCCGCCTCCGCGACGTCGCGCGGGCCCACGACGCGACCGGCTTCATGGTGCTGCACGCGGCGCTCGCCGCGCTGCTCGCCCGCCGCAGCGGCCGCGCCGACATCGCCGTCGGCACCGCCGTCGCCGGGCGCGCCGACCCGCGCCTGCACGCCCTAGTCGGCATGTTCGTCGGCACCCTCACCCTGCGCACGACCGTCGCCGGGGACGAGCCGTTCGGGGACCTGCTGCGCCGCATCCGCACCACCGGCCTCGACGCCCTCGCGCACGCGGACGTCCCGTTCGACCGGGTCGTCGCGCGGGTCGCGCCGGCCCGCGGCACCCACCATCCGCTGTTCCAGGTGCTGCTCGCCCACCGCACGGTGCCCGCGGGGGAGGACCTGCCGCAGCTGCCCGGCCTGCGCGTGCGCGAATTCGACGCCGGCACCCCGGCCGCGCAGTTCGACCTCACCTGGGACGTCACCGAACGCGACGGCGACGGCGGCATCGACGTGCGTCTCGTGTACGCCACCGACCTGTTCGACCCCGCCACCGCCGGCGCGCTGCTCGACGACTACGTCGCGCTGCTCGGCGCCGCGCTCGCCGACCCCGGCACCGCCGTCGGCGACCTCGCCGCCTCCGCGCCGGCGCCGTTGTCCGCGCCCGCCGCGGCGCCGCGCACGCTGCCGCAGCTCCTCGCCGCCACCGCCCGCACGCACCCCGGCGCCATCGCCGTGCGGGCCGGGGCCGTCGCCTGGACCTACGCCGGGCTCGCCGCCCGCGCCGACGTCGTCGCCGGGGAACTGCGCGCGCGCGGCGTGACCCGCGGCGACGTGGTCGCCGTGGCCGTGCCGCGCGGGGAATGCTGGCCGCTCGCGGTGTGGGCCGTCGTCCGGACCGGCGCGGCGTGGGTGTCCGTCGACCCGGCGCAGCCGCCCGCCCGCGTCGAGACCGTCCTGCGCGACAGCGGCGCCACCGTCGGGTTGACCGTGGCAGGTGCCGAACCGGTGGGGGAGGGCATCGACTGGGTGGACCTGACCGGCGAGTGGGAGTCGCGGGAAATCCCTGCGCCGCAACCGCATCCGGACGACACTGCGCCGCAACCGCATCCGGACGACACTGCGGCGGAGCCGCATCCGGACGACACCGCGGCGGAGCCGCATCCGGACGACACTGCGTATCTGATCTACACGTCCGGGAGCACCGGCACCCCCAAGGGTGTCGCCGTGCCGCACCGCGGCCTGACCGCCGTCGTCGACGCGCAGCGGCACGTCCTCGGCGTCGCGCCGGGCAGCCGGGTGCTGCACGCGGCGTCGCACACCTTCGACGCGTCGGTGTTCGAACTGCTCGCCGCCCACGCGCACGGCGCAACCCTCGTCGTCGCCCCCGACCACGTCTATGCCGGCGCGGCGCTGCAGCGGCTGATCGTCGACGAGCACGTCACCCACGTGGTCGCCACCCCCACCGTGCTGGGCACCGTCGACCCGGACGCGCTGGGGCGCCCGGTCACCGTCCTGTCCGAGGGCGAGGCGCTCACCGCGCCCGTCGTCGAACGCTGGCGGCGGCACCGTCTGCTCAACGGGTACGGGCCCACCGAGTTCACGATCGCCGTGTCGTTCGGCGGGCCGTTCGACCCCGGCGCCCGGCCCACCGTCGGCGCCCCCGTCGCCGGCGCCACCGCCCACGTCCTCGACGCGCGCCTGCACCCCGTCCGGGCCGGGGTGATCGGTGAGCTGTACGTGACCGGGGCGGGCCTGGCCCGCGGCTACCACGGCCGAAGCGGGCTCACCGCAACCCGATTCGTCGCCGACCCGCACGGCGAGCCGGGCGCGCGCCTGTACCGCACCGGCGACCTCGCGCGCGTCACCGCCGACGGCGAACTCGACGTCCTCGGCCGTGTCGACGAGCAGATCCAGCTGCACGGCATCCGCGTCGAACCCGCCGAGATCGACGCGGTGCTCACCGCCGCCGACGGCGTCGAGGCCGCCGTCACCGTCGCCGTGCCCGGCCCCGCGGGCGAAACCGTCCTCGCCTCCTACGCGCAGGGCAGCGCCGACGCCGCCGCGCTGCGCACCCGCGTGGCCGCGCACCTGCCGCGCGCGCTGCGGCCCGCCGCGATCACCGTCGTCGACGCGCTGCCGCTGCTGCCGTCCGGCAAGGTCGACCGCGCCGCGCTGCCCCGGCCCGACTTCGCCTCGCCCGCAGAGGGATTCGTGCCACTCGACGGGGCGACGGCCGAGACGGTCGCCGCCGTGTTCGCCCGGCACCTCGGCCGGCCCCCCGGATCGGTGTCCGCCGACCTCGGGTTCTTCGACCTCGGCGGCACGTCGCTCGGGGCCGTCGCCGTCGCCGCCGACCTGCGTGCCGAACTCGACCGCGACGTCCCGCTCGACTGGCTGCTCACCGCACCCACCGTCGCCGACCTCGCCGACCGGATCGACCACGGCGGCGACGACACCGACCCGCTCGCCACGCTGGTGCCGCTCGCGGGGCGCCCCGACGGCACCCCGCTGTTCTGCGTCCACCCGATCAGCGGAATGTCGTGGTGCTACACGGGACTCGCGCCGCACCTGCCCGGAGTCGCGCTGTACGGGCTGCAGGCCACCCGGCTCGCGCCGCTGCCGCGCACCGTCGCCGAGTTCGCCGCCCGCTACCTCGACCGGATCCGCACCGTCCAGCCCGAAGGCCCCTACCACCTGCTGGGCTGGTCCCTCGGCGGCACCATCGCGCACGAGATGGCCGTGCAACTGCACGAGGCGGGGGAGCAGGTGGCGTCGCTGATCCTGCTGGACACGCTCACCCCCGACACCCTCCCCGACGTCGCGGCCCTGCCGGACGAACCCGTCGTCGAGCTCGAGGTGCCCGGCCTGCCGCCGACGTTCGTCGCCGAGATCCGGGAGCGGGCTCTGGCCGCGGGCGCCGCGCTGGAGGAGGCCGTCACCGCGCACACCCCCCGCGTCCTCGACGGCGACGCGCTGCTGTTCCGGGCCCGGCCCGGCGGGCAGACCGGACCCGACCTCGCGGCGAGCTGGCGGCGCCACGTCCGCCGCGTCACCGAGCACGACGTGCCCTACCCGCACTCCGACCTGACCACCCCCGGCGCGCTGGCCCTGATCGGCCCCACGCTCGCCCGGCACCTGACCGAACGACAGATTTCCGCGCCCGTAGGGTGCACCGACAGTGTCACAGCAACGAGGGAGACACCGTAATGGAAGTACACGACTACCTACGCATCCTGCAGGCGCGATGGAAGATCGTCGCCGTGACGACCGTGGTGGCGGTACTCGGTGCGCTCGGAGCCTCCCTGCTCACCACCCCGATCTACCAGGCGAGCACCCGGCTGTTCGTCTCCACCTCCTCCGGGGCCTCGGTCAACGAGATCTACCAGGGCAACCTGTTCTCGCAGCAGCGCGTCGCCTCCTACACCAAGTTGCTCACCGGCACCACGCTGGCGCAGCGCACCCTCGACCGGCTCGGCCTGTCCGACGTCACGCCGTCGCAGCTCGCCGGAAAGGTCACCGCATCGTCCGCCCCGGACACCGTCCTCGTCGACGTCAAGGTCGACGACGAGTCGCCGGAGCGGGCCCGGGACCTCGCCAACGCCCTCTCCGACGAGTTCGTCGTCATGGCGCGCGAGCTCGAGACCCCCGAGAACGGCGGTGAGCCCACCGCGCGGGTCGTCGTCGAGCAGCACGCCGACACCCCGGTGACCCCGGTGTCGCCGAAGACGAAGCGCAACCTCGCGCTCGGCCTCGCCGTCGGCCTGCTCCTCGGCATCGCCCTCGCGGTGCTGCGCGACCGGCTCGACAACACCGTCAAGGACCGCAAGACGGTCGAGGAGCTCGCCGGGACGGGCCTGGTGGGCACCATCCCCCTCGACAAGGAACGGCAGGAGCACGCGGCGATCGACTTCCAGGAGTCGAACTCCGGCAGCGCGGAGGCGTACCGGGAGATGCGCACCAACCTCAAGTTCCTCGACGTCGACAACCCGCCGCGCGTCATCGTCGTCACCAGCGCCCTGCCGGCCGAGGGCAAGACCACCACGGCCATCAACACCGCGCTGGTGCTCGCGGAGGCCGGCCATTCCGTGGTGCTCGTCGAGGGCGACCTGCGCCGGCCGCGGGTGTCGAAGTACCTCGGGGTCGTCGGCGACGTCGGGTTCAGCACCGTGCTGTCGGGCCAGGCCGGTCTGGAGGACGTGCTGCAGCCCAGCCAGTACGAGGGCCTGTGGGTGCTGGCCTCCGGGGCGCTGCCGCCCAACCCCAGCGAGCTGCTCGGCTCCGAAACCGCCAAGCACGTCATCGACCACCTGCGGGCGCGCTTCGAGTACGTGATCATCGACGGCTCGCCGGTCCTGCCCGTCACCGACTCGGTCGTGCTCGCCGCGGCCACCGACGGCGCGCTGCTCATCGCTCGCCACGGCAGGACCACCCGGGAGCAGCTCAGCCGCGCGGTCGGCAACCTGGGCAGCGCCGGCGCGCACCTGCTCGGCACCATCATCACGATGACGCCGAACAAGGGCCGCGGCGCCTACGAGTACCGGTACTACTACGAGTCCGACGAGTCGGCGAAGAAGGCCACGGCCGCTGCGTCGACGCCCGCCCCGGCCGGGTCGGCTCCCGTGCAGCCGGGTCCTGTTGCACAGACCACCGGCGGACGCCGCTACCGCGAGGAGCAGAACCGGCCGGAACCGTACCGGCCGGAGCAGCCGCATCGGGGCGGGCCGGACCACGACGACGCGCAGCCGGGACAGCACTACCGGGCCCCGCAGGCGTACACCGCCGACCCCGCCTACCGCGAGCAGGCGGTGCCGACGGCGGTGTCGCGGCCCGTCGCGCCGTCGCCCATGCAGGGCCCGCGCAACGGGTCAGTCGTGGATCCGGGCGAGCAGCGGTAGCAGCAGATCGGCGATCTCGGTCCCGACGGCGACGAACGTGTCCTCGTCCAGACCGATCGGATCGGTGACGTCCTCCGGTCCGGGCGCGGGGAACTGCGCCCGGGCCGCGGCGAGCTCGGCGACGGTCTCGGCGCCGCTGAGCTGCTGCAGCCGCGCGGCCTCGCGCAGCGTGAACGTCCGCTTGAGCATCCGCGGCGCCGCCTGCAGCACGGCCCCCCGATGCGACTCGGCCATCGTGATCACCAGGTCGGCGTCCTGGGCGAGGTGCGGCGACAGGCGCCGGGCGACGAAACCGTCGGGCTCGCCGCCGAGCTGGCGCAGCACGAGCGCGGCCGTCGGCTCCATGGGCCGCCCGACCATGCCGCGGGTGCCGGCGCTGTGCGCGGACAACTCACTCCGGCCGGTTTCCGTCGCGTATGCGGTGGTCAACAGCTCGGCGGTGGGCGATCGGCAGATGTTCCCGGTACAGACGTACAGAACCCGCATCGCTCGATCCTAGGCAGCACACGGGTCGCTCGTCCGGTTGTGACGGCGTGTGTCCGATTCGCCGGGTGGGCGTGTCCGGACCGTTCGGTAGCATCGGGCGGTCGGGATGCGCCGGGGGTGGATGTGCGGCGCAAAACACAATCAGAAGGCGGCTGATGAGTTCGGTTCTCGGGGTGACCGCAGGGACGAGTGCCGTCCGGATCGTTCGTCCGATCGATCCGGCCGCGCCCGCCGCGGGCTACCAGTTCCAGGTGGTGGAGACCAGGCAGGACGATCCGGCACGGCTCGCGGCGCAGACCGTGGGCGTGCTCGTGCAGGCCGGCATCGCGGGCGACACCGTCGAGCGGGTGGGCCTGGTGTACCGCGACGCCGCCGACGCCGAGCGGCTCCGCGCCGCGATGGCCGAGCAGGGACTCGACCGCTACACCCTCGTCGGCGAGTCCGAGGCGGCCCTGGCCTACCTGCGGGCCACCGGCGAGCTCCCCGGCGACGTCGCGGTGCTCTACGACCTGGGTGCCTCCGGGCTCACGGTCACCGTCGTCGACCGCACCACCGGTGCCGTGCACACCGAACGCACCAGGACCGTCTCCGGCCGCCTGTTCGACGACGCGGTGCGCCTGCACCAGCTCGGCTCGGACGGGGTGTGGCGACCCGACGACCCGGAGGACGAGGAGTTCGTCGCCCAGTGCCGCACGGCCAAGGAACAGCTGTCCGGCAGCGACGCCGTCGCCGTGCCGGGCACCGCCGGCGTGATCCTCATGTCCCTCGAGACCTTCGACCCGCTGATCACCCCGCTCGTGGAGGGTTCCGCGCGGTTCCTGCGCGACGTCGTGCACCGGTCCGGCGCCCGGCCCGAGACGATCGTGCTGCTCGGCGGCGGCGCCCACGTCCGGCTGGTGCGCCGGGTGCTCGAGACGTGGATGAAGCTGCCCGTCGTGGTGCCGCACGAACCCGAACTCGTCCTGGCCAAGGGCGGCGCCCTGCGCGCCGTCGCCGCGGGCCCCACCGCGTCGGCGGTCACCGAACTGATCGTCCCGCCGGGGGCGACCGAACGCATCGTCCCGCCGCGCGGAGTGGCGCCGCAGCGCACCGAGCGGCTCGCGCGGACCGAGACACCCGCGCCGGCCGCGGTGGACGACGCCGGGCCGCCGGAGCGGGCGCCGGCGTGGAAGCGGGCGGCGACCGCGCCCGGCCCGCACGTGTCGGGCCGCCAGATCAGCGGGGCCGGGCTGGCCGGCACCGCCCTGGGTGTGGTGGCCATGATCGGGCTGGCGCTGGGCGCACAGAACACCTTCGCCGGCGACGACGAGTCGGAGCCCCGGCCGACCGAGGTGATCGTGACGACGCCGCCGCGGACCCCGCAGCCGGCGCCCGCCGTCGCGCCGGCGCCGGCGCCGACGACAACCACCGTGCCGCCGACCGAGGAGTCCACGACGGAGCGGGTGGTGCCGCCCCCGCCGGTGGCCACCGCCCCGCCGCCGCCGCTGATCCCCGGGCTCAACATCCCGGTACCGACACTGCCGCCGCTGCCGCCCCTGCCCACGATCGAAGTGCCGCCGGAGCTGCGGCTACCGATCTGACGGACCCCTCCGCCGCCGGGGACCCTCGTGGCCGATGGCGCCCGGCGCGACGGGTTAGAGTACAGACGATGTTTTCGCCGCAGAACACCCCGCTGTGCGACTCGGTCACGCTGGCCTATCGGCGCGTGCGCGCCGAGCCCGGTCAGCTGACCGTGCTGCGGCGGGCCCTGGAGCGCTGGCTCGACGCGGTGCACGTGCGCCCCGAGCTGACCCGCGACGTGCTGCTGGCCAGCTACGAGGCCCTCGCCAATGCCGTCGAGCACGCCTACCGCGACGGTGCGTCGGGCACCCTCGACCTCGAGGCGACGCTGATTCCGGGCGACCGTCAGGTCGAGGTCGCCATCATCGACCGCGGCAGCTGGCGCGCGAACGACACCGACCCGGGCACCAGCTCGCGCGGGCACGGTCTCACGCTGATCAAGTCCCTGGCGGACACGGCGACCGTGGCCCCCGCCGACACCGGGACCGTCGTCACCATGCGCTGGAGCATCTAGCGACGACTGTCGCTATCGACGCCGATGGTTACCGGCGGCGGGGCAGCCGCACCACCTGGACGAAGAACTCGTCGATCTGCCGGACCGCCCCGATGAATTGGTCGAGGTCCACCGGCTTGGTGACATACGCGTTGGCGTGCAGCCGATAGCTGCGCAGGATGTCCTCCTCGGCGGCCGAGGTGGTCAGCACCACGACCGGGATGTCGGACAGGTCCGGGTCGGACTTGATCTTCTCGAGGACCTGGCGCCCGTCGTACTTGGGCAGGTTGAGGTCGAGCAGAATCAGGTCGGGACGCGGCGCTCCGGTGTGCGCGCCGCGCTGGTACAGGAAGTCCAGCGCCTCCTCGCCGTCGCGGACCACGTGCAGCTCGTTGCCGATCTTGTTGTCCTCGAAGGCCTCGCGGGTCATCAGCTCGTCGCCCGGGTCGTCTTCGACCAGTAGGACGTCGATGGGCTCTGCGGGGGTCATGCGGGGGCTCCTTCGAGATCGGTGTCGGCCGGGGCGTGCTCTTCGGGTTCTGCCTCGGGCAGGGCGGGGACGGTGAAGCAGAACCGGGTGCCTCCGGTGTGCTCGGTGTCGATCCAGATCCTGCCACCGTGGTACTCGACGATCTTCTTGCACACCGCCAGGCCGATGCCGGTGCCGGTGTAGACGTCGCGGCCGTGGAGGCGCTGGAAGATGATGAACACCTTCTCGGCGAACTCCTTGTCGATGCCGATGCCGTTGTCCGTGACGCACAGCTGCCAGCTGCCGGCACCCGCCTGGTCACCGCCACCGTCGCCGTCGGCCCGCTCACACGTGATCCGCACGACGGGGGTGCGGTCCGGGTGGCGGAACTTGATCGCGTTACCCAGCAGATTCTGCCAGAGCATCGTCAGCAGGGTCGGATCGCCCGTGATCTCGGGGAGCTTCTCGGGCCGCTCGATGCGCGCCTCGGACTCGTCGACCGCGGCGGAAAGGTTGGTCAGTGCCTTGTCCAGCGGCTGATCCAGGTCGACGCGCACGTGGGCGTCGTTGACCCGGCCCACCCGGGAGAACGCCAGCAGGTCGTTGATGAGGACCTGCATGCGCTTGGCACCGTCGACGGCGAACGCGATGTACTGGACGCCCCGTTCGTCGAGCTTGTCGCCGTAGCGCTTCTCGAGCAGCTGGCAGAAGGAGGCGACCTTGCGCAGCGGTTCCTGCAGGTCGTGGGAGGCGACGTAGGCGAACTGCTCGAGCTCGGCGTTGGAGCGGCGCAGTTCCTCGGCCTGGGCGTCGAGGTCCGCCGTCTGGCTGGCGAGGCGCTGGTGCTGGGTGTGGGCGGCCGCCAGCGCGAACACGATGCGCCCGCGCATGGCTTCGACGTCCTGTGCCAGGGCTCGGATGTCCTTCGGGCCCTGGGGGCGGATGTGCTGGTCGAAGTTGCCGTCCGCGACGACGCGCCGCGTCGCCGCGCGCAGGCTGACCAGCGGCATGGCGACGAGGTTGTGCACGAGGATCACCATGAGCAGGCCGGTGAGCAGGAAGCCTGCCACCATCGCCACGAGCACGGAGTTGCGGATCGTTCGGGCGTGGATGAGGTTGTCGTAGCCCTCCGCGCGGGCCTGGACGAGTTCGGCGTTCTGCGCCTCGAAGAGGGTGCGCATGGCGTCGAACGTGGATCGGCCCCGCTCGGTGCTGCCGGGATCCACGGGTGCGGGGACGCCGGGGACGACGCTCGCGACGAGCGGGTCGGCGTAGTCGGCGCGCCACGCGGCCGCCGCCGCCTCGATCTCCTCGACGGCGGCGAGCAGTTCCGGATGGCCGGCGGTGAACTCCCGCATCCGGTCCGCGGCCTCCTGCTCGATCCGCTTGCCCGTCAGGTACGGCTCGAGGAATTCGACGTCGGCGGTGGCGGCGTAGCCGCGGGCGCCGGTCTCCTGATCCAGCAGCGCCGCCTGCAGCCGGTACGCCTCGGCGCGGGCCGGCTGGATCTGGTCGACCAGTTCGTCCGTGATCTGGGCCGTGCGCTGGATGAAATACCCGCCGACCGCCGTGCCGACGACGACGAACACGGCGAGGACCGCGAAGGCGACCTGGAACCAGCTCTGGACCGTCAGCCGCGAGCGCACCCGCTCGACCTTGGGTTCGGGCATCGACGGGTCTCTCATGACTGTTCCGTCACCTTCTCGCTCCAGCGCACGTGTACCACGGCCACGTCGTCGGCGAGTCCTCCGTGACTCTCCGCCAGCGCCTCGGCCCGGTCGATCAGGGTGTCGACGAACGCCTCGGGCGCCAAGTGGCCCTCTTCGCGGGCCAGCCGCAGCAGGCCCTCCTCGCCGAGGCGTTCGCCGCCGTCGCCGATCCGGCCTTCGAACAGCCCGTCGGTGAACATCATGATGCCGCCGCCTGGCGGCAGTTCCAGCTCGTGCACGGGCCACGTCGAGACACCGGGCAGCAGACCGAGGGCGGGTCCGCCGGGTGCCTCCACCCAGTCCACGCCCCGGGAACTGTGCAGCAGCAGACCCGGATGCCCGGCGCGCATCACCTGCACCCGGCGCCGGTCCGGCGACATGGCGAGGCTGGTGAGGGTGGCGAAGTGCCGTTCGTTCGCCCGTTCGGCGACCATGATCCGCTCGAGTTTCTGCAACTGCGCGACACCGGTGACGCCGGTGACCACGAGGGTGCGCCACGCGATCCGAAGGCTCACCCCGAGTGCCGCCTCGTCGGGACCGTGCCCGCTGACGTCGCCGATGAGCACGTGCACCGTGCCGTCCTCGGTCTGCACGACGTCGTAGAAGTCGCCGCCGAGCAGGGACTGCTCGCGCCCGGGCCGGTAGCGGGCCACGACGTCCACGTCGCCCGTGCCGCGCAGCATCGGCGACGGCAGCAGGCCGCGTTCGAGGCGGGCGTTCTCGCGCGCCTGCAGCCGGCTGGCCTGCAACGCGACGGCGGCATGCTCGGCCTGCTTGCGCTGGATCGCGTAGCGCACGGTCCGGCCGAACATGTCCGGCTCCACCCGGCCCTTGACGAGATAGTCCTGAGCGCCGGCGGTCACCGCCGCCAGCCCCGTCTGCTCCTCGGCGAGACCGGTGAGCACCACGACCGGAACGCCGGCGGCGTACTGCTGCACCCGGGCCAGCGCGTCCATGCCCTGCGCGTCGGGCAGATGCAGGTCCAGCAGGATGCAGTCGGGCAGTCCGCCGGCCAGCTCCGCGCGAGCCGCGGCCATGGTCTGGACCCATTCCAGGCGCATGCCCTGCGCGCTGTCCGCCACCAGTTCCTCGACGATGAGTGCGTCGCCGGCGTCGTCCTCGATCAGGAGGACCGACGGCTCCTCCCGGTCCCAGTCGGTCTCCAGAGCAACCGATGTACCTTTGCTGCTACTTCCTGGTGGTGCGCCGGCAGGCCCGTGCTGCTCGGAGAACATGGCCCCTGCCCTTCGATCTCGCGTGCCGTGATCCCGGATCCCTCGCTCCGGACGACAACAGAGGAAGAATACCTATCGTTCACCCGCCCGCCGTCGCCCGCGGACGACGAACCGGTCACCGGGCATGGCGGCCCTTGCGTGCGACGGGCTCGGGGGCGCCGGGCCGGGCCAGCAGCGCGGCGATGCCGGTGGTGAGCGGAACGGACAGAGCGAGCGCGATGCCGCCCACACACGCCCGCACCACCTCGATGGCGACGGCGTCGCCGGTGAGGACGTCCGAGATGGACCGGCCGGCGACGCTGAACAGCAGCAGCAGGGGCAGGGCGCCACCGGCGTACGCCAGCACCAGGGTGTAGACGGTGCTGGCGATGTGGTCGCGGCCGACCCGCATCGCGGAGGAGAACACCTTCCGGCGCGAGGCCGTGGGATCGAGCGCCGCCAGCTCGAACGCCGACGCCGCCTGGGTGATGGTCACGTCGTTGAGGACACCGAGCGAACCGATGATGAAGCCGGCGAGGAGCAGGCCGGTGATGCTGACCTGCTCGAGGTACAGCTGCACGTCGGTGTTCTGTTCCTCGGACAGCCCGGTCAGGTGTGTCATCCAGATCGCGAGGTACGAGAGCAGGGCGGCGAGCAGCATCGACGCAAGGGTGCCCAGCAGGGCCGAGCTGGTGCGCAGATTCACCCCGTGCGCGAGATAGAGCACTGCGTAGAGGATGATCGCGCCGCCGACCAGCGCGACGGGCACGGCGGGTTTGCCGTCGAGCAGCGCGGGGAGCATGAACACCACGAGCACCCCGAACGCGATCAGCAGGCCGATCAGGGCGCGCAGGCCACGCCACCGGGCCACGGCCACGATGACCACGGCGAACGCCGTGATGATCAGCGCGAGGGGGAGCCCGCGGGAGTAGTCGTAGAACGAGTACTGGGTGGCGCCGGACGGGTCGACCTGCCGCACCAGCCGGATCTCCTCGCCGACGCGCAGGTCCGGCTGCCCCGGGCCGGGCCCGATCTCGAGCAGGGTGCGGGTGCCCTCGTTGGGGCCCGAATCGATGGTGACGATGCTGCGCTGGCACTGGTAGGCGTCGGTCGCGGGGGGAACGGGGTCGCCGGTGAACGGGCGGCCGGCCGAACTGCTCCCGCATGGGCCGATGTCCTGCTCGACGACGGTGCCGGCCTCGGTGACGACGGCTCCGCCGCCGGTGGTCTGGAACGGGGCCGGGATGTCGACCGCCTGCCCGCTGGGCCACAGCGCGACGGCGCCGGCCAGCACGGCGACGCCGATCGCGACGAGGAGTCCGACGACGACCTTCGCAGCGGTGGGTCCGACCGGGATCGGCCCGGAGAAGTGGCCGTGTCCGTGTCCGTGGCCGGGGGGCTCTGCGCGAGTCACCGCATCAGGGTAACGACGAGATCGCGGCGAGGTCGCATCGCGGAAGACCGGCCGCATCCGGGGGACAAGGGCTGGTGGTGGCGGGGAGCAGGGGGGGGGTGTCCCCGCCACCTTCGACCTGATCTCGCACAGGGGGGATGGCGATGATCAGGGAGCCCAGCACGCTGAGGTGCCGTAGACAAACGTACTGGCTCTGTCGGCCCCCGGGGTAGTACCTACCGTGTGTCGGTCCTCACCGGGGTCCGGCCGCACGCTCGTTTTCGGGGGGAGTCGACGGCTCTGCCTGCGGTGACGCCGTTCGTTCGTCGCAACATATACTTTCGACAACGGTCGGCGTGTCGTGCATCCCGGGCGTGTCGCGAGGAGGTCGCCGCGGTCACTGCTTGTAGCTGGACAGGAAGTTGCCGAAGCGTTCGATGGCCACCGCCAGGTCGCGGGCCCACGGCAGCGTCACGATCCGCAGATGGTCCGGATCCGGCCAGTTGAAGCCGGTGCCCTGCACCATCAGGATCTTCTCCTGCAGCAGCAGGTCCTGGACCAGCTTCTCGTCGTCGTGGATCTCGTACACCTCCGGGTCGAGGCGCGGGAAGGCGTACAGGGCGCCGCGCGGCTTGACGCAGCTGACGCCGGGAATCGAGTTCAGGCGCTCCCACGCGACGTCGCGCTGCTCGAGCAGCCGGCCACCGGGCAGGATCAGGTCCTCGATGCTCTGATGCCCGCCGAGCGCCACCTGGATGGCGTGCTGGGCCGGCACGTTGGGGCACAGGCGGGTCGAGGCGAGCAGGTCGATGCCCTCGAGGAACCCGCCGGCGTGGTCCTTCGGGCCGGTGATCGTCATCCAGCCCGACCGGTACCCGGCGACCCGGTAGGCCTTCGACAGGCCGTTGTAGGTCAGGCACAGCAGGTCGGGCGCGAGGGTGGCCAGGGAGATGTGCTTGGCGTCGTCGTAGAGGATCTTGTCGTAGATCTCGTCGGCGAGCAGCAGCAGCTGGTACTTGCGGGCCAGCTGCACCAGCTGCTCGAGCACCTCGAGCGAGTACACGGCACCCGTCGGATTGTTCGGGTTGATGACCAGCAGGGCCTTGGTCTTCTCCGTGATCTTCGACTCGATGTCCTCGATGTCGGGATTCCAGTCGTTGGACTCGTCGCACAGGTAGTGCACCGGCGTACCGCCGGCCAGGGACGTCATCGCCGTCCACAGCGGGTAGTCCGGCGCCGGGATCAGCACCTCGTCGCCGTCGTCGAGCAGGGCCTGCATCGTCATCGTGATCAGCTCGGAGACGCCGTTGCCGAGGTAGACGTCGTTGATGTCGAGCTTCGGGAAGCCCGGCACGAGCTCGTAACGGGTGACGATGGCCCGGCGCGCCGACGCGATGCCCTTCGACTCGGAGTAGCCCTGGGCGTTGGGCAGCGCCGCGATCATGTCCTGCACGATCGTCTCGGGTGCCTCGAACCCGAACGGCGCCGGGTTGCCGATGTTGAGCTTCAGGATGCGGTGCCCCTCCGCCTCGAGCCGCGCGGCATGCGCGTGCACCGGCCCCCGGATCTCGTACAGCACGTTCTGCAGCTTCGCGGACTGCTCGAGCTTGCGGGTGATGCGGTGATGAAGGTGGCCCTGTTCTCCTGTACTCACGGCGTCCATGGTGCCACCCGGCCGCAACCGGGTTTCAGCCGGATTTCGCCTGCATCGCCGCGTCCACCGCGACGATCGGCCCGAAAAGTGCAATCATGACCACTTGTGACCGTTGCGTCGGGGTGACGCGCGGGTGGATTGAGGAGTCGCACGGTATGGCACAGGGAACTGTGAAGTGGTTCAACGCCGAAAAGGGTTTCGGCTTCATCGAGCAGGACGGCGGTGGACCCGACGTGTTCGTCCACTACTCGGAGATTCAGGGCTCCGGCTTCAAGTCGCTGGACGAAGGTGCCCGGGTCGAGTTCGAGATCGGGCAGGGACAGAAGGGCCCGCAGGCCCAGGGAGTCCGTCCCATCTGAGCGGGTCGTCCCGACGGTTCGACGGCGCTGCACCTACGGTGCGGCGCCGTCGCTGTATTCGGACCGGTCACAACTTCGTGGGTGGTTCGTCTCGTTTGTCCTACTATTCGGTAACATCCCGGCGCGTTGCGGACATATGGGATGTAAGAACCGTGATGTTCGGGGGACGGGCGAGACAACCAGGGGGTTGGTGTACATGGTGGGGGACGGGAGCGCGGGGGCGCGCTGGAAGGACCGGAAACGGTACCTGTGGCTGTGCGGGCTCGCCGTCCCGCTGAGCCCGTTCGTCGCGTGGCTGCTCGTCGAGTACCTGCACCTCGGTGTGTTCTGGGCGTTCGGTGCGCTGCTGATCGCGGTGATCGTCCCGCTCGTCGACCGGTTCACCGGCGTCGACAAGGCCAACCCGCCGGAAGAGGTCGTGCGCGACCTCGAGGAGGACCGGTACTACCGCTGGTGCACCTACCTGTACCTGCCGCTGCAGTACGCGGGCCTCGTCTTCGCCTGCTGGGTGTGGACCGTCGCGCCGATGGGCTGGCCCGAGCGGTTCGCGATGGCCGCCACCGTCGGCGTGGTCGGCGGCGTCGGCATCAACGCCGCGCACGAACTCGGGCACAAACGCACCGACCTCGAACGCCGGCTCGCCAAGATCGCCCTCGCCCAGTCGGGCTACGGGCACTTCTTCGTCGAACACAACCACGGTCACCATCTGCGCGTCGCCACCCCGGAGGACGCCGCGACGGCGCGGTTCGGCGAGACGTACTGGGAGTTCCTGCCGCGCTCGGTGTTCGGCGGCCTCCGGTCGGGCTGGCGGTACGAGCGTGAGCGCCTGGCCCGTCGCGGGCTGCCCTGGTGGAGCCCGCGCAACAACGTCCTGAACGCCTGGGTCCTGACCGTCGTGCTGTACGCCGGGCTGATCGCGGTCTTCGGATGGTCCGTCGCGCCCTGGCTGGTGGTGCAGGCCGTGCTGGCCGTGATGTTCCTCGAGGCCGCGAACTACCTCGAGCACTACGGTCTGCTGCGCGGCACGCGTCCGAACGGCACGTACGAGCGCGTCGCGCCGCGGCACAGCTGGAACAGCGACCACAGCTGCAGCAACCTGTTCCTCTACCACCTGCAGCGGCACAGCGACCACCACGCCAATCCGCTGCGGCGCTACCAGACGCTGCGCACGATGGACGAGGCGCCGCAGCTGCCCGCCGGCTACGCCGTCATGATCCTGCTGTCGTTCGTTCCGCCGTTGTGGCGCAAGGTGATGGACCCGCGCCTGCTCGACCACTACGACGGTGACATCTCGCGCGTGAACCTCGATCCCAAGCGCCGCGAGGAGCTGCTCGCCCGGCACGGCTAACCCGCGTGCTCGCACCAGGTGGAGCAGTCGAATCCGGTTGTCGGGACGTGGCTTCGGGTGCACGCCCGGCTGTCCACAGCCGGGCGGTTCGTCCACAGATCGGGCCGCCTCCTGCGTTTGATGCGGTGTGCGCCCGCCCGGATACGGCACCGTGACCGTCATGGGCGACGAACACGACATCATCCGGCGCGCCGCCGCACGCGAGCGCGGCGTCACCGATCGCGAGATCCGGCGGCTGTGCGGCCGCGGGCACTGGCACCGCATCCACCGCGGCGCCTATCTGCCGGCCGAGAGCTACGCACAGCTCGACGAATACGGCCGTCACCACCGGCGAGCCGTCGCCGTTGCCGGTGGGCTCCGCTCCGACGCCGCGCTCAGCCACGTCTCTGCCGCCGTCCTGCACGGCCTCGCCCTCTGGAACACCCCGCTCGGGGAGGTCCACCTGACCCGTAACCGCATCGGCGGAGCGAAGCGCACGCCGGGGCGGAACCTGCACGCGTCGCCCTTCGCTCCCGACGAGGTCACCGACGTCGGCGGGGCGCGCGTGCTCACCGTCGCCCGCACGGTCGCCGACCTCGCCCGCACCCTGCCGTTCGAGCAGGCCGTCGTCGCAGGGGATCACGCGCTGCGGCTGTGCGGGCTCACCACCGCCGACGTGATCAGCGCACTGGCTCGCAACACCCGCCATCCCGGCCACGCGAAGGGCCTGCGCGCGGCGCGGTTCCTGGACGGGCGTAGCGAGAGCGTGGGCGAGTCCCGCAGTCGCGTGCTGTTTGTCCGCGACGGGCTACCGATGCCGATGACCCAGGCGGTGATCCACGATGACCGCGGTCGGTGGCTGGCCCGGGTCGATTTCCTGCTCCCGGAACACGGGGTGATCGGCGAGTTCGACGGTCGCGTGAAGTATCGGGGCGACGACATCACCCCGGAGGAGACGGTGTGGCGGGAAAAGCAGCGCGAGGATCGTCTGCGCGACGCCGGCTGGACCGTGGTGCGCTGGGTGTGGGACGAGCTGGCTACACCCTCGGTGGTCGCCGACCGCATCCGGGAGGCGATCGCCCGGGCCGGACGTGGGCCGGGGCCCACCGGGACGTTCAGGGCCTGACGTCGAGCTTGCACCCGTCGTTGCGTGCTTGCCTCCGTTGCAGGCGTAGGCAGGAGGTGCAAGGACGGTGCAAGGGATGTCTGCTCCGGGAAACGGCGACGCCCCCCACCCGAGCGGGTGAGGGGCGTCGCCGTGGGTGCTATCCGCGCCGGCCGGGGGCCTTGGCGCCGGACCTGAAGCCCAGCGCTCCCGGCTTGGCCTGCGGCGGGGCCGGTGCCTCGGCGCCATTGGTCGGCGAGGCCTCGGTGCCATTGGTCGGCGAGGCCTCGGTGCCGTTGGTCGACGGCGCCTCGGGGGCCGGTGCCTTCTCCGGCGGTGCATCCGGATCGGGCGCCTCACCCGGGGGTGCGTGCGCCGGTTCCGGTGCCTTCGCGGGAGCCTCGGGCTTCTCCGCCGGAGGCGCGGGCCTCTCTGCCGGAGGCTTCGGCGCGGCGGCCTTGCGGGCGCCGGGAGCCTTCGCTCCGCCCTTGAACGCCAGGCCACCCGGCTTCGCCTTCGGCGGCTCGGGAGCCGCCGGAGCCTCCGTGACGGGTGCCTCGGCGGCGGGTGCCTTCGCGGGGGCCTCGGCCGCCGGTGCCGTCGCGGGGGCCTCGGCGGCCGGTGCCGGCGCGGCCTTCTTCGCACCCGGAGCCTTGAGCCCGCCCTTCATCTGCAGGCCGCCCGGCTTGGCCTTCGGAACCGACGGCGCGGCGGGGGCCTCGGCGGCCGGTGCCGTCGCGGGGGCCTCGGCAGCCGGTGCCTGCGCGGCCGGGGCGGCCGCGGCCGGAGCCGTCTTCTTGGCGCCCGGGGCCTTGAGCCCGCCCTTCATCTGCAGTCCGCCCGGCTTGGCCTTCGGGGCCGCCGGGGCCTCGGCCGGAGCGGATTCGGCAGCGGGAGCGGCCGGAGCGGCCTTCTTGGCGCCCGGGGCCTTGAGCCCGCCCTTCATCTGCAGTCCGCCCGGCTTGGCGGCCGGGGCCGCGGGAGCCTCGGCCGCGGCACCGTCGCCGGCCGCGGCACCGTCGCCGGCTGCGGGAGCCTTCGCGCCCGGGGCCTTCAGGCCGCCCTTCATCTGCAGCCCGCCCGGCTTCGAGCCGGGAGCCTTGGCGGCGCCCTTCATCTGCAGGCCGCCGGCCGGGGCCGTCTTGGGGGCCGCCGGGGTCGCGGCCGCCTCCTCGATCTCCTCGACGCGCTCCTTCCTCACCGTCTCGGCGGTCGCCTCCGCGGCCACGGCGGCCTCCGGGGTGCCGGCGGTCGCCACCGGTTCCGCGACGGGCCGCTCACGCGGGATCACCTTGATGTTCTCGCTGAGCGTCGCGGGCTCGAGACGGGTGATGGAGTCGAGCATGAGCTGGGCGACGTCGACGACCTCGACGCCCTCGCCTTCGCCCTTCTCCTGACGCGCGGTGACACCGTCGTTGAGCATGACGCGGCAGAAGGGGCAGCCGGTGGCGATCTTCGACGGATTCGTCGACAGTGCCTCGTCGACGCGGTCGATGTTGATCCGCTTGCCGATCTTCTCTTCCATCCACATGCGGGCACCACCGGCACCACAGCACATGGACCGTTCGCCGTGCCGCGGCATCTCGGTGAGCTTCGCGCCGGACGCGGCCATCAGCTCACGCGGTGCGTCGTACACCTTGTTGTGGCGGCCGAGGAAGCACGGGTCGTGGTAGGTCACGTCCTGGCTCACCGACGCCACCGGCACCAGCTTCTTCTGCCGCACCAGGCGGTTCAGCAGCTGGGTGTGGTGCACGACCTCGTAGTTCCCGCCGACCTGGGGATACTCGTTGTTGAGCGCGTTGAAGCAGTGCGCGCAGGTGACGACGATCTTGCGCCTGGAGTCCTCGACGCCCTCGAACACCGAGTTCAGGGTCTCGATGTTCTGCATCGCGAGCTGCTGGAACAGGAACTCGTTGCCCGCGCGACGGGCCGAGTCACCGGTGCAGGTCTCCTCGGCACCGAGAACCATGAACTTCACGCCGGCGGTCGCGAGCAGCTCGGCGACGGCCTTCGTGGTCTTCTTGGCCCGGTCCTCGTAGGCGCCGGCGCAGCCGACCCAGAACAGGTACTCGTAGTCGGCGAAGCTGTCCGCGTCCTGGCCGAACACCGGAACGTCGAAGTCCAGCTCGGAGATCCAGTTGAGCCGGTCCTTGGCGTTCTGGCCCCACGGGTTGCCCTTGTTCTCGAGGTTCTTGAACAGACCCGCGAGCTCGGACGGGAAGTCGGACTCGATGAGCACCTGGTAGCGGCGCATGTCGATGATGTGGTCGACGTGCTCGATGTCCACCGGGCACTGCTCGACGCAGGCACCGCAGTTGGTGCAGCTCCACAGCGTCTCCGTGTCGATGACGGGCGCGAGCTCACCCTCGACGGTCTCGCCGACCAGCTTGCGATCGGCCTCGGCCAGGGCTGCCGCCGGGATCTTCCCGAGCTTGGCCTCGTCCGCGTTGCCCTCGGCGTCGACCAGGCCGACCTCGTCGCCGCCGAGGTCCTTGCGGCCACCGGCGAGCAGGTAGGGCGCCTTGGCGTAGCCGTGGTCGCGCAGCGAGGTGATGACCAGCTTGGGCGACAGCGGCTTACCGGTGTTCCAGGCCGGGCACTGCGACTGGCAGCGACCGCACTCGGTGCACGTGGTGAAGTCGAGCCAGCCCTTCCAGGAGAAGTCCTCGATCTGGCCGGCACCGAAGGTGTCGGTGTCCGGATCGGCCGTCTCCATGTCGATGGCCTTGCCCTTCGACGTCATCGGCTTCGCGGCGCCGAGGGCGACGCCACCGTCGTCCTCGCGCTTGAAGTAGATGTTGAAGAACGCGGCGAAGCGGTGCCAGGCGACACCCCACGTGATGTTGCGGCCGACGACGTACAGCCAGACCATGCCGGACATCAGCTTGACGAACGCGAAGATCGACACCATCACGGCGCTCGCCGGCAGCAGCTTGGCAAGGTTCATCGTGAAGAAGTCGGTCCACGGGTTGGCGTGGCCGTAGGTCGCGATCTTGCCGGCCTTGACGAAGATCATGCCGAGGCCCTCGATGAGGACGACGGTCTCGACGAAGTACGCGGCCCGGAAGTCGGAGCCGGCGAAGCGCGAGAGCCGCGCGGGCTTCCGCGGGTGGTTCAGCTGCCGGATGATGATCAGCGCCGTGATTCCGATCACGGTTCCGAGGCCGAGCAGTTCGTCGATCAGGTGATAGACGGCGGTGTTGCCGATCAGCGGCCAGTGGAACGCCGGGTCGAAGGTCTGGCCGTAAGCCTCGAACCAGACGATCGCGCCGAGCATGAAGCCGACCATCACCAGCCAGTGGGCCCAGCCCACGGTGCGGAACTTACTCATCCGGGTGTGTGCGACGAACTCGACGAGCATCTGCTTGAAGCGCGGGAAGAACGGCCGCCACCGATCCGGAGCCGGCTGGCCGATCCGGACGACGTTGACCATCTTCATCGCGCCACCGATGAACGAGTACCAGCACACCAGACTGAGCAGCACGCCGATCGTGCCCAACGTGATCGTCAGGGCATTCATAGGTGGCCTTTCGTGTCGGGGGCGGCAGCGCGCCGCCTGGTATAAGCCCACGCATCCTAACCCGAACTAAGTTACCAGCCGGTAGCTATAGGAAGTTACCGGCCGGTAGTCTAGTCTCGCGGTGCTGCGGCGCGGTGCTGAGCAGAGGTCGACCGCGTGGGGGGCGGCCGAATTGCCGCATCGCGCCGTAGCGTGAGTGTCCGCTCACGTTAAGCGTTAAACCTTTCGACTCATTGAGTCAGGCAAACCTAACGTGCGGTAGCTGGTCACGCTTCGGCATACGTACTCGTGAGTCCGGCAACGGAGTGGCAACGGATTCGGTACATTCCGGACGCGAGGATCCGTGTGATGTCGGTTATGATGCTGCGCGAGATGTGCTTCGCGCACCCGCGATCAGGGCCTACGGTGCGCAGGGGCACATTGGTGTCAGAACTTGGGGGGCGTCCGTCGGGGGCGTGCGCCGAAGTCACAGAACGGAATCGAATGAAGTTCAGGAAGCTCGCCGCCGTCGCGGCGATGACCATCGCCGCCGTCGGCGTCACCGCCGGCACGTCCTACGCCGCACCGGCGGTCACGGCACCGGAGAAGATCAACTACGAGACCAAGGCGGAGGGCGACTCCGTCGTCACCGTCATCGACGCCGGCTCGTTCGCCGTGTCCGGCGACGGCAAGAGCGTCGAGCTGCAGGACAGCGACGGCAACGCGGTCGTGAGCCTGCCGCTGGCCATCCAGCTCGGCGACCTGCAGCTGCCCTTCGAGCGGGAGATCAGCGAGGACGGCAAGACCCTCACCCTGACGCCGGTCGTTGCCGAGGACAAGCTGACGCCGGTTGCGCCCGAGGACAAGGTCGCTCCGGGCCTTAGTCCGGTCAGCCTCAAGCTGAGCGACGTCGCGTCGCCCGAGGAGAACCTCAAGGCTCAGCAGAACTTTGCCTCCCAGCTCGGCATCGCCTCCGCGGTCGGTGGGTTGACGGGCGGCATCATCGGGTGCCTCGTTGCCGGTATTCCTGTCGGACTGCTTACTCTCGCGGTCGGCGCGTTGCCGGCGTGTGCTGCTGGCTTCGGTATCGGTAGTGTCGTCGGCACCATCGCTGCCGGTGGTCCCACCCTGGTTATCGCTGGCATCGGCCTGATCCAGACCCTCACTGCGCCTCCGGGCACCACGCAGTGGGCTGAGTAGTCCTAAGAATCCAGCTGCGGCCCCTCGCCATCTCGGCGGGGGGCCACAGCTGTTTCCGGGTCTCAGGAGTTGAGTGTGATCAACCGGAAGAGATGCACCACGATCTCGACGGCGTAGCCCACGATATCGACCCCGACCAGCAACAGATCTGTTGACACCGGTCACTCACCTTTTCGTCGAACCGGCCGTCAACGGACGCCGGGATATGCGACGGTCCGGCCGCGGAGCACACTCCGTGGCCGGACCTCGGGACCTCAGGATCCTAAACCGGGCGGCTGGTTTCCCGGCGTCTCGCTCGGCGCGACACGCCGCACAGCACGAGGGCCCGCCTCCGGCCGGAGGCGGGCCCTCGTGGAGCTCTCAGGGAGCGACGATCACCAGGTGCGCACGCGCAGCCCGGGGTTCTCGGCGAGGACCGCGGAGATCGGCGTCGCGAACAACTCCGGCGACTCGCCCAGCAGGCCGCTGACCACGCCGGCAATCTCGCACATGCCGTACTGACCGACGTTGGAGGCGCTGGAGATGCCCAGGGCCAGGGTGCCGGTGACGATCGTGCCGCCGCTGTCGCCCTGCAGGGCGCACAGGTTGGTGGAGAAGCCGTTCTCCAGCACGCGGTGGCCGACCTCGACGGTCTGGCCCGAGGCGGTCACGACACCGCAGCTGTAGCCCGAGCGGACGCCGGACTTGCACGCGGGCGCACCGACGACGGGCTCGGCGACGCCGGTGATCGGCAGCGGCGCCGCCAGCGGCACCCGCACACCGTTGTTCTCGAACCGGCCCTGGGCCTCGGTGGTCGGCCGGATCACGGCGTAGTCGCGGCCGTCCAGGCTGGTCTTCTCGAAGGTGCCGAGCTGCTGGCCGAGCTCCTCACCGAGCAGCTGGTACACCTTCGACGCGAACTGGGTGCCGGCGGACGGCCGGTTCGGGTCGCAGTGCCCGGCGGTGATGTTGACCGGGCGGTCCGAGCTGTCGACAGCGTTGAAGCCGAGCGAGCAGCGCAGGCCCTCCCCGGCGCCGAGCGCGGCGTAGGCGTCCCCGCCGAACAGGGCCGTCGGGGCGGCGAGGTCGGCGACGGGCCGCAGGTCGCCGGCGGCCGGCTCCGGGACGAGCGGCGCGGGCGCGAACAGCACCCGGGCACCCTGCAGGAAGTCGGGCAGCCGAATCCCGGCGACGTTCTCGGTGCGCAGCACGACGTCGTTGTTCACGACGTCGATGGCGACGCCGCGCACCAGGTCGGCGACGGCGGGCGGCTGGGTGGCCAGCCAGTCGTTCAGCGCCTTCAGTTCGTCGCGCAGCTGCGTCTCGGTGCGGTCGGTGTCCTCGACGGTGAATCCGGCGTCCTCGGCGGCCTCGCGGGCCGCGTCGTAACCCTCGCCCTCGGTCAGCCCCACCTTCGGCGTGCCGTCCCGCTCGAGCCACACGCCGGAGAACACGGCAGCGAACTCCTCCCGCGCCGATTCGGCGAAGCGGGCCAGCTCCTGGCTGCGGGCAGCATCCGTCAGGTACCGCTCGGGGCTCATCTGCAGGTCCCGGGCCAGCGCCTCCACGAGTTCGTTCGGCAGCGCCGTCGCCTCGATCGGGGCCGGGTCGGCCTGTGCGATGGCGGCGGCAGGGCCGAGCAGCATGAGCGCTGCCGAACCGTAAACCGCTGCTCGACGGGCGAAGGAGCGTCGCATGGATGCCTTCCTCGTTGATCTCCGCGACGGTGCGCGAAGATGCCGGCCCCGGGCGGGCCGGTGCTGGACGGGACGATCATATGGGGTCGGCCGCGCGAACACCCAGCCGCGCGGCGTGGCGCGGGACCGGTCAGGCTGCAGCGCCGGTGCGCACCCGCGCGCCGGTCTCGGCCTCGATGTCCTGGATCGAGATGCCCAGGCTGGAGGTGCCACCCTGCGGTGCGAGGACGAGGTTGGCCTCCACACAGTCGGGGGCGCCGGAGCTGTTGGAACCGCTGATCACGCCGAGCGCGAGGGTGCCGGTGACGATGGCGCCGCCGCTGTCGCCGGAGAGGGTGCAGGCGGTGGTCGCGAAGCCGCGGATCGTGGTGCTCGTGCCGTCGGCACGGACCAGCTGGGTCTCGATCCGGTCGGCGGCGACGATGCCGCACGTGAAGTACGACGACTGTCCGGACTTGCACACCGGGGCGCCGGCGACGGGCGCGGCGGTGCCGGTGACGGTCAGCGTCGAGCCGTTGCCGCCGCGGATGACGGGCCGGTTCAGGCCGACGTCCTCGCCCGCCTGGTCGAGGCCGATGATGCCGTAGTCCAGGGTGCTGCCCTCGCCGACGGTCGAGCGGGTGAACGCGCCGATCTTCAGGCTCTCGTCGATGTTCTCCCGGTTGGGCAGGTAGACGGTGGAGCCGCCGTCCTCGCGGGCGACCGCGTCGCAGTGGCCGGCGGTGATGTTGGCGGCCGATCCGTCGGCGTCGACGGCGTTGAAGCCGAACGAGCAGACACCGATGCGGTCGAGCGGCGTCGAGCGGACGTCCCCGTCGGCGGTGATGTAGGTGTCGCCACCGAGCGGGCCGGGCTCGTTCGGCGGCTGGCCCGGGGTGAGCATGACCTGGACGTTGGCGATGAGCGTCGGCAGGTTCAGGGCGCGGCCGGCCGGGCTGTTGGCGATGTCGACGATCAGGCGGTTGTTGAACACGTCGATCGACGTCGCGTTCACCTGGGAGGACAGTTCGCGGGGGAGCGCGGCGACCCAGCGGTTCAGCTCGGCGAGGGACTGCTCGAGCCCGTCCGCGGACACCGGCGCGACGGTGACGTGGTAGCCGTCGTTCTCGGCCTGCCGGGCGGCGTCGGGGTTGGTGACCGCGACGACGGGCCGGCCGTCGGTGCCCAGCCATGCCCCCGCGAAGTCCTCCGGCCGTTCGGCACGGAAGCTGCGCGCGTAGTCCGCGAGTTCCTGCGCGCGTTCGGATCGCGCGAGGTACTCGTCGGCGCTGATCTTCAGGTCGCGGCTGATGGCCTCGACGAGTTCGGCGGGCAGTTGATCCGCAGGCAGCTGATCGGCCGGGGCGGCGTGGGCGGTCGCAGCGAGCGGCCCGGCCAGCAGCAGTGCCGACGCCGCCGCGACGACGACACGGCGAACGGTGGTACGAGCAGCGGCGCGCGACGCCGACGAGTGACGCATGGGGGCCCTTCGAGAATGGGTTGACGGGTTTCGTGCGCGGTCGTGCCGCGGAAGCGGACACAACCGTGTGACAGCGTACGGGACGGGGAGGGTCACCCTGCCGCCTCGGAACCGGTCGTGTCCGTTGGGTCCGGTTCCGTGGTTTCGGGGGGCGTCGACGTTGACGTCCCGGTCGGCGCGACGGTCGTGGGGGTCGTCGTCCGGGCGGGCCGGTCCCGTTCGCGGGTGGCTTCGCTCGTGGTCGGTGCGACCGTGGTCGACCGCGTGGTGGTGGACGGGGCCGGCCGGGACATCGTGGCCCGGGCCGACGTGCTCGGCGGCGCGGCCTCGACGGCGGTGCCGGGGGCGGGGGTGAGCGCCACGAGCCCGGAGTCGACGGTGGCCGGCGCCGCGTCCGGGGCGGTCGTCGTGGTGGTGGCGGTACCGGTCGGGGTGCCGGTGCTCGGGGGCACCTGCACCGCGCTCGACAGCGACTCGTAGGCGGCGCCCGCCTCCCGCACGGGTGTGTCCGCGGGGGTGTCCCGCAGCGAGAACACCAGGGCGCCCATCCCGACGAGCAGCGCGACGGCCGCCGCGACGGCGCCGCCGACGACCAGCCGGTTGTGCGGGGCCCGGTCCGGGCCCCCGGGCACCGCGTCCGCCTCGGTGCCGGCCGCTGCGACAGTGCCGGCCGCTGTGACAGTGCCGGCCGCCGCGACGGGGGCCGTGGCCGCGACGGGCGGCTCGACGGGGGCGACGGGGTCGAGCTGGGTGCGCGCCGCGGCGCCGGTGCGGACCGCCGGCATGATCCGGGTGGCGCCGAGCATGTCCGCGGAACCGGCCGCGGCGGCGAGCGCCGCGCCCCGCACCACCGCGTGCTGCGGCTGCGGCGGCAGCACGCACCGCACGCCCATACCGGCCTTCACTGTCTGCGCGACGAGTTGCGCCGCCGACGGGTCCACCGGCTCCTCGGTGCTGATCACGACGGCGTCGAGGTTGCTGACGAGCCAGCCGAACGCGCCGAGCGCGGCCGACAGCTGCGCGGGTACCGACGGGGCGTCCCCCTCGGGGTAACGGAACGAGCGGCCCGCGGCGACACCGGACCGCACGAGCGTCACCGTCGATCCGCCGGCGTCGAGGTGATAGACGGCGACGAGCCGGCCGCTCTGCTGTGCGACCCGGGACTCGAACCAGGCCGCGACGGCCTCGGCGTCGGAGATCAGGGTGACGTGCCGCAGCCCGACGTAGTCGAGAGCGTTGCGCAGCACCGCCACGGTCGCCGGCGACCATGCGGTGGGATGTGCGGCGGCGACGGTCGCCGGGGCGTCGCCGACCAGGGGTGCGGCGTCGGCGAGCAGGCATTCCATCGCGGTCGCGACGAGGTCCTCCGCGCGGGAGAGGGCGCCGTCCTCGGCGCGCACCCCGGCCGGTTCGCCCACTCGGTCGACGAAGCCGGAGAAGGAGCTGCACTCGTCGGCGGCGCCGGGGTCACGGACGCCGAGCGTTGCCGTGCCGTCGGAGTGCAGGTGCAGACGGGTGAGGCGTTCGACCGGCTCGGGGTCGGGACGGATGCCCTCGGCGGAGGTGACGGCCACGGCGGACACGATGGTGCCGACTCTCAGGCCCACGCCTACGGACATGCAGAAATCCCCCCGTTCCCACTGGTTGCCGGTTGCCGAACCTCGGCGCCGTGGCCGAGCGCACGGAGCATCGAGATGAGCTCCGATCGCGAGCCGGCGCCGAGCCGCCGCCGGATGCGCGCGACGTGATGCTCGACAGTCTTCGCGGAAATGTACAGGCGCGACCCTACTTCGCGGTAGGTCAGGCCGGCGACGACGAGGTCGGCGACCTCCGCCTCCCGATCCGACAGGGGGCTCGGCGCCGCCGGCGCGTCGGCCGCGGGCGTGGGCGTGGGCGCGGCGGTGCGCGGCGCGGCCGACGGGTGCCGCACGGCCCGTGCGACCTGGAGCAATGCCGTCGCCGTCGCCGTGTCGTCGACGCGCAGCGCGGCCTCGCCGGCCAACCGCGCCCCGTCCCACGGCAGGCCGATCGCGGCGAGCGATTCCGCGGCCGCCTGCACGCGCGCGGGGTCGGCATCGCCCTGCAGCACCCGCAGCCAGGCCTGCCCGGCCCGGGCCAGGGCGGCCGCGTAGGCGGTGGTCTCCGCCGCCGCCCCGAGGGCCCGGGCGTGCGGCAGCAGCTCCGCGGGCCGGTCCGCGGCGATGGCCGCCTGCACCCCGTACCAGTGCAGCGTCGCGCCCCACAGCGGCGGTTCGTCGAGGGTCGTCAGGAGATCCTGGGCCTGACCGACCAGGTGGGCGATGCGGTCGGCCTCGCCGAGCCGGACCGCGGCGAGCCACAACTCGCCGAGCGGCAGCAGGCTCAGCAGGTCCACCGAGTACTCGGCCACCACGCCCTGCGCCGCGGTCCAGGCGGCGGTCAGCGCGCCGACGTCGCCGCCTCGGCGGGCCAGGCCCACCCGCAGCCCGTGCAGGAACAGCAGGTCCCGCTGCTCGGTGGCGTGGGGGGCGAGCTCGTCGGCGGCGGCCGTCGCGGCCGGCAGGTCGCCGCCGATCAGCGCCGTCCACGCCGCGAGCAGGCGGTGCCGCACGGACGGCGCCGCGGTGGCGCGGCCGAGCACGGCGCCGGCGTGGGCGAGTTCGCCGGAGTGCAGGCACAGCAGCGCGGTGATCGCCTCCGGGGTGTCGGGCAGCAGCCGCGTCCGGTCGGTCGCCCCGTGCACCGAGAGGGCCCGCGTGAGGGTGTTCATCGCGACGCGCCCGTCGCCGCCGACGGACTCGCGCAGGCCCGCGGCCAGCAGCTGCGCGGCCGCCGCGGACGACGTCGGCGCCGCGGCCTCTGTGCCGAACCGGGCGGCGGTGCCCGGGCGGCCCGCGGCGAGCAGCACCGTCGCGGCGATGGGCGCGTCGGCGCCGGCCCGTTCGGGGCCGAGCCACTCGTACAGATCCGCGCTGCGCCCCAGCATGCCGCGGCGCGCGGCGACGGTCGCGGCGATGCGGGTGGCGGCGGCCAGCTCGCCGGCGGGCAGGGCACCGGCCCGGTCGAGCAGACGGTCGGTGAGCTGTCCGGCGGTGGCGAGGTCGCCGGCGAGCCCGGCGGCCTCGGCGCGGCGCACGTCCAGCGCATCGGCGTCGGCGCCGGCACGGATCGCCGCGTCGTACAGCGTGCGGGCCTGCGCGGGCTCGGCCGCGTCGGCGAGCGTCACGAGAAGGGCGGCGAGGCGGGCGTCGGCCACCCCGGCCTCGGCGAGAGCCCGGGCGGCGTCCGCGGTCAGCAGCCCCGCGTCGAGGCGCAGCGCCGCCAGCCGGTGCGCCAGCGTGCGGACGGCGTGGGTCCCGAGGACGGCGGCGGGCACCGCGGCGGCCGCGGGGATCGGGACGTCGCCGTCGACGGTGAGCAGGCCGCTGGCCCGCGCGGCGTCGACGAGCTCGCGGGCGCGGTCCGCGTCGACGCCGAGGACGGTGGCGACCTCGAGCGGGTCGAGGGTGCCGCCGAGGCCGGCGAGGACCAGGACCCGGGGCAGGTCGGGGTCGCCGCCGCCGAGGCGGTCGCGAACGCGGGCCGCGGCGGCCCGCCGGGGATCGGTGCCGTCGCGCAACGCCGCGAGGGCCGCGTCGACGACGTCGCGGGCGCCGCCGGTCAGCCGGTGCACCGCGCGGATCGGTTCCGGGCGCGGGGTGAGACCGAGAGTTGCTGCGCGACCGGCAATTTCGCGCGGGCTGAGGGGGTGCAGTTCGACGAGCGCCGAGTGCGCGCCGAACGCGGACAGCAGCGCCCGCAGATCGCTGCGGTGCGGCCGCGGCTCCGTCGCGACGACCACCGGCCGCTCGCCGCGCCGCACCTGCTCGGCGAGCGCGAGGACCGACTCGGCGGGCAGGGTGTGCGCGTCGTCGACCACCAGCGCCGCCGGCGCGGGGGAACGCGGATCGGTTCCGACGGTGAGGCCCCGGCCGGCGAGCGTCTGCCGCACCGAGGACAGCAATGCGGACTTGCCGCTGCCGGCGGGACCGGTGAGCAGCAGCCGCGGCGGGGTCGCGGCGACGGCGTGCGCGACGTCGCGCGGCAGGGGGGTGGGCTGCGGCATCGGTCAGTTGCCGAGGAGTCCGCCGACACCGTCGACGACGCCACCGACGGCACCACCGACCCCGTCGACGACGCCGCCGACCGCGTTGCCGGTGCCGTCGAGGACCGCGCCGGCACCCTGACCGGCGCCGCCGAGCGCGTCACCGACCTGCGAGCCGTAGTTCGGGGACGGCGCGGGCGCCGGGGCGGGAGCGGGAGCCGGCGCGGGGGCGGGGACGACCGTGGTCGTGGGTGCCGGGGCGACGGTGCCGGGGGCGGGGGTGCCGGGCGCGGGGGTACCGGGGGCCGGCGCTCCCGGCGCCGCACCGGGCGCGGGGGTGCCGGCGGGAATGCTCCCGGCGGGGGCGACGGTGCCCGGCGCCCCGGGTGTCGCCGCCGTGGCCGCGGCCTGGGTGCCCGGTGCCGCACCCGGGGTGGTGCCGCTCGTGCCGGCCCCGGTGGTCGCGGTCGTCGCCGGGCCCCCCGCCGAGGCCGGGGTCGCGCCCGGGACGGTCTCGGAGGTGGCGACGCCCGCACCGGTCTCCGACGCGTCGGAGGTGCCGAGCGTGCCCATCGCGAGACCACCCGCGCCGAGCACGACGAGCGCAGCGGCCGCGGCCCCGGCGAGCACGTAGCGCCGCGAACGGGAAGGCGCCGGCGCCACCGCCGCGGCGGCCGGGGCCGGGACGATCGCCGGGCGAACCGGCGAGACCGTCTCGGCCGGCCGGTCGTGCAGGGTCGTCACGGGCAGCGCGGTGGTGGGCACCTCGTCGTCCGCCGGCGGGGTGACGGTCGCCGCGGCCGCGGAGCTCACCGTCGGCGGCTGGGCCGCTGCCGAGCTCACCGGCGGCTGGGCTGCCCCGAGGGCGGCGGTGTGGGCGGGCCGCGGGCCGGCGACCACCGGAATGCCCAGCTCCGCCGAGATCAGCTCGGCGACCAGGGGGATCGCGCCGCCGCCACCGGTGAGCAGCACCCGCCCCACGTCGGACGGCTCGACCCCGGCGCCGCGCAGCGCCTCGTGCACCAGCGCGATCGACGCCTGCAGCGGGCCGCGGGCGAGTTCCTCGAACTCGTCGCGGACGAGACGCACGTCCCGCCGCACGCCGGGCAGGTCGATCGCGACGACCGTCTCGGTGTCGGTCGACAGCTGTTCCTTCGCGGCCGTCGCGCGGGCACGCAGCTCGGCCAGCGCCGCCGTCATGGGGGCGGCGAACGGATCGAAGTCGGGGACGTCGTCGCGCACGGTGTCCAGCAGATGGGTGGTGACCAGGTGGTCGAGGTGACCGCCGCACACGTCCTCGCTGCCGATCGGGCGACCGAGGAGCACCGGCTCGGCGCCGGTGCGCAGCACCGAGACGTCGAGAGTGCGGGCGCCGAGGTCGTAGACGACGACCACGCCGTCGCCGAGGGGGCCCTGGGCGGCGTCGAGCCAGCGCACCGCGGCGACGGGTTCGGGCATCAGCGTCACGTCGGGCAGACCGGCCCGCGACAGCGCATCGCGCAACGCATCGACGGTGTAGCCGGCCCACGGCGCCGGATGCGCCACCGTGATCGTGGGCGCCTCCGGCAGGTCACGCGACGCCTCGTGCACCAGGCAGCCGATCGCCGTGGCGGTGAGGTCCTCCCCGGAGTACGACGCCCCGTTGTCGGCGAGCACCCCCACCGGATCCCCGACCCGGCTCACGAAGTCGGTGAACACCAGCGAACCCGGCGCGGCCGGACGACGACCGAGGTGCGGCGCGTCGTCGGCGGGAAGGTGCAGCTCGCTGGCGCGGGACAGGACGACCGGGCGGTACGTGTCGGCGCGATCGAACGCGGTGGCCGCCACCGAGTCCGCCGAACCGATCGTGACTCCGAGTCCTGTTGCCATGTCGTTTCGCTCCCCTGGTCGGGGCGGACGGATCCGCCGTGTCGCGTTGGATGTCGTAATCGGACACGATGTCGTTAGCCCGATTCGAGACCTTCGGCCCCGGCGCGGGGGCGATCCCCCTATCCGTCCCGATCCCCTAACCCCCGCCCCCGTACGGGCCCCGGACCGATGGGGGACTCCGCCCCCTTGGGCGGGGGACGGGCCGTTCGTAGCGTGAATCGCAGAACACCGACCTCAGGAGATGCGATGTCCACCAACGCTGTGCTCGACTTCATCCTCAGCCTGCTGCGCGACGAAGAGGCCCTCGCCCGCTACTGCGCGAACCCCGACGCCGCCCTGGCCCAGGCCGGTCTCGCCGACGTGTGCCACGCCGACATCGTCGCCGTCGCGCCCCTGGTCGCCGACAGCGGACTGTTCGCGGGGACGGCCGCCGAGCTGACCGCGGCGCTCGGTGGGGCGGCGGGTGCGGCCGGCGCGATCGGTGCCGGTGCGGCCGGTGGTCTCACCGGTGGCCTGGCCGGCGGCGCGGGCCTCGGTCTCGCCGGCGGCGCGGGGCTCGGCCTGGCGGGTGCCGTCGGCGGTGGCCTCGGCGGCGGTCTCGGCCTCGACACCGACTTCGCGGCCGAGCTGGCCGCCGATCTCGCCGGCACGCTGGGCGCGGCCCTGGAACTCGGCGGCGATCTCGGTGCCGCGCTCGGTGCGGCGTTCGGTGCGGCCCTCGGCGCGGGCGGCGCGCTCGGCGGCATCGGTTCCGGCGCGCTCGACCTGGCGGGCGACCTGGACCTGGGCGCGGCGCTCTCCGGCGCCCTCGCCGGTGGCCTCGGGCTCGACGCCGCGACCGGCGTCGTCGCGGACCTCGGTACAGCGCTCGACGCGGCGCTCGGCGCGACGGCCGGGACCGCCCTGGACCTGTCGGGTGCGCTCGAGGCCGCCTTCGGCGTCGGCGGTGAGCTCGGCGGCCAGCTCGGGGGGGCGCTGGGCGGTCTGCTCGACACCGCGCTCGCCGCGGGCGGCGGCTTCTCCACCGCGGTCGAGGCGGCCCTCGCCGGTGGCGCGGACCTCGCGACGGCCGTCGGCGCGACCCTCGGCGGCACGCTGGGCCTGGGCACCGACCTCGCCGGACAGCTCGGCGGCGCCCTCGAATCCGTCCTCGAGGTCGGTACCGGGCTCGCCGGTGGCCTGGACCTCGGCGGTGGCCTCGACGCCCTCACCGGCGTGACCGCGGGACTCGGAGCCTCCCTGTCCGCGCTGCTCGAGGCGGGCGGCTCCGTCGCCGGTGATCTCGGTGGCACCCTCGGCGCCGTACTCGAGGGCAGTGCCGACGGCGGGCTCGTCGGCGGCATCGACCTCGGCGCCCTCCTCGGCGGCGACGCCTCCGGCGGCGTGGACCTCGGCACCGCGGTCGGCGGCCTCCTCGGCGGCGCGCTCGGTCTCGAGAACTCCGCGACCCTCGAGCTCGGCAACGCCCTCAACGTCGCGCTCGACCTGTCGACGACCGTCGAATCGAGCGCCGACGGCACCCTCTCCGCGGTGCTCGGCTCCGCGTTCTCCGTCGGCGGGGAAGCCGGCGCGAACCTCGGTTCCGCGCTGGGTGGGGTGTTCGAGGCCGGCCTCGGCGGAACGCTCGACTCCACCGTGGACCTGAGCTCCCAGCTGGCCACCACCCTCGGCGGCGGTCTCGGCGCCGACGCGGACCTGACCGGCCAGCTCGGCTACGCCCTCGACGGCGCGCTCGACCTCGGCGGGCAGCTCGCCGGCGGCGGCGAGGCGGTCGGCGGCCTCGCCGGCGGCGTGTCCGGGGGACTGGATACCGTCGCTGACCTCGGCGCCGGACTCGGCAGCGGCCTGAGCGGTGGGTTGACGGGCGGGCTCGACGGGGCAGCGGACCTGGGCGGGGACCTGGCCGGTGGATTGACCGGCGGGCTCGGGAGCGCCGCGGATCTCGGGGCGGGGCTCGGCGGCGGCCTGACCGGTGGCCTGGAGGGTGCCGCGGACCTCGGCGGCGAGCTGACCGGTGGCCTGGCGGGCGGCCTGGGCAGCGCGACCGACCTGGGCGGCAGCCTGAGCGGTGGCCTCGACGGCGCCGCGGGCGGCGCGTCGCAGGTCGGCGGCGCCGTCACGGGCGGGCTCGAGGGAGCCACGGACGCCGGCGGTGCGCTCGGTACGGGCCTCGGCGGCGCGGCCGAGGGCACCTCGCAGCTCGGTGGCCAGCTCTCGGGAGCCCTCGACGGCACGACGGACGCGTGGTCGTCCATCGACGCCGGCGACGTCTTCGGCAGCGCGGGCGGCACCGGTGGCCTGTTCGGTTCCGCCGACACCGGTGCCGACGCCGATCTGCACGGCGGGATCGACGCCGGCGCCGGTGTCGGCACCGATTCCGACTTCGACACCTTCCTCGGCTGACCCACCGCACGGACCCGGCGCCGGCCCCGCGTGCACCACGCGGGGCCGGCGTTCGTCGCGGAGGACATAATCTCGGTGCAGCCCGCACTCCGACAGAAGGCGAGTCGAAGCGATCACCATGCACACGTCGTCCGCAGATGCCGCCGCTCGCCGCGCGGCCCTCGTCGAACTGATCGACGCGGCCGCCGAACACATCCGCGCCGCCGAGCGCGGTGACCTCGCCGCCAGGCTCGAGGCGGCGCGCACTCGCGTCGTCGACCCCCGGCTGCGGGTCGTCGTCGTCGGCCAGCTCAAACAGGGCAAGAGCCAGTTCGTGAACTCGCTCCTCAACCTCGAGGTGTGCTCGGTCGGCGACGACGAGACCACCGCGGTGCCCACCGTCGTGCAGAACGCCGACCGCACCTTCGCCGAACTCGTGCTCGCCGAGCCCGGCCGCGATCCCGTCCGGGTGGACCTGCCCATCGACGAGTTGCAGCACGTCACGCCCGGCACGCCGCGCGCGGGCGGCCGGGAAGTGCTGCGGCTCGAGGTGAACGTGCCGAGCCCGCTGCTCGCCGACGGTCTCGTCCTCGTCGACACCCCCGGTGTCGGCGGGCACGGAAACCCGCACGCCGCAGCAACATTGGGTCTGCTTCCGGCGGCCGACGCGGTGTTCGTCGTCTCCGACGCCAGCCAGGAGTTCACCGAGCCGGAGCTGAGCTTCCTGCGGCAGGTGCTGCAGCTGTGCCCGGCCGCAGCGGTGCTGATCACCAAGACGGACCTGTACCCGCACTGGCGCGAGATCGTCGCCGCCGACCGCGGGCACCTGCAGCGCGCCGGCCTCGACGTGCCCCTGCTGCCCGTCTCGTCGCTGCTGCGCAGTCACGCCCTGCGCCTCGACGACGCGTCGCTGCACGAGGAGTCGGGCTTCGAATCGGTGTACGGGTTCCTCCGTGAGCGGGTCGTCGCGCGCGGCGCCGACGCCGCCCGGCGGTCCGTCGCGCTGGACGTGAAGTCGGTCGTCGAACACGTCGCGCTCGGCCTGGGCAGCGAGCTCGCGGCGCTGCGCGACCCCGAGACCGGTGCGGCGGCCGTCGCGGAACTGCAGCGCGCCAAGTCCGCCGCGGAGGCGCTGCGCACCCGGGCCGCCCAGTGGCAGCAGACCCTGGCCGACGGCATCGCCGACCTCGCCGCCGACATCGACCACGACCTGCGGGACCGGCTGCGCCGGGTCACCCGCGAGGCGGAGGCCACCGTCGACGAATGCGACCCCGGTGAGGAATGGCCGCGGATCGGGGAATGGCTGGGCGAGCAGGTCGCCGAATCCGTGGGCGACAACTTCGTGTGGGCCCACGAACGTTCGGTGTGGCTCGCGGAGGTCGTCGCCCGGCACTTCGCCGACAGCGGTGCGGTGGACCTGCCGGATCTGCGCCTCGGCGACCTCGAGGGGCTGCTCGAGCCCGTCTCCCGGCTCTCGGACCTCGAGTCGGGCCGCATCGGCGTCGGCCAGAAGATGCTCGTGGGAATGAAGGGCTCCTACGGCGGCGTGCTCATGTTCGGGCTCATCACCACGCTCATGGGCATGGCGCTGGTCAACCCGATCTCCGTCGGGGCGGGAGTTGTGCTCGGCACCAAGGCCTATCGCGACGACAAGCAGGCGCGCATCGCCAAGCGCCGCGCCGACGCCAAGGTCGCCGTCCGCAAGTTCACCGACGACGTCGGCTTCCAGGTGGGCAAGGAGTCGAAGGACCGGCTCCGGCTGATCCAGCGCCAGCTGCGCGACCACTTCACCGAGCTGGCCGAGCAGACGCTGCGGTCGCTGTCCGAGTCGCTGCGCGCCGCGCAGGAGGCCGCGACGGTCGAGGAGGCGCAGCGGCAGCGCCGCATCGCCGAACTCGAGACGCACGTGCGTGCGCTGACGACCCTCCGCGAGCGGGCCGCGCAGCTGGCCGGGGCCGGCGCGTGAGCGTCGAGCAGGCCCGCGAGCTCGTCGCCCACGCGCGTGCCCGGTACGGCGGCGACCCGCGCGCCGCCGAGCAGCTCGCGCTGTGTGCGGCGCGGCTCGAGCAGCCGCTGCGCGTCGCGCTCGCCGGCTCTCTCAAGGCCGGCAAGTCGACGCTGCTCAACGCCCTGGTCGGGCAGGACATCGCCCCCACCGACGCCACCGAGTGCACGCGCGTCGTCACGTGGTACCGCAGCGGCTCGACCCCCTCGGTCACCGCCCGCTACGACGGCGACCGGATCCTCCCGGTGCCGGTGCAGCGCCGCGACGGCCGGCTCACCTTCGACCTCGGCGAGCTGACCGCGGACCGGGTGGACCGCATCGACGTCGAGTGGCCCGCCAGTGCGCTCGCCCAGACCACGATCATCGACACTCCGGGCACGTCGTCGCTGTCACAGGACGTCTCGGCCCGGACGTTCGAGCTGCTGACCCCCGACGACGAAGCGTCCGGCGCCGACGCCGTCGTCTACCTGATGCGCACCCTCGGTGCCGCCGACGTGCAGTTCCTCGGCCGGATCGGCCAGCACGTGGGCGGCGAGTCCGGTCCGCTCGGCGTGATCGGCGTGGTCTCCCGCGCCGACGAGGTCGGCGCCGGCCGCATGGACGCGATGATGTCCGCCAAGGAGGTCGCGGCCCGGTTCGCGGGCGAGCTCGAGCGCACCGGACTGTGCCAGGCCGTCGTGCCGGTCGCGGGGCTGCTCGCGCTGGGCGCGCGGACGTTGCGGCAGAGCGAGTTCGCCGCGTTCGAGGCGCTCGCGCAGGTGCCGTCGCAGGATCTTCAGGTGGCGATGCTGTCGGCGGATCGGTTCGCGCGCCCCGACATTGCGCTGCCTGTCGATCCGGGGACGCGGGCGCACCTGGTCGACCGGTTCGGCCTGTTCGGGATCCGCATGGCCGTCACGCTGATCCATCTCGGGGTACGGGACTCGCCGACGCTGGCCGCGGAACTGGTGGCGCGCAGCGGGCTCGACGAACTGCGTCAGGTGATCGACGTGCAGTTCGGCCAGCGCGCCGATCAGCTCAAGGCGCATTCGGCGCTGATGTCGCTCGAACGGGTCCTGCGCGCCCACCGCGACGGCCCGCTGCTCGCCTCGGTGCAGCGGCTGCTCGCCGACGTCCACGGCTTCACCGAGCTGCGCTTGCTCGGCCGCCTGCGCTCGACCCGGGTCGCGCTGAGCGAGAACGACCTGCTCGAACTGCAGCGGCTGATCGGCGGTTTCGGTATCGGTCCTGCCCAGCGGCTGGGTCTCGGGCCGGAGGCGACCGCCGCGGAGATCCACGCCGCCGGCGTCGCCGCCGTCCGCACCTGGCGTGCCCGCGCCGAGCATCCCCTGCTCGACCGGTTCACCGCGAACGCGTGCAGCGTGGCGGCGCGCAGCGGGGAAGGCATCCTCGCCGACGTCGCAGGCTGACAGGTCTCGGACTTCGACAACGGTCGCGACGGTTGTCGAAGTCCGAGACGCATGTGGACACATTTGTCCACAGTCGGAGCACTCATCCACAGATTCGCGGTTGCGGGTTCCGTGTCGCCTCGACCGGGCCGGATCGATCTCAGACTCGACGCCATGGTCGATCCGATCCTCCGCTCCGCCGCCCTCGCCTCCGGGACCACGGAGGCAGAACTTCGCCAGGCGCTACGCACGGGCGAACTCCAGCGCATCGCTCCCGGTGCCTACCTTTCCCGCACCGTCCTTGAAACGCTCGACGCGACCGAGCTGCACCGTGCCCGGATTCGCGCCGTCCGGTGTGCGCTCGGATCGAGAGCCGCGATCAGCCATGTTTCGGCGGCGATCGTCCACGGGTTCGACGTCTGGGACGCCGACCTTTCCCGGGTCCACCTCACGCACAACCGTGCCACGGGTGCGCGTCGCACCACGCATCTGCACTCGCACGCGGCACTGTTGGCCGTCGATGACGTCGAGATCGTCGACGGTGTGCCCGTCACCTCCGCAGCCCGGACCGTCGTCGACCTCGCACGTACCCTGCCGCCCGAGCAGGCGGTGGTGATCGGGGATTCGGCGATGCGTATGCACCCGGCACTCGACCTCCGGGCCGTGCTCGACGCGGCCGGGAGCAGGGCGGGAATCGCCGCGGCGCGCCGGATCGCCGGTCTCCTCGACGGGCGTAGCGAGAGCCCTGGCGAGTCGCTCAGCCGCCTGCGGATGCGTGAGGCAGGTACTCGCCCGCCGGAACTGCAGCACGAGCTGCGCACGCCCGCGGGCCTTTTCGTCGCCCGGGTCGACTTCTTCTGGGAGGACCCCGGCATCGTCGGCGAGTTCGACGGCATGGGCAAGTACGGAAGCGGGGCACCGGGTGTGGCCGCCGACGTAGTACGGCGGGAGAAGCTGCGGGAGGATGCGATCCGGGAGCTGGGTCTCGAAGTGGTGCGCTGGACGTGGGCCGAACTGTTCCGGTTCGACGTCGTGCTGGAGCGGCTGGCTCGGGCTGCCGAACGTGCCCGACGGTAGACACAACTCCCGGACCTCGACAGCGGTTGCGACGGTTGTCGATGTCCGACAGCTGTGTGGCTGGCTCCGGCGTCAGCGACGCCGGGCCGCGACGGCGCCGACGACGGTGAGCCCGGCCCAGAGCAGGGGAGCCCACAGCAGGACGCCGGCGGTGGCGTCGCCGGCGTCGGCGAGGACGCTGCGGGCGGCGACGGCCGTGACGACGGTGGCGGCGGAGACGACGGCGAGCGCGAGGGGTGCCCGGGGGTGGCCGCGGCGCAGGAGTTCGAGGAAGACGACGGCGAGCAGGACGAGGAGCAGGCCGGCGGCGGCGAAACCGGCGAGGGTGAGGGCGACGGTGTCGGCGATGCTCTCGGCGGTGGTGCCGGGGTTGGCGCTGCGCAGCGAGTGCTCGAGGGCGTCCCGGACGGGTTCGCGGTCGAGGAGGACGGCGCCGAGCAGTCCGGCGAAGACGACGAACGACAGGACCCAGGCCGAGACCGCGGCGCCGACGCGCGGTGCGGGGGAGGCGGTGGGGTGCAGCGGGGTGACGGAGAACTCCGGGCGGGGCGGCTGCGGGCGCGTGCTCACCCCGGGATCGTAGCCTCCCGCAATTCTTGTGATCCGAGTCACAAAGGGAACATCGCGGGGCGGTCTGCCGTTGGAGGAAGCAGACAACTTGAGCGTCACAGGCTCAACTTTGACTTGACTCGGGATTCCGGGCGGGTGCAAGCTTGAGTCGACTGCGCTCAGCTGAGCCGATCCGGCTCAGGTTGTGCAAGGACACCTATGCGGCACACCGGTGTGCCGCAGCGAAGAATGGAGAAACACTATGGCTCGTGCGGTCGGTATCGACCTCGGAACCACCAACTCCGTCGTTTCCGTTCTGGAGGGCGGCGAGCCCGTAGTGGTCGCCAACTCCGAGGGATCGCGCACCACCCCGTCGGTCGTCGCCTTCGCCAAGAACGGCGAGGTGCTGGTCGGCCAGCCCGCCAAGAACCAGGCGGTCACCAACGTCGACCGCACCATCCGCTCGGTCAAGCGTCACATCGGCACCGACTGGACCGTGGAGATCGACGGCAAGAAGTACACCTCGCAGGAGATCAGCGCGCGCACGCTCATGAAGCTGAAGCGGGACGCGGAGGCCTACCTCGGTGAGGAGATCACCGACGCCGTCATCACCGTCCCCGCCTACTTCGAGGACGCACAGCGGCAGGCCACCAAGGAGGCCGGGCAGATCGCCGGCCTGAACGTGCTGCGCATCGTCAACGAGCCGACTGCCGCGGCGCTGGCCTACGGCCTGGACAAGGGCGAGAAGGAACAGACCATCCTGGTCTTCGACCTCGGTGGCGGCACCTTCGACGTGTCCCTGCTCGAGATCGGCGACGGCGTCGTCGAGGTCCGCGCGACCTCCGGCGACAACCACCTCGGTGGCGACGACTGGGATCAGCGCGTCGTCGACTGGCTGGTCGAGAAGTTCAAGGCACAGCACGGCGTCGACCTGACCAAGGACAAGATGGCCCTGCAGCGTCTGCGCGAGGCCGCGGAGAAGGCGAAGATCGAGCTGTCGAGCTCGCAGTCGACGTCCATCAACCTGCCGTACATCACGGTCGACGCGGACAAGAACCCGCTGTTCCTCGACGAGCAGCTCTCGCGCAGCGAGTTCCAGAAGATCACCTCGGATCTGCTCGACCGCACCCGCGCGCCGTTCCAGCAGGTCATCAAGGACGCCGGCATCTCCGTCAAGGACATCGACCACGTCGTCCTGGTCGGCGGCTCGACCCGCATGCCCGCCGTGACCGACCTGGTGCGCGAGCTGACCGGTGGCCGTGAGCCCAACAAGGGCGTGAACCCGGACGAGGTCGTCGCCGTCGGCGCCGCCCTGCAGGCCGGCGTCCTCAAGGGCGAGGTCAAGGACGTGCTGCTGCTCGACGTCACCCCGCTGTCCCTCGGCATCGAGACCAAGGGTGGCGTGATGACCAAGCTCATCGAGCGCAACACCACCATCCCGACGAAGCGCTCCGAGACCTTCACCACGGCCGACGACAACCAGCCGTCGGTGCAGATCCAGGTCTTCCAGGGTGAGCGTGAGATCGCGGCGCACAACAAGCTGCTCGGCTCGTTCGAGCTCGGTGGCATCGCCCCGGCTCCGCGCGGCGTCCCGCAGATCGAGGTGACCTTCGACATCGACGCCAACGGCATCGTGCACGTCACCGCGAAGGACAAGGGCACCGGCAAGGAGAACACGATCAAGATCCAGGAGGGCTCCGGCCTCTCCAAGGAGGAGATCGACCGGATGATCAAGGACGCCGAGGCGCACGCCGAGGAGGACCGCAAGCGTCGCGAGGAGGCCGAGGTCCGCAACCAGGCCGAGTCGCTCGTGCACCAGACCGAGAAGTTCCTCCAGGAGAACGGGGACAAGGTCGCCGCCGACGCCAAGAGCAAGGTCGAGGCCGCGATCAAGGAGACCAAGGACGCCCTCGCCGGCACGGACATCGCCGCGGTGAAGACCGCCGTCGAGAAGCTCGCGACGGAGTCGCAGGCCCTCGGCCAGTCCCTGTACGAGTCGCAGGCCGCCGACGCGGGTGCTGCCGCCGGTGACGGCGCGGCTGCCGGCTCGGACAACGTCGTCGACGCCGAGGTCGTCGACGAGCCGACCGACTCGGAGAAGAAGTGACGGCGGAGAAGCCCGAGCAGGAGCCGGTGACCGTCACCGACAAGCGTCGGATCGACCCCGACACCTTCGAGGTTCGCGACCCGGAGACCGGGTCGCAGCCCGTCGGCGGTGCGGACACCGAGGCTCCGGCTGCGGGAGAACACGAGGAGGCCGCACTCGCGGCCGAACCGTCGCCCGAGTCGGCTCAGCTGGCCGAGCGCACGGCGGACCTGCAGCGCCTCACCGCGGAGTACGCCAACTACCGGCGTCGCGTGGAGCGCGAGCGGGTGGTCACGACCGAGGCGGCCAAGGCCTCGGTGGTCACCCAGCTGCTCGACGTCGTGGACGACCTCGACCGGGCCCGCGCCCACGGCGACCTCGAGCAGGGGCCGCTGAAGTCGGTGGCGGACAAGCTGAACGGCGTCCTGTCGGGCCTGGGACTCCAGCCCTTCGGCGACGAGGGCGACGCCTTCGACCCGGAGATCCACGAGGCCGTGCACATGGAGGGCGACGGCGCGAACCCGGTGCTCGACACGGTGCTGCGCAAGGGATACCGGCTCGGTGAGCGGATCCTGCGGCACGCGATGGTGACCGTGACGGACGCGGGCGACGCACCGGCGGAAAAGCCGGCCTCCGGTGCGGACAACGAGTAAGTACAGGGAAACAGCGAGAGGAGGAGACGCCCGGTGAGCCAGAGGGAGTGGATCGAGAAGGACTTCTACAAGGAGCTGGGTGTCTCCTCCGACGCGTCGGCCGACGACATCAAGAAGGCCTACCGCAAGCTGGCGCGGGATCTGCATCCCGACGCCAACCCCGGCGACACCCGGACGGAGGAGCGCTTCAAGGCGGTCAGCGAGGCGTACGCCGTGCTGTCCGATCCGGCCAGGCGCAAGGAGTACGACGAGACCCGGCAGATGTTCGCCTCCGGCGGCTTCGGCGGCGGGTTCCGTCCCGGCGCCGGCAGCGGCGGGTTCTCCGGCGGCACCACCACCTTCGATCTCGGTGACCTGTTCGGTGGCGGCGGCGGGGCCGGTGACGCCGGTCTCGGCGACCTGTTCGGCGGCCTGTTCAACCGGACCGGCGGCGGTGACGCGCGCACCACGTCGCGGCCCCGGCGCGGGTCCGACGTGGACGCCGAGACCACGCTCGATTTCCGCGACGCGGCCCTCGGCGTCACCGTCCCGCTGCGGCTGACCAGCCCGGCGCCGTGCACCACCTGCCACGGCAGTGGCGCCCGACCCGGCACCAGCCCGCGGGTGTGCCCGCGCTGCAACGGAAGTGGCATCGTCTCGCGCAACCAGGGTGCGTTCGGGTTCTCCGAGCCGTGCGACGACTGCCGGGGCACCGGGTCGATCATCGACGAGCCCTGCACGGACTGTCGCGGCAGTGGCATCCAGAACCGCACCCGCACCATCACGGTGCGGATCCCACCCGGGGTCCGGGACGGCCAGCGCATCCGGCTGGCCGGTCAGGGCGAGGCGGGACTGCGCGGCGCCCCGCCCGGCGACCTGTTCGTCACCGTGCACGTGCGCGCCGACAGGGTGTTCGGCCGCGACGGCGACGACCTGACGCTGGTGCTGCCGGTCAGCTACGGCGAGCTGGTGCTCGGCACCACCGTCTCGGTCCCCACCCTGGAGGGCCGGGTCGGGTTGAAGATCCCGGCCGGGACGGCCGACGGGCGCGTGCTGCGGGTACGCGGGCGCGGCGTCCCCAAGCGCGGGGGCGGCGCCGGCGACCTGCTGGTGACCGTCAAGGTGGCCGTGCCCCAGAACCTCGACGACCAGGCGATCGACGCACTGCGGATCTACATGCACGCGGAGCAGGCGAGCGGCTTCGATCCGCGGGCGGGCTGGGCAGGTGCATGATGAGCGAGAACCGCAACCGGCACGATTCGCCGATGGACCCGGACGCCCGGGTCTATGTGATCTCGGTGGCGGCGGAACTGGCCGGCATGCACGCGCAGACGCTGCGCAACTACGACCGGCTCGGCCTCGTCACCCCGCACCGCACGCGGGGCGGCGGGCGCCGCTACTCCCCGCGCGACGTCGCGCTGCTGCGTGAGGTGCAGCGCCTGTCGCAGGACGAGGGCGTGAACCTCGCGGGCATCAAGCGGATCATCGAGCTGACCAATCAGGTCGAGGCCCTGCAGCAGCGGCTGTCCGAGATGGCAGCCGAGATCGCGCAACTGCACGCGTCGCGCCGCGCGCTGGTGCCGGTGCCGCGCAGCAACGCGCTGGTGGTCTGGAAGCCGAAGCACCAGCGCGACAGGTAGGTGCTCGGCCCCTCCGGCCTCGGTCACCCAATACCGTTGTGGCCGAATGTCACATCGCGTCGATCAGATCGACACGATGTGACATTCGGCCGTTCAGGGCGGTCACGGGCGGTCACGGGCGGTCACGGGCCGTTCAGGCCGGGACGAGCCCGCTGACGTCGGCGAGCAGTTCGAGCGAACGCAGCCACGCCTTGCGCCCGGGCGCCGACGACACCACGATCAGCTCGTCGGCCTGCGCGCGCTCGGTGAAGCGGTCGAGGTAGGCACGCGCCTCGGCCGGGGTGCCGACGGCGGTGTACCGCAGCATCTGCAGCACCTGCTGCCCGGCGGGGGCGTCGAGCAGCATCTCGACCTCGTCGTCGGTGAAGGTGCGGCCGCGGCCGAGCATCTGCCGGATGCGCTGTCGCTTGGTGGCCTCGAACAGTGCATTCGCCTCGTCGGTGGTGTCCGCGGCGATCACGCCGACGCCTGCGATGACGTACGGCTCGGCGAGCTGCTCGGACGGCTGGAACTCGCGCCGGTACAGCGCGACGGCGTCCTCGAGCGCCTGCGGCGCGAAGTGCGACGCGAACGCGTACGGAAGGCCGAGCAGCGCGGCGAGTTTCGCCCCGAACAGCGACGAGCCGAGGATGTACAGCGGCACGTCGGTGCCCTTGCCGGGGACGGCGTCGACGCCCGGAATGCGCGACGTGCCGCGCAGGTAGCCCTGCAGCTCGAGCACGTCCTGCGGGAAGCTGTCGGCCGACGACGGGTCGCGGCGCAGCGCCCGCAGGGTGTTCTGGTCACTGCCGGGGGCGCGGCCGAGACCGAGGTCGATGCGGCCGGGATGCAGCGTCTCGAGGGTGCCGAACTGCTCGGCGATGGTCAGCGGCGAGTGGTTGGGCAGCATGATGCCCCCGGCGCCGAGCCGGATCGTGGACGTGTGGGCGGCGACGTGCGCGATCAGCACGCTGGTGGCCGACGAGGCGATGGTCGGCATGTTGTGGTGTTCGGCGTACCAGATGCGGCGGTAGCCCCACCGCTCGGCGCGCTGCGCCATGTCCACGCTCGCGGCGAAGCTGTCGCGCGCGGTTTCGCCGCGGCCGATGTGAGCCAGGTCGAGAATCGATAGTGGTGTGGTCACCTGGATCCTTCGCGTGTCCGGGGCCCGGGTTCGGGATCCGGGCACACGATCGGTCCAACCACACCGGCCGGTCCACTATTCCGTGACGTGCGCCTCGCCGCTCACCGCACCGGGTTCACGTCGGTGGCGGTGCGGGGATCGAGGAGCGTCTCGCCCGCATACCTGCCGAAGCCGCCGCGGTAGAACAACAGCGGTCCGTCGTCGTGCAGCGCGGTCAGCCCCGTCACACGCGCGACGACGATGGTGTGGTCGCCGGCGTCGTGCTCGGCCTCGACGGTGGCCTCGATGCGGGCCAGCGCGCCCGCGATGGCGGGCGCGCCGTTGTCGCCGCGCGTCCAGTCCACGCCGGTGAACTTGTCGCCGCCGCTGACGGCGAACGCCATGCACGTGTCGCGCTGGTCGTGGGCCAGGACGTTGATCGCGAGGGTGCCGATCTCACGGATCTTCGGCCAGGTCCGCGACGTGCGGGCGGGGCAGAACGACACGAGCGGCGGATCCAGGGACACCGACGCGAACGACTGGCACGCGAAACCCAGCGGTTCGCGGCCGTCGTGGCCGGTCACGACGGTGACGCCGGTGCAGAAGTTGCCCAGCACGTCGCGCATCGTCCGGGGATCGAGCACCGTGTGTTCCGCGCTCATAAGGTTCCTCTCGCCGTTCGGTATCTCTCCAGTGTCCGTCATTCCGGCGGCGGGTTGCGACCGGCGTCCGGCGGACCGTGCCGGGGCTTTCAGCGCTGCCGCATGTCCGACGGCGCCCAGTAGGCGCGCATGCTCGTGATCCGGGCCTGGTCGTCGAAGGTCATCACGTCGATCGGCTCGACCTCGTGCACCCGGCCCCCGGTCTCGGTGACGACCCGGAAGTGGAACGCCGCGCACGACCCGGTCACCCGCAGCGCCAGCAGTTCGGTCGCGCGCCGGGAGCCCTCGAGTGCGCGGTAGAACTCGGCGATCGCCGCCCGTCCGGTCCTCGGCGCGGAGCCGACCGGGTCCTCGAGGGTGGCGTCCTCCGCATACAGCGCAGCGATGTCGGCGCCGCTGCCGTCGGCGACGGCCGCCAGATACTCGACGACGGTGGCGCGGATGCGTTCGGCGTGCGTGACGGTGCCGGACGTGGTCATGGCTGCTCCTGTGGGATCGACGGTTCGTCGCGAGACGAGTCGACGCTAGCGGCACCGTGGACCCGGTCGGGGTCGTCGTCCCACGCATCGGGAGGTTGGGGGTCGCGTTTGCGCGCGCTGCGGTGAGCCGGTGGCGACCGCGCCCACGGACGTCCCGGTGGCCGGGAACCCGCCCGCCGGCGTGGTGGAACTGTCCTAGCGTCGTCGGGCATGCGTGCAGTGGGTCGCCTCGGGTCCGAGGCGCGACCCGACCAGGCAGCGACGATGTGAAGGAGAATTCGAAATGGCGACGAGTCCCGTACCGGCCGTGACCCCCGCCCACGACACCACCGTGGATCTGCTGGTGATCGGGTCCGGCACCGGTATGGCCGCCGCGCTCACCGCGCGCGAGCTCGGCCTGTCGGCGCTGATCGTGGAGAAGACCAGCTACGTCGGTGGCTCCACCGCCCGCTCCGGCGGCGCGTTCTGGGTGCCCGCCAACCCGGTGCTGCGCGAGGCCGGTTCGGGCGACACCCCCGAGCGGGGCCACACCTACGTGCGGTCGGTGGTCGACGGCTCGGCGCCGGCCGAGCGCGGCGAGGCGTTCGTCGATCACGGCGCCGCGACCGTCGAGATGCTCCGGCGCACCACGCCGATGAAGTTCTTCTGGGCCAAGGGCTACGCCGACTACCACCCGGAGCAGCCGGGCGGCGCCGCCGTCGGACGTACCTGTGAGTGCCGGCCGTTCGACACGTCGGTGCTCGGCGACGAGCGCGGCCGGTTGCGCCCCGGTCTGATGGAGGCGGGGCTGCCGATGCCCACCACCGGTGCCGACTACAAGTGGCTGAACCTCATGATGCGGGTCCCCCTCAAGGGATTCCCGCGCATCTTCCGGCGGCTGGCGCAGGGTGTGGGCGGCCTCGCGCTCGGCCGGCAGTACGTCGCCGGCGGGCAGGCAATCGCCGCGGGCCTGTTCGCGGGGGTGCTGCGGGCCGGGATCCCCGTCTGGACCGAGACGTCGCTGGTGCGGCTGGTCACCGAGGGCGAGCGGGTGACCGGTGCCGTCCTCGAACAGAACGGCCGTGAGGTGACCGTGACCGCCCGTCGCGGTGTGGTCCTCGCGGCCGGCGGGTTCGACCACGACATGGCCATGCGACGGAAGTTCCAGTCCGACAGGCTCGCCGACAACGAAAGTCTCGGCGCCGAAGGCAACACCGGCGACGCGATCAAGGTCGCCCAGGAGGTGGGCGCCGGCCTCGACCTGATGGACCAGGCATGGTGGTTCCCCGCCGTCGCGCCGACGGCCCCGGGCAAGCCGCCGCTGGTGATGCTGGCGGAACGGTCCCTGCCGGGTTCGTTCATCGTGGACCACACGGGCCGCCGGTTCACCAACGAGTCCTCGGACTACATGTCGTTCGGTCAGGTCGTCCTCGAGCGCGAGCGGGCCGGCGACCCGGTCGAATCGATGTGGATCGTCTTCGACCAGAAGTACCGCAACAGTTACCTGTTCGCGGCGGGGCTGTTCCCGCGCCAGCCCATCCCGGGCTCCTGGTACAAGGCGGGCATCGCGCACCGGGCCACGGATCCGGTCGAGCTGGCGCGCTCGATGGGGATACCCGAGGACGCGTTCGCCGAGACCTTCCGCCGGTTCAACGACGACGCCGCGTCGGGAACGGACTCCGAATTCGGTCGTGGGGGAAGCGCATATGACCGCTACTACGGCGATCCGACGGTCGAGCCGAACCCGAACCTGCGGTCGCTGACCGAAGGGCCGCTCTACGCGGTGAAGATGACGCTGAGCGACCTCGGCACGTGCGGTGGCGTGAAGGCCGACGAGCGGGCGCGGGTGCTGCGCGAGGACGGCAGTGTGATCGACGGTCTCTATGCGATCGGCAACACCGCCGCGAACGCGTTCGGCAACACGTACCCGGGTGCGGGGGCGACGATCGGTCAGGGCCTGGTGTTCGGGTACATCGCCGCGCAGGACGCCGCGAAGGCAGCCGTTCCCGCGAACGGATGACTCGGCAACGGCCTTACCGCTCGCATTCGTCGATCACTGCCCGCACCACGGCGGGCAGTGCCGCGGCGGTGGCGGGCGTCAGGCCGACGCCGTAACCGACCTCCGTCACCTCGAGGGTGTAGACCACGACCCGACCCGGGTCGACGCCCAGGATCCGGCTCAGCGCCCACGCCTCGGCGGGGCCGAGGCTGTGCGAGCCGGCGTGTCGCGAGCGGCGGGCGAGACTCGCCTCCCCGATCTCGTGACGCCGGATCGCGCCGGGCGGACCGGTGCCGACGGTGGCGTCCACGACGACCGCCAACCGCGTCCCGGCCCACGCGTCCAGCATTGCCGTCGGCTCGCCGTCGGAGATCAGGACCCGCCATCCGGGCCGGGACCGGCCTACCTCCCGGGCCGCCGCGGGCCCGACGCCGTCGTCGCGGCGGTACTCGTTGCCGACGCCGATCACCACGAAGTTCGTCGCGATCACCCGCGGTCGATCGTGAGGTCGAGGAAGTGCGTGGCACACGAGATGCACGGGTCGTAGTTGCGGATCACCCGTTCGCACAGCGACGTCAGATCGGCATCGGACAGCTCCAGGTGGCCGGCGATCAGCGTGCGCAGATCGTGTTCGACGGCAGCCTGGTTCTGGGAGGTCGGGGGGACGATCACGGCCGAGCGGATCAGTCCGTCGTCGCCGAGCTCGTAACGGTGGTACAGCAGTCCCCGCGGTGCCTCGCTGACGCCGTGCCCGGTCGCGGCGCGGGCGGCGACCTCGGTGCCGGGCCGGCCGGGACGCTCGTACCCGGCGATCAGGCGGAGCGCCTCCTCCACCGCATAGACGGTTTCGACGGCGCGAACAACGATGCTGCGAAACGGGTTACGGCACTGCGTCCCCAGTCCCGCCGCGTGTGCCGACTGTCGTGCGGTGTCCGACAGCTGCGCGGAGTTCAGGGTGTATCGGGCCAGGGGTCCGGTCAGGTACCGGCGCCCGTCGAGCCGCGCGTACAGGGCCGTCGAGTGCGGGACCTGGTGTTCGACCACATGGTCCGGGAACTGTGCTGCGGCGAAGGAGGATCCGGTCGACGACCGGATCTGCCCGTCCTCGATGGCGTAGCGGTCGGGCCGGTGCAGGGCGAGCAGGTCGTGATCGAGATCGACATCGGGAAAGTCGAACCCGGCCACCCAGCGGACCGTGTCGAGCGCGTCGTCGAGGGCGCGGCGCAGCCGCTCGGCGAGCGGGGCGAGTTCCGTGCGGGTCGGCGCGCGATAGAACCCGCCGATCCGCACGTTGACCGGGTGGATGGGCCGTCCGCCGATCTGCTCGAGGATCGCATTGCCGGCCTTCTTCAGGGCCAGCCCGCGTTCGAGCGCGCTCCGATGACGCTCGGCGAGGGCGATCGCGTCGGGAAGGCCGAGGAAGTCGGGGGCGTGCAGGAAGTAGATGTGCAGCACGTGGCTGGCGATCCACTCGCCGCAGTAGAGCAGGCGGCGCAGGTTCAGCACCGGCTCGTCGAGCTCGACCCCGCAGGCCTGCTCCAGCGCATTGCAGGCGCTGACCTGGTAGGCGACGGGGCAGATCCCGCAGATCCGGGAGGTGATGTCCGGAGGCTCGCGGAAATCCCTTCCCCGCAGGAACGACTCGAAGAACCGGGGCGGCTCGTAGATGTTCAGCTCCGCGCGCTGCACCCGCCCGTCGCGCACCGACACGTTCAGTCTGCCCTCGCCCTCGACGCGGGCGAGAGCACGGACCGTCAGCTCTCTACGGCTCCCGCTCACGGCGGTGCCTCTCGGCGAGCACGGGGGCGCCGACGTTGAACGTCGCGAAGGCGCGGTCGATGTCGTCGTCGCTCATGCCGCACGTGCGCAGCCACCCGGCCAGCGACGCGATGTTGGGGTCGGTCGTCGGCCCGAAACAGCCGTAGCAGCCGCGCGACTGCGCCGGGCACAGGGCGCCGCAGCCGGAGTGGGTCACCGGGCCGAGGCAGGGCGTGCCGTCGGCGACCATCACGCAGGTCAATCCCCGGCGCTTGCACTCGGTGCACACACTGGTGTTCGGGATGTTCGGCCGGCGGCCGGCCAGGAACGCGGTGATCACCTCGAGCAACTGGCGCCGGTCGATCGGGCAACCGCGCAACTCGAAGTCGACCGGCACGTGCGCCGCGATCGCCGTCGACGTCGCCAGGGTCTCGATGTACTCCGGGTGGGCGTAGACCATCGAGGTGAACTCGGCGACGTCGGCGAAGTTGCGCAACGCCTGGATGCCGCCGGCGGTTGCGCACGCGCCGATCGTGACGAGGGTCCGGGACCGCTCCCGGACCCGGTGGATGCGCGCGACGTCCGCGGCGGTGGTGATCGAGCCCTCGACCAGCGACAGGTCGTACGGACCGTCGTCGACGGCGCTCGACAGTTCGAGGAAATGGGCGATCTGCACCGCCCCCGACAGCGCGAGCAGTTCGTCCTCGCAGTCCAGCACGGACAGCTGACATCCGTCGCACGACGCGAACTTCCACACCGCGAGCTTCGGCCTGTCCATCACAGCTCCCGTACGTGCAGCAGCGGTCCGGCCACCGCGTAATCCAGCACCGGGCCGTCCCGGCAGAGCAGGATCTCGCCGAGCTGGCAGTGCCCGCACAGCCCGATCCCGCACTGCATGTTCCGTTCGAGCGAGACCCGGATATCCGGGGGCCGAATCCCTTTGCCCAGCAGCACCCGGGCCGAGAACCGCATCATCGCCTCCGGCCCGCACAGCAGGGCCGTCGTCCGCGCGGGATCGAGGTCGAGCCGGCTCAGCGGCGCGGTGACGAATCCGACGGACCCGGACCAGCCCTGGACCGGCTGGTCGATCGTCAGCCGGATCTCCACGCCGCCGTCGGCCCAGTCCTGTAGCTCGCGCCGATACAGGATCTCGGCCGGCCGGCGCGCTCCCACCACGAGCACGACGCGCCGGAAGTCGCCGCGCGCGGCCACCGCGCCGAGAACGGCGGCCCGCACCGCGGCCAACCCCACCCCGCCGGCGACGATCACCAGGTCCCGGCCGGTGCACGACTCGAGGTCCCAGCCCACCCCGAACGGGCCGCGCACGCCGACGATCGCGCCGGGCTCGGCGTCGTGCAGGGCCCGGCTCACCGCACCCACCTTCCGCACGGTGTGGACCAGCTCCCCGGTCGTGTCGGTGGGATCCCCGCTGACCGAGAGCGCGATCTCGCCGACCCCGGGGGCGTAGAGCATCATGAACTGCCCGGGCCGGAACCGCGGTCGCGGCGCCCCCAGCGGGGCCAGCGACAGCGTCACCGCATCGGCGGTCTCGACGGTCCGCGAGCGAACCCGGTGGGCGCTGGGCAGCATCGGCGCGCCCGGCGCCGCTGCGGTGTCGTGCGCGAGGTCACCGAACATCGGGACCCGCATACAGGTCCAGCAGTCGCGCCCGGGTGGCCTGCAACCGCTCCAGGAGGGCCCCGAACAGGGCCCGCATCACCGTGTATCCGAACTCGGCGTCGGCCTCGCTCAGCGCCTGCAGCGCCGCGGCGTCCACCTCCAGAGCCGAGGTCGCAGCGGCCGCGACGGCCCCGTAATGCCAGCGGTAGGGCGGCGTCAGCCACGACCATCCCAGGACGTCACCGTCGACAAACGTGTCGAGGGTGACCGGGCCGCGGCCGGGCACCACCGTGTACAGATCCACCCGGCCGTCCTGGAGCAGCCAGCAACTGCGCGCCTCCCCGCCCTCGTGGAAGACGTGCTCCCCGGCGGCGAAGCGGACCGGGTGGGCGAGCGCGGCGATCCGATCCCGCGCCTCCGGGCCCAGCCCCGCCAGAGCCCGGATGCCGTCGAGCGGTGGGGTCGTCATCGGTGCCCGTCCGGTTCGTCGTCGTGGGTGGCGAGCGCGCCGGTGAGGCGGGCCGCCTCCGCGGTGATGTCGATGCCGACGGGGCACCAGTCGATGCAGCGGCCGCAGCCGACACATCCCGAGCTGCCGAACTGGTCGTGCCAGGTGCCGAGCTTGTGCGAGATCCACTGCCGGTACCGGCTCCGGCCGGACGCCCGGACGTCACCGCCGTGGATGTAGGAGAAGTCCGGTTCGAAACAGGACGCCCAGTGCTGCCACCTGCCGGCGTGCCCGTCGGCGAGGTCGGTGACGTCCTCCGTCGACGTACAGAAGCAGGTGGGGCACACCATCGTGCAGTTTCCGCACGTCAGGCAGCGATCGGCGACATCCTCCCAGACGTCCGCCTCGCGGGCGTCGCGGAGCATCGCCCGCAGGTCGACCTTGGGCATGCTCCGTCCCATCCGGTCGCCGGCCGCCGCCACCGCGTTGCGGGCCCCGGTGGTCTCGTCCGCGGTGGCGTCGCGGTGGGGGAGCAGGTCCAGGATGCGGGCGCCCTCGTCGGTCCCGACGTCCACGAGAAAACGGTGTCCCTGCTCGTCGACGCGTTCGGTCAGGCCCAGGTCGTACCCCGGGCCCGCGGCGGGACCGGTGGCCATCGAGGCGCAGAAGCAGACCTCGCCGGGTTCGGTGCAGTTGACCGCGACGACGAACAGCCCGCGGAACCGTCGCGCGGTGGCCCCGTCGGGATGGGCGCCGCGGGTCAGCATCGTGCCCAGGATGCCGATCGCGGCCAGGTCGCAGCCGCGGACGCCGAGGAACGCGTACCGGGTCTCGTCCGCGGGTGGGGGCCGGAAACTGCCGTCCGGCGCGGTCGACCACAGTTGCTGTCGTGCGGGGTGCAGAAACTGCTTCCACGACTGCGGACCCGCGGAATGGCCGAACACGGCGGTGTCGTCGCGTCGCCGGAGCCGATACCGCCCGGGTGCGGTCGACACGCCCCACCCGTCGGGCAGCTCTCGTCCCGACCCGAGCTCGTCGAGCACGATGGCGTCGTCGCGGACGGTGGGGCCGACGACGCGATATCCCTCGGCCTGCAGCACCTCGATCAGCCGGTCGAGGTGGGCGCGGGACAGGATTGCCGGCGTCGGGGGGTCGGCGTGCGAATCCGCAATACCCATGGCAGCTCCCGTGATTCGAACGGTCACGACCCGGCGCAGCCCTCACTCGTCGCGCTGGTGGCCCCCTCGAGTATCGTCGCGGGCGTACCGCCCGGTCAACCGGCCGGCCGTCGCGGCCCGGTCAGTACGGGTCGAACCGGACGTTCTCGGCGGGGGTCCCGGTCTCGACGAGCGTGTGCAGGGTCGCGCGGACCATCGCCGCGGACCCGCACACGAGCACCTGGTGGTCGCCGAACGCCCCGTAGGAGGTGACCACCTCGTCGAGGCTGCCCTCGAGCAGCTCGTCGGGGTGGAACCCGGGATCGCCGACGTGGGCGACGATGCGGTCGTACCACTCGTCGGGGATCCCGGGGTCGTCGACCGACTCGACCACCGGCACCACGGTCAGCCACGGCAGCGTCTCGGCGAGCAGGATCAGCATGTCGGCGGCGTACAGGTCGCGGGGCGTGCGGCCGCCGACGAACAGGAAGGTCTGGGGCGGGTCCGGCCGGCGCGCGACGTCGAGGATCAGCGCCCTCAGCGGGGCCAGGCCGGTGCCGCCGGCCACCATGATCACGATGCGGCCGGAGTCGTCGACGTGCAGGTTGCCGCCCTGCGGCGCGCCGATCGTCCACACGTCGCCGGGCCGGGTGGCGGTGACGATGCTGCCGCTGACCCAGCCGCCGGGGACGGTACGGACGTGGAACTCGAGCTTGCCGTCGAGCGACGGGGGCAGTGCGGGGGAGAGGCGGCGCGGCAGCCGGGGATGCTGCGGCACGGTGACGTCGACGTACTGCCCGGGCGCGAACGGCACCATCGCGTCGTCGCATTCGAGGCGTACCACCGCGACGTCGTGGCGGAGCCGGTGGTGCTCGACGACGGTCGCCGACCACACCGTGTCGGGGGTGTGCAGGGTCTGTCCGGCCGGCTGCATGGTGTGACTCCCGGTGCTCGAGCGTGAAGGTGGCCCCACTCTAGGGACCGCTCCAACGCGGCTTGCACGCGCCCACCGCGACCTCGCCACAGACGATCAGCGACTCGTGCGTCCAGCGCGAGCAGCTGCTGCGCCAACTGCTGGGGATCGAGTGTTTCGGTCACGATCGTGAGTTCTCGCGAAACAAGCTCGGCGCGTCGGCCGAAGCCGGATCGGCCGTTATCCCGGGAGTCCCTGACGTGCTGGAGGACGCGCGTCGAATGCGGGAAGGCGGCCGAGGACGGGAGTCCATTCGTCGATTCGGTAGTGGGGAACGAGGCCGTGGACGACAAAAGGATCGTGGGTCAAGAGGGAGTCGACGGTGTCGACGGTGTCCGACTCGAGGAGGATGAGGGCGCCGGAGTCGTCGGCGTAGGGGCCGCAGGCAATGACGGTGCCGCGGTCGACCAAGGCGGCGAGCCATGTTCGGTGTGCGGCTCGATAGGTGTCCCGGCCGGTGGCGGTCTCGGCGGTGTAGGTGTAGTCGACGACGAAGAGCGGCATGTTCTCGGGTTCCTTGTCGGGCCGGAGGTGGTGGCGAGTGGTTTTCGTGTGGCAAGCAGTGGGGCGGACACCGAGGCCCGGTGTCCGCCACACTGCCTGCCATGTGTGCGTGAAGTGCTTCAGCTGAGCAGTTCGTAGAGCAGCAGCGCGGAGAGCGACAGGATGGCGACGAGGCCGGCCGCGGCGATGGCGTTCTTCCACCAGGTGTTGCGCAGGGTGCCCATCAGATCGCGGTTGTTGCTCATCACCAGCAGCAGAACGCCCAGGAGAGGCGCAATGAGAACTGTCAGGGCTTGGGCAACGATGATGAGTTGGACCGGGGACTTGGTGAACAGCAGCGTGATGGCCAGGCCGAAGGTGAGGATTGCCGCACTGGTGAGTTTTGCTGTCGGGGTGCTGGGCGAGGGGCCCTTGTCCAGGGCGTCGGAGAGCATAGTGCCGCCGGCGGTGGCGTTGGCGACCATCGAGGAGAACGCGGCGCCGGACAGGCCGAGGGCGAAGATGGTGGATCCGACGGGGCCGGCGATGGGTTCGAAGACTTTGGCCAGGCCGGTGAGGGTGGTGGCTTCGGTGCCGGTACGGCCGAGGACTGCGGCGGCGACGATGATGACGAGGCAGGTCATGATGCCAGGTGCCACGATGCCGGGGATGGTGTCGGCGATGGTGGTCCGCCGGTAGTCGGCGGCGGAGCGCTCGCGTTCGTGGGTGCCGTAGGCGGTGAAGAAGGCAGCGTTGAGGGAAAAGTTGGTGCCGACGAGGGCGACGATGAGTAGTTGTCCGCCGGCAGGGATGGTGGGGACGGCGCCGCTGAGGGCCTGATACCAGTCCGGCTCGGCGATGACGGCGCTGAGGACGAACGTCGCCGCCATCAGGGCGACGATCACCAGCAGCACCCGTTCGACGGTGCGATAGACGTTGCGGAACAGCAGGATCAGCCCGACGAAGGCTGTGCAGATCGCCGACCACAGCAGTGGGGAGCCCCCGAAGACAATGGACAGCCCGAGGCCGGACCCGACGGCATTGCCGACGGAGAAACACAAGGTAATGAGGAAGACGCCCGCACCGGCCGCCACGCCGACGCGACGGCCGAGGACGTCCTTGACCGAGCTGATCATCGATACCGGGGTGCGGATACCGAGGCGCACGCTCATGTCGGCATAGACGAGCATGAAGGTCGTCGACAGTGCGATGACCCAGATCAGGGAGTAGCTGTATGCGCTGCCGGCCTGTACGGCGCTGGCGAGGTTGCCGGGGCCGAACTGCCATGCTCCCGCGATGAACGCCGGTCCGGCCATTGCCAGGGTGCGAACCCAGCTCCGTCGGGGTCGGGGCCGGCTCTGTTGCGGTGAGGCGCTGCCCGCGACCACTGTTTCGCCTCCGGGGGCCTCGGTGGAGAGAGAAGTGTGCTGACTCATCGACGAGCCTACTTTCTGGTGCTCGAACCGCGGGCGGACGGCTGCGTGGACGACGAGGAGGTCGTGCGGGCGCTGACGGTTCGACGGGAAGGTGACCACGGATGCACGAGTGTGGTGCCGGTGGCATGTGGTGGAGGTCGGCCGGCCCGCCGGGCCATGTGAGCGGCGGGCCGGCCGAACCTGTGCGTCACGCACAAGCGGTGACGGCCGGGAACGCGGAATGCGGATGGTCCGTCGGATGCTGACGGGCGCAGCGATGAGGGTCAGGCGAAGGCGGCGACCGACCCGAGGCCGGCCGACTGCAGCGCGGCCGCGATCTCGGCGCCGGCGCCGGCGGCCAGCGGCAGCAGCGGAGAGCGGACGGTGGCGTGCTCGAGGATGCCGCGGGCGACGAGGCCTTCCTTCAGGGCGACGGTGCCTTCCATGTGGGAGCCGCGGTGGTAGACGTTGGCGGTCACCGGCAGCAGGCGGTCGTGGAGGGCGCGGGCGGCGGGGTAGTCCTTGGCCTTGCCGGCGGCGATGAGCTCGACCAGCGGCTCGGGAGCAAGTCCGCCGTAGCCGACGAGCAGGCCGTCGACGTCGAACACGGTGTGCAGCAGGTACTCGTCGTGGCAGCTGAGGATCTGCAGGTCCGGGTTCTCCTTGCGCAGCACCGGGATCTCGCGGTCCCAGCGGCGCATGTTGCGCACGCCGTTCTTGGTGGCGAACACTCCTTCTTGGGCGGCGATCTCGAGCTGGGTGTCCAGGTTGTACGTGGCCTTGGTGGCATCCGGGTACTGGAACAGGATCAGCGGAAGCCCCGATCCTTCGTAGATGGCCTTGTAGCGGTCCTGCGGAGCGCCGTCCTGGTAACCGAAGCGCAGCCACCCGTGAGAGGGATAGACCAGTCCGGCCGAGGCGCCGGCATCGACGGCACGCTTGGCTTCCTCCACCGAGACTGCGGTGCCCTCGCCCGTGATGCCGGCGATGATGGGCAGACGGCCGTCGACGGAGTCTTTGAACGCGGCGATGACGCGCACCTGCTCGTCCTGGGTGAGGAACGTGCCCTCGCCGGCGTGGCCCAGGACCACCAGGCCCTTGACACCGTCGACGCTGCCGAGCCACGAGCCGAGGCGCTGGATGGCGGCGTAGTCGACGTCGCCGTCACGGGTGAACGGGGTGACCGGTGCAGGGGTGAGGCCGCGGAGGTCGAGTGTGCTCATGATCGCTCTTTCCTGGAAGTATGACGCTTCTCTGCAAACGTTCCCGGGAACGTTCCCGTGAACGATTTCATCGTGCGGTACGATCGGTCTCTGTGTCAAGGGTCACTCTCGACTCGGGATGTGATCAGCCGGCCTTGGCCGGGCAGACGAGGGCCAACGCGGTAGACAGGGACGATCATGAAGACGAACGGGAACGCGGCAGAGAGCAGGCACAAGGTCGTCACGCTGCGCGAGGTGGCCGAGGCTGCCGGCGTGAGCACCTCGACGGTGAGCCGGGTGCTCGACGATCGGATTCCCCCTTCGCACTCACCGACGGCCCAACGCGTCCGCGAGGTCGCCGCCGCCCTCGGCTACCGGCGCAACACCTTCGCCTCCAGCCTGCGCCGTGGCCAGACCGCCACGATCGGTGTGCTCGTCCCCCGGCTCAGCGATACCGTTATGGCCCTGATGTACGAGGCGGTCGGGCGGGCCGCGAAGCGACTCGGCTACTTCACCATGGTTGCCACCACCGGCGACGACCCCGCCGACGAGCAGGACGCGGCGCATTCCCTCCTCGGCCGCAACGTCGACGGGCTGATCATCGCCTCGAGCCGCCGCGACGATCCGTTACCCCGCCAGCTTCGCGAGCAGAACGTGCCCCATGCCCTCGTGTTGCGCACCGACGGCATCAGCCCGTCCTCGATCGGCGACGACGAAGCCGGCGGATACCTCGCCACCCGGCACTTGATCGACCTCGGGCACACCGACATTGCCGTGCTGTCGGGACCGTTGTTCACCTCCACCGCCGCCGGCCGCCTTGCCGGTGCACAGAAGGCCCTGCGGGAAGCCGGGATCGAGGTCGATCCGGGCTGGATCGTCGAAACGGGATTCGGCATCGAAAGTGGAGAGGAAGCCGGACGGCGGCTCTTCGCTTCCTCCGTGCGCCCAACGGCCGTCTTCGCCGCCAACGACAATCTTGCCCTGGGGGTCATGGCGGCGGCCCACCAGAGGTCGCTGGCTATAGGCGACGACGTGGCCCTGGTGGGCTACAACGACATCCCGTTGTCGCAGCGCCTCCCAGTTCCGCTGACATCGGTACGGACGCCGTTCGATCAGATCGCGGCTACCGCACTGGATTTGATGCTCGCCGCCGGCCCTGTCGGCACTCCGATCCGCCGAGCGCTGCCCACGCTGATTCCGAGACAGTCGTCCGGCCCGCACAGAAGCGCCGCATCCGCGCTCTGATCCGGACACCTGCGGCACCCGACCGCATCGTGCGACAGAGCCGCCAGGGGGCGAGGCGACGGCAAGGCGCAGCCGCGGCGATCAGCGGAGTGGACCCGCCGCAGGGTATACACCTTCGAGCATTCGCCGGTGTGCTCGCCCCGACGATGCAGATGCTGCCCTGTCTTCGGGCCCGGCGGTGTGCCGCCACCCGCCCGGCGGCGTTGCAGGGCAACCGCTCGCCCCCGAAACGGGTGAGCATCAGGCGCTACCCACGCTGCGTGAGATCGACCGGGTCGCGATCGGTGAACGTTCGCCGAGGCGATGCGCGTCGGCAGCGCGGCTCAGCGCGACCCGGCAACTGCTACGCCGAGACATTCGATCTCCGGATGAGGATCTCGACGTCGGCGTAGCGAGTGGTATCCGTCGACGAGGACCATCGGGATGCGACCGGACCGCGTCCGGAATGAAACATGTTCCAATTTCGGTGTCGATGTGGTTATGGTGACGAAGGCGGCGGCCCCGTCGCGCCCAGCTGCCGTCACGCCGCCCACGACCGGAAGGACGCTCAATGACCGAGGAGTACGCCGACCTGCATCGGCCCGTGTTCACCGCGGACCTGCTCATCACCGCCCTCGAGCGCAGCGCCGAGAAGCCGGCCCTGTACCTCGGCGACGTCGTGCTCACCGGCGGGGAGATGCGCGACGAGATCAGCCGGTTCGGGCAGGCACTCGCCTCGGTCGGGGTGGGGCAGGGATCGTCGGTGGCGATGCTGTCGAAGAACCGCCCCGAGGTTCTCATCTCGATGGGCGCGACGATGGTCGCCGGCTGCCGCAACAGCGCGCTCAATCCCCTGGGTTCGCTGTCGGACCACCTCTACATCGTCGACGACGCCGCCATCGAGACCCTCATCTTCGATCCGAACCACTTCGAGGAACGCGCCGCCGAACTGAGGGCACAGGTGCCGACGCTGAAGAACGTCTTCTCCCTCGGCCCGTCGGAGGTCGGCACCGACATCCTCGCCCTGGCCGCACAGTTCACGCCGCAGCGGCTCGTCGCCGCGCCGGTGGCGGCCGAGGACACGTCGAGCATCGTCTACACCGGCGGCACCACCGGCAAACCCAAGGGCGTCATGGGCTCGTTCCGCTCCGGCGCGACGCTCACCCGGATCCAGATGGCCGAATGGCAGTGGCCCGACGAGCCGCGCTTCCTGATCTGCACGCCGCTCTCGCACGCCGGCGCCGCGTTCTTCGTCCCGACGCTGCTGCGCGGCGGATCCCTCTACGTGCTGCCGTATTTCGAGCCGGGCCTGGTGCTCGAGACGATCGAGAAGCACCGCATCAACGCCACCATGCTGGTGCCCACGATGATCTACCTGCTGCTCGACCACCCCGATTTCGACCGCCGCGACCTGTCCAGCCTCGAGACCCTGTTCTACGGCGCGTCGGCGATGTCCCCGGCGCGGCTGCGGGAGGGCATCGAGCGGCTGGGCCCGGTGTTCTTCCAGTTCTACGGGCAGAGCGAATGCGGGATGACCATCTCCGTGCTGCGCAAGGAGGACCACCTCGCCGACGATCCGGAACGCCTCGCCACGTGCGGGCGGCCGGTCCCGTGGCTCGACGTGCGGCTGCTCGACGACGACCTGAACGAGGTGCCGCGCGGGGAGCTGGGGGAGATCTGCGTGCGCGGGCCGCTGGTGATGAAGGGATACCTCGGCAAGCCCGCAGAGACCGCCGAGGCGCTGCGGGGCGGCTGGCTGCACACCGGCGACGTCGCCCGGGCCGACAAGAACGGTTTCCTCACCATCGTCGACCGCAAGAAGGACATGATCGTCACCGGCGGATTCAACGTCTTCCCCCGCGAGATCGAGGACGTCATCTCCGCGCATCCGGCGGTCGCGTCCGTCGCGGTCGTCGGCGTGCCCGACGCCAAGTGGGGTGAGGCCGTCAAGGCCTGCGTGGTGCTGCGCGACGGCCGGTCGGTCCGCGCGGAGGAGCTGATCGAGAGAGTCCGCGCCGCCAAAGGCTCTGTTCACGCCCCGAAGTCGGTGGACTTCCTCGATGCCCTGCCACTCACCCCGCTGGGCAAGCTGGACAAGAAGACTCTGCGCGCGTCGTACAGATAGGCGGAACATTCGTTTCGCGACCGAGGCAGGTTGTGCGGCGGGTAGGCACCGGCGTCGGATCCTCACGAACACGGCCGTCGAGGCTCTACTGTTCGCGGCATCCGTAAGTGTTGCGTCCCTCGGAGCTGCAATGAGTTCGGAAATTGGCCCACCGAACACTGGCGTTCGGTTTCGTTCGGGAGGATATTCGAACGGTGGGGGATTGCAGTCCGGTGCCAGGGGTGGATCCGAAATGTCAACGTCGGAAATTTTGAGGGCAAAACTTCGAGCGCCCGCTCCACGTGGGTTGCGGCGAGAAAGGTTGTTGAAACAATGCTACGACGAGTTGACCCCCGTGGTCGTCGTCGTCGGGCCGGCGGGATCGGGGAAGTCGACATTGTTGTCCCAGGTCGCCGCGTCGACTGACTCCCCGGTCGGGTGGTATCGGGTGACCGAGGACGACTCGACCGAACATACCCTCGGTAGATGTCTCTGCGCTGCTGCTCGGGAAATGGGCTTTTCTCTCGAACCGGAAACGAATTCGATCGACGCTGTTCTCGGCGAATTGGACAGAATCGGCGATGTCGATGCCTTGTTGATCATCGACGATGCTCACGAGATCGCCGATAGTGGCGCCGAAACGGCACTGGGTCGTTTCGTCGCATTGCGCCCTCCTCGTCTACGCATCATCCTCGGAACGCGGCGCACTCTGGATATCAACCTACCGCGACTCGTCGTGTCGGGCGAGGCTCGCGTGATCGATCAGGACCAGTTGCGATTCCGGTCGTGGGAAGTGGAAGAGCTGTTCGCGACCTTCTACGGCGAGCCACTCTCGCCTGAGCCGGCAGCCAGACTGACGCGCCGAACAGGAGGATGGGCAGCAGGCTTGCAGCTGTTCCATCTCGCCACGTCCAAACTCGCGGACTGCGACCGGCAGCGTGCCGTCGGCCACCTCACGGGGCACTCCAGACTCGTCCGGGCGTACCTCGCCCGTAACGTTCTGGCGGAACTGCCGGCCGATCAGCGATGGTTCATGACGCACACCGCCTCGCTCGAGCTCATGACACCTGCCCTCTGCGATACTCTGCTGGGAATCAGCGACAGCGGGCGCATTCTTCAACAGTTGACCGAACGTCAGCTGTTCACCGAGTGCGATGACGTGGGTCGGGCCTTCCGGTATCACGAGGTGCTCCGGACATACCTCGAGCTCGCATTGCTGGAAGCCAACGGGGAGAGGGAAACCAAGGCGTGGTACCTACGGACAGCCCGGGTGTTGGAAGAGGCCGGCGAGCACCGACATGCCGCCCACGCCTATGCCAAGGCATCGGACTGGGCGGCGGTCTCGCGACTGGTCCGACACGCAGCCAGCTGCACCGTGCCGATAGGGAACGACGATCCCCTCATTACTTGCAGCGAGTGGCATACCGATCCGTGGCTGGCACTCGCGTTGGCGCGCTTGCGCGTGCGGGAGGGGGCCATCGCCGAAGCCGAACAAACCTATCGAGCGGCGCGCGAGTTGCTCGACGACCCGGAGTTCGTCGCACGGTGCGAATCCGAGCGGCGCGAACTGCTGGCGTGGTTGCCGGGAGCGTCGGTCGACGCGCGACTCCTGCAACACTGGCTCGGGCCCCTGCGAGCCGCATTGCGGGCCCCTACCACTGGGCACGCCGCAACCGAACCAAGAGCGCCGAAGGCGCGATTCGTGGAGGGGATGTGCGCCCTCAGCGTGGGCGACGTCGACTCGGCCAGAGAGGCAATGGTCGAGGCGCAAGCCGCGGACGAGCCGATTGCCGCGATCTCGTCACGGTTGGTGGTCACGATCGTCGATGCGCTCCGCGGAGCGATGCCAGATCCTGCGGTAGTGAACGATCTGGCGTCGAGATGCTATCGGGAGGGCCTTCTGTGGCTGGAGAGAGTTTGCCGCGGCCTGCAGGAATTGGTGCTCATGCGGGATCTTCCCGCCGAGTGGCGCGCCGACATCTGCGAGGAAATGCTGGCCGAGTGCGAGAAGGTCGACGATCACTGGGGCGCTGGGCTGCTGACATTCGGGCTCGCGCTCGTAGCGCTGCACCGACGTGACCCGACGGCGTTCGAGCGGTTCGAGGATGCGGCACGCCGCTTCGAGCGCCTGGATGCGCCGGTTCTCGTGGTGTGGAGTCGCGTCCTGGGGCTGAACCCGGCCGCCCCCGACATCGTCGCCCGGTCGAAACTGGCAGCCGCCGCCGCGCACGACGTCGGACTACACCGAGCCGAGATAATGGCCCTGTCGTATGCAACAGGCTCCGACAAGAGTCGCTCTCCCACTCTCGGAGAACTTGCGCCAATGACGGCGAATCAGACGGACCCGATCCGCGATGCGGTGCTTCCCGCGATCGGGATCTTCTGCTTCGGCGGATACCGACTGGAGGCCTTCGGACAAATCGTCGACCTCACAGGTCTCCGGCCCCAGGCACGGATACTGCTGCACCTCCTGTCGATGACCCCGGACCTCGAGTACCACCGGGAGGTCCTCGAAGACGCACTGTGGCCCGGTGCCGCGCACGAGGTGGCATGCCACCGCTTGCAGGTCGCGGTCTCGAGCGTGCGAGGTCTGCTCGGTGAGTACGGGCTGACGCTGCAGCGCAGTGACGAGTCGTATCGATTGGCGGCGCCCGGGTATATCTTCTCGGACGTGGTCGAATTCGAACGCGCGTTGTCGAATGCCGCCGCCCGAACCGACCCGGAGGCGGCACGTGACCGGGTGGCATCCCTCGAATACGCGCTCACTCTCTACACCGGCGACCTGCTGCAGGAGGACGGTCCCGCGGAGTTCGTGGCCTCCGAGCGGCAACGGCTGCGCAGTGCTGCTGCGAGCGCAGCCGTGGCACTCGCCGAAGACTATGTTGCGCTCGGCGACAGCATGAACGCCGACATCGCTGCCCACCGGGCGGTGGATCTGGACCCTTACCAGGATCGGCCCTGGCGGATCATGGTCGACATCCGCGAGAAGGCCGGCGACATGAGCGCCGCCGAACGGGTACGACTCGACCATCGACGGGTGCAGGAAGAACTCGGTCTCGTCGAGAGTTGATCAAACGGCGCCTCCGGAAATCTCGACTCGGTGCGGAATATGTGCAGGCTTGACCGCCTCGACCAAGGCGTCGAATCGGCGTTCGTCGACCATCCTCGGGTCGGTGACGGTCAGGCGGACGACAAGATGGGGATGGGGACTTCCCGGTGGTGCGACACCGGCCGTCGTGGAACCCACGGTCCCTCCGGACTCCTCGATCTCGGGCTCGAGGTCGAACACGGACGCTACGGCCTCCCTGATCCCATGCACGGTTCCGAGAACCGCCATCGTCCGGACTCCTGCGGCGATGAGGTCGCGTCGGCGGGATTCGGATTCGTGGCCGTCGAAGGCGAGTCCGATCCAGCCGGCGAGCCAGCCGAGCATGTCCTCCGGCGTGGTGTGTGGGTCCAGGTAGGCACAGAACGAATCGAGGGTCGCCAGTATCGGCGCGAGGACCTCGTCGAATGCGTCGCAGAGCTGTTGTGTGCGCGCATCCTGTCGATACACCGCGGGCATTGTCTCGACGAGTGGTCGCGGGGACGACAGCGCTGCGAGGGTGCCTCTCATGCCGTCATCACCACCTGGTGGTCGTACGAGTAAACGAGCGTGTCCGCGGCCAGCGGCAGGACCGATGCGCGTTCCCCGCGACTGCCCGTGACGGGATCCGCGGGGTACAACCGGATCGACGTGCTGCTCGACATCTCGAAGCCGGGCACCGCACTGATCGCCGCCGCGATCTCACCGTCGCGCACCGCGCGGCCCAGCGGCCAGCCTCGGCCGTCCCGTCCGCCACGCACGGGGTCGAGATAGCGGTACAGGACATCGAGCAGGCCCGATTCGACCTGGGCGGCAGTGAATCCGGGTCCCGGACGCACGTTCACCACGACGACCGTCACGGCCCGATAGACCGGTGGTTCGATGATCAGACGGGTGCCCACGAGCCGGCGTTCGTCGAGATACCGCCGGATTCGCTGGACGGTGTCGTCCGGGGGTTCGAGATCGGCCAGGGCGATGTGTCCCGCATCGTCCGGACGGACGTGGGGAACCAGGAGGACCCGGACCACGCCCGCCTCGGACGCGTCGTTGGACGGAAGACAGTGCACACGCGCGGTCTCCGGCGCGACCTCGCGTGTCAACTCCTCGAAGTCGCGGGCGGTCACCGCGCGCCCGCGGGAGCGCAACAGCAACGGTCCGCGGATCTTGAGTTCCTCCAGGGTTTCCGGGGGTGCACCGCCGATCGCCGGGCCGCGATTCTCGATTCGGGAGATATAGGGCACGCTCGTCTTCAGCACCCGGATCCGTCCGGTCGCGACATTCCCTTCGGCGCCGCCGCCCGTCCGATATGCGGCCATGCGTATCGCCGACGATTTCGCCGGCACCGCACCGTACCGCCGCAGGGTCCCGTCGGCCTGACGCAGGGCGGGACCGAAGGACACCTCGCCGGTGACGGCGTCGACGTGGAACACCTTGTCCTGCGCGGTCGACTCGGCGAAGTGTTCCACGTAATGCCACCGCGACTCCTGACCGGCGTCGACGACCACCATGCTGCATCCCGGCCACCGCAGGACCGGCGTGTGCCGCACCCGAAGGTGCTGGTCGGCAGCACCGTCGGAGACCCCGAGGAACTCGTCGTGCACCACACGGGCGTGGATGACCGGAGTGGTGCCGCCGATCGTCCGGGCGGTGATCTTCCGGATGCGGGGAGGTTCGGAGTAGGTGCGTTCGCCGCTCTCGGTTTCCCGCAGCCGACAGCGGATCCACGCCCGGCGCACGCCGGCGAACACCGATTCCGTGTGCTCCGGGGGGATGTGCAGGACCACGTCGCCGGGCTTGTTCAGGCCTCCCGTCTGGTCGCGGTCGACTTCGCAGCGCTGCCAGCCGGTGGGGGTCCTGGCCTCCCAGACCCGCGGTGGTCGTCGTGGATCGACACCGATGCCGGAGACCTCGCAGTCGATCCGGAGCAGTACCGCGCAGCGCGGAACGGCGTTCGACAAGCCGATCACCAGGGAGTCCCCGGGGCGGGGGACCGGTGAGAAGCATGTGAACCCGGCCGAGCCGCGCATCTCGTTGGTGCGTTCGACCGGTTCCGAGCCGACCAGCTGGACGCCCACCCAGGCGGCGCTGCAGGGAACGATGTCGAGGCGCTCTACCGTCGAGAACACGACCGGTTCGGTGACGTCCGTGCGATCCGTCGCCACCTCGGTCTCCGCGCGCACGACGACCGTCTGCGGTTGCGGTGCGGAGAGCCAGAAGGTGACCGCTCCCTGAGCAACTCCCGGTGGTCGCTGCTCCACGCCGATCAGTTCCAGGAACTTGAGGTAGTTCCGGTCGGGGACGCGATTGAGCCGGTAGATGAGTTGATCGACCATCATCGCGAACGTCTCGATGAGCGTGATGCCGGGATCGGAAATGTTGTGGTCGCTCCATTCGGGGCATCTGTCCTGAACCAGTCGACGTGCATCATCCACCAGTTGCTGGAAGGTTCGGTCGTCGAGGTTCGGGGCGGGGAGCACGGTGTCACTTCCTCTGCGGTGGTTCGACGGCCGTGAACGACTCGACGGGTTCGTCGACGATCAGATAGAACGGGAAGACGAGATTGCGGATGTCGTTGCGCTCGCGGAGCGAGTAGGAGATGTCGATGTAGCAGGTCGTCGGTATTTCCGGATCGAACCGGACCGCCACGTCGACCACGTCGATGCGGGGCTCCCAGCGGGTGAGGGCGTCGTGGACGTCGGCCGCGATCGCGGCGGCGGTCCCGTCGTCGGCGGGTGAGAAGACGTGATCCTGTACGCGGCAGCCGAATTCGGGTCGCATCGGCCGCTCACCCGGTGTGGTTCGCAGGATCAGCTCGATCGCCTGCTCGATGTCGCGGGGCCCCGACGCCAGTGCCACCGCGCCCGCGGCGTCGAATCCGACGGGATAGTTCCAGCCGCGCCCGATGAAATCGGTGGACATGGGTCAACCTCCGATCAGGACGGTGGGCGCACCGGAGACGATCGGAGCTCCGCAGGCAGCCATGTCTCCGATCCGTGCGGCGGGCATTCCGCCGATGAAAACGGTGGCCGAGCCGGGTCCGGCGATCACCGAGGGTGGATGCGGTGGGGGAGGCGGGAAGCTGCAGATGTGCGGGGTTCCCACCGTCGCCGCCGGTTGACCGGCGATGAGGACGGTGGGGACTCCCGGAGGGCCGATGACTCCGGGGTGGCCTGTGGGATCACCGACGCGCGCGGCAGGGGGCACGACCACCTCCTCAGTTGATCTTGACGAGTGCACCGGAGACGATTGCCGGTCCGCCGGACTTGAACTCGGCGGTCGCGCTCGCGGCCACCTTCACGCTCGGGCCGTCGACCTTCACGCCGGTGGTGTCCGCCTCGACCGTTCCCCGGGCGCCCGAGATCTTGACCGAACGCTTGCCCTTCAGGACGATCTCACCCGACGTGAGCTCGATCTTCGAGTCTGCGCCGTCGATCACCACGCCCTGAGTTCCCTCGACGAGAATCCGTCCGTCACTGTGTATCTCGATCTTGGTGCCGATCTTGTCCAGCGACAGACGCAGTCGTCCGTCACCGGTCTCGGCCAGGATGCCTTCGGTCTTCCCGTCCTCGTCGAGCAGATCGATCCGGTGTCCGTTGCGGGAGACGAACGAACGACGATTGACCGCTCCCGATCCGGCGTCGACGAGATCCGGTCCCTTCGTGTCCGGTGTGTCGATTCCGTTGTGCAGCCCGGCGAGGACATAGGGTCGATTCGGGTCGTTCTGTTCGAAAGCGACGAGCACTTCGTCTCCGACCTCGGGGACGACGAGTGCGCCGCGATCCTTCCCGGCGCCCGGCTGCACGACGCGCGCCCAGTCGCTGACGTAGTCCTCGGACAACCACGGGAAGGTCAGACGGACCCGGCCGAGCTGTTCCGGGTCGCGGGCGTCGCTGACGACGGCCACGACCACTCCGTAGTCCGCCTCGCCACCGGTGCCGGACGACAGCCCGAACAGGCTGCGTTCCTCCCTGCCGGTGACGGACAGCGACGTGGTGTAGCCCCCGGCGCCGGGCACGTACCGATGGCGGGCTGCGGTCACGAGGTACTTCCCGTCGAACGGTTCACCCATGTTCGCCAGGCAGATCGGGGTGTCCGCCCGCAGTTTCGGGTTCCCGCGGACGAGGGCCTCGACCTGAGCGAACGACCCGCCGATCACCTCGGCGAGAGCGGTCGCCGCCGAGTCGGCTTCGGGCTGGGTGCGGTAGGCGACGTCGGAGGCGACGTAGGTGGGGTCCCCGAAGGTCGCCGCGACCTCCGCCGGGGTGATCGTCGGCAGCACCGCGCTCTTCGTCTCCGCGGGCGCTTCGGCCACGATCGCCTGCTTCTGCGCGATGTCCCACCCCCGTACCTGAACCTTGGCGACCTGCTCGGCGGCGGTCACCACCGAACGCACCCGCAGCAGATCGGTTCCGAAGGTCAGCACGAGCGGATCCCGGCTGGAGGTGCCCTCGGCCTGCGGGGCCTCCTCGGCGGGTTTCCGGGGACCGAAGTCGAGTTTGTTCTCGCGCACGGCGACCTCGAAACCGACCCGTCGCGCGAGGCCGACGAGGAATTCCCAGTCGGTTCGGCCGCACTGGGACAAGTGATCGAAGACGGTTCCGGTGGACGTGATGTTGCCCAGTTCGATGCCGGCGTCACGTGCAACGCCGACCGCCGCGTCCGACGCCGTCGTCTGGGTGAAGGCCCGGGTGTGCCGGCCGCGGAAGAGCCGGTGGGAGGCGTCGTAGCCGCGCACGGTCGTGAACGTTCCCGTACCGTCGAATTCGAGTTCGACGGCGGTGACCTCGCCTGTCACCAACGGTTCCGGAACGGCGACCGCGTCGGTGACGACGGCGATCCTCAGCTCGGAGCCGATCTTGATCTTCGATTTGGCGAGCAGGGTCCGGTCGGTGTCGCGGAAGCGCAGGGCAAACATGTCGGGCACCTGCAGGCTCGAATCCACGAATGCCGTTGCGAGCACGGCCACGAGATCGTCGGCCAGACGATCGCCGTCGACCTCGATCTCCAGTCCGGATGCCGATGTCATCGCAGCGATCCGATCCGCGTGAGCAGGTCCGTCACATTCGGCAGCACGAGCGATCGGCCGGGCGGGAGGCGCGTCGGGTCGTCGATTCCGTTGTAGGCGGCCACCGCTCGCCACATGGCTGGATCTCCGTATTCGCGATAGGCCAGCAGGTGCAGCGTGTCGCCCTCGATCACCTCGTGGACCCGGGAGTGGGTGACCGAACCCGACGACGGATTCTGTCGGCTCGTCTCGCCCGGCATCTCCTCCAGGCTCACGCTGCACACAGCGCGGATCGGTTTGCCGGACGCCGAGAAGAGGGTGTACTTCGCGCTCACCTGGGTGACGAAGGCATTGAAACTCGTGGTTCCACCCCACTTCAGCACCACCAGCGGCGGCATGGGCTTCTTGTCCTTCTCGTCGACCGGGACGCAACACGAGAAGAGCTTGTCGACGCACTTCGCGACGTCGGTGTCCTGTTTGAAGGTCGCGTCGAAGAACATCTCCAGGGTGAGCTTGCACGGCTCGGGCCCGGAGTATTCCGGTGGGCCTGCCTTCTTCGTTCCTTTGGCCGGGCTCCGGTCCCACTTCGCGGACTTGGAGATGGTGATCTCCTTGGGATTGAACTGGAACGCGATCGTCCCCAGCGAACTGCCTCGCTTGCTTCCACCCACGGCCTTCTCCGCCTTGTAGAGGAGCAACTCCGCGTGGCTCTGCGCCTCGGGTGGTGGCGACGGTTTCTTCGCGGCAGCCTTTCCGGCCTTCTTTGCCGGGGCCGTGCCGGGGGTATTGGCCAGTGCGATCGGATCGGACATTCGTCGGCCTTCACTTCGTAGGTCCCGGCAGGATGCCGTGGTGTGCGATCTCGAGGGTCTCGGTGGCGACCTTCGCGGTGTCGACGTTCAGGCTCGGTCCGGTCCATCGGACCGGCACGACGCCGCGCAACGACCAGCCGGCGATGACCGTTCCGTCCGCCGTACGAGCAGTGATGCCAGCCGTGGTGGGTTGGAGATCCTCGAGGGCCTGGCTGAGCCATTCGGTCAGTTTGCGGCTGTTCGGGCCGACCGGTCGAGTGAGTTTGACGTTGGTGAACTTCATGCGAGTGGGAAGCTGCCACACCATGGTGTTGTTGCCGCCCTCTTCGCGCTGCTCCATGACGATCTCCACCCCGAGTCCTTCGCAGCTGTTGAAGGAGCCCAGGTCCGTGCCGTCCACCTCCACCGTGAAACACACGCTCACGGCAGGGTCATCGTCCGAGGTCGGCATCAGACCCTCCTTCGGTTCAGATTCGTGGATCGGCGAGCAGACCGGCGCGTTCCCGGTCGAGCCACAGTTCCGTCTTGATGCGGGTGACGATCGGTTCGTAGAGGCGGTTGGCGAGATCGTCGATGTTCATGCCCGCTAAGGGGCCGGTCGGGGGAGCGGTACCGGCGGTCGGAGTTGCCGTGGTCGGAGGTTGTGGTTCCGTGGTCGAAGCCGGCTCGGATGGAGGGGAAGGCTCCTCCAGGCGCTGAGCGACGGGGGCTTGCCGGGACGGCTCGGCGTCGTCGTCGTCGACCTCACGTGCGACGTGGGCGAACATCTCCCGAAGCGACACCGGTCGGTCGATTCCGCCGGAGATCGGTCCCGGCGCCGGAGCCGTGATCGGCGATCCGATACCTGCGGGTTGCGAAGTTCCGGTGTGTCGTTGGGCTGTGATCGGTGGTTTCGGTGCACCGCGAAGGGTGACCATGGGTGCGGAGGGGCTTGGGTCTACGTCATGGGCCGCGTTGCGGTGGGGTGGGGGCGGGGCGCCGGGCGTCCCGGGCGGATCGGCAGGAACGGCCGCTACTCGCATGAGCAGAACCGGCTCATCCTGTGCCGCAGTGTTAGGAGGATCCGGGGCGAATTGCACCGACGTTGTCGGGTGGGGTTGCGGCGTAGCAGGAGCGGTGACGGTTTCGGATGTGGGGTTCGGCTGCAACGGGATCCGACGCGGTGGGACGAGTAGTTCTCTTCGGTCGGGAGAGCTGGAGCGGACCGCCTCCGGGTCCGTTGTCCGTGTCGGCGGTAGAGGGTGCGTCGTCACGACCGGCCGGGGCGCGACCTCGTCCGGCACCGGTGACATGTCATCTGCGATTGTCGGAGTACCGATCGGGCTCTCGGATGCCTCGATCGGATCTACTTCGTCCGTCGAAATCCGCTGCACCGGAGGGCTTGTAGGGCTGATTTCGTCGATCGGCGGTCCGGGACTTCTCGAGACGGTGGGGACGGTTCGGGCAGGTGGGAGATCGACCGCTGTTGCTCTGTTCGGAACGGGTTCGGACGTTCGCGAACGACTCGACGCTGCGATCGTGGGAGCGGCGTCGACTCGTTGGACACTCTGGGCGATCTGCAGCGGAGTTTCTTCTCCACGTGATCGATGTTCGACTCGGGCGGGGGCGGTGGTGTGACGAGCGACCACGGGGACAACCGGGGAGGGTTCACTCGCCTCGAGGATCGGTCCCGTGACGGTCGGACTCGGGTCGGGTTCCGGACCGCCTCCGTGCTCCGGAACCCAAAGAATATGGCGCTGCACTGTCGGAGGTTCCGAGACCGGGAGCGACGGTGATGTCCTCATCGGAACTTCAGCGAGCGCCGGAGTGAGCTCGGGCGGGGCGACGGACTCGTGTGTAGCGGCAGCTTCGGGGGACGGGATGATCCGTTGGACGTCTCGCTCGTCGAGGGTCGGCGGAGTGGACTTCGAACGAGGTGCACGTGGCGATTCGGGGATCGGTGTGCTCGCGGGGCGAGGTACTTCAGGCGGGGGTGTCTGCACCGACGGTAGGTCGAGTGTGGGCTGCACCGTCTCGACCGCGGTGTCGTCGGCTCGGATGTCGAGGCGAGTGGGGCGATGGGTAGATTCGGGCGTGGCGGAATGCTCGGCCGGGGCCGGGAGCGATGGCGAACGTTCGAGGTGTGGCGTCGATGTCTCCGCCGCCGATCGTTGAACGGGAAGACGGAGTAGTTGCTCGCGCGGGGGAGGAGGCGGATCGATGCTCTGCCGTTGCACGTGCGGTGAATTGTGATGCGTGGGAAGCGCCCGCGTCGGTTGTGGTTGGGATTCGAATCGGGTTTGGGGGCGTGGGTCAGTGGATGTTCGCTGTGCGACTTCCGGCTGCGGCACCGACGGTGGATCGACGGGCTGGTCCGGCACACCCTCCGCGGGGTCCGAACTCTCGTGGCCGGCGTCGGCAGGGAGAGGCAAGATCTGCCCCACCGGAAGCTCTTCGACCGGGGGCGTCGGAACAGTAGGGAGTGCCCGTTCGTCGTCCGGTGGCGACGCAGTGACCATCTCGTCGATCTCGGTATGTGCACCGGGTACCTCGTTCGATACGGGCGACGACTCGAGGTAACGAACGGGAGCGGGCGGGGGAGCCGTGTCGGTGGGGGTGGACGGCACGGCACCGACCCTTGCTCGCTGGAGGGAGCCCGGTGGCCGGTGGTGCCGCTGTGCGACGGTGTGGGGGGGTGGACCGTCGTGCCGGGACACCGGCGTAGACGTAGGGGCCGCGGTCAGCGACAACCACGGCACACCGGCGCCGACCGTCGGGAGCGGTTCGACGAGAGCCGGCGATCGGGAGGTTGTTAGCGTTCGAGTGAATCCGTCGAACTGTGTGGTCGACTCGATCGGTTCGACCACCCGCTGCACCGGGGGCAACGACAGCCGTTCGCGAGAGGTCCGCGAGGGGAGAACGTCCGGACGTTCGGTCGGTGTCCGGGCGGGTTCGGCCGACCGGCGCTGCCACGGCCATCGGATGGTCATCGCTCACCTCCTCGCGGATTCCGGCGCCAAGTTCCGGCTCAAGCGCACATACCGTTGCCGATCTGCGTGTTCGAGGTCGAGGATCGTGTCGAACGACCAATGCAGGTGATAGGCGATGTACGCGACCTCGGCGTGCAGACGTTCGGTCCCGTACGTCATGATTCCCCCAGGCGGCCCCCGGCGATGTCGACGGCGAAGTCGCATCCGCACTCCGGACAGGTGACGCCCGCCCGGGTGTGCCCGTCCTGATTGATCCGCCGATACAGATCCTGGAGGAAGGCGAGGTCGGACGCGAACATGTTCTCCACGACTCCGGCGTGCACGTCCTCGATGCCGCCGAGCCGGGACACGACCCGACTGATCAGCACCACCGTCAGATACGACGGATCCTCCCGCACCCGGTCGTCGCGTTGGGAGACGAGTTCGTCGCGGGCCGTCGCGAGGCGCATGACACCGTCGCGGTGGACGGTGCCTGCCGAATCGATGTAGCCACGGGGCAACAGGAAACCGAATTCCGTGCGCAGCGCTTCTCGGGTACCCGAAGTTTCTGCCGAACGGTCCGGCTCGTGCTCCACTGTCAGGGTGGAGGTGCTGGTTCTACGCACCGTCCACCTCGACGCGTTCGAAGGTCAGTACCAGTTTCTCCGTCATGACGCTGGTGTCGCCTGCCTTCATCGAGCTGACCTCGAGGCTCTTCGGCCAGGCATTGGTGAGTGTGTATCGCTTGACGGGCTGTCCTTCGTAGTCGTACACCACGATGGCGCCCCCCTTGCGAACGTCCTTCATCTTTCCCAGCTGAGAGTCCTTGATCCACTTGTCGAATCCGTGGTCCTCGGTGAGCGGCCGGGTGAGAGTGACCTCACCGGCCTTCCAACGTCCGGGAAGCTTCTTGACGAGGTACTTTCCGTCCTTCGCTTCGTTGGACTTGTACTCGATGACGTCCTGTTCCATTTTCAGGCCGGTCACCTCGGTGATGGCCTTGATCTGAAGCCCGTCGAACTCGAGTCCGAACGAGTGGCCTACCGAGCTGTCGAATTCCGGTAGAGGCATTACAGTTCCTCACTGTTCGATACGTCGATCACTCGGCGACCAGGCTGGTGCCGCCGGAGAACTGGGACAGTCGGAAGATCACGAACTCGGCTGGCTTCACGGGCGCCACACCGATCAGGCAGACCACTTCGCCCGCGTCGATTCCTTCGGACGGGTTCGTCTCGTCGTCGCACTTGACGTAGAACGCCTCGTCGGGCGTGCTGCCGAACAGAGCGCCCTTCCGCCATTCATTGACGAGGAACGCGCTGATCGTCCGGCGCAGCTTCGCCCACAGTGCTTGATCGTTCGGCTCGAAGACCACCCAGTCCGTCCCGTTGAGGATGGACTCCTCGAGGTAGTTGAAGAGCCTGCGGATGTTGAGATACCGCCACGCCGGATCGGACGACAGCGTACGGGCACCCCACACGCGGATCCCACGGCCGGGGAACGAACGGATGCAGTTGATGCCGACAGGATTGAGCAGGTCGTGCTCGTTGCGGGTGATCTGTGTCTGCAGAGAGACGACACCGCGCAGCACCTCGTTCGCGGGGGCCTTGTGGACACCTCGCGTGTCGTCGTTGCGCGCCCAGACACCCGCGATGAAACCGGAAGGCGGAAGGTAGGTTCCACCGTCCGTGCTCACCCACGGCCAGTACAGGGTTGCGTACTTGGAGTCGTAGTTGGCCTTGTCGCTCTTCCATTCCTTGATCTGTTGCGCGTTGAGGCCGGGCGGCGGGTCGAGGATCGCCATCCGGTCACCCATCAGCTCGCAGTGCGCGATCATGGCCTGCTGGACGGAGATGACGGTGTCGAGGTCGATCGCGCTGCGTTGGTAGGCGGTGACCAGATCTGGCACGCAGATCACGGTGATCTCGTCGATCGCCTCGAGACCGGAAAAACCGGTGCGTTCCGAGACGTCACCGACGTAGTCGTCGGTCGTGAGTTGAGCGGACGGCAGCAGCGCCGGTTGTGCGGGTGCCGCCAGCGTCACCTTCTTGCCGACGGCGAGTTCGTCGGAGGCCTGGGCGTTGGGGATCTGTTCGAGCTTGATCGTCCGGGATTGGCCGTTGACGACGGTCGCGGCATTCGCCTTGCCCCGTCCGGGCGTGACACCCGAATGCTCCTCGACGGTTTCACCGCCCCTGCGGACGACGAGCTTGAAGGTCCCGTCTGCGGGCTCTGCGTCACTCGGTGCGACTTCTACCTCGATGCCGGATTCGGCTGCGGCCGGATCGATTGCGAGCACACGGAAGTTGCCGAGAATGCCTTGCGGGGCAGCCTCGACGGGCTTGGGAACCGGCTTCGAACCACTGCTGCCGTTGCTGTCGCCGATGCGAACGATGTACGCGTTGCCGCCACCGTTCTGGAAGTACGCATAGACCGACCGCGCGAGGCATGCGCCATCGACGAAACCACCGAAGAGACCGGTGAACTGGGTCCAGTTACTGACGAGGGTCGGTTCGTTGAACTGCCCTTTCTCCGACAACCCGACAAAGGCGGCGACGGCGGTCCCGACGCCTTCGATCGGCCGGGATCCGGAGTCAACCTCTTCGACGTAGACCCCGGGCGACAGGTAGGTCGGCATGGCGCCTCCTCGGATGGATTCGGTGGATGAGTTGATATTGACCTGCATTTCGACCGGGAACCAGACATTGCGGGACGGCCGAGTAGGCATCGCGGAGTGCGCGATAGGGCACTGACAACTCGATCAGTAAACTTCGGTGCTGTCCAATGCCGGCGCCACCAGTAGGCAGCTCTTAGCCCCGCTTGCCACCCGATCCCCTCATTCTCTTGATCACGAACCATCGTCCGTGCGGGACATCTTCTATCGGAGTTTGCTTCGGCGGGGCTCCCTTGGACTCGGCCCACCAGACCTTCTGGAGCCTATTCTGAGTGGTTCCGGCACTCCTGTTCGCCGACCGGTAAAGGGGCCAGAGGTTCTCGTTGTCTTCCCCTCCATCTATCCCATTGAACGACCAGTCGATAACATGATCAATGTCGACCTCGTAAGCCAGGTCGCCGTCCAGCTCGATGCCTTCTTCCAGGAGCTCCTCCCTGAACTTCTTGACACCGTTACCGCGCGGTTCCTCGCCGCTTCTGCATGTCAGGGTCACCCCCTCGTGCGGCCAGAACGTGACGCCTGCAGTAAAGCCGTTGTCGTACGTCTTGTTCGGGAATTTCCAGATCTTTTCCCCACGACCTTTTCCGGTTCTCGAATTAGGTCGGTAGAGGCAATCTGGGTACCATTCGGCAGGCTTATGCCATTCCATGAAGATCGCATCTTCTCTGGTGAGACCGGTCCGGGCCTTTTCGTTCTTGGATTCTACGAGAGCCTTCGACTTGGCGGTTGCCCGTTGTACCTCCGCGTGGATCGCCCAATTTTCTCCTTCCTTAATAGGTTCGAGGACTTGGAGGCCATGCTTGAGTTTGATGAAACCGAGGGACGGTCGCAGGATGCTCTCGCCCACAGGTTTACCTGCGTACTTGTCCGCCGCTGCGACTCCGGCCGCGAGCCCCTGGTCGAGTCGCTTCTGCCTTCCTTCCGGACTGTCGTCGTAGATCTTCCCTTTCACCCAAGACTTCGCGCCCTCGTACTTCTTCTTCACCCATGCCTTGCCGGCCTCATACTTCTTTTTCGCCCACGCCTTGCCCTTGGCGTAGGCGGCCTTCGCCTTCGCCTTGACGCTCGCGGCCGCCTTCCCGAACTTGGACTTCTTCAGTCTGTCGAGGAACTTCTTGCCGTACTTGACCGCCTTGGCGATCAACCAGTCCACTGCCTTGCCGACAGGTGCTTGGACCTTCTCGAGGATGCTCTTGATCTTGTCGGCGATTCCGCCCAGGCCGAGGAGGCTGGCGAGGCCGCTGATCAGCATCGGGACCGTCTTCGACAGGGTGCCTTCGATGAGGGCTTCCATCTTGCCGACTCCACCGGCTGCGATCGACTCGACCGAGTCGAGGACGGAATCGACGAAGTCCTTCAACCGTTGCGCGTTGTCCACGAACCACATCACCGCGTCGTAGATCATCTTGCAGGCCTTGATGAACGCTGCTGCGGGATTGAGGAGCGAGATCAGCCACGTCACGCCGGCCGTGATCACCTTGGTGATGACGAAGTCGCGGATGCGACTCATCACCTGTTCTTTCAGGTCCGAGATCTTCTGCGCGATGAACTTCCACAATGCCGGGACGCCCTCGGTGAGGATCATCTTGACGAAATCGACACCCTTCTCGATCGCGCTCATCGCCTTCTCGCCGACCACGTTGACGATCCGGGTTCTGATCGACGTCCACGTGAGGCCGAGAAGGGACAGCAGCAGACCGATGATGCCCTTCAGGTCGAACTTCTCGGGGATCTCGATGCCGGCTTCGGCGAGGGTACCGAACAACCAGCCCTGCAGACCCTTCTTCAAGTGCGTGAGTATGTTCGACATGAAGTTCTGGATGCCGGTCTTGACCGCGTTGACGAACTTCCCGAGGAAGTCCATCGGGTCCTTGATGATCTTCTCGACGGCGTTTGCGGCTCGGGTGAAGACGCCGAGCAGCATGTCCTTGAGTTTCTTCACCGTGTCGATAGCGCCGCCGATCGCCTCGGCGGCCTGGCCTGCGAATCCCTTGTTCTCCGCCTGAAGCTTCTTGATCTCCTCGTCGACCGCATTGCGTGCCTCGATGTACTTGTCCGCCAGATCGTCGACGAGCGACTCCTGCTTCTCGTCGACGGACTTCTCCAAATCTTCGAATTGCGAACCAATTTCCTTGGCGGCATCACCGGCCAGCTTCTGAAGGTTCTTGGGTTGCTCCGCGACGAACTTCTGGACCTGTGCGCGCCCCTCGGACACCCGGGCCTTCGCACGTGCGAGTTCGGAGCCCACGAGATCGGCGATGCCGCCGATGACGTCCTCCATCCGCGACTCGTACAGCTTCTTCGATTCCAGGAACAGCGCGTTCGCCTCGGGCGGCATGTCCAGGAGCAGGTCCTTCAACCACAACGCGGACCCACCAGGACCGCCGTATCGCTTCGCCTTGTACGCAGCCATGCGGGCCTGGTGGTCGGCGACGAACGCTTCCTTGGCCTTCCTTTCACCTTCCTCGAACCGCTCGGACACGGTCTTGTCGAGACCGGTCAAGATCCCCTCGACGTCGGCCTTTGTCTTGTCGAAGATCTTCTTGATCTCGCCGGTGATCCGGCTTCGTTCCCCTTCGTCGGCGGACTTTGTGGCCTGTTTGCCCGCACCGGCGGCTTGCAGCGCACTGCCTTTCGAGGCGGTAATCGAACTCAATCCGGTCTTCGCCGTGGCATCGGCATCCGCAGTGGCGCCGGCGATGACCTGAGCTTCCTTCTCGCGCACAGCAGCGGGCGCATTCGCGTCGTGCTCCTCGGCAGTCTTCTTCGCCTCGAGTGCACCGGTGAACTCGGGCTCGTTCGATTTGGCGAGTTGTTCCTTGGTGACCCCGGCTTCCGCCATCTTGTGGTCGGTGGCGCAGCTGTCCGCACCCAGTCTCGTCTGGTCGGCGGGTGCAGGTTTCGGTGCCAACAGTTTCGGATCCGGTGGTGGAGGCGCGGACGGCGACGGGGGTGGCTGAAGCGGTGTGACCGGCTTGTCCTTCGCAGTGGAGGTATCCGGTGTCGCCTCGGTCGAATCCTTGATTTCTCGGGCGGACGCCTGCTTCCCTCCGGTGACCTTGCTCATCACCTCGTTCTTGACCTGATCCGCCTTGCCGGATTGCGCGAACTTGTCCGCCTCGTCCAGGTTCTTCGGAGCCTTCGCCGCGATCGCGGCCTTCACCGCGGCGATGAAGCCCGCCTTGTCGAAGCCTCCTGGCTTCGCGGCGTCCATCTTGCCGGTGTGAGCGGCCTTGGCCTGGGCTTCCTTGTCGTCGGGTGGCGCGACGGCCGCGTTCTGTGCCTCGCCCACTTCCTTCGAGGCAGGGGGATGCGCTTTGGTTGCATCGGCTTTGGTCTCGATCTCATGTTTCGCGTGGGCCCATTGCGGATCCTTCTGCGGATCAGCCGGTGTCGGTTCTACGGGTGGCGCAACGCAACCGCTCTGGACGGGTCCGGCGTCGAGACGCTGGGTGACGAGAGACGCAACGGCGTGGTTGCCCGCGGCGGACTGCAAGCGGCGTAGTGAGTTGGAATCCGACCGCACAGCAGCAGCCGATCGCGCAGGAGTGCGTTCCGGGGCAACGGATCTCGTGACTCGAGTGGGTGCAGTCATGGCATCACGCCGATTCTTCCTCGGACTCCTCCTCCTGACGCTGCACGAAGGTCTGGGCGGTTTCGTCTTCCTTTTCCTCCGCGGCCTCCTCACGCTGCACGGCAGCGGATCCCTCTTCCGTGGTTCGCTGGAGTGCGCCGGAGGGCGCGGTCGTGGGAGCGGGTGCGGCCATGACGTGCTCGGCATTCGCGACGGCGTCGCGTTCGAACCGATCCGAGGGATCGCTGATCCGTACCCCACCGCCGGCGTCGGTGCCGTCGACAGGGCCATTGCGCTGCTGCACGACATGCGTCAGTTCGTGAGCGATCATGTGCTTGCCGGTGTCCGATCCGGGGTCGTACCTGTCGTTCTGGAAGACGATGTCCGAACCCACCGTGTACGCCTGTGCATTGACGGATTTCGCGGATTCGTGCGCTGTTCCGTCGCTGTGGACGCGCACGTCTCCGAAGTCCTGACCGAACCGGCCCTCCATCTCAGTGCGCAGGTCGGTGGGCAGCGGTGTTCCCGCAGAGGCGACGACGTCGTGCACGGGCGAACGGTCCTCGTCGAGGAGTGCCGACGCTCCGGCATTGCCGACGACACGCTGCAACCCGGCCATGCCTTCGGGTCCGGCGACGTCCAGACGTCCGGACAACGCCGCTCTCAGAGCGAGAGCCGAGTTCGGTTCGTCGAGTCGCGAAGCCTTGGGACGCAGCTCCGCATCGCCGTCGTGATCTGTCTCGTGCGTGCGCATGGTCTCTCGCTTCCGTCGGTACGCACCGAACATCCACCGTTCTCCAGCTGTACGAAAGATGCGAAGGCGTGGCCGTTCGGGCAACGATGACTGCCCGAACGTGCATCTGATCGGGCAGGATTCTCAGCTGGTGAGGACTGCATGCATGTCCGGGTCGAGCACAGTACTCAGTTCCTCCCACGGCACGGTGAGTTCCACAAGATCGGAGTAGGTCGGTGCGACGGATCCCTCGGCGAAGTAGATCCGCATCCCGTCGGGGGTCGCAAGCCAGCGAGAGAACAATGCCGGGTCGGCGCTGACGGCATTCAGGTCGAACGAGGCGCCCGCGTCGGTGCTCGGGCCGAGTTCGCGGGAGACGGCAACAAGACGATCGAGGCCGTCAGCGGTGTCGGTGAAAATCTCGTCGAGCGTGAGTACGTCACCGGAGTCGATGCCGACCACGACGGTGTCTGCGAAGTCCTCTGCGGACTCCTCGTATTCGGCTGTCACCAGTAGCACGCCACTAGTGACGCGTTCGCCGATATGGGCGACCTCGCCGTCCGAGCCGGTCAATCGACCACCTGCCCGTACCTCCGCGATGCGGTCGTCCAGAGCGGCGCGCATCGCTGCATTGAAGGTATCGGTGACGGCGGGGTCGCCCCCGGTGATCTGGGGGAGGACGACATCGACAGGTACGGGATTCGGCGTGACGACTTCGGTCGAGGCGTCGGTGTAGGGCTCCGGGGTGGCGGTGCCGGAGCCACCTCCGCCGCCTCCGCCAGCGCCACCTCCGCCTGCGCCGCCGTTCCCGTACGGTCCCGGTACGGTGCTGGGCTCCGGTGCTGGTGCGGAGTCGGGCGCTCCGCCTCCCTCAGGTGGGTGGTCGGGGCCACCCGTCGCTGCGCTGGAGTCGGCTTCACCCGGCGGTGCGTTCGCGGCGATGGACGTGTCGGAGACTGCCGAAGGTGTAGTAGGGCCGGTAAGGAGACCGTGGCCGACGAAGATCACTGCCACCACGAGAGCGACCACACCGACCGCAGCGGTGAAGATCCGTCCGCCGTTCTCGAGCATGCCGGGATCCCATCTCTACAGGAAGATCAGAACTGCAGCGACGTCAGCCGCCATCCGTCGTCACCTCTGGTCGCAATCGCCCATGCGACGTGTTCGTTCTCGTCGATGAGCAGGTCGTTCGGTGTCGTTGCCGATTGTCTGATCGAGAGGACACGGTGGACGGTGTCGTCGCTGTCGGGGGGATGCTCGTCGGCGAGGAAGGCGGCGTCCGCGCGGACGGTCGCCTGGTCGCGTTTCCACTGCTCCCACTGTGATCCGGGTCCTGGTTGAGAGACGACGGTTTGGGACCCGAGTTCGGGACCGAGGTACGGTGCGGCCCGCTCCAGTGCGGCTGCTCCCGATTCGTCCTCTGCCGGCCTCCATGTGAACATCGTCTCCAGTGCGGTCTCGATGACGACGAGCGGATCCTCCCGGTCGATGTCCGGAGTGGCCGTTCCCTGGACACTCTCCCCGCATCCGGACGCGATGAGCACCACTGCGCACGACGCGAGCAGCGATCCGGAGCACTTCCCGAGGTTCATGTCACTCGCCGCCCCTCCGACTCGGGGTCGAAGTTCGAGACGGTCACGCCACTGTCGGTCGAGGCGTGCACCATCTTGCCGCCGCCAACCGCGATCCCGACGTGGGTGGGAATGTCGAACTCGTTCCACCCTGAGAAGACCAGGTCCCCGGGGTCGAGTTCGTTGACCGGAACGGGGTCGCCGATCTCCCACTGTTCCTGAGTCGAACGTGGCAACACGACCTTGCCGTCCGTTGCCTGCGCCACCGCATGCCGGGTGAGGCCGGGACTGTCGATACCACCCCTGGTCGGGCCGTCGATGTTGCCGCCGCCCCAGACCCACGATGTCCCCTCGAGGGTCCGGGCCACCTCGACGATCCGGTCGCCGACATCGGGCTGCGGCGCCTCGGTCGGCGGCGGTGGGATCGTCCCCGTCGCCCAGGGCGCGGCCGCGAACGCCTTGGCGCGCTCGAGGATCTTCTTCACGTAGGGCTGTGTCTGGGTGGTGTACTCCCCACCGAAGGGCATGCCTCCCGCCTCCAGCACCGCACCGAATCCGGCGTTGTAGGCGGCGAGCGCCAGGGCCACCGGATCGCCGACCACACGGCCCGTGGAGATGGCGTCGGCGCTTGATCGGTGGTTTTCGCACATCAGCGCGCCCTGGGCCATCACAGCGTCAGCGATGCTGTTGACGTCCGGGGGAGGTCCGCTGCCGTCGTAGTCCTTGCCCCAGGTCGTCCACGTGGCAGGCATGAACTGTGCTGGGCCGCGGGCTCCCGTCGACGAGACGGGGGCCGACGGGCCGTGCCGGAATCCGTTCTCCGCCTCCAGTTGCGCCGCCAGGAGCGGTGCGGTAATACCCGAACACATCACGCCGGCCTTCAGCAGCCACGGTACGAACTCGGGCGGGACGAGTCCGGGGGTGAGAACACCGACGGAGCAGTCGGTGGTGGCGGCCACCAGTTCCACCACGGAGGAACCCGACGATGCGCCCTCGTCGAGCAGGGGAGCGGGGTCGACGGCTCGACCGTTGAAGCGCCCGCCCTCCCACAGTTCGAAGTGCAGGTGCGGTCCGCTGGATTGGCCGTTGGATCCGATGTCGGCGATGTGCTGCCCGGTCCTCACCGGATCACCGGTGCGCACCAGCACGCCGTCGGGGTACATGTGCCCGTAGACGGTGGAGACGACCCCGGTACGTGTCGGTGTGTCGATCACGATCCATTGCCCGAAGCCACTGGCAGGCCCGGCCGCCGAGACGGTGCCGTCGAGAGCTGCGTAGATGTCGGTTCCGGCATCCCCGGCCATGTCGACGCCCTGGTGGAAACCCCCACTTCGGGCACCAAACGGGGACGAGACGACGAACGTGCCGTCCGCGACCGGTTTCCGGTTCATGGGGCACGGGACACCCGCCCCGGTGTCGGCGAACGCCGGTCCCGGTTGACCCAATGCAACTGTCAGGACGACCACGAGCAGGCCCGCGAGCCGTCCGAGTGCACGACGCATTCTCATGGCATGGATCCCGCCGGCATTTTGTGGACTCGATCGCATCCGTTGTACGGCTTCAACTATCACCAGACCTGTTCTACAACGGCAGGGTTGCCGGCCGGTTCGGCCCTTTCGTCGAGGATCCGTGCCCCCGCTGTCCGGTATGCCTGCTCGAACGTTCCGACTGCCGTTCCCGATCGGGCATTCTGTTGCTTGCCAGCGCTCTTCGACCATGGAGCGTGCGACGATCGACTCCCAGGAGGGTTGATGAGATCGCTGCGCTTCCTCTCGGCATTCGTAGCGCTGATCGCAGCGCTGGGGTTCGTCGTGGCGTGCGGAGGCGGAGAACCGGATCCGCAGTCGGCATGGACGGGGACCGACGAAGACTCACTTCCGGACGGAGCCCGAGACGCCATCGAAGGTGCCCTCGAAACCATGTTCACGTGGTATCCGACGACGGACGCCTCGACACGCGACGCCTACGAGCGGGCATCGAAGTATCTGACTCCCGAGCTCGCGGCAGCGAATCACTCCAGTGAACGCGGAACCAGCGTGTGGTGGGACGAATGGAAAGCCGCGGATGCTTCGGTGATCGCCGATGCCCTGGTGATCTTCGGAGAGCACCCGAAGGACTCCGAAAACGCCGTCGAGCGTGCGGTGATGCTGAACCAGAAGGTGACGGCGTCGGACGGGGCGGTTCTCGAGGAGAGCGACATGCGCGTGGACCGTGTCGCTGCTGTCAAACAAGGGAACGACTGGCGCGTCAGCCTCATCTCCTTCTTCCCAGAAATTCCGACCCAGGCGCCACCACCGCCGGAATGCGCTGAGGGAGAGCAGCGTCTGCAGCACCCGACCGGCCCATGCGTCCCGATTCCGCAGGTACCGCCGGGGTCGGGGACTCAGCCTCACAAGCCGGGAAGCCCCGGACCAAGCCCCGGACCGGGAACACCGAATCCCGGAACTACAGGAACCACGTGCCCGGATGGAACTACGGTGCAGGCGGGGCAGACCTGTCCGCCGATTGTGGATCCTCCGGAGCCGTGTCCGGATGGTAGTCCTCGGTTGCCGGATGGGACGTGTTACGAGCCTCCGGAGCCGTGTCCGGATGGTAGTCCTCGGTTGCCGGATGGGACGTGTTACGAGCCTCCGGAGCCGTGTCCGGATGGTAGTCCTCGGTTGCCGGATGGGACGTGTTACGAGCCTCCGGAGCCGTGTCCGGATGGTAGTCCTCGGTTGCCGGATGGGACGTGTTACGAGCCTCCTGACTGCCCTCCGGGAAGCTATCCCCTAGCGGACGGAACATGTTACGAGCCTCCCGACTGCCCGCTGGGAAGCATTCCCTTGCCTGATGGGACCTGCTATACGCCCGAGGACGATGATTCCTCCTATATTTGTCCCCCTGGAACGATTGATCGGGAACGCTGTAGACGGCCTAAGCCAGACCGAAGGCGGACCAGGTCGAAGATGATCGCCGCAGATCGATGTGTGTAGGGGGACGGGTAGGTCGAGTAAGAAGCCGGCTGACATGGACGATTCAGGACGGATCTCGAACGCGGATGTCGCACCCATCTGCGGCAACTGCGGCACCGTCAACGCGGCGAATGCCGAATTCTGTGTTCGCTGCGGACGGTTCGTCGGGTTCGAGTCGGGATCGGGCACCCATGAGGGGCGCACACTTACGTCCCAGATCCCGGTGGTGACGTCCTGGAGTCCACCGGATCGGGCTACCGGTTCGGACGTTCGAAGTGCTGCCCCCTCCGCCCCGAGCCGGAGCTCCGCCGGCGGTCACGGTGAGGCGCGTCCTCCCCGCGTCGAGATCGTCACTCCGGAGCTGACGATCGATCCGGAAGGGGGTGGCACGTTCGATCTGCGGGTGCACAACACCTCCACGATCGTCGATCGCTTCCGGGCGGTGCCGCTCGATGCTCCGGGCTGGTTGAAGCTGACGCATCCCGCGATCGCCCTCTATCCCGACGAGGAGAAGCCGGCCACGATCAGCGTCGTGATCGATGCACCCAGATGGCCTGCCGCTCAGAGATTCACGCTGCCGATCCGAGTACATTCGGACGAGGATCCTGACGCCGCCATCGACGTCGCTCTGGCGTTGACGGTGCCACCGATCGGCGACCCCGCTCAGCTCCACGTCGAACCGGAGCGGGTCAGGCTCCGGGACGGGACATCGGCGAAGGTCGAGCTGAAGGTCGACAATCGAAGCAGCAACTATCCTCAACGTTTCGAGTTGAGCGGTTCGGACGCCGAGGATCTCCTCGAATTCGAGTTCTCCGCCGACGTCATCGAAGTTCCTCCGGGGGAGACGGTTCCGATCGGACTCGCCGTCCTCGTGCCACCACCGGAGGCCGGTTCGGCACGGTCGTATCGCGCCACGATCCGCGGTGCGAACGATCAGGCCGAGATCGAGACGCATCTGACGATCGAACAAGAGGTGTCGGCACTGCAGCTGCGGCTCGAACCGAGCACCCTCAAGGCCGCCGACGCGCCCTACGGGCAGGGATGGCTGATCATCGACAACCGCAAAGGTAGCGTCGACCGACATGTCCGGCTCTCCGGTCGAGACCCGGAAGGATCGGTCCGGGTTTTGTTCTATGTAGCAAAGATCGATGTCCGCGCCGGATCCGAGAGCCGGGTCGGCATCCGCGCCCAACTCGTTGCTCCCCGGAAGGAAGCCGAAACCAGCAAACCCTTCACGGTCGTCGCGACCGACGGCACCAGTGAGGCAACCGTAGACGGAACCCTGATACACACGACCTCGCCGAATCCGATCGCCACAGCCGAAATCCGACTCGAACCCGAGCAGATCACGGTCAAGGACCGCACACACGGTCGCTGCCGTGTAGCGGTGGACAACACCCGTGGATCGCAACCACTGAAAGTGCGGCTGAACGGTTCCGATCCGGAACGCGCCGTCGGATTCGAATTCGAGGCGTGGGCACTCGAAGTGCCGCCGGGCGAGGTGTCGCGGGTCGCGATGACGGTCTCCGCTCCACCACCGCCGGGCGGAGAGACGGTCTCCCGGGAGATCCGGGTCGTGGCAAGCAACGAGGACGGTTCCGTCAAGACCCAGGGCGCCTTCGTGCAGACAGCGTCCCCGGCGCCGATCACCCTCGCTCGGATACGGCTCGAGCCGGAACAGTTCACCGTGCACAATAGTTCGCGTGGACAGCTGCGTGTCGTGGTCGACAACAGGAGTAGGGCCTTGCCTCTCCGGGCGCGACTGGTGGGCCGCGACCCCGAAAACGCCGTCCAGTTCTCCTTCGACCCGCCGACGTTGAACATTCCCCCGGGGCAAGCCGGTTGGGCGAAGGTCACCGTCCGGGCGCCGCGTCCGCGAATGGGGCATGCCAAGGTCCGAAACCTCGAGGTGGGTGCCGAGGACGGCGGAATCGTCGTGGATGCCGGCGCCGTGCTCACCCAGACCTCGGACGACCTGCTTCCGCTGATCCGGATCGCCGCGACCCTCCTCGGAGGCCTGATCGCGCTGATCGGCGCGTTTCTCCCGTGGACGGGTGATGCACAGCAGGTTCCGCTGCTGACCGTGCGGCGGTTCCCCGGTATCGGCGACATCATGAGCGTCGCTACCGGAGACGACTACACCTACGTGACTCAACCCATCGCTCGGGCGGTCGTGATCGTGCTCATCGCGCTCATGCTGATCGGCATCCTGCGTCCGAAGGGTGGCATGACCATCATTGCCGGCCTCGCTGCCATCGCTGTCACGATCGGATTCGCGGTCTACGCGGATGCGCAGTTCTCTGCGGCGCCCGGAGGAACCGGTTTGCCGCTCGTGGTGGTGGGGTGCCTCCTCGGATGCGTCGGCGGATTGTGCATCCGAAGTAGCGAATCGTGACGATCGGATCACCCGGCGGCGACGGATTCCGGCACGAGTCGGCCGAGCTTGCGGTATTCCTGACGCACCGCGGGTATGACATGTTCCATGCCGATCGCGCTGTTGCTCGCCGCCGCCAGGTAGGCGGCGGTGATGGCTGCGGAACGAATGTTGCCGCCCGACAACGTGAACGATCGGGCCAAGTAGTCCATATCGAGATCGTCGCTGCACGGTACCGGTGAGTCGAAACAATGCCGCCACAACGCCCGCCGTGCGTCCTCGTCGGGCGTCGGAAAGTCCACGATGGCGTCGAGCCGGCGGACGAATGCCTCGTCGAGGTTGGCGCGCAGATTGGTTGCGAGAACGGCGAGTCCGTCGAAGTTCTCCATGCGTTGCAGCAGATAAGCACTCTCGATGTTCGCGTAGCGATCGTGCGCGTCGCGTACTTCGCTCCTCTTGCCGAAGACGGCATCGGCCTCGTCGAACAGCAGCACGGCATTGACGCCACTCGCTTCCGCGAAGATGCGTTCGAGGTTCTTCTCCGTTTCGCCGACATACTTGTCCACCACCGCGGCCAGGTCCACCGAGTACAGGTCGAGACCGAGATCCCCGGCTATGACCTCGGCGGCCATGGTCTTGCCGGTGCCCGATTCACCTGCGAGGAGGGCGGTGACTCCACGCCCTCGTCCGCCACCGGGCCGCATCCGCCAGTCGGTGAGGACTCGTTCCCGATAGCGAGCACGAGCGGTGAGCTCGTGCAACTGGTCGACGACGCGGTGGGGGAGTACGAGATCATCCCAGCCGACCGAGGGTTCGATGCGCCGGGCGAGTCGCTCCAGCCCAGCCGCGTTCTGCGCCCGCGCTCCCTGGCACAGGTCTCGTCCGGTGAGGGTGCTGCCGGTCAGGCTCGCCGATATACGCGCCGAACGAACCGCACGTTCGATCTGTGCCGGACCCAGCACGAACTGGTTCGCGACCTCGGTGAGGGAGCCGTCGACGACGCTGTCCCCGGCTGCGACGGCCCAGAGGTGTGCTCGGTCCTCCGTCGACAGGCGCTCCGCATCGACCTGGAGCGGCACGCTGTCCGACCAGCGCGGATCCCAGGTGACGGTTCCGATCGCAACGACGGGTGCTGTCAGTTCGCACAACGCCCGGATGATCGCCGTGTCTGTGGCCAGCGCGTCCATGGGTGTCACGACTATCCCGGCTCCGCGTAGCATCGCTTCTCGGCCCAGCCCAACCACCGCGCGGGCCGGGTCGGGGTGCTCGAGCAGCCGGTTGGCGTCCACACACAGGGCGGAGCGACCTGCTGCCTCCAGGGCTGCAACGGCAACAGCAGGAGCGCCGGACCCGATGGACTCCCGGATGTAGGTGCAGTGCTGGCCTGTTCGTATCGTCCGCGCGATCCGGCCGGACACGGGAGACTCGAAATGCCCTGCATCGAAAGGCAGATCGGCGATCTCCGGGTCGCAGCGATCGTCGCCGAGCAGATGCTGGGTCACATGATCCGGAACTCGCAGGCCCCGGGTGAGAAACGGGCGCTCCTCGTCCTCCACCAGTACGAGGCCGGTTTCGATCAGCGGCGCCCCTGCCGCCAATCGTGCGCGGTGCTCGGCCGTCACGGGGGACAGCTCGAGTAGTTCGAGGACCAGGCCGATCGTCGCCCTCCGCCGCGTGACGTCGTCGTTGAGGTAGCCGTAGAGACGTTCGAACCGCGAATTCAAGTCCGGCAGCATGCACATCAGCAACGCGTCGACATCGATGTCGGACAGCCCGGCGGACCGGGCAAGCCGACGCAGCCGCAGGTCGCCGCCCGCCGCTTCTGCCGCGTCGGCCCGGCGATCCAGTGCGATGCGAGCCACGCGGTCGGACTCCGGCGGGGGTGGAACCACGTCGAGCAACGCCACTGCGGATTCGTCGCTCAGATACAGGCCTCGGAAGGGGTCGTCGGGGGTGGGATCGTAACTGCGCCGATGGGTCACGACCATGCGGACGCGTGCCTCGATCAGGGCGCACCGGTCGAGCAGATCCCGCAGGTTGGCGTCCGAGTTCATTCGTTGCGTCCCTGCTTGCGGCGAGCCTTGCGCATGGTGATCGACGGACTCTCGCCGTCCGCCGGAGGTGCGTCCTCCGGCAAGGTCTCGAGGCCGGATGGGACGGGATCGGAGCCGTCCGGCGCCGGCGCGCGTCTGCGCTTCTGCTCACCAGAAACCGAGCCGTGTTTCCCTTCGGTGGACAGGCGCGGAGTGCGAAGGGCAGGTGGAGCGGCCGGGTGCACGCGACCGGTAGGGGTGGGCATACTGACGACGAGGTCGAGGGACGGTTTGAGTTCACCGCCGAGCGCTGTCCAGACGTCCGCGAACGATCGGTCCTCGGGCGGTGGCAGCGCGACGGCGACCGGGACGGGCAGGCCGAGGTCGGCCAGCGAACCGGACAACAGACTGCCCGGCAGTGCGTCGTGACGCAGAAAGCACGTCAGCAACCTGCCGAGGAGATGATGTTCGTCCTCGGGGCGTTGAGTCCATGCGGCCACGAGATAGGAGAGCTTGAAGTAGCGCGGAGGTAGATGCCTGGCGCGAACGAGCCCGTTGTCGTACTCGTTCACGAGGCCGCGTTGGCGCCGGCGTAGGTCTTCCCTGATGTCGTACAGGTAGACGTCGATTGTCGGACCGGTGCGGCGGGCCGCCCAATCCTTCGTTGGTGCGTCGAAGACGACGTCGACCTCTGCGTCATCGATCGCCTCGTGCTCGATCAGCTGGCGGAGAGCTGCATCGACATCGGATATCACGGCGACCACCGGCCTCAGATCAGTCCCTCGCGGACGGCATATGCCACGGCGTGCGATCTGTTGCGGAGCTGCAGCCGGGTGGTGATGTCGTGCAGGACGTTCTTGACCGTGCGCTGGCTGTAGCAGAGCTTCTGCGCGATCTCAGAGGTGTCGTGTCCGTCGGCCACCAGACGCAGAACCTGGACCTCGCGTTCGGAGAGTCCCGAGAATCGCAATCCGCGCGGCGTCAGTACCTGTCGCTGCAGGGCACCGACCTGGCCGAGCAGGCGGCCGAGAAGGTCAGGAGGAACGACCCCGTCCCCGGCGATGACGCGCTGGACGGTGCGGACCAGCAGGTCGGGTGTCGCGTCACTACGGCGGAGCAGGCCGCTGATACCGCCCTCTGCCGCGGCGACGAGCGTGGAGTCGTCGATGACACGCAGGACGAGGATCACTCGCGGCGAGAAGCCGCGCTGGAGGGCGTGGAGGGTCCGCATGGCGGCGTCGTCGAGAACGTCAGCGGCGAGGATGGCGACCTCCGCGGATTCCGGATCGGTGTCGACGACGGCCACCTCGCTCCGCATGCGCAGCTGACTGACTACTCCGGCCCGGAGTATCGAGTCGTCGGCGTATACGTAAACAGGCACTCGGGGTTGCATCTCTTGCTCCCGGGGGAGGTGTGAATGGGCAACAACAAGTGTCCGGACGGCGCTCAACAACGGCTCAACGGGCGAATCGGAACGCTCAACACGGTGGACGGTAGGTCCATTGCCGGGGCCGAACGAGATCCCCAGGAATCGCTTCGGAGGTCGAATTACCCGTGGGGTGGCTCGAAGGGGAACGAATTGCGGTCACCGCCGGTGCAGTGCGTAGGGTCACCGGCACACTATGTGCGGCAGATGCGGATCTACAGCGGGTCGAAGCTGATGTTCTGCCGCGGGGTGCCGCCGGCGGACAGCGCGTAGAGCGTCGTGCGGATCATCGACGGGGACCCGGCGATCTGGATCTGCCGATCGGCCCAGGAGCCGAACTGTGAGACCACCTTTCCCAGCTTGCCGTGCAGGGTCCGGTGCAGGCCCGGCGGCGGATCTTCCACGGGAACCGGGTGCCACCACGGGTTCTCGGTCTCCTCCACGACGGGCACGACCGTGAGCCACGGATTGGTGGTGGCCAGCTGCCACAGCGTCTGCAGGTCGTAGAGGTCGCAGGGGTACTTGCCGCCGAAGAACAGGTGCACGCGCGGGTTGTCGCCCCGCATGCCCATCTCCATCAGTTGCGCCCGCAGCGGCGCGAGGCCTGTGCCGGAGGCGATCATCAGCACGTCCTCACCGCTGTCGCGGTCGACGTGCAGGCCGCCGAGCGGCGGCCCGATCACCCAGCGGTCCCCGACGGAGGTGTCGCCGACCAGTGCCGGGCTGACCCAGCCGCCGGACACGCGACGGACGTGGAACTCGATCTGGCCGTACGGGTTCGGGGGGATTGCCGCCGACAGGTACCGCCACATGTGCGGCCGCTGCGGGATCTGCACGCTCATGTACTGCCCGGCGTGGTACGGGATGGGCGAGTCCGTCTCGAGCCGGATGATCGCCAGGTCGGGCAGCACCCGTTCGTGGCCGACGACGGTGGCGCCCCACGCGGCGGGCAGGTCGTCCTCGGCGGCGGCGGCGGCCATGGTGTCGACGACGTGGGTGATGACCCCGGACCACGTGCGGTCGAGGGCGTCGGTCCACAGGATGGGCGGGGTGCACTCGCGCACGGCGGTGTGCAGGGCCCGGCCGGCGGCATGGAAGTGGTCGGGCCGGACGCCGTACTTGCGGTGGTCGCGGCCGAGCTGGGTGAGGAAGGCGGTGACGGTGTCGGGGTCGCCGAGCCGGTTGATCGCCCAGCCGACGGCGGTCGCGAACCGCTGCCGCATCGTCTCCATTCCCGCGGGGAACAGCTCGCGGATGCCGACGGTGTCGCTCCACAGGGCGGTGTAGAAGGCCGTGGCGAAGCGCTCGGCGCCGCCGGGGGTCGCGACGATCGACGCGAAGCTGAGCTGGACACGGGCGACGGCGAAGGCCTCCACGCACCCTCCCGCTCGCCGTCTCTGCTGGTCGGCCGCCACTGTAGTCCCGCGGCGGTGTTTCGGCCACAATCGACGTCGAGCGGCTCGATGACCCCCGCGATGTGCCGCAGGTCACACGACTCGATAAAGTTGAGCGGAACAAACTCAACTTTGGGGCCGTTGAAGCATGCGAACGCCCGCGGCGGGAGGCTGGCGGGTGCAGAATTGATACCGGCTCGCTAAATGAAGGGAAGGGGTTCGCAGTGGACTCGTTCAATCCCACCACCAAGACCCAGGCGGCGATGACGGCTGCCATGCAGTCCGCGTCCGCTGCGGGCAATCCGGAGATCCGTCCGGCCCACCTGCTCGTCGCGCTGCTCGACCAGACCGACGGCATCGCCGCGCCGCTGCTCAAGGCCGTCGGCGTGGACCCGACCGTCGTGCACCGGGAGGCGCAGACACTCGTCGACCGGCTGCCCAGCGCCACCGGCGCCACCACCACGCCGCAACTCGGCCGGGAGGCCGTCGCCGCCCTGACCGCCGCGCAGCACCTCGCCACCGAACTCGACGACGAGTACGTCTCGACCGAGCACGTGCTCGTCGGCCTGGCCGGCGGCGATTCCGACGTCGCCAAGCTCCTCGTCGGGCACGGCGCCACCCCCGCCGCGCTGCGCGACGCGTTCACCACAGTCCGCGGCAGCGCCCGCGTGACCAGCCCGGACCCCGAGGGCACCTACCAGGCGCTCGAGAAGTACTCGACCGACCTCACCGCCCGCGCCCGGGAGGGCAAGCTCGACCCGGTCATCGGCCGCGACAACGAGATCCGCCGCGTCGTCCAGGTGCTGAGCCGGCGCACCAAGAACAACCCCGTGCTCATCGGCGAGCCCGGCGTCGGCAAGACCGCCATCGTCGAGGGCCTCGCCCAGCGCATCGTCGCCGGCGACGTCCCCGAGTCGCTGCGCGGCAAGACCGTCATCGCGCTCGACCTCGGGTCGATGGTCGCCGGCGCCAAGTACCGCGGCGAGTTCGAGGAACGCCTCAAGGCCGTGCTCGACGAGATCAAGGAATCGGCCGGGCAGATCATCACCTTCATCGACGAGCTGCACACCATCGTCGGCGCCGGCGCGACCGGCGAATCGGCGATGGACGCCGGCAACATGATCAAGCCCATGCTCGCCCGCGGCGAGCTGCGCCTCGTCGGCGCCACCACCCTCGACGAGTACCGCAAGTACATCGAGAAGGACGCCGCCCTCGAACGCCGCTTCCAGCAGGTTCTCGTCGGCGAGCCGAGCGTGGAGGACACCGTCGGCATCCTGCGCGGGCTCAAGGAGCGCTACGAGGTGCACCACGGCGTGCGCATCACCGACTCCGCGCTCGTCGCCGCCGCCACCCTCTCCGACCGGTACATCACCTCCCGGTTCCTGCCGGACAAGGCCATCGACCTCGTCGACGAGGCCGCGTCCCGGCTGCGCATGGAGATCGACTCGCGCCCCGAGGAGATCGACTCGGTCGAGCGCATCGTCCGTCGCCTCGAGATCGAGGAGATGGCGCTGCAGAAGGAGACCGACGAGGCCTCCAAGGACCGGCTCGAGAAGCTGCGCGCCGAACTCGCCGACGAACGCGAGAAGCTGAACCAGCTCACCACCCGCTGGCAGAACGAAAAGACCGCCATCGATTCGGTGCGGGGGATCAAGGAGCAGCTCGAGGCGCTGCGCGGCGAGGAGGAACGCGCCGAACGCGACGGTGACCTCGGCAAGGCCGCGGAGCTGCGCTACGGCCGCATCCCGCAGCTGGAGAAGGAACTGGAGAAGGCCGCCGCCGCGTCCGGAGCCGCCTCCGACGGCGACGTCATGCTCAAGGAGGAGGTCGGCCCGGACGACGTCGCCGACGTCGTCGCCGCCTGGACCGGCATCCCCGCCGGCCGCATGATGGAGGGCGAGACCGCCAAGCTGCTGCGCATGGAGTCCGAGCTCGGCAAGCGGGTCGTCGGCCAGGACGAGGCCGTACAGGCCGTGTCGGACGCGGTGCGCCGCTCCCGGGCGGGCGTCGCCGACCCGAACCGGCCCACCGGCTCGTTCCTGTTCCTCGGCCCCACCGGCGTCGGCAAGACCGAGCTGGCGAAGGCGCTGGCGGACTTCCTGTTCGACGACGAACGCGCCATGGTGCGGATCGACATGTCCGAGTACAGCGAGAAGCACTCCGTCGCGCGGCTCGTCGGTGCCCCTCCGGGCTACGTCGGTTACGAGTCGGGTGGCCAGCTCACCGAGGCGGTGCGTCGCCGCCCCTACTCGGTGGTGCTGTTCGACGAGGTCGAAAAGGCCCACCCGGACGTGTTCGACACGCTGCTGCAGGTGCTCGACGACGGTCGGCTCACCGACGGGCAGGGCCGCACCGTCGACTTCCGCAACACGATCCTGATCCTCACCTCGAACCTCGGTGCGGGTGGCGACCGGGAGCACATCATGGCGGCGGTGCGGGCGGCGTTCAAGCCGGAGTTCATCAACCGGCTCGACGACGTGGTGATCTTCCACTCGCTGACCGAGGAGCAGCTCGAGCAGATCGTCGACATCCAGCTCGAGCAGCTGGCCGGGCGTCTGGCGGCCCGGCGGCTCGCCCTCGACGTGTCGTCCTCGGCCCGGTTCTGGCTCGCCGTGCGGGGCTACGACCCGCAGTACGGTGCGCGTCCGCTGCGCCGGCTCATCCAGCAGTCGATCGGCGACCAGCTCGCCAAGAAGCTGCTGGCCGGGGACATCAAGGACGGCGACACCGTCTCGGTGGGCGTCAGCGACGACGGCGACCACCTCGTGATAGGCGCCTGACGGCGCCGGTGCGTCCTTTGGGCTGCTGTGACAGCCCAAAGGACGCACCGGCGCGCAGCGCCTAACCTGGAGGGACCATGACGAACCCGCACGATCCGCGCACCCCCCAGGAGCGCGCCTACTCGCTCGACGAGGGGCGTGCGGACGACGCGCGCGCGACGGGCAGCGGCCGCACCGACCCGGACGCCGACGACACCCGTGTCCTGCACACCGCCGACCCGACCGAGGCGTACGGCCGTCCGCCCGCCAACCCCACCCTGGTCTACCCGGCGTACGACCCCCGGTTCGATCCGACGGGGGCGCCGCCCAACCCGACGCAGGCGTTCGAGCAGCCCGGCTCCTACGGGCCCCAGCCGCCGTACGCGCCGACCCAGCAGTACGCGCCGACCCAGCAGTACCCGCACACCCAGCAGTACGGGGCGGCGCCACCCACCCCGCCGCACACCGGCGAGTACCCGGCTCTCGACGCGAAGCCGCCCCGGCGGCGCCGTTGGGGCCTGATCCTGCTCGCCGCGGTGGCGCTGATCGTGCTGGCCGGCTTCGGCGGCTATCTGCTCAGCGGCGGCAGCGGCGACGACCCGCAGCAGCGCAGCGCGGCGGCCCCGACCACCACGACCACGGTGCCCCGGCCCGCGCCCACGACGCCCGCGCCCACCACCGACCCGGCCGTGCCCGGCCTGCCGTTCGAGCAGCTGCCCGGCGGGCTCGGCGACGTCATCGGCGCGGCCGGCACCGTCGTCGGCACGATCACCGCCAACGACGGCACCTCCCTCACGCTCAGCGGCATGGGCGGCTCGAGCGTCACCGTGCGGCTCACGCCCGAGACGCAGATCATGTCGCTCGCGGGCTCCGATCCGTCGGCGCTGCGGGTCGGCGACTCGGTCGTCGCGCAGGGCTCGCCGTTGCGGAACGGGGAGATGATCGCCGACACTGTGGTCAGCGCGTCCCTGCCGTCCTTCGGCGGTCCGGGCAACTAGAACGCGATAGGCTGACCCTCGATGACGGTTATGTGGTTCGGACTGGCGGCGATCGCACTCGCGGGTGCGCTGGTGCTGCTCTACATCGACCGCACGCGCCGCGAACAGTCTGGCCGCGTGCGCGAGATCTGGGCGCGCGCCCAGGGCTACAAGTACAGCGCCGCCGACGACACCCTGCCCGGGCACTGGCACCGGGCGGCCCTGGCCAAGCAGGAGTATCTCGGCGCGGTGGACGTGGTCCACGGCATCCGCCGCGGCGAGGAGTTCATCCTCTTCGACATCGAGGAGACCGCGACGATCGTCGCGGTGCGCCGCAAGGTCGGCTCCGACGTCGACATCGACCTGCGCCTGAAGTCGACGCCGCCGCCGAAGGACTCGGACATGAACCTGCTCGGCGCCATCGGTCCGCGCATCGTGTTCGCCACCGACCTCGAGATCGCCCGCCGCATCTGTGACCAGCGCATGGTCGCCTACACCGAGTCGATCCCGCCGCACGTGCAGATGCTGTGGAGCGAGGGCGAATGGACCCTCGGCTCGATCCCCGTGGGCAGCACCGGCCGGGAATGGGACTCGGCCATCGAGACCGTCGCCCGGCTCTCCGGGATCCTGCACGTGCTGCCCCCGATCGTGGAGCCGCAGGAACTCGACCGGGTCGCGCACGACCCCGGCCGCCCCTCCGCGCGGCGCTGAGCCCACCGCGTCACCGGAAGCGGCCGGCGCGCTGCGCTAGCTTTAGCCCATGACTTCCGCTGCCACCCGGCCCGTCGCCCTGATCACCGGCCCCACGTCCGGCATCGGCGCAGGCTTCGCGCGCGCGCTCGCCGGCAAGGGGTACGACCTCGTGCTCGTCGCCCGTCGCGAGGAGAGCCTGCGGTCCCTCGCCGACGAACTGACGTCGCGTTTCGGCACCACCTCGGAGATCCTCGCCGCAGACCTGGCCACCGAGGACGGCCGCGCCTCCGTCGCGCGGCGCCTCGCCGAGGGCGTGGAGATGCTCGTCAACAACGCCGGGTTCGGTACGTCCGGCGAATTCTGGACCGCCGACCCCGCTCTGCTGCAGTCGCAGCTCGACGTCAACGTCACCGCCGTGATGCAGCTGACCCGGGCCGCGCTGCCGCCGATGATCGCGGCAGGCAGGGGCAGCATCGTCAACGTCGCCAGCGTCGCCGGATTGCTCTCCGGGCGTGGTTCGACGTACTCGGCGAGCAAGGCCTACGTCGTCTCGTTCACCGAGGGACTGGCCGGCGGCCTCGCCGGCACCGGGGTGCGGGTGCAGGCGCTGTGCCCCGGCTTCGTGCACACCGAGTTCCACGAGCGGGCCGGGATCGAGATGAGCTCGATCCCGGAACTGATGTGGCTCGACGTGGACACGGTGGTGCGCACGTCCCTCGCCGACCTCGAGGCCGGCAAGGTGATCAGCATTCCGGGCCTGCAGTACAAGGTGCTCACGACGGTGGGCCGGCTCGTCCCGAAGAACCTGGTGCGCAGGGCGACCAACCTGGTCGGCCGCGGCCGGGGACGGACGTAGGCCCAGCGCAGGTAACGGTCCGGACACGGCGCGCCGACACGGCGCGTCGCGACTCGGGCGTCCCCTCGGCCCCGCGGTAGATTCCGCCCTGTGACGTCTGTGGCTCTTGTGATTGTCGTTGCGGTCGTGGTGGTACTGCTGTTGTGGACGCGCGCCGCCGTCCGCCGCCTCCGGGTGCTGAAGTTGCGCCACCGCGACAGCCTGCGCCTGCTGACCAACGAACTCGACGACCGCTACGACCAGGTGCCCGCCCTCGTCGCGGCCTCCGCCGGCGCCGGCATGGACCGCAGCCGGCTCAGCCCCGTCGTCGGAGCCCGCTCCCTGGCAATCGCCATGCGCGACCAGCGGCTGCCCCTGGGCGAGCGGGCCGCGGCCGAGAACACCCTGTCGGCGGCCCTGCACGACCTGATCGGCGTCCTCGACGGCGTCAACCACTGGCCGTTCATCCGCGTCGCCCGCGAGTTGCAGACCCGCGAGCAGCGCATCGCCGGGGCCGCCCGCGTCCACAACGACCTCGGCCGCGCCATCAACACCGCGACCATCACCTTCCCGGCCTCGGTGTTCGCGCGCCTCGCCGCGGTCGGACCCGTCCCGCTGTTCGAGGTCGCCGCCCCGCCCGCCCCCACCGCCGTGGCCCCGCCGGAGCCCGCCGCGACGGCTCCCGCCTCCGCCCCCGGACGCGACGCGCCGACCGGCGGATCGGACACCGTCGCGGCCTGACCGTCGGACCCCGACTAGGCTCGTCGTCGCCGGCGCTCTCGGGGCGCGGCGTGGAACGAGAGACGGTGAGGGGTTGCGATGAGTGATCGCGAGGAGTTGGCTGCGCTGGTTCGCGAACTGGCGGTGGTGCACGGCAAGGTGACCTTGTCGTCCGGCAAAGAGGCCGACTACTACGTGGATCTCCGCCGCGCCACCCTGCACCACCGGGCCGGCCCGCTGATCGGCAAGCTCATCCGGGAACTGGTCGCCGACTGGGACTTCGACGCCGTGGGCGGCCTCACCATGGGTGCCGATCCGGTGGCGCTCGCGGTCATGCACGCCGCCGGCCGCCCGATCGACGCGTTCGTCGTCCGCAAGGCCGCCAAGGCGCACGGCATGCAGCGGCAGATCGAGGGGCCCGACGTGCTCGGCAAGCGCGTCCTGGTAGTCGAGGACACGACCACCACGGGCAACTCTCCGCTCACCGCGGTCAAGGCCCTGCGCGACGCCGGCGCGACGGTCGTGGGTGTCGCCACCGTCGTCGACCGGGCCACCGGTGCCGGCGAGGTGATCGCCGCGGAGGGCGTCGAGTACCGCTACCTGCTGGGCCTGCAGGACCTGGGACTGCAGGACGCCTAGGTTTTCCGTGGCCGGGCGGGTGCGACGGACCGCGACGCGCCTCGCGGACGGCCGGGAACTGTTCTATTTCGACGACACCGAGCCGTACGTCGGTGGTGGCGCGGTGCGGGAGCGGCACGACACGCGGCGGCTACCGTCGGCCGGGGCCGCGTCCGAACTCCGCTTCGACCCGCTGACGGGGGAGTGGGTGGTCTCCGCGGCGCACCGCATGGACCGCACCTTCCTGCCGGACCCCGCGGACTGCCCGCTGTGCCCCACCCGTCCGGGCCGGGCCGCCACCGAGATCCCCGCCGACGACTACGACGTGGTGGTGTTCGAGAACCGCTTCCCGGCCCTCGGGCCGGGTGGCGCCGTCGCCGGTCCGGTGGACGGCGACCCGCTGTGGCCGCGACGACCCGCGACGGGCCGCTGCGAGGTGGTCGCGTTCACCGCCGACCACGACGCCCGGTTCGCCGACCTGAGCGTCGCGCGGGCCCGCACGGTGTTCGATGCGCTCGCCGACCGCACCGCCGAGCTCTCGGCCGCCCCCGACGTGCGGCAGGTGTTCTGCTTCGAGAACCGTGGTGCGGAAATCGGTGTGACGCTTCAACATCCGCACGGGCAGATCTATGCTTACCCGTTCCTGCCGGCGCGCTCGCAGGTGCTGGTGCAGCGGGCCCGCGCGCACCACGCCGCGACGGGCCGGCTGCTGCAACGCGACGTGCTCGAGGCCGAACGCCGGGCGGGCACGCGCATCGTGTGGTCCGGGCGGCGGTGGACCGCCTACGTGCCGGCCGCGGCGCGGTGGCCGATCGAGGTGCACCTCGCCCCGCATCGCGACGTGCCGGACCTCGCCGCCCTCGACGACGCCGAGCGCGACGAGCTGGCGGTGGCCTACCGGGAGTTGCTGCGCCGCGTGGACCTGTTCTTCGACGGCGTGGACCGCGTCCCCTACATCGCGGCCTGGCACCAGGCGCCGGTCGGCGACGAGCGACCGTACGGTCGTCTGTTCTGCCAGATCTTCTCGCTGCGCCGCGCCGCCGACAAGCTCAAGTACCTGGCCGGCTCGGAGTCCGCGATGGGTGTATGGATCAGCGACACCTCCGCCGAACGCATCGCGGCGCGACTGCAGGAGCTCGCCGGATGAAGGTGTGCGCGGCCGCGGCGGCCGAGTTCGCCCGGGAGTTCGGTGGGGTACCGGAGGGGGTGTGGTGCGCGCCGGGCCGGGTCAACCTGATCGGTGAGCACGTCGACTACGCCGGCGGGCTGTGCCTGCCCCTGGCGCTGCCGCAGGTTACGGCGGCGGCGGTGCGTCGCCGCGACGACGGGGCGGTGCGGCTCGTCAGCGAGGGCTTCGCCGGTGCGTCCTTTGGGCTGCTCCAGCCGCCCAAAGGACGCACCGGCGGCTGGGCCGCCTACGTCGCCGGGGTGATTCACACGCTCGACCCGCCCGGGTTCGCGGGCGTCGACGTCGCGATCGCCTCCGACGTGCCGGTGGGGGCGGGCCTGTCCAGCTCGGCGGCACTCGAGGCGGCCGTCGCCCTCGCCCTGGCCGAGCTGTACGGGCTGCCGGTCGACGATGCCGGCCGGGCCGCCCTCGCCGCCGCCTGCACGCGGGCCGAGAACGACTGTGTCGGCGCCCCCACCGGCGGCATGGACCAGCAGATCGCGCTGCGCGGCCGGGCCGGTCGTGCACTGCTGCTGGACTGCGCGACCGGAGCGGTCGAGCACATCCCGATCGACCTGGAATCGCACGGCCTGGCGCTGCTCGTCGTCGACACGGACGCGCCGCACCGCCTCGTCGACGGGCCGTACGGGCAGCGGCGCCGCGACGTCGAGGAGGCCGCGCGCCGGCTCGGCGTGACGAGTCTGCGCGAGGTCGACACCGTGGCTGCGCTCGACGCGCTGACCGATCCGGTGCTGCGGCGCCGGGCCGGGCACGTCGTCACGGAGATCGCCCGGGTGCGCGCCGCCGTCGCCGCGCTGCGGGACGACGCCCCGGACCGGCTCGGGCCGCTGCTCGACGCCGCGCACCGGTCGCTGCGCGACGACTTCGAGGTCAGCTCCGTCGAACTCGACAGCGCCGTCGACGCCGCCCGCGCCGCCGGGGCGCTCGGGGCCCGGATGGTCGGCGGCGGATTCGGCGGATCCGCGATCGCGCTGTGCCGGGCGACGGACGTCGCCGCGGTGGCGGAGGCCGTGACGGCGGCCGCCCGCGAGCGGGACCTGCCGCGGCCGAAGTTCCTGCGTGCGGTGGCGGCGGCGGGCGCCCGGCGCTGCTCCTGAGGGAAGGCGGCCGGGTGACGTCGTGCGGGTCGGTACGCTGCCGGCCATGGGATGGTTCAGCCGGGACAAGTGGAACGCCGAGCATGCGGTGTTCGCCGCGGCCGCGGCGGCGACGGTCGTGGGCGGGGTGCTCGGCAACGAGCGGTTGCAGCGGGTGGCCAAGCCGCTGATCGGCCCGTCGCTGGCGGTGCGGGTGCTGCGGCACGCCCCGCACACCGACCGGCTCGACACCGCCCTGTTGCTGCTCGGGCTGACCGGCGCGACCGTCGGCGACGTGTTCATGATCGACCCGGACGACGACGCCCGGCTGCTGCGCGGTGCGTCGTCGTTCGCCGTGATGCAGGCCTGCTACTCGGCCCTGCTGGTGCGTCGCGGTGCCCGTCCGACGCGGTCGGCGGCGGTGCCGCGGGCGGTCGCAGCGCTCGGGGCCGCCGGTCTGCTCGGCGCACGGTCCCCGGAGGTGGCGGCGCCGCTGACCGGGTACGGCGCCCTGCTGGGCACCACCGCGACCCTCGCCGCCGATCCGGCGCTCGCGCCCGGGGCCCGGCGGGTGGCCGGACTGCCGATCCCGAACGAGGACCGGCGCAGCTGGCTGGGCGCCGGCGGCCTGGTCTTCACCCTGTCCGACGGCACCATCGTCGTGCGGCGGGTGCTGCTGCGGTCGCAGCGGACCCGGGCCGCGGCAGAGGGATTCGTGCTCGCGACGTACGCCCTCGCGCAGTTGCTCCTCGTCGAGGGCAAGCTCGCCCTCGGCCGGGACGGCACTCGCGCGCGCCGGGGCTATCTGCGCGGGTAACGACGGGCGCGACAGGCACTTTCGTGCGTGCGTCCACTTTCGTGCGCACGTCGCCTACGGGCAGAGGACGATCCGGTCGCGGTCGCGGGGGTCGACCCGGATGCCGACGACCCGGCCGGGCTCGAACCGGGCGAGATCCTCGCGGGCAACCTCGTAGAGCACCCGTCCGTGGTACGGCTCGGAGCCCGGCACCGTCAGGTCGAGGTCCAGTTCGGTCAGCTCGCCGTTGTCGACGGTGTGGCCGAGTTGCCGGGCCGAGGTGATGGTGGCCCAGCCCTCGAGGCCGCGGCGGGCGAGGCGGCGGTCGGCGCGCGGCGGCCGCCCGGCGAGGATCATGGCGATGCCCAGCGCCGAGCCGTACGCGGCCAGCAGGAACATGATCTGGTAGGGGACGGTGCCCTCGGGGGAGTTGGCGACGAACAGGCCCAGCCACAGCGCCAGGACGACGATGTACCCGGCGGTGACGAATGCGACGGCACGAACGACTCGAACGTGGTTCATTGCTCCTCCGATGCCAGGATAGTCCGTGACCTGCGCCACGTCCGTCGTCGCTACGCTGCATCCATGAATTCACCCAGTGTGTTCGTCACCGGCGCCGCCTCGGGGATCGGCCGCGCCACCGCACTGCTCTTCGCCCGCCGCGGTTACCGGGTCGCGGCCGTCGACGTCGACGCGGCGGGCCTCGAGGTGCTCGCCGCGGAGCAGCCCGGCATCGTCACCGGCGTTCTCGACGTCACCGACGCGCCGGGCTGGGAGCGGGCGCTGAAGGGGTTCTGCACCGACGGCACCCTCGACCTGCTCGTCAACAACGCCGGCCTCCTGGCGTCGGGACCGTTCGAGACGACCGCGCTCGAACGGCACCGGCAGATGGTCGACGTCAACGTCACCGGCACGATCACGGGCTGCCACAGCGCGTTCGAGTACCTGCGCCGCACGCCCGGCGCCCAGGTGGTCAACCTCTGCTCGGCGTCGGCGCTCTACGGCCAGCCGGAGCTCGCGACCTACAGCGCCACCAAGTTCGCCGTGCGCGGGCTGACCGAGGCGCTCGATCTGGAATGGGCCCCGCACGGGGTCCGGGTGATCGCGTTGTGGCCGCTGTTCGTCGAGACGGCGATGACCCGGGACCTGAACGTCGGCGCCGCGCGGCGGCTGGGGATCCGGCTCACTGCCGACGACGTCGCCCGGGATCTCTACGACCTGACCCGCCCCGGGCGGCGGCCGTCGGGTGTGCACCACGCGGTGGGCTGGCAGGCCAAGGCGTTCGCCGCCCTCGCGCAGGTTACGCCCACCCGGCTCAATCGCCTGGTCAACCGGTGGGTGACCGGCAGCTGACGCGGTCTCGCTAGAGTGGCGGACGGATCAGCGACGGAAGGAGTCGGGTGAACGTGCGTCGGATGTCGTCGATCGGTGCGGCCGCGGTGGCGGTGCTGGCACTGGCCGGGTGCGGAGGGACCGCGGACGGCGTGGGGCAGCCGGCCGCCGCGTCGTCGGCGAGCGTGGCCGCCACGACCACCACCACGACCGCGGCACCCGCGCCGACGGCCCCCGGGACCACGACGGCCACCGGGACCACGACGACCACGCCGCCGGCACCGGCCCCCGACAGCGCGCCGACGACGCTGGCGGACGTGCAGTACGAGCGCAACGAGTCGTACTACTTCACCAGCCCCGACGGCGGGTTCCGCTGCGGCATCGTCAAACTCCCCTCGCGCACCGAGGCCGGCTGCGAGGGCGCCACCGATCCGGTCCCCCCGCGTCCCGAGAATTGTATGGTCAACTGGGGCAACGGTATTCGCGTACAGGACGCGGGCCCGGCGGAGTTCATGTGCTCGGGCGGCTCGGTCTACACCTCCGGCGGCGACGACCCGGTGCTGCCGAGCGGATCGCGGCTGAGCAAGCTCGGCTACACGTGCGAGACCACCGACGCCGACGTCACCTGCGCCAACGACGCCACCGGTCACGGCTTCACGATCGCCGCCGGCTCCAACACGACCTTCTGACCGTGCAACTCGACGACGCTCCCGGCCCCACCGAGTGGGGCGAGCACCCGCACGGGTGCGGCCCGTGGGCCGAGGAGTTCGGCACCGAACCGCCGCAGGATCCGCGCTACGATCCGGAGCTGCTCGCCCGCGGCGACCGCCGCAACGTCGTCGACGCCTACCGCTACTGGACGCGCGAGGCGATCGTCGCCGACATCGACACCCGCCGTCATCCGCTGCACGTGGCGATCGAGAACTTCGGGCACGACGCGAACATCGGCACGGTGGTGCGCACCGCCAACGCGTTCGCGGCGGCCGCCGTGCACATCGTCGGCCGCCGGCGCTGGAACCGTCGCGGGGCCATGGTGACCGACCGGTACCAGCATCTCGTGCACCACCCCGACGTCGACTCCCTGATCGACTGGGCAGCCGGACGGGGACTGACGATCGTCGCGGTGGACAACACACCCGGATCGGTGCCGCTCGAGACCGCGCAGCTGCCCCGCGCGTGCATGCTGCTGTTCGGCCAGGAAGGGCCCGGTGTCACGGCGCGGGCGCGGGAGGTCGCGGCGACGACCGTGTCCATCGCCCAGTTCGGCTCGACCCGCAGCATCAACGCCGGCGTCGCCGCCGGGATCGCGATGCACGCCTGGATCCGGCAGCACGCCGATCTCGACCGGGCCTGGTGAAGAAACGTTCGACGGGGAGCGGCCGATAGGGGAAAGCTGGTATCGGTAGCGACGGTGAGACGAGGTTGGCGACGACATGTCGGATGTGTGGGCCGAGCGGGCGGATCTCGCGGAGGCTGCAGTCATGTCGCGGCACGTGCGGCGGCTGTGGGCGCTGCCCGGCACCGCGCTCGGGGTCGTCGGCTGGCCGGCGGTGCGCCGCGAACGGCTCTTCCTCACCTGGCACTACTGGTGGCAGGCCCACCTGATCGATCTCGCGGTCGACGCCGCCGAGCGGGAGGCGACGCCGCGGCGCCGGCGCCGGGTGCTGCGGCTGACGCGCTCGCACCGGATCCGCAACCTCGCCGGCTGGACCAACAACTACTTCGACGACATGGCCTGGCTCGGCCTGGCGCTCGAGCGGGCGCAGCGGCACCTCTACGTCGACCGCCGCGACGCCATCGCCGTCCTCGAGAACGAGTTGTTCGCGGCGTGGGCGCCCGAGCGGGGCGGCGGCATCCCCTGGCGGCGCCGCGACGACTTCTACAACACCCCGGCCAACGGCCCGGCGGGCCTGCTGCTCGCCCGCACCGGAAAGCTGCTGCGGGCCCAGGAGATGGCGGACTGGATCCACGAGACGCTGCACGACGCGGAGACCGGCCTGATCTTCGACGGGATCCGGCGCGACCGGGTCGAGCGCGCCGTCTACACGTACTGCCAGGGCGTCGTGCTCGGCCTGGAGGCGGAGCTGGCGGTGCAGATGGGCGATCCGCGGCACCGGGAGCGGGTGCACGCCCTCGTCGAGGCCGTCGACAACCAGCTGACCGAACGGGGGGTGATCACCGGCGGCGGCGGTGGGGACGGTGGGTTGTTCAACGGCATCCTCGTCCGGTACCTGGCGATGGTCGCGACGACGCTGCCGGTGGTCGATCCCGAGGACGAACGGGCGCGCCGGGTCGCGGCGCGGATCGTGCTCGCGTCCGCGCAGGCCGCGTGGGCGAACCGCCTGCAGATCGAGGGGCTGCCCCTGTTCGGGCGGGACTGGTCCGTGCAGGCGCGGCTCCCGGGAACGGCCCCCGGGATCGCGCGCTTCTCCGGCGGCACGGTGCGCAGCTCGGGGGTGGCCGAGCGGGATCTGTCGGTGCAGCTGAGCGGGTGGATGCTGATGGAGTCGGCCTACGCCGTGGCCGCCGAGCGGGCGCCCGGGCCGAGCGCCGCGCGGCCCGACGGCACCCGTTTTGAAAACGGTTATCGATAACGGCTATCGTCGACGGCATGACCGTCGCGACGCCCCTGCCCGTCACCGTGCTCTCCGGCTTCCTCGGCGCGGGCAAGACCACACTGCTCAACCACATCCTCGCCAACCGCGACGGTGCGCGCGTCGCGGTCGTCGTCAACGACATGAGCGAGATCAACATCGACGCCGCGCTCGTCGCCGGCCAGGGCAGCCTCGACCGCACCACCGAGAAGCTCGTCGAGCTCACCAACGGCTGCATCTGCTGCACGCTGCGCGAGGACCTGATCGAGACGGTCGCGCGGCTCGCCCGGGAGAACCGGTTCGACCATCTCGTCATCGAGTCGACCGGCATCTCCGAGCCGATGCCCGTCGCCGCGACGTTCGACTGGGAGTTCGACGACGGCTTCCGCCTCAGCCGGCTCGCGCGCCTCGACACGATGGTCACCGTCGTCGACGCCGCCACATTCCTCGCCGAGCTCGCGCGCGGCGACCGCCTCGACGACCGTGCGCTCGAGGCCGGCGCAGGCGACGAGCGCAGCATCTCCGACCTGCTCGTCGAGCAGGTCGAGTTCGCCGACGTGCTGCTGGTCAACAAGACCGATCTGGTGAGCGACGCCGTCGCCGGGGCCGTCGAGGCCACGCTGCGCCGGCTCAACCCGACGGCGCGGCTGCTGCGCACCGTCCACGGCGCCGTCCCGATCGACGAGGTCCTCGGCACCGGCCGCTACGACCCGGAGGCGGCCGCGCTCGCCCCGGGCTGGGCCGAGGAACTCGCCGGCGGTCACACCCCGGAGACCGAGGAGTACGGCATCCGCAGCGTCGTCTACCGCGCCGACCGCCCCTTCGACCGGGCCCGGCTCGAGGCGGCGGTGGAGAACCTGCACGGGGTGCTGCGCAGCAAGGGCTTCTGCTGGTTCGCCGACGACCCGGACACCGCGGCGATCTGGTCGCAGGCCGGCCCCAACCTGATGCTCGAACCGGCGCAGCCGTGGTCTCTGACCGGCGAGACGCCGGGCCAGGAGATCGTCTTCATCGGGGTGCGCCTGGACCCGGACACCCCGCGCCGCCTCCTGGATCCGGCTCTCGTGGCCGGGCCCTCCTAGTCGGGGTCGACGTCCGCGATCTCCACGTCCACCGCGGGCCGCGCCATCTCGATCCGGTACTGCCGGACGCCGAGCACGGTGCCCACCACGAGGACGGCGGCCATCACGGCGAGGACCGTCGGCAGCAGCCACGAGACCCGCTCGAGGTATTCGCCGAAGTAGAACCCGACGAGCAGCAGGACGGGCGCCCACAGGATCGCGCCGATCGTGGACGCGATCGTGTACCGGGTGTGGTTCATCCGGGCGGCCCCGGCCACCAGCGGCGACAGCGTGCGCACCCACGGGATCCAGCGGGCGATCAGCACCGCCCAGAACCCGTACCGGTCGAGCAGAACATTGACCTTCCGCAGGTTGGCCGCGTTGAGGTATCGGCCGTTGCGGCGGGCGATGAGGTGGTGGCCGCGACGGTGGCCGATCACGTACCCCACCTGGTTCCCGGCGATCGCGGCCACCATCGCGCCGACCGCCAGGGCCCACACCTGCGCCGCACCGGAATGGTGGGCGGCCAGCACGACGCCGGCGGTCAGCAGCATGGAGTCCCCGGGCAGGAACAGTCCGAGGATGATCGCGCACTCGACGAACACGAACGTCACGACGACGAGCCACACCAGGGCGGGCCCGGCGGTTTCGAGAGGACCGAAGGTTTCCGCGGCGAGAATCATGGAGGACGCGTTCGCGCGCGTGCTCAGGGCGTGGTGTCGCGACGGGTCGTCGGCACCGGCACCGTGTCGGCCGTGGCCTCGGCCTCGGCCTCCGTGACGGCCGCGGCCCTGCGCTTGGCGATCAGGTGCTTGCCGATCTCGAGCAGGATCGGGACGACGGAGACGAACACGATGAGCAGGAAGATGATGTCGATGTTGTCGCGGATGAAGGCGATCTGACCGAGCAGGTAGCCCAGCAGCGTCACGCCGGCGCCCCACAGCACACCACCGACGACGTTGTAGGTGAGGAACACCGGATACCGCATGCGGGAGGCGCCCGCGACGACCGGCGCGAAGGTGCGCACGATGGGCACGAACCGGGCGAGGACGATCGTGATCGGACCGTGCCGCTGGAAGAAGTCCTCGGACTGGTCGATGTACTGCTTGTTGAGGATCTTCGCGTCGTAGCTCTTGAACAGGCGGGTGCCGCCCTTGGCGCCGATCCAGTAGCCCACCTGGTCGCCCAGGATCGCCGCGATCGGGATCGTCACCATCAGCACCCACAGCGGCGCGAACGGCGGGATCTCCTCGGACTTCGAGGCGGCGATCAGGCCCGCCGTGAAGAGCAGCGAGTCGCCCGGCAGCAGGGGGAACAGCAGACCCGACTCGATGAACACCACGAGCAGCAGGCCGATGAGCACCCAGGTGCCGAAGGAGTTGAGCAGGTTCACCGGGTCCAGGAATCCCGGCAGCAACGCCAGATTCGTCACGCTCTCCGGGACGACGGTCACGGACTCCAGGCCTCCGAGCACACTCACGGCCACCAGAGTACCGGTGGGATGCCGGTGGCCCGAATCACGGCGGGCACCCGACTGTGTCCCCGCGCCGGCAGTTGACATACTGCAGGGACAACCCTGGCGCCTCCCGCACCCCCGGGGAGGCACCCATCGACTCTCATCTGGAGGACAGCCGCCGTGCCAATCGCGACTCCCGAGGTCTACGCCGAGATGATCGCCCGCGCCAAGGATCACTCCTTCGCGTTCCCGGCCATCAACTGCACCTCGTCCGAAACCATCAACGCCGCCATCAAGGGCTTCGCGGACGCCGGCAGCGACGGCATCATCCAGTTCTCGACGGGTGGCGCCGAGTTCGGCTCCGGCCTCGGTGTCAAGGACATGGTGACCGGCGCCGTCGCGCTCGCCGAGTTCGCGCACGTCATCGCCGCGAAGTACGACGTCACCATCGCGCTGCACACCGACCACTGCCCGAAGGACAAGCTGGACGGCTTCGTGCGCCCGCTGCTCGCCATCTCGCAGGAGCGGGTGAAGAACGGCGAGAACCCGCTGTTCCAGTCGCACATGTGGGACGGCTCGGCCATCCCGATCGACGAGAACCTGCAGATCGCCCAGGAGCTGCTGGCCCTGTCGAAGGACGCGAACATCATCCTCGAGGTCGAGATCGGCGTCGTCGGCGGTGAAGAGGACGGCGTCGAGAACGCCATCAACGAGAAGCTCTACACCTCGATCGAGGACTTCGAGAAGACGGTCGACGCGCTCGGCGCCGGTGAGAAGGGCAAATACCTGCTCGCCGCGACGTTCGGCAACGTCCACGGCGTCTACAAGCCGGGCAACGTCAAGCTCGAGCCGTCCGTGCTGGCCGACGGCCAGGCCGCCGCTTCGAAGAAGCTGGGCCTGCCCGCCGGCTCGAAGCCGTTCGACCTGGTCTTCCACGGCGGTTCCGGCTCGCTGAAGTCGGAGATCGACGAGGCGCTGAGCTACGGCGTGGTGAAGATGAACGTCGACACCGACACCCAGTACGCGTTCACCCGCCCGATCGCCGGCCACATGTTCGCCAACTACGACGGTGTGCTGAAGATCGACGGCGAGGTCGGCAACAAGAAGACCTACGACCCGCGCAGCTACCTGAAGAAGGCCGAGGCGTCGATGACCGCTCGGGTCGTCGAGGCCTGCAACGACCTCAAGTCCGCGGGCCGCTCGGTGTCCGCCGGCTGATCCGTCCCTGCGCGGTCATCCCACACGAGCGGTGACGCGGGCCCGGCCCGCGTCACCGCTCGCGTCGTTTCACTCCCCGCAGACCTTCCAGTCCTCGCCCTCCTGGGCCAGGTCGAAGGTGCGCTGGGTGACGTCGGTCGGGGTGCCGGCCGGGTGCGCCGTCACCTGCGCGATGGCCTGGCCGTCGGTGATCTGCACCTTGTCGATGCCCGTGACGACGGGCACGGTGCCCTGGTCGACGGCGGTGCGGTGGATGTCGGCGAACTGCTCGGGCGGCACCGAGGCGTAGAACTCCTGCAGGCCGCCGCACGTCGTGGTGCGCAGCGTCGTCAGGTCGCCGGCGGCGAGCGCCCGGACGAAGGTCTCGACGGTGGTCCGGATCCGAGCCTCCGGCGAGTTCGCCGCCCGGTCGTCCAGGTAGACCTTCACGGCCGCGGCCGCCACCGCGGCGACGACGAGCAGGCCCGCGACGAGGGCCGCGATCGCCCAGCCCCGGCGGCTGCGCCGGGCGGGTGCGACCGGGTCGATGCGCTGCGGCCCCGGGACCGGCTGGACGCGCTGGGGTTCGATGCGCTGGGGTTCGACACGCCGCGCCTCCGGCCGGGGCGGCGGGACCCGCGTCGGCTGGATGCGCGGCGGTTCGGCGCGCTGGGGGGCGACCCGCTGCGGCTCCGCGCGTCCGGCCGCCCGATCGGGCTCGATCCGCTGCGGCGCCTGCTTGGGGGTGTGCGTGGTGACGGGGATACGTGCGGTGGGTGCGTCGGCGGGGGAGGGCGCGGGCTCGGCGCGGCGCGTGGCCGGGATGGCCACGGTCTCCGCCTCGCTCGCCGCGGCCGGCCCGGCCTGTGCGGCCGGCGTGTCCGGGGCGGCGGCGGGATCCGCGGCACCGGCGGGGGCCGGCGCGTCGTCGCCGGGGGTGTCGCGCTCCGAGCCCGCGCGCGGCGCCGGGTCCTCGGCGTCGTCGTGCTCCGCGGAGGACCCGGGGGTGTCCGTCGCCGGACGGGGAGACGTGGTGGTGTCTTCGTTCTTCGGATCCGGCACGCGATCCCCCTTGCTGGACGGACGGCTGTTCTCCCGGGCAGCCTATCGACCGTCTTCGGGCGGTGGGCACAATGGTGGCCATGACGTCTTTCGGTGACCTTCTCGGACCCCAACCCACCCTGCTGCCCGGCGACGACGAGGCGGAGTCGGCGCTGCTGAACCACGAGGACCCGGCGAAGGTGGCCGCCGACCACCCGACCGCGTCGATCGCCTGGGCCTACCTGGCCGAAGCCGCCCTCGGGCGCGGCGAGACGATCGCGGCCTACGCCTACGCCCGCACCGGCTACCACCGCGGTCTCGACCAGTTGCGCCGCAACGGCTGGAAGGGCTTCGGTCCCGTGCCGTTCGACCACGAACCGAACCGGGGCTTCCTGCGGTGCGTCGCGACGCTGGCCCGTGCGGCGAAGGAGATCGGCGAGGCCGACGAGCATGCCCGCTGCCTCGACCTGCTCGAGGACTGCGACCCGCGCGCCGCCGAAGCACTTGGCGTCGATTAGTCCCCGGTTACCCACCAGGGTGGGCACGCGCCGGCGGCTGCGCACGTCGGGGCTCCGCCTGCGTTCCTCGGCGCTGCCGATCCTGCAGTGCGCGCTGGCAGCGGGCATCGCCTGGTGGGTCGCCACGGGGCCGGTCGGGCACGAGCAGCCGTTCTTCGCGCCCATCGCGGCGGTGGTGTCGCTCGGGCTGTCACTGGGTGCGCGGATGCGACGGTCGGTCGAACTCGTCTGCGGTGTCACCGTGGGCATCGGTGTCGGCGACCTGATCATCTCGTTCATCGGCAGCGGCCCGTGGCAGATCGCGCTCGTCGTCGCGATGGCGATGGGCACGGCGGTCGCGCTCAACAGCGGCCCGATCTTCTCCATGCAGGCCGGGAACTCGGCGGTGCTGGTGGCGACCCTGATCCCACCCGGCGGGTCCGGGGGTATCGACCGAATGGTCGACGCCCTCATCGGCGGGCTGGTCGGCATCGCCGTCGTCGCCGTCATCCCCACCCACCCGGTGCGCCGGGCGCGGCGGGAGGCGGCGAACGTGCTGTCCACCACGGCGGACGTGCTGCGCAAGGTCGAGGCCGGCCTGGTCGAGAACAACCCGAAACCCATCGAGGCGGCCCTCAGGGAGGCCCGGGCCACGCAGTCGGCGATCGACGCGATGCGCGCCAACATCTCCGGCGGCAAGGAGGTGAGCCGCATCTCGCCGCTGTACTGGAACAGCCGGCCCCGGCTCGAGCGCCTCATGGCCGCGGCGGACCCGATCGACAACGCCATGCGCAACACGCGGGTGCTGGCGCGCCGGTCGCTCTCGCTCGTGCGCGACGACGAGATCCTCGACCCGCGGCTGGTGCGGCGCATCGAGGAGCTGGCCGGGGCGGTGGACGTGCTGCGGCTGATGGTCCTCGCCGAGCCGGGGGAGCAGCCCGATCAGGCGGAGGCGGCCCGGGTGCTGCGCAGCGTGGCCCGGGAGATGAAGCCGGACCTCGTGGCGGGGGCGGGCCTGTCCTCGACGGTGGTGTTCGCGCAGATTCGTTCGCTGATCGTGGACCTGCTGCAGGTGGCCGGCCTCGAGCGGGTCTCGGCGATCGCCACGCTGCCCCCGACGGTGGAGCATCCGGCGTATCCCCCCGAGTCCTGAGCGGCTCCCCTCTCCGTTGAACATATGCGTATGTCTGCATATGATTGCCGAAACTTCGGAGGGAGGACCATGGGCGTCGGACACGGCCACTCGCACGGCCATTCCGGGACGAGCACTCCCGGCGGGGCCGGCCCGTCGAAGGGACGGCTGTGGCGGATGGCGATCGCCCTCGTCGTCCTGGTCGCGTTCCTGATCCTCGAGACGGGCGTCGCCCTGTGGATCGACTCGCTGGCCCTGCTCGCCGACGCCGGCCACATGCTCACCGACGTGGTGGGCATGTCCATGGGCATGGTCGCGTTGATCCTGGCCCGGCGGGGCAGCACGGCGGCCGCGCGCACCTTCGGGTGGCACCGCGCCGAGGTACTCGCCGCCATGGCGAACGCCGCGCTGCTGCTAGCGGTGGCGGTGTGGGTGTTCTACGAGGCGATCCGCCGCATCGGTGACGCCCCGGAGATCCCCGGGACGGCGCTGGTGGTCACCGCGGCGGCCGGCCTGGCCGCCAACCTCGTCGTCATGCTGCTCCTGCGGGCCGACGCCAAGGACAGCCTCGCCGTGCGCGGCGCCTACCTCGAGGTGCTCGCCGACGCGGTCGGCAGCGTCGGGGTGCTCGTCGCCGGTGCCCTCGTGCTGCTGTTCGACTGGAGCCTCGCCGACGTCGTCGTCGGCGTCCTCATCTCCCTGTGGGTGGTGCCGCGGGCGGTGCGCCTGGCCGCGGCGTCTCTGCGCATCCTCACCCAGGCTTCGCCCGCCCACCTCGACGTCGAGGGGGTGCGCGCCGACCTGTCCGCCCTGCCCGGCGTCACCGGCGTCCACGACCTGCACGTGTGGACCCTTACCACCGGCATGGACGTCGCCACCGTGCACCTGATCAGCGACCACGACGGGCAGTGGGTGCTCGAGTCGGCCCGCGCCGTCCTCACCTCCCACGGGCTCGAGCACGCCACCGTCCAGGTGGAGACGACCGTCAACGGGCGGCGCTGCGAGGAGAACGTCACCTGGTAGGGCCGAGGCTGCTCACGCCAGGGAGGGCTCCCGTAGGCGGGTGACGCCGTCGACCACCAGCGAACACAGGACGAACACGGCTGCGGCGAACACGGTGGTGCCGATCACCACGGGGAAATCCCCCTCGAGCGCCGCCGTGATCGCCAGTCGGCCCACGCCGTCCAGGCCGAAGATCGTCTCGGTCACGATCGCCCCACCCATGATCGCCGCAAGCTCGAGACCGCCCAGGGTGATCACCGGGTTCAACGCCGCATCCAACCCGTGCCGGTAGTGGACGGCGTTCTCCGACAGTCCTTTCGCCCGCGCAGTCCGGATGTAGTCGGCGTCGAGGACTTCGAGCATCGACCCACGCACCACCCGCTGGAAGATGCCGATCTCCGCGATGGTCAGTGTCAGCCAGGGCAGCAGCAGGTGCCGTGCCCACTCGAACGGGTTCTCCGCGAACGGCACGTACCCGCTGCTGGGAAAGAGATACAGCCCGTGGGTCGACAGCGTGAAGAACAGAAAATACGACAGCAACATGCCGGTGAGAAACGTCGGCAGCGACAATGCGACGTAGGACAGGGCAGACAGGCCGTGATCGACTGCCGAGCCCGGCCGGCGGGCGGCTTCGACGCCCAGCACGATCGAGAGCGTCATCCAGATCACCAGGGCGCCCAAGGCCAGGGAGACGGTCACCGGCACCTTCGACAGGATCAGGTCCGTCACCGGTGTCTGCTGCCGGAACGAGTACCCGAGGGCGGGTGGCCAATGGGCGAGTCCCATCGGCGCGCCCTGGATGTCCGGGCCGCGGAGCAGGTAGTTCTTCAACTGCACGTACCACGGTTCGTGCAGGCGCAAGGCGCGGGCCACCGCGTCGATGCTCTCCTGAGTGGCGTTGCGCGGCGCGAGCATCGTCGCGGGATCCCGATAGGCGACGCGTGTGATCGCGAAGGCGGCGAGCAGCACGAGCAGGAGCGTGGTCGCCGATCGGGTGACGAGAGCGAGAAATTGCCGGAACATCGATCTCACCGCTTCCCGGGGTCGAGGACGTTGCGCAGGCCGCTGCTGAACGTGTTGAAGCCGAGCACGACGACGAACAGGGCCACGGCGGGACCGAGGAGATACCAGGGCTGTACCTGATAGATCGAGGTGCGTTGGGCGTCGGCGATCATGTTTCCCAGACTCGGCGTCGGGGCTTGGATACCGACCCCGAGGAACGACAGCGTGGCCTCGGCGACGATGTTGGTGGGCAACTGCACGGCCCAGTACACCGCGATCACCGGCACGACGTTCGGGAGGATCTCCCGGAACAGGATGTACCGCCGGCCCGCCGCGAGGGTCACCGCTGCGTCGACGAACGGCTGCGACCGCAGCGCCACCGCCATGCCCCGGCTCAGGCGCGCGAAGAACGTCCACGAGAACGCGGAGATGATCGCGATCACCACCAGGACCGGGCTGATGACCGGTCTGCCGTCCCCGCCCCGGTTGAGTGCCAGCAGGCTCAGCGCGGTCACGACGAACGGAAACGACAACACCACGTCGATGACCTGACCTGTCACCCGATCGAAGGCGCCTCCCATGAACCCCGACGTGAGACCGACGACCGTCCCGATCACCATCGCCAACGTGGTGGCGGGAATCCCTACGAGCAACGAGATCTGCGCGCCGTACAGCGTGCGCACCAGCACGTCGCGCCCTTCCCCGTCGGCACCGAGCCAGAACCCGAAGGACGGTCCGACCGGTATGCCGGATGCGTCCAGGGCCTCCTGCCGGAACTGTTCCGTGGGTCCGTGCCCCACGACCGCAGCGACGAGCGGTGCCGCCGCAGCGGCCACGATCACCAGCAGCACCGTCCATGCTCCGAACCGAGCGGAGTGGTCCTGCATCAGTGCGCGGATCGCCTCGCCGCGGGACACCGGTGGGGCTTCGGCGTCCACGGCGCCGAGGCCGACGAGCTTCGTCCACGGTTCAGGCATCGACGGTGTCCCTTCGAGCGTGGCCGGGGACGGCACTCAACAGGGTGCGGGTGTACTCGTGCCGGGGCGCGGCGAAGATCTCGTCGGTGTACCCCTGCTCGACGATCATGCCGTCGCGCAGGACGGCGACCCGATCGCACAGCGCGGACACGACGCCGAGGTCGTGCGAGACGAACAGCAGTGAGGTTCCCTGCTCGTCGCGCAAGGCGCGGAGCAGGTCGACGATCTGCCGAGCGGTCGACATATCCAGCGCCGAGACCGGTTCGTCGGCGACGATCAGGGCCGGATCCAGCGCGAGAGCCCGGGCGAGCGCGACACGCTGGCGCTGACCACCGGACAGCTGTGCCGGATATCGGGCTGTGAATCCGCCGGGAAGGCCCACGCGCGCGAGTAATTCGCCGATTCTTCGCCGGATCTCGACCGGGGTGAACTCCCCCGCCAGCTCGAACGGTGCGGTGAGGATCTCGCTGATGCTGCGCCGCGGGTTCAGGCTGCCGTACGGATCCTGGAACACCATCTGGATCGACCGACGCACGTGCGGCTCCACCGCGACGCGCTGCCGTCCCGGACGCACATACGGAGAGCCGCGAAAATGCAGGATGCCCGAGTCTGCGGTCTCGAGCCCCGCGACGATGCGGCTGAGCGTGGACTTGCCGGAACCGGATTCGCCTACCAGGCCCACGATTTCGCCTTCACCGATGCACAGGTCGACGTCGGCGAGCACCTGATGGCGTCTGCGGCCTCCGGTGCGGAAACTCTTCGAGACATTCTCGGCCCGCAGTAGTTCGGCGCGGTGCGGCCGCGCACCGACGGGTGGGGCCACCGGCCGGTGCCGGGCCGCGAGCAGGGCCTCGGTGTAGCGGTGCGCGGGTGCGGTGTACACCCGATCCGCCGGGCCGGCTTCGACGACCTGCCCGCGGTGCATGACCACCACGTCGTCCGCGACGTCCGACACCAGAGCGAGGTCGTGACTGACCAGCACGAGCGCCATGTGATGGTCCTGCCGAAGGCGTTGCAGCAGAACAAGAATCGCGGACTGTACCGTCGCGTCCAGGGCTGTGGTCGGTTCGTCGGCGATGACGAGCTGCGGATCGTTCGCGATCGCGATCGCAATCATCACCCGTTGGCGCATGCCGCCGGAGAAGTGCACGGGGTAGTCGTCGATCCGGTCCCGCGCGCGGGCGATGCCCACCTCGTCGAGGAGTTCGACGACGCGGCGTCGCAGCGTCGCGCGGTCGACGCGCCTGTGCGCGGTGATGGCCTCGCCGATCTGTCGGCCGACCGGCATGAGTGGATGCAGGTTGCTCAGCGGATCCTGGAATACGAACCCGATGTCGCGGCCACGGAGCGCGCGCAACTGCTTCGGCGTCGCGGTCACCAGATCAGTGCCGTGGTGCAGGGCGCGGCCCTGCACCACGGCACCGGACCCGAGCAGCCCGGTGGCTGCGAGCAGTGACACGCTCTTGCCCGATCCGGACTCACCCACGATCCCGAGCGTCCGGCCCGCCTCGACCGCGAACGACACGTTCCGCACCGCGGTTCCGGACCGGAACGACACGGTGAGGTTCTCGACGCTCAACACGGACATGTCAGGCTCCGGGCCGGATCGCGATGTTGGTGAAGTCCGCCTGGGCCGGGAGCGACGCCCACGTCCAGTTGGTCACGCGATCGGACGAGATGAGGTTCTTGCGCTTTTCGAACAGCGGAATCCACGGCAGGTCGGTGGAGACGACCCGATCGGCCTCCGCCCAGATCGGCCCGGGGTCGACGGACGGGAAGGCCTGCCGGGCGAGTTCGTTGAGCCGATCGTTGCTGTAGCAGATGGCGTTGACGTTGCCCTTGCCGCACGGCGACGCCTCGGAGTTCAGCCAGCCGCCGAGCAGCATCCGGGTCGAGCGGCCCTGCCAGTCTGGGGTGAACGAACCGCTCAGGGCCACGTCGTAGCGGCTGCCGGGGTCCTGCAGGTAGGCCGAGTACTCGGTGCCGGGAAGTGCGGTGAGGTTCAGGGTGATGCCGGCCGCTGCCAGGTCTTCCTTCAGGGTGACCGCGATGCTCTCGAACTGCACGGTAGACCGGTAGACCGCGTCGAGGGTGAGGCCGTCGGGATATCCGGCCTCGGCCAGCAGTTGCCGCGCCTTGGCCGGGTCACCCTTGCTCCCCGGCGTCGCATACGGGTCGAACGGCTCGTGTCCGAGCAGGGTGGAGGTGACGATCTGACCGTTCGGCTTCGCGGCGATCGGGCCACCCTGTCCCTGAACGAGATTCGCCTTGTCGACGGCATAGGCCAGGGCCTGCCGCACTCGTGGGTCTCGCAGCGCGGTGGCGCCGGGGAACGTCGCCTCGGGCTTGGCGTTGAGCACGATGAAGTTGGCCGCGCCGCTGTCGGAGGTGTGCAGGTTGGGATTGTTCGTCGATGCGTACTGGTTCAGCACGGCGCGTGGCGGGACGTCCATGTACAGGGTGAGGTCCGCCTCGCCCGACTGCACCTTCTGCACCACGCTGTCCTCGCTGTTGGCCGTGAAGTCGATCGCGATCTCGTCGACGTAGGCTTTGCGGGCCGGATCGGCGTCGTGGTTGTACCCCTCGACCTTCTTCAGGATCAACTGCTGGCCCGGCTGGTACGTGTCGATCCGGTACGGGCCGGACGACGGGAAGTTCTGCCGGAACTCGAGCGAGTCGCCGAAGTACTTCGACGCGACCTCCGGCGGTAGCGGAGTTACGAAGTTCATGGTGAGGATGTCGAGGAAGTCGTACGACTTGGCCGGCGCGGTGATGACCAGTGTCTTGTCGTCGAGGGCACGCACGCCCGAGATGTCGTGCGTGTCGATGAACCGCTGGGACGCGGCGAGGTCCCCGGTGGGCTCCTTCGCGAACTCGCTGCAGAACTGCGTGAAGCCCTCGAAGATCAGGTGGAAGTAGTTGACGGCCGCCACCTGCTTGTTCGGGTCGCAGAACCTCTCGATCGCGTAGACGAAGTCGCCGGCGACGATCTCGCGGGTCGAAGACCCCGAGTAGGTGATGCCGTCGCGCAGGTGGAAGGTGTAGGTCCGGCCGTCCTCGCTCACGTCCCAGGACTCGGCGAGGTCGGGGGTGAGTTCGGTGTCGTCCTTCAGTTCGTTCGCCGAGCCGGGGAACGTCACGAGCTGCCGGGTGATGGCGCGCTGCACGGCCCAGGCGTTCGTGTCGTACCCGGTCAGGGGATCGAGCGAGTCCATGTCGGAGGCCAGCGACGCGATCCGCAGCGTTCCGCCGGCGACGATGTCGCCGTCGGCGGCGCGGTTCGCCGGGGCGGTGCCGGTGCAGGCAGCGACAAGCACTGCTGCGAGCGCGGTGACGGCGATGCCAGCGCCACGCAGGGTGCGTGACGCCGGTCGGCGGGGTGTTCTCACAGGTGTCCTTCGGTGTAGCGGGCGGGAGTACGGTGGGGATCTCAGAAATTCGTCCCGGCGAACGCCGCCAGGTCGGTTCCGAAGCTCCGGTCGGCCGAGGCAATCGCGCCGGCGGAACGGGCCCGGACTGTTCCGGATGCGGCGAGCTGGTGCCATCGCACGCCACCGAGGAGCGCGCCGCTCAACGTCGCGACATCGGTTTCGAGATCGACGTCCGGTTCGATGCGGTGCGCGACTGTCTCCACGTCCCCTCCGGAGACGCGATATGTCCCGGTGTTTGCGGGGAGGAGGTGGTCGTGGACGCCGATGACGAGGGTCTCGCCGCCGGCATACGCACGAGCGCCGAGCGCCGTCCCGACATCGAGAATCCTCAGCCAGGTCTCGTCCCTGAGCCCGGTTGTCCGGGCCCCTCTCGGATCGGTGAGCAGCCACGGCAGCGACGAGTCGACCGGAAGGGTCGGGAAGATGATCCGGTCGACGAGATCGAGGTTCCAGAGGAACCGGACGATGCCGACGAACGTGTCTCGCGACGGAGCGTGAAGGTCGTCGACGACGACTGTGCGCTCGGTGCCGCCGAACCAGGCCTCCGTACCGATCGGGTGGTAGCGGACGAAGCCGGTCTTGGAGCCCTCGGATCCGGCGAGAGCGACGTAGGCGGGCCCCTGCGCGGTGGCCGCCCTCATCTCCTGGGCCGCCCACCACACCGGTGGTCTGGTGATCGCTCCTGGGCGCGGGTCCGCGTTGCGTGCATGGATACCGGGCAGAACGTCCCACGCGCCGGCCGGGTCGACGAGACGTACCCGATCACCGGCCGGGGCATCGGAGCGTAGGGCACCGCGGCGGGTGTCCACCTCGACGGCGGCCGCCCGGCTGGCGATCCCGTAGCCGTACCGGCCGTAGATCGTCGCCTCGGACGCGCGGAGCGTCGCGACGACCTCGCCGCCGGCACGGGCGTCCCCCAGCTGGCGCTGCAGTAGTCGCGAGACGATCCCGCGTCGGGTGTGGGTGGGGAGCACGCCGACGTGGGTGACTGCCGCGTGGGCGACCGTCCGCCCGCCCGGCAACGTCAACGAACTCGCCGCGGAGTCCACGGTGCCGACGAGCTGTCCCGCCACGTAAGCACCGAGGGTCCGGCCGGGCTCGAAGATCTTTCCGACGGTGCCGGGCGGCAGCGGACCGAACGACGGCAGGCCCACCATGGCGGTTCGGAAGACGTCGAAGGCACCGGTCAGATCCTGTTCATCGACCAGGACTCGAATGTCGACCTCGAGACCGGAGTGATCGGTTGGCTGCGGGGGCATGGCGTATTCCTGTCGTACGGGCGGCAGGCGTACCAGGAAGCGGTGCGCCTGCAGGATTGGGTGTCGGCGTCTCCGGATGCGTCACACCCGTCGCACACCGTACGACGGTCGTCGCCACCGACACACCTCGATTCACGGTGCCCGGTGTGCGATGAACGATCAACCTTTATGTGCGTCACTGATTTTTACCCTCGCGACTGCGGCGAACACGGGGTGGAGCGCACAAAAAATCACGGTGAGTGCAATCGGTGCCGACCGGGGATTTGCCCGGATACGGTGGACCGGTCGTTGCTTGTTTGTTGAAACGAAAGTGTGTGCCAGTGCGCAAAAGGAACCGTCTCGCCGCCGTGGCGGCGGGATTGACTGTGGTGTGGCTCGTCGCGGGCTGCGCATCCGGTGGTGCGGCGGGCGGCGACTCGAGCGAAAGTCCGAGCGATGGTGGTGATTTCGTCACCGGGCTGTATCTCGAACCGCGGGGCCTGGATCCGCACCGGCAGGTGTTCTGGGAGACGTATCGGGTCTCCCGCAACATCTTCGAGCCGCTCGTCGGCGAGGATCTCACCCGGGCCGAGGGTACGCCCGACCTCGTGCCGGTGCTCGCCACGAGCTGGGAGCACAGCGGGGACGGACGAACCTGGACCTTCCGGTTGCGCGACGGCGTCACCTTCCACGACGGCACCTCGTTCGACGCCGAGGCGTTGCACAAGAACGTCCGCCGGGTCTGGGACCGCTCCTACGAGTTCTTCGACGAGGAGAGCGCGGGCCGGGTCAAGGTGTGGTTCGGCGGCCTGCTGAAGGCGGCTCCCACCGGCGAGCACACGTACACCTTCGAATTCGAGCGCCCCTTCCTGGGCTTCCCGCGCATCCTTGCGCAGTCGATGTACACCCTTCCCGTCGGCAACCCGGCGATCTGGGAACGGTACGGAAACGACGGCTTCGCGGAACATCCGGAAGGCACCGGGCCGTACCGCTTCGTCTCCCGCGCCATCGGCGATCGCATCGTCCTCGAGCGCAACGACGGCTACTGGGGCGAGCGACCGCATCTCGACTCGCTCACCTTCCGCATCATCCCGAACAACCAGACCCGGGTGGCGTCCCTCCTGGGCGGCGAGGTCGACCTCATCAGTTATGTCCAGCCCGACGACGTGGAGACGCTCGAGAACGCCGGCCTCCACGTACCGGAAGGCACTGGGGCGGAACTGATCTACTTCTCGTTCAACCGGCGCAACCCGGTTTTCGACGACGACCGCGTGCGGCAGGCACTCGTCCACGGGCTCGACCGTCAGGCGCTCGCGGACGAGGTGTACAACGGCTATGCCGCGCCTCAGTACTCCTTCCTCCCGCCCGGTAACGAGGCGTACCGCGCCGACGTGAAGGACTTCGAGTACGACCCGGATAGGGCTCGGCAGCTCCTCGCCGAAGCCGGTTACGGGCCCGGCCAGCTGCGGTTCAACCTCGTCATCGACGTCGCCAACGAGAACGTCGGCCAGTGGCTGCAGGCGCACCTGAAAGAGATCGGTGTCGAGGCCGACGTGGTGAGCCTGGACCGAGTGAACTACTCTGCCCGCGTCTACAATCCGCAACCGGGCGACGGACTGAACATCGACGAGTTCGGCGAGACCGACGCGGAGTGGCTGTACAACGGCTTCAACGGCCTCGTCAACCGCGGCCTGAAGCCGGAGCAGTACCCGGAGGTCACGCAGGCGATCGAGACCGCGCTCTACACCGCCGAGCCCGACCGGCGAATCGCCCTGTGGCAGAGGGCGGAGGAGGAGCTGCGCCGGCGCGCGCTGGTCATCCCGGCCGTCAATCTGAACCGGTACTACGCGACGGGTCCGAACGTCGAAGGGTTCACGTTCGCGTCCACCAACTGGTACGACCTGTCGAACGTCTGGCTCACGGACATCCGATGAGCCGGTTCCGACGGATCGGATTCCGAGTCGCCAACATCGTCCCGATTCTGCTGATCGTGTCGCTGCTAGCCTTCCTGCTGGGCGCGCTGACGCCCGGAGACCCCGTCGAAGCGCAGTTCGCGTCGAGATTCCCGGCGGAACAGCTCGCGGAGATCCGGGCCACCTACGGCCTCGACCGGCCGTTGTGGGAGCAGTACTTCGTGTGGTTGAAGAACCTGTTCGTCGACGGCGGCGGGCTGTCCCTCACCCTGGGCACCCCCGTGTTCGACATTCTGGTCCCCAATTTCGTGAACACCCTGATCCTCACCGCGGCGGGGGCGGTCGTCTGCGTGGTGGTGGGGACCTCGATCGGGTTGCTCGCGGGCATATTTCACGGAACCTGGATCGACCGCACGGTCATGCTGCTCGTGCAGATCGGCAGCAACCTGTCGGTGTACTGGTTCGGTCTCGTCCTGATCAGCGTGTTCGCGCTGCAGCTGCGCTGGCTGCCGGTGGGTGGAATGGAGTCGCGCGGTGGCGGCGGACTTGCCGATCTTCTGCAGCACCTGGTGCTGCCGGCGGTGTCGGCAGCGTTGATCTCGATGCTGGTGCTTGCCCGGTTCGTGCGTATCGGGGTGATCCGGGAGAGGTCGTCGGATTGGTTCCGGACGTTTCGTTCCCAAGGTATTCCTGCGCGAAAGATGTATGGGAAGAACGTTTTCCGGAATATTCTGCCGAGCGTCGTGAATATCACGGGACTCGAGATCGGCACCCTGATCACCGGTGTGTTCTTCGTCGAGATCGTCTTCAATTGGCCCGGCATCGGTACGCAGCTGGTCAATGCGGTCAACGGTAAGGACTACCCGGTGATCCAGGGCGGGATCGTGCTCGTCGCACTGTGCTACCTCCTCGTCAACCTGATCACGGACCTGATCGTGGACGGCTTGAACCCCCGCCTGAAAGGCGCATGATGGCAACATTGCTCGAGGAGCGAGACGCCACCGATCTTCCGGACCCCGCCCGCGTCGGTCGCCGACGTCATCGCATCCAGTTCATCGTCGCGGTGATCCTGATCGGACTCGTCGTGGTGTGCTCGCTGCTGGCACCGATCCTGGCGCCGTACGATCCCGTCCTCACCGACTCCGCCGCGAAGTTCCTGCCGCCGGGAAGCCCCGGCCATCTGCTGGGCACCGACGAACTCGGACGGGATCTGCTGAGCCGGCTGCTGTGGGGCGGTCGCACGTCCCTGGTGCTCGCCGTGCTGGCGGTCGTGCTGGCGGCGGTGGTGGGCTCCGCGGCGGGGCTCGCGGCGGGCTTTGCGGGCCCGCGCGCGTCGGGGGTGATCATGCGGATCGTCGACGTGTTGTTCGCGTTCCCCGTCATTCTCGTCGCGATCGCCCTGGCCGCGTTGCTCAGCCCGGGTCCGGGCGTGGTGGTGCTCGCGATCGTGTTCGCGGTCGTGCCCTACGTCACGCGTGTGGTGTTCGCGGAGGTCAAGCAGCAGCATGGCAAGGAGTACGTCGAGGCCGCGATCTCACTCGGCGCCGGGCGTTGGTCGCTGATGTTGCGAGAGGTCCTGCCGAACGTCGCGGGCCCGATCGTCGTGTACGCCACGGGCCTCGTGGGCGCGATGGTGGTGTTTTCCGCGAGCCTCAGCGCGGTCGGAATCGGCGTGCAGCCACCCGAACCGGACTGGGGCCAGATGATTGCCTCCGGAGCGAAGGTGATCATCTCGGGGCACCTGTACGTCGCACTGATCCCCGGCGTGACGGTCCTCGTGGTCGCCCTGGCCTTCAACTGGCTCGGTGACGGCCTGCACGACGTGTTCAGCCCGCGAGTGCGGAGAGGAACCCGGCGATGACCAGCCTGTACGGAACCGACCTGCGCACACCGCCGACGCCCGCCGCGCCCGCTGCGGTCCTCCAGGTCCGGGGCCTGAACATCCGCTTCCCCGGCGATCCCGCCGACGCCCCCACGGTCGGCGACGTGTCATTCGCCATCGGAGAGGGACAGGTGCTCGCCCTCGTCGGCGAATCCGGCTCGGGCAAGAGTCTGACAGCCGCGGCACTTCTCGGTCTCCTTCCACCGGGGGCACACCTCGCCGGAGGCTCGATCCGGTTCCGCGGCGGCACCGACGCCCCCGTGGACCTCGCCGGCCTGCCCGACCGGCGCCTCAACGCCTTCCGCGGGTCCGGCATCGGAATGGTGTTCCAGAATCCGCTGAGCTCGCTGGACCCGTCCTTCCGGGTCGGCAGTCAGCTCGACGTGGTTCTCGCCCGTCATCGACCGCGCACGCGGCGAGCGGAGCGGCGGAAGCTGAGCGCGGAGTGGCTGCGTCGCGTCGGGTTCGACGACCCGGACCGTGTACTCGACGCCTATCCGCACGAGCTCAGCGGCGGCATGCGACAGCGAGTCATGATCGCGCTGGCCGGCCTCGCCGGGCCCGCGCTGCTGATCGCGGACGAACCGACCACCGCGCTCGACACCGTCGTGCAGCGGCAGGTCTTGGACCTGCTCCGGGATGTGGCGCGCACGACCGGAGCGTCCCTGCTGCTCATCACGCACGACTTCGACGTGGTCGAGTATCTCGCCGACACCGTGGTGGTGCTGCGGGGCGGCGCAGTGGTGGAGTCCGGTCCGCGGGACACGGTGCTCTCGTCACCCCGCGACCCCTACACCCGAGAACTGCTCGCGGCGGTGCCCCGGCTCGGCAAGCGCCGTGCTCTGCCCCGCTGGCACGGACCACGCTCGTTGACCTCGCCCGGCGGCTCCGGTCCCGTACCTGTCGTGGAGGGCACGGATCCCGGTTCCGGGCCTGCCGTCCTGAAGCTCGACCACGTCACGAGGACGTTCACCGCCGGTGGCTGGGGGACCGGTACCCCCCGCCGCCGGTTCGTCGCGGTCGAGGACGTGTCGCTCGAGATCCGGTCGGGAGAGATCTACGGTCTCATCGGCTCCTCCGGCTCGGGCAAGTCCACCCTCGCCCGCCTGATGGGCGGCCTGCTCGACGTGACCGGCGGCTCGGTGGAGTTCCAGGGTCGTCGGATCGCGGGTGCAGATCGGCACACCCTGCGCGACATCCGTCCACGGCTGCAATATGTGTTCCAGGACCCGCTCGGCTCGCTCAATCCGAGCATTCGGGTCGGCGAGCAGATCGCCCGGCCGTTGCGGCGATTCGGCTCCATTCCCGACGGGGGCCGAGCAACGGACCTCGTCGTCGAAGCACTCGAACTGGTCGGTCTGCCCGCCGAGTTCGCCGACCGGTATCCGCATTCCCTGTCCGGCGGGCAGGCACAACGGGTGTGCATCGCGCGAGCGCTCGCTCCGGCCCCGGAACTGCTGATCCTCGACGAGCCGACGTCCGCCCTGGACGTGTCCACGCAGGCTGGCGTCGTCGACCTGATCCTGGAACTACGCGAACGGCTCGACCTGACCTGTGTCTTCATCGGACACGGTCTGGGGCTCGTCGAATGGACTTGTGACCGCATCGGCGTGATGTCCCACGGACGCCTCGTCGACACCTTCCCGACCGAAGACCTGCACGACGCCGACAGATCGCCGGCCGTCCGTGAGCTGCTGAACGCCGATCTCGGCGCACGAAAGGTACGAATTTCATGACAGGACGTGATGCACCGGGCCGGGCGCCGGTCGTTGCAGTGGGCCTCACCGGTGACGAGGCGAGTCGCCTTCTCGACGATCGCGAATCTCTCGATCGATGGTCCACGAGCGGTGCGGCATTCGGGGTGGTAGGGATCGATCGGATCACCCGGACACCACCCGCGGACCGAACGGCCGAGACTCCGCGCCCGACGGACCTCGACCCGAGCATCGTCGCGACAGCGCTGGCCACCGGGGGTGGCCCGCCGCTGGTGGTCGCCGGCGCCGCGCACCACGACCTGCCCTACAACCTTGCGCGAAGGGTACTTTCGCTCGATCACCTCACGCACGGGCGGGCTGGACTGCTCCTCGGGCACCGAGATGCACGTGGTCACGGGCACAGCGCCTGGGGTGCTGTGGGGCTGAACGACGGTGCCGAGCTGGGTGCGGCCACCGCGGCCGACACGGCTCTCGCGATCGCCGAACTGTGGCAGAGCTGGCCACTCGACAGCGTGATCGCCGACAAGGACTCGGGCGTCCTCGTCCGCTCCGATCGGATCGTGCGCATCGACCACCACGGCGTCGTCGACATCGCAGGACCGTTGAGCGTGCCCAGCTCGCCACAGGGTGCGCCCGTCCTCGCGTGGTATGCCGACGATCCGGAAGTGGTCGCGGCGGCTCCCGCCGCGGCCGATCTCGTCGTTCTCGGCGGATTCCCGGACGCCGCGAGCGTGGCCGCTGCCGCGTCCGGCCGCACGGGCCTGCTGGTGGAGGTCCCTGTCGCGGGAGTGCCGCGGCACGACGAGGTGATCACCGCGGTTGAAGAGTCGATCGCCGCCGGCGCCGACGGGGTGCTGCTCCGGTCGGCCGAGCCCGCCGAAGCTGCCGAGAGCGTGCTGCACCTGCTGGACCGAGCACTCGCCGTGCTGACCGCGGTGGACGGCACCGGCCGCGGAGATCGCGACGTGACGCTGCGCACCACCCTCGGCCTCGCGCCACCCGCCCAGCTCCTCGCGCAAGCCCAGCCGGCGTTCGCGGCGCCGACGACGAGCGTCTACCGCTGACGCGCGTCGCCCCAGACCAATCCAGAAAGTGAACATCATGGCCGCACCCACCTCCCCCGACATCCGGTCGCTGCTTGCCCGCCCCGCTGCGGAGTTCGGCACGCTCGCCGCGACCTACCGGCCCGTCTTCGCACGGATCGCGGAAGGAAACCTCGCACGGGAACGCGCCCGTGAGTTCCCGCACGAACAGGTGCGCTGGCTGATCGACGCGGGATTCTCGCGGCTGCGGATCCCGCGTGAGCTCGGCGGTGACGGGGCATCGCTGCAGCAGGTCTTCCTGCTGCTCGCCGAACTCGCCGAAGCAGACCCCAACGTCTCCCATGTCTTCCGCAACCATCTTGCGTTCGTCGAGGATCGGTTGAATGCGCCGGACCATCCCGCCACCGAGGTCTGGCTCGAGCGATTCCGCCGGGGCGAGTTCGTCGGCGGCGGGTGGACGGAGGCGAGCAACGCGAGCTTCGGCGAGATCGCCACCCGCATCACCACCTCCGACGGCGTCACCCGCATCACCGGCAACAAGTTCTACGCGACCGGCAGTCTCTACGCGGACTGGCTCGACGTCATCGGCCGCGACGACAACGACGAACTCGTCACGGTCCTCGTGCCCCGCACTCAACCCGGCGTCACTCTGGTCGACGACTGGGAGGGCTTCGGCCAGCAGACCACCGCGAGCGGATCGGCCCGCTACCAGGACGCCGAGGTCGACGAGCACGGCATCTTCCCCGCCCAGGACCGCTTCGCCTACCAGGGGCTCTTCTACCAGACGGCGCTGCTGTCGGTGCTCGTCGGTATTGCCCGAGCAGCCTTCCGAGACGGCACTGCGGCGTTGCGGCGCCGCACGCGCAATTACCCTCTCGGCGTGGACCAGGCGCCTCCGCAGGACCCGCTACTGCAGCAGCGCATCGGTTTCCTCGCGACGCGTGTGTTCCAGGCCGACGCGGCCCTGGAAAAGCAGGCCGCCACGCTCGACGCGGTGGCACGGGCCCACGCGCTCGGCGACGACGAGACGGAGAAGGCCGCGCTGGTGCAGGCGACCGTCCGCACGCACGAGGCCCAGTCGGTCGTCGTCGACTCGGCGCTCGAGGTGACGACGACCGTCTTCGATGCGCTGGGTGCCTCTGCGACGGCGGTTCCGCTGGCGCTGGACCGGCACTGGCGCAACGCCCGGACGCTCGCCTCCCACAACCCGCGGGTGTTCAAGGAGCGCGTGCTCGGTGACTTCTACGTCAACGGCACGGTGCCGGCGGGCGGTTCGAACCCGTACGCCCGCCCGCAGGGACAGGGGGTCTAGCTCGATGGGGAACCGACGAGACGGTCATGTGATCCTCGGCGTGAATGTCCTCGTCTACGGGTACATTCCGTCGGCCTGGCGCTCGCCCCTGCTGGGAGCGCGGGACTTCCTCGAGCCGGCGTACTGGGAGCGCATCGGTCGGCTCGCCGAACGCGCCACACTGGACGCCGTGTTCCTGGCCGACGCGCTGGGGCTGGGGGATCCCGCGTACGACGCCAACCCGATCCGGCTCGATCCGACCGTCCTGTGGGCGCACGTCGCGCAGGCCACCGAACGGGTCGGTCTCATCGCCACCGCGTCCACCACGTTCAACGATCCAGTCGAGCTCGCGAGTCGCATTCTCACGCTCGATCACGTGTCCCGGGGCAGAGCCGGCTGGAACCTGGTGACCACCCGGGACGACCGCTCGGCCGCGAACTTCGGACTGTCACGGGTCGTGCCGCGCTCCGAACGGTACGACCGCGGTGCGGAGTTCGCGGAGCTGGTGCAGCGACTGTGGTCCGCTGCGGGAACCGGCGAAACGGTGCGGTACGACGGGAGGTACTTCGGATACGACGGCGATTTCGTCGCCCCCGCCTCGCCGCAGGGCCGGCCGGTGCTCTTCCAGGCCGGCGGCTCGCCCGGCGGCCGTGACATCGCCTCGCGCTTCGCCGACGGCGTGTTCGCGGCGGAGATCACCCAGGAGACGGCACGGGAGCACTATCGGCAGGTCAAGGCCGATGCGGTCAGGCACGGGCGCGCGCCGGGCGGCGTGAAGATTCTGCCCGGTCTGCTGCTGACTCTCGGTTCGACGGAGGAGGAAGCGCGCCGGCGGGTCGACGAGTTGTACGAGACCAGCCCGGGCTGGTACTCCGCGGCGTGGCTGTCGCACGCGATCGGTGTCGACGTCGCCAAGCTCGAGCTGGACGAGAAGTTCCCCGACGACGTCCTGCGGGGACCGGTGGACACCGACCTCTTCCAGGGAAGTATCGGATTCCGGGAGTCCATCCTCGAACAGATCCGGCAGACCCAGCCGACGGTCCGTGAGTACCTGCGCGAAACTCGATACACCGGCTCCGGGCACGGCGGGTTCGTCGGGACTCCGGAGCAGCTCGTCGACCGCATCGAGGAGTGGTATCTCGGCGGTGCGTGTGACGGGTTCAACCTGCAGCCGGACATCCTGACGGACGGGTTGGAGGTCATCGCGGACGAGGTGGTGCCACGGCTTCGGTCGCGCGGTCTGTACCGCACCGAGTACGAGACGGAAACGCTGCGCGGGCACTTCGAGGCGGCGGAACCGGCCCACGGTGCCGCCTTGCACGCGGCGATCTGACACGGCGGGGCGCCTCCGGTGGTCGCTGCGGCTCAACCCAGCCGCAGCGACCACCGGCCCCCGCGTCCGTGCAGCCGGACCTGTGCGAGCGGGCGCACGTCGATCCGCCAGAATCCTGCCGGGGGCGCGCCGAGGGCGTACACCGTCGCGGCGCGGATCACGGCCGGGTGGGTCACCGCGACGATCCGGCCCGGCGCCAGCCCGTCGAGCCACCGCGCCACCCGTTCGGTCAGCTCCGCGATCGACTCGCCGCCGTGCGGCGCCGCGTGCGGGTCGGTGAGCCACTGCTGCAGGCTCTCGGCCGGCACCTCGTCCATCGCCCGCCCCGCCCAGTCGCCGTAGTCCAGGTCCCGCAGCGCCCGATCGACCGCGGCCGTCGTGCCCAGCGCGGCCGCGGTCTCGACGGCCCGTCGCTCCGGCGCCGCGACGACGCGGTCGGCCACCGGCGCGACCGCCCGCTCCAGTTCTCGTCGGCCGCGTTGCGACAGCGGCTCGTCGGCGGGGAACCGGACGGCGCGCTGCGCCTCCGTCGAGGCATGGGCCAGAAGGACGAGGCGAACCACGGCGGTCATCGAATCACAACCGCCGGGTGTGTCGCCTTGACAGGGGCGGGCTCACGGTGCGACTGTTCCTGCGTCACACGTGCCGAGGTGCAGGCAATCCGGTGCAAGTCCGGAGCGGTCGCGCCACTGTGACCGGGCGACCCGCCCGGGAGTCAGAAAACTGTCTCGGCGCATGGATTTTCGACGGGACGCGTTATCCCAGGAGGATGCCATGGCTACTGTCCACACCCCCGAGTCCACGATGGGCTCCGCGGCGCTGGCCGCCGCGATCACCGCCGTCGTGCTGCTCGCCTTCGTCACCCTCTACCTGGTCGGCTTCGATCAGGGCGCGATCTCGCGCACCGGCATGTTCATGCATGAGCTGATGCACGACGGCCGGCACCTGCTCGGCCTGCCGTGCCACTGAGGCCGGGGGCCGGCGTGTCACTGAGGCCGGGGGCCGGCATGCCACTGAGGCCGGGGGCCGGCGTGTCACCGAGGCCGGGGGCCGGCGTCTCGTCGCACCCGGACGCTGCCGTGTCGGCAGGCGTCCCGCTGACCGGCCCCTACACCCGGATCCTGCTGCGCGGCCTGCTGGCCGGCCTGATTGCCGGCCTGCTCGCCGGCGCCGTCGCCTTCGTGGTCGGCGAGCCGCACATCGAGGCCGCGATCGCGCTGGAGGAGGCCGCCGCGACGCACGCGGCCACCGAGGCGCACTCCCACACGCACGAGGCCGCGTCCGCCGGTCACAGCCACGGCGAGGACGCCCTCGTCAGCCGCACCGGGCAGAAGGTGGGCCTGATCCTCGCCACCACCCTCGCCGGTCTGGCGCTCGGCGCGCTGTTCGCGTCGGTGCTGCACTTCGCCCGGCGCCACACCACGCTGTCGGGTCCCGCTCTCGGACTGCTCGGCGCCGGAGCGGGATGGCTCGCGATCGAAGCGGTGCCGTTCCTGAAGTACCCGGCCAACCCGCCGGCGGTGGGGGACCCGGACACCATCGACCAGCGCACCCTCCTGTGGGTCGCGGCGGTCGTGCTCGGCCTCGTCGCGCTCGCGGTGGCGGTGGCCGCCGCGAAGGCGCTCGCCCGTCAGGAGCTGCGTACCGTCCGGCTCGCCGGACCGGTCCTGGCGTTCCTCGTCGTGGTCGGTCTCGGGTATGCGGTGCTGCCGACGATCGACGAGGTCGGCACGGACTTTCCGCCCACGCTGCTGTGGGACTTCCGCGTTGCGTCGGTGATCGTTCAGACCACCCTGTGGTTCGCCCTGGGCGTGGCGTTCGCGTTCCTCACCGAACGCGCCGATCGTCGCGTGCCCGTCCGCGTGGCGTAGCCGTCGTGGGACAGGGCCTGCTCGTCGCCGGAACCACCTCGGACGCCGGGAAATCCGTGGTGACCACCGGGATCTGCCGGGCCCTGGCCCGCCGTGGGTTGTCGGTCGCGCCGTTCAAGGCGCAGAACATGTCCAACAACTCCATGGTGGCCGTCGACCCGGTCACCGGCGACGGCGTGGAAATCGGCCGCGCGCAGTGGATCCAGGCGGTGGCGGCGCGCGCCGTACCCGAGGCCGCGATGAATCCGGTGCTGCTCAAACCCGGCAGCGACCGCCGCAGTCACGTCGTCGTGCTCGGCCGGCCCGCCGGTCACCTCGAGGCCGGCGAGTTCGCCGGCGGCCGAAAGCACCTCGCCGAGGCCGCCTTCGGTGCGCTCGACGACCTGCGGGACCGGTTCGACGTGGTGGTCTGCGAGGGTGCCGGCAGCGCCGCCGAGATCAACCTGCGGGCCCACGACTACGTGAACATGGGCCTGGCCCGGCACGGCGACCTGCCGACCGTGCTCGTCGGCGACATCGATCGCGGCGGGGTGTTCGCCGCCATGTACGGCACGCTCGCCCTGCTGGATGCGTCCGATCAGGCCCTCGTCCGCGGCTTCGTGATCAACAAGTTCCGTGGAGATCTCGGGCTGTTGCGTCCCGGTCTCGAGTCGCTCGAAAAGCTCACGGGCCGACCCGTGCTCGGCGTCCTGCCCTGGCAGCGCGGCCTGTGGCTCGACTCGGAGGACTCGCTCGCCCTGTCGTCGCGCCCGGCCCACGACGGCGCCGGGTCGCTCACCGTCGCGGTGGTGATGCTGCCGCGGATCAGCAACTTCACCGACGTCGACGCGCTGTGCCTCGAACCGGACGTGCGGCTGCGGTTCGTCGACGATCCGCGCGCCCTCGCCGGCGCCGACGTGGTGATCCTGCCCGGCACCCGCGCCACCCTCGCGGACCTCGCGTGGCTGCGCGGCCGCGGCCTCGACACCGCCGTCGCCGACCACGCCCGTCGCGGGGGCGTGGTGCTCGGGATCTGCGGCGGCTTCCAGATGCTCGGCCGGCGGATCTCCGATCCGCACGGCGTCGAGGGCACCCCCGGGGCGTGCGTGGACGGGCTCGGACTGCTGGACGTGCACACCCGTTTCGAACCGGAGAAGGTGCTGCGGCTGCCGGCCGGGTCGGCGCTCGGGGTGCCTGCCTCCGGGTACGAGATCCACCACGGCCGCATCTCCCGCGGCGGCGACGAGGAGTTCCTCGGCGGCGCCCGGGCGGGAACGGTGTTCGGCACCATGTGGCACGGCAGCCTCGAGGGCGACGCCCTGCGCACGGCGTGGCTCCGCGAGGCGGCCGCCCTCACCGGGCGCGACCTCGCCACCGGCACCGTCGGCTTCCACGCCGCCCGCGAGGCGCGCCTCGAGGTGCTCGCGGACATGATCGAGGAGCACCTCGACGTCGACGCCCTGCTCGGGATGCTCGGGGCTCGGCCGGTGCTGCCCACACTGACGGGCGGCCTGGCGTGACCGTCCTCATCCTCGGCGGCACCGGCGAGGCGCGGGCGCTCGCCGCCGGCCTGGACACCGCGGGGGTGGCGTACGTGTCGTCGCTCGCGGGACGGGTGCGCAACCCGCGCCTGCCGGCCGGCGACGTGCGGATCGGCGGTTTCGGCGGCATCGACGGACTGCGGGAGTATCTGCGCGGCAACGGTATCCGCAGGGTGGTCGACGCCACGCACCCGTTCGCCGCGCGGATCAGCGGTAACGCCGCGGCCGCCTGCGCGGCGGCCGGGGTGCCGCTGCTGCGTCTGGCGCGGCCGGGCTGGACCGGCACCGGCGACTGGACGTGGGTCGACGACCACGATGCGGCCGCCGCGGTGGCCGCCCGGGGGGCGAGCGTGTTCCTGAGCACGGGCCGCCAGACCCTCGATCGCTTCCTCGGGCCGCTCGCGCGGCACCGCGTCCTGGTGCGGGTGGTCGAGCCGCTGGACCTCGACGTGCCGGACTCCTGGACGGTGCTGCTGGCCCGCGGCCCCTACACCGTCGACGGCGAGCGTGCGCTGCTCGCCGGCCACGGGGTGGACGTGCTCGTCACCAAGGACTCCGGCGGGGACCTCACGCGCGCCAAGCTCGACGCGGCGGCCGAACTCGGGGTGCGGGTGGTCGTCGTGCGCCGCCCGCCCTCGCCGGCGGGCGTGCCGACGGTGGCGACGGTCGCGGACGCCGTCGCGTGGGCGACGGATTCCTGCGCGAATTAGTCGTCCGTGCACGCAATGTCGTGTGCAGACGACCGGGAACCGCGCGGGTCCGCGATCTCAGACCTGCGGGCCCTCGGTGCGCAGGTCGTCGACCTTGCGCATCGCCTCGCGGAGCTCGGCGAGCCACTGCTCGCTGTGCTGCCCCACGAGCTGGACGCACCAGGCGAGCGCGTCGGAGCGCGAGCGGGCGACGCCGGCGTCGACGAGGGTGTCGAGGACCTTGCGCTCGGGCTGGCGCAACCGGGTCATCACCGGAACGGCCAAGTGGGTGAACAGCACTCGACGCTCGCCGAGCGTGACACCCCACGCGACCTTCCGGCCGTAGCGGGCCTCGGCCTCGTCGGCGATGCGCATGCGGTCCGGCCGGGTGGTCTCCCGGAACCGGGCGATGCGCCCGTCGACGGACGCCGGGCCGGTGTCCTCGGGCGGGGGCAGTTCCCCGACGACCACGATCTCCTCGCGGTCGACCTCGATGTCGGCGGGGCCGGTGAACCAGTCGTCGGGCAGGCGTCCGGCGAACCACTCGGCGGCGTCGCTCGCATCGGGGACGTCGGCCTGTTGCCAGCCGCCCGGGCGTCCGAAGCGGGGTCCGTGCATGTGCGGATGGTGTCGCATGTCGTCCTCCTCGGGACGAAGTGCCAATATCACTGATTACAGTGTTACACCGCTTACGTGATTCGCGCCACAACGGTGCTCGCGGACGCGACGACCGCGGACACCGCGAGCGCGCCCGCGCCGACCCGGGCCGCGAGCCGCACGCCCCGCGCGATGTCCCCGGGTTCCGGGGCCGGGCCGTCGCCGAGGGTGCCGCGGTCCTCCACCACGCCGTGGTAGACGTTCACCCCGCCCAGAGTGACCCCGAGCGCGCCCGCGAACGCCGCCTCGACCGGCCCGGCGTTCGGGCTCGGATGCCGGTGGGCGTCGCGGCGCCAGGCCGTCAGGGCCGCGCCGGGCCGCTCGCCCAGGCCCGCCGCGAGCAGCGCGGACAGCCGCGCCGGCGCCAGGTTGAGCAGGTCGTCGAACCGGGCGGACGCCCAGCCGAACCGCTCGTGCCGCGGCGTGCGGTGGCCGACGCGGGCGTCGAGGGTGTTCGCGGCCCGGTAGCCGAGCAGGCCCGCCGGCCCCGCCACCGCACCCCACAGCAGTGGGGCGACGACGGCGTCGGAGGTGTTCTCCGCGAGGGACTCGAGGGTGGCGCGGGCGACGCCGGCGGCGTCGAGGCGCGACGGGTCGCGCCCGACGAGGTGGGTGACCTGACGGCGCGCGGCGGGCAGATCCGCGCGGCGCAGCTGGCCGTCGATCGTCGTCGCCTCCCGCGCCAGCGACCGGCCGCCGAGCACGGTCCACGTCGCGGCCGCGGTCACCGCCGTGCGCACCAGCGGACGACGCCGGGTGAGCCGGTCCACGCCGTAGCCGAGGCCGGCCGCGCCGCCGACCAGCACCGCGGTGAACAGCGTCCCGGCCGCCCGGTGGTCCGCGTACAGCGCGCGCTCGGTGGTCCGGGCGATCCGGCCGAAGCCGCTCACCGGGTGGCCGCGACGGGGATCGCCGAACGCCTGATCGGCGAGGTAGCCGAGGACGAGGCCGGCGGCGCGCGGGTTCACGTCAGGTCCCGCCATGCCCCGAGCAACGCCTCGGTGGTCTGCGCATCGCGCACCGCGATGCGCACCCAGTCGGCGCCGAGGCCGGGGAAGCTGTCCCCGCGACGCACCGCGAAGCCCTTGCCCCGCAGGCGCTCCCGCGTCCCCACGGGGACGTGCGCCAGCACGAACGGTGCCGCCGACGGGCCGGTCACCTCGATGCCGAGCGCGGTCAGGCCGTCGACGAGGACGGCGCGGTCGGCCGCGACCTGCACGGCGATGCGCTCCGCCTCGAGCGTGGCCGCCGGCGACGCGCACGCGATCATCGCCGCCGCCGCCGGTGTGGACACCGACCACGGTGGCTGGTGCGCGGCGAGCTCGGCGACGATCGACTCGTCGCCGAGCACGTACCCGGCGCGGATACCGGGTATCGCCCACGTCTTGGTGAGCGAGCGGACCACCACGACACCCGGAAGCGACACGCCGGCAAGCGATTCCGGTTCCCCCGGTACCGCATCCATGAACGCCTCGTCCACCATCAGCACCCGGCCGGGCCGCGCCAGGGCCCGCAGCGCGGCACCCGGGTGCAGCACGCCGGTCGGGTTCGTGGGGTTGCCGACGATCACGAGGTCGGCGTCGTCGGGCACCAGCGCCGGGTCGAGGACGAAGCCGTCCTCGCGGCGCAGCAGCACCCGGGTCACCTCGTGCCCGGCGGCGCACAGCGCCGCCTCCGGCTCGGTGAACTGCGGGTGCACCACCGCCGGTCGCGCCCAGCGACGGGCACGGGCGACGAGGGTGAACGCCTCCGCGCCGCCGGCGGTGGGCAGCACCTCGAGCGGGTCGCGGCCGTGCCGGGCGGCCAGGGCGGCGCGCGCCGCGCGCGGGTCCGGATACCGATCCAGCTCGGCCAGCGACCCGGCCAGCGCGGCGTCGAGCCACTCCGGGCGCGGCCGGCGCGAGACGTTGACGGCCAGATCCACCAGTCCCGGCGTGGCCTCCCGGTCGCCGTGGTGCTGCAGGTCCGGTGCGGCGGCCCGGGTCGTGCGCGGCGGCGGGGGGACCGGCGTCGCGGCCCGCACCGCGTCGGCGAACCGCTGCGCCAGCGCCGGATGCCCGGCCCAGTGGGTGTGCAGGTAGGAGGCGTGCACGGTGGCGGACGCGAAGCCGTCGGGCCGTCCGCCCAGCAGCCACGCCGGCTCGTCGGTGGAATCGACCGTGGTGCGGTGGAATTCGTGTCCGGTCACCCGCGTGCCCGCCGGTGCGAGCAGGGTCTCGCGCGGCGCGACGGCCGTGCGGTAGCCGAGGGTCAGGCGCGGCGTCATCCGGGCGGCCGCGTCGATCGCGCCGATCATCGGCGCCCCGTCCACCTCGCGGCACAGGTACAACAGCCCGGCGCACTCGGCGACGGTGGGTGTGCCGGCCATGATTGCGGCCCGGAGATGTTCGCGCAGAGCGGTGTTCGCGGCCAGATCTGCCGCGTGCACCTCGGGGAAGCCGCCGCCGAGATAGATCCCGGCCGTGCCGTCGGGCAGTCGTTCGTCGCGCAGCGGATCGAACACCACGGTGCGGCACCCGGCGGCGCGCAGCATCTCCTCGGTCTCGGCGTAACGGAACGTGAAGGCGCGGCCGCCGGCGATCGCGACGACCGGGCCGTCGTCGGCCGGTGCCCCCGGATCCCACGGGCTCGCAGGAAGATCCGGTGCGGCGCACGCGATCCGCATCACCTCGGCGAGATCGACCCGCGCGGCGATCTGTGCGGCCAGGCGATCGAGCTGGGCGGCGGCCTCGGCCCGCTCCTGCGCCGGCACCAGCCCGAGATGCCGCGACGGCGCCGAGATCCCGTCGTCGCGCTGCAGGACGCCGAGCACCGGGACGCCCGTCGCGGCCAGGGCCTCGACCACCTCGTCGGAATGCCGCACCGAGCCGGCCTTGTTCAGGATCACCCCGGCGATGCGGACGCTGCGGTCGAACGTGGCCATCCCGTGCACCACGGCCGCGACGGAGCGGGAGGCGTGGGAGACGTCCACGACGAGGATCGCCGGGGCACCGAGGACGGCGGCCGTGTGGGCGGTGGAGGCGAACCCGTCGGTGCCGAGCATCCCGTCGTACAGGCCCATCACGCCCTCGACGATCGCGACGTCGGCACCGCGGGCGCCGTGCGCGAGCAGCGGTGCGAGCAGGTCGGTGCCGACGAGATGGGCGTCCAGGTTGCGGCCGGGCCGGCCCGTCGCGAGGGCGTGGTAGCCCGGGTCGATGTAGTCCGGGCCGACCTTGTGTCCCGACACGGTGTGCCCGGCCGCCCGCAGGGCCGCCATGAGGCCCGTCGCGACCGTGGTCTTCCCGTGTCCGGAAGCCGGCGCGGCCACCACCAGCCGGGGCAGCGGTGTCATGCGGTCACCACGCCGTCACCCGCGAGTGTCACCACGCCGTCACCCGCGAGTGTCACCATGCCGTCACCCGCGAGTGTCACCACGCCGTCACCCGCGAGTGTCACCACTCGATGCCCCTCTGGCCCTTCTGGCCCGCATCCATCGGGTGCTTGATCTTCGTCATCTCGGTGACGAGATCCGCGGCCTCGATCAGCGCCGGATGCGCCCGGCGGCCGGTGATCACGACGTGCTGGTGGCCGGGGCGCGTCCGCAGGGTCTGCACCACCTCGTCGGCGTCGATCCATCCCCAGCCGATGGGGTAGGTGAACTCGTCGAGCACGTACAGCCCGTGCTGCTCGGCGGCGAGCCGGCGCTGGATCTCCCGCCACCCGGCGAGCGCCGCGGCGGCATGGTCCTCCTCGGTGCCGTCCTTGCGCGACCACGACCACCCGGAGCCCATCTTGTGCCACTCGATCGGGCCCCCGGTGCCGCGTTCGGTGTGCAGGTCGCCGAGGGTCTCGAAGGCGGTCTGCTCGCCGAGGCGCCACTTGGCGGACTTGACGAATTGGAACACCGCGACGGACCAGCCCTGGTTCCAGCCGCGCAGCGCGAGACCGAACGCGGCGGTCGACTTGCCCTTGCCGTCGCCGGTGTGGACCATCAGCAGCGGCCGGTTGCGGCGCTGGCGGGTGGTGAGGCCGTCGTCCGGCACGGCGGTCGGTTGTCCCTTCGGCATCAGGCGGCCCTTCCTCGCACGACGGTGGTGAGCGCGTCGGCGTGGACCTCACCGACGGGGACGTGTTCGGCGCCGAGCCGCTCGGCGAGCCGGGCCGCGAGGCCCATGCGGAACCGGCCGGTCTCGGAGTCCACGACGACCGCGTCGATCCCGGCGGCGGCGAGCCGGTCGGCGGCAGCGAGGGACCGGGCCACCGCGTCCGGCCCGGCGGTGGCGCGGCCGTCGGTGACGACGACGAGCAGGGCCCGCCGGTCGGGTTCGCGCAGCCGGTGCCGCCGGATCGTCTCGGCCGCCTCGAGCAGTCCCTCGGCGAGCGGGGTGCGCCCGCCCGCCGGCAGCTCCCGCAGCCGCGTCGCGGCCACGTCCACCGAATTGGTCGGCGGCAGCACGAGCGTGGCGCGATCCCCGCGGAAGGTCACCAGGCCCACCGTGTCGCGACGCCGGTAGGCGTCGAGCAGCAGCGACAGGATCGCCGTCTTCACCTGCGTCATCCGCTGCCGCGCCGCCATCGAGCCGGAGGCGTCGACGCACAGCAGCACCAGGTTGGCCTCGCGGCCCTCGACGACCTTCCGCCGCACCTGCCACCCGTGCGTGGTTTCGGTAGTCCCCGCTACCGGAACCACGCACGGGTGGGTGGCGGTGGCGCGGATGGTGGCGGGCAGATGGATCGGGCCGGTGTCGCCGCGACGCTCGCCGACGGTCCGGCCGACCGTGGTGCGGGCGCGGGAGCGGCGGCCCGCGGCACCGCGGCCGGTGCGGTCGGCCGTGAACAGGCGGGTCCGGTAGGGCTCGGCGGGGGCCGCGACGGACGTCGCCGCACCGGAGCCCTGCCCCCGGTCGTCCCGGCCCGGCGTCGCCTCGCCGGCGCCGGGGCCGTCCGGACCGGAATCGTCGGGACCGGAATCGTCGGGGCCGTCCGGATCGGGCTCGGGCGGCTGCTCGCCGAGCAGCTCGTCGAGCAGCGACTCGTCCATGCCGGGCTCGTCGAACGGGTTGCGGCGACGACGGTGCGGCAACGCCAGCCGCGCCGCCACCGCGATGTCCGCCCGCGTCACCTCGTCGCGGCCCACCCACGCCGCATGCGCGACGGCGGTCTTCGCGGTGACCAGGTCGGCGCGCATCCCGTCGACGTCGAACGCCGCGCACACCTCCGCGATCGCGACGAGCGCGTCGTCGTCGAGCCGCACCTGCGGCAGCCGGTCGCGGGCCTGCGCCAACCGCCGCGTCAGCGCCGCCTCGGCGTCGGCCCACCGCGCGACGAACACGTCCGGGTCGGCGTCGAACGCCAGGCGCCGCCGCACGATCTCCGCCCGCACCTGCGGATCGCGGGGCGCGGCCACCTCGACGGTGAGGCCGAAGCGGTCGAGCAGCTGCGGCCGCAGCTCACCCTCCTCCGGGTTCATCGTGCCGACCAGCACGAACCGGGCGGCGTGCGAGACCGACACCCCGTCGCGCTCGACGGAGCAGCGGCCCATCGCGGCGGCGTCGAGCAACAGGTCCACCAGGTGGTCGTGCAGCAGATTGACCTCGTCGACGTAGAGCACCCCGCGGTGCGCCCGGGCGAGCAGGCCGGGCTCGTACTCGGCGGTGCCCGCCGACAGCGCCTTCTGCAGGTGCAGGGAGCCGGTGACGCGGTCCTCGGTGGCACCGACCGGCAGTTCCACCAGCCGCGCCGGACGGGTCTGCGCCGCCGCACCGCCCGGGTGCGGCCCGTCGGGGCACGCCGGGTCGGGGGCGGCGGGATCGCACGCGAAGCGGCAGCCGGTGACCTCGGTGACCTGCGGCAACAGCGCGGCCTGGGCGCGTACGGTGGTCGACTTGGCGGTGCCCTTCTCGCCGCGCACGAGCACCCCGCCGATCGACGGCGAGACCGCGCACAGGGACAGGGCCAGCGCCAGGTCGTCGGAGCCGACGACGGCACTGAACGGATACACGTGCACTCGAACCTCCACAGGCTCCCGCTGGGATGTCTTCTCGGCAGCTGAAATCGAGGCCGGTATTCGGACTTCCCGGTCGAACGCCGTGCGATCGCCTTCCCGGACCGGCCGGTCCAGTGGCTGCGCGTGTTGCGCGTGATCGACGGCTCCCGGGTCACCGCAGCGGGCCTGTGCCGGATTCGCACCGGCTTCCCGATTATCCCCGTGAGGGGCACCTCGATTGTCTTGCCGCCGCCGAGTCTAACCGCACCGGCTAGGGTTCGACGCCATGGGTTCACAGATCACCGTCGTCGGCATGGGCGCCGACGGCTGGGACGGCCTGCCGCCGCCCGCCCGCGACGCGGTGCTCGGCGCGCAGGTCCTGCTGGGCGGGCGCCGTCACCTGGCGCTGCTGCCCGAGACCGGCGCCGTCCGGGAGCCGTGGCCCTCCCCGCTGCGCGACGGGCTCGGCGCGCTGCTCGAGCGCCATCGTGACCGGCGGATCGTCGCGGTCGCCTCGGGCGACCCCCTCGTCTCCGGCATCGGCTCCACGCTGATCGCCCACCTCGGCGCTGCCGCGGTGACGGTGCTGCCCGCGGTGTCGTCGGTGGCCCTGGCCCGCGCGCGGATGGGGTGGAGCGCCGAGTCGGTGGACGTGGTGACGCTGGTGGGCCGCGACGTGCACGCCGTCCGCCGCGCATTCGGGCGGGGCCGGCGGCTGATCGTGCTCTCCTCCGACGGCGGCACGCCCGCGCAGGTCGCGGACCTGCTGCGCCGCGACGGCTTCGGGGCGAGTGTGCTGACGGTGCTCTCCGACCTCGGTGCCCCCGCCGAGGCCCGCCGCAGCGCCACCGCCGACGAGTGGTCCGGCGACGCCCCCGCCCTCAACGTGGTCTGCGTCGAATGCCGGGGCGCGGAGGGCTATTCCACCGCGCCGGGCCTGCCCGACGACGCGTTCGAGCACGACGGGCAGATCTCCAAGCGCCCGATCCGGCTCGCCGCGGTGTGCGCGCTCGCGCCCCGGCCGGGGCAGTTGCTGTGGGACGTCGGCGCCGGCGCCGGTTCGGTGGGGATCGAATGGGCCCGCACCGATCCGCGCTGCCGCACGGTGGCGATCGAACGCGACGAGGCGCGCGCCGCACGGATAGGCCGCAACGCCGCGCGGCTCGGCGTCCCGTCGGTCGCGGTGGTGCGCGGCCCCGCCCCGGCGGCGCTCGACGGCCTCGACACCCCCGACGCCGTCTTCGTCGGCGGCGGCGGATCGATTCCCGGTGTGCTCGAAAAGTGCTGGGAGGAACTGCGTCCGGGAGGGCGGCTGGTCGCGCACGCGGTGACGCTCGAGACCGAGGCGACGCTGGTGCAGTGGTGGAAGACCCACGGCGGGGAGCTGACCCGGCTGACCGTGGAGCAGGCCGCACCCCTCGGCGGGTTCAGCGGCTGGCAGGCGCTGCGCCCGGTGGTGCAGTGGCAGGTGACGAAAGGCGAGAAATGACAGTGCACTTCGTGGGATCCGGGCCGGGTGCGGCCGACCTGCTGACGCTGCGGGCGGCGCGGCTGCTGAGCGAGGCACCGGTGGTGCTCTATGCCGGCACCTACCTCGACGCCGAGGTGCTCGCGCACTGCCGGCCCGACACGGAACTCGTCGACACTCAGCACCTGGACCTCGACGAGATCACCGCGCACCTGGTGGACGCGCACCGGCGCGGCCTCGACGTCGTCCGGTTGTGTTCCGGTGACCCGTCGCTGTATTCGGCCCTGACCGAGCAGGCGCGCCGGCTCGACGCGGCCGGGGTGCCCTGGGACGTGACCCCCGGCGTGCCGGCCTACGCGGCCGCCGCCGCGACCCTCGGCGCGGAGCTGACCGTGCCCGAACTGGTGCAGACCGTGGTCCTCACCCGTACCCGGGCACGATCCACGGCGATGCCCGACACCGAGTCCCTGGCGCACGTCGCGGGACTGCGCGCCAGCCTGGTGCTGCACCTGGCGATCACCCGCATCCGCGCCCTCGCCGAGGAACTGAGCGGCGAGTACGGCGCCGACTGCCCGGCCGCGGTGGTGGCGTTCGCGTCCCGCCCGAACGAGCTGGTGCTGCGCGGCACCCTCGCCGACATCGCAGACCGGGCCGAGGCGGCGGGACTGAAGCACACCGCGGTGATCGTCGTCGGCCGGGCCCTGGGCGTGCGGGCACAGCCGGACGTCGCGTGCTCGCATCTCTACGACCCGGCGCGGGATCGCACGGAATTCACGCGCTGACCCGGAATCCGCGCCCGCCGCGGTGGGCGCGGATTCCGGTGTACCGCACGGATGTCAGGAGTCGGAGCGCACCGACCGCGCCGTCCACACCGCGCCGGCGTCGGTGACCGTGGTCCCGGACGATCCCACGATGAGCAGGCACTTCATGTCGATCGTGGCCGGGTCGAGCTTCTCGAGCGTGGTCACCTCGAGCGACTCGCCGGGGCGGCCGACGTCGCGGCCGACCACGACGACGGTGTCGGCCGGCCGGTGCCGCAGCAGCACGGCCTGGGCCTGCGCGACCTGCGTGGTCCGCGACCGCGACGCCGGGTTGTACAGACCCAGCACCAGGTCCGCCTGCGCGACGGCCGCGAGCCGCTGCTCGATCACCTCCCACGGCTTGAGCCGGTCGGACAGGCTCATCACGGCGAAGTCCCCGCCGATCGGGGCGCCCGCCCGCGCGGCCACCGCCTGGATCGCCGACACCCCGGGTAGCACGCGCACCGGCAGCTCGGCGAACCGCGGATCCTGCGCGGCCTCGAACACGGCCGACGCCATCCCGAACACCCCGGCGTCGCCGCCCGAGACGACGGCCACCCGCTGCCCGGACAGCGCCAGCTCGAGCGCGAACCGGGCCCGGTCCACCTCGACGGTGTTCCCGCTCGCGTGCCGCCGCTGGCCCGGGCGGACCGGCACGCGGTCGACGTAGGGCCCGTAGCCGACGATGTGGTCGGCGGACGCCAGCGCGGCGGCGGCCTCGGGGGTGAGCCACTTCTCGTCCGCGGGGCCGAGACCGACGACGAGGAGCTCCCGGGCAGCGACCGCCTCGGGAGCGTCGGCGACGACGGGCCGGGACCGGTCGGTGATGTCCCGGTTGCGCGGCGCCCGGTCGCCGGGGGTGAGGATCACCGAGAAGTACGGCACCGCGTCGGCGTCGACCTCGGCGACGGGAACGATGCGCTGCCCGCCCATCGACGCGCGCTCGACGTACACCGCGTCGTCGAGCCGGCCCGCCTGGGCGAGCGCGCTGCGGACCGCGGGGAAGGTACGGCCCAGCTTCATGATCGCGGCGCCGTCCGTGTCGGCGAGACGGCGCGCCAGCTCCGGCTCGGGCAGCGTGCCGGGCAGCACCGTGAGCACGTCGGTGCGCCGCACCAGCGGTTCCGCCGCGGCCGCGGCGGCCGCGGACACCGACGTAACGCCCGGAACCACCTCGGTCGCATAGCGATCCGCGAGCCGGTCGTGCAGATACATGTAGGAGCCGTAGAACAGCGGATCGCCCTCGCACAGCACGACGACGGTGCGGCCGGCGTCGAGGTGGGCGGCCAGGCGCGCCGCGCACTCGTCGTAGAAGTCGGCGATGGCGCCGTCGTAGCCGCCGGGATGGTCGGTGGTGCCGGTGGTGACCGGGTAGATCAACGCCTCCTCGATCACCCCCTCCCGGATCAGCTCGGCCGCAATGCCCCTCGCGATGGAGCGGCCGTGGGTGCCCGAGTGGTAGGCGATCACGTCGGCCTGCTCGATCAGCCGCGCCGCCTTGCGGGTGATCAGCTCGGGATCGCCGGGGCCGAGCCCCACGCCGTAGAACCGTCCGGTGTCGTTCACTCCGCCTCCTGGGCCAGGGCATTGATCGCGGACGACGCCATTGCCGAACCCCCGCGGCGTCCCCGCACCACCAGGTAGGGGAGCTGCAGCGGATGCGCGGCGAGCGCCTCCTTGGACTCGGCGGCGCCGATGAACCCGACCGGCACCCCGACGATCGCGGCGGGCCGGGGGCCGCCGGCGTCGATCAGCTCGAGCAGGTGGAACAGCGCGGTGGGGGCGTTGCCGATCGCGACGACCGCGCCGTCGAGCCGGTCCTCCCACAGCGAGACCGCCGCGGCCGAGCGGGTGGTGCCCCACGCCGCCGCGAGGTCCGGCACCCGCGGATCGCGCAGAAGGCACAGCACCTCGTTGTCCGCGGGTAGCCGCGTGCGCGTCACCCCGGACGCGACCATGTGGGCGTCGGTGAGGATCGGCGCGCCCGCCCGCAGCGCCCCGCGCGCCGCCGACACCAGGTCCGGATGGATCGCGAGGTCGCGGGTCAGGTCGGTCTGGCCGCACGCGTGCACCATCCGCACCGCCACCTTCTCGGCGTCGGCGGGGATCGCGGACAGGTCCGTCTCGGCACGGATCGTCGCGAACGACCGGACGTAGATGTCGGCGCCGTCGGTGACGTAGTCGTAGCGCCGGGGTGGGGGAGTGGGCGTCATGGGCGGGTCCTCGCGAACAGGAGGGTATGTGGGAAATTCGGGGCGCCACAGGATCGTTCGCATCCCACGACGTGGAGGTGCCCGGCCGGGGGCGCGCCGGCGACGGCACGCCGGGCCGCGGAACGGGTGTCGCCCTCGGCGAGGCTACACCCCGGCGCGCCGGCGCACGCGGTGGTGCGGGTCCACGGCGACGCACCGTCGAGCACGAACCCGGCGTCGCGCAGCGGCTGCGGATCGGGTTCGCCGGCGAGGACGAGGCCGCGCCACGGCGTGACGATCACCTCCGACTCGGGCAGCGCCGCCACCATCGCCGGCGAGAGGATGCCCAGCGGGACCAGCGCCGAGACCGCTCCCGGCAGGGGGCCGTACGGCATCGTGTACCGGGCGGCCGGCGGTAGCGGCGCGCCGCCCCCGAGCTCGGCCCCCGCCTCGGGCAGCTGGTGCACGTGCCAGCGGGTGCCGCGCACCGCCGCGAACCGCCGCGCCAGGTCGATCAGCGTGTCGACGACCCGGTCGGCCGGGACCACCGGACCGCAGAGCCGGCCGATCGCGATCTCGAACAGCCCCGAGTCGGCGGCCACCGCGGCGAGGTCGCAGCGCAGGGCCGCGACGTCGCCGCGACCGTCGTCGAGGCCGAACAGGAACCGGCCCGGCAGTTGCGCGAGTACGGGTTCGGCGCACAGGGCGGCGTCGAGCGCGCCGATGAGCGGACGGAGGTCGGCGCGTCCTCCGACGATCCCGGACAGCGGCGAGGCGACGACGTTGCGGACCCGTTCGTGCGACGGTGCCGGCAGGAACCCGGCCGCCGCCACCGCGTCGACGAGACCGGCCGGCACACCGCCGCACTCGTCCACCGTGACGCCCCTGAGCTGCAGGTTTCCGCGCGAGGTGAGGTGGATATCGCCGTCCGCGAAGGCGGTCGACGCCGCCGACAGCGCCCGCAGTCCACCGTCCGGGAGCCTGCCGCCGGGCGCGCGCAGCCGCACCAGCGCGCCGTCGGCGGCGAGGTGGGGGCGCAGCAGACCGGGGCACCGGTCCGGGGGAAGGTCGGCCATGGGGGCACATGGTTGCACACGACGAGGAAGCGGTGCGTTACGCTCCACCTGCCGTGGTGCTCGGGAAGCCGGTGTGAGACCGGCGCGGCCCTCGCCACTGTGAGCGGGTAGGTGCTCGCCCTCGTCCGGACCGGTCCGCCGGTCCGGAGACCACTGGACGGAAGTCCGGGAAGGTCGGCGCGGCAGCGATGATCCGTCAGCCAGGAGACCGGCCACGGCGCGGGAAGTCCACGAGGGTTTGGAGACTGAACATGGCTGATTTCGTGCTGCGCAGGGGCGATCGGGAACTGCGCGGGGCCCGGTCGTGACGCGGCTCGCGCTGCTGTCCACGTCGGACACCGACCTGCTGTCGGCGCTGAGCTCGGACGCCGAGTACGCGCTGGGCAACCCGTCGCGCCTCGACGTCGGGACCGAGCTTCCCCGCCTCCTCGACGGCGCCGACCTGGTGATCGTCCGCATCCTGGGCTCCGTCCGGTCCTGGCAGAACGGTATCGACGCGGTCCTGGCGCACGGCGCACCCGTCGTCGTGCTCGGCGGCGAGCAGCTGCCCGACGCCGAGCTGATGAGCCACTCGACCGTCCCCGTCGGCATCGCCACCGAGGCGCACGCCTACCTCGCGCAGGGCGGGCCCGCGAACCTCGCCCAGCTGCATGCCTTCCTGTCCGACACCGTCCTGCTCACCGGCGAGGGCTTCGAGCCGCCGGCCGCGCTGCCCGCGTGGGGCTGCCACGCGCCCGCCGCGACCGATCCCGGCCTGCCGCGGGTGGGCATCCTCTACTACCGCGCCCACGAGACCAGCGGAAACACCCGTTTCGTCCGCGATCTCGCGCAGGCGGTCGACGCCACCGGCCGCGCCGTGGCCGTGCCGATCTTCTGCTCCACGCTGCGCGGTGCCCCCGCGGACCTGCTGGCCGAGCTCGGCACCCTCGACGCCCTGATCGTCACGGTCCTCGCCGCCGGCGGCACCCGCCCCGCCACCGTCTCCGCCGGCGGCGACGACGATGCCTGGGACGTCGAAGCGCTCGCCGCCCTGGATGTCCCGATCCTGCAGGCGCTGTGCCTGACCTGGGGACGCGACGCGTGGGCCGACTCCGACGAGGGTGTCTCCCCGCTCGATTCCGCGACGCAGATCGCCGTCCCCGAGTTCGACGGCCGCATCATCACCGTGCCGTTCTCGTTCAAGGAATTCGGCGCCGACGGCCTGCCCCGCTACGTCACCGACCCCGAACGCTGCCGCCGCGTCGCCGGCATCGCCGTCGCGCACGCCCGCCTGCGGCGCATCCCGCCCGCACGGCGGCGCCTGGCGATCATGCTGTCGGCGTATCCGACGAAGCACTCCCGGGTCGGCAACGCCGTCGGCCTGGACACCCCGGTGTCCGCGATCCGGCTGCTGCGCGCGCTGCGGGAGCGCGGCTACGACCTCGGCGACGGCTTCCCGGGCCTCGACACCGCGGACGACGCCGAGGCGGGCAACGCGCTGATCCATGCCCTGATCGCCGCGGGCGGGCAGGACGAGGAATGGCTCAGCGCCGAGCAGATGGCGGGCAACCCGGTCCGCGTGAGCGCGGCGCAGTACCGCGAGTGGACGGCGGACCTGCCCGCGGAACTGACCGACGCGATGACCGAGGCGTGGGGCGCGGCTCCCGGCGAGCTGTTCGTGGACCGGCAGTCCGCTCCCGAGGGCGAGATCGTCCTGGCCACCCTGCAGGCCGGCAACGTGGTGCTGATGATCCAGCCGCCCCGGGGGTTCGGGGAGAACCCCGTGGCGATCTACCACGATCCGGACATGGCGCCGTCGCACCACTACCTCGCCGCGTACCGGTGGGTGGAGAACGGCTTCGGTGCCGACGCCGTCGTCCACCTCGGCAAGCACGGCTCGATGGAGTGGCTGCCCGGCAAGAACGCCGGCCTGTCCGCGGCCTGCGCGACCGACGCCGCCATCGGCAACCTCCCGCTGATCTACCCGTTCCTGGTCAACGACCCGGGGGAGGGGGCCCAGGCGAAGCGCCGCGCCCACGCCACCATCGTCGACCACCTCATCCCGCCGATGGCGCGCGCCGAGTCGTACGGCGACATCGCCCGTCTCGAGCAGTTGCTCGACGAGTACTCGAACATCGCGGCGATGGACCCGGCCAAGCTGCCGGCGATCCGCGCCCAGATCTGGACGCTGATCCAGGCCGCCAAGCTCGACCACGACCTCGGGCTCGAGGACCGCCCGCACGACGCCGAGTTCGACGACTTCCTGCTGCACGTCGACGGCTGGCTGTGCGAGGTGAAGGACGCGCAGATCCGCGACGGCCTGCACGTGCTCGGCACGGCACCCGTCGGCGAGGCCCGCGTGAACCTGGTGCTGTCGGTGCTGCGGGCCGCCCAGGTGTGGGGCGGGCGGGCCCACGCCGTGCCCGGTCTGCGCACCGCCCTTGGCCTGAAGGCGGACGCGCCGCTCACCGAGACCGACGCGGTCGAGGCGCAGGCCCGGGCACTGGTGCAGGGCATGGAGGACGCCGGCTGGCAGGCCGGCAGCGCCGCCACGGTCGTGCAGTCCGCGCTGGGCGGGGCGGACCCGGAGGTCGAGCGGGTGCTCGCCTTCGCCGCCGAGCAGGTCGTGCCGCGCCTGGCACGCACCACCGACGAGCTCGACGCGGTGCTGCACGCCCTCGACGGCGGCTACGTGCCCGCCGGCCCGTCCGGATCGCCGCTGCGCGGCCTGGTCAACGTGCTGCCCACCGGCCGCAACTTCTACACCGTCGATCCGAAGGCGGTGCCGAGCCGGCTCGCCTACGACACGGGCGTGGCGCTCGCGAACAACCTGCTCGACCGGTACCGCGCCGACACCGGCGGCTATCCGCCCTCGGTCGGCCTGTCGGTGTGGGGGACCTCCGCGATGCGCACCTCCGGTGACGACATCGCCGAGGTCCTCGCCCTGATCGGCATGCGCCCGGAATGGGACGCCGAGTCCCGGCGGGTGCGCGAGCTGACCGTGATCCCGCTCGACGAGCTCGGCCGGCCGCGGATCGACGTCACCGTCCGCATCTCCGGGTTCTTCCGCGACGCCTTCCCGCACGTCGTCGCGATGCTCGACGATGCGATCCGCACCGTCGCGGCCCTCGACGAACCTGACGAGCTGAACTACGTGCGCGCGCACGCCCGCCGCGACGAGGCCGAGCACGGCGACCCCGAGCGCGCGGTGCGCCGCATCTTCGGGTCCAGGCCCGGCTCCTACGGCGCCGGCATCCTGCCGCTCATCGACTCCGGAAACTGGCGCAGCGACGCGGATCTCGCCGAGGTGTACACCGCGTGGGGCGGGTTCGCGTACGGGCGGCACCTGCACGGCGTCCCGGCCGCGGACGACATGCGCGCCAACTACCGGCGGATCGCGGTGGCGGCGAAGAACACCGACACCCGCGAGCACGACATCGCCGACTCGGACGACTACTTCCAGTACCACGGCGGCATGGTCGCCACCGTCCGGGCGCTCACCGGTGCGGATCCGAAGGCCTACATCGGCGACTCGACCACCCCCGACCAGGTCCGCACCCGCTCGCTGGCGGAGGAGACCGCCCGTGTGTTCCGGGCCCGGGTCGTCAACCCGCGCTGGCTCGCGGCGATGCGCCGGCACGGCTACAAGGGCGCGTTCGAGCTCGCCGCCACCGTCGACTACCTGTTCGGCTACGACGCCACCGCCGGGGTCGTCGCCGACTGGATGTACGAAACCCTCGCCCGCACCTACGCCCTCGACTCCGAGAACCAACGGTTTCTGCGCGAGGCCAACCCGTGGGCGCTGCGCGGCATCGTCGAACGGCTCACCGAGGCCGCCGACCGCGGCCTGTGGGCCGAACCGGATCCGGCGACGCTCGCGGAACTGCAGCAGGCCTACCTCGATGTGGAGGGCGACCTCGAGGACCGCGCGTGAGGAGGCGGCTGCGGCTGATCGGGATCGGGCCGGGCGGGCCCGACGACCTCACCGTGGCCGCGGTCCGGGCGCTGAACGACGTCGACGTCTTCCTCGTCGCCGACAAGCAGCGCGGCGTCGACGACCTCGTCGCCGTGCGGGAGGAGATCTGCCGTCGCCACATCGCCGGCGACTACCGGACGATCCCGGTGCCGGACCCGCCGCGGGACCGCGCGCCGTCCGCCTACGGCACCGAGGTGCGGGACTGGCACGCCGCCCGGGCCGCCGCGTACGAGACGGTGCTGCGCGAGCAGGTCGCCGAGCACGAGACCGCCGGATTCCTCGTGTGGGGCGATCCGAGCCTGTACGACAGCACGATTCGCGTCGTCGAGCGCATCCGTGACCGGGGCGTGCTCGACGTCGACTACGACGTGATCCCCGGTGTGAGCAGCGTGTCGCTGCTCGCGGCGCGGCACCGGCTGGTGCTCAACCGGATCGGCGGCCCGATCGTCGTCACCACGGGCCGCCGCCTCGCGCAGGAGGTGGCGGCCGGCGGTGACAACCTCGTCGTCATGCTCGACGGTGCGCTGGAATGCGCCCGGCTCGAAGGTGATTGGCGCATCTGGTGGGGCACCGACCTCGGCACGTCCGACGAGGAACTCGTCGCCGGCCCGCTGCGGGAGGTGCTGCCGGACATCGAGCGGGCCCGCGCCCGCGCGAAGGCCGCGCGCGGCTGGGTGATGGACACCTACCTGCTACGTCGCGCGGACGGCGACGGCGTCGTCTCCTGACCGCACGCCGAGGAATGCGCCGACCCGGTGCGGCCGATTCGCCGGGGAAATGTACGCCGCGTCCCCCGGCGCGCAGTGGATCCGTGCACACGGGACATCCGCGCGCCGAGGAACGGCGCGCGGATGCCCCGTCAGAGCACGGGCGTGGTCACCGGATGCAGGTGCCGGTCCGTGGGGGAGCGGCTGAGCACGACGGGCAGCCACTGCGAGGTCAGCGCCACCATGCCGAGCCAGGACAGCACCATCCCGGCGCCGGGGGCGTGCGGGGTCTCGACCGGCATGCCGTTCTGCGACCAGTAGCCGAGCAGCCCGAACAGGGACGCCAGTCCGGAGCCGAGCATCGACGCCGACGCGAGCCGCCAGCGGTGCGTGCACAGCGCCGCGGTGGACGACACCACGCCGAACACCAGGGCGAGGCTCACGAAGATCCGCATCGGCACCGTCGTCGTGGCGTCGTGCCCGAACCACGTGCCGAGCACCGTCCACGACCATTCCGTATCCGACTGCGGCAGAAGCAGACCCAGCACCACCGCGACGATGCAGGCGACGAGGACACGGTGCCGCCGGCCGGCGTCGAACTCGCCGGCGACCTTTCGTTCGATGCGGGCGAACTCCTTACGGTACGCGGACAGATCGTCGCTCACCGGCACTCCTCGTCGATCGGCACACGAGGGACCATTATGCGCGCCCCCGCATGCGCCACCCGACGGCGGTGTCGACGACGAGGAACGCCAGCAGGCTCAGCCCGAGCACCGGGGCGAACCAGCCCACGACCGCGGCCGCGACGCCGATCGCGACCGCCGGACCTGCGCCGATGCGGCGCAGCGCGCCGCGTGCCGGGGCCCGGCCGACGGCCCACGCCGACCCTCGCGTGGGCCGTCGCCGCCACCACATCACGTAGCCGCGCAGCACGACCGTGATCAACGCCACCGCCAGCAGCGCCAGGGCGACCTGCGTGACGAGCCCGAACATGATGCCCATGTGGAGAGTGATCGACCACCACGTCAGCTGCGCGGCGAGCGGCCAGTCCGCGAACCGCGACACGTCGACGACCTCGCCGGTCGCGCCGTCGACGGCGACCGAGTCGATGCCGTACACCCAGGGCTGGCGGGTTTCGGCGACGGTGAACGCGGTGCCGGGGCGCGCCGGGATCGAGGCCTCGACGACCCCGGTCAGTCCCGCGGCGGCGGCCGTGTCCAGCACCGAGTCGATCCGGGCGATGTTCGCGTCGAGCAGTCCCGGGTCGGCGGCGTGCCCGGCGTGGCCGCCGTGCCCCTCGTGGCCCGTCGCGGCCGCGGCGCCGCCCCCGGTCAGGGTCGCGTCGACGGTCGGCGTCTTCCAGTGCAGCGCGGCCCGCAGCTCGGCGATGTTGTCGCCGGCGAACCGGGACCAGGTCAGGCCGGTCGCGGACAGGAACACCAGGCCCACCGCGATCCACACGCCCACCACGCCGTGCCAGCCGAGGGTGCGGGACCGGCCGGTGGCGGTGCGGTCGACGGTGAGCAGGCGTGCCTGGGCGTGGCGGGCACGCACCGTGCGGTAGCGGCGCACCCACAGGTACACGCCGCCGAGCGCGATCACCCACATCCAGGACGCGGCCAGCTCGCTGTAGAGGCGGCCGGGCTCGCCGAGATGCAGGTGCCGGTGCAGCTGCGAGATCCAGGTCCGGACCGGCAGCGCGCTGCTGCTGCCGTAGACGGCCAGTTCACCGAGCGGCCGCGCGGTGACCGGGTCGACGAAGACGGCGAGCCGCTGCGACTCGCCGAGGCTCGGGTCGGCGAACAGGACCCGGGTGGTCTCGCCGGGGGCCGCGGCCGGCCGCACCGCGGTGACGGTGAGATCGGGGCGCTGCCCGGCGGCCACCCGGATTTGCTCCGCCACCGGCACGGCCGGACCGGTGGCGTCGGTGTGCAGCTGGTCGCGGTAGACGAGCTGCTCGATCGTCGGGGCCAGGGCGTAGAGGCCGCCGCTGACCGCGGCGACCAGGATGAACGGGGCGACGAGGATGCCGGCGTAGAAGTGCAGCCGCAGCATCAGCGGGTGCAGCGCGGGCGTCGCGGATCGGTCCGGGCGGGAACGGGGTGGGACGGGACGACCCGTCCCGAGGTCGGTCGTGGACATGCGAATGCTCGTTTCGATCGTCGGTGGCGACGGCAGCGCGCAGCGCCGTATCGAGGGCGGCGCACCGCGCCGGGCGTCGGCACACGGGGAAGGCCGCCGCGGCGTACGGGCCACGGCGGAACGGGATCGGGTCAGGCGGTGCGGGGCGGACCCCGGGTGCCGGCCTGCGCGGAAACGAGCACCCGCAGCACGAGACGTGCCCGGTGCGACGGCGTGGCCACCCACAGCGGCGCATGCGCCGGGGGCGGGGTGAGCACCGCGGCGACGATGCGCCGCAACACGCCGAGCGCCGCGGCACAGCCCTGCTCGGCCGCCCGGATCAGGGCGGCGGAGACGACGAGGGCCGCGGCGTGGGCGCCGACCATCGCGGGCGAGAGCCCGAGGCCGTGGGCGTGCTCGGCGGTGAGGGTGAGGACGGTGTGACCGACGATCTGTCCCGCCCCCAGGGTGAGCACCAGGGCGGGCAGCAGCCGGGACGACCGGATGGCGGACACCGCGGCGCCGAACGCGGCGCAGGCGGCGATCAGCAGCACCACCGACGGCTGGGACGGAATTTCGCCGCCCGCCAGGCCGTGGGCCGCGACGGAGACCGCGGCGGAGGTCGAACCCACGAACGCGCCACGCATCGGCGCGGACGTCTGCGGGCGTGGATTCACGGTTGGGCACACTACCCGTCGTGACGACGGACCGGGCCGGCCCGGGGTGCGCAGCCGCAGCACCCCGGGCCGGGCGGGCCGGTGGGCGTCAGTGACCGCGCGGCTCGCGCAGGCTCGTTCCCTCGACGTCGCGGACCCGCTTGCGCTCCAGCATGACCAGCACGGCGCCCACCGCGAAGGACACGATGCATGCCGGGCCGGCGATCCACGCCCAGCCCTCGAATCCGTACCCGGCGGCCACCAGCGTCAGCCCGAGCAGGAGCAGCCCGAGGCCCAGGAAGAAGTAGCCGGGCCAGCCCTTGGAGTCGGTCAGGGCCTCGCCGGCGTGGCTGCGCATCGTGCGGGCGTCGTCGGCCGGGAAGTCGCTGTCGGTCGTCAGATCCCTGTTGTACGTCTGCCTGCCGTGCACCGGATCGGCACCCGCCCGGGTCTCGTCGCTTCTCCGAAACTCGTTCTCGTGTTCCGTCACAGCCGCATCCTTTCCAGAAGTCGGGCCGGGAGAGCGCTGCGGCGCTCGGATTCGCCGACCGTGTCCCCCGTGTACCCGCTCCCGGGTCCGGGTATGCACCGGCCGGACCCGGCGGTCCCCGTCCGGGGGCGCCGGCACTCGCCCGCAGACCTCGAGGGAGGAACCATGACCGACCAGCACCGGCCCCGCAATCCGGTCGAGCAGTACCCGGCACCGGATCGCGAGCGGCAACCCGAGCTCGAATATCCGGGCCTCACGTCCGACATGGTGTCGGCACCCGACCACGGCGAGCAGACCTATCGCGGCAGCGGCAGGCTCGAGGGACGGCGGGCGCTGATCACCGGTGCCGACTCCGGGATCGGCCGGGCCGTCGCGATCGCCTTCGCCCGCGAGGGCGCCGACGTCGTCCTCAGCTATCTCGAGTCCGAGGAGGACGACGCCCGCGACACCGTGCGGTGGATCGAGGACGCGGGCCGGCGCGCCGTCGCGGTGCCGGGTGACATCCGCGTCGAGGAACACTGCCGGCACCTGGTCGACACGGCGGTGCGCGAACTCGGCGGCCTGGACATCCTGGTGAACAACGCGGCGTTCCAGATGGTGCAGATGAACGGGATCGCCGACATCACGACGGAGCAGTTCGATCGCGTGCTGAAGACGAACCTGTACGCGTTGTTCTGGTTGTGCAAGTTCGGGGTCGGGGTGATGGAGCCGGGCTCGACGATCATCAACACGTCGTCGATCCAGGGGACGAGCCCGTCGCCGGAACTGCTCGACTATGCCACGACCAAGGCCGGCATCGTCGACTTCACCAAGGGGCTGGCGGCGGACGTCGCGAAGCGGGGAATCCGGGTCAATGCCGTTGCCCCGGGCCCGATCTGGACGCCGCTGATCCCGGCCACCATGCCGCGGGAGAAGTTCGAGTCCTTCGGTGACGACGTCCCGCTCGGCCGCCCCGGGCAACCGGCCGAACTGGCGCCGGCGTACGTCTTCCTCGCCTCGCAGGAGTCGAGCTACATCACCGGCGAGGTCATCGCCGTCACCGGCGGCAAGCCCTTCTCCTGACACACCTGTGGTGGCCGAATGTCACACGCGGGTGGCGGCCGAATGTCACACGCGCTCAATCCAATCGAAGCGGTGTGACATTCGGCCACCATCCCAGGCGGGGGACGCGCGGGGGGTCAGGCCTGGGCCCGCTCCCACACGCGGTGGGCGCCGAGCAGGTCGACGATCCCGGTGACCACCGCTTCCGGATCGTCGGCGGTGACCACACCCGGGGCCTCGGGGTGGACGGCCGCGTGCTCGAGCGCCTCGGTGCCGGCGCCCCACGTGCCGATCGCCTTGCAGTGCCGGAACGTCTCGTCGACCAGGACGCGCACGCGCGGATCGGCCGGGGCGCTCGCGAGCAGCAGCGCGTCGTACTCGACGGACCGGGCCGTGGCGAAGGTCCGCGAGATCGGCACCTCCTTGCGGCCGCCGTCGAGCTTGCCGCCGTGCGGGCCGATCACCAGCGGCACGGCCTTCGCGGCGGCCACCGCGGCGACGGCCTTGGCGACCTCGGCGACGTCGGCGCTGTCGTCCGCGACGATGCCGACCATCCGGCCCTCGATCGGCCAGGTCGCACCGACCTGGGACAGCGCCTCGCTGCGCAGCGGCTCACCAGCGAGGGCCACCGTCGGCTCCGGTGCCGGCAGCCCCAGGCCGGCCGCGACGGTGGCGCACAGTCCGGCATCGATGTTCGCGAGCACGCGCAGGGCCCGCTCCTTGATCGCCTGCTCGAAGCACTTGCCGAGTTCGAAGCTGTAGGCGTCGGCCACGTGCTGCTTCTCGACCTCGGACAGGCTGGTGTAGAACAGTCGCGCCTGCGAGAAGTGGTCGTCGTACGAACTCGGCTGTGCGCGTTCCTTGACCCCGGCGGCGATAGGTGCCGGCACGTCGATGAACGCGGCCTCCTCGGCGCCGGCCAGGAACGGGCAGCCGGCCCCGAGCGAGTTGGGCCGGTACGGGGCCGCCCCGGGATGAATACCGGTCTGGTGCATGCCGTCGCGCAGCATGTCGTTGACGGGCGCATGCGGCCGGTTGATGGGCAGCTGACCGAAGTTGGGCCCGCCGAGCCGGCTGATCTGGGTGTCGAGGTAGGAGAACAGCCGGCCCTGCAGCAGCGGGTCGTCGGTGACGTCGATACCCGGCACGAGGTGCCCGGGGTGGAAGGCCACCTGTTCGGTCTCGGCGAAGAAGTTGGTCGGGTTGGCGTTGAGCTGCATCGTCCCGATCAGCTGGACCGGCGCGAGCTCCTCGGGGACGATCTTGGTGGGATCGAGCAGGTCGATGCCCTCGAACGTCTGCTCCGGGGTGTCGGGGAAGACCTGCACGCCCAGATCCCACTCCGGATAGGCCCCGGCCTCGATCGCGTCGGCGAGGTCGCGGCGGTGGAAGTCCGGGTCGATGCCGCCGAGCAGCTGCGCCTCCTCCCACACCAGCGAGTGCACCCCCAGGCGCGGCTTCCAGTGGAACTTCACCAGCGACGTCTCACCGTCGGCGTTGACCATGCGGAAGGTGTGGACGCCGAAGCCCTCCATCATCCGGTAGGAGCGGGGGATGCCGCGGTCGGACATGTTCCACAGGGTGTGGGCGGTGGCCTCGGTGTGGAGCGAGACGAAGTCCCAGAACGTGTCGTGTGCGCTCTGCGCCTGCGGGATCTCCCGGTCCGGGTGCGGTTTGGCCGCGTGGACGACGTCGGGGAACTTGATCGCGTCCTGGATGAAGAACACCGGGATGTTGTTCCCGACCAGGTCGAACGTGCCCTCCTCGCTGTAGAACTTCGTCGCGAAGCCGCGCGTGTCGCGGACGGTGTCGGCGGAGCCGCGCGAGCCGAGCACGGTCGAGAAGCGGACGAACACGGGCGTCTCGGCGCCCTTCTGCAGGAACCCGGCACGGGTGATCTTCGAGGCGGCGCCGTTGGCCTGGAAGACGCCGTGGGCCGCGGCGCCGCGGGCGTGCACCGCCCGCTCGGGGATGCGCTCATGGTCGAAGTGGGTGATCTTCTCGCGGAAGTGGTGGTCCTGCAGCAGGGTGGGGCCGCGACGACCGGCCTTGAGGGAATGGTCGGTGTCCGTCAGCCGCGCGCCCTGCGCGGTGGTGAGGTACCGGCCCTGGGGCCCGCGCGCGCCGTCGGGCAGGTCTTCGGGGGTGCCGGTGGCAGTGACCGGGATGGGTTCACGCTGGTCGGGCTTGGCCGGTGGCGGGTCCGTCGGGGTGGTGGGTTCCTCGACTGGGACCTCGAAACCGGCGGGCGAGCCGGGAACCGGCGGATTCTTCTCGAACACTGCGATGCTCCGTTCGGTCGAGACGGGTGACGTTCACGTCTCGACCGAGTTGCCGCGCACGTCCGTTCCCAAACATCGGCCGGGACGCGTCAGGTCTCGGCGTGCGCGGGTGGCCACCCACCGGTCCGTGGCGGCGTCGTATCGGGCCAGGCCCGCCTCGGCGAACCGCGCAAGCCACCCGGTCATCGGCCAGCGCCCCCAGTGTCGGTGGAAAACGGCTGCGTTGTAAAGGATTTCGTGCATATGCTCGACGGGCGGGTCGGAGACCGGATGGTGCTGATGGAAGGCGTGCGCGCCGCCGATCCAGCGCAGACCCACCCCGGCCCGCGCGGCGCGCTGGGCGAAGTCGGTGTCCTCACCGCCGTATCCGATGTAGTCCGTGCAGAAGCCACCGACGGCCGTCCATGTCTCGCGGGTCGTCGCGAACGACAGGGACCAGAACAGGTCGTATTCGTCACCGACGTGGATCGTGCCGGCGGGCGGGTCCGGCCGCGCGGGGTGCGGGTGCACGTTCCGGCCGAGGCGGGTGAGGTCGTATCCGCCGGGCCCCGGCGGCGGCAGGTAGGTCACCGGGCCGCACAGCAGCGCGTCGCGGTGCCGGGGATTGCTCGCGGCCCGCTCGTACAGTCCCAGCAGGCCGGCGGAGGGGATGCAATCGACATCGAGGAACACCAGCAGGTCGGCGCCGCGGGCCAGGGCGCGTTCGGCGCCGAGATTGCGGGCGGCGGACAGTGGCAACGGCCCGCGGGCGGGAGGGGGCAACGGCCCGCGGGCGGGAGGGGGCAACGGCCCGCTGGCGGGTGGGGGCAACGGCCCACCGGCGGTGGGCAGCCATTCCGTGTGAGCGGAATAGCCCTCCGACTCGATCAGGGGCGCGACGCCCGGGTCACCCATCGAGACCACCACGTGGTCGTCCGGGGCCCGCTCGCTGCGGGCCAGGCCGCGCAGCTGCAGCCGAAGGTGCGCGTGCCGGCCGGCGACGAGGGTGATCACGGTCGTCTTCATCGCGGCGCGACCTTCGCGGCGACCTCCTCGAGCGCCGCGGCGGCGCGCGCCGCGGACCCCTCGGTGCGCCACCGGGACCACTGCGCAGGGTCGAGCCGCCGCGCCCGGCGCAGCAACTTCGGCCAGTCGTCGGGGTGCGGCCAGGCCGGCAGGGTTACCGCCAGCCCGGCCCGGCCGAGCGCGTCGGCGGTGGCGCACTGCTCGTCGTACGGCCGGGGCTCGGCGACGATGATCGCCGGGCGGCGCGCGGCGGCGATGTCGGCGACGGTGTTCTGCCCGGCGTGGCCGACGACGACGTCGGCGCGGCTCAGGGCAGGCCACGGATCGTCCGTCCACGGTCCGTCCGGCATGCCGAGGCCGTCCCACTCGTAGCCGGGATGACGGTCGGCGAGGTCGCGCAGGTGCCGGGCCGGAAGGGAGGAGCCGCCGCTTCCGCTCAGGACCAGGACCCGGGGCCGGTCGCCGGGCCCGGAGTCCGCGACGGGACGGCCGTCGAAGCGGCTGATGCCGCCGACGTACGTGGCCTTGTCCGCGTACGGACGCAGGTACGCCGGGTCGTACACCTCCCGCGGCCACGCGGCGACGATGTGCTCGGCCGCGCGGTATCCCAGCCGGTGCGGCGTGTCGGTGCGCTCGCCCGGCATCGCCACGACCACGACGGGAACGCCCAACAGCCGGGCGAACACCGCGACTTCGACCGACACGTCGACCACCAGCAGCCGGGGCCGGGCCGTGGCAACCCAGTGCGCCAGTGCCGCCATCCGCTCGCGCAGGCCGCGGTCGTGCCGGGGGACCCAGTGCAGCAGCCCGCCGGCGGTGGGATCCTCGGCGGTGTCGCTGGCCTCGTCGTCGCGGGGCAGTTCCACGATGTCGGCGAAGACGTCCGCGAAGCGGCCCAGTGGGGCCGAGCACAGGGCGGTCACGGGTTCGCGCGTGCGGGCACAGATCGAGGCCGCGCGGGTGCGGTGCCCGTGCCCGTGGTGGTGGATGTAGTAGCCGATCACGCCGGGCACCGCCGGACGATCGGGCCGGTGCGGGCGGGCGCCGTGCACAGGCGGCGGTACAGACCGAGATAGGAGTCCACCATGGTGCGTTCCGAACAGAACGTCTCGGCGCGCCGACGGGCGTCGCGCCGGGACAGCCGGACCGCTTGAGGTACGACCGCCGCCAGCGCGGCCACGTCGTCGGGAGCGACGAGGCAGCCGCTGCGCCGGTCGAGCACCTCGGGGATGCCGCCGCGCGCGAAGGCGACGACGGGTGTGCCGCACGCGAGGGACTCGGCCACGACGAGTCCGTACGGCTCGTCCCACTGCGGAGTGACCAGGGTGGCGGCCGACCGGCCCACCGCGGCCGCGAGTTCCTGCTGCGGCAGGTGGCCGAGATAGGTGACGCCGTCGTCGAGGTGCGGGGCGATGTGCCGGGTGAAGTAGTCCTCGTCGCTGACCGGACCGGCGAGCCGCAGGTGCATTCCCGCGCGCCGGGCCGCCTTGATCGCCAGGTGGGCGCCCTTCTCGGGGACCAAGCGGCCGAACCAGATCAGCGACGGCCCACCCGGGCCCGGTGGCCACGTCCCGAGGTCGACACCGTTCGGCACGACGGTGATCGGCGCGGTGACCGCGTGCGCCCAGGCCGCCGCGGTGTGCCTGCTGACGGCCGCGAAGTGGGCCGGGCCGCCGCCGGGGACGGCGAGCGCCGACTCGAGCCACGGCGTCGGCGGGGTGTGCAGGGTGGTCAGCATCGGGGTGCGCAGCGTCGCGGCCATCGCCGGCGGCAGGTAGTGAAGGCTGTGGTTGTGGATCACGTCGAACGAACCGGCGAGCGGGCCGGCCAGTTCCAGCAGCAGGGACAGGTAGGCGTGATGGGCGTCGAGGAACGTTTCCGGCGGCATCGACACGTCGCTGCGGGCCGCGGGGCTGGGGGTGAAGGTGCGCACCTCGAGGAACGAGGCGGGCAGCGTGACGTCGGAGCCGGCGGCAGCGAACAGCGTCACCCGGTGCCCCTCGGCGCCGAGCGCCCGGGTCAGGTGCCATACGTGGGCCTCGAGTCCCCCGGCGAAGGGCTGTGCGACGGGGAAACGGTGGGACGCGATGAGGGCGATGCGCAGCGGACGGTCGATCACGACAGTGCCCGTTCGTAGATCGTGCGGTGCGCCTGGGCCAGGAAACGGCGCTCGAACATTCGCTGCGTCCAGTCGCTGTGGGGCCGCCGGCCGCTGTGATACAGGGCGCGTACCGAATCGGCCAGGGAATCCGGGTCGAAGGACTGCTCGTCGTAGGTGAACACCTGACATGGCCGTTGCTGGTGGTAGAAGCCGCAACTCGGGGCGATCACCGCCGTGCCGAGATCGTGACAGGCCTCGAGCCAGCCGGAATGGGTGCCGAACCGGTACGGCAGGACGGACACCGACAGCGAGGACAGATACTCCCACAACTCGTCGTCGGAGAAGTACCTGTGCACGCGCACGTCGACCCCCGGCCGGTCGCCGAAGGCGAGGATCTTCGCCCCGGCCTCGGGGGCGTACCAGTGGTTGTCCGGATCGAAGACCTCGTCGTGGACGTTGATCCGCAGCTGCGCGCCGGGCAGATCCCGCACGGTGCGGGCCAGGGTGTCGAGGACGGGGAAGACGTCCATGTTGGCGCGCAGGCTCTTCGCGTGCACCCCGACGACGAACGGCTCGTCCGGCGACCGGGACGCGCGCGCGAACCAGGGTCGTTCGACCACGTGCGGATGGGGCAGGACGGTGGGGGCGCGGCCCCACGTCGCCTCGACGCGTTCGGCGGCGCCCTCGGTGAGCGTGATCAGTTCGGTGGCAGCGGGGATCAGGACGTCGAGCTGCTTGTGGTGGGTGCCCGGCGTGGGATGATGCGGGTTGCGCAGGTCGTGCACGGTGTAGACGAGCGGGATGTCGTGGTCGGCAAGTTCCGCGACCACATCCTGCAGGGCCTCCGGTTCGATCGCGTCGAAACCGAAGTGGACGTGGAACACGTCGAACTCGGTGTGGTTGGCGGCGATCCATCCCGGCTCGAGCATGAGCGGAGGCCACCATCCGCCCGGCACCTTACGTCCGTCTGCGGGCACCGGATCGGGAAGCCGGACCACCTCGTCGTCCCCGTTCGGTCCGGCGAGGTGCCGGACGTAGACGTGCGACGCGGGCACCGAGGCCACTCGAATCATGCTCCCAACCTCCCCGTGACGACCTTCACGGCCGGCCACGCGCGGGTGGCAGGCCACGACCGGCGGCTACCCGTTCGGCGGGCATCCCACACCTCGCCCGAGGAGGCGACGAGGGCGGAGGCCCGGCGTGCGGCGGACGGACGTATTCGGGGCCGGAGGTTTCGACCGCACGTCAGCGGGCACAACGGTTCAGGGCCGTCTCGTAGTCCGGATGCGGGCCGGTCAAGGTGCCCCGGGTTGAACTCGACAGCCCGGGGCGCCGAACTCCCTCGGCATGCCGGGCCGACCGGCGGGTCGAAACGGCAGCTCCGGCCGGTCAGCGGGTGAAGCGTTCGACCGCGGCACCGGGCCGCCACAGGTCCACGTACAGGTGCTCCCCGTCCACCGACGTGAGCACCGCCTCGGCCAGGCCGAGTTCGAACACGTGCATCGGTCCCGGCGGCACCTCCTCCGGGTAGGCGGCGAGCACGGCTGCCTTCTCCTCGTCGTGCAACTCCCGGGCCCGGCCGGCGACCTTCGCGTCGCCCCCTGTCATCGAGTGGTGCCCGGGATTCGAATGCAGGGCGTAGCGCGGATCGCGCTGCAGATCGCGCGCTTTCCGCGCGCCGGGCATCGAGCCGAGCACCAGCCGGCCGCCGACGATCTCGACCTCCGTCCCGCTGACACGGGGCGACCCGTCCCGTCGCACCGTCGCCAGGACGTGATGCTTGTGCGCCTGCAGTCGTGCGGCGATCGCCTTCGCCAGATCCGGTGCCTGCTCGGAGAACTCGTCCCATGTGGTCATGGACCCAGCATGCCCCCGTATCACTGACATCCGATGTCAGCGATTTCCGCGTAGGCTGCGGACATGCGATCGGCACGTCTGCTCGCGATGATGCTCCGGCTCCAGGGCAGCGCGGGCCTGACCGCGCGGCAACTCGCGGACGACCTCGGCGTGTCGGTGCGCACCGTGTACCGCGACGTCGGTGCCCTGTCCGCCGCGGGGGTCCCGGTGTGGACCGAGAGCGGACCGGGTGGCGGCATCCGCCTGCTCGACGGGTGGCAGTCCCGGCTGAGCGGGCTCACCAGCGACGAGAGCGCCGCGCTGATGCTGCTGGGGGTGCCCACCCTCGCCGCCGACCTCGGGGTGGAGCTCGAGGCGGCACGCGGCAAGCTGCTCGGGTCCATGCCGGTCACCCTGCGCAGCGCCGCCCAGGCGTGGCGCGACCGGGTACACGTCGACGTCCCAGGCTGGTTCGCCGCACCGGGCGACAACACGCACCTGCCGGGGGTCGCGTCCGCCGTGTTCGACGAGCGTCGCCTGCACATCCGCTACCGGCGCGGCGGCCGGACCGTGGCCCGCACCCTCGACCCGCTCGGGCTCGTCGCCAAGGCCGGGGTCTGGTACCTCGTCGCCGCCCACACCGGTCACGTCCGCACCTACCGCGTCGGGCGCATCGCGTCCGCCGACGTGCTCGACGCTCCCGCGCACCGCCCCGGCGGATTCGACCTGCCCGCCTACTGGGCGGCGTCCGCGGCGGAGTTCGACCGGGCCCTGCGCACGTTCGCCTGCACGGTCCGCCTCACCCCGGCCGCGTGGCGGCGCCTGCCCCGCGTGGTGGGCGCCGACGCCGCCGCCGTCGAGCCGGGCCCGCCGGACGCGGACGGGCGGGTTCGGGTGGACCTGCTGCTCGAGGCCGAGGAGGTGGCGCTCGACCAGCTCCTCGCCCTCGGCGGCGGGGTCGAGGTCGTGGCCCCGCGGTCGTTGCGGGCCGCCCTCCGCGGCGCCGGCGAGACGCTGGCCCGGTGCAACTCGTGACGTCGGATCGAAAGCGACAGTCGTTCTGCGCGAACGGCTCTCGTGGTGCAGCGGTGTGAGCGGACGGCTCAGCGCACCAGCTTCCACTTGTGCTCGTGCCGGTAGAACGTGGACCGCTTCACCGCCCGGGGATTGGCCACCCCGTCGCGGGTGAGCAGGGCGCCGGGCGAGCCGAGCTGGACGGCGCGTCCGGTCACCCAGCGGTAGCCGCCGAACCAGCGCGGCCGGTCGATCGCGGCCCGCAGTCCCGGCATGTCGGGGATCGGCTCGATCCGCACGCCCGGGGCGACCCCGCTGAACAGGCGGGTGTCGTCCACATACGCCTCGCCGACGAGCTCGCCGACCTCACCCTCGACGAGGGCACGCCCGACGAGGGCGATGCCGGCGTCGTCGCGGATGAGCGGCACCGGCCGGGCCACGCCCTGCAGGGCGACGGTCGCGGCCTTGGACCCGAACCGCAGCCCGTAGGCCTCGGCGGCCGGGGTGCGCCGCTCGGGCACGTAGGCCAGTTCGATGCCGAGCCGCTCCGTGCGCATCATCCGGGTCAGCGCCGCGGCGAAGGCGGCATCCCCGCCCACCACCACGAGCCGGGGATCCTCGACCGACTCGAGATGCGCGAACACGTCCTCGAAGTCGTCCTTGCCGGGAAGCACGGGGGCGGTCAACGTGGTCAGGGACGTCAATGTCAACGGCAGCGGGGCGTCACCGCACTTGAGCACAACGGGGGTCAAGAGCACTCCTCTCGCGGCCGACGATGCTCCGTTCACTCTAGTCACGACGGGCCCCGCCGCCGGGCGCCCGAACGTGGCACGGTGAGTCGGGCGGATTCTCGGTCCCCGCCACAGGCGGGGCGGCGACCGGCGGACGCCGGAGGCAGCGCCGCGGACGTGGTCCGCTAGACTGTCCCCCCGGCTTCTGTTCTGTGACGGCAGAACCCTGCAGGCGGAGGGCGCCCGCACGTCGACACCCTAGGAGACAGCGAAATGCCGGCAATCGTCCTGATCGGCGCCCAGTGGGGCGACGAGGGCAAGGGCAAGGCCACCGATCTGCTCGGTGGCCGGGTGCAGTGGGTGGTGCGCTACCAGGGGGGCAACAACGCCGGCCATACCGTCGTCCTCCCCAACGGGGAGAATTTCGCGCTGCACCTGATCCCTTCCGGCATCCTCACTCCCGGCGTCACCAACGTGATCGGCAACGGAGTGGTCGTGGACCCGGGCGTGCTGCTCGACGAGCTGGCCGGTCTCGAGAACCGCGGGGTCGATACCACGAACCTGCTGCTCAGCGCCGACGCGCACCTGATCATGCCGTACCACGTGGCCATCGACAAGGTCACCGAACGCTTCCTCGGCGCCAAGAAGATCGGCACCACCGGCCGCGGCATCGGCCCGTGCTACCAGGACAAGATCGCCCGCGTGGGCGTCCGCGTCGCCGACGTCCTCGACGAGAAGATCCTCACCCACAAGGTCGAGGCCGCCCTGGAGTTCAAGAACCAGGTGCTGTCGAAGATCTACAACCGCAAGGCCCTCGACCCGCAGCAGGTCGTCGACGAGGTGCTCGGTCAGGCGGAGGGCTTCAAGCATCGCATCGCCGACACCCGGCTGCGCCTGAACCTGGCCCTCGAGGCCGGCGAGACGGTGCTGCTCGAAGGCTCGCAGGGCACGCTGCTCGACGTCGACCACGGCACCTACCCGTACGTGACGTCGTCGAACCCCACGGCCGGCGGCGCGGCGGTCGGGTCGGGCATCGGCCCCAACCGGATCGGTACGGTGCTCGGCATTCTCAAGGCCTACACCACCCGCGTCGGTTCGGGCCCGTTCCCGACCGAACTGTTCGACGAGCACGGCGCCTACCTGGCCAAGACCGGCGGCGAGGTCGGCGTCACCACCGGCCGGGCCCGGCGCTGCGGCTGGTTCGACGCCGTGATCGCCCGCTACGCGACCCGCGTCAACGGCATCACCGACTTCTTCCTCACCAAGCTCGACGTGCTGTCGAGCCTCGAGACCGTGCCGATCTGCGTCGGCTACGAGGTGGACGGGGTCCGCGTCGACGAAATGCCGATGACGCAGACCGACATCCACCACGCCACGCCGATCTACGAGGAGATGCCCGGCTGGTGGGAGGACATCTCCGACGCCCGCACCTTCGAGGACCTGCCGAAGAACGCACAGAACTACGTGCTGCGGCTCGAGGAGCTTTCGGGCGCGCGCATGTCGTGCATCGGCGTCGGCCCGGGCCGCGACCAGACGATCGTGCGGCGCGACATCCTGGGCTGAAACCCGCTGCGGCTGCCCGTCAGAACAGGGTCGGATCGTCGAAGCCGGGGGCGTGCTCGAGCGCGAGCAGCTCCCGCTTCGTGACGGTGCTTCCGGGTGCGGAGAAGCCGCCGATGCCGCCGCCCGCGGCGAGGATCCGGTGGCACGGCACGACGAGCGGAACGGGGTTGCGTCCCAAGGCCTGTCCGACGGCCTGCGCTCCGGCCGGCCGGCCGATCCGGGTGGCGACCTCGCCGTAGGTCGCCACCGTCCCGGGGCCGATCGTGCGCGCGAACTCGTAGACCGCGGTGTCGAATTCGGACACGTTCTGGTAGTCGACCGGAACCCAGCGCAGGTCGTCCGGGGCGCCGGCGAGATGCGCGGTGACGGCCTCGATCACGGGCTGCACCGCGGCCGGGGCCGGGCGCTCGACCGCGTCCGGGAACCGCTCGAGCAGTTCGTCGCGCGTCGGCTCGGGTGCGGTCTCGGGCAGTTGCAGGCCGACGATGCCGGCTGCAGACCACACGAGCCCGCACGTGCCGACGGCGGTGTCGAAGAGGGTGTAGCCGAGGGTGGTCACGTCGTCAGTATGGACTGGACCGGGGACAGGCGACCACTTCACCGACTGGACTGCGATACTGGACCGGTGATCACGCGTGCGATCGGCGCCGGCTCCCTGGCCCGCGACCTCGGCAACTGGCAGGACACCGCCGATCGGCGGCCCGCGTACCGGGCCCTCGCGGACGGAATCCGCCTGCTGGTGCACGACGGCCGCGTCCCCCTGGGGGTGGCGCTGCCCAGCGAACGCGAGCTCGCCGCCGCGCTGGCCCTGAGCCGCACCACTATCACCTCCGCGTACACGGCGCTGCGCGAGGCCGGCTACCTGCGCAGCCGGCAGGGCGCGCGCAGCACCGTCGCGCTGCCGTCGGGCCGGACCGCCGCCCCGGCGCGGGCGGGCGGTCCCGGTCCCGCCCGGGCGCCCGAGACCGTGGATCTGAGCTACGCGTCCATGCCCGCGCCCGCCGCCGAGATCGAGTCCGCCTACGCGGCCGCGTTGCGCTCGGTGCCGGCCTACCTCGACTCGCACGGCATGGAGCCGATCGGCGTTGCCCCGCTGCGCGAGGTCATCGCCCGGCGCTACCGGGAGCGGGGGCTGCCCACGGACGCCGACCAGATCATGGTCACCTCCGGCGCGCAGCACGCGCTGCGCCTGCTGCTCGGCGTGCTCACCGACGCCGGCGACCGCGTGATCGTCGACCATCCGACGTATCCCAATGCGCTCGAGGCGATCCGGCGGCACGGGGCGCGGCCGGTCGTGGTGCCGGTGCGGCCCGAGGGCGGCGCCGACGCCGGCTGGGACCTCGAGGGCCTGCGCAGCGCCGCGCGGCAGACGGCGGCGCGAATGGCGTTCCTGATCCCGGACTTCCACAGCCCCACCGGGCTGTGCATGGGCGCACAGGGCCGGGCCGAACTCGTCCGGATCGCCCAGGAGACCCGCATGACGCTCGTCGTGGACGAGACGATGGTGGACCTGTGGCTGGACACCCCACCACCCCCCGCGGTCGCCTCGTACGGCGCGGATCGGTCCGTCGTGACGGTGGGATCCACCGGGAAGTCCCTGTGGGGCGGGCTCCGGGTGGGCTGGATCCGTGCCGACCGGTCCCTGATCACGCGGCTCGTGGGGGCACGCTCCGCCGTCGACCTCGGCACGCCGGTGATGGAGCAGCTCGCCGCGGCGCACCTGCTCGGCGACGTCGAAGACCTGCTCGAGCGGCGGCGTGGACAGCTGCGCCGCCGCCGGGCGGCGATGCTCGGCGCGCTCGGCGAGCACCTGCCCGACTGGAAGTACACGGTGGGGCCGGGCGGGATGTCGCTGTGGGTGCGGATGCCCACGCCGGTGTCGACGGCCCTCGCGGCGACCGCCCCGAATCACGGTGTGGTCCTCGCCGCCGGCCCGAGGTTCGGCGTGGAAGGCGCGTTCGAGCGCTTCCTCCGGCTGCCGTACGCGCGGGAGGTCGACGAGGTGCGCCGGGCGGTGGCGTCCGTGGCGTCGGCGTACGACGCGCTCGCCCGCGGCCGGGACCTCGCGGAACCACACCTCGTGGTCTGATTCGGAGGTGGCCGGACGGGGCCCGGGAACCGGTCCGCGGCGTTATGCTCGAGGGGTACGCACGGGCGGTCACGCCGTTGTGGCCGTCCGCGAGCCGCCACTTCGGACGGATGCGAGAACGACTGTGGCCGAAAAGGATCCGTACGCGACGCAGCGCGACATCGGGTTCGACCTCGCTGCCGAACTCGCCGCCGCCGGGTTCGACGACGCGCGGGAGATCGGGCGCGGCGGATTCGGTGTCGTCTACCGCTGCTACGAGACCGCACTCGATCGCCCGGTCGCGGTGAAGGTCCTCACCTCCCACATGGACACAGACAACCTCGAGCGTTTCCTGCGTGAGCAGCGCGCCATGGGACGGCTGTCCGGGCATCCCAACATCGTCAACGTCCTGCAGGTCGGCACCACCGAATCCGGGCGCCCGTACCTCGTGATGCAGTACCACCCGCGCGACTCGCTCGACGCGCAACTGCGCCGCTCCGGGCCCATCCCGTGGGCCGAGGTGGTGCGGATCGGCATCAAGCTGGCCGGCGCCCTCGAGACCGGCCACCGCGTCGGCATCCTGCACCGCGACGTCAAGCCGGCCAACATCCTGCTCACCGAGTTCGGCGAGCCGCAGCTCACGGACTTCGGGATCGCCCGCATCAGCGGGGGCTTCGAGACGGTGACGGGTGAGGTGACCGGGTCGCCGGCGTTCACGGCCCCGGAGGTGCTCAGCGGCCGCGTGCCCACCCCCGCATCGGACGTCTACAGCCTCGGCGCCACGCTGTTCTGCGCGCTGACCGGGCACGCGGCATTCGAACGGCGCAGCGGCGAGCGGGTCGTGGCGCAGTTCGTGCGGGTGACCACCCAGCCCGTTCCGGACCTGCGCGAGCAGGGCGTCCCGGACGGATTGTCCTCGGCGATCGAGCGTTCCATGTCGGTGGACCCGCAGGTCCGGCCCGCGACCGCCGCCGAGTTCGGGGAGCTGCTGCGCGAGGTGCAGGCCGACGAGGGTCTGCCGGTGGACGAGCTGCCGGTAGCCGGGGAACTCGAGCCGGGCTCGGAGCCCGGTCACCCTCCGTCGCCGTCCGTGTCGGAGCGGCGGAGCACCTACCGGTCCGGCGTGCGCGCCACCACCCCGCCGGTGCCGGCGACCCGGTTCCGTCCGCCGTCGACCACACGCCGGCTCGTGCCGCGACGGCGCCTGCTCGCCGTCCTCGACACGGAGCAGCGCCGGAAACTGACCGTCATCCACTCCCCGCCGGGATTCGGCAAGACCATGCTGGCCCTGCAGTGGCGCTACGCGCTCACCGAGAGGAACGTGCCCGTCGCCTGGCTCAACGTCGACCACGACGACAACAACGTGGTGTGGTTCCTGGCCCACCTCGTCGAGTCGATCCGGCAGGTGCGGCCCTCGCTGGCCCGCGAGCTCGGCCAGGTGCTCGACGAACACGGCGACGAGGCCGAACGTTACGTGCTCACCTCACTCATCGACGAGATCCACAGGGCCGGTGAACGACTCGTCGTCATCATCGACGACTGGCATCGGGTCGACGACCCCGCGACGATCGCCGCGATGGCCTTCCTGCTCGACAACGGCTGCCACCACATGCAGCTCGTGGTGGTCGGCCGGACCCGCGCGGGACTGCCGACGAGCCGGATGCGGGTGCGCGACGAGCTCGTCGAAATCGACTACGAGGCATTGCGATTCGACGAGTCCGAGGCGCGGACCTTCCTCGTCGACCTCGCCGGGCTGGACCTCGACGACGACGAGGTCGCCGACCTGACCGCCGCCACCGACGGGTGGGCGGCCGCGTTGCAGCTCGCGGCGGTGTCGCTGCGCGGACGCGAGGACCCCGGGGAACTGATCTCCCACCTGTCCGGCCGGCACCGGGCGATCGGCGACTTCCTCGCCGAGAACGTGCTCGAGTCGCTGCCCCCGGACGACGTCGAGTTCCTGCTCACCACCGCGGTGACCGAACGCATCTGCGGCAGCCTCGCCACCGCGCTCACCGGGCACGAACGTGGTCAGGCCCTGCTCGAGGACCTCGAGGACCGGGACCTGTTCCTGCACCGGATCGACGAGGACGGCCGCTGGTTCGGATATCAGCCGTTGTTCGCCGAGTTCCTCCGGCAGCGGCTCGAACGCGAGCACCCGGAGCGCGTCCCGGCCCTGCACCGGACCGCGTCCGAGTGGTACGAGGGCCATGCGATGGTCGGCGAGGCGGTCGACCACGCCCTCGCCGCGGGCGACGAGGACCGCGCCGTCGACCTCGTCGAGAAGAACGGGCGCCGGATGATCGAGCACGGGCACGCCACCACGCTGCTCGGGCTCGTCGCCAAGCTGCCGCGCCGCGCCGTGGCGGGCCGGATCCGCCTGCAGCTGTCGATCGCCTGGGGGAACATCCTGCTGCACCGCTCGGCGCCGGCGCTGCACGCGCTGGACGTGGTGGAGGCGGCGGTCGCGGCCGACGGTGTGAACGCCGAGGAGGCGGCCGACATCGCCGTCGAGGTGGAGGTCGTGCGCAGCATCGTCGCCCTGCGCTGCGACCGCCTGGAGCGCGCCGACGATCTCGTCGAGCACTGCCTGGCCCGCGCCGCCACACTGCCGCCGCTGGTGATCTCGTCCGGGCTCAACGTCGCCACGTTCGCCGCGGTCTACCGGGCCGACTACGACGAGGTGGTTCGGCTGCAGCAGGTGGCGCAGCCGTACCACGAACTCAACGAGGGCCCCTACAACACCATGCACGCCCGCGCCCTGCTGGGGCTGGCCGCGGTCGAACAGCTCGACGTCGCCGGGGCCGAGGAGCATTTCCGCGCGGGACTGCGCGCGGCGCGGCGCGGCAGCGGCCGGCACTCGTCGGCCGCGGTGCTGGCCGGGTCGATCCTCGGTGAGCTGCTCTACGAGCGGGGCGAGCTCGACGAGGCCGAGCGGCTGCTCGACGACGGCTTCGCCCTCGGCTCGGAGGGCGGTGTCGTGGATTTCAAGATCTCGCGGTACGTCGTCGGTGCCCGGCTCAAGGCCGTGCGCGGCGACCGCGAGGCGGTGGTGTCGCGACTGGCGGACGGCGCCCGTGCGGCCGCCGCCATGAACCTGGAGCGGCTCGCGGCGGCCGTCGAGAACGAACGCGTCCGGCTCGGTCTCGGGCCGCTGCCGTCTGCGCCGCGGCAGCAGCCGGTCGCCTACGGGACGCGGCCGCGCCCCGACCACGGCACGGCGGCGTGGACCGCGCAGCTCGAGGAGGCCACGGCCATCCGGGGGCTGCTCGCCGATCCGACGCCGGAGAACACCGAGCTGGCGTGCCGGTGGGCCGGCGAGTGGGTGCAACTGCTGCGCGGCAGCCGCCGGGCGCGCAGGCTGCTGCGCGCGGAGCGGCTCGAGGTGGCCTGCCTGGCCGCGGCCGGGCACGACGAGGAAGCGGCGACCCTGCTGGCCTCCGTCGCCGCGCGGTGCGAACAGGCAGGTCTGCTCCGGTTCCTGCCCGACGGCGGCCCGCTCGTGCTCGACGTCGCGCGCCGGCTCGCGGACGAACTCACCGCGGGCAGGGGCCGCGCCGGTCGCCCGGACGTGTCCCCGGCGTTCCTGCTGGACGCGGTCGATACGGGCGCCGTGCACCTCCTGTAGGCGCCTGCGGCGCCGGTGTGTCCTTCGGGTCGCCAGGGCAGCCCAAAGGACACACCGGCAGCTCCGCTGCCTAGCGCCAGACGGAGTCGACGTCGGTGGCCTCGCCGGCCGGCGGGGCCGGCGGGCCCGCCGGGGTACGGGAGAACCGGGGCGCGGGGGCGTGCTGGGTGACGCCGTCGAGCTCGATCAGCGAGCCGCGGGCCGCGATGTGCGGATTGGCCGGGGCCTCGCCGAACGTGAGCACGGGGGAGACGCACGCGTCGGTGCCGTCGAAGATCGCGGCCCATTCGTCGCGGGTCTTGGACAGGAACTTCTCGGTGAACAGCTTCTTCATCTGCGGCCACGCCGAGGTGTCGAGCTGCTGCGGCAGCTCGGCCGGATCGAGCTCGAGGCCCTGCAGCAGCAGCGCGTAGAACTGCGGCTCGATGGAACCGACGGCCATGTACCTGCCGTCGGCGGTCTCGTACACGTCGTAGAACGGCGCGCCGGTGTCGAGGAGGTTCACACCGCGCTCGTCCGACCACACGCCGCGGCCGCGGAACGCCCACATCATGTGCGAGAGCGCCAGTGCGCCGTCGACCATGGCGGCGTCGACGACCTGCCCCTTGCCGGAACTCTGGCGCTCGACGAGGGCGGAGAGGATGCCGAAGATCAGGAACATCGAGCCGCCGCCGAAGTCGCCGACCATGTTCAGCGGCGGCACCGGCCGCTCACCCTTGCGCCCGATGGCGTGCAGCACGCCCGTCAGGGAGATGTAGTTGATGTCGTGGCCGGCGGCGTGGGCGAGCGGGCCCTCCTGGCCCCAGCCGGTCATCCGCCCGTAGACCAGGCGCGGGTTGCGGGCCAGCGCGACGTCCGGGCCGAGCCCCATGCGCTCGGTCACGCCCGGGCGGAAGCCCTCGATGAGGACGTCGGCGCGCTCGATCAGCCCGAGGACCTTCTCGACCTGCTCGGGATCCTTCAGGTTGGCCTCGACGACGCGGCGGCCGCGCTGGATCTGGTCGCGGTGACCGGCGGGCGGGATCAGGCCCGGCCGCTGCACGCACACGACGTCGGCGCCGAGATCGGCGAGCAGGGTGGCGGCGTGCGGGCCGGGGCCGAGTCCCGCGAACTCGACGACGCGGATACCCGCGAGCGGACCCTTCTTCTCAACAGCTTCAGCGGACACTCGTCGAACCTCACTCGGGGTGCGTTGGGACCATTCCACGAGGAGGCTACCTTAGCGATCGCTAGAATGTGCCGGGGGTCACGGCACGTCGCCTATCCCTCGTAGAGATCCCCCTCGTTCAGCCGGGTGGCCTCGAACGCCTCCTCGAGGGTGTCGTGCCGGTACACCGAGACGACATGGTCGCCCACCACCCGGAATGCGATCGCCTCACTGCGCGGGTGCTCCGGATCGGCCGCCCACGTGGCGGTCTCCTCGACCACGACGATCCCCTCGTGCACGAACATCCGGCCGGGCCGGAACGTCACGCCCGCCGTCGTCGCCCACTCCCGCAGCTCGTCGAGGCCCTGATCCTCGTCGTCGTCCCCGGTGGGGAGCACGATGTCGTCGCTCGACAACGCCAGCAGGGTCTCGATGTCGTTGGAATTGACAGCGTCGTGCCAGGCCAGGACGGTCGCGATCTCGGAGGTGCTCATACGAGCAGATGCTAGTACCCCGGACCCGCCACGCACGGGTTGCCGCAACCTTGCCTGGCCGCGGGGTGAGGCGCACAGTGGTTCCCATGACGATCCGCGGTCAGCTCGTGAGCTTCCTGCCCAGTACCGATCTCGACATCTCGGAGATGTTCTACGTCGACACCCTCGGCTTCGAGAAGCTGTCCCGGGACCACTTCACGCTGATTCTGGACGCGGGCGGCGGCTCGCCCGTGCGGGTGACGCTGGTGCAGTCCCGCGCCGATACCGGTTACACCGCCCTGGGGTGGCGGGTACCGAACCTGAACGAGACCGTCGAAGCGCTGCGCGCCAAGGGCGTCGAATTCATCCGGTACAACGGCATGGCCCAGGACGAACACGACGCGTGGACGTCGCCCGAGGGCATGCGGGTCGCGTGGTTCCGCGACCCCCACGGAAACGTGCTGTCGCTGATGGAGGCCACCGGCTAGGGCCGACGTGGCCGCGAGGGGGCGGTTCTCGTCGACGCCACTCGCGTGATGCCGCGACAACGTTCCCCTCGGCGCAACCGCGACCGCGTCAGCTGCACCCGCTGGTGCTGCCGCACGACGGACAGGCGTGGCAGGAACCCGAGCGCTGCATCTGCACCCCGCACTGCATGCAATACGGCGCGTCGCTTCGGCGCGCACGACCCTGCCGGGTGTCGGCCACCGCGTCGTCGAAGACGGGCGCGCTGCGCTCGGCACCGGTGCGGATGCCGAGTTCGGCCCGCTCGTCCGCGTCGAGGTACTCCACCGCCAGGCGCCGGAAGATGTAGTCCAGGATCGACGTCGCGATCCGGAGGTCCGGATCGTCGGTGATGCCCGCCGGCTCGAACCGGGTGCTGGTGAACGCGTTGACGAACGTGCGCAACGGAACCCCGTACTGCAGGCCGTAACTGACCGCCATCGAGAACGCGTCCATGATTCCGGCCAGGGTCGAGCCCTGCTTGGCCACCCGCAGGAACATCTCGCCCGGACGGCCGTCGTCGTACTGGCCGACGGTGACGAAGCCCTTGCAGTCCGCGACGCGGAACTCGAAGGTGCGCGACCGGCGCAGCCGGGGCAGCCGTTCCCGCCGCGGCGCCGGGGCCGTCGCGGCCGGGGCCGCCGTGGCCGACAACGGTTGTCCCAGTTTGCAGTTGTCGCGGTACACCGCGATCGCCTTGAGCCCGAGCCGCCACGCGTCGAGAAACAGTTCCTCGATGTCGGACGCCGTCGCCGACTCCGGCAGGTTGACCGTCTTCGAGATCGCGCCGGACAGGAACGGCTGCACCGCGGCCATCATCAGGACGTGGCCGCGCGGCTCGATCACGTTGTCTCCCATCGACGTAGCGAACACCGGCAGATGCTCGGGCCGCAACTGCGGCGCGCCGACGACGGTGCGGTGCGTGTCGATGTGGGTGATCAGCTCGGCCACCTTGTCCGGGGGATAACCGAGCCGCGACAATGCCCGGGGCACCGTGCGATTGACGATGGACAGCGTCCCGCCGCCCACCAGCTTCTTCGTCTTCACCAGGGCCAGATCGGGTTCGATGCCGGTGGTGTCGCAGTCCATGGCCAGGCCGATCGTGCCGGTCGGCGCGAGGACCGTCACCTGGCTGTTGCGTACCCCGTGTTCGGCGGCGAGGGCGCACGCGGTGTCCCAGTCCTCCCGCGCCGCGGCGAGAACGTCGGCGGGTGCGACCTGTTCGTCGATGTCGTCGACGGCACCGCGATGACGGGCCAGCACCGCGAGGGTGTGCTCCCGGTTCTCGGCGAATCCGTCGAACGGCCCGAGCCGGCGCGCGAGCCGTGCCGACACCGCGTACGCGTGCCCGGTCATGAGCGCGGTGAGCGCCGCGGCGTACGCCCGTCCGGCGTCGCTGTCGTACGGCAGCCCCAGGGCCATCAGCAACGCCCCGAGATTGGCGTAGCCGAGGCCGAGTTGCCGGAACCGGCGCGAGGTCCGCGCGATGCGGTCGGTGGGATAGTCGGCGCGGCCGACGAGGATCTCCTGGCCGGTGAGCACGACCGCGACGGCGTGCCGGAACCCGGCGACGTCGAACGTGCCGTCGTCGCGCAGGAACGTCAGCAGGTTCAGGCTCGCCAGGTTGCACGCCGAGTCGTCCAGATGCATGTACTCCGAGCACGGATTCGAGCCGTTGATCCGGCCCGTCGCGGCCGCGGTGTGCCAGCGGTTGATGGTGGTGTCGAACTGCAGGCCCGGATCGGCGCACTCCCACGCTGCGGCCGCGATGCGGTGCAGCAGTTCGCGGGCCGGCACCGTGCGCACCGTCGCCCCGGTGGTCACCGCGCGCAGCGGCCACTCGGCGCCGTCGGCGACGGCCTGCATGAACTCGTCGGTCACCCGCACCGAGTTGTTGGCGTTCTGGTACTGCACCGAATGGATGTCGCGACCGTCGAGTCCCATGTCGAAGCCGGCCGCGGCCAGCACCCGCGCCTTGCGTTCCTCGATCGCCTTGCAGTCGACGAACTCCTCGATATCGGGATGGTCGACGTCGAGGATCACCATCTTCGCGGCCCGGCGCGTCTTGCCGCCGGACTTGATGGTGCCCGCCGACGCGTCCGCGCCGCGCATGAAACTCACCGGACCCGACGCGGTACCCCCGCCCGCCAGCGGTTCGGTCGACGACCGAATGCGCGACAGGTTCACGCCCGCCCCGGACCCGCCCTTGAAGATCACCGCCTCCTGGCGGTACCACTCGAGGATCGAGTCGATGCTGTCCTCGACCGACAGGATGAAGCACGCGCTGGCCTGCTGCGGGGTGTCGGGCACCCCGATGTTGAACCACACGGGGCTGTTGAACGACGCCCGCTGCGTGAGGATCAGGTACGTCAGCTCGGCGGCGAAGGCCTCCGGGTCGTCGAGGTGACCGTCGGCCGCGCCCCACGCGGTGATCGTGTCCACGATGCGGGCGACGACGTCGCGCAGCGAGCGTTCCCGCGCCTCGGTGCCGAGGGTGCCGCGGAAGTACTTTTGCGTGACGATGTCGGTGGCGATCTGCGACCAGGCGGCGGGAAACTCGACGTCGCGCTGCTCGAACACGACCGCGCCGGTGCCGTGGTGGACGATGCGGGCGTCGCGCCGCTGCCAGTCCACCTCGTCGGCCGGGTCGACGCCGGCCGTGGTGAAGAACCGTCCGGTGTCCGACTCGAGGTTCGGTTCTGCGACGTCCATCGCGTCCTCCAGGTGCGACCTGCGGGGCACATATAGTCCCCTCATGGTCTCACCCCGAATCGGCACCCCGCTCACTCCCGGCGCCCTGCGCGTCATGCTGCTCGGCGCAGGTGAGCTCGGCAAGGAGGTGGTCGTCGCGCTGCAACGGCTCGGTGTCGAGGTGATCGCGGTGGACCGGTACCCGAACGCGCCGGGGCACCAGGTGGCGCACCGCGCGCACACCGTCGACATGAGCGACCCGCAGGCCCTGCTCGCGCTCGTCGAGGCCGAACGACCCCACCTGGTCGTGCCCGAGATCGAGGCGATCGCCACCGACGCGCTCGCGATCGTCGAGGAACGCGGTCTCGCCGAGGTGATCCCGACCGCGCGCGCCACCCGGCTGACCATGAACCGGGAGGGCATCCGCCGCCTCGCCGCCGAGGAACTCGGGTTGCCCACCTCCCCGTACCGCTTCGCCGAATCCCTCGACGAGGTCCGCGCCGCCGCGGCCGAGGTCGGCTTTCCGTGCGTGATCAAGCCGGTGATGTCCTCGTCCGGCAAGGGCCAGTCCACGGTCCGCACCCCCGACGAGATCGCCGCCGCCTGGGACTATGCGCTCGCCGGCGGGCGCGTCGACCTCGGCCGGGTCATCGTCGAGGGCTTCGTCGACTTCGAGTACGAGATCACCCAGCTCACCGTCCGCGCCGTTGGGCCGTCCGGGGAGGTCGAGACGTTCTTCTGCGAACCGATCGGGCACCTGCAGCGCGCCGGCGACTACGTCGAGTCCTGGCAGCCCCAGCCGATGAGCGAGCGGGCCCTGGCCCGGTCCCGGGAGATCGCGGCGACGGTGACCGGCGCGCTCGGCGGCCGCGGCGTCTTCGGCGTCGAACTGTTCGTCGCGGGCGACGACGTGTTCTTCTCCGAGGTGAGCCCCCGCCCGCACGACACCGGCCTGGTGACCCTGCGCTCGCAGCGCTACTCCGAATTCGAGCTGCACGCCCGCGCGATCCTGGGCCTGCCGGTCGACACCGCGCTCCTCGCCCCCGGGGCGTCGGCGGTGATCTACGGCGGCATCGACGCCGCCGGCATCGCGTTCGAGGGCGTCGCCGACGCGCTGTCGGTGCCCGAAACCGACCTGCGGCTGTTCGGCAAGCCCGAGTCGTTCGTCCGTCGTCGCATGGGTGTGGCGGTGTCGACCGGCCCGGACGTCGAGACCGCGCGGGCCCGCGCGGTCGAGGCGGCATCGCGCGTGCGGCCGGTGGCGCCGTGACCGCCGGCGCGGAGGTCCTCGTCGGGCTCGCGATCCTCGTCGGCCTCGTCGGCATCGTCGTGCCGATCCTGCCGGGCACCCTGCTGATCTTCGGGGCGATCGCGGTGTGGGCCGTCCTCACCGGCGGCACCGTCGCGTGGACGGTCTTCGCCGTCGCGACGACGGCCCTGCTGGTCACCGGCATCGTGAAGTACACGTGGCCGGGAGGACGGATGCGCCGCGCCGGGGTGCCGACCCGCTCGATCGTCGCCGGCGGTCTGCTCGGCATCGTCGGCTTCTTCGTCGTCCCGGTGATCGGTCTGCTGCTCGGTTTTCTGCTCGGCACGTACCTGTCCGAGGTGCAGCGGCACCGCACCCACCGCGACGCCTGGCTCTCGACCGTGCATGCGACGAAGGCGGTGGCGCTGTCGATCCTCGTCGAGCTGCTCGGCGGTCTCGTCGCCGCCGGTGTGTGGCTCGGCGCGGTGCTGCTCACCTGAACGTCGCAGCCTCCGGATACGGCTGTGGCCGAATGTCACATCGTGTCGATCCAAACGACACGATGTGACATTCGGCCACGGCGGGGGAGCGGGTGGCGTCAGGCCTTGTGCGGCTCCGAGGCGCGGAACATGTCCTCGCGCTCGACGACCTTGACGCGCTCGCGGCCTTCGGCCTCGCCGAGGCTGCGCTCGTGCGCGTCGAGGCGGTACCAGCCCTGCCAGGTGGTGTAGGGCAGCTGCTTGTCCTCGAGGAAGGCGACGATCGCGTCCTCGGACGGGTCCTCGGGGGTATTGAGCAGCCCCTGCGCCCGGTCGGCGAGCAGGTTCGCGACGGTCTCGTTCGCATCGCCCTTGGTGTGGCCGATCAGGCCCACGGGGCCGCGCTTGATCCAGCCGGTGACGTAGGTCGCCTGCAGGTAGCGGGCGGTGCCCTCGGCGGCGTCGTCCGCGACGACGCGTCCGGCCTCGTTGGGCACGGTGCCGGCCTGCTCGTCGAACGGCAGCTTGGCGATGTTCTGCGACAGGTAGCCCACGGCCCGGTACACGGCCTGGACCTCCCAGTCACGGAACTTGCCGGTGCCGCGGACGTTGCCGGTGCCGTCGAGCTCGGTGCGCTCGGTGCGCAGGCCCACGACCTTGCCGTCCTGGCCGAGGATCTCGGTGGGGGACTCGAAGAAGTGCAGGAACAGCTTGTGCGGGCGGTCGCCGACGTCGCGGATGGCCCAGTCCTGCAGGGTGTTGGCCACCATGTCGACTTGCTTGGAATTGCGGCGCGCCGCCTCCGAGCCCTCGTCGTAGTCGATGTCCTCGGGATCGACGATGACCTCGATGGTGGGCGAGTGGTCGAGCTCACGCAGCTCGAGCGGGGTGAACTTGGCCTGGGCGGGACCGCGGCGGCCGAACACGTGCACCTCGACGGCCTTGTTGTTCTTCAGGCCCTCGTAGACGTTGGCGGGGATCTCCGTCGGCAGCAGCTCGTCGCCGGTCTTGGCCAGCACCCGGGCGATGTCGAGGGCGACGTTGCCGACGCCGAGCACGGCGACCTTCTCGGCCTCGAGCGGCCAGTGGCGGGGCACGTCCGGGTGGCCGTCGTACCAGGAGACGAAGTCGGCGGCGCCGTAGCTGCCGTCGAGTTCGATGCCGGGGATGTTCAGGGCGCGGTCGGCGTTGGCGCCGGTGGAGAAGATCACCGCGTCGTAGAAGCGGCGCAGGTCCTCGAGGGTGATGTCGGTGCCGTAGTCGAGGTTGCCGAGCAGCCGGACCTGGGGCTTGTCGAGCACCTTGTGCAGCGCGGTGATGATGCCCTTGATGCGCGGATGGTCCGGGGCCACGCCGTAACGGATGAGACCGAACGGGGCGGGCATCCGCTCGAACAGGTCGATGCTGACCTCGGTGTCGGACTTCATGAGCGCATCGGCGGCGTAGATACCGGCGGGGCCGGCACCGACGATCGCGACGCGAAGGGGACGAGTCTGATCGGTCATCAGGGGTCAACTACCTCTTCGGTGTGCGGACGGACGTGGTTCAGCTTAATTGAGGAAGGGAGCCGGCAGGGGTGGCTGCCATGGGCACGCGGGAGCGGCAGGAACTGCGCGACGAAACCGGGCGTGACGAGAAATCGCTTCAGCGACAACACATGTGGGCGCTCACTCGACACAGGTCGACGGCGAGACGTCGAACGAGGTGCGTAGAGGCCATGGGCAATTCCTACCTCGAGAGGGTTTATTGGGGCAAATGCGCCCGCGGAGGGCCGTGCCCGCGCGGCCTAGGATCGCCCCATGGCAGCCGAACGCGCACCCGAACCCGACCCGGACGAAACGGACCGCAGCAGCGCGACGCCGTTCCTCGCGGCGCTCGCGATCATCGTGGTGCTCGTCGTCGGGGTGTTCGTCGCCCAGCTGGTGTCGCCGTCGGACAGCAGCACCTCCGGGACCGAGCTCGTCGTGCGAACGGTCGACGACTACGTCCGCGCGCACAACGCCGGTGACGCCCCCGCGCAGGACCGCTTGCGCTGCGACGGGCTCCCTGCCGACCGGGCCCCGCTGGCCGGCGTGGACGGCGAGGTGCAGCTCGAGGGCGTCGAGAACGTCGAGGCGGACGGCGACCGGGGAACCGCCGACGTGCGCGCCCGGTTCGACGGGAACGAGCAGACCGCCACGTGGCAGTTCGTCCGGATCGACGACGTCTGGCGGGTCTGCACCTTCTGATCGGGGACCGGCGCCACCCGCCCGCCTGGTCGGCTCGCCGCGAACTGTGAAAAGCTGGTGCGGTGAGCTACGCAGGTGATATAACGCCGCAGCAAGCGTGGGAGCTGCTGCGTGAGAACCCGGACGCCGTGCTCGTCGATGTGCGTACCGACGCCGAATGGAAATACGTGGGGGTTCCCGAGACCTCTCCCATCGGGCGCCGCACCGTCTTCGTCGAGTGGGTGCGCTACCCGGACGGTGCCCGCAACGCGGGGTTCGTCGAGCAGCTGAAGGACGCCGGCGTGACCGGCGGGCCGGTCGTGTTCCTGTGTCGCTCGGGACAGCGTTCCATCGCGGCCGCGGAAGCGGCCACCGCGGCGGGCCTGGCCCCGTCGTACAACATCGTCGAAGGATTCGAAGGCGGCCTCGATGCCGAGAGGCATCGCGGAGCCGAGGGCTGGCGGGCCGCGGGCCTGCCGTGGAGGCAGTCGTGAGCGCAATTCCCAGGGGCGGCGCCTTCGAGCGGCCGCTGCCGGCATCGGTGCGTCCCGCCACGCTCGGCGTGCGCGGCGGCACCATGCGGTCCGGATTCGAGGAGACCTCCGAGGCGATCTACCTCAATTCCGGTTTCGTCTACGAATCGGCCGAGGCCGCGGAGCAGGCGTTCACGGGCGACGTGGACCACTTCGTCTACTCCCGGTACGGCAACCCGACCGTGAAGATGTTCGAGGAGCGGCTGCGGCTGCTCGAGGGCGCCGAGGGCTGCTACGCCACCGCCTCCGGCATGTCGGCGGTGTTCACCTCCCTCGCCGCGCTGCTCGGCAAGGGTGATCGCCTGGTCGCGGCCCGGAGCCTGTTCGGCTCCTGCTTCGTGGTGTGCAACGAGATCCTGCCCCGCTGGGGCGTGGAGACGGTGTTCGTCGACGGCGAGGACCTCGACCAGTGGGAACAGGCGCTGTCCGTGCCCACGACCGCGGTCTTCTTCGAGACGCCGTCGAACCCGATGCAGACCCTCGTCGACGTGCGCCGGGTCTCCGAGATGGCCCACGCCGCCGGTGCCAAGGTGGTGCTCGACAACGTCTTCGCCACGCCGCTGCTGCAGCGCAGCCTGGATCTCGGCGCCGACATCGTCGTGTACTCGGGCACCAAGCACATCGACGGCCAGGGCCGCGTGCTCGGCGGGGCGATCCTCGGCCCGCAGGACTACATCGACGGCCCGGTGCAGCAGCTCATCCGGCACACCGGCCCGGCGCTGAGCCCGTTCAACGCCCACACCCTGCTCAAGGGCCTCGAGACACTGCCGCTGCGGATCCGGCACTCGGTGGAGTCGGCCGGGCGGATCGCCCGCTTCCTCCAGGACCACGCCGCGATCAAGTGGGTCAAGTACCCGTTCCTCGAGTCGCACCCGCAGTACGACCTGGCGCGGTCCCAGATGAGCGGCGGCGGCACGGTCGTGACCTTCGAGCTGGACGCCCCGGAGGGCGAGGGCAAGAAGCGCGCGTTCGAACTGCTCGACGGGCTGCGCATCGTCGACATCTCCAACAACCTCGGCGACGCCAAGTCGCTGATCACCCACCCCGCGACGACGACGCACCGGGCGATGGGTCCGGAGGGCCGGGCGGCGATCGGCCTGTCCGACGGTGTGGTCCGGTTGTCGGTGGGGCTCGAGGATCCGGAGGACCTGCTCGAGGACTTCGAGCAGGCGCTGAAGTAGCCCGCTGCCACGTCGGAGGCGACAGCCACGTCGAGGCCGTACCGGCATCGCGGACTCCGACCCCCTGGGCCTGCCGAGTCGATGACACCGGCCGTACCGGACACCGAAGGAGAGCCGGCTCGGCGGTCGGGTGTGCTTCGGTAACGTACAAGTCGACCCGCAACTGCGTGTCGTTCGATCGGCTCTGCACAGCCGAACTGTGGGAGGTTCCCGTGGCTGGTGGTCTCGTCGCCCTGTTGGACGACGTCGCGGCACTGACGAAGGCGGCCGCGGCGTCCATCGACGATATCGGCGCCGCGGCCGGCAAGGCCGGGGTCAAGGCGGCCGGTGTCGTCGTCGACGACACCGCCGTCACCCCGCGCTATGTGCACGGGTTCACCCCCGATCGAGAACTGCCGATCATCCGCAAGATCGCGACCGGGTCGATCCGCAACAAGCTCCTGATCATCCTGCCGGTGGCGATGCTCCTGAGCCAGTTCCTGCCCCAGGCGCTGCCCTACCTGTTGATCGCCGGTGGTCTGTACCTGTGCTACGAGGGGGCCGAGAAGGTCTACGAAGCACTCACCGGTGGTCACCACGACGAGGACGCGACTGCGGGGCAGAGCGGGCCGGAGTTCGAGAAGTCGATGGTCAGCGGCGCGATCCGCACCGACCTCATCCTGTCGGCCGAGATCATGGTGATCTCCCTGGCGTCGGTCGAGGACGAACCGTTCCTCACCCGGCTGCTGGTGCTCGTCGTCGTCGCGATCCTCATCACCGCCCTGGTGTACGGCGCGGTCGCGCTGATCGTGAAGATGGACGACGTGGGCCTGTCGCTCGCCCGACGCCGATCGTCGTTCAGCCGACGATTCGGGCGGGGGCTCGTGGCCGCGATGCCGAAGGTGATGACGGTGCTCACCGTGGTCGGGATCGCCGCGATGCTGTGGGTCGGTGGCCACATCCTGCTCGTCAACGTCGGCGAGGCAGGATTCCATTGGCCGGCCGACCGCCTCCACGATCTCGAACACTGGTTCGGCGATCTCGTGCACGGCGGCTTCGGCGGTGTGCTGTCCTGGACTGCCGGGACCGTGGCGTCCGCACTCGTCGGGCTCGTCGTGGGCGCGATCATCGTCCTGATCGCGCACCTGATTCCGAAACGGAAGAAGCGCGGCGCGGCGCACTGACGATGTCGACGTCCTCCGATGGGGTCACCGGGGTGGGGAACCGGTCGAAGACGGCGTCGGGCCGCCGTCCCCGGACCCGGCGTCCTGCGATACGCTGCGGTGACCCCGCTTGCCGGCGGGGTGCCGCAGCGTATCGGTGAAGTCCGGTGTAATCCGGCACTGTCCCGCAACTGTGAGGCCGGCAGCGCGCTGCCGGACGAGTCAGGTCGGCCGGCGCGGCGGTCACGTACTGGTCCTCGGACGAAGGACGGTGTCGTGCCGCAACGGTGATCCGTTGCAGCCGTGCTGTTTTCGTCCTCCGCCTCACGGAGGATGGCTGTGCCTGCCCCCACTGCGCCCGCCCGCCGGCTGTTCGCTACCGGACTCGCCGCGCTCGCCCTGCTCGCCGCCTCGTGCGGCTCGAGCGGCGGATCCGACCCGGCCTCCGCGTCGTCCGGCGACGGCACCTTCCCGGTCACCGTGGGCTCCGGCGACGGCGCGATCACCCTCGACGCGGTCCCCGGATCGATCGTCTCCCTCAGCCCCACCGCCACCGAGATGCTCTACGCCGTCGGCGCCGGCGACCAGGTCGTCGCGGTCGACGACCAGTCCGATTTCCCCGCGGAGGCGCCCGTCACCGCCCTGTCCGGATACTCGCCGAACGTCGAGGCCGTGCTCGGCTACGAACCGGACCTCGTGGTCGCCATGGACGACGTCGGCGACCTCGTCTCCGGCCTCGAGGCGGCCGGCGTCCCCACGCTGCTGCTGCCCGCCGCCACCACCCTCGACGAGGCGTACACGCAGATGGAGCAGCTCGGCGCCGCCACCGGGCACGTCGGCGACGCGGCCGAACTCGTCGCCTCGATGCGCAGCGACATCGACGAGGTCGTCGCCGGGCTGCCCCCGCGCCCGGCCCCGCTGACCTACTACCACGAGCTCGACGACACCTACTACAGCGTCACCGGCGGCACCTTCATCGGCGGCATCTACTCGATGCTCGGCCTGCGTTCGATCGGCGACGCCGCCGGAGCCGACGCCTACCCGCAGCTGTCCGCCGAGTACGTCCTCGACGCCGACCCCGACCTGATCTTCCTCGCCGACGGGCAGTGCTGCGGTGTCACCCCGGACGCCGTGGCCGCCCGCGCCGGCTGGGGCGAGCTGACGGCCGTCCGGTCCGGCCAGGTCCACGTGCTCGACGAGGACGTCGCCAGCCGCTGGGGACCCCGGGTCGTGGACCTCGTGCGGCACCTCGGGACGATCGTGGCCGCCGCGCCCGCGTCCGAACCCGCCGCGCAGCCCACCCGGTGACCCGCGCCGCGCGCCACCCGGCCCTGGTGCTCGGCGCGGCAGCCCTCGTCCTGGTGGTCGCGCTGCACGTCGGGGTGCTCGTCGGCCCCGCCGGGCTCACCGTGCGCGGCGTGTTCCTCGAGCTGATCGACGCCCTGCCGTTCGTCGACGTCGACTCCGGACTGACGACGCGGCAGCAGGCCATCCTGTGGAACATCCGGATGCCGCGGGTGGCGCTCGGCGCGCTGGTCGGCGCGATGCTCGCCATCGCGGGTGCCACCTACCAGGGGGTGTTCCGCAACCCGCTGGCCGATCCATACCTGCTCGGTGTGTCGAGCGGGGCGGGCCTGGGCGCCACCCTCGCGATCGCGCTCGGCGGGGCGCTCGGTGCCGCCGGGGTGCCGGTCGCCGCGTTCGCCGGCGGCCTGGTGGCCGTCGCCGCCACGTACGCGCTCGGGCGCAGCGTCGGCGGGATGCGTTCGGAGGTCGTCATCATCCTGGCCGGCGTCGCGGTCGCGGCGTTCGCCAATGCGGCGCAGACGTTCGTCCAGCAGCTCTACGACGACACCCTGCGGCAGGTGTACACGTGGCTGCTCGGCCGCCTCAGCACCGACGGCTGGTCCGACGTGGTCGTCGTGCTGCCGTACGTCGTGGTGTCCGCCGCGGTCATCCTGCTGCACCGCCGGATGCTCGACGTGATGGCGGTCGGCGACGTGGAGGCCGCGAGCCTCGGCGTGAGCCCGGCCCGGGTCCGGCTGGTCCTGGTGTGCGTGGCCACCCTCGGCACCGCCGCCGTGGTCGGCGCCAGCGGGCTCATCGGCTTCGTCGGAATCGTGGTGCCGCACGCGATCCGGCTGATCGTCGGCCCGGGGCACCGGCTGCTGCTGCCGCTGTCGCTGATGATCGGGGCCGCCTTCCTCGTCCTGGCGGACGTGCTGGCCCGGACCGTGATGTCCCCGGCCGAACTGCCCATCGGCGTGGTGACCGCGGCCGTCGGCGCCCCGTTCTTCCTCGTCGTGCTGCGCCGGCATCGGGGGGTGTCGTGAACGCCGTCGACTGCCACGGCCTGAGCGTCGCCCGCGGCGGCAAGACCGTCCTGCACGGGGTGGACCTGCTTGTCGGACAGGGGGAGTGGGTCGCCCTCGTCGGACCCAACGGCGGTGGGAAGACTACGCTGCTGCACGCGCTCGCGGGCCTGGTGCCCGCGACCGGCCGGATCCGCGTCGGCGGCCTGGACCCCGCCCACGCCGGACGCCGGGCGATGGCCCGGACGGTGGCGCTCATGCCGCAGCGGCCGGTCGTGCCCGAGGGCATGACCGTCGCCGACCTGATCCGGCTCGGCCGCACCCCGCACATGCCGCGGTTCGCGACCGAGTCGGCGCACGACCGCGAGGTGGTCGAGTCGGTGCTCGACCGCCTCGACCTGCGCGGGCTGGCCGCGCGGCCGGCGACCGAGCTCTCCGGCGGTGAGCTGCAACGGGTGGTGCTCGGGCGCGCACTCGCGCAGGAGCCGAAGGTGCTGCTGCTGGACGAGCCCACCAGCGCCCTCGACATCGGCCACCAGCAGCACGTGCTGGACCTGGTGGAGTCGATGCGCGCGGAGAACGGGCTCACCGTCCTCGCGGCCATGCACGACCTGACCTCGGCGGCGCTGTACGGCGGACGGCTGGTGCTGCTCGCCGACGGCCGCGTCGTCGCCGACGGCACGCCCCGGCAGGTGCTGACGGCCCGGCGGATCGCCGACGTGTACGGCGCGCGCGTCGAGGTGCTGGACCGACCCGGTTCCGGACCGGCCATCGTGCCGGTTCGCGGGAGCTGTTCCGGCCGAACCGAATCGGAGGGTTCGTGATGGAGGTCCTGCTGCTGGGCACGGGTGCGGCCGACGGCTGGCCGAATCCGTTCTGCACGTGCGCATCGTGCTCGGACGCGGCCGCCCGCGGCGAGATACGCGGGCAGACGGCGGCGCTGGTGGACGACGTCCTCATGCTCGACTGCGGGCCCGAGGCGCCGCGCGCGGCCCTGCGCCACGGCCGCACCCTCGCCGGGGTGCGGCACATCCTGCTCACCCATTCGCATCCCGACCATCTCGGCCCGCAGGCGCTGCTGTTCCGTGCCTGGGCGACAGTGGATTTCGAGATCGAGGTGATCGGACCCCCCGACACGCTGGACCAGTGCCGGGACTGGGTGGGTCCCACCGACGCGGTGCGGTTCGTGCCCGTCGCGGCGGGGGACGTGCTGACGGTGGGCGAGTACCGGGTGCGGGTCCTGCCCGCCGCCCACCGGGTCCTGAGCGAGGGAGACTCGGTGCTCTACGACGTGCAGGGCCCGGGCGGCGACCGGTTGCTGTGGGCGTGCGACACCGGCCCGCTGCCCGCGGACTGGTTCGAGCGGGTCGCCGGCGCGCGGTACGACGCGGTCTTCCTGGAGGAGACGTTCGGTGACCGCATCGATCTGGGGGACGCGCACCACACGCTGCCCGCGTTCGGCGAGACGGTGGGGGCGCTGCGTGCGTGCGGGGCGGTGACCGAGCGGACCGATGTGGTGGCCGTGCATCTGGGGCACCACAACCCGCCGGTCGCGCAGTTGCGGATCCGCCTGGCGGCCTGCGGGGCGCGACCGGGCGACGACGGTGAGGTGACGACGGTGGGACAAACGACCGGCAAAGCCGCTGCGCCGCAGCGCACCCTGGTACTCGGCGGTGTCCGCTCCGGCAAGTCGCGGCACGCCGAGGAGTTGCTCGAATCGTTCCCGGCGGTGACGTACGTGGCGACCGGCGGCACGCGCGACGGCGACGCGGAGTGGGCCGAGCGGGTGGCGCTGCACCGCGCCCGTCGGCCGCGGTCGTGGACGACGGTGGAGACCGACGACGTGGCATCCGTACTGCGCGGGTCGCGCGAGCCGTTGCTGATCGACTGCCTGGGAACCTGGCTCACCGCCCGCCTGGACCGTCACGACGTGTGGTCGGGCGGCGACGTCGCCGCGGTCGAGGCGGACGTCGAGCAGTTGCTCGAGGCGTGGCGTTCGTGTGCCGTGCCGGTGGTGGCGGTCAGCAACGAGGTCGGCAGCGGCGTGGTGCCGCCGACGGCGTCGGGCCGGCTGTTCCGCGACCTGCTCGGGCGGCTCAACGCGCGGGTGGCCGCCGAGTCGGAGGCGGTGACGTTGGTCGTGGCGGGCATTCCGATGCGGTTGCGCTAGAGCATCGAACTTCGTTCTGTGCAAGTCGGATTCCCGGTCACACATAAACCTCCGATCGCACACGATTGTGTGCAGATGTGATCTGGAACACAGCCGTAACTGTTTAGTGACCCTTCGCATCGGGCGTGTTATCGTTCCGAAACGAACTGGGGTCCGAGCGGGGGTGTCGGTCCACAGTGCCCTTCGGGGCAGCACGCCAACGACACCTGAATCCGCCTGTGCGAGAAACCGACCGGTATCTCGCCCGACCTGACCAGAAGGCACATCCGAATCGACCGCGGCGGCCGCCCGCGGCCGTGATCAGCCGTGCCCGGGGGCGCCCGGGTAACCGCACACCTGAGTAGGGGAATGAATTGAGTATCAAGCACACGTCCGGCCTCCGCCGCGGCGCACGCATCGGTGGTGTCGCAGCTGCCGCCGCGATCACCCTGGGGTTCCTGTCCGCGGGTGTGGCCAGCGCCGACACCTTCGTTCCGCTGCCCGACGGCGAGATCGTCGCTCCGAGCGGGAACGTCATCAAGCGCTTTGCCGAGAGCGCCCTGATCTCGCCGTCGCTCGCGGCGAACGGTGCAGGCCGGGTGGCGTGGGTGTCCGGCACGGTCACCGCCGACGTCAAGGGTGTTCCCGCCAATGCGGAGGCCGGTCCGTCCAACGGTGGTATCGCCGAGAACCCCGACGGTTCGGTCAACCAGAACGGCACCCAGGGCACCTCCACCGACGGGGTGCCGCGCCTGACCGCCGGCTACATCGTCGGCTGCCAGGTGGACATCAGCAAGCTCTCGGGCACCCTGGGCCTCAACGCGGGTCTGTCCGCCAACCTGGTCTCCGAGAGCGCCAGCGGTACTGCCGGCGGTTCCGCCAACATCTCGGTGCCGATGAGTGCCGGCCAGGTCAAGTTCGTGCGTGTCGAGAGCAAGGCCATCAAGAAGGACGGCACGTACACGATCCAGTACCAGGACGCGCAGATCGACGCTCAGGGCTGCGGCGGCTACGCGCAGGCTCGTTCGTACACGGTCCTCGAGGTCACGGGTAACAACTACGAAAAGACCACCCTGTACGGCCAGCCGTTCAGCATCGGCTGAGCATCTCCAGGCCACCCCTCCTTACCCTCGCTCGCACGAGCGTAGAACCTCGAGAGAGAGACCATGAAGACCAGCTTCAAGACCGGCCTGCGCCGCGCGCTCAAGTCCGCCGGTGTCGGCGCAACCGTCGCCGTCGCGATCGGATTCGCCTCCGTCGGTGCGGCCAATGCCGACACCTTCGTTCCGCTGGAGGACGGCTCGATCAGCCAAACGCTGCCCGGCGGCATCACCGTCACCGTCACCCGGACCGATGAGAAGGCCAACATCTCGCCCTCGATGGGTGCGACGCCGCTGCACCGCAACGTGTGGGTTTCGGGCACCGCCAAGGTGGATATCAGTGGTCCGGGTGCCGACAAGCTCGGCGGTCGGATCCAGCCCGGCTACATCGTCGGCTGCCAGCTCGGTATGACGGCCAACCTCGGCGCGGGGGCCGGCCTGACCGGTGGTGCCAGCTCGACCAGCTCGACGCCGACCGCGGGCGCCTCGGTGACGGGCAACGCGGGAATCACCCTGACGCCGAACCAGGCCTACGACTACAAGGTCCTGGACCTGACCCAGTCCGACCCCTGGGGCGCCGAGGTGCACCGCAACTACAACACCTTCAAGGGTGCGACCGGCAGCGTCACCTGGGGCGACTCGACGCTCGGCGTGACCGGCTGCGCCGGCTACGCACAGGCCCGCAGCTACGTCAAGGTCACGGTCGACACCGCGACCACGACCCAGCAGGTCACCCTCTGGGGCCAGCCCTTCAGCATCGGCTGAGCGAGGCGCCTTCAGAGGTGAGCAGCCCCGCCGACGAGAACCTCATCCTCTCGTCGGCGGGGCGTCGTCGCTGCCCGGTCCGGTGGGGGCCGGGCAGTGGCGTCATGGATGAACGGTGACGGGGAGGTTGTTGCGGCATCGCCCGAGTGGCATGCGCGACAACCTCCCCTTCGGCGTCGAAACCGCCCGCTCGATGCCGCTCAGAACGGATTCGCGGTGCGCCCCACCAGTTCCGCGATCGATTCGATGACGCGGGTGGGCCGGTAGGGGAACATCTCCACGGACTCGCGGGTGGAGATGCCGGTGAGGACCAGCAGTGTCTGCAGGCCCGCCTCGAGGCCGCAGACGATATCGGTGTCCATGCGGTCGCCGATCATGAGCGTGTGCTCCGAGTGCGCGCCGATCGCGCGCAGGGCGGACCGCATCATCAAGGCATTCGGCTTGCCCACGAAGTACGGTTCGCGGCCCGTCGCGCGGGTGATCAGGGCCGCGACGGCCCCGGTGGCGGGGAGCGAGCCCTCCCGCGACGGCCCGGTCGGATCCGGATTGGTCGCGATGAACCGGGCACCCCGCTCGACGAGCCGGATCGCCGTGGTGATCGCCTCGAACGAGTACGTGCGGGTTTCCCCCAGGACGACGTAGTCCGGATCGCTGTCGGTGAGGACGTAGCCGATGTCGTGCAGGGCCGTGGTCAGCCCCGACTCGCCCACCACGTATGCGCTGCCACCGGGGCGCTGATTCGCCAGGAACGTCGCCGTCGCCAGCGCCGACGTCCAGATCGACTTCTCCGGGACGTCGAGGCCGGTGCGCAGCAGCCGGGCCCGCAGATCCCGCGGAGTGCGGATCGAGTTGTTGGTGAGCACCATGAACGGCGTGTCGTTCTCGCGCAGCTCGGTCAGGAACGCGTCGGCACCGGGAATCAGGTGTTCCTCGTGGACCAGGACGCCGTCCATGTCCATCAGGTAGTTCCAGACCGGCGCGGGTGTGGGTTCGTCGCTCACCGTTCGAGTGTGTCACCGACCGCTCAGGCCAGCAGCCGGTACAAGCCGATCAACCCGACCACGACGATGACGGCACGCAGCGCCGTGGGCGAGAGCCGGCGGCCGTACCGGGAGCCGAGGGCCCCGCCGATCAGTGAGCCCACGGCGATCAGCGCCGCCACCGTCCAGTCGATCCGGTCGAACGCGACCAGCGTGTAGGCGGTGGCGGCCACGACGTTCACCAGCAGCGAGAGCAGATTCTTCGCGGCGTTCTGCCGCTGGATGTGGTCGTGCAGCAGCGCGCCGAACAGGCCCATCAGCAGGATGCCCTGCGCGGCCGTGAAGTAGCCGCCGTACACGCCCACTGCGAAGGTGCCGACGATCAGCGCCGTCATCCGGGCGGGGCCGATCTGCTCCTCCGGGCCGCCGGAGCGGCGCAGCACCCACTGCTGCAGCTTCGGCTGGAACACGACGAGGAGCAACGCCAGCACGAGCAGGACGGGCACGATCGTCTCGAAGGCCGACTCGGGCAGGTTCAGCAACAGCCACGATCCGAGGACCGCGCCGGAGACCGACGCGGGGATCTGCCACCGTAGCCGGGGCCACTGTCCGCGCAGCTCCCGCCGGTACCCCCACGTGCTCGACACCCCACCCGCGACGAGCCCGACCGCGTTGGACATCGTGGCGGTCACCGGCGGCAGACCGAAGGCGACGAGGGTCGGGAAGGTGATGAGGGTCCCGGAGCCGACCAGCGCGTTGATCGCGCCGGCGCCCAGCCCGGCCAGGGCGACGAGGAACAGTTCGAGCGGTGTCACCGAGCCGACCTTACGGTAGGCGCCGCCGTGGCCTGTCGTCGCCACCCCGGAGCGTCGGGTACCACCGAATACGCTGTCTCGACAAGGCTTTCGCGTGGATCGCCGGCGGACGGCACCGGCCGCCGCGGGTGCCGGTGTCCCGCCGTCGTGGCCCGCCGGTGCACCGTCCCAATTCCGGACACTCCCCGTCCGCGGGAGCCGCCCACCCCTCCCGCCGGTTCGGGGGCCGAACGGTCCCGTTCCGGCGACGCGCGCTCGAATCCGCAGGTCGAGGGGCGTCCGAGGGCGGGAGATGAGCCACGTCATAGCGGGTGTCCGAAAGTGGCACACTTCACATCCTCGGGTCCGGCCGCATGCTCTTCCTCATTCGAACCGCATCACCGCAACCCGAAACGGGGGACACCCGATGGACAGACTCATCAACATCGACAACGGTGGCACGCTCACCGACATCTGCGCCTGGGACGGCCACGAATTCAGCTTCACCAAGACCCTCACCACACCGTTCGATCTGTCGCAGTGCCTGTTCGACGGATTGACGAAGGTGTCGAAGGAGATCTACGGAGCCGAGGACCTGCCTGCACTGCTGCACTCGACGGCGCACATCCGTTACTCGACCACGCAGGGGACGAACGCGCTCGTCGAGCGCAAGGGCCCCCGCATCGGCATCATCACCGACTCGGCCGACCTCGTCGACGAGCTGCGCCGCACCCCCGAGCAGCAGGCGCTGTTCGACGACCTCGTCGGGGCCCGGGTGGCCGTCGTCGACGCCGAGGCCGCGGACCTCGAGGGGGAGCTGGTCGCCCGGGTCAACCGTCTCACCACCGACGGTGCCGCCCGCATCGTCGTCGCCGTCGGGGACACCGACGACGGACGCGAGCGGAAGCTGCGCGGCATCCTGCTGCGCAAGTTCCCGCGCCACCTGCTCGGCTCGGTTCCGTTCCTGTACTCGTGGGACTTCACCACCGACCGCACGCCGGCCCGGCGGGTCTGGTCGGCCGTGATCAACACGTTCCTGCACCCGACGATGGAACGGTTCCTCTACAACGCCGAGCACCGGCTGCGTGACCACCGCGTCAAGAACCCGCTGCTGATCTACCGCAACGACGGCGCCTCCTCGCGCGTCGCGAAGTCCGTGGCCCTCAAGACGTACTCGTCCGGCCCGCGCGGCGGCCTCGAAGGCACCCGGGCGCTCGCCGAGATCTACGGCCTCAAGCACGTTCTCATGATCGACGTCGGCGGCACCACGACCGACATCGGCACGGTGGCCGGGCGGGAGATCCTCACCGACCGCCGCGGCTCGATCGCCGGCATCCCGACCTCCTTCCCGATGTCGAACGTCGAGTCGGCCGGCATCGGCGGCAGCTCCATCATCACCGTCACCGACGGGGCGATCACCGTCGGACCGGAAAGCGTCGGTGCGGCACCCGGACCGGCCTGCTTCGGCTTCGGCGGCACGTCCGCCACCATCACCGACGTCAACCTCCTCCTCGGCGTCCTCGACCCCACCACCTACCTCGACGGCGACTTCACCCTCGACGCGGACCGGGCCCGCGCCGTCGTCACCGCCACGGTGGCCGAACCTCTCGGCCTCACCCTCGACGAGGCGCTGCTCGCGATGGAGCAGGCGTACTTCACCGCGATGGGCAACGCCGTCGCGCCCGCGGTGTCGGAGGCCGACGAGACCACCATCGCCGCGTTCGGCGGCGCCGGCCCGATGAGTGCGTGTGGCGCGGCGCGGGTCGCGGGCGTGCGCAGCGTGCTCGTCCCCAAGCTCGCGGCGGTGTTCTCCGCCTTCGGGATCGGGTTCTCCGACATCGGGCAGAGCTACGAGGCCGACGTCGCGGACACGGCGGAGGCGACGCTCGCCGCGGCCGTGGCCGACCTGCTGGCCAAGGCAGAACGGGACATGTTCCAGGAGGGGCACGCCCTCACCGACTGCGAACTGTCCTGGACCCTGACCACCGAGGATGCGCACGGGGCCACGGTCGACGAGGCGTCGTACGAACCCGGCGAGTGCGTCGAGCTCCTGCCCGGCGCGTCCACCGCGCTGACCCTGGTGGCCACCCGCCGGATGAACCGGATCGAGCTCCCGCACGGCTCCTTCGCCGAGGCCCGCGATCCCCGGGCGGCCGGGGAGCGCACCGTGCTCGGAGCCGGCGGCCGACGGGCGGTGCCGGTGTTCGCGCTGGCCGACCAGGAGCCCGGCGCCACCGCCGAGGGCCCGGCCATCGTCGAAGGCCCCTTCTTCACCGCCCGTGTGCAGGAGGGCTGGAAGTTCGACGTCACCGCCGGCGGCGACCTGCTGCTCACCGACACCCACTGACCGACAGAGCCCGAAGCCTGTTCGACCGCAGGCTCGTTCGAAGGATGCACGACATGCAGATCCCCATGACCGAATACCTGGTCATCGACCTCGACAGCGAACTGTGGGTGTGCCGGGTGTGCCGGCACGAACTCGGCAGCGCCCGCGGCAATTACAAGGAAGGCACCCTGGTCTACGACCGCGACCCGCGCGAGATCCACCAGCCGATCATCGATCCCGACCGCTACGAGTTCACCTTCTCGCCGGACCCGGCGTACTGCCGCATCCTCGAGTACTACTGCCCCGGCTGCGGCACCCAGATCGAGACCGAGTACATCCCGCCGGGACACCCCCCGACCGTCGACATGGAATGGGACGTCGACGCCTTGCGCGCCCAGTGGCTCGAACGCGGCACCGATCCCGGACAGGTCGTCACGTACGGCCCCGGCCAGGACGCCGAGGGCGAGTTCGAAGGCCGGCGCCACAACCACCACTAGTCACCGCGACCCGCAAGGAACCTCGTCACCATGAAACGAATCTCCGTCGACATCGGCGGCACCTTCACCGACTGCTTCTTCGCCTGGGACGACAAGTACGTCGAGGCCAAGGCCCTCACCACCCACCACAACCTGGCGCAGGGATTCAACGAGGCACTCGACCTCGCCTGCCGCCGAGCCGAGCTGGACCGGGACGACGTCCTGTCCCAGGTGGATTCGGTCCGCTACGCGACCACGCTCGGCACCAACGCCCTCATCGAACGCAAGGGCCCGCGCGTCGGTGCCATCGTCACCCACGGCTTCGAGGACACCATCCCGCTCTCCCGCGGCCGCGGATACGGCGAGGGACTCGATCCGTCGATGCAGCAGAACCTGCCGGCCGCGGAGCGGCCCGAACCGCTGGTCCACCGGAGCCTGATCCGGTCGGTCCAGGAGCGGGTCAACTCCGCCGGCGAGATCGTCGTCCCGCTCGTCGAGCAGAACGTGCGCACGATGGTGCGCGAACTCGTCGACGCCGGTGCGCAGGCGCTCGTGGTGTCGCTGGTGAACGCCACCGAGAATCCCACCCACGAGCTGCGGATCATGGAGATCATCCAGGAGGAGTACCCGGAGCATCAGCTCGGCGCGATCCCGGTACTGCTCGGCCACCAGGTCTCCGGGCGCAAGGGCGAGTACGTCCGCGCGACGTCCACCATCGTCGACGGCTTCCTGCACGGCATCATGTTCCATGCCATGAGCCAGCTCGCGAACAACCTGCGCGACTCGGGCTACGACAAGCCGATGCTCATCATCCACAACTCCGGCGGCATGGCCCAGATGAACTCGACCGATGCCCTGCAGACCATCCACTCGGGTCCCGTCGCGGGTGTCAGTGCCGCCGAGCATCTGTCGGAGTCCTCGGGGATCGGCAACATCATCACCACCGACATGGGCGGCACGTCCTTCGACATCGGACTGGTACCCGCGGGCGGCGTGAAGCACTACGACTTCCAGCCCACGATCGACCGCTGGCTGGTCTCGGTCCCGATGATCCACCTCGAAACCCTCGGCGCCGGTGGTGGTTCCATCGCAAGCTACGACCGGATCCACCACTCGGTCCGGCTCGGGCCCGAGTCCGCCGGCTCGGACCCCGGTCCGGCCTGCTACGACCGCGGCGGGCTGCGCCCCACGGTGACCGACGCCGACCTGCTGCTCGGCTACCTCGATCCGGACAACTACGCCAACGGCTTCATCAAGCTCAACCGCAAGCGGGCGGTGTTCGCCGTCGAGGAACAGCTGTGCGACGAGCTCGACCTCGACGTCATCGACGTCGCCAAGGTCATCAAGCGGTCCGTCGACGAGCAGATGGCGATCGGCATCGCCAAGGAGTTGCGGGTGCGCGGCTATCTGCCGGAGGACTTCACCATGCTCGCGTACGGCGGCAACGGCCCGCTGCACGCGTGCGGGATCGCCGACCAGGCCGGCATCCGCAAGATCCTCGCCCCGCCGTTCTCCTCGGTGTTCTCCGCCTGCGGCGCCGGCAACATGAAGCAGCTGCACATCCACGAGCGCGGCGTCCACGTGGTGCTCTACAACGCCACCACCCGCGGGCTCTACGACAGCTACGACGAATTCAACGACATCGTCGCCGCGCTCGAGGCCCGGGGCGCGGAGGATCTGCGACGCCAGGGTGTCGGCGACGGGGCGATCGAGCACCGCCTCGAGATGGACCTGCGCTACGGCAACCAGCTCGTGACGACGGCAGTGGCCTTCGACATCAACCGGATTCACGGCGTCGGTGACGTGCTCCACCTGATCCGTACGTTCTCCGACATCTACTCCAAGCGCTACGGCGAGGGGTCGGCCGCACCCGAGGCCGGCATCCGCGTCCAGACCATCAGGGTCGCGTCCTACGTCAACGGTGAGACCGTCGAGTTCGATTCCCTGCACCACGACGGGGAGCGGACGCTGCCGACGCCGGTCGGGCACCGCGACGTCCATTTCGTCGCGCATCCCCGGGCGATCACCACCGCGATCTACGACGCCGACGCGCTGAGTCACCACCACGTGATTCCCGGTCCGGCGATCGTCACCACCGAGAACACGACCTACCTCGTCGAGCCGGGCTGGCGCCTCGAACCCTCACCGCAGGGCGCCGTCTGGTTCCTCAAGGACTAGCGCAGAAACACAGGAGACACAGCCATGACCGCACTTCACGACGACCTCACAGCCGCTGCGGAGCAGCGCCTTGCAACCGCTTCGCTGAACGAGCAGGAGCAGCAGTGGGTCGACGACTTCATGGACGAGACGACGCTGTTCCTCGGGCCGGACCGGGAGATCATGCGTTCGCACCACATCACCTCCCGCAGCGAGTTCGAGCAGGAATGCCTCGCCGACGGGGTCGACCCCCTCCAGGTGGACCGCATCCGCAAGCGCCTCGCGGGCGCCCTCGACGAGGGCTTCGAGATGTGCGAGGCGATGGGCGCGGCACCGGGCGCCAAGTGGGGCGACCTCACCACGGCCATCTACACGGCGGCCGGGGACGTCACTTACCTGTCCTGCCACGGCGTGATCGCCTTCTCCGCGATCCTGCACCACCCCATCCGGTACATCATGAAGTACTGGAAGGACGAGCCGACCGTCGGAATCCACCCCGGCGACGGGTTCATCCACAACGACGCCCGCTTCGGCAACGTCCACAACACCGACCAGTCGATGATCATGCCGATCATCCGGGACGACCGCATCATCGCCTGGGTGGCCGCCACGATCCACGAGGGCGAGAACGGCGCCTGCGAACCGGGCGGCATGCCCTCCGGCTCGGAGACCCCGTTCGACGACGGCCTGCGGATGAGCCCGTTCAAGATCGTCGAGCGCGGCGAGCTGCGCCGCGACCTGCTCACCTTCCTGCAGCACTCGGTCCGCGACCCGAAGCTCCAGCTGGCCGACCTGAAGGTGAAGATCGGTGCGGTCCAGCGCATCCAGGAACGCGTCGACAAGATCATCGACGAGGTCGGCGTGGAGACGTTCGTCGCGGCGCTGCGGATCACCGTCGAGGACGTCGAGGCCGAGGTGCGCCGGCGCATCCGGGAACTGCCCGACGGCACGGTCCGGTTCAACCAGTTCATGGACTCCACCCTCAAGGAGAACATCCTCATCAAGCTCGCCTGCTCCATCACGGTCCGGGGCGACAAGATGACCATCGACCTGCGGGGCAGCGGACCGGAGATCCTGAACCGGGCCATCAACTCGCCGCTGTGCTCGGTCAAGTCGATGATGATGCAGGCCATCCTCGCGTTCTGGTGGCCGGACCTGCCGCGCTGCACCTCCGCGATGAGCCCGATCGAGATCATCTCCGACGAGCACACGTGGTCCGACGCCGGCTACGACGCCCCCATGGGCCAGTCGCTGCAGGCCTCCTTCCGCGGCTTCTCGGCGCTCCAGAATCCCTGGGCCAAGCTGCAATTCTCCAACCCGGAGAAGTTCTCCAACGTCATCGCGCCCTGGTTCAACCAGATCAACACCTTCCTGTGGGGCGGGGTCACCCAGCACGGCGACCAGGTCGGCAACCTGTGCGCCGACCTGAACGGCATGGGCGGCGGCGCCAAGGCGTTCCGGGACGGCGAGGACGCGGTCTCCCCGCTCTTCTGCGCGATGGCCGACACGGCCGAGCAGGAGGTCATGGAGGAGGAGGTGCCCTTCATGCAGCTGGTGAGCAAGCGGATCGTCCGCGACAACCAGGGCTTCGGCAAGTACCGCGGCGGCATGGGCTACGAGATGATCGTGGCGGCCGAGGGCACCCCGCTGTGGGGCTTCATGACGGTGACCTCCGGTGCCAAGTTCTCCTCCATCAGCGGACAGTTCGGCGGGTACGGCTGCAACACCTACCCGCTCGCGACGGTCAAGGGCGTCAACGTCTACGACGAGCTGCGCCGCAACCCGGAACGGTTCGACCTGTCCATCGAGAAGGTGATGAACGAACAGCCCTTCGAGGGCGCCGAGTACAGCACCAGCCACATGGGTCTGCAGTTCGACGTCGCCAAGGACGGTGAGCTGTACATGATTTCGCAGGGCACGGGCGGAGGGTACGGAGATCCGCTCGAACGCGCCCCGGAGGACGTGGTCGCGGATCTCGAGATCGACCGGATCTCCGCGAAGGTGGCGCACGACATCTACGGCGTCGTGTACGCGCCGGACACGTTCGTCGTGGACGTCGACGCCACGGAGACGCTACGCGCGTCGATGCGGCGCGACCGGCTCTCCCGCGGTGTGCCCTACGGCGAGTTCGTCGAGAAGTTCGTGACGCCCGAACCGCCGCAGGACCTGCTGTACTACGGATCCTGGGGCGACACCGAGGAACTGACCGCCACGCACTTCACCGTGCACGGCGCCGAGCGGGTCACCACGACGATCGACAAGATGCCGATCATCATGATGCCCGACCGGCGGGAGCTGAAGATCGCCGAGCTCACGGCCCGGGTGAAGGAACTCGAGTCCAAGCACGGCGAGATCGTCCACCGCAAGTCCTGAAACCGGTCCGGCCGGAGCCGGTTCCGGCCGGCTCCGGCCACCGGATCCACCCAAGCCGGGTGCCCGCACGTGTGCTCCCCTCACCGTGCGGGCACCCACTCCCTGGAGTCAGAAACATGACCATCTCGTTTCCCGCCGTACTCGACGCGCCGGTCTCCGGGCGCCGGGTCCCGCTCGTCGTCGACCATCTCGACTACAGCCGCCGGGTCCTGCTCCGCGGCAACCCGGTGCCCTGGGAGGATCCCACCGCGCTGTCGAACTTCCTCAACCAGGCCCACGGGCTGCTGCGACCGGACGTCACGCTGCTCGATCTCGGCGAGTACTACCGCCTCGCGGCGGACGACCCGCGCCTGCGCGAGGCGATGGCCGCACGGTCCCGGACCGGGTACGCGTTGCGGGCACTGCTGGCGGACGCCGCGACCGCCCGCGCCGTGGCGACGCTCGCCGCCACCGTGGCCGGCACGACCCGGCTGCCGCTGGTGCTGCAGATCCCCTCGCCGCGGGCCTGGCTGGCGGCGACCCACCCCGGAGACGTCGCGGACCTGGACGCGGACCGCGTCGAGGCCGCGGCGATGTACGTCGCCGACTGGCTGCGCGGCTTCGCCGAGGTGCCGGTCTCGGCGGTCCTGCTCGACGAGCGGATCGCGCCCGCCGCCGCCGCCGCGCTACCGCCGGTCGATCCGCAGTCGTACGTGCCGGTGACGAACGTGGCCGCGCACTACCGGTGGGAGATCGGACTGCGCGGCGAGGACACCGTCTCGGTCGGCGCGCACGAGGGTGACGTCCTCGGCTCCGGCTACTGGCTCGCCGACGACGCTGCCGTACCGGACGCCCGCGGCGCGTTCCGGCTCGCGCACCTGCCGGCGGATGCGGTCCCGGAGACGGTGCTCGCCCGGCTGGCCCGGCTCGACGGCCACGGTGACTGAACGTGGACGACCTGCACGCCGGTGCCGCGGGGAGCGGCACCGGCCCGGGGGCGGACGCTACCCTGGAGGCGTGACGTGCATCACGAGAGTGCCGGGGCGAGGCGCCCGATGAAGAGCGCGGACCGACGGCTGCGGGTGGCGGTCGCCCGGGCCGGATTCCTCGACTCCGGCGAACCGGACGATTCGCTGGTCTCCTCTGTCGTGTCCGCGTCGTGGCGGCGCTCCGCCGCGGCGGGCGTGCGACCGTCCGGTGGGGAGGTCCGGTTCGCGGGGGAGGTGGACCGGACCTCTCGGCTGGTCCAGTGCTCGCTACCGGTCCTGGACCGCCTCGCGGAGGAGACCGTCGACGTCCCGGTGAGCATCGCCCTGACCGACGCCAAGGCACAGGTGCTGATGCGCCTCGACGGGGCCCGCGCCATCGGACGGTTGCTCGACCATGTCTCCCTCGCGCCGGGATTCGACTACTGCGAGGGGCAGATCGGCACCAACGGCGTCGGCACCGTGCTGGAATCCGGGCGCCCGGTGCAGATCGAGGGCGCCGAGCACTTCCACGAACGGTTCCAGCCGTTCGCCTGCTCCGGGGCGCCGATCCGGGACCCGTTCAGCGGACGCGTCGCCGGCGTCATCGACATCAGCTGCCTCACCGAGCATTCCTCGCCGCTGCTCACGACCGTCGTGCGGACCGCGGCGGCGGAGATCGAACAGAATCTGTTCCGGGACCGGAGCGCCCGCCAGCACGCGCTGTTCGACGCGTTCGTGCGGGCCGACGCTCGCGGCGGCACGGCCCTCATGGCAATCGGGAGCGCGATGTCGCTCGCGAATCCGCTCGCCCACACCCTCCTCGCGCCGGAGGACCAACGCCGTGTCGGTGAACACGTCGACTACGTCATCGGGCACCGCGCGCGCATCGACGAACTGGTCGAGCTGGGCACCGGCCTGTCCGTCCGGGTTCGCGCGACCCGGATCCTGGCGGGCGAGGACACCGCCGGATACCTCGTCGAGGTCTCCGAGGCGGCCGCGGCCGCAGCACCGCTTCCGTCCGTTCCGAACCGGGTCCGCGAGCACCGGCTGCACTCCGGGCGGGTCGGTCTGGCCGCTGCCGGCACCGATCGTCTCCGCTCGAGCGGTTCCTCCGCTCTGTGGATGCGCGCCTGCAACGAGATCGAGGAGGCCCTGTCCGCCGGGGCGAAGTTGCTCCTCACCGGCGAACCGGGCACGGGGAAGGCGTCTCTCGCGTCGGAGATCTTCCACTCCCTGTACGCCGGGGGCCGGAGCATCCTCGTGGACGGGAGCGAGACCGACCTGTCCGGGCTCACGGTGTCCTCCACCAACCCCACCCTGTACGTGCTGCGCAACATCCAGGCCATGCCCGCCCCGCTCACGACGACCTTGGCCGAGACCCTGGCGGAACCCGTCCCCGAGCACATCTTCGTCGTGGCCACCATGGAGGAGTCGGAGGAGCCGCCGTCCGAGACCCTGGCACCGCTGCTGGCGGCGCTCGACCGGACCGTGCACGTTCCTGCGCTGCGGCACCGCACCGACGACATCGCCGGGGTCGTGGCGCAGGTGCTCCGCAAGATCAGCGGATCGCAGAGCCGAGCGGTCGCTCCCGACGCCATGCGGGTGCTGGCGCGCTATCCGTGGCCGCGCAACATCCACGAGGTCGAGGCGGCCCTGCGGAGCGCCGTCGCACAACGGCCTGCGGGCGCCATCACCGTCGAGGACCTGCCCGAATGGTGCCGGCACGGTCCGCGCAGGCAACTCAACGCGGTCGAGTCCGCCGAACGGGATCTCATCGCCAAGATCCTGCGGGAAACCGGAGGCAACCGTGTACACGCAGCGCGCGCGCTGGGAATCTCGCGGTCGTCGCTGTACCGGAAGCTGACTCTGTTCGGATTCACCGGCGAGTAGTCACCTACGGGCGATCGTCGCGCCGCGCCGGTTGCCGCGACGAGGATCCCTGTCCGGATCTGGGACAGTTCGCGACCGCTCCTCCCGCCGAAGATGGAGATAGCACATCTCGTCGACTGCGTGAAGGAGGAACGAGAGTCGTGAACACCACAGACGAGCCGTTCTTCAGCTGGAACACGAGGCGAATGATCCTGCGCACCAACGGATGTCCGTTCCTCGATCAGGCGGGGATCGACTCGGGCGGTCCCGAACTCGTATCGGACGTGCCGCTGACGGTCGGAACCCGGAGAGGGCGTCTGCTCACCGTCGTGGACGACGACGAAGAGCACGTGGCACTGGTGGTGGGCGACGTGCAGCAGCGGCATGATGTGCCGGTTCGCTGGGTGGTCGCGGAGGGCCTGCTGATCGAGGGGAGCCGCAGCCGGCTCGACGCGGAGATCCTGTTGCCCGTGTCGGAGGCCCCCGCGGTTCCGGTACCGAATGTGCGGCGCCTCGCGGACCATCGGAGCCGGTACAGCGGGGCGGTGCATGCCCTCCTCGTGCATTCCGGTGCCGTGTCCGTCACCGTCGAATTCGGCCCGGCGTCGCTCCGGGTTGCGCCGCAGCTGGACCGCTCCGCGTGAACCGTCCGATCGACCCTCGGACGGGCCGATCGCGAACCACGTGCATTTCGGGCGCCGGAGGGCTTTGATGTCGGTATGAACGGCAGGACCGGCCCCGACCCGGTACGCGTGGCGGTCGGTGCCGCCGCGACCGTGGGCGACGGGATTCGTCGCATGCTCCTGTTCGGTGTCGACGCGGCACGTCGTCTACCGGGTGTGGACCCCGCGCTCGTCGCGCTCGAGGCGCGCGGCGCCGAGACCCTGCGCGCCGGGGACGAGATCGCGGACCGGTTGCTGCGCGCTGTGGTGCGCCGGGTGGTGAGCGCCGCGCTGGACGAGGTCGACATCACCGCCGTCGTGCGGGACCACGTCGACCTCGATGCCGTCGCCGAGGGCGTCGACGTCGAGCGGATCGTCGGTCGGGTGGACCTGGACGCGATCGCGGCGCGCGTCGACATCGCACCGATCCTGGACCGCGTGGACATCGACGCGGTGGCGGAACGGGTGGACGTGGGCGCGATCATCGATCGGGTGGACCTGGATGCGGTTGCGGCGACGATCGACGTGGGCGCGATCATCGATCGGGTCGACCTGGACGCCGTCGCCGCGACGATCGACGTGGATGCGATCATCGGGCGAGTCGACCTCATCGGCCTGGCGAACGCGGTGATCGAAGGCGTCGACCTGCCGACCATCATCCGCGAGTCGACCGGGTCCATGTCCACCGAGGCGATGCGCGGCGTGCGCAGCCAGGGTATGCACGCCGACGATGCGGTATCCGGGTTCGTCGGCCGGTTGTTCGGGCGCGCCGAGATCCCGGAAGAACCGGCATGAGCAACCGGGAACCATCCCACCGACCCGCCGGAATCGTCACGAGGGGCATCGCCGCAGCCATCGACCTCGGCGTGGTCCTGACCGTGATGGGCGCGATCTATCTCGCCGTGGTACTCGTGCGGTTGCTGTTCTCGCCGCAGGAGTTCTCCTTCCCCGACGCACACGTTCTGCTGTCCGTCGGTGTGTTCGTCGGTGTCGCGTCGCTGTACCTGACGGTGTCCTGGGCCACCACCGGTCGCACGGTCGGCGCGGTGGTGATGGGGCTGCGGATGGTGAGCCGCAACGGCGACCTCGTCGGATGGGTCCGGGCGGGGCTGCGCGCCGGGCTGTGCGTGATGTTCGGGTTCGGGCTGCTGTGGGTGGCGGTGGATCGCCGCCGCCGGTCCCTGCAGGACATCCTGCTGCGCACCAGCGTCGTCTACGACTGGAAACCCGACCTGCATCTTGCCGAGGCCGAGAGGTGACGTCGCGTCCGTCACACGTGTCTGGGCATACTCGAACCCGGCCGGATTCGTAGACGGGTAGGAGTTCGTGGTGTCGCAGGGTCTGAAGTTGGGGTACAAGGCGTCGGCGGAGCAGTTCGGGCCGCGGGAGCTGGTGGAGCTGGCGGTGCTGGCGGAGGAACACGGGATGGATTCGGCGACGGTGTCGGATCATTTCCAGCCGTGGCGGCACAACGGGGGGCATGCGCCGTTCTCGTTGGCGTGGATGACCGCGGTGGGTGAGCGTACCTCGCGGTTGCAGTTGGGGACCTCGGTGCTGACCCCGACGTTCCGGTACAACCCGGCGGTGATCGCGCAGGCGTTCGCGACGATGGGGTGCCTGTATCCGGGGCGGGTGATGCTCGGGGTCGGCACCGGGGAGGCGCTCAACGAGATCGCCACCGGGTATGCGGGGGTGTGGCCGGAGTTCAAGGAGCGGTTCGCGCGGTTGCGGGAGTCGGTGGCCCTGATGCGCGAGTTGTGGACCGGGGAGCGGGTGGATTTCGAGGGCGAGTACTACACCACGAAGGGGGCGTCGATCTACGACGTGCCCGCCGGCGGGATCCCGGTGTACATCGCGGCGGGGGGTCCGGTGGTGGCGCGGTATGCGGGCCGGGCGGGGGACGGGTTCATCTGCACCTCGGGTAAGGGGATGGAGCTCTACACCGGGAAGTTGTTGCCGGCGGTGGCCGAGGGTGCGGGCAAGGCCGGGCGGGACGCCGGGGCGATCGACAAGATGATCGAGATCAAGATCTCCTACGACACCGATCCGGAGCGGGCGCTGGAGAACACCCGGTTCTGGGCGCCGTTGTCGCTGACGGCGGAGCAGAAGCACAGCATCGACGATCCGGTGCAGATGGAGGCGGCGGCCGATGCGCTGCCGATCGAGCAGGTGGCCAAGCGGTGGATCGTGGCGTCGGATCCGGACGAGGCGGTGGAGAAGGTCGCGGCGTATGTCGACGCGGGGCTGAACCATCTGGTGTTCCACGCGCCGGGGCACGATCAGCGGCGCTTCCTCGACCTGTTCGAGCGCGACCTCGCGCCGCGCCTGCGCGCGCTGGCCTGACGCGGCTGCGCCGCCGGTGCGTCCTTTGGGCTGTTCCAGCCGCCCGAAGGACACACCGGCGACGACGTCGCCTGTAGGTCAGGCGGTCCCGCCGCGCAGCGTCTCGGACGGGCTGGCGCCGAACTTGCGCCGGTACGCGGCGGCGAACCGCCCGGTGTGCATGATGCCCCAGCGGAGGGCGACATCGGATACCGTTGCACTGGAATCGCTTCGGGACAGATCGGTGTGCACCCGCTCGAGCCGGACGTCGGCGAGATACTCCATCGGCGTCATGCCGACGCACTCGCGGAAGCCCTGCTGGATGCGGCGGACGCTGACGCCGACGAGCTCGGCCATCTCCGCGGCGGTCCACGGGCGCGCCGGATCCTGCTGGACCGCGTCCATCACCCGTTTGACGATCCGTGGCCGCACCCCGGTCGGGCCGTCACCGTCGTCCGGTGCGGCGGCGAGCACGAGCGCGGTCGTGACGGCGCGGCAAAGTTGTTCGGCCACCTGGACGCTGCGCAGCAGGACGTTGTCCCGCAGCGACTCGTCGGCGACCGCTCGGACGAGGCGCAGCCAGTCGGCCCCCGCTCCCGCCCGCAGATCCAGCTGCGCGGGCAGCTGCCTACCCGGACGGGGGAGCAGGCGGTCCATCTCGCGCTGCATGTAGTCGCGGTCGACCTTGAACCCGATGATCTCGCACGAACTGCTCCACCGGGTGATGACGGTGGGGGTGTCGGGAGGGCAGACCGTCGCCAGCCCGGGAGCCGACACGACCTCGTCGCGGCCGACGGCGGTGACCAGGTGCCCGGTCAGGGGGATGTTGATGCCGTACGCGCCGGGATGCTCGGAACGGATCGACACGTCCACGCCGAAGCCGATCCGCGCCAGCCGCGCGGCGCCGAGCTGGGTCGATTCCAGCGACGTGCGGGCGGCGGGCCCGCGGCTGAGGAGCGTCAGCTGGTGCGGGAAGTACGCCTGGGACACCACGTCGTGCACTTCGTCCCAGTCCGTGAAGCCGCGGCTTTCCGGTGCTCGCATTCGCCCTTCCAACCCTCCCAACTGGTGCCGTGCCGGTATGTGGGCAGCTCCCCACGCTAGCACCGTACTGTGACGACAGTCACGTGCCGCCCGGATGATCCGGTGCGTTCCGAGCCCGCTTCGCAATGCGGATCGCACCTTCGCAATGCGGATCGACGGGGTGTGATCCGGGTCATACGTTGGTTCTCGTTCCGGATCGACCTGCGATCGCACATCGTGCAGAAAGGCGGTCTCCTCATGGACCAGCGAGCACTTCGCAACATCTTCGGTCAGTTCGCCAGCGGGGTCACTGTGGTCACGTGCGCCAACGCCGAGGGCGCTCCGCACGGGGCCACGGTCACGGCCTTCACCGCCATCTCGCTGGAGCCGAGGTTGTGCCAGGTGACGCTGACGCGGACGTCGAAGGCGTGCGGCTACCTCGACGACGCGCCGTTCGCCGTGAACATCCTGGCGGCCGACCAGCTCTCCACCGCACTGCATTTCGCCGGCAGACCGCAGGCCGTCGCGCCGACATGGGACGACACCGGAATCGCACCCGCCCTCCTCGGCAACGCGGCCACCCTGATCTGCCGCCCGTGGGCCGAATACGACGGCGGCGACCACGTCATCTTCGTCGGCGAGATCGTCGACGCCTCCGTCGACGCCGAGAAGGACCCGCTCCTGTTCTTCCGCAGCACCTTCCACGACCTCGGGGACCGGTCCGGCTCGACCGCGTGGAACGGGTGCCTCGACGATCCGCACAGCGGATGGTTCGACGCCACCACCACATTCACCCCACTGCCCTCGCAGCTCGCCCGCACTGCCTCCTGACCCCGCTCCCACCTCTTTCGAAGGGAAGACCATGACCACCACCGAAGCAGCCCCCGCTACCGGCACCGTCGACCGGTCGAAGGTGAACGTCGCCGCGGACCACCCGGCCAATCAGCAGCAGACCTTCGCTTCGCGGCCGATGACCGGCGACGAGTACATCGCGTCGATCGACGACGGTCGCGAAATCTACCTGCACGGCGAGCGCGTCAAGGACTTCACCAACCATCCGGCGTTCCGCAACTCCATCCGCATGACGGCGCGCCTCTACGACGCGCTGCACACCGGCGAGCACGTCGGCACCCTCACCGCCCCGACCGACACCGGCAACGGCGGGGTGACCATGCCGTTCTTCCGCACCCCGAAGTCCGCCGACGACCTGCGAGCCGACCGCGACGCCATCGCCACCTGGGCGCGGATGACCTACGGCTGGATGGGCCGGTCCCCCGACTACAAGGCCTCCTTCCTCGGCACCCTCGGCGCCAACGACGAGTTCTACTCGCCGTTCCAGGACAACGCCAAGCGCTGGTACCGCGAGTCGCAGGAGAAGGTCCTGTACTGGAACCACGCGATCATCAACCCGCCGGTGGACCGGTCGCTGCCGCCGGACGAGGTGGGCGACGTGTTCATGAAGGTGGAGAAGGAGACCGACGCGGGCCTGATCGTCTCCGGCGCCAAGGTCGTCGCCACCGGCTCGGCGATCACCAACTACAATTTCATCGCCCACTATGGCCTGCCGATCAAGAAGAAGGAATTCGCCCTGATCTGCACGGTGCCGATGGACGCGCCCGGCATCAAGCTGATCTCGCGGGCCTCCTACTCGCAGAACGCCAACGTCGTCGGATCCCCGTTCGACTACCCGCTGTCCTCGCGCATGGACGAGAACGACGCGATCTTCATCTTCGACAAGGTGCTCGTGCCGTGGGAGAACGTGTTCATGTACGGGGACGTGGAGAAGATCAACAACTTCCTCGGCGGCTCGGGCTTCCTCCAGCGCTTCACGCTGCAGGGTTGCACGCGCCTTGCGGTCAAGCTCGACTTCATCGCGGGCCTGCTGATGAAGGCCCTCGACGCGACCGGCGCCGGCGGTTTCCGCGGCGTGCAGACCCGCGTCGGGGAGGTCATCGGCTGGCGCAACCTGTTCTGGTCGCTCACCGACGCGATGGTCAACAACCCGGAGCCGTGGATCGGCGACACCGTCATCCCGAAGCTCGAGTACGGCCTGACCTACCGGATGTTCGCGATGCAGGGCTACCCGCGCATCAAGGAGATCATCGAGCAGGACGTCGCGTCCGGCCTGATCTACCTGCCCTCGTCGGCGGCGGACTTCAAGAATCCCGAGGTGCGCCCCTACCTGGACAAGTACGTCCGCGGCTCCGACGGCATCACCGCCGTGGACCGGGTCAAGGTCATGAAGGCCCTGTGGGACTCGATCGGCTCCGAGTTCGGTGGCCGCCACGAACTGTACGAGCGGAACTACGCCGGCAACCACGAGAACGTCAAGGCCGAGCTGCTGTTCGCCGCAGAAGGCCGTGGGGACGTGTCCGCCATGAAGGGCCTGGCCGAGCAGTTCATGAGCGAGTACGACCTCGACGGCTGGACCGTGCCCGACCTCGTCGGCAACGACGACGTGTCCCATTTCCGCCGTGCCTGACCACTTCCCGGGAGACACCATGACCATCACCGAAAACCCCACCGCTGCCGCATCCGGCACCGCCGCCACCGACAAGTTCAAGGGCGAACGCTGCACCGCCGACACCTCACCGGAGCGTCTGTCCGCCATCGCGACCGAAGCCCTCGCGGGATTCGGCGCGCTCATCCGGAAACATGCCGTCACCTACGACGAGTACCGCGTGCTCAAGCAGTGGCTCATCGACGTGGGCGAGGGCGGCGAGTGGCCGCTGCTGCTGGACGTGTTCGTCGAGCACGAGATCGAGGACGTCAACTCCCGGAGTTTCCGCGGCACCAAGGGCAGCATCGAGGGGCCGTACTACGTTCCGGGCGCACCGGAACTACCGGCGCAGTGCACACTCCCGATGCGCGACGAGGATCGCGTCCACCCCCCGCTGGTCCTGCGCGGACAGGTCGCCGACCTCGACGGCCGGGGCCTCGGCGGGGCCCGGATCGAGATCTGGCACGCCGACGACGAAGGCTACTACTCCCAGTTCGCCCCGCACCTTCCGCAATGGAATCTGCGCGGCACCGTCGTCGCCGACGCCGAGGGCCGCTACGACATCACCACCATCGAGCCGGCTCCGTATCAGATCCCCACCGACGGGCCCACCGGACAGTTCATCGAGGCAGCCGGATGGCACCCGTGGCGCCCGGCGCACCTGCACCTGCGGGTGACCGCACCCGGCAGGCAGCCGATCATCACCCAGCTGTACTTCGCCGGTGGTGAGTGGCTCGACGACGACGTCGCGACCGCGACGAAACCGGAACTTGTCCTCGAACCACAGGTCGACGACGCCGGCCGCAAGGTGGCCACGTACGACTTCGCGCTCGACCCGCTCGCGGACTGACGCGGCTGCGCCGCCGGTGCGTCTTTTGGGTTGCTCCCACCGCCCAAAGGACGCACCGGCGCAGCGTTAGGGTGTGAGCCATGAGCGCCGCCGCCGAGTCCGTGTCGAGTCTCTACATCGCTGCGCCGGAGGGCGACACCGGCAAGTCCACCGTCGCGCTCGGCCTGCTCCAGGCGCTGTGTGCCTCCGCCGCCCGGGTCGGCGTCTTCCGCCCCATCGCCCGCTCCGACGGCGACACCGACTACATCCTCGAACTGCTCCTCGAACGCATCACCGTCGACCTCGACTACGACGAGTGCGTCGGCGCCACCTACGACGACGTGCATGCCGATCCCGAGGCCGCCCTCAGCGAGATCGTCGTCAAGTACCACGCCGTCGCGGACCGGTGCGACGCCGTCGTCATCGTCGGCAGCGACTACACCGAGATCGCCAACCCCAGCGAGCTCGGCTACAACGCGCGCATCGCCGCGAATCTCGACGCGCCCGTTCTGCTCGTGTTGCGCGGCTCCCGGCGCACCCCCGACGAGGTGGCGCAACTGACCAGCGTGTGCACGGCCGAACTCGCCGCCCAGCACGCCCACCTGACCGGAATCGTCGTCAACCGCTGTCCCTCCGACCGGCTCGACGAGATCGCCGCGGCCGTCGGGGACCGGGGTGTGCCGCTGTGGACGCTGCCGGAGGTGCCGATCCTCGTCGCGCCGACCATGGGCGAACTGCTGACCGCGATCGACGGCGAACTCTACAGCGGCGATCCCGAGCTGCTGCACCGCGAGGCGCTGCGCGTCATGGTCGGCGGCATGACCGCCGAACACATCCTCGAACGCATCACCGAGGGGGTCGTGGTGATCGCCCCCGCCGACCGCTCCGACGTGCTCCTCGCCCTTGTGAATGCCAATGCCGCCGAAGGATTTCCGTCGCTGGCCGGCATCATCATGAACGGTGGGCTCCTGCCGCACCCGGCGATGGCGCAACTCGTCGCCGGACTCAGGCCCAGCCTGCCGATCCTGACGACCACCCTGGGGACGTTCGACACCGCGTCGGCCGCCGACCGGACGCGCGGCCGCATGGCGCTCGGCGCGCACCGCAAGATCGACACCGCCGTCGCGCTGATGGAACAGCACGTGGACACGGATCGGTTGCTGAGCCGCCTCGACGTGCCCCGGCCGTCCGTCACGACCCCGCAGATGTTCGAGTACCAGCTCATCGACTGGGCCCGCCGTCAGCGCCGGCACATCGTGCTGCCCGAAGGCGACGACGACCGGATCCTGCGCGCGGCGGGCCGCGTCCTGCAACGCAAGATCGCCGACCTGACGATCCTCGGCGACGAGACGCAGGTGCGGCGCCGGGCGGCCGAACTCGGGGTGGACCTGAGTGCGGCGACCGTGCTGGATCCCAGGTCGTCCGAACACGCCGAGCCGTTCGCCGAGGAGTATGCCCGGCTGCGTGCCCACAAGGGGATGACGATCGAACGCGCCCGCGAGATCATGAGCGACATTTCGTACTTCGGCACGATGATGGTGCACCTCGGCGTCGCCGACGGCATGGTCTCCGGTGCCGCGCACACCACCGCGCACACCATCCGGCCGTCCTTCGAGATCATCAAGACCGAACCCGGCGTGTCCACGGTGTCGAGCATCTTCCTCATGTGCCTGTCGGATCGGGTGCTCGCCTACGGTGACTGCGCAGTGGTGCCCGATCCCACCAGCGATCAGCTCGCCGACATCGCGATCTCCTCCGCCGCCACCGCCGCCCGCTTCGGCATCGAACCGCGCGTCGCGATGCTGTCCTACTCGACCGGCGAGTCCGGTTCGGGCGTCGACGTCGACAAGGTCCGCGCCGCCACCGCCCTGGTGCGCGAGCGCCGGCCGGACCTGCCGGTGGAGGGACCGATCCAGTACGACGCCGCGATCGAACCGTCGGTGGCCAGCGCCAAGCTTCCCGACTCGGAGGTCGCCGGCCGGGCGACCGTGTTCATCTTCCCGGACCTCAACACCGGCAACAACACCTACAAGGCCGTGCAGCGCAGCGCCGGAGCCGTGGCCGTCGGTCCGGTCCTGCAGGGCCTGCGCAAGCCCGTCAACGACCTGTCGCGTGGGGCGCTGATCCAGGACATCGTGAACACGGTGGCGATCACCGCCATCCAGGCGCAGGAGGCCGGCGAATGAGCTCCCAGACGGACGGCACCGTGCTGGTGCTCAACTCCGGCTCGTCGTCGATCAAGTTCCAGCTCGTCCACCCCGAGACCGGAGACTCGGTGGCGCACGGGCTCATCGAGCGGATCGGTGAGCCCGAGGGCAGGGTCGTGTTCCACCACACCACCGGCACCGAGGAACACGTCGGTCCCATCGAGAACCACCGCGCCGGACTGCGGATCGTCCTCGACTGGGTGGAGGCGCTGGGCCGCCCCCTGCGCGAGGCCGGCATCATCGCCGTCGGCCATCGCCTCGTACACGGCGGCGAGGTGTTCCACGAGCCGACCCTCGTCGACGACGACGTGGTGCGCACCGTGAAGGAACTGGCCGTTCTTGCGCCGCTGCACAATCCGGCGAACGTCATCGGCATGGAGGTCGCGCGGGAGGAGCTGCCCGGCATTCCGCACGTCGGGGTGTTCGACACCGCGTTCTTCCACGCCCTGCCCGCCGCGGCCGCCACCTACGCGATCGACCGGGACGTCGCCCGGGCGCACGGCATCCGGCGGTACGGCTTCCACGGGACGTCGCACCAGTACGTGTCCGAGCGCGCCGCCCGGTTCCTCGGACGTGAACTGTCGGAACTGAACCAGATCGTGCTGCACCTCGGCAACGGTGCGTCGGCCTCCGCGATCGCCGGCGGCCGGCCCGTCGACACGTCCATGGGGTTGACCCCGCTCGAAGGACTCGTCATGGGAACCCGGTGCGGCGACATCGATCCCGGCGTGCTGCTGCACCTCAACCGCAGCGCCGGGATGGACGTCGATTCCATCGACGATCTGCTCAACCGGCGCTCCGGGCTCAAGGGCCTCTCAGGGGTCAACGACTTCCGCGCCCTGCTGCGGCTCGTCGCCGAGGGCTCCGAGGACGCGAAGCTCGCCTACGACGTCTACGTGCACCGCCTGCGCAAGTACCTCGGCGCGTATCTCGTCGAACTGGGCGGCGTCGACGTCGTCGTGTTCACCGGCGGGGTGGGAGAGAACAACGTCGACGTCCGCCGGGACGCCCTCGCCGGCCTCGAGCGTCTCGGCATCGCCGTCGACGAGACCCGCAACGCCGCCTCCGCACGCGGCGAGCGGCGCATCTCGGCGGACACGTCGCAGGTGGAGATCCTCGTGATCCCGACCAACGAGGAGCTCGCCATCGCGCGCGCGGCCGCGGCGCTGGTGTAGGCCGAAGGGGGCGAGGGCGCGACATCGTACAGGTGCCACTCCCGAAGGCCGCCCCCTCGAGGTGGTACCTGTGGACAGCTCCGAGTTGTCCACAGAGTGGCGTGAGCGGGCTTTCCCGGCCGCGGCGCGACCAGCATGCTGCGCGCATGACTTTCTCCGGTCGACCCTTCCTCGGCACGGAAGCTGTGGCTTCGGGCCGGGTCACTGCTCACGATCTGCGCTGCCGGTTCGATCGCATCCATCGCAATGTGTACGTATCGAAGGGCACCGTGCTCGACGCGGTCGGCCGTGCGCACGCGTCGTGGCTGTGGTCGGGACGGAAAGGCGTACTTGCCGGCATGTCGGCCGCGGCGGTGCACGGCACCAGATGGATCGACGACGAAGTGCCCCCAGAGTTGGCGTTCGGTGCTCACGTGCGGGCGCCCAAGGCAATCCTCGTGCGGAAGGCCGACCTGGCCGCACACGAGGTGTGCACGATCGGCGGCTTGATTGTCACGACCCCGGCACGCACCGCGTTCGATCTCGGTCGCGCGCTCGTCTTCGACCACGCCGTGGAAACCCTGGACGCCCTGTGCAACGCCACGGGGTTGCCGGTGACGGACGTATTCGACGTGGCGGCAAGTCGCGGAGCCGCCAGGGGCGTGGCACAGCTCCGGCGCGTGCTGGCCGTCGTCGACGGTGGAGCCGAGTCTCCACCCGAAACGCGAACTCGCCTCCTGCTCGTTCGACACGGGCTGCCTGCGCCCGAAACGCAGCTGATCATCCGAGACGGCTCCGGACGATTCCTGGCGAGAGCGGACATGGGATGGGGACGGTGGAAGGTGATCGTCGAATACGACGGCGAGCACCACTGGACCGACCGGCGGCAGCGAGCGCGGGACATCGATCGATATGCGGTCCTCGAGGAGAACGGTTGGAGAGTTGTGCGGGTGGGCGCCGTGCTCCTCAGGGAACGGCCGCACATCGTTGTCGAACGTGTCCGCCGAGCTTTGGACGCGGCTGGTGCCCGTTGGTGACGCGCGAGGGGGCGGTTGTCGGGAGTGCTACTCGCCCGATGTCTTCATAACGACCCCTTCAACGTTCGGCGCGGAGACGGGCTACAGGATGCTGCGGGGGCGGATGGCGTTGGCCAGGTCGACGAGGGTGTAGCGGTGCGTGCGGGCGGGGGCGTTGCGGGCGAGGGCGCGCAGGCCGGACTCGGTGCCGGCGCGAAGTCCCTTCTCGGTGAAGGGGACGTCGAGGATCGGGTCGAGTTCGCGGCGGGCGGAGTGGCCGGCGCGCACCCAGTCGAGTGCCGTCGACAGCACCAGGGTGCGCATCTGCAGGAACCGGCTCTCGTCGGGCGACAACGTCCCCACCCGGCGCGCGGCCTCGCGCAGGTCGGCTTCCTCGAGTTCGTCGATCGGCCTGTCGTGCAACAGGATCAGCACCGTGGTCATGCGGGCGACGGCGTGGTGCCGGGAACTCGCAGGCACCTGGTCGAGCGCCGCGATCGCACCGGCCCGGTCGCCGCGGCGGGTGAGCTGCCGGGCGAGGCCGAACGCCGCGCTGACCACGTTGTGGTCGGTGCGCCACACGGTGCGGTAGTAGCTCTCGCAGAATCGGCGCCAGGCCTCGGGATCGTCGCTCTCCCAGTGCTGCAGAATGAGTTCCGCGGTTGCGGCGAGCGCCAGCTTGGGTGCGGTCTCGCCGGGCATTGCCGCGAGTACCTTCTCGAATCTGCCGAAGGAGGACTCGAATTCGCCGTTGACGAGTTCGGCCAGCCCGGCGTACCAGTCGATGCGCCAGTCCGCGCCGAGGTCGCGTTCGAGCTTGCGCAGGATCTCCGCGGCGCGGGTGCCGTGGCCCAGGTCGAGATGGGCGCGCACCTCCGCGAGGGTGATCTCGCGGGAGAACGAGACGTCCGCGGTGCCGACGACGCGTTCGAGCCCGTTGTCGCGCGCGTGCCGCAGCGAGTCGAGGGTCTGCTGGGGCTCGCTGTGCACCGCGGCGGCGAGCAGCGCGGCGCTCGGATCGTTGGGGTCGAGCAGCGGCACCGGTAGCGCCGCCGCCACGTCGCGGGCCGAGAGGTTCTCGTCCCGCGCGACGCCGTCGACGATCGAATCCGTGCGTCCGACGGCCTCGTCCGTCCCGAACGTCGTCCGCTGGCGGCTGAAGACCGACGACAGGCCGGGATGCTCCTCGCCGGTCTGCTGCGACAGGATCTCCCGCAGGACCCCCGTCAGCTGGCTCGCCATCTCGTCGGCCGACCGGAACCGCTGCTGCGGATCGGCGTCGGTCGCCCGCAGCAGCAGCCGGTGGTACGACTCGTACTCCGCCAGCAGCGGTGCCTTCTCGGGGGTGGGCAGGCCGTCGGCCAGGCGGCCCTGCTGCCACGGCATGTCGAGGGTGAGCACGGCCAGGGTCCGGCCGACGGTGTAGATGTCGGTGGCGACGGTCGGGCCCGTGCGCACGATCTCCGGCGCCTGGTAGCCGGGCGTGCCGTACAGGTAGCCGTAGTCCTCGACGCCGGTGACGGCCCCGAGGTCGATGAGCTTGAGCTGCTCCTCGGTGACCATGATGTTCTCGGGCTTGAGGTCGTTGTAGACGAGTCCGATCGAGTGCAGGTAGCTCAGCGCCGGCATGATCTCGAGGACGTACGCGATGGCCTGTTCGACGGGCATCCGGGCCGGCTCGGGACAGCTGTCGAGCACCTCGCGCAGCGAATGCCCGCCCACGTATTCCATGACGATGTAGCCCATCGGGGTGCCGTCCGGGCGCGGGTGCTCGATGAAGTTGAAGATCTTCACGATGCTCGGGTGCGTCACCTCGGCGAGGAACTGCTTCTCGGCGACGGCGACGGCCTGCGCCTCGGCGTCGCCCGAGTGCAGCAGGCCCTTGAGCACGACCCACCGGTCGCTGACGTTCCGGTCGACGGCGAGGTAGATCCAGCCCAGCCCGCCGTGCGCGAGGCAGCCCTGCACCTCGTACTGCCCGCCGACGATGGCGCCGGGCGGCAGCATCGGGACGAACTCGAACGGGGTGCCGCACGAGGGGCAGCGCCCGGAGGTGGGGCCCGGTCCGTTCGGCGTGCTGCGGCCGACCGGCTTGCCGCACTTCCAGCAGAACCGCTTGCCCTCGGCCACGTGCGGATCCGGGAGCACCACGGAGGCCGGGTCGACGGGTGCGGGGACCGGGATGTCCACGAGCCCGGCGAGGCGCCGCCGCGAGGGCACGCGCGGCCGGGACCGCCGCGACGACCGCTGCGACGGGACGCTGCCCCGGGAGGGGGCGCTGCGCTGGGCGGCGGGTGCGGTTTCCGGCGGGGCGCTGCGCTGCGTCGCGGGTCCCGTCTCCGGCGCGGCGCTGCGCTCGGTGGCGGGCCCGCCGTCCGGCGGGGCACTGCGCTGCGTCGCCGCGCCCGGGTCGTGTTCGGTGTCGGACATGCGGCCTCTCAGTCCACGTACGTCGGGGTCGGCGGCGCCGGGGCGGGTCCGAGGACGAGGAGCCAGCGGTTGTAGAGCTGCGTCCACGTCCCGTCGCGACGGATCCGCTCGAGGGTGCCGTTGACGAACCGCACCAGGTCCTCGCGGCCCTTGGCGATGCCGATGCCGTACGGCTCGCTGCCGATCGACGTCCCGACCAGCTCGAGGTACGGATCCTGCGAGGCGAGGCCGGCGAGGATCGTGTCGTCGGTGCTCACCGCGTCCACCTGACGCTGCTGCAGCACCACGAGGCAGTCCGCCCACGTCGGGACGGTGAGGATCGCCGCGGACGGCTGCAGCCGCCGGAGGCGGTCGAGCGACGTGGTTCCCTGCACGACACACACCCGCCGGCCCGCCAGGTCGGCGACGTCGCGGACGTCGGACCCCTTGACCACCAGGACGCGCTGCTGGGCCCGGAAGTAGACGGTGGAGAAGTCGACCCGTTCGCGGCGGGCACACGTGATCGTCATCGTCTTGGCGACGATGTCGACGGTGGAGTCCTGCAGCGCCTGCTCGCGGTCCGCGGAACTGAGGATCCGGAAGTCGAGCAGGTCCGGGCTGCCGAGCAGGTCCCGCGCGATCTCCCGCGCGACGTCCACGTCGAATCCGGTGATCCGGCCGGTCGCCGGATCCCGGAAGCTCATCAGGTTGCTGCCGGTGTCGAGCCCGACGACGAGCCGGCCGCGCGCCCGGATCGCGTCGAGGGTCGGTCCGGTCGTCGCGCCGTCGGGACGCAGACCGGCGGTGGGGTCGCCGCAGTCCGGTTCCGGGGGGACGGGCGCCGCACTGGGCGCGACGGTGGCGCGTTCCGGCAGGGGCGGCTCTGTGTAGGACGGGTCCGGGTCGGCGAGGATCTCCGGCGGTGAGGTCGCGCAGCCGCCCGTGAATGCGGCGACGGCGACGACCGTCGCGGCGACGAGACGACGCACGTTCACCGGTACTCCCGCAGGCGCGGCCACAGCCCGACGACGATGCCGAGCAGCGCCAGCCCCGTCAACGCCGTCGTGGCGGGGGCGAGCGCGGACAGGGTCTGCGCGGCGCGGTCCTCGTTGCCGCGCAGTTCGGCGCGGGCGAGGTCGATGCCGCGTTCGAGGGCGCGGTCGAGGGTGGCGAACTGGGCGACGGCCTCGTCGGGACCGGGACCGGTCGCGAGGATCGCGGCGGCCGGGAAGTCCCCGCGGTCGAGCGCGGCCTGCATGCGATTGTGCGACGCCAGCCATGCGGTGCGTGCCTCGGCGGCACGCACGGCGGGATCGGTGACGATCTCCACCTCCTCGCCGGACGCATACCCGGCGAGCAGCTCGCCGAGCCGGGACATGCTCTGGTCGAACGTCGCGTCGTACTCGCCGGTGGCGTCGCGGCGCACGAGCTGCAGGGTCTCCGCGGTGCGTGCCTGCTGCGCGAGGATGCGGCTGTCGGTGAACACCCCGAGCGGCTCGGCCCCGTGCACGATCGCCCGCTCGGTCGCGCTCGACGAGATCAGTCCGGCCACGAGCAACCAGCACAGCAGGATTCCCGTCGCCGCGATCGACAGCAGCAGACCGGGATTGAGGGTGCGACGGCTGATCCGGGAGATGATGACGTGCACCGCGGTGAGCGCGACGACCGTCACCAGCAGCAGACCGATCGACGTCCACGGTGGCTGCACCGACGCGCGCTGCGTCGACGAGACCGCCGAGACGCTCTGCGTGTACAGCTCCTGCGCCATCGGCAGCAGCGCCGACTGCATCAGGTTTGACGCCTCGCCGAGATAGGCGGCACCCACCGGGTTGCCGACGCGGTTGTTCGCCCGCGCCGTCTCGACCAGGCCCGTGTACACGGTGAGGCGTTCGGCGATGCCGGACAGCAGCCGGGTGCCCGCACGGTCGCCGGTGGGAATCCCGCCGGCGGCGGCGACGAGCTGGGCGGACGCCTCGCCGACGGCCTGGGCGTAGCGGTCGCGGACCTCCTTCGGCTCGATGCCGCCGGAGATGAAGCCGGTGGCGGCCGCCGCGTCCGCGACCGACAGTGCGCTGTAGAGGTTCTGTGCGGCATCGGCGAGCGGTTCGGTGGTGGCGAGCAACCGATCGTGGGTGGCCTTGCGGCCGGTGACCGTCTGGCCCGCCGCGACCCCGGAGACGAGGAGGAGCACGGCGAGCAGCACACCGAGGGTGACGAGCTTGGCGGGGGTGGAGCGCAGCAGGTCGCGCACCTCGTCGGAGGGGCCGGCGTGGGCGGTCGCGGCGGCCGGCACGTCGTTACGCTGGAGGCGACTCCCCACCGCACCGAGCGTGGGGGTCACGCGCACGTCCACGAGAGCACCCCTTCCGATGTGGCACTGTGTGTGGCGAGCATATAAGCAGTAACGGGATGTTGTTGCCGTCCGAGGACGGTGGACGCCCGGCTCGCGGTCGGCGGTCGGGCGGCAGGGAGGCGGACGCGATGCGAGGTGACGGGGACGGCTGGGCCGTGGGACCCGACGGTGATCGCCGGTGGGGCAGATTCGGCGCGGCCGGACTGCTGCTGCGCGCGCCGCTGCCCGACGGCACGCCGGCCGTGTTGCTGCAGCACCGCGCGGCGTGGAGCCATCAGGGCGGCACGTGGGCGCTACCCGGCGGCGCCCGCGACAGCGACGAGAGTCCCGTCGCCGCGGCCGTGCGGGAAGCGAACGAGGAGACCGGGATCGACCCGGCGGCGCTGAGCGTGCGCACCGAGCGGGTCACCTCCGGGGTGGCCGGGGGGTGGACGTACACGACGGTCGTCGCGGACACCCCGAGCCCGATGGAGACGACCCTCAACGGGGAGAGCACCGAACTGCGCTGGGTGCCGGAGGCCGACGTCGAGACCATGCCGCTGCACACCGGGTTCGCGGCGGCCTGGCCGGACCTGCGGACCCGTGCGGTGCGGATGCTGCTCGACACCGCCAACGTCCTCGGGTCGCGGCCGACAGGCTGGTGGCGTGACCGCCCGGGCGCCACCGCACGACTGCTCGCGGAGCTGGCGGAGGCGTTGCCCCGCACCGTCGAGCTGCCCGACGGGTGTTTCGGCTGGGTGAGCCGCATCGAGGCGGTCCTCGAGGGGCAGGCCCGCGCGGCGGTGATCCACGACGACCGGACCCCGGTGCACACCGCCGTCGGCAGCGGGGACGACGAGCTGGCCTCCCTGGCGACGGGCACGTCGGCCGTGCTGGACCAGGTGCTCACCGTGGTGGTGACGGCCGACCGGGGACTGCGCGCCCGGCTGCCCGGGGACGTGCCGACCCTGTCGCCGTCGACGGTCCTGGGCTGGCTCTAGCGGACTGCCGGCCGGCGGGCCGGCTCCAGCGGACTGCCGGACGGCTGGCCGGCTCCAGCGGACGGTCAGCCGGGCAGCGCGGCTTTCAGCGCCGCCGCCGCGGCCCGCGGATTCGGTGCCGCGGTGATGGCCCGGACCACCGCGATGCGGGTGGCGCCGGCGGCGAGCACCTCGGGCAGCCGCTCGGCGTCGATGCCGCCGATCGCGAACCACGGCCGCTGCGGCTGCGACCGGGCCACCTCCCGCAGTACCTCGAGTCCCGCCGGGGTGCGCCCCGGCTTGGTGGGGGTGGACCACACCGGCCCGTGGGCGAAGTAGTCGACGCCCTCCTCGATGTCGGACAGGCTCGCCTGCGCGCGGCTGCCGGTGGACCGGCCGATCACGATCTCCTCGCCGAGGATCTGCCGGGCGTACCGCACCGGCAGGTCGCCCTGACCCAGGTGCAGGATGTCGGCGCCCGCGGCGAGCGCGATGTCGGCACGGTCGTTGACGGCCAGCAGCGCACCGTGCCGGCGGCACGCCGCCGCCAGCACCTCGAGTGCCGCGAGTTCCTCGCGGGCCTCGAGCGGGCCGAACTTCTTCTCGCCCGCCGAACCCTTGTCGCGGAGCTGGACGATGTCGACTCCGCCCGCGAGGGCCTCCTCCGCGAATCGGGCCAGGTCTCCGGTGTCGCGACGGGCGTCGGTGCACAGGTAGAGCCGGGCCTGCGCGAGGCGTTCCCGGGGGGCGGGATGGTTGCCGCGGTAGGTAGTCACGGCGAAGACGGTAGTCTCTGCACTGAACGAATCGACACGGGAGTCCCGGGGATCGCGGGGCTGAGAGGGGGCCTGCCGGCCCCGACCGTCAGCACCTGAACCGGATCATGCCGGCGCAGGGAGTGAGGTGGACGAACTGTGGGAACCGTATCCGTCGTCGGCGGAGGCGTGATCGGGCTGTCGATCGCGTGGCGCGCGGCCCGTGCCGGCTGGACCGTGACCGTGCACGACCCGTCCCCGGGGGCGGGGGCGTCGTGGGTGGCCGGCGGGATGCTGGCACCGTTGTCGGAGGGCTGGCCGGGGGAGGAACACGTCCTCGAACTGGGCGCGGCGTCGCTGGCCCGCTGGCCGGAGTTCGGCGCCGAGCTGTTGCGGGAGACCGGACTGGACCTGTTCACCGCCGACGCGTCGCTGACCGTCGCGCTGGACGCGGCCGACGCGGCCGATCTGCGCACGATCGCCGAGTGGGTCTCGGCTCAGGGGCACGAGATGCGCGTGCTCGGTCGCGCCGAGGTGCGCGAGCTCGAGCCGTCGCTGGGGCCGCGCATCCGCCTGGGCCTGCTGGCCCCGGACGAGCTGGCCGTGGACAACCGGATCCTCGTCGATGCGCTGCGGCGGGCCGTCGCCGAGGCCGGTGTGGCCTTCGTCGATGTGCCGGTGCGCGACGTCGCGGACCTGGACGCCGACCGGGTGGTGCTCGCGGCGGGCGCGGCGTCGGCCCGCCTGTGGCCGGGCTTGCCGGTGCGGCCGGTCAAGGGGGAGATCCTGCGGTTGCGGACCCGCCCGGGTGCGGCGCCCGCCCCGCACCGGACGGTCCGCGGCAGTGTGCACGGCCGGCCGGCATACCTGGTGCCGCGCGCGGACGGCCTCGTCGTGGGCGCGACCCAGTACGAGGCCGACGACACGCAGGTCACCGTCGCGGGGGTGCGGGACCTGATCGCCGACGCCGAGGCGCTGTTCCCGGCGATCGGCGAGTACGAACTGCACGAGGCGAGCGCCGGGCTGCGGCCCATGAGCCCGGACAATCTGCCGCTCATCGGCCGGCTGTCCGAACGGGTGATCGCCGCGACCGGGCATGGCCGCAACGGGGTGCTGCTGACCCCGGTCACCGCGGACGCGGTGGTCGCGGAGCTCGCGGACGAACCCCTCGCTGTCTCGAAACATGCTGATCCACAACGATTCTCGAAGGGGAAAAGGTCATGAACGGTGCGCCGACGGTGGGTGTCACGGTCAACGGGGAGGAGCGCTGGTTCGCGCAGGCGCCGACGATGGCCGAACTGCTCAGTGAACTCGGTCTGCCCGACAAGGGCGTCGCCGTCGCCGTGGACGGTGCCGTGTTCCCGCGGGGGCGCTGGTCCGAACGCGTCGAAAAGGGCTGGCAGATCGAGGTTCTCACGGCGGTGCAGGGTGGCTGAGCACAACACCGGCCGCGACCCCGGCCACGACCTGCCGCCGCTGACGATCGCCGGGCGGACCTTCTCGTCGCGGCTCATCACCGGCACCGGTGGGGCCGCCAACCTCGCGGTGCTCGAGGAGGCGCTCGTCGCCTCCGGCACCGAGCTGACCACCGTGGCGATGCGCCGCGTGGACGCGGCGTCCGGGACCGGCGTGCTCGATCTGCTGCGCCGCCTCGGCATCGCGCCGCTGCCCAACACCGCCGGCTGCCGCGGCGCCGCCGAGGCGGTGCTCACCGCCCGACTCGGGCGCGAGGCCCTCGGGACGGACTGGGTCAAGCTCGAGGTCATCGCCGACGAACGCACCCTGCTGCCCGACGCGATCGAACTCGTCTCCGCCGCCGAGCAGCTCGTCGACGACGGGTTCGTCGTGCTGCCCTACACCACGGACGATCCGGTGCTGGCGCGACGGCTCGAGGACGTCGGCTGCGCCGCCGTGATGCCGCTCGGCTCGCCGATCGGGACCGGACTGGGCATCGCCAACCCGCACCACATCGAGATGATCGTCGAGGCCGCCGGGGTGCCGGTGATCCTCGACGCCGGCATCGGCACCGCCTCGGACGCCGCGCTCGCGATGGAACTCGGGTGCGACGCGGTGCTGCTGGCGACCGCGGTGACGCGGGCGAAGGACCCGGCGCTCATGGCGTCGGCGATGCGGCACGCCGTCGAGGCGGGCTTCCGGGCCCGGCACGCGGGCCGCATCCCGAAGCGGTTCTGGGCGCAGGCCTCCTCGCCGCTCGAACCGTAGGGCGACCCGAGGGAACGGTGACCGGGTGGTCGCTCGACGTGCGTGTGGTGCCGCACGGGCCGCGGCACCACACGCGCCGTCAGGCGGCGGAGAGCAGCCGTGCGAGGGTGGCTCTTCCCTCGGGTTCGAGGGGCAGCAGCGGCGCTCGGGGATCCCCGACGTCCGAGCCGAGGATGCCGAGGCCCGCCTTGATCGTGGTGGGGAGGCCGCCGGCGACGATGAACTCGAGCAGGGGCCGCAGTTCGGCGTACAGGGCCTGAGCGCGGGCGAGGTCGCCGTCCTCGACGGCCGTGTACAGCGCGAGACACGGCTCGGGCCGCAGGCACGGCGCGGCGGTGCACCAGCCGGACGCCCCGGCCCTCAGCGCCTCGAGCACGAGCGGGTTGCTGCCGTTGTAGAACGGCAGGCGGCCCTCGCTGAGCTCGGCGATGCGCTGCATCCGGGACAGATCGCCGGTGGACTCCTTGACCATGGTGAGGTTGTCGATGGTGTCGAACATCGACACCAGCAGTTCCGGGCTCATGTCGATGCCGCTGGTGGCGGGGTTGTTGTACGCCATGACGGGAATGTCGATCGCCGCACCGACGGCGGCGTAGTGGCAGGCGATCTCGCGATCGGTGAGCTTCCAGTACGACACGGGGAGCACCATGACGGCCGAGGCGCCCGCCGTCTGCGCGCGACGGGCCCGGCGGACGGTGTTCGCCGTCGTCAGGTCGGACACTCCGACGACGACGGGGACGCGGCCGGCGACGGCGGCGATCGTGGTGTCGAGAACGGTGTCGAACTCCTTCTCGGTGAGATAGGCGCTCTCGCCGGTACTGCCGAGTGGGGCGACGGCGTGCACACCGTCCCCGACGAGACGGTCGACGAGCGCGGTGAGCGCGCCGGTGTCGACCGTCGCATCGGCGCCGGAGGTGAACGGGGTGATCGGGTAGGCGATGATGCCTTCCAGTGTGGTCAAGGCAGAGAATCCTTTTCGTCTCGTGAAAGCGGGGGCGAGCAACCTCGCCGGGGGCCGGGGGCCGGGGGCCGGTGGGCGCTCAGCCGGCGATCGCGTCCGGGTGCCGGGCCAGGGCGCGACGCGCGTAGTAGGCGAAGTTGGCCTGGCTGCGTTTCGGGGTGAGGGTCCAGTCGTGCGCCTCCCGCGCGAGCCGGTCCGGAAGTTCGGCGATCGTGCCGGCCGCCATGGCGGCGAGTTGCAGCTCGGCGCCGCGTTCGATCAGCACGGCGAGCGAGCACGCCTCCTCGATGCCGGCCCCGGCGACGACGTGGCCGTGGTGGGCCAGGAGGATCGCCTTCTTCGAGCCGAGCGCGGCCGTGATGATCTCGCCTTCCTCGTTGCCGACCGGCACGCCGGGCCAGGCGGGGAGGAAGGCACAGTCGTCGTAGAGCGGCGCGATGTCCATCTGGGACACCACGAGCGGGACTTCGAGCATGGACAGTGCGGCGACATGGAACGGATGGGTGTGGACGATGCACTGCACGTCGGGGCGCGCGCGGTAGATCCAGCTGTGGAACCGGTTGGCGGGATTGGCCATCCCGGAGCCGTCGAGAACCTGGAGATCCTCGTCGACCAACAGCAGGTTGTCCTCGGTGATCTCGTCGAACCCGAGGCCCAGCTGCTGGGTGTAGTAGGTCCCCGGTTCTTCGGCGCGGGCGGTGATCTGGCCCGCCAGGCCGGAGTCGTGCCCGGCGTCGAACAGGATTCGGCAGGTCAGGGCGAGCTTCTGGCGCGTCGTCCAGCCGGACTCCGCAAGGTGGGTCCGCATGCGGGCCTGGGCCTGGTGCATCAACTCCGCTTTCGTAGCGGTGAACGTCCCGGACATCGATCGGCCTCCTCGATCTCGACTGTGGTGGACACGAGGGAGACTATAGGACACTTTGTGTCATGTACAGCTACTTTCGTCGGGAGAGCCCTCGACAGGACACTTTGTAGACTCGCCGTGTGAGGGGTGACGACGGAAGGACGGGGCCGTGACCGCGCTGGTGCGAGCGTTACGCAAGGAGCGGGGGCTCACGCTCGAGGCCCTCGCGGCGCAGACCGGGTTGACCAAGAGCTACCTGTCCAAGATCGAGCGCGAGCGCAGCACACCGTCGATCGCGGTGGCGATGAGGATCGCCCGCGCCCTCGACGTCGACGTCGGGCAGCTGTTCGCGGACGACGCGTCGCGTTCGCGGATGACGATCGAGCGCGCCCCCGCCCGGGCCGGGGCGGACCGCTACCACCCCGTCGCCGCGGGAATGCTGGGGAAAGCGATGTCCCCGTTCGTCGTCCGGCCCGGACGCGACTTCGCCGACGACCCGCACCCCGAGCACAGCGGCCAGGAGTTCGTGTTCGTCGTCTCCGGATCGATCGAACTCGACCACGGGGGGACGATCGTCACCCTGGACGCCGGCGACTGCGCCTACTTCGACGCCTCCCTCGATCATCGGCTCCGCAGCACCGGCCCGGTGGACGCCGAGGTCCTCGTCGTCGCATGCAACGACCACCACTGATCGAGACGCCTGCAGGACCGTAGGGCGACCCCGCGCGGCGCGATCCGCCCGAATCGGGCAGGCTGTGGGTCATGATCGAAGTGACCGGACTGACGAAGACCTTCGGTTCCACCGTCGCCGTCGACGATGTGACGTTCACGGTCCGGCCGGGGATCGTCACCGGATTCCTCGGCCCCAACGGCGCCGGGAAATCCACGACGATGCGGATGATCCTCGGCCTCGACCGGCCCACCGCCGGGACCGCGCTGATCGACGGCGTCCCCTACCGGCAGCTGAAGCGGCCGCTGCGGACCGTCGGTGCGCTGCTCGACGCGCGCTGGGTACACCCGAACCGGTCGGCGCGGGCACACCTGCGCTGGCTCGCCGCGTCCAACGGCCTGCCGAACTCGCGGGTCGAGGAGGTGCTCGCGCTCGTCGGCCTGACCGAGGTGGCCGACAAGCGCGCGGGCGGTTTCTCGCTCGGCATGTCGCAGCGGCTCGGACTGGCCGGTGCCCTGCTCGGCGACCCGAAGGTGCTGCTGTTCGACGAGCCCGTCAACGGCCTCGACCCCGAGGGCATCGTGTGGATCCGGCGGTTCATGCAGGCCCTCGCGACGGAGGGCCGCACCGTGCTCGTGTCGAGCCACCTGCTGTCGGAGATGGCGCAGACCGCCGACCACCTGCTGGTGATCGGCCGGGGCCGGCTCATCGCGGACACGTCCGTCGCGGAGTTCGTCGAGCGGGCGTCGGAGGCGACGGTGCGGGTGCGCAGCCCACAGCTCGACACGCTGCGGACGGCACTGACCGGGCAGGGCCACACCGTCCGGGACGACGAGGGCGCGCTGATCGTCAGCGGCGTCACCACCGCGCAGGTGGGTGAGGTCGCAGCTGCGCACTCGGTGGTGCTGCACGAGCTGGCGGGCCAGAACGCGTCGCTCGAGGAGGCGTTCATGAAACTGACCGGAGACGACGTGCAGTACCAGGGAGCCGTGGCCGGGGGCCCGGCTGTGCAGCCGATGAAGGGGGAGCTGCGATGAGCGTGGCCGTGGACAACGCCGGCACGACGAGCGTGGTCGTGGACACCGTCAAGGCGGAACGGATCAAACTGACCTCCACCCAGTCGCCGTGGTGGTGCACCGTCGTGATCGTCGCGCTGGGCCTCGGCCTCGCGGCGATCCTCGGCGCCGCGTCCAAGGCGAGCATGTCCGTCGACGAGGAGGTCGGCCGGTTCTACCCGACCGTCGACGTCGCGGTCAGCGGCGTCGCCGGCTTCGGCGTGCTCGTGCTGATGATCCTCGCGGCGCTGTCGGTGACCAGCGAGTACCGGTTCGGGGTCATCCGTACCACGTTCCAGGCCATGCCGAACCGCAGCGCCGTCCTCGTCGTCAAGGCGCTGCTGATCGGGGTGTTCGGCGCGGTACTGACCGGCGTGCTGGCCCTCGCCTCGTTCTATCTCGCCAAGGCCCTCGCCGGCCCGGAGGCCGGGCGGGACCTGGTGCTCGAGGGCGACGACGCGTGGCGGTCGATCTACGGCGTCGCGATCTACGCGCTGCTGTGCGCGGTGCTCGCCGTCGCGGTGGGGGCGCTGTTGCGCCAGTCCGCCGGCACCATCGCGCTGCTGCTGCTGTGGCCGCTGCTGATCGAGTCGCTGTTCGCGCTGTTCGGTTCGTTCGGCCGGCAGGTGCAGCCCTTCCTGCCGTTCGCCAATGCCAACCACTTCCTCGGCAGCGAGCAGGGCATCGACTTCCACTGGGGGCCGTGGGGTTCGCTGGTGTACTTCGCGGTGTTCGTCGCCGTGGTGTTCGCGGCCGCGCTGGTCGTGGTGAACCGGCGCGACGCGTGAGTATTCTCGGCGGATGAACCGGGGAGCGCGGGTACGGGCCGGGGGCGCCGTCGCGGCGATCGTGCTGCTGGTGGCGGCATGCTCGGAGGAGCCGCCGGCGCCGCCGCCGGTGGACCCGGCCGCGCTGGCGGGGGCCGTGGGAATCGACGCGGTGGTCGGCCACCTCACGGAACTCGAACGCATCGCCACCGAGCACGACGGCAACCGCGCCGTGGGCACCGCCGGCTACGACGCGAGCGTCGACTACGTCGCCGGCCGGTTGCGCGACGCGGGATTCGACGTGCAGACCCCGGAGTTCGACGTCCGCAGTTTCGACGTCGAGACCGAGACCCTGACCGTCGCCGGCGCGCCGGTGCCGGTCCGGGCCCTCGAGTTCTCGCCGTCCACCGGCCCGGACGGACTCACCGCCCGGCTCGTGCCGGTGCCCGCCGACGACACGCCCGGGTGCGAGGCCTCCGACTACGACGGGCTCGACGTCTCCGGCGCCGTCGTGCTCGTCACGCGCGGGGTGTGCCCGTTCTTCGTCAAGCAGCAGGTCGCGGCCGAACGCGGTGCGGCGGCGCTCCTCGTCGCCAACAACGAGGACGGTGCGCTCGCCGGCGCCACCCTCGGCGAGGAGGGCAACGACCTCGTGCCCGCCGCGGGGATCAGCGGCGCCGACGGCCGCGCGCTCGCCGCCGCACCCACCACGGTGACCCTCGTCCTCGACACCCGCGTGGACAGCGTGCGCTCGCGCAACGTGCTCGCGCAGACCGCCACGGGCTCGACCGACGACGTGGTCGTCGTCGGCGCCCACCTCGACAGCGTCCCGGAGGGACCGGGCATCAACGACAACGGCACCGGCGTCGCCGCGGTGCTCGAGACGGCCCTGCAGCTCGGCAGCGACCCGGGTGTCACCAACGCGGTGCGGTTCGCGTTCTGGGGTGCCGAGGAGGTCGGGCTGGTCGGCTCCACCGACTATGTGGCCTCCCTGGACGACGCCGCCCGCGAGGACATCGCCCTGTACCTGAACTTCGACATGCTCGGGTCGCCGAATCCGGGCTACCTCGTCTACGACGGCGACGACTCCGACGCGGTGGGCGCCGGACCGGGACCGGAAGGCTCGGCCGGCATCGAGCGCACTTTCCTGGGCTACCTGACGTCGCGGGGCGTCGCCGCGGACGGCACCGACTTCGACGGCCGCTCCGACTACGGGCCGTTCGTCGACGCGGGCATCCCCTCCGGGGGCGTGTTCTCCGGTGCCGACGACCGCAAGACCCCGGAGCAGGCGGGCAAGTGGGGCGGCACCGGCGACGCGCCGTTCGACCCGAACTACCACAGCCCGCAGGACACGCTCGCCAACATCGACCGGGCCGCGCTCGCCGTCGCCGCGTCGGCCGTCGGGTACGGGGTGGGCACGTATGCGCGGACCGTCGCGGGACCGGACGGGGTTCCCGTCGGGCCGCAGCGCGCCGAGGTCCGCTCCGATGGATGAGACGCCGGCCCCGGGCTTCGGTCGTCGCCTCGCGGACCGGTTCTCGGCCGTGGACCGGCGGCCCGAGCTGGTCCGGCTGGCCCGGCGGCTGCGACGCGCGCTCCCCGGCGATCCCGGGTTCGGCGATCCGCTGTCCACCGCCGGGACCAGCGGGCCGCAGGCCGTCGCCCGGCTGGCCGGACGGTGGCGCGACGTCGACCAACCGAGCGCGGTGCACGAACTCGGATTCGGCGCGCTGCAGGCCTGGCAGGCGCTGCTCGAACGCGCCGGCGCCGGCCGCGGCGACCGGGAGGTCACCGTGGTCTTCACCGACCTCGTGGGGTTCTCGACGTGGTCCCTCGCCGCGGGCGACGTCGCCACCCTCGACCTGCTGCGGCGCGTCGCCCGGGCGCTGGAGCCGGCGTTCACGGACCGCGGCGGCACCGTCGTCAAGCGGCTCGGCGACGGTCTGATGGTGGTGTTCGACCGGCCGGAACGGGCGCTGGACGCGATCTTCGCGGCCCGCGCCGCCCTGACGGCGGTGACCGCGGACGGCTACCGGCCGCGGATCCGGGTCGGCGCGCACACCGGTCGGCCCCGGCGGATCGGCAGCGACTGGCTGGGTGTCGACGTCACCGTCGCGGCCCGCATGATGGAGCTCGCCGGGAACGGGCACGTGGTGGTGTCCTCCGCGACGCTCGACGCACTGCCGGCCGGTGCCGTCGACACGCTCGGCCTCGAGGTGCGCCCGCACCGGCGCGGGCTGTTCGCGTCGGCCCCCAAGGGTGTACCGCCCGAACTCGGGATCTGGCGGATCAGGACTGCAGTCGCCACAGGGGGTTGACCGGGCCGTGCCCGGCGCCGAGGTCGTACGACCACTCCAGGCACCGGGTGACCCACTCCTTGCCGAACTCCACGGCCTCGGGCACCGACCACCCGTGGGCGAGGGCCGACGCGATCGCCGCGGCGAGCGTGTCGCCGCCGCCGTGATCGTTGCCGGTGTCGATGCGGGGGCTGGTGAACTCGAGGAACCGGTCCCCGTCGAACAGCAGGTCGGTGCTGACGTCGGAGGTGCGCAGGTGCCCGCCCTTGACGATCGCCCACTGCGCGCCGAGGCCGTGCAGCGCCTCGGCGGCGCGTCGCGCGGAGGCGTCGTCGACCACCTCGATGCCGGTGATCAGCCGCACCTCGTCGAGGTTCGGCGTGACCACCGTGGCCTGCGGTATCAGGGTGTGCCGCACCGCGTCGAGAGCCTCCGCGTGCAGCAGGGGATCGCCGTGCATCGACGCGCACACCGGGTCGACCACGAGCGGCACCGGCCGATCGCGGCCGATGCCGACCTCCGCGCACACCGCGGCGACCGCCTCGATGATCCCGGTGGAGGCGAGCATGCCGGTCTTGGCGCCCGAGACCCCGATGTCCTCCACCACGCACCGCACCTGCGCGGCCACCGTCTCGGGCGGGATCTCGTGAAAGCCGCTGACGCCCACGGAGTTCTGCACGGTCACGGCCGCGACGGCGACGCAGGCGTGCACGCCGCACATCGCCATGGTGCGCGAGTCGGCCTGGATGCCGGCCCCGCCACCCGAGTCGGTTCCGGCGATGGTGAGGGCACGGACCGGGGTTCGGCCCTTCGGGGCCAGGGGCAGCAGCTTCACGGCTGCGACCCTACCGATTCGATCGGGACGTAGACCTGGCCACCCGCGCCGGCGAATTCGGCGGCCTTGCCGGCCAGCCCGGCCCGCACGTCCGCGGAGATCCGCATCGAGCAGAACTTCGGGCCGCACATCGAGCAGAAGTGGGCCTTCTTGGCCGGCTCCGCCGGCAGCGTCTCGTCGTGGAACGCGCGGGCGGTGTCCGGGTCGAGGGACAACGCGAACTGGTCGTGCCACCGGAACTCGAACCGGGCGCGGGAGAGCGCGTCGTCGCGTTCCCGGGCGCGCGGGTGGCCCTTGGCGAGATCCGCCGCGTGGGCGGCGATCCTGTACGCGATCACCCCGGTCTTGACGTCGTCCCGATCGGGCAGGCCCAGGTGCTCCTTCGGCGTGACGTAGCAGAGCATCGCGGTGCCGGCCCGGGCGATCATCGCGGCGCCGATCGCCGAAGTGATGTGGTCGTAGGCGGGAGCGATGTCGGTGGTGAGCGGCCCGAGGGTGTAGAAGGGGGCCTCCTCGCACAGCTCCTCCTCAAGCCGCACGTTCTCCTCGATCAGGTGCATCGGCACGTGTCCGGGACCCTCGATCAGCACCTGGACGCCGTGCGACTTCGCGACGCGGGTGAGTTCCCCGAGCGTGCGCAGCTCGGCGAACTGGGCGGCGTCGTTGGCGTCGGCGACGGAGCCGGGACGCAGGCCGTCGCCGAGGGAGATCGTCACGTCGTAGCGCTGCAGGATCTCGCACAGCTCGGCGAAGTGTGTGTACAGGAACGACTCCCGATGGTGCGCCAGGCACCATGCGGCCATGATGGCGCCGCCGCGCGAGACGATGCCGGTCACCCGGTGCGCGGTGAGCGGGATGTGCCGCAGCAGCACCCCGGCGTGGACGGTCATGTAGTCGACGCCCTGCTCGCACTGTTCGATCACGGTGTCGCGGTACATCTCCCAGGTCAGCGCGGCCGGATCGCCACCGGCCTGCTCGACGGCCTGGTAGATCGGCACCGTGCCGACGGGCACCGGCGAGTTGCGCAGGATCCACTCGCGGGTCTCGTGGATGCGCGGGCCGGTGGACAGGTCCATGACGGTGTCGGCCCCCCACCGGGTCGCCCACACCATCTTGTCGACCTCCTCGGCGATCGAGGAGGTCACCGCGCTGTTGCCGATGTTCGCGTTGACCTTCACCCCGAAGGCCTTGCCGATGACCATCGGCTCGAGCTCGGGGTGGCGGTGGTTCGCCGGGATCACGGCCCGGCCGGCGGCGACCTCGGCGCGGACCGTCTCGGCGGGTACGCCCTCGCGGGCGGCGCAATAGCGCATCTCCGGGGTGACGACGCCCGCGCGGGCGGCGGCGAGCTGCGTGCCCGGGTGCCGCGGCCACCCGGCCCGCAGTGCCGGCAGGCCCGCGGCCAGGTCGACCACGACGTCGGACTCGGTGTACGGCCCGGACGTGTCGTACAGGTCGTGGTGCTCGCCGGTGGTCAGGTGGACCCGGCGTACCGGGACCGACATCCCCGGTTCCCCGGGCACGGCGACGTAGTGCTTGGTGCTGCCCTCGATGGGGCCGGTGGTGACGGCGCCCGCGCCGGACGCGGACGAGCCGGATACAGCTGTGCTCACGAGATGATCTCCCTACGCCGGAATTACCCGGTCAGGTTCTACGGTCGACGGCCCCGAGCCGTCCTCTCAGCCCGCTGGTGCGAGCTCCCGTGTGGTTGCGATGTGCGGTGCCACCATAGCGCAGCACCGTGCCGGGGGCAGGACGGCACCGCGCGGGGGGTGGCAGGGCAGCACCGTGTCGGGGGCAGGACAGATATTTGCCGCCTACGTCTCGGCGGATACACCCTGCATGCTCTATAGTGGCGTAGGTCACAGTTCGGTTACGGCACCACGGAGGGGATCATGCTCGTCAACTCGCCGCGTACCGAGGTGACCGACAACAAGGATCAGAACCGCTTCGAGCTACGCCTCAACGGGGATCTTGTCGGGATCCTCGGGTATTTCGACACGGATCGTCCCTCGGGCGTGCCCGGGCGCAACCATCCCGTCGTCGATTTCCTGCACACCGTCATCGTCGAGGACTTCGGGCACCGTGGGCTCGCGGGGGTGCTCGTGGGCCACTCCCTGGATCTCGCGCGTCAGCGTGGCTGGCGGGTCCGGCCCGTGTGCACCTACGTGCAACGGTTCCTCACCGCCCACCCCGAGTACCGGGACGTCGTCCTGCCGCTCGAGCCGACCGCCGGCCGTCGCTGACGCGCGGATTCCGCCCCGCCGTGACCGGGTCGCCTCAGTCGGCGAGGTCGACGACGACGGGCGCGTGGTCGCTCGCGCCCTTGCCCTTGCGCTCGTTGCGGTCGATCTCCGCGCCGGAGACCCGCGCCGCGAGCGCGGGGGAGCCGAGGACGAAGTCGATGCGCATGCCCTGGCGCTTCGGGAAGCGCAGCTGGGTGTAGTCCCAGTAGGTGTACACACCCGGGCCCGGGGCGTGCGGGCGCACCACGTCGGTGAAGCCGCCGTCGAGGAAGGCGCGGAACGCCTCCCGCTCCGGCTCCGACGTGTGCGTCCGACCCTCGAAGAACGCCGGATCCCACACGTCCTCGTCGGTGGGAGCGATGTTCCAGTCACCGACGAGCGCGATCTGCTTCTGCGGGTCGGCGGCGAGCCAGGCCTGTGCGTCGGCCCGCAGCTTCGCCAGCCACTCGAGCTTGTAGACGTAGTGGGGATCGGCCAGCTCACGGCCGTTGGGCACGTACAGGCTCCACACCCGCACGCCGCCGCACGTCGCGCCGATCGCCCGGGCCTCCTGAGCCGGGTCGGCGTCCGGGTCCTTGGTGAACCCGGGCTGGTCCTCGAACCCGACCTGCACGTCGTCGAGACCGATGCGGGAGGCGATGGCGACGCCGTTCCACTGGGAGAGCCCCACGTGCGCCACCCGGTAGCCGAGTTCTTCGAACCGCTCGTACGGGAACTGCTCGTCCTTGCACTTGGTCTCCTGCATGGCGAGCACATCGGTGCCCGTCCGCTGCAGCCAGTCGAGGATCCGGTCGGTACGGGCACGGACGGAGTTCACGTTCCAGGTAGCAAGACGCACGTCCCCACTCTAGGCGAGCGGACCGACAGGTTCCGTGGCGTACCGGTAGCGGTGGTGCTCGACGAATCCGAGCGCCCGGTACAGGCCCCGGGCGGCGGTGTTCCCCGCCGCGACCTGCAGGTATGCGTGGGTGGCGCCGTGGTCGCGACCCCACTGCAGCAGGGCCCCGCACACGAGCGTGCCGAGGCCGTTCCGGCGGTGCGCGGCGGCCACCTCGACGGCGGTCAGGCCCACCCAGCGGCGGCCGTCGGGGGCGTCGGTGACCGCGGCCCGGGCGATCGCCAGGGTCTCCGTGTCGCCGCCGATGCGGCCGAAGCCCAGGACGCCGCCCAGGACGGACTCGACGACCGCCCGGCCTTCGGCAGGCATCGGCGCGCCACGGTAGCGGTACAGCGACAGCCACCCGGGGTCCGGGCCGGCGCTCACGGTCACGGGGGTGGCGACGCCGGGCAGCGGCACGTTGTCGAGGTCGGCGGCCAGCACCTGCACCTCGTCGCTCGGTGCCCACCCGTGCGGGAGCCGGGCGAGCCGGTCCGGCAGCAGGAGCCGCAGCGGCAGGCCGCGGACCGCGAACCACTCGCGCATCCGGGCGTGCACGTCCGGATCGAGGGGGTCGGCGACCGTGCCCGGGTCGCCGAGCGGGGTGGCGGAATTCGCGCGGCCGGTGAAGCCGGCGCCGGCCCGCAGGAGCCAGCCGTCGATCCAGCCCTGTTCCAGCCCGGGCCAGGCGGCGGCCGCGGCGTTCTCGAGGGCGCGGATCTCACCGGTGCGGATCGGCCGGGCACCGAGGGCCTTGAGCGCGACCACGGCCTCGGGCGCGACCTGCACGAGGCGGCCGCCGGCGGTGCGCACCACCACGGCCGGTTCGAGGGAGACCAGCTCGCCGATCACGTCGGTCATCGGGTGGCTGTAGCCGGCGGGCAGCCGGTAGCGCAGCACCACCCGGGTGCCGACGGGTACGGACTGCTCGGTCGTCACCGGTGCGTCAGTCCTCGTCGTCGTGGCCGAACGGGTCCTCGACCGTCCCGGGCACCCAGCTGAGGCCGGGCACGCCCCACCCCGCCCGCTTGATCGTCTTCTTGGCGGCGCGGGCGTTGCGTCCGATGAGCTTGTCGACGTACAGGTAGCCGTCGAGGTGGCCGACCTCGTGCTGCAGCATCCGGGCGAAGAAGCCGTGGCCCTCGATCTCGATCGGGTTGCCCTCGGCGTCGGTGCCGGTGACCTTCGCCCACTCGGCGCGCCCGGTGGGGAACTGCTCGCCGGGGACCGACAGGCACCCCTCGACGTCGTCGTCGGGGTCGGGCATCGTCTCCGGGATCTCCGACGTCTCGAGCACCGGGTTGATCACCTCGCCGCGGCGGCGGACCACGTTGCCGGCCTCGTCCAGGTCGGGGCAGTCGTAGACGAACAGCCGCAGGTCGACACCGACCTGGTTGGCGGCGAGACCGACGCCGTTCGCCGCATCCATCGTCTCGTACATGTCGGCGATCAGCTGGGCCAGTTCGGCCGGCGACTGGGTGACCGGTTTCGTCGGGTGATGCAGGACGGGGTCACCGACGATCCGGATCGGAAGTATTGCCATGGTGCAAGAGGATAGTGGGCAGGACTCGCCTGTCCGTTGAGCCGGTACCTGTCGTACCACCGTGGTTGAATTGCCCTCGGAAACACCCGGGTCCGATCGGACCTCGGCGTGATTCGAGGCAGTCGAGGAGTGAGATGGACGGCGCAGCAGCGCAAATCGGTAACGAATCCGAGCAGGTTTCCGACCGGAGCAACCACGCCGAGAACAACCACGCCGAGAACAACCACCCCGCGGCCGGCCCGGACGAGGCCGGCACGGACGGTCTCTCTCGCCGGGAGCGCGACATCCTCGCCTTCGAGCGGCAGTGGTGGAAGTACGCCGGTGCCAAGGAAGAGGCGATCAAGGAACTCTTCGGTCTGTCCGCGACCCGCTACTACCAGGTCCTCAACGCGCTGGTGGACCGGCCGGAGGCGCTGGCGGCCGACCCCATGCTCGTCAAGCGGTTGCGCCGGCTGCGGGCCAGCCGGCAGAAGGCCCGCGCCGCGCGCCGGCTCGGCTTCGAGATCACCAAGTAGTACGAGTACGACGGTGATCCGGCGGGCGCGGCAACTAAGGTCGAGAGCGTGAGCACAACCTCGGAATCGTCGGGTCCGCCGCTGCGAGCGCTCGCGATGGTGCTGATCTCTCTCGCCATCCTGTTCGCCGGCCTCGGTCTCGCCTCGCTCGGAGGCTCCGATTCCGAGAGCCCGGCTCCCGAGCCGACGACCGAGCCCGCGGCCGCGCCGGCGACCACGTCCGCGACGTCGGCGCCGCTCGCCGCGACGTCGGCGAGGACGACCGCCCCCGGTGCGGCTCCGTCGGCCACGACGACGGTCTCCGCCACCACGTCGGCGGGGGCCGCCGCCCCCGTGCGGGTGCTCAACAACAGCAACGTCTCGGGCCTGGCCGCCCAGACGGCCGGCCTGCTCGAGGACGAGGGATTCACCGTCGCGGAGACGGGCAACTACAGCGACGGCGTGATCGAAACCACGTCCGTGTACTACGGCACGGGCCCGGGGGAGCGGCAGACCGCGGAGGCGGTGGCCGAGGCGCTGGGGGTGACGGCCCAGCCGCGCTTCGCCGGGATCCGGGACTCGTCGCCGGGCGTCATCGTCATCGTCACCTCGCCGTGAGGGCTTCCGCCCCCCGGCTATGATCAGGTGACTTTTCGCCACTTCGAAGGAGCGGTTTGATGGCCTCGAGTTCCACCCGTCGCATGTCCTGGCGTGCCCTGGCCCCGATCGTCGCGATCGCTGCGGTGGGCCTGAGCGCGTGCTCGAACAGCGAGGAGCCGAGCGACACCCCCGGCACCACCCCGCCGGTGTGGACGGGTTCCGCGGCGCCGGAGGGCGCCGACGAGGCCCACGGCGGCAGCGCTGTCCCGGGGGAGGCCACGACGGGCGCGGCGGGCGGCACCGGCGGCGCGGAGCACTCCGCCGAGCTGCGGACCCCGGCCGGTGCGGCCGCCGGCACGGTCACCTTCACCGAGGTCGACGGAGGCGTCGAGGCGACCGTCGAGCTCGAGGGCATGCCGGTCGGCTACCGCGGCGTCCACGTCCACGAGGTCGGCAAGTGCGAGACCAACTCCACCGCCCCGACCGGCGGCGAGCCCGGCAACTTCCTGTCCGCGGGCGGGCACCTGCAGGCCGGCGGCAACACCAGCATCCCCGAGAGCGGTGACCTCGGTGCGGTCGTGGTGCGCGAGGGCGGCTCCGGATCGCTGACCGTCACCACCGAGGCGTTCACCCTCGACGACCTGCAGGGCGGGGACGGCACGTCCGTCGTCGTCCACCAGGAAACCGCCGGCGGCGAGCGTCTCGCCTGCGGCGTCGTCTCCTGACGGCCACCTCCCGAAACTCTACTTGCAGGGCCCCGGCGACCGGCGACGGTCGCCGGGGCCCTGTGGTTGGATCGATTCGTGCCTGTACCGTTTCCCGGTTCACCCCGCCCGACTCTCGGCGTCGAGTGGGAGATCGCGCTGGTGGACAAGAAGACGCGCGACCTGTCGAACACCGCCGCAGTCGTCTTCGACGCGGTCGAGCAGCGCGCCGGGCAGACCCCGCGGCTCACCAAGGAGTTCCTCCGCAACACCGTCGAACTCGTCACCGACGTGCACGACACCGTCGCCGAGGCCGTCGGCGACCTGGCCGAATCCCTCGACCTGCTGCGCACCGCCGCCGATCCCGCGGGGGTGGATCTGATCTGCGCCGGCACCCATCCGTTCGGGCAGTGGACCGACCAGGTCGTCACCCGGTCCCCGGACTACGACGAGATGATCGAGCGCACCCGCTGGTGGGGCCGGCAGATGCTCATCTGGGGCGTGCACGTCCACGTCGGTGTCTCGTCCGCGGAGAAGGTCATCCCGATCCTCAACGCGTTGCTGGTGAAGTACCCGCACATGCTGGCGCTGTCGGCCTCCTCACCGATCTGGGCGGGCGTGGACACCGGCTACGCGAGCAACCGTGCCCTGATGTTCCAGCAGCTGCCGACGGCCGGACTGCCGTACCACTTCGAGAGCTGGGCCCAGTACGAGAGCTTCATCGAGGACCAGCTCAAGTCCGGGGTCATCACGAAGCCGGGCGGCATGCACTGGGACATCCGCCCGTCGCCGCGGTGGGGCACCATCGAGGTCCGGGTCTTCGACGGCATCACCAACAAGGCCGAGCTGGCCGCCCTCGTCGCCCTCGTGCACTCGCTCGTCGTGTACTACGACGAGCGGCTCGAGCGGGGCGAGCAGCTGCCCACCCTGCAGCCGTGGCACGTCAAGGAGAACAAGTGGCGCGCCGCCCGCTACGGCCTCGAGGCCGAGGTGATCCTCGACCCGGTGTGCCACGAGCGCCTCGTCACCGACGACCTGAACGACCTGCTCGAGCAGCTCACTCCCACGGCGGCGCGGCTCGGCTGTGCGGACGAACTCGCCCAGGTGGCGCAGATCCCCGTGCGGGGAGCCTCCTACCAGCGGCAGCGCCGGATCGCGGAGCAGACCGGCGGCGACCTCGTCGCGGTGGTGGACTCGCTGGTAGAGGAACTGCGCGCCTGAACGATCGGCCGCGTTCCCGCACAGTTCACACGCTGTTTACCATGTACCGGTGTCGATCCGAGGGGTGGAGCGCCCGAAGGCGCAGCCGGCGCATGTGCCGCAATTGTTCGTTCCCCTCGCTCTGACCGGCGCGATCCTCGGTGTCCTCGTGGCCGAGGCGGTCGCGCGGTACAGCGGGTTCCCCGGGCCGCTCCCCGGACTCGTCGGCGACGTCGTCGCGATCCCGAAGTCGGCGTCCGTGCCGTGGGCCGGTCTCGCGCTGGCGATGGTGGGCCTGACCGCGCGCCTGCGGTACGTGGCGGTCGGTGCCGCGGTGCTGCTCGACGGGGCGTTCGCGGCCGAGCGGTACCTCACCGGCGGGCCCCTGACGGTGGGGAACGGGCCGACGATCGTGCTCGTGCTGCTGGCCGGATACGCCGCGGTCGCGTTGCAGGGCGGCCCGCGCCGCGGTGCGCTGCGCGGCATCGCGCTCGGGGTTCTGCTGGTGCTCTCGGTCAAGATCGGCGACACGTGGCTCGAACTGACCGCACGGACCCGGCCGGACGTGCTCGACGAGTACGTCCAGCTCGCCGACCACGCCCTGGGCAATCCGTCGTGGCTGGCGGGCCGGGCTCTCGAATGGCTCGGGCCCGGCGTGTACGCGGTGCTGCACTGGGTGTACATCGAGCTGCCCGTCGCGGCGATCGTCGTCGCCGTGTACCAGCTCCGCAACGCCGGCGGCGGCCGCCCCTGGCCCGCACACCACCTGGTGCGCACCTTCCTGCTCATCGGCCTGGTGGGGCCGCTGGTCTACATGCTGTTCCCGGTGGTGGGCCCGATCTTCGCGTTCGGCGACCACGGCGCGGGCTGGCAGGTGGGGACCTTCTGGCCGGCTGCGGTGCCGTGGAATCCCGACCCGCAGCCGATCCCGTTCGACGCGGTCACCCCGCGCAACTGCATGCCGAGCCTGCACACCGCGTGGGCGCTGGCGCTGTTCCTGCACACCCGGGGCGGCCCCGGTTGGCTGCGGCTGCTCGGCACCGGGTGGCTCGGCTGCACCCTCGCCGCCACGCTGGGCTTCGGCTACCACTACGGCGTGGACCTCGTCTCCGGCGCGGTGCTGTGCCTGACGCTCGAGGCCGCGCTGCGCGACCCGGACCGCGGCTGGGGCTGGTTCCGCATCCGCCTCGTCGCGGGCGGCACGGCGGTGCTGGCCGCGCAGCTGGCGGCCTACCGGTACCTGCCGGGTCTCATGGCGGAGCACGCTCCGCTCGCCGGGCCCCTCCTGCTCGGTTCGCTGGTGGTGGTGGCGGTGGCCTTCCACGTCACGTTCCATGCGGCCGACGGCGATCGCCGGCCGGATGCGGTCAGCTCCCGTCCGGCGACTGCTCGTCGCCGCTGAGCAGACCGTCGCGGCCGAGCTGCTCCCGGTAGGCGAGCCGGCCCACCCGGTGGGCGATGACGGGAGCGGTCAGCACCATGAACATGCCCGCCAGCGCCAGCATCCAGATGTCGACGTTGCCCCGCAGGATGAGCATCGCGCCGCCGAGCACGAACAGCAGGCCGACCACCTGCGGTTTCGTTGCCGGATGCATGCGCGAGAGGGTGTCGCGGAAGCGCACGATGCCGACCGCTGCGGTGAGGGAGATGACCGAGCCGATCAGGATGAGGACGTGGCCGACGAGTTCCAGCACGGTGGTCACTGGTCGTCACGCACCCGGAATCGTGCCACCGACACCGAGCCGATGAATCCGACGAGGGCCAGAGCGACGACGGCCGGCACGATCGTCGTATCCCGGCTGTGCACCGCCCACGCGGCGAGCCCGCACATCGCGATGGCCAGCAGTGCGTCGAGGGCGATCAGCCGGTCCAGCGAGGTGGGGCCGGCCAGCACCCGGTAGGTGATGAGCGCGGCCGCGACCACCAGCAGAGCGCCCGAGAGCGCCAGTATCACCGTCATCACGCCTCCTCCCGGACGACCCAGGGGCTGGGCTGCCATTCGTTGTTGCGTTCGAACGTCGAGATCAGCAGGCGTTCGATGCGCCGCGCGGAGCGGTAGAAGTCCGCGACCTTCCGGTCGGTGCCCACGTCCAGGACGTGGACGTGGACGATCCGGCGGGCCTGGTCGATCTCGAGGACCATCGTGCCGGGGATGTTGTTCATGATGTCCGCCCACAGGGTGAGCACCAGGTCGGACTTGATGGTGAGCCGGCACCGCAGCACACCGGTCACCGGCGGCGGCGCCGGCCGGATCGCGAGCCACCCGACCGAGACCGTGGACTTCATCGTATCCACGAAGATCACGGCGGCCAGGCGCACGGCGGACAGCACGTGCAGGCGGCCCTCGACGGGCACCCGCGGCAGCGGCAGCATCACTGTGACGATCACCGCGACGGCGATCCCGCCGAGCAGGTTCGCGGCGCTGAAGGTGCCCCACAACAGCACCCACACCAGCGTCATCCAGCCCAGGACGAACAGGCGGAGCAGATTCGACCGGCTCGTCACGGCTGACCTCCCAGCACGGCTTCGATGTAGACGGACCGATCCCGCAGGTTCTCGGCGGCACGGTCGCTGATGTCGACGAGCGGGCCGGCGAACACGGTCAGGGCCAGGCCGACGACGACGAGACCGATCGTCGGAACCAGCATCGCCGGGGGCATGCGCCCGACGTCGGCCCGGTCCGAGAAGGCGACCTCCATCCCGGATTCGTCGATCAGCGCGGACGGGGCGGCGTCGGCGAGGCCGCCCTCGGGGGCGTCGGCGCGGGCGCGCCAGAAGGCCTTGGTCCACACCCGGGCGACGACGTACAGGGTGAGGAGGCTCGTGACGGTGCCGCCCGCAACCAGCACCCACGCCAGGACGGATCCGTCGGCGGCGCCGGCCTGCAGCAGGGCCACCTTCCCGATGAACCCGGAGAACGGGGGGATGCCCCCGAGGTTCAGCGCCGGGACGAGGAACGCGATCGCGAGGACCGGGCTGGCGAGGGCGAGTCCGCCGAGCCGCCGCAGCGACGCCGAGCCGGCCTGCCGCTCGATCAGGCCGACCACGAGGAACAGCGTCGTCTGGACCAGGATGTGATGGGCGACGTAGTACACGGCGCCGGACAACCCCGCCTGCGTCGAGAGGGCGATCCCGAACACCATGTAGCCGATGTGGCTGACGAGGGTGAACGACAGCAGGCGCTTGATGTCGTTCTGGGCGATGGCGCCGAGGATGCCGATCACCATCGTCAGCAGGCCGGCCACCAGGAGCACGTTGTCGAGCTCGCCGCCCGGGAACAGCAGCGTGTGCGCCCGGATGATGGCATAGACGCCGACCTTCGTGAGCAGGCCGGCGAACACGGCGGTGACCGGCGCCGGGGCGGTGGGGTACGAGTCCGGCAGCCACGTCGACAGCGGGAACACCGCCGCCTTGATGCCGAACGCGACGAGGAGCACGCCGAAGATCGCGGCGCGGGTGCCCTCCGGCACGTCGTCCATCCGCACCGCCATCTGCGCCAGGTTCAGGGTGCCGGTGGCGGCGTACGCGAATCCCATGCCGGCCAGGAAGATCAGCGACGAGACCATCGAGACCATCACGTAGGAGACGCCGGCGCGGACCCGGTCCGCGCTCGCCCCCAGGGTGAGCAGCACGAACGACGCCGCGAGCAGCACCTCGAACCCGACGAAGAGGTTGAACAGGTCGCCGGCGAGGAATGCGTTGCACACGCCCGCGGTCAGTGCCAGGTACGTCGGCAGGAAGATCGACACGGGCTGCTGGTCGTTGCCGTCGTGGATGCCCTGTCCGACCGCGTACAGCATGACGGCGAGCAGCACGATCGCCGACACCACCAGCATCAGCGCCGCGAGCCGGTCGACCACCAGGGAGATCCCGATGGGGGAATCCCATCCGCCGACCTGCACGACCGCGATGCCGTCCCGGTCGGCGAGGTACAGCAGCAGGCCCGAGACCACCAGCACGGCGACGAGCGCAACGAGGGTCACGGCCCGCTGAGCGCGGGGCCGGCGCCCGAGGATCAGCGTCGCGGCCGCCGCCAGCATCGGGATGAGGACGGGCAGCGGGGTCAGCGCCGTCGCGGACAGGATCATCGGGTCCTTCCTCCCCGGGACGGTGCGTCGTCCCCGCGGGCCGTCTCACCGTCGCTGTAGGCCGAATCCGTCTCGTCGTCGAAGTCGCCGTCGTGCAGGTCCTCGTAGGATTCGAGGTCCTCCAGGTTGACGAGTTCCTCCAGGGGGATCGGGTTGCCGGCCGCGTCGAACGCGTCGCCGCTGCGGCTCGGCAGGCCGGTGAGCGGATCGTCCGAACGGTCGCGGTCGGGGGCCTCGGCGGGCGAGCGCCGCTGCGACACCTTGGTGTCCTCGGGGTCGTTCTCGACCTCGTCGCGGGCACTGAGCGTGAACGACCGGTACGTGAGCGCCAGCACGAAGCCGGCCACGCCCATGGTGATGACGATCGCCGTGAGGATCATCGCCTGTGCCAGCGGGTCGGCCATGTTCTCGTGCAGGTCATTGCGGGCACCGACCACGGGCGGGCCGCCGGCCGGCCCGGCGAGGGTGAGGATCAGCAGGTTGATGCCGTTGCCGATCAGCAGCAACCCCAGCAGCATCTTGATGATGCTGCGCTCGAGCAGCAGGTACACCCCGGAGGCGACCAGCACCCCGACCAGAGCGAGCATGGTCAGATTCGCGCTCATCGCTTCTCACCCACGATCTCCGCATCGAGACGCGCGCCGAGACTGCGGAGCACGTCGAGTACCAAGCCGACGACGATCAGATACACCCCCAGGTCGAAGAACAGTGCGGTGACGAGCTTGATGTCGCCGAGCAGCGGCAGAGTCATCTCGACGGTCGCCGACGACAGCGGCGGCGCACCGAGGAACAGGGAGGCCAGGGCGGTGCCCGCCGAGAACGTCAGACCCAGGCCGAGGATCTTGCCCGCGTCGATGGGCACCGCCTCGCCGAGCTCGTAACGGCCACCGGCCAGATACCGCAGCACCAGCGCAAGCCCCGCGATCAGGCCGCCGGCGAAGCCGCCGCCGGGCGCGTTGTGCCCGGCGAAGAAGAAGTAGACCGACAGCACCATCATCGTCGGGAACACCAGGCGGGTCGTGACCTCGAGGACCAGCGAGCGGTGCCGCGGGTCGATGAGGTCCCCGCCGCGCAGCCACGTCGTCTCGGTGCTCGACGACATCGCGTCGAGCTGCGCCGCGGGGGCGTCCGAGACGCGCGGCGCCGAACCGAAGCGGCGGGTGCGGAACACCAGGCTCGCCACACCCGTCGCCGCGACGAGCAGCACGGAGATCTCCCCGAGGGTGTCCCACGCCCGGATGTCGACGAGCAGCACGTTGACCACGTTCTTGCCGTTGCCGAGTTCGTAGGCCGCCTCCGGCAGCAGCAGCGCGATCGGGTCGGCGGTGCGGGCGTTCGTGGCGAACACCCCGATCGTCGTGACCGCGACGCCGACGGCGATGCCGAGCAGGGCGCGCGGCAGCTTCCGGCCCACCACGTGTTCGGGACGGGACTCGGCGGGGAGCTTGCGCAGCACCAGCACGAAGATGACGAGGGTCAGCGTTTCGACGAGGAACTGCGTGAGCGCGAGGTCCGGGGCGCCCTGCAGGGCGAACAGGAATCCGCACCCGTAGCCGGTCAGGCCCACGAGCAGCACGCCGGCGAGGCGGTTGCGCATCACCGTCGCGGCCAGGGCGCCGCACATGATGATGGCCGCCGCCGCGAACTGGACGGACGAGTCCCACCACCGCACCGCCATGTCCCGCTCGGGGCCGAACACCAGCAGCAGCGTGGTGGGCAGCACCACCAGGGTGACCAGGATGATGCCCTGGGTCAGCGGCAGCGAGCCCCGCTGGGTGGAACCGGTCAGCCGTATCGACACGGTGTCCATGAAGCGCAGCGTCGCGTCGTACATGCGGTCGGCGTTGCCGAACAGCTGACGCTCGAACTTCACGCGGGAGATCGCGCGGTGGGCGAAGTACAGCGCGGTGCCACCGGCCACGACGACGGCGGTCAGCACGAGGGGGAGGCCGACGCCGTGCCACAGCGCGAGGTGGTAGGGCTTGTCCAGGGTGCTGGGCAGCGTGTCCGCGTAGGGGGACAGCAGCGTGTCGAGCCACGGCGCCGCGAGTCCGGCGGCCAACCCGCCGAAGGCCAGGACGGTCGGGGAGAACAGCAGCAGCGGGCCGGCGGCGTGGAAGTTCTGCACGGCCGGACTCGGGCGCTTGAGCTGCTTGCGTCCGAAGGCGCCCCACACGAACCGGATGCTGTACGCCAGCGTGAGGATCGACCCGGCGACGATCGCGGTGAGTACCGCGATCCGGGCCCACGGGCTCAGCAGGGTCGTCACCTGCACGGCCTCGAGGGCGGCCTCCTTGCCGACGAACCCGATGAACACGGGCAGGCCGCCCATGCTCATCGCGGCGACGGCCGCGACGGCCGCGAGGAACGGCGCCCGCTTCCCGAGGTGCGCGAGCTTGCGGATGTCGCGGGTGCCGGCGCCGTGGTCGACGATGCCGACCACCATGAACAGGCAGGCCTTGAACATCGCATGGGCCACGACCATGGCCATGCCGGCCAGCGCCGCCTCCCGGCTGCCGATCCCCACCAGGGCGATGAGGAAACCGAGCTGGCTGACGGTGCCGAACGCCAGGATCAGCTTCAGGTCGAAGGCCCGGAACGCGCGCCAGCCGGCGAGCAGCATCGACGCCAGGCCGAGGGTGACGACGATGGGCCGCCACGGCGCCGCATCGGCGAACGCCGGAGCCAGCCGCGCCACCAGATAGATGCCCGCCTTCACCATCGCGGCGGCGTGCAGGTACGCGGAGACGGGGGTCGGGGCTGCCATCGCGCCGGGCAGCCAGAAGTGCAGCGGCACCACCGCGGACTTCGACAGGGCGCCGACCAGCACCAGGGCGACGCCCACCCCGGCCAGCCAGCCGCTCGGGGCGGCCGCGATCACGTCGGAGAGGTTGTAGCTGCCCACCAGCTGCCCGAGCACGATGATGCCGACGAGCATCGCGAGGCCACCCGCGGTGGTGACGAGCAGGGCCTGGGTGGCGGCGCGGCGGCTCGACGCCCGCTCCGCGTAGTGGCCGACCAGCAGGAACGACAGCACGGTGGTCAGTTCCCAGAACGTGTAGAGGACCAGCATGTTGTCGCTGGTCACCAGGCCGAACATGGCGCCGGCGAAGGCGACCATCTCGGCGGCGAAGATCCCCAGGCGGGGCTCGTCGTCGGTGAAGTACCGGGCGCAGTAGAGCAGGATGAGCGCGCCGATGCCCAGCACCAGCGCCGACATGATCGCCGCGAGGGAGTCGAAGCGCATGTCGATGTTCATCGACAGGCCCGGCGCCCACGCGATGTGCAGCGTGCGTTCCGTGCCCCAGTTGCCGATCACCCAGCCGAGGCTCGCCAGTGGCACGAGCGCCAGCGGTAGGAACGCATTTCTCCCCATGACTCTGACCAGAGGCGGCGCAACGAGAGCGGCGACCGCGTGGGCGATGAGTACGGCGAGCAAAGGCACTCCGTCGGGGTCGGGCCTGGCGGCGGGGTGTAACAGGCTTGCAAGTGTTGTGCAGCACCCACAGGGGGCGATGCCCGAGCCGCGCGGACCCGGGAAATCCCGATGCACGTGCTGCTCTGCAAATGGACAAATCGGATTCGGTGTCAGCTTACCGGCAGCATTCGCACGGTTGCGAATCGGCCGCCGACGCTCCGATGTCCGATTCCCATCGTAGAGTGCCCCCATGCCCGAGACCGGACCGATCCGTACCGCCGCGCTCGCGTACGTCCGCGACGGACGCCTGTTGCAGACCCGTTCCGCCGGCAAGACCGCCTTCTACATGGCGGGCGGCAAGATCGATCCCGGCGAGACCCCCGAGCAGGCCCTGCACCGGGAGATCCGCGAGGAACTCGGCGTCGGCCTCGTCGACGGCACCGTCGCCGAGGTCGGGATCTTCGAGGCCGAGGCCTTCGGCCATCCGGTCGGCACTCGCCTGCACATGACCTGCTTCACGGCCGAGCTGGCCGGGGAACCGCGCCCGGCGGCGGAGATCGCCGAACTCGGCTGGTTCACCGTCGCCGAGTACGCTGCCCTGCCCGAGGTCGCGCCGGGTTCGATGCTGGTGTTCGAGCACCTGCACGCCCTCGGTCTCGTCCGGGCCGAGTGAGACCGGCCACGTCAGCTCCGGCAGCGCCACGCGCATACCGCGCCCGTCGCCGCCAGCGCACCGGTGAGCAGCCGCGGGTCGGCGGGTAGCGCCCAGACCGCGGCCACCGTGGCGGCCGCGACCGGCAGCACCAGGCCCATCGCGGCGACCGGTGCCGCACCCGGCAGCGCCGCCCCCAGCGCCAGGCCGGTGCCCGCGGCGACCAGCGCCACGCGCACCAGCAACTGCGGGCCGTCCGCCGCGAAGTCGGGCCACAGCGCCGCGGTCAGCGTGACGACCAGGGCCACCCCCAGGCCCAGCTCGACCCGCGGGACCCGCCACGCGAGCGCGGCTCCCGCCGCGACCGCCAGCACCCCGGCCGCGGGAACCCACGCGGACACCTCCCTCCCGGCCAGGTCGTCGACCAGCGGGTACGCCGCGGCCGTCGCCCCGATCGCGGCGACGGGGAACCGGCCGTCTGCGAAGGGCAGGAAACGGCCGACGGCCTCCGCACCGAGCACCGTCGCGGCGAGCACGGCCGCGGCGGCCAGCCACATCCACGCCGCAGCCGAGGTGGCCTGCTCGCCCGCCCAGCCGGCGAGCACGTGCATGCCGACGGTCAGCGCCGCCGTCGCCCCGACCGCGACGATCGGCAGCCGCGCCTCCGGCCGCTGCACCCGGGCCCCGGCCCCCGCGACGAATGCGGCGAGCACCACGGCCCCGGCTGCGACGGCGAGCGGCCACTGCAGCGGCGACGGCAGCGCCGACGACTGCAGGGACGTCCCCATCGGGCCGGCGAGCAGGAACACCGCCCAAGCCCCGACGACCACCGCCCACTGCCCGATCGGTTCGCCCCACGCCGCGGCGACCGCCGCCCCGAGCAGGATCCCGGCGGCTCCCGCAGTGATCAGGGGCAGCACGGTGAGGGTGTCGGGGTCGGCGGCAGGTACCGCGAACCGCACCGTCCCCAGCACCACCGTGCAGCCGGCCGCCAGCAACCACGCCGTACGGCGCGACCCCGAGCGTTGCAGGCCCGCGACCGCCAGCACCGCCGCCACCGCGAACACGATCGGCCCGGTGGCGCTGCCCGCCGCGGCGGGGAGCGCCACCCCGTCCACCGCTACGGCGAAGCCGGCGAGGGCGCCCGCGCACAACGCCGCGAGACCCGCGACCGGCTCGTCCAACCGCACCGTCGCCGCCGGCATCGTCAGCGCCCCTCGGCGTAGGCCCGCAGGTGTTCGACCTGCGCGGCCTCCAGCGACGGGCGCACCGCCTTCCGCGCCGCCGCGACGTCGTCGGCGGTGACGGCCGCGGCGTCGACGCTGCGGCGCATCGCCGCGAGCGCGGCCTCCCGCAGGAGCGCCGAGCAGTCCGCCGCGGAGTAGCCGTCGAGGTCCGCGGCGAGGGCGCCGAGGTCCACGTCGTCGGCCAGCGGCACCGACTTGCCCGCGGTGCGCAGGATCGCGGCGCGCGCCTCGGCGTCCGGCGGCGGCACGAACACCAGCCGCTCGAGCCGGCCGGGGCGCAGCAGGGCCGGATCGATCAGGTCGGGCCGGTTGGTGGCGCCGAGCACCACGACGTCGCGCAGCGGTTCGACCCCGTCGAGTTCGGTGAGCAGGGCGGCCACCACCCGGTCGGTGACGCCGGAGTCGGAGCTCTGCCCGCGGCGCGGGGCGAGCGCGTCGATCTCGTCGAGGAACACCAGCGCCGGTGCGGAGTTGCGGGCCCGCTGGAACAGCTCCCGCACAGCCTTCTCCGAGGCGCCCACCCATTTGTCCATCAGCTCGGCGCCCTTGACGGCGTGCACGCTCAGCTGCCCCGAGCTGGCCAGCGCGCGCACCAGGAAGGTCTTGCCGCAACCCGGTGGCCCGTAGAGCAGTACACCGCGCGGCGGCTCGACGCCGAGGCGGGCGAACGAGTCGGGGTGGTGCAACGGCCACAGCACCGCCTCCGTGAGCGACTGTTTGGTGTCGACCATGTCGCCGACGTCGTCGAGGGTGACGCTGCCGATGGCCAGCTCCTCGGTGCCCGATCGCGACAGCGGGCGGATCACCTCGAGCGCACCGAGCAGGTCATCCTGAGTGAGCCTCGGCTCGGTGTCGTCGCGGCTCGCCCGCGCCGCCGCCCGCAGCGCCGCCTCCCGGCACAGGGCGGCCAGGTCGGCGACGACGAAGCCGGGCGCGCGGGCGGCGACGGCGTCGAGCGAGAGGGTGTCGGTGGGCACCCGGCGCAGCAGCACGTCGAGCAGGGCGCGACGGGTGGCGCCGTCGGGCAGGGGCAGGGCCAGTTCCCGGTCGCAGATCTCGGGGGAGCGGACCCGCGAGTCCACCTCGGTGGGGTGCGCCGTGGTCGCGACGAGCGCGACCCCGACGGTGTCGACGGCGCGGCGCAGCTGGTCGAGGATCAGCGCCGACACCGGTTCGGGGTCGGCGGGCAGCAGGGCGTCGATGTCGGTGACGAGCAGGACCCCGCCGGGGGCCAGGTCGGCGACGGCGGTGGTCACGCGGCGCAGCCGATCGTCGGCGGCAGTGGCGCCCACGCTCGGCCCGTCGAGCTCGACGACGCGACGGCCGGCGAGGACTGCGCGGGCGAGGGTGGCCTTGCCGACGCCGGCGGGCCCGGTGATCAGCACTCCGAGGTGGGGGGAGGCGCCGAGGGTGCGCAGCAGTTCGGGCTCGTCGAGGGCCAGCTTCAGCCACTCGGTGAGCCTGCCGGCCTGGGTCTGCACGCCGACCAGGTCCTCCACCGGTGGCGGCGGCGGTGCGGGGATCGCGGGCCGGGCCGACGGGGCGGCGGCCGGGCGGGGGCCGGCGACGGCCCGCCCGGCCGGGGTGGTGCCCCAGCTCACCGCGGTGTTCGGTTGCACGCTCACCGGTGCGGCGGGGTCGACGGCGGTGACGGTGAGCAGTTCCGTGGTCCAGGCGATCCCGAACGTGCGGGACAGGGTGCGCGTGGTGGGGGCGGTGCTCGTGCCCGGTCCGAGATCGCGGGGCAGCAGCGACACCGCGTCGCCGACGGTGAGGACCTTGCCCAGCAGTGCCTGGCGCAGGGTGACGTCGTCGATCGTGTGGGTGGCGAGTGCCGATCCGGTGACCGCGACCGTGCGGGCGCCGTGGACGACGACCGGGCCGACGAGGACGGTGGCGTCCTCGCGCAGCCCCACGTTGGAGAGCGTCACGTCGTCGAGCAGGATCGTGCCGGTCGGCGTGCCAGCGGGGGCGAGGCCGGCGACGGCCGCGGTGCGGCGCCCCCCGATCAGCGCGATCGCGTCCCATTCGCGCAGGCCCAACGCGGTGAGCACCTCCGGGTGCACGCGGACGACGCCGCGGCGCGCATCGGCCGCGGAGGTGTTGAGGCGGACGGTCAACGCGAGTTCGGGGCTGCTCACCCCGCCGAGCCTAGAGCGTCGTCAGCGTCCGCGGGGGCGGCGCAGACCGAGTCGCGCGGCGGACTGCCGGGGTTGCGGGGCGCGCCGGATCGCGACCCGCCGTGGCCTGAGGGCGCGGTGCTCGGCGCGCAGGGCGCGCCGCTCGGACGGCTTGATGTTCCATGTCTCCGGCCGCGCCGCCACCCAGCGCTTGGAGCGGATCGCGAACGGGATGTGCGCCAGGTACAGGCCGATGAGGACGAGCATGAGCACGTACGGGTAGGTGACCAGCGCGGCCGCCGCGACCGCCACGAGTACCAGGAGGATCACCGCGTAGCGGGGCGGCACGGACACCGACTTCATCGCCAGGGTCGGTATCTGACTGACGACGAGGGCGGCGGTGAGCAGCGTCCAGGCGGCCACGACGGGGTAGGAGTCCCACCAGCCCTCACCCCACTGGATGTGCGCGGCGACCGGCGCCAGGGCGACGAGGGCGCCGGCGGGGGACGGCACGCCGACGAAGTACTCGCGGGCGTACGCGGGCACCGTGTCGTCCTCGAGCAGGGTGTTGAACCGGGCGAGGCGCAGGACGATGCTGACCGCGTACAGCAGGGAGATGATCCAGCCGAACGGGCTGCCGTCCAGCAGCGTCACGTACAGCACGAGGGCCGGGGCCACGCCGAACGCCACCGCGTCGGACAGCGAGTCCAGCTCGGCGCCGATCTTGGTCGTGGCGTCCAGCAGGCGGGCGATGCGCCCGTCGAGGGAGTCCAGCACCGCTGCCGCGCCGATCATGCCGAGGGCGGTGCCCAGCTGGCCGTCGAGGGCGAATTTCACCGCGGACAGGCCGGCGGAGAGCGCGAGGATCGTGATGACACTCGGCAGCAGCCGCACGGCCTGCGGGCGACCGCGGCGTTTGCGTTCCGGGGCTGCCGGGGAGGCGGCGGACGGGCTCACGGCAGCTGGGCGATGACGGTCTCGGCGCCGATCGTCTTCTGCCCGCGTTCGACGAGGAGGGTGCTGCCCGGGGGCAGGTAGGTGTCGACACGGGAACCGAAGCGGATCAGGCCGTAGGTGTCGCCGATCGGCAGCGTGTCGCCCGCCTTCGCGTCGCACACGATGCGGCGGGCGAGCAGCCCGGCGATCTGGACGACGGCCACGTCGGCCCCGTCGCGGGTCTCGAGGAGCATGCTGTTGCGTTCGTTGACCTCGCTGGCATCGGCGAGGTCGGCCGAGAGGAACTGCCCGGGGCGGTGCACGACCTTGGTGACGGTGCCGCCGACGGGGCTGCGCTGGACGTGCACGTCGAGCACGGACAGGAAGATGCTCACCCGCGGCCGCGGCTCGGTGCCCATCTCGAGTTCGGCGGGCGGCACCGCGGTGTCGACGAGGGCCACCTCGCCGTCCGCCGGGGCCACGACGACGCCGACCCGGTTGGGCGGCACCCGGTGGGGGTGGCGGAAGAATCCTGCGGTGGCGGCGGCCGAGACGAGGCCGGCGCGACGGACCCACTTGCGGTTGCGGCCGAGCGCCGCGACGGCGAGTGGGGCGGCGACAAAGGGGATGCCTGCCGGGTGGAGCGGTGGAATCGTCTTGCGGACCAGTTCGAGAACGTGCTCGACGCTGGTGGGCGGTGGGGTTCCGGGGGGTGTGGGCTTTCGGGCCACGGCTCCTCTTAGTGTCGCGCGGTGTGACCCGCGGGCGTGCGGCCCGCGGGCTAACACAGCCTACGCGAGGAGGGTCACCGTGCGAGGGCCGCGCCCTCGGCCTCGTTCCTGATGCGCGCGAGGGTGGCGTTCATGCCGACCACCATGTCGTCGTCGAAGGCGGTCGCGCCACCGAGGACCTTGTCGATGAGGAACTGCGAGACCTTGCTGGTCCCGGTGGGCGCCTCCCGTCGCTGGATCACCCGGGTGCCGGTGTCGGTGGGCTCGAGGGTGAACGACCAGACGGTGCGGTTCTCGTTGACCCGGAAGCGGAGCAGGCGCCCCGGCTCGAAGGCGAGCACCTTGGCGGTGGTGGGCCACACGAGCAGGCCCTTGCGGTTGACATTGATCGTCTTGGTCCCGACTCCGACGGGTCCGCCCAGCACGGCCATCTTCCGGCACTGCGGGCTCCACTCGCCCATCCGCTTCAGGTCGGAGATCACATGCCACACCTGCTGTGGCGATGCGGCGATCTCGACGGTGGCTTCGAGGGTCTTCGACACGGGGCCTCCCTGATTCTTCGCGTAACCGTGAGTTACAAATACTGCCCGTCGATCATAGCCGAGTCTGTGACGCCCGCCACCCGGATGTGCACCACCCGCCGGCGGGGAGGGCCCGCGACGAGCCGCGGCCGGGGTGTGCCCGGTGGCCGGCGCCTTCCCGTCCGGCGAGGGTCCGGCCGAGCAGTACCAGGCCCCACGGCCCGATCACCCAGACCGGCCATGGGTACACGGCCGCGCCGACGGCGATCGACACGATCGCCCAGATCACGAGGTTGATCGTCCCGGCTGCGGCCCAGGCTCCCCACTCGATCCGCTGATGCAGGGGGAGCCGGCGGTCCGCGGTGCGGGCCGGGGCGGGCGGGGGTGCGGGTGAGGCCGGGGGTGCCGCCGGAAGGTCGCTCAGTACCCGGTGCGCCTCGTCGGTGGTGACGGACCGGTACACCTCGCCGACCCGCTGGTCGAACTCGCCGATCGTGAGCCGGCCGGCGGTGAGATGCCGGCCCAGCTCGTCGACGAGCCGCTCGCGTTCGGGGTCGGAGATCCGGACACCGTTGACGTATTCCATCGCTGCCTCCTGCGGAGGGTCGAGACCACTGAGGTTCCACAGTGGAATGTCGATACCACCATGGTGGATATGCCACAGTGGAATGTCAAGCCCCGGGGAAAGGTGTCCGCCATGGTCGACCGTCCGCTCGATGCCCCCGCGGCTCGTCCGCTCGATGCCCCCGCGGCTCGTCCGCTCAACGCCACCGCGGCGTCGCTGCTGGGATTCCTGCACGAGGGTCCGAAGACCGGGTGGGATCTGGTGGTGACCGCGCAGGAGCGGATCGGGAAATTCTGGTCGATCACGACCAGTCAGGTGTATCGCGAACTCGCCGCCATGGAACGGGCCGGTCTCGTCGAGGCGGGCGAGGTGGGCCCGCGCGACCGCAAGCCCTTCGCGCTCACCGCCTCCGGCCGCGCCGCATTCGCCGAGTGGATCGAACGCGAACCCGGACCGGAGAACATCCGCTACCCGCTGCTGCTCACCGTCGCGTTCGGCAGGCACCTGCCGCCCGGCAGGCTGGCCGAGATGCTCGCCGTCCACCGCGCCGCCCACGAACGCCGGCTCGCCGACTACGAGCGCGCCGCCGCCGAGCACTGCGCGGACCCGTACTCGTCGGCGACCCTGGACTTCGGCATCGTCTACGAACGGGCCGTGCTCGAGTGGTTCGGCCGGGTGGCGGACACGCTGGGGCCGGCCTCGTGAACCGGAGGCGTGGGACCGTGCCCACCTGACGATCGACACGGCTGTGGCCGGTCCCGACGATGCGGTCACCACGATCCGGCGCGAAGCCGGCCTTCTCGACCCCGATTCGGCGGCGCGCCGGCCGGTGCCGGGGACACAATCCGGATAGCGCGTATCGATCGGGAGGTGGCCGTGGCCGAGGAGGTCGTCGTCGGGGTCGGTCCCGTCTCGACGGACGAGGTCCTGCGCGTGGCGCGGTCCGGCGCGCCGGTCCGGCTCTCCGCGGACGCGCTCGCCCTCATCGGCGCGGCCCGTGCCGTGGTCGACGCGCTCGCCCGCGACCCCCGGCCCGCGTACGGCATCACCACCGGGTTCGGGGCGCTCGCCACCCGCCACATTCCCCCGGAATCGCGAATCGATCTGCAGCGCAGCGTGATCCGCTCTCACGCCGCCGGGACCGGTCCCGAGGTGGAACGGGAGGTGGTCCGCGCGATGATGCTGCTGCGCCTGTCCACCTTCGCCACCGGGCACACCGGGGTCCGCCCCGGGACCGCCACGGCCTACGCCGCGATGCTGAGCGCGGGAATCACGCCGGTGGTGCCCGAGCACGGCAGCCTCGGCTGTTCCGGGGACCTCGCGCCGCTCGCCCACGTGGCCCTCGTCCTCACCGGCGAGGGCGAGGCCCGCGACGCCGCCGGCACGCTCGTGCCGGCCGCGCAGGCCCTCGCCGCGGCGGGCCTCGCGCCCGTCGTGCTCGCCGAGAAGGAAGGGCTCGCCCTCATCAACGGCACCGACGGGATGCTGGGCATGCTGGTCCTTGCCTGCCACGACCTGCGCGCCCTGCTGCGGCTCGCCGACGTCACGGCCGCGATGAGCGTCGAGGCCCTGCTCGGCACCGACCGGGTCTTCGCCGCCGACCTGCACGCCCTGCGGCCGCACCCCGGCCAGGCCGTGGCCGCCGCCAACATGACCCGGCTCCTTGCCGGCTCCGCCGTCGTGGCCAGCCACCGGACCCCGGACTGCCCGGTGGTGCAGGATGCCTACTCGCTGCGGTGTGCCCCGCAGGTCGCGGGCGCCGCGCGCGACACCCTGACCCACGCCGAGCAGGTCGCCGGACGCGAACTCGCGGCCGCGATCGACAACCCGGTCGTCACCCGCGACGGCCGGATCGAGTCGAACGGCAACTTCCACGGCGCCCCGCTGGCGTACGTCCTCGACTTCCTCGCCGTCGTCGTCGCCGACGTCGCGAACATCAGCGAGCGCCGCACCGACCGGCTGCTCGACGTGGCCCGCAGCCACGGCCTGCCGCCGTTCCTCGCCCACGATCCCGGCGTCGACAGCGGGCACATGATCGCCCAGTACACCCAGGCCGCGCTCGTCGCCGACCTCAAGCGCCTCGCCGTGCCCGCCGCCGTCGACTCGATCCCGTCGTCGGCCATGCAGGAGGACCACGTCTCGATGGGCTGGTCCGCCGCCCGCAAGCTGCGCCGCGGCCTCGCCGCGCTGACCCGTGTCCTGGCCATCGAGGCACTCACCGCGGCACGCGCACTGGACCTGCGCGCCCCGCTCACCCCGGCCCCCGGCACCGGCGCGGTGGTCGCCGCGCTCCGCCGGCACGTGGCCGGGCCCGGCCCGGACCGGCATCTCGCCCCGGAGATCGACGCCGCGGCCCGGCTCGCCGCGAGCGGAGAACTCGTCGCCGCGGCGGAATCCGCGATCGGGGCCCTGGACTGATCGTCAGCGGAGCGGGTCGAACTGCCGCGGCACCGCCGCCCGCGCACCGGTCATCGCGCCGGCCAGCAGGCGGCCGGTCAGCGGGCCCAGCGCCACGCCCCACATGCCGTGACCGCCGGCGACGAACACGCGCGCGGAGCGGGTGCCGCCGACCAGCGGCAGACCGTCCGGGGTGCAGGGACGCGAGCCCACCCACTCCTCCGCCCGGGCGGCCCAGTCGACGCCGGTCAGCAGCGGCCGCGCCGCGTCGACGATGGCCTGGATCCGCCGCGGGTCGAGCGGGGCGTCGGGCCGGCGGAACTCCATCATCCCGGCGATGCGGAACCGATCGTGCAGCGGCGTGCACGCGACCCGCTGGGCCGGGAAGTAGATCGGGTTCTTCGGCAGGTGCGCCGGGCGCACGCTGAAGCTGTAGCCGCGACCGGCCTGCACCGGCATCCGGACCCCGAACGGCCGGGCCAGGTCGTTCAGCCGGGCCCCGGTGGCCAGCACCACCGCATCCGCCGCCCGGTCCCCGCCGCCGGTGCCCACCACGCGCACGTCCCGCGGGCCGTCCCGGACCGCCTGCACCTCGAACCCGGTGACGACCTCACCGCCACGGTCGCGCACCGACTCCGCCAGCGCGGCGACGAACCGCGGCGGGTCGGCGAACCGCTGCCCCCGCAGCCGGATCCCGGCCCGCACCCCGTCGCCGAGCAGCGGCTCCAGGGTGCGGATCGTGTCGCCGTCGAGCAGGTCGAAATCCACCTCGCCGCCCGCCGCGACCACCTGCCGGAACTCCTCGACGAGCACGCGACGGTCGTCCTCGGACGCGAACGCTGCCAGGAACGGATCCGCCGGGCGGGTCTGTTCGACGACACCGCCGCGGGCCAGATCGTCGTAGGCGCCCAGCGCCATCCGGTTCACCTCGGCGAACACCGCCATCGCCGCGCGCCACCGGCGGGCGGTGCAGTGCCGCGCGAATCCCGCCAGGAACCGCCACAACCGCAGGTCGACCGCGGGCGGCACGTACACCGGGGACGACGGCGTGAGCATCGAACGGATCCCGTACCGCAGCACCGCCGGTTCCGGCAGTGGCAGGGTCAGCGCGGGGGCCAGCCAGCCCGCATTGCCCCACGACGCATCGGCGGCCACCCCGGTGCGGTCGAGCACCGTGACCTCGACGCCGCGCTCCTGCAGGAACCAGGCCGCCGACAACCCGACGAAGCCCGCCCCGACGACGACCACCCGACGAATCGCCATGACGCACTCCCGATCTCGAGGTACCCCATCACCTCCATCATGGACCGTCGCCGGGCTCGGTGCCCGCGAACCGGGGGTGGTCGCCCGCCGGCCGCCCCGTGACGATCCGGTGGATCAGCCGGGCCGCCGCCCGGGCCGTGCGCCCGTCGTCGTCGACGGCCGGCGCCAGCTCGGCGACGTCGACGAGCGCGAGCCTGCCGCTGCGCGCCACGACGTCGCACACGTGCTGCACCACCTCGAACGCGACCCCGCAGGCCGCCGGGGCGCTCACCCCGGGCGCCACCCAGCCGGGCAGCACATCGAGGTCGATCGTCAGGTGCACCGCGTCCACCGCGCGGACGAACTCCTCGACGAACGTCTCCACGACGGGCAGGTTCGTCGCGCGGCACTCGTCGTCCAGCAGGTACCGCACCCCGAACTCGTCCGCGGCAGCGAACAGCGCGGCCGTGTTGCTCGGCTGCGCGATGCCCAGCACCGCGTAGCGCAGCGACCTGCCCTGTTCGCGTTCGCGTTCGGCCATCTGCCGGAACGGGGTGCCCGACGTGGCGACGGGCGCCGCCCGCAGGTCGAAGTGCGCGTCCAGGTTCAGCACGCCCCAGCGGGTCCCGGCCCGCGCGGCCGCGGACCCGGCCCAGCCCAGGTAGCTGCCGAAGGCCACCTCGTGCCCGCCGCCGAGCACCACCACCGCATGCCCCGCGTCGAGCAGCGCGGTAACCGCCGCGCCGAGGCGGCGCTGCCCGTCCTCGAGGGCGCCGCCGCGCACCGCGACGTCGCCCGCGTCGTGGATCGTCGCCGGCGCCGGCAGCGCCAGCGACGCCAGGGCGCGCCGCAACGCGACCGGCCCGTCCGCCGCGCCGGGCCGCCCCTGGTTGCGGCGCACGCCCTCGTCGCTGCGGAATCCGATCAGGACCTGCGCCCGCGCGGCGTCCGCGGGCAGCGGCGCCACCACGTCGTGCCAGCGCAGGTGCTCGGGACCGGGGCCGTCGTCGCGGCCTGTCCACGGCGCCGGCGGCACGTCGACCGGAATCCTCACATCCGCAGTCCTTCCTGCCAGACCTCCCGGACCAGCTGCACTCCCGGCCGGTACGCCAGGTGCAGGTACGACGGCGCGTCCAACGCGATCAGATCTGCCCGTGCGCCCTCCCGGACGACGCCGACGTCGTCCCGGCGCAACGCCGCGGCGCCCCCGGCGGTCGCCGCGTGGACCGCCTCCTCCGGGCTCATGTGCATCTCGCGCACCGCCAGCGCGATGCAGAACGGCATGCTCGTGGTGTAAGAGGTGCCGGGGTTGCAGTCGGTGGCCAGCGCGACGGTGACATCCGCGTCCAGCAGTGCCCGCGCGTCCGGATACCGGTTGCGCGTGCAGAAGTCGGCGCCCGGCAGCAGCGTCGCCACCGTGCCCGAGCCGGCGAGCGCCGCCACGTCCGCCGCCGTCGTGTAGGTGACGTGGTCCACCGATGCCGCACCGACCTCCACCGCCAGCTGCACGCCCGGCCCGGGACCGAGCTGATTGCCGTGCACCCGCGGGGTGAGGCCGTGCGCCATCCCTGCCTGCAGCACGGCCCGGCACTGGTCGGCGTCGAACGCGCCCCGCTCACAGAACACGTCGATCCACTTCGCGTGCGGCGCGCACACGGGGACCATCTCCTCGCACACCAGCCGGACGTAGTCGTCGGGGCGGTCCGCGAACTCCGGCGGCACGGCGTGCGCGGCGAGCAGCGTCGTCTCCGGCGTGAACACCTCGGCCACCCGCAGGCAACGCAGCTCGTCGGCGACGGACTGGCCGTACCCGGACTTGCACTCGACCGTGGTCGTCCCGGACTGCCACCCCTCGGCGACGAGCCGCGACACCGTCGCCCCCAGCGCGCGATCGGTCGCCGCGCGGGTCGCCGCGATCGTCGTGGCGATGCCGCCGGCGGTGTAGGGGGCACCGGCCATGCGGGCGGCGAATTCCTCGGCGCGCTCCCCGGCGAACACGAGATGCGTATGACTGTCGACGAATCCGGGCAGCACGGCGCGGCCCTGCAGGTCGTGCCGGTCCGCGGCGGCCCCCTCGGGGACCCGGTCGCGCGGCCCCACCCACCGGATCAGACCCTCGCCGACGACCACCGCGGCGTCCACGAGCACCCCCAGCGGGCCCCGGTCGAGTTCCGGGTCGTTCGTGACGAGGCAGCCGATGTTGTCGAGCAGTGTCCAGTTCCGCCCGGGCGACACGGCGTCAGCCCTCCCGCATCGGGATGCGCAGTCCGCGGCGCGCGGCGACCTCGGCGGCACGGGGGTAGCCGGCGTCGACGTGCCGGAGGACGCCGGTGCCGGGGTCGTTCGTCAGCACCCGCTCGAGCTTGCGCGCGGCGAGGTCGGTGCCGTCGGCGATGCACACCTGCCCGGCGTGCAGCGACCGGCCGATGCCGACCCCGCCACCGTGGTGGATCGACACCCACGACGCGCCGGACGCCGTGTTGACCAGGGCGTTGAGCAGCGGCCAGTCGGCGATCGCGTCCGAACCGTCGGCCATCGCCTCGGTCTCGCGGTACGGCGAGGCCACCGACCCGGCGTCGAGGTGGTCGCGGCCGATGGCGATCGGAGCGGCGACCTCTCCGGCGGCGACCATCTCGTTGAACCTCAGCCCGGCCCGGTCCCGTTCGCCGTAGCCGAGCCAGCAGATGCGGGCCGGCAGCCCCTGGAACGGCACCGCGCGCCCGGCCAGGGTGAGCCATCGGGCGAGATGCTCGTTCTCGGGGAACAGCTCGAGGACGGCACGGTCGGTGGCCGCGATGTCCGCGGGATCTCCCGACAGCGCGACCCAGCGGAACGGCCCGCGGCCCTCCTCGAACAGCGGACGGATGTAGGCGGGTACGAAGCCGGGGAACGCGAACGCCCGGTCGAAGCCGCCCTTGCGGGCCTCGTCGCGGATGGAGTTGCCGTAGTCGAACACCTCGGCGCCGCGATCGAGGAACCCGACCATGGCCTCCACGTGCCGGGCCATCGACCGGCGGGCCTGCTCGGTGAACCACACGGGGTCCTTCGCCGCGAGGGTGTGCCACTCCTCGACCGTCACCCCGAGCGGCAGGTAGGACAGCGGGTCGTGGGCGGAGGTCTGGTCGGTGACGATGTCGATGGGGGCCTGCAGCGCGAGCAGCGCCGGCACGACGTCGGCGGCGTTGCCGACCACCCCGATCGAGCGGGGCTCGCGCGCATCCCGTGCCGCGAGCGCCGAGGCCAGCGCCGCCTCGACGCTGTCGGCCTTGGCGTCGAGGAAACCCTGCGCGAGCCGGCGGTCGACCCGGGCCTCGTCGACCTCGACGCAGATTGCGACGCCCTCGTTCATCGTGATCGCCAGGGGCTGCGCCCCGCCCATGCCGCCGAGGCCCGCGGTCAGGGTGACGGTGCCGGCGAGGCTGCCGCCGAACCGCTTGCGGGCGACGGCCCCGAACGTCTCGTAGGTGCCCTGCAGGATGCCCTGCGAGCCGATGTAGATCCAGGATCCGGCGGTCATCTGCCCGTACATCGTCAGCCCCAGCGCCTCCAGGCGGCGGAACTCCTCCCAGTTCGCCCAGTCGCCGACCAGATTCGAGTTGGCCAGCAGCACGCGCGGTGCCCACTCGTGGGTGCGCAGCACCCCGACGGGCTTGCCGGACTGCACGAGCAGCGTCTCGTCGCCGCCGAGGGTCTCGAGGGTCCGCACGATCGCGTCGAATGCGGCCCAGTTGCGGGCCGCCCGGCCGGTGCCGCCGTAGACCACCAGGTCGTCCGGCCGTTCGGCGACGTCGGGATCGAGGTTGTTCATCAGCAGGCGCAGCGCGCCCTCCTGTTGCCAGCCCCGGCACCGCAGCCCGGGACCGCGCGGGGCGCGCACGGGCCGCGGGCCCGGGAGGGCGGAGGGGGTCGTTCCGGTGGCCATGGGGCCTCCTCTCGAAACCGGCGAGGCGCGCCGGCGCCGCGACTCCATCCCATGACACTGCGGCGGACCGCCCCGCGACAACCGGTCCGGGCGGATGTGTCGGATCCGAGACCGAGCGGCCGGCCGCGGCCCGCCCGGCGGCCCCTTGGAACAGCGGGGCGGCGCGGTCGTACGATTTCGTCGAACGTTCTGCTGTCGAAGGGAACCATCCATGACCACGGGTATCGAACAGCTCGAGTTTCAGGCGGAGACGCGTCAGCTGCTGGATCTGCTGATCCATTCGGTGTATTCGAACAAGGACACCTTCCTCCGGGAACTCGTCTCCAACTCGTCGGACGCGCTGGACAAGCTCAAGCTCGAGGCGTTCCGCAACAAGGACCTGCAGGTCGACACGTCGGATCTGCACATCGAGATCGAGGTCGACAAGGAGCAGCGCACCCTCACCGTCCGCGACAACGGCATCGGCATGTCCCGGGACGAGGTGGTCGACATGATCGGCACCCTCGCGAAGTCGGGCACCGCGGAACTGCGGCGCAAGCTGCGCGAGGCGCAGGAGTCGGCCGCGCCGGAGGAACTCATCGGCCAGTTCGGGGTCGGCTTCTACTCGACCTTCATGGTGGCCGACAAGGTGACCCTGCTGACCCGCAAGGCCGGCGAGCACGACGGCACCCGGTGGGAGTCGAGCGGCGAGTCGACCTACACGATCGAGACGGTCGAGGGCGCACCCCAGGGCACGTCGGTGACGCTGCACCTCAAGCCGGAGGACACCGAGGATCACCTGTTCGACTACACGGCCGAGTGGAAGATCAAGGAGATCGTCAAGCGCTACTCGGATTTCATCGCCTGGCCGATCCGGATGCAGGTCGAACGCACCAAGCCCGCCGAGGGGGAGGGGTCCGTCGCCGAAGTGGTCCGCGAGACGGAGACCCTGAACTCGATGAAGGCGCTGTGGGCGCGCTCGAAGGACGACGTCTCCGCGGAGGAGTACAGCGAGTTCTACAAGCACGTCAGCCACGCGTGGGACGAGCCGCTCGAGGTCGTCCCGATGAAGGCCGAGGGCACATTCGAATACCAGGCGCTGCTGTTCATCCCGTCGCAGGCGCCGTTCGACCTGTTCATGCGCGAGCGCAAGACCGGGATCCACCTCTACGTCAAGCGCGTGTTCATCATGGACGACTGCGAGGAGCTGATCCCGGAGTACCTGCGGTTCGTCAAGGGCGTGGTCGACGCCCAGGACCTGTCGCTCAACGTCTCGCGCGAGATCCTGCAGCAGGACAGGCAGATCCGCGCGATCCGCCGGCGGCTCACCAAGAAGGTGCTGTCCACGATCCAGGACATGGCGACCACCGAGAAGGAGAAGTACCGGACCTTCTGGTCGCAGTTCGGCCGGGTCCTCAAGGAGGGTCTGCTCTCGGATTTCGACAACCGCGACACCCTGCTCGCCGTGTCCTCCTTCGAGTCCACGCACAGCGAGGACTCGACGACGACGCTCGCCGAGTACGTCTCGCGGATGAAGGAAGGCCAGGACGAGATCTTCTACATGACCGGCGAGTCCCGGCAGCAGATCGAGAGCTCCCCGCACATGGAGGCCTTCCGCGCCAAGGGCTTCGAGGTGCTGCTGCTCACCGACCCGGTCGACGAGATGTGGGTGGGGTCCGTGCCCGAGTTCGAGGGCAAGCCGTTCCAGTCGATCGCCAAGGGCGAGGTGGATCTCGGTACCGAGGACGAGAAGAAGGCCGCCGAGGCCGAGCGTGAGGAGCGGGAGAAGGATTACGCCGACCTGCTGTCGTGGCTCGGCGAGACGCTCGACGAGCACGTGAAGCAGGTGCGGCTGTCGTCGCGGCTGACCACGTCGCCCGCGTGCCTCGTCGGCGACACGTTCGCCATGTCGCCCGCCCTCGAACGGATGTACCGGGCGTCGGGCCAGCCCGTCCCGCACACCAAGCGCATCCTCGAGCTCAACCCGGACCACCCGTTGGTCACGGCGCTGCGCGACGCGCACGCCCGGCACGCCGACGACCCGACGCTCGGCGAGACCGCCGAGTTGCTGTACGGCACCGCGCTGCTCGCCGAGGGCGGCGAACTCGAGGACCCGGCGGCGTTCGCCCGTCTGCTCGCCGATCGCCTCGCGCGCACGCTGTAACCGCTCACCCCTTCCGGCCGAATGTCACATCGCGTCGATTCGATCGACGTGGTGTGACATTCGGTCCGTGCGTGGTGGGGGTGCGGCGACCCGATAGGCTCACACCATGGCCGGCGTGGACGGGGTGTTGTTCGATATCGAGGGCGTGATCGTGACGTCGTGGGAACCCGTGCCGGGCGCCGCCGAGGTGCTTGCCGGGCTCCGCGAGCGCGGGGTGCATCGGGCCTTCCTGACCAACACCACGTCGCGGACCTGCGCGCAGATCGCCGAGAGCCTCACCGGGCTGGGCATGCCGGTCGAGCCCGCCGAGATCGTGACGGCCGCGTCCCTCACCGCCGAGTACCTGCGCCAGACCTACCCGGACCGGCGCTGCTGGGTGCTCAACCACGGCGACGTGGAGGCGGACCTCGAGGGCATCGTGCGCGACGAGGACGATCCCGAGGTGGTCGTGCTCGGCGGGGCCGGGCCGGAGTTCAGCCACCGCGCCCTCAGCCGCGTCGCCGAGCTCATGCTCGACGGGGTGCCGGTGGTCGCGATGCACCGCGGCTCCACGTGGCAGTCCGCGGACGGCCTGCGCATCGACACCGGCGTGTACCTGCCCGGTCTCGAGGAACTCACCGGGCAGACCGTCGTCGCGGTCGGCAAGCCGTCGATGCGGGGCTTCCTCGCCGCGGCCGAGCTGATGGGCACCGAACCGGACCGGATGGCCGTGGTGGGCGACGATCTCCACGCGGAGGTCATCCCCGGCCAGCGCCTCGGCATGACGGGAATCCTGGTGCGCACCGGCAAGTTTCGGCAGTCGGTGCTCGACCTCGCGGTCGAGCGTCCCGATCGGGTGATCGATTCGGTCGCCGCCCTGCCGGAGCTCCTCGACACGCTGTGACGCCGTCTCGCCCCGGGCGGGTGTGACCGGTACCCTCGCCGCCGGGGGAGTCGCCCCCGTCCGGGCATCCGAGCCCAGCGAGTCCCGGCCCAGCGCAGAGGAGACCTTGTTGTCCATCCGATCCATCCGTGCCGTCGTAGTCCCCCGCCGCCTCCTCCGGGCCGGTGTCGTCGCCGCTCTCGGCGTCGCGTCGGCCGCCCTGCTCGGCGTGGGTACCGCGACGGCGGCGCCGGTGACGTGCGTGTCGCCGCCGTCGGCCAACGAGATCCTGGTCTCCGACGCCGCCAGCTGCGGCGCGACGGCCGCCGAGGGCGGCACGGCCCACTCCTTCGCCTCCGAGAGCGGCACCGCGGTGTCGGCGGCGCAGACGGCCGGCGCGGCCGAGGCCCACGCGACGGGGTTCGGGACCGCCCTGAGCGGCGCCCAGAACGGTGGCCGCTCCTACGCGTACGCCCTCGGCGGCGGACTGAGCCATTCCTCGGCGCAGGGCCCGGTGACGACGGTGTCGGTCGCGGGCTGGGGGTCGGGGGCGACGGCCGATCCGACCGGGGTGACCTGCGTCGGCCCGCAGTCGTTCGCCGTCAACACGGCCACCGGTCAGTGGTGCGCCGTCGGCGTCGGTTCCACGCGTCGCTGAGAACACACCGCAGCGGTCTTGCGCGACGGGGGTGGCGGGTGCTCCAGACCTTGCACTCGCCACCCTCGAGTGCTAAGAATGCTCTTGGCACTCGCAACACGTGAGTGCCAGGTCGGGACGGTGAGGCCGGGAATATCGACACCCCTGGTCGTCCGTCGCGGGCACTGCTTCCGGCCGAAGGCGTACATGGGGCGACCCGACGAGCGGTCGCCCTGCGTGTCACCCCCATATCCGGAGGATCACTTCGCAATGGCCAAGATCATCGCGTTCGACGAAGAGGCCCGTCGCGGCCTCGAGCGGGGCCTGAACAGCCTCGCCGACGCTGTCAAGGTGACGTTGGGGCCCAAGGGTCGCAACGTCGTGCTCGAGAAGAAGTGGGGCGCCCCCACGATCACCAACGATGGTGTGTCCATCGCCAAGGAGATCGAGCTCGAGGACCCGTACGAGAAGATCGGCGCCGAGCTGGTCAAGGAAGTTGCCAAGAAGACGGACGACGTCGCGGGTGACGGCACCACCACCGCCACCGTCCTCGCCCAGGCGCTGGTGCGCGAGGGTCTGCGCAACGTCGCCGCCGGTGCGAACCCCCTCGGCCTCAAGCGCGGCATCGAGAAGGCCGTCGAGGCCGTCACTGCCAAGCTGCTCGACACCGCCAAGGAGGTCGAGACCAAGGAGCAGATCGGCGCCACCGCCGGCATCTCCGCGGGCGACCCCGCGATCGGTGAGCTGATCGCCGAGGCCATCGACAAGGTGGGCAAGGAAGGCGTCATCACCGTCGAGGAGTCCAACACCTTCGGCCTGCAGCTCGAGCTGACCGAGGGCATGCGCTTCGACAAGGGCTACATCTCGCTGTACTTCGCCACCGACGCCGAGCGTCAGGAGGCCGTGCTCGAGGACGCGTACATCCTGCTCGTGTCGGGCAAGATCTCGACCGTCAAGGACCTGCTGCCGCTGCTGGAGAAGGTCATCCAGTCCGGCAAGCCGCTGGCGATCATCGCCGAGGACGTCGAGGGTGAGGCTCTGTCCACCCTGGTCGTCAACAAGATCCGTGGCACCTTCAAGTCGGTCGCCATCAAGGCCCCCGGCTTCGGTGACCGCCGCAAGGCCCAGCTCGCCGATATCGCCATCCTCACCGGTGGCGAGGTCATCAGCGAAGAGGTCGGTCTCTCCCTCGAGACCGCAGGTCTCGAGCTGCTCGGCCGTGCGCGCAAGGTCGTCGTCACCAAGGACGAGACCACCATCGTCGACGGTGCCGGCGACGCCGACGCCATCGCCGGTCGCGTGAACCAGATCCGCGCCGAGATCGAGGCGTCGGACTCGGACTACGACCGCGAGAAGCTGCAGGAGCGTCTGGCCAAGCTGGCCGGCGGCGTTGCGGTCATCAAGGCCGGTGCCGCCACCGAGGTCGAGCTCAAGGAGCGCAAGCACCGCATCGAGGATGCCGTCCGCAACGCCAAGGCTGCGGTCGAGGAGGGCATCGTCGCCGGTGGTGGCGTCGCGCTGCTGCAGGCCGCGCCGGTTCTGGACGACCTGAAGCTCGAGGGTGACGAGGCCACCGGTGCCAACATCGTCAAGGTTGCCCTCGAGGCCCCGCTGAAGCAGATCGCCTTCAACGCCGGCCTCGAGCCCGGCGTCGTCGCCGAGAAGGTCCGCAACCTGCCCGCCGGCCACGGCCTCAACGCCGCCACCGGCGAGTACGAGGACCTGCTGGCTGCCGGCATCAACGACCCGGTCAAGGTCACCCGCTCGGCGCTGCAGAACGCGGCGTCCATCGCGGCCCTGTTCCTGACCACCGAGGCTGTCGTCGCCGACAAGCCGGAGAAGGCCGCCGCTCCCGCCGGCGACCCGACCGGCGGCATGGGTGGCATGGACTTCTGATCCACGCCCGACCGTCTTCGAGGCCCGGTTCCACTTCGGTGGGGCCGGGCCTCGTGGCGTCGAGGGCTCGGCCCGGGCCGAGCGGCGGGGCGCGCAGGCCCCGGCGTGCGCGAAGTTCCGACGGGTGCAGGAATGCCTGCCGCCGCCGGGAAATCGGGGAAATGTTCCGCCGCGCCGAGTGCTGGAGTGCAGTTCGGGGCGGCCGCGCGGCGCTTCCCGGGCGGCCGGGGACGCAATTCTTTTCGTTAAACATTCCGTTTTTGCGCACTCACAATGCGGAAATCTTCGCGTTCCGGAATTTTCCGCTCTGCACCTGCATAAATGCCGCGGAAATGCATCGAGAACAAGGCCGCATTTCCGGGGTGTGAATTGTCTCACGCCCTGAATTCGCCGGCTCGCAGCGCACAATTCGCGGGGCCCGTGCCACACTCGGAATTGTGATCGGGAACGATCCGGTCGCGTGCAGAAGCGGCGGGCCGGAAATTCCGGCCGGTCGAGAAACACGAGACAAAGGAGTCGGACAATGCTCGGATCCGTTCAGGACATTCTCAACCTCCTGCTGGAGACCTTCGGTGACTTCGCCGACATCCTCGGCACGGGCAGCGCGGAGGCCGGTGAGACCACCCAGCAGGCCGTGAGCTGATCGTCGGCCCGAGAGGGAGTCGGAGGGTTTCCCTTCTCGAGCTGCCTCGATCCACAGCACTCGGCCGCAGCGGCGCACGTCGTCGCTGCGGCCGAGTGCTGTCCGGGGTTTCCGGTGTGACCGGCCCGTTCCCATCGAGGGGTGATTTTTCCGATTTCTGCGTTCTCGACTCGTGACATGTTGTAACAATGGCGTCGCGGTCGCAGTTCCAGGCCGCGCATCCGTGACACCGACGAAATCAAGGAGGAGTCGCCATGGGGTCTCTCGCGGACATCATCGGTTGGGTACTCGAGAATTTCGATCTGCTGGAGGTTCTGGACTCGCTGAGCGCCGGCGACGACTAGCAGCCACCCACCACCTGGACGGAGAAGATCATGATCGGCAGCCTGCTCGACCTCATCACGCCCATCCTCGAACTGATCGCCGACCTCGGCTCCGGCAGCACGGACTAGTCCCGGGCCCGAGACCGCAGTCGAATCGCAGCCGCAGCCGCAGGATCTCCTGCCGCTGTGGCTGCGGTCGTGAGGTGTCCGGCCGGTTCACACCGCCACGGCCGCGGCGACCGCACGCTTCGCCAGCCGCGCCGCGATCGCGGCACACACCAGCAACTGGATCTGGTGGAACAACATGAGCGGCAGGACGATCAGCCCGATCGGCTGGCCCGGGAACAGCACCGTCGCCATCGGCAGGCCCGTGGCGAGCGACTTCGTCGAGCCGCAGAACAGGATCGTCGCGCGGTCCTCGTAGGAGAAGCCCAGGCGCGGTGCGCCGAACCACGTGATCGCCAGGACCAGCGCGAGCAGCACGAGGCACACGCCCACGAGGGCGAGCAGCCGCGCGGGCGACAGGCTCGACCAGATGCCCTCGTTCATGCCGCGGCTGAACGCGACGTACACGACGAGCAGGATCGAACCGCGGTCGACGATCTTCAGCGGCCTGCCGTGGGCCTTGACCCACCCGCCGATCCAGCGGCGCACGAACTGGCCCGCGAGGAACGGAACCAGCAGCATGAGCACGATGTCGAGCACCGCAGAGGCGCTGAACGTCACGCCCTGCGTGGTCATCGTCAGCGCGACGAGCAGCGGCGTGACGAAGATGCCGAGCAGGCTCGACGCGCTGGCGGAGACGACCGCCCCCGGGATGTTGCCCCGGGCCACCGAGACCAGCGCGATCGACGACTGCACCGTCGAGGGCAGCAGGCACAGGTAGAGGACGCCGAGATACAACGGCTCGGTCAGGACCGCCGGCACGAGGACCTTCGTCGCCAGACCGAGCAGCGGGAACACCGCGAACGTGGTGGCGAGGATCGTCAGGTGCAGGCGCCAGTGCTTGAGGCCTTCGAGGGCCTCGTGCGTGGACAGGCGAGCTCCGTAGAGGAAGAACAGCAGGCCGATGGCGATCTTCGAGGCCCACGTGACGGCGGTCAGGGCCGTGCCCTCGGCCGGCAGCAGCGCCGCGATCGCGACGGTGGCGAGGATGCCGACGAGGAAGGGGTCGAGGCGTCCGAGCACGGGGATCCTGGAGAACATGAGTCGACGCTAGGTCACCGCACGCCCATCCAGGAAACCGATCACCGCGATTACTGTCATCACGAATCGTGATTGAATACCGTGGTGTTCGATCCCGTTCACCTGCGCAGCTTCCTGGCCGTGGAACGCGCCCGCAGCTTCACGCTCGCCGCGCGACGGCTCGGCCTGCGCCAGTCCACGGTCAGTCAGCACGTCGGCAAGCTCGAGCAGGCCGCCGGCCGCCGGATGTTCCTGCGGGACACGCACGCGGTCGATCTCACCGCCGACGGCGCAGCCATGCTGGGCTTCGCCCGGGACATCCTCGATCGGCACGACGCGGCCCGGCGGTACTTCTCGGAGTCGCCGATCAGCGGGCGGCTGCGCTTCGGGGCCTCGGAGGACCTGGTGCTGCACGAACTGCCCGCCATCCTCGCGGAGTTCCGGCGCAGTCATCCCCGGGTGGATTTCGAGCTCACCGTCGCGCTGAGCGAGGACCTGCATCGGCGCCTCGACGACGGGGACCTCGACCTGGTCTTCGGCAAGCGCCGGCCGGGGGAACGACACGGGGAGCTGATCTTCCGGGACCGGCTGGTGTTCCACGCCGCACCGGACTTCGTGGTCGAGCCCGACGGGCCGATCCCGCTGGTGACGTATCCGCCGCCGGCGCTGACCCGCGAGATCGCCCTCGACACGCTCCGGCGCGCCGGACTCGGAGCGCGCATCACCTGCACCACCGACAGCCTCAACGGCCTGCGCGCAGCCGTCCTCGCCGGGCTCGGCGTCGTGCTCCACGCTGCCCGGCTGCCGCCGGCGGGGCTCGTTCCCGTGCGCGCGGGACGACTGCCCGACGCGGGGGAGGTCGAGTTCGTGCTGCTGTCGCGGCGTTCGGTCCTCAACGAACCCGAGCGGGCACTGCGTGCCGTGATCCTCGCGAACGCCGACCGGCTCGGCCGGGACGGCTGACCGTCGTTGTGCGGCGTGCGCCCGTTCCGGCCGGCGGCGCGGGCGCACGCCGCGGGGGAGAGCGGTGAGCTCGTCCCTCTCACTCGGGCAGCAGCATCCACAGCGCCAGGTAGACCAGCGCCGCACCGCCTCCGGTGACGAACGCGGCGACCACCACACCGGCGCGGACGAGGTTGACGTCGATGCCGAAGTATTCGGCGAGACCGCCGCACACGCCACCGAGCATGCGCTGCGAGCGGGAACGGGCGAAGGGACGGGGACCGGGGGTGCTGTTCTCGAATGTCATGCGACAAGCGTGCCGCCGCGGGCCTGCCGGCCACATCGGGTGACGCCCCGATTCCTACCCTGATCTTTCGTCTCGGGGTTCGTCCTCAGCGGCGCTTGGCGAGCGTCTTCTTGAAGATCACCAGGGGCAGCAGCATCCGGGCGATCAGCGCGACGGCCCACACGATCACCGTCGCGAGGATCCAGGTCGCCGCGCCCCGGATCTGCAGGCCGTCGCTGACGAGCGAGGTGACGATCAGCGCCACCAGCGTCGAGATGAGCGCGCTGCTGCCCAGGAGCGCGGGGGTCTTGGTCACCGCCAGCTGACGCAGCAGGGGGTCGACGAGCATCGCGGCCACAGTGAACAGGACGACGGCGATGACGAAGGCGACGCCGTCGAGCGTCATGCCGGGCAGGACCCAGGCACCGACGAGCAGCGCCAGAGCGTTGGCGAGCAGTGCGACGACCGCGGACGCGAGCAGACGGACCATGCCAGGAGACTAGCCCCCACCGGCCGGGAGGGTGAACCGACAAGCCGACGAGGCGGGCCGGAATCCCGGCCCGCCTCGAGGCGCCGGATCGTCGGCGCGGCGCGAGAACTCGTCAGATGCAGACCACCGCCAGGCCCACGCCCCGCCAGACCTGCGTCTCGACGCGCTCGAACTCGTCCTTGTCGTGGTTGTACCGCATGTCGATCTCGGTGCGGTAGCCCCTGTCGCGCTGTTCGGTGACATGGCAGTCGCCTGACGCCGTGCCGGCGCGGTTGACCACGCCGTACGGCACGCCCTGCGCCTCGAGCGCGGCCCGGGCGCTGTGTTCGCTCATGCCGACCACGTTCGGAGCCGGCTGGGCCGCCGCCGCGGTGCCGGTGCCCAGCAGCACCGACGCGGCCGCCGCGCACACGGCCGCGGTGACGGAGGTGTGCAGCAAAACCCTTCCACGGCGGGATCTTTCGGGAACGGAGTGGGAACTGCTCGTGGTGGATGTCATGCCTTTCAGCGTGCCGACCGGCGGGCCGGCTCCACATCGGGTGACGCCCCGATCCCTACCCTGATCTTTCGTCTCGGGGTTCGCGCGCCGTGTGCTCCGTAGGATCTGTGCATGGCCGGACCGACGCGTGTGGCGCTCGCCCTGGGCAGCGGGGGTGCCCGCGGCTACGCCCACATCGGCGTGATCGAGGTGCTCGAGGAACGCGGCTTCGACATCACCGGGGTGGCGGGCTCGTCCATGGGCGCGCTCGTCGGCGGGCTGTACGCGGCGGGCAAGCTCGACGACTACACCCGCTGGGCGACATCGTTGACCCAGCTCGACGTGCTGCGCCTGCTCGACGTGTCGCTGTCCGCGCCGGGCGCCATCCACGCCGAGAAGATCCTCGACAAGGTGCGCGAGATCCTCGGCGACACCCCCATCGAGGGGCTGCGGATCCCGTATACGGCGGTCGCGACGGACCTGGCCGCCGGCCGGTCCGTGTGGTTCCAGCGCGGCCCCGTCGACGTGGCGATCCGCGCCTCCATCGCGATCCCCGGCGTGATCACCCCGTACGTGCTCAACGGGCGGGTGCTCGCGGACGGCGGAATCCTCGATCCGCTGCCACTCGCCCCGATCCTCGCCGCCGGTGCCGACGTCACCATCGGTGTCAGTCTCGGGGCGGAGGAGCGCGACGTCGAGGGCGGCGCCCCGGCCCACGCGAGTGCGGAGCCGCGACCGGTCGACGAGTGGATCGGCCGCTTCCGCCGCAGCGCCGCGCAACTGCTCGAGCGCGACGTCGTCCGCTCGGTGGTCGGTCGCTTCGGCAGCGGGCAGGTGGCACGCAGCGATGCCGTGGAGGACGTGGCGCCCGAGGAGACCGAGGTCGTCGACGATCCGGTACCGGTCCCGAAGCTCAGCCGCTTCGAGGTGATGAACCGTTCGCTCGATCTGATGCAGTCGGCCCTCGCCCGGTATCAGCTCGCCGGGTACCCGCCGGACGTGCTCATCCGCGTCCCTCGCAAGTCGGGACGCAGCCTCGACTTCCACCGTGCGGCCGAGATGATCGCGCTCGGCCGCAGCCTCACGGAGTCCGCCCTCGACGCCGCGGGGCTCGGCGTCGCGCCGGTCGCCGAACCGGCTGACCCGGACACCGGAACCGCCTAGGCTGAGCCGGTGGAGACCGTACCGATCCAGCTGCCGGGCGGCACGACGACGCCGGTCCGCCTGTTTCCCGGTCCGGAACACCCGGCCCGCATCGACGCGCCACGGCCCGTGGTGGTGATCCTGCCCGGCCTCGGCATCCCGGCGGGCTACTACGAGCCCGTCGCCGAGGCGCTCACCGGGCACGGGTTCGACGCCGCGCTCTGCGAGCTGCCCGGGCAGGGCGACAGCCGCCCCCGTCCCGGACCCGACAGCGACTACGGCTACCAGGAACTGGTGGCCGTCGACCTGCCGGCGATGTTCGAGGTGGTGCACGAACGGTTCCTCGACTCCACCCCGTACCTCCTGGGGCATTCGATGGGCGGTCAGCTCGGGGTGCTCTATGCCTCCCGCAATCCCGGACGCCTCGGCGGGCTGATCCTCGTCGCCGCGGGCACCCCCTACTACCGTCACCACGCGGGCATCCGCGGGCCGGGTCTGCTCCTCGGGTCCGCGGCGATGTCGATCACCGCGAGCGTGGCCGGGTTCTGGCCCGGCGATCGGCTCGACGTCGCCGGTTTCGGCCGCCAGTCCCGGCTGCTCATCTCGGACTGGGCGCGCCTGGCCCGCAGCGGACGTTTCGAGCCCCGCGGCGCCGACGTCGACTACGAGCAGCGGCTGGCCGAGCTGAGCCTGCCGGTCCTGTCCGTCACCGTCGAGGGCGACGACATGACGCCCGTCCCCGCCGCCCGGCACCTGCTCGAGAAGATGCCCGCCGCGGACGTGACGACGTGGCACCAGTCCCGGCCGCTGGGGCACAACGGGTGGATCCGCGACAACGCGGACACCGTCGACCGCATCTCCGCCTGGTTGAAGGACCGGTGAGCGCGGCCTCCTACCGGGACAGCATGCGCTCGAGGAACGTGAACGTCAGTGCCGCCTTGAACGCGGCCTGGGCGTTGTCCGCGGCACCGCCGTGCCCGCCCTCGATGTTCTCGTAGTACCAGACCTCGTGCCCCTGTTCCTCGAGCCGGGCCACCATCTTCCGGGCGTGACCGGGATGCACCCGGTCGTCCCGGGTCGAGGTGGTGATCAGGATCGGCGGGTACGCCGCGTCCGGGTCGGTGTTCTGGTACGGCGAGTACTCGCGCAGGAAGGCCCATTCGTCGGGGTCGTCGGGGTCGCCGTACTCGGCCATCCACGACGCCCCGGCGAGCAGCAGGTGATACCGCTTCATGTCCAGCAGCGGCACCTGGCACACGATCGTCCCGAACAGTTCGGGGTAGCGGGTGAGCATCACGCCCATGAGCAGACCGCCGTTGCTGCCACCCTGGATGCCGAGCCGGTCGGCGGTGGTGATGCCGCGCGCGACCAGATCCCGCGCCACCGCGGCGAAGTCCTCGAACACCCGGGGCCGGTTCTCCTTCAGCGCCTGGGTGTGCCACTGCGGCCCGTACTCTCCGCCGCCGCGGATGTTGGCGATCACGTAGGTGTACCCGCGTTCGAGCCACGCCAGGCCCACGCCGCCGCTGTACGCCGGCACCATCGAGTTCTCGAATCCGCCGTAGCCGTACAGCAGGGTCGGCGCCGGGGACGAGGTGTTGCGGCCCACCACGAAGTACGGAACCTGGGTTCCGTCGTCCGAGGTGGCGAAATACTGTGTGACGGTCACGTTCTCGGCGTCGAAGAACGCCGGGGCCTGCTTGATCGGCTCCAGCGGGCTGCCGACCGTGCCGGACAGCAGCGTCGCGGGCACGGTGAAACCGCTGGAGTTGAGGAAGAATTCGTCGCTCTCGAGCGGGTCGACGTCGATCACGGAGGTGGAGGTCGCGGCCGGCACGTCCTCGAGGGGCCGATCGGTCCACCCGTCCGCTCCCGGGGTGAGCATCCGCACCTCGGTCTGCACGTCGCGCAGCGCGACCACCAGCAGGTGGTTCCGCGTCCAGGCGTACTGTTCCAGCGAGGTGTGCGCGTCCGGGGCGAACAGCACCGTCATCTCGCGCGACCCGGCCAGGAACTCGGGGTAGTTCGCGGCCAGCAGGGTGCCCGCCGGATGTCCGAGCCACGGCGACCGGGTCCTGATCAGCAGGTGGTCGCGGTACACGGAGACCTTCGCGTCGTCGGGGGCCTCGATCCGGACGAGCTCCCCGTCGGGCCGCAACTCGAAACGGTGCGACGTGTAGAAGTCGATCGCGCGCTCGACGAAACTGCGCTCGAAGCCGGGGGTGCGGTCGTACCAGGCGGAGACGGCGACGTCGGACTTGTCGCCCTCGTACACCGTCTCGGCCGCGGACAGCGGGGTACCGCGGCGCCAGCGCTTGGCCAGGCGCGGATATCCGGAGTCGGTGAGCGAGCCGTCGCCGAAATCGGTGCCGACGTACACGGTGTCCGCATCGATCCAGCCGATGTCGGTCTTCGCCTCCGGCACCGTGAAACTGTCCGGCCCGTCGACGAACTTCCGTGATTCCACATCGAACTCGCGGATCACGGTGGCGTCGGCGCCGCCGCGCGACAGGCCGATCAGGGCCCGGGACTGGTCGGGCCGCAGCACCTGCGCGCCCGACCACACCCAGTTCTCGCCCTCCGCCTCGGCGACCGCATCGAGGTCGACCAGCACGTCCCAGTCCGGGGCGTCGCGCAGGTACTGCTCCATGGTGGTGCGCCGCCACAGACCGCGCACGTGCCGAGCGTCGCGCCAGTAGTTGTACAGGTACTCGCCGCGACGCCGCGCGTACGGAATGCGCGCGTCGGTGTCGAGGACCTCCCGGATCCGGGACTGCAGCGTCTCGAACGCCTCGGTGCGGGTGTACTCGTCGACGGTGCGGTCGTTGTGCGCGCGCACCCACCCGAGTTGCTGGTCGCCGGTGACGTCCTCGAGCCAGAGGTACGGGTCGTTCGTGTCGTCGGTCATCTGGTGTTCGGCGCGGATACTCCCTCGTGCACGGGGGAGAGAAGGCGCCGTCCTCCTCTCGAGGGGTGTGAGGGTGTCGGGGAAACCTGTCGGTGGGTCCGGTTGGCGTGCCCGGTATGGGGGTCGAGGTGGTGCGCTACAACTACCGGTTGCGGCCGGGCAGTATCGCCGAACATGCACTGATGCAGGAGTGGCATCGTTGCCGATTCTTGTGGAACGAGGCGGTGCACCAACACAAGGCCGGTGGCAGGCCGACGTTCGGGAAGCTGGCCACGCAGTTGACCGAAGCGCGGAAACGCTCGTCGTGGTTGCGGGACGGTTCCCAGGTGGCGCAGCAGCAGACGCTGCGAACCTATGCACAAGCGTTGGAGGCATCCTTCACGGTGAAAGGGCGTGGCCGCCCCAGAGGCAAGTCGTGGAAGACGACGTCGCCGTCGCTCGAGTACACCCGGCGCGGCTTCCGGATCCGGGACGGGCGGTTGGTGCTCGCCAAGGGTGTCAGCATCCCGGTGGTGTGGTCGCGGGAGTTGCCGTCGGAGCCGTCGAGTGTGCGCATCACCCGCGATTCGCCGGGGCACTGGTACGCCTCGTTCGTGGTGACCCGCGAGGTGGAACCGGCACCGGGAGCCCCGAGCGGTTCCGGGATCGGTGTGGATTGGGGTGGGGCCCGGACCGCGACGACCACCGACGAGAGATTCGACCTGTCCTACGGTGGGCATCGGAAACGCTGCGCGGCGGAGCCGGCGAAAGCCCAACGGAAGACGGCGCGCCGCCGCGGGAAGGGCCACCCGCCGTCGAAGGGCTACCGGCGCGCCCGCACACACGCGGCGAAGATCGTGACGAAGGCCGCGTGCCGGAACCGGCACGAGGCGCGGGTGTGGGCGAAACGTGTGGTCGACAACCAGGAGTTGATTGCGGTGGAGGATTTCCGGCCGCGGTTTATGGCGAGGTCGACGATGGCTCGTCAGGCCGCGGACGCGGCGATCGGGTCGGCGAAACGGGAGTTGATCGAGCGGGGCAGCCGGGCCGACCGGAAGGTGGTGATGGTGCGGCCCGCGTACACGACCATGACGTGTTCGAGGTGTTTCGCGAGAACCAAGCAGCGTCTCGAACTCGCGGAACGGATCTTCCGGTGCCAGGGCTGCGGCTATATCGCATGCCGGGACCGGAACGCTGCCAGAGTGGTTCTGGCTGTGGCGGAGCGTGGCCACACCGGTGTCGACGACGTCAGTCAATCGGATCACCTCCTTCGGGTCGGTGCTGCGGTTGCGGTCTGAGCTGGGAATCTCCTGCCTTCAGGCAGGAGAGGCGTTGAGCGCAATTGTTACTCATCCGGCCCCGGGCGACCCGGTGGGGACCGCGGCGCGCGACGCAAACGCCGCACCCGCCACACTGGCGGCATGCAGCTCCACCCCTCCGACGCCCAGCGGGACTGGCTCGACGACCGCGTCCGCAGCGACCAGTTCCTGCTGTTCTGCTTCGAGGAGCCGGCCGGCGACCCCGGCCACCTGGTGGCGGAGCTGCGGCGACGGGCGTCGGCCGTCGTCGAGCTGCGGCTGCACGCCGTGGCGGTGCCGGGCGATCTGGACTATCCGTACTGGGCGACCGGGCCCGTCGGCGCCGACCGGTTCGTCGTGCACCGGCTGCCGGATCCGTCCTGGCCGGGCGTGCAGGAGGCCCTCGGTGAGCTGCTCACCGACCGGCTCGACATCCGGGCCTCGCCGTGGCGGCTGCACCTGTTGCCCGGCGTGACGGGGGCACCGCGTTGCGCCGCGGCCGCAACCGTTGTCGTGCTGCAGGTTTCGCACGCCTTCGCGGACGGGGCCCGCGCGTCCGCCCTGGCCCGGGCGTTGCTGTCCGGCACCGCCCCCGCCGGCGACGGGGCCCCGGCCGGGCCGGAGGCGCCGGCGGTGCCGGTAATGCTGCTGCGGGCCGCGGCCCGGGTGCCGCTCCAGCTGGGCTCGCTGCTGGTGACGGGGGCACGCGCGGGTCGCGCCGAACGGGAACTGGCCGATCCGGCCGTCCCGCCGCCGGCCCCGGGCTGCCCGCCGAGCGCCGTGAACACCGATCCCGGCCCGCGGCGTGCCGTGCGGACGATCGTGTGCCCGGCGACGGACCTGCGCACGGTGGGGACCGTGACCGTCGGTGCGCTGACCGCGATCGGGTCCGCGCTCGCCGAGTTCCTCGGCGACTTCCCGGCCGACCGGCTCGGCGCGGAGGTGCCCGTCTCCCTCGCCGGAAACAGGTTGTCGCGCAATGCCTACCGCAGCACCGGCGTCCGGCTGTTCGCGCACGTGCGCGATCTCCGTGAACGCGCCGCGGCCATCGCGGACGACCTGGCGCAGCGGCGGCGACGGATCACGCATCCGGCCATGGATCTGCGGGATCGTCCGCTCGCGCACGTCCCGGCCCCGCTGCTGCGGTTCGGGCTCGCCCGCGCCGACTTCGGCGCGGTGCCGCGGACCGTCACCGGCACTACGGTCGTGTCGAGCGTGTACCGCGGCGCGGGCGATCTGGTGCTCGGTGGCGCCGTCGTGCGCTTCACCGCCGGGTTCCCGGGCCTGTCGCCCGTCATGGGACTGACCCACGGCGTGCACGGGATCGGCGACGTGGTCACGCTGTCGGTCACGACCAGTCCGCAGGTGCTCGAGCCCGGGGAACTGGACCGGTACGAGACCGTGCTGCGTGCCGCCGTCGCGCAGGTGGCGCGCGCGTAGGGAAGGTGTGCCCGAACCGCCCCGGGCGCTGTCGAGCAACTGCTTGGTTCGGGACGGTTGCGACTGTAGCGTGCCGGTCGGAACCGGATCGACGAGGGAGTGACGATGGGTGTGTATGCGGTGACCGGTGCGGCGTCGGGGATGGGCCGGGCCGCCGCGGATCGGCTGCGGGCAGCCGGTCACACGGTGATCGGGATCGACCTGAAGGAGGGCGACGTCGTCGCCGACCTCTCGACCCCGGCGGGACGTTCCGACGCGGTGCGGCAGACCCTCGAGCGGGCCGGGAACCGGCTCGACGGTGCGGTCCTCGCCGCGGGCCTCGGTCCGGTGCCCGGCAAGGAACAGGCCATCGCCCAGGTCAACGTCCGGGGCGTGATCGAGCTGCTCGAGGGGTGGCGGCCGGCGCTCGCCGCGACCGGCAACAGCAAGGTCGTCGTGTTCGGGTCGAATTCGACGACCACCACCCCGGCCGTCCCGATGTCGGCGGTGCGGGCGTTTCTCGCGGGCGACCTGGAGAAGGGCGTGCGGCGGGCGGGCCGGATCCGGCCGGCGGCCGCCCCGTTCACCTACGCCGCGTCGAAGATCGCCGTCACCCACTGGGCACGCCGGAATGCGGTGACCCCGGACTGGGCGGGGTCGGGGATCCGGCTGAACGTCCTCGCGCCGGGCGCGGTGGCGACGCCATTGCTCGAGACTCAGCTCGCGAGCCCGGAAGGTAAGCGGGTCAGGAGTTTTCCGGTTCCGATCGGCGGGTTCGGTGATCCCGACCGGATCGCCGAGTGGGTGGAGTTCATGCTCTCGCCGGCCGCGGACTTCCTCGTGGGCTCCGTCGTGGTGGTCGACGGCGGCAGCGAGGCGTGGTTCCGTGCCGTCGACTGGCCGCGACCGGTGCCGGTGCGGAAGGTGCTGCGGTACGTGCAGCGGATGCGGAGCTTCCGCCGCTGAGGAAGTGCTTGCGCCCGAGGGGGCGGTTGTCGCGGGTGGCTCTCGATGTTCGTCGCGGCAGCGTCCCCCCCGCCCGCGGCAGCGTCCCCTCGGCCTCGGTGATCACCCGCTCGACGCCGTGCGCCTGCCCGATTCGTGCCTCATGTCGGGGCTACCGGCAAGTAACCGGACCATCCGCAGACACGCCGGAGCGGCAGGTCTACCCTGTTTGTTCGTGACCTCACACTATGACGTCGTTGTCCTCGGAGCCGGTCCCGGTGGGTACGTCGCTGCTATCCGCGCGGCACAGCTGGGACTGAGTACCGCCATCATCGAGAAGAAGTACTGGGGTGGTGTCTGCCTGAACGTGGGCTGCATTCCCTCCAAGGCGCTTCTCCGCAATGCCGAACTGGCGCATCTCTTCACGAAAGAGGCCAAGACGTTCGGCATGTCCGGGGACGTGTCCTTCGACTTCGGCGCCGCCGTGGACCGCAGCCGCAAGGTCGCGGACGGCCGCGTCAAGGGCGTGCACTTCCTGATGAAGAAGAACAAGATCACCGAATACGACGGTGCGGGTTCCTTCGTCGATGCCAACACCATCTCCGTCGAGCTCAACAAGGGCGGGACCGAGACGGTGACCTTCGACAACGCGATCATCGCGACCGGTTCGGTCACCAAGCTGCTGCCCGGCACCGAGCTGAGCAAGAACGTGGTCACCTACGAGGAGCAGATCCTCACCCGTGAGCTGCCGGGCTCGATCCTGATCGTCGGTGCCGGCGCCATCGGTATGGAGTTCGGCTACGTGCTGGCCAACTACGGCGTGGACGTCACCATCGTCGAGTTCCTCGACCGTGCGCTGCCCAACGAGGACGCCGACATCTCCAAGGAGATCGCGAAGGCGTACAAGAAGCTCGGCGTGAAGATCATGACCGGTGCCGCGGTGCAGTCCATCGACGACGACGGCAACAAGGTGACCGTCGCGATCAAGGACAACAAGTCCGGCAACGTCGAGTCCGTCGTCGTCGACAAGGTCATGCAGTCGGTCGGGTTCGCCCCGCGCGTGGAGGGCTTCGGCCTCGAGAACACCGGTGTCGCCCTCACCGACCGCGGCGCCATCGCCATCGACGACGTGATGCGCACGAACGTGCCGCACATCTACGCCATCGGTGACGTCACCGCCAAGCTCATGCTGGCGCACGTCGCCGAGGCGATGGGCGTGGTCGCGGCCGAGACCATCGGCGGCGCCGAGACCCTCACCTTCGACGACTACCGGATGATGCCGCGCGCGACGTTCTGCCAGCCGCAGGTCGCCAGCTTCGGCCTGACCGAGGAGCAGGCGCGCGACGAGGGTTACGACGTCAAGGTCGCGACCTTCCCCTTCACCGCGAACGGCAAGGCCCACGGCCTCGGCGACCCCAACGGCTTCGTCAAGCTGATCTCCGACAACAAGCACGGGGAACTGCTCGGCGGCCACCTGATCGGCCCCGACGTCTCCGAACTTCTGCCCGAGCTGACCCTCGCGCAGAAGTGGGACCTGACGGTCAACGAACTGGCCCGCAACGTCCACACCCACCCGACGCTGAGCGAGGCGCTGCAGGAGGCCATCCACGGCCTCGCAGGGCACATGATCAACTTCTGATCCCAGCGCGTCGAAGATCCTCCGCACGGGCAGATCCCCGTTCGGATGTACCGGCCTCAGCCCGTGGCGACCGAAACGTCGCCGCGGGCTGTCGTCGTCTTCGGAGACGAAACCTGATTCGATACCCGTGACGCGGGGTACCTTCCCCCCATGGCGGAACGCGGCGCGCGACCCGAGGTACATCCGATTCGCAGGATGATGTTGCGTGCCGTGCGCCACCTGTTCACCCCCCTTCGTCCCGACGACTACCTCGAGATGATCAATCCCCTGTGGACCACCAGGGAGCTGCGGGGCCGGGTCGAGCGGGTGGTGCCCGAAGGTTCCCGGGCGGCGTCCGTGCTGATCCGTCCCGCGTACGAGTGGCGGGGGCACCGTCCCGGCCAGTACGTGCGGTTGGGGGTGATCATCGACGGCGTCTACCACTGGCGCGCCTATTCGCTGACCTCCGATCCCGAGCCCGAGGACGGGCTGATCAGCGTCACCCCGAAGGTCGTCGAGACCGGCGTGGTCTCGCCGCACCTGGTGCGCCGGATCCGGCCCGGCGACGTGGTGCGGCTCGGCGAGGTCGAGGGTGTGTTCACCCTGCCCGACCCGCTGCCGGGGAAGATGCTGTTCGTCAGTGCCGGTAGCGGTATCACGCCGATCATGAGCATGCTGCGCAGCCTGGACCACCGCGACGCCCTCGACGACGTCGTCCTGGTGCACTCGGCCCGTACCGCCGACGAGGTCATCTTCGCGTCCGTGCTGCGTGACCTCGATGCGCGTCGTCCCGGGTTCCGCCTGGTGCTGCGGCTCACCGCGGAGCAGGGCCGCATGACGCCGGCCGATCTGGACGAGCTGTGCCCCGACTGGCGGGAGCGGGAGGCGTTCTGCTCCGGACCCGGCGAGATGCTCGATGCGTTCGTCGAGCACTGGAACGACCACGGGGATCCGAAAAAACTCCACATGGAGCGTTTCCAGCCGATCATCGGCGGGAATGCGGGGTCGGGTGAGGGCGGCACGGTTCACTTCCTCGACAGCGAGGCCGACGTCGAATGCGACGGCGGCACGCCGATCCTGGTGGCGGGCGAGAAGGCCGGCCTGCAGCTTCCGTACGGATGCCGGATCGGAATCTGCCATACCTGCGTGGGCACCCTGCGGTCGGGCAGGGTGCGGGACCTGCGCACGGACGAGGTCGCCGAACCCGTCGGCGCCGCGGTCCGCACATGCATCCACACCGCCGAAGGCGACATCGAAATCGAGCTGTGAACGAAAGGAACGCGAGATGACGACGGAGATCGAAAGTCCGCTCGCGCATCTGAGCCAGGAAACGCTCGAGGCATTGGCGAAGGAGTTCGACGCCATCCACGACCGGGTCTACGCCGACCTGGGGGAGCGCGACCGCCGCTACATCAAGACGGTGATCGCGACGCAGCGACAGCTCGCCGTCGCCGGCCGTGCCCTGCTGCTCGGCTCGGCGTCCAAGTCGGCGTGGGTCGCGGGCACCGCATGCCTCGGCATGGCCAAGATCCTCGAGAACATGGAGATCGGCCACAACGTCATGCACGGGCAGTGGGACTGGATGAACGATCCGGACATCCACTCGTCGGTGTGGGACTGGGACACCGCGTCGACCGCGGCGGGCTGGAAACACTCGCACAACTACATTCACCACACCTTCACCAACATCCGCGGCAAGGACAAGGATCTCGGGTACGAGATCATGCGGATCGACCCGCACCAGAAGTGGCATCCGGTCTACCTTGCGCAGCCGTTCTACAACGTGCTGCTCATGGCGTTCTTCGAGTGGGGCGTAGCGCTGCACGACCTCGATCTCGATGCGCTGTGGGCGGGGGAGAAGACCCCGGCGCAGGTGCTCGGCGAACTGAAGGGCATCGCAGGCAAGGCGCGGCGGCAATTCGTCAAGGACTACGTGGGCTGGCCTCTGGTCTCCGCCGGCGCGTTCGCCGCCGTGCAGCTGCTGTCGGGCGGACGGATTCCGCAGCCGGCCACCTCCCGGATCGGGCGCCGCCTGCGCGGACTCGGCCGCCTCGGGGGTGGCCGCGCGGCCGGCCGCCGGGCCGACCTCGTCGCCGACGTGCTCGACAAGGTCCTGCCGGGCGTGGAGAAGACGTTCCTCGCCACCCTGGCGGCGGACTTCACCGCCAACATCATCCGCAACGTGTGGTCGCACGCGATCATCTTCTGCGGCCACTTCCCGGACCAGACGTACACCTTCAGCCGGAAGGAGGTCGAGAACGAGAGCCGCGGCGGATGGTACGTCCGCCAGCTGGTCGGTGCGGCCAACATCGAGGGCAGTCCGCTGTTCCACGTGATCAGCGGGAACCTCGGCTACCAGGTCGAACACCACCTCTACCCCGACATGCCGAGCACCCGGTACTCCGAGGTGGCGCCCGAGGTGAAGGACATCTGCGAGCGGTACGGACTGCCGTACAACACCGGGCCCCTGTCCAGGCAGTGGGGCACCGTGCACCGGACGATCCTGCGCCTCGCGTTCCCCGGCGGCAAGCCGCGGCCGAAGCCCGGTCCGTATCGCAGCGCGGACGATCCGTCGTCACGGAAGCCGGCGACGAGCGAGGCCGCCCGGTTCCGCAGCCGACTGCCCGCGGACCATCCCGCAGCAGGCCCGGAGCACGAGCACGGTGGTGTGGAGGTCGAACCGCCGCCGCGCTGACGATCGTTGCTACGGCCGATGGGTTCGGTCGTACTCCGCTTGTGCCGCAAGCACTTCCGGCATGCTCGACTCGAGTAGCCCGATGAGGGCGCGCAGGTGCTCGGCGACCTGCGCGCCGAGCGGCGTGAGGCTGTACTCGACCTTGGGCGGAATGGTCGTTTCCACCCGCCGGTGGACGAGGCCGTCGCGCTCGAGCTGCTGCAGCGTCTGGGACAGCATGCGCTCGCTCACCCCGTCGACGTGGCGGCGCAGTTCACCGAACCGGTGCGGGCCCTCGCCCAGGGCGGCCAGGGCGAGCACGCCCCAGCGGCCGGTCGCGTTCTGCAGGACCTGCCGGGACGTGCACGCGCGGGCGAACACGTTCGCTTCGAGTGCGGGATCCGTCGTCACGCCCCTCAGCGTACATGTGCGAACACTTCGTGGCGTACTTACTTGATGGGTTGCACTTACGATTAGTAAGTGATTTGATGGCAGTGTTCCCGACTTCCGTTCTCGAGGAGATCTCATGACCATCGCCGTCACCGGTGCCACCGGCCACCTCGGCCACCACGTCGTCACCGCTCTGCTCGACCGCGGTGCCGAGCCGTCCGACGTCGTCGCGATCGTCCGCGACGCCGCGAAGGCTGCCGACCTCGCCGCCCGGGGCGTGCAGGTGCGCGTCGCCGACTATGGCGACCGGGACGCACTCGTCGCCGCTCTGGCCGGCGTCGACAAGCTCCTGCTGATCTCCGGAAGCGAGGTCGGCCGGCGGATTGCGCAGCACACCAACGTCATCGAGGCCGCGAAGGCCGCAGGGGCCGGCCTCGTGGCCTACACCAGCGTCCTCGACGCGCAGCGCAGCCCCCTGGCCCTGGCCGCCGAGCACAAGACCACCGAGGACCTGCTCGCCGCCTCCGGCCTGGACGTCGTGCTGCTGCGCAACGGCTGGTACTGGGAGAACTATGCCGCCGCTGTCGACACGGCGAAGGCGACCGGCGCCCTGTTCGGCGCCGCCGGCACCGGCCGCGTCGCCGGTGCCGCCCGCAAGGACTACGCGGAGGCCGCCGCCGCCGTGCTGCTCGCCGACGACCAGGCCGGCCGGATCTACGAACTCGGCGGCGACGAGCGCCTCACCTACGTGGAACTCGCCGACGTCCTGTCCGGGATCGTCGGCGCGCCCGTCGCCTACAAGGACCTGCCCCGGGACGAGTACACGAAGGTCCTCGAGAGCGCCGGGGTGCCCGCTCCGATGGCCGCTATCCTCGCGGACTCCGACGCGGGCATCGCCGTCGGCGCCCTCGACACCGACAGCGGCGACCTGCAGCGACTCATCGGACGCCCGAGCACGCCGGTGGCCACGGCGCTGAGCCGGTAATCCACGCGGCGAACCGGAATCCGCCCACGACACAGCATGGGCAGATTCCGGCTCCGCGAGCGGATCCAGGTTGTCCACAGGCGGCCGCTTCATCCCCAGATGTGCCGGTGCGTCCCGATCTGCGCCGGCTCGACGCGGCACATGCGCCACGCTCGGTCCATGACCGATCCCACAGCCCTGACCAGACGGGATCTGCTGGCGCAGGGTGTCACCGACGACCGGCTCCGCGCCGCGCTGCGGACAGGCGACCTCGTCGCGCTGAAACGGGGCGTGTATCTGCGGCGGGCGGACGACGGCCCGCTCGACGACACCGGCCGGCACCGGGTCCTGGCACGGCACGTCGGCTCGGGTCTCCGCCCGGGGGATGCGCTCAGCCACGTGTCCGCCGCCGTCCTGCTGGGCCTGGACATGTGGAACGCGGATCTGCGCCGCGTACACGTCTCGCGGACGTCCGCGAGTGGGCGCAGGGTCACGTACCTCCACGTCCACGCAACCGACTGGTGCGACGGCGATGTCGTCACGCTCGACGGTGTCCGCGTCACCTCGGTGGCGCGCACCATCGTCGACCTCGGCCGGTCGCTGCCACTCGAGGAGGCGGTCGTCGCCGGGGACTCCGGACTGCGTGCCGATGCGTCCGCCCGCGACCGGTTGCCCGCAGTTCTCGCCGCGGCCCGTCACCGCACCGGGGTGTCCCGGGCCGCCGCCGTCGTGGACCTGCTCGACGGACGGAGCGAGAGCGTCGGGGAGTCGGTGTCGCGCCTGCGCATGGCGCGATTCGGCCTGCCGGTACCTGCCCTGCAACACGAGGTCGTGGCTCGGGACGGGCGCCGGTACCGCGTCGACTTCTTCTGGGAATCGCAGGGCGTCGTCGGCGAATTCGACGGTGCCGGGAAGTACGCGGACCGCCGCGACCTCGTCGCCGAGAAGCACCGCGAGGACGCTCTGCGTGACCTCGGCTTCGAGGTTGTGCGGTGGACATGGGCCGACCTGGATCGGTTCGAGGTCGTCGCCCGGAGGTTCGCCCGGGCCGTCGCTCGAAGATCCACGCGCTGAACCGGAATCCGCCCACGACACAGCCTGAGCGGATTCCGGTTCAGCGCGGGAATTCAGCGAGTCCGGTAGGCCACCCAGCCGCCGAACTCGGTGATGTCGACGGCGTCCACCGCGGCGTCGTGCGTGCAACCGAATCCGACGACCCACCGCCCGTCCGAGAGTTCGACGCTGGTCAGCGTCATCGGCGCGGGCAGCGCGGCCAGGAACCGGCCCAGGCCGGCCTCCGAGACCCGGAACACCTCGCCGGCGATCGGCGCGCCCCGGCCGGCGCCGTGGCGGACGAGACCGGGCTTCGGGGGAGTGGTGTTCAGCGCCGTCAGGCGGTACGCGTCGGACGTGTGGACCTCCTCGACGAACCGGGCACCGATCTCCTCGAGCTGGAAGTGCAACGGCTGGTCGCGCAGGTGCGCCCCGAACACCGCCAGCTCGACCCCGCCGGAGGCGAATCCCGGCGCGGCGACACCCGTCAACCGCGCCGCGAGATCCACGGCGACCTGGTCGGCGAAGGCCGGCACCACGACCATCACCCCGAAGGGATGGCCCTCGGCGGTCGGTGCACCCGGTACCGCGACCGCGGCCATGTCGAGCAGATTGCAGAAGTTCGTGAATGTGCCCATCCGCCGGTTGATCCCGATCGGGTCGGACTGTACCGCCGCGATCGTGGGATGCTCGGTGGTGGTGGGCAGCAGCAACCCGGCGAATCCGTCGAGGAGGTCCGCCGCGAACGCCTTGGTCTGGGTCAGGGTGTCGAGATCGGCCACCAGTTCGTGCGCCGCGGGGCGCTCCGCGGCCGCGACGATCGCCGCGACCGTCGGATCCGCCCCGGCGGGGTTCGTCGCCAGGAACTCTCCGACGGCCGCGTACCGCTGCGCGACGACGGCACCGTCGTAGAGCAGTGTCGCCGCGTCCAGCAGCGGCGAGACGTCGACCTCGGTCACGTCGAGTCCCGCCGCACGCCCTGCGGCGACGGTGCGCGCGAACGCCTCTCGATACTCGTCGCACAACTCGACGAGGTCCTCCGCGCGCGGCACCGCCACACGCGGCGTGGACGGCGCGGCGAACGGCACGTCCGACGGCCACCTCCGGGAGCGCGGGTCGCGCGGTTCCGGCCCGGCCATCACCTTCGCCGCCGTCACGGCCAGGTCGAGCGACGTGGCGAACACGGTGAGGCAGTCGTAGTCCACGCACGCCGGCACCACGCCGTGGGCCGGGATCACGCCGAGCGTGGCCTTGATGCCCACCAGTCCCTGCAGCGCGGCCGGGACCCGGCCGGATCCCGCGGTGTCCGTGCCGATCCCGATGTCCGCGATGCCCAGCGCGACCGCGGTCGCCGAGCCCGAACTCGATCCGCCCGATACGCGTTCGGGATCCCAGGAACAGCGCACCGCCCCGTACGGGCTGCGGGTGCCGACGAGTCCGGTGGCGAACTGGTCGAGGTTGGTCTTGCCCAGGATCACCGCACCGGCAGCGACGAGGCGCGCGACGCCCGACGCGGTGTCCGTGGGGGTGTAGGCGAACTCGGGGCAGCCGGCCGTGGTGGGTAGTCCGGCGACGTCCACGTTGTCCTTCACCGCCAGAAGCAGGCCCGCGAGCGGCAGGTCCTCGCCCGCCGCGACGCGCGCGTCCACGGCGTCGGCGTCGGCGAGCACATCCGCGGCCGGCCGCAGCGCGATCCACACCTCGGGCCGGTCCACCTCGCCGAGGCGGCGCAGCGCCGCCTCCGCCCGGGCCCTGCTCGACGACGGCGCAGCCGAAAGTCCATTTTCCACAACGATGCTCATGCTGCTCCGATCACGAGAAGGGGGGTGCCGGGGGCGACTTTCGCGCCCGGCCCGACGAGGACCTTCAGGACGGTCCCCTCGACGGCTGCCGGCACGGGCATTTCCAGCTTCATGGCCTCGAGGATGACGGCGGTGTCGTCGGCGGCGACCCGTTCGCCCTCTGCCACCTCGACCCGCCACACGTTGCCGACCATGGGGGCCTCGACGACGACCGATCCCGCCGGCATCCCGGCGAGCGGGTCGACGGGCTCGACCACCTCGATCGGCGCCGGCTCGGTGCGGTCGAACTCACCGGCCGCGTGCCACGCCTGCTTCTCGGTTTCGAACGCCGCGGACTGACGCTCGTGGAACGCGTCGATGGACTCGGCATTCTCCGCCAGGAACCGCAGGTGGTCGGCGAGGGCGAACGTGCCCTCGGAGACCTCGGCGTCGAACCGGCCCGCCAGGGACGCGGCGCGGTACTCGAGCAGCTGCTCCGGGCTCACCGGTTCCCACACGATCCGGTCGAAGAAGCGGAACAGCCACGGCTTGCCGTCCTCGAACGGGCCGGCCTGCCGGTACCCCGACCAGATCGGCACCGTCCGCCCGATCAGCTGGTAGCCGCCGGGGGACTCCATGCCGTAGACGCACAGGTACTTCCCGCCGATGCCCACGGCGTCCGACGGGGTCCACGTGCGCGCCGGGTTGTACTTCGTCGTCACGAGCCGGTGCCGGGGATCGAGCGGAACGGCCAGGGGCGCACCGAGATACACGTCGCCGAGGCCGAGGACGAGGTACTCGGCGTCGAACACCGTGTCGCGGACCTGCTCGACCGAGTCGAGTCCGTTGATGCGCCGGATGAACTCGGTGTTCGACGGCAGCCACGGCGCCGAGTCGCGCACACCGCTGTGGTAGCGGGAGATCGCCTCGGAGATCGACGGGTCGTCGAACGAGAGCGGCAGCCGGACGGTGCGGCTGGGCACCACCAGATCGTGGGTGGCCGGCAGTTCCGTCTCGAGGTCCTGCAGGGTCCCGAGCAGCCGGTGCTGGGGCAGCACCTCCGGGTCGAAGTGCACGTGCAGCGACCGCACCCCCGGCGTGACGTCGACGATCCCCGGCAGGCGCACGGCCGCGAGCGCCTCGGACAGGGCGTGCACCCGCATCCGCAACCCCAGGTCGAGCACCATGTCGCCGTACTCGACGAGGATGTTGTCGTCGCCGCCGCGCAGGTACACCACCTCGGGACGGTCCAGGAACGCCGGGGTACCGGCCAGCCGGCCGCCGTCGAGCGCGGCGGGCCGCGCCACGGGCGGGACGTCGCGGGCGCGGGCCGCCGCGCCGCGCAGCTCGACCGCCGCCTCGTCGGTCACGGGAACGAACCGCACCGAATCCCCGGGCCGGATCTGCCCCATCTTCCAGCGGTGACCGGAGACGACCGTGAGCGGGCACGCGAACCCGCCCAGGCTCGGGCCGTCCGGACCGAGCAGGATCGGGGTGTCGCCGGAGACGTTGAGCGCGCCCACCGAGTAGGGGTTGTCGTGCAGGTTCGACGGGTGCAGCCCGGCCTCGCCGCCGTCCGTCCGCGACCAGGTGGGCTTGGGGCCGTCCAGGCGGATGCCGGTGCGGTTCGCGTGGGACTGCACCGTCCACGTGGTGTCGTAGAACTGGGCCAGGTCGTCCTCGGTGAAGTAGGCCGGGGCGGGCTGCGGACCCTCGGTGACGGCGAGATGCCACGTGTGGGTGAACTCCGGGCGACGGTCCACGGGTACGGGTGCCGGGCCGGCAGGGGCGGGCGACTCCGCCACGCCGAGCACATCACCCGTGGCCACGGCTCTACCGGTGACGCCGCCGAAGCCGCCGAGGGTGAACGTCGCGGCGCTGCCGTGGTAGAGCGGGGCGTCGAGCCCGCCCCGCACCGCGACGTAGGTGCGCAGGCCCTGCTCGGCCGGGGCGCCGACGTCGAGCACGCCGCCGGCCGGCACCTCCACGGGCTCCCACATCGGCACGGGCACCCCGTCCACGGTGGCGACGACCGGGGCGCCGGTGACGCACACGAGCGTCGGGTCGGAGAACTTCAGGCGCGGGCCCTGCAGCGTGCATTCCAGCGCCGGTGCCCCCTCCGGGTTGCCGACGGCGCCGTTGGCCGCGCGCATCGACAGGTCGTCCATCGGGCCCGACGGCGGAATGCCGACCTCCCACAGGCCGATCCGGCCGGGGAAGTCCTGCACCGTGGTCATGGTGCCCGCGCGCAGCACGTCGATGCGGTGGCCCGTCGCCCGCACGTCCCGCAGCGTCGCGGTGGTGTGTGCGGCCTCGAGCACCGGCTCGGCGGTGCAGATGCGCCGCAGCTGCGGCAGGTTCGTCTGCACGCCGTACAGGTGGGTGTCGTCGAGCGCCTCGGCGAGCGCCGCGAACGCGGTGCGCCGGGACTCGCCGCGCACGATGATCTTGGCGAGCATCGGATCGTAGAACGAGCTCACCTCCGTGCCGGTGTCCACCCACGTCTCGACGCGGGTGTGGGCCGGGAACTCCACGGCGGTGAGCAGTCCGGCGCTGGGCCGGTAGTCGTGCCCCGGGTCCTCCGCGTACACGCGCGCCTCCACGGCGTGACCGGTGATCCGCGGTCCGCCGTCGGGCAGCGCGTCGAGCATCTCGGTCTCGCCCCGGCCCAGCCGCAGCATCCACTCGACCAGGTCCACACCGGTGACCTCCTCGGTGACCGGGTGCTCGACCTGCAGGCGGGTGTTCATCTCGAGGAACGACGCCTCGCCGCGTTCGACGTCGTAGACGAATTCGACGGTCCCGGCGGAGCGGTAGCTCACCGACGAGGCGAGCCGGCGCGACGCCGCGAGCAGTTCCTCGACGACCGCGTCGGGCAGGTTCGGGGCGGGCGCCTCCTCGACGACCTTCTGGTTGCGACGCTGCAGCGAGCAGTCGCGCGTGCCGAGGCTGATCGTGCGGCCGCAGCCGTCGCCGAACACCTGCACCTCGATGTGGCGGGCGTGGGCGACGAACCGTTCGAGGAACACGCCCGACGAGGAGAAGTTCGCGGACGCGAGGCGCTGCACCCGCTCGTACGCGTCCCGCAGCTCGTCGGGGGTGTGACAGGCCTGCATGCCGATGCCACCCCCGCCGCCGACGGCCTTGAGCATCACGGGGTATCCGACGGTTTCGGCCGCGGCGACGGCGGCGTCGACGGACGCGAGCAGGCCGCTGCCCTCGACGAGCGGGACGCCGACGGCGCGCGCCGCCTCGCGAGCGGTGTGCTTGTCGCCGAAGACCCGCAGCTGCTCGGGCGTGGGCCCGATGAACGCGATGCCCGCCGCCTCGCAGGCGGCCGCGAATTCCGCGTTCTCCGAGAGGAACCCGTACCCGGGGTGGACCGCGCCGGCACCGGTCGCGAGGGCGGCCTCGATCACCAGATCCGCCCGCAGGTACGACTCCGCGGCCGGGGCGGGACCGAGGCGCACGGCCATGTCCGCCATTTCGACGTGGGCGGCGGACGCGTCCGCATCCGAGTACACGGCGACGGTCTTCAGCCCCAGTGTGTGCGCCGAACGCATGATCCGGCAGGCGATCTCGCCACGGTTGGCGACGAGCAGGGTGTCGAAAGCGAACGTCACGACAGGCTCCTTCGGTGACGGGGAAGAGGAAGGTATGGGGGCGGAACCGGATGTCAGCGCGCGAACGACATCGCGGTGACGGCGCGGGTCACCCGGTCGAGCACCACCGCGAGGGATTCACCGATGTGCCGGTGCAGCAACCGGTGGGCACGCTCGAGCTCGTCGCCGAGCACGGCGTCGACGATGGCGAGGTGCTCGGCGATCGACGTCTCGATCCGGCTGTTGACCATGAAGTCGTACATCCGCACGTGCCGGATCCGGGAGTTGACCGACTCGAGCGAGCCCGCCAGTTCCGCGTTGCCCGATGCGGCGAGCAGTGCGACGTGGAACTCCTCGTCGAGCACCACGAAGCCCGGTTCCTGCTGCGGCGGGTCGGCGGACAGGCGCAACCACCGTTCGCGTTCGGCGGTGAGGGCGGCGCGGTCGTGCCGCACATCGGGATTGTCGATCGCCCGCGCAATGCCCTGCAGTTCCAGGGTGATCCGCAGCTCGTAGAGGTCGCGGATGCGGGGGATGCTCGGCGGCACCGGCGAGAATCCGTACTCCTCGCGGCGCAGCAGGCCGTCCGCGCACAGCATCGCGAGGGCTTCCCGGACCGGGGTGCGGGAGATGCCGAAGCGCGCGGACAGTTTCGGCTCGGTCAGCCGCTCACCGACCGGGATCGAGCCGTTCATCAGCTCGGTGCGCAGTTCCCGGTACACCCGCGTCCGGAGCGGTTGCGCCGTGGCTGTATCCGTACGTGTCGACATAGCTGTATACGCTATGGACGTCGTGTTTCGCCGAGATTGCCCGCGGTAAAGCGGCGGTTAGGAAGAACTCTCAGAAGTCCCGCTCGATGCGCAGCACGCCGATGGTGGTGGCAAGTCCGTCGTATTGCGCTACCAGCAGGCAGAATTCGACCATCCGCCGGTCGTCGAGGTGAGCGGCCAGCGCCTTCCACGTCCCGTCGGCGAGGTCCCTGGTGGTGACCAGCTCGTCGACGGCCGCGAGCATCGCCCGGTGCCGCGGGCTCCAGCCGGGGGCCCCGGGCCCGTCGAGGATGCGCTGCAGGATCTCCGGCGTGATCCCGGCGCGGCGGCCGAGCCGGGTGTGGTGGTCCAGCTCGTAGCCGCACTCGCGCAGGTGCGCCACGCGGAGGATGACCAGTTCGGATTCGAACCGGGGCAACCGCCCGAACGGCATGAGCTTCCCGGAGTAGTACAGCCAGCCGCGGAACAGGCCACCGGTGCGGCCCAGGGTGCTGAACAGCTGCGCGTCCTTCGTGCCGGCCACCGTCGAGAGCACGCGCCAGGCCGCCCAGTTGAGAGGGCCGAGCTCCCTGAACCGTCCGGGCCGGATGCGAGGTGACATGCCGGTCAGTCTCGCACGGCGCGCGCCAATCGGGCCATCGTCCGGGCCTGCTCGGCGCGCTGCACCACCACCGCCCGGGACGTGTCGATGTGGGCGAGGAGCTGGGCGTGGGCGTCCTCGAGACGGCCCGCGAGCACCGACTCCGCCACGCAGATGTGCTCGTCGACGGTCGCCGTGATCCGGTCGTGCGTCAGGTAGTCGAACATGCGCACGGGCCGCACCTTCGCGTTCACGGTGGCCAGCGCGTCGCACAGGGCCGGGTTGCCGGCGGAGGCCAGCAACGCCAGGTGGAACTGTTCGTCGAGCCCGACGAAGCCCGCATCCGGCTCGGGCAGGTCACGGCGCAGCGCATACCACCGGTCGAGCTCGGCGCCGAGCACGTGGGGATCGTGCCGGATCGACGGATCGGCCAGCGCGCGACGGATCCCGCGCAGCTCCAACGTGGTCCGCAGCTCGTACAGATCGGCGAGGTCGTCGAAGCGCGGCCGGTACGGGAACAGGCCCTGCTCGCGCCGCTCGACCAGCCCGTCGGACACCAGCCGTGCCAGCGCCTCCCGCACCGGCGTGCGGGAGACCCCGTACTGCTCGGCGAGGCGTTCCTCGCCGAGCCGTGCGTCCGGCGGCAGGACGCCCGTCATCAGGTCCGAACGCAGCGCCCGGTAGACCCGGTCGCGCCGCGTGCCACCGGTGCTCATCAGATCGCCATGGCCGCGCGGACGGTGCCGGCGGCATCCGTGCCGCCGTCGCCGGTGGCGGTGATGCGACCGGATTCGAGGACGTAGTACCGCTGGGCGGCGTGCAGGGCGAAGCCGATGTGCTGCTCGACGAGCAGCACCCCGAGGTCGCCGCGCCGGCTGAGTTCGACGACGGTGTTCTCGATCTCGGCGACGACCGACGGTTGGATGCCCTCGGTGGGTTCGTCGAGGATGAGCATGCGGGGCTCGGTGATCAGGGCGCGGGCGATCGCCAGCTGCTGGCGCTGGCCGCCGGAGAGCAGGCCGGCGCGTCGGTCCAGCAGCGGCACGAGGGCGGGGAACAGGTCGAGCATCTCGGCGACGAGCCGCTTGCCGCGTCTGCGCCCGTCGGCGACGACCTGCAGGTTCTCGGCGCAGGTGAGCTGGCCGAAGGATTGCTGTCCCTGGGGGACGTAGGCCAGGCCGCGGGCGACGCGCGCGGACGGCCGCAGCGCGGTGACGTCCTCGCCGTCGAACACGATCCGGCCGAAGGTGGTGGGCAGCAGGCCGACCGCGGCGCGCAGCAGGGTGGTCTTGCCGGCCCCGTTGTGGCCCATGACGGCGACGACGCCGTCGGCGGGAACGGTGAGGGTGGCCCCGTGGATGATCTCGGTGCGGCCGTAGCCGGTGCGCACGTCGACGAGCTCGAGCATGTCAGGCCTCCTGCGCGGCGGTCGCGGTGCCCAGGTAGACCTCCTGGACCTGGGGGTTGTTCTGCACCTCTTCGACGGTGCCGTCGGCGATGACCCGGCCCCGGGCCAGGACGGTGACGGAGGTGGCGAAGGCGCGCATGAAGTCCATGTCGTGTTCGACGACGACGACGGTGCGCTGCGCCCCGATCCGGCGCAGCAGCTGGCCGGTCTCCTCGCGTTCGTCGTGGCTCATCCCGGCGACCGGCTCGTCGAGCAGCAGCACGTCGGAGTTCTGCACGAGCAGCATGCCGATCTCGAGCCACTGCTTCTGCCCGTGCGCGAGGATGCCGGCGGGCACGTCGCGCAGGTCGGTCAGGCCGATCGTCTCGAGGGCTTCCTCGATCTGCGGCAGCACCGTCGTGCGGCGGCGCAGCAGCGACCACGGGGAGCGGCCGGAGCCGGCGGCGATGTCGAGGTTCTGCAGCACGGTGAGTTGTTCGAACACCGACGCGGTCTGGAAGGTGCGGCCCACACCGAGGCGGGCGATCTTGTGCACCTTCTTGCCGAGCAGTTCGATGCCGGACTTGGTGACCGACCCGGTGGCCGGCACCAGGCCGGTGACGGCGTCGACGAGGGTGGTCTTGCCGGCGCCGTTGGGGCCGATGAGGAAGCGCAGGTCGCCCTGCAGCAGGGTCAGGTCCACCCCGTCGACGGCGGTGAAGCCGTCGAAGCTGACCCGCAGGTCGCGGATCTCGAGGTACTCGCTGGACATGCCGGCGTTGCCGCCGTAGTGGGGTTCGGTCATCTCACCGGCTCCATCGTCGTGGTCGGTTCGGGAATCGGCTGCGCCGGGCCGGTGCGGGTGCGTCGCCGGCGCAACGTCGCCAGCCCGGCCAGGCCGGCGGGGAAGAACCCGATGACGACGATGAACAGCAGGCCCTGGGCGTAGGTCCACGCGGAGGGGAAGTTCTCCGACAGGGCGGTCTGGGCCCACGCGACGCCGATGGCGCCGAGGACCGGGCCGAGCAGGGTCGTGCGTCCGCCGATGGCGACGCCGATGAGGAATGCGATGGAGGGGACGATGCCGACATCGGCGGGGGAGATGATGCCGACGATGGGCACGAACAGCGCCCCGGCGATGCCGGCGAAGAAGGCCGCCGCGGCGTAGGCGACGACCTTGACGTTGGCGGGGTCGTAGCCGAGGAAGCGGACCCGCTCCTCCTGGTCGCGCACGGCCACGAGCAGCTCCCCGTAGCGGGAGAACATCAGCTGCCGGGTGAGCGCGACGACGGCGAGCAGGACGCCCGCGGCGACGAAGAACAGCATCCGCTTGTTGGCCGGGTCGGCGAGGGACAGGCCGAAGAAGCTGCGGAAGCGGTTGAGCCCGTTCGATCCTCCGATCGACTGCTGGCCGATCAGCAGGATCGCGAAGGCGGCGGTCAGGGCCTGGGACAGGATCGCGAAGTAGGCGCCCTTGACGCGGCGTTTGAACACGCCGAGCCCGAGCAGCACCGCCACCAGGGCGGGCAGCACCAGGATCGCGACGATCGTCACCAGCGGAGAGGCGAACGGCGCCCAGTAGCCGGGCAATTCGCGGATGCCGGCGATCTGCATGAAGTCCGGGACGGTGTCGCCGCGCAGCCCGGCGTCGGCGATCTTCAGGTGCATCGCCATGAGGTAGGCGCCGAGGCCGAAGAAGACGCCCTGGCCGAGGGTGAGCATGCCGCCGCGGCCCCACGCGAGACCGATGCCGACGGCGACGATCGCGAAGCACAGGAACTTCGCGAGCAGGTTCAGGCGGAAGTCCGACAGCACGGCGGGGGCGAGGGCGAACAGAACGAGTGCGGCGAGGGCGAACCCGGCCCACGTGCGGGCCGGTCCGGGTCGGGTGAGCGCCGGCAGACGTGTCGGGGCAGGCATCAGACCAGGCTCCTTGTCTTGACCGCGAACAGGCCCTGCGGCCGGACCTGCAGGAAGATCACGATGAGCACGAAGACGATCACCTTCGCGATCGATGCGGTGGTGGAGTATTCGATGAACGAGTTGAGCAGGCCGAGCGCGACGGCCGCGATGACGGCGCCCTCGATCCGTCCGAGGCCGCCGATGACGACCACCAGGAACGCGTCGATCAGGTAGGACTGGCCGATGGTGGGACTCGTGGAGCCGATCAGGGTCAGCGCCACTCCGGCCAGGCCGGCCAGGCCGGAGCCGAGGAAGAAGGTGGTGATGTCGGTGCGCCGCGACGAGATGCCCACGGTCTCGGCGAGATCGCGGTTCTGCACGACGGCCCGGATGCGCCGGCCCATCGGGGTGAACTTCATCGCCGCGATCAGGATCACCACACACACCACGGCCAGCGCGAGGATGAACAGCCGGGTCCTGGGCACCACCGCCCCGAGGATCTCCACGCCACCGGAGAGCCACTGCGGCGCAACCACGTTGACGGCGGGTGCGCCGAAGATGTCGCGGGCGGCCTGTTGTAGCAGCAGGCCCACGCCGAAGGTCACCAGCAGGGTGTCGAGCGGGCGGTGGTACATGCGGCGGATGAGGGTGACCTCGAGCAGCACCCCCATCACGCCGCCGACCAGGAAACCGACGAGCAGCGACACCAGCAGGGACACCCCGGCGGCCGAGACCACCTGCTGGACCACGTACGCGGTGTAGGAGCCGGCCATGATGAACTCGCCGTGGGCCATGTTGATCACGCCCATCTGCCCGAACGTCAGCGACAGGCCCAGCGCCGCCAGCAGCAGGATCGAACCGATGCTCAGGCCCGTGAACAACTGTCCTACAACGACATCCATGTCGCCTCCCTTCTCGTCGGCTTCCCGGTCACGGTGGTCAGCTGCCGGACAGGCCGGCGGCCCAGTCGTAGCTCTCGAGGTACGGGTCCGGCTCGATCGCCCCGTTCGACTCCCACACCGTGTAGATCAGTCCGTCGCCCCGGATCTCGCCGATGCGAGCCGTCTTGGTGATGTGGTGGTTGTCCCCGTCGATCGTGACGGTGCCCTCCGGTGCGTCGAACGAGACGCCGTCGGCCGCGGCCTGCACGTCGGCGACGGCGAACGAGTCCGCCTTCTCGACGGTGTTCTTCCACAGGTACACCGACGCGTACGCGGCCTCCATCGGGTCGGAGGTGGGCTTGTTCGCACCGTACTTCGCCTTGTACGCGTCGACGAACGCCGTGTTCTCGGGGCCGTCCACGGTCTGGTAGTAGTTCCAGGCGGTGAGCTGGCCGGTGATGTTCTGCGCGCCGATTCCGACCACTTCCTCCTCGGCGATCGACACCGAGATCACCGGCATGTCGGCGGCGGTGAGGCCGACGTTGGAGTACTCGCGGAAGAAGGCGACGTTCGAGTCGCCGTTGAGGGTGTTGAACACCGCGTCCGCGTCGGCGGTGCGGACCTTGTTGACGATCGTGGAGAAGTCGGTGGACCCGAGCGGGGTGTAGTCCTCACCCTTGATCTCGATGCCGTTGGCCTCGGCGTACGCGCGGATGATGCGGTTCGCGGTCTGCGGGAAGACGTAGTCGCTGCCGACGAGGTAGAGGGACTTGACGCCCTTCTCCTTCAGGTAGTCCAGCGCCGGCACGATCTGCTGGTTGGTGGTCGCGCCGGTGTAGAAGATGTTCGGCGACGACTCGAGGCCCTCGTACTGCACGGGGTAGTACAGCAGCGCGTTGTTGTCCTCGAACACCGGCAGCATCGCCTTGCGGCTCGACGACGTCCACCCACCGAACACCGCGGCCACACAGTCGGAGCTGATCAGCTTCTCGGCCTTCTCGGCGAACACCGTCGGCTCCGACGCGCCGTCCTCGGCCACGATCCGGATCTGCTTGCCGAGAACGCCGCCGTTCGCATTGATCTCCTCGACGGCCAGTGCGATCGAGTCACGCACCGTGACCTCGGAGATTGCCATGGTGCCGGACAGCGAGTTCAGCGAACCGACCTTGATCGTGTCGCCGGAGGTGTCGACGCACGAGGCGGACCCGGCAGCGTCGGTACTGTCGGTGGCCTTGCTGCCGCAGGCGCTGAGCACGAGACCGACGGCGGCCAGCGCGGCCGGCGCGGCGACGGCGCGCTTGGCGAACTTGGACGTGGCAACTGGCATGGAGGTGCCCTTCTTCGAAGGTGGGAGCCGGACGGGGCCCGGTGTATCCGGGCTGCGTATACAGCGCTGTATCCGTGGACCGAAGAGTAGGCGGCCGGTGTTGCATGGGAATGTCCTGCGGTGACGAGTTCGTGACCCGTGTTACGGCTCGATTTCCGAACGCGCACACGCCGAGGTCCGGATGTATCCGCGCCTCCGCAGGACAGCGGCGCGCTCCTTTCATCGCGCGGCTGTCCTGCCGCCGTGCGGGTTTCCGGACGACCTACCGCCAGCGACGACGGGTGGCGGCGTCGATTCGCGCACGAACGTCGTCGAAGTGGAAGAGTTCCGACCACGTCCAGCGCACCACTTCGTATCCCTGTGCCCGGATCGCGTCTTCACGAAGCTTCTCGCGACGCACAGTCTCGGCGCTTGCGCCGGGATCCGCAGACCGGTACTTGCCCATGCCGTCGAACTCGCCGACGACGCCGAACTCTTCCCGGAAGAAGTCGGTGCGCGCGACGAATGCGCCACCGGCTGTCCGTATCTCGAATTGCAGGACCGGGTCGGGCAGACCTGTCGCCCGAATGCGGAGGCGGCTGATCGACTCGCCCGGGCTCTCGCTTCGTCCGTCCAGGAATGCGCACATTCGTCGAGCCGCCGCAATTCCGGTTCGCGTGTCGGCTGCTGTCAAGGCGGCCGGGAGTGCGGCGTGGGCCGCAGGCCGCAGCCTCAGTGCAGAGTCGCCCAGCACCACTGCACGGTCGGCATCCAGGCAGCGTGCCGTGTCGACGATCGTGCGCGCCGCCGAGGTCACCCGTATCCCGTCCACGATCTCCACATCGCTTGGTGCGAAAGGTGTTGCGTGCACGTGTAGTTGGGAGGTGCGACGGCCGCCGGAGGGTCGATTCCGACTGACGTGGACCAGCGTGAGGTCCGGACGCCACAGAGCGAACCCGTGCACGACGGCGGCGGAGGTGTGGCTCATCACGGCCTCGGGGCCGAGCTTGGCGGCGGCCGCGCGTACGCGCACCAGGTGCCGGCCGGCGTCGTCGAGGTCGGCTGCGATCTCCCTGGGTAGGTAGACGCCTGCGTCGAGACGCTCGAGGGCGCCGGTGCGCAGTGCTCGGCGGATCTTGTCCTCGATGAGCCCGGAGCGGACAGCGTCGCGCCGCATGATCGGGGTGTGGTCGGTCATGGCGAACACGGTGCCCCGACGGAGGTGCCCTTCGGCGTGAACTCCGCGCTCCGGACCGGATCTGGGGAGCGATCGTCCGGTTGTGGAGAAAATCGATGACGCACTGCCGCGCCGTCCCCGAGGTGTCTCACGACCATCCTGGCAATCAGCGGGGTTGGGCGCGCGGCTGTCCGGCCGTCGCGCGGGTGTCACTTGATGAGGTAGGGGGACACGGAGCTCTGGTGCTCGTTGATGACGAGTTCCTTCCCGAGGGGCGGGAACGCGCGCTGGGGGCAGTTCAGCCGCTCGCACACGCGGCAGCCGGAGCCGATGGGGGTACCGGGGTTGCTGTCGTCGAGGTCGAGGCCGTCGGCGTAGACGAGGCGGTGCGCGTGGCGCAGCTCGCAGCCGAGGCCGATCGCGAACGTCTTCGACGGCTGGCCGTAGCGGGCGGCGCGGCGCTCGACCGTGCGGGCGACCCACAGGTAGCGACGCCCGTCGGGCATCTGCGCGAGCTGGGTCATGATCTTGCCCGGGTACGCGAAGGTCTCGTACACGTTCCACAGGGGACAGGTCCCGCCGCTGGTGGAGAAGTGGAAGCCGGTGGCGGACTGGCGCTTGGACATGTTGCCCGCCCGGTCGACGCGGACGAACGAGAACGGCACGCCGCGCAGCTTCGGCCGCTGCAGGGTCGACATCCGGTGGGCGATGGTCTCGTAGCTGACGGCGTAGAAGGCGGAGAGCCGCTCGACGTCGTATCGGAAGTCCTCGGCCATCTCGTGGAACTGCGCGTAGGGCAGCATGATCGCCGCGGCGAAGTAGTTGGCGAGGCCGTGGCGGGCCAGGGCGAGGGAGGCCTCGCTGGTGAACGCGCCCTCGGCGACCAGCTTCTCGATCAGCTCCCCGCACTCGAGGTAGGCGAGCTCGGTGGCGAGCTTGAAGACCTGCTGGCCGCCCGACAGCCGCGCGGAGATCTCGAGGACGCGCGTGGCGGGGTCGAACCGGTGCAGGACGTTCTCGCCGAGGTCGACGCGACGGACGAGCTGTACGTCGTGCACCGTCTCCATGCGCTTGATGATGCCGCCGGAGATGTCGCCGCGGTGGAAGCGGATCCGGGTGGCGAGTTCCTCGGCGGCGGTGTCGAGATCGTGCAGGTAGTTCTGCCGCTGGTAGAAGTAGTCGCGGACCTCTTCGTGCGGCATGGTGATGGTGCCGCTGCCGCTGCCGTCGCTGTAGCGGTCCTCGGTGGCGGCGGCGAGCTGGGCGGTGGTGTTGCGGAACCGCCGGTGCATGTTGACCATGGCCCGCGCCAGCCCGGGGTGCGCCGACACCATCGCGGCGATCTCCTGGGCGTCGGCGTCGATGCCCATCTCCTGATCGAGGGCCACCTCCCGCATCTCGGCGATGAGCCGGGTGTCGTCCTGGGACGAGAAGAACGTGGTGTCGACACCGAAGACCTCGCTGATGCGCAGCAGGACCGGTACGGTGAGCGGCCGCACGTCGTGCTCGATCTGGTTGAGGTAGCTGGCCGAGATCTCCAGGGTCTTGGCCAGCGCCGCTTGGCTGAGTCCCCGCTCGGTGCGCAGCTGGCGCAGGCGGGCGCCGACGAACGTCTTTGGCATCAGCCCAGCGTACGAGCGTCTACGCAGCTTCGCAACGACAGGTTCGCAACGTTAGCGCTCTACTCGAGTCCCAGCCAGGACCCCGGCGCGAAGGCCTCGTAGTGGACGGCGTCGGGCGATACTCCCGCGCCGAGCAACGTCTGCCGGATCGACCGCATGAACGGGACGGGACCGCACACGTACACCTGCGGATCCTTCGGCAGCTCGACCCCGTCGAGCGGGGTGTGGCCGTCCTCGCGGAGCTCTTCGAACTCGGAGTAGCGGGTCAGCATGCGGGCCCGCGGCAGACGGTCGACCAGGGCCTGCGTCTCGGCGCGCCGCGCATGGTCGTAGCTGGACCGGTCGACGTGCACGACCAGGACCTCGCGCTCGGAGCGGTGCGCCGCCAGGTGCTGCAGCGCCGCGAGCGTCGGGGTGACGCCGATGCCGGCGGAGATCAGCACCAGGGGAGCGTCGGCGTCCTCGACGACGAGGCTGCCGAACGGATGCGAGACGACGAGTTCGGTGCCGATGCCGACGCCGCCGACGAGGAGCTGGGAGACGATCCCGCCCGGGACCCGCTTGACGGTGACGGCCCACTCCCCCGGGACGTGGCTGCGCACGAGGGTGTACTGGCGGATCTGCCGGGTGCCGTCTCCCAGGGTGGTCGCGACGGAGATGTACTGTCCGGGAAGGAAATCCGGAAGCGGGCTGCCGTCGAGGGAGCGCAGGGTCAGGGTCGCGACCTCCGCGCCGTCGAACTGGACGTCGGTGACCACGACGACGCGCCAGATCTGACCGGGCCGGACGCCGGCCTTGTCGTAGAGTGCCGACTCCTGCTCGATGAGCGAGTTGGCCATCAGCGTGTAGACCTCGCGCCAGGCCGCGGCGACGTCGGGGGTGACCGCGTCGCCGAGCACCTCGCCGATCGCGGCGAACAGCTGGTGCCGGACCACGTCGTAGTGGGGGGCCTGGACGCCGAGCGAGGCGTGCTTGGCGGCGATCCGGGCCATGATCGCGTCGATGTCGGCGGCGTCCTCGGTGACGAGCAGCGTCGCGAAGGCGGCGACCGAGCTCGCGAGCGCCTTCTGCTGCTCCCGGTTCTCCTGGTTGGTGCGGTTGAACAGGTCGGTCCGCAGCGACGGCGCGGCCGCGAAGAGCTTTTCGTAGAACAGTTCGGAGATCTGGCCGATGTGGGCGCCGACGACCGGGAGGGTGGCCTCGATCACCGGCTTCGACGTGGCGGAAAGGATGGCGCCCTCCTCGACTCGTGTGCGAGTGGGGAGTGGGCACGCCCGGGCGGCGTGACCGGCCCCGACTGGTCAACGCGCACATGGTAGTCGAGCGATCCTGGCCGACCCCCGATTCGACCGGGGCGACTTCCCGATTTGCCGGACCTCCGGGTGTGAAACTCGTCACAATCTTCGTGGTGATCCGCGGCTCCGTCGCTGGTGGGCCGCGAGTGCGGGGCAGTGTCGTCGGCCGCCGGGCGGCGCGCCCGCCGGGGAACAATGCCGAGGTGATTGCTACCGACGGGTAGCTATCGGGGTCCGGGCCGGGTTCGTTGGACGCGCCAAAGGTTTACAACCTTTGCAAAGCCTCGGGAAAAACTAGCGAAGATTGGCACTAGCAACAGGTAGACGGCACTTTCCGGGTGTGTCATTGTCGAGTGGTACATCCGAAAGGTTCGCGAAGGATGTGAAGTAGTACGCACGTACTGCAGAGCGTTCGGCGCGGATCCGATCTAGAGAGTGGAGCTTAGATGTCGACCACCGGCACCCCGAGGACCGCTGAGGAAATCCAGAAGGATTGGGACACCAACCCGCGCTGGAAGGGGATCACCCGCAACTACACGGCCGAGCAGGTCGTCAAGCTGCAGGGCACCGTCGTCGAGGAAGCCACCCTCGCCCGTCGCGGCTCGGAGATTCTGTGGGACCTCGTGAACAACGAGGACTACATCAACTCGCTGGGCGCCCTCACCGGCAACCAGGCCGTGCAGCAGGTCCGCGCCGGTCTCAAGGCCATCTACCTGTCCGGCTGGCAGGTCGCCGGTGACGCGAACCTGTCCGGCCACACCTACCCGGACCAGTCGCTGTACCCGGCGAACTCGGTGCCGCAGGTCGTCCGCCGCATCAACAACGCGCTGCTGCGCGCCGACGAGATCGCCAAGATCGAGGGCGACACCTCGGTCGACAACTGGCTCGCCCCGATCGTCGCCGACGGTGAGGCCGGCTTCGGTGGCGCGCTCAACGTCTACGAGCTGCAGAAGGCCATGATCGCGGCCGGTGTCGCCGGCTCGCACTGGGAGGACCAGCTCGCGTCGGAGAAGAAGTGCGGTCACCTCGGTGGCAAGGTGCTCATCCCGACCCAGCAGCACATCCGCACCCTGACCTCGGCTCGCCTCGCGGCCGACGTCGCCGACGTCCCGACGGTCGTCATCGCCCGCACCGACGCCGAGGCGGCGACGCTGCTGACCTCCGACGTCGACGAGCGTGACCGTGAGTTCCTCGACGGCACCCGCACCGCCGAGGGCTTCTACGGCGTCAAGAACGGCATCGAGCCCTGCATCGCGCGTGCCAAGGCCTACGCGCCGTACTCCGATCTGATCTGGATGGAGACCGGCGTGCCGGACCTCGAGGTCGCCAAGAAGTTCGCCGAGGCCGTCCGCAGCGAGTTCCCGGACCAGCTGCTCGCCTACAACTGCTCGCCGTCCTTCAACTGGAAGGCGCACCTGGACGACGCGACCATCGCGAAGTTCCAGAAGGAGCTCGGCGCGATGGGCTTCAAGTTCCAGTTCATCACCCTCGCCGGCTTCCACTCGCTCAACTACGGCATGTTCGACCTGGCCCACGGCTACGCCCGCCAGGGGATGACCGCGTTCGTCGACCTGCAGGAGCGCGAGTTCAAGGCCGCCGCGGAGCGTGGCTTCACCGCCGTCAAGCACCAGCGTGAGGTCGGCGCCGGCTACTTCGACGCCATCGCCACCACCGTCGACCCGAACACCTCCACGGCAGCCCTCAAGGGCTCCACCGAGGAGGGCCAGTTCCACTAGGAACCGGCAACCGGATGTAGGTGCGCGGCGGGATCTCGGACGACCAGGTCCCGCCGCCGCCGTATCCACCCCCTGTCAGAACCCCTTTCACGACCCCCCACATGACGAGTAGGAGCTGACGTGACCAGCGAAAAGATTCAGCGCGTCGGCGTGATCGGCGCCGGGATCATGGGCGCAGGTATCGCCGAGGTGTGCGCACGCGCTCATGTCGACGTACTTGTGTACGAGCAGACCCGCGAGCTCGCGGCTGCCGGGCGTGCCCGCATCCTCCGGTCCCTCGACCGCGGTGTCAGCAGCGGCAAGATCACCGAACGGGAGCGTGAGCAGGCCGCCTGGCGGCTGCGCTTCACCTCCGACCTCGGCGACTTCGCCGATCGCCAGCTCGTCGTGGAGGCGGTCGTCGAGGACGAGAAGGTCAAGGCCGAGATCTTCGCGGAACTCGACAAGATCGTCACGGATCCGAACGCGGTGCTGGCGTCCAACACCTCGTCGATCCCGATCATGAAGCTGGGCATCGCCACCACCCGGCCCGAGCGGGTCATCGGCATGCACTTCTTCAATCCGGTTCCGGTGCTGCCGCTGGTCGAGCTGGTCACCACGCTCAAGACCGGCCCCGCGGTCTCCCAGCGCGCGGAGGCTTTCGCCTCCGAGGTGCTCGGCAAGCAGGTCGTCCGGTCCTCCGACCGGGCCGGCTTCATCGCCAACGCGCTTCTCGTGCCCTACCTGCTGTCGGCTATCCGGATGGTCGAGTCCGGCTTTGCCACCAAGGAGGACATCGACAAGGCGATGGTCCTCGGGTGTGCCCACCCGATGGGTCCGCTCGCGCTCACCGATCTGGTGGGCCTGGACACGGTCAAGTCGATCGCCGACTCGATGTACGGGGAGTTCAAGGAGCCGCTGTACTCGGCTCCGCCGCTCCTGCTGCGTATGGTCGAGGCCGGCCTCGTCGGCAAGAAGTCGGGCGCCGGCTTCTACGAATATGCCGACAACGGTCGTGCCGCCAAGAAAGTCAGCTAGGTAGGTAGCACCACACCGCACCTCGGCGCCCGTGTGCCGACAGCACAGCCGTCGCGCTGACTGTCGGGACACGGGCGCGAGGTGCATCGAGGGAAAGGTCGACCCCGAATGGCCAGCACTGCAGACGGATACGGCTCGAGCATCCTCGGGTATCCGCGCATCGGACCCCGTCGTGAACTCAAGCGTGCCCTCGAGGCCTACTGGCACGGCACCGGCACCCGCGACGAGCTCGTCGCGGTGGCCCGCGAGATCCAGGAATCCACCTGGAGCGAGCTCGCCGCCACCGGGCTCACCCAGGTGCCCGGTAACACGTTCTCCTACTACGATCACGTGCTCGACAACGCGCTGCTGTTCGGTGCGATCCCCGAGCGGTTCCGCCCGCTCGTCGGCGAGCTCGACCCGCTCGACTTCTACTTCACGCTGTGCCGGGGCCGCGAGGACTTCCCGCCGCTCGAGCTGGTCCGCTGGTTCGGCAGCAACTACCACTACCGGCAGCCCGAGCTCGACGAGAACACCACCTTCGCGCTGAACTCGGCGGCGGTGCTCGACGAGTTCGAGCGCGCCAAGGCCCGCGGCATCGACCTGCGCCCGGTCGTACTCGGTCCGGTGTCGCTGCTGCTGCTGTCCAAGGTCTCGCAGACGTCGGAGCAGGACGGGTTCTCCACCCTCGAGCTGCTCGACCGGCTGCTGCCCGAGTACGAGAAGCTGTTCGCGGAGCTCGCGCGCGCCGGCGCCTGGTGCGTGCAGCTCGACGAGCCCTCCTTCACCGAGGACCGCACCCCGGAGGAGCTCGCGGCCTTCGCGCGCGCCTACGACACGCTCTCCCACGCGCCGCTGCGCCCGCGCCTCCTCGTCACCGGCCCCTACGGTCACCTCGGCGAGGCGTTGCCCATCCTGGCCGCCACCAAGGTCGAGGCCATCGGTCTCGACCTGGTCAACGGCCGGATGAGCGCGGAGGAGCTGGCCGCGGTGCCCGGCCTCAAGCGCAAGCGCATCTACGCGGGGGTCGTCGACGGCCGCAACGTGTGGAAGGCCGACCGGCACCGCACGCTCGAGTACCTGAGCAGCCTCGCGGCCGTGACGCCCGACCTGGTGGTCTCCACGTCGTGCTCGCTGCTGCACGTGCCCTACGACGTGCTCGCCGAGTACGACATCCCCGGCGACGTGGCGGACCGGCTGGCCTTCGCCAAGCAGAAGGTGGGCGAGGTGGTCTCGCTCGCCAAGGCGCTGACCACCGGCGCGGAGGAGCGGTGGCGCAAGCCGCCGACGTCGGTGCACTTCAAGCAGAAGCACGCGATCCGCGCCCGCGTCAACGCCCTGCGGCCCGAGCACCGGCGCCGCGTCCCGTACGAGGAGCGGCGCGCCGCGCAGCAGGAGCGGCTGAAGCTGCCGCCGGTGCCGGCGACCACGCTGGGGTCGTTCCCGCAGACGGACGAGATCCGCAAGGCCCGCTACGAGCTGGGCGAGGGCCGCATGTCGTGGGACGACTACGTCAAGCGCATCCAGGAGGAGATCGAGTCCACCGTCCGGCTGCAGGAGGACATCGGCCTCGACGTGCTCGTCCACGGTGAGCACGAGCGCAACGACATGATCCAGTACTTCGCCGAGCTGCTCGAGGGCTTCGCCACGACGCACTTCGGCTGGGTGCAGGCGTACGGGTCGCGGTGCACGCGCCCGCCGATCCTCTACGGCGACATCGTGCGGCCGAAGCCGATGACGGTGGAGTGGATCGCGTTCGCGCAGTCGCTGACCGACAAGCCGGTCAAGGGCATGCTCACGGGCCCGGTCACGATGCTGGCGCGGTCGTATGTGCGTCAGGACCAGCCCCTGCACGAGACGGCCGACCAGTTGGCGCTCGCCATCCGCGACGAGATCGCCGACCTCGAGCGGGCGGGCATCGCCATCATCCAGGTCGACGAGCCTGCCATCCGGGAACTGCTGCCGTTGCGGCAGGACGGCCGGGCCGAGTACCTGGACTGGGCGGTCGACGCGTTCCGGCTCGCGACCGGGGGCGCCAAGCCCGAGACGCAGATCCACACGCACCTGACCTACTCCGGTCAGGCGTCGGTGGTCGACGCGATCGAACGGCTCGACGCGGACGTCACGGCGATCGTCGCGACCCGCTCGATCCGCTGGGTGCTCGAGGCCATCAAGGACAAGGCCCTCACGCACGGTGTCGGCCCCGGCGTCTACGAGAGCCGATCGGCGCGCATCCCCGACATCGACGAACTCGACGAACTGCTCAGCACCGCAGCGGAATCCGTCGAACTCGACCGCTTGTGGGCGAATCCGGACGGCGGGCTCAAGACCCGGCACTACTGGCAGCTCGAGCCGTCGCTGCGCAACCTCGTCGCCGCCGCACGTCGTCTGCGGCGACGCGCGGCCGGGCAGTAGGCCGGCAGGCCGCCTCCGTCGACGCGCACCCGCGGACAGCCCCCGCGGGTGCGCGTCGCGCCGCCGGCCGGTAGGCATGTCTGCATGACTACCGTTGCCGCGTACGCCGCCACCGCGGCGGACAGCCCCCTCGTCAAGACCACCATCGAGCGGCGTGAGCTCGGTCCGCTCGACGTGCTCATCGAGATCAGGTACGCCGGGATCTGCCATTCCGACATCCACACCGCCCGCAACGAGTGGGGCGGCACCCGCTACCCCGTCGTTCCCGGGCACGAGATCGTCGGGGTGGTGAGCGCCGTCGGCGCCGAGGTGACCAGGCATGCCGTCGGCGATCGCGTCGGCGTCGGCTGCTTCGTCGACTCGTGCCTCGCGTGTGAGGCCTGCACCAGCGGCGACGAGCAGTACTGCACCAACCGGGTCACCGGCACCTACAACGCCGTCGGCCGCGACGGCGAGGTGACCCAGGGCGGCTACTCCACCCACATCGTCGTCACCGAGCACTTCGTCCTGAAGATCCCCGACGGTCTTGCGCTCGACGCCGCGGCGCCGCTGCTCTGCGCGGGCATCACCCTGTTCTCCCCGCTCCGGCACTGGGGCGCCGGACCGGGCAGGAAGGTCGCCGTGATCGGGATGGGCGGGCTCGGCCACGTCGGCGTGAAGATCGCCGCGGCGATGGGTGCCGACGTGACCGTGCTGGGGCACTCGCCGGCCAAGCGGGAGGACGGGCTGCGCTTCGGTGCCGTCGCCTACCGCGCCACGACCGATCCGCAGACCTTCAAGGATCTGCGGGGCACGTTCGACCTGATCGTCAACACCGTTTCGGTGAACCTCGACCTGGATGCCTACCTGTCGCTGCTCGCCCGCAACGGCACCCTCGTCGAGCTGGGCCTGCCCGAACACCCCCTCACGGTCCGGGCGTTCTCGCTCGCGCAGAACCGGCGCAGCCTCGCCGGTTCCATGGTCGGCGGCATCCCGCAGACGCAGGAGATGCTCGACTTCTGCGCCGAGCACGGCATCGGCGCGGAGATCGAGGTCGTCTCGGCCGACCGGATCAACGAGGCGTACGACCGCGTCGTCGCGAGCGACGTGCGCTATCGGTTCGTGATCGACGCCGCCACCATCTGAGCCGGGCGGGCAGGTGTGAGACCGCGGCGGCCGGGTACTCCCGCCACGTATCTCGAGACGTGGAGGAAATGTGAAAAAGGCGTTGTACCGGCCCGTGAGCCTCGTGGTGAGTTCCCTGGCGGGCGTTGCCGCCGGCATGGTGTTCCGGAAGGTGTGGGCGCTCGGCGCCGGCCAGGACGATCCGCCGGAGGCCATGGACAGCCGCTTCGGGTGGCGGGAGGTGCTGGTCTCCGCCGCCGTGCAGGGAGCGATCTTCGGCGCGGTGAGCGCGGCGGCGAACCGCGCGAGCGCGGTGGGCTTCCGCCGCGTCACCGGCACCTGGCCCGGGAAGGAATGACGACGCCCGGGGCCTGCGGGTCCTAGAAGCCCTCGCCCAGTTGTTCGCGCAGCTGGGCGAGGGTTTTCGTCAGCAGCCGGGACACGTGCATCTGGGACACGCCGACACGTTCGGCGATCTGGGTCTGGGTCATGTTCCCGAAGAACCGCAGCAGCACGACCGTGCGCTCACGTTCCGGCAGCGCAGCCAGCAACGGGCGCAGTGCCTCGTGGTTCTCCACGTGCGCGAGCGCGGCGTCGTAGTCGCCGAGAGTGTCCGCCAGGGTGACGCCGTCGTCCCCGGCCGGGGCCGGACGGTCGACCGAGACCGCCTGGTACGCGTTGCCGGCGACGAGGCCCTCCGCCACCTCCTCCGGATCGAGGTCCAGCTCGGCGGCGAGTTCGGCAGCCGTGGGGGCGCGGCCCAGGCGCTGTGACAGTTCCCCGGTCGCCTTGCTCAGCGCCAGATGCATCTCCTTCATCCGGCGCGGCACCCGCACCGCCCAACCGGCGTCGCGGAAGTGCCGGCGCACCTCGCCCATGATGGTCGGAACCGCGAAGGACACGAAGTCCGAGCCCCGCTCGGGGTCGAAACGGTCCACGGCGTTGACCAGGCCGAGGCGGGCGACCTGCAGGAGGTCGTCGAATGCCTCGCCGCGGCCGTCGAACCGGCGGGCGATGTGTTCCGCGAGGGGCAGGCATCGTTCGACCAGGCTGTCCCGCAAGACTCCGCGCGCGGGATCGTCCTCGTCGAACGTCACCATTTCCTCGAAGAGGGGGATGACGTCGGCGTATTCGTCGGCGGCTCGGCCGCTGCGCCGTTGGGCGCCGGTCCCCGTCACAGAACAGCGCTGCCGTCGGTCAGGGACACGTCGATCGTGGTGACGGAGCCCTCGTCGGTCTCGTCCACGTTCACCTCGACCGAGTCGGCGAGTGCGTTGAGCACATGCCAGCCGAAGGTCCGCGAGTCCGCCGTCAGGCCGCCGTCCACCGTCGGAGCGGACGCGCTGATCCGCAGTGCCGGCGGCATGGCCTGGAACCGGCACGACAACGTTGCGCCCTGCGGGGCCCGGGTGATCAGCCGGGTGCCCGCCTCGTCGATCGCGAGCTTGACGTCGGCCACCGCGTCGAGGTCGAAGCCCTGCTGCAGAGCGATGGCGGCAGCGACCGCGCGCAGGACGGGGAGCTGGCCTGGTTCCGCCCGTACCCGCAACTCCACTACGGGGTGGGTGCGTTCGAGGGCCGAATCGATCGATGCCGTGTTCGCCATGTGTGTCGTTTCTCCGTTGCGGCAGGTGGGGGCCCGGGCGAGCGGGTGTTCCTGGCGAGACTACCCGCGGCGCGGGGTTCTCAATCATGCGGAAACGCGCGCCGCCGGGGCGGCGCCGCGCCAGGTCGATCCGCCCTTTGCGGTGCCGCAGGGGCTGCCGTAGGGTATGGGTGAGGTTGAGCACACAGCCTGACTCGGAGGCGCCGCACATCCGCGGTGACCGGTGTCGGTGCGGTCCCCGCTCTGTCGACGCTTCCATCCTCTTTCCACGATGGGAAGCTCATGTCTGTCGTTTCTCAGCGCAAAGTCACATCGCTGTGGGTCACCCGATCGGATCGCTCACCGGTCTCCTTCCATACGTCCGCGGGTGCCGATTTCTCCACGGAGAGAATCAGTTCCGGCCTCGTTCGGGTCGCCGTGGCGGGCGAGCTCGACATGCGCAACGCCCCGGCGTTGCGCAGCTACGCCGGCGACCAGATGCACCCGTCGTCGCGCCTGGTGCTCGATCTTTCCGACGTGGAGTTCTTCGGGTCGGCGGGCCTGATCGTGTTCGACGAGCTCGACACCTTGGCCCGGCGCCGAAGTTCCCGGTGGGCCCTCGTGGGCGGACGGCCGGTACACCGGCTGTTGCGGGTGCTCGGCGACCCCGTCCACGCGCACGCCTCGCTCGAGAGTGCGATCCACGCCCTGCGAGTTCCGGCCTGATCCGGCTCTCCCGAAGCGAACCCCCGTCGGGGCGGGGCGCGGATCACACCGGCTTCGGCAGCTTCGGCGGGCGGTTGCCGCGGGGATCGACCGCCAGGACGAGCAGCAGCACACCCAGCACCAGGTGCAGCCAGTTGTCGGCCGCGTTGACCGGCACCATGTTGGCGTGGCTGTCGTGGCCGAGGACCATGCCGAAGGCCGACAACGCGAGGTACCCGGCGCCGCCCGCGATCAGGTAGATCCGCGACGCGCGGATCCTTCGGGCGGCGAGGATCCCCGCCGCCCCGTAGGCGAGGTGCAGCACGTTGTGGGCGATCGAGACCCGGAACAGGCCCAGCAGATGCGCATTCGACTCCTGCCCCGCGAGGGCCATCGAGCCGTACCCGCTGGTCAGTCCGGGCACGAATCCGAGCACCCCGATGAGGAGGAACACGATGCCGATCGCGAAGGCGTAACCCTGGATCCGGGTGCGCTGCACCCTGGGATACGGGCTGGATCGGATCATCGTTCCTCCATCGGGGTGCGCGGGGCACCGCGCCCCGGGACGCAGGGATAGCCCGGGCGGGTCGCCCCGAAACCCCCGGGCGGGTCGCCCCGAAACCCCCGGGCGGGTCGCCCCGAAACCCCCGGGCGGGTCGCCCCGAAACCCCCGGGCGGGTCGCCCCGAAACCCCCGGGCGGGTCGCCCCGAAACCCCCGGGCGGGTCGCCCCGAAACCCCCGGGCGGGTCGCCCCGAAACCCCCGGGCGGGTCGCCCTCGAAATCCCGTCCGGTCGTCGTCTGAGCGGTTCAGCCCCCGACGAGGACGCCGGACGAGATCGACCCGTACACCAGGGTCAGAACCATCAGCCCCCAGCCCGTGCCGTGCCAGATCGGCCACGTCCCGCCCGAGCGCCACACCCGGTAGGTCTGCACGAATGCACCGACGGCCCCGAGGAGCAGGATCGCCGTGGGGCCGACGGCCAGGACGAGCCGCGCAGGGTCGGTGCACACGAGGAATTCCTCGTCGGCGCATCGGTCACCGCTCGCGGCGGCCCAGATCACGACCGCCGCCATCAGCAGCAGGGCGGCGGCGACGATCACGGCCGCGTACCGCACCGCTGCGCGGGCGGCGCGCGGGTCCCGCCATCGCTTCTCCACATCCTGCGTCACAGCACCTCCCTACGCCCGGTCGGCGCGGTCGGTGAGCGCAGCCTGACCCGATTGCCGGGCGCAGTGCGCGCAGCAATACATGGTGCCGTCGGCCTCGACCCCGTGCCCGAGAATGCGGCAACCGCAGTGGGCGCACTGCGGGGCCATTGCCTGTGCGGCACACTCGAAACTGTCGAACGTGCCCGAGACGTCGCCGCGGGTGACGGTGAAGGTCTTGTCGTAGTCGTTGCCACAGGTGTCGCACGTGGTCATCACGGTCCTCCTCTCCGATATCTGTCCTCCGGATCGGGTGCCCCACCCTCGGTCACGTCAAACGGCTCACACCGTCGTCGCCGGCCGGATCCGCGGTGCCGCCAGGCCGAGGCCGAGCATGGTCACCGCCACGCCGAGGTGCAGCCAGTTGTCCGCATCGTTGACCGGCAGGACGTTGGCGCTGCCCTCCGGCCGGACGATCAGCCCGTACAGGAACAGTGCGAGGTAGATCAGGCCGCCGACGATCAGGTACCAGCGCGCCAGATCGGCGCGCCGCGCCGCGACCACGCCCGCCAGACCGAAGACCAGATGCACCACGTTGTGCAGGACGGACACGGCGAACACGCCCAGGAGCAGGGCGCCGGACTCGTGGCCGAAGGCCAGTTCGTCGTAGTTGCCCGTCACCCCGGGGACGAAGCCGGCGATCCCGACGACCAGGAAGAGCGTGCCTGCCGACAGTGCGCCGAGCTGGACGATCGAGCGGGTGCTCTCCGGCTGGCCGGCGCGCTGGGCGGGCTCGAGTGGTTCGGTCATGACCCGCGCATACCCCGTACTGCCCGCTTCAACCTGGGCGGTGCGGCGGTTTGGCCGAAGACTACGCCGGGAACTCGATCGGCGGTGGGCCCCATGCTCCGGCCGCGCCCCTCGGCGAGTTCCCCGGGGCTGCAGGCCGCCGAGAGAAAGGAGTGGGCGATGAACACCCCCGATCCGCGGAACGTCCCTGACCCACACGCGCATCCCGGCACCGATCCCGAGCCTGCCCGCACCCCCGATCTCGAACCCGGCGGGGGTGTGGCACCGGGCTCGACACCACCCGACTCGGGCTCGACCTCCGGTCTGTCGGCCCCCGAGCCGCGGACGCGGAACCGATTCCCGCCCACGGGGATTCTGACGATCGGTGCGATCGTGCTGATCGTCGTCCTCTTTCTCGTGGTGATCGTGGGGATTCTGATGTAGGTGGCGCAGTCCTGCACGATTTGCCGGGGTGCCGGCGGGGTACCCATGGTTCGCAAGTGAGGAACGCCGACTGAGGGAGAGTCGCATGGCAGAGAACACGAGCGGTCCGAGCGAAGGCGTCAAGGGCGTCGTCGAAGACGTCAAGGGAAAGGCCAAGGAGGCGACCGGCGCCGTCGTCGGCAGCGACGAACTCACCCGCGAGGGACGGGCCCAGCAGGACAAGGCCGACAGCCAGCGCGAGGCCGCGAAGAAGGAAGCCGAGGCGGAGAAGGCACGCGCCGACGCCGAGGTCGACGAGGCGCGCCAGCGCTCGCATCAGCAGTGAATCCGCATCAGCAGTGAATCGGTGACCGGCCGCGCAGGCGGTCGCGCCGTCGTTCGTCCACGACCCGGGGGCCGTTCGGCTCCCGGGTCTTCGCCCCGGAGGAGGAGCGATGCGTATCCTGACGTTCGTTGTGCTGGTGTGGCTGGTGATCGGTGCGATCGCCGCCGGGCAGCGGGGGTACTTCACGGAAGCCGAGCAGAGCTGCGCCGACTTCGCCACCGTCGCGGTGACGGTGATCGCGGGGCCCCTCAACTACGCCGGAGTCAATCCGAAGGTGGAGTGCGAGCTTCCCCAGCCGAGTCCGTGACCGGACCCGCGGGCTGCCGCGGCGCCGAGATCCGCTCGTGCGCGGTCATGAGCAGATGGTCGAAGGCGGTGCGAAGCGTTGCCGGTGCGTCGAGTCCGGTGGTGACGTCCCGGACGAGTTGCTCGGCGAGCGTGCGGAGCTTGACGTTCGACTCCTGGGACCGCCAGGCGAGGATCTCGAAGGCGCGGTCCGCCGGAATCCCGTAGACCGCCATGAGCATGCCCTTGGCCTGTTCGATGACCGCACGGTGGTGCGCGAGCGCCGAGACCGCCTCGTCGACGCTGTGCCGGACCTCGTCGTCGTACGCGTCGGACAGGTCCAGGTAGAAACCGGCCGTGCCGATCACCCGTCCTCGCTCGTCGAGCAGGCGGTCGCCGATCACGACGACGGGCCGGACCGTGCCGTGCGTGTCGATGATGCGGTGCCGGCTGCTGAACGGCTCGCCGTTGCGCTGCAGGGCGCCCAGCATGGCCGCGACGTGGGCCTTGTCCTCGGGATGCTTGTGCTTGAGCAGCAGGTCGGTGGTCGGCCGTACGGTCCCCGGGGCGTACCCGTGCATCCGCGCCACGTCGTCCGACCATTCCCACCTGTCGTCGTCGATCAGGTAGCGGAAACTCCCGACCCGCTGCGGCTTCCCGCTCGCGAAGACCCGTTCGAAGGCGTCGTCCACCGGCGTGTCGCCGGCGTTCACGATCGGTTCCCTCATGCAACGATTATGCCTCCGGTGACGGGCCCTACCGCTGCGGGATCGCGTGAGGTGAGGTGATCTAGCCGGCGTGTTGCTCGGCGTTCGCGAACACTTCGACGAGGGTGGCGCAGAAGGCGGGCAGATCCCTCGGATTGCGGCTCGACACCAGGTTCCCGTCGACGACCACTTCCTCGTCGACCACGTTCCCGCCCGCGTTGCGGATGTCCGTGCGGACGCTGGGGTAGGACGTCAGCGTCCGACCCCGGACCACGTCGGCCTCGACCAGTGTCCAGGGGCCGTGACAGATCACCCCGACGGGCCGGCCCGACTCGACGAAGTCCCGCACGAACGCCACGGCGGCGGGATCCTGGCGCAGATGATCGGGGTTCGTGGTACCGCCGGGCAGGATCAGCGCGTCGAAGTCCGACACCGACGCTTCCGACACCACCTGGTCGACCGGGTGCCGGCCGGCCGCGTGCACGTCGGACTTCATGGCCTGGATCTCGCCGGGTTCGAGCGACAGCAGGCGCACCGTGCCGCCCGCCTCCTCGACCGCCCGGCGCGGCTCCACCAGCTCGACCTCCTCGACGCCGTTCGTGGCGAGGACGGCGACCGTGCGTCCCGCCAGCCGGCCGTTCCCTGAAGCGCTCATCGCGAAGTCGTCCTTTCGTCGTGGGAAGGTTCCCCGATCGCGTACCCGAGGCCGGCGACCGGGAAACGTCACTCCGGTGCCAGATCCCGGGTGGCAGGGCCTTCGAGCAGGCGCCCGTCCGCGGCGAAGCGGGAGCCGTGCAGCGGGCAGTCCCAGGAGGCTTCCGCGTCGTTCCATCGCAGCACGCCACCGAGGTGGGGACACACTGCGGACACCCGGTGCGTGGTGCCGTCGACGGTGCACACCCCGACCGGGCGGAGCTTCTCCCGGCGTACCGTGCCGCGGCCCTCCGGCGGGGACGCGCCGTCGCCGGACAACTCGGCCCGCACCCATCCGCGCGTCATCTCCACCGCGACCGCGGCATTGAGCCGGGTGGCTGCCGGAAGATCGAAAAGCTGTGTGGGACTCCAGGCCTGGAACGCCGACTCCCATTCCGGAGCCGTCTCGCCGAGAATGCGGGCCGACAGCAACCGCGCCGCCGCCACCGCGTTCGTCATGCCCCACTTGCCGTAGCCGGTGCCCACGAGCAGCCGATCGTTGCCGGGAAGCAGCGGGCCCACGTACGGCAGGTGATCGAGCGTCGCATAGTCCTGCGCCGACCAGCGCGCCACGGTCTTCGCACCCGGGAAGTGACGGCCCGTCCACGCCACGAGATCGTCCGCGGCGCCCCGATGGTCGTGTGCCCGCCCGACGGTGTGGCCGTTGCCGCCGACGAGGAAGTACCGCCCCCCGTAGGCCGTGCGCAACGACCGCGTCGGCGAATCCACCGACAGATACATCCCGCTCGGAATGTCGCCCGGTACCTCGAACGCGGCCGCGTACGACCGCTGGGGCTCGAGCCGGGCGAAGAACCCGCCGCGGTCGAGGATCGGCGTCCCCGTCGCCAGCACGATGTGCCCGGCCCGCACCTCGCCGTGATCGGTGACCGCGACGCATCCGTTCCGGTCCGAGCGGACCTTCCGGACCCGGCAGCCGGTGAACAGGGCGCCGTCGCGCTCCCGCAGTTCGCGGGCCAGTTCGTGCAGCAACGGCATCGGATCGATCTGCGCCTGATCCGGCAGCGTCACCGCCGCGGCCACGGGGTACGGCAGTTCCGTCTCCGTCGTCATGCGGGCGTCGAGACCGGCCGCGCGGCAGGCCTCGTGCTCGGCGCGCACCGTGGCCACGCCCTCCTCGCCGGCGCTGTAGGTGAAGGCGGCCGCGGATTCGATCGGCAGGCCCCGCTCCCGGCACAGCTGCACCACCCACCGTTGCGCCTCGAGGTTGCCGGCCACGTAGTTTCGCAGGACGTCGCGGGAATGGCCTCGGGCGATGCTGGAGAGGGTGCTGCCCTGCAGCAGGCTGATCTTGCCGGTGGTGTTGCCGGTGGTGACGGCGCCGACCGTGCGGGCCTCGAGGACGGCCACGCGGTGGCCGGCGCGCGCGAGCAGGAGGGCGGTGGCCATGCCGGTGAGGCCGGCGCCGACCACCACGGTGTCGAAGCGGGCCGGGCCCTCGGGCCACGGCGTGTCGTCGGTGCGGGCGGTGTCGGGGCTGGAGAGCCACAGTGAGGTCACCTGTGAGGGATGCCCCGTGCCGCGCCCGGGAAACCCGCGCCGGTCACCGGTCCTGCGCCGGGCCGGTCGAGGTTTGCGCCCCGTCGTGCGGGGTAGGCCGTGCAGAGCCGGCAGTGCGTCATGGTGCCGGTCCGGCAGTGCGTCATGGTGCCGGTCCGGCAGTGCGCCGCGCAGTCCACGACGAGAGGTGCCCGGACCACCGGGCGGGAGGATCGGCGATGAAAGCAGTGACATGGCAGGGCAAGCGGAAGGTGAGTGTCGATACGGTCCCCGACCCGAGGATCGAGCAGCCCACCGATGCGATCATCCGCGTCACCACCACCAACATCTGCGGTTCGGATCTGCACCTGTACGAAGTGCTCGGACCGTTCATGTCGCCGGGGGACATCCTCGGCCACGAGCCCATGGGGATCGTGGAGGAGGTCGGTTCCGAGGTCACCTCGATCAAACCCGGCGACCGCGTGGTCATTCCGTTCCAGATCTCGTGCGGCAGTTGTTTCATGTGCGGGGACGGCCTGTTCTCCCAGTGCGAGACCACCCAGGTCACCGAGCAGGGCACCGGCGCGGCGCTGTTCGGGTATTCGAAGCTGTACGGGAGCGTGCCCGGTGGCCAGGCGCAGTATCTGCGTGTGCCGCATGCGGATTCGACCCACATTTCGGTTCCGGAGGGGCCGCCGGACTCGCGGTTCGTCTACCTGTCCGACGTGCTGCCCACCGCCTGGCAGGCCGTGGAGTACGCGCATGTGCCCGACGGGGGTTCGGTGACGGTGCTCGGCCTCGGGCCCATCGGCGAGATGGCCGGACGGATCGCCGTGCACCGCGGCCACCGGGTGATCGGTGTCGATATGGTGCCCGAGCGGCTCGCGCGCGCCGCCACCCGCGGCATCGAGACCATCGACCTGAAGGAGGCCGGGAACTCGCTGGGCGAGATGATCCGCGACCGCACCGGCGGCCGCGGCACCGACTCGGTGATCGACGCGGTCGGCATGGAAGCGCACGGGTCACCCGTCGCCACCGCCCTGCAGACCGCGACGGGGCTGCTGCCGTCCGCGTTGTCCGCGCCGCTGATGACCCACGTCGGTGTCGACCGGCTGCACGCCCTCTACACCGCGATCGACGTGGTGCGCCGGGGCGGCACCCTCTCGCTCAGCGGCGTGTACGGCGGCATGACCGACCCGATGCCGATGATGACCCTGTTCGACAAGCAGATCCGGCTGCGGATGGGTCAGGCGAACGTCAACCACTGGGTGCCGCAGATCATGCCGCTGCTCACCGACGACGATCCGCTCGGAGTGGACACCTTCGCCACGCACCGGTTGCCGCTGTCGGACGCCCCGCACGCGTACGAGATCTTCCAGCGCAAGCAGGAGGGCGCGATCAAGATCCAGCTCGAGCCCTGACCGGTGCCGCCGGCGTCACACCAGGTCGGCCGCGGTACGCGGCAGATCCGCGGTGTCGACGTCGGCGGCCTCGAATGGGGAGCGCAACGCCGTCGCGGTCGCCCAGCCCTGGGCGAGCAGGCCCGCGTCGGTGTCCTCGGCCTCGTCGGCCCGGATGTCGCTGAAGGTCACGGTGACGTACTGGCGCTCCCCGTCGTCCGGGTCCTGGTCGGTTTCGCCGATGTCGGCCTGCACGGCGCCGAACGCCGCGAGCGGTGCCGTGCGCAGGCCGCGCAGTTCGCTCAGCGGGATGTCGGGCACGTTGACGTTGAGCACCGTGCCGGGCGTGCCCTGCGTCAGCACCCACTGCAGGGCGTGCCGGGCGACGACCTCGGCACCCTCCCAGTGCTCGTGGACCGAACCGGACAGCGAGACCGCCAGGGCCAGGCTGCCGTGGTTGGCTCCGGTGAGCGCCGCGCCGACCGTGCCGGAGTGCAGGATCGCGTGGCCGGTGTTGGGGCCGTGGTTGATTCCCGACAGGACGATGTCGGGTTTGGGGCCGAACGCCCCGTACATCGAGACGAAGGCGATCAAGGCCGGCGACGCCTCGACGGCGAGCACCGTCGTGTCCGGCAGGTCCGGGAACGCCCGCGGCGCGACGACGAGCCGGCCGTCCTCCTCGAGTGCGCTGAGCGACGCGCTGGCGCCGCTGCGCTCGGCATGGGGGGCGGCCACCACCACGTCGAGACCGGCGTCCACCGCCACCCGGGCGAGCACCGAGATGCCGTGGCTGTCCACCCCGTCGTCGTTGACGATCAGCGCTCTCACGTTCCTACCTCCCGCTCTTCCCCTTCGCGAACGGCCGGACCTCGACGCTCTCGGCGACCTTGTCGACGAGTTCTCGCTGTCCCGTGGCCAACCCGTGCCGCGTGACGTTGACGGCGCCCGCCGCGGCACCGAGCTGCAGGGCTTCGACCATCGTGGCTCCGGCGGCCAGCGCGGCGCCCATCCCGGCGGTCATGGAGTCGCCGGCGCCGCGGTGGTCGGCGATGTTCAGCGGCGGCGCGACGACTTCCCACAGCTCGCCGTCGACGAGGGCGAGGGCGGGGTCGCCGGCGCGGGACAGCACCACGTTGCGGGCGCCCTGCGAGACGAGTTCCTTCATGGCCGCGGTGAGGTCGTCGACGTCGTCGGACTTGGCCCTGCCGTCCTCGAGGAGATCCTCGTGACTGACCTTGAGCACGGCGAGACCGCCCTCGAGCGCCGCGGTCATGGTGGGGCCGGACAGGTCGGCGACGACGGGAACACCCAGGGCGGTCAGGTCGGCCGCCAGCCGGGTGTAGACGTCGTGCGGCACCGCCCGGTCGGAATGCGGGCCACCGAGCAGCGCCACGTCCGCCTCGAGGCCCTCGGCCAGCGCCGCGCCGAACAGGTCGTCGGCCTCGTGCCGGTTGAGCGTCGGCGGCGGAACCTCCACGATCTCCTCACGCTCACCCCCGCGGCGGTCGTGCACGTACGAGCCGTTCTGGCCGGCGGTGAACACCGATCGCACCGATACGCCTTCCCGTGCGATGAGATCGCTGACGACGGGGCCGGTCTCGCCGCCGAAGGTGCCGCACAGCCGCACCTTCAGGCCGAGTGTGACCGCCATGCGGGCGATCCAGAAACCCTGCCCGCCGGCGTGGACGTGCAGTTCCGGGACATCCGACGGCGACGACTCGATGGTGACGGTGAGCAGGGGAGTGGGTGCGAAGACGAAGGCGGAGGGCGCGCTGTCGTCGTTGCCGTCTCGGGGAGCGGGGTTCATGCATGTCCTTCGAAATGGGGAGGAGACGGCGCCCGCGGTGGCGGACGCGCGGTTCGCGTTGCGGTGCGGCCTCGCTCAGGCCGTATCGCCGGGGGAGTCGGCGAGGACGGGATCGTAGACGGGGGCGTTCGGCACCTCGGGCGGGCGCACATTGGCGCCGAGCGAGTACGCGAGGTGCCCGCCCAGCAGGCCGCCCAGCCCGATCAGTATGGTGCCAGCGGCGCTCAGCGTCACCGCGCCGGCGGCGCTACGCGTCACCGCGCCGGGACCGGAACTGCGGCGGCGCTGGCGGTAGGACAGGGCCATGAGGGCTGCTCCGGCGCCGTTGACGGCCGCGTGGATCAACCCCACCCGGCGCTGCACGGTGTCGGTGTGCACCCAGTCGACCCAGCCGGCCAGAACCGTCGGCGGCGTCGCCAGCAGACCGAGCCCGATCAGCCGCCGCGCGGTCTCGGGTTGTCGCAGGGCGTCGAAGACGCCGGCCGCGGTCCACGCCCCGATGGGGACGGCCACCAGCGCCGGGTGCAGCGGGTGGCCCACGGGAGCGCCGTGCAGCACGGCCCCGATCGGGCTGTCCGCCAGCCGCCCGACCTGCTTCCGCAGCACCTCGGCGGGACCGTCCAGCCACGCCGCCGACTCCGTCCCGGAATACAGGATCTCCATCTGCGAGTCCGTCATGCCCACGGGCATACCCCGCCCCGACCGGGTGAAACCTGCCAGACGGGTGTACGACGCAGATCGGCGGGGTATCTCCTGCGATCATGAGACAGCGCATCGTGATCACCGGCGCCAGCGGCAACGTCGGCACCGCCCTGCTGCGGCGCCTCGCCCGGCGATCGGAGCCGCCGGAGATCGTGGCCGTCGCCCGGCGCGTGCCACCGCCCACCGACCCCTACGACGGCGTGACCTGGCACAGCGTCGACCTCGCCGCACCCGGCGCCGAGACCGGGCTGCGCCCCCTCATCGAAGGGGCCGACGCCGTCGTGCACCTGGCCTGGGGTTTCCAGCCCTCGCACCGGCGGGACTATCTGCGCCGGACCGGAGTGGACGGCACCGCCGCCGTGATCGGGGCGACCCTCGCCGCCGGCGTCGGACACCTGGTGCACATGTCCTCCGCCGCGGTGTACGCGGCCGGGGCCTACGGCCGGGCGGTCGACGAGTCGTGGCCCGCGACCGGCATCGAATCGTGCGCGTACAGCGTCGACAAGGTCGCGGCGGAGCGGCTGCTCGACGAGCGGATCGAGGGCGCGGCCGCGGCGCCGATCGTCACCCGTTTCCGGCCGGGCTTCATCGGCCAGTATGCGGGCGGCAGCGCGCTGCGCCGCTACGCGGTGCCGGGATACGTGCCCGACGTCGTGCTCCGTCACCTGCCGTTGCTGCCCGTGGACCCCGGAACTTCGATCCCCGCCGTGCACGCCGACGACGTGGCCGCCGCGCTCGATGCCGCCCTGGAGCGGCGGGTGCCGGGCGCGTTCAACCTCGCGACCCCCGAACCGCTGCGTGCGGGCGACATCGCCGGGGCGTTCGGGGCCCGTGCGATCCCCGTACCGCGGCAGGTGCTGCGGGCCGTCGTCGAGGCGACCTGGCAGGTCCACCTGCAACCGATCGCCGGCGGATGGATCGACCTGGCCTACAACACCCCGATGCTCGACTGTGACCGGGCCCGCCGAGACCTGGACTGGGCACCGACCGTTCCGGGCCCCCAGGTGTGGCGCGAGGCCATCGCGGGTATGCAGGCCGAGGCCGGCACCGACAGCCCGGTCCTGCGCAGTCGCGGGCCGCTCGAGACGATGAGCGTCCTGCTCGGCCGCGGGACCGTCGGGCGCCGCGTGCCGCCGTGACCACTCGCGGCGGAGCGACGAGAGAGGGTATCGGGATGAGCGAAACAGCGCAGCGCGACACCACGGCGACGCCGCAACAGGTGTGGGATGTCCTCGCCGACGGCTGGTCGTACGCGGGCTGGGTGGTGGGCGCCTCCCGCATCCGGGCCGTGGACGACGCGTGGCCGGCGGTGGGCAGCCGCATCCACCACTCGGTGGGGGTGTGGCCCGCCCTGCTGAACGACCATACCGAGGTGGTGGAATCGATCCCCGGAAGGGAGCTGAAGCTGCGTGCGCGGGCGTGGCCGGCCGGGCAGGCCGAGATCACCATGCGCCTGCACGAGCGGCCCGGGGGGTGCCGGATCGAGATGGCCGAGAAGGCCGCCGCCGGCCCGGCTCAGTTCGTACCCGGTGCGATCCAGGCCCGGCTGGTGCTGCCGCGCAACGTCGAGTGCCTGCGCCGGCTCATGCTCATGGCCGAACACGCCACGGAGCCGAAGGGCGTCGGAGAGTGAGCACCGAGACCGTCGACGCCGTCGTCGTCGGCGCCGGCCAGAACGGCCTGACCGCGGCGGCCGTGCTCGCCGACGCCGGCTGGGACGTCCTGGTGCTCGAGGAGCAGCACGAGATCGGCGGCGCCGTCCGCACGGCGGAACTGCATCCGGGCTTCCGTATGGACCTGTTCAGCGCCTTCTACCCCCTCGCGGCGGCGTCCCCGGCGTTCCGCGCGCTCGACCTCGCGTCGCACGGGCTGCGGCTGCGGCGGGCGCCGCGGGTGTACGGGCACGCCGCCGGGCCGGACGACGAGGACGCCGCGGTGGTCTACCCGGACGTCACCGAGACCGCGGCGGAACTCGAACGGCGCCACCCCGGCGACGGGACCACCTGGATCCGCCTGGCCGAGCAGTGGAAGGGCATCCGTGAGCCCTTCCTGAGCACCCTTTTCGAGCCGTTCCCACCGGTGCGCGGCCCGGCGGGGCTGATCCGCCGGCTCGGCACCGCGGACGCACTGCGCTTCATGCGGATGCTGGCGCTGCCCGCCCGCCGGATGGCCCAGGAACTGTTCGGCGGTGAGCACGCGCGGCTGCTGCTGCTGGGCAACGCCATGCACGCCGACACCCCCGTGGACTCGGCGGGCAGCGGAATCATGGGATACGTCCTGACCATGCTCGCCCAGGACGTCGGCTATCCGGTGCCCGAGGGCGGCGCCGGGGAGCTCGCGGCGGCCCTGGCGCGGCGCGGCGAACGCAGCGGGGCCCGGATCCTGTGCGGCCGGAAGGTCACCGGCATCGAGGTCGGCGGCGGTGTGGCGACCGAGGTCCGCACCGAGCAGGGGGAACGGTTCCGGGTACGGCGCGCGGTACTGGCCGACGTGTCCGCGCCGGCACTGTTCGGTTCGCTCCTGCCCGCGGACGCCGTGCCCGCCGCGGTCCGCGACGACCTGCGGCGCTTCGAGTGGGACACGCCCGTGGTGAAGGTGAACTACGCGTTCGACCGGCCGATTCCGTGGCGCTCGCCGGCGCTCGCGACGGCCGGGACCGTCCACCTCGGCGCCGACGCCGACGGTCTCGTGCACTGGTCGGCCGACCTCGCGACCGGCCGCGTCCCGGAGCATCCCTTCATCATCTTCGGCCAGATGACCACCACAGATCCCGCCCGCTCGCCGGAGGGAACGGAAAGCGCCTGGGCGTACACGCATCTGCCGCGTGGTGTCGCCGACGACGCCTCCGCGGAGGAACTCGCCCGGCGCGTCGACGCCGAACTCGAGGCGCACGCGCCGGGGGTGCTGAGCTCGGTCGTGCACCGCAGCGTGCAACGCCCGCGCGACCTCGAGGCCGCCAACGCGAACCTCGTCGGGGGGGCGGTCAACGGCGGCACCGCCCAGATCCATCAGCAGCTCGTGTTCCGGCCGTTGCCCGGCTTCGGTGGTCCCCGCACGCCGGTCGAGGGTGTGTACCTGGCCGGCTCGTCCACCCATCCCGGCGGTGGCGTCCACGGGATGTGCGGGTGGAACGCGGCCCGGGCGGCCCTGCGCGACCACGGCGTGGGCGGCAGGGTTCGGCGGCGGCTGAACGGGGCGATCTCGGACGTGCTGATGCGCAGCTGAATTCCCGGTGCCCTTGCCGAACGCGGAGATTCACACGTTTCGGGGTTGAGCGATTCGCCGACGGGGTATCAGAAGTCATGGGAACGCCAGTGGGAACACCGATCCGGCAGGTGTACAACCCTTCCCTCGTGCCGCGGGCGCTGCGCGAGGTGGAAGGCGGAGTCGCCGCAATCGCCGCGGGCATCTGCGTGATCGCCGCCGTCGGCGTGGGTGTGCTCTCCGCTTCCGCCGTCACGGGCATCGGGGCCGGACTCGCCGTGGCGGCGGGACTGTCGTTCATGCTCGGTTCGCTGGCCCCGACCGGGGCGGCGCCGGCCGGCGCGCGCCGGGAGCCCGACCGTGCCGGGCCCTCGTTGTTCCGCAACCGTCCGGACGGCGCCGCGGCTCCCGCATCGCGGCGCACCGCCGTCACCGCCTTCCGCCCGCACCACGTTTCGGGCGGCCGCTTGGAGGGGTACTCCCACGTATGACAACGACGTCTCGCCCGGAGTCCAACGTGTCCCTCGCCCGGTCCACCCACGGGGGTCGTGCCGTCGCAGCCGGGGTCCGGTAACGTGCCGGCGCCCAGGAGGGTGTGGCGACTGCCCGGTGTGTACCGCCCGCAGGAGGATTCGCATCTGCTCGCCGGCGCACTCGATCGTGCGGCGGCACCCCCCGGCGCCAAGGTGCTCGACTTCTGCACCGGCACAGGGTTCATCGCCGTGTCGGCGGCCATGTCCGGTGCCGGGTCCGTGACGGCACTGGACATCGCTCCCCGGGCGGTCCTCGCGGCGCGTATCAACGCGCGGTCGCGGCAGCTTCCCATCCGGGTCCTGCGCGGCGGACTGGACGAAGCCGACCGGCACGGACCGTTCGACGTGGTGCTGTCCAATCCGCCCTACGTACCGCACGCAGCCGGGGACGGTGACGCCCGCTGGGATGCCGGTGCCGACGGGCGGGCGGTGCTGGACCCGCTGTGCCGGAGCCTGCCGAACCTGTTGTCTCCCGGCGGTTTCGCTCTCGTCGTGCATTCGGAGTTCTCCGGGGTGGACGAGACGCTCGTCCGGTTGCGCGACGGCGGTCTCAAGGCCTCCGTCGTGGCGCGTCGCCGGATCCCGTTCGGGCCCGTGATGCGCAGCCGCGCCGGGTATCTGCGGGCGCGTTACGAACTGCCCGCGGGCGTCGACACCGAGGAAGTGGTGGTGATCCGTGCCGATCGAACACACTGCCCGTGAAGTAGCCACGGACGGCAGCCCCCGGGACACGTCTTCCGGGGGCGTCGCTGTGCCCGGCCTGTGCCCGGGACTGCGGGTGGAGGGTCCCGCGGGGGCGGAGCCCAGGGTCGTCCGCCTGGTCCGCGGCGGTCCCGTCCTGGTCGAGGGCCCGGTGCGCATCGTGACCGAGGACGGCGACGAGGTGGAATCGGACCGGTTCGTCGTCGCGATCTGCCGGTGCCGGCGCAGCGAGCGGTACCCGCTGTGCGACACCAGTCACCGCCGGTCCCGGCGCGATCAACGCTGAGAGCCGCCGGTTCCGGCGGGGTGCCGGTCGTGCCGGGTGCGCACGACGCCGGTGGACAACGCGGGGCGGGCGGTTCCCGAGAGGAACCGCCCGCCCCGCAACGCGTTTACGCGTCGTCACGCGTCATGCGTCAATACCAGTACTTCCGGCCGCCGACAGCCCGGCCCGTCGCTCCGAGGATCGCCAGGATTGCGCCTACCACCAGGAGAATGATCCCGAGCGTCCACAGGATAGAGATGTTGGTGAGGAAACCCACCACGAGCAGAATCAAACCCAGAATGATCATGAGTGTCACCTCGCTGTCGGTGCCCGTTGCCGGTCGGATCCGGGCCGTGCACAGGGGATACCCGCATCGGATGTGCCGAAACCTCGCGAACCACTCGTGGTGGGAAGGATGTGCACTTCGCGTCGATCCGTGGCGCGCGGACGGCGCCGGTGGCATTGTCGGGTGCATGCCTACTTCGGAGAACCCCGGGGACAGCGTCCCCGGCGAGTACAGCGTCGACGACGAGGACCAGTTGCAGCCGGAGGATTCCCTGATCGACCGCGGTGTCGACGACGTCCTCGACGAGGGATTCTCGCCGATGGAACGACCCGTCGGCCTCGAACGCCACGAGACCTTGGACGAACGGCTCCGCGAGGAGGAGCCCGAACGCGAGGACGACGAGGGGGAGAACGAGTTCCGCAGCTCCGTCGCCGAGGCGGGCCGGGCGCGCGCGGGACGCCTCGTCGCGCCGGACGAGGGCACCGCCGAGGACGTGGATTCCGAGCTGTTCGGCACGGACGTAGGGATCGACGGGGGCGCGGCCTCCGCCGAGGAAGCGGCCGTCCACCTGATCGAGGAGGAGGAGCCCGACCGGCAGGACTGAACGGCGGCCGCCCGGCACCCGAGAACTCGGATGCCGGGCGGCGATCGGCCGGAGGGACGCTCAGACGGCTCCGGCGCCGAACAGGGACGACTCGTCGTCGTTCCACCGCTCGAGCACGTAGGCGGCGAGCCGGCCCTCGAGGTATTCCATCGCCTCCGCGCCGAACGCGATGTCGCCCGCGCAGCGCGGATCCCGTTCCACCAGATCGCCCACCACGTCGTAGCGCAGCACCTGCTCGTGCACCGCGTCCGCCTCGATGTGCTCGGTGTAGAAGTGGATGCAGGCGCTCGGCGCGCCGAGGCGTTCGAGGCCGCGTGCCATGCGGCGCGCCATCGGGGAGGAGGTGATCTCCGCGGAGGCGAACAACCCCACGAGCTTCGGGGTGTGTGCGCGGTGCAGCCCGCACAGGGACATGAAGTTCACCGTCGCGAGCGTTTCCGCCGGCACCCGGTCCAGATACGCCAGGTATCCCGGGTCGAGTCCGGCCGCGGCGAGCAGGTCGAAGTAGAGGGTCGAGTGCATGCGGTCGGCCCGGCCGCCGCCGTACTCGTCGAACTCCACCGCGACGAGCGCCGCTTTCGCCCGGCCCGTGAGCCGGGGGATGGCGAACGAGTGCGGGTCGGCCTCCTTGAGGTGGTAGACGGACCGGTGCACGAAGAACTCGCGCACCTGCTCCCAGGTGCCGCGTTCGCAGATGTGGTGGGACACGCCCCACGCGTCCTCGGGTTCGCGGCACAGGTCGTCGAGCACCCGCTGGGGATCGTTGCCCGAGGGCACGTCGGCGTGCAGCCGGTCCAGGAACAGCCCCTCGAGGCCGGCCCGGACGGTCAGCGGGCCCGGCGCCCATTCCCAGCCCGCGTCGACTCCGTCGAACCCGCGGTAGGACAGTTCGTACAGCACCGTCAGGGCCAGCTGGGCGTCTTCGCCGTAGGGGTCGATCCCGGCCACCTCGATCGGCCAGATCGCGGTATCGGCCGGACGCGCGAGCCGCTCGATCACCTCTCGGGAGACAGGGCCCCGGGCCCGCGGAAGGGCGGAGGACTGCATCACGACGGTCGGCGAATTCGCAGGCATGTGCGCGGATACCCGGACCCGATTCGTGCGAAACGCCCTGCGGCGCGCGGGTGTGGGACGGGTTCGCGCGGGTATCCGCCCGGGCATGAACGGTGACAACAGCGACAACGAGAACACGGCGCCCGGGGGCGAGGACGTCGAGCGCCCGCCCCACACGATCGACTATCCCGGTGCGACGGCCGACATGGCCGAGCAGCCCCGCGACGAGATGCGGGACTACCGGGGCCGTGACCTGCTCGCCGGACGCAAGGCCCTGATCACCGGCGGCGACTCCGGCATCGGGCGCGCGGTGGCGGTGGCCTTCGCGAAGGAGGGAGCCGACGTCGCGATCGCCTACCTGGAGGAGCACGACGACGCCGAGCACACCGCGGAACTGGTGCGGCGTGCAGGCCGTGCATGCCATCTGCTCCCGGGCGATCTCGCCGCCGCGGAGCACTGTCGCGCGGTGGTCGCCGACGCGGCCGCGGCGCTCGGCGGCCTGGATCTGCTGGTGAACAACGTCGCGTACCAGGAGCCGGTGGACGACCTCGCCGAGCTCGACGACGCCCAGTGGCGGCGGACGTTCGCGGTGAACATCGACAGCTACTTCCACGTGACGAAGGCGGCGCTCGCTCACCTGCCCCGCGGCTCCGCGGTGATCAACACCGCCTCCATCAACGGTCTGCGGGGTAACAAGTCGCTGATCGACTATTCGGCGACGAAGGGCGCGGTGCTCGCGCTGACGTACTCGCTGGCGCAGTCCTTCCAGGATCGAGGAATCCGCATCAACTGCGTGGCGCCGGGGCCGGTATGGACGCCGCTGATCCCCGCCACCATGGATGCGGAGAAGGTCGCGACGTTCGGGCAGCAGGCCCCGTTCGGCCGGGCCGCGCAGCCCGACGAGATCGCGCCCTCGTACGTCTTCTTCGCCTCCGAGACGATGTCGTCGTACTACAGCGGTGAGGTGCTCGCACCGATCGGTGGCGAGACGCTGCCCGGCTGAGCCCGGTCACCGCCGCCGGTAGCGCCAGGGGTAGGCGACCCACAGGGTCAGGAACAGCACGACCGTGACGACGCCCGCGGCGATGCCGGCGGCGGTATTGACCACCAGTCCGACGACGAGCACGACGACGCCGGTCATCGCGACGCCCAGCAGGAGCAGGCCCGCCATGGCGAAGCGGTGCGCGGTGTTCACCAGCTCGGGGAGCCGGCGCTGCCGGAAGAGCAGGCGGTGCATGCCCACGGGAGCGACGAGGAGGATGGTGGCCGCGATCGACGCGAGCACGGTGACGAGGTAGACGCCGCGCTGGAAGTCGGTGAGTGCGTCGAACCGGCTCTGGAACGGCAGGGTGAGCAGGAAGCCTGTGAGGAGCTGGACGCCGGTCTGCACTACGCGCAGCTCCTGCAGCAGGCTCGACCAGTTCCGGTCCAGCCGCTGCACGGGGGTCTCGTGCCGGACCTGCCTGTTCCACTCCTCGTTCGGCACCGCTGCGGGCTGCACGGTTGTGACATGCCCCGTACGGCGCCCGTCAAACCTCCGCGGCGACGACGGCAGCCCACTTGTGACCTGTGTCACTGTGGGGGTACTGTCGGCTCCACCAGGGACAACGGCGCTCTGAGGAAGGAGAGCGGTCATGAAGCTCAATCTGTTCGTCGCATGGACCGGGTACATGCTCGCGTTGCTCTCGATCGTGAGTCTTGCGGCCTTCCTCTACGCCGCGGGTTCCGGCAACGGCGGGTGGGCGCTTGTCGCCGGCATAGTATGCGTCGTCGCGGTCGCGTCGGCGATCGCGATGATCGGCACGACCGTCCATCACGACCACCGTCTGCATCGCGAGACGCCGCACCTGTTCTGACGGTCCGGTCCCGCCGCCGCCTCACGCCTCGGCCAGGCGCCGCTTCTCGAGTTCCACGTCGAACCCGGCGAGCGGCCAGTCCAGGTCGAGGCCTTCGAACGCGTCGATGAGCAGTTCCATGACGGCGATGCGGCTGTACCACTTGCGGTCGCAGGGCACGACGTACCAGGGGGCGTGATCCGTCGACGTTCTGTCGAGCATCGCCTGGTACGCCTCCTGGTAGGCCGGCCACAGCTTGCGTTCGGAGACGTCGCCCGGGTTGTACTTCCAGTGCTTGTCCCGCCGCTCGAGCCGTTCTGCCAGGCGCCGCTTCTGCTCCTCGAGCGAGACGAACATCGCGACCTTGATCAGCGTGGTCCCGTTGTCGACGAGCTCACGCTCGAACTGGTTGATCTCGTCGTACCGGGCGCTCCACACGCTCTCCGGTACGAGGTTGTGGACCCGTACGATGAGGACGTCCTCGTAGTGTGAGCGGTCGAACACGCCGAGCTGCCCGGCCCGCGGCAGTGCCTTGTTGATGCGCCACAGGTAGTGGTGGCGCCTCTCGTCGGGGGTGGGCACGCCGAACGAGGTGTGGTCGACGCCCTGCGGATCCACGTGGCCGATCACGTTGCGGACCATGCCGCCCTTGCCGGCCGTGTCCATGCCCTGCAGGATCAGCAGGATCGACCGGCGGTCGCCCGAGCGCCCGTTGGCGAAGAGCATCTCCTGTAGCCGCGAGAGCACCGCGCCGCGTTCCTCGATGAGCAGTTCGCCGGTGGCCTTGTCGCCGGAGAAGCCCGGGGTGCCGTTGGTGTCGATCTCGGCGACCCTGGTCCCGGCGTGGGCGCGCAGCACCTCGACGGCCGGCGTCTGCCACGGGTCGGTGCTCTTGACGGTCATGATGCCGAGGGTGCCACATCCGGCGACCGGATCAGCCGGGTTCGAGCTCGGTGTCGTCGGGGCGGGTGGGATAGGGCGGGGCCGAGACGCCGTCGACCATGTGGCTGCCCCACAGGTCCGTCTCGCTGATCCGGACGGTCGCCGGCGCGGGGCCGCCGGGCCCGGGCACGGTCAGGTGGAGGTCGGTGCCGGGGGAGAGGTCGGTGCCCGGCGGCAGGGCTGCCGCGAGGCCGCGGATCCGGCCGCGCCAGCGGTAGCGCCCGCTGATGGGGTCGAACGCTCCGGCCAGCTGCACCTCCGTGGTGGCGTGCTGCTCGCCGACGGTGACCTCGGCGGGGCCGCGGTAGCCGTCGGGTTCGTCGTCGTGTGGGTCGGACATGCCCGCGACTTTACATGTAAACGCCAGTTACATAAATCTGGTCACGGCGTGCCGGCCTCCGGGAGCAGCGGGTGCGGCCGGCTCTTGAACCGGGCCGGCGAGCCGCCGACGGCGGCGATCCCGGAGATCCCGCCCCAGGTCATCATGGTGAGGTAGTCGGTCAGGTCCTCCGCCGACATCGACTTGTTGGAGATCCACCAGTGGGTGGCGAGCTGGATCGCGCCCACGATCGCGTACGCCCACGGCACGGAACCGCCCGAGTCCATCTCCAGATTCCGGAGCCGCTCGCCGATCACCGTCGCGACGAGTTCGGCGATCATCCGCTCCGAGTTCGCCACGACATCGCGCCCGGCCGCGGCGCTGTTGGTCATCACGTACAGGTACACCTCGGGATCCGAGGCGACGGTCTCGACGTACGTGGCGATCGCGACCCGGGTCAGGTCGTACTCGTCGAGATCCTCCGCCACCGCCGCGTAGATGCGCGGAGCGAGGATCGTCTCCACGTACCGGAGCATCGTCGCCGTGGTCAGGTCGTTCTTGTCGGTGAAGTACCGGTAGAGAACCGTCTTGGACACGCCGATCTCGGCGGCGATCTCGTCCATCCCGACGTCGCGCCCGCGGGACCGGATCGCCTTGATCGTGCCGTCGACCAGTTCCTCGCGCCGGGCGATCTTGTGCTCGTGCCAGCGGCGCTTGCGCCCGTCCTGCTTGGTCGGCGCGGCGGCTGTCGGGACCGGCGTGTCGGTCGGGGGCAGGGGCTGGGGAACTCGGTGGTTCGGCACTGGGTGGCACATCCGTTCGCTGTCGATCGTCCGCCCAGTTTATAAGGGGGTGTGCCGCACCCCGTGCGGATGTCCCGTTCCCAGGGGGGGGACGGTGTGCCGAACCCGCGTCCCGCCCCTGCGGGTGGCGGGTTCGGCACAATGGTGGAGGTGCAGCTGATGAGCATCGACGATGACGCCAAGCGCAGGGATCTGCGGCGGATGAAGGCGGTCGCCACCGGCTTTCTGCTCGCGGCGACCGCGGTCTACCTGTTCTGCCGCTGGCAGGAGTCGCGCGGTGCCGGCGAATGGGTGGGGTACGTGCGGGCGGCCGCCGAGGCCGGGATGGTCGGCGCGCTCGCGGACTGGTTCGCCGTCACCGCGCTGTTCCGGCATCCGCTCGGGATCCCCATTCCGCACACGGCCATCATCAAGCGGAAGAAGGATCAGCTCGGGGCGAGCCTGAGTTCGTTCGTCGGCGCCAACTTCCTCGCCCCCGAGGTGGTGTCGGAGAAGGTCGAGAACGCCCGGATCCCGCTGCGGCTGGGCACCTGGATGGCCGAGCCCGACCACGCCGAGCGGATCGCGCAGGAGACGTCGACGGTGCTGCGGGGCCTCGTGACGGTCCTGCGCGAGGAGGACATCCAGCAGATCATCGACAACACCATCGTCAAGCGCATCGCCGAGCCGGAGTGGGGGCCGCCCATCGGCCGGGTGCTGTCCGAGCTCCTCGCCGAGAACCGGCAGATGCCGCTGATCGACATGCTGGCCGAGCGGGCCCATCAATGGGCCCTCGGCAGCCAGGAGACGATCGACCGCATCATCAGCCGCGACTCGCCGTCGTGGTCGCCGAAGTTCGTGGACCTGCTGCTCGGGGAGCGGATCCATCGCGAGCTCGTCGAGTTCACCTGGAAGGTGCGCTCCAACCCCGACCACGAGGTGCGCGTGGCCGCGAACCGGTTCCTCGCCGACTATGCGCGGGACCTGCAGCACGACCCGGTCACCATCGCCAAGGCGGAGAAGGTCAAGGCGGAGATCATGGGCCGCGAGGAGGTCACGCAGCTGGCTTCCGCGACGTGGCGGGCGGCCAAGCGGATGATCCTCGAGTCGGTCGACGATCCGCACAGCACGCTGCGGACGAAGGTCACCGAGAACGTCATCCACTTCGGCGTGCGGCTGATGGAGGACCACGAGCTACGCGGCAAGTTCGACCGCTGGCTGCTGGATGGGGCCCGGTACATCGCCGCCAACTACGCCGACGAGATCACCGCGGTGATCCGGGAGACGGTCGAGCGCTGGGACGCCGAGGAGGCGAGCCGCAAGATCGAGCTGCAGGTGGGACGCGATCTGCAGTTCATCCGCATCAACGGCACGGTGGTCGGATCGCTCGCCGGCCTGGCCATCTACACCCTGTCGAACCTGCTGTTCGCGTGACGTGCCACACCTGCTAGCAGAGTGCTTGCTACAGCTAGCACTTGCGCGTACGCTGAGGTTGTGTCCACGAAGGAATCGGGTGAACCCGCCGACGGGGGGGACGGTGACAAGGACGACGCGTCCGGCGCCACCGAGATCGCTACCCGGGTAGTCAGCACTGCCGCCCAGGACATCGGCAGTTTCATCCGCTCGCAACGCGAGGCGGCGCAGGTGTCCCTGCGTCAGCTGTCCCAGCTCGCCGGCGTCAGCAATCCCTACCTGAGCCAGATCGAGCGAGGGCTGCGCAAGCCCTCGGCCGAGGTGCTCGGTCAGATTGCCAAGGGTCTCCGGATGTCCGCGGAGGTCCTCTACGTCCGGGCCGGGATCCTGGAGCAACGTCCGCAGAGCGCGGTGCGCGACGCGCTGCTCGCCGACGCCGTCCTCACCGAACGGCAGAAGCAGGTCCTGCTCGACATCTACGAATCGTTCTGCCGCGAGAACGGTTCCCGCCCGTCCGGGGCGGCATCCGCACCGGGGACATCTGCCCCCGAGGCATCCGCATCCGAGACGTCCGCATCCGAGGCCGCCGCCCCGAAGGGCGCGACCGACCCCGACCAACAGGAGAACTGACATGACCGATCCGAAGACCTTCGCCACCCCGCTGTATGCCGCCGTCGGCGCCGGCGACGCCGTGGTCCAGGCCGTGGCCGACGTGGTGGCCCGGACCCGCCGTCGCGCCGAGACCACCCAGACCGACGTCACCGACCGGGTCGACAGCGCCCGGGGCCGTCTCGCCGACTTCCAGGAGGACCTGACCGAGAACGTCGAGTCCCTGCGCGAGCGTCTCGCGGGCCTGCCGGCCGAGCTGCCCGAGGATCTCGCCGAGCTGCGCGAGAAGTTCACTGCCGAGGAGCTGCGCAAGGTGGCCGAGGCATACCTGAAGGTGGCCTCCGACATCTACACCGCGCTCGCCGAGCGCGGCGAGGAGACCATCGAGCGGCTGCGCAAGCAGCCGGTCGTCGAGGAGAGCATCGGCCGCGCCGAGGCCGCGTTCGGTGACGCCGTCGAGCTCACCGAGGATGCTCTCGGCACCGTGGCGCGGCAGACCCGCGCCGTGGGCGAGCAGGCCGCCAAGCTCGCCGGTCGCGCCGCCGGCCGGATCGAGGAGACCGCCGGCGATGTCGGCGAGGCCATCTCCGGTGCCGGTGAGGAGGCCGGTATGCGGGTGCTCGATCTCGGTGGCCAGGCCCAGGAGGCCGCCGAGGAGGCCGCCGACCGGGTCGAGACCGCCGCGCTCGAGCTCGACGAGGCCGCCACCAAGGTCGAGGAGGCCGCGGAGAAGGCCGCCGCGCCGAAGACCCCGGCCAAGGCGCCCGCCCCGGCTGCGGCCAAGGCTCCGGCCAAGACTCCGGCCAAGGCGCCCGCCAAGAAGGCCGCGCCGCGCAAGACCACCGGCGCCTGATCTCGACCGGTCGGTAGAACCGCCGACGGCCCCCACGCGACCTCCGCGTGGGGGCCGTTGCTCGTACCATGGGGACGTGCCCAACGTCGATTCTCTCGCCGCCCTGATCATCTTCGCTCTGCAGATCGTCGCGCTCGCCGGGGCGGGCTTCGCGCTGCTGCATGCCGTGCGGCAGCCGGCCGAGGCGTTCCCCGCGGTCGACAAGCTCACCAAGCCGGTGTGGCTCGGCATCCTCGCCGCCTCGCTGCTGGTGATCTTCGTCTTCTGGGGCACCTTCATGATGCTCGGGATCATCGCGGTCATCGCCGTGTGCGTGTACCTCGTCGACGTGCGGCCGCGGGTGGACGAGGTGCAACGGCGCCGGTGGTAGCTCTCCCCGGGAGCCTTGACAAGCGCCGACAGGTTGGTGACACTTCGAGTAACGGGTAACAACCGAGACGAGGTGATCGACGATGGCGCTCACCCGGACCTTCCGCACCGCCGACCGTCAGGACACCGCCGAACGCCTGCTGGCGTCCGCGGCGCGCTCCTCCTACGACCCGGCCCTCGAGATCGACTGGGACGCCCCCGTCCCTGCCGACAAGTACGGCATGACCCCCGAGTGGAGCAGCCTCTACGGCACCGCCCTGTGGGAGTCGATGACCGAGCGGCAGCGGATCGTACTGACCCAGCACGAGGCCGCCAGCATCGCCGGCACCGGCATCTGGTTCGAGATGATCCTGATGCAGATGCTCGTGCGCGACCTCTACCGCCGCGACCCCGCCACCCCCTACGTCCAGTTCGGGCTCACCGAGATCGCCGACGAGTGCCGGCACTCGACGATGTTCGCGCGCGCGGCACAGCACTTCGGGATCCCGTCCTACCGGCCGAAGCGCTGGATCCGGGAGAGCGGCCGGCTGTTCAAGGCCACCGCGAGCGGAGCGCTCGCCTTCGGCGGCACCCTGTTCGCCGAGGAGATCCTCGACATGATGCAGCGCGACTTCATGCGCGACGAGCGGGTCCAGCCCGTCACCCGCACCGTCAGCCGCATCCATGTGATCGAGGAGTCCCGCCACATCCGGTACGCGCGTGAGGAGATCATCCGCCGCACGCGCCACCTCTCCCGCGTCGACCGCGCACGCGTCCGGCTGCAGCTGGGCATCTCCGCGTACTTCGTCGTCACGAGCCTGGTCCACGACGACGTCTACGCCGCCGCGGGACTCGACGTCGCCGAGGCCACCGCCGCGGTCCGCACCAACACCCACTACCACGACCGGCTCCGCGAGGGCGCACGACGGACGATCGAGTTCCTCGACGACGTCGGCCTGATCGGGGGACCGTCCACCCTGCTGCTCCGCCGCGCCCACGTCCTGTGACCGCGCGACCGTCCCCCGGCCGCCGCACGTCGCGACGGCCGTCGTTCCAGCAACCAGGAGAACAACACAGGTGAAGAAGCCGTCCCGCAGGACCACCCTGGCGATCGCCGGGGTGGCCGGCGCCGCTGCCGTTGCCGGCCTCGTGGCCTACCGCGCCCGCCGACGCCGCGCCGTGGTGCGCGCCGCCGACCGGCCACCGCACGCGCTGCTCGCGCCGCCGACGGTGGAACCCGACGTCATCGACCTCACCACCGACGACGGTGCCCATCTCAACGTCCGAGCCTACGGCGACCCGGACGCCGACCCGATCGTGCTCAGCCACGGATGGACCTGCAACGCCGACTACTGGATCCCGCAGATCAACGCCCTCGCCGGCCGCTACCGGGTGATCACCTACGACCAGCGCGGACACGGCCGCAGCGACCTCGGTACCCGGACCTTCGGCCCCGACGTCCTCGCCGACGACCTCGCCGCGGTCCTCGAGGCGACGGTGCCGGCCGGCCGCAAGGCAGTCCTCGCCGGTCACAGCATGGGCGGCATGAGCATCATCGCGTGGGCCGGCCGCCACCCCGATCAGGTGCGGGAGAAGGCCTCCGGGGTGCTGCTCGCGAGCACCGGCACCGACAGCCTGCTCGCCGAGGCCGCGCTGCTGCCGTCCCGGCTGGGGCGGGTGCAGGAGCCCGTCGCGCGCCGGCTCCTCGGCGCCGCCCTTCCGCTCGTCGCCTCACCCGTCACCACCCGGGCCCTGAAGTACGTCGCGCTCGCGCCCGGTTCGAGCACCGCCGAGGTCGCCTTCTGCGAGAAGATCGTGCTCGGCTGCACGCCGCGGGCCCGCGGCAACTGGGGCACCGCGCTGAGCGCCTTCGACATCCGCGACGGGCTCGACCACCTCACGGTGCCGACGACCGTGCTCGTCGGCACCGCGGACCGGCTCACACCGCCGGTGCACGCCCGCAAGCTCGCCGAGACCCTGAAGACCTGCGGGCACCTCGAGCGGCTCGTGGTGCTCGACGGGATCGGGCACATGAGCTCGGTCGAGGCGATCGACGCCTTCGACGACGAACTGCTGCACCTGGCCGAACGCGATCGCATGCCGGCCGGCGCCTGAGGGTCCCATCCGCGGCGGGCGCGGCGCCGAACCCTCGGTGTAGTCCACCGGGAGGAGACCCATGACAGTGGCGCGCCACCGCGCGGCCCGCGCCCTCGCCGGCCTCATCGCGTTCGGAGTGGTCCTCGGCGTCGGAGAACTGCTGGCCGTGCTGATCGGGCCCGCGTCGTCGCCGTTCTACGCCGTCGGCGCCACCACGGTCGACCGGGCCCCGGCGTGGGCCCGCGAGTTCGCGATCGACACCTTCGGCACGTCCGACAAGCCGGCGCTGTTCATCGGCATGTCGGTGATCCTGGCCGTACTCGCCGTGGGGGCGGGGCTGCTCGAGCAGCCCGGCCGCCCGCGCGGTGGCCTCGTGATCCTCGCCCTGGCCGCGGTGGGCGTGTACGCGGCGCTGAGCCGGCCGGGCGCCACGGCCGTCGCCGCGCTGCCGACGGTCGTCGGCGCCCTCGCGGGCGCGGCGCTGCTGCAGTACTCCATCCGGCTGCTCGCCCGATCCGACGTCCGCGACGGCGTGCCGGAGACCCCGGCGTCGGGGTGGCCGCGCCGGCGGTTCCTCACGGTGGTCGGCTCCGCGGCCGCCGTGGCCGTGGCCGCCGGCGCGACCGGCCGATACCTCACCGACCGGCTGACGCGGGCCGTCGAGGACCGCGCCCGGTTCCTGATCCCGCGGCCCGCCCGGCCCGCCGCATCCGTGCCGGCCGGCACCGAGGTGACGGTCCCCGGGGCCACCCCTTTCCTCACCTCACCGGCGGAGTTCTACCGCATCGACACCGCGCTCCGGGTGCCGCGGTTGCGCACCGCCGACTGGAGCCTGCGCATCCACGGGATGGTGGAACGGGAGGTGACGCTGACCTGGGACGATCTGGCCGCGTTCGAACCCGTCGAACGGATCCTCACGCTCACCTGCGTGTCCAACGAGGTGGGCGGCGACCTGGCCGGCAACGCCCGCTGGATCGGATACCGGATGAGCGACCTGCTCGCGCGGGCCGGGGTCCGCCCCGACGCCGACATGCTCCTGTCCACCAGCGTCGACGGCTTCACCTGCGGCACCCCCGTCGACGCGGTCCTCGACGGCCGCGATGCCCTGCTCGCCGTCGCGATGAACGGCGAGCCGCTGCCGTTCGAACACGGATACCCGGCCCGGCAGGTGGTGCCGGGCCTGTACGGGTACGTCTCCGCCACCAAGTGGGTCGTCGACTGGGAACTGACCCGCTTCGACCGGGCCGAGGCCTACTGGACGCGGCGCGGCTGGGCGGAGAAGGCCCCCGTCCGGACGGCGTCGCGCATCGACGTCCCCGCCGCGTTCGGCCGGCTCGAACCCGGGCCCGTGATCGTCGCCGGTACCGCGTGGGCGCAGCATCGCGGCATCGACCGCGTCGAGGTCCGGGTCGACGGCGGCCCCTGGAACGACGCCGTGCTCGCCGAGGAGTACTCCCTCGACACGTGGCGGCAGTGGACGTGGCGGTGGGACGCGACGCCCGGTACGCACGTGCTCGAGGTGCGCGCGACGGACGGCGAGGGCCGGGTGCAGGACGAGCAGCGTCGCCCGCCCGTCCCCGACGGCGCCACCGGCTGGCACAGCCGGACCGTCACGGTCGGGTGACGGGCGAGCCCCGGAACGGGACGTCAGCTGAAGACGACGGTCTTGCTGCCGTGCACCAGCACCCGGTCCTCGAGGTGCCAGCGCAGACCGCGGGCCAGCACCAGCTTCTCGACGTCGCGGCCGAGGCGCACCATGTCGCCGACCGTGTCGGCGTGACCGACGCGCACCACGTCCTGCTCGATGATCGGGCCGGCGTCCAGCTCGGGGGTCACGTAGTGGCACGTCGCGCCGATCAGCTTCACGCCGCGCGCGAAGGCCTGATGGTAGGGGCGTGCGCCGATGAACGACGGCAGGAAGCTGTGGTGGATGTTGATCGCCCGGCCCGCCCAGTGCTCGCACAGCTCGGGCGGCAGGATCTGCATGAACCGCGCCAACACGACGGCGTGCGGATCGTGCACGTCGACGAGCTTGCGCACCTGCTCGAACGCGGGCCCGCGCTGTTCCGGGTCCTTGGGGAAGGACACGTAGTGGAAGTCGATGCCGTGCCGGCGGGTCACCCGCTCGAGGTCGGGGTGGTTCCCCACGACCGCGCAGATCTCCGCGTTCAGCTCGCCGGCGGCCACCCGGCCGAGGATGTCGTGCAGGCAGTGGCCCTCCTTGCTGACGAGGAGCACCACCCGCTTGGTCTCGCCGGTGTCCTGCAGCGTCCACTCGGTCTCCGGGCCCAGCTCCGCCGCGACGGTCGCGAACCGCTCACGCAGTTCGTCGAGGCCGAGCGGGATGGAGGAGGCGCGCACCGCCTGACGAGTGAAGAACCAGCCGCTGTCGGGGTCCGCGTGGTAGCCGGCTTCGACGATCGAGCCGCCCACGTCCGCGAGGAAGGTCGAGATGCGGGCGACGATGCCGGTGGCGTCGGGGCAGCCCAGTGACAGTACATACCGACGGTCGTCGGACGAGGCAGCGGAGGTCATGCCGTCCAGTGTCTCAGGTGTGCATCCGGGTCGTTCCGGCCGGTCACACCGTCGCCGGGGGCCGCCGGACGGTGGCGGTCCCGACGAGGGTGGTCGCGTCGATCGTGTGGATGCCGCGCTCGGTGACGGCCGCCAGGAACTCGGCGCGCACCGCGGCGACCGCGTCGGCGTCGAGCCCGGCCAGGGCTGCCCGCAGGCCCGTCGCGGTCACCAACGTCCAGCACAGTTCCTCGGTGGCGGGCAGCAGATTCGACAGGGTGCGTACCTCCACCGAGTGGGTGCCGGCGGCCGCGAGCCACGCCTCGAGGGTGCGCGGCAGATCGATCGCGTGCAGCGGTGTCCGGTCGCGCAGCGACGGCCGGCCCGCCACCGCCGGGTTGCGGCGGCCGACGACGTCGAACAGCGTCGCGCTGATCTCCTCCATCGCCCCGGCCCGCCACACGGTGACGCCGATCCGGCCGCCGTGCCGGACCAGGCCGACCAAGCGGTCGAATGTGGCGTCCATGTGGGGCAGCAGGAACACGCCGTAGGAGATGGCGAGCGCGTCGTACCCGGCCTCCGGGACCGCGGACGGCGGTTCCCACGTGGTGGCGTCGGCGCACACGAAGTCGATGTTCTGCAGCGCCCGCTCGGCGGCGACGAGCCGGCCGAGCTCGAGCAGTTCGTCGGCGACGTCGATCGCGTGGACCCGGCCGGTCGGTCCCACCGCCGCGGCGGCGGGCAGCGCCGAGGCGCCGGCGCCGCAGCACACGTCCAGCACCGTCGCGCCGGGACCGGGCCCGAGCTGGAAGACCAGCGCCTGCCCCGCCGGGCCCCACACCGTCGGGGTGAGCCGGTCGAAGTCGCCGCTCGCGTCGTCGAAGGTGCTCGCGAGCCGTGCCGTCTCGTCCACTGCGTCGGTCATGCCTCGTCCTCGGGTTCTCGAATCCGAGGACGGAACCTCGGATGCCCAGCGGGAGTGCAGCCGATACCCTATTGCAGTTCCGAACGTTTCAGTTCCGAATGCTGAATGGCGAGCACCCGGGACGTCGAGCGGGTACATCCCGCGTCGAGCGGTGGATTTCGCGGCGAACCGCGAGGGGAGGGCTCAGGAACCGCCCGCTCGCCACCACAACAGCCCGCTCGCGCCCGTGCGACGAGCGCGGCGCGGCGGCCTTCACGTGCTCGCCGGAGGGGACGGGCACCCTGCGGATTGCTCACACCCCGATTCGATGAGGGTGGGTGTAGATGTTCATGGTGTCCTCGCGCAGGAAACCGACCAGGGTCAGCCCGGATTCGTCAGCCAGGTCGATGGCGAGTGAGGACGGTGCGGAGACGGCGGCGAGGACGGGGATGCCGGCCATGACCGTCTTCTGGGCGAGTTCGAAGGAGGCGCGGCCGCTGACGAGCAGGACCGTTCCCCGGGCGGGGATGCGGTGGTTTTCGGTGGCCCAGCCGACGATCTTGTCCACGGCGTTGTGCCGGCCGACGTCCTCGCGCAGGGCGAGCAGGTCACCGGTGGCAGTGAACAGGCCGGCGGCGTGCAGGCCGCCGGTGCGGTCGAACACCTTCTGCGCCTCGCGCAGGGTGTGCGGCATGCCCGACAGGGCGGTGGGGTCGACGACGACGGGGTCGTCGGCGGGGGCGTGGCGGGTGCGTTGGCGGATCGCGTCGAGGGAGGCCTTGCCGCACACTCCGCAGGAGGAGGTGGTGTAGAAGTTGCGCTCGATGCCGGTCTCGGGCAGTGCGACGCCGGGGGCGAGGTCGATGTCGAGGACGTTGTAGGTGTTGCGGCCGTTCTCGTCGGTGCTGTGGCAGTAGCGGATCGCGGCGATGTCGCCGCGGTCGCCGACGATGCCTTCGGTGAGCAGGAAGCCTTGGGCGAGTTCGATGTCGGAGCCGGGGGTGCGCATGGTCACCGCCAGCGCGGTGCCGTTCACCCTGAGTTCGAGGGGCTCTTCGACGACCACGGTATCCGGGCGTGTCGACTGTCGGTTCGCGTGGATGCGGGTGATGCGGGTGCGGGTGGTTACTCGTCCCATGCGACGCTCCGGTGCACCAGTTCGCCTCGCCCGGGTGATCCGGGGGAAGGCCGGCCGGTCGCCGTGCCCGGTGCCGCGGCGCCCTCGCGCCGAGGGGTGTGGGCTTCGAGGCGGATGGTGACGGCCTTGGACACGGGGGTGTTGGACTTGCGGGCGACGTGGTCGAGCGGGATCAGGGGGTTGGTTTCGGGGTAGTAGGCGACGACGTTGCCGACCGGGGTGGGGTAGGGGACGAGCCGGAAGTCGTCGGCGCGGCGCGCTTCGACGGTGCCGTCGGGGCGGGGCCATTCGGAGATCAGGTCCACCCGGTCGCCCGCTGCGAAGCCGAACGACTCGAGGTCGCGGTCGTTGACGAACAGCACCCGCCGGCCGCCCTTGACGCCGCGGTAGCGGTCGTCGAGGCCGTAGATGGTGGTGTTGTACTGATCGTGGGAGCGCAGGGTCTGCAGGATCAGCCGGCCCTCGGGCACCGGTACCCAGTCGAGGTCGTTGACGACGAAGTTCGCCTTTCCGGTGGCGGTGTGGAAGCGGCGCTCGTCGCGGGGTGGGTGCGGCAGGACGAACCCGTCCGGTCGGCGGACCCGGGTGTTGAAGTCGTCGAACCCGGGCACGACGCGGGCGATGGCGTCGCGGATGGCGTCGTAGTCGTCGGCGAACGCGCGCCACGGCACCGGGTGATCCGGCCCGAACAACGCCTGCGCGAGCTCGCAGACGATGGCGACCTCGCTGCGCAACTGTTCGCCGGCCGGCGTCAGGCCACCGCGGGACAGATGCACCACCGACATCGAATCCTCCACCGACACCAGTTGTTTGCGGCCGTTGCGGACGTCCTTGTCGGTGCGGCCGAGCGAGGGCAGGATGATCCCGGTGCGCCCGTGCACGAGGTGGCTGCGGTTGAGTTTGGTCGAGATCTGCACCGTCAGCGCGCAGTTGCGCAGCGCGGCGGCGGTCACATCGGTGTCCGGGGTCGCGGAGAGGAAGTTGCCACCCATCGCCATGAACACGTGCGCGGCGCCGTCGCGCATGGCGCGGATCGAATCGACCGCGTCGAGGCCGTGCCTGCGGGGACTGCGGATGCCGAACTCGTCGTCCAGAGCCTGCAGGAAGGACTCGGGCATCTTCTCCCAGATCCCCATCGTCCGGTCGCCTTGGACGTTGGAGTGCCCGCGCACCGGGCACACCCCCGCTCCGGGTTTGCCGATCATCCCCCGCATGAGCAACAAGGCCACGGCGTCCTGGATGGTGGCCACACCGTGGGTCTGCTGGGTCAGGCCCATCGCCCAGCACACGATGGTGGCGTTCGAGGCGATCAGGGCGCGGGCGGTCTGTTCGATCTGCTCGCGCGTCAGGCCGGTCGCCTCGAGCACCGTGGCGAGGTCGACGGCCCGGATGTGCTCGGCCCACTGCTCGAACCCGGCACACCGGCTGTCGAGGAACTCGCGGTCGAGCACGGTGCCCGGCCGACGGTCCTCCTCCTCGAGCAGCAGCTTGGCCAGCCCTTGGAACAGGGCCTGATCCCCGCCGATGCGGATCTGCAGGAACTCGTCCGCGATCTGTGCGCCGTCACCGAGCACGCCGTTCACCTTCTGCGGGTCCTTGAACCGCAGCAACCCGGCCTCGGGCAGGGGGTTGATCGCGATCACCGTGGCGCCGTTGGCCTTGGCCTTCTCGAGCACGGAGAGCATGCGGGGATGGTTGGTGCCGGGATTCTGGCCGGCGATGAGGATCAGGTCGGCGTCTTCGAGGTCGGTGACCGACACCGAGCCCTTGCCGATGCCGATGGTCTCGGTCAGGGCGGTGCCGGAGGATTCGTGGCACATGTTCGAACAGTCCGGCATGTTGTTGGTGCCGAAGGACCGGATCATCAGCTGGTAGACGAATGCCGCCTCGTTGGAGGTGCGGCCGGAGGTGTAGAAGATCGCCTCGTCCGGATTCGGCAGGGCACGCAGGTGCTCGGCAATCACCGCATAGGCTTCGTCCCAGCCGATCGGCTCGTAGTGCGCCCTGCCCGGTCGGATGATCATCGGATGCGTCAGCCGGCCCTGCTGCCCGAGCCAGAAGTCCGTCTGCGCGAGCAACTCCGGAATCGAATGGGCGGCGAAGAACTCCGGGCCGACTTTCCGGGTGGTGGCCTCCTCGGCGACGGCCTTGGCGCCGTTCTCGCAGAACTCCGCGGCCTTGCGATGCCCCGGGGTCTCCGGCCAGGCGCACCCCGGGCAGTCGAAGCCGTGCCGCTGGTTCAGCCGGGCCAGGGTGCGGGCGGTGCGAAGCGGGCCCATCTGCTCGAGACCACGACGCAGCGACACCAGCACCGCGGGCACCCCGGCCGCGTAGGACTTGGGGTCGGTGATCTGGATGTCGTTCTCGTCGAAGACGTGCCGGTCCGTGGTGTTCGTCATGCGCTGTGTCGCACCCATCGATCGGTCGGCGAGAACGCCTCGCCGAGAAGGAAACTGTCGCCGTGGCCGGGGTGAACTCGGGTGTCGGCCGGTAACGCCGACAGTGGCCCGGGCGCCGTGCTCGGCGGCGGGGTGTGTCCGGGCGCTTCACACCCGTGCCGGAGGACGTCGCCGGTGAACACCACGCCCAGGTGTGGAAGATGCAACGACACCGACCCGGGCGTGGCGACCGGAGTGTGCAGCACCCGGATCTCCTCACCGGCGACGGCGATGCGCTGCCCGTCGTCGAGTCGCCAATAGCGACGCTGCCCGTGCACCGCCTGCCACAACGCGTGGTCGGCCGGATGCAGCAGGATCGGAGCACACAGTCCCACGCCCACGTCGACCGCGGCCGAGACGTGGGCCCGGCCACCCTGGGTGCAGATCACCGCGGTGACACATCGGTCACCGACCGCGTCGGCGATGTCGGTGGCTCGACCACCCGCATCGACGACCACCACGTCCCGGTCGTCGCCGACCAGCCAGACGTTCGTTTCTCCGGGATCGGCGAAGAACGGCCCCGGGGGCCGTGCTCGTCGAACGCAGACGCGGTCGATCCGAAAACCCTCACTCACGTCAGGCTCGTACCGTCGGTCGGCTCACTGCACGTGTCCCCGACCCGAATACCCCTGGGCGTGAGCCTGCACCACAGGAACGCGCACCGCGGTAGGCCTTCCGATCGCACACGTGGTCCCTCGCATCTTCATCGAACACAGCTGGTCCTGCCCGACCGTCAACGGTCGTTGCCGGATCCACCGTAAAGTCCGCCGACTTGCCGACGAACTGGCCGAACGATCAGATCGGCCTGTCCCGATGGGCAGTGCGCCCAGGCCCTCGCGCTCCCCACCGCCAGTGAATTTCTGCGGGTGGCGCCTAGAATCGGAAGCAATCCGAGGTGGCGTCATGATCAAGTCCGCAGAGCACCGGCCGGCAGAACCGGCTCCCGGGAGTGCCGTGGTGCACCTACTGCCGTGCCGGACTCGGTCCGAAGACCGGGTGCACGGTGTCCGGTGACGCCGCCGAACGTCCCGCTGATCCGCCTCCGAGGGAGCTCGCGGACGAATTGAGCGCGGCCGGTTTCGTCGAGCCGCGGGTGGCAGGGCAGGGAGGTTTCGGCATCGTCTACCGCTGTCGTCAGCCCGCCCTCGACCGGGTGGTCGCGGTCAAGGTGATGAGCCCCAGTCCGGACGAGACCGACCGGGTGCGGTTTCTGCGCGAGCAGCAGGCGATGGGCCGGCTGTCGGGGCATCCGAACATCGTGCACGTGCTCGAGGCCGGCGTCACCCGTACCGGGCGTCCCTACATCGTGATGCCGTTCCACCGCCGGGACTCCCTCGAGGCCTGGATCAACCGGCGCGGGGCCCGCACGGTTGCCGAAGTTCTCGACATCGGCATCAAGATGGCCGGGGCGCTCGAGACGGCACACCGGGCGGGTGTCCTGCACCGCGACGTCAAACCGGCGAACATCCTGATCTCCGAGTACGGCGAACCGCAACTGACCGATTTCGGGATCGCCCGGCTGTCGGATCGGCAGGACACCACGCGAGGCTTGGTGGTGGGCTCTCCCGCCTACACCGCGCCGGAGCTGCTGCACGGGCAGTCTCCGTCGGTCGCCTCGGACGTCTACGGACTCGGCGCCACCTTGTTCACCGCGCTGGCCGGCCGGCCGGCCTACGCGCGGCGCCGCGGGGAGGAACTGGTGGCGCAGCTGCTGCGGATCAGCACCGAACCGATCCCGGACCTGCGCGAGCGGGATGTTCCGGAGGGTGTGTGTGCGGTGATCGAGCAGGCGATGGCCCGTGAGCCCGCCCACCGCTTCGGCACGGCGGCGGGGTTGGGGGAGGCGCTGCGCAGCGCCGGGGCGGACCTCGGTTACACCGTTGCCGACCTGCCGTTGCCGTTGGTCTGGGACGAGGAGAGCCCACCGCAGCCGGAAAGTCGCGAATCCCCCGCGACCGCGGCGTATCTGCGCCTCGACCCTTCGGCCGGTGCGTCCGTGCCTGCTCGCCCGCCCGCCGTGGCGACCAAGTACCGCCCCCCGGTCGCGGCTCACGCGATGGTGCAGCGCACCCGGCTGCTCGACCGGCTCAGTACCGCGACCCGGGCACGGCTGATCTTGATCCACGGCCCGGCCGGATACGGCAAGACCACCGTGGCCACCCAGTACGTGCGGATGCTCGAGCACGACGGCGGCAAGACCGCTTGGTTGTCGATCGACGAAGACGACAACACCCCCGCCTGGTTTCTCGCGCATCTCGTCGATGCGGTCACGGTGACCCTGCCCCGGCTCGGCAGAGAGCTGACCCGTGTCCTGGAGGCACACGGGGAGGGCGCCGAGCGGTTCGTGCTGACCACCCTCATCAACCGGACACACACGGGCGGGCAGCACATCGCGGTGGTCCTCGACGACTGGCACCGGGTGACCAACCCTGCCAGCCGGGCCATCGCCCGGTTCCTGCTCGAGCAAGGGTGCCACCACCTGCAGCTGGTCGTCACCAGCCGGGCCCGGCAGGGTCTGCCGCTGAGCGGCCTGCGCGTGCACAACGAGTTGATCGAGATCGACGCCGCCGCACTGCGCTTCGACGTCGACGAGTCCCGCCAGCTGCTCACCGGTACCACCGGATTGACCATGGAGGACAAGGACGTTGCCGAGCTCGAGGAAACAACCGACGGGTGGGCGGCGGCCCTGCAGCTGGCCTCGCTGGCAATACGCGAACACCGTGACCCCCGGACGGTCATCCGCCAGCTGTCGGGCCGGCATCGCGCTCTCGGCGAGTACCTCGCCGAGAACGTCCTCGACAGCCTCGAACCGGACCTGCTCGACTTCCTGCTGGCCACCGCGGTCAGCGAACGCACGTGCGCAGCCCTGGCCACCGCCCTGACCGGCCGCCGGGACGCCCAGGCCGTGCTCGAAGACATCGAAGAACGGGACCTGTTCCTCACCCGGCTCGACGAGGAGGGACAGTGGTTCCGCTACCACCACCTGTTCACCGACTATCTACGCCGCCGGCTCGAACGAGGCGACCCGGAACGCCTGCACGAACTGCACCGGACCGCGGCCCGATGGTTCGCCGATCAACACCTGTTGAGCGCGGCGGTCGATCATTTCCACGCCGCCGGCGACGACGACGCGGCGATCGACGTGGTCGAGCGGGAAGCAATCCCACTGCTCGAACAATCCCGGATGAACACTCTGCTCGGGTTGGAGACCAAGCTACCGACGACCGCCGGCGCGATGCGGCCACGCCTGCAGCTGGCGGTGGCCTGGGCACACGCGCTGCTGCACCACCGCGCTGCGGCCAACGACGCCCTCAGCCGCCTAGAGGCAGTGCTGCCGACCGTGCCCGGCGACGAAGAGGCTGACGCCCGAGCCGAGGCCGATCTCATCCGGGCCACCATCACCGTCTTCGACGACCGTCTCGACCACCTCGACGAGGCACTCGAGGCGTGTATCGCCCGCGCCGACAGACTCCGCCCGTGGATTCTGTGCGGTGTCGCGGATGTGGCCTCGTTCCGCGAGATCCAGCGGTTCGACTTCGACGAGGCCCGGCGCTGGCAGCAATGGGCACGCCCGCATCACCGCCGCGCCTCCGGGCCGTTCAGTGTCATCTACGGCTATTGCCTCGATGCAGTGGCCGCACGGGAACAACTCGATCTCGACGGCGCCGAGACGAGCCTGCGCCACGCCATGCACCTGGCCACCGCTTCCGACGAAGACAATTCCTACAGCTCCCGGCTCACCGGTGCCCTCCTCGGGGAATTGCTGTACGAACAGGGAAACCTCGCCGAGGCCGAAGGCCTGCTCGACGAGAGCTACAGCCTCGGCGCCGAAGGCGGAACCGTCGAGTTCATGCTCGCCACGTACGTCATCGGCGCTCGCCTGAAGCATCGCCTGGGGCAGCACGAACAGGCCGCCGAGCGACTGGCTGAAGGGGAACGGCTGGCGCTGTCACTGCAACTGCCCCGCCTGGCGGTGTACATCACCAACGAGCGCATCCGGACGGGCATCGGGATATCGCAGGTCTCCCCGGACACCTTTCCTCCCGGGCTTCCGAGCGACGTTCCTGACGGGATCGCCCAGGTCACGGCCGAGACCACGGAAGAGGCGGCAATCCGGCTGCTGCTCGCCGCCGGCTCCGACAGTGACCGGACACACGCGTGCCGGCGCGCCCGAATCCTCACCGAGTCGATCAGCGCCACCGACCGGCCCAGAGCATCCCTCTATGTCCGCTTGTTGCTGACCGAGTGCCTTGTCACGGTCGGCTCACTCCCGGAAGCGGAACGGGTGTTACTGCCCGTCCTCGAGCAGTGTGCACGGTCGGGTTTGGTTCAGCCGGTGCTCGATACCGGACCCGCTGTGCGAGAACTCGTTCGGCGGGTCGGTTCGGAACGACACGGCCGCAGCATCAGCCCCGCCCTCGCCCACTTCTTCGATCGGCTGCACACAGCACCACAGCCGTCCGCGGCGTCGGAGAACACGTGAGTCCTCCCACCCCGGGGAACGCCGAATCGAGCGCATCGCGACACCGCGATTGCTGCCCCGACGGCCCGCTCGGGCTAGCCGATCTCGTAGAACGGAGGCGCGTAGCGGAACACCCCGCGCAGCTGCGGCCGATGGGCGGTGAGCGCGCGGGCCTGCAGGTGTGACGCCCATTCGGGCACGTCGGGTTCGACACCGAGCTCGGCGGCCGGGACGAACCCGAAACGGGGGTAGTAGTCCAGGTGCCCGAGCAGCACCACGAGCGGTTCGTCGAGGGCGTCCGCCGCGCCGAGCACCGCGTGCATCAGAGCGCCCCCGACGCCGGCGCGCTGCAACTCCGGAAGCACCCCGATCGGCCCGAGGGCCAGCGCCGGCTCGCCGTCGACCGTGCCGCGGGTGACGCACACGTGCCCGACGACCGTGCCCTCGGCGTCCGTTGCGACCAGTGACAGCCGGGGCAGCCACGCCGGGCCGGCGCGCAGCGCCTCGACCAGGCCGGGCTCGACCGGCTCCGCGCCGGTTGGGGTGAGCGGCGTGAATGCGGCGCGGTGCACGTCGCCGATCGCGGGGACGTCGGCGGGAAGTTCTCGTCGGATGAACACGAGAGCAGTGTGGACACCGGCGTCGGGCCGGGCAACGGAATATCGCTGTGGAAAGCTGACGGGTATGCCGGAGACCACCCTCACCCGTGCCCGGGTCGCCGCGATGGTCGACCACACCCTGCTCAAGCCCGAGGCGTCGGGGGCCGACGTGCGCGCGCTCGTCGACGAGGCCCGCGAGCTCGGCGTCTGGTCGGTGTGCGTGTCGCCGTCGATGCTGCCGCTGCGGGCGGACGGACTCGTCGTCGCCACCGTGGCGGGCTTCCCGTCGGGCAAGCACCATTCGCTGATCAAGGGCGCCGAGGCCCGGCTCGCCGTGGATCAGGGCGCCGCCGAGATCGACATGGTGATCGACATCGGAGCGGCCGTCGCCGGGGACTTCAACGCCGTGCTCGCCGACATCCTCACCGTCCGGGAGGCGATCGGGTTCGAGCCCGTGCTCAAGGTGATCATCGAGTCGGCGGCGCTGTCGGACGAGGCGATCGTCGAGGCGTGCCGGTCCGCCGAGCGGGCCGGCGCGAACTTCGTCAAGACGTCCACCGGGTTCCATCCCGCCGGGGGTGCGTCGGTGCACGCGGTGCGGCTGATGGCCGAGACGGTGGGCGGCCGGCTCGGCGTCAAGGCCAGCGGCGGCATCCGCACGGCCGAGGCGGCGCTGGCCATGATCGAGGCCGGCGCCACCCGGCTCGGCCTGTCCGGCACCCGCGCGGTGCTCGACGACCTGCCGGAGTGAGCACCGGGCCGCGGCCTCAGCGAGTATCGGGCCGCGGCCTCAGCAGTCGAGCTGGTTCTGCGACTGCTGTCCGGCCGGGGCCTCCGGCATCGTGTAGGCGCCGCCCTCGAGCGTCACCGCGATGCCGGAGTCGGTGACCGACACCGCCGTCGCCTGCATGTCCAGCGGGTACTGCTGCAGGCTCTCGGTGAGGATCTGGACGATGCCGTCGACCAGTGCCGTGGGCAACCCGATGCCGAACAGCGACGCGTCCACCGTCTCGACGGCGATCGCCCCGTTCCGGGCCTCCGGCCGCACGGTCAGCTCCACCAGGTCCGCGCCGCCCACGGTGAAGCGGAGGGTGCCGGCGTTCGCGTCCGGGGTGACGTCGGTGATCAGCGAGCCGAGCGGCAGGGTCTGCACCGTCGCGAGGATGCCCGACGACGGCCACACCACGTCGGCGCTCGAGCTGCCGATGGTCCCGGCCCCGGCGGCGCTCTCCCGCAGATCCACGTCGCGGACCACGGCGTGCACCTGCATCTCCTGGGCGGGGCCGAACGCCGTGTCGTCGCTGTCGAGCGTGACGGACGAGACCTGCTTGTCCACGAGCGAGAGCAGCACCGGCTTCCACCCGAGATCCACGTCGACGTTCGTGCCGAGTTCGCTCTCGAACGACTGCGCGAGGCAGTTGGTGGCACGGTTGCGGACGTACACCTCGGCGCCGACGAGCACCGCGACCAGCGCGACGGCGAGGGCGATGCCGATGGTGGCGAAGGGGATGCGCTTCCGGTTCGTCATGGTTCGGGATTGTTCCGAAGAACTCTGAGGAAGGTCTGTGAAGATGCGGTCCCACTACCAGAAAGTGTGAGGTGGGACACAGTTGTTCGGGTACTGTGGCGGCATGACGGGCTGGACGGAACCTGAACACGACGCCTCCGGCCGGGTGGATCCGGACGAGGCCCTGCGACATACCGCGCTCGCGCAGGCGGGCTTCTTCACCGCGCGCCAGGCCATTGCCCACGGCATCGCCACGATCGACTTCGTCGGCCGGATCGCGGCCGGGCACTGGGTCCGGATCGAATCGGACCTGTTCCGGCTCGGGGACAGCCCGCACACGAAGTTCGACGAGTTCGCGCAGTGGTGCGCCTGGTACGAGGGCGCGGCGGTGGTCTCGCACCAGAGCGCCGCCGACCTGCACGGCATGGGGCACCTGCAACCCCGCTTCCTGCACCTGTCGACGGCCGACCAGCGAACCGTGCCGAGCAACCGGCTCGCCCTGCACCACCGGCAGCTGCGCGCACAGGACTGCGAGCAGGTCGGGTGCTTCCGCATCACCACCCCCGCGCGGACCGCCGTCGACCTCGCCGCGGGTGGGGTCTCCCAGGAGGTCCTCGACGAACTCGTCGGCGACGCCATCGCCATCGGGCGGGTGACCTCGGCGCAGCTGCACGCCGCGGTCGCCGATCAGCCCGCGGCCGTCGCGGACCGCATCGAGCTGGCACTGCTCGCGGCCGGCTGAGCCTGCGCCGGGGCGACGAAGTCCCACGGCACGGTCAGCACGCAGTCCCGCAGCCGCCGGCGTTGCGATGCCGCCGGCACGCCCTGGGCGCGCAACAGGTCCAGCGTCGCGCGCCAGCGCACGCGCGGTCCGAACGCCGCGTGCGGTGCCGCCGACGCCCAGGCCCGATCCGCCGCCTGCAGCAACTCGTGGATCCGTTCCCCCGGCACGTTGCGGTGGATCAGCGCCTTCGGCAGACGCTCGGCCAGGTCCGACGGGGTGTCCGAGTGGAACGGGCTCCACGCCAGCGTGAGCGTGCGCGGGCCGTGCTCGTCGAGCAGCACCCACGCGCACCGCCGGCCCAGTTCGTCGCACGTGCCGTCGAGCAGCAACCCGCCGGGCGCGAGCCCGGACCGCAGCCGATCCCACGCCGGCGCCACCGCCTCCTCCGGGTACTGGCGCAGCACGTTGAACGCGCGGATCAGCACCGGCCGGAGCCCGGCCAGCTCGAAGCCCCCGCGGGCGAACTCCACGCCGTCCCGCCCCGGCACCACCCGGTCGGGATCGATCTCGAGACCCACCACCCGGAGGCGGCGACGCACCGTGCGCAGCCGCGCGGCCAGCTCGAGGGTGGTCACCGGCATCGCGCCGTAGCCGAGGTCGACGACGAGCGCGTCGTCCCGGGAGTGCAGGACGCGGGCGACGTCGGGGTGGTGCATCAGCCAGCGGTCGCTGCGGCGCAGGCGGTTGATGCCCGTGGTGCCGCGGGTGACGACACCTTCCGGGCGCGGGGCGCGCACGGGGGACTATCCGAACCGGCGCGCGAGCCAGCCGGCGGTGATCTCCGCCTCGGTGCGGAACAGGTCGACGAGGTTGACGAGCATGAGCTGCTCGAGCTTGCCGCCGATGAACGGCAGGAAGACCTTGGCCTCCGAGGTGGTGCGCAGGGTGCTGCCGCCGTCCGAGGCGAACAGTTCCATCGTGCCGGTGAGGCTGCCGGGACCCGCGGGGACCGAGGCCTGGTAGCTGCCGGTGATGGTGTCGCCGAAGGGGGTGTACGTCTCCTTACGGGTGATGACCATGTCCTTCTTCATCACCGTCTGGGCGATCTCGGGCAGTTCCGTGCGCGGCAGGACGTGGTGCAGTACCAGGTCGATGCCGTCGTCCGACACCTCGAACTCCGCGAGGTGGTTCTCGGAGTACTTGCGCATCTCGACGATGCGCGCCTCCCAGTGCGCGCGGTCCGAGAGCGCCTCGTACACCTGCTCCGGGCTGTACGGATAGCGGGCGGAGTAGTCGATTCGCCGGGCCATGACACGCGAGGTTACCGGTTCGTTACCGAACGACGGAAATCGTCACCGTCCCGCAACGGCCTCGTCAGTGCGGCTCGGACAGCCACTTCGCGGTGAAGGTGCGCTCCACGTCGAACAGTTCGACGATCTGCTCGACGATGATGCCCTCGATCTTGCCGCCGAGGAACGGGATCCGCACCTCGGCCTCGCCGTCGATCTCGACGATGGTGCCCGCGCCGTCCGGCGCCATCGTGGAGGTGCCGTCCACCTTTCCCGGCAGCCCGTCCACGTGCGCGGAGAAGCGGCCCGTCGCGCGGTCCCCGGTCACCGGTTGCCACGACTCGTGCCGATGGATGACCAGGTCGCCGGGATGGAAGTTGGTGACGAAGCTCGGCAGGTGCTCGGCCGGGATGGACTGGGTCATGTGCAGGTCGATCGTCCCGTCACCGGTGCGCACGTCCTCGAGCGTCGCGCCCGGCCCGCCGATCTCCGCCAGGCGGCTCCGCCAGTAGTTCTCGTCGACGAGCGCCGCGTGCACCGTGGCGACGGGGAACGCGTAGTGCGAGTAATGGTCGATGCGGCTGCCCATGGTCGGCACGCTACCGTTTGCGGGTGTCTGATCCGCGTATTGGGGCCCAACTCGTCGAGGCGGGCGCCGTCGTGTCCGAGGACGTGCCGCTGTCGACGCTGACCACGCTGCGGCTCGGCGGTCCGGCCCGGCTGCTCGCCGAGTGCACCACCACCGACACCCTCGTCGAGGTCGTCCGCCTGCTCGACGCGGCACGCGTCCCCACCCTCGTCCTGGCCGGCGGCTCCAACCTGGTGATCGGCGACGGCGGGTTCGACGGTGTGGTCGTGCGCATCGCGACCACCGGGATCGAGCCGGGGGAGGACACCGTGCGCGCCGAGGCCGGCGCCGGGTGGGACGACGTCGTCGCCCTGACCGTGAAGGCGGGCCTCGGCGGGCTCGAATGCCTGTCCGGCATCCCCGGCTCCACGGGTGCGACCCCGGTACAGAACGTCGGCGCCTACGGCGTCGAGGTCGGGTCGATTCTGAGGGCCGTGCGGCTGCTCGACCGCACCAGCGGCGACGTCCGGTGGATCGGCCCCGAGGACCTCGGGCTCGGGTACCGCACCAGTGTCCTCAAGCACTCCGACGACGCCCTGGTCCTCGAGGTCGACCTGGCCGTGCGGCCGGACGGGGCCAGCGCCCCCATCGGCTACCGGGAGCTGGCGTCGGCCCTGCACGCAGAGGAGGGCGAGCGACGCCCGGCCGCGGAGGTCCGAGAGCAGGTGCTCGCCCTGCGCCGGGGCAAGGGCATGGTGCTCGACCCGGACGATCCCGACACCTGGAGCGCCGGATCGTTCTTCACCAATCCCGTGCTCGCCGAGGACGAGCTGCCCCGCGTGCTCGCGGCCGTCGAGGAACGCGTCGGGCCCGACGTGCGGATCCCGCGGTTCCCCGCCGGTGGCGGCACCAAGCTCTCCGCGGGATGGCTGATCGAGCGGGCCGGGTTCGGCAAGGGCTTCCCCGGCCCCGGCGCGCCGGTGCGGCTGTCCACCAAGCACACCCTCGCGCTCACCAACCGCGGCACCGCGACCACCGCCGATCTGGTGGCCCTCGCGCGGGAGGTGCGCGACGGCGTGCAGGACGCGTTCGGTGTGCGGCTCGAGCCGGAGCCGGTCACCGTGGGTTGCTTCATCTGAGAGCCGGTCTGCCGGACCTGCCGCCGCGCTGCGACGCGACCGCGCGGCGGGCGTACCCTCGTCGGAGTGCTCCACCTGGGTGAACGAAGTCGTCGGTTGTTGTGGTTCGGGCTGCTCGCACTCGTCGCGGTGCTCGCGGCGTGCTCGTCGGGCCCCGGCGGGAGCGCGGTTCCCACCGGCACCGCGCCCGTCGTGTCGATCGTCACCGACCCCGCCGACGGCGCCACCGACGTGAACCCCACCACCCCGATCCGCGTCTCGGTCACCGACGGCGAGCTCACCGACGTCGCCCTCACGAACGTCGGAACGAGCACCGTCGTGCGTGGCGCCCTCGCCGCCGACCGCCGCAGCTACACCGTCGCCGAACCGCTCGGCTACGGCGCGACCTACCGCTGGTCCGGCACGGCCGTCGGCTCCGACGGCGAGGCCGTGGCCGTCGAGGGCAGCTTCGACACCGTCGACCCCGACCGGGTCGTCTCCGCGAACCTGAACATCGCCGACGCGCAGCCGGTCGGGATCGCCGCCCCGATCATCGTCCAGTTCGACGGCCCGATCACCGACAAGGCCGCCGTCGAGAAGGCCATGGTGGTCGGCACCGACCCGCCGACCGTCGGCAGCTGGGCGTGGCTGCCCGACGACAACGGCGGTGCCCGCGCGCACTGGCGCCCGCAGCAGTACTGGACGCCGGGCACGGCGGTGCACCTCGACGCGCGGCTCTACGGCCTCGACTACGGCGACGGCGCCTACGGGGCGGAGGACCTCACCCTCGACTTCACCGTCGGCCGGAGCCAGGTCGTCGTGGCCGACGCCACGTCGCACCGCATGCAGGTGGTGCGTGACGGGGTGACGATCATGGACATCCCGGTGAGCTACGGGCAGGGCAACGAAGCCCGCAACGTCACCCGCAGCGGCGTCCACGTGGTCACCGAGAAGCACGAGGACTTCCTGATGTCCAACCCGCCGTACTACGAGAACGTGCGGGAACGCTGGGCGGTGCGGATCTCCAACAACGGCGAGTTCATCCACGCCAACCCCGCGACCCTCGGCCAGCAGGGGGCGACCAACGTCACCAACGGCTGCATCAACCTCTCGCTCGGGGACGCCCAGGAGTACTTCGCGACGGCGATGTACGGCGACCCGGTCGAGGTGTCCGGAACGTCGATCGAGCTGTCCGCCGCGGACGGCGACCTGTACGACTGGGCGATCGACTGGCCCACCTGGCAGTCGATGTCCGCGCTGTAGGCAAGGCGCACTACCAGCGGTTGCGCACCTTCTCGGCGAATCCGAGAAGCTCGCGCACCTCGAGCCGGGCACCGTCGTCGAGCGTGACGTGGCCGGTGAACCGGCCGAAGACCTGATGCTGCGTCGAGCGCAGGACGAGGGCGTTCACGTCGGCGGCGCGGTCGAGGATCGGCTCGAACCCCATCTCGAACCGGCCGTCGTTGCTCGAGAACCGCCACGGCGCGCCGTCGTAGGTGCCGTGAGGCAGATGGAACCGCACCCGTTCCAGCTTGTGCGCCATGCCGTCGAGCAGGAGCATGTTCTCGCTTCCGGCGGCGGTGTCGCCGAAGCCGTGGCCGACGGTGAACCCGAAGGGACGCCCCTCGTGCCGTCCCGATGCGGACGCCCAGAACCAGGTGTTGTCGTAGGTCCACACGCCCCGGCCCCAGTCGAACACCCCGAACGCGGAGGCGGGGTCGAAGGTGTGCTCGCGGCCGCCGACCGTGATGGTGCCGGCGGCGGTGAGGCCGGGGATCTTCTGGTTGTAGTAGAACGCCCGCTCGTCGCCGGGGAACGGGATCGCGACGACCATCCGCTCGGCACCGGGCGGGGTGAGCACCACCTCGCCCGACAGGCCCCGCCCGCCCGCGAATCCGGGATGCCGGACGATCAGCCGCCGGGCGCCGCGCTCGTGCCGGAACTCGAGGCGCATTCCACGCCGGTCGACCACCACATCGCCCGCGTCCGCGGAGGCGGGCAACCGCAACCGTCCGAGCGGAAACGGGATCATCGCGTTCTCGGTGGTGTCCGCACGGCCGGCCAGGTCGAGCCAGCTCACGCCGAGCAGGCCCATGTAGCCGTTGTCGGCGACGGTCAGCGCGAGACCGAACGGGCCGTCGTCGCCGTCGGCGAGCACGCAGTAGTAGTCCCACTCCTTGATCCGCCACCGCGGTGCCGCGACCCGGGACCGGTCGTAGGCCCGGACCTCGGTGCCGGCCCAGCCGGCCTCGGCGAGACGGCCCCGCACGTCGAGCAACGGCCCCGGGGAGAGGCGGCGTTGCCCGGCGTCCCTCTCGATGCCCACCGGTTCCTACTCGGCGGTGCGGTGGAAGCGCATGGGGCCGGCCTGGTCGCGCGGCTGCACGAGGATCTGGTCCAGGTTCACGTGCGGCGGGCGCGACGCGACGAAACCGACGATCTCCGCGATGTCCTCGGCCACCAGCGGTGTGATGCCCTCGTACACCTTGGCGGCGCGCTCGGCGTCCCCCTCGAACCGCACGAGGGAGAACTCGGTCTCCACCGCACCCGGCGCGATCTCGGTCAGGCGCACCGGCTTGCCGAGCAGCTCACCGCGCAGCGTGCGGTGCAGCACCGCCTGGGCATGCTTGGCGGAGGTGTAGCCCGCGCCGTTGTCGTAGGCATGGAACGCCGCCACCGACGTGATCGTGACGATCAGGCCGTCGCCGGAGTCGACGAGCTTCGGCAGCAGGGCCTTCGTCATCCGCAGGGTGCCGAGGACGTTGGTCTCCCACATCCAGCGCCAGTCGTCGAGGTCCGCCTCGGCGACCGGGGCCATGCCCTTGGCGCCGCCCGCGTTGTTGACCAGCACGTCCACCCGGGGGAGCACCGTCGTGAAGGCGGTCACCGAGTCCTCGTCCGTGACGTCCAGCTCGAGGGCCGTGCCCCCGATCTCGTCCGCGAGCTTCTCGATCCGGTCGACGCGGCGAGCGCCGACGACGACGTGGAAGCCCTGGGCTGCGAGGGTTCGGGCGGTGGCCTCGCCGATGCCGGAGGAGGCACCGGTGACGACGGCCACGCGGGAATCGGGAGAAATCGTCATGCAGGCGATCCTAGGGTGCCCCGGATACGGTCGCGCGGGGGTCCGCGCGACCGCGGCGCCCGTCACGACGCGAGCGGGCGGGGCACCTCGACGACCGAGTAGGCGCTCGCGTCGCCGGCGACGGACCGGCTCGCCTCGCCGTGCACGCTCACCGGGACGTCCCCGGCGAGGGTGATGCGATTCAGGCGACGGTGCAGGCCGTCGTAGTCGGCGACGGCGTAGTGCTGGGTGGCGCGGTTGTCCCACACCGCCACGTCCCCGGCGGCCCAGTTCCAGCGGGTGGTGTACTCCAGCCGGGTCTGGTGGTCCTGCAGCAGCCGGAACAGCGCCTGCGACTGCCGGCCGCTCAGCCCGACGAAGCCCTTGACGAAGTGGCCGAGCAGCAGCGACCGCTCCCCGGTCTCGGGGTGCACGCGCACCACCGGGTGCTCGGTCTCGAAGTACTCGGACCGGAACTCGGCGCGGTACTCGGCGACCCGCTCGTCGGCGCCGTCGCGGAGCTGCTCCGCGCTCTCGGCGGCGTAGTCGTACAGGTTGGTGTGGGTGGCCCACAGGTTCTCCGCCAGGGTCTTCAGCGGGGCGGGCAGGCCCTCGTAGGCCGCCACCCCGGAAGCCCACGTGGTCGAACCGCCGTAGGCGGGCAGTTCCACCGCGCGCAGGATCGACGCCTTCGGGATGCGGTCGACGAACGAGACGTCGGTGTGCCAGCTGTTCGCCTTGCCGTAGTCGGAGTCGATCGGGAGCACGTGCGCCCCGCGCGAGGTGACCGTCGGGTGCGCGGTGGTCGGCGTGCCGAGCAACTCGGCGAACGCGTACTGCGACGCGTCGTCGAGGTGGTGCTGTTCCCGGAAGAAGATCACCTTGTGCTCGGCCAGGGCGCGCCGGATCGCTTCGACGGTGGCCTCGTCGAGATCGCCGCCGAGCCGCACGCCGTCGACGCGGGCCCCGATGTGCCCGCCCAGACGGACCACGGACACGTCGCGAGCGGAGGCGGTGCGGGTATCGAAATCCACGGACATGGAGGACCTTTCGTAGATCGAACGTTGGTGCCGTCGACCTCATCACCGGCGGCGGGCCGGCGTAAGGGTTTCCGTCACCGTGATCGGGACCGTTGCCGCCGCGTCGCCGTGCGGATCGGACGCCGTGCGGATTGGACACAGTGGCGCGCGGCGGCTAGGTTGCGGATATGCCAGCTCGCCGTCTCCGTGCTCCGCGGGTCACCTACGTGACCGCCGCGCTGGGCTCGCGGCTGCCGCTGGCGCGCGAACTGTGTTGTCGCTGACACCGCCCTTCGCGCCCCGCTTCGTTTCCCCCCGGCCGTCGGCCGGTGGGTCTCTGCCTCACGATCGAGCGGATCGGCGCCTCCCTGCCACGCCCCGGGTCTGCGGACCCGATCTCGAGGAAGAGCCGCAGTGACTGCAGTAGCTACGTCAAATGTCCTGTCCACCAATATTATTCGTCCGACCTCCGGATCGGGCGTCCGTTCCCGTAGTGCCACCGCCCGGGTGCGATCGACGACGCGCGTGCAGATCGTGCCGCCCGAGCTGAAGGTCGCCGACGGCACCGCCGCCGCGGTGTTCCGGGTCGCCGCGGCGCGCGGGCCGATCTGCCGCGACCAGGCGGCGACGGCGACGGGCGCGAGCATCGCCACCGTGAACCGGCAGGTCTCGGCGCTGCTCGCCGCGGGCCTGCTCCGGGAGCGGCCGGATCTGACCGCGTCCGGTGCCGTGGGCCGGCCCCGGGTGCCGTTCGAGACCGACCACGAGCGCTACCTGACCGTCGGCATCCACATCGGTGCGGCCGTCACCGGCATCGTCGCGAGCGACCTGCGCGGGCGTGTGATCGGCGCGGTGGAGATCCCCACCCCGCGCGGCGGCCAGGAGGCGGCGCTCGGGGCGATCACCAGCAGCGCCAGGGCCTTCGCGTCGCGCTGGCACCGGCGCACGCCGCTGTGGGCGGGCGTCGCGCTCGGCGGCCGCGTCGATTCGGCCACCGGAACCGTGGACCACCCGCGGCTCGGCTGGGAGGATGCGCCCGTCGGGGCCGTGGTGAGCCGGGGCCTGGGCCTGCCGGTTTCCGTCGCCGCGCACGTCGAGGCGATGGCCGCCTCCGAGTTGCTGCTCACCCCCGACCGCGACACCGCCGATGTCGAGGGCGCCACCCTGTACTTCTACGCTCGCGAAACCGTCGGTATCGCAATCGCATTCGACGGCCGGGTGCACACACCGCGCGGCGGCCCGGGCTCGGTGTCGCACCTGCCCACCGGATCGTCCGTGCCGTGCGCCTGCGGTGCCCGCGGATGCCTCGAGGCCACCGTCGCCGACCGTGCGGTGCTGACCCGGGCGCGGGCCGCCGGCCTGCTCGACGCGGGCGCCACGTCCGTCTCCGCGTTGTACGCGCTGGCCCGCAACGGTTCTCACGAGGCCCACGAGATCCTCGTGGAGCGGGCACAGGTGCTGGGGCGGTCCGTCGCGATGCTCCGGGACCTGTTCAACCCGGACCGGGTGATCCTCGGCGGCCAGGCGTTCACCGCGTACCCGGAGGCCGCACCGCACGTCGCGCGCGCGCTCGCGTCGCCGTCGGGCGCCGACGTCCGGGTCACCGGATTCGGCGACCGAGTGCAGGCGCACGCCGCGAGCGTGGTGTCCTTGAGTTCGCTGTACTCCGATCCGCTGGGCGCGATGCGCCGGGCGCTGGTCTGATACGCGCACGGAATGGCTATCCGCGCAGACGATTCGATTTCACGCGCGGACGACCGGGAGGCGCGCGGATGCGGGGCCGCCGGTCAGCCGCCGTGCAGTGGCGGGCCGTCCGTCGCGTCCGCCGGCGCACCCCGCCGGTCCAGTTCGGCCCGCGCGCGGGCCAGACCGCCGTGCTCGAGCGCCGCGAGGGGCGACTCGTCCGCCCAGACCAGCGTGCCGCGGTCGCGGACGGTCACGCTCAGCGAGCCCGCGAGGTGCTCGAGGGCGCCGGGCACGTTGCGGCGCTCGAGGGGCAGCGGAACCGGCAGGACGTGCGCGGCGCTCAGCGGGGCGGTCGCCTCGATCTCGACGGTCCACCGCGGCCCGCGCCCGAACAGCGACCACCGCTCGTCGGCGACGTGGGCCCGCACCGGGGAGACCACGGGGTTGCCCAGCCGGATCACGGGTCCGTCCGGCAGGGCGACCACCACCGCCGTCACCTCGGTCCGCAGCGGTCCGGCGTGGACCTGCCCACCGGCGAAGGCGACGCACGCGGCGGAGTCGGTGAAGCCGTGCGCCTGGCCCCACCACCACGACTCCGGGAATCCGCCTCGGCCCCAGTTCTTCTCCGCGTACACCTGGGCGCCGTCCAGGTTCCACGTCTCGCCCCCGAGCACGGCCTCGCCCTCGGCTCGCCCGTCGAGCAGCCACGGGTGCCAGTACTGGTTGAGCGCGGGGACCGCGTGGAAGACGCTGGATCCGCCGAACCGGCGGCGGGGCCACGGCCGGGGCGCCGTCACCCGCACATCGAGGCGTGCGTCGTCGCCGAGGTCCACGCGCAGCCGGTCGGGCTCCCCGCGGAACGCCGTGCCCGCCGACGCGCCGAGCCGCCGCGGGTCGGCGAACCCCTCCGGATGCGCCGTCGTACGCAGGAATCCGCCCGGGTGCGCCGCCAGGCCGAGGGTCGCCCACGACCCGTCGGCGGCCCGGTTGACGCCGCACAGCGCGATCACCACCCGTCCGGTCCCGGGCTGGGTGAACCGCCAGAAGTACCCCTCCATCGCGACGTCGTGCGCCGTCAGCGGATCACCGAAGGGCAGGTCGGCGCCGGTGGCGCGGTAGCTCGAGCACAGCGACACGACGCTCAGATCCCGGCCCGGGCCGCGGCCGCGATGTCGTCGAGGTCCTGGTGCAGCGCCTTACGCGTCGCCCGCAGGGCCAGGGGAGCGACGAGCGCCGTCAGCGCCCGCCGGATCCGTCCCGGACGGCCGGCGTCGGCCGAGAACCGCACGGTCAGCGTCGTGCCGGCCCGCTCGGGGGCCACGTCGAACTCGGTGCGGTAGCGCACACCGCCGGATTCGGCCTCGACGGCCGTGTGCCGCCCCGGCTCCACGGCCGTCACGGTCATCTCCTCGGTCGCGGCCCTGCCGAACATCGTGCGGGTCTCGCGCCAGCGGGTGCCGACCTCGTAGCCGACGCCCGCGAGCCGTTCGACACCCTGCACCCCGCTCAGGATCTGCGGGGCCGAGTCGACGGAGGTCAGCACCCGCCACACCCGGTCGGGTGGTGCGTCGACGAAACGGCTCAGCTCGACGTGGTGGCCCATTCGCGCTCCTCTTCGGTCGGGTCGATCACAGGGGCAGGGCGTTCTCCTGCAGCGTCGGCTCCGCGCCGCGCCGGCGGAACCATTCGAGGCCGAAGGCGCTCGCGAGCTGTTCCGGCGTCATCGCCAGCATCGGCCCGAAGTCACCGACCTGTGAGGCGTGCGCGAGCATCGCCGCCCGTTTCGCGGGGATCGTCGCGGACACGTCGATCGTGGTGGTGATCTCGGCCTCCGGCAGGCCGAACGTGTCCAGGTCCGGGGGCGACGCGTCCGGGCCCACGTCCGGGTTGGCGGCGAGCAGGCGACGGATGTGGTCCCGGTTCATCGCCGCCTCGTACACCGACGGGTGCGCGGTCAGCTCCTGGGCCCGGGCGCCGACGCGGTGCACCTGCACGTGGTCGGGGTGCCCGTATCCGCCGTTGGGGTCGTAGATGGTGACGACGTCGGCGCTCTCCTCCGCGAGCACGGCCGCGAGCCGGGCCGCGGCCGAGTCCACGTCGACGTTGCAGAATGCGGCCGGGTCCGCGTTCTGCGGCGCCCCGGCCATGCCCGAATCGGCGTAGCCCAGCGGCACCAGGCGGGCGACTCCCAGCGTCTCCGCCGACGCCTCGAGCTCGGCGCGGCGACGCTGCACCAGGGACTCGCCGGGACCGAGCAGCCCGTCGGGGACCTCGCCCGCGGCGCCGTCCGTCGCCACGACCAGCACCACCCGATGCCCCGCGTCCGCGGCGAGGCGCATCACCCCGCCGGTGGTGAACACCTCGTCGTCGGGATGGGCATGGAAACACACCAGCACGCTCACGTACTGCATGCTGGCACGAATGCGCTCCTACCGTGCACTGTTCACCGCGCCGGGCGCCGCCGCCTTCTGCCTGGCGGGGTTCGTCGCGCGGTTGCCGATCGCGATGGTCGGCATCGGCATCGTGACGATGTTCTCGCAGTTGCGGGGTGATTACGGCCTCGGTGGCGCCCTGGCCGCGGTGTTCGCGCTGTCGTACGCGGCGCTCACCCCGCTGGTCTCGCGGGCCGCGGACCGGCACGGGCAGTCCCGGGTCCTGCCGGTCGCCGCGGCGATCAGCGCGGCCGCGACCGCCGCGATGCTGGCGGGGGTGCGGTGGGAGGCGCCCGAGGCGCTGCTGTTCGCGTGCGCGGTCCCGGCGGGACTGATGCCCACGATCGGCGCCATGGTCCGCGCCCGGTGGACCGAGCTGCTCCGCGGCACCGACGGGTTGCGTACCGCGTTCGCGCTCGAGGCGGTGATCGACGAGCTGTGCTTCATCGTCGGGCCGGTGCTGTCGGTGGGGCTGAGCGTCGCCGCGTTCCCGGAGGCGGGCGCGTTGCTCGGGGCGGTGCTGCTGGTGATCGGCACGGTCGCGCTCGCCGCCCAGCGCGGCACCGAACCCCCGGCACGCCCGGTCGTCGCGGGGGCACCCGGCGCGAGCGTGCTGCGGATCCCGGTGCTCGTCGTGCTGGTGGTGGCGATGACGGCGATGGGCACGATCTTCGGCGTCGTCGACGTGGTCGGGGTCGCCTTCACCGCCGAGCGGGGCGCGCCCGGCGCCGCGACCGTGGTGCTGGCGATGTTCGCGACCGGGTCCGCGCTCGGCGGCCTCGTCTTCGGGGCGGTGCGGCTGCGGGCGCCGCTGACGCGGCAGCTGCTCGGCGCGACGGCGGCCGTCGCGGTCCTGCTGTGGCCGCTGCTGCTCGCCGACACGGTGCCGGCCCTCGCGGTGCTCTACCTGTCGGCCGGGGTGGCCGTCGCCCCCACCATGATCGTCGCGACCTCCCTGACCGAGCGGATCGTGCCGCCGGGCCGGCTCACCGAGGGCATCACCTGGACGGTCACGGGACTCGGGGTCGGTGTCGCGGTCGGCTCCGCCGTCGTCGGTCAGGTCATCGACCGGTCCGGGCCGAGCGCGGGCATCGGGGTCGCGGTGGTGGCCGCGCTCGTCGGATGCGCGTGCGCGGTGGGAGTGGCCCGGCTCGCCCGGCTAGGGTGACCCGCATGACAATCCGCGAGGTCGAGAGCTCCGACGGCACCCCCATCGTCTACCGCGTCACCGGCGATCCCGCCCACCGCCCGCTGGTCCTGCTGCACGGCTGGGCCCAGTCGTCGCGGTGCTGGGGCGAGGCCGTGCTCGACGAGCTGGCCCGCACCCACCGGGTGATCGCCGTCGACCTGCGCGGACACGGGTACTCCGGGGCCCCGGAGACCGGATACGACGAGTCGAAGCTGTGGGCCGCGGACGTGCAGGCCGTGCTCGACGCCGAAGGCGCCCACGGGGCGGTGCTGCTCGGCTGGTCCTACGGCGGCCTGGTGATCTGCGACTACCTCGCGACCCACGGCACCGACCGCGTCGCCGGGATCGTGCTGGTCGGCGCGATCACCAGCATCGGCCGGGGCGAGAAGGGCGGCAAGGTCGGGGCGGCCATGCGCGCGGCCGTCCCCGACGCGATGTCCGAGGACGCGGCGACGGCGATCCGCGCCCTGGGCGCCTTCGGCACGGCCCTCACCGGGCCCGGGGAGGGCAAGGGCGTCGCGGCACAGGCGCTGTTCGGCACCAGCCTGTGCACCCCGCCCCGCGTGCGGGCGGCGATGTTCGCGCGGACGGTGCGCAACGACGAGCTGCTGCGGGGCCTCGACACGCCCGTGCTCGTCCTGCACGGCACGGCCGACTCGGTCGTCGACGTCTCGGCCGCCGAGCACGCGGCGTCGCTGCTGCCGAACGCGACGACCTCGTTCTGGGAGGGCACCGACCACGGCCCGTTCGTCGAGGACCCGCAGCGGTTCGCCGCGGAGGTCACGCGCTTCGCGGGATCGCTGTAGCCGCTGCCGACCCGAGCGCCTGCGCCCCGGCGAGCAGCAGTGTCTCCTCCGGCGTGAGCGGGTGGAACTTGACCCCGCGCACGTCGCGGTAGCACTGCTCGAGCGGGCTCGACCGGTAGAAGCCGCGGCCCCCGGCGACGTCGAGGGCCAGGTCGCACACCTCGATCGCGGTCCGCGCGATCTCGGCCTTGGCGGTCATCACCGCGGCGACCGTGGTCATCGACGGCACCGGGTCGTCGCCGACGACGTCGAGGGCACCGTCGAGGGCCCACGACGCGACCTGCAGGCGGGTGGCCGCGACGCCGAGCTGGCGTCGCACGCTCGGGTCGCCGGCCCGCGGCGTCCCGGCGACGAGCGCGGTCGCGTGCGCGTGCGCGGCCTCGGCAACCCCGAGGTACACGGCCGCGACGACGGGCATGGCGACGCTGAGCACCAGCTGGAACGGCGGGTCGATCACCCCGTACGGGCGGCGGGCGACCACGGCCGCGTCCGGGACGAACACGTCGGTCAGCTCGACGTCGTGGCTGCCGGTCCCGCGCATGCCGAGCGAGTCCCAGTTGTCGAGGACCCGCACCCCGTCGGCCTTCATCGGGACCATCATGTTGAGCACGATGCGGCCCTCGTCGGGGTCGTCGTACGGGAACATGGTGGCGAGCACGTCGCCGACCGGGGCCTGGCTGCAGAACACCTTGCGGCCGTCGACGCGGTAGCCACCGGGCACCTTCCGGGCGGTCCCGCGCGGCCGGGTCTGGTCGGCGCCGCCGGTGGAGACGAGCACGAGTCCCTCCCCGGCGACGCGGCGCAGCATCCGGTCCGCGCCGGGCGCGCCGTGCCGGTACCGCCACGCGGCGGCGAGCACGACGTGGTGGTGCATGGACGAGGCGAGGGCGGTGGCCGCGCAGTGGTGCGCCAGGGTGCGTTGCACGGTGGCGACGTCGCGCACGGTCGCGCCGTCGCCGCCGAGCTCGCGCGGGACGGCGAGCGCGAGGCGGCCCTCGGAGCGCAGGATCTCGTAGGCCTCGGCGACGAACGTGCCGTCGCGGTCGTGGGCGCGGGCGTACGGGGCGATCCGCCGGCCCAGTTCGTCGGCGCGGGCGGCGAGTTCCTCGCGGGGGCGGGAGCGGGGGGACTGGGTGATGTCTACGGTGGTCATGTCTCGACGGTAGGGGCGCAGATCGATGCCGCCCAGTGCACGTTCTGGACCTACTCTGGAGATGTGCGCGAGTACGGGCAGTACTGTCCGGTCTCGATCGGCAGCGAAGTGCTCGCCGACCGGTGGACCCCGCTGATCCTGCGCGAAATGGTCTACGGCAGTACCCGTTTCAACGAGATCGAGCGCGGCCTCCCCGGCATCTCCCGCACCCTGCTGGCCACCCGGCTGCGGCACCTCGAACGCAAGGGCGTGCTGGAGCGGGTCCCGCAGGCCCGCGGCTGCGAGTACCGCCTGACCCCGGCCGGCCGCGAACTCGCCCCGATCCTCGTCGCGATCGGGGAGTGGGCGGTGAAGTGGTTGTTCGCCGAACCGGTGCCCGCCGAGGTCGACCCGGTGACGCTGACGTGGTGGATGCACCGCCGGGTGGACCGCGACCGGGTGCCGCAGCGGCGGGTGGTGATCGAGTTCGACTACACCGGTCCCGCCCCGATTCGCCTGTGGATCGTCCTGGACCGGGGCGAGCCGTCGGTGTGCCGCAAGCCGCCGGGGTTCGACGTCGACCTGTACGTGACCGGGGAACCGGTGGCCCTGATGCGCGTCTTCGCCGGCACCCGGACCCTCGCCGAGGCGATCGACGACGGCAGCGTGCAGGTGCACGGGCCGTCCGCGCTGGTGCGCGAGTTCGGGACCTGGTTCCTGTGGAGCCCCTTCCACGCGGCGGTGCGCCGCGCCGTCGCGGGTTTCGAGGCCGGCGAGCATTCCTGAACGGCCGGGGTGCCGCGTCGAGCAGCCGCAGCGCGCCGGAGCGCAGGGGAGGGCGGAGCCGGGCGGGGATGTACGGCAGGGCAGTATGGAGAAGTGACGTCGAAGTCGAACAGCCGTCCCCGCCGCGTGGCCGTCCTGTCGGTCCACACCTCGCCGCTCGCGCAGCCCGGCACCGGGGACGCCGGCGGGATGAACGTCTACGTTCTGCAGACCGCCGTGCAGCTCGCGCGCCGCGGGGTCGAGGTGGAGATCTTCACCCGGGCGACGTCGTCGGCCGACCCCGTGGTGCAGGAGGCGGCACCCGGCGTGCTCGTGCGCAACGTCGCGGCCGGTCCGTACGAGGGGCTCGACAAGCACGACCTGCCCACGCAGCTGTGCGCGTTCGCGGCCGGGGTGCTGCGGGAGGAGGCCCGTCACCCGCAGGGCTACTACGACCTCGTGCACTCGCACTACTGGCTGTCCGGCCAGGTGGGCTGGCTCGCCCGGGACCGGTGGGGAGTCCCGCTGGTGCACACCGCGCACACGCTCGCCGCCGTGAAGAACGCTTCGCTCGCCGACGGTGACGTACCCGAGCCCGCGGCCCGGCAGATCGGCGAGCAGCAGGTGGTCGCCGAGTCCGACCGGCTCGTCGCCAACACGGTCGACGAGGCGGCGCAGCTCGAACGCAGCTACGGCGCCGACCCGTCGCGGGTGGACGTGGTGGCGCCGGGTGCGGACCTGTCCCGTTACCGGCCGGGGGACCGGGCGGCCGCCCGGGCGGGCCTCGGCCTCGACCCCCGCGAGACGATCGTGACCTTCGTCGGGCGCATCCAGCCGCTCAAGGCACCGGACGTGCTGCTGCGGGCCGCTGCGGCGGCGATGTCCGCCGACCCGGAGGTACCCCTGCGCGTGCTGGTGGTCGGCGGGCCCTCCGGCACGGGACTCGAGCGGCCGCACTCGCTGATCGAACTGGCCGCCGAGCTCGGAATCGCCGCCCGGGTGACGTTCCTGCCCCCGCAGCCACCCGAGCGGCTGGTGCAGGTCTACCGCGCCTCGGACGTGGTGGCGGTGCCGAGCTACTCCGAGTCGTTCGGCCTGGTGGCGATCGAGGCGCAGGCCTGCGGAACCCCCGTGCTGGCCGCGAACGTCGGTGGCCTCGGCGTCGCGGTGCGCGACGGCGAGACCGGGCTGCTCGTCGACGGCCATCGCACCGACGACTGGGCCGCCGCGCTGCGCGCGCTGGTCACGGACCCGGGACGGCGGGCTGCGCTCGCGGCGGCCGCGCCCCTGCACGCGGAGAACTTCTCCTGGGAGCACACCGCGGAGGGTCTGCTCGCCAGTTACCGTAAGGCCGGTGCGCTGCGGAACCGTTCGCTCGGGACCGGCGAGTTCCCGCTGCGCCGGCAACGCGGAGTGTGGAAGATCCGGCGGACGACGGGGGTACGGGCGTGAGCGAGCGACTGAGCGAGACGATCGAGGCGACGCTGCGCGATCGCGGCCTCGAGTTCTCCCGCAAGGAGGGTGGGCACTTCGTCGTCGACCTGCCGGGGGAGAACAAGCTCAAGACGACGACGCTGCTCAGTCCCGGCAACCACGGCCTGCGCATCGAGGCGTTCGTGTGCCGCAAGCCCGACGAGAACTTCGAGGGCGTCTACCGGTACCTGCTCCGCCGCAATCGGCGGCTGTACGGGGTCGCGTACACCCTCGACAAGATCGGGGACATCTACCTCGTCGGCCGGATGTCGGAGGCCTCGGTCACTCCGGACGAACTGGACACGGTGCTCGGCCAGGTGCTCGAGGCCGCCGACCACGATTTCAACGTCATTCTCGGACTCGGATTCCTCACCTCCATCAAGCGGGAGTGGGAGTGGCGGGTCTCGCGGGGCGAGTCGCTCCGCAATCTCGAACCCTTCCGGCACCTGATCGAGGACGGCCGGCCCTTCGTGGTGGAGGACGCGCAGCCGTAACGCCGCGATATCGGTGACCCGAGCCACAATATTACTGTGAGCATGGTCACATAACGGCCGTGTAACTACACGGTTTCGAAACGGCGATTACTCGGACGTCACCTGGGAAAACGCTGCCGCCCGATCTTGGAATGTGAGACGGGCGTGCCGGAAAACAGCGCGTGACCGATCCGTGATGAGTCTCTAGCGTCGTAATCAGCCCGATACCACCGGGCAAGCAACACCGGCCCGTCGCCGCTGACTCTGCCCCGCGGGACCGGAACTCGATACCTGATCGAGGGGCAGGGACGAGGCACAGCTCCGAATCCGGGCAGCGGGATCGACATCGTCGGCCGCCGCAGTGCCTCGCCAGCAGACGCGAGAGGAATTCAACCGCATCATGGCAAACTTCACCTTCAAGCGCGCCCTCGGCACCGTCGCCGCCACCGCGGCCCTGGCCGTCACCCCGTTCGCACTCGGCACCGGCACCGCCAACGCCGCCTCCGGCAACTGGGACGCCGTCGCGCAGTGCGAGAGCAGTGGGAACTGGGCCATCAACAACGGCAACGGCTACCACGGTGGCCTGCAGTTCTCGCCGAGCACCTGGAACGCCTACGGCGGCCAGCAGTACGCCCCCACCGCCGACCAGGCGACCCGGGAGCAGCAGATCGCCATCGCCGAGAACGTCCTCGCCGGCCAGGGCGTCGGTGCGTGGCCGGTGTGCGGTCAGTACCTCTGACCCCACCGCCCGGGCTCACGCCCGTAGCAGCCGAACGAACCCCGCGTGCACCGCACGCGGGGTTCGTCGGGTTCTCACCGGATCCGCGACGCGGCCGACCGGCGGTAGGCGGCGGCCTCGAAGTCGAGGTATCCCCCGAACGAGACGGCGTCGGCGAAGGGCAGGATCTGGGTAGCCCAGAAACCGGCGATGCCGTTCTGGCGGTCGATCCAGTAGTACAGGTTCGCCAGGCCGGCCCAGCCGAGCGCCCCGGCGGGCCGACCCGTCGGCGCCGGCTCCTCGTTGACCATGAACGTGTATGCCCAGTTCTTGGGTAGCCCGGGGAAGAACTCCGCATCGTTCGACAGCGCGGGGATCACGCCCGGCAGGGCGGTGATCTGCTGCCCGTCCAAACCGCCGCGCACCGCGTCGGCGACCGTTCCGGCGGCCAGCACCCGGCCGCCGGGCGCGTCCCCGTCGCGCAGCCACATCCGGAGGAACCTCAGGTAGTCCGGGACGGTCGTGTACAGACCGTGGCCCCCCATGTGGACCTCCGGATCCTGGGGGAGCACCATCTCGGGCATCGGTACGACGGTCCCGTCCTCGCCGCGCTGGTGGACGACGGCGAGCCGGTCGCGCATGTCGGCGGTGAGGGTGAACGCCGTGTCCGCCATCCCGAGGGGCTCGAAGATCCGTTCGCGCATCACCTCCCCGAGGCGCCGGCCCCGCACGGCCTCGACCACCAGCCCGCACCAGTCGATGTTCGAGCCGTACATCCACCGCTCGCCCGGATCGAACAGCAGCGGGGTCCGCAGCGCGGCCTTCGACGCCGTGATGACGCTGGGCTGACCGTGCTCCTCGGCGAGACGCCGGTAGTTCTCGTCGAAGAAGTCGTACCCGAGGCCGGCTGTGTGGAGCAGCAGCATGCGGGTGGTGATGTCCCGTTTCGGCGCGCGCAGCAGGGGCTCGCCGTCCGTTCCGAAGCCCTCGAGAACCTGGAGGTCCCCGATCTCCGGCACATACCGGGCGGCGGGGACGTCGAGGTCGAGCAGGCCCTCCTCGACGCACTGGAGTGCTGCGGTGCCGGTGATCGCCTTCGTCGTGGAGAAGGCGGCGAACACGGTATCGGCGGTCATGGCCGTGCCGGACCCGGCCGCCCGTTCCCCGGCCACCCCCGAATACACCACGTCGTCCCGGTCGGTGAGCATGGCCACCACGCCCGGCAGGCCCCCCGGGCTGTGGGTGAGTTCCCGTAGGGCTGCATCCATGGTGCTCGCGAAGTCGTCTGTCACGGTTCCTCCTGTGCGCGGGTCCGCCGCCGGTGGGCTCACCGGCGTCGGATGCGGACGCTACGGACAGGGGTGTGACGTGGGCCACCTCCGATCGGCACGCGCTGTCGGATTTCGGCATTCACCGTCCGCGGGCCCGGGCGAGGGTCCGCGACGGGTTCTCGCCGAATCGGCGACGGTAGGCGGCGGCGAAGACGCCCATGTTGACGTAGCCCCAGCGGGCCGCCACCGCGGAGACGGTGCACTCGGCCGACGCCGCGGCGAGTTCGTCGCGGATGTGCTGCAATCGCACGTCGCTCAGGTACCGGTTCGGCGTCGTGTCCAGGTGGCGGCGGAACCCGCCCGACAGTGCGCGCACGCTGACGCCCACGGCGGCGGCGATCTCGGAGACCGTGGGCAGATCCGCGGCGTGCTCGCGGATGTACTGTTCCGCGCGGCGGACGTACGCCGGCGCGGCCGGCTGCCGGTCGGCGTCGAGCGCGACGCCCGCTGCGGCGGCCCATTCGGTGACGAGGTGACCGAGGAGCAGCTCCTGCAGGTGAGCGCCCGGCGGGCCCTGCGCGATGCGCACCGGATCGGCGCGGATCGCGCGGACCGCATACGCGAGCAGCGCGTTCCAGCCCGACGATCCGGCCCCGACGACGCACTTGTGCTGCCACAGACGGTCGTCGGGAACGACGCCGAACCAGCGGTCGGCGAGGTCGGCGACGAGCCGGTGCGGCACCGTCAGGTTGAGCTGGAGATGCTCGTCGTCGAAGTCGACGCGGTGCTCGATCCGGCTGCAGTCGGCCACGAAGGTGGCGCCGGAGTCGATCTCCACCTCGCCCGCTGCGACCCGGTGCCGGGCGTGACCGCGGATCGTCGTCAGCACCAGGATGTTGCCGGCCTCGGCCGAGAGCTGGTCGACGGTCACCGGGATCCCGTACCGGAACCGGGTGAGCACGATGTCGCCGATCGCGGCGGAGAACATGCTCGATCGCGGGCGCAGCAGGCGCCCGCTCGGCCGCACGCGATAGGGCATGTACACCTGGTCCGACCACGCCCGGATCTCGTCCCAGTCCGTCGAGACCGTCGCCGGCGAGGGGGCGCAGCCGGAGAACGGGTCCAGCGAATGCACGACGTCCGTCATCCGGCCGAGCCTAGAGCGCCGGGGCGGGCGCCGACACTGCCCGATCGGCTGGGTCCGGGCGCGCGCGACCGGGCACGCGACGGCCCCCGACGCGGTAATGTCCGGCGTGCGTGTGACTGCCTTCACAGCGGTCAGGTACCGTACTCCCGGCACGTCTGGCACGGCGTGCCACAGAGTCCTGCTCCCGAGGAGAACCCATGAGCTTTCGCAGCCCGTTTCCCGACGTCGAAATCCCGGCACTGAGTGTCTACGACTTCCTGTTCGGTTCGATCGCGGAGGCGGACCTCGGTCGCCCGGCGCTGATCGAGGGCGCGTCGGGGGCCGTCACCGACTACCGCGCCCTGATCGGGCAGATCGACGCGATCGCCGGGGCCCTCGCGGCGCGCGGCGTGGGGGTCGGCGACGTCGTCGGCCTGCTCTCGCCGAACGTGCCCGCCTTCGCGTCCGTCTTCCACGGCATCCTGCGGGCGGGCGCGACCGCCACCACGATCAATGCCCTCTACACCGCCGAGGACATCGCCAAGCAGCTTGAGGATTCCAAGGCGACGTTCCTGTTCACCGTCTCCCCGCTGCTGCCGCACGCGAAGGAGGCCGCGGCCAAGGTGGGCATCGCCGACGACCGCCTCGTCGTGCTCGACGGCGCCGAGGGGCACCCGTCCCTGCGCGACCTGCTCGCCGAGAACGCGCCCGCCCCCGAGGTGTCGTTCGATCCGGCCACCCATCTGGCGGTGCTGCCGTACTCGTCGGGCACCACGGGCCGCCCGAAGGGTGTGATGCTCACGCACGCCAACCTGGTCGCCAACGTGTGCCAGATCAACCCGCGCATGGGCATCGGCGCCGCCGACAAGGTCCTCGCCGTGCTGCCGTTCTTCCACATCTACGGCATGACCGTGCTGCTCAACGCGGCCCTGTACAACCGGGCGTCGCTGGTGACGATGCCGAAGTTCGACCTGCCGGAGTTCCTGCGGATCGTCGCCGAGCAGAAGTGCACGTACGTGTTCATCGCGCCGCCCGTCGCGGTGGCCCTCGCCAAGCACCCCCTCGTCGACCAGTTCGACCTGTCCAGCGTGCACACCGTGTTCTCGGGTGCCGCGCCCCTGGACAAGGAACTCGGCGGTGCGGTGTCCGCGCGGCTCGGCTGCAAGATCCGCCAGGGCTACGGCATGTCGGAGATGAGCCCGGTCAGCCACGCCATCCCGTTCGACGGCGACGACGTGCCGCTCGACTCGGTCGGCCCGACGATCGCCAACATGGAGTGCAAGCTGGTCGACCCGGGCACGCTCGAGGAGGTCGCGTACCCGACCGGCGAGGGTGTCTCCGAGCCGGGTGAGCTGTGGTGCAAGGGCCCGAACGTGATGGTCGGCTACCTCGGCAACCCGCAGGCCACCGCGGAGACCCTCGACGCCGACGGGTTCCTGCACACCGGCGACATCGCCACGGTGGACGCGGCCGGCAACGTCACGATCGTCGACCGGCTCAAGGAACTGATCAAGTACAAGGGCTACCAGGTGCCGCCGGCCGAGCTCGAGGCGCTGCTGCTGACCCACCCGCAGATCGCCGACGCCGCGGTCGTGGGCGTGCTCGACGACGAGGGCGAGGAGGTGCCGAAGGCGTTCGTCGTGCGCCAGCCGAACGCGGAGCTGACCGAGGACGAGGTCATCGAGTTCGTCGCCGAGCGCGTCTCGCCGCACAAGAAGGTGCGCCGGGTGCAGTTCATCGACATCGTTCCGAAGTCCGCCGCGGGCAAGATCCTGCGCAAGGATCTGCGCACGCCGACGGCGTAGCCGGTTAACGTCCGGGCCGCAGGATCCGGCCGAGATGCGCCGCGAGCGCCTCGATCGTCGGATCCTGCGCCCGGAACCCGACGTAGCCGTCCGGCCGCACCACCACGGCCGCGGCGGCACCGCCGAACCCGTACGCCTGCGCGGCGCGGCCCGCGTCGTCGCGCAGCACCCTGCCGTCGGCCGGCGTCCCGGCGGGTCCCGCCACGAGCACGTACGCCCGCAGCGCGTCGCCGAAACGGTCCGCCGCCCGCTCGGCCAGCTCCCGCTGGGACGCCAGCGCCTGCACCGTCGGCGCCCACAGCAGCACCGTGTGACCGGGGTGGCGCAGCAGCTCGTGCAGCCGGAGCGGCGACGCGACGGCGTCCTGTCGCAGTCCCGTCGCGTCCGGGGCGCGATCACCCGGGGCCGGACCGCCGCCGTCCGGCACGTCGCCGCCCACGAGCGGGCTGCCGGGGTAGCCGAGCAGCAACTGGGCCTCGCGCGCGATCGCGGTCGCCGCGTCCGTCTCGCCGGCCCCGATGCCCTGCCGGGCGTGCCGCACGGTGCGGCCCACCACCTCCTCCCCGATGGGGCGGCGCTCGGCGTCGTAGCTGTCGAGCAGGCCGTCGGCGGCGCGGCCCTGCACCGCCAGCGCGAGCTTCCAGCCGAGGTTGTAGGCGTCCTGGATGCCGGTATTCATGCCCTGCGCCCCGGTGGGCGGATGGATGTGCGCGGCGTCCCCGGCCAGGAACACCCGGCCCCCACCGTAGTTCCCGGCGAGGCGGTGGCTGATCCGGAACACCGACGACCAGCGCAGGGCACTCGCCCGCGTCGGTTCCGGCGCCAGCCGGTCGAGCACCGCCTGGATGTGACCGAGGGTGGGCCGGCGCCCGCCCTCGAGTCCGTGCGCGACGGTTCCGACGCCGGGCGCGGACGTCGCCAGGTCCGGCGCGACGAACGTCGACAGGCGGTAGCGGCCGTCGCCGGGCAGCGGGATGCACACCATCATGTCCGTCGTCGTGCCGTCGGTCCGCGTCGACGCGCGGATGCCGTAACCGGCCGGCATCGACCAGTCCAGTTCGACGTCGGCGAGCATGTACTCCTCGGGGAAAGCGTCGCCGTCGAAGGACACCCCGAGGCCCTTGCGCACGGCGCTGTGCGCGCCGTCGCAGCCGACCAGATAGCGGGCGGCCAGCCGCGTCGTGTCCTCGCCGTCGCGCAGGGCGGCGACCACGCCGTCCGCGGTCCGGTCGAAGCCGGTCAGTTCGACGCCGCGGCGCACGACGGTACCGTGCTCGGCCAGGGCCTGCGTCAGCACCCGTTCGGTGGCGTACTGGGGCATGCAGACGAATCGGTACGGCACGTCCTCGGGCAGTGCGAGTTCGAGGCGCATCACCTCCTGCCCGTCGACGTACACGAGCTGCCCGTGCATCGGCGCGGACACGTCGAGCGACGGCCGGAGCACGCCCATCGCGTCCCACACCTCGAGCGTGCGCGGCTGGATACCGACCGCCTTGGCGTACTGCGGCGGCTCCGGGAGCCGATCGACGATCACGACGTCGACGCCGCGCCGGCGCAGTTCCAGCGCGGCGGTCAGTCCGACCGGGCCGGCGCCGACCACCAGGACCGAGGTCTCGCTCATCGGGCATACCCTTTCGTCGCGTTCGAGGGAAGTATGTCCGAATCCGCCTCCGGCGCGTGCCCGTTCGCCGCATCCTGCTTCCGTGCCGACGGGACCACGCTCCGGACCCTCTCGCCGCCGGGCAGCGCGCGCCCGACGTCACACGTCGAGGATGTGCGGCAGCCCGGCGCGGTAGCGGTCGGCGTCGATCCGCCGCATCGGCTCGAGCTCGGGCGGCTCGTGCAGGCGGTACCGCGCCGGCGGTGCGGCGGGCGAGTCGGCGGCCTCGAGCAGCGCGGCGACGGCCGCCCGCGCCGATTCGCCGGCCGATTCCATGGTCGCGAGATCGATGTCGGTGCGGACGTAGTCGCCGGCGAGGAAGAGGTTCGGGATCGCGGTGCGCGCGTCCGGACGGTCGGCCCACGAGCCGGCGGTGTTGACGAGCAGGGGAGTGTCGTTCGTGTTGCGGGCCTGCGCGGCGTCCCACCGGACGCCGGGATCGAGGAACCACGAGACGACGTCGTTCTCGTCGAGGACGCCGGTGCCGGTGTCGTCGAGGCACGCCGACATCTGCGCCCACGTCTCCCGGGCGATCTCCTCGGCGGTGCACTCCTTCGCGGTCTTCCCGTGGAGGATGCCGGGGGTGTCCCAGTCGGAGATGTCCACCGACAGGCAGTCGTGGGCACTGCCGTCGCCGTAGCGGGCGGCGAAGTCCCCGGGCCAGAACTGGCCCTGGCTGATGGAGGTCAGGGCCCACGGCGAGCCGAGGTAGGCGACGTGCCCGTCGGCGATCGGGGTGGGCCGGCGCAGGAAGTACTGGATGCCCACCATCCAGTCCGTCTGCAGGTTCCGCATGGCTCCGAGCCGCGGATCGGCGGCGACGATCCGCGGTGACCACAGCGGCACGGCCCGCTCCACGGGCATCGCCGCGACGTACCAGTCGGCCTCGGCGACGGCGCGGGTGCCGCCGCCGTCCACCAGCCGTACTCCGGTGATCGAGCCCGAGGAGATGTCGAGAGCCTCGGCCGCCCAGCCCATTTCGAATCGAACGCCGAGGGCGCGCAGGTGCGCGGACCACGGGTCGATCCAGGCCTCGTTCGTGGGGGCGGCGAGGAGCCGGTCCAGGTGACCGTACTCGGGGACGGTGCCCATCGCGTTCCACACGAACGCCTGGCCCATGATGCCGATGGTGCGGGTGGACGCGACGGTGGGCCGGGCGGCCACCAGTTGCCGGGTCAGCGCCGAGACGAGGATGTTGCGGTAGGCCGGCGACTTGCCGTCGGCCTCGAGCGTCTGCGACCACGTCTGGTGCTCCCACTGGCCGTGGCGGCGTTCGAGGCTGCTGGTCAGGAACATCACCAGCTTGCGGGTGAAGACGGCCAGCTCGTGCGGGGGGATCGCGCCGCCGAGGGAGAAGGCGGCGGCCAGGGACTCCTGCAGCGAGGCGGGGTCGAGGACGTCGGGGCGCAGCGGCGCGATCGACGCGGGGGCGGTCAGGTCGGGCCCGCCGGGGATCGCCATCCGGAAGGCGGATCCGGCGACGAGGTTGTCGAACACGCCGTTCGGGTTGCCCGGGAAGGGGATCCGCCGCATCGTGTCGGGGATGTGCCGGTAGAAGCCCGGGAAGAAGCGGAAGCCGTGCTCGCCGGGCAGGTCGGCGCGTCCACCGGACCCGGTGCCCGGCGACGGGATGCTGCGGGCCTTGCCGCCGAGGGCGGTCGGTTCGAAGACGGTGACCTCGAAGCCGCGTTCGATCAGTTCGTGGGCGGCCGTCAGGCCCGCTATCCCGCCGCCGAGCACGGCGACGCGCCGGCCCCCCGAGCGCAGCGCGGGCGAGCGCGGTGCGGCGTGAGCGGTCGTGGGCGCGACCGCGACCGCGCCCAGGGCGGTGAGGAAGGTGCGGCGGGAAAGCCGGGTGTCGAACACGAGAATCCCCCGATCCGGACGTCGTTCTGAAAACAACCGTTGTCACATATATCCGATGTGTGCGGCCCGCGGGGCGGATTCGCCGAACGGTGCGGACGTGGCACCGCCGCCCGGGCGTGCCAGGATTGGCCCATGACCAACGGAACACTTGTGTTGCTCCGCCACGGCGAGAGCGAATGGAACGCGATGAACCTCTTCACGGGGTGGGTGGACGTGCACCTGACCGACAAGGGGATCGCCGAGGGCAAGCGTGCCGGCGAGCTGCTCGCGGAGCACGGTCTCCTGCCGGACGTGCTGTACACGTCGCTGCTGCGCCGCGCGATCAGCACCGCCAACTACGCGCTCGACGCCGCGGATCGGCACTGGATCCCGGTCGTGCGTGACTGGCGCCTGAACGAGCGGCACTACGGTGCGCTGCAGGGCAAGAACAAGGCGGAGATCAAGGCGGAGTTCGGCGAGGAGCAGTTCATGCTGTGGCGCCGCAGCTACGACACCCCGCCGCCCCCGATCGAGCCCGGCAGCAAGTACAGCCAGGACAGCGACGTCCGGTACGCGGACGTCGACGAGGTGCCGCTCACCGAGTGCCTGAAGGACGTCGTCGAGCGCCTGATCCCGTACTGGGAGGAGACCATCTCCCAGGACCTGCGGGCCGGCCGGACCGTTCTGATCACGGCCCACGGCAACTCGTTGCGCGCCCTCGTCAAGCACCTCGACGGGATCTCCGACGAGGAGATCGCCGGGCTGAACATCCCCACCGGCATCCCGCTGCGCTACGACCTCGACGAGAACCTGCGCCCGCTGAACCCGGGCGGCACGTACCTCGATCCCGAGGCGGCCGCGGCCGGTGCCGCCGCCGTCGCCGGCCAGGGCGGACGGTAGTCCCTCCGGGGGCCGCGGGCAGCCGTCCCGCGGCCCCCGGGAAACGGCCGGTGAACACGCGGCAAATGCCGCGAACATGCGGCGTGACGTGCGGCGGAATGCCCCGACCCGCTGTCACCGTCCCGCCGTGCCTACGTACGATTCGAGACGTGACTGTTGTGCAGGCCGTGCTGCTCGCCGGGGCCGCCGTCCTCGGTGCCGTGTTCGCGATCGTGCTGATGCGGCTCCTCCGGGGGCGGGCCACCGACCGCACGGACGCCGACCTGACCATGGCCCAGGTGCTCGACCGCGTCGTCTACGGCGCGGACACGGGCATCGCCGTCGTCGACCGGTTCCACGACGTCATCCTGTTCAACCCGCGCGCCGAGGAACTCGGCCTCGTCCGCAACCGGCTCGTCGAGGACTCGGCCTGGGCGGCCGCCACCCGGGTCCTCGAGACCGGTGAGCCCGCCGAGCTCGACCTCACCGCGAAGAGCCCGCGCGGTCGCGAGCGCGTCGCGGTGCGCTGCGTCGCGCGGCGCCTGCTCGACGACGACGCACGCTTCGTCGCGCTCTACGCCTACGACGACTCCGAGCAGGTCCGGATGGAGGCCACGCGCCGGGACTTCGTCGCCAACGTCAGCCACGAACTCAAGACGCCGGTGGGCGCGATGGCCTTGCTCGCCGAGGCCCTGCTCGAATCCGCCGACGACCCGGAATCCGTGCGGCACTTCGGAACCCGGCTGCAGAGCGAGGCCAACCGGCTCGGCAACATGGTGACCGAACTGATCGCGCTCTCGCGTCTGCAGGGGGCCGAGAAGCTCCCGAACCTCGAGGTGGTCGAGGTCGACGACGTCGTCGAGGAGGCGCTGCGCCGCACCCGCCTGACCGCCGAGAACGCGCAGATCACCGTCACCACCGACGCCCCCAGCGGCTACGAGGTCCTCGGCGATCAGACGCTGCTCGTCACCGCCCTGGCCAATCTCATCGAGAACGCGGTCGCCTACTCGTCCCCGGGCTCGCCGGTCTCGGTCAGCCGGTCCCTGCGCGCGGGCAAGGTGGCGATCGCGGTGACCGACCGCGGCATCGGGATCGAGAAGGAGGACCAGGAGCGCGTCTTCGAACGGTTCTTCCGGGTCGACAAGGCCCGTTCCCGCGCCACCGGCGGCACCGGTCTCGGCCTGGCGATCGTCAAGCACGTCGCCGCCAACCACAACGGGGAGATCCGGTTGTGGAGCCAGCCGGGAACCGGATCGACGTTCACGCTCCTCATCCCCGCCCACTCGGCCGACCCCCGCGAGTCGCAGGTCGCCTCCCCTCGCCGCGAGGGCGGGGCGGCGCTGACGGCGGAGCGGTGACGACCACGCCGACATCCACGACGAGAAACGGAAGCGAGCCGGATGCACCAGGTAACGGAAGGTACGGAGGACCAGCAGTGACGCGTGTGCTGATCGTGGAGGACGAGGAATCGCTGGCGGATCCGCTCGCGTTCCTGCTGCGCAAGGAGGGCTTCGACACCACCGTCGTCGGCGACGGACCGTCGGCGCTCGCGGAGTTCGACCGGGCCGGCGCGGACATCGTCCTGCTCGACCTGATGCTGCCCGGCATGAGCGGCACCGACGTGTGCAAGCAGCTGCGCAGCCGGTCCGGCGTGCCGGTGATCATGGTGACCGCTCGCGACAGCGAGATCGACAAGGTCGTCGGCCTCGAGCTGGGAGCGGACGACTACGTCACCAAGCCGTACTCGGCGCGTGAACTCATCGCCCGGATCCGCGCGGTGCTGCGCCGCGGCGGGGAGAGCGACGCCGAGTCCGCACAGGACGACGGGATCCTCGAGGCCGGGCCGGTGCGGATGGACGTGGACCGGCACGTCGTGCACGTGGGCGGGAAACCGGTCACCCTGCCGCTCAAGGAGTTCGACCTGCTCGAGTACCTCCTGCGCAACTCCGGCCGGGTGCTCACGCGCGGCCAGCTCATCGACCGGGTCTGGGGTGCCGACTACGTCGGCGACACCAAGACCCTCGACGTGCACGTCAAGCGGCTGCGTTCGAAGATCGAGGCCGATCCCGCCAAGCCGCAGCACCTGGTCACCGTCCGCGGCCTCGGCTACAAGCTCGAGGGGTAGGGGGCGGGCTCCGGCGTCCGCTCGGCGGCGGCCGTCGTCGCGGGGTGCACGGCGATCAGGCCCAGCCCCTCGCGGCGGCGGCACAGCCGCGCGAGCTCCTCGTAGGCGGCATCGCCGATCAGCTCGCGCAGTTCCGGCGCGTACGACTGCCACACCGGCGAGGCGCCCACGTGGGCGTCCGGCGATCCGGAGCAGTACCAGTCCAGGTCGTGGCCGCCCTCGCCCCAGCCGCGCCGGTCGTATTCGGTGACGACGGTGCGCAGCACCTCGGTGCCGTCGGGGCGCTCGACCCAGTCCTGGGTCCGGCGGATCGGCAGCTGCCAGCACACGTCCGGCTTCACCTCGAGGGGTTCGATGCCGCGCCGCAGCGCCATCTTGTGCAGCGAGCAGCCGATACCACCGGCGAAACCGGGCCGGTTGAGGAAGATGCAGGCACCCTTGTAGCGGCGGGTGCGCAGGGCCGGCTCGTCCTCGAGGTCGTCCTCCTCGAGGTAGCCCTTCTTGCCGAGTCCCTTCTCCATGAACTGCCAGTCCTCGGGAGTGAGATGTCTCACGGCGGCGTCCAGCTTGGCGCGATCGTCGTCGTCCGACAGGAACGCCCCGTGGGAGCAGCACCCGTCGTCCGGGCGGTCGGCGATGATGCCCTGGCACGCGGGCGTGCCGAACACGCAGGTCCAGCGGGAGAGCAGCCACGTCAGGTCGGCGGCGACGACGTGCTCGCTGTTGTCCGGGTCGGTGAACTCGACCCATTCGCGCGGGAAGTCGAGGGGAACTTCGGGGGCCGGGACCTGCTTGTGTGCGGCGCCGGGCATACCTGCTGTCACAGGACCCGACGGTAGACCCAGTACCGTATGTATGTGCGCCTAGGGGTACTCGACGTCGGAAGCAACACCGTCCATCTGCTCGTGGTGGACGCTCATCGCGGTGGCCATCCCACCCCCATGAGTTCGACGAAGGCCACCCTGCGCCTGTCCGAGAACACGGACGACCGCGGCGACATCACCCCGCAGGGCGCCGACCGGCTGGTCGAGACGGTCGCCGACTTCGCGGGCATCGCCCGCACCTCCGGGTGCGAGGAGCTGATGGCCTTCGCGACCTCCGCGGTGCGCGACGCCAACAACTCCGAAGCGGTTCTCCGTCGCGTCCGCGCCGAGACCGGCGTCGCACTCGAGGTGCTCTCCGGCGTGGACGAGGCCCGGCTGACGTTCCTGGCGGTCCGGCGCTGGTACGGCTGGAGCGCGGGACGCATCCTGTGCCTCGACATCGGCGGAGGCTCCCTCGAGCTGACCTTCGGCGGCGACGAGGACCCGGACTGCGCGTTCTCGCTGCAGCTCGGCGCCGGTCGCCTCACCCGGGACTGGCTGAGCGAGGACCCGCCCGGCAAGCGGCGCGTCGCGGTGCTGCGGGACTGGCTCGACGCCGAGCTCGTCCGGCCCGCCCAGGAGCTTCGTGCGGCCGGCGTTCCCGACCTGTGCGTCGGAAGCTCGAAGACCTTCCGCACCCTGGCGCGGCTGACCGGTGCCGCCCCGTCGTCGGCGGGCCCGCGCGTGCGGCGCACCCTGACCGCCGCCGGGCTGCGTCAGCTCATCGCGTTCATCTCCCGCATGACGACCGCGGACCGTGCCGAGCTTGAGGGCGTGAGCTCCGACCGGTCGCAGCAGATCGTCGCCGGTGCGCTGGTCGCGGAGGCCGCCATGCGCGCGCTGGGAGTGGAGACGCTCGACATCTGTCCCTGGGCCCTGCGAGAGGGGCTCATCCTCCGCAAACTCGACACCGAGATGGGGGGCGAATTGATGGTGGTTTCGCAATGACGGACGGTCACAGCACCGACACCGGGCAGATCTCCGTCGCGGAGCTGCTGGCCCGGAACGGCCAGAAGGTGAATTCCCGCGCCGGCGGACGTCGCCGCCGCGGCGTCAGTGGGGGAATCTCGGTCGCGGAACTGACCGGAGAGATTCCCGTCAGTATTCCGGAGCCCGAGCCGACCGAGCCTCCGGAGACGAAGGCCCCGGAGGCCCCGGAGGCCGAGGCTCCGGTGGCCGAGCCGGCCGTGTCCGCCCCGCCTGCGGCGCCGAAGGCGGAGTCCCTCGTGCCGGCGAAGGCGGAGCCCGTGGTGCCGGCGAAGGCGGAGCCCGTGGTGCCGGCGAAGCCGAAGGTGGGGCCCGTGGTGCCGGCACAGGCGCAGCCCGTCGTGCCGGCGAAGGCGGGGCCCGTGGTGCCGGCGACGCCGAAGGTCGAGCCCCTCGCACTCGAGGCGCCGAAGGTCGAGCCGGAGACCCAGGTCCCGCCGTCGCCGCCCCGGACGCGCGAGGAGCCGGCAGCCGCCGAGCGGGTGCAGCCGGTGAAGGTCGAGTCGCCGACCGAGATCATCCGCCCGGCCGTCCTGCCGCGGCGGGCGCGGGCCCACGCCGAGGTGACCGCGAGCGCGCCGGCGCGGCCCGCCGACGCCCCCGAGCCGAGGCTGCTGTCCGGGCCCGCGAGCGACCTGCGGGGCAACGGTGACGACACCGCCGACGGCGACACCGAGACGATCGGCGAGCCCGTCGCCGCGGACGAGCCGGACGAGGAGAAGCCGGAGGAGCGGTCCGCGCGGTCACGCCGTCGCCGCGGCACTGCCGCCCCGGCGGAGACCCCGGCCGCGGCGGAGCCGGACGAGGCCCCGTCCGACACCGGTGAGCCGCGCGGCGCGATCGGTCAGTGGGTGCGGCTGATCGGCGAGGGCGTCGTCGCGATCATCGCGGGCGCGCTGCTGTTCAAGGGCTTCGAACAGTTGTGGGACGCGTTGCCGTGGGTGGCGTTCGCGCTCGCACTTCTGGTCATTGTCGGCCTGGTGGCGATGGTGCGCATCCTCCGCCGCACCGACGACATCACGAGCCAGCTCATCGCTCTCGCCGTGGGCGCCTTCGTGACGTTCGGTCCGCTGTTGTTCCTGCTGCCCACCGGCTGATCCGCACGTCGTCATGAGCGTCCTTTCGCGAGAGATCCTGGTCGGGTTGTCGACCGCCTCGGTGTATCCGGAGAACACCGAGGCGGCCTTCCGCTATGCGGCCGAACTCGGCTACGACGGCGTGGAGCTGATGATCTGGGCCGAGTCGGTGAGCCAGGACGTGCGGGCGGTGCAGGCGCTGGTGCGCAAGTACGGCGTACCGGTGCTGGCGGTGCACGTGCCGTGCCTGCTGATCTCGCAACGCGTGTGGGGCTCGGACCCGGCCGCGAAGCTCGAGCGGTCGGTGCGGGCGGCGGAATCGTTCGGTGCCACGTCGGTGGTGGTGCATCCGCCGTTCCGGTGGCAGCGCCGCTACGCGGACGGCTTCGCGGATCAGGTGGCGGACCTCGAGGACCGCAGTCACGTGGTCGTCGCGGTGGAGAACATGTACCCGATGCGCGCCGACGTGTTCTTCGGCGGCCGCGACCGGACCGCCCAGCGCATGCGCAAGCGGGGCGGGCCGGGCCGGGCGGTGTCGGCCTACAGCCCGTCGATCGATCCCACCGACACCGGCTTCGCGCACTACACGCTGGACCTCTCGCACACCGCCACGGCGGGGATGGACGCGGTGGCGCTCGCCGAGCGCATGGGCGGTGGTCTGGCCCATCTGCACCTTGCGGACGGCCACGGTGCTTCGACGGACGAACATCTGCTCCCGGGCGAGGGGGGCCAGCCGTGTGAGCAGGTGTGCCGGCTCCTCGCCGAGAGCGACTTCTCCGGGCACGTCGTCCTGGAGGTCAGCACCCAGGGGGCGCGTACCCGGTCCGCGCGGGCACGGGCGCTGGCCCAGGCGCTGGCCTTCGCGCGCGAGCATCTGCACCGCGCCCCCCGACTGGCGATCACCACCGGGCCCGAGCATCCGCGTTCGACGGCGATCGAGCAGGTTCGCGCGTCAGGCCAGGGCGCCGATCCCGGCGCCGAGAACCACGACGCCTGAGATCGTCACCCCGGCGACGAGGGCGGCGGCGCCGAGCCACACCGAGGCGATCATCGCGCCCGGCCGCCGGGGGTCGGGGCCGAGCACGGACAGGAAGAATCCGGCCGGGATCAGGATCGCCGAGCCGAGCACGGCGAGCGCGCCGGCCGCGGCCCATCCGGGTGAGGCGCCGACCGCGTCGGTGAGCACCGCCACGAGCAATCCCAGGGTGACGAGGACGCCGGCGTGGGCGTGACCGGCCCGGAAGAAGGCCTTCTGCAACTCGTTGGCCGGCACCCGCCCGCCGGTGACGCGCAGCAGGAACGTGCCGCCGAAGGCGATCCCGGCGACGGTGAGCAGGGTGGCGCCGAGGGCGATGACGAGTACGGGATGCACGAGGTCCTCCTCGCAGACAATTGGATAGTTGCAATATCCAATACTGGATAGTTGTACTATCCGATGTCAAGAGGAGGTGGCAATGCGGATCTCGGAACTGGTGGCCCGCACCGGCGTCCCGTTGGCGACCGTGAAGTACTACCTGCGCGAGGGCCTGCTGATGCCGGGCGAGGCGACCAGCGCCACCCAGGCCCGGTACGACGAGCGGCACGTCCGCCGCCTCGCCCTGATCCGTGCGCTCGCCGCCCAGGGGCTGCCGCTGCCGCGCATCCGCGAGATCGTCCGTCTCCTCGACGGCACCGACGAGTCGCTGTTCGTCGCCCTCGGCCGGGCCATTGCCGCGCTGCCGCCCTACCCGCCCGACGACGACGCGCCCGAACCCCGCGACTATCCGCGTGCCCGGCGCGTCCTCGAGCGGCTCGGCCAGCTCTACGACCCGCGGTTCGCGGCCGTCGCGCAGCTCGAGCGAGCCCTGGCCGCCCTCGAATCCGCCGGCCTGGCGATGAGCGACGAGCGCATCGACGTCTACGGACGGCACGTGCTCGGCATCGCCGAGCTCGACCTCGACCTGCTGCCCACCCGGTCCCGGGATGCGACGGTCGAGGCGGCGGTCCTCGGCACGGCCCTGTACGAATCCGTCCTCACCGCGATGCGCCGCCTCGCGCACCAGCACCTTGCCGCCCGCCGCTTCACCGAGTTCTTCCCACCCGGTTCCCCCGACAGCCCCGTCGCCGATTCCCAGGAGCAGCAGTGACCGACGCCGTGCCCGATCCCGAGAACCACCCGTTCCGCGACCTGACGACACTCGACGCCGCCGGCGACGATCGCTGGCTCGCCCACATCGCCCCCGTCTGGACGATCGGCCCCAAGGTGCACGGCGGTTGCATGCTCGCCGTGTGCGCCGCGGCGGCCCGGTCGGCGCTGCAGGCCGCCGGGTCCGATCCGGCCGTGCAGCCCCTCGCGGTGAGTGTCGGGTTCGTCGCCGCCCCCGACCCCGGCGACGTGCAGCTGACCACCACCGTCCGCAAGCTGGGCAAGCAGGTCGGTCTGGTCGACGTGGAGCTGGCTCAGGGCGACCGCATCGCGGTCCGTGCCTCGGTGACGCTCGGGCAGCCCGACGCGGGCGAGCCGCGATACACCGCGCCGCACCCGGTCACCGGGCTGCCGGTGCAGCCGCCCGCCGGCGCGCCCCTCATCGGTCCCGGCCATCCCATGGCGCAGGTGGTGAACCTGTGCGGCGGGGCCGACCTCGTCGTGGACGAGACCAGTGCCCGCTTCCTCGCGGGAGAGCAGGGTGAACCGGTGGTGCGGATGTGGGCGCGGCCGTGGCCGGGGGACGAGGCCGACGTCGACACCGCCGTGCTGTTCGCGCTGATGGCCGGGGACATCTCGGCCCCGGTCACGATGAACCGCGGCCTGTTCGGCTGGGCTCCGACCGTGCAGCTCACCGCCTACCTGCGGCGACTGCCGGCGCCCGGCTGGCTGCGGATCATGGCCGACAGCACGGTCCTGGGCAACGCCTGGTTCGAGGAGGACCACACCGTCGTCGACGCCACCGGCGCCGTCGTCGTGCAGAGCCGCCAGCTCGCGATGATCCCGCGCTGATCGTCGGGGCGATGCGGGGCACGACAACGGTCGTGGCAGGCTGTTGCCCATGACGAGAATTGCGGTGATCGGTGGCGGCAGGATCGGCGAGGCGCTGGTCTCGGGGCTGCTGCAGAGTGGATTCGCGACCAAGGATCTGGTGGTCGTCGAGAAGTTCCCGGCCCGGACCGAGGAGCTGGCCACCGAGTACTCGATCCGCGTCACCGACTCGATCGCCGACGCGGCCGAAGGCGCCGACGTGCTGGTGATCGCGGTCAAGCCGGGCGACGTGGACGTGGTGCTCGCGGACCTGGGCAAGGCCGACCTGGACAGCGACCGCGAGAAGCTGCTGATGTCGCTGGTGGCCGGCGTGCCCACGTCGCGGTACGAGAACAAGCTGCCCGCCGGATCGCCGGTCGTGCGCGTCATGCCCAACACCCCGATGCTGGTGGGGGAGGGTGCGAGCGTGATCGCCGCCGGCCGGCACGTCAAGCCCGACCATCTGGCGCTGGCGCGCGAGATCCTGGAGTCCGTGGGTACCGTGACGGTGGTTCCCGAGTCCCAGATCGACGCGGTCACCGCCGTGTCCGGTTCCGGCCCGGCGTACTTCTTCCTCGTCGCCGAGGCGATGATCGATGCGGGCGTCGCTCTGGGCCTGACGCGGGCGACCACCACCGAGCTGGTGGTGCAGACGATGACCGGTTCGGCGGCCATGCTCGCCCGGTCGGGGGAGAACGCCGCCGACCTGCGTGCAGCGGTGACATCGCCGGGCGGAACCACCGCGGCGGCGATCCGGGAACTCGAGCGCGGCGGCGTCCGGACGGCGTTCTACGAGGCGCTCGCGGCGGCCCGGGACCGCTCCGCGGCCCTCGGTTCGTCCGGGGATTGAGGAAATTCGTCGCGCGCATCGTCGCACGGGAACCATTGGTCACGCTAAGCTCGATCGAGCACGTGCGTGTCTGTTCCGCCGGAGGGGAAGCCGGCGGCGCGGGACGTGCCGGAGGTGTGTAATGGTATCTGGAAGCAAACCGTCGAAGGGTCAACCCGAGGACGGTCAGTCGGTTCTCTCCGGCACCCAGTTCCTCACCGTCGCCGAGGTGGCGGCGCTGATGCGGGTGTCGAAGATGACCGTGTACAGGCTGGTGCACAGCGGGGAACTGCCCGCCGTGCGAGTGGGGCGTTCGTTCCGGGTGCACGCCAAGGCTGTGCACGACTACCTGGAAACGTCCTACTTCGACGTCGGCTGAGCGGTCGACGACCGCAATCGAACCCGGAGCGGACCTCGGTTTCACCGATCGAAACCCGCCCCGGTAGGATTGCTTGTCGTCGTACCGGCCACCCGGTGTCGTGAGGCGCTGAGCTCGTCACCACGAGGCCCAGCGTCGACAACAGGCGTACGTCACCGGCGTGCGCGCAGGAACGCTAGAGAGAACGTGAGGGAAAACCCAGATGGGTTCTGTGATCAAGAAGCGCCGCAAGCGCATGTCGAAGAAGAAGCACCGCAAGCTGCTCCGCCGCACCCGAGTGCAGCGTCGTAAACTCGGCAAGTAGATCGATCTCCCGATGCCCGTCACCCCGCGGTGGCGGGCATCGAGCGTTTCCGCCGGCTCGTCGACGGCCGGCGAGCGGAATGTCCGGTTCGGCCGGAATGCGGAGTGTGCGCCCGAGGGGCCGAAGGTCCCGCACAGGGGCCATTCCGGTGATCGGTTACTCCGGTGTAATGCTTTGTTGCGAAAGTCACCGTATCGTGAGAGACCGGAGTGACGGCAGGGGGTATGTGGGTGAGTTCGGAGATCGACGGTATCGACCCGCCGAGGGTGGCCCTGGTGACCGGAGCGAGCCGATTCCTCGGTGGCTACCTGGTCACCCGGCTGGCGCAGCATCCGGCGGTCGAGCGCGTCATCGCGGTCGACACCCAGTCGCCCACCAAGGACATGCTGCGGCGCATGGGCCGCGCCGAGTTCGTGCTCGCCGACATCCGCAACCCCCTCATCGGCAAGGTCATCCGGAACATGGACGTCGACACCGTCGTCCACGCGTCGACCCTCACCAAAGCTCCCAAGTCCGGTAGCCGCGCCGCGATGAAGGACATGAACGTCCTCGGCGCGATGCAGTTGTTCGCCGTGTGCCAGAAGACCCCGTCCGTGCGGCGCGTCGTGCTGCGCTCGTCGTCGGTGGTGTACGGCTCGAGCGCGAAGGACCCCGCGAAGTTCACCGAGGAGATGAGCGCGCGCCGGCGGCCGACCGGCGCCTTCGCCCGCGACATGATCGAGGTCGAGGGCTACCTGCGCGGAATGGCGCGCCGGCGGCCCGACATCGCCGCGACGATCCTGCGTCTCGCCCCGACGGTGGGCAACCATATGCCCGGCTCGGTCTCGCGGTACCTCACCTCGCCGATCGTGCCCACCATCCTCGGTCGCGACGCCCGGTTGCAGTTGCTGCACGAGGAGGACGCCCTCTCGGCGCTCGAACGGGCCACCGTCGCGGGGCCGCCCGGGACCTACAACGTCGCCGGCGACGGCATCGTGATGATGTCGCAGGCCGTGCGGCGGGCCGGCGGACTGACCGTGCCGATGCCCTACGGGTTGTTCCGCACCGTCGGGCAGGCACTGATGGGGCCGGTGATGAAATCGTTCAACAAGGAAGAACTCGACTACTTCCACTTCGGGCGCGGCCTGGACACCACGCGGATGCGCACCGAACTCGGCTTCGAGCCGAGGTGGACCACCAAGCAGGCACTCGACGACTTCGCCCGCAACGTCGGACTGCGGCGGGTCGTCCGGACGGAATGGGTCGATCGAACCGAGTCGGTCCTGCTCTCGGCGCTCGGAGAGCGGATGGAGGCGCGATGACAGAAGTTGCCAAGGTGATTCCGCTCCACGGTGGGACGGGGTCGGCGCGGCGGGCGGCCGCACGCCCGGGGGCCGGTTCCGGTCATCCGTCGACGTACGGCCTCGGCTCGCCGACACCACCCGAGCGCCCCGAGCTGCCCGTGCAGGAGACGGCGGCCGACGGGTTCCTCGACGATCTGCGGCACAAGCTGGTCGGGCAGATCACCGGTACCGCCGAGTTCCTCCGGCGCCGCATCACGGGCGACTACGAGGTGGACGACTTCGGGTTCGATCCGCATTTCACCGACAACGTCCTGCTGCCCGCGCTGCGGCCGCTGTTCGAGAAGTGGTTCCGCGTCGAGGTGCGGGGCATCGAGAACATTCCGGCCGACGGCCGCGCGCTGATCGTTGCCAACCATGCCGGCACGTTGCCGGTGGACGCGCTGATGACCTCCGTCGCGGTGCACGACCTCGCCCACCGTCCGCTGCGGATGCTCGCGGCCGACCTCGCCTTCGGGATGCCGGTCGTCGGCAGCGTCACCCGCAAGGCCGGGCACACCCTCGCGTGCCATCCCGACGCCGAGCGGCTCCTCCGCGAGGATCAGGTCGTCGCGGTGTTCCCCGAGGGGTACAAGGGGCTCGGCAAGCCGTTCAGCGAACGCTACAAGCTACAGCGGTTCGGGCGCGGGGGCTTCGTCTCGGCCGCGCTCCAGACCAAGGCACCGATCGTGCCCTGTTCGATCGTGGGCTCGGAGGAGATCTACCCGAAGATCGCCGACCTCACGTCCATCGCCCGGCTCCTCGGCCTTCCGTACTTCCCGATCACCCCGCTCTTCCCGGCTCTCGGTCCGCTGGGCATCGTTCCGCTGCCCTCGAAGTGGTACATCGAGTTCGGCACACCGATCGCCACCGACGTCTACGACGACGCCGCGGTGGAGGATCCGATGGTGCTGTTCGAGGTCACCGACCACGTGCGGGAGACCATCCAGCAGACGCTGTACCGGTTGCTCACCAAGCGGCGCAACGTCTTTCTCGGCTAGGGCACCGGCCCCGCGTCACGCGGCGGGGTCGCGGCGCCGGCCGAGGGCGGCGGCGAGCGCTCCGCCGGCCGCGCCGAGCGCCAACGCCGTCGGCACCCCGATGCGCGCCGCCTTGCGGGCCGTGCGGAAATCCCGGATCTCCCAGCCCCGGGTCTTCGCCAGCTCCCGCAGGTCGGCGTCCGGGTTGACGGCGACCGGCGTGCCGACGAGCGAGAGCATGGGCACGTCGTTGTGGCTGTCGGAGTACGCCGTGCAGCGCTTGAGGTTCAGGCCCTCGCGGATCGCCAGGGCCCGCACCGCGTGGGCCTTGCCCAGGCCGTGCAGGATGTCCCCGACGAGGCGGCCGGTGAACACGCCGTCCTCCGATTCGGCGACGGTGCCGAGGGCGCCGGTCAGACCGAGCCGCTCGGCGATGACGTTCGCCAGTTCGACCGGGGTGGCCGTCACCAGCCACACCTGCTGCCCCGCGTCGAGGTGCATCTGCGCCAGCGCCCGGGTGCCGGGCCAGATCTTGTCCGCGATGATCTCGTCGTAGATCTCCTCGCCGAGGCGGGCCAGCTCCGCCGTGGACCGGCCGGCGACGAACGACAGCGCCTTCTCGCGGCCGCTGGCGACGTCGTCCGAGTTCTCCTTGCCGGTGACCCGGAACTTGACCTGCTGCCAGGCGAATTCGGCCAGGTCGGACTTGGTGAAGTAGTCGCGGGCGGCGAGTCCGCGCGCGAAATGGATGATCGACGCGCCCTGCACCATCGTGTTGTCGACGTCGAAGAACGCGGCCGCGGTCAGGTCCTGCGGAACGGCGGTGGTCGAGGTGTCGGCGGGCTCGGCCTCGGTGCGGGCCTCCTGCAGCGCGAGAGCGGCGTCGGCGCTCGCCTGGCCGGCGAGGTTCGCGCGGACCTCGGCCTCGCTGGGGCCGAACTTGCTCAGCAGCCGGCGCCGGCCGGGCCGGATCAGACCCGCCAGGGTCTCGCTGACGCGGCCGGCCAGGTTCTCGCCGAATCCCCAGCCGTGTGGCACTGGACGTTCCGGCACCTGCACCTCCCTGTTGCGCGACGGCCGCGCCGTCGAGTGCTGCCGGCCGGTTCGTCGGCGGCCGGCCGTCGTGTGTGGCAGACCGCCCCAGCCTAGCCCGCGACACGGCCCCCTCCGCGCGTTGCCGCATGTGGCCGGTGGGTGTGACGTTCGTCTCGGTGGGGTATGACGCACAGTTGACCCCATGAGCGAACATCTGCCCGGACCCGCCGCCACATCCGGCACCCGCCACGAGATCACCCTCCTCGTCCGAGCCGGCTGCGGTGCCTGCGCGCCGGCACTGACTCTGCTCGAGCAACTGTGCGACGAGTTCGGAGCCGGGCTGACGTGCATCGACGTCGATCGGGCTGCCTCAACGGATCCCGACCTGCGCGCCGAATTCGGCGATCGTCTGCCGGTGGTGCTGCTCGACGGCCGTGAACACAGCTACTGGGAGGTCGACGAGCCGCGGTTGCGGGCCGATCTCGCCGGTTGAGCGCCCCTGGGCGGAACCGTCGTGCAGGTGAGAAGCACATTCGGGGCCGTTCGAGCAACTTTGTGCAGGGCTTCACAAGCGGTTACCGTGGTGTGAACGAATCCCCCGGATCACCGTGAGGACCGACGTGTACCCGTCGGCCGGACGAGGAGCCACGAACGTGACAGAGCTGCACCCCCCGCAGGGCGACGCTGCCCGCGGCGGCGTCGCCGAAGTCGGCGGGGGTGCGTCTCCCGGTGTCCCTGTGCGGGACATCCCCCAGGCTACTGTGACGCGTCTCGCGACGTATCTGCGGGTCCTCGGAATGCTCGCCGACGAGGGCACGCTCATCGTCTCGAGCGAGGAACTCGCCACCGCGTCCGGGGTCGGTTCCGCGAAGCTTCGCAAGGATCTGTCCTTTCTCGGGCCCAACGGGGTGCGCGGCGTCGGCTACGACGTGCTGCGCCTGCAGGCCCGCATCGAGAACGCACTCGGCCTCGACCGGGGGCACCGCGTGGTGCTCGTCGGCGTCGGCAATCTCGGCCGTGCCCTGGCCGGGTACGCCGGCTTCGACCGCCGAGGGTTCACGATGGCCGGACTGTTCGACGCCGACCCGGCGCGGGTGGGGACGCGGGTGGGGAACCTGACCATCCGCCACGTCGACGGGCTCGAAGCGGCCGCCCGCGAACTCGGTGCCACGATCGGCGTCATCGCCACCCCGGACGCCGCCGCCCAGGGTGTGTGCGACCTGCTGGTGCGCTCCGGTGTCCGGTCCGTGCTGAGCTTCGCCTCGGCGCCCCTCGCGGTGCCCGACCATGTCGAGGTCCGGCGGGTCGACCTGTCCGTGGAAATGCAGGTCCTCTCGTTCCACAGCGCCCGCAACGACGCACTCGCCCAGGTGGCGGGCGGCAGTCACGCGGGCCTGACCGACACCCGGCGCGCCGCGTCGGGGCTCACCGCGCCGAGCGCGAACGGGCACACCGCATCAGGAACGCCGAGCCCAGTGGCCTCGGCAGCGACAAGAAACGGATCGGTGATTGCGCCGTGAGTGTTCTCCTCGTCGGGGTCTCGCACAGGACCGCGCCCGTCTCGGTCCTCGAGAAGGTCGCCGTCACCGACACCGATCGACCCAAGCTGACCGACAAGATGATGGCCTCCGACCACATCTCGGAGGCGATGATCGTCTCCACCTGCAACCGGGTGGAGATCTACGCGGTGGTCGACGCGTTCCACGGTGCGCTGGCCGACGTCAGCGAGCTCATGGCCGAGCACTCGGGCCTGACCCTCGTCGATCTGCACAAGCACGCGTACGTGCGCTACAGCGAGGCGGCCGCCGAGCATCTGTTCGCCGTGGCCAGCGGGCTGGACTCCATGGTGGTCGGCGAGCAGCAGATCCTCGGCCAGATCCGTACCGCCTACGCGAGCGCCGACGCCCAGCAGGCCGCCGGCCGGGCCCTGCACGAGCTGGCCCAGCAGGCGCTGCGCGTGGGCAAGCGGGTGCACACCGAGACCGGCATCGACGCGGCGGGTGCCTCCGTCGTGTCGGTGGCGCTGGACAAGGCCGCGACATCGCTCGACGGTCTCGCCGGCCGCACCGCCGCCGTGATCGGCGCGGGCGCGATGGGCGGGCTCGCCGTCGCGCATCTCACCCGCGCCGGAATCGGGCGCATCGTGGTGGTCAACCGGACCCGCGAGCGCGCCGAGCGGCTCGCCGAGACCGCACGCGGCAACGGCGTCGAGGCCGACGTCATGCCGTTCGAGCGGCTCGCCGCCGCGTTGTCGCAGGCCGATGTGGCCGTCACCTGCACGGGGGCCGTCGGTACGGTCGTCACCCTCGCCGACGCGCACCGGGCCCTCGCCCAGCCCGAGCGCAGCACCCGCCCGCTGGTGATCTGCGATCTCGGCCTGCCGCGCGACGTGGAGCCTGCCGTTTCGGGTCTGCCCGGCGTCACCGTCTTCGACATGGAGTCGCTGCAACGCGATCCCGCGGCCGGGGCCGCCGCCTCCGACACCGAGGCCGCCCGCTCGATCGTCGCCGGCGAACTCGCCGACTACCTCGCGTCCCAGCGCCTCGCCGAGGTCACCCCCACCGTCACCGCCCTGCGCCAGCGTGCCGCCGAGGTCGTCGAGGGCGAGCTGCTGCGGCTCGAGTCCCGGTTGCCGGGGCTCGACGACGGTCAGCGCGGGGAGGTCGCCCGCACGGTGCGCCGCGTCGTGGACAAGCTGCTGCACGCGCCGACGGTGCGCGTCAAGCAACTGGCGTCCACCCCCGGCGGCGACCAGTACGCCGAGGCGCTGCGCGAGCTGTTCGAACTGCGTCCGGGTGCCGCCGAGGCCGTCGCCACCCCGGTGGCGAAGGAGCTCGGCGCGCTGCCCGACGTGACCGGCGCGACCGATCTCTCGGCCGCGCTGGATCCGGCCGTCACCACGGAGCTGCAGGCTCCCCGGAAGCAGTTTCCCGGCCCGCTGGGGGCTCCCCGAGAGGAAAGGCAGGCATGAGAGCCGAGGTCGCATCGGACACCCGGATCGAAGCCGGGACCGGCAGCCGCACGCTGCGGATCGGAACGCGCGGCAGCCTGCTGGCGACCACGCAGGCGGGCACCGTCCGGGACGCGCTGATCGCCGCCGGCCATCCCGCCGAGCTGGTCGTCATCACCACCAAGGGCGACGTGACCGCCGGTCCGGTCGAGCGGATCGGCGTCGGCGTCTTCACCGCCGAGCTGCGCGAGGCGCTGCTCGCCGGCGACGTCGACCTGGCCGTGCACTCGTACAAGGATCTGCCGACCGCGCAGGATCCGCGTCTGGTGATCGCGGCCGTGCCGCCGCGTGAGGATCCGCGGGACGCGCTCGTCGCCCGCGACGGCCTGGTGCTCGGCGAACTGCCGCCCGGCTCCCGCGTGGGCACCTCCGCGCCGCGGCGGCGTGCCCAGCTCGCCGCCATGGGCCTGGGCCTCGACATCCAGCCGCTGCGCGGGAACATCGACACCCGGCTCGGGAAGGTCGCGTCCGGCGAACTGGACGCCATCGTCATCGCCCGGGCGGGGCTCTCGCGCATCGGCCGCCTCGACCGGATCACCGAGTCGCTCGAGCCGGTGCAGATGCTGCCGGCGCCCTCCCAGGGGGCCCTCGCGGTCGAATGCCGCGCCGGGGACACCGCACTGATCGAGATCCTCGCCGGCCTCGACGACCGCGCCAGCCGCGTCGCGGTCGTCGCCGAACGGGCCCTGCTCGCCGAGCTCGAGGCCGGCTGCACCGCCCCGGTCGGGGCCGTTGCCGAGGTCGTCGAATCCCTCGACGACGACGGCCGCGTGATCGAGGAACTGTCCGTGCGCGGCTGCGCCGCCGCCCTGGACGGCTCGGACGTGCTGCGCGCGAGCGCCGTCGGCGATCCCGACCGCGCGGAGGAGCTGGGCCGGGCGGTGGCCCGCGAGTTGCTCGATCTCGGTGCGCGCGAGCTGATGACCAGCCGTGCGGACGACGCGCCGGAACAGGGCACCGCAGATGTTTGACGCCCTCCGTCCGCACCCCAGGTTTCCCCTTACCGCAGATTTGACCGCACTGGAGAATGACCGATGAGCCGAGTCCGTAAGCACAATCCCGGACGGATCCTGTTCGTGGGAGCTGGGCCGGGCGACCCGGCTCTGCTGACCGTGCGAGCCCGCGACGTGCTCGCGGGCGCGACGATCGCCTTCACCGACCCCGACGTCGACAAGGGGGTGGTCGCGCTCGTCGGTACCACCGCCGGCCGGGATCCGGAGACCGGGGAGCCCGTCGCCGAGGTGCGTCCCGCGCTGGGCGAGCCCACCGAGGTCGCCAAGACCCTCGTCGCGGAGGCGAAGAACGGCCACGACGTCGTGCGCCTCGTCGCCGGTGATCCGCTGACCACCGACTCGGTGATCGCCGAGGTCAACGCCGTCGCCCGCACCCAGGTGGTGTTCGAGGTCCTGCCGGGCCTGACCCCCGGCTCGGCCGTGCCGAGCTACGCGGGCATGGCCCTGGGCTCGTGCCACACCGAGGTCGACGTGCGCGGCGAGGTGGACTGGGCGGCGCTCGCCGCCGCGCCCGGCCCGCTGGTGCTGCACGCCACGTCCGGTCACCTCGCGGAGACCGCCAGCGCCCTCGTCGAGCACGGGCTGGCGCCGCAGACCCCCGCGGCGATCACCGTCCGGGGCACGACCCGTCAACAGCGCACCGTCGAGGCCACCCTCGCCACGCTCAACGATGCCGGCTCCGAGTTGGTGGGGCCGCTCATCGTCACCGTCGGCAAGATCGTCTCGCAGCGCGGCAAGCTCTCGTGGTGGGAGTCCCGCGCGCTGTACGGCTGGACGGTGCTGGTGCCGCGCACCAAGGAGCAGGCCGGGGAGATGAGCGAGCGGCTCGTCGCGCACGGCGCCATCCCGATCGAGGTGCCGACCATCGCCGTCGAGCCGCCCCGCAGCCCGGCCCAGATGGAGAGGGCCGTCAAGGGTCTCGTGGACGGCCGCTACCAGTGGGTGGTGTTCACCTCGACCAACGCGGTGCGCGCGGTGTGGGAGAAGTTCGAGGCGTTCGGCCTCGACGCCCGCGCCTTCTCGGGCGTGAAGATCGCGTGTGTCGGGCAGGCGACGGCGGACAAGGTGCGCTCGTTCGGGATCACCCCCGAGCTGGTGCCCTCCGGTGAGCAGTCCAGCGAGGGCCTGCTGGCCGAGTTCGCCCCGTACGACGACGTTTTCGACCCGGTCAACCGGGTGCTGCTGCCGCGCGCCGACATCGCCACCGAGACCCTCGCCGAGGGCCTGCGCGAGCGGGGCTGGGAGATCGACGACGTGACGGCCTACCGCACGGTGCGGGCAGCGCCGCCGCCGGCCGAGACCCGCGAGATGATCAAGACCGGTGGGTTCGACGCGGTGTGCTTCACCTCGTCCTCGACGGTCCGCAACCTCGTGGGTATCGCCGGTAAGCCGCACGCACGCACCATCGTCGCGTGCATCGGGCCGAAGACCGCGGAGACCGCGATCGAGTTCGGCCTGCGGGTGGATGTGCAGCCGGAGACCGCCCAGATCGGTCCCCTGGTGGAGGCGCTCGCCGAGCACGCCGCCCGGCTGCGGGCCGAGGGCGCGCTGCCGCCGCCCCGCAAGAAGTCCCGCGCCCGCCGCTGACCCACCGTGCGCGGTTCCGGTGGCTGCCGCTACCGAAACCGCGCACGGCTTGCATGGAAGGTGAGTCCGCCGATGTATCCCGATGTCCGTCCCCGCAGGCTGCGCACCACCCCGGCCATGCGCCGGCTGGTCGCCGAAACCTCCCTCGAGCCGCGGCATCTGGTGCTGCCGATGTTCGTCGCCGACGGGCTCGACGCGCCGCGCGAGATTCCCTCGATGCCCGGCGTGTACCAGCACACCCCCGACTCGCTGCCGGCCGCGGCGACCGCCGCGGTCGAGGCCGGTGTCGGCGGGCTGATGCTCTTCGGCGTGCCGCGGGCCGAGGACAAGGACGCCCGCGGATCCGGCGGCACCGACCCGGAGGGCGTGCTCAACCGCGCGCTGCGCGACCTGCGCGCCGAACTCGGCGACGCGACGGTCCTGATGGCCGACACGTGCCTCGACGAGTTCACCGACCACGGTCACTGTGGCGTCCTGGGCGCTTCGGGTGAGGTGGACAACGACGCGACGCTCGAGCGGTACGCGGAGATGGCCGTCGCGCAGGCCGAGGCGGGCGCGCACCTGCTCGGGCCGAGCGGGATGATGGACGGCCAGGTCGCGTCGATCCGGGCGGCGCTCGACGCCGCGGGGCATCAGGACGTGGGGCAGATCGCGTACTCCGCGAAGTACGCGTCGGCGTTCTACGGGCCGTTCCGCGACGCGGTGGGTTCCTCGCTCGAGGGCGATCGGCGCACCTACCAGCAGGATCCGGCGAACCGTCGGGAGGCGCTGCGCGAAGTCGATCTCGATCTCGCCGAGGGCGCCGACCTGGTGATGGTCAAGCCCGCGATGTCGTACCTCGACGTGCTGCGCGAGGTCGCGGACCGCTCGGACGTGCCCGTCGCGGCGTATCAGATCTCCGGCGAGTACGCGATGATCACCGCCGCCGCGCAGAACGGCTGGATCGACCGGGACGCGGCAATTCTGGAGTCGCTGACGAGTATCCGCCGCGCCGGCGCCGACATCGTGCTCACCTACTGGGCGGCCGAGGTCGCGGGCCGGCTCACGTGAGCACGCCCGAACCGTCGCAGTGGCCCGGGCCGCCGGCCACGCCGCCCGGGACGGCGCCGGGGGAGCGGCGCCCCACCCCCGTGGACGTGGAGACCGCGTTCCAGCTGTGGTGTGCGGTCGCGGTCCTGGGCCTGGTGTACCTCGGTGCGAGCGTGGCGCTGATGTGGGAGCGCAGGGACGAGTTCGTCGACCAGATGACGGCCGAGCTGGCCCGGCAGACGCCCCCGGTGGAGATGCCCCGGGAATCGGTGGAGTCGTTGCTGCCGTTGGGTTTCGGGATCACCGCCGTCCTGGGCCTGGCCTTCACCGGCCTGTTCCTGCTGGTGGTCTTCGCGATGCGCCGCGGCCGGAACTGGGCGCGCATGCTGCTCACGATGATCGGCGTCTTCCTGACCTTCACGGCGCTCCCCACGGTGTTCGGCGTCGGTGCGCTGGGCGGTGGGGCCGGACTCGTGATCGGCCTCGTGAGCATCCTGCAGGGTGTGTGCTCGGTCGGGGCGATCGTGCTCATGCACCGCCGCGAGCCGAACCTGTACTTCCTTCGGTTGCCCCCGAGCTGACCCCCCGGGCGCGCGGAGTACGGTGTCTGACGACCCACGGCCCGCGCGGTCGTTCCCGACGAGCGAAGAGGACTTTCATGCAGGTGGAGCCCCGGCCCTACGGTCGTCGTCGTGAGCTGGTTCTGATCGGCCTCATCGCCGTCCTGGGTGTGGTGACCCTGGTGCTGGTCGTCGTTCCGGGCATGCTCAGCGCCTGATCGCGACGTGAGCGAGCCGGCCGAGCCCCGATTCCACGAGCCCGGTGCGCATTGGCGCACCGTGGCGCTCGGCCCGGTGCTCTGCGTCGTCGTGCTCGCGGTGGAGCTGCTGACCGGGCCGGTGGTCCACTGGGTCTCCCTGCCGGTGATCGCTCTCGTCCTCAGCGGTTTCGCGTACGTGACGGTCGTCGCGGCCCGGCGGCACGTGAGCGTGGAGCTGACCGCGGCGACGCTGCGCCTCGGCACCGAGGAGCTGCCGCTCGAGGAGATCGACGCGGTGCTGCCGCCGGCCGATCCCCGGGCCCGCGAACCCGAGCGCTGGGAGACGGCCCGGCCGCTGGGGGAGCTGTCGAACGTGCCGCGGGGTCGCACGGCCGTCGGCCTGCGGTTGCGCGGCGGCGCCCTGGTGCGGGCCTGGGCCAGGGACCACGAGCGGCTGCGGTCCGAACTCGGGACGGTGCTGGCCGAGCGCGCCGATCCACCCTTGCTTTAATACCCCCTAGGGGTACGATGCGGGTATGGCCGGATACACCCCGCACCAGGAGGACCTGCTCAAGCGCCTGCGCCGGATCGAGGGACAGGTTGCGGGCATTGCCCGGATGATCGAGGACGACCGCTACTGCATTGACGTCCTGACCCAGGTTTCCGCCGTCACCAAGGCCCTGCAGACGGTCTCGCTCAAGCTGCTGGACGCGCACCTGGCCGGCTGCGTCGTCGACGCCGCCCGGCAGGGCGGACCGGAGGCCGACGCGAAGATCCAGGAGGCCTCGGACGCGATCGCCCGCCTCGTTCTCAAACCCTGATCGCCCGAGGAGCCCGATCGGCATGCGGATCGCCCACGGACTGTGCGCTGCGGGACTGGCGTGCGTCCTGACGGCGTGTGCGCCGGAGGAGCCCGCGCGGACGGTGCTCTCGGGTACGCCGAGCGCGGTCCCCGAGTCGCCGGCCGCGCCGCGGGTCACCGTCACCACCCTCGTCGACGGTCTCGACCATCCGTGGGACGTGGTGCAGGCCCCCGACGGGACGCTGCTGACCGGGGAACGGTCGGGCCGGTTCGTCGTCCGGCGGCCCGACGGGCGCGTCGAGGAACTGCGCGCCGACCTGCCGGACCTGTACGCGGTGGGGGAGACCGGGCTCATGGGCGTGGCGCTCGGCCACGACTTCGAGTCCAGCCGCACCGTCTACGCGTGCCAGGGGCACCGCGACCCCGACGACGTCCGCGTCTACGCCTGGACCGTCGATCCCGGCTGGACCACGATGACGCGGCAGCGCACCGTCGTCGAGGGCCTGCCCGTCGCCCGCGGCGGGCGCCACGGCGGCTGCCGGATCCTCGCGCACCCCGACGGCACCCTGTACATCGGCACGGGCGACGCCACCCGCCCGACGGCGCCGCAGGATCCGGCCGGCCTCGGCGGCAAGGTGCTGCACCTGAACCCCGACGGGTCGCCGGCGCCCGGCAACCCGGATCCGGGCAGCGTCGTGTTCACCCTCGGCCACCGCAACGTGCAGGGGCTGGCGCTGCAGCCCGGCACCGGCCGGCTCTACTCGGTGGAGCAGGGCAGCAGCCGCGACGACGAGGTCAACCTGCTCGTGCCGGGCGGCAACTACGGCTGGCGTCCCGACCGCGAACCCGGCACGTACGACGAATCGGTGCCGATGACCGATCCCGAGCGCGTGCCCGGCGCGATCCCGGCGGTGTGGAGTTCCGGCTCGCCCACCATCGCCACCCCGGGGCTGGCGTTCGCGGCCGGGCCGGCGTGGGGCCCGTGGTCCGGTGCGCTCGTCGTCAGCAGCCAGCAGGACGAGAAGCTCCTGCTGCTGCGCCTGTCCGGTGACGGCCGCAGCGTCACCGAGTCGGCGACGCTGCTCGAGGGGGAGTACGGCCGCCTGCGGTCGCTCACCTCGCTGCCCGACGGCTCGCTCCTCGTCACCACCGACAACGGCTCCGGCGACAAGATTCTGCAGGTCGCCCCCGTCTAGCGTGCCCCTGGGTCGACGCGCCGCGCGCCCGCGCCGTCCTCGCCCAGCCGATCGCCCGGATTGAACAGTGTGCACGCCTGCAGCGACAGGCAGCCGCAGCCGATGCACCCCGCCAGTTCGCGCTGCATCCGGTCGATCGCCTGCTTGCGTTCCGCGAGGCGCTCGTGCCATGCCCGCGAGATGCGCATCCAGTCCCGTCGGGTCGGGGGCCTGTCGGCCGGCAGCGCCGAGAACACCTCGGCCACCTCGGCGAGCGGAATGCCGAACCGGGTCGCCAACTGGATGATCGAGATGCGCCGGATCGTGTGCCGGGGGAAGCGGCGCGTGCCGCCTGCGGTGCGGTGTGCCGTCACAAGTCCCAGCGACTCGTAGTAGCGAATCGCAGACACGGCGGCGCCCGTGCGCCGGGAGACTTCACCGATCGCCAGCAGTTCTTCGCTCGTGCGGCTCATCACGACTCCGTTCCCCGCGCTTGATCTCAAGTGCACTCGAGACTCTACAGTCACCGGCATGCACGGATCCACGACTCGCGCCGGCTCCTGGCCGGAACTTCTCGGGCGCGAATACCTCGGTACAGCATCGGTTCTCGCCGGCGGAGTTGCCCTCTACGCCACCAACGTGTACCTCACCACGAGCCTGCTGCCGACCGCGGTCGAGGAGATCGGCGGCCACGCCTACTACGCGTGGACGGCGACGGTGTTCCTCATCGCGTCGGTGATCTCCTCGACGGCCGTGGCCCGCCTCCTCGCCGCCCGCGGACCCCGGGGCGCCTACCTCGTGGCGCTCGGGACCTTCGCGGCCGGCACCCTCGTGTGTGCGCTCGCCCCGTCCATGGAGACGCTGCTGGCGGGCCGGGCGGTCCAGGGACTCGGCGGCGGCCTGCTCGCCGGGCTCGGCTACGCCGTTCTGAACAGTGCACTGCCCGAACGCCTCTGGAGCCGCGGCGCGGCGCTCGTATCGGCGATGTGGGGCGTGGGGACCTTTGCGGGACCCGCCGTCGGCGGCGTGTTCGCCCAGTTCCACGCCTGGCGATGGGCGTTCGGCGCGCTAGTGGTCTGCACGCTCGCGGTCGCCGCCGCGGTGCCCTTCACCCTGCCGGCGCACGCCCGCGGATCGCGGGATGCCGGCAGGATTCCGCTCGGTTCGCTCGCCCTGCTCACCGCCGCGGCCCTGACGGTCAGCGTGGCCGCCGTCGTGACCGGCAGTGCGCCCACGATCGCCCTCATCGCGGTCGCGTCCGCTGCCGTGGTCGCGTTCGTCGCCGTCGACCGCCGCAGCCCGCACGGCATCCTGCCCGCGGCGACGTTCACCACCGCCCGGCTGCGCTGGGTGTACCTGACGATCGCAGTGCTGGCGGTCGCCTCGACCGCCGAGACGTTCGTCCCGTTGTTCGGGCAGCGCCTCGCCGGCCTCGCACCGCTGGCCGCCGGCTTCCTCGGCGCCGCGCTCGCGGTGGGGTGGACGCTCGGCGAGATCCCGAGCGCCTCGGCGTCCGCGCCACGGACCGTGCACCGCATCGTGGTGAGCGCTCCGGTGCTCGTCGGCCTCGGTCTCGCGCTCATGGCGACCGTCGTGCGTGACGAGGCCGGACCGGCTGCGGTCGCGGCGTGGGTCACGGGACTGGTCGTCGCGGGCGCGGGCATCGGCATCGCGTGGCCGCACCTCGCGGTCGGCGCGATGAACGCCGTCGCCGACCCGCGCGAAAGCGGCAGGGCGTCCGCCGCGATCAACACCGTCCAGTTGATCGCGAACGCGTTCGGCGCAGCACTGGCCGGGGTCCTCGTCAACGCGGGACAACCGTCCGACGTGCGCTCGGCGCGGCTCCTGCTGTTCGGGTTCGCGGCCGTGGCGGTGCTCGGCGTGCTCGCCGCGCGCCGCGCGGTTCCGGCCCGCGCGCACCGGCTCCGGTCGGTCCCGGCGGACTCCTCCGCAGCGGAACCCGAACGAATCTGACGCCGCCGCGCGTGTCGTCGCCGTCCGGCGCATCGCCTTCCGTAACATCGCCGGGATCCGGCGAGGAGGAGATGCGCGTGCGAATCCCGGGGAGGTGCGCGGCGGCGATCGCAGCGGGCGTGCTCGCGGCAGGGGCGCCGAGCGCCCACGCGGCGCCACCCGAGGCGGGCGCGCTGCCGGCGCTGACCGTGACGCCACTGATGGAGGGGCTGAGCAAGCCCTGGGACGTCGTCGCCGCGCCGGACGGGACGATCCTCACCGGAGAACGCAGGGGCCGCTTCGTGGCCCGTGGCCCGGACGGTGACGTCCGCGACGTGCGCGCCGACCTGTCCGACCTGTACGCCGAGGGCGAGACCGGTCTGATGGGACTGGCGCTGGCGCCCGATTTCGGGACGAGCCGGACCCTCTACAGCTGCCAGGGTCATCGCGGCCCGGACGGCACCGACATCCGCGTGCAGTCGTGGACGGTCGATGCCGGATGGACGGAATTGACCCGTGGTGCCACCGTGCTCGCCGGCATTCCGGCCGGGCAGGGCGGCCGTCACGGCGGCTGCCGGCTGCTCGCCCACCCCGACGGATCGCTGTACGTCGGCACGGGCGACACCGCCGACCCCCAGGTTCCTCAGGACCGGAACAGCCTGGGCGGCAAGGTGCTCCACATCGATCCCGACGGCACTCCCGCGGCGGGCACCCCCGATCCGAACAGCCCGGTGTTCACTCTCGGCCACCGCAACGTGCAGGGACTGGCGCAGCGTCCCGGCACCGGCGAACTCTATGCGGTCGAGCAGGGCACCGGCCGCGACGACGAGGTGAATCTGCTGCTGCCGGGTGGCAACTACGGCTACCGGCCCGACCGCTTCCCGTTCGTCTACGACGAGTCGGTGCCCATGACCGACCCGGCCCGCGTTCCGGGGGCGATCGGGGCCGTGTGGAGTTCCGGCGCCCCCACCCTCGCGACTCCCGGCGGCACGTTCGTCGCCGGTGCCGGCTGGAACGGGTGGGACGGCGCACTGGTGATCACGAGCCAACAGCAGGAGAAGCTGCTGTTCCTCGAACTCACCGCCGACGGCCGCGCGGTGGACGAGACCGCGACCGCGCTCGAGGGCCGATTCGGCCGGCTGCGGTCGGTGACCGCGCGGCCCGACGGGGCACTGCTCGTCACGACGGACAACGGAAGCGGCGACCGCGTCCTGCTGGTGGAACCTGCCGCCGACTGAGAGGGCGAGACGATGTGCTCACCGACGGTGCTCGACCGGGTGTATCGCGAGATCCAGGACAGCCGAAGCCGATTCGGCCGCCGGTCCTTCCTCGCCGCAGTGGGCGTGACCGCCGCGGGCCTCGCCGCGACGCCCGCCGCACGGGCCGGCGGGAACACCACCCCCGTGCGGGCCGACGCGGTGATCGACCTGACCCACACGCTGACCCCGCAGTTCCCGGTCTGGCCCGGCAACGAGCAGTTCACGATGCGTCCCGTCGCAACGCTCGACACCGGGCGGTTCGCCGTCAACGAGATGTCGCTGTGGGAGCACACCGGCACCCATCTCGATGCCCCGGCCCACATCGTGCGCGGCGGCGCCACCGTCGAGGCGCTGCCGGTGCGCGACTTCGTGGCCCCGCTCGCCGTCGTCGACATCGCCGGCAAGGCCGCGCAGGACGACGACTCCGTGGTCACCGTCGCCGACGTGGCGGCCTGGGAACAGCAGCACGGCCCGATCCCGCCGGGCGCGTTCGTCGCGATGCACTCGGGCTGGGAGGCCCGCCTCGCCGACCCCGCCCGCTTCGTCAACGCCGACGCGCTGCGCATCCCGCACGCGCCGGGATTCGACCGCGACGCCGTGCGGATGCTCGTGCACGAACGGAACGTCGTGGGGCTCGGCGTCGACACCCTCAGCCTCGACCGGGCGAGCAGCAGCGACTTCGGCGCCCACGTGGAGCTGCTCGGCGCGGGCCGCTACGGCATCGAGGCGATGGCGAACCTCGCGGCCGTGCCGCCGCGCGGCGCGACCGTCGTCGTCGGCGCGCCCAAGCACGTCGGCGGCACCGGCGGACCGTGCCGGGTGCTGGCACTGGTCTGATCCGCGCACCCGGCCCGGCGGGTCAGCCGAGGCGACCGGCGTCCGTGCCCGGACCGTCGAGCATCGCCGACCCCAGCAGGTGCTCCGGCACGCCGAGACCCTCGACGAGCGTCGTCACGTGCGGGCGCAGGGTCCGGCAGCGTTCGTTGATGCCGCGTGACACGGCCTTCGCCCGCTCCACCGACAGCTGCCGGTGCTCCATGTACCAGGCCTTGTCCTCGTCGATGACACTCAGCGCGTACAGGTCGCACAGGTCCGACAGCAGCTCGCGGCCCGCCTCGTCGGGACACGAGTCGATGCCCGCGACGAACGCCTCGAGCACGACCCGGTCGATGTGGGCCTGCGCGGCGTGCAGCACGTGGTCCTGCACGAAGTTGAACGCGTCGAACATGTTCTCCTCGCGCTTCGACGCGGCCTGCAGCCGCCGCGCCGCCGTCGAGAGCAGGTACTGCTCCCGGGACTCGAACATCGCCATCTGCGTGCCCCGGTCGAAGAGGCTGCCGTCCTCCTCGTTGTCCTTCCGGGTGTCGACGAGGGTCTGGAGGATCTGCTGCGCGGCGGTGCGCTTCTTGACGATGTCCGACACCGTGACGGCGGCGAACTTCATCCACTCCACCGGGCTCATCCCGCGGACCTCGTCCGCGTAGGCGGTGAGCAGTTCCTTGGCGACGAGCTGGGTCAGCACGTGGTTGTCGCCCTCGAAGGTGGTGAACACGTCGGTGTCCGCCTTCAACGCCGTCAGCCGGTTCTCGGCCATGTATCCGGCGCCGCCGCAGGCCTCGCGGCACTCCTGGATGGCGCGCGTCGCGTGGGCGGTGTTGGCGACCTTCAGTCCGGCGGCGCGGCTCTCGAGCTCACGCTGCTCCTGGGGGTCGACGTCGTCGACGGGCGTGGTCTGGATCCGGTCCATGGTCGAGACCAGCTCGTTCTGCGCGAAGGTCAGCGCGTACGACCTCGCGATGAGCGGCAGCAGGCGGCGCTGATGCACCAGGTAGTCCATCAGCAGCACCTCGTTCTCGTCGCCCGGGGCGCTGAATTGGCGGCGCTGCAACGCGTACCGCGTCGCGATCGACAGCGCGACGCGGGCCGCGGCACCCGCCGAGCCGCCGACGGTGACCCGGCCCCGCACGAGCGTGCCCACCATGGTGAAGAAGCGGCGGTTCGGGTTCTCGATCGCCGAGACGTAGGTCCCGTCGGGCTCGACGTCGGCGTACCGGTTGAGCAGGTTCTCCCGCGGGATCCGCACGTGGTCGAACATGATCCGCCCGTTGTCCACGCCCGGCAGGCCGCCCTTGTGGCCGCAGTCGGAGGTGGTGACGCCGGGCAGGTCGTCGCCGTTCTCGTCGCGGATCGGCACGACGAAGCAGTGCACGCCCTGGGACTTGCCCCCGGTGATCAGTTGCGCGAACACCGCGGCGACCGTCGCGTGCTGCGCCGCGCCGCCGATGTAGTCCTTGCGTGAGGACGGGGTGGGGGAGTGGATCACGAACTCCTCGGTGCCCGGGTCGTACGACGCCGTCGTCTCGAGCGACTGGACGTCGGAGCCGTGACCGGTCTCGGTCATCGCGAAGCAGCCGAACAGATCGAGGTCGATGAGCGGGCCGAGGTAGCGCTCGTGGTGACGGGTCGTGCCGAGATTCTCGATCGCGCCGCCGAACAGGCCCCACTGCACCCCGGCCTTGACCATCAGCGACAGGTCCGACATGGCGAGCATCTCGATCGACGCCACCGCACCACCGGCGTCGCCGCCCCCGCCCACCGCCTTGGAGAAGCCCGCCCGGGCATAGCCGGATTCGGCGAGCATCCGCATCTGCTTCAGCGTGATCGCCCGGGCCACGTCCAGGTCCGGCGTGTAGTGCGGGGCGAACTCGGGCCGGTCCAGATCCGCGCGGGCCCGCTCGCGCGCCTGCCGCCACGCGCCGTCCAGGGTGATGCGGATGTGCTCAGCTGTGGTCGTCATGGACTCGACACTAGGACGATTCGGGCCCCTCGTGTGGGTATGTGAGAACGCCGGTATCGGCTGCAGGATGCGCCCAGTCCGTCGGGACGTCCGCGCCGCCTTCCGGACTGACCCGTGTCCCGACGCGGGCCAGCAGGGGGGTCGGAGCGATCGGTCCCGCGAAGAGGGCCTGGCCCAGCCCGAACGTCGTGGCGCGGTGCAGCATCGCCGGCGGGACGTGCGAGAACAGGTGTGCGAGCTCCTCGATGTCGGTGCTGCCGTTCATGCGCATCAGCAACAGGTTGTCGCACTGGGACACGACGTTCGGATGCACCTTCCCGGGGCGCTGCGTGGCGACGAACAGGTGCAGCCCGAACTTGCGGCCCTCGCCGGCGATGAGCACCCCCAGATCCGCGGTGCTCGACGACAACGGGTCCGCCGTGGCCGACGGCAGGATGTTGTGCGCCTCGTCCACCACCAGGAGCATCGGCAGGCGGCGCCGCCGCAGCATCCACAGCCGGCCCAGCAGGCCGAGCGCCACCGCGGCCCGCTCGCCGGGGGAGTTCAGGCTGCCGAGATCGATCACGAAGCACCGGCCCGCCGTCATGTCGAGTTCGGCGGCCGAGCGTTCGTCCCCCCGGCGCCACAGCTCCCACGCCGCGATCCCCAGGTTGTCGATGCGGGTCGCGAGACGCGCGGTCGCGGGGTCGGCCGCCGCCGCGGACCGCACGTCCGCGACCGAGTAGGGGACGGCGAGGGAGGCGGTGACGCGGCGCAACGCCGAGTACTCGTCGAGGTCGTGCACCGGGTCCAGGCGCAGCAGCAGCGCCTGCGCGACGAGGGGAAGGTCGCTGAGATCCAGGCACAGCAGGTGGTCGGAGTCGGCGCCGCGGGCCCGTACCACCCGCACTCCGGTCGCGGCCTCGCGATGCCGGCGCGCGGCGGGGGAGTCGTCCCCCGGATCCCGCAGCCGGCCGAGCTGCACGTGGTCGGAGTTGGGGTCGAGCACCACGATCGGCAGGGTCGTCGCGACGAGCAGCCGTTCGAGGACCGCGCCGGTCGTGTACGTCTTGCCGGAGCCGGACTGGCCGCACATGAAGGTGTGCCGGGCGAAGCCCGCCGGGTGCAGCCGCGCCGGCACCGCCGGGGCGTGCAGCATGGTGCCCACGTCGAGGGTGCCGGCGAGCGCGGCGGCGATCGTCGCGGTCTCGGCCTCGGTGGCCGGACGCACATGCCGCTCGGGAAACGGCTCCGTCTCCGGCGTGGCGACGAACCGGCCGTCGCCGAACACCCCCAGGACGGTCGCGGAACCCGCCAGCGTCCGCACCATCGCCCGGCCCCGCACCGACCGCACCGGCAGACCCGGTTCGTCGACGGTGACGTCGACGTCGGCGCCCTCGCGTTCGACGATGCGCACGCTGCGGACCTGCACGGCGAGGCGGCGCCCGTCGTCGAGTTCGACGACCGCGAACCCGCCGACGTCGACACCGACGTCCACCGGTCCGGTGAGAAGTACCTCACGGCCGTCGGCGGACAACGCGGCGGTGACCACCCGGAAGCGGTCCGCGAGGGCGATCCGGACGTCGTCGAACGAGACCATGGTCACATTCCTACCGGAACGACCGCCGTTGCAGGGTCCACGCCTTTTGGCAAATCCCGCGAAACTGGGACACTGGAGGTCGTGACTGCGACCCCCGATGCATCTCGCGCCCGCGACTCCGTTTCCACCGCACTGTTCGACCGGGCGTCGAAGGTGATTCCCGGGGGTGTGAACTCTCCGGTCCGCGCATTCGGATCGGTCGGCGGTACCCCGCGCTTCGTCGCGTCCGCCTCGGGCTACACGCTGACCGACGTGGACGGCAATTCCTATGTCGACCTGGTGTGTTCGTGGGGGCCGATGATCCTCGGCCACGCGCACCCGGCGGTCGTCGACGCGGTGTGCAGCGCCGCCACGACGGGCCTGTCGTTCGGCGCGCCGACGGCCGGTGAGGTGGAACTCGCCGAGGAGATCGTGGGGCGCATCGAGCCCGTCGAGCAGGTCCGGCTCGTCAACTCGGGCACCGAGGCGACGATGAGCGCGGTGCGGCTGGCACGCGGATTCACCGGCCGAACCAAGATCGTCAAGTTTGCGGGCTGTTATCACGGTCACGTCGACGCCCTGCTCGCCGACGCCGGCTCCGGCGTCGCCACCTTCGGGCTGCCGACGTCGCCGGGTGTGACCGGTGCGCAGGCCGAGGACACCATAGTCGTGCCGTACAACGACCTCGAGGCGGTGCGCGCGGCGTTCGTCGCCAACCCGGGGAAGATCGCCGCGGTGATCACCGAGGCCGCCGCCGGCAACATGGGCACCGTCCCGCCGCTGCCGGGCTTCAACGCCGGCCTGCGCGAGCTGACCCGCGAGCACGGCGCGCTGCTGATCATGGACGAGGTGATGACCGGGTTCCGGGCGGGACCGGCCGGCTGGTACGGCATCGACGGTGTCGCCGGCGACCTCATGACGTTCGGCAAGGTGATGAGCGGCGGCCTGCCCGCGGCCGCGTTCGGCGGCCGCGCCGACGTCATGGCCCACCTCGCGCCGGCGGGGCCCGTCTACCAGGCCGGCACCCTGTCGGGTAATCCGGTCGCCGTCGCCGCCGGGCTGGCCAGCCTGCGCGCCGCCGACAGCGCCGCCTACGCCGCGCTCGACCGGAACGCCACCACCCTCGGACGGATGATCGGCGAGGCACTCACGGCCGAGGGCGTCGCGCACCGGGTCCAGTTCGCCGGCACGATGCTCAGCGTCTTCTTCACCGAGGATCCGGTGACCGACTACGCGCAGGCCAAGGCCGCGCAGACGTGGCGGTTCCCGGCGTTCTTCCACGCCCTGCTCGACCACGGCGTCTACGCCCCGCCGAGCGCGTTCGAGACGTGGTTCGTCTCCTCCGTGCTCGACGACGACGCGTTCTCCCGCATCGCCGACGCACTGCCGCACGCAGCGAAGGCCGCGGCGGCCGCCACCGTCTGAGCGGGCCCTCCCACGCCACCACACCCGACGCACACCCGAGGAATTCCCACGTGACCGAACCTGCCCCGTCCGAGTCCCGCACCATCGTGCACGTGCTCCGGCACGGCGAGGTGCACAACCCCAGCGGCATCCTCTACGGCCGTCTGCCCGGCTTCCGGCTGTCCGTGACCGGGGAGGCACAGGCCCGGTCGGTGGCCTCGGCGCTCGCCGACCACGACGTCGCGCACATCGTCGCCTCCCCGCTCGAGCGGGCCCAGCAGACCGCCCAGCCGATCGCGAACAAGCACGGCCTGCCGGTGGCGACGGACGACAACCTCATCGAGGCGGGCAACCAGTTCGAGGGCCTGCGGGTCGCCGTCGGCGACGGGGCGTTGAGCCGGCCGCGGCACTGGTGGAAGCTGCGCGACCCCTTCACCCCGTCGTGGGGAGAGCCCTACCTGCAGATCGCGCACCGCATGCTCGCCGCCGTCAACGCCGCCCGCATCGCCGCGGTCGGCCGGGAGGCGGTGTGCGTCAGCCACCAGCTGCCGGTGTGGACGCTGCGCCGCTTCCTCGAGGGCGAGCGGCTGTGGCACAACCCGCAGCACCGTCAGTGCAGCCTCGCATCGCTGACCTCGCTGGTGTACCAGGGCGACACCCTCGTCGACATCGTCTACTCCGAACCGGCCGGGGCTTCGGACCCGACCGTCCACGGCGCATGAGGCGCCGGGCCACGCGACGGGCGGCGCTGGCGGCGGCGGCGCTGGCCTGTGGCCTCACTCTCACGTCGTGCGCCACCGGTGACGACGCCGTCGCCACCGGCGGCACCTTCGACTTCGTCTCGCCCGGGGGCCAGACCCGGATCTTCTACGACCCGCCCACGGACCGCGGCACCCTCGGTGCACTGTCGGGTGAGGACCTGATGAACGAGGGGCAGACCCTCTCGCTCGACGACTACGCCGGCCAGGTGGTGGTGCTCAACGTGTGGGGCCAGTGGTGCGCCCCGTGCCGCAGCGAGGCCGACGACCTCGAGCAGGTCTACGAGGCCACCAAGGATCAGGGCGTGCAGTTCCTCGGCATCAACGTCCGCGACAACCAGCGCGACAAGGCCCAGGATTTCGTCGTCGACAACCGGGTGGGCTACCCGTCGATCTACGACCCGTCGATGCGCTCGCTGCTCGCCCTGGGGGCGAACTACCCGACCTCGGTCGTACCGACCACGGTCGTCCTCGACCGTGACCACCGCGTCGCCGCCGTGTTCCTGACCGAACTGCTCGCGAGCGATCTGCAGCCGGTCGTCGAGCGCGTGGCCGCGGAAAGTCCGTCCGAGCAGTGACATGGGTGGTGCAGTGACATGGGTGGTGCAGTGGTGAGCAGTGATCCGCTGGTGAGCGAGGCCGTCCTCGCCGCGGGCATCGGGGACACCTTCCAGTCGGTCGCCTCGTCCGGCCCGCTGCTGCTGGCCCTCGGGGCGTGCCTGCTGGCCGGACTCGTGTCCTTCGCATCGCCCTGCGTGGTGCCGCTCGTGCCCGGTTACCTGTCCTATCTGGCCGGTGTCGTGGGTGCCGAGGCCCCCGCGGTGACCGCCGCCGAGGCGCGCGGGCGCACCACCACCGTCCGCGACGACGGGCGCCTGCGCGTCGCCGGGGCCGCCGCGCTGTTCGTCGCCGGATTCACGGTCGTGTTCGTCCTCGCCACCGCGTCGGTGTTCGGCGCGATCTCCGTGCTCTCCGTCAACCGCGAGGTGCTGATGCGGATCGGCGGGGTGGTCACCATCGTGATGGGCCTGGTGTTCGTCGGGCTGATCCCGGCGTTGCAGCGCGACACCCGCCCCGAACCCCGGCGCATCTCCGGACTGGCAGGCGCGCCGCTGCTCGGCGGCGTCTTCGCCCTCGGGTGGACGCCGTGCCTCGGTCCCACGCTCGCCGGGGTGATCTCCCTGGCCGCGGGGACCGAGGGCACCACCGCCGCGCGGGGCGTCGCGTTGATCGTGGCGTACTGCCTCGGCCTCGGGCTGCCCTTCGTCGTTCTCGCGCTGGGCTCGGCGCGGGCCCTGCGCGGGGTGGGCTGGCTGCGCGCCCACGCCCGCACCGTCCAACTCGTCGGCGGCTTCATGCTCGTGGCCGTCGGAATCGCCCTCGTCACCGGCGCCTGGGACGTGTTCGTCTCCTGGATCCGGGACGCCTTTATTTCCGAGGTCACGATGCCAATATGACGGCCACCGACACCCCCACCGCCCCAACGTCGCCGACCCCGCCGCCGCGGCAGGGCCCGGCCGGTCGCACCGCGGCGTTCGTCCGCAACACCTGGCGCGGCCTGACGTCGATGCGCACCGCGCTGGTGCTGCTGTTCCTGCTCGCGCTGGCGGCGATCCCCGGCGCGCTGCTGCCGCAGCGCAGCCTCAACTCCGGCAAGGTCGACGAGTACATCGCCGCGCGCCCGACCCTCGGGCCGCTCCTGGACCGGCTCGAGTTGTTCGACGTGTTCGGCAGCTTCTGGTTCACCGCGATCTACGTGCTGCTGTTCGTCTCCCTGATCGGCTGCATCCTGCCGCGCTGCACGGAGTACTACCGCGCGCTGCGCACCCGGCCCGTGCCGGCGCCGCGCAACCTGTCGCGGCTGCCGCACCACCTCGAGACCACGGTCGACGCCTCACCCGAGGAGGTGCTCGCCCGGGTGCGCGGTCAGTTGCGGGGCTGGCGCATCGCCGAGCGCGGCGTGGAGACGACCGCGGGGCGCGGCGCGCGCGACGGCGAGCTCACGCTCGCCGCGGAGAAGGGGTACCTGCGCGAGGCCGGCAACCTGCTGTTCCACCTCGCGCTGGTGGGTCTGCTCGCCGCGGTCGCGGTGGGCAAGCTGTTCGGCTACGAGGGCCAGCGCATCCTGGTCGCCAACGGTGAGGAGTTCTGCACGAGCTCGCCGGCGGCGTTCGACTCGTTCCGCGCGGGCAACACCCTCGACGGCACGGGCCTGACTCCGATGTGCATCCGCGTGAAGGACTTCTCCGCGGACTACCTCGACAACGGGCAGGCCGAGATGTTCACCTCGAACATCGACTACCAGGCGGGGGCCGACCTGGCGACGAACACCTGGCGCGACGCGCAGTTGCGGGTCAACCACCCGCTGCGGGTCGGTAGCGACCGCGTCTACCTGCAGGGCCACGGCTTCGCGCCGTCCTTCACGGTGACGTGGCCCGACGGCGAGACCCGCACCGAGACGCTGCAGTGGCGGCCCGACGACGCGACCACCTTCCTCAGCAGCGGCGCGATGCGGTTCGACCCGCCGGGCGGGATGTACCCGGATCCCGACGAGCGGCGGCGCAACCAGATCGCGATAGAGGGCCTGTTCGCGCCCACCGCGGTGTTCCACGGCAACCTGTTGTCCTCCGGTTACCCGGCGCTGACCGATCCCGCCGTCGCGATCGACATCTACAAGGGCGACACGGGTCTCGACACCGGCACCCCGCAGTCGCTGTTCTCCCTCAACGGTGAGCTGATCAACCAGGGCCGGCTGGTCAAGCAGGACCGGGTGAACCTGTTCGCGGGGGAGAGCGTGACGCTCCCCGACGGGACACAGATCCGCTTCGACGGCGCGACCGATTTCGTGAACCTGCAGGTCTCGCACGACCCGGCGCAGACCTGGGTGCTGGTTTCGGCGATCACGATGATGGTGGGGCTACTGGTGTCGTTGCTGATCAAGCGCCGCCGGATCTGGGTGCGGGCCTACCCGGCCGGTACAGTGGCCGACGGGGAACGACGTACCGTAGTAGAACTCGGTGGTCTCGCCCGGACCGACCAGGCCGGATGGGGTGACGAGTTCGAGCGTCTGACCGGCCGATTGCTCGGCGACGACACGACCGCACGTGCGAAGGCAGCACAGGAGAAGAAGGCATGACCCTCAACGAGACCCTCGCGCAGTACAGCGACTGGGCATTCGAATCGGCGTTCGCGGTGCTGGTGCTCGCGCTGGTGTTGCTGATCGCCGAGTACGCCTCGCACCGGGCCGATCTCGTCGCCGAGCGTGAGCGCACGCTCGTCGCCGTCGGCGCGGCCGGCGAGCCGCCCTCGGCGCCGGACGGTCCGGGCCGGGTAGAGGAGCCGCGGGGCCGGACGCTGTCCGAGCGTCTCGGCAACATGGGGCGCGCGCTCGTCGTCGTGGTGGCCGCCCTGCAGGTCACGTCGATCGTGCTGCGCGGGCTGTCCACCGAGCGTTTCCCGCTCGGCAACATGTACGAGTTCGTGTCGATGGCGTGCGCCGCGGCGGTGCTGTTCGGCCTGGTGGTGCTGCGCCGGCCGGCCTACCGGATCATGTGGGTCTACCTTCTCGTGCCGGTGCTGATCCTGATGTTCCTCGCGGCGACCGTGCTGTACGCCGACGCCGCGCCCGTCGTGCCCGCCCTGCAGTCGTTCTGGCTGCCCATCCATGTGACCATCATCAGCGTCGGCAGCGGCATCTTCCTGGTCTCCGGCGTCGCCAGCCTGCTGTTCCTGCTGCGCATCCGGTTCCCGAAGGGCGAGGAGGGTCGCGGCGTGTTCGGCCGGATCGCCGAGCGCCTGCCGGACGCGCAGACCCTGGACCGTCTCGCCTACCGCACCACCATCATCGGGTTCCCGCTGTTCGGTGCCGGCATCATCCTCGGCGCGATCTGGGCCGAGGCCGCCTGGGGCCGGTTCTGGGGCTGGGATCCCAAGGAGACCGTCTCGTTCATCACCTGGGTGATGTACGCGGCGTACCTGCACGCCCGCGCGACGTCGGGCTGGCGCAACACGCGCGCGGCCTGGATCAACGTCGCCGGCTTCGTCGCCATGCTGTTCAACCTCTTCATCATCAACATGGTCGTCTCCGGTCTGCACTCGTACGCCGGCCTGACCTGATCTGTTATCGTCCGCGTCGGCCGGGCCGTGGGGGACCGGGGACGGGGGACGACGTGGTGCCGGAGGACGGCGAGCGGACGGGGACGGCGCAGCCGTCGGCGCGGGATCTGGACGCATCGCTTCTCGTGAGCCGGGTGCAGCCGGCGCCCGCGCGGGGGTGGCGCCGGGCCGTGTACCGCGGCACCGGCGGGCGCATCGATCCCGGCGACAGCCGGCGGGGCCGGCAGCGCCGCGAACTGGTCGAGCAGGTGCGCGGACCGCTGCACGGCTGCTACCGGATCGCGCTGCTGAGCCTGAAGGGCGGGGTCGGCAAGACCACCACCACGGTCACGCTCGGGTCGACGTTCGCGTTGTTGCGGGGCGACCGGGTGGTTGCGGTGGACGCCAACCCCGACCGGGGGACACTGAGCCAGAAGGTCGCCGACCGAGCGTCCGGCACGGTGCGCACGCTGCTGCGCGACGAGGCGCACATCCACCGTTACGGCGACGTCCGGGCCCACACCTCACAGAACCGGCATCGTCTCGAGGTGCTGGCCTCGGACAGCGACCCGGCCGTCTCGGAGGCGTTCAGCGCGCGGGACTACGAGCGGGCACTGGCACTCCTCGAACGGTTCCACAACATCGTGCTCACCGACTGCGGCACGGGACTGATGCACTCGGCGATGCGCGCGATTCTCGCGAACGCGGACACGCTGGTGGTCGTCAGCTCTGGATCGGTGGACGGCGCGCGGAGCGCCTCGGCGACGCTGGACTGGCTCGACGCCCACGGCTACCGGAACCTGGTGGCCCGCTCGGTGGCGGTGGTCAACGCCGTGCGGCCCCGGTCCGGCAAGGTGGACGTGGAGCGGCTGGTCGAGCACTTCGCGCGGCGCTGCCGCGCCGTCCACGTGCTGCCGTTCGATCCGCACCTCGAGGAGGGTGCGGAGGTAGACCTGGCCCGGCTGCAGCCACGCACCCGGCGAGCCCTGCTGGAACTCGCGGCGGGGGTCGCCGCGGACTTCCCGCGTCGCGGTCACCGGGGCGAGCGCAGCGACGGGAAAGGCCACCGGGGCGAGCGCAGCGACGGGACAGGCCACCGGGGCGAGCGCAGCGACGGGACAGGTCACCGGGGCGAGCGCAGCGACGGGACAGGCCACCGGGGCGAGCGCAGCGGCGGGACAGGTCACTCGGCCGGAGATCAGTCTCCGGGGTCCTGATCGGGTCCGGGGGTGCCGTCGGCGGACCTGCGCCGGAACTCCCGGTCGACCTTCCACAGGAAGTCCGGGTCGTCGTCGGGTCCGATCACGCGGGTCGGCCGGGAGCGAAGGTCGGGACCGAACGCCTTCCACAGCAGCACCGCAATCGTGAGGGCACCGACTATGGCCAACAGGTAGAGCACCACGCACCTCCTCGCCGCGAGCAGTCCGCCGGCGTTTCCGCAGCCGGCCGGGCCTGCTCCTTCAGTCTATTCGTAGTGGCGGGAGTGCAGATGTGGCCTGGGTCCCCGACGATGCCTCCGTCTCCTCGGATCAGCGGGTGGCTTCGGTGGTGAGGGAGCGCAGCAGCGCGAGTACCTCGGACTCCCGGAAGCGGCGGTGACCGCCGGGGGTGCGCAGCGAGCCGAGCCGGCCGGCGTGGGCCCAGCGGGTGACCGTCTTCGGGTCCACGTGGAACAGGGCCGCGACCTGGCCGGGGGTCAGCAGCGATTCCTTCGCGCCGTTGAATGCGGGTGCGCTCATCGATGGTCCTTCCGGGTGTTTCGTCTCGTTCGGATCGACGTGGCCATGTTGACACCGAATACCCCGGTTGCTCGAACGGTCTACGGTTGGTAAAGCGGAAGTAATAGACAAAACGGACGGTCGACCAGCAGGGTGCCCGCGCGCGGCGGTTACCCTGGACGGGTGAGTGAAGCATCGCAGAACCGTCCTGACCAGCCCGGCAACACCGGCACCGGCAAGGGCACCCTGGCCCGGGACGTCGCCCTCTACTCGCTGGCCCGGCTGGCTCTCGTCCTCGTGCTCGCTGTGGTGATCCTCTACGTGCCCCGCCTGTTCGGAGTGGAGATCCCCCTGCTGGTCGCCGCGCTCTTCGCGGTGCTGATCGCGCTGCCGCTCTCGCTCGTCGTGTTCGCGCCGCTGCGCCGCCGGGTGAACGAGAGTATCGCGTCCGTCGACGCGCGCCGCCGCGCCGACCGGGCCGACCTGCAGGCCCGCCTGCGCGGCGAGGATCGTAGGTGAGCGACGGCGTCGTCGATCGCAGCGCGTCGCGGGACTGGGTGGATCGTGCCGTCCAGCTGATCGAGGCCGACGCCCAGCGCAGCGCCGACACGCACCTGCTGCGCTATCCGCTGCCTCCCGGGTGGGGTGTCCAGCTGTACCTGAAGGACGAGTCCACGCACATCACCGGCAGCCTGAAGCACCGGCTCGCGCGGTCGCTGTTCCTCTATGCCATTTGCAACGGCTGGGTGCGCGAGGACACCCCAATTGTGGAGGCGTCGTCCGGTTCGACCGCCGTCAGCGAGGCATACTTCGCGAAGCTGCTCGGCCTCGACTTCGTCGCGGTGATGCCGCGCAACACCAGCCCCGCCAAGGTTGCGCTCATCGAGGCGCAGGGCGGGCGGTGCCACTACATCGACCGGCCGCCGGAGATCTACGCCGAGGCACGCCGGCTCGCCGTCGAGCTGGGCGGTCACTTCATGGACCAGTTCACCCACGCCGAGCGGGCCACCGACTGGCGCGGCAACAACAACATCGCCGAATCGATCTTCACCCAGTTGCAGCTCGAGGAGCATCCGATCCCGGAGTGGATCGTCGTCGGCGCGGGCACCGGCGGCACCAGCGCGACCGTCGGGCGGTACATCCGGTACCGCCGCCACCGCACCCGGCTGGCCGTCGTCGACCCCGAGAACTCCGCGTTCTACGGCGGGTACGAGACGGGCTCGGTGGACTACACCACCGGCATGCCGTCGCGGATCGAGGGCATCGGCAGGCCCCGGGTGGAGCCGTCGTTCGTCGGCCAGGTGGTGGACCGGATGATCCGGGTGCCCGATGCCGCGTCGATCGCCGCCATGCGGCACGCGAGCGAGAGCCTGGGCCGCCGCGTCGGGGGCTCGACCGGGACCAACCTGTGGGGTGCGTTCGGCCTGATCGCCGAGATGATCGCCGACGGCCGGCGCGGCAGCGTCGTCACCCTCCTGTGCGACGGCGGGGAACGCTACGCGGGCACCTACTTCGACGACGGCTGGGTGGCCGGTGAGGGCATGGATCTGGCCGGCCCGACCGCGACGCTCGAGAAGTTCGCGGACACCGGCAGGTGGGAGGCCTGAGCCGTCGCACCTCGGCCGCACCCGACCCTACGAGGCCGTAGCCTACGGTGTCGTAGGTTGAGTATCGTGGGGGCATGGAACGCCCCGTCGTGGCCCTGGACAACTACGAAGCCGTCTACGACTTCTACCTCGAGCACCGGCAGAGCCGGCCCGTCGCCCGGGCGGCCTACGCCCTGCTCGCCGCCCGGTACCGCCCCCGGGTGTGCTGCGACGACGGGGTCCGCGATCGCCTCCGCGAACTCATCCGGGCTCGCACGCCCCTCCTGGTCGTCGCCAACCACCTCACCCACAGCGATCAGTACGTCCTCGCGGCGACGGCGTGGCGTTCCCCGCTGCGCCCGGTGATCGGCAGCACGCGGGTGCTGGCGAAGGACGAGCTGTTCGCCGACGAGTCGCAGCGCCGCAAGATCGACATGATGGGCGGGATCCCGGTCTTCCGGGCCAAGAACCACGGCCTGCGGGCGGTCTCCGATGCCGGGCGCCGGATGATGGACGTCTCCGCCGCGCGGCTGCATCACGGCGACAGCGTCGCGATCTTCCCCGAGGGCACCTGCAACGAGGGGGACCCGACCCGGTTGCAGCCGCTCGGGACCGGCATCGGGCACATCGTCCGCCGCTCGCGCGATCTGGGGGCGCGGCCCGCGCTGGTGTGCGTCGGCATCGGCTACGGGCCCGGCAAGGACCCGTCACGCCCGGCGAGCGTGTTCCTCACCGAGCCGGTCACCGACCTCGACGGCAAGGTCCGCGACGTCACGCGCCTGGTGCAGGACGAGCTGCAGCGTGCGGTGGACGGCGCCGTCGCGCGGTACTGAACCGGTCGCGCCCCGCCCCGACGCGTCAACTTTTCTTGACGTCCGCCCGCTTGTCAACGTAAATTGACGGTATGACCGAGGCCACCACACTCGCCGCCGCCGCCGGAAGCCCCGACCCCGCAGAGGGGTTGCGGGCCGTGCGGGCCCTGCGACGGTTGCTCGAACGACTCGAGGCGATCCAGGTCGACAACGCCCGCCGGCAGGGCTGGTCGTGGCAGGCGATCGCCGATGCGCTCGAGGTGAGCAGGCAGGCCGTCCACCAGAAGTACAACCGGAAGCGTGGGTGATCCGCCGTGTTCGAACGATTCACCGCCGGCGCACGAGCCGCCGTCGTCACCGCGCAGGCGGAGGCCCGGGAGTTGAACGCTCCCCGCATCGAGCCGGCCCACCTGCTGCTCGGCCTCCTCGTCACCGCGGACGTGACGCTGCGGCACCTGCTCGCCGACGTCGGCCTCACGGCCGAGACCGTGCGCAGCGAACTCGCCCGGGACACCGGGGTGCTCGGCGACGAGGACGCCGCCGCGCTCGGGGCCATCGGCATCGACCTCGATTCCGTCCGGGCCCGGCTCGAGGAGACCTTCGGGGAGGGCGTCCTCGACCGCGGACTCGGCCGGAACCGGCGGGGGCCGTTCGCCGGCCACCTTCCGTTCGATCCTGCCGCGAAGAAGTCCCTGCAGCTCGCCCTGCGGGAAGCCCTCGCGCGCCGCGACCGCGTCATCGGCTGCGAGCACCTCCTGCTCGGGATACTGCGCTCCGACGACGACCGCGCCTGCACGCTCGTCGAGTCCCACGTGTCCCGCAGGGCGCTCCGCGACCGCCTGCGCGACTACCCGGGTCGCGCCGCCTGACCGACCGGTTCCCGACCGCGCGCCGGGGCCGGAATGTGCGACAGTGGCGGCATGATCAACTTCCTGGTCCGGCTGGTCCTCAACGCCGTCGCCATCTGGCTGGCGGCCCAGTGGGTCTCCGGCATCGACTTCACCGGCTCCGGCACCGGCGCCGCCAACGAGATCATCTCCCTGCTGGTGATCGCCCTCGTCTTCACCGTCGTCAACGCCTTCGTCAAGCCGCTCGTGCAGCTGCTGTCGCTGCCGCTGCTGATCCTGACGCTGGGGCTGTTCACCCTCGTCGTGAACGCCCTGATGCTCCTGCTCACCGCGTGGCTGAGCGAGTTCACCGACTACGGCCTGACCGTCGAGGGCTTCTGGACCGCGTTCTGGGGCGCGCTGATCATCTCGATCGTCAACTGGGTGCTCGGCGTGCTGGTGCCCGACCGGGACTGAAGTTCCGGGCGCGGGACGCCTCAGGCCAGGAACAGGGCGGCTGCGGTCGCAACGGCCCACACCAGCATCGCCAGGCCCGAATCCCGCAGCGCGGGGATCAGGCTCAACCCCAGGCTGCCGGACCGCACGGGTGCGTGGGCGCGCACCGCGAACGGCAGCGCCAGCAGGCCCGCCAGCGCCCACGGCGTGCGCGCCACCAGTGCCAGCGACGCCGCGAACGGCACGGCCAGCAGCATCAGATGCAGCGTCCGGGTCCGCGGGTCGCCCAGCCGCACCGCGAGCGTGCGCTTGCCCGAGACGGTGTCGGTGGGGATGTCGCGCAGGTTGTTCGCCACCAGCACCGCGCTCGAGAACGAGCCCACCGCCACCGCACACGCCAGCCCGACCCAGTCGGCCCGGCCGGCCTGCACGAACTGCGTGCCCAGCACGGCGACGAGCCCGAAGAACACGAACACGGCGATCTCGCCGAACCCGCTGTAGCCGTAGGGGTTGCGGCCACCCGTGTAGTACCAGGCGCCGGCGATGCACACCGCGCCCACCAGGAGCAGCCACCACGCGCTCGTGATCGCCAGGGCGATCCCGGCCACCGCGCCCACTCCGAAACACGCGAACGCGGCCCGCTTGACCGACGCCGGCGACGCCGCCCCGGATCCCACCAGCCGCAGCGGCCCGACGCGGTCGTCGTCGGTCCCGCGGATGCCGTCGGAGTAGTCGTTGGCGAGGTTGACCCCGATGATCAGCGCCAGGGCGACCACCAACGCCAGGAGAGCCTTCCCCCACACCACGCCGTCGAGCGCGGCCGCCGCCCCCGTGCCGGCGACGACGGGCGCGATCGCGTTGGGAAGGGTGCGCGGACGGGCGCCTTCGAGCCATTGACCAGCGGTTGCCATGCGTCGATCCTGCCATCGAGCGAATGTGCCATGCCGTCGGCCCGAGGAGATGAGCGATACATTCGCTCGCCCGAACCCGGTCGGCCTACGAGAACCGAGCGACCAGTGCCCGCCGGTCCACCTTGCCGGGGCCGCGTAACGGCAGGGCCGGCACGACGTGCAGCGCCCGCGGCGCCGCCGTGACGTCCAGCGTCGCGCTGGTCCAGGCTCGCAGGTCGTCGAGGGTGGGGGAAGCGCCGCCCTCCGGGACGACGACGGCCGCCACCCGTTGACCGAGCCGGGGGTCGGGCAGCCCGATCACGGCGCATTCGCGTACCGCGGGGTGCTCGAGCAGGACGGCCTCGACGATCTGCGGCACGACGGTGAGGCCGCCCGTGGAGATGGCCTCGTCCAGGCGCCCCAGGATGCGGAGGACGCCGTCGGCGAGTTCGCCCGCGTCGTCGGTGCGGAACCAGCCGGGTTCGGCGAACGCCGGATGATCGGGCAGACCGCGATAGCCGCGCGCGAGTGTGGCCCCGCCGAGCCACACCCGCGACTGCGCGTCGACCCGGACCGTGGTCCCGGCCAGTGGGACCCCGTCGTACACGCACCCGCCGCACGTCTCGCTCATCCCGTAGGTGCGGACGACGGTGATCCCGGCGTCCTGCGCACGGCGCAGGATCGGGGCGGGCGTGGCGGCCCCGCCCAGCAGGACCGCGTCCAGGTCGGCGAGGGCCGCGACGGCACCCGGGTGGTCCAGGGCCTTGATCAGCTGCGTGGGCACCAGCGACGTGTAGCGCCGCCCACCGGGCATGGCGGCGACCGCCACCGGCAGCCGATCCGGATCGAAGCCGCCGGCGACGTCGATCACGACGGGCCCGGCTCCCGCGAGCAGGCCCCGCAGCAGCACCTGCATCCCGGCGATGTGGTGGGCCGGCAGCGCCAGCAGCCACGAGCCGGGTCCGCCGAGGCGCTCGTGGGTGGCGTCACCGCTGGCCCGCAGCGCCCCGGCGGTCAGCTGGGCGCCCTTCGGGGTGCCCGTGGTGCCCGAGGTGGCGACGACCAGGCCGATGCCGTCGTCGACGGGTTCGCCCGGGCGCAGCGCTTCGGTCAGTCTCCGGATTTCCCGGTCGTCGGCGACCGGCACGGGGAGCAGGGCCGGTCCGTCGCCGTCGAGCATGCGCCGTAGTGCGGGCAGCACCTCCCGCACGGCGTCGCCGGGGGGGACGGGCAGCACCTCGAGATTCATGTGGCGGGGCCGGTGAGCGGCCACCCTCCGGTCTCGAGGTGCCGGCGCACCCGATCGATGTCCTGTTCGAGCGGCATCTCGTTGGTGATCTTCGTGATCAGCACGGCGATGTCCGTCTTCGAGATGGGCAGGTCCCCGTCGTCGACGAGGGTGTGCGCCACCTGGTCGACCTCGTCCTCCGACAACCGCCGGCTGAGCAGCGCGAACAGGGGCACGTAGTCCTGTTCCGGCACGCCCTCCGGGTAGCCGGCCCGCAGCCACTCGATGATCGAGGTGAGGAACGGCGGAAGCGTCACGGGGGCACCTCCTCAGTCCGTCCCGTCGTCGCCGGTCACCACGGTCCCGTCCTCGGCGACCACCGGCCAGCCTCCCGCGGCGAGGCGCCCGGCGACCCGTTCGAGGTCCTCCTCCGCCGGTTCCTCGTTCAGCACCCCGGCGATGATCTGCTCGAGCGTGTCGTAGTCGACACAGCGCTCCGGGTGCTCGTGCGCCGTGGCGATCGACATCTCGCACACCTCGGCGATCTCCTCGTCCGTCAGGCGCCGCCGCAGCACGGCAAGCAGCGCGAAGTGATCCTTGGCCGGGATGCCTTCCGGATAACCGGCGCGCAGCCAGTCGAGGACCGAACGGAGCGAGTACTTGGGCAATGCGGTTCTTTCGTGGGTCGGACGGCGGGACAGCGGTGGCTCAGAAGACGTCGATGCCGAAGGTGCTCGACAGGAAGTCCGAAGCCAGCAACAGTATCCCCGCGACGATTGCGATCAGCACGACGGCGAAGCAGACGACGGCGCCGGCGATGCCGAGCGGGTTCGGCCGGGCCTGCTCTCCGGCGCGCCCCGCGACGAGCGATCGCATGCCGAGCGCGAAGACGGCCGGCAGGCCCGCTCCGAAGAAGAGGCCGACGAGGACGACCTGCCACAGCGAGCTCAGGGTGTTCGTCAACAGGTTCACGGGCGTCCCTCCGTGGGAGTGGTCGGTGCGGCCGGCACGTCCTCGGGGGCCGGCGCCGGGGTCGGGGCCGGGGCCGGGGCCGGGGCCGGAGCCAGCTTGCCGTCCCATTCCGCGGTGACGTTGGAGGCGTCGATCGGCTGCCGGCGTGACCGCAGGTACATCAGCAGCGACAGCGCGCACAGCACCGCGAACACCACGATCACGCCCGGCAGGCCGCCGATCAGGTGGGCCAGACCCCAGCACACCGCGCCGACGAGCGCCGCGGACGGCAGCGTGATCAGCCAGGCGACGGCCATGCGGCCGGCGACGCCCCAGCGCACGTTCGCGGAGCGGGTGCCGAGTCCGGACCCCAGGATCGAACCGGTCGCCACGTGGGTGGTCGACAGGGGCAGACCGAAGTGGCTCGAGGTGAGGATGATCGCGGCCGACGACGACTCCGCCGCCATGCCCTGCGGCGGTGCGATCTCGACCAGTCCCTTGCCGAGGGTGCGGATGATGCGCCAGCCACCGAGGTAGGTGCCCAGGGCGATCGCGACGGCGCAGGAGAGCTTCACCCAGAACGGCATCTCCGCGTCGGCGGTGAGGCTGCCGTGCGCGACGAGCGCCAGGAAGATCACGCCCATCGTCTTCTGCGCGTCGTTGGTGCCGTGCGCCAGCGACACCAGGGAGGCGGAACCGATCTGGCCGATGCGGAAGCCGTGACCGCGGGTCTCGTCGGGCACCGTGCGGGTGATGCGGTGCACCGACCAGGTGCCGACCGTGGCGACGAGTGCCGCCACCACCGGCGCCAGCAGCGCCGGGATGATCACCTTGCCGATCACTCCGTCCCACACCACGCCGTCGATCCCGAGGGAGGCGAGGGCGGCGCCGATGAGGCCGCCGAACAGTGCGTGCGACGAGCTCGACGGCAGGCCGAACAGCCACGTCGCCAGGTTCCACAGGATGCCGCCGACGAGACCGGCGAACACGATGAGCAGCAGTGCCTCGCCGCCGGTGCTGCCCAGGTTGACCACCCCCTTGGCGACCGTCGCGGCGACCTCGACGGACAGGAACGCGCCGACGAGGTTGAGCGAGGCGGAGAGGGCGACCGCCACCTTCGGTTTCAGGGCACCGGTGGCGATCGATGTCGCCATCGCGTTCCCGGTGTCGTGGAAGCCGTTGGTGAAGTCGAATGCGAGGGCAGTGACTACCACCACCAGGAGGACGACAAGCTCTGCGGTCACATCTGCCGATTGTGAGGTAGCCGGTGGGTAAAAGTACAGCGACGGCGAGGTGAACGCGGACACCCCGGCTCCTTCCGGTGGTGGCAGCCCGCGTGCGCCGGTTCCCCGCTGTGTGGAGTTTCACTCGGCGCGGAGCGTGTGACCGGCTTCACGGCAGGTCTCACTGAACGGGAATCTCTCGTCCCGCCCTTCCCGGCCCTGGCTAGCTTTCGCCGCAGTACACCGCCCCGGAGCTTCCGCCGGACGGAGCCCCGCGACGAAGGAGACACCCGACCTTGAACAAGCACACACTCGCCAGGACCGTGCTGGCGCTGACGGCGTCCGCGGCGCTGCTCTCGGCCTGTGCCGGCGAACGCGGCGCCGACCCGTCGGGCGGGGCCGGCGCGACCGGGACCGGGGCCGCCGCGGCCGATACCGTCGCGGTGGACAAATTCGGCACCCTGGACTCACCGTGCGGGGAGGGGGACGCCGCGGGCGCCACCGACCAGGGCGTGACCGACACCGAGATCCGCATCGGCTACGGCGACGACCGCGGCTACGCCAAGAGCCCGGGCCTGAACAAGGAGATGTCGGACGCCGTCTCCGCGATGATCGACTGGTGCAACGCCCAGGGCGGCATCAATGGGCGCACGATCGTCGGCACCGACTACGACGCAGCGATGACCCAGGCCAACTCCGTCATGCAGGACGCGTGCCGCTCCGAGTTCATGATGGTCGGTCACGGCTTCGCGATGGACCAGACCGCCGAGCAGACCCGCGTGGCCTGCAACCTCGCCGCGGTGCCCGGCTTCACGGTGTCGCCGGAGGCGGCCAACGGCCCCATGACCTATCAGGGGGTGCCGTTCCCGGTGGACTACGCCAACGGCTCGGCATGGTTCCAGATGGCGCAGCTGCGGCCGGACCTGAAGGACAAGTTCGACCTGGTCGGCAGCACGATGCCGACCATCATCACGTCGCTGACCAAGGTGCGCTCGATCGCCGAGGCCGCCGGGTTCGAGCTGAAGAACTGCGGCGTCACCATCAACTACGACGGCGAGGCCAGCTACGTCCCGTTCGCCGAGAAGTTCAAGGAGTGCGGCGTCGAGGGCCTGTGGACCTCCCGGTCGCCCGTGCCGAACGAGCTGAACTTCTTCAAGGCGCTCGACCAGGTGGGCATCGATCCCGTCCTGATGGGTGAGGCGACCTGGTACGGCCAGACCGTCGAGGAGGCGAACGCCGGCGGTCTGCTCGACAACCTGCACGCGGGCATGACCTTCCAGATGCTCGAGAACGCGGACAAGGTGCCGGCGGTGCAGCAGTACCTCGACCTCGTCGGGGAGAAGGGCGGCAAGACCGCGCTGCTCGGCATGCAGGCCACCTCGTCGTTCCTGCTGTGGGCGACCGCGGCGAAGGAGTGCGGCTCCGACCTGACCCGGCAGTGCATGATCGACGAGCTGTCGCAGATCCACGAGTGGGACGGCGGCGGACTGCACGCCGTGACCGACCCGGGTGCCAACATGCCGGCCAGCTGCGGTCTGACGGTCACGCTGACGGGCGAGACCTACACGCAGGCGTTCCCGCAGACCGCCGCCGAGTTCGAGTGCAACGACGCGTACCTCGTCAAGACCGCCCCGGAGACGTGGGGCACCGAACTCGGACCCGACCGGATCGCCACCAAGTTCATGAACCCGAACGTGATCAAGCCGCAGGACTGACCGGCCTGCACCGACCGGCGGGGCGGTGCCCGCACGGCACTGCCCCGCCTCCCCACGACCGGTTCTCTACCGACAGGGCTTCACCATGGACACATTCGTGACGTTCACGATCCTGGGCCTCGTGCTCGGGTCCGTGTACGCGATCGCGGCCTCCGGGCTCGTTCTGACCTACAACACCTCCGGAATCTTCAACTTCGCGCACGGCGCCCAGGCCATGCTCGGTGCGTTCCTCTACTGGCAGCTCACGGCCGGCTGGGGACTGCCCGTCCCGTTGGCCCTGCTCGTGGTGCTGTTCCTCGCGGGGCCGCTCATGGGCCTGGCGCTGTACGTCGTGATCATGCGGGGCCTGCGGGACACCGCCGAGGTCACCAAGATCGTCGTGACCGTCTCGGTCATGCTGGGGATGCTGTTCCTGTCCCAGTGGTTCTGGCATCCCGAGAAGCCCCGCTCGCTCGGCATGTTCTTCGGCGACGACGCCGGGATCAGCGTGCTCGGCGCGTTCGTCCGCGTCCACGAGATCCTGTGCGTGGTCGCGGCCATCGGGATCGCGGTCGGCCTGCGCATGCTCTTCCAGCGCACCCGGATGGGCGCCACCATGCGCGGCGTCGTCGACGACCCCGACCTGCTGCGGCTCAACGGCCACAACCCCGAACGGATCGCCGCGTTCTCGTGGGCGCTCGGCTCCACCCTCGCCGTCCTCGCCGGGGTGCTGATCACCCCGATCAGTGGCGGCAGCCTCGAGGCGAACATGCTCACCCTGCTCGTCATCGACGCGTTCGCGGCCGCGATGTTCGGCCGGCTCAGCTCGATCCCGCGCACGTTCGTCGGCGCCCTCGTGCTCGGCCTCGCCGGCGCCTACCTGATCGGCTACGCACCCTCGTCCTGGGCCTGGACGTCGAACCTGCGGGTCTCGCTGCCGATGGTGGCGCTGTTCGTGGTGCTGATCGTCCTGCCCCAGGACCGGCTGCGCGGCGCGGCGATGCGTACCCGCGAGCGCTACCACGTGCCGAGCGTGCGCAAGGCCGTCGTGTGGGCGGTTGCGCTCGTCGCCGTCGTCTCTCTCGTCCGCCTGCTCATGGTGGAATCCGCGATCACCACGTTCACGCTGGGCATGACCTTCGCGATCGTCGCGCTGTCGCTGACCCTGCTCACCGGATACGCGGGCGAGATGAACCTCGCACCCCTGTCGTTCGGGGCCATCGCCACGATCGTCGTGTTCCACTTCGGGATCACCGGCACCGGTCTCGACCAGCGTCTGACCGTGTGGGGGGTGCTGCTGGCCGTGGCCGTCACCGCGCTCGTCGGCGGGCTCGTCGCGCTTCCGGCCCTGCGGCTGCGCGGTCTCTACCTCGCGCTCGCCACCATGGCGTTCGGCGTCTTCGTTTCCAACATGGTGCTGCGCGACACCACCGAGCACGAACTGTTCGGCGTGAAGTTCTCGATCTTCACCGGGGGCTCACTCGTGATCCCGCCGCTGCGGATCGGGCCGCTGGACCTGCAGGACGAGACGACGTTCCTCATGACCGCGACGGTCCTGTTCGCGCTGCTCGGTGTCGGCGTCGTCGCCCTGCGCAACGGCGGCTACGGACGTCGCCTGGCGGCGATGAAGGACAGCCCCGCCGCGTCGGCCATGCTCGGGCAGAACCTGGTGACCCTGAAGCTGAGCGTCTTCATGCTCTCGGCCGCCATCGCCGGTCTCGGCGGCGTCCTCATGTCCAGTGCCACCGGCGCGGTCGCGGGCGAGAACTTCAGCATCATCGTGGGCCTCACCCTGCTCATGCTCACCGTGGTGGCCGGCATCGGCTACGTCAGCGGGGCCTTGTTCGGCGGCCTCATGGCCGGCGTCGGGTTCGCGGTCATCATGGTCTCGTTCAACAACCTCGCGAAGACGCAGCCCGAGCTCGAGGGCCTGTACCTGCTGCTCGGCAACATCGCCGCGGTCAGCCCCGCGCTCATCGGCATCGGGGTGGGTCACAACCCGTCGGGCAGCGTGCACCAGATGGTGGAGGGCTACCGCCGTCTGCTGTCCGCCCGGCCGGTCCTCTACGGCGGCGGCGCCGTGATCGCGGTGCTCTACGTCCTGGCGCTGACGGGCGTCCTGGGCAACTGGTGGTTCGCGGCGCTGACCATCACGATCGTGTTCCTGCTCCCGGTGATCGGCGAATGGCTGATGCCCGGCGCGGTCCTGGACCCCGAGGAGCTGGCCCGCCGGCGAACCACCCCGCCGGAACTCGTCGGCCTCGACGAGCCGTACACCGCCGAGGGCCGCTACCGCCTCGACCGCGAACTGGGGCTGCCCGCGGCACGGCCCACCCATCCGGCGGCCGAACCGCCCGCGACCGTCGCGAAGGAGCTGAGCGCGCATGTCTGACACCCTGCTCGAGACCCGGGGCGTCACCGTCCGGTTCGGTGGTCACACCGCCGTCGACGACGTGAGCATCGCCGTCACCGCAGGCGCCGTGACCGGCCTGATCGGGCCCAACGGCGCCGGCAAGACCACCCTGTTCAACACCGTCACCGGGCTGCAGAAACCGACCTCCGGGCAGGTGTTCCTCGACGGTGTCGACGTCACCCGCGCGGCGCCCTACAAGCGTGCCCGGCGCGGGCTGGCCCGCACCTTCCAGCGGCTCGAGCTGTTCCTGTCGCTGTCGGTGCGCGACAACCTGCGGGTCGCGGGCGACATGCACCGCACCGCGACCCGCGCCCGCCACGACATCGACGCCGAGACCGACCGGCTGCTCGAGCTGACCGGGCTCACGGACGTCGCCGACCGGGACGTCTCCGACATCCCCACCGGCCGCGCCCGCGTCGTCGAGGTCGCGCGGGCGCTGATGACCCGGCCGCGCGTGCTGTTGCTCGACGAACCCGCGTCCGGGCAGACGGAGCGGGAGACCGACGATTTCGCGGACCTGCTGTGCCGGCTCGCGGGCGACGGTCTCGGGATCTGCCTCGTCGAGCACGACCTGCCGCTCGTGATGCGGGTGTGCTCGCGCATCCACGTCCTCGACTACGGCGCCCTCATCGCCTCGGGCAGCCCCGAGCAGATCCGCAACGACCCAGCGGTGATCGCCGCGTACATCGGAACCGAGGAGGTCGCATGAACGCACCGGTCACCGATCTCGTCGACGTCCCCGGCGACGAACCGGCCCCGCTGCTCGAACTGGTCGACGTGCGGGCGAGCTACGGACCCATCGAGGTGCTGCACGGGGTGAACCTGGCGCTGCAGCCGGGCTCGGTGGTCGCCCTGCTCGGGCCCAACGGCGGCGGCAAGACCACGACGCTGCGGGTGTGCTCGGGCGTGCTGCCCGTCGAGCACGGCGAGCTGCGCGTTGCCGGCCGCGTCGTCAACGGTGTCGACGCCGCGGCGCTCGCCCGGCTCGGCGTCTGCACCATTCCGGAGGGGCGGGGCATCTTCCCCAACCTCACCGTCCGGGAGAACCTGTGGGTCGCCACCGGAACCGGCGTGTCGCTGAAGGATCTCGAGGCCGTCGCCTACGAGCGCTTCCCGATCCTCGGGAAGCGACGGGGCCAGCTCGCGGGCTCGATGTCGGGCGGCGAGCAGCAGATGCTCGCCCTGTCCCGGGCCCTCGGCACCGACCCCACGGTGCTTTTGCTCGACGAACTGTCCATGGGGCTCGCCCCCCGGATCGTCACCGAGATGTACGACATCGTCGGCCGGCTCGTCGACGACGGGCTGTCGATCCTCGTCGCCGAGCAGTTCGCGCGGGCGGTGCTGCCCATCGCGACGTCGGCCGCGCTGATGCTGCAGGGCCGCGTCGTGCGGGTCGGGGATCCCGCAGACATCGAACACGAACTTTCGACCAGCTACCTAGGAGGATGACCATGACCGCACTCACCGAGGAGCGGCGCGCCAAGTTCCGGCAGGACGCGGCAGACCTGAAGCTCGACACCGGAGCGGCGAAGGGCGACGGTCCCGCGCGCATCGGCGGGCTCGTGCTGATGATCGGCGGTGCCGTCGCGGCGTTCGTCGTCTACTTCGCCTCGCTCACCCAGGCGGACCTGCGCAACATCGCGTCGTACCAGATCCTCGCCACGGCGCTGCTGATCGTCGCGATCCTCGGCGCCGCGCTGTTTCTGGCGGGCGCGATCGCGCGGGTGCTGCGGCTGTGGCTGCTGCGCCAGCTCTACGAGTCGCAGGCACACACCGAGCAGATCGCGGCCGCGCTGACGGGCCGCTGACGCGGCCGGTGCGTCCTTTGGGCTGTCCCAGCAGCCCGAAGGACGCACCGGTCAGCGGGTGTCGCGGCGCAGCGGATGGTCCGGCGGGATCTGCACCAGCACGATGGGGATGCCGTCGGGATCGGCGATCCACAGCTCGTGCAGGCCCCACGGCTCCTGCCGGGCGCCCCGCACGATCGGGACCCCCCTCGTCACCAGCTCGGCCTCGACGTCGTAGACGTCGCGCACCTGCAGCCACAGCGCACCCTCGAAGTGCTGGGGCCGCCCGGTGTTGCCGTGCGCGGCCACCTCGATCAGTGACTGCCCGGCGAAGAACACCGTCCCGCCGGGATATTCGCGGTAGATCGCCAGGCCCAGGACGTCACCGTAGAACCGCAGGGCGGCGTCGTAGTCGCCCGGCCGCAGGATCGTCCGGCTGCCGAGGATCTCCATCTCAGCCCTCCTCGGCCGGGCGCGCCTCGTGCCCCCGTCGCCCGTGGGTGCGGCGCTGCTCCTTCATCTCGGCCTCGAACAGATGCCGGCGGCCGCGGACCAGTTCGTCGCGCACCTGTCGCTCGAGCTCACGGAACTCCGTCCAGTACCCGTCGTCGAAGTCCTCCACGATCTGGAACGTCCACCGTCCCTCGAGGACGTTGCGTCCGACGATCTCCGTCTGCACCCGGTCGGCGAGTTCGCGGTGACCGGCCTCGGCGAGCTTGTCCACAGCGTCGCCGAGCAGCAGGTCGGCGCGGCCCATCAGCTGGTGGAAGGCGTACAGGTTCCCGCGGGCCTGCTCCACCGTTTCGAGCGCTTCGGAGAGTTTGCCGGCCGCCGCCACCGTCTCGTCGGACACGCCGTCGGGCCGGATGTGGTCGGGAAGTGGTTGCTCGCGATCCGTCATGATCAGGAGTGTGCCCGATTCGGGCCGTTTCAATCGGGAGGTTGTGGCGCCGAGGGGGAGGTTGTCGCGGGAGCTACTCGCGCGATGTCGCGACAACCTCCCCCTCGGCGCGAGAAGGCCCTAGTAGTACCAGGGGTAGGGCGACCAGTCCGGGTTCCGCTTCTGCAGGAACGCGTCGCGGCCCTCGACCGCCTCGTCGGTCATGTACGCGAGCCGCGTCGCCTCGCCCGCGAACAGCTGCTGGCCGACGAGCCCGTCGTCGGCGAGGTTGAAGGCGTACTTGAGCATCCGCTGGGCCTGCGGCGACTTGCCGTTGATCTTCGCGGCCCACTCCAGCGCGACGTTCTCGAGCTCGGCGTGGTCGACGACGCGGTTGACCGCACCCATGTGGTGCATCTCCTCGGCGGTGTAGGTGTCGCCGAGGAAGAAGATCTCGCGGGCGAACTTCTGGCCCACCATCTTCGCCAGGTAGGCGCTGCCGTAGCCGCCGTCGAAGCTGCCCACGTCGGCGTCGGTCTGCTTGAACCGGGCGTGCTCGCGGGAGGCGAGGGTCAGATCGCACGTGACGTGCAGGCTGTGCCCGCCGCCGGCGGCCCAGCCGTTGACGAGGGCGATCACGACCTTCGGCATGAACCGGATCAGCCGCTGCACCTCGAGGATGTGCAGCCGGCCCGCGCGGGCCCTGTCCACCGTGTCGGCGGTTTCGCCGCTCGCGTACTGGTAGCCGCTGCGCCCACGGATCCGCTGGTCGCCGCCCGAGCAGAAGGCCCAGCCGCCGTCCTTCGGACTGGGGCCGTTGCCGGTGAGGAGCACCGCGCCGACGTCGGACGTCATGCGGGCGTGGTCCAGCGCGCGGTACAACTCGTCGACGGTGTGCGGCCGGAACGCGTTGCGCACCTCCGGCCGGTCGAACGCCACGCGGACGGTGCCCTGCGTGACGTGCCGGTCGTAGGTGATGTCGGTGAGGTTCTCGAACCCGGGTACGGGCCGCCACAGCTCAGGATTGAAAGTCACCCGTCGACCATAGAACTCCGGTCGCGGCCCTCTGCGCCGACGCGACGGTCGCCGGGCGATACCGTGCAGCTATGAGCGAGCAGACAGACCGTACGGTCGACGCGGACTACGAGCACCACGGCGGGTTTCCGGTGTACACGCCGGTGAAGGCGGGACCGAACTACGGTCGCTTCGTCGAGGCGCTGCGGCGGCTGCAGGATCTCGCCGTCTCCACCCACATCCCCGACGACGTCGTCGACCGGGCCATCGAGCAGGCCGAGGCCCTCGGGGACCTGCTCGAGCCGCACGTCGTGCCCGAGGGCAGGTCGCCGGCCGGCTTCAACATCGACCTGCCCGGTCGCGGCAGCCTGCTGATGCCGCCGTGGATGATCGAGAAGTTCGACGCGGAGTCGGTCCGCTCGCGCGGCACGTTCCGGCTCTACCACCGCGGCGGCAACAGCGCGGCGCACGGTGGCACCCTGCCACTGCTGTTCGACGACCTGTTCGGCATGGTGGTCCACGCGGCCGGCCATCCCATCGCCCGCACCGGCTACCTGCATGTGAACTACCGCAAGATCACCCCGCTCGAGACCGAGCTCGTCGTGGAGGGGCGGGTCGACCGGGTCGAGGGGCGCAAGCTCTTCTGCTCGGCCGAGCTGCACGACCTCGACGGCACGCTGCTCGCCGACTGCGAGGCCCTGATGATCCAGCTGCTGCCCGGCCAGCCGTGACCGCCGCGGCCCTGCCCGCCGTCGACGAGATCCTCGCCGCGGCCGTCGTGGTGTCGCTGCCCATGCGGGTGCGGTTCCGCGGCATCACCGAACGTGAACTCGTGCTCGTGCGCGGTCCCGCCGGGTGGGGAGAATTCGGGCCGTTCCCCGAGTACGCCGACGACGAGGCGGCGCACTGGCTGCGTTCGGCCCTCGAATCCGCGTGGCTCGGGCACCCGGCGCCGCGCCGGGACACCGTGCCCGTCAACGCCACCGTCCCGGCCGTCGGCCCCGGCGACGTGCCGGCCGTCGTCGCCCGGTTCCCGGGGGCCCGCACCGCCAAGGTCAAGGTCGCCGAACCCGGGCAGGACCTGTCGCAGGACGTCGCGCGGGTGCGGGCGGTGCGCGAACTCGTCCCGCACGTGCGGATCGACGCGAACGGCGGGTGGAGCGCGGACGAGGCCGTCGCTGCGCTGACGGCGCTCGTCGCCGACGGCCCGCTCGAGTACGCCGAGCAGCCCTGCGCGACGGTGCCGGAACTGGTCGAGGTGCGCCGCCGGATGCCCGACGTGCCGGTGGCGGCGGACGAGAGCATCCGGCGCGCCGAGGATCCCCTGCGGGTGGTGCGGGCCGGCGGCGCCGACGTGGCGGTGGTCAAGGTGGCCCCGCTCGGCGGGGTGCGACGGCTGCTGGCGCTGGCCGACGAGTTGGCCGGCCACGGCGTGCCGGTGGTGGTGTCGAGCGCGCTCGACTCGGCCGTGGGCATGGGTGCCGGACTGGCCGCGGCGGCCGCGCTGCCCGAGCTGCCGTACGCGTGCGGACTGGGCACGGGCGGGTTCTTCACCGTCGACGTGGCGGCGCCGCGGACGATGGCCGGCGGGGCGCTCCCGGTGGGGGAGGTGACGCCGGATCCGGCGCTCCTCGAGGCCGTGCGGGCCGACCCGGAACGGGTGCGCTGGTGGTTCGACCGGGTCCGGCGCTGCCGCGCCGCGCTCGACTAGGTGCGGCTCGGGTCGTCGTATATCGTTCCGGGCGTTCGTATTCACGAGTCACATTACGGAGGCAGTGGAAGTGGTTGCAGCTCTGGATGATGCCCTGCTCGGCGCCGACAAGGTCCCGGCGGTTGTCGCCGATGTCGAGGCGCTGATCGACGCCGAGGTGTCGGACAAGAAGGGCGCGTCGGGTCTCGCGCTCAAGGCCGGCTACGCGGCGGTGACGAAGCTCGGCCCGTCGATCGTGCCCAGCGCCGTCGAGGGGCTGCTGCCGGAGTTCGTCGCCAAGATCCAGCCGTTCTGGCAGGACTACGCGGGCAACGGTGCGTTCGCCGACTACCTCACCGCCCGCGGTGAGACGGTGGCGGACGCGCTGCTCGGTGTGACGGACGCGCGCATCGAGGCCTCGTCGCGCACGGCGATCAAGAAGGTCTACGAGAAGCTGCGCCCGTCGGCGCAGAAGCACGTCGTCGAGGCCCTGCCGCGCGTGGGCGCGCTGGTGCAGAAGCACGCCGGCTGAGACACCCGGTGTCTTTCCGGACCGGTCGCGGTCCGGAAAGACACCACCCTCGATAACTGGCGGCGCACCCTCAATAACTGGCGGCGCCGAACTTCCAGTAGCCGGTGAAGGTCACGGCGGACTTCGCGAGGCCCCGCTCCCGCACCAGGTGCCGGCGCAGCGACGTCACGAGTCCCGATTCGCCCGCCAGGAACGCGTATCCCGGCCCGTCGGGCAGCGCGCCGGCCCGCACGGCCTCGAGCACGTGCGGCCCGGGCGGCGCGTGCCGCCCGGGCCGCACCACCGTGTGCAGCCGGACGCCCGGGCCGGGGACGATCTCCTGGGCGGCGACGTCGCCGGCATCGTCCACCTCCACGAACACCTCGGTGGGCACCGCGTGGTGCCGCCCGGCGGACGACGCGAGGATCCCCGCGATCGCGGGCAGCGCGCTCTCGTCGGCGACGAGGATCTGCCAGCGCGCCTCGGTGGGGCGGTGGTACATGATGCCCTCGTCCAGCAGCGCCAGTTCGGCGCCCGGCTGCGCGGTGCGCGCCCACTGCGATGCCGGTCCCGTGTCGCCGTGGGTGGCGAAGTCGATGTCCAGTTCGGCCGTGTCGCCGTACCGGCCCGCGCCCGCCTCCCGGTAGCGACGGATCGTGTAGTTGCGCAGGATCGGCTGGACGGCCTCGGGCATGGCTCGCATCTCGGGCCACCACTGCGGGCCCGCCGTGGCCGGCAGTGTCAGCGACCGTTGGCCGGGGGCCGGGAAGAACAGCCGGAACCACTGGTCGAACCCCATGGGTGCGATCCGCCCGACGTTCGCGCCGCCCACGGTCACCCGCACGAAGCTCGGCCCGATTCGTTCGGTGGCGAGCACCCGGCCGGTGACGATCTCGCGGCTCGCCGGGGCAATGCGGGTGGTCTTGGTGCGCACGGCCATACGAACCTCCGTTGAAATTAGCGGAGGCTAACCTATCATTCGGGGCGGTCGAGGTGGCGCACCGCGGGGGTGAGGCCCCATTCGTTGCGACCCAGCCGGCTCGCCGGCGCCAGAGCAGCGAAGTCCGGCATCCCGTCCTCGGCCAGCACGTCGGTCCGAACCGACACGGCCACCACGTCGCCCATCACCACGAAGCAGTCCCCGACTTCGATCACCCGGTGCAGGGTGCACTCGATCGCCGCCGGCGCTTCCGCGACCCGGGGCGGATGGACCCGTTCGCTGCGCTCGGGCCGCAAGCCCACCGCCGCGAACTCGTCCACGTCGTGCGCGAAGCCCGCCGACGTCGCGTTGACCCGTTCCATCAGCGGCACGGTTGCGACGTTGATCACGAACTCGCCGGTCTCCTCGATGTTGCGGAGGCTGTCCTTGCGCCCGACCGAGGTGAACTGCACCACCGGCGGCGTGACCGCGGCGACGGTGAAGAAGCTGTACGGCGCGACGTTGGGCACTCCGTCCGCCGACACGGTGGACACCCATGCGATCGGCCGCGGCACGATCGTGGCGGTCATCAGTCGGTAGAAGCGGCCGGTGCCCAGCTCGGTGGGATCGAAGACGGTGCGCATCGCCCCATTCTTGCTGTGACCCTCGTCCCGCACCGCCCGGGGCATCGGGGGCGTACCGCCCGGGGCATCGGGGGCGTACCGCCCGGGGCATCGGGGGCGTACCGCCCGGGGCATCGGGGGCGTACCGCCCGGGGCATCGGGGGCGTACCGCCCGGGGCACTACTCTGGGTGCCGTGAACCCGTCCACCGCCCAGGCGACCGCCGTCGTCGACGAACTCGCCCGAGGCGGCGTCCGCGACGTCGTGCTGTGCCCCGGCTCGCGCAACGCGCCGCTGGCCTTCGCGCTGCAGGCCGCCGACAATGCGGGCCGGCTGCGGCTGCACATGCGCATCGACGAACGCACCGCCGGCTTCCTCGCGATCGGGCTGTCCGTCGCCTCCGGCCGGCCGGTGCCCGTCGTGATGACCTCCGGCACCGCCGTCGCCAACCTCGCGCCGGCCGTGCTCGAAGCCAACTACGCTCGGGTGCCGCTCGTGGTGCTCAGCGCCAACCGCCCCTACGAGCTCCTCGGCACCGGCGCCAACCAGACCGTCGAACAGCTCGGCATGTTCGGCACCCAGGTCCGCGCCACCATCAGCCTCGGCCTGGCCGAAGGGATCGAGCAGAACAGCGAGTGGCGCTCCGCGGTCAGCCGCGTCCTCGCCGCCGCCCGCGGCACCCGCTCCGGCAACGCCGGGCCCGTCCACTTCGACATCCCGCTACGCGAGCCGCTCGTCCCGGACGTCCACCCCCAGGGCCCGGTCCCCGAGGGCCGCCCCGACGGCAGCGCCTGGACCACCACCGTGCACGCCACCCTCGACGTGCCGATGGAGCTCGACATCACCGCCGACACCGTGGTGATCTCCGGCCACGGCTCCGCCTACCGGCCCGAGCTGTCGGAACTGCCCACCGTGGCCGAACCCACCGCGCCGCTCCACGGTGTCCCCCTGCACCCGATGGCGCTGCCGCAGCTGAAGCCGCGGCAGGCGATCATCACCGGCCGGCCCACCCTGCACCGGCCGGTGTCCAAGCTGCTCGCCGACCCGTCGGTGGCCGTGTATGCGCTCACCACCGGCCCCCGCTGGCCCGACGTGTCCGGCAACGTCCTCGCCACCGGCACGCGCGCCGTCGTCACCGGCAGTCCCGACCCGGCCTGGCTGGACCGCTGCCGGAACCTGTCCGCCCACACCGACAAGGCGGTGCGCGCCCAGCTCGACGCCCACCCGAAGCCGACCGGACTGCACGTCGCGGCGGCGGTCACCGACGCGCTGCGCGACGGGGACCAGCTGCTGCTCGGCGCCTCCAACCCGGTGCGCGACGCGGCGCTGGTGAGCTACCCCCGCGACGGGGTGAAGGTGCTCTCCAACCGCGGCGTCGCCGGCATCGACGGCACCGTGTCGACCGCCGTCGGCGCCGCCCTGGCCTACCAGCAGGGCCGCACCGTCGCCCTGATGGGCGACCTGACGTTCCTGCACGACGCGTCCGGCCTGCTGATCGGCACCGCCGAACCGCGCCCGCAGAACCTGACCGTCGTCGTCGCCAACGACGACGGCGGCGGCATCTTCGAGCTGCTCGAGCAGGGCGACCCGCAGTACGCCGGCGTGTTCGAGCGCGTGTTCGGCACTCCGCACGGCATGGATCTCGCCGCGCTGTGCGCCGCCTACCGGGTGCCGCACGAGCGGGTGGACCTGTCCGCGCTGACGGCCGCGCTGGCCGACCGGACCGCGCCCACCGGCGGCATCCGGGTGCTCGAGGTGATCACCGACCGCTCCGGCCTGCGGGAACTGCACGCGGCCGTGCGTGCCCAGCTGTGACGGACGCATGAGCGGGATCGACAAGGCACGTCGTGCGGTACTCGCCGTCGCCGTCGGCATCTCGGTGCTCACCGCGATCCTGGTGCTCGGCGCGTGGCGCAATGATCACCTCATCGGCTCCGACATGGGCACCGCCACTGCCGAGGTGCTCTCCGCGGGCTCGCTGCGCTCGGCGATCAGCTTCGTCACCCCCGACGGCGTCACCCACAACCCCGAACTCGGCGTGCTGTACCCCACGGGTCTGACCGCGGGCCAGCGGATCGCCGTCGAATACTCCCGCGCCGACCCGGACCTCGTGCGGGTCACCGGCCGTGACGTGCGCGTCGCACTCGTACCCGCGGCCTCGGTGATCGTGGTGACCTGGCTGATCGCGACCCCCGTGCTGACCTACCTCCGCCGGCGCAGCGCCGCCGCGGCCTAGAAGATTCGCCGGAACTTCGCCCGGCGGACACCTCGGCCACTTCCCACCGACCGGCCGCGCCGCGATGCTGGACCGGTGCGAGTAGCCATCGTCGCGGAATCCTTCCTCCCGAACGTCAACGGCGTCACCAACTCGGTGTTGCGCGTGCTCGAGCACCTCGACCGCCACGGCCACGAGGCCCTGGTCGTCGCTCCCGACACCGTCGCCGGACAGCCCCCGGCCCCCACCCAGCACGACGGGATCCCGGTGCACCGCGTGCCGGCGGTGCACGTCCCGAGGGTCAGCTCCCTGCCCGTGGGCCTGCCGCAGCCGGCGCTCACCGGCCTCCTGCGGGGCTTCGCCCCCGACGTCGTGCACCTGGCGTCGCCGTTCCTGCTCGGCGCCGGCGGCCTCGGCGCCGCTCGCCGGCTCGACCTGCCCACCGTCGCGGTCTACCAGACCGACGTCGCCGGATTCGCGTCCAGCTACGGGCTCGGGCTCGCGGCCCGCGCCGCCTGGCAGTGGACGCGCCGAATCCACCGCGCGTGCGACCGCACCCTCGCACCCTCGACGGCGGCCGCCGCGGACCTCGCCGCACACGGCGTCCCGCGGGTACACCGCTGGGCGCGGGGCGTCGACACCGCGCGTTTCACCCCGGCCCGGCGCAGCGCCGCCCTGCGCCGGACATGGTCGCCCGACGGCCGGCTCGTGGTGGGCTTCGTGGGGCGGCTCGCCCCGGAGAAGCACGTCGAACGACTCGCGGGCCTGGCAGCCGACCCCCGCTACCGGCTCGTCGTCGTCGGCGACGGCCCCGAGCGCGCCCGTCTCGAACCGCTCCTGCCCCGGGCGGTGTTCACCGGTCACCTCGGCGGCGACGCGCTGGCCGACGCCTACGCGAGCCTCGACGTGTTCGTCCACCCGGGCGAGCACGAGACGTTCTGCCAGGCCGTGCAGGAGGCGCTCGCCAGCGGCGTCCCGGTGATCGCACCCGACGCGGGCGGCCCGCGCGATCTCGTCGCCCACTGCCGCAACGGGTACCGGCTGCCGGTCGACGGGTTCGCCGAGCTGCTGCCGGGCGCGGTGGGCGCGCTCGCCGATCCGATGCTGCGGGACCGGTTCGGCGCGGCCGCGCGGCGCAGCGTCCTCGGCCGCACCTGGCCCGCGGTGTGCCACGAACTGCTCGGGCACTACGAACAGGTCTGCTCGGTCCGGCCGGGCACGCTGCGGCGCAGCGCGTAGCGGTAACGTTTCGACCGTGGCAACTACTCACGGGTCGCGGGCCTCGCTCGCGAAGGATCCGCGCGAGGTCGCGTCGATGTTCGACGGCGTCGCCCAGCGATACGACATCACCAACACCGTGCTGTCCTTCGGGCAGGACCGCAGCTGGCGGCGCGCCACCCGGGCGGCACTGGACCTGCAGCCGGGGGAGCGGGTCCTCGACCTCGCCGCCGGCACCGGGGTGTCGACGGTGGAGCTCGGCCGGTCCGGCGCCTGGGTGGTGGCCACCGACTTCTCCAAGGGCATGCTGCAGGCGGGCGCGTTCCGGCAGGTGCCGATGGTCGCGGGCGACGCGATGCGCCTGCCCTTCGCCGACGCGGTGTTCGACGCCGCCACGATCTCGTTCGGCCTGCGCAACGTCTCCGACTTCGACGCCGGACTGCGGGAGATCGCGCGGGTGACCAAGCCCGGAGGCCGCCTCGTGGTGTGCGAGTTCGCCACGCCCGTCTCGGCCCCGCTGCGCGTGCTCTATCTCGAGTACCTGATGCGGGCACTACCCCGGGTCGCGCGGACCGTCAGCAGCAACCCCGACGCCTACGTCTACCTCGCCGAGTCGATCCGCGCGTGGCCCACGCAGCCCGAGCTCGCCGAGCGCATCCAGGCCGCCGGCTGGCGGTCGGTGCAATGGCGCAACCTCACCGGCGGGATCGTGGCCCTGCACCGGGCGGTGCGCTGACCGCACCGGTCGGCCGGCGGGGTCAGGCGAAGAGCGGCCGGCGGTCCCACCGCAGCGACGCGCCGCCCCCGGCCCGCCACGCGCGCGCGACGAGATCCTCGTCGCGCTCGGTGACCAGGTTGCCCATGACCCGGACGGCCACCGTCATCAGCGCCGTCGAGCCCATCCCGACGGGCCCGGTGGCCGGCAGGAACCGCGGCAGCGTCAGCAGGCCGGCCAGCCGCCGGGCCGCGGAGAACGCCCGGCCGTAGCGTTCGCGCAGCAGAGCCGGCCACAGCTGCGTGAGGTCGTCCGCGCCGAGGACGCCGGCGACGAGCCGCCCACCCTCGAGGCCGTAATCGATGCCCTCGCCGTTGAGCGGGTTCACGCACGCCGCGGCATCACCGATCAGGGCCCAGTTCCGGCCCGCCACCCCGGACACCGCACCGCCCATCGGCAGCAGCGCCGACGCCACGCGGGTGGTCTCGCCGAGGCCCCACTCGCCGCGGCGCCGCGACGCGTACAGCTCGATCAGCGGCCGCAGCGATCCGGCGGCCGGTCGCTTCGCGGTCGCGAGGGTGCCCACGCCGATGTTGACCTCGCCGGTACCCAGTGGGAACACCCAGCCGTAGCCCGGGTGCAGCGCGCCTGCGTCGTCGCGTAACTCCAGGTGCGACGTGATCCACGGGTCGTCGCTGCGGGGGGAGGTGGCGTAGGCGCGGGCCGCGACCCCGTACGCCGTGTCGCGGTGCCACTGCCGGCCGAGCAGCTTGCCCAGCGGGGACCGGACCCCGTCCGCCACGACGAGCCGCTCGCACGCGACGGTGCGCCGACCGCCCGCGGTCGCGAAGGTCACACCGGTCACCCGCGACTCGTCGCGCTCGACGGCGACGGCCTTGGCGCCCTCGGCCGTACCGGCGCCCGACTCGACGGCGGCCCGGCGGATCCGGTCGTCGAGTTCGGTGCGCGGCACGGCGCTGCCCTGCGCCGGGAAGGAACCCGACGGCCACGGCAGCTCGAGGCTGCGGCCGAAACCCTCGAGCCGCAGGCCGCGGTTGACGGTGCGCGTGCGCACCCAGTCGCCGAGGCCGAGCCGGTCGAGCTCGGCCACCGCCCGCGGCGTCAGGCCGTCGCCGCACGTCTTGTCCCGGGGGAAGGTCGCGGCGTCGACGAGCAGCACGTCGCGCCCGGCGCGGGCCGCCCAGGCGGCGGCTGCCGACCCTGCGGGACCTGCGCCGACGACGAGCACGTCGGTACGGTCGGGGATCTCGGAAAGGTTGTGCCGCGGTTCGGACGCAGCGTGTTCTGCCACCACGGCTCCATCTTTCCAGGCACGGCTTCGGTGCCTCGGGGAGGTAGCCGCCCGGCGGAGCGGCTAGGTTCACTACCGTGGAGCCGATTCGACAGCGGACAGCAACAGCCGGGTCGACAGAACAGGATGGGTATCTCATCGTGAGCACTGAAGGGGCGGCGCAGTCCGCCGGTCCGTCCGGCGCGACGTCGGACACGGTGGTGGCCGGGGTGGACCTCGGCGATCCGGTCCTGGCGGCCGCCGTCCGGGACGGCCTCGCCCGGGTCGAGGAACTGCTGATCTCGGAGCTGTCCGACGGCGAGGACTTCCTGACCGAGGTCGCGCTGCATCTCGCCAAGGCCGGCGGCAAGCGGTTCCGTCCGCTGTTCACGCTCCTCACCGCCCAGCTCGGGCCGGAGCCGGACGATGCGGCGGTCGTCACGGCGGCGACCGCGGTCGAACTGGTGCACCTGGCCACGCTGTACCACGACGACGTGATGGACGAGGCCACCATGCGCCGGGGGGCGCCCAGCGCCAACGCGCGGTGGAGCAACAGCGTCGCCATCCTCGCCGGGGACTTCCTGTTCGCCCACGCGTCGCGGCTGGTGTCGACCCTCGGCCCCGACGCCGTGCGGACCATCGCCGAGACGTTCGCCGAACTCGTGACCGGGCAGATGCGAGAGACCATCGGCACCGGGAAGGAACGCGACCCGGTCGAGCACTACCTCAAGGTGGTGTGGGAGAAGACCGGCTCGCTGATCGCGACGAGCGGGCGGTTCGGCGGGACGTTCTCCGGCGCGGATGCGAAACAGATCGCACAACTGGAACGGCTCGGCGACGCCGTCGGCACCGCGTTCCAGATCGCCGACGACATCATCGACATCTCGTCGGCCTCGGTGGAGTCCGGCAAGACTCCGGGAACGGACCTGCGTGAGGGGGTCCACACCCTACCGGTGCTCTACGCCTTCCGCGAGTCCGGACCCGAGGCCGACCGGCTGCGGGAACTGCTGGCCGGGCCGGTGGAGGACGAGGCCGCCGTCGACGAGGCCCTGATGCTGCTGGCACGGTCGCCGGGGATGGCCGCCGCGAAGCGGACGCTGGGCGAGTACGCGGACAAGGCCCGCGCGGAGCTGGCGTCGCTGCCGTCGGGACCGGCGAACGAGGCCCTGCGACGGCTCGTCGACTACACGATTGCGCGCGTGGGGTAGACCCGGAAGCCGGGACGGCCGTTGCGGGGAGTGACGGTGGGGAACCCGCTCCCCGCCCTGTTTCGTTGAACATTCGAGCAAGATCGACGAATCGGGAAGAGGCGTGACGTGCACGGGTATGCGAACCGGCTGAAGACGGCGGGGCTCCTCATCGGGATGTCCGCCCTCATCGTGTTCATCGGCGCCCTGTTCCGGAACCCGACGATCCTGATCGGCTCGATCGTTCTCGCCGTCGGGATGAACGCCTACGCGTACTTCAACAGCGACAAGCTGGCGCTGCGTGCGATGCACGCCCAACCGATCACCGAGGTGGAGGCGCCGGTGGTGTACCGGATCGTGCGCGAGCTCGCGACCACGGCCCATCAGCCGATGCCCCGGCTGTACATCAGCCCGACCAATGCGCCCAACGCGTTCGCGACGGGCCGCGATCCCCGCCACGCGGCGGTGTGCTGCACCACCGGAATCCTGCAGATCCTGAACGAGCGGGAGCTGCGCGCCGTGCTCGGGCACGAGCTGTCGCACGTCTACAACCGGGACATCCTGATCTCGTCGGTGGCCGGGGCGATGGCGGCGGTGATCTCGGGGCTGGCGAATCTCGCACTGTTCGCGAACATGTTCGGCAACCGCGACCAGGGCACCAATCCGCTGGCTCTGCTGCTGGTGTCGCTGCTCGGGCCCATCGCGGCCACGGTCGTCCGGCTCGCCGTGTCGCGCTCGCGCGAGTATCAGGCGGATCAGTCCGGCGCCGAACTCACCGGCGATCCGCTGGCGCTGGCGTCGGCGCTGCGCAAGCTCGAGCGGGGCACCCAGGCGGCGCCGCTGCCGCCCGAACCCCGGATCGCCGCGCAGTCGCACATGATGATCGCCAACCCGTTCCGGGCGGGGGAGCGGGTGAGCCGGTTGTTCTCGACCCACCCGCCCATGGCCGAGCGCATCGACCGGCTCGAGCGCATGGCCCGCGGCGGGTAGCGCCCCGGGGGCCTACCGGTAGTTGACGAACTGCAGCGCGATGTCGAGGTCGGCGTTCTTGAGCAGTGCGATCACGGCCTGCAGGTCGTCGCGCTTCTTGCTGCTCACGCGCAGCTCCTCGCCCTGGATCTGCGCCTTGACACCCTTCGGGCCCTCGTCGCGGATCAGCTTGGAGATCTTCTTGGCGTTCTCGGTGCTGATGCCCTGCACCAGAGATCCGCTGATCTTGTAGACCTTGCCGGACTGAGTGGGCTCGCCGGCGTCGAATGACTTGAGGGAGAGATTGCGGCGGATCAGCTTCTCCTTGAACACCTCGAGGGCGGCATTGACGCGCTCCTCCGTGTCGGCGGTCAGGGTGACGGACTCCTCGCCGCTCCACTCGATGCTCGCCCCGGTGTTGCGGAAGTCGAAGCGGGTGCCGAGTTCCTTGGCGGCCTGGTTCAGCGCGTTGTCCACCTCCTGCCGGTCGACCTTGCTCACCACATCGAACGACGAATCAGCCACGAGCACTCCACTTCGGATCGGTTCTGTACGGGTTGCCGCCCCGACGCTATCGGGTGGCGCAGTGCCGCTGTCCACCCGGTTTGCACAACAGGGGGGTGTGCGTTGTATTGTTTCAAACGCGCCAGGGACACGGTCCCGATCGCGCCCGGCAGGTTGCCCGAGCGGCCAATGGGAGCGGACTGTAAATCCGTCGGCTTACGCCTACGTAGGTTCGAATCCTACACCTGCCACCAGAACGGCCCCGATCCGAACGGATCGGGGCCGTTCTGCATTGCAGCCGTTCGGGTACCGGGACGTCGTCCGTGCCGGGTCCCGCCGGCGCTCGAGGGCAGGGCCCGTGCCGGGGCGGGGCAGGGGAGCACCTCCCCGGATGCGCGCGGAAGCCGCCGGAAAGCCGATTTATGGCCCCTGAGCTGCTGATTTTGTTCCTGCAGAGGAGTGTGTGTAATCTTTTGGAGGCCGCAGCGAGCAGAGATGCTCACGGTGGTCGCGCCCCCTTAGCTCAGTCGGCAGAGCGTTTCCATGGTAAGGAAAAGGTCGACGGTTCGATTCCGTCAGGGGGCTCGCTGGATTGTGGTGCCGCCGTTGTTCGCGACACTCGACACCGAGGCGGTGTAGCTCAGTTGGTAGAGCAAACGACTCATAATCGTTGCGTCGCCGGTTCAAGTCCGGTCACCGCTACCAAAGTTGAATGAACCACCCTGATCGTCGTTGATCAGATTGACGCGAAAGAAGGCATCCCGTGGCCTCCTCAACCGACGTTCGGCCGAAGATCACCCTGGCCTGCGAGGTGTGCAAGCACCGCAACTACATCACGAAGAAGAACCGTCGCAACGACCCCGACCGGTTGGAGCTGAAGAAGTTCTGCCCCAACTGCGGCACTCATCGCGCCCACCGCGAGTCGAAGTAGTCGTACAGGGTCGACGTCGACGCGTGAGCTCTCCGCAAACTCGCCCACGCCGGCCGGCGTCCGGGCGAATTTGCGGGAGTTTTGCGTATGACGGGCATATCCGTGAGTGAAGAATCGGTCGTGGACGGCACCGAACAGGCCGGGATCCAGTTCGATGCAGCGGCACATGCGGCCTCGATGGTCGGCCATCACTATCGTGTCGAGGACTTCTACGAGGTCGGGCGCGAGAAGGTCCGCGAGTACGCGCGTGCCGTGCTGGACAACAATCCGGCGCACCACGACGAGGAAGCGGCCAAGGGCCTCGGCTACGACGGCCTCGTCGCTCCGCTGACCTTCGTCTCCATCGTCGGCATGATCGCCCAGCGCAAGCTGTTCGACGAGGTCGTCACCGGATACGACCTCAGCCAGATCATGCAGACGGACCAGCGGCTGGTGTTCCACCGGCCCATCCAGGTGGGCGATCGACTGTTCTGCGACGTGTACCTCGACGACTTCCGTCAGGCCGCCGGCAGCGACATCATCACCACCAAGAACATCATCACGGATCAGCACGACAACGTCGTGATGACCACGTGGACCACCCTGGTGGGCCGCACCGGTGGCGAGGTGGACGAGAACATCGCCCACGCAGTCAAGGATGTGATGATGCATGTCGCTCCGTAGGTTCGAGGACGTCTCGGTCGGGGAGGAGCTGCCCGCGCGGGTGGTCACGCTCACCCGCGGCAACCTCGTGAACTACGCGGGTGTATCGGGTGATCCCAACCCGATCCACTGGAGCGACGAGGTCGCCAAGCTCGCCGGCTTGCGCGATGTGGTCGGCCACGGCATGCTCTCCATGGGCATCGCGGCCGGCTTCGTCACCGACTGGCTCGGTGACCCAGGAGCGGTGACCGAGTACAACGTTCGGTTCACCAGTCCGGTCTACGTCGAGGCCCATCGGGCCGCCGAGGTGGAGTTCTCCGGCAAGGTCAAGTCGGTGGACGCGGACAGCAAGACAGCAGTGGTCGCGATCGTGGCAAAGTCCGAAGGGCGTAAGATCTTCGGGCGGGCCACGGCAACGGTCCGTCTGGCCTGACCGGCCGGGCGGATTGGGTTTGTCCCGGGGCTATGAAGTACACTAAGACTTCTGGGATCGCATAGCGCAGCGCGCTGCTCTCGAGGACCTCCACGGTCCGCGGGGTGGCGCGCATGTCATGTGGTCGCAGATGGGTCGATCGAAACGCCGGTTCCCGGCGGAGGCATCGACCAAAGGGGCGTAGCTCAATTGGCAGAGCAGCGGTCTCCAAAACCGCAGGTTGCAGGTTCAAGTCCTGTCGCCCCTGCCCCCGGACGGCCAGCGACCGAGAGGAACGATGTGAGCGAGGAGCGCGGTAAGCGCGACGGCGGTACTGCAGGGACTTCCAACCCTGTCGACGCCGGATCGGCGACCGACGCGACCCCCGACGCTTCCTCCGCGTCCGCTGCTCCCACCGGCAAGAGGTCCCAGCAGCGTTCGGCCGCTCCCGCGTCGACCGCGGTGGCTGCCACCCGGCGGCCCGATTCGAAGGCGCCAGCCAAGTCCGCCTCCCGCTCCGGTGCCCAGGGCACGGAGAACATCTTCAAGCGCCTGCGGCGCTTCTTCCGTGAGGTCCTCGCCGAGCTCCGCAAGGTGATCTGGCCGAATCGCAAGCAGCTGGTCACGTACACGACCGTCGTCGTGGTCTTCGTGGCGGTCATGACCGCGCTCATCTTTGGATTGGATCTGGCGTTCGTGAAGGGCGTCAGCTGGTTGTTCGGTTAGCGCGTCAGCGTGCCGGCGAATGTGATCGACGAGAGGAAAGTGCCCGGTGAGCACCCCCGAGAACGACTCCTACGAGCCCTCGGCCGAAGAGCGCGTTTCGGACGAGGTCTTTGTTGACGACTCCGTGACCGCGGACGCGGCCGACGAGTCGGCAGAGGCGGGCATCGAAACCGACGAGACGTCCGGCGACGAGCCCGAAGCGCCCGTGGAGGCACAGGCCGAAGAGGCACCGGCCGAAGAGGCACCGGCCGAAGAGGCACCGGCCGAGGAGGTCGATCCGGCGGAGGCCCTCGAGAAGCAGCTGCGGCTCGAGCCCGGCGACTGGTACGTCGTGCACTCCTACGCCGGCTACGAGAACAAGGTCAAGGCCAACCTCGAGACCCGCGTGCAGAACCTGGACCTGAGCGAGTACATCTTCCAGGTCGAGGTGCCCACCGAAGAGGTCACCGAGATCAAGAACGGCCAGCGCAAGCAGGTCAACCGCAAGGTCCTGCCGGGCTACATCCTGGTGCGCATGGAGCTGAACGACGAGTCGTGGGGCGCGGTGCGCAACACCCCCGGCGTCACCGGGTTCGTGGGTGCCACCTCGCGCCCGTCGCCGCTGACGATCAAAGAGGTCGTGAAGTTCCTGCTGCCGCAGCAGGCGAAGAAGAAGCCCGCCGCAGCCGCCGCCACGACCGCCGAGGGCGCCGCGACCGCCGTCAAGCCCGCCATCGAGGTGGACTTCGAGGTCGGCGAGTCCGTCACCGTGATGGACGGACCGTTCGCGACGCTGCCGGCTTCGATCAGCGAGGTCAACGCCGAGCAGCAGAAGCTCAAGGTCCTGGTGTCGATCTTCGGTCGTGAGACCCCGGTGGAGCTGTCCTTCAACCAGGTGTCGAAGATCTGAGGGTCCGACCCACTCAAGCTTGCGATAGCAGTACGCAAGAACCACACCGAGCAAGAAACTAGGAATAGAGATGCCCCCGAAGAAGAAGAAGATTGCCGGGCTCATCAAGCTCCAGATCCAGGCAGGTCAGGCCAACCCGGCTCCGCCGGTCGGCCCCGCCCTGGGTCAGCACGGCGTCAACATCATGGAGTTCTGCAAGGCGTACAACGCCGCGACCGAGTCGCAGCGCGGCAACGTCGTGCCGGTCGAGATCACGGTCTACGAGGACCGCTCGTTCGACTTCAAGCTGAAGACCCCGCCGGCCGCCAAGCTGCTGCTGAAGGCCGCGGGCGTGCAGAAGGGCTCCGGCGAGCCGCACAAGACCAAGGTCGCCAAGGTCACCATGGACCAGGTGCGCGAGATCGCCAAGACCAAGCAGGAAGACCTGAACGCCAACGACGTCGAGGCTGCCGCGAAGATCATCGCCGGCACCGCGCGTTCGATGGGCATCACGGTCGAGGGCTGAGCGCCGCGACGCGTTGTGACACCGCAGGGCTGACGAAGCCCCGGAGCAGGAACCCGTGGGAGGGCCGGCCAGGCTCGACAACCACGACCGAACCATTCACCTTCCGGTGACAAGTTAGGACAGAACAATGGCAAAGCGCAGCAAGGCGTACCTCGCCGCCGCTGAGAAGATCGACGCCTCGACGCTCTACAGCCCCCTCGCGGCCGCTCGGCTCGCGAAGGAGACCTCGTCGAAGAACTACGACGCCACCGTCGAGGTCGCCATGCGCCTCGGTGTGGACCCCCGCAAGGCGGACCAGATGGTCCGCGGCACGGTCAACCTGCCGCACGGCACCGGTAAGACCGCCCGCGTCATCGTGTTCGCGGTCGGCGAGAAGGCCGCCGAGGCCGAGGCCGCGGGTGCGGACGCCGTCGGCGCGGAGGACCTGATCGAGCGGATCCAGGGCGGTTGGCTGGACTTCGACGCCGCGATCGCGACCCCGGACCAGATGGCCAAGGTCGGCCGCATCGCGCGTGTCCTCGGTCCGCGCGGCCTGATGCCGAACCCGAAGACGGGTACGGTCACCCCGGCTGTCGCCAAGGCTGTCGCCGACATCAAGGGCGGCAAGATCAACTTCCGCGTCGACAAGAACTCGAACCTGCACTTCGTGATCGGCAAGGCGTCGTTCGACGACGCGAAGCTGGTGGAGAACTACGGTGCCGCCCTGGACGAGGTCCTGCGCGCGAAGCCGTCCACCGCGAAGGGGCGTTACGTCAAGAAGGTGACGATCGCGACCACCACCGGACCGGGCATCCCGGTGGACCCGTCGCGCACTCGCAACCTCCTGGAGGACGCCGAGTAGGAGGCTGGTCTCCAGTCTTCGCGGTCAGCGCACGAAATGGCCGGCACGGAACTGCTCCGTGCCGGCCGTTTTGCGTCCGCGCATCCGGTCGGGTACGCTTGCCTGCGGAGTTCGGCGCGTGCCGATCTTCACCCCGATCATGTTCTACCCAAGACCGTTGGTCACCGGATCCGCTCGCGGACTCGGTTGAAGGTCCGGGATTGCCCGGCGGCCCACGCAGGAGGACGAGGTAGGGGAGATACGACATCGGTTGCGATGCCGTCTTTCTCTCTGTACGCCCCGTGTGCCCTGCACCGGGGCGTTTTGCATTTTGCGGATTTCGAGTGGAACTTCCCGAGCGGGAAAACGACTGTTACTGAGAGGAGGCGAAGTATGGCAAAGCCTGAGAAGGTTTCTGCGGTTGCGGAGATCACCGAGCAGTTCAAGGACTCGACGGCCGCCGTGATCACGGAGTTCCGTGGTCTGTCGGTGACCAGTCTGACGCAGCTGCGACGCGCTCTCGGAGAGGGTGCCACCTACTCCGTCGCCAAGAACACCCTGGTCAAGCGCGCCGCCGCAGAGGCGGGCGTCGAGGGCCTTGACGACCTGTTCGTCGGACCGACCGCCATTGCGTTCATCAAGGGCGAGCCGGTCGACGCTGCGAAGGCCCTGAAGACCTTCGCGAAGGACAACAAGGCGCTCGTCATCAAGGGCGGCTACATGGACGGCGCTGCGCTGTCCGTGGATCAGGTCAACCAGATCGCGGACCTCGAGTCCCGCGAGGTGCTGTTGGCCAAGCTCGCCGGCGCGATGAAGGGCAACTTGGCAAAGGCCGCCGGCCTGTTCAATGCTCCTGCCTCGCAGGTGGCCCGTCTCGCGGCCGCTCTGCAGGAGAAGATGGCGGACCAGGAGTCTGCCGCAAGCTGATCCGCACCATCGCGAATCACTGACCCACCCACCCCGCGCGCCCCGGCGCGCATCCCATCCGGTCGCGGATCAGCGACATGGGATCCACAAGGAAGGACCGCCACCATGGCGAAGCTCACCACCGAAGAGCTGCTCGACGCGTTCAAGGAACTGACCCTCCTCGAGCTCTCGGAGTTCGTGAAGGCCTTCGAGGAGACCTTCGAGGTCACCGCTGCCGCTCCGGTCGCCGTCGCCGCTGCCGGTGCCCCGGCCGCCGCCGCCGAGGCCGAGTCCGAGCAGGACGAGTTCGACGTCATCCTCGAGGGTGCCGGCGACAAGAAGATCCAGGTCATCAAGGTCGTCCGTGAGATCGTCTCGGGTCTCGGCCTGAAGGAGGCCAAGGACCTCGTCGAGGGTGCTCCGAAGCCGATCCTGGAGAAGGTCGCCAAGGATGCCGCCGAGGCTGCCAAGGCGAAGCTCGAAGAGGCCGGCGCCAAGGTCGCCGTCAAGTAAGACGAACCCGGCTGCCCGACCGCACCGCGGTCGAGCGCTTCGGCAAGGCCGCTGCCCACGGACTCACGTCCGTGGGCAGCGGCCTTTTCGCGCATTCGTGACCGGTTTGCCGAGCGCGCGGAAACCATCCGCGCTAAGTTGACGTCGGTGCCGCACGGGGACGGCATAAGCGCAGGTCATACCCCTGATCGAAGGGGGTTATGCCCGAGTTGACCTGTGTTCTTACTCGCTAGTAGGATCCCGTGTCACAGGTAACACTTCGATGCGCTACAGTGACGCAATCCACAGTGGGGAACAGCATCGAGCCGTGCGGAGGTAATGGTGGGAGTCGAAGTAGCTGTCGAGGGGTTGACGAAGTCCTTCGGGTCTCAGCGGATCTGGCAGGACGTGACGTTGACGCTGCCGGCGGGTGAGGTGTCGGCGCTGCTGGGCCCGTCGGGTACGGGCAAGTCGGTGTTCCTCAAGTCGCTGATCGGTCTGCTGCGGCCGGAGCGGGGCTCGATCGTCATCGACGGCACCGACATCCTGCAGTGCTCCTCGAAGGAGCTCTACGAGATCCGCAAGCTGTTCGGGGTGCTGTTCCAGGACGGTGCGCTGTTCGGGTCGATGAACCTCTACGACAACGTGGCGTTCCCGCTGCGCGAGCACACCAAGAAGTCCGAGTCCGAGATCCGCAAGATCGTGATGGAGAAGCTCGAGCTCGTCGGTCTGCTCGGCGCCGAGGACAAGCTGCCCGGCGAGATCTCCGGCGGCATGCGCAAGCGGGCCGGGCTGGCGCGGGCGCTGGTGCTCGATCCGCAGATCATCCTGGTCGACGAGCCGGACTCGGGGCTGGATCCGGTGCGCACCACCTACATCAGCCAGACGCTGATCGACATCAACGCCGAGATCGACGCGACGATCCTGATCGTCTCGCACAACATCAACCTGGCGCGGACGGTGCCGGACAACATCGGGATGCTGTTCCGTCGGGAGCTGGTGATGTTCGGTCCGCGCGAGGTGCTGCTCACCAGTGACGAGCCGGTGGTCAAGCAGTTCCTCAACGGCACGATGATCGGGCCGATCGGGATGTCGGAGGAGAAGGACGAGGCGACGATGGCGCAGGAGCAGGCCCTCGTCGACGCCGGGCACCACGCCGGTGGGGTGGAGGACGTCGAGGGCATCGTGCCGCAGATGAAGGCCACCCCGGGGATGCCCGAGCGGCAGGCCGTCGCCCGCCGGCAGGAGCGCGTGCGGCACATCCTGCACACCCTGCCCGAGGCCGCCCAGCAGGCCATCCTCGAGTCCTTCGAGGAGACCGGCGGGACGCACGCCGCGCCGGCCTACCCCGAGCATTCCTTCCGCGACGACGACACGCAGGTCATCCCGGCGTACCCCGGTCACGGGTACGACGAGTCCGCCCGCCACAGAAGCTAGGAGCACACATGGGGGTCGGATCGGGCACCAGCTCGTTCGTGCGTCCGATACACGGTGCACTCACCCAGGCCGGAAACATCGTCGAGTTGTTCGTCGACGTCGTGCGGAACACCTTCCGCCGGCCGTTCCAGTTCCGCGAGTTCATCGAGCAGGCGTGGTTCATCGCGAGCGTCACGATCCTGCCCACCGCCCTCGTGGCAATCCCGTTCGGCGCTGTGGTCTCGCTGCAGACCGGGTCGCTGATCAAGCAGCTCGGCGCGGAGTCGTTCACCGGCGCCGCCAGCGTGCTGGCCGTGATCCAGCAGGGCAGTCCCATCGTGACCGCGCTGCTGATCGCCGGCGCGGCCGGCTCCGCGGTCACCGCCGATCTCGGATCGCGCACCATCCGCGAGGAGATCGATGCCATGGAGGTGCTCGGCATCAACCCCGTGCAACGCCTGGTGGTCCCGCGCGTGCTCGCGATGGTTCTCATCGCGCTGCTGCTCAACGGACTCGTCTCCGTCGTCGGCATCGCCGGCGGCTACTTCTTCAACGTGATCCTGCAGGGCGGTACCCCGGGCGCCTACCTGGCGTCCTTCTCGGCCCTCGCCCAGTTGCCCGACCTCTACGTGGCCGAGATCAAGGCGGCGATCTTCGGTGTCATCGCCGGCGTCGTCGCGGCCTACAAGGGCCTGCACCCCGGTGCCGGACCGAAGGGGGTCGGCGAGGCCGTCAACCAGACCGTCGTCATCACCTTCCTTCTGTTGTTCTTCGCGAACCTGATCCTGACGATGGTGTACCTGCAGATCGTTCCGGCGAAGGGATCCTGACTCGATGACAATCGCAAAGGGCCGCGGAGACGTCATCTGGCTCCGCGGGCGCAGAATCGTGCGCGCTCCTCTCGACATGCTGGATCGGGCAGGCGACCAGATGTCGTTCTACGCGCGGGCCATCGCGTGGACCCCGCGCACCCTCGTCCACTACCGCAAGGAGGTGCTGCGGCTGCTCGCCGAGGTCACCTTCGGCAGCGGCGCGCTCGCCGTCATCGGCGGCACCATCGGTGTCATCGCCATGATGTCCGGTTTCACCGGCGTCGTCGTGGGTCTGCAGGGCTACGCCGCCCTCGAGCAGCTCGGCTCCTCGGTGCTCACCGGCTTCCTGTCGGCGTACGTCAACACGCGTGAACTCGCCCCGATCGTCGCGGCCCTGGCGCTGTCGGCGACGGTGGGCTGTGGCTTCACCGCCCAGCTCGGTGCGATGCGGATCAGCGAGGAGATCGACGCGCTCGAGGTGATGGCGGTGCCGTCGGTGCCGTTCCTCGTCACCTCCCGGATGATCGCCGGTTTCGTCGCCGTCATCCCGCTGTACATCATCGGCCTGCTCGCCGCGTACCTCGCGACACGCGTGATCAGCACCCTGTTCAACGGGCAGTCGTCGGGTTCGTACGACCACTACTTCAATCTGTTCCTGCCGCCCGAGGACGTGCTGTACTCCTTCGGGAAGGTCCTCGTCTTCGCCTTCTTCCTGATCCTCATCCACTGCTACTACGGCTTCAACGCCAGCGGGGGACCCGCGGGCGTCGGCGTGGCCGTCGGCCGTGCAGTGCGCACCGCGATCGTCACGATCGCCGTGCTCGACTTCTTCCTCAGCCTCGCCATCTGGGGCACCACCACGACCGTGAGGGTGGCCGGATGAACCCGACTCCCTCGACCCTCAAGCGGAGGGTTCTCGGCCTGCTGTTCTTCGTCGTGCTGGGTCTGTTCCTGTTCGTCACCATCGCGATGTACAACAAGACGTTCAAGAAGGTCGTCGAGGTGGACCTCGTGACCGACGAGGTCGGCAACGCGCTGCCGATGAACGCGGACGTGAAGGTGCGCGGACTGATCGTCGGCGAGGTCCGCGGCACGTCGGCCGAGAGCGGGACGGTGACCGCACATCTCGCGCTCGAACCGGACAAGGCCGGCCTGATCCCCGCGAACGCGACCGCACAGCTGCTGCCGAAGACGTTGTTCGGGGAGCGTTACGTCTCGCTGATCCTCCCGGACCGGCCGGCGCGCCCGATCCAGGCGGGGGACACCCTGATGCAGGACACGAGCGCCGAGACCGTCGAACTCGGCGAGGTGCTCGACGGGCTGCTGCCCCTGCTCGAGGCCATCCCACCGCAGGATCTCGCGAACACCCTCGGCGCCCTGGCCCAGGGCCTGAGCGGCCGCGGCGAGACCCTCGGGCAGACCGTGGACCGGCTCGAGCAGGTGTTCCGCGAGGTGAACGTGGAGCTCCCGGCCGTGCAGGAGGACCTGCGCGGGCTCGCGGACTTCTCCCAGACCTACTCCGACGCCGCGCCCGATCTGATCAGCGCCCTCGACAACCTGCGCACCACCGGCAACACCGTGGTGGAACAGGAGAACCAGCTCGAGACTCTGCTGGTCACGGCGACGGGGGCGTCGTCGGCGACCGCCGGGCTGCTCGAGCAGAACGCCGGGTCGATCATCAGCATCGCCGCCGACTCCAAGCAGGCCCTGCAGTTGCTGGCCCGGTACTCGCCGTCGTACCCGTGCATGCTGAAGGGCTTCGCCGACGCGGCACCCGCGGCTGCGGGGGTGCTCGCGGCCGACGACCCGTTCCCCGGCGTGCGGGCGAGCGTCCAGTTCGTCAATCCGAAGGGCCGGTACCTGCCGAACCAGGACGAGCCGCGCCTGCTCGACGTCCGCGGCCCCACCTGCTACGACAACGTCACGGCCCCGGGCCGGTTCTTCCCGCAGTACCCCGGCGGTTCGATCAACGACGGCTCCTACCAGGTGCCGTCCCGCAACCCGGGCCCGGAGACCATGTCGTACTTCCCGGCCCCCGAGGGGTCCGGGGTGCCGGACGACGTCGGCGAGCTGATCGGGACGACCCCGGCGACGACGCAGGTCTCGTACACCGGGTCGCGGGCCGAGCAGGACGCCCTCGGCGTCGTGTACGCGGAGGCGACGGGCATCGCGCCCGAGGACGTGCCGACCTGGACGACGCGCCTGGGCGCGCCCGCACTGCGTGGAACGGAGGTGAGCTTCCGATGAGAGGCCTGGCAGCACCGCTGATCAAGCTGATCGTCTTCGCCGTGGTCACGATCCTCGCCACCGGAATGCTCGCGGCGACCATCGCGAGCCTCGGCGGCGGCGGAGGCACGAAATTCCACGCGATCTTCACGGACGTGACGTCGCTCAACGAGGGCGACGACATCCGAATCGCCGGCGTCCGCGTCGGCCAGGTCGAGAAGATCGAGATCGTCGACCGGCGCGAGGCGCGCGTGACGTTCTCGATGTCCGACCGGGACTGGCTGCCCGCCGCGACGACCGCGACGATCCGCTACCGGACGCTCGTCGGCCAGCGCTACATCGCCCTCGACCAGGGCGAGGGCATGCAGGGGATGAAGCTGACCGGCGGCGACACCATCCCGCTGGAGCGCACCAAGCCGGCCGTGAACCTGACCACCCTGTTCAACGGGTTCCGGCCCCTGTTCCAGACCCTGAGCGCCGAGGACGTCAACACGCTGTCGTCGCAGATAGTCCAGGTGTTCCAGGGCGAGGCCGGAACCATCGACGACCTGGTGCGCACGACGGCGAGCCTGACCAACACGATCGCCGACAAGGACCGGGTCATCGGTGCGGTCATCGACAACCTGAACTCGGTGCTCACCAACATCAACGAGCGGGACGATCAGCTCGACTCGTTGCTCGTCAACACGCAGGCGCTGGTCAGCGGGCTGGCCGCCGACCGCGACACGGTGGGTGCGGCCGTGCAGTCGCTGGCCGGGCTGACGGACGCGACGGCCGATCTGCTCGAGCCGACCCGGCCGGCCATCGCCGGCTCCGTCACGGCGGTGCAGCAGCTCGGGGCGAACCTGAACAGCAACCGCGACGCGGTCGACGAGGTCCTCGCCACCCTTCCGGTCAAGCTCGAGAAGCTGGGCCGGGTCGCGAGCTACGGGTCGTGGTTCCAGTTCTACCTGTGCGGCATCGACGTGATCGCCGGCCCGGGTTCGGTTCCGTACCTGAACCTGCCGACCGGCCTGCCCACGGTGAACCAGCCGATCTACACCAACGCCGCCAAGCGGTGCACGCAGGACGGGATGCAGGAGTTGCAGGGACGATGAGCAGACGTCGCAGTCCGGCCGTGTCCGGCGCCCTCGGGATTCTCGTGGTCCTGCTGGCCACCCTGTCGGCGTTCTTCCTGGATTCGCTGCCGATCATCGGGGCCGGCGCCACCTACCGCGCGGAGTTCACCGAGGCGGCCGGCCTCAAGCCCACCAACGAGGTGCGCATCGCCGGAGTCAAGGTCGGTCAGGTCACCGACATCGAGCTCGACGGGGACCGGGTGCTCGTGTCGTTCAAGGTCAAGGACGCCTGGCTCGGCAACGACACCTCGGCCTCGATCCAGATCAAGACGATCCTCGGCCAGAAGTACCTCGCCCTCGAGCCGCGGGGCACCGAGGTGCTCGACCCGGATGATCGGATCCCGTTGTCGCGCACCGTAGCCCCGTACGACGTGATCGAGGCGTTCTCGTCCGCGGCCACCACCCTGGGCGAGATCGACTCGGAACAGCTGGCCACGAGCTTCGACACGCTCTCGGAGGCGTTCTCGCAGACACCGGACGACATCCGGGCCTCGCTCGACGGAGTCACCCGGCTCTCGCAGACCGTTGCGAGCCGGGACCAGGAGCTCAAACGGCTGCTCGAGGCGACCGGCCGGACCTCGCAGATCCTCGCCGACCGCAACGCGGAGTTCAACCGGCTGATCAGCGACGGCGCCCTGCTGATCGCAGAACTCAACAACCGGCAGCAGGCCATCTCGCAGCTGCTGACGGGCACGCAGCGGCTGTCTGCCGAGCTGACCGGTCTGGTCCGCGACAACGAGGCGACGATCGGCCCGGCGCTCGACCAGCTCCGGGGAGTGGTGCAGATCCTGCAGGACCGCAACGACGATCTGGACCGCGCGATGAAGCTGTACGAGCCGTTCGTCCGGCTGTACTCGAATGTCGTCGGCAACGGCCGCTGGTTCGACCAGGTCGTCGTGAACCTCATTCCGCCCGGATTGCCGGAGATCCCCGGATACCGCGATCCGGTTCGCACGTTGGGAGAGAACTGATGTCGCATGCCGAGTCCGGTGGCGGCTCACGGCGCGGCCCGATGGTGCTGCTGATCGCCGCGATCACCGCGGCCGTGGTACTGATCGCCGGTGTGCTGTGGTGGGTCTTCAACCGCATGGGAACCACCGAGATCACGGCCTACTTCGACAAGGCCGTCGGGGTGTACGAGGGGTCCGGTGTCCGGGTCCTCGGCGTCGAGGTCGGCAAGGTCACCGCGGTCGTCCCCGAAGGGGACCAGGTGCGGGTGGACATGCGGGTCGACCGCGGCGTCGACATCCCCGCCGACGCCAAGGCCGTGCAGATCACCCCGTCGGTCGTCGCGGACCGCTACGTGCAGCTCGCCCCGGTGTACACCGGCGGCGAGACGATGGCCGACGGCGCCGTCATCCCGCGGGAACGGACCGCCACCCCGGTGGAGGTGGACCAGCTGTACGCCAGCGTCGACGAGCTGTCGCGGGCGCTCGGTCCCGAGGGTGCCAACAAGGACGGCGCCCTGACGCGCTTCGTGGAGACCGGCGCCGAGAATCTCGAAGGCAACGGTGCCGCGCTCGGCCAGACCATCGAGCAGCTCTCCGCCGCGTCGCGCACGCTCAACGAGTCGCGCGGCGACCTGTTCGGCACCATCGAGAACCTGCAGATCTTCGTGTCCGCGCTGGCGGCCAACGATCAGCAGGTGCGCGAGTTCAACGCGCAGTTGTCGGACCTGTCGGGCTATCTGGCCGGCGAGCGGGAGAATCTCGGGCTCGCGCTGAACCAGCTGTCGGAGTCGCTCGGGGTGGTCGCGCAGTTCGTCAACGACAATCAGGCGGCGTTGAAGGACAACGTGGACGCTCTGGTCCCGGTGACGAACAACCTTGCCGCCAACCGGGATTCACTGGTGAACTCGCTGACCCTGCTGCCCCTGGCGGTGAGCAACCTCGTCAACTCCTACGACGCGGAGTCCGGGTCGCTCGCCTCCCGCCTGGTGGTGACCGATCTGCAGGATCCGGCGGGCGTGATGTGCAAGCTCATCGACCTCGGTCGGCTCGTGCCGGGTGACCCGAGGTTCGAGCAGCTCGGCCGGCAGATGCAGCCGCTGATCGATCAGTGTTCCGGCCTCGCCGAGCAGATCACCAACGACGTCCGGACGCCGGATCTGATCCTGCCGTTCGGCGTCCTGAGCGGCGAGAACATCCAGCGCCGGGTGGTTCCCGGCACGGTGCCCGGTGTCGAGTCACCGCGCCTGGACCTGGAGAGGGGCGGACAGTGAGACGCTCGGCGATTCTCGGTGCCGGGGCCTGCGTGACGGCCCTGGCGGTGTCGGGGTGCGGCGGGGCCGCGAGCCTCCCCCTGCCCGGTGGTGCGGACGTCGGGTCCGACCCGATCCACGTGACCGTGCAGTTCGACGACGTGCTCGACCTCGTGCCGCAGTCCACCGTCAAGGTGGACGGCGTGCCCGTCGGCCGGGTGGAGACGGTCTCCGTCGGTCCCGACGGGTGGACCGCCGACGTCGGGATCGTGGTCGACTCGGCAGTGGAGCTGCCGGCCAACGCGTATGCCGCGGTGGAACAGACCAGTCTGCTGGGCGAGAAGTTCGTCCAGCTCAGTCCGCCGCCGAGCGACCCGTCGCGCGAACTGCTCGCCGACGGCGACGTCATTCCGCTGGACCGGACCCGGCACGCCACGGAACTCGAGCCCGTGCTCGGCGCCCTCTCGCTGCTGCTCAACGGCGGCGGCGTCGGCCAGCTGCAGCCGGTGGTCGAGGAGCTGTCCACCGCGTTCGAGGGCCGGGAAGGCACCACGAAGAGCCTTCTGCAACAGGCGGATCGGCTCATCGACGGTCTCAACCAGCAGCGCGACGACATCACCCGCGCCCTCGACGGCCTCGATGTGCTCACCGTCCGGGTCGCGGAACAGAACGACCGCATCGCGGCGATCCTCGACGACCTGCCGGTGGCCACCGCGGTGCTCGAACAGCAGCGGCCCCAGCTGACCGAACTGCTCGGTCAGCTCGACCGCCTGGGGACGGTGGGCACCGACGTGCTCGACCAGTCCAAGGAGGACCTCATCGCCGACCTGCTGGCCCTGCGCCCCACCCTGCAGCAGCTCGCCGCTTCCGGCGACGATCTGGTGAAGGCGCTGCCGTTCATCCCGACGGTGCCGTTCCCCGACGGGGTCGAGAAGATCGCCCTCGGTGGCTCGGTCAACCTGTTCCTCGCCGTGGACCTGCAGATCGGGGACGCGCTGGCCTCGCTCGGCGTCGGTCAGGGCGAGCCGGTCTACCGGCAGCCGAAGTTCGGCGAGCCCAAGCCCGTCGTGGATCCGTCGAACCCGTACTACAACGGCAACGGGCCGAGGCCGGGCTGGCCGACGGTCTCGCTGCTGCCGGTGCTGCCGGCGCCGAAGCTGCCCGTGGGACTCGAACTGCCGCCGGGGGTGACGCTGCCCGGTCAGCCGGCCGCGGCGGCGGACACCGGCGACGACCCGGCGCCGGCCAATCCGCTGGAGGGCCTGTTGAACCAGCTCGGAGTCGGGGGAGGGCGATGATGAGATCGCGAATGCTGCGGATACAGCTGGTCGCGTTCGTGGTGATCGCGCTGCTCGGGGTGGTGTTCGTCGGCGCGCGGTACGTCCGCCTCGACAACCTGCTCGGGTTCGGGCAGTACACCGTCCACGCACGGTTCGCCGATTCGGGCGGCATCTTCACCAACGCCGAGGTCACCTACCGGGGCGTGCCGGTGGGGCGGGTCGGCGAGCTCGGCCTGACCGAGGACGGCATCGACGTCACGCTGCTCCTCGACAACGGCGGGCCGCAGATCCCCGCGTCCACCCGTGCCGTGGTGGCGAACCGGTCGGCGATCGGCGAGCAGTACGTCGATCTGCAACCGGATACCGACGAGGGCCCCTACCTCGAAGCGGGATCGGTCATCGGCCAGGAAGCCACCGACGTGCCCGTGCCCGTGCAGGACCTGCTGGTGAGCACGAACGCGCTCGTCCGGTCGGTGCCGGTGGACTCGCTGCGCACGGTGGTGACCGAGCTGGGGGCGGCGTTCGACGGCCGCGGTGGCCAGCTGCAGACCCTCGTGGACTCCCTGGCCCAGCTCAGCGACGCCGGAGTGCAGTACCTGCCGCAGACGGTGTCGCTGATCCGCGACAGCCAAACGGTGCTCGACACCCAGTCGGTGCAGGCGTCGGCGATCCGGCAGTTCAGCGCGGATCTGGACCTGGTGACCGCGCAGCTGCGCGACAGCGACCCGGACGTCCGTCGCCTCCTCGAGACCGGGACGGCGGCGAGCGAGGAGCTCACGCAGCTGGTCGCGGATTCGGGCCCCGGCCTGACGGCGAACCTGACGAACCTGGCGCTGCTCGGCGACAAGCTCGGCCCGCAGGCCGTCGCGTTGCAGCCGCTGCTCGCGTTCCTGCCGGCCGTGGCGGCCAGCGCCGGGACGGTGGCGCCCGGCGACGGCACGGTCCGGCAGGGCATCCTGCTCGAGACGAACAACCCGCCGTCGTGCACCCTCGGGTACGAGGGCACTCAGGCGATCCTCGACGAGATGCAGCGCCGGGATCCCAACTTCGACGACACCCAACAGGACTTTCCGTTCAACACGGAGGCGTCCTGTGAGGCCCCGCAGGGCAGCGTCACCGGCGTGCGGAGCGCGAACCGGATCGTGTTCGCCGACCCGGCGACGATCCAGCCGTGGGACTTCACGCCGAAGCAGGATCCGGACAAGCTCAATCTGAATCCGATCGCGACGCAGCTCGCGCCGTTGCTCGGAGTCACCCCGAAGTAGGTAAGTAGGTTGGTGCAGTGACCGCAGACACGACGTCCCGTCCCCCGCAGACGGCGGGGGCGGGCGGCGACAAGATACGCAGGATCGTCCTGGCAGTGGTGAGCGTGCTGGCGGTGATCGCCCTCGTGGCGGCCGCCTGGTTCGGCTTCGGATGGGGGCGGGCCCTGCTCGCCGACCGCCCGACGGCCGATGCGCGGGACGCCGCCCTGTCCGGGGCGATGCAGGCCGCGATCAACCTCAACAGCGTCGACGCCGCCGACGTCGACCGGTCGATCGAGAACATGCGTTCGTCGATCACCGGTGAGGCCCTGAACAGCGACCTGGCCGCGACGGAGCAGCAGATCCGTCAGCAGGTGGCACAGACGGGCACGGGCATGTCGGCGAACGTGCTGTTCGGCTCCCTGACGGCGCTGGACACGGACGCGAACACGGCGAACGCCCTGATCGTCCTGGCGGTGAAGACCACCTGGCCCGACAACTTCGTCGAGAACAAGGTCACCGTGAACGTGGCGATGCGCAAGGACGGCGACATCTGGAAGGCGGAGACGATCCAGCCGCTGGACTCGGTGCAGCTCGGCGGCGGGCCCGTGGAAGGAGCGCAGCAACCCGCGCCGCCGGCCGATCCCGCGCCCGTGCCGGGCGATCCTGCGCCCGCACCGGCCGATCCCGGATCCGCCGGAGGCGAGTGAGCCATGAAGGAGAGTGTGTAGTGCCCCCGCAGCGTCGCAAGCCCAATCCGATGGGTCCCCCGAGGGGCCGGCGGCCCAAGATCGCGGGAACGGGCCGGACCCCGGCCCCGGGCGGTGCCGCCCGCCCCGAGACCCCCGAGCCCGCGACGACCGAGCCCGCGACGACCGAGCCCGCGACGATCGAGCCCGCGACGACCGAGTCCGCGACGACCGGGCCCGCGACCACCGGGCCCGCGACGACCGGGTCCGAGCCGTCCGCGACCACCGCGCCGCAGGCGCCCACACCGGCCCCGGTGGAGCCGGCCGGGAAAGCCCCCACGGCTTCCGGGTCCGAGACGGCCCGCAAGAGCGCTCCCGGCCTGCGCACGCCGGCACCGGTCGAGGACGCCGGAGCGGAGCGGGAGCCGGGGGAGCAGCCCGGCGGCACCGTCGCGCGCGGCAGCTGGCGCCCGGTGGCGATCCTCGGCGGTGCCGCGGTCGCACTCGGTGCGTTCGCCGCGGTCGCTGCCGCCCGTCCCGGCGCGACGGTGAGCAACGAGGCGTGGGTCGACAGCGCCGCGACGGCGGAGGTCACCGCTGCCGCCGGCCATGCGATCGAGACGATGCACGGCTACAACCACGAGACGATCGAGCAGGACTTCGCCGAGATCCGCGAGGTCCTCACCCCGCCGATGCGGGAGGAGTTCGACCTGACCGCGGAGGTCACCAAGCAGGCCGCGGTGCAGACGCACACCGCGACGGAGGTGCGGATCGACCACATCGGTGCGTCGATGCTCGACGACGACCGCGCCGAGGTCGCGGCGTTCATCAGCGTCAGCGCGACGGGCGACGCGGTCGCCCAGGGCAGTGCGTCGGCGCCGCTGCTGGTGCGGATGGAGAGGATCGACGGCAAGTGGCTGGTCTCCGAGATCCGGGACCGGTGACGGACGTTCCGACGGGACAATCGGCCTGGTTGCTCTTGACGCGGGCGGCGTGAGCGGTCACTCTATCGGTACGCACGCACGAATACGCGTCCTGGGCGCCCGGGGTCGGGCGCTTCTTTTCGTGCCGTCGCTCGACATCTGCGACTTTTGGGTGTAAGTTCGGACTTTGCGCTGGCTGCCTCCTGTCCATCCTTCGACCGCATCGCCGGGAGCGTTGCCCTTCGGGGCTCGTTCCGCCGACTTCGTGGTGGGGTTGTCGTTCGGGTTGCGACCAGCGATAACGCCCCACATGAAGAAGCAGGTACAGCGGCGGTCGCACCGGTTGGAGCGGCCCGCGTGAGGTGCTGGAAGGACGCATCTTGGCAGTCTCTAGCCAGACCAAGGCAGTTGCCGGAATCCCCGGAGCCCCGAAGAGGGTGTCGTTCGCGAAGATTCGCGAACCTCTCGAAGTCCCTGGGCTCCTCGATCTACAGACAGATTCCTTCGAATGGCTGATCGGCTCGGAGCGCTGGCGCGCGCTCGCTGCCGAGCGCGGTGACGGCCCCGTCGTCGGTGGCCTCGAGGAGATCCTGGCGGAGCTCTCTCCGATCGAGGACTTCTCCGGGTCGATGTCCCTGTCCTTCTCCGATCCGCGCTTCGACGAGGTCAAGGCCTCGGTCGAGGAGTGCAAGGACAAGGACATGACGTACGCGGCGCCGCTGTTCGTCACTGCCGAGTTCATCAACAACAACACCGGCGAGATCAAGAGCCAGACGGTCTTCATGGGTGACTTCCCGATGATGACCGACAAGGGCACCTTCATCATCAACGGCACCGAGCGTGTCGTCGTCTCGCAGCTGGTGCGCTCCCCGGGCGTGTACTTCGACCGCGCGGTCGACAAGAGCACCGAGAAGGACCTGCACAGCGTCAAGGTGATCCCGGGCCGCGGCGCGTGGCTCGAGTTCGACGTCGACAAGCGCGACACCGTCGGCGTGCGGATCGACCGCAAGCGCCGCCAGCCGGTCACCGTGCTGCTCAAGGCCCTCGGCTGGACCAACGAGCAGATCGTCGAGCGCTTCGGCTTCTCCGAGATCATGATGTCCACCCTCGAGAAGGACAACACGGCCGGCACCGACGAGGCGCTGCTCGACATCTACCGCAAGCTGCGCCCGGGCGAGCCGCCCACCAAGGAGAGCGCGCAGACCCTGCTGGAGAACCTCTTCTTCAAGGACAAGCGCTACGACCTGGCGCGCGTGGGACGTTACAAGATCAACAAGAAGCTGGGCCTGAACGCCGGCCAGCCGATCGAGGCGTCGACCCTCACCGAGGAAGACATCGTCGCCACGATCGAGTACCTGGTGCGCCTGCACGCGAGCGAGACCACCATGACGGCGCCCGGCGGCGTCGAGGTTCCCGTCGAGGTCGACGACATCGACCACTTCGGCAACCGTCGCCTGCGCACCGTCGGCGAGCTCATCCAGAACCAGATCCGCGTCGGCCTGTCCCGCATGGAGCGCGTCGTCCGCGAGCGGATGACCACCCAGGACGTCGAGGCCATCACGCCGCAGACGCTGATCAACATCCGTCCCGTCGTGGCCGCGATCAAGGAGTTCTTCGGAACCTCCCAGCTGTCGCAGTTCATGGACCAGAACAACCCGCTGTCGGGCCTGACCCACAAGCGCCGCCTCTCGGCGCTCGGCCCCGGTGGTCTGTCCCGTGAGCGGGCCGGCCTCGAGGTCCGCGACGTCCACCACTCGCACTACGGCCGCATGTGCCCGATCGAGACGCCGGAAGGCCCGAACATCGGCCTGATCGGCTCCCTGTCGGTGTACGCGCGGGTCAACCCGTTCGGTTTCATCGAGACCCCGTACCGCAAGGTCGAGGGCGGCATCGTCACCGACCAGGTCGACTACCTGACCGCCGACGAGGAGGACCGCCACGTCGTGGCGCAGGCCAACTCGCCGGTCGACGCCGACGGCCGCTTCACCGAGGAGCGCGTCCTCGTCCGCAAGAAGGGCGGCGAGGTCGAGTTCGTCGCGGCGACCGAGGTCGACTACATGGACGTCTCGCCGCGGCAGATGGTGTCGGTGGCCACGGCCATGATCCCGTTCCTCGAGCACGACGACGCCAACCGTGCCCTCATGGGTGCGAACATGCAGCGTCAGGCCGTGCCGCTGGTGCGCAACGAGGCCCCGGTCGTCGGTACCGGCATGGAGCTGCGTGCCGCCGTCGATGCCGGCGACGTCGTCGTCACCGAGAAGTCGGGCGTGATCGAGGAGGTCTCGGCCGACTTCATCACCGTGATGGCCGACGACGGCACCCGTCGCACCTACCGGCTGCGCAAGTTCGACCGCTCGAACCAGGGCACCTGCTCGAACCAGCGGCCGATCGTGGACGAGGGCCAGCGCGTCGAGTCCGGCCAGGTCCTCGCCGACGGCCCCTGCACCGAGAACGGTGAGATGGCGCTCGGCAAGAACCTGCTCGTGGCGATCATGCCGTGGGAAGGCCACAACTACGAGGACGCGATCATCCTGTCGCAGCGCCTCGTGGAGGAGGACGTGCTCACCTCGATCCACATCGAGGAGCACGAGATCGACGCCCGCGACACCAAGCTCGGTGCCGAGGAGATCACCCGCGACATCCCCAACGTCTCCGACGAGGTCCTCGCGGACCTCGACGAGCGCGGCATCGTGCGCATCGGTGCCGAGGTGCGCGACGGCGACATCCTCGTCGGCAAGGTCACCCCGAAGGGCGAGACCGAGCTGACCCCCGAGGAGCGGCTGCTGCGCGCGATCTTCGGCGAGAAGGCCCGCGAGGTGCGCGACACGTCGCTGAAGGTGCCGCACGGCGAGACCGGCAAGGTCATCGGCGTCCGCGTGTTCTCGCGCGAGGACGACGACGATCTGCCCCCGGGTGTCAACGAGCTGGTCCGCGTGTACGTGGCGCAGAAGCGCAAGATCCAGGACGGCGACAAGCTCGCCGGCCGGCACGGCAACAAGGGCGTCATCGGCAAGATCCTCCCGCAGGAGGACATGCCGTTCCTGCCCGACGGCACCCCGGTCGACATCATCCTCAACACCCACGGTGTTCCGCGTCGTATGAACATCGGCCAGATCCTCGAGACGCATCTCGGCTGGATCGGCAAGGCCGGCTGGAACGTCCAGGTGGCCGGGGACGGCGAGCGTCCGGAGTGGGCGAAGAACCTGTCCGACGACATGCTCGCCGCCGAGCCGAACACCAACATCGCCACCCCGGTGTTCGACGGTGCCCGCGAGGACGAGCTGACGGGCCTGCTGGGCTCCACGCTGCCGAACCGCGACGGCGAGGTCATGGTCGGCCCCGACGGCAAGGCGACGCTGTTCGACGGTCGCTCCGGCGAGCCGTTCCCGTACCCGGTGTCGGTCGGCTACATGTACATCATCAAGCTGCACCACCTGGTCGACGACAAGATCCACGCGCGTTCGACCGGCCCGTACTCGATGATCACCCAGCAGCCGCTCGGTGGTAAGGCGCAGTTCGGTGGCCAGCGCTTCGGTGAGATGGAGTGCTGGGCCATGCAGGCCTACGGTGCGGCGTACACGCTGCAGGAGCTGCTCACCATCAAGTCGGACGACGTGGTGGGCCGCGTGAAGGTCTACGAGGCCATCGTGAAGGGCGAGAACATCCCGGAGCCGGGCATCCCCGAGTCCTTCAAGGTGCTCCTCAAGGAGCTCCAGTCGCTGTGCCTGAACGTGGAGGTGCTGTCCAGCGACGGCGCGGCCATCGCGATGGCCGACGGCGACGACGAGGACCTCGAGCGGGCGGCGGCCAACCTGGGCATCAACCTTTCCCGCAACGAGTCGGCCACGGTCGACGACCTCGCGAACTAGGAGCCGACCCGATGAGATACGCCCCGCTCAGCCGGCGCGTATCTCATCGGGCCCCGGCAGCGATAGCGACAACTAGCAGCAACAAAACCCGTAAAGGGGAAAGGAAGTTACGTGCTCGACGTCAACTTCTTCGATGAACTCCGCATCGGCCTGGCCACTGCGGAGGACATCCGCAACTGGTCGTACGGCGAGGTCAAGAAGCCGGAGACCATCAACTACCGCACGCTCAAGCCCGAGAAGGACGGCCTCTTCTGCGAGAAGATCTTCGGCCCCACCCGGGACTGGGAGTGCTACTGCGGCAAGTACAAGCGTGTCCGCTTCAAGGGCATCATCTGTGAGCGCTGCGGCGTCGAGGTCACTCGCGCCAAGGTGCGTCGTGAGCGCATGGGCCACATCGAGCTCGCCGCGCCGGTCACGCACATCTGGTACTTCAAGGGTGTGCCGAGCCGCCTCGGCTACCTGCTCGACCTGGCGCCGAAGGATCTCGAGAAGATCATCTACTTCGCCGCGTACGTCATCACGGCGGTGGACGACGAGCTGCGCCACAACGAGCTCTCGACCCTCGAGGCCGAGATGGAGGTCGAGAAGAAGTCCGTCGCCGATCAGCGCGACGCCGACCTCGAGGCCCGCGCGCAGAAGCTCGAGGCCGACCTGGCCGAGCTCGAGACGGAGGGTGCCAAGTCCGACGTCCGCCGCAAGGTCAAGGACGGCGGCGAGCGCGAGATGCGTCAGCTGCGCGACCGCGCCCAGCGTGAGCTGGACCGGCTCGAGGAGATCTGGAACACCTTCACCAAGCTCAAGCCGAAGGACCTGATCGTCGACGAGCTGCTCTACCGCGAGCTGCAGGACCGCTACGGCGAGTACTTCACCGGCGCGATGGGTGCCGAGTCGATCCAGAAGCTCATCGAGAACTTCGATATCGACGCCGAGGCCGAGTCGCTGCGCGAGACCATCCGCAGCGGCAAGGGCCAGAAGAAGCTGCGCGCCCTGAAGCGACTGAAGGTCGTCGCGGCGTTCCAGCAGTCCGGCAACTCGCCCATGGGCATGGTTCTCGATGCGGTGCCGGTGATCCCGCCGGAGCTGCGTCCGATGGTGCAGCTCGACGGTGGGCGCTTCGCGACCTCCGACCTGAACGACCTGTACCGCCGCGTCATCAACCGCAACAACCGCCTCAAGCGACTGATCGACCTCGGCGCCCCCGAGATCATCGTCAACAACGAGAAGCGGATGCTGCAGGAGTCCGTGGACGCGTTGTTCGACAACGGCCGTCGTGGCCGGCCGGTCACCGGCCCGGGCAACCGTCCGCTGAAGTCGCTGTCCGACCTCCTCAAGGGCAAGCAGGGCCGGTTCCGTCAGAACCTGCTCGGCAAGCGCGTCGACTACTCCGGCCGTTCGGTCATCGTTGTCGGCCCGCAGCTCAAGCTGCACCAGTGCGGTCTGCCGAAGCTGATGGCGCTCGAGCTGTTCAAGCCGTTCGTGATGAAGCGCCTGGTCGACCTGAACCACGCGCAGAACATCAAGTCCGCGAAGCGCATGGTCGAGCGGCAGCGCCCGCAGGTGTGGGACGTCCTCGAAGAGGTCATCAACGAGCACCCCGTGCTGCTCAACCGTGCTCCTACGCTGCACCGCCTCGGTATCCAGGCGTTCGAGCCGCAGCTCGTCGAGGGCAAGGCCATCCAGCTGCACCCGCTCGTGTGTGAGGCGTTCAACGCCGACTTCGACGGTGACCAGATGGCCGTGCACCTGCCGCTGTCCGCGGAGGCGCAGGCCGAGGCCCGCGTCCTGATGCTGTCGTCGAACAACATCCTGTCGCCGGCGTCGGGTCGTCCGCTCGCCATGCCGCGTCTGGACATGGTGACCGGTCTGTTCCACCTGACCCGCCTGGTCGAGGACGCGCCGGGCGCGTACCGGCCGGCTACCGACGACGAGCCGGAGCAGGGCGTGTACTCGTCCCCGGCCGAGGCCATCATGGCCGTCGACCGCGGCGTGCTCTCGGTGCAGGCCCCGATCAAGGTGCGCCTGACGCGGCAGCGCCCGCCGAAGGACGTCGAGGCCGAGCTGTTCCCCGACGGCTGGAACTACGGTGACGGCTGGACCGTGCAGACCACGCTCGGTCGCGTGCTGTTCAACGAGCTGCTGCCGGTGAACTACGGCTTCGTCAACGACGTCATGCCGAAGAAGCGTCAGGCCGCGATCATCAACGATCTGGCCGAGCGCTACCCGATGATCGTCGTCGCGCAGACCGTCGACAAGCTCAAGGACGCCGGCTTCTACTGGGCCACCCGCTCGGGTGTCACCGTGTCGATGGCCGACGTGCTGGTGCCGCCGGAGAAGAAGGAGATCCTCGAGCGCTACGAGGCGTCCGCGGATCAGCTCGAGCGCAAGTTCGCTCGTGGTGCCCTCTCGAAGGAGGAGCGGCGCGACTCGCTCGTCAAGCTGTGGCAGGAGGCGACCGAAGAGGTCGGTCAGGCCATGGAGGCGCACTACCCGGACGACAACCCGATCCCGACGATCGTGAAGTCCGGCGCCGCGGGCAACATGACCCAGATCCGCTCGCTCGCGGGCATGAAGGGTCTGGTGACGAACCCGAAGGGTGAGTTCATCCCGCGCCCGATCAAGTCCTCGTTCCGTGAGGGCCTGACCGTGCTCGAGTACTTCATCAACACCCACGGTGCCCGTAAGGGTCTGGCCGACACCGCGCTCCGTACCGCCGACTCGGGTTACCTGACCCGTCGTCTGGTCGACGTGTCGCAGGACGTCATCGTCCGCGAGACCGACTGCGGCACCCCGCGCGGTATCGAGATGGTCATCGCCGAGCCCGAGCGCGACGGCGCGGGCAACGAGACCGGCCGCCTGGTGCGCGACGCCCACATCGAGACCAGCACGTACGCCCGTACGCTGGCCACCGATGCGGTCGACGCGGACGGCAACGTCGTCGTCACCCGGGGCAGCGACCTCGGCGACCCGGCGATCGAGGCCCTGCTGGCCGCCGGCATCCGGAAGGTCAAGGTCCGCTCCGTGCTGACCTGCGACACCGGCACCGGCGTGTGCGCCACCTGCTACGGCCGCTCGATGGCGACCGGCAAGCTCGTCGACATCGGCGAGGCCGTCGGTATCGTCGCCGCGCAGTCGATCGGTGAGCCCGGTACGCAGCTGACGATGCGTACGTTCCACCAGGGTGGCGTCGGTGAGGACATCACCGGCGGTCTGCCGCGAGTGCAGGAGCTGTTCGAGGCCCGCGTCCCGAAGGGCAAGGCGCCCATCGCCGACGTCTCCGGCCGCGTGCGCCTCGAGGACGACGACCGCTTCTACAAGATCACCATCGTCCCGGACGACGGCGGCGAGGAGGTCGTGTACGACAAGCTGTCGAAGCGTCAGCGTCTGCACGTGATCCGCAAGGCGAACGGCACCGAGGGCATCCTTGCCGACGGCGACCACGTGGAGGTCGGTCAGCAGCTCCTCGAGGGTGCTGCCGATCCGCACGAGGTGCTGCGTGTCATGGGTCCGCGTCAGGTGCAGGTCCACCTCGTGAACGAGGTTCAGGAGGTGTACCGCAGCCAGGGTGTGTCGATCCACGACAAGCACATCGAGGTCATCGTGCGCCAGATGCTGCGTCGCGTCACGATCATCGACTCGGGTTCGACGGAGTTCCTGCCCGGTTCGCTGGTCGAGCGCAGCGAGTTCGAGGCCTCCAACCGGCGGGTCGTCGCCGAGGGCGGCGAGCCGGCTGCCGGTCGTCCCGTGCTCATGGGTATCACCAAGGCGTCGCTGGCCACCGATTCGTGGCTGTCGGCGGCGTCGTTCCAGGAGACCACTCGCGTGCTGACCGACGCGGCGATCAACTGCCGCTCGGACAAGCTGATCGGTCTGAAGGAGAACGTGATCATCGGCAAGCTGATCCCGGCCGGCACCGGCATCAACCGGTACCGGAACATCCAGGTGCAGCCGACCGAGGAGGCCCGCGCGGCCGCGTACGCGATCCCGTCGTACGAGGATCAGTACTACTCGCCGGAGGGCTTCGGCCAGAACACCGGCGCTGCGGTTCCGCTCGACGATTACGGTTACTCCAGCGACTACCGGTAGATCCGTCGCCGCGGCCGGGAAACCGGCTGCGGCCCGGCTCTCTGCCGTGGCCACGAAGGTCCCGCCCTCTTCTCTTCGGGGGCGGGGCCTTCCTGGTTTCCGGGGTGGGCGTCACGGCCGCGCCGGTCGTCGGCTAGTTTGGGTAGGCACTCCTAACAACCCGAAGGGAACGCCTGTGCCGTCGACCCGAATCCCGAGGCTGCTCGCCGCAGCCGGACTCGCTCTCACGTTCGTCCTGACCGCGTGCTCGTCGGGGAGCGACGAGGCCGGCGAGTCGTCGTCCGCGGCCGGAGGCGCGTTCCCGGTCACGATCGAACACGCCCTCGGCAGCACGACGCTCGACGGCGAACCCGAGCGGGTGGTCACGTGGGGCTTCGGCAGCACCGATGCCGCGCTCGCGCTCGGCGTCGTGCCCGTTGCCATCCCGGCCCAGTCCTACGGCGGCGACGCGCAGGGGGTGCTGCCGTGGATCGGGGACCGGCTCGCCGAGCTGGGCGCCGAGACACCGGCCGTCCTGCCGAACGACGGCACGGACGTGCCGGTGGAGCAGATCGCGGCGGCGCGGCCGGACGTCATTCTCGCCAACTACTCCGGGCTCACCCGGGAGCAGTACGAGACGCTGAGCCGGATCGCGCCGACCGTCGCGTACCCGGACGAGCCGTGGGCCACCCCGTGGCGCGACGTCGTCGCCACCGTCGGGCAGGCGCTCGGCAGATCCGGCGAGGCGGCCCGGCTGATCGCCGACACCGAGGCCACCATCGCGGAGAAGGCGGCAGCCTATCCGCAGCTGCGGGGCAGGACCGTCGCCGCGGTCTGGGGCACCGGCGACACCTTCTACGTCTACAAGCCGGCCGACTCGCGCGTGGAGTTCCTCACCGACCTCGGTCTGGTGAGCGCACCCAGCGTGGCCGAGCTGAGCACCGACGAGTCCAGCTTCTACTTCACCCTCAGCTTCGAGGAGGCCGGCAAGCTCACCAGCGACATCCTGCTCTCCTACGCCGACGACGCCGCGGCCCAGGAGCGCACGCTCGCCCAGCCGTGGGCGCGGACCATGGGGCAGGTGACCGACGGTCGGGTCGCGAAGGTCAACGGCACCGAGCTCATCGCCGCTGTGTCGCCGCCGACCGTGCTGTCGCTGACGTGGGGCATCGACGCCTATCTCGAGGCGCTCGCCGCCGCGGCCGAGTAGGGCGATTCCCGGTCGGCGTCCCGGTCAGCGCGGGATGTGGAAGTCGACCAGGGCCGCACCACGCGGGCCCAGGTCGTGCCACGGCCCCCGCACCGCCAGCACCGCCACCGCGGAGGTCGGGAACTTCTCGATGATCTGACGGGCGGCATCCGAGTCGTGGTCGTCCGAGAGCAGCAGCGTCGTCGCGGACAGGACGGGCTCGTGGCCCACCACGAGCAGGGTCGACACGTCGTCCGGGACCTGGCGGATCGCGTCGACGATCTTCCCCGGCGTGGCCTCGTAGAGGTCGTCGAGGATCTCCGTGGGGACCTCGACGGCGGCCTCCGCCAGGGTCTTGCGGGCGCGCGTCGCGCTCGAGCACAGCACGGCGTCGATCGGGGGCTGGTGGGCCCGCAGCCAGCGTCCGGCGAGGCCGGCCTCGCGTCGTCCCCGTGGGGCAAGGGGGCGCTCGTGATCGGCGACGCCGTCCGGGTACGCGGACTTCCCGTGCCGCAACAGGATCAGGGTGCGGGTCATGGGTTCACCCTAGGTGGTCAGGGTCACCGGCGGCCGACGCGTGCCACCGCGCGCACCTCGTCGCCGACCGTGAACCACAGGGTCAGCGCGTCGGTCTCGTGACGGGCGCGCAGGACCAGCGCGTCGCCGGCGACGACCGGTCGAAGGTGCTCGATCACCGCACGGTACGGCGCGGTCTGCAGCTCCGGCCGGCCGGCCAGGTGCTCCTCGATGCCGTGCCAGTAGGCGGCGTTGTTGACGTGGTCGAACGGGTCGATGTCGGTGGCCCGTAGCGGGAAGGCCGTGCCGGCGTCGGCGTCGTCGGACGGCGTGGGCGGCAGCCATGCGCGCCATCGCAGCCGGGTGTCCTCCGCATGGCGGGCCATGTGCTCCCAGAGCCGGTCGCTGATCCGGGCCGGCATCCCGTTGGTGGGCCCGATGTTGATCCAGAACGCCGAGGTGTCGATCAGGGCGTCGCCGGTGCCGTCGAGCCGCACGCGGACGTTGGCCCATCGCGTGGACAAGGCGTCGCACCACCGGCGCAGTTCGAGTTGTTCGCGGAAGCGGGCCGGCCGGTGCACGTCGACGACGGTGCGGCGCACGATCCACAGCGGGTCGGTGGCGGTGGCGTCGACGGCGTCGAGGTTGTCGGTGCCGATGTCCTGCAGGTAGCGGGCCACGCCGTCGAGACGGAGCCGTTCCCGGTTGTCGACGTCGCCGGTGCGCACCGTGCGCGTGGACCGGAACGCGTCGTCGGGCGGGGGCGCGGCCCCGAGGGGCTGCGCCAGCGCGTCCTCCGCCGCGGACTTCTCCGGTGCCGGTTTCGCGGCCGTGTCCGAACCCATTCGTCCCCCTGCTCGTCGTCGGCCCCTGCCGATTCTGACAGCTGCGGGGCAGGGCTGCAGCGAATCTTGCGAGGGGCGAGACATCGAGGCTACAGTGGAGTTAACTGTTACCGGATGTCACATGAAATCCGGTCCCGGCTCTTCGAGGACACGACATGGCCTATGTGATCACCCAGACGTGCTGCAACGACGCGAGCTGCGTCGCCGTGTGCCCGGTGAACTGCATCCATCCCACGCCCGAGGAGCGGGAGTTCGCGCAGACCGAGATGCTGCACATCGACCCGCAGGCCTGCATCGACTGCGGCGCGTGCGCGGACGCCTGCCCGGTCGAGGCGATCTTCCCGGAGGACCGGCTCACCGAGGCTCAGGCCCGGTTCAAGGACATCAACGCCGACTACTACACGGCGCACCCGATGCCCGAGAACTGGATCCCGCTGACACCCGTCCCGGCCCCGCCGCGGGGGCAGGGCACCCTGCGCGTGGCGGTCGTCGGTGCCGGTCCGGCGGCCTGTTACGCCGCGCAGGAACTGCTCGAGCGCTCGAACGTCGAGGTGGACATGTTCGACCGGCTCCCCACCCCCTGGGGACTCGTCCGCAGCGGTGTCGCACCCGACCACCCCGGTACCAAGGCCGTCACCGAGTCGTTCGAATGGTCGTTCCGCCGCGACGCGTTCGCCCTGCACCTCGACGTCGAGGTCGGCCGCGACATCGACCACGCCGAGCTGCTCGCCCATCACCACGCCGTCGTCTACGCGACCGGGGCGTCCGCCGACCGCAACCTCGGCATCGCCGGCGAGGACCTTCCCGGCAGCCACGCCGCCACCGAGTTCGTCGCCTGGTACAACGGTCACCCCGATTACGCCGACCGGGTCTTCGACCTCTCCGGCGAACGCGCGGTCGTGGTCGGCAACGGCAACGTCGCCCTCGACGTCGCCCGCATCCTCACCATGGACGTCGACGAGCTGGCCCGCACCGACATCGCCGATCACGCCCTCGAGGCGCTGCGCCGGAGCAACATCCGCGAGGTCGTCCTGCTGGGCCGCCGGGGTCCGGCCCAGGCGGCCTACAGCAACCCCGAGTTCCTCGCCCTCGGCGATCTGAACGGCGTCGACGTCGTCGTCGACGAGACCGAGCTCGAGCTCGATCCCGCCAGCGCGGCGCTCGCCGCCGCCGACCCGGCGGTCGCGATGCGCATGCGGCTCGCGCGCGAGTACGCGCGCCGCGAGCCCCGGCCGGGGAACAAGCGCATCGTGTTCCGCTATCTCGTGTCGCCCACCGAGATCGAGGGCACCGAACGGGTCACCGGACTGCGCGCGGTACGCAACGACCTGATCGCCGGCGACGACGGTGCGCTCGTCGCCCGGCCCGCCGGGCAGGCCCTGCACCTCGACGCGCAGCTGGTGCTGCGCTCGATCGGCTACCGCGGGGTCCCCCTCCCGGGAGTGCCGTTCGACGAGCGACGGGGGATCGTCCCCAACGAGGGCGGGCGGGTCACCGCCGCCGGACCCGGCGTGTACGTCACCGGGTGGATCAAGCGCGGTCCGAGCGGCGTGATCGGAACCAACAAGGCGTGCGCCAAGGAGACGGTCGCGGCCCTGCTCGCCGACTTCGACGCCGGCCGGCTCGCGCGTCCGGCCGGTGGCCGGCGGGAACTCGATCGCCTGCTCGGGCAGCGGCGGCCCACCCGGGTGGGCCTGAGCGGATGGCACGAGATCGACGGGGCCGAGCGGGCGGCCGGCCGCGCCGCCGGCCGGCCGCGCGTCAAGCTGACCGACCGCGCCCGCCTCACGGACACCGCGGCCGGGCGCCCGCGGCCGGGGCGAAGCCTGCTGCGTCTGGTGCGCCGATAATCGGTTGGGGCTCCGCCTGCGTCGGGACTAGTATCTTTCGGCGGTGCCCGGCACCGCCCGCGGCGACGTCCGCCGGGGGAGCGCAGGCCGGGATGTCGATCCGCCGCGCTGTCGGGGCGCGCGCTGGTCGCCGGGCACGTCGAGGGTGACACGCGGCTCGCGCCGAGATCGTCGTCGCCGCACGGTACGACGTGGTGCCCGGCCCCCTCGATCCCATCCTGGCAGGTCTGCCTGCCATCGCGCCTCGAGAGGACCGACCCATGACAGCCCCCCATGCGGGCCCGGCCGCCGCGCCGGCGAGCGACAAGCTCGACGCGGCAGTTCTGAAGATCGCGTCGGTGGTGGTGCTCGGCGCCATCATGTCGATCCTCGACGTGACGGTCGTCTCCGTCGCCGTGCCGACGTTCATGGAGGACTTCGACTCCAGCTACGCGACCGTCGCGTGGACGATGACCGCCTACACGCTGGCGCTGGCCAGCGTGATTCCGCTCACGGGCTGGGCCGCGGACCGGTTCGGCACCAAACGGCTGTACCTCGCCGCCCTCGTCCTGTTCGTCGCCGGGTCCGTGCTGTGCAGCATGGCGTGGGACATCACGTCGCTCATCGGGTTCCGCGTGGTGCAGGGCCTGGGCGGCGGCATGCTCATGCCGCTGGGCATGACGATCATGACCCACGCCGCGGGACCGCACCGGGTCGGCCGCGTGATGGCGGTGCTCGGCATCCCGATGCTGCTGGGCCCGATCGGGGGCCCGATCCTCGGCGGCTGGCTGATCGACACCGCCAGCTGGCACTGGATCTTCCTGATCAACCTGCCCATCGGCGTCGTGGCCCTCGTCGCCTCCGTGCTGATCCTGCCGAAGGACCGCCCCAGCCGGTCCGAGTCCTTCGACTTCGTCGGCATGGCGCTCCTGTCGCCGGGCCTGGCGCTGTTCCTGTTCGGCGTCTCGTCCATCCCGGAGGTCGGCACCGTCGCCGCGACGCGGGTCCTCGTGCCGGGCGCGATCGGCGCCGCGCTGATCGTCGCGTTCGTGTTCCACGCCCTGCGTGCCCGGAACCCGCTCATCGACCTGTACCTGTTCCGCAACCGCCAACTGACGTTCGCGGTGCTCACCATGTCGGTGTTCGCGATCGCGTTCTTCGGCGCAGGACTGCTGTTCCCCAGCTACTTCCTCCAGGTGCGGGGCGAGTCGACCCTGGCGGCGGGCATCCTGCTCGCGCCGCAGGGCCTCGGCGCCATGCTCACCATGCCGGTCGCCGGCCGGCTCGTCGACCGGATCGGACCCGGGAAGATCGTGCTCGTCGGCCTGACCCTCGTCACGCTCGGCATGGCCGTCTTCACGCAGGTGGGCACGGACACGTCGTACGTGCTGCTGCTCGGTGCGCTGTTCGTCATGGGCATGGGCATGGGTGCCACGATGATGCCGACGATGACGGCCGCGCTGCAGACGCTGACCCATCAGAGCGTGGCCCGCGGGTCGACGCTGATGAACATCGTCCAGCAGGCCGCCGGCTCCGTGGGCACCGCGACCATGTCGGTGATCCTGAGCAGCCGCCTGGCGACCCCGGCGGGGGCGCCCGAGGGCGGCGGGCAGATGGACCCGGCAGCTCTGGAACAGCTGCCCGCACCGGTGCAGGAGTCGATCCTCACCTCGCTCGCGGACGCGTTCGCGACCACGTTCCTCGTCGCGACCGTCCTCATGGCCCTCGCGGTGATCCCGGCGCTGTTCCTGCCGCGCACGCGCGTCAAGCATCCGGCCGGGGAGGGACTGCAGCCGGTGGCCGTCCACTAGCCGGCCGTCCGGAGGGGGCCGTGACGTACGTCGCGGCCCCCTCTCCGTGTCTGCGGCTAACCTCGTTCCGGCAGCACGACGGCGACCCGAACGGACGACCCAATGAGCATCGAACCCACCCACCGAGGCCCCGCCGCGACGGACGAGGCACCCGGACAGCCGCGTCTGTGCCGGCGCGCCCTCTTCGGCGGTGCCGGTGCGGTCGCGGCCGCCGCCGTCCTGTCCGCGTGCGGTGCCGAGGCCGATCAGGGTGGCGCCGACGGCACCTCCGCCGCACCGACCACGCCGCCGGAGCCCGGTCCGGACGCCGCGGTCGTGGCTGCCGCGGCCGACATCCCGGTGGGCAGCGGCGTCCTGTTCGCCGACAAGCGTCTCGTGGTGACGCAACCCGTCGCCGGGGACTACCGGGCGTTCGTCGCGCTGTGCACCCACTCGGGCTGCAACATCACCGGCGTCGAGGCCGACGAGATCGTCTGCGACTGTCACGGCAGCCGGTTCCGTCTGGACGGGACCGTGAGCAAGGGGCCCGCCCGCAAGCCGCTCAAGGCGCGTCCGGCCGCGGCCCGCGGTGCGGACGTCGTCGTCGACTGATGCGGGCGATTCGCTGAGCGGGCGGGCGGCGGCGGAGTAGATTCGACCGCGACATCATCATTGAAGTGCGGACCGGCGAGGGGACCCGATGGTGCGCAGGGGGCCGTTGATCACGTTGGCGGCGGTGGTGGTGCTCGCCGCGGTCCTGCTCGCGGTCAACGTCTCCAAGGAGGACGGCGGCCCCACGCCCGCCCCCGGCCCGGCCGCCACGTCCGCGCCGGCCCCCACCACGACGGCTGCGCCCTCGACCGCCGTGGCCTTCCCCGCGCAGGCCACCTACGTCGCGCAGATCCCCGTCGCCACCGGAACCCTCACGCTCGCGATCGCCGTCGAGGGCGAGGACGCCGTCGCGTACGCGTGCGACGGCAGTGCAGTCGAGTCCTGGCTGTCCGGCGATGCCGAGGACGGCAGGCTCGAGCTCGAGGGCCGAGACGGTGCCCGCCTCGACGGCGAGTTCGACGGCACGACGGTGCGCGGCACCCTGTGGCTCGGTGACCGGAGCTGGACCTTCGACGCCGCGCCGGCCGAACCCCCGGCCGGCCTCTACCTCGCGAACGTGGGCGACGTCCGGGCCAGCTGGATCGTCACGCAGGACGGGACGGTCACCGGTGTGCGCCGCGCCGGCGACGGCGGCACCGCGCCCGCCCCGGCCCTGGCGCCGGACGGGACGGCGGTCGTCGACGGGGTGGTCGTGACCGCCGACCCGGTGTCCGGCAGTGACACATTCTGACGGTGCCACCGCGCGGTGACACCGGGAGGAGGACGGATGAGCACACCGCAGGTCCATCCCGTCGCACCGCCGCGAACGGCCCCCGTCGTGGTCGCGTTCCTGGTGGGTGCCCTCGTCGCGGTCGGGCTCGGTGTGTACGGCAGTGTGCACGAGCCGACCTTCTTCTCGATCAACGTCGCCGGGTTCTCCAGTCCGACCGCCGTCAAGGCCTGGCTGGCGACCCTCGCCGGCGTGCTCGCACTGGTTCAGCTCGCCTCGGCGGCCGTGATGTACGGACGGATGCCGGGACTGCGGGCGCCGAGCTGGATCGGGACCCTGCACGTGTGGTCGGGCCGCCTCGCGGTGCTGGCCACCGTCCCCGTCGCGGTGCACTGCCTGTACGCGCTCGGTTTTCGCACCGGCGAGCCGCGGGTGCTGTGGCACTCGCTGGCCGGATGCCTCCTCTACGGGGCGTTCGTGGCCAAGATGCTGCTGCTGAGCCGGCGAGGCCTGCCGGGATGGGCGGTTCCGGTGGCCGGCGGCGCCCTGTTCACGGCGATCGTGGTCGTGTGGTCGACCTCGGCGCTGTACTTCTTCCGCACGACGGGCCTCACGTTCTGACGGCCCACCCCTACTGTCTTTCCCACCCCTACTGTCCCTCCCACGATCGGAGCCGGAAAATGGATCTCGAGCAGTCTCCCGTCAGCCGCCGTTCGGTGCTCCTGGGTGCCGGGATGGCCGCCGTCGCCGCCACGGCGGCCTGCAGCACCTACGGCGACGAGCCGGCCTCCGGGCAGACCTCCGCGGCGGAGGACGCCGGCACCGACGCGGCCGCGGGACAGCCCCTCGCGGCCGTCGCCGACATTCCCGTGGGCGGGGGACGGATCTTCCCCGATCAGAAGGTCGTGGTGACCCAGCCGGCCGCGGGCGAGGTGCTCGCGTTCAGCGCGATCTGCACCCATCAGGGCTGCACCGTCGCGGCCGTGCAGGACGGCACGATCAACTGTCCCTGCCACGGCAGCCGGTTCAACCTCGACGGCACCGTCGCGAACGGGCCCGCCGCGCGTCCCCTCGAGAGCAGGGCCGTCACCGTCGAGAACGGCGAGATCACCCTCGCCTGACCGGGTTCGCCGTCCCACCTCGACGGTCTCATCGGGCGGCACCGGGATAGGGTCGACGGCGTGACCAGACCTCTGCGCGACTGGCGGCCGCGGGCGTTGCGTGAAGGCGCCGAACCCGACGCCCGCTTCACCCTCGCGAACGAACGCACGTTCCTCGCGTGGATCCGCACCGCGCTCGGCGTCATCGCGGCGGCCGTCGCGCTCGAGACCTTCGCCGGCGACGTCGTGGGGCCGGTGGTGCGGACCACGCTGTCGTGCACGCTGCTGGTGTTCTCCGCGCTCCTGGTGATCGCCGCCCTGCGGCGCTGGCTGCAGATCGAGGCCGCGATGCGCACCGAACGTCCCCTGCCGCCGCCGCGGATCGCCTTCCTGCTCGCGGCGATGCTGGCGGTCGGGGCCGTGGCCCTCGCCGCGGCCCTCCTGATATGACCGCGCCGTCGCGTTCGGGCCCACGATGAGACACGACGACCCGGGCCTGCAGCCCGAGCGCACCACGCTCGCGTGGCTGCGCACGGCGACCGGGCTGGGAGCGGTGGTCCTGCTGTTCCTGCGCCTGGCGCCCGGCCCGGCGCCCGTGGTGGTGGTGATCGGCCTGCTGTGCCTGGTGCCGGCGCTCGTGCTGCTCGTGACGAGCGGGCGCGAGCACCGGGCGCGCGTGAGGCGCTTCATCGAGGGCCGCGCGAGGCATCACTGGTGGCGCAACATCGTCCTGACCGTCACGGTCGTCGTTCTGGCCCTCGCCGCCGCCACGCTCATCGTCACGTCGCAGGCGTGACCGCCGCACCGTCGCCGTTCCAGCCGGGCTGGACGATCTACTCCCGTGTCAATCGGGCACGGAGCCGTGGAAGGCCCACGCCCGGGCGGTCAGCGCGATCCGACCGGCTCGGTCGCGGCGCAGTCGGGCATCGAGTACCGTCCGCAGTTCGGCTCGGCGCCGTGCCGGCAGCGACATGCAATATCCGGGGGCGGGTCCCTGACCGCCGAGGAACGGCGCCCAGAAATCGTCGAAGTCGGCGAACACGGTGGGAACCTCGAGCGGCTGGATCCGCACCCCGGTGAGACCTGCAGACGCGAGCAGGTCGTGGAGGGGATCGGGCCGGCAGAGCGGGAAGCGGACACCCTCGTCCCGGTCCCGCGCCGCCTCGTCCAGTTCGACGGCCGCATCCCAGAAGGCGCGAATCATTCCCATGCCCTCGGCGTAGTCCCACACGTAGCCGCCGATCGTCCCGCCCGCTCGGGTGACGCGGCGCATCTCGACAAGACCCTCGATCGGATCGGGAAGAAAGTTGAGGACCAATCCGGATACGACGCGGTCGAACTCGCCGTCCACGGCCGGTATCGCCGCAGCGGTACCCGGCCGGACCTCGAAGCGGGGATCGTCGACCGTGGTGCGGGCCGCCGCGGCGAAGCCCTCGGACGGTTCGACCCCGACGACCCGGGACGGTTCCTCGGCGACAAGGACGGCGTGTGCGAGAGCGCCGGTCCCGCACCCCACATCGCACCACGCGGCGCCCGCCCCGGCAGGGGGCAGCCATTGCAGGAACTTCGAGGCGACCGGGCGGCTCCAGCGACCTACATAGCGCTCGTACGCCGCGGCGATCTCCCAGGCGTCGGCGGTGTGATCCGTCATCGCGGTCTTCCTCTCTCCGGTCCCCGGTCAGTCGACCTGTCCGGGCCGGCGCCGTTGCCTACGAACCGGATCCGGGCTCACGGCCGGAACGGCGGTCGAGGTCGATCACCCGGGCCCCGCCCTGCGCCGCGGCCACCCGTGTCTCGGTGCCGTCCTCGGTCACGGCGACGATCTCGCACCGGCACAGCGCCTGTCGCCGGCTCGAGTCGACGACCGTCGCCGCGGCCCGCAGCAGCGTGCCGCGGCCCGGGCGCAGGTAGTCGATCGTGAACCCGGTGGTCACGATCGACGATCCGAGCACGGTTCCCGCCGCGAAGGTCAGGGAGTTGTCCGCGGCGTAGGCCAGCACGCCGCCGTGCACGAACCCGAACTGCTGCAGCAACTCCGGACGCAGCGGGATCTCGAGCACCGCGCGGCCCGGCTCGTACGCGGCGACCCGGGCGCCGACCAGCACGCTGAACGGTTGGGCCGCGAGCACCGCCGCCGCGTCGTCCACCCCTCGAAGTTCCACGGCCTGCAGTCTGCCCCACACCGCCGGGTCGTGGGCGGACATATCATTCGTGCATGACGCGGTCACCTCATTCGCCGACGGTTCGCTGGCCGGACCTCGCCGCTCTGGAGCTGCTCGTCGGCATCGACGACCACGGCGGCCTCGGCGCGGCCGCCCGGGCCGCCGGCGTCGCGCAGCCCAATGCCAGCCGGGCGGTGCGCCGCCTCGAGAAGCAGCTGGGGACCGTGCTCGTGCGCCGGGGGCGGGCCGGTTCCGCGCTCACCCCGGAGGGCACCGTGGTCGCGCACTGGGCGCGGCAGACCCTCGCCGACGCCCGTCGCCTGCTCGACGCCGCCGCGGCGTTGAGTGCCGACCGGCAGGCCGAGCTGACCGTGGCAGCCAGCATGACGGTCGCCGAACACCTCATCCCGCGCTGGCTGGGCCGCTTCCGCGGGCTCCGGGACGACGTGCAGATCCAGCTGCAGGTCCACAACTCGCGGCAGGTCTGCGACGCGGTCGCGGAGGGCCGGTGCCACGTCGGGTTCGTCGAGGCTCCCACCGTCCCACCGGGACTGCACAGCACCCCGGTGGCGCGGGACCGGCTGGTGGTGGTCGTCACGCCGGCGCACCCGTGGGCGCGGCGCCGGCGTCCACTCACCGTCGCCGAACTGGCGGCGACGCCGCTCGTCGTGCGCGAGGAGGGCTCCGGGACGCGGCACACGCTGGATCTGGCCCTCCGGGAGTTCGCGCGGCCGTCGCCGCTGCTCGAGCTCGGCAGCGGCGCCGCGGTGCGCACCGCGGCCCTCGGCGGCGTCGGCCCGGCCGTGCTCAGCACCCTCGCCGTGGCCGATCACCTCGCGTCCGGCGAATTGCGGACCGTCGAGGTCGAGGGCCTGGATCTGGCCCGCACGTTGCGCGCGGTGTGGCGCCCACCCCGCAAGCTCGCCGGCCCGGCCGGGGACCTGGTGCGGATGATCGTCCGCGGCGCCTGATCGCGTACCGATCGTCGCAATCGGCCCGAATCCGGCGCCCGGTGCGTCATCATGATCGTCGAGGACGCTGCTCGCCGGGGGTACGAGCGAACGCGGCGTGGCGCCGAGCCGGCACCGGGAGTGGGACATGGACGCATCGCGGTACGACGGGTCGCGGCCGTGACGGCCGTCGAGGTCGATCGCAGCCCCCGGCGATCCGGGGCCGTCCTCGCGACGTTGATCCTGGTCGCCGCCGTCGCGAACCTCAATCTCTCGGTTGCCAACATCGCGCTGCCGGCGATCGGCCGGGCCTTCGACGCGAGCCAGACGGAACTGAACCTGGTCGCCGTCGGGTATTCGCTGGGCCTGGCCGCGTCGGTGCTGTACCTGGGGGCGATCGGCGACCGCTACGGGCGCAAGCAGCTGCTCGTGCTCGGCGTCGCGCTGTCGATACCCGCGTGTCTGGTGGCGGCCTTCGCACCGAGCGTCGAGGTGCTGTTCGCGGCCCGGCTGGCCGGTGGTCTCGCCGCGGGGCTGGCGTATCCCACCACGCTGGCGCTGATCACCGCGCTGTGGTCGGGAGCCTCGCGGACCCGCGCGATCGCGTTGTGGTCGGCGACCGGCGGTGCGGTCGCTGCGCTCGGACCGCTGCTGTCCGGCCTGCTCCTGGAGTACTTCTACTGGGGCTCGGCCTTTCTGATCACCGTGCCGCTCGCCGCCGTCGCCCTCGTGGCGGCGGCCGTGCTGATTCCCGCGCACGTCAACGAGACCTCCGGGCCGGTCGATCATGTCGGCGGTGTCGTGTCGGTGCTGTTCGTGGCGGCGCTCGTCCTGACGGTCAACCTCGCACCCGAGAGCGGCCGAGGCACGGCGGCGCTCGTCTGCGCCGCCGTCACCGCCGTGGCGGGCGCGGTATTCGTGTGGCGGCAGCGGCGGGTGCCCGAGCCGCTGTTCGACCTGAAGGTGGCCGCGCGGCCGACGTTCTGGGTGGCAGCGGTGGCGGGCATCATCGTGTTCGGCACCCTGATGGGGACGATGTTCGTCGGTCAGCAGTTCCTGCAGAACGTGCTGGGCTACTCCACGCTCGCCGCCGGGTCGACGATCCTTCCGGCCGCCGCGTGCATGCTCGTGGTGGCTCCGTACTCGGCCCGGATGGTGGAGAGCCGGGGTGCGCGCACCACCCTGCTGCTCGGCTACGCGTTCATCCTCCTCGGGCTCGCGGTCGCGCTGACGATGTGGGACGAGACCTCCAGTTACTGGCAGATCGCGCTCGCGTACGGCCTCGTGGGGATCGGGGTCGGTTTCGCCGGCACGCCCGCCTCCCGCTCGCTGACCGGCTCGGTCCCGGTGACCCGGGCCGGGATGGCGTCGGCAACGGCCGACCTGCAACGCGATCTGGGCGGGGCCGTGATGCAGTCCATCCTCGGGGCGTTGCTCACCGCCGGATACGTTTCGTCGATCTCGGCGGCGATCGCCTCGTCGCCGGAGGCGGACGAGATCAGCGACCAGACGCAGGCCGCGCTGACCAAGTCGTTCGCGAGCGCCGCCGACCTCGCCGAGCGGTACCCGCAGTACGCCGACGCCATCATGTCCGCCGCGCGCACGGCGTTCCTGGACGGGGACACGAAGGCGTATGCCGCCGCCATTCTCGTCGTCGCCGCCGGTGCGGTCCTGGTGTTCTTCGCCTTCCCGAAGCGCGACGCCGAAAGACGGCTCCTCGCGTCGTACCGTGCGCAGGACGAACGCGCCGAGCCGGCGGGGGACGAGCGGCAGGGGGCCGCGCCCGGGGACGCGGACGGCTAGCGTTGGTCGCCGCTGCCGCGCAGGGCGCCGACGCCGGCGACGATCACCAGCGCGATGCCTACCGCCGCGACGGGCTGGACCCACTGGCCGAGCACCAGCGCGCCCGCCAGGGCCGCCGCCGCCGGTTCGAGAGCGATGAGGATCGCGAACACGTTCTTCGGCAGCTCCCGCAGCGCCCGCATCTCCAGGCTGTAGGGGACCACGGAGGACAGCAGGGCCACCGCCGCTCCGGCGGCCAGGATCGCGGGATCGGCCAGGCCGGCGCCGGCGGTCCCGAGGCCGAGGGGCAGCACGAGCGCCGCGGCGACGGTGGTGGCGACGGTCAGGCCCGCCGCGCCGGAGACGGTGGTGGCCACGTGCGAGCCCGCGACGATGTACCAGGCCCAGCCGGCGGCGGCGAGCAGCGCGAAACCGACCCCGGCCGGGTCGAGGGCGCCGCCGTCCCCGCCGAGGCCGCGTGCCCCGAGGAGCACCACCCCGGCCAGGGCGAGTGCCACCCACAGCGCGTCCCGCGGGCGGCGGGAGAGGACCGCGGCGAGGGCGAGCGGTCCGAGGAACTCGATCGTGACCGCCGCCGCGAGCGGCAGCCGGGCGATCGCCACATAGAAGAAGCCGTTCATCGCGGCCAGGCTCGCCCCGAGCGCGACCACGCCGCGCCACTGCGCCGGGCGCCAGTGCCGCACCGACGGCCGCACCACCGCCCACAGGATCACCGCGGCGAGCGTCAGCCGCAGCGTGACCGTGCCGAGGGCACCGACGTCGTCGAACAGGGTGCTGGCGAAGGCCGCGCCGAACTGCAGGGAGAGCACCGAGCCGAGCACGGCCGCGACGGGCACGGTCCGGCTGCCGCCCCGTGGCGCCGGTGCTGTGCCGCTCATCCGTCCTCCGTGGCCTGGGGGATCCGCCGTCCCGCGTGCGACGAATGTTGCCGCACGGGAGCACGATCGGCAGCACGCGCCACCTCAACCAGAAAAACAATCACGAGTGCTTGATTTTTTGCGCCCCGGGTGTGACTCTGGTCGCATGACGGAGCTACAACCGCTTCTCGACGACCTGCGTGCCGAGGGCGAGTCCCTCGACGCCCTCGTCGCGGACCTCCCGGACGAGGCGTGGGCGACCCCGACCCCCGCCGAAGACTGGACCATCGCCCACCAGATCGGACACCTGCTGTGGACCGATCGCGCCGCCCTCACCGCCGTCGAAGACCCGGAGGCGTTCGTCGCCGGGCTCGGCGAGGTCACCGATCCGGACGGGTTCGTCGACGACGGGGCGCGGGCACAGGCCCGCCGCCCCCCGGCCGAGTTGCTCGCCGACTGGCGTGCCGCCCGCCGCGCCCTCGCCGACGCCCTCGCGGCCGTCCCCGCCGGAACCAAGATCGTCTGGTACGGCCCGCCGATGAGTGCGGCCTCCATGGCGACGGCACGGCTGATGGAGACCTGGGCCCACGGCGGCGACGTGGCCGACGCGCTCGGCGTCACCCGCCCGCCCACGCACCGGCTGCGCCACATCGCCCATCTCGGCGTCCGCACCCGCGACTTCGCCTTCGCCGTGCACGGCCGCACCCCGCCGGCCGAGCCGTTCCGCGTCCGTCTCACCGCCCCCGACGGGCAGGAGTGGACCTGGGGGCCCGACGCCGCCACCCAGACCGTCACCGGATCCGCCCTCGACTTCTGCCGGCTGGTGACCCAGCGGATCCACCGGGCCGACACCGACCTCGTCGCCACCGGACCCGACGCCGAGGCGTGGCTCGGCCTCGCGCAGGCGTTCGCCGGACCGCCCGGCGGCGGCCGCGCCCCGGAAGGAGCCACCGCGTGAGCGCCCCCACGGCCGGACGGGCGGTGCGCATCGGGAACTGCTCCGGCTTCTACGGCGACCGGCTCGCGGCCATGCGCGAGATGCTCGAGGGCGGGGAACTCGACTACCTGACCGGTGACTATCTCGCCGAGCTGACCATGCTGATCCTCGGCCGGGACCGGATGAAGGACCCGGCGCTCGGCTACGCCAAGACGTTCCTGCGCCAGCTCGAGGACTGCCTCGGGCTCGCTGTCGACAAGGGCGTGCGGATCGTCGCCAACGCCGGCGGACTCAATCCCGCCGGGCTGGCGACGGCCGTGCGCGAGCTTGCCGGCCGGCTCGGACTCGACGTCACCGTCGCGTACGTCGAGGGCGACGACCTCATCGCCCGCGCCGCCGAACTCGGCCTGGCCGCCGATCCGCCGCCGCTGACCGCGAACGCCTACCTCGGGGCGTGGGGCATCGCCGAGTGTCTCACCGCCGGCGCCGACATCGTCGTCACCGGCCGTGTCACCGACGCCTCCGTGATCGCCGGCCCGGCCGCCGCCCACTTCGGCTGGGCCCGGGACGATTTCGATGCCCTGGCCGGTGCGGTCGCGGCGGGACACGTGATCGAGTGCGGCACCCAGGCCACCGGCGGCAACTACGCGTTCTTCACCGAGATCGCCGACCTCGACCGGCCCGGCTTCCCGATCGCCGAGATCGATGCCGACGGCAGCTCCACCATCACCAAGCACCCCGGCACCGGCGGCGCGGTCACCGTCGGCACCGTGACCGCCCAGCTGCTGTACGAGGTGACCGGTGGCCGCTACGCCGGACCCGACGTGACGACGCGCCTCGACTCCGTCCGGCTCACCCAGGACGGACCGGACCGGGTCCGCATCACCGGGGTCCGCGGTGAGGCGCCCCCGCCGACGCTGAAGGTCTCCCTCAACGCTCTCGCCGGATTCCGGAACGAAGCGGTGTTCGTCCTCACCGGACTCGACATCGAGGCCAAGGCGGCGCTGGTGCGCCGGCAGATGGAGGCGAGCCTGCCCGCGCGTCCGGCCGAGCTCGAGTGGACCCTCGCCCGCACCGACCATCCGGACGCCGACACGGAGGAGGCGGCCAGCGCCCTGCTGCGCTGCACCGTCCGCGACCGCGACCCGCAGGTCGTCGGCCGCGCCTTCTCCGCGGTCGCCGTCGAGTACGCGCTTGCCAGCTACCCCGGCTTCTCGCTGACCGCTCCGCCCGGCAACGGCCAGCCGTACGCCGTGTTCACGCCCGGCTACGTCGACGCCGCCGAGGTGCCGCACACGGCGGTCCTGCCCGACGGCAGCCGCGTCCCGATCCCGCCCGTCACCCCGACGCGCCCACTCGAACCCGTCGCCGAGCCCGAGCTGCCCGCGCCGCTACCCGCGGGGCCCACCCGGCACGCGCCGCTCGGGCTCGTCGCCGGCGCCCGCAGCGGCGACAAGGGCGGCGACGCGAATGTGGGGGTGTGGGTGCGCACCGACGACCAGTGGCGCTGGCTGGTGCACACCCTCACCGTCGACGCGCTGAAAACCCTTCTGCCCGAGTCGAAGAACCTCATCGTGACCCGCCATGTGCTGCCGAACCTGCGGGCGGTGAACTTTGTGATCGAGGGCATCCTCGGCCGCGGCGTCGCCTCACAGGCCCGCTTCGACCCGCAGGCCAAGGGCCTCGGCGAGTGGCTGCGCAGCAGATACCTCTACATCCCCGAGACCCTCCTGGAGGACCCCGAGATGGAGAACCCCGAGATGGAGAACCCCGAGTGAGCATCTGGGACACCCCCGAACGCCGCGACCTGCGCTCGACCGTCCACTCCTTCGTCCAGCGCGAGGTCCTGCCGCACCTCGCCGCGTGGGAGCGCGACGGCGAACTGCCCCGCGAACTGCACAAGAAGGCCGCCGCCCTCGGGCTTCTCGGCGCCGGATTCCCCGAGGCCGTCGGGGGGTCCGGCGGCGACGCGGCGGACACTCTCACCGTGTGCGAGGCATTCCACGAGGCCGGCGCCTCCGGTGGCGCCTTCGCCTCCCTGTTCACCTGCGGCATCGCCCTGCCGCACCTCGTCGCCGCCGGCGACGAGGTGCAGATCGCGAAGTGGGTCGAGCCGACCCTCGCGGGCGAGCTCATCGGCTCCCTCGCGATCACCGAACCCGGCGGCGGCTCCGACGTGGGGCACCTGACCACCACCGCCGTCCGCGACGGCGACCACTACGTCGTCAACGGCGCCAAGACCTACATCACCTCCGGCTGCCGCGCGGACTTCGTGGTGACCGCCGTGCGCACCGGCGGCAGCGAACGTCCCGGCGCTGCCGGGATCTCGCTGCTGGTGATCGAGAAGGGCGCCGAAGGATTCACCGTCTCGCGCAAGCTCGACAAGATGGGCTGGCGTGCCTCCGACACCGCCGAACTGTCCTTCGTCGACGTGCGCGTGCCCGTCGAGAATCTCGTCGGCACCGAGAACAGCGGCTTCGCGCAGATCGCCCAGGCCTTCGTCTCGGAGCGGATTGCCCTTGCGGCCCAAGCCTATTCGAGCGCACAGCGGTGTCTGGACCTCACCGTGGCGTGGTGCCGCGACCGCGAGACGTTCGGCCGGCCGCTGATCTCCCGGCAGTCGGTGCAGCGCACCCTCGCCGAGATGGCCCGGCGCGTCGACGTCGCGCGCGTGTACGGCCGGCGGGTCGTCGAGCGAGCCCTCGTCGGCGACGGCGACCTCGTCGCCGAGGTGTGCTTCGCCAAGAACACCGCCGTCGAGGCCGGCGAATGGGTCGCGAACCAGGCCGTGCAGCTGTTCGGCGGACTCGGCTACATGGCCGAGTCCGAGGTCGAACGGCAGTACCGCGACATGCGCATCCTCGGCATCGGCGGCGGCACCACCGAGATTCTCACCGAGCTCGCGGCGAAACGATTGGGGTACACCGCGTGAGCATCCTGCAGACGACCCTCGACCCGGCCTCGGCAGAGTACGCCGCCGCGGCCTCGGCGATGACCGCCGAACTGGCCGCACTCGAGACCGAGCACGCCAAGGCCCTCGCCGGCGGCGGGGAGAAGTACGTCCGGCGCCACCACGAACGCGGCAAGCTGCTCCCGCGCGAACGCATCGAACTGCTGCTCGACCCGGATTCCCCGTTCCTCGAGCTGTCCCCGCTCGCGGCGTGGGGCACCGAGTTCCCGGTCGGCGGCAGCACCGTCACCGGGATCGGCGTCGTCGAGGGCGTCGAATGCCTGATCGTCGCCAACGACCCCACCGTCCGCGGCGGCACCAGCAACCCGTGGACCCTGCGGAAGGGGTTCCGCGCCAACGACATCGCGATGCAGAACCGGCTGCCGGTGATCTCCCTCGTCGAGTCGGGCGGCGCCGACCTGCCCACCCAGAAGGAGGTGTTCATCCCCGGCGGACGCATGTTCCGCGACCTGACGCAGCTGTCCGCCGCCGGCATCCCCACCATCGCGCTGGTGTTCGGCAACTCCACCGCGGGCGGCGCCTACATTCCCGGCATGTCGGATCACGTGGTGATGATCGAGAAGCGCTCGAAGGTGTTCCTCGCCGGACCGCCGCTGGTGAAGATGGCCACGGGCGAGGAATCCGACGACGAATCCCTCGGCGGCGCGGAGATGCACGCCCGCACCTCCGGGCTGGCCGACTACTACGCGGTCGACGAGCCCGACGCGATCCGGATCGGCCGGGGCATCGTCCGTCGCCTGAACTGGCGCAAGCAGGGCCCCGAACCCCACCCCGACGTGCGCGAACCGCGTTACGACCCCGAGGAACTGCTCGGAATCGTGCCCGCCGACCTCAAGGTGCCGTTCGACCCCCGCGAGGTGATCGCCCGCATCGTCGACGATTCCGACTTCGACGAGTTCAAGCCGCTCTACGGGTCGTCGCTCGTCACCGGCTGGGCCCGTCTGCACGGGTACCCGGTGGGCATCCTCGCCAACGCCCGCGGCGTGCTGTTCAGCGAGGAATCCCAGAAGGCCACCCAGTTCATCCAGCTCGCCAACCGCGCGAACACGCCACTGCTGTTCCTGCACAACACCACCGGCTACATGGTCGGCCGCGAGTACGAGGAACGCGGCATGATCAAGCACGGCTCGATGATGATCAATGCCGTCTCCAACTCGACGGTGCCCCACATCTCGATCCTGCTCGGCGCCTCCTACGGGGCCGGCCACTACGGCATGTGCGGCCGAGCCTTCGACCCGCGGTTCCTGTTCGCCTGGCCCAGCGCCAAATCCGCGGTGATGGGCGGCGCCCAGCTCGCCGGTGTCATCTCCATCGTCGGACGCGCCGCCGCCCAGGCGCGCGGCCAGGCCTTCGACGAGGCCGCCGACGAGGCGATGCGTGCGGCGATCGAGAACCAGATCGAGGCGGAGTCGCTGCCGATGTTCCTGTCCGGCCGGCTCTACGACGACGGGGTCATCGACCCGCGCGACACCCGCACCGTGGTGGGGATGTGCCTGTCGGCCATCGCCAACGCGCCGATCGAGGGCACCGACAGCTTCGGTGTCTTCCGGATGTGAGGCAGCAGTGAACCACACCGATACCGTCACCACCGTGCTCGTCGCCAACCGCGGCGAGATCGCCCGCCGGGTGTTCGCCTCCTGCCGGCGCGCCGGCCTCGGCACCGTCGCGGTGTTCTCCGACGCGGACGCCGGCAGCCCCCACATCGCCGAGGCCGACGCCGCGGTGCGCCTGCCCGGCACCGCCCCCGCCGACACCTACCTGCGCGGCGAGGCGATCATCGCCGCCGCCCGCGCGGCGGGGGCCGACGCGATCCACCCGGGTTACGGGTTCCTCTCGGAGAACGCCGAATTCGCGCGGGCGGTCCTCGACGCGGGGTTGACCTGGATCGGGCCGGGCCCGGACTCGATCGCCCGGATGGGTTCGAAGGTCGAGGCCAAGAAGATCATGGCCGACGCCGGTGTGCCGGTGCTGGCCGAGCTGGACCCTGCCGCGGTGACCGAGGCCGACCTGCCCGTGCTGATCAAGGCGTCCGCCGGGGGCGGCGGCCGCGGCATGCGGGTGGTCCGCGACCTGGCCGAGCTGCCCGACCAGCTCGCCGCGGCCCGGCGCGAGGCGCAGTCCGCGTTCGGCGATCCGACGGTGTTCTGCGAGCGCTTCCTCGAAACGGGCCGGCACATCGAGGTGCAGGTCCTCGCGGACCGGCACGGGACCGTGTGGGCGGTGGGGGAGCGGGAGTGCTCGATCCAGCGCCGCCACCAGAAGGTGGTCGAGGAGGCGCCGTCGCCGCTCGTCGAGGCCACGCCCGGGATGCGGGAGCGGCTGTTCGCGGCGGCCCGGCGCGCCGCGCAGGCCATCGACTACGAGGGCGCGGGCACCGTCGAGTTCCTCGCGACCGGGGCGAGCGAAGCGACGGGGAATGTCACCGGGGCGAGCGGAGCGACGGGGAATGTCACCGGGGCGAGCGAAGCGACGGGGAATGTCACCGGGGCGAGCGAAGCGACGGGGAATGTCACCGGGGCGAGCGAAGCGACGGGGAATGTCACCGGGGCGAGCGAAGCGACGGGGAGCTCGGCGGACGGCGAGTTCTTCTTCCTCGAGATGAACACCCGCCTGCAGGTCGAGCACCCGGTCACCGAGTGCACCACCGGCCTCGACCTCGTCGACCTGCAGTTGCAGGTCGCCGCCGGCGCCCGCCTCGACCCCGAACCCCCGCCGGCGAGCGGACATTCGATCGAGGTGCGGCTCTACGCGGAGGACCCGGCGCAGGACTGGCGGCCGCAGTCCGGCACGGTGCACCGTCTCGCGCTGCCCGGCCGCGTCGCCGCGTTCGAGGTGCTGTGCGAGCCCGGGCTGCGCCTGGACTCCGGCGTCGAGGACGGCTCGGCGGTGGGCGTGCACTACGACCCGATGCTCGCCAAGGTGATCTCGTACGCCCCGACCCGGGGCCGCGCGGCGCGGATGCTCGCGACGTCGCTGGCCCGCGCCGAGGTGCACGGCCTGCGCACCAACCGGGACCTGCTGGTGAACGTGCTGCGGCATCCCGAATTCCTCGCCGGCAACACCGACACCGCCTTCTTCGACACCCACGGGCTCGACACGCTCGCCGCGCCGCTCGCCGACGCCGGGGCCGAATCGCTGTCCGCGCTCGCCGCGGCCCTGGCGGACGCCGCCGCCCACCGCGCGGCCGCGACGGTCGCCCGCGGCCTGCCGAGCGGCTGGCGCAACCTGCCGTCGCAGCCGCAGGTCAAACGGTACGAGGGCGACCGCGGTGCACACGAGGTGCGGTACCGGCTCACCCGGTCCGGGCTGATCGCCGACGACCATCCCGGCGTCGTCCTCGTCGCGCACACCGAGCGCCGGGTGGTGCTCGCGATCGACGGCGTGCACCGCCAGTTCGACGTCGCGCGCTACGGCGACGCGGTGCATGTGGACTCGTCGCTCGGCCCGGTACGGCTGCGCGCGATCCCCCGGTTCGTCGAACCCTCCGCCCACGTCGCCGCGGGTTCGCTGCTCGCCCCGATGCCCGGCTCGGTGATCCGGATCGGGGCCGCGGTCGGCGATGCGGTCACCGCCGGGCAACCGGTCCTCTGGCTCGAGGCGATGAAGATGGAACACATCGTCAAGGCCCCCACCGCGGGCGTGCTCACCGAGCTGCCCGTCGCCGTCGGCACCCAGGTCGAACTGGGCGCCGTGCTGGCCGTCGTCACCCCCGCCGAGTCCGGCGAACCGTCCGCCCCGGCCGACATCGAGGAGTAACCATGAGCGTCATCGAAACCGACGAGCAGAAGCAGCTACGCGCCGCGGTCGCGGGCCTGGCCAAGCGCTACAACTACGTCGACTACGTGCTGCCGAAGGCCCGCAAGGGCGAACCGCTGACCGAGCTGTGGCGCGAGGCCGCCCAGCTCGGCTTCCTGGGCGTGAACCTGCCCGAGGAGTACGGCGGCGGCGGGGCCGGCATCTACGAACTCGCCCTGGTCCAGGAGGAACTCGCCGCGCAGGGCTGCGGGCTTCTGCTGGTGGTGGTCTCGCCGGCCATCTGCGGCACCATCATCGCCAAGTTCGGCACCGACGAGCAGAAGCAACGCTGGCTGCCCGCGCTCGCCGACGGCTCGAAGATCATGGCGTTCGGCATCACCGAGCCCGACGCCGGCTCGAACTCGCACGAGATCACCACCGTCGCGCGGCGCGACGGGGAGGACTGGATCCTGCGCGGCAGCAAGATCTACATCTCCGGTGTGGACCAGGCCGACGCGGTGCTCATCGTGGCCCGCACCGAGGACGCGAAGAGCGGCAAGCTGCGGCCGGCGCTGTTCATCGTCCCCACCGACGCGGACAACTTCGTCAAGACGCCGATGGAGATGGACATCGTCGAACCGGACCGCCAGTTCACCCTGTTCCTCGACGACGTGCGCCTGCCGGCGGACGCGCTGGTAGGGGAGCCGGACGCCGCGCTGATGCAGCTGTTCGCCGGCCTGAACCCCGAGCGGATCCTCGGCGCGGCGATGGCCGTGGGCATGGGCCGCTACGCGCTGGACGCGGCGGTGCGGTACGCCAACGAACGGACCGTGTGGAAGTCGCCGATCGGGGCGCACCAGGGCATCGCGCATCCGCTCGCGCAGTGCAAGATCGAGCTCGAACTGGCCAAGCTGATGATGCAGAAGGCCGCGGTGCTGTACGACAGCGGCGACGACTTCGGCGCCGCCGAGGCCGCGAACATGGCCAAGTACGCCGCGGCCGAGGCCAGCATCAAGTCGCTCGACCAGGCGATCCAGACGCACGGCGGCGGTGGGCTCACCCGCGAGTACGGGCTTGCCGCGATGCTCGGCGCGGCGCGGATCGCGCGGGTGGCGCCGGTGAGCCGGGAGATGATCCTCAACTTCGTGTCCCAGCACTCGCTGGGCCTGCCCCGGTCGTACTGAGGGGAGCGCCGGTGTCCGAGACGTTCGTCCGGTACGACGTGAGCGAGGGATTCGCCACCCTGACTCTCGACTCGCCGCACAACCGCAACGCGATCTCCGCCAGGCTCGTGGCGCAGCTCCGGCAGGGCCTCGCCGACGCGGCCGCCGACGACGGGGTCCGCGCGGTCGTGCTCACCCATGAGGGCGGCACCTTCTGTGCCGGCGCCGACCTGAGCGAGGCGAGCACCGCGGAGGGCGGCGCCGCGGCGGCGGCTGCCGCCCGGACGCGGGAGATGACGGCGGTGCTGCGGTCGATCCTGGAGCTGCCCAAGCCGGTGATCGGGCGGGTCGACGGGCACGTGCGCGCCGGCGGCATGGGGTTGGTCGGCGCATGCGACCTCGCCGTCGCCGGGCCCCGGTCGACGTTCGCGTTGACCGAGGCCCGGCTGGGGCTGGCGGCGTCGATCATCTCGCTGACGGTGCTGCCACGGCTCACCTCCCGTGCCGCGAGCCGCTACTTCCTCACCGGTGAGCGGTTCGGGCCGGAGGTGGCAGCGGCGATCGGCCTGGTCACCGTCGAGACCGACGATCCGCAGGCGTCGGTGGGGGAGATCCTCGCCCAGCTGCGGGAATGCTCGCCGCAGGGGCTCGGCGAATCCAAGCGGCTCACCACGATGCGGATGCTCGCCGACTTCGACCGGTACGGTGACGAGCTGGCGGAGCAGTCGGCGCGGCTGTTCGGCTCCGCGGAGGCGGTCGAGGGGATGACCGCGTTCCTGCAGAAGCGGCCGCCGTCGTGGAGCCGGTCGTGACACGGTCCGTAAAACGGTCAGGGTTGACTGGATAGTGGTGGGTGTACGACAGTGGCTGTCATGAAACTCGGCATCCAGCCCGACTACGCGGGTGACTTCCGGCAGGTCGTCGACGAGATCGTCGAACTCGAATCGGTGGGGCTCGACATCGCATTCGTCGCCGAGGCCTACAGCTTCGACGCCTTCAGCCAGCTCGGCTACCTGGCCGCGCGCACCTCGACGGTGCAGCTCGGCACGGGCGTGGTGCCGATCTACACCCGCACGCCGTCGCTGCTCGCGATGACGGCCGCCGGCATGGACTACGTCTCCGGCGGCCGCTTCGTGCTCGGCCTCGGGGCGTCCGGCCCGCAGGTGATCGAGGGCTTCCACGGCGTGCCGTACGACGCGCCCCTGCAGCGGACCCGCGAGGTCGTCGACATCTGCCGGGCCGTGTGGCGGCGCGAGAAGCTCGAATACGCCGGCCGCAAGTACACGATCCCGCTGCCGACCGACCGCGGCACCGGGCTCGGCAAGCCCCTCAAGCTCATCAATCAGCCGGTTCGCGAACGCATTCCGATCATGATCGCCGCGCTCGGCCCGAAGAACGTCGCCCTCGCCGCCGAGATCGCCGAGGCCTGGGAGCCGGTGTTCTTCTTCCCCGAGCACGCGCACCGGGTATGGGGCGACGCGCTCGCCGAGGGCAAGGCGAAGCGGGACCCGGCGCTCGGGGAGCTCGAGGTGGTGGTCAACGTCCAGGTCGGGATCGGGGACAACGTCGCCGAGCTGCGCGACCGCGCCCGGCCCCACCTGGCGCTGTACCTGGGCGGAATGGGCGCCAAGGGCAAGAACTTCTACAACCAGCTCGCCCGCACCTACGGCTTCGAGCGCGAGGCCGAGACCGTTCAGGACCTCTACCTGGCCGGGCGGAAGAAGGAGGCCGAGGCGGCGATCCCCGACGAGTTGATCGACGGCGTGTGCCTCGTCGGCCCGCGCAGTCACGTCGCCGAGCGCCTCGCCGCGTTCGAGGCCGCCGGAGTCACCACGATCAACATCATGGCCCTCGAGGACACCCGGGCCGGGCGCCTCGCCTCGACGGTCACCCTCCGCGAGCTGACGCGCCGGCCTGCCTAGTCTGATCGCCATGAGCAGCCCGTCCCCGGATGTCCGCCGTCGCGGCGAGCAGGAGCGCAGCCGTGCCACCCGCAAGCGGATCCTCGACGCGGCGGTGGCCGTGCTCGTCGAGCACGGTTACTCCAACGCCACCACCGTGCGCATCCAGGAGGCGGCCGGCGTGTCCCGCGGGCGGCTGCTGCACCACTACCCGTCGCGGGACGCCCTGCTCGTCGCCGCCGTGCACCACCTCGCCGCCCAGGGGGTCCAGGGCCTCGACGGCGACCATCCCTGGCCCGCCGACCCGGTCGAACGTATCGCCGCCGCGGTCGACCGGATGTGGTGGAACTTCCGGCAGCCGTACTTCTGGGCGTCGATGGAGCTGTGGCTCGCCGCGCGCGGCCACGAGGAACTTCGGGCCGAGCTGCTGCCGCTCGAACGCCTCCTGGGCCGGATGATCAAGGAGCAGACGACCGCGAACTTCGGTCCGGAGATCGCGAACCGCCCCCGGTTCGCCGAGGTGCGCGACCTGATCTATCAGGCGATGCGCGGGGCGGCCCTCGGTTACGCCATCGACCCCCGCGACCCGCTGACCGAACCCCAGCTGGCGGTGTGGCGTCGCCAGATGGAACGGGTCCTGGTGGACGACGAACCCGGGGATCCCGCCGCCGGGGGCGCGCTGCGATGACCCGGCAGCCCAAGCAGGATCGGAGCCGGGTCACGCGCCGCCGGCTGCTCGAGGCGAGCATCGACTGCCTCGCGGAGCTGGGGTGGGGCGCGACCACGGTGGGGGTGGTCGCCGAGCGGGCGGGCGTGTCCCGCGGCGCGGCCCAGCACCACTTCCCGACCCGGGAGGACCTCATCACCGCGGCGCTCGAGTTCATGTTCGACAGCCGTATGGATCTCGCCCGCCGCGACACTGTGGACCTGCCCCTGGGGGCCGCCCGTACCGAGGCCGTGGTGCGCCGGCTCGTCGACTACTACACCGGCACCCTGTTCAAGGCGGCGCTGCAGGTGTGGACGGCCGCGGCGGCCGATCCGGAACTGCGGGCCCGCATCGTCCCCCTCGAGGAACACTTCGGCCGCGTCGCCCACCGCGTCGCCGTCGAGCAACTCGGCGTGGACGAGTCCGACGCGACGGTGCACCGCATGGTGCAGGCCACCCTCGACCTCGCGCGCGGCCTCGGCCTCGCCGACGTCCTCACCGACGATTCGCGGCGCCGGGCCGAGATCGTCCGGCACTGGGCCGCGCAGCTCGACACGGTGCTCGACGCGGCCCGGCAGCGTTCGGCGGCGCAGCACCCGGCCGGTTAGGTTTGTGGCATGCCTCCCAAGCTGGCCACGGTCGCGGTCCTCGGACTCGTCGGTGCCGTCGTCGCCGGGTGCGGCTCGGACCCGGCCGAGGGCCCGGCCGGCGCGTCGCCCACCCTGCAGGTGACCGAGCCGGGCCCGTTCTTCGGCGCGTGCGGGTCGGTCACCGACGACGAGGTGGCCCGGGCCTTCGGGCTGGGGTCGTTCGTGCAGGTCACCCGCAACTCGGTGGGATGCGAGTGGGAACTCGTCGGGGCGGGCGGCCCGAGCGTGACGTTCTCCTGGTACCGCGGCAGCCCGATCGGCCGCGAACGCGCCGGTTCCGACCTGATCGGCCGGCCCGCGATCGACGTGGAGATCGACGGCAACCCGGGCTTCCAGGGCTCGGCGCAGAACGACTTCGGGCAGACCGTGCTGTGCGAGATCGGCGTGCAGTTCGGGGGCGACTTCGTGCACTGGTCCGTCACGTACGGGCTCTTCACGCCGGCCGCGGACGCGTGCGTGGTGGCCCGCGACCTGGCCGAGCTCAGCGCGGAAAGGGCACAGCGGTGAAGCGGACGACGCGGACGACGCGGGTGGCGACGCTGCCGTCGCTGCTGGCCCTGGCCGCGGTGCTCGCCGGGTGCGGCAGCACGATCGAGGGGCAGGCCGTGCCGGAGGGGGCAGGAGCGGGCGGCGCCTCCGCCGAGTTCACGCGCCTGCTCACCGAGTGCGATGCCGTCACCGACGAGCAGATCGCGGAGGCGGTCGGCGTCGAGGCGATCGAGCGCGGGTTCTTCGGGGCGATCTGCCGGTGGGACACCGCAGGTGCGGGCGCGACGGCGAAGGTCACCTTCAACTGGTTCGAGACCGGGTCCCTCGACACCGAGCGGGGGACGGCGCAACGGCTGGGATACGCGGTGGAGAACACGACCGTGGAGGGCCGGCGGGCCGTGCTGATGCGCCCGCCCGACGACCCGGCGTCCTGCGGGATCTCCGCCGGAGCGTCCACGACGGGGATCTTCGGCTGGTGGGTGCAGTACGCGCCCGGTTCGGCGCCTCCCGATCCGTGTGCGGCGGCCGTCACGCTGGCCCGACTGACCCTCGACCTCAGCAGTTGAGCCACGAGCGGACCCCCGCAGCTCGCTTTGACCTTGCGCCGCGCCGCCGGGTATCGTTGTGGGTCGTGTCCGGCATGCCCGGGCCGATCTGTGTGCCTATGCGAGGTAGTGCCGTGCGCGCGGTCTGTGGAATCACCGCAGGAGCGAGCCCCCGGCTGCCTGTGTGGGGGTACGCGACACGCCCGACCTCGTGTGCACACGAGGGGTGGGTGCGGGGCAGCGGCTCTCTTGCCCCAACCGATGGATCCCTAATTTCAGAACAGCCAAGGTTGCTCGTGCGAGCAGTCTTCAGACAACGAGAAAGCCGGTAGATGCCAACCATCAATCAGCTGGTCCGTAAGGGCCGCCGCGACAAGGCCGCCAAGGTCAAGACCGCGGCCCTCAAGGGCAGCCCGCAGCGCCGCGGTGTGTGCACTCGCGTGTACACCACCACCCCGAAGAAGCCGAACTCGGCGCTCCGGAAGGTCGCCCGCGTGCGTCTGACCAGCTCCGTCGAGGTCACCGCCTACATCCCGGGTGAGGGTCACAACCTGCAGGAGCACTCGATGGTGCTCGTGCGCGGTGGTCGTGTGAAGGACCTCCCCGGTGTCCGCTACAAGATCATCCGCGGTTCGCTCGACACCCAGGGTGTCAAGAACCGCAAGCAGGCGCGCAGCCGCTACGGCGCGAAGAAGGAGAAGGGCTGATGCCACGTAAGGGTCCCGCTCCGAAGCGTCCCCTGATCGCCGACCCGGTCTACGGGTCGCCGCTCGTCACCCAGCTGGTCAACAAGATCCTGCTGGACGGCAAGAAGTCCACCGCCGAGCGCATCGTCTACGAGGCACTCGAGCGCGCGCGCGAGAAGACCGGCACCGATCCGGTCGTCACCCTCAAGCGCGCTCTGGACAACGTCAAGCCTGCCCTCGAGGTGCGCAGCCGCCGTGTCGGTGGCGCCACCTACCAGGTGCCGGTCGAGGTTCGTCCCGGTCGTTCGACCACCCTCGCCCTGCGGTGGCTGGTCACCTTCTCGCGTCAGCGTCGTGAGAAGACCATGGTCGAGCGCCTCGCGAACGAGCTCCTCGACGCCAGCAACGGTCTGGGTGCGTCCGTGAAGCGTCGCGAGGACACCCACAAGATGGCCGAGGCCAACAAGGCGTTCGCGCACTACCGCTGGTGAGTCGATGCCGGTCGGGAGGAACCGGTATTCCCGAAATCCTCCCGGCCGGCCGTTCGCACAACTGTGTCGGTCCCTGAAGGCCGGCTGAACATCCGAGAACACTGGTCCGCACCCTAGGACCGACACGAGCTACGAGCGGGGTTACCTGTGGCACAGGAAGTGCTGACCGACCTGAACAAGGTCCGCAACATCGGCATCATGGCGCACATCGATGCCGGCAAGACCACGACGACCGAGCGCATCCTCTTCTACACCGGTGTGAACTACAAGATCGGTGAGACCCACGACGGTGCCTCGACCACCGACTGGATGGAGCAGGAGAAGGAGCGGGGTATCACCATCACCTCCGCCGCCGTGACCTGCTTCTGGAACAAGAACCAGATCAACATCATCGACACCCCCGGCCACGTCGACTTCACGGTCGAGGTCGAGCGGTCGCTGCGCGTCCTCGACGGCGCGGTCGCCGTGTTCGACGGCAAGGAGGGCGTCGAGCCGCAGTCCGAGCAGGTCTGGCGGCAGGCCGCCAAGTACGACGTTCCGCGCATCTGCTTCGTCAACAAGATGGACAAGATGGGCGCGGACTTCTACTTCACGGTCCAGACCATCATCGACCGCCTCGGCGCCAAGCCGCTGGTCCTGCAGCTCCCGATCGGCGCGGAGGACGCGTTCGACGGCGTCGTCGACCTGGTCGAGATGAAGGCCATCACCTGGCGTGGCACCGTCGAGATCGGCGCCGAGCCGACCATCGAGGAGATCCCCGCGGAGCTGGCCGACAAGGTCGCCGAGTACCGCGAGAAGCTGCTCGAGACGGTCGCCGAGAGCGACGAAGAGCTCATGGAGAAGTACTTCGGTGGCGAGGAACTCACCGTCGCCGAGATCAAGGGCGCCATCCGGAAGCTGACCGTCTCCTCCGAGCTGTACCCGGTGCTGTGCGGTTCCGCGTTCAAGAACAAGGGCATCCAGCCCATGCTCGACGCGGTCATCGACTACCTGCCGAACCCGCTCGACATCGGCGAGGTCGAGGGCCACAAGCTCGGCGACGAGGAAGAGACCCTCACCCGCAAGCCGAGCAAGGAAGAGCCCTTCTCCGCGCTGGCGTTCAAGATCGCCGCGCACCCGTTCTTCGGCAAGCTGACCTTCGTGCGCGTCTACTCCGGCCGCATCGAGCCGGGTGCCCAGGTGCTCAACGCCACCAAGGGCAAGAAGGAGCGCATCGGCAAGCTGTTCCAGATGCACGCCAACAAGGAGAACCCGGTCGACGAGGCGGTGGCCGGCCACATCTACGCGATGATCGGCCTGAAGGACACCACGACCGGTGACACCCTGTGCGCGCAGGACGCCCCGATCGTGCTCGAGTCCATGACCTTCCCGGATCCGGTCATCCAGGTCTCCATCGAGCCGAAGACCAAGTCCGACCAGGAGAAGCTGGGCACCGCGATCCAGAAGCTGGCCGAGGAGGATCCCACCTTCTCCGTCGAGCTGGACGAGGAGACCGGCCAGACCGTCATCGGCGGCATGGGCGAGCTCCACCTCGACATCCTCGTCGACCGCATGCGTCGTGAGTTCAAGGTCGAGGCCAACGTCGGCAAGCCGCAGGTGGCGTACCGCGAGACCATCACCAAGAAGGTCGAGAAGCTCGAGTTCACGCACAAGAAGCAGACCGGTGGTTCCGGCCAGTTCGCGAAGGTCATCATCGCCCTCGAGCCCTTCGTGGGCGAGGACGGCGCGACCTACGAGTTCGAGAACAAGGTCACCGGCGGCCGCGTGCCCCGCGAGTACATCCCCTCGGTCGACGCCGGTGCGCAGGACGCGATGCAGTACGGCGTGCTCGCCGGGTACCCGCTGGTGAACGTCAAGGTCACCCTGCTCGACGGCGCGTACCACGACGTCGACTCGTCGGAAATGGCGTTCAAGATCGCCGGTTCGCAGGCCCTGAAGGAGGCCGCGCGCAAGGCTGCGCCGGTCATCCTCGAGCCGCTCATGGCTGTCGAGGTCACCACCCCCGAGGACTACATGGGTGAAGTGATCGGCGACCTCAACTCCCGCCGTGGCCAGATTCAGGCCATGGAGGAACGCAGTGGTGCCCGTGTCGTGAAGGCGCTGGTTCCGCTCTCGGAGATGTTCGGTTACATCGGTGACCTGCGGTCGAAGACCCAGGGTCGCGCGAACTTCTCCATGGTGTTCGATTCCTACGCTGAGGTTCCCGCGAACGTCTCGAAGGAAATCATCGCCAAGGCGACCGGCGAGTAACCTCGGTTCCGACCCGGTCGGCTGCACGACCAAGTAAGTAACAACCGCACTGCTGCATACTGCAAGCAACAACAGTCCAGGAGGACCCTCAAGTGGCGAAGGCGAAGTTCGAGCGGACCAAGCCGCACGTGAACATCGGCACCATCGGTCACGTCGACCACGGCAAGACCACTCTGACGGCGGCGATCACCAAGGTGCTGGCCGACAAGTACCCCGAGCTGAACCAGAGCTTCGCGTTCGACCAGATCGACAAGGCTCCGGAGGAGAAGGCTCGTGGTATCACGATCAACATCTCCCACGTCGAGTACCAGACCGAGAAGCGCCACTACGCGCACGTCGACGCTCCGGGTCACGCCGACTACATCAAGAACATGATCACCGGTGCGGCTCAGATGGACGGTGCGATCCTGGTCGTGGCCGCCACCGACGGCCCGATGCCGCAGACGCGTGAGCACGTGCTGCTCGCCCGTCAGGTCGGCGTGCCCTACATCCTCGTCGCGCTCAACAAGTCCGACATGGTCGACGACGAGGAAATCCTCGAGCTCGTCGAGATGGAGGTCCGTGAGCTCCTCGCTGCGCAGGACTTCGACGAGGAGGCTCCTGTCGTCAAGGTTTCGGCCCTGAAGGCACTCGAGGGTGACCCGAAGTGGACCGAGAGCATCCTCGAGCTCATGAGCGCCGTCGACGAGTCGATCCCGGACCCGGTCCGTGAGACCGAGAAGCCGTTCCTCATGCCCGTCGAGGACGTCTTCACCATCACCGGTCGTGGCACGGTCGTCACCGGCCGCATCGAGCGCGGTGTCATCAACGTGAACGAGGAAGTCGAGATCGTCGGTATCAAGCCGACCTCGACCAAGACCACGGTCACGGGCATCGAGATGTTCCGCAAGCTGCTCGACCAGGGCCAGGCCGGCGACAACGTCGGTCTGCTGGTCCGCGGCATCAAGCGCGAGGACGTCGAGCGTGGCCAGGTCGTCGTGAAGCCGGGCACCACCACCCCGCACACGGAGTTCGAGGGCCAGGCCTACATCCTCAACAAGGAGGAGGGTGGCCGCCACACCCCGTTCTTCAACAACTACCGTCCGCAGTTCTACTTCCGTACCACGGACGTGACGGGCGTTGTGACCCTCCCCGAGGGCACCGAGATGGTCATGCCGGGCGACAACACCGAGATGTCCGTCAAGCTGATCCAGCCGGTCGCCATGGACGAGGGCCTGCGCTTCGCGATCCGCGAGGGTGGCCGCACCGTCGGCGCCGGTCGCGTCACGAAGATCATCAAGTGAGCTAGTTCTCGCTGACGTCGAACGGCGTCCACCCTTCGGGGTGGGCGCCGTTCGGCGTTTCCGTCGCCGGGGAACGAGCGAATGTATCGTTCATCTCCGTACGCCGACGAAATGCCACGTTCGCTCGGCGGCCTACCCCTGTCCGCCGGATTCGGGGTGGGCCGGATCCAGGTGCAGCAGTACCTGCGTCGCCACGCGGGCCCCGCCCAGCGCCCGGGCGGCCCGCTCGGCGGTCTCCTCGGCGCGGGCGGTGAAGTCGGCGACGTCGATGTTCGGGTCCGCGTACACCGTGACCGACAGGGTCGGCAGATGGCGTTCCACCACGGCCCGGCTGCGCGTGGCCCGCACACCGGGCAGGGCCGCGAGCTCACCGGCGACGCCGTCGGCCACCGGTCCGAGCTCCACGGCCAGGGTGGCCTCGGTGACCTCGTCGTAGAGCTGCACCCGCGACGTCCGGCGCCGGGAGAAGTTGACCGCCAGGAGCACGATCCCGATCGTCACCCCCACCGCGACGGCGGTCCACAACGCGCCCTCCCACCAGGACTGGTCCGGGATGTCGATGATGCGCGGCCGGTCCAGGCGGGCCAGCCATTCCCGGGCGAAGCGCACCTGCCACACCCAGGCCAGTGCGAAGGCCCCGGCGCCGAGGAGCGCGGCGCCCACGGCGAACGTGAGCATCCGGTTGACCAGGACGGTGCGCAGCTTCATCGCGCCGTCCTCGGCCGGTGCACCTGCACCACGAGAGCGATCGGCTCCGCGAGCAGAGCCAGATTCGGCGCCACCGCACCCCGGACCGCGGCGACCAGATCGGCGGTCGACTCCTCACCCGAGCCCACGACGCTGACGAGCGCGCGACGGCGATCGACGACGGTGCGGGCCGCGTACACACTGGGCAGTGTGGACGCGTGCGCGCTGCACATCCGGGCCAGGTCGGTCCGGCGCATCCACACCGTCGGGACCGGACCGGACACCTGCAGGGGCACGTGGGTGCGGCGCCGCGGCTTGACCGCCACCACTACGAGCACGACCCCCAGCAGCACGAGGACCGCAGCGACGGGTGCGATCCAGCTCTGCCAGTGCAGCCGGCCGAACCACTCGAAGGAGTTCCGCAGCCACGGCGCGCCCGCGTAGGTGCCGCGGACGATGAGCAGTTCCCGGGCGGCGGCGAACGCGAGCGCCAGAGCGCCCACGGCGATGAGCGCGGCCGCCGGGGCCGCGGCCGGGTGGGCCAGGGGCGGCAGCGGCGAAACGACCGGTACGGGGGCCCGGTACTCCGTCCGGGCGACGATGTCGGCCTCGGTGTACTCGACCGGCACCGCCGGCTCGCTGCGCTCGGCCGGCCCGGCGACGGACGTGGCCGCGACGAGCACGTTGAGTTCGTGCACCGGCAGGCCGGTCAGCTCGTGGAGCTGCCGGTCCACCGCGTCGTGCACACGCCGGGTCAGGGCGGCGGCGTCGTAGGGCCATTCCGCGGCGATGTACAGGTTGATCGCGACGGCGCCGCCGCCGGTGGTGACGTCGGCGCGGGGCAGGTCCCGCCCGGTGAACAGGCTCAGGCCACCGCGTTGACGAACCACACCGGGCACCTGGAGGGCGGCGGCCGCGGCGATCCGTTCGACGGCGCGGTCCTTGATGACCAGTTGGCCGCGGTGCCCGACGGGGTCGACCGTCTCGGTGGCGACCGCGTCGGCGCCGGCCTGGGCCGGCAGGGTCCTCGGGCCGGTGGGCGTGGGGTCAGCCACGGCCCCGGCTCCGCAGCAGAGCGCCCAGGTCGAGAAGCCCGTCCCGGTGGGCGCCGATCGCCATGCCGAGGGCGCCGAGCAGGATGCCGAACAGCAGGCCGCTGAAGCCCCCGAGGATGCCCGCGAGGGCCAGCAGCAGTCCCGCGAGGAGTCCGACGGCGGTGTTGCTGACAGGGGTGTGGTTCACTGGGTCACCTCACTGGTCGGGTGCTCGCCGTCGGGTGACGGGATCCGTATGTCTTCGATGGTCACATCCACGGGGACGCCCAGCAGCGGCTCGAGCCGGGCGCGGACGGCGGCCGCCACGGCGTACAGGTCGGCCGGGTACTCGACGACGATGTGCACCGCGCACGTGTCGGAGCCGAGGCGGATCCCGGTGACGCGCCGGCCCGGCAGATAGGTCGCGACCTCGCCGAACGCTCCGCCGTGGAGGTCGGCGACGCCGGGCACGGTCCGGGCGGCGGCCGCGGCGAGTTCTGCGGGCTCGGCGGGGGTGGTCATTGGACGCGGGGTTTCAGGTCGTCGGCGACACCGGTTGTCTCGTCGAACAGCACGACGTCGAAGACGGTGATATTGACCTCGGTGACCTCGAGGCCGGTCATCCGTTCGACGGCCGCGATCACGTTGTGGCGGATCGCGACGGCGAGTTCGTGCAGGGCCACGCCGTATTCGGCGACGATGCCGATGTCGATCGCGGCCTGTTTCTCCCCGACTTCCACCGCGACGCCCTGCCCGTGGTTGATCCGCGCGCCGGGAATGCGGTCCCGCAGGGCCCCGACCACGCGTGCGGTGCCCGCGCCGACGTCGTAGACGCCGCTGATCTCGCGGGTCGCGATTCCGGCGATCTTCGCCACGACCGCGTCGGCGATGATGGTGCGCCCCTGGGTGTCGACCGGTCCCGGCGCGATTCCGTTGCCGAACTGCACGCGGCTGACGCCTGCGCCGCTGTCGCTGGTCATGGGGGCTCCTCGTCGGCCTGCCGGATGAAGGTCTGTCCCCTCCGACTGTAGTAACTCCAGGCCGCCCCGGGTGCGGGGCACGCGGCTCGCATGAACGGCGCCCTGTCCGGAGGTCCCTGTATTTGGTAAAACAGTTGCACGGATTACGGTGGCGTGGGTCACTGCTGGCGGAGAGGGTGGAGCGGGTGGGTGAGACGGGAACACAGCGGATCGTCGTGGTCGGGGCGGGGCTGGCGGGGGTGCGTGCCGCAGAGGAACTGCGCCACGGTGGATTCGACGGCGAGCTCGTCCTGATCGGCGACGAGCCGCATCTGCCCTACGACCGGCCCCCGCTGTCGAAGGACGTCGTCCGTGGCGGGACCGACGACACCACCCTGCGGCCGCGGGAGTTCTTCGACGACCAGCGCATCGAGCTGCGCCTGGGTGTGCGGGTGCAGGCGCTGGACGCGGCGGCCCGCACCGTCGCGCTGTCCGACGGGCAGAGCGTCGGGTTCGACGAGTTGATCGTCGCGACCGGGTTGCGGCCGAGGCGGTTGCCCGGCACGGCCGGGCTCGCCGGGGTGCACGTGCTGCGCTCCGTGGACGACAGCCGGGCCCTGCGCGCGGCGGTCGTCCCGGGCGGGCGGGCGCTGATCGTCGGCGCCGGGTTCATCGGCTGCGAGGTCGCGGCGAGCCTGCGGGCGCGGGGCATGGACGTGGTGCTGGTCGAGCCGCAGCCGACGCCGCTGGCGTCGGTGCTCGGCGAGCGGGTCGGCGCGCTGGTGGCCCGGTTGCACACCGACGAAGGTGTCGACGTGCGGGCCGGCGTGGGGGTGCGCGCCCTGCGCGGCGACGGGCGGGTCACCGGCGCGGTCCTGAGCGACGGCACCGACCTCGACGTGGACCTGGTGGTGGTGGGGATCGGCTCGGTGCCGGTCACCGACTGGCTCGACGGTTCGGGGGTGCGGGTGGACAACGGTGTGGTGTGCGACGGCGTGGGCCGCACCTCGGCCCCGCACGTGTGGGCGGTCGGGGACGTCGCGGCCTGGGAGGTCTCGGACGGTCGGTGCGCGCGTCTCGAGCACTGGACGAACGCGGGGGAGCAGGCGAAGGTGCTCGCCGGTGCGCTGCTCGGGTCCACCGTCGCCGACGCTGCGCGGGTGCCGTACTTCTGGAGCGACCAGTACGGCGTGAAGATCCAGGCCCTCGGTGCGGTCCGCGCCGACGACACCGTGCACGTGGTGCGTGACGACGGCCGCAAGTTCCTCGCCTACTACGAGCGCGACGGTCGTCTCACCGGTGTGGTCGGCGCGGGACTGGCCGGGCCGGTGATGAAAATGCGAGGCAAGATCGCCGAGGGCGCGCCGATCACGGAGATCCTCGCGCCCACGTCCTAGCCGCCGGGACGGCGAGCGCTAGATTCGTGTGGTGATCGTTGCGCTCATCGACTCGGGTCTCGGCCTCCTGCCGACGTCTGCATGGCTGCGCCGATTGCGTCCCGAACTGGATCTGATGCTCTCGATGGACCCGGACGGCGCCCCGTGGGGACCGAAGCCCGGGGACTGGGTGATCGAGCGGGTCGTGAGCACCGCGGAGCGGGCCGTGACCCGGGGCGCCGAGGTGGTCGTGCTGCCGTGTAACACGGCGTCCGTGACCGCGCTCGAGCACGTGCGCGAGACGCTCGGTGACGAGATCCCGGTGATCGGAACGGTGCCGGCGATCAAGCCGGCCGCCGCGGCGTGCGAATCGGTGGCGATCTGGGCCACCGCCGCGACCACCGCCAGCCGCTACCAGGCCGATCTGGTCGCCCGGTTCGCCGGGGACCGCGACGTGGTGGGGGTGGCCTGCCACGGGCTCGCCGATGCCATCGACCGCGGCGACACGACCGCCGCGGCCGCGGCGATCGCGGCCGCGGCGCAGCGGACCCCGCCCGACGTGGGTGGCGTCGTCCTCGGCTGTACCCACTACCCGCTGGTGGCCGACATCATCGCCGCGCACCTGCCGCCCGGTGTGCGCCTGTTCGACAGCGCCGAGGCGGTGGCGGCCCAGACCCTGCGCCGCATCGACGCCCTCGGCCGGCCGTGGGCGGGCAGCGGGCGGGTCGAGGTGTTCCTCAGCGGGAGGCCGGGCGAGCTGCCCCCCGGCGCCCTCAGCTTCCCGGCGGGCCGGCAGCTCGTCGACGGCATCGGCGACCCGACCGCCGGTCTGCCCGGCGACGAGGCTCCCCGCGCCGAGACGCGCTGATCCGCCGCCCTGCTCAGCCCATCCCGGTCATGCCCGCGGCGACGAGCCGCGCGATGCCGCCGAGTTCGTCGGGGGAAGGCCCGTCGAGGCCGAACAGCCGGTCGACCGTGGCGGCGGAGAACATCGCCGACACCCACGTCGTCGCGCAGGTGCGCAGGGTGCCCGGCTGTATCGGGCCGGGCACGCTGGCCTGCAGCACCCGCATGGTGGCCTCCTGCAGGGACGTCCGCAGCCGGCGCAGCGGGGTGCGCAGGCCCGGATGCGTCTCCGCCTCACGCCAGATCACCCGGAGCAGCGAGGAGTGGTGGGTGCGCAGGTCGAGGGCGGCGTCGAGGTTGACGAGGCTGGCCGCCGGGTCGCCGGGGGAGACGAGGCCGGTGACGTCCTGGATCGGTTCGGCCGGTAGCCGCTCGGCGACGAGCGTCTCGAGGATCGACTCCTTGGTGGGGAAGTAGTAGAAGATCAGTCCCTTGGGCACGTCCGCGGCGACGGCGATCGCGGTCGTCGAGGTGGCGTCGAAGCCGTGGGCGGCGAAGAGGGTCTCGGCGGCGTCGAGGATGTGGACACGCGCGGCGTTGTCCCGCCGCGCGCGACGGCGCGGCGGTGTCGAGCCCGGGGTGCTCATGGCGCTCACTTCCGGGTGCACCGGCAAGGGTGCGAAGGCGCCGGGTTGCGGGACGGAGGACGGTGTGGACGGAGGACGAGGGCCTCGGCTCCCGCCCTCCTCGTGCGGAAGGCCGCTGTCGCGGCCTTCCGCACCGTGATCAGTGGTGCGTGGCCAGTCCGCCGTGTCCGTGCATCCGGGCGTTCATCGCGGGCAGTGCCGCCACCGCGACGACCACGGTGAGCACGCCCACCACCCAGGCCGTCCAGGATGCACCGCTGTACTCGGTGAAGCCCATGACCCAGGGGGAGAGGAACAGCAGCACGCCGAAGACGCCCATCGCGTAGTCGATCGCGGCCATGGTGGGCCGGACGATCTGCGCCAGTCCGGTCAGCGCGATCAGCACGCCGAGGACGATCAGGGTCCACATCGTCGTGTTGTCGTTGGCGACCCACAGCGGGGAGAGGGCGGTGAAGACGCCCAGGATCACGGCCACGTAGTCCTGTAGCCGGCTGTCGGAGAACATGTCGAGCCTCCTAGTGCGGATTGTGTCCTGACTTCGGTATAGACCTGATCGACCGGTCGGTCAATGGTGTGGGCGATTGCACTGCGGTAACGCTCCGGTGCAGTTGGGAGGGGTTTTTTACGGATCGGTGACAGAGGCGGGAATGATCTCCGCGGCGCGGGTGTTCCAGTAGATCGTTGCCTTGGCCAACGAACTGTCGGCCTTCCCGCACGAGTTCTCAGGAGGTCCGATGCCGGAGCCGACGCCGGGCCGCACCCTGCCACGCCGTTACGGTTTCGCGGCGGTGGGCACGGCCAGCTTTCTGCTCACCGCGTCCTCGTCCGCCCCCTCCCCGCTCTATCCGCTGTACCAGCAGCAGTGGGGTTTCTCCGCGGGAATGCTGACCGCCGTCTTCGCCGTCTACGCGCTCGCCCTGCTCGCCACGCTGCTGACGATCGGCTCGATCTCCGATCACGTCGGCCGCCGGCCGGTCCTGATCGGGGCGCTGCTGCTGCTCGTGGTGAGCATGGGCGTGTTCGTCCTCGCCGACGACGTGGGCTGGCTCGTGCTGGCCCGCGTGCTGCAGGGTCTCGCGGTCGGTGCGGCGACCGGCGCCGTCAGCGCCGCCGTGATCGATCTGCAACCGAACCCGCGCCTCGGGTCCTTCGTCAACAGCGTGGCGCCGTCGCTCGGGCTCGCCCTCGGCGCCGCGGGGGCGGGCCTGCTCGTGCAGTTCGCGCCCCTTCCCACCGTCCTCGTCTATGCCCTCGTCGTCGTGATCGCGCTGGCGCTGGCCGTCGTGCTCGTCTTCGTCCCCGACCGGGCACCCGCGCCGGGCTTCGCGTCCCGCCGGGCCGCGCTGCGCAGCCTGCTGCCGAGCGCGTCGGTGCCGGCGGACGTGCGGGGCCCGTACCTGGTGATCCTGCCCGGTCTGCTGTCGGCGTGGTCGCTCGGCGGCCTCTACATGTCCCTCGGCCCGTCGATCGTGGGCACGGTCTTCGGTATCGGCAACCGCCTCGTCGCGGGGCTGGCGATCTTCACGCTCTTCGCCTCCGGTTCGGTTGCCGCGACGGTGCTGCGCGGCTCCGACCCGCGGCGCGTCGTCGTCGCGGGGACCGCGATCCTCGCCACCGGCGTCGGCGTCGTCGTGACCGCCGTGCTCGGTGGCTGGGCCGTCGCGTACTTCGCCGGTACCGCCGTCGCGGGCTTCGGCTGGGGGGCGGCGTTCCTGGGCGCGATGAACGTCATCGGCGCCCTGGCGGCGCCGCACGAGCGCGGGCGCCTGTTCGCCACCACGTTCGTCGTCTGCTACCTCGCGTTCTCCGTGCCCGCGGTGCTCGCGGGCCTGGCGACGGGCGCGTTCGGGCTGACCGCGACGACGCTGGGCTACGGCTGTGCCGTGATCGTGCTCGCCCTCGGGGCCGGGGCGGGCGTGGCGCTGCGCGGCCCGCGGCAGCCGGTCGCACAACTCGCGGAGGCACCGGTTCTCGTCCGCTGAGGCGGGGATTGCCGGCGCGTACACGCAGGGGCCCTCCGTCCGGACGAGCCGGACGGAGGGCCCCTGCGCCGTCTCAGAAGACGATCTTGACCGTGTCCGTCACCGGGTGGGCCTGGCACCCGAGCACGTAGCCGGCCTCGATGTCCTCGGGGTCGAGGATCTCGCAGTTGTCCATCTCGACCTTGCCCTCGAGGACGGTGCAGGCGCACGAGCCGCACTCGCCCTCCTGGCAGGAGTAGGGCACGTCGATGCCCTTGGCGAGCATGATGTCGACGAGGGTCTGGGAGCGCGGCCACGGGATCGTGTGGGTCTCGCCGTCGAGCTCGACCTCCACGGTCGCGGCGTCGGCCGCCTCCTCGTCGCTCACCTCGACGGGGGTGTGGTCGGCGAACGGGTCTCCCGCGAGGGAGTTGAACACCTCCGCGTGCACCTGGGAGCGCGGCATGCCTGCGGCCTGCAGCGCCCGGTGCACGGCGTCCATGAACGGACCGGGTCCGCACATGAACGCCTCGTGGCTCGTGTACGGGGTCACCAGGGTGGCGAGCTGGTCGGCGGACGGCAGGCCCTGCACGGACTCGAGCCAGTGCACGACGGTGAGCCGGGTGGGGTACTTCTCCGCCAGCGCCCGCAGCTCGTCCGCGAAGATGATCGACGCCTCGTCGCGGTTGGCGTAGACCAGAACCACCTTGCCCGAGCCCTGGGTCAGCGCCGACTTGAGGATCGAGACGACCGGAGTGATGCCGCTGCCGGCGCCGAGCAGCAGGAAGTCGTGGTCGAGGGACTTCGGGGTGAACACTCCCGACGGCGGCAGAACCTCGAGGCGGTCGCCCGCGGAGATCCGGTCGCACAGCCAGTTGGACCCGTAACCGTCGACGGTCCGCTTGACCGTGACCTTGGGGGCGTCGTCGGTGTACGGGGAGCTGGCCAGCGAGTAACAGCGGGCCACGGAGCCGGTCTGCTCGCTCGGGATCCGCAGGGTCAGGAACTGTCCGGGCTTGTACGCGAACTTGTCCTGGAGCTCGGCCGGCACGTCGAAGACGATCGAGCGCGAGTCCGGCGTCTCCTCGATGACTGCGGAGACGGTCAGGATCGCGGATCGCGAGCCGTGCGGCACCTCGACTGTCGTCATGGCCAGGTCGGTCCTTCCGTGGTGCGGGTGAAGCAATCTAGAACGCGTTCTAGTTTCAGGATATCAGCAAGACGACGCTACCGGGACGGGGTGCGCCGGGGTCCGGCCGGCTCCCGATCAGCGGGAACGGCACCTGCCCGAACGGGTAGGCCCGCGCGCTCGACCGGACGGCTTCGGTCCCGCGACCGGACGGTTCGGGCTCGAAGCCCTTTCCGTGGGCGTGATCGAGCCCGACAGTGGGGAAGGGAAGAGACGCCGGTCACACCGGCCGCCCCCTTCGAACCACCACTTCCGGCCGACACACCAGGAGAAACGCGATGGCTATCGAACTCAACCAGATCTGGGACTTTCCCATCAAGGAGTTCCACCCCTTCCCCCGGGCGCTGATGGGTGTCGGTGCCCACGACATCATCGGTGTCGAGGCGAAGAACCTGGGCTTCAAGCGCACCCTGCTGATGACGACCGGCCTGCGCGGCTCGGGCATCATCGAGGAGCTCATCGGCAAGATCGAGTACCAGGGTGTCGAGGTCGTCCTGTTCGACAAGGTCGAGTCCAACCCCAAGGACTACAACGTCATGGAGGCCGCCGCCCTCTACCAGCAGGAGAAGTGCGACTCCATCATCTCCGTCGGCGGCGGCTCGAGCCACGACGCCGCGAAGGGCGCCCGCGTGGTCATCGCCCACGACGGCCGCAACATCAACGAGTTCGAGGGCTTCGCCAAGTCCACCAACAAGGAGAACCCGCCGCACATCGCCGTCTCCACCACGGCCGGCACCGGCTCGGAGACCTCCTGGGCCTACGTCATCACCGACACCTCGGACATGGACCACCCGCACAAGTGGGTCGGCTTCGACGAGGCCACGATCGTCACCCTCGCGATCGACGACCCGCTGCTGTACTACACCTGCCCGCAGCACTTCACCGCCTACTGCGGCTTCGACGTCCTCGCCCACGGCTCCGAGCCGTTCGTCTCGCGGCTGGACTTCGCGCCGTCGCTCGGCAACGCCCTGTACTCGATCGAACTCGTCGCCAAGCACCTGCGCGAGGCCACCTTCGAGCCGCGCAACCTCAAGGCGCGCGAGGGCATGATGAACGCCCAGTACATCGCCGCACAGGCCTTCAACTCGGGCGGCCTGGGCATCGTGCACTCCATCTCGCACGCCGTGTCCGCCTTCTTCGACAGCCACCACGGCCTCAACAACGCCATCGCCCTGCCGCGTGTGTGGGAGTACAACCTGCCCTCGCGCTACGAGCACTACGCCCGCATCGCCACCGCGATGGGCGTCGACACCCGCAACATGACCACCGTCCAGGCCGCGGACGCGGCGGTCGAGGCCGCCATCCGGCTCGCCAAGGACGTCGGGATCCCCGACAACTTCGGTCAGGTGCGCGTCGACTCGTACGAGAAGAACCGCATGAACACCGGCAAGTACGCCGGCCGCGGCGACGTCATCAAGGGCGACGAGAAGACCGTGCGGGCCATCTCCGAGCACATCCAGGGCGACTGGTGCACCCCGGGCAACCCGCGCGAGGTGACGGTCGAGTCGATGATCCCGGTCGTCGACCACTGCATCAACCGGTCCTACTGACCCACCTGCTCGACCGATCCCGTGCCCGGGGCGGGGCGACCCGCCCCGGGCATACCCACCTCCCTCGAGTGCCGACGACACAGGAGCACCGATGACCAGCTTCGCCAGCGGACCGGAACTCGCCGACGCGCTGCGCCGCCACGACTACATCGCCGACGACGAGTTCGCGGTCGTCGTCCACCTCGCCACCGCGCTCCAGCGGCCCCTGCTGCTCGAGGGGCCGGCCGGCGTCGGCAAGACCGAGCTGGCCAAGGCGCTCGCCGCCGCCGGCGGGCGCAGGCTGGTGCGGCTGCAGTGTTACGAGGGCCTCGACGACAGCCGGGCGCTGTACGAGTGGGACTACGCCAAGCAGCTGCTGCACGTGCAGATGCTGCGCGACCGCATCGGCGAGCAGCTCGCCGCCTACCCCGACGTCGCCGAGGCGTCCCGGTTCCTCGCCGCGCAGGACTTCGGCCTGTACTCCGAGAAGTTCCTCGCCGTGCGCCCCCTGCTCGAGGCGATCCTCTCCCCGGAACCGGTGGTGCTCCTCGTCGACGAGGTGGACCGCACCGAGGAGTCCATGGAGGCGCTGTTGCTCGAGGTCCTCGCCGAGGGGCAGGTCACCATTCCCGAGGTGGGCACCTTCACGGCCCGGTCCTCGCCGTGGGTGATCCTGACCTCCAACGACACCCGCGAACTCTCGCCCGCCCTCAAGCGCCGCTGCCTGCACTACCACGTCGGTTATCCCACCCCCGAGCGCGAGCGCGAGATCGTCACCGCCCGGGCCCCCGAGGTCGACACGGTGACCGCCGCCGAGGTGGTGGACCTGGCCCGCACCCTCCGGGACCTGCCGTTGCGCAAGAGCCCGTCCATCTCGGAGGTGATCGACGCCGCGCGCGCCGCGACCGTCCTGCGGCGAGGCGGCGGCGACCACACCTCGCTCCGGCAGATCCGCGACATCCTGCTCGCGACGTTGCTCAAGTACACCGGCGACGCCGACCTGGTCCGCGCACGTCTCGACGGGAGTCCGGCCGAGGCCGCCGTGGCTCCGGCCGAACCGGCGGGGGAGCGGCCCGAGCGGGCCACCGTCGCGTCCCGGCCGGCCAACACCACCACCGCGGTGTTCCGGGGACGCGGTGGTGGCGGCGGCCGAAGCGGCGTCGGCATCGGCGCGCGGCGGTGACGCGATGCCCGTGACGCCGCTGGCGACGATGCGCACCTCGTATCCCCTCGACGTGGTCGCCGCCGTGTTCGGGCGCCTGCTGCGCCGGCACGGGGTGTCCGCCTCGTCCGCCGAGACCATCGAGGTGCGCCGCGTGCTCGGTCTGGTCGGGGCCCGCGACCGCGACGTCCTGCGGGCCTGCCTGCGTGCGGTGTGCGCGAAGTACCCGCACGAGCAGCCCGGCTTCGACCGGGCCTTCGACGCGCTGTTCGCGGCGACGGATGCGGCCGGGGCCGCGGGCGAGAAGTCCCCGCCCCGGGCGCAGTTCGCCGAGGCCCTGCCCACCGCGCTCGAACTCGACGACGATCCGGAGATCGCCCGCTACGCCGAATACAACGAACGTGCCGCGGAGGTCGGCGACCACTTCGACACCCCGGAGGCGGACAAGGGCTTCAATCCGCACAAGGACGACGACGACGTCTCCATGACGTCGTCGGACGCCGCCCTGTCCGTGGACACGGGAGCCGACTCGGGGCGGCGCGGGGTCACCTACACCGTCGACGTGGATCGGGCCGGCGCCGCCGCCGTCGGCGAGCTGGCCGCGAATCCCGGTGCCGCCGTGGTCGGCTCGCTGTCCTGGGACGATCCGGAATCCATCCTCGCGTGGCTCGACGCCTACGATCCGCGTCGTGCCTACGGCGACGACCAGGCCGACGAACCTCTCACCGCCGCGCAGCTGAACCGGCTCGTCGAGGCCGTCGAGGCGTTCGTCGCGGCACTGTCCCAGGCCGGACTCGGCGGTCCGCTGCCGGACGGCGAACCCGACGCCCCCGACACCGCCGGCGACGTCGCGTCCCGAGCCGAGATCGAGCTGGCGTGCCACGAGGTGCTGCGGCGGATGCGCGGACCGGCCCGGCCGGTGCCGCGCGAACTCACCCGGGGCCGCCTCGACATGCGCCGCACGGCCCGCGCCGGGATGCGCACCGACGGCGTGCCGTTCCACCTGATCGTCCGCGCCCCGCGCCCGGACCGGGTCCGGCTGCTGATCCTGGCCGACGTGTCCCTGTCGGTGCGTCCGATCACCGCGTTCACGCTGCGCCTGGCTCAGGCCATGCACGGCCGGGCCCACCGGTGCCGGGTTCTGGCCTTCGTCGACCGGCCCGTCGACGTGACGCGGGAGCTGCTGGCGAGCACCGGGGACGGCGCTCTCGCCGCGGTCCTGGCGCATCCCGGCCTCGACCTCGAGGCGAGCAGCGACTACGGCCGGGTCCTCGACGAACTGCTCACCGAGCACGCCGGGATCGTCGACTCGCGCACCAGCGTGCTCGTCGTCGGCGACGGCCGCTGCAACGGCCTGCCCGCCCGCGCCGACCGCCTCGCGGACCTGCGCCGTCGCGTGCATCGGCTCGCCTGGGTCACCCCGGAACCGCAGCGCTACTGGGCCCAGGCGACGTGCGCGATGCCCGAGTACGCGCCGGAATGCGATCGCGTCGTCGTCGCCCGGGACGCCGCCCAGTTGCTCTCCCGCGCGGCGGAGCTCGGGCACGCACTGCGTTGAGTGTGCGCGCCGGCCGCCTCCGGCCCCGCTCCGGGCGGGGGAACGGCGGGTGGTTACCATGGACCGGTAAATACCCCCCGGGGTGTGTGTGCGCCGTCCGCCCACGCCACCGCCGGCGGACCGGCCGGCGTACGGGAGAGTGCTCCGGCACATCGGAATCCCGGGCACAGTTGAGGAAGACGACGATGCAGTTCGCGAAGAAGCACTATTCGATCCGTGAGGCCTACTGGATCTTCTACCGGGGCGTTCGATCGATGAAGCACCTGGTCGGTGCCAGGAGGCGCGCCGAGTTGAGCCCCGAGTTCGTCGAACGGATCATGCTGGCGGTGACCGAGGTGAACGGCTGCGGCGCCTGCTCCTACGCCCACACGAAGATGGCTCTCGAGGCCGGAATGAGCAGCGCCGAGATCCGGAACATCCTGTCCGGGGTCCTCGACGACGTTCCCGACTCCGAGGTCGCTGCGGTCCTGTTCGCCCAGCACTATGCCGACACCCGGGGCAACCCGACGGCCGAGGCGTGGCACCGTCTCGTGGACGTGTACGGGAGGTCCGCCGCCGAGGGGATACTCGGGGCGACACGGGCGATCATGGTCGGCAACGCCCACGGAATCGCGTGGACCGCGCTACGCGGCCGGTTGAAGGGCAACCCGGATCCGCGCAGCAGCGTGGCGTACGAGGTCGCCATGTTGCTGATCGTCCTGGCGTTCCTGCCGATGTCCGTCGTGCACGCCTCGATCTCCGGCGTGCGCCGCGCGCCGCTCGTGGAGTTCGACCGGTAGGCCGGCGACCGGGTCAGTGGTCGCGCTTCGTGAGCCGGACCCGGTCGGGGCGGAAGTGCTCCAGGGCCTCGTCGTAATTCGCGCGTGCGAGCCGTTCCGACGTCCATCCCTGCGAGATCCACCGGTCCACGCCGAGCGGGTACCGGATCTCGACCCGGTGGGTGCCGCGGATCGCCAGGCGGCCCTCCGCGTCCTCCCGCGCCCTGACGTATGCGGCGAACTCACTGCCCAGCACCAGGGTGCGGTTGGGGCGTTCGATGACCGGATCCCCGACCCGCCGGTCGGAGTGGAGCGCCCGGTACGCCGAGTCGAGCGCCGCGATCTCGTTGTCGTGGACGTGCCATGTGACGCCGTCCACCTCGTGCCACCACACGATCCATCGGTCGTCGATGATGCTCTCCCAGGGTCGTTTCCGCCGGTGCGCAGCCCGTTTCCTGCGTATCCGGTCCACCCCTGCGAGGTGCATCCTATATGTCCCGTTCCGGTGAGGCCGCGGTGGTGGCATTCACTTCGTATTCACCCCGCGGCCGGCGCCCGGAGGCCCCCGGGCACGCTCGGGCCTACCTACCCGATCGGGCAGGTACCGTACCTGCCGTTCGGCCCGGTGCCGCCCCGTCGTGGAGGGGCTAGGCTCGAAGCCACGTAAGCTGGATCACAGCAATCGGGATCGTCAGGAGTGCGCAGTGGCCGTCGCATCGGAGCACGCCGCGACGACGCTGGCCAAGTTCCACGCCCCGGAGATCGTGTTCGGGATCGGTTCGCTGGTCGAGGCGGCGCACGCGGCGGTGCGGCTCGGCGCGGTCCGGCCCCTGCTGGTGACCGACCCGGGTCTGATCGAGGCCGGCTGGGCCGACGAGCTTCGCGGTCACCTCGTCGAGCAGGGACTCACCCCGATCGTGTGGGGTGACCTCACCCCCAATCCCAAGGACCACGAGGTCACGGCCGGGCACGAGACGTACCGGGCCCACGGCTGCGACGTGCTCGTCGCGCTCGGCGGCGGCTCGGTGATCGACGCCGCCAAGGGCATCGCGGTGCTCGCCGCCAACGGCGGCAGCATCCTCGACTACGAGGGCGTGGACCGGGCTGCGGCCCCGATCCCGCCGATGGTGGTGGTGCCGTCGACCTCGGGCACGGGCGCCGACGTCTCCCAGTTCTGCGTCGTCACCGACACCGCCCGCGGCACCAAGATCACCATCATCGGTCGTTCGCTGGTCCCGGACCTGACCGTGATCGACCCGCGGCTGCTCACGACCATGCCGGACGACCTGAACGCCGCCACCGGGCTGGACGCCCTGACCCACGGCGTGGAGGCCTTCGTCTCCCGCGCCCACAACCCGCTCACCGACCACCACGCCCTGCGTGCCGTCGGGCTCGTCACCGACACGCTGGTACGCACGATCGAGGACCCGCAGGAGATGGCGGCCCGGTCGATCATGGCGCAGGCCAGCCTCGAGGCCGGCCTGGCCTTCACCAACGCGATCCTCGGCGCCGCGCACGCGATGAGCCACCAGGTCGGGGGCCTGCTCGACCTGCCGCACGGCGTCATCAACGGGGTGCTGCTCCCGCACGTCATCCGGTTCAACGCCGCGTCCGATCCCGAGCCGTTCGTCGCGATCGCCGCCGCTCTCGGACTCGAGGAGCACCGCGGCCCGGCCGTCGAAGCGGCACTCGCCGTCGCGGACCGGGTCGAACGGCTCGCCCGGGAGGTCGGGGTGCCGCGGGGGCTGCGGGAACTCGGGGTGCAGGCGACCGACCTCGAACGCCTGGCCGCCGGCGCGCTGCGCGACGCGTGCATGTCCACCAACCCGCGCGAGGCCACCCACGAGCAGATGGTGGCGCTGTTCCGGGCGGCGCTGTGACCGGGGCGGGCGGTGCCCGGTGACCGCGCCCGACCTGTCCCGGCTGACCGGCCTGCGCTCCGGCAAGCCCACGTTCTATCCCCAGTACCGCGGGGCTGCCGAACGCCTCGAGCGGGTCGTGCATGCGCTCGAGCTGATCTCGCGTGCCCTGGTGCGCACCGTCGAGGGCCCCGAGACCCTGATCTGCGCCGTGGCGGAGGCGGCACGCGCCCACCTGAGCGCCCGATGGGTGGTCTTCGCCCTCACCGACGGCACCCTGCCCGACGCGGGGCCGCGCCGCCTGGTCCTCGGCCCCGACGCCACCCCGTTCCTCGTCGACAACGTCGAAGGTCCGCCCCTGCCGGACGACGTCGTGCGCTGCCTCGAGGACATCCGGTCGGGGTCGATCGGCCGGGACGCGGCCGTCGACACCCATCACGCGTTCGTGCCCATCGTCCTCGGCGGCGGAGTGGCCGGCGCGATCGCCGCGTGGACCCCGGAGCACCGCACGCTCGACGGCACCGATCACGCCGTGCTGTCGATCCTCGCCAGCCAGACCGCGGTGGCGCTGCAGAATTCCGCGCTCTATCAGCGTGGCCAGTTGTTGCTCGAGCGCGCGGAGCAGGCCTACCAGGAGGCGAACCGGGCGGCGGCGGACCTGCAGGCCCGTAACGCCGAACTCGAGGCCACGCTCCGGCAGTTGGAGCTGACCCAACGGCAGCTGGGCGCCGCCCACCGGCACCAGGCGCTCGACGAGGAACGCCACCGCATCGCGCGGGAGCTGCACGACAGCGTCACCCAGGCCGTGCTGTCCGCCGGCATGCAGATCGAGGTGTGCCGCAGCGACATTCCCGACACCGAGCGCGGCGAGCGCCTCGACCTGGCGAAGGAGCTCACGCGCCGCGCGGTCGAGCAGCTGCGGTCGGCGATCTACGCGCTCAACCACCCGTCCGACTCGGATCGCACGTCGCTGCCCGAGATGCTCGAGCAGCTCTGCGTCGCGCACACGCCGGGCGAACTCGACATCACGGTCCGGGTGGGCGGCACGCCGGTCGAACTGCCGGGCGAGGCCGAACACTCGCTGCTGCGCATTGCGGGGGAGGCGCTGTTCAACGCCGCGGTGCACGCCAACGCCCGGCGCGTGGTGCTGCGGCTGACCTACCGGCCCGACTCGGTGCTGTTGGCGGTCGCCGACGACGGCAACGGGGACCCGGCCCGGATGCGGCTGATGCTGCGCCTGGCCGCGGACAACGACTGGGACGGCCGGCATCGCGGTCTGGCCAACATGCAGGCCCGCGCACACGAGCTCGGCGGCACTCTCGAGGTGCGCCGCGCCCGCCTCGGCGGGGTACGGGTGGCGGTGCGCATCCCGGTGCCCGAACCGGCCGTCGATGCGGAGCGGGGCGCCGACGAGGCGACCGGAAACAACGGGAACAGTGCGGCGTCGGCACACGCGGCGCGGACAGGAGCACAGCGATGAACGTGGCAACCCCTCCCGGGACGGTGAACCGCACGGTCCGCATCGTTCTCGTCGACGACCACGCGATCCTGCGCCAGGGGCTGCGCTCGATTCTCGAACGGGAGCCGGACCTGGCGGTGGTGGGCGAGGCGTCGCACGAGGCCGAGGCGGTCGCGCTGGTGGACCGGGTCCGGCCCGACATCGTGCTGATGGACCTGAAGCTCTCGGCCGGCTCCGACTACGAGGGGCTGGCGTTGTGCGGGCAGCTGTCGGCGGCCCGCCCCGGCCTCGGGTTGCTGGTGCTCACCACGTTCCTCGATGAGCAGCTGGTCGTGCGGGCCGTGCACGCCGGGGCGCGCGGCTACGTCGTCAAGGACGTCGACACCACCGAACTCGTGCGCGCCATCCGCGCGGTGTCGCGCGGCGAGAGCGCCTTCGACTCGCGCAGTGCCGCGGCGGTGGTGCGGTCCCTCAACGGGCAGACCACGCCGCAGGAACAGCTCACCGATCGCGAGCTCGAGGTGCTGCGTCTGCTGGCCGCGGGCCTGTCGAACTCGAAGATCGGTGAGCGCCTTTTCATTTCGGGCACCACCGTGAAGTTCCACGTGAGCAACATCATGCGCAAGCTCGGGGTGAGCCGTCGCGCCGAGGCCGTGTACGCCGCCAGCAAGCGCGGGCTCATCTGACCGGTCCCTTCCGGGCGTGCCGGCGCACGGGCAGCGCGGGCGGGCGTGGACGCAGCGTGCGGTGCCCGGCCCGGACGAGTCCGCGGCCTGCACCGGTGATCGGTGCAGGCCGCGGGTCGGGGCGAGTGGTCAGCTGCTGCCGAAGATCGGCGGGGTGCTGGGAACGGTGACGACGGGCGAGGCCTCCTGGACGATGTAGGCAGTGACGGGCAGGGGTGCCAGGTGCTCTGCGATCCCGGGATAGTCGGAGACCCACATGGTTGCCAGGCCGTCCGTCGAGCACGAGGCGAGCACGACGTACGAGCCGTCGGGAATCTCGGTCACGGTCTGGGTGGTCACGCCCGGCTGCACCTGGCCCGAGGTACCCAGGGCCTGACCGTTCCGGATGACCTCGGCGACCGGTGGCAGTACCCCGCCGGGAGCCGGGGCGAGCCCGGTCATGCAGTCCAGGGGAGTGCCCGAGTTGTTGGTGATCGTGTTGGTCACGGTCGAGCCGCTGACGGTGAAGGCGAAGCTGACGTCGGTGGCGCTGGCCGCCGACGCGAGGGCGGGGGCTGCCAGGGCCGAGGGGACGGACGCCACCGCTATGAGCGCGGCGCGGGCAATCGGTCGCATCTGTGTCCTTTTTGTCGGATGTGCGGTGTCCGGGGTGATCCTGCCGCAAAAGCGACCGATCGGCTTGGTTTTCGCGGGTTCCGTCGTGGTTGACGGCAGACACGCCGGGTGCGGTGACTCGGTTCAGTCGAGGACTGCGGTGGCTTCGACCTCGACGAGGTGCTCGGGAGAGGACAGTGCTGCGACACCGATCAGCGTGCCCGGCGCTACGGGGGTGACGCCCAGCTTCGCGGCTGCCCGGGCGACGCCGTCGACGAACCCACTCATCTTGTCCGGAGTCCAGTCGACGACGTAGACGGTCAGCTTCGTCACGTCGGCGAAGGTGGCACCGACCGCGGCCAGGGCGGCTCCGACGTTGAGGTAGCTCTGCTCGACCTGGGTGGCGAGGTCGCCTGCGCCGATCGTGTTGCCGTCGGCGTCCCAGGCGACCTGCCCGGCGACGAAGACCAGCTTCGAGCCGGTGGCGACGGATACCTGGCGGTAGGCGTCGATCTTCGGCAGTTCGTTCGGGTTCACCAGGGTGATGGACATGCTGCCCACTTTCTCTCGGTCACTTGTGGTTACTCGGTAACCGTAGGAGAGTGTTCCCTGACGTGGAAGAACGCACTTTTCAGTGACTGGGGAACTCGATGGTGACCAAGCAGCTCAGCGGCCTGCCAGAAGATGCGGACCTGACGCGAGCAGACTCGCTGGCGCGGGAGATCTTCTCCGACGTCGCCAACAAGTGGGCGCTGTTGATCATCGAAACGATCGGTGACGGCACCCTGCGCTTCAGCGAGTTGCGCAAGGGCATCGACGGCATCAGCCACAAGATGCTCACCCAGAACCTGCGCATGATGGAGCGCAACGGCCTGGTCGAGCGGACGGTGTATCCCACGGTGCCGCCGCGGGTCGAGTACTGCCTCACCGAGCCGGGTCGGGCGCTCCGTGCGACGGTCGACGGCATGTGTGACTGGACGCAGCGATACCTCCGCGACATCGACGAATCCCGCCGGCGCTTCGACGCCTGACCCGCCCGCGGGGGTGGCCCCGACCGTTGCGTCGGGCGGGGGCGGGAAGCCCGGTGCGTAGTTCAGCAGGTCCCGGTGACGGCCACCCCGTCGAACCGCTCGCCGAGGAACTCGAACGCGTCCGGCAGGCCGAGTACCGCCGCCGACATGTGGTCGGGGCTCGGGGTCTCGACACGGCGTACCGGCGCACCCGCGGCGCAGTAGCGGTCGAGCGTGGCGTCGATGGTGCCCACCGGGATGAGTGCGTCGGTGGGGCTGTGCCATTCGAACACCGGCACGGTCGGCACGCCCGGATACAGCTCGAGGCTGTTCTCCTCCGCGACGGCGACCGCGTCGGCGTCGTCGGCCAGGCGGGCGTTGGTGCTCACCTGCCGCAGGCTGCCCCCGGCGCCGCGCGCGAGGATGTCGTTGGTGCAGGCATTGGCCAGCGCGTCACGCATCTCCACGCCCGCCGGGGTCAGGTCGGCGCTGATCCGCATCCGTTCGGGATACTCGCGTTCCAGACCCAGCGCGGCGGCGAACGCGAGACCGAAGGCGGGGTGCGGGTTCTCGCCGAGAGCCTCGGCCATCTTGCGGATGTTCATCGGCACGCCGCCCATCGCCGCACCTACCAGGTTCAGCTCGGGGGCGTAGGTCGGGGCCAGCGCCGCGGCCCACCCGGTGGCCATCCCACCGCCGGAGTAGCCGGCCAGCGCGACAGGGCTGTGGGCGAGCTGCAGTTCGGGGACCCGCTGCACGGCGCGGATGCCGTCGAGGGTGATCTGCCCGCCGAGGCGCGCCGCGCCGTAGGCGCTGTTCGGCCCGAGATGGTCCGGGATCGCGACCGTCCAGCCCCGCCGGAGCACGAGGTTGAGAACGGGGGCTTCCCGGACGGCGAGGTTCGGGTCGCTCGCCCACAGCGTCTGCGACGGTGCGCAGTGTGTGCCGAGGGCGTTGATGACGTGCTGGAACGACAGCAGCGGGCCGTCCGGGGCCTTGCCGACGGGGGCGAGGACCGTCGTCACCGCGGGGATCGGGTGACCGGCCGAATCCGTCGACCGGAAACGCACCTGCCACGCCTCGACGTCGACGATGCCCGGCGGCGCGGGCACGCGCCGCACCTCGAGCGCATCGCCGGCGGGGGCGACGGCGATGTCGGCGGCCGCGCGGTAGAACGGGTCGGCCGGTGGCGCCGGGTAGACGGGTGTGGCCACGGCGGTTCCGGCACCGGCGACCGCGGCGCACGCCGCCACCGCGCCCGCCACCGCATTGCGGATTCCCCGACCGAGCCGTCCGGCCACGTCCCCCCACCTTTCCAGCGCACCGACCGGTGCCGTTCCTCGAAACCAGTGATCCCGGCGAAGCCTAGGCGACCGATTTGCGAAGGTTCACCCGACCCCGCCCTCTCCGCGATTCGTCGCCACACCGACGCCGGTAGGGGCGTAGCCTCGGCAGCATGTCGGCGGCGATCTCCGTGGAACAGCTCGTCAAGTCGTTCGGAACCACCCGCGCTCTCGACGGCCTCGACCTCGAGGTCCGCCGGGGCGAGGTACACGGGTTCCTCGGCCCGAACGGCTCCGGGAAATCCACCACCATCCGCGTCCTCCTCGGGCTGCTGCGCGCGGATTCCGGCCGGGCCGAACTGCTCGGCGGCGACCCGTGGCGCAACGCGGTGGACCTGCACCGGCGGCTCGCCTACGTGCCCGGCGAAGTCAATCTGTGGCCCAATCTCACCGGTGGCGAGGCGATCGATCTGCTCGCCGGCCTGCGCGGCGGCATCGACGAACGCCGCCGAGCCGAACTGCTCGAACGCTTCGAGCTCGACCCCACCAAGAAGGCCCGCACGTACTCGAAGGGCAACCGGCAGAAGGTCGCGATCGTCGCCGCGCTCGCCTCGGACGTGGAGCTGTTCCTGTTCGACGAGCCCACCTCGGGCCTGGACCCGCTCAAGGACGAGGTGTTCCGGGACTGCGTCCGCGAGGCCGTCGCCGACGGGTGTTCGGTGCTGCTGTCGAGCCACGTTCTCGCGGAGGTCGAGGCGCTGTGCGACCGGGTCACCATCATCCGGCAGGGCCGCACGGTCGAATCCGGCACGCTGACCGAACTGCGGCACCTGACCCGCACCTCGGTGGTGGCCGACACCGTGCGCCCGGTGGCCGGGCTGGACACGATGCCCGGGGTGCACGACCTGCAGGTGGACGGGTTGCGGGTGCGGTGCGAGGTGGACACGGCGTACATGGACCCGGTGCTGCGCGAGCTGCTCGGCTTCGGCATCACGTCGCTCACCAGTACCCCGCCCACCCTGGAGGAGCTGTTCCTGCGGCACTACGGCGACGAACTGCCGGGCGAGCACATCCACCTGCCCGGCGAGCGGCTCGCGCACGGCCGGCCGGCCGCCGGCGAGGGAGCCGGCGCATGAGTGCCGCCTTCGTCGGCACCGGCCGGCTGGTACGCCTGGCGGTGCGCCGCGACCGCGTGCAGCTGCCGGTGTGGCTGGCCGCGATCACGATCGTCTACGCGATCTCGGTGTCGAGCCTGAAGGGGCTCTATCCGGCGCAGGAAGACCTGCACCTCATCGCCGTCAGCTCCGCCGTGTCCCCGGTGGTGCTGGCCACCAACGGCCTGGTCTCCGGCGACAGCCTCGGAGCGGTCGTCGCGGCCCAGACGCTGCTGTTCCTGGCGCTGGCGGCGGGCCTGATGAGCACCATGGCCGTGGTGCGGCACACCCGGCAGAACGAGGAGACCGGCCGCGCCGAACTGGTCGGGGCCAATGTGGTCGGTCGGCGGGCCCTGCTCACCGCCGCCCTGATCGTTGTCGCCGCGGCGAATGTCGCGCTCGCGTTGCTGCTCACGGTCGTCTCTCTCGGTTTCGGACTGCCGCTGTCCGGATCTCTGGCGCTCGGAGCGGCCACCGGGGCGGCCGGTGTCGCGTTCGCGGCCGTCGCGGCCGTGACCGCGCAGGTCGCCGAGGGCGCCCGGGCCGCGAACGGGCTGGCAGGCGCGGCGCTGGGGGTCGCGTTCCTGCTCCGCGCCGTCGGCGACAGCGCGGGCACCGTCGACCCGGGCGGGGTCAGCGTCACGAGCATGTGGCTGTCGTGGCTGTCACCGATCGGGTGGGCGCAGCAGATCCGGCCGTACGACGTGGACGCGTGGTGGATCCTGCTGCTGTTCGCCGCATTCACCGCCGCGACGACGTGGACCGCGTACGTGCTGACCGGCAGGCGGGATCACGGAGCCGGGTTGGTGCAGCCGCGGCCGGGGCCGGACCGGGCGGCGACGTGGCTGCCCACCGCCGTGGGTTTCGCGTGGCGGGTGCAGCGCACGACGCTGATGTGGTGGGCGCTCGGCATTGCGGTCCTCGCCGCCACCTACGGCAGTGTCGCGAACGAGATGGACAACTTCCTCGACGAGGAGGGTGCCGTCGCCGACATGATGAAGCAGCTCGGCGGCGGGGCCGAGGCGATCACCGACGCGTACTTCGCGATGATCTTCCTGATGATGGCGTTGTTCGCCAGCGGATACGCGGTGCAGGCGGTGCTGCGGATGCACGGGGAGGAGACGTCCGGCCGGGTCGAGCCGGTGCTGTCGACGGCCCTCGGGCGGGTGCCGTGGATGCTCGCGCACATCGCCGTGGTGACGGTGGGAGTGATTGTGCTGCAGGTCGTCACGGGCGTCGCGTTGGCCGTCTCCTACGGAATGACGATCGGCGACATCACCGGTCCGCTCGGCAATCTGCTGCCCGCCGCGCTGGCGTTCGTGCCGGCCGTGCTCCTGGTCGGCGCGATGGCGGTGCTGTGTGTCGGGGTGGCGCCGCGCCGGGCGTCGAGCGTCGCATGGGGCGTCTTCGCCGTGTGGTTGATCATCGGGCAGCTCGGCGCCCTGCTGGACCTGCCCCAGGCGGTGCTGGACCTGTCGCCGTTCGTCCACGTCCCGGCCCTGCCGGCCGCGGACATGCGCCCGCTGCCGCTGCTGGTGCTGCTGCTCGTCGCCGTGGCGACCGCGACGGCGGGTGTGAGCGCGATGCGCCGCCGCGACCTCGTCGTCCAGTGACCGCCCGCGGCGGCGACCGAATGTCACATCGCGGCGATCCGACTGCCGCGATGTGACATTCGGTCACTGCGGAGGAGGCCGACTCGGGATCAGCGCGCGTCGAGCACCAGCCAGCCGCCGTGGTGCTCGAACGCCTCGAACGCGAGACCCGTGGATTCGCCGAGTGTGCGCAGGGCGGGCAGGTCGAAGGTGCGCACGTGGCCGTGGCAGGCGGTGGCCTCGTCCTCGAACGGCACCGCGATCACCACGCGCTCCCGGGCGATGCGCAGCGCCTCCGCGACGACGGCCGCACCGGTCGCGGCGTCGACGTGTTCGAGCAGATGGATTGCGGTGACGGTGTCGGCGCTGTCGTCGGGAACGGGCACGTGGGCCGCGTCGCACACGACGGTGTCCACCTCGAGGCCCAGTCGCGGCGCGACGGCGTCGAGCAGGGTCATGGTGCCGGGCAGGATGTCGGTGGCGGTCACGGCGATCCCGGCGCGCGCCAGGCGCAGGGGGAGGAATCCGAAGCAGGAGCCGAGATCCAGCACGCGGCCGCGGACGAGTTCGGCGGCCTTGTCGTGGATCGGGGCGAACCCGGCGGTGCCGTCCAGCAGTTCGGTGAGCGAGTTGCGGTAGTAGGTGACCCACGCGTCGAGGGCGTCGGGCAGGGTGGAGCGCACCAGCCCGACCATCGTCAACTCGAACTCCTCCTGTCCGAGGTCGCTGCCGGCGATCGACGCGGTGACCCCGGCGACGAGACGTTCACTCAGGTCGTCGGGCCCGAGCGAGTGGGTCACGTGCAGCCGGTCGCCCTCGCGGCGCAGGGCGATCGGGCCCGAGCTCACCTTCTCGACGGTGACGTGGGCGTGGGACCACCGGCCGGGCGGGCAGGGGGCGAGTGAGTCGAGCACAGTCATTGCAGCGCAGCCTTTTTCGAGGAGGGGGAGGCGTCGGGACCGTCGGGCGACGGGACGGCCGCGTCGAGGCCACTGTAGAGGGCGCGCATGCCGGCGGACAAGAGTTCCGGCAGCGCGAGCGAGTCGTCGGCGAGCCACTGCTCGTACGCCGCCATCGCCACACCGAGCACGAGATAGCCGACGGTGCGCGGGAAATGGTCGTCGGCGGCGGCGCCGACGCGACGCGCGACGTACTCGGCGATCACCCGGCGCCAGCCCTCGTACATCACCACCGAGTACGCCTGCAGCGCCGGTACCCGCAGGATCAGGTCCATGCGGTCGCGGTGCAGCGCTGCCTCGGACTCGGGGAAGGTGTTGAAGTCGAGCAGCGCCGAGGTCAGCGCCTCGGCGAGGGGGACGTGGCCCGGCAGCGCGTCGAGGTGGGCGCGCATCTGTTCGAGGTGGCCGTCGAAGTCGCCCCACGGCACCGCGTTCTTGGACGGGAAGTACCGGAAGAAGGTGCGGCGGGCGATTCCGGCGGCTTCGGCGATCTGGTCGACGCTGGTCTCGTCGAATCCCCGGGCGCGGAACAGTTCGATCCCGATCGCGCTCAGTCCCTCTCTCGTGGTGGAGGGGCGGCGACCTATCCGAGCGGACGGTTTCCGGCGGCTACGCATGGTGTGAGCCTTCCATGGGTGACATTGTGCACTCGATGCCATTACAGTGGTGAACCGAGTCACAGCGCAACGGGTCTGTGACGCCGGGCTCCGCTCGTGGAGTCCCCATCCGAGGAGGTAGTTGATGTCCGATCGTGACAACACCGTCGTCGAGTCCGACCTGGTCGAGGAGTCCCTCGTGGAAGAGGTGTCCATCGACGGCATGTGCGGCGTGTACTGATCGTGTCCGCCGACGCCGCCACCACAGTGTTCGACGCGCAGAAGGTCGACTCGGCAGGGTTCGATCCGGATACGACGTGGAGGCTGCACCCGCAGGTAGCGCTTCGCCCCGAGCCGTTCGGGGCGTTGCTCTACCACTTCGGGACCCGCAAGCTCTCGTTCCTGAAGAACATCACGATCGTCGAGATCGTCGAATCCCTGCACCAGCATCCGTCCGTGCGGGCCGCGCTCGCCGCGCACGGAATCGACGAGTCGGCTGCACGTCCGTACCTGCGGGCGCTGGCCACCCTGGCCGACTCCCACATGATCGTGCCGGCCTAGACCCCGCCGGTCCCCCTCCCGCCCGCCCGCCCCACCGACGAGGACGCAGCCCATGACCTCTGTGCTCGAATCCGCCGCAGTACGAGAAGCTTCCGGCCCGCCCAAGGTCGGCCGCCTGGTCGACCAGTTCGAGAAGGGTCTCGACGCCCCGATCTGCCTGACCTGGGAGCTGACCTACGCCTGCAACCTGTCGTGCGTGCACTGTCTGTCCTCGTCCGGCCGGCGTGATCCGCGCGAGCTGACCACCGAACAATGCAAGGCGATCATCGACGAACTGCAGCGTATGCAGGTGTTCTACGTCAACATCGGCGGCGGAGAGCCGACCGTGCGCTCGGACTTCTGGGAGCTGGTCGACTACGCCACCGAGCACCAGGTGGGCGTGAAGTTCTCCACCAACGGCGTCAAGATCGACAAGAAGGTCGCCGCGCGTCTCGCGGCCTCCGACTACGTCGACGTGCAGATCTCCCTCGACGGCGCCACCGCCGAGGTCAACGACGCCGTGCGCGGCCCCGGCTCGTTCGCGATGGCCGTGCGTGCCCTCGAGAACCTCGCCGAGGCCGGATTCCGCGACGCGAAGATCTCCGTCGTCGTGACCCGGCACAACGTCGACCAGCTCGACGAGTTCAAGGCCCTGGCCGACCAGTACGGCGCGACGCTGCGCATCACCCGCCTGCGTCCCTCCGGCCGTGCCGTCGACGTGTGGGACGACCTGCACCCCACCCACGAGCAGCAGCGGCAGCTCTACAACTGGCTCGTCGCACACGGCGAGGGTGTGCTGACCGGCGATTCGTTCTTCCACCTGTCCGCCTTCGGTGGCAGCGACGGCGCCGGTGCGCTGCCGGGGCTGAACCTGTGCGGCGCGGGCCGGGTGGTGTGCCTGATCGACCCCGTGGGCGACGTGTACGCCTGCCCCTTCGCCATCCACGACAAGTTCCTTGCCGGGAACATCCTGTCCGACGGCGGTTTCCAGCAGGTGTGGCAGCACTCCGAGCTTTTCACCGAACTCCGGTCACCGCAGACCGGCGGGGCCTGCAGCAAGTGCACCTTCTACGATTCGTGCCGCGGCGGCTGCATGGCCGCGAAGTTCTTCACCGGTCTGCCGATGGACGGGCCGGATCCCGAATGCGTCCAGGGCTACGGCGAATCCGCGCTCAGCGCCGACCGCACCGTGCCCAAGTCCAGCGTCGACCACTCGCGCACCGGTGAGCGCCGCACCCCGCGCGCGCCCGTCCCGTTGCAGCTGATGGTGCGCCCGCCGTCGCGGGCCTGCGACGAAAACCCGCTCGCCGGAATGCAATAGCCGGCCCCGTTCGTGCAAGTAGGAGAGGCAGATCCATGTCCAAGGAATGGTTCGAAACCGTTGCGGTCGCGCAGCAACGGGCGAAGAAGAAGCTCCCCAGGTCCGTCTACGGCGCCCTCGTGGCCGGCTCCGAGAAGGGCATCACCGTCGAGGACAACCTGACGGCATTCGGCGAGCTCGGCTTCGCCCCGCACGTGGCGGGGTTGTCCGACAAGCGGGAGATGGGCACCCACGTGATGGGTCAGGACATCGCCCTGCCGGTGGTGATCTCCCCGACCGGCGTGCAGGCGGTGCATCCGGACGGCGAGGTCGCCGTCGCCCGTGCCGCCGCGGCCCGCGGTACCGCGATGGGGCTGAGCTCGTTCGCGAGCAAGTCCATCGAGGAGGTCGCCGCGGCCAACGACAAGACCTTCTTCCAGATGTACTGGGTGGGCAGCCGCGACGTGCTGGTCCAGCGGATGGAGCGGGCCCGCGCCGCCGGCGCGAAGGGCCTGATCATGACCCTGGACTGGTCGTTCTCCAGCGGCCGCGACTGGGGCAGCCCCGCCATTCCGGAGAAGATGGACCTCAAGGCCATGTTCCGGTTCGCCCCCGAGGGCATCCTGCGGCCGAGCTGGCTGCTCGACTGGGCGAAGACCGGCAAGGTGCCGGACCTGACCACCCCGAACCTGACCCCGCCCGGCGGCAGCGCCCCGACGTTCTTCGGCGCCTACGGCGAGTGGATGGGCACCCCGCTGCCTACCTGGGAGGACGTGGCGTGGCTGCGGGAGCAGTGGGGCGACGCGCCGTTCATGCTCAAGGGCGTCATGCGGGTCGACGACGCCAAGCGCGCCGTCGACGCGGGCGTCACCGCGATCTCGGTGTCCAACCACGGCGGCAACAACCTCGACGGCACGCCGGCCCCGATCCGGGCGCTGCCGGCGATCGCCGAGGCGGTCGGCAAGGACATCGAGGTGCTGCTCGACGGCGGCATCCGCCGCGGCAGCGACGTCGTCAAGGCCCTCGCCCTCGGCGCCAAGGCCGTGATGATCGGCCGCGCCTACCTGTGGGGCCTCGCCGCGAACGGGCAGGCGGGCGTGGAGAACGTCCTCGACATCTTCGCCGGCGGCATCGGGTCCGCGCTCATCGGCCTCGGCAAGACGTCGATCCACGAGCTGACCCCCGACGACATCGTCGTCCCGCCGGGCTTCCGGCGCGACCTCGGAATCTGAGCGGTCCACCTGCCGATGGGCACCCTCACCGAACCGATCACCCTGGCCGGACGCCACGCGCCGGCCAGGGTGCTCTTCGGGCCGCACGAAACCAATCTCGGTGTGGGGAGGACCTTTTCGTCCGAACACGTGGCGTACTACGAGCGCCGAGCGCGCGGTGGCGCGGGGGTGCTCGTGACCGAGGTCGCCTCCGTGCACCCGCACGACCAGCCCTACGAGCGGGCGCCCCTGGCCGCGGAGTGCGGTCCCGGATGGGCCGCCGTCGTCGCCGCCTGCCGGCCGCACGGCACCCTGGTGCTGGCCGGCCTCGGCCACGCCGGGCTGCAGGGCTCGAGCGCGTGGACCCAGGCACCGCTGTGGGCCCCGTCGCGGGTGGCGGACCCCGCGGTCCGGGAACTGCCCATGGAACTCGGCGACGACGAGATCGATGCGGTGATCGAGGGATTCCGCGCCGCCGCCGCGGTCGCGGTCGCCGCCGATGTCGACGGGATCGAACTGGACGCCGGGCCGACCGCGCTGCTGCGCCAGTTCCTCTCGGGCCTGACCAATCGGCGCACCGACCGCTACGGCGCCGACCGGTCGTTGCTGTTGCGGCGGGTGGTCGCGGCCGTGCGCGCCGAACTCGGCCCCGGGCGGATCCTGGCGCTGCGCCTGAGCTGCGACGAGGAGGCGCCCTGGGCCGGCATCACCCCGGAGCACGCCGCCGCCCACGCCCGCGACCTCGCGCCGGACCTGGATCTGCTCACCGTCGTGCGAGGCGGCCTCTACGCCCCCGGCGCGTACCGGCCCGACGCGCACACGCCGGCCGGGTTCAACGCCGGACTGTGCCGCGCCGTCCGCGACGCGGTGGCGGGCGTCGTCCCCGTCGTCCTGCAGGGCAGCGTCGTCGACCCCGCCGCCGCGCAGCGCGCCCTCGCCGAGGGGGTGGGCGACCTCGTCGAGATGACCCGCGCGCAGATCGCCGATCCGGACCTCGTCACCGCCGTGCGCGAGGGCCGCTCGCCCCGGCCGTGCGTGCTGTGCAACCAGGCCTGCCTGGTGCGCGACTTCCGCAATCCCCGGGTCGGCTGCATCGGCAACGCGGAGGCCGGGCACGAGACGCGCGCGCCGCAGCCTCCGGCCACCGCCGCGCGGGACGTCCTCGTGGTCGGTGGGGGTCCGGCCGGGCTCGAGGCCGCCCGGGTCCTCGCGGAGCGCGGTCACCGGGTCCGCCTCGTCGAGCGCGCCGGACGCGTCGGCGGGATGCTGCGCACCGCGGCGGTGGGCACGGGACGCGACACGCTCTCCGCGCTCGTCGACTGGCTCGAGGCCCGCTGCCGCGCGCTCGGCGTGCGGATCGACACCCGTCGTGCCGTCACCGCCGGCGAACTCGAGGACGCCGTGGCCGCGGGCGAGGCCGTCGTGCTCGCCACCGGCAGCCGGGACCGGCCCCCCGAGTACCCGGCCGAGGAGGGCCACTACGTCACCGCAGCCGGCCTGCTGGCCGGTGGCCCGATCGCCGTGCGGCCGGTCGTGGTGTGGGATCCCGTCGGGGGTCCCGTCGCGGTGGGCATCGCGGAACAGCTTGCCGCCCAGGGCTATACCGTCTCGTACGCCACGACGGACCCGATCGCCGGGTCGCGGCTCGAGCCGACGGGCGACCTGGTCGCGGCGAACACCCGGCTGCAGCGGGCCGGGGTCGCCCGGCACCTCGGGGTCACGGTGCGACGGGTCGGCGCCGACGCGGTCGAACTCGAGCACCGGCTGACCGGACGGCGCACCGACGTCGCCGGCGCGCTGCTCGTCGACTGCGCCCCGGGGCTGCCGGAGGACACCCTGTACCGCACCGGGCTGACACGGATCGGCGACTGCCTGGCGCCGCGAAGTGTCCACCAGGCGGTACGGGAGGGTCACACGCTCGGATCCGAACTGTAACCTGTTGCAGACTGCTACGGATCGGAAGGATCGACGAATGGGCGAGTTCGACGGCAAGGTCGTGTTCATCACCGGCATTGCGCGCGGTCAGGGACGCAACCACGCGATCCGGTTCGCGCGGGAGGGCGCGTCGATCATCGGCGTCGACATCGCCGGTCCCGTCTCGGAGTACAACTCCTACGCCCCGGTCACCGAAGCCGACTTCCACGAGACCGTCCAGCTCGTCGAGGCCGAGGGGGCGAAGATCCACGCGCGCATCGCCGACGTGCGCGACAGCGCCGCCCTGAAGTCCGTCGTCGACGACGGCGTCGCCCAGTTCGGCCGCCTCGACGTCGTCGTCGCCAACGCGGGCATCTGCAACTGGAACCGCTTCTGGGAGATGCCCGACGAGCAGTTCGAGGAACTGATCGACATCAACCTCACCGGCGTCTTCAAGACCCTCAAGGCCGCCACGCCCGCCATGATCGAGGCCGGCAACGGAGGGTCGATCATCGTCGTGAGTTCCGTCGCCGGGCTGAAGGCCATGCCCGGCCAGGCCAACTACGCCGCCGCGAAGTTCGGCCTCGTCGGCCTGACCCAGAGCGCCGCCAAGGAGCTCGGCGAGTACCGCATCCGGGTCAACTCCATCCACCCCTACGGCGTGAACACCCCGATGGGTACCGACCAAGGCGCGCTGACGCTGTTCGAGAAGTACCCGCACTGGCTGCCGAGCTTCGCCCCGATCCTCACCGAGAAGCCGATCGCCGACGTCGACGACATCACCGAGGCCGTGCTGTATCTCGCGAGCGACCGCGCCCGGACCGTCACCGGCAGCCAGATGGCCCTCGACCAGGGGAACTCGAAGGTGTGAGCGAAACCTGCTCCGCCGGACCGCACCCACGGCTGGCCGCCCCGCTGCGGCTCGGCCCGGTCACGCTGCGCAACCGGGTGGTGTTCTCCGCGCACCTGACCAACTTCGCCGAGGACGGGCTGCCCACCGCGCAGCACGCCGCGTACTACGCGGCGCGGGCCGGCGGTGGAGCCGGGCTGATCGTCTCGGAGGAGCACACCGTGCACCCGACGGACCGGCCCTACGAGAAGCTGATCCGCGGGTACGACCCCGCGGTGGTGCCCGGGTACCGGCGGATCACCGACGCCGTGCACGCCCGCGGCGGGCGAATCTTCGCCCAGCTCAACCACAACGGCGCCCAGGGCTGCGGCATGTACACCGGCCTGCCGCTGTGGGCGCCCAGCGCCGTGCCCGACCCGCTGTTCCGGGAGGTGCCCAAGGCGCTCGAGGAGCACGAGATCCGCGACCTCGTCGAGGGGTACGCCCGCGTCGCCGAGCACTGCCGTGCCGGCGGATTCGACGGGGTCGAACTGCAGTGCTCGCAGGCGTCGATCGTGCGGCAGTTCCTGTCCCCGGGCACCAACCTGCGCACCGACCGGTACGGCGGACCGCTCCGGAACAGGGCGCGGTTCCTGCTCGAGGTCGTCGGGGCACTGCGCGCGGCGGTCGGGTCCGACCTGGTCGTGGGGGTCCGCCTCAGCGGGCACGACGGCACCGACGGCGGGATCACCCTCGACGACGCCGTCGCCGTCGCCGCCATGATCGAAGACAGCGGGCACGTCGACTACCTGAACACCTCGATCGGCGTGGCCACCGAGACGCTGCACCTGATCGAGGCGTCCATGGCCACGCCCCACGGCTACGCGTTGTTCGTGCCCGACGCGATCCGGCGGCGGGTGCGGCTGCCGGTCGTCGGCGTCGGACGCTTCACCACCCCCGCCCAGGCCGAGGCGGCCCTCGCCGAGGGGCGCTGCGACCTCGTCGGCGTCGTCCGCGGCCAGATCGCCGACCCCGACTTCGCCGCCAAGGCTCTCGCCGGCGACGACGAGGCCGTGCGTCCGTGCCTGGCCTGCAACCAGGAGTGCATCGGCCGGGTAGGGCTCGGCCGGTGGATCGGTTGCGTGGAGAACCCCCGCGCCGGCCGCGAGGCGCAGCTGCTACCCGATCCGGCGGTCCCCGGCCGGCGCGTGCTGGTCGTCGGTGGCGGACCGGCCGGCCTGCGCGCCGCCGCGACCGCCGCGCAGCGCGGGCACCGGGTCACCCTGTGCGAGCGCACCCCCGCCCTGGGTGGTCAGATCCGCACGGCCGCCACCGCTCCGGGCCGCGGCGAACTCGCCGGCATGGTGGACAGCCTCGAGGTCGAATGCCGCCGCGCGGGCGTCGATGTGCGTATCGGCGTGCACGTCGACGCCGCCTTCGTGCAGGAGCACCGACCGGACGCGGTCGTCGTCGCCACCGGGGCGCGCCCGCGGCGCCCGGACTGGGCCGGCGACACCGCGCTCGTCGTCGACGTCCGCGACGTGCTCGACGGCCGCGTGTCCCCGCAGGGCGACGTCCTCGTCGTCGACGACCTCGGCTTCCACCAGGCGACGTCGGTGGCCGCACTGCTCGCCGGCCGCGGCGCCGCGGTCACGGTCTGCACGGCCGGGATGATCGTCGGACAGGACCTCGGCCTGACCCTCGACATGGAGAGCTGGACCCGCCGGGCACACGCCGAGGGCATCGCGCAGCTCACCGACACGCTCGTCACCGCCGTCACCGAGACCGGCGGCAGGCTCGACGTCGCGCTGTGGCACCACCCGACCGCCGTCGCGCACACCCGCACGGTGGACGCGGTGGTCGTGGCCACCCATCAGGACCCCGTGGACGATCTTTGGGTAGCGCTGCGCGACAGCGCCTTCCACGTCGTGCGGATCGGCGACGCGGTCACGCCGCGACGGGCACACGCCGCGATCGTCGAGGGGGAGCGGGCGGCGGTGGGGCTGTAGCCCGGTGCGTCCTTTGGGCGGCAGGAGCAACCCAAAGGACGCACCGGCCGCGCAGCGGCCTATCGGCTCGCTCGCTTGGTGGCGTCGGCCCACGACTCCACCGCCGCGTACCCGTCGCCCACACCCTGGGTGAATGCGACCAGCGCCCCGTACATCCGGGAGCCCTCCACGGCCAGTTCCGTCCTCGCCACCCAGTCCGCGGCGCGGGCCATGACGTGGGCCGAGATGTCGGCACCGTCCTGGGTGCCGCGCGAGGCGTGCAGGAACGACTCGTCGGCGATCTGAAAGGTCTGCACCACGGCGCGCCAGTAGTACTCCGCATCCATCGCCGCGCGGACCTCGTAGTAGTCCGTGGCGTTCTGCCGCGCCACCGACTCCTGCAGCGTCGCCGCCGCCTCGGAGATGCTGCGCAGCGGAACGTACACAGGGTCCTCGGACGCCCCCCGCGTGGTTCGTCTACCCGTCACCGGCACGATGCTTTCAGACAATGGCACCCCCTCGATGGTCCACAAGATCATCGCACGCGCAAGTGCCGGCACGGGTCAGCAGGTGAGCGCACCGCCCGGGGACGCCGGCGCGTGCCGCAGCGGATCGAACGGCTCGAACCAGGCATCGACGGTCGCGAACAGGGCGCGCTGAGGAATCCGGAAATCGCCGAGCCGCTCCTGTTCGGGCAGCGGCCCGTCGGCGCCGAGGTCGACGCCGCCCACCACCGCGGCGAGGGTGCGGGCGGACCACAACCGGCGCGGTGCGGCGCGGAACCACTGTCCGTTCGGCACGTCGCCGGTGAGCCGGATCCGGCCGGCGCCCAGGACCGGGCCGGCGACGCGCGCCACGGCGGCCAGGACCGCGGGGTTGTGCCACGCCCCACCCGGCAGCAGCCGGCCGGCCAGGGTCGCCAGGGTGGTGGCCGGCGACGAGGACACCCGCACGTCCCAGACGACGTCGTCGCCCGCCGTGATGTGCAACCGGGACGGGCCGGTCCACTCGGCGGCGACGTCGGTGCGCACCGTCCGGGTGAGGGCGGCGCCGAGGTAGCGGGCGCATCCGTGCTCCGGCGCGGCATCGCTGTAGACGGTCCAGTGGCCCTGCGGGTCGCGGTGCCAGACCGCGGTGAAGGCGGGGCCCACCGACCCGGCGGTGAACCGGCGCAGCGCCAGACAGTGCCCGCTGGCGAACGGCGCCCCGATCACGGCATACCCGGTGAACCGCTCGCCGGCGACCCGGGGCAGGGCGCGGGGCTCCTCGGCGGCTTCCTGCGGTGTGGTCTTCATCTCGTCCTCCCTCGGCGTACGAATACGGTCCTCCCGATCGTGCGCCGCGTCGTGACCGGAAGCATGGGGCCGATGCCTCATCTTCGGCATCCGTCCGGCAGGGCGCCCCGGCTCAGGCGGCGGAGGACAATGGGGCCGTGCAGCGCAGGAGCGAGTCGTCTCCGGGCCCGCGGGACGGGCCGCGGCGCGCCGAGCTGCTCGCGGCGCTGTCCCTGGCGATCGACCTGGGCCTGGGGCAGCCGATGGAGCACATGCTGCGGTCCGCCGTGCTGGCCGGACGGATCGCCGAGCGCATGGGCCTGGACGCACGGCAGCAGGCCGTCGTCTACTACGCGAACCTCGTCGCCTGGATCGGTTGCCACGCGGACTCGCACGAGTTGGCGCAGCTGTTCGGCGACGACATCGCACTCCGCGCCGATACCTACGGGGTCGACATGAGGGGGCTGCCGTTCCTGCGGATGCTGACCAGCCACGTCGGGCGCGGGCTCGACGGCGCGCGTCGCGGGGTCGAGGTCGTCGCGTTCCTGCTGACCGCCCGCCGTCGCATGGCCGAGCTGATCGGTTCGCACTGCGCCTCGGCGGGGACGCTGTCCGACCGGGTCGGGCTCGACCGGCAGGTCGGCGCGGCCCTGGCCTACGCGTTCGAACGGTGGGACGGCGCCGGGCTGCCCGCGGGTGTGCGCGGCGACGACATCCCCCTCGAGATGCACATCGTGCACCTCGCGGAGGTCTCCGAGGTCCATCTGCGGGCCGGCGGGCCGGGGCGGGCCGTCGAGGTCGCGCGGGCGCGCAGCGGGACCCAGTTCTGTCCGCGGGTGGCGCGGGTGTTCCAGGAGGCCGCGGGCGAACTCACCGACGGTCTGCTCGAGCAGGACGCGTGGGCGGCGGCGCTGGATCGGGCGCCCGACCGTGCGCGCGTCCTCGCCGGCGACGAACTCGACACGCTGCTTCGTGCGATGGCAGACTTCGTCGATCTGAAAGTTCCCTGCCTGCTCGGGCATTCGCGGGCGGTGGCCGAGCTGACCGCGGCCGCGGGCCGCCTGCGCGGCCTGCCGGCGACGGACGTCGAGGTGCTCTACCGGGCCGGGCTCGTGCACGGTCTCGGCCGGATGGGGGTGTCCAACCGGATCTGGGAGAAGCCCGGTCCGCTCACCGGCGCCGAATGGGAGCGGGTCCGGCTGTACCCCTACCTGACCGGGCGGATCCTCAGCCGCGTCACCGGCATGGAGGACGTCGTCGCCGTCGCAACCACGCACCGCGAACGCCTCGACGGCTCCGGGTATCCCAACGGCGTGCGCGGACGCGACCTGAGTGTCGCCGATCGTCTCCTCGCCGCGGCGGAGACGTACCAGCGCTTCGGGGAACCCCGGCCGCATCGCGGTGCGCTCACCCCCGAACACGCAGCGGGCCGCCTGCGGCAGGAGGCCCACCGCGGGCGCCTCGACGCCGAGGCGGTCGAGGCGGTGCTGACGGCGGCCGGGCACCGGCGGGTGCGGCGCGCGCCATGGCCGGCCGGGCTGACCGCCCGCGAGGTGGAGGTGCTGCGGCTCGTCGCCCGGGGCCGGTCCAACCGGCAGATCGCCGACGAGCTGTGCATCGCGGAGAAGACGGCCCGCAACCACGTCGAGCGCGTCTACGCCAAGCTCGGGGTGGACAACCGCACGCGGGCCGGCCTGGCCGCCGTCGATCTCGGGCTGGCCTGGTGACCCGCCGGCCCGCGGCGGGCGACGGGAGCACCGCACCGCGGCCGGACCGGTCGTCATCGAACCCGGTTCGCTCGTCGAGGTTTTCCCGGCCGGACCGTAGCCTCTGCGCACGGTTCAGCGGGTCGGGCGGGCCGGTACGCGCCGTTCACCCGGCAACTCGGTCACCAACACCGGCAGGTGGATTGGTGGACGCCACTGCTTGTGATGATCCGCCACCCCGTCGGATTGCCTGATGTGGTTCTGCGGCAAAGGTTTTCGAGGCTGGCGCGGAGACGGGTCGACGCACTGATCATCGTCGGCGACCTACCGGTCGGGGATCCGCAGGCAGGGCACGGCTGGACGGTATTGGGGCCGGCTCCGGGCCGGCCCCAATACCGTCGAGGACAGGCGAATGGATCAACTCGCATTTCCGCCGCCCTGTGCTACCACTCGGAGGGTCTCCGGCGGCAGCGGTTTCATGGTGCAGTGCTCACTTCGCAGAAGGTTCGGCCTCGTAGGTGACCCAGCTCGTTCGCGTGGCGAGGGTGTTGTAGAGCGCCTGGGCTTGGTGGTTGTCTTCGGCGGTCACCCACTGCACCACGGCGCGACCCTCGGCGGTGGCCATCTCGGTGAGACGGCCGATCAGTGCACGTCCGACGCCCCGGCCTCGGGCTGCGGGGTCGGTGAACAGGTCGTCGAGGAAGAGGCCGGTGGTGCCGGTGTAGGGCGAGGAGAACCGGCGATGGTGTGCAAACCCGAGGATCTCGCCGTCCGCTTCCGCAACGAGAGCCTTGCATTCGTGTCGGGGATCCATGAACCATCCCCATGCGCGGGAGACGATGTCCTCGGACTCGGGCAGCTTGTAGAACTCGCGGTACTCGCGGAAGAGGACACGCCAGCGGCACTCGTCGGCAGGGGCGAGCGGCCGGATCGTCGGAATGGTGGTCGTTGCCATGGGTGGCTCCTATCGGTGGTTGAGGTCTCGGCAGAGCGGTACTGCCAGGTACTGTCCGAGCGTTCTCCGCCCGCGAGGATCGAATATCCGATGCGGGATGCGCCGCGCTCAGGCTTCGGTCACGTCATCACTGCGTTCTCCTTTCTTTCCTTGCCTGTTCGGGTTCCCGGCTGGCGTGGGGCCAGCAGGAGGTACGCGGCGCTGCCCGCGACGAGGCCCCAGAACGCGGCACCGACGCTGAAGAACACGACGCCCGACATGGTGACCGCGAGCGTGGTCAGGGCCGCGATCCCGGTGCGGGTATCGCCGCCCATCGCACCTTTCAGTGCGGTGAGGGCAGAGCCCAGCAGGGCGACGGCAGCAAGAACCGAAACCGTTTCGCTCGGGATCGCCCGGAACCCGGCCACGAGCACGCCCCCGAACGAGCCGACGAGCAGATAGGTGAGGCCGCCCGAGAGGCCCGCGATGTAACGCTGTGCGCGATCCGGATGCGACTCGGGGCCGAGCGCGATCGCCGCCGTGATCGCGCCGAGGTTGATGCCGTGGCAGCCGAAGGGCGCGAGGATCGCCGAGACCGTCGAGATGGCACCGACGAGCAGGCGGTCGTTCGGCTCGTACCCCTGCGAGTGGAGCAGTGCCAGCCCGGGTGCGTTCTGCGAGGCCATCGTGACAATGAACAGCGGCAGCGCGATGCTCACGAGCGCGGCCGGGGTGAATGCCGGCATCGTGAACACAGGGCCGCCGAGCGCGAGCGACGGCGCGACCTCGCGGAAGGATCCGGTCGCCCCGGTCGCCGCGAGCCCGGCGACGAGTCCGGCGAGCACTGCGTATCGGTCGAAGAAGCGCTTGCCGAGGAAAAAGGCGACGACGATGCTCCCCGCGATCAGCGGCGCGCTCGTGAAGGCGCCCGCTGCGGTCACGACGAAGGGCAGCAGGATCCCGGCGAGCAGAGCCTGTAGCACCGGGCCGGGCACCCTGGCGAGTAGCCGGCCGAACCAGCCCGTGTACCCGACCACTGCGGCGGCGACCGAGGCGACGAGGAACGCGCCGACGGCCTCGGTGAACGAGAAGCCGCCGAGCGAGGCGATCAGCAGCGCCGCTCCGGGCGTCGACCAAGCGACGATCACCGGGATACGGGTGAACAGGCTCAGCGCGATGCTGCACACGCCGTTGCCGATCGCCACCGCCCAGACCCACGACGCGGTCTGCGCCTCGTTCAGACCCGCTGCGCGAGTGGCTTCGAGCACGATCAGGAACGGGCCTGCGAAGTTGATGAGCGCCGAGAGGAAGCCCGCGACGACCGCGGAGACTGAGACATCCCGCAGCACAGAGGAACCCCGGCTCATCGGTGCGCCGCCGAGACTGCCGACGTCACGCCCGCTCGATGGCGTAACAATCTTGCAGAAACTTGAGTAACGTTATTCACTAGCGTCATGTCGAATGATAACAGAGCGTCGGAAATCGCGGCACGCCTCCGCCAGCGGATCGCGACGATGCATATCGGGGAGAAACTGCCGGGTGTCCGCGAACTCTCCGGAGAGTTCGCGGCGAGTGCAGCCACCGTCTCGGCAGCTCTCTCGGAACTGAGCGCATTCGGGCTGGTCCGGGCTGAGCCCGGACGGGGAACGTTCGTGGCGGGCCGCGAACGACTACCGGAACCGGACTTCTCCTGGCAGTCTCAGGCGCTCGGCCGCGCCAGAGTGGACGCCGACCGGGCCGCTCGCCTGGGCGGCTACGGTACTCCCGACCACATCCCGCTCTCCTGGGGATACCTCGCCCCCGAACTACAGCCGAACGAGGAACTGCATCGCATCGGCTCGCGTGCGGCGAAGAGCGGTCGTGCCTGGATGATGACGCCGCCAGCGGGATCGCCGGAACTGCGGCGGATCCTCGCCTCCGAATACCGCGCCGACCCGAACGACGTGCTTGTGGTCTCCGGCGGGCAGCAGGGCCTCGTCTTCACGATGCGCACACTCGCCGAGCCGGGGTCGGCGGTCATCACCGAGAGTCCGAGCTATCCGGGCGCGATTCTCGCTGCGCAGAGCGCGGGCCTGAACCTCTCGTCGGTGCCCGCCGACGCCGACGGGATCCTGGTCGACCGTCTCGCCGACGAACTCGAACGCACGCGAGCGCGAGTGGTCTACCTCCAGCCGAACTACGCGAACCCCACCGGCGCGGTCCTCGGTGCAGAGCGCCGGAAGCAGGTGCTCGAACTCGCCGCCCGACACGGCGCGTTCATCATCGAGGACGACTGGGCCAGACACCTCGGAATCGACGGACAGGCCCCACCCTCCCTCTTCACCGAAGACCCCCACGGACACGTCGTATCGATCCTCACCCTTTCGAAGCCTGCCTCCCCAGGTCTCAGGCTCGGCGCGGTCATCGCGCGCGGCCCGGCAGGTGAACGGCTCCGGGCCTCCCGCACCGCCGACGACCTCTGCGTCGCGCCGCTGGTGCAGGAAATCGCCTGCGGTCTCCTGACCTCGAATGCGTGGCCCCGGCACCTGAAACGCCTGCGCGCAGAGCTCGCGACGCGACGCGACGCACTTGCCTCCGCGATCCACGCCACGACGCCCGGCATCCGCATCCCGTGCGTCCCGCGCGGTGGCCTTCACCTGTGGGCCAGGCTGCCCCAGGGCGCAGATGCCCGCGAGATCTGCACCGCCGCGTACGCGGCCGGGGTACTCATCGGGGACGGGAGTCACTTCTTCGTGGACGAACCACCCGCACCGTTCCTGCGCTTCTCCTACGGGGCCGCAACCGAAGCCCAGATCGCCGAAGGCATCAGGCGGCTCTCCGAAATCCTCCAGCGGTGAGGTTCGGTGGTGCGAAGCAGCGTCCCGCGCCGGGAATTGCGCCCGGTTGGTTGTTGATGTGTTGTGCAGCTCGGATCGCTCAACGTGGTGGCCGGCGGATGATCGACGGTGCCGGACTCTCCGCCGCCCGCAGGTGAGATGTTCCACGGGAATCTACTGGGGGTGCCTCGGTCCTGTCTCGACGAGGGCGTTGACGAGGCCGGCGGCGGTCGCGGCATCGTCGACCACGACCAGGGTGCGTGCGCCGTCGCGCCGGTGCAGCACCAGCGCGGGGCCGCCGCGCAGGACGAACCCTCGGGCGCCGCGCAGCGGGCCCAGTACCGCCATGCGGTATCCGTAGCCCCCGAAGTGCTTCAGCGGTGCCACGTCGGTGACGGACGCGCAGGCGATGGCACCGAGCGGGGTGTGCAGGTGCGGCCACCCGAACAGGCCCGCGACGGTGACCCCGCGGACGTCGACGGTGACGCGGATCGAGCAGGTCAGCGCGACCAGCACGGCGAGCAGCACGGCCAGGCCCAGCAGGATCCACAGGCGTGTGAGCACGCCGAGGGCGGCGACGATACCGATCGCCGCGACGAGCACGATCGTCGTGACGTTGCCGGTGGCCACCGATCGGGTCCACGCGACGAGTTCGTGTGCGCCGAGGGAAATTCGCGGTGCATCGGCGGCCGGGGGAGCGGCAGGTCCGCGCGACCACCGGGGCACCGCCGCGGCGGCAACGGCCCCGAGGGCGACGCCGATGCCGAGTGCTGCGAGGAGAGACGCCCCCGGCGGCGAGGCTGCGGCGGCGTCCGCGAGTCCCCGCTGAGAGCCGGTGACCAGCACGATCAGGGCGGTCACGAAAGCGACCGTCCCCGTGACGGTCGCGGCGACCGCGCGGGTGAGGGCAGGGTCGGTGTCGGCGGCCCGGGCGAGACCGAAACCGAGGGCGGCGAACAGGACACCGAACCCGAGCAACAGTGCGATCGTCGCCGGGAGGCCGGCGAATCCGTCCGCGGTGCCGTCGAGGTTCCAATGTGTTGCGATCGGATCCGGTAGCTGCGCATGCCAGCTCCGGAGCACGAGTGCGCCCGCGGCGGCGACGGCCAGGGGTGCGGCCGTGGAGCTGAGGAGGATGCGGCCGGTGGGGCGCCGGTCGGTGCCGGGATCGTCTGTCATCGGTACTCCGTTCTGATCAGGTCGACGAGATCGTCGGCGCTCAGGCCGACGCGTTTGGCGTGCGCGACGGCCTGAGCGACGGCGGAATGCAAAGCGGCATGCCCGGTTTCGGCGCGGTCGGTGACGACCGCGCCGCGTCCGCGGCGCAGCTCCACCAGGCCTTCGTCGCGCAGTTGCTGGTACCCCCGCAACACGGTGTGGACGTTGAGGCCGAGCGATGCGGCGAGGTCGCGCGCGCCGGGGAGGCGCTCGCCCGCCCGGACCTCGCCCCGGGCCACCGCGCCGCGCACGGCCGCGGCCAGTTGCACGAACAACGGGTCCGGCGAGTTCGGGTCCAGTCTGATGAGCACGGGACAAGCATATTGTTCTATTTGAAATAGAACAAGTCGGCTAACGGCGGCATCGGACCGGTGCGGTCACCGGCGACCCGGCGGCGACGGGGAAGACGGGTCCTGTCCCGGGATCCCGGCCGAGTCGCCGGCCTGCCAGCCCCGGTGGAGCACGTCGACGGCCTCGTGCAACAGGCCGTCGCGGTCGCCGGGGACCGACGCGGGGATCTGGTGCAGTGTGGTCAGCCGGGCGATGCCGTAGACGGTGCCCCACGTGGCAGCGCACCGCCGCAGCACCTCGGCCTCCTCCACACCCTCGGGCTGGCAGGCCGCCACGGTGCCGCGCAACAGACGCCAGTAGTCGGCGGCCGCCTGTTGCAGGCGCGGGTGATCGGCCTTGTCGACCGTGGGCCCGTAGGCCAGGTCGTGCACGTGCGGGCGCTCCCGGACGAACCGCAGGTAGGCGTCGGTGAGCGCGTGCAGCCGGCACCGTGGATCGGATCCGGCTGCCTCGACGGCGGCGGCCGCCTCTGCCGCGGCGCCCTGCAGCCCGGTGCCCGCCACGGCCGCGAGGAACCGGCGCTTGTTCCCGAAGTGCACGTAGGGCGCCTGGTGGCTCACGTCCAGCTGCTGCGCCACCCGGCGGAGGCTGAGGCGTTCGGCCGGCTGCTCCCTCAGCAGTTCGAGCGCGGCTCGGAGCAGCCGTTCGTCGAGCGTGTCGGTCATCCGTCCACCAGCCCTTCCCGGCGTGCGCGGCTCCGCCCATTGACAGTGTCAACCTACCGCGGGACCATAGCAATTGACAGTGTCAACCCGAGTCGCACCGGAGGTGGTGGCGGTCATGACACGGATGCAGAAGATCTCGACCGAGGTGGGTCCACTCGCCGTCCGCGTGCACGGGGAGGGCCGGCCCGCGGTGCTCTGGCACAGCCTGTTCGTCGACGAAAGATCCTGGAGCAGAGTCGAAGACGCGCTGGGAGTCGACCGGCGCCTCGTCGTGGTCACCGGTCCCGGGCACGGGGCGAGCGGTGACCCCGGCCGGCGCTACACCACCGGGGAATGCGCCGCGGCGGCCGTCACCGTGCTCGACGCCCTCGGTGTCGACGAACCCGTCGACTGGGTCGGCAATGCCTGGGGCGGCCACGTCGGCATCGTCTTCGCGACCGACGCGGCGTCGAGGTGCCGGACGCTGGTGACGCTGGGGACGCCCGTCCAGGCGCTGAACCGGCCGGAGCGCGCGCGCACGCTGTTCCTCCTCGCCGCCTACCGGACGCTCGGCGCCGCCGGGTTCATCCGGTCCGGCGTGACGAACGTATTGCTCTCCGCCGCAACGAGGGAGCGCGACCCGGAGGCGGTCGCACTCGTCGAGGACTGTCTCGTCCGCGCGGACCGGGCCGCGCTGCGCAACGCCGTCGTCTCCATCTCGCTGCACCGGCCCGACCTCACCGAGCGGCTCCCACGGGTGTCGGTCCCGACCCTGTTCGTCACCGGCAGCGATCACAAGGGCTGGACGCCCGAGCAGGCACGCGCGGCGAGCCTGCTGCTACCCGACGGGTCCTGCGCCGTCGTCGACGGCGCCGCGTACCTCGTACCGCTCGAGGCGCCGGCCGAGACGACGGACCTGGTGCGGCGATTCTGGGCCGCCGCGGTACCGCGCCGTACGTGAGACGTCTTGCAGAACTTCAGAGTTCGCGTCGCATGGCCGCGCGGGGCCACCGGTCCATACCCCCGGCGGCCTCGTCGCGCCGGATCTGCCGCAGCCCCGGGCCGAGTTCGTCGTCGCGCAGGTACCGGAAGCCGAGCCGCCGGTAGTACGGCCCGTTCCACGGGACGTCGGCGAAGGTGGTCAGCGTCAGGGCGGGCAGTTCGCGGACACGCGCCCAGCCGGCGAGGTGGTCGATCAGGGCCCGGCCGAGCCCGCGGCGAGCATGGTCCGGATGCACCGACACCTGCTCGATGTGGGCGGTGCCGTCGACGACATCGGCGAGCAGGTTATGCCACCGGGCGGTCGTGGCCGTCGAGGCACACCCAGGCGCGCCCGCCGGTCACATACTCGTGCAGCTCCTCGAGCGTGGGCGGCGGGTCGGCGGCGACGGCGTCCATTCCGAGGTCCGCGAACGCGCGGCCGGCCGCGCGCTCGATGTCCTGAAGAACCGGCAGCTCCGCCGCGAGTGCGGGACGGACGCGGGGCGCGTCGTCGCCGGGCAGCGCGAGGTCCTTGAAGAAGTACAGCGACGATGCGGAGTACGCGTACTTGCCGAACCGTTCGGGCAGCGGCTCGTATCCGGCGGCGGCATACATGGCGAGAGCCTCGGGCTGCTCGGTGCCGGTCTCGAGCACCATCCGACGCCGGCCCGCCTCGACGGCGGTGCGTTCGAGTTCGGCCAGGATCCGTCGGGCCACGCCCCGGCGGCGGGCGCCTTCCCGCACGTACATGCGCTTGATCTCGGCGTCGCCGTCGCGCAGTCCCGGATGCGCCGAGTCGCGGGCCCGCCAGCCACCGATCCCCGCCGGCGCACCGCCGCCGCGGGCGAGCAGGAAGACGCCGTGCGGCGGGGTGAACTCCTCCGGATGCAGCGACGTGTGGTCCGGTCCGCCGTAGCGACGGACGTACTCGAGCTGCACCTCGTCGATCAGGGACTGCACCTCGGCGTCGTCGATGGGACGCGGTTCGATCTGCACGGCCGGAGGGTACCGCGCGTTCGCGGCGCCATACTGGGAAGGTGGCTTCTGCCGCCGGAACGGACTGTGGTGATTTCGCGGCCGCCCCCTGGCTCTATCCCGGGACGGCCGCGCCGGGCAGTGGCCTGCTCCGGGAGGACGGCTATCACCGGGCACGTCCCCTGCCGGGAGCCGGCCTCGGTGCGGCACGGCTGGACGGGCGCGAGGACTCGACGCTCGACGAGGCGCTGCGCCGGGCCGGCGTCGCCGGCGTCGGCGACCGGCACCTCGTCGTCGCGGTGGGCTCGAACGCGTGCCCGGCGGTCGTGCGACGCAAGTTCACGGCCGGAAACGTCGACACCACCGTGCCGTTCCTGCGCGCGACGGTCGAGGGCATCGCCGTCGGGCACAGCGCCCACGTCAGCGTGCCCGGCTACGTTGCGGCGACCGCGTTCCGGCGGCCGGGGACCGGCACCCCGGTGTTCGCGTCGCTGCTCGACCGAGACCAGCTCGCGTGCCTCGATGCGACGGAGCCGAACTACACGCGACGCACCGTGACCGCGGACGAGTGCCGGCTGGAGATCGACGGCGGACAGCGGCCGGCGTCCTTCGGCGTGTACGTCTCGAAGTGGGGCGCCCTCGCGCCGCCGGGGGCGCCGCCGCTGCCGCTGCAGTCCCAGGAGGCGCTGTTCGCCGCGCTCCTGCGCCACTGTGCCGGGTTCGCCGCACTCGTCGGCCGGCGCCCGCACGAGTACCGGTCCGCGATGAAAGCCCTTGCGGGTGAAGCGGACCTGCGCGCCGCCCTGCGACAGTCGTTCGCCGCGTCGGGCTGGGCCGCCCGCAGCGGCTTCGACGGCTAGCCGCAGGAGCAACGACTTCCACGACAGCCGGGTCGACAACGGTGCGAACCCGGCGTTGACTGGAGAGATACACACTCCCCTGGCCATGGAGGCCGTCATGCTCATCATCTTCGGACTCGTCGTTCTCCTCGCCGCCGTGATCATCGGTGTGGCCGGGGTGTTGGGCAACACCGGCGCCGCCCATGCACTGACCGACGACAGCTTCGTCGTCTTCGGGTACCACGTCACCGGTTCGACCGGGGCACTGTTCCTCTACGGCATCGTCGTCGGTGCGATCGGAGCGGTCGGGCTGAGTCTCCTGCTCGCCGGTGCGCAGCGGACCTCGCGTCGAGGTCGGCTCGCTCGCCGCGAACTGAAAGAATCCCGTCTCGAGACCACCGCTGCGAGGCACGAGTACGACCGGTCCTCCGCACCGCAGCCCTCCGCACCGCAGCCCGGCAGCGCCGTCCCGCCGCCGCCCGGGGGCTCGCCGTCCAACTCACCCGATTGGCGCCATCCGTTCGGCAATCGCTCCGGTGGGTCGACCGCCGCCCCCCACTGACCGTCCTCCCCGGCCCCCGAGGCGATCGGGGGCCGACCGCCGGCACCAGCGCCGGTTCGATGCTCGGGCTGCGATGTTCGGCCGGCAGCCGGCCGGGGTCAACTGCACCGGCGGTGCCGGTGCGGGCGGTGTCGGCGCCCGAATGGACGCGGGTTCGTCCCGGTCACGACCGGCCGGTCTCGTCCAGACGCCGGCGCAGGTGCTCCCGTTCGGGTTCGGTTCCGGCCTGCTCGAGCGCCCGCCGGTAGGCGACGGCGGCCTCGTCGTCGCGGCCGAGCCGGTGCAGCAGTTCGCCGCGCGCGGTGGAATACGGGTGGTAGCCGCGCAGCCGGGGCTCGTCGGCGAGTGCGTCGAGCAGCGCCAGGCCGGCCTCGGGACCGTCGCGCATCGCCACCGCCACGGCGCGGTTCACCGCGACGACCGGCGACGGTGCCAGGGCGGACAGGACGTCGTAGAGCGCGACGATCTGCGGCCAGTCGGTGGATGCGGCGTCGGGGGCCTCGTCGTGCAGCGCCGCGATCGCGGCCTGCACTCCGTACGGACCCGGCGGGCCGCCGGTCAGCGCCACGGGCACGAGGGCGGTGCCCTCGGCGATCAGGGCGTGGTCCCACCGTGCGCGATCCTGATCCGCGAGCAGAACGATCTCGCCGTCCGGGCCGGTCCGGGCGGCGCGTCGCGCATGGATCAGCAGCATCAAAGCGAGCAGCCCGGTCACCTCCCGCTCGCCGGGCAGCAGTCGGCGCAGGATCCGGACCAGCCGGATCGACTCCTCGGCGAGGTCGAGACGTTGCAGGTCCGGCCCCGAGCTGGCTACGTATCCCTCGGTGAAGACCGAGTAGAGCACCTGTAGCACGCCCGGCAGTCGCTCCGGCAACTCGTCCGGATCCGGCACCCGGAACGGGATGCGGGCCTGCCGGATCTTCTTCTTCGCCCGTACGATCCGCTGGGCCATCGTCGCGGTCGGGACGAGAAAGGCGCGCGCCACCTCGGGTGTCTCGAGCCCGGCCAGGCATCGCAGGGTCAGTGCCACCCGGTCCTCGGCCGGCAGCGCCGGGTGGGCACAGGTGAAGAACAACTGCAGGCGTTCGTCGGGCATCTCACTGCCGGTGTCCGGGGTGCGGGAGGGGGCGGCCCGTTCCGAATCCACCTGCAGAACGGCGAGCCGGGCGGCGTACACCTGATCCCGCCGGAGCCGGTCCACGGCCTTGCGCCGCGCCGTCGTCAGCAGCCAGGCCCCCGGCTTGGCCGGTACGCCCCGGACGGGCCAGTGCACCAGCGCCGCCTCGATCGCCTCGGCGGCGACGTCCTCGGCCAGGTCGAGGTCGCCGAAGCGGTGGACGAGCGCGGCGAGCAGCCGACCGCGCTCCTCCCGGAACACCGCTTCCACGGCGGCGTCGACCCGGGCGCCGGCGCCCGGCCCGTCCGTCGCGGTCACTGCCCGAAGTCGGCGATCGGCCGCACCACCACGGATCCGCCGCCGCGCGCCCCGGGACAGCGGGCCGCCCAGTCCAGCGCGACGTCGAGGTCGGGCACGTCGACGACGTAGAAGCCCCCGAGGACCTCGCGCGTCTCGGCGAACGGCCCGTCGGTGGTGACGGCACGCGCACCGTCGGGGCCGACCCGCACGGTCGTCGCGGTGGTCAGGTCCGCGAGCGACTCCGAGGCAACGACGATTCCGGTCTCCTGGATCTGCTTGTCGTAGACCATCCACTCCTCGACGCTGCACTGGTCGCTCGCGTCGGCCGATGCGGCGTTGATCAGCAGCATGTACTTCATGGTGAGCACCTCTCGTTGGGTGAGTGTCCTGTGCGGCAGGGTTGCCGTACGACATGACGACGAACGGGACGGGGCCGGATCGACAGGGGTACCGGTTCATTGTCGACGGCGACCCCGACATCCGGTGGCACGTCCGGGCGCGGTCGCCGGATCGTCAGCCGGCATACCCCACGGTCGCGCCGGTGCGCTCCCGGGCGCGGGCCAGTCGCTGTGCCTCGGCCTCGAGTTCGTCCCGCGTCCGCACGGACAGCGGCTCGAACGGCTCGACCAACACCGCGAGCGTGTCCCGGGGCGTGGCCCTCGCCCGCCAGATCCCTCGTATCTCCCCGTCGACGAGGACGACACCGGGGCTGCCGATCGGGCGCCAGATCGCCTTCCGGCGCGCTCGGTCCGGGACCAGGAACTCTCTGTCCCGGGCCTGCAGCCACGGATCGCCGGGCGGCAGCAGGCGGGTCGCTCGCACGTCGGCGGCCCCGTCCAGGTCAGCGACCGCCGAGGCCGGCACCAGGCCCTTCCCGGCCGGGCCGTTCACCGGAACCAGATCGTCGGGCAGGACCGCGCGAATCGTTGCGATGTCGGTGCCCAGGAAGGCCGCCAGCCCGGCCGGTGTGACCGGCGCCAGCACGTCGGCGTACCGGTGCAGGGCGGCAGCGGTGCCCTCGGCGCGCTCGGGCACCGCATCGGGTCCGATCCCTTCGGGCAGGACGTCGAGGTGGGTGCTGCGGCCCTGTGGGCAGACCCGCACGCGCGCCGCGAGACCGACCTGCTGGAACAGCGCACCGGAGATGTGTCGGGTTCTGCACGAGGGGCAGTGATAGGTGAGGTCGGCGGGAACCGCCGCGCTGACCGCCGCACTCAGCTCTCCCTTGGTCATCGGGCCGGTGAGCGCGGCGCCCATGGCCTCGGCCGCCTCGGTGAATGCGCGCAGGCCGCGCTGGGCGCCCTCGCGGATCTGCCCGGTCCCGATACGTGTCGTGGCGTCGGTGTCGTTCACCGGCCAGAGGGCCGCGGCGAGAAACGCGAGATCCCCGGGCCGATGCAGGTGCGGCGCCCCGCGCCACGACCATACGAGGACGAGTGAATCATGTTCTGCCGCGGCGTCGTCCGATCGTGCGGCGAGCGCGTCGCGGGCCGATCCGTACGGGGTGTCCTGGACCCCGAGCGCAAGCACCCGATCTCGCCCGGCGGAGGTCCGGTCGAGTCCCTGGGCCGCGGCCCGGTAGCCGAGGATCCGACGTCGGCCGAGTGTCGTGACAACCACTTCCGGCCCTCCGATCCTGTCGTCGCCGTGGTGTCCCCGGACGCGCCGGTGCGGGCGATCCCGGCAACGACGATCCCGACAACGACGATCCCGACAACGACATTGTCGGCGACCTCGGCCCGCCCGTGCTGCCGCGCGGACTACCGGCGAGTCCAGGGTCCGCCCAGAATATGTGGGCTCCGTTCCTCTGCGACAGCCCCGCTGCCTGCTCTATCGTTGTGACGGGTGACAGGGCGGGCGGTCGCCGACTCCGGGATGTGTTGCAGGGCCACGTGCCAGGCCGGTCCTGGCAGGGGACCGGGACCGGAGGGTTGCGATGGTGCTGTTGTATTCGCGCACGGGCCGGTGCGGACCTCGGCGGGGCGCTCGGTGAGATCTCGGGCACGAGCAGTTCGATACGGCGGTGGATCGACGAATCGGGCGGCCTCCGGCGATCCACGTGCGCGGCGACATCGGTACCACCACCTCTCCGGTCCTGAACTCGGTCTTGCCCCAGCAGTTTCCGGATGGCAACGGGGTGGCCGGCTTACCTCGGATCGGCTTCCCAGGACAGGGGGATCGATCGCGGTTGCGGGGTGAGGGGACGGCGCTGAGAAGGGTCAGGGGCTCGCGGTTCACAGGGGGACAGGGCGAGGAGCGGTCGAATGCAGGGGAAAGCTGTCGGTGACGAGGACGCGCTGGTGCTGCGGCCGTTGTCGATCGCGGTGCTCGACGGCCTGTGGGTGGGCAGCGGGATCACCGTCGGCATATGGGTGTTCGGATCACTGCTGTGGGCGGTGGTCGTAGTGCTGGTCTGCGCCGGGACACACGCCGTCGGTTGCCGTACCCGCGGCGGTGGCGGTGCCGACCGGGTAGAGGCGGCCGGTCCGTAGGAATTCGTCGCGGCCTTCGAATCGAATCTCGGCACTCGTCCAACAAGGGAGAGAAATCATGGTCCGAGCAGTGATCTTCGCCGCCGGGACGGCCGTGGGCTTCGTCCTCGGTACCCGTGCCGGGCGGCAGACCTACGAGAAGATGAGGGATCAGTCCCTCGGCCTCTGGCACAACCCCGCGGTGCACGAGAAGGTGAGCGGTGCGACGCAGACCGCGAAGGACAAGGTGCCTCAGGTGCAGCACAGGGTCGAGGCGCTGGCGAAGAAGGCGGCCCACCGGGGTTCGGGTACGGGCACCGGCACTGCCCCCGGTGTACCGCTGACCGAGGCTGCGGCATCCGCTCCGGCGGCCATGGAACCGACTGTTCCTCCGACGACGGACGACCGGCCGAGCCTCGGTCCGAACAACTGAGCCCGCCGATGAGGCCCTCGGCGACGCGGCCCCCCCCGCGCGCCGGAATCACGGACGCGGGTGTGTTCGGGGCGCGGACGTCGCTGCACACTCCCGCCCCGGAGGGAGGCCCGCGATACCGAGGATCGCCGGCGGCACGCCGGCTTTGCCCGGTCACGGTGCCGGCGGGTGTCCCGGATCGGGGTCGGCAACTCGGCGCGGTTGCGGCATGCGAGGTTGTGATGATGGTGAGCGAAGCAGAGCGCGAACGCCGCCGGGCGCGCCGGACCGCGGCCGAACGGCTGCACCCGGACGTCGGTGGGGACGCGGAGGCGTTGGCCACCGCGCTCGAGGCGATCGATCGGGCGTGTGCGGTCCCTGACTCGGAATCGGTCCCTGCCTCGGAGCCGCCGCCCGCGGTGGTGGTGCAGGGGCGCCGAGCCCTGTGGCGGCGGCACCTGCTGCGGGTACGGCCCCGCCGCAGAATCCGGCCCTACCGTCACGCCGGATGGTGAGGCCGCCGCCGGCGCGACGGATCGCCGTCCTCTTCGCGGTCGTCACGACGGCGTCAGGGCTCACCGCGCTCATGGCCTTCGCGTCGGACGTGGAGAACAACGCCGTGATCGCATGGGCGTCGCTGGGTCCGTACCTGCTGCTCGGGACGGTGGCGGGCGCGATCGCCGCCGCGCTCGCCCGGCGACCGGTACTGCTGGCGTCGGCACTCGTCGTCGTCGCGGCCGGCGCATGGACCCTGGGACCGCTGTACCTGCCCGGCGTCCCGGGCGACGGGCCGGACGCCGCATCCGGTCCCACCATCCGCGTGATGCAGGCCAATCTCATGGTCGGGCAGGCCGACTCCGATGCGCTGGTCCGGACGGTGCGCGAGCGACAGATCGACGTCCTCACCGTGCAGGAGCTGACCGACGGCGCGGTGGCCGCGCTGCAGGTCGCGGGGCTCGACGACCTGCTACCGCATCGCTTCCTGGCCCCGACGCCGACCGGCGGTGCGGGCGCCGGGATCTACAGCAGGTTTCCCGTCTCGGCCGGCCGGAAGCTCGACGGGTTCGGGCCGACGAACCTGACCGCGACTCTGGACACCGGTCCCGGACGCCCGCTGATCCTGTACGCGGTGCATCCCGCACCGCCGTACCTGACACCCGCTCCGGCGTGGGCGGCCGAGCTGGAACGACTGGACGCGGAGCTCGAGTCGGTGTCCGGCACGGCCCCGGTCGTGGTCAGCGGGGACTTCAACGCGACGTACTCGCACACCCGCTTCCGCGACCTGCTCGACGACGGGTACGTGCACGCCGCGGACCGGGTCGGCGGCGGGCTCGTGCCGACGTATCCGGCGGACCGCCGCTACCCGGCCCTCGTCGGGATCGATCACATCCTCACGCGGGGCGCCACGGCGACCGCCCTCGAACGGATCGAGCTGCCCGGCTCCGATCATCACGGCCTCGTCGCCGGGATCCGGCTCCCTCCGCCGTCCGGCGACGAGAGTCCTGTCGAAGGTGGATAGCGGCCTCACCGCACGACCCGCAGCCGGATGTCGGTCGCGACGGGCCCGCGGGTCGCGACGAGACGTTCCAGCGCGAGCGGGGTTCCGCCCGGGCGGTCGAACAGCCGGACGCCGTCGCCGAGCAGGACCGGCGCGATGCAGACGAAGATCTCGTCGAGCAGGCCGGCCTCGAGGCACTGCCGGGCGACGTCGGCGCCGAGCACGTTGACGTATTTCCCGCCCGCGGCCGTGGTGGCCGCGGCCACGGCCGCGTGGAGGTCACCGACGAACGTCACGCCCGGGACCGGCTCGGCCGGAGGGTGGTGGGTGAGCACGAACTGCGGTCCGCTCCAGCCGCCACCGAACGCCTCGCCCTCGGCGGGTGTGCCCTTGTGCGGGTCGTCGCCGCGGAAGGTGCGGCTGCCGACGAGGAGCGCGCCGATCTCGCCGACGAGTTCGTCGATCGCCGGATCCGGTCCGAGGTACGGCACCAGCCACGACATGTCGCCGCCGGGACCGGCGATGAATCCGTCGACCGACATCGTCGCCGAGTACAGCAGCTTGCTCATCGGCCTGCCTTCCGCTTGCGGTGTCTCGATTCTGTCCGCACCGACCGCCGAACGGACGGAAACTCCTCGTAAGGACGTGTAACTGGTTAATGTAGTTACGTGAGTCGGGTCGACATGCGCTCCGCCGAGGGCACCGAGTTCGTCGTCGACACCGGAGCGCCGTGCCTGGATCTGCTCTACACCGGCGGCGAGGGGGAGCGGGCCCGGTGGGAGACGCTGCACGCCCCGGGCGACCTCGCGCGCTGGGTCGCGACGCACCTGCTCGGGCGGGCCGTCGCCGCGGCAGCGGTCGACGTCACCGCCGAGGATCTGATCCGCGCCAAGGAACTACGCGAGGTGTTGTGGCGCACCGCGAACCGGTCTGCGGACGGAGACGGGCCGGCGGCCGCCGACGGTGCCGCCCTCGACGCGGCCGCCGCCCGGCCGGACATCGCCCCGCAGCTGCGCCCGCCCGGCGTGGTCACTCCCGTCACCGGCAGTCAGGTGCTGTCGACGCTGGCCCGCGACGCGATCGGCCTGCTGACCGGTCCGTACGCCGAGCGCATCAAGCGGTGCGCCGCCGACGACTGCGCCATCGTCTTCGCCGACACCTCCCGCGCGGGAACGCGGCGCTGGTGCTCGATGGCGCGGTGCGGCAACCGTGACAAGGTTCGTGCCCATCGGAAGAAGGAGAAGTGATGCCGGTCGGACAGACGAAGGACGCCGGATGGCAGATCGGGGTGTCGAAGACCCTGCCGCATCCGATCGACGCGGTGTGGCGGCTGCTCGTCGGCACACCCGAGCTGTGGCTCGGCCGCGGCGCGACGGTCCCGCGCGCCCCGGGTGCCGAGTGGCGCAGCGACGACGGTGTCACGGGGGAGCTGCGCAGCCGCCACGAGGGGGACCGGGTGCGCCTGACCTGGCGGCCCGCGGGCTGGAACCACGACAGTACCGTGCAGGTGGCCGTCTCGGCCGCGCCCCGCGGCACCGTGCTCCGCTTCCATCAGGAGCGCCTCGCCGGCCCGGGCGAACGCGCTGCTCAGCGCGCCCACTGGCAGGGGGCGCTGGCCCGGGTCGAGCGCGCTCTCGCCACCGCCGACGGCGACCCGGAGGGTGCACCCCTACCATCGGACCGGTGACCCGCGAACTCGCCACCGCCTACTGGCCCGACCTCGAACCGGGCCGGGCCACGGTCGCGGTTCCCGTCGGCGCGCTCGAGCAGCACGGGCCGCACCTACCGCTCGACACCGACACCCGCATCGCCCGCGCGTTGACGGCCGCCCTGCCGGGCGTGCTCGTCGCGCCGGCCCTCGAGTACGGGTCCAGCGGCGAGCACGAGGGCTTCCCCGGCACCGTCTCGCTCGGCGCGGAGGCGATGGAGACCGTCCTCGTCGAATACGGTCGTTCGGTGTGCCGGTGGGCCGCGCGCCTGCTGTTCGTCAACTGGCACGGCGGCAACGTGCACCCGCTGACCAGGGCGGTGTCCCTGCTGCGCTACGAGGGCCGCGACGTGGCGTGGCTGCCGTTCGCCGTGCCCGGCGGCGACGCCCACGCCGGGGTCACCGAGACCAGCCTGCTGCTGCACCTCGACCCGCGCGTGGTGGACACCGCCCGCGCCGAGATGGGCAACACCGGCACCCTCGCCGACTTGATGCCACGGATGCGCGAGGGCGGTATCGTCGCCGTGTCCGCGAACGGCGTGCTGGGGGATCCGACGCCCGCGAGCGCGGCGCAGGGGGCACGATGGTTCGCCGAACTCGTCGATCGAGCAACGGCACAGGTAACCCGGTGGGAGCCGGATGGGAAAGGAAGACTCCGTTGACGAGCACGGCCCGACTGCCCGACGGATTCGGCGTCCGTATCGACCCGCGGGTGCGCGCCTACTCCGACGGCCGCGTGCTCATCGGCGGCTCGCCCACCCGCATGCTCAAGCTCGCCCCGGCGGCCGCGGCGATGATCGGCGACGGCTACGTGAAGGTCGTCGACTCGCAGACCGCCGTCGTGGCGCGGCGGCTGCTCGACTCCGGAGTCGGAAACCCCCGTCCCACGGCCCTGCCTGCCACGTCCGACGTCACCGTCGTGATTCCCGTCAAGAACAACACGGCCGGGCTCGAGCGGTTGCTGGCGGCCGTCGAGGGACTGACGGTGATCGTCGTCGACGACGGCTCCGACGTCCCGGTGCCCGCCCCGGCCAGGGCGTCGGTCCGGGTGCTGCGGCACGAGCGATCCCGTGGTCCGGCCGCGGCACGCAACACCGGACTGCGCGCCGCCACAACGCCGTTCGTCGCATTCCTCGACTCGGACGTGGTACCGCGGAAGGGATGGCTCGAGGTGATGCTCGGGCACTTCTCCGACCCTGCGGTGGCCCTGGTGGCCCCGCGCGTCGTCGCGCTCGAGCCCGACAAGGGCGCCCTGGGGCGCTACGAACACGCGCGCTCGTCGCTGGATCTCGGCCGCCGCGAGGCCGCCGTCAAGTCCGGCAGCCCGGTCTCGTACGTACCGAGCGCCGCGATCATCGTCCGCCGCGACGTGCTCACCGCGACCGGCGGCTTCGACGAGGCCATGCACGTCGCCGAGGACGTGGACCTGTGCTGGCGGCTGCAGGAGGCCGGCTGGCGGCTGCGCTACGAACCGGTGGCGCACGTGGCCCACGACCACCGCGTCGGATTCCGGAAGTGGTTCACCCGCAAGGCCTTCTACGGCACGGGTGCGGCGCCCCTCGCGAGCCGGCACCCCGGCTCGGTGCCCACCATGTCGATGTCGGGGTCGATGCTGTTCGCGTGTGTGGCCGCCGCGAGCCGCACCCGCCTCGGCGTCGTCGGTTCGGTCGCGTCGCTGTCGGTGACGATGCTCCGGCTGCGGCGGATGTTCACCGAACTCGACCAGCCGACCCGCATCGCGGCGGTGCTCACCGCGCAGGGGTTCGTCGGCGGGATGTGGCAGGTCGCCTCCGCGCTGTGCCGGCACTACTGGCCGGTCACGCTCGTCGCCGCCGTGGTCTCGCCGAAGGTGCGTCGCGCGGTCCTCGGCTTCGCCGTCGCCGAGGGGCTGTGGGACTGGTACGGCCACCGTGAGGAGGGCGGCCTCGACCCCCTGCGCTACGTGTTCTACAAGCGCCTCGACGACATCGCCTACGGCGCCGGACTGTGGTGGGGCGCGGTCGAGGCCCGGGATCCGGCGGCGCTCGCGCCCCGCATCCGGGGCTGAGCCGGGGTACCCCCATCCATGGCCGATCCGGTGCACGCCGACGTGGTCGTGGTCGGCGGCGGCAGTTGCGGCTGCGTGCTGGCCGCCCGGCTCAGCGAGGACCCCGACCGGACGGTCCTGCTGCTCGAGGCCGGCCCCGGCTACCGCACGACCGCCGACACCCCGCCCGCGGTGCTCGACGCGACCGTCCTGCCCGTCGGTCCGGACAGCCCGTGGACCTGCGCCTACCCGGCCCGGCTGACCGGACGTCGTCGCTCCGTCGTCGCCCGCGGCCGGTTGCTGGGCGGCTCCGGCGCAGTGAACGGCGCGTATTTCGTGCGGGCCCGCCCGGACGACTTCGAGGCATGGCCGCCGTCCTGGTCGTTCGATCGGGTGGTGCCGCACTTCCGCGCCACCGAGACCGACGCCGACGCGGCGGACGCCGTGGAGACCGGAGTGAGCCGGCGATGGCACGGCGCGGCCGGCCCCGTGCCCGTCGCCCGCACGCCCCGGGAGCGGCTGCACCCGGCCAGCGCCGCGTTCCACGACGCGGCGCTCGCCGCCGGCCATCGCCGTGTGGACGACCTCAACGCGCCCGGCCCGGACGGGGTGGGCCCCGTCCCGCTCAACATCCGAGACGGGATGCGCGTCGGACCCGCCCACGCGTACCTGTTGCCGGCGCTGGCCCGGCCGAACCTGACCGTGCGCACGGGAACGCGCGTGCGGCGGGTCGTGCTCTCGGGCGCGCGCGCAGTCGGTGTCGAGACCGAGGACGGCGAGACCGTCGGTGCCGGCCACGTCGTGCTCGCCGCCGGTGCGATCGGCTCCCCGCAGCTGCTCATGCTCTCCGGCATCGGCGACGGCGCCGAGCTCACCCGTCACGGCATCACCCCCCGGATCGAGATCCCCGGTGTGGGCACGGGTTACACCGACCATCCGGAGGTCGCCGTCCCCTACCGGTACCGCGCACCGCTGCCCGGGCCGGCCCCCGTGCTGCAGGTCGTCCTGCACGCCGGCAACCTCGAGCTGCGCCCCTACACCGCACCGTTCGCCGCGTCCGTCCCCGGTAGCGGCGTCGCCGACCCGGTCCTGGGGGTGGTGCTCACGAGGCCCCGCAGCCGCGGCGCGATCCGGCTCGACCCGGCCGACCCGTTCCGGCCGCCGCTGCTGGACTACCGCTACCTCGACGACCCGGCCGACCGTGCCGACCTGCGCGAGGGGGTGGCGCGCGCCGCGCACCTGCTCGCGGCGATGCCGGACGTCGTCGACCGCACCGGCCTCGACCCGGACGCATTCGACCCCGGCGACGCGTGGCTCGAGCGGCACCTCGGGACGTCGCTGCACCTGTCCGGAAGCTGCCGGATGGGCGGCGACGCCTCGGCCGTCGTCGACGAGCGGTGCCGGGTGCACGCCGCCGAGGGGCTGAGCGTCGTGGACACGTCCGTGTTCCCGCAGGTGCCCAGCCGTGGGCCGCACGCGACGGCCGTGATGCTGGCCGAACGGGTGGGCACCCGGACGTGCTTGTGACTCGGGTTACAGTTGTTCGGAGGAGGAACCGGCAGATGAGCAGCAGCGCATGACCGACGAACGATCCGGCTCGGCCAACCCCTGGGTGGCGCTGCGGCCCGGCGACGACCCGTCGCAGCTGGCGCAACGCGCGTCCTCGGCGCACAGCTCGTTCCTCGACGCGGCCGACACGTCGGTCGTACCTGCCTCCGTGCGCTCGGTGGTCCGCGAATCCTGGCTGCGCAGCCGCAGGAACGGCATCAGTCCCGACGCCGTCGAACAGCCGAGCCTGCTCACGGGCCTGGACCTCGAGCGGTACCGGGCCGGGCACCCGATGGCGCTGATCCGCCCCGTCGTGCGCAAGCTGCTGGTGGAGGACGCCGCCGACAGCGGGCTGCTCGTCGCGATCAGCGACGAACAGGGCCGGCTGCTGTGGGTCGAGGGTGATCACGCCGCCCGTGACCGGGCGCTGTCGATGAGCTTCGTCGAGGGCGCCGACTGGAGTGAGGAGCGGGTGGGCACCAACGCGCCCGGCACCGCTCTCGCTGTCGACCACTCGGTCCAGATCGTCGCCGCCGAGCACTTCAACCGCACCGTGCACGAATGGAGCTGCTCGGCCGCGCCGGTGCACGACCCGAGCACCGGCCGGATCCTCGGCGCCATCGACATCACCGGTGGGCTCCGCGTCGCCGCGCCGGAGGTGTTGCAGCTCGTGCGGGCCACGGTCGCCGCCGCGGAGTCGGAACTGCGGCTGCACCTGCTCAGCTCGCCGCGGCTGTTGTCGGCTGCCCGGACGAGCCTCGACACGTTCGGGTCGGGCCGGCCCACTCTGCACCGCGACGGCGAACGGATCCCGCTCTCCCAGCGCCACGCCGAGATCCTGCTGCTGCTCGCCGAACACCCCGAGGGCCTGAGCTCGGACCGGCTTGCGGTGCTGCTCGACGAGGCCGAGCTCGACTCCGTCACCATCCGTGCCGAGATGTCGCGCCTGCGAAAGGTTTTCGGACCCGAGGGGCTCGGCTCGCGCCCATACCGGCTCCTGGGCGAACTCGTCACCGACGTCGCGGAGGTCCGCGGCGCACTCGACCGCGGCGATGTGGCGACGGCGGTGCGTCTGTATGCCGGACCGGTGCTGCCCGGATCGGCCGCGCCCGGCATCGAGGAGATCCGGGACGAGCTGCGCGCCCGGGTGCAGGCCGCGCTGCTCCGGGCCGGCGACGCCCAGTTGCTCGCGCGGTGGACCGCGTCGGTGCACGGGCGCGACGACATCGCCGCGTGGGAGGCGTACCTGACCACCCTCGATCCGCATTCGACGCTGTTCGCCCAGGTCAAGGCCCGGATCGAGCTGCTGGACCGTCAGCTCGGGATCTGAGGTTCGGAGCTACGCAACGTAGTTGCAACCCACACGTTCGTAGTGTTCCGGATCACACGCCCCGCATGGGGGGTGCCAGACCATCCGAGGAGTGAACACCGATGACCGTGTACGCCCGTCCCGGCTCGCCCGACGCCCTGATGTCCTTCCAGTCCCGCTACGACAACTGGATCGGCGGCCAGTGGGTACCGCCTGTGAAGGGTCAGTACTTCGAGAACGTCACCCCGGTCACCGGTCAGCCGTTCACCGAGGTGGCCCGGTCCACCGAGGAAGACATCGAGCTGGCCCTCGACGCCGCCCACGCCGCCGCGCCGGCCTGGGGCAAGACGTCCGTCGCCGAGCGTTCCATCCTGCTCAACAAGATCGCCGACCGCCTCGAGGAGAACCTCGAGTCGATCGCCCTCGCCGAGACCTGGGACAACGGCAAGCCGATCCGCGAGACCCTCAACGCCGACATCCCGCTGGCGATCGACCACTTCCGCTACTTCGCGGGCGCGATCCGGGCGCAGGAGGGCTCGATCTCCGAGATCGACGCCGAGACCGTGGCCTACCACTTCCACGAGCCGCTCGGCGTCGTCGGCCAGATCATCCCGTGGAACTTCCCGATCCTGATGGCCGTGTGGAAGCTCGCCCCCGCCCTGGCCGCCGGCAACGCCGTCGTCCTCAAGCCGGCCGAGCAGACGCCCGCCTCGATCCTGTACCTGATCTCCGTCATCGGCGACCTGCTGCCCCCGGGCGTGGTGAACATCGTCAACGGCTTCGGCGTCGAGGCCGGCAAGCCGCTGGCCTCGAGCCCGCGCATCCGCAAGATCGCGTTCACCGGCGAGACCACCACCGGCCGCCTGATCATGCAGTACGCCTCGCAGAACCTGATCCCGGTCACCCTCGAGCTCGGCGGCAAGAGCCCGAACATCTTCTTCTCCGACGTGCTCTCGGTCAACGACGACTACCAGGACAAGGCGCTCGAGGGCTTCACGATGTTCGCCCTCAACCAGGGCGAGGTGTGCACCTGCCCGTCGCGCGCCCTGGTCCAGCAGGACATCTTCGACGACTTCCTGTCGCTGGCCGCGGTGCGCACGAAGGCCGTGCGCCAGGGCGACCCGCTCGACACCGACACGATGATCGGTGCCCAGGCGTCGAACGATCAGCTCGAGAAGATCCTGTCCTACATCGAGATCGGCAAGAGCGAAGGCGCGCAGGTGATCACCGGCGGCGAGCGCGCCGACCTCGGCGGCGATCTGTCCGGCGGCTTCTACGTCCAGCCGACGGTGTTCAGCGGCCACAACAAGATGCGCATCTTCCAGGAGGAGATCTTCGGACCGGTGGTCTCCGTGACGTCCTTCCAGGACTTCGACGACGCCATCTCCATCGCCAACGACACCCTCTACGGCCTCGGAGCCGGCGTCTGGTCCCGCGACGGCGGGGTCGCCTACCGGGCCGGCCGCGCCATCCAGGCCGGCCGGGTGTGGACCAACACCTACCACCAGTACCCGGCGCACGCGGCGTTCGGTGGCTACAAGCAGTCCGGCATCGGCCGCGAGAACCACCACATGATGCTCGACCACTACCAGCAGACGAAGAACCTCCTGGTGTCCTACGCGCCGAAGGCCCAGGGCTTCTTCTGATCCGAAGACCCGGCGCCTGTCACGTCATCCCCCCTGCGACGTGGCAGGCGCCGTTCCCATTCCGCCCTGCCCCGAGTCGAGCGAATGTATCGCCCACTCGATCAGTCGAGGTGAGCGATACATTCGCTCGGGGGAGGCGCAAGCCGACAACCGGAAGGCACCCCATGTCCGTCCCGCTCCGCCTCGTCGCCACCGCCGACGCGGTTGCTCTCCTGCGCCGTCTCGCCGAGCGGCACGGGCCGCTGATGATGCACCAGTCCGGCGGCTGCTGCGACGGGTCGGCGCCGATGTGCTACCCGGACGGCGACTTCGTCGTCGGCGACCTGGACGTGCTGCTGGGGGTGCTGGACCTGCGGCTGAAGGTGGGGGCGACGGCCGGTGACCTGCCCGCGGGCGCCGACGCCGTCCCGGTGTGGATCTCCGGGTCCCAGTTCGAGGCGTGGAAGCACACGCAGCTCGTTCTCGACGTGGTGCCCGGCCGCGGCTCCGGGTTCAGCCTGGAATCGCCCGAGGGGCTGCGCTTCCTCAGCCGCGGCCGCGCCTTCACCGCCGACGAGAACGACGCCCTCGCCCGCGACACACCCCTGCTCGGCAAGCGGTGGGCCGCCGGCGCCCGTCCGGAGCCGGCCGCCGAGCCGACCGTCGTGGCCGAGGCCGCCGACGCGTGCCCGGTGCCGACGCCCCGGGGCGCCTCCTCGTAACACTTCCGTGACCGCGTACTGACGCGGTGTGTACCTACCGCTCGTACCGTGAGTACGCGCGGTGTCCTCGACGTGCCCGCTCGACACGTCGCCATCCTCCGTCGAGAAGAGAGATCATGTCGTTGACCGACCCGCCCAGGACCGGGGCCGAGACCCCGGCCCACCACGACGGCGCGGACTTCCACGCCGAGAGTCGTGCGTATCTCGAAAAGCGCACTCTGAGAAAGGGTTCGGCGGGCTGGGTGCTGCTCGCGGGCCTCGGCGTCAGCTACGTGATCTCCGGTGACTACGCCGGCTGGAACAACGGCCTGGCCGAGGGCGGATTCGGTGGTCTGCTCGTCGCCTCGGTGGTCATCGCGGCCATGTACTTCGCGATGGTGCTCGGCATGGCCGAGCTGTCCTCCGCGCTGCCCGCCGCCGGCGGCGGCTACACCTTCGCGCGCCGCGCCCTCGGACCGTGGGGTGGATTCGCCACCGGCACAGCAATTCTCATCGAGTACTCGATCGCCCCGGCCGCGATCGCCACGTTCATCGGCGGGTACGTCGAGTCGCTGAACCTGTTCGGCATCACCGACGGATGGTGGATCTATCTCGCCGTGTACGCGGTGTTCATCGGCATCCACCTCACCGGCGCCGGCGAAGCGCTCAAGGCGATGTTCGTGATCACGGCGATCGCTCTCGTCGGGCTCGTGGTGTTCGCCGTCTCCGCCGTCGGGCTGTTCGACACCGCGAACCTGACCGACATCGCCGTCGACGAGACCGCCGCCGGAGCGTCGTCGTTCCTTCCCTTCGGCCTGTTCGGCATCTGGGCGGCCGTGCCGTTCGCGATCTGGTTCTTCCTCGCCGTCGAGGGTGTGCCCCTGGCCGCCGAGGAGGCGACCGAGCCGGAGAAGAACGTGCCCAAGGGCATCATCGTGTCCATGCTGGTGCTGCTCGTCACCGGTGCGACCGTGCTGTTCCTGGCCACCGGCGCGCTCGGCGCCGACGCCCTGTCCACATCCGGTAACCCGCTCGTCGAGGCCCTCGGCGACACCGGCGCAGCGAAGGTGGTCAACTACATCGGGCTCGCCGGCCTGATCGCGAGCTTCTTCTCGATCATGTACGCGTACTCGCGGCAGACGTTCGCGCTCTCCCGCGCCGGGTACCTCCCCACGAGCCTGTCGCTGACCAACAAGCGCAAGGCGCCCATGCTGGCGCTGATCGTCCCCGGCGTGATCGGGTTCGCGCTCTCGCTCACCGGCGAGGGAGCGATGCTGCTCAACATGGCCGTCTTCGGCGCCGCGGTGAGCTATGTGCTGATGATGGTCAGCCACATCGTGCTGCGCCGGCGCGAACCGCACATGCCGCGGCCCTACCGCACCCCCGGCGGCGTCGTCACCACCTCCTTCGCGCTGGTCGTGGCCGCGGCCGCCGTCGTGGCCACCTTCCTGGTCGATCCCGTCGCCGCCCTGTGGACCCTCGGTGCCTTCGCCGCGTTCATGGCCTACTTCGGGCTCTACAGCCGGCACCGGCTGGTGGCGAACTCGCCCGACGAGGAGTTCGCCGCGCTCGCCGAGGCGGAGGCCGAGCTGAAGTGAGCGTCTACACCCAGCATCTCGCCGGCACCACCTACACCTTCGACGGCCTCGTCGACCTGCTCGCCAAGGCCACCCCGCGCCGCTCCGGCGACGAACTCGCCGGCTGCGCGGCCGAATCCGACGCCGAGCGTGCGGCCGCGCAGTGGGTCCTCGCCGACATCCCGCTCGACGTGTTCCTCGCCGAGCCGGTGGTGCCGTACGAGACCGACGAGGTCACCCGGCTGATCCTCGACGATCACGACCGCGACGCCTACCGGTCCGTGCAGCACCTGACGGTCGGGGGACTGCGCGACCTGCTTCTCGACACCGTCACGAAAACCGATGCGGCCGCGGCGTTCGCCGCCATGTCGCCCGGCCTGACCCCCGAGATGGTCGCCGCCGTCAGCAAGCTCATGCGCAACCAGGACCTGATCGCGGTGGCCCGCGCGATCGAGGTCACCTCGGCGTTCCGCACCACCGTCGGACTGCCCGGCCGGCTCGGCACCCGGCTGCAGCCCAACCACCCCACCGACGATCCACGCGGCATCGCCGCCGCGACCCTCGACGGGCTGCTGATGGGCTGCGGCGACGCCGTCATCGGCATCAACCCGGCCACGGACTCGCCACAGGCCACCGCCGACCTGCTGCACCTGCTCGACGAGATGCGGCTGCGCTTCGACATCCCGGTGCAGTCCTGCGTCCTGTCCCACGTGACGACCACGCTCGGCCTCATCGAGGCCGGTGCCCCGGTGGACCTGGTGTTCCAGTCCATTGCCGGCACCGAGGGGGCGAACGCCGGCTTCGGCGTGAACCTGGCTCTGCTGCGGGAGGCGAACGAGGCCGGTCGCGCTCTGGGGCGCGGCACCGTCGGCGACAACGTCATGTACCTCGAGACGGGGCAGGGCTCGGCGCTGTCGGCCGGCGCGCACCTCGGCACGGGCGGACGCCCCGTCGACCAGCAGACCCTCGAGACCCGCGCGTACGCCGTCGCCCGGGCGCTCGACCCGCTGCTGATCAACACGGTGGTCGGGTTCATCGGCCCCGAATATCTCTACGACGGCAAGCAGATCGTTCGGGCCGGCCTCGAGGACCACTTCTGCGGCAAGCTGCTGGGCCTGCCGATGGGCGTGGACGTCTGCTACACCAACCACGCCGAGGCCGACCAGGACGACATGGACACCCTCCTGACCCTGCTCGGGGTGGCCGGCGCCGCGTTCGTCATCGCGGTGCCCGGAGCCGACGACGTCATGCTCGGCTACCAGAGCCTGTCGTTCCACGACGCGCTGTACGTGCGTCGCGCGCTGGGCCTGCGCGCCGCCCCCGAGTTCGAGCGGTGGCTCTCCGGTCTCGGCATGGTGGACGGAGCCGGGCACATCCTGCCGGTGGACGCGGCGGCCTCCCCGCTGCGCGCCCTCGCGGGAGGTGCGGCGTGAGCGGGTCCGTCGACCGTGACTTCTGGGCACCGCTGCGGTCGGCGACCCAGGCCCGCATCGGGCTCGGCCGGGCCGGCGACGGCCTCCCGACCGCTCGGGTGCTCGAGTTCCGGGCCGCGCACGCCGCGGCCCGCGACGCGGTGCACCAGCCCCTCGACGTGCCGGCGCTGGCCACCGACGTCGAACGCGTCGGACTCGGCGCGCCGATCGTCGTCACCAGCCGGGTGAGCGATCGCGGCGAGTACCTGCGCCGCCCGGACCTGGGCCGCCTGCCCGAGGATCTGTCCGCGGTCCCCGGCACCGGCGCCGACGTCGGGGTGGTCCTCGCCGACGGGCTCTCGCCGCGAGCCCTGGCCGAGCACGGCGTCGCCCTGCTCGAGGCCGTCGTGGCGGCCCTGCCGCGGCACCTGTCCGTGGCGCCGCCGGTGATCGCGACGTCGGCACGGGTGGCGCTGGGCGACCACATCGGCGCCGCCCTGGGGGTGCGCACGCTGCTGGTCCTGATCGGGGAGCGGCCCGGGTTGTCGGTCGCCGACAGCCTCGGGGTGTACCTGACCCACGAGCCGCGTCCCGGTCGGGCCGACGCCGAGCGGAACTGCGTGTCCAACATCCACCCCCCGGAGGGACTCGGGTACGCCGCGGCCGCGCGTGTCGTCGCGGGGCTGGTCGACGGGGCGCGCCGGCTCGGGCGTTCCGGTGTGGACCTGAAGGACACGACGCGGGCGGACCGGCTCGATTCCGCGACGGTGGGGGAGTTGTAGGGGCGAGAGTGTGACGTACCCGCGTGGGCGGTTGACATCGCGACCGGAAGCGCCAAATCATGTACTCCGCCCGACCGGGTGACACGTACCGCCCGCGACCGGGCGACGAGGAGAAGACACGATGGCGTTCGCTGGCAATGTCGACGAGCTGGCTCTGCTGCAAACGGTGCGGTTGAAGGAGACCGTCACCGCCGAGATGATCGCGGCGCATCTGGGGGTGTCGGTCGCGTCCGGGCGGGCGGCGTACGACGCGCTGGTCACGCAGGGCAAGGCGAAGGAGACCGGCAACGGCATCTCCCTGACCGACGCAGGGGTCGCGGAACTGACCGATCAGCTCGACGCGGAGCGCGTCTCGATCGACGAGGATTCTCTCGCGGAGCTGTTCGAGCAGTTCGGCCCGCTCGACGAAGAGCTCTCCGCGCTGCTCGCCGACCCGGAATCCGCCAACTTCCTCGACGAACTGATCGAGCTGGATCGCAAGGCGCAGAACCTCTTCGACGACGTGTCGGCGTTCGTTCCGCGCCTGTCGCGGTATCAGGACCTGTTCGCCGAGGCGCTCGGGAAGATCAAGTCCGGCGCGCTGGCGTGGGCGACGGCGCCGAACATCGACTCGTACGCGACCGTGTGGAGCGAGATGCGCGCCGAACTCACCGGCGCCGCCGGCCGCTGACCGGCGCCGCCGGTCACCGGAACGCAGCGACGAAGCGCCGCTGCCACGGCGTCTCCACCGCCCGGTGCGAATAGTGTTCGCGCACATAGGCGACGGCCTCGCCGGGCGGTACGCCGTCGAGGATCGCGAGGCAGGCCAGGGCGGTGCCCGTGCGCCCCCGGCCACCGCCGCAGGCGACCTCGACGCGTTCGGTCGCGCACCGCTGCCACGCCTCGTGCAGTATCCGGCGGGCAGCGCCGGGGTCGGTGGGGAGGCGGAAGTCGGGCCACCGGATCCACCGGGCGTCCCACGGGACCGCCGGCGGCGTCCGGCCCGCGAGGTACACCCCGAGGGCGGGCAGCGGTCCGGCCGGAAGGGGACGTCGGACGCCACGGCCCCGGACGTACCGGCCCGACGGTAGTGCCAGGATCCCCGGGGCGTGCGGGTCCCAGGTCGTCGTCGCCATGAACGGAGCGTAGACGGCGTGAAAGTTGTTCGGCCACCGGGTGTCCCGGAATCCGAGCGGACAACCGCGCGTGGTGCAGGGTGGACGCCCCGCGACGATCAAGTCCTTCGTTCGGCGAACTACGTGATCCGGCTCACAGCCACCCCCCTTTCGGGGGTAGTGGGGGAGTGAGACGGATCACTACCTTTCCTTCCATCGCGCGGCGCAGGGCCGCCGCGGCTCGGACGGAAATACGGAGGACAGACGTGACCACAGTGTCGACACCGGGGGCCGAACCCCCCGTGGTACCGGCGGGACAGAAGCCCGCCGCGCCGACCGCCCCCGCCCCGGGTGGACCCGGCATCCGACGCGTCGCCATCGCCAGCTGCATCGGCACCACCATTGAGTTCTACGACTTCTTCATCTACGGAACCGCCGCAGCCCTGGTCTTTCCGACGGTGTTCTTCCCGGCTCTCGGCGCCACCGCCGGCACGGTCGCCTCGTTCGCGACCTTCGCCGTCGCGTTCATCGCCCGCCCGGTCGGGGCCATGCTGTTCGGGCACTTCGGCGACCGCATCGGCCGCAAGAAGACCCTCGTCTCCACGCTGCTGCTGATGGGCATCTCGACCCTGCTCATCGGGCTGCTGCCGGGTGCCGAGACGATCGGCGTCGCCGCCCCGATCATCCTCGTGCTGCTGCGATTCGCGCAGGGCTTCGCCGTCGGCGGGGAATGGGCCGGCGCGACGCTGCTCACCGCCGAGTACGCGCCACCGGGCAAACGCGGCCTGTACGCGATGTTCCCGCAGCTCGGCCCCGCCATCGCCTTCGCCCTGTCGAGCGCCACCTTCCTGTTCACCGGCCTGGCCCTCGGCGACACCAACGAGGCCTTCCTCAACTACGGCTGGCGAATCCCGTTCCTGTTCAGCATCGTTCTCGTGGCCATCGGTCTCTACATGCGCCTCGCCATCGAGGAGACCCCCGTGTTCCGGGCCGAGAGCGAGGCCCGCGCCGCCGCCCCGGCCGAGAAGCGCACCCTGCCGTTCCTCGACGCCCTGCGCTACCAGACCAAGGAGATCCTCCTCTCGGCCGGCGCACTGGCGATCATGTTCGCCTTCTTCTACATGGGCACCGCGTACCTGACCAGCTACGCGACCAAGACCCTCGGCTTCTCCCGGCCGTTCGTCCTCACCGTCGGCATCGCCGCCTCGTTCGTCTTCGGGGCCGCGATCGTGCTCTCCGCCCTTTACTCCGACCGGGTCGGCCGCCGGCGCGTCATCATGATCTCCTGCGGCTTCTCCGTCGTGTGGGCGCTGGCGCTGTTCCCGCTGCTCGACACCGGCTCGCCGGTCGCGTTCGTCGTCGGCATGATGGTCACCCTGGCCATCTTCGGCATCGCCTACGGACCGTGCGGCGCGCTGCTGCCGGAGATGTTCCACACCCGGTACCGGTACACCGGCGCCGGACTCGGCTACAACCTCGCCGGCGTCCTGGGTGGCGCGATTCCGCCCATGCTGGCCGCGCCCCTCGCGGCGTCCTACGGCGGCATCGCCATCGGCATCATGCTCTCCGTGCTCGGCGTGCTGAGCTTCGTGTGCACCAAGGCTCTCGTCGAGACCCGCGACCGAGCGCTCTGATCCCACCGGCGCCCTCCCCGACACCCCGGGGAGGGCGCCTCGTGCTGCCACCGCACCGCCAACTGTCCAGAATCCGAACACCTGCGGCGCCGGATCGGCGAGCATGGTGGACGAGTCCACGAGATCCCCTCGCTCGCCCCGGGCCGCGCACACTGCAGGAGCACCCATGACCGGTTTCGCCACACCCGAACTGCCCAGCTACACCTCGGGGGCGTGGAACACCCCGCTGCTGGGGGACACGATCGGCGACAACTTCGACCGCACCGTCGCCCGCCACGGCGACCGCGACGCGCTCGTCGACCGCGCCGCCGGCCGGCGCTGGACCTACACCGAACTCGCCGCGGAGGTCGACGCCCTCGCGCTCGGTCTGCTGCGCGCCGGCATCGGCAAGGGCGACCGGGTGGGCATCTGGGCGCCGAACCGGGCGGAGTGGGTGTTCGTCCAGTACGCCACCGCGAAGATCGGCGCGATCCTGGTCAACATCAACCCCGCCTACCGCTCGCACGAACTGCAGTACGTGCTCACCCAGGCCGGGATCCGGATGCTGATCTCCGCGCCGAGTTTCAAGACGTCCGACTACGCCGCAATGATCTCCGAGGTGCGCGGCGACTGCCCGGACCTCGAGCACGTGGTGCTGCTCGGATACCCCGAATGGGACGAACTCGCCGAGTCCGGACGCGCCGCACTCGCCGACGACCGCACCCGGCTCGACGCCGCCCAGCGTGACCTGTCGGCCGACGATCCGATCAACATCCAGTACACGTCCGGCACCACCGGATTCCCCAAGGGCGCCACCCTCAGCCACCACAACATCCTCAACAACGGATTCTTCGTCGGCGAGCTGTGCCACTACACCGAGAACGACAAGGTGTGCATCCCGGTGCCCTTCTACCACTGCTTCGGCATGGTCATGGGCAACCTGGCCTGCACCAGCCACGGCGCGACGATGGTCATCCCGGGACCCGCCTTCGACCCGGCCCAGACCCTGGCCGCCGTCGCCGAGGAGCGCTGCACCTCCCTGTACGGGGTGCCGACGATGTTCATCGCCGAACTCGCCGACCCCACCTTCGAGACCCACGACCTGTCGAGCCTGCGGACCGGCATCATGGCCGGCTCCCCGTGCCCGGTCGAGGTGATGAAGCAGGTCATCGAGCGGATGGGCATGACCGAGGTCTCCATCTGCTACGGCATGACCGAGACCTCGCCGGTGTCCCTGCAGACCCGCAGCGACGACACCATCGACCAGCGCGTGTCCACCGTCGGCCGCGTCGGCCCGCACCTCGAGGTCAAGATCGTCGACCCGGCCACGGGCCTGACCGTCCCGCGCGGTGAACCGGGCGAGCTGTGCACCCGCGGCTACTCGGTGATGCTCGGCTACTGGAACCAGCCCGACAAGACCGCCGAGGCCATCGACAAGGCCCGGTGGATGCACACCGGCGACATCGGCGTCATGGACGCCGACGGGTACGTCTCGGTCACCGGCCGCATCAAGGACATGGTCATCCGTGGTGGCGAGAACATCTACCCGCGGGAGATCGAGGAGTTCCTCTACACCCACCCGGACATTCTCGACGCGCAGGTCGTCGGCGTGCCCGACGAGAAGTACGGGGAGGAGCTCATGGTGTGGATCCGGATGCGGGAGGGGGCGGCGCCGCTCGACGCGCAGTCGCTGCGCGAGTACTGCACGGGCAAGCTCGCGCACTACAAGATCCCCCGCTACGTGCACATCGTCGACGAGTTCCCGATGACGGTCACCGGCAAGATCCGCAAGGTCGAGATGCGGGAGCTGTCCACGGCCCTGCTCGGGGAGGCCGAGCGGGGGTGAACGGTCTGCGGCCGGAGATCGCGCTGTCCTGGAAACGCTCGCAGTTGAGCGGGATCGACCCGGGACGGCTCCCCGAGCCGACCCTGCTGGGCCCCTCGGACGCGGCCGGGCGGCTGCTCGACGCCGCCCGGCCGGTGCTCGACGAGCTGCGCACGCAGCTCGCCGGCACGGGCTGCTGCATCCTCCTCGTGGACCGGGACTGCCGGATCGTGGCCCGGCTGTTCGACGCGGCACCCATGCAGCGCGCCATGGAGGAGATCGGCGTGGTCCCCGGCGCGACCCTGAGCGAGGACACCTACGGCACCAACGCTCTCGGCACCCCGTTCGAGGTGCGGCAGAGCCTCGTGGTGCACGGCGAGGAGCACTACCTCGAGTCCCTCAAGGACTTCAGCTGCTACGGGCACCCCCTCGTGCATCCCGTCACCCGCCGCATCGAAGGCATCCTCGACATCACCGCCGCCGGCAAGATCGCCAATCCGCTGTTCGTGCCGTTCCTCGCCCGCGCGGCCCGCGACATCGAGGCGCGGTTGCTCGAGGGGGCCCGCGAATCGGACCGGCGGGTGGTCGATGCGTTCCAGCGGGCCGCGCAGCAGCGCGGCGTCGCGGTCGCGGCCATGGGTGAGGACATCATGCTCACCAACAAGGCCGCCGTGGAACTGCTCGTGCCCGCCGACCACGCGGCGCTGCGCGCGATCGCGGTCGACCTGCCGGCGGGGGAGTCCCGCACGATGGACTTCGCGTTGTCCGCCGGCGGGCGCACCCGGTTGCGGATCGACCGCATCCCGGGCATCGGCAGCGGGGCGCTGTTCCTGCTCGACGCCGCCGCCGCGCGGGAACCCGTGCCCCGCAGCGACGTCGCGCAGGACGCGACGACGCGGCTGCGGCAGCGGCTCGGACGGCTGCGCGAGCGCACCGGTGGCGTGGCGATCCTCGGCGAGCCGGGGAGCGGACGGACCTGGGCCGCAAGGGAACTCGTACGTGACACCGTCACCTTCCTCGACGCCGCCCGGATCGTCGGCGAGGGCGAACACGAGTGGTCGGCCGGGCTGCTGTCGGTCGCCGCTGGGGCGGACGGCGGCGTCGTGGTCGTCGAACACGTGCACCTGGCGCCGGATCCGGTGCTGGCGCTGCTCTCGTCGATGCTCTCCGACCCGGCCGCAGCCCGCCTCGTGCTCACCGCGGACCCCCTGGACGACGTCCGCCCGCCGGTGCGAGAACTGTTGGCGCGCTGCCCCGGTCAGGTCCGGGTGCCCGCGCTGCGGCAACGGATCCGGGAACTCGGCGACCTGGCCTCCGCGCTGGCCCGGGAACTCGACCGGCCGGACCTGCGCCTGGGCCCCAGTGCCCTGACGGCGCTGTCGGAACGCTCGTGGCCCGGCAACCTCGCCGAGCTGCGGGCGGTGCTGGCCGCCATCCCGGAGCGGGAGTCGCCGCTGCCGGTACGGGTGGAGGATCTGCCGGTCGAGTACCGCGCGACGAGCCGGGTCTCACGCCTGGGCGGGCGCGAGCGCGCCGAGCGGGAGGCCATCATCGAGGCGCTGCGCGAGAGCGGCGGCAACAAGGTGCACGCCGCGGCGCGGCTCGGCATCAGCCGCACCACGCTCTACAGCAGGATCCGCGCCCTCGGCATCGCCGGCTGACCGTCGTATGCGCATGTGCGCACTGTCCAATCCTTGAACAGTTCCCGCAGGCCTGCCCGAAGCAGTATGACCCGTGTCACACTACTTCAGGAGGTTGGGCATGACAGCTGTTGCCGAGCACACCGTCGCTCCGCGGGTCCGGGAGTTTCTCTCCGGGACCAGGCAGCTCTACATCGGCGGCGAATGGGTCGACGCCGCCTCGGGCCGCGTCTTCGCGACCTACGATCCCGCGACCGGGGACAAGCTCACCGACGTCGCCCACGGCGCCGCCGAGGACGTCGACCGGGCCGTGCGGGCCGCCCGCAAGGCGTTCGACGAGGGCCCCTGGCCGACCATGAAGGCCGCCGAGCGCGAGCGCATGATCTGGCGGGTCGGTGATCTGCTCACCGAACGCGCCGAGGAGTTCGGCCAGCTCGAGGCCCTCGACAACGGCAAGTCCGCCGTGATCGCCGCGGCCGTGGACACGGCGTGGTCGGCGGACATCTTCCGCTACTACGCCGGGTGGGCCACCAAGATCGAGGGCAGCACGGTCAACGTCACGATGCCGTTCGTGCCCGGCGGTGAGTTCCACGCCTACACGCTGCGCGAGCCGGTGGGCGTGTGCGGGCTCATCGTGCCCTGGAACTTCCCGCTGCTGATGGCCGCGTTCAAGCTCGCGCCGGCCCTGGCCGCCGGCAACACGGTCATCCTCAAGCCCGCAGAGCAGACCCCGCTCACGGCGCTGCTGCTCGCCGAGATCTTCGAGGAGGCCGGCTTCCCGCCCGGCGTGGTGAACATCGTGCCCGGCTTCGGCGACGCCGGCGCCGCGCTCGCCGCCCACGACGACGTCGACAAGATCGCCTTCACCGGGTCCACCGAGGTGGGCAAGAAGGTCGTCGACGCCGCCAAGGGAAACCTGAAGAAGGTCTCTCTCGAACTCGGCGGCAAGAGCCCGAACATCGTCTTCGCCGACGCCGATTTCGACGCCGCCGTCGCCGGATCGCTCGATGCGTGGCTGTTCAACCACGGCCAGTGCTGCGTCGCCGGCACCCGGTTGTTCGTCGAGCGTCCCATCTTCGAGAAGTTCACCGAGGCCGTCGCGGAGGCGGCGAGCAAGGTGAAGATCGGCCCCGGTCTCGACCCGGCCACCCAGCTCGGCCCGCTGGTCTCCCAGGAGCAGCTGGACCGGGTCACCGGCTACCTGCGCCAGGGCCTGACCGACGGGGCACGCGCCCTCACCGGCGGAAAGCGCTGGGGCGACAAGGGCTTCTTCGTCGAACCGACCGTGCTGGTGGACGTGCAGCCCGACTTCAGCGTGGTGCGCGAGGAGATCTTCGGTCCCGTCGTCGCCGCCATGCCGTTCGACGCCGACGAGGGCATCACCGCCGCGGCCAACGACTCGATCTACGGGCTGGCCGCCGGCATCTGGACCCGGGACCTGTCGAAGGCGCACCGCACCGCGCGGCGGCTCAAGGCCGGTTCGGTGTGGATCAACCAGTACAACGGCTTCGACACCGCGATGCCGTTCGGCGGGTTCAAGCAGTCCGGGTGGGGACGCGAGCTCGGCGCGGGAGCGCTGGACCTCTACACCCAGACCAAGGCCGTGAACATCGCCCTCTGACCCCCGTCACCCGCCACCCTCAAGGAGAACAACGATGAAGACCAAAGCCGCAGTCCTGCTCGAGACCGGCAAGCCGTTCGAGATCATGGAACTCGACCTCGACGGCCCGGGCCCAGGCGAGGTGCTGATCAAGTACACCGCGGCGGGCCTGTGCCACTCGGACCTGCACCTGACCGACGGGGACCTGCCCCCGCGCTTCCCGATCGTCGGTGGCCACGAGGGTTCCGGCATCATCGAGGAGGTCGGCCCCGGCGTCACCAAGGTCAAGCCCGGTGACCACGTGGTGTGCAGCTTCATCCCGAACTGCGGCACCTGCCGGTACTGCTCGACGGGCCGGCAGAACCTGTGCGACATGGGCGCCACCATCCTCGAGGGCTGCATGCCGGACGGCTCGTTCCGGTTCCACTCCGGCAGCACCGACTTCGGCGCGATGTGCATGCTCGGCACGTTCGCCGAACGCGCCACCATCTCGCAGCACTCGGTGGTCAAGGTCGACGACTGGCTCCCGCTCGAGACCGCCGTGCTCGTCGGCTGCGGTGTGCCGTCCGGTTGGGGCACCGCGGTGTACGCCGGGGACGTCCGTGCCGGGGACATCGTCGTGATCTACGGCATCGGCGGCCTCGGTGTCAATGCCGTCCAGGGTGCCGTGCACGCGGGCGCCAAGTACGTGGTGGTCGTCGACCCGGTGGAGTTCAAGCGCGAGACCGCCCTGAAGTTCGGTGCCACGCACGCCTTCGCGAGCGCCGCCGAGGCGGCCGAGAAGGTCAACGAGCTGAGCTGGGGCCAGGGCGCCGACGCCGCCCTGATCCTCGTCGGCACCGTCGACGAGGAGGTCGTCTCGGCGGCCACCTCGATCGTGGGCAAGGGCGGCACCGTCGTCATCACCGGCCTGGCCAATCCCGAGAAGCTGACCGTGCACGTGTCCGGAACGGAACTGACCCTGTTCCAGAAGACCATCAAGGGCTCGCTGTTCGGCTCGGCGAACCCGCAGTACGACATCGTGCGGCTGCTGCGGCTCTACGATGCCGGCCAGCTGAAGCTCGACGAGCTGGTCACCCATCGCTACAGCCTGGAGGAGGTCAACCAGGGCTACCAGGACCTGCGGGACGGCAAGAACATCCGCGGCGTCATCGTCCACGACGCCTGATCGTGGGGTGCGCCTCGCCCGCCGGGCAGGGCGCACCTCCGGGACCGCGCAACTTTTTGCAGAAGATTCACCGGAATTCACCCGAAGTGCGCATATTCCGCGCACCCTGTGGCATACCGTCCCCACGGTTCGATGTTCCGAGAGAGGAGCCCGTGATGGGAGAAATCATCGGCACGATCATCTTCGGCGCGGTCATCGGTGTGCTCGCACGCCTGGTGATACCGGGGAAGCAGGCGATGGGATGGCTCATCACCATCGTCATCGGCATCATCGGTGCCCTGCTCGGCTACTGGATCTGGGGCATGATCAGCGACCAGGGCGACACCGAAGGTATCGACTGGATCCGCTGGATCATCAGTATCGCCGTGGCCGCGGTGCTGACGCTGGCCTACACCTCCATGACGAGGAGCAGGGTCCGGTAACAGCGGCGAAACGGGACCCCGTCCGGAGATCCGGACGGGGTCTCCGTGCCTGTTCAGGTCCCGGAGGCCGCGGTGCCCGGCCGATCAGCACCGAGCGCGGCCAGGGTCATGCGCCGCAGGACCGCCCGGGTCGCCGCGGGAGAGGCCCGGTCGGCGCTGTGCGGCGTCGAGTTGATGAGCCCGAACGCCGCGTGGGCCATGGTCCGAGCGTCGGACTCCCCCAGGGCGGGGTCGAGCCGGCGCAGCACGCCCACCCACAGCTCGACGTACCGCCGCTGGGTCTGGCGCACCTCCCGGCGGGCGTCCTCCGGGAGGGACTGCAGCTCCCGGTCCTGGACGCGGATCAGGTCCGGCTCCCCGAGCGCGAAGTCGAGGTGGAAGTCCACGAGCCGGTCGAGTGCGCGCCGGGGCTCGTCGGTGTGGTCGATCACGTCGGTACCGCCCGCCAGCAGGCGGCGGCTGATGTCGACCAGGAGCTCGACGAGCAGCGCGTCCTTGTTGGGGAAGTGCCGGTAGACGGCGGGACCGCTGATGCCCACCGCCGCGCCGAGATCCTCGAGGCGCACGCCGTTGAAGCCGCGCTCGGCGACGAGCCGTGCCGCGGCCTGCAGCAGTTGCCGCCGCCGGTCGGCCTTGGCCCGGCCGCGCGCGGTGAGCAGCTGCTCGTCGGTGTCCGGCTTCAGCTCGGTCATCGGCCGCACCCTTCCTTCCTGATGTGGTCTGGACAACTCAGTTAATCACAGCTAACCTTATTTTCAGTTATCGAGTATTAACTCAGGCGTTCACCCCCATGGCGAGGACGGTACTGTGACAACCCCCCCAACAACCGCTCCGCGGACCTACCGCGACCAGCACGTCCAGCTGGTCGCCGAGCTGCGCGACATGCTCGCGACCGCCGCCCTCGGCGGCAGTGAGAAGGCGCGGGATCGGCACGTCGCCCGCGGCAAGCTGCTGCCCCGGGACCGCGTCGACGCCCTGCTCGACCCCGGCAGCGCGTTTCTCGAGATCGCGCCGCTGGCCGCGAACGGCATGTACGACGACGAGTGCCCGGGCGCGGGCATCATCGCCGGCATCGGCCGGGTGTCCGGCCGCGAGTGCGTGATCGTCGCCAACGACGCCACCGTCAAGGGCGGCACCTACTACCCGATCACGGTCAAGAAGCACCTGCGGGCGCAGGAGATCGCGCTGCAGAACCAGCTGCCCTGCCTCTACCTGGTCGACTCCGGCGGGGCGTTCCTGCCGCGGCAGGACGAGGTGTTCCCCGACCGCGAGCACTTCGGCCGCATCTTCTACAACCAGGCCACCATGAGCGCCAAGGGGATCCCGCAGATCGCCGCGGTGCTGGGCTCGTGCACCGCCGGCGGCGCCTACGTGCCCGCGATGAGCGACGAGGCCGTCATCGTCCGCAACCAGGGCACCATCTTCCTCGGCGGCCCGCCGCTGGTGAAGGCCGCCACCGCCGAGGTCGTCACCGCGGAGGAACTCGGCGGCGGCGACCTGCACTCGAAGGTCTCCGGTGTCACCGACCATCTCGCCGAGGACGACCGCGACGCGCTGAACAGGGTGCGCGACATCGTCGCCACGTTCGGGCCCCGCAACCCCCGGCCGTGGGACGTGGCGCCGACCTTCGCGCCCGCCGCGGATCCGGCCGAGCTGTACGACGTGGTGCCCACCGACCCGCGCACCCCCTACGACGTGCACGAGGTCATCGAGCGCATCGTCGACGGCGACCCCGCCGGGCCCGGCTCGAGCTTTTCCGAGTTCAAGGCCGAGTACGGCAAGACCCTGGTCACCGGCTTCGCCCGGATCCACGGCCACCCGGTCGGCATCGTCGCCAACAACGGCGTGCTGTTCGGTGAATCCGCCCAGAAGGGCGCCCATTTCATCGAGCTGTGCGACAAGCGCTCGATCCCGCTGCTGTTCCTGCAGAACATCTCCGGCTTCATGGTCGGCCGGGACTACGAGGCCGGCGGCATCGCCAAGCACGGCGCCAAGATGGTCACCGCCGTCGCGTGCGCGCGGGTGCCGAAGCTGACCGTCGTCGTCGGCGGCTCCTACGGCGCCGGCAACTACTCGATGTGCGGGCGGGCGTACTCGCCGCGCTTCCTGTGGATGTGGCCCAACGCCCGCATCTCGGTGATGGGCGGCGAGCAGGCCGCCTCCGTCCTGGCGACGGTGCGTTCGGAACAGCTCGACGCGTCCGGCACCCCGTGGACCGCCGAGCAGGAGGAGGCGTTCAAGGCGCCGATCCGCGCCCAGTACGAGCACCAGGGCAACCCCTACTACTCGACCGCGCGGCTGTGGGACGACGGCATCATCGATCCCGCCGACACGCGGGAAGTTCTCGGCCTGGCCCTGTCGGCGTGCGCGAACGCACCCCTCGAGCCGGTCTCCTACGGCGTCTTCCGGATGTGAGGCACATGAACATGTTCGATACCACCGGCCGAGCCGGGATGTTCCATACCGTACTGGTGGCCAACCGCGGGGAGATCGCGGTCCGGGTGATCCGGACCCTGCGCCGCATGGGCATCCGGTCCGTCGCCGTGTACAGCGACGCCGACGCCGGCGCCCGGCACGTGCGTGAGGCCGACACCGCGGTGCGCCTCGGCCCCGCCGCCGCGCGCGAGAGCTACCTCGACATCGCCAAGGTGATCGACGCGGCCCGGCGCACCGGTGCGCAGGCGATCCACCCCGGTTACGGCTTCCTGTCCGAGAACTCGGGCTTCGCGCAGGCCTGCGCCGACGCCGGGATCGTGTTCCTCGGCCCGCCCGCCAAGGCCATCGAGGTCATGGGCGACAAGATCACCGCCAAGAACGCCGTCGCCGCGTTCGACGTCCCGGTCGTGCCCGGCATCTCCCGGCCCGGCCTGACCGACGACGAGCTGATCGCCGCGGCCGGCGACATCGGATACCCGGTGCTGATCAAGCCGTCCGCCGGCGGCGGCGGCAAGGGCATGCGCCTGGTCACCGAATCCGGTCAGCTCGCCGAGGCGCTCGCCTCCGCGCGGCGCGAGGCGGCCTCCGCGTTCGGTGACGACACCCTGTTCCTCGAACGGTTCGTGCAGCGCCCACGGCACATCGAGGTGCAGATCCTCGCCGACACCCACGGCAACGTCGTCCATCTCGGCGAGCGTGAGTGCAGCCTGCAGCGCCGCCACCAGAAGGTGATCGAGGAGGCCCCGTCGCCGCTGCTCGACGAGGCCACCCGCGCCCGGATCGGGCAGGCCGCGTGCAACACCGCCCGCAGCGTCGACTACACCGGCGCCGGCACGGTGGAGTTCATCGTCTCCGCGGACGCGCCGGACGAGTTCTTCTTCATGGAGATGAACACCCGCCTGCAGGTCGAGCACCCCGTCACCGAACTGGTCACCGGACTGGACCTGGTGGAGTGGCAGGTGCGCGTCGCCGCCGGCGAGGCGCTCGGCTTCGAACAGGACGACATCACCCTGACCGGGCACGCGATCGAGGCCCGCGTCTACGCCGAGGACCCCGCCCGCGGATTCCTGCCTACCGGCGGCACCGTCGTCGGGCTCGACGAACCCGGCGCCCAGGCCGACACCGGGGCGAACGCAGCGACGGGAAATGTCACCGGGGCGAGCGCAGCGACGGGAAATGTCACCGCAGCGGGCATCCGCGTCGACTCCGGGCTCGAGGTGGGCACGGTCGTCGGCAGCGACTACGACCCGATGCTGTCGAAGGTGATCGCGCACGGACCCGACCGCGCCGCCGCGCTGCGCCGGCTCGACCGGGCCCTGGCCGAGACCGCGGTCCTCGGGGTGGTCACCAACATCGACTTCGCCCGCTTCCTGCTCGCCGATCCCGACGTGCAGGCCGGCAACCTCGACACCGGGCTGCTCGATCGCCGCCTCGACGACTACACCGCCCCGGACACCCCCGACGCGGTGCTCGTCGCCGCGGCCGCGCACCGCTGGCTGCGCCGCTGGCCCGCGACGTCCACGACGTCGGCAGTGGACCCGTGGGACCGGCCCACCGGCTGGCGGGTCGGAGGACCCGCGCCGACCACCGTGCGGCTGCAGACCCCCACCCGCACCGATCACGTGCACCTCACCGGCACCCCGGAGGCCGCCACCGCCCGGATCGAGGACGGCCCCGAGCGGGCACTCACCGCCCGGCTCGACGCCGGCCGCCTCGCCGTCACCCTCGACGGGGTGCGCTCGGAGTTCCTCGTCGCCGAGGGCGACGGGCAGCTGTGGCTCGCCGGTGACGGCGGCACCTGGCCGGTGCGCGAGGCCCGCGAACCGAACATCCGCGACGCCGACGCCCACGCCGGCGAGGCCGAGCTGACCAGCCCGATGCCCGGCACCGTCATCGCCGTCCCCGTCGAGAACGGTGCCACCGTCACCGCCGGCAGCACCGTCGTCGTCGTCGAGGCGATGAAGATGGAACACGCCCTGACCACGCCCGTCGACGGCACCGTCGAACTCCTCGTCGCCCCCGGCGACCAGGTCAAGGTCGACCAGCTCCTCGCCCGCGTCGTCCCCGGCAGCGGAGTTCCCACCCACTCCGTTCCCGCCCCCACCGACACCACCGACAGCTAGGACACCCCGATGACCGACTACCTCTCCACCGGACAGCTTCCCGAGGACTACCGGGACCTGAAGAACACCGTCGCAGACTTCGCGCAGACCGTCGTCGCACCCGTCGCCGCCGAGCACGACGCCAACCACACGTTCCCGTACGAGGTCGTCGCGGGCATGGCCGACCTCGGCCTGTTCGGGCTGCCGTTCCCCGAGGAGTACGGCGGGCAGGGCGGAGACTACTTCGCGCTGTGCCTCGCGCTCGAGGAACTCGGCAAGGTCGACCAGTCCGTGGCCATCACCCTCGAGGCCGGCGTCTCGCTCGGCGCGATGCCGATCTACCGCTTCGGCACCGAGGAGCAGAAGCAGAAGTGGCTGCCGCAGCTCGCCGCGGGACGGGCGCTGGGCGCGTTCGGCCTGACCGAGCCCGGCGCCGGCAGCGACGCCGGCGGCACCAAGACCACCGCCAAGCTCGACGGTGACCAGTGGATCATCAACGGCAGCAAGCAGTTCATCACCAACTCCGGCACCGACATCACCGAGATCGTGACCGTCACCGCCGTCACCGGCGAACGCGACGGCAAGAAGGAGATCTCCACGATCGTCGTGCCCACCGACACGCCCGGCTTCGTCGCCGAGCCCGCCTACAACAAGGTCGGCTGGAACGCCTCGGACACCCACCCGCTGAGCTTCACCGACGTGCGGGTGCCGGCGGAGAACCTGCTCGGCGAGCGCGGCCGCGGCTACGCGAACTTCCTGCGCATCCTCGACGAGGGCCGCATCGCGATCGCCGCCCTGTCCACCGGCGCGGCGCAGGGCTGCGTCGACGAGTCCGTCAAGTACGCGAAGGAGCGCGAGGCGTTCGGCCGTCCCATCGGCCGGAACCAGGCGATCGCCTTCAAGATCGCCCGGATGGAGGCACGGGCCCATGCCGCCCGCGCCGCCTACTACGACGCCGCGGCCCTCATGCTGGCGGGCAAGCCGTTCAAGAAGCAGGCTGCCATCGCCAAGCTGGTCGCGTCGGAAGCGGCGATGGACAACGCGCGCGACGCGACGCAGATCCACGGCGGCTACGGCTTCATGAACGAGTACGCGGTGGCCCGGCACTACCGGGACAGCAAGATCCTCGAGATCGGCGAGGGCACCACCGAGGTCCAGCTCATGCTCGTGGCGCGGGAGCTCGGCCTGTGAGCGCTCAGCGACGCGTCACCCAGCGGGGACTGTGGTTCGAGGAGTTCGAGGTCGGCACGGTCTACGAGCACCGCCCCGGGCGCACCGTCACCGAGGCCGACAACGTCGCGTTCACCACGATGACGATGAACACGCAGGCGCTGCACCTCGACGCCGCCTACAGTGAGGGCACCGAATTCGGTGAGCGCCTGGTGAATTCGATGTTCACCCTGTCCACCCTCGTCGGATTGTCGGTGGCGCAGCTGACCCAGGGCACGATCGTCGCCAACCTCGGCTTCTCGGAGATCAAGTTCCCCGCGCCGGTCCGCCACGGCGACACCCTGTACGCCGAGACCCTGGTCACCGACAAGCGCGAGTCCAAGTCCCGTCCGGGGCAGGGGATCGTCACGCTCGAGCACACGGCCCGCAACCAGCACGGCGACGTCGTCGCGGTCGCGGTGCGCCAGACACTCGTGCAATGCCGGCCCGCCGACGACACGCAGAAGGGATAGGGGACAAGCATGGGTTCCGTCGACTCCGTGGGTGGTCCGGCGTGGTTGTTCTGTCCGGCCGATCGTCCGGAGCGGTTCGGTAAGGCGGCCGCGACGGCGGATGTGGTGATCCTCGATCTCGAGGACGGGGTGGCGCCGGGGGACAAGGACTACGCGCGCCGGTGCCTGCAGGACACCCCGCTCGATCCGGCCCGGACGGTGGTGCGGCTCAACCCGGCCGGCACGGCCGACCACCTCGCCGATCTCGAGTCCCTCGCGAAGACCCCCTATTCCCGCGTGATGCTGGCCAAGTGCGAGTCGGCGCAGCAGGTGACGTCGCTGGCGCCGCGGGAGGTGATCGCGCTGATCGAGTCCCCGCTGGGGGCGTTGAAGGTCGACGAGATCGCCCTGGCGGCGGGCACGGTCGGTCTGATGTGGGGTGCGGAGGATCTCGTGGTCGGCCTGGGTGGGCAGTCGTCCCGCCGGGGGGACGGGACGTATCGGGACGTGGCGCGGCACGTGCGGTCGCAGGCGTTGCTGGCGGCGAAGGCGTACGGGCGGTTCGCCCTGGACTCGGTGTATCTGAACATCAGGGACCACGACGGGTTGCGGGCGGAGGCGCTGGACGCGGTGGCGGTCGGGTTCGATGCGAAGGTGGCGATCCACCCCGGTCAGGTGGCGGTGATCCGGTCCGCGTACGCGCCGAGCGCGGAGGATGTGGCGTGGGCGCGGCGGGTGCTGGCGGCGGTGCCGGAGGAGCGGGGGGTGTTCCAGTTCGAGGGCCGGATGGTCGACGCGCCGGTGCTGCGGCACGCGGAGCAGATCCTGCACCGCTCGGTGCAGTCGGAGGCAGCGGCCGGGCAGTCGGAGGCAGCGGCCGGGCAGTCGGAGGCAGCGGCCGGGCAGTCGGAGGCAGCGGCCGGCGCCTGACGGATCCGCGCTCTTGCCGGTCGTCCGCGCGGAATTCCCGCGCGGACGACCACCCGTCCCGCGCTCGGGTCACGATTGTGCTGACAGTGCGGTGCCCGGGCCGCATCATCGAAGAGATCACCCGATCGAGGAGGTCTCTATGTACAGCGTCGGCGGCCCGGCGTGGTTGTTCTGTCCGGCCGATCGTCCGGAGCGGTTCGGTAAGGCGGCCGCGACGGCGGATGTGGTGATCCTCGATCTCGAGGACGGGGTGGCGCCGGGGGACAAGGACTACGCGCGCCGGTGCCTGCAGGACACCCTGCTCGATCCGGCCCGGACGGTGGTGCGGGTCAACCCCGTCGGCACCGACGAGCACGAGGCGGACCTGAAGGCGCTGGCGGCCACCGACTACATGCGGGTGATGCCGGCCAAGTGCGAGTCGGCGCAGCAGGTGACGTCGCTGGCGCCGCGGGAGGTGATCGCGCTGATCGAGTCCCCGCTGGGGGCGTTGAAGGTCGACGAGATCGCCCTGGCGGCGGGCACGGTCGGTCTGATGTGGGGTGCGGAGGATCTCGTGGTCGGCCTGGGTGGGCAGTCGTCCCGCCGGGGCGACGGGACGTATCGGGACGTGGCGCGGCACGTGCGGTCGCAGGCGTTGCTGGCGGCGAAGGCGTACGGGCGGTTCGCCCTGGACTCGGTGTATCTGAACATCAGGGACCACGACGGGTTGCGGGCGGAGGCGCTGGACGCGGTGGCGGTCGGGTTCGATGCGAAGGTGGCGATCCACCCCGGTCAGGTGGCGGTGATCCGGTCCGCATACGCGCCGAGCGCGGAGGATGTGGCGTGGGCGCGGCGGGTGCTGGCGGCGGTGCCGGAGGAGCGGGGGGTGTTCCAGTTCGAGGGCCGGATGGTCGACGCGCCGGTGCTGCGACACGCGGAGCAGATCCTGCACCGCTCCGGGCAGTCGGAGGCAGCGCCCGGGCAGTCGGAGGCAGCGGCCGGGCAGTCGGAGGCAGCGGCCGGGCAGTCGGAGGCAGCGGCCGGGCAGTCGGAGGCAGCGGCCGGCGCCTGACGGATCCGCGCTCTTGCCGGTCGTCCGCGCGGAATTCCCGCGCGGACGACCACCCGTCCCGCGCTCGGGTCACGATTGTGCTGACAGTGCGGTGCCCGGGCCGCATCATCGAAGAGATCACCCGATCGAGGAGGTCTCTATGTACAGCGTCGGCGGCCCGGCGTGGTTGTTCTGTCCGGCCGATCGTCCGGAGCGGTTCGGTAAGGCGGCCGCGACGGCGGATGTGGTGATCCTCGATCTCGAGGACGGGGTGGCGCCGGGGGACAAGGACTACGCGCGCCGGTGCCTGCAGGACACCCCGCTCGATCCGGCCCGGACGGTGGTGCGGGTCAACCCCGTCGGCACCGACGATCACGAGGCGGACCTGAAGGCGCTGGCGGCCACCGACTACATGCGGGTGATGCCGGCCAAGTGCGAGTCGGCGCAGCAGGTGACGTCGCTGGCGCCGCGGGAGGTGATCGCGCTGATCGAGTCCCCGCTGGGGGCGTTGAAGGTCGACGAGATCGCCCTGGCGGCGGGCACGGTCGGTCTGATGTGGGGTGCGGAGGATCTCGTGGTCGGCCTGGGTGGGCAGTCGTCCCGCCGGGGCGACGGGACGTATCGGGACGTGGCGCGGCACGTGCGGTCGCAGGCGTTGCTGGCGGCGAAGGCGTACGGGCGGTTCGCCCTGGACTCGGTGTATCTGAACATCAGGGACCACGACGGGTTGCGGGCGGAGGCGCTGGACGCGGTGGCGGTCGGGTTCGATGCGAAGGTGGCGATCCACCCCGGTCAGGTGGCGGTGATCCGGTCCGCATACGCGCCGAGCGCGGAGGATGTGGCGTGGGCGCGGCGGGTGCTGGCGGCGGTGCCGGAGGAGCGGGGGGTGTTCCAGTTCGAGGGCCGGATGGTCGACGCGCCGGTGCTGCGACACGCGGAGCAGATCCTGCACCGCTCCGTCGAGGCCCGCTCGGGCGATCACCGAGGGGGTGCGACGGCATGACCGACACCCCGGTGCCGCCGCAGTGGACCCCCACCGAACAGGACGTCGCCGACGCCCGCATCACCGCCTTCACCCGGTGGGTCGAGCAGCGCCACGGCCTCTCTCTTCCCGACTACTACGCTCTGTGGCGGTGGTCCGTCCACGATCTCGGGCGGTTCTGGCAGGACGTGTGGGACTGGTTCGACGTGCGGTCGCGCACCGATCCGGGACCGGCGCTGGCCGACGCCTCGATGCCCGGCGCGGTCTGGTTCCCCGGGGCGCGACTGAACTACGTGGAGCAGGCCCTGCGACACGCGCGCGACGACCGCCCGGCAATCGTGTACGTCGGCGAGGACGGGGAACGCACCGAGCTGGGCTGGGCCGAACTGCGCAGGCAGGCGGCCGCGCTGGCCGCCACGCTGCGCGAGCACGGCATCGGCGTCGGTGACCGCGTCGTCGGCTACCTGCCGAACATCCCGGAGGCCGTGGTCGCGCTGCTCGCCACCGCGAGCATCGGCGCCGTGTGGGCGGCCTGCGGCCAGGACTACTCGGCTCCCGCAGCCCTGGACCGGCTCGGGCAACTCGACCCCGCTGCCCTCATCACCGCCGACGGCTACCGGTTCGCCGGCCGCACCCACCCCCGCGCCGAGGCGGTCGCCCGGCTGCGGGAGGGGTTGCCGTCGCTGGCGCTGACCGTCGTGGTGCCCCGGCTCGGTGGTCCGCGGCAGGACCTCGAAGGCGCGCTCACCTGGGAGGCGGCGACCCTCGGGGACCATCCCCTCGACCCCGAGCCGGTGCCGTTCGACCATCCGCTGTGGGTCGTGTTCTCCTCCGGGACCACCGGCCTGCCGAAGGGCATCGTGCACGGGCACGGCGGGGTGGTGCTCGAGCATCTCAAGGCGGTCTCGCTGCACACCGACCTCGGGCCCGACGACACCTTCCTCTGGTACACCAGCCCGAGCTGGATGATGTGGAACTTCCAGGCGGCCGGGCTGCTCGTCGGGGCCACGATCGTCTGCTACGACGGCAGCCCGTCACACCCGCGGGTCGACCGGCTGTGGCGGATCGCCGCGGAGGAACGGGTCACCGTCCTCGGCACGAGTCCCGGCTACGTGCTCGCCTGTATCAAGGCGGGCGTCGTACCCCGGCGGGACCACGACCTGTCCGCGTTGCGGGCCGTCGGGGTCACCGGGTCCACGCTGCCCGCGTCCTCGTCGCGGTGGCTGGCGGAGAACGTCGGCGAACACGTCCCGGTGATGTCCATCACCGGCGGCACCGACGTGGTGTCGGCCTTCGTCGGCGCGGTACGCACTGTCCCGGTGTGGCCGGGCGAGCTGTCGGTGCCGTACCTCGGCGTCGCACTCGACGCGTACGACGAACACGGTCGCCCGGTCCGCGACGACGTCGGGGAGCTCGTGGTGACCGCACCCATGCCGTCGATGCCGGTCCGCTTCTGGAACGACCCGGACGGGCACCGCTACCGCGAGGCGTACTTCTCCGTCTATCCCGGGGTGTGGCGGCACGGCGACTGGATCACGATCACCGGGCGCGGGACCGTGGAGATGCACGGGCGCTCCGACTCGACGCTCAACCGGCACGGCGTCCGGATGGGCAGCGCCGACATCTATCAGGCCGTCGAGAAACTCCCGGAGGTCGTCGAGGCGCTCATGATCGGCGCCGAGCAGCCGGACGGCGGCTACTGGATGCCGCTGTTCGTGGTGCTCGCCGACGGGGTCGAGCTCGACGACGAGCTGCGGGAGAAGATCCGCGCGGCAATCCGGGAGCAGGCCTCGCCGCGGCACGTCCCCGACGACATCGTCGCCGCCCCCGGTGTGCCGCACACCCGCACCGGCAAGAAGCTCGAGGTGCCGATCAAGCGGCTCTTCCAGGGCGCCGACGCGGCGCGCACGGTGGATCGCAGCGCGGTCGACGCGCCGGAGCTGCTCGACTGGTACGCGGGGCAGCGGAAGGAGCCGCGGTGACCCGCGTCACCGGACGGCGCATCCGGTGGGGTGAGCCTGATTGGACATCCGTCCTGCTCGGGTGATCCGATGGCCGCATGGACGTCGCGATCAAGATCTTCCTCATCCTGCACTTCATCGGCCTCGCCGGGATCATCGGCTCCTGGCTCGCCGTGATCAAGGAACCGCGCGTGGTGGCCGGCATGCTGCACGGCGCGATCCTGCAGGTGGTGACCGGTCTCGCACTGGTCGGGCTCAACGAGGCGAACGACGCCGACCTGAACCACATGAAGATCGGTATCAAGCTCGTCGTCGCCGTCGTCATCCTCGTCCTCGCGATCGTCGGCATGAAGAAGGAACGGCAGAACCCGGGCTCGACCGCCGCCCTCGCACACGCGGCCGGTGCTCTCGGTGTCCTCAACGTCGTCATCGCCGTGCTGTGGTGACGGCTCCGACACCCCCGGCAGCGAAGATGAAGCCGACCTTACCGACCCTGTAGATTGGTCCGGTGCGCAAGTCACGCGGCCGGAAGGCGACCGGCGAGTAACCTGCTCGGGCAGCTCCGCGCCGACAGGCGGGGGGATCGTTGTCCCGGCGGGTCTCGCGGCGTTCGCGCCGTTGTCCGCCGTGTAACGCTCCTCCCCTGAACTGCAGATATACCTGAGCACGGTGCTCGCCCGGGCCACCGGGCGCGACGGTCGGGCCTGCGTCCGACGGTGAGAGAGAGGTTGGGGTTTGGACTCGCTGGGTGTCGGCGGATCGGGTGCGACGAACACGAACGCGGCGAACGTGCCGGACGGTGCCTTCCCCCTCTCCCCGGCGCAGCTCGGGATGTGGTTCGCGCAACACGTCGATCCTTCCGTGCCCGCGAACATCGCCCAGTACGTCGAGCTCGTCGGCGACCTCGATGTCGACCTGCTCCGGGAGTCCAGCGCCCGCGCCGCCCTCGAGATGGGGTCCGGCTTCCTGCGCTTCCTCGAGGTCGACGCGCAGCCCTACCAGCTGGTCGATCCCAGCCTCGAGGCGCCGCTCGGGTTCGTCGACCTGCGGGCGGCGGAGAACCCTCGCGAGGCCGCGCTCGAATGGATGCGCGCCGACCGCAGCACGCCGGTCGACGTGCTCAAGGACCGGCTCATCGTGGCCACCGTCCTGCAGATCGGCGAGCGCCGCTACTTCTGGTACAACCGCGTCCACCACCTCGCCCTGGACGGTTTCGGTGCCGCCACCTTCATGACGCGCATCGCGGAGCTCTACACCGCCGCCGTCGAAGGCGCCGAGCCCAGCCCCAACAAGGCCTCGGACGTGCGCACCGTGTACGAGGCCGAGATCGCGTACCGGAACTCACCCCGGTTCCACACCGACCGCGAGTACTGGTCGACGGTCATCGAGGGCATCGAGGAACCCACCAGCCTGGCCGGCCGCACCGCCCCGCCGGCCCCCGTCAGCCGGATCGACAGCGCCGCCCTCGGCGACCGCGTCGAGCGGCTCGTCGACAGCTTCACCGAACGCGAGAACACCAGCCTCGCGACCGCGGTCATCGCCGCCTTCGCCGCCTACATGGCCCAGATGACCGGCCGCACCGACGTCGTGCTCAGCCTGCCCGTCGCCGCGCGGACCACCGCGGTGCTGCGCCGGTCCGGCAGCATGGTCTCCAACGTAGTGCCGTTGCGGCTCGACGTGGACTCCGGCACCACCGTGCGGCAGCTCGTGGAGGCGGCCACCGCCGCGGTCTCCGGTGCGCTGCGGCACCAGCGGTACCGCCACGAGGACATCGTCCGCGACGCCGGCAACGCGGCCGGCGGCCGTTCGACGTTCTTCGGGCCGTGGATCAACATCATGCTGTTCGACAACGAGGTCCGCCTCGGCGACATGGTGGGACGGATCAACATCCTGTCCACCGGTCTCATCGAGGACCTCGGCGTCAACGTCTACAAGAGCGGCGGCACGCACACCCACATCGACTTCGAGTCCAACCCCAACCTCTACGGCGCGCAGGAGTCCCGTGCGCACCACTCCCGGTTCGTGGAGTTCTTCGACCGGTTCGTCGCCTCCGATCCCGACCGGCGCGTCTGGGACCTGCCCCTCGGAACGGGCACCGAGACCGCCCAGGTGCTCACCGAGTGGAACCGCACCGAGCACCCCCTCGACCACCGCACGCTGCTGGAGGCGTTCGAGGAGCAGGTGGCGCGCACACCGGACGCCCCGGCCCTCGTGTACGAGGGCGAGAGCCTGACGTACGCCGAGTTCGACGCCCGCGCGAACGCGCTCGCGCGGCTGCTCGTCGCCCGCGGCGTGGGACCCGAGTCCCTGGTCGGGCTGTCGGTGCGGCGCTCCCTGGAACTGCTCGTCGGCATGTACGCGATCGTCAAGGCCGGCGGCGCCTGGGTGCCGATCGACCCGGACCATCCCGCGGACCGGACCGCCTACATCCTCGAGACGGCCCGGCCCGTCTGCGTGGTCACGACCGCGCGCGACGAGGTGGACCTGCCTGCCGGCCTCGACGTGGTCGAGATCGACCGCCTCGACCTCACCGGCCTGGACACGCGCCCGCTCGCCGACGCCGACCGGCTCGCGCCGGTGCGCCTCGACACCACCGCCTACGTCATCTTCACCTCCGGCTCCACGGGGCGGCCCAAGGGCGTCGCCGTCACCCACCGGGCGATCGACAACCAGATCCGGTGGATGAACGACCAGTACGCGCTGTCGGCGTCCGACGTATACCTGCAGAAGACCGCGACGACGTTCGACGTGTCGCTGTGGGGCTTCTTCATGCCGCTGCGCGTCGGTGCGACCCTGGTCGTCGCCACCCCGGACGGCCACCGCGACCCGATGTACGTGGCCGACAAGATCGCCGAGCACGGCGTCACCGTCACCGACTTCGTCCCGTCGATGCTCACCGTGTTCGTCGCCAATGCCCGCCCCGGCTCGTGCGACACGCTGCGGCACGTGTTCGTGATCGGCGAGGCCCTGCCGGCGGAGACGGCCGCGGCGTTCGCCCAGTTGTGCAACGCGCAGCTGCACAACCTCTACGGACCCACCGAGGCCGCGGTCTCGATCACCTACCACCGCGCCGGACCCGAGGACGTGACCACCGTCCCGATCGGCGTGCCGCAGTGGAACAGCCGCGCCTACGTCCTCGACCACCGGCTGCGCCCTGTGCCGCCCGGCCGGCCCGGCGAGCTGTATCTCGCCGGTGTCCAGCTCGCGCGCGGTTACCTGAGCCGCCCCGACCTCACCGCCGACCGGTTCCTCGCCGATCCGTTCGGTGCGCCCGGCGACCGGATGTACCGCACCGGCGACCTCGTGCTGTGGCGCCTCGGCGCGGACGGTGGCGGATACCTCGACTACATCGGCCGCACCGACTTCCAGGTCAAGTTCCGCGGCCAGCGGATCGAGCTGGGCGAGATCGAGACGGTCCTGCTCGCCGCCCCGGAGGTGTCGCAGGCCGTCGTGCTCGTGGTGCCCACGGCGACGGGCGACCAGCTCGTCGGCTACCTCGTCGCCGCCCCCGGGCACGCGATCGACGCCGAGGCGCTGACCGAGGCGCTCGGGCGGGCGCTCCCGTCGTACATGGTGCCGGCCTCGCTGATGGTGCTCGAGGCGTTCCCGCTCAACACCAGCGGCAAGCTCGACCGCAAGGCCCTGCCCGAGCCGGTGTTCAACAGCGCCCGCATGTTCCGGGCGCCGCGCACCGCCGCCGAACGGATCGTGGCCGAGACGTTCTCCGAGGTCCTCGGAGTCGCCGAGGTCGGGCTCGACGACGACTTCTTCGAACTCGGCGGCAACTCGCTCGTCGCCACTCAGCTGGTCTCCCGGATCGGCTCCGCACTCGACACCCAGGTGCCGGTGCGGGTGCTGTTCGAGTCGTCCACCGTCGTGGGTCTCGCCGCCCGGGTGGCGCGCCAGTCCGGGTCCGGGGCCCGCCGGCCGCTCGTGGCGGGCTCGCGGCCGGACGTGCTGCCGCTCTCGACGGCGCAGCAGCGGATCTGGTTCCTCAACCGGTTCGACGTCGGCACCGCCGCCTACAACCTGCCCTTCACGGTGCGGCTGACCGGTCCGCTCGATCCCGCTGCCCTCGACGCCGCCTTCGGCGACGTCGTCGCCCGGCACGAGACGCTGCGCACCGTCTACCCGGCGGTCGACGGCGAACCGCAGCAGGTGATCCTGCCGGTCGAACACGTCGACAGCCGTGTGCCCGTCCTCGACATCGCCGCGTCCGATCTGCTCGCCCGGGTCGTGGCGCTGGCCGAGCGCGGATTCGACGTCACCGTCGACCTGCCGTTCCGGATCGCGCTGTATCGCCTGGCGGACGACGAGTTCGTCCTGGCGATGGTGCTGCACCACATCGCCGCGGACGGATCGTCCTTCGAGCCGCTCGTGCGCGACATCGTGGCCGCGTACGCGGCGCGGGCCGCCGGCTCCGAACCGGCCTGGTCCCCGCTGCCGGTGCAGTACGCCGACTACGCGCTGTGGCAGCGCGATGTGCTCGGTCTCGAATCCGACCCGGACTCGATCTCTGCGCAGCAGATCGCCTACTGGACCCGCGAACTCGAGGGCATCCCGGATCAGCTCGACCTGCCCGCGGACCGGCCCCGCCCGGCGGTCGCCTCCTACCGGGGCGGCAAGCGCCGCTTCGGGATCTCGCCCGAGACCCACCGGGGGCTGGCCGAGGTGGCCCGCTCGCATCAGGCGTCGCTGTTCATGGTGATGCACTCCGCCTACGCCGTGCTCCTGTCGAGGCTGAGCGGATCCGACGACATCACCGTCGGCAGCGTCGTCGCCGGCCGCGGCGATCGTCTCCTCGACGACCTGATCGGCATGTTCGTCAACACGCTGGTGCTGCGCACCCGGGTCGATCCGGGGGCGCGCTTCGAGGAACTCCTCGACCGGGTCCGCGACTCCGACCTGAGCGCCTTCTCCAACGCGGACGTCCCGTTCGAGCGGCTCGTGGAGGTCCTCAAGCCGCCCCGTTCCACGGCCCGTCACCCGCTGTTCCAGGCCGCGCTCGCCGTGGAATCTCCGGGCACGCGCGACATCTCGTTCTCCGGCGTGCGCGCCACCGCGGCCGAGCTGGACGTACCGATCGCGAAGTTCGACCTGCAGCTGTGGCTCGTCGAGCGCACCGACGACGCGGGCCGCCCGGCCGGTGTCGACGCCGTGTTCGAGTACGCGACCGACCTGTTCGACGCCGACACCGTCGACGTCTTCGGGCAGCGTTTCGTGCGGATCCTCGAGGCGATCGTCGCCGACGCCGCCACGCCCGTCGGTGACATCGACATCCTTGCGCCCGAGGAGTCGGCGCGGCTCGCCTCGGTCCGTGGCCCCGGGCTCCACCGCAGCGAGCGGCCGCTCGTCGAGTTGCTCACGGCCGGTGCGGATCTCGCTCCCGACACGGTCGCCGTCCGGTGCGGCGACTCCGCTCTCACCTACCGCGAGCTCGACGAGTGGTCCAATCGTCTCGCGCGCGTCCTCATCGACAGTGGCGTCGGTCCCGAAACAATTGTGGCACTGGCATTCCCGCGTTCGGCGGAGATGGTGCACTGCGTGTGGGCCGTAGCCAAGACCGGCGCCGCGTACGTGCCGATCGATCCCGCGCACCCGATCGAGCGCATCCGGCACATCGTCGGGGACTCCGGCGCCGTGCTCGGCCTGACCACCGCCGGGCACCTGCCGGGGCTGCCCGCGGACTTCGACTGGAACGCCCTGGACGACGCCGAGACCGTCGCGGCGATCGCGCGGGCGTCCGCCGCGCCCGTCCGCGACGCGGACCGGCTCGCCCCGCTGCGCCTGGACCACGTCGCGTACATGATCTACACCTCGGGCTCGACGGGCCTGCCGAAGGGCGTCGCCGTGACCCACCACGGGCTCGCCGCGCTGGTCCAGGAGAGCGTCGAACTCTACGGCGTCACCGACCGGTCCCGGGTGCTGCACGTGTGCGCGCCCAGCTTCGACCCGTCGGTGCTCGAGTGGCTGATGGCCGGCGCCTCCGGCGCCGAGCTCGTGGTGACCCCCGCGAACGTGCTGGGCGGCACCGAACTGCACGACCTGATCAAGGCGCACGGGGTGACCCACGCCGTCATCACTCCCGCCGTGCTCGGTTCGGTCGACCCCCGCGACCTCGACACGTTGCGCGTCCTCAACGTCGGCGGCGACGTCTCCACCGGCGACCTGGTCGCCCGCTGGTCTCCGGGCCGCCGCTACTTCAATGCGTACGGCCCCACCGAGACCACGATCGTCACCACCCGTGGCGAACTGCGCCCCGGGGAGCCCATCACCATCGGCACGCCCGTCGCCGGCGTCGGTGCCCTGGTGCTCGACCCGCGTCTGCACCCCGTCCCGGTCGGCGTGTCCGGCGAGCTGTACCTGACCGGGGACGCCCTCGCCCGTGGCTACCACCGGCGACCGGCGCTGACGGCGGACCGCTTCGTCGCCTCCCCGTTCGGCGCGCCGGGCGAGCGCATGTACCGCACCGGGGACGTCGTGCGGTGGGACGACGAGGGCCGGCTGGTGTACGCCGGACGGACCGACTTCCAGGTCAAGGTCCGCGGTTACCGCATCGAGCTCGGTGAGATCGACGCCGCCTTCCTGTCCCACCCCGCCGTCGACTTCGCCACCACGATCGGGCACGAGACGCCCTCGGGCCAGACCACTCTCGTCACCTATGTCCACGGCGAGGCGGGCCTCGACAGCGACGAACTCACCGAGTACGTCGCCGGATTCCTGCCGTCCTACATGGTCCCCTCGGTGTGCGTCGTCCTCGACATCGTCCCCCTCACCCCGAACGGGAAGGTGGACCGCAAGGCACTGCCCGAGCCGGTGTTCGAGGCGCGGACCTTCCGCGCCCCCACCACGCCGATCGAGGAGATCGTCGCGGGCACGTTCGAGGACGTCCTCGGTATCGACCGCGTCGGACTGGACGACGACTTCTTCGAACTCGGCGGCAACTCGCTCGTCGCGACACAACTCGTGTCCCGGCTCGGCGCGGCCCTCGACACCCAGGTGCCCGTGCGCCTGCTGTTCGAGGCGTCGACCGTCGTCGCGCTGGCCGCGCGGGTCGAACACCGGGCCGGCGCCGGTCGGCGCATCCCGCTCGTGGCCCGGCCGCGCCCCGACCGGATCCCGCTGTCCCTGGCCCAGCAGCGCATGTGGTTCCTCAACCGATTCGAGCCCGAGTCGGCCACCTACAACCTGCCCTTCGCCCTGCGGCTGTCCGGTGAGCTCGACATCACCGCGCTGCAGGTCGCGATCATGGACGTCATCGACCGGCACGAGTCGCTTCGCACCGTCTACCCGGAAGGGCCGGACGGGCCGATGCAGGTCGTCACGGACGCCGCCACGGCGGTGCCCAACCTGACGCCCACGTTGATCACGGAAGAGGATCTGCAGCAGGAGATCTCGGCGCTGGCATCCACCGGGTTCGACGTGACCCGCGAGGTGCCCATCCGGGCCCACCTGTTCGAGATCGGCCCGACCGAGCACGTGCTCGCGATCGTCATGCACCACATCTCCGCCGACGGCTGGTCGATGGGACCCGTCGCGCGCGACGTCATGGCCGCCTACGCCGCGCGCATCGAGTGGGAGCGCCCCGCGTGGCCGCCGCTGCCGGTGCAGTACGCGGACTACACGCTGTGGCAGCACGAACTGCTCGGCTCCGAGGGCGACCCGGAGTCGCTGATCGCCGATCAGCTCGCGTACTGGCGCAACACCCTCGCCGGGCTGCCCGACCAGCTCGACCTGCCGTCGGACCGGCCCCGGCCGGCACGGCAGTCGTTCCGCGGCGGGACCGAACGATTCGTCGTGTCCTCCGAGATCCACTCCGCGCTCGACGAGGTCGCGCGCCGGCAGGGCACCACCCTGTTCATGGTGGTGCATGCGGCGCTGTCGGTGCTGCTGGCGCGGTTGTCGGGCAGCGACGACATCGCCATCGGCACCCCGGTGGCCGGCCGCGGCGAGCAGGAACTCGACAACGTGGTCGGCATGTTCGTCAACACCCTGGTGCTGCGCACCCAGGTGGACCCGAACCGGCCGTTCACCGAGCAGCTCGCCCGGGCCCGCGAGGCGGCGCTCGGGGCGTTCGCGCACGCGGACGTGCCGTTCGAGCGGCTGGTGGAGGTGCTCAATCCCGCCCGGTCGACGGCGCGGCACCCGCTGTTCCAGGTCATGCTGGCCTTCCAGAATCTCGGGTCGACCCACGTGGAGCTGCCCCGTCTCGTCCTGGAGACGCAGGCCATCGATACCTCGGTGGCGAAGTTCGACCTGCAGCTGACGCTGTCCGAGTCCTCGGACGACGGCCGCGCCGACGGGCTCATCGCCGAGATCACCTATGCGACGGATCTTTTCGATGCGTCGACGGTGGCGGGGTTCGCGGCGCGGTTCGTGCGGGTGCTCGAGGAGGTGGTGGCGGATCCGTCGGTGGCGGTGGGCGACCTGGAGATCCTCGAGCCGGCGGAGCGGTCGCGGGTGCTCGAGGTGTGGAACGACACGGCACATCCGGTGCCGTCGGTGACGTTGGTGGGGTTGTTCGAGGAGCGGGTGCGCCGGTCGCCGGAGGCGGTGGCGGTGGTGTTCGGGGACGAGTCGTTGACGTACGGCGAGTTCGCCGGGCGGGTGCGCCGGTTGGCGCGGCATCTGGTGTCGGTGGGGGTGGGGCCGGAGTCGCTGGTGGGGTTGGCGATGCGCCGGTCGGTGGATCTGCTGGTGGGGATGTATGCGGTCGTGGAGGCCGGGGGCGGGTATGTGCCGGTGGATCCGGATCAGCCGGCGGAGCGCAACGGCTACATCCTAGAGGTGGCGGAACCGGTGGTGGTGCTGACCACGACGCGGGACGGGTTCGAGGCGCCGGCGGAGTCGGCGGTGCGTGTGCTGGCGGTCGACGCGGTGGACGTCGCGGCGCTGTCGGATGCGCCGTTGACCGATGCGGACCGGACGGCGCCGTTGCGGCCGTCGAACACGGCGTATGTGATCTTCACGTCGGGGTCGACGGGCCGGCCGAAGGGTGTGGGCGTCTCGCATGCGGCGATCGTCAATCGTCTGGTGTGGATGCAGGGGCGGTACGGGCTGACCGCCGAGGATGTGGTGTTGCAGAAGACGCCGTTCACGTTCGATGTGTCGGTGTGGGAGTTCTTCTGGCCGTTGCAGGTCGGGGCGCGGCTGGTGGTGGCGGCGCCGGACGGCCATCGTGACCCGGGGTATCTCGCTGCGGTCATGCGCGCACGGTCGGTGACGGTCGCGCACTTCGTGCCGTCGATGCTGGCGGTGTTCGTCGCGGAGTCCGCGGTCGGCGGGATCTCGTCGTTGCGGTACGTCTTCGCGTCGGGTGAGGCCCTCGCCGCCGCCGTCGCCGCCCGGGTGCGGTCGGTGCTGCCGGGTGTGAGCGTGCACAACCTGTATGGGCCGACCGAGGCCGCGGTGGACGTGACGTTCCACGAGGTGACCGACGCGGACGTGGTGTCGGTGCCGATCGGTGCGCCGGTGTGGAACACGCGGGTGTTTGTGCTCGACGCCCGGCTGCGCCCGGTCCCGGTGGGGGTGGCCGGGGAGCTGTACCTGGCGGGGGTGCAGCTGGCCCGCGGCTACGTCGGTCGGGCGGACCTGACGGCCGACCGGTTCGTCGCGTCGCCGTTCGGCGCGCCCGGGGAGCGGTTGTACCGCACGGGCGACCTGGTGACGTGGACCGAGGGCGGGGAACTCGAGTACATCGGGCGTACGGACTTCCAGGTCAAGCTGCGCGGCCTGCGCATCGAGCTGGGCGAGATCGAGGCGGCGCTGCTGCACGTGCCGGCGGTGGAGCAGGCAGTGGTACTGGTCCGGTCGGATCAGCTGGTGGGGTACGTCGTGCCGGCCGCCGGTGCCGTGTTCGACGAGGGCGCGGCCCGGTCGGCGGTGGGGCAGATGCTCCCGTCGTACATGGTGCCGTCGGCGTTCGTGGAACTGGACGCGCTGCCGCTGAACGCGTCGGGCAAGCTGGACCGTAAGGCGTTGCCGGAGCCGGTGTTCGAGGTCAAGGTGTTCCGGGCCGCGACGACTCCGGTGGAGGAGATCGTGGCGGGTGTGTTCGCCGAGGTGCTCGGTCTCGACCGGGTGGGCCTCGACGACGACTTCTTCGCCCTCGGCGGCAACTCGCTGATCGCCACGCAGGTGGTCTCGCGGATCGGTGCGGCGCTCGATGCGTCGGTGCCGCTGCGGCTGCTGTTCGAGAACTCGACCGTCGAGACGTTGGCCGCCCGGATCGACGGTCACGACGGCCCGGCGCGACGGGCCCCGCTGGTGCCGCAGCCCCGGCCCGAGCGGGTGCCGCTGTCGCTGGCCCAGCAGCGCATGTGGTTCCTCAACCGGTTCGATCCCGACTCGACGGCGAACAACATCCCCGTCGCCGTCCGCATGTCCGGCCGGCTCGACGTCCCGGCGCTCGAGGAAGCGGTGTGTGACGTCCTCGCCCGCCACGAGTCGCTGCGCACCGTCTACCCCGACCTCGACGGGTACGGCTACCAGAAGGTGCTCGCCCCGTCCGAGGTTCGCGTCTCGCTCGAGCCCGTGCGGATCGAGCCGGCGCAGCTCCCCGGCGAGCTGCGGGCGCTGGCGGCCACCCACTTCGACGTGTCCACCGACGTCCCGATCGTCGTGCGCCTGCTGTGCCTGAGTCCCGAGGAGCACGTGCTCGTCGCGGTCATGCACCATATCGCCGGCGACGGCTTCTCGATGGGGCCGCTCACCCGCGACATCATGGTCGCCTACGCGGCCCGGTCGCTCGGCAACGAGCCCGCCTGGGAGCCGCTGGAGATCCAGTACGCCGACTACACCCTGTGGCAGCGCGACGTGCTCGGCTCCGAGGGCGACCCGGACTCCGTCGTCACCCGTCAGCTCGAGTACTGGAAGCAGGCGCTCGACGGATTGCCGGACGGGCTCGACCTGCCGACCGACCGGCCGCGGCCCGCGGTCGCGACGAATCGTGGTGCGACACATCGCCTCACCATCGACGAGTCGCTGCACGCCGCGCTCGGCCGGCTCGCCGGGGAACAGCGCGCGACGGTGTTCATGGTGGTCCACGCGACCCTGGCGCTGCTGCTGGCCCGCCTCGGCACGTCCCGGGACATCGCCGTCGGCACCCCGGTGGCCGGCCGCGGGGAACGCTCGCTCGACAACCTGATCGGCATGTTCGTCAACACCCTGGTGCTGCGCACCGAGGTGGACACTGCCGACACCTTCGCCGAACTGCTCGCCCGGGTGCGCGAGGTCGACCTCGGGGCCTTCGCGCACGCCGAGGTGCCGTTCGAGCGTCTCGTGGACGTGCTCGCGCCGGAACGCACCCAGGCCCGGACTCCGCTGTTCCAGGTCATGCTGGCGTTCCAGAACATCGGCGACGTGGCCCTGGAACTGCCGGGGCTGTCCGTCGCGCAGCTGCCCCTCGACGCGGGCGTGTCGAAGTTCGACCTCATGGTCACGATCCTCGAGGGTCAGGCGGCCGGCACCGACGCGGGCGACCTCGCCGTCGAGATCTCCTACGCCACCGACCTGTTCGACGCCCCGACCGTGGCCGCCGTCGGCGACCGGTTCGTCCGGCTGCTGCGGCTGGTGACCGAGCAGCCCGACGTGCCGGTCGGCGACCTGCCGATGCTGCCGGGCGCGGAACTCGACGCGGTCGAGCAGCTCGCGCGGGGGCCCCGCCGCACGCTCGACTGCGGGGCCACGCTGGTCGATCTCCTCGCCCAGCAGGCGGCCCGCACCCCCGACGCCGTGGCGATCGAGTCGGGTGAGTCGGCGCTGACCTACCGCGAGTTCGGCTCCCGGGTCAACGCGCTGGCGCGGTATCTCGTCGCGCGCGGCGCGGGACCGGACACGGTGGTCGCGGTGGCCGCCGGCCGCTCCACGGAGACGCTCGTGGCGATCCACGCGGTCCTCGCCGCCGGGGCCGCTTACGTCCCGCTCGACCCGGACCAGCCGGCGGACCGGATCACGTACGTCCTCGAATCCGCCTCGCCCGTCCTGGTTCTCACCAGGTCCGGGCGGGACCGCCTGCCCGGTGCGGACGCGGTGCCGGTCGTGGCGCTCGACGAGGCCGACACCGCGCCGTACGGCGACGCGCCGCTGACCGACGCCGACCGGCTCGCGCCGCTGCGGCCGCAGCATCTCGCGTACGTGCTCTACACGTCCGGCTCCACCGGTCGGCCGAAGGGCGTGGCCGTGCCGCACGCCGCCGTGGTCAACCAGCTGCTGTGGATGCGGGACCGGTTCGGCCCGACGGCCGGCGACGTCCTGCTGCTCAAGACCCCCGCCACCTTCGACGCCTCGGTGTGGGAGATCTTCCTGCCCCCGCTGGTGGGGGCGCGGATCGTGGTGGGTGCGCCCGACCTGCACCGCGACCCCGCCGGAATGGCGGCGGCGATCGCGCGTCACGCCGTCACGGTGGCCCAGTTCGTGCCCGCCGTCTTCGACGCGGTCCTCGAACACCTCGACCGGACGACCGCCGCGTCCCTGACCCAGGTCTTCTGCGGCGGCGAGAGCCTTCCGGCCGAAACCGTCGCACGGTTCCGCGCACTGAACGACGCGCCCGTCCACAACCTGTACGGACCCACCGAGACGACGATCCAGACCGTCCACCGCACGGCGGGTGCCGACGACGCCGGGGCGGTGCCGATCGGTACGCCGGTGTGGAACACCGACGCGCTCGTGCTCGACGAACGGTTGCACCCCGTGCCCGTCGGCGTCGCCGGCGAGCTCTATCTCACCGGTGTCCAGCTGGCCCGCGGCTATCACGGCCGCGCGGATCTGACGGCCGAGCGGTTCGTCGCGAACCCCTGGGCCGCCGGCGAGCGGATGTACCGCACCGGCGACCTCGCGCGGTGGACCGCCGCGGGCGAGCTCGACTACCTGGGCCGCACGGACCTGCAGGTCAAGCTACGCGGGCTGCGCATCGAACTCGGGGAGGTCGAGTCGCAGCTCACCGCCCTCGACGAGGTGCGCCAGGCCGTCGCCGTGGTGCGCGAGGACCCGCGCTTCGGGCCGCAGCTGGTCGGCTACGTCGTCCCCGAGCCGGGTGCGGAGTTCGATCCCGCGAAGGCGAAGGACGCGCTCGCGGCCACGCTGCCGTCGTACATGGTGCCCTCCGCGTTCGTCGCACTGGACGCGTTCCCGCTGAACGCCAGCGGCAAGATCGACCGGCGCGCGCTGCCGGCCCCCACCTTCGAGGTGCGCACCTTCACCCCGCCGCGGACCCCGGTCGAGGAGATCGTCGCGGGCGTGTTCGCCCAGGTACTGGGCGTGCCGCGGGTCGGCCGCGACGACGACTTCTTCGACCTCGGCGGCAACTCGCTCGTCGCGACGCAGGTCGCGGCCCGCCTCAGCGAGGCGCTCGACGCGTCGATCCCGGTGCGGGCCCTGTTCGATGCCCCGACCGTCGAGGCCCTCGCGGTGCGGGCCGAGCAGGAGGCCGGCGCCGGCCGCCGCACGCCGCTGGTCCCGTACGAGCGGCCCGAGCGCATCCCGCTCTCGCCGGCGCAGCAGCGCATGTGGTTCCTCAACCGCTTCGACCCCGAGTCGGCGGTGAACAACGTGCCGATCGGCGTGCGCTTCACCGGCGCCCTCGACGTGCCCGCGCTGCGCGGGGCGATACGGGACCTGACCGAGCGCCACGAGGTGCTGCGCACCGTCTACCCCGACGTGGACGGCACCGGCTACCAGCAGATCCTGCCGGAGTCCCCGGTGCGGCTCGTGATCGAACGCATCGACGCGCAGGCCCTGCCGGACCGCGCCCGCGAACTGGTGACGCGCGGATTCGACGTCACCACCGAGGTGCCCTTCCGCGCGGTGGTCTTCGAGCTGAGCCGGACCGAGCATGTGCTGCTGTTCGTCGCCCATCACATCGCCACGGACGGGTTCTCGGTGCGTCCGCTCGCCCGCGACGTGATGGTCGCCTACGCGGCCCGCACCCGCGGTGAGCTGCCCGGCTGGGCACCGCTCGAGATCCAGTACGCGGACTACGCCCTGTGGCAGCGCGACGTGCTCGGCTCCGAGGACGAACCGGGATCCGTGGCCGCCGAGCAGGTGGAGTTCTGGAAGCGCACCCTCGCCGCCCTGCCCGACCAGCTCGACCTGCCCTCCGATCGCGTCCGTCCCGAGCGGGCCTCCGGGCACGGCCGCACCAGCCGCTTCCGCGTCGAGGAGGCGCTCCACGACCGCCTGCAGAACCTCGCGCACGAGAAGAACACGTCGCTGTTCATGGTCGTGCACGCGGCGCTCGCGGTGCTGTTGGCCCGGTTGTCCGCGACCGAGGACATCGCGATCGGCACGCCGGTCGCCGGCCGCGGCGAGGCCGCCCTCGACGACCTCGTCGGCATGTTCGTCAACACCCTCGTCCTGCGCACCGACGTGCGGGGCGGGCAGTCCTTCGCGGACCTGCTGAGCGCGGTGCGCGAGAACGACCTCGATGCCTTCGCGCACGCGGACGTGCCGTTCGAACGGCTGGTGGAGATCCTCGATCCGGAACGCTCCCAGGCCCGGCACCCGCTGTTCCAGGTGGCGCTGACCTTCCAGAACATCGGACAGGCCGAGTTCGAACTCGACGGCCTCGCTCTGGAGGCGCTCGACTACGACCCGCCCACGGCGAAGTTCGATCTGCAGTTCACCTTCTCGGAGCAGGTGGCCCCGGACGGCTCGGCCGCCGGCATCGATGCCGCCGTGACCTACGCCACCGACCTGTTCGACGAGCTGCGGGTCGCCGCGTTCGCCGAGCAGCTGCTGCGGATCCTGCGGGCCGTGGCGGCCGACGCGTCGGTCGCGGTCGGTGACATCGAGATCGTCGACGAGTTCGAGCGCGAGCTCGTGGTCTCCCGGTGGAACTCGCTGGGCGACGACGTCGCCCCGGCGGACGCGACGCTGGTGGACATGTTCGAGGCGCGCGTCGCCGCCGCACCCGGCGACATCGCGGTGCGGTTCGGCGACGAGGCGCTCACCTACGCCGAGTTCGCCTCCCGGGCGCGGCGACTGGCCCGGCACCTGATCTCCGTGGGTGTGGGTCCGGAGTCGCTCGTGGCGGTCGCGCTGCCGCGGTCGCTGGATCTGGTGGTCGCGCTCGTCGCGGTGCTCGAGGCCGGCGGCGGGTATCTGCCGGTGGACCCGAACTACCCGGCCGACCGGATCGAGTTCATGCTCACCGACGCCGCGCCGGCCGCGGTGCTCACCCTCTCCGGCACGGGGGTCGACGTGCCCACCGCGGTGCCGGTGGTCGAGCTCGACACCGTCGACCTGTCGGGGGTGGACGACGCGCCGATCCGCGACGAGGAGCGCACCGCGCCGCTCGACGCCACGAACCTCGCGTACGTCATCTACACCTCCGGGTCCACGGGCCGGCCGAAGGGCGTGCTGATCCCGCACCGGAACGTGGTGCGGCTGATGGTCAACACCGAGTCGGTCTACGGTTTCGGCCCGTCGGACGTGTGGACGATGTTCCACTCGTACGCGTTCGACTTCTCGGTGTGGGAACTGTGGGGTCCGCTGCTGTACGGCGGCACCCTCGTCGTCGTGGACTGGTTCACCTCGCGCTCGCCGGAGGCGTTCCGCGAGTTGCTCGTTCGCGAGGGTGTGACGGTGCTGAATCAGACGCCGTCGGCGTTCTACCAGCTCGCCGAGGCGGACCGCACGGCCGGCGGGACCGGTGGCGAGCTGGCCCTGCGGTACGTGATCTTCGGTGGTGAGGCGCTCGAGCCGCGCCGCCTGGAGGGCTGGTTCGCCCGGCACGGGGACACCTCGCCGCGGCTGGTGAACATGTACGGCATCACCGAGACCACGGTGCACGTGTCGTACCGGGAGATCGGTGCGGACCTGGCCGAGGCCGGTTCGGCGAGCATCGTGGGCGTGCCGATCGCGGGCCTGCGGGTCTACGTCCTCGACACCCGTCTCAACCCCGTCCCGGTGGGCGTGGCCGGTGAGATGTACGTCGGCGGCGGGCAGCTGGCCCGCGGATACCTGGGCCGTCCGGACCTGTCCGCGGCCCGGTTCGTGGCCGATCCGTTCTCCGCCGACGGCGGATTGCTCTATCGCACCGGCGATGTGGCGCGCTGGGCGGTCTCGGGTGACCTCGAGTACCTCGGCCGCGCGGACGACCAGGTCAAGATCCGTGGCTTCCGGATCGAGCTCGGCGAGGTCGAGTCGGCCGTGCTGGCCCAGCAGCCGGTCGGGCAGGCCGCGGTGATCGTGCGCGAGGACGCCCCCGGGGCGGCGCGGATCGTCGCGTACGTGGTGCCGGCGGACGGCGCGACCGTCGACGTCGAGGAACTGCGCGCCGGGGTGGGCGCGCTGGTGCCGGAGTACATGGTGCCGTCGGCGTTCGTGGTGATCGACGCGATTCCGTTGACGGTCAACGGCAAGCTCGACCGCCGGGCGCTGCCGGAACCGGTGTTCGAGACCCGGGTCTTCCGGGCGCCGTCGACCCCGGTCGAGGAGATCGTCGCCGGCACGTTCGCCGAGGTGCTCGGCGTCGAGCGGGTGGGTGCGGACGACGACTTCTTCGAGCTCGGCGGCAACTCGCTGATCGCCACGCAGGTGGTCTCGCGGCTCGGGGCGGCGCTCGACGCGCAGGTTCCGGTGCGGACCCTGTTCGAGGCGTCGACCGTCGCCGCGCTCGCGGCGCGGGTCGAGCAGGACGCCACCGGCGGCGGCCGGGTGCCGCTGACGGCGCGGACGCGTCCGGAACGCATCCCGCTGTCGCCGGCGCAGCAGCGCATGTGGTTCCTCAACCGCTTCGACCCGGAGTCGACGGCCTACAACATCCCGATGGCCCTGCGGCTGACCGGTGACCTCGACGTCGCCGCGCTGCGCGCCGCCGTGGCCGACCTGGTGGCCCGCCACGAGACGCTGCGGACGGTGTACCCGGAGACGAACTCCGGTCCGGTGCAGGAGATCCGGCCCGCCACCGCGGTGCCGATCGACCTCGAGCCGGTCGACGTCCCGGCGGCCGAGCTGGAGTCGCGGCTGCGCGCACTCGCGTCGACCGGCTTCGACGTCACCCGCGAGGTCCCGCTGCGGATCGCGCTGCTGCGCCTCGGGCCCGCCGAATACGTCCTGGTCACCGTGGTGCACCACATCGCCGCCGACGGCTCGTCGATGGTCCCGATGGCCCGCGACGTGATGACCGCGTACGCCGCCCGGGCCGCCGGCACCGAACCGGCGTGGGCGCCGCTCGAGCTGCAGTACGCGGACTACGCGCTGTGGCAGCGGGAACTGCTCGGCTCCGAGGACGACCCCGAGTCGCTCGCCGCCCGGCAGCTCGACCACTGGCGGACCGCGCTCGCCGACCTGCCGGACCAGCTCGACCTGCCCACCGACCGGCCGCGTCCGGCGCAGCAGTCGTTCCGCGGCGACCGGGTCGAGTTCACCGTGGACGCGGACGTGCACGCCGCGTTGCGCGATCTCGCCCGCGCCCGCAACGCGACCGTGTTCATGGCGATGCACGCCGCGTTCGCCACGCTGCTCGCCCGCCTGTCCGGATCCGCCGACATCGCGGTGGGCACGCCCATCGCCGGCCGCGGCGAGGCCGCCGTCGAGAACCTGATCGGCATGTTCGTCAACACGCTGGTCTTCCGGCTCTCCGTCGACGGCGGCCGCTCGTTCGACGAACTGCTCGCGGCGGCCCGCGAAACCGACCTGCAGGCGTTCGCGCATGCGGACGTGCCGTTCGAGCGGCTCGTGGAGGTGCTCAACCCGGCTCGCTCGACCGCGCGGCACCCGTTGTTCCAGGTGGGCTTCTCGTTCCAGAACCAGCAGCGCACCGCACTGGAACTGGCGGGCCTGACCGTCGCGCCGATCGACCTCGAGGGCGGCACGTCGCAGTTCGACCTGCACCTGATCGTCAGTGACCGGTACGACGAGCAGGGCGCCCCGTCGGGGATGGACGCGATCCTGACGTTCGCCACCGACCTGTTCGACGAGTCCACCGCCCGTGCCGTGGCCGAGCGCTTCCAGCAGTTGCTCCGTGCACTCGTGCAGGCGCCGGACGTGCCGGTGGGTGACCACCCGTTGCTGCTCGCGCGCGAACAGCACGACGTCCTGACGGCGTGGAACGACACCGTCCACGAGACCGGCACGGCCGCAACGCTCGTCGACCTGTTCGACGAGCAGGTGCGCCGGGATCCCGGCGCGGTCGCACTGGTGTACGAGGGCGTTGCCGTCACGTACGGCGAGTTCGGCGCCCGAGTCCACCGCCTCGCCCGGCACCTGATCGCCCTGGGCGTGGGCCCGGAGGATCGGGTGGCGCTCGTCGCGCGACGCTCGCCGGAACTCGTGGTCGGCATGTACGCGATCGCCACGGCCGGCGCCGCGTATGTGCCCCTCGATCCGGATCAGCCGGCCGAGCGCAACGCCTACATCCTCGACACCGCCGCCCCCACCTGTGTGGTCACGGTCGCGGCGGACCGGTTCGACGTGCCCGGCGTGCCGGTGGTCGAACTCGACCGCGTGGACCTGTCCGGGCTGCCGGACGCGCCGGTGACGGCGGCGGAGCGCCGCGCGCCGCTGCGCGCCGCGAACACCGCGTACGTGATCTTCACGTCCGGGTCGACGGGCCGGCCCAAGGGGGTGGCGGTTCCGCACTCCGCCGTCGTCAACCAGATGCTGTGGAAGCGGGACGCGTTCGACCTCGGACCGGACGACGCGGTGCTGCTCAAGACCGTCGCCACGTTCGACCTGTCGGTGTGGGAGTTCTGGTCGGCGCTCACCTCCGGCGCGCGCCTGGTGATCGCCACCGCCGACGGGCACCGCGATCCCGACTACCTGCTGCGGCTGCTGCGCGACGAGCGCGTCACCACGCTGCACTCGGTGCCGTCGATGCTCTCGATGCTCATGACCGCAGCCGGCGGGGAGCTCGCGTCGTCGCTGCGCCGCGTGCTCGCCATCGGCGAGGCGCTGCCGGCGGCCACCGCGCAGCAGTTCCGCGCGGACAACGCGGCGGTCCTGTTCAACCTGTACGGGCCGACCGAGGCCGCCGTGTCCGTCACCGTGCACGAGACCGACGACGCCGACACCACGGTCGTGCCGATCGGTGTGCCCGAGTGGAACACCCGGGTCCACGTGCTCGACGCGCGCCTGCGTCCGGTGCCGGTCGGGGTCGCCGGCGAGCTGTACCTGGCCGGTGCCCAGCTGGCGCGCGGCTACCACGGCCGTCCCGACCTGACCGCCGACCGGTTCGTCGCCGACCCGTTCGGCGGGGGCCGGATGTACCGCACGGGCGACATCGTGCACTGGAACCGCGGCGGCGAACTGGTCTACCGCGACCGCGCCGACTTCCAGGTCAAGGTGCGCGGCTACCGCATCGAACTCGGTGAGATCGAGTCGGTGCTGCGCGCCCGCGCCGAGGTGCGGGACGTCGCCGTCCTCGTCCGCAACGACCCGCACGTCGGAGATCGGCTGGTGGCCTACGTGGTTCCGGCCGGTGGTGCCGAACTCGACGCCGCCGCGACGAAGACCGCGCTGGCGCAGGCGCTTCCGTCGTACATGGTGCCGTCGGTGTTCGTCGTCCTCGAGGCACTGCCGCTGAACACCAACGGCAAGCTCGACCGCAGGGCACTGCCCGAACCGGAGTTCGAGGCCGGGCAGTTCCGGGCCCCCACCACCCCGGTGGAGGAGATCGTCGCCGGCATCCTCGCCGAGGTTCTCGGCATCGAACGCGCCGGCCTCGACGACGACTTCTTCGAGCTCGGCGGCAACTCCCTGCTCGCGACGCAGCTGGCCTCCCGGCTCGGCGCCGCGCTCGACACCCGGGTGTCGGTGCGGACCGTGTTCGAGGCGTCGACCGTCGCGGCGCTGGCGGGGCGGATCCAGCCGTCCGTCGGCCGCGGCGCCCGGCCGCCGCTGGTGCCGGAGCCGCGGCCCGACCGGGTTCCGCTCTCGCTCGCGCAGCAGCGGATGTGGACCCTCAACCAGGTGGATCCGGGATCGGGGGCCTACAACATCCCCGTCGCGGTGCGGCTCAGCGGCTCCCTCGACGTCGACGCGTTGCGCGCCGCCGTCGCCGACGTGATCGCCCGGCACGAGGTGCTGCGCACGGTGTACCCGGACACGGAGGACGGCCCGGTCCAGGTGGTGCTCCCGACGGCGCAGGCGCTGCCGGACCTGTCCCCGGTGCCCGTGCCCGAGAGCGAGATCGTCGACCGGCTCACCGGCGTCCTCGGCGCCGGCTTCGACGTGACGGCACCGACCCCGCCGGTGCGGGCGCGATTGTTCCGCGTCGCCGACGACGAGCACGTGCTCGCCCTGGTGGCCCACCACATCAGCGCCGACGGCTACTCGATGCGGCCGCTCGTGCGCGACGTGATGGTCGCGTACGCCGCCCGCGCCGAGGCCCAGGTGCCCGGATGGGCGGAGCTGCCGGTCCAGTACGCCGACTACACGCTGTGGCAGCAGCGGGTGCTCGGCGACCCGGACGACCCGGACAGCGAGCTGTCCCGCCAGCTCGGGTACTGGACCGCCGAGCTGGCCGGCAGCCCCGAGCTGCTCGCGCTGCCGACCGATCGGCCGCGGCCGGCGCGGCAGTCGACCCAGGGCGACGCGGTGGCGTTCACCATCGGTGAGGCGCTCGCGCAGCGCATCGAGAAGACCGCCCGCGAACACAACGCGACGGTGTTCATGGTCGTGCACGCCGCCCTCGCGGTGCTCCTGTCGCGGCTCGCGTCCGCCGAGGACGTCGCGGTCGGTACCCCGACCGCCGGCCGCGCCGAGGAAGCTCTCGACGACCTGGTGGGCATGTTCGTCAACACGCTGGTGCTGCGCACCCGCGTGGCCGGCGGGGACACGTTCGCCGACCTGCTCGCCCAGGCGAAGGAGAAGGACCTGGCGGCGTTCGGCAACGCCGACGTGCCGTTCGAGCGGCTCGTCGACGCCGTCGGCCGTAAGCGGTCGAGCTCGTACACGCCGCTGTTCCAGGTGATGCTCACGTTCCAGAACATCGAGACCGGAACGCTGGAGCTGCCCGGACTGGCGGTCACCCCGCTCGAGGCGGGTGCCCATCAGGCGAAGTTCGACCTGCAGTGCACCTTCGTCGAGCAGTTCGCGCCCGGCGGTGGCCTCGGCGGCCTCGACGTGATCTTCACCTACGCGACCGCGCTGTTCGACCGGGAGACGGTCGAGCTGTTCGCCGAGCGGTTCACCCGCGTCCTGGACGCGGTGACGTCGGACCCCCAGGTGCGGCTGCGCGCGATCGACATCCTCACCGAGGCCGAACGGGCCCGCGTGGCCGCGCCGCGCAAGCCCCGGACCGTGGCGGACCTGCCGGACCTGGTCGCCGCCGCCGCCGAGACCGCCCCCGACACGGTGGCGCTCAGCCACGGCGGCCGGGACGTCACCTTCGGGGAGTTCGCGCAGAAACTGGCCGCGACGGCGACCGCGACGGGCGGGGCACTCACCGCGGAGGCGCTCGTGCCCGTGGTGTTGAACACCCTCATCCCCGGCGTCCTGCCCGCGCTGGGCGCCGACGGGTTCGCCGAACTGGTCCGATCCGTGCTCGCGGCGGCCGACGAGATCACCGGTAGGGGGCTCTGACCTGGGCGCTTCGTTTGCTGTCGGTCCGACCGGGATAATCGAACATCGACTGTCGTCCGACCCCGTGGGCACCGAGGTGGCCGCGGGGTCGACGGAGCGCGCACGACTGTGTGCGACACGCAGAGGTATCGGAGGATGAAGTAGATGGCTGAAGGCACGTCGGGCAAGCAGGCGCTGACGATCGCAGACCTGCCCCGGTTGCTGGCCGGAGTCGTGGACCGCGAGCCCGACCGCGTCGCCCTCGCCCACGGTGACACGCAGCTGACCTACAGCCGGCTCCAGCAGGAGATCGCCACCCTCGACGCCGCGATGGGGGGCGTGCTCGGTATCGAAGCGCTGGTCCCGGTCGTGCTGTCCAACCTCGCGCCCGCGCTTCTCGCCGACGGTGGGCTGCCCGCCGTGCTCGACCGGCTCCTCGCCGACGCCGCGTCCGTCCTCGGCGACGCGGCGGCCGCCCCCGCCGGCCCCGACCTCGGCACCCTCGCGGGCCGCTTCGACGCCCAGGTCGAGGCGACCCCGGACGCGGTCGCCCTCGAGTTCGACGGCGAGACCCTGACCTACGCGGAGTTCGACGCCCGCGTCAACCGGCTCGCGCGGCACCTGATCGGGCTCGGCGTGGGCCCGGACGCGCGCGTCGGCCTGTCGATGCGGCGGTCCTTCGACCTGCTCGTCGGCATGTACGCGATCGTCAAGGCCGGCGGGGCCTACGTGCCGCTGGACCCGGATCACCCCGCCGACCGCATCGCCTACGTCCTCGACACCGCGGAACCCGTCGCGGTGGTCACCACCGCCCGCGACCGGGTGGATCTGCCCGGGTCGGTGCCCGTGGTGCTCGTCGACACCCTCGACCTCGCGGACGTATCCGCGGACCCGGTGCGCGACGACGAGCGGCTCGGCCCCCTGACCGCCGACAGTCTCGCGTACGTCATCTTCACCTCCGGCTCCACCGGCCGCCCGAAGGGCGTCGCGGTCGAGCACCGGGCCATCGTCGCGAACATCGCCTGGCGACAGGCCGAGTACGGGCTGCGCGGCGACGACGTCGTGCTGCAGAAGACGCCGTTCACGTTCGACGTGTCGGTGTGGGAGTTCTTCTGGCCGCTGCAGGTAGGGGCGCGCCTGTCGATCGCGAGGCCCGACGGCCACCGCGACCCCGCCTACCTCGCGCAGACCATGATCGAGCGCCGGGTCACGGTCGCCCACTTCGTCCCGTCCATGCTCGCGGTCTACCTCGCCGAGCCCACCGCCGCGGCCGTCACCTCGCTGCGGTATGTCTTCGCCTCGGGCGAGGCGCTGCCCGCGCAGACCGTCGCCCGATTCCACCGGATCTCCACGGCCGGGCTGCACAACCTGTACGGCCCGACCGAGGCCGCGGTCGACGTCACCTACTACGCGACCCACGGCGACGACGCGGTCGTCCCCATCGGTGCGGCCGTCGCCGACACCGACCTCTACGTCCTCGACGAGGGCCTGCGACCCGTTCCGCAGGGTGTCGAGGGAGAGCTGTACCTCGCGGGCATCCAGCTCGCGCGCGGCTACCTGCGCCGACCCGACCTGACCGCGGACCGCTTCGTCGCCGACCCGTTCGGTGCGCCCGGCGACCGCATGTACCGCACCGGTGACCTGGTCAGGTGGAACGCCGAGGGCCTGATCGAGTACGTCGGCCGCACCGACTTCCAGGTCAAGCTGCGCGGCCTGCGCATCGAGCTCGGCGAGATCGAATCCGCCCTGCTCGACCATCCCGGGGTCCGGCAGGCGGTCGTCGTCGTGCACTCCGACGAGACGCTCGGCGACCACCTCGTCGGCTACCTCGTCACCGACGGCGAACCGATCGACCGCACCGAACTGGCCGCGGCCGTGCGCCGGCGGCTGCCGGACTACATGGTGCCGTCGCTGTTCGTCGAGATGACCGAGTTCCCTCTCAACGCGTCGGGCAAGCTCGAGCGCAGGGCCCTGCCCGAGCCCGACTTCAGTTCTCTGGCAACCGAATACCGCGCACCGAGCACTCCCACCGAGGAGACGGTCGTCGCGGCCTTCGAGAGCGTGCTCGGCGTCGAGCGTCTCGGCGTCGACGACGACTTCTTCGCCCTGGGCGGCAACTCGCTGAGTGCGACGCGCGTCGTGGCACGTATCAACGCCGACCACAAGGTCCGCATCGACGTGCGGGAGTTCTTCGACGCCCCGACCGCCGCGCAGCTCGCCACGCTCGTCGACACGGCGATGGCCGCCGGCGACTCCCACCGGCCTCCGCTGGTGCCGCAGGTGCGGCCGGAGCGGGTGCCGCTGTCGCTGGCGCAGCGGCGGATGTGGTTCCTCAACCGCCTCGATCCCGGCTCGGCGGTCAACAACATCACGGTCGCACTGCGGCTGTCCGGGACGCTCGACGTCGACGCGCTCCGGGCGGCCGTGTCGGACGTGGTCGCGCGGCACGAGGTGCTGCGCACCGTCTACCCGGAGACGGAGGGGGTCGGCTACCAGCAGGTGCTGCCGGCCTCCGGCGTGGAACTGGACCTCACGCCGGCGAGGGTGACCGAGTCCGAGATCGTGTCGACGGTGGCGGGCACCGTCGCGGCCGGGTTCGACGTCACGACCGAGGTGCCCGTTCGCGTCCGTCTGCTGCAGGTCTCGGACACCGAGCACGTGCTGGTGCTCGTGGTGCACCACATCGCAGCGGACGGCTTCTCGATGGGTCCGCTCACGCGGGACGTGATGGTCGCCTACGACGCCCGTACCCGGCACGAGGCACCCGCCTGGGAGCCGTTGGCCGTGCAGTACGCCGACTACGCCATCTGGCAGCGGCAGGCCCTCGGTTCGGAGGACGATCCGCAGTCGGTCGTCACGCAGCAGATCGAGTACTGGGCGCGCCGTCTCGACGGTGTGCCCGAGCGGCTGGACCTCCCGACCGACCGGCCCCGGCCCGTCGTCGCCACCAACCGTGCCTCGGTGCACGCCTTCACCGTCGACGAATCGGTGCACCGGGGTCTCGTCCGGCTGGCGCAGGACACCCGGACGACGCCGTTCATGGTGGTGCACGCCGCCCTGGCGGCCGTCCTCAGCCGCCTGTCGGGCTCGGCGGACGTCACCATCGGCACGCCGATCGCCGGTCGCGGTGAGCAGGAACTCGACGACCTGATCGGCATGTTCGTCAACACCCTGGTGCTGCGCACCGAGGTCGCGCCGGGCGAGCCGTTCACCCGGCTCCTGGCGCGCGTGCGCGAGTCCGACCTCGCGGCGTTCGGGCACGCGGACGTCCCGTTCGAGCGGCTCGTGGAGGTGCTCGATCCGGTCCGGTCGCAGTCCCATCACCCGCTGTTCCAGGTGATGCTCGCGTTCCAGAATCTCGAACAGACCACCCTCGAGCTCGGCGACCTCGCGATCAGCCCGGTCACCGCGAATCTCGAACAGTCCCAGTACGATCTGTCGTTCATCTTCGTCGAAACGGTCGACGAGGACGGCGAGCCGGGTGGCCTCGCCTGCGACCTGCGGTACGCCACCGATCTGTTCGACGAGGCGACGATCGCCTCGTTCGTGCGGCGGTTGCTGCGGGTGCTCGGGACCGTCGCGGCCGAGCCGGCGCGGGCGGTGGGCGACGTCGAGTTCCTGTCGGAGCCCGAGCGGCGGGCGCTGACGTCGGTGCACGGCGCACCGGCCGAGCCCGCCGGCACGCTGGACGAGATCCTGTCCGCCGCCGCCCGGCGCGATCCCGGCGCCGTGGCCCTGCGGTTCGACGGCCGGTCCGTGTCGTACGGGGAGCTGGATGCGGCGTCGTCGCGCCTGGCGCGGCTGCTGATCTCCCGCGGCATCGGACCGGAAGACCGTGTGGCGCTCGCCGTCCCGCGGTCGATCGAGTCGGTGGTCGCGCTGTGGGCGGTCGTCCGGTCCGGAGCGGCGTTCGTCCCCGTGGACCCGACGTACCCGATCGAGCGGATCGCGTACATGCTGTCGGATTCCGGTGCGGCGCTGGGTATCACATCGGCCGAATCAGCCGGCGCGCTGCCGGGCACGGTGTCCTGGCTCGTGCTCGAGGAGGCGGTCGAGGCCGGCGCCGGGCTGCCGTCGGAACCGGTGTCCGACGCCGAGCGCGTACGCTCGCTGCTTCCGGCGCATCCGGCGTACGTCATCTACACCTCCGGCACGACGGGCACGCCGAAGGGTGTGGTCGTCGCGCATGCCGGCGTGGTGAACTTCTGTGCCGAACAGGTGGAACGGTATTCCGTCACCGCCGACTCCCGGACGTTGCACTTCGCGTCGCCGAGCTTCGATGCGTCGGTTCTCGAACTGCTGCTGGCGTTCGGCGCGGGCGCGACGATGGTCGTCGCGCCGACCTCCGTGTACGGCGGCGCCGAACTCGCCGGCCTGCTGGCGGACGAAGCGGTCACCCATGCCTTCGTGACCCCCGCTGCCCTCGGCTCGGTGGACCCTGCGGGCCTCGACTGCGTCCGCGTGGTGATCACGGGCGGCGAGGCGTGCTCCCCGGGCCTGGTGTCGCGCTGGGCGACGATCCTGCCCGACGGATCGCGCCGCGCGTTCTTCAACGCCTACGGTCCCACCGAGTCGACGGTGGCGTCGAACATCAGCGACGCGTTGCTGCCCGGTGATCCGGTGGTGATGGGCGGCCCCGTCCGCGGCATGCGGGTGCTCGTTCTCGACGACCGGTTGCGGCCGGTGCCGGTCGGCGTCCCCGGCGAGCTGTATCTGGCGGGAATCCAGGTGGCCCGCGGGTATCTGGGTCGGGCCGGGCTGACGGCCGAGCGGTTCGTGGCAGACCCGTACGCCACCGACGGCAGCCGGATGTACCGCACCGGTGACGTGGTGCGGTGGTTCGGCTCTCCCGGCGACGAGGCGGCCGGTGTGGTCGAGTACGTCGGCCGGGCCGACGACCAGGTGAAGATCCGCGGCTTCCGGATCGAACTCGGTGAGATCGAGGCGGCCCTCGCGCGGTGCGCCGGTGTCGCCCAGTCGGTCGCGACGGTGCGCCGGGACGGGCAGCGTGGTGAGCAGCTCGTCGGGTACGTCGTCCCCGAACCGGGCACCGAACTCGACGGCGCCGCCGTCAGGGATTCCGTGGCGCAGTTCCTGACGAGCTACATGGTGCCGCATGCGGTGGTGGTCCTGGACTCGATCCCGCTGACGCCCGGCGGCAAGCTCGACCGGCGTGCACTGCCGGAACCGGAGCAGGAGGCCCGCGTCTTCCGGGCGCCGACCACCCCGGTCGAGGAGATCGTCGCGCGGGTCTTCGCCGACGTCCTCGGCGTGGACCGCGTCGGGCTGGACGACGACTTCTTCGAACTGGGCGGCAACTCGCTCGTCGCCACGCAGGTCATCTCCCGTCTCGGCGCGGCGCTCGGCGCCACGATTCCGGTGCGGACGCTGTTCGAGGCGTCCGGGGTCGCCGCCCTGGCCGCGCGCCTCGAGCAGGCCGACGCCTCCGGCAGCCGAGCGCCGTTGGTGGCGCGGACCCGACCGGAGCGGGTCCCGCTGTCGTTGGCGCAGCGCCGGATGTGGTTCCTCAACCGGTTCGAACCGGACTCCGCGGTGAACAACATCCCGCTGGCCATCCGGCTGTCCGGACTGCTGGACCGGCACGCGCTGCAGGTGGCGGTCGCCGACGTGCTGGCCCGTCACGAGTCCCTGCGGACGGTGTACCCGGACGCCGACGGGGTGGCGTACCAGCAGGTGCTGCCGACCTCGCGGGTGATTCCCGATCTGTCGCCGATCCCGGTGTCCGAGGCCGAGCTGCTCGGCGAGGTCCTGACGATGGCCTCGGCCGGCTTCGACGTGTCGACACAGGTGCCGTTCCGGGCGCGGTTGTTCGAGGTGTCCGCGACCGAGCATGTTCTCGTCCTCGTCGTGCACCACATCGCGGCCGACGGCTTCTCCATGGGGCCGCTCACGCGTGACGTGGTGGTGGCGTACTCGGCGCGCGCCACCGGTGGGGAGCCGGAGTGGGAGCCCCTGCCGGTGCAGTACGCCGACTACGCGTTGTGGCAGCGGGAGGTTCTCGGATCGGAGGACGATCCGGACTCGGTGATCGCGAGCCAGGAAGCGTACTGGACCGGCGCGCTCGCCGGGCTGCCCGAGCAGCTCGACCTGCCGTCGGACCGGCCCCGGCCGGCGTTCGCATCCAATTCGGGTGCGGTGCACGAGTTCTCGCTCGGACCGGAACTCCATGCCGCGATCGGACGGGTGGCGCGGGAGCGTAACGTCACCCCGTTCATGGTGGTGCACGCGACGCTGTCGGTGCTGCTGGCGCGGTTGTCGGGCACCGACGACATCGCCATCGGCACCCCGGTGGCCGGCCGCGGCGAGCAGGAACTCGACGACCTGGTCGGCATGTTCGTCAACACCCTGGTGCTGCGCACCCGGGTCGAGGGTGGGGAGTCCTTCGCGGACCTGCTCGCGCGGGTACGCGGGACCGACCTCGACGCGTTCGCGCACGCGGACGTGCCGTTCGAGCGGCTGGTGGAGGTGCTCAATCCCGCCCGGTCGACGGCGCGGCACCCGCTGTTCCAGGTGATGCTGTCCTTCCAGAACCAGGCGATGGGGTCCCTCGAGCTGCCGGGCCTGAGCGTCTCGGGCCTCGACTTCGACGCCGCGACCGCCCGGTTCGACCTGCAGTTCTCCCTCGCCGAAACGGCTGCCGAGACAGCCGATTCCGCCGGATACGCGGTCGGGATCACCTATGCGACGGATCTTTTCGATGCGGCGACGGTGGCGGGGTTCGCGGCGCGGTTCGTGCGGGTGCTCGAGGAGGTGGTGGCGGATCCGTCGGTGGCGGTGGGCGACCTGGAGATCCTCGAGCCGGTGGAGCGGTCGCGGGTGCTCGAGGTGTGGAACGACACGGCACATCCGGTGCCGTCGGTGACGTTGGTGGGGTTGTTCGAGGAGCGGGTGCGCCGGTCGCCGGAGGCGGTGGCGGTGGTGTTCGGGGACGAGTCGTTGACGTACGGCGAGTTCGCCGGGCGGGTGCGCCGGTTGGCGCGGCATCTGGTGTCGGTGGGGGTGGGGCCGGAGTCGCTGGTGGGGTTGGCGATGCGCCGGTCGGTGGATCTGCTGGTGGGGATGTATGCGGTCGTGGAGGCCGGGGGCGGGTATGTGCCGGTGGATCCGGATCAGCCGGCGGAGCGCAACGGCTACATCCTCGAGGTGGCGGAACCGGTGGTAGTGCTGACCACGACGCGGGACGGGTTCGAGGCGCCGGGGGAGACGACTGTCCTGTGCGTCGACGCGGTGGACCTGTCGGAGTATTCCGATACGCCGCTCGCGGACGCGGACCGGACGGCGCCGTTGCGGCCGTCGAACACGGCGTATGTGATCTTCACGTCGGGGTCGACGGGCCGGCCCAAGGGTGTGGGCGTCTCGCATGCGGCGATCGTCAATCGTCTGGTGTGGATGCAGGGGCGGTACGGGCTGACCGCCGAGGATGTGGTGTTGCAGAAGACGCCGTTCACGTTCGATGTGTCGGTGTGGGAGTTCTTCTGGCCGTTGCAGGTCGGGGCGCGGCTGGTGGTGGCGGCGCCGGACGGCCACCGTGACCCGGGGTATCTCGCTGCGGTCATGCGCGCACGGTCGGTGACGGTCGCGCACTTCGTGCCGTCGATGCTGGCGGTGTTCGTCGCCGAACCGGCCGTGGCCGGCCTCTCCGCGCTCCGCTACGTCTTCGCATCGGGTGAGGCGTTGCCGGGCGCGGTCGCGGCGCGTATGCGGACGCTGGTCCCGGGTGTGAGCGTGCACAACCTGTACGGGCCGACCGAGGCCGCGGTGGACGTGACGTTCCACGAGGTGACCGACGCGGACGTGGTGTCGGTGCCGATCGGTGCGCCGGTGTGGAACACGCGGGTGTACGTGCTCGACGCCCGGCTGCGCCCGGTCCCGGTGGGGGTGGCCGGGGAGCTGTACCTGGCCGGGGTGCAGCTGGCCCGCGGCTACGTCCGTCGGGCGGACCTGACGGCCGACCGGTTCGTCGCGTCGCCGTTCGGCGCGCCCGGGGAGCGGTTGTACCGCACGGGCGACCTGGTGACGTGGACCGAGGGCGGGGAACTCGAGTACATCGGGCGTACGGACTTCCAGGTCAAGCTGCGCGGCCTGCGCATCGAGCTGGGCGAGATCGAGGCCGCGCTCGTCGAACACACCGAGGCGGTCCAGGCGGTCGCGATGGTCCGCAACGAGCAGCTGGTGGCGTACGTCGTCCCCGCGGCCGGGACGTTCGACCACACCCTCGCCCGCCGTGCCCTCGAGGCGCACCTGCCGTCGTACATGGTGCCGTCGGCGTTCGTGGAACTGGACGCGCTGCCGCTGAACGCGTCGGGCAAGCTGGACCGTAAGGCGTTGCCGGAGCCGGTGTTCGAGGTCAAGGCGTTCCGGGCCGCGACGACTCCGGTGGAGGAGATCGTGGCGGGTGTGTTCGCCGAGGTGCTCGGTCTCGACCGGGTGGGCCTCGACGACGACTTCTTCGCCCTCGGCGGCAACTCGCTGATCGCCACGCAGGTGGTCTCGCGGATCGGTGCGGCGCTCGATGCGTCGGTGCCGCTGCGGCTGCTGTTCGAAACCTCCACCGTCGAAGCGTTCGCCGCGGAGGTCGGCCGCCAGATCGGTACCGGCGCCCGGCGCCCGCTCGAGGCGGCACCGCGTCCCGAGCGGCTGCCGCTGTCGCTGGCCCAGCAGCGTTACTGGTTCCTCAACCAGTTCGACACCTCCTCCGCGGTGGACAACATCCCCTTCGCGGTGCGGCTCCAGGGTGAGCTCGACCTGGCCGCGATGCAGGCGGCGGTCCGCGACGTGATCGGCCGGCACGAGATGCTGCGCACCTACTACCCGGACCCGGACGGCGAGCCGCACCAGATCGTGCTCCCCGTGGACGACGCGCTGCCCGACCTGACGCCGTACGACGTCACCGAGGACGACCTCACCGGCGAGATCGTCGCATTCATGTCCACGACCTTCGACGTGACACGGCAGGTGCCGGTGGCGTCGCGGATCTTCCGGATCACCGACTCCGACTACGTCCTGGCGTTCGTCGTGCACCACGTCTCCGCCGACGGCGCCTCCATGGCGCCCCTCGCGCGCGACGTCACGATCGCCTACGAGGCACGTTCCCGCGGCGAGGCGCCCGGCTGGGAGCCGCTGCCCGTGCAGTACGCGGACTACGCGTTGTGGCAGCGTGACGTCATCGGTTCGGAGGACGACCCCGACTCCGTCGCCGCCGGGCAGGTCGAGTACTGGAAGCGGACCCTGGCCGGTCTGCCCGACCAGATCGATCTCCCGGCCGACCGGCCGCGGCCCCCTCGCCAGAGCTTCCGCGGCGAATCGCTGCACTTCACCGTCGACGCCGACGTCCACCGGGGCCTGCAGGAGCTGGCGCGCCGGCACAACGCCACGCTGTTCATGGTGATCCACGCCGCCCTGGCGACCCTGATGGGCCGGCTGTCGGGCACCGACGACGTCGCGATCGGCACGCCGATCGCGGGCCGGGGCGAGCGGGTGCTCGACGATCTGATCGGCATGTTCGTCAACACGCTGGTCTTCCGCACCCGAGTGCAGTCCGACGTCGCGTTCGACGAGTTCCTGGCCCAGGTGCGCGAGACGGACCTGGGGGCGTTCGCGAACGCCGACGTGCCGTTCGAGCGCCTGGTCGAGGTGCTCAACCCCGTGCGCTCGACGGCCCGCAACCCGCTGTTCCAGGTGGGCCTGTCCTTCCAGAACCTCGCGCAGACGAAGCTGGAGCTGCCGGGGCTGACCGTCTCGCCGACGAACTTCGAACTCGAGCTCGCCAAGACCGACCTGCAGCTGACGGTCTTCGACCGCTACGACGAGGACGGGACGCCCGCCCGCATCGACGCGACGTTCACATGTGCGACGGACCTGTTCGACAAGGGCACCGTGGCCGGTTTCGCGGAGCGGTTCGTGCGGGTGCTCGAGGCGATTGTGGCCGATCCGTCGGTGGCGCTGGGTGATATCGAGATTCTCGAGGCGGCCGAGCGGGTGCGGGTGCTCGAGGCGTGGAACGAGACCGCTCATGCGACCGGGGGGCCGGCGACGTTGGTGGATCTGTTCGACGAGCAGGTGCGGCGCGCTCCCGAGGCCACAGCCCTGTTCTTCGAGGGCGAGACGCTCACCTACGGCGAGTTCGATGCGCGCGTCAACCGGCTCGCCCGGCGCCTGATTGCGGCCGGGGTGGGACCCGAGTCGACGGTGGCATTGGCGATGCGCCGGTCGACGGAGTTGCTGGTCGGGATGTACGCGGTGGCCAAGGCCGGTGGTGCGTATGTGCCGGTCGATCCGGATCAGCCGGCCGAGCGGACCGGATACATCCTCGACGCCGCGGCCCCGGTAGTGCTGCTCACCACTGGGCGGGACGCGTTCGAGGTGCCGGGGGAGAGGTCTGTCCGCACTCTGGAACTCGATGCGGCGGATCTGTCGGTGTTCGCGGACGGCCCGGTCGGCGATGCGGAGCGGTTGGCGCCGTTGCGGGCGTCGAACACGGCGTATGTGATCTTCACGTCGGGTTCGACGGGTCGGCCGAAGGGTGTGGCGGTGCCGCACGGGGCGATCGTGAACCAGTTGGTGTGGAAGCGGGCGGAGTACGAGCTCGGTGCCGACGATGCGGTGTTGCTCAAGACGGCGGCGACGTTCGATCTGTCGGTGTGGGAGTTCTGGTCGGCGCTGGTCTCCGGTGGCCGGTTGGTGATCGCCGCGCCGGACGGGCACCGCGACCCGGGCTATCTGAACGCCCTGACGGCGGAGCGGTCCGTGACCACCCTGCACGTGGTGCCGTCGATGCTCGAGACGCTCCTCGTCGACGGCGAGGACCGGCTCCCGGCGTCGGTGCGACGGGTGCTCGCGATCGGTGAGGCGTTGCCGGCGGCGACGGCGCGACGGTTCCTGGCGCACAACACGGCCCGGTTGGACAACCTGTACGGTCCGACCGAGGCCGCGGTGTCGGTGACCTTCCACGAGGTCGACGACGCCACCGGGGTGTCGGTGCCGATCGGTGTCCCGGAGTGGAATTCGCGGGTGTACGTGCTCGACGCGCGGCTGAATCCGGTCCCGGCCGGCGTGCCCGGCGAGCTGTACCTGGCGGGTGCGCAGCTGGCGCGCGGCTACCACGGCCGGGCGGATCTGACGGCGGAGCGGTTCGTCGCGTCCCCGTTCGGGGACGGCGAACGGCTCTACCGCACCGGCGATCTCGTCCGGTGGATCGGGACGGGCGACGGGGGCGGCGAGCTCGACTACGTGGGCCGCGGCGACTTCCAGGTGAAGGTGCGCGGATTCCGCATCGAGCTCGGCGAGATCGAGGCCGCGCTGCGCGGCATCGACGAGGTGCGCGACGTGACGGTGATCGCGCGGGACGACGAGCGTGGGGGCGCGCAGCTCGTGGCGTACGTGGTTCCGGCCGCCGGTGCGGAATTCGATGCGGCGGAGCTCAAGTCGGCCCTGTCGCAGCAGCTGCCGTCGTACATGGTGCCGGCGGCGTTCGTGGTGCTCGAGGCGCTGCCGCTGAACGTCAACGGCAAGCTCGACCGCAGGGCGCTGCCGGCGCCGGTGTTCGAGGCCCGGGAGTTCCGGGCCCCGACCACCGTCACGGAGGAGGCCGTGGCGCGGGTGTTCGCCGAGGTGCTCGGTCTCGAACAGGTCGGTCTCGACGACGACTTCTTCGAGCTCGGCGGCAACTCCCTGCTCGCCACCCAGGTGGCATCCCGGCTCGGTGCCGCGCTCGATGTCCGGGTGCCGATCCGCGCGCTGTTCGAGTCGCCCACCGTCGAGGCGCTCGCCGTGTCCGTCCAGCACCAGAGCGCCGACGCCCGGCGGCCGCTCGAGGCGCGGCAGCGTCCCGAGCGGATCCCGCTGTCGCTGGCCCAGCAGCGGATGTGGTTCCTCAACCGCTTCGACACGGACACCGCCGCGTACAACGTGCCGATGGCGATCCGGCTGACCGGAACGCTCGACGTCGCGGCGCTGCAGGCGGCGGTCGGTGACCTCGTCACCCGGCACGAGATCCTGCGGACCTACTACCCGGAGACGGCCGAGGGCCCGATCCAGGTCGTCGTGCCCGCCGCCCAGGCCGAACAGGATCTCACCCCGATCGCGGTCGGCGAGAACGACATCGTCGCGGCCGTCCGGGAACTCGGCGCCACGACCTTCGACGTCACCATCGAGGTGCCGTTGCGGGTGCGGCTGTTCCGGCTCGCCGCGAACGACCACGTGCTCGCCCTGGTCGTCCACCACATCTCGGCCGACGGTTCGTCGGCGGGCCCGCTCACCCGGGACCTGATGCAGGCCTACATCGCGCGTTCGCAGGGCGAGTTCCCCGCGTGGGCGCCACTGCCGGTGCAGTACGCGGACTACGCGCTGTGGCAGCGGGAGGTCCTCGGGTCCGAGGACGATCCGGACTCGGTTGCGGCGAAGCAGGTGGCGTACTGGAAGAACGCGCTGGCCGGTCTGCCCGACCAGCTGGACCTGCCCACCGACCGGCCGCGCCCGGCGGTGCAGTCCTTCGCCGGCGCCCGGACCGGATTCGCCGTCGATCCGGAGCTGCACGCCCGGCTGATCGACCTCGCCCGTCGCAGCAACACGACGCTGTTCATGGTGATGCACACCGCCCTCGCGGTGTTCCTCGCGCGGATGTCCGACACGGACGACATCGCGATCGGCACGCCCATCGCGGGGCGTGACGAGCGGGCGCTGGACGATCTGATCGGCATGTTCGTCAACACCCTTGTCTTCCGCACGCAGGTCCAGCCGGATGCGGCGTTCGAGGACCTGCTGGCACAGGCCCGCGAGGCCGACCTGGGGGCGTTCGCCAATGCGGACGTGCCGTTCGAGCGGCTCGTGGAGGTGCTCAACCCCGTCCGCTCCACCGCGCGGCACCCGTTGTTCCAGGTGGGCCTGTCGTTCCAGAACGTCGCCCAGTCCCGGCTCGAGCTGCCGGGTCTGACCATCGCGAACGTCGACGCGGACATGCAGATCTCCCAGTTCGACCTGCATCTGATCGTCACCGACCGGCACGCCGAGGACGGTGCCGCGGCCGGGGTGACCGGCTTCTTCACCTATGCCACGGACCTGTTCGACGAGTCCACGGTGGCCGGTTTCGCCCGCCGCTTCCTGCGGTTGCTCGAAGCGGTGGTGGCGGACCCGTCGCTCCCGGTGGGCGATGTGCCGCTGCTCGACGACGCCGAGCGGCTCCGGGTGCTCGAGGGCTGGAACGACACCGATCACGCCGTGGACGCGTCGGTGACCCTGCCCGACCTGTTCGACGCGCAGGTGCGCCGGACTCCGGACGCCACGGCCCTGTTCTTCGAGGGTGAGACGCTCACCTACGGCGAGTTCGACATCCGCGTCAACCGGCTTGCCCGTCGCCTGATCTCGGCGGGGGTCGGCCCGGAGTCGACGGTGGCGCTGGCGATGCGCCGGTCGATCGAGCTCCTCGTCGGCATGTACGCCGTCGCCAAGGCCGGTGGCGTGTACGTGCCGCTCGACCCGGATCAGCCGGCCGAGCGGACCGGGTACATCCTGGATGCCGCGGCTCCGGTGGTGGTGCTGACCGCCGACGCGGTCGAGATCCCGGGGGACAGGTCTGTCCCGCGCCTGGCGATCGACACGGCCGACCTGTCGACCTACGCCGGTGCTCCGGTCACCGACGCCGAGCGGCGGGCGCCGCTGCGGGCGTCGAACACCGCGTACGTGATCTTCACCTCCGGTTCGACGGGCAAGCCGAAGGGTGTGGCGGTGCCGCACGGCGCGATCGTGAACCAGTTGCTGTGGAAGCGCGAGCACTTCGGCCTCGGATCGCAGGACGCGGCGCTGCTCAAGACCGCGGCGACGTTCGACCTGTCGGTGTGGGAGTTCTGGTCGGCGCTGGTCTCCGGGGGCCGGCTGGTGATCGCCGCGCCGGAGGGTCACCGCGATCCCGGCTACCTGAACGCCCTGATGGCCGAGCAGGAGGTCACCACCCTGCATGTGGTGCCGTCGATGCTCGAGGCGCTGCTCGTCGACTCCGACGGGATGCTGCCGAGGTCGCTGCGCCGGGTGCTCGCGATCGGTGAGGCGCTGCCGGCGGCGACGGCGCAGCGGTTCCTGCGACACAACAGCGCGCAGCTGGTCAATCTCTACGGCCCGACCGAGGCCGCGGTGTCGATCACCGCGGGCGACGTGGTGGGCGACGCAGGCGCCTCGGTGTCCATCGGTGTGCCGGAATGGAACTCGCGGGTCTACGTGCTGGACGGGCGCCTGCATCCGGTGCCGGTCGGCGTGTCCGGCGAGCTGTACCTCGCCGGTGCACAGCTGGCGCGCGGCTACCACGGCCGGGCGGATCTGACGGCGGAGCGGTTCGTCGCCTCCCCGTTCGGCGACGGCGAGCGGCTCTACCGCACCGGCGACCTCGTCCGGTGGGACACCACCGGCCGCCTGGAGTACCTCGGCCGCAGCGACTTCCAGGTGAAGGTGCGCGGATTCCGCATCGAGCTCGGCGAGATCGAGGCCGCGCTGCGCGGCGCCGACGAGGTGCGCGACGTGGCGGTGATCGCCCGGGAGGACGACCGGGCGGGCACGCAGCTCGTGGCGTACCTGGTTCCGGAGACGGGCGCGGTGCTCGACATCGCGCACGTGAAGTCCGGGCTCGCCGGCGCGTTGCCGTCGTACATGGTGCCGGCGGCGTTCGTGGTGCTCGAGGCGCTGCCGCTGAACGTCAACGGCAAGCTCGACCGCAAGGCGCTGCCGGAACCGGTGTTCGAGGCGCGGCAGTTCCGCGCTCCGAGCACCCCCGTCGAGGAGATCGTCGCGGGCGTGTTCGCCGAGGTGCTCGGCCTCGCCCGGGTCGGCGTCGACGACGACTTCTTCGAGCTCGGCGGCAACTCGCTGCTCGCCACCCAGGTGGTCTCCCGCATGGGGGCCGCGCTCGACGCGAAGATCCCCGTCCGGGTCGTCTTCGAGGCGCCCACGGTCGAGGCCCTGGCCGTCGCGGTCGAGCAGCACGCCGGCGGGGGCGGTCGTCCGCCGCTGGTGCCGCAGCCGCGGCCGGACCGGATCCCGCTGTCGCTGGCGCAGCAGCGCATGTGGTTCCTCAACCGCTTCGACACCGGGTCGGCGGTCAACAACATCCCGGTGGCGGTCCGGCTGACCGGAACGCTCGACGTGGACGCCATGCGGGCCGCGGTGCGCGACGTCGTCGCCCGGCACGAGGTGCTGCGCACCGTCTACCCGGAGTCCGACGGGCACGCCTTCCAGGTGGTCCTCCCGGTCGCCGAGGCCGCACCCGATCTCACGCCCGAACCGGTCTCCGAGGCCGACCTCGTCGCCCGGGTCACCGAGGTGGTCTCCGCCGGCTTCGACGTCACCGAAGAGATCCCCCTGCGCGCCAAGCTCTTCCGGATCGCCGGCGACGACCATGTGCTGGTGTTCGTCGCGCACCACATCAGTGCCGACGGCTGGTCCATGGCACCGCTGACGCGGGACGTGATGATCGCCTACGTCGCGCGCGCGGCGGGGCACGAACCGGACCGGGCGCCGCTGCCGGTGCAGTACGCGGACTTCGCGTTGTGGCAGCGGCAGGTCCTGGGATCGGAGGACGATCCGGACAGCCTCGTCTCCGCGCAGGCCGACTACTGGAAGCGGACGCTCGCCGGCCTGCCCGACGAGCTGAACCTGCCCACCGACCGGCCGCGGCCGTCGGTGCAGGCCTTCGAGGGCGGCACGGTCGAGTTCCGCATCGACGCGGCCACCCACCGGCAGGCCGCCGACCTCGCCCGGCGCAGCGGCACGACGCTGTTCATGGTCATGCACACCGCCCTCGCGGTGTTCCTCGCGCGCATGTCCGCCGCCGACGACATCGCGATCGGCACGCCGATCGCCGGCCGCGGTGAGGCCGAACTCGACGAGATGATCGGCATGTTCGTCAACACCCTGGTGCTGCGCAGCCACATCGACGCCGACGCCGGGTTCGCCGAGCATCTCGGGCACATCCGCGAGAGCGATCTCGAGGCGTTCGCCCACGCGGATCTTCCGTTCGAGCGGCTCGTCGAGATCCTCAACCCCGAGCGGTCCACGGCCCGGCACCCGCTGTTCCAGGTCGCCATGTCGTTCGAGAACCTCCCCGAGACCGGACTCGAGCTGCCCGAGCTGAGTGTGTCCACGGTGCCGTTCGACGTGGACAGCGCCAAGTTCGACCTCGCACTGACCCTGCGGGAGCACACCACCACCGAGGGCGGACCGGACGGGATCTCCGCCGAGTTCTCCTACGCGCGGTCCCTGTTCGACGCCGGCACCGTCGAGGGGTTCGCCGCCCGCTTCGCGCACCTCCTCGACGCGGCGTTGGCCGACCCGGCCCTGCCCGTCGGTGACCTGCCGCTGCTCGCGCCGCACGAGCTCGAGCGGCTGACCCACGTCCGCGGCACCGACGTCGTCAGCGGCGGAACCCTCGCCGACCTCCTCACGGCCGGCGCGTCCCTGGACCCGGACGCCACCGCCGTGCGGTACGAGGGACGGTCGATCACCTACCGCGAGCTCGACGAGGACTCGTCCCGGCTCGCGCGGCTGCTGGTCGAGCGCGGCGTAGGCCCCGAGAACATCGTCGCCGTGGCGTTCCCGCGCTCCTACGACATGGTCCGTGCGGTGTGGGCGGTGGCGAAGGCCGGCGCCGCACACGTGCCGGTCGATCCGTCGTACCCGCCGGAGCGCGTGCGCTACATGCTCTCCGATTCCCGTGCGGCCCTGGGTATCACGGGAACCGCACACCGGGCCGGCCTGCCCGACGACGCCGAGTGGCTGGTCGTCGACGATCCCGGTCTCGCACCGGACGTCGCGGCCCGCTCGTCGGCACCGATCACCGACGCCGACCGTGTCCGGCCGCTGCGCCCGCAGCACCCTGCCTACCTGATCTACACGTCGGGTTCGACGGGCCGGCCCAAGGGCGTCGTGGTCACCCACACCGGCCTCGGTGGGCTGCTGGACACGATCATCGACCTGTACGGCCTGACGTCCCGCTCGCGGTTCCTGCACATCATGTCGCCGAGCTTCGACCCGTCGGTGATGGAGTGGATCGCGGCGTTCTCCCAGGGCGCGACGCTGGTCGTCGTGCCGTCGACGATCATCGGCGGCCCCGACCTCGCGGAACTGTTCCGCACCGAACGCCCCACCCACACGATCATCACCCCCGCGGTGATCGGCACCGTCGACCCCGAGGGCCTCGACAGCCTCGAGGTGGTCGTGGTCGGTGGTGAGGCCCTGCCGCCGGAGCTGGTGAACCGGTGGGCGCCCGGCCGCACGCTGCTCAACGGCTACGGTCCGACCGAGGCGACGGTCATCTCCACCTATGCGCACGTGCGGCCCGGGGATCCGATCACGATCGGCGGCCCCGTGCGCGGCACGACCGCCCTCGTCCTCGACTCGCGGCTGCGGCCCGTCCCCGTGGGTGTCGCGGGTGAGCTGTACCTGTCGGGTGCCGCCCTCGCCCGCGGCTACCACCGGCGCACGGTGCTCACCTCGGAACGGTTCGTCGCCGATCCGTTCACGGCGGACGGCGCGCGGATGTACCGCACCGGCGACATGGTGCGCTGGCGCGTCATGGACGACGACCGGCTCGAACTCGAGTTCGTCGGGCGCAGCGACTTCCAGGTCAAGGTGCGCGGTTTCCGCATCGAACTCGGCGAGATCGACTCGGCGTTGACGTCCCACGAGACCGTGGAGTTCGCGGCCACGCTGGGCCGCACGACGCCCTCCGGCGGCACCGTGCTCGTCTCCTACGTGCTGCCGAAGGCGGGCGCGACGATCGACACCGCCGCGCTGACCGAGTTCGTCGGCCGCTCGCTGCCGACGCACATGGTGCCCTCCGCGCTCGTCGTGCTCGACAAGATCCCGCTGACCCCCGTCGGCAAGCTCGATCGCGACGCGCTGCCCGAACCGGAGCTCGAGGAGCGCGAATTCCGGGCCGCGAGCAATGATCTCGAGGAGATCATCGCCGAGGTGTTCGCCGAGGTGCTGCGCCTCGACCGGGTCGGCGTCGACGAGTCGTTCTTCGCGCTCGGGGGCGACAGCATCGTCTCCATCCAGCTGGTCTCGCGCGCCAAGGCCCGCGGCGTCGTGTTCACGCCGCGTGACGTGTTCGAGCGCCGGTCCGTCGCCGGTCTCGCCGAGGTCGCGACCCGCACCACCGCGGGCGAGGGCCCCGGCGGTCTGAAGGAACTGCCCGGCGGCGGCGTCGGCGAGGTGCCGCTCACGCCGATCATGCGCGAGGTGCTCGGCTGGGGTGGCGGGTTCGACCGCTTCTCCCAGTCCGTGGCGGTGACGCTGCCGAAGGACATCGACCGGGACGTGCTGGTGCGCACCATCGGCGCCGTCGTCGACCACCACGACGCGCTGCGGTCGATCCTCGAGCACGACGCCGACGGCGCCCCCGTGCTGCGGGTGCGTGCCGCGGACACGGTCGACGCCGACGAACTCGTCACCCGCGTCGAGGTGCCCGCCGACATCGACGCCGCCGCGCTCACCGCGGTCGCGTCGCGCGAGCTCGACGCCGCGCTCGACCGGCTCGCGCCCACCGAGGGACGGGTGCTGCGGTTCGTGTGGTTCGACTTCGGACCCGGCGAACGCCCCGGCGTGCTGCTCGTCGTCGCCCACCATCTCGTGGTCGACGGCGTCTCCTGGCGAATCCTGCTGCCCGACCTCGCCGTCGCGTGGGGCCAGGTGGCGGCGGGACAGGACGTCGCGCTGCCGCCGGTCGGCACGTCGCTGCGCCGCTGGGCCCACGGTCTGGTGGACGCCGCGCGCGCGCCCGAACGCCGGGCGGAGCTGGAGCTGTGGCGGTCGGTGCTCGACGGGCCGGACCCGCTGCTCGGCGGCCGCGCGTTCGACCCGGCGGTCGACGTCGCGTCGACCGTGCAGCGTCTCGACGTGAACATCCCCGCGGCCGACACCGAGGCGCTGCTGACCGCGGTGCCCGCGCTGTTCCACGGCAGCGTCAACGACGGGCTCATCGCCGCGCTCGGCCTGGCGCTGACCCGGTGGCGGCGCGACCGCGGCGTCGACGCGACGTCCGCGCTGCTGAAGTTCGAGGGTCACGGCCGCGAGGAGTCGGTCGTGCCGGGTGCGGACCTGTCCCGCACCGTCGGCTGGTTCACCAGCGCGCATCCCGTGCGGGTGGACCTGACCGGCATCGACGTCGACGACGCCTTCGCCGGCGGCACCGCCATGGGATCCGCCGTCAAGGCCGTCAAGGAACAGCTCCTGGCGATCCCGGACAAGGGCATGGGCTACGGCCTGCTGCGCCACCTCGATCCGGTCGGCTCGCAGATCCTGTCCGCATACACCACCCAGCCGCAGGTGAGCTTCAACTACCTCGGCCGGGTGTCCGCCGCGGACGTGCCCGAGGAACTCGCCGCGATCGGCTGGGTTCCGACGGACGCGCTCGGTGGGGTCGACGCCGCCCTCGACGCGGACATGCCCGCCAACGCCGTCGTCGACATCAACGCGATCGTGTCCGACGGTGCGGACGGACCGCAGCTCGCGGCCGGATTCGCCTTCCCGACCGGCCTTCTCGGCCCGGACGAGATCGAGTCCCTCGCCGCCTACTGGGTGGACGCGCTCGCGGCGCTGGCCCGGTACGCGAGCGAGCCCGGCGCCGGCGGCCTGACCCCGTCGGACGTGCCGCTCGTGTCGGTGACCCAGCAGGACCTCGAGGCGTGGGAGGCGCGCTTCCCGTCGGCGACCGACGTATGGCCGCTGTCCCCGCTGCAGTCGGGCCTGCTGTTCCACGCCCTCATGGACGAATCCAGCGTGGACGTCTACACGATCCAGGCCGTGCTCGACCTCGACGGCGTGGTCGATCCGCAGCGGCTGCGCGGTGCGGCGCAGGCGCTGCTCGACCGGTACCCGAACCTGCGGACGGTGTTCGTCACCGACGCCGCCGGTGCCCCGGTGCAGGTGGTGCTCTCCGACGTGCGGGTGCCGTGGCGTGAGGCCGACCTGTCGCAGCTCGTCGCCGCCGAGGGCGTGCGCGCGACGGTCCCGTTCTGGCGGGAGGAGCAGGCGCGCCGGTTCGCGATGGACGAGGCGCCGCTGATCCGGTTCGTCCTCGCGTCGCTCGGCGACGGCCGCTACCAGCTCGGCGTGACCGTGCATCACATCCTCATCGACGGCTGGTCGATGCCGCTGCTGATGCAGGACATGATGATGCTGTACGCCACCCGCGGGGATGCGTCGCCGCTGCCGCGGGCCCGCTCCTACCGGTCGTTCCTGGCGTGGGTCGCCGAGCGTGACCTCGACGCCTCCCGCGCCACGTGGGCCCGGGTGCTCGACGGGTTCGAGGAGCCGACGCTGCTCGCTCCGGCGACCGACCGGCACCCCGGCGCCGAGGGCGCCGACCGCGTGCGGCTGCTGCTCGACGACGCCCGCACGGCCGAGATCGCCTCGGCCGCGGCCCGGCTCGGCGTCACCGTCAACACCCTCGTCCAGGCGGCGTGGGGCGTGCTGCTCGGCCGGTCGACCGGACGCGACGACGTCGTCTTCGGCGCCACCGTGTCGGGCCGGCCGGCGGACCTGCCCGGCGTGGAGTCGATGGTGGGCCTGTTCATCAACACCCTGCCGGTGCGGGTGACGTTCGATCCGCAGGAGCCGATCGAGCGGTTCCTGCAGCGCCTGCAGCAGGAGCAGGCCGAGTTGCTCGAACACCATCATCTGGGTCTCACCGAGATCCAGCGGGTCGCCGGGCCGACCGTGGCGTTCGACACCCTCACGGTGTTCGAGTCCTACCCGCTCGACGAGAAGGGCCTGGCCGACCAGGCGGCGTCGATCGACGGCATGTCGGTCACCGGCGTCGGCACGAACGACGCCACCCACTACCCGCTGAGCCTGTTCATCCATGTCGGATCCGGCATGGAACTCGACCTGCGCTACCAGCGCAGGCTGTTCGACGTGCAGCAGGTCGAGACGCTGCTGTCGCGGTTCGTGCGGGTCCTCGAAGCGATCGCACAGCAGCCGGCGCTGCCCGTCGGCGACGTCGATCTGCTCGACGCGGCCGAACTCGAGCAGATCCTGCACGGGTGGAACGACTCGGACCACGCCCTCGACGGCACCGAACTGCTCCTGTCCCGGTTCGAGGCGCAGGCCCGGCGCACCCCGGATGCGGTGGCGCTGGCCTACGAAGGTGCCGAGCTGACGTACGCCGAATTCGGCGCCCGCGTCAATCGCCTCGCGCGGCACCTGATCTCGCAGGGGGTGGGGCCGGAGTCCCTGGTGGGCCTGGCGATCCGGCGGTCGTTCGACCTGCTGGTGGGCATGTACGCGATCGTCGAGGCCGGCGGCGCATGGGTGCCGATCGATCCGGATCACCCGGTCGACCGTGTCCGGCACATCCTCGACACGGCCGACCCGGTGTGCATCGTCACGACCGCCCGCGACGAGTTCACCGTTCCCGACGGGCTCACCGTCGACGCCGTCCTCGTCGACGAGCTGGATCTGTCGGCGGTCTCGGACGCGCCCGTCACCGACCGGGACCGGCGTGCGCCGCTGCGCCCGGACAACACGGCCTACGCCATCTTCACGTCCGGCTCGACCGGCCGGCCCAAGGGCGTCGCCGTCACGCACCGCGCCATCGTCAACCAGACGGCGTGGATGCTCGACGAGTTCGAGATGACGGCGCAGGACGTCTACCTGCAGAAGACGGCCACGACGTTCGACGTGTCGCTGTGGGGCTTCTTCATGCCGCTGAGCGTAGGGGCGAAGCTGGTCGTGGCGACACCCGACGGCCACCGCGACCCGGTGTACGTCGCGGACGTCATCGCCCGCGAGAAGGTGACGATCACCGACTTCGTACCGTCGATGCTCACGGTGTTCGCCGCCCACGTCGACCGGGAGTCGTGCGCCACGCTGCGGCACATCTTCGTGATCGGCGAGGCCCTGCCGCCGGAGACGATCGAGGGCGTGCGGCGCATCAGCACGGCCGCGATCGACAACCTCTACGGCCCGACCGAAGCGGCGGTGTCGGCCACCTTCTGGCAGGCGCCGGCCACCGGTCCGGTCGACGTGGTGCCGATCGGCGTCCCGGAGTGGAACGTGCGGGTGCTGGTCCTCGACGGCCGGCTGCGGCCGGTGCCGGTCGGGGTCCCGGGTGAGCTCTATCTGGCGGGCGTGCAGCTGGCCCGCGGCTACGTCCGCCGCCCGGACCTGACCTCCGACCGGTTCGTCGCGAACCCGTTCGGGGCGCCGGGGGAGCGGATGTATCGCACCGGCGACCTGGTCACCTGGAACGAAACCGGGGAACTCGAGTACATCGGCCGCACCGACTTCCAGGTGAAGTTCCGCGGTCAGCGCATCGAGCTCGGCGAGATCGAGACGGCGTTGCTGGCGCACGAGTCGGTGAACCAGGCCGCGGTGCTGGTGGTGCCGACCCCGACCGGCGACCAGCTCGCCGGCTATGTCGTTCCCGCGCCGGGCCACGAGGTGGACGCGGGCGAGGTGATCGCGTTCGTGACGCGGACGCTGCCGTCGTACATGGTGCCCGCGGCGATCGTGGTGCTCGCGGAGTTCCCGCTGAACACCTCGGGCAAGCTCGATCGCAAGGCGCTGCCCGCGCCGACGTTCGCCGCGCGGGAGTTCCGGGCCCCGACGACTCCGATCGAGGAGATCGTCGCGGGCATCTTCGCCGAGGTCCTCGGCGTGGACCGGGTCGGTCTCGACGACGACTTCTTCGCGCTCGGCGGTAACTCGCTGATCGCCACGCAGCTGGTGGCGCGCCTGGGTGCGGCGCTGGATTCGCGGGTGCCGGTGCGGGTGCTGTTCGACGCCTCGACGGTCGAGGCGCTCGCGGCGCACGTCGAGCAGCACGCCGGATCCGGCGGCTCCGTGCCACTGGTGGCCGGGCCGCGGCCGGAACGGGTGCCGCTCTCGCTCGCCCAGCAGCGCATGTGGTTCCTCAACCGCTTCGACCCGGAGTCGGCGGCCTACAACCTGCCGGTGGCGCTGCGGCTCTCGGGCCGGTTGAACGTCGCGGCGCTGCAGGACGCGATCCGGGACGTGTTCACCCGGCACGAAGTGCTGCGCACGGCGTACCCGGAGACCGACGACGGCGCGGTCCAGGTCGTGCTGCCGGTGACGGCGGTGGTCCCGGACCTGACACCGGTCGTCACCACCTGGGACGAGGTCGCCGATCGGATCCGCGAGCTGGCCTACACCGGCTTCGACGTGACGTCGGAGGCCCCGATCCGGGTGCGGTTGTTCGCCGTCGGCGAGGACGAGATGATCGTCGCCTTCGTCGTCCACCACATCTCGGCGGACGGCTCCTCGATGGGGCCGCTCACCCGCGATCTCGTGGCGGCGTACGTCGCCCGGTCGACCGGGAACGCTCCGGACTGGGCACCGCTGCCGGTGCAGTTCGCCGACTACGCCCTGTGGCAGCGGCGGGTGCTCGGCGACGAGAACGACCCGGCGTCGGTGGCCGCGAAGCAGGTGACGTACTGGAAGCAGGCCCTGGCGGATCTGCCGGACCAGCTGGATCTGCCGACCGACCGGCCGCGGCCGGTGGTGCAGTCCTTCGCGGGCGGGAAGATCGACTTCACGATCGACGCCGACCTGCACCGGCGACTGGTCGAGCTGGCGCGGGGCCGGGGGGCGACGCTGTTCATGGCCGTCCACGCCGCGTTCGCGGTGCTGCTCGCGCGGCTGTCGGGCACCGACGACATCGCGATCGGCACGCCGATCGCCGGCCGCGGTCAGCGTGAACTCGACGATCTGATCGGCATGTTCGTCAACACGCTGGTCTTCCGCACCCGGGTCGAGCCCGGCGAGTCCTTCGCCGACCTGCTCGACCAGGCGCGGGAGCGGGACCTGCAGGCCTTCGCGAACGCCGACGTGCCGTTCGAGCGGCTCGTGGAGGTGCTCAATCCGGAGCGGTCGACGGCGCGGCATCCGCTGTTCCAGGTGGGCCTGTCGTTCCAGAACCTCGCGACGACGAGCCTCGAGCTGCCGGGACTGACCGTCTCCGGTGTGGACGCGGACCTGCAGACCTCGCAGTTCGACCTGCATCTCGTGGTCACCGACCGGTACGCCGACGACGGCGCCCCCGAGGGGATCACGAGCGTGCTCACGTACGCCACGGATCTGTTCGACGAGCCGACCGTCGTGGTGTTCGCGGAGCGGTTCGTGCGGGTGCTCGAGGCGGTCGTGGCGGATCCGTCGGTGGCTCTGGGGGATATCGAGATTCTCGAGGTGGCCGAGCGGGTGCGGGTGCTCGAGGCGTGGAACGAGACCGCTCGTGCGGTCGGGGGGCCGGCGACGCTGGTGGATCTGTTCGACGAGCAGGTGCGGCGCGCTCCCGACGCGCCGGCGTTGGTGTTCGAGGGTGTGACGCTCACCTACGGCGAGTTCGATGCCCGGGTCAATCGTCTTGCGCGGCAGCTTGTTGCGCTGGGTGTGGGGCCGGAGTCGACGGTGGCGCTGGCGATGCGCCGGTCGGTCGAGTTGCTGGTGGGCATGTACGCCGTGGCCAAGGCCGGTGGTGCGTATGTGCCGGTGGATCCGGATCAGCCGGCGGAGCGGACCGGGTACATTCTCGAGGTCGCGGCTCCGGTGGTGGTGCTGACCACCGAGCGCGACGGCTTCGTGGTACCGGGACAGACGATCCCGACGCTCACTCTCGACACCCTCGACCTCGACGAACTGTCGGACGCTCCGGTCACCGATGCGGAGCGGCGGTCGCCGTTGCGGGCGTCGAACACGGCGTATGTGATCTTCACGTCGGGTTCGACGGGTCGGCCGAAGGGTGTGGCGGTGCCGCACGGGGCGATCGTGAACCAGTTGGTGTGGAAGCGGGCGGAGTACGCGCTCGGTGCCGACGATGCGGTGTTGCTCAAGACGGCGGCGACGTTCGATCTGTCGGTGTGGGAGTTCTGGTCGGCGCTGGTCTCCGGTGGCCGGTTGGTGATCGCCGCGCCGGACGGGCACCGCGACCCGGGCTATCTGAACGCCCTGACGGCGGAGCGGTCCGTGACCACCCTGCACGTGGTGCCGTCGATGCTCGAGACGCTCCTCGTCGACGGCGAGGACCGGCTCCCGGCGTCGGTGCGACGGGTGCTCGCGATCGGTGAGGCGTTGCCGGCGGCGACGGCGCGACGGTTCCTGGCGCACAACACGGCCCGGTTGGACAACCTGTACGGTCCGACCGAGGCCGCGGTGTCGGTGACCTTCCACGAGGTCGACGACGCCACCGGGGTGTCGGTGCCGATCGGTGTCCCGGAGTGGAATTCGCGGGTGTACGTGCTCGACGCGCGGCTGAATCCGGTCCCGGCCGGCGTGCCCGGTGAGCTGTACCTGGCGGGTGCGCAGCTGGCGCGCGGCTACCACGGCCGGGCGGATCTGACGGCGGAGCGGTTCGTCGCCTCGCCGTTCGGGGACGGCGAACGGCTCTACCGCACCGGTGACCTGGTGCGGTGGGATCCGGCGGGTCGCCTGGAGTACGTCGGACGCACGGACTTCCAGGTCAAGATTCGCGGTTTCCGCATCGAGCTCGGCGAGATCGAGGCCGCGCTGCGCGGCGTCGACGGTATCCGGGACGTGGCGGTGATCGTCCGCGAGGACGACCGGGTCGGACCGCAGGCGATCGCCTACGTGGTGCCGCAGCCCGGCGTCGTGCTCGACGTCGCCGACGTGAGCACGCAACTCGGGCGGGACCTGCCGTCGTACATGGTGCCGGCGGCGTTCGTGTTGCTCGAGGCGCTGCCGCTGAACGTCAACGGCAAGCTCGACCGCAAGGCGCTGCCGGCGCCGGTGTTCGAGGCCAGGGAGTTCCGGGCCCCGACCACCGTCACGGAGGAGGCCGTGGCGCGGGTGTTCGCCGAGGTGCTCGGTCTCGAACAGGTCGGTCTCGACGACGACTTCTTCGCCCTCGGCGGCGACAGCATCGTCTCGATCCAGCTGGTCTCGCGCGCGAAGGCCCGCGGGGTGGTGTTCACCCCGCGGGACGTGTTCGAACGCAAGACCGTCGCGGGTCTGGCGGAGGTCGCCACCCTCACCGGCGGTGGGGCGGGTGCACCCGCGGAACTGCCCGGTGGCGGTGTCGGCGACGTCCCGCTGACGCCGGCGATGCGTGACGCGCTCGACGCCGCCGGCCACGTCGAACGACTCGCCGTGGCCACGGCGGTGACCCTGCCCTCCGGCGTCGACCACGACGCCCTGGCCGGGGCAATCGGCGTGCTCGTCGACCATCACGACGCGCTGCGTGCGATCGTCGAGCACGACGCCGACGGCGCCGTCGCCCTGCGGGTGCGTGCCACCGGCACCGTCGACCCGGAAACCCTGCTGGCGCAGGCGGAACCGGAAACGGACGCGGCCGACGACGTGCGGGCCCGCGCCGAGCGGGCCCTCGGGGCGGCCGTCGAGCGACTCGACCCCGCCACGGGCCGGATGGTGCAGTTCGTCCGCATCGACGACGGGCGCGGCGAGACGCTGCTGATCGTCGCCCACCGTTTCGTGGCCGACGACGCGTCCTGGCGCATCCTGGTCGACGATCTGGCCGCCGCGTACGACGCCCTCGCGGCCGGACGCCCGGTGGTGCTGCCCCCGGTCGGTACCTCCCTGCGCCGCTGGGCGCACGGGCTGGTCGAGGCGGCCGGCCGGCCCGAGCGCCGCACGGAACTCGCACTGTGGCGCTCGATCCTCGACGGACCGGACTTCCCGATCGGGAACCGCCCGCTCGACCCGGCCGTCGATCTCGGCGCCACGGTCGAGCACGTGCGCGGCACCGTCCCCGCCGCGGACACGGAGGCGCTGCTCACCGCGGTGCCCGAGCGGTTCCACGGCACCGTCCGCGACGGTCTGGTCACCGCGCTCGGCCTCGCGCTGGTGCGGTGGCGCCGGGACCGGGGCATCGACGAGACGTCCACGCTGCTCGCGGTGGACGGGGACGGACGCGATGCGGCCGTGGTCCCCGGTGCCGACCTGTCCCGGACCGTCGGATGGTTCACCACCGTATTCCCGTTCCGTGCCGGGTTCGAGGGAATCGACCTCGACGACGCGTTCGCCGGGGGACCGGCGATGGGCGCCGCCGTCAAGGCGGTCAAGGAACAGCTGCGGGCCCTGCCCGACGGTGGTGCCGGCTTCGGTCTGCTGCGGCACCTCGACCCCGATTCCGCAGGGGAGCTCGGCGCTCCGCGGCCGCAGGTTGCGTTCCACTACGGCGAGCCGGTCCCGGGCGGTGCGTGGGCGCCGGCCGATGCGTTCGGCGACCTCACGGTCCGCCCCGCCGGCCTGCCCGTCACCGCGACGATCGACGTCGCGGCGACCGTGTCGTACCGCCCGGAGGGCCCGCAGCTCGAGGCGCGCTTCGGTTTCCCCGCCGGGGTGGTCGAGCGCTCGGAGATCGAGGAGCTGGCACAGCACTGGCATGAGGCCCTGGCTGCGCTGGCCCGCCACGTCCGCGAGCCGGGCGCCGGGGGCCTGACCCCGTCGGACGTGCCGCTCGTGTCGGTCGCTCAGCACGACCTCGACGTGTGGCAGTCGCGGTACCCGTCGGTGACCGACGCGTGGCCGCTGTCGCCGCTGCAGGCGGGTCTGCACTTCCACGCGCTCATGACCGAGGCGAGCGTGGACGTCTACACGATGCAGGCGGTGCTCGAACTCGGCGGTGCGGTCGATCCGGAGCGGCTGCGCGCCGCGGCGCAGGCGCTGCTGGACCGGTACCCGAACCTGCGGACGGTGTTCGTCACCGACAGCGGCGATCCCGTGCAGCTGGTGCTGGGTGACGTCGAGGTGCAGTGGCGGCACGAGCACCTCGGCGGCCTCGCCGAGGACGCCCGCGACGCCGAGCTGGCCCGCATCCTGCGCGACGAGCAGGTCCGGCGCTTCGACCTCGGCACCGCCCCGCTGATCCGGTTCCTGTTCGTCGACGTGGCCGAGGGCCGCTCGCTGCTCGCGGTGACGGTCCACCACATCCTGCTCGACGGCTGGTCCATGCCGGTCCTCATGCAGGACCTCATGGCGCTGTACGTCACGCACGGGGACACCACCGCGCTCCCGGCCGTCCGCTCCTACCGGGAGTTCCTCGAGTGGCTGGCGGAGCAGGACCGGGAGGCGTCGCTCGAGGTGTGGGCGAAGGCACTCGCCGGCGTCGAGGAGCCGACCGTCCTCGCCCCGTCGGTGCGGCATCCCGACGCGGACGCCATCTCCTCGGTGCACGTGGTGTTCGACGAGGAACGCGCCGCGGCGGTGACCGCCCTGGCCGCGAGCCTCGGGGTCACCGTGAACACCCTGGTGCAGGCGGCCTGGGCGGTGCTGCTCGGCCGGATCGTGGGACGCTCCGACGTGACCTTCGGCGCCACCGTGTCCGGCCGGCCGGCCGAGCTGCCCGGCGTCGAGTCGATGGTCGGCCTGTTCATCAACACCCTGCCGGTGCGGGTGGACACCGATGACGACGAGACCGTCGCGCAGCTGCTGCGCCGCGTGCAGGCACAGCAGGCGGAACTGCTCGGCCACCACTACCTGGGTCTGACCGAGATCCAGCAGCGGGCGGGCGGGCGGATCGGATTCGACACGCTGCTCGTGTTCGAGTCGTACCCGATCGACCGGGCCGCGCTGTCCTCCGCCGCCACGGACCTCGACGGCATGACCGTCACGGACGTCCGGCTCGATGACGCGACCCACTACCCGCTGACGCTGCTCACCCTCGCGCAGTCGGAGATCGTGTTCACCTTCAAGTACCTGGAGCGGTACTTCGACGAGACGGAGGTGACCGTGCTCTCGCAGCGGTTCGTGCGGGTCCTCGACGCCTTCGTGGCCGACGCCCAGGCGGCGGTGGGGGACATCGACCTCATGGACGCCGCGGAGCGGGCACACCTCGTCGCCGAGGCCGAGCCGGCGCAGGCTCCGGCCGCGAGCACCGGCCGCACGCTCGCCGCCGTGCTGGCCCACGTGGTCGAGGAGGATCCGGAAGCCCCGGCCGTGGCCGTCGACGGCACCGAGGTGCCGTACCGCGAGCTGGACGCGCGCTCGTCACGGCTGGCGCGGCTGCTCATCGCGCGCGGCATCGGCACCGGCGACGTCGTCGCCGTCGCCGTCCCGCGGTCGGTGCAGTCGGTGGTGGCGCAGTGGGCGGTCGCCAAGACCGGCGCGGCCCTGCTGATGGTCGATCCCGGCGGCCCGTTCGTCGGGGCGCCGGGCGCCGCAGGGGTGACGCTGGGCTTGACCGTGGCGGAACTCACCGCCGGCCTGCCCGGCACCGTCACGTGGCTGCCGCTCGACGACGAGCAGCTGCGCGCCGAGCAGGCGGGGCAGGCCGCACACCCCGTCTCGTACGCGGACCGGCTCCGGGTCGTCGGGTCCGAGAGCCCGGCCCTGGTCACCGCGACCCGCACGTTCACCCAGGCCGAGCTGATCGACCGGATCGGCGAGCTGCGCGAGCAGTACGGCCTGACCTACGAGTCGCGCAGCGCCGCGGTCGGGTCGACCGCGGCGGAGGCCGGTGCGCTCGAGCCGCTGCTGGTCACGGCCACCGGCGCGACGGTCGTCGTGGTGCCGGAGGGCGCCGACTCGGGGGAGGCACTCGACGCCGCCCTGTACGACGAGTGGGTCACCCATGCCCACCTGACCGCCGACGCGCTCGACACACTCGAACCCGGGGGGCTCGAGGATCTGGCGGTGGTGGTCGTGGTCGATCGGGCGCCGGAGGACCTGCTCGAGCGGTGGCGCACGGCCCATCGGGTCGTCGTCGCCTGAGGTCCGGCCCGCCGCGGTGAGGCTCCCCTTTTCGTCGGGGGAGCCTCACCGCGTCCGGTCCCGGCGGGGGCCCGAGGGTAACGTCGCGGGCGCATCGGTGGATGAACGAGTGGCGGCTACCGGCCGGTACGGTCCCGCCGAGGGCGCCGGGCGCAGTGACTATGCTTGCTCGTTCGCGCGCGAGCAACGGAACCGAAGCGAAGGATGTGGGCATCTACATGCGGTCTTCTCGACACGACGGCAGCCTGGGCGGGAGCGATCCGGCGATCGCTCCCCAGTCGCCGGCCGTCGAGCGCCGCGAACGCCCCGCCCGCAGCCGCCGTCCCGCCCCCACCCGCCCCCAGCGGGGCTCCCGCACCCGCACCCAGGCGACGTTGCTGCCGCAACTGCTGGTATCGGCCGTGGAGGAACGCGGCGATCACCCGGCGGTCGTCGCGGCGGGCGGGGCGACGCTCACGTACCGGGAGCTGGACGAGAAGTCGTCGCAGCTGGCGCGGCTGCTGATCGAGCGGGGCATCGGCCCGGGCGACGTGGTGGCGGTCGCCGTGCCCCGCTCGGCGGAGTCCGTCCTGTCCGTGTGGGCGGTGGCGAAGTCGGGGGCGACGTTCCTGCCCGTCGACCCGAAGTACCCGGCCGAGCGGGTCCTGCACATGGTGTCCGACTCCGGCGCGGCCGTCGGCCTGACCCTCACGGCCTTCGCCGCGGACCTGCCGGGCTCGGTGCGGTGGACCGCGCTCGACGATCCCGGCGTGGCCGGTGACATCGCCGCCCGCCCCGGCCACCCGGTGTCGTACGCCGATCGGATCCGGCCGCTGTCCGAGCTGCACCCGGCCTGGATGATCTACACCTCCGGGTCGACGGGCCTGCCGAAGGGCGTGTCCGTCCCGCACACCGGCATCGCCGGCCTGATCACCGCCGAACGCGAGCACTACCGGGTCACCGCCGAGGCGCGGGTGCTGCACATCTGCTCGCCCAGCTTCGACGTGTCGATGCTCGAGCTGCTGAGCGCCTTCACCGCCGGCGCGACCCTGGTGGTCTCGCCGCCGACGATCGTCGGCGGCGCGGACCTGGCGGAGCTGCTCGCGGCCGAGCGCGTCACCCACACCTTCATCACCCCGGCGGCGCTGGGGTCCGTCGACCCGCAGGGCCTGGACGACCTGCGCGTGGTCGTGGTGGCGGGGGAGAGCTTCGGTCCCGATCTCGTCGAGCGCTGGGCCGCGCCCGGCCGCGACTTCTTCAACGGATACGGGCCGACCGAGGCGACCGTCCTGGCGGTGAGCAGTGCCCCCTTGCACCCGGGCGAGCCGATCCGCATCGGTACCCCGATCCCCGGCGTGGGGGCATACGTGCTCGACACGCACCTGCGCCCGGTCCCCGCCGGTGTCACCGGTGAGCTGTACCTGGCGGGCGCACAGCTCGCGCTGGGGTATCACGCCCGTCCGGGCCTGACCGCCGACCGGTTCGTCGCCAACCCGTTCGCGGACGGCGGGGCGCGCATGTACCGCACCGGCGACCTCGTGCGCCGGGACGACAGCGGTGTGATCGAGTACCTCGGCCGCTCCGACTTCCAGGTCAAGATCCGCGGCTACCGCATCGAACTCACCGAGATCGACGCGGTCCTCGTCCGGCACCCGGACGTCGAGTTCGCCACCACCGTGGGCCGCGCCCTGCCCTCCGGGGAGACCGCGCTCGTCTCCTACGTCGTGCCGGCCGCCGGGGGCGCGGACCTCGACACCGGCGCTCTCGTCGAGTTCGCGGCCGGCTTCCTGCCCGACTACATGCTCCCGGCGGCGGTCGTCCCCATCGCCGAGGTGCCGCTCAATCCCGTCGGCAAGCTCGACCGCGCGGCCCTTCCCGCCCCGGTGTTCGCGGTCCGGGAGTACCGGGCGCCGCAGACCCCGGCCCAGCAGGCCGTCGCCGACGTCTTCGCCGACGTCCTCGGCGTCGAGCGGGTCGGTCTCGACGATTCGTTCCTCGACCTCGGCGGCAACTCCCTCGTCGCCACCCGGCTCGTCGCCCGGCTCGGCGCGGCCCTCGACACCCGGGTGCCGGTGCCGCTGGTGTTCGAGGCGCCGACGGTGGAGGCGCTCGCGGCGCGGCTCGAGTCGCAGGCCGGCTCGGGTGCCGTGGCGCTGGTCGCCCGCGACCGCCCCGAGCGGATCCCGTTGTCGCTCGCCCAGCAGCGCATGTGGTTCCTGAACCGGTTCGCGCCCGAGTCGGCGGTGGACAACATCCCCGTCGCGATCCGGCTCGCCGGGCGTCTCGACGTCGACGCCCTGCGCGGCGCGGTCGCCGACCTCGTCGCCCGGCACGAGTCGCTGCGCACCGTCTACCCGGAGACCGACGGCGACGGCTACCAGGTGGTACTGCCGGTGGCCGAGGTACTGCCGGATCTCGCCCCCGTCGAGGTTGCGGCCGAGGACGTTCCCGCTCGCGTCCTCGAGCTGGTCGGCACCGGGTTCGACGTCACCGCCGCCGTGCCGTGGCGCGTCGCGCTGCTGCGGATCTCCGACGAGGAGCACGTGCTCGTCTTCGTCGTGCACCACATCTCCGGCGACGGTTTTTCCATGACGCCGCTGACCCGTGACGTCGTCGCCTCCTATCGGGCGCGCACCCGTGACGAGCCGAATCCGTTGCCGCCGTTGTCGGTTCAGTACGCCGACTATGCGCTCTGGCAGCGCGAGGTGCTCGGCGACGAGGACGATCCGGAATCCGTGCTGTCGCGGCAGCTCGCCTACTGGCGCGCGCAGCTCGCCGACCTGCCCGAGGAACTCACCCTCCCGGTGGACCGGCCCCGTCCCGCCGTTGCGTCCAATCACGGTGCCGCCCTTCGTGTCCCGATCGACGCCGAACTGCACGCGGCGCTCGCCGACCTGGCCCGCACCCACAACGCGAGCGTGTTCATGGTGGTGCACACGGCGCTGGCCGTGCTGCTGGCCCGGCTGTCCGGCACCGACGACATCGCCGTCGGCACCCCCGTCGCGGGCCGCGGCGAGGCCGCCCTGGACGACCTGATCGGCATGTTCGTCAACACGCTGGTGCTGCGCACCGCCGTCGAACCCGGTGAGCCGTTCGCCGACCTGCTCGCCCGGGTGCGCGGCACGGATCTCGAGGCGTTCGCGAACGCCGACATGCCGTTCGAACGGCTCGTCGAGGTGCTCGACCCGCCCCGCTCGCAGGCCCGGCACCCGCTGTTCCAGGTGATGCTCACCTTCCAGAACCTGCCGCAGTCCGCCCTGGAGCTGCCCGACCTGAGCATCTCCGGGGTCGAATTCGACACGGCCATCGCGAAGTTCGATCTGCAGGTCACCGTCGCCGAGCAGCTCTCGGAGCGCGGCGCCCCCGGCGGGATGACCGTCGAACTCGCCTACGCCACCGATCTTTTCGACGCCCCCACCATGCGGTCCCTCGCCGACCGGTTCACCCGGATCCTGCGCGGCGTCACCGTGGACGCCGCCACCCCGGTCGGCGCGCTGCCGTTCCTGGACGACGCCGAGGCCGAGCGGATCCTCACCGAGTGGAGCACGCTCGGGTCCGGGGTCCGGGTGCCCGCAGCGGCGACCCTCGCCGACCGCTTCGACGCCGTCGTCCGCCGCAGCCCCGACGCCCCGGCCGTCACGTTCGCCGGACGCACCCTCTCGTTCGCCGAGCTCGACGCGCGCGCCAACCGCCTCGCCCGCCGGCTCGTCGCGGCCGGGGCGGGCCCGGAGGAGCTCGTGGCCGTCGCGCTGCCCCGGTCGGCCGAGTTGATCGTGGCGCTGCTGGGGGTGCTCAAGTCCGGTGCCGCGTATCTGCCCACCGACACCACGTATCCGGCGGAGCGGCTGCGGTACATGCTCGAGGACGCACGTCCGCGCTGCGTCGTCACCACCACCACCGGTGACGGCGACGCTCTGCCGGACGTCGGCCTGCCCCGGGTGTACATCGAGGACGACGACCCGCACGCGCCGTCCGGGCCGCTCACCGACGCCGAGCGGAGCGCGCCGCTGCATGCGGACAACCGCGCCTACGTCATCTACACCTCCGGCTCCACCGGCCTCCCCAAGGGCGTCGCGGTCACCCACCGCAACGTGCTGACCCTGTTCGACAACGCCGAACCGCTGTTCGGGTTCGGTGCCGACGACGTGTGGACGCTGTTCCACTCCTACGCATTCGACTTCACGGTGTGGGAGCTGTGGGGACCGCTGCTGTACGGCGGCCGGCTCGTCGTCGTCGACTACCTGACCTCACGCTCGCCCGAACAGTTCCTCGAGCTGCTGCGGGCAGAGCGGGTCACCGTGCTCAACCAGACCCCCTCGGCGTTCCTTCAGCTCGACGAGGCCGACCGGGTCGCGTCCGTGGAGCGTCCCGACGCCGATCCGCTCGCACTGCGATACGTCGTGTTCGGCGGCGAGGCGCTCGACCTCGGCAAGCTCGACGGCTGGTACGGGCGCCGGCCCGTGGCGCCGACGCTGGTCAACATGTACGGCATCACCGAGACCACGGTTCACGTGTCGTTCCTGGCCCTCGACCGCGGCGCCGCGCGCCCCGGTGCCGCCAGCCGGATCGGCCGCTCCCTGCCGGGGCTGCGGCTGCGGGTGCTCGACCGGCGGCTGCAGCCCGTCCCGGTCGGGGTGCCGGGCGAGGTGTACGTCTCCGGTGACCAGCTCTCCCGCGGCTACCTCGGTCGGCCGGGACTGACCGCCGCGCGGTTCGTCGCCGACCCCTTCGGGGCGGGCCGGCTGTATCGCACCGGCGACGTCGCGCGGTGGAACGCCGACGGCGAGCTCGAGTACGCCGGGCGCAGCGACGCGCAGGTGCAGTTGCGGGGCTTCCGCATCGAGCTGGGCGAGGTCGAGGCGGCGCTGCTGCGTGCCGACGCGGTGGCCCAGGCGGTCGCCGTGGTCCGCGACGACGGTCTCGGCGACCGGCTCGTCGGCTACGTCGTGCCCCGCGCCGGCGCGGACGTCGACGTGGCCCGCGTGCGCGAGCAGCTCGGTGCCTTCCTCACCGGCTACATGATTCCGGACCTCGTGGTCGTCCTCGACGAGCTGCCGCTCACCGTCAACGGCAAGCTCGACCGGCGCGCCCTGCCGGTGCCGCAGGCGACCGCCACCACCGCGGGCGGGCGCCGCGAACCGGCCACCGCCGCCGAACGCGCCGTCGCGCAGGTGTTCGCCGACGTGCTCGGCGTCGAGCGGGCCGGTGCGGACGACTCGTTCTTCGAGCTCGGCGGCAACTCGCTCATCGCGACGCGGGTGATCGCGCGGATCAACGAGTCGCTCGGAACCGCCCTCGCGATCCGCGAACTGTTCGAGGCACCGACCGTCGCCGAACTCGCGGCCCGGGCCGACGCGCACGCGGAATCGGCGCCCCGGCCCGCGCTGACCGCCGGGCCCCGCCCCGATCGGGTGCCGCTCTCGCTCGCCCAGCAACGCATGTGGGTGCTCAACCAGCTCGATCCCGCCTCCGCGAGCTACAACATCCCGCTCGCGATCAGGCTGCGTGGCCGCCTCGACACCGCGGCGCTCACCGCCGCGGTGCGCGACGTGATCGAGCGGCACGAGTCGCTGCGCACCCGGTACCCGCAGGACGAGACGGGGCCCTACCAGCACGTCCTCGACGCCGACGCGGTGGTGCCCGCGGTCGTGCCGGTCGAGGTGGCGTCCGAGCAGGAGGCGTTCGCCGAGGTCGTCGCCCTCGCCGCCGAGGGCTTCGACGTCTCCGCGCAGGTGCCGGTGCGCGGCCGGATCGTCTCGGTCGGCGCCGACGACCACGTGCTCGCTCTCGTCGTCCACCACATCTCCGCCGACGGTGCGTCGCTGGCGCCGCTGGCACGGGATCTGATGACCGCCTACGCGTCGCGGTTGTCGGGCGGCACGCCGGCCTGGGCGCCGCTCGAGGTGCAGTACGCCGACTACGCGCTCTGGCAACGTCGGGTCCTCGGTGACGCCGACGATGCGCAGTCGCCGGCCGGTGCCCAGCTGTCCTACTGGCGTTCGCGCCTGGCCGGGGTGCCCGAACTGCTCGATCTGCCCACGGACCGGCCCCGGCCGCCGCAGCCGTCGCTGCGCGGCGGCACGGTGGCGGTGGAGGTCGACGCGCAGATCCGGCAGCGGCTCGACGCCCTCGCGCTCGAGCACCGGGCGTCGCTGTTCATGGTCGTCCACGCGGCGCTCGCCGTGCTGCTCGCCCGGCTCAGCGGCACCCACGACATCGTCGTCGGCACGCCTGTCGCGGGCCGCGGTGACCGGCGCCTCGACGACCTCGTCGGGATGTTTGTCAACACCCTCGCCCTGCGCACGGATGTGGACCCGGCGGCGACCTTCGCCGAGCTGCTCGACCGGGCCCGCGCCGTCGACCTCGAGGCGTTCGGCCACGCCGACGTGCCGTTCGAGCGGGTGGTCGACGACGTGGTGGCCGTGCGCTCCCCGGCCCGGCATCCCGTGTTCCAGACGGTGCTGTCGTTCCAGAACACCGAGGCCGCGCGCCTCGAACTGCCGGGTCTCACCGTCGAGGCCCTCGACGCCGGTGAACTCGCCGCGAAGTTCGACCTGCAGGTGACCGTCGATCCGCGTGAGCACCCGGGCGGCTCGGCCGCCGGCATGCACGTCGGGTTCACCTACGCCGTGGACCTGTTCGACGCCGGCACCGTCGCGACGTTCGCCGAACGCTTCGTGACCGTCCTGCGCGCCGTCGCGGAAACCTCCGACGCGGTGGTCGGGGACATCGACATCCGCACCGAGACCGAGCGCACGGCGCCCACGGTCATCGAGCCCGAGCCGGTGGCGGTCCCCGACCGCGTCGAGCGGACGGTGCCGCAGGAGTGGCAGGTCGCCGTGGAGTCCGATCCCGAGGCCCCGGCGTTCGTCGCGGACGGCGTCGAGGTCACCTACCTCGACCTCGACCGCCGGTCGTCGCAGTGGGCTCGGTATCTCATCGCCGAGGGCGTCGGGCCCGGCGACGGCGTCGCGGTCGCCGTGCCGGCGGGCCCCGAGCTGATCACCGCGCTCTGGGCGGTGACCAAGGCGGGTGCCGCGATCGTGCCCGCCGTGTCCGGCTCCGCCACGCCTGCGGAGACACCCGGGCTCGGGTTGACGACGACCGGGTCGGACGCCCGTCGGTCCGCCGCCGCGCGCTGGGTGTGCCTCGACGACCCGGCGACGGTGGCCGCCGTGGACACGCTGTCCCACCGGCCGGTCGACTACTCGGAGCGGGTCCGGGTCCTGCAGCCGCAGCACCCCGCGCTGTGGGTGGCCGGCCGCGTGCTCTACCACGGCGAACTGGTCGCCGTGGTCCGCGGCGGTGCGGCCGCGCTGAAGCTGGACTACGAATCGCGGTCGCTGGTGTGCGACCTCACGGCGGAGCAGTGGCGCATCTTCGCGATCCTGGCTGCCGGGATCGCGGGGGCGGTGGTGATCGTGCCCGAGCCCGGCGCCGACCTCGCCGCCGTCGTGGCCGACGAATGGGTAACCCACGCGTTCGTGCCGTCTTCGCTGGTAGACGCGTTGAACGAGGCACCGGGTGACGACCTCGGGGTCGTGGTCGTCACCGACCGCGACGAGGTCCCGCCGGGGTCCGTTGCCGCGGGTGGGCAGTGGACGACAGTGGCCGCCGTCGACCCATGGAGTATGCGGAACTGAATACCGGCCGGTAGATTCCTCCCGGGCGGGACGAGTTCTCCATGCTCTTCCCGCGTGTGGAAGGAGCTGTATCCGTAGTGCAACGCAGGAGCCCGGTCCGGGCAGATCGAGGTCCGGGCGCGTGAGGCGAGAGCCGGGGGTGCGGCGCAGGGAACCGGGCCGGTCGCGTAGCCGGGCCACGCGCGTGGCACTGCTGCCGACTCTGCTGACCTCCGCGGTGGAGGAACGCGGAGACCATCCCGCGGTGGTGGGCGCCGCCGGTGGCCCCGCCCTGTCGTATCGCGAGCTGGACGAGAGGTCGTCGCGGTGGGCGCGGTGGCTGATCGGCCGGGGCGTCGGGCCGGGCGACGTGGTCGCGGTGGCGATACCCCGTTCGGTGGAGTCGGTGCTCGCGTTGTGGGCGGTGGCGAAGTCGGGCGCGACGTTCGTCCCCGTCGACCCGCGCTACCCACTCGAGCGGGTGGAATTCATGCTGGCAGACTCCGGCGCGGCCCTGTGCATGACGGTGCGCGATTTCGCGGCCGCGGTGCCGGCCGGAGTCGAACAGGTGCTGCTCGACGATGCGGCGGTGGCCGGGCAGGTCGGGCAGCTGCCCGGGCATCCCGTCTCGTACGCCGACCGGACGCGCGCGCTCGAAGGGCCGGACCTCGCCTGGATGATCTACACGTCCGGCTCCACGGGCCGCCCGAAGGGGGTGGCGGTCACCCATGCCGGGATCGCCGGCGTGATCTCCGCCGAGCGGGAGCACTACGGGGTCGGCGCGGACGCGCGGGTGTTGCATGTGTGCTCGCCGAGTTTCGACGTCTCGATGCTCGAGTTGCTGATCGGGTTCTCCGCGGGTGCGACGGTGGTGGTGGCGCCGGCGTCGGTGGGCGGCGGTGCCGACCTGGCCGAGGTGCTGGCGGCCGACGCGGTGACCCACGTGTTCATCACGCCGGCGGCATTGAGTTCGGTGGATCCCACGGGCCTGACGGACCTGCGGGTGGTGGTGGCGGCCGGGGAGGCCTTCGGGCCGGAGCTGGTGAGCCGGTGGACCGGTCCCGGCCGGCGGTTCTTCAACGCGTACGGGCCGACCGAGGCGACGATCCTGGCGACGAGCAGCGCGCCGCTGGTGGCGGGCGAGCCGATCACGATCGGCACCCCGATCCCGGGACTGGCGGCGTACGTGCTCGACGGCCGGTTGCGGCCGGTGCCGCCGGGTGTGGTGGGTGAGCTGTATCTGGCGGGCGCCCAGGTGGCGCGCGGCTACCACCGCCGGCCGGGACTGACGGCGGAGCGGTTCGTGGCCGATCCGTTCGGGTCGGATCCGGGAACCCGGATGTACCGGACGGGAGACCTGGTGCGCCGCGCGGCCGACGGCCCGATCGAGTATCTCGGGCGCAGCGATTTCCAGGTCAAGATCCGCGGGTTCCGGGTGGAACTGGGTGAGATCGACGCCGCCCTGACGGCCCGGCCGGACATCGAGTTCGCCGCGACCGTCGGGAAGGTGCTGCCGTCGGGGGAGACGGCACTGGTGTCGTACGTGCTGCCCGCGGCCGGAACCCGGATGGACGCGCCGGCGGTGCTCGCCGGGTTGGCCGAGACGCTGCCCGGCCACATGGTGCCGGCCCTGGTGATGGTGCTCGACGCGGTGCCGCTGACCCCGGTGGGCAAGCTCGATCGGGCGGCGCTGCCCGAACCGGTGTTCGCCGAGCGGGAATACCGGGCGCCGCGCACCCCGGTCGAGGAGACGGTCGCGTCGGTGTTCGCCGAGGTGCTCGGGCGCGAGCGCGTCGGCGTGGACGACTCCTTCCTCGAACTGGGGGGAAATTCGCTTCTCGCGACCCGGTTGGTGGCGCGCCTGGGTGCGGCCCTGGAGACCCGGGTGCCGGTGCCGGTGGTGTTCGAGGCGCCGACCGTGGCGGCATTGGCGGCGCATCTGGAGTCGGGTGGCGCGGCGGCACACGCTGTTCCGCTGGTGGCGCGGGAGCGCCCGGACCGCGTACCGCTGTCGTTCGCGCAGCAGCGGATGTGGTTCCTCAATCGGTTCGATCCGGCCTCCGCGGCCGACAACATCCCGGTGGCGATCCGGCTGACGGGCCGGCTCGACGTCGATGCCCTGCGAAAGTCGGTGTCCGACATCGCGGTCCGGCACGAGATCCTGCGAACCAGGTATCCCGAAACGGACGGGCGCCCGTACCAGACGGTCGTTCCCGCCGCCGGATACACGCCCGACTGGGCGTCGGAATCGGTGCCCGGAACGGAGCTGGCCGACCGGATCGCCGACGTGGTGGCCACCGGATTCGACGTGACCGCCGAGGTGCCGTTCCGGGTGCGGCTGTTCCGGGTCGCGGACGACGAGCACGTGCTCGTGTTCGTGGCACACCACATCAGCGCCGACGGCTGGTCGATGGCGCCGTTGACGCGCGATCTGATGACCGCGTACGCCGCGCGGGCCGCCGGCCGGGAGCCCGGATGGGAGCCGTTGCCGCTGCAGTACGCGGACTTCGCGCTGTGGCAGCGTGAGGTGCTCGGATCGGAGCGGGACGCGGACAGTCCCCTCTCGGCACAGGCGGAGTACTGGCGGCGGGTCCTCGCGGATCTCCCCGCGGAACTGCACCTCCCGACGGATCGGGCCCGCCCGCCGGTGCAGTCCTTCGCCGGCGGCCGGGTCGCGTTCGATATCGATGCCCCGACGCACCGGCGGGCGGGGGAACTGGCACAGCAGTGCGGGTCGACCCTGTTCATGGTCCTGCACACCGCGCTCGCGGTGTTCCTCGCCCGGATGTCGTCGTCGCATGACATCGCCGTGGGTACCGCGGTCGCCGGCCGCGGTGACGCCGCGCTGGACGAGATGGTCGGCATGTTCGTCAACACCTTGGTGCTGCGCACCCGGGTCGATCCCGGTTCCGGGTTCGCGGAGCATCTCGCGCGGGTCCGCGAGAGCGACCTGGAGGCGTTCACCCACGCGGAGATCCCCTTCGAGCGCGTCGTGGAACTGCTCGCTCCGGAGCGTTCGACCGCGCGGCACCCGCTGTTCCAGGTGGCCATCGCCTTCGAGAACCTGCCCCCCGCGGGTCTCGAGCTGCCGGACCTGAGCGTGGCGGCGGTGCCGTTCGATGCGACCACCGCGAAGTTCGATCTGTCGTTGACGCTGCGTGAACACACGGACCCCGGCGGGGGACCGGCGGGAATGTCGGCGGACTTCGTCTTCGCCAGGGACCTGTTCGACGACGAGACGGTGGCCGGATTCGCGCGGCGGTTCGTGCGGCTGCTGGCCGCCGCCGTGGCGGACCCGGCCGTGCCGGTCGGTGACCTGGCGCTCCTTGCCGACGACGAAGCCGACCGGCTCACCCGTGCCCCGGACGACGCACCGAGCGGTGCCCGCACGCTCGCCGAGATCCTGACGGCGGCGGTCTCCCGGGACCCCGAGGCGCCGGCCGTCCGGTACCAGGACCGCACGATCAGCTACCGCGAACTCGACGAGTCGTCGTCCCGGCTCGCGCGGGAACTGGCAGCACGCGGCGTCGGCCCCGAGGACGTGGTGGCGCTGGCGTTCCCGCGTTCCTACGAGATGGTGCTCGGCGTGTGGGCGGTCGCGAAGGCCGGCGCCGCGCACCTTCCGGTGGATCCGTCCTATCCGGCGGAGCGGGTCCGGTACATGCTCGCCGACTCCGGTGCGGCGGTGTGCCTGACCACCACCTCGTACGCCCCCGCGCTGCCCGCGTCCCCGCCCCGGCTGGAACTGGACGATCCCGAGGTCGTGCGGGCCGTCGCGACACGATCCGCCGCCCGGATGTCCGACGCCGAGCGGGTACGGCCGCTGTCGCTGCAGCACGCGGCGTACGTCATCTACACGTCGGGGTCGACCGGGCACCCCAAGGGTGTGGTGGTCACCCACGCGGGTCTCGACCCGCTGCTCGGTGCCGCGGTGACGCTGTACGGCGTGACGTCACGGTCGCGGTTCCTGCACGTGTGCTCGCCCAGCTTCGATCCGTCGGTGCTCGAGTGGATGGCCGCGTTCTCCCAGGGCGCGACCCTGGTCGTGGTGCCCTCGACGATCGTCGGCGGACCCGAACTCGCGGAACTGCTTCGGGCCGAACGGGTCAGCCACACCATCGTCACGCCGGCGGTGCTGGGGACGGTCGATCCGTCAGGACTCGACCGTCTCGAGGTCGTGTCCGTCGGCGGGGACGTGACATCGCCGCAACTGCTGGCGCGGTGGGCGCCGGGACGGAGCTACTTCAACGGCTACGGGCCTACGGAGACGACGATCATCTCGTCGTTCGCGCGGCTGCAGCCCGGGCGCCCGGTCACCGTCGGCCGGCCCGTACCGGGGGTGGCCGCCCTGGTGCTGGACTCCCGGCTGCGGCCGGTGCCGTCCGGCGTGGCCGGCGAGTTGTACCTGGCCGGGGCCGCTCTCGCGCGGGGCTACCACCGGCGCAGCGGGTTGTCGGCGGCACGGTTCGTGGCGGACCCGTTCGGAGCGCCGGGCACGCGGATGTACCGGACCGGCGACATGGTCCGATGGCGCAGCACCGGCGCGGTCGCCGAACTGGAGTACCTCGGGCGCAGCGACTTCCAGGTCAAGCTGCGTGGATTCCGGATCGAACTCGGCGAGATCGACGCCGCACTGGAACGGAACCCCTCCGTCGCGCAGGCCACCACGGTGCTGCACACCGATCCGCGCGGCGGGGACAGGCTCGTCGGCTACGTCGTCGGCGCGGCCGGCGCCGTGCCCGACCCGGCGCACCTGCGCCAGTTCCTCGCCGGGGAACTGCCGAACCACATGGTGCCCGGCCACATCGTCGTGCTCGACGCCCTGCCCCTCACTCCCGGTGGCAAGCTGGACAGGCGGGCACTGCCGGTGCCGCTGCCCGAGTCGGCCGAGTACTGCGCCCCCGCCACGTCCGACGAGCAAACGGTCGCAGACGTGTACGGGGCGGTGCTCGGGGTCGAGCGGGTCGGCCGCGCCGACGACTTCTTCGCGCTCGGCGGCAACTCGCTGCTCGCGATGCAGGTCATCGCGCGGCTCGAGGCCGCCCTCGGCGTCCGGGTCCCGGTGCGGACGTTGTTCGAAGCGCCGACCGTGTCGGCCCTGGCGGCGCGGATGGGGGATCCGGTCGCGGTCCCGTCCCGGATGCCCCTGCGCCCCCGGCCGCGCCCCGAGCGGATTCCGCTGTCGCTCGCGCAGCGGCGGATGTGGTTCTTCAACCGGTTCGACCCGGACTCCGCCGCCTTCAACATCCCGCTCGTGCTGCGATTGACCGGGGCGCTGGATGTGCCGGCGCTGCAGGCCGCCCTGCGCGACCTGCTCGCCCGGCACGAGGCCCTGCGCACCGTCTTCCCCGACTCCGACTCCGGACCGTTCCAGGTGATCGTTCCGCTCGAGGACGTACCGCTCGATCTGGCGGCACAGGACGTGGCCGAGGACGACCTGCACCCGCGGATCGCCGCCCTCGTCTCCCGGGGGTTCGACGTCACCGGTGCGGTACCCGTCCGGGCGGCCCTGTTGCGGCTCACCGACCGGGACCACGTGCTGGTCGTCGTCGTTCACCACATCGCGAGCGACGGCGGATCCCGGGCCCCGATGGCCCGGGATCTGGCCACCGCGTACCTGTCCCGCAGAGCGGGCCGGGCACCGGAGTGGACTCCGCTGCCGGTGCAGTACGCCGACTACGCCCTGTGGCAACAGGACGTGCTGGGCTCCGAGGACGACCCCGAGTCGGTGCTCGCGCGCCAGTTGAACTACTGGACCACGGCGCTGGCGGACCTGCCGGACCTGGTGGAACTGCCCACCGACCGCCCGCGGCCCGCCGTGCAGACCGGGCGCGGCGCGAGCGTCGACTTCACCCTGGACGAGGCGTTGGCCGCCCGGCTCGATCGGCTCGCCCGGGATCACGGCGTGACGTTCTTCATGCTCGCGCACGCCGCGCTCGCGGTCCTGCTGGCCCGCCTGTCCGGTACCGACGACATTCCCGTCGGGGCACAGGTCGCCGGCCGCGGCGAGGAGGCGCTCGACGATCTCGTGGGGATGTTCGGCAACACCCTCGTGCTGCGCACTCGGATCCACCCGGACGCCACCTTCTCCGAGCTTCTCGCCGGCGTGCGGGAGGTCGACCTCGCCGCCTTCGGCAACCCCGACGTTCCGCTCGAACGGCTCGTGGAGATCCTCGATCCCGTCCGGTCCACCGCGCATTCGGCCCTGTTCCAGGTGCTGCTCGTGGTGCACAACTTCACCCGCTCCGAGATCGCATTGCCGGACCTGCACATCGCGCCGGTCGGGACGGCCACGGGCGGCGCCAAACTCGATCTCGAGATCCACCTGACCGAGATGCGCGACGAGCAGGGGCGGCGGGACGGGGTCGCCGGATCCGTCGTCTACGCGTGTGACCTGTTCGACGAGGACACCGTGCGGACGTTCGCCGCGCGACTCGCGTCGATCCTGGAGGCGGCGGCGGACGATCCGGGCGTTCCGGTCGGCGGCATCGACCTGCGCACCGCGGAGGAACGTGCCCGGCTCGACGAGCTGAACCGGACCGCCGCGCCGCTCGGTGACCGGTTGGTGCTGGACGCGTTCACCCGGCAGGCGCGGCGCACCCCCGACGCGACGGCGGTCGTCTTCGAGGACACCGCGCTGACCTACGCGCAGTTCGCCTCTCGGGTGGACCGGCTCGCCCGGCGCCTCGTCGCGTGCGGCGTCGGGCCCGATCGGCTGGTCGGCGTCCACATGAGCCGATCGGTCGAGATGATGGTCGGGATCTATGCGGTTCTCCGGGCCGGTGGCGGGTACGTGCCGCTCGACCCGGAACACCCCGCCGAGCGAACGGCATACGTCCTGGCCACCGCCGAGCCGGTGGTGGTGCTGACCACGACGCGCGATCGGGGCACGCTCCCCGATTCCGTCCCGGCCCTCGTGGTCGACGAATCGGACTTCGCCCCGGCGCCGGTCACCGAGTTCGCCGACCACGAGCGCCTGGCGCCGCTGCATCGGGCGAACATCGCCTACGTGATCTACACCTCCGGGTCGACGGGCCGGCCCAAGGGCGTTGCCGTCACCCACGGCGCCGTCGTCAACCAGATGACGTGGATGCGCGAGCGCTACGAATTCGGCATGGGGGACACGGCGCTGCAGAAGACCCCCATCACGTTCGACGCGTCGGTGTGGGAGCTGTTCTTCCCGCTGCAGGTCGGTGCGCGGCTCGTGGTCGCGGCACCGGGAGGCCATCGCGACCCGGAGTACCTGGCCCGCCTGTCGCGGCAGTGGGCCGTCGGCATCCTCGAGTTCGTTCCGGCGATGCTCGCCGTGTTCCTCGCCGATCCCGCACTCGAACTGCCGGCGACGCTGAAGTACCTGTCCGTCGGTGGCGAGGCGCTGCCGGGAGAGCTCGCGGCCCGGTTCGCCGAACGCTCGGATGCGCTGCTGGACAACACGTACGGCCCGACCGAGGCGACCGTCACCGCGACCGTGCTGCGCTGTGCCGGACGTCGCACCGATGCCGGCACCGTGCCGATCGGCCGTCCGATCCGCAACACCACCACGCATGTTCTCGACGAGCGGCTGAACCCGGTGCCGATCGGGGTGCCGGGGGAGCTGTATCTCGGTGGGGTGCAACTTGCCCGCGGTTACCATGCCCGCCCGGATCTGACCGCGCAGCGGTTCGTCGCGCACCCCGGCGGGGCGCGGCTGTACCGCACCGGTGACCGGGTCCGGTGGTTGCCGGACGGTACGCTCGAGTTCCTGGGCCGCAACGACTTCCAGGTGAAGGTGCGCGGTCTGCGGATCGAGCTGGGGGAGATCGAGGCGGCACTGCTGGCGCAGCCGCAGGTGGCGCAGGCCGTCGTGACCGTCCACGACGGGCCCCACGGCGCGCAGATCGCCGCGTACGTCGTGTCCGCGGACGGCGCCGAGGCCGACGCGGACGCCGTTCGCGCGGCAGTGGGGCGCCTGCTGCCGCGGTACATGGTGCCCGACGTGGTGACCGTGCTCGGGGAACTCCCGCTCACCACATCCGGAAAGGTGGATCGCCGGGCCCTGCCGGAACCGGTCCCGGCCGTCCGTGAGTTCCGGGGGCCCACCACCGCGATCGAGAAGACCGTCGCCTCGGTGATCGGTGAAGTGCTCGGCGCGGAGCGGCTCGGTCTCGACGACGACTTCTTCGCGCTCGGCGGGAATTCGCTGATCGCCACGCGTGTGGTCGCCCGGATCGGGTCGGCGCTGCGCGCGTCGGTGCCCGTCCGCGTGATCTTCGAGGCGTCGACGATCGAGTCGCTGTCGGCAGCCGTGGAACGGCACGTCGGGTCCGGCGGCCTGCCCGCCCTGGCGGCCCGGCCGCGTCCGGAGCGGATCCCGCTGTCGCCGGCCCAACAGCGGATGTGGTTCCTCAGCCGGTTCGAGGCGACCGCGGCGGCCTACAACATCCCGATGGCCGTGCGGCTGACCGGACGGCTGGATCCGGCCGCGCTGCAGTCGGCGGTCGCCGACGTGGTCGCCCGGCACGAGGTCCTCCGGACCGTCTACCCCGAGGTCGACGGGGTCCCGGTCCAGCAGATTCTGCCCGCGGGCGCCGGTGTGCCGGCCCTGCGCCCGGCGGACGTCGACGAATCGGAGCTCCAGGCCGCCGTCCGGTCGGCGGCGGCGGTCGGATTCGATGTCACCCGGTCCGTTCCGGTTCTCGTGCGGCTGTTTCGGGTGTCCCCGGCCGAACACGTCCTGCTCGTCGTGGTGCACCATATCGCCGCCGACGGCTATTCCGTGGCGCCGCTCGTGCGGGATCTCGCCCTCGCGTACAGCGCGCGACGGGAGGGCCGCGAACCCGCATGGCGGCCGCTGCCGGTGCAGTATGCGGACTACACGCTGTGGCAGCGGGAGGTGCTGGGCAGCGAAGCCGATCCCGCCTCGCGCGTCTCCCGCCAGCTCGCCTACTGGGCCGACGAACTGGCCGGGCTGCCCGACCAGTTGCCCGTGCCCACGACCCGGCCGCGGCCTCCGGTGCAGTCCTACCGGGGAGACCGGGTTCCCGTCACGATCGACGCGGACCTTCACGGCAGGGTGGCCGCGCTCGCGGCGGCCACGAGGACCACTCCCTTCACGGTCGTGCACACGGCCTTCGCGGTGCTGCTGGCCCGGCTGTCCGGCACCGAGGACGTCGCGGTGGGCACCCCGGTGGCCGGTCGGGGTGAGGCGGCCCTCGACGACCTGATCGGGATGTTCGTGAACACCCTCGTGTTCCGCACGCGGGTCGATCCCGCCGTCTCCTTCGCGTCGCTGCTCGCGCAGGTCCGGGAGCAGGACATTCAGGCCCTGGCCCATGCGGACGTCCCGTTCGAACGACTCGTCGAGGCGCTGGCGCCGGCCCGGTCCATGGCGCGGCATCCGCTGTTCCAGGTGGGGTTGTCGTTCCAGAACCTCGGAGCGGTCGCCTTCGAACTCCCGGACCTGGTGGCGGCTCCGGTCGACGTCGCAGGGGAGATCGCCCAGTTCGACCTGCACCTGATCGTCGGCGACAGTTACGGCGCAGACGGGACGCCCGCGGGTATCGGCGGGCATCTGTCCTACGCCACCGATCTCTTCGACGTACGCGCGGCCGCGTCCATCGCGGACCGGTTCGTTCGGATCCTGGGCGAACTCGTCTCGGTTCCCGACCGGGCGGTCGGCGACGCCGATCTGCTCGGCGCCGACGAGCGGCGGGCGCTGCTCGAGGCGGCGAACGACACCCGGGTCGAGGTTGCGGGCGGCGGCTGCCTCCCCGAGCTGTTCCAGCACCAGGTGCACGAACGCCCGGGGGCGGTCGCGCTCGTCGGGGACGGCGTGCAGCTGACCTTCGGGGAACTCGGCGCTCGCGTCGCCCGGCTGGCCCGCGCGCTGGTGGCGGCCGGCGTCGGGCCGGAGACCCGGGTCGGTCTGATGATGCCCGGCTCCGTGGACCTCGTCGTCGCCATGTACGCGGTGTCCGCCGCCGGGGGCGCGTACGTTCCGCTCGACCCGTCGCTGCCGATCACCAGGCTGGCCCGCATGGTCGAGGCGGCGCGGCCGGCGACGGTGCTCGCGACGGCGGTGTCCACGCGCGTCGCGAGGGAGGTTGTGCCGGAGCCGATCCCGGTGATCGATACCTCGAGTGTGGACCTGTCGCGGTACTCGGCCGCCCCGGTGACCGACGCCGATCGCAGTGCGCCGCTGCGGCCCTCGAACCTCGCCTACATACTGTTCACGTCGGGATCGACCGGGGTGCCCAAGGGCGTGGCGGTGGCCCACGGCGCAGTGGTCAACCAGTTGCGCTGGATGCATGCGGAGTTCGGGTTCGGTCCGGACGAGGTGACGGTGCAGCGGACGGTGGCGACGTTCGACCTGTCGGTGTGGGAGTTCTGGGGCGCCACGACATGTGGCGGCCGGCTGGTGGTGGCGGATCCCGAGGCTCGCCGCGATCCGCTCCGCCTGCTCGCGCTCGTCGAGCGCGAGTTCGTGACGACGCTGTACCTGGTTCCGTCCCTGCTGAGCGCCCTGATCGCGGGTGCAGACCGAGAATTGCCGACCTCGGTGCGGCGGGTGCTCTCGATCGGGGAGACGCTACCGGGTGCCGTGGCCGGGGCGTGGCGCCGGTCGAGCCGGGCGGAGCTCGTCAATCTGTACGGACCCACCGAGGCGGCCGTGTCGGTGACGGCGCACCGGGTCACGGGCGCGGACACCGACCAGGTGCCGATCGGGGTGCCCGGGTGGAACACCCGCGTGTACGTACTCGACCGGCGGCTGCGGCCCGTGCCGGTGGGAGTGACCGGAGAGCTCTACCTGGCGGGCCGGCAACTCGCGCGGGGCTACAGCGGCAGCCCCGGGGCGACCGCGGACCGGTTCGTTGCCGACCCCTTCGGGGCCGGGGGCCGTCTGTACCGCACCGGTGATCTGGCCCGGTGGACCCCTGCGGGCGTCCTCGAGCACGTGGGCCGCGGAGACTCCCAGGTCAAGCTGCGCGGTTTCCGGATCGAACTCGGAGACATCGAGGCGGCGCTGCTGCGTCTGCCCGCCGTGGCGGCCGCGGTCGCGACGGTGCACCACGACGCCGCGACCGGCGCTCGGATCGTCGCGTATGTCGTTGCCGCGCAGGGTGAGTCGGACCTCGACCTGGGGGCCCTGCGGAGCGCGCTCGCGGACGAGCTGCCGAACTACATGCTGCCGGCCTCGATCATGCGCCTGGACCGGCTCCCCGTCGGAACGACGGGCAAGGTCGATCGCGGCGCGCTGCCCGCGCCGATGCCCGAGCGGGCGTCCTACCGGGCTGCGGCGACGCCCGTCGAGCGTGCGGTTGCGCAGGTGTTCGCGGACGTCCTCGCTGCGGACCGGGTCGGATCCGACGACGACTTCTTCGTCCTCGGCGGATCCTCGCTCGTGGCCGTGGGGGCGACGCGGGAGCTCGCGCGCCGGCTCGGCCGTCCGGTGCCGCTCGAGTGGGTGTTCGCCCATCCGACGGTGGGGGACCTTGCGGCCCGGATCGAGCAGTCGGCGGGGGAGAAGCCGCCGGCGAGCGGGTCCGCCGACTCCTCCCTGGACGTGCTGCTGCCGCTGCGCGAGGGCGACGACGGACGCGATCCGGTGTTCTTCGTCCATCCGGTGATCGGCCTCGCCTGGAGCTTCGCCTCGCTCGCCGGCTACGTCGAGCCGGGCCGTGCGGTCTACGGACTGCAGTCCCCGGCGCTGTCCGGGGAGTCGGACCTACCGGATTCGATCGAGTCCTGGGCGGCGCGGTACGTCTCGGAGGTCCGGCGGGTCCATCCGGACGGTCCCTTCCACCTGGTCGGATGGTCCCTCGGCGGGGTGATCGCCCACGAGATGGCGGTCCAGCTCCAGCGAGCCGGACTCGAGGTCGGTTCGCTCGTGCTGCTCGACGCCTATCTGCCCGACGCCGTGCGCGGCCCGGTGGATCCGGTCGCGGTGGCTGCGGCGGCCTTCGGTGCGAACCGCGCCGGCGGCGGGGAACCGGCGTACGCCCTCGGTGACATCGGGATGCTCGCCGACGAGATCGATCCCACCCTCGCCTCGTCCGTCCTCACGAGCATCGACTGCTCGTTCGAGGCGCTCGAGCGGCACGTGCCGGCCCGGTACGAGGGACGCATTCTCTTCGTCGGCGCCGCGCCGCAGACCGTGCCGGATCCCGAATCGGGCCGGGACTGGTCACCGTACGTCTCCGGCGGCGTGCACCGGCACGACCTGCCGACCTCGCATTGGGAGATGACCGGGCCGAGTGCGTGCGCTCGTCTCGGGCCGCTGCTGGCGCGCTGGACGTCCGGCGGCTCCTGCCCGGAATGCGACGGCGTGGATCGCTGACCCATGGGTGAGCGGCGGCCGTGTTCGAGCTCACATTCGACATCGAACGTCTGCTGTCCAACAGTTGGATGAAACGTGTGCATTGTCTAGCCTTGGCGGGGTTCGTGGTGCGGTCGGAACGGCCGAACGGCCGGAAGGCGGTGCCGAACGGCCCGGAGGCGGTGCCGAGGTCCTTCGCCTCGCGCCGCCGGAACCTGCAGGCGGCGAGGCGGATCCGGCGCGAGGGCCGGGATCTCCCCGCCGCGGTCGGGTGCGGCGGTCCGGGCCGTTCGTCCCGTGCGGGGCGACGCTGTGTCGCGCGACGAACGTCGCGCCGGGGCCGCGCCTACGCTCTCGCCGGGCCGGCGACTCCTGTCCGGAATGCCGGTCTACCCGTCGGTAACTTAGTTACCGGACATACGTACAGGTGGCACGGTTTGTTTTCGTGTGGAATGGTGACGAAGTGCTCTAGCGCCGGGAATCGTCGGGGTTCCGGTGCGCGAGGCGCAGTGGAGCGGCGACCGCCGGGGGAGGGCGGGCGTCGCCGTAGTTCTTGACACCCCGGCGGTGAACGGAGCCGGGATGCGCACGCGCGCAACGGCTCCGGAATTCGGAGGGGAGAGCCGATGAAGGTGATCGACCGAACCGTCCGCGGAAATCTCCGCGGTTCGCGCCGCCGGACGCCCACGGCACTGCTGCCGCACCTGCTGTCGGCCGCCGTCGAACGCGATCCCGGCGCGCCGGCGCTCACGTCGGAGGGACGCACCCTCACCTACCGCGATGCCGACGCCGAGTCGTCCCGGCTCGCCCGCCTGCTCATCGCGCGGGGAATCGGCCCCGAGGACCGCGTCGCGGTGCTGCTCACCCGCTCGATCCGGTCCGTTCTCGCCGTCTGGGCGGTCGCCAAGACGGGCGCGGCGTTCGTCCCGGTGGACCCCCGCTACCCGGCCGATCGGGTCCGCTACATGCTGTCGGACTCGAACGCCCGCCTCGCCCTCACGGTGGCCGGGCACCGGCACGTCGTCCCCGAGGGGTTCGACACCGTCGTCCTGGACGGCGCCGAGATCCGGACGGAACTCGACGCCTGCCCGGCCGACCCGCTCGCCTTCGTCGACCGGGTGCGGCCGCTGCGCCCCGACCATCCCGCCTACGTCATCTACACCTCGGGCTCCACGGGACAGCCGAAGGGCGTCGTGGTCACCCAGGCCGGGCTCGCCGCCTTCTGCGCCGAGCAGGTCGAGCGCTACCACCTCACCCCCGGCGCCCGCACCCTGCACTTCGCGTCCCCCAGCTTCGACGCGTCGGTGCTCGAGCTGCTGCTCGCCGTCGGTGCCGGGGCGACGATGGTCGTCGCCCCGCCCTCCGTGTACGGCGGCGACGAGCTGGCCGGACTGCTGCGCAGCGAGCGGGTCACGCACGCCTTCGTGACCCCGGCGGCCCTCGCCTCGGTGGAGCCCGCCGGCCTGGAGGACCTCGGGGTGGTGGTGGTCGGCGGCGAGGCGTGCCCGCCGGACCTGGTGGCGCGCTGGGCGCCCGGCCGCCGGTTCCACAACGGGTACGGCCCCACGGAGACCACGATCATGACGAACATCTCCGGGCCGCTTCGGCCCGGCGAACCCGTCACGATCGGCCGGCCGATTCGCGGAGTCGCCGCCGAGGTCCTCGATTCCCGCCTTCGGCCCGTGCCGGCGGGCACGGCCGGCGAACTGTACCTGACCGGGCCCGGCCTCGCCCGCGGCTATCACGATCGTCCCGGACTCACGGCCGCGCGCTTCGTCGCCGCGCCCGGTGGCGCCCGGAGGTACCGCACCGGTGACCTGGTGCGGTCCCCGCGCTCGGCCCGCGAGGGCATCTCGTATCTGGGCCGGAACGACTTCCAGGTCAAGGTGCGTGGCTTCCGCATCGAGCTCGGTGAGATCGATGCGGCGTTCGCCGCGCACTCCACGGTCGACTTCGCCGCCACCGTCGGTCACCGGGGTGCGACGGGGGAGACCCGTCTCGTCACCTACGTGCACGCCGCCCCCGGTTCCGCGATCGACGCCGCCGCGCTCACGGCCTTCGTCGCCGAACGGCTTCCGTCGCACATGATTCCGTCGTCGGTGATCGCGCTGGAGGCCATTCCGCTGACGCCGGTGGGCAAGCTCGATCGCGCGGCCCTGCCCGAGCCCGAGATCGCGTCGGCCCCGTACCGGGCGCCGGCCACCGTCGCGGAGGCGGCCGTCGCGGAGGCGTTCGCCGACGTGCTCGGGGTGCCGCGGGTCTCGGTCGACGACGACTTCTTCGACCTGGGCGGCAACTCGCTGCTCGCCACTCGCGTGATCGGTCGGATCAGGGCGGCGCTCGACGTCACCGTCTCCGCCGCCGACCTGTTCGACGCCACCACGGTCGCGTCGCTCGCGGCCCGGGTCGAGGCCGCGCCGGCGGCCGCCCGCGGCCTGCTGCCGCGGCGCCCGCGACCCGACCGGATCCCGCTCTCTCCCGCGCAGCAGCGCATGTGGTTCCTCAACCGCCTCGATCCGGACTCGGCGGTGTTCAACATCCCGCTCGCCGTGCGGCTGTCCGGCAGGCTCGACGTCGACGCGATGCGCGCGGCCGTGCGGGACGTCGTCGCGCGGCACGAGACGCTCCGGACGGTGTACCCCGAGGTCGACGGCGTCGGCGAGCAGCGCATCCTCGCCGTCGGCGACGTTCCGCTCGACCTCGGGCCGGAGGACGCGACCGACTCCGACGCCCCGGCCCGCCTCGCCGGCTTCGCGGGCAGGCGCTTCGACGTCACCGGCGAGGTTCCCGTCCGCGCCCGGCTCTTCCGGATCGCCGACGACGAGCACGTGCTCGCCGTGGTCCTCCACCACATCGCCGGCGACGGCTCGTCGCTGGGGCCGCTCGTCCGGGACCTCGTCACCGCCTACACCGCACGGTCGGCGGGACGGGAACCGTCGTGGGAGCCCCTGCCCGTCCAGTACGCCGACTACACGCTGTGGCAGCTCGACGCCCTCGGCGACGAGGACGATCCCCGGTCCGGGACGGCCCGGCAGCTGGCCTACTGGCGACGTGCGCTCGCCGGCATCCCCGAGCACCTCGAGCTCGCCACCGACCGGCCGCGCCCCGCGGTCATCGGCCATGCGGGCGAACGGGTCTCGGCGCAAGTCGACGAGGCCACCCGCGACGCGATCGCGGCTCTCGCGCGCGAGCACGGCGTGACCCCGTTCATGGTGCTGCACGCGGTCCTCGCGGTGCTGCTCGCGCGGGTGTCGAACACCCACGACGTGGTTGTCGGCACCCCCGTCGCGGGACGCACGGCCCCCGAACTCGACGGCCTGATCGGCATGTTCGTCAACATGCTCGCCCTGCGGACGGACGTCGACGTCGCCGCGTCGTTCACGACGCTGCTCGAGCAGGTCCGCGACACCGATCTGCAGGCGTTCGCGCACGCCGACGTGCCCTTCGAACGCCTCGTCGAGGTGCTCGACCCGGTCCGGTCCACCGCGCGCCATCCCCTCTTCCAGGTCGGGTTCTCGTACCAGAACTTCGCCTACGACGCCCTCGAGCTGCCGGAACTGCGGATCGCCCCGGTCGAGAGCGATTCGTACGCAGCGCGTTTCGATCTCCACGTCACAGTGGTCGACCACGGTGCGGGCGGCGGCCCGGGCGGTTTCGACGTCGAGTTCGGTTACGCCACCGACCTGTTCGACGCGCCGACGATCCAGCGCATGCTCGACCGGTACCTGCGGATTCTGCGGGCGATCGTCGCCGAACCCGACACCGTCGTCGGCGACATCGATCTGCACGACGCCACGGAACTCGCCGGGATGATGCGGGCATGGGAGGCCGAACAGGCCGACCTCACCGCCGGCCGGACCCTCGTCGACCTGTTCGACGAGCAGGTCGCGGCCACCCCGGACGCACCCGCGCTGGTGTTCCGCGGCGGCACCCTCACCTACCGGGAGTTCGACGAGCGCGTCACCCGGCTCGCCCGCCATCTCGTGGCGCAGGGAGTGGGACCGGAATCCACGGTGGCCCTGTGCATCCGGCGTTCGGTCGACCTCGTGGTGGCGATGTACGCCGTCGCCAAGGCCGGCGGCGCCTACCTGCCGCTGGATCCCGACCACCCCGCGGCCCGCAACGAGTACATCCTCGGCGCCGCGGCCCCGCAGTGCGTGCTGTCGACCACCGCCGACCGGGTCGACGCGCTGGCCGGGCGGACGGTGCTCGACATCGACCGCCTCGACCTGAGCGACGTCGATCCCGCGCCGCTCGGTGACGCGGACCGGCGGACACCGCTGCGCGCCGCGAACACCGCCTACGTCATCTACACCTCCGGATCGACCGGACGCCCGAAGGGCGTGGCCGTGCCGCACGAGGCGATCGTCAACCAGATCGCCTGGAAGCGGGCGCACTACGAGCTCGGCCCCGACGACGCGGTACTGCTCAAGACCGCCGCGACCTTCGACCTGTCGGTGTGGGAGTTCTGGTCCGCGCTCACCTGCGGGGCCCGCCTGGTGATCACCGCCCACGACGGGCACCGCGACCCGTCCTACCTCAACGACCTGATCCGCCGGGAGAAGGTCACGACCCTGCACGTGGTGCCGTCGATGCTCGAGGCGCTGCTCGAGGACTCGGCCGGCGAGCTGCCCGACACCCTGCGCCGCGTCCTCGCCATCGGCGAGGTGCTGCCCACCCCGACGGCGGAGCGCGCGCTCGGCGCCTCGAACGCGGACCTGGTGAACCTGTACGGCCCGACGGAGGCGGCCGTCTCGGTGACCGCGCACGCGGTCACCGCACTCGCGCACACGTCGGTGCCGATCGGCGACCCCATCCCCAACACCCAGACGTTCGTCCTCGACGAGCGGATGCACCCCGTGCCGCCGGGCGTGGCCGGCGAACTGTACCTGGCCGGGGTGCAGCTCGCCCGCGGGTACCTGGGCCGACCCGGCCTGACCGCCGAGCGGTTCGTCGCCAATCCGTTCGGCGTGCCCGGCTCACGCCTCTACCGCACCGGGGACGTGGTGCGCTGGCGCGTCGACGGTGACGACCCCGGCCGCGGCACCCTGGAATACCTCGAGCGCGCCGACTTCCAGGTCAAGGTGCACGGGTTCCGGATCGAACTCGGGGAGATCGAGGCCGCGCTGCGCGCCCTTCCGGCGATCCGCGACGCCGCGGTCACCGTCCACGGCGGGGACCGGCTGGTGGCCTTCCTGGTCCCGGCTGCCGGGCCGGTCGACGTCGCCCGGCTGCGCGCCGCGCTGGCCGAGACCCTGCCCTCCTACATGGTGCCCGCCGGCTTCGTCACCCTCGACGCGTTGCCGCTGAACCCGCACGGCAAGCTCGACCGCGCGGCACTCCCCGAGCCGGTGATCGCCCCGCGGAGCCACCGCCCGCCGCGCACTCCGCTCGAGACGGAGGTCGCCGCCGCATACCGGGAGGTCCTCGCGCCGGCCGGGGGAACCGACACCGGGGCGTTCCCGGTCGGCCTCGACGACGACTTCTTCGACCTCGGGGGGAACTCCCTCAGCGCCGTGCGGGTGATCGCCCGGCTGCGCGAGCGCACGAGCCTGCCGGTGTCGCTGCAGTGGCTGTTCCTCACGCCCACCGTCGAAGCCCTCGCCGCCCGGATCGAGGCATCCGCCGGCGATCCCGGTCCGGCCGATCACACCGCAGGGTTCGACGCGGTGCTGCCCCTGCGCCCGGGCGGTTCCGCCGAACCGGTGTTCTGCATCCACCCGGTGATCGGCCTGTCGTGGAGCTTCGCCGGCCTGGCCCGCCACCTCGACCCCGAGCGTCCCCTCTTCGGACTGCAGTCCCCGGCCCTGCGCGACGACGAACCGCTGCCCGAGAGCATCGACGCGTGGGCGGCCGACTATGCGGCCCGGATCCGGCATGTCCAGCCGGCCGGTCCGTACCACCTGGTCGGCTGGTCGCTCGGCGGCATCCTCGCCCACGCCGTCGCGGTCCGTCTGCGCGCCGACGGCGACGAGGTCGCCACCCTCGCCCTGCTCGACGCGCATCCGCCCACCGCGCCGACCGGGACCGCCCCCTCCGCGGTCACCGTCGCCGACCTGCTCGGCGCGATCGGAACCGACGTCGGGTCCGACGTCGACCTGGCGGAGTTCACCCCCGCGCGGGCACTGGAGCTGGTCGCCGACCTGCCGGCCCCGTTCGACGCGCTGTCCCTGCCCCGGCTCGAACGCCTCTTCGAGGGCGTGCGCCTGTCCTACCGGCTGCTCGGCGAGCACCGGCCCGCCCGATACGACGGTGATCTGCTGTTCTTCGCCGCGGGGGAGGACGGAACCTCGGCCGCCCGCGCCGCGCAGCAGTGGCGGGCCCACGTCACCGGCACCCTGGCGGTCGAATCGGTCCAGGCCACCCACTGGAAGATGACGTCGCAGGAAGCCCTCGCCCGGATCGGTCCGGTGCTGGACCGCTGGATCGGGGGCGCCCGCTGACCCGTATCCTCCGTCGTCCTCCCGGCGACCGCGACGGGTGATCCGCGGTCGACCGCCCGGTTTCGGCCGTAACGAAGCGCCCGACGCCCCGATGGTCTAATGGGGCTGGCGCGTGCCACCCTGCACTGTCGTGTGCAGAGGGCAGCGGCTGGGACGATGAGGGATACGCGAGGTGGATGATGCCTGGAGTGCACGCGCAGGACGACCGGCGACGGAGCACGCGGGGATGAGTGTCGACGGTTCGGGGGACCGACGACCGGACGAATCACGCAGCCGCCGGCCGGTCCGGCAGCGGCCCACACGCCGGCGCGGACCCCGCGTCGCCCTTCTGCCCCAGCTCCTGGCCGCCGCGGTCGAACGGGACCCCGGCGCACCCGCCGTGGTGTTCGAGGACCGCACCCTGAGCTACGGCGAGCTCGACTCGGCCTCCTCCCGGCTGGCGCGGCTGCTCATCCGGCGGGGGATCGGCCCGGAGGATGTGGTGGCGGTCGCCGTACCCCGCTCGATCGAGTCGGTGCTGTCGGTGTGGGCCGTCGCCAAGACCGGCGCCGCCTTCGTGCCCGTCGACCCGAACTATCCGGACGACCGCGTCCGGCACATGATCGACGACTCGGGCGCCCGGGCCGGCCTGACCCTCGCGGCCTCGGTGCCCGGCCTGCCCGGCTCCGTGCCCTGGATCGCCCTCGATTCCGCCGAGACCCGCACCACCCTCGCCGAGCAGTCCGCAGCGCCCGTCGCGCTCGACGACCGGGTCCGGACGCTGCGGGCGGAGCATCCCGCCTACGTGATCTACACCTCCGGTTCCACGGGCCGGCCCAAGGGCGTGGTCGTCACCCACACCGGCCTCGAGGGTTTCTGCGCCGAGCAGGTCGAGCGGTACACGCTGACCCCGGACTCGCGGACCCTGCACTTCGCTTCGCCCAGCTTCGACGCCTCCGTCCTCGAGCTGCTGCTCGCCGTCGGCGCGGGCGCCACCATGGTGATCGCCCCACCGTCGGTGTACGGCGGCGAGGACCTCGCCGAACTGCTGCGCAGCCGGCAGGTCACCCACGCCTTCGTCACGCCCGCCGCCCTGGCGTCCGTCGACCCGGCCGGGCTGGACACCCTCGGCGTGGTGATCGTGGGCGGTGAGGCGTGCCCACCCGACCTCGTCGCGCGATGGGCGCCCGGTCGCCGCTTCTTCAACGGGTACGGCCCCACCGAGACCACGATCATGACGAACATCTCGCACGCGCTGCAGCCCGGCGAGCAGGTCACCATCGGCCGGGCCGTCCGCGGGATGACCGCGCACGTGCTGGACGAGCGCCTCAACCCCGTCCCGGCCGGTGTCGTGGGTGAGCTGTATCTCGAAGGGCCCGGCCTCGCCCGCGGCTACCACCGTCGCGCCGCGCTGACGGCCGAGCGGTTCGTCGCCGGGCCCGGCGGCACCCGCCTGTACCGGACCGGTGACCTCGTCCGATCGGGCGAGACCGGCCTGATCTACGCGGGGCGCAACGACTTCCAGGTCAAGATCCGCGGATTCCGCATCGAACTCGGCGAGATCGATGCCGCGCTGGCCGCACACCCCGATGCCGACTTCGCCGTCACGGTGGGACGGCCGACCCCGTCGGGGGAGGCCCGGCTGGTGTCGTACGTTCACCCCGTGCCGGGGGCGGTCGTCGACCCCGACGCGCTGACCGAGTTCGTCGCCCGCCGGCTGCCCGCGCACATGGTGCCGACCGTGATCGTGCCCCTCGACCGGATCCCCCTGACGCCGGTCGGCAAGCTCGACCGGGCGGCCCTGCCCGAACCGGAGCTGCCCGCCCACGAGTACCGCGCGCCCCGCTCCGCCGCGGAACACGCGGTGGCCGAGGTGTTCACGGAGCTGCTCGGCACCGAGCGGGCCGGGCTCGACGACGACTTCTTCGAGCTCGGCGGCAACTCGCTCGTCGCCACCCGCGCGGCTGCCCGCCTCGGGGAGCGGCTCGCCACCCGGGTCCCCGCGCGGCTGCTGTTCGAGGCGTCCACCGTCGAGGGTCTCGCCGCACTCGTCGAACCCTCCGTCGGGGAAGGAGCGCAGCAACCGCTCGTCGCCGGGCCGCGCCCCGACCCGATCCCGCTGTCGCTGGCACAGCAGCGGATGTGGTTCCTCAACCGGTTCGATCCGGCGTCGGCCGCGAACAACATCCCCGTCGCACTGCGCGTCCGCGGGGGGCTCGACGTCGATGCCCTGCGCCGGGCCCTCGCCGACGTCGTGGCCCGGCACGAGGTGCTGCGCACCGTCTATCCCGATCGCGACGGCGTCGGGTCCCAGCTGGTCCTCCCGCCGGAGCAGGCGGCGCACTCCCTCGACCCGGTGCCGACGCCGCCCGACGAGATCCCCGGAGCGGTCGCCCGGCTCGCGACGGCCGGCTTCGACGTGACCGCCGAGGTGCCGCTGCGGGTCGCACTGCTGCGGTCGGCCGACGACGAGCACGTCCTCGTCGTGGTCGTCCACCACATCGCCGCCGACGGCGCGTCCATCGCCCCCTTCGTGCGGGACCTGGTCACCGCGTACGTCGCCCGCACCGGCGGCGCGGCCCCCGCGTGGGAACCGCTCGCGGTGCAGTACGCCGACTACGCCCTCTGGCAGCGCGCGGTGCTCGGTGACGAGTCCGACCCCGCGTCGCCGGCCGCGCGGGAGATCGAGTTCTGGCGCGGCGCGCTCGCCGACCTCCCGGATCGGCTCGACCTGCCGACCGACCGGCCCCGCCCGGTGGAGGCGTCGGGCCGCGGCGCCACCGTGGACTTCGAGGTCGATGCCGCCCTGCACGAGGCGGTCGAGGCCACCGCCCAGGCGACCGGCACGTCCGCGTTCATGGTCGTCCACGCCGCGCTGGCGGTGCTGCTGTCGCGCCTGTCGGGCACCGCGGACATCGCGATCGGCACGCCCGTCGCCGGCCGCGGCGAGCGTGCGCTCGACGACCTCGTCGGCATGTTCGTCAACACCCTCGTGCTGCGCACCCGCATCGAGCCGGCCGCCACGTTCGCCGAACTGCTCGGCCGGGTCAAGGACACCGACCTCGCCGCGTTCGACAACGCGGAGCTGCCGTTCGAGCGGCTCGTGGAGGTGCTCGATCCGGTGCGGTCGACCGGGCACCACCCGCTGTTCCAGGTGGCGCTGTTCTTCCAGAACCTCGACCGTGCCGAGGTGACCCTGCCGGACGTGGAGATCGAGCCCGTCGACCTCGGCGGGGCCATCGCCAAGTTCGATCTGCAGCTGACCGTCTCGCCGCGGGAGGACGCCGGGAAGCCGGCCGGAATGTCGGCGCAGTTCACCTACGCCACAGACCTTTTCGACGAGTCCACGGTGCGGGATTTCGCCGGCCGCCTGATGCGGATGCTCGCGGCGCTCACCGCCGACGCCGGCCGCGTGGTCGGCGACGTCGACCTCCTCGACACCGCCGAGCGACGCGCCCTCGCCGTCGGCAACGACCGTGCGGTGCATCCGGTCCGGGCGACCGGGCTCCTCGCCGCGTACCGGGACGCCGTCGCCCGCCACCCGGATGCGGTGGCCGTCGTCTTCGGTGACGAGTCGCTCACCTACGCCGAGTTCGACGCGCGCGTCAACCGGCTCGCCCGGCACCTCATCGGTCTCGGCGTCGGACCCGAAACCCTGGTGGCCCTCGCGATCCGGCGATCGATCGAACTCCCGGTCGCGATCTACGCGGTCATCGCGGCCGGCGGCGCCTACGTCCCGCTCGACCCCGACCATCCGGCCGAGCGGATCGGGCACATCCTGGCCACGGCACAGCCGGTGTGCGTCCTGAGCACCCGCGCGGACGCGGCGGACCTGCCCGGCACGGTCGCCCCCGTCCTGGTCGACGACCTCGACCTGCAGTGCTACGCGCCCGACCCGATCCGGGACGGCGAGCCGGCCGGCCCGATCCGCCCGGACACCCCCGCCTACGTGATCTTCACGTCCGGTTCCACGGGACGCCCCAAGGGCGTGTGCGTCTCGCACGAGGCCATCGTCAACCAGCTCGAGTGGATGGCCCACGAGTACGAGATCACCGGCGGCGACGTCTATCTGCAGAAGACCGCCACCACCTTCGACGTGTCGCTGTGGGGCTGGTTCCTGCCCCTGCGCGCCGGCGCCACCCTCGTCGTCGCCACCCACGACGGTCACCGTGACCCCGTGTACGTCGCCGAGACGATTGCCCGGCACGGCGTGACGCTGACCGACTTCGTGCCCTCGATGCTCACCGTGTTCGCCGCCCATGCGCCGGCCGGCACCTGCTCGACGCTGCGGCACGTGTTCGTGATCGGCGAAGCCCTGCCGCCCGAGACCGTCGACGCGTTCCGCCGGGTCTCGGACGCCGCGGTGCACAACCTGTACGGCCCGACCGAGGCGGCAGTCTCGGTGACCTACTGGCCCGCCGGTGACGAGCGGCAGAGCGTGCCCATCGGCGTGCCCGAGTGGAACGTGCGCGTGTACGTTCTCGACGGCCGGCTGCACCCCGTCCCGGTCGGCGTGCCCGGCGAGTTGTACCTTGCCGGAGGGCAACTCGCACGTGGTTACGTGGGCCGCCCGGACCTCACCGCGGATCGCTTCGTCGCCGACCCCGCCGGCGCCCCCGGCGCTCGCATGTACCGCACCGGTGACCTCGTCCGGTGGCGCCGCACCGCCGGCGGCGAGCCCGTCCTCGACTACATCGGCCGCACCGACTTCCAGGTGAAGTTCCGCGGTCAGCGGATCGAGCTGGGGGAGATCGAGACGGCTCTGCTCGCGCAGCCCACGGTCGGTCAGGCCGTGGCGCTCGTCGTGCCCACGGCCACCGGTGAGCAGCTCGTCGGATACGTCGTCCCCGCCCCGGGCGCGGCGGTCGAGAGCGCGCAGCTGCTCGGCGCCGTCAAGGAGATCCTGCCCGCGTACATGGTGCCGTCGGCGCTCGTCGCGCTCGACGCCTTCCCCCTCAACGCGAGCGGCAAGCTGGACCGCAAGGCGTTGCCGGAGCCGGTGTTCGAAACCCGCGGGTTCCGCGGGCCGCGCACGCCTGTCGAGGAGATCGTCGCGGGCATCTTCGCCGACGTGCTCGGCCTCACCCGCGTCGGTCTCGACGACGACTTCTTCACCCTCGGCGGGAACTCGCTCGTCGCGACCCAGGTCGCGGCGCGGCTCGGTGCTGCGCTCGACACCAAGGTGGCCGTCCGCGTGCTGTTCGAGACCCCCGAGGTGGAGGCTCTCGCGGCCCGCCTCGAATCCGAGGTCGGCCGGACCGGGCGCGTCGCCCTGCGCCCCCGGCCGCGACCGGAGGTCGTCCCGCTGTCCCTCGCCCAGCAGCGCATGTGGTTCCTCAACCGCTTCGACCCCGACTCCGCGGTGAACAACCTGCCGCTGGCCATCCGGCTCCGAGGTGACCTCGACGTCGGGGCGCTGCGCGCGGCGATCGACGACGTGGTGTTCCGGCACGAGTCGCTGCGCACGGTCTACCCGGAGGTCGACGGGGTGGCGCGCCAGGTCGTCCTGCCCACCGCGGATCCGGCCGCCGGACTGGAGCCGACGCCGGTGAGCGAGGCCGACCTCGCGGCCGCGGTCGCCGCCGAGATCGGTGCCGGATTCGACGTGACCACCGGAGTCCCGCTGCGGCTGAGACTGTTCCGGCTGTCCGAACGGGAGCACGTGCTCGTCGTCGTGCTGCACCACATCAGCGGCGACGGATTCTCGATGGGGCCGCTCACACGCGACGTGATGCTCGCCTACGCCGCACGGGCCGCCGGCCGGGAACCCGACTGGGCGCCGCCGGCGATCCAGTACGCGGACTACGCGCTGTGGCAGCGGGAGGTTCTCGGCGCCGAGGACGATCCCCGGTCGGTGCTCGCGCAGCAACTCGGCTACTGGCGCAGAACGCTGTCCGGGATCCCCGACCAGCTCGACCTGCCGGCGGACCGGCCCCGTCCGCCCGTCGCGTCGAACCGCGGTGCCGTCTCCGGCTTCTCCGTGGACGCCGGCACGCACGCGGCGCTGACGGCCCTCGCCCGGGAGCACGGCGTCACGCTGTTCATGGTCGTCCACGCGGCACTGGCCACTGTGCTGGCGCGGCTGTCCGGCACCGAGGACATCGTGATCGGCACGCCCGTCGCCGGGCGGGGCGAGGCCGAACTCGACGACGTCATCGGCATGTTCGTCAACACCCTGGTGCTGCGCACCCCGGTCGGCCCCGGCGACACGTTCGCCGCCCTCCTCGCTCGCGTCCGCGAGACCGACCTCGAGGCGTTCGGCCATGCCGACGTGCCGTTCGAGCGCATCGTCGAGGTCCTCGATCCGGAACGGTCCCAGGCGCGGCACCCCCTGTTCCAGATCGCGCTCAGCTTCCAGAACCTGGCGCGCACCCGCCTCGAACTTCCGGGCCTGGCCGTCGAACCGGTCGACTTCGCCTTCGACCAGGCGAAGTTCGATCTGCAGGTGACCGTCTCGGACGTGGTCGCCGAGGACGGTGCGCCGGGCGGGCTGTCCGTGGCGCTGACCTATGCGACCGACCTGTTCGACGCCGGCACCATGGAGGCCTTCGCCCAGCGGTTCACCCGGGTGCTCGCGGCGGTCGCCGCCGATCCGGCCACGGTGGTCGGGGACATCCCGCTGCTGCCGGACGAGGAGCGGGCCGTCGTGCTCGAGGCGTGGAACGCGCCGGGCACCCGCGCCGCCGGCGAGACGCTCGTCGACCGGTTCCAGGCGCAGGCCGGCCGGACCCCCGACGCGGTCGCCGTCACCGCCGGCGACCGCAGCCTGACCTACGGGGAGCTGGCGTCGCGCGTGAACCGCCTCGCCCGTACCCTGATCGACCGCGGAGTGCGGCCGGACAGCCTCGTGGCCGTGGCCCTGCCGCGCACCGAGGAACTCGTCGTCGGACTCCTCGCCGTGCTCCAGGCCGGCGGTGCCTACCTGCCGTTGGATCTGACGTATCCGGCGGACCGCCTCGAATTCATGCTCGCGGACGCCGCTCCCGTCTGCGTGCTCGTCTCCGGCACCGATCGGGAGGCGCTGCCGGACACCGCCGTCGAGGTGATCGACGTGTCGGCGCTCGATCTGTCCGCGGTCCCCGGCGCACCGGTCGGCGACGACGAACGACGGGCCCCGCTGCGCGTCGACAACCTCGCGTACGTCATCTACACGTCCGGCTCCACCGGCCGTCCCAAGGGCGTGCAGGTTCCGCACCGGCCGGTCCTCGAACTGTTCGAGAACACGTGGCCCGCCTTCGAGTTCGACGAGCGGGACGTGTGGACGATGTTCCACTCCTACGCGTTCGACTTCTCCGTGTGGGAACTGTGGGGACCGCTGCTCTACGGTGCCCGGCTCGTCGTCGTCGACCACTACACCTCGCGCTCGCCCGAGGACTTCCGCGCCCTGCTGGCCAGGGAACGGGTGACGGTGCTCAACCAGACCCCGTCGGCGTTCTACCAGCTCGCCGAGGCGGACCGCGCGGCCGCGGAACACGGCGACGAGACGGGCCTTCCGGCACTACGGTACGTGATCTTCGGTGGTGAGGCGCTCGATCTGCGGCGGCTCGCCGGCTGGTACGCCCGGCACGCCGAGGACGCGCCGCGTCTGGTCAACATGTACGGCATCACCGAGACCACCGTGCACGTCTCGCACCTGCCGCTCGCCGCGGCCGACGCGGGACTCGCCGCGAGCGTGATCGGCCGTGGCATCCCCGGGCTGGGCATCTACGTCCTCGACGCGCGCCTGCAGCCCGTTCCGGTCGGCGTGCCGGGGGAGATGTACGTGCGCGGAGCGCAGCTCACCCGCGGCTACCTGGGACGCGCCGACCTCACCTCCGGCCGGTTCGTCGCCGATCCGTTCGGCGCGCCCGGCACCCGCATGTACCGGACGGGCGACATCGCCCGCTGGAACGCGCGAGGACAGCTCGAGTACGCCGGACGCAGCGACTCCCAGGTCCAGTTGCGCGGCTTCCGCATCGAACTCGGCGAGATCGAGGCCGCTCTCACCGGCGTCGCCGGTGTGGCGCAGGCCGTCGCGGTCGTGCGCACCGACGAACGCACCGGCGACCGCCTCGTCGGCTACGTGGTGCCGCGCGCGGGACACGACCTCGAGCCCGCGACGGTCCTGGACTCGGTGGCCCGGTTCCTTACCGGATACATGGTTCCCGACGCGATCGTGGTGCTCGAGACGCTGCCGCTGACCGCGAACGGCAAGCTCGACCGCAAGGCTCTACCCGCTCCGATATTCAAGGGCGACAAGAGATTCCGTGCTCCCGGCACCCCCACCGAGGTCGCGATCGCCGCGGTCTTCGCGGAGGTCCTGGGCGCGGAGCGGATCGGTGCCGACGACTCGTTCTTCGCGCTCGGCGGCGACAGCATCGTTTCGATCCAGCTGGTGTCGCGGGCGAAGGCCCGCGGTGTGGTCTTCACCCCCCGCGACGTGTTCGAACGCAAGACCGTGGCCGGGCTCGCCGAGGTCGCGCGCGTCGGTGCGGAGGCGGCGGTACCCGCGCTGGCCGAGCTTCCCGGCGGCGGCGTCGGCGACATGCCGTTGACGCCGATCGTCCGGTTCATGGTCGAACGCGGCGGCCGATTCGATCGCTACACCCAGACGCTCGCGCTGGAACTGCCGGCCGGCATCGACCGCGACGGCGTCGTGGGAACCCTCACGGCCGTCGTCGACCGCCACGACATGCTCCGGGCGCGCCTGCGCCGCAACGGCTCCGGCGACTGGGAGCTGTCGACCACGCCGCCGGGCAGCGTCGACGTCGACGCGCTCGTCGCCCGCATCGAGGTCGCGCCCGGGACCGACGAACAGGCGCTCGCAGACCTCGCCGCGCGGGCACTCGACGAGGCCGAGTCGCGGTTGCGGCCGGCCGAGGGCGTCGTGCTGCAGTTCGTGTGGCTCGACCCGGGCGCGGCGCGCACCGGGCGGCTCGTCGTCGTCGCGCACCACCTCGTCGTCGACGGCGTCTCCTGGCGCATCCTCGTTCCGGACCTCGTCACGGCGTGGGCGCAGCTGTCGAACGGCGGACGTCCGGAGCTTCAGCCGGTCGGCACGTCGTTCCGGCGCTGGGCGCACGCCCTCGCCGAGACCGCGGTCCCGGCCCGTGCGGCCGAACTCGGGCTGTGGCGCTCGATCGTCGACGGGCCCGATCCGATGCTCGGCGCGCGCCCCTTCGATCCCACCGTCGACCTCGCCTCCACGGTGGATAAGGTGCGGATCCAGGTCGATCCCGCGACGACCGACGCATTGCTGACGACGTTGCCCGCACGGTTCCACGGGGGCGTCAACGACGCACTGCTCGCCGCGCTGGCACTCGCCGTCGCCCGGTGGCGCCGCGACCGGGGCGTCGCCGAGCCGTCGGCGCTGGTCCGGCTCGAGGGGCACGGCCGCGAGGAGGAGGTCGTCCCCGGCGCGGACCTCGGCCGCACCGTCGGCTGGTTCACCACCATCTACCCGGTCCGGCTCGACCTGTCCGGGGTGGATCTCGACGACGCGTTCGCCGGGGGCCGCGCCGCGGGCGCCGCGATCAAGGCCGTCAAGGAGCACCTGCGCGCCGTTCCGGACAAGGGCATCGGCTACGGGCTGCTGCGCTATCTCGATCCGGCCGCCGGCCCCGTGCTGCGGGCGCTGCCGTCCGGGCAGATCAGCTTCAACTACCTCGGCCGGATCGACGCCGGCGAGATCCCCGAGGGCGCGGCCGGTCTCGGCTGGCTGCCCGCCGGGGACCTCGGCGACCTGTCGGGTCGCGACGACGCCGACGCGCCCGCGATGGCCACGGTCGACATCAACGCCGTCGTGATCGGCGGCCGGCTCGGCGCAAACTTCGGATACGCGAGCGGTCTGCTCGACCGCGGCGACGTCGAGGAACTCGCGCAGCTGTGGGTGCGCGCCCTGGAGGCGCTCGCCGCCCACGCCGCCCGACCCGACGCGGGCGGTCTGACGCCGTCCGACGTCCCCCTCGTGCACGTCGGCCAGAGCGACCTCGACACGTGGGAGACGCGGTACCCCGCCCTGGTCGACGTGTGGCCGCTCGCCCCGCTGCAGTCCGGTCTGCTCTTCCACGCGATGCTCGCCGACGGCTGGCCCGACGTCTACACCACCCAGGTGCTGCTCCACCTCGCGGGCCGGGTCGACGTGGCCCGGTTGCGCCGGGCGGCGGAGGCACTGCTCGAGCGGCATCCCAACCTGCGCACGGCGTTCGTCGCCGGCGAGTCCGGCGAGCCGGTGCAGCTGGTGCTCGACGACGTCTCCCTGCCGTGGCGCGAGGTCGACGCCGTCGGCGCGGACGGCTCCGACCTGGAGGCGATGGTGCGGGCGGACCAGGACGTCCCGTTCGACATGGCCGCCCCGCCACTGATCCGCTTCCTCGTCGTGCGCACCGCCCCGGACGCGTGGACGCTGGCCGTCAGCAGCCACCACATCCTGCTCGACGGGTGGTCGATGCCGCTGCTGCTGAAGGACCTGCTCACCCTCTACGCGACCGACGCCGATGCGACGATCCTGCCGCGGGTGCCCGCGTATCGCACCTACCTGGAGTGGTTGGCCGCGCGCGACCACGACCGGTCCCGCCGGGCCTGGGCGGACGCGCTGGCCGGCCTCGAGGAGCCGGCCATGCTCGCCGAGGTGCTCGGTGACGGCGAGGCGGGAGCCGTGGGCGGCGCGGAGCACCGCGTCGCGATCGACGCCGACACCACCGCCGCGCTGACCGAGTACGCGAGCCGGCTCGGCGTCACCGTCAACACCGTTCTCCAAGCGGCGTGGGCCGTGCTGGTGGCCCGCTCCACCGGCCGCGACGACGTGGTGTTCGGAACCACCGTCTCCGGCCGGCCCGGCGGGCTCGAGGGTGTCGAGTCGATGGTCGGGTTGTTCATCAACACGATTCCGGTGCGCGTCCGCCTCGACCCGGACATGGCGGTCGACGCGGCGCTGCGTGCCCTGCAGGCCGAGCAGGCCGACCTGCTCGACCACCACCACATCGGGCTGGCAGAGATCCAGCAGCTCGCGGGGACCGGCGCGTTGTTCGACACCCTGCTCGTGTACGAGTCCTATCCGATCGACCGGAGCGGCCTCGAGCAGGCCAGCTCGATCGACGGCATGACCGTCGCCGGCGTGAACACCCGGGACGCCACCCACTATCCGCTCACGGTGGTGGCCACGGCCGAGGAGTCGCTGGCCTTCGGGTTCAAGTACCGCCGGGACGCCTTCACGGCCTCCGCCGTGCAGAACCTCGCGCAGCGCTACCTCCGGGTGCTCGGCGGCCTCGTCGCCGGGACGGCCGGCACGACCGGGCAGCTCGAGATCCTGGGCGACGCCGAGCGCGACGATCTCGTCCGACGGACCGGACGCCCGGCGGAACCGGCCGTGCCGCTGGCCGACCTGCTGGCCGCGGCCGCCGCCCGCGACCCGCAGTCCACCGCACTGTCGTACCGGGGTCGCGAGCTGACCTACGCCGACCTCGATGCCCGCTCGTCGCGGCTCGCGCGTCTGCTCATCGCCCGCGGCGTCGGGCCCGAGGACGTCGTGGCCGTGGGGCTGACCCGGTCCTTCGAGTCCGTGATCTCGGTGTGGGCGGTCGCGAAGACCGGTGCCGCGTACGTGCCGGTCGATCCCGGCTACCCGGTCGACCGGGTCGTGCACATGGTCACCGACTCGGGGGCGCGGGCGGGAGTGACCGTCGCCGCCGAACGCACCGGCCTGCCCGACACGATCCCGTGGGTGGTGCTCGACGACGAGGAGGTCGAGTCCGAACTCGCCGTGCTGTCGCCCGCGCCGGTGACGGACCGTGACCGGGCGCGTCCGCTGCATGTGGACAACCCCGCCTACGTCATCTACACCTCCGGCTCCACCGGGCTGCCGAAGGGCGTGGTCGTCACCCACACCGGCCTGGCCAACTTCGCCGCCGAACAGCGCGAGCGTTACGGCCTCGGACCGGCCACCCGGGCGCTGCACTTCGCGTCGCCGAGCTTCGACGCCTCGGTGCTCGAACTGCTGCTCGCGGTCGCGCCCGGGGCCACGCTGGTGATCGCACCGCCCACCGTCTACGGCGGCGCGGACCTCGCGGAACTGCTGCGTCACGAACGCGTCACCCACGCGTTCGTGACGCCCGCGGCACTGGCGTCGGTCGATCCCGCGGGCCTCGACGACCTGCGGACCGTCGTGGTCGGCGGCGAGGCGTGCCCACCGGAGCTCGTCGCGCGATGGGCGCCGGGCCGGGCGTTCCACAACGGGTACGGGCCCACCGAGACCACCGTCATGACCAACATCAGCGATCCGCTGACCCCCGGCGGGCCGCTCACGATCGGCGGGCCGCTGCGGGGCACGCGCTCGCTCGTCCTCGACGACCGGCTCCGGCCCGTGCCGGTCGGGGTGGCCGGCGAGCTGTATCTGTCCGGCGTCCAGCTGGCACGGGGGTACCACGCCCGGCCGGCGCTGACCGCGTCCCGGTTCGTCGCCGATCCGTACGGCACCGGCAGCCGCCTCTACCGCACCGGCGACGTCGTGCGATGGACCGGGGCGGGCGAGATCGAGTACGTGGGCCGGTCGGACTTCCAGGTGAAGGTCCGCGGCTTCCGGATCGAACTCGGGGAGATCGACGCCGTGCTCCGCCGTGATCCGGCGGTCGACTTCGCCGTCACCGTCGGACGGACCTCCGAGGCGGGCGTCGTGCGGTTGGTCTCGTACGTGACGGCGCGGCCGTCGGCGACCGTCGACACCGCCGCGTTGCTGGCCTCGGCGGCGAGGGCGCTGCCGGGACACATGGTGCCGTCGGCGATCGTCGCCCTCGACGAGGTCCCGCTCACGCCGGTGGGCAAGCTCGACCGTGATGCGCTGCCGGAACCGGACACGGCCACGCGGCCGTACCGCGCCCCGGAGACCGATGCGCAGCGGGCCGTCGCGGACATGTTCGCCGAGGTGCTCGGTCTCGACCGGGTCGGGCTCGACGACGACTTCTTCGAACTCGGTGGCAACTCCCTGGTGGCGACGCAGGTCGTCGCGCGCCTGCGGGACGCGCTCGGGGTGGAGGTGCGGGTGCCCTGGTTGCTCGCGGCGCCGACGGTGGAGTCGTTCGCCTCCCGGATCGGCGGCGACGACGCCGGCGGGGACGCGGCGCTCGCCGTGGTCCTGCCGCTGCGCGCCGGCGAGCCCGACGTGACCCCGCTGTTCTGTATCCATCCGATGATCGGCCTGGCCTGGCCCTATGCGCCCCTGGCGGCGCGGCTCGCTCCCGGCCGGCCGGTCTTCGGGCTGCAGACGCCGGCGCTCACGGACCCGGGATTCGTCCCGGCGTCGATCGAGGCGCTCGCGCAGCGATACGCCGACGAGATCGCGCGGGTCCGTCCCGAGGGGCCGTACCGGTTGGCCGGCTGGTCGCTCGGTGGGGTGCTCGCCCACGCGGTGGCGGTGGAGTTGCAGGCCCGCGGCGCCCGGGTCGAGCACCTCGCGATGCTCGACTGCATCCCGCGGATCGACACGGACCGCTTCGGCGCCGAGTTCGCCGAGAACCTCCGCAGTCTCGGAGTGGACGCGGATCCGGACGCGCTGCGCGACGGTTTGCCGGCGGAGGCGGCGAACGCTGTGGCCGCCGCGGTGCCCCGGGAGCTGATCGAACTCGACGCGCCGCGGGTGCAGCGCATCTTCGCCGCGGCGGTGCTCTCCCCGGATCTGATCAACCGGCACGAACCGGGGCTCTTCGCCGGCGACGTCGACTTCTTCAGCGCGCGGGACGAGCACCCGACGGAGGCAGACGCGGCGGTTCTGTGGGTCCCGTACGTGTCCGGGCGGGTCCGGAATCGGTTCGTGCCCGGAGCGCACGGCGCGATGATGGATCCCCCCGCCCTCGACGTGATCGTGCCGGCGTTGGATCGTGACGCGATCGATGTGACGGATGTGAACGGTGAGGTTTCTGACGGCCGGTACGCAAGGTAACGTTCACGCCCGTGCTGTCGATTCAGTACATGCTGCGCCGCAGGGCGCACCCCGGTTCGCCGGGGCTTGGGGACGCCCGCCCGCCGGGCCTGAGGAGGTTGACGGAATGAGTGTTGTCGAGTCGCGGAGCCGCGCTCGGAGGCTGGGAACAGCCGCGATCTCGGCGGCGGTACTCGCGCTGCCGCTGTTCACGGGCGCCTCGTTCGCCTCGGCCGACCCGGTGGCCGACACCCTGCAGCCCATCACGGCCGTCACGTCCGAGAACGGGTCGTACATCACCAGGATCGAGAACTACGGAGAGCAGCAGCTGCTCGTCTGGGTCTACTCGGCGTCCATGGACGAGGAGATCCTGCTGGACGTGTGGCGCCCGGCCGACACCAGCAAGCCCGCGCCGACGCTGTACCTGCTCAACGGTGCCGGCGGCGGCGAGGACATGGCCACCTGGCGGGGTCGCACCGATGCGATCGAGTTCTTCAAGGACAAGCACGTCAACGTCGTCTCGCCCGTCGGCGGCATGTTCAGCTACTACACCGACTGGAAGAACCCCGATCCCAAGCTCGGCGTGAACAAGTGGGAGACCTTCCTGACCAAGGAGATCCCGCCGCTGGTCGACGGTGCGCTCGGCACCACCGGCGTCAACGCGATCGCGGGCATCTCCACCTCGGGCACCTCGGTGTTCCAGCTGCCTCTCGCCGCGCCGGGACTGTACCGGGGTGTCGCCGCCTACAGCGGCTGCGCGCAGACCTCCGATCCGATCGGCCAGCAGTTCGTCAAGACCACGGTCGAGACGTGGGGCAGCGGCGACACCGAGAACATGTGGGGACCGACGAACGACCCGACGTGGGCGGAGAAAGATCCCTACGTCAACGCCGAGAAGCTGCGCGGGCTCGAGATGTACATCTCCAACGGCAGCGGTCTGCCCGGTCCGTACGACACGCTGACCGGACCGGAGATCGACGGGGACGCCGGTGTCCTGGCGAACCAGATCGTCGTCGGTGGCGTCATCGAGGCCGCCACCAACTACTGCACCCACAACCTGAAGAACCGGCTCGATACGCTCGGCATCCCCGCCACCTACAACTTCCGCGAGACCGGAACCCACTCGTGGGGCTACTGGCAGGACGACCTGAAGGACTCGTGGCCCGTGCTGCAGCGGGCCCTCGGGGTCTGACACCCGGCGCGGTGAGCATGCGAACGGCCCCTCCCGCCGGGAGGGGCCGTTCGCATGCCGGGGATCTACGGGTGTCAGCCGGCGGGCGGCGCGGTGCAGGGCGCGGGCACGGTCTCGGCGTAGTGCGGATCGAGAGCCGACTTCACCAGGTGCAGCGACTCCGGAAGTTCCAGGAGGGCGAGGTGATCGGCCGGGCTGGTCGGGCACACGTCCTCGACCCACACGTTGTGCACGACGCTGTCCGCGCCCGGTTGCAGGAACGCATTCTCCGGGGGCGTGGCCACCGTGTCCTGACGGGTGGCGATCGACGTGTAGTCGATCCCCGGCAGGGTCTCGGTTCCGGAGTTGAGCCGGGCCAGCACGCGCGATCCGATCAGCTGCTGACGACCGGCGATACCGAACACCATCTGCGCGACGCGCTCGGTGGCCCATTCCTGGTTGCCCAGCCCCAGGCGGGCGAACAGGGAATACAGCTGCTGCATCCCGTTGAAGGTGGTGCCGTGGTTGGTCGCCCCCAGCATCACCAGCTTGTCGACCTCGTTGCGGGCCGGGTCCGCCGGGTCCGCGCCGCCCTCGAACCGCAGGTACTGACGGGAGACCGGTCCACCCTGCGAGTGGCCCACGAGATCGACCCGATCGGCCCCGGTGTGAGCGCGCACCGCATCGACGAACTCGCCGAGCTGCTTCGCGGATTCCTCGATGCTCCCGACGCCCCAGATCATGAGGCCGGGGTCGACGAGCGAGCGGATGCCCCCGTAGTTCAGGGCGTAGACGCAGTAGCCGAGGTCGGCGAGCTGCGGGGCCGCCACGGCCCACGAGCTGGTCATGTCCATTCTCGTTCCGTGCACGAGAACCACCGGCCGGGGATGTTCGGGGGAGGGCACGCAGTCGAGGTTGTTCGCCCCCGCGGGGCTCGGCCCCATCGATTCGAGCAGCGCCGGCAACGAGGCGGCGTCGGTGGTGTCCGCGGCGGCCGTGGGCAGCGCCGGCCCGGCGGCGGTCAGGGCGGCGGCCATCACCGCGACGGTGATCCGGCGGGCATACTTCATCGGCATTCCTCCGAGGGGCCGCACTGCGGTGACAGTGCCGTGGCTGCAGCAGCCGTTGTGCGGCCGCGGGTCGGCGGACAGGATAACAGCCGGGGACGGCCGTTCGGGGTCGCCGAGGTCAGCCCTCCTCGGCTGCGCGCCGGTAGCCCCGGATCGCCGGAATCGTGAAGACCGCGATCATGAGGGCCGACCACATCAGCGTCTTGATCAGCGGTTCCGCGAGCGGACCGCCCACCGCCAGGGCCTTCATCGTGTCGATCGCACACGACATGGGCTGGTTCTCCACGACCGGCTGCAGCCACCTCGGATAGGCCATGACCGGCACGAACCCGGAGTTGAAGAACATCAGCAGGGTGCACGCGATCGACACCAGTTCCACGAGGGGCAGCTTGCTCGACATGGTGGCCAGGACCGTCACCATCAGGGCGAACCCGATGCCGAAGAGAACGGGGATGACGAGGATCGCGAGTCCGGCGGCGAGACCCTGGGTGAAGCGGAAGCCCAGGCCGACGCCGGCCGCCAGGATGATGAGGGTCGTGGCGAGCACACGGACGGCCTCGGCGAGCATGCGGCCCAGCAGCCCGGCCGCCCGGTGGATCGGCAGGGTGTAGAAGCGGCCGAGCAGGCCGCTCTGCCGCTCCGTGCGCAGGCCGACGGCGCTGACCACCGACCCGAACATGGCACCGACCAGGATGATCATGGGGACCGTGCCGTAGATCGCGGGCTGTCCGGTGGCGGCGGTGACCGTGTTGCCCAGGACGACCCGGAACATGAGCAGGGTGAGCGCCGGGTAGACCAGCGCCTGGATCATCGTCGCGGGATCGCGCGCCCAGCGCAGCAGCAGCCGCTGGCACTGGATGCGGCTGTGCTCCCACAGGGCGCCCCACGATCGCTCCGGACGAGCGTGCTCGGGCGGCGGGAAGGTGAAGGCGGCGCCGTTGGCGTCGACGGGACGGATGTCGGGAGGTCCGTTCATCTGCCGCTCACCCCCGCCTCGTGCTGGCCCACACGGCGAGCGGGGCGAACACCAGCGCGAGACCCGCGCACCAGGCCACGGTGGGGAACAGGACCGACCACGTGACGCCGCCCTCGGCCATGTCCTGCATGGCGAACGAGAACTGCGAGATCGGCTGGTTGCGCACGAACGGCCGGATCCACTCGGGGAAGCCCTCCTCCGGGACGAAGCCACACGAGAGCATGCCGAGAATCAGCTGCGGCAGCGTCAGGGCCTGCGCGGTGGCCTCGGGGCTCTTCGACAGCGTGCCGATCGCGTCGGCGCCCAGCGACAGGACGAGGCTGATGGCCAGGGCGGTGACGCAGAACAGGACCGCCTGTGCGAATCCCGCCGAGAACCGGAAGCCGATGGCGTAGCCGAACAGGAGCGCCCCCGCCAGGGACACGACGGACCGCAGCATCGCGCTCGACATCCGCGAGATCAGCGGGACCGCGCTGAACACGGGCATGGTCTGCAACCGCGTCGTCAGTCCCGTCATCGCCTCACCCGAGGACAGCTGCGCCGCGGAGATGGCCGTGAACGCCATCGCCTGCAGGACGATGATCGGCATCAGGTACTGCGCGTAGTCGATGCCCTGCAACGACATCACGAACTTCAGCGGCAGGTAGAAGCCCAGGCCGAACACCACCGGGGTGATCGCCGCGACGACGAGTTCGCCGTACCGCGCCATGGTGCGGACCGTGCGCATCGTGAGCGCGCTCCACTGGTTGAGCACCGTCGGGTCGGCCCGGCGGTGCGAGCCCACCCGCTTCTCCGGCAGCGAGATGTTCGCGTCGTGCCGCACCCGCTGGGCGCTGATGCTCTTCGTGTGGACGGTCACGCGGGCTCTCCCGTCGTCGCGGACGTCGTGTCGGCGCCGGCCGAGTGCCCGGTCAGGCTGAGGAACACATCGTCGAGGGAGGGCCGGCGCAGGCCGATGTCGGCCAGCTCGATCCGGGTGGGGGCGAGCCGGCGCAGCGCCTCGGCGAGCGTCGCCGGGCCGTGCGGCGCCGGAATCGAGACGCGGTCGTTGCTGCCCGCGGTGGCCAGCTCGGCGCGCACGTCGGGCGGGACGAGGTTGCCGAGGGCGTGCACCACCCACGGCAGCGCGTTCGGGTCGACCGGGACGATTTCGCAGTAGCTGCCTCCGGTGGAGGCCTTGAGCTCGTTGGCCGTCCCCTCCGCCACCACGGTGCCCCGGTCGATGACGATGATGTTGTCGCTGAGCAGGTCGGCCTCCTCGAGGTACTGCGTCGTCAGCAGCACCGTGATGCCCTGCTTCTTGAGCGCACCCACCAGGGACCAGACGCCCTGCCGGCTGCGCGGATCGAGGCCGGTGGTCGGCTCGTCGAGGAAGACGACCTCGGGGCGCACGACGAGCCCGCATGCGATGTCGACGCGCCGGCGCATGCCGCCGGAGTAGTGCCGCACCGCCCGCTTACCGGCGTCCACCAGATCGAATTCGCGGAGCAGCTCGTCGGCGCGCTGGCGCGCGGCCGCGCGGTCGAGGCCCATCAGACGGCCGAACAGGATCAGGTTCTCCCGGCCCGACAGCGTCTCGTCGAGGGCGGCGTACTGGCCGGTCATCATGATCGAGCGGCGCACGGCGGCGGGGTCGCCGACCACGTCGTGCCCGGCGATCACCGCGCGCCCGCCGGTCGGGCGCAGCAGCGTGGACAGGATCTTCACCGTCGTCGTCTTGCCGGCGCCGTTGGGCCCGAGAATGCCGAGGACCGAGCCTCGTGGGGCGGAGAACGTGATGCCCTTGAGGGCATGGACGTCCCCGAACGACTTGTGCAGGTCGTCGACGAGGACCGCTTCGTCGTGGTATCTCAGCATCACTCTCCGCCGTGGAACTCTCGGTCGGCCGCTTGCGGACCCGTCGACGAGTAGATCCCGCCGTCACGCCGCGATGTTACCGGCCGGTGCCTGCGGCCCCGGTCTTCCGCGAGCGCCGGGCCGTGCGTCCGTCAGCTCCAGACGCCGATCTCGTCGAGGTGCCGGACCAGCCGGCCGGCCCCGTCGGTGAAGTGCCGGCGGGTCTCCCGGCCTGCGGAATCGCCGTCGCCGCGGCGCAGGGCGTCCACGAGGCGCTTGTGCGACGCCACCGCCGCGGCACCCCAGTCGGGGTCGGACGAGTAGAAGTGCACCGGCGTGTAGCGCGTGGCGTTGAGCAGGAACCAGGACAGCTTGCGCGCGCCGGTCGCGCGGTTGAGTGTGCGGTGGAAGGCGAACTCGAGGTCCTCGATCCGCGCCCCGTCCCCGCTGCGCACCGCTTCGGCCAGGCGTTCGTTGAGGTCGGCCAGCTCGGCCACGGTGTCCGGGGTGATCACCGCGGCCGCCCGTCGCGCCAGCTCCTCCGCGATCTGCCCCTGCAGCCAGAACAGGTCGTCGATGTCGCCCCGGCTCAACGGGGCCACGACATAGCCGCGGTGCGGGACGAGCTCCACGAGTCCCTCGCCGCGCAGTGTGAGCAAGGCCTCACGCACCGGGGTGACGCTCACGCCGAGCTCGGCCGCGGTCTCGTCCAGCCGGATGAAGTCGCCGGGCCGGACCCCACCCGACATGATGAGATTGCGGACGTGCACCGCCACGTCGTCGGACAGCTGGGGCCTGCGGCGCAGCGGCCGGGACCCGGGCGACCGGGACTGGGCAGAGGATGTCATTCGGCGCTCCTTCAGTCCCGCGTTCCGGGGCGCGGGTCGCTTCCGTTCGACGGATTATTCCGCACCGGTCGTGCGCCGTGGGGGAGGGGCGCGGGATGCGCGTGCGCTGCGGCCTCCGCTACCCGCCGTTATGGTCGGACCGGTGAGTTTCGAAACGTCACGACGTCGTTTTCTCGGAACCATGGCCGGTGGCCTCGTCGGGCTCGGCCTGATGCACCCTGCGCGCGCGGGCGCCCGGCCGGCGGCCCGGCTGCCCGATCCGGGGACCGTCCCGGTCATCGATCCGGCCCTGCTGAGCGCGGTCGAAGCGGCGAGCCTGCTGCAGTCCGGGCAGTTGCACCCGCGCGAACTCCTCGATGCCTGCCTGCGCCGTAGCCGGGACCACGACGGCGGCGTCGGCGCATGGATCCACCTCTATCCAGACCTCGCCTATGCCGCCGCCGACGCGGCGGCGACCCGGCTCAGCGCCGCCCGGGCGTCGGGCGAGCCCGTCTCGCCCGTGTGCGGGCTGCCGATCGCGCTCAAGGACCTCTTCGCGGTGGGCGGGCTCCCGCTCACCGCGTCGAGCAACGTGCTGCGGGACAACGTGGCCGCCGGGGATTCGGGGGTGTGGCGCCGGCTGCAGGAGGCCGGGGCGGTCCTGCTCGGTCACGTGCACACCGACGAGTTCGCGATCGGCGTGGTCACCCCGCAGGTGGCCAACCCGTGGAACCCGCAGTACTCCCCGGGCGGCTCGTCGGGCGGCAGCGCCGCCGCGGTGGCGGCCCGGTTCGTCCCCCTGTCGGTCGGCAGCGACACCGGCGGCTCGCTGCGGCTGCCGGCCAGCTCGTGCGGCGTCTCGGCGATCAAGCCCACGTACGGGCGGATCACCTCGCACGGGATGATCCCGCTCACCTGGACCCGGGACCACCCCGGCCCCATCGGGCACAGTCTCGCGGACGCCTCGCTGCTGCTGGGTGTCCTCGCCGGCGCGGAGGCGGACGATCCGGTGACGGCCGCCGGCCCGGGCGTGCCCGAGGGCGGCTACCCGCTGGTGCCGCCCGCCGGGACCGCGCCGCTCGCGGGCGTCCGTATCGGCCTGCCGCACGGGGCGACCGACCGGCTGGCCCCGGAGCTGCGGCGCCTGTTCGACGAGTTCCTCGCGACGGCGCGTGCGCTGGGCGCCGAAACCGTACCGGTGTCGATGCCGCACCCACCGGATTCGCTCCTGGCCGGCGACACGGCGGAGATGGGGGCCTACCACCGGCAGTTCGTGGACCGGCTCGGCGACTACCGCATCGATCTCGCACCGCTCGTGAGCGCGGCGGTGGCGTCGCTCGCGCTGCCGGTGGCCGACTACTTCGGGCTCGAGCGCGACCGGCTGCGCTACCAGCACCAGTACAACGCCATGTTCCGGGACCACGCTCTCGACGTGATCGCGTTGCCGGGCGCGCTCGACGACGGCTGTCCCCGCGACGCGTTCGCGGGCCTGAGCGTGCTGTCCGGGGTGGCCGGCGACGTCCAGTGGGCCAATTACACCGGCGCCCCTGCCGTTTCGTTCCCGGTCGGCCGCTCGGCGGTGACCGGGCTGCCGTTCGGTGTCCAGCTGGGCGCGCTGCCCTGGCAGGAGGCCGCGTTGATCTCGGTGGGGCTGGCCCTGCAGGAGGCGTTGCCGGTGTGGCGCGACGTGCCGCCCGTGGCGCCGGCGCCGCGCGAGCTGCCGGTGGCCACGCCGGCGGCGCCGGGACCGGGTCCCGATCCGACCAACACGCTCGGGGCGGCGGCGCCCGTGCGGACGCCCGCGACGTTGTCGACCGGAGGGTGGTGACGGCCGCGCGGCCGGGGCGAAGTTGAGAATGCCGACCGGGTCCTGCATACTGGTCGGGTTGCCTTGACCGGGTCACGGTTTTCCGCGGCTCGGAACGAGATCGAGTGACAGTCGCGGATCGAGCCTGACGGCCTGGTCGCGGCCACATGCAAGACGGAAGCAGTACCTCCCTGTACCCGTACGGGTGCATCCGGCAGGTCGATCCGTGGTGTCGAGCGTTGGTTCGACGCCGCGGAGCGAGCAGTAGGGCGACACGCCCGACCGCGTGTGCCGGAGAACAATGACAGATGAACAGCGGCATGCGGATCGGGTGCGCCCGGTCACGAAGTGTGAAGAGTGCTGTTCGCCGTCGCCGTTCGGGTGGAACTGTGCAGACGAGGTGGTTCCCGACTCGTTCGGGTACTACGAAACGCGGCAAGAAAAGGACACTAAGCGTGGCGGGACAAAAGATCCGCATCAGGCTCAAGGCCTATGACCATGAGGCGATCGACGCATCTGCGCGCAAGATCGTCGAGACGGTGACCCGCACGGGCGCCCGCGTGGTCGGCCCGGTGCCGTTGCCCACCGAAAAGAACGTGTACTGCGTCATCCGCTCGCCGCACAAGTACAAGGACTCGCGCGAGCACTTCGAGATGCGGACTCACAAGCGGCTGATCGACATCCTCGACCCGACGCCCAAGACCGTCGACGCGCTCATGCGCATCGACCTCCCGGCGAGCGTCGACGTCAACATTCAGTGACTTTCGAGACCAGCGAGCTTGTAGAAGACGCAGCGGAGACAACACATGACTAACCAGATCAAGGGAATCCTGGGCACCAAGCTCGGCATGACCCAGGTCTTCGACGAGAACAACCGGGTCGTTCCGGTCACCGTCGTCAAGGCCGGACCGAACGTGGTCACCCAGATCCGCACCGAGGAGCGCGACGGCTACAGCGCCGTGCAGCTCGCCTACGGTGCGATCGACCCGCGCAAGGTCACCAAGCCGGTCGCCGGCCAGTTCGCCAAGGCGGGTGTCACCCCTCGCCGCCACATCGTCGAGCTTCGCGTCGACGACACCGAGGGCTTCGAGATCGGCCAGGAACTGACCGCCGAGGTCTTCGAGGACGGCGCATTCGTCGACGTCACCGGCACCTCCAAGGGCAAGGGCTTCGCCGGCACCATGAAGCGCCACGGCTTCGCCGGCCAGGGCGCCTCGCACGGTGCGCAGGCTGTGCACCGTCGTCCGGGCTCCATCGGTGGCTGCGCCACCCCGGGCCGCGTGTTCAAGGGAACCCGCATGTCCGGGCGCATGGGTAGCGACCGCATCACGACGCAGAACCTCTCGGTCCACAAGGTGGACGCCGAGAACGGCCTGCTGCTGATCAAGGGTGCGATCCCGGGCCGCAAGGGCGGCGTCGTGATCGTCAAGACCGCAGTGAAGGGTGGTGCACGGGCATGACCAGCACCGAGACCGCAACCAAGCTGACGCTCGACGTCAAGGCCCCCGGCGGCCAGACCAACGGCACCGTCGATCTCCCCGCCGAGATCTTCGACGCCCCCGCGAACATCGCGCTGCTCCACCAGGTGGTTGTCGCGCAGCTCGCCGCGGCTCGCCAGGGCACGCACGCCACCAAGACCCGCGGCGAGGTCCGCGGCGGTGGCCGGAAGCCGTACCGCCAGAAGGGCACCGGCCGCGCCCGCCAGGGTTCGACCCGCGCGCCGCAGTTCGCCGGCGGTGGCACCGTGCACGGCCCGCAGCCGCGCGACTACAGCCAGCGCACCCCCAAGAAGATGAAGGCCGCCGCCCTCCGCGGTGCCCTCTCCGACCGGGCCCGCAACGAGCGCATCCACGTGATCACCGAGCTCGTGGCCGGACAGACGCCGTCGACCAAGGGCGCGCGCACCTTCCTCGCGGAGCTGACCGATCGCAGGAACCTGCTCCTCGTCGTCGGCCGTGAGGATCTCGCGGCGTGGAAGAGCGTGCAGAACCTGCAGAACGTGCACGCGATCGCTCCGGACCAGCTGAACACCTACGACGTGCTCTACAGCGACGACGTCGTGTTCAGCGTCGAGGCGCTCGACACGTTCATCCACGGGCCGGCCGAGTCCGCCCAGGCAGAGAAGGAGGAGAGCAAGTGAGCACGATCGCGGATCCGCGCGACATCCTGCTGGCTCCGGTCATCTCCGAGAAGTCCTACGGGCTGATGGAGGAAGGCACCTACACCTTCCTGGTGCACCCGGACTCGAACAAGACGCAGATCAAGATTGCCGTCGAGAAGGTCTTCGGCGTCAAGGTGACCAGCGTCAACACCGCCAACCGTCAGGGCAAGCGCAAGCGGACCCGGTTCGGTTACGGCAAGCGCAAGGACACCAAGCGCGCGCTCGTGACCCTGTCGGCCGACAGCAAGCCCATCGAGATCTTCGGAGGGCCGGTCGCGTAGGCGGCCGGGTCTCGAGAGATAGAGGACGAGAAGACTCATGGCAATTCGTAAGTACAAGCCGACAACCCCGGGTCGGCGCGGCGCGAGTGTCTCGGACTTCGCCGAGATCACCCGCTCGACGCCCGAGAAGTCGCTGGTTCGCCCGCTGCACGGCCGCGGTGGTCGCAACGCGCACGGCCGCATCACCACCCGTCACAAGGGTGGCGGACACAAGCGTGCCTACCGCCTGATCGACTTCCGCCGCAACGACAAGGACGGCATCCCGGCCAAGGTCGCTCACATCGAGTACGACCCCAACCGCACCGCCCGCATCGCGCTGCTGCACTACGTGGACGGCGAGAAGCGCTACATCATCGCCCCCAAGGGCCTGGTGCAGGGCGCCCCGGTCGAGTCCGGCCCGCAGGCCGACATCAAGCCCGGCAACAACCTGCCGCTGCGCAACATCCCGACCGGTACCACCATCCACGCGGTGGAACTGCGTCCGGGCGGCGGCGCCAAGATGGCCCGCTCCGCCGGCGCCAGCATCCAGCTGCTCGGTAAGGAAGGCACCTACGCCACCCTGCGTATGCCCTCCGGTGAGATCCGTCGCGTCGACGTGCGCTGCCGCGCCACCGTCGGCGAGGTCGGCAACGCCGAGCAGTCGAACATCAACTGGGGCAAGGCCGGCCGCATGCGCTGGAAGGGCAAGCGCCCGACCGTCCGTGGTGTGGTCATGAACCCGGTCGACCACCCGCACGGCGGTGGTGAGGGCAAGACCTCGGGTGGTCGCCACCCGGTCAGCCCGTGGGGCAAGCCCGAGGGCCGCACCCGCAAGAACAAGGCGTCCGACAAGCTCATCGTCCGTCGTCGCCGTACCGGCAAGAAGCGCTAGTCAAGGAGGGAGTTAGAGAATGCCACGCAGCCTCAAGAAGGGCCCGTTCGTCGACGACCACCTCCTGGCGAAGGTCGATACGCAGAACGAAAAGGGCACCAAGCAGGTCATCAAGACCTGGTCGCGCCGTTCCACCATTCTGCCCGACTTCATCGGTCACACGTTCGCCGTCCACGACGGTCGCAAGCACGTGCCGGTGTTCGTCTCGGAGTCGATGGTCGGCCACAAGCTCGGCGAGTTCGCGCCGACCCGTACGTTCAAGGGCCACATCAAGGACGACCGGAAGAGCAAGCGCCGATGAGCAACGCGAAGAGCTCGGCACAGCTGAGCACCGAAACACCCGCAAACAGCGCTCGGGCTGTTGCGCGCCACGTGCGCGTGACCCCGATGAAGGCGCGCCGCGTCGTCGACATCGTCCGGGGCAAGTCCGTGGACGAGGCTCTGTCGATCCTGAAGTTCGCACCGCAGGCCGCGGCCGAGCCGGTCGCCAAGGTGATCGCGAGCGCCGCCGCGAACGCGCAGAACAACCTCGACCTCGACCCGAGCACGCTTGTCGTCGCGACGGCGTACGTCGACGAGGGCGCGACCCTCAAGCGGTTCCAGCCGCGCGCCCAGGGCCGTGCATTCCGCATCCGCAAGCGGACGAGCCACATCACCGTGATCGTCGAGAGCAAGGCGCCTGCGTCTGCTGGAAACCGTAACCGCCGGAAGGGAGCTCAGTAGTGGGCCAGAAGATCAACCCGCACGGCTTCCGTCTGGGCATCACCACCGACTGGAAGTCGCGCTGGTACGCCGACAAGCAGTACGCGGAGTACGTGAAGGAAGACGTCGCGATCCGCAAGTTCCTGGCCACCGGCCTCGAGCGTGCCGGCATCGCCAAGGTCGAGATCGAGCGCACCCGCGACCGTGTGCGTGTGGACATCCACACCGCGCGTCCGGGCATCGTCATCGGCCGCCGCGGCGCCGAGGCCGATCGCATCCGCGCCGAGCTCGAGAAGCTGACCGGCAAGCAGGTTCAGCTGAACATCCTCGAGGTCAAGAACGCCGAGTCCGAGGCTCAGCTGGTGGCGCAGGGCGTCGCCGAGCAGCTCTCGAACCGCGTCGCGTTCCGTCGCGCCATGCGCAAGGCCATCCAGTCGGCCATGCGCCAGCCCAACGTCAAGGGCATCCGGGTGCAGTGCTCGGGCCGCCTCGGCGGCGCCGAGATGTCCCGCTCGGAGTTCTACCGCGAGGGCCGGGTCCCGCTGCACACGCTGCGCGCGGACATCGACTACGGCCTGTACGAGGCGAAGACCACCTTCGGCCGCATCGGCGTGAAGGTCTGGATCTACAAGGGCGACATCGTCGGTGGCCGTCGTGAGCTGGCCGCTGCGGCCGCCGCCCCGGCCGACCGCCCCCGTCGCGAGCGTCCGAGCCGTCCCCGTCGCTCCGGTGCCTCGGGCACCACCGCGACGAGCACCGACGCCGGCCGCGCCGCCTCCGCCGATGCACCCGCTCCGACCGAGAATCAGGAGGGCTGACGCATGTTGATCCCACGGCGGGTCAAGCACCGCAAGCAGCACCACCCGAGCCGCTCGGGTGCCGCCAAGGGTGGGACCCAGGTGACCTTCGGTGACTACGGCATCCAGGCTCTCGAGCCGGCCTACATCACCAACCGGCAGATCGAGTCCGCTCGTATCGCCATGACCCGGCACATCAAGCGTGGCGGCAAGATCTGGATCAACATCTTCCCGGATCGCCCCCTCACCAAGAAGCCGGCCGAGACCCGCATGGGTTCCGGTAAGGGCTCGCCCGAGTGGTGGGTCGCGAACGTCAAGCCCGGACGGGTGATGTTCGAGATGAGCTACCCGAACGAGGAGATTGCCCGCGAGGCCCTTCGGCGCGCGATGCACAAGCTCCCGTGCAAGTGCAGGATCGTGACGAGGGAGGAGCAGTTCTGATGGCTACCGGAACCCCCGCCACAGAGCTCCGCGAGCTGACCGAGGAAGAGCTGGTCACCAAGCTCCGCGAAGCGAAGGAAGAGCTGTTCAACCTTCGTTTCCAGATGGCCACCGGCCAGCTGGACAACAACCGCCGGCTGCGCGTCGTGCGCAACGAGATCGCTCGCATCTACACGGTGCTGCGTGAGCGCGAGCTCGGCCTGGCCTCCGGCCCGGATGCGGGTGACGCGGCATGAGTGAGGAAAAGGCAGTGACCCAGAAGGAAGAGCGCGCCAGCCGCAAGGTCCGCATCGGCTACGTCGTCTCCGACAAGATGGAGAAGACGATCGTGGTCGAGCTCGAGGACCGGGTGAAGCACCCGCTGTACGGCAAGATCATCCGCCGTACCACCAAGGTGAAGGCGCACGACGAGAACGGCGTGGCCGGCATCGGCGACCGCGTGCAGCTGATGGAGACCCGTCCGCTGTCCGCGACCAAGCGGTGGCGTCTGGTCGAGGTGCTCGAGAAGGCCAAGTAAGGCCTCCTCCACCCCCCGCCGCGGGGGTGACGAAGGGACCCAGTACGATGGTGGGGTTGTCTCGAGCGGCCTGCTTCAGGCAGCGCCGGGACAGCCCCACCTTCGTGGGTACGGACCGTGCACGTCGGGTCGGAAATCCGCCGTGCAGACAGAAAAGGGTGCGCGCACCCGGATCTGTCGAATTCAGCCAGGTCAAGGAGAAGTAAGTGATCCAGCAGGAGTCGCGACTGCGCGTCGCCGACAACACGGGTGCCAAGGAGATTCTCTGCATCCGCGTTCTCGGTGGCTCGTCCCGTCGCTACGCCGGTATCGGTGACATCATCGTCGCCACCGTGAAGGACGCGATCCCCGGTGGCAACGTCAAGCGTGGTGACGTCGTCAAGGCTGTCGTCGTGCGCACCTCCAAGGAGCGCCGCCGGCCGGACGGCTCGTACATCAAGTTCGACGAGAACGCCGCCGTCATCATCAAGGGTGACAACGACCCGCGCGGCACCCGCATCTTCGGCCCCGTCGGCCGTGAGCTGCGCGACAAGCGGTTCATGAAGATCGTCTCGCTCGCTCCGGAGGTGCTGTGATGAAGGTGCACAAGGGCGACACCGTGCTCGTCATCTCGGGCAAGGACAAGGGTGCCAAGGGCAAGGTCATCGCGGCCTACCCGAAGGAGAACCGGGTCCTCGTCGAGGGCGTGAACCGGATCAAGAAGCACACGGCGGTCTCGGCCAACGAGCGCGGCGCCTCCTCCGGGGGCATCGTGACGCAGGAGGCCCCGATCCACGTTTCCAACGTCGCTGTCATCGACTCGGACGGCAACCCCACCCGGGTGGGCTACCGGACCGACGAGGAAACCGGCAAGCGCGTTCGGATTTCCCGGAAGAACGGGAAGGACATCTGACATGACCACCACCGAGAACAAGACCGCACCGCGTCTGAAGACCCGGTACCGCGAGGAGATCCGCGACGCGCTGAACGCGGAGTTCGACTACGCGAACGTCATGCAGATCCCCGGCGTCGTGAAGGTCGTCGTCAACATGGGTGTCGGTGACGCCGCCCGCGACGCGAAGCTGATCAACGGCGCCGTCGCCGACCTGGCCCTGATCACCGGCCAGAAGCCGGAGATCCGCAAGGCTCGCAAGTCGATCGCGCAGTTCAAGCTCCGTGAGGGCATGCCGATCGGTGCGCGCGTCACGCTGCGCGGCGACCGCATGTGGGAGTTCCTGGACCGCCTGGTCTCCATCGCGCTGCCCCGTATCCGGGACTTCCGTGGCCTCAACGGCAACCAGTTCGACGGCAACGGCAACTACACGTTCGGCCTGAACGAGCAGTCGATGTTCCACGAGATCGACGTGGACAAGATCGATCGCCCGCGCGGCATGGACATCACCGTCGTCACGACCGCCACCAACAACGAAGAAGGCCGTGCCCTGCTGAAGCACCTCGGCTTCCCGTTCAAGGAGAACTGAGCCCATGGCTAAGAAGGCACTGGTCAACAAGGCCAACAAGAAGCCGAAGTTCGCGGTGCGCGCCTACACCCGCTGCCAGCGTTGCGGGCGCCCCCACGCGGTGTTCCGCAAGTTCGGTCTCTGCCGCGTCTGCCTCCGTGAGATGGCACACCGCGGTGAGCTTCCCGGAGTTCACAAGAGCTCCTGGTGACGTGAACGGTGGGTGACCGCAGGGTCACCCACCGTCACTACTGTCAGGGGCCGGTCGCATCCGCGTCCGGTCCGCATGAAACCAAGTTCGTCGTAGGCCCACGGCCGGCGCACCGGTGATTCGTCACCACTGCCGGTGTTGCATGGGAACCGCAACGAGAAAGGTGAACAGGTCAGCCATGACCATGACCGACCCCATCGCAGACTTCTTGACGCGTCTGCGCAACGCCAACACGGCGTACCACGACGAGGTGAAGCTTCCCCACTCGAAGATCAAGGCGAACATCGCCGAGATCCTCAAGCGTGAGGGCTACATCGCCGACTTCCGCACCGAGGATGCCGAGGTGGGCAAGACCCTCGTCGTCGACCTCAAGTACGGCCCTTCCCGTGAGCGCAGCCTCGCCGGTGTGCGCCGCGTGTCGAAGCCCGGCCTGCGCGTGTACGCGAAATCAACCAACCTGCCCAAGGTCCTGGGCGGCCTCGGCGTGGCGATCATCTCCACGTCCTCCGGCCTGCTCACCGATCGCCAGGCGGCCAAGCAGGGAGTGGGCGGGGAAGTCCTCGCCTACGTCTGGTAAGGGAGGCCACCACAATGTCGCGTATTGGAAAGCTTCCGGTCACCGTCCCCTCGGGTGTCGAGGTGACCATCGACGGCCAGGACGTCGCAGTGAAGGGCCCCAAGGGCAACCTCTCGCTGACCATCGCCGAGCCGATCACCATCGCCAAGGGTGAGGACGGCGCGCTCAACGTGAGCCGTCCGAACGACGAGCGCCGCAGCCGTGCGCTGCACGGCCTGTCGCGCACCCTCGTGCAGAACCTCATCGACGGTGTCACCCAGGGGTACACCACGAAGATGGAGATCCACGGCGTCGGTTACCGCGTCGCGCTCAAGGGCAAGGACCTCGAGTTCTCGCTCGGCTACAGCCACCCGGTCCCGATCGAGGCCCCCGAGGGCATCACGTTCGCGGTCGAGTCGCCGACGAAGTTCTCGATCTCGGGCATCGACAAGCAGAAGGTCGGCCAGATCGCGGCCAACATCCGCCGGCTGCGCAAGTCCGACCCGTACAAGGGCAAGGGCATCCGCTACGAGGGCGAGCAGGTGCGCCGCAAGGTCGGAAAGACGGGTAAGTGATCATGAGCCAGACCGAGAACCAGAAGGCCAAGCGGATTCCGCTCGGCAAGGACGCGTCCACCCGGCGTCGGCTGTCGAAGCAGCGTCGGCACTTCCGTCTGCGCAAGAAGGTCGCCGGCACCGCCGAGCGTCCCCGTCTCGTCGTGAACCGGTCCTCGCGCCACATCCACGCCCAGCTGGTGGACGACCTGACGGGCACCACCCTGGCGGCGGCCTCGACCGTCGAGCCGGACGTGCGTGCGGTCGAGGGCGACAAGAAGGCGCGCGGCGCCAAGGTCGGTCAGCTGCTCGCCGAGCGTGCCAAGGCTGCCGGCGTGGAGGCCGTGGTCTTCGACCGCGGCGGCCACACCTACAGCGGCCGGATCGCGGCCCTCGCAGACGCGGCTCGCGAAAGCGGGTTGAAGTTCTGATGACCATCTCTTCGAACGGAAGGAACGCCTGATGCCGGGACGTCAGCGGCGTGACGGCGGCAACGGCCCCGCCGGACAGAATGGCCCCAACACCGGGGACCAGCGTGGTGGTCGCGACCGCCGCGATCGTGACTCGCGTGGCGGCGGTGCCGCCGAGAAGTCGAACTACATCGAGCGTGTCGTCTCGATCAACCGTGTGTCGAAGGTCGTCAAGGGCGGCCGTCGCTTCAGCTTCACCGCGCTGGTGATCGTGGGCGACGGCAACGGCCTGGTCGGCGTCGGCTACGGCAAGGCCAAGGAAGTTCCCGCGGCCATCCAGAAGGGTGTCGAGGAAGCGCGCAAGGGCTTCTTCCGCGTCCCGCTCATCGGCTCCACCGTCACCCACCCGGTGCAGGGTGAGGCCGCGGCGGGTGTCGTCATGCTGCGTCCGGCCTCGCCGGGTACCGGTGTGATCGCCGGTGGCGCGGTGCGTGCCGTGCTCGAATGCGCGGGCATCCACGACATCCTGTCGAAGTCGCTCGGTAGCGACAACGCCATCAACGTCGTGCACGCCACCGTGGCCGCCCTCAAGCAGCTGCAGCGCCCCGAGGAAGTCGCGGCTCGCCGCGGTCTGCCCCTCGAGGACGTCGCACCTGCGGGCATGCTGCGCGCCCGGGCACAGGCTGCTGGGAGCGTGAAGTAATGGCAGAGCTGAAGATCACGCAGGTCAAGAGCACCATCGGCGCCAAGTCGAACCAGCGCGACAGCCTGCGCACCCTCGGTCTGCGGAAGATCCGCCAGTCCGTGGTCCGCGAGGACAACGCGCAGAACCGCGGCTTGATCAACGTGGTGCGTCACCTCGTCGTTGTCGAGGAAGTCACTGCTGAGGAGGCCTCCAAGTGACCATCAAGCTGCACCACCTGCGCCCGGCCCCGGGCGCGAAGACGGACAAGACCCGCGTCGGCCGCGGTGAGGGTTCGAAGGGCAAGACCGCCGGTCGCGGTACGAAGGGCACCAAGGCGCGCAAGAACGTCTCGGCGGCCTTCGAGGGTGGCCAGATGCCGCTGCACATGCGGCTGCCGAAGCTCAAGGGCTTCAAGAACGCCTTCCGCACCGAATACCAGGTCGTCAATGTCGGCGACATCGCCCGCCTGTTCCCCGAGGGTGGCCAGGTCGGCGTCGACGAGCTCGTCGCCAAGGGCGCGGTTCGCAAGAACCAGCTCGTGAAGGTCCTCGGCGAGGGCGAGCTCACGGTTGCCGTGCAGGTGACCGCGAACAAGTTCTCCGGTTCCGCCAAGGAGAAGATCGCCGCTGCCGGCGGCACCGCGACCGAACTGGCCTGACCGGTTCGCTCGTGCGTGACGCACAGCTCGAGAACGGCCGCACTGCAGCACGTCCCGCAGTGCGGCCGTTCGGCGTTCGCACCCCACCGCGTGCCGCGCGGCGGAGCACATCCGCCGCGCGTGCGAGCCGCCCCGACCCGGCGCCACGGCACCGGTCCGGGGCGCGCTGCTAGAGTTCAAGAGTTGTCGACCGTCGGACCCCGCGCGTCGATCCACAGTCTCCCGTTTCGCCCTGCCAGGAGGATCTTTGCTTTCCGCCTTCGTCTCGGCCCTCAGGACCCCGGACCTGAGGCGGAAGATCCTCGTCGCGCTCGGGTTGGTGGCCCTGTACCGCCTCGGCGCGACGTTGCCGTCTCCGGGCGTCGACTACGGCAATGTGCGCGCCTGCATCGATCAGCTCAGCGGCGGCGACTCCGCCGGGATCTACTCGCTGATCAATCTGTTCTCCGGTGGCGCGCTGCTACAGCTGTCGGTGTTCGCGATCGGCATCATGCCGTTCATCACCGCGAGCATCATCGTCCAGCTGCTGACGGTGGTCATTCCACGATTCGAGGAACTCCGCAAGGAGGGCCAGGCCGGCCAGGCCAAGATGACGCAGTACACGCGGTACCTCGCGGTGGCGCTCGCCGTGCTGCAGTCCACCGGCATCGTCGCCCTCGCGGCCCGTGGTCAGCTGCTGCAGGGCTGTACCGAACCGATCCTGGCCGACGACAGCATCTTCGGCATGGTCGTGATCGTGCTGGTCATGACGGCCGGTGCGGCACTCGTCATGTGGTTCGGTGAGCTCATCACCGAGCGCGGCGTCGGCAACGGCATGTCGATCCTGATCTTCGCCGGCATCGCCTCGCGGCTGCCGTCCGAGGGCCGCACCATCCTCGAGTCCCGCGGTGGCCTGGTCTTCGCCATCGTCCTCGTCGTCGCGCTGGTGGTCATCACCGGCGTGGTGTTCGTCGAGCAGGGCCAGCGCCGGATCCCGGTGCAGTACGCCAAGCGCATGGTGGGCCGGCGCATGTACGGCGGTTCCTCGACCTACCTGCCCCTGAAGGTCAACCAGGCCGGCATCATCCCGGTGATCTTCGCGTCGTCGTTGCTGTACCTGCCGAACCTCATCGCCCAGCTGACCGGAGCCACCTCGGCCACCGACCCGAGCTGGTGGCAGCGGATCATCAACGAATACCTGGTGAATCCGAACAACCCCGTTTACATCGCGATCTACTTCTCGCTGATCGTCTTCTTCGTCTTCTTCTACGTCGCCATCACCTTCAACCCGGAGGAACGGGCCGACGAGATGAAGAAGTACGGCGGATTCATCCCCGGCATCCGGCCGGGACGCCCCACTGCCGAGTACCTCAGCTACGTCCTCAACCGCATCACGGTTCCAGGTTCGCTGTACCTGGGTCTCATCGCGACGCTGCCCAACTTCTTCCTCTCGGGCAGCCAGACCGCCACCAGCATCTTCGGCGGCGCCGCGGTGCTCATTCTCGTCAGTGTCGCGCTGGACACTGTCAAGCAGATCGAAAGTCAACTCATGCAGCGCAACTACGAAGGGTTCCTCAAGTGAGACTTGTACTCCTCGGTCCGCCCGGTGCCGGCAAGGGCACGCAGGCCGCCATCCTGTCGGAGAAGCTCGGCGTCCCCGCAATCTCCACCGGAGATCTGTTCCGGGCCAACATCGGGCAGGGCACCCCGCTCGGCCTCGAAGCCAAGAAGTACATCGACGCCGGGGAGCTCGTGCCCGCCGAGATCACCAACAACATGGTGCGCGCCCGCCTCGCCGAGCCCGACGCCGCCAACGGCTTCCTGCTCGACGGCTTCCCCCGCAGCGTGGAGCAGGCCCGCGAACTCGAGGCCATCCTGAAGGATCTCGACACCCAACTCGACGGGGTCCTGTCCTTCGACATCGACGAGGACGTGGTGGTGGAGCGGATGCTCGCCCGCGGCCGCGCCGACGACACCGAGGACGTCATCCGCAACCGGCTCCGGGTCTACCGCGAGGAGACCGCGCCGCTGCTCGACTACTACGCCGATTCGCTCGTCACGGTCGACGCCGTCGGCGAGGTCGACGAGATCAACGCGCGCGCCCTCGCGGCCCTCGGCAAGTAAGGACGCAGGAGCAAGAAGATGGGTTTCGGGCGCAAGCGCAAGGTGGTTCCGTTCCGCACCGCCGGCGAACTCGATGCGATGGCGGCGGCGGGTGCCGTCGTCGGCGCCGCTCTCGTGGCGGTACGGAAGGCGGCGAAGCCGGGCGTGAGCACCCTGGAACTGGACCAGGTGGCGGAGGCGGTCATCCGCGACGCGGGGGCCGTCCCCTCCTTCCTGGGCTACCACGGGTTCACCGGCTCGATCTGTTCGTCGGTGAACGACCGCGTGGTGCACGGCATCCCCTCGGCGACGGAGATCCTCGCCGAGGGCGATCTCGTGTCGATCGACTGCGGCGCGATTCTCGACGGCTGGCACGGCGACTCGGCGTGGACCTTCGGAGTCGGTGAGCTCTCCGCCGCCGACGCCGACCTCAGCGATGCGACGCGGCTGTCGATGGAGGCGGGGATAGCGGCGATGCTGCCGGACAACCGGCTCACCGACGTCTCGCACGCCATCGAGCTGGGTACCCGCGCCGCGGAGTCGGCGCACGGCCGGAGCTACGGCATCGTCGACGGCTACGGCGGCCACGCCATCGGCCGCGAGATGCACATGGACCCGTTCCTGCCGAACGAGGGCGCGCCCGGCAAGGGCCCCCGTCTCGTGGTGGGATCGGTGCTCGCCATCGAGCCGATGCTGACCCTCGGCACCTACGAGACCGAGGTGCTCGGCGACAAGTGGACCGTCGTCACGACCGACGGCAGCCGCGCCGCGCACTGGGAGCACACCGTCGCGGTGACCGAGGACGGTCCGCGCATCCTGACCCCGCGCCCGGAGTAGCGGCGGTGGCGGCGAGCGAATGTATCGCTCGCTGCCGTGAAGGAGCTGAACGATACATTCGCTCGGGCCGCGGGCGCCGCCGGTTCACGCCTCGAGCAGGAGGGTGACCGGGCCGTCGTTCACCAGGCTCACCTCCATGTGCTCCCCGAAGACGCCGGTCTGCACGTCGGCGCCCAGGCCGCGCAGCGCCGTCGTGAACTCGTCCACCAGGGGCTCGGCCACCGCGCGTGGCGCGGCCGCCGACCACGACGGACGGCGGCTCCTGCGGGTGTCGGCCATGAGCGTGAACTGGCTGACGACGAGGATCGGTGCGGCCAGATCGGACGCGGACTTCTCGTCCTCGAGGATCCGCAACGTCCACACCTTCCGGGCGAGCGTGGCGGCCTTCGCCGCGTCGTCGTCGTGGGTCACGCCGACGAGCACGAGCAGCCCGTGACCGCCGGCCCGGGGCGAGATGCGGGCGACCTCGCGCCCGTCGACCGCGACCGCGGCACCCGTCACCCGCTGAACCAACGCCCGCACGGCTGTCCTCCTCGCATCTCGGCATTTGGCCCCGGTGGGAAAGTTCCCGTAACATAGATCGATGGTGCGCCCTGCGCGCCGGCCCGCGGTTGTCCGCAGGCCGGTCACGTCGAGCGTCACGGTAACGGAAACCGATGCAACCACACGCCGAACAACACGGATCGCGGAGGATATGGCCAAGAAAGACGGAGCCATCGAGGTCGAGGGTCGCGTGATCGAGCCGCTGCCCAATGCGATGTTTCGCATTGAGCTCGAGAACGGTCACAAGGTCCTGGCTCACATCAGCGGCAAGATGCGTCAGCACTACATTCGCATCCTGCCCGAGGACCGGGTTGTCGTGGAGCTCTCGCCCTACGACCTGTCGCGTGGGCGCATCGTCTACCGCTACAAGTAAGAGCTTCCCCGGCCGCACGGTCGGGGAGAACCATGTCTGCGGCATGCCTCGTGCTCTGCCGCAGGCGTACACACAGGAGATCAGACGCACCGTGAAGGTTCAGCCGAGCGTCAAGAAGATCTGCGAGAAGTGCAAGGTGATCCGCCGTAACGGCCGGGTCATGGTGATCTGCGAGAACCTGCGCCACAAGCAGCGCCAGGGCTAGACCACCCGCTCTTCGAAAGATCGGCTTGGCAACAAGCTAGAGAAGACCTTCCAGCACCAGTCGTTCGGTCACGATTCCCGATTCGTCGGGGAGCCGCGCGATACACCCCCGGTTCGGAGGCCGGGGCCCCACTGTGTTTCGGACTACCGGCGTTCCGGCTTCGGCCGGGCCGCGGGACCACACAGTTTCACGACGCAGGGGACGGGCTGGGAGCAGACCTCCGCACACCGAATAGGAATGCCACATGGCACGTCTCGCAGGTGTCGATCTTCCCCGCGAAAAGCGGATGGAGATCGCACTGACCTACATCTACGGCATCGGCCGTACCCGCTCGAAGGAGATCCTCGAGGCCACCGGCGTGAGCCCGGATCTGCGCAGCAAGGACCTCTCCGACGAGGATCTCGCCAAGCTGCGCGAGTTCATCGAGGAGACCTACAAGGTCGAGGGTGACCTCCGTCGCGAGGTCCAGGCGGACATCCGTCGCAAGATCGAGATCGGCTGCTACCAGGGCCTGCGACACCGTCGTGGTCTGCCCGTGCGTGGACAGCGCACCAAGACCAACGCCCGCACCCGCAAGGGTCCGAAGCGCACCGTCGCAGGAAAGAAGAAGTAATGCCTCCCAAGTCACGCAGCACCGGTCCGAAGAAGACCCAGAAGGCGCGCCGCAGGGACAAGAAGAACGTCCCGCACGGTGCCGCTCACATCAAGAGCACCTTCAACAACACGATCGTGTCCATCACGGACCCGAACGGCAACGTCATCTCCTGGGCGTCCTCCGGCCACGTCGGCTTCAAGGGTTCGCGCAAGTCGACCCCGTTCGCCGCGCAGCTCGCCGCCGAGAACGCTGCCCGCAAGGCGCAGGAGCACGGTGTCAAGAAGGTCGACGTCTTCGTGAAGGGCCCGGGCTCGGGCCGCGAGACGGCGATCCGCTCCCTCCAGGCCGCGGGCCTCGAGGTCGGCACCATCTCCGACGTCACCCCCCAGCCGCACAACGGCTGCCGTCCGCCCAAGCGGCGTCGCGTCTAACGGGAAAGGAAGGTTTGAATCATGGCTCGCTATACCGGTCCCGTTACCCGTAAGTCGCGTCGTCTGCGCGTCGACCTCGTCGGAGGCGACCAGGCGTTCGAGCGTCGCCCCTACCCGCCCGGCCAGCACGGCCGCGCGCGGATCAAGGAGAGCGAATACCTGCTCCAGCTGCAGGAGAAGCAGAAGGCCCGCTTCTCCTACGGCGTGATGGAGAAGCAGTTCCGTCGTTACTACGAGGAGGCCGCCGGCCGGCCCGGCAAGACCGGTGAGGTCCTGCTGGTCATCCTCGAGTCGCGTCTGGACAACGTCGTCTACCGTGCCGGTCTCGCCCGGACCCGCCGTCAGGCCCGCCAGCTGGTGAGCCACGGCCACTTCCTGGTGAACGGCAAGAAGGTCGACATCCCGAGCTACCGCGTCTCGCAGTACGACATCATCGACGTCCGCGAGAAGTCGCTGGGCACGCTGCCCTTCCAGGTGGCCCGTGAGACCCAGGGTGACCGCCCGATCCCGGGTTGGCTGCAGGTCGTCGGCCCGCGTCTGCGGGTGCTGGTCCACCAGCTCCCCGAGCGCGCGCAGATCGACATCCCGCTGCAGGAACAGCTGATCGTCGAGTACTACTCGAAGTAAGGCGCTTCGCGCCGTGGTGTCCTTCCGGTCCTCCCGAGGTCCGGGGGGACACCGCACCCCGACCAGGGCGTCATATGGCGGACGCCCACAAGGAGGCACTCCATGCTCATCTCGCAGCGACCCACCCTCAGCGAAGAGGTCATCGCCGACGACCGCTCGAAGTTCGTCATCGAACCCCTCGAGCCCGGTTTCGGGTACACCCTCGGCAACTCGCTTCGTCGCACCCTGCTGTCCTCGATTCCGGGCGCGGCCGTCACCAGCATTCGCATCGACGGCGTGCTCCACGAGTTCACCACGGTCCCCGGGGTCAAGGAGGATGTCACCGACATCATCCTGAACCTCAAGGGCCTCGTGGTCAGCTCGGAAGAGGACGAGCCGGTCACCATGTACGTCCGCAAGCAGGGCCCCGGCACCGTGACCGCGGGCGACATCGTGCCCCCGGCCGGTGTCACCGTCCACAACCCGGACCTGCACATCGCCACCCTGAACGACAAGGGCAAGCTGGAGATCGAGCTCGTCGTCGAGCGCGGCCGCGGCTACGTCCCCGCTGTTCAGAACAAGGCATCCGGCGCCGAGATCGGCCGCATCCCGGTCGACTCGATCTATTCGCCGGTGCTCAAGGTGACCTACAAGGTGGAGGCGACCCGCGTCGAGCAGCGCACCGACTTCGATCGGTTGATTCTCGACGTGGAGACCAAGAACTCGATCACCGCGCGGGACGCGCTCGCCTCGGCGGGCAAGACCCTGGTGGAGCTCTTCGGTCTGGCCCGTGAGCTGAACGTCGAAGCAGAAGGCATCGAGATCGGTCCCTCGCCCGCCGAGGCCGACCACATCGCCTCCTTCGGACTCCCCATCGAGGACCTCGACCTGACGGTCCGGTCCTACAACTGCCTCAAGCGCGAGGGTGTGCACACCGTCGGTGAGCTCGTGGCACGCACGGAGTCCGATCTGCTCGACATCCGCAACTTCGGTCAGAAGTCCATCGACGAGGTGAAGGTCAAGCTGCACTCGCTCGGCCTCTCCCTCAAGGACAGCCCCGCGTCCTTCGACCCGAGCACCGTCGCCGGCTACGACGCCGCGACCGGTACCTGGAGCGACACGGACGCCGGTTCCTTCGGCGACGCCGAGGGGAACGAGGACTACGCCGAGACCGAGCAGCTGTAGCAGCTCACGGTCCGTTACTAGGAGATTCATCATGCCCAAGCCCAAGAAGGGTGCCCGCTTCGGCGGGTCGGCCTCGCACCAGAAGGCGCTGATGGCCAACCTGGCCACCGCGCTCTTCGAGCACGGCCGCATCACCACCACCGAGGCCAAGGCCAAGGCCCTGCGGCCCTACGCCGAGAAGCTCGTCACGCACGCGAAGGCCGGCACGCTGGCCAACCGTCGTGAGGTGCTGAAGGTCATCCGCAACAAGGACGTCGTCCACACGCTGTTCGCGGAGATCGGCCCGTTCTACGAGGACCGCAACGGCGGCTACACCCGCATCGTCAAGACGATGCCGCGCAAGGGTGACAACGCTCCCATGGCGATCATCGAGCTCGTCAAGGAGAAGACGGTCACGTCCGAGGCCGACCGCGCCCGGCGCGTCGCCGCCTCGCAGAGCGCGCCGGCCACCGAGGCCCCGGCCGAGGAGAATGTGGTCGAGGCCGTCGAGGCCGACGCCACCGACGCGCAGGTCGAGAACGCGGACGCCGTCGTCGACGCGATCGAGGACGAGAACGCCACCGCGGCCGACGCCAAGGACGCCGACGAGGCCAAGAAGGACTAGTCCACTTGGTTTCGGCATCCGCTGAAGCGAACGAGCCCGTCGCCCCCCACGGGGGCGGCGGGCCCGTTGCTATCGAGAACCCTTCCGCCGTCGCCGTGGACACCACCCGGCTGCGGCTCGACATCGCCTACGACGGCACCGACTTCTCCGGCTGGGCGCGTCAGCCCGGACGGCGGACGGTGTGCGGGGAGATCGAGGAGAAGCTCGGTGCGATCGTGCGCGCGCCGGTGCAGCTCACCGTCGCCGGCCGCACCGACGCCGGGGTGCACGCCTCCGGTCAGGTCGCGCACGTCGACGTCCCCACCGCCGCGATTCCGGACGACCTCGTCCGCCTGGTGCGCCGTCTCGCCCGGTTCCTGCCCCGCGACGTCCGCATCACCGGCATCTCCGTCGCCCCGCCGCACTTCGACGCCCGCTTCTCGGCGATCCGCCGGCACTACGAGTACCGGCTCACCACCGCCGTGTACGGGGCGGACCCCCTGCGGGCCCGCGACACCGTCGCCTGGCCCAAGCCGGTGGACGTGGACGCGATGCGCGCGGCGTCGACCTCGCTGCTGGGCCTGCACGACTTCGCGGCCTTCTGCAAGCGGCGCGACGGGGCGACGACGGTCCGCGAACTGCAGCGCTTCGACTGGACGGTGTCCGGCGGTCGCGCGGCGGGCGCCGGTCCGGACGTCGGCGTGATCCTCACCGCGCACGTGAGCGCGGACGCGTTCTGCTGGTCGATGGTGCGCAGCCTCGTCGGCGCGGCGCTGGCCGTGGGGGAGGGGCGGCGCAGTGTCGAATGGATGACCGCACTGCTCGACGAACGGGAGCGTGCCGCGGCGGTGGCCGTGGCCCCGGCGCACGGGCTCAGTCTCGTCGGCGTCGACTATCCCGCCGACGACGACCTCGCGGCGCGCAACGCGGCCACCCGCGAGATGCGCGGGCCCATCAGCCCCGGCTGCTGCTGACCTGCGGCCGGGCCGGCCGGTGATATGTTCCGACGAGCACGTCCCCCGGCCGGCCCGGCCGGGGGATCGGCGTGTGAGAGGGAGGCACCCATTGCTCGACTTGCCCGCGATCCGGCGACGGGGTGCGACGGTGGCGGTGGCACTGCTCGCCGCGACGTCGCTGCTGACGGCACCGGCGCTCGCCCAGCCGGCTGCGGATGCGGACCCGGCCGGTGCCTACGTCGATCACGTGGAGGAGCGGACCGCGCGCGACTGGGTGCTGCACGTGTACTCGCCGTCCATGGACCGGGTGATCCCGGTCGAGGTGATCCGGCCCGCGGACACCTCCGCGGCGCGACCGACGTTCTACCTGCTCAACGGCGCCGGTGGGGGTGAGGACGCCGCCAACTGGCGGGACCAGACGGACGTCCGCGAGTTCTTCGACGGCAAGAACGTCAACGTCGTCACTCCCGTGGGCGGCGCCTTCGCGTACTACACGGACTGGATCCGCGACGACCCGAAGCTCGGCCGGCACCGGTGGGCGACGTTCCTGACGTCGGAGTTGCCGCCGGTCGTCGACGCGGTGCTGGGCGCCGACGGCCGCAACGCCGTCGCGGGGATGTCGATGTCGGGCAGCTCGGTGCTGGCCCTCGCCCAGCAGTCGCCGGGGCTGTACGAGGCGGTGGCGTCCTACAGCGGGTGTGCACAGACGAGCAGCGACCCGGGGCGCAGCTACGTGGAGGCCGTCGTCACCCTCGGCGGCGGCGACGTCGAGAACATGTGGGGGCCGATCGGCGGACCGGGGTGGATCGCCAACGATGCGGCGCTGAACGCGGAGAAGTTGCGCGGCACGACGCTGTACATCTCGTCCGGCGGCGGTCTGCCCGGCCCGCACGAGGCGGCGTGGGGCGGGCAGGTGGATCCGGTCGACCTGGTCGTCCTCGGATCCATCGAGGCGGCCACGGCCCAGTGCACCGAGCGGCTGCGGCGGACCTTCGACGAACTCGGGATCGAGGCGACCTTCAGCACGGGCGCGCAGGGCACGCACTCGTGGGGTTACTGGCAGGACGCGCTGCACGAGTCCTGGCCGATCCTCGCGGAGGCGATCGGCGCGTAGCGCGGCCCGGCACGCGTGACGGAAACAGCAAGGGGGCGAGGTCGGATGACCTCGCCCCCTTCGCTACGCGTCGAGGCGTCTCTCAGATCAGCCAGCTGAGGAAGGAGAGCACGTGGTCGATCAGGGAGCCGAGCGAGCCGAGCAGCATGGGAATTACCTCCGATGTCGATGTACAAATCCTGGACGTACGTCCAACAAGATCTAAGTACAGGCTGTCCGCTTTGCCCAGAAAATGTGACGCAGGATACCGAGGGGAACGGCGAGGGGTCGGAGGTCAGTCCGCGATCATCCGGAGCAGGGCCGCCACCGCGCGGAACGGCAGCGACAGGAGCCGCAGGAACAGGACGCCGAGCTCGGCGAGTGTCGCCACCGTGTCGGCGGCGTCGGCCGCCCACTCCATCCGGTCCGCGGCTCTGCGGCCCCGCCTACGGCGTCTGTCCACCGGCGCACGGTAGCAGGTGGTTCGCGAAATCTGACAGGAGGATGTTTCAGATTCCACGGCAGGAGTTATCCGGGCGGTGTCGGGGTGCGCGAGCCGCCGGGGAGGACGGCCGCGCGCCCCGACGCCACCGGGAGTGCGCGCCCCGGGGCTGCCGGGAGTTCACACCGTCAGCCGGCCAGGTGCCGCGCGATGACCAGCCGCTGGATCTGGTTCGTGCCCTCGAAGATCTGGGTGATCTTCGCGTCCCGCATGAAACGTTCGACGGGGAAGTCGCGGGTGTAGCCGTAGCCGCCGAGCACCTGCACGGCGTCGGTGGTCACCTTCATCGCCGCATCGGTCGCGACGAGCTTGGCGACCGACGCCTGCCGCGAGTAGGGCAGGCCGGCATCCTTGCGGCGCGCGGCGTCGATGTACGTCGCGCGGGCCGAGTCCACCGCGGCGGCCATGTCGGCGAGGACGAACCCGAGTCCCTGGTGGTCGATGATCTTCTTGCCGAACGCCTTGCGCTCCTTGGCGTATGCGGTGGCCTCGTCGAGCGCGGCCTGCGCGAGACCCACCGCGACGGCCGCGATGCCGAGCCGGCCCGAGTCGAGCGCGCTGAACGCGATCGGCAGGCCCTGGCCCTCGGCGCCGATGCGGCGCTCGCCGGGTACGAACGCGTCGTCGTAGTGGGCGGTGGTGGTCGGGATGGCGTGCAGACCCATCTTCTCCTCGGGCTTACCGAAGCTCAGGCCCTCGGTTCCGGCCGGCACGAGGAAGCAGGAGATGCCCTTCGAGCCGGCGTCGGAGGTCCGGGCGAACAGCGTGTAGAAGTCCGCCTTGCCGCCGTTGGTGATCCACGCCTTCGATCCGGAGATCCGGTAGCCGCCGTCCACGGCCGTCGCGCGGCAGGCCAGGGCCGCGGCATCGGACCCGGCCTGCGGCTCGGAGAGGCTGTAGGCGCCGATCGTGTCGCCGCCGAGCATGTCCGGCAGCCACTTGTTCTTCTGCTCGTCGGTGCCGTGGGTGGCCAGCGCGAAGCACGACAGCCCGTGCACGCTCACCGCGACGGCAACCGCCGCCCAGCGGGCGCCGAGCTCCTCGAGCACCTGCAGGTACACCTCGTACGGCTGGTTGCCGCCGCCGAATTCCTCCGGGTACGGCAGGCTCAGCAACCCCGCCGCGCCGAGGGCCGGGAAGACCCCCTCGGGGAACGTCTCGGTGCGCTCGTGTTCGACGACCCGCGGGGCGAGAACCTTGTCCGCGACGTCGCGGGTCAGTTCGATGAGGTCGTAGGCCTCGGGGGTGGGCAGCAGGCGCTCGACAGGCACGGCAGACTCCTCGATCGGAAATAGTACTGAGAACGATACTGCAGTACTGTATGAAGTATGACAAGAGCGGGGATCCGACGCGGCACGGCACGTCAGGCGCAGCTGTTCGACCAGCTCGTCGCCCTGTTCCTCGCCGCGGGCTTCGCCCACTTCACCCTCGACGACATCGCCGCCCGCCTGCACTGCTCGAAGTCGACGCTCTACACCCTCGCCGAGAGCAAGGACCGCCTCGTCCGCGCGGCCACCGTGCACTTCTTCCGTGGCGCCACCGAACGCGTCGAGGCCGAACTCGACGGCCACACCGGCGCCGCCGACCGCATCCGCGCCTACCTCGAAGCCGTCGGCCGGCAACTCGAACCCGCCTCCGCGCAGTTCATGGAGGACATGGCCGCCGCCCCCACCGCCCGCGAGGTCTACGAACGCAACACCCGCCTCGCCGCCGAACGCGTCCGCGACCTCATCGCCGACGGCGTCGCCGCCGGCGAACTGCGCGACGTGCACGCCGCGTTCGTCGCCGACGTCGTCGCGGCTGTCATGGTCCGCATCCAGCAGCGCCACGTCGCCGAGGCCACCGGCCTGCCGGACGCCCAGGCCTACCGCGAACTCGCCGCCCTCCTGACCCACGGCCTCACCGCCTGAGCCGCCTACCATCGGCCCATGGACGCCGAAGCCCCGATTCGTCTCGAGATCGTCGTCGCCAGCGTGCGCGCCGGACGGATCGCCCCCGTCGTCGCCGACTGGTTCGCCGCCACCGCACGGCAGCGCCCCGAGTTCGACGTCGGCGTGCTCGACCTCGCCGACACCCCGCTGCCGCAGGATCTCTCCGGCGGCCCTGAGGCCGAGGCGTTCACCCGGCGGATCGAGGCGGCCGACGCATTCGCCGTCGTCACCTCCGAGTACAACCACGGGTACCCGGCCGCCCTCAAGACCGCCATCGACACCGTCAAACGCGAATGGCGCACCAAGCCGATCGGATTCGTCTCCTACGGCGGGCTCTCCGGCGGGTTGCGCGCCGTCGAGCAACTCCGGCAGGTCGTCGTCGAGGTGCACATGGTCCCGGTCCGCGAATCGGTCAGCTTCCACCGCGTCAAGCACGCCTTCGCCGCCGACGGCACCACCACCGACGGCGCCGCGATCGACGCCGCGCAGCGCATGTTGAACCAGCTCGCCTGGTGGGCGCGGACCGTGCGCGCCGGGCGGGCCGCCCAGCCCTACCCCGGCTGAGGGACCCGGCTCAGCGCGGGCGCCGGCTGCGCGGCACGTGGACGGCCGATGTACGCGGCCTCGGCGTCGATGCTCACCAACGACAGCGACAGCCGTCGGCCACCCGCCGCCAGCACCACCCGATCGCCGGCCGCTCCGGGCTGCAGGATCGACACGTCCGGGCGCTCGCGCGGCCACCGATCCGGATGTGCGTGCACGTGGATCGCGGTCGTCCCGGCCGGGACCGTCGCCGGCCGCACGCCGTCGTACACGATCGTGTCGAAGCCCCGATCGTCGCCGGCCAACCGCAACCGGTCCGGACCCGCCGCGGCCAGCAGGGGACGCCAGGCCCGGGCGCGATCGGTGTGGATCACCACGCGGGCGCCCGTCGCCACCGCCCGGAACACCACTTGCTGCGCCAGATACAGCTCCCCGGCGACATACACGGTGCGCACCCCCCGGCCGGTCAGGCGGACGGACACGGCCGCACCGGACTCGTCCGCGCCGAGCAGCTGCCCGCATCCCGTCACCGGCAGCGCCAGGGCGTCGACGTCGGCGAGGTGCCTGGTGCGCAGCGGGATCAGATCCTCGAGCCCCACCGCGGCCGTCGGGATCGACGCCAGCAACCCGTCCAGTTCGCGGCTCCACAGCCGTCGGGTGCCCGGCATCCGGATCCTCGGCTCGGGCGTGCGGCTCGTGCCGCGCACCGACGCTCCCACCCGCACGGCTCCCGGCTCGGCGCCGGGGCGCAGCCGAACCGCGATCGTCGCCGACGACAGTGACTCGGACCAGACCCGGGTCATGATCGCCCGGTCGAGGTGCCCCGGCTCCACCACCGCGGCGCGACTGTAGCCGCCGGGAAGCCGTACTGCGCCCCGATCCTCCTCGAGCAACGCCGGATCCGCGCACCCGGCGACGGACTCCACCGCCCCGGCGATCTCTCCCGCGCCGAGGATCCTCGCGGTGTGGTGCTGCTCCGCCAACGCGCGCACGACGCGCCGCGCCGCGGCGGTCACCGCGCGCGCCGCGCCCTCCGAGCCGCCGCCACGGCGGGCCACTGCGGCCGGGCAGGCGACGGAGTCGAACCGCAGCGCGAGCCACACGGTGCACGTCGCGGCGGCGGGCAGCGGCCCGATCAGGCGCTCGTACGCCGCACCGGCGGCGGTCTCGTCGCACACCCGGCTGCCGTGCACGATGACGTCGATTCCGTCGAGGCCGACGTCGTGCGTGGCGAGGCACGCGGCGATCGCGGCCAGCGGAAGCCGGCGCAGCGGTTCGGCCCGATCTCGTGTCAGCCGGGTGAGCTCGCCGGCCGTCGGTACCAGCTCGACCACCGCCACGACGGCGGTGCCGTCCCAGCACACCCCGACCGGTCGATCGTCGCCCGCCGCGACGTCGACGATCACCGGGCCGGACCGCAGCGAACGGCGCCGGAACCGCCACCACAGCCGCCCCCATTCGACGGCGTCGAGTCCGTGGACAGGCACCGCCACCGCCAGCGCGGCCAGTACCGCCACGGTCACCGCAGCGGGAAGCGGAGCGCCCGTCGCCGCCGCCGTCGTCGCGCCGATCACCGCCGCGCACTGCGCCCGCACCACCGTCACCACGCAGCGGCGCCGCGGCCGCCGGAAGATCCCATCCTGCACGACGATTCCCCCGTTCCCACCCGAGCGACGGCCCGGCCCCCCCGACGTTCCCGGGCGGAACTGTACTGTGTTGCGGCGGAGGGGGCGTCGTACGGGGGAGGATCGATGGGAGCGCAGCCGACCACGCGCTGGCAGGTCAACGGCTACCGATTTCTGGTGCGCCGCATGGAACATGCACTGGTGCGGCGAGACGTGCGGATGATCCACGACCCGATGCGGTCGCAGTCGCGTGCCCTGGCGGTGGGCGCCGTCCTCGCCTGTGTCGGCCTCGCCGGCTGTGCCGCGCTCGCTCTGCTCCGCCCGCAGGACAGGATCGGTGACGCGGCGATCGTGGTGGGACGCGATTCCGGCGCGATGCTGGTCACGATCGACGGCGCCTTCCACCCGGTACTCAACCTGGCCTCCGCCCGTTTGGTGCTCGGGCGGCCCGAGGCCCCCGCCGTCGTCGCCGACGGCGAATTCGAAACCCGGCCCCGGGGGCCCCTCGTCGGTATCCCCGGTGCGCCGTCCGCGCTGGCACACGTCGCGGCACCGCTGCCGTGGACGGTGTGCGACACCGTGACGACCGACGGAAGTCGTTCCGTCACAACGACCGTCACCGGGGGAGAGCCGGCCTACGGCGAGCGCGTGCGGCCTCTCGCCGACGACGAGGCCCTGCTCGTCGCGGCCGACGGCAGGCACCATCTGGTCTACCGAGGCTCCCGCGCCGAGGTGGATCTGGCGGACCAGGCGCTCACCCGCGTCCTCGGCATCGATGCCGGCATGGCACGTCCCGTCGGGCCGGGCCTGCTCGCCGCGATCCCGGAGGTGCCGCGGCTCGAGGCCCCGCGGATCCCCGGTGCTGGCGGCGAACCCGGCTATCCGATCGGATCGCTGACCGTCGGTTCGGTGGTCCGCGTCGCGGTGCCCGACGGGAAGAGGTTCTACGTCGTGCTGCGCGACGGCGTGCAGGAGGTGTCCGAGGCGACAGCGCAGATCGTCCACTTCACCGACTCGCAGGGCGCCGCGGAGATCCCGGCCGTCGCGCCGGATGTGCTGCGCGAGGCTCCGACCGTGCGGGGTCTCGCGGTGGACACCTTTCCCGCTACCGTGCCCACCGTCGTCGATGCCCGCGACCGTCCCGTCGCCTGCCTGACGTGGATCCCGGGGGTCGGCGCGGCCGAACGGTCGCGGTCCGTCGTCGAGGTGTCGGCGGGGTCCGTGCTGCCGCTGCCCGACGGCGCGGTGCCCGTGTCTCTGGCCCAGGCGGACGGCGCCGGGCCCGAGGCCGACAGCGCCTACCTCGCGCCCGGCCGGGGGGCGTTCGTGCAGACCACCTCCGTCGCGCCGGACAGCGCGCGGCGCGGCGCCCTCTTCTACGTGGCCGACACCGGCGTGCGCTACGGGATCGTCGACGCGGAAGCCGCGACCGCCCTGGGATTCTCCGAACCGGTGCCCGCGCCGTGGCAGATCGTCGAACTGTTCGCGCCGGGACCTGCACTCGGGCGGGCGGAGGCACTCGTCGCCCACGACGGTGTCGCGCCGGATCACGACCCGGCGCCGGTCGGCGCCGGCCGCTGACGACGGCGCCGCAGCGGCGCGGTCGCCGACGCCGCCACCCCCAGGACCGCGAGCACCACCGCCGCCACGACGACCGCGACGTCCCTGGGCCGGTGATCCGGCGGCGTCCGCGGTATCGGCGCCGCGACGGCCACCGAGGCCGGCGCCTGCGGACGCCGCTCCCTCGGCGGGGCGGTCACCGCCGCGACGGGGTCGATCACGCCGTGGCCCACCCGCGGATTCCAGCCCTCCGCCGGTGCGTGCGCCGTGGCCTCGATCCGCATCGCCACGGTGCGGGCATCGAGGTGCGGAAACCGCGCCCGTACCAGCGCGACGGTCGCGGCCACCAGCGGCGCGGCGAAGCTCGTGCCGGACACCGGCACCGGGCCCTCGGCTCCCCGGTAGGCGTCGACGAGGCCATCGGCGGTGGGATGCAGGGAAACCACCCCGCTGCCGGGCGCGGCGACGTCCACCCACGGCCCCGGCAGGCTGTAGCTCGACGGTGACCCGTCCGGCTCGACCGAGCCGACCGTGAGTACGTAGTCGTCGTACCAGGCCGGCGAGGCCACGGTCGTGACCGCGCGCCACGGATCGTCTCCCGGCCGGAGAGGATCGAGCCCCTGCGGGTTCGACCCCTGGCAGCGGTCCTCCACGTTGCCGGCTGCGGCCACGACGACGGCGTCCTTCACCTCGGTCGCGTACCGCACCGCCGCCCCGAGTTCGGGGTCGTCGATGCCCTCCGCGGCCGGCGCGCAGGCGACCTCGGAGATGTTGATGACGGTGGCGCCGAGGTCCGCGGCGCGGCGCACCGCCATCGCCATCGTGCGCACGTTGCCGTAGCCGGGCGACGTGCGCGCATCGTGGTCGGCGGGATCCGACCGTCGCGCCGAGAAGTGGCGGCTGGACTGGCGCACGGTGAGGATCCGCGCATCCGGGGCGCCACCGGCGAACCCCGACCCGGGGACCGGCTGCGCCGCGACGAGCCCCGCCACCAGGGTCCCATGGGCGTCGCAGTCCTGCGTCCCATCGCCCGAGGAGACATAGTCGCCCCCCGGTACCAACCCGGGCAGCCGCGCATTGCGGCCCACCCCGGTGTCGATCACCGCCACGAGCTGCCCCGCCCCGCGACTCAGCGGCCACACGGCCGGAAAGTTCAGCACGCGCTGTGGTTCCGGGATCGAGGCGCTGTCGCCGGCGACGTCGACCGTGGTACACGGCGAACGCTGCCCGGTGTCGTCGACGGGCCCGGGTTCCCCGGGCGGGGGCAGGCGCCCGGCATCGACGGGCGGAGGTTCCGCCGCGGCGGACGGGGCCGTTCCGAAGGACGAGGCCGTCAGCACCAGGGCGACGACAACGAGGCGTGCGCCGCGGGCCACGTCAGAACCCGCGGACGGCGGCGTAGAGCCCGGTGACCCAGCAGGCCAACGGCACGATCGTCGCGATCACCGCGTACTCGACCACTTCGGCGGCGCGGCGCTGCACCGGCGTGAACGATCGTCGCGGCGCGACCACGCCGAACACCAGCGCTGCGGTCGCGACGGCAAGGGCGAGGGCGAACACGACGACGGGCGGCGCGGATCCGCCGACCGCGGCCGCGCCGAGCAGGCCCACCGGCACGGTTGCGCCGCCTGCCACCAGCAACGTCGCCTGGCGCGCATCGGTGTAGGTGCGGCCGCGCAGCATGATCACCGCCGCCGCGGCGACGGCGAGGGCGGTGCCGGGCAAGCGGAGACCGTCGCCGGACAGCGGCGCCGCGGCACACCATGCGCCCGCGACGACGAGAACGGCTCCCGCACCGATCAGCCCGGTGAGGTGGTCGCGTGCCCGCGCGGCGGCCGCCGCCAGCTCGCTGGGATCGGGCAGTGACCGGTCCCCGCCGTCCGGGGAGCCCGGTCCGTCCCTGCCGTCTTCGGTCTGCGGCGCGGGGGTCCCGGTCCCGGTCCCGGGACCGGGCACCGGCGGCAACGGCAGGTCGGCGAATTTCATGGCGAGGCGGGGTGCGAATGTCACCGTCAGCAGGGCCGTGACGACGACACCGGCGCCGACCGCGGAGGCGGAGATCCCGGTCGAGGCGGCGACGAGAAATGCGGCCGCGGCGGTCGCGGCGACGGCGGCGACCGCGGTGAAGGGCGCCCTTCCGACGGCGGTCAGCAGCAGGACCAGGGTCGCCACCGCCCCCGACAGGACCGCCCCGAGCATGGGGTGCGCCGGTCCGAAAGAGCCGGGCACCACGAGAATTCCGGTGGCGAAGGCGGCCGGGACTGCGCAGGCGCACAGGAGCGCCGCGGTGCGGTGGTCGTCGCGGGCCCGCCCGAGCAGGATCCCGGCGAGCAGGAGCAGGGCGGCGAGCGCGGCGCAGCCGGCACCGGCGGCCGTCCGGCCGTCCGGGGAGGCAAGTCGCAGCAGGGCCCCCACCCCGACGACCGTCGCGGACAGGGCGACGACCGCCGCGACCGCGGCCGCCGCACGCGGCGACCAGCGGCCCGCGCCGGCCTCGTCCGCCGTCGCGACGCTGTGGGTCACGTCGTCGAACAGCGGGGGTGGCGCAGGTGCCGACGCGTGCTCGAGCACCAGCAGGTCCCCGTCCCGGACGCCGTGCTCGTGCAGGCTCAGCGCGGCGGCGAGACGCGACGATCCGAGACGGGCCAGCGCCCACGCCTCGGGCTCGACCCGCTCGGAGGAGGCGTCGAAGTCGTTGTGGGACCGGTGGGCGGTGACGAGATCGACGACCCCCGGCACGAGCAGTGCGACAGGGACGTCCGCGGGTAACGCGAGGTCGACCTGTGTGTGCTGGGCCAGCACGGTCACGCGGCAGAGTTCGGGCGCGCCGATCCGCCCCGGTTCGGTGTGCGCAGCCGTCATCGTCCATCCCCCCGTCGTCCCCCGACCGTGCTGCGGTCCGGGCCGGGCTCGCCCGCCCGGTGTCGCCCGGACCTCGCGGAGACGATACGACATCGCTTCGCGCAGGCCGTCTTCGCGCCCGCCTGCGTGCCGATGTCGCAGGGGTGCGTTACCCTTCGTCGACCGTGGGGGGACGGCCGTCGTGAGGACGGCCGGCACGGTGCGGGTCGGGGGTGGGGTGTGAGCACGGTGCGGGTCGGGGGTGGGGTGTGAGCACGGTGCGGTTCGTGCGCAGGCCGCGGCGCGAGGTGCCACGCGTGCCGGCGGGCGAGGTGAGAATGCAGGCCCCGCCGGAGATTCCGCGTTCGTCGCCGGGAAATCTCCTGGCGAAGCTGCTGCCCGTCGTGATGGTCGCCGCGATGATCGGCATGGTGGCGCTGATGTTCGGTTCGGGGATGGCGCGAAGTCCGATGTCGCTCGTCTTCCCGCTCATGATGATCGTCTCGATGGTGGGCATGCTCGCCGGCGGCGGCCGCGGAGGCGGGGCGAAAGCGGCCGAGGCCGACGAGGACCGCAAGGACTACCTGCGGTATCTCGATCAGCTCCGGCGGGAGGTCCACGACACCGCAGACCGGCAGCGGAGGGCCCTGGAGTGGACGCACCCCGACCCGGCCGTGCTGTGGACGCTCGCGGGAACGGTGCGCATGTGGGAACGCGACGGAGCCGACGCCGACTTCTGCCACGTGCGGGTCGGGCTCAGCGGCCAGCGCCTCGCAACCCGGCTGATCGCCCCCGACACGGGTCCCGTCGAGGACCTCGAACCGGTGGCGGCCGTGTCGCTGCGCCGGTTCGTGCGCGCGCACTCGGTCGTACCGGCCCTGCCGACCGCGGTGTCGTTGCGGGGGTTCGCGGCGGTGTCGCTCGGCGGCGATCGCCCCGCGGCCCGTGATCTGGTGCGGGCGATGCTGCTGCAACTGTGCACCTTCCACAGCACGGACGTGCTGCGGATCGCCGTGGTGTGCGGTCCGGACACCGCCCCGGAGTGGGAGTGGGTCAAGTGGCTGCCGCACGCCCAGAACCCCGAGATCGCCGACGGTGCGGGCAGCGCCCGCACCGTGTTCGGCTCGGTCCGGGATCTCGAGACCGCGTTCGCCGACCGCCTGACGGGCCGCGGCCGGTTCGTCCGCAACACCCCACCGGTCGACGGTGTGCCCCAACTGGTGATCGTGATCGACGGTGGCGTACCCGGCTCCGGGTCGGGGATCCTCGACGACGGGCTCGACTCCGTCACGGTCCTGGACCTGTCCGCGTCGATGCCCCGGCTGTCGGCCACCCGCGGGCTCGAACTCGTCGTCGGTGAGGGCCGATTGGGTGCGCGCGCCGGCGAACGCGTGGAGACCTTCGCGGTCCCGGACGGAGCGAGCGTCGCGCAGGCGCAGACGGCGGCGCGGCGCCTGGCACCGTACCGCGCCGCCCAGCGGGTCGCCGAGTCCGGCAACGGGGAGAATCGTTCGGCGCCATGGGAAGACCTGCTCGGTCTCGGTGACGTCGCACAGTTCGATCCGGAGCGGGCGTGGTCGCCGCGACGGGGCCGCGACCGGCTGCGCGTGCCGATCGGAATCGGAACCGACGGTGCACCGGTCGAACTGGATCTGAAGGAGGCTGCCGAGGGCGGGATGGGGCCGCACGGACTCTGTATCGGCGCCACCGGGTCCGGGAAGTCCGAACTGCTGCGGACCCTGGTGCTCGGTCTGATCGCGACGCATCCCCCCGATGCACTGAATCTCGTCCTCGTCGACTTCAAGGGCGGCGCAACCTTCCTCGGGCTCGAGTCGGCCGCGCACGTCGCGGCGGTGATCACCAACCTCGCCGACGAACTGGCCATGGTCGACCGGATGAAGGACGCCCTCGAGGGCGAGATGAACCGAAGGCAGGAACTGCTGCGCGCGGCAGGGAACTTCGCGAATGTGGGCGACTACGAGCGCGCCCGGGCCGGCGGTGCCGCGCTGGCTCCGTTGCCGGCGTTGTTCGTCGTCGTGGACGAGTTCTCCGAGCTGCTCACGCAACAACCGGAATTCGCGGAACTCTTCGCCGCGATCGGACGGCTGGGACGATCCCTGCACATGCATCTGCTGCTGGCCAGTCAGCGGATCGACGAGGGCCGGCTGCGCGGACTCGACAGTCACCTCTCCTACCGAATCGGCTTGAAGACCTTCTCGGCCAACGAGTCCCGAAGCGTTCTCGGAGTCCCCGACGCCTACCATCTGCCGCCGTCGCCGGGCACCGGATACCTCAAGTGCGACTCGGCGGAGATCGTGCGGTTCGCGGCCGCCTACGTGTCGGGTCCCTACGAGCCCCGCCGCTCGGGCCGGTCGGTGATCAGGCCGGGCACGGCGACCTCCCGGCCGCGGCTGTTCACCACGGCCGAAGTACCCCTCGCGCACCTCGAACCGGGTCCCGGGCCGGCCGAGCCCGGCGTGGATCCGGTCCCGGCGGAGGAGAGCCGCTCCGTGCTCGATGTCCTGATCGGCCGGGTGCGGGGTCACGGCACCCCCGCGCACGAGGTCTGGCTGCCGCCCCTCGACGCCGCGCCGAGCCTGGACCGACTGGTCCCGCGGTCTCTGCTCACCGGCGACGTGCTGCCGCGGAGCACCCTGCGCACGCCGATCGGCATCGTGGACCGCCCGTTCGAGCAACGGCGGGATCCGCTGCTGGTGGATCTCGCCGGCTCGGCGGGCAACGTGGTCGTCGTCGGAGGGCCGCGCTCCGGCAAGTCGACGGTGCTCCGCAGCCTCGTCCTGTCGATGGCGATGACGCACACTCCCGAGCAGGTCCAGTTCTACTGCCTGGACTTCGGGGGCGGATCCCTCGCCGGGCTCGCGGGCCTTCCGCACGTCGGGTCGGTCGCCAACCGGCTCGACGCCGACCGGGTGCGCCGGACGATCGCCGAACTGACTGCCCTGCTGCGGCGCCGGGAGGGTCGTTTCGGCGCGCTGGGCCTGGAGTCGATGGCCGAACTGCGCCGCCGCCGGGAGGGCGGCGGTCCGGCCGCGGACGTCGATGCCTTCGGCGACGTGTTCCTCGTGATCGACGGCTGGCCCAGCATCCGGCAGGATTTCGAGGCGCTGGAGCCGCAGGTCGGCGTGCTGGCGGCGCAGGGGTTGTCCTTCGGCATCCACGTGGTGCTCACCGCACCGCGGTGGGGCGACGTGCGGCCGGCGATGCGGGACCATCTCGGGACCCGCCTCGAGCTGCGCCTCGGCGACCCCGCCGATTCCGAGTACGGCCGCAAGAAGGCGGCGGCGGTGCCGGAGGGCCGCCCGGGCCGGGGCATCGACCGCCACGGACTGCACGTGCTGTCCGCGCTGCCGCGTGTGGACGGCAGCTCCGAGGTCGTCGACCTCGCGGCGGGACTGGCCGACGCGGTGGCCGCCGTCGCCGCGGCCGCACCGGGCCGCCCCGCCCCGCCCGTGCGCATGCTTCCCGATCGCGTCGATCGGGCCGGGGTGCTCGCGGCGCTCGCGGACCGATCGGCTGCCGGTGGCGCGCCCGGGGAGCGGCGGTTTTTCGTGCCCGTCGGCATCGACGAAGCCGAACTGGCCCCCGTGGGGATCGACTTCTCCGAGCAGCCTCACCTGCTCGTTTTCGGTGACTCGGGTTGCGGCAAGACGACCGTGCTGCGCGGCATCTGCCGCAGCCTCGTGGAGTCCCACACCGGCGCACAGGCCCGCATCATCGTCGGGGACTATCGGCGCACCCTGCTCGGCGTCGTCGAGGGTGAGCATCTCGGCGGATACGCGCCGTCCGCGGTGACGTTGTCGGCGATGGCCCGCGACCTCGCGGCGGTGTTCGAGCGGCGGATGCCCGGTCCCGACGTCACCCAGCAGCAACTGCGTGAGCGCTCCTGGTGGTCGGGACCCGAGGTGTTCGTCGTCGTCGACGACTACGACCTCGTCTCCGCGGCGAGCCAGTCGCCGCTGACGCCCCTGCTGGAGTATCTGCCCCAGGCCAAGGACGTCGGGCTGCACCTCGTCCTGGCGCGCCGCTCCGGGGGAGCCGGGCGGGCTCTCTTCGAGCCGGTCATCGCGCGGCTGCGGGAATTGTCGGCGGCCGGCCTCGTGATGAGCGGCAATCGAGAGGAGGGAGCACTCGTGGGCACCGCGCGTCCGCGCCCGATGCCGCCCGGACGGGGCATCCTCGTGCAACGCGACGGGGAGACGCTCGTGCAGACGGCGTGGCTGCCGCCGCAATGAGCGACGTCCACGCGCTGCACCTGCAGGTCGTCCCGGGTCGGGTGTACGCGCGGCGGTCCGATCGGACCGTGACGATTCCCGCATCGGCTCCCGGCCGTGTCCCCACGGACGACGATGCGCCGCTGGCGACCCTGCTCGGGTACGTCGCGGCGACGGCAGGCGCGCCGGCCGGCCTCGACACGGTGGTGGTGGTCCATCCCACCGAGTGGGGCGAACGTCGGCGGGAGGAGTTGCACACGGCCGCCCGGCAGGTCGCGCGAAATGCCGTCCTCCTGACCGCCGCGGTGGCCGCGCGCCGCGCCGCGCCTGTGGGCGACGGCGAGCGATGCGCGGTCGCGGAGGTCGACGGCGCCGGCGTGACAATGGCGGTGCTGAGCGCCCCCGACGGCGGCGACGTCGACCGCATCGCGCGGGACCCCGACCTCGACGAGGGACTGCTCGACTCGCCGGCGGGAGCCGAGCGGCTGGACCGGCTGATGCGAAACGTGTGCGGTTCCGTCGATCCGGATGTCGTCCTCGTGACGGGGATTCCGGGCGAGCCGCCCGGAATTCCGCTGTGCGAGCGGATCGCCGAGCGGCTCGGCCGCGGCATCCGGGTGATACCGGTCGCCGCGTCCGAGGTGCTGGCCGCGGTGCCGGAACCCCCGGCCGTCCCGTCGGGGGACACGGAGCCGCTCCCACAGTGGCTGCACACCGTGCCGGCCTCCCGGTCGACCCGGCCCGTCCGCCGGATCCGTTGGGCCGTCGTGGCCGTCGTGGCCGTCGTGGCCGCGACGGCCGGCTGGGTGTGGACTGCAGGACAGGGCGCGGACCTGCCCGCGGTGGGCGCGGAGGTTCCCGTCGCCGGCGACTCGGCCGATGAGTCCTCGGCGACGAGACAGCCCATGCCGCGCCCACCTTCGGTTCGTCACGAACTCGGGCCCGTCCGGCTGGAACTGCCGGGGGACTGGAGGGTCCGCGACCCTGTGCCTGCCGGGGCCGAGCGCGTCGAACTCGTCCCCGCCGGCGGGAGGGATCGGCGAATAGTGCTGGTGCACAGTCTTCTTCGCGAAGATATGGACTTGGCCGGCGTGGGGGAGGTGCTGGCCCGGCGCGCGGACGAACGTTCCCCGGTGATCCGTGACCTCGACCCCGACACCACCTTCGCGGACCGCCCGGTGATCGCCTACGTGGAGGCGCCGGACGAATTCTCGCTCGTGCGTTGGTTCGTCGTGGTCGAGTCCGGCATGCAGGTGGCGGTCGGATGCCAATTCCTCGTCGACGAATGGGCGGGAATCAAGAACGAATGCGAGCAGGCCGTCCACACTGTGACGGTGGAGTAGCGGATCGCCCCGTTCGCCGAGCAGGGGAACCCGGCGGACAGGCGCTGCGTCCAATCGGATGTAGGCGCGAACCGGCTTCGGCCACGGTGGGCCGGAGGGATACGGGACGCGGGACGACGGAGGAGACAGGCGTGACGCAACCAGGGCAGGGCAGTTCGAATCGGGTGGCGACCGACGTCGCGACCATGGAGACGGCGGCGCGGCAGATCGAGGACTCCCACGGAGAACTCGAGCAACTGCTCGGTGCGCTGCGCACCACCGTGTCGTCGTCGCCGGACGTATGGCAGGGCCGGTCGGGGATGGCGTTCACCGACGTGATGTCGCGATGGGACCGCAGCGCCCTCCAGCTCAACGAGGCACTGGCCGCGATCGTCGCCGGCATCCGTACCAACGGCCGGGCGTACGAGGACACCGTCCAGGCCCAGGCGCAGTCGCTGAACGTCCTCGGCGACAGCCTCCACGGCAGCTACTGACGCCGCTGCGGGCGGGCCGGTGCGGAACCGCGCATCGGCCCGTGCGCACAACACGACTCACGACTCGAGGAGAACGAACGAATGAGTGGACCCGATGTGATCCGGCAGGACTTCGGTGGCATCGACGACCTGCACACCCGCGTCGTCGGACTGCAGCGCGGCATGAACGACACGCTCGACCGGATCAGGTCACAGGTCGAGCCGCTGGTGCAGACCTGGGACGGGCAGGCCCGGTCCGAGTACCACGTCACCCAGCAGAAGTGGGATCGGGCATCCGCCGAGCTGAATCTGCTGCTCGACCAGATCGCCGTCGCCGTGGCGCGGGGCAACGACGAGATGCGCAGCGTCGAATCCGAGCTGGCACGGAGGTGGCAGGCCTGAGGCGACACGAGTAGCGAGCGACGTCCCGGTGGTGGAGAGGCCGCCGGGACGTCGTGCTGTTTTGACCGTGCACACACCTCCCCGGTATCGTGTGCCGTTGGCGTGTCGTCCGTCGTCGTTGCCTCGTGCGCGGCGAACGTCGCTTCTCGGGTCCCAACTGGCCGCCGGAAGCGATCATCGGCGGCGCGCGGGCCAGCAGCGAAACGATAGACGAGGAAGATCTGTGTCTACGTACACACCGAAGGCCGGCGACGTGACCCGCCAGTGGCACGTCATCGACGCCACCGACGTGGTGCTCGGCCGCCTCGCGGTGCAGGCGGCGAACCTGCTCCGCGGCAAGCACAAGCCCACTTTTGCCCCCCACGTGGACGGTGGCGACTTCGTCGTCATCATCAACGCGGACAAGGTTGCCATCTCCGGCAACAAGAAGCAGGACAAGCTCCTGTACAACCACTCCGGCTACCCGGGCGGCCTCCGGTCCCGCACCGTCGGTGAGGTTCTGGAGAAGAACCCGGACCGTCTGGTGGAGAAGGCCGTCACCGGCATGCTCCCGAAGAACAAGCTCGGTCGCGCGATCGCGAAGAAGCTGAAGGTCTACGCGGGCCCGAACCACCCGCACACCGCGCAGCAGCCGGTGCCGTTCGAAATCAAGCAGGTGGCGCAGTGACCGAGAACGTGAACGAGAACTACAGCGACGAGTACACCGACGCCGAGAACGTCGAGGTCGCCGCGGACGAGTACGTGGCCGAGGAGGCCGCTCCGGCTCCCGCGCCGATCGTGTTCGACCGCCCGGTGCAGACCGTCGGCCGCCGCAAGGAGGCCGTCGTCCGCGTCCGCCTCGTGCCCGGCACCGGCAACTTCGTGCTCAACGGCCGCACCATCGAGGACTACTTCCCGAACAAGGTGCACCAGCAGCTCGTCAAGTCGCCGCTGGTCACGGTCGAGCGCACCGAGCAGTTCGACGTGCATGCCCGCCTGCACGGCGGCGGCCCGTCGGGTCAGGCCGGCGCCCTGCGCCTGGCCATCGCCCGCGCGCTGATCGAGGTCACCGCCGAGGATCGCCCCGCGCTCAAGCGCGCCGGCTTCCTCACGCGTGACCCGCGTGCCACCGAGCGCAAGAAGTACGGCCTGAAGAAGGCCCGTAAGGCACCGCAGTACTCCAAGCGCTGATGTGCCGCCGACGCTGACCTCGTCAGCCTCGGCTCCTGTTCGACCACGAGAGCAGGCGCCGGTAGAGAATTCCCTACCGGACGCCTGCTCTCGTGCATTGACGTACTTTTTGCGACAGCAGGCGGCGCCCGCGGACGGCGGAGACCGCATTTCTCGACGTGGAGGACTTTGCTCGATGGGTCGGATGTTCGGCACCGATGGCGTGCGAGGCTTGGCGAACGCCGAGCTCACGGTCGAACTGGCGGTACGGCTCGCCGGGGCGGCCGCGACCGTGCTGGCAGGCGGTGCCGAGGGCCGGCGCCCCGTCGCGGTGGTGGGCCGCGACCCCCGTGCCAGCGGGGAGATGCTCGAGGCCGCCGTGACCGCGGGCCTGACCGCGGCCGGCGTCGACGTGTTGTCCGTCGGGGTGCTGCCCACCCCGGCTGTCGCGTTCCTGACCGGGGCCTACGACGCCGACCTCGGCGTGATGATCTCCGCGTCGCACAACCCCATGCCGGACAACGGCATCAAGATCTTCGCGGCCGGCGGTCACAAGCTCGACGACGCCGTCGAGGACCGTATCGAGGCCATGCTGCACGGTGCGGGCGGGGTCGCCCGCCCCACCGGCGCGGGCATCGGCCGGGTGCGGACCGCCGACGACGCCGCCGACCGCTACCTCGCCCACCTCGCGACGGCGGTGCGCATGCCGCTGACGGGCCTGACGGTCGTGGTGGACTGCGCCAACGGCGCTGCGTCGCGCGTCGGGCCGGCCGCGTACGCCGCGGCCGGGGCCACGGTCGTCGCGCTGCACGCCGACCCGGACGGGCTCAACATCAACGACGGCTGCGGTTCGACGCATCTCGACGGCCTCCGGGCCGCGGTCGTCGAGCACGGCGCCGACCTCGGTCTCGCGCACGACGGCGACGCCGACCGGTGCCTCGCGGTCGATGCGACGGGCACCGTGGTGGACGGCGACGCGATCATGGCGATCCTCGCCCTCGGGATGCGCGAGGCCGGCGAGCTGCACGCCGACACGCTCGTCGCCACTGTGATGAGCAACCTCGGCCTGCACCTGGCGATGCGCGAGGCCGGGATCACGGTCGTGACCGCCGGCGTCGGCGACCGATACGTGCTCGAGGAGCTGCGCCGCGGCTCGTTCAGCCTCGGCGGCGAACAGTCCGGCCACATCGTGCTGCCGGCCCTGGGAACCACCGGCGACGGGGTGCTCACCGGCCTGCGCCTCATGGAACGGATGGTCGCGACCGCTTCGCCCCTCGCGGAGCTCGCCGCGGTCATGCGCACCCTGCCGCAGGTGCTGGTGAACGTGCCCGTGTCGGACAAGGCCGCGGTGGCCAAGGCTTCCGTCGTCGCGGACGCCGTTGCCGCCGTGGAGCGGGAACTGGGGGAGACCGGGCGGGTGCTGCTGCGTCCGTCGGGCACCGAACAACTGGTCCGGGTGATGGTCGAGGCCGCCGACGACGCGGTGGCCCGTGCTCTCGCCGATCGTCTCGCGGGAGCGGTCGCCTCCGTCTGACGGCACCGATCCGACGGCCTCCATCTGTCGGCCTCCATCTGTCGGCCTCCATCTGTCGGCTCTGCCCCGCCGGGGAACCGATCCGCCTCCCGCTGCGTCGAACCACCTGGGGGGACGAGGGAGGGGGCGGCGCGGTGCGTGACGGGGTGGGGCTCGACGGTGCGGCGGTCCGGGTGATCGCCGAGGGCCTGGCGGACTCGGCCGCCGAGATCGACTGGCATGCGCGTGCGTGCCGCGCCGTCGGCTTCGGTCCGGACGCGGCCGGCGACCGCTACCGGTCCGAGGCCGAGGTCGTGCGAGCGCGCTACGACGGGCTGCATCGGGCGGTCGCGGAGTGGTCGGCGGCGACGGCCGCCCGCGCGGAGGCGCTGCGGCGCGCGGCCGGGGGGTACGCGTGGCTGGAGCGGGAGTCCGAGTCGGTCCTGCGGGCCGTCGACCTGCCGCCGACGGGGCACCGGTGACCGGAGGAGGCCGGTGACCGGGGGCGGGCAGCGGCTCGACCTGGTGCTCGACGGGGGCCGCGTCGGGTTGCGCTTCTTCGCCGAGCATCTTCCCCGCGCCGAGCGCTGCGCCCCCGGCCTGCCGTCCTGTGCGCAGTTGCGGGAACGCTACGACGAGCAGCGCGGCACGGATCCGGCCGTCCTGCTCGCGGACGCCGACGTGTTCGCCCGGCTCGAGGGTGCCCTGGGTGCCGAGGTCGCGCGGCAGCGCTCCTACGTCGACGCCTTGGCGGCGGCCTGGACCGGAGGCGGGGCGGTGGGTGCGGCCGACGCGCTCGACCGTCATGTGGCGGTCGGCGAGGACCTGCAGGCACGGCTCGGCGCCGCACGTCGCGCGCTGACCGACGCGGCGGCCGCGGTGCTCGCGATCGTCGAGGAGAAGTCCCGGGCGGCCGCCGAGTTCGCCGACACGACCGTCGGCGGGCGCACCGTCGAGGAGATCGACGCGATTCTGGCCGGCGCCGCGGGCGGCGACGGCCCGACGACAGCCCAGCTCGCCGCCTGGGATTCGGCGCTGGGCCCGGCCCCCGAACGCGCGGCTGTCACGCAATGGTGCGGGCGGTGGCGCGACGAGGTGTTCCGGCCCGGGGTGGAGACGGCCGTCGAGTCGTTCCTCGACCTGTGCGACGACACCGACCGAGCGGTGCGGGCGGTACTCGCCGAACTCGCCGCGACGCTGGCGCCGCCGGATCCCGGCCCGCGGAGCGTGGCTCCGGTGACCGATCCGTGGTCGCCGTGTGGGGCGGCGACGGACCTGGTGGCCGCGGGGCTGCGGCTGGCGACGGCCGTGGGCGAACTCACAGGCGCGGTCCTCGGTCTGGCCACGACCGTGGTGGAAGAGGTTTCCGAGGCCGTCGAGCCGGCCGGCCCGCCGCAACCGCAGCCGGAGCGTCCGCTGTCGTCGCCGCCGCCGGATCCGGCACACCCGCCGTCGCGCACACCCGCCCCCGAGACCCCGGCCCCCGCCGCCGGAGGGACGGGAACGGACCCCGACACACCCGGCGCCGGTGTGGGCGACGACACGCCGCCCACACCGCCCGACGAGCCGCGGCGACCGGACGAACCAGGTGACGGCGGAGCGCTCGGTCCCGCGCCGGCCGGGATGCCCGGCACGCGGGCGGACACCCCCGCGCGGCGGCCCGCGTCGGCGGAACCTGCTGGTGAGAGCGTCGAAGCGGGCCCCGAGGAGGAGCCTGCCGACGGCGTGGTCCTGGCGGAGGCGGGGCCGCTGTGACCGGACGGTTCGAACACATCGTCGCCGAGCACCGGGACGCGGTCGAGCGCCGGCTCGAGAACCTGCGGCGCCTCCGGGAACCCCGTGAACTCGCCGCCGGCGCGACGCGCGGGCCGGCGCCGGCCGTCGAAGAGGAGTTCTATCGCCCGAGCAGCTGGTTGATCTGAGTGCCGAGCTCGCGGTCGATCGCGTCGGGCTCGGTGAGCACCTCCGAGCCGGGAAGCTCGGCCTCGGGGTCGGCGAACGGCGCGTAGGTCTTGTCGCCGGCGAGCCGGTACAGCAGATATCCGGTGAGCAGCGCGCGGGTGACCTTCTGGGTGTTGCGCTGGGCGCCGCCGACGCCGAGGAAGGCGAGCAGGCGGCGGCCCTCGATCATGCCGTCGTCGGTGGCCTTGTGGACGGACCGCATCAGCATCTCGCCGCCCCAGGCCTGGGCGACGGCGACGGCATCACTGCCCATCGAGCCGAGGTCCTTCTCGGCGGCGAGCACGAGCCCGGGCGCGTGCACACGCGCGGCCAGGACCGAGGCCGGCGGCGACGTCGGGGCCGGGTAGAGCGCGGCGACGGCGGCCACGTCGCGCCGGGACGCCGCAAGTACCGCAGCTCCCGCGCCCATGCCGTGGCCGATCAGGCCGAGACGGTCGGGGTGCACGCTGATCCGTCCGGTGCCCAGGCGCACGCCCACGCAGATGTCGAGGGTGGTGCCGAGGTCGGCGGCCAGGCCCAGGTGCGACGGGATCGGCCCGCGTTCGGTGCTCGGGGCGGCCACGACGATGCCCCACGAGGCGAGGTGTTCGAACAGCGCCGAGTACTTGTCGAGACCGGTCATCCAGCCGTGGCCGAACGCGACGGCGGGCAGGCCGAAGCCCTCGGCGGGGGTGTAGACGATGCCCGGCTGACCTGCGAGAGCGAGGTTGCCGCGCAGCACCGTGTGCGGTCCGCGCTTCGAGAGCCGCTGGGCCAGGGATTTCGGTTTCGCCGCCACGGCGTGAACGTTAGCCGATGATCAGCTTCGAGCGTGCCACCCGCCGGGACGTGGACGAGTTGTTACCGGCGGGTCGCGGACCAGTACCCTGCTAACCATGTGCGGAATCGTGGGGTACGTCGGGCATCGCCCGGCTCTCGATGTCGTGGTGGAGGCACTGCGGCGGATGGAGTACCGGGGCTACGACTCGGCCGGTGTGGCGGTCCTGGACGGTGCGGGCGGCCTGGCCGTCGAGCGCAAGGCGGGCCGGCTGGCCAATCTCGAGGCCGAGCTCGACGAGGTGGGGGTGGAGCACTTCGCCGGCACCACCGGCATGGGGCACACCCGGTGGGCCACGCACGGTCGTCCCACCGACCGCAATGCGCATCCGCACCGGGACGGGTCGGGGAAGGTGGCGGTGGTGCACAACGGCATCATCGAGAACTTCGCGCCGCTGCGGGTGGAGCTCGAGAAGGCCGGGGTGGAGTTCGCCAGCGACACCGACACCGAGGTGGCGGTGCATCTGGTGGCCCGGGCGTATGCGGACGGGCCGACCGCGGGGGACTTCGAGGCCAGTGCGCTGTCGGTGCTGCGCCGGCTCGAGGGGGCCTTCACGCTGGTGTTCACCCATGCCGACCATCCGGACACGATCGTCGCGGCGCGCCGGTCGACGCCGCTGGTCGTCGGGGTCGGCGACGGCGAGACGTTCGTGGCCTCGGACGTGGCCGCGTTCATCGAGCACACCCGGCACGCGGTGGAGCTGGGCCAGGACCAGGTGGTGGTGATCACCGCCGACGGGTATCAGGTGTCCGATTTCGACGGCGGCACCGACGTGGTGACCCGCCCGTTCGAGATCGACTGGGATCTGGCGGCCGCCGAGAAGGGCGGCCACGACTACTTCATGCTCAAGGAGATCGAGGAGCAGCCCGCCGCGGTGGCCGACACGCTGCTCGGGCACTTCGCCGGGGGCCGCATCGTGCTCGACGAGCAGCGGCTGTCGGATCAGGAGCTGCGCGACGTGGACAAGGTGTTCGTCGTCGCGTGTGGCAGCGCCTACCACTCGGGTCTGGTGGCCAAGTACGCGATCGAGCACTGGACGCGGTTGCCGGTGGAGGTCGAGCTCGCCAGCGAGTTCCGGTACCGGGATCCGGTGCTGGACCGGTCGACGCTGGTGGTGGCGATCTCGCAGTCCGGGGAAACCGCCGACACCCTCGAGGCGGTGCGGCACGCGAAGGATCAGAAGGCACGGGTGCTGGCGGTGTGCAACACCAACGGCGCGCAGATCCCCCGGGAGGCCGACGCGGTGCTCTACACCCGGGCCGGCCCGGAGATCGGGGTGGCCTCGACCAAGGCGTTCCTGGCGCAGGTCGCCGCGAACTACCTGGTGGGGTTGGCGCTGGCGCAGGCCCGCGGCACCAAGTACCCGGACGAGGTGGCCCGCGAGTACGCCGATCTGGCCGCGATGCCGCACCTGATCGCGCGGGTGCTCGAGACGGTCGAGCCGGTGCGGCGCCTGGCGCGGGAGCTGGCGGCGTCGTCGACGGTGCTGTTCCTGGGCCGGCACGTGGGGTATCCGGTGGCGCTCGAGGGTGCGCTCAAGCTCAAGGAGCTGGCGTACATGCACGCCGAGGGCTTCGCCGCCGGCGAGCTCAAGCACGGTCCGATCGCGCTGATCGAGGACGGGCTGCCGGTGATCGTGGTGATGCCGTCGCCGAAGGGCCGGGCGGTGCTGCACTCGAAGCTGCTGAGCAACATCCGGGAGATCCAGGCCCGCGGTGCCCGCACCGTGGTGATCGCGGAGGAGGGCGACGAGGCGGTGCGGCCGTTCGCCGACCACCTCATCGAGATCCCCGCCGCGCCGACGTTGCTGCAGCCGCTGCTGTCGACCGTGCCGCTGCAGGTCTTCGCCGCCGAGGTCGCCCAGGCGCGCGGCTACGACGTCGACAAGCCACGCAACCTCGCCAAGTCCGTGACGGTGGAATAGCGACCCCGGCGGGAGGCCCGATGCGCAGCTACTACCCGTGCGAGCAGGTGCGGGCGGCGGAGGCGCCGCTGCTCGCCGCCCTGCCCGAGGGCACCCTGATGCGCCGCGCCGCGTTCGGGCTCGCCCGGGTCGCGGCGGCGGAACTGCGCTCGCGCACCGGCGCCGTCGCCGGTCGTCGCGTGACCCTGCTCGTCGGATCGGGCGACAACGGCGGCGACGCCCTGTGGGCGGGCGCGTTCCTGCGCCGCCGCGGGGTCGCGGTCACGGCGCTGCTCCTCGACCCCGAGCGGGCGCACCGGGCGGGACTGGCGGCGCTGCGCGCCGCCGGCGGGCGCGCCGTACCGGCGGATCCGGACCGGATCGGTGACCCGGACCTCGTGCTCGACGGCGTTGTCGGCATCTCCGGCCGGGGCCCGCTGCGCCCGGCCGCGGCCGCGGTGGTCGAGCAGATCACCGCCCCGATCGTGGCCGTGGACACCCCGAGCGGCGTCGACCCGGACACCGGCGCCGTCGACGGGCCGGCCGTGACCGCGGCCGTGACCGTCACATTCGGCGCCTACAAGCCGGTCCACGCCCTCGCGCCCACCCGGTGCGGGCGGGTCGAGCTCGTCGACATCGGTCTCGAGCTGCCGCCGCCGTGCATGGTGGCGGCCGAGCCCGCCGAGATCGGAGCAATCTGGCCGGTCCCGGGCGCCGACGACGACAAGTACAGCCAGGGCGTCGTGGGCATCGTCGCGGGTAGCGCCCGGTTCCCGGGCGCCGGCGTGCTCTGCGCCGGCGCAGCGGTGGCCGCGACGTCCGGCATGGTCCGCTACGCCGGCAGCGCCGCCCCCGTCGTGCTGGCCCGGTTCCCCGAGGTGGTGGCCGCGCCGTCGTTCGCCGAGGCGGGCCGCGTCCAGGCATGGGTGATCGGGCCGGGCGGCGGCACCGATCACCAGGCGGCCGACACGTTGCGCGACGTGCTGGCCACCGATCTTCCCGTCCTCGTCGACGCCGACGGGCTGACGCTGCTGTCGCGGCAGCCGGACCTGGTCCGCGGCCGGCGGGCTCCGACCCTGCTGACACCGCATGCCGGGGAGTTCGCGCGGCTCACCGGACGCCGGCCCGAGCCGGACCGGGTGGCGGCGGTGCGGGCACTGGCCGCCGACTGGCGGGTTCACGTACTGCTCAAGGGCCGGTCGACGCTGATCGCGAACCCGGACGGGCACGTGTTCGTCAACGAGGCGGGCGGGTCGTGGGCGGCCACCGCCGGCGCGGGCGACGTGCTGTCCGGGATGATCGGGGCACTGATGTCCGCGGGGATGGCTCCGGATCTCGCGGCCGCGGCGGGCGCGCGCGCCCACTCCACCGCCGCGGATCTCGCCGCTCGCGGCGGGCACGATCTCGCCGCTCGCGGCGGTCGCGATCTCGCCGCTCGCGGCGGTGAACCCGGTTGGGCCGCCCCCACTTCGGCGAGCGCGATCCTGGATCGGGTGCCCGCGGCGGTGCGGAGCCTGCGGGGCATGGCCGAATCGTGATCCCGACACCTGCCACCGTGCTGCGGGCCACTTCGTCCGCAGTGGCAGGATCGAGATTCATGACCACGGCCGAACCCCGACCCCGCAACCACCTCCACCACGACCTGCCGCAGGCCGAGGCGTTGATCGACCTCGACGCCGTGGCCGAGAACGTGCGGCGGCTGCGGGAGTACGCAGGGGAGGCGGCGGTGATGGCCGTGGTCAAGGCCGACGCGTACAACCACGGTGCCGTCCCGGTGGCCCGGGCCGCGCTCGCCGCCGGCGCGCGGGAGCTGGGGGTGACGACCCTGACCGAGGCGCTCGAGCTGCGCCGCGCGGGGATCGACGCGCCCGTGCTGTCGTGGCTGCACACCGTCGACGCCGACTTCGCCCCCGCCATCGCCGCCGGCGTCGAGCTGGGGGTGTCGTCGACGCGGCATCTCGCGTCGATCGTCGCCGCGGCTCGGGAGACGGGTGTGACCGCGGTGCTCACCGCGAAGATCGACACCGGCCTCAACCGCAACGGCGTGGCACGGGACGAGTGGCCGGCGTTCCTGCGGGATCTGGGCCGGGCCCGGGCGGAGGGGGCGATCCGGCTGCGCGGCGCCTTCTCCCATCTCGCACACGCGGACGAACTCGACCACCCCGAGATCGACTGCCAGCGGGACCGGCTGCGCGAGGCCGTCGCCGACCTGAGCCGCCACGGCATGAAGCCCGAGGTGGTGCACCTGTCGAACTCGGCAGCGACCGTTACTCGCCCCGACCTGCGTTTTGACATGGTCAGACCGGGTATAGCGATGTACGGGTTGTCCCCGATCCCCGAGGTCGGGGACTTCGGGTTCCGGCCCGCGATGACGTTGCGAACGAGGGTGGCGCTGGTGAAGAAGGTGACTGCAGGGTCCGGAGTGTCCTACGGGCATCGCTGGGTGGCGCCCGCCGACACCACCGTGGCCCTGCTGCCGATGGGATACGCCGACGGAATCCGGCGTAATCTCAGCGGCCGGTTCGAGGTGCAGCTCGGCGGACGCCGCCGACCGCAGCTCGGCCGCGTGTGCATGGACCAGGTCGTGGTCGATCTCGGACCGGACGGGGACGGAGTAAAAGAAGGCGATACCGCGTTCTTCTTCGGTGACGGTAGCCATGGCGAGCCCGCCGCGCAGGACTGGGCCGACCTACTGGACACCATCAATTACGAGGTGGTCACCGGCGTGGGCGGGCGCACCGTCCGCACCTACGTCGGTGGCGGAGGAGGCGAGCAGCGATGACGCTGTTGGGCAGTTTGGGGCTGTTGGGTGCGAGCCTGGCCACGCTCGGCTCGAACGCGGGGCTGTACGCGGTGCGCACCGCGGGCCTGCCCGCGCACGAGATCTACGGCGAGGAAGACTTCGACGCGATGCTCGCGCTGCCCAAGCGCACCGTGCGTACCGAGGACGGCGTCGACCTCGCCGTCCGGGAGGTGGGTTCGGCCCTGGCGCCGCTGACGATCGTGTTCGTGCACGGGTACTGCCTGCGCATGCAGTCCTGGCATCTGCAGATGCGCCACCTGCAGGAGCGGTGGGGCAAGGACGTGCGGATGGTCTTCTACGACCAGCGCGGCCACGGGGAATCCGCCGTGTCGACGTCGAAGTCCTGCACCATCGCCCAGCTCGGCCGCGATCTGGGCACCGTCATCGACACCGTCGTCCCCACCGGCCCGGTGGTCGTGGTCGGGCACTCGATGGGCGGGATGACGACCATCGCCCTGGCCGCCCAGCGCCCGGAGTTGTTCGACGAACGCATCGTCGGGGTGGGCCTGCTCGCCACCACCGCCGCCGGGCTGACCAAGACCGGCATCGGCCGTAACCTCGAGAACCCGGTGATCGACGCGTTCCGGCATCTGGCGCGCACCGCGCCGGGGTTCGTGCAGTACGCCCGTGGGGCCGCCAAGGCGATCATCGCGCCGATCCTGCGCGCCGCGTCCTACGGGACGGTGGTCAGCCCGAAGCTGGTGGAGTTCTCCGACCGGATGCTGGCGGAAACCTCGGTGCTGACCATCGTGAACTTCCTGCGCACCCTCGAACTGCACGACGAGTCGGCGGCGTTGCCGGTGCTCGGACAGGTGCCCGTGCTGGTGCTGTGCGGGGACGCCGACATGATCATCCCGTTCTCCGGCTCCGAGGAGCTCGCGGCGGCGTTGCCGGACGTCGAGCTCAAGCGGGTCCGCGGGGCCGGGCACCTGGTCCAGCTCGAGTTCCCCGAGGTCGTCGTCGGTGCGCTGGACCGGCTCATCCAGCGCGGGTTCGCCCACGACGCCGGCAGGAGGCGCGCCGCAATTGGGTGACGATCGCTCCACCGGCACACGCACCGAGCAGTATGCCGAGCTGCCCACGGTCGAGGACACCGAGGCGTTGGGCCGCCGCCTGGCACGCGAACTGCACGCGGGTGATCTCGTCGTCCTGGACGGTCCGCTCGGTGCCGGGAAGACCGTCCTGACCCGCGGAATCGCCGCGGGCCTGGGGGTGCAGGGCCGGGTCACCTCGCCGACCTTCGTCATCGCGCGCGAGCATCGCCCCGGCGATCGCGCCGGTGGCGAACCCGTGGGGATGATCCACGTCGACGCCTACCGCCTCGGGGACGGTCCGAACGCCCTCGACGAACTCGATGCCCTGGACCTCGACACCGACCTGACCGCCGCCGTGGTCGTCGTGGAATGGGGTGAGGGGCTGGTCGAGACACTGACCGAGCGGCACCTGCGGGTGCGGCTGCGCCGCGAACCGGACTCGGACGTGCGCACCGCCACCTGGTCCTGGGTGGGGTGACCGTCGCGCTCGGCGGTACTCTGGATACTCGTGCTCGTTCTCGCCGTGGATACCGCCACCCCCGCTGTCACCGCAGGTCTCGTCCGGGTAGACGACGGCGGTGAACGCGGGGGCGTCGACATCGAGACGTTGGCCGTGCGGGTCACGGACAATCCACGCGCCCACGCCGAGGTGCTGACTCCGCAGATCCTCGACTGCCTGTCGTCCACCGGCCACACGCCGGCCGACCTCGACGCCGTCGTCGTCGGTGTCGGCCCCGGCCCGTTCACGGGCCTGCGTGTCGGTATGGCGACCGCCGCGGCCTTCGGCGACGCCCTCGGCGTGCCGGTGCACGGCGTGTGCAGCCTCGACGCGATCGCGGCCGACGTCCACGGCACGGACGGCGACGGTGATCTGCTCGTCGTCACCGACGCCCGTCGCCGCGAGGTGTACTGGGCGCGGTACTCCGGTGGCCACCGCGTCGAGGGGCCGGGCGTGTGCAAGCCGGCGGAGCTGAAGGCGGAGCCGTCGCTGCGGATCGCCGGGTCCCGCCCGCACACCGACCTGTTCGCGCTGCCCGCACATCCGGTGGCCACACCGTCTCCGGCGGGCCTGGTCGCCGTCGCCGTCGCGGACCTGCTCGCCGGGGTGGAGCCCGAGCCCCTGGTGCCCCTCTACCTGCGCCGGCCCGATGCGGTGGAGACGGCGGACCGGAAGAAGAAATGAGCCCCCACGACCCGCTTCCCCTCGTCGACGCGCTGCAGCCGTCCGACGTCGCACGGTGCGCCGAGCTGGAACGGATCCTGTTCCCCGGCGACGACCCGTGGAGCGCCGGCGCCTTCCGCGCCGAGCTGGCGGCGCCGCAGAACCACTACGTCGCCGCCCGCGACGACGAAGGCCGGCTGATCGGCTACGCCGGTCTCGCCCGTCTCGGCACCGGAATCCATCCGGAGTCCGAGGTCCACACCATCGGTGTGGACCCGCAGCAGCGGCGCCGCGGCGTCGGTGGCGCGCTGCTCGCCGAGCTGTTGCGGGCGGCCGACGCCTGGGGCGGCCCCGTGTTCCTGGAGGTGCGCACCGACAACGACGCGGCGATCGCGCTGTACCGCCGGGAGGGTTTCGAGATCGTCGGGACCAGAAAGCGGTACTACCAGCCGAGCGGCGCCGACGCGTACACCATGTGCCGGCCGGACCGGCGGAAGGAGTCACAGTCGTGATCGTGATGGGCATCGAGAGCTCGTGCGACGAGACGGGCGTCGGCATCGTCCGGTGGGTCGGCGACGGCACCCTCGAACTGCTCGCCGACGAGGTGGCCTCCAGCGTCGACGAACACGCCCGGTTCGGCGGCGTCGTCCCGGAGATCGCGTCCCGCGCACACCTCGAGGCGATCGTCCCGACCATGCGACGGGCGCTCGCCGCGGCCGGGATCGCCAAGCCCGACGCCGTGTGCGTGACGATCGGTCCCGGCCTCGCCGGTGCGCTGCTCGTCGGTGTCGCCGCAGCCAAGGCCTACGCGGCGGCGTGGGACGTGCCGTTCTACGCGATCAACCACCTCGGCGGGCACGTCGCGGTGGACACGATCGAGCACGGGCCGATGCCGCCGTGCGTGGCGCTGCTGGTCTCCGGCGGGCACACGCACCTGCTACACGTCGAGGACCTCGGCCGCACGCCGATCGTCGAGCTCGGCACCACGGTCGACGACGCGGCCGGGGAGGCCTTCGACAAGGTGGCGCGTTTGCTCGGGCTGGGTTTTCCGGGCGGTCCGGCGCTGGACCGGGCCGCGCAGGACGGCGACCGCACCGCGGTGGTGTTCCCGCGGGGGATGACGGGGCCGCGCGACGCCCGGCACGACTTCTCCTTCTCCGGGCTCAAGACGGCCGTCGCGCGGTTCGTCGAGGCGCGCGAGCGCGCCGGCGAGCCCGTCCCGCTCGCGGACGTGGCGGCCGGTTTCCAGGAGTCGGTGGCCGACGTGCTGACGATGAAGGCGGTGCGGGCCGCGCAGGATGTGGGCGTGGACACCCTGGTCCTCGGGGGTGGGGCCACCGCCAATTCCCGCTTGCGGGAACTCGCCGAGGAGCGCTGCGCCGCCGCGGGGATCACGCTGCGGGTGCCGCGGCCGCGGTTGTGCACCGACAACGGGGTGATGATCGCGGCGCTGGGGGCGCACCTGATCGCCGGAGGTGCGCAGCCGTCCGCGCTCACCGTCGGGACCGACCCCGGGCTGCCGGTCGAGATCGCCCAGGTGCCGGCCTGACCGTCCGCTGCGGGGGATCGGCCGGTGCGGCTCAGCCGACCGGCGACGGTTCGATGCGCAACGGGGACGAACTCGTCGTTCCCTCCGCCGGGGCGGCGGTCGAGGAGGTGTCGGTCGTCGTCTCGGCGGGTGCGGACTCGGTCGTCGGCGCGGACGTCGTCGGGCTCGGTGTCGTGCTCTCGGGCGGTGTCGTACCGGGCGGTGTCGGCAGCGGGACGGTCGGCAACGAAACGCTCGGCAGGGTTCCCGGGAACTGCCACGGCCGGTCGGTGCCCGGGGCCTCCGGGGGCGACTCGGGCCGGTCGGTGGTGGTCGACTCCGGCGTGCTGGGCGGCGTGGTCGTCGCCGAGGTGCTCGTCGGGGGTAGCGACCCGGTGGGGTAGGGGTCCGGCGCGGGCGTGCGTGCGTAACCGTTGTCCGGAGCCGTCGTGGTGACGGTGGCGTGAGGATCCTCGGAGGGGATCTGCGTGTGTCCGGTGTCGGGAACCGCCGCCGCAGGCTGGGTGGTGGCCTGGTCGCTGGTGCCGGCGGGGGAGACGGGCGTGTCGTCGGACGCGATCCGGTCGGTCGCGTAGCCGGCGACGAGCGCACCGACGACCAGCGCCCCGGCGAGTGCGCCGGATACCTTGCCCCCGGGGGTGCTCGGCGTCGGCGCCGAGGCGCCCACCGGCGGATACGACGCGAGGCGTGACGACGCGGCGAGCAGCGCGGCACCGTGGGCCGCTGCCGTGGCCGGTTCCGGCACCGTCACGGCGGTCCCCGCGAACGCGGAGGTCACGGCTCCGGCGAGAGCCGGCATGGCCGCGGCGCCGCCGACGAGGGCGAGCATCTGCGGCCGCGGCTCGGTGCCGCCGCAGATCCGTCGCGTGAACGCCGCGGCGGTGTCGGCGAGATCGGCCACCATCTCGTCGAGTTCGGCGCGGGTCAGGGGCACCGCGGGGCCGGCGTCACCGAGTTCGACCCTGGTGGCCGACGCGGAGCCGAGGGCCTCGAGGGCGCCCTGGCAGCGCACCGTCAACAGGGCGGTGTCGATCGGAATGCGGCCGCGGGTGCGGCCGATCTGGCGGCGCACGTGGTCGTAGACGCGGCCACGGACGGCGTCGCCCCCGACGTCCCCGGTCCGGGCCGAGCGCAGCACCGATCCGGACCGTCGGTCGAAAACGGAGACGGTGAATCCCGATGCCCCGAGGTCGGCGACGGCGAGGGTGTCGGCGGTGTCGACGAGGCCGGTGCCGTGCAGGTAGGCGAAGACGGCGGTCGTCTCCGGAACCAGGTGGACGATGTGGCCGTCGCGCACCGCCGCGGAGCGGATCGCCTCCGCGTGCTCGGGCGTGCGGTAGGCCACCGCCACGGCGTCGGGGACGGCGTGGCCGTCGATCTGGGTGCTCATGAGGGAGAGGGCATCGATGACGAGGTCGCCCAGATCCCCGGCTGCGTCGGGATCGGCGGCGAGAAATCGGTACTCGGTGGTGCGATCCCCGGACCCCTCGACGACGAGGGCTGAGCCCACTCCGGAAGCGCCGGTGGAAATCCCCAGCGACGTGCGCATAGTTCCCCTCCCGTGCGTGACCGGCGGACAGTGACGCGGACGAGGCCGCAATGTCACCGAATGGTCACGCGTTCGGTCTCCGTTATCCGAACGTAACAGACGGGTGGCCGCGAGCGCTCGTCGAAAACCGGCGATCCCCGTCCTTCCGGCCGCGCCGCAGGCCCGGCTACCCCGCCCGTGGACAGGCCGCCGGACGTCGGTGGCGGAGGCGGGCCGAGTCCGGCAGCTCCGCTGTTGTGCCAGCTCGGAGGCGTTCTTCCGGCTCGCAGGGCGAGCACAGTGGCGGGGGAGTGGGCTGTGAGGGGACCGCTGCCCGGCGGGGTGGCCGACCGGGCATCTCCCGGATACGAATGGTCACGATTCGGTCTCCTCGGTTGCGGACGGGCCCGGCTCATGGGCGGACGGGGGCCGGCCTCCGGCCGTCGTTGCCGGGCGGGCGCGGTCGACCGGAGGGCCGCCCGGGGCCGAGGGGCCTTCGATGGCAGCATGGGGCGCCCGGGGCGACACGGGGACATTCAGCACCCGCTGCCCTTGAGCGCTGGCACTCGCGTGTATAGAGTGCTAGTCGACGCCGAGCGAGTTCCGGCACCCGCGACGACGGGACTGCGCGCGGAGTCACCGTGGTGACTGAACAAACCCTGTCCGAGGACGACAAGAGGCCTCGGACCATCGAACCCCTGAAAGTGGAGGGCTCATCGTGGCGAGCGTGAACATCAAGCCGCTCGAGGACAAGATCCTCGTCCAGGCCAACGAGGCCGAGACGACGACTGCCTCCGGCCTGGTCATCCCGGACACGGCGAAGGAGAAGCCCCAGGAGGGCACCGTCGTCGCCGTCGGCCCCGGCCGCTGGGACGACGAGGGTGAGAAGCGCATCCCCCTCGATGTCAAGGAAGGCGACGTCGTCATCTACAGCAAGTACGGCGGAACCGAGATCAAGTACGCCGGCCAGGAGTACCTGATCCTGTCGGCTCGCGACGTGCTGGCCGTCGTCGCCAAGTAAGCCGCACGCATTCCGCCCCGGAGTTCCGTCTCGGACCCGGGGCGGAATCCGTTCCGGATCCTTCGTTCCAGGAGTAGTCGGAGAACATGTCCAAGCAAATCGAGTTCAACGAGACCGCGCGGCGGGCACTCGAGCGTGGCGTCGATCAGCTCGCCGACGCCGTCAAGGTCACCCTCGGCCCGCGTGGGCGGCACGTGGTGCTCGCCAAGGCGTTCGGCGGTCCGACCGTCACCAACGACGGTGTCAGCATCGCCCGGGAGATCGAGCTGGAGGACCCGTTCGAGAACCTCGGCGCCCAGCTGGTCAAGAGCGTTGCCACCAAGACCAACGATGTCGCCGGTGACGGCACCACCACCGCCACGGTGCTCGCTCAGGCCATCATCAAGGCCGGCCTGAAGAACGTCGCGGCCGGCGCCAACCCCATCGCGCTCGGCAGCGGCATCGCCCAGGCCGCCGAGAAGGTGTCGGAGGCGCTCCTCGCCGCCGCCACCCCGGTCGAGGGCAAGGAAGCCATCGCCCAGGTCGCCACCGTCTCCTCGCGCGACGAGGAGATCGGCACCATGGTCGGCGAGGCCCTGAGCACCGTCGGCAAGGACGGCGTCGTCACCGTCGAGGAGTCCTCGACGCTGCAGACCGAGCTTGTCGTCACCGAGGGCGTCCAGTTCGACAAGGGTTTCCTCTCGCCGTACTTCATCACCGACATCGACGCACAGCAGGCGGTGCTCGAGGATGCCGTCATCCTGATCTACCGCGACAAGATCGGCTCCCTGCCCGACTTCCTGCCGCTGCTCGAGAAGATCGCCGAGAACGGCAAGCCGGTCCTGATCATCGCCGAGGACGTCGAGGGCGAGGTGCTGTCCACCCTGGTGGTCAACTCCATCCGCAAGACCCTCAAGGCCGTCGCGGTCAAGGCGCCGTTCTTCGGTGACCGCCGCAAGGCGTTCCTCGACGATCTCGCCGTCGTCACCGCCGGCACCGTCATCAACGCCGACATCGGGTTGACCCTGAAGGATGCCGGTCTCGACCTGCTCGGTTCGGCCCGACGCGTGGTGGTCACCAAGGACAGCACCACCATCGTGGACGGTGCCGGCACGCAGGAGGACATCCAGAACCGCGTCGCGCAGCTGCGCCGCGAGATCGAGGCCACCGATTCCGACTGGGATCGCGAGAAGCTCGAGGAGCGGCTCGCCAAGCTCTCCGGCGGCATCGCGGTGATCAAGGTCGGCGCTGCCACCGAGACCGACCTCAAGGAGCGCAAGTTCCGTGTCGAGGACGCCGTCAACGCGGCCAAGGCAGCGGTCGAGGAGGGCATCGTGCCCGGCGGCGGTTCGGCGCTGGTGCAGGCCGCCCGTGAGCTGGACGCGCTCGAGAACTCGCTCTCGGGCGACGAGGCCACCGGTGTCGCCGTGCTGCGCGCGGCCCTCACGGCCCCGCTGTACTGGATCGCCAGCAACGCCGGCCTCGACGGGGCGGTCGTGGTGAACAAGGTCGGCGAGGCTCCGGCCGGATCCGGCTTCAACGCGGCCACCCTCACCTACGGCGACCTGATCGCCGACGGTGTCGTGGACCCGGTGAAGGTGACCCGGTCCGCGGTCGTCAACGCCTCCTCGGTGGCACGGATGGTGCTGACCACCGAGAGCGCGGTCGTCGAGAAGCCGGAGGAGGAGGCCGAGGCCGGTCACGGCCACGGCCACGCGCACTAGGGATCCGAACGCCCGGGCCGGCCGCGCGTAACGGTGGCCCGGGTGGCACGAAGCCCCGCACGGAACTTCCCGTGCGGGGCTTCGTCGTCCCGGGGGTCGCGGCCGGTCAGACCGCGACCCTCCGTCGTCGGTGCCGCGCGTACATCTCCCGCTCCGTCTCGGACATGCCGCCCCAGATGCCGTACGGCTCGGACACGGCCAGAGCGTGTTCCCGGCACTGCACGATCACCGGGCACTGCCGGCACATCTCCTTGGCCCGGCTCTCGCGCTGCGCCCTGGCCCGGCCACGCTCCCCGTCCGGGTGGAAGAACATCGAGGAGTCCACCCCACGGCACAGTCCGTGCATCTGCCAATCCCAGACGTCCGCGTTGGGTCCGGGCAAGTGGTTCGGTGCAGGCATGGGGCACTCCTTTGCAGCGTGCTCGCCTGGGGCGAGCGGACCGTGGGCGGAAGGTCTTTCCCCCCAAAGCAATTATTCAGGCTTCGTAACCGTAAAGGGGCCGCCGAAATGGAGTCAACAGTTTCGCGGAGTGGCAATTTCCATATCCCGATCCGCGAGAATTAACCACCGAAATATTTACATCGGGGTCGATTCGTGATTGTGTCTTGATGTTGTGCGCCTCGACCGCTCGAGGCTCCGTCCGGTGCCCGGAACAGCCCGGATCAGGGACTATATGCCCTGCAGTCGGCGCGGAAGGGCACCCGTCCGGGCCTCGGGGGCAAGAATGCCGGGGTCGGCGGGCCCGGCGTGCGCGGGTTTGCGTACAGGCGCCATGTCCGCAATTAACAGGCCGTAAACCCAATGTTCAACCGGATGCAGCACAAGTGTCGTGCGGAGTAATTCATGCGCCCCCGGTGCATATTTCCCGGAATGCGGACCACCTCCGCGTCGGGAGGGGGAGATGCGGTGCGATCATGAGCGCGTGCCCGACATCGCCCTTCCGTCCGACGCGTCCGCACTCGCCTCGGCGGCATTCGGCGCCCGGCCCGGCCTGTTCCCCCTGCCCCTCACCGGCGATCCCGTCGCGTCGTGGCACCGGGCCGTCGCGCTGGGCGGGCAGGGCCGCTACAGCGCGGCCCGGGCGGAACTGACCCGGCTCCGCCGCGCCACGGGCCCCGGCGGAGCGCTCGCGTCCCTCGCGACGAGCACCGAGGCGTCGCTGTTGCGTCAGCTCGGCCGGCATCGTGAGGCATCCGTCCTCGACGGCCGGGCGGTCGCGGCGCTCGCCGGCGCGCCGGCGGACTGCCCGTGGGCCGTCGAGGCTCACTGCGACGCCCTCACGGGCCTGGCGGCGGACGCGCTCGGGTGCGGCCGGCTCCGGCTCGCCGCCCGGCTGCTGGACCGCTGCGCCGCACGTCTCGACGAAGCGGGGGGCGTCCACCCCGAGGCGTTCCGGCGCCAGCGCGTGCGCCTGCACTGGGTCACCGCCGAGACCGCGCTCGCCTCCGGGGACTTCGCCACCGCCCGCCGTCATTCCGCTGCCGCAGCGGCAGGTGCCGAGCGCAGCGGTTCGGTCCGGCACCTGATCAAGTCCGACCTGTTGCAGGCCGCCTCGTGGACCGGCGAGTCCGATCCGACCCCCGCCCGCGACCTGTGCCTGGACGTGCTCGATCGCAGCACCGCGCACGGTCTGGTCCCGCTCCGCTGGGCTGCTTCGATGCTGTGGGACGGACTGGGGGGCGGTGATGCGGCCCGGCGCGTGCGCGACGAGTCGGCCGCCCTCATCGTCCGGCGCGGCGGGAGATTCGCAACGATCCGGGCCTAGAAGTCATCCGTGCGTCCGTTCCGTCCGGTCGTGTCGTTAGTCTGGGGGTGTTCCACTGCGAGTGGAAGCACACCCGGCCGGGGGGTCGTGTCACTTTGTAACGCCAGGACTTGCGCAATCGATGACTGTCATGGGTGAGGAGTTGGACTCCGCTGTCGCTGCGGCTGCGCAGGGGGATCGGACGGCTCTCGCTCAGGTTCTGAGGACCATCCGGCCCTTGGTCGTCCGGTACTGCCGGGCGCGGGTCGGATCCGCGGAGCGTGGCCAGCTCTCCGCGGACGACGTAGCGCAGGAGGTGTGCCTGGCCGTGATGACGGCGTTGCCGCGGTATCAGGACCAGGGACGCCCCTTCATGGCATTCGTGTACGGGATCGCGGCACACAAGGTCGCCGACGCGCACCGCAGCGCCGCCCGCAACCGGGCGGACCCGGTCGCGGAGGTACCCGAGTCGATGTCGCTGGACGACAGTCCGGAGGAGCAGGCACTCAACTCGGAGACGAGCCGGCAGATGAAGAAGCTGCTGGGCACGCTTCCGGAGAAGCAGCGGGAGATCTTGATCCTGCGGCTCGTGATGGGCCTGTCCGCGGAAGAAACGGCAGCAGCGGTGGGAAGTACGGCAGGGGCCATTCGAGTGGCGCAGCACCGTGCCATCGCCCGACTGAAGAAGGAAGTGACGAGAGCAGGTGAGAGAAATGGGTAGGAAGCACGGCGCGGATGACGATTTCTTCGCCGATCTCGCCGACGACGGCACCCCCGTGGACATTGCGGCAGTGCGCCGTGACGATGCCCTCATCGACGCGATCTCCGGGGACGGACCGGTGCCCACCGAGACGACCGAGGAATACGAGCTGGCCACGCTCCTCGCGGGCTGGCGTGCCGAGATCCTCGCCGACCCTCTTCCTTCCGAACCGGACCTGGACGAGATCGTCGCCGCGGTCAACCGAGAGATCGGTGCCCGCGACGCGCTCGCCGAGCGCCGGTCCCGGTCCCGCACCCAGCTTCGCCTGATCCGTCCCATCGCCGGTGCCGCCGCCCTGATCGCCATCGCCGTGGGCGGCGCGACCGCCGTCTCCTACCAGGCCGAACCCGGCGACCCGCTGTGGAGCGTCAAGCAGGTCGTCTTCAGCGAGCAGGCAGAGTCGACGGTCGCCCGGATCGACACCGCCTCGACACTGCAGGAGGCCGAGCAGCGGCTCGCCGTCGGCGACACCGAAGGCGCCCAGGAACTGCTCCAGTCGGCACAGGAGCGTTCCGGGTCGGTCACCGACGCCGGCCAGCGGGACCAGCTGGGCGACTGGATGCAGCGGCTCACCACCGAGCTGAGCCAGCTCCTTCCGCCGCCGCCCCCACCCGTGCTGCCCATCCCCCCGGCCCAGTCGGCGCCGGTGGTTCCCGCGCCGGTGCCGACCACTGCGACCACCCCGTCGACGGTGGATCCCACGATCGCCGGCACGACGCCCGGGACGGGAACCGTGCCGCCGACGTCCACCGAGGAGCCCAGCGTCGATCTCCTGCCGCCGCCGACGTCGTCGCAGCCGGTGCCCACCCAGGAACCGCTGCCGGTCACGACAGAGCCGACAACCGGACCGACGAGCGCTCCGGTGACGACGGAGCCGACCACCGTGCCGACGGCCTCGCCGACGACGACCGCGTCGGCCTCGGCGCCGGCGCCGTCGAGTTCACTCGAACAGCAGTCGATCAGCCAGACGATCACCGTCGTTCCCCCGCCTTCCACGGTCGTTCCCCCGCCCTCCACCGTCGTTCCCCCGCCTTCGCCGTAGGCACGACGGGAAGGGCCCGCCAGGACATTCGTCCCGGCGGGCCCTTCCCGTCGTGCGGAGGCTTCTTCTAGGAGTCGAGGCCGTACGGGTCGACCGGCAGCGCCTCGTTCATCGAGGCGTCCGCGTAGCCGCGGCAGTAGTCCCACGTCACGTAGGCGTCGGGGGAGGGATCGTAGGCCGGCTCGTGCGGCCGGACCGTACCGTCGACGAGCAGCTGCAGCAGGTTCGCCCGCAGCATGTCCCAGTCGTGGTAGTGGTCCTGGTGGCAGTCCTCGCAGCACACCACCAGGCCGCGGATGCCGCGCGGCGACAGCAGCGCTTCGTAGACCGCGAGGTCGGCGAGATCCTCCTCGACGGCCAGCCGTTCGGCAGGGTCGAGTGGCTGACCCGGCTCGATCGCGTCCAGTGCGGCGGACGGATCGTCGGGATCTCCAGCGAATGGGTCCGGTGGCAGACCGGGAGGCAACTGATCACGCACGACTCCACGGTACGCAGTCCGACGGGGTCTGCGCCAGCCGTCACACCGTGGACTTCCCGCGGGGCTTGGTGTACGCGGGCGGATCCACGCGTGCGGATGCGCGTGTGTGCCTGTTCCGGTAAACCGATACGATAGTCCACGAGCAGGGCATCGTTGCTCGGAGCGTCCGGGGAATGTGCGCACCGCTCACGCCATTGTCTTTCACGACATTGTGTTCCGTAATCACCGTTGCCGGGCCGGGGCCCACCCGCCCGCACCGTATCGACGCGTCATGGAGGGTCCGAACCGCATGAGTAGTACCGGAGGGCACGTGCATACCGGCGGTGACGACCCCAACAAGGTCGCCATGCTGGGTCTGACCTTCGACGACGTGCTGCTGCTTCCGGCCGCGTCGGACGTGATCCCGAGCCAGGTGGACACGTCGAGCCAGCTGACCCGGGACATCCGCCTCCGCGTTCCGCTGGTCAGTTCCGCGATGGACACCGTCACCGAGTCGCGCATGGCCATCGCCATGGCCCGCGTCGGCGGCATGGGCGTCCTGCACCGCAATCTCTCCGCCGAGGCGCAGGCCGCGCAGGTCGAGACCGTCAAGAGGTCCGAGGCCGGCATGGTCACCGATCCGGTCACCTGCAAGCCGACCGCCACGCTCGCCGAGGTCGACGCCATGTGCGCGCGCTTCCGCATCTCGGGGCTGCCCGTCACCGACGACGACGGCCAGCTCGTCGGCATCATCACCAACCGGGACATGCGCTTCGAGGTCGACCAGAACCGCCCGGTCTCGGAGGTCATGACCAAGGCGCCGCTGGTGACCGCGCAGGAGGGGGTCACCGCCGAGGCCGCCCTCGGGCTGCTGCGCCGCCACAAGATCGAGAAGCTGCCGATCGTCGACGGACAGGGCCGCCTGACCGGCCTGATCACCGTCAAGGACTTCGTCAAGACCGAGCAGCACCCCAACGCCACCAAGGACCGTGACGGTCGCCTGCTCGTCGGCGCCGCGGTCGGCGTGGGCGACGACGCGTGGACCCGTGGCATGACCTTGGCCGACGCCGGGGTGGACGTGCTCGTGGTCGACAGCGCCCACGGTCACTCGGCGGGTGTGCTCGGCATGATCGCCAAGCTCAAGGCCGAGGTCGGCGACCGAGTCCAGATCATCGGCGGCAACGTCGCGACCCGGGCGGGCGCCGCGGCGCTCATCGAGGCCGGCGTGGACGCCGTGAAGGTGGGCGTCGGACCCGGCTCCATCTGCACCACCCGCGTCATCGCGGGTGTCGGCGCCCCGCAGATCACCGCCATCCTCGAGGCCGTCGCGGTCGCCAAGCCCGCGGGCGTCCCGGTCATCGCCGACGGCGGCCTGCAGTTCTCCGGCGACGTCGCCAAGGCTCTCGCCGCCGGCGCCTCCACGGCCATGCTCGGCTCCCTGCTGGCCGGCACCGCCGAGTCGCCCGGCGAGTTGATCCTCGTCAACGGCAAGCAGTTCAAGAGCTACCGCGGGATGGGTTCGCTCGGCGCGATGCAGAGCCGGGGCGCGGCCAAGTCGTACTCGAAGGACCGCTACTTCCAGGACGACGTGCTCTCCGAGGACAAGCTGGTGCCCGAGGGCATCGAGGGCCGCGTGCCGTTCCGCGGTCCGCTGCAGCAGGTGACGCACCAGCTGATCGGTGGTCTGCGCGCCGCGATGGGCTACGCCGGTGCCGCCAGCATCGAACAGCTGCAGGAGGCACAGTTCGTGCAGATCACGGCGGCGGGTCTCAAGGAGAGCCACCCGCACGACATCACGATCACGGCCGAAGCACCGAACTACGTGGTTCGCTAGAGCACCGAGTCCGCGATCGGGCCCCCGCCGGAGTGTCCGGCGGGGGCATCTACCTGAGAAGAAAGGGACGCGCGTGCGCGACCTGGTTGAAATCGGCATGGGGCGGACCGCCCGACGCACCTACGAGCTGGACGACATCAACATCGTGCCGTCCCGCCGGACGCGCTCCTCGAAGGAGGTGTCGACGGCCTGGCAGCTCGACGCGTACCGATTCGACATCCCGCTGCTCGCCCATCCCACCGACGCGCTGGTCTCGCCGTCCTTCGCGGTGCAGCTGGGCAGGGCCGGCGGTCTCGGCGTCATCAACGGTGAGGGCCTGTGGGGCCGGCACGCCGACGTCGACGCCGAGATCGAGAGGCTCGTCGGCATCGCCGAGTCCGACGCGGACCCGGCTGCGGCGATCGCCCACCTGCAGAAGCTCCACGCGGCCCCGCTGCAGCCCGACCTGCTGGCCGCCGCCGTCGCGCAGGTGCGCGACGCGGGCGTGACCGCGGCCGTGCGGGTCAGCCCGCAGAACGCGCGGGCGCTGACCCCGCACCTGGTGAAGGCGGGCATCGACCTGTTGGTCATCCACGGGACCATCATCTCCGCGGAGCACGTCGCCCACGGCGAGAGCGAGCCGCTGAACCTCAAGACGTTCATTTCCGAGCTGGACGTGCCCGTCGTCGCGGGCGGTGTGAGCGACCACCGCACCGCGCTGCACCTGATGCGCACGGGCGCGGCGGGCGTCATCGTCGGCTACGGCTCGACGGCCGGGGGCACCACCACGAGCGAGGTGCTGGGCATCGGCGTGCCCATGGCGACCGCGATCGCCGATGCCGCCGCCGCCCGTCGCGACTACCTGGACGAAACCGGTGGCCGGTACGTGCACGTCATCGCCGACGGCGACATCGAGACCTCGGGCGATCTGGCCAAGGCCATCGCCTGCGGTGCCGACGCCGCCGTGCTCGGGGCCCCGCTCGCGGTCTCGGCCGAGGCGCCGGGCCGCGGCTGGTACTGGCCGTCGGCGAGTGCGCACCCGTCCGTGCCGCGGGGCGCGCTGCTGCAGGTCGCCTACGACGAGCGCCCGGGCCTGGACCGGGTGCTCGCCGGTCCGTCCGACGACCCGTTCGGCTCGCTGAACCTGGTCGGCGGCCTGCGCCGCGCGATGGCGAAGTCGGGCTACTCGGATCTCAAGGAGTTCCAGAAGGTGGGCCTGACCGTCCGCGCGTAGCCGTCCCCCTCTTCCGCTGTGGCCGAATGTCACATCGCTTCGATCCGATCGACGTGATGTGACATTCGGCCACAGCCGTTTTCGGCGCCCACCTGCGGTTTCTAGAACTCGAGGTTACAGTTAGGGCACCCTTGTGGCAGTGGTCACAGCGAGTCTGTGCATACTGGTGAGTAACAACCAGCGTCATGGAGGTGTTTCGGTGGGTGAGCAGCGCGCGACGGACTACGACGTCCTCATCGTCGGATCGGGGTTCGGCGGAAGTGTGACGGCCCTGCGGCTCGTGGAGAAGGGGTACAAGGTCGGCATCCTCGAGGCCGGCCGGCGCTTCGCCGACGCGGACTTCGCCAAGACCAGCTGGGATCTCAAGCGCTTCCTGTGGGCGCCCAAGCTGGGGTGCTTCGGCATCCAGCGGATCCATCTGCTGCACGACGTCCTCATTCTCGCCGGCGCCGGCGTCGGCGGCGGATCCCTCAACTACGCCAACACCCTCTACAAGCCGCCTGCCCCGTTCTTCCAGGACAGCCAGTGGGCGCACATCACCGACTGGAACGACGAGCTCAGCCCGTTCTACGACCAGGCCCGTCGCATGCTCGGCGTGGTGCAGAACCCCCACATGACCCCCGCCGACGAGATCGTCAAGTCCGTCGCCGAGGACATGGGCGTCGGGGACACCTTCATCCAGACCCCGGTGGGCGTGTTCTTCGGTGAGCCCGGCCGCACCGTCGCCGACCCGTATTTCGGTGGTGTCGGCCCCGACCGCACGGGCTGCATCGAATGCGGCGAGTGCATGACCGGTTGCCGGCACGGTGCCAAGAACACGCTGCTGAAGAACTACCTCGGGCTCGCCGAGCGCGCCGGCGCCGAGATCGTCCCCCTCACCACGGTCACCGGCCTGCGCCGGGCCGCCGACGGCACATGGGACGTCGACACCGAGCGCACCGGCGCATGGAAGCGGAAGAACCGTCGCACCTACACCGCCGGGCACGTGGTGCTGGCCGCCGGCACCTGGGGCACCCAGCACCTGCTGCACCACCTCAAGGACACCGGCGGCCTGCCGCAGCTGTCCGACCGGCTCGGGCACCTGACCCGCACCAACTCCGAATCGATCGTCGGTGCCGGCAAGATGCGCGTCGATCCGGAACTCGACCTCACCCGCGGGGTGGCGATCACCTCGTCGTTCCATCCCACCGCGGACACCCACATCGAACCCGTCCGCTACGGCAAGGGCTCCAACGCGATGGGTCTGCTGCAGACCCTGATGACCGACGGCGGCGGCCGTGTCCCGCGGTGGCTGAAGTTCCTCGGCCAGGCCGCGCGGAACCCGGTCCAGATGGGGAGGATGCTCAGCGTCAAGGACTGGAGCGAGCGCACCATCATCGCCCTGGTCATGCAGAACCTGGACAACTCGATCGTCACCTACACCAAGAAGGGCCTGCTCGGCCGCCGTAAGGTCACCAGCCGGCAGGGCCACGGGCACCCCAACCCGACGTGGATTCCCGTCGGCAACGAGGCCACCCGCCGCATCGCCGAGAAGATCGACGGCGTCCCCGGCGGCACCTGGGGGGAGATCTTCAACATCCCGCTCACCGCGCACTTCCTCGGCGGCTGCGTGATCGGGACCGACCCCGAGCACGGCGTCATCGACCCGTACCACCGCGTGTACGGATATCCGACGCTGAGCGTCGTCGACGGAGCCGCGGTCTCGGCGAATCTCGGGGTCAACCCGTCGCTGACGATCGCCGCGCAGGCCGAGCGCGCGGCGGCGCTGTGGCCGAACAAGGGGGAGCAGGACCTGCGCCCCGCCCAGGGCGAGGGCTACCGCCGGCTGGACCCGATCGCCCCGAAGAAGCCGGTGGTGCCCGCGGGCGCTCCGGGCGCGTTGTCGCTGCCGATCGTCGAGGTTCGCAGCGGCTCCACCTCCGGCGTCGCCTGACCCGAACCGCCGTTCGTTGGGCGAGGACCGGGCCTCTAGACTGTTCGGGTGTCGCAAACCCAGCAGTCCAGGCCGGTCCTCGTCGTCGACTTCGGAGCCCAGTACGCGCAGCTGATCGCCCGCCGCGTCCGCGAAGCGAAGGTCTACTCCGAGGTCGTGCCGCACACCACGACGGTGGAGGAGATCGCGGCCCGTGAGCCGCTCGCCGTGGTGCTCTCCGGCGGCCCCTCCAGCGTCTACGCCGACGGGGCGCCGCAACTCGACCCGAAGCTGTTCGATCTGGACGTCCCGGTGTTCGGCATCTGCTACGGCTTCCAGGCCATGGCCCAGGCGCTCGGCGGCACCGTCGCGCACACCGGCAACCGCGAGTACGGGCGCACCGAGATGTCCGTCACCGGCGGTGTCCTGCACGACGGCCTGCCCGCGACGCAGCCGGTGTGGATGAGCCACGGCGACGGGGTCACCGCCGCGCCGGCCGGCTTCGAAGTGACCGCCAGCAGCGCCGGCGCCCCCGTCGCCGCGTTCGAGGACCGCGCGCGCCGTCTCGCCGGCGTGCAGTACCACCCCGAGGTGCTGCATTCCCCGCACGGCCAGCAAGTGCTCAGCCGGTTCCTGCACGACATCGCCGGAATCCCCGCCGCCTGGACGGCCGCGAACATCGCCGAGGCCCTGATCGAGCAGATCCGCGAGCAGGTCGGTGACGGCCGTGCCATCTGCGGCCTGTCCGGCGGGGTGGATTCCGCGGTGGCCGCGGCCCTGGTGCAGCGCGCCATCGGCGACCGCCTGACCTGCGTGTTCGTCGACCACGGCCTGATGCGTGAGGGCGAGCGGCAGCAGGTCGAGAAGGACTTCGTCGCCGCGACGGGGGCCCGGCTCGTCACGGTGGACGCCGCCGAGACCTTCCTGCGGGAATTGGCCGGCGTGACGGATCCGGAGACCAAGCGCAAGATCATCGGCCGCGAGTTCATCCGCAGCTTCGAGGGCGCCGTGTCGGAGGTGCTCGGCGAGAACGCCGCCCACGGCGAGACCGTCGAGTTCCTGGTCCAGGGCACCCTGTACCCGGACGTCGTCGAGTCCGGCGGCGGCACCGGCACCGCCAACATCAAGAGCCACCACAACGTCGGTGGTCTCCCCGAGGATCTGCAGTTCGCGCTGGTCGAGCCGCTGCGCCTGCTGTTCAAGGACGAGGTGCGGGCGGTGGGCCGCGAACTCGGCCTGCCCGAGGAGATCGTCGGCCGCCAGCCCTTCCCCGGACCGGGCCTGGGCATCCGCATCATCGGTGAGGTCACAGGCGAACGCCTCGCGATCCTGCGCCGCGCCGACTCCATCGCCCGCGAGGAACTCACGGCGGCCGGCCTCGACGGACAGATCTGGCAGTGCCCGGTGGTGCTGCTCGCCGACGTGCGCAGCGTGGGCGTGCAGGGCGACGGCCGCACCTACGGTCACCCGATCGTGCTGCGCCCGGTCTCCAGCGAGGACGCGATGACCGCGGACTGGACCCGCTTGCCGTACGAGACCCTCGAGCGGATCTCCACCCGCATCACCAACGAGGTCCCCGACGTCAACCGCGTCGTCCTCGACGTCACGAGCAAGCCGCCGGGCACCATCGAGTGGGAGTGAGACGCGGCTGCGCCCTTCGGATCCGATCCGAAGGGCGCAGTGCGTTCCGGGGTGTCAGCGCTTCTTCTTGCCCGGCGCGAACACCAGGGCCGCGCCGACGACGACGGCGAGCGCGACGAGCAGCCAGCGGAATTCGACGTTCGCGAGCGGCTCGAGGGAGAACGGCCCGATCAGCGCCCACCCGCTGACCGCCAGCGCCGCGATCGCGGACAGCAGCATCAGGATCGACGGGCCCCGCCGACGGGTGCCGGTCGTGGGGTCGGTGGGGTCGGTGTCGAAGTCAGCCACGGCGCACCTCCGAGTTGCCGAATGCGGTGTCGAGGTTCAGGGTCAGGACGGGTCCGCCGACGCCGTCGTCGCCGCCGTCGAGGCCTTGCATCACGCACGGGTTCGAGGCCCGCTCGGTGCAGACGACGTCGACGTCGAGGTTCTTCGGCAGCATGATCTCGGTGGCACCGAAGCGGGTCTCGACGGTGACGGTCTCGTCCTCGGTGAGTTCGAGCCCGCGCAGGTCCAGTTGCAGGGCACCCATCTGCACCGAGTACGCCGGCTGCAGTTCCGCGGCGGTGCGGGGCGAGTACAGCTGTTCCCCCCACGACGAGGTGTCTATCGGCCCGACGAGCGAGGCCAGCACCACGAACCCGAGCAGCGGGCCCGTCACCACCAGCAGTCCGTAGCCGCGGTGCAGGAACGCCCCGAACAGCAGGCCGAGTCCGATCACCGCGAGCGCGATCGCGCCGATCCGCGCCGGTGTGAGCCAGGCGACCTCACCCGCGGAGGCCACCGCGCCGGCGGCCGCCGCGGCGAGCACCGCCAGGCCCAGCACCGTCGTGGTGAGCCGTGAGCGGGGCTGTTTCGCCGGCACGACCGACGGCGCGGGCGCCGGCTCGGGCAGGTCCCAGGCGAACGGTGCGACGCCGAGCGGATCCCAGGACGGCGGCGTCGGGCGCTGCAGCAACGGATCCTGCGGGGGCTCCGGGTTCGCCTCGGGGGACTCCGTGCCGGCGGCCCGGGGCGAGTCCGGTTCCGGCTTCGTCCAGAAGTTCGGATCCGCCGGCGCGGGCCCGGTGGCGGCGGTGTGCTGCGCGAAGGGCGCCTGCTGGTACTGGCTCTGCTGGAACGGGGCCTGGAAGGGGTTCTGTGGGAACAGCTGCGGCGCCCCGGGCAGCGCCGGGGGTTCGGGCCGGCGCTGGTACAGCAGCCACAGGCCGCCGAGCATCAGCACCATGCTCACGAACCCGGAACCGCCGACCCCGGGGCCCATCGGGCCGAAGGCGCTGGCCGCGACCGCCAGCACCACCAGGAGCACCACGGCCTTGGTGCTCGATTCGGAGCTGTGCCCCCGGCCGACGAGGGACTCGGCGGGGGAGACCTGATCGCCGTAGCGCGGCAGCAGCAGCCAGCACGCCAGATACAGCACCAGGCCGGCGCCGCCGAAGAACGTGGACACCACGAACGCCACGCGGATCAGCACCGGATCCACGTCGTACCGCACGCCGATGCCTGCGCACACCCCGGCGACATGGCCCTGCCGTGGCAGCCGGACCGGACGGGTGCGCCACATGTCCGAGAGCTGCTCGGGGAAGCTTCGCGTGTTCATGCTGCACATCCTTCTCGACCGCCGCCCCGCCGCACATCAGGGACCGACCCTGAATTCTGCCGCTGCGCGCGGCCGCCGGCTCAGGGTTCGTCCCCGATGCCCGGGGCGGGGTGCGCGTGCCAGTATCGAAGGTATGCAGCCGGTTCCCTACCCGCACCTGCCCACCCCCCGCCTCGAGCGCCGGGTCGGCGGCCGGGTCGTGGGCGGCGTGGCCGGTGGTCTCGCCGACCACCTCGGGGTCGACGTGCTCAAGGTGCGGGTGGCGTTCACGGTCCTGGCGGCGCTCGCCGGCCTCGGCATCGTCGCCTACGGGTTGCTGTGGGCGCTCACGCCGCAGGGCTCGGACACCGAACCGCCGTCGCCCACCGAGCGGCGCCGGGCGCTGGGCCTGGCGGTCATCGGACTGGGCCTGGCCGTGGGGCTTTCGTGGCTGCTCAACGGCGGTGTGGGCTCGGTGATCGCGCCTGTCGTCGTGGTGGCGGTGGGCGCCGCGCTGGTCTGGCGCGAGTTCGACGCCGAGGGACCGCGTTCGGTGCTGGGCCTGCCCGCCCGCCCGACGGTGCTGACCTGGGCGCGGGTGGTCGGCGGCGCCTCGCTCATCGTGCTCGGGCTCGGTGTCGTGATCCTCGCCCAGGTCGACGTGGCGGCCCTGCGCTCGTCGGTGCTGGCGGTGCTGGTGACGCTGGTCGGGGCCGGCCTGCTGTCGGTGCCGCTGTGGGTGCGGATGTGGCGCGCGCTCGAGGAGGAACGCGCCGCCCGCGTCCGCAACGAGGAACGCGAGGAGATCGCGTCGCACCTGCACGATTCGGTGCTGCAGACGCTCGCCCTGATCCAGAAGCAGGCCGACAACTCGCAGGAGGTGCTGCGCCTGGCGCGCAGCCAGGAACGCGAGCTGCGCCGCTGGCTGTTCGGCGGCGGCGAGACCCCGCACACCAGCCTGGCCGAGGCGCTGCGCACCATCGCCGGCGAGGTGGAGGACCAGTACGGGGTCTCGGTGGCGCCGGTGATCGTCGGCGACGTGGTGCCCGGCGACGACGAGGACCTGACCGCCGAGTCGTTCACCGCGCTGCTGGGCGCCACCCGGGAGGCACTGGTCAACGCGGCCAAGCACGCGCGGGTGGACAGCGTGGACCTGTTCGTCGAGGTCGAACCCGAACAGGTGAGCGTCTTCGTCCGGGACCGTGGCGTCGGCTTCGACGAATCCGCGGTGCCGGAGGACCGGCAGGGCCTGGCCCGTTCGATCCGGGGTCGCGTGGAGCGTCGCGGCGGCCGGGTCGGTGTGCGCTCGAACCCGGGCAAGGGCACGGAGATCCGCATCCATATGCCCCGTGCCGGTGCCGGACCGGAGCGGACGACGACCCTAGAGTGGGAGGGCACCGACGCCCATCCAGAGGAGCAGCCCACTTGACGTCACTCGACGCCTCCCGCCGTTTCCGTGTGTTCCTGGTCGACGACCATGCCGTGTTCCGGTCGGGGGTGCGCGCCGAACTCGGCCGGGAGAGCGACATGGAGGTCGTCGGCGAGGCCGGCACCGTCGCGGAAGCGGTCGCGGGAATCGATGCCACCCGCCCCGACGTGGTCCTGCTCGACGTCCACATGCCCGACGGGGGCGGGGTGGCGGTGCTCGGGCGGATCACCGAGGGCCCGGTGTGCCTGGCGCTGAGCGTTTCCGACGCCGCCGAGGACGTCATCGCGGTGATCCGGGCCGGCGCCCGCGGCTACGTCACCAAGACCATCTCGGGGGCCGAGCTGGCCGACGCGGTGCGCCGCGTCGCCGGCGGGGACGCGGTGTTCAGCCCGCGCCTGGCCGGGTTCGTCCTGGACTCGTTCACCGGCCGCTCGAGCGTCCCCGAGCCGCCGCTCGACCCCGAACTCGATTCGCTCACCCCCCGGGAGCTCGAGGTGCTGCGCCTGCTGGCGCGCGGCTACACCTACCGCGAGATCGCCGAGGAACTGGTGATCTCGGTCAAGACCGTCGAGACGCACGCGTCGAACGTGCTGCGCAAGACCCAGCAGTCCAACCGCAATGCGCTCACCCGGTGGGCGCACCGGCGGCGGATCGACTGACCGGAGTTCCGTGCGTGGGCAGCCGCTCGGTCGATCCGGCCGCGAGCGCCGCCGCGATCATCGCCCCGGCGACGGCGGTCATGGTCGGGTCGCGGTCACGGGTGTTCTTCTCGGCGGACGGGCATGGCCAGGGTGGTCAGGTCGCCGGCGGCAGCGGAACGGATCACGACGGGCCGGTCGTAGGAGGCGATGTCCAGCAGCACCTCCGGGCCGACGGCAGTGTCGAGGGCGGCTCCCAGCCCGTCCCGGTCGAAGGAGAGATCCAGGTCGGCGCCGGTGACGTCGGCGGGCAGCACGCGGTCGTGCCCCCGGTGGCCGACGGTGAGTGCCGCCGCCCGCACGCGCAGGTCGATCGTGCCGGCCGCGGCGTCGCGCACGGCCCCGGCCAGGGCGTCGCGGTGCACGATCACCCGCGTGACCGGTGGGTCGAGGGCGGCGAGCATGCTGCCGTAGTCGGGGAAGGTGCCCCCGACGGCCGGGCAGCGGTGCCGCCCGCCGTCCGCGCCGGTGAGGGTGAGCGCGCCCGAGTCGTCGTCGAGGGCCAGGCCGACGTTCTCGTGTTCCCGCAGCCAGGCGGCGGTCCCGCGGAGCGCGGAGCCGTCGGCGACGGTGCGGAACGGGTTCCCGGTGCGGGCCGCGGCCGTCACCGAGCCGGTGGTCAGCCGGTAACGGTTCGTCGCCGTCAGGACCACCGCCCCGGCGTCGACCTCAACGAGAATGCCTGTCAGACAAGGGATTTCCGAATCCGTGGCGACGGACGGAAGGACGCGTTCGACGGTGTCGGCGAGGAGCCGGCCCGGTACGACGACCGTCGGCGGCGCCACGAGGCGGGCCTTGACGGCGGAGGCCAGCCGGGTCGCGCGCTCGGCCCGGCGATGCAGCTCGGCGACGTGTTCGTCGAGCAGCGCGGCACCGGACTCGGCATCGCCGTCGAGGATCCGGCCGACGTCGTCGAGCGGGACGTCGAGTTCGCGGAGCTGACGGATTGTCACCGCTCGCTCGCGCTGGTCGACCGTGTAGTACCGGTAGCCGGTGACGGGATCGACCACGGCGGGCACGAGCAGCCGGCAGTCGCCGTAGAACCGCAGCGCTCCCGGGGTGAGCCCGCTGAGCCGGGCCATGGTGCCGATCGTGATCAGGTCTGGGGAGGTGGTCACGGCCCCATCATCGAGCTTCGGCCGACCCGAAGGTCAAGCTCAGCTCACGACGACCGCGACGATCAGGGCCACGATCAGCGCGAGAACGAGCACGGCCACCATGGCCGCCATCGCCATCGGTGCGAACGCCACGATCTTCTCCTGCGTGGTGCGCGGCGGGGGACCGGTGGGCCGCAGCCGGCGCAGCAGCTCCGCAGGGCGGGGCACGCCCCGCGGTGACATCGAGCGGGGCACGCCCCGCGGTGACATCGAGCGGGGCGCGCTGTGGGGAGCTGCGGGCAACCCGGTGAGGGTGCCCCCGGTGCCCGCGGTGCGCCGGGAACCGACGAGGGTCGTGGCGCGCCGCGCCCACACGGGGACGGTGCCGTCGGCGGACAGGATCGGCCGGCCGCGGAGCAGTGCCGGATCGGCGTCGGGCCCGAAGGCGACCGCGGCGAGACGGTCCCGGGCCTGCTCCATCGTCGGGCGGCGGGCGGGGTCCGGTTCCAGCATCGCGAGGAGGACGTCGGTCAGCGGGCCCGTCCGGGTCGGCGGGATGATCTCGGCGCGGGCGACGCGGTGCAGCAGGGCGATCGAGTCGGGGTCGATGCCGAACGGTGGCTGGCCCTCGATTGCGGTGTAGAGGGTCGCGCCGAGGGAGAAGACGTCGCTGGCCTCGGTGGGATCGCTGCCGCGGGCGACCTCGGGTGCGAAGAAGGCGGGGGTACCGGTGATCACACCGGAACGGTCGTGGTCGCCCTTGGCGCGGGCGATGCCGAAGTCGCTGATCTTCACGGTGCCCAGCTCGCGGCCGCGCTCGGCGACGAGGATGTTGCCCGGCTTGATGTCGCGGTGCACGATCCCGGCGGCGTGGGCGGCGGCGAGCGCGTCGGCGATGTGTGTGCCGATCTGCGCCACCTCGAGCGGCGGCAGGGTGTCGGCGATGTTCATCACCTGGGCGAGGCTGCGGGAGGGCAGATGCTCCATGACGAGCCACGGCTCGCCGGAGTGGAGGGCGACGTCGTACATGGAGATGGCGTGCTCGTGGGTGAGGCGGGCGGCGATCCGGCCCTCGCGCAGCGTACGGCGGCGGATCTCCTCGGCGGCCTCCGTGGGCAGGCCCACGGTCGAGGTGACCTGCTTGACGGCCACGTCCCGGTCGAGCAGGGTGTCGTGCGCGAGCCAGACCGCGCCCATACCACCGCCGCCGAGCTTGGAGACGAGTCGATAACGTCCGGCCACCAGCTGATCCGGGCCGACGACGCTTGCCGCTCGCTCCTGTTCTGCCACCTTGACGAGGGTAGTGGATGCCGCGGTGAGCCATCGCTTGACGGGCGCCCCGCCGCCGGGTCTACTGAACCTGTTCGAATACGTGTTCGAACAATCGCGTCTTCCCCGCGGTTTGTCGGTGGGCCGTGCTATACGCGGCCGGCGCAGGGCGAGGGGAGTTCGTGTGGGTGAGGTGGCCGAGTTTCCGGTCGAGGGCGGGTCGCAGGCTCCGGCGGGGCTCCCCCGGCAGGAACGGCTCGAGGCGTTGCGGCGGCAGATCGCCGCGATTCCTGTGAGGGGGGAGAGTGCTCGTCCCCGCCCCGCCGAGCCCGCGACGTCCCCGGTGCCGGTCGACCGGCTGCTTCCGGTGCCCGAGCCGCTCGCACGGCTGCTCCCGGACGGTGGCCTGGTCCGCGGATCCGTCGTAAGTTTCTCCGGGGCAATGTCTTTGCTGATCGGTGTGCTGGCCTCGGCCACCGCCGCCGGTGGGCACGCCGCCGTCGTCGGTCATCGCCGCCTCGGCCTGCTCGCCGCCGCCGAGATGGGGGCCGAACTGAGCCGGATCGCGCTGATCCCCGAGCCCGGACCGGATCCGGTGGAGGTGGCCGCCGTCCTGCTCGACGGCATGGACCTCGTCGTCCTCGGCCTCGGGGGCGCCGTGGTGCCGCCGGCGCGGACCCGGGCGGTGGTTGCGCGGGCCCGCAGCAAGGGCGCGGCCCTGATGGTCACCGACGGCCGGTGGGACGGAGCGCACGTGCGGCTCGAGGCCGCGGTGCACGGCTACCGGGGACTGTCGGCCTCGGCCCGGGGCAGGCTGTGCGGCACCGGGCTTTCCGTGCGCGCGCAGGGTCGGGCCTTCCAGCCCCGTGTGGCGCGAATAGACTTGTGTGCCGGTCGAACCGGAGTGGAGTGGCGCCCCGGCGAACCGGCGCGGGTGGGGAGTGTGCCCCGCCCGGTCGAGGTGGCGCGGTGAGCGAATCCGGCTGCCCGGCCCGGGTGGTGGCCCTGTGGTGCCCGGACTGGCCGGCGATCGCCGCCGCCGCGGCTGCCGACCTGCCGCCCACGGCGCCGGTGGCGGTGATCTCGGCCAACCGCGTGGCGGCCTGTTCCGCACCGGCCCGGGCCGCCGGCGTGCGACGGGGCCTGCGGCGACGGGAGGCTCAGGCTCGGTGCCCGGATTTGTATGTCACCCAGGATGATCCGGACCGCGATGCGCGGTTGTTCGAGCCGGTGGTGGCGGCGATCGACGCGGCGGCGCCCGGCGTGGAGGTGCTGCGCCCCGGTCTGGTGGTGCTCGCTGCACGCGGCGTCGTGCGCTGGTTCGGTTCCGAGGAGGCGGCGGCCGAGCGGTTGGTCGACGAGGTGGCCGCCACCGGCGTCGAATGCCAGGTCGGCATCGCCGACGAGCTGTTCACCGCGGTGCTCGCCGCCCGCCACGCCCGCCTCGTCCCGCCCGGAGAGGACGAGGAATTCCTTGCACCCCTGAATATTTCGGAGATCTGCGTGGAGCCGTCCCTGACCGCTCCGGACCGCGTCGACCTGGTGGACCTGCTGAAACGGCTCGGTCTGCGCACGATCGGGGCGTTCGCCGCGCTGTCGCCGACCGACGTCGCCTCCCGCTTCGGTGCGGACGCCGTCGCCGCGCACCGCAGCGCACGGGCACGGCCGCAGCGCCCGCCGTCCGGTCGTGCCCTGCCGCCCGATCTGGTGGTGGAGCGCCCCTGCGATCCGCCGCTCGAACGGGTCGACTCGGCCGCCTTCGCCGGCCGGGCGCTCGCCGCGCTGCTGCACACCCGGCTGGCCGCGGCGGGGGTGGCCTGCACCCGGCTGCTGGTGGCCGCCCGCACCGGCAACGGTGAGGAGCTGGCCCGGACGTGGCGCTGCGCCGAGCCGCTGACCCCGGACGGCACCGCCGACCGGGTGCGCTGGCAGCTCGACGGCTGGCTCACCGGGCACAGCGCGACCCGCCCCACCGCCGGGATCGTGCTGCTGCGGCTCGAACCGGTGGAGGTGGTGGCGGCGGGGGCGCTGCAGCTGGGCCTGTGGGGCGGGGCCGGCGACGAGGACGAACGGGCCCGGCGCGCCCTGGTGCGGGTGCAGGGACTGCTCGGTGGCGAAGCCGTGCTGGTGGGGGTGCTCAGCGGCGGACGTGGCCCGCTGGAACGGGTGACCCTCGTGCCGCTGGGGGAGGAGCGGGTGCCGGCGACGGATCCGTCGGCGCCGTGGCCGGGTCGGCTGCCCCCGCCCGCCCCGGCGGTGGTGCTCACCACCCTGCCCCCGATCGCGCTCGAGGACGCGTCGGGCACCCCGGTGACGGTGACCGAGCGCGGTCTGCTCAGCGGCGATCCCACCCGGCTGAGCTGGGGCAGCCGCAGCTGGCGGGTGCACGCCTGGGCCGGGCCGTGGCCGGTGGACGAGTACTGGTGGGACCCGGCCGCGGCGCGGGCGGCGGCGCGGCTGCAGGTGCGGCTCGAGGAGTCCCGGGCCCTGCTGGTGATCCACGTCGACGACCGCTGGCATGTGGAGGGCGTCTACGAGTGAGTACCCTCGGTTGACGTGGAGACCAGTGTGCTGACGGCCGCGCCGAACGGTGTGGCGATCGCCTACCGGGATTCGGCTCCCAGGACGGGCCACCACCCGGTGCCGGTGATGCTGGTGCACGGGATGGGCGGCGACGGACGCACGTGGGACCGGTTCGCCCGGTCCCTGCTCGCGGCCGGCCGGCGGGTCGTCGCGGTGGACCTGCGCGGCCACGGGCGCAGCGCCCGCGCCGCGTCCTACCGCTTCGACGAGTTCGGCGCCGACGTGCTCGGGCTCTGCGAACACCTGGGCCTCGAGACGGTCGACCTCGTCGGGCATTCCCTCGGCGGGCACACCGGATCCCTCGTCGCGCAGCAGCGCCCGGGCCTGGTGCGGCGCCTGGTGCTCGAGGAGGCGCCGCTGCCGCTGCGCCCGGGCGATCCGCCGCAGGTGCTCGGCGGGCGCCTGCCGTCGCCGGCCGAGCTGTGGCACGCCTCGACGAGCCTGCTGCGCAATCCGCGCGCGACGTTCGCCTTCGACCGCTCCATGACCGGCTCGGCGCTCACCCAGTTCCGCGCGCCGAATCCGCTTTGGTGGGAACATCTTCCGCGGATCACCGCACCGACGATGATCCTGCGGGGCGGGCCGGGCAGCATGGTCGATCCGGCCCGGCTCGAGGCCGCTGTGGACGTCCTCGGCGACGTCGCGGTCCACGACTTCACCTGCGGCCACAGCATCCACCGCGATCGGCACCGCGAGTTCGAGGCCGCCGTGCTGCCCTTCCTCACCTGAGCACTCGTTCCGCCACGACAGAGCTTCCGGACAGCGACAACCGTCGAGACGGTTGTCGCTGTCCGGAGCCTGTTGGCGGTGTACCGACGCTATTCCAGCCAGATGCGGCGATCGAAGCCGCCGCGCTCGGCGCGCTTGGCGGTGGCCGCGGCAGCCACCTCCTCGGCAGCGATCCCGAACGCGGCGAGCAGGGACGTGAACACCTCGTGCACGTCGGCGAGTTCGCCGAGCCGCTCGTCGCCGTTGTGCGCCTCCCGCAGCTCGTGTGCTTCCTCGACCAGCTTGTCGAGCAGGGCGCTGCGGTACTCGTCCCGATCGAGTACACGGGTGCGCGCCACCCGGCCGTCGGCCTCGATGATGTCGGGAATCCGGTCGCGGACCAGCTTGCCCATCATGATTCCTCCCGCTGCGCTACCGTGGCGGGGTGGACGGTACCGGACCACCCACGGACGCCCTCGCGCTCGGTCAGCGCGTCGTCGCCGTCCTCGAGACCGGTGCCCGGACCGCCACTTACAAGCTTGCGACCCTTTCGGCACTTGTCGGCTTCTGCGTCGAACATCTGCCGGCGGACCCGGCTGCGGCACTCGACGTGCCGATCGACGCCCTGGCCGAGCGGGTGATCGACCTGTACTGGCCCCAGGTCCGTCCGTTCGACGGGCACCGGTTGCGCCAGTCCTCGCAGCCGAAGGCTCGGATCCTGACGGCGGTGGAGGTGCTGCGCGGTGCGGCGAACGCCGGCGGGGTGGTCGGCCTGTCCATCGCGAGGCTGCGGATGCCCGACTTGTACCGCGAGGCTGTCGCGGAGGTCGCGCTCACACTGGCGCAGCAACCGCTGTACCGGCTGCAGCGGCTACCGGGCGGACGTGGCGAACCGTTCCTCTACGACGACTCCTGGTTGCACTCCGGAATCACCCGAGCGGCGATTGCCCGGCACGGTGGCGTAATCCGCCTGTTTCCGGGGGTCGCGGCGGCGCTGGCCCGCCTGTCCGGTCTGCTCACCCCGACACTGGAGATCCTGTGGGTTCAGGACGTGCGCCGCTACAACGCCTTTCTCGACGAGGACGTTCCCGACATCGCGGGGCACCTGTTCGGCCGCGACCGCGTCTCGCTCGCGAAGCCGCGCGTGGCGCTGCGCGAGGCCTTCGGAACGCAGTGTTTCTATTGTGCGACAAGCCTTTCCGATGGAAATCCGGTTGACCACGTGCTACCGTGGTCCCGGGTGCCTCTCGACGGGCTGGCCAATCTCGTACTCGCCTGCGGAGGTTGCAACACCGACAAGCGGGATTCGCTGCCCGCGCTGGCGCACACCGAGCGGGCGTTGAGCCGAGATCGCACCGTCCTCGAGCAGCTCGCCGCCGACATCGGTTGGCCGACTCAGTACGACCGCACTCTTGCCGCCGCGCGCGGCCTGTACCGCAGCTCACCCCCGAGCACGCCGACGTGGCAGGGCCGTTCGCGGACCGGAACGTGGGACACGGTATTTCCGCCCGGCTGGGTGGTCTCGACGGTGCCGGAAACCGGGTTCACATGAACACGACCGGTCGTCTACGATTCGACGCCATGCGGTTGGCAGAGGCACTCGCCGAGCGAGGCGAGCTGAAACGGCGGATCGAGCAGCTCGGCACCCGGATCGTGGCCAACGCCCGGTACCAGGAGGGTGAGGAGCCCGCCGAGAATGCCGGCGAGCTCCTCGACCAACTCACCGACGCCATGGATCGGCATGCGCTGCTGATCGCTCGGATCAACAAGACGAACACCGCCACCCGCGTCGGCGACCGCACGCTCACCGACGCGCTGGCCGAACGAGACGCCTTGCAGGCCCGGCACCGTGCGCTGACCGCGGCCGCGGACGCGGCCTCGGGCAGCAGGGACCGATACGGGCGACAACTCCGGTCCGAACTGGCATACGTCTCGGCGCTGTCGGTCCGGGACCTGCGGCGCACCACCGACGACCTGGCCCGCCGGATCCGGCAGGTGGACATGGAGATCCAGCGCGTGAACTGGGAGGTTGATCTGATCGGCGAGTGATCGTGGGCAGCGGGTACCCGAATCGGAAGCGAGCACACGCCGTGGGTCGCGGTGAATCGACCTTTTTGTATCCTCAGGCGCGCGGAGGGCAGCGCCGCGGGTTCGACTCCCGCACACAGGGCAGCCCTGCACGACGCACGAGGGCACGGTGCACGCCGGCACAGTTCATCACCACGTGCTGATCCGGATCGGGGAGGGCGGGAACGGGGCACCCACGAGCCGTCGGCCCGACAGGGCGCTCGCGCTGCGGCGCAGCCGCTAGGATCGCCGCATGACATGGACCGCGTCCGACCGTCGACTGTTGGCCGCCGCCGCGGTATTCGTGGTGTCGCAGGCGAACATCGCCCGCGTGCTCGGCCCCGCCGCGCCGGCGGTGGGACGGATCCAGGCCGCCTTCTCCGCGGCGACATACCGCAACGTTCTCGACGGACTCGACGCGGACACCGCCCCGCGGTATCGCCGGCACTATTACTGGGATCTGGTGCATCCCTTGATCTTTGCCATCGCACTGCAGGCCGGTGCGCGATCGCTCGCCGAGCACCGGCCCGTGCCCGCGCACACCCGCCGGGTCCTCGCCGTCGCTCCGGCGGTGGCCGCGGCGGCGGACTACGTCGAGAACGCCGCGGGCCTGTATCTGCTCGACCACCGTGACCGCATCACCGACACCACCGTCCGGGTGGCGACGACGGTCAGCACCGTCAAGTGGGTGCTCGCGCTCGGCTCTCTCGCCTACCTGTCCCAGGGCTTCCTGGGCCTGGGGACGCGGGCGGGCCTGCGCCGGCTGGGGAGATGATCATGGCCGACGAGCTGCCCGTCGAGTACTTCCCGGACCGGGAGTCCTTCGCCGCCTGGCTGCGTGAGCACCACACGGACTCGCCCGGCATCTGGGTCAAGCTCGCCAAGAAGGGATCGGCGCATCCGTCGGTGACCTACGCCGAGGTGGTCGAGGAACTGCTGTGCCACGGCTGGATCGACAGTCAGGCACGCAGGCTCGACGACGACTTCCGGCTGCAGCGCATCACTCCGCGCCGGGCCCGCAGCCCCTGGTCGCAGCGTAACCGGGCGCTCGCCGAACGGTTCGAGGCAGAGGGCCGGCTCGCGCCGGCCGGGGCCGCCGAGGTCGCCCGCGCCCGCGCCGACGGCCGCTGGGAGCGCGCCTACGCCGGCCAGGCGACCGCGCAGGTGCCGCAGGACTTCCTCGACGCCCTCGCGGGCAATCCCGCGGCGCAGGCCTTCTACGACACGCTCGACGGCCGCAACCGGTACGCGATCGTGTACCGGCTGCAGGCCGCGAAGCGCCCGGAGACCCGGGCACGCCGCATCGAGGCCTTCGTGCAGCAGCTCGCGGAGGGCCGTCGCTTCCACGACTAGCCCGAACGGACACAATGGGCGGGTGAGCCTCGCCTTTCCTCCTGCCTGCTCGGCGGCCTCCGCGCTGGACGAGCCCCTGCCCGGCACCGCGGCGACCGCCCCCGGCTGGGTGTGCCTCGAGATGCCGTCCGGCTGGGGGCGCGACGTCCTCGACGGCACCGCTCTCGGCCCCGGCCTCGCCGGCGAGATCTCGGCCGCGGCCGACGCCGTCGGAGTGCGGTTCCTGTTCGTCCGGCGGCCCGGTCGTGACACCGCCCGCCGCGGCGACGGCCGCACCGTGCTCCTGGCCCGCTCCGATCCGGGCGGCAGCTGGTGCGAGCGGCTGGAGGTCGGGGAGCCGAAGGAACTGCTCGACCTGATCCCGCGCATCGTCGCCGGCCCGGCGCCCGGCCTCGGCCGTGCGCAGGACCGGCCCGTCGCGCTGGTGTGCGCCCACGGCAAACGGGACCGGTGCTGTGCCGTGCTGGGGCGCCCCGTGGCGGCGGCGCTGGCTGCGGAGTTCGGCGACGACGTGTGGGAGTGTTCGCACACCGGCGGGCACCGCTTCGCCCCGTCGCTGATCCTGTTGCCCACGGGCTACACCTACGGCCGGCTCGACGTCGCGCAGAGCCGGGACGCCGTGGCGGCCGCCGCTCGCGGCGAGGTGTATCTGCCGGGGTTGCGGGGGCGCAGCAGCTGGTCCGCGGCCGGGCAGGTCGCCGAGATCGCGGTGCGGGGGCAGGTGCCCGCGGATGCGGACGCGCTCGTCGTCGACGAGGGCGACGCCGGAACGGTGGTGCGGCACCGCGACGGTCGCCGCTGGCGCGTGCAGGTCGAGACCCGGCAGTTGCCGCCGCGTCCGGTCAGCTGCGGCGCCGATCCGAAGCCGGTGCGACCGCTGATGGCGACGGAGACAACTGCGCTCTAGTGCGGTGTGTCCTTCGGGCGGCCGGGACCGCCCGAAGGACACACCGGCGGCGCAGCCGCCTCACCAGTGCACGCCGGGCAGTAGCCGGCCGATCCGGCGCAGCACCGCAGGGTTCGGCAGCACCGGACGGGGCAGCGTCCGCGGCTGCGGGGGTGCGTCGGCGGAGGCGCACTGCTCGCCGCGCGCGGCGGGCGCGTCGGGGTAGGCGTGGTAGTAGAGCGAGAACATCCGGTCCCGCAGGCCCGGCGCGAAGATGCCGCCGAGCTCGCCGAGGGTGCCGATCGGCACGTCGATGCGCTTGGGCCGTTCGACGAGGGCTCGGACCACCATCCGCGCGGCGTCCTCCGGGCTGATCGCCGGACCCGGGTTGTACGCCCCGCTGGGTTCGATCATGGGGGTGCGCACGAGCGGCATGTGAATGGTGGTGAAAGTGATTCCGTCGTCCCGGGTTTCGGAGGCGGCGACGTCGGCGAACCCCTCGAGCGCGGACTTCGAGGCGATGTACGCGGCGTATCGCGGGGTGCGGGCCTGCACCCCGGCGGTGCTGATGTTCACGATGTGCCCGAACCGCCGTGCGCGCATGTGCGGCACCAAGGCCAGGGTCAACCGCACCGCACCGAAGTAGTTGACCGCCATGGTGCGTTCGAAGTCGTGCAGCCGGTCCGTCGAGTGGTACAGCCCGCGCCGGATGGAGCGTCCCGCGTTGTTGACGAGCATGTCGACGTGGTCGTGCTCGGCGAGGACCGCCTGCACGGTGCGCTCCACCGCCGCCGGGTCGGTGAGGTCACACGGATACGCGTACGCGCTGCCGCCGCCCGCCCGGATCACGGCGACGACTGCGTCGAGTGCCTCGGCGCGACGGGCGAGGGCGAAGACCACGGCACCCTCGCGGGCCGCGGCGATCGCGCTCGCCCGTCCGATCCCCGAGGAGGCACCGGTGATCAGCACGTGCCGTCCCACGAGCGGTCCACGCGGATCGTCGCGGCGGGCACGGCCGGGGTCGAGGTGCTCGCGCCAGTAGCGCCACAGCACGGGGGCGTAGCCGGCGAACTCGGGCAGCGTGATGCCGCTGCCGCGCAGGGCTTCCCGGGTGCTGCGGTCGGCGAACCGGCTCGGGAAGGTCAGCTGGCCGAACACGACCGGTGGGATGCCCGTCCGTCGCAGTGCGAGGCGTCGGGCGGTCTTCAGGCCGGGAAGCGCGGTGATCGACAACAGCGGACGTACCAGCGCGCCGGGCACGCCGGCGACGGGAACGGGGGCACCGGCCGCCGCGGCCAGCGCCGCGAACACCTCGCGGACCGGTTGCGGGCGGGAGACGAGGTGGAAGGTGCGCCCGTCCAGTCCGGGACGATGCATCAGTTCGACGATCGCGGCCGCGACGTAGTCGACCGGCACCAGGTTGGTGTCGCCGAGGTCGGGCAGGACCAGCGGCAGCCGCGCCGGCAGCGCCGCCAGCGCGGCCAGGGCGGGAAAGAAGTAGTAGGGGCCGTCGATCTTGTCGATCTCGCCGGTGGTGGAGCTGCCCACGATCGCGGACGGCCGGTAGATGCGCCGGCGCACCCGGCTCGCCCGGACCGCCTTCTCGGCCTCGAACTTGGTGCGGTGGTAGGGCGACGGGAAGTGCTGGCCCAGGTCGAGGTCGTCCTCGGCGAACGTGCCGCGGTGATCACCGGCGACGGCCACGGACGAGACGTGGTGCAGAGTCGCGCCCAGCTTCTCCGCGAGGGCGATCACCGCGCGGGTGCCCGCCACGTTCGTGGCGGCCTGCTCCTCTCCGGCGGTGAGGTCGTAGATGGCGCCGACGTGCAGGACGTGCTCGGCCGGCGGAATCGTCGCGGCCTCGAGTCCGAGTCCCGGCTCGGTGAGATCGCCGAGCAGCGGGTGCAGCCGGGTCCCACCCTCCAGGCGCGCGGAGAGGGCCTCGAACTTCGGCAGCGACGCCGGCCGGACCAGCACATGGACGTCGGCGTCCGGGTGGGTCGCGAGCAGTCGCCCGAGCACGTGCGTGCCGAGGAAGCCGGTGCCGCCCGTGACGAGGTACGTGGCCATGGCCCGAACCTACTGCAAGGTAAGAACGGATTCTAGTGTCCGATGCCGACCTTCGCGTGCACCCGCTTCATCCACGCCGGCGCCCACCAGTTCGCCTCGCCCATCAGCTTGACCAGCGACGGCACCAGCAGCATCCGCACCACCGTCGCGTCGATGATCAGCGCGAGGATCATCCCCACACCCAGGAACCGCATGATCGACAGGCCCGAGATCGTGAAGGCGCCGGTCACCACGATCAGCAGCAGCGCCGCCGAGGTCACCACCCGGCCGGTGCGTTCGGTGCCGAACCGCACCGCCTCCTCCGTGCTCGCCCCGGCGGCCCGTGCCTCCACCATGCGCGACATGAGGAACACCTCGTAGTCGGTGGACAGGCCGAACACCACCGCCAGGATCAGCACCACGAAGCTCGGCTCCAGCGGGCTGGGGGTCACGCCGAGCAACTCCGCTCCGTTCCCGAGCTGGAACACCCAGGTGAGCACGCCGAACGTGGCCGCCAGGCTCAGGCCCGCCATCGCCACCGCCTTGAGCGGCAGCACCACGGACCCGAATGCCAGGAACAGCAGCACGAGGGTCGAGAGCACCATGATCGCGATCATTGCCGGCATCGACCGCGCTATCGCGGCGTTGCTGTCGTCGACCATCGCCCGGCCGCCACCGACGAGCAGGTCGGTGCCCGGCGGGGGCGGCAGATCCCGCAGTTCCCGGACGATCTCGCCGGCCCGCGGCGTCTCCTCCACGCCCTGTGCGTACAGCGCCTGCAGCACCACGACATCGTTCCGCGAGGCGACGGTGACGGTCTGCGCGACGCCGTCCACGTCCGCCGCCGCGCGGGACACCGACGTGACCACGGCCGGGGCGGGCCCGGAGCCCTCGTCACCCCTCAGCACGAGCGTGACGCCGTTGCCGGTGGAGGGGAATTCGTCGAGCAGCGTCTGGGTGGCGGCACGCGCCGGGTCGCCCGCCGGCAAGGCCGTGTACTCGATCTCCCCGAAGGAGGCGCGCAACAGCGGCGTGGCGAGCAGCAGCAGGCCGGCGGTGATGGTCACCGCGACCAGCGCCGGCCGGCGCATCACCTTCGTCACCACCGCCCCCCAGAAGCGCCGGGCCCGGGCCTCGCCCCGCCGCGCCGCGCCCTCCCGCCACGTCAGTGCGTTGATGCGGTGCCCGAGTATCGCCAGCAGCGCGGGGATCGCGGTGAGTGAGAGCACCGCCGCGCTGAGCACCGCGGCGATCGCGCCGAGGCCCAGCGAGCGCAGCAGCGCCTGCGGGAAGACGAGCATTCCGGCGAACGCGCACATCAGCAGCAGCCCCGAGAACAGCACCGTGCGGCCCGCGGTGAGCACGGTGCGACGGGTCGCGGTCGCCGGGTCGGCACCCGAGTCGAGTTCCTCCCGGAAGCGGCTGACGATGAACAGCCCGTAGTCGATCGCCAGGCCCAGCCCGATGAGGGACGTGACGTTCAGCGCGAAGGAGCTCACGTCGGTGTACATCGTGAGCAGGCGCAGCGTGGCGAGGGCACTGAGGACGGCGAGGACCCCGACGAACACCGGGACCGCCGCCGCGACGAGACCGCCGAAGATGAACACCAGCAGCACCAGCGTCACCGGCAGCGCAATCGCCTCCGCGAACAACAGGTCGCGCTCGAGCCGGGTGGTGAATGCGACGCCGACGACCGAGTTCCCCGCGAACTGCGCGTCGACGCCGGGGACCTCGAGCTTCGGCAGCAGGCCCTGGAACGTGGTGACGGTGATCTCCGAGCCGGGCTCGAGGGTGACGGCCGCCGCCGCGCTGCCGCCGTCCTTCGCCAGCAGCAGCTGCTTCGCCGGCGGCGCGGCCGACCAGTAGGAGTCGACCGCATGGGTGGGAACCTCGGCGGCGAACCGGTCGAGCACCGCGGTCACCTCGGGTCCGATGTCGGCGACGGTGCGCCCGGGCGGCGGGGTGTAGATCGCGATGATGTCGGCGGTCTGCGGACCGAAGTTGTCGTCCACGATGCGCTGCACCTCGGCCGATTCGCTGCCGGGGTCGTAGAACCCGCCCTGCGAGAGCCGGCCGAACACCCCGGTGCCCCAGACCCCGGCGAGCACGACGACGAGGACGGCCAAGCCGAGCACCCACCAGCGCCGGTCGACGACGAATGTGGACCAACGGTTCATGTGGTGTGCTCCGTTCGCGGTGACGACCCGATGCTCCGCGACTGTAGTGGCGTCCGGTCCTCAGCCGACGTCCCGGCGCCGGAACCCCGCGAACCCCGCCGCGACGAACAGCGCGGCCACGGCGGTGAGCACGGCGAACCCGAGCCACTGCGGCGGCGCCGCCGTCACCACCGGCACGTGCCGGAACGGACTGATCCCCAGGATCCAGTTCCACAACCGGAACAGCGGCCCCAGGATCGTCAGCGCGAATGCGGCGACCACACCGAGCCAGCCGAGCATCCGCGCCTGGGGCCGGGCGCCGATCACCGCGACCGCCAGCCCGACCAGCACCCACACCGCCGGAATCGTCACGAGCGCCTGCCGGATCAGATCCCCGGCCGGAATCTGTCCACCCCGCGCCGACGAGACGTACGCGAACAGCGTCGCGCCCACGAGCAGCGCCGCCGCGGGGGCGAGCAGCGCGATCCCGGCGTGCGACGCGAAGTACCGGGTCCGGGTCAGCGCCCCGGCCAGCACCGGTTCGACCCGCAGCGCCAGTTCCTCGGCGCGCAGCCGCATCATCACCTGGACCCCGAACACCGCGGCGACGATGCCCATCAGCTGCAGCATCGTCACCACGAAACCGAACACGAGCGAGCCGCGGCCGCTCCCGAGCAACGATCCGAGCGCCGGATTGTCGGCGAAGACATCGGCGAACGTGGTGGACATGAATCCGAACACCACCCCGAGCGCCACGAACACCGTCGCCCACGCTGCGGCTGCACCGCGGTGCAGCCGCAGCGCCAGGCCCCACACGCTCGTCCCCGCGCCGCCCTCCGCAGGCCCGGGTGACGGCGCGATCACGCCGACTCCGAAGTCCCGTCGCGCCTGTACGACGAACGCGACCAGCAGCAGCACCGCCGTCAGCGTCAGGCAGGCCGCCAGCGGCCACCAGTCGTTTCCCGACGCGGGACGGACCTGCTGCATCCAGCCGAGCGGGGTCGTCCAGATCGCCCATCCGTCCGGAGTGGTCACGTCGACGTAGGCGCGGATCAGCAGGCAGGCTCCGAGGATCCCGATCGCGAGGGTATTGGCAGTGGGGGCGTAGGAGCCGAGCTGGGCGGTGACCGCCGCGAGGGCGCCGAACACCAGCCCGGACGCGGTGAACGTCGCGGCCAGCGTGATCGAGTTGGCGACACCGCCGCCGACGAGGATCGTCGCGCCCGCGCAGACGACACCGAGCGCGACGGAGGCCAGCGCCGCCCAGGCGACGGCCGTCGCCAGCCGGGCCTGGCGGCCGACGACGCCGGAGGCGATGAGCTCGGCCTGGCCCGAATCCTCGTGCGCGCGGCTGTTGCGGGTGACGGCCAGGATCGCCATCAGGGCCGCGAAGAACGCGCCGAGCGCCCCGGCCCGCCACGCGTTGAACCCGTCCGCGTACGTCAGGTCGCGAGCCGGACCGAACACGACCCGCAGAGCCGGGTTCGCGCCGAGCGTGGCATCGAGGGTGCGCCGGCTCGCCGCGTCCGGGAACACCCAGCCGTAGGCGAGGACCGACGACACCGACAGCGCCGTGATGAGAACGATCCACGGCGCGACGTTGCCGCGGTCCTGCTCGGCGGTGGCCCGCAGCAGCGGCCGCATCCCCGTCAACGATGCCGTCACGTCGGGGCCTGCCCGTCCCGGCCGTGCCGGTGATAGTGCCGCAGGAACAGCTCCTCGAGCGACGGCGGCGAGACGGTGACGCTGCGGATGTCGTAGCGGCCCAGCGCGGCGAGCACCGGGCCGGCGCGGCCGTGCTCGACCGCGCAGTGCACGCGCGGGCCGTCGATCCGCACGTCGTGGATCCCGGACAGCGCCGTCAGCGCCGTCGGGTCGGCCACGGGCGCGGCGAGGACCGCGTCGATCGTGGACCGCAGGTCCGCGCGCATGTCCTCGAGGGTGCCGGTCTCGACGACCCGGCCGTCGCGGATGATGCTCATCCGGTCGGCGAGCGCCTCGACCTCGCTGAGAATGTGGCTCGACAGCAGGACCGTCCGCCCGCGCTGCTTCTCCCGGGCGATCTCGTCGTGGAACACCGCGGACATGAGCGGATCGAGCCCCGCGGTCGGCTCGTCGAGCAGCAACAACTCCACGTCCGAGGCCAGCGCCGCGACGAGCGCGACCTTCTGCCGGTTGCCCTTCGAATAGGTGCGGCCGCGCTTGGTCGGATCGAGTTCGAACCGGTCGAGCAGGTCCGCGCGGCGGCGCCGGTCGAGCCCGCCGCGTAACCGGCCGAGCAGGTCGACAGCCTCGCCGCCGGTCATGCCGGGCCACAGGCTCACGTCGCCGGGCACGTAGGCGAGCCGCCGGTGCAGGCTCACCACGTCGCGCCAGGGGTCGCCGCCGAGCAGTTCGACGTGTCCGGCGTCCGGGCGGAGCAGTCCCAGCAGGACCCGCAGCGTGGTGGACTTGCCGGCGCCGTTGGGGCCGAGGAAGCCGTGCACCTCGCCGGTGGCGACCTCGAGATCGAGGTCGTCGAGCGCGGTGAATCGTCCGAATCGCTTGACCAGTCCCTCGATCCGGATCGCGGACGTCATGGGACGCACGCTACTCGTGGACTGCGGTGTGGGCGGCCGGTTCGTGCGGCACGTTCGGCTCCTCGCCCGGGGCAACGACGACGAACTGTCCCATCATGCCGTTGTCCTCGTGCCGGAGCAGGTGACAGTGGTACATGTACGGCGTCGCCGGGCCGGGGCGGCCGGCGAACCGCATCAGCAGCCGGACGGTGTGCCCCGGCGCGATGTATACGGTGTCCTTCGGGCCGGACAGCGCGGGATGGCCGTCGCCGAGGACGCGGAAGCTCGTGCCGTGGATGTGGAAGTTGTGGATCGCGCCGCTGCTGTTGCGGACCTCCCACACCTCCGTGGCGCCGGCGGCGACGGTCTGGTCGAGGCGCGCCATGTCCATTTCGCGGCCGTCGATGGTGCCGGAGCCGGTGAGATCGATGCGTCGCGTGACGGTGGGTGTGCCGAGATCCTCGGGGGTGGTCGGTTCCCCGGGCACCGGCGCGCTGGGCGCGAGGGTCCGCGCGGCACGCAGTTCGAGGACGTCGAACTCGTCGTCACCGCCGGAGAACCGGGTCTGCCAGAAGTCCGCGCCCAGGTCCGGCGCCGTGCTGCGGAGCACGGTCGTCGTGCCCGCGGGCAACGCGACGACGATCTCGGCGCGCTCGCCGGGGGAGAGCTGGATGCGGCGCATCGGCGCCGGACGTTCGAGCAGGCCGCCCTCGGTGCCGATGAGCAGGAACGGCAGGCCGGCGTCGAAGGAGAAGTTGTAGACGCGGGCGTTGGAGGCGTTCAGCAGCCGCAGTCGGATCCGCTCGGTGGCGACGTCGAGGTAGGGCCGCGGGGTGCCGTTGACGACGATCTCGTCGCCGAGGAGACCGACGGCGGCGAACATCGGCCCGCCGGTGTCGAGCTGGTCGCCGTCGAACCGCTTGTCCTGCACCACGAGTGGGATGTCGTCGATCCCGTATCGATCGGGGAGGGACGGGCCGCCGGCCGGGTCGTCGAGCAGGAACATCCCGGCGACCCCGCGGTAGACGTGGTCGGCGGTGGCGCCGTGCGGGTGCGGGTGATACCACAGCGTTGCGGCGGGTTGGTCGATCGTCCACTGCGGACTCCACGTCGCCCCCGGGGCGATCGGCTGGTGCGGGCCGCCGTCCATCGCGGCCGGCAGGTGCATGCCGTGCCAGTGCAGGGTGCCGGTCTCGCCGAGATCGTTGGTGACGTTCACCCGCACCTGCTCGCCGCGCCCGGCACGCAGCGTCGGCCCGAGGTACGACCCGTTGACACCCCAGGTCCGGGTACCGGGACCGCGACCGATGTCCGTGGTGCCGCGCTGCATGGTCAGATCGAACACGCGGACCCCGTCGGGCGTGACCGTGCTGTCCGCGAGCGGTGGGATGTTCAGCGGACGGTCGAAGGTGACCTGCCCGGTGGTGTCGACCACCGTCGAGTTCCAGGCGTGCACGACGACGCCGGCAGCAATCGCGGTGACGAGGACGATCACGGCGACGACGGCGCCGGACAGTTGCAGCAGTACCCGCTTCACGAGATCGATACTGCTGGGGCGGGCGCGGCGGCACATCCGGGCGCACACCGGAAATCGGAATGGGGGACAACCCCGAAGGGGACCGGCGCGCCTGGGTACTCGGCGGACCGAACGGGAGGTTCCTGCGACGAGCGGGCGGTCGCCGGGCGTGCTACTCGGCCGATGCCGCGGGAACCGCCTTCTCGTCGCGAGTTCCTCCCGGTTCGAGGCCGAAGGTGCGCACGAGGGACGGGAGAGGCGATGATTTCGGGGTGACGCGATGGTCTGTATCGCTGTACACCCCGTCGAGGAACAGGAGCGAGTCCCGTGCGCATCGTGGTCAGTGAGTTCATGAGCTTGGACGGCGTCGTGCAGGCGCCGGGTGGACCGGAGGAGGACACCGACGGGGGCTTCGCCCACGGCGGCTGGTCGTTCCCGTTCTTCGACGAGGAGGTGATGGGGGCGGCCATCGACGAGGCGATGGGCCGTACCGGGGCCCTGCTGTTCGGGCGGCGCACGTGGCAGACGATGGCCGCGGCGTGGCCCGAGCGGGCGGGCGACCCGTTCGCGGATCGGATGAACGCCGTCCCGAAGTACGTCGTGTCCCGGACGTTGCGGGACGCGGATCTGACGTGGAACAACACCACGCTGATCCCCGGCGACGAGGTCGTCGCAGCCGTGCGGAAGCTGCACGAGACCGACGGCGGCGACCTGATGGTCATGGGAAGCCCCACTCTCGTCCGGACCCTGCTCCACGAAGGGCTGGTCGACGAGCTGCGGCTCATGATCGAGCCGGTGATCCTCGGCGGCGGAAAGACGATCTTCCCGGGCGACGGTGTGCAGCGCACGCTCGCGCTGGTCTCCACGGTCACCAGCGGGACGGGCGTGCACGTCTGCACCTACCGCCCCGTCGCCGACGGGTAGGAGAAAAGCGTCAGCGTGCTGTGCGGATCACCGGGATCCGGTCGTGCCGGTCGGCACGGACGATGCCGGGCAGCAACAGCTCCCACATCTGGTCGAGGCGGACCTCGAGGTCCGCGCGGCCGGCGAGGACCATCGACAGGAGATACACCCCGGCGACGGCGGAGACGAGGAACCGGGCGTGCGCTGTCGGGTTCAGTCGGGTGCTCAGCTCGCCTTCGGCTGCGGCGCGTCGGAACAGGCTCTCGAACACTGTGATCCAGCCTCGGTACGCCTCGGGATCGGCGCGTTCGTATTCGCCGGTCAGCCGCAATCCGGCCTGGACGATCAGGTCCTCGGTGAACAACCGGCCCAGCGCATGGGTGAGCGCGACCAGCTGCTCGAGCGCCGGGGCGTCGGTGTGCAGGACCGCGCCGATCGTGGCGAGGGTGCGCTGTTCCTGTTCGGTGATCAACGCCTGGACCAAGGCGTCCTTGGTGGGGAAGTGGAAGGTCAGTGCGCCCTTGGTCACTTCGGCCGAGGCTGCGGCCTCTGCCAGGGCCGTGCCGTGGATGCCGTTGTCGGCGAACAACTGCGCGGCGGCGAGGAGGATCTGTTGTCGTGTCCGGATCGCGCGCTGCTGGGCCGGGCGCCCGGCAGGGGAAGCCGCGGCCGGCTCGTTCGCGTCGGCCGGGGCCGCTGCCGATTCGACGGTCGGTGCACCGACGGAGTCCCGGGGCATCACCACTCCTCGCTTCGTTGTCCGCCCCCACAGCGTGCGTGACCTAGGTGCGGACGGGGGTGTTCCGTTCGGGCCGGCCCCCCGAGCCTGCCCGAACGGAACCTCACCCTCCGCTCCCTGCGGTGCAACCAGAGGCCCGTCCGTGCCGCGGCGCACGCCACGTCCCGGAGGTCTGTCCCTGGAGGCGCTCTCAGCGTACCATCGAAAAACCAATCGTCCGGTTTCGTTAGTGCATCTGCGTCGGTGGGCGGTCGACCTCGTGATCGGCGCCCTCGGTGCTGGTCGGTCTCGATCTGTCGGCGCCCGTTGATGTCCGCTTGTGCAGGGTAGTTGTCAAGAGGCGTCTTGCGCTTCCGTGGAGTCCATCACCCGTATTGGATATTATCTGCGTATGAATGCAGATAATGATTCATGTCGGCGGCGGTTGCCGAGCGATCAGGTCGATCTCGTGGTCGAGGTCTTCCGTATGCTGGCCGATTCCACTCGAGTCCAGGTGTTGTGGGCGTTGGTGGATCGAGAGTTGTCGGTCAACGACCTTGCCGAGCATGTGGGGAAGCCCGCCCCGTCGGTGTCGCAACATCTGGCGAAGCTGCGGATGGCGCGGCTGGTGCGCACTCGGAAGGAGGGCACCCAGGTGATTTACCGGTTGGAGAACGATCACGTCCGCCAACTGGTGACCGACGCGGTGTTCAATGCCGAGCATGCCGGGCCCGGCGTTCCCGGTCATCACCGCACCGGCGACGATCTGCGGATTCTGCATGCCGAGCGAGGCGTCGATCCCGCACCGGCACGCACGGAAGGTGGCCGAGCATGAGCCACGCGCCGAAACCGCCAACCCACACCCACAGCCACACCCACGGTCGTGGGCATGGGCACGAACGCGGTGGCCGGTGGGGTGCCGCGGTGCGGGAGGTGTTCGCTCCGCACAGCCACGACGCGGCGGACAGTGTCGACGACGCGCTCGAGTCCGGCGAAATCGGTATCCGGGCGGTCAAGATCAGCCTGGTCGCGCTGGTTGTCACCGCGGTCGCGCAGTTGGCTGTCGTCGCCGTCTCCGGGTCGGTCGCGCTGTTCGCGGACACGGTGCACAACTTCTCCGACGCGTTGACGGCGATTCCGCTGTGGATCGCGTTCGCGCTCGGCCGCCGGGCCGCCACCCGTCGCTACACCTACGGGTTCGGGCGGGCCGAGGACCTGGCCGGGCTGTTCGTGGTCGCGATGATCACCCTGTCCGCGGTGGTCGCCGGGGTCGAGGCGGTGCGTCGGCTGATCAACCCCGTCCCGATCCAGCAACTCGGATGGGTCGCCCTGGCCGGGCTCGTCGGATTCGTCGGCAACGAACTCGTCGCGCTCTACCGCATTCGCGTCGGCCGCCGGATCGGCTCCGCCGCTCTGGTCGCCGACGGGCTGCATGCTCGCACCGACGGTTTCACCTCCCTGGCCGTGTTGCTCGGCGCCGGCGGCGTGGCCCTCGGGTTCCCGCTGGCCGACCCGATCGTCGGACTGGTCATCACCGTCGCGATCCTCGTGGTCCTGCGCACCGCGGTGCGGGATGTGTTCCGGCGGTTGATGGACGGGATCGATCCCGAACTCGTCGATGCCGCCGAAAGATCGTTGTCCGAAGAGCCCGGCGTGCGCAGCGTGCGCAGTGTGCGGATGCGGTGGATCGGGCACCGGTTGCATGCCGACGTCGAACTCGACATCGATGCCGACACGAGCCTGGCCGACGCGCACCGGTTGGCGCACGAGGCCGAACACACCCTCACCCATGCGGTGCCGAAACTGTCCACTGCGCTCGTCCACGCCTATCCGGCGCACAACCCCGTCGCCGCCGGCAAGTCCTCACCGCATCGGCGGTGACGGACCACCCAGGGAACAAGCGGTGGGGTTCGGCGGCTTCCTTCGGCGAGTCCTCGACGGCCTGGCGGCCCTGTCCGGCGCGAACCCGGGCGATGAGGTGCTCGATGGTGTCCTCTTCGCGGTGGTTCGATCGGCTTGCCGCCGGCCGCGTGCATATTCGTCCTCCTCGGTTCGGCCGCCCGCGGCAACGATTTCCGGCTCGGATGTCACATTCGATTCGTGGCCGGTGTCTCCATGCCGAGAGCACATAACCGAAGGAGGAATCATGACCAGCAGCACCAGGATCCCGAAGGCGGAGCTGACCGGCATCTACGGCGCGCTCGTCAAGCGGATGTCCCGAAGGATGCTCGGCGACGTGCCCGAGGCGGTGGGGGTGATGTGGCACAACCGGAAAGTGCTGAACTTCAGCTTCGGGGTCGGTCGCCGGATTCAGAAGTGGGACCGGTGTGACGAGAACCTGAAGTCGTTCGCCCACATGGCGGTGGCCAGCCTGGTCGGATGCAGCTTCTGTCTGGACCTCGGCTACTTCCATGCCCACAACAAGGGGCTGGACGTGGCGAAGGCGCGTGAGGTGCCGCGGTGGCGCGAGTCGGATGTCTTCACGCCGCTGGAGCGCGACGTCATGGAGTACGCCGAGGCGATGACGCAGACCCCGCCGACGGTCACCGACGAGTTGTCGGCCCGGCTGCTGGAGGCGCTCGGTCCGGCCGCGATGGTGGAGCTGACCGCGTACATCGCGCTGACGAACTTCATGACCCGCTCCAACACTGCACTCGGCATCGAGTCGCAGGGGTTTTCCGCCGCCTGCAACCTCGCGCCGCTCGCCGTAGCGTCGAAGGCATGACCGACGACCCGTTCGTCGCCCACCGCAACCTGCTCTTCACCGTCGCCTACGAGATGCTCGGCTCTGCTGCCGACGCCGAGGACGTCGTCCAGGAGACGTGGCTGCGGTGGGCCGACGTGGACCGGACGGAGGTGCGGGACGCACGGGCCTATCTGGTCCGGATCGTCACTCGGCTGGCGCTCAACCGGCTGCGGGCACTGGCGCGGCAACGCGAGGAGTACGTCGGGGAATGGCTGCCCGAGCCGCTGCTCACCAGTCCCGATGTGGCCGAGGACGCCGAGCTCGCCGAGAGCGTCTCGATCGCGATGCTCACCGTGCTGGAGACCCTCGGTCCGGTCGAGCGGGCAGTGTTCGTGCTGCGTGAGGTGTTCGATACGCCGTACGACGAGATCGCCGAGGTGGTGGGTAAGACCCCGGCCGCGGTCCGGCAGATCGCGCACCGTGCCCGCCGGCATGTCACGGCGCGGCGGCCGCGGATGCGGGTGGACCCGGCCGAGCAGCTGGCAGTCGTCGAGACGTTCATGACTGCCCTCTCGACGGGGGACATGCAGGCTCTGATGGAGGTGCTCGCCCCGGACGTGGTGGCGATCGCCGACGGCGGCGGGGTGGTGCCGGCTGCCCGGAAGCCGATCGCCGGAGCCGAGAAACTGGCGGCGTTGCTGATCCGCTTGGCCAAGGCCCCGGGCTTCGTGGCGGCCGGCACCTGGCTCAACGGGATGCCGGGCGCACGATTCGAGGTCGAGGGCGCTGCCGCTGCAGTGAGTCTGGTGGTCGAGGGCGGCCGGATCACCCGCCTCTACGCGATCAACAACCCACACAAACTGGGGCGGCTGGAGACGTCGGCGGAACTGCGGCGGTGACCGTCGTCCGCGGGTGGTCGGCCAGCCAATCGAACATATGTACGATGAGCGCAGGAGGTCGACCCGAAGGCGGTGACGGATGGGGTGGGGGAGTGGCCCGCCGACCTGGTCGGAGCTCGAACGCGTGCTGTCGGGCCGGCCCCGGCGCGACGTGGAGTTCCCCGGTGACGGCAGCGACAGTCCCGCCTGGTCGCGCACCCGGGGGGAGTACGAACCGCGTGTCCGGCCGCCCGACGGGCCTACCGTGCCCTACGCCGAACTGCACGCCCACTCGGCGTTCAGCTTCCTCGACGGCGCTTCCGGCCCCGAGGAATTCGTGGAGGAGGCGGTGCGTCTCGGCCTCGAAGCCGTTGCGCTCACCGATCACGACGGCCTCTACGGCGTCGTGCGCTTCGCCGAGGCCGCCCGCGAGCTGGGGATGCGTACCGTGTTCGGTGCCGAGCTCTCCCTCGATGCCGGATCGGCGGACGAGACGCACCTGCTGGTCCTTGCGCGGGGGCAGGAGGGGTATCGGCGGTTGTCCCGCGAGATTGCCGCCGCGCACCTGGCGGGCGGGGAGAAGGGCAGGCCCCGCTACGACTACGACGCGCTCACCGGTGCGGCCGGCGGGCACTGGCAGATTCTCACCGGCTGCCGCCGCGGACACGTCCGCCGGGCACTCGAGGTCGGGGGGCCCGAGGCGGCGGGGACGGCACTGCGCGACCTCGTCGAGCGCTTCGGCGCCGATCGTGTCACGGTCGAGCTCACTCACCACGGCCTCCCCGAGGACGACGAGCGCAACGCGCTGCTCGCGGAACTTGCCGACAATCAAGGCCTTTCGTGTATCGCCAGCACGGCGGCCCACTACGCCACGCCGCACCGCCGGCGTCTGGCGACGGCCCTGGCCGCCATCCACGACCGGCAGAGTCTCGACGAGGCCGCGGGGCGGCTCCTCCCGACCGGTGGCGCCCACCTGCGTTCCGGCGCCGAGATGGCACGACTGTTCGCCGCCCACCCCGGCGCCGTCCGTCGTGCCGCCGAACTCGCCCGCGACTGTGCCTTCGACCTGCGGCTCATCGCCCCGAACCTGCCCCCGTTCGACGTACCCGAGGGGCACACCGAACTCAGCCGACTGCGCCAACTCGCCCTGAGCGGGGCGCGGCACCGCTACGGCGCCCCCGAGGACAACCCGGCGGCCTACCGGCAGATCGAGCACGAACTCGACGTCATCGGCCGGCTGAACTTCCCCGGCTACTTCCTCGTGGTGCACGACATCGTCACCTTCTGCAAGGACAACGACATCCTCTGCCAGGGGCGAGGTTCGGCCGCCAACTCCGCCGTCTGCTACGCCATCGGCATCACCAACGTCGACCCGGTCCGCAACGAGCTGCTCTTCGAACGATTCCTCTCCCCGGAGCGCGACGGCCCCCCCGACATCGACATCGACATCGAATCCGACCGCCGCGAGGAAGCCATCCAGCACGTCTACGCCAAGTACGGGCGCATGCACGCCGCCCAGGTCGCCAACGTCGTCACCTACCGCGGCAAGTCAGCCGTCCGCGACATGGCGCGGGCCCTCGGCTATGCGCAGGGCCAGCAGGACGCCTGGAGCCGGCAGGTCACCCGGTGGCACGGCGTGGAACAGGAGACCGACACCGACATCCCCCCGCCCGTCCTCGAGCTCGCCGCCCAGGTCGAGGGCCTGCCGCGCCATCTCGGCATCCACTCCGGCGGGATGGTGATCTGCGACCGTCCCGTCGCCGACGTGTGCCCCGTCGAATGGGCCCGCATGGCGGGCCGCACCGTGCTGCAGTGGGACAAGGACGACTGCGCGGCCGCGGGACTGGTCAAGTTCGACCTGCTCGGACTGGGCATGCTCTCCGCGCTGCACTACATGATCGACCTCGTCGCCGAGCACGAGGGGATCACGGTGGATCTCGCTCGTCTCGACCTCGCCGAGGAGGGGGTGTACGAGATGCTGCGCCGTGCCGACGCCGTCGGGGTGTTCCAGGTCGAGTCCCGCGCGCAGATGGCCACCCTCCCGCGCCTGAAGCCGCGCGTCTTCTACGACCTGGTGGTCGAGGTGGCGCTCATCCGGCCCGGTCCCATCCAGGGCGGGTCCGTGCACCCGTACATCCGGCGCCGCAACGGGCTCGAGCCCGTCACCTACGACCACCCCTGCCTCGAGAAGGCCCTGAAACGCACCCTCGGGGTCCCGCTGTTCCAGGAACAGCTGATGCAGATGGCTGTCGACGCCGCCGGGTTCACGGCCGCCGAGGCCGACCGGTTACGGCGCGCGATGGGGGCCAAGCGTTCCACCGCGAAGATGGAACGGCTGCGCGGCCGGCTCTACGACGGCATGCGCGAGCGGCACGGCATCACCGGCGACGTTGCCGACCGCATCTACGAGAAGCTCTATGCCTTCGCAAATTTCGGCTTCCCCGAAAGTCATTCGCAGAGTTTCGCCGCCCTGGTGTTCTATTCCGCATGGTTCAAGCTGCATCATCCGGCGGCGTTCTGCGCGGGCCTGCTGCGCGCGCAGCCGATGGGGTTCTACTCGCCGCAGTCCCTCGTCGCCGACGCCCGCCGTCACGGTGTCGTGGTCCACGGGCCCGACGTGAACGTGGGCCTCGCCCACGCCACCACCGAGAACCGGGGCCGGGAGGTGCGTCTCGGCCTCGGCGCGGTCCGCCACCTCGGTGACGCGCTCGCCGAACGGATCGTCGCCGAGCGCACGGCGCACGGCCCGTACACGTCGTTCCCGGACCTGTCCCGGCGCGTCGAGCTGAGCACCGCCCAGGCCGAGGCCCTCGCCACGGCCGGCGCCCTCGGGTGCTTCGGCATCACCCGCCGGGAGGCGCTGTGGTCGGCGAGCGCCGCAGCGGCGCAGCGGCCCGACCGGCTACCCGGCGTCGGCGCTTCGACGCAGGCCCCCGCGCTGCCCGGCATGAGCGATGTCGAACTGTCCGCCGCGGACGTGTGGGCGACGGGAGTCTCCCCGGACAGCTACCCCACCCAGTTCCTGCGGCCGCAGCTCGACGCGCTCGGCGTCGTGCCGGCGGCGCGGCTGCTGCAGGTCCCCGACGGGGCCCGGGTGCTCGTGGGCGGCGCGGTCACGCACCGGCAGCGTCCCGCGACCGCCGAGGGCGTGACGTTCCTCAATCTCGAGGACGAGACCGGGATGGTGAACGTGGTGTGCTCCGTCGGCTTGTGGGCGCGGTACCGCACGCTCGCGCACACCGCACCGGCGCTGCTCGTGCGCGGGCGGGTGCAGAACGCGGAGGGAGCGGTGACGGTGGTGGCGGACCGGTTGCAGCGCATGGATCTGCGCATCATCGGAAAGTCCCGCGACTTCCGTTAGCATCCTGCGGCATGCGACGCCCCCTGGTGCTCCTGCTCGCCCTGCTCGCGTGGTTCCTGGCCGGATGCGCCGGAGGCGGCGAGGGGCCGGCTGACGGTGGGCCAGGTGACGGGGCGCCGCCGCAGCCCTCCCTGTCCGACGGCACCCGCGAATCCGCGCCCGCGGACGCGCAGGCCACCGCGCGCAAGGAGATCGTCACCGGGCACCTGGTTCTGCGTGCCGACGATCCGATCGCGGCCGGACGACAGGTGGTGACGCTCGTCGAGGCCGCGGGCGGCCGGGTGGATTCGGTCACCGAGCAGCCGGGCGCCGGCAGCATGCTGACCGTCCGGGTGCCGGCGGACCGGCTCACCGGAACGATCGAGGACATCCGCGGTCTCGGCGAGGTGACCAGCCTGACGACCACCCGCGAGGACGTCACGCTCCAGTACACCGATCTCGAGGCGCGGATCGCGGCCCTGCAGTCGTCGGTGGACCGGCTGCGCGCACTGATGGCCTCGGCCGCGAGCACCGCCGACCTCATCGAGGCCGAGAACGCGCTGGCGCAGCGCCAGGGCGAACTCGACGGCCTCGTCGCCCAGCAGCGCTACCTAGCCGACCAGATCGAGCTGTCCACCCTGACCGTGGACATCTCGGCAGAGCGCCGCGCGGACCGGGACAGCTTCTGGGACGGAGTCCTCGCCGGATGGGACGCGTTGCGCTCGGCGCTGGCCGGGTCGGTGGTCGCTTTGGGGGTGGCGCTACCGTGGGTGGGGTTTCTCGCCGTGTGCGCGGCCGTCGTCTACGTGGTAGTCCGGCTCCTCGCACGGCGCGGCAAACCGGAACCAGCCCCGAACCCGGAGAGGAACGACCAGGATGCGTGAGGTCGGCCTGGCCGCATTGGACACCGCGCTCGCCGCCGGTGCACCCGTCATCGACGTCCGTGAGCGCGACGAGTACCTGCAGGTGCGGGTGCCCGGCGTGACGCTCATCCCGCTCAGCGAGTTCGTCGCCCGCGCCGACGAGATCCCGGACGCCGACACCGTCTATGTGATCTGTGCGGTCGGAGGGCGCAGTTCGCAGGCGGCCAGCTATCTCGCCGGACGCGGCATCAACGCCGTGTCGGTGGCCGGCGGCACCGTGGCGTGGCAGCAGTCCGGCCGCGACATCGAAGCCGGGGTCTGACCGGCCGTCGCCCCGGAGGCGGTCACCCGGTCCCGCGCCGAGCGGCGGGGGAGGGGCCGCGTCGCAGGATCGAGCGGGCGCAGCGCACCACGGTCGGACGGTCGTAGGACACGACGTAGTCGAACTCACGGTCCCCGGCGGGATGCCGATGGTGGGTGCTCACCGCGGAGAGCACGCCCGCGAAGTGGGCCCCGAGGACCACGACGTTCCACTCCTCGGCCAGCGGGTCCGCCGGGTCGAGGGGCGTGTGGACGACGCCGGACTCCACACCGGCCTTCATTCCCACTGCATAGGCGCCGGCGTGGGCGACGCCCCCGGCCATGCCCGACCAGCGGGATCGGGTGGAGGCGCAGAAGTGGTCGAGGTGCCGGAACGTGCCGAGCACCAGGGTGTCCGGACCGGCGGTGGCGGCGTGAGCTTCCAGGGTGGCGGTCATCCGGGCCAGCAGATGCTCGGTGCTGCGCACCGGGACGCGGCCGGACGCCACGGTGGCGTAGGGGGTCGGCGTCTCCACGTCGGGTGTGCTCCACGTCGGGCTCGGCGGGAAACGCTCGGCGGGCTCGGCTCGCAGCGCCGGCGGATACAGCCGGCCGAGGCCGTGGGTGGCCCCGAGTTCGAGTGCCCGCCGCCGGTGCCGGAGTGAGTCGACCCCGTCGGCCACCAGGACGGCGCCCGTACGTTCGACGTGCGCGGCCACGGCATGGAGGGTGGGCGCGACGTCGCTGTCCGCCCGCCGGGTCAGCATCCCGGACGCGAGGATCACGATCTCCGGTTCGAGCAGCGCCAGCAGCGCCGAGGCCCGCGGATCGGCCCCCACCTCGTCGACCGCCACGAGCCGCCCGGCGCGGCGGGATTCGGCGGCCGCGCGCATGGCGTGGCCGAGGGCGTCGCGCGCGCCGGAGTCCGGTCCGAGGTGGACGGGGACGAGTACGGAGACGTCGGCGGCCGGAACCGCGCGGTGGGGCGGCCGGCGTCGGGGGAACGGCCCGGACGCGCGTACCAGTGATGCCGCGAGCAGTCCGTCGTCGAGGCGCCGGATCGGTACTTCGACGGCGTCGAGCGTTTCCACCTCGTCGCCGTCAGATCGCGGCGGCGACGACCGCCACCGCACCTGCGACGATGGCCGTGAGGGCGACGGCCAGCAGCGCGGAGCCGGCCACCGCCACGGCGGCGAGCGCACCCACGACCGTGACGCCGCCGGCGAGGATCATGCCTGCGTGCGGGCCGTCGAGCAGCGCCGAGGGGCCCTTCGGGCGGTGGGGGATCCGTGGTGCCGTCATCTCTGTTCTCCGAGTCGTTCGCCCGACAGCCGGTCGGCGAGCGTGTCGCCGGGTGTACCGGAGCGGTGCGAGTCCCGAGCATCCCCGTCGCCGGTGTCGAGCCCGACGCAGGAAGATCACGGAAGCGTAACGACGTATAACGAATTGATACGAAGTCCGATCTTCCTGCAACGCAAGGAAAAACGAACCCGGCGACGGGAGGGTGGGATGTCTACAGTCGTTCGTATGACTGCGACGACGGGCTCGCCGACGCCCCCGAAGCGCGCGCCGGACGCGGGGACCGAGGGGTCCGGCCCGGTCGGGGACGACCGCCTCCGGCCCCTCCTGGTCCGGGTCGCGGGAAAGGACCGTGCCGCCTTCGCGGCGCTCTACGACCTCACCGTCGCACAGGTGCATGGCATCGTCCTCCGAGTCGTGCGCGGCGGCACCGACGCCGAGGACGTCACCCGCGAGGTGTTCGAGCAGGTGTGGCACACGGCCGACCGCTATGCCCCACAGGTCGGATCCCCCCTGGCCTGGCTGTCGGCGCTCGCGCACCGCCGGGCCGCCGACCGGATCCGCTCACGGGCCGGCCGGCCGCACGCCGGGGTCCCGGCCGCGGCCGAGGCGACGCCGCCCGGGTGCGGGCACGGTGAGCCGCTGTATCTCGCCTACTACGAGGGAATGACCTGCGGGCAGATCGCCGATCGCCTCGATCTGCCCGTCGCGACGGTCCGGGCCCGCATCCGGGCCGGTGTGGCCCGGATGCGGGCCACCGCCACGGACGTGCCCGCCGGCTGACGGCCTATCGGGTCAGCGCCGGCAGCACCGCGCCGAGGACATGCGGCATCCAGGGCGCGAACACCTGCGGGGTCTGTTCCACCTCGCGTACCACCTCGGCGAGGGACTGGAACCGCACCTCGGCCACTTCGCTCGGAACGGGACGAGGAGCCGTGGTGACGCGTCCGACGACCACGTGGTCGAACTCGTGCTCCATCAGCGACGAGTCCGGATCGTGGGCGGAGTAGACGACCGAGGCCACCTCCTGCAGGTCCGACGGGCGCACGCCCAGTTCGTCCCAGCTGCGCCGGGCCGCGGCGTCGAGCACGCTCTCGCCCGGCAGCGGATGTCCGCAGCAGCTGTTGGCCCACAGGCCGGCGAAGTGGTACTTGTCCAGGCTTCTGCGCTGCAGCAGCACGTTGTCGTCGGCATCGAGCAGGAATGCCGAGAATGCGCGATGCAGCGGGGCCGGGGGGCGGTGCGCCGCCACCTTCTCGGCCGTCCCGACTTCCCGACCGTCGCGGTCGACCAGCACGACTAGAGTCACGACGTCTCACCTCCCCGTTCCACGTTCCCACAGTTGCGGCGTTTCCCCACGACGAGGCTCCGCACGCGGCGTCGGTGGGCATTCGGAGCGGCCACCGGAGTGGATGGGTTCGCTGCCGGACCGGCTCAGACCGCGCCCGCGAAGCCGTGCTGGCGCCACGCCTCGTACGTGACCACCGCCGCCGCGTTCGACAGGTTCAGCGAGCGCCGGCCCGGCAGCATCGGAATCCGCACCGTGGCGGTGACGTGCGGGTCGGCGAGCACCTCGTCGGACAGTCCGGTCGGTTCCGGCCCGAAGAGGAACACGTCACCGGGCCGGTACTCGAGCGCGGCGTACGACACGCTCGCGTGCGCGGTGAACGCGTATACCCGCTCCGGCCGCAGCGCGGCCCAGGCGGCCTCGAGGTTCTTGTGCACGGACACCGACGCCAGATCGTGGTAGTCCAGGCCGGCGCGCCGCAACTTGGGTTCGGAGAGATCGAATCCGAGCGGCTCCACCAGATGCAGCTCGCATCCGGTCCCGGCGACCATGCGGATCGCATTGCCTGTGTTGGGCGGGATACACGGCTCGTGGAACATCACTCGGAACACCGATCCAGCTTGCCAGTCGGTGTCTCCGGGTCGTTCGCCGGCAGCCGCTCCCGGGTCGGACCGTCGTGCGCGGCCGTCCGGCCGAGTCGCCGACGCGGCGTGCCCGGCCCGGGGCGGGACCGGCTGTGGTGAGGCTGTCTCCGCCCCGGCTGGACGACCTGAGACAATGGCGGTCGTGACTGCGACGATCCTGGACGGCAAAGCGACCCGCGACGAGATTTTCGAGGACCTGAAGGCCCGCGTGGCCGCGCTGAAGGCGAAGGGCATCACCCCCGGCCTCGGCACCGTTCTCGTCGGCGACGACCCGGGATCCGCGGCGTATGTGCGCGGCAAGCACAACGACTGCGCCAAGGTCGGCATCACCTCCATCCGCCGCGACCTGCCCGCCGCCACGACGCAGGAGGAGCTCGAGGCGGTCATCGACGAGCTGAACGCCGACCCCGCCTGCACCGGCTACATCGTGCAGCTGCCGCTCCCGAAGCACCTCGACGAGAACGCCGCGCTCGAGCGGATCGACCCCGACAAGGACGCCGACGGGCTGCACCCGATCAACCTCGGGCGCCTCGTCCTCGGCAAGGAGGCGGCGCTGCCGTGCACCCCGCGCGGCATCGTGCACCTGCTGCGCCGCTACGAGGTTCCGATCGCGGGCGCCCACGTGGCCGTCGTGGGCCGCGGCGTCACCGTCGGCCGGCCGATCGGGCTGCTGCTCACCCGGCGCAGCGAGAACGCCACCGTGACCCTCTGCCACACCGGCACGAAGGATCTCGCCGCGGAGGTGCGGCGCGCGGACATCGTCGTCGCCGCCGCCGGTGTGCCGGGACTGATCACCGCCGACATGGTCAAGCCGGGTGCGGCGGTCCTGGACGTGGGTGTGAGCCGGACGCCGGAGGGCCTGCGCGGCGACGTCGCCGACGACGTCCGAGAGGTCGCCGGGTTCCTCTCGCCCAATCCCGGCGGTGTCGGCCCCCTGACCCGTGCGTTCCTGCTGGCGAACGTGGTCGAGCGAGCCGAACAGCTCGCCGGCCGCTGACCCGGTGGTGCAACTGGCCGGCGCGCAGCGCTGGGTGCGTCTGGCCCGGCGGAATCTGCCGCTGCTGGCGGTGACGGTCGTCATCGCCGCGGCGGTGATCCTCGTCGTGGCGGATCGGTGGCGCCGCGGTGCGTTCGTCTTCGGCAGCGCCACCCTGCTCGCCGGCCTGCTGCGCCTGTGGGTGCCCGAGGACCTGGTCGGCGTGCTCGCCGTGCGCAGCCGGACCTTCGACGTGTCCGCGCTCCTCGTGGTGGGCGGTCTCATCATCGCCCTGGCGGTCTCGATCGATCCTCTCGGCACCGGCTGAACCGCCGGGCCTCGGCGGCCCGGCGGCACGCGGTTCTCAGCCCCGCGCGAGGGTGACGAGCTCGGACAGGAGCTTGGCGACGGCGTCGGCCTCTGTGAGGAAGCCGTCGTGACCGTCCCGGGACTCGAGGACACGCAGCCCGTCGCAGCCGGGCAGCCCGTCGGCGATCTCCTGCTGCAGCCGCAGCGGGTACAGGCGGTCGGAGTCCACGCCGGCGACGATCGTCGGCACCGGGGTGGATCCGAGCGCGGCGGCCACGCCGCCCCGGCCGTGCCCGACGTCGTGCCGGTTCATCGCCTGGGTGAGCGCCACGTAGGTACCGGGATCGAAGCGGGCGACGAGCTTGTCGGCCTGGTGCTCCAGGTAGCTCTGCACCGCGTATCGGCCACCGTTCCAAGGGTTTTCACTCCCCTGGGGGGAGTTGGCGAAGCGGGTGTCGAGCTCGCCCTCGGTCCGGTACGTCAGGTGCGCGATCCGCCGTGCGATGCCCAGTCCGGCCCGCGGCACCCGTCCGGTTCCGTAGTAGTCCCCGCCTTGCCAGTCCGGGTCGGCGGTGATTGCGGCGATCTGCGTGGTCTGGGTGCCGATCTGGTCGGCGGTGGCGCGGGCGCCCACCGCCAGGACCAGGGCCGCCCGCACCCGTTCCGGATATCCGACGATCCATTCGAGCGTCCGCATGCCGCCCATGGACCCTCCGGTCACGGCGGCGAACCTGTCGATGCCGAGCGCGTCGGCGAGGGCGACCTCGGCGGCGACCTGGTCGCGCACCGTGATGCCGGGGAACCGGGAGCCCCACGCCTTGCCGTCCGGGGCGGTCGAACCGGGCCCGGTGGTGCCGCGGCAGCCGCCCAGCACGTTCGTCGCCACGACGCACCACCGGTCGGTGTCGATCGGCGCACCGGGACCGACCATCCCGGACCACCAGCCCGGCGACGGGTGCTCGGGCCCGGCGGGGCCGGTCACGTGCGAGTCCCCGGTGAGGGCGTGTTCGACGAGGACGACGTTGTCGCGGGTCGGCGACAGCCTGCCCCACCGTTGCACCGCCACCGTCACGTCGGGCAGGGTCGCGCCGCTCTCCAGCGCCAGCGGCCCGATGTCGACCGTGCCCAGACGGCCGTCCTCCGGCGGCAGCTCCACGTGGCGCCGGTCGACGCGCGCCGTCAAGACGCGACCGCCTCGAGGCCGGTGGTGATGTCGGCGAGGATGTCGTCGATGCCTTCGATGCCCACGGCGAGGCGGACCTGGCCGGGGGTGACGCCGGCGGCGAGTTGCTCGGTGGCGGTGAGCTGGGAGTGGGTGGTGGAGGCGGGGTGGATGACCAGCGAGCGGACGTCGCCGATGTTGGCGACGTGGCTGTGCAGGGTCAGTGCGTCGACGAACTTCTTGCCGGCGTCGACGCCGCCGGCGAGTTCGAAGGTGACGATGGCGCCGGTGCCGCGGGGGGCGAGCTGCCGGCCGCGCCGGTACCAGGGGGAGGAGGGCAGGCCGGCGTAGGACACCGCGGTGACCTCGGGGCGGGTGGTGAGGAATTCGGCGACGCGGGCGGCGTTGGCGACGTGCCGTTCCATGCGCAGCGACAGGGTTTCCAGGCCCTGGGCGATGAGGAAGGCGTTGAACGGGGACACCGCGGAGCCGAGGTCGCGCAGCAGTTGCACGCGGGCCTTGAGGGCGTAGGCGGGGGCGCCGAGGTCGGCGTAGACCACGCCGTGGTAGCTGGGGTCGGGGGTGACGAACTGGGGGTGCCGCGCGGTGCCGTCGGGGCCGGTGGCGGTCCAGTCGAAGGTGCCGCCGTCGACGAGGACGCCGGCGATGGCGGTGCCGTGGCCGCCGAGGTATTTGGTGGCCGAGTGCACGACGATGTCGGCGCCGTGCTCGAGGGGGCGGATCAGGTAGGGGGTGGCGACGGTGTTGTCGACGATCAGCGGCAGGTGGTGCTCGTGGGCCACCCCGGAGATGCCCGGCAGGTCGAGGAGGTGGTTCTTGGGGTTGGCGATGGTTTCGCCGTAGAAGGCGCGGGTGGTGGGGCGGATCGCGGCGCGCCACTGGTCGAGGTCGTCGGGGTCGTCGACGAAGGTGACCTCGATGCCGAGTCGGGGCAGGGTGTAGTGGAACAGGTTGTAGGTGCCGCCGTAGAGGTAGGGGCTGGAGACGAGGTGGTCGCCGGCGGCGGCGAGGTTGAGCACGGCGAAGGTTTCGGCGGCCTGGCCGGAGGACAGCAGCAGGGCGGCGGCGCCGCCTTCGAGGGCGGCGATGCGTTGTTCGACCGCGTCCTGGGTGGGGTTCATGATGCGGGTGTAGATGTTGCCCGGTTCGGTGAGGCCGAACAGGGCGGCGGCGTGGTCGGTGCTGTCGAAGGTGTAGCTGGTGGTCTGGTAGATCGGCAGGGCGCGGGCGCGGGTGTCGCCGCCGCCGGGCTGGCCCACGTGGATCTGCTTGGTCTCGAAGCTCCAGCCGTCTTCGCGCCGGGTGTTCTCGCTGTCGGTCATGATGTCCTTCTGGCCGTGGTCGGGAGGTCGGGGCGGCTAGGGGCGACAGCTCATGATCACAACCCTCATGACGAATACCTCCATCGGACCGGCTTGTCGTGCGGCGTGGCGCCGGACGACCGGGTCATCACCCGGAGCACCCCACCCTGGCCGGAGGGTTGCCGACCAGCAAGCCGGGGCTTCACGCTGGTACTCATGACCTGGCGCGAGTCTAGCGGCTCGAACGGATGCTTCGGTAGGCGACCCATACCTCCCGGCGGGAGGCGCCTGAGCAGGCGAAAGTTACCCGCCGGTAGCCCGGGGCCCGCTTGGCGGACCGGGTCGATAGCAGTACGCTCGTCTTGTTTGGATCGTGTTCCGCACGTGTGAGCACGCCATAAATGGTTCATTGAGCCGACCACGATCGCACCCACAAAGTGCGATCGACTTGGGACCAGGGACACTTCCTAGGAGGACGCGAAGCGCACATGTCCAAGATCAAGGTTGAAGGAACGGTCGTCGAACTCGACGGCGACGAGATGACCCGCATCATCTGGCAGTTCATCAAAGACAAGCTGATCCATCCCTACCTGGATGTGAATCTCGAGTACTACGACCTCGGCATCGAGCACCGCGATGCAACCGACGACCAGGTCACCGTCGACGCAGCCAACGCCATCAAGAAGCACGGCGTCGGCGTCAAGTGCGCCACAATCACTCCCGACGAGGCCCGGGTCGAGGAGTTCGGCCTGAAGAAGATGTGGCGCTCGCCCAACGGCACGATCCGTAACATCCTGGGCGGCACCATCTTCCGTGCCCCGATCATCATCTCCAACGTGCCCCGCCTGGTGCCCGGCTGGACCAAGCCGGTCATCGTCGGCCGTCACGCCTTCGGTGACCAGTACCGCGCCACCGACTTCAAGGTCGACCGCCCGGGCACCGTCACCATCACCTTCACGCCGGAGGACGGCAGTGAGCCGATCCAGCACGAGGTGTGCCATATCCCCGAGGACGGCGGCGTCGTCATGGGGATGTACAACTACAAGAAGTCCATCCAGGACTTCGCGCGGGCCTCGCTGTCCTACGGTCTGCAGCAGAACTACCCGGTCTACCTCTCCACCAAGAACACGATCCTCAAGGCCTACGACGGCATGTTCAAGGACGAGTTCCAGCGGATCTTCGAGGAAGAGTTCAAGGCCGAGTTCGATGCCGCGGGCCTGACCTACGAGCACCGCCTCATCGACGACATGGTCGCCTCCTCGCTCAAGTGGGAGGGTGGCTACGTCTGGGCCTGCAAGAACTACGACGGCGACGTCCAGTCCGACACCGTCGCGCAGGGCTACGGCTCGCTGGGCCTGATGACGTCCGTGCTCATGACCCCGGACGGCAGGACCGTCGAGGCCGAGGCCGCGCACGGAACCGTCACCCGGCACTTCCGGCAGCATCAGGCGGGCAAGCCGACGTCGACCAACCCGATCGCGTCGATCTTCGCCTGGACCCGTGGCCTCGAGCACCGCGGCAAGCTCGACAACACCCCCGAGGTCATCGACTTCGCGCAGCAGCTCGAGGACGTCGTCATCAAGACCGTCGAAGCGGGACAGATGACCAAGGACCTCGCCCTGCTCATCGGCCCCGAGCAGGCATGGCTGACCACCGAGGAGTTCCTCGCCGCGCTCGACGAGAACCTCCAGAAGGCCCGCGCCTGACGCACGGACCGCACACGACGGGACGCCCCGCACCGGGGCGTCCCGTCGTCGTTTCGGGTCCGGCCCGTCGGCTACCGTGACCGTCGTGCCTCACGTCATCACCACCGTCAACGTCAACGGCGTCCGTGCCGCCGCCGGCAAGGGCCTGCTCGCGTGGCTGGCCACCGCGCAGGCCGACATCGTGTGCCTGCAGGAGGTGCGCGCCACCGAGCAGCAGTTCCACGCGGCGATCGCGCCCGCCCTCGACGCCGGGTGGTACGTGGTGTCCGCCGAATCGGAGGCCAAGGGCCGTGCCGGGGTCGCGATCCTGTCGCGGCGCCCGGCCGACGCCTCGCGCATCGGGTTCGACGAGGACGAGTTCGCGGCCTCCGGCCGGTACGTCGAGGCCGACTTCGGGGACGTGACCGTCGGCAGCCTGTACCTGCCCACCGGCGAGGCCGGCACCCCGAAGCAGGAGGAGAAGGAGCGGTTCATGGCGTCGTTCGCCACGCACCTGAACCACCGCGCCGCCGAGGCCGGGGCCGCGGCCCGGCACATGGTGGTGTGCGGGGACTGGAACATCGCCCACACCGAGCGCGACATCAAGAACTGGAAGGGCAACGTCAAGAAGTCCGGATTCCTGCCGAGCGAGCGCGCATGGCTCGACACGCTGCTCGCCGACGGCCGCTGGGTCGACGTGGTGCGCGCCCTGCACCCGGACGTCGACGGCCCGTACTCGTGGTGGTCCTACCGGGGCAAGGCGTTCGACACCGACGCCGGCTGGCGGATCGACTACCACCTCGTGACGGCGGAACTGGCCGAGCGGGCGAAGGAGGCCCGCGTCGAGCGTGCCGCCACCTATGCCGAGCGGTGGTCGGACCACGCCCCGGTTACCGTGCAGTTCCGCTGATCCGGGCGGATCCGCCGATCGGAGCCGACCTCCCGCGAGCGGCTCTCCGCGCACGTGAAAGTATCGACAACCATGGCGAGCACTGCAGAAGAGAACACCACCGCGCCGACCGCCCGGCCCCGGGTGCTGTCGGGTATCCAGCCGACCTCCGACTCGTTCCACCTCGGAAACTTCCTCGGCGCGCTGCAACAGTGGGTTCCGTTGCAGGACGAGTTCGACGCCTACTACTTCATCCCCGATCTGCACGCGATCACCGTGCCGCAGGATCCGAAGGGGCTGCGCCGGCGCACCCTCCGCGCCGCCGCTCAGCTGCTCGCCGTCGGCATCGACCCGGACCGGTCGGTGCTGTTCGTCCAGAGCCAGGTGCCCGAGCACGCCGAGCTGGCGTGGGTTCTGAGCTGCATCACCGGTTTCGGCGAGGCCGGCCGGATGACGCAGTTCAAGGACAAGTCCGCCAAGGAGGGGACCGAGCACGCCAGCGTGGGCCTGTTCACCTATCCGGTGCTGATGGCGGCGGACATCCTGCTGTACCGCCCGCAGCGTGTGCCGGTGGGGGAGGACCAGCGCCAGCACCTCGAGCTGACCCGTGATCTCGCGCAGCGGTTCAACACCCGGTTCGGCAAGACGTTCGTCGTTCCCGAGCCGCAGATCATCAAGGGCACCGCCAAGATCTACGACCTGCAGAACCCCACTGCGAAGATGAGCAAGTCCGCGGCCACCCCGGCCGGCCTGATCAACCTGCTCGACGATCCGAAGGTGTCGGCGAAGAAGATCAAGTCGGCGGTGACGGACAACGAGCGCGAGATCCGCTTCGACCTCGAGAACAAGCCCGGCGTGAGCAACCTGCTCACCATCCAGGCCGCCCTGTCCGGCCGGCCGGTCGACGAACTCGTCGCCGGCTATGCGGGCAAGGGGTACGGCGACCTCAAGGCCGACACCGCGGAGGTGCTCACCGAGTTCGTCATCCCGTTGCAGGCGAAGGTGGACGAGTACCTCGCCGACGAGGCGGAACTGCTGCGCATCCTGTCGACCGGCGCCGACCAGGCCCGCGAGGTGGCTTCCCGGACACTCGGCCAGGTCTATGACAAGGTGGGATTCCTGCCCCGCAAGTGAGCCGGGGCGTGCGCCGGACGCAGCACACGGGCGGCGGAACGCGGAAGGAGTTGCCCACCGATGGCCGACGATTCCACCGAACCGTCGAAACCGGGGTTTCTCGAGCGGCAGCGCGCGGCGCATCCGGCACTCGACCATCTGGTGCGGGCCGGCCTGCGATACCAGGAGCAGAAGGGCGACTACTACGCCGCGGGGATCACGTATTTCAGTGTGCTGTCCCTGATTCCCATCCTGATGCTGTCGTTCTCGATTGCCGGTTTCGTGCTCGCGGGCCGGCCCGAGACCCTCGAACAGCTGCAGACCGCGATCGCCCAGAACATCCCCGGCGAACTCGGTGCGACGGTGCAGGGCCTGGTGGACTCCGCGATCGCCTCCCGCAGCGCCGTGGGCACCGTCGGTCTGCTCACCGCCGCATACGCAGGGATCGGCTGGATCACCAACCTGCGGGACGCGCTCACGGCGATGTGGGACCATCCGCACGGCAAGACGGGGTTCGTGCGCACCAAGGTCAACGACGTGCTGACCCTCCTCGGCCTCGGCCTCGCCATCGTGGCGTCGCTCGCCCTGTCGGCCGCGAGCAGCGGACCGGTCATGGACTTCTTCGTCGGTCTGCTGCGGCTCGAGAACGTGCCCGGGATCGGCGTCGCACTGACGGTGGCGACGATCGCCATTTCCGTGTGCGCGACGTGGGTACTGTTCACCTGGGTGATCGCCCGGCTGCCCCGGGAACCCGTCACCTTCCGCAGCGCGATGCGCGCCGGTCTGCTCGCCGCCGTGGCGTTCGAGGTCTTCAAGCAGGTCGGTTCGATCTACCTCTCCCGGGTCACCAGCGGCCCCGCCGGGGTGGCGTTCGGCCCGATTCTCGGTGTGCTGGTGTTCGCGAACCTGACCGCCCGGATGGTGTTGTTCGCCACGGCGTGGGCGGCATCGTCCAAGGAGAATCTGGTCATGGCTCACGTGCCGCCCCCGGAGCCGGCACGGATCACGCCGCGCGTGGAGGTGCACGAGGGGCCCGGGCTGCGGGGCGGTCTGGCGCTCGTCGGTGCCGGAGCGCTCGGCGGGGTCCTGCTCAGCGAGCGCTCGCGCGCCATTCGTCGAGCTGCGCGATCGCGGTTTCGGCGGTAGCGACCGCCTCGTCGCGGTCGACGCGGGCGAGGAGCAGGGTGCTCGTCGACAGCGACGTCAGTACCCGCACCCGCCGGGCGAGCGTCTCGTCGTCGGCGGCGGGATCGAGGGCGCGCAGCGCGTGCGCGAACGCGGTCGCCAGCTCGGTGCGGTAGGCGGTGACGACCGCGCGTTGCGTCTCGTCGTGCGCGGCGAGGCCGGCTGCGCTGTTGAGGAGCAGGCAGCCGCGGCGCGGCGAGTCGTCCGGTAGGGCCGCGACGGTGCGGGCCAGCGCCCGGAAGTAGCGCGCCGCCGCATCGGGGGCGGTCGGTTCGTCGGTGAGGACGCGCAGCCGGGGTCCCACGACGCGGTCGAGGTAGTCGCGAACGGCGGCGTCGAACAACCCGCGCTTGCTGGTGAAGGCGTTGTAGAGGCTCGATCGGTTCAGGCCCGTCGCCCGCTCGAGCTCGGGGACGGAGGTGGCCTCGAAACCCTTGTCCCAGAACAAGTCCCGTGCCTGTTCCACGACGTCGGCGGTGTCGAACCCCGGTGGCCGTCCCATGCGCCCTTCCGATCTCCGTTGTGCAATGACCGGTCCAGTATATATTGGAAAGGTCAGTTCAATACTCCGGAGCTGCCGGGACGGTCCCAGCGGCTCGAGACGTGAGGAAGGTTCACACCCGGTGACCTCTAGCACCCAGATCCAACTGGTCCGGCGCCCCGTCGGCTGGCCGTCGCACGACGACTTCCGCGCCGTGACGGTCGACCTGCCCGACCTCGGTCCGAACCAGGTCCGCGTCGTCAACGAGTTCGTCTCGGTCGACCCCTACATGCGGGGACGGATGAACGACGTCAAGTCCTACATCCCGCCGTTCGCCCTGGGCGAGACCATGACCGGCGGCGCCGTCGGCCGCGTCGTGGAGTCGACGTCGCCGGCCCACCCCGTCGACTCGGTCGTGCTGCACGATCTGGGCTGGCGCGACGTCGCGCAGGGCGACGCCAGGGCCTTCCGTGTGGTCGACGAGCTTCCGGGGGTTCCGATTTCCGCCTACCTCGGCATCCTCGGCCTGACGGGGCTGACCGCCTACGTCGGTCTGATGCACATCGCCCGCATGCAGCCGGGTGACACCGTCTTCGTCTCCGGGGCCGCCGGAGCGGTGGGCACCGCCGCCGGACAGATCGCCCGGCTCGAGGGTGCGAGCCGGGTGCTCGGCTCCGCCGGCTCCGAGAGCAAGGTCGCGATGCTCACCGAGCGCTACGGCTACGACGACGCGTTCGACTACAAGTCGGCGCCCGTGCGGCGCCAGCTCCGCCGTGCGGCACCCGACGGCATCGACGTGTACTTCGACAACGTCGGTGGCGACCACCTCGAAGCCGCGCTCGACGTCCTGCGCGACGGTGGCCGGGCCGCCCTGTGCGGCGCGATCGCCCTGTACAACAACACCGAGCGCACGCCCGGGCCGGACAACATGGCCAACATCATCACCCGCGGCCTGACCCTGCAGGGCTTCACCCTCGGCCACTACACCCACCTCTTCCCCGAATTCGCGGCGAAGATGGGGCCGTGGCTCGCCGCCGGCGACGTGGTGTTCGACGAGACGATCGTCGACGGGATCGACAACTCGGTCGATGCCTTCCTCGACCTGATGCGCGGGCGCAACGTCGGCAAGATGCTCGTCCGTGTCGCCTGACGTCCGGGGCCGGAACGGCCGGCGTCGCGCAGCGGAAGATTCGCTGCAGTATCGGGCGGGCACGCACCCCCGGCCGTAGAGTCGGGCGCATGAAAGCCGTCCAGTACACCGAGATCGGCTCCGAGCCGGTCGTTGTCGACATCCCCACCCCGACGCCCGGGCCGGGTGAGATCCTGCTGAAGGTCACCGCGGCCGGGCTGTGCCACTCGGACATCTTCGTGATGGACATGCCGGCGGCGCAGTACGCCTACGGCCTGCCGCTCACCCTCGGCCACGAGGGTGTCGGCACCGTCGCCGAACTCGGCGAGGGCGTCACGGGATTCGGGGTGGGGGACGCCGTCGCCGTGTACGGGCCGTGGGGCTGCGGTGCGTGCCACGCCTGCGCGCGCGGCCGGGAGAACTACTGCACCCGCGCCGCCGACCTGGGCATCACGCCACCCGGTCTCGGCTCGCCCGGGTCGATGGCCGAGTACATGATCGTCGATTCGGCGCGCCACCTCGTCCCGATCGGAGACCTCGACCCGGTCGCCGCGGCGCCGCTCACCGACGCCGGTCTGACGCCGTACCACGCGATCTCCCGGGTCCTGCCGCTGCTGGGGCCGGGCTCGACGGCCGTCGTCATCGGTGTCGGCGGGCTCGGCCACGTCGGCATCCAGATCCTGCGCGCCGTCAGCGCGGCCCGCGTGATCGCCGTCGACCTCGACGACGACCGTCTCGCCCTCGCCCGCGAGGTCGGCGCCGACGCGGCGGTGAAGTCGGGCGCCGGTGCGGCGGCCGCGATCCGGGAACTGACCGGCGGTCAGGGCGCGACGGCGGTGTTCGACTTCGTCGGCGCCCAGTCGACGATCGACACGGCGCAGCAGGTGGTCGCGGTCGACGGGCACATCTCGGTCGTGGGCATCCACGCCGGCGCACACGCCAAGGTCGGGTTCTTCATGATCCCGTTCGGCGCCTCCGTCGTGACCCCGTACTGGGGCACCCGGTCGGAACTGATGGAGGTCGTCGCGCTGGCCCGCGCCGGCCGGCTGGACATCCACACCGAGACGTTCACCCTCGACGAGGGGCCGGCGGCGTACCGGCGGCTGCGCGAGGGCAGCATCCGCGGCCGCGGCGTGGTGGTTCCCTGAAACGGGTGAAGGTCCCCGTCGCCCGGTGGAACCGGGTGACGGGAACCTTCACCGTGGAGCAGAAGCAGATCAGCGGGCGAACAGCAGCGCGCGCTTGACCTCCTGGATCGCCTTCGTCACCTGGATGCCACGGGGGCACGCGTCGGTGCAGTTGAAGGTGGTGCGGCAGCGCCACACGCCCTCGACGTCGTTGAGGATGTCGAGGCGCTCGGCGGCACCCTCGTCACGGCTGTCGAAGATGAACCGGTGCGCGTTGACGATCGCGGCGGGGCCGAAGTAGCTGCCGTCGTTCCAGTACACCGGGCACGAGGTGGTGCAGCACGCGCACAGGATGCACTTGGTGGTGTCGTCGAAGCGGGCCCGGTCGGCCTGCGACTGGATCCGCTCGCGGGTCGGCTCGTTGCCGGTGGCGATGAGGAACGGCTTCACCGCGCGGAACGCGTCGAAGAAGGGTTCCATGTCGACGACGAGGTCCTTCTCGACCGGCAGGCCGCGGATCGGCTCGACGGTGATGGTCACCGGCTTGCCGTCCTTGGGCAGCATGTCCTTCATCAGGATCTTGCAGGCCAGGCGGTTGACGCCGTTGATCCGCATGGCGTCCGAGCCGCACACGCCGTGCGCGCAGCTGCGGCGGAACGTGAGGGTGCCGTCGAGGTAGCCCTTCACGTACAGCAGCAGGTTGAGCATGCGGTCCGACGGCAGCGCCGGAACCTGGAAGCTGTCCCAGTGCTGACCCTTGCCGTCCTCGGGGTTGAACCGCGCGATCTTGAGGGTGACCATGGTGGCACCCTCTGGCACGGGAGGCAGGTTCGAGACGTCGGCTTCGTTCTTCTCGAGGGTTGTCATCAGTACTTCCGCTCCATCGGCTCGTAGCGGGTCTGCACCACCGGCTTGTAGTCCAGGCGGATGGGGGAGATCAGCTCCGTCCCCTCCTTGTAGGCCATGGTGTGCTTGAGGAAGTTCTCGTCGTCGCGCGTCGGGTAGTCCTCGCGGGCATGGCCGCCGCGCGACTCCTTCCGGTTGAGCGCACCGGCGACGGTGACCTCGGCCATTTCGAGCAGGAAGCCCAGCTCGACGGCCTCGAGCAGGTCGCTGTTGTAGCGCTTGCCCTTGTCCTGGACGGTGATGTTCTTGTACCGCTCCTTCAGGGCGTGGATGTCCTCGAGCGCCTTGCTGAGCGTCTCCTCGGTGCGGAACACCGAGGCGTTGTTGTCCATGGACTGCTGCAGCTCGCTGCGGATGTCCGCCACGCGCTCCTTGCCACCGGCACCCAGGATCCGCTCGAGCCACTCCACGACGTTGCGGGCCGGGTCCTCCGGCAGGTCCACGTGGTCGTGGGTGTTCGCGTACTCGGCGGCCGCGATGCCGGCGCGGCGGCCGAACACGTTGATGTCGAGCAGCGAGTTGGTGCCGAGGCGGTTGGCGCCGTGGACGGAGACGCAGGCGCACTCGCCGGCGGCGTAGAGGCCCGGGACCTCGTCCTCGTTGTTGCGCAGCACCTCACCGTTGATCTTGGTGGGGATGCCGCCCATCACGTAGTGGCAGGTCGGGTACACCGGCACGAGCTCGGTGACAGGGTCGACGCCGAGGTAGGTGCGGGCGAACTCGGTGATGTCCGGGAGCTTCTCCTCGAGGACGTCCTCACCGAGGTGGGTCACGTCGATGTAGACGTAGTCCTTGTTCGGGCCGGCGCCGCGGCCCTCGAGCACCTCGAGCACCATCGAGCGGGCGACGATGTCGCGGGGCGCGAGGTCCTTGATGGTGGGGGCGTAGCGCTCCATGAAGCGCTCGCCGTCGGCGTTGCGGAGGATGCCGCCCTCGCCGCGCACGGCCTCGGAGATCAGGATGCCCAGGCCCGCGAGTCCCGTCGGATGGAACTGGTGGAACTCCATGTCCTCGAGCGGCAGGCCCTTGCGGAAGATGATGCCCATGCCGTCACCGGTGAGGGTGTGCGCGTTGGACGTCGTCTTGTACATGCGGCCCGAGCCGCCGGTCGCGAACACGATCGACTTGGCATGGAAGACGTGAATCTCGCCGGTGGCGAGCTCGTACGCGATGACGCCGGTCGCGACGGGGCCTTCGGGGGTTTCCGTCAGCGCGATGTCGAGCGCGTAGAACTCGTTGAAGAACTCCACGTCGTGCTTGACGCAGTTCTGGTAGAGCGTCTGCAGGATCATGTGGCCGGTGCGGTCGGCCGCGTAGCAGGCGCGACGCACCGGGGCCTTGCCGTGGTCACGGGTGTGGCCACCGAACCGGCGCTGGTCGATCTTGCCCTCGGGCGTGCGGTTGAACGGAAGCCCCATCTTCTCGAGGTCCAGCACCGCATCGATGGCCTCCTTGGCCATGATCTCCGCCGCGTCCTGGTCGACCAGGTAGTCGCCACCCTTGACGGTGTCGAAGGTGTGCCACTCCCAGTTGTCCTCCTCGACGTTCGCGAGGGCGGCGCACATGCCGCCCTGGGCGGCGCCGGTGTGGCTGCGGGTGGGGTAGAGCTTGGTCAGAACTGCGGTGCGGGCGCGGGGGCCGGCCTCGATGGCCGCACGCATGCCGGCGCCGCCGGCACCGACGATGACCACGTCATAACGATGTTCCTGCATGAAGTCGTAGCTCCCCTAGCTCGCAACGATGTTGGGGTCGAAGGTGAAGATCACATAGGTGCCCAGGCCCATGATCAGGATCATCGACACGACCAGGATCGTGTTGAGCCAGAATCGGGTCGAGTCCTTGCGGGAGTAGTCCGCGATGACCGTGCGCAGGCCGTTGCCGCCGTGCAGCTGGGCGAGCCAGAGCATCGTCAGGTCCCAGAACTGCCAGAACGGGCTGGACCAGCGGCCGGCGACGAACGCGAAGTTGATGCGGTGCACGCCCTCGTCCAGCATCAGCATGATGAACAGGTGGCCGAGCACCAGGATGATCAGTGCAAGGCCGGACAGGCGCATGAACAGCCACGCGTAGAGCTCGAAGTTGTTCTTCGCGGCGCGGCGCGGGGAGCGCGGGTTGTCCAGGCTGGCCGGGCGGTCGTACGCCGTGCCCAGAGTCTTCGCTTCAGTCATGTCAGTGCCCAATTCTTCGTCGCTGCGCTCATGTCAGTGCCCCGCAAACATGTTGTAGAAGATGCGACCGGCGGCGGGGATCATCACCACGAACCAGATCGCCAGGATCGTCCAGAGCATCACCCGCTGGTACTGCGGGCCCTTGGACCAGAAGTCCACGAGCATCACGCGCAGGCCGTTGAGGGCGTGGTAGAGCACCATCGCCACCAACCCGAGCTCCATGAGACCGACGACGGGATTCTTGTAGGTCTCGATGACACTGTCGTAGGTCTCGGGATTGACCCGGACGAGTGCCGTGTCCAGGACGTGAACGAAAAGGAAGAAGAATGTCGCCACGCCTGTGATCCGGTGCAGAACCCAGGACCACATGCCCGGGTCTCCCCGGTAAAGCGACCGTGTGCGCCCCGGTGCGGGAGCGGCTTCAGTCGTGCTGCTCATCGAGTGCTGTGCCTCCAACGTCAATGGTGGACGCGTCGAGCCTCTCCAGCCTCTGGGGGATTCCGCAGCACGGGCTCGACGTGAACCTGAACCGACTTGGACCGACTTTAGTCCTATCCGAAAGTCGGGAACTAATTCGAGTAGCGGTTCGTACGGCCTCCAAATAACAAGTTAGGTTTGCCTTTCCAACTGTGATCTGGCCCGGCCGGGCCGGTGAACCGTGGAATCGGCCACCGTGACAGGATGGACAACCATGCCGGACGTAGACTGGAAAACCTTGCGCGCCAAAGCACATGAGGTGATGGGCCGCGCGTACGCGCCCTACTCCCGATTCCCCGTGGGGGCCGCGGCACTGGTGGACGACGGACGGATCGTCGTCGGATGCAATGTGGAAAATGTCTCACACGGAGTGGGTCTGTGCGCCGAATGTGTACTGGTCGGTAACTTGATTTCCGGTGGTGGCGGGCGGTTGCGGGCCGTCGCCGTCTGCGATGCCCGCGGGGCCGTCCTGAGCCCGTGCGGACGCTGCCGGCAGATCCTCCTCGAACACGGCGGCCCCGAGCTCGAGGTCGACACGCGCCGCGGTCCGCGCCCCATCGCCGAGCTGCTGCCCGACGCGTTCGGCCCCGGTGACCTGGACGCGGTGCGCGAGGCGGGAGGTGCCGACCGTGCCTGACGCCCTGTCCATCATCACCCGCAAACGGGACGGCAAGGAGCTCAGCGGAGCCGAGATCGACTGGATCATCGAGGCGTTCACGCGTGGTGTCGTCGCCGACGAGCAGATGGCCGCCCTCGCGATGGCCGTCTACTTCCGGGGCATGACGCGCGCCGAGACGGCCCGCTGGACCACCGCCATGATCGACTCGGGCCGGCGGCTGGACTTCACCGGCCTGGGCCTGCCCACCGTCGACAAACACTCCACCGGCGGTGTGGGCGACAAGATCACCCTTCCGCTGGCCCCGCTCGTCGCCGCCTGCGGCGTCGCCGTGCCGCAGCTCTCCGGCCGCGGACTCGGCCACACCGGCGGCACCCTCGACAAGCTCGAATCGATCCCGGGCTGGCGCGCCGAGCTGAGCATCGCCGAGATCGCCGAAATCCTCGCCGACCCGGCGGTCGGCGCCGTCGTCTGCGCGGCCGGCGCCGACCTCGCCCCGGCCGACCGCCGGCTCTACGCCCTGCGCGACGTCACCGGCACCGTCGAGTCCATCCCCCTGATCGCCAGCTCGATCATGAGCAAGAAGATCGCCGAGGGCACCGGCGCCCTCGTCCTCGACGTCAAGGTCGGTTCCGGGGCCTTCATGAAGGACCTCGGCGACGCCCGGGAACTCGCCCGCACCATGGTCGAGCTGGGCGAGGACGAAGGGCTGCACACCGTCGCGCTCCTCACCCGGATGGACGTCCCGCTCGGCCGGACCGCGGGCAACGCCCTCGAGGTGCGGGAGGCCGTCGAGGTGCTCGCCGGCGACGGCCCGCCCGACGTGGTCGAGCTGACCCTCGCCCTCGCCCGCGAGATGCTCGCCGCCGTCGGCCGGGACGACGTCGACCCCGCGGACAAGTTGCGCGACGGCACCGCCATGGACCGGTGGCGCGCGATGATCGCCGCGCAGGGCGGCGACCCCGACGCGCCCCTGCCGGTCGCCCGGCACACCGAGGTGCTGCGCGCACCCGGCGACGGCGTGCTCGCCGAACTCGACGCGATGGCGGTGGGTGTGGCCGCGTGGCGGCTCGGCGCCGGCCGCGAACGGCAGGGCGAACCCGTGCAGGCCGCGGCGGGGATCGAGCTGCACGTCAAGCCGGGGGACCGGGTCCGCGCCGGGGACGTGATCGCCACCCTGCACACCGACACCCCGGCGAAGTTCCCCGCCGCGATGGCGACGCTCGGTGAGGGCGTGCACATCTCCGACTCCACGCCGGCGACACGGCCGCTCGTCGTCGAGCGGATCACCGCCTAGCCGACTACCGTCGGGGCATGACGGAGCCGGCGACGACGACACTGACCGAATCCGCGCTGCGGACCGCGCCGAAAGTGCTTCTGCACGACCACCTCGACGGCGGTCTGCGGCCGGGAACCGTACTCGAGCTGGCCGATGCCTGCGGCTACCGGCTGCCGGCCGGCACGGAACCCGAGCTGGCGCGCTGGTTCCGGGACTCGGCCGACAGCGGCTCGCTCGAGCGGTACCTCGAGACGTTCGCGCACACCGTGGCCGTCATGCAGACCCCGGACGGCCTCGAGCGGGTCGCCCGCGAATGCGTGCTCGACCTCGCCGCCGACGGCGTCGTCTACGCCGAGGTCCGCTTCGCTCCCGAGCAGCACCTCGAGCGGGGGCTGGACCTGGACTCCGTGGTCGAGCACGTGCTCGAGGGGTTCCGGTCGGGGGAGTCCGCGGTGGAGGCCTCCGGCGCCCAGCCGATCCGGGTGCGGCTGCTGCTCACCGCGATGCGGCACGCGGCCCGGTCCCGGGAGATCGCCGAACTCGCGGTGCGGTTCCGCGACCGCGGCGTCGTCGGGTTCGACATCGCCGGTGCCGAGGCCGGCTACCCACCGAGCCGGCATCTCGACGCCTTCGAGTACATGCGCGCCGCCAACGCGCACTTCACGATCCACGCGGGGGAGGCCTTCGGGCTGCCGTCCATCCACGAGGCCATCGCGTTCTGCGGCACCGACCGCCTCGGCCACGGCGTGCGCATCGTCGACGACATCACCGTCGCCGCGGACGGCGCCGCCACCCTCGGCCTGCTGGCGAACTACGTCCGCGACAAGCGGATCCCGCTCGAGCTGTGCCCGAGTTCGAACGTGCAGACCGGCGCCGTGGACACCCTCGAGCAGCATCCGTTCGACCTGCTGGCGCGCCTGCGGTTCCGGGTCACCGTCAACACCGACAACCGCCTGATGAGCGACACGACGATGAGCAAGGAGATGATGCGGCTGGTCGAGACGTTCGGGTACGGGTGGTCCGACCTGGAGCGGTTCACGATCAACGCGATGAAGTCCGCGTTCCTGCCGTTCGACCAGCGGCTCGAGCTCATCGACGACGTGATCAAGCCCGGCTACGCCGTCCTGATCGGCTGACAGTCCCCTCGTCGGACAGTACCCTCGGCGGACCTCACCTCGTAGGGTCGAGGTATGGGCGATCGCGTCCCGCCCTCGGCAACTCTCGGCGACGTGCTCGCCGCGCGCCGGCGGCGCCGGTTCGTCGGTCGTTCGGCCGAGCTCGAACTCGTACGTGCCGCCCTCGACTCGCCCCGGCCCCCGTTCTCGGTGCTGTACCTGTACGGGCCCGGAGGGATCGGTAAGACGAGCCTGCTCGACGAGGTGGCCGATCTCGCCGTCGGGGCCGGTTCGGTCCTCGTGCGTCTCGACGGGCGGGACCTCGTTCCCGCCCCGGCCGCCGTGCTCGCCTCGTTGGCGGAGCATCTCGACCTGGACGCGGATCGAATCGCCACCGCCTCCGGGCAACGGCTGGTGATGGTGATCGACACGTACGAGGCACTCGCACCGATCGACGGCTGGATCCGCCGGGATCTGTTGCCGCGGTTGCCGGACAGCGCGGTGACCGTGATCGCGGGGCGGAGTCCGCCGTCGCCGCAGTGGCGCTCGGACCTCGCATGGGGCGATCTGCTGCGGGTGGTGTCGATGCGCAATCTCGCACCCCGGGAGAGCGTCGACTACCTGCGCGCCGTCGGGGTCCGGGACGACCTGCACGACCGCCTCTGCCGCGTGGCACACGGCCATCCGCTGGCGCTGTCGTTGCTCGCCGACGCGGTGCTCCGCGGCGGACGTGCCGACGCGGATCCGCTGAGTCCCGACCTCGTGGGGACGCTGCTGCGCCGGTTCGTCGACGAGGAACCGGGCACCGTGCATCGCCGGGCCCTGGAAGTGTGCGCACTCGCACGCGTGACCACCGAATCGCTCCTGCGGGACGCGCTGGGCACCGGCGACGACTGCGCCCACGACGCATTCCGGTGGCTTCGGGGCCTCTCGTTCGTCGAGACCGGGGCCGACGGCCTGCATCCCCACGACCTGGCCCGGGACGTCATCGACGCCGACCTGTGGTGGCGGGACGCCGACAGCTATGCCGACGTCTTCCGCCGGGTGTGGCGGCACATCCACCGAACCCTCGACTCGGCGACCGGCCGACGGCAACAGCAGGCGATCTTCGACCTGAAGTTCGTGTTCCGTCACCTCGCCGGCGTGCTCTCGCCGGTGCAGTGGGAGAGCTGGGGCCGGTACTATCCGGAACCCGCCACCGCCGCCGAGCACGCGGCGGTCGTCGAGCTGATCCGGACCGCGGAGGGAGCCGAGTCCGCCCGGCTCGCGCAGCGGTGGCTCGACCGGCAACCGGACGGCTTCTTCGTTCTGCGCTGCCCGGACGGAACCGTCCGCGGAGTGATCGGGCTGCTGGACCTCACCCGCGCCTCCGAAGAGGACCGGGACCGCGACCCCGGGGCCGCGGCGGCATGGCGGGCCGCGCGGCGAGGCACGCCGGTGCGCGAGGGCGACGTCGTCACCCAGACCCGATTCGTCGTGGACCGGGAGACGTACCAGGATCCCTCGCCGACGCTCAACGCGGTCCCGATCCTCACGATGCAGCGATACCTCACCACCCGGGGCCTCGCCTACGACGTGCTCGTCCTGGCCGAGCCGGACCGGTGGGACGACTACTTCGCCGTCGCCGACCTCCCACGGGTCGACGGCGGCGACTTCGTCGTCGGTCCCCGCCGATTCGGCCTGTTCGCCCACGATTTCCGGCGCGTCCCGGTCGGCGCCTGGCTCGAACGGGTGACGGAACGGGCGCTGGCCCGCGGTCCGTCGCCGCCGGTGCCCAGCGCACCCGTGCTGCTCGTACTCTCCCAACCCGAGTTCGCGCAGTCGGTCAAGCAGGGCCTGCACGACCTGCGGCAGCACGCTCTGCTCGCCCGCAATCCCCTGCTGCGCACCCGGGTGCTCCACGACCGGGCCGGCGCCGGTGAACCCGACGTCGCGCTGCTCGAGCAGGTGCTGCGCGACGCGGTCGCCACCCTCGCCGACCATCCCCGCGACGACAAACTGCTGCGGGCCGTGGACCGGACGTATCTGCGGCCGGCGGCGACCCAGGAGTCGCCCGCGGCAGCGCTCGGACTGCCGTTCAGCACCTATCGGAGGCACCTGGCCACCGGGGTGGAGCGGATCGTGTCGTGGCTGTGGGACCAGGAGGTGTACGGCCGCCGGCAGTGAGCACAACCGAGCACCGAACGGACTGGTGACCGAGCAGATTCCGGACGCATGCTTCTCGCACTCGAACGAGGAGGTGCCGGAAATGGTGACACGTATCGGTGATCGCGCCGTGGTCCTCGGCGCGGGAACGGCCGGTCTGCTCGCCGCGCGGGTGTTGTCGGATGCGTACTCGGACGTGGTGGTGATCGATCACGACAGACTGCCGGACGGTGCCGCGGCACGGCGCTGCGTACCGCAGGGTCGGCACATCCATGTGCTGGTGGCCGGCGGGATGCGCGCGATGGAGGAACTGCTGCCCGGGCTCACCGCCGATCTCGCCGGCGACGGTGCACCGATGGTGGACCAGTGCGGCGACGTGCGCTGGTATCTCGGTGGCCACCGCCTCCGGCAGGCGGAGAGCGACCTGACGGCGGTGAGCGCGAGCCGGCCGAATCTCGAACATCGGGTGCGGTCCCGCGTCGCCGCACGTCCCGGAGTGCGGATCGTCGATCGTTGCGACGCGCTGGGATTGACCGTGAGCCGGGACGGCCGAAAGGTCACCGGCGTGCGCGTGCTCCGCCGGGCGGACGGCAGCGTCGAGGAGGTTCTCGACGCCGATCTCGTCGTCGACGCCACCGGCCGTGGTTCGCGAACCCCGGCGTGGCTCGAGCGGCTCGGATACCACCCGCCCGAGCGGGAGGAGGTGCGCGTCGACCTCACGTACGTCACGCGCACCTACGCCTCCGATCCGGCACTCATGGGCGGCGACCTGGGGATTCTGCTCGCGCCGTCGCCGCTGTACCCGCGCGGTGCCGCCATCCAGGCGATCGAGAACGGTCGCTGCCTCGTGACGGCGGTGGGCATGCTCGGGCACCGGCCCCCGTCCTCGCCGGACGGCTGGGTGGACTTCCTGCGGTCCCTGCCCCGCCCGGACGTGTACGACGCGATCCGGGACGCCGAGCCGCTCGACGCGCCCCGGTCGTACCACTTTCCGGCGAGTCGGCGGCAGCGCTACGAACGGTGCCGGCGGCTGCCGGAGGGACTGCTGGTGACCGGCGACGCCGCATGCAGTTTCAACCCGATCTACGCGCAGGGAATGAGCATCGCGGCGTTCGAAGCCGGGCTGCTCGCCGAACACCTGAAGGGCGGCCGGGAGCCGGACCCGCATCGATGGTTCCGGGATATGGCGAAGGTCGTCGACGTGCCCTGGGACATGGCCACCGGCGGCGACCTCGCCTGGCCGCAGGTCGAGGGCCGGCGCAGCGCGAAAGTGCGCCTGGCCAACCGCTACCTGCCGCTCGTCCACGCCGCCGCCGCGCAGGATCCCGAGGTGGTCCGCGCATTCTTCCGCGTCGCGGCGATGGTGGATCCGCCCGGGACGCTGTTCGCCCCGCCGGTGGTCGGGCGGGTGCTCCGCCGGACGATCAGTGCTTGTGCAGCCGGGTCTCGAACTCCCGCTCGAGAGCCCGCCACGCCTCGGCCTCCGCGGTGAACGGCGCGCTGGGCGCGAGCCGCGTCGGATCCGGCTCGAGCACGTAGTTGACGAACCAGCCCAGCTCCGTCGACCCGGCCAGCGCGGCGTCGGTGCTGTCGTCCTCGGCGTAGTTCGCGGCGTCGGTGAACAGTTCGACCGCCAGATCCAACTGATCGGCGTCCACCGCCTCCGTACCGTGCTCGATGTCGTCCGCGATCCCGGGCAGCACGTACACGTTCTCGTCCGTCACCTCGACCTCGAGGGAACCGTCCGTCGCCGCGTGCCGGATGTCGTCGTAGGTGCTGAGCGCCGCCAGATCGTGGTCGTGGTGGTCGGCCAGGTAGCGCGCCAGCGCCCGCTCCGTGGGGAACACGAGGATCGTCCCGTCGCGGCCGAGGAACAGCGCGTCGTCGTCGAGGTAGCAGCGCAGGGTGAACCACGTGCCGTCGGAGGCGATGATCTTGACCGGGTCGATTCCGACCGCCGTCCAGAAGCTCGTGTCCTCGTTCTCGTCCCCGTCGACGAACTCGTATTCCTCGTCCTCCGCCTCCTCGGCGGCGTCCTCGGCCTCGACGATGTTCTCCTCGGCCGCGACGAGTTCCGCCTCGGCCTCGGCGACGAGCCCGGCGTCGACCTCGGGGGACGTCACGACGGCGTCGAGCGCGTCGATCACCCCGTCCCAGTCCTCGGCGACGGCGGAGCCGACCCGGTTCCACAGCTCCCCGCCCTCGCGGCCCTCGAACGCCGCGACACCGTGGCTCAGCAGCGCCTCGATCTCCGCCCGTTCGAAGAACTTCGTCACCGACTCGAGCTCGCACACGTCGCCGAGGACGGAGACGATGTCGAACGTGTTCTGCAGTTCGGCGACGGACTCCGGGTCCGCGTCGTCCGCCACCAGTTCCGGCACGCCGATCAGGTCGTACGAATGGCTCTCGTCCGGCTCGAACTCCTCCGCGGAGAGTTTCGCGACCACCGGCCAGGCCGGATGCTCGACGAGGTCGTTGTCGGCGCCGGAGCGGACGAACGCGACGAGCTCGGCCACCGCACCGAACGCGTACAGATCGTCACCGTGGCCGAGGAACGCCTCCCATTCGTCGTCGCCCTCGCGCCACCGCGGCGCCCAGAGGGTCACGACGTCGCCGTCGGTGAGACCGAGCTCGATCGGGACGATGTCTCCAGCCATGGTCGCCAAGCCTAGCCATGTCCCGGCCGAAGACATAGCTGGGCGCCGATGAGACGACCGTCACCCGAGTGCACCGCGGAGTTCCCCGAGCAGACGAGCTCGTTCGGCGGCGGCGGCCCGTGCCGCCTCGTGCGTCGTGGCCAGGATCGATGCCGCCACGTCGCGCGCGTGGAGCCCGCTCAGCGCCTCGTCGAGCCACAGCCGGGTCAGGGCGCCGTTGCCGTCCACCTCGGCCCGCACGAGGCCGTCCGGGCTCGTCGCGGCGCCCGACACCACGCCGAGTGCGGCCACACAGTCCTGCAGGGCCCCGAGCCGCGTGCGCACACCGTCCACGATCTCCGTGATCCGCTGATCGCTCGCCGACATCGCGCTCACCACCCGGTCGCCGACGGAGAGCCGGCCGTCCGCGCGTCGTCGCGGCGTGCGCGCTGCACGTCGTCGTGGGTGGGCAGTCCCAGCCGGTTCAGCAGTCCCTCCGGCATTCCCCTGCCCGCCAGCTCCTCTCGGTGCAGCGCGGCGGCCTCGAGTGTCGCGCGACGGCACAGCGACACGATCTGTTCGGCCAGTTGTGCTGCCCCGTAACGTAGTTCGCTCTGATCGATGTGCAGGTCGACGGGCAGGCCCTGTTCGGTGGTGCGCACCGAGACGGTGCCGGACCGGTTCCGGGCGGTCGCCGTCGTGATGGTCGTCTCCGCGGTGTCCATACCGGGTTGGACGCGACGCCGCGCCCCTCGGTTCCCGGCCTAGCCGGTGGGGCCGGTGGGACGGAAGAAGCCCTGGAACCCCATCCCGCTGTTCGTGGTCCGGATCGGCGACAGCTGCACCGGGTCGCCGGCCTCGACCATGAGGCCGTTTCCGACGATCATCGCGACGTGCCCGTCCCACACCGCGAGGTCGCCGGGCTGCACCGCGCTCGCCTCGACGGGGGTGCCGACGTCCTGCTCCTGCGCAAGGCGCGGAATCTGCACCCCGGCCTGCCCGTACGCCCACTGGGTCAGGCCGCTGCAGTCGAGGCCCTGCCCCGGTGCGGTGCCACCCCACACGTAGGGCGTGCCCTGCTGGGAGAGCGCGTGACGCACCGCCTCGGCCGCCGCCCGATTGGGTGCCACGGCAACGCTGCCGTCGGGCAGCCGCACCTCGGTGCCGTTGCCGCCGAAGGCCCGCAGCTCGCCGGCCGGTGAGGCGGCCGGATCGCCGGCCGTCGGTGCTGCCGGTGCGGGCTCCGAGGGCATCAGCTCCGCCATCCTGGTCGTCTGCTCGGCGAGCGACGAGGTGACCCGGGTAAGCACGTCGAGCCCGGCCGCGATGTGCTCGATCGCCGCGACCAGCAACATCATCTGCCCCTGCGGTAGCGCCGCCAGGGGAGCGGAGCGCTCGGCCAGCGTCGTGAACGATTCGATCAGCCGGGCGATTTCGGCTGCACCGGTCAGGACGGTCGTGGTCGCGTCCGCCGCGACGTCGGCGATGGCCGTCCCGCGGTCGGCGGCGGCGACGAGGTCGGCGAGCGCCCGCTCGCCGCTGCGCACGGCCGTCTCCGCCGCGGCCCCCGCCCAGTCCCACGCGAGTTCGCCCAGCGCAACCCGGCCCACCGAGTGCACGCCGTCGACCAGTTCGGCGCACGACCGCAGCACGGCGGCCGGGTCGGTGCCGACCGCTCCGGCGCCGAACGCCGACAACAGCTCGGCCAGGGGAGCGGTGAGCAGATCCGCCCCCGGCGCCGCGGTCACCGCGGGGCCCCGGCGGCGTTCAGCCGTGCCGCCTGGGCGGCGACGACGCGTTCGTAGGCGGCCGCGGTGGCACCCGCGATCGCGCCCATGGCGTCGAAGGTGTCACCGAGACGGGTCAGTTCCGCTCCGTGGCCGCGGTGGGTGGCCGCGAACGCGGCGAGGAACTCGGCGCCGACCGGGCCGAACACCGTCGCGAGCGGTGCCGGATCGGCCGCGCGTGCGTCGGCGGCGGCGTCGTGCAGCCGCTCGCCCAGGGCCGCGGCGGTGTGCCCGAACGCCGCGATCGTCCCGGGCCGGGCGCGTACCACCTCGTGGTTGCCGTTGCCGTTGCCGGTGCCTGCGTCCATTCGGCCTGCTCCCCTCCGTGGAAACGGATCGTCCTTCCACCGCTTGGACGCAGCGGGCGGCGGCCCGGTTCCCTGCGGCCCCGCGGTACGGACGCCACGGGCGAGCGCGTCCCGCTGTCCCGCCACGCAGAGGGCGAACTTGTTCCCCGTCACGGGGTGTGGGACCGTGGACGCGAGCCTGCCTCACCGGGCTCCCGGACGAGGGGCGCCGTACCCGGTGTGCGACAAGACGGCCCGTCGGAGGCTGTGATGTCGTGGTTGGTTCTGGTGGTGTCCGGGGTGCTGGAGGCGGTGTGGGCCACCGCGTTGGATCGGTCCCGGGGACTCAGCCGGCTCGGCCCGTCGGTGGTGTTCGTCGCGGCGTTGGTCGCGAGCATGGCGGGACTGGCGTATGCCATGCGCCGGCTGCCGGTGGGGACGTCCTACGCGGTGTGGGTGGGGATCGGTGCGGTGCTCACCGTGGCGTTCGCGATGGCCACGGGCGAGGAGGCGGTGTCGGCGTCGAAAGTCGTGTTCCTGGGCATGATCGTCGGGGGCGTGATCGGGCTGAAGCTGGTGCACTGAACCCGTTCCGGAGGGACACCGCAACCGTCGGGGCCGGCCGCGAGGAGCACCGGCCCCGGAACCGGGCGCACGAATCCGCGCACGGCAGTGGCGGATCCGCCGTCACGGCGTGCGCGCGCCGGCGCCGTCGGGTCGTCGCGGCATGAGGAAGAAGACCAGCACCGCGACGACGAGCGGCAGCGCCGAGACGATCAGCATGGTGGTCGCGACGCCCTCGGTGAAGTCGACGCCGAGGGTCAGCCCGTGGGCGAGCTGCACCAGGTTGGGGTCGTACCCGGTGGGGCCGCCGCTGTGGGACATCGTCAACGTGACGGCGTGCTCGGCCTGCTCCGCCTCCTGGACCGAGATGCCGCGAGTTTCGGCGTCCTCGAGCACTTCTCGCCGGTAGAACGCGTCGAGCAGCAGGATGTAGACGGTCGGGCCGAGGGCGTAGCCCATCATTCCGAACGCCGGCTGGACGGCGGCGATCGACCCGGTGTTGCCGGTCTCGGCCTGCGAGAGGATCGTGTCGGCGGTCGCGGTTCCGGCCACGAATCCGCCCAGATTGCTGGTCCACGTCGCCACGACGAGCGCCGCGACCGTCATCGTCGGGGCGACCGTCGCCGCCGTCACGAGGCCGCTCAGCACGATGACCAACAGTCCGGTCACCAGCACCGGGCGCGCGGTGTGCGCGGCGATCATCCGGCCGGCCAGCACGCTCGCCGCGGCGATCACGAGCGTGCCGGGAAGGTACAGCAGTCCGACGGCCTGCGAGGACATGCCCAGCACGTAGTCGCCGAGCTGGCCGAGCACGGTTCCCAGACCGGCCGCGAGCAGGTTCACGGTCAGGACCGCGAGCACCGCGAGGACGAAGGCGCGGCGCCCGAACAGCGACAGGTTCAGGGCCGGCTCCGGCGTCCTGCGTTCGTGCCACACGAACGTCGCGGCGGCGGCGACGCTGACGCTCAGAGGCACCCAGGCGCGCGGTTCGGTGAGCCCGTCGGGCACCGCTCCGATCCCCGCCACCAGGCCGAGCAGCGCCACCCCGAACAGACTCACACCGAGGACGTCGACTCCGCCCGCGGCCCGGCGCGGTGGTTCGTCGACGAACCGGACGATCAGTGTCAGCGCGAGCAGCGCGAGCGGCGGGGTGACGAGGAACAGCGATCGCCAGCCGAACGTCTCCACGACCCACCCGCCGACCGCCGGAGTGATGCCGTACAGGACCGTGTCGACGGCCATGAGGACGCCGAGAGCCGTCGACCGCAGTTCGGCCGGAACGGAGGCGGTGACGAGCGCCAGCGACAGTCCCAGCAGCGCGGTCAGCGCCAGGCCGTCCAGGAAGCGCATCAGCAGCAGCACCGGATAGTTCGGCGCCAGCGACGACAGCAACCCGACGGCGATGTTGGCGACGAGGGCCCACACGAGCATGCGCGCGAGCCCGAACCGGTCGCCGAGAGTCCCGACCGCGAGGACGGATGCGGCCACCATGAGGGTGGAGGCGGCGGCGAGCATCCCGATCCGGTCGGCGGGAACGTCGAGACCGCGGCCCACGGTGGACAGATTGAGGGTCAGCATCAGCGGGTCGACGGCCGCGATCGCGTAGGCGATCGCGGGACCGAGAACGGTCAGGAGGATCCGGCCGGTGAGGCGCGGCGCCGCCTCGGCGCGTTCGGCCATCACGCACACCCCGTCCTACTCGATGAAGCCCTTCTCCACGAGCCAGTCGTAGGCCACCTCGGCCGGCTCCCGGCCGTCGACGTCGATCTGCCCGTTCAGCTCGATGAGGGTCTCGTCGGTCAGCTCCCGGGTGACGGGTGCGAACAGGTCGGCGATCTGCGGATTCTCGGTGAGGGTCTCCTCGCGGACGACGACGGCCACGTTGTAGATGGGGAAGAACGTGCGGTCGTCCTCGAGCACCGCGAGATCGAGCGCCTCGATCCGTCCGTCCGTGGTGAACACCTCCCCGAAGTTGCATTCGCCCCGGGCCGTCGCCTCGTAGATCGCCCCGGTGTCCAGGGTCTTGATGTTCTCCCGCGGGACCCCGGAGCCGAGGGGGATCCCGTACGTCTCGAGCATCGGCTGCAGGCCGTCGTTGCGGTTGGCGAACTCGGATTCCACGCAGAAGGTGCGTTCGGCGACCGGGATGTTCGCGATGTCGGAGAGCGAGTCCACGCCGAGGCGCTGGGCGTTGCGGCTGGTGGCCGCGAAGCCGTAGGTGTTGTTCATGGGGGCGGGCGGCAGCCACGCCAGATCGTTCTCGCGCAGGTCCTCGTCGCGCACGGCCTGGTACTGGGCCTGCTCGTCCGGGATGGCCTCCTCGTGTCCGAGGTAGGCGATCCAGGCCGTTCCGGTGTACTCCCACTGGAGGTCGACCTGTCCCTCGAGCTGCGCCTGGCGGGAACTGGCGCTGCCGGGGATGTTGGTCAGATCCGTGACGTCCGCACCGGCCGAGCGCAGAAGGATCACCGCCATCTTCCCGAGCAGGACTCCTTCCGAGAAGTTCTTCGACCCGACCGCGACGCTCGCCCCGTCGAGCCGTTGGACGGACTGCAGGGGACCGGCGAGCTCGCCGGTGGGGACGAAGCCGCCGGCGGTTCCGAGTCCGCAGGCGGTCAGGGTCGCCGCGACGAGCAGGGATCCGACGATGCGGGGCAGCAGGATCCGGGTCACCGGCGCAGCCCCTTCGGTTGCACCGTGAGTTCGAGGACCCGGCCCGCCCAGTCGATGAGCAGGGCGAGCAGCGCCACGAGCAGGGCCCCGCTGACGAGCACCGGATACCGGAAGAGGGTGATGCCGGTGACGATGAGGGAACCGAGGCCGCCGGCGTTGATGAACGTGGCCAAGGTGGCGGTGCCCACGAGCAGGACGAGGGCGGTGCGCACGCCGGTCATGATCACCGGTACGGCGAGCGGCAGTTCGACGCGCAGCAGCACCCCGGCGCCGGACATGCCGATTCCGCGGCCGGCCTCGACGAGCGTGGGGTCGATGCCCTCGATCCCGGTGATCGTGTTCCGCAGCACCGGAAGGACGGCGTACAGGGTCAGGGCGACGACCGCCGTTCCGAATCCGAAGCCGAGCCAGATCGCGAGCAACACGATCAGGCCGATGGCCGGGGCCGCCTGGCCCGCGTTGGCGATCCCCACCGCCACGGGTGCGAGTGCGCGTGACCTCGGCCGGGTCAGGGCGATGCCGAGCGGGACGGCCACCGCCACGACGAGGATCGCCGAGACCACGGTGAGCCCGACGTGTTGCCAGAGCAGGGTCGTGATCGTGGTCCAGTCGAGTTGCCGGGCCTCGATCGAGTCGAGGTCGGCGTTGCCCCGCCACAGTGCCCACGCGGCGAACACCACCGCCACCAGGACGGGGATGACGACGAGCAGCCCCGTGTTCTCACGCCCCGCGCCGGCGTCGCGCGAGCGTGTCCCGGTTCCCGCGGCGCGCGACGGCGCGGCCGGCTCGGCGTCGAGGCTCATATGCGGCTCCCGGTGTCGTCGGCGCCGGGCCCCGCCGAGCGTGGACCGGTGGGGCGGATCCGGTTGGTGACGGACTCGAAGTTCACCAATCCGAGGAATTCGTCGTGCCGGCCGGTCACGATCGCGGCCCCGTGCGCCGAGGTGAGCATCGCGTCGAGCGCATCGTTCAACGTGGCGTGCCGATCGAGCGTGATCACGCCTTGCGGTTCGCCGGCCGGGACGGACTCGGCGCCCTCGAGCTCGTGCACCCACAGCCACGCCACCGGCCGCCGTCGCTGGTCGAGGACCACGACGGTGTCGTCGTCGTTCGCCGCGGCGCGGGAGACAGCCTCGGCGGCGGGGCTTCCCACGGTGGCGGTGGTGCCGTCGGCGAGGTCGAGGTCGTCGACCCGGCTGAGGGACAGCTGCTTGAGGGTGGACCCGGCGCCGACGAACTTCTCGACGAACCGGTTCGCCGGTGCCGAGAGGATCACCTCGGGGGTGTCGTACTGGGCGACGTGCGCGCCCTCCTCCATGATCAGGATGCGGTTGCCCAGCTTCACGGCCTCGTCGATGTCGTGGGTGACGCACACGATCGTCTTGCGCAGTTCCTCGTGGATGCGCAGCAGCTCGTCCTGCAGCCGGTGCCGGGTGATCGGATCGACCGCCCCGAACGGCTCGTCCATCAGCACCACGGGCGGGTCGGCGGCCAGGCCCCGCGCGACGCCGACCCGCTGCTGCTGGCCGCCGGAGAGCTCCCGCGGGTACCGGTCGCAGTACTTGCCGGGATCCAGGTTGACCAGTTCGAGCAGCTCCACGACCCGGTCCGCGGTCCGTCGCTTGTCCCAGCCCAGCAGCCGGGGCACGATCGAGATGTTCTGGGCGACCGTCATGTGCGGGAAGAGGCTGCCGCCCTGGATCACGTACCCGATCCGCCGGCGCAGGTCGTCGACGTCCGCGGAACGGACGTCCTCACCCCCGATCAGGATGGTGCCGGAGGTGGGTTCGACGAGCCGGTTGATCATCTTCAGCGACGTGGTCTTGCCGCAACCGGACGGACCGACGAACATCACGATCTCGCCCGCCGGGATGTGCAGGCTCAGTCCGTCGACGGCGGGCCGGGCCTGACCGGGGAAGGTCTTCACCACGTCGACCAGGTCGATGTCGGTGCCGCTGATGCCCCCGGCGGAATGTGCTGGCGTGTTCATCGGGCTCGGATTCCCTTCGAGACGGTGACCTTGCCGATCGCGAGGAGCAGTGCGTCGAGAGCGAGGGCGAGCACGACCACGCCCACCGTGCCCACGAGCGCGGAATTCAGGGCGTTGGCGCCACCGATCTGGGACAGGCCCGTGAAGATGAACGAGCCCAGGCCGGGGCCGAGGACGTAGGCGGCGATGGCGGCGACCCCCATGGACATCTGGGTGGAGACCCGTACCCCGGCGAGGATGACCGGCCAGGCCAGGGGGAGCCGTACGCGGGTGAGGGTGCCGACCTCGCCCATGCCGAGGCCTCGCGCCGACTCGACGAGCGCCCGGTCGACGCCCTGCAGGCCGACGACCGCATTACGCAGCACGGGCAGCGCCGCGTAGAACGCCACGGCGATGAAAGCCGGGGTGACGCCGATTCCGACGAGCGGGATCAGGATGCCGAGCAGGGCGAACGACGGGATCGTCAGACCGATGGCGCTGAGCGCGTTCGCCACCGGTTCGAGCCGCGGGACGCGCGTGACGATCACCGCGATCACGACGGCGACGATCGTGGCGAGGAGGACGGCCTGCACGACCAGGCTCACGTGCTGGTAGGCGCTGAAGGCGATCTGCGCCTTCCGCTCGTCGACGAATTCCCACATGCGCACCCGTCCCGTCTCCCCGCACGCCCGACTGTCACGATGGCACACCTGCGGTGGGCTTCGCGCCGAGACGGAGAACCGCGACGGAGAACCCGGCAGGCACGGACCGTCGATCGCCGCCCGAGGGCGGGTGGTCCGCGGCCCCACTCGGCGGCAGGCACACGGTGGCCGCGTTCTATCCTTCCGGCATGGATTCGCTCGTCGTCGACCATCCGCTCGCCGCCGCTCTCCTCACGACCCTGCGTGACGAGCGCAGCGACAGCGCCGCCTTCCGGTACGCGCTGCGCCGGCTTACCCAGATGCTGATCTACGAGGCGATCCGGGACGCCCCGGTGGAGCAGTTCGAGGTGCGCACGCCCGTCGCGAGCACGACCGGTGTGCGCCTGCAGCAGCCCCCGCTGCTGGTGCCGGTGCTGCGCGCGGGGCTCGGCATGGTGGAGCAGGCGCACGCGCTGATCCCGCAGGCGCGCGTGGGCTTCGTGGGGTTGGCCCGGGACGAGAAGACGTTCGAGCCGGTGCCGTACCTCGAGTCGCTCCCGGACGACCTGTCCGGCCTGCCGGTCTACGTGCTCGACCCGATGCTCGCCACCGGCGGCTCCATGGTCCACACGATCGAGCTGCTGGTCACGCGCGGAGCAACCGACGTCACCGCGGTGTGCGTGGTCGCGGCCCCGGAGGGGGTGGCGGCGCTCGCCGACTCCGGTCATCCGGTCCGGTTGGTGACCGCGACGATCGACGAGGGACTCAACGAGGACAGGTACATCGTCCCGGGACTCGGGGACGCCGGCGACCGCCAGTTCGGACCTCGCTGAGGCGGCTCGCGGATCCGCTTGCGCCGCACCAGCGATCCGCATCGGCGCCGAGATAGTCTTGTATGTCCTCTTTGTCTGTTGTGTGACAGGATTACAATAGAGTTTCTTTTGGGATCTGGTGCGGGTCGGCTCCGCGGCATTGCGCGCCTCGCCGGCATCCGGCCCGGAACCCGCGAAACCGCAGGACAGGAAGAGATTCCGGTCGCGGTGCCGGACGTGAGGGGGTCCGGTCCGGAGCGGCGGTGTGTCCGGCCGATTCCGTCTCGTTTCGGCGAAGATGATCAACTCGCCTTCCGGACGGGGCTTCTGTGGTTACGCTCGCCGAGATCGGTTGGTTCGTCCACTGCCCTCGACCGTCCACGAAAATGAGGTCCGCTCGATGATCAACACCTTCTCCGGCAACAGGTTTCGACAGTGCGCCCGGGCCACCGCACTCGGTGCGGCCGCAGTGCTGGGCATGGTGGTGGGGTCCGGCAGTGCCGGAGCCGCTGTCGACAATGCCCGGACGCTGCCCCTCGGCAACAACAACGCCATCGAAGTGCTCCAGGCCGACACGTCGATCCAGTCCTATCCGCCGCTCGACAGCTCGCCCGTCAGCTTCGAGTTCTTCCACGACGAGGTCGTATCGGTCAACATCACCGGGCCGGACGCGGATTCCTTCCAGGACACCAAACTGACCATCGGATACCAGATCGGCTATCCCGTCGCCCTCAACGGTGCCATCGTGCACATCAACACCCCCAGCCTCGACTGGGAGGTTGGCAACGAGTTCGGCATCGGCGTCGAGCTCGCCCCCGAGTTCGCGCTCGGGCTCGACGCGAGCACCGGCGCGACGATCGGCGGTTCGATCATCCCCTCCCAGGAGATCGAGGTCGATCTTGCGCCCGGCGGCATCACCGACGTGGCATTCGTCCAGGACATGGAGTTCGACGGCAGGGCGGCGACCGTCCGGCTCGCGGGAGTCCACGGCTCGGTCTCGGGAGCGCTCGGCCCGGTCACGATCCGCCCGTACGCCAGGGCTGTCACCTCGAACAACGACACCGTCATCACATACGGGGTGCCGCACCGCCTTTGAGAATCGTCGTCGCTCCGGTGCCGGCTGTGACCGCGACACGCGGGCACCGCCGGCACCGACGTGCGTGGTTACCCGTCGCTCAGCGCGGATGCCCACGCGCGCAACGCCCGTAGGCGCGCCGTCGCGCCGCCGCGGTCACCGTCCGGGGCGACCGCCTCGAGATAGCACTTGAGCTTCGGCTCGGTGCCCGAGGGCCGCACCACGACGCGCACCGACGCCCCCTCGAGTACCACCGCGTCCGTGCGCAGCGGGCCGGCCGCCGTCGCGAGGTCGGTGGCCGTGACCGGCTCCCCGGCGAGTTCGGCCGGCAGCGCGGACCGCAGCCGGCTCATGATCGCCCCGATCCGCGCGAGGTCGGTCACCCGGATCGAGACCTGATCGCCGAGATGCAGCCCGAATTCGCGGTACAGGGCGTCGAGAGCGTCGACGAGCGTGCGCCGCCGGGCCTTCAGCTCCGCGGCGTAGTCCGCGACGACGATCGCCGTGGCGATGCCGTCCTTGTCGCGCACCGCATCCGGGTCGACGCAGTGTCCGAGGGCCTCTTCGTACGCGTACACCAGCCCGTCGCCCGCGCGGGCGAGCCACTTGAAGCCCGTGAGGGTCTGCGCGTAGCGGGCGCCCCGCGCGGCGGCGAGCTTGCCGAGCAGGGACGAGGAGACGATCGTCGTCGCCACCAGTGCACCGCGCGGGGCCCCCGCGAGAATCCGGTCGCCCAGCAGCACCCCGGTCTCGTCGCCACGCAGCATCCGCCAGCCGTCGGGCGTGGGGACGCCCACGGCACACCGGTCGGCATCGGGATCGAGGGCGACGGCGATGTCGGCGCCGACCTCGGCAGCGAGCGCGAGCAGGGCGTCGGCGGACCCCGGCTCCTCCGGGTTGGGGAACTCGACGGTGGGAAAGCGCGGGTCGGGCGCGAACTGTGCGTCGACGACATGCACGTCGCCGAAGCCGGCCGCGCGCAGGGCTGCCACCGCGGTCTCCCCGCCGACGCCGTGCAGCGGCGTCAGTGCGACGCGGAGTTCCCGCGCCGCGGAGCGCGGCAGCGACGCGACGCGCGCGAGATACCGTGCCACCAGTTCGTCCCCCGCGGGTGCGACGGTGACGCGCGGCACCGACGCCGCGTCGCCGACGGCGTCGATCGCCGCCTCGATCTCCCGGTCGTCCGGCTCGACCAGTTGTGCGCCGCCGCGGGTGTAGACCTTGTAGCCGTTGTCCGTGGCCGGGTTGTGCGACGCGGTGATCTGCACACCCGCGACCGCGTCGAGCGTCCGCACGGCGTACGCCGTCACCGGGGTCGGGAGCGGGCGCGGCAACGCCACGACGTCGAAACCGGCGGCCGCGAGAACCTCTGTGGCGGCGGCGAAGAACTCGGCCGATCCGGTGCGCGCGTCGCGGCCGACGACCACGGTGCCGCCGCCGGAGCCGCGCGCGTCGAGCCAGCGGGCCAGGCCCGCGGTGGTGCGGACGACCACGTCCTCGTTCATGCAGTCCGGGCCGTCGCCGACGGGGCCGCGCAGCCCGGCGGTGCCGAAGCGCAGGGTCACAGCCGGCCCGCCAGCTCACGCAGCAGGTCGCCCATGCGGGTGGCGGCGGCCCGTCCCGCCGCAAGGACCTCGTGGTGGTCGAGGTGCTCGCCGGTGATCCCCGCCGCGGCGTTGGTGACCAGGGAGATGCCGAGGACCCGGGCGCCGGCGGCACGCGCGGCGATGGTCTCGTGGACGGTGGACATGCCCACCAGGTCCGCGCCGAGGGTGCGCAACATGCGGATCTCGGCGGGGGTCTCGTAGTGCGGGCCGGGCAGGCCGGCGTACACGCCCTCGCCGAGGGTGGGGTCGATCTCGCGGGCGAGGGCGCGCAACCTCGGGCAGTAGGCGTCGACGAGGTCGACGAACTGGGCGCCGACGAGCGGCGAGCGCCCGGTGAGGTTGAGGTGGTCCGAGATCAGGACCGGCTGACCGACCGCGTGATCGGGCCGGATGCCGCCGGCGGCGTTGGTGAGCACGACGGTGCGCGCGCCGGCGGCGACGGCGGTGCGCACCGGATGCACGACGCGGCTCAGGTCGTGCCCTTCGTAGGCGTGGGTGCGGCCCGCGAGGAGCAGCACCGGGGTCTCGCCGACCCGCACCGAATGCACGGTGCCCGAATGTCCTTCGGCGGTGGGCGGGGCGAATCCCGGCAGTTCGCTCATCGGAACGTCGGCGACCGCCGTGCCGAAGCGCTCCACCGCGGCGCGCCAGCCGGAGCCGAGCACCACCGCGACGGAGTGCTCGGGCACGCCGGTGCGCTCGGCGAGTGCCGCGGCGGCGCGGGCGGCCTCGGCAGGGGGATCGGCGATGGCGTCGGGTGCTCCCATGTCGGTCGACCCTAGCGCCAACCGTGTTGTTACTCACCGGTAGGTTCTGGCGCTATCCTCTCCGCATGCCATACCTCGAACGCGACGGCGACGTCTTCGTCCTCCACCTCGGCGACCGCTCCGGCGGCGACACCGAGAACCGCTTCCACCCCGACTGGCTCTCCGCCGTCCACGCGCTGCTCGACGAGGTCGTCGCGCACGACGGCCCCGCGGCGCTCGTCACCGCGGCCACCGGGAAGTTCTGGAGCAACGGCCTCGACACCGACTGGATCTTCGGGAACCTCCCCGGGCTGCCGGGTTACCTCGATTCCGTCCACGAGTTGTACGGGCGGATCCTCACCTTCCCCGCGGCCACCGTCGCGGCGGTGCAGGGCCATGCGTTCGGTGCCGGTGCGATGCTCGCGCTGACCCACGACTTCCGCGTGATGCGGGCCGACCGCGGCTTCTGGTGCCTGCCCGAGGTGTCGCTGAACATGCCGTTCACCGTGGGCATGTCCGCACTGCTGCGCGAGCGGCTGCCGATCCAGGCCGCGGTCGAGGCGACCACGACCGGCCGCCGGTTCGGCGGTGGTGACGCCCTCGCGGCGGGCATCGTCGATCGCGCCGTCGACGGCGACACCGTGCTGGCCGCCGCCGTCGAGCGGGCCGCCGCCCTGACCGGCACCCGGGGCGCCAACCTGGCGGGCATCAAGCGCGGTCTGCACGCGCCGCTGATCGCGGCGCTCGAGACGAAGACGGACGAGTCGAACTTCCGCCTCGGGTGAGGTGCCCTCGTTCCGCCCGTGCCAGACTGAGCGGGTGACGAGCGATGCGGACAGGGCGATCGAGGCTGCGTCGGACGGCCTGATCGCCCTGTCGCATTCGATCCACGCCGAGCCGGAGCTGGCCTTCGACGAACACCGCAGCGCCGCGAAGATCGTCGAACTGCTGCGCGGCGGCGGATTCGAGGTCCGCACCGGGATCGCCGATCTGCCCACCGCGTTCGACGCCCGGTTCGGCAGCGGGGAACTCGTCGTCGGCATCTGCGCCGAATACGACGCCCTGCCCGGCATCGGGCACGCGTGCGGGCACAACATCATCGCCGCCGCCGCCGCCGGCGCGGGCCTGGGTCTCGCCGCGGTCGCCGACGCCCTCGGCATCACCGTCCGCGTCATCGGCACGCCCGCCGAGGAGACCGGCGGCGGCAAGGTGCTCATGCTCGAGCGCGGCGTGTTCGCCGACGTCGGCATGGCCCTGATGGTGCACCCGGGCCCGTTCGACATCACCGGGGCGACGTCGCTGGCCCTCGCCGACATCGCCGTCACCTACACCGGTCGCGAGGCGCACGCCTCCGCCGCCCCCGAATACGGCCGCAACGCCGCCGACGCCGCGACCGTCGCGCAGGTCGCCGTCGGCCTGCTGCGTCAGCATCTGCTGCCCGGCCAGCAGATCCACGGCATCGTCAGCGACGGCGGCACCGCCCCGAACATCGTGCCCGCGCACACCGAACTGCTGTACTACCTGCGGGCGACGACCGCGGACTCCCTCGCCGACCTGTCCGAGCGCGCCGGGAACTGCTTCGCCGCCGGGGCTCTCGCCGCCGGCTGCACGCACGAGATCCGCACCGTGTCGCCGACCTATACCGAACTGACTCCCGACCCGTGGCTGGTCCGGGCTTATCGTGAGGAGATCATCGGTCTCGGGCGCACGCCGCTGCCCGTCGAGGAGGAAGGATCGCGCCCGCTGGGCAGCACGGACATGGGAAACGTGACGAACGTGGTGCCGGGTATCCACCCGGTGATCGGTCTCGACTCGGGTGGGGCGGTGACCCACCAGGCGGCGTTCGCCGCCGCGTGCGTCACCGCCTCGGCGGACCTCGCCGTCCTCGACGGCGCCCGCGCGCTCGCCGCGACGGCGGCCCGGGCGGCGACCGATCCCACGCAGCGTGCACGGCTGCTCGAGAACGTGGCGCGCCGATGAACCCGTACATCGAGAAGTGGCTGGGCGAGCACACCGACGACCTGTCGGCGTGGCGCCGGCACATCCACGCCAATCCCGAACTGGCCCGTCAGGAGTACGCCACCACCGAGTTCGTCGGGAGCACGCTCGCCGCCGCCGGGCTCGAACCGAAGGTGCTGCCGCGCGGCACGGGCCTGATCTGCGATCTCGGCCCCGAGGGTCCGCGGATCGCCCTGCGTGCCGACATGGACGCGTTGCCCATGCAGGAGCTGACGGGCCTGCCGTTCGCCTCCACCGTGCCGGGCGTGACACACGCCTGCGGGCACGACGCACACACCACCGTCCTGCTCGGCACGGCGCTGGCGCTGCACTCGGTGCCCGAGCTGCCGGTGGGTGTGCGGCTGATCTTCCAGCCGGCCGAAGAGGTGATGCCGGGCGGCGCGCTCGACGTGGTCGCCGCGGGCGCGCTCGAGGGGGTGGCCCGGATCTTCGCGTTGCACTGCGATCCGCGGCTCGAGGCGGGCCGGGTCGGGGTGCGGGTCGGGGCGATCACCTCGGCCGCCGACACGGTCGAGCTGGTCCTCGACTCGCCGGGCGGGCACACCTCCCGCCCGCACCTGACGGGCGATCTGGTGTACGGGCTCGGCACCGTGATCACCGGGCTGCCGGGCATGCTCAGCCGGCGCATCGACCCGCGCACGAGCACGGTGATGGTGTGGGGCGCGGTGACGGCGGGCAAGGCCGCGAATGCGATTCCCCGCACCGGCATGCTGACCGGCACCGTCCGCACCGGCGACCACGAGACGTGGGAGCTGCTCGAGCCGATGGTGCGCGAGATCGTGCACGGTCTGCTCGCGCCGACCGGCCTGAGCTACGAGCTGGACTACCGGCGCGGTGTGCCGCCCGTCGTCAACGACGAGGTGTCGGCCCGGATGGTCGAGGACGCGGTGCGCGCGATCGACCCGGACGCGCTGGCGGACACCCCGCAGTCCGGGGGTGGGGAGGACTTCTCCTGGTACCTCGAGCAGGTTCCGGGGGCGATGGCCCGGCTGGGTGTGTGGCGGGGGACCGGGCCGAAGCTCGACATCCACCAGCCCGACTTCGATCTCGACGAGCGGGCCCTGGCCGTCGGCCTACGGGTGATGACGAACCTGGTCCTGGGATCAGGTTAGGCTTGCACAACCTGTACGTTGCCTGTGAGTCGTCGCTCACGCCAGGAGGTCCGGATGCATTTTCGACGCAGAGCTGTCGCCGTACTGTCGGCCGGGGTCGTCGCCGCCGTGTTGGCCGCGTGCGGCAGCGACTCGGGATCGGGTGAGTCCGAGGGCGGTTCCACCGGTGCGCTCACCCTGTACTCCGGGCGCAGCGAGAACCTGGTCGGGCCGCTGATCGACCAGCTCGAGGGCACCCTCGGCTTCGAGGTCGACGTCGTCTACGGCAGCACCCCCGAGATCACCGGAAAGCTGGTCGAGGAGGGCGGCTCCTCGCCGGCCGACGTGGTGTTCACCCAGGACGCCGGTGCGCTCGGCCTGCTGGACCAGGCGGGGCTGCTCGAGACGCTGCCGGCGTCGGTGACCGAGCTGGTTCCCGCCGACTACCGCGCCGCCGACGGCACCTGGGTGGCGACCTCCGCGCGCGCCCGCGTGCTCGTCTACAACGACGAGAAGGTGCAGCCGCAGGATCTGCCCACCGGCATCGACGGCCTGCTGGACCCGAAGTGGAAGGGCCAGATCGGCTTCGCCCCGACCAACGCGTCGTTCCAGGCGTTCGTCACCGGGCTGCGCGTCGCGCGCGGCGAGGACGGGGCCCGCGCCTGGCTCGAGGCCTTCAAGGCCAACGAGCCGGTGGCCTTCGAGGGCAACGGCCCGCTGATGGAGGGTGTGGACACCGGCCAGGTCACCCTCGGCCTGACCAACCACTACTACTGGTACGGCCTCGCGGACGAGCGCGGTGCCGAGAACCTGAACGTGCAGGTCTACTACTTCCAGGCCGGTGATCCGGGCGCGCTGGTGAACATCGCCGGGGCCGGCGTGCTGAAGACCACGGACCAGAAGGAGCAGGCGGAGCAGTTCGTCGCCGCGCTGCTCTCGCCCGAGGCCCAGGCCTACTTCGCCGACGAGACGGCCGAGTACCCGGTCGTCGAGGGCGTCGAGACCAAGGACCAGCTGCGTCCGCTGTCGGAGATCGGCAACTCCGACATCGAACTCGCCGAACTCGCCTCGCTCGAGCAGACCCAGGCGTTGCTGCAGGAGCTGGGATTCATCTGATCCAGCTCGCCGCTCTCCGTCCCACCCGGCGCAGCCGGCCCGTTCTCACGCTGGCTGCGCTGGGTGTCTCGGTGTTCGCGCTCGCCCCGGTGGCACACCTGGTCATGCGTGCGTTCGCAGACGGCCCCGACCGCGTGTGGTCGCTGGTGTTCCGGCAGCGCACCCTCGATCTGGTGTGGCGCAGCGGCATTCTCGCGCTCACCGTCACCGTCGCCTGCCTCGTGATCGGCGTCACCGCCGCGTGGCTCACGGCACGCACCGACCTGCCCGGCCGGCGGTGGTTCGCCCTGGCGCTGAGTGTTCCGCTCGCCATCCCGTCGTACGTGTCCGGCTTCGTCTACATCGCCCAGTTCCCCGGCCTCGCGGGTTTCGCGGGGGCCGCGCTGGTCCTCACCGCGGCGAGCTTCCCGTACGTGTACCTGCCGGTGTCCGCCGCGCTGGCCTCGGTCGATCCGGGACTCGAGGAGGTGGCCCGCACCCTCGGCCGGTCCCGGCTGCGCACCACGCTCACCGTGACCCTGCGTCAGGTGTGGCCGACCGCGGCGGCCGGCGGCCTGCTGGTGGCGCTGTACACCCTCAGCGACTTCGGCGCCGTCGCGCTGATGCGGTACGAGGCCTTCACCCTCGCCATCTACGGCAGCTACCGGGGGCTGCTCGACCGCACCCCGGCCGCGGTGTTCGGCTTGGTGCTCGTCGTTCTCGCCGTCGCGCTGACGGTCTCCGAGCGCCGGGTGCGCCGCGGGGCCACCGCGCGCGTCGGTTCCGGCGCCCCACGAGCCGCCGCGGCCGTGCCGCTGGGCGGGCAGCGGTGGACAGCCCTGGCGTTCCTCGCCGTCGTGCTGGTGGTGAGCGTCGGCGTGCCGCTGGCCGGACTTGCGCGCTGGTTGTGGTTCTCGCAGCAGGCGGCGATCGACTGGGCGGGGATCTGGACGGCGACGACGTACACGCTGTGGGTGGCGGCCCTGGGGGCGTTGCTGACGACGGCGCTGGCCCTGCCGGTGGGCACCCTGGCGGCGCGTTCGACCTCGCCGGTGGCGCGGTTCACCGAGAGCGCCTCCTACGTCGGGTTCGCGCTGCCCGGCATCACCGTGGGTCTGGCTCTGGTCTTCTTCGGTATCCGGCTGCTGCCGCAGTGGTACCAGCACACCCCGATGCTCGTGATCGGCTACGCGGTGTTGTTCCTGCCGCTCGCCGTCGGGTCGATCCGCGCGGCCGTCGCCTCGATCCCGCTCGGCCTCGAGGACGCGTCCGCGACCCTCGGCAGCGGACGGCTGCGGACCGGCGTCCGGGTGATGATCCCGCTGGCCGCGCCCGGTGTCGTGGCGGGCGCGGCGCTGGCGTTCCTCACCATCGCGAAGGAACTGCCCGCGACGTTGTTGCTCGTGCCGATCGGGGAGGACACCCTGGCGTCACGGATGTGGAAGTACACCGAGACCCTCGAATACGGTTCGGCGGCCCCGTACGCCGCGATCCTGGTGCTCATCGCCGCGCTGCCGTCGCTGGTGCTGGGCCGACTGTTGCGGGGCCGGGTCGATGCGGAAAGTGGCGGTGAGGAATGAGCGGGCTCTCCATCGAGGGCGTATGCGCCCGGTACGGGCGGACCGAGGTCGTCAGCGACGTCTCGCTGACGGTGGAGCGAGGCGCGTTGCTGGCCGTACTCGGGCCCTCGGGCGGGGGCAAGACCACGCTGCTGCGCGTCGTCGCGGGTCTGCACCCGGCGAGCGCGGGGCGCGTCGTCGCGGACGGACGCGACCTCACGGCTCTGCCGCCGGAGCGCCGGGGGGTGGGGCTGGTGCCGCAGGAGGGTGCGCTCTTCCCGCATCTGAGCGTGGCGCGCAACGTCGGCTACGGGCTGGTGCAGCCGACGTGGCGATCGATGGTGCGGCAGAAGTCCGTCCGGCACCGCCGCGTGGCGGAACTGCTCGACCTGGTCGGCCTGGCCGGCACCGGTCAGCGCAAGCCGTCGCAGTTGTCCGGCGGCCAGCAGCAGCGCATCGCGCTGGCGCGGGCGCTGGCCCCGAACCCGTCCGTCGTACTGCTCGACGAGCCGTTCAGCGCCCTCGACGCCGGGCTGCGGGCCAGTCTGCGCGCCGAGGTCCGCGCCCTGCTGCGGGACCAGGAGGTCGCCTCCGTGCTGGTCACCCACGACCAGGCCGAGGCCCTGGCCATCGCGGACACGGTCGCGGTGATGCTCGGCGGGCGTGTCGCCCAGGTGGGCACCCCGGAGGAGGTCTATCGGTGGCCCGCGACGCTCGAGGTGGGCGCATTCGTGGGGGATTCGGTCGTGCTCGACGCCGATGCGGACGGCGACCGCGCGCACACGGTGATCGGTGCGGTCCCGCTCGCCGCCCCGGCCCACGGCAAGGGTCACGTGCTCGTGCGCCCGGAACAGGTGCAGGTCGCCGCGGCCGACGAGCCGTCGAAGTTCACCGTGCTCGACATCGCCTTCGGCGGGGCACTGACGGAGGTGCGGGTGACCGGCGCCGGGCAGACGATCCGGGCGCAGCGGGCCGCGTCGCACGACGTGCAGGCCGGGGATCCGGTGACGCTGCGGGTCGGCGTCCCCGTGCCGTTCTACCCGGACCGGCCGGCCGGGGACTAGAAGCTGTCGGGCCGGCCCGGCCCGACGTTGCGGCTGTTGCGGGTGCGCAGGTCGCGCACGTAGTCGGCGGGGGCTCCCGCGATCTCGGCGGCGTCGGCCATCACGCCCAGGTAGCGGGCCGACGGCAGGCCGCCCTCGTACGCGTCGAGGACGTACAGCCAGGCGAGCACGGGACCGTCGTCGGTGTCCACGCGCAGCCGGATCTTGCGGTGGATGCCGAGTTCGGAGCCCTCCCACCGGTCGAGGCTGCGTTCGTCCTCGTCGGGTACGTCGTACAGCACCACGAACACCTTCGAGTCGGGATCCTCGACGACGGTGGCGAGCGCACCCTCCCAGCCGATGTCGCCGCCGCTGAACGTCAGCCGCCAGCCGTGGAGCCAGCCGGTTCCGGCCATCGGCGAATGCGGGCAGCGCTGCAGCATCTGCTCGGGATGCATGTTGGAGCCGTAGGCGGCGTAGATCGGCACGGGGTACAGGCTAATGGCTGACCGTCCGGCGCAGGACACGGGGCGCTGGCCGCTGCGTGGCCGAGTCCGCGTGCGCAGGACGGGGCCGGTGGCATAGCGTGTCTGCGGACGTTCGGCAACCCCGGCGCCCGCACACCCGGACCGAGGACCATCTCGGAATCGATACAGAGGAGAACAATGACCCGGATCGTGATCATCGGCGGCGGCCCTGCGGGCTACGAGGCGGCGCTGGTGGCGGCTCAGTACGGCGCGACCGTGTCACTGATCGATTCGGACGGGGTCGGCGGTGCCTGCGTGCTCTTCGACTGCGTGCCGTCCAAGACGTTCATCGCGTCCACCGGCATCCGCACCGACATGCGCCGAGCCGCCGACCTCGGCGTCCAGCTCGAAAGCTCCGGGGTGGCGCTGCCCGAGGTCAACGCCCGGGTCAAGAGCCTCGCCCGCGCGCAGTCCGCGGACATCCGCACCAAGCTCGAGGCGGCCGGCGTGCAGTTGCTCAGCGGCCGCGGCGAGCTCATCGACAGCCAGGTCGGGATGGCGGCGCACCAGGTGCGCGCCAACCTCTTCACGGGCGAGGAGCGGATCCTCGACGCCGACGTCGTGCTCATCGCGACCGGCGCGAGCCCGCGGGTGCTGCCCGGCGCGGAGCCGGACGGCGACCGCATCCTCAACTGGCGTCAGCTCTACGACCTCGACGCGCTGCCCGAGCACCTCGTGGTCGTCGGTTCCGGTGTCACCGGCGCCGAATTCGTCTCCGCCTACACGGAGGTCGGTGTCCAGGTGACGCTGGTCTCGAGCCGCGACCGGGTGCTGCCGCACGAGGACGAGGACGCCGCCCTCGTGCTCGAGGACGCCTTCGCCGAGCGGGGCGTGAACCTGGTCAAGCACGCCCGTGCCGACGCCGTCGAGCGCACCGCGAACGGGATCCGGGTCAAGCTGGCCGACGGGCGCATCGTCGAGGGCAGCCATGCCCTGATGACGGTCGGCTCGGTGCCGAACACCTCCGACCTCGGGCTCGAGAAGGTCGGCCTGCAACTCGACCGGGGCGGTTACCTCCAGGTCGACCGGGTCTCGCGCACGTCCGTCTCGGGAATCTACGCCGCCGGCGACTGCACCGGGCTGCTGCCGCTGGCGTCGGTGGCCGCGATGCAGGGCCGCATCGCGATGTACCACGCCCTCGGCGAGGGGGTGAGCCCGATCCGGCTCAAGACCGTCGCCTCGGCGGTGTTCACGCGGCCCGAGATCGCCACGGTCGGCGTCAGCCAGGCCGCGATCGACAACGGCGAGGTGCCGGCCCGCACCGTGATGCTGCCGCTGCACACCAATCCCCGTGCGAAGATGTCGGGGCTGCGCCGCGGCTTCGTGAAGATCTTCTGCCGTCCCGCCACCGGCGTCGTGATCGGTGGCGTGGTGGTCGCCCCCACCGCCTCGGAGCTGATCCTGCCCATCGCGATCGCGGTGCAGAACAATCTCAGCGTCGACGATCTCGCCCACACCTTCTCGGTGTACCCGTCGCTGACCGGGTCGATCACCGAGGCGGCGCGCCAGCTGATGCGGCACGACGACCACCTGGACTGAGCGGGATGACCGGCGTCGACGTTCTTGACTCTCTCGCTGGGGGAGGGTCGACGGTGGACGCATGCGAACGAACAGCATCTTCCCCGTGGTCCCCGCTCACGACGTCGCCCGCAGCCGCGACTTCTATGCCGGGCTGCTCGGTCTGCGTGTGGTTTTCGACAGCGGCTGGTATGCGCAGCTGCAGGCGGCGACCGACGAGACCGTGCAGCTCGGTCTCGTGGCACGCGGCCACGAGACGATTCCCCGACCCCACCTCTCCGCTCCCGCCGGCGTGCTGATCTCGGTGGAGGTCGACGACGTGGACGCCGTGTATGCGCGCGCCGGCGACCTCGCACTCCCGGTCGCGTTGGAACTGCGCGACGAGGACTTCGGGCAGCGGCACTTCATGACCGTCGATCCCGACGGCCTGCTCGTCGACGTCATCACGGTGATCCCGTACGCGCCGGAGGTTGCCGGAAGCGGGGCGGTGGTGACCGGGTGAGCCCGGCCGACGGATGGCTGAGCATCGGCGAGTTCGCGCGGATGTCCCGGCTGAGCGTCAGGACGCTGCGCCACTACGACCGCGAACGGCTGCTCGCTCCAGGCCGGGTCGATCCGCGTACCGGATACCGGTACTACTCGCGCGAGCAGCTCGCCTCGGCTCTGCGCATCGCGGTATTGCGCAGAGCCGAGGTATCCGTCCCCGCGATCCGTCTCCTCCTGCAGGACCCCGGACACACCGAGGTCGTCCTCGCCGCGGAGCGGGAACGGATCGAGCGCGAGGCCGCCCGTAAGCACCGGGCGCTCGCCCTCGTCGCCTCCCTCGCCGAGGCCGAAGCCGGCGGCCTCGCCGTGCGCCGGCACTGGATCGAGGATCGAACGGTCTTGTGGCGCAATGGGGAATCGACCGCCGAATCTCTGGATTCGGATGTGACGAACCTCGTGACGGCGCTGCTGGCCGACGCGTCGAGCGCCGGGCTGCCCACCGACGCGCCGGTGGTGGGGCAGTACCCGGCCACCCTCGACGGCGTGGTGCAGTTCGGCGTCGGTCTCGAGTTGCGGTCCCCGCTCGGACGTGCGGAAACTGCCACGACGACGCTGCCGGGCGGGACTTTCGCGGGCGTGGACTTCGTCGGTCCGGTCGCGCTGCTGCCGGTCGCCTACCACGCACTGTTCGGGTGGCTCGACGAGCGCGGTCTCGCGGCCGAGGGGCCGTTCCGGGAGTACTACCTCACCGACCCGCGTGACGTCGCTGCCGATGCGATGCGTACGCGGGTGCTGCACCCCCTGCCGGGTGAGCACGTTTCGGGATGAAGGTTCCCCGAGGCCGGCGCGCCGCGGCTCCCGCGCCGGCTTCGCCCCACCGGATCAGGGTTCCATAGTGTGGGATCCGCATTCCACGCTATGGGCAGGTGGTGCTACGGTGGGGCGAGGACCGGATCCGGTCCGTCATCGACAGCCTCGCGCCGACCGCGGACCCGGGACGAAAGAGGTCTTCTCTCAACCCGTCCAGGAGTTCCCGTGTCCGTCGAGGGCAGTATCCGCACCGCCCGCAGGTTGCGCGGCCTGCGCAGCTCCGCCATCCGTGATCTGCTCGCCCTGACCGCCCGACCGGACGTCCTCAGCCTCGCCGGCGGGCTCCCCGCGCCCGAGCTGCTGCCCACCGCGGAGATCGCCGACGCGGCCGCCACCGTGCTCCGTGACCCGGCTGCCGCCCAGTACGCCGCGACCTCCGGTCGCGGCGACCTGCGCGCCGTGCTCGCCGCGCGGGAGGGCGAGCGGCTCGGACGCGCCGTCCACCCGGACGAGGTCGTCGTCACCCACGGCTCCCAGCAGGCGCTGAGCCTGCTCGCTCAGGTGCTGCTCGACCCGGGTGACACGGTGATCGTCGAGGAGCCCGCGTACACCGGTGCGCTGCAGGTCTTCCACGCCGCCGAGGCCCGCGTGGTCCCGGTACCGCTCGACGACGACGGCATGGACACGGAGGCGCTCGAACGCCTCCTGGCGGCGGGGGAGTGGCCGGTGCTCGTGCACACCGTCGCCACGCTCCACAACCCGCGCGGGGTCGTGTTGTCCGCGGCTCGGCGCCGGCACCTCGCGGCCCTCGCCGACCGGTACGGATTCCGCGTCGTCGAGGACGATCCGTACGGCGAGCTGTGGTTCGGACAGGCACCTCCGGCGCCCGTCGCGTCCTGGTCGGACCGCGTCGTCCGGCTCTCGAGTGCCTCGAAGACCCTCGCCCCGGCATTACGGGTGGGCTGGCTGCACGGCGACCGGCGGCTGTGCGCGGCCGTGGAGCTGCTGAAACAGGGCGCCGATCTGTGCGGCTCGTCCCTGACCCAGGCGATCGCCGCCGCGCTCCTCGCCGACGGGCCCTGGTACGCCGGGCATCTCGACCGGCTCCGGGGCACCTACGGCGCCCGGGCCACGGCGCTGTCGACCGCCCTCGCCGCGGAGTTCGGCGACGCGGTCGTCTCCTCCGCCGTGCGCGGCGGCATGTTCACCTGGGTGCGGTTCGCCGGTGAGCTCGACACGGCCGAGTTGCTGCCCGTCGCGGCCGAGCACGGTGTCGCGTTCGTGCCGGGGACCGCCTTCGCGGTGTCCGGGGACCACGGTCGCACTGCACGGCTGTGCTTCGCCACCGCCGGGGAGGCCGACCTCGCCGAGGCGGCGCGCCGGCTCGGCCGCGCCGTGCGCGCCCTGCAGCACAGGACGGCCCGTGCGTAACGCGGCTCAGGCCCAGCCGTAGGTCCGCTCGACCGCCTTGTTCCACTCGGCGTAGAGCCGCTCCCGCTCGGCGGCGTCCATCTTCGGTTCCCAGGTGCGGCCGGCCGCCCAGTTGCGCCGGATGTCGTCCTCGCCGTCCCAGAAGCCGACCGCCAGGCCCGCCGCGTAGGCCGCGCCGAGCGCGGTGGTCTCGGCGACCACGGGCCGGACCACCGGGGCGCCGAGGATGTCCGATTGGAACTGCATCAGGGTTTCGTTGACGACCATCCCGCCGTCCACCTTCAGGGTGTGCAACTCGACGCCGGAGTCGGCGTGCATCGCCTCGATCACCTCGCGGGTCTGGTAGGCGGTCGCCTCGAGCGCGGCGCGCGCCAGGTGCCCCCGGTTGACGAAGCGGGTGAGCCCGGCGATCACGCCGCGCGCGTCGGGGCGCCACCGCGGCGCGAACAGGCCGGAGAACGCCGGCACGAAGTACGCGCCGCCGTTGTCGGGGACGGTCGCGGCGAGATCCTCGATCTCCGCGGCCGTGCGGATGAGCCCGAGATTGTCGCGCATCCACTGCACGAGCGACCCCGTGACCGCGATCGAACCCTCGAGGGCATACACCGCCGGGGCGTCGCCGACGCGGTAGCAGACGGTGGTCAGCAGCCCGTGCTCGCTCCGGACCGGCGTCGTCCCGGTGTTGAGGAGCAGGAAGTTCCCGGTCCCGTAGGTGTTCTTCGCCTCGCCCGGCGACAGGCACGCCTGGCCGAACGTCGCGGCCTGCTGGTCGCCGAGGATGCCCGCCACCGGGACGCCGGCGAGCGGCCCGCGTTCGCGGGCGTACCCGTAGATCTCCGACGAGCTGCGGATCTCCGGCAGCATCGACATCGGGATCCCGAAGTCCGCGCAGATGTCCGGATCCCATTGCAGCGTCTCGAGATTCATGAGCATCGTGCGAGAGGCGTTGGTGACGTCGGTGAGATGCACTCCCGGCTGCCGGTTGCCCGCGCCGGTGCCGCCGGTGAGGTTCCACAGGATCCAGCTGTCCACCGTCCCGAACGCGAGCTCGCCGGCCTCCGCCTTCTCCCGGGCGCCCTCGACGTTGTCGAGGATCCACCGCACCTTCGGGCCCGCGAAGTACGTCGACAGCGGCAGGCCCGTGGCCTTGCGATACCGGTCCACGCCCGCGTCGCCGGCGAGCTGCTCGACCAGGCGATCGGTGCGGGTGTCCTGCCACACGATCGCGTTGTGGACGGGCCGGCCGGTGGAGCGTTCCCACACGACCGTCGTCTCGCGCTGGTTGGTGATGCCGATCGCGGCGATGTCGGCGCGTGTCAGATCCGCCTTCGCCAGGGCCAGGGCGGCGACTTCGCGGGTGTTGAGCCACAGCGTTTCCGGATCGTGTTCCACCCAGCCGGCGCGGGGGAGGATCTGCTCGTGCTCGGTCTGGGCCCAGGCCACGATGCGGCCGTCGTGGTCGAAGATGATGCAGCGGCTCGACGTGGTCCCCTGATCGATCGCGGCGATGTATCGGGTCACGGCAACCTCTCCGGGCGTATGGTTCGGGACGGCAGTCTGCGGACGAACCTACTAGCCTGAGTGCGGAAACGTCGGCGACTCACGGGAGCGATGCGGTGACCAACCAACCAGGCGTCCAGATTCTCGGGCCGCAGCAGCGCCGTGACGCGTGGCGACGGCTCGGTTCGGAGCAGTTCGACGTGGTGGTCATCGGCGGCGGCGTCGTCGGCGCCGGTGCCGCCCTGGACGCCGCCACCCGCGGGTTGAAGGTCGCCCTCGTGGAGGCACGGGACTTCGCCTCCGGCACGTCGAGCCGCTCGTCGAAGATGTTCCACGGTGGGCTGCGGTATCTCGAGCAGCTCGAGTTCGGGCTCGTCCGCGAGGCGCTGCGGGAACGCGAGCTGTCGCTCTCGACGCTGGCGCCGCACCTGGTCAAGCCGTTGAAGTTCCTCTTCCCCCTCACCCACCGGGTGTGGGAGCGCCCGTACATTGCCGCGGGCATCTTCCTGTACGACCGGATGGGCGGCGCCAAGTCCGTGCCCGCGCAGAAACACCTGACCCGCTCCGCGGCGTTGCGCATGGCGCCCGGGCTCAAGCGCGACTCGCTCGTGGGCGGGATCCGGTACTACGACACCGTCGTCGACGACGCCCGTCACACCATGACCGTCGCCCGCACGGCCGCGCACTACGGCGCCGTGGTGCGGACCTCGACCCAGGTGGTCGGGTTCCTGCGCGAGGCCGACCGCGTCTCCGGCGTGCGGGTGCGCGACTCGGAGGACGGGTCGGTCACCGAGGTGAAGGGGCACGTGGTGATCAACGCCACGGGGGTGTGGACCGACGAGATCCAGGCCCTGTCCCGGCAGCGCGGCCGGTTCCGGGTGCGCGCCTCGAAAGGCGTGCACATCGTGGTGCCGCGCGACCGGATCGTCAGCGACTCGGCGATCATCCTGCGCACCGAGAAGTCGGTGCTGTTCGTGATCCCGTGGGGCAGCCATTGGATCATCGGCACCACCGACACCGATTGGAACCTCGACCTCGCCCACCCGGCCGCGACGAAGGCCGACATCGACTACATCCTCGACCACGTGAACCGGGTCCTGGTCGTCCCGCTGACCGACGACGACATCGACGGCGTGTACGCGGGCCTGCGGCCGCTGCTGGCCGGGGAGAGCGACGAGACGTCGAAGCTGTCGCGCGAGCACGCCGTCGCCCGGGTCGCACCCGGCCTCGTGGCGATCGCCGGCGGCAAGTACACCACCTACCGCGTGATGGCCGAGGACGCCGTCGACCTGGCGGCCGAGGACATCCCCGCGCGGATCGCCCCGTCCATCACCGAGCGGGTGCCGCTGGTGGGTGCCGACGGCTATTTCGCGCTCGTGAACCAGACGATGCAGCTCGCCGAGCGGTACGGCCTGCACCCGTACCGGGTCAAGCATCTGCTCGACCGGTACGGGTCGCTGATCGACGAGATGCTGGAACTGGCGGCCGACCGTCCCGAGCTGCTCGAGCCGCTCACGGATGCGCCGCAGTACCTGCAGGTGGAGGTCGTGTACGCGGCGGCCGCGGAGGGAGCGCTGCATCTCGAGGACATCCTCGCCCGCCGCACCCGCATCTCCATCGAGTACCCGCACCGCGGCGTGCACTGCGCCGAGCAGACGGCCCGCCTGGTCGCCCCCGTCCTCGGCTGGGATGCCGCGACGGTGGAGCAGGAGATTGCGACCTACCGGGCCCGGGTCGAAGCGGAGATCCGCTCGCAGAGCCGGCCCGACGACGAGTCCGCCGATGCGCTGCGGGCCGCCGCCCCGGAGGCCCGCGCGGAGATCCTCGAGCCGGTCCCGACGGGCGTCTGAGGCGCCACCGGCGCGCGTCCCAGCCCTGTCGGTGGCCGGGAAGGTCGGTGGCCGGGAAGGTCAGTGGCCGGGAAGGTCAGTGGCCGGGAAGGTCAGTGGGTCAGGATGACCTTGACGAGCACCACGGTCGCGGCAACCGCGGTGAGTGCGACGGCACTCACCAGTGAGGTGCGCCCCGGCCGCTCCCCGTTGAGCCGGCCGATGACGAAGACGATGCCACCGATCCGCAGCAGCACGGCGACCTCGGCGAGCAGCTGGGCCGTGCGCGGCTCGAGCCAGCCCAGCCAGCCGAGTCCCAGGATCACGCACGGCAGGACCGCCGAACTCAGGATCGGCACCGAATTGCGCAGTTCGGCGATCTTCTCCGCCCGGGTCAGCGGGGTCCCCTGGCGCACGGTGTGCCCGACCGCCTCGGCGAATGCGTGGGCGACGAACGTCGACAGCGCCGTACCGAGCACGATCGCGATGCCGACGTACTTCGGGCCGGTGATGATCGGTACCAGCGCCGCGAGCACCAGGACGTTGCCGTAGATGTAGGCGCTGATACGGCTGGCGGCGTTGTCCCGGTCCAGAGGTGTGCGCCGGGAGAACAACGGACCGTGCAGGAGCGCGTGGGCATCGGAGTCCATGCCGACAAGGGTGACAGACGGCGGTCGCACGGAGCCTGCGACCGCGCACATCCGCTGCGTCCGGGCCGCGGCGTAGGATCCGACGACGCAGGTGGTCGACGACGGGATCGCGGTGGTGGAGAGGGTGCGACGGCGCTGGGGCGGCACCGACATGACGGAACGCCGGCGGGCACGCCGCGACGCGCTGCTCTCGGTGGGCATCGATCTGCTCGGCGCGCCCGAGGGGCCGGCGGTCAACGTGCGCGCCGTGTGCCGGGCGGCCGGACTGACGGAACGGTACTTCTACGAAAGCTTCGACGACCGGGACGCGTTCGTGCGCGCCGTGTATGCCGCCGTCGGCGAACAGGTGCGCACGGCGCTGGAGGCCGCGGTCGGTACGGCCCCGCGACCGGGGGATCTTCCCGAGGCGGCGGTCCGGGCCTTCGTCGAGCTGATCGTCGACCGCCCGGCCCTGGGCCGGGTGCTGCTGCTCGGCCCGCTGCGGGAGCCGTCGCTCGGTGGTCAGGGACTCGACCTCGCTCCCACGTTCGTGCTGCTCGTCCAGCAGCAGCTCACGGCGATCGCCGACCGCGAGGAGCGGCACATGGTGGCGGTCGGGCTCGTCGGGGCGCTGACGAGCCTGTTCATCGGCTATCTGGACGGCACCGTCGCGGTGTCGCCGGAGCGGTTGGTGCGGCACTGCGTGGGCCTGCTCGTCCAGGCCGGAAGTGTAGGGCCGCAGGCGGAGGGGTATTCGCGAGACGACGGCACGCTCGACGAAAGGAGGGGCATCATGCCCAGGTCGTCGATCAAGGACGAGAAGCTGTATCAGGAACTGCGCGACGACGGCGCCTCCAAGGAGAAGGCCGCCCGGATCTCGAACGCGGCGGCGAAGCGCGGCCGGTCCTCCGTCGGCCACAAGGGCGGTACGTCGGGGTCCTACGAGGACTGGACCGTCGACGAGTTGAAGAAGAGGGCCAAGGAGCTCGGGATCTCGGGCTACTCGTCCAAGCGCAAGGGCGAGCTCATCGACGCGCTGCGCAACCACTGAGCTGCGCAACCACCGAGCTGCGCAACCACCGAGCTGCGGGACGACCGAGTCGGCGGGACGCGCCGGCTCAGCCGTCCCCGTCGCGCGGCTGACAGTGCGGGCACCAGTCGATCTTGCGATCCGGGTCGCTCGCCGACCCCAGCATGCCGGTCCGGATCGTGGTTCCGCACCGGCGGCACGGCTTGCCCGCGCGTCCGTATACCCATGTGCCCCGGCCGGGCCGGCGGTCGCCGGTGGTGATCCGGCTGACGCGGTCCCGGTTGAACACCAGCAGGCGGTGCGCCAGATCGACCCAGGCGGCCGCATCTCCCGCGTCCGCGACCGGTGTCGACGGGTGCACGCCCCGCAGGAAGCACAGCTCGCACCGGTACACGTTGCCCACCCCGGCCATCACCCGTTGATCGAGCAGCGCCAGACCGACGGGTCGGCCCGGATCGCGCATCAGGTTCGCGGCGGCGGCTGCCGGGTCCCAGTCCGGGCCGAGCAGATCGGGTCCCAGGTGTCCCACGGCCTCCTCCTCGCGGTCGCGGTCCAGCACCTCGACGATCCCGAGGTCGAAGCCCACGGCCTCGGCGTCCGCGACCGCGAGCACGATCCTGGCGTGATATCCCTGACGGCGCCAGCGGGTCCCGGGCGCGTGGACGTCCCACACCCCCTCCATCTTCAGGTGGGTGTGGAGGGTGTGCGCACCGACGCGGATCAGAAGATGCTTGCCCCGGGCGAGCACCTCGTCGACCACGGTGCCGGTCAGATCGACCGTCGCGTACCGGGGCACGCGGATGTCGCAGCGCGTCAACGGCTTTCCCGCGAGGGCGCGGCGCAGCCGGGTGGCCGCCTGGAAGACGGTGTCGCCCTCGGGCATCAGGCCCTCAACCGGAAACCGCGGGGGGTGGCCGAGAAGCCGGCCTCGGCGAGGAATTCCGCGAACAGGTGACCGTGAATGGAACTGCCGTCGACCTTCTCGACGACGAGCGTGTCGAGGCCCCCGCCCTTGACCGACCCGGCCAGTGACGCGCACGCACCGCGGAGTATCCCCGGGTCCTCGGTGAACGTCAGTACCGTGCGGCCGCCGCGTTCGACGAACAGACCCAGCTCGCCGTCGACGAGCACCACCAGCCCCCCGGCCTTGCGGCCGGGGCGGTGCCGCGGCGAGTCCTCGGGCGCCGCCGACTTCGGCCAAGGCAGTGCCGCGCCGTACGGGTTCGCCGGGTCGCACGCGGCCAGCGTCACCGCGGGTGTGCCGGTGTGGCGGCCCTCGAGCGACTCGCCGTAGGACCGCAACCGGTCCACGACCTCCGGGGTGGAGAACTGCGCACCGCCGAGCGTGTCGACGAAGTAGCCGCGGCGGCACCGCCCCGTCTCCTCGAACCGGCTCAGTACCTTGTACATAAGAGCGAAGCCGCCCGGCACGCCCTCGGCGACGACCGCGCCGCGGGTGACCACACCGTAGCGCTCGAGCAGCAGGTCCGCGGCGGCGTGGGCGCGCACCGTCGGATCGGTTTCCCGGTCGGGCAGCAGCGACCACCGCCCACCGACCGTCGGTGGCCCGGTCCGGCTCGGCAGCGCCGGACGGCCGCGGTACATCCGGGCGCGCGGGGCGCGTCGGGGCGTGCGGTGCGCGGGGGTCGCGCGGGAGGTGTCGCCGACGAGGGCGCGCAGCGCGGCCGGCGTGTCCCCCGAGACGAGGCCGGCCCACACGAGATCCCACAGTGCCGAGGCGGTTTCCGTGTCGGTGGTGCCGAGGGCCTCGGTGAGCTGACGGAAGAAGAACGCCCCGCCGCCCGCGAGCGTGTCCAGGATGCCGCGGTGGACGTCGGTCTGTTCGATCTCGGCCGCCGGCGCGAGGGTCAGGGGGGCGGTGTCGGTCAGGTGCAGCGACACCCAGCCGTCCTTGCCGGAGATCTGCCCCGACCCCGCCCACAGCACCTCGCCCGTCGTGGTGAGTTCGTCGAGCATCGCGGGGGAGTAGTCCCGCACCCGCGGCGCGAGGATCAGCGGCTCGAGAGCGCTCGCCGGCACCGGCACCCCGGCCAGTTGCTCGACGACCGCGGCCACCCCGTCCACCCCGCGCAGGCCGCCGCCCACGTGCTGCCACGCCGGCAGGAACCGGCCGAGGGTGGCGGTGCCGACCGGCTCCACCTCGTGTCGTGCCGCCGCGAGCGACCGTCGCCGCAGCCGCCGCAGCACCTCGGTGTCGCACCACTCGGCGCCCGTCGTGCCGGGCCGGAACTCACCTGCGCTGACCCGCTTCTCGGCGGCCAGCCGGTGCAGCACGTCCTGCACCACCGCGGTGCCGAGCCCGAACCGGGCCGCCGCCTCCGCCGCGGTGAACGGGCCGTGGGTGCGGGCGTACCGGCCGATCAGGTCGCCCAGCGGATCGGGCACCGGCTCGACGAACGCCGTCGGCACGCCGATCGGCAACGGCACCCCGAGCGCGTCCCGGAGACGCGAGGCGTCCTCGATGGCCGACCACCGCTCGTGGCCGGCGAAGGACACCTTCAGCACCCGTCGCTGCACATCCAGCTCGTCGAGCCATGCGGCGGGATCGGCCGTGGTGCGCTCGGCGATCTCGGTCTCGGTCAGCGGGCCGAGCAGCCGGAGCAGGTCCGCGACACCTTCGGCGTCGCGGGCCTTGCGGTCCGGGGCCAGGTGCTGCAGCTCCAGTTCGGCCCGGGCAATGACGTCGGCGTCGAGCAGTTCCCGCAGCTCCACACGCCCGAGCAGTTCGGCGAGCAGTGTCGAGTCCAGCGACAGGGCCGCGGCACGCCGTTCTGCCAGGGGGCTGTCGCCCTCGTACATGAACGCGCCGACGTAGTCGAACAGCAGTGAGGTCGCGAACGGTGACGCGGTGGCCGTCTCGACCTCCACGATGCGGACCTGCCGCCGGGCCACGCGGCCGAGCAGGTCCCGCAGGGCGGGCAGGTCGTAGACGTCCTGCAGGCATTCCCGCACCGTCTCGAGCAGGATCGGGAAGGTGGGGTAGCGACGGGCCACGTCGAGCAGCTGCGCCGAGCGCTGCCGCTGCTGCCACAGCGGCGCCCGCTTGCCGGGCGTGCGCCGCGGCAGCAGCAGTGCCCGCGCCGCGCACTCCCGGAAGCGGGAGGCGAACAGCGCCGAGCCGCCCACCTGCTCGGTGACCAGGTCCTCGATCTCGTCGGTGTCGAAGGCGAACACCTCCGCGCCGGGCGGGGCATCCTCGGTGTCGGGGAGCCGGACGATGATGCCGTCGTCCGAGGCCGTGGGCGCGGCCTCGACGCCGTACCGGTCGAGCAGCCGTGCGCCCACGGCGAGCGCCCACGGCGCGTGCACGCGCATCCCGTACGGGGAGTGCAGCACGAGGCGCCAGTCGCCGAGTTCGTCGCGGAACCGCTCGACCACCAGGGTCCGGTCGGTGGGCAGGCGGCCGGTGGCGTTGCGCTGCTCCTCGAGCAGCCGTGTCAGGTTGGCGGTCGCGTTGTCGTCGAGGCCGCCGCGACGGCACCGGGCGGCGGCGTCCTCCGGATCGGCGTGTCCCAGTTCGCGCACGAACGCCCCCAGGGCGGCGCCGAGTTCGGCCGGGCGGCCGACTCCGTCACCGTGCCAGAACGGCAGCCTGCCGGGCTGCCCGTAGGCGGGGGAGACCAGCACCCGGTCGAAGGTGATCTCCTCGATGCGCCAGCTCGTCGCGCCGAGCGCGAACACGTCGCCCACCCGGGACTCGTACACCATCTCCTCGTCGAGTTCTCCGACCCGGGTGGCCTTCTCGCCGACCATGTACACGGTGAACAGGCCGCGGTCGGGGATCGTGCCGCCCGAGGTGACGGCCAGCCGCTGCGCGCCCGGCCGGCCGGTGAGGGTGCCGGCGGTGCGATCCCACACCACCCGGGGCCGCAGCTCGGCGAACTCGTCCGACGGGTACCGCCCGGCCAGCAGGTCCAGCGTCGACTCGTACGCCGAGCGGGGCAGCGTCGCGAAGGAGCCGCTGCGCCGCACCGTGTCGAACCACTCGTCCACGTCGAGCGGCTCGAGGGCGACCGCGGCGACGGTCTGCTGGGCGAGCACGTCCAGCGGGTTGGCCGGCACCTGCAGGGCCTCGATGTGCCCGCCCACCATCCGTTCGACCGTGACCGCGCAGTGCACCAGGTCGGTGCGGTGCTTGGGGAACAGCACCCCGCGGGAGACCTCGCCCACCTGGTGGCCCGCCCGCCCGACGCGCTGCAGTCCGCTCGCCACCGACGGTGGTGCCGACACCTGGATCACGAGGTCGACCGCACCCATGTCGATGCCGAGTTCGAGGCTCGAGGTGGCGACGACGCAGCGCAGCCGCCCCGACTTCAGGTCGTCCTCGATCAGCGCCCGCTGGTCCTTGCTCACCGAGCCGTGGTGCGCCCGCGCCAGCAGCGGCTGCGCGCCGAACGCGACCTCGGTGGGCGCCCCGATCTGCGCCGGGGGCGGGGGCCGGCGGTCCACCGCCTCCCCCTCGCGTTCGGCGTGGATCTCGTTGAGCCGGGCCGTCAACCGCTCGGCGAGGCGGCGGGAGTTGGCGAACACGATGGTGGAACGGTGCGCGACGATGAGGTCGACGATCTGCTCCTCGACGTGCGGCCAGATCGACCCGGCCTGCGGAACCCCCGGCATCCCGTCGTCCGAGGGTTCCGGCTGCACGCCCAGTTCGGTCATGTCCTCGACGGGCACCCGCACCGTGAGATCCCACGTCTTGGCGGACGGCGGGGCGACGATGCGGATCGGCGCGGTCCCGGCGAGGAACCGGCCCACCTCCTCGTGCGGGCGCACCGTCGCCGACAGGCCGATCCGCTGCGCCGGCCGCCCGAGCAGCAGATCGAGCCGTTCGAGAGAAAGAGCAAGGTGCGCACCGCGTTTCGTTCCGGCGACGGCGTGCACCTCGTCGACGATGACGGTCTCCACGCCGGCGAGCGTCTCGCGCGCTGCGGAGGTGAGCATGAGGAACAGCGACTCGGGGGTGGTGATGAGGATGTCCGGCGGGGTGCGGATCAGGGCGCGCCGGTCCGCCGCCGACGTGTCGCCCGAGCGTACGCCGACGGTGATCTCCGGCGGCTCGAGGCCGAGCCGCCGCGCGGTCTGGGTGATGCCGACCAGCGGCGAGCGCAGGTTCCGTTCCACGTCCACCGCGAGGGCCTTGAGCGGGGAGACGTAGAGCACGCGGGTGCCGGAGTGCTCGGTCGGTGTGGCCGCGAGGCGGTCGAGCGACCACAGGAACGCCGAGAGTGTCTTACCCGACCCGGTGGGGGCCACCACCAGGGTGTGCGCGCCGGACGAGATCGACTCCCAGGCCCCGAGCTGCGCGGCGGTCGGGGCCTCGAACGCGCCCGCGAACCACTGCCGGGTGGGCTCGGAGAAACGGGTCAGGACGTCGGTCACCGTTCCATGGTGCACCGCCGGTACGACACGCCGGAGGTTTCCCGGACGCCGCGCTCGTGCCGGTGGCCCCCGGCCGGCGGGTCGGGGGCCGGACGTCAGTCGGCCAGCGCGAACCGAGCGAGCTGCGCGCAGTGGTGAGCCGACCATCGGCACTTGCCGTTGCGCATCACGCGTCCGACGAGTGCGGCGGCGGCCGGCTCCCACGGTACGGCGGCGAACTGCGCGCGGCTGGCGGGTCCGGCGGACCAGCCGATCGACACGACCGGCCCGTCGGGGCGGAACCGCAGGTCCGAGTGGGCCGCCGCGAGCACGTCCACGCTCGTTCCGGCGGCCGCCTCGAGGTCGTCGACGGCCACGGTGACCCGGCCGCCGATCCGGCGGGGCTGCGCCGCCGGGGCCTCCACGTACAGCCCCGCGGCCTCGATCGCGCCGACGTGCACGCTCACCAGCGGTTCCGCCTCGATGGAGCCGTCGTGCGGCGGCAGGCACACCACCGACCAGTACTCGCGTTCACTCATCCTCGGGTTGGGCACCGCGGCGCGCACGTAGTCGCGCAGCCAGGCTGTCGCCGCGGCGAACTCCGGGTACTGCTCGAACGTCCGGTAGCGGGTGTCGCGCAGCGGCAGGCCCGCCGGCGACAAGGGCGTACGGGCGTTCACTGGATTCGGTCCTCACGCACGCGGCCACCGTACTCGATCTTGCTTCAGAGGATGACGCCCGGATTGAGGATGGATTCCGGGTCGAGCGCCGCCTTGATCCGCCGGGTCAGGGCCATCACGTCGGGACCCACCTGATCCGGCAGCCACGCCTTCTTCAGCCGGCCCACCCCGTGCTCCCCGGTGATGGTGCCGCCCAGCGCGATCGCCAGGTCCATGATCTGCCCGAAGGCCACGTGCGCGCGGGCCGTCTGGTCGGCGTCGGCGGGGTCGTACACGATCAGCGGATGGGTGTTGCCGTCGCCGGCGTGCGCGATCACCGCCACCGTCACCGCATTGCGGTCGGCGATCTCGGCGACACCCCCGACCAGTGCCGGCAGGGCCGGCAGGGGCACGCCGACATCCTCGAGCAGCAGGCTGCCGGTCCGTTCGACCGCCGGGATGGCCATCCGCCGCGCCGCCGCGAACGCCTCGCCCTCCTCGGGGTCGTCGGTCGAGAACACCTCCTCGGCACCGGCGTCCTCGCACGCCCGCACCATCGTCGCGATCTCCTGCGCCGAGGCCGTGCCGGGCGCGTCGGACCGGGCGATGAGCATCGCCTCGGTGTCGCGGTCCAGTCCCATGTGCAGCGCGTCCTCGACCGCATTGATCGAGGCGCGGTCCATGAACTCGAGCATCGCCGGGCGCAACGTGGCCGTCACGGCCAGCACCGCGTCGGCCGCGGCCTGGACCGAGCCGAACGTGGCGACCATCGTCGATGCCGGCGGTTGCGGCGGGAGGAGCCGCAGGGTCACCTCGGTGATGATGCCGAGGGTGCCCTCGCTGCCGACGAACAGCTTGGTCAGCGACAGGCCCGCCACGTCCTTGAGGCGGGGTCCGCCGAGCCGCACCGCGGTGCCGTCGGCGAGCACCACCTCGAGGCCGAGGACGTAGTCCGTGGTGACGCCGTACTTCACGCAGCACAGCCCCCCGGCGTTGGTCGCCGCGTTGCCGCCGATCGTGCACATCTCGAACGAGGACGGGTCGGGCGGATACCACAGCCCGTGCTCGGCCGCGGCCCGCTTGACCTCGGCGTTGAGCAGTCCCGGCTGGACGACCGCCGTGCGGGTGACCGGGTCCACGGTGATCGCCCGCATCCGCTCGGTGCTCAGCACGATCCCGCCCGGCACCCCGCCCGCCCCGCCGGACAGGCTGGTGCCCGCGCCGCGCGGCACCACGGGCACCCGGTGGGCGCTCGCCCATCGCAGTGTGGCTTGCACGTCCGCCGTGCGCGTGGCCCGCACGACCGCGCGCGGCACCGCCGCGTCCGGATCGCGCGCCCAGTCCTGCCGGTACCCGGCGAGCAGGTCCGGATCGGTGATCAGCGCGCCGGCCGGGAGCTGGTCGGCGAGTTCGGCGAGATCGGCGGACACGGTCAGCCTGCCGGGGTGAGGTAGCGGGCGCGCAGCTTGTGTTTGACGAGCTTGCCGGTGGGCGTGCGCGGCAGGTCGTCGGAGAAGTCGATGCTGCGCGGCGCCTTGAAGTGGGAGACGCGCTCGCGGACGAAGTCGAGGAGCTCGCGCTCGACCTCGGGTCCGGGCTCGACGCCGTCGGCGAGCTGGACGACGGCCTTGACCTCCTCGCCCATCTCCTCGTTGGGGACCCCGATCACCGCGACGTCGTACACCTTGGGGTGCAGGGTGAGGACGTTCTCCGATTCCTGCGGGTAGATGTTCACGCCGCCGGAGATGATCGTGAACGCGGCCCGGTCGGTGAGGTACAGGTAGCGCTCCTCGTCGAGGTATCCGATGTCGCCGCTGGTGGTCCAGGTCGGATGATCGGGGTGCGTCGCCTCCTCGGTCTTCTCCGGGTCGTTGTGGTACTCGAACGGCCGCTCGTCGCGCTCCCACCACACCGTGCCGGTGGCACCGACCGGCAGCTCGGCGCCGCTGTCGTCGCAGATGTGGACGACGCCCATCACGCCGTCGCGACCCACGGATCCCGGGTGTGCAAGCGCCTGCTCCGAGTCGATGAACGTGGCGCCCGCGCCCTCGGTGGAGGCGTAGTACTCGTACACGATCGGGCCCCACCACTCGATCATGGCGCGCTTGATCTCCGGCGGGCACGGCGCCGCCGCGTGGATGGCGACCTTCAGGCTCGACATGTCGTACTTGCCGCGCACCTCCTCGGGGAGCTTGAGCATCCGCACGAACATCGTCGGCACCCACTGGCTGTGGGTGACGCGGTAACGCTCGATCAGGGCGAGCGCCTCCTCCGGCTCGAACCGGTCCATGAGGACCACCGTGCCCCCGACGGACTGCACCACTCCGCAGAAGCGAAGCGGCGCAGCGTGATACAGCGGGGCCGGGCACAGGTACACCGACTCGGCATCGAAGCCGTACATCGGGGCGAACACCGCCGTGTAGGGGTCCGGGACGTCCTGGACCTGTCCCTCGGGCAGCTTCGGCTTGATGCCCTTGGGCCGGCCGGTGGTGCCCGAGGAGTAGAGCATGTCCTGACCACGCGGCTGCGACTCCAGCGGCGAGGCGTCGAATGCCGCGAGCGCGTGGGCGTAGTCGTCGAAGCCGGGCAGTGCACCGCCGTACACGAGCCGGCGGATCACGTTCGGGTAAGCCCCGGAACGGGTGTCGATCGCGGTCGCCGCGCCCGCCGAGGCGAGGAGCACCTTCGCGCCGCAGTCGTTGACCACGTAGGCGGCCTCGGAGGGGGTGAGGTGCCAGTTGACCACCGTGACGTACAGGCCGGAACGCAGCGCCGCCCAGTAGACCTCCATCACCCGCAGGTCGTTGTCCGAGATCAGCGCGATGTGGTCGCCCGGCTCGAGTCCGGCGGCGCGCAGGTATTTCGCGAGGCGGACGGAGCTCTCGTCGAGCTGCCGGTAGGTGAGCGACTCCCCGGTGGCGGGCCGCACGATGGCGGGCTTGTCGGGGGTCGTGGCGACGAAGTTCCCAGGAAACATGCCCCTTGGTCTACCACAGCTGTGGCCCGGGTCACGTGAGCCGATAGGCGCTCGGCGCAACTGCTCGACCGGCCCGTCCGGTCGGCGTACCCTCACCCGCACGTGAACGGCACCGGAGCATGCGGACGGGAGGGACGACGTGGCGCTCGCTCTCGAGAAGGACCGCCTGGTGTTCGAGTTCCCCGAGGTGCACGCCGCCGCCCGCATGGCCGTCTCGTTCCACCGCACCCTGCGGGTGCCGGACGACGGCAACACCTACCCGTTGCCGCCCGGCCTGGGACGGTTCCCGCTGCGGGCTGTCGCCGGACTCGACGACGCCCGGATACCGGACTCGTGGCGGTCCCGCGGCGGACTGGTGATGCCGATGTGGCAGTCGGAGGCGTGCTGGCTCGGGTTCGAGTCCCGGTACCCGTTCCTGGTGAAGGTCGCCGCCGGGGACGTCGACGCGCTCACCGGCGAAACCTGGTCGCCGGTGCCGGACTTCGAACGCGAGGACTACCTCGAGGTGCCGGCGCAACCGTGGCTCGACGGCTTCGTCGTGGCGCAGGGGCGGGTGCGCCAGTTCGTCGCGATGCCGCTCGGTTCCGGCTACGGCGTCGAGGAGCAGCTGCGGTCCGAGCCGGCGCAGGGCGGGATCCGCATCGCGGCGTACCCCATGCGGGCGCGACGATGGGAGGAACGTGCCGAGTTCGACGCCCGGCGTCCGATGCACTCCTTCGCGCCGGCCGCGGCCATGGGGCTCGGTGCCGGCGGGTCCGTCGAGCAGGGCGTCGCCACCCCGGTCGAACCGCACGATGCGTGGGACCTCGACCACCGCTCGGTCGTCGACGTGCACCTGGTGAACAGCGAGCAGTGGCGCACGGTCACCGGGGAGGACCCACCGACCCGGCCCCTGGCCGCCGCCGACTACACCGGGCGCGGATTCCCGTGGTTCGAGCTCTACGACGAGGCCGTCGCGCGGCAGGGGGCGCAGCCGCTCGCGGACGTCGACACGGTTGCCGACGTCGGGCGGCGCCGCGGGGAGCCGTTGCCCGGCAACGAGACCGTCACGGTGCCCGAACCGATCCGGATCCGGCCGGCCCCGCGCGATCCCGGCCGCCGCGGATGATCCGGAGGTATCGTCTGTCGGCATGGGGCGGATCACCCAGCGCGTCGAACCGGAATCGCTTGCCGGCAGGCTGCTCGAGCACGGTCGGGCGGCGGTCGCGTTCGACGACGCCGGTGCGGTCACTGCGCTGCCCGCGCGGGTCCGGCGACGCGACGGCGAGTTGTGGGTCGGTGTGCCGCGGGAGTCGGTGCCGCCGTCGGCCGGTCTCGACCGGGTCACCGTCCTGCTCGACGACGGCGAATTCTGGTTCGAGCTGCGGGCGGTGAACTGGCGCGGACGCCTCGCCGCGGCGGATGCCCCCGCCCCCGACGGTCGCGAGGACCTCGCCTGGTTCGTGTTCACGCCCCGGCGGGCCACCGCGTGGGACTACGCGACCCTGCACGAGGAGCGGGACGCGTGAAGGCGGACGACGCCGTCGTGCGCGACTTCCTCGACCGTGCCCTCGTCGCGCGCCTGGCAACCCGCTCCCCGAAGGGCGCGGCGGCCCTGGCCCCGCTGTGGTTCGTGCAGGTCGACGGCCGGTTGTACTTCGGCACCGGTCGCAGCACCGTGGCGGCGCGCAACGCGGCCGCGAATCCCGACGTCGTGGTGCTGCTCGACGACGGCGAGCGGGGACCCGTCCTGCGGCTGCACGGCCGGGCCACCGTGCGGCCGGGCGGGCCACCGGCGACCGTCATGGCCCGCTTCGGCCGGAAGTACTACCTGGCCGGGTGGCGCTCGGAACTGTCCCACGCGCGGAGCTGGCTCCTGCGTACGCGGTACTACGGCCGGACCGAACCGGCCACGATCGTCGTCGAACCGGGGGAGGCCGAGCTGCTGCGGCGGCCCTGAGGGGTGCCTCTCACGACGGCGGTCCGGCGTTCACGGCTGCGACGTGCCGCAGCCACTCGGCGAGCGCCTGGAATCGCTGCCGGTCGGGATGGTGGAACACCACCGTGTCGGGATCCGCCGACGCCGGCGCGCCGTCCCGGCCGCTGCCCGTCACGATCCGGAGCATGCCGTCGGTCTGGGGCAGCGCCGGGCGGAACTGCACGTCCACCACGTCCCGCAGACGGATCCGCTTGGGCGTCAACGGAACCGGACCCAACGCCCGCGCCACGGGGCCCTCCCGCAGGATCCACAGCCGGTCGCCCTGCACGACGATCTGCCCGCCCCACCCGTGGTACCGGTGCATCGGCAGCACCGGGTCGGGCGGGTCGGCGACCGGGCCGGGCGCCAGCCGCGGCACGACCACCGGCGGTCCGTCCAGGACGCGCTCGTCGATCTCGTCGGCCGGCGTCACCGACACCGTCACCTCGGCCGCCAGCCGGGATCCGCTCACCGCGGCCCGCGCGGCGGTGCGGAGTCCACGCGCGGACAGGTGCGTCACGATCGGCAGCAGACGCGCACTGGACCGCCGGCCCAGGTATCCGCACGCCCGGTCGTCCACCCGCACCTCCACCAGCGCGCCGTCCGCCTCGTGGAGGGTGACGAGCAGGGCGTACTTGCCGGGCGGGTCGGCGTAGGGGTGCAGCAGGTCGAAGTGTCGTTCCTCCCCGGTGACCTGGAGGGTCCGGCCCGGGGGCAGCAGCGTGTAGGGCACGTCCGGAGGATCGTTGCGGGGCACCAGTCGGGCCGGGGCGCCGAGGCTGACCGAGACGCGGGCGATGACGCGGCCGCTGCGGGCCGGGTCGTCGTTGTAGGCGCCCGCATCGGCGGCCCAGATGCGGCCCGGCACGGTCGGCAGATACCCGCCTGCGACGACACGGCGGAGCACCGGCCCGTAGCGCAGCGCGTCGCCGTCGCCGAGGATGCCCAGCGTCAGCCCGTCCGCGCGCACGCTGACGCCGTGTGTCTCCGGCAGCAGGGACACCTCCCTCCGGATCTCGGCGCCGGCCGGCTCGAACGCCGCGCCGAGGGTCCGCACGATGTGGTCGGTCCACGCGAACTCGCCCTCGATCTCGGTGTCGAACCGGTCCGGTCGGCACCCCCACAGTCGGTACGGAACCAGCTTGTCGCTCAACCGAACTCCACACCCTGCGCCAGCGGCAGATCGTCGGAGTAGTTGATCGTGTTGGTGGCGCGGCGCATGTACGCCTTCCACGAGTCCGAACCCGACTCGCGGCCGCCGCCGGTCTCCTTCTCGCCGCCGAACGCGCCCCCGATCTCCGCGCCGGAGGTGCCGATGTTGACATTGGCGATGCCGCAGTCCGAGGCGGCGAGGAAGCGCTCGGCCTCGCGCTGGTCGGTGGTGAAGATCGACGACGAAAGTCCTTGGGGTACCCCGTTGTGCAGGGCGATCGCCTCGTCGAAGCCGTCGTAGGTCAGCACGTAGAGGATCGGGGCGAACGTCTCCTCCCGCACCACGTCCGTCTGCGCCGGCATCCGCACGACCGCGGGCCGGACGTACACCCCGTCACCGGGGACCTCGACCGCGTCGCCGCCGGTGACGAGAATGCCGCCGTCGAGTTCGGCGCGCTCGAGCGCGGTCCGCATCGCGGCGTGGGCACGGCCGTCGATCAGCGGTCCGACGAGCACCCCGTCGTCGAACGGATCGCCCACCCGCAGCCCCGAGTAGGCCTTGGCGATCCGCTCGGTCAGCTCGTCGACGACGGAGCGGTGGGCGATCAGCCGTCGCAGGGTGGTGCAGCGCTGCCCGGCGGTGCCGGCCGCGGCGAACACCACGGCCCGCACGGCGAGGTCGAGGTCGGCGGAGGGGCCGACGATCGCGCCGTTGTTGCCGCCGAGTTCGAGCAGGCAGCGCCCGAACCGCGCCGCCACCCGGGGCGCGACGATGCGGCCCATCCGGATCGAGCCCGTCGCGCTGACCAGCGCGACGCGCGGATCGTCGACCAGCGCCTCGCCGACGGCGGCGTCGCCGACCAGGACGTGGTGCAGGCCGGCGGGGGCGCCCACGTCGCCCGCGGCCCGCTCGAGCAGCGCGTGGCAGGCCAGCGCCGTGAGCGGGGTCTTCTCGGAGGGCTTCCACACCACCGGATCGCCGCACACGAGCGCGATCGCGGTGTTCCAGGACCACACGGCGACGGGGAAGTTGAACGCAGAGATCACCGCGACCACCCCCAGCGGATGCCACGTCTCCATCAGCCGGTGGCCGGGTCGCTCGGAGGGCATCGTGCGGCCGTAGAGCTGGCGCGAGAGGCCGACCGCGAACTCGCAGATGTCGATCATCTCCTGCACCTCGCCGAGCGCTTCGGAGGGGATCTTCCCGGCCTCGAGCGTGACGAGCTCGGCGAGATCGGACTTGTGCTCGCCGAGCAGGTCCCCGAGCCTGCGGACCAGCCGTCCCCGCATCGGCGCCGGGACCTGCCGCCAGTGCCCGAAGGCCGCGCTCGCCGCGGCGACCGTGGCGTCGACGTCCGCGGCGCGGGCGGGGTGCAACCGCGCGAGCTCCGAGCCGTCGATCGGGCTGGTGACCGTGTGGGCGCCGTCGAGGGCGGGGGCGCTCGCCCCGCAGCGACGCAGCGCGGCCGCGGCGCGATCGTGCAGATTGCCAGTCGGATTCATCGTCGATGTCCTTTCCGGTTCGATTAGCCTGCGCTGATGGCGGAAAACTCGAAGGAGTCCCTGGACGAGATCGACCGGCTGCTCATGCGCGAACTGGTGGTGGACGGCCGGGCGACGCTGGCCACTCTCGCCGAGAAGGCCGGATTGTCGATCTCCGCGGTGCAGTCCCGGGTTCGCCGCCTCGAAGCCCGGCAGGTGATCCGCGGATACGCGGCGAAGGTCGATCCCGAAGCGCTCGGGTTGATGCTGTCGGCGTTCGTCGCGATCACCCCTCTCGACCCGTCCCAACCCGATGACGCGCCGGCGCGGTTGCGGCACATCGACGCCATCGAATCCTGCCACTCCGTGGCGGGGGACGAGAGCTACATCCTGCTCGTGCGCGTCGCCTCGCCTCGGGCGCTCGAACAACTGCTCCAGGAGATCCGCGCGACGGCGAATGTGGCCACCCGCAGCACCGTCATCCTCCAAACATTTTACGAACGATAGTCGAAGGAAGGGGTGATCTTCCTTTATCGCGCCGATCTTGGCGGAACTTTGACGTACTCTCTGGGCATGAGCACTGCATTCCGACACCCGGACGGTGCCCGCGAGCTGCCCCCGAGCCGGGTACACGCCGTTCTGCGCGAACATCTGCTGGTGGACGGGTTCGACCTCGTCCTCGACCTCGACCGATCGCGGGGCGTGCGGCTCGTCGATCAACGGGACGGCACGACCTACCTCGACATGTTCGGGTTCTTCGCATCCTCCGCGCTCGGGATGAACCCGCCCGACATCGTCGACGACCCGGCGTTCGCCGCCGAACTCGCCACGGCCGCCGCGAACAAGCCCAGCAACTCCGACATCTACACGGTGGCGATGGCCCGGTTCGTCGACACCTTCGCGCGGGTGCTCGGCGACCCGGCCCTGCCGCACCTGTTCTTCGTCGACGGCGGCGGGCTCGCGGTGGAGAACGCACTCAAGGCGGCCTTCGACTGGAAGAGCCGGCTCAACGAGGCGCGCGGACTCGGCTCCGACCTCGGGGGCAGCGTTCTCCACCTGACCGAGGCGTTCCACGGTCGCACCGGCTACACGATGTCCCTCACCAACACGGACCCGATCAAGACGGCCCGGTACCCCAAGTTCCGCTGGCCGCGCATCGACGCGCCCTACCTCGCCGACGACCGCGACATCGAGGCCGCGGAGGCGCATGCGCTGCAGCAGGCGCGCCGGGCGTTCGCCGAGAATCCGCACGACATCGCGTGTTTCATCGCCGAACCCATCCAGGGCGAGGGCGGCGACCATCACTTCCGGCCGCAGTTCTTCCAGGCCATGGCGGAACTGTGCCGCCGGCACGATGCGCTGCTGATCTTCGACGAGGTGCAGACCGGCGTCGGGCTGACGGGAACCACCTGGGCGTACCAGCAGTTCGGCGTCGCACCCGACATCGTCGCCTTCGGCAAGAAGACCCAGGTCTGCGGCATCATGGCCGGCGGCCGGATCGACGAGATCCCCGACAACGTCTTCATGGTCTCGTCGCGGCTCAACTCCACCTGGGGTGGCAGCCTGACCGACATGGTCCGCGCCCGGCGCATTCTGGAGGTGATCGAGCGGGACCGGCTCGTCGACCGGGCGCGCATGACCGGGGCGCATCTGCTGTCCGGGCTGAACCAGCTCGCCGGCCGCCACCGGCTGGTCGGCGAGCCGCGCGGACGCGGCCTGATGTGCGCGTTCACCCTGCCCACGCCCACCGTCCGCGACGCCGTGCTCACCCGCCTGCGGGTCGACGAGCACGTGCTGATGATCGGAACCGGGCAGCGCGGCATCCGGTTCCGGCCGCCGCTGACGGTCACCACCGCCGAGTTGGACGAGGCGCTCGACGCGCTGGACCGCGTGCTGGGAGAGGTGGCACGGCACTGATCCGCCGGGCCGGGAACCGTCCGGCAGAGTCGGACCCGGTCAGGACTCGACGTCGAGGTGGAACGGGAGCGTGATGTCGACGGTCGTGCCGCGGCCCTCGGGACTGTCGAGCACGAGGTCGCCGCCGAGAGCCTCGGTCCGATCCCGCAGCCCGTCCAGCCCCCCGCCGGGCGTCGGCCGCGCGCCACCGCATCCGTCGTCACGGATCGTCATGCGCAGCGCATCACCCGCCCGGTGCAGGCAGATGCGGACGGCGGTGGCCCCGGAGTGCTTTCCGGCATTGGTGACGGCCTCCGCCCCGATGAGGTACGCGGCGAGCTCGACGGGAGGCGAGGGCCGGCCGGGGAGGCCGTCGTCGATGCCGACGGGCACGGGTGCCCGCTCGGCCAGCGAGCGCAGCGCAGCCGCGAGCCCGCGCTCGGTGAGCACCGCCGGGTAGACACCCCGGGCGAGCTCCCGCAGTTCCGTCAGGGCGGTGTCGAGTTCGGCGGCACCGTCCGCGAGCAGCCGGCGCAGATCGGCCTCCTCCCCGGCGCGCTGGGCGCGGCGCAACAACAGCGACGCGGCGACGAGCCGTTGCTGCGCACCGTCGTGCAGGTCGCGCTCGAGGCGTCGCCGCTGGATGTCGCCGGCCGCGACGATCCGTTCGCGGGAGCGCCGTACCTCGTCGAGCCGGAGCTGCAGGTCCGCCTGCAACCGTTCGTGCTCGAGAGCCAGCGCGGTGGCGCTGTGGACCGCGGCGAGCAGCTCGGGTTGGGTCTCGAGGGACGGGTCGTACACCAAGGCCCCCACGGGAGTGCCGCCGCGTTCGAGGATGGTCGCCGCGAGAGAATCGGAACGGCGGGGAAGAGCGTGGACCGACCCGTCCGGATCGACGTAGGCCGCGCGCTCCGGCGCATAGGTCCACAGCACCAGGCTCGGGTCGTGCACGGCCCGCCGCAGCGCGTCGACGAATCCGACACCGATGGGGGCGGAACCGATCTCCACCATCGCGTCGCTGACCGCAGCACGCGCCAGCCGGTACCGGACGAGACCGACCGCCACCGCCAGCGGAAACAGCGCCGTGGTCGGGTAGCGCAGGTTGAGCACCCACGGCGGGGGCGACCAGGGAAGGCTCACCGCACTCGACAGCACCACGATCGTGATCACCGCCGAGAGGCCGTACGCGACGCCGAGCGGCGCGAAGCCGGCCCGGTACGCCGGTGAGCCCGAACGCCAGCGAACGATCACCACCAGCACGAGCGTGCCCACGATCAGGAACGCGCAGAACCCGACGACGAGCTGCACCGCCTGTGCCAGGGACGGATCATCCCGGAGCAGAAGAAGATTCGTCGACGTCGACGGTGATGCCGCGGGTGCGGTCCGCGGATCGAAGAACAGCCACTCGGCCACGATGCCGATCGTGGCGAGAAGCCACGCGGCGCCCACGAACAGACGCTGCCACCGTCGGTGCAGCCGGCCGGTCGGGAACCCGATCAGGGCCTGCAGCAGGACGGGCAGATACAGGTTCGTCGCCGCCACGCCGACGGTGAAGGCCACGGGCTCGCCGGAACGTCGCAGGCCGCCGAGGAACCACAACAGGCCGGCCATGAGGATGAGGGGCCCGCTCAGGTCGTGCGGGCGGTTGTTCCATGCGATCGCTCCGGAGACGACGAATGCGACTCCGGTGCCGAGGAACAGCGCGAGTTCGGTGGGCCCGAACACCGGCAGGAACGGCCCCTCGGCGGCGGCGAAGGATTCCCGCGGCCCGAGGAGCAGCGTGCGGGCCGGATCCCGCAGCGCCGCCGGCGACCAGTCCACCGCCGCGGCGATCGCCGCGACCAGCACCGCGGTGACCACGACGAGCAGCTGGATGACTCGGTGCCGCACGGCCGGCCTCCTCCCGGACCGTCTCGGTCTCCTCCCGGACCGTCTCAGTCTCCTCCCGCGCCGTCGCCGGCACCACCGTGCTGGCACGGACCGCGTGCGGGTGTCACCACGGTCCCGCATTCCGGTGTCACCACGGATGCAGCGACGGGGGCCGAACCGCACAGTTGTGGTGGGTCCGGAACCCGCCGGGCCGCACGGAAGCGGTAGCGGTAGCGAGAGCGCCGCAAGAACCGAAGGAGAAGGTCATGCGGTTCACCATCATCGTGAATGCCCTCACGAACCTGCTGCCGCTCGTGTTGCCCGACGACGCGAGCATCAAGGACGTGATCCGCGCCCTCACGCGGTAGTGGGTGGGTCCTGTGACACTCGGCTGCCGGCGAATCCGGCACTCGCGTCGATCGCCCGGATCTCCGCGTGCGCCCGGCGCCGCTCCGGCGGATCGGACCGGGTGCACCGATCCGGACGGGTGAACCGACCCGGTTAGGGTGGGCGCATGTCGGACTCCGCCGGTCGTCCCGGTACCCCCACCTCCCGAGGGCCGATGCCCGGTCCCGAAGCGACCTCGATACCGAACCTGCGCGATGTCGGTGGATACGCCACGCGCGACGGTGCGTCGGTGCGCCGGGGCATCGTCTTCCGGTCCACCGACCTGAGCCGGGTGACCGACGCCGATGCGCGGGTGCTGTCCGGGCTCGGCCTGGCGACTGTCGTGGACCTGCGGACCGAACCGGAGCGGCAGGCGGCGCCGGACCGGCTCCCGGAGGGTGTGCGTACCCTCGCCCTCGACGTGCTCGCCGACCGCGAGCACGGTTCGATCGCCGCGCACATGAAGGAGCTTCTGACCGACGCCGCGTTCGCCCGCGAGGTCCTCGGGGACGGGCGCGGCGCCGAATACCTGCGGGGCAGTTACCGTGACTTCGTCCTGCTGCCGAGCGCCCGCGCCGCATACCGGACGTTGTTGCAGACCCTGCTGACCGGCGACGCCGACCCGGTGCTCGTGCACTGCACCACCGGCAAGGACCGCACGGGGTGGGCGTCGGCCGTCCTGCTGCTCGCGCTGGGCGTGGACGAGGACACCGTCTTCGAGGACTACCTGCTCACCAACGAGCGGCTGCTGCCGGTGTTCGCCCCGGTCCTCGAAGCGCTCACGGCGAAGGGGGTGCCCCGCGGGGACCTCGAATCCGTCCTCGGTGTCCGCGCCGAGTACCTCGCGACGGCGCTCGCGGCGGCGGAGGAGGCGTTCGGGTCGTTCGACCGCTACCTGAGCGACGCCCTGGGGCTCACGGACTCCGGTTGGGCGCTGCTACGGCAACGACTCCTGGAATGAGGGCCGGGGGAGCGGACGGCGCAGGCGCCGGGCCCTACGGTTCCGAGCGACTCCGTCGGCGTACGGCCGCGAACACCGTGACACCGATCGCCACGCCGAGCAGATCCGCGCACCAGTCCCACACCGACCCCGACCGCCGGACCGCGACGGTCGCCTGCAGGACCTCCGTGACCACCCCGTACACCGCGAGCCACGCGACGGTCGCGGCGGGCGGGATCCGGGCGAAGCGGGATGCGTACGCGAGCACCGCGAACATCAGTGCGTGCGTGATCTTGTCGGCGTGCGGGAACGCCGACGGAGTCGTATCGCCCGGCAGCATGAGCAGCACGGTGACGACCACGAGCGTGAGCGCCACCGGAACGAACCGGGCGGTCATGTAGATTCGGTGACCGCCATGTTCCAGGCGCTCTCGGCGAACCGGCGCACGGCGGCCAACGCGGCGGCCAGCGCATCCTCGCAACCGGGTTCGGCCGACCCGGTCAGCGTCCCGTCGGGCCGGAGTTCCACGGTGGCTTCGACATCGGCGGTCGTCGCCTCCCGCACCGACCAGTGGTAGCCCGTGCCGGCGGCCCACTCGTCGGGGCGTTCGGCGAGCAGGTACCAGTTGCCGGCGTTGATCTCGACGGGGTCCACTCAGCAGCCGCCCTTCGTGCCCTTGGTCGCGGAGTACAGGATGCCTGCGGCCGGGATCAGCAGGAACCACAACCAGTTGTCGAAGACGAAGAACAGCAGGAGGGCGACGAGGGGGATCAGCCCCATGGCGGCGGTGCGCCACCTCTCCCGCTGCTCGGCCTTCGCGGTGTCGTCCACCGGCGCAGGCGTGTTCGGGGTCGCCGGGGGAAGGTCGGTGAACAGGGCGTCGAGTTCGGCGCGGGTGGTGGCGGCGGCCGCCTTCGCGCTGCGCTCGTCGAACTCGACGAGGGTGAGCCTGCCCGCACCGAAGTGCTCACCGAGCAGGTTCAGTGCCTGTTCGCGTTCGACGGTGCCGATGCGGACCTCGGGGGAGTCGGCCATGGGTCCACACTAATGGGTCGTCAGCGACCGGTCCCGCCGGTCCCGGTCCGGAATGCCCGGGAGATGATCAGGATCAGCGCGACGGCGGAGATCAGCAGCGCGATGGGGTGCCGCAGCACCAGCGCCGGCGCGACGGCGAACATGCTCATCGTCAGCAGCCACACCAGGTCCGGGACGTCGCGCGTCGCGGATGGCTGTGGGTCCCGGGAGTGCGGGTCCCGGGCGGCGGGGGCGGGGAGCGGCGGAACGTCGCGGAGAAAGGCCGGCTCGGCCGTGCGCGGTCGTCCGCTGCGGGCGCGGGCGGCAAGGACGGCGACGGTGGCGGCGACCGTCGCGCCCGTCATGATCCACACGTTCGGTTCCAGGAGTTGGTAGAACGCGACCAGTCCGAGGACCACCACCGGGACCAGAAGCCACCACCCGCGCCGGTGCCCGTCGGCCCGGCCGGTCACGGTGGGCAGGTCGGTGAACAGGACCGCGAGATCGCGGCGGGTGACGGCGGCGGCGATGCGGCCGCTGCGGTCCTCGAACTCGGTGAGGGTGAGGCGACCGGCACCGAAGTGCTCGCCGAGCAGGCGCTGGGCCTGTTCGCGCTCGGCCGTGCCGATACGGACCTCCGGTGAATCGGCCATATCACCACCCTAGTCCCGGAACGAACGACGGCGCGCCCCGTGAATCCGAGGATTCGCGGGGCGCGCCGTCGCAGGCGGAACTGCTACTTGAGCTCGGCGAGCACCGTGCCCTGGGTGATGGCGGCGCCGGGCTCGACCGACAGGCCGGTGACGACGCCGGCCTTGTGCGCGTTGACCGGGTTCTCCATCTTCATGGCCTCGAGCACCACGATCAGGTCACCCTCGGCGACCTCCTGACCCTCGGAGACCGCGACCTTGACGACGGTGCCCTGCATCGGCGCGGTCACCGCGTCACCGGAGGCCTTGCCGCCGTGGGCGCCGCCCCGCTTGCGCGGCTTCGGCTTCTTGCGGAGCGCCCCACCGGCGGCACCGCCGCCGGCGCCGAGGGTGAACTGGCCGGGCAGCGACACCTCGACGCGGCGGCCGCCGACCTCGACGACGACGTTCTGCCGCGGCAGCGCCTCGTCCTCGTCCTCGGGGGCGACCCCACCGCCGGTGTACGGCTCGACGGTGTTCTCCCACTCGGTCTCGATCCACTTGGTGTAGACGTCGAACTTCTCGCCGTCCCCGACGAAGGCGGGGTGCTCGACGATGTGCCGGTGGAACGGGATCACGGTGGCCAGGCCGTCGACCTCGAACTCGGCGAGGGCGCGGCGAGCACGCTCGAGGGCCTGGGTGCGGGTCTCGCCCGTGACGATCAGCTTGGCGAGCATCGAGTCGAACTGGCCGCCGATGACGTCGCCCTGCACCACACCGGAGTCGACGCGCACGCCCGGGCCCGAGGGCTCGCGGTACACGCTGATCGGACCGGGGGCCGGCAGGAAGCCGCGGCCGGCGTCCTCACCGTTGATGCGGAACTCGAACGCATGCCCGCGCGGGGCCGGGTCCTCGGTGAGCTCGAGCTTCTCGCCGTTGGCGATGCGGAACTGCTGGCGCACCAGGTCGATGCCGGCGGTCTCCTCGGTGACCGGGTGCTCGACCTGCAGGCGGGTGTTGACCTCGAGGAAGGACACCGTGTCGCCCTGGACCAAGTACTCGACCGTGCCGGCGCCGTAGTAGCCGGCCTCGCGGCAGATGGCCTTGGCGGACTCGTGGATGCGGCGGCGCTGCTCGTCGGTCAGGAACGGCGCGGGGGCCTCCTCGACGAGCTTCTGGAAGCGGCGCTGCAGCGAGCAGTCGCGGGTGCCGGCGACGATGACGTTGCCGTGCTGGTCGGCGATGACCTGCGCCTCCACGTGGCGCGCCTTGTCGAGGTACTGCTCGACGAAGCACTCGCCCCGGCCGAAGGCGGCGATGGCCTCGCGGGTCGCGGACTCGAACAGCTCGGGGATCTCCTCGATGGTGTGCGCGACCTTCATGCCGCGGCCGCCACCACCGAAGGCCGCCTTGATCGCGACCGGCACGCCGTACTGCTTCGCGAACTCGACGACCTCGTCGGCGTTCTTGACGGGATCCTTGGTGCCGGCGGCCATGGGTGCCTTGGCGCGCTCGGCGATGTGCCGCGCGGTGACCTTGTCGCCGAGGTCGCGGATGGCCTGCGGGGAGGGGCCGATCCAGATCAGACCGGCGTCGATCACGGCCTGCGCGAAGTCGGCGTTCTCGGACAGGAAGCCGTAGCCGGGGTGGATCGCGTCGGCACCGGACTTGCGGGCGGCGTCGAGGATCTTGTCGAACACCAGGTAGGACTCGGCGGAGGTCTGGCCACCGAGCGCGAATGCCTCGTCGGCGAGCTTCACGAACTGGGCGTCGGCGTCGGGTTCTGCGTAGACGGCCACGCTCCCGTAACCGGCATCCTTGGCGGCTCGGATGACCCGCACAGCGATCTCGCCGCGGTTGGCGACGAGCACCTTCGTGATGTGCGCGCTGGCATGACTGGGCACGGAGCCTCCTGTTGATCGATCGTTAGGTTATTGCCGTCTCTGGGAGTGTAGGCGCCAATCCGATAGACGATGTAACCGGATAGCCCCTACACCCTACGGGTCGCCCGGAACCCGGCAACATTACCGGCCGGTAGCGGAAGCGCCCTCGTTCCCGTGTTCCGGCGTGTCCCACTCGCGGCCCTCGCTCGCCTCGTGCATCAATTCCCGGACCCGCTCGACGAACGACGGCACGTTGGCCGCGGCGGTCGGCGTGTCGGGAAACCGGCCCGCCAGGTTCACTCCCTTCGGGCTGCGGTTGAACCACAGGAACACGTCGTGCGTGTAGCTGCGGCTGCGCAGCGTCCGGGCGTTCCACTGCGGCCACTGCGCGGCCATGGGGACGAAGCGAACGTCCATGTAGGACACCAGGAATCGCGGTCGCATGGGTACCTCGAGCAGTTCGCCGACCAGGTCGAACGGCACCCGGGCGCTCGCCCGCGTGCGGCGCAGCTCGGCGCCGGCGCGCGCCGTGAGCGTCGCGAAGTCCGTGGCCCCGGCCGCATCGATGTCGACCGGGCGCAGCCCCACGAACCAGCCGAGGGCCCCGGCCCACATCGGACCGCTGCGGGTGTGGGACGGCGCGATCGTCCGGAACCGGTCGACCCCGGCGAGCTCGACCGTGGCGCGGGCGAGGCACGCGAGCGTGCCGGCGAAGAAGCCGTGCCCGGCCTCCCGGCAGCGGGCGGCGAAGCGGTTGGCCCGGTCGTCGTCGAGCATCCGCGTCGACAGACGGCGCTGCGGCACCGCACCGGCCGGCCGGGGGCCGAGGGGCAACGGGAACTCGGGCATCGCGCCGCCGCCGGCGGTCAGGGCCTCCCGCCAGATCCGCACGGCCTCGTGCTCGCCGGCCAGATCGGCGGCGTCCGCCCGCTCCGCGGCACCGAAGTCGATGTAGCTGCCCACGGGGAACAGTCCGGCCGGCCGGCCGGACCGCTCCTGCTCGTACAGGGCCGTGATCTCGTGGGCGACCAGCACGACCGAGTAGGCGTCGGCGACGGCGTGGTCGGCGGCGAAGAACACCGTGAACGACGCCGCGGACGCGTCCCCGTCCTCGGGCTCGAGGGTGGCGAAGACATACGCCGGCCACGTGTGCGGCTCGGTGCAGTCGGCCAGCAGTTGCTCGAGGTGCTCGCGGATGTCGTCCGGGGCGGACGGCAGGTGCCGGACGAATCGGACCGACACCGCGCCCGGCGGCGCGGTCCGCCGGGTCACGCCGCCGGAGCCGACGGCGCCGTCACCGCTCAGGACGACCTGGCTGCGCAGCGGTTCGTGCCGGTCGATCCACCGCTCCAGGGCGCGCCGGAACGGCTCCTCCTCGAGGCGTCCCGCGACCTCGAAGGCGGTGCCCAGCCACGCGTCCGGGACGTCGCCGTACCGGCTGCCCGCGGTGCGCCGCAGATGTGCCTCGTGCACGTACGACACCGGTCGCGGATCGGTGCTCCAGGCATCCGCTGCGACGCACGGCAGCCATTCGGTCAGTACACCCGCCGGGATGGGGTAGTCCTCGAGTTCGGTGAACTCCATGGCATCTCAGGAACGCAGATGCCGCTTGATGCGCGCCAGCATCGCGCTCATTCCCCGCAGGCGCAGCGGGCTGACCGCGTCGGCCAGCCCGAGGGCCGAGTAGAAGTCGTCGGGCACCTCGAGGATCTGCTCGGCGCTGAGACCGTCGAGCCCCTGATGCAGGATCGATGCGAATCCGCGGGTGGTCGGGGCCTCGGGGGGCGCGCTGAAGTGCAGCCGCACGTGCTCCCGGTCGGCCGTATCGACCGACAGGAACAGCGGCGACTGACATTCGGGGACCGGCTCCATCGCCGCTTCCTCGAGCTCGGCCGGAATCGGCGGGAGTTCCCGGCTGAACTCGAGCAGCAGCTGCAGCTTGTCCTGGCCCTCGACGGCGGCGAAATCGTCGACGATCTCGGCGAGGGGAGCGGGCAGGGTCACCGGGCCGGCACCTCTCCGGGCTCCTCGCCCTTGACGATCGGCACCCGCACCGCGTTGCCCCACTCGGTCCACGACCCGTCGTAGTTGCGCACGTGCTGGTAGCCGAGCAGGTAGGTCAGCACGAACCAGGTGTGGCTGGACCGTTCCCCGATGCGGCAGTAGGCGATGACGTCGGAGTCCGGCGCGATGTCGGCGTAGATCTCCTCGAGCTCGGGGCGCGACCGGAACCGGCCGTCCGGCGCCGCCGCGCGGGCCCACGGGATGGACACGGCCGTGGGGATGTGGCCGCCGCGCAGGGCGCCCTCCTCGGGGTAGTCCGGCATGTGGGTGCGCTCGCCGGTGTACTCCTGCGGGGAACGCACGTCCACGAGCGGGCCCTTGCCGAGATGGTCCAGCACGTCGTCCTTGAACGCCCGGATCGCGGCGTCGTCCCGCTCGATCACCGGGTAGCCGGTGGTGGTGCTCACCGGGATGTCGAGGGTGGTGTCGCGGTTCTCGGCGATCCAGGCGTCGCGGCCGCCGTCGAGCAGGCGCACGTCCTCGTGGCCGAACAGGGTGAACACCCACATCGCGTACGCGGCCCACCAGTTGGACTTGTCGCCGTAGACGACGACCGTGTCGGTGCGGCGGATGCCCTTGCGGTCCATGAGGGCGGCGAACCGCGTGCCGTCGATGTAGTCGCGGGTGACCGGGTCGTTGAGGTCGAGATGCCAGTCGATCTTCACGGCGCCGGGGATGTGGCCGACGTCGTAGAGCAACACGTCCTCGTCCGATTCGACGACCTTCACCTCGGGCGCACCCAGATGGGCGGACAGCCACTCCGTCGACACCAGGCGGGTCGGATCGGCGTAGGCGGCGAAGGACGGGTTGGCGTCGGGCGCGACGGGCACAGGTGGCTCCTGAGGCAGTGGTGACAGTTCGGTGATCGGCAATCCGGTGACGACGAGGTGCGCCGTCGATTCTAGGCGGTACCGTCGGGACACGTGCTGCGCTCCCCGTCCGCCCCGACCGACCTCGCGACGCGCGCCGACATCGATCGGCTGCTGCGCCGGTTCTACGACCGGGCGCTGACGGATCCGGACCTCGAGGCGGCGTTCGCGACGCTGGCCGTCGTGGGTCTCGACGAGCACCTGCCGGTCGTCGGGGACTTCTGGGAGCAGGTCCTGTTCGGCACCGGCCGTTATCGGGGCCGGCTGGTTCCGGTGCACACGGCCCTGCACCGGCAGCACGGTCTCGGCGCGGCGCGCTTCGACCGCTGGGTGCGGTTGTGGACGGACAGCGTCGACGCGCTGTTCGCCGGCGCGAACGCGGACCGGGCCAAGGCGAAGGCGGCCGCGATCGCGGCGGCGCTCAGCGCGCAGCTGGATCGAGCATCGTCAGCATGAGCCGGGACGGCTCGACGGCCCGCACCGCGTGCGGCAGGCGGGTGGTCATGTGCACCACCCCGCCGGGCTCGAGATCCACGGTGCGCCCGTCGGCGGTGACCTGCAGGTGGCCCGTGAGGGCCTGCAGCAGCACCGGGAACGCGGCCGTGTGCTCGCGCAGTTCCTGCCCGGCGTCGAACGCGAAGATCACCACGCGGGCGCCCTCGGCCACGAGGACGCGCTGTGGGCGCGGCCGGTCGGGGTAGGGCTCGACGGCGTCGCGGACGTCGGCGAGATACGACAGGGCGGGGGTCGCGGGTTCGGGCTGCGGCGCGGCGGCGGGGCTCACGACCGCAGGCTACCGCGGCTTCGTCGCGACGATCGCCACGGCCGCGATCGACCTGCGGTACGTCGTGAACGTCGCGCGCATGCCCAGCACCCGCGTGCGGGCGTCGCCGTCGCGCAGCACGTTGCGCACGAAGCGCAGGGTGCCGAGGACGCCCTCGTCGGCGACGAACCGGGCGGGCTGCAGCAGCGCCATCGGGGCGAGCCGCACGACGTCGACGCTCAGGCCCGCCTCGGTGAGCAGGGTTCGCCACTCGGCGACGGTGAGCGGCCGGGCATTGACCTTGATGGAACGGGCCAGGCCCTGCCGGATCTCCGTCTTCACCGCATCGTCGAGCTCGTCGGGGACGAGGGCGAGTTCGTGGATCGCGTACCGGCCGCCCGGGCGCAGCGTCCGCACGGCCTCGGCGACGATGCGCGCCTTGGCCGCGTCGGTCTGCATGGTGAGCATGGCCTCCCCGACGACGACGTCGGCGCCGGCGTCGGGGAGGCCGGTGGCAGCGGCGTCCGCGACGACGCAGCGGCCGTGGTCGCCGATCGCGGCGCGGGTCAGCTCGGCCGCGGCCTCGTCGTGTTCCACGCCGGTGTACGACAGCGGCGCCAGGTCCAGGATCTCCCGCGCGGTGCGGCCGAGGCCGGGCGCGAGTTCGACGACGTCGCTGCCCTCGATGTCCGCATCGACGAGCAGGCGGGTGGTCATCCCCGCGCCTCCGGGGCGCAGCACGCGCTTGCCGAGCCGGGCGAGCAGCCAGTGGCCGGGCAGGTGTGCGGAGTCGCGCTCGGACATGGGCAGGGCACGGGAATCGCTCATGCCCCGATGCTAAGGCAAGGCAAGCCTAAACTGAAGGGCTTTCGGCCGTGTTCGCGGCCCACAGCCGCGCCACCGACACCCCCACGTCGGCCAGGAGCCGACGCACCAGCGGCAGGCCGATCCCGATCACCGAGGAGGGATCGCCCTCGATGCGCTCCACGAACCAGCCGCCGAGGCTGTCGAGCGTGAACGCCCCCGCCACCTGCAGCGGCTCGCCGCTGGCCAGGTACGCCTCGAGGTCGTCCTCGGTGGGGCGGCCGAAGTGGACGGTGGTGCTGCTGTGGTCGGCGGCCTGGGCGACGACCTCGCCGTCGCGCAGGCGCAGGACGCTGTGCCCGGTGAGCAGGTCGGCGCTGCGTCCCGCCATCGCCCGCCAGCGCTCGCGCGCCACCTCGACCGTCCCCGGTTTGCCCTGCAACTGCCCGTCGACGAGCAGCATCGAGTCGCAGCCCACGACGAGGGTGTCGTCGCCGAGGCTGTCCCGGACCAGGCCGGGCACCACGTCCGCCGCCTTCGCGCGGGCCAGTTCGGTGACCACCACCGCGGGCGGTGCCCCGGGACCGAGTGCGGCGGCGAGCGCATCTTCGTCCACCGCGGACACCCGCACGATGGGCGCGACGCCGGCCGACCGCAGCACGGACAACCGGGCCGGGGACGCCGACGCGAGCACCAGCCTCGCCATGATCAGCCCAGGTTCGGGTACGAGTACGGCGAGAACGGCGCCGTCCGGCGGTGCATCCGGGTGGGGTCGCCCCACGTCTCGCGTGGGCGGTCGTCCGCTGCCGGGGCGGCGGACCCGGAGGCCGCGGCGAGCACCGCCACCAGCGCGGCGATCTCGACGTCCGAGGGCCGGCCCTTGACGATCCGGATCGCCGCGGCCGCCTCGGGAGCGGCGGTCTCGGCCGCCGGCGCCGCCGCCGGGGCCTCCTCGGCCGCCGCGACCTCGGTCACCTCGGTGTCGATGATGGTCTTCTCCTCAGCTACCGCAGTCACAACACACCTCCCGGGAGGCTACCGGAGCCGGTGGGCAGGACGCGGGAGCGGGATCGCTGCGCGTTCGAAGTCATGTCGTCCCTCTCGTGGGGTCGTGGCCCGGCCGGCTCGGAAGGACCGAGCCGGCCGGGATGGTCTCGGCCGTGCGGCCGTCAGAGGGGGATGTTCCCGTGCTTCTTCGGCGGAAGCGTGACCATCTTGCGCTCGAGCAGCCGCAGGGCCGCCACGATCTGCCCGCGGGTGTGCGACGGCGGGATGACCGCGTCGACGTAGCCCCGCTCGGCGGCGACGTACGGGTTCACCAGGGTGTCCTCGTACTCGTTCTGCAGCTCGAGGCGCAGCGCGTCGACGTCCTCGCCGTTCTTGGCCGCCTCGAGCAGGCGCTTGCGGTAGACGAAGCCGACGGCACCGGAGGCGCCCATGACGGCGATCTGCGCGGTCGGCCAGGCCAGGTTGACGTCCGCGCCCATGTGCTTCGAGCCCATCACGTCGTACGCGCCGCCGTAGGCCTTGCGGGTGATGACGGTGATCTTGCCGACAGTGGCCTCGCCGTACGCGTACAGCAGCTTGGCGCCGCGGCGGATGATGCCGTTGTACTCCTGCTCGGTGCCCGGCAGGAAGCCCGGCACGTCGACGAGCGTGACGATCGGGACGTTGAACGCGTCACAGGTGCGCACGAAGCGCGCGGCCTTCTCCGACGCGTCGATGTCCAGGCAGCCGGCGAACTGGGTCGGCTGGTTGGCGACGATGCCGACGGACCGGCCGTCGACGCGGCCGAAGCCGACGATGATGTTCTGGGCGCGCTCGGCCTGGACCTCGAGGAACTCGTCGTCGTCGAGCAGGCGACGGATCACCTCGTGCATGTCGTACGGCTGGTTCGCCGAGTCGGGAATCAGCGTGTCGAGCTCGATGTCCTCCTCGGTCAGCGACTCCTCGATCGACCCGAGGATCGGGTCGGTCGGCTCGGTGCGCGGCGCGGCGGCCTGGTTGTTGCTCGGCAGGTAGGACAGCAGGTCCTTGACGTAGTCCAGGGCGTCCTGCTCGCCGTCGGCGACGTAGTGCGCGACACCGGACTTGACCATGTGGGTGTGCGCGCCGCCGAGGTCCTCCATGGTGACGTCCTCACCGGTGACGGTCTTGATGACGTCGGGACCGGTGACGAACATCTGGCTGGTCTGGTCGACCATCACCACGAAGTCGGTCAGGGCGGGGGAGTAGACGTGTCCACCGGCGGCCGGGCCCATGATCAGCGAGATCTGCGGGATCACCCCGGAGGCCTGCACGTTGCGGTGGAAGATCTCGCCGTAGAGGCCGAGCGAGACGACACCCTCCTGGATGCGCGCGCCCGCCCCCTCGTTGATGCCGATCAGCGGGCGGCCGGTCTTGAGCGCCAGGTCCATGACCTTGACGATCTTCTCGCCGTAGACCTCGCCGAGGCTGCCGCCGAAGACGGTCGCGTCCTGCGAGAACACGCACACGTCGCGGCCGTCGATGGTGCCGTAGCCGGTCACGACGCCGTCGCCGACCGGGCGGTTCTCGGCCAGGCCGAAGTTGGTGCTGCGGTGCCGGGCGAGCTGGTCGAGCTCGACGAACGAGCCCTCGTCGAGCAGCGCTTCGATGCGCTCGCGGGCGGTCAACTTGCCCTTCGCGTGCACCTTCTCGACGGCGGCCTCACCGCTCGGGGCCTGAGCCTGAGCCTGGCGATTGCGCAGGTCCGCCAGCTTGCCGGCAGTCGTGTGGATATCGGGCGTACTCGCCGCCTCGGGCGCGGACGGCTCCTGGACAGTGGTCATGGCCCATGAGCTTAGCGAGCGTCAGTCAGCGATCGCGCACCGAGGCCCCGCTTGTGTTGAATCATTGAACTGAAGCTACCGGCGAGTACGTTTCGCTGCCCATCCTAGGCTGTGCGGATGCCCACCGAACCCGAACCGCAGCGCCCGCCCGTCGACCCCGCGCCCGTGCGGCGCGAGCTGGATGCCGCCCGGCTGCGCGCCGCGCTCGTGCGTGGCGCCGACCCCGACGCGTTCTACCGGCGCCTCGACGTCGTCACCGAGACCGCCTCGACCAACGCCGACCTGCTCGCGGCCGCTCGCGAACCCGGAGCCGACCGCCGCGTCCTGCTCGCCGAGTTCCAGCACGGCGGCCGGGGCCGGCACTCGCGTGGATGGGCCGGTGTTCCCCGCGCCCAGGTGATCGTCTCGGTGCTGCTGCGCATGCCCGGCATCGACCTCGCCGACCTGGGCTGGCTGCCGCTGCTGGCCGGCATCGCCACCGTCGACGCGATCCGCTCGGTCACCGGAGTGGACGCCGAACTGAAGTGGCCCAACGACGTGCTCGTCGAGGGTCGCAAGGTGGCCGGCATCCTCGCCGAGGTCGCCGGTACCCACCCCGAGCCCGTCGTGGTGGTGGGCATCGGCCTCAACGTCTCGCTCACCGAGGACGAGCTGCCGGTTCCCACCGCGACGTCGCTCGCGCTCGCCGGGGCGACCGAACTCGATCGCACCGCACTCGCCGAGGCCCTGCTGCGCGAACTCGGCCGCCGGTGGGAGCAGTGGTACGTCGCGGGCTGGGACGTCGCCGGGCTGGCCGCTGCCTACCGCGACCGGTGCGGCACGCTCGGCCGCCGGGTGCGGGCGGTCCTGCCGGGCGACACGGAACTGCACGGCGTCGCGGTCGACATCGACGAGCAGGGCCGCATCGTCATCACCCCGGACGACGGTGGCGAGCCGATCGCGGTGTCGGCCGGGGACATCACCCACCTGCGCCCAGTGCCCTGACCCGGCACGGGCGCCCGGCGCTGCGGCTGTGCCATCGTGTCCGGCATGGGATACCCGGAGGACGCCCTCGCCCCCGAGGAACGGCTGCTGCTGCACCGGCACCCGCACTGGAAGATGCTCATCGTGCCGGCGGCGATCTTCCTGGTCGCCACCGCGCTCGCGGGATTCCTGCTCGGCCTGAGCCAGGCCCGGCTCGACGGCTCCACCGCGAGCACGCTGACGATCGTGCTCGCGGTGCTGTGGGCGGCGATCGTCGCGTGGCAGTGCCTGGCGCCGCTCGTGAGCTGGCTGTCGACCCACTTCATCGTCACCGACCGGCGGGTGCTCGTCCGGCAGGGCGTGCTCACCCACTCCGGCATCGACATCCCGATGGGCCGCATCAGCAACGTGCAGTTCCGGCACGGCCTGCTGGACCGGATCCTGCGCACCGGCACCCTCGTCATCGTCTCCGCGGCCGACGATCCGCTCGAGTTCGACGACATCCCCGACGTGCAGCGCGTGCATGCCCTGCTGTACCAGCAGGCGTTCCACGCCGACCCGGCGCGGGACCGGGAACCCCGACCCGACGGGCCGAGTCGCAAAGCCTGGTAACGCGCCGGACGGCCGGTGCCGATCCGTACGCTGGATCCGTGACCGCAGTCCTGCTCGCCGAAGACGACGAAGCCATCGCCGCGCCCCTGTCCCGGGCGCTGGGCCGGGAGGGATACGACGTCACCGTCGAACAGACCGGTCCCGCCGCGCTCGAACGGGCCCTGTCCGGTGACTACGAACTGCTCATCCTCGACCTCGGGCTGCCTGGCATCGACGGCCTCGAGGTGTGCCGGCAGATCCGGGCCCACCGCTCCGACCTCGCCGTCCTGATGCTCACCGCCCGTACCGACGAGGTCGACTTCGTCGTCGGCCTCGATGCCGGCGCCGACGACTACGTCGGCAAGCCCTTCCGGCTCGCCGAACTCATGGCCCGGGTCCGGGCGCTGCTGCGCCGCCGTGGCGGCGGCGAGCCCGAGGACATCGTCGAGGTCGCGGGGATCCGGCTCGAGCGGGCGGCCCGGCGCGTGCTCGTCGACGGCTCCGAGGTCACCCTCGCCAACAAGGAGTACGAACTGTTGCGGGTGCTGCTCGAGCACGCCGGCCAGGTGGTCTCGCGGGACGTGATCCTGCAGGAGGTGTGGGGCGACGCCGACCTGCGCGGGTCCAAGACTCTCGACATGCATATGTCCTGGCTGCGCCGCAAGATCGGTGACGAGGGCCCGGCCGGGGAGCGGCGCATCGCCACCGTCCGCGGCGTCGGCTTCCGCCTGAACACCGACTGACGGGACCGGAGTGCGCCGCCGAATCCTGTTCGCGGTCCTCGCGGGCTCGCTGCTCGTGGCCCTGCTGCTCGGAGTCCCGCTCGCCTACACCGCCTGGCTGTTCGTCGAGGACACCGCGCGCAGGGACCTGCAGGACCGGCTCGACCGCATGTCCGCGGAGATCATCGCCCAGGAGGGCGCCGACGGCCTGGTCGTCGGCGGCCTCGACACCAGTTCGCTGCGGCTCGTCGTTCCCGACGGCGGCCGCCTCCTCGTCGTCTACCCGACCCCCGAGGACGCCGCGGCCCGCCTCGACATCGGCGCCGCCGCAGTCCCGAACCCCCTGGTCGAGTCCCTGTCGATGGGAACGTCGGGATCCCTGCGGCTCGAGGCGCCGTCCGAGGACATGCGCCTGCTGCAGCGGCAGGTCCTGGTCGGGGTGACGCTGCTGGTGCTGTTGTCCATGGCCGTCGGCGCCGTCGTCGCCGTCGTCACCGCGCGGCGGCTGGCCGACCCTCTGCGCGACGTCGCGGCACGGGCCCGCCGGCTGGCCGAGGGCGACTTCCGGCCCGATCCACGCCGGCACGGCATCCCGGAACTCGACCGCGTCTCGGACGTCCTCGACGCCGCGACCGTGGAGATCGCCGGGCGCCTGCAGCGGGAGCACGCCCTCGTCGGCGACGTCTCGCACCAGCTGCGGTCCCGGCTGACCGCGGTGCGGCTGCGCCTCGACGAGCTGTCCACCCACGCCGACCCGGCCGTCGTCGAGGAGGCGGAGGAGGCGATGCGCCAGGTGGACCGGCTCACCACCGCCATCGACGAGCTGGTCCGCGCGTCCCGTAACAGCGGCTCCGAGCTGCGCACCGAGGTGTCCGTCGTGGGGGAGCTGGCGGGGGTGATCGCGGACTGGCGGGGGCCCTACAAGGAGGCGGGCCGGGAACTGCTGCTGAGCGGGGATCCGTCGCTGCGCAGCCGCGTGACCGGATCCCGGCTGCGCGAGGCCGTCGCGGTGCTGGTCGACAACGCCCTCATGCACGGCGGTGGAACGTGCACGGTGTCCGTGCGGCGGGTATCGACCCACGGCGGCGGATCGACCGTGTGCGTGGAGGTGACCGACGAGGGTGACGGCGTCAGCGACGAGCTGGCCCCGCACATCTTCGACCGCGGCTTCTCGGGTACCGGCTCGACCGGGGTGGGCCTCGCGCTCGCCCGTGCCCTGACCGAGGCCGACGGCGGGCGCCTCGAACTGCAACGCCGGCGGCCCGCCCTGTTCGCCCTGTTCCTCGGCTCGACCCGCGACGAGTCCGCCCCCGCGGGGATCCGGGAACCACGCTGACCCGCGGCGGCGGGGACCGGATTCGGCTGACCCGCGGCGGCGGGGACCGGATTCGGCTGACCCGCGGCGGCGGGGACCGGATTCGGCTGACCCGCGGCGGCGGGGACCGGACTCAGGAGTGTCCCAGGCCTTCCTCGGCGAGTTCCTCGTGCTCGGGAACGTCGTCTTCGCCGGGGTTCATCTCCTCCGGGAACACGAAACGGCGGAAGCACCAGAACCGGAAGATCATCTGCAGCAGATTGCCGATGAGATAGGCGCTGACGAAGTCGGCGATGTTCTCCATGGTGAGGCTGACGTTCGGCACCCGCAGGTCGAACACGTAGCTCGAGATCCACAACGGGATGAAGCTGAGGACCACGCCGATGCCGCTGACGGCGAAGAACAGCAGCGCCTCGTGGTGCCGCTCCCGGCCGCCCCGGTTCTTGAACGACCATTCCCGGTTGAGGACGTACGAGCAGATCACCGCGATCACCCCGGCGATGACCTTGGCGGTCACCGGCTTCTCCTCGAGCACCGTGAGCTTGAGGGTGTAGAAGATGACCGAGTCGACGACGAAGGTGGTGCCGCCGACGATTGCGAACTTGATCAACTCGTGGTGCCGCAGCAACAGGCCCCGCAGAGGCTCGGGGACTCGGTTCACGGCAGCATCGACGAAAGACACCCGGACGAGTCTACGAAACCGGGATCCGAACACACGAACCCGCGGGCGGTTTATCAGCTTTACCACAGGAACGACGGGGTGTCGCGCGGGAGCGCGGCGCCGCGCCCGCCGCCCGCTGTGACACCATGGTGAGCCGTGACCGCTACACCCCCGGACTCGGCCGCCGCGACTCCCGCCTCCGCGGCCGGCGACGCCCCTTCGCACCCTCCCCGCACGCTGCCCACCGGTATGCCGGTCGTCGCGATGGTCGGCGGCGGCCAGCTCGCCCGGATGACCCACCAGGCCGCGATCGCGCTCGGCCAGACCCTGCGGGTGCTGGCCGCGAGCCCGGACGATCCGGCCGCGCGGGTCAGCCCCGACGTGGTGCTCGGCAGCCACACCGATCTCGACGCGTTGCGCAGTGCCGCGACCGGCGTCCACGCCTTGACCTTCGACCACGAGCACGTGCCCACCGAGCATCTCGAGGTGCTCCAGCGTGAGGGCGTCAGCGTGCAGCCGCCGCCGCAGGCCCTGATCTACGCGCAGGACAAGCTCGCGATGCGCCGGCGCCTCGCGGAGCTCGGTGCCCCGGTGCCGCCGTTCACCGAGCTCACCTCGGTCGACGACCTCACCGCGTTCGGCGACGAGCACGGGTGGCCCGTCGTGATCAAGTCGGCGCGCGGCGGCTACGACGGTCGCGGTGTGTGGATCACCGACGACGTGGACGAGGCGCAGCGGATCGTCGCCGAGCAGCTCGCGGCCGGGGTGCCGCTCATCGCCGAGGAGAAGGTCTCGTGGCGGCGGGAGCTGTCCGCGATGGTCGCGCGCTCGCCGTTCGGGCAGGGCGCGAGCTGGCCCGTGGTCGAGACCGTGCAGTTGAACGGGCAGTGCGCCGTCGTCATCGCGCCCGCCCCGAACCTGCGGGCCGACATCGAGGCCGGCGCCGAGCAGCTGGCCCTGCGCATCGCCGCCGAGCTCGGTGTGGTCGGAGTCATGGCGGTCGAACTGTTCGAGACCGAGACCGGCGAGCTGATCGTCAACGAGCTCGCGATGCGGCCGCACAACTCCGGGCACTGGGGCATGGACGGCGCCCGCACCGGGCAGTTCGAGCAGCACCTGCGCGCGGTGCTGGACTACCCGCTCGGCGACACGTCACCGATCGCCCCGGTGACGGTGATGGCGAACGTCCTAGGCGCCCCCGAGGCGCCCGCGATGAGCATGGACGAGCGGCTGCACCACCTGTTCGCCCGGATGCCCGACGTGCGTGTGCACCTCTACGGCAAGGGCGAGCGCAAGGACCGCAAGATCGGGCACGTCAACGTGCTCGGGGACGCGTCCGGGTCGATCGACGACCCGCAGTACGTGGCGGCGGTGCGCGAACGCGCGGAACGCGCGGCGCACTGGCTCTCGCACGGAGTGTGGACCGACGGATGGGATTCTCACGGTGACTGACGGAGCACAGGTCGGCCTGATCATGGGCAGCGACTCGGACTGGCCGACGATGGAGGCCGCCGCCGAGGCGCTCGTCGAGTTCGGCATCCGCTTCGAGGTGGGGGTCGTCTCGGCCCACCGCACCCCGCAGCGCATGCTCGACTACGCCCGCGACGCCGCCGGACGCGGCATCAAGGTGATCATCGCCGGCGCCGGTGGTGCCGCCCACCTTCCGGGCATGGTCGCCTCCGCGACCCCGCTCCCGGTGATCGGCGTGCCCGTCCCCCTGAAGTACCTCGACGGCATGGACTCGCTGCTGTCGATCGTGCAGATGCCTGCCGGGGTGCCTGTCGCGACCGTCTCCATCGGCGGCGCCCGCAACGCCGGCCTGCTCGCCGCCCGTATCCTCGGCGCGGCCGACCCCGCGCTGCGGGGCCGGATGGAGCAGTTCCAGGCGGGCCTCGAGCAGATGGTGCTCGAGAAGGACGACGCGTTGCGGCGGAAGCTGCTGGGCTGACGGCCGCGCCGTGCCCGCCCCCACTCGCCTCGAGCGGTGGTACCGGTGGAGCGGCACCCACACCGGCACCATCGACGCGGTCCTGGCCGCTCTGCTGACCGCCTTCGGGTTGCTCGTCGTCGCCACCTCCGAGCCCGGCTGGTGGGACGCGGTCCTCGTGCTCGTCCTGAGCGTGCCGCTGGCGTGGCGGCGCACCCGGGTGGTGCCGGCCACGGCCGTGGTCGCCGCCGCCGCGTTCGTGCACCTGGCGACCGTGCCGACGGTCAGCCCCGTCGCCCCGGTGGCCGTCCCGGCGGCGGTCTACGCCCTCGCCGCCTACGGCCCGCGGTGGGCGAGCACCCTCGGCCTCGCCGCGGCGGTCGCCGGCGGTGCCCTCGCGGGCATCCGCTACCTCGGGAACATCGAAGACCGCTCCGCCCTCGGCATGGCCGTGTCCGCGGTGTTCGTGGTCGTATTCCTCGCCGGGGCATGGGCGTTCGGGCGTATCCGGAATCTGCGCCTGGAGGAGATGGCGAACCTCAGCGAGCGCAACCGCCTTCTCGAACTCGAACGGGAGAAGGAGACCGAGCTCGCCGCGCTCGGCGAGCGCACCCGCATAGCCCGGGAGATGCACGACATCGTCGCGCATTCGCTGACCGTCGTGATCGCCCAGGCCGACGGTGGCCGGTACGCCGCCCCGCAGCACCCCGAGGAGGCCGTGTCCGCGCTGACGGCCATCGCCGACACCGGCCGGCGCGCGTTGAGCGACATGCGCTCGCTGCTGGCGGTGCTGCGCGAGGACGGACCCCGCGAGTTCCGCGTCGCACCCGGGCCGGACGACCTCGACGAGCTGATCGCCGATCTGCGGGGCGGCGGGCTCGACGTCGAGTTCACGGTCACCGGTCCGCGGCGCGACCTGCCCGCGGGCACGGGCCTGACCGTGTACCGCATCGTGCAGGAGGCGCTGACCAACGTGCTGCGGCACGCCGGCCCCCGCGCCCACGCCCGTGTCCGCCTCGCATGGCTGCCCGAACGCGTGGAGGTGGAGATCGTCGACAACGGTCGCGGCGCGGCGGCCCTCGTCGAGCCCCGCCCGGGCGGGCAGGGACTGATCGGCATGGCGGAACGCGCCCGGCTGCACGGCGGCGCCGTGTCCGCCGGTCCGGCGCCGGGCGGCGGCTACCGTGTCCATGCGCTGCTTCCGTACCACTGAGAGGAGAGAGACCGTGCCGGACTCGGGCCCGGAGCCGAGACCCGTCCGGGTCGGTCTCGTCGACGATCAGCACCTCGTGCGGGCCGGCTTCCGGATGGTGCTCGACTCGCAACCGGACCTGACGGTGGTCGCCGAGGCGGCGGACGGGCACGCCGCCCTCGACGCGCTCGCACGGGCCGAGACGGACGTGGTGCTGATGGACGTGCAGATGCCCGGCCTGGACGGGATCGAGACCACCCGCCGGCTGCTCACCCGCCCGCACGCGCCGAAGGTGGTGATGCTCACCACCTTCGACACCGAGGAGTACGTCGTCTCCGCGCTCGGCGCGGGCGCGAGCGGGTTCCTGCTCAAGGACGCGCCGCCGGAGGATCTGCTCGCCGCGGTCCGCACGGTGCACCGCGGCGACGCGGTGATCGCGCCCCGCGCCACCCGCCGTCTGCTGCGGCACGTCGGTCCGCTGCTCGGGGGCGACGGCGCGCCCGATCGTCGTCCGGCCGTGCGGGTTCCGCCGGAGTTGACCCCGCGTGAGCTCGAGGTGCTCGTCGCGATGGCGCACGGCCTCACCAACGCCGAACTCGCCGAACGCTTCGTGCTGTCGGAAGCCACCGTGAAAACGCATGTGGGGAGGGTTCTTTCGAAGACAGCGTCGCGGGACCGCGTGCAGGCGGTGCTGTTCGCGTTCCGTGCGGGACTGGTCCGGCCGGAGGATCTGCTCGGCGCGGCGGACGGACCGTGAACCTGCGGGCGCACGGCTGCGCGGCTCCGGCCGTCCGCCCGTCGTGGTCGCGGCCGGTCATACCACGGTAGGACCCGCGGCGGCCGGAAGATCCGCCCGCGCTCCGATGTGCCGGTGCGGCGCGGTTCCTAGCGTCGACGGCATGGACGACAACGATGTGGGAACCGCCGCCGTGCGTGCGGAAGAGCTGGTGAAGGTGTACGGCCGGGGCGACGCCGAGGTGCGTGCGCTCGACGGGGTGAGCGTGGCCTTCGAGAAGGAAGCCTTCACGGCGATCATGGGGCCGTCGGGATCCGGGAAGTCCACCCTCATGCACTGTCTCGCCGGGTTGGACACCGCGACCTCGGGGCGGATCTTCCTGGGGGACGACGAGATCAGCGGGGCAGGGGACCGGCGGCTGACCGAACTACGGCGCGACCGCATCGGATTCGTCTTCCAGGCGTTCAACCTGCTGCCCGTGCTCACGGCCGAGGAGAACATGCTGCTGCCGATGCGGCTGGCCGGGCGGCGACCGAGCGACGAATGGCGCGACCACGTCGTCACCCGCCTCGGCCTCGACGGGCGGCTGCGGCACCTGCCGCACGAACTGTCCGGCGGCCAGCAGCAGCGGGTCGCCGTCGCGCGGGCCCTGCTGCCCCAACCCGATGTGGTCTTCGCCGACGAACCGACCGGGAACCTCGACTCCCGCTCCGGGGCGGAGGTGCTCGGCCTGCTGCGGGCGAGCGTGCGCGAGACCGGTCAGACCGTCGTCATGGTCACCCACGACCCGGTGGCCGCGTCCTACGCCGACCGCGTCGTGCTGCTCGCGGACGGCCGGCCCGCCGGCGAGATCGCCGCGCCCACGCCCGACACCGTCCTCGACACGATGCGCCGCCTCGGCACCGCCGCGCTCCAGGAGGTGCGCTGATGCGACGGCTGGCGCTCGCCCAGGCCCGGGCACACGCCGGCCGGTACCTCTCCTCGGTCCTCGCCGTCCTCGTCGCGGTCGCCTACGTCGTGACGACTCTCGTCCTCGGAGACACGGTGCGCGCCGGGGTGACCGATTCGCTCGCGGCCCAGTACCGCGGCACCGACGCCGTCGTCACCGCGCCCGAGTCGCCGCCGGCGCCCGTCGAGCGGCCGCAGGAGCTCGCGGCCCGGGCGGCCGCGGTGCCCGGCGTGAGCGCCGTCGCGGTGGACCTGACCGCGCCGGTGCGCTACACCGGTCCCGAGGGTGTGCCCTCGTACGCCGACGTCACCTCCGCCGGGGGCGACGAGGCCCTGCGCTGGCAGCGGCTGGCCGACGGCCGATGGCCCGCCGCCGATTCCGAGATCGCGGTCGGTTCGACCACCGGTGTGCCGCTCGGCACGGTCCTGACCGTGACGGATGCCGAGGGCGGCGAGCCCGCGACCGTGACGGTGGTCGGGCAGGTCGATCTGGCCGGAACCCCGCAGGCCGCGGACGCGGCGGTGTTCGGGACCGGAGCGCAGGTCGACCGATGGGCCGGCGGCGCACCGGGGTGGGAACTGCGCCTGGCGGGGGACGGCACCGTCACCGCCGCCGACCTCGTCGACCGGGTGTCCGAGGCGCTGCCCGGATGGACCGTCCGGACCGGCGCCGAACGGTCCGCCGCAGTGGCCGCGCGCTACTTCGGCGACGCCGACCTGCTGCGCAACGTGCTGCTCGCGTTCGGTGCGATCGCCGTCGTGGTGTCCGCGCTCGTGATCGCCAACACCTTCGCGGTCGTGCTTGCCGCCCGCACCCGGGAACTGGCCCTCATGCGCTGCGTCGGGGTCACCGCCGCACAGGTACGGCGCAGTGTCCTGCTCGAGGCGCTGCTCGTCGGCGCCGTGGCCTCGGTTGCGGGCGTCCTCGCCGGAATCGGGCTCGCCGCGGCGGTGGTCGCGGCGGCCCGGGCGTGGGACGCACCGCTGCCCATCGGATCGCTCGCCGTCGGGCCCCTCACCGTCCTCGTCGGCCTGCTCGTCGGCATCCTCGTGACGGTCCTGGCCGCCACCGGCCCCGGACGGGCCGCCACCCGCGTCGCGCCGCTGGCCGCGCTCCATCCGATGGAGAGCACGCCGGAGCCGGCACGGTCGTCCTGGTTGCGTCGCATCGTCGCGACGGTCGGCCTCGTCGCCGGGGCCCTGCTGCTGACCGCGGGCGTCCTGGGAGTCAACGTCCTCGTCGCGTGTGCGGGCGGGCTGCTCGCATTCGTCGGATTCCTCGCCGCGACCCGGCGCATCGTCCCGGCGGTCGTGCAGGGTGCGGGGCGTGCCCTGGCGCGGATCGGCGGGCCCGTGGGCGAGCTCGCCGCCGGCAACGCGGGCCGCAATCCGCGCCGCACCGCCGCCACGGCAACCGCGCTGATCCTCGGCGTCACCCTCACCGCGACGATCGTCGTGGGCGTGGCCACGGTGAAGGCGAGCGCGCCCGCGGCCATCGACGGCCAGTTCCCCGTCGACGTGACCGTCACGGCCGCCGGCGACGAGGGCCTTCCGGCGGGCCTCGGCGAACGCCTGCACACGATCGACGGGGTCGCGGAGACCGCGGACCTGCAGGCGGTCACCCTCGCCGTCGGCGGAGTGGACCTGCGCGTGCTCGGCGTGGATCGGGTCGACGTCGGCCGCACCCTGCGCACCGACATCACGCTGCCGGGACCGGGGGAGATCGCCCTGTCGCCCGACGAGCGTGCCGGACGCGGCGTGTCCGCGGGTTCCCGGCTCGACGTCGCCGGAGAGCGGGGGCGTCGGACCCTCACCGTGGTCGACGGCACCGAGGGTGCCCCGGCCCTCGTCGATGACGCCGACCTGCCCGCGCTGACCGGGGCGACGCGCACCGAGGCGGTGTGGCTGCGGCTGGCCGACATCGACGACGACGCGGCGATCGCCGCCGCGCAGCGCGCCGTCACGAGCGCCGCGGCCGAGGCCGCCCCGGGCAGCGAGGTCGGCGGCGCCGTCGCGATGCGCCGCACCATCGAGCAGGTGCTCGACACGATGCTGCTCGTGGTGGGCGGCCTCCTGTCGGTCGCCGTGCTCATCGCCCTGATCGGCGTCGGCAACACCATGGCCCTGTCGGTGCTCGAGCGGCGCCGGGAAACGGGACTGCTGCGGGCCGTCGGGCTCGGCCGCGGCGGCATCCGGTCGCTGCTCGTGCAGGAGGCGCTGCTCGTGGCAGGGGTGGCCTCGGGCCTCGGCGTCGCGCTCGGACTGATCCTCGGTGTCGCCGGGACCGCGTCGGTGTTCGGCGTGGACAAGCTCGTCCTGCCGTCGGTGCCGTGGCTGCAGCTGCTGGGGATCGTCGTCGCCGGCGGCGTGGCCGGTGTGGTCGCGGCGCTGCTTCCGGCGCGGCGCGCGGCGGCGGTGTCGCCGGTGGAGGCACTGTCGGCCGGATAGGCTCGGGCCCGTGAGCCCCCGCGACGCGCGTGCCGACCTGCAACGGTCGCGCGCGTCGCGGGGCGACGCGCAGGCCCGGGCGGTGACGGCCCTGGCCCTGCTGTGGGCTCGGGGATGGGGCGGCCGCGTCGGCTTCGACGACGAGTTCGGACTCTACGTGTGCACCGGGATGCGCGGCGGCTACGCCCGCTCGGGCACGACGATCGGCGGGGTGTTCCTCACCGGCCGGCCACCGTCGCGCCGGATCCTGCGGCACGAGGCGGTCCACGCCGATCAGTGGGCGCGGTACGGGGCCGGATTCGCCGTCCGCTACGTGTGGGAGGAGCTACGCCACCCGGGTGCCCGCAACCGGTTCGAGATCGAGGCCGGCCTCGCCGACGGCGGCTACGTCGCCTGAGCCTGCCGCGCGTCAGCCGTTCAGCCGGGCGGTGACCTTCTCGCTCTCGACCCGTCGGTCGGTGGCGGCGGGATCCGGGTTGCTCACCTGCACCAGCGACGCGCCGACGGCGAGGACGGCGAGCAGGCCGTCGATCAGCGCCTGCGGGGTGCCCCAGTCGCGGCTCGACAGCACCCGGTCCGCGCCGGTGATGCCGGCGGCCGCGGCCGCGTCCCGGGCCGCCGCGATCACTTCGCCGGCCGTCCGTCCGTCGAGCACCGGTCCGCCGTCCCCGGCGGAGCGGAACTGGTCACCGTGCACCCGCACGTGCGTCGCGTAGTCGGTGACCCCCACCGGCAGGTCCGGCACGGGCCGGCCGAACGCGTCGAGCGAGAGGACGGCGACCTCGGCGACGTCCGCGACATCGTCGAGACGGTCCGCGCTGACCAGCGCGAGGTCCGCGTCGTCGGGTTCGAGCACCACCTCGGCGCCGGCCCACCATGCGCCGAGCAGGACCGCGGCACTCTGCCAGTGAGCCGGGAGCAGGACGGCCACCCGGCCGCCGGGCAGCAGACCGAACTCGTCGCGCACCATGTTCGCCGTCTTGGCGGCCCAGTTCGCCAGGGTGACCGCGGACAGCTCGATCCGGGCGCCGGACGCGTCGTCGTACCACGTGATGCGGGGGCCGGCCGGGTCGGCGGCCAGGATCGGATCGAGCAGGGTGTCGGTCAGGGTGGTCACAGCTTCCTCGTTCCTCAGTTCACGCAGCGGGGGCCGGCGGAGCCGGCGTCGATCGGCGGGGCGGCCGGGACGGACGTCGGGGTGGCCCCGGCGCTCACGAGATCCGATCCGGAGGCCACGGAGGTGACGTTCGCATCCGTGCCCGGCCCCGCGTAGTCCGCGGTGAGCACCACCCGCACCGTGTCGGCGTCGAGCGACGGGTCGGCGGCGGTAGCCAGGCCGCCGAGCGCCTCCGCGACGGCACGCGCCTGGTCGGACTCGGGGTCGGCGGCGAAGACCGTCGACTCGTCCACCGCGCGGCCGGTGTGGTTGCCGACGCCGCCCTCGACGAAGCCGTCGCCGACGAGCACGGCCGCGACGCGGGAGGCCAGGCCGCCGACACCACCGGCGTTGGCGACGTCCACCGTGATCGTGCCGGCATCGACCTCCGGTGCCGCGCTCGTCGTCGGCTGCGACCCGTCGTCGCCGGAGCCGGGATCGACGAGGTCGGCGACGAAGCGGCGCACCTCCTCCGGATCCACCTGCACCACCGATTCGCCGTAGTCGGTCATCGCGTTGAGGTCCTGGACGGGGATCGTGGAGAACTGCACGGCGCCGCCGGCGAGGTCCTGCATCCGGGTCGCCAGGTCGAGGATGTCCCAGTCGGAGTCCAGGACCACCGACCTCTGCACGGCCGCGCTGAGCTGGTTCAGCTTGGACGGGTTGCTCAGCGTCTTCGCGCTGAGCACCTTCTGTACGAGTGAGGCCATGAACACCTGCTGGCGCACGATTCGGTCCAGGTCGCCGCGCGGCAGGTCGTGGCGCTGCCGGACGAAGCTCAGGGCGTCCGCGCCGTCGAGGGTCTGCTCGCCGGCGGGGAAGTTCGCCCCGGACAGCGGCTCGTCGACGGGGTTGTTCAGGCACACGTCGACGCCGCCGACGGCATCGGTGAGCAGCACGAACCCGAGCAGGCCGACCTCGGCGTAGTGGTCGACGGTGACGCCGGTCAGGTCGGCGACCGACTCGACCAGTGCCTCCCGGCCCGCCTGCGTGGCCGCCTTCTCGGCGGCCGCATCGGACTCGCCGGCCTCGACGAGCCGCAGCCGCTCGGTCTCCTTGGTGGCGCCGAACGCGGCGTTGATCTTCGACATCCCGATGTCGGGCACCTCGACGTAGGTGTCGCGCGGGATGGAGATGGCGGTGGCCGAGGTGCCGTCGAGCGGCACCCGGACCAGGATGATCGTGTCGGTGTTGTTGGCCACTTCCTCGCCGGCCCGCAGCGCGTCGAGTTCGCGCTGGGACAGCGGATTGCCGTGCGCGTCGGTGCGGCTGTCGGTGCCCACCAGGAGGATGTCGAGGGCGCCGTCCCGGCCGTCGCCCAGGGTGAGCCCGCCCACCGTGGCGAGCGACGAGCGCAGCGAATCGATGCCGCGCCATGCGACGCCGGTGACGACCAGGGTGAGCGCCGCGGCGACGCTGACGGCGATCCGCAGCGGGCGGCCGCGGAAGACCCCCGATCCTCCCCCCGCGTCGCGCGCCGGCACTCGGCGTGTGGGCGGCTCTGGCGGCACCTGGCGGTCCTCTCGTCGGGCGTCGGCGGTCGCACCCAGGCTACTGCCGAGACCGCGGCCCTTGTGGCACCCGCCGCGGCGTGCCCGGCTCGTACCGGGTGACAGCCGCGCCGGCTACCGGGTGACAGCCGCGCCGGCTACCGGGTGACAGCCGTGCCGGCTACCGGGTGACAGCCGCCCCGGCGTGCCAGACTCGTGCCCGTGCAGACCGTTCTCGTCACCGGAGCCCGCGGACAGCTGGGCCGTCACCTGCTCACCCGCGGCGCCGCGGCAGGCCTCCCGATCCGGGGCGTCGGCGCGGAGGAGGCGGACATCACCGATCCGGATGCCGTCGCCGCGCTCGTCGAACCGGGCGCCGTCGTGCTCAACTGCGCCGCCTACACCGCCGTCGACGCGGCCGAGACCCATGTGGAGGACGCCACCGCGGTCAACGAGTGGGGACCGGCCCATCTGGCCGCCGCGTGCGCCGCCGCCGGAGCGCACCTGATCCACGTGTCCACCGACTACGTGTTCGCCGGCGACGGGGACCGTCCGTACCGGGTCGGCGATCCGACCGGGCCCCGCACCGTCTACGGCCGGACCAAGCTCGCGGGGGAGCGCGCGGTGCTCGACCGGTTGCCGACCGCCCACGTGGTGCGCACCGCGTGGCTCTACACCGGCGAGGGCAACGACTTCGTCGCGACGATGCTGCGGCTCGAACGCGAACGCGACACCGTGCGCGTCGTCGACGATCAGGTCGGCTGCCCCACCTACGCCGCCGATCTCGCCGACGGCCTCCTCGAACTCGCCACCCGCGCCGGTGCGGTGCCCGGCGGGGTCCTGCACGCGACGAACTCCGGGCAGGCCAGCTGGTTCGACCTCGCCCGTGCGGTGTTCGCCGAGGCGGGTGCCGACCCGGGCCGCGTGCAGCCCTGCGGCAGCGACGAGTTCGTGCGGCCCGCGCCCCGCCCGGCGTACTCCGTCCTCGACGGCAGCGCGTGGGCCGCGGCCGGGCTGACGCCGCTCCGGCCGTGGCGGCCTGCGCTGCACGCCGCGATCGGCGCCCTGCGGGCCAGGGCGTGATTCGGCGGGACCGCGCCCGGCGGCTAAGGTGACGGCGTGAGTTCGAAGCTGACCGTGGTGACGGTGACCTACTCGCCCGGTGAGCATCTGGAGCACTTCCTGACCTCGCTGACCGGCGCGACGAACCTGCCCACCCGTGTGATCCTGGCGGACAACGGGTCCACCGACGGCGCCCCCGAAGACGCCGCGGCCCGGCACCCGAACGTGCGGCTGCTGCACACCGGCGGCAACATCGGCTACGGCGGGGCCGTCAACCGGGCCGTCGCGGAGGTCGATCCGGCGGAGGAGTTCGTCGTCGTCGCCAATCCCGATGTGCGCTGGGGACCCGGGTCGCTGGACCGGCTGCTCGAGGCGGCGCGTCGCTGGCCGCGCGCGGCGTCCCTCGGCCCGCTGATCTACGAACCCGACGGCACCGTCTATCCGTCGGCGCGCTCGGTGCCCGGGCTGGTCTCCGGCGCCGGGCACGCGCTGCTCGGCACGGTGTGGCCGAAGAACCCGTGGACGCAGCGGTACCGGCAGGAGAACGAGACCGTGTCCGAACGCCCGGTGGGCTGGCTGTCCGGGTCGTGCCTGCTGGTGCGGCGGGCGGCGTTCGACGCGGTCGACGGCTTCGACTCGCGCTACTTCATGTACATGGAGGACGTCGATCTCGGCGACCGGTTCGGCCGGGCGGGCTGGCTCAACGTATACGTGCCCTCGGCAGAGGTCACCCACGCGAAGGGGCACGCCGCAGGACGGCATCCCGAACTCATGCTGCCGGCCCACCACGACAGCGCGTACCGGTTCCAGGCGGACCGGCACCCGCATCCGTGGCAGGCGCCGCTGCGGTGGGCGCTGCGGGCCGGGCTCGCCGCCCGGTCGAGGATGTCGGTGGCCGCGGCGGCACGCGAACGGGCGCGGGCGGCCGAGGCGGGCAACACCACGGAACAGGGGACACGATGACGAACGATGCTGCGCCGCACACCGATGCGGTGATCCTGGTGGGCGGGCAGGGGACCCGGCTGCGGCCGCTGACCCTGTCCGCGCCGAAGCCGATGCTGCCCACCGCCGGCGTGCCGTTCCTTACGCACCTGCTCACGCGTATCCGTGCGGCCGGCATCAAGCACGTGGTGCTCGGAACATCCTTCAAGGCGGAGGTGTTCGAGGACTACTTCGGTGACGGCTCGGAACTGGGTCTCGAGATCGAGTACGTCACCGAGGCGGAGCCGCTGGGCACCGGCGGCGGCATCCGCAACGTGCTGCCCAGGCTGCGCGCCGACAACGTCATGGTCTTCAACGGTGACGTCCTCGGCGGCACGGATCTCGGTGCGGTGCTCGACACGCACCTGCGCACCGACGCCGACGTGACGCTGCACCTGGTGCGCGTGGGCGACCCCCGCGCGTTCGGGTGCGTGCCCACCGACGAGGAGGGCCGGGTCACCGCGTTCCTGGAGAAGACGCAGGATCCGCCGACGGACCAGATCAACGCCGGCTGTTACGTCTTCAAGCGCGAGATCATCGAGTCGATCCCCGAGGGTCGTCCGGTCTCCGTGGAACGTGAGGTCTTTCCGTCCCTGCTGGCGGAGGGCAAGCGCGTGTACGGGCACGTCGACGCCGCCTACTGGCGGGACATGGGCACGCCGGAGGACTTCGTGCGCGGCTCGGCAGACCTGGTGCGCGGCATCGCACCGTCGCCCGCGCTCGGTGGGCAGCGCGGCGAATCCCTCGTCCATCCCGGTGCCTCCGTCGCGCCCGGTGCCCTGCTGATCGGCGGCACCGTCGTCGGCCGCGGCGCCGAGATCGGCGCCGGCGCACGCCTGGACGGCGCGGTGATCTTCGACGGCGCGAGGGTGGAGGCCGGTGCGGTGATCGAGCGGTCCATCATCGGATTCGGGGTCCGGGTCGGTCCCCGCGCCCTGATCCGCGACGGGGTGATCGGCGACGGCGCCGACATCGGGGCGCGCTGCGAGCTGCTGCGCGGCGCCCGGGTCTGGCCCGGTGTGCAGATCCCCGACGGGGGGATCCGTTTCAGCACCGACGTGTGAGCACGGGGGGTCCACGAATGAAGTTCGAACGGTATGTGGCGCTGGGTGATTCGTTCACCGAAGGCGTCGGGGACCCGGATCCGGCCCGGCCCAACGGGTTGCGTGGCTGGGCGGACCTCGTCGCCGAGGAGCTCGCCCGCGACAACCCCGGGTTCGGGTATGCGAACCTCGCCGTGCGCGGACGGCTGCTGCGCCCGATCCTCGACGAGCAGCTCGACGCGGCGATCGCGATGCGACCCGACCTGGTGACGATCTACGCCGGTGGCAACAACCTCATGCGCCCGAAGCTTGACCTCGACGCGTTGGCGGCCGAGTACGACGACGCGATCGGCAAGCTTGCCGCCACGGGTGCGCGAGTGCTCGTGTGGACGGCCTACGACGGCAGCTGGGCGCCGGTGTTCGGGGTGCTGCGCGGCCGCTGGGCCGTCTACAACGAGCTGGTCCGGGCGATCGCCGACCGCCACGGTGCGGCGATCGTCGACTTCTGGCGGTTCGACGAGTACCGCGACCTGCGGATGTGGGATTTCGACCGGCTCCACATGTCGCCGGCCGGGCACCGGAACATGGCGATCCGCGTGCTCGATCTCCTCGGTGTGTCGCACACGCTCACCCCGGCCGAATTCGATGCCGCGCCGGTGGTCTCGGCGGCGAAGCGGGCCGAGGACCGCCGGTGGGCACGCGAATTCCTGATTCCCTGGGTCGGGCGGCGCCTGCGCGGCACCTCCTCGGGCGACGGCATCGAACCGAAACGCCCCACGCTGCAGCCGGTCTAACGGCCCGCCCCGGTGCGTACGGCGGGGCCCGCCCCGGTGCGTACGGCGGCGAGGCCGAGCAGGTGCCCGAGGGTGTCGTGCTCGGCCTCCGGCGGCAGCGCGTCGACCGGCCACCAGCGCAGGTCGGTCGATTCCGCGCTGCGGACGGGCACGGCCCCGGGCGGCGCGACGACGAGGAACCGCAGGTCCAGGTGCCGGGTCGGGCGGCCCAGCGAGCAGGTGATCGGATGGGTGTGCGCCGAGAGCAGTTCCGGATCGATGACCAGGTTCTCGATGCCGGACTCCTCGGTCGCCTCCCGCAGCGCCGCCCCGACGACCGTCTCGTCGGATTCCTCGCAGTGCCCGCCGAGCTGGATCCACCGCCCCACCCGGGGATGCAGGGTGAGCAGCACGTGCCGGCGGTCGGCGTCGAGCACGAGCGACGACGCCGTGACGTGCCCGGGCACGTGCCTGCGGAGGCACCCCTCGGGCGCGGCGTCGAGGAACGCGAGCATGGTGTGCCGCAGCGACTCCGCATCCACCGAGTCGGTCCGCCAGGTCTGCAGCCGGTCGACGGCCGAGGCGTGCAGCGTGGACGCGGTCACCTCAAAGCTCCAGCAGCAGGTCGCCGGCCGCGGGGGCGACGCGCGGCGTCGCCGGCTCGAGGGGGTGCCCGACCGCGATCGCGCCGAGCGGCGACCAGTCCCCGGGCAGGCCGAGTTCACGCCGCACGACGTCCGGGGCGAAGATCGTCGACCCGATCCAGCAGCTGCCGAGCCCGCGCACGGCGAGCGAGACCAGCAACCCCTGCACGGCAGCGCCGGCGGCGACGGTGAACATCGTGGCCTCGGCAGCGGTGCGGCGGGCGTCGGGGTAGCTGTGTGCGCCGTCGGGAACCCAGAACGGGATCACCATTTCGGGGGCGCCGTAGAGGAGGGCGCCGCGGCCGACCCGGCGGTCGATCGCCGCCGGGTCGAGCCCGTCGCCGGCGAGGTCGGCGGCCCAGCGTTCGCGCATGCGGTCGAGCAGCCGCCGGCGGACCTGCTCGGTGCGGACCCAGACGAACCGCACCGGGTGGGTGTGGTGCGGCGCCGGAGCGGTGAGCGCCTCGGCGACCGCGTCCCGCAGATCCTCGGGATCGACCGGTTCCGAGGAGAATTCGCGCACCGACCGGCGCAACAGCAGCGCCTCACGGCGGCCCTGCTCGAGTGCCTCGGCGGTGCCGAGCCAGAACAGGTCGTCCTCCCCGCCGCGGATCAGTTCCTGTGCGGTGGAACCGTTGTCGGGCAGGTCGAGACCGCGGACCACCGCGACCGGTACCCCGCCCAGCTTGCCCTTGACGAGGTCGCCCGCGGCGGCGATCTCGTCGGCGACGGCGACGGAGGTGACGAACAGCTCGTTGCCCTGCGCGTCCCGGGATCCGGCATATTCGTGCAGGACCGGGATCCCGGCCGCACCGATCGCGGCGTCGGTCTGGCCGACGCGCCAGGCCCGGCCCATCGTGTCGGTGACGACCACCGCGACCGTCACGCCGAGCAGGGTCCCCAGGCGCTCCCGCAGCGCCGCGGCGCTCGCGTCCGGGTCCTCGGGCAGCAGGGCGAGCTCGGACGCGGCGACGTTGGAGCCGTCGATCCCGGAGGCTGCCTGCACGATCCCGAGCCGGTTCTCGGTGATGAGGGTGCGGCCCTTGCGGGCGAGCACGCGTACGGCCTCCTGGTCGACGAGGCGGCGCCGGAGCGTGTCGCGGGCCTCGGGATCGGTGGGGGCGTCGACGATGCGGCCCTCGACCTTGGAGAAGACCTTGCTGGTGACGACGAGGACGTCCCCGTCGGCGAGCCAGGGTGCGGCGGTGGCCACTGCGGCGGCGAGGTCGTCGCCGGGCCGGAACTCGGGCAGGCCCGGCACCGGGAGGATCTCGATCGGCCGTCCGGGGGAGTGGTCGCGCACTCCGGCGGCGGTCCCGGTGGCCGTGTCGGTGGGCATGGTCACGGGGTCACTCCTGCCAGTTCTAATGCGGCGCGAGCCATCTCGGCTGTCGCGTCCGGATCGGTCATGAGCAGCGGCACGCTGCGCACCTCGACGCCGGGCACATCGGCGGTGTCGGTGGAGTGGATCAGCCACCCGTCGAGCAGGCCCGCGCCGCTGCGGGCGCCGTAGTGCCGCCCGACGCCCTGGGCGGTCGACTCGACGCCGATCACGTCGAGGCAGGCATCGGCCATGCCGCGCAACGGCTTTCCGTCGATCACCGGCGAGAGGCCGACGATCTTCGCGGACGTGGTGCGCAGCGCGCCGCGCAGGCCGGGGATCGCGAGGAGCGCGCCGATGCTCACCACCGGGTTCGACGGGGCGAGGATCACCACGTCCGCCGATTCGATCGCCGCGAGCACTCCGGGAGCGGGGGCGGCCTTCTCGGCGCCGATGTGCGCGAAGCTGTGCGTGGGGACCTGCGCGCGGTGCCGGACCCACCATTCCTCGAAGTGCACGGCGCGCTGCTCGCCGTCGGCCGGATCGGTGATGACCACGTGGGTCTCGCTGCGGTCGTCGGAGACCGGGAGCAGGGTGACGCCGGGCTTCCACCGGTCGCACAGGGCCTCGGTCACGGCCGAGAGCGGGTATCCGGCGCTCAGCAACTGGGTGCGCAGCAGGTGGGTCGCGATGTCGCGGTCGCCGAGACCGAACCAGTCGGGTGTGGCGCCGTAGGCCGCCAGCTCCTCCTTCGCGTGCCAGGTCTCGTCGGCCCGGCCCCATCCGCGTTCGGTGTCGATCCCGCCGCCGAGGGTGTACATGCACGTGTCCAGGTCGGGGCAGATCCGCAGCCCGTGCATCCAGACGTCGTCGCCGATGTTGACGATCGCGGTGACCCGGTGTGCGGCGTCGGGGTCGAGGTCGCGGCCGGGTTCGATGCCGAGGAGCCGGCGCACGCCGGTGAGAAAACGCGCACCTCCGACGCCGCCGACCAATACAGTCACGTTCACAGGGCAAGCCTAGGCGGTGCGCCGGGTGGGCTGCCGGGGTGCCTGCGCGCCCGGGCGGCGGGTGCGCACCGGCACGGTGGAGAACCCCGGATGGTAAGGCAGCGGCGCCGCTCGGCTTGACCGCGACACGCCCCACGTGTCTAATCACATAAGTGTCATTTCCAGTGAACCGGGGCCGAGATCGGTTGTGGTGAACTGCATTCGAACGCATGTTCGACCGGGGATGGCGCGGAGTGGGCCGGTTTCGACGAGAGTTGCAGCGCTGCAGGTGAGGAGGCGAACGATGGCCGACGAGCGCGAATGGTTCGAGAGCTCTCGGATCGACACTGCAGGCATCGACACTGCAGGCGAGGACGTTCGGGACGACATCGACGGCATCGGGGGGGACGCGCCCGCGCGACCCGTGCTCAGCCTGATCGATGGTTTCGGCGACCCGTCCGACGGTGGCGACGAACAGTGGCAGGAACGCGCGCTGTGCGCGCAGACGGATCCCGAGGCGTTCTTCCCCGAGAAGGGCGGATCGACCCGGGAGGCGAAGCGGATCTGCTTGGGCTGCGAGGTCCGGGACGAGTGTCTCGAATACGCGCTGGCCAACGACGAGCGCTTCGGCATCTGGGGCGGTCTGTCGGAGCGGGAGCGCCGGCGCCTCAAGCGCGGCATCGTCTGAGGACGTCAGTCCTCGTCGAAGCCGCCGAGCTCGGGGTCGATGACCTCGGGTTCCACGCCGAGGTAGGTGGCGACCTGGTGCACGAGCACGTCGTGGACCAGATCGGTGAGATCCTCGGGATCCTTCGCCCGCAGTTCGAGCGGGCGGCGGAAGAGCACGATCCGGGCCCGCGTCGCGGCGCCGCGGCGGTCGATCCCCGCGGGCACGAGTCGCGACAGCGGCACCGGACCGTCCGCGACCACCTCCGACGGCCAGTTCACCGAGTCGGGGTCGAGGGCGCGGATCTTGGGCACCTCGTCGACGGCGATATCGAGCTTGGTCAGCCGGTCGTGCCACTGCGCGTCGATCGGGGCGAACGCCCCCAGCACGAGCAGGTCGAACTTCTCCGCCCGTGAGCGCCACGCCGGCAACTCGTGCGGGAACAACGGCCCGCGCACGCCGCGGCCGCGTCGCGCGACCGAGCGGGACGTCACGGGGCGGGAACGGCGCGATCGGTGCATGCTCTGGACAGTACGACACGAAAATCCGTACCGGGTTCTCCGGTGTGTCCGGATAGTCCCCGGGCGGACGGCGCGCTACTCTCCGACTGTGAGATCACTGCGTCGATGCTGCCGGCCTGGGTGCAAGAACCCTGCTGTTGCGACGCTGACCTACGTGTACTCGGACTCCACCGCGGTCGTCGGTCCGCTGGCGACGGTCGCCGAGCCGCACTCGTGGGATCTGTGCGAATCGCACGGCTCGCGGATCACCGCGCCGAAGGGGTGGGAGCTGGTCCGGTACGAGGGTGCCTTCACCACCGGCACTCCGGACGAGGACGACCTGACCGCCCTGGCCGAAGCGGTGCGTGAGGCCGGTCTCGGCGAGCGTGCCCGAACCGACTCCGACGACACCGATTCCGGTGTCCCCACGGCGCTGGCCGCGCCGCCCACGGCCCGCACCGGCCGCCGTGGCCACCTGCGCGTGTTGCCCGATCCCACGTCCTGATCGTCGCCCACTAGGCTGACCGTGCCCCGCCGCGGAGGCGGCGGTGCCAGTCGACGATCAGGAGCAGCAACAGTGGCGAGATCTGCCGAGTCCGTGTCCGCCGTGGTCAAGGCATACGACGTGCGTGGCGTGGTGGGAGAACAGCTCGATGCGGGGTTCGTCCGTGATGTCGGAGCCTCCTTCGCTCGCCTGATGCGCGACGGCGGCGCCACCCGCATCGTGATCGGCCACGACATGCGCGAATCGTCCCCGCAGCTGTCGCAGGCCTTCGCCGCCGGCGTCACCGCCCAGGGACTCGACGTCGTGCACATCGGACTCGCCTCCACCGACCAGCTGTACTTCGCCTCCGGCATCCTCGAGGCCCCCGGCGCCATGTTCACCGCGAGCCACAACCCGGCGCGCTACAACGGCATCAAGCTGTGCCGGGCCGGGGCGAAGCCGGTCGGGCAGGAGACCGGCCTCGCCACCATCGCCGCCGAACTCGTCGCCGGCGTCCCGGACTTCGACGGCGCCCCCGGCACCGTCTCCGAACGGGACGTGCTCGCCGACTACGCCGCGTTCGTCCGCTCGCGGGTGGAACTGTCGGCGATGCGTCCGCTGAAGGTCGCCGTCGACGCCGGCAACGGCATGGGCGGGCACACGGTGCCGGCGGTGTTCGGCGCGCTCCCGATCGACCTCGTGCCGCTGTACTTCGAACTCGACGGCACCTTCCCCAACCACGAGGCCAACCCGCTCGATCCCGCCAACCTGGTGGACCTGCAGAAGCTCGTGCGCGAATCCGGTGCCGACCTCGGACTCGCCTTCGACGGCGACGCCGACCGCTGCTTCGTCGTCGACGAGCGCGGCGAGCCGGTCACTCCGTCGGCGGTCACCGCGCTGGTGGCCGCGCGGGAACTCGCCAAGGAACCCGGGTCGACGATCATCCACAACCTCATCACCTCGCGCGCCGTGCCGGAACTGGTCGCCGAACTCGGCGGCAAGCCCGTCCGCACCCGCGTCGGGCACTCGTTCATCAAGCAGCAGATGGCCGAGACCGGGGCCGTGTTCGGGGGGGAGCACTCCGCGCACTACTACTTCCGCGACTTCTGGGGCGCGGACTCGGGCATGCTCGCCGCGCTGCACGTGCTCGCCGCGCTCGCCGGGCAGGACCGGCCGCTGTCCGAGCTGATGGCCGGCTACGACCGGTACGCGGCGTCCGGGGAGATCAACTCCACCGTCGCCGACGCCGCGGAGCGCACCGCCGCCGTGCTCGAGGCATTCGGCGATCGTGCCGAATCGGTCGACCGGCTCGACGGCGTCACCGTCGACCTCGCCGACGGCGCCTGGTTCAACCTGCGCGCCTCCAACACCGAGCCGCTGCTGCGGCTCAACGTCGAGGCCCGCACCGCCGAACAGGTCGACGCGCTGGTGAGGGAAATCCTGGCAATCGTGCGCGCGTGACGGAAGTATCCGTGGCGGGGATAATCGAGTTCCCGGGGCCCGGCGCCGGGACGGTTCGAGTCGGAAGGATGGTGGCGCAGCCATGACGGCTCCCTCTTCGTTCCTCGACTTGGACGACACGGACGCCCTGATCGACGCGGACGTCGACGGGATCCTGCGGTTCGCCGCGCTCGGTGGGGCCCAGATCCGGGCCACCGCCGCGGCCGTCGACGAGCAGATCCTCGACCGCCTGCACGGCCTGCACCCCCGCAGCGTGGTGCTCGTGTGCGGCGACGCGCGCGCCGCGCGCGCGGGCGAGCTGGTCGTCGCGATGCTTGCGGCCCGCTCGGCTGTGCCGCTGGTCACGGCCCCCGTCACGCCGCCGTGGGTCGGCCCGCTCGACGTCGTCGTCGTCGCGGGCGACGACGCGGGCGACCCGCAGCTCGCCGAGTCGGTCGCCGCGGCCCTGCGGCGCGGGGCCGAGGTGGTCGTCGACGCCCCGGACGAGGGGCCGATCCGGGCGGCGACCGCCGGCCGTGCGACGCTGCTGCCCCCGCGGATCCGGGTGCCGGTGGCGTACTCACTCCTGCGGCACCTCGCCGTGTTCCTCGCGGTGGTGGTCGCGATGGAGGCCACCCGCACGGCGGGCGCGGTTCCCCCGCTGGCCGACCTCGCCGATTCGGCGGACGCGGAGGCCGGTCGCGACCAGCCGGGCAGCGAGGTGTTCCACAACCCGGCGAAGGCGCTCGCGGCCCGCATCCAGTCGCGTCGGGTGGCGCTGGCCGGCGACTCCGCGGTGACGGCCGCGCTGGCCCGGCACGCCGGGGAGTCCCTGTTGCAGGTGGCCGGGGTGATCGCGTCGGCGTCGGCGTTGTCGGACGTCCTCGCGGCCCGGGACCGGCTCATCGCGAGGCCGTCGGCGAGCGGGGAACCCTACGATCCGTTCTTCCACGACGAACAGCTCGACGGGCCGGTGCCCGCACCCCCGGCGCGGGTGTTCGTGCTGAGCGTGGAGGAGGATCGGCGGCAGGCGGAGCGGCGCGCGGCAGCGCTGCCGGACATGGAGTTGGTATCGGTGGTGGGGGAGTTCGAGGCGAAGGCGGTGCCGCCGGTGCCGGAGCAGGTGGCGGTGCTGGCCGTGCGATTCGAGATGGCCGCGGCCTATCTGCGGTTGGTCGGTGGTTGCTAGTGCTCCGACTCGAAGGTGCGCTGCGTTCGTATGCCTGGGGTTCGCGCACCGCGATCGCGGCGCTGTGCGGCCGTACCGTGCCGTCCGCACATCCGGAGGCGGAACTGTGGCTCGGTGCGCATCCCGCGGACCCGGCGCGCGTGGTGAGCGCCAACGGCGACAGCCCGGGCGGGAGCGCATCGCTGCTCGACGTGCTCGAGGCCGATCCGGGCGGGCATCTGGGGCCGGCGACACTGAGCCGGTTCGGACCCCGGCTGCCGTTCCTGCTCAAGTTGCTCGCCGCCGAGGAGCCACTGTCGTTGCAGGCCCATCCGAGCGCCGAACAGGCCGCCGAGGGCTTCGCCCGGGAGGAGGCCGCGGGCCTGCCCCTCGAGTCGCCGGTGCGGAACTACCGCGATGCGAGCCACAAGCCCGAACTCGTCGTCGCGCTCACCCGCTTCGAGGCGCTCGCCGGTTTCCGGGATCCGCACCGCACCGTCGAGCTGCTCGGCGCCCTCGAGGTTCCCGAGCTCGACCCGTACATCGGGTTGCTCGCCGGGCAGCCCGACTCGGACGGCCTGCGGGCGCTGTTCACCATCTGGATCACCCTGCCGCAGTCGGTGCTGTCGGCGTTGCTGCCGCGGGTGCTCGACGGCTGCGTGACGTACCTGGCGACGCACAACGGCAACGGCACGGCCTCGTTCGCCGAGGAGGTGCGGACCGTGCTGCAGCTGGCCGAGTTCTACCCGGGCGACGCGGGGGTGCTCGCTGCGGTACTGCTCAACCGGATCACGCTCGAGCCGGGACAGGGCCTGTTCCTCGCCGCCGGGAACCTGCACGCGTACCTGCACGGCATGGCCGTGGAGATCATGGCCAACTCGGACAACGTGCTGCGCGGCGGCCTCACGCCGAAACACGTCGACGTGCCGGAGTTGCTGCGGGTGCTCGATTTCCGTCCCGTGGACGTGCCGATCCTCGAACCGGAGCCGTCCGGGCCGGGCGAGGTGCGCTACCGGACTCCGGCCCCGGAGTTCGCGCTGTCACGCGTCGATGTCGCCGCCGGCTCCGGTGCCGCACCGGACGCCGTCACCCTGCCGCCGTGCGGCCCGCAGATCCTGTTGTGCACCGCCGGGGTGGCCGGGGTGGAATGCGGTGGGCGGAGCCTGCAGCTGTCGGCCGGCCAGGCGGTGTGGCTGTCGGCCTCCGACCCGGCCGTCACGGTGCGGGCGGCCGGCGAGCCGGCGCAACTGTTCCGCGCGCGGTTGGCGGACACCGGCGCTCCCGTCGACTAGCAGAAACACGCTCGTTTCCGATCGATGAGGGGGTGCTGTTCTCCCTCGGCTCGTTGTCCGCGATCGACGACCCGATGCCCGGGTCGGGGCCGCCGTCCCCGCCGTTCGGCTGATCCACCTCGAGCCCGACCTGTTCCGTACCCCCCGTGGCTTAGGCGTGGGAGGGCGCCACTCCGGGTACTTCCGCTCCGGAGAAAGGGGAGTGCCCGATGACCGAGACCGGCGGCGTATCCCGCAGCGGACTGTTCCGGACCAAGTCGGTGGAGCGATCCATCCTCGACACCGACGAACCGGATTCCCGTCTGCGCAAGGACCTCACAGCGTGGGACCTGATCGTGTTCGGCGTGGCCGTCGTCATCGGCGCCGGCATCTTCACCCTCACGGCCCGGACGGCCGGGAACGTCGCCGGCCCGTCCGTGTCCCTCGCGTTCGTGCTCGCGGCTGTGGCCTGCGCGCTCGCGGCGCTGTGCTACGCCGAGTTCGCGTCGACCGTGCCCGTCGCCGGGAGCGCCTACACCTTCTCCTTCGCGACGTTCGGCGAGTTCGTCGCATGGATCATCGGCTGGGACCTCATCCTCGAGTTCGCTCTCGCCGCCGCCGTGGTCGGCAAGGGCTGGTCGCTGTATCTCGGCGAGGTGCTCGGCGGCCTGTCGCCGGTGGCTTCTCTCGGGCCCGTGAAGGTGGACTGGGGTGCGATCCTGATCGTCGTGGTGATCGGCGTCCTCATAGCCACGGGCACGAAGCTCTCCTCGCGCGTGTCGCTGGTGATCACCTCGATCAAGATCGCCGTCGTCCTGTTCGTTGTCGCGCTCGGCGTCTTCTACATCGACACCGACAACTACACCCCGTACGTCCCGCCGTCGGAATCTGCCTCGACCGGTGAGGGCCTGCGGCAGTCGCTGTTCTCGTTCCTCACCGGGGCCGGGGGCAGCACGTTCGGGTGGTACGGCCTGCTCGCCGCGGCGAGCCTGGTGTTCTTCGCATTCATCGGGTTCGACGTGGTCGCCACCACCGCGGAGGAGACGCGGCATCCCCAGCGGGCCGTGCCCATCGGGATCCTGGGCTCCCTCGCGATCGTCACCGTGCTGTATGTGGCGGTGAGCCTCGTCCTCACCGGGATGGTGAACTACAAGGAACTGGCCGGAGACGAGTCGACGCTCGCGACGGCGTTCGCGCTGAACGGGATGGACTGGGCCAAGAACCTCATCTCGGTCGGTGCCCTCGCCGGCCTGACCACCGTCGTGATGGTCCTGATGCTGGGTCAGACCCGGGTGCTGTTCGCGATGGCACGCGACGGCCTCGTCCCGCGACGGTTGTCGCACACCGGCCGGCACGGTACCCCGGTGCGGACGACCGTGCTGGTGACGGTCGTGGTTGCCGTCCTCGCCGGCCTCATTCCGCTCGGCACCCTCGAGGAGATGGTCAACATCGGGACGCTCTTCGCGTTCGTCCTGGTCTCGATCGGGGTGATCGTGCTGCGCCGGACCCGTCCGGATCTCGAGCGCGGATTCCGGGTGCCCGCGGTGCCGCTCGTGCCGATTCTCGCGGTACTCGCGTGCGTGTGGCTGATGGCCAACCTGTCGGTGGAGACGTGGTTGCGGTTCGTGGTGTGGATGGTGATCGGCGTGGTCGTCTACTTCACCTACAGTCGCCGGCACTCGGTACTGGCGGAAACGGCGGCGCCGCGCCGCTAGCTCCCTTCGTGTTGACGGGACCCGCCCCGCGTGAAAACGTCGCGGCATGTCGATCGTGCACGAATCGTCCCCCGCCGGGGAGCCCCCGCGAGCCGGGGAACCCGAGGACCGGCAACGCGTACCGTTCCACGAGGCCAGCCGGATGCTGCTGCGCAACTCGGTGCTCGATGCCATGCGGGACCTGCTCACCGCCCGCGACTGGTCCGCCGTCACCATGACGGACGTCGCCCGGGGCGCCGGTGTGAGCCGGCAGACGCTCTACAACGAGTTCGCCTCGCGGCAGGGCCTGGCCCAGGCGTATGCCCTGCGCCTGGTCGATCAGTTCGTCGACGCCGTCGACGACGCGATCTACAGCCATGTGGGTCAGGCGCGCGACGCCCTCGTCGAGGGATTCACGTCGTTCTTCGTCGAGAGCAGCGCCGACCCGCTGATCCAGTCGCTGCTGCGCGGCGAGGCCAAGCCCGACCTGTTGCGGTTGATCACCACCGATTCGGCGCCGCTCATCGAGCGGGCCTCCGCCCGGCTGTCGGAAACCTTCCAGCGCAGCTGGGTCCAGGCGTCCGCGTCGGATGCGGGCATCCTCGGCCGCGCGATCGTGCGCATCGCGATGAGCTACATCTCCATGCCGCCCGAGTCCGACCGGGACGTCGCCGCGGACCTGGCGGAGCTGCTCGGGCCGTTCATCGATCGCTCCGCCCGGCACGACTGAGCAGCGAGTTGTATAGCCTGTTGGCAGAACCGACTGACAACAGGAGAGGCATTCTCACGTGTCCGACACCAAGCTCGTGGCCGACCAGCTGAATGGGATCGACTTCAAGGTCGCCGATCTGTCCCTCGCCGAATTCGGCCGCAAGGAGATCCGGCTGGCCGAGCACGAGATGCCCGGCCTGATGGCGCTGCGCCGCGAGTACGCGGAGGTGCTGCCGCTGAAGGGCGCGCGGATCTCCGGCTCGCTGCACATGACCGTCCAGACGGCCGTGCTGATCGAGACGCTCGTCGCGCTCGGCGCCGAGGTGCGCTGGGCCTCGTGCAACATCTTCTCGACCCAGGACCATGCCGCCGCTGCGGTCGTCGTCGGCCCGCACGGCACCGTGGAGGCCCCGCGCGGTGTGCCGGTGTTCGCGTGGAAGGGCGAGACCCTCGAGGAGTACTGGTGGGCTGCCGAGCAGATGCTCACCTGGCCCGCCGCCGCCGACGGGACACCGCGGCCGGCCAACATGATCCTCGACGACGGCGGTGACGCCACCATGCTGGTGCTCAAGGGCGCGCAGTTCGAGAAGGCGGGTGTGGTGCCGCCGGTGGACGAGGAGCACGACTCCGCCGAGTACCGGGTGTTCCTGGCGCTGCTGCGCGAGTCCCTCGCGCAGGACGCGAAGAAGTGGACGGCGATCGCCGAGTCGGTGCGCGGCGTCACCGAGGAGACCACCACCGGTGTGCTGCGGCTGTACCAGCTCTCGGCCGGCGGCGACCTGGCGTTCCCCGCGATCAACGTCAACGACTCGGTCACCAAGAGCAAGTTCGACAACAAGTACGGCACCCGGCACTCGCTGCTCGACGGCATCAACCGCGGTACCGACGTGCTCATCGGCGGCAAGGCCGCCCTGGTGTGCGGCTACGGGGACGTCGGCAAGGGCTGCGCGGAGGCGCTGCGCGGGCAGGGTGCGCGCGTGTCCGTCACCGAGATCGACCCGATCAACGCGCTGCAGGCGCTGATGGACGGCTTCGATGTCGTCACGGTCGAGGGCTTCATCGAGCAGGCCGACATCGTGATCACCGCGACCGGCAACAAGGACATCATCACCTTCGACCACATGCGCCGCATGAAGCACCAGGCGATCCTGGGCAACATCGGCCACTTCGACAACGAGATCGACATGGCCGGCCTCGAGCGGGCGGCGGACGTCACCCGCATCAACATCAAGCCGCAGGTCGACGAGTTCCGTTTCGCCGACGGGCATTCCATCCTCGTGCTGTCCGAGGGCCGGCTGCTCAACCTCGGCAACGCCACGGGCCATCCGTCGTTCGTGATGAGCAACTCGTTCGCCAACCAGGTGATCGCCCAGATCGAGCTGTGGACCAAGCCGGACGAGTACGACAACGAGGTCTACCGCCTGCCCAAGCACCTGGACGAGAAGGTCGCCCGCATCCACGTCGAGGCCCTCGGCGGCGAGCTCACCAAGCTGTCCAAGGACCAGGCCGAGTACATCGGGGTCGACGTGGAGGGCCCGTACAAGCCCGAGCACTACCGGTACTGAGCACGGTAGCGAGGATCGCAGGACACCGCCGATGGGCGCGTTGATCGTCGTGGAGGGGCTCGACGGGGCCGGCAAGCGGACACTGTCCGCGGGCCTCGTCGAGGCTTGGCGCGCTGCGGGATTCGTCGTCGCGACGCTCGCGTTTCCGCGCTACGGCGTGTCGGTGCACGCCGACCTCGGTGCCGAGGCCCTGCGGGGCCGGCACGGTGACGCGGCCTCGAGCATCGAGGCGATGGCCCTGCTGTGGGCCCTCGATCGGCGCGACGCCGCCGACGAGTTGCGGAAGCTCCTGGCGGACAACGACATCGTGCTGCTCGACCGGTATGTCGCGTCCAACGCCGCCTACACCGCCGCGCGGCACCACGAGGACGGCTCGGGGCCGTCGGTGGAATGGGTCCGCGAGCTCGAGTTCGATCGGTTCGCGCTGCCCGTACCGGATCTGCAGCTGCTGCTGCGGGTGCCCGTGGAACTGGCTGCGCAGCGGGCCCGCAGTCGCGCCGCTGCCGACACGGCCCGCGATCGGGACGCGTACGAACGGGACTCGGGTCTGCAGGCCCGGACCGGGCAGGTGTACGACGACCTCGCACGCCGACAGTGGATGTCGCCGTGGCGGGTTGCCGGACCCGACGCCGATCCGCGACAACTCGCCGCCGAGATCTCAAATCAGCTTCACCACGGTCGAGGAGTGACACGATAGAAGCCATGAAGCCGAGGATTCTGGTTGTCGACGACGACACCGCGCTCGCCGAGATGCTCACGATCGTCCTGCGGGGCGAGGGATTCGAGCCGTACGTGGTGGGTGACGGTTCGCAGGCGCTGAACGCGGTCCGGGAGATCCGGCCCGACCTCGTCCTGCTCGACCTCATGCTCCCGGGCATGAACGGCATCGACGTGTGCCGGGTGCTGCGGGCCGACTCGGGCGTGCCCATCGTGATGCTCACCGCCAAGTCGGACACCGTGGACGTGGTGCTCGGGCTCGAATCCGGCGCCGACGACTACATCGTCAAGCCGTTCAAGCCCAAGGAACTCGTGGCCCGGGTCCGGGCGCGGCTGCGTCGCACCGAGCAGGAACCGGCCGAGGTGCTCTCCATCGGCGACATCGCCATCGACGTTCCCGCCCACAAGGTCAGCCGCGGGGACGAACTGATCTCTCTCACGCCGCTCGAGTTCGATCTGCTGGTGGCGCTCGCGCGCAAGCCGCGGCAGGTGTTCACCCGTGAGGTGCTGCTCGAGCAGGTCTGGGGCTACCGGCACGCGGCCGACACCCGCTTGGTGAACGTCCATGTGCAGCGGTTGCGCGCGAAGGTCGAGAAGGATCCCGAGAATCCCGAGGTGGTGCTGACGGTGCGTGGCGTCGGCTACAAGGCCGGACCGCCGTGATCGGTGGGTACCGACTGCGGCGGCGGATCACGAGGAGGACCCTGCCGCTGCTGAGGTGGTCACGTGCGGTGAGCAACCGGCTCGCCCACACGTGGCGGCGATCGTTGCAGCTCCGGGTCGTGGTCTCGACCCTGTCGCTGTCGCTGATCGTGATGCTCGTCCTCGGTGTCGTGCTCACCAGCCAGATCACCGAGCGGCTGCTCGAGGTGAAGATCAACGCCGCCACCGAGGAGGTCGAGCGCTCCCGCGCACTCGTCGAGGGCCAGCTCGCCGGCGCCGACGACTCCGGTTCGCTGCAAGTACGGCTCGACGGGGCCGCCGCGGCATTGACCAACCGCGGCAGCGACGCCGGCCAGGACACCGGCGTCGCGGGCACCTTCGACCCGGTGCTGATCGTGCCGGGCGACGGACCGCGCGCCCCGACGTCGAGCGGTCCTGCCGACCAGATCCCCGAGAACCTGCGCGCCTTCGTGCAGAAGGGCCAGATCTCCTACCAGTTCGCGACCGTGTCGGATCCGGACGGTTACTCCGGCCCGGCCCTGATCGTGGGCACCCCGACGGCGTCGGACATCTCCACCCTCGAGCTGTACCTGGTGTTCCCGCTGGCGGGCGAGGAGAACACGCTGTCGCTGGTGCGGGGCACGCTGCTCGTCGGCGCCGGCGTGCTGCTCGTGCTGCTCGCCGCGATCTCGATGATCGTCGCGCGCCAGGTCGTGCTGCCGATCCGCTCGGCGTCGCGCATCGCGGTCCGGTTCGCCGACGGCCGCCTCAAGGAACGCATGCCGGTGCGCGGTGAGGACGACATGGCGCGCCTGGCCATGTCCTTCAACGAGATGGCCGAAAGCCTGTCGCGGCAGATCACGCAGCTCGAGGAGTTCGGCAACCTGCAGAAGCGGTTCACCTCGGACGTCAGTCACGAGCTGCGGACCCCGCTGACGACGGTGCGGATGGCCGCCGACCTGATCCACGACGGCAGCGACGAACTCGACCCGTCCCTGAAGCGGGCCTCGGAGCTGCTCGTCACCGAGCTCGACCGGTTCGAGAGCCTGCTGGGCGATCTGCTCGAGATCAGCCGTCACGACGCCGGCGTCGCCGAGCTCGCGGCCGAGCAGCTCGACCTGCGGATGTGCGCCCGTGCCGCGGTCTCCACCGTCCGGCACCTCGCCCGCGAGAGCGGGACCGAGCTGATCGTCGACCTGCCCGGCGAACCCGTCACCGCCGAGGTGGATCCGCGCCGCGTCGAGCGCATCCTGCGGAACCTGCTCGCCAACGCCATCGACCACGGGGAGGGAAAACCCATCCTGTTGCGCCTGCGCGCCGACGACAACGCCGCCGCCTTCATCGTCCGGGACCAGGGCGTCGGCCTGCGTCCGGGCGAGGAGAAACTCGTCTTCAACCGGTTCTGGCGCTCGGACCCGTCGCGGGTCCGGCGGTCCGGCGGAACCGGTCTCGGCCTGGCGATCAGCGTCGAGGACGCCAACCTCCACAACGGCAAGCTCGAGGCGTGGGGCGAGCCCGGCCAGGGGTCCTGCTTCCGGCTGACCCTCCCGCGGGAACGGGGACGCAAGGTCGGCCGCAGTCCGCTGCCGCTCGTTCCCAGCACGGTCCGTGCGGTCCAGGGCCGCCCGCTGCCGGGAGCGGCCGCGCCGGCCGAGGCGGAGTCGGCGGATGCCGGGACCGGCGACGACGCCGGGACGGCCGCGGATTCGGCGCACGTGCCGGTCCCGCCCGAAGGAGCCGCCACATGAGGGGCACGAAGACGATCCTCACGGCGATGCTCGGCCTGACCGTCGCCGTGTCGGGGTGTGCCAGCCTGCCGGACTCGTCGTCGCCGCAGGCGGTCGGCACCATCGCCCGTGAGCCCACCACCACCTCGGTCCCCCCGCCGGCACCGGGCCGGGAACCGGACCTGCTCCTGCGCGACTTCCTGCGCGCCAGCACCGACCCGGCGAACCGCCACCTCGCGGCCCGGCAGTTCCTCACCGCCGACATGTCGGCCGGGTGGGACGACGCCGCCAGCGCGACGATCGTGGACAAGGTCGACGTGCTGCCGGAGTCGCGCAGCGCCGAGCGCGCGACGTACGTCATCCGCGCCAACCGGGTCGGGCACCTGGAGGAGGGCGGAGTCTACCGCGCCGACGAGGGACCGTTCGAAACCAGGATCACGCTCGTGCTCACGGGCGGCGAGTGGCGCATCGACGAGATGGGACCGGGCGTCGTCATGGACCGCCCGCAGTTCCTCAACGGCTACCAGCGACGCTCGCTGTACTTCGTCGACCCGTCCGGGCGCACGGTCGTGCCCGACCCCCGCTGGATCGCCGCGACCCAGGACCAGACCGCGGCACAGCTGATCGACCTGCTCATCGAGGGCCCGAAGGCGGCCCTGGCACCGGCCGTGCGCACGGAACTCGGCTCCGGGGTGTCCGTGCGGGGGCCGATCACCAAGGCCGACGGCCGCACGACCCAGGTCGGTGTCGGTCTCGGGGGCGTCCGGATCGACTTCCTGGGGTTGAAGCCCCTGGGCAAGGAGAGCCGCGAGATGCTGGCGGCACAGGTGATCTGGACCCTCGCCAACGCCGAGATCACCGGGCCCTACGTGCTGCTCGCGGACGGTCAGCCGCTGGACGAGCGGTTCCCGAACGGCTGGACCACCGCGGACGTGGCGTCGATGAACCCGCTGGCCACCTCGAGCGCCACCATCGGCCTCCACGCCCTGCGGGGCGGCGGGCTGGTCAGTGTCGCCGAGACCGGGGTGACTCCGGTGCCCGGGGCCTTCGGCGCCGCGACGACCCTGCGCTCGGTCGCGCTGTCGCACGACGGCGAGCTCGCGGCCGCCGTCGCCGACACCGGGCGTCCCGCCCCCGAAGCCACCGCCGAGCTGCTGATCGGCCCCTACCGCGACGGGACGGCGGCACGTGCCCTGCAGGGCGAATCGATCACGCGGCCGACGTGGGCGCTCGACGACAACTCCGTGTGGGCCGTGGTCAACGGCACGAACGTGGTGCGCGTGGTGCGCGAGCCGGGCACCGGCCGGGTCACCGTCCTCCCCGTCGACGCCGGCTCCGTGCGGGCCGTGGGCAACGTGATCAGCGATCTGCGGCTTTCCCGCGACGGCGTGCGCGCGGCGATGATCGTGGACGGCCGCGTGTACGTCGCGGTGGTCGTGCAGAAGTCGAACGGCGAGTTCTCGCTCACGACGCCGCGGGAGATCGCCATCGGCCTCGGCAGCCCGGCGTTGTCGCTGGACTGGAGCACCCCGGACACCGTGGTGGTGGCACGGTCCGCCTCCGACGTGCCCGTCGTGCAGGTCGCGGTGGACGGCTCCCGCATGGACGCCCTGCCGAGCCGGAACCTCACCCCGCCCGTGGTCGCCGTCGAGGCGTCGACGACCTCGGAGTTCGTGGCCGACTCGCGGGCGGTGTTCCAGCTGAACAACGCCGATCCGGCCGGCGACCGGTACTGGCGCGAGGTACCCGGCCTGACCGGGCTGCAGGCGGTCCCCGTCCTGCCGGGCTGACGGTCCGGCGCGGGATGTCGGGGCCGGCGGCCACACTGGCGCGGTGCTGACCTCGCTGCTGGATCTGGTGCTGCCCGTCGAGTGCGGCGGTTGCGGACTCGCCGGCGTCGGCTGGTGCCGGCGCTGTGCCCGGGAACTGGCGGACGTGCCTGCACGGGTCCGGCCCCGGGTCGATCCCGGCGTGCCGGTGTGGGCGCTGGGGCCGTACCGCGGCGCCCGCCGTCGCGCGGTGATCGCGGCCAAGGAACACGGCCGGCGCGATCTGGCCGGCCCGCTCGGCCTCGCGCTGGCGACCGCCGTGTCGCGGTTGCGGCGCTGGGGCGAGCTGCCCGCCGGACCCGTCGTCGTGGTGCCCGCCCCGACGAGGGCGCGGGCGGCGCGGTCACGCGGCGGCGACCCGGTGACGCGCGCGGCGCGCGTGGCCGCCGGCCACGACCGGCGGCTCGAGGTCTGCGGCCTCCTCGGCACCGGGCGCGGCGTCCGGGATTCGGTGGGGCTGTCGGCCGCCCAGCGGCAGCGCAACCTGGCCGGCCGGGTGCGGATCCGGACGGCGGCGGGTCCGCCGCCCGGGGCGGCGGTGCTGCTCGTCGACGACGTCGTCACCACCGGCGCCACCGCGGCGGAGTCGGTGCGGGTCCTGCGGGCCGCGGGCCATCGCCCGTGCGGGGTGCTGGTGATCGCCGCCGCGTAGCGAGCCGGAGGGCCCTGCGCCGCGGGACGTGGGTCCGCGAGAAAGGGGACATCGGTCCTGCCACGAGGTGACCACGGCGTGAAATTCGACGGAACGGTGGCACTCCCCGCCGTTCCGTACTACCGTCGCCCTCAGACCCGAAAACACAGGTAGCGGGCGCAAAACGCCCCTGACCGTCGTGTCGGGCGGAGCGCGTTTCGCGCTCGTCGATCATGCCGGCGCGCGAGCTGCGCCGGCCGTACTCGGGAGGTACGAGTGACGATCCCTTCGAAGTCCAAGGTTCCCGCTGCAGAGGCCGAAGCCGGTACTGCGGAGTCCAACGGTCCCCGCGCCGACATCGTCGTCAAGGGGCGCAACGTCGAGGTCCCGGATCACTTCCGGGTCTACGTGTCCGAGAAGCTCGCTCGGCTCGAACGTTTCGACCCGACGATCTTCCTGTTCGATGTGGAGTTGCAGCACGAGCGCAATCGCCGGCAGCTGAAGAGTTGTCAGAGAGTCGAGATCACCGCTCGGGCCAAGGGACCGGTGGTGCGCGCGGAGGCGTCCGCGGACAGTTTCTACGCCGCCTTCGAGTCCGTGACGGACAAGCTGGAGTCGCGGTTGCGTCGCACGAAGGACCGCCGCAAGGTGCACCACGGGGAGAAGACCCCCGTCTCGGTCGCCGAGGCCACCGCGCAACTCGCCAAGGACGACTCCCTCGGCATCTCACCGGAGATCTCGCTGGAACAGCACGAGCCCGAGCCCACAGGTCCGGGCCGGATCGTGCGCACGAAGGAGCACACGGCCGAGCCGATGACCGTCGACGACGCGCTGTACGAGATGGAGCTGGTGGGGCACGACTTCTACCTGTTCCACGACAAGGAGACCGACAGTCCCTCGGTCGTCTACCGCCGGCACGCGTTCGACTACGGATTGATCCGGCTGGTGTGACGACCGCACCGCGGAGCGGCGGCGCCTCGCGCGCCACCCTGCCGAGCGGTCGCCCGTCGTCACCTCGCTGAAAGACCGCCTACCATGGAATCCGGCCGGGGTCGATACAGGCCTCGGCCGGATTTTCGTTGCCCGTGCTGTACCCGAGATTGAGGACGAACACGCCCGTGCTGTCGCTGTCGAAGCTGCTCCGAGTCGGTGAAGGTCGCATGGTCAAGCGGCTCAAGCACATCGCCGACCACGTCGATTCCCTCTCACCCGAGTTCGAGACGCTCACCGACGAGCAGTTGCGGGCCAAGACGGACGAGTTCCGCCGGCGTTACCAGGACGGCGAGACCCTCGACGAGCTGCTGCCCGAGGCGTTCGCGACGGCCCGCGAGGCGTCGTGGCGGGTGCTGGGCCAGAAGCACTACCCGGTTCAGATCATGGGCGGCGCGGCGCTGCACTTCGGCAACATCGCCGAGATGAAGACCGGTGAGGGCAAGACCCTGACCTGTGTGCTGCCCGCCTACCTCAACGCCATCGCCGACGAGGGCGTGCACGTGGTGACGGTCAACGACTACCTCGCCAAGCGCGACTCCGAGTGGATGGGCCGGGTGCACCGGTCCCTCGGGCTCGAGACCGCGGTGATCCTGTCCGGCCTCCCGCCCGCCGAGCGGCGCGCCGCGTACGCCGCGGACATCACCTACGGCACCAACAACGAGTTCGGCTTCGACTATCTGCGCGACAACATGACGCACTCGCTCGACGATCTCGTGCAGCGCGGCCACAACTTCGCGATCGTCGACGAGGTCGACTCGATCCTCATCGACGAGGCCCGCACGCCGCTGATCATCTCGGGCCCGGCCGACGCGTCGAGCAAGTGGTACGCCGAGTTCGCGCGGATCGCGCCGCTGCTGAAGAAGGACGTCCACTACGAGGTGGACATCAAGAAGCGCACCATCGGCGTGCACGAGGCGGGGGTGGAGCTCGTCGAGGACCAGCTCGGCATCGACAACCTGTACGAGGCGGCGAACTCGCCGCTGGTGAGCTACCTCAACAACGCCATCAAGGCCAAGGAGCTGTACCAGCGCGACAAGGACTACATCGTCCGCAACGGCGAGGTGATCATCGTCGACGAGTTCACCGGCCGCATCCTCGTCGGACGGCGCTACAACGAGGGCATGCACCAGGCCATCGAGGCCAAGGAAGGCGTCGAGATCAAGGCGGAGAACCAGACGCTCGCCACGATCACGCTGCAGAACTACTTCCGCCTCTACGACAAGCTCTCCGGCATGACGGGCACCGCCGAGACCGAGGCCGCGGAGCTGCACCAGATCTACGAGCTCGGCGTGATCCCGATCCCGACGAACAAGCCGATGGTCCGCGCGGACCAGGGCGACCTGATCTACAAGACGGAGGAGGCGAAGTTCGCGGCCGTCGTCGACGACGTCGCCGAGCGCCACGCCAAGGGCCAGCCGGTCCTGATCGGCACCACCAGCGTCGAACGCTCCGAATACCTGTCCAAGCAGTTCACCAAGCGCGGCATCCCGCACAACGTGCTCAACGCCAAGTTCCACGAGCAGGAGGCGACGATCATCGCCGAGGCCGGCCGGTCCGGCGCGGTGACCGTCGCCACCAACATGGCCGGTCGCGGTACCGACATCGTGCTCGGGGGCAACCCGGACATCCTGGCCGACGTGGAGCTGCGCAAGCGGGGTCTCGACCCGGTCCACACGCCCGAGGAGTACGAGGCGGCCTGGGACGAGGTGATCGAGCGGATCAACGCCGAGGTCAAGGCCGACGCCGACAAGGTCCGGGCGGCGGGCGGCCTGTACGTCCTCGGCACCGAGCGGCACGAGTCCCGCCGTATCGACAACCAGCTGCGCGGCCGTTCCGGCCGGCAGGGCGATCCGGGTGAGTCGCGCTTCTACCTCTCGCTCGGCGACGAGCTGATGCGCCGCTTCAACGGCGCGGCGCTCGAGTCGATCATGACCCGCCTGAACCTGCCCGACGACGTGCCGATCGAGGCGAAGATGGTCTCGAAGGCCATCAAGAGCGCGCAGACGCAGGTCGAGCAGCAGAACTTCGAGATCCGCAAGAACGTCCTGAAGTACGACGAGGTGATGAACCAGCAGCGCACCGTCATCTACGACGAGCGCCGCCGCATCCTCCGCGGGGAGGACCTCGAGGGCCAGGTCGAGCACATGATCGCGGATGTGGTCACCGCGTACGTCGACGGCGCCACCGCCGAGGGCTACGTCGAGGACTGGGACCTCGAGCAGCTGTGGACGGCGCTGAAGACCCTCTACCCGGTGGGCATCGACCACAAGGAACTCACCGTCTCCACGAACGGCGAGCCCGCGGACCTCAGCCGCGAGGAACTGCGCGAGGCCCTGCTGGAGGACGCGCGCGCCGCGTACGCCCGTCGCGAGGCGGAGATCGACGCCGTCGCCGGCGAGGGCGGCATGCGCGAGCTCGAGCGCCGCGTCCTGCTGTCGGTGCTCGACCGCAAGTGGCGCGAGCACCTCTACGAGATGGACTACCTCAAGGAGGGCATCGGCCTGCGGGCGATGGCGCAGCGCGACCCGCTCGTCGAGTACCAGCGGGAGGGCTACGACATGTTCATCGGCATGCTCGAGGGCCTGAAGGAGGAGTCCGTCGGATTCCTGTTCAACCTGCAGGTCGAGGCGGCGCAGCCGCAGCCGGCCCCGGGCGTCAGCGTCACCGCCGCGTCCGCGGCCGTCACGGCGCAGGCCGCCCCCACCCTGGCGAAGCCCGCTCCCGCCCCGGCACCTCCTGCTCCCGCGCCCGCTCCGGCCGCGCTGCGCGCGAAGGGGCTCGACGAGGACGAGGAGCGCAACCTCACCTACACCGGGCCGGCCGAGGACGGCAGTGCCCAGGTGCGGCGCAGCCCCGCGACATCGTCGCCGGCCGCGTCCGCGCCCGGGACGACGGGCACCCGCCGGCAGCGCCGGGAGGCGGCACGCAAGCAGACCAAGGCGCAGCGCCGCCGCTGACGACCCGGTCCGGGCCGGAGCGCCGGCCCGGCCGCGTCGTCCGGTCAGCCCAGCCACACGGTGGTGATCAGCCAGCCGTGTGGCGTCCGGCGTGTCGTGGGATGGCGCGAGACCCGGCCGGCCAGCGCGAACACGCGGTGGCCGCGGCCGTAGGAGCCGAACAACTCGGCGGTGTCGGCGTCGACCGCGCGCAGCCGGGTCCGCAGGAGCACCGCGGTCCCCGTGTCGCCCGACTTCGCCACGGCGGCGACGGTCGCGTGCAGCGACGAATGCAGCACCGCGGCGAGTTGGGTCTCCGGGCGGCGCCGGTCGGCCACCTCGAGGATCAACCGGGCCGCGAGGTCGGCGAACCGTCGCGCCGCCGGATCCACCTCCGGCAGCGGCCGGCCGGCCGGCGGCGCCGAGGCGCGCACCGAGCGGCCGTCGTGCGGGGTGAGGCGGCGCCGCGCGTGCCGGCGATGCGGTCCGGCCGGGCAACAGCGCTGCACCGGCGGCTCGAACGGAACGATGCGCCGGACGTAGTGGGCGTCGCCGTGCGGAGATGTCATCGGTTCTCCCGGATCCAGGGGGGCGACGTCGGCGCGGAACGGCCGACGCCCGGTGTGCGGACCCCGGGAGAGGACGGAGTCGCCGGTCATGGTGCCACATCCGCGCCGAGGAGGCGCGAGCATGGCGGGTCCGGTGTCGCCGCGTCGTTCGGGCTGTTGCATCGCCGAACCGGTGCTCGCGAACTAGGGTGAGGCGATGCGTGGACTGGTGCTCGATTTCGGTGGGGTGCTCGCGGGCCCCGGCACGGACGCGGCCGCGCTCGGTGGGGTGCTCGCCGAGGTGCGCCGGCGCGGCGTGCGCACCGCGATCCTCAGCAACGATCCGGGTGGTCCCGCGGCCGGCCCGCTGCGCGATCTCGGGCGCGGCCGGCTGGTGGACGAGGTGGTGCTGTCCGGAGACGTGGGCACCGCCAAACCGGACCCGCGCAGCTACCTGCTGGTGGCCCGGCGTCTCGGGCTCGAACCGTCGGCGTGCGTGTTCGTCGACGACCTGCGGGTGAACGTGGACGGCGCGGTCGCGGCGGGGATGGTCGGCGTGCATCATGCCGATGCCGCCGAGGTGGTGGCGGAATTGACGGTGCTGTTCGGCCTCGGCGAGTCGTCGCGGGCCGGGGCGCCGCGGGACGAGGGGGATGTCGGGCGATGACCAACCGGATGTCGGCTCAGGACGCGTCGTTCTACTTTCTGGAGACGAGCAATACGCCGATGCACATCGGCTCGCTCGCCATCCTGGAGCAGCCGCGCGGTGGGCTCGACTACGAGGACGTGCTGCGGCTGGTGGAGCGACGTCTCGCGGCGGTGCCGCGGTACCGGCAGAAGGCCCGCGAGGTCGCGCTCGGCCTGGCGCGGCCCGTGTGGGTCGACGACCGCGACTTCGACATCACCTACCACGTGCGGCGCTCGGCATTGCCGCGGCCCGGCTCCGAAGCGCAGCTGCACGACCTGTTGGCCCGGCTGATCTCCCGTCCTCTCGACCGTTCGCGCCCGCTGTGGGAGATGTATCTCGTCGAGGGCCTGGCCGGCGACCGGTGCGCCCTGTTCACCAAGACCCACTCGGCCCTGGTGGACGGCGAGGAGGCACTCGAGATCGGGCAGGTGCTCTTCGAGCCCACCGAGACTCCCCGGGTGGATCCGGAGGAGCTGTGGATGCCGGAACCGGAGCCGAGCGACTCGGCGCTGGTGTTCGGCGCGCTCGCGGAGCTGGTGGCCCGCCCCGGCGAGGCCGTGTCGGGGTTGCGGGCGGCCGTCGGCGATCTGGCCGCCACCGCCGGCGAGGCGCTGGATGTGGTGGGCCGGTTGGCGCGCACCGCCGCCCAGTCCGCGCCCGGCAGCCCGCTGAATGCCTCGATCTCGCGCAACCGCCGGTTCGCGGTGGTCAAGGCCGATCTCGAGCTGTACCGGAAGATCCGGGCCCGCTACGGCTGCACCATCAACGACGTCGTGCTGGCGGTGATCGCGGGGGCGCTGCGGTACTGGCTGCTCTCACGCGGGGAGCCGCTGACGGAGGCGACGGTGGTGCGGGCGATGGTGCCGATGTCGGTGTACACGCAGGACCCGGATGCGCCCGACGAGGGTGGGGACGTGTCCGCGGCGGGGCCGCGCGGGGAGGTCTCGACCTTCCTGGTGGACCTTCCGGTCGGTGAACCGAACGCGGTCGTCCGCCTGTCCCACATCTCGCACGTCGGGGAGGCCTACTCGCGGCAGGGCCGGCGGGTGCCGGCGCGGTCGATGATGCGGCTGTCCGGGTTCGCGCCCGCGACCATGCACGCGGTCGGGGCGCGTGTCGCGAGTGGTTTCTCCCAGCGCATGTTCAACCTGATGATCACGAACGCACCGGGTCCGCAGCATCCCCTCTACCTCGCCGGGGCGCGGGTGCTCGAGATGTACCCGATCTCGCCCCTGCTGAAGAACCAGGCACTGAGCGTCGCGTTGACGTCGTACGACGGCAACGTCTACTACGGTCTGAATGCGGACCGCGACGCCATGCCCGATGTGGAGGTGCTGACGTCGCTGCTGCACGAGTCGCTCGAGGAGTTGTTGGATGCCAGTAGGTGAGTTGTGACACGGGTGTACGTGCCGGCCACGATCGAGACGTTGAAGCGGTTGGTCGCCGACGGCGAGTTCGAGGCGGTGAGCCGCACCGCGTTCGCGGTCACCCCCGCGTTGCGCGAGGCGTACACCTCCGGCGACGACGAGGAACTCGCCGAGGTCGCGATGGCCGAGGCGGCCCGCGCCTCGTTGCGGTTGCTCGCCGGCCGGGCCGACGACGACCCGGCTCCCGAGTTCGGCCTGCGCCGGGTGGTCGTGGCCGCGGACGTCGACGGGGTGACTTTGCGCCCGGATCTCGACGATGCGGTGGTCCGGCTGCCCGGACCGGTGCCGCTGTCCGCGGTCGCGTCGGTGCACGTGGACCTCGCCGCCGCGGAGCCGGACATCGCCCGTGCCCTCCCGGTCGTGGACGCGGCCGACCTCGGCGACGAGGAGGCGGAGTTCGTGCTGGGCGACGCCGAGGACCACGAACTCGCCTGGTACGCCGCCCAGGAACTGCAGTTCCTGCTCGAGTTGCTCTGAGCTGCTCCCGGCCCCGAGTGTGACGGCTGTCTCGCCGCAACCTACGCCTCCGTAGGGAGCTGGTAACCTACGGAGGCGTAGCCCCTGGACGAGGAGAAGTGATCGGATGGGTCTGAAGGACTGGATCGAGCGGCCGGCGGCGCATGTCGCGACGAGGGACCGATCCGTGTCGAATCTCCTGCGCGGCGCGGCCGCGCGGTTGACGACACCGCTCCTGCCCGACGACTACCTGCACCTCGCCAACCCGCTGTGGTCGGCGCGTGAGCTGCGCGGCCGCATCGTCGAGGTCCGCCGCGAGACCGCCGACTCCGCGACGCTCGTCATCAAGCCCGGCTGGGGCTTCGACTTCGGGTACGCGCCGGGCCAGTACATCGGCATCGGGCTGCACGTCGACGGCCGCTGGCACTGGCGTTCGTACTCGCTGACCTCGTCGCCCACCTGGGACCGCAAGCTCATCTCGATCACCGTCAAGGCCATGACCGACGGTTTCCTGTCGAGTCACCTCGTGAGCGGCGTGCCCGCGGGCACGATCGTGCGGCTCGCCGCGCCCAAGGGCGAGTTCGTCCTGTCCGACCCCCCGCCGCCGAAGATCCTCTTCCTCACCGCGGGCAGCGGCATCACCCCGATCATGTCGATGCTGCGCACCCTCGACCGCCGGTCGCTGCAGGCGCATGCCGAGCTGCCCGACGTCGTGCACGTGCACTCGGCGCCCACCGCCCCCGAGGTGATGTTCGCCGACGAGATCGCCCGCTTCGGTGCGGACCACGAGCAGTACCGCCCATACGTGCGGCTGACGCGGGAGCAGGGCAAGTTCACCCTCGCCGAGCTGGACACGGTGTGCCCGGACTGGCGGGAGCGCCAGGTGTGGGCGTGTGGCCCGCAGGCGATGCTCGACGACATGGAGCGGTTCTGGGATGCCGCGGGCCTGCCGGAGCGGCTCCATCTGGAACGCTTCGCCGTCACCCGGGCGGATACCTCCGGCGCCGGCGGCACGGTGACCTTCGCCAAGTCGGGCAAGACCGTCACCGTCGACGGTGCGACGACCCTGCTCGAGGCGGGTGAGAGCGCCGGCGCCCTGATGCCGTTCGGCTGCCGGATGGGAATCTGTCAGACTTGTGTGGTGCCCCTGGAGAAGGGGCACGTCGTCGATCTCCGGTCCGGCAAGGAACACGCCGAGGGGGAGCGGGTTCAGACCTGCATCTCCGCGGCTGCCGGAGACTGCACGCTCGGCGCCTGACGCACTACCGACCCGGACCAGGGGGAAGGACCCCGGTGGCAATCACCGACATCACCGAGTTCGCGCACCTCACCGACGCGGACATCGAGGAACTCGGCCGCGAGTTCGACGCGATCCGTCGCGACATCGAGGACACCCGGGGGCTGCGCGACGCCCGCTACATCCGCAACACGATCCGGCTGCAACGCGTGCTCGAGATCGGCGGCCGGGCGGCGCTGTTCGGCAGCCGCCGGCGTCCGCTGTGGCTGCTCGGCACGGGCTTGCTCTCCCTGTCGAAGATCATCGAGAACATGGAGCTCGGGCACAACGTGATGCACGGGCAGTGGGACTGGATGAACGACCCGGAGATCCACTCGACGTCGTGGGAGTGGGACCAGACGGGTCCGTCGCAGCACTGGAAGCGCGCCCACAACTACGCGCACCACACCTATACGAACATCGTCGGCATGGACGACGATGTGGGATTCGGCATCCTGCGGATGACGCGCGACGAGAAGTGGCGGCCGATCAACCTGCTGCAGCCCGTGGCCAACCTGATCTTGGCGGCCACCTTCGAGTGGGGCATCGCCCTGCACGACCTCGGAGCCGAGAAGAAGGCGTGCGGTGTGCCGCCGGGGCAGCGGAACTCCCAGCCCACCAAGGACTTTGCCCGGAAGATCGCGCGGCAGCTGGGCAAGGACCTGGTGCTGTTCCCGGCCATGACGGGCCGGGCGTGGCGCAGCACGATCACCGCGAACCTCACGGCCAACCTGGTGCGGAACCTGTGGGCGTACGTGGTGATCTTCTGCGGTCACTTCCCCGACGGCGCCGAGAAGTTCACCGTGGCGCAGTACGAGAACGAGACGCAGGGCCAGTGGTACCTGCGGCAGTTGCTCGGTAGCGCCAACATCGATGCCGGTCCGGTGATGGCCTTCATGACCGGCAACCTGAGCTACCAGATCGAGCACCACCTGTTCCCGGACCTGCCCAGCAACCGCTACCCGGAGATCGCGGAGCGGGTGCGCACGCTGTGTGCGAAGTACGACCTGCCGTACACGAGCGGTCCGCTCGGCAAGCAGTACCTGCTGGCGCTGCGCACGATCCACAAGCTGGCGTTGCCGGACGCGTGGTTGCGGGCGACGTCGGACGACGCCCCGGAGACCTCCTCCGAGCGCAAGTTCCGGCGTCCCGATCTGCCGCGGGTGCGGTCGGTGGGGGAGCGTCGCGAGGGGCTGGCGACCGCACTGCAGACATTGCGCGCCGCCAAACGCTCCGCCCGGCGGAAGTGATCTGCCGCACAAGCTACATCTCCGTAACCTACGGACTCGTAACCTACGGTACGGTAGGCGCATGGCCATTTCGGACATCAAGGAGTACGCGCACCTCACGGAGGCGGACGTCGAGGCCCTCGGCCGAGAACTCGACGCCATCCGGCGAGACATCGAGGACTCCCGCGGCGAACGCGACGCCCGCTACATCCGCAACACGATCCGGCTGCAGCGCGGCCTGGAACTCGGCGGGCGCGCGGCGCTGTTCGGCAGCCGCCGGCGTCCGCTGTGGCTGCTCGGTGCGGGCCTGCTCGGCGTCTCGAAGATCATCGAGAACATGGAGCTCGGGCACAATGTGATGCACGGGCAGTGGGACTGGATGAACGATCCCGAGGTCCACTCCGCCAGCTGGGAGTGGGACAACGCCGACCCGTCCGCGCACTGGAAGCAGACCCACAACTACCTGCACCACAAGTACACCAACATCCTCGGCATGGACGACGACGTGGGATACGGCCTGCTGCGGGTCACGCGGGACCAGCGCTGGTCGCCGTTCAACTACGGCAACATCGTCTACAACGCGCTGCTCGCCCTGCTGTTCCAGTACGGCGTCGCGGTCCAGCATCTCGAGCTCGGCAAGGTGGCCAAGGGCCGCGACGACCGCGCCGAGACCAAGCGCAAGCTGCGCGAGGTCGGGGACAAGATCGGTCGCCAGATCGTCAAGGACTACGTGGTCTACCCGGCGCTGACGGGCAAGGCCTGGAAGTCCACGCTGACCGCGAACATGACGGCGAACGTCATCCGGAACCTGTGGACCAACGCGGTCATCTTCTGCGGGCACTTCCCCGACGGCGCCGAGAAGTTCACCAAGGCCGACGTCGACAACGAGTCGCAGGCGCAGTGGTACCTGCGGCAGATGCTCGGCAGCGCCAACATCTCCGGTGGTCCGTTGATGGATTTCATGACGGGCAACCTGAGCTACCAGATCGAGCACCACCTGTTCCCGGACCTGCCGTCCAACCGGTACGCCGAGATCGCGGTGAAGGTCCGGCAGCTGTGCGACAAGTACGACCTGCCGTACACCACCGGCCCGCTCGCGGTGCAGTACTTCAAGTCGTGGCGCACCATCGCCAAGCTGTCGCTGCCGAACAAGTACCTCGCCGACACCCCGGACGCCGCACCCGAAACCGCGTCCGAACGCGGCTTCGGCGGCACCGCCGTGGTGGACCCCGCGACCGGCCGGCGACGCGGTCTGGCGACCGCGATCCGCGAGAACCGCCGGGTCCGCGGCGTGCGCCGCCTCCTGGGCATGCGCTGATCCCGAGCCCGCATCGAGCGCCCGGCGTCCCCGTGACGCCGGGCGCTCGGCGTCACGGGCCGTATCACCGGCTCTCGGTCACCAGGTCTCGTTCGCGGCGATCGCGGTCAACAGAGCCCGCACCGCCATCGCGCGGCGCCGGGACTTGCCCTCGAGTTCGTCGAGCGCGCACTCGGGATCCGCAGGCGGGCCCAGGTGGGTGCAGCCGCGGGGGCAGGCCTCCACCGCCTCGGCAAGATCCGAGAAGGCGGCGATCACGTTGTCGGCGCCGATGTGCGCGAGTCCGAACGACCTGATACCGGGCGTGTCGATCACCCAACCACCGCCCGGCAGCGGCAACGCCACCGACTGCGTGGAGGTGTGCCGGCCCTTCCCGACGCCCGAGACCGCCCCGATGGCCCGGTCGGCATCCGGGACGAGTCTGTTGACCAGGGTCGACTTCCCGACGCCGGAGTGGCCGATCAGGGCCGTCACCTTGCCGGTGAGCATCTCCCGGAGTTCCGTCAGGTCCCGATCCTGTCCGGCCAGCATCACGCGGACGTCCAGGTCGGCGAATTGCGCGGTGAACTCGGCCGGATCGGCGAGATCGCTCTTGGTCAGGCACAGCACCGGGTCGAGACCGCCCGCGTACGCGGCAACCATGGACCGTTCGACCAGCCCGGTCCGCGGCGGCGGATCGGCCAGCGCGACGACGATCAGCAGTTGCTCCGCGTTGGCCACGACGATCCGCTCGAACGGGTCGGTGTCGTCGGCGGTGCGGCGCAGCACCGTGGTGCGCTCCTCTACCCGCACGATCCGCGCCAGGGTGTCGGGCCGTCCCGACAGGTCCCCGACCGCGGCGACCCGGTCGCCGACCACGACGGGGGTGCGGCCGAGCTCACGGGCCCGCATCGCCACCACCGGCCGTGCCGGATCGCCGCCCAGCACGCAGCCCCACCGACCGCGGTCGACCGAGACCACCATCGCCTCGGCGGCGTCGAGATGAGCCGGCCGGTCCTTCGTGCGCGGACGCGAGCCCTTGCCCGGACGGATCCGGACATCGGACTCGTCGTAGGTGCGCCGGCTCAGGAGCGTGCTCCCGTCAGCATCCCGGCCCACAGCTCGGGGAAGTTCGGCAGGGTCTTGGCGGTCGTGCCGATGTCCTCGACCTCGACGCCGTCGACCACGAGGCCCACGATCGCGCCCGCCGTGGCCATCCGGTGATCCGCGTACGAATGCCAGCGCCCGCCGTGCAGTGGCGCGGGCACGATGTGCAGGCCGTCGGCGGTCTCGGTCGCGGCGCCGCCGAGCTTGCCGAGCTCCGTGGCCAGGGCGGCCAGGCGGTCCGTCTCGTGCCCGCGCAGGTGCGCGATGCCCCGCAGCGTGGACGGGGTCGTCGCCAGCGCCGCGAGCGCTGCGACGGTGGGGGCGAGCTCACCCACGTCGTGCAGGTCGATGTCGAGGCCGCGCAGGCGCTCCGGGCCGCGCACGGTGAGCGTGCCGCCGGACAGGGCGACGTCGGCGCCCATCTGCTGGAGGATGCCGCGGATCGCGTCGCCGGCCTGGGTGGTGCGCTGCGGCCACCGCGGCACCGACACCGTGCCGCCCGTGACGGCCGCGGCCGCCAGGAACGGGGTCGCATTGGACAGATCCGGCTCGACCACGCGGTCCACCGCGCGGATCGGGCCCGGCGCGACCCGCCAGGTGTCGGGCACGGTGGTGTCCACCGTCACCGCGGACTCGCGCAGCATGTCGACGGTCATGTCGATGTGCGGCATGGACGGCACGGCCGCCCCGGCGTGCCGGACCGTGACGCCCTCGTCGAACGCCGCGGCGGACAGCAGCAGCCCCGAGACGAACTGCGACGAGCCGGACGCGTCGATGGTGACGACACCGCCGCGCAGGCGGCCGCGCCCGTGCACGGTGAAGGGCAGGGTGTCGCCGTCGACGTCGGCGCCGAGCGAGCGCAGGGCCTCGAGGACCGTGCCCATCGGCCGCGTGCGCGCCTGCTCGTCGCCGTCGAAGAAGACGTCGCCGTCGGCCAGTGCCGCGACGGGCGGCACGAATCGCATCACCGTGCCGGCCAGGCCGCAGTCCACCCGGGCGCCGTGCAGCCGGCCGGGGGTGACGTGCAGGGTGGTGCCGTCGTCGCGTTCGTCGATCGTCGCGCCGAGTCCGCGCAGGGCGCCGATCATCAGGTCGGTGTCGCGGCTGCGCAGCGCGCCGGTCACGGTCGACGGGCCGTCCGCGAGGGCGGCGAGGATCAGGGCGCGGTTGGTGATCGACTTGGACCCGGGCAGCGTGACGGAACTGTCGACGGGTGACTCGGCTCGGGGCGCACTCCACGGATTCACCCGTCCATCTTCGCCCATCCGCGCGAGGGCCACACCTGCCACACTTCGAAGCCGTGTGCGGCCGGCATGCGGTGACGGCGGATCCGGCGGATGCGCTGGGGGCCCGTCCCGTCGTTCGCCACCGAGATTGTCCGGAGCGCAACGCTTTTCAACGCCCGACCCGAATCGGCCGCGCTCGAGCCCGCTTTCGCGCGGCCGGTGCGGCACCGGCGGTGCCTGGTGCCGACGGACGGCTGGTACGAGTGGCAGCACGACCCGTCGTCGGCCGACGGCAGGGCCGGCCCTGCCGGCAAGGCTGGCTGGGCCGGGCGGATCCCGTACTACATGTCCCCGCGGGACGGTTCGCGCCACTGCACGGCCGGGCTGTGGTCGCGGTGGTCCGATCCGAAGTCGAGCCGCGAGGCGGTGGTCTCGATCACGATCCGGCGTCGGCCGAGGTCGGCAGCGTCCGCAACCACGGTCCCGGACTGCTCGCCCCGGCCTCGCCCGCCGCCGAGCAGCTCACCCTGCTCTGACGCCCGGCGCCGAATCAGGCCCCGGTGGTGATCGGCGCCACCACCGCGCCCGCGAGCCGCACCAGGTCCGCCGGCGCGAGTTCGATCTCGAGGCCGCGGCGTCCCGCGCTGCACAGGACCCGATCCCACTGTTGCGCGGAGGCGTCGACGGCGGTGCGCAGCCGGCTGCGCTGGCCCAGCGGTGAAATCCCCCCGGGGACGTAGCCGGTGACGCGCTCGGCGTCGCTGCGCTCGGCCATGACCGCCTTACCGCCACCGAGGGCGGCCGCCGCCGCCTTGAGCGAGAGGGTCGCCGGGACCGGGATCACGGCCACCGCGAGCTTGCCGTCGGAGAGCTTGATCACCAGGGTCTTGAAGATCTGCGCGGGGACCACCCCGAGCCGCTGCCCGAGCATCTCGACGGCCTCGGAGCCGAAGGAGCCGGCCCGCGGGTCGTGCGGGTACTCGTGGACGCGGTGGGTGACGTTCTCGCGCAGCAGCAGCTTCGTCGCGGGAGTGGAGGTCGAGGCCATGCGCGCCAATGTAGGGAACAAGGGCCGGACCTGTCGTGTTGATTCCGGGTGGCCGCCCCGATCGGGCGCGGCCGGTAACCGAGAGCGAGGGAGTACCGCGTGCCTGTGCTGTGCCCGCCCCGACCGGTAGCCTTCACGGATACGGCAAGTGAAGGGATCGGTGTGGTCGAGGAGTCTGGTGCGGAACTGGCCGAACGGTTCGAGCGGGATGCACTGCCCCTGCTCGATCAGCTCTACGGCGCGGCCCTGCGGATGACCCGCAACCCTGCGGACGCGGAGGATCTGGTTCAGGAGACGTATATCAAGGCGTTCTCCGCCTTCTCCTCGTTCAAGGAGGGCACCAACCTCAAGGCGTGGTTGTACCGCATCCTGACGAACACCTACATCAACTCCTACCGCAAGAAGCAGCGCCAGCCCGCGCAGTACCCGACGGAGGAGATCACCGACTGGCAGCTCGCGGCGACCGCCGAGCACAGCTCCACCGGTCTGCGGTCGGCCGAGGTCGAGGCGCTCGACGCGCTTCCCGACGACGACGTCAAGGCTGCGCTGCAGGAGCTGCCCGAGGAGTTCCGGATGGCGGTGTACTACGCCGACGTCGAGGGCTTCCCGTACAAGGAGATCGCGGAGATCATGGGGACCCCCATCGGTACGGTGATGTCGCGGCTGCACCGCGGCCGCAAGCAGCTGCGCGGCCTGCTGGCCGATGTCGCGCGGGAGCGGGGATTCAACCGGAGCGGAGCCGTCGACGCGGCCGTCGGAGACGGTGCGGACAAGAAGGAGGTCTCGAGGTGAGCGAGTCGGCCGACTTCGATCAGCTCGACTGTTCCGCGGTGATCGCGGACGTCTACCTGCTGCTCGACAGCGAGTGCGACGATCGGTCGCGTGAGCGCCTGCAGCGCCATCTCGACGACTGCGGGTCCTGCCTCGAGGCGTACGGGCTCGAGTCCCAGCTCAAGTCCCTGCTGAGCCGCAAATGTGGCGGCGAGCACGCTCCGGAGGGCCTCCGGGAGCGGTTGCTGATAGAGATCCGGCGGACCGTCGTCGTGACGACCCGCACCGACGTCCGGGATTGAGCCACCAACGAGTGAGGGGGCCGGAAGCAGCTGCTTCCGGCCCCCTCACGCGTGTGCGCGCGCCTCAGGCGTTGGGACGCTTGCCGTGGTTGGCGGCGTTGCCCTTGCGGCTGCGCTTCTTGCGGCCTCGCTTACCCATGGTCCGATCTCCTTTCTGGTTCATTACAGTGTTTCACGTGTGGTCCGGTGGCCCTGAAAGCAGGGCCACCGTCTTCTTCGTGGAATGAGGTGCCCGATGGCCGAGGACGTGCGCGCCGAGATGGTCTCCACCGTGTTCGAGGTGGTCGTGCAGGAGGGGGACGTCGTCGCCGAAGGCGACACACTGGTGATCCTGGAGTCCATGAAGATGGAGATCCCGGTGCTCGCCGAGACGTCGGGCACCGTGACATCGCTGGACGTGGTCGTCGGCGACGTCGTCCAGCAGGGCGATCTCATCGCGGTCATCTCCTGAGTCCGCACGTGCCCCCCGTGTCCACCCTCAGTGCCCTCCTCGCCGAGCACACCGACCTGCCGGGCGGTGCGGTCGATCACCTCCAGCGGGTCGTCGGCGAATGGCAGTTGCTCGCGGACCTGTCCTTCGCGGACGTCCTGTTGTGGGTGAGCGCGGAGCCGGGTGGGGTGGTGTGCGTGGCGCAGTGCCGGCCCACCACCGCCTCGACCGTGTTGCCCGAGGACATGGTGGGTTCGGTGGTCTCCGAACGGGAGCACCCACACGTGCTGCGGGCCCTCGAGACCGGAGTGGTCGTCTCCGCGGACTCACGGCCCAGCCACGTCGCGCCCCTGCGCCGTCAGGCTGTGCCGGTCCGCTGGGACGGGCAGGTCATCGCGGTCCTGAGCCGCGACGCGGCGACCGTGGCGCGGCGCACCAAGAGCGCCCTCGAGACCGCCTACCTCGAATGCGCCGACGCCTTGTTCACGATGATCTGCGAAGGCACCTTCCCGAATCCGGAATCCCGATCCGACACCAAGTCCAGTCCGCGGGCCGGGGACGGCTTCATCCGCCTCGACCGGTCCGGCCGGGTGGTGTACGCGAGCCCGAACGCCCTGTCCGCCTACCACCGGATGGGCCTGAACTCCGACCTGCTCGGCCAGAACCTGATCGAGACGACGCGCGCGCTGGTGACCGATCCGTTCGAGAGCGAGGACGTCGAGACCTATCTGCGCGGAGCGGTGCACGGCAAGCTGGGACGGCCCATGGAGATCGAGGCCCGCGGCGCCACCGTGCTGCTGCGCGCGCTGGTGCTCGCGCCCGGCGGCCGGCTCGAGGGCGCTGCGGTGGTCATCCGCGACGTCACCGAGGTCAAGCGGCGCGACCGGGCGTTGCTGAGCAAGGACGCCACCATCCGGGAGATCCACCACCGGGTGAAGAACAACCTGCAGACGGTCGCGGCCCTGCTGCGGCTGCAGGCACGGCGCACCGGCAACACCGAGGCCCGGCAGGCCCTCGCCGAGGCGGTACGCCGGGTGACGTCGATCGCGCTCGTGCACGAAGCGCTGTCGATGTCGGTGGACGAGGAGGTCGATCTCGACGACGTCGTCGACCGGCTGATCCCCATCGTCGTCGACGTCGCGGCCGTGGGCAGCCAGGTCCGGGTGCGCCGGGAGGGCAGCCTCGGGGTCTTCCCCGCCGAGCGGGCGACACCGCTGGTGATGGTGCTCACCGAACTCGTGCAGAACTCCGTGGAACACGCCTTCGACCCGGGTGCATCCGGCACCGTGACGCTGCGCGCCGAGCGGTCGGCCCGCTGGCTCGACGTGGTGGTCCACGACGAGGGCAAGGGTCTGCCGGAGGGGTTCGACCTCGGCAGCTCGGACCGCCTGGGCCTGCAGATCGTGCGCACGCTCGTCGCCGCGGAACTCGGCGGGACGTTGCGGCTCGAACGGGCTGCGCCGACCGGCACCGACGCGCGGCTGCGGGTTCCGCTGGGCCGGGTGACACTCGGCTGAGACGGTCTCGCCGTGTCCCTGCTGGGACGGTGTCGCCGTGTCCCTGCTGGGACGGTGTCGCCGTGTCCCTGCCGGGACGGTGTCGCCGTGTCCCTGCCGGGACGGTGTCGCCGTGTCCCTGCCGGGACGGTGGAGCGCGGCCTCCGGACGCGGGAAGGCCCGGCACCGAAACGGTGCCGGGCCTTCCCGGAGCTCTGTGGCGTAGGTCGCGTCAGACCGCGGTGCGTGCCCGGGTACGGGCGTTGCGGCGCTTGAGGGCGCGACGCTCGTCCTCGCTCATGCCGCCCCAGACGCCCGCGTCCTGGCCGGACTCGAGGGCCCACGAGAGGCACTCGGCGGTGACGGGGCAGCGGTTGCACACGAGCTTGGCGTCGGCGATCTGCGCGAGGGCCGGACCGCTGTTGCCGACGGGGAAGAACAGCTCGGGATCCTCGTCGCGGCAGATGGCCTTGTGGCGCCAGTCCATGCTTCTACTCTCCTTCGATAGTGCTCGTCGCACCGGCTGATCGTGGTGGCAAGTTCATGTGCGCGTCGGCAAGTGTTTCCGCGCGGTTACTTGTGAATGCTTTCACGAACCAGCGTGAAGTCAATAGAAAACGTCACGACCGTGGGGAAGCTCACGCCGACGGTGTCCCGGGTATTTGGGTTCGAACTTCCTTTGTACACCTCGGGAAACGAAAATGTAACCCGGATCACGTACGGGCGTCGGCGCGCCCGGGACACGGGGCCACGACGTCGAGCACGGCGGGCACCGACACGAACTCCACTTCGGTGCGAAGGCCCAGGTAGTCGCCGTCGACCTGCAGGCCGATCGGCCGGGACGACACCGCCTGCACCCGCGCGACGTCGTCGACGCGCACCAGGCGACGGGAGTTCGGATCGCCGCGCCGCGCGAGCAGCTGGCGGACCACCCGCAGGCTCGCGAACACCGCCGTCGTCGTCATCGCGAAGACTCCGAGCCCGGTCTCGAACGAGGTGCCCGGGTTGGTATGCACCGGGCGCTTGTCGAGGTAGGTCCATGGGCTCGAATTGGAGACGAACGCGTAGTACACGCCCGGGATCGGTGGCCGGCCGGGCAGCGTCAACGTCAGCGCGGGTTCGGCGCCCTTCGACTTGAAGAACTGCGTGATCGAATGCGCGACGTAACGCGCGGTGGTGACCTTCCGCCCGCCCAGCCGGCTCAGGTCGATGGCCTCGCACACCTGCGCGTCGAGCCCGAGTCCCGCATTGAAGACGAACCACCGGCCGTCGCAGTGGCCGAGGCCGATCCGGCGGGTAGTGCGCTGGGCCAGCAGGTCGAGCAACTGCTCGGTCGCCGTCACCGGATCGGCGTCCACGCCCAGCGACCGGGCGAAGACATTGGCCGAGCCGCCGGGGACCACCGCGAGCAGGGGGAGAGTGGGGTCGGCCACCCGTTCCGACGGGGTGCCGAGCAGGCCGTTGACGATCTCGTTGACGGTGCCGTCGCCGCCGTGCGCGACGACGACGTCCATCCCGTCGGCGTGCGCCGAGCGGGCCAGTTCGGCGGCGTGCCCCCGATGGGTGGTGTGGGCGACGGTGAGGGAGACCCGGTCGGCGAGCGCACGGGCCAGCCGGTCGCGACCGGCCGGAGTGGTGGTCGTCGCGTTGGGGTTCACGATCAGCAGTGCGCGCACGGAGCATCAGCCTAAGTGGTCTCGTACGGGTCCACTACGCTGGCCGGGTGTCCACCGAGTCGCCACGCAGCACCGTTCCGTCGACCGTTCGAGCCGCGGGTGGTCTCGTCGTCCTCGAAGGCGTGATCGCCATCGGCTTCGCTGTGGTCTCGGTGGTCCGGGCCCTCACGGGCGGGCACGACCAGACGGTCGGCAACGGCTACGGCCTCGCACTGTGGCTGGGGATCCTGTTCGGCGGCGTGCTCGCGGCCGGGATCGCGCTGCTGCGGGGCAAGCGGTGGGGGCGGGCCGTGGCGATCGTCGCCCAGCTGTTGCTGCTGCCGGTGGCCTGGTCGCTGCTGACGGACTCCCACCAGGTCGTGCTCGGCATCCTGCTCGCCCTGATCGTGGTGCCGGCGCTGGTGCTGCTGTTCAGCCCGCCGACGACGCGCTGGCTGGCGCAGGACTACGCCCCGGACGCCGACGACGTGGCCTGATCTCCGCCGAGCGCGGCGAGTGCCTGCCCGCTGAGGCGGAAGGTGGTCCACTCGTCCTGCGGGACGGCGCCGAGCGAGCGGTAGAACCCGATCGACGGCGTGTTCCAGTCCAGCACCGACCAGCTCAGGCGGCTGTAGCCGCGGTCGACGCATTCGCGGGCCAGTGCCGCGAGCAGAGCGCGGCCGTGGCCGTGGCCCCGGTGCTCGGGCCGGACGTACAGGTCCTCGAGGTAGATGCCGTGCACCCCGTCCCAGGTGGAGAAGTTGCGGAACCACAGCGCCATGCCCACCACCGTTCCCTGTGCGTCCTCTGCGACGTGGGCGAACGCGGCGGCGTCCCTGCCGAACAACGCCGTGTGCAGCTGCTCGGGCACGACGGTGCACTCGGCGCGGGCCTTCTCGTACTCGGCCAGCTCGTAGACGAGGGCGGTGAGGGCGTCGACGTCGGCGGGACGGGCGCGGCGGATCACGATCGGGGGCCTTTCGTGGGGATCGGCGACCCGCCGGACGGCGGAAGTCGCGGTCGATTCTCGCGTTCGGACGACTTTTAGGCGAGGATCGTTCCGTGACAACGGTACTTGCGGTGGCAAATCAGAAGGGTGGCGTCGCGAAGACGACCACCGTCGCGTCTCTGGCGGCCGCCCTGGCCGGGTTGGGGCAGCGGGTGCTCGTCGTCGACCTGGACCCGCAGGGATGCCTGACATTCTCGCTCGGGCACAACCCCGACCGGCTCGAACGCTCGGTGCACGACGTGCTGGTCGGGGCGGCGGAGGCCAAGGAGGTTCTGCTCGACACGGACGAGGGCTTCACGTTGCTGCCCGCGACGATCGACCTCGCCGGGGCCGAGGCGCTGCTGCTGATGCGGCCGGGGCGGGAGTTCACCCTCCGGCGGGCGCTGGCCCCGCTGCTCGACAGTTTCGACGTCGTCGTGATCGACTGCCCGCCGTCGCTGGGCGTGCTCACGCTCAACGGCCTGACCGCCGCGCAGTCCGTGCTCGTGCCCCTGCAGTGCGAGACCCTCGCGCACCGCGGCGTCGGGCAGCTGCTGCGTACCGTCGCCGAGGTCAAGCAGATCACCAACCCCGACCTCGAGCTCCTCGGTGCCCTGCCGACGCTCTACGACGCTCGCACGACGCACAGCCGCGACGTGCTCGCCGACGTCGCCGACCGGTACGACATGCCGGTGCTCGCGCCGCCGATCCCGCGCACCGTGCGCTTCGCGGAGGCGTCGGCGTCGGGGGCGTCGGTGCTCGCCGGCCGGAAGAACAAGGGCGCCGAGGCCTATCGCGAGCTGGCCGAGAACCTGCTCGCCCACTGGCGCGACGGCAAGAAGCTGGTCACCTTCACGTCGTGAGGTGCGCGGTGAGTTCCTCGGGGGCTCATCGCAGCACTACGACCTGCGGCCCGCGCTGCTCGAGCACCGAAGTCCCGGCGACCGCCACGTTCACCACTCCCGCCTCGTCGCGCACGACCGGAATCCGGCCCTGCACCGCCCCGGTGGCAGGCTCGACCACCGCGAGGGCGTCGCGCACCGGCAGCAGCAGGGCCCCGGCCATGGCGGCGCCGGTGCCCGTCGTCCCGGGCAGCGTCCACCGCGGCACCAGGTCGTCGCCGCCGAGGGCGACGGTCTCCGTGCCCGACCACCACGTGAGGAACGAACCCTGCACCGCGGCGGGGAACACCGCGTCCGGCGTCGCCGCGGCCGACAGCGGGTGCCGGGCGGTCAGCGTGCCGGCGGCGTCGTATCCGGCGAGAACGGGCCCGGAGGAGGCGGTGGGCGGCAGGTACAGCACCGTGCGCTCACCGCTCACCGCGACGACGCGCGTACCCATGTCGTCCGGCCCCAGTTCCGGCAGCACCGACGAGGCGATCTCCTTCGGCTGGGAGTCTGCCTCCGGGGTCGTCTCGAGCAGCGTCAACCGGTCCGCCTCTTCGCCCGGGCAGCGTTCGACGACCGCCAGCCGGGTGCTGCTGGCCGCGGCCGAGCGCAGCGTGCACCCGTTGCGGGGTTGCGCCCCCGGCACGACGGGCGCGTCCACGCGCCCGTACTCGAGCGTGCGCACGAGATCCGACCGCCACAGTTCGAGGCGGGTGTCGCCCCGCGAGATCACGTGGGTGTCGGCGGCGGTGAGGGTCACTGCGTCGTCGGCGTCGCTGGAACGCTGCGCCCCGCGCATCCCCGAATCGGGGACCAGCTGGGTCACCTGGCTGCATCCCCGCTGGTCGCGGTACACCGCCACGGCGGTGCGCCAGTCCTCCACGACCCCGCACAGCGGCATGTCGCGGCCGTAGCGCCACAGCTCGGCGCCCGAGTCGAGGGCGCGGCCGGTGACCGTGCCGCCGTCGCCGGTGACCACGACACCTCCGACCGCGATCGGACGGGAGGTCGCGCCGCTGGGGGCCCGCCACGCCTCCGTCAGCGTCGACGGCACCGCCGTCGCGGACGCCGGCGCGTCGGGTGCCGCGTCGGTCGTGACGGACACGGTGCCGCGTGCGTCCGACCGCAGCCAGACGACGCTCGCCGCCGCGACGACCGCGACGGCGAGCAGGAGGGCTGCGATCAGGTCCGCCCGGGTTCTGCGCTCCGGTGCGAGCATCGCGGCCGACTACTGGGCAGCCGAGGCCGTGACCGTGTCGCTCTTCGCCGTCGCGGAGGAACCGCCGCGGCGCCGGCGCCGGCGCCGGCGTGCGGGCGCCGCCGTCCCGTCCCCGGAGTCCTCGGCCTGCTCCGACGAGGCGCTCGTGTTCTCGGGTCCGGTGTTCTCGGCACTTCCGGAGTCGGGCCGGCCACCGCGGGTGCGCCGGCGGACCCGGGTGCGCTTGGGTCGTGCCGCGTCCTCGGCGGCCTCGGCGGCCTCCTCGCGGGCGGGCCGCTCCGCCGGCGCCTTGCGGACCGTGCCGGTCGTGCCTTCGGGGATGCCCAGCTCCTCGAACAGGTGCGGCGAACTCGAGTACGTCTCGACCGGGTCGGACAGGCCGAGGTCGAGGGCCTTGTCGATGAGCTGCCAGCGCGGGATGTCGTCCCAGTCGACCAGGGTGACGGCGATGCCGGTGCGCCCCGCCCGGCCGGTGCGGCCGATGCGGTGGACGTAGGTCTTCTCGTCCTCGGGGCACTGGTAGTTCACGACGTGGGTGACGTCGTCGATGTCGATCCCGCGGGCGGCCACGTCGGTGGCGACGAGCACGTCGATCTTGCCCTTGCGGAACCTGTCGAGGGCCTTCTCCCGGGCGATCTGCCCCAGGTCGCCGTGCACGGCTCCGACGGCGAAGCCGCGCTCGGCGAGCTCGTCGGCGACCTTCTGCGCGGTGCGCTTGGTGCGGGTGAAGATCATCGTGGCGCCCCGGCCCTCGGCCTGCAGCACCCGCGCCACCAGCTCCGCCTTGTCGAGTGCGTGCGCGCGGTAGACGAGCTGGTTGGTGCGCTCGTGCACCGCGGAGGACTCCGGCTCCTCGGCCCGGATGTGCGTCGGGCGCGTGAGGAAGGTGCGGGCGAGCGTGATGATCGGGCCGGGCATCGTCGCCGAGAACAGCATCGTCTGGCGGCGGTCGGGCACCATGCCGAGAATGCGCTCGATGTCCGGGAGGAAGCCGAGGTCGAGCATCTCGTCCGCCTCGTCCATCACCAGGATGCCGATCTTGCCGAGGATCAGGTGACCCTGGTTGGCGAGATCCAGCAGGCGGCCCGGGGTCCCGACAACGACGTCGACGCCCTTCTTCAGCACGTCGACCTGTGTCTCGTACGGGCGCCCGCCGTAGACGGACAGAACCTTCAGCGGTCCGTCGGCGCCGCGGAGATACTTGGCGGCGTTCTCGAGGTCCTGCGTGACCTGCAGGCACAGCTCGCGCGTCGGCACGATCACCAGGGCGCGGGGCGTTCCGTCGAGGGCGGTGGTGCCGGACGCGGTGGTGGTGAGGCGGTGCAGCAGCGGGACACCGAACCCGAAGGTCTTGCCCATGCCGGTGCGCGCCTGTCCGATCAGGTCGTCGCCGGCGAGGGCGAGGGGGAGCGTCAGCTCCTGGATGGCGAAGGTGCGCTCGATGCCCATCTCGGCGAGAGCGCGGACGATCTCGTCCCGCACGCCCAGCTCGCCGAACGTGGGCGGGGTGTGGGTGGAGTCGAGTTGGGCCGACACCGTGGTTTCGGTGGCGTCGTCTTCGTGGTCGACAGTGATCTTGCTCAGGGGTCTGGCCTTCCTGGTCTCGGCACGCACGCACGAGTGGAGAGGCGACCGGCCTGCGCCTCAGCGAGAGCGACCGGAACGGGCTCTGCGAGGCGCGGCAGCGATCTGCGATCGGGTGCGCGCACATCATCGGTGAAGTCCGCGGGGCCGGTGGTCGGCGCCTCGAGGCGCGGCCTTCCAGGACCATTGTACCGTGAGCCGCGCGGTCACCGGCTGGGTACTACGCTGTGTCGTCATGGGAGCCGAAACGTCGCCGTCCGCCGCAGAGTCTCGTCCACCCGCCGCTCCGGCGCGCGTCCCGGCCGATCATCCCGGCGTCGCCGAGTTGTTCGCGGTGCTCGCCTACGGTGAGATCTCGGCCTTCTACCGCCTCGCCGACGATGCACGGATGTCGCCGAGCCTGCAGGGGCGGGTGGCGTTCGCGAGCATGGCCGCCGCGGAGATGAGCCACTTCGAGACGCTGCACGCCGCGCTCACCGCGCGCGGCGTGGAGATCTACACGGCGATGGAGCCCTACCGGCGCGCCCTCGACGCGTACCACGCGTCCACGAACCCCTCGAACTGGCACGAGTCGCTGGTCAAGGCGTATGTCGGCGACGGCATCGCCGCCGACTTCTACCGCGAGATCGCCGGCACCCTCGCCCCCGAGGTGGCGGAGGTCGTGCGGGATGTCCTCGCCGAGACCGGGCACTCGGAGTTCGTGGTGCACGAGGTGCGCGAGGCGGTGCGGCGCAGCGCGGCCGACAAGGACCGGCTGATGCTGTGGGGACGGCGGCTGCTCGGCGAGGCCATCACCCAGGCGCAGTACGTGATGGCCCAGCGTGAGGACCTCACCGATCTGGTGATCGCCGCGTCCGGTGATCTCACCGACATTGCCGCGTTGTTCGACCGGATGCAGCTCGAGCACGCCGAGCGGATGGCGGTGCTGGGACTGCACTAGCCTGGGCGGGGACAGCTGTAGAGCCCTGAGAGTTCGGAGGTCGACCGTGGAGGTCAAGATCGGTGTTGCGGACAGTCCCCGCGAGCTCACCGTGATCAGCGAGCAGACGCCCGACGAGGTCGAGTCGCTCGTGGCGCAAGCCCTGGCCGGCGAGAAGGACGGCGTGCTGACACTCGTCGACGAGAAGGGCCGCAAGCTCATCGTGCAGGCGGCGCGGGTCACCTACGTCGAGATCGGCCCCGCCGACATTCGCAAGGTCGGGTTCGCGGCGACCTAGAACGACGGCATCACGACGAAGGGCCGGGGCTGCTGCCCCGGCCCTTCTGTCGTCGCGGGCGCGGCCCCGGCCCTGGGGTCGGCGCCGTCTGGTCGGCGCCTTCCGGTTACCGCCTGCGCAGCTCCGGCTGCAGCGGCACGTGCGAGAGTCCACCCCAGGCGAGAGCGACCGTGGTGTCGACGGCGTCCTCCTTCGGAATCGGCCGGGCGGCCTCGAGCCAGTAGCGGGCGGTGAACTGGCTGGTGCCGACGAGGCCGACCGCCAGGATGCGCGCCCGGTAGGGGTCCAGACCGGAGTCGTGGCTCACCAGGTCGAACACCGCGTCGACGCAGGCCTCGGTGGCCTGCTCCACGCGGTGGGCCACCTGCGGCTCGCCCATCAGGTCCGATTCGAACACCAGACGGAAACCCTGCGAGTCGTTGTCGACGAAGTCGAAGAACGCCTGCACCGCGGCGCGGACGCGCTGCCTGTTGTCGGTCGTCGACCGCAGGGCCTGGCGGACACCGGCGATCAGGCTGTCGACGTAGCTCTGCAGCACAGCGCAGTACAGTTCGAGCTTGCCGGGAAAGTGCTGGTACAGCACCGGCTTGCTGACCCCGGCGCACTCGGCGATCTCGTCCATGCCGGCCGCGTGGTATCCGCGGGTGACGAAGACTTCGCTGGCTGCAGCGAGGAGCTGGACCCGGCGCTCGTCCCGCGGCATCCGGGCGCCGCGTCGAGTGCCGGTGCCGTTGCCCGAGCTGGTGGCGCGGCCGGACGATGTCCGGGCTGCGAGTTCGGTCATGTCGCTCCCAATCCGAAAAATTCGTCGAAGTGATGCCTACCACTACGACGTGCAATCGTCTCTGCACGTTACAGGCCGGGGGGCCTCGAGGTGCCGTGCACCCCTACCCACGAGTATCCCAGCCGAAGGCCCACTGTGCGCGGCGCCACATCGGCGTGGCGGCGGTCGGCGCCCGCGCTCGGCGACCCGGCACGGCCGGCGACGGCCGTATGAGAGTCTGGCAACCGTGACCGACCGAGCAGGAGCCGGCGTGACGGACACACCGCGCCGCCCGGTGCGCAGTCCGCACCGGACACCCGAGGACCGGACGTCCGACCGGCGACGCAGCCGCGCCCCTTCCCACCAGCCTCTGCGAGCTCAGTGGGATCCCGTCTCGGGCGGGGAGAAGGTTCCTCGTCCGCCGCGCCCGGACCGCGGGGTGCGCAGGCAGACCCGGCTCGGCCGGTTCGTCGCGACCTACGGATGGCGGGCCTACGCCATCCCCGTCCTCGCGGTCCTCACGGTGATCGTCCTGGTGGATGCGCTGCGTACCGGTGGCAGCACGCCCGAGGCCACGGCGGCCGGGGACGCGGCGGCCGCATCCGGCGACGTGGTGGGCGTGCCCGCGCCGGTCGCGGACGGCACGTTCCCCGCCGATTTGCCGTCCGGCGCGCTCCCGGACGGCGGGCCGTTCACGGTGGCCGGCGCCGGCACCTGGCGGGTGGTGCCCGGGACCAGCGGTCAGGTCGGCACCGGCCGCGTCTACACCTACACCGTGGAGATCGAGGACGGGGTCGACGCCACCGGCTACGGCGGCGACGCGGCGTTCGCCCGGATGGTCGACGAGACCCTGGCCAACCCGAAGAGCTGGACACAGGACCCGGCGTTCGCGTTCCGTCGCGTCGATCAGGGCGTGCCCGACTTCCGGGTGTCGCTGACGTCCCAGATGACGATCCGGCAGGGCTGCGGGTACGACATCGAGCTGGAGGTGTCGTGCTACAACCCGGGCCTGGGCCGGGTCCTGCTCAACGAGCCGCGGTGGGTGCGTGGCGCCGTCGCATTCCAGGGTGACATCGGCTCCTACCGTCAGTATCAGATCAACCACGAGGTCGGGCACGCCATCGGCTTCGCCGCCCACGAGGGGTGCGGCAGCGACGGGGGCCTCGCGCCGATCATGATGCAGCAGTCCTTCGGCACCGCCAACGACGACATCGCCGGCCTCGATCCCGAGGGCCTCGTCCCCCGCGACGGACTCACCTGCAGGTTCAACCCGTGGCCGTATCCGCGGGCGTGAGGATGGGACAATCGGGTAACCGCCCGATCGAGCCGGCCGAGGAGCTGTCGTGAGCCCATTACCACCTCTGGTGGAACCCGCTGCGGACCTGACGCGCGAGGAGGTGGCCCGCTACAGCCGGCACCTGATCATCCCCGGGGTGGGGGTGGTGGGGCAGCGGCGGCTGAAGAACGCGCGGGTGCTGTGCATCGGCGCCGGCGGCCTGGGTTCGCCGGTGCTGCTCTACCTCGCCGCGGCGGGTGTCGGCACCCTCGGCATCGTCGAGTTCGACGATGTCGAATCGTCCAACCTGCAACGGCAGGTGATCCACGGGATCGCCGACGTGGGCCGCCCCAAGGGGGAGAGCGCCCGCGACACGATCCGCGGGATCAACGACAACGTGGAGGTGCGGCTGCACCCGGTGCGCCTGGACCCCGGCAACGCCGTCGCACTGTTCGAGCAGTACGACCTGATCCTCGACGGCACCGACAACTTCGCCACCCGCTACCTCGTCAACGACGCCGCGGTCCTCGCCGGCAAGCCGTACGTATGGGGGTCGATCTTCCGGTTCGAGGGACAGGTGTCGGTGTTCTGGGAGGCCGCACCGGACGGGCGGGGGCTGAACTACCGGGACCTGTACCCGGAGGCGCCGCCGCCCGGGATGGTCCCGTCCTGCGCCGAGGGCGGCGTGCTCGGGGTGCTCTGCGCGTCCGTCGGGTCGATCATGGCCACCGAGGCGGTCAAGCTGATCACCGGCATCGGCGAGTCGCTGCTCGGACGCCTGATGATCTATGACGCTCTCGCGATGAGCTACCGGACGGTGACGTTGCGCCGCGACCCGGGCCGGGTGCCGGTGACCGAGCTGGTCGACTACGAGTCCTTCTGCGGTGTGGTGCCGGACGACGGCGCAGCCGCCCTCGCCGAGTCCACCATCACCCCGACCGAGCTGCGCCGGCTGCTCGAGTCGGACCGGGAGATCGAGCTGATCGACGTGCGCGAGCCGGTCGAGTGGGACATCGTCCACATCGAGGGGGCGCGGCTGATCCCGAAGGACCGCATCCTCTCCGGCGAGGCGCTGGCGGAGCTGCCGCAGCACAGGCCGATCGTGCTGCACTGCAAGACGGGGATCCGCTCGGCCGAGGCCCTCGCGGTGCTGAAGGAGGCCGGTTTCGCGGACGCCACGCATCTGCAGGGCGGGGTGCTCGCGTGGGCGCAGCAGGTGGACCCTTCGCTGCCCGTGTACTGAGGGGAATACGGGGAAGATAACGATGCGGGAATGGTGTCCCCGGGTAACGGAGTGCCTTCCCCTCAACGGGGCGGCGCCGACTGTACGGTGTGCCCCGTGAGTCCCCTCGAACCCCCGCAGCACGTGCGCTCGACCTTCGGCCTCCGCGACGTCGAACCGGTCCCGCTCGGGGCGGACTGGGACGGTGGCTGGCGGTGCGGCGACGTGGTGCTCTCGCCGGTCGCCGACCATGCCCGCGCAGCGTGGTCGGCGAAGGTGCGCGAGACCCTCGGGGTCGACGGGGTGCGACTGGCGCGGCCCGTCCGCTCCACCGACGGCCGCTACGTCGTCTCCGGTTGGCGCGCCGACACCTACATCGTGGGCACCTCCGAACCGCGGCACGACGAGGTGGTGGCCCTGTCGCTGCGGCTGCACGCGGCCACCGCCCAGCTGGAGCGGCCGCGCTTCCTCATGCAGCCGCCCGTGGCGCCGTGGGAGGACGTCGACGTGTTCGTCGCCGCCGACCGCGCGGCGTGGGAGGCGGTGCCCCTGCGCACCGCCCGCGCCGCCGGCGCCCCGGAAACCGTCACTCCCGACGGACGCAAGAGCATCGACCTGATCAACCAGCTCGCGACGCTGCGCAAGCCGGTCCACCTGCCCGATCAGCTCGTGCACGGTGACCTGTTCGGCACCGTGCTCTTCGCAGGCAGCGCCGCGCCGGGCCTGACCGACATCACCCCCTACTGGCGGCCCGCGTCGTGGGCGGCCGGTGTCGCCGTCGTCGACGCGCTGTCGTGGGGCGGGGCCGACGACGAGCTCATCGGCCGGTGGGAGGACCTGCCGGAATGGCCGCAGATGCTGTTGCGCGCGGTGATGTTCCGGCTCGCCGTGCACGCCCTGCATCCGCGCTCCACGGAGGAGGCGTTCCCGGGGCTGGCACACACCTCGGATCTGGTGCGGCTGCTCCTCTAGCCTTCGCCGCCGCGCAGCTCCCCGAACATCGCGAGCGCGGCGGCGGTGGCGCGGCCGGGCTCTCCCGCGACGACGGCGAGCACCAGCTCGCGGTGCTCGTCGTGGAACCCCGCCCCCGTCTCGTCGACGCGGCGCCGGATCGTCTCCTCGATGACGGGCAGCAGCGAGTCGTAGAACTCGAGGTACACGGCGTTGTGGCTGGCCTCGGCGATCGCGCGGTGCAGGGCGACGTCGGCGGCGAGGGCGGCGGCCGAACGCGGGTCGGCCCACGCGCGCATCCGCGCGTCGAACAGTTCGGTCAGGTGCGCGGCGTCCGCGTCGGTGCGGCGCCGGGCGGCGAGCGCTGCGGCGGTGACGTCCAGCGCCTGCCGCAGTTCGAGCACGTCCTGCTCGTGGGCGTCGGCGAAGTAGGTGCCGAGAGCGCTGCCCACCTCCGAGGTGGCGACGACGTAGGTGCCCGAGCCCTGCCGCCGCTCCAGCAGCCCCGAGTGCACGAGCGCCTGCACGGCTTCGCGCACGGTGTTGCGGCCCGTCCCGGTCAGCTCGGCCAGGGCGGGTTCGGGAGGGATGCGGGTGCCCACCGCCCAGGCGCCGGTACGGATCTGGTCGCGCAACTGCTCGGTGACCTGGGCGATGAGGCTGGTGCGTCGCACGGTGCGCATGGGGATCCTTCCTGCATCCGGAAAACACCTTCGACGATAGACGTCGGGTCATCCTATGATTTCGCTCGTGGCTGTCACCGGTGCCGGATCCTCGTCCCCGTCCCTCCTGCGGGGACGGCTCCTGGTCTTCGTTGCGATCGTGATGTCCGCGCTCACGCTGCGCCTCGCCGTGACCTCGTTCAGCCCGCTCGCCGAGCAGATCCGCGCCGAGCTCGGTTTCGCGCCCGCCGTGGTGGGCGTGTTCGGCATGGTGCCGACCGCGATGTTCGCGGTGTTCGGGCTGCTCACCCCCGTCATCGCGCGCCGGGCCGGGCTCGAGGCCACGGCCCTCGTCGCGATGCTGGCCGCCGGATTCGGCATGGCAGCGCGCGCGCTGACCCACGAGACGTGGACACTGCTCGCGTTCTCCGCGCTCGCGCTCGCCGGGATGGGGGTCGGCAACGTGGTGATCCCGCCACTGGTCAAGAGGTACTTCTCCGACCGGCTCGCGGTCGTGAGCACCGTGTACATCGTCGGCGTCCAGATCGGGACGGTGCTGCCGGCCCTCGCGGCGGTCCCCGTCGCCGAGGCCGCCGGGTGGCGCTGGTCCATCGGGCTGTGGGCGGCGTGGGCGTTCGCCGCGGCGATCCCGTGGATCGGCGTCCTGTACCGGGCCCGCGGCACGCGTCCGGCCGCCGGCGACGCGCCGCACTCCCAGCCCACGCCCGGCCGGGTGTGGCGCTCGCCCGTCGCGTGGGGCATGGCCGGCATGTTCGGCATGACCTCGCTGATCACCTACTCGATGTTCACCTGGATCCCCGCGGTGCTGCTCGACGCCGGCGGCAGCGAGGCGCTCGGCGGCGCCATGATCGCCCTGTTCTCGTTCGTCGGCCTGACCGCCTCGTTCGTCGCTCCCGCCGCGTGCGCCCGCATGCGGGATCCGTTCCCGCTCGTCGTCGTGTGCGTGGCGTGCTACGCGGTGGGGTTCACCGGTCTGCTGCTCGCGCCGCTGACGGCCACGGCGCTGTGGGTGCTGGCGATCGGCGTCGGGCCGACCACGTTCCCCATGGCGCTCACCCTGATCAACCTGCGCACCCGCACCCACGCAGCGTCCGCCGCACTGTCCGGCTTCACCCAGGGTCTCGGCTACACCGTCGCGTGTCTCGGCCCGGTGCTGGTCGGTGTGCTGCGCGAGGCCACCGGCGGCTGGACGGCGCCGTTCGCGTTCCTCGGGTGTGCGGCGCTCGTGGTGCTCGTCGCCGGCCGGGTCGCCTGCCGGCCCCGGTACGTCGAGGACACCTGGGGCGGTTCCGGTGCCGGTCCACAGCCCGCGAGCACCCGCGGCGCCGACCTCACGGAGGCCTCCTGCCGCAGGTGAGCATCTCTTGACGCGGCAGTCACCAAGGGCAGCACCGCGGCAACACCCGTTTCCTACCTTGGGTCCATCGATACCGACCCGAGGAAGGGGCATGGGGTGGCCGCAACGACCGGAGTATCACCGACCGAAGGCCTGCGTGCGAAGTTCGCGCGCAAGCACCGCATCGAACACTGGGACGCCGAGGACACGGCGGCATGGGAAGCCGGCGGCAAGGAGATCGCGAAGCGGAACCTGATCTGGTCCGTCCTGGCCGAGCACGTCGGCTTCTCCGTCTGGTCCATCTGGTCCGTGATGGTGCTGTTCATGCCGGCCGACGTCTACGGCATCGATCCCGCCGGCAAGTTCTTCCTCGTCGCGGTGCCCACCCTGGTGGGCTCGCTGCTACGCATTCCCTACACCGTCGCCACGGCCCGGTTCGGCGGTCGGAACTGGACGGTGTTCAGCGCGCTGGTGCTGCTGATCCCCACCGTCGCGGCCCTGTACCTGATGCTCAACCCCGGCTTCTCGTACACCACCTTCCTGGTGGTGGCCGCGGTCGCCGGACTCGGCGGCGGCAACTTCGCCTCGTCGATGACCAACATCAACGCCTTCTACCCGCAGCGGCTCAAGGGCTGGGCGCTGGGCCTGAACGCGGGCGGCGGCAACATCGGCGTGCCGGTGGTCCAGCTCGTCGGCCTGCTCGTCATCGCCACCGTCGGCAACACCGAGCCGTGGATCGTGTGTGCCGTCTACCTGGTGCTGTGTGCCTTCGCCGCGCTCGGCGCGGCCCTGTTCATGGACAACCTCGGTGACCAGCGCGCCGACCTGCGGGCGATGGGCGAATCCCTGAGGTACCGCGACTCGTGGATCCTCAGCTTCCTCTACATCGGCACCTTCGGCTCCTTCATCGGCTTCAGCTTCGCGTTCGGGCAGGTGCTGCAGATCAACTTCCTGGCCGGGGGCGCGACCGCCGCCGAGGCCTCCCTGCACGCCGCGCAGATCGCGTTCATCGGCCCGCTGCTCGGCTCGATCGCCCGGCCCCTCGGCGGCAAGCTGGCCGACCGGATCGGGGGCGGCCGGATCACGCTGTACACGTTCGCGGCAATGGCCCTCGCGGCGGGACTGCTCGTCACCGCCGGCACCCTCGACGACGCCACCGCCGGCGCCGCCACCGGCGGCATCATGGTGACCTTCGTCCTCGGGTTCATCGCCCTGTTCCTGCTCTCGGGCATCGGCAACGGCTCCGTCTACAAGATGATCCCGTCCATCTTCGAGGCCAAGGCGCAGAGCCTCGACTCGCTCGACCGGGCCGGGAAGGCCGCATGGGCGCGCAGCATGTCCGGCGCCCTGATCGGATTCGCCGGCGCCATCGGCGGACTCGGCGGCGTCGGGATCAACCTGGTGCTGCGCGCGTCCTACAGCAGCGAAGCCAAGTCGGCGACCATGGCGTTCTGGGTGTTCCTCGCCTTCTACCTGGTCTGCATCGTCGTCACCTGGGCCGTGTTCCTGCGCCGACCCACCGCCCCGCCCGCGGAGACGCCCGCACCGCGCGACGTCACCGCCGACACGGTGGCCACCCGCGTCTGACCGCGGCCGGCCCCCCATCACGTACGCAAGGAAGAAGGAAACGGTATGAGCCACAAGTCTGTTGTCGTCGTCGGACACGGCATGGTGGGCCACCGCTTCGTCGAGGCGCTGCGCGCCCGCGACGAGAAGAACCTCTGGTCGGTGACGGTGCTGTGCGAGGAACCGCTGCCCGCCTACGACCGCGTGGGACTGTCCTCCTATGTCGGCTCGTGGGATTCGAAGGAACTCGCCCTCGCCGGCAACGAGTACGAGGGCGACGACCTGGTCGAGCTGAGGATCGGCACCCGGGCCGCGGCGATCGACCGTGCCGGGCGCACCGTCACCACCGACGCCGGTGAGGTGATCGGGTACGACGCGCTCGTCCTGGCCACCGGCTCGTACCCCTTCGTCCCGCCGATTCCCGGCAAGGATCTGGCCGGGTGCTTCGTCTACCGGACCCTCGACGACCTGGACGGCATCCGGGCCGGCGCGGAGCGGGCCGCTCCGGGAGCGGTCGGCGTCGTCGTCGGCGGCGGGCTCCTCGGCCTCGAGGCGGCCAACGCGCTGCGGATGCTGGGCATGACGCCGCACGTCGTCGAGTTCGCCCCCCGGCTCATGCCGCTGCAGGTCGACGAGGGCGGCGGTGCGCTCCTCGCCCGGCTCGTCACCGATCTCGGGCTGACGGTGCACACGGGCGTCGGCACCGCCGGCATCACCGAGGGCCCCGGCGGGTTGAGGGTGGAACTGTCCGACGGGTCGGTGATCGACGCCGCGCTGCTCGTGTTCTCCGCAGGCGTCCGTCCCCAGGACGGGCTGGCCCGCGACGCGGGGCTCGAGCTGGGCCCGCGCGGCGGTGTCCGCACCGACCTCGGCTGCCGCAGCACGACCGACGACGCGGTCTACGCGATCGGCGAGTGCGCGGCCGTCGAGGGCACCTGCTACGGCCTCGTCGCCCCCGGCTACAGCACGGCCGAGGTGGTGGCCGACCGGCTCCTCGGCGGCGCCGCCGAGTTCCCGGGCGCCGACCTGTCCACGAAGCTCAAGCTGCTCGGCGTCGACGTCGCGAGCTTCGGCGACGCGCACGCCACCACTCCGGGCGCCCTCGAGGTCGTGCTGTCGGACGCCGCGAAGGGCACCTACGCCAAGCTGGTCGTCTCGGACGACGCGAAGACACTGCTCGGCGGCATCCTCGTCGGCGACGCCTCCGCGTACGGGTCGCTGCGGCCGCTCGTCGGCCGGGAGCTGCCCGGCGACCCCGCGGCGCTGATCTCCCCGGCGGGAGAGAAGCCGGGCGCCGGGTCGCTGCCCGACGACGCCGAGGTGTGCTCCTGCAACGGAGTCACCAAGGGGACGATCTGCGGTGCCATCGCGGACGGCGCGTGCGACATCGCCCAGGTCAAGGCCTGCACCGGCGCCGGCACCACGTGCGGCGGCTGCCTGCCCACCGTCAAGCAGCTCCTCGCGGCGTCCGGTGTGGTCATGTCGAAGTCCTTGTGCGAGCACTTCGAGCAGTCCCGGGCCGAGCTGTTCCAGATCGTGCAGGCCACGAACACCCGCACGTTCTCGGCACTGATCTCCAAGTACGGCCAGGGGACCGGCTGCGACATCTGCAAGCCCGTCGTCGCCTCGATCCTCGCCTCGACCGACTCGGACCACATCCTGGGCCGGCAGCAGGCGGCGCTGCAGGACACCAACGACCACTTCCTGGCCAACATCCAGAAGAACGGCACCTACTCGGTGGTGCCGCGGATGCCCGGCGGGGAGTGCACCCCCGAGCAGCTCATCGTCATCGGCGAGATCGCCCGCGACTTCGGCTTGTACGTCAAGATGACCGGCGGCCAGCGCATCGACCTGTTCGGTGCGCGGGTCGAGCAGCTGCCGCTCATCTGGCAGCGGCTCGTCGACGCCGGCATGGAATCCGGCCAGGCGTACGGCAAGTCCCTGCGCACCGTGAAGAGCTGCGTGGGCTCGACGTGGTGCCGGTACGGCGTGCAGGACTCGGTCGGCATGGCGGTCGACCTCGAGCTGCGCTACCGCGGGCTGCGCTCACCGCACAAGCTCAAGTTCGGCGTTTCCGGCTGCGCCCGCGAGTGCGCCGAGGCGCGCGGCAAGGACGTCGGGGTGATCGCCACGGAGAACGGCTGGAACCTGTACGTGTGCGGCAACGGCGGCCAGTCGCCCAAGCATGCGCAGCTGCTCGCCGGTGGTCTCGACGACGAGACGCTCGTCAAGTACATCGACCGGTTCCTGATGTTCTACGTGCGCACCGCCGATCGCCTGCAGCGCACCGCGCCCTGGCTCGAGTCCCTCGAGGGTGGGCTCGAGCACCTCCGGGCGGTGGTGTGCGAGGACAGCCTCGGCATCGGCGACGAGCTCGAGGCGGCGATGGCCAAGCACGTCGCCGGGTACCGGGACGAGTGGAAGGGAGTGCTCGAGGACCCCGAGAAGCTGTCCCGGTTCGTGTCGTTCGTCAACGCGCCCGAGGTGGCCGACCCGACCGTGCGGTTCGACGACTCGGGCAAGCGGAAGGTGCCGGTGCTGGTCGGAATGCCCTCTTACCGTGAGGGAATCTCGGGTTAACGCCCGAGAAACACCGGCCCCGGAGAATTCCGTCCGTAGTTCCAAGGAGGACATTCATGACCGTCATCGAGACGCACACCCCCGAGCGCGCGTCGCGTGCCAGCGTGTACGACGGGCGTCTGGAGTGGACGTCGGCGTGCCCGCTCAGTCACCTCATCCCCGGCCGCGGCGTCGCCGTGCTGTTGCGCGGCGGCGAGCAGGCCGCGCTGTTCCGGCTCGACGACGGCAGTCTGCGGGCGGTGGGCAACTTCGATCCGTTCGGCCGCGCCGCGGTGATGTCGCGTGGGATCGTCGGCGACCGCAGCGGCGAGCCCACCGTCGCCTCGCCGCTGCTCAAGCAGGTCTTCTCGCTGGACGACGGACGCTGCCTCGACGATCCGTCGGTCCGCCTGCCCGTGTACGACGTGCGGGTGTGGGCCGGTGTCGTCCAGATCCACAGCCTCGTGCCCGTGCACCGCGGTTACGGCGAGCGTTCGTGAGCGAGGACAACGCGCCGCTGCACGGCTTCACGATCGGCATCACCGCCGCACGCCGCGCCGACGAGTTCGCCACCCTGCTCACCCGGCGCGGCGCGGAGGTTGTCCACGCACCCGCCATCCGCATCATCCCGCTCGCGGACGACGCCGAGCTCGAGCGCGTGACGCGCGACATCCTCGACACCCCGCCGGACATCACCGTGGCCACCACGGCGATCGGCTTCCGCGGCTGGATGGGGGCCGCGGACGGCTGGGGCCTCGCCGAGCAGCTCGGCGAGGCCCTGGGCGGCAGCCGCATCCTGGCCCGCGGGCCGAAGGTCACCGGCGCGATCCGGGCCGCCGACCTGCGGGAGGAGTGGTCGCCGGCGTCGGAGTCGTCCGCGGAGGTGCTCGAGCACCTGCTGGCCGAGGGTGTGGAGGGGGTGCGGATCGCGGTGCAGCTGCACGGCGCCCGCACCGAGTGGGAACCCGGCGCGGACCTGTGCGAGGTGCTGCGCGACGCCGGTGCCGACGTGGTGGCGGTCCCGGTGTACCGGTGGACCCCGCCCGACGACCCCACCGCGCTGGACCGGCTCATCGAGCAGATCGCCGACCACAGCATCGACGCGGTGAGCTTCACCAGCGCGCCGGCCGTCGCGTCGCTGCTGATGCGTTCCAAGGCCACCGGCATGCTCGAGTTGATGCTGCGCGCGCTGCGCACCGGGGTCACCGCGGTGTGCGTGGGGCCCGTGACGGCCGCGCCGCTGGTCGAGCTGGAGGTGCCGGTCTCGGCACCGGCCCGGGCCCGGCTCGGATCCCTCGCCCGGCACCTGGCCGAAGAGCTGCCGCGGCGCGCCCACCGCATCGAGGCCGGGGGGCACGTCCTCAGCGTCCGCGGCCGCTGCGTCGTGGTCGACGGCGAGATCCGCTGCCTGGCGCCCGCCGCGATGGCGCTGATGCGCACCCTCGCCGCCCGGCCCGGCCGGGTCGTCTCGCGTGAGGAACTGCTCGCCGCGCTGCCCGGCGGTGGCGGCGACACCCACGCCGTGGAGACCGCCGTGGCGCGGCTGCGGTCCGCGCTCGGCGCCCCCACGATCGTGCAGACCGTCGTCAAGCGTGGCTACCGGCTCGCGGTCGACCCGGTGGGCTGCGCCGACAAGGAATACCCGCTCGGCTAGGGGCATCGTCTCCGGCCGACCCCGTTCCGGATCAGGAGTTGTGACCATGATCGACCCGGCCCTGCTGCTCGTCGCTCACGGCACGCGCAATCCGCGCGGCGTCGAGATGATCGCGTCCCTCGCCGACGCCGTCTCCCGCGACGTGGGCGCCACCCGCGTCGCGTTCGTCGACGTCCTCGGACCCTCGCCGGCGGAGGTGCTGCGCGATTCCGGCCGGCCCACCGTGCTGGTGCCCGCCTTCCTCGCCTCCGGCTACCACGTGCACGCCGACGTGCCACGCGAGGTCGCCGACAGTGGGCATCCCGCCGTGGCGGTCACCCGCGCGCTCGGACCCGACCCGGTGCTCGCACGGGTGCTGCTGCACCGGCTCTCCGCGGCCGGCTGGAAACCCGGTGACGCGGTGGTGCTCGCCGCGGCGGGCTCCTCCGACCCCCGCGCCCTCGGCGACGTGCGACGGGCCGCGGACATGTTGTCGGCCCTCGCGCGCGTCGCCGTGCGCGTCGGGTACGTCGCCACGGGTGCCCCGCGCGTGCCGGACGTCGTCGCCGGACTGCGCGCCGCGGGTGCGCGCCGGGTGTTCGTCGCCTCGTACCTGCTCGCCGACGGGCTGTTCCACGCGCGTCTCGCCGATGCGGGCGCCGACGGGGTGGCGGCCCCGCTCGGGGTGCACGACTCGATCGTGCGCCTGGTGGCCGAGCGGTACCGGTCGGCGGCGACGGCGCTGCTCGCCGGAGGCCCGCTGCGCGGGTGACCTTGCCGACACGGCGCCGCCGACCGCGGGTGCGCGCCGTATCGTCGATCCTCGTGTCCGAAGCGGTGACAGATCCGGGAGCCGGGTCCCGGAGTGACGCGGCGAGCCCGCCGATCCCGGCGCCGGGGCCTGCGCGGACGCTCCTGCTCGGGGTGCCCCGGCGGGGCCGGCGCTGGCCCGGTGCCCTGCGCGCGGCCGCCGCGGTGGCGCTGCCCGGCCTGGCAGGCCTCGCGCTCGGTCACGGGCCCGTCGCCGCGACGGCCGCCCTCGGGGCGTTCGCCGTCGTCTACGGCGAGGGCCGCGCCTACCGGGCGCGGTGGCAGGTGGTGATGGTCGTCGCGGCGGTGCTCGTCGCGCTGGCCGGTCTGGGCGCCGGTGTCGGCACGCTCGTGCATTCGGGCTCGGAATGGACGTGGCTCCTGCTCGTGGCGGTGATGACGGCGGTCGTCGCCGTGGGCGCCTTCCTGGTCGACGCGCTGCGCTTCGGTGCACCCGGTGCGTTCCTGCCGCTGCTCACCCTGGAGATCGCGGCGGCACTGCCGAGCGCCGGCGTGCCGGTCGGTGCGGTCGTGTCGTGGACCGCGGCCGGCGCGGGCACGGCAGTGGTGGTGTCGATGTCGGGCGCGCTGGCTCGGCCCCGCGCACCCGAGCGTGCCGCGGTGGCGGCGGCCGTGGAGGCCGTCGACGCCTGCCTGCGCGCCCCGGCGGAGACCGGGCCGCGGCACGAGGCGGTCCGGGCGCTGCACGCCGCGTGGATGTGCCTGCACGACGGGCGGCTGGGCGGGGGCGCGCATCCGCTGACCCGGACGCTCCGAGCGGCGCACCTGCGGCTCGCGACGGTCGTCGCAGGAACCGACGAGGGTGCCGCCTCCGAGACCGACGATCTGCGGCCGCAACCACCGCTGCCGCGCCCGTCGGCGCGATACCGGCTGGCGCGGGCCGCCCGGCCCGGCAGTCGATCCTGGACCATCGTCCTCCGCCTCGTCGTGGCCGGTCCCGTCGCGGGCGCACTGGCGCTCGCGTGCGATGTCGGGCGGCCGGACTGGGCGGTGATCACGGCGGCGATGGTGCTGCATCAGGGACCCGACCGGGTGCTGGGCAGCTACCGGGGCCTGCACCGGTTCGCCGGCACCGTCGTGGGTCTGGGCGTGCTGGCCGCGGTCGTGTGGGCCGCCCCGACGGCCGTCGCGCTCGTCGTGGTGGTCGCGGTGTTGCTCGCCGGAACCGAGGAGTACCTGGTCCGGAACTACGGCGTGGCGATGGTGTTCATCACTCCGCTCGCGCTGCTGCTCGGCGGCGCCGGGGTGCCGCACGACTTCGCCGTGGTGGCCCGCGACCGCCTGCTCGAGACGGTGATCGGCGTGCTCGTCGCCGTCGCGGTGCTGTGGGTCGTGCTGCCGTTCGCGCATCGTCGCGTGCTGCGCTGCGCCGACGCGCGGGTCGCGGAGACGGTCGCCACCATCGTGCAGGCGCGCACGGCGGGGGAGCGGACCGTCCTGCCGGAACTGCGCCGCGACCTCGAGTTCGACCTGCACGCCGCGACGACCGCCGCGATCGTCGCGGCCCACACCGAACCCGGCTGGACCCGCGACCGGTGGCCGGAGCACCGGCGGCTCCACGAGACCGGATACCGGGTCCTCGCGCACCCGGCCTGACCGGCGCGCCGGTCAGTGTGGCAGCGGCACCAGTTCCACCGGATCGCCGTCCGCCGCGCCGGGCGGCACGAGCGCGATCGCCCGTCGCCCGATCAGCCCCGCCAGGTGTGCGGTGCGGATCGCGTTGTCGCACACCCACAGCCCGTCGTCGGTCTGTGTCGCCGGCAGCAGCCGGGTGACGTCGCCGCTCACCTGCGAGGCGTTGGCGAGCGGCGCGGTCCACGGTGGCTCCGGCCGTCGTCCGGTCAGCCCGTCGACGACGGCGGGCAGCATCACCAGCAGCGTCGCGACGGCCGCGACCGGGTTGCCGGGCAGGCCGAGCACCACACGACCGTCCGGCAGCACCGCTGTCACCTGGGAACCGCCCGGCTTGCACCGGACCCGATCGACGACGATCGCCGCGCCGGCGCGGGCCAGCGCCGCCCGCAGCTGGTCGGCGGCCCCGCCGCCGGTCGCCCCGGTGACGACGATCGTGTCGACGTCGGTGGCTTCGCGGAGCAGCCGGTCGAACCCATCGACGGTGTCGCGCAGGTGCGCCTCGCCGGCGACGGCGGCGCCGCACCACTGCACGAACCGCGGCAGGACGGGGCCGAGAGAATCGCGGGTCTGGCCGTCGCGCAGCGGCCCGTCGCGGCGGATCTCGTCGCCGGTGACGACCACGTGGACCCGGACGGGCCCGCGGACCGGCACGGCGGTCACCTCGCCGCTCAGCGCAGCGGAGACCACCGCCGGGCCCAGGGCGGTGCCCGCCTCGGCGAGCACGTGACCGGGCGCCCAGTCCTCCCCGCGACGGCGCGCGTCGTCGCGCACCGGGGCGCCGGGCATCCGGGTCACGGTGCCGTCGGTCACCTCGACGTGTTCGTCGCGCACCACCGTCGTCGCGCCGGGCGGCAGGTAGGCACCGGTGGCAATCCGCGCGGCCTGGCCGTCGTGCAGGGTGAACGGCTCGGTCGCGCCGGCCCGGTGGACCTCGGCGCGCAGCAGCCACGGACCGTCGCCGGCGACGGCGTACCCGTCCATCGCCGACACCGCGGCCCGCGGCAGGGCCTCGGCGGCGACGAGTGGCGCGGCGAGGGTGGCACCCTCCGCCGCCTGGGGCGCCACGGTGCGGACCGGCAACCGCGGCAACGACCGCCGGATCTCCGCGCGGGCGGCGGCGGGGTCGGCCGCGACGAGCCCGGGACGCGCGGCGCGGGCCTGCGCGAGCTCCTGCGGGGTGTCGCAGTCCGCGGTCCCCGCCACCGGAACCGTGACGTAGCGCTCCGGCAGCAGGGCCTTCATCGGCTGATTGGCCGGATCCGTCCCCAGCGCGGCGAGGCGGCCGGCGAGCGCGGGACCACGCCACGCGGCGAGCAGGAACTGGATCCGGCCCGAGTCGTCGACAGCGAACGCCGCGTCGGCTCCGGGGGCGCCGCGCAGGGTCTCCACCAGTGCGGTGACCGTGTCCGCGGTGAGGAACGGCAGGTCGGCGGCGAGGGCCAGCACCACCGGTGCGTGAAGACCCGCGGCGGCGAGGGCGGCGACGGGCCCGGCCCCGGCGGGCTGCTCCTGGACCTGGACCACTGCCGGGTCGAGATCGTCGCGCCGTGGTCCGACGACGGTGATCCGGCGGCACCCGCGCACAGCGGCCAGCGCGATGTCGAGCATGCGCCGGCCCCCGACGACGAGTGCGGGCTTGTCGACGCCGCCCATGCGGGTCGCGCGTCCGCCCGCGACGATGACGGCCTCGACGTCGGTCAGCGAACTCATGAGCTCATGCTGCCCGACGCGGGCCGGCGCGGTGTGCCGGGGCGGTCAGTCGGGCGTGTGGTGACTGCGCGGCGGCCCGCCGATACCGCACCGGCCGCCCTGCGCGGTGTCCAGCACTGTCCAGGTGGCCGCCGCCAGGCTGAGCGCGGTGAGGAGAACGACCAGGAAGATCATGGTCCTATTCTCTCGGGCCGGTGGACCGGAGATTCCGGTCCACCGTGCGAAAGTGGACTGTATGAAGGACGTGTCCGCCACCCCGTCCGCGGCCCGGCTCGCGGCGCTGCTCGGCGACGTCGGAGCCGACCGCGGTCCGCTGTACCGGGCCGTCGCCGCCGCGCTGCGCCGCCGCATCGCCGACGGCCGGCTCCCGGTCGGCGCGCGCCTGCCCGCCGAGCGGGCGCTGGCCGACGCGCTCGGCGTCAGCCGCGTCACGGTGGCCGCCGCCTACGGCGACCTGCGCGACGACGGCTGGGCGCTCACCCGGCACGGGGCGGGCACGTTCGTTGCCGCTCCCGACGGCCGGCAGCCGTGGGGCACCGCGCTCGGCGCCCCCGTGCCCGGCGTGCTGGACCTGGGCAACGCCGCCCCGGAGGCGTCGTCCCTGCTGACCGCCGCCTACGCGGTCGCGCAGACCCGGCTGCCCGACCTGCTGGCCGGTCACGGATACGCGCCGAGCGGCCTGCCCGAGCTGCGTGCCGCCGTCGCGGCGCGGTACACCGCCCGCGGACTGCCGACCGACCCCGAGCAGGTGCTGATCACCGCCGCCGCGGCGGACGGACTCGACGCCGTCCTGCACACCGTCGTCGGGGCGGGACGACGGGTGCTGCACCAGCATCCGAGCCATCCCGGCGCGCTCGAGACGATCGCGGCGACCGGAGCCCAGTCCGTCGCCGTGCCCGTCGACGTCGACGATCCGGATGTGATCGTCGACGAGGCCGATCGCGCCGCGCGGCAGCACGCCCCGACCGTCGCGTACCTGATGCCCGACCACGCCAATCCGACCGGTGCGAGCCTGAGCGTGGCCGCGCGGCGGTCCCTCGCCGCGACCCTGTGGCGGCACCGCGTCCTGACCGTCGTCGACGAGGTCGCCGCGGAGCTGTCGTTCGCCGGCGACGACATCGAGCCGTTCGGGGCGGCGGTCCCGGACGCGGCCACCGTGCACGTCGGCTCGTTGAGCAAGGTGGTCTGGGGCGGCATCCGGATCGGCTGGGTGCGCGGCGACCGGGCGACCGTCGCGCGCGTGCGGGAGGTGCTGCTGCGACGCCAGCTCGGCGTCTCGATCCTCGACCAGCTCGCCGCCGTGGAGTTGTTCGCGCAGTGGCAGCGGATCCTCGACGAGCGCCGCGCCGGGCTGCGCGCCCGTCAGGAGGCGCTCGCCGCGGCCGTCGCCGCACGCCTGCCCGGGTGGCGGTTCGTCCCGCCCGCGGGCGGGTTGTCGCTGTGGTGCCGGCTGCCGGACGGCATCGGTTCCACCCGCCTCGTCGCCGCGGCGGAACGGCAGGGACTCGTCCTGCTGCCGGGCACCCGATTCGGCACCGGCCACGCGTTCGACGACCATCAGCGCCTGCCGTTCACCCGGCCGGTCGCGGAACTGCTCGCCGCGGTCGACGTGCTGGCCGGGCTCGGCGCGGCCGTCCTCGAGCCGCGGCGAGCGGCACCACCGCTGGTGTGAGCCGGCTCAGAAGCGGTGCCGCGCCGCCGCGAGATCGACCCGGCCGTCGCGGATCGGCACGCCTTCGAGCTCGAGCCGGGCGAGTTGCCGGTGGGCCAGGTGCGCGGCGGGCCTTCCGGAGGCCGGGACCACCCGGTGCCACGGCAGGTCCGCGCTGTCGGTCCGCATGATCCAGCCCACGGTGCGCGGGCTGGACAGGCCGGCCGCCGCGGCGACGTCGCCGTAGGTGGTCACGCGGCCCTCGGGGACGGAGGCCACCAGCTCCCGGACGCGTTCGACGTCCGCCTCGCTCGTTGCCGGCATCTACAGCAGCTTCCGGACGAGGGCCGCGGTCTCCTCCGGTCGTGCCTGATCGATCATGTGGTCGCAGTCGATGTCGAGCGCCGTGAGGTTCGTGCCGAGGCGGTCGGCGAGGGCGGCCCGGAACTCGTCGGTCACGTACGGCGGCTGCACCCTCGCGGCCCGCGCGACGATCGTGGGCAGGTGCGCCGGTGGCAGGACGAACTCACGCGCCAGCTCGCTCCACGACGTCACCAGGGCGGGAACGCACAGGCGCCAGTTGACCCGGCCCGAGTCGAGGGTGATCAGGTGCTCGGCGAGTTCGGCGTCGAGCAGCGCGGGATCGACCTCGCCCCACGCGCCGTTCGTCTTGTCGGCGCGGGCCTCGGCCGCGTCGGTGTAGTCGGGGTGCTGCACGGTCAGCTCCGCGATCTCGAGCATGCGTTCCGGCGGCAGCCCGATCGCCGGATCCAGTAGCACCAGCCCGCGCACCCGCTCGGGGGCGGTCGCCGCCAGATGCACGGCGAGGGCGCCGCCGAACGAATGCCCGACCACCAGCACCGGACCCGAGGCGTGGGCGTCGAGGACGGCGAGCAGGTCCCGCACGTGCGTCTCGAAGTTCCACGGCGGCGTCCACGGGGAGCGGCCGTGCCCGCGCAGGTCCGGCGCGATGACCCGGGCCTGGGGCAGGTGCTCCGACGCGAGGTGCTCCCAGCGCCGGCCGTGACCGGTGAGGCCGTGCAGGGCGAGCAGCTGCGGACCGTCGGCGGGGCCGAACAGATGGGTGTGCAGTTCGTTCACCCGTCGATTGTGTCAGGGCCGCGGCCGGTTCCGGTGGCAGCCGATGCGCTCGCGCGGGACCGGTGCGGCCGGTCGGCGGGGACGGGCCGGGCTCCCGGACCCGGGGTCGATTCGGTCTCGCGGGCGGTCAGTCCGGCCGTGCCGGCGGGAACGACCACCGCGGCGACGGGCCGGCCGCTCACCCGGTCGCGAACCACCACGGGGGGCCCGTCCTCGTCGGCGCAGTAGCGGTCGCCCCACTGGAGCAGGGCGACGAGGACGGGGAAGAGGTCCAGACCCTTGTCGGTGAGCCGGTACTCGTTGCGGGTGCGGTGTCCGGCCTGCCGGTACGGCACCGGGCGCAGGATTCCCGCGGCCACCAGTTTGCGCAGGCGGTCGGCCAGGATCGGCTCGGACACCCCGACGTGCCGCCGCATGTCGTCGAACCGGCGCACGCCGTTGAACGCCTCCCGCAGGACGAGCAGGGTCCACTTCTCGCCGATCACGTCCAGTGTCCGCTGCACGGAACAGTTCGCGGTGTCCGTCTCCAACCAGCGCATGCATCGAGGCTAGACCCTTGCTAACTGTAATTTCAGAAGTTAGCGTGACGCCATGGACACCACCTCTACCGATCTCCCCGCCGGCAGCGCCTTCCTGCAGGCGGCGGGCCTCGTGCTCGACGAGGTCTCCGGCACCCGGGTCACCGGACACATCGATCTGAGCCGGGACCATCACACTCCGTGGGGCGTCGTGCACGGCGGTGTCTACACCACCGCCGTCGAATCCGCGGCCAGCGTCGGGGCCAGCGCCGCTGTCCAGGACCGCGGCCAGTTCGCGGTCGGGGTGCACAACAGCACCGACTTCCTGCGCTCGAGCACGGGGGAGCGCGTCGACGTCGTCGCCGAACCGCTTCAGCAGGGCCGCGTCCAGCAGCTGTGGCTCGTCACCGTCACCGGCACCGAGAGCGGCAGGACCCTGGCGCGCGGTCAGGTCCGGCTGCAGAACGTTCCGTTGCCCGGCTGACTCGCCGCTCCGCGGCCTTGTCGGATTCGCCGCTCCGCGGCCTTGTCGGATTCGCCGCTCCGCGGCGGTGCGGGATTCGCCGCTTCGCGGCGGTGCGGGATTCGCCGCTCCGCGGCGGTGTCGGTCCCGTCTGCTGGAATGGCCCCATGACCGACGCCGACATCCGCCCCGACGCCCGGCCCCGGCAGGCCGAGGTGCGGCTGGTGCCGAGGCCGGACGAGGCGCCGCCGCAGCGACAGTGGCCCGAGGACGTGCAGCGGGTGTTCGCCGATTCGCCGCCCATGCCGCAGTGGCGGCCGTGGCAGGTGCTGGGCGGCCCCGGGACGGGTAAGACCGCGCTGCTCGTGGACCTGGCCGTGTCCCGGATCGCCGCCGGCGCCGACCCGGAGTCGGTGCTGGTGCTCACCCATTCCCGGCGCGCCGCGACCGAGGTGCGAGAGGCGATCACCGCCGGGTTGCTCCGCGTGGGGGCGGTTCCCGGTGGTCCCCGGGCCACGCGGGAACCGCTGGTGCGGACCGTCCACTCGTACGCGTTCGCGGTGCTGCGGCTGCAGGCGTCCACGCACGGCAACCCGCCCCCGCGCCTGATCACCGGCGCCGAGCAGGACGCCGTCCTGCGCGAGCTGTTGCGCGGCGATCTCGACGACGGCGCGGGCATGTGGCCCGAGCGGCTGCGGCCCGCGCTCGGCATGACCGGCTTCGCGGTGGAGCTGCGGGACCTGATGCTGCGCGCCAACGAACGCGGCCTCGGTCCCGAGGACCTGATCGAGCTCGGGCAGCGGCGGTCGCGGCCGGAGTGGGTCGCCGTCGGCGAATTCGCCGCCCGGTACGAGCAGATCATGCTGCTGCGCGGCGCGGTCGGCATCGAGGCGCCCGAGGCCACCGCGCCCGCCCTCGACGCCGCCGAACTCGTCGGGGCGGCCCTCGCCGCGTTCGTCACCGACCCCGACCTGCTCGCACGGGAACGGTCCCGGATCCGGCACCTGCTCGTCGACGACGCCCAGCATCTCGACCCGCAGGCGGCGCAATTGGTGCGCGTCGTCGGGCTCGGCACCCGCACCACCACCGTCGCCGGCGATCCGGACCAGGCGGTGTTCACCTTCCGTGGCGCCGACCCGGCCTTCCTCGCCGCGTTGGTCGACGACGACCCGAGCCGCCGCGTGGTGCTCGGCACCAACCACCGCGCCGCCCCCGAGGTGGCCGAACTCGTCGGCCGTATCACCCGCCGGCTGTCCGGCCTCCCGCCGCACCGCGGCGCACCCGCCGTCCCGTCGGACGACCCGGGCACCGTGCGGGTCCGGGTGCTGCCGACGCCGGCGAAGGAAGCCGCGCTCGTCGCCGACACGCTGCGCCGCGCCCACCTCGTCGACGGGGTGCCGTGGTCCCGGATGGCCGTCGTGGTGCGGTCGGTGCCGCGCTCGCTCGCCCCGCTGCGGCGCGCCCTGCTGGCGGCCGGCGTGCCGGTGACCACGGCCGCCTCCGAGCTGCCGCTGGCCCGCCAGCACGGCGTCGCCGGGCTGCTGCTCGTACTGCGGGCACTGTCCGGGCTGCCGTTCGGCGGCGAGGAGGCGCTCGCCCTGCTGTCCGGGCCCGTCGGCGGAGCCGAACCGGTCGCCCTGCGCCGCCTGCGCCGCGGCCTGCGCCGTGTCGAGCTCGCCGCCGGGGGCGACCGCGACTCCGCCGAACTGCTGCGACTGCTGCTCGTCGACGACGAGGGCGAAAACGCCGAACGGCTCGAGCGCGGACTCACCGACGTCGAGGCGGCGCCGCTGAAGAAGGCCCAGGCCGTGCTGCGCAAGGCCCGGGAGGCCGCGCGCCGCGGCGGCGGCATCGAGGACGTGCTGTGGGAGGCGTGGCAGGCCACCGGACTCGAGCGCAAGTGGGCCGCGGCGTCCGAACGCGGCGGTCCGGTCGGCGCGCAGGCCGACCGCGACCTCGACGGCATCGTGGCGCTGTTCGACGCCGCCGCCGACTACGTCGACCGGCTGCCGCGCGCCCAGCTCGCCGGATTCGTCGACTACCTCACCGAGCAGGAGATCCCGGGCACCGTCCGCACCCGCCTGGTCGCGCCGGCGGAGGCGGTCACCGTCGTCAGTGCCCACTCGGCGGCCGGCCGGGAGTGGGATGTCGTGGCGGTCGCCGGCGTGCAGGAGGGCCTGTGGCCGAGCCTGCGCGCCCGCGGCACCCTGCTGGGCATCGAGACGCTGATCGACGCGGTGTCCGGGGCCGACGGCGGCGGCGACGGCTCGACGCGGCTCTCACGCACCGCGCCGCTACTGGCCGACGAGCGCCGCCTGTTCCTCGTCGCGTGCAGCCGGGCGCGGCGCACCCTGCTCGTCACCGCCGTCGAATCGGTGGGCGGCGACACCGACATGGTGCGGTCCCGGTTCGTCGACGAGCTGGTGGGCGCGGACTCCGACGACGTCGTCGACGAGGCGGGTGAGGACGTCTCGGTGCTGCCCGAGGAGACCCGCACCCGGGTGCTCGCCCTCCCCACCCTCGTCGCCGAGCTGCGCAGCGTGGTGTGCGATCCCGTGGTGGCCCGGGACGATCCGCAGCGGCAGCGCCGGGCGGCCGCACAGCTCGCGCGGCTCGCCCGGGCCCGTGTGCGGGGCGCGCATCCGGACCAGTGGTACGGCACCGCCGAGCCCAGCACGCAACAGGAACTGTGGGACCCCGGGGCCGACGCGGTGCCGTTGTCGCCGTCGACGGTCGAACAGCTCACCACGTGCCCGCTGCGGTGGATGTTCGAGCGGCACGGCGGCTCCGACGGCGACAACACCCACGCCGTCGCGGGCAGTCTGGTGCATACGCTGGTGCAGGCGCTCGCCGGGCGGATCCCGCCCGACCAGGTGGAGCGGGCGCTCGAACGGGCATGGGACTCGGTCGATCTCGGCTCCCAGTGGTACGCCCGTCGCGAGCTCGAACGCACCCGCGCCATGCTCGACACGTTCTCGGCGTGGCTGCGCGGCACCCGTGGCGAGCTCACCGAGGTCGGGGTCGAGATCGCCGTCGACGGCATCCTCGAACCCCGGACCGAGGACGAGCCTCGGGTGCGGCTGCGCGGCCGGATCGACCGGCTCGAGCGCGACCCCGACGGGCGGCCCGTGATCATCGACGTCAAGACCGCGCGCCATCCGGTCACCAAGGAGGCGGCGCAGCAGCACGCGCAGCTGGCCGCCTACCAGGTCGCCGCCGCGGCGGGCGCGATCGACGGGCAGCCCGCCGGCGAACCCGGCGGGGCACGGTTGGTGTTCGTCGCCAAACCGCACAACAAGGAGGGCGCCACCCAGCGGGTACAGCCCCCGCTGGACGCCGAGGCGCTCGACCGTTGGCGCGACGTGATCCACGAAGCAGCCGCGGCCACCCGCGGACCGCAGTTCCTGGCCCGGGTCAACGACGGGTGCCGGCACTGCCCGGTCCTGTCGAGCTGCCCGGCGCACGACGAGGGCAGGCAGGTGACGGGATAGTGGCACCACCGACGGTGAGTGCGGTCGAGCTGGCCGCCGCGCTCGGGCAGTTCCCGCCGACCGGCGAGCAGGCCGCGGTGATCGAGGCGCCGCTGCAGCCCACGCTCGTCGTCGCCGGCGCCGGCGCCGGCAAGACCGAGACGATGGCGGCGCGCGTGGTCTGGCTCGTCGCGAACGGCTTCGTCGACCCGGAACAGGTGCTGGGCCTGACGTTCACCCGCAAGGCCGCCCAGCAGCTCACCACCCGGATCCGCCGGCGGCTGGCGAAGCTCGCCGGATCGGCGCTGGTGCGCGACCTCGACCCGACCGGCGGGCTGCGCGCCCGCATCCTCGCCGGCGAGCCGGAGGTGGGCACCTATCACGCGTACGCCGGGCGCCTGCTCGGTGAGCACGGGCTGCTGCTGCCCATCGAACCGTCGGCGACCCTGCTGTCCGAGACCGAGCTGTGGCAGCTCGCGTACCGCGTGGTCAGCGCCTGGGACGGCGACCTCGACACCGACCGCAATCCCGCGTCGGTCACCGAGTGCGTGCTGGCCCTGTCGGGGCAGCTCGCCGAGCACCTCGTCGAGCCGGAGGACCTGCGCGTCGCGCACACCGAGCTGGACAAGCTCGTGCACACGCTGCCCGCCGGCCCGAATCAGCGTGGGGGACCGTCGAAGACCCTGCTGAACATCCTCGACGCGCAGCAGGCCCGGATCGAGTTGCTGCCCCTGGTCGAGCGCTTGGCGCAGACGCTGCGCCGCGAGGGCGCGCTGGATTTCGGCAGCCAGATGTCGCTCGCCGCCCGGATGGCCCGCGACCACCCGGAGGTCGGCCGCGCCGAGCGGGCCCGCTTCCGGGTGGTGCTGCTCGACGAGTACCAGGACACCGGCCACGCGCAGCGTGTCCTCCTGTCGTCGCTGTTCGGCGGTCCCCTGTCCGGCGGCGCCTCGGAGCGGATGCCCGCGGTGACCGCGGTGGGGGATCCGATGCAGTCGATCTACGGATGGCGTGGCGCGTCCGCGGCAAACCTGCCCCGGTTCTCGACGGACTTCCCGCTGCCGGACGGCAGCCCCGCGCCCCGGCTCGAGTTGCTCACCAGCTGGCGCAACCCCCCAGAGGCGCTGGAGCTGGCAAATCTGGCATCGGAACCGTTGCGGCACAAGGGTGTCCAGGTCAGCACGCTGCGGGCGAAGCCGGAGCCGACCCCCGGCGACGTCCGGCTCGCCCTGCATCCGGACGTGGAGGCCGAACGGGAATGGGTGGCCGGGCGGATCGCCGCCGAGTACGCGGCCGCCCGGGCCGCCGAGGCGTCGCCGCCGACAGCGGCGGTGCTGGTGCGCCGCAACGCCGACGCCGCGCCGATCGCGGAGGCGCTGCGAGCCCACGGCCTGCCCGTCGAGGTGGTCGGTCTCGGCGGCCTGCTGCACACCCCCGAGGTGGCGGACGTGATCGCGATGCTGCGGCTGGCCGCGGACCCCACGGCCGGTAGCGCGGCCGTGCGGGTGCTGACCGGTGCCCGCTGGCAGCTCGGCGCCGCCGACCTGAAGGCGCTGTGGCGCCGGGCCGGCGAACTCGCCATCGGCGGCCGCTTCGGCGTCGCCGGCACGGTCAGCGACTCGGCCGCCCTCGCCGAGGCGCTCGACAGCGCCCTGCCGGGCGAGCAGTCCGAACAGGCCGGGATCGCCGACGCACTCTCCGATCCCGGTCCGCCGCATCGGTATTCGGAGTTCGGTTACGCGCGCATCGTCGCGCTGGGCAAGGAGCTGGCGTCCCTGCGGGAGCGGCTGGGCCAGCCGCTGACGGAGCTCGTCGCCGAGGTGGAGCGGGTTCTCGGCATCGGCATCGAGGCGCAGGCCCGCGCGGGCAGCGACGGCGGTGTCGGCCGGGAGAACCTCGACGCCTTCGCGGACGTGGTCGCCGGGTACGCGAGCCGCGGTTCGGCGACGCTGACCGGCCTGCTCGCCTACCTCTCCGCCGCCGAGGCGATCGAGGGCGGACTCGCTCCGGGCGAGGTGCAGGTCGCCACCGAACGGGTGCAGGTGCTGACCGTGCACTCGGCCAAGGGCCTCGAATGGGAGGTGGTGGCGGTCCCGCACCTGACCGCCGGGGTGTTCCCCTCGTCGACGGCCGGCAGCACATGGCTCGGCGCCCTCGGGGAACTGCCGCCGTCGCTGCGCGGCGACCGGGCGCTGCCTGGCGAGAACAGCGACGGCGTCCCCGTCCTCGATCTCGACGAGGTCTACGACCGCAAATCGCTCGAGAACTGCATCGACACGCACAAGGACGCCCTCAAGCGCCGGAAACTGGACGAGGACCGGCGCCTGTTCTACGTCGCGCTCACCCGCACGGAGCGGGCCCTGTTCGTCTCCGGGCACCACTGGGCCGAGTCCGGAACGGACCCGAAGGGACCGTCCCCGTTTCTGTCCGAACTGCACGAGCTGGTGGCGGCGCGACCCGGGCTCGGCCGCATCGAGACCTGGGCTCCGGCGCCGGAGCCGGGCACCGAGAACCCGATGACCGCGGATCCGCACACCGCCGTGTGGCCGCGCGATCCCCTCGGGGTGCGGCGTCCCTTCGTCGAGCAGGGCGCGGCCCTGGTCCTCGCGATGCTCGAGGAGCCCGAACCCGAACCCCCGGCGACCCCGGACGACGACCCCGACGACTGGGCCGCGGACGTCGACGCGCTGCTCGCCGAGCGGGCCCGGCGCGCCGAGCAGCGTGCCGAGGTGATGCTGCCCGCCCAGATGTCGGTCAGCCAGCTGGTGGATCTGGCCGCGGACCCGGCCGCGCTGGCGGCGCGGCTGCGCCGTCCGTTGCCGTTCCGGCCGAATCCGCTGGCGCGCCGCGGCACCGCCTTCCACGCCTGGCTCGAACGGCGATACGGCGCCACGCGGCTGCTCGACCTCGACGAACTGCCCGGCGCGGACGACGTCGGCGGCGACGAGACCGAACTCGACCGGCTCCAGGAGGCGTTCCTGCGCTCGCGGTGGGCGCAGCGCAGCCCGGTGGAGGTGGAGGTTCCGTTCGAGACGTCGCTGGCCGGGGTGGTGATCCGTGGCCGGATCGACGCGGTGTTCGAGGACCCGGACGGCGGCTGGACGGTCATCGACTGGAAGACCGGCGCCGAGCCCGACGAGGACCGGCTCGAGGCGGTGGCGATGCAGCTGGCCGCGTACCGACTGGCCTGGGCGCAGCTGATGGCCGCCCGCACGTTCCGCGCGACGGGCCGACCGGCCGTGCCGCCTCTCGACAAGGTGCGGGCCGCATTCCACTACGTGCGCACCGGGCGGACCATCGCGCCGGAGGACCTGCCCGGCGCCGAGCGGCTGGACCGGTTGGTGCGCAGCGCCGGCGCGGACCGCCCGTCGGCCGGCGAGCGATAGCGGCGGTCAGCGGCGCGGGGCGTTGCGCCGCGCCGTGAGAGCCTGGGCGATCAGGGGCACCTGCAGCGGCAGCCGGGCCACCGCGACCGCCTTCGCGGCCGGGGAGAGCCGCTCGCTGCGCAGCCATGTCACGGCCATCTGCACGTTGGCGGGGAACACCGCGATCAGCAGGGCCGCGGCCAGCGTCCCGCCGAGCCGCCGGGTCCGCGGAATCGCAAGCGCCGTCCCGGCGGTCAGCTCGGCCACCCCGGAGACGTAGGTATAGGTGCGTGGCGAGCCCGGCAGCGCCGTCGGCACGATCCGGTCGAACGGCCGGGGGGAGGCGAAGTGCGCCGCGCCCGCTCCGAGGAGGAGCGCGGACAGCCGCAGCGCCGCGCGCTGGGACGGGAGTGTGGACATGCGCGCCACACTAGCGGCCGACGCGTAGGCTGCGAGCCGATGTCAGCAACGAGAACGTCGGTGACCGCGTCACCGGAGCCGAGAACACCGCGGGAGCGCCGCCATGCCGGGTAGGTTGCGTGCCCGCTTCAGCCGTTCCGACGTGCTCACCGAGCGCCCGGACTTCGCGCTGGTGGGCATCCTGCGGGTGCCGCAGCTGCAGACGAGCCCGAGCCGGGCCATCACTCGCCGCGTCGGATATGCGGTGGTGGCGTTGACATTCGCCGTGCTGGTGGTCTACCTCGACCGGGACGGCTACCGCGACGCCCAGGGCGACGCACTGTCGCTGCTGGACTGCATCTACTACGCGACCGTCTCGCTGTCGACCACCGGCTACGGCGACATCACCCCGTTCACACCCGAGGCGAGACTGATCAACGTCCTGGTCGTCACGCCGTTGCGGATTTTCTTCCTCATCGTCCTGGTCGGTACGACGCTCTCGGCACTGACCGAGAGTTCGCGCCAGGCGTTCAAGATTCAGCGTTGGAGGCGCCGCGTGCGTAATCACACCGTCGTCGTCGGATACGGCACCAAGGGCCGTACCGCGGTGGATGCGATGCTGGGCGACGGGGTTCCGCCGTCGGACATCGTCGTCGTCGACACCGATCCGGTGGTACTCGAGACCGCCGCCGGGCAGGGGCTGGTGACGGTACAGGGCTCGGCGACGAAGTCGGATGTGCTGCGCCTGGCGGGCGTTCAGCACGCCGCCGCGATCATCGTCGCCGCCAACCGCGACGACACCGCGGTGCTCGTCACGCTCAGCGCCCGCGAGATCGCCCCGAGGGCGAAGATCGTCGCGGCCATCCGCGAATCGGAGAACACGCATCTGCTGCGTCAATCGGGCGCGGACTCGGTGGTCATCTCCTCCGAGACGGCGGGCCGGCTGCTCGGCATCGCCACCACCACGCCGAGCGTCGTGGAGATGATCGAGGACCTGCTCACCCCGGAGGCGGGATTCGCGATCGCCGAACGCGACGTCGAACCTAACGAAGTGGGTGGATCGCCCCGGCACCTGTCCGACATCGTGCTCGGAGTCGTGCGCGACGGCCGCCTGCTGCGCGTGGGGTCCCCCGAGGTCGACGCCGTGGAGGCGGACGACAAGCTGCTCTACATCCGGCGGGTGTCGGGCTGAGCCCGCGCCGCCGCTAGGGTGCAGTCGTGAGCCGTTTCCAGCTGTCCGACACCCCCCTGCTCTCCCGTGCGGTCGTCGACCGCGCCGAGGAGTTGCGGGGCGACGCCGCGGCCCTGCACGACGGTTGGTCCCGGGCCCATCTGCTGCGGGTCGATCGTCGCGGGCAGGTGCCGGTGGACGGCGACGCCCTGGTGTTCGCCGCGGCGGTGGAGCTGGGACCCGAGCCGGTGCCCGGCGCGGTGTTCCTCGGTGTGCGCGGCGACCGGCACGTGTGGGCGATCCGGGTGCTCGCCCAGACCGGAACGGTCGCCGACCTGCGCCGCATCGGCGACCGGCTCGACGACGCCGACGCGGGTCTGATGGTGACCGCGGTGGCCCTGCTCAACTGGCACGACAACGCGGGCTTCAGTTCACTGGACGGAGCGCCGACCGAGCCGACCCTGTCCGGCTGGTCGAGGATCAGCACCAGCACCGGTCACGAGGAGTTCCCGCGTACCGACCCGGCGATCATCTGTCTCGTGCACGACGGCGCGGACCGGGTCCTGCTGGCGCGACAGCCGGTGTGGCCGGAGCGACGGTTCTCCGTGCTCGCCGGGTTCGTCGAGGCGGGGGAGTCGCTCGAGTCCTGCGTCGTGCGGGAGATCCGCGAGGAGGTCGGCGTCGACGTGCGAGACGTGCGGTACCTCGGCAGTCAGCCGTGGCCGTTCCCGCGGTCGGTGATGATCGGGTTCTCCGCCGTCGCCGATCCGGAGCATCCGCTGGCCTTCCTCGACGGGGAGATCGCCGAGGCCCGTTGGTTCACCCGCGACGAGGTGCGGGCCGCGCTGGCGCTCGGCGACTGGGCCTCCCCGGCCGACGCCCCGTTGTTGCTGCCGGGATCGATCTCGATCGCCCGGGGCATGCTGGAGGGCTGGGTCCGGGGGAACTGAACCGGTCAGGACCCCGGCCTCGGCAGACCGGTGAGCACGGTCTCGACGAGGTGATCGGTGTATTCGTAGGTCAGCGGACCGGAGCGCAGCAGCCAGCGCTGGGCGACGGGGGCGAAGAGGGTGTCGACGACGGCGTCGAGATCCACATCGGGGGACAGCTGACCCTGTCGCTGCGCCGCGCGCAGCCGCTCCTTCTTCATCTGCCGCGTCGGCTCGTCGAGACGACGGGAGTATTCGGCGGCCAGGGACTCGTCCTCGAGTACGGCGACGGTCAGCGCGCGCAACGGCCGTTCGAACCGGGGATCGTTCAGTTCGTCGACGGTGGCGCGCAGCACCGCCCTCATGTCGGCGACGAGATCGCCCGTGTTCGGTAGGCCCTGCGGGTCCTCCGGTTCGCCGCCCACGTTTGCGTTGAGGTAGGCGTCGAGCAGCACCGATCCCTTCGACGACCACCACCGGTAGATGGTCTGTTTCCCGACGCCGGCTCGGGCAGCGATCGCCTCGATGCTCGACTTGCTGTAGCCCACTTCACCGACCAACTCCACCGCGGCGGTCAGGATCGCTGTCCGGGCGGCGTCGCTGCGGCGGGTGGTTCTCGGCGGCATGGAACCCAGCATAGCCAAACCGAGACGAGACGGACCGTCTTGACAAGAGGGAACGAGGGCCGCATACTCACATGGCGAGACGATCCGTCTCGTCTAGATTCGAGGAGGCGCCGGTATGGTCGAGCAGCGGATATGGCTGGTCACGGGGGCAAGCCGAGGGCTAGGCCGAGCGTTCACCCGGGAGGCGCTCACCGCAGGAGACCGGGTGGCCGCTCTTGCCCGCACCGCAACCGCCGTGCCCGAGTTCCGGGACGACGAGCGGGTGCTCACCGTCGACGTCGACGTGACCGACCGGTCGGCGGTGTTCGCGGCGGTTGATCGGGTTGTCGACCACTTCGGGCGCCTCGATGTCGTCGTCAACAACGCCGGGACGATGTGGACGGGCTTCGTCGAGGAGTTCACCGAGGAGCAGGCACGCGCTCAGATGGAGACCAACTTCTTCGGAGCGCTGTGGGTCACGCAGGCGGTGTTGCCGGCGCTGCGCCGGCGCCCGGGCCACCTGCTGCAGATCTCCAGTGTTGCGGGGATCGCGGCATTTCCCACCACCGGGTTGTACAGCGCCAGCAAGTTCGCACTGGAAGGACTGAGCGAGGCGGTCGCTGCCGAGGCTGCACACTTCGGGGTCGCCGTGACGATCGTCGAACCCGGCGGATACTGGACGGACCTGTACAAGGACATGCCCGCCACTGCGCCGCTCGACGACTATGTGGCGCTGCGCGCCGAGATGGCAGCGACGTCGGCCGCCGGCGGCGTCGACAGCGAGCCGGCGCTCGCCGCGGCCGCGGTCCGGGCAGCCGTGGACAGCGACGCCCCGCCGAGACGGTTGATCCTCGGCAGCGTCGTCTACGACGCCGCGGTCGGACTCGCTCAGCAGCGCATCCGGGACTGGGCGGCATGGGAGCAGGTCAGCCGGGCAGCCGAACACGCCGTGCCGGCCCCGCCGGGATACACCACCTGAGCTCCCCGGTGCTCTCGGCGGATGCGGTGCCGTCGGCTAGAGACCGAGCGCCTGCTTGACCGCGGACAGCGGGGGATTGGTCGCGGTGCTGCCGTCGGCGAACTTCACCGTGGGGACCACGTGGTTTCCGTCGTTGACGCTGCCGACGAACTCGGCGGCGGACGGGTCGGCCTCGATGTCGATCTCGGCGTAGCCGATGCCGTGCTCGTCGAGCTGGCTCTTGAGGCGGCGGCAGTAGCCGCACCAGTCGGTGGTGTAGAGCGTCAGGGCGGGAGCATCGGTCGTAGTCACGGTGCGCACAACAACTCCGGGGCACCCGCTGTTCCGCGCGACGGTGAAATGTGTTCTCCACCACAGTCGGTGTGGGCCGGAGGCCTGTCACCGCGTCCTGCCATGATGGAGCCCATGCGAGCAGATGCATCGGTGGAGGGCCTGGATCCCCAGCAGGCGGCGGCGGTCCTCGCGCCGCGGGGCCCGGTGTGTGTCCTCGCCGGTGCCGGGACGGGAAAGACCCGGACCATCACCCGCCGCATCGCGCACCTGGTGTCCCACGGACACGTCGCGGCCGGCCAGGTCCTCGCCGTCACGTTCACCGCCCGCGCCGCCGGGGAGATGCGCAGCCGGCTGCGCGAACTCGGGGTGGGCGGCTCGGGGCCGCAGGTGCAGGCGCGTACCTTCCACGCCGCCGCGCTGCGGCAGCTGCGCTACTTCTGGCCGCGAGTGGTCGGCGACACGCCGTGGCAGCTGCTCGACCGCAAGTTCGCCGTCGTCTCCCAGGCCGCGCACCGTGCCGGGTTCGCCACCGACACCGACACCGTGCGCGACCTGCTCTCGGAGATCGAGTGGGCCAAGGGTTCGCTCGTCGCGCCGGAGGACTACCCGGCCGCGGTGGCCCGGGCCCGGCGTGAGCCCCCCGCCGACGCCGGACGGGTGGCTGCCGTCTACGCCGGCTACGAGTCCCTCAAGGTGCGCGACGACGGTATCTTCCTCGACTTCGACGACCTGCTGCTGCACACGGCCGCCGCGCTCGAGGAGCACACCGCCGTCGCCGAGGAGTTCCGCGACCGTTACCGCTGCTTCGTCGTCGACGAGTACCAGGACGTCACGCCCCTGCAGCAGCGCGTGCTCGACGCGTGGCTCGGCGACCGCGACGACCTCACCGTCGTCGGCGACGCGAATCAGACGATCTACTCGTTCACCGGTGCCACCCCGCAGTATCTGCTCGACTTCTCCCGCCGATTCCCGGACGCCACCGTGGTCCGGCTCGAACGCGACTACCGTTCCACGCCGCAGGTGGTGTCCCTCGCCAACCGGGTCATCGGTGCGGCACGCGGCCGCATCGCCGGGACCCGCCTCCAGCTCGTCGGCCAGCGCCCGCCCGGACCCGAGCCGGCGTTCGCCGAGTACGACGACGAGCCCGCCGAGGCGCAGGCCGTGGCCAAGTCGATCGCGAAGCTGCTGGGATCGGGGGTGCCCGCCGCCGAGATCGCGGTGCTCTACCGCATCAATGCCCAGTCGGAGGCCTACGAGCAGGCGTTCACCGAGGCCGGTATCCCGTATCAGGTCCGCGGCGGCGAGGGCTTCTTCACCCGCGCCGAGGTGCGCCAGGCGGTCGGCGCGCTGCGGCAGGCCCACGGCCGCGACGACCTGCCCGAGGGCGCCGATCGCGGCGCCGCCCTCGTCACGCTGGTGCGGGCGGTGCTCGCCCCGCTCGGCCTGACCGAGGCCGAGCCTGCCGGTGCGCAGGCCCGTGAACGGTGGGAATCGCTGCGGGCGCTCGTGCAGCTGACCGAGGAGCTCCTCGGGCACGAGCCCGACCTCGATCTCGACGGTCTGCTGCGTGACCTGGCGGCGCGGGCCGAGGCGCGGCACCCGCCGACGGTGCAGGGCGTGACGCTCGCGTCGCTGCACGCGGCCAAGGGCCTGGAATGGGACGCGGTCTTCCTCGTCGGCCTCACCGACGGGACCCTGCCCATCGTGCACGTCGTCGGCGACAGCTCCACGCCGCCCGACGAGGCCGGCATCGAGGAGGAGCGCCGCCTGCTGTACGTCGGGGTCACCCGCGCCCGCGTGCACCTGCAACTGTCCTGGGCGCTCTCGCGCACCGAGGGCGGCCGCCGGTCGCGGCGGCGGTCCCGGTTCCTGCACGGTCTGATCCCCGACGACTCGCCGGCCTCCCGGATCGCGGCCCCCGCGTCGCCGAAACGTAAGCGGCCGCAGTGCCGCGTGTGCGGAAAGCCTCTGATGGGGTCGTCCGCGACCATGCTCGGGCGCTGCGAGGGCTGCCCGTCGGACCTGGACGAATCGCTGCTGATGGCGCTGAAGGACTGGCGCCGGGAACGTTCCAAGGAGATGAAGGTCCCCGCCTACGTGGTGTTCAGCGACAACACGCTCATCGCGATCGCCGAGCAGCGGCCGGGCGACGACCGTGCCCTCGTCGCCATCCCCGGCATCGGGGCGAAGAAACTCGAGCAGTTCGGCGCGGACGTGCTCGCCGTCGTGCGCGGTGAACGCGCGCCCGATACCCTCGATTTGTAGCGGTTCGCAAAGCTGCGGTAAAACCGCAGGTAGAAAATGGGTTGTGCGATCGACGGCCGAGTTCCTAGGCTGGAGGTCGATGTCACGGGAAAGGCCCGTGCGCGGACGACGAAGGAGGTGGCCCCGATGCTCGGCTTCGATGCAGCTGCAGTGGTGGTCGCCGCCCCCGTCGCCGGCGCCCCCGTCGCCGCCGGCGCGTGCACTCCGCGCGTCGCCCGCGTGCGAGCAGCCGCCCCTTCGTCCGTGCCCCGAAGCCACCGAGGTTCACCCCGGTAATCTTCATTCGCCTTCCGGCCACGGACACCGCCCAGCGGACCGTGGCCTTCTTCGTCTTCTGCCCGGTTCGCGCATCGCATCCGAACCAGACAGAGGAGACATCCATCGTGCAGACCGCAACGCTCGACGTCGACCATACGACGCGCGTGCGCGAGTTGCCTTGCCGCGACGGCGATCCGGACCTGTGGTTCGCCGAATCACCGACCGAACTGGAGCGAGCCAAGGCGCTGTGCGGCCGGTGCCCGATCCGCGCCCACTGCCTCGCCGCGGCACTCGACCGTGCCGAGCCGTGGGGCGTGTGGGGCGGCGAGATCTTCGAACGGGGTGTCGTCGTCGCCCGCAAGCGTCCGCGGGGACGCCCCCGCAAGGAACTGGTGTGCGCCTAGGCCGGACCGGCTGCCGGGAGGTCAGTCCACCGGATCGGTGAATCCCGGCAGCCACGCCGACAGGATCCGCATGTACGGCGCGTGCGCGTCCAGTTGCGCGCAGATACCGACGGAGCCGAGGAGTACGCGGACGATGTTCGCGTACTCCGGCGGCAGGTTCAGTGCCCGCGCAGTGCGGAAGTTGGATCCGGAGAAGTCGGTGGCGGTGCCCGCCGCCTTCTGCAGCCAGGCCCGGGTGAAGTGGAACGACTCCGTGTGGATCGGATCCGTGAACGGGCGCAGGTAGTCCGCGATCTCCTGCTCGGTGACCTCCCGGCCCGGCAGGACGAACCGGTTCTCGTAGAGCAGCGTGGTCAGCTCGTCGAAGCGCTCCTCGAGGGCCAGCCGCACCATCCGGCCCAGCACCGGCGGCAACCCGTTCGGCATCGCGGCCGTGGCACCGAAGTCGATGACGCCGAGCCGGCCGTCGTCGAGCAGCATGAAGTTGCCCGGGTGCGGATCGCAGTGCAGCAGCCCCACCTGTGCCGGGGACGCGAAGTGGAACTCGGCCAGCAGCGCCCCGGCCCGGTTGCGCTGCTCGCGGGTTCCCTCGGCGATGATCATGGAAAGCGGTGTCGCCGTGAGCCATTCGGTGACAAAGACCTTCGGGGAGCTGGCGACGACCCGCGGCACGACGAACCGGGGATCGTCGGCGAACACCCTGGCGAACGTCCGCTGGTTGTCGGCCTCGATCCGGTAGTCGAGCTCCTCCTCGGTGCGCGCGGTCAGCTCGTCGAGCACGGCCCGCACGTCGGTGCCCGGCATTACCGTCGCGAACAGTCCCGCGAACCGCGACAGGGTGCGCAGATCGGCGCGCAGCGCCTCGTCGGCGCCCGGGTACTGAACCTTCACCGCGACCTCGCGGCCGTCCGCCCACACCGCCCGGTGGACCTGGCCGATGCTCGCCGAGGCGGTGGGAATGTCGTCGAACGAGGCGAAGCGCTCCCGCCAGCGGGCGCCGAGCTGCTGATCGAGGACGCGATGGACCGCCTTGGCCGGTAGCGGCGGCGCCGCCGACTGCAGCTTCGTCAGCGCCTCCCGGTACGGCTCGGCGAACTCCTCCGGCACCGCGGCTTCCATCACGCTCAGCGCCTGGCCCACCTTCATGGCTCCGCCCTTGAGCTCGCCGAGCACCGTGAACAGCTGCTCGGCCGCCTTCGCCGCGAGCTCGGCATCGATCTCCTCGCGGTCCCCTCCGGCCAGACGCCGGCCGAATCCCACCGCGGCGCGACCGGCGATCCCGAGGGGGATGCTGGCGAGCTTGGCGGTGCGGGAACTGCTTCTGCGGGGGATTTCGGCCACGCCCACCATCATGCCTGACGGCGTCAGACCGGCGCGGTGCGCCGCTGCGTGACCGGCGCGGTGCGCCGCTTCACGCGGGTGTGCCTCCGCACCCGCAGTCCGGGTGCCGGAACCAGCGCCGCGACGTGAGTCGATGGCTGCGCAGATCCACCTCGAGGGTCCGGTCCAACGTCGCGGGCGGCGTGGACGGCGAGGCGGCGAGAATCGCGTCGAGCTGTCCGAGGGCGAGGGCCGCGGTCGCCAGTACCGCTGCGGGCTCCGCACACCCGACGCGGTCGCACAGCTGGGCGGCCAGCTGCGGCCAGTGCGGATCGAGATCCGTGCGGGTCAGATCGGCGCAGCGCAGGCAGCTCGTGCGGCCCGGGACGACGAAGGGGCCGACGATGCCGCGGCCGTCGCGCAGCAGTACGGGCAGATGCGGCACACGGTGCCGCATCAGCTCGCGGACGAGACCGGGGTCGGGCACCAGCGCGTCGGTGAGCAGCACGCACTGCGCGTCCCAGCGGGCGACGTCGCTGTCGCCGGTGTAGACGGCGGACCGGCGCAGCCGCGTGCCCGACACCGTCAGTTGGGCGACCAGCGCGTCTGCCAGCGGCCCGCGCCCGTGCACCCGCACCCGGGGGACCTGCAGCGCGGCTACGCCGGGATCCCGGACCGCACCGAGGGCGGTCAGCTCGTCGAGCAGGGCGGTGACGGCGGCGCCCGGCAGCCCCGCCCGCGCGGTGCGGGCGAGGATCTCCTCGCGCGACGAGCGCCCGTCGAGCAGGCGCAGCACCGTCGAGAGGCCGAACGCGTCGAGCCCCGCGCCGGGGGACAGGACGGCCGCCGTGTCCGGGCCCCACCCGAGTTGCACCGTGCCGTCCGGTCGGTGGAGCACCTCGAGGGCAGGGTCGAGCGCCGGTCCGGACTGTGGATGCGTTGCCGTGGTCATGCCGTCAGCCTGACAGCAACCCCCGTCGCACCACCTGTGCCCGAGGCGGGTTGTCCACAGGGTAAAACCGGCGCCTACCTGGCCCGATGTGCCTTCAGGCGGATTCGTCGGGATCGGTGGACTCGCCGGAGCCCGGCTCGCCCTTCTCCCGCTCGGCGCGTTCGCGCGCCTCGGTCTCGCGCAGCTGGGCGATCGGATCGTCGAACGCCGCCGCTTCTCCGCCGATGACGCGGTCGAGGAACGCGGCCGGGTTGTCGAGGTCCGACGAGTCCGGCAGCAGATCCGGGTGCGCCCATACCTTGTCCCGCGCGTCCGGCCCGGCATCGGTGGTGAGCCGGCGCCACAGGGCCGCGGCCTCGCGCAGCTTCCGCGGCCGCAACTCGAGACCGACGAGAGTCGCGAAGGTCTGCTCGGCGGGCCCGCCGCTCGCGCGGCGGCGGCGCAGCGTCTCGCTCAGCGCGGCCACCCCGGGCAGCCGGTCGCCGAGCGCGTCGGCGACCACGGTCTCCACCCAGCCCTCGACCAGGGCGAGCAGCGTTTCGAGGCGTTCGAGGGCCTGCTTCTGCTCGGGGGTGGTCTGCGGCTCGAACGCCGCACCCTTGAGCAGTTCCTCGATCTTCGACGGATCCGTCAGCGCCATGGGATCGATACCCTGGGCGAGGTCCTCGATCGCGGAGAAGTCCATCCGGATGCCACGCGCGTAGTCCTCCACAGTGGACAGCAGGCGCGAGCGCAGCCACGGCACGTGGCTGTAGAGCCGTTGGTGTGCCGCCTCCCGGGCGGCGAGGAAGACCAGGACTTCCTGGGCCGGCTGCTCGAGTCCGTCACCGAACGCCTCGATCGCGGCGGGCATCAGCGCCGCGGTGCCCGCGGGCCCGAGCGGCAGGCCGATGTCGGTCGAGGTCAGGACCTCCTTGGCGAGCTGCCCGAGGGCCTGTCCGAGCTGGGAACCGAACGCCAGCCCGCCCATCTGGGAGAACATGCCGAGCATCGGCCCGGCCATCGCCCGGGCCTCTTCCGGCAGGCCCTGCATCCACATGCCGTTGACCTGCTCGGCCACCGGATCGCACAGGCGTTTCCACGTCTCGAGCGTGTTGTCGAGCCAGTCGACGGGCGTCCACGCGACGGTGCGGGTCGCGCCCGCGGGCAGGGTCGTCGCCCCGTCGAGCCACAGCTCCGCCAGATGTGCGGCGTCCCGGACGGCGTCCGCCGACCCGGACGACACCGGGGTGACGGAGCCGATCTGCTGGCGGGCGAGCTTGCCGGCCACCTCGTAGTTGACCGGCCCGGAACCGCCGGACCCCACCGCGCTGCCCATGCCGCTGAGCATCTGACCGAACTGTGTCAGCATCTGCCCGAGCGCCGCCGGGTCGAAGCCCTGCGCGCCGAACGGGTTGTCGCCGCCCGCGCCGAACGGGGCACCGCCTGCGCCGGGGGCCCCGAAACCGAAGGGGAACCCGCCGGTGGCGCCGCCCTGGGACCCGGCGCCTTCCGGGCCGGCACCCTCGGCGCCGGATCCCTCGGCGCCGGAACCGGAGTCCTTCCTGCGGTCCGGGTCGTCGTCGGGATTCGAGAATCCGAAAGGCGTGTCGCTCATGTCGTCAACGGTACAAGGCGCACCGCGGGGTGGCGGCCCCCGCGATCACGCTGATCGCGAACATCGCCGCTCCGGATACCCTGGCCGGGTGAATCGACGGCTCGTGACGATCCTGGCGGCGCTGTTCCCCGCGCTGCTGCTGGTGACGGTGGCGCTGAACGTGAAGGTGCCGTACGTGGCGCTCGGGCCGGGCCCGACGTTCGACACCCTCGGCGAGATCGACGGCAAGGCTGTCGTCGCCATCGAGGGCGCCGACACCGACCCCACCAGTGGCGAGCTCGTGATGACCACGGTCGGGGTCAGCGACCGCCTGACCGTGGCGCAGGCGCTCTCGGCGTGGCTGGGCAGCCGGTACGGGATCGCCCCCCGCGAGCAGATCTACCCGCCCACCGCGACCAGGGAGCAGGTCAAGGAGGCGGACGCCGCCCAGTTCGAGCAGTCCGAACGCAGCGCGGAACTCGCCGCCCTGCACCACCTCGACCTGCCCGTTGTCCTGCGCGTCGCCAGGGTCGGCGAGTCCGGGCCCTCCGCCGGCGTGCTGCGCGAGGGCGACCGGCTCGTCACCGTCGCCGGGGAGCCGGTGACCACCGCCGGCAGCGTGCAGCGGGCCGTCGCCGCGGTCGCGCCCGGCACCCCGGTCGACGTCGTGCTCGTGCGCGACGGGGTCGAGCAGACCGCCTCGGTGACCGTGGGAGCCCGCCCCGACGATCCGGACAAGGGCTTCCTCGGCATCAGCCCCGAGGAGGTCCCGGACGTGCCGTTCGACGTGACGTTCAACCTCGCCGACGTCGGTGGCCCGTCGGCGGGGCTGATCTTCAGCCTCGCCGTGGTCGACAAGCTCAGCCCCGGCGAGCTCAGCGGCGGCGAGGTCGTCGCAGGCACCGGCACCATCGATTCCGACGGGGTCGTCGGCCCGATCGGCGGCATCACCCACAAGCTCGTCGGGGCCGCGGAGGACGGCGCCACGGTGTTCCTCGTGCCCGCCGACAACTGCGCCGAGGCACAGAGCGACGCCCCCGACGGGATGCGGCTGGTCAAGGTCGAGACCCTCGAGGGCGCGATCGACGCGCTCGGCTCCCTCGCCGCCGGCGGCGACGCGCCCACCTGCGGCTAGGCCGTCGTGCGGGACCGGTCCTAGTCGTCGCCCGGTTCGAGGGTCGCGTACAGGGCGGACACCACGTTCGGCGCGAGGTTGTCGTAGGTGCGCAGCTCGATCCCGGCGAACGGGTCGTCCTCGTCGGTGGGCCTCAGCTGCAGCAGCGACAGCGACGGCCCGTCGCGCAGGACCGCCGCGATCAGGCGGGCATCGCGCCGCTCCGGGTGCCCGTGCGCCGCGGCCCGGGCGGCCTCGTCGGCAGCGTGCGGATCGGCGAGCAGCGGCACCAGCGCGTCGTCGAGATCCGACTCCGCGCTCGGGGGCAGCACCACGATCTCCTGCACCAGGGCGCAGCCGGCGACGGAATCGGGCCAGCTGGTGGTGGCGAGGAACTCGTCGAGGGCGGGGCTGCCGCCTTCGACGTCGTCGGGGAAGGCCTCCTGCTCCACCGGGGTGTACTCGTGGCCCTCGTCGAGCTGGTCGAGCAGGGTGGGTTCCGACGCCGCCAGCAGGGCCGTGGGCACCAGCGCGAACATCGTCGGCGGCTGTCCCCAGCCACCGGCGTCGACGAAGTCGACGATCTCACCGACGCACCGGCGCAGGGCGTCTTCGGACGGGACGGGATGACTGTCGCTCACGGACATATCCTTGCATCGTCGCCGGGTCTCGTCGCCGCGCGGCGTGGTGGTCGCCTCATTCCGTAGAGTGGGGCGAAACGGTCACCGCGAGTGCCGTGGGTGACAGTCGGGGTGAACAGCTGCGGCGCGTTCGCGTCGCCGGAGAATTGGGAGTGTGGCACGTGGGCATGAGGCCCCCCACCGGAGTACCTTCGCTGTCGAAACGCAGCAAGATCCTGCTGAGCCTGGCCGTGGTGGCCGCGGTGCTGCTGCTGGTCGGTCCCCGACTGGTGGACGCCTACACCAACTGGCTGTGGTTCGGCGAGGTCGACTTCCGTGACGTGTACCTGAAGGTGCTGTGGACCCGGATCGTCCTGTTCCTCCTCGTGAGCCTGTTCGTGGGCGGTGTGGTGTGGCTGGCGCTGCTGCTGGCGTACCGATCGCGGCCGGTGTTCGTGCCCGCATCCGGGCCCAACGACCCCATCTCGCGGTATCGCACCACGGTGATGACCCGGCTGCGCACGTTCGGCCTCGGCATTCCGATCGTGCTCGGCCTGCTGTCGGGCCTGATCGCGCAGGCGAGCTGGGTGACCGTGCAGATGTTCTTCAACGGCGGCTCGTTCGGCACCACGGACCCCCAGTTCGGGCTGGACGTCGGGTTCTACGCCTTCGACCTGCCGTTCTACCGCTTCCTGCTGAACTGGATGTTCGTGGCGGTCATCCTGGCGCTCTTCGCCAGCCTGGTCACCCACTACATCTTCGGCGGCATCCGGCTCGCCGGCCGCGGCGGCAGCCTCACCCGCGCCGCCCGCATTCAGCTGGCCGTGCTGGCCGGGATCTTCGTTGCGCTCAAGGCGATCGCGTACTGGCTCGACCGGTACGCACTGCTGTGGAGCGGGCGCAAGGAGCCCACCTTCACGGGCGCGGGCTTCACCGACATCAATGCCGTGCTGCCCGCGAAACTGATCCTGATGGCGATCGCGGTCATCTGCGCGGTGGCGTTCTTCGCGGCCATCGTGCTGCGCGACCTGCGCATCCCGGCGATGGCGACGGCCCTGCTCGTGCTCTCGTCGATCCTCGTCGGGGCCGTGTGGCCGCTGGTGGTCGAGCAGTTCTCCGTCCGGCCGAACGCCGCCGTCAAGGAGTCCGAGTACATCGAGCGCAACATCGCGGCGACGCGTGAGGCCTACGGCATCACGGACGAGATCGTGGAGTACCGGGATTACCCCGGCGTGGGCACCACGTCACCGCGCAACGTGCCGGCGGACGTGACCACCATCGCCAACACCCGCCTGCTCGATCCCAACGTGCTGCCGCGCACCTTCACCCAGCAGCAGCAGCTGAAGAACTTCTACGGGTTCCCGCCGTCGCTGGACATCGACCGGTACGAGATCGACGGGGAGCGCGAGGACTACATCGTCGCCGCCCGCGAGCTGTCGCCGTCGAGCCTGACGGGCAACCAGACCGACTGGATCAACAAGCACACGGTGTACACCCACGGCAACGGCCTGGTCGCGGCTCCCGCCAACCGAGTGAACGCGGCCGCCAGCGAGTCCGCGGAAGAGGCCGCGAACAGCAACAGTGGCTACCCGGTGTACATGGTCAGCGACATCGCATCGCTCGAGTCGGGCAACCAGGTGATTCCGGTCGAGCAGCCGCGGATCTACTTCGGTGAGGTCATCGCGCAGGAGGAGCCCGACTACGCGATCGTCGGTGCCGCCGAGGGGGAGGCCCCGCGGGAGTACGACACCGACACCGCGCAGTACACCTACACCGGCTCGGGTGGCGTCTCGATCGGCAACTGGTTCAACCGGCTCGCGTTCGCGTCCAAGTACGCCGAACGCAACATCCTGTTCTCGAGCGCCATCGGCAGCGAGTCGAAGCTGCTGTTCAACCGCGACCCGCGGGACCGGGTGACGAAGGTCGCGCCGTGGCTCACCGCCGACGGCGACGCCTATCCCGCCGCGGTCGACGGGCGCATCGTGTGGATCGTCGACGCCTACACCACGCTCGACAACTACCCGTACGCGCAGCGCAGTTCCCTCGAAGGGCTCGTCGAGGACAGCGTCGACCAGAACACCGGCCGGCTGCTGCCCCGCAAGGAAGTCTCCTACATCCGGAACTCGGTGAAGGCGACGGTCGACGCGTACGACGGCACCGTGACCCTCTACCAGGTCGACGATCAGGACCCGGTCCTGAAGGCGTGGATGGGTGTCTTCCCCGATGCGGTGACCCCGCAGGATCAGATCTCCGACGAGCTCCGCTCGCACTTCCGGTACCCGGAGGACCTGTTCAAGGTGCAGCGCGAGATGCTCGCGAAGTATCACGTGGACGACCCGCGCGAGTTCTTCACCAACAACGCGTTCTGGTCGGTGCCGAGCGATCCGACGGTGGACACGACCGCGAACCAGCCGCCGTACTACGTGCTGATCGGTGACGAGGAGACGGCCCGCCCGTCGTTCCGGCTCACCTCGGCGATGGTGGGCTTCAACCGGCAGTTCCTGTCCGCGTACATCTCGGTGGACTCGGACCCGGACAACTACGGCAGGTTCACGATCCTGCGGCTGCCGACCGACACCCAGACGTTCGGTCCCGAACAGACGCAGAACGCGATGATCTCCGACACGCGCGTCGCGTCGGAGCGGACCCTGCTCGAGAGATCCAACCGGATCCAGTACGGCAACCTGCTGACGTTGCCCATCGCCCAGGGCGGGATCCTCTACGTCCAGCCGATGTACACGGAACGCAGTTCGGCGACGGGGAGCACGTCGACGTTCCCGCAGCTGTCCCGGGTGATCGTCAGCTATCGCGAGCCCGGCCCTGCCGGCGGCGTGCGCATCGGCTACGCCCCCACCCTCGCCGCGGCGCTGGACCAGGTCTTCGGGGCCGGTGTCGGCAGTGCGGCCACCGCGCCGGGTGGCGAGTCGGCGCCCACCGCGCCGGTCGAGGGGACGGAGCAGGACGGTCAGGCAGCGGCTCCGGCGCCCGCTCCGGCGCCGAACCCCGCTCCCGCCCCGGCTCCCGCGGACCGGGCGGCCGCGGTCGCCGAACTCGACGCGGCGCTGGCCGAGCTCAGTGCGGCCCAGAGCACGGGCGACTTCGCCGCCTACGGCCGTGCGCTGCAACGGGTGCAGGCGGCCGTGGACGCGTACCAGTCCACCGGCGGCTGATCCCTTCCGCGACGAACGGGGCCCCGCGCACGAGGTGCGCGGGGCCCCGTCGGTTCGAGGACGACTCGGCGTCCGGCCGGGGCAGCCGCTCTCGCACTGCAGGTCGGCCGCCTCGCCACGCGATTGTTATTCCACCGTTATGTGAGCGGGGTCGTCGCGCGAGTGTGTCCCAGGACACAGGATGAGGGGCGAAAACGGCCTTCGCCCAGGCGATTTGCATTCCATTCATCGGGCCGTGTAACTTCGTTCTTGCAACGCGGGGTGGAGCAGCTCGGTAGCTCGCTGGGCTCATAACCCAGAGGTCGCAGGTTCAAATCCTGTCCCCGCTACCAAGTGGAAGGGCCCGGCACCGGATCATCCGGTGCCGGGCCCTTCCCATGTGCTCAGGGCTTCATGTCGACGAGCACGCGTCGCAGCAGCTTTCCCGTCGCATTGCGCGGCAGCTCGTCGAGGAAGACGATGTCGCGCGGGACCTTGTAGCGGGCCAGGTTCGCCTTGACATACTCCTTGATCTCCTCGGCGTCGCGCTCGGAGCCCTCCGCCGGCACCACGAAGGCGCGCAACCGGTGACCGAAGTCCGGATCCTCCACGCCGACCACCGCGGCGTCGAACACGTCGTCCCGCTCGACGAGGAGGTTCTCCACCTCGAGCGGGTACACGTTCTCGCCGCCGGAGACGATCATGTCGTCGTCTCGGCCGTCGACGAACAGCAGCCCGTCCTCGTCGAAGTGCCCCACGTCGCCGGTCGAGAGCAGACCGTTGATGCGCTCCTTGTCCCGGCCGTCGGTGTAGCCGTCGAAGCTCAGACCGCTCGCGACGAAGATCCGGCCCACCTCGCCGGGCGTCGTGATCCGGTTGCCGGCCTCGTCGTACAGTTCGACCCGGCACGTCACCGGCGGCCGTCCGGCCGTGCCCGGCGCCCGGCGGATGTCCTCGGGAGTGGCGACCGTGGCCACCGCGCATTCGGTGGAGCCGTACAGGTTGTGCAGCACGTCGCCGAAGTATTCACGGGTACGCCGGCACACGTCCGGCGACAGCGCGGACCCGGCGGAGAAGATGATCTGCAGGCTCGACGTGTCGTACCGCCCGATCGTCTCGCCGCCGAGGTCCAGGATCCGCTGCAGCATGGTCGGCACGACGACCAGCACGTTGGCCCGGTGCCGCTCGATCAGGCGAACCGTCTCGAGCGGGTCGAACCGTCGCTCCATCACCACCGTCTGCCCCAACGCCAGGGCGAGCCCGAACTGCGAGATTCCGGTCCCGTGGAACGCCGGCGCCGCCATCAGCATCGTCTGTCCCGGCCGCAGCGGTACCCGGTCCAGGAACTGCGCCGAGGCGAGCGGCGACGTGCGCTCGCGCGGGGCGCCCTTGGGTGTGCCGGTGGTGCCGCTGGTGAGCAGAACGAAACCGCCCAGCGTGCTCGGCGGCGGAACGGCGGACCCATCGAACTGCGCGAGCACGGACTCGATGCCCGGTGGGCCCGGCTCGTCGCCCTCGGGCCACGAGCTGTAGGTCCGTACCTCCGGCGGCAGGGCGGCCGCCACCGCCGCGAACTCGGCGTCGTAGACGAAGGTGCCCACACCTTCGCGCGCGGCGACGTCCGCGAGCTGCCGCGGAGCGAACCCGGTGTTCATCATGACCAGCTTCGCGCCGAGCTTGGCGGCGGCGAGCATGGTGAGAACGAGTCCGCGATGGTTGCGGGCCATCAGGCCCATCACGTCCCCCGCCGCGACGCCGTCGGCCTGCAGCGCCCGCACGAGCGCGTTCGACTGCGCCTCGAGTTCCTGGTAGCTCAGCCGTCCGCGCTCGTCGACGAGGGCGACGGCGTCGAAGCCACGCGCGGCGTGGGCGTGCACCGGTCCGGCGAACGGACCGTAGCGGCTCACCGCGACGAGGGTGCCGATCCCGTGGTCCACCCGGGGGAAGTGCAGCAGCCCGGAGCGGGCGAGCACCCGTACGGCGCCGAGCGTGTCGGTCACCCCCCCGGCGGCACCGGTGATCCTGTCGATGATGTCCTGCCCGGGCATGCTGTCCCCTTCGAGCTCGTGCCGGATTCGCGTCACCGCAACACTAGTGGTGACGCGCCTCACAGTCATGGACATTCGTCCGAATTGCCGGCGGGCACCCGGACGGGAGGCGATTCCGGCCCGCGCGGCGGTGACGGCAGGATCCGTTCGTGATCCGATCCCTCGCCTCCGGGGCGTTCGAGTGACCGAGGAACGGTGGCGCCGCCTGTCCGAATGGCCGATGGCCACCGCGGCGGGGATGTTCCTGGCCGCGTACGCATGGCTGGTGCTCGCCCAGCCGGCGGACGGCACGGCGTGGGTGGGCGAGGCGGTGATGGTGCTCACCTGGGTGTCACCACGGTCGGCTACGGCGATTTCGCCCCCGTCACGGCCACCGGCCGGCTGATCGCGGCCGCCCTGATGATCGCGGGCATCGCCCTGCTCGGTGTCGTGACGGTCACGTTGGCGTCCTGGCCGGTCGAGCGTGTGGGCGAGCAGGACGAGGCGAGCCAGGCGGTGACACGGGCGCAGGTGGCCGCGCTGACGGCCGAGGTGGTCGCCCTCCGCGAAGATCTCCGCCGCGCACGTGAGGACGATTCCGCCGGCTCTCGCGTGTAGCGGACCGCCCCCGGAGCGCGAGAGGGCCCCCACCGTCGGTGCCTACGGCGGGGGCCCGACCCCTCGGAGAAGTGGTCTGTGACCTGCTACTTCAGCTCGGTGCTCGACAGGCCCAGCAGCCGCCGCGCGATGATGAGCTGCTGGATCTGCTGGGTGCCCTCGAAGATGTCGAGGATCTTCGAGTCGCGCGCCCACTTCTCGAGCAGCGGACGCTCGGAGTAGCCGTAGGTGCCGGCCAGTTCGACGGCCTTGAGGGTGACCGCGGTGCCGGTGCGGCCGGCCTTGGCCTTGGAGATCGAGGCCTCGAGCGAGTTGGGATGCTTGTTGTCGGCCATCCACGCGGCCCGCAGCGCCTGCAGGTAGGCCGCCTCCCAGTCGGCCTCGAGCGCGAGGAACTCGGCGGCCGCGGCGTGCTGGTTGCAGGCCGGGATGTCGTAGGACACCTCGACGCCGGCCTCGGCGAGGATGCCGCGCAGTTCCTCGAGCGCCGCTCGGGCGACGCCGACGGCCATGCCGGCGACGATCGGGCGGGTGTTGTCGAAGGTCTGCATGACCCCCGCGAACCCCTTCTCGACGTTCACCTCGGGGCTGCCGAGCAGGTTGTCCTTCGGGATCCGGCAGTTGTCGAGCACCAGGACGGCGGTGTCGGAGGCCTTGATGCCGAGCTTGTGCTCGAGGCGCGCCACGCTCAGGCCGGGGGCGTCCCGCGGGACGACGAACGACTTGATCGCCGCGCGCCCCTTCGACCTGTCGACGCTCGCCCACACCACCACGTGGGTCGAGCGCTCGCCGGCGGTGACGAAGATCTTCTCGCCGTTGAGGACCCACTCGTCGCCGTCGAGGACGGCGGTGGTGGTCACGGCGGCGGAATCGGAGCCGAAGCTCGGCTCGGTGATCGCCATCGACGCCCACACCTTGCCGAAGCGTTCGAGCTGCTCGTCGGTGGCGACGGCGGCGATCGCCGAGTTGCCGAGCCCCTGGTAGGGGATCGACAGGGTGAGCCCCACGTCGCCCCAGCAGGTTTCGATCACATTGAGCAGCGACGCCATGTTGCCGCCGTTGACGTTGCCGGCCTGCTTCTTCGGCTCGTCGCCGCGGCCGAGCGCCGCGCCCGAGGCGCCCTGGCCGGAGTCGTTCAACCCCTCGACCATCGCGGCCATCGTGTCGAGCTCGACCGGGTACACGTGCTCGGCGAGGTCGTACTTGCGCGAGACGGGACGGAAGATCTGCGCGGCGACCTGGTGCGCCTGGTTCGCCGACGCCTTGAGCCTCTTGGGAAGTTCGAGATTGATCATCACAGATTCCTAGGTGTGAGGTGACGCTGCCGGATCGGGCGGCTCAGACGAGGACGACGCCCTCGGCGACGCCCACGGCGCGCAGGTCGCGGTACCAGCGTTCGACGGGGTGTTCCTTGGTGAAGCCGTGGCCACCGAGCAGTTGGACGCCGTCGAGGCCGATCCGCATGCCCTTGTCGGTGGCGAGCTTGCGGGCCAGCGCCGCCTCCCGGGCGAAGGACAGGCCCTGCTCGGCGCGGGCCGCGCCGCGCAGCGTGACCAGCCGGATGCCGTCGAGCTCGATCTTCATGTCGGCGACCATGAAGGCGACGGCCTGCCGGTGGCTGATCGGTTCGCCGAACGCCTCCCGTTCGTTGACGTAGGGGACGACGTAGTCGAGCACGGCCTGCCCGGTACCCATGGCGAGGGAGGCCCAGCCCAGGCGGGCGAGGCGGACCGCGTCCGCGTACTGCTCGGCGCGTGCGTCGGCGTCCGCGTCGCCGAGCAGGGCGGCCTGCGGGACGGCGACGTCGGTCAGATGCAGCCGGCCGAGCCCGGCGGCACGCAGGCCCATCGACGGGTCGGCCTCGATCGCGACGCCCTTGCTGTCGGACTCGACCAGGAACAGCGACGGCTTTCCGTCGAGCTCGGCGGCGACGACGAACAGTTCGGCGCTGCCGGCGGCCGGCACGAGGGACTTGACGCCGTTGAGCCGGTAACCGCTGGGGGAGCGCACCGCCTTGGTCTGCAGCGCGAACGGGTCGAACAGGGCGCGCGGCTCGGTGATCACGACGCAGGCCTGCGGGACGTCGTCCCCGGCGAACGCCGGCAGGTAGGTCCGCTGCTGCTCCTCGGTGCCCCACTGGGTGAGGGCGACCGCGACGCCGCTCGGCGCGAGGATCGGCAGGGCCAGCCCCATGTCGCCGTGGGCGAGCGCCTCGGCGACGAGCGCGTTGGTGACCGCGCCCCGCTCGGTGGCGGCTCCTTCGAACGCCTCGGGCACATTGACGAGGGTGATGCCGAGTTCGGCGGCCCGGGCGAGGAGGTCGGTGGGGGCGGCGGCCGCCTCGTCGGCGTCGTGCGCGGCGGGCCGCAGGATCTCGGCGGCGAACTCGCGGACGGTCTCGGCGATCATCTGCTGATCGTCGGTGGGGGTCAGGTCGAACAGGTCGGTGCGGACGGCGGGGTCGAGGCGCTGAGGTGCGTTGCCGCCGGTGACCTTCTTGAAGGTGCGGGTGGCGGCGCCGAGCGTCTTGAAGCCGGTCTTGGTGGACTGGTAGGTCACCCGGTCGATGGCCTGCCGGAGGTTGTACCGGTCCGCGAGCTCCGAACCGGTGATCCGCGTGAGCACCCGCATCGCGGCGCCCATGGCGTCCCGTCGGAGGGGATTCAGGCCCACCGCGGACGTGTCGCGAGGGGTGTTCCGGGCCACACTCTCTTGCTTGCTCATGATCACCAGAAGTTTCTCGATGTGGGGACGGACACCACTACCTTACTCCGGAGTAAGGTAGGTGTCTACTATCGAGTAAGTTCGGGGTGGGCGGGAGCCGCGCGGATCACCGCAGGCGCGTGAGCACGCCCTCGTGCAGCGCCCCGTTGGTGGCTACCGCGCTGCCGCCGTGCGGGCCGGCCGCACCGTCCAGATTCGTGAACCGGCCTCCCGCCTCCCGGACCAGCACGTCGAGCGCGGCCAGGTCCCACAGGGACACCTCGGGCTCGAGGGCGATGTCGACCGCACCCTCCGCGAGCAGGCAGTACGAATAGAAGTCGCCGTAGGCCCGCACCCGCCACACCTCGTCGGTGAGCGCGACGAATTCGTCGCGCCGACCGCGATCGCGCCAGCCGGACAGGCTCGAGAAGCTCAACGACGCCGCGGACAGGTCGGTGACCTGCGAGACGGCGATGCGGCGCGGCTCTGCGCCGTCGTACGCCACCCACGCGCCCGCGCCCGCCGCGGCCCACCAGCGACGGTTCAGCGCCGGGGCGCTCACCACCCCCACCACGGGCACGCCGTCGTCGAGCAGGGCGATGAGGCTGGCCCACACCGGCACGCCGCGCACGAAGTTCTTCGTCCCGTCGATCGGATCGACCACCCACTGCCGGCCGGTGAACACCGCGTCGCCGCCGAACTCCTCGCCGAGGATCGCGTCGCCCGGGCGCTCGGCGCCGAGGGTGCCGCGCACGGCGCGTTCGACGCCGAGATCGGCATCCGACACCGGTGTCAGGTCCGGCTTGTCGGTGACGGTCAGGTCGAGGGCGCCGAACCGGGTGCGCGTGATGGCGTCCGCCTCGTCGGCGAGGCGCAGGGCGAGGTCCAGATCGGCCGAGAGGTCGGTGCTCATGCCTCAGACGCTAGCCGAGAGCCCACCGGGCCCCGAGCGGTGGCGAGGTACCGCCGCACACCCGGTAACCTTGGGAATCGTGCATCCCGATGTTTCCGCAGACCTGGCCGAACTGGCGACCACCCTCGAGACCGTCGAGGCGGTTCTCGACGTGGACGAGCTGCGTCGGCGTATCGACGAACTCGAGCACCAGGCCGCCGACCCGGAGCTGTGGAACGACCAGGAGCACGCGCAGCAGGTCACCAGCCAGCTCTCGCACGCCCAGGGCGAACTCCGCCGCGTCGAGGAGCTGCGCTCCCGGCTCGACGACCTACCGGTGCTCTACGAACTCGCCGAGGGCGAGGAGGGTGAGGACCGCGCCGCCGCCATGGCCGACGCCGACGCCGAGCGGGCCGGCCTGCGCACCGACATCGAGGCGATGGAGGTGCGCACGCTCCTGTCCGGCGAGTACGACCAGCGCGACGCGCTGGTCAACATCCGCGCCGGCGCCGGCGGCGTCGACGCCGCGGACTGGGCCGAGATGCTCATGCGCATGTACATCCGGTGGGCCGACAAGCACGGCTACCCGGTCGAGGTGTACGACACCTCGTACGCGGAGGAGGCCGGCATCAAGTCCGCGACCTTCGCGATCAAGGCGCCCTACACGTACGGCACCCTGTCGGTCGAGATGGGCACCCACCGGCTCGTGCGGATCAGCCCCTTCGACAACCAGGGCCGCCGCCAGACGTCGTTCGCCGAGGTCGAGGTGCTGCCGGTCGTCGAGACCACCGACCACATCGACGTCGACGAGAACGACATCCGCGTCGACGTGTACCGCTCGTCCGGCCCGGGCGGGCAGTCCGTCAACACCACCGACTCCGCGGTGCGCCTGACCCACATCCCCACGGGTATCGTCGTCACCTGCCAGAACGAGAAGTCGCAGTTGCAGAACAAGGTTTCGGCCATGCGCGTGCTGCAGGCCAAGCTGCTCGAACGCAAGCGGCAGGAGGAGCGCGCGGAGATGGACGCGCTCAAGGGCGACGGCGGCAGCTCGTGGGGCAACCAGATGCGCTCCTACGTCCTGCACCCGTACCAGATGGTCAAGGACCTGCGCACCGAGTACGAGGTGAACAACCCGGCCGCCGTCCTCGACGGCGACATCGACGGGTTCCTCGAAGAGGGCATCCGGTGGCGCATGCGCGAGAACCAGAAGCAGAATCAATAACACGGCTACGGAGGATCCACCCTGTTTCCCGGTACCAGGCTCCTCGACTGGCTGTCGACCAGCGGTCTGCAGATCGCCCTGACCGTGCTCGGCGCTGTGCTCGTCGCGCGGTTCGTCAGCTGGACCGGCGGCCGCATCACCCGCCGCATCGACGAGACGTATCAGCAGTCCGACGCGCTGGTGCGCTCGGAGGTGACGAAACACCGGCACTCGGTGGCGCAGGTGATCACCTGGGTGGTCATCACGTTCGTCTACATCGTCGCCACCCTGAAGGTGTTCGACTACCTCGCGCTGCCCATCGGCAGCCTGGTGGCCCCCGCGACCGTCCTCGGCGCGGCGCTCGGCTTCGGCGCCCAGCGCATCGTCCAGGACATTCTCGCGGGATTCTTCATCATCACCGAACGGCAGTACGGGTTCGGTGACACGGTCCAGATCTCGGTCACCGGGGCCTCCGCCGACGCCGTCGGCACGGTCGAGGACGTCACCCTGCGCGTGACCAAGCTGCGCAACGCCGCCGGCGAGGTCATCACCGTGCCCAACGGGCAGATCAACAAGGCCGTCAACCTCTCCAAGGACTGGGCCCGCGCGGTCGTCGACGTGCCGATCCCGGTCACGGCCGACATCGCGGAAGTCAACGACATCCTGCACGAGGTCGGCGTCAATGCCTTCGAGGACGAGAAGCTGAAGGAACTGCTGCTCGACGAGCCCACCGTGATGGGCGTCGAGAGCCTCGAGGTCGACCAGGTCAGCGTTCGTATGGTCGCGCGCACCCTGCCCGGCAAGCAGTTCCAGGTGGGACGGGAACTGCGCGTGCGGGTCGCGCTCGCGTTGCGCCGGCAGGGCCTCACCGTCCATCCGCAGCTCGACACGTCCACCCCGATCCACGGGATCGAGGCGGTGCGGTGAGCGAGCCTCGCAGGTTCCACATCCCGGACCACGTCTTCGGCGGCCGGCTGCGTACCGCCACCCTGGCCCTGTGCCTCGTGTGGCTGGGGCTGTGGGTGCTCTACCTGTACCTCAACCCGGAGGAGGAACAGGGCACGGCGACGGCGCCGCCGGGCGCGGTGGTCGTCAGCGAGACGCCGTACGTGCCGTACGTGCCCGAGCCCACCACCGCCGAACCGAGCCCCACGCCGACCAGTACGGAGCCGACCCCGACGACGACCACGCCGGCGCCGACCGGGACCGGATCCACGCCCGGCGGAGCGGGTTCGCGCACCGTTCCCGAGGCCCCGGCCCCGACGACCACGACGACTCAGCCCGGCCTGCGGCTGCCCGAGATTCCGATTCCCGGCCTCGGCGATTCGTCCCCCGCCGAACCTACCGGCGAGTCGGTTCCTTAGGTCACCGTCCGATAACGGCTAGCATGGCGGCGTGATCCGCCTGGAGAATGTGTCCAAGTCGTACAAGACGTCGACCCGGCCCGCCCTCGACAAGGTGAGCGTCGAGATCGACAAGGGCGAGTTCGTCTTCCTCATCGGCCCGTCCGGTTCCGGGAAGTCGACCTTCCTGCGGCTGCTCCTGCGTGACGACACGCCCACCTCCGGTGACATCCACGTGGCGGACTTCCACGTCAACCGCCTGTCGGCGCGCCGGGTGCCCAGGTTGCGGCAGAACCTCGGCTGCGTATTCCAGGACTTCCGGCTGCTGCAGCGCAAGACGGTGGCCGAGAACGTCGCGTTCGCGCTCGAGGTGATCGGCAAGCCCCGCTCGGTCGTCGCTCGCACCGTGCCCGAGGTGCTCGACCTCGTCGGCCTGTCCGGCAAGGCCGACCGCCTGCCCACCGAACTGTCCGGCGGCGAACAGCAGCGCGTCGCGATCGCCCGGGCCTTCGTGAACCGGCCCCTGGTGCTCATGGCCGACGAACCGACCGGCAATCTCGACCCGGACACCAGCCAGGACATCATGATGCTGCTCGAGCGCATCAACCGCACGGGCACCACCGTGCTCATGGCCACCCATGACCACCACATCGTCGACTCCATGCGGCGCCGCGTGGTCGAGCTCGATCTCGGTCGGGTCGTGCGCGACGAGGCGCGCGGCGTCTACGGCGTCGGTCGCTGACCGCGCTCTCCCGCTCCCATCGCTCTCGCCCCTCCGGCAACCGAAGGACTTCGACACTCCATGCGTGCCAGCTTCATCCTGAGCGAGGTCGTCACCGGCCTGCGCCGCAACCTGACCATGACCGTCGCGATGATCCTGACCACCGCGATCTCCCTCGGCCTGTTCGGCGCGGGTCTGCTCGTCGTGCAGATGGCCGACAAGACGCAGCAGATCTTCCTCGACCGGGTCGAGGTGCAGGTGTTCCTCACCGACGACATCTCGACCCTCGACCCCGACTGCGAACAGGACATCTGCCGCACCCTGCGCTCGGACCTCGAGAACACCCCGGCGGTGGTGTCGGTGCAGTACCTCAACCGCGAGGACGCCGTCGCCGACGCGACCGAGCGGGTCTTCAAGGACCAGCCGGAGCTCGCCGAGCTCGTCAGCGCCGAGAGCTTCCCGGCCTCGTTCAAGATCAAGCTCTCGGATCCCGACCGCTTCGGGGTGATCGAGGACCAGTTCGCCGTCCGTCCCGGCGTCGACAGCGTGCTCAATCAGAAGGACCTCGTCGAGCGGCTGTTCAGCGTGCTGGGCGGCGTCCGCAACGCCGCATTCGCGATCGCCACGGTCCAGGCGGTCGCTGCGATCCTGCTCATCGCGAACATGGTGCAGATCGCCGCGTTCACCCGCCGCACCGAGGTGGGCATCATGCGGCTGGTCGGCGCCACCCGCTGGTACACCCAGCTGCCGTTCCTGCTCGAGGCCGTCGTGGCGGCCGTGATCGGCGCGGCGCTGGCGATCGCGGGGTTGTTCGTCGCGAAGGGCGCCTTCGTCGACGAGGTGCTCTCGGAGGTCTACGAGGCCAACATCGTCGCCCGCATCTCCAACAGCGACGTGCTGCTGGTCTCGCCGATCCTGGTGCTGGTGGGCGTCGGCATGGCGGCCCTGACCGCCTACGTCACCCTGCGCCTGTACGTGCGTGAATAGCCGCGCGTCGGTGCGCGGGAATATCTCGTTGCGTCCGCTACCTATGCTGTACACAGATCTGTCGGACGCATCGAGGACCGGAGGGGCCCGAAAGTGAAGGAAAAGGGCCGCAAGGTCATCGCCACGAATCGCAAGGCACGGCACAACTACACCATTCTCGACACGTACGAGGCCGGAGTCGCGCTCCTGGGCACCGAGGTCAAGAGCCTGCGCGAGGGCAAGGCGTCGCTCGTCGACGCGTTCGCCACCGTCGACGACGGCGAGGTGTGGCTGCGCGGGCTGCACATCCCCGAGTACGGGCACGGCACGTGGACCAACCACGCGCCCCGGCGCACCCGCAAGCTGCTGCTGCACCGCCGGGAGATCGACAACCTCGTCGGCAAGACCCGCGAGGGCAACCAGACCCTGGTCCCGCTGTCGATGTACTTCTCCGACGGCAAGGTGAAGGTCGAATTGGCGCTGGCCAAGGGCAAGCAGGACTACGACAAGCGGCAGGACCTGGCCCGTCGCACCGCCGAGCGCGAGGTGACCCGCGAGCTCGGCCGGCGGGTGAAGGGCATGCGCTGACGGCGATCGTGCTCGCCCTGGTGGCCGCGGTCGGCTACGGGGTGAGCGACTTCCTCGGCGGGGTCGCGTCCCGCCGGGTGGCGGCGCTGCGGTTCGTGATCGTCTCGTACCCGCTGTCGCTGCTGCTGGTGCTCGCCGTCGCGCCGCTCGTGGGCGGCGACCTCACCCCCGAGTCCCTCGGCTGGGGTGCGGCGGCCGGTGTCGCCGGCGGGCTCGCGATCTGGTGGTTCTATCTCGCGCTCGCCGCGGGCCCGATGTCGGTGGTGTCCCCGCTCACCGCCGTGCTCGTGGCCGGTATCCCGGTGCTCGTCGGGATCGCGGCGGGGGAGCGGCCCGGACCGGTCGCCTACGCCGGCATCGCGATCGCCCTCGTCGCCGTCGTGCTGGTCAGTCGCGAATCGAAGGAAGGCGTCGCCGGGGACGAGCAACCCCGATTCACCGCGACCGTGGCGTGGCTGACCGTCGGCTCCGGAGTCGCGTTCGCGCTGATGTTCGTCGCGCTGCACCGCGTCCCCGAGGGCACCGGCCTGTGGCCCCTCGGCATGTCCCGGCTCACGGCGACACTCGTCGTGTGGGCGGTGGCCCTGGGCGTGCGGCAGATGATCCGGCCGCCGAGCCGGGTCTATCCGCACATCATCGCGGTCGCGGTGCTGGACGTGATCGCCAACGGTGCGCTGATGTTCGCCTTCCAGGGCGGCATGCTGTCGCTGGTGAGCGTCATCGGCGCGCTGTACCCGGCGGCGACCGTGCTGCTGGCGATGGTCGTGCTGGGCGAGCGCATCGGGCGGGGCCAGATGACCGGAATGGTGCTCGCCCTCACCGCCGTCGGCATGATCACCGCGGCCGCCTGAGGGCTGTGAGCCACGTCATTCGCATCACGGTGGAAATGGGAATGACGGAGGGGGGTCCGCGCGTTAGAGTGGGTAGTCCTGCGAAGGCCGCAGGTACGTACGGGGCTGAACGGTTTCGACTGCGTACGTTGAGCTAGGGGAAGCGTGTCGGTGCAGGCAAGAGACCACCGTAAGCGTCGCTGCAAACCAATAAGCGCCGAGTCTACTCAGCGCGAGTACGCCCTCGCTGCCTAAGCGAGTGCGTCTCTGTCAGACCGGGTGTGCTCCCGCCCCGGATCCTGGCATCGACTAGGGAGCTCCACCGTACGGCTCGGTCGCGGAGCCGGACGGGACAACAAACAGCGACTGGGATCGTCATCTCGGCTTGTTCGCGGGACCGGGAGATCCAAGTAGAGACATAGCGAACTGCACACGGAGAAGCCCTGGCGAGGCGGCGGAGGACCCGGGTTCGATTCCCGGCAGCTCCACCGGAAACGCGAAGGACCCCGGCCACCCGGCCGGGGTCCTTCGCATATGCCGGACCTCTACGGTTACCGGCATGGAGTACAAGCCGACGGCCGTCGTCGCCGCGGGCGGCGCGGTGGGTGCCGTCACCCGATACGCGCTGTCCGTGCAATTCCCCGGCATCTGGACGATCGCGGCGATCAACATCGCCGGTTCGCTGCTGCTCGGCGTCGTCGCAGCAATGCTCGGTCCCGACCGGCTGTGGCGCCTGTTCCTCGGCGTCGGTGTGCTCGGCGGGTTCACCACCTTCTCCACGTTCGCCGTCGACGCGGTCCGCCACCCCGCGACTGCCGTCGTCTATGTGGCCGTGACGCTCGTGGGGGCACTCGCGGCGGCGCGCGCCGGCATGGCGGCCGGCGAGGCGTGGCGGCACCGGACGGCCCGATGACCGTCCTGCTCGTCGCCCTGGGCGGCGGTGCCGGAGCGGTCCTGCGCTATCTCGCCGGCCGGCACGTCCGCTCCTACCGCAGCGTCCCGGTGGCGACCCTGACCGTCAACGTCCTCGGTTGCCTGCTGCTCGGTGTGCTGTCCGGGGCTGCGCTCGCGCCCTCGACGTTCGCGCTGCTCGGCACGGGGTTCTGCGGGGGCCTGACCACCTACTCGACGTTCGCCGTCGAGACGGTCGGTCTCGTCCGGGTGCGCCGCCCGGTCACCGCGACGGTGTATGCGGCGGTGAGCGTGCTCGCCGGCACGGCCGCGGCCTGGGCCGGGTATGCCCTCACGTCCTGAACGACGGCGATCGGCGCGCGCCGGGCACGCCGGGCGGGCAAGATGAGCAGGGCAAGGTCGGGTGGACGAGGAGGTCACATGGCGCACGAACGAGCGGGACAACCGGCGGCGGCGGAGGATCTGGAGGACCTCGCGCACCTGGTCACCGCGTACTACACGGTGACGCCGGACCCGCAGGATCCGATGCAGCAGGTGGCCTTCGGCACCTCCGGTCACCGCGGTTCCAGCCTCGACGGCGCCTTCAACGAGCAGCACATCCTCGCCACCACCCAGGCGATCGTCGAGTACCGGGCGGCGCAGCAGATCACCGGTCCGCTGTTCCTCGGCCGCGACACCCACGCGTTGTCGGAGCCGGCGTGGACGAGCGCACTCGAGGTGCTCGCCGCCAACGGCGTCGACGTGGTGATCGACGCTCGCGACCGCTACACGCCGACCCCGGCCGTGAGCCACGCGATCCTGCGGCACAACGCCGGCGCTGGATCCGGTGCCCGCGCCGACGGCATCGTCGTCACCCCGTCGCACAATCCACCCCGCGACGGCGGCTTCAAGTACAACCCGCCGCACGGCGGGCCCGCCGACACCGATGCGACGTCGGCGATCGCGGCGCGCGCCAACGAACTGCTCGCCGCGGGGCTGAACGGGGTGCGCCGGGTGCCCGCCGTCCGGGCGCTCGCCGACGCCGGCCGGCACGATTTCCTCGCCGCCTACATCGACGACCTGCCGAACGTCGTGGATCTCGACGCCGTCCGCGACGCCGGGTTGCGCGTCGGCGCCGATCCGCTCGGCGGCGCCAGCGTCGACTACTGGGGCGAGATCGCCGAGCGGCACCGGCTGGACCTGACCGTCGTCAACCCGCTCGTCGACGCCACCTGGCGGTTCATGACCCTCGACACCGACGGCAGGATCCGGATGGACTGCTCGTCGCCCAACGCGATGGCGTCGCTGATCGGCGCCCGCGACCGCTACGACCTGGCGACCGGCAACGACGCCGACGCCGACCGGCACGGCATCGTCACCCCCGACGGGGGGCTGATGAACCCGAACCACTACCTCGCGGTCGCCATCGACTACCTGTACCGGCACCGGTCCGGATGGTCGGCCGAGGCGAAGGTCGGCAAAACCCTCGTGAGCTCGTCGATGATCGACCGCGTGGCCGCGGGCCTGGGCCGGGGTCTGCTCGAGGTGCCGGTGGGCTTCAAGTGGTTCGTTCCCGGCCTGCTCGACGGCAGCCTCGGCTTCGGTGGAGAGGAGAGCGCCGGCGCCTCCTTCCTGCGGCGCGACGGCTCGGTGTGGACCACCGACAAGGACGGCATCCTGCTGGCCCTGCTCGCGTCCGAGATCACCGCCGTGACCGGCACGACCCCCTCCCGGCGCTACGCCGAGCTCGCCGAGCGCTACGGCGACCCGTCGTACGCCCGGGTCGACGCGCCCGCGACGCGCGAGCAGAAGGCCGTCCTGGCGAAGCTCTCGCCCGACCAGGTCGACGCCACCGAACTCGCCGGCGAGCCGATCACCGCGACCCTCACCGCCGCGCCGGGCAACGGTGCCGCGCTCGGGGGCCTGAAGGTCACGACGGAGAACGCGTGGTTCGCGGCCCGGCCCTCCGGCACCGAGGACGTGTACAAGATCTACGCCGAATCGTTCCTCGGCCCGGAGCATCTCGCCCGCGTCCAGGACGCGGCGCGGGACCTGGTGTCCCACGTCCTCGGCTGAGCCCGCACCGGCGGGACGCGCCCGCCCTCCCGGTCGTGCGCGTCGCTAACATCAGGCCATCATGCGAACACGCGACGCCGCCCTGCCGCGGGAGATCTGGGTCCTGGTCAGCGCGGCCTTCGTCATCGCCCTCGGCTTCGGTCTCGTCGCACCCGCGCTGCCGCAGTTCGCGCGCAGCTTCGGGGTGGGGGTCACCGCGGCGTCCGTCGTCATCTCGGCGTTCGCGGCGATGCGCCTGCTGTTCGCCCCCGCGAGCGGAAACCTCGTGCAGCGGCTGGGGGAGCGGCCGGTGTACACCGCCGGTGTGCTCATCGTGGCGCTGTCCACCGGCGCCTGCGCCTTCGCGACGGACTACTGGCAGCTGCTGCTGTTCCGGGCGCTCGGCGGCATCGGCTCCACCATGTTCACCGTCTCGGCGCTCGGGTTGCTGATTCGCATCTCGCCGCCGAACGCGCGGGGCCGGGTGTCGGGGCTCTACGCGACGAGCTTCCTGCTCGGCAACATCGGTGGCCCCCTCGCCGGGGGCGCCCTGGTCGGGCTGGGCCTGCGGGCACCGTTCCTCATCTATGCGGTGGCGCTGCTCGTCGCGGCGGCGGTCGTGTTCGTGAGCCTGCGTCACTCCGCGCTTGCCGTGCCGGACTCCGGCGGCGCCATGCCGGTGATGCGGCTGCGGGAGGCTCTGCGGTCGCCGGTGTACCGGGCCGCGCTCGGGTCGAACTTCGCCAACGGCTGGGTCGTCTTCGGCGTGCGGGTGGCGATGGTGCCGCTGTTCGTCGTGGAGGTCCTCGGGCGCGATGCCGGCCTCGCCGGGGTGGCACTGACGGTGTTCGCCGTGGGCAATGCCCTGGTCCTGATGGTCTCCGGGCGGTTGTCCGACCGGTTCGGCCGCCGCCCGTTCGTCCTGCTGGGGCTGGTGGTGTGCGGGACCAGCACGATCGCGATGGGCCTCACCACGAACCTCGCGCTGTTCTTCGCGACGTCGCTGCTGGCCGGCGTCGGGTCCGGCCTGATGAACCCGGCCCAGCAGGCGTCCGTCGCCGACGTGGTCGGCAGCAGGGCGCGCGGGGGCCCGGTGCTGGCGACGTTCCAGATGACCGCGGATGTGGGGGCGGTGATCGGACCGGTCGCCGCCGGGATCCTGGCGCAGCAGGTGTCGTACGGGGCCGCCTTCGCCGTGACCGGCGCCGTCATGCTGCTCGTCGCCGTGCCCTGGGCGCTGGCGCCGCGGCCCGCCCGGAAACCCACAGTGACCGAAGCCACGGAGATCTGACCCCAGTCGTCGGTACTGTCGAAGGGGTGTGGATTCCCCTGTTCAGCCTGATCGCCCGGCTCGGTCTCGCTGCCGTGTGGCTGATCTCCGGATGGATCAAGTTCGCCGATCCGTCACAGACCGTCGTGGCCGTCCGCGCATACCAGTTGTTGCCCGAGGCGCTCGTACGGCCCGTTGCGGCCGGTCTGCCGATCCTCGAACTCGTGCTCGGCCTGCTGCTGCTGATCGGACTCGCGGTGCGCGCCGCAGCGGTCGTGGGCGCGGCTGCGCTGCTGACCTTGATCGCGGTGATCGCCTCGGTCTGGGCCCGCGGCCTGTCCATCGACTGCGGATGCTTCGGCGGCGGTGGAGCGGCGGACGTGAACGGCTGGGACTACGCCGGGGAGATCGCACGAGACCTCGGCTTCCTCGCCCTGGCCGGGTGGTTGACGGTGTTCCCACGCAGTCCGTTCGCGCTCGGTCTCGGCTCACGGGCGAGGCTCTCAGCACGCACTCAGCCCGCGATGGCAGAGTGATCCCGCATCGATCCCCGAGCAGCGAAGGGCAGATTCCGTGAGCGCGAAGAAGGTCAAACCGGTCAAGTACACGCCGGAGCCGACGTCGAGCAAGTCCACCTTCATCCTCGGCGGCATCGCGGTCCTGGTCATCGCGGTGCTGGTCATCGGGGGGGTGTTGTGGCAGTCGAACCGGGGCAAGGCGCGCAACGAGGGCTACGGGACGGTGCAGAACACCGCGGTGCAGGTGGAGCTGCAGGACGACGGTGTCATCGTGCTCGGTCTTCCCGACGCCGCGACCACGATCGACCTGTTCGAGGATCCGCTGTGTCCGTACTGCGCCGAGCTCGAGCACAAGCACGGCCAGGAACTCGCGCAGGCGGTCGACGCCGGCGACGTCGCCGTGCGGTACCACATGCTCGCGTTCCTCGATCAGCTCTCCGCGAGCGGCGACTACTCGACCCGCGCGGTCGCGGCCGGCCAGTGTGTCGCCCAGACCGGTGATGCGACGGCGTTCTCCGCGTTCCACGCCGCGTTGCTCTCGCCGGAGAACCAGCCCGCCGAGCGGAGCGACAGCGACCTCACCAACGCCGAGCTGGCACAGATGGCGCGGGACGCCGGGGCGTCCGACGAGGCGGCGCAGTGCGTCGCCGACGGCGCGCGCGTCGAGCAGGCCGCCGTCGACGCGGAGGCGGGACGGCAGGCGCTCGCGGCGGCGGGCGCGTCCGGCACCCCCGCGGTGGTGCACAACGGCACGGTGATCGACGCCCTCGGCAACGACAACTGGGTGGCCGAACTCGGCTGAGGCGGCGGCGACGGTGGTCGGCCGTCCGACCACCGTCGCCCGCACTGTCGCCGCTGACCAGGCGATTTGTTGTCGTCGACGGCGATGGTGTAATTTTCTTCTCGCACCGGGGAGTGAATCCCGGGTGACGATCCAAGTACGGGGCTATGGCGCAGCTGGTAGCGCACCACACTGGCAGTGTGGGGGTCAGGGGTTCGAGTCCCCTTAGCTCCACCATCACCGCGAGAGGCGAGAGTGAATGCTCTCGCCTCTCGTCGTGAGAGGCCACCGCGGGTGGCCCGATTGTTCTGCACGGGGCTATGGCGCAGCTGGTAGCGCACCACACTGGCAGTGTGGGGGTCAGGGGTTCGAGTCCCCTTAGCTCCACTCCCTCCGGCTCTCTCCGGATTCTTCTCCCACCGCGGCGGCCCCCTTCTCCGGGCAATGCCGACATTTTTCACCCTCGGAACCTGCTCCACGCTCTCGTCCGGCGGCGCACACTGTGAGGGATCGCTTCGAAAACGGGAGAGGTGAGCTGTCGTGTCCGAAGGTTCGAGCGTTACCCCGGGTTCTCCAACCGGTGCGGGTGCCACGGCCGGTGCAGGTTCGACGGCCGGCACAGGTTCGACGGCTGGTGCAGGTGCCACCGCCGGTGCAGGTTCCACGGCAGCGGCGGGTGCGTCCGCGCGCCACGGTGGTGGGGCCCACGAGGCCGGCGGCCCCGCCGCGGTCCGCCACGACAGTGGACCTGCAACGGGGTCCGGCCTGAAGCAGGGCTTCGCCGCGGGCACGTCGATCGCGGCCGGCATCCTGCTCGCGACGGTCGGCGTCCTGCAGGTTCTGCAGGGCATCGCCGCGATCGCCAAGGACGACATCATCGTGGTCGGCCAGGAGTACACCTTCTCCTGGAGCGTATCGGCGTGGGGCTGGGTGCATCTGATCCTGGGCATCCTCGTGGCCGTGATCGGTCTCGCTCTCGTCACGGGAGCCACGTGGGCGCGCGTCGCCGCGATCGTCATCGCGGCGCTGTCGATCATCGCGAACTTCCTGTGGTTGCCCTACTACCCGGGATGGTCGCTCGCGATCATCGCGATCGACGTGGTGGTGATCTGGGCGGTGTCCACCTGGGACGCCGATCGCACCTGGGACGCCGGTCGCACCGAGCCGGGCTACCGCCCCTGATCAACCCTCGTACAGCCGGCGCACCACCTCGGCGCAGCGCGCGAGCACCCGCTCCCGCAGCGGGCGTCCGTGCGCGTCGACCTCCGTGGGCGGCAGCGGTGCGGGCAGCACGGTGAACCGGCGGATGCGTTCCCAGCGGCCGAGCTCCGCATTGAGCCGGGCGACGGCGGCCGCGGCCTCGGCCGGGGGGATCGCCCGGCCCGAGGTGGGGACCACCAGTCCTACGCAGTAGGGGCGGTGCTCGCCCACCACGACGAGGTCCGCGCCGGGCAACAGTGCCCGGAACCGGCGTGCGACGGCGACCGGCGCGACGTACTTGCCGGTGGAGGTCTTGAACACCTCCTTCTTGCGGGCGCGCAGGGTGACGAAACCGTCGTCGTCGACGACGGCGCGATCGCCGGTGTGGAACCACCCGTCGCGGTCGAGGACCGCGGCGGTGCGCTCGGCGTCGTCGTGGTATCCGGACATGACGGCGGGGCTGCGGACGAGCAGTTCCCCGTCGGCGGCGATGCGCACCTGCGTGCCGGGCAGCGGCCGGCCCATGGAACCGAGGCGCCGGCTGTCCGGGCGGTTGACGCAGCACGGACCCGCGGTCTCGGTGAGGCCGTATCCCTCGAGTGCCGGCACGCCGGCCCCTTCGAACCACTCGGCCAGCGGACGGTCGAGCCGCGCCGAGCCGGAGATCACGAACCGCAACCGGCCCAGATCCGCGGCACCGGACTCCACGCCGGCGCGGATCTTGCCCAGCACGTGGGGAACGGACCCGAGGAATGTCGGCCGGACCTCGCCGAGGCGCTGCACGACCCGATCGGCACGGCCGTCGACGATCGTCGGCACGCCCAGGTGCACGCCCACGAACAGCAGCGCACGTCCGAAGACGTGGGAGAGCGGCAGCCACAGCAGTTGCAGGTCCGAGGGCGTGAGCATGCCCAGGCGGGCCATGGCCCGGGCCTCGTAGGTGACGGCGGCGTGCGGCAGGCACGCGCCCTTGGCGGTGCCGTCGGAGGCGGAGGTGTAGATCAGGGTGGCCAGGTGGTCGGGCGTCACGCCCGCGATGCGGGCCGCGACCGCTCCGGGATCGGCGGCCAGGAGCCGTCGGCCCTCGGCCTCGAGTTCGCCGAGCCGGTCCAGGTGCAGCACCGGCGCGGTGGGCAGCGGCCGGTCGGTGAAGGTCAGCACGCTGCCCGAGTGCCGGAGCAGTGCCACCACCTCCGTCGGCGGGGTGGCGGGATAGACCGGCACGGTGACCGCCCCGGCGCACACGATCGCGAGGTCGGCGAGGATCCACTCGTAGCTGGTGGCGGCGCAGACGGCGACGTGCGCGCCCGGGCGAATTCCACGGCCGATCAACCCGGCGGCGAGGGCGGTGACCCGGCCGGCCACCTCGGTCCACGACACGCTCGTCCAGTCGTCGCCGCTGGGGTGCCGGAATGCCTCCGCGTAGGGCGTGCGGGCCACCCTGTCGAGCAGCAGCCGCGGCACGGTGCGGGCCGGTTCACCCATCGCTGCTCGTCAATCCGCCGGGCCGCAGGGAGCGGCCGATCGCGCGGGCCGCGGTGCGGACCAGTTGGGACAGTGCGGTGACCTGCGCGGTGTCCGCGGCGGCGACGATCGACAGCGCCGCGATCGCGACGCCGGGCCGCTCGAAGATCGGTGCGGCCACGGAGACCGCCTCCATCGTCACCTGCCGGTCGCTCACCGCGATCTCGGAGCGGCGTACCTCGGCCAGGACCCGGCGCAGCTCGGCGGGGGAGGTGAGGGTGCGTTCGGTGAACCGCTCCAGCGGCCGGGCCAGCACCTCCTCCTGAACGGAGCGCGGTGCGAACGCGAGCAGCACGAGTCCCAGGCCGGACGCGTGGATGGGAAAGGGGCTGCCGACCCGGGTGAGGGTCTTCACCGCCCGCTGACCGCGCAGGCGTTCGACGAACACCACTTCGGTCCCCTCACGCACACCGAGCTGCACGTTCTCCTGGGTGATCTGCGACAGGTCCTCCATCACGGGCAGCGCCAGCTCACGCAGCAGCGTGCCGCGCGGCGCGAGCGCCGCGACCTGCCACAGCCGGAGGCCGATGCTGAATCGGCCGGACGAGTCGCGTTCCAGCGCGCCCCACTCGGTGAGATCCCCGGCGAGCCGGTGCACCGTGGTGAGCGGCAGGCCGGTGCGCCGGGAAATCTCGCTCAGGGTCAGGTTGGGTTGCTCGCGCGTGAACGCCTCCAGGAGGGTGAGCGCGCGTACCGTGACGGAACCGGTGGCCGGGCGGGCGGCGCCGGTGGGGGTCACGGTGTGCTCACCCCTTCCTCGGGAACTGCTCCGGTCAGGCCGGTTCGACTCTGAGCGGAATGCTAGCCCAGCCCTTGAGCGTGTTGTTCGGTTGCGGCACCGGATCCCCGGCCGGTTCGATCCGCCGGATCCGCTGTGCCAGCGCGGTGAGCAGCACCTCGGCCTCGAGCCGCGCGATCGGCTGACCGACGCACTGGTGGATGCCCATGCCGAACGCGACGTGTCCGCCGGCGGAGCGGTGGATGTCGACGATGTGCGCATCGGGTCCCCATCGCCGTTCGTCGCGGTTGGCGGCGCCGAGGAACAGCAGGACCTTGCGGCCCTCGCCGATGGGGACGCCGGCCACCTCGGTGTCGGTGGAGGTGGTGCGGAAGAAGGTCTGCACGGGCGATTCCCAGCGCAGCGCCTCGTCGAATGCGAACTTCGAAAGCGCCGGCCGGGCGTGCAGCGCCTGCCACTGCCCGGGGAACCGCGTCATGGCGTAGACGGTGTTGGCGATGCCGTGAACGGTGGTGTCCACGCCGGCGGTGAGCAGGGATCGAACGAGCATAGGCGCCTGTTCGGCGGTGATGTCACCACGGTCGGCGGCCGCCCAGATCTGCGCGCCGAACCCGCCCGGCGCGAGATTCTCCCGCCGGCACGACTCCGCGACCCACTCCTGCGTCGGCCCGGACGCGGCGAGTGCCTTCTCCACGCGGTCGTTGCGGGGCCCGAAGGCGTTGAACGCCATGGCGCCGTACGGCAACAGATGCTCGCGGCCGTCCTCCCGGATCCCCACCGCGTCCGGGAACACCCGCAGGGGGAACACCTCGGCGAGATCGGTGACGGCGTCGAACTCACCGCGGGCCACGAGCGCGTCGGCCAGGGCGTCGGCCTCGGCCTCGAACCCGGCGCGTAGCGCGCGCACGGTGCGCGGCGAGACGACGGCCCCCATGGCCGCCCGCACCACCGTGTGGTCCGGCGGGTCGGCCTCGAGCAGCAGGCTCGGGGTACGCCACGGCGTCTCGTGGGCGAAGTCGGCGAGGCCGACCCCTCGTCCGGAGACGAAGGTGCGCCAGTCGGTGAGGCAGGCGTGGACCTCCTCGAACCTGCCCGTCGCGTACACGTCGTATCGGGGCAGGTACACCACCGGTCCGGCGGCGCGCAGCCGGGCGTGGAACTCGTACGGGTCGGCCAGGACGGCGTCGTCGAACGGGTCGTCGTCGAGGGTGGGCGGGTGCATTGCGACGGTCACGGCGGTCACCTCGGGATTCGGGCAGTCAGAGTTCGAGAACCAGGCGGGGGCAGGCGGCGCGGGACACGCAGATCAGCATGGTGTCGTGCGCGGCCTGTTCTTCGGGGGTCAGCAGGGAGTCGCGGTGGTCCACCGTGCCGGCGAGCACGGTGGTCTCGCAGGTGCCGCAGGTACCTTCGCGGCAGGACGAGAGCACCTGCACACCCGCGGCGGCGACGGCGTCCAGGACGCTCTCGTCGGGCGCGACGGTGACGGTGGTACCGCTCAGGGCCAGCTCCACCTCGAAGCCGTCCGAGCGCACCGGAGCGGACTGTTCCTTCGCGGCGAACCGTTCGATCCGCAGCGACCCGGCGGGCCGGTCGGCGCAGGCGGTGGTGACGGCGTCGAGCAGCCCGGCGGGGCCGCAGCAGTAGACGAGGGTGCCGGGACGCGGGTCCCCGAGCAGCGACGGCAGATCGAGCGGGCCCCGTTCGTCCTGCGGCACGAGGGTGACCCGGCCCGGGTAGCGGGTGACGAGGTCGTCGGCGAACGCCATCGAGGCGCGGCGGCGGCCGCCGTAGACGAGGGACCAGTCGGCGCCGGCCGCCTCGGCCGCGGCGATCATCGGCACTATCGGGGTGATCCCGATCCCGCCGGCGAGGAAGAGGTAGCGCGGCGCCGGGGCGAGGTCGAAGTTGTTGCGGGGTCCGTGAACGCGGACGCGGTCACCGACGGCGAGTTTGTCGTGCACGTACTGCGAGCCGCCGCGGCCGTCGGCCTCGCGCAGGACGGCGATGCGCCACGTCCCTGTGTCGGCCGGGTCGCCGCACAGCGAGTACTGACGGACGAGGTCCTCGTCGAGCACGAGATCGATGTGCGCGCCGGGACTCCACGGCGGCAGGGGCTCGCCGTCCGGGTGCCGCAGGCGCAACGCGACGACGCCGTCCGCGGGTTCCGTCCGCTCGACGATTTCGAGGTCTGTGCCGAATTCGTTTGCCGGGGAGTTGTTTTCCGGAAATGTCATGGTCGGGTCCTTACGCGTGAGCGACTTCGCGGGTCGGTTCGGGCGGCCGGGGGAGGGCGTCGGCGTGGCCGACGGGATGAGCGAGCAGCCAGTCCCACAGCGTGACGGGATCCTCGGCGACGTGCCGGGCACCGCAATGGCACGTTCCCTCGAGGCGGTCGGAGCCGGGCAGCCACACGACGCGCATCACGTTGGGCCCGCGCAGCATCCGGTTCGGTTGCGAGGACATCGGTTACCTCGTCTCGGCGAGGGTGCCGCCCGCCGTCATCGCCTGCAGGATCCGCCGCGCGGCCAGAGCGCCGGCGTCGATGTTGATGCTCAGTTCCTGGTACCCCTCTGGTTCGGTGGCGAGCACCTGTTCGAGCCGGTCGAGCGCGACGACGTCCTGCAGCACGACGGTGCGGTTGTTCTCGCGCAGGAACTCGGTGACCTTCTCGTCCTCGAGCGCAAAATCCCTTGCCACCGACCAGAAATCGTGAGTGGAGTGTTCGGTCTCCGGGGTGATCGCGTAGACCACCTCGACGTGGAACGCGTCGCTGTCGAGTCCGGTCTCGGGCGGCAGCACGCCGACGGGCGCGATCCGGCTGTGCAGCAGGTACAGGCACGGCGGGTGGTACTCGATGTCCTGCCACCGGGTGATGCGGCCCTCGAGGCCGGTCGATTCGGCGTAGAAGGGCGGGCATTCCGCGTCGGCGATGTGCCGGGAGACATAGACGATCCCGGCCTCGTCGTCGACCTCGGTGGTGATGGGGGTCTCGGCCACCTCGGGGGTGCCGATGTAGCCGCCGTGCAGGTACGTCTCGTGGGAGAGGTCCATCAGGTTGTCGACGAGCAGGCTGTAGCGCGCCCGCAGCGGCTCCATGCCCGAGGCCACGGCGTAGCCGGGCGCGTCGAGCCACGGCGCCCGGGGGATGCGGGTCGGATCGGGCTCGGCCGGACGGTCCGGGTCGGCGATCCAGATCCACACGAACGAGTCCTGCTCGACCACCGGGTACGACTTCAGTCGCGCGGTGCGGGGCACCCGCTTCTGGCCCGGCACGGCCACGCAGCCGCCGTCGGGCCCGTAGGTGAAGCCGTGGTAGCCGCATACGACCGTGTCGCCCGCGAGGCGGCTCGGCGCCTGCGAGAGCGGGAAGCGGCGGTGCACGCACCGGTCCGACATTGCGGTGACCTCACCGGATTCGGTGCGCCAGAACAGGATCGGCTCGTCGCAGATGGTCCGGGCGAACAGTTCCCGGTCGATCTCGCGGCCGTAGGCGGCCACATACCACTGGTTCCGGGCGATCTTCGTCATGGTTGTCTCGTCTCCACGGGGATGGTTCCGGTCCGAGCGACCGGCGGATGCCTCCACCGTGACGGGCGGCACGTGACGGGCGCCACCCGACTTCCGGATGGCGGAAAGTCGGTCCCCGCCCTTCCGATATCCGGAAGGAGGGTGGATTCGTTGTGATCCGATCCATCACGCTCCTCGCAGGTGACTCGCCTCACATCCTTCGAACAGGGGCCCGATACATGGCAATCGATCTACGTGAACGCATCGACACCAGCCCGATGACGCGCTTCCAATGGGGCGCGGTGGCGATCTGCGTGCTGCTCAACGTCCTCGACGGCTTCGACGTGCTCGTCATGGCCTTCACCGCCCAGTCGGTGTCCCAGGAGTGGGGCCTGTCCGGTTCGGCGCTCGGCCTGCTGCTCAGCGCAGGCCTGTTCGGCATGGCCGCGGGCTCGCTGTTCCTCGCGCCGTGGGCCGACACGATCGGCCGCCGCGGCATGATCCTGCTCTGCCTGGGGATCGCGTCGATCGGCATGCTTGCCTCCGCGGTCAGCCAGAGCGCCCTGCAGCTGGGGCTGCTGCGCGCCCTCACCGGCGTCGGCATCGGGGGAATCCTCGCCAGCAGCAACGTCATCGCCAGCGAGTACGCCTCCAACCGGTGGCGCGCGCTGGCGGTGAGCCTGAACTCCACCGGCTACGCCGTCGGCGCCACCGTCGGCGGCATCATCGCCGTCGTGCTGCAGAACTCCTACGGATGGCGATCCGTCTTCCTGTTCGGCGGCGTCTGCACCGCGGTGATCATCCCGGTCGTGTACCTCCGCCTGCCCGAATCCCTCGACTTCCTGCTCGCCCGGCGGCCCGCCCACGCCCTCGCCCGCATCAACGCGTTCGCGGTCCGCGCCGGGCACCAGCCGCTCGCCGCGCTGCCCGCGCCGCGACAGGCCGACGATTCCGGGCCGCGGTCCGGCGTCAGGGTCGGCAGCCTCCTCGCACCGCGGCAGCGTCGCTCGACGCTGCTCGTCTGGGCCGCGTTCTTCCTGACCATGTTCGCCTTCTACTTCGTGACGAGCTGGACGCCGAAGCTGCTCGTCGAAGCGGGCCTGTCGGCCGACCAGGGCATCACCGGGGGCGTGCTGCTGAACCTCGGCGGCATCTTCGGCGCAACGCTGCTCGGCGCGCTGTCCGCGCGATTCGCGCTGAAGCGGGTCCTGGCGTCGTACATGGTGATCGCCGGCGCTCTGCTCGTGGTCTTCGTCCCCGCCACCGTCGCGGTGGTCGTCGCGTTCGCCCTCGGCGCCCTCATCGGCGTGTTCGTCAACGGGTGCATCGCGGGCCTGTACGCGATCACGCCCTCGGTGTATGCGCCGTCGGTGCGGGCGACCGGCGTCGGCTGGGGCATCGGCGTCGGCCGGCTCGGGGCCATCGCCTCGCCGATCGTCGCCGGTGCGCTGCTCGACCTGCACTGGTCGCCCACCCAGCTCTACCTGCTCGTCGCCGGCGCCCTCGTGCTCGCCGCCGTCGCCGTGGGACGGCTGCGGTTCGAGGCGCACACCGCCGACGCCCGGTCCGCCGACACACCCGCCTCGGTGGCCACACACTGATCGGCGGGGCCGGTCGCCGGGCCGCGCGCGCTATCGTGACCGGAGTGAACACCCCGATCCCGGCCCCCGACACGCTGATCACGAATCTGCGGGACGTACTGGTCGGGCCGCTCACCGAGATCGGCCAGCGCTTCTCGGCGCTGCTCACCGACCTGGTCCCGCACACCGCCCTGGTGATCTTCACGCGGGAATGCACCGGCCGGCCCCGCAAGGTGGCCGGCGACCCGGCGATCGTCGACCGCGTGACCATCGCCGAACTCGACCGCGTCCGAAGCGAACTCGCGACCGGGCAGATCCGTCGCGGCCCGGCCCGGATCGCGGGCCGGGACCGCGACGTGTGGGCGATCCTCGACGCCACCGACACGCTGCTCGTGCTCGTCCCGGGCGGTGCCCGCACCGGCTCGATTCCCCTCGAGCTGGTCCGGGCCCTGTTCGCCGTGGTGGCCACCGGCATCCAGCTGCAGGTCCGCAACGCCAGCCCGGCGTACCTCGCCGAATCCCGCGCCGCCTCCTCCGAACGCGCACGGACCGTTGCCGAGCTCACCGAGGCCCATGCGATGACGCTCGAGTCGATCCTCGCGACGCTGCGGTCGAGGGACCTCGACGACACCCGGGCCCGCATCACCGCACGCGAAACCGCCACCAATGCCCTCATCGGGCTGCGCTCGGCCGTCGACCGGCACCGCGAACTCGCCGAGGAGGCGGTGACCACCGCCTTCGCTAGGCTGCACGGTGAACTGCGCGGTCTGCTCCGGCACCGCGAGGTGGTCCTCGAGATGGTCGCCCCGCCGGTGGACGGGCGGGCGCTGCCGGGCGAGGTCGCGCATGCGGCCCGGGCCCTCGCCCGCGGCGCGGTCCTCGCGATGTCCGCGCAGGCGAACCTCGGCCGCGTCCGGGTCGCCTGGAACTGCGACGGAACCGACCTGCTGATCGACATCCGGGACGACGGTGACGGCGAGGCCGACGCCGCCGACCTCGCGCGGCAGCTACGGGACCGGGCCGAAACCCTCGGCGGCACCGTGGAGGCCGAGTCCACGCCCGGCTGGGGCTGCCGGGTCGCGGCCCGGCTACCGCTCGACATGCCCGCACCCGTGGCCGGCAGCCCCGCACTCGAGGCGCTGGCGGCCCTCGCGCCACGCGAGGTGGAGGTGCTCGAGCACCTCGTCGCGGGCCGGCGGAACCGGGTGATCGCCGAGCGGCTCGGTGTCAGCGAGTCGACGGTCAAGTTCCACGTGGCCTCGGTGCTCCGCAAGCTCGGGGTGAGCACCCGCGGCGAGGCGGCCGCGCTCGGCGCCGAGGCGGGGATCAAGGCCGCGGGCTGACGTCCGTCCCGCGCGTCCACTCGGCCGCCCGCGCCACGATCTCGGCGGCGACGTCGGCGGGCTCGGCGTCGATGCCGACGACGATCGCCGCCTCGTCGGGTTCGAGCGGCTCGAACGTGTCGAACTGCGAGTCCAGCAGGTCGGCCGGCATGTAGTGGCCGCGCCGCGTGCGGAGCCGTTCCCGGATCTGCTCGCGCGTGCCCGCCAGGTGCACGAAGACCACGTTCTCGCCGGCGAGGTCGTCCCGGTAGCGGCGGCGCAGCGCCGAGCACGTCACCACCCCCGGCCTGCCCCGGCCGGTGTGGTCCCGGATCCACGCGCCGACTGCCGCGAGCCACGGCGCCCGGTCCGCGTCGCTGAGCGGCCGGCCGGCGGCCATCTTCTCCACGTTGGCACGCGGATGCAGGTCGTCGCCCTCGAGCAGGTCCCATCCGGTGGCCTCGGCGACGAGTGCCGCGACGGTCGATTTGCCGGAGCCGGACACCCCCATGACGACGAGAATCGGCGGGCCGGGGTGGCCGGGTGAGTCCATTCGTGCCTCCCTGGTCGGCGCCTGCGCCGCGTCGCGGCGCAGGCGGGTCGCGTCAGCGCCCCAGCATGCCCCACCGGGCCGACCGATCCACGGCGGCGCGGCGCGAGCGGCGCTCGGACTCCGACATGCCACCCCAGATGCCGTACGGCTCACCGACTTCCAGTGCGTGGGTGCGGCAGCGCTCGAGAACCGGACACCGGGCGCAGACGAGCTTGGCACGGTACTCGCGCAGTTCGCGTGCGCGGCCACGTTCCCCCTCGGGATGGAAGAAGGCCGACGACTCGTGGCCCCGGCACGCCGCGTGCAGCTGCCAGTCCCAGCTTTCGCTGCGGGGGTGGGGGAGGGTCACCGTGTTGGCGATCGACATTGCACTCCTCGGGCCTGCGAGGGGTCGCCTCGCCTGGACGCTGCGCCCTGTGAGGGCGGTCATACCGAAGCTTAGTCGGACTTCCGTACTCGATCAACGAAACTTCGGCATTTCGGGGTCGAAAGTGGGGGACTGGTCTTTCGGTCAGGTCGATCCACTCCTTCGATCAGGTACCGGGGTGCCGCGCCGCCGATAGCGTGTGCGCATACCGCGATACGTCGCCGACGTCGCGCGAGCACCGCACGAGAAGAAGGAGACACCGTCATGCCACAGCAGGTCCGGGGCGTCGTCGCCCGCGCGAAGGGCGCTCCCGTCGAGGTCGTGCCGATCGTCATCCCCGACCCGGGGCCGGGAGAGGTCGTCGTTGCGATCGCCGCGTGCGGCGTGTGCCACACCGACCTGCACTACCGGGAGGGCGGCATCAACGACGAGTTCCCGTTCCTGCTCGGGCACGAGGCCGCCGGTGTCGTCGAGTCCGTCGGTGCGGGCGTCGACTCGGTCGCCGTCGGGGACTTCGTCGTCCTCAACTGGCGGGCCGTGTGCGGGCAGTGCCGCGCCTGCAAGCGCGGCCGCCCGCAGTACTGCTTCGACACCCACAACGCCACGCAGAAGATGACCCTCGAGGACGGCACCGAGCTGACCCCGGCCCTGGGCATCGGCGCGTTCGCCGACAAGACCCTCGTGCACGCAGGGCAGTGCACCAAGGTCGACCCCAGCGCCGACCCGGCCGTCGTCGGCCTGCTCGGCTGCGGGGTGATGGCCGGCCTCGGTGCCGCGGTGAACACCGGCGGGGTGACCCGCGGCGACTCCGTCGCGGTGATCGGCTGCGGCGGCGTGGGCGACGCCGCGATCATGGGCGCCCGCCTCGCCGGCGCCAACAAGATCATCGCGGTCGACCGGGACCCGAGGAAGCTCGAGTGGGCCACCGACCTCGGGGCTACCCACACCATCAACGGGGCCGAGGTCGATGCGGTCGAGGCGATCCAGGAGCTGACCGGCGGCTTCGGCGCCGACGTGGTCATCGACGCGGTCGGCCGCCCGGAGACGTGGAAGCAGGCGTTCTACGCCCGCGACCTGGCCGGCACCGTCGTCCTCGTCGGGGTGCCCACCCCGGAGATGACCCTCGAGATGCCGCTGATCGACTTCTTCTCCCGCGGCGGGTCCCTCAAGTCGTCCTGGTACGGCGACTGCCTGCCCGAGCGGGACTTCCCCATGCTCGTCGACCTCTACCAGCAGGGCCGGCTGCCGCTCGAGAAGTTCGTCACCGAGCGCATCGCCCTCGACCAGGTGGAGAAGGCGTTCGAGACCATGCACCGCGGCGAGGTGCTGCGCTCGGTGGTGGTCCTGTGACTCTGCGTATCGATCGGGTCGTCACCCACGGCACCTTCGCCCTCGACGGCGGCGAGTGGGAGGTCGACAACAACATCTGGCTCGTCGGCGACGACGACGAGGTGGTCGTGATCGATGCCGCGCACACCGCGCAGCCGATCATCGACGCCGTCGGTGGCCGGAAGGTGGTGGCGATCGTGTGCACGCACGGGCACAACGACCACGTCACCGTCGCCCCCGAGCTGGCCGACAAGCTCGACGCCCCGATCCTGCTCAACCCCGCCGACGACGTGCTGTGGGAGATGACCCACCCCGGTGTCGCGCACCGGCCGCTCGCGGACGGGGATCGGATCACGGTGGCGGGCACCGACATCCAGGTCATCCACACCCCCGGGCACTCGCCCGGCTCGACGTGCCTGTACCTGCCGGAGGCGGGCGAGCTGTTCACCGGCGACACCCTGTTCTCCGGCGGTCCCGGTGCGACGGGACGCTCGTACTCGGACTTCCCGACCATCATCGGCTCGATCCGCGACAAGCTGTTCGCCCTGCCCGCCGAGACGAAGGTGCACACCGGTCACGGCGACGGCACGACGATCGGCACCGAGTCCCCGCATCTCGAGGAATGGATCCGCCGGGGCAACTGACGAGGCCCGTGGTGCGTCCCGTCCCGGACCGGCCGGCGGGACGCACCGCTAGGCTCGCCTCATGGCGAACAAGCGGATCCCCGTGGTGATCGTCGCAGGATTCCTGGGCTCCGGGAAGACCACCCTGCTCAATCACCTGCTGCGCAACAACCGCGGCGCGCGAATCGGCGTGATCGTCAACGACTTCGGCTCGGTCAACATCGACTCGATGATGGTCGCCGGGCAGGTCGACTCCATGGTCTCGCTGAGCAACGGCTGCCTGTGCTGCGCCGTCGACGTCGCCGACATGGACGCGATGCTCGACCGGCTCGCGCACCGTACCTCCGGCATCGACGTCATCGTCGTCGAAGCCAGCGGACTCGCCGAGCCGCGCAACATGATCCGGCTCGTCGTCGGCTCGGGCAACGAATACGTGGGTTACGGCGGTCTCGTCCTCGTCGTCGATGCCGCCGAGTTCGGCACCGTCCGGGACCGGCATCCCGAACTCGATCAGCACGTCGCGCTCGCGGACCTCGTGCTGCTCAACAAGACCGACCGCATCGACGGCGACGCCCACGACGAGTTGCTCGAACTGCTGTGCCGCCTCAACGACCGCGCCGCGATCGTGTCCACCGTGCACGGGCGCATCGACCCGGCGTTGCTGTTCGACATCCCCGAACGCCCCGAGCCGCAACCCGGCGAACAACTCAGCCTCGACCGGTTGCTGTACGAGGAACACGACGAGGACGGCGACCACACGCACCTGCACGACGGCTACGAAGCCGTCGACTTCGAGTCCCCCGTCCCGCTGCACCCGCGTGCCCTCGTCGACTTCCTCGAGGACCAGCCGGCCGGGGTGTTCCGCATCAAGGGGTACGTCCACGTCGTCGCCGGGGGACGCACGCGCACCTACCTGCTGCACACCGTCGGCGACCACATCCGCTTCGACCCCGTCCGGCGCACGGGCGACGTCCCTGCCACCACCCGGCTCGTCGTGATCGGCGCCGATCTGGACCCCGAGGCGGTACGCGCCCGGCTCGCCGAATGTGTCCCGACCGAACCGGTGCCGGCAGACGCGATGCTGGCCGTGCACCGGTTCACCCCGCGCTGAGCGGGTCCGGAAGCGGGGACCTACCTACCGTGCGGCGGTCGCCGACGTGTGATTCGGGCGACGCCGGCGCCCCCCCGGCCTGGCCGGCGCGTTCCTGCCGGGCCGCCGGCTGCTCCTGCCGCGACGCGCCCTGCTGCCGGGCGGCCCCGCCGCCGTGCTGCCGGGCGGCCCCGCCGCCGTGCTGCCGGGCGCCGCGCTGAGCGGCCCCGCTGCCGCTGCGCCGGGCCGGCCGTCGCGATCCACCGCCGGACGGGGCCGGTGCGGCCTGCTTGACCGACGGGCTCACGTGCGGGGCGATCTCGCCGACCAGGTCCAGCACGTGCTCCGACTTCGCCGTCACCCGCACCGGAGTGACCTTGATCGCGGCCTTGCGCATGATGACGGCCAGATCCTTGCGCTGCTCGGGCAGCACCACGGTCACGACGTCGCCGGTGCTCCCGGCGCGGGCCGTACGGCCCGAACGGTGCAGGTACGCCTTGTGCTCGGCCGGCGGGTCGACGTGCACCACCAGTTCCACGTCGTCGACGTGGACGCCGCGGGCCGCGACGTCGGTGGCCACGAGCACACGCGCCTCACCGGAGGAGAACGCCGCGAGGTTGCGGTCGCGCGCGTTCTGCGACAGGTTGCCGTGCAGATCGACCGCCGGGATGCCGGACTCGGTGAGCTGACGGGCGAGCTTGCGGGCCTGATGCTTGGTGCGCATGAACAGGATTCGCCGGCCCGTACCGGACGCCAGGGTCCGCACGAGGTCCTTCTTCGTGTCGGCGTTGTCGACGTCGAACACGTGATGGGTCATCGCCGCCACCGGGGAGTGCGCCTCGTCGACCGAGTGCAGCACCTCGTTGCGCAGGAACCGCTTGACGAGCTTGTCGACGCCGTTGTCCAGCGTGGCCGAGAACAGCAGGCGCTGACCGTCCTTGGGGGTCGCGTTCATGATGCGCGTCACGCCGGGCAGGAAGCCGAGATCGGCCATGTGGTCCGCCTCGTCGAGCACGGTGATCTCCACCGCGTCGAGCGTGACGAACTTCTGCCGCATCAGGTCCTCGAGGCGGCCCGGGCAGGCGATCACGATGTCCACGCCGCGGCGCAGCGCGTCGACCTGCCGGTTCTGCGACACTCCGCCGAAGATGGTGGTCACCCGCAGCCCGGCGACCCGCGCGAGGGGCTCGACGACCGCGGCGATCTGCGTGGCCAGCTCGCGGGTGGGAGCCAGCACCAGCCCACGCGGGCGGCCGGCCTCGCGGGTGGCGCGGCCGGCCAGGCGCGCGGCGAGCGGAATGGAGAACGCCAGCGTCTTGCCACTGCCCGTGCGGCCCCGGCCGAGCACGTCACGGCCGGCCAGCGTGTCGGGCAGCGTGTCGACCTGGATCGGGAACGGGCTCGTGATGCCGCTGTCGCCCAGGGATGCCACCAGGGTCCGGGGGACGCCGAGGTCGGAGAAGGAAACGGTCATAGGTACAGAACTGCCTTTCGATGCAGCGTGCACGCACCCCGAGACGATCTCGGAGGGCGCAGTGGATCGCCGCAAGGAAAGCCGATGCCGGTATTGCATGCGGAACCGGGCACGATCCCGGCCCGCCGGTATCCCACGACGGTGAGCATCGTCGTGATGCCCGAACTACCGCAGCCTACCCCACGCCGGGATGCTCGTCGGCGCACGCGTCGAGGCCGACCCACTCGGACAGACCGTCCTCGAATCGCTGCCGCTTCCAGATGGGGACCTCGCGTTTGATGCGTTCGACCAGTTCGGCGCACACAGCGAAGGCTTCGGCCCGGTGCGGTGCCGCCACCGCCGCCACCAGCGCGAGATCGCCGATGGTGAGATCGCCCACTCTGTGGACCGCGGCGACCGGCAGTCCCGACTCCGCCGCCACCTGTTCGCAACAGCGACGCAGGAATCGCTCCGCCTCGGGGTGCGCCCGGTACTCGAGCGCGCTCACCGCGCGCCCGCCGTCGTGGTTGCGCACCACCCCGCTGAACAGCACCACCGCCCCGTGCTGGGGGCCGGCGACCGCGGCGTCCATCGACGCCGGGTCGAGCGGCTCGGCCGAGATCCGTGCCAGCAGCTCATTCATGCGCGCCTCCTCCGGCGACCTGGGCCAGCAGGTGGCCGAGAATCGGCTCGAGCACCGCCAGCCCGTCCTTCACGCCACCCGGTGAGCCGGGCAGATTGACCACCACCGTGCGGCCCACCAGCCCGGCCACGCCGCGTGACAGCGAGGCGTGCGGGGTGGCCTGCAGGCCGCGCAGGCGGATGGCCTCGGCGACCCCCGGCAGCTCGCGGTCCAGCAGCGCCAGCGTCGCCTCCGGGGTCGCGTCCGTGGGGGAGGCGCCGGTCCCGCCGGTGGAGATCACCAGGGCCGGGTCGCCGGCGAGCGCGTCCTCGAGGCCCCACGCGATGTCCGCGTCGGCATACACCAGAGGACCCCGCACCGTGAAGCCGCGCGCCTCGAGAAAGTCCGCGATCAGCGGGCCCGTCCTGTCCTCCCGCGTACCGGCAGCCACACCCGTGGACGCGACGAGCACCGTCGCCGGCACGCCGGCCTGCTCCAGGATGTCGTCCTCGTCCGGCGTGACGGTCTCGTCCTCCGCCGGTGCGGCGCTCTCCGCCTCGTCGCGCTGCCAGTGCCCGCGCTTGCCGCCCTCCTTCGAGACCAACCGCACTCCGTTCAGCACCGCGGCGGGGTCGACGGCCTTGACCATGTCGTGCAACGTCAGCCCGGCCACCGCGACGGCGGTGAGGGCCTCCATCTCGACGCCTGTGGGGCCCTTCGTCTTTGCCGTCGCCTCGATCGTGATCGCGGTGTCGGTGAACCCGAAGGTGACCTTCACCGACGACAGCGCCAACTGGTGGCACAGCGGAATCAGCTCCCACGTGCGCTTGGCCGCCGCGATCCCGGCGATCCGCGCGGTGGCGAGCACGTCCGCCTTGGGCATGTCGTCGGCCCGCACCAGCGACACCACCTCCGCGGTGGTGACGAGTTCGCCGGCGGCGACCGCGACGCGGGCGGTGTCGGCCTTGCCGGACACGTCGACCATGCGGGCGCGGCCCCGGTCGTCGAGGTGACTCAGGGCCCCGCCGTCGGGCGGGGTGAGGTCGTGCGGTTCGGTCATAGCGGTAGTACCTTCACGAGTTCTCCGGGTTCGAGGTCCGAGGTGTCGGCGGGGATGTCGAGCAGTACGTCCGCGGTGGCCATCGCGGCGATCAGGTGGGACCCGGCGCCGGGGATCGCCACCACGGCGCCGCCGTCGCGGCGAGCGCGCAGGAACTGGCGCTTGCCCGGCACGGAGCTGAGACCTGTTGACAGAGGCCGGGTCTCGGGCTCGACGGCGGGCAGCCCCGCGGCGGCCCGCAGTACCGGCCGGGCGAACACCTCGAACGAGACCAGCGCGCTGACCGGATTGCCGGGGAAGGTCAGCACCGGCACGGAATCCACCAGTGCCGTGCCCTGCGGACCGCCCGGCTGCATCGCCACCGACACGAATTCGGCCCCTCGCGGGCCGAGCACGTCCTTGACGACCTCGAAGTCGCCCTTCGACACCCCGCCCGAGGTGAACACCACCTCGGCGACGGCGGCGGCGCGAGCGAGTTTCGCCGCGAACACCTCCGCATCGTCGCCGCTGCGATCCACCGAGACCACCAGCGCCCCGTTGGCGGCCGCGCTGGCGGCCAGGGCCGGCCCGTTCGAGTCGTGGATCTTGCCCGGGGCGAGAACGCTTCCTCCGGGCACCAGTTCGCTGCCGGTCGAGATCACCGCCACGCGCGGCCGAGTCCGGACGGACACGTGGGTCAGGCCGACGGCGGCGAGCGCCGCGACGTGCCGGGCCGCGACGACGGTGCCCGCGGGCAGCAGCGTGCGACCGCGGTGGATGTCGCTGCCGCGCTCGCGCACGTATGCCCCCGGTTCGGGCAGCCTGCACACCGTGACCCGGAGTCCCCGCCCCTCGGCCGCGGTGTCCTCGACCGGCACGGTGTCCTCGACCGGCACGGTGTCCTCGACCGGCACGGTGTCCTCGACCGGCACGGTGTCCTCGACGGGAACGACGGCGTCGGCACCGGTGGGCAGTGGCGCGCCGGTCATGATCTTGGTGGCGGTCCCGGGCACGTGCGCGACGACCCCGTCGCCGGCCGCGAGGACGGCACGCACGGGCAGGGCCGCGGGCGCCGCGGTGAGCGAGGCCGTGTCGACCGCGTAGCCGTCCATCTGCGAATTGCGGAAGGTGGGGAGGTCAATCGGAGCGACGACGTCCTCGGCCAGCACCCGGCCGAGCGCTTCGAGCAGCGGCACCGGTTCGGTACCGCGGATCAGCAACGGGGAGAGCAACGTCGCCACGTGTCGCGCATGCTCCTCCACCGACCGCCTGCCGCCCGCCATGGGCCAATCCTAGGCACATCGCTCGCGGCGCCGTGCGTCCTCGTCCGGGTCGTGGTTTCTGCTCCTCCCGCACGACGGGGCCCGCGACGGCATACTGAGGGTCATGAGGACGGAGGCCCGATGACCGCGGTGCACGTGGGGATCCCGGCGGTGCGCCCTGCCGCTGTCGACGACGTCTCCGACCGGCCCGACACTCCCGAACTGCTGGACCGGTTCGGGCGTGTCGCGCGCGACCTGCGGGTGTCGATCACCGAGAAGTGCTCGCTGCGCTGCACGTACTGCATGCCCGAGGAGGGGCTGCCGGCGATCCCGCGCGAGCGGCTGCTCAGCGCCGACGAGATCGTGCGGCTCGTGGCCGTCGCGGTGCACCGGCTCGGGGTCCGGGAGGTGCGCTTCACCGGCGGGGAGCCGCTCATGCGGCGGGACCTCGAGCAGATCGTCGCCGGGTGTGCGCGCGCCGTCCCCGGCATCCCGCTGGCGGTGACGACCAACGCGGTGGGACTCGCCCATCGTGCCCGGGCGCTGGCGGAGGCGGGCCTGACCCGGGTCAACATCTCCCTGGACTCGGTCGACCGCGCGCGGTTCGCCCGGCTGACCCGGCGCGATCGGCTGGATTCGGTGCTCGACGGGATCCGCGCGGCCAAGGCGGCCGGGTTCGCGCCGGTGAAGGTCAACGCGGTGCTCATGCCGCAGACCCTCGACGGGGCCGCGGACCTGCTGGCCTGGTGCCTCGACGAGGGCGTGCAGCTGCGGTTCATCGAGCAGATGCCGCTCGACGCCGACCACGAGTGGGCCCGGGCGAACATGGTGCCCGCGCAGCGGCTGCTCGACGTGCTCTCCGCCCGCTTCGCCCTCACCGAGGTCGGCCGCGAGGACCCGGCCGCGCCGGCCGAACGCTGGGCGGTCGACGGCGGGCCCGCGACGGTCGGCATCATCGCGTCGGTGACCCGGTCGTTCTGCTCGGACTGCGACCGCACCCGCCTGACGTCGGAGGGCACCGTGCGCTCGTGCCTGTTCAGCGACCGGGAGACCGACCTGCGGGCGGCGCTGCGCGGCGGCGCGAACGACGACGAGCTCGCCGCGCTGTGGCGTGGTGCAATGTGGAACAAGTGGGCCGGACACGGCATCGACGCGGCGGACTTCACCCCGCCGCAGCGCAGCATGGGAGCTATCGGTGGGTGAGACCGTGACGGGCATCGAGGTGCGGTATTTCGCGGCGGCGGCGGACGCGGCCGGAGTGGAGAAGGAGACGGTGGCGCTGGCGCCGTCGGTGGATCTGGGCACCCTCAAGACCGCCCTGATCGACCGTCACGGCGCCGAGATGGCGCGGGTGTTGTCGGTGGCCGCGTTCCTCATCGACTCCGAACTCACCCGCGACCTCGGACGCGCCGCCGGACCTACGGTCGACGTCCTCCCGCCGTTCGCCGGCGGCTGACGGGATCAGGCCCGGCCGCCGGGCTGAGCGGATCGGCCCGGCCGCCGGGCTGAGCGGATCGGCCCGGCCGCCGGGCTGAGCGGATCGGCCCGGCCGCCGGGCTGAGCGGATCGGCCCGGCCGCCGGGCGGGGTGGCTGTCAGCGCCACCAGGTGTCGAACGGCGACACCGGCACCGTCCGCTTGTGCCGGGTGTTCAGGAACGTCCGCTCGAGCTTCTCGGCCAGCTCCGGGGTGACGTCCTTGCCCTCGAGGTAGTCGTCGATCTCCGCGTAGGTCATACCCAGGGCCACCTCGTCCGGAAGGGCCGGCCGGTCCTCCTCGAGATCCGCGGTCGGCACCTTCTGCCAGGTGCTGTCGGGAGCCCCGAGTTCGCGCAGCAGCGCTGCGCCCTGCCGCTTCGTCAGGCCGGCGAGCGGGGTCAGGTCCACCCCGCCGTCGCCGTGCTTGGTGAAGAACCCGGTCACCGCCTCGGCGGCGTGGTCCGTCCCGACCACCAGGTAGCCGAGCTCGCCGGCGATCGCGTACTGCAGGATCATCCGCTCGCGGGCCTTGATGTTGCCCCGCACGAAGTCGCTCAGCTGCGATCCGTTGCCGTAGATCTCGTGCATGGCCTGCCCGACCTCGGCGGCCGAGGCGTCGGCACCGGGCTTGACGTTGATCCGCAACGAGCGGTCGGGACCGATGAACTCCAGCGCGACCTGCGCGTCGTGCTCGTCGGCCTGCTCGCCGTAGGGCAGCCGCACCGCGACGAACTCGGCCTCGCGGCCCTCGGCCCGCAGTTCCTCCGCCGCGAGCTGGGCGAGCCGGCCGGCGAGGGTGCTGTCCTGACCGCCGCTGATGCCGAGAACGAACCCCTTGGCGGGGGTCGACACGACGTAGTCCTTCAGGAACTGCACGCGGGACCGGACCTCCGCCCGGGGGTCGATCGTCGGCCGGACGCCGAGTTCCTCGATGATCTGCTCGCGAAGGTTCGCCATATTCCGAACCCTAGCGGGACGCCCGACGGTCTGCTCGGGTGACATGCGCGGCGCGCCGCGGGCACACTCGTGGCGATGAGCAGCGACGTCTTCCGCAAGCACCGGGCCGGGGCTCACCCCGACTTCTTCCGCGCCGAGGCCGCCGGGCTGGCCTGGCTCGCGGACGCCGGCATGCCCGTTGCCGGTGTCCGCGGCGTCGGGGTGGACCACATCGACCTCGAGCGGTTGACCGAGGCGGCCCCCACCGCCGCGGCGGCTCGGGAGTTCGGCGCTCGCCTGGCGCGTATGCACGCCGCGGGCGCCGCCGGATTCGGTTGCGCACCGGACGGATTCGACGGCCAGCTGTTCATCGGCAAGCGGCCGATGAGTAGCACGGTCCACGCGAGCTGGGGCGAGTTCTACGTGGTGGAACGGGTCGAGCCGTTCCTGCGGATCGCGGTGGACGCCGGCAGCGTCACCGCCGCGCAGCTGCCCGACGTCGAGCGGGCCTGCGCGCGCGTCGCCGCCGGGGAGTTCGACGACGGTGCACCCCCCGCCCGCCTGCACGGCGACCTGTGGAACGGCAACGTGCTGTGGACCGCCGCGGGGGTGGTGCTGATCGACCCGGCGGCGCACGGCGGTCATCGCGAGACGGACCTGGCGATGCTGGCGCTGTTCGGCTGCCCCCGGCTCGACGAGATCGTCGCGGCCTACGACGCCACGTGCCCGCTGCGTTCCGGATGGCGCGAGCGCGTGCCGATGCACCAGCTGCATCCGCTGGCGGTGCACGCGGCGGGCTACGGTGCGGGGTACGGGCGGGCGCTGCACCGGGCGGCGCTCGCGACCCTCGCGCTGGGAGAGAAAAGTTGACCGAGATCCTCGTCGTCGCCGCCACGAAGTCCGAGGCAGCGCACGTGCCGGCGCACTACGAGACGGTGATCACCGGCATCGGCAAGGTGCACGCGGCCGTCGCGGTGACCGAGGCGCTGGCGCGGCACCGGCGCGGGACCCCGCCGGTGGTGGTCAACATCGGGACCGCCGGGGCGCTACACCTGCACCACGGCGGCCTCTACGTCCCCTCGGCGGTGATCAATCACGACATCAGCAGCGAGGTGCTGCGCAGCCTCGGCTACCCGGTCGAGGACGTGCTCGAACTCGACGACGGGGACGGGACGGTGCTCGCCACGGGCGATTCCTTCGTCTCGGACGCGCAGGTGCGTGACGCGCTCGCCGCCCGCGCCGACCTCGTCGACATGGAGGGCTTCGCGGTCGCGCTCGCCGCATCCCGCATGGGCGCGCAGTGCCGGCTCGTCAAGCACGTGAGCGACCACGCCGACGAGACCGCCCTGGACTGGCCGGCCAAGGTCGATGCCAGTGCCCGCGCACTCGCGCAGTGGCTGGTCGAGCGGTACTGAGCCGAAGCCGGCTCGTCAGCGGGCGGTGTATCCGAGGCCGGTGACACCGTCGGCGGCGGTCAGCCGCATCGCCGCACCCTCGACCGTGTACCGCACCTCGCCGGACAGCACTCCCAGGACGGCCGACTCGATCCGCGCGAGCTCCGGGTCGGGGCACGCCGCGCGGGTGGTGGCCAGCGGCCCGAACGTGACCACGGTGTCTCCGACGGTGGCGGTACCGGTGAACCGGTTGCAGCCGGTGCTGCCCGAGACCGTGCCGTCGCCGGCGACGGTCAGGGTGGGCGCGGCGTCCTCGAGGGCGCGGGAGGTCGACACCGCGTCGGCCGTGACGAGTTCGGTGAGCACCCAGTGCGTGTCCACGACGGGACGGTCGGGGTCGGCGACCGTGCGGTCGAGCAGTGAGACGGACACGTCCCCGCCGTCGAGGGTGAGTACGTCGCCGTCGAGACGCCAGCGCGGTTCCGACGCCAGCAGATCGGACAGCCAGGTGTCGGCGCGGTCGAGCGGCGGCGGGCACGACATGAGAGTGCTGCCGAGCCGATCGGCGCGCAGCACGCCGTCACCGAGTTCCACCGACCCGAACGAACGGTTGCAGCCGGCGGTGGCGGCGATCCGGCCCGCATCGGGGAACTCCACGACCAGTGGGCCGCCGCCGGGAATCTGCGGGCCCGACACCGCGGTGGAGACGAACGCCCGCCCCACGAGCACGGCCGGGTCCTGGGGCGGGGCGGCGGCGCCGTCGCCCGCGCAGGCGGCCGTCGTCGCGGCCAGCGCGAGGAGAATCGAGAGCCCGAGAGTCCGCCGCATGCCGGTCACGGTACCGCCCGCCCGGCGGCGGGCGGCGCCGTGACGACGCGGCGGGCCAGGTCCGCCCACCCGTCGGCGAGCCGGTCGAGCGAGAACCCCAGATCGCGCCACTGATGCAGGACCAGGGTGGCCTCGAGCGGGGCGAACAGGGCCTGGGCCAGCAGCGGGAGGTCGCCGTCGACACCCGCAGCGCGAAGCAGGACCTCGATGTGGGTCAGGCTGACGGCCCGTGCCGGGGCATTGAACCGGGCCTCGGCGGAACTCTCCGCGGCGCGGAGCACCTCGCCCTGCACCTCCACGAGACGGATGCGGGCACGACCGAACGCGACGAGCCGGTCGACGGGATCGGCGCCGGGTCCGAGCGGCGGGGGACCGGTGAGGAACTGCTGCTGCAGGGCCTGTTCGGAATGGTCGAGCAGGGCGCGCATGAGTCCCGCACGGGAGCCGAAGCGGCGGAAGACGGTGCCCTTGCCGACCCCGGCGCGCGCGGCGACGGCGTCCATCGTGACCGCGTCGACGCCGCGTTCGGCGACGAGGAGCGAGGCCGCCTCGAGGAGCCGGCGCCGGTTGCGGGCCGCGTCGCACCGTTCGACGCCCTCGTCCCCGACCAGCGGCAGCAGCGGAATGTTCACCACGTCACAGTACCGCCCGGGAATGGAAGTGGACCGCGGTCCGTTTAGAGTGGAGTCAGACCCGGACACCCGAACCGAAGGAAACACCCCCATGTCCCAGACCCGCGTTCTCGCTCTCGTCGGCAGCCTGCGCTCCGCCTCCGTCAACCGCCGCCTCGCCGAGACCGCGGCCGCCGTCGCGCCGCAGGGCGTCGAGGTCTCCGTGTACGAAGGCCTCGGCGAGGTGCCCTTCTACAACGAGGACCTCGACGGCGAGACCGGCGCGCCCGTCGCCGCCGGGGCGCTGCGCGTCGCGGCGAGCGAGGCCGACGCCCTCCTGCTCGTCACCCCCGAGTACAACGGCACCATCCCCGCCGTGCTCAAGAACGCCATCGACTGGCTCTCCCGCCCGTACGGCGCCGGCGCCCTGGCCGGCAAGCCCGTCGCCGTCATCAGCGCCTCGCCCAGCGGCAACGGCGCGAAGTGGGCGCTCGAGGAGACCGTCAAGGCGCTCGGCATCGCCGGCAGCCGGACGGGCCTGCAGCTGTCCATCGGCGGCACCATCGACAAGTTCGGCGACGCCCACCCCAAGGAGAACGCCGAGGTCGCCGAGCAGATCTCCGCGCTGCTCGCCCAGCTCGCCGACGCCCGCCGGGAACTCGTCGACGCCTGAGCCGGCCGCACACCGAACGGCCCCGGACCACGCCAGGTCCGGGGCCGTCACCGTCCGTACCCCATTCGCGCCCGCAGCCGTGATTGCCGGGGCATGCTGCGGGGAATACCTCGCCAGTCCCCACCGCGACGGAGGAGCCCATGGCGCACGAGAGCGACAGTCCCGGCGAACACGAGCACACGATCACCCTGCGCGTCGACGGCCGTGAGCGCCGCTGCACCGTCGACGTGCGCACCACGCTCCTCGATGCCCTGCGCGACCGGCTCGGGATCTACTCCCCGAAGAAGGGCTGCGACCACGGCCAGTGCGGCGCGTGCACGGTCCTGCTCGACTCCCGGCGCATCGTGAGCTGCCTGTCGCTCGCGGTCGCCCACGACGGCGCCGACGTCGTCACCGCCGCCGGCATCGCGGACGACGGTCCCTCGCACCTGCCCCAGGCGTTCGTCGAATGCGACGCCTTCCAGTGCGGCTACTGCACACCTGGCCAGATCTGCTCCGCCGTCGGGATGTTCGACGAGGCCGCCAAGGGTTCCCCGAGCCACGTCACCGCGGACCTCACACAGGACCCGGAACTGACCGACGACGAGATCCGTGAACGCATGAGCGGAAACCTGTGCCGCTGCGCGGCCTACCCCAACATCGTCGAAGCGCTCCGCCACGTCGCGCGCGGGGAGGGGCACTGCTCGTGAAGACGTTCCGCTACGAGACGCCTGCCGATCCCGCCGCCGCGGTCGCCGCGGTCGCCGGCCACCCGGGTGCCGCCTTCCTCGCCGGCGGCACGAACCTGGTGGACCACCTCAAGCTCGGCGTCACCGCGCCCGACGTCCTCGTCGACGTCTCCCGCCTGTCGCTCGACATCGTGGAGGAGACCGCCGAAGGCGGGCTGCGCGTCGGCGCCAACGTGCGCAACAGCGACCTGGCCGCCCACCCGATCGTCCGCCGCCGGTACCCGGTCCTGGCCCGGGCCCTGCTGGCCGGCGCCTCCCCGCAGCTGCGCAACATGGCCACCACCGCCGGCAATCTGCTCCAGCGGACCCGCTGCGTGTACTTCCGGGACCCGTCGACCCCGTGCAACAAGCGCACCCCGGGCAGCGGCTGCACCGCGATCGGTGGCTACACCCGCTACCACGCCATCCTCGGCGCCTCCGAACAGTGCGTCGCCACCCACCCGTCGGATATGGCGGTGGCGCTGCTCGCGCTCGACGCCCAGGTGACGGTGCTCGGATCGCAGGGGGAGCGGTGCATCCCCGTCGAGCAGCTCTACCGGCTTCCCGGCGAAAGCCCCGAGTACGACACGGTGCTCGAGCGCGACGAGCTGATCCTGGACGTCGAGATCCCGGCGCCCGAAGGCGCCGTCTCGACGTACCGCAAGGTGCGCGACCGGGCGTCGTACGCGTTCGCGCTCGTCTCGGTGGCGGCGGACCTGACGGTCGCCGACGGCGTCGTCACCGGATGCCGCATCGCCCTCGGCGGCGTCGCGCACCGGCCGTGGCGCGCCCATCGCGCCGAGCACGTCCTGCTGGGGAGCGCCCCCGGTGACGGCGTCTTCGCCGCGGCCGCCGACGCGGAACTCGCCGATGCCCGGCCCCTCGACGGCAACGAGTTCAAGGTGCCGCTGCTGCGCCGCACCCTCGTCTCGGTACTGCGTGAACTCACCTCGGAGGCAGTCGCATGACCCACTCGGCCCAGCGCCCGATCGGCACGTCGACGCCGCGGGTGGACGGCCCGCGGAAGGTGGCCGGAACCGCGCCCTACGCGTACGAGCATCCGGTCGACGACCCGGCCTACCTCGTCCCGGTCACGGCAACCGTGGCGCGGGGAACGGTGACCCGCATCGAGACCGCGGAGGCGGAGGCCCTGCCCGGCGTGCTCGCCGTTCTCACCCCGTGGAGTGCCCCCCGCCTGGCGGACACCTCGGAGGCCGAGTACGCGGTCCTGCAGAGCCCGGACGTCGCCTTCCGGGGGCAGATCGTCGCCGCCGTGGTCGCCGAGACGCCCGAGATCGCGCGACACGCAAGCGAACTGGTCCGGGTGGAGTACGAGTCCGCGCCGCACGACGTCGCGTTCCGGCACGACCACCCGCGCAGCTATGCCCCGGAACAGGCCAACGGCGGATATCCGACCGACACGGAACAGGGCGATGCCGCAGCGGCCGAGGCCGCGGAGCGCGACGGCGTCGTGGTCGACGGCTGGTATTCCACCCCGGAGGAGCACAACAACCCCCTCGAACCGCACACGGTCGTGGCCGAGTGGTCCGGCGAGTCGTTGACGTTGTACGACTCCACGCAGAGCGCCCACGGCGTCGTCTCCACGCTGGCTCCCGTGCTCGGTCTGCGCCCCCAGCAGATGCGGGTGATCAGTCCCTACGTCGGGGGTGGTTTCGGGTCCAAGGGGGCGCCGCACGCGCACGACGTCGTGGCGGCGATGGCGGCGCGCCTGCTGCCCGGTCGGGCGGTCAAGTTCGCCGTGTCCCGGCAGGACATGTTCGGGTACGTCGGCTACCGGCCGCCCACCGTCTCGCACGTCCGCCTCGTCGCGAGCCGGGAAGGGCGTCTCGAAGCCATGGTGCACGAGGCCTTCTCGCAGTCCTCGCACGTGCGCGAGTACGCGGAGCAGACGGCGGTGTCGTCGCGGGGGATGTACGCCTCGCCGTATCGGCGCACCTCGCACCGCATCGTCGCGCTCGACGTGCCCGCGCCCTACTGGATGCGTGCGCCGGGGGAGGCCCCCGGGATGTTCGCCGGCGAGGTCGCGATGGACGAGCTGGCGGTGGCGTGCGGCATGGACCCGATCGAACTGCGGGTCCGCAACGACCCGCCCGCCGATCCCGAGTCCGGCCGGCCCTGGTCCTCGCGCCGGCTGGTGGAGTGCCTGCGGGAGGGGAGTCGCAGTTTCGGCTGGGACGCCGCCGACCGCACGCCCGGCACCCGCCGCGACGGCCGGTGGCTCGTGGGGACCGGAGTGGCCGCGGCGAGCTACCCGCACCTGGTCAACCCCGGCACCGAGGTCGCGGTCCGGCACGACGGCGACGGGCGCTTCACCGTCCGCACCGGCGCCGCGGACATCGGGACCGGAGCATGGACCACGCTCACCCTCGTCGCGGCCGACGCGCTCGGCTGCCGGCCCGAGGACATCCATCTCGAGATCGGTGACTCGGCCCTGCCGAACGCCACCGTCGCCGGCGGATCCTCCGGTACCTCGTCGTGGGGCACGGCGATCGTCGCCGCGGCCCACGCGTTCCGCAAGCGGCACGGGGATCGGCCGGAGCCGGGTGCCGAGGCATCGGCGACGGCCGAGGAGAATCCCGCGCTCGAGCACTACCGCATCCAGTCGTTCGGCGCGCATTTCGCCGAGGTGCGGGTGGATGTCGACACGGGCGAGATCCGGGTGCCGAGGATGCTCGGCGTGTTCTCCGTGGGCCGGGTGGTCAACCCCCGCACCGCCCGTTCGCAGCTGATCGGCGGGATGTGCTTCGGCATCTCCATGGCCCTGCACGAGGAGAGCATCCGCGATCCCCGCACCGGCCACGTGGTCAACCACGACCTCGCGGAGTACCACATCCCCACCAATGCCGACGTCGGCGACGTGGACGCGAGCTGGCTCGACGAGGACGACCTGCACGCCACACCGATGGGGTCGCGCGGGGTCGGGGAGATCGGCATCGTCGGCAGCGCCGCGGCGGTCGTCAATGCCCTCCGGCACGCCACCGGGGCGCGGGTGCGCCGGCTTCCGGTGCACCTCGAGGACGTGCTCCCGTACCTGCCCGACAGCCCCGCGCGGTGAGTAACGACCTGGGAATATCACGGCTGTAACTCACAACATCTCGCGTTCTATGAATCTGTCGGCCACTAGGTGTAGTGTCTAGAGCGCTGGAAGGCTTGATCGTTTCCGGTCCCTCGGGGAAGCGGGATCGTGCTGGTACGACGGGCCTCGAGGCACTGCTGTGCAGTCAGTCGTCAGGTTGTCGAAAAGGGGAAACCATGAACATCACCGTCTACACCAAGCCTGCCTGCGTTCAGTGCAATGCCACCTACCGTGCCCTCGACAAGGCCGGTATCGAGTACGCCGTCGTCGACATCTCGGAGAACCCGGAAGCGCGGGACTTCGTGATGGCCCTCGGTTACCTGCAGGCCCCCGTGGTGGTCGCCGGTGACGAGCACTGGTCCGGCTTCCGCCCGGACCGGATCAAGGCCCTCGCCGTCGCCGCCTGACCCGTCGCGCGCCGACCCACCGCCCCTGCGGCCGGTCGCCGGACCCGAGCGAAGTGATGTGAGACATCCATGACCTCGTTGGTGTATTTCTCGAGCACATCGGAGAACACGCACCGATTCGTCCGGCGACTGGGGTTGCCGGCCACCCGGATTCCGCTGCACGACCGTGACGGCACCTTCGAGGTGCACGAGCCGTACGTGCTGATCCTGCCGACCTACGGCGGCGGCACCACCGCGACCGGCCGGGACACGAACTTCGTGCCCAAGCAGGTCATCCGGTTCCTCAACAATCCGCGCAACCGTGCGCTGATTCGCGGGGTCATCGCCGCCGGCAACACCAACTTCGGCGAATCCTATTGTTACGCCGGGGATGTGGTCTCCCAGAAGTGCAAGGTCCCGTACCTCTACCGGTTCGAACTGATGGGTACCGCCGAGGACGTCGAGCGCGTCCGCGAGGGCCTGGCACAGTTCTGGGCGCAGGCGTTGCAGTCGGCGTAACCGCGACCTCACCCACACTCGTCCACTCCATCAACGCTGCGTCACCGTCGGGGATACGGGTGCGCGGCGAACCCGTCTACTCACAGTGGGAGCAAGCACCGTGACCGTCACCGATGCCGCGCCGGCAGCGAGCGCCAAGATCGACGAATCCCTCAAGGGACTCGACTACCACGCGCTCAACGCGATGTTGAACCTCTACGGGCCCAACGGCGAGATCCAGTTCGACAAGGACGTCGCCGCCGCGCGCCAGTACTTCCTGCAGCACGTCAACCAGAACACGGTGTTCTTCCACAACCTCGAGGAGAAGCTCGACTACCTCGTGGAGGAGAACTACTACGAGCCCGAGGTGCTCGAGCAGTACTCCCGCCCGTTCGTCAAGCAGCTCTTCGAGCACGCCTACTCGAAGAAGTTCCGCTTCCCGACGTTCCTGGGTGCGTTCAAGTACTACACCTCGTACACGCTCAAGACGTTCGACGGCAAGCGCTACCTGGAGCGGTTCGAGGACCGCGTCTGCATGGTCGCGCTGACCCTGGCCGCCGGCGACGAGCAGCTCGCGACCCACCTCGTCGACGAGATCATCTCCGGCCGGTTCCAGCCCGCGACCCCGACGTTCCTCAACTCCGGCAAGAAGCAGCGCGGCGAGCCCGTCTCCTGCTTCCTGCTGCGCATCGAGGACAACATGGAGTCCATCGGCCGCTCGATCAACTCGGCACTGCAGCTGTCCAAGCGCGGAGGCGGGGTTGCGTTGCTGCTGAGCAACATCCGAGAGCACGGGGCGCCGATCAAGCAGATCGAGAACCAGTCCTCCGGCGTCATCCCGATCATGAAGCTGCTCGAGGACTCCTTCTCCTACGCCAACCAGCTCGGGGCCCGCCAGGGCGCCGGCGCGGTGTATCTGCACGCCCACCACCCCGACATCTACCGCTTCCTCGACACCAAGCGCGAGAACGCGGACGAGAAGATCCGCATCAAGACCCTCTCGCTGGGCATCGTCATCCCCGACATCACGTTCGAGCTGGCGAAGCGCAACGAGGACATGTACCTGTTCTCGCCGTACGACGTCGAGCGCATCTACGGTGTGCCGTTCGCCGACATCGACGTCACCGAGAAGTACTACGAGATGGTCGACGACAAGCGCATCCGCAAGTCGAAGATCAAGGCGCGCGAGTTCTTCCAGACGGTTGCGGAACTGCAGTTCGAGTCCGGCTACCCGTACATCATGTTCGAGGACACCGTCAACCGGGCCAATCCCATTCAGGGCAAGATCACCCACTCGAACCTGTGCTCGGAGATCCTGCAGGTCTCCACGCCGTCGACGTTCAACGAGGACCTGTCCTACAGCCATGTGGGCAAGGACATCTCGTGCAATCTCGGCTCGCTGAACATCGCCAAGGCGATGGACTCGCCGGACTTCGCGCACACCATCGAGGTGGCGATCCGGGCGCTGACCGCCGTGTCGGACCAGACCCACATCTACTCGGTGCCGTCGATCGAGCAGGGCAACAACGACTCCCACGCGATCGGCCTCGGGCAGATGAACCTGCACGGCTACCTCGCCCGTGAGCGCATCTTCTACGGCTCCGAAGAGGGCGTCGACTTCACGAACATCTACTTCTACACCGTGCTGTTCCACGCGCTGCGCGCGTCGAACCGGCTCGCCATCGAGCGGGGCACGTACTTCAAGGGCTTCCCCGAGTCGAAGTATGCCTCGGGCGAGTTCTTCGACAAGTACACCGACCAGGTGTGGGAGCCGGCCACCGCCCGCGTGCGGCAGCTCTTCGCCGACGCCGACGTGGCGATTCCCACGCAGGACGACTGGCGTGCGCTGAAGGCGTCGGTCCAGGAGCACGGCATCTACAACCAGAACCTGCAGGCCGTGCCGCCGACCGGGTCGATCTCGTACATCAACAACTCCACCAGTTCCATCCACCCGGTGGCGTCGAAGATCGAGATCCGCAAGGAGGGCAAGATCGGCCGCGTCTACTACCCCGCTCCCTACCTGACCAACGACAACCTGGAGTACTTCCAGGACGCGTACGAGATCGGGTACGAGAAGATCATCGACACGTATGCGGCGGCCACCCAGCACGTCGACCAGGGCCTGTCGCTGACGTTGTTCTTCAAGGACACCGTCACCACCCGCGACGTGAACAAGGCGCAGATCTACGCCTGGCGCAAGGGAATCAAGACGCTGTACTACATCCGGCTGCGGCAGATGGCGCTCGAGGGCACCGAGGTCGAGGGCTGCGTCTCCTGCATGCTGTGACGAATCTTGCCGGTACACATCGAAACTCAGGTAGGGAAAGACAGATGACCTCCGCACCCCGCGCGCACTCGCCGGCCGACGGCGCCCACGTCAAACTGATCGACCGCGTCTCGGCGATCAACTGGAACCGCGTTCCGGACGAGAAGGACTCGGAGGTGTGGGACCGCCTCACCGGCAACTTCTGGTTGCCGGAGAAGGTCCCGGTGTCCAACGACATCCCGTCGTGGGGCACGCTCACCGAGTACGAGCAGGAACTGACCATGCGCGTGTTCACCGGTCTGACCCTGCTCGACACGATCCAGGGCACCGTCGGCGCGGTGTCGCTGATCCCGGACGCGGTGACCCCGCACGAGGAGGCGGTGCTCACCAACATCGCGTTCATGGAGTCGGTGCACGCCAAGTCGTACTCGAGCATCTTCTCGACGCTGTGCTCCACCCGCCAGATCGACGACGCGTTCCGCTGGTCGGAAGAGAACGACAACCTGCAGCGCAAGGCGCAGATCGTCCTCGACTACTACCAGGGCGACAGCCCGCTCAAGCGCAAGGCTGCCTCGACGCTGCTCGAGTCGTTCCTGTTCTACTCGGGCTTCTACCTGCCGATGTACTGGTCGTCGCGGGCGAAGTTGACCAACACCGCGGACATGATCCGGCTGATCATCCGCGACGAGGCCGTGCACGGCTACTACATCGGCTACAAGTACCAGCGCGGCCTCGAGCAGATCACCCAGGCCGAGCGCGACGAGCTCAAGGACTGGGTCTTCGATCTGCTGTTCGAGCTGTACGACAACGAAACCCAGTACACCGCGGACCTCTACGACGAGGCCGGGCTCACCGAGGACGTCAAGAAGTTCCTGCGGTACAACGCCAACAAGGCCCTGATGAACCTCGGCTACGAGGCGCTGTTCCCCAAGGACGAGACCGACGTGAACCCGGCGATCCTGTCCGCGCTGTCCCCGAATGCCGACGAGAACCACGACTTCTTCTCCGGCTCGGGCAGCTCGTACGTGATCGGCAAGGCCGTCGTCACCGAGGACGAGGACTGGGACTTCTGACCCCACGGTCCACCTGTTGTGGCCGAATGTCACACGCGTTCGATCTGATCGAGCACGTGTGACATTCGGCCGTCAGGTGGGCGTCAGGCGCACCGTCAGGGGCGGCGGAACCACGCCTCCGGCACGTCCCGCAGCGCCTTCTCCAGGCGCAGCACCGACGTGGCGGTCATGTTCTGCGGCAACGAATCCGGCGCGAACCAGGCCACCTCGAGGTTCTCGTCGTCGGCGACGTGGGCCACGCCACCCGTCGGGCGCATCAGGAAGCACACGTCCAGGTACCGCGCGACGTCCCCGTTGGGATAGGTGATCGGAGCGGTCACGTCCACGCTCGTGAGCCGGACGATCTCGGCGTCGATGCCGGTCTCCTCCCGCACCTCGCGCACGGCCGCGACGGCGGGTTCCTCGCCGGGTTCCAGGATGCCCGAGACCACGGCCCACAGGCCGTTGTCCGCGCGACGGGTCAGCAGCACCCGTCCGTCGGGGTCGACGACGACGGCGCTGACGCCGGGCAGCCACAGCGGCGCGGGACCGACCTGTGCGCGCAGTTGCGCGACGAACTCCGGAATAGGCATGTCCCCGGGCGCCTTTCGACGAGGTCGACTCAGTTGGAATAGCCGTTGAGGGTGTTGCGCACATCCGTCAGGACGGCCTTCGCGGCCACCGGGCCGGGCGTGGACCACACCAGGTCGTCCACCGCGAACAGCCGGCTGTCGGTGACCGCCCCGAGCTCGAGCCACGCCTCGGAGTCCATCACCTCGCTGCCGTGCGCGACGCCGTCCTCGCCGGCGAAGCGGACGTAGATCAGGTCGCCCTCCGCGGCGGCCGGGTCGGCCTCGTCGAGCGGGGCGTCCGCGCGCCCGTCCTGCACACCGAACCGCTGTGCGGGCGGGCGCGCGGCGCCGGCGTCGGCGAGGACCTGTCCGGCGAACGAGGCGGTGCCCTCGACGACGGCGCCGTCGCCGTTGAACCGCACGATCGACGCCTGGGTCTGCGACGCGGTCACCGCCTTGCCGACGTCCGTCGCGGTCGCGCGGTAGTCGTCGAGCACGCGGCCGGCCGCTTGCGAGCGTCCGAGTGTTTCGCCGGCGCGGAGGAACTGCTGCCGCCAGAACACCGGGTCGGAGCCGACGAGCACCGTCGGCGCGACGGTGCCGAGCCGGCGGTAGAGCTCCGGGTCGGCGGACGAGCCGAGGATGAGGTCCGGCTCCATGCCGTCGATGAGCGCGACGTCGGGCGCCGATGTGGTGCCCACCGACGGCAGCGTCGCGATCCCCGTGCCCAGGTACTCGGCCCGGGCGACGTCGGTGGTCGTGCCGACCACCCGCTCCCACAGGCCCAGGGCGCACACCGCGTCCATCGCGGCGGCGTCGAGCACGACGATCCGCTGCGGGTCGGCGGGCACCTCGGAGACGCCGCCGGTGTGGATCACCGACCGGGTGCCGCCGGCGGGCTGCCCCGGGTCCGGGGGGCTGGGGAGCGCGCACGCGGTGGTCGTGTCGCGTTCGATCCCGACGACGGCCGCCCCGGCGATGCGGGTGGTGGTGCGCACGATGCTGCTCGCCGGATCGTCCGTCGCCTCCGCGCATCCCGCCAACCCGAGTGCCGCGACGGCGGCGAGGGCGACGGTGCACGTGACGGCGCGAGACCGGGACGCTGCGGGCATACGACCACTCCTGTCTAGGGGACGGTCCAGGTTAACTGGTGTGCGGATCGACCCCGAACGCCTCGGCGAGGTCGTCGAGGATCTCGTGCGCGCCCTGGATGGACACCGGCGTCATCCACAGGCTGTCGTCCACGTCCACCTTCCGGCCGCGCAGGTTCTGCCACAGCGGGTTGGAGAGGAACGGCTGCGCCGCCGCCTCGGACTTGCCCTCCCCGTCGCGGTACATGCTGACGAAGATCACATTCGCGTCCGCCTCGCCGATGAGTTCGGGGCTGATCGCGTTCATGATGCTGCTCGGATCGGCCGGGTCGGGTCCCTGGCTCGCGGGGCGGGCCAGGCCGGCGTCCTCGAGGACGATGCCGCTGAACGACGTGGTGCGGTAGAGGCGGGCGGTGGGCTCACCGGCGAAGCGGACCACCGAGACGGTGGGGTTGCCGGCTGTGGCGTTGATCTCGTCGCCGATGGCTTTCGCCCGGGCCTCGTAGTCGGCGATCTTCTGTTCGGCGAGGTCCTCCTTGCCGAGGGCCCGCGCGGCGAGACGGATGTTGTCCTTCCACGTCGGCCCGGTGCTCTCGGAGAAGACCGTGGGCGCGATGGCGGAGAGCTTGTCGTAGTTCTCGCCGTCGCGCACGTCGGCGGACAGGATCAGGTCGGGGTGCAGCGCGGCGATCTTCTCCAGGCTCGCGTCGGAGACCGCACCGACGGAGGTGGCCTCGGCGGCGAACTGCCGGCGGCTGTCACCGAGGTAGTCGGGCAGTCCTTCGGTGCGGTAGTCGACGTAGCCGACGAGGTCGGACTCGAGCAGCAGCGTCGCGTCCGCGTAGCTGGTGTCGAGCGCGACGACCCGCAGCGGCTGGGACTCGACGGTGGTCGTTCCGCGGAAGTGCTCGACGGTGCGTGGGAAGCCCGCGGTGGCGGGGGTCTGCTCGGCCGTCTCGCCGGAGGAACAGCCCGCGAGCAGCACGGCCGCGGTCAGGGACGCCGCCAGGGCGGCGATGCCGCGGCGCAGGGGGAGGGGATACACGGTGGACCTCGTCTCTCGGGATCGCAAACAGTTAGGGAACGCTTACCTTAGTGTGCGGGCGAAACCGTGTGCTCGGTGAGGTGTGCCACGGCCCCGGGTTGCGTGGGTCACAGACCCCCGCCGGTATGCTCGACCGCCGAGTACGACACTGAGTAGGACCCGGTGAGCGTGCGGTGGTCGCACCGTCTACGATTCGATCAGCGCAAGCCAGAGAACGTTCGTCTCGCACTGCGAGTCGAGCGCGCAATCAGGAGGATTAGTGACTGCCGTAGCGCCCCAGCCAGTCCCGGAGATAGCTGCAGCGAGGCCGTACCCGCCGCGGCAGGGACCCAAGGGCTCGTTCTTCTACAAGATGATCACGACCACGGATCCCAAGATGCTCGGGATCATGTACATGGTCACCTCGTTCGCGTTCTTCCTCATCGGTGGCGTGATGGCTCTGCTCATCCGCACCGAGCTCGCGGTCCCGGGTCTGCAGTTCCTGTCGAACGAGCAGTACAACCAGCTGTTCACCATGCACGGCACGATCATGCTGCTGATGTACGCGACCCCGGTCGTGTTCGCCTTCGCGAACTACATCCTGCCGCTGCAGATCGGCGCGCCCGACGTCGCGTTCCCGCGCCTGAACTCGTTCAGCTACTGGCTGTACCTGTTCGGCGCGACGATCGTGACCGCCGGCTTCATCACCCCCGGTGGTGCGGCCGACTTCGGCTGGACTGCCTACAGCCCGCTCACCAGTGAGCTGCACTCGCCCGGCGTCGGTGGTGACTTCTGGGTCCTCGGCCTCGGCGTGATGGGTCTGGGCACCATCCTCGGTGCGGTCAACTTCATCACCACCGTCGTGTGCCTGCGCGCCCCCGGCATGACGATGTTCCGGATGCCCATCTTCACCTGGAACATCCTCATCACCAGCGTGCTCATCCTCCTGGCGTTCCCGCTGCTGACCGCCGCGTTCTTCGGCCTCTTCGTCGATCGCCACCTGGGCGGGCACATCTTCGACCCCGCCAACGGCGGCGTCATGCTGTGGCAGCACCTGTTCTGGTTCTTCGGCCACCCCGAGGTGTACATCATCGCGCTGCCGTTCTTCGGCATCGTCTCGGAGATCTTCCCGGTGTTCTCGCGCAAGCCGATCTTCGGCTACACCGGCCTGGTCTACGCGACCCTGGCCATCGCGGCGCTCTCGATCGCGGTGTGGGCGCACCACATGTACGCCACCGGCGCCGTGCTGCTGCCGTACTTCTCCTTCATGACGTTCCTGATCGCGGTGCCCACCGGCGTGAAGTTCTTCAACTGGATCGGCACCATGTGGAAGGGCCACCTGACGTTCGAGTCGCCGATGCTGTTCTCGGTCGGTTTCATCGTCACCTTCCTGTTCGGCGGCCTGTCCGGCGTCATCCTCGCCAGCCCGCCGCTCGACTTCCACGTGACGGACTCCTACTTCGTCATCGCGCACTTCCACTACGTGCTCTTCGGCACCATCGTGTTCGCCACCTACGCCGGCATCTACTTCTGGTTCCCGAAGATGACCGGACGCATGCTCGACGAGCGTCTCGCCAAGTGGCACTTCTGGCTGACCTTCCTCGGCTTCCACACCACGTTCCTGGTGCAGCACTGGCTGGGCAACGAGGGCATGCCGCGCCGCTACGCCGACTACCTGCCCTCGGACGGGTTCACCACCCTGAACATCATCTCGACCGTCGGTGCCTTCGTGCTCGGCGCCTCGACCCTGCCGTTCCTGTGGAACGTGTTCAAGAGCTACCGGTACGGCCAGGTCGTGACCGTCGACGACCCGTGGGGTTACGGCAACTCCCTCGAGTGGGCGACGAGCTGCCCGCCGCCGCGGCACAACTTCTACGAGCTGCCGCGCATCCGCTCGGAGCGCCCGGCGTTCGAGCTGCACTACCCCCACATGGTGGACCGCATCCGCGCCGAGGCGCACGTCGGTCCGGGCAGCAACAAGCACAACCATGTGGCGCTGAGCGAGGGTGCCGAGAGGACCCCCGCCGACCGCTGATCCGCACACAGGATCGACGCTTCCCGAGGCCCCGCCCGTCCCGACGGGCGGGGCCTCGCGCATTCTTCCGGGGTGGACCCCTGCTCGTTCGGCACCCCGTTCACCTGGCACAATGAGTGAGCATGTGCCGCGACGGACGAAGGATCGGAGACGTAGGTGGCGTCTGACACCGCGATGCTGGTGACTGTGACGGGGCCGGACCATCCCGGCGTGACCTCTGTGCTCTTCGCGGCGCTCACCCGGCACGAGGTCGATCTGCTCGACGTCGAGCAGGTCGTGATCCGGGGCCGGCTCACCCTCGGTGTGCTGGTCTCCTGCCCCGCCGATCCCGATGCCCTGCAGGACGAGATCGAGGCCGCCATGGCCACCATCGGCATGCACGCCCAGGTGCAGACCGGTGTCGAGCCGGGTATCGGCTCGACCGTGTCCACCCACGCCGTTGTGGTCCTCGGCAGTCCCGTCAGCGCCCGGGCGCTGCGTTCGGTGGGTCGTGAGCTCGCGCGGCAGGGCGCCAACATCGACTCGATCCGGGGCATCGCCGACTATCCGGTGACAGGTCTCGAACTCATGGTGACCGCGGCCGACCCCGGCGCCGAGGCCGACGTCCGATTGCGCGCCGGGCTCGCCGAGGTCGCCGCGGGCCTCAGTGTCGACATCGCCGTGGAGCGCGCCGGTCTCGCCCGCCGCTCGAAGCGGCTGATCGTGTTCGACGTCGACTCCACCCTCGTCCAGGGCGAGGTCATCGAGATGCTCGCCGCGCACGCCGGCGTGGAGGACAAGGTCCGCGCCGTCACCGAGGCCGCGATGCGCGGGGAGATCGACTTCACCGAGTCGCTGAACCAGCGGGTGGCGACCCTGGCCGGGTTGCCCGCGTCGGTGATCGACGAGGTCGCCGAGAACCTCGAGCTCACCCCCGGCGCCCGGACCACCATCCGCACGCTGCGCCGGCTCGGCTTCCGATGCGGCGTCGTCTCCGGTGGCTTCCGGCAGGTCATCGACGGCCTCGCCCACGAACTCGAACTGGACTTCGTCCGGGCGAACACGCTCGAGATCGTCGACGGCAAGCTCACCGGCCGCGTCGTCGGCGAGGTGGTGGACCGCGCCGCCAAGGCCCGTGCCCTGCGGGAGTTCGCCGCCGAGGCCGGCGTGCCGATCGAGCAGACCGTCGCGGTCGGCGACGGCGCCAACGACATCGACATGCTCGGCGCGGCAGGGCTCGGCATCGCCTTCAACGCCAAGCCGGCGCTACGCGAGGTCGCGGACACCGCGCTGTCCCACCCGTACCTGGACGCGGTGCTGTTCGTCCTCGGCGTCACCCGCGACGAGGTGGAGGCCGCCGACCGGGTCGACGGCACCCTGCGCCGCGTGCCCCTCGACACCGGTGCCTGAGGCCACGGCCCCGCTCGGTCCCGACGTCGTGGCTCGCCACGGTGCGGATGTCGTGACGCGCCACGGTGCGGATTTCGTGGCTCGCCACGGTGCGGATTTCGTGGCTCGCCACGGTGTCCTCGCCCGCGGCTACGGGCATCGACCGGACCCGGAGGACCCCGGGGCGGTGCTCGCGATGCCGATCGTGCTGCACATCCCCAAGCAGGATCCGCCCTCCCGTAGCGCGCTGCTCGAGGCTGCTGCGATGGCGACAATCGCGCTGTGCCTGGACCCACGCGTCGGGACCGGGCCGGCCGGTGAACCCGGCCCGTGGCGCGAGCCCTACCTCGCGTGGACCGACGCGCGCATCCGCAAGGTCAGCCGTCGCGCCCGCGGTGCCCAGTGGCGCGCCGCGCAGGAGGTCGACGGAATCACCGTCGAACACCGGGGGGCACACGCCCGGGCACTGGTCCCGGGGCCCGTCGGCGCTCTCGATCCGCGCATCTCGCGGCTGCAGATCGGCGGCACCGATCTGCCCCACGACACCCCGGGCGATCCGCCCGCCGGAGTTCCGGTGCTGTGGATCGACGCCGCGCTCGGCATGACCGTCGGGAAGGCCGCGGCACAGGTCGGCCACGCCGCGATGCTGTTGGCCGGGGCCCTGGACGTCGAGCGCGCCGGCGCATGGGCCGACTCCGGATTCGTGTGTGCCGTGCGCGACGCCGACCCCGCCCGGTGGCGGTACCTGACGGAGCGGGTCGACGCCGGCACCGCCGTGGCGGTACGGGACGCGGGATTCACCGAGGTGACGCCGGGGTCGGTGACGGTCGTCGCCGTCCCGGGCTGATCACGTCGCGATCCGGAACACCAGCAGCGTCGGCCCGGTCAGCGGGAACGTCGAGCCGGCGGGCAGCGGCGTGAGATCCGCGGGCTCTCCGTCGAGGGAGCTCGAGTCGAAGGCGCACACCATCGCACCGTGGTACCACTCGGCCCGGCCGAGGGTCAGGGTGGTGGGGCCGCCTGCGTGCAGCACGAGCAGGCCGCTGCTGTCCGTCAGCGGAACGCCCGCGCGGGTGACCGTGCCCAGCTGCGAGCCGTCCACCCACGCCTGCAGCGTCCGCCGGTTCTCGTCGAGCCAGTCCGCCTCCTGCAGTTCCCTTCCGTCCGCGCCGAACCACACCAGGTCGGGGTAGCCGACCTGGCGGGCCCTGCCGTCGAAGAAGCGGCCCTGACGCAGCACCGGCACCACTTTGCGCAGACGCAACGTCTGCCGCACGAACTCGACGAGTTCCTGGTCCGCGTGCTCCCAGTCGAGTGGCCAGGCGTCGCGGACCGGGACGTCGGCGGGCACGCAATAGGCATTGTTGTTGCCGCCCTGGGAGTGCCCGAACTCGTCGCCGGCGAGCAGCATCGGGGTGCCGGTCGACAGCAGCAGGGTGGCGAGCAGCGCACGCACGTGCCGGGCCCGGGCGGCCACGATCCGCGGATCGTCCGTGGGTCCTTCGACGCCGTGGTCGACGGATTCGTTGTTGTCGCTACCGTCACGGCCCTGTTCGCCGTTGGCCTCGTTGTGCTTGCGCCGGTAGCTGACGAGGTCGGCCATCGTGAAACCGTCGTGCGCGGTGACGAAGTTGATCGACATCCACGGCCGGTGGGTGTGCCGGCCGTAGAGGTCCTCCGAGCCCGCGAGCCGGGAGGCGACCTCCCGGATTCCCGCACCGCGCGCCCAGAAGCGCCGCACCGAGTCGCGGTAACGATCGTTCCACTCCGACCACTGGGGACCGATGTTGCCGAGCTGGTAGCCGGGCAGGGTCGCATCCCAGGGCTCGGCGATCAGCTTGAGCCGGGTCAGGACGGGGTCGGTGGTGATGGCGGTGAACACCGCCGCCCGGGGATCGAAGTCGCCGCCTCGCGGCCGGGCGAGCGCGCTGGCCAGGTCGAACCGGAAGCCGTCCACACCCATCTCCGTCGCCCAGTACCGCAGGCTGTCGCAGATCATCCGCACCGCCACCGGGGAACTGCCGTCGACGGTGTTGCCACAGCCCGTCAGGTCGATGTCGTGGCCGGTGGCGTCGAGGAGGTAGTAGCCGGGCGCGTCGAGGCCGCGCCAGGACACGTGCGGGCCGTCCACCGACCATTCGCAGGTGTGGTTGTAGACCACGTCGAGGATCACCTCGAGGCCCGCCTCGTGGAGCGTGTCGACCATCGTCCGGAACTCCGCGATCTCGTTGCCGGGGGTGGCCGCGTAGCCCGGGTGGGGCGCGAAGTACGAAGCGGTGGAGTAACCCCAGTGGTTGCGCATGCCGCGATCCCGTACGGGTGGTTCGGTGAGGAAGGCGTGCACGGGCAGCAGTTCGACGGCGGTGACCCCCAGGCCGACCAGGTGTTCGAGCACGGCCGGCGCCGTCAGACCCAGATAGGTGCCGCGCCACTGCTCGGGGACGGCGGGATGGCGGGCGGTGTAGGAGCCGACGTGCAGTTCGTAGATCACCGTCTGCTCCCACGGCGTGCCGGGACGGTTGTGCCGGGCCCGGCCGGGGTTGTCGGCCACCACCGACAGCGGTGTGTGGCCGAGGGAGTCCACGGTCGACGCATCGCCGAACGGGGTGCGCTCGTAGCCGAGCAAGCGGGCCGTGTCGCCGATGTCGCCGGTCAGCTGCCGGCCCCACGGGTCGAGCAGCAGCTTGTGCGGATTGGCACGTAGCCCGGTCCGGGGCTGCCACGCGCCGTGCACGCGGTAGCCGTAGCGCTGGCCCGGGCGGACCCCCGGCACCGCGCCGTGCCAGACGCCGTACGTCTTGTCCGGCAGGTCGATGCGTTCCTCGCGGCCGGCGTCGTCGATCAGGCAGAGCTGAACACGGCTGCCGTGGGGCGCGTGCACGGCGAACCGCGTCCCGTCGTCGCCGGGGAAGGCGCCCAGCGGGAAGGGACCGGCGTCGGACCGGGCGACGGCAGGTCCCACCGGCGGCTCGCCGGGTGCGGGGGAGGGGTGCGGTGGAGGCGAGGGGTACGACACGGAAGCGATCCTGCCGTGAACCGCTCGTGCGCGTACGCAAAGATGGTCGGCGTGGCAAAACCTGATCCCGATCTGCTCATCGAATTCGACGACGTGCTCGTGCGGCGGGGCGGCAACGTCCTCGTCGGTCCCGTGTCCTGGAAGGTGGAACTCGACGAACGTTGGGTGATCCTCGGTCCGAACGGGGCGGGTAAGACGTCGCTGCTGCGGGTGGCCGCAGCGGAGACATTCCCCACATCGGGGACGGCGCACGTGCTGGCGGAGACGTTCGGGAAGACCGACCTGTCCGAGCTGCGGCCCCGGATCGGGATGTCGTCGTCGGCGCTGGCGAACCGTGTGCCGGGCGACGAGAAGGTCGTGGACCTGGTGATCTCCGCGGGGTACGGCGTGCTGGGGCGCTGGCGCGAGCGGTACGACGAGGTGGACAGCGCACGCGCCGTGGAGATGCTCGAAAGCCTCGGCGCCGAGCATCTCGCCGACCGCACCTACGGCACGCTCTCCGAGGGTGAGCGCAAGCGCGTGCTCATCGCCCGGGCACTGATGACGGATCCGGAGTTGCTGCTGCTCGACGAGCCCGCCGCCGGCCTGGACCTCGGTGGTCGTGAGGAGCTCGTGGCGCGGCTCGGCGTGCTGGCGGCCGACCCGGACGCTCCGGCGATCGTGCTGATCACCCATCACGTGGAGGAGATCCCGCCGGGCTTCACCCACGCGATGCTGCTCAAGGAGGGGCAGGTGGTGGCGCAGGGTCTGCTCGACGACGTGATCACGGGTGAGAACCTCAGCGATGCGTTCAGCCAGGCGATCACGCTCGACAAGGCGGACGGCCGGTTCTTCGCGCGCCGCACGTACCAGCCCGGGAGGCACCGCCGCGCGTAGCGGAGCGGAGCCGCGGCCGAGCACACCGCCGCGCGTCGCGGAGCCGCGGCCGAGCACACCGCCGCGCGGAGCAGCCGGGTGGATGAGTTGTGCGTCACGTCATGCCGTAACTTGTGAGTATGGCTATCGAACGTTCGGGAGAACCCGCGGGTGCAGCGGCGATGCCGCTCAAGGATGCCTCGACGGTGATCCTCGTCCGGGACGGCGACCGTGGCGTCGAGGTGTTCCTGCTGCAGCGCGTGCGCGGCATGGCGTTCGCCGGCGGCATGACGGTGTTTCCCGGCGGCGGCGTCGACCCGTCGGACAGCGCTGCGACGGTGGCGTGGGCGGGACCGCCCGTGCCCTGGTGGTCGGAGCGGTTCGGCACCTCCGAGACGCTCGCGCAGGCGCTCGTCCTCGCGGCCGTGCGCGAGACGTTCGAGGAGTGCGGGGTGCTGCTCGCCGGTGCGACACCGGACACCGTGGTGGCGGACACGACACCGTTCGGGGAGGCCCGCAGGCAGCTCGAGGCTCGGGAGCTCACCTTCGGCGAGTTCCTCGAACGTGAGGGGCTGGTGCTGCGTGCGGACCTGTTGCGGCCGTGGTCGAACTGGATCACGCCGGTCGGAGAGGGTCGTCGCTACGACACGAGGTTCTTCGTCGCGGCGGCCCCCGAGGGACAGATCGCCGACGGCGAGACGAGCGAGGCCGACGAGGTGCGGTGGCAGACTCCGCAGGAGGCGATCGCGCACTGGCAGGAGGGCGGCAGTGTGCTGCTGCCCCCGACCTGGAGCCAGTTGACGGCCCTGTCACGGTTCGGCTCGGTCGCGGAGATCCTCGCTGCGGAGCCGCAGATCACGCCGATCCTGCCGACCCGGATCACCTGGGAGGGACAGCTCCGGGTGGAGTTCCCCGAGCAGGACGGCTACTACGAGGCGGGGCCGCATCCGTGGGCCGCCCGGGATGCCAACTAGCCTGTGCCTCATGGCTGAATTCGTGACACTCGAGGTCTCCGACGGTATCGGCACCATCCGGCTCGACCGGCCGCCGATGAACGCACTCAACCGGCAGGTGCAGGAGGAGATCCGGGCCGCTGCGCGCGAGGCGACCGTGCACTCCGACGTCAAGGCGGTGATCGTCTACGGCGGTGAGAAGGTGTTCGCGGCCGGCGCGGACATCAAGGAGATGGCCGAGCTGAGCTACGTGCAGATGAGCGAGATCATCGCGGATCTGCAGTCGGCGCTGGGGTCGGTGGCGGAGATCCCGAAGCCGACGGTGGCCGCGATCACCGGCTACGCGCTGGGGGGCGGCCTGGAGCTCGCGCTGGGTGCGGACCGGCGGATCGCCGGCGACAACGCGAAGGTCGGTGTGCCGGAGATCCTGCTCGGCATCATCCCGGGCGGCGGCGGAACGCAGCGCCTCGCCCGCCTCGTCGGCCCGTCGAGGGCGAAGGATCTGGTGTTCACCGGCCGCTTCGTCGGTGCGGCCGAGGCCCTGCAGATGGGGCTGGTCGACGAGGTCGTCGCCCCGGACGAGGTGTACAACGCGGCGCGCGCGTGGGCGTCGCAGTTCAGCCGGGGCGCCACCCGCGCACTGGCGGCGGCCAAAGCCGCGATCGACCAGGGCCTCGACACCGACCTGGACACGGGGCTGAAGATCGAGCAGCACGTCTTCGCCGGCCTGTTCGCGACGAAGGACCGCACGATCGGCATGGAGTCCTTCGTCGCCAACGGCCCGGGTAAGGCCGAGTTCGTCGGGGAGTAGGCACCCCGGAACTGGAACTTGTTCATTCCTTACCGATGGGTAGGATGCCCTTCATGACTGCAAGCAGGACCGACGGGGTCGACCCCGCGCCGAACCCGCACGCCACTGCCGAGGAGGTGGCGGCCGCCCTTCGGGACACCAAGCTCGCGCAGGTGCTCTACCACGACTGGGAGGCCGAGACCTACGACGAGAAGTGGTCGATCTCCTACGACGAGCGCTGCATCGACTACGCGAAGGGTCGTTTCGACGCCGCCGCCGGTGACCAGCCCCTGCCGTACGAGCGGGCCCTCGAACTCGGTTGCGGCACCGGCTTCTTCCTGCTGAACCTCATGCAGGCCGGAGTGGCGAGGACCGGCTCGGTCACCGACCTGTCGCCCGGGATGGTCAAGGTGGCGCTGCGCAACGCCGGGCACCTCGGCCTCGACGTGGACGGCCGGGTGGCCGACGCCGAGACGATCCCGTACGACGACGACACCTTCGACCTCGTCGTCGGTCACGCGGTGCTGCACCACATCCCCGACGTCGAGCAGTCGCTGCGGGAGGTACTGCGGGTGCTGAAGCCGGGCGGCCGGTTCGTCTTCGCCGGCGAGCCCAGCACGGTCGGGAACTTCTACGCGCGCTGGCTCGGCCGCCTCACGTGGGAGGCCACCACCAACGTCACGAAGCTGCCGTTCCTGCGGGACTGGCGGCGGCCGCAGGCCGAACTCGACGAGTCCTCCCGTGCCGCGGCGCTCGAGGCGGTCGTCGACCTGCACACCTTCGACCCGTCGGACCTGGAGCGGATGGCGGCTTCGGCCGGCGCGGTCGAGGTGAAGGCGAGCAGCGAGGAGTTCGCGGCCGCGCTGCTGGGCTGGCCGGTCCGCACATTCGAGGCCGCGGTGCCCGCGGAGAAGCTGGGCTGGGGCTGGGCGCGCTTCGCGTTCGGCGGGTGGCGCACGCTCAGCTGGGTGGACGAGAAGGTCCTCAGGCACGTGGTCCCGCGCAGCTTCTTCTACAACGTCATGATCACCGGCGTGAAGCCCGGCAAGTAGTGTGGGCTACGCGTTCACCCTCGCCGACGTCGCGTACCTGCGTTCGTCGCAGGGCGCGGCCGATCTCGCGGAGGTGGCCGCCCGGGAGCTGTCCGCGCGGACGCGCCTAGCCGACATCGGCTGGGCGCGTACGCGTTTCGCCGATCTGACCGCGCCGCTGACCGAGACGGTGCTGTTGCGCCGCAGGGCGGTCGCGAAGCTGCCCGCTGCCGGCGGCTGGCTGTTCACCGACGACGCGCTGCAGCAGGCGACGCCGGCGTCCGTCGCCGCGCATCGGGCCCGCCGGCTCGCCGGCCGGCGCGTCCACGACGTGACGTGCTCGATCGGCGCCGAGCTGGCGGCCCTGGTGGGGGTCGCGGAGGCGGTGGTCGGCAGCGATCTCGACCCCGTTCGCCTCGCGATGGCCGCCCACAACGTCCCCGGGGCGGCGCTGGCCCGCGCCGACGCGCTGCGCCCGATCACCCGCGGTACCACCGTGATCGCCGATCCGGCCCGCCGATCCGAGGGCCGGCGCACGCACGACCCGGCGGCCCTGATGCCGCCGTTGCCCGACCTGCTCGACGCCTACGCCGGACGGGACCTGGCCGTCAAGTGTGCCCCCGGACTGGATTTCGATGCGCTGGACTGGGCGGGGGAGGTCGAGGTGGTCTCGCTCGACGGCGGCGTCCGCGAGGCATGCCTGTACTCCCCGGGTCTGGCCACGCCGGGCGTGCGGCGACGGGCGAGTGTGTTGCGTTCGGGCGGCGCCGTATTCGAGATCACCGACGCGGAGCCGGACGAGATCCCCGAGCGGGAACCGGGGGAGTGGATCGTCGATCCCGACGGGGCGATCGTGCGTGCGGGGCTGGTGCGGCACTACGCGGCCGCCCACGGCCTGTGGCAGCTCGATCCGCGGATCGCGTATCTCACCGGCGACACCCTCCCCGCGGGGGTGCGGGGATTCCGCGTTCTCGATCGACTGAAGTACACGGAAAAGACTCTCCGGCAATCGCTCTCGTCGATGGACTGTGGGGTGGCGGAGATTCTCGTGCGAGGGGTCGACGTCGATCCGGCGGTGCTCCGGCCGCGGCTGAAGCTGCGCGGATCGCGGTCGCTGAGCGTCGTGCTCACGCGGATCGGCCGCACCCCGACGGCGTTCGTCTGCGAACCCAGTCGCTGAGCCCTGTCCCGGCCGGGTGGGTCGTTCCGGTGCGGGTCTTGATATGCAAGCAAATACTTGCGTATTCTCGACGGTGTGGTCGACGTCTTCAAAGCGCTGGCGGATCCGACCCGGCGGGCCATCCTGGACGAGCTCGTCGACCGGGACGGCCAGACGCTGTTCGAGCTGTGCACACGACTGATCTCGCGGCACGGCCTGGGCTCGTCCCGGCAGGCGATCTCGCAGCACCTGGCGATCCTCGAGGAGGCCGGGCTGGTCCGGACCCGCCGCGAGGGGCGATCGAAGTTCCATCATGTGGACGTTGCGCCACTGCAGGGCCTCGCCGACCGATGGACGGTCGCGCATCGAAAGGAGTCGCAGTGAAGGTCACCCTCACCAGCGTGTTGGTCGACGACCAGGACAAGGCGCTCGCCTTCTACACCGACGTCCTGGGTTTCGTGAAGAAGACCGAGGTCCCCCTGGGCGAGGCGCGGTGGCTCACCGTCGTCTCGCCGCAGCAACCGGACGGGCCGGAACTGGTCCTCGAGCCCGACGGCCATCCCGCCGTCCGGCCGTTCAAGGAGGCCCTCGTCGCCGACGGTGTCCCGTTCACCTCGTTCGCGGTCGACGACGTGCGCGCCGAGTACGAGCGGTTGCGCAGCCTCGGGGTGCGATTCACCCAGGAGCCCCTCGAAATGGGCGGCATCACCACCGCCGTCTTCGACGACACCTGCGGCAATCTCATCCAGATCGCCGGCTGAGCCGTCGCCGCCCGCGGCGAAAGGTCAGCGGAGCACGTAGACGTCGCCCGGCAGCGTCGCCGTGACGAACTCGCCAGCCGGCCCGACCGCGGTGCCGACCGAGAATCCGGCCGCGTCGGGCAGGGTCTCCTCGTCGAGCGTCTCCCCGCTGGCGGCGTCGAACACCAGCGCGGCCAACCCGTCGTCGGCTCGGGCCACCGTGTATCCGATGCCGTCGGCGGTCAGCGCCGGCACCCCCAGCTGGCGCACGTCGCCGCGGCGCCACACGAGTTCGGCCGCCTCACCGGTGTCGCGCAGCGCCACCAGGTCGCCGGTCCGGCCCCCCGGCGCGAGGACCAGCAGTCCGTCGGCGGACACCGCCGGTCCGGTGGAGGCCGTGTACCCGAGGTCGTGGCTCCACCGCGGCGTCCCGGTCCCGGCATCGAGGGCCCACAGGGCTCCCTCGCCGTCGTGCACGTACACTGTGGCGCCGTCCGCGGACAGCACGGGACTGGTCGTCGCGCCGCCCGGAAGCTCCGGCTGCGACCACTCCTCGACCACCCGCGCATCGTCGCCGCCGGTGTAGCGCATCGACACGACGGCGGCGCGATCGGCGCCCGGCCGCCACAGCGTCACCAGAATCCGGCCGGTCCCGAGATCGACCGCCGGGGTGGTGGCCACCGGGCAGTCCTCCGATCCGCCGAAACATGCGGCCAGACCGTGGTCGTTGGGCAGCCGTGGCACGTTCGTCCCGTCCGCCACCCCGGGGGTGGGCACGAGGTCGAAGATCGGGGCGGCGTGCCTGCCCGTTTGCGGGTCGAGCACGTTGACCTGACCGAAATGCGTGACGAACACGAGGTTTCCGTCGCCGGTGAACTGTGCGGTGCCCGGCGTCCCGCTCACCGGGATCCGCCAGCGCCGCTGGCCGTGCTCGTTGAACGACACCATCGCCCCCTCCTCGCCGACGTAGATGTTGGCCACGCCGTCGGCGGTGGGAGTCACCCCGGTGACACCCGGCGCGAGGCGGGTGCACCAGCGCTTGCGGCCGGTGTCGATCTGGAACGAGACGAGGTTGCAGCCGGCGGCGGTCGCGGCGGTGACGAAGATCTGTCCGTTCGCCGCGACGCTCGCGGGCGCGGTGACGGCGCCGCCGAGCGGACGTGACCAGGCGGGCGCGAGGTCGCGCAGCCCGTCGGCGGGCGCGGTGTTGCTGTTGCGGGCGTCGGCGTACCGACCCGGCCACGCCCCGGCGGCGAGGACGTCGACCGGGCCGCCGTCGCTGCCGCATCCGGTCAACACCAGTGCCGCCGAGGCCGTCAGCATCACCGTCCGCAGGGCAGCCCGCATCACTCATCTCCTCGCCATGGCTCGAATGACCCGATGGGCCACACTATCGGGCCGGGTGGCGCACTCGATGCGCGAGGCGGACCGTACGCTGGCAACCATGACGAGCATGTGGGGCGCACCGTTGCGCACGAGGTGGCGGGGTTCTCGTCGGCGGGATCCCGATCAGGCCCGATTCCTGACCGTCGATTCGCTGCGATGGGTGCTGGCGCACAAGGCGTACACGCCGTGGTACCTGGTCCGGTACTACCGGCTCGCCAAGTTCAAGCTCGCCAACCCGCACGTGATCCTGCGCGGCATGGTGTTCCTCGGCAAGAACGTCGAGATCCATTCCGTCCCCGAGCTGTCCCGGCTCGAGATCGGCCGGTGGGTGCACATCGGCGACGGCAATGCCATCCGCTGTCACGAGGGGTCGCTGCGCATCGGCGACAAGGTGGTCTTCGGCAAGGACAACGTCGTCAACACCTACCTCGACATCGAGATCGGCGCCTCCACACTCGTCGCCGACTGGTGCTACATCTGCGACTTCGACCACCGCACCGAGGACATCACGTACCCGATCAAGGATCAGGGGATCGTCAAGAGCCCCGTGCGGATCGGACCCGACACCTGGATCGCGACGAAGGTCACGGTGCTGCGCGGCACCCGCACCGGCCGCGGCTGCGTCCTCGGCGCGCACGCGGTGGTCAAGGGCGACATCCCGGACTACAGCATCGCGGTCGGATCGCCGGCCAAGGTGGTCAGGAACCGCCGCACGGACTGGGAGTCCGGTGCCGCCGACCGGGCCGCGTACGTCGCCGCGCTCGAGGACATCGCGCGCAAGAAGGCGGGCCGCGAACCGGCGGCGGAACCCGGTTCCTGATCCGGGGCGCCTGCGATGGACTACGCCGACTACCGCCGCTACGACGCCGTGGGGCTCGCCGAACTCGTCACCCGCCGCGAGGTCACGCCGCGCGAACTGCTCGACGCGGCCCTCGCCCGGCTCGACGCGGTGGAGCCCACACTGAACACCGTCGTGCGCCGGCTCGACGAGCAGGCGCGCAGCCGGGCCGCGGAGCGCCTCGAGGGTCCGTTCGCGGGGGTGCCGTTCCTGGTCAAGGATCTTCTCCAGGACGTCGCGGGGATTCCGACCGGCAGCGGGAGCAGGTCCCTGGCGGAGCTGCCCGCCGTGCGCAACGCGGTGGTCGTCGATCGCTGGCTGGACGCGGGCCTCGTCCTCTTCGGCAAGACGAACACTCCGGAGTTCGGGGTCAAGGGGGTGACCGAGCCGGTGGCGAACGGTCCCACCCGCAACCCGTGGAATCCCGCGCACACGCCGGGCGGGTCCTCCGGCGGATCCGCGGCGGCGGTCGCCGCCGGCGTGGTCCCGGCGGCCGGCGCGAACGACGGCGGCGGCTCGATCCGCATTCCGGCCGCCTGCTGCGGGCTGGTCGGGCTCAAACCGGGCCGGGGCCTGGTGCCGAGCGGACCCGAGGTGGACGAGGACCGGCACGGGGCGGTCAGCAACGGGGTCGTCACGCGCACGGTGCGCGACGCGGCAGCCATGCTCGACGTGCTGGCCGGTCCGGACCCGAACGGGCCCTATCTCACGGCGGCACCGCAGGAGTCGTATGCGTCCGCGGGGAGTACCCCACCGCGGACGCTGCGCATCGGGTTCGCGACGGACTCCCCGATCGGCACCGGCGTCGACCCGGAGGCCGTCACGGCCGTCGAGAACGCCGCGGCGCTGCTCGCCGAGCTGGGCCACGCCGTCGAACCCGCGGCGACGGGGATCGACGAGCGGCGGCTGTCCACCGACTGGCTGACGATGTGGTTCGCCTGGCTCGCCGCCGACGTCCGGCAGGCGCGCCTGCGCACCGGGTGCGCCCCCGACGCGTTCGAGCCCGACACGCGGTTCCTCGCCGCGCTCGGCGACTCCGTGCGGCCCTCGGACTATCTCGCCTCGCTGCGCCGGTGGAACGGGTATACGCAGCAGCTCGGCGCGTTCCACGAGCGGTACGACCTGCTGCTCACGCCGACCCTGGCGTATCCGCCGGCGCGCGTGGGGGAACTGGCCACGCCGCCCGCGCTCCAGGGGGCCGCGCGCCTGATCGTGACGGCGCGGCTGGGCCGCGCGGCGCGGTGGGCCGGGCTGATGGACCGCATCGTCGACGAGAACCTCGCCCGGACGCCGTACACCCAGCTCGCGAACATCACCGGGCGCCCGGCGATCTCGGTGCCACTGCACTGGACCGCGGCGGGATTGCCGTTGGGCGTGCAGTTTCTCGGGCCGCTGGGCTCGGAGGGACTGCTGCTGTCGCTCGCGGCACAGCTCGAGCGGGCCCGGCCCTGGGCGCACCGCGAGCCTCCGCTGCTGCCGTCCCGGTGACGCGGGCCGGCAGCGCCGGTCACCGGCCGGGCAACGGCCGCTGGGGAATCGTCGGTCGCGGAAGCGGATGGCGCACACGACGTTTCGCCTCCGAGTACACACGGGCGGTCTCGGTGGCCACCAGCCGCCAGTCGAAGTCCTCCGTGAGCCGCTCGCGCGCCGCCCGCGCCCGTCGCTGGGCGGCCGCGGGGTCGTCGAGGGTCCGCCGGACCGCCGACGCCAGCCCCGCGACGTCGCCGGGTGCGAACGAGAGGCCGGTCGAGCCGTCGACGACGGCCTCCCCGAGGCCGCCGGCCGTCGACGCGACGAGTGGCGTCCCGGCGGCCGCGGCCTCGAGTGCGATGATCCCGAACGGTTCGTAGCGGCTCGGCAGGACGATCGCATCGGCGCGGTGCAGCCACCCGAGCAGCTCGATGCGGTCGAGGTTGCCGACGAACGTCACCGACCGCGCGACGCGGTGCACGCGCGCCTGCTCGCGCAGCCAGTCGAACTGGGTGCCCTCCCCGGCGACGACGAGGGTGGTGCCGGGGTGCGTGCGCCGGATCCGGGGGAGGGCGGCGATCGCGTCCTGCACGCCCTTCTCGTACTCGAGGCGGCCGACGAACAGCAGCTGCGGCGGCCCGGAACGCGGCGCCCGCTCCCGGTAGGACCACGCGGTGACGTCGATTCCGTTGCGGATCACCGTCGCCGGCGGCAGGTCCGGCCCGTAGAGCGCGGCGACCTCCTCGTTCATCGATGCCGAACACGTGATGAGCCGATCGGATTCGTTGGCGAGCCACCACTCCACCGAGTGCACCTGCCGGTTCACGCGGCCCGACAGCCAGCCGCTGTGCCGGCCGGCCTCGCTTGCGTGCAGGGTGGACACCAGCGGTACGTCGAAGAACTCGGCGAGCGCGACGGCGGGGTGTGCGACGAGCCAGTCGTGCGCGTGCACCACGTCCGGGTACCAGCCGTCGCCGATGCCGCCCTTGGTCAGGCTCAGCCCCGCCCGCACCATGGCATGACCCATCGCGAGCGTCCAGGCGAGCATGTCCTCGCCGAAGTCGAAGTGCGGTGGGTCCTCGGCGACGGCCACCACGAGCACGCCCTCGGCGATGTGGCTGATCGTGGGGTGGGTGGTGGCGTCCGTGCCGGTGGGCCGCCGGGAGAGCACGACCACCTCGTGGCCGGCGGCGGCGAGCTCGGTGGCGAGGTGGTGCACGTGCCGGCCGAGGCCGCCGACGACGACGGGCGGGTACTCCCAGGAGACGATCAGCACCTTCACGAGGGGGCTCCCATCCGGTCGGGCAGGCGGCGGGCGTCGAGCCCGGGGAACAGATTGTCGGCCCGGTTCCAGCCGGCGGCCAGGCGCGCCGCCGTCTCGTCGCGGCCTGCGGCGACCGCCGCGGCGATCTCGCGCAACGCGTGGGCGTGCTTGTGGGCCCGGTCCCGCGCGTATCCGGCCGCGGTGTCCTTGCTGACCATGAATGCCCAGTCGCTCGACACCGTCAGCAGCGCCTCGCGCAGCATCTGGTCGTGCACCCGGTTGCGCAGCGCGGGGCGGCCGGCCCCGGCGGCGCCGCGGGCCTTGTCCAGGGTGTCGAGCGTGGTGCGCACGACCTCCTCGTCGAGCTGTACGAGGTCGCGAACCTGCTCGCCGGCCCACACCCGCCAGTCCTTCCCGGACCCCCACGAGGTGTCGTGCAGGTCGACGGGTGCTCCCACGTACCCGCGGTCGCGTGCGTCGGCGAGAGTGCCCACCTCGATGCCCGCCTCCGGCAGCGCCCGGAGCAGCCGTTCGAGAAACAGCGGGCCCTCGTGCCACCAGTGGCCGAACAGCTCGGTGTCGAAGGCGGCGACCACCAGGGCGTCGCGCCCGATGCGGTCGGACTCGCGGCGCAGTCGGCGGCGGATCGTGTCGACGAAGTCGGCCACGTGGCGGTCGACGGCCGCGGACGCCAGATCGGGGTCGTAGGGCGCCTTGTCCTGTGGGGCGACGGTGCGGCCGGTCACGCGGGCGGGCTTGAGCCCGGTGTCGTGGCAGTAGGTGTGGAAGTCCCGGTAGGCGGGGTGGCCCGGGTAGCCGGACTTCGGCGACCAGACCCGGTAGGACACCTGCAGATCCCGGCCGAAGGCGACGACGTCGGAGTCCCACACGGTCCGGCCGAGCGTGGTGTCGCCGCGCAGGGCGGGACCGTCCACCATGAAGTGCCCGACGCCGGCGGCGGCGTATCCGGCCTCCATGCCGGGGGTGAACGCGCACTCGGGCGCCCAGATGCCCTGCGGTGTGTGCGCCCAGCGGGCATGCGCGTCGGCCAGTCCCTCGGCGAGGGAGAACGCCCGCAGGCGGGGATCGAGCAGAGGCTGGAAGGGATGGGCCAGCGGCCCGCCCAGCAGTTCGACCGCCTCGGCGTCGACGAGTTCGCGGAACACCGGGGATCCGCCGTGACGCCAACGGGTTTCGAACTGTTCGAGGGCTGCGGCGGCATGCCGGTGCTCGCGGGCTCCGAGCGCACGGTAGGCCGGCTCCCGCATGCCCGCGGCCTCGTGGGCGCGCAGCTGCCAGTTGCCGAGCCAGTGGTGCATCCCGGTCAGGCAGTGGGGGTCGTCGAGCTGAGCGGCGAGCACGGGCGTCACCCCGAGGGTGACCAGGCGCGTGCGGCCCTCGGCGGCAAGCCGGCGCAGGACGTCGGTCACCGGGAGATACGTCGCGGCCCAGGACTGGTAGAGCCATTCCTCGCCGACCGGCCAGCGACCGTGGTGGGCGAGCCACGGCAGGTGCGAGTGCAGCACCAGCGCGAACAGTCCCGGTTCCCGCCGGGTGGCGGGAGTGGTCACCGCGCCGGATCCTTCACCGCGATCGCGACGAGATCCAGACTGGCGTCGATGTTCTCGGGCGCGAGGAGGAAGTCGTCGACCGTCACGGCCGCGACGTCTGCGGTCAGGCCGGCGGGCCAGGGCTCGCCGGCGAGAGCGCGCTCGATCTGGGCGTCGATGAAGGAGCCGCCGTGCTTGGCATCGAGGGCGCGCAGGGCGGGGCCGTGGTGCACCCCGGTCGTCAGGGCGACGCGGAAGCCGGCTCCCTCGAGCAGTTCGGTGAGTTCGGCGGCGTTCAGCTCGCGGGTGTGGAACGGGTTGAGCGGGGTGTCGCGGCCGGGGGAGAACGTGATGCGGTTGGGGGTGCTGATCAGCAGTTCGCCGCCGTCCCGGAGCACGCGGTGGCATTCGCGCAGGAACCCGGACTGGTCCCACAGGTGCTCGATGACCTGGAAGTTGACGACAACGTCCACGGAGGCGTCGGCGAGGGGCAGGTCGGCGAGGTTGGCGTGCCGCATGTCCACGCGCGGGTAGCGGGCGCGCACGTGCGCGACGGCGCTCTCGTCGTAGTCGAGGCCGACGACGGCGGTGGCGACGCCCGCGATCATGTCGGCGCCGTAGCCCTCGCCGGCGCCCGCCTCGAGCACGGTGCGGCCGGCGCACCGGGGCAGCAGGTCGCGGTAGACCACCTCGTGGCGGCGGAACCAGTAGTTCTCCTCCGCGATGCCGGGAACGGTGCGCTCGCCGGTGAGTGGCAGTTGAGGGGCGTCGCCGGCGGGGACGGGGGATTCGCTCACCGCCCAGACATTAGCCCCACCTTTGTCGACCTCGTCATCGGTGGTCCAGATCACAGCCGTGCGGCTCCCTTCGTGTGGTTATGGTGAACGAGGTTCCCATCCAAGTTACCAGCGGGTAACTTAGCGTGAGGTAATCTATCGCACACCCCCGTGCGAAGCACGAGAGCTCGGTCAAGGCGTTGCGCCTCGCCGATCCCAGGCAGTCATACACAGGAGGTCGACGTAGACCCATGACGAACATCGTCGTTTTGATCAAGCAGGTCCCCGACACGTGGTCCGAGCGCAAGCTCAGCGACGGCGACTTCACGCTCGATCGCGAGGCCGCCGACGCGGTGCTCGACGAGATCAACGAGCGCGCCGTCGAGGAAGCCCTGCTCATCAAGGAGCGCGACGGCGGGGAGGTCACCGTGCTCACCGCCGGTCCGGACCGCGCCACCGACGCGATCCGCAAGGCGCTGTCCATGGGTGCCGACAAGGCCATCCACCTCAACGACCCGGCCATCCACGGCTCCGACGCGATCCAGACCGCGTACGCGCTCGCGGCGGCTCTCGGCCAGATCGAGGGCGTCGACCTGGTCATCGCCGGCAACGAGGCCACCGACGGCCGGATGGGCGCCGTGCCGGCGATCATCGCCGAGTACCTCGGCCTGCCGCAGCTGACCCACATGCGCAAGCTCACCGTCGCCGACGGCAAGGTCAGCGGCGAGCGCGAGACCGACGAGGGTGTCTTCACCCTCGAGGCCACGCTGCCGGCCATCGTCTCGGTCACCGAGAAGATCAACGAGCCCCGCTTCCCGTCCTTCAAGGGCATCATGGCCGCCAAGAAGAAGGAAGTTCAGGCCCTCACTCTCGCCGACATCGGGCTCGACCCCGAGATCTTCGGCGTGGCCAACGCCGGCAGCACCGTCACCGGTGTCAGCCCGAAGCCCCCGCGTACCGCTGGTGAGCGCGTCGCGGACGAGGGTGACGGCGGCAGCAAGATCGCCGCGTACCTCGTCGGCCAGAAGATCATCTGATCGCGCCCACGCGACACAGCAGACATACCCAAGGGAGAGAAAGAGCAATGGCAGAAGTACTCGTGCTCGTCGAGCACGCCGAGGGCGCGCTGAAGAAGGTCAGCACCGAGCTGATCACCGCCGCCCGTGCGCTGGGTGAGCCCGCCGCGGTCGTGACCGGTCCGGCCGGCACCGCCGACAAGCTGCAGGACGCGCTCGCCGCCGCCGGCGCCGCCAAGGTCTACGCCGCCGAGTCCGACGACATCGAGGGCTACCTGGTGACCCCGAAGGTCGACGTGCTGGCCTCGCTCGTGGAGTCCGCCAGCCCCGCCGCGGTGATCACCGCCGCCAGCGTCGAGGGCAAGGAGGTGTCGGGCCGCCTCGCCGCGCGCATCGGCTCCGGTCTGCTCTGCGACGTCATCGACGTCAAGTCCGACGGTTCGGCCGTGCACTCGATCTTCGGTGGCGCGTACACCGTCGACGCCAAGGCCAACGGCGAGGTGCCGGTCGTCTCCGTGCGTCCGGGTGCCGTCGAGGCGCAGCCGCAGGCCGGCGCCGCCGAGCGCGTGGACGTCGAGGTGCCGGCGCAGGAGGAGAACGCGGTCAAGATCACCGCGCGCAACCCGATCGTGGGCGGCGACCGTCCCGAGCTGACCGAGGCGTCGATCGTCGTCTCCGGCGGCCGCGGCGTCGGCAGCGCCGACAAGTTCAGCGTCGTCGAGGACCTCGCCGACTCGCTCGGTGCCGCCGTCGGTGCCTCCCGCGCCGCCGTCGACTCCGGCTACTACCCGGGCCAGTTCCAGGTCGGTCAGACCGGCAAGACCGTCTCGCCGCAGCTGTATGTGGCGCTGGGCATCTCCGGCGCCATCCAGCACCGGGCCGGCATGCAGACGTCCAAGACGATCGTCGCGGTCAACAAGGACGAAGAGGCCCCGATCTTCGAGATCGCGGACTACGGCGTCGTGGGCGACCTGTTCAACGTCGCTCCGCAGCTGACCGAGGAGATCAAGAAGCACAAGGGCTGATCCCGAGGTCCCGCCGCGGCCCCGCACCCGTCCAGGGTGCGGGGCCGCACGCGTACCCGGGCATGTTCACCGGACGTGCACGGAGGCGACACCGTGCCGCCCCTGCCGCGACGTACCGGCTCGATACACATTGCGCCATGACCACTTTGCTGGTGCCGGCCCAAAACCCGGGGCTGTCGGAGGCGGTGCTGTCGGGGCCGCGGTACTCCCTGCTCGTGTCCGCCGACCGCGAACATCGCGAGGCCGCACAGCGGCTGCGTTACCGCGTCTTCGCCGCCGAACCCGGATTCCACCTCCCGGCAGGCATGCCCGCGGGCCTCGACGCCGACCGCTTCGACGAGTACTGCGACCACCTGTTGGTGCGCGAGAACCACACCGGCGCGGTGGTGGGCTGCTACCGGATGCTGCCGCCGGAGGCCGCACGCGCCGCCGGGGGCTACTACACCGCCACCGAATTCGATCTCACCGCCCTCGATCCCGACGGTCTGCGGGCGGTGGAGATGGGCCGCGCCTGCGTCGACCCCGCCCACCGCTCCGGCTCGGTCCTGTCGCTGATGTGGGCCGGGATCCTGCACTACCTGCAACTCACCGGGCACAACTGGGTCATGGGGTGCGTGTCGGTGCCGATGCGCACCCACCCGTCCGACGTGCCCGGCGCCAACGTCCGGGGAGTGCGCGACGTGCTGCTGGCCCGGCACTCCGTCGAGCCGGCCCGGCGGGTGCTTCCCCGGACCCCGGTCGTCGTCGACGGCCGCCCCCTCGACGACATCCCGTCACCCGGGCGGCCGGTGCTGCCGCCGCTGCTGCGCGGGTATCTGCGGCTCGGTGCTCGCATCTGCGGCGAGCCCGCCCACGACCCCGACTTCGGGGTGGCCGACTTCGTCGCGCTGCAGAGCCTCGCCGGAGCCAACGCGCGCTACCTCGAGCGGCTGCGGACCGCCGCCGAGAGCGCCGAGGCGGCCGCAGGAGCGCGGGCGTGAACACCCGCGCCCACGCCTGGATGCCGGCCAGTCCCTGCGGCACCGGCTGCCTTCCGGCCGATCCGGGGCGAGTGAGTTTCGTCACGGCGGCGGCGCGCTGGGTGCTCGTGGTGGCGGTCCTGGCAACCGCCCCGTTGCTGACCGCCGGCCGGCTCCTGCCCCGCCCGGGGCGCCTCGCCGCCCAGCGTGCGTTCGCCCGCGTCCTGCTGCGTTGTGCCGGGCTGCGGCTGACGGTGACCGACCTGCGGGACCGCGGCGACGGGGGAGGCGGGGGAGGCGGGGGCGTGCTCGTCGTCGCCCCGCACGTGTCCTGGACCGACGTGCTGGTGCTCACCGCGGTTGCCCCGGCAGGGTTCGTCGCGCGCAGCGACCTGCTCGAGTGGGGACTGCTCGGCGCGCTGGCCCGCCGCATGCGGGTCATACCCATCGAGCGCGAGCGTCTGCGCGACCTGCCCGTCGTGGTGTCGCGGATCCGCGACCGCCTCCTGGCGGGGGAGCGGATCGCGGCGTTCCCGGAGGGCACGACGTGGTGCGGCAGGGCGTACGGCGGGTTCCGTCCGGCACTGTTCCAGGCGGCGATCGACGCGCAGCGCCCGGTGCAGCCGGTCGGGCTCCGGTACGCCGACGCCGCCGGGACGATCGCCACCGGCCCGGCGTTCGTCGGCGACGAGACGATGGGAGCGTCGCTGCGACGGCTCCTGCGGCACCGGGGCGTGGTGGCGGAGGTGGTGCTCGCCCCGCTCGAGCGGCCCGGCTCCGATCGCCGCGACCTCGCCGCGCGGTGTGAACGGTCCGCGCGCCGGCGGCACGACGACGGCGCCGAGTTCGCCAGGCTCGGCCGGGCCGCCGCCGCGCACGACACCCGTGGTCGCGAGGAGCTCCGGGCCGGACGGTGAGCGCGACGGGCGCGAGCCCCGACCCGCTATCCTGGTTCGGTCATGACCTCGAACGCCGCCGGAGCCTCCGGCACCTCGACGACCGTCTACCTCGATCACGCCGCGACCACCCCGATGCTGCCCGCGGCCGTGTCGGCGATGACGGAGATCTTCGCGACGGTCGGCAACGCGTCGTCCCTCCACGGGTCGGGCCGCGCGGCGCGGCGCCGCATCGAGGAGGCCCGGGAGTCCATCGCCGCGGACCTCGGTGCGCGTCCCTCCGAGGTCGTCTTCACCTCGGGCGGCACCGAGGGCGACAACCTCGCGGTCAAGGGCATCTACTGGGCGCGCCGCGACGCCGATCCGCGCCGTCGCCGGGTGATCGCGAGCGCCGTCGAGCACCACGCCGTGCTCGATGCCGTCGAGTGGCTCGTCGCGCACGAGGGCGCCGAGGTGACCTGGCTGGCCGTCGACGCCGACGGACGCGTCGAGCCGGATGCGCTGCGGATGGCCCTCGCCGAGCACGCCGACGAGACGGCCCTGGTGTCGGTGATGTGGGCCAACAACGAGGTGGGCACCGTGATGCCCGTCGCCGAGCTCACCGCGGTCGCCGCCGAGTACGGGGTGCCCGTGCACAGCGACGCCGTGCAGGCGGTCGGCCATCTGCCCGTCGACTTCGCCGCGAGCGGGCTGGCCGCCATGACGATCGCCGCGCACAAGTTCGGCGGTCCCCAGGGTGTCGGTGCCCTGCTGCTGGGCCGGCAGGTGCCGTGCGTGCCCCTCACCCACGGCGGCGGACACGAGCGCGACGTACGGTCGGGAACCCACGACACCGCCGGGATCGCCGGCATGGCCGCGGCGCTGCGCGAGGCGACGGCCGAACTCGGCGAACGCACCGTCGCGCTCACGACGCTGCGCGACGAACTGATCGCCGGTGTGACGGCCGTGGTCCCGGACGCGGTCCTCAACGGCCCGCGCGGCGCGGACCGCCTGCCCGGCAATGCACACTTCACCTTCCCCGGCTGCGAGGGCGATTCGCTGCTCATGCTGCTGGACGCGGCCGGGATCGAGTGCTCGACCGGTTCGGCCTGCACCGCCGGGGTGGCGCGGCCGAGCCATGTGCTCGTCGCGATGGGGGCGGACCCCCGCACGGCCCGCGGGTCGTTGCGATTCTCGTTGGGCCACACGTCGACTCGCGCCGACGTGGAGGCCGTTGTGGCGGCGCTGCCGCAGGTGGTGGGACGGGCGCGGGCCGCCGGACTGGCCGGCGCCGGTAGTCGAGAGAGGTGACGTCGATGAGGGTGCTCGCGGCAATGAGCGGTGGCGTGGACTCGGCGGTGGCCGCGGCCCGCGCGGTCGACGCCGGCCACGACGTGGTCGGCGTGCACCTGGCGCTGTCCACGGCGCCGGGCACGCTGCGGACCGGGTCGCGGGGCTGCTGCTCCAAGGAGGACGCCGGGGATGCGCGCCGCGCCGCCGACGTGCTCGGAATCCCGTTCTATGTCTGGGATTTCGCCGACCGGTTCAAGGAGGACGTCATCGACGACTTCGTCGAGTCCTATGCCGCCGGCCAGACCCCCAATCCGTGCCTGCGCTGCAACGAGAAGATCAAGTTCGCGGCCCTCGCCGACCGGGCCGTCGCCCTCGGCTTCGACGCGGTCGCCACCGGCCACTACGCCCGGCTCGACGACGGTGTCCTGCGTCGCGCGGTCGACGCCGGCAAGGACCAGTCGTACGTGCTCGGTGTGCTGACGGCCGACCAGCTCGCGCGTGCGATGTTCCCGGTCGGGGACACCCCGAAGGAGCGGATCCGCGCCGAAGCGGCCGAGCGGGGTCTCGCGGTCGCGGACAAGCCCGACAGTCACGACATCTGCTTCATCCCCTCCGGTGACACCCGCGCCTTCCTCGGTGCCCGCATCGGGGTGCGTCCCGGCCGCGTCGTCGACGCCCGGTCCGGCGCCGTGCTCGCCGAACACGAAGGGGTGCACGGCTTCACGGTCGGACAGCGCAAGGGCCTGGGCATCGCCGGCCCCGGCGCGGACGGCCGCCCCCGCTACGTCACCGCGATCGAGCCGGACACCGGCACGGTGAAGGTGGGCTCCGCGGAAGACCTGAAGGTGTGGGCGATCAGTGCCGAGCGCGCGGTGTGGACGAGCGGGGCCGCGCCGGCCGGACCGGTCGAATGCGTCGTGCAGGTCCGCGCGCACGGCGGTGTCGCGGCGGCCGTCGCCGAGCCCGCCGGCACCGGTCTCGCGGTGACCCTGCGCGAACCGCTCACCGGCGTCGCCACCGGACAGGCCGTGGTGCTGTACCGGCCGGACGCGGGCGGCGACGTCGTCCTCGGCAGCGGCACCATCGTCGGTACCGGCACGGCGGCCACGTCCCGGTGACCGCGAACATCCCGAACCCCTGGTCCGGCGTCGCGACCGGCATCGGGTCGTGGCCCGGCACCGACGCCCGGGAATCGGCCGCGACCGTGCTCGGCGAGCTCGAGGCGTTGCCGCACCTGGTCGAGCTGCCGGCCCGCGGGCTCGGGGCCGATCTCATCGGCCGCACCGGCGCGTTGCTGGTCGACCTGCACCTCGACACGTCCACCACCGGGTACCGGCTCGGCGGTCGCCGCGGCGCGGTCGCCGCCCGCGCCGGGGATCTGCTGCGCCGAGATCTCGATGCACTCGAAGAGGCATGGGAGACAGCGGGTCTCGGTCCCGGTCGATTCCTGAAGGTGCAGTCCGCCGGCCCGTTCACCCTCGCCGCGCACGCCGAGCTGGCCGGGGGCCGGCGGGTGCTCACCGATCGCGGCGCCGTGCGCGACGTCGCCGAGTCCCTCGGCGAGGGCCTGGCGCGGCACGCCGCGGAACTGACCCGCCGCCTCGGCGCCCACGTGGTGGTCCAGCTCGACGAGCCTGCGCTGCCCGCCGTCCTCGCCGGGACCCTGACCGGACGCACGAAGCTCGAATCGGTGCCGGCGCTCCCCGAGCCGGAGGCGCAGCACCTGCTCGAGGCCGCGATCGCGGCGATCGGCCGCCCCGTCGCGGTGCACTGCTGCGCCGCCGACGTGCCCACCGGGTTGCTGCGCCGCAGCGGCGTCGACGCCGTCGCCCTCGACGTCGCGCAGCTCACCGCCGCCGACCTCGACGGTATCGGTGAGCTGATCGACGCCGGAACCACCCTCCTGCTCGGGCTGGTGCCGTCCACCGCACCCGACACGGCCGTCCCCACCTGGCGTGACGTCGCGGCCCCCGCGATCACGCTGATCGACCGGCTGGGCTTCCCCCGCGCCACGCTGCGCTCGGTGGGGGTCACCCCGCGCTGCGGCCTGGCCGGCGCCGATCCCACGTGGGCGCGCCGGGCGCTGCGCCTCGCCCGCGACGTCGCCGCCGCGTTCGCGGACGACCCGGAATCGCTCGGCTCCGCAGCGGCCGGGAACGTCGTATCGCTCGACTAGTCTTTCCGGCGTGAGTGAATCGACGGACGCGCCCACCCAAGCTCCGCCCGACGTGCGCGAGCGCTGGCAGCAGCTCGCGGAGGAGGTGCGCGAGCACCAGTTCCGCTACTACGTGCGCGACGCGCCGATCATCTCCGACGGCGCCTTCGACCAGTTGCTCGGCGCGCTGAAGCAGCTCGAGGACGACTACCCGGACCTGCGCGTCCCGGACTCCCCGACGCAGCTCGTCGGTGGGGGCTTCGCCACCGACTTCACCGCCGTCGACCACCTCGAGCGGATGCTCAGCCTCGACAACGTCTTCACCGAGGACGAACTGCGCGCCTGGGTTTCCCGCGTCGAGGCCGAGACGGGTCCGGACCTGCACTACCTGTGCGAGGTGAAGATCGACGGCGTCGCGCTGAGTCTGGTGTACGAGGACGGCCGCTTGCGCCGTGCCGCCACCCGCGGCGACGGCCGCACCGGCGAGGAGGTCACGCTCAATGCCCTCACGATCGACGACATCCCCGAAAGGCTCACCGCCACCGAGGAATTTCCCGTCCCCCGGGTTCTCGAGGTGCGGGGCGAGGTGTACTTCCGGCTCGAGGACTTCCACGCGCTCAACGCCGCCCTCGTCGCCGAGGGCAAGGCCCCGTTCGCCAATCCGCGCAACACCGCGGCCGGATCGCTGCGGCAGAAGAACCCCGCGGTGACCGCGCGGCGCCGCCTCGGGATGATCTGCCACGGGCTCGGCCGCGTCGAAGGATTCGAGCCGGTGTCGCTGTCGCAGTCCTACGCCGCCCTCGCCGCCTGGGGGTTGCCCGTCTCCGGGCACACCGCCCGCGTCGTCGGCGTCGAGGAGGTCGTCGCCCGGATGCGGTACTGGGGCGAGCACCGCCACGACGTCGAACACGAGATCGACGGGCTCGTCGTCAAGGTCGACGAGGTGTCCCTGCAGCGCCGGCTCGGCACCACCTCGCGCGCACCCCGGTGGGCGATCGCCTACAAGTACCCGCCGGAGGAGGTGACCACCACGTTGCTCGACATCCGCGTCAGCGTCGGCCGCACGGGCCGGGTCACCCCGTTCGCCTACATGGAACCGGTCACGGTGGCCGGGTCGACGGTCTCCCTCGCCACCCTGCACAACGCGGCGGAGGTGGCCCGCAAGGGCGTGCTCATCGGCGACACGGTGGTGCTGCGCAAGGCCGGTGACGTCATCCCCGAGGTGCTCGGCCCGGTGGTGGACCTGCGCGACGGCACCGAACGCGAGTTCGTCATGCCCACCGAATGCCCCGAGTGCGGGACACCGCTCGCCCCCGCCAAGGAGGGTGACGTGGACCTGCGCTGTCCCAACCAGCGGCACTGCCCCGCACAGTTGCGTGAGCGGGTCTTCCACGTCGCGGGCCGCGGCGCATTCGACATCGAGGCGCTCGGCTACGAGGCCGCCACCGCGCTGCTCGAGGCCGGGGTGATCGCCGACGAGGGTGACCTGTTCGACCTGACCGCCGAGGACCTGCTGCGGACGTCGCTCTTCCGCACCAAGGCGGGGGCGCTGTCCGCCAACGGCAAGCGCCTGCTGGCGAATCTCCAAGCAGCCAAGGACAAGCCGCTGTGGCGGGTGCTGGTGGCACTGTCGATCCGGCACGTCGGCCCCACCGCCGCACGGGCGCTGGCCACCGAATTCGGCAGCCTCGACCGGATCCGCGAGGCGTCCGTGGACGAGCTCGCCGCCGTCGAGGGGGTGGGACCGACCATCGCTGCGGCCCTGGGTGAATGGTTCGCCGTCGACTGGCACGTCGCGATCGTCGAGAAGTGGCGCGCGGCGGGGGTGCGCATGCTCGACGAGCGCGACGAATCCATCGAACGCACCCTCGAGGGCCTGTCGATCGTGGTCACCGGATCGCTCGAGGGTTTCTCGCGGGATCAGGCCAAGGAGGCGATCCTGCTCCGCGGCGGCAAGGCGGCCGGTTCGGTGTCGAAGAAGACCGCGTTCGTCGTCGTCGGCGATGCCCCGGGAACGAAGGCCGACAAGGCGGCCGAGCTGGGCATCCCCGTCCTCGACGAGGACGGGTTCCGCCGGCTGCTCGAACTCGGCCCGGACGGCGTCTCGGGTGGCCAGGACGCGATCGAGGAGGAGTTCGGCGAGCTCGAGAGCTGACCGGCGGCCGGAGCCGGTGTGACGGAGATCGCCCGGAAACCGTTTGGGCGGAAGGGGCGGTCACTGGGATAGTCCTCCAGTGATCGAGATCAGACGCGTGAGCCCGGACGAGTACGACGCCGTCGGCGCCCTCACCGTCGACGTGTACGTCGGCGGCGGATTCGTCGAGCCCGACGACCCGTACGCCGAGCGTCTGCGCGACACCGCCGCCCGCGACAAGCACGCCGAGGTGGTGGTCGCGCTCGCCGACGGCGAGATCGTCGGGTCCGTGACGCTGGCGGAGCCGGCGTCGCGCTTCGCCCACATCGCCGAGAAGGGCGAGCTCGAGTTCCGGATGCTGGCCGTCGCGCCGTCGGCGCGGGGCCGGGGTGTCGGGTCGGCGCTGGTGCGGCACGTCCTCGACACCGCCTACGACCGCGGCGATCGCGCCGTGGTGCTCTCCACGCAGCCGGACATGGTCGACGCGCGCCGCATCTACGACCGCAACGGATTCGTCCCCGTCCCCGAGCGGGACTGGGCGCCGGTGCCCGGCGTCGAGCTGAGCACCCTGGTCCGGGAGCTGGTCTGAGCCGTTCCGCTCAGCCGAGGACGGTTCCGATGATGCCGGCCAGGTAGCCGAGCCGGGCCACCTCGGACGGGCGGAACTCCGGGCCGCCGGGCCGGCCGAGCATCAGCACCCGGCCCTGGGTCCCCAGGGGCGCCGCCGCCAGGGTCGTGTTCATCGCTCGCCACAGGTCGGGCACCCACTCGCCCTCGTGGTCGAGCAGCATCGGCTTCTCGAGCGGCATCCACGGCACCTCCGCCGGCCGGGTCTCGGGGGCGCCGGAACTGCCGACCACCCGGTACACCCCGTACGGGCCGGTGTCGACGACGGTCGCCCAGCCGACGCGCAGCACCCGGGGCGCCCCGTCGACGAGCACCTGCAGCCGATCGTGGCGCGCGGTGGCGACCTGATCGATCAGCTCGAGTTCGCGGTGGGTGTCGAGGATTCCCGCATAGGGACGGATCGAGTCCACCGTCACGCCCTCGAGGCGTTCGGCGGCCGTGATGAGCGTGTCCGGCAGCGACCCGGCGTCGACGTCGACGACGAGATCGTCGATCGCGAAGCCGGCGCCGCGTTCGACGACGTCCAGCGAGAGGATGTCCGCACCGACCGAACCGAGCGCGACGGCGAGTGAACCGAGGCTGCCCGGCCGGTCGGGAAGCTGGACGCGTAACAGGTACGACACGTGCGTCCTTTCCCCGATTCCGAAGTCACGGCCGAGGCGCTCGGCCGGCGACGGACACCATCTTTTCACCCCCGCAGCACCGCCGGATGCCGGTCCGGCGGTGCTGCGCCGAGACGGGACAGGAAACCGCCGGTCACGCGGTCGTTGTCACACGAACGACACAGGTGTTTCTCCGAACTGCAACACGGCGGGCGGTCGGCGCGGGTCCGGGGAACCGGCGAAACCGTCCCGGTCGGCACGCACTACCCTGGACGGGACGTTCGTTTCTTCATCGGAAAGGGGTCACCGAAGGTGCCTGCCATCTCCCGTGACGAGGTCGCGCACCTCGCCCGGTTGTCCCGGCTCGCGCTGACCGACGCCGAACTCGACGAGTTCGCCGGCCAGCTGGATACGATCCTCAGCCACGTCAAGGCCGTGTCGGAGGTGGCTGCGGACGATGTGGCGCCGATGGCCAACCCGAACGCGGTGACCAACGTGACCCGCCCCGACGAGGTGCGCCCGGGCCTGACGCCGGAGCAGGCGCTCGCCGCCGCGCCGCTCGTCGAGGACGGCCGCTTCTCCGTCCCGCAGATCCTGGGGGAGGGCGAATGAGCGCCGACCTGACCCGGCTGGGCGCGGCCGACCTCGCCGACCGCATCCACTCCGGCGACGTCTCGTCGGTCGAGGTCACCCAGGCTCACCTCGACCGCATCGCCGAGGTCGACGGCGACTACCACGCCTTCCTGCACGTCGCGGGGGAGCAGGCGCTGGCCGCCGCCGCGGAGGTCGACCGCGCGGTCGCCGCGGGCGAGAGCCCGGCGTCGCCGCTGGCCGGCGTGCCGATCGCCCTCAAGGACGTGTTCACCACGACCGACATGCCCACCACGTGCGCCTCGAAGATCCTCGAGGGCTGGATGTCGCCGTACGACGCGACCCTGACGTCGAAGCTGCGGCGGGCCGGCATCCCCATCCTGGGCAAGACCAACATGGACGAGTTCGCGATGGGATCGTCCACCGAGAACTCCGCCTTCGGTCCCACCCGCAACCCGTGGGACACCACCCGGATCCCCGGTGGTTCCGGCGGCGGCTCCGCGGCCGCGCTGGCGTCCTACCAGGCGCCCCTGGCCATCGGCACCGATACCGGCGGCTCGATCCGCCAGCCCGCCGCCGTCACCGCCACGGTCGGCACCAAGCCCACCTACGGCACGGTCTCCCGGTTCGGCCTCGTCGCGTGCGCGTCGTCGCTCGACCAGGGCGGCCCGTGCGGCCGCACCGTGCTCGACACGGCGCTGCTGCACGAGGTGATCGCCGGCCACGACCCGCGCGACTCCACGTCGGTGGACGCGCCCGTCCGGCCGGTCGTCCAGGCGGCCCGGGAGGGCGCGCAGGGCGACCTGAAGGGCCTGCGCGTCGGCGTCGTCAAGGAGTTGCACTCGGACAGCTACCAGCCGGGCGTGCTGGCGTCCTTCGACGCGGCCGTGGCCACGCTCACCGAACTCGGCGCCGAGGTCGTCGAGGTCTCCTGCCCGCACTTCGAGTACGCGCTCGCCTCGTACTACCTGATCCTGCCGTCCGAGGTCTCCTCCAACCTCGCCCGCTTCGACGCCATGCGCTACGGCCTGCGCGTCGACGACGGCACGATGAGCGCCGAGCAGGTCATGGCCGCCACCCGGGCCGCCGGGTTCGGTAAGGAGGTCAAGCGCCGCATCATGATCGGCACCTACGCGCTGTCCTCCGGCTACTACGAGGCCTACTACGGGCAGGCGCTCAAGGTCCGCACCCTCATCGCGCGGGACTTCGAGAAGGCGTACGAGCAGGTCGACGTCCTCGTCTCGCCGACCAGCCCCTTCACCCCGTGGAAGATCGGCGAGAAGGTCGACGATCCGCTGGCGATGTACCTGTCGGACCTGTGCACGCTGCCGACCAACCTCGCCGGGCACTGCGCGATGTCCGTGCCGTCCGGGCTGTCCGCCGACGACGGGCTGCCCGTCGGCCTGCAGATCATGGCCCCGGCGCTCGCCGACGAGCGCCTCTACCGCGTCGGCGCCGCGTTCGAGGCCGCACGCGGCCCGATCGTCGCCTGAGTCCGGCCGAGGCCCGGTGCTCCGTCCCGGTCAGGGGTGGTCGCACCGGGCCTGGTCCGGGCCGTAGCGGTGCCCGTGACCGGGGGCCGCGTCCAGCGCCACCGGCAGGTCCAGCGTCGCCTGCACGAAACTGACCACCGGCAGCCACCGCGGCACGGGCGCGTCGCGTCGCGCTCGGGACAGGTCGGGCGGGGACCACAGCAGCGACGGCTGCCACCACACCACCGGATCCGACGTGTTCGCGGTGACGATCGCTCCGGCCGTGCGCACCGCGCCGGCCGGCGGACCCGCCCAGATCGCCGCGCAGGGACCCGCCGCGGCCGATGCGTGGTCGGCGAGCGCGGCGCTGCCCCCGATCGACCCGAGGCTCTGCCCGTACACGTGCAGCTGCGGGCGCCGGACCGGGTCCAGGGTGTCGAGGTGGGCGCGCACGGCCGTCAGGAGGGCGCGGGCCGACGCCGCGGCCGCGTTCCGGTCGAACAGGAACGTCACCCAGCTCGGCGCGGCCGAGTACTGCTGCGCCACGAGCGCGACGTCGCCGCCGAACACCGTGTCGAACCCCCGCACCGCGCCGGGGTCGATCCAGCCCGAGCCGGTGGGCACCGCCACCACGACGTGGGCGCGGGCGAACCCACCGGCGCGGTCGAGTTCGCGCACGGCCAGCGCGGCGCGCGAGCGGGCGTCCGCAGCGGATCCGAGCCCCACGTACGTGCGGATCGCGCCGGGATGCGCGTCGAGGGTCACGAAACGGCGGCCCTCGTCGCCCAGGGACTCCCAGGACACCAGGGACGACGGACTGCCGGCCACCGCGGCGGCGACGGGCCTCGCGACCGGGTCTGCCTGCCCGAGCCCCACGGGCACAATCGCGACGCCGACGCCCATGGCCACCGTGACAGCCGTGGCCGCGACCGCGCGGGTGCCGGCCCGCCGGCGCCACGCCCCCGGAACCCGGCCGATCGCCCGTACTGCCGCGAATATCAAGGGGGCACAACTACATACAACGATCCAGTGCGCCGGACCGGCGGGTGGTCGCCCCATCGACGCCCGCAACGCGTCCTGCCACTGCGCCGCGGCGAGCACCGCCCACCCGAGCGCGCCGGCCGCGACGACCAGCGCCGCCGGCCGCGCGGCCCCGGGCCGCGCGGATCCCCCGTGCCGCCGGCGGCGCACCCCGCCGGCCACGGCCGCGGCTGCGGCGGCGCATCCGGAGGCAGCGGCCTGTGCCAGGGCCGCACGGGGCAGCAGCGACGGCGCGAGCGAGACCCACACCGCGATCGTCACCGCCACGGTCGTCGCCACCCGCGGGCAGCGCCGCGCGAGCGAATCGACCCCCGCGTCCGCGGCCGCGGACGCCGCGAGCGCCCTCATCGCACCGCCCACCGCGCCGCCGCGGCCAACGTCCACACCACGGCCGCGTACGGCAGCGGTGACTCGGGAACCGGTGCCGCGTCGCGTTGCCGCCACGAATTGAACCGCACGGCAATCGACGCCACATCCGCGGTGAGGACGCACCAGCCGTCGCCGGGAGCCGCCGTGCGGCACGCCTCGTGCAGGTGCCGGCTCAGCCGGGCGTCCAGGCCGCGCCGCGCCTGCGGACCCGGTTCGTGTCCCACCGACCGGGCGTATCGCAGCAGGTCGTAGCCGAGATCGTGTTCACGGCAGGGTGTTTCGAAGAACTTCGGCAGGGGGACGGGGGACGAGCAGCCCCCGAGGGGATCCACCAGGATCCCGTCCTCGGTGACCGGGCGGTAGTGCATCGCCGGCTCGAAGCCGGCCGGGAAGACCTCGAGCGCCGCCGCGGTGTCGCCGTCGGACAGCGCCGCCACCGCCGCCGCCGTGGCGCCCCCGTGCGGCCTCGGCTCCCCCTCCGGACCAGCCTGCGCCCCAACGGTTCCCAGGAACAGCGCCGCGGCCGTACCCACCATCACTGTCGTCGCTCGTCTGCGCATGGCACGGACGTTAGGAACGACGGGGACCGCCGCGGATCCCACGCCGGAGCGGTCCGGCCGCGGCCGTCTGCCCCCACGGAGCCAGGCGCATCTCACCCCCTGGTATGACGACAGTGCGGGCGTCCCGTGCCTACCGTGGTGCCGTGCGCTGGACGAGAGAACGCGGCCGAGGCCGCTGGTGGACGATCGCGATCGTGGCGGCGACGCTGATCCTGTACGCGGTCGCGTGGCCCACGTTGCACCTCACCCACGAGGTGCCCGCACCGCTGATGCCCGTCGTCGCGGCGCTCGCGGCCGGGCCGTTCGTGGCGATCCGGACCGATCCCGCCCTCGGGTGGGCGGTCTCGGCCGGGGCCGCGCTGGCGATCCCGCGCGCCTTCGACCTCGTCCCCGGCTACGACTACCCCTGGCAGGTGGTGCACATCCTCGTGCTGTGCGCGCTGCTCGTCGCGGTGAGCATGCGCGCGTCCCTGCAGATCGCCGGGCTCGTGTGGGCGGCCACCGTGGTGCTGTTCTTCACCCACGTGCCGGGGCAGAACGGCTGGGGCTGGGCGCTCGGCCTGACCGCGATGGCGGTGTTCGGCCTGCTCGTGCGGTGGCTCGTGCTCTCCCGGCGGCAGCTGGCTCGGCAGGAGGAGGTCAGCGAACTCGAGCGGGCCCGCCGCGCGATCCTCGAGGAGAAGGCCCGCATCGCCCGCGACCTGCACGACATCGTCGCGCACCACATGTCCCTCGTCGTGGTGCAGGCGCAGAGCGCCCCGTACCGCCTGCCCGAGGTCCCCGAACCGGTGCGCGCGGAGTTCGAATCCATCGGGGCGACCGCCCGCGAGGCGCTCAACGAGGTGCGCGGCATGCTCGGCGTGCTCCGGAGCGACAACCTCGCCGACGTCAGCGACGGCGACGGCGAACGGGCGCAGGCTCCCCAGCCCGGCCTCGACCGGCTCGGCGACCTGTTCGAGGGCGCGCGGCGCGCCGGGATGGTCCTGTCCACCGCGACGGACGGTGACCCGGCGGGTGTCTCCGACGCCACCGCGCTCACGGTGTACCGCATCCTGCAGGAGTCGCTCGCCAACGCCGCCCGGCACGCCTCCGGGGCACCGGTCCAGGTCGGCGTGGCGTACGGACCGGACGAGGTGAGCGTGACCGTGCGCAACGGCCCCGGGCGCGCGGAGCCCGGACCCGGGGACCGCGGCGGCGGGAACGGCATCCGCGGCATGGTCGACCGGGCGCTGGCGGTCGGAGGGCGGCTCGTGGCCCATCCCGTCCCGGGCGGTGGATTCGAGGTGCGAGCGCAGCTGCCGCGCGTCCCGGCGGCCTAGGCTGAGGCCGTGACGGACCCGAGCGCAGCCGCGACCCCCATCACCGTGTTGATCGCCGACGACCAGGCCATGGTGCGGCAGGGCTTCGGCGCCCTGCTCGCCGCCCAACCCGACATCAGCGTGATCGGCGACGCCCCGGACGGTCGGCGGGCCGTCGCGGAGGCGGCCCGCCTGCGTCCCGACGTGGTCCTGATGGACGTGCGGATGCCCGAGATGAACGGACTCGACGCGGCCCGGCACATCCTCGCCGGGCGCACCGATCCGCCGACACGTGTGCTGATGCTCACCACCTTCGACATCGACGACTACGTCTACAGGCACTGGGCCTGGGCGCCAGCGGATTCCTGCTCAAGGACGCGCCCGCCGACGAACTGATCCGGGCGGTCCGCGTCGTCGCCGACGGCCAGGCGCTGCTCGCGCCGACCGTCACGCGCCGCCTCATCGCGGACGTCACCCGCCGGCGGTCGCCGCGCCGCGGCCGCGATCGGGCGCTCGACGTCCTCACCCCGCGCGAACGCGAGGTGCTCGAGCTGATCGCCCGCGGGCTGTCGAACCAGGAGATCGCCGCGCACCTGTTCGTCGCGGAGCAGACGGTCAAGACGCACGTGGGGAAGGTGCTCGGGAAGCTGAACCTGCGGGACCGGGCGCAGGCGGTGGTACTGGCGTACGAGTCCGGACTGGTCGTGCCGGGGTGAGCGGCACCCGCGATCGGGATGCCGCGGGCGCCGCGCCGGGGCAGTATTGCCGGGAGGACCACCGACAACCTGCACGACCGGCACGGAGGTACGGATGACGCGCATCGGCATTCTCACCAGCGGCGGGGACTGCCCCGGCCTGAACGCGGTGATCCGCGGAGCGGTCCTCAAGGGCAGGACCGTCTACGGTCAGGAGTTCGTCGGATTCCTCGACGGCTGGCGTGGTTTGGTGGAAGGCGACGCAATCCCCTTGGATCGCAGCAAGGTTCGGGGATTGTCGCATCAGGGCGGCACTATTCTCGGCACCAGCCGGTTCGGCCCCTATCAAGGACCGAACGGCGGCGCGGAGAACATCGCCCGCACGCTCGAGCGCATGGGCGTCGACGCCGTGATCGCCATCGGCGGCGAGGGCACGGCCGCCGCGTCCAAGCGGCTGTTCGAGGAGGGCATCCGGATCGTCGGAGTGCCGAAGACCATCGACAACGACCTCGGCCAGACGGACTACACCTTCGGCTTCGACACCGCCGTCGAGATCGCGACCGAGGCGATCGACCGGCTGCGCACCACCGGCAACTCGCACAAGCGCTGCATGGTCCTCGAGGTGATGGGCCGGGAGGCGGGGTGGATCGCGCTGCACTCCGGCACCGCCGGGGGTGCCCACGCCATCCTCATCCCCGAACAGCCCGAGAGCATCGAGCAGATCTGCGAATGGGTCACCAGCGTCCGCGACCGCGGCCGGGCCCCCATGGTGGTGGTCGCGGAGGGATTCACCCTGCCGGAGATGACCGAGGCGTACTCCGACAAGGGGCGCGACGAGTTCGACCGGCCGCGGCTCGGCGGCATCGCCGACGTCCTCGCCCCGATGATCGAGGAGCGCACCGGCATCCAGACCCGCGCCACGATCCTGGGCTACATCCAGCGCGGCGGCGTGCCCACGGCCTTCGACCGGGTGCTCGCCACCCGCCTGGGCATGGCGGTCACCGATCTCGTCGCCGACGAGGAGTGGGGGCACATGGTGGCGCTGCACGGAACCGACATCGCCCGGGTCGGTTTCGACGAGGCGCTCGCCAACCACAAGCGGGTGCCGAAGGACCGCTACGAGGAGATGCGGATCATCTTCGGGTGAGGTCGCGCCGCGCGTGAGGGCCGGTTCGCCGCATGGCGGCACCGTCTAAAATCGAGCGCATGACTGCCGCCATGTCCGATGATCTGCTCGCCTACGACGAGGTGCTCGCGAAGTTCGAGCCCGTGATGGGCATGGAGGTGCACGTCGAGCTGCACACCGCGACCAAGATGTTCTGCCCGTGCCCGACCACGTTCGGCGCCGAACCCAACACGCAGGTGTGCCCGGTGTGCCTCGGCCTGCCCGGCTCGCTGCCCGTCGTCAACCAGGCGGCGGTGGAGTCGGCGATCCGCATCGGCCTTGCGCTGAACTGCTCGATCACGCCGTGGGGCCGGTTCGCGCGGAAGAACTACTTCTACCCGGACCAGCCGAAGAACTACCAGATCTCGCAGTACGACGAGCCGATCGCCACCGACGGCTACCTCGACGTGGTCCTCGACGACGGCAGCACGTGGCGCGTGGAGATCGAGCGCGCGCACATGGAGGAGGACACCGGCAAGTCGCTGCACGTCGGTGGCGCCACGGGCCGCATCCACGGGGCGAGCCACTCGCTGCTCGACTACAACCGCGCCGGGGTGCCGCTCATCGAGATCGTCACCAAGCCCATCGTCGGCGCCGGCGAGCGCGCCCCCGAGGTCGCCCGCGCCTACGTCACCGCGCTGCGGGACCTGCTGAAGGCCCTCGACGTGTCCGACGTGCGCATGGACCAGGGCTCGATGCGCTGCGACGCCAACCTCTCCCTCAACCCGATCGGAGCGGCGGAGTTCGGCACCCGCACCGAGACGAAGAACGTCAACTCGCTCAAGTCGGTCGAGGTCGCCGTGCGGTACGAGATGCGCCGCCAGGCCGCGGTCCTGACCGCGGGCGGCACGGTGATCCAGGAGACCCGGCACTTCCAGGAGGCCGACGGCACCACCTCGCCGGGCCGGCGCAAGGAGACCGCGGAGGACTACCGCTACTTCCCGGAACCGGACCTCGAACCGATCGCCCCGAGCGCGGAGTGGATCGAGGACCTGCGCGCCACCCTCCCCGAGCTGCCGTGGCTGCGGCGCGCCCGGATCCAGGCCGAGTGGGGCATCTCCGACGAGGAGATGCGCGACCTCGTCAACGCCGGCGCCCTGGACCTGATCATCGCCACCACCGAGGCCGGCGCCCCCGCCTCCGAGTCCCGGTCCTGGTGGGTCGCCTACCTGGCCCAGCAGGCCAACACCCGCGGCGTCGAGCTCGTCGAGCTGCCGATCACCCCGGAGCAGGTCGCGCAGGTGATCGCCCTCGTCGCCGACGGCACGCTCACCAACAAGCTCGCCCGCAAGGTCGTCGACTACGTGCTCGCCGGTGAGGGCGACCCGAAGCAGATCCTCGCTGCGCACCCCGAACTCGTGGTCGTGCGCGACGACTCGCTCATCAAGTCGGAGGTGGAGAAGGCGCTGGCCGCCAACCCCGACATCGCCGACAAGATCCGCAGCGGCAAGGTCCAGGCGGCCGGCAAGATCGTCGGCGACGTGATGAAGGCCACCCGCGGCCAGGCCGACCCGGCCCTGGTCAAGGAGCTCGTGCTCGCCGCCTGCAGCTGAGTTCTTCCACGAGAGGTTCTTCCGCGAGCGGGCGGCCTGCCGGGATGGCAGGCCGCCCGTGTGTCTACTGCGTGTCGCCGGCGATGTTCACCATCCACTGGATGCCGAACTTGTCGGTGCACATGCCGAAGTGGTCGCCCCACGGTGCTCGCTCGAGCGGCATGGCGATGGTTCCGCCGTCGCTCAGCTGGTCCCAGTAGCCCCGCAGCTCGGCCTCGTCGTCGCCGCTGAGCGAGATCGAGATGTTGTCCCCCGGGTTGTAGCTCATCTGGTTGGGGGTGTCCGCCGCCATCAGGACGAGACCGTTCGGGCTCGCCAGCATCGAATGCATGATCTTGTCCTGCTCGGACGGGTCGTCGCTCGCGTGCATCTCCGCGAACGTGCTCACATCCAATTCTCCGCCGAACACGGATCGGTAGAACTCCATGGCCTGGCGGGCATTGTCGCGAAAGCTGATGTACGGATTCAGGCGTGTGGTCATGCGGGCCCCTCCCTCGGGCGTGCCACTGCTTCGGACCGATCGGCGACATTGTTGCACCGTCCCGGGTCGAACGGGGAAGTGTGCCGGAAGCAATTGCGACACAGTCGAATTCGAGTAATCCGAACCGTCGCGGGAGCGGGTGCGGGCGGATCCGCCGCGAAAACGCTGAGATTCGACCGAAACGTCCGTATTGTCACTGTCGTCGTGGGGCGGGTCGACGCTCACGGCGCACGGGCGGCCGGATTTCTCGTCGGACATCGCGGAGGATCAATGTGCACTCGGGCAATGTGGACCGGAAGCGGGCACGGCGTTCTCGTCGGCCGGAACATGGACTGGCGCGAGGAGATGGACACGAACCTGTGGTCACTTCCGCGGGGGGTCGACAGGATCGGGCACGACCGCGATCCCGACCCGGTGACCTGGACGGCCCGGTACGGCAGTCTCGTGGCCGCCGTCTGGGACAACGCCACGAGCGACGGGATCAACGAGCGCGGCCTGGCCGCCCACGTGCTGTGGCTCGCGGAGGCGGACTTCGGGGAACGGGACCCGGAACTGCCCGCGCTCGCGGTGTCCCTGTGGCCGCAGATCTTTCTGGACCTGTGCGGCACCGTCGACGAGTGCCTCGCCCTGATGGCCGAGCGGCCCTTCCAGGTCCGACCGTTGATCGAGCCGCGCTCCCAGCGTCCCGCGACCGTGCATCTGGCCCTCGAGGACGCGAGCGGTGACTCCCTGATCCTCGAGCACATCGGTGGAACGCTGCGGATACATCACGGCCGCGCGAACACCGTCATGACGAATTCACCGCCGTACGACGAGCAGATCGAACTCCGGAAGAGCTTTACCGGTTTCGGGGGATCCGAGCCGCTGCCCGGCACCACGGAGGCGTCCGACCGCTTCGTCCGGGCAAGTTACTATCTCGACCGACTGCCCGCCGTGGAGACCCCGGCCCGTGCGTATGCGGCGCTGCTCAGCGTCATGCGCAATGTCGCGCAACCGTTCGGCGAACCCGATCCGCAACGGCCGAACATCTCGATGACGATCTGGCGCACGCTGACGGACCTGACCGAGGGGCTGTACATGTTCGAATCGTCGTTCAGCCCGAACATCGTGTGGACCCGGTCGGCCGACCTGGACTTCTCGACCTGCCGCAAGCTCGACCTTGCGAAACCGGGCCTGCTGGGCAACGTGAGCGGCGCGTTCACCGACGCGGCCGAGCCGCCCTTCACGCTGTCGTGACGTACCCCGAGACGAACGGTTCCGGCTAGTCGAAGCCGCCCCCGCCGGCGGGGAACTGGATCAGCACGACCCGATCGTCGTTCGGGCCCGGTTCGCCGCCGGCCTTGTTGACGGTGGACACCCACAGCTGCCCGTCGCCGCCCGCCGACGCGCCGCCGAGACGGCCGTAGCGGTCCTGCACCGCCGGCACGGGCGCCGCCGTCACCGCCCCTGTTCCCGGATCGATGGCGACCACCGCAACCGCCTTGCCGTCCGTCAGCGACACCGCGACCGCGTCCGCACCGGCCGCGCATCCGGCCACGCCCGGACGCTCGGGCCACGTCCAGGCGGGGGACGCGCCCACCGCGCCGTCCACTCCGACACGCTGCAGCCGGTCCTCGAGCGCGGTGCGGTCGGTGACCCACAGGTTTCCGGCGGGATCCCGGCACACGTCGCCGGCCGTTCCGATCCCCGAGAGCACGACCGACGGCGCCGCGGCCGCGCCCGGCGCCGGCAGAGGCATCCGCAGCAGCTTCCCGGCGAGCGACGCCGGATCGGCGGCCGCGGCCGGATTCCCGGCGTCGCCGGTGAGCACCACCAGGTCGGTGGGTGAGGTGAACTCGAGCGCGCCCGCGTTCCCGCTCGCCCCCCGCGGGATGCCGGTGAACACGGGCTTCGGGACGTCGCCCGCGGCGAGCCGCACGACGCGGTTGTCGGTCGGGGTGGTGATGTAGGCGTAGAGCAGCCGATCCTCGTCGAAGGTCGGCGACAGCGCGAGATCGAGCAGCCCGCCGTCGCCGGAACCGTCGACCGGCACGGTGGCCACCTCCACCGGTTCCGTCCGCGGTGCCACCCGCAGGATCCGGCCCGTGCGCCGCTCCGCGACGAGAGCGGAGCCGCCGTCCGGCATGGTGACCAGCCCTCCCGTGGTGTCGAGGCACGTGGCGACCACCGCGGGGTCGGGGTCCTGACACGGGCCCGGCGGTGTCGGCGGTGCGCCCGGCGTCGTGGTCGTCGTCGGGGGCTCGAGCGGTTCGAGTTCGGCGCCCGCGTCGAAGCTCGGCTCCGGCGTGAACGGGGTGGTGGTCGCGTCGTCGAAACGGGCACACGACGTGGTGAGGGCGAGCAGACCCACGATCGACGCGACCGTCGCTCGCATCCGTCGCGACCCACCGACTCTCGCGCGCCTCGTCATGACCATGACGTTACCGGGGCGGCGCGCCCCGACTCGGTTCCCGGGTCGGCCGACCCGGGCGACCTACCCTGGTTCGGTGACCGACAAGGCGAAAGACCACGTCCCGGAGCCGACGCCGCAGGATGCCGCGGAGCCGGTGTCGAGTCCCTACGACAATCCCACCCTGGAGCTGCAGCGCCCCCGCTCGTCGATGCTCGAGTCCGATGACGACCTCGATCTCGACAACTCCGCCTTCGAGCGGCGCGGCCCGGCGCAGTACGGGTACGCGGACTCCGACGTCGCCCCCACCGAGCGGATGCACCGGTACGAGCCCGCGGGCGCCGTCGCGGCGCCGATCGGAGCGGAGACCGGTGCCGCGCCCGGGCCGGCGAAGGCGCGCCGCGGCACACTGGACCTGGGGTTGCTCGTGCTGCGGCTCGTCGTCGGCGGCACGATGGTGGTGCACGGGGTGCAGAAGCTGACAGGGCTGTGGGGCGGCCCCGGCATGGACGGGTTCGAGGCGATGCTCGCCGACGCGGGCTACCAGCGTCCGGCCCTGCTCGCGGTGCTCGGTGCGGTGGGGGAGGTGGCGGCCGGAGCGCTGCTGATCCTCGGGTTGCTCACCCCGCTCGCCGCCGCCGCCGTGCTGGCGATCATGATCAACGCGTGGTTGTTCCGGCAGTCCGCCGAGCCGGGACTGCAGTACTTCGCGCCGGACGGGGTGGAGTACGAGACCCTGCTCGCGGCCGCCGCCGCAGTGATCGTGCTGACCGGTCCCGGTCGGGTCGCGGTCGACGGCACCCGCGGCTGGGCGACCCGGCCGTTCGCCGGCTCGTTCGTCGCGCTGCTGCTCGGCGTCGCGGGTGGGGTCTGCCTCTGGATATTCGGCCGCTGACGCGGACGGTGCGTCCTTCGGGCGGCAGGAACAGCCCGAAGGACGCACCGGTGCCTACGGCACCCGGCGGACTGCACCCTTGTCGGCCGAGGTGGCCAACGCGGCGTAGGCGCGCAGGGCGGTGGTGACCGTGCGCTGCCGGTCGACCGGCAGCCACGGGCGCTCCGAAGCCTCCATCTTGGCGCGCCGCTCGGCGAGGACGGCGTCGTCGACGAGGACCTCGAGGGTGCGCGTGGGGACGTCGATGCGGATCCGGTCACCGTTCTCGAGCAGACCGATGACGCCGCCGGACGCCGCCTCGGGCGAGATGTGGCCGATCGACAGTCCCGACGTGCCGCCGGAGAACCGGCCGTCGGTGATCAGGGCGCACTGCTTGCCCAGTCCCGCGCCCTTCAGGAACGCGGTGGGATGCAGCATCTCCTGCATGCCCGGCCCGCCCGACGGCCCCTCGTAGCGGACCACGACGACGTCCCCGGCCTGCACCTTCTTGCCGAGGATCACCGACACGGCCTCCTCCTGCGACTCGACGACCAACGCCGGGCCCTCGAAGGTGAACAGGTCCTCGTCGATGCCGGCGGTCTTGAGGATCGCGCCGTCCGGAGCGAGGTTGCCGCGCAGGACGACCAGTCCGCCCTCGACGGTGTAGGCGTGCTCGACGTCCCGGATGCAGCCGGCCGCGGCGTCCGTGTCCAGCGACGACCAGCGGTTGGCGGTGGAGAACGGCTCGGTGGTGCGGACACCGCCGGGGGCCGCATGGAACAGCTCGATCGCCTCGTCGGAGGCCTTGCCGGAGCGCACGTCCCACGTATCGAGCCACTCGTCGAAGCTCGTCGTGTGGACCGTGGTCACGTCCGTCTCGAGCAGCCCGGCGCGGCGCAGCTCGCCGAGGATCGCGGGGATGCCGCCGGCCCGGTGGACGTCTTCCATGTGGTAGTCCGAGTTGGGGGAGACCTTCGCCAGGCACGGCACCTTGCGGCTGATGGCGTCGATCGTGCCGAGGTCGAAGTCGACCTCGCCCTCCTGCGCCGCGGCGAGCGTGTGCAGCACGGTGTTGGTCGAGCCGCCCATCGCGACGTCGAGCGCCATGGCGTTGCGGAACGCGGCGGGGGAGGCGATGTTGCGCGGCAGGACCGACTCGTCCTCGTCCCGGTACCAGCGCAGCGCCGCCTCGACGACCGTGGTGCCGGCCCGCTCGAACAGCGCCCGGCGTGCCGCGTGGGTGGCCAGCGTCGACCCGTTGCCGGGCAGTGCCAGTCCGAGCGCCTCGGTCAGGCAGTTCATGGAGTTCGCGGTGAACATGCCCGAGCACGACCCGCACGTGGGGCAGGCGCTGCGCTCGACCTCGTCGAGGCCGTCGTCGCTGACGGCGTCGTTGGCCGACGCCGAGATCGCGGTGATCAGGTCGGTGGGGGCCTGCGCGACACCGCCGACGACCACCGCCTTGCCGGCCTCCATCGGGCCGCCCGAGACGAACACCGTCGGGATGTTCAGGCGCATCGCGGCATTGAGCATGCCGGGGGTGATCTTGTCGCAGTTGGAGATGCACACCAGCGCGTCGGCGGTGTGCGCATTGACCATGTACTCCACCGAGTCGGCGATGATCTCGCGGCTGGGCAGCGAGTACAGCATGCCGCCGTGGCCCATGGCGATCCCGTCGTCGACGGCGATGGTGTGGAACTCGCGCGGCACACCGCCGGCGGCCCGCACCGCCTCGGCGACGATCTCGCCGACGTCCTTGAGGTGGACGTGGCCGGGCACGAACTGCGTGTAGGAGTTCGCGATCGCGACGATCGGCTTGCCGAAGTCGGAGTCGGTCATGCCGGTGGCGCGCCACAGGGCGCGGGCCCCGGCGGCGTTGCGTCCGGCGGTGGTGGTGCGTGACCTCAACGGGGGCATCGGGTTCCTCGGGGGCTAGGGCTGCTTCGGGGCTAGGGCTGCTTCGGGGCTGGGGCTGCTTCGGGGCTGTGTGCTGCGCGGGCGCGGCGACGCCGGGGACCGGGCTCCGCCGGACGGGGCCGGAGCGGGCCTGGGCGGCTTCGAATTTACTCGTGTGCTATTTCGACTCGACGTCCGCGTCCGGCTCGGTGTCCGCGGCCTGCTCCCGTGCCTCCGCCTCGCGCGCGGCCGCATACGGGTCGGTGATGCGACCGCCGCTACCGGCGGCGAGCTGGGGGAGACGGCCGAACGTGACGACCGGCAGGGGTACCTCGGTGCCGTCGGTGCGGCGGGCGCGCGCCCAGCCCCGCTTGGGGAATCGCAGGCCGTCGAGTTCGTCCCAGGCCAGGGTCCGGGTCGAGAACGCGGACCGGGCGGTGATGCCCTCGGGCCCGACGACGGTGCGCACCCGCAGCACCCACGCGCCGACGAGGAACGGAATCACCACCATCCAGCCGAACGCGGCGGGCCAGGCCAGGGCCGGGGAGGCCACTCCGAGCAGCACGAACCCACATGCGAGCAGCGCGAGCCGGGAAATCTGGATGACCTGCGGCTGCTGTTCGGCCGTATGGGATGATGGGCGTGGTGGCACGGGCTGCTGTGGAGATGACACCTCACCATCTTCCCATTGCAGCCGAGGCATCTCACATTCTGGGACAGGTGACCGAACCAAGTTGACTGTCGGACCTTCGCGCGCCTACCGTCGAGCGCGTGAATCAGAATGGGTTGCTCGTAATCGGCCGGCGCGTCGTCGCCTGAGCCGCTTCTCGCAACTCGCCCACGACGCGCCACCCTCGTACAGCAGATGCTGCTGACGGGGGTTTTTTGTTGCCCGGAGCCAGAACCAGAGGAATCGCAGTGAGCGCACCAACCGCAAGGCCTCAACCTTCGCCGCGCAAGCCCGGGGCCGCAGCCCCGTCGCCCGCGGCCGCGGCCACCCAGTCCGGTAACCGTCGCCAGGTCGCCCCCGAGCGGGTCACCGGCGCACAGTCGGTGGTCCGGGCCCTCGAGGAGCTCGAAGTCGACACGGTATTCGGCATTCCGGGCGGTGCGATCCTCCCCGTCTACGACCCGCTGTTCGACTCGCAGAAGGTCCGGCACGTGCTGGTCCGCCACGAGCAGGGCGCCGGCCACGCCGCGACCGGATACGCCCAGGCCTCCGGCAAGGTCGGCGTGTGCATGGCCACCTCCGGCCCCGGCGCCACCAACCTCGTCACCCCGCTCGCCGACGCGCAGATGGACTCTGTCCCCGTCGTGGCGATCACGGGCCAGGTCGGCCGCGGTCTGATCGGCACCGACGCCTTCCAGGAGGCGGACATCTCGGGCATCACCATGCCGATCACCAAGCACAACTTCCTCGTGACCGACGGCGCCGAGATCCCCCGCGTCCTCGCCGAGGCGTTCTACCTGGCCGCGTCCGGCCGTCCCGGCGCGGTGCTCGTGGACATCCCGAAGGACATCCTGCAGGCCCAGACCACCTTCAGCTGGCCCCCGGAGATGCACCTGCCCGGCTACCGTCCCGTGACCAAGCCGCACGGCAAGCAGGTCCGTGAAGCCGCCCGCCTGATCGCCGAGGCGAAGTCGCCCGTGCTGTACATCGGCGGCGGTGTCATCAAGGCCGAGGCCTCTCCGGAGCTGCTCGAGCTGGCCGAGCTCACCGGCATCCCGGTCGTCACGACGCTCATGGCGCGCGGTGCGTTCCCCGACACTCACCGGCTCAACTGCGGCATGCCCGGCATGCACGGCACCGTCGCGGCGGTCGCCGCCCTGCAGAAGTCCGATCTGCTGATCACGCTCGGCGCGCGGTTCGACGACCGCGTCACCGGTCAGCTCGACTCGTTCGCGCCCGGCGCGAAGGTCATCCACGCGGACATCGACCCGGCCGAGATCGGCAAGAACCGGCACGCCGACGTGCCGATCGTGGGTGACTGCAAGGAGGTGATCGTCGAGCTGATCGAGGCGATCCGTGCGGATCTCGCGACGGGCACCACGCTCGAGTACGCCCAGTGGTGGGAGTACCTGGACGGGATCCGCCGCACCTACCCGCTCAGCTACGACCGGCCCGCCGACGGCATGCTCTCGCCGGAGTTCGTGATCCAGAAGGTCGGCAAGCTCGCCGGACCGGACGCGATCTACTGCGCCGGCGTCGGCCAGCACCAGATGTGGGCCGCGCAGTTCATCGACTACGAGAAGCCACGGACCTGGCTCAACTCCGGCGGCCTGGGCACCATGGGCTACGCCGTTCCGGCGGCCATGGGCGCCAAGATGGGCGTGCCCGACGCCGAGGTGTGGGCCATCGACGGCGACGGCTGCTTCCAGATGACCAACCAGGAACTGGCGACCTGCGCGGTGGAGGGTGTGCCGATCAAGGTCGCGCTCATCAACAACGGCAACCTCGGCATGGTGCGGCAGTGGCAGACGCTGTTCTACGAGGAGCGGTACTCGAACACGGACCTGGCCACCCACACCCTGCGCATCCCCGACTTCGTCAAGCTGGCCGAGGCTCTGGGCTGCGTCGGCATCCGCGTCGAGCGCGAGGAGGAGGTCGAGGACGCGATCCGCCAGGCGCAGTCGATCAACGACCGTCCGGTGGTCATCGACTTCATCGTCGGCAAGGACGCCCAGGTGTGGCCGATGGTCGCCGCGGGCACCGGCAACGACGAGATCATGGCGGCGCGGGGCATCCGCCCGCTGTTCGACGAGGACGAGGCGGCCGCCGAGCCGGCCGTCATCCACGAGGCACTCGAGCACGAGAAGCACCCGGACCAGCGCGGCGCCGCAGCAGCAGGAGAGGATCGTCAGTGAGCACCAGTCACACCCTCAGCGTTCTCGTCGAGGACAAGCCGGGCGTGCTGGCCCGCGTGGCGAGCCTGTTCTCCCGCCGCGGGTTCAACATCGAATCCCTCGCGGTGGGCGGCACCGAGATCCCCGAGATCTCCCGGATGACGATCGTCGTCACCGTCGACGAGTTCCCCCTCGAGCAGGTGACCAAGCAGCTCAACAAGCTCGTCAACGTCATCAAGATCGTCGAGCAGGAAGAGGAGGCCTCGGTCGCCCGCGAGCTGCTGCTGATCAAGGTGCGGGCGGACGCGAGCGTGCGGACGCAGGTCATCGAGACGGTGAATCTGTTCCGCGCCAAGGTGATCGACGTCTCGCCCGAGTCGCTCACGATCGAGGCCACCGGTACCCGGTCCAAGCTCGACGCCCTGCTGCGGATGCTCGAGCCCTACGGCATCCGCGAGATCGTGCAGTCCGGGGTCGTCGCGGTCGGACGCGGTCCGAAGTCGATCACGGCCACCCGTTAGCCTGAACACACCCTTATTTGCTGAGAGAGGTAACAACTGTGGCAGTCGAGATGTTCTACGACGACGACGCCGATCTGTCGATCATCCAGGGCCGCAAGGTCGCGGTGATCGGCTACGGCAGCCAGGGACACGCGCACTCGCTGAGCCTGCGCGACTCCGGTGTCGAGGTGCGCATCGGTCTGAAGGAAGGCTCGAAGTCGCGGGCCAAGGCGGAGGAGGCGGGCCTGGCGGTCGGCACCCCGGCCGAGGTCTCCGAGTGGGCGGACGTCATCATGCTGCTGGCGCCCGACACCGCGCAGGCGTCGATCTTCAAGGAGGACATCGCGCCGAACCTGAAGGACGGCGACGCGCTGTTCTTCGGCCACGGCCTGAACATCCACTTCGGTCTCATCGAGGCGCCGGAGTTCGTCACCGTCGCGATGGTCGCCCCGAAGGGCCCCGGCCATCTCGTGCGCCGCCAGTTCGTCGACGGCAAGGGCGTCCCCGCGCTCATCGCCGTCCACCAGGATCCCAAGGGCGAGGGCCAGGCGCTGGCGCTGTCCTACGCCAAGGGCATCGGCGGCACCCGGGCCGGCGTCATCAAGACCACCTTCAAGGAAGAGACCGAGACCGACCTGTTCGGTGAGCAGGCCGTCCTCTGCGGTGGCACCGAGGAACTGGTCAAGACCGGTTTCGACGTGATGGTCGAGGCCGGCTACGCCCCGGAGATGGCGTACTTCGAGGTGCTGCACGAGCTCAAGCTCATCGTCGACCTCATGTACGAGGGCGGCATCGCCCGCATGAACTACTCGGTGTCCGACACCGCCGAGTTCGGTGGCTACCTCTCCGGGCCGCGCGTCATCGACGCCGGCACGAAGGAGCGCATGAAGGAGATCCTGAAGGACATCCAGGACGGCACCTTCGTCAAGCGTCTCGTCGCCAACGTCGAGGGCGGCAACAAGGAGCTCGAGTCGCTGCGCAAGAAGAACGCCGAGCACGGCATCGAGGTCGTCGGCAAGCAGCTGCGCGACCTGATGAGCTGGGTGGACCGCCCGATCACCGAGACCGCCTGATCGGATCCCGCCGCTTCGACGGCCCGGCACCGCTGTGGTGTCGGGCCGTCGGCGTTCCAGGGTGGATAATGCGCTGATGTCCTGGGGCCTGGGAAAGCTGCCGGGGGTCGTCACGGCCCGCACCTACCGCCGGGAGTGGCTGCGCCCCGACATCACCGCCGGCCTGGCACTCACCGCGCTGCTCATCCCCGCGGGCATGGGCTACGCGACGGCCGCCGGGTTGCCCGCCTACGCCGGCCTGTACGCCACGATCGTCCCGCTGCTGGTGTACGCGCTGGTGGGTCCGTCGAAAGTGCTTGTGCTCGGGCCTGATTCGTCCCTCGCCCCGCTCATCGCCGCGGCGGTGCTCCCGCTCGCCGCGACGGGCGACCCGCAGGAGGCGCTCGCGCTCGCGGGGGTTCTGGCCCTGCTCGTGGGCGTGATCCTCGTCGTCGCCGGCTTCCTGCGCCTCGGTTTCGTCACCGAACTGCTGTCCAAGCCCATCAGGCTCGGCTATCTCAACGGCATCGCGCTGGTCGTCGTGGTCGGTCAGCTCCCGAAACTGCTCGGCTTCTCGATCGACGAGCCGGGCCTGCTCCAGGACACAGCCGCGATCGTCCGGGCGGTGGCCGCCGGCGACGTCGACCTCGTCGCGGCGACCGTCGGTGTGGCGTCCCTGGCGGTCATCCTGGCGTTCCGCCTCCTGCGGGCGCGCATCCCGGGTGTCCTGGTCGCCGTGGTCGGGGCGTCCGTGGTGTCCGCGCTGCTCGGCCTCACCGACGAGATCGTCATGGTCGGGGCGCTGCCGTCGGGACTGCCGACGCCCGATGTGGCAGCGGTGAGCTGGGGCGACGTGCTCGCACTGCTCGGCCCGGCGGCCGGCGTCGCGCTCATCGCGTTCGCCGACACCGGCGTGCTCTCGCGCACGTTCGCCGCCCGCCGCGGCGACGACGTGGACGGCAGCACCGAGATGAAGGCCATCGGCGCCGCCAACGTCGCGACCGGGCTGTTCAGCGGTTTCCCCATCTCGGCGAGCTCGTCGCGCACGCCCGTCGCCGAGCAGAACGGTGCCCGCACCCAGCTCGTCGGGGTGGTCGGCGCCGCCGCCGTGCTGCTGTTCGTGCTGCTCGCGCCCGGCGCGACCGCCTATCTGCCCGAGGCGACCCTCGCCGCGGTCGTCCTCGTCGCCGCCTCGGCACTCATCGACGTGCGCGGCGTGATCCGCATGTGGCGGATGAGCCGGATCGAGGCCGGTCTCGCGGCGGCGGCCTTCCTCGGAGTGGCGCTCGTCGGGGTGCTCGAGGGGATTCTCGTCGCCATCGGGCTCTCCTTCGTCGCCGTCGTGGGACACGCATGGTCGCCGTACCGCACCGAACTCGTCGAGCTTACCCGCGTCGCGGGTTTCCACGACATCAACCGCCACCCCGAGGGGCATCGGATCCCGGGCCTGCTGCTCGTGCGGTTCGACGCCCCGCTGTTCTTCGCCAACGGCTCGATCTTCGACGACTACGTCCGCTCGCTGGTCGCGAAATCGCCCGAGCCGGTCGAGTGGGTCGTGATCGCCGCGGAACCGATCACCGGCCTCGACACCACCGCCGTCGACGAACTCGTCGACCTGGACCGGTACCTGGCGGGCAAGGGCATCCACCTGGCCTTCGCCGCGATGAAGGGTCCGATCAAGGACCGGCTGGTGCGGTTCGGGCTGGGAGATCGGTTCACCCGGGACCGCTTCTATCCGACGGTCCGCACCGCCGTCGTCGCGTTCCGGCACCGGCGATCCACCGCGGGTCCCGGCCCCGCATAGCCGGGGCACGGCGTTCCGCCCTCGCGGTCCACTCGCGCCGGGCCGCGGCCTGGTGCAGGGTCCCGGCGAAACGGTGCCCGTGCGAACGGAACTCGTCGGTGGTCTGCGAGCGACGTTCCCCCGGGCGCAGGTTCGCCGGACCACAGGTGCCACCCGGACGGTCCCGCTCCGGACCCGGAATGCGGCTCGCGCCGGGACGGCGGCACCAGGTACCGGATCGGCCGGAGGGCCTTCCCGGCTCGGATTCGCCGGCGTTCGGGTCCGAACGGACCGCGGCCGTGGCGCCGCGGGCGTGGGTCGTTTCGTACCAGTAGGCAACCCATTCCGGGGCCGTGGCCCCGGGGCCACGGCCCGGGCACTAAACTGAGCCCGGTCACGGCTGCATTCGCGCACCTCGGGGTGCGGCGCCGTCGACGACCCGTCAGACAAACCAACCACAGGGGAGTTCGCACGTGAGCCAGAATGGCCGTCCCGTTGTCCTGATCGCCGACAAGCTGGCGCAGTCGACCGTCGATGCGCTCGGTGACGGTGTCGAGGTGCGCTGGGTCGACGGTCCGGACCGTCCCGCGCTGCTCGCGGCGGTGCCCGAGGCGGACGCCCTGCTGGTCCGTTCGGCGACCACGGTCGACGCCGAGGTCCTCGCCGCCGCCACGAGGCTGAAGATCGTCGGTCGCGCCGGCGTCGGCCTCGACAACGTCGACATCCCGGCCGCCACCGAGCGCGGTGTGATGGTCGTCAACGCTCCGACGTCCAACATCCATTCGGCCGCCGAGCACGCCGTGGCGCTGCTGATGGCCACGGCCCGGCAGATCCCCGCCGCCGACCGCACCCTGCGTGAGCGCACCTGGAAGCGTTCGAGCTTCAACGGCACCGAGATCCTGGGCAAGACGGTCGGCGTCGTCGGTCTGGGCCGGATCGGGCAGCTGTTCGCGCAGCGCCTCGCCGCCTTCGAGACCCACGTCATCGCCTACGACCCCTACCTGCCGCCGGCCCGTGCCGCCCAGCTCGGGATCGAACTGGTCGACATCGACGAGCTGATCGAGCGTGCCGACTTCATCTCCGTGCACCTGCCCAAGACCAAGGAGACGGCCGGCCTGATCAACGCCGAGCGGCTCGCGCGGGCCAAGGACGGCGTCATCATCGTCAACGCCGCCCGCGGTGGTCTCATCGACGAGGACGCCCTCCACGACGCCCTCGTCTCCGGCAAGGTTCGCGCCGCCGGCCTCGACGTCTTCCACTCCGAACCCTGCACCGACTCGAAGCTGTTCGACCTCGACAACACCGTCGTCACCCCGCACCTCGGCGCCTCCACGACCGAGGCCCAGGACCGCGCCGGAACCGACGTCGCCAAGAGCGTGCTGCTGGCCCTGGCCGGTGAGTTCGTCCCGGACGCCGTGAACGTCTCCGGCGGCCCGGTCGGCGAGGAGGTCGCACCGTGGCTCGAGCTCGTGCGCAAGCTCGGCCTGATCGCCGGCACCCTCTCGCCGGAGGCGGTGCAGAACGTGCAGGTCGTCGCCAGCGGCGAACTCTCCGCGGAGAACGTCGAGATCCTCGGCCTCGCCGCGCTGCGCGGCCTGTTCTCCGCCAGCAGCGACGAGCCGGTCACCTTCGTCAACGCCCCGGCCCTCGCCGAGCAGCGCGGCGTGAGTGTCGAGGTCGACAAGCACAGCGAGGCCTCCACCCACCGCAGCGCGGTGGAGGTCCGCGCCGTGGCCGCCGACGGTCTCGTCACCACCGTCACCGGTGCGCTGACCGGCCTGCAGCAGATCGAGAAGATCGTCAACATCAACGGCCGCAGCTTCGACCTGCGCGCCGAGGGCCACAACCTCGTCGTCCACTACGAGGATCGCCCGGGCGTGCTCGGTGTCCTCGGCACGGTCCTCGGCAACGCCGGGATCGACATCCAGGCGGCGGCACTGAGCCAGGACGTCGAGGGCCCCGGCGCCACGGTGATCCTGCGGGTCGACCGGGTCGTCGGCGACACCGAGGTCGCGCAGATCGTGGAGCGGCTCGACGCCCGCGTCGCGCAGGTCGACCTGTCCTGAACCACCCCCCGCTGTATCCGATGGCCGCGATCGTCGAGCACGGTCGCGGCCGTCGTCGCGAAGAGGAAGAGAGTGTGTGCCCATGAAGCTTGCGGTCATCCCCGGTGACGGCATCGGTGTCGAGGTCACGGCCGAGGCCCTCAAGGTGCTCAGGACGCTGGTCCCCGATCTCGAGACCACCGAGTACGACCTCGGTGCCCGGCGGTACAACGCCACCGGGGAACTGCTCCCGGACGCCGACCTGGCGGCGATCCGCGCGCACGACGCGATCCTGCTCGGCGCCATCGGCGACCCGTCCGTCACCCCGGGCGTGCTCGAGCGGGGCCTGCTGCTGAACATGCGGTTCGCGCTCGATCACCACGTCAACCTGCGGCCGTCGCGGCTGTACCCGGGGGCGAAGTCCCCGCTCGCGGCGCAGCCGGAGATCGACTTCGTCGTGGTGCGGGAGGGCACCGAGGGCCCCTACACCGGCAACGGCGGCGCCATCCGCGTCGGCACCCCCCACGAGATCGCCACCGAGGTCTCGGTCAACACCTGGTTCGGTGCCGAGCGCGTCGTGCGTTACGCCTTCGAGCTCGCGCAGAGCCGGCGCAAGCACCTCACCCTGATCCACAAGACCAACGTGCTCTCCAACGCCGGTGCCATCTGGACGCGTGCGGTCGAGACGGTGGGCGCGGAGTACCCGGAGGTCGAGATGGCCTACTGCCACATCGACGCCGCCACCATCTACATGGTCGACGACCCGGGCCGGTTCGACGTGATCGTGACCGACAACCTGTTCGGCGACATCATCACCGATCTCGCCGGTGCGGTCACCGGGGGCATCGGCCTGGCGGCCAGCGGCAACATCGATGCCTCCGGCACCAACCCGTCGATGTTCGAGCCGGTCCACGGCAGCGCCCCGGACATCGCGGGCAAGGGCATCGCCGACCCGACCGCGGCGATCCTGTCGGTCGCCCTGCTGCTGCGCCACCTCGGCCGGGCGGACGAGGCGGCCCGGGTCGAGCGTGCGGTCGAGGCGGACCTCGCCGCCCGCGGCACGGGCCCGATCGTGACCACGGAGGTCGGCGACCGCATCGCGGCCGCCCTCTGATCCGGTCTCGGTGCGGCCTCCCGGTGTCCGGGAGGCCGCACCGGCTCATTTGCGGGGGACCAGGGGCACCGCGGCGGCCGGGATCAGCGCGGCGAGCGCGAACGCCGCGGGAAAGCCGGCCAGTGCGATGAGCCCGCCGAACGCGGGACCCACGCACGCCGCCGCGACGAACTGGCCGGTGTTCTGGATGCCGAGCGCGCGGCCACCCCAGAACGGTCCCGCGATCTCGGCGACGGCGGTGAAGGCCAGCCCGTTCGGGGCCACCGTCGTCACCGATGCCACGATCAGCAGCGCGACGGCGACGGCCGAGTCGGTGAGCGCGGCGGCCGCGAGCGCTGCCATGGACAGCACGACGGAGAGCGCCACGAGCCGCAGCGGCCGCAGGCGGCTGCCGACCCGGTCGGACCACCCGCCGGCGGCGACGCGACCGAGCGCACCGAGGAACTGCGCGGCGGTGATGACCAGGCCCGCGGCGGACTCGGTCCAGCCGCGCTCGGAGATCAGCCACACCAGCGCGTAGGTCCACACCACGTACTGGGGCACCACCAGCAGCACCGACGCGGCGTGGATCCGTTGCAGCGACCGCCCGGCACGGTAGGGGTTGTCGAGCAGGCCGAGCTCTGCGGCCCGGCCGCGTTCCGGCCGCGGTGGGTCGACGATGCCGACCGCGCACGCCACCGCGGCGACGGCACACACCGAGGCGGAGAAGGCCAGGGCCGAGCCGATTCCGTGGTCGCGCGCGAGCGGCGGAATGGTCAACGCGGCGACGGCGACGCCGAGCGGCAGCGACATCTGCCGGATCCCCATGGCGAGACCACGCTGGTGCGGCGGGAACCAGCCGACGACGACGCGACCGCTCGCGGCGTTGGCGCTCGCCGCGGCGGCACCACCGAGAGCGAGCATGAGCGCGAGCATCGGCAGGGTCCCGCTGGCGGCGGCTGCGGCCGTGGCCGCCGCAGCCAGTGCGAGCCCTGCGGCCAGGACCCGCCGCTCGCCGAACCGGTCGGCCAGGGCACCCCACGCGACGAGGCTGAACACGACCCCGAATATCGGCGCGGCCGAAAGTGTTCCGGCCTGGGCGAGCGTGAGTCCGCGATCCTCGTGGAGCGCGGGGATGAGGAAGGCGGCGCCGTTGACGAGGACCGCCTGGGCCGCCTGCGCGAACACGCCGAGCGCCAGGATGACCCAGCGCCGCGCGCCGATGTCCCGAACCGTCATGTCATCTCACTATCTGAAACAAAATTCCCGTATTGTGAACTTCCCGGTGGCAGCCTATACCTGCGTCCCGTGGTCCGCAGGGCCGCCAGCGGCGACACGGATAGACTCCCCGGCATGCGCCTTGGTCGAATTGCCAGCCCGGACGGTGTCGCCTTCGTCAGCATCGAGGGAGAGGGGGACGCCGCGACGGCGAAGGAGATCGCCGAACACCCCTTCGGCACCCCGACCTTCACCGGCCGCAGCTGGCCGCTCGCCGACGTCCGGCTGCTCGCGCCGATCCTGGCGAGCAAGGTGGTCTGCGTCGGCCGCAACTACGCCGCCCATGCGGCCGAATCCGGGAACGAGGTTCCCGACGAGCCGGTGATCTTCCTCAAGCCGAACACCTCCATCGTCGGCCCGGGGGCGCCGATCGTGCTCCCGCCGAGCAGCGGCCTCGTCCACCACGAGGCGGAGCTCGCCGTCGTCATCGGCCGTCCCTGCAAGGACGTTCCGGCCGCGAAGGCCCTCGACGTCGTCCTCGGCTACACCGTCGCCAACGACGTCTCCGCGCGCGACCATCAGCAGCAGGACGGGCAGTGGACGCGGGCCAAGGGGCACGACACGTTCTGTCCCCTCGGCCCGTGGATCGAGACGAACATCGATCCCTCGGATCTCGAGATCTCCGCGGAGGTCGACGGGCAGACGCGCCAGCGCAGCCGAACGTCGTTGATGGTGCACGACATTCCGAAGCTGATCGAGTGGATCTCGGCGGTGATGACGCTGCTGCCGGGCGACGTGATCCTCACCGGGACCCCGGAGGGGGTCGGGCCGATCGTCGACGGCAACACCGTCTCGATCACCGTCGAGGGCATCGGCACGCTGACGAATCCGGTGACCGCCAAGCGCAGGTAGCAGGCGGACCGCGGCTTCGCGGCCGGCACGCCCGGGACTAGCCTGGAGGGGACTTTTCGATCCCTCGACCCGAGTGAGCCATGACCAACAGCGAAGTACGCGTTCGTTTCTGTCCGTCCCCGACCGGAACCCCGCACGTGGGCCTCGTGCGCACCGCCCTGTTCAACTGGGCTTTCGCCCGTCACCACGGCGGCACCTTCGTGTTCCGCATCGAGGACACCGACGCCGCCCGCGACACCGAGGAGTCGTACCAGGCGATCCTCGACGCGCTCCGGTGGCTCGGCCTCGACTGGGACGAGGGTCCCGAGGTGGGCGGCCCGTACGAGCCGTACCGGCAGTCGCAGCGCCGCGACCTGCATCTCGACGTCGTCGCCAGGCTGCTCGAGGCGGGCGAGGCGTACGAGTCGTTCTCCACGCCCGAGGAGGTCGAGGCGCGCCACCGCGCGGCCGGCCGCGACCCGAAGCTCGGCTACGACAACCACGACCGCGATCTGACCGCGGAGCAGCGGCAGGCGTACCGCGACGAGGGGCGCAAGCCCGTGGTGCGGCTGCGCATGCCCGATCACGACCTGACGTGGAACGACCTGGTGCGCGGCGAGACCACGTTCAAGGCCGGCACCGTGCCCGACTTCGCCCTCACCCGCGGCAACGGCATCCCGCTGTACACGCTCGTCAATCCCGTCGACGATGCCCTGATGCGGATCACCCACGTGCTGCGCGGCGAGGATCTGCTCTCGTCGACCCCGCGCCAGCTCGCGCTCTACGAGGCGCTGCAGCGCATCGGCGTGACCGATTTCACGCCCGAGTTCGGCCACCTGCCGTTCGTGATGGGGCAGGGCAACAAGAAGCTCTCCAAGCGCGACCCCGAGTCCAACCTGTTCATCCACCGCGACCGTGGCTTCATCGCCGAGGGACTGCTCAACTACCTCGCGCTCCTCGGCTGGGGCCTGGCCGACGACCGTGACGTCTTCTCGCTCGACGAGATGGTCGCCGCCTTCGACATCGCCAAGGTCAACTCGAATCCGGCCCGGTTCGACCAGAAGAAGGCCGACGCCATCAACGCCGAGCACATCCGCATGCTCGAACCGGCCGACTTCGCGGCCCGGCTGAAGGCGTTCCTCGTGGAGCACGGGCACATCACCGGTGACGTCGACGACGCCCGGTTCGCGGTGGCGGCCGAGCTGGTCCAGACCCGCATCGTGGTGCTCTCGGACGCGTGGGACCTGCTGAAGTTCCTCTACGTGGCCGAGGCCGACTTCACGCTCGACGAGGCGGCCGCGGCCAAGAACCTCGGCCCCGACGCCGCGCCCGTGCTGGACGCGACGATCGCCGCGGCCGACGGTGTGGCCGAGTGGAGCGCGGCGGCCCTCGAAGAGGCCCTCAAGGCCGCGCTGATCGACGAGCTCGGCCTCAAGCCCCGCAAGGCCTTCGCGCCGGTGCGCGTGGCGCTCACGGGCTCGCACATCAGCCCGCCCCTGTACGAGTCGATGGAACTGCTCGGCCGGGACGTCTCGCTCACGCGCCTGCGTGCCGCCCGGGCCCGCATCGCCTGAGCGGTGCCGGGCCGGCCGCGGCGCCCCCGCGGTCGGCCCGGCGTCGCGCAGGTTGTGGATTTACCCGCTCTGACCTGGCGATTTGTTATTGGGGGCACCCATGGTGCTAACCTTCTTCTCGGTTCGGAACGGAGGCCGCAGCGCCGCGAGGCAGGTCTTCGGAACAAGCCATTGGGGTATGGTGTAATTGGCAACACAGCTGATTCTGGTTCAGCCATTCTAGGTTCGAGTCCTGGTACCCCAGCGTCTGCCCGGTGATTTTGTCACCGAGCCTCGGCCGGTTAAGCTGGCTGAGCTTCCCGCCGCAGGGTGGGAGGAGCAACAGAGAAGAAAGTTCCTGGCCCCGTCGTCTAGCGGCCTAGGACGCCGCCCTCTCAAGGCGGTAGCGCGGGTTCAAATCCCGTCGGGGCTACCACGGACGGCCCTTCGATCGCGAGTTCGAAGGGCGTTCTTCTCTGAGCAGTGAAAGTTCCTGGCCCCGTCGTCTAGCGGCCTAGGACGCCGCCCTCTCAAGGCGGTAGCGCGGGTTCAAATCCCGTCGGGGCTACCATGCGAAGGTCCCTCCGATCCACGGATCGGAGGGACCTTCGCTGTTTGTGCTCGTCATCCGCTCTTGCGCCGGAAATTGCGGCGGTGGTCGGCACTGCCGTGCGGCGCCTGCGCCTTGGCCCTCCCGTCGAGATGGTCCGAGCCGCGACGGGCGTGCTGATTCTTGCGCTCGAGGGCTGCGCGGAACTGCTCCGCGATCCGGTCCCCGCTCGGGTCGTTCATCGCTGTCTCCCTTCCCTCGCCCGGAGCTCGGTCCGGGACATCCCGGAATCTAACTCGGCAACCCGGCGTCTGTCGCCCGGTTTTCCAGGGCCTCGAACAGGTACGGTGCCGTGCTGCCGCCGATCGGCATCGCCGGCATCCCGAGCTTGCGGTGGTCCCAGGACCGGGTCCGGTCCGCGACGACCCGCACCGCGACGCGCTTGTGCATCATCTGCTCGACCGCGGGCCGCAACTCCGCGGTGTAGGGGCCGGTGTAGCGTTCCCACACGCTGCGGCACACCTCGAACAGCACCTCTCGATCCTCGACCACCTCGGCATGCCCCTCGAGCGAGACGCCGCGCAGGGTGTCGTAGGTGTGGCCGTCCTCGACCAGGGCGCTGATCCGGTTGTCGCGCCGCAGATTGACCGCCTTCTGCGATTTCAGCTTCGTCTCGAACCAGATCTCGCCGTCCAGCACCGCGTACCACATCGCGACGAGGTGCGGGAGGCCGCCGGGGCCGATCGTCGCCATCGTCGCGACGCGGCTGCGTTCGAGAAAGTCGCCGATCTCGGCGTCGGTCATCGTGATCTGTGTGCGCTGGTTGGTTCCCATCCGTGCACTGTCGCACAGGAGCCGGCGGGTGGACGGGCTACTGCAGTCGCTTCTGCAGCGCGTCGGCGGCCGCCAGCAGGTCCGCGGCCCAGCGCGCCCCGGGCCGGCGGCCCATGCGGTCGACGGGTCCCGAGACGGAGATCGCGGCCACGACGGCCCCGGATGCATCGCGCACGGGGGCGGCCACCGAGGCGACCCCGGGTTCGCGTTCGGCGACGCTCTGCGCCCAGCCCCGGCGCCGGACTTCGGCGAGGACCCGCTCGCCGAATGCGGCCTCCGGCAGGATCGCCCGCTGCGTCGCGGCGTCGGCCCAGGCGAGCAGGACCCTGGCTCCGGACCCGGCGGTCATCGGCAGCCGGGCCCCCACGAGGACGGTGTCGCGCAGGCCCGTCGGGGGTTCGAGGGCCGCGACGCACACCCGGTGGGTGCCCTCCCGTCGATACAACTGCACGCTCTCGCCGGTGATCTCGCGCAGGCGCGGCAGCACGAGCGAGGCGGCGTCGACGAGTGCGTCGCCCGCGCCTGCCGACAGTTCGGCCAGACCGGGACCCGGCCGCCACTGGCCGTCACCGTCGCGGGCGAGCAGCCGGTGCACCTCGAGCCCGACCGCGAGCCGGTGGGCGGTGGCGCGGGGAAGTCCGGTGCGGGCGCACAGTTCGGTGAGAGTGCAGGGCTGCTCCGCCACTGCATGGAGGACGGCCATCGCTTTGTCCAGCACTCCGATCCCGCTATGCTGTCTCATAGGTCGATACCTCCGTCTCGCATAATGGGAAGCATAACCCACGCGGAACCGGGCGGGGACGACAGCATTCGCGGCCCGGGACAGCCCCGAGAACGGGATCCGCGTTCGTCACGTACGACAGGTGGAGAAGATGGCTGGAAAGACTCTGGCGGAGAAGGTGTGGGACCAGCACGTGGTCGTGCGCGGTACGGGAGAGGGCGCGGCGCGACAGCCGGACCTGATCTACATCGATCTGCATCTCGTGCACGAGGTCACGAGCCCGCAGGCGTTCGACGGTCTGCGGTTGGCGGATCGGCCCGTGCGGCGGCCGGACCTCACCATCGCGACCGAGGACCACAACGTGCCCACGGTCGACATCGACAAGCCCATCGCCGACCCCGTCTCGCGCACCCAGGTCGAGACGCTGCGCCGCAACTGCGAGGAGTTCGGCATCCGGCTGCATCCGATGGGTGACGTCGAACAGGGCATCGTCCACGTCGTCGGACCGCAGCTCGGCCTGACGCAGCCGGGCATGACGGTGGTGTGCGGCGACAGCCACACCTCCACCCACGGCGCCTTCGGTGCCCTGGCGATGGGCATCGGCACGAGCGAGGTCGAGCACGTGCTGGCAACCCAGACACTGTCGCTGCGCCCGTTCAAGACCATGGCGATCACCGTCGACGGCGCACTGCCGCCCGGCGTCACGAGCAAGGATCTGATCCTCGCCGTCATCGCCCGGATCGGCACCGGCGGCGGCCAGGGCTACGTGCTCGAGTACCGCGGCGAGGCGATCCGGAAGCTGTCGATGGAAGCACGGATGACCATCTGCAACATGTCCATCGAGGCGGGCGCCCGGGCCGGGATGATCGCGCCCGACGAGATCACCTACGAGTTCCTGAAGGGCCGCCCGCACGCCCCCCAGGGCGCGGACTGGGACGCCGCGGTGGCCGCGTGGGAGCAGTTGAAGACCGACGAGGACGCGGTTTTCGACGCCGAGGTCCACATCGACGGCTCGTCCCTGACGCCCTTCGTCACGTGGGGCACCAACCCCGGCCAGGGCGCGCCCCTCGGCGCGTCGGTGCCCGACCCGGAGGCGATGGCGGACGAGGGTGAGCGCCTCGCGGCCGAGAAGGCGCTGCGGTACATGGGACTCGAGCCCGGAACCCCGCTGCGTGAGGTGCCGGTCGACACCGTCTTCGTCGGCTCGTGCACCAACGGCCGGATCGAGGATCTGCGCGCCGTTGCGGAAGTTCTCCAGGGCCGCAAGGTCGCCGACGGCGTTCGTATGCTCGTCGTACCCGGATCGATGCGCGTTCGTGCCCAAGCCGAAGCCGAAGGTCTCGGTGAGGTCTTCACGGCCGCGGGCGCGGAATGGCGCCAGGCCGGCTGCTCGATGTGCCTGGGCATGAATCCGGATCAGCTGGCGCCGGGCGAGCGCTGTGCATCGACCTCGAACCGGAACTTCGAAGGCCGCCAGGGCAAGGGCGGACGCACCCACCTCGTCTCGCCTGAGGTCGCCGCGGCGACCGCGGTGCGCGGCACTCTCTCCGCTCCGGCGGATCTGGACTAGGTCACGGAACCGAAGGAGAATTTCGATGGAAGCCTTCACCACTCACAAGGGCATCGGCGTTCCGCTGCGCCGGTCGAACGTCGACACCGACCAGATCATCCCCGCGGTGTATCTGAAGCGGGTCACTCGAAGCGGATTCGAGGACGGGCTGTTTGCCGCCTGGCGCACGGATCCGGCCTTCGTACTGAACACTCCGCCGTTCGACCGGGGCAGTGTCCTCGTGGCCGGGCCGGATTTCGGCACCGGGTCCTCCCGCGAGCACGCCGTGTGGGCGCTGTCCGATTACGGCTTCCGCGTCGTGATCTCGTCCCGCTTCGCAGACATCTTCCGGGGCAACTCCGGAAAGGCCGGACTGCTGGCCGCTCAGGTCGAGCAGCCGGACGTCGAATTGCTCTGGAAACTCATCGAACAACAGCCGGGACTGGAGCTGGAGGTCGACCTCGAGCATCGCACCGTGACCGCCGGAACCACCGTGGTGCCGTTCAGCATTGACGACTACACCCGGTGGCGTCTGCTGGAGGGTCTCGACGACATCGGGCTCACGTTACGGCAGGTAGAGGCGATTTCCGAGTTCGAAAACGCAAGGCCGTCTTGGAAACCGCGGACCCTCCCAGCGCCCTGATCCGGCCCCGAATCGGGCCTGGGCGGGCCGGATCCGACGACACGTTCGGATCCGGCCCGCCTGTAATTTGCATGAGAATTGGCGTGGCACATAGACTCTTGCCCGTTTGCGGGTCTACCGTGGACTCGAGTCGGTCTGACGGTGGACCGTTATGTGCGGAGGAATGCAATGAACAAGGCAGAGCTGATCGATGTTCTGACCGAAAAGCTCGGTTCGGACAGGCGCACTGCAACGGCGGCCGTGGAGCACATGGTCGACGCGATCGTGCGCGCAGTGCACTCGGGTAAGAGCGTCACGATCACCGGCTTCGGCGTCTTCGAGCAGCGCCGCCGCGCGGCGCGGGTCGCGCGCAACCCGCGCACGGGTGAGACCGTGAAGGTCAAGCCGACGTCGGTGCCGGCGTTCCGCCCCGGCGCGCAGTTCAAGGCGGTCATCGCCGGCAGCCAGAAGCTCCCCGCGACCGGTCCGGCCGTCAAGCGGGGCGCGGCTGCCGCGGCGAAGAAGACCGCGGCCGCGAAGAAGACCGCGGCCAAGAAGACCGCGGCGGCGAAGAAGACTGCCGCCAAGGCAGCTCCGGCGAAGAAGGCGACCACGGCGGCCAAGGCTCCGGCCAAGACCACCGCGGCGAAGAAGACCACGGCGGCCAAGGCTCCGGCCAAGACCACCGCGGCCAAGAAGACCACGGCGGCGAAGAAGACCACGGCGGCCAAGGCTCCGGCCAAGACCACCGCGGCCAAGAAGACCACCGCGGCGAAGAAGACCACCGCGGCCAAGGCTCCGGCCAAGACCACCGCGGCCAAGAAGACCACCGCGGCGAAGAAGACCACCGCGGCCAAGGCTCCGGCCAAGAAGACCACCGCGGCCAAGAAGGCGCCGGCCCGGAAGGCTGCAGCCAAGAAGTAGGGCTGCTGGGAGTAGGGCTGCCGAGAACTAGGGCTGCCAACCGGATACCGTCCGTTCGGCGGCCATCGGGGGAACCTCGATGGCCGCCGAAGCGCGTTCAGGCGGGCCCGGCGGGCAGCGGGCTGTCGATGTGGTCCACCGCGACGAGCCGGTCGCCGGCGAGCGACAGCACCCACGTGCTGCCCTTGCGGTTACGCGTGTTCGGCGCGGTGATCCCGTCGTGCTCGGCCCACCATTGCACAAGGTCCGGGATCACCTTGCCCTGGCTGCAGATCACCGGCACCCCGCCGCGCTGGGCGAGGTCGAGCACCCGCTTGCGCCCGAGTTGCGGGTCGGCGCTGTACTCCTCCTCCGTGAGGGAGGGTTCGACGGCAACGTCGATCCCGAGCCGGTCCGCGAGCGGTTGCACCGTCTGCACGCAGCGTGCCCGGTCCGCGGCGACCACGCTGTCGGCGCCGAACGCGAGCAGTTGCGGAACGAGGGCCTGGGCCTGGGCACGGCCCGCCGCGTCGAGCGGCCGGTCCCGATCGTCGCCCCGGTGATTCCTGCGGCTGCCGGCCTTGGCATGCCGCACGATCAGCACCGTCGCCGTGTCCGGCGGCAGGGCCTGGAAGCGGCGCAGCACCGTGTGGTCCATCGGGTACGACAGGGCCGCGAAGGCGTCGTCGGGTGCGAGCCAGCGCAGCTCGTCGACCTCGTCGTTGGGGGTGAACTCCCCGCTGCGCTTCTCGGCGGCCCAGTAGTCCACCCGCTTGAGCTTGCGGTGACCCGGCACCGGGTAGGTGACCTTGCCGAGATACCGGCCGAGACGCGCCGAAATCCCGGTCTCCTCCTCGATCTCGCGCAGGGCGGCGACGATCGGGGTCTCGCCGGGATCGAGCTTGCCCTTGGGGAAGGACCAGTCGTCGTAACGCGGCCGGTGCACGACCGCCACATCGAAACGGTTCCGGTCGGTCGGATTCCGTCGCCAGAGGACAGCCCCGGCGGCGAAGATGTTGGCTCGCATTGCGTTGTCGGAAACGGGGGACACCGACATCCTTCCGATCAGGAGCTACGGCTACGCATGAGCTCTTCTTGATGGTCACGGGCCGCGGTTCCGGGAGCCGGCGACGCGAGCCAGGTTCCGTCGGCCCGCAACGTCCAGCACCGGGTGGCCGGGTCGAGCGCCGACTCGAAGATCGAGTCGAGTTGCGCCGCCAGTCGGGGATCCTTCACCTGTGCCATCACCTCCACCCGGCGATCGAGGTTGCGATGCATCATGTCGGCGCTGCCGATCCAGATCTCGTCGGCTGCCCGGAAGTGCAGGACGCGCGAGTGCTCCAGGAACCGCCCGAGGATGGACCGCACCGTGATGTTCTCGCTCAGTCCGGGTACTCCGGGCTTGAGCGCGCAGATGCCGCGCACGACGATCTCCACCGGCACCCCCGCGCAGGAGGCGCGGTACAGCGCGTCGATGACCTGCTCGTCGACCAGCGCATTGGCCTTCAGGCGGATCCGGGCGTCGCGACCGGCCGCGTGGTGCTCGATCTCGGCGTCGATCCGTTCGATGATGCCCGCCCGCACGCCGTGCGGGGCCACGAGCAGGTTGCGGTACTTCGCCATCCGCGAGTAACCGGTGAGCGTGTTGAACAGATCGGTCAGGTCCGCGCCGATCTCCGGGGCGGCGGTGAGCAGGCCGACGTCCTCGTAGAGCCGGGCGGTCTTCGGGTTGTAGTTGCCGGTACCGATGTGGCAGTAGCGGCGGATGAGCGAGCCCTCCCGGCGGACCACGAGGCACGTCTTGCAGTGGGTCTTGAGTCCCACCAGGCCGTACACCACGTGCACGCCGGCCTGTTCGAGTTTGCGGGCCCACTTGATGTTCGCCTGCTCGTCGAAGCGGGCCTTGATCTCCACCAGCGCCACCACCTGCTTGCCGGCCTCCGCCGCGGCGATCAGTGCGTTGACGATGGGGGAGTCGCCGGAGGTGCGGTAGAGGGTCTGCTTGATCGCGAGCACCTGGCTGTCGGCTGCGGCCTGCTCGATGAACCGTTGCACGCTGGTGGAGAAGGAATCGTAGGGGTGGTGCACCAGCACGTCGCCCTCGCGCAGCGTCGAGAACACGCTCTTGGGGGTCTCGCGTTCGCCGAACGCGGGGTGCGTGGCCGGCACGAACGGCCGGTCCTTCAGGTCGGGGCGGTCCACGCCGTGCACCTGCCACAGGCTCGACAGGTCCAGCAGTCCCGGCAGCTGCACCACGTCGGCGGGATCGACGTCGAGCTCGCGCAGCAGCAGTTCGAGCATGTGCTCGGTCATGTCGTCGGCGACCTCGAGACGCACGGGAGAACCGAAGCGGCGACGGGCGAGTTCCCGCTCGAGCGCCTGGAGGAGATCCTCGTCGCGGTCCTCCTCGACCTCGAAGTCGGCGTTGCGCGTGACCCGGAAGGCGTGGTGCTCGACGATTTCCATGCCGGGGAACAGCACGTCGAGATGTGACGCGATGAGTTCCTCGAGAGGCAGGAACGCGTCGATCTCGTCCGGGGAGCCTTCCCGGCGGACCCGGACGAAGCGATCGACGTTGTCCGGCACCTTCACCCGCGCGAAGTGCTCCCCGGCGGACTCCAGATCCTTCACGGTGACAGCGAGGTTGAGGCTCAGCCCGCTGATGTACGGGAACGGGTGTGCCGGATCGACCGCGAGGGGCGTCAGTACCGGGAACACCTGCTCGACGAAGTACGCGGTCAGGCGCTGTTTTTCGTCGTCGGTCAGATCCTCCCAGTCGATGATGGAAATGCCTTCGGCGGTCAGGGCGGGCAGGACCGAATCGAGGAAGACGAGAGCGTGCCGGCGCGCGATCTCCTGGGTGCTGCGCGCGATGAGCGCGAGTTGCGCTCGTGGCGACAGCCCGTCGGCGGAGCGGACCGACAGGCCGGTTTCGGCACGGCGCTTGAGGCCGGCGACGCGCACCATGTAGAACTCGTCGAGGTTCGAGGCGAAGATCGCAAGGAACTTGGCGCGTTCGAGGAGCGGCAGAGACGTGTCCTCGGCCAGCGCGAGCACCCGCGCGTTGAAGTCGAGCCAGCTCAGTTCCCGGTTGAGGTAGCGGTCCAGCGGCAAGCCGTCGGCGACCGCCTGCAGCATCGTGGCTGCGGGCGGGGCACTCGGCGCCGAGGCCGAACGGGTGGCGGTGGTGCCGTCGAGTCCGGCTCCGCCGTCGCCGGATGCCCCGGCGAACCCGGGAGGTTCGGTGTCGATGCGCTGGTCCGTGGAATCGCCGTGTTTCACACGTCGATCATCCCTCAGTTTCGGAACGGCGGACAATCCGTCGACGTACGTCACCCGAAGTCGGGATGACGAACGGGCATCGGCCATCCGATCCGCCCCAGAGCCGAGGCCGTCGCGGGCCCCACGCCCTGCGCCGTGGCGGCCTCGAGATCGGCGACGGTGTCCACGTCGAGCCGCAGTCCCGGCCAGTCCCCGGCCAGGGGGTGGGCTCCCGCCCGCACGTGACGGTGCGCCGAGTCCGGGCCGAACAGCGGGTGCAGCGGTTCGGTCGTGCAGTGCAGCAGCGCCGAGGTGCCGGTGCCGGTGTGGTCCACGACGACCGCCCGGCCGACCTCGCGCGCCGCGGTCAGGGCCGCGGACAGTTCGGCGGGCCGCAGGGCCGGCAGGTCCGCGTGCAGCGCGACCAGATCCACGCCGGGCTCGCGGGACCGCACCCGCCGGGCCGCGGCGGCGAGCGCCGCATTCAGCGGATCGACGGCGGTGCCGGCCGTGTCGACGGCGGGGGGATCGGCGAGCGTGTGCGCCCCCGCGCGGAGAGCCAGCGCGGCGACATCGGCGTCGGTGGTGATCACGGTGACGGCGAGCCCCTCGACCGCCAGCGCCGCGTGGAGGGTGTCGTCGAGCATCGCGAGCACCAGGGCCGCTCGGGTGCCGGGGTCGAGGACGTGCGCCAGCCGCGACTTCGCCAGGCCGAGGGCCTTGACGGGAATCAGCGCGTGCGCGGCGGTCATGGTCGTCGATTCTGCCAGTCGGCGACGAGGACGGTCGCGGGCGCGGCGGTGGGCGATACTGGAGCGGTCGCGGCGGTGGTCTGCGGACGGGATCGGACACGAGTAAGGGGACTGCGTGAGCAAGGCTGCGGTGTTGGGTGCGGGGTCGTGGGGGACGGCCTTCGCGAAGGTACTGGCGGAGGCCGGAACGGACGTGACGATCTGGGCGCGGCGCGCGGAGGTGGCCGAGGCGATCGCCGCCCGGCACGAGAACCCGGACTATCTGCCGGGCGTCGAGTTGCCCTCGACGTTGCGCGCCACCGCGGATCACCGCGTCGCACTCGACGGAGTGGACTTCCTCGTCCTCGCGGTGCCGTCGCAGACGCTGCGCGCGAATCTCGGGGCGTGGCGCGACGACATCGGTTCCGACGCGACCCTGCTGAGCCTGGCGAAAGGCATCGAGGGCGGCACCCTCATGCGGATGAGTCAGGTGATCGCCCAGGTGACCGGTGCCGAACACGACCGCATCGCGGTGTTGTCCGGGCCGAATCTCGCCCGCGAGATCGCCGATCGGCAGCCCGCCGCCACGGTGATCGCGTGTTCCGACTCCACTCGGGCGCTCGAGATTCAAAGAGCATGTGCAACAGGGTATTTCAGGCCCTACACGAACACCGACGTGATCGGCTGCGAGATCGGCGGCGCGTGCAAGAACGTCATCGCGCTCGCGTGCGGCATGGCCGCCGGTGTCGGCCTCGGCGACAACACGATCGCCTCCATCATCACCCGTGGGCTGGCCGAGATCACCCGGCTGGGAACTGCCCTCGGTGCCAAGCCGACCACCCTGGCCGGGCTGGCGGGTGTCGGCGACCTCGTGGCCACGTGCACCTCGCCGCTGTCGCGTAACCGTTCGTTCGGGGAGCGACTGGGCAGGGGAGGGACACTCGAAAGCGCCCAGGAGGCCACGCACGGCCAGGTGGCCGAGGGGGTCAAGTCGTGCACCTCCGTCCGGGCGCTGGCGGCCAGTTACGACGTGGAGATGCCGCTCACCGACGCCGTGCACCGCGTCTGCTACGAGGGCATGTCGGTGCCCGAGGCGATCGGGCTGCTGCTCGGCCGCCGGATCAAGCCGGAGTGAGACCGTGCCGGGTGACTCCACACGCTGCGTGAAAGCGGTTGCTGCCGAACATATTCCAGGGGCTCCGCTGCAGCCCGGTCCGGTCCTCGCCGCCCCCTACCAGCTCGGCGCGGAGGGCACGGAGACCGACACCTACGCCCGCGCCTCGAATCCCGGTTGGCGTGCCCTCGAATCCGCGCTGGCCGCGCTCGAGGGCGCGGCCGCGGCCCGGGTCGTCGGGTCCGGGATGTCCGCGGTCACCGTCGCGCTGCGGGCGCTGACCCGTGGCGGCGGCACCGTCGTCGTCCCCGCCGACGGGTACTACCAGGTGCGCGAATACGCGCGGGAACGCCTCGAGCCCCTCGGGATCACGGTCCACGAACTCACCGCCGCCCAGTTCGGCGACGGCAGTCTCCGCGCTGTCCTCGCCGGCGCCGGCGAGGGCGCGCTCGTGCTGGCCGAGACCCCGTCGAACCCGGGACTGGACGTCGTCGATCTGCGCGCCACCGCGGCGCTGTGCCGGACGGCCGGCGCCCTGCTGCTGGTGGACAACACCACCGCCACCCCGCTGGGGCAGCAGCCGCTCGCGCTGGGCGCGGACATCGTCGTCGCCAGCGGCACGAAATCGCTCAGCGGGCACAGCGATCTGCTGATGGGGTACCTCGCTGTCGCCGACGATGCACTCGTGCCGGCCCTCGACCGGGAGCGCCTGCTCTCCGGGACCGTCCTCGGCCCGTTCGAGACGTGGCTGGCGCACCGCAGCCTGGGCACCGCCGGGCTGCGCTTCGACCGGCAGTGCGCCAACGCGCTCGCCGCGGCGTCGATGCTGCGCGAGCATCCCGCCGTGCGCGGCGTCCGCTACCCCGGTCTGGGCGACGATCCCGCCCACCCCGTCGCCGCGGCACAGATGCGCCGGTTCGGGCCGCTGGTGACGTTCCGGCTCGACGGCGAACAGCAGTTCCACCGGTTCGTCGCGGCGAGCGAGCTCGTCACCGCCGCGACCAGTTTCGGGGGCATCCACACCACCGCCGACCGGCGCGCCCGCTGGGGCGATCCCGTACCGGCCGGCTTCGTGCGATTGTCCTGCGGGATCGAGGACACCGCCGACCTGCTCGACGATCTCGACCGCGCGCTCTCCCGGTGCTGAGCAGGACTCGGGTATCTACCGGGGCGGCGGCACCGGTACGGTTTGTGCCGTGAGCACACCCCGTATCCGGGTGGCCGTCGTCTTCGGCGGCCGCAGCAACGAACATTCCGTCTCCTGCGTTTCGGCGGGCAGCATCCTGCGCCACCTCGACCCGCAGCGTTACGAGGCCGTCCCGATCGGCATCACCACCGACGGCGCCTGGGTGCTCGCCGACACGGATCCCGAACGGCTCGCCAAGGCGGGCCGCGAGTTGCCGACCGTCGACGCGGAGGGAACGGCGCTGGTGCTCACCGCCGACCCCACTCGGGCCGGTGACATCGTCGCCCTCGACGAGGGCGAGTTCGGCAAGGTGCTCGCCTCCGTCGACGTCGTGTTCCCGGTGCTGCACGGCGCCTACGGCGAGGACGGCACGATCCAGGGGCTGCTCGAGCTCGCCGGCGTTCCGTACGTGGGACCCGGCGTGCTCGCCAGCGCCGCCGGGATGGACAAGGAGTTCACCAAGAAGCTGCTCGCGGCCGAGGGCCTGCCCGTCGGATTCCAGATCGTGCTGCGCCCCGGCGCCGCGACCCTCACCGAGGAGCAGAAACAGCGTCTCGGCCTCCCGGTCTTCGTCAAGCCCGCCCGCGGCGGCTCCTCCATCGGGATCAGCCGTGTCGCCGACTGGGCGGCGCTCGACGCGGCGATCGAGAAGGCCCGCTGGCACGACCCGAAGGTGATCGTCGAATCCGCGATCGTCGGTCGCGAGGTCGAGTGCGGCGTGCTCGAGTTCCCCGACGGCGACGTGCGCGCCAGTGTCGTCGCCGAGATCCGGATGCCCGACCCGTCCGGCGATCACGAGGCGTTCTACGACTTCGACACCAAGTACCTCGACGACGTGTGCGAGTTCGACGTGCCCGCCAAGCTCGACGACGACGTCTCCGACCGGATCCGGGAGCTCGCGGTCCGCGCCTTCCGCGCCCTCGACTGCCAGGGCCTGTCCCGCGTCGACTTCTTCGTCACGGAGGACGGGCCCGTGATCAACGAGATCAACACCATGCCCGGGTTCACGTCGATCTCGATGTACCCGCGTATGTGGGAGGCCAGCGGTCTCGAGTACCGCACGCTGCTGTCCACGCTGGTGGACACCGCCCTGGCGCGGGGGACCGGGCTGCGCTGATCCGCCCTGGCGCGGGGGGACCGGGCTGCGCTGATCCGCCCGGGCGCGGACTAGTCTGGGGGCCATGACTGCCGTGACCCCTGACTCATCTGCAACCGTTTCCGGGGACGTCCGGGCGACCGGCGCCGGGGACACCCGCGAGGCCGTGCACGCCGCGGCCCGTCGCGCCCGCGTCGCCTCCCGCCGGCTCGCCCTGCTCACCACCGCGCAGAAGGACGCCGCCCTGCACGCCGCCGCGGACGCGGTGCTCGCCGCGTCCGACGCGGTGCTCGCCGCGAACGCCGAGGACATCGAGACCGCCCGCGCGGCGGGCACCGAGGAGTCCCTGCTCGACCGGCTCCGGCTGACGCAGGCCCGCGTCGAGGGCATCGCGGCGGGGCTGCGGCAGGTCGCGGGGCTGCCCGACCCGATCGGCGAGGTGGTCCGTGGCTCGACCCTGCCCAACGGCCTCGAGATCCGGCAGATGCGGGTGCCGCTCGGCGTCGTCGGGATGGTGTACGAGGCCCGGCCCAACGTCACCGTCGACGCCTTCGGCCTGGCCCTCAAGTCCGGCAACGCGGCCCTGCTGCGCGGGTCGTCGTCGGCAGCCCACTCCAACGCCGCCCTCGTCGAGGCCCTGCGCGGCGCCCTCGCGATGCAGGAGCTGCCGGAGGACGCCGTACAACTGCTGCCCAGCGCGGACCGGTCCTCGGTCACGCACCTCATCCAGGCACGCGGACTCGTCGACGTCGTCATCCCGCGCGGCGGTGCCGGCCTGATCTCCGCCGTCGTCCGCGACGCCACCGTGCCCACCATCGAGACGGGCGTGGGCAACTGCCACGTGTACGTGCACGCGTCGGCCGATCTGGACATGGCCGAGAAGATCGTCGTCAACGCCAAGACCCGCCGGCCCAGCGTGTGCAACACCGCCGAGACGATTCTGGTGGACAAGGCCGTCGCCGACACCGCCGTACCCCGGCTGCTGCATGTGCTGCAGAACCACAGCGTCACCGTGCACGGTGACCTGCCCGGCCTCGAGCCGGCCACCGAGGCCGACTGGGCGGAGGAGTACCTGAGCCTCGACATCGCGCTCGCCGTCGTCGACGACCTCGACGCGGCCGTCGCGCACATCGACCGGTACGGCACCGGCCACACCGAGGCCATCGTCACCTCCGACCTCGCGGCGGCCCGGGAGTTCTCCGCGCGGGTCGACGCCGCAGCCGTTATGGTCAACGCCTCGACGGCGTTCACCGACGGCGAGCAGTTCGGGTTCGGTGCCGAGATCGGCATCTCCACCCAGAAGCTGCATGCCCGCGGCCCGATGGGACTGCCGGAACTCACCTCCACCAAGTGGGTGGTGTGGGGCGACGGCCACACCCGGCCGGCCTGAGGGTTCGCGACAGCGCTCGACGAGACCGGACCGGACGAGACCCGGACCCGACAGGGCCGGCCCCGACGAAAGGACACAGCGTGGACCGTGCGCTGCCGACCACCCCGCCGATCTTCGCCGACGTCGACGAGGTGATCGACCGCCTCGCCGAGACCGGATACCTCGCCGACAAGGCCACGGCCACCGCGGTGTTCCTCGCCGACCGCCTCGGCAAGCCGCTGCTCATCGAGGGCCCCGCCGGGGTGGGCAAGACCGAGCTCGCCCGGGCGGTGGCGCAGACCTCCGGCGCCGAGCTGGTGCGGCTGCAGTGCTACGAGGGTGTCGACGAGTCGCGGGCGCTGTACGAGTGGAACCACGCCAAGCAGATCCTGCGGATCCAGGCCGGCACCGACCATTCCTGGGACGCGACGAAGCAGGACGTGTTCTCCGAGGAGTTCCTCCTGCCGCGCCCGCTGCTGACCGCCATCCGCCGGGAGGATCCGACGGTGCTCCTGGTCGACGAGGTCGACAAGGCGGACGTGGAGATCGAGGGTCTGCTGCTCGAGGTGCTCAGCGATTTCGCGGTGACCGTGCCCGAGCTCGGCACCATCAGCGCCACCCGCAAGCCCTTCACGGTGCTCACCTCGAACGCGACGCGGGAGCTGTCCGAGGCACTCAAGCGACGCTGCCTGTTTCTGCACCTCGACTTCCCCGACGCCGACCTCGAGCGCCGCATCCTGGCGAGCCGGGTACCGGAGCTGCCCGAGACGGTCGCCGAGCAGCTCGTGCGCACGGTCCGGGTGCTGCGCGGCATGCAGCTCAAGAAGCTGCCGTCGGTGGCGGAGACGATCGACTGGGGTCGCACGCTGCTCGCCCTGGGCCTCGACACCCTCGACGACGCCGCCGTGCGGGCCACGCTCGGGGTGATCCTCAAACACCAGTCCGATCAGCTGCGGGCCGCGGCCGAGCTGCGGTTGAACTGACATGGCCGGGGCACGCCCGCCGGTGCGGGACCAGGGGCCGGCGGCGCCGCACGGCCTGCCCGGCCACCTGGTCGGGTTCGTCGAGGCACTGCGCCGCCGCGGCATTCCCGTAGGACCGTCCGAGACCGTCGATGCCGGCCGGGTCATGTCGGTGCTCGACCTGCTCGACCGGGACGCCCTCCGCGAGGGGCTGGCGTGCGCGCTGCTGCGCCGGCCCACCCACCGCCCGACCTTCGATGCCCTGTTCGACCTGTGGTTCCCGGCAGCGGTCGGCCGCCGCGAGGCCGGCGGGATCGATCCGGCGCTGCCGCGCACCCCGGACGGCGAGATCGACTTCGAGGCGCTGCGGGATCTGATCGCCGAGATACTCGCCGACGACTCCGCCGACGCGGTCGAGCTCGTCGAGCTGCTGACCGCGCAGATCGTCGAGGAGCTGGGGCAGTACACCTCGGGCAACGGACCGTCGTTCTCGGCGTACCAGGCGCTGCGCCAGGTGTCGCCCGAAACGCTGGTCTCGAAGATCCTCGAGGGCCTGCTCGGCAACGCCGGCCCGGAGGAGCGGGCTCAGGACACCGAGTACGCCACCGAGGTGGCGCGCCGCACGGCGGCGCGCCGAGTGGCGGATTTCCGGGCCATGGTCGAGCGCGAGACGCGTCGCCGCACCGCCGAACAGGTCGGACGCGACCGCGTCGCCACCTACGGGGTGCCCAAGCTCGCCGAGGAGGTCGACTTCCTGCGTGCCACCGACGCCGAGCTCACCGCGCTGCGCCGCAGCGTCACCCCGCTGGCGCGGCTGCTGGCGAGCCGGCTCGCCGCGCGCCGGCGGCGGGCCCGTGCGGGAGCGATCGACCTGCGCCGGACGCTGCGCAAGTCGATGTCCACCGGCGGGGTGCCCATCGACCTGGTCAACCGCAAGCCGCGCCCGGCCCGTCCGGAGCTGGTGGTGCTCTGCGACGTCTCCGGGTCGGTCGCCGGCTTCTCCCACTTCACCCTGCTGCTCGTGCATGCCCTGCGCGAGCAGTTCTCCCGCGTCCGGGTGTTCGCGTTCATCGACAGCACCGACGAGGTCACCCACCACTTCTCCGCCGGCGCCGACCTCGGGGCCGCTATGTCGCGGATGCTGCGCGAGGCCGAGCTGATCGCCTACGACGGCCACTCCGACTACGGTCACGCGCTGGGCGTGTTCACCGAGCGGTACGCGCACAGCCTCACCAGCCGCAGCTCCCTGCTCGTGCTCGGTGACGCGCGGACCAACTACCGCGATCCCAACCTCGGCGCCCTCGAGCACCTGGTGGCCGTCGCCCGGCACGCCCACTGGCTCAACCCGGAACCCCGCGGCCAATGGGGAGCCGGAGATTCGGCGGCGAAGGCGTACGGCGAGGTGATCACGATGCACGAGTGCCGGTCCGCGCAGCAGCTCGCGCAGGTGGTGGCGGGCCTGCTGCCGGTGTGAACCCGTAAGCTGGACAATCGTGCATGAGCCATCCGCCCCGAATCCGGCGCCGCGACGTCGCGACGGTGACACACGACACGGCGTCGGTGACACACGACGTCGCGTCGGTGTCATGGGCGGCACCTTCGACCCCATCCACCACGGGCACCTCGTCGCAGCCAGCGAGGTGGCCGACCGGTACGACCTCGACGAGGTCGTGTTCGTGCCCACCGGACAGCCGTGGCAGAAGTCGGGGAGCGAGGTCAGCACGGCCGAGGACCGCTATCTGATGACGGTCATCGCGACCGCCTCGAATCCGCGGTTCTCCGTCAGCCGGGTCGACATCGAGCGGGACAAGGCCACCTACACTGTCGACACGCTGCGCGACCTGCGTTCGCTGATGCCCGACGCCCAGCTGTACTTCATCACCGGCGCCGACGCGATCGCCTCGATCCTGTCGTGGCAGAACTGGACCGAATTGTTCGAGCTGGCCCGGTTCGTGGGAGTGTCGCGTCCGGGCTACGACCTGCACGTCGAGCATCTCGCCGAACACCTCGAGAAACTGCCCGCCGACACCGTCGGTCTCGTCGAGATCCCCGCGCTGGCGATCTCCTCGACCGACTGCCGGACGCGGGTGCGTGACCACAGGCCCATCTGGTACCTGGTGCCGGACGGGGTGGTGCAGTACATCACCAAGCGCAACCTGTACCGGCCCGCGAACTCGCGGCGCCTCGACGGGGCGGCGACCGTGTCATATCCCCACGCCGAGTCCCACCCCCACCCCGAGTCCCACCCCCACCCCGAGAGGAAGACCACGCAGTGACGGCAACTGCAGAAGCCATCGAGATGGCACGCATCGCGGCCCGCGCGGCCGACGAGAAACTGGCCACCGATGTCGTGGTGCTGGACGTGTCCGAGCAACTGGTCATCACCGACTGCTTCGTGATCGCCTCCGCGGCCAACGAGCGTCAGGTCAACGCCATCGTCGACAACGTCGAGGAGAAGCTGCGGCTGGCAGGCCACAAGCCCGTGCGGCGCGAGGGCACCCGCGAGGGTCGCTGGACGCTGCTGGACTACGTCGACGTGGTGGTACACATCCAGCACGACGACGAACGCAACTTCTACGCACTCGACCGGCTGTGGAAGGACTGCCCGGTGATCACCGTCGACGGCATCGGCGCTCCCGCGCCGGCCGACGACACCGGCGCGGGGTCGCCCGCGGCCGACGACACCGGCGCGGGGTCGCCCGCGGCCGACGACACCGGCGCGGGGTCGCCCGCGGCCGACGACGCCACGCCCACCGCGGACGACACGCCGGGCGACCGGTGACCCATCGGGTACCGGTCCGGCGCCTGATCCTGGTGCGTCACGGGCAGACCGAGTACAACGCCACCAGCCGGATGCAGGGGCAGCTCGATACCGAGCTGTCCGAGCTGGGGCGGCGTCAGGCCGTGGCCGCCGCCCGGATCCTCGTCGAGCACCGGCCCGTGGCGATCGTCTCCTCCGATCTGCGGCGCGCCTACGACACCGCCGTCGAACTCGGTGACCAGGCCGGCCTGCCGGTGGCGATCGATCCGCGGCTGCGCGAGACCCACCTCGGCCGGTGGCAGGGCCTGACCCACCACGACGTGGACTCGGTGTCCCCGGGGGCGCGGGCAGCGTGGCGGGCCGACGCCACCTGGGCGCCTCCCGAGGGGGAGAGCCGGGTCGACGTGGCCCGGCGCAGCGCCCCGGTGATCCAGGAACTGCTCGACAAACACGAGCAGTGGGTGCAGCGGCCGATCATCGTCGTCGCGCACGGCGGACTGATCGCGGCACTGACCGCCGCACTGCTCGATCTCCCGGTCGACCGGTGGCCGGTCCTCGGCGGACTCGGCAACACCGGCTGGGTCCAGCTCAGCGGATACGGGGACCAGCCCGCGTGGCGGCTCGACGTGTGGAACGCGACGGCTACGGTGGCGGCCGATGACGTCCTCTGACCCACGGCCGGTGGCCGGGCCGCAGCGGCCGACGCTGCTCGTGATCGGTGACTCGCTCAGCTACTACGGCCCGAAGGGCGGACTGCCGGCGGACCATCCGCGGATCTGGCCGAACATCGTGGCGCGGGAACTCGACTGGGACGTCGAACTCGTCGCGCGGATCGGGTGGACGACACGCGACGCGTGGTGGGCGATGACGCAGGATCCACGCGTGTGGGCGACGATCCCGCGGGCCGGTGCCGTCGTGCTGGCCGTGGGCGGCATGGACACCCTGCCGTCCCCTCTGCCGACGGCGCTGCGGGAGACCCTGCGCTACGTGCGGCCGCCGCGCCTGCGCCGCGTCGTGCGGGAGACCTACGGATGGCTGCAGCCCCGGCTCTCGCCCCTCGGCTGGCCGGTGGCCCTGCCGCCCCGGGTCAGCGTGGACTACCTCGAAACCATCCGCGAGTCGCTGGCGTACATGCGGCCGGACCTGCCCGTGATCGGCACGCTGCCGTCGGTGCATCGCAGCGAGCAGTACCGCGCCGTGCACCGCGGCCGTCCCGCCGCGGCCCGGGCGATCAACCGCTGGGCGTCCGAAAAGTCGGTTCCCCTGGTCGATCTCGGCGAGGCCGTGCACGCGGACATCCACTCCGGCGCGGCGAACCCGGACGGCATCCACTGGGGCTGGGACGGTCACAGCGAGGTGGCCGCCGCGGTTCTCGAGGCGGTACGGATGGTGCGCCGGGATGCGCGCGCCGCCGCGGAGGACATACGGTAGGCGGCGTGTCTGTAGTAGTGGTGACCGACTCGTCGTGCTGTCTCGACCCGGAAATGGTGGAGCGGTACGACATCCGTGTCGTGCCGCTGCACGTGATCGTCGACGGTGTCGAATTGCGCGAGGGCGTGGACGATCTGCCCGCCGACCTGTCCGGCGTCACCACCTCCGGTCCCTCCCCGGCCGAACTGACGGAGGCGTACGCCGAGGCGCTGTCGGACAGCGGTGGCGACGGCGTGGTCGCCGTGCACCTGTCCCGTGAGCTGTCGGGTACCTGGTCGGCCGCCCGCTACGCCGCCGACGCCCTCGGTGACCGGGTACAGCTGGTCGACAGTCGAACCACCGCAATGGGTTTGGGATTCGCTGCCCTGGCGGGGGCGGAGCTGGCCCGGTCCGGTGCGAGCGTGCGGGCCGTCTACGAACGGGCTGTGGAGGTCGCCGCCCGCAGCCGGACCCTGCTGGTGGTCGACCGGCTCGACCATCTGCGCCGTGGCGGCCGCATCGGCACCGCCACGGCCCTGCTGGGCACCGCTCTGGCGATGAAGCCGGTGCTCCACCTCGTCGACGGCCGGCTGGTGCTGCGGGAGAAGACCCGCACCATGACCAAGGCGATGGCGAAGCTGGTCGACGGCGTCGTCGACACCGCGGACCCGGTGACCGCGGTGGCCGTCCACCACCGCGAGGCCCCCGAACGCGCCGAACAGCTCGTCGCGCAGCTCGCCGAGCGGCTGCCCGCCGGCACCGCGCTGTCGGTGTCCGAACTCGACGCGGTTCTCGGCGCACACGTCGGTCCCGGCGCCGTCGGGGTGGTCGTCTCCCGCGCGTAGGGGTTGTCCACAGGCACACGATTCATCCACAGATTCGCCGGATCGCTTCGGCGGCCGCGTGGACGGCGGCCGGATCCGGTTAGCGTCGCGCCATGGGCAGCAGCGACGAGCACGATCTCGTGCGCAGCCGGCTCGACGCGATCGCCCGGTCCGCCGGCGATCGGGCATCGGCGGCGCCGACGATCCCGCACCAGGCGGACGACGACCCGCACCCGTGGTACGACCCGGCCGGCACCGTCGAGCCGCCGGGTCCGCTCGAGCGGTTGCGCGCGGCGCGCTGGCAGACCGGCCGGGGTGGGGCCGGGGCCCTCGCCGCGGTCGGTGTCGTGGCGGTGCTGGCCACACTCGTCGTGGTCTGGGGCGATCGTCCCGTCGCGGAGCCGGTACCGCCGCTGCCGGCGGTGGAGGTTGCGGCACCGGCGGCCGACCCCGTTGCGTCCCGGCAGGACACGGCGCCGGACGAGGTGGTGGTCAGCGTGGTGGGCCTGGTGGGCAAGCCCGGCCTGGTGCGGGTCGCGCCCGGCGCGCGGGTCGCCGACGCCCTCGCCGCCGCGGGCGGCACCCTCGACGGTGCGGACCTGGCCACCCTGAATCTGGCGCAGCGGCTCGCGGACGGAGACCAGGTCGTGGTGGGTGCGTCGCCGCCGGTTCCGCCGGCGAGCGGGGTGTCCGGCTCCGGCGGCGAGGGTGGGGTCGGGGAGCCCGGCGCCGCCCCCGGGGCGGGGCCGGTGAACCTCAACACCGCCGACGAGGCGACGCTCGATGCGCTGCCCGGCGTCGGTCCCGTCACCGCGGCCGCGATCGTCGCGTGGCGCCGGGACAACGGGCCGTTCACCGACATCGAACAGCTCGCCGAGGTCGACGGGATCGGTCCCGCTCGGCTGGCACGCCTGCGGACGCTGGTCGTGGTGTGACCGCGCCCGACCGCGACGACGCGCGACTGGTGCCGGGCGCGGTCGCGGCGTGGGCCGCAACCGCGCTCGGGTTGCACGCCGGCTGGCGGGTCTCGTTCGGGATCGCGGCGACGGCCGCCGTGTGCGCGGTGGCCACGGTCGTCGTGGCACGGCGACGACGGCTTCGTGCCGCGGCCCGGCCGCTGCTCGCCGCTCTCGTCGTCGCTGCCGGATTCTCGGCGGCGGTCGCACTGCGGGTGTGGGCGGCCGAGACGCATCCGCTCGCCGCCGCGGCCGCACGCGCCGGCTGGGCCACCCTGGTGGTCGAACCGACGGAGGACCCGAAAAGACTGGGAGACAGTGCGTTCGGCGGGGACCAGGTGCTGGTGCCGGCAACGTTGCACCGCGCCGAGCTGGGACCCGACCGGTACTCGGGCGGCGGCGCCGTCGTGGTGTTCGCCCCTGTCGACGATTGGGCGGAGCTGCTGCCGGGCCAGCGGATCACCCTGCGCGGACGGCTCGCCGAACCGGACGGCGCGGATCTGACGGTGGCCGTGGTCCGTGTCGACGGCCCGCCCCGATCGGTGCAGGCCCCCTCGCGGGTGCAGCAGTGGGCGGGACGGATCCGCGAGCGGCTCGCCTCGGCGTCCGGAGCGGTGCTCCCGCCCGCTGCGGCCGGGCTCCTGCCGGGCCTCGTCGTCGGCGACACCTCACGGCTGTCCGACGACGTCCGGGAGAGCTTCCGGGTGGCGGGACTGACCCACCTGACCGCGGTGTCCGGGGCCAACGTCAGCATCGTCCTCGGCGCGGTGCTCCTCGCCGTGCGGGGCCTCGGCCTCGGCCCCCGCACCGGCACGGCGCTCGCGGCGGTCGCGCTGGTGGCGTTCGTCGTCGTCGTGCGCCCGTCGCCGAGTGTGCTGCGCGCCGCCGCGATGGGAGCGATCGGGTTGCTCGCTCTGGTGACGGGCCGGCGCCGGCACGGCCTGCCGGCCCTCGCGGGCGCGGTCGGCGCCCTGCTCGTCGCCGCACCGGAACTCGCGACGGACGTCGGGTTCGCCCTGTCGGTCGCGGCCACCGCCGGGCTGGTGCTGGTGGCGCCGGCCTGGGTGACCCGGCTGCGGGCCCGCGGCTGGCCCCGCTCGGCGGCGGAGGTGTGCGCCGTCTCGGCGGCCGCGTTCGTCGTGACCGCCCCGATCGTCGCCGCACTGTCCGGCACCGTCAGCGTCGTGGCGGTCGCGGCCAACATCCTCGTCGCGCCGGTACTTCCGCCGTTGACCGTGCTCGGTACCACCGTCGCGGTGGTCTCCACGGCGTCGCCGACGGCGGCGGAGCTGCTCGCCCGCGGCACCGCACCCATGCTGTGGTGGATCCTCGAGGTGGCGGACCGCGCGGCCGACCTGCCCCTGGCCGAGGTGCCCGTGCCCGGAGGCGTGGGCGGAGCAGTCGCCGTCGGGGGCGGGCTCGTCGCCGCCCGGTGCCTGCCGCGACTGTGGCGTGGACGCCGGCCCGGGGCACCGGCGGTGATGTCCGGCCGTCGTGGCACGATCGATCCGTGAGCAACCCGCAGCTGCATCTCGTGCTCGGTGACGAAGACCTCCTCGTCGAACGCGCCGTCGCGCGGATCGTCGGTGACGTCCGGGCGCGGACGGGTGCGGGGTCCGAGCTGCCCGTCTCGCGGCTGCGCGCCGGGGACGCCGGCGCGGCCGAACTCGCCGAGCTGCTGAGCCCGTCGCTGTTCGCCGAGGACCGGGTGGTCGTCCTCGAATCCGCCGCGGAGGCCGGCAAGGACGCCGTCGCGCTGATCCTCGATGCGGCGACCGAACCGCCCGAGGGGGTCTCCCTGGTCGTCCTGCACAGTGGCGGCGGCCGCGCGAAGGCCATGGTGGGCGCCCTGCAGAAGTGCGGCGCCGAGACCCACGAGTGCGCCAGGATCACCAAGGCGGCCGAGCGGGTGGACTTCGTGCGTGCGGAGTTTCGCGCGGCGGGTGTGCGGGTCGCGCCGGAGGTCGTACAGGCGGTCATCGACGCCGTGGGCTCCGACCTGCGGGAGCTGGCAGCGGCGTGCAGCCAGCTGGTCGCCGACACGGGCGGCAAGATCGACGCCGCAGCCGTGCAGCGCTACTACTCCGGCAAGGCCGAGGTCACCGGGTTCGAGGTGGCCGAGAAGGCCGTGGCGGGCGACGAGCCGGGGGCGCTGGAATCGTTGCGGTGGGCGACGCATCGGGGCGTCGCGCACGTCCTGCTCGCCGACGCCCTCGCGGATGCTGTCCACACGATCGCGCGGGTCGGCTCGGCCGGGCGCGGGGACCCGTTCAAGATGGCATCCGAGCTCGGGATGCCTCCGTGGAAGGTGAAGAAGGCTCAGGCCCAGGCACGCGCGTGGGACCCGGGATCGATCGGGGCGGCGCTGCAGGTCGTGGCCGACCTCAATGCCGACGTCAAGGGCGCGGCCGCGGACGCCGACTACGCGGTGGAGCGCGCCGTGCGCCGCGTCGCGGGGCTGGCCGGCCGGACCCACTAGACGACGGAAGCCGCCCGGTCCGAGGGACGGGGCGGCTTCCGGAGCAGAGCTTGCGTTCTACCTCAGAGTCCGTTGGCGACCTTGGCCAGGGCGGACTTCTTGTTGGCGGCCTGGTTGGCGTGGATCACGCCCTTGCTGGCAGCCTTGTCGAGCTTGCGGCTGGTGGAGACGAGGAGCTCGGTGGCCTTGTCCTTGTCACCGGCGGCCGCGGCCTCGCGGAAGGAACGGATCGCCGTGCGCAGCGAGGACTTGACCGACTGGTTGCGGAGTCGGTTGCGCTCGTTGGTGCGGATCCGCTTCACCTGGGACTTGATGTTGGCCACGCGTAAAATCCTGTCGTCTTGCTGGTAGTTGGTCGGAAAGCTCTGGGCGCACTACGGCACCGACGGACCACGATACCAGCGGCCTGTCGCAAACCCCAAACCGGGCGCCGGAACCGCCGGTGGTGACGGGCAGGTGACAAGCGGGTTTCCGGCACTGCACAGCCCGGCATCCTGTAGCAGGATTTCGGGCATGAGCAGCCGAACAACCGTCGCCCGACCCCCCGACCGCTCCCGCTCGCGCAGGCGTTCCGACGGGGTGTTCGACGGCTATCGCGACGTGCCCGGCTACACGCTCGCGTTCGACGAGATGTTCGACGAGGCCGGTGGGGTGCGAGCCCCCTACCGGCGGCTGCACCAACGGTTCGTCTCCACCGGCGCCGACGAGCTCGCGGCGCGCACCGAGGCCCTCGGCCGCGCCTTCACCGACCAGGGCGTCACCTTCTCCCTGTCCGGACAGGAGCGGCCCTTCCCGCTCGACCTGATGCCCCGGGTCATCGCGGCGGCGGAGTGGGCCCGCCTCGAACGGGGCATCACCCAGCGGGTGAAGGCGCTCGAGATGTTCCTCGACGACGTCTACCGCGAGCAGCACATCCTCCGCGACCGCGTCATCCCCAAGCGGCTGGTGACCTCGTGCGAGCACTTCCACCGCGAGGCCGTCGGCATCGTCCCGCCCAACGGCGTCCGGATCCACGTCGCGGGCATCGACCTGATCCGCGACGAGAACGGCACGTTCCGGGTCCTCGAGGACAATCTGCGCTCGCCGTCCGGGGTGTCGTACGTCATGGAGAACCGGCGGGTGATGGCCCGGATCGCCCCGGACCTGTTCCGCGAGCACCGGGTGCGTCCCGTCGGCGACTACGCCTCGCACCTGCTGCGGGCGCTGCGGGCGGCCGCCGCGCTCAACGCTGCCGACCCGACCGTGGTGGTGCTGACCCCCGGCGTGGCCAACTCCGCGTATTTCGAGCACTCCCTGCTGGCCCGGCAGATGGGTGTCGAACTCGTCGAGGGCCGGGACCTGTTCTGTCGTGACAACGCGGTCTACATGCGCACCACCGAAGGCGAACGGCAGGTCGACGTGATCTACCGCCGGATCGACGACGCCTTCCTCGATCCGATGCAGTTCCGTCCCGACTCCGTGCTCGGCGTCGCCGGCATCCTCAACGCCGCCCGCGCCGGCAACGTCGTGATCTCGAGCGCCGTCGGCAACGGTGTCGGCGACGACAAGCTCGTCTACACCTACGTCCCCGAGATCATCGACTACTACCTCGGCGAGAAGCCGCTGTTGCCCAACGTCGACACGCTGCGCTGCTGGCTGGACGAGGAATGCGAGGAGGTGCTCGACCGTCTCGACGAACTCGTGATCAAGCCGGTGGAAGGCTCCGGCGGGTACGGCATCGTGTTCGGTCCCGACGCCTCGCCCGCCGAGCTGAAGACCATGACCCGCAAGATCCGCAACGACCCGCGCAGCTGGATCGCCCAGCCCGTCGTGCAGTTGTCCACCGTTCCCACCCGGGTGGGGGACCGGCTCGCGCCGCGTCACGTGGACCTGCGGCCCTTCGCCGTCAACGACGGGGAGGAGGTGTGGGTGCTGCCCGGCGGTCTCACGCGCGTCGCGCTGCCCGAAGGGTCGCTCGTGGTGAACTCGAGCCAGGGCGGCGGCAGCAAGGACACGTGGGTGCTCGCCGCGCGCAGTTCCGGGGAGGAACGAGAACTCGGCGGCGCCCAGGTGGTCGACCGGCCGGCGCACGGCGCGCAGGTCGAGCACGGACCCGACATCGGCGGCCCGCAACAGCAACAGCAACAACAGCAGCAGCAGAGCGGGCTCGGGGGTGGGCGCTGATGCTGGCCCGCAATGCCGAGTCCCTGTTCTGGATCGGCCGCTACGTCGAACGCGCCGACGACACCGCCCGCATCATGGACGTCGCGGTGCACCAGCTGCTCGAGGACTCCACGGTCGACCCCGACCGCACCTGCCGGCAGCTGCTGCGGGTACTCGGATTCGCCGAGCCGCCGGGCGTGCTGGACGTGTCCACCGTGGTCGACCTGATCGCGTTCGACCGGCAGGGGCAGGGGTCGATCGTCGATTCCGTCGCGCACGCGCGCGAGAACGCCCGCGGCGCCCGCGAGGTCACCTCCAGCGAGATGTGGGAGTGCCTGAACGCCACCTACAACGGTCTCGCCGAGCGCAAGCGGGCCGCCCAGCGGCTCGGACCGCACGAGTTCTTCCGGTACGTCGAGGAGCGTGCGGCGATGTTCGCGGGCCTGGCGGACTCGACGCTCAGCCGCGACGACGGCTATCGCTTCCTGCTGCTGGGCCGGTCCATCGAACGCGTCGACATGGTGGTACGGCTGCTGCTCTCCCGGGCGGGCGACCGCCCGGGCTCGCCGACGTGGGCGACGGTCCTGCGGTCGGTCGGTGGTCACGACACCTACCTGCGCACTTACCGCGGTGCCCTCGACGCGAGCCTGGTGCTCGAATTCATGCTGCTGGACCGGCTGTTCCCGCGGTCGGTGTTCTTCGCCATCAGCGAGGCCGAGCGGTGCCTCGGTGCGCTCGACCGGCATCCGCACAGCCGGATCGGTGCCCGGGACGAGGCGCAACGTCTGCTCGGCCGTGCCCGCAGCGAACTCGAGTTCCTCGCCCCCGGACGGCTGCTCGAGGATCTGCAGACGCGCCTGCAGTCGCTGCAGGAGATGTGCCGGCAGGTCGGCGAGGCGATCGCGCTGCAGTACTTCCACGCAGCGCCGTGGGTGGCCTGGACCGATGCCGGCGCGGCACAGGGGGAGACGATCGTGGAGGGTGAGTTGTGACCTGGCGGATGCGAGTGGTCCACAAGACGGGGTACGCGTACGACGCGCCGGTCACCTCGTCGTACAACGAGGTACGGCTCACGCCCCGCGCGGACAGCCGGCAGACCGTCGTGCTCAACCGGGTCGAGACCACCCCGGCGACACGGTCGTACCGGTACGTCGACTACTGGGGCACGGCGGTGACCGCGTTCGACCTGCACGCGCCGCACACCTCGCTGGAGGTCACCGGACTGTCGGTGGTGGAGACCGAGGAGACCGCGGTGCCCGACGAGGCGATCGGATGGGACGAACTGCGCAGCGAGGAGAACCGGGACCGCTACGACGAGGTGCTGCTGCCGTCGCGGTACGTGCCGGCCGATCGCGGTCTCGCCAGGGTCGCCCGGCAGATCGCCAAGGGTGCCGATCCGGTGGCCGCGGTGCTGGCCGCGGCGCAGTGGGTGCACGACGAGATGTCCTACGTCCCCGGCACGACGGGGGTGCACACCTCGGCCGTGCAGGCCTTCGAGGAACGCGAGGGGGTCTGCCAGGACTATGCGCACCTGACGCTGCTCCTGCTGCGCGGCATGGGAATTCCCAGCCGGTACGTGTCGGGTTACCTGCATCCGACGGCCGCTGCCCCCGTCGGGGCGACCGTCGCGGGGGAGTCGCACGCGTGGGTCGAGGCCTGGACCGGTTCGTGGTGGGGTTACGACCCGACCAACGCCACGGTCGTCGGTGAACAGCACGTGTCCGTCGGTACCGGCCGGGACTACGCGGACGTGCCGCCGCTGAAGGGCATCTACTCCGGCGGCGGTTCGACGGCACTCGACGTTGTTGTGGAGGTCACCCGGCTTGCGTAGTGTCCGCTGTGTCTTGTTGCGGTAGTGCTGTGCGGCCTGTGAGCCCGTCTTCGACCCGTGGTGCTCGCCAGTGCCGAAGTTCGACACATCGGATCCGGTCCCGCGGGACCGCACGACGCGAGGTGGGCGCATGACGAACGAACGCGAGACGGGCCACGAGGGCCGGGCGGCGGACCGGGCACCCGGGGCCGCCGAGCACGAGACCGAGCACGAGACCGCGCTCGAGGCCGTGGAGAAGGACGAATTCTCGGACGCCAAGAAGTACGCCGCGGAGGCGATCGGCACGTTCGTGCTGGTCTTCTCCGCGGTCGGCACGGCGGTGTTCGCCGGGGACAAGGTCGGCAATCTCGGCGTCGCGCTGGCGTTCGGGCTGACCCTGCTGTTCCTCGTCTACGCCATCGGGCCGATCTCCGGATGCCATGTGAACCCGGCGGTGACGGTCGGCCAGCTCGCGATCGGCCAGGTCACCCTCAAGCGGGCGGTGTTCTACGTCGTGGCCCAGGTCCTCGGCGGCCTCGTCGCGGGCGTGACGATCTACTCGGTGGCGCAGTCGCTGCCCACCTACGACCGGGCCGCGCAGGGGCTCGGCGCCAACGGCTGGGGCCCGCACAGCCCGTCGGCGGTGGAGGGCCCGCTCGGCGGTGTGCTCGTCGAGGGTTACGGGATCGGGGCGACCATGGTCGTCGAGGTGCTGCTGACCGCGCTGCTGGTGTTCGTGGTGCTCGCCGCGACGGACCAGGCCTCGGACGTCCTGCTGGCCGGGGTGTCGATCGGATTCACCCTGGCGGTGATCCACCTGGTCTCGATCCCGATCGACAACACCTCGGTCAATCCGGCGCGGAGCATCGCGGTCGCGCCGTACCAGGACGGCGCGCTCGGACAGCTCTGGCTGTTCATCCTGTTCCCGCTGATCGGCGGCGCCCTCGGGGCGCTGGTCTACCGGTCGCTGTTCGGGCGGTTCGCCGGATTGCGGCCGTCCACGGCGCGGGTGGCGGGCGCCCGCCGGCGGTAAGGCGAGGGCCGGCTACTGCCAGCCGTACTCGGCGCGAAGGCGCGCGGCGACCTGCTCGAACCGGGCCCGGTCGAGCACCGCGCCTTCGCGCCGGATGCCTTCCTCGGGCACGTCCAGCACGCGGTCCAGACGGACCCAGCTGGGCCGGTTGCCCGCGTCCCAGCTGCCGTTGCCCAGGGCCAGCCAGTCGCGGTGACCGTCCCGGTCGTTGTTCGACGACAGCATCAGGCCGAGCAGGGTGCCACCGTTGCGTCCGACGACGAGCACGGGCCGGTCCTTGCCCTGGGTCGCGTCCTCCTCGTAGGCCACCCACGTCCACACGATCTCGCCGGGGTCCGCGCGGCCGTCGAGGTCGGGGGCGTAGGCGATCCGCCGGGCGCGCTGCGCGGTGGGAGCGGTGTGGGAGGTCACCGGGCGGCCGGGCTTCGGGACCGGCCGGGCGGTGTCGGCGGCACCGGAGCCGAGCGCGGTCCGGGCCCGGTCGAGGGCGCCGGAGCGCTGCACCTGCTCGAGCAATCGCGGTCCCTGCTCGACCGCGAGCCGTCCCAGTTGCCTGCCCAGTTTCTTCCATGTGCCAGCCACGTCGGCGAGCTTAGCGGCGTGCGGGGCCGCGCAGGTGCGGCCGCGGGACCGGACCCGCCGCGACTTGGATATTCTGCAAGGGTGACCGCGTCCCGCCAGGGCCGCTGCCCGTCCGAGTCAGGAGCCCGACATCAGCACCTTCGCCGACACCACGTTCACGGACCCCGCGAAGATCCGGAACTTCTGCATCATCGCGCACATCGACCACGGCAAGTCGACGCTCGCGGACCGCATGCTGCAGCTCACCGGTGTGGTCGAGGAGCGCCAGATGCGGGCCCAGTACCTCGACCGGATGGACATCGAGCGCGAGCGCGGGATCACCATCAAGGCCCAGAACGTGCGGCTTCCGTGGCAGGTCGACGGCGAGGACTACGTGATGCACCTCATCGACACGCCCGGGCACGTGGACTTCACGTACGAGGTCTCCCGTGCGCTCGAGGCATGCGAGGGCGCGGTGCTCCTCGTCGACGCCGCCCAGGGCATCGAGGCGCAGACCCTCGCGAACCTCTACCTCGCTCTCGACAAGGATCTGACGGTCATCCCGGTCCTGAACAAGATCGATCTGCCCGCGGCCGACCCGGACCGCTACGCCGCCGAGCTCGCCCACATCGTCGGCTGCGAGCCCGAGGACGTGCTGCGCGTGTCGGGCAAGACCGGCGTGGGCGTGCCGGAACTGCTCGACGAGGTGATCCGGCAGGTGCCGCCGCCGGTCGGCGACCCCGACGCGCCGGCCCGCGCGATGATCTTCGACTCGGTGTACGACACCTACCGCGGCGTCGTCACGTACGTGCGTGTGGTCGACGGCAAGATCGTGCCCCGCGAGAAGATCAAGATGATGTCCACCGGCGCCACCCACGAGCTGCTCGAGGTGGGCATCGTCTCGCCCGAGCCGAAGGCCACCGCCGGTCTCGGCGTCGGCGAGGTCGGCTATCTCATCACCGGCGTGAAGGACGTGCGCCAGTCGAAGGTCGGCGACACCGTCACCTCTGCCCGCGGCGGCGCCGCCGAGCCGCTCACCGGCTACCGCGAGCCCCGCCCGATGGTCTACTCCGGCCTGTACCCGGTGGACGGGTCGGACTACCCCGTCCTGCGCGACGCCCTCGACAAGTTGCAGCTCAACGACGCCGCGCTCACCTACGAACCCGAGACGTCGGTGGCTCTGGGCTTCGGATTCCGGTGCGGCTTCCTCGGCCTGCTGCACATGGAGATCACCCGGGAGCGGCTCGAGCGCGAGTTCGGCCTCGACCTGATCTCCACCGCCCCCAACGTGGTCTACCGCGTGGTGCTCGAGGGCGGGCAGGAGCACATCGTCACCAACCCGTCGGACTGGCCCGAGGGCAAGGCCCGCGAAATCTACGAGCCGATCGTCAAGTGCACGATCATCTCCCCGAGCGAGTTCATCGGTTCGATCATGGAACTGTGCCAGTCGCGGCGCGGCGAGCTCGGCGGCATGGACTACCTGTCCGAGACCCGCGTCGAGCTGCGCTACACCCTGCCGATGGCCGAGATCATCTTCGACTTCTTCGACTCGCTGAAGTCCCGCACCCGCGGCTACGCCAGCCTCGACTACGAGGAGGCCGGCGAGCAGGAAGCCGCGCTGGTGAAGGTGGACATCCTGTTGCAGGGCGAGGCCGTCGACGCGTTCAGTGCGATCGTCCACAAGGACGCGGCGGCCGCGTACGGCAACAAGATGACCACCAAACTCAAGGAGCTCATCCCGCGGCAACAGTTCGAGGTCCCGGTGCAGGCGGCGATCGGGTCGAAGATCATCGCCCGGGAGAACATCCGCGCGATCCGCAAGGACGTGCTCGCCAAGTGCTACGGCGGCGACATCAGCCGCAAACGCAAGCTGCTCGAGAAGCAGAAGGAGGGCAAGAAGCGGATGAAGACGATCGGCCGGGTGGACGTTCCGCAGGAGGCGTTCGTGGCCGCGCTCTCGTCCGAGGCGTCTGCCGACAAGCCGAAGGGGAAGTAGCCCACCGTGCTCGAGACCTGGCTCACGCGCACCCTGGGCGTCACCGTCCCGCTGCTCGGCGCCCCGATGGGAGGCCGCGCCGGCGGCCGGCTGGCCGGCGAGGTGACCCGCGCGGGGGGCCTCGGTCTGATCGGAGCCGCGCGTTACAACACCCCGCAATGGCTGTCGGCCGAGTCGGCGGTGGCCCGCGAACTCGGCGGCGGGCTGCTCGGTTTCGGCCTGATGACGTGGTCGCTGGCCGCCGACGACAGTCTTCTCGACGCGGTGCTGGCCGAACGGCCCCGGGTGGTGTCGCTGTCCTTCGGCGATCCGGCGCCCTATGTGCCGCGCGTGCACGCGGCGGGCGCCCTGGCGATCTCCCAGATCAACACGATCGAGGACCTGCGGATCGTCGAGGCCGCCGGGGTCGACGCGGTCGTCGCGCAGGGACACGAGGCCGGCGGGCACACCGGCCGCATCGGGACGCTGCCGCTCCTGCAGGAGGTGCTCGAATCGACGTCGCTGCCGGTGCTCGCCGCCGGCGGCATCGCGTCCGGACGGGGACTGGCCGCGGTGCTCGCGGCCGGCGCCGAGGGCGCGCTCGTCGGCACCGCGTTGCTGGCGAGCCCCGAGACGGTCGGCCCGGAGTATGCCCGGGACAGGCTCGTCGCGGCGAGCAGCACCGACACCGTCTACACCGACGTCTTCGACCGGGCCCGGCACCAGCCGTGGCCGGCGCGGTGGGGCGGCCGGGCCCTGACGAACGACTACACCGCCGAGTGGCACGGGCGCGGCGCCGACGAGGAGACCCTCGCCGCCGCGTACGACGGCAACGACCCCCGGCTCGGCGTGGTCTACGCGGGTGAGGCGGCCGGACTCGTGCGGGAACAGCGGCCCGCCGGCGAGATCGTCCGCGACATCGCGACCCGCGCGGAGGAACTGCTGCGCCGCTTCGGGTAGCGGGTCAGGGCGCCGGACGCGCGGGCAGGAACTCCCCGGCCGCGATCTGTTCCTCCGCCCGGATCACGTGCACGACCGCGTTGATCTGCGCCAGGTGGGTGAAGGCCTGGGGGAAGTTGCCCAGGTGCCGGCCCGAGCGCGGGTCGATCTCCTCGGCGTAGAGCTTGAGCGGGCTGGCGTAGCCGAGGAGTCGTTCGCACAGGGTGCGGGCCCGTTCCACCTCGCCGATCTCCACCAGGGCGGAGACCAGCCAGAACGAGCAGATCGTGAAGCTGCCCTCCTCGCCGGTCAATCCGTCGTCGGTGGAGTCCACCCGGTATCGCAGGACCAGGCCGTCCTCGGTCAGTTCGTCCTCGATCGCCAGGACCGTCGCCCGCACCCGCGGGTCGTCGGCCGGCAGGAACCGCAGCAGCACGACCAGCAGCGCGGACGCGTCCAGGGAGGGATGACCGTAGCGCTGGGTGAACACCCCGCGCTCGTCGACGCCGTGGGCGAGAATGTCCGCCTTGATCTCGTCGGCGACGGCGTCCCACCGCGCGGCGTGGTCCGGGCGGCCCTGCATGCGCGCCAGTCGCGCGCCGCGGTCGAGGGCGACCCAGCACATCACCTTGGACGAGGTGAAATGCTGCGGCTCTCCCCGGACCTCCCAGATGCCGCGATCGGGCAGGCGCCAGTGGTCCTCGGCCTGGCCGACGAGCCGCTGCACGGCCGGCCAGAAGGTCTGGGGCATGTGCCGGCGGGTCCTCGCGTGCAGGTACACCGAGTCGAGCATGGCGCCCCAGATGTCGTGCTGCGTTTGGTGATACGCATCGTTGCCGATCCGCACCGGACGGGCCCCGTCGTAGCCGCACAGGTGGTCGAGCTGCGATTCGGTGAGCACGCGCTCCCCACCCACGCCGTACATCACCTGCAGCGGCTGCAACCGGCCGTCCTCGCTGCGGGAGGCGTCGGAGATGAACGCGAAGAACGCGTCGGCCTCCCGGTCGAGGCCGAGGGTGTACAGGCCCCACAGTGCGAACGTGGAATCCCGCACCCATGCGTAGCGGTAGTCCCAGTTACGTTCTCCGCCAGGCGTTTCCGGGAGAGACGTGGTGGCCGCCGCGAGCAGGGCGCCGGTCGGTGCGTAGGTCAGGCCCTTGAGGGTCAGGGCGCTGGCCTGCAGGTAACTCCGCCAGGGGTGATCGGGGAAACGGCCCGTGGTGATCCACTCGCGCCAGAAGTCGGCCGTCTCCGCCATTTTCGCGGCGGCTTCCTCGAACGTGGCGGGACACTGCACATCCGACCACGACAGCGCGACGAACGCCTTGTCGCCCTTGACCATCCGGGTGCGTGCCCGGGCCTCGCCGCCCTCGAGCCCGAGCCGGAGGTCGGTGGTGAGCCGTAGTTCGGGATGCTCGCCGGGTTCGCCGCCGGTGCAGAACGCGGTGGCCTCCTCGTACACCTTGCCCGTGTACTCCCAGCGCACCGGGGCGCGGTGGTAGTCGAACGCCGGCGCGCAACTGACGTCGAGTTCCACCGTCCCGCTCACGCAGCGGACGGTGCGCAGCAGAATGTGCTCGGCGTCCCAGTCCGTCGGCGTCCGGGTGTGGGTGCGCGATCGTTCCTGGACGGCGTGCCAGGGCCCCATCACCAGCGCGTCCCGCACCACCATCCATCCCGTCTCGGTCTGCCACGTGGTCTCGAGGATCAGTCCGCCGGGCAGATACCGGCGTGCAGCGGGCACGGTGCGGTCGTGCGGTCCGACGCGGAAGTACCCGGCGCTGCGGTCGAGAATCGCCCCGAACACGCTGGGCGAGTCGGGCCGGGGCAGGCACATCCATTCCACCGCCCCGTTGCGCGCGATGAGGCATGTCGTTTCGCAGTCCGACAGGAACGCGTAGTCGTCGATCGGCGGGTACGGGCTGCGGTGTGGCGGGTGGGAATGCGCGGAGGAGATCCCGGACCCCGGAAACGTCTGTGCCATCACCTCATGATCCCGGCACCCGGCCGTCGGCGTCCACCGAAACGGCGACGACTAGGGTGGGGGCGTGGATCGGGTGGCATCGTGGTGGGACGGCTTCGAGTTGTGGCTGGCCGGCCTTCCCTTCGTCCCGCAGGTCGCGCTGGTGCTGGTCGTCATGGTGCCGTTGTGCGCCGGCGTGGCCTGGCTGCTCGACCGCGCCCTCGCGGGCGTGCTCGCGGCCGTCGGACGCAGAGAGCCGGCCGCGTCCGAACGGAAGACGGAGGATCGCTGACATGCCACGCTCGCGCGTGACCCTGGCCCTGCTGGCCCTGCTCGTTCTCGTCGTCGTGGCCTGGCTGCTGACCCGCTGACCCTGCGCCGGAGGTACGTCGTGAAATCTCGTCCGGGCCGGCGCGTCGCGGCGCTCGCCTCGATCGCGGCCGTCGTGCTCACCGCGTGTTCGGCCGGCTCCGGCGATCGCGGCGACGCGGCCGAGGCCGCCTCCGGGCCCACCGTCGACCTGTACGCCCACGAGGGTGCCCGGGCGGCGCTGGACACGGTGATCGCCGCGTTCGGCGCCACCGAGGCCGGCGAGGACGTCCGGTTCGACGTCGCGTCCGGTCCGTCCGCGCAGCAGGCCGTCGCCGTCGTGGACGGCGCCTCGGCCGATTTCGTCACCTTCGCATCGGTGCCGGACCTGACCGGCCTCGTCGACGCGGGACTCGTCGACCCGGACTGGAACGCGGGAGCGTACCGGGGAGTCCCGTACGGGTCCGTCGTCACGATGGTCGTGCGGGAGGGCAATCCGCGGGGTGTGGCGGGCTGGGACGATCTGCTCGCGCCCGGTCTCGAGGTGATCACCCCCGACCCGTCGGCCTCCGGTGCGGCGAAGCTGAACCTGCTCGCCGCGTACGCCGCGACGAGCGACGGCGGTGCCGATCCGCAGGCGGGGCTGGACTACCTCGCCGCGCTCGTCGGTGACCACGTCGAAACCTCGCCCGCGAGCGGCGAAGAGGCCGTGGAGGCGTTCGTGCAGGGTGCCGGCGACGTGCTGCTCCTCTCGGAACAGGAGGCGTTGCGGCTCGAGCGCGACGGCGCCGCCGTCCGGCGTGTCCCCCTGACCACCACTCTCCGGATCGACAGCCCCGCCGCGGTGATCGACAACGCACCCGACGTGCGGGCGGCCCAGGAGTTCAACGACTTCCTCTACACCGGGGAGGCGCAACGGCTGTGGGCGGCGGCCGGATTCCGGCCCGCCGACCCGGGTGCCGCACGCGAGTTCGCCGACGACTTCCCGGATCCCGAAAGACTGTGGACCGTCGAGGATCTCGGTGGCTGGAGCACGGTCGACGCCGAGCTGTTCCGGCCCGGTACCGGCAGCATCGCCGTGATCTACGCCGACGCGGCGAACTAGGGCGACGGAGCCGGGGATCCGCGCGCCCTGCGGACTGCTGCGCTCGAAATTCCTTGCGCGACCGGAGGTCACGGCCGCATGCGTCACTCGCGGCAGATGAGTACCGGGCAGCGGGAGTGATGGAGCAGGCCCTGGCCGGTGGAGCCGAGCAGAGCCGACGCGATCGTGCTGCGACCGTGGCTGCCCACCGCGACGAGTTGCGCGTCGATGGAACGCTCGATGAGGGCCACCATCGCGCCGCGGCGCTCGAGCTCCGTCCGCAGCTCGACGTCGGGATACCGCTCGCGCCAGCCGGCCAGGCTCTCCGCGAGGTCGGCGACCTTCTGCTCCGCGTACGTCGTCCAGTCGACGAAGCGGGCGGACTCGTCGTAGCCCCGCAGGGTCGACTGCTCGGTCCATGCGTGCACGGCGATCAGCGGTACGCCGAGGAACGACGCGAACTCGAACGCATGCTCGATGGCGGCGTTGCTCAACGCGCTGCCGTCGACGCCGACGACGACCGGCCGGGTGTCCACCTCCTCGTGGTCGCCCTCGCCCCGCCACGCCACGACCGGGCAACGGGCGTGGTTGGCGACGCGGACGACGTCGGAGCCGGCGAACATCGAGCGCAGTTCACCGGTCGTGGTCCGGCCCACCACCAGCAGGCGGGCGGTCTTCGACAGTTCGACGAGGGTCTTCGCCGGCGGTCCCGGCCGGCTGCTGCATTCGACCGTCACGTCCGTGCGGCCGTCGAGCGCCGCCCGGCGGGCGCGTTCGAGCAGCCGTTCGCTGTCGGCCTGCAGGAGCTTGGCGAACTCCTCCTTGGATCTGCCGCCGGTCGCGCTCGGCGCATCGGGCAGCACGTTGACGAGGTGCAGCGGCTCGCGGAAGATCCGGGCGGCAGATGCGGCCCAGTGGGCCGCGGAGAACGAGCCGTCCGAACCGTCGATGCCGACTACGATCCCGTGCCGAATCGGTGCTGTGGCCATGACGATGCCTCCTTGCCTCGACTCCAGTCTGTCCCGATAGGACCGGCGTGCGCCAGAGGCAATCGGTGGTTGTCAGGCGATGTGGCGCGCGGCGGTCCCGGCGTGCACGAGCGACTGCCGGTAGCGCTCGTCGATCACGAGCCCGACGGAATCGGAGGCCGCGAGGGTGGTGGCGCAGCTGACCTCGGGGAACGCCGCCCGGGCGGCGGCGACGGCGCGGTCCCACAGCAGGCCGGGGGCGAGCATCCACGGCGCGAGCACGAGGGTGGTGGCGCCGGCGGCGCGCAGGGCCGCCAGGGCGTCGACGACGGTCGGTGCCGCGGCGGTGGCGAAGCACGTCCGGCCCCACGCCCACGACGTGCCCCGCAGCAGGCGCGGGGTGATCGCGTCGGTGGCGGCGTTGGCGTCGTGGCGGCGGGATCCGACCGCGCACAGCGCGACGCCCACCGTCGGGTCGGTCCGGGAGACACCGGTGGCGGCGATCGCCTCGCGGGCCGCCGCGACGAGACGGTCGTCGGCGCCGAGGACGTCCGCCTGGATCACGTCGAGAAGCGGGTGCCGGGCGCGGGCCTCGGCGAGCAGCGCGGGCAGATCCACGCGGGCGTGGAAGGCGCTGCCCAGCAGCAACGGGACCACCACCACGCGGCGGTGTCCCTCGGCGGCGACGGCGTCGACGACCTGCCCCACCGACGGGGTGTTCAGGTCCAGGAACGCAAGCCGCACGTCCCGGCCCGGGTGGCGTTCCCGCAGCGCCGCGAGCACGGCAGCCATGGCGCGCGCCGAGCGCGGGTCACGGCTGCCGTGCGCGACGGCGACGAGCGGGATCATGCGGGGACGCGGTCCCCGAGTTCGATCTCGGCGAGGCTGTTGCCCACCAGGCCCGCCGCGAGGGTGTTGCCGCCCGCGGGATCGATGAGCAGGAAGCTGCCCGTGCGCCGGTTGACCTTGTAGTCGTCGGCCGCGATGGGCTCGGCGACCCGGACGGTGATGCGGGCGATCTCGTTGAGCTCGAGCGACTCGGGGGTGGGAACCGAGGTCAGGGTCTGCTCGTCGAAGCGCTCCTCGAGCGTCCCGACGATCGCCTGCGTCGTGCGGGTGCCGTGCTTGAGCAGCAGCCGGGCACCGGGCCGCAGCGGCTTCTCCGCCAGCCAGCACACCGTCGCCTCGAACTGGCCGATCGGTTCCGGGGCGGCGGCCGGGGCGGCGATGACGTCGCCGCGGGAGACGTCCACGTCATCCGCGAGGATCAGCGTGACGCTGCGGCCGGCGTGCGCGACGTCGAGCTCGCCGTCGGCGGTGTCGATCCGCTCGATCGTGGTCCGGGTGCCCGCGGGCAGGATCACGACCTCGTCGCCGGGACGGACACTGCCCGCCGCGACCTGTCCGGCGTAGCCGCGGTAGTCCGGGAACTCGGCGGTGCGGGGCCGGATCACGTACTGGACCGGGAACCGCAGCCCGATCTCGTGACGGCCGTGGACGTCGGCGTCGACCGGGACGGACTCGAGGTGCTCGATGAGCGTCGGACCGTCGTAGTACGGCGTGTTCTCCGAACGGACCGCGACGTTGTCCCCGTGCAGGGCGGAGACCGGGATCTCCTGCACGTCCTCCGGGGACCAGCCGAGCGACCGGGTCAGGGCGTTGAACTGGTCGCAGATGTCGGCGAACACGCGCGCCGGGTCGTCGACCAGGTCGATCTTGTTGACCGCCAGGACGAGCTTGGGCACGCCGAGCAGCGCGAGGACGGCGGCGTGCTTGCGGGTCTGCGCGATCACGCCCTTGCGGGCGTCGACGAGCAGCACCACGAGCTGGGCGGTGGACGCACCCGAGACGGTGTTGCGGGTGTACTGCACGTGTCCCGGGGTGTCCGCGAGCACGAAGCTACGCCGGGGTGTGGCGAAGTAGCGGTACGCGACGTCGATGGTGATGCCCTGTTCGCGCTCGGCGCGCAGGCCGTCGACGAGCAGGGACAGGTCGGGGGTGTCGAGACCCTTGTCGACCGAGGCGCGGGTGACCGCGTCGATCTGGTCGGCCAGCACGGACTTGGTGTCGTACAGCAGCCGGCCCACGAGGGTGGACTTGCCGTCGTCGACGCTGCCGGCGGTGGCGAGTCGAAGGAGGTCGCTCATGATCAGAAATATCCCTCTCGCTTGCGGTCCTCCATGGCCGCTTCGGAAACGCGGTCGTCGCCGCGGGTCGCCCCGCGCTCGGTGAGCCGCGACGCGGCGACCTCGGCGAGGATCGCCTCGTTGTCGGCGGCCTCGGACAGGATCGCGCCGGTGGTGGAGCCGTCGCCGACCGTGCGGTAGCGCACCGACCGGACCTCGAGTTCCTCACCCTCGGCCGGGCCGCCCCAGACGCCGGGCGTCATCCACATGCCGTCGCGCCGGTACACCGGGCGCTGGTGGGCGTAGTAGATGCCGGCGAGTTCGACGTTGTCCCGGGCGATGTACCGCCAGATGTCGAGCTCGGTGAAGTTGCTCAGCGGGAAGACCCGCACGTGCTCGCCGGGGGCGTGCCGGCCGTTGTACAGGTTCCACAGCTCGGGCCGCTGCCGCTTGGGATCCCACTGGCCGAAGGCGTTGCGCAGCGAGAAGATCCGCTCCTTGGCGCGGGAGCGCTCCTCGTCGCGGCGGCCGCCGCCGAACACCGCGTCGAAGCGGTTCTCGGCGATGGCGTCGAGCAGCGGCACCGTCTGCAGCGGATTGCGGATCCCGTCGGGCCGCTCGGTGAGGCGGCCGTCGGCGAGGTAGTCCTCGACCTTCGCCACGTGCAGCCGCAGCCCGTACTTCTCGACGACGTGGTCGCGGAACTCGAGGACCTCGGGAAGGTTGTGCCCGGTGTCGACGTGCAGCAGCGCGAACGGCAGCGGCGCGGGCCAGAAGGCCTTGAGCGCCAGATGCAGCAGGACCGTCGAGTCCTTGCCGCCCGAGAACAGGATCACCGGGCGCTCGAATTCGCCGGCGACCTCGCGGAAGACGTGGATCGCTTCGGACTCGAGCGCGTCGAGGGTGTCGAACCTGTCGCCGTCCGACTTGCGCCGGGATTCGGAGAAATTCGTGTCGATGAGTGTCATGAGGCGTGCAACCCGCATTCGATCTTGGCTCGGCCGGCCCACCGTCCGCTGCGCGGATCGGCTCCGGGTAGTGGTTTGGCGGTGCAGGGGGCGCACCCGATGGACGGATAGCCCTCGTCGACCAGGGGATTGACGAGGATCCCGTGCTCGTCGATGTAGTTCTGCATGTCCTCGTCGGACCACGCGGCGATCGGGTTGATCTTCACCAGCCCGAAGGCATCGTCGAAGGAGATCAGCGGGGCGTTGGCCCGGGTGGGGGCCTCCACCCGGCGGATGCCGGTGACCCACGCCTGATAGCCCTTCAGGGTCTCCTTCAGCGGCACCACCTTCCGCAGGCGGCAGCACTCGTTGGGGTCCCGCGCGAACAGATCCTTGCCGAGCAGTGCGTCCTGCTCGGCCACCGTCTGCTGCGCCTTGGCCTCGACCAGGTTGACGCCGTACACCTGCGCCACGGCGTCACGGGTGCCGAGGGTCTCCGCGAAGTGGTAACCGGTGTCGAGGAACAGCACGTCCACGCCGGGATGCACCTGCGCCGCGAGGTGCACGAGCACCCCGTCCTGCATGTTCGACGCCACGATGTACGAGTCGCCGAAGTTCTCCTCGGTCCACTGCAGCAGTTCCCGCGCCGAGGCGCCGTCGAGAGTGGCCGCCCCCTGCGCGGCCAGCTCCCTCAGTTCCTCCGTTGTCCGTGTCGTGGTCACGTTCCGTCCTTCGATCGTCTGCTCCCCGGTCATCGCAAATCGGCCTCGTCCGCGCGCAGCACCCACTGCGAGAAGCGTTCTCCCGCAGTGCGGTGCTTGACGAAGTTGCGCACCACGCGCTCGATGTAGTCGCCCATCTCGGCGCTGGTCACCTTGTGCTGGCGCAGCTTGCGGCCGAACGCGGCATCCATGCCGAGCGTCCCGCCGAGGTGCACCTGGAAACCCTCCACCTGGTTGCCGTCCCCGTCGTCGACGAGCTGGCCCTTGAAGCCGATGTCGGCGACCTGCGAACGCGCGCACGAGTTGGGGCAGCCGTTGATGTTGATCGTCACCGGAACGTCCAGCTGGGCGTTGATGTCGGCGAGGCGCTGCTCGAGCTCGGGCACCAGCGCCTGCGAGCGCTTGCGGGTCTCGACGAACGAGAGCTTGCAGAACTCGATGCCCGTGCAGGCCATCAGGTTCTTGCGCCACGGCGTCGGGTTCGCGGGCAGGCCCAGTTCGCCGAGGTCGGCGATCAGCTGATCGACCTTCTCGTCGGCGACGTCGAGCACGATGAGCTTCTGGTACGGCGTGAAGCGGATGCGATCGGATCCGGCCTTCTCGGCCGCGTCGGCGACGGCGGCGAGGATCGTGCCGGAGACCCGGCCCGCGATGGGGGCGACGCCGACCGCGTTGAGCCCGTTGCGCAGCTTCTGCACGCCCACGTGGTCGATCGGGCGCGCCGGCTTCTCCGGCGCGGGTCCGTCCAGCAGCGGCCGCTTCAGGTATTCCGTTTCGAGAACGTCCCGGAACTTCTCGACGCCCCAGTCCTTGATCAGGAACTTCAGCCGCGCCTTCGAGCGCAGGCGGCGGTAGCCGTAGTCGCGGAAGACCGACACGACGGCCTCCCACACGTCGGGCACCTCGGCGAGCGGGATCCACGCGCCGACCCGTTGCGCCAGCATCGGATTCGTCGACAGGCCGCCGCCGACCCACAGGTCGAAGCCGGGGCCGTGCTCGGGGTGGTTCACGCCGACGAACGCGACGTCGTTGATCTCGTGCACCACGTCCTGCTGACCGGAGATCGCGGTCTTGAACTTGCGCGGCAGGTTCGAGTACTTCGGGTCGCCGATGTAGCGGCGGACGATCTCCTCGACCGCCGGTGTGCCGTCGATGATCTCGTCGAGGGACTCGCCGGCGAGGGGGGAACCGAGCACCACGCGGGGGCAGTCGCCGCACGCCTCGGTGGTCTTCAGGCCGACGGATTCGAGACGGCGCCAGATCTCCGGGACGTTCTCGACCTCGATCCAGTGGTACTGGACGTTCTCGCGGTCCGACAGGTCGGCGGTGTCGCGAGCGAACTCGGTCGAGATCCCCGCGATCGTGCGCAACTGCGCGAGGTTCAGGGCGCCGCCGTCGCAGCGCACCCGCATCATGAAGTACTTCGCCTCGAGCAGATCGATGTTCTCGTCGCCGGTGTAGGTGCCGTCGTAGCCCTGTTCGCGCTGCGTGTACAGGCCCCACCAGCGGAAGCGGTTGCGCAGGTCGCTCCGGTCGATTCCGTCGAATCCCGTGTGCGCGTAGATGTCTTCGATGCGCCGGCGCACGTTGAGCGGGTTGTCGTCCTTCTTGACCTGCTCGTTGGGGTTGAGCGGCTCACGGTAGCCGAGGGCCCACTGGCCCTCCGCGCGCTGCTTGGCGGGCCGGGCCGGGCGGCGGCGGGCCGCGGCGGTTTCGGTCGTATCGCCGGCGGGGGAGACGTCGGTGGTCGACGACATACGGGTACTCCTGGAGTTCGCGAGGGACCGGATCGGGATCGGCAGGGCGGGCTGAGCCCGGCGCGGACATGCCTCGACCCGGCGGGAAGCGGGGGCTGCCGGGGGTGGGGCCGACTATCGACAGTCGGCGCAGAAACCGGCGGTGCAGGACAGACACCGCGATGCACAGACACGCTTGAGGTCGACGTGGCGTCGCGCCACGAGTCGCACTCCGGGTCCGGTCATGCGGACCATTGTGCCATGTCACGGGCCTGTTCTCGAAACGTGGCGGTATTTACGCCGAATTTCGGGGAAATGCCGAGGTGACAGCGCCGGGCCGGGGTGGCGTGTCCGGGCCGTGTCCGGGCGGCGGGCTCCGGTCGGCCTTCTGGAACACTGGGGGAGTGAGTGGAACCAATGTCGGAGTCGGAGCAGGGTTCGAATTGCCGGCCTCGGCCCTCGCCGGTGTCGGTTCCCGCCCGTTCGGCGTGTACGTGCACGTCCCGTTCTGCGCGAGCCGCTGCGGCTATTGCGACTTCAACACCTACACCGCCGGAGAGCTCGGCACGTCCGCGTCTCCGCAGTCGTGGCTCGAGGGGTTGCGCAGCGAGCTCGACATCGCGGCGCGACTGCTCGGCGCCCCGGCGGCGCAGACCGTCTTCGTCGGCGGTGGCACCCCGTCGCTGCTCGGTGCCGACGGCCTGTCGCAGGTGCTCGCGGCGGTCCGGTCGAGCTTCGGCCTCGCCCCGGGCGCGGAGGTGACGACGGAGTCCAACCCGGAATCGACGTCGCCGGAGTTCTTCGACGGCATCCGCGGGGCCGGTTACACCCGCGTGTCGCTGGGCATGCAGTCCGCCGCTCCGCACGTGCTCGCGGTGCTCGACCGCACGCACACCCCGGGCCGGGCCGTCGCGGCCGCGGGCGAGGCGCGGGCCGCCGGATTCGACCACGTCAACCTGGACCTGATCTACGGCACCCCCGGCGAGCGGGACGAGGACCTCGACGCGTCCCTCGACGCCGTGCTCGCTGCGGACGTCGATCATGTCTCGGCCTACGCGCTGATCGTCGAGGACGGCACCGCGCTCGCCCGCCGGGTGCGCAGGGGCGAACTGCCGGCCCCCGACGACGACGTGCTCGCGGCCCGCTACGAGCGCATCGACGCGCGGCTCGAGGCCGCCGGCCTGACCTGGTACGAGGTGTCGAACTGGGCGCGCGCCGGCGATCCGTCGGCGCGGTGCGCCCACAACCTCGGCTACTGGGACGGCGGCGACTGGTGGGGGGCCGGGCCGGGCGCGCACAGCCACGTCGGCGGCGTCCGCTGGTGGAACGTCAAGCACCCGGCGCGCTACGCGGACGCGCTCGCCGCCGGCGGGCTCCCGGTCGGGGGCAGCGAACTGCTCACCGCCGGCGACGTCCACACCGAACGGGTGATGCTCGAGGTGCGGCTGCGCACCGGCCTGCCGCTGGACGTGCTCGCCCCCGAGGAACGACGCGCCGCCGAGACCGTCGTCGCGGACGGCCTCGCCGACCTGCGCGCCGGCCGGCTGGTGCTCACCGATCGCGGCCGGCTCCTCGCCGACGCGGTGGTGCGCGCGATCCTGACCTGACCGCGCAGCCGCCCGGCGCCCTCACCGCGCAGCGGTGCGATGTCCTGACCGCGCAGCGGTGCGATGTCCCGACCGCGCAGCGGTGCGATGTTCCGGCCGCGCAGCGGTGCGATATCTACGCCTCGGTGGTGTCGGCGTCCGGGGCGTGAGGGAACAGGGCGTCGTAGTCGAACACTCGCGCATGCAGGACGGTGCGGTTGCGCAGCGCCGAGCGCACGGCCCGGTGCAGGCCGTCCTCGAGGTACAGCACACCCTTCCACTGGACCGCGTGCGGGAAGAGGTCGCCGTAGAAGGTGGAGTCCTCCGACAGCAGCCGGTCGAGCTCGAGCACCTTCGTGGTGGTGACGATCTGGTCGAGCCGCACCTGCCGGGGCGGGATCTGCGCCCAGTCGCGCAGCGAGAGCCCGTGGTCGGGATACGGCTTGCCGTCCCGGACGCCCTTGAAAATCATGGCACCAACTTACGACGCCTCGCCGGCGGGCGCCGTCCCGCTCGCCGTCCGGGACCGGCGACTAAACTGGAGCGAAACGGCACGCAGTGCACCGTCCTGCGGTGGTGCGTGCCGTTCCGGGTGCGACAGCAGAGACGGAGGTGGGCGGGATGTCGAGCACCGAGGAACGGCGCTTCCAGGTGTTGCGAGCGATCGTGGCCGATTACGTGTCCACCAAGGAACCCATCGGTTCGAAGACGCTCGTCGAGCGCCACAACCTGGGCGTATCCAGCGCGACGGTCCGCAACGACATGGCCGTGCTCGAGGCCGAGGGGTACATCACCCAGCCGCACACCAGCTCCGGCCGGGTTCCCACGGACAAGGGCTACCGCCAGTTCGTCGACCGGATCGCCGACGTCAAGCCCCTCTCGGGGGCCGAGCGCCGGGCGATCCTGCAGTTCCTCGAGTCGGGTGTGGACCTCGACGACGTGCTGCGGCGCGGCGTCCGGCTGCTGGCGCAGCTGACCCGGCAGGTGGCGGTGGTGCAGTACCCCACGCTGTCGGCTTCGTCGGTCCGCCACCTCGAGGTGGTCGCGTTGACCCCCGCCCGGTTGCTGCTGGTGCTCATCACCGACTCCGGCCGGGTGGACCAGCGCATCGTCGAGCTCGGTGACGTCCTCGGCGAGGAGGACCTGTCGCGGCTGCGGGACCTGCTCGGTGCCGCGCTGACCGGTAAGCGGCTCGCCGCGGCGTCGATCGCGGTGAGCGAGCTGGCCGAGGATGCGCCCGACGAGCTGCGCGATGCGGTCATCCGCTGCGCAACCGTGCTGGTGGAAACCCTCGTCGAGCATCCCGAGGAGCGGCTCGTGCTCGGCGGCACGGCGAACCTGACGCGTAACGCCGCCGACTTCGACCCGCACGCCGGCTTCCCCGGCTCGCTGCGTACCGTGCTCGAGGCGCTCGAGGAGCAGGTAGTGGTCCTCAAGCTGCTGGCGGCGACGCAGGACGCCGGCCGCGTGACGGTGCGGATCGGCGAGGAAACCCAGGTCGAGCAGATGCGCGGCACGTCCGTGGTGTCCACCGGGTACGGTGCCGCGGGCACCGTCTTCGGCGGCCTCGGTGTGCTCGGCCCCACCCGGATGGACTACCCGGGGACCATTGCGTCGGTGGCTGCGGTCGCCCGCTATATCGGTGAGGTACTCGGCGAACGCTGAGCGCCGGGCGGCGCGGACGGACCATCCGACGACACAACAGCTGTGCGAATAGAGAAGGACGAAGAACTCACGTGGCACGGGACTACTACGGGACGCTCGGCGTGTCGAAGAACGCGACCGATCAGGAGATCAAGCGGGCGTATCGCAAGCTCGCGCGCGAGCACCACCCGGATGTGAACCCGGACGAGGCGGCGCAGAAGAGGTTCCAGGAGATCTCCACAGCGTACGAGGTGCTCTCCGACCCGGAGAAGCGGCGCATCGTCGACCTCGGCGGGGATCCGCTCGGGTCCGGGCCGGGGGCGGGCGGTGGCTTCTCCGGTGCCGGCTTCGGCGGCCTCGGCGACGTGTTCGAGGCGTTCTTCGGTGGCGGGGCCACCACGTCCCGCGGGCCCAGGGGCCGCGTCCAGCCCGGCGCGGACTCGCTGCTGCGCACCCGGCTGACGCTCGAGGAGTGCGCCACCGGTGTCAGCAAGCAGATCGCCGTGGAGACCGCGATCCTGTGCGACGGCTGCGCCGGGTCCGGTACCAACGGCGACTCCAAGCCCGTGCGCTGCGAGACGTGCGGCGGCGCCGGTGAGGTGCAGTCGGTGCAGCGCTCGTTCCTCGGCCAGGTGATGACCTCGCGGCCGTGCCCGACCTGTCGCGGCGCCGGCGAGACGATCCCGGACCCGTGCCGCAAGTGCGGCGGCGACGGCCGGGTGCGGGCCCGCCGCGAGATCACGGTCAAGGTGCCGGCCGGTGTCAGCAACGGCATGCGCATCCGGCTGGCCGCGCAGGGCGAGGTCGGCCCCGGCGGCGGCCCCGCCGGCGACCTGTACGTCGAGATCATCGAGCAGGCGCACGACGTGTTCGTGCGCGACGGCGACGACCTGCACTGCACGATCCGGATCCCGATGGTCGACGCGGCGCTGGGCACCACCGTCGTGCTCGACACCCTCATCGACGGACCCGCCGAGATCACCGTCGAACCCGGCACGCAGCCCGGGTCGGTGGCGGTGCTGCGGGGCCACGGCATGCCCAAACTGCGCTCCGGGGTGCGCGGGGACGTGCACGCCCACCTCGAGGTGGTGGTCCCGTCGAAGCTCGACGGCAAGCAGTCCAAGCTCCTCGAGGAGTTCCGTCGCAAGCGCGAGCACGAGGTGCCCGAGGTCGTCACCACCGGCTCGCAGCACGCCGGGGGCTTCTTCTCCCGGCTGCGCGACGCGTTCAGCGCGCGCTGAGGCCCGGGCGGTGGCCGCAACCCTGTTCTATCTCGATCCGCTGCCCGAGGCCGGGGCTGTCGCGGTCCTCGACGGCAAGGAGGGCCGCCATGCGGCGACGGTGCGGCGCATCGCGGTGGGTGAGCGCCTCGTCCTGTCGGACGGCCACGGCCACGTCGCCGACGTGGAGGTGACGGCCACCGCAAAGGACCGGCTCGAGGCCCGCGTCCTGGCTCGGCGCGAGGTCCCCGCACCGCGCCCGTGGGTCACCGTGGTGCAGGCGTTGCCGAAGTCCGATCGTTCCGAACTGGCCGTGGAGCTGGCGACGGAGGCGGGTGCCGACGCGTTCGTGCCGTGGCAGGCCGCGCGGTGCGTCGCCCGCTGGGACGGGCCGAAGGCGGCCAAGGGCGTCGCGCGATGGCAGGCCGTCGCGGTGGCGGCCGCGAAACAGTCCCGGCGCGCCCACGTTCCCGAGGTGGCGCCGGTCCAGCGGACCGCGGGCGTCGCCGAGGCCGTGCGCGCGACCGTCGCCCGCGGGGGTGTCGCGGCGGTCCTGCACGAGTCGGCAACCGAACCGTTCGCCGTGCTGCCGCTGGCCGACGTCCCCGAGCTGATGCTTGTGGTCGGGCCGGAGGGCGGCGTCGACGACGCCGAGATCGCGGCGCTGACGGCCGCGGGGGCCCGGCCGGTGCTGCTCGGGCCGACGGTGCTGCGAACGTCCACCGCCGCGGCCGTCGCGCTCGGAGCGGTGGGAGTGCTCACCGCACGGTGGAGCGCCCGGCCCGTCGAATGACCCGGGAACCGGCTCCGGAACGCGTTCGGAGGCTTCCGGTTCCGGGTTTTCCTGGGGATCTCGCCGCGCGGACCGCGCTTCACGGGGCCCGGCGGTCGAGCCGTACGGCCAGGCCGTCGAGCGGCGCACCCAGGCCTAGCTCGAACAGGTGGTCGAGGTCGAAGTCGTAGCCCTCCGCGGAGAGTGCGACGAGTGTCCGGGCGAACGTCGGGTAGCTGCCGGAGCCGACGATCGCCTCCCGCGCGGGAAGCTGGTCGTCCACATGAGCCCCTGCGGCTCCCGCACGGTGCGCGGCTGCCGCTGCACTAGCGTGTCACGCATGTCCCGAACCCGTATCGCCTACGGTCCGCAGCCGCAGCAGTTCGGCCACCTGTACCTGCCGGACGCCGCGGATCCGGCCGGGCCCGTGCCCGTCGTGATGGTGGTCCACGGCGGCTTCTGGAGCGGGAAGTACCACCTCAACCTCGGCACGCCGCTGTCGCTCGAACTCGCCGCGCACGGTGTGGCGGCGTGGAACGTCGAGTACCGGCGGCTCGGCGCGGGCGGGCGGTGGCCGGAGATGTCCGCCGACGTCGTCGCGGCCCTCGACGCCGTCGCCACCGCGGTGGCCGAGCGGGCCCTGGCCGCGGGTGTCGAACTCGATCCGGCCCGGGTGCGGGTCGTCGGGCACTCGGCCGGCGGTCAGCTCGCCGTGTGGCTCGCGGGTCAGCGCTCGCAGGTGCGCCCCGAACTCGTCGTCTCCCAGGCGGGTGCGCTCGACCTCGCGTCCGCGGGTGAACGCGGCCGGCGGATCGGGTACATCGAGGACCTGTTCGGTCAGCCCTACGACGCGGATCCGGAGTTGTACCGGTCGGCGTCGCCCCGGCACCGGGTGCCGATCGGTGTGCCGGTCGCTCTCGTGCACGGCACCGAGGACGCCCAGGTGCCGGTGAAGGTCGCCGAGCGCTATGCCGCGGCGGCGGTCGCCGCGGGCGATCCGGTGGAACTGCACGTCGTCGACGGGGAGGACCACTTCGCGTTCCTCGACAAGCGGACCCGCAGCTGGGCACTGTCGCGCGACCTGCTGCTCGCCCCCGAACCGCTGGGCTCGGGGGCGCGCTCGGCGGGCTGAGCGCTCAGCCGCGGCGGGGCAGGACCGCGACGACGACGACGGCGCCGACGGCCAGGGCAAGGCCGCCGACGAGACTCGCCGACGTGATCGCCTGCGAGAAGGCGGAGGCCGATGCGTCGAGAAGCGGCTGGGCGTAGGAGGAGACGAACGGGTTCTTCGCCAGCTCCTCGGCGACGATCGCCGCACCGCCGACCGAATCGCCCGCCGCAGCGACGGCCGCGTCGGCCTGGGCGGCCATCGGCCCGTCGAGAGTCGCGAGCGGCAGTCCCGTGAGGAATCCGGAGATCTCGCGCTGGTAGGTGGTGGCCAGCACCGAGCCCAGCACGGCGATGCCGAGGGATCCGCCGAGCTCGACCGCGGTGTCGTTCAGGCCCCCTGCGGCGCCGAGGTCGGACTCGGGGAATCCGCTCATCACGAGGTCCGTGGCCGGGGGTGCGGCCAGCCCGATGCCGAGGCCGAGGAGCACGAGCGAGACGAGGAACAGCCCGTATCCGGAACCGTCGTCGACGAGGGCGAGAGCGAGGACGCCGGCCGCGGCGACGGCCGTTCCGGCACCGATCGCGACGCGGGCACCGAGGCGTGGGGCCAGCCGCCCGCTCACGGCCGATCCGATCGACACGGCCCCGGCCAGGGGGAGCAGGCGCAGACCGGTGTCGAGGGGGCTGTAGCCGAACACGAACTGGAAGTGCTGCGCCACGAAGTAGATCGCCCCGAACGACGCGAGGAAGAGCAGCAGCACGGACAGGCACGCGCCGCCGACGGAACGGTCGGTGACCCGCCCGAGGTCCAGCAGCGGCTGCGGGTGGCGCAGTTCCCAGGCGACGAACGCGGCACCGGCGAGGGCCGCGACCGCCACGGATCCGAACGACGTTGCGTTCCAACCGAAGTGGAAGCCCTCGATGATGCCGAAGACCAGGGCGCCGACGGCCGCCACGGACAGGGCGCCGCCGGCCCAGTCGATGCGGGTGAGGTGCTCGGCCCGGGACGGCGGCACCAGCGCGAGCGCCGCGACCGCGGCGAACGCCGCGATCGGCACGTTGATGAGGAAGGTCGAACCCCACGCGTGCTGTTCGAGCAGCCAGCCCGCGAGCAACGGGCCGAGCGCGATCGCCAGTCCGGAGGTCGCGGCCCAGGCGGCGATGGCGCGGGGCCGTTCCGAGGCCGGGAACATGGCGACGAGCAGGGACAGGGTTGCGGGCATGATCACCGCGGCGCCGACCCCCATGGTGATGCGGGCGACGATCACCTCGGTCGCGGTGCCGGCGAGGCTGCCGAACACGGCCCCCGCGGCGAAGACGGCCAGGCCGGCGAGGAGGGCGCGCCGCCGGCCGTAGCGGTCGCCGAGGACGCCGGCGAGCAGCATCAGCGCGGCGTAGGGGACGGTGTAGCCGTCGATCACCCACTGCATGTCGGTGCTGGTGAGCCGCAGTTCGCGCAGCATGCTCGGCGCCGCGACGATCAGCGCGGTGTTCGCCATCACGACGATCAGCAGGCTCAGGCAGAGCACGGCGAGGCCGGCCCACCGTCGCGGATACGGGCGGGTGGGATCTGCGGTCGAGCGGGTCAGGATCGAGGTCATCGGCGCTCCTCACGGGATGCGGGCATCGGCAGCAATTTGCACAACACTGTGCAAGTTAGAAATTTGCACACTCGTGTGCAAGTAAAGTTGACGGACGTCACACCCGGCGGCGGAAGAAGGTGTCAGCGTGGCGGAACCGGTCCGGGGACCGCGGCGGCGGACGAGCGGGAACCGAGCCCGGATCCTCGAGGCGGCGATGGGGTGTTTCGCCGCCGACCCGGACGCCAGCATGGACGACGTCGCGCAGGCCGCCGGCGTGGTGCGCCGCACCGTCTATGCCCACTTCCCGAACCGCGAGGCGCTCGTCGACGGCATCGCCGAGGAGGCGGCTGCCGCGCTCGCCGCCGCGGTCGACCGGCCGGACCCCGAGGAGCCCGACCTGGCGCTCGCCGCCGCGGCCCTGATGACCTGGCCCGTCGGTGACCGCTTCCGCGTGCTGCTGTCCTTCGCGCGCAAGGAGGTCGGCGACGAGCGCATCGGCGAACTCATCGCCCCGCTGCGCGCCCGCACCCTCGCGATCGTGGAGCGGGGCTGCCGGTCGGGGGTGTTCTCCGCCTACCTTCCGGCCGTCGTCCTCGTCGGGATGCTCGAGGGGCTCACCATGGCGACCCTCGAGCAGGCCAATCTCGGGGTGGTGCACGACGCCGGGGAGACCGTCGCCCTGGCCGCCCTCGTCCTCATGGGGGTCCCGCCGGAGCGGGCCGTCGACGTCGTCCAGCGGGCCCAGCGAGCGCAGCGGGATCGGCGCGCGGCGCACGGCCCGGGCGGCAATGCGGTGGGGCGCGGGGACGCCCGGCGCTAGACTGGCATCGTCACGACGCCCGTCGTGCGCGAGACGAACCGAAAGCAGGCCGTACCGTCCACGTGAGTGAACCAGACGACACCCGAGACACCGGGAACGCCGAACGGACCACCGTCCGTTCCCACCTGGACCTGCCGCCCGAAGCTGCGGCGCCGCTGCTCGGCTCGGCCGACGAGAATCTCATCGCCCTCGAACGGGCTCTCGGTGCGGACATCCACGTACGCGGCAACTCCGTCACCCTCACCGGCGCGCCGGCGGACGTCGCGCTCGCGGAACGGGTGCTCGGGCAGCTCGTCACCCTCGTCGGACGCGGGCAGGCGGTGACCCCGGACGCGGTGCGCCGCACCGTGGGCATGCTCACGCAGGGTCTGTCCGACTCGCCGGCCGACGTCCTCAGCCTCGACATCCTGTCCCGGCGCGGCAAGACCATCCGGCCCAAGACCCTCAACCAGAAGCGCTACGTCGACGCCATCGACACCAACACGATCGTGTTCGGCATCGGGCCCGCGGGCACCGGCAAGACGTACCTCGCCATGGCCAAGGCCGTGCAGGCGCTGCAGTCGAAGCAGGTCACCCGCATCATCCTCACCCGGCCCGCCGTCGAGGCCGGGGAGCGGCTCGGCTTCCTGCCGGGCACGCTGCACGAGAAGATCGACCCGTACCTGCGCCCGCTGCACGACGCGCTGCACGACATGATGGACCCGGAAGCCATCCCGAAGCTGATGCAGGCCGGGGTCATCGAGGTCGCGCCGCTGGCGTACATGCGCGGACGCACCCTCAACGACGCGTTCATCATCCTCGACGAGGCGCAGAACACCACCGCCGAGCAGATGAAGATGTTCCTGACGCGTCTCGGCTTCGGTTCCAAGATCGTCGTCACCGGCGACACCACGCAGGTGGACCTGCCCGGCGGTGCCCGCTCCGGCCTGGCGGCCGCCGCCGAGATCCTCGAGGGCATCGACGGCATCCATTTCGCCGTCCTCGACAGCAGCGACGTGGTGCGGCACCGGCTCGTCTCCGACATCGTCGACGCCTACGAGCGTTTCGAGGCCGATCGGCCGGCCGGCGTCGCCATGGGCAACCGGGCCCAGCGGCGGGCAGCAGCCCAGAGCCGGGTGCCGCGCCGGTGACCGTGACCGAGGGCCCCGCCCGTCTCGTACCCGCCGTGTCCGCATTTGCCCAGAAGGAACGCCACAGATGAGCATCGAGATCTCGAACGAATCGGGGATGGACGTCGCCGAGGAGGACCTGATCGACATCGCGCGGTTCGTCATCGCCCGGATGGACGTGCATCCGGCCGCGGAACTGTCGATGGTGCTCGTCGACTCCGACACCATGGCCGATCTGCACATGCGCTGGATGGACCTGCCCGGCCCCACCGACGTGATGTCCTTCCCCATGGACGAACTCGAGCCCGGCGGCCGCCCCGACGCCCCCGAGCCCGGCCCCTCGATGCTCGGCGACATCGTGCTGTGCCCGTCCTTCGCCGCGGAACAGGCCGAGAAGGCCGGCCATTCGCTCGCGCACGAACTCGCCGTGCTCACGGTCCACGGGATGCTGCACCTGCTCGGGTACGACCACGCCGAGCCCGACGAGGAGAAGGAGATGTTCGGTCTGCAGAACCAGCTCCTCGAGGAGTGGTACGAGGAACTGCGGCGCGCCGAGCACGAGGCCAGGCTCGCGGCCCGCGATCAGCAGCTCCTCGGCAAGGCCGGCTTCTTCGACCCGACCGAGCGGTAGCGGCCTCGTGATCGGAGCACTGGCGTGAGCGCCCCCGCGCTCGTCGTCGTCGCCGTCGTGCTGGTGGCGCTCGGCGGGCTGTTCGCGGCGGTCGACTCGGCGCTGAACACCGTCTCCCCGGCCCGCGTGGAGGAACTCGCCAAGGGCGAGCGGCCCAGCGCGCAGAAGCTGCTGGTGATCCTCGAGGACCGGCCGCGGTACGTCAATCTCATGGTGCTGCTGCGCATCCTGTGCGAGATCACCGCGACGGTGGTGCTGGTGGCGGCGCTGCTCGACTGGATGGGCCACACCGGGGCGCTGGTGGCCAGCGCCGTGATCATGGTGCTCGTGGACTACATGGTGATCGGCGTGGGCCCCCGAACCCTCGGTCGCCAGCACGCGTACCCCATCGCCCTGGCCGGGACCGTGCCGTTGCGCGTGATCGGTGTCCTGCTCGGCCCGCTGAGCCGGCTGCTGATCCTGATCGGCAACGCGATCACCCCCGGCCGGGGATTCCGGAACGGGCCGTTCGCCAACGAGATCGAACTGCGCGAGCTGGTGGACATGGCGCAGGAGCGCGGCGTCGTCGCCGCCGAGGAACGGCGAATGATCCAGTCGGTGTTCGACTTCGGTGACACCACCGCACGCGAGGTGATGGTGCCGCGCCCCGAGATGGTGTGGATCGAGGTGGACAAGACCGCCGGCCAGGCGACGTCGCTCGCGGTGCGCAGCGGACACTCCCGCATCCCGGTGATCGGCGAGAACGTCGACGACATCCGCGGCGTCGTGTATCTCAAGGACCTGGTGCAGCAGACCTACTATTCGCGCGACGGCGGCCGGAGCGTGACCGTCGCCGAGGTGATGCGCCCGGCGGTGTTCGTGCCGGATTCCAAGCGCCTCGACGATCTGCTGGCCGACATGCAGCGCGACCGCAACCACATGGCGCTGCTCGTCGACGAGTACGGCGGCATCGCCGGGCTGGTCACCATCGAGGACATCATCGAGGAGATCGTCGGCGAGATCGCCGACGAGTACGACACCGGAGAGATCGCGCCCGTCGAGGATCTCGGCGACGACACCTTCCGGGTCTCCGCGCGGTTGCCCGTCGAGGACCTCGGTGACCTGTTCGACGTTGCGCTCGACGACATCGAGGTCGACACAGTCGGCGGTTTGCTCGGGTTCGTGCTCGGCCGGGTACCGTTGCCGGGTTCCGAAGTGGAGACCCACGGTCTGCGGCTGCGCGGCGAGGGCGGCCGCGACGCCCGGGGCCGGGTCCGCATCAACACCGTGTACGTGCAACGGGTCCCCGCGACGGAGACGGCCGAGACCGCCGCCGAGGAATCGGTCGACGGGTGACCGCGGCCGTCGACGCCACGACACCCACCGTGCCGATCCGCACCGCCGGCACCGCAGACGAGGAGCTCGTATGACCGACCCCGACTTCCGTTCCGGCTTCGTGTGTTTCGTCGGACGGCCCAACACCGGGAAGTCGACGCTGACGAATGCGCTCGTGGGCAGCAAGATTGCGATCACCTCGTCGCGTCCGCAGACCACCCGGCACACCATCCGGGGCATCGTGCACCGTGAACACGCACAGATCATCCTCGTGGACACCCCCGGCCTGCATCGGCCGCGGACGCTGCTCGGGCAGCGGCTCAACGACTTGGTGCGCGACACCTATTCGGAGGTCGACGCGGTCTGCGTGTGCATCCCGGCCGACGAGAAGATCGGCCCCGGCGACCGCTGGATCGTCGAACAGGTGCGGCAGGTCGCCCCGCGCACGAAGCTGATCGGCATCGTCACGAAGATCGACAAGGTGAGCAAGGAGCGGATCGCGCCGCAGCTGCTCGCCGTCTCCGAGCTGCTCGGACCGGACGTGGACGTCGTGCCCGTGTCCGCCACCTCGGGCGAGCAGCTCGAGGTCCTCATCGACGTCCTCGCCTCGCACATGGAACCCGGGCCGGCGTTCTACCCCGACGGCGAACTGACCGACGAGCCCGAGGAGACGCTCATGGCCGAGCTGATCCGGGAGGCCGCACTCGAGGGACTCGGCGACGAGCTGCCCCACTCGCTCGCGGTGGTGATCGAGGAGATCACCGAGCGGGAGGGTCGCACCGAGAAGCAGGGCGAGCTGCTCGACGTGCATGCGCTGCTGTACGTGGAGCGGCCGAGCCAGAAGGGCATCGTGATCGGCAAGGGCGGCGCCCGCCTGCGTGAGGTGGGCACCGCTGCCCGCTCCCAGATCGAGAAGCTGCTCGGGGTGAAGATCTACCTCGATCTGCACGTGAAGGTCGCCAAGGACTGGCAGCGCGATCCGAAGCAACTCGGCCGCCTCGGCTTCTGACCGTCGCGTGCGGTGTCGTCGGAGGGGCCCCGACAGGAAGGGATGCGCAGTGCCCTCTCCCGCATCGCTCGCGCCGACCGGTCGGGTCCGCCCGGGAGGTGGTCGTGGCCGGTGACCCCGGAGGCGGTCTGCGAGGCATGATCGTGCGTCACCGCGTCGCGTTCGGTCTCCTCCTTGCGCTCGCCTCGTCGGCGTTCGCCGTGCTGTGGCTCTTCGTCGTGCCCGCGCGAGCCGACGAGACGACCGGCGTGCAGTCGGCCGCGATCCGCTACGCCCATCCGGCGTGCTGGATGCTGCTGGCCGCGGCGTCGGCCCTGTTCGCGACGCGCGCCCCGCGCCGGGCCGTCGACGCCGTCGCGTGGAGTGCGCTCGTCGCGTATGCGGTCTTCGTGGTGGCGACCCTGGCCTGACCCGTGTGCGGCCCGCGGTCAGTCCGCCGCGGCGGGCACCGTGCTGCGCACCAGCTGCAGCACCGCCGCCGAGAGGTCGGGCGCGGCGCCGGTGGCCAGGCGGCGCAGCTGGAGTCCGGTGATGGTCGCGACCAGGGTCGGGGCGACCGACTCCGGTCGGGGGACACCGAGTTCGGTGAGGATGGTCACGGTCAGCGCGTCGTAGGCGGCCCAGCATCGGGCCGCCGCCTCCCGCAACTGCGGATCCCGGCCGGCCTGGACGTAGAGCTCGAACGGCGCGATCCGCTCCGCCGAGAACGACAGGTCCTCGGCGACCTGTCCGGTGAGTGCCGCGGCGTCGGCCAGGCTCAGTCCGCGACCACGGTAGTCCTCCGCCAGATCCCGCAACCGCGTGGTCTCGTCTGCGACGAACGTCGTCAGCGCCGACCGCAGCAGGTCGGACTGGGTGGGGAAGTGGTAGGTGATCGAGCCGAGGGAGACTCCCGCCCGGGCGGCGATGCGGCGGTTGGTGATCGCGGCGATGCCGTCCGTGCCGATCAGATGCAGGGTCGCGGCCACGATCGCGCCGCGGACGTCCGTGCCCATCGAGGTCACCACCACCGCTGCGGCGTGTGACGATCCCAGCGCAGTTCCGACTCGAGCTGGGCGGCGAGGGAGATCAGCAGGGGCTCCGCGTTCTCGTGTCCCATGAGCTGGGCGCCGACCGGCAGGCCCGATCCGGTGAAGCCCGCCGGGATGTTCACGCTCGGCCAGCCCAGGACGTTCCACGGCCAGGTGTAGGGGCAGGCGGCCGTGATCACCTTGTCGGTGGCCCAGCCCCCGAGGCCGTCCATCGCCTCCACCACCGGGGGTGGGGTGGCGGTGGTGGGGGCGAGGATGACGTCGAAGCGGTCGAAGATCGTGCCGATGCGCCGGCGGATGCGTGGTTCGGCGGCGCGAGCGGCGCGCAGCGGACGGCCGCGCAGCAGCCGGCCGGTGCGGGCGTTCGCGCGGGTGCGCGGGTCGGCGAGGGCCGGGTCGGGCAGCCGCCGCACCCAGTCGTCGATGCCGGCCATCGACCGGGGCAGGAAGTTCAGGCCCAGCAGCTTTCCGTAGGCCGGGTCGGCGACGGTCACGTCGTGGCCGAGGGCACGCAGCGTGCCGGCGAGGGCTTCGACGCGCGCGCGGATCTCGGCGTGCAGTCGGGTGCGGGTGGCGGTGTAGGGGCGCGCGAGCGAGAGCGCGATCCGCAGCCGGCCCGGATCGCGACCCACGGCGTCGGACACCGTGACGGCTTCGGCTTCGTGCAGGTCGCCGACGTGGTTGCCCGCGACGGCGTCGAGCAGCAGTGCGGCGTCGGCGACCGTGCGTGCCAGGGTGCCGTGGGTGGTGAGGCCGTGGAAGGCCTCGGGGTCGGGCCACATCGAGATGCGGCCGCGTTGCGGCTTGATTCCCACAAGGTTGGTCCAGGCGGCCGGGATGCGGACCGATCCGGCGCCGTCGGAGCCGAGCGCCGCGGACACCAGGCCCGCCGAGACCGCGGCGGCGCTGCCCCCCGACGAACCGCCGGGGGTGTGGTCCCGGTGCCAGGGGTTGCGGGTGTGGCCGAAGGCGCTGCCGCCGGTGAACGGCCACTGCCCCAGTTCGGGGGTGTTCGTCTTGCCGACGATCACGGCGCCGGCGGCCCGCAGCCGCCGCACCACCTCCGCGTCCTCCTCGCGGACGGCGAACTCGCCGGCGCATCCGAACGCGGTGATCTCGTGCGCGATGTCGGTGTCGTCCTTCACCGCGACCGGCACACCGAGCAGGGGGAGACGGACGCCGGCGGCGAGACGCCGGTCGGCCTCCTCGGCCTCGGCGAGCGCCTGCTCCCGGCGGACGCCACGGAAGGCATTGAGTGCGCGATTGCCGGCCTCGATGCGTTCCAGGGCCGCGCGCGTCGCGGCGACGGACGTGGTGGCGCCGGCGGCGAGGGCGGCGGCCTCGGCGGCGAGGCCGGGCGCTCGGGTGTCTGCCCGTGGTGCGGTCATACGGCTGCGTCCCCCTTCGTGGTGTTCGTTCGAACGAACAATAACGCGTTCCAGTTCGTCTCGTCGAGGGCGGGATGCGCAGAAATGTGGCGCTCGTCACATTGGCGGGGGGCGCGACGAGCGGTTGGGTATGCCCCCGGGGATATCGCGGGAGCCTCCCCGGGGTGTCGTAGGGACCGGCTGTCAGGAGATACACATGGGTTCATCGCGCACACGCAACCTCCGGCGCGTACCGGACACGGAGACGCGGATGGTCTTCCGCACCATCCACGGGTACCGTCGCGCGTTCCGGATTGCCGGCGAGGGGCCTGCGCTGCTGCTGATCCACGGGATCGGCGACAACTCCTCGACCTGGCGGGAGGTCATCCCGCACCTGGCCCGCAGGTACACGGTCATCGCACCGGACCTGCTCGGCCACGGCCGCTCCGACAAGCCCCGCAGCGACTACTCGGTCGCCGGGTACGCCAACGGTGTGCGTGACCTGCTGTCGGTCCTGGGCATCGAGCGCGTCACCGTGGTCGGGCACTCCCTCGGCGGCGGCGTCGCGATGCAGTTCGCGTACCAGTTCCCGCAGATGGTCGACCGGCTCGTCCTGGTGGCCGCGGGTGGCGTCACCAAGGACGTTCACCCGGCGTTGCGCCTGCTGTCCCTGCCGGGGCTGAGCGAGGCGCTCAAGCTGCTGCGCCTACCGGGCGCCATGCCCGCGATGCGCATTGCCGGTGGCCTGCTGGGCCGGTGGCACGACACCCCCTTGCGTCCCGGGGTCCTGCTGCACGACACCTCGGATCTGATCCGGGTCCTGAGCGGATTGCCCGATCCCACCGCGTGCGAGGCGTTCCTGCGCACGCTGCGGGCCGTCGTGGACTGGCGTGGTCAGGTGGTGACGATGCTCGACCGCTGCTACCTGACCGAGGACCTGCCCGTGCAGCTGATCTGGGGTGAGCACGACAGCGTGATCCCGGTGGATCACGCGCACCTGGCGCATTCGGCGATGCCCCATTCCCGGCTCGACGTCTTCCGCGGCGCCGGCCATTTCCCGTTCCGGGACGATCCCATCCGGTTCGTGCGGGTGGTCGAGGAGTTCCTCGACTCGACCGCGCCCGCCGAGTTCGACGAGCAGCGCTGGGGCCGGCTGCTGATCAACGGCGTGAGCGAGAGCCGGATCACCGGCGGTCCGGCCACCCGCCGGGCCGTGCTCGGCGCGATGGGCGCCGACGAGCGCAGCGCCACCTGAGCGATCCCGGCGCCCGCCGCCGCTAGACGGGGGCCGCGCTCCACAGTGCCCGGAGTTTCTCGGCGGTCACCACGGTGCCGAAGTTCTGGGCCACTACGGCCACCGACGCATCGTGAGCGGCCGGGCTGTAGGTCGCGGCGCAGTCCTCCACCAGGGACACCCAGTACTCGTGGAACAGGGCGCTGCGCAGGCTCGACTCGACGCACACCTCGGTGGCCACCCCGGTGAACAGCAGCGATTCGATGTTCCGTGAGCGCAGGACGTCGTCGAGGTCGGTGCCGACGAACGCGCTGAACCGGTGCTTGACGACCACCGCATCCGCGTCTTGCGGTGCGACGCCGTAGAATTCGGCGCCCGCGGTGTCCGGCCGGCAGGTGAGCCCGGTGCGGGCCGCGTCGGGTCCGTCGCCGACCCGTCCGAGCCACTGTGGCGTGTCCGTGGTCTCGTCGTGAAGGGTGCGGACGAACACGATCTGCACGCCGGCGGCCCGCGCCGATGCGATGAGGCCGGCGAGGCGCGGTGCCATGGCGACCGCGGCCGTCACGTCGAAACCGCAGCGCGCCAAGGCGCCGTCCGGGGAGCAGAAGTCGTTCTGCATGTCGATCACGACAAGCGCGCAGCGCTGTGGGTCGTAACGGAAGGGAATCGAATCCATCGTCGGGTCCTCGGGGTAGGGGATAGAAGGAAAGTCGGGGACGGGTGTGCTCACGTCGGCCGAGGTCACCAGATGACCACGGCGGCCAGGGTCGCGACGACGAGGCCGGTCACGACGGGAACGGCGAGGTGGCGGACCATGTCGGTGACGGAGACCTTGCAGAAGCCGGCCACCACGACGAGGGACGACCAGATGACCAGGGTGCCCCCGCCGGTCCAGGTGGCGCCGTTCTGGGCGATGGCGGCGAGCGTCGCGGTGTCGATGCCCGACTGCGGGGCGAGGGCGGCGGCCAGGCCGCCGGTGAGCGGCAGGCCCGCCCAGCCGGACCCGTCCAGGCCCATCGCCATTCCGATCACGAGCATGCTCAGGGCGACGAAGAGTCCGTTGTCCGGGATGAAGCCCTGCACGCCCTCGACGGCGTCGAACAGGAAGGCCGGGCCGGTACCGTCCTCGAGACCCAGGATCGCACCGGAGTAGTCGGGGATGCCCATGTACACGAATCCCGCGACGGGAAGGATGATGCCCATCGCCTTGAAGGCGTAGGACAGGCCGTCGACGAAGTGCGTCGCGCAGAACTCGAGCGCCTCCTGCCTGCGGGCGGTGACCGTCACCAGTGCCATCAGGATCATCGCCGTCCCGCCCACCAGGGACGCGCCGGCGCCGTCCGACCACGGCACGAGGTCGGTGAACCGGCCGAGCAGCATGTAGACGAGCACCGCGGCGAACGCGGCCGGTACACCGACTGCCCACCGGCGGGCCAGGCGCGGGCGGCCGGTGATGCGGGTGCCCTCGTCGTATCCGGGAAGTTCGTCCTCGAGAACGTCGACCGCACGCTCGGGCGTGGGCTCCGCTGGCGCGGCGCTCGCCGGCACGGGGTTGCGTGCGCCGCCGCCGGCCGCGGATCCGGGGTGCCCGCCCCCGCCGCCCGTCCCCGGCGTGCCGGCGCCGCCCGTCATCCGGCGGCGCACGGTGAGGAACCAGGCCAGCGCCGCGGCGACGACGCCGACGATCAGCGAGATCACCAGCGCGCGACCGGCGATGTCGTCGGCGGGCACCCCGGCGCCGCTCGCGGAGATCGACGGGGCCAGCCCGATCACGTAGTCCGAGGCAATGGACATCCCCTGACCCGAGATCGCCAGGGCGAGCGCCGCACCCAGGGGTGGCAGCCCGGCCTTGATCGCGGCGGGCAGCAGCACGGCCCCGATCAACGCGAGGGCGGGCGTCGGCCAGAAGAACAGCGACAGGAGATAGGTGAACACGAACAGCACCACGTAGGCGACGCGGCCGTTGATCATCCACCGGCTCATCGGCCGCACCATCATCTCGTCGGCGCCGATGCTCCGCATCGCGGCCAGCATCGAGGTGACCGCCGCGATGACGACGAAGATCTCGAACAGCGCCGAGCCCGAGGTGAGCGTCGCCCGGAACACCGCCATCACGGCGTTCGCGACGTTGCCGTCGTAGGCGAGGGCGGTGGCGAACGTCGCCACCACTGCCGGGATCATCACGTTCTTGCGCAGGGCCATGGCCACGAGGAGGGACACGAGGCCGAGCAGGAAGACGATATGGGCGGTGGTCACGGGTGGCTCCTCCAGCGGGCTGAGGCATCGGGCCGGGGGATCGGCGCCGCCGCGGGGTGCAGGCCCGCCTGGGCCCCGCGCTACGGGCGTCGCCGCACCGGATGTCGTCCGATGGTGCTGGGTCCGGCCCGGTTCGGCAAGGGCGAAAATGACCGAACCGCAGGGGGTTCTGCTGTGCAGGTTGCAGGGAGGGTGACGACCGCGTTTCGGGTCGGCCGGGTCTGTGAACAACGCGAAAAATCCGCGCCGCCGCCTCGGTGTCGGCCCGGCGTGACAGACTCGCAGGGTGAGGTTGTACCGGGATCACGCGGTGGTGCTGCGCCAGCACAAGCTGGGCGAGGCCGACCGCATCGTCACGCTGCTCACCCGTCGCCACGGCCTCGTGCGGGCCGTCGCGAAAGGGGTGCGGCGCACCCGCTCGAAGTTCGGGGCGCGGCTCGAGCCGTTCGCGCACATCGACGTGCAGTTGCATCCGGGCCGCAGCCTCGACATCATCACCCAGGTCCAGACCGTCGATGCGTTCGGCGCCGACCTCGTCGACGACTACGGCCGCTACACCACCGCGTGCGCCGTGCTCGAGACCGCCGAACGGCTCGCCGGTGAGGAGCGCGCCCCCGCCCCGCAGCTGCACCGCCTCACCGTCGGTGCGCTCCGTGCCCTGTCCGACCAGGTCCGGCCGCCGGAACTGATCCTCGACGCCTACCTGCTGCGGGCCATGGCCTACGCCGGCTGGGCGCCGGCGATCAGCCGCTGCGCTCGCTGCGACGAGCCCGGCCCGCATCGCGCGTTCCACGTCGCGGCCGGGGGAGCGGTATGCGTGCGGTGCCGGCCGCCGGGCGCCGCGACCCCCGGCGCGGGTGTGCTGGATCTGATGGACGCGCTCTTCCACGGTCGCTGGCAGGGCACCGACACGGTGTCCGAGGCGACCCGCGGGCAGGCCAGCGGCCTGATCGCCGCCCACCTGCAGTGGCATCTGGAGCGGCAGTTGCGGACCCTGCCGCTGATCGAACGCGGCCGTCCCCATGCGGTGGCTGTGGGCGGGGAGACGGTCGGGCAGGATGGGGAGCGTGATTCGACGCCGCACCCCGCAAGCATCGCGTGACCGCGAGATCCGGCCACCCGACCCGCACCCGTCCGGCGCCCGCCCGCCGGGTCTGCAGCCCGAACTGATCCCGCGGCACGTCGCCCTGGTCATGGACGGCAACGGCCGCTGGGCCCAGGAACGCGGTCTGCCTCGCACCGCCGGCCACGAACGCGGCGAGGCGGTGCTGATGGACACCGTGTGCGGGTGCATCGAGATGGGCGTCAAGTGGCTCTCGGCGTACGCGTTCTCCACCGAGAACTGGAAGCGCAGCCCGGACGAGGTGCGCTTTCTCATGGGCTTCAACCGGGACGTGATCCGCCGCCGCCGCGACGAGATGCACGAGATGGGGGTACGCGTGCGCTGGGCCGGACGCCGGCCGAAGCTGTGGCGCAGCGTCATCAAGGAACTCGAGATCGCCGAGGAACTGACCCGCGACAACGACGTGATGACCCTCACCATGTGCGTGAACTACGGAGGCCGCGCCGAGATCGCCGATGCCGCAAGGGAGATCGCGCGTCGCGTGGCCACGGGTGAGCTCGACCCGGAACGCGTCACCGAGGCCACGGTTGCGCGGTACCTCGACGAGCCCGACATGCCGGACGTGGACCTGTTCCTGCGGCCGTCCGGGGAACAACGCACCTCGAACTTCCTGCTCTGGCAGTCGGCCTACGCCGAGATGGTGTTCCAGGACAAGATGTTTCCCGACTTCGACCGTCGGGACCTGTGGGCCGCCTGCGTGGAGTACGCCTCGCGCGACCGCCGCTTCGGGGGCGTGAAGTGACGGGCCCCGGAACGGGACCGGAGGAGCGGAGGCCGGCCCCCGGCGGGGTGGACCCGAGCGGCCTCGGCCTGCGCGACCGGGTCGCGGCCGCGCTGGCGGAGTTCGTCGCCATGCACGAGCCCAGGACGAACGGCGACGATGCGCTGGGATTCGACTATGCGGGCGTGCCGTGCGCCGTGCGGGTGGTGACCCTCACCGAGGGTCTCGACGTGGTGTCGCTGACCGGCGTCCTCGCGTGGGACCTGCCGCTCGACGACGCGTTGCGCACGCGGGTCGCCGGGGCGGCCGACGCGCTGCAGTTCGGGTCGATACACCTCGTCGAGCGGGACGCCGAGGCGGACGTGGTGCTGCGGTACTCATTCCCCGGCACCGGCCTTCGGGACTCGCCCCTGACCACGATGCTGCTGCTCGTGCTCGGCGGCGCCGGCGATGCGCGCTCGGCCGTCACGGGCACGGGCGGATCCGAGTGAGCGAACTCGACTGGGACTCCCCGATCGCCACCGGGAACGACGACGCACTGCGTGCCGCCGTGCTGCGTGTCTTCTCGGCGGTCCTCGCCGAGGAGATCGAACCCGACACGGACGGCGACGTGCCGATCTGGGTCGACGATGTGCTCACCTACGCCGTCGTCGATTCGCGGGCCGGGGTGGTGGAGCTGACGACGTACCTGGTGGAGCGGATCGCCGGTCGTACCCGCGCGGCCGAGGTCCTCGTCGACCTGCAGGCGCGATGGCCGGACGCGCGGCTCGAGTTGCACCAGGACCGGGTGACGGCGGTGCAGCGCGTCCCGGCGCGCCCGCTGGTGCCGGTGCACCTGGCGCGCGCGGTCGCGGTGGTCGCGGCGCTGGTGCCGCATGTGCCCGAACTGGCGGCGCGGCTCGGCGGGCGGGCGTGCGTGTTCGACGAGCCGGGCGACGAGACTGCCGGCGAGGTGGTCGACCTGCTGGGCGGGTGCGGCTGCGACGGCTGCGGGTGCCGCTGACCGTCGTCGGTCAGCGCGACGTCGCCGGCGCGGCGTCCGCGCAGTCGCGGCAGGTGCCGAAGATCTCGACGGTGTGGCTCACGTCGACGAAACCGTTGTCCTCGGCCACCTCGTGCGACCAGCGCTCGACCGCCGGCCCGTCCACCTCCACCGTGTAACCGCACGCCCGGCACACGAGGTGGTGATGGTGACCGGACGAGCAGCGCCGGTAGACGGACTCGCCGCTGTCGGTGCGCAGCACGTCGACGGTGCCGGCTTCGGCGAGGGACTGCAGCGTGCGGTAGACGGTGGTCAGGCCGATGCCCTCGCCGCGCTTGCGCAGTTCGTCGTGCAGGTCCTGGGCGGAGCGGAACTCCTCGATCTCGTCGAGCAGCGCGGAGATGGCGCTGCGCTGCTTGGTGGAGCGGACTCCGACTACGGGTTTGTGGGCGGGCGACACGACTACGGTCAACCTTCCTCGACGTGGGCGACGGCGTCGACGACGATGTGGGCGAGATGGTCGTCGACCAGACGGTAGAGCACCTCGCGGCCGGCGCGTTCGCCGCGGACCACGCCCGCGGCCTTGAGGATGCGCAGGTGCTGGCTGATCAGCGGCTGGGTGACGCCGAGCGCGCCGACCAGTTCGTGTACACAGCGTTCGGATTCGCGCAGTTGCAGCACGATGGCGATGCGCACCGGTGCGGCCAGCGCGCGCAGGAGCTCGCCGGCGGCGGCGAGGGTTTCCCGCGACGGGGCGGGTACGGGGGACGGCGTCACCGATCCCGGGCGGCAGTCGTCGTGCGGACGGTCCGGGGCCGCGGCGTCGCCGCCGTGGCCGGTGTCGGCAACGCTCAACGGATCTCCTTCGTGGACTGGCGGCCGCGTTATTGCAAACCGATTCCATTTTGATATGCATGAATGTGCATGTCAACCGGCGTGCAGTTCGACCGCCCCGCGCGGAGCGATAGGCTTACGGGTCGACGCACGCTGCGAAACCCCGCATCGAAGATGGAGTGAATCCGAGTGGCACCGAAATCCAAGATCGATACCGTCGCCAACCTGGCCAAGCGCCGGGGCCTGGTCTACCCCTGCGGTGAGATCTACGGCGGTACGAGGTCGGCCTGGGACTACGGGCCGCTCGGCGTGGAGCTCAAGGAGAACATCAAGAAGCAGTGGTGGCGCAACATGGTCACCAGCCGCGAGGACGTCGTCGGTCTGGACTCGTCGGTCATCCTGCCGCGTCAGGTGTGGGTGGCGTCGGGCCATGTCGGGGTGTTCAACGATCCGCTCGTCGAGTGCCTGAGCTGTCACAAGCGCCACCGCCAGGATCACCTGCAGGAGGCGTACGCCGAGAAGAACAAGCTCGACGATCCCGACTCGGTTCCCATGTCGGAGATCTCCTGCCCGGACTGCGGCACCAAGGGCCAGTGGACCGAGCCCCGTGACTTCAACATGATGCTCAAGACCTACCTCGGCCCGATCGAGAGCGAGGAGGGGCTGCACTACCTGCGCCCCGAGACCGCACAGGGCATCTTCGTGAACTTCGCGAACGTGCTCACCACGTCGCGCAAGAAGCCGCCGTTCGGAATCGGCCAGATCGGCAAGAGCTTCCGCAACGAGATCACCCCGGGCAACTTCATCTTCCGGACCCGCGAGTTCGAGCAGATGGAGATGGAGTTCTTCGTCAAGCCGGGCGAGGACGAGCAGTGGCACCAGTACTGGATCGACTACCGGATGGACTGGTACACCGGGCTCGGCATCAACAAGGACAACCTGCGCCTGTACGAGCACCCGCAGGACAAGCTGTCGCACTACTCGAAGCGCACCGTCGACATCGAGTACCGCTTCCACTTCCAGGGCAGCGAGTGGGGTGAGCTCGAGGGTGTCGCCAACCGCACCGACTTCGACCTGTCGACGCACGCGCAGCACTCGGGCGCCGACCTGAGCTTCTTCGACCAGACCACCAACGAGCGGTACACCCCGTACGTCATCGAGCCGGCAGCGGGCCTGACGCGGTCGCTCATGGCGTTCCTCGTCGACGCCTACAGCGAGGACGAGGCGCCCAACGCCAAGGGTGGTGTCGACAAGCGCACCGTGCTGCGCCTCGACCGCCGGCTCGCCCCGGTCAAGGCGGCGGTGCTGCCGCTCTCGCGCAACGCGGACCTGAGCCCCAAGGCGAAGGACCTCGCCGCGCAGCTGCGCCAGCACTGGAACATCGAGTTCGACGACGCCGGCGCCATCGGCCGCCGCTACCGTCGCCAGGACGAGATCGGCACCCCGTTCTGCATCACGGTCGACTTCGACACCCTCGAGGACCAGGCCGTCACCGTCCGCGAGCGCGACACCATGGCGCAGGAGCGCGTCGGCCTCGACCAGGTCGAGGGCTACCTCGCCCAGCGGCTGATCGGCGCCTGACCACAGAGCCTCCGTGAGAGGGTCGGCCGCCTCGCGCGACCGGCCCTCTCACGCTGCGCGGCCGGGACTAGAACCGGCCCCCGCTCGACCCCCCGAAGCCGCCGCCTCCGCCGAAGCCCCCGCCCCCGAAGCCGCCGCCCCCGAAGCCGCCCCCACGGCCACCGGTCAGGATGCTGTTGATGAGGATTCCGCCGAGCACCGCACCCGCGATATTGCCGCCGGAGGCGCCGCCGCGGGGCGGACGCTGCTGACGCTCCCAGCGCTGCACGTCGTTCTGCGCTGCGCGCAGCGCGTTCGCCGCGAGGGTCGCGGCCGCCTGAGCGTGCTGCAGCGCCTGCCCCGGTTCCTGCGCGGCGAGCCGCTGCGCGGCGTCCAGGTGGCGCTGCGCCTCGGACAGCCGGGTGCGGGCCTCGGCGCCGATCACACCGCGCCGCGTCCCGATGAAGTCCGCCGCGGCGGTGACCTGCGATCGAGCCGCCCCCAGATCCTGTTCGAGGCGCCGGCGGGTGCGCTGCGCCTCCTCCTGCGCCTGACGGGTCCGATCGCGCAGCGCGTCGAGTCGTGCGTCCGCTTCCACGACCCGGGTGAAACTGCCCAGCGGGTCGGTGTTCATGTCCGCCCGGGCGTGGTCGAGGGCCGCCTGCGCGGCCTTGCGGGCCTCGGCGAGTTCCGCACCACCCGCGGCGGCGAGCTGTTCGGCGTCGGCGATGCCCTGTGCGGCGTCGGCCATCGCGGCCGGCAACGTCGCGATCGCCCGCCGGATGTCGTCGGCGGCGTGGTCGACTGCGTCGAGCATCGTGGCAGCGTGCCCGAGAGCACCCTCCGCTTCGCGGATGGCTCGCACGGCGTCGCCCTGCTCGCCGACGGGACGTGCCACCGCGGTGCGGCCCTGATCGACGGACTTCTCGGCGAACTCGATCTCGTCCTGCGCCAGCGTCACGTTGTCCGTGATCGGGGCGAGCGCGCCGGCCGGGAACTCCGTTCGCAGTTCGGTCAGCGTCGCCTCGGCCTGGGGCAACCGCGCGCGCAACGCGATCGCGCGCTGTGTGAGCGCGTCGAGGCGGGCGGGTGCGTCGAGCAGGAGGTCGCGCATCCGGTCGAACGCCTCGACCTGCGCGTCGAGTTCCCGGTCGGCCTGGCCGCACGACGAGATCAACTGCACGAGCATGTCGCGCTGCTGCTGGGGCGTCTCGGGGATGGCGTCGTCGAGCCGCTGCCGGATCTCGAACGCGGACGCCAGAGCCGACTGCGCCTGTCGATAGGCGCGGTCGAACGGCTGGACCGCGGCATCGCCGAACTCTCCGCGCGCCAGCTCGAGCGCCTCGGCGCTCGAGCGAACGGCGTTATCCGTCTCGACCAGGATCTTCTGGGCGTACAGCTCGAGGCCCTCGAGCGGCAGCTCGCGCAGCGCGTCGGTGTCGGTCGGGTCGGTGGCCGCCGCCGCCTGGGCGCCCGCCTCGGCCCGCTTGCGCTTCGCGCGCCGGGAGTACAGGTACACCCCCCCGGCCCCGGCCGCGATCACTCCGCCGCCGACGAGCAGCGTGGTGCCGGAGCCGGAACCCGACGCCGACAACGCCGCGTCGAGACCCTCGGCCGCCGCCACCGCGGCCCCGGCCCAGTCCTGGCTGCGCAACTGCGGCACGATCCGGTCCGCGCTGATGGCGTCCCGTTCGGACGCGGTGACCCCGGACAGGGCGTTCGGCGTCCACAGCGCGTACTCGCGGTCCTGCGTGGCCACGGCGAGCAGGGCCGTGTCCGTCCCGAAGTTGCTGGCCTGCGCAGTCCGCTCGGTCCAGTCGTCGGACGACAGTCCGGAGAACGTCGGCACGTACGCCACCCACAACTGCACCCCGTGCTCGGCGTAGAGCGCGTCTGCTGCCTGCTGGATCTGCGCCGTCGCCGCCGGATCCAGTACTCCGGCGGTGTCGGTGATCGGCTGGGGAAGCCGGAAGGGCGGCTCGGCCGTCGCCGAACCGGGCAGCACCAGCCAGGCCAGGGCCGCGAGCAGGATCGGCACCGACATCGACAGCGAGCGGCGGAGCGGGCGGGCCGGAAGCGGCCGGACGGCGACCGAATACGGTGACATGCGTCGAATCTATCGGCTCGCATGCGCTGTCGCCCGTGGCGCGTCGCCGGGTGGGCGCGCTCGGAACACTGGCAGAATCGGGGAGTGAGTACCGCAGCCCGCCCACGCCCGGCCCCGTCCCTGCCCGAACCCCCGCGCGGGTTCGGTGCGGGCGTCGCGCGCTGGACGCGCCGGCTGGTGCTCGGGGTGCTGCTCGCGGCGATCGCCGTCCTCGCCGGAACCGCGGTCCGCGTGTGGCAGGTGGCGCGCATCGACGACTGGAGCCGGGCCGACGCCATCGTGGTCCTCGGCGCCGCCCAGTACTCCGGCACCCCGTCGTCGGTGTTCCAGGCCCGGCTCGACCAGGCCCTCACCCTGTACGAGAACGGGGTGGCCGAGCGGATCGTCACCGTCGGCGGCAAGCAGGAGGGCGACCTGTTCACCGAGGCGGCGTCCGGCAAGAACTACCTGATCGCGCAGGGAGTGCCGGAGTCGGCGATCACCGCCGTCGAAGAGGGGTCGGACACGTTGCTCAGCGTCGAGGCGGTCAGCCGGGAGATGGCCGGGCAGGGACTGCACTCCGCGGTGCTGGTGAGCGATCCGTGGCATTCGCTGCGCACTCGCACCATGGCCCGCGACGCCGGTCTCGACGCGTGGACCGCGCCGACCCGCACCGGCCCCGCCGTGTACACCCGGGAGTCGCAGCTGCACGGGATCGCCCGCGAGACGGGCGCGCTGATCTGGTACCAGCTCACCCACGACTCGGCGGACTTCCCCTACACGGCCGCGCAGTGAAGGAGGACGTGATGCCGGGCTACAGCGAACACGAACTCGAGCGGCGCGTCGCCGAGGTCCCGAAGGTGTCGGCGCTCGCCGGTGCCGAGCCGGCGACCGCGAGCCGTACGCCGTTCGCGCGGGACCGTGCCCGCGTCCAGCACAGCGCTGCGCTGCGACGGCTCGCCGACAAGACCCAGGTGGTCGGCCCCCGCGACGGTGACACTCCGCGCACCCGGCTCACCCACTCGATCGAGGTCGCCCAGATCGGCCGCAGCATCGCCGAGGGCCTCGGCTGCGACCCCGACCTGGTGGACCTCGCCGGCCTCGCGCACGACATCGGACACCCGCCGTACGGCCACAACGGGGAACGCGCCCTCGACGAGGTGGCCGCGAGCTGCGGCGGGTTCGAGGGCAACGCGCAGAATCTGCGGATCCTCACGTGCCTCGAGCCGAAGATCCTCCACCCCGACGGCACGAGCGCCGGTCTGAACCTCACGCGCGCGACACTCGACGCGACGCTGAAGTACCCGTGGACCCGCCCGGCGCCCGGCGCGAAGTTCGGTGCCTACGACGACGACGCCGAGGTCCTCGCCTGGGTGCGCGACGGCGCGCCCGACCGGCGCAAGTGCCTCGAGGCCCAGATCATGGACTGGTCCGACGACGTCGCCTACTCCGTCCACGACGTCGAGGACGGCGTCATCGACGGACGGATCGACCTGCGTGTGCTCACCGACCCGGCGTCGGTGAACACGCTCGTCGATCTCGGCATGCGCGAGTTCTCCGGCCTGGACCCGAACGAGCTGGTGGAGGCGGCGAAGCGACTGTCGCAGATGCCGGTGGTCCAGGCCGTGGACACCTACGACGGCAGCCTCGCGTGCTCGGTGGCACTCAAGCGCCTCACGAGCGAGCTCGTCGGCCGATTCGCGACGGCAGCGATCATCGGCACCCGTGCCGTCACCGGCGACCGGCCCGTCACCCGCTACGACGCCGACCTCGTCGTTCCGCCCGTCGTCGCGTCCGAGGTGGCGCTGCTCAAGACCATGGCCCTGCAGTTCGTGATGTCCGACGCCGCCCACCGGCAGCGTCAGGAACGGCAACGTGAACGGATCCACCGCGTCGCCGAATGGCTGATGCGCACGGCGCCGGTCGGCCTCGACCCGTTCTTCGTGCCGCTGTGGGACGCCGCCGTCGACGACGCCGCCCGCATGCGGGTGATCGTCGACCAGATCGCCTCGTGCACCGAGGCCCGGCTCGAACGGATCGACCGCGACAGCCTCGCCGCTCAGGCGAGTTGGGGGTAGCGCCTAGACTCGTCGTCGTGGCCGGGCGTATTTCAGACAGAGACATCGCGGCCGTCCGCGACCGCGTCCGGATCGAGGACATCGTCGGCGAGTACGTCGCCCTCAGGCGCGGCGGCGCCGATTCGATGAAGGGGCTGTGTCCCTTCCACGACGAGAAGTCCCCGTCCTTCCACGTCCGCCCCAACCACGGTCACTTCCACTGCTTCGGCTGCGGCGAGGGCGGCGACGTGTACTCGTTCCTGCAGAAGATCGAGCACATCAGCTTCGTCGAGGCCGTCGAGCAGCTCGCCGACCGGGTCGGCTACACCCTCAACTACGAGGGCGGCGGTCCGTCGGTGCAGCGCGACCGGGGCACCCGCGCCCGGCTCGTCGCCGCCAACGCGGCCGCGCAGGAGTTCTACGCCGAGCAGCTGCGTACGCCCGGCGCGCAGGCGGCGCGGGACTACCTGACCGAGCGCAGCTTCGACGAGTCCGCGGCCGAGGTGTTCGGGTGCGGTTACGCCCCCGACGGCTGGGATGCCCTCACCAAGCACCTGCTCACCCGTGGCTTCGAGTTCGCCGAGCTCGAGGCCGCCGGGCTGTCCAAACAGGGGCGCCGCGGACCCATCGACCGGTTCCACCGGCGGCTGCTGTGGCCGATCCGCAATCTCGCCGGCGACGTCATCGGTTTCGGTGCCCGTCGGCTGTTCGACGACGACACGCTCACGGCGAAGTACGTCAACACCCCGGAAACGTTGCTCTACAAGAAGTCTCAGGTGCTGTTCGGCCTGGACCTGGCCAAGCGGGAGATCGCCAAGGCGCACCAGGCCGTGATCGTCGAGGGCTACACCGACGTCATGGCGATGCACCTGTCGGGCGTGAAAACCGCTGTGGCCGCGTGCGGTACCGCATTCGGCGACGAGCACCTGGCGATGCTGCGGCGCCTGCTCATGGACGACAGCTACTTCCGCGGTGAGATCATCTACACCTTCGACGGCGACGCAGCGGGCCGGGCCGCGGCGATGAAGGCGTTCGAGGGCGACCAGAAGACCACGGCCAAGACGTTCGTCGCGATCGCGCCCCAGGGCATGGATCCGTGCGAGCTGCGGCAGAAGTCCGGCGATGGGGCGGTGCGCGACCTCGTCGCCCGGCGCACCCCGATGTTCGAGTTCGTCGTCAAGTCGATCCTCACCGAACACAACCTCGACACCGCCGAGGGGCGGGTGGAGGCGCTGCGCCGCACGGTTCCCGTGGTGGCCCGGATCAAGGAACGCACGCTGCGCGACAGCTACGCGGTGCAGCTGTCGCACTGGGTGGGCTGGGACGACATTCCGGCCGTGCGCCGGCGCGTGCAGGACGAGTCCCGGCGCGTCGCCCGCGGCGGCGACGAGAAGCCGCGCACCGCCGCGCCGCAACAGCGGGCGGAGACGGCCGCGGCGGGCACGGTCCTGCGCCGGCCCCGCCCCAACGATCCGGCGCTGTGGCCGCAGCGCGACGCCCTCAAGGCGGCGCTGCAGTACCCCGGCATCGCCGGCACCGTGTTCGATTCGCTGCCCGCCGAGACGTTCACCGACCCGGCCTACGCGGCGGTGCGCGAGGCTGTGGCCGCGGTCGGCGGGACGAGCGCGGGACTCGGCGGCGCGGAATGGGTGGACGCCGTCGGGCGCGCCGCCACCGACCCGATGGTGCACTCGCTGGTCATGGAACTCGCGGTGGACCCGCTGCCCGCGGAGGAGGACCGGATGCCCCGCTACATCGGCGGGGTCCTCGCCCGGCTGCAGGAGGTCTGGGTGGGGGAGCAGGTCGCCGAACTCAAGTCCAAACTGCAGCGCATCTCCCCGGCCACCGAATCCGACGAGTTCCACTCGTTGCTCGGGGACCTCGTCGCGCTCGAGCAGTACCGGCGCAGCCTGCTCGACCAGGCCATCGGCGACACCAGCGGCGACGGCCTGGCCGGCTGAACTCACGCCACCCGCGTCACCGCCGCAACTGGTCGCGGGGGACGAGGATCGTGGTCTGCTCGTCGAGCGGCTTCATCGGCTCGAGCTTCGGCTCCGGGCTGAGCGAGTCGGCCAGCTTCTGCCGGCTCACCTCGATCGCCTTCTTCGTCACCGGACTACCCGCGACCGCCTTCGCCGTCCTGCAGAGCTGTTCGTACCGGGCGCGGCCCGCCCGTGTCCCCAGGACGTAGCCCGCGGCAACCCCCACCAACAGTCCGATCAACGTCGTCTCCATTCAGCCGTGTCAACGTCCCACCCATCCTGCCCGATCCTCGCCCTCGGGCTCACAGGCAGGCGATTTGGTGCCGCGTCGGGTGGGGCGCTACAGTTCTTCACGCACCGCGGGAAACGGCGGAGCACCGCAGGACAATCCCCTGTAGCTCAATTGGCAGAGCATTCGACTGTTAATCGAACGGTTGCTGGTTCGAGTCCAGCCGGGGGAGCTCCAAGAAAGCCCCTCCCACCCGATCTCGGGTGGGAGGGGTTTTCTCGTCTGCGCCGCCACGAAAGACGCTGGGTGTGACGGAAATTACAGAAGCCGTGTGGTGCCGCCGCGACGGGTCGGCGACAGCCCGCGCCGGGCGACACGGGGGTGACCCGCGACGCGGGCCGGCCGCCGCAGCCGGTAGCATTCGCCACACGTCGCGTACCTCCGGATGCGCGCGGACGGGGCGGTAGCTCAGTCGGTTAGAGCCGTGGACTCATAATCCATTGGTCGCGGGTTCGAGCCCCGCCCGCCCCACCATATCCCCAGTTCGGGCAGCCGATACCGGGCGCTCGGGCCGGACGAAACGTGGACGGTGGCGGCGCAGGTGCCGGCGGACCCTCCGGGATTTCGACCGTCACACTCCCTGGAGCCGGATCTGCTGGAAGGCGACGGCATGCTGCACGCCGATGCGCGCTCCGGCCGCCGCGGTGAACTCGTGCAGGAATGCCGCGGGATCGAAGTCCCGGCCCAGTCCGTCCAGATAGGACCGGTGGGCGCGCAGTGACTCGATACCGGCGTCGAGGCTCTCGGTGACGTCGACGGCGTGCGAAGGCTGGTTCGCGCCCATGAGGTACACGAGGCCGACCTCGTCCCACGGTGGCAGGTTCTCGTCGAGCAGCTCGGGGAAGATCCAGCGGTTGCCGGCGTCGCGCGCGGCGTCGAGCACCGCGACGCCCACGGCGCGGTGGTCGGCCTGGTTGATGATCCGACCACCGTTCAGGCCGTAGGTCGGCTCGTATGTGGCGGTGATCAACACCTCCGGACGGAACCGCCGGATCTCGCGGGCTATGGCGCGGCGCAGGTCGAGTCCGTATTCGACGACACCGTCGCGGTATCCGAGGAACGTCACGTCCTCGACGCCGACCACGGCGGCGGCGTCGAGTTGCTCGCGGCGTCGCAGCGGTGCCGCCTCGGCGGGAGTGCGGCCGTCGATGCCGGCCTCGCCGTCGGTGGCGATGACGTAGGCCACCGACTTGCCCGACCGGGTCCAGCGGGCGATGGCGCCGGCGGCGCCGTACTCGAGGTCGTCGGGATGGGCGACGACGGCCATTGCGCGGTTCCAGTTCTCGGGCAGCGGGGCCAAAGTGGTGTTCATGACGGCACCTTTCGTGACAGTGGCTGGGTCTTCTTTCCGACGTTGCAGCGGCGCGAGGGACGCATCCTCGGGGCGCGGGTGCCGGTGGGTGCGTCCGTCGGGGGCGGCAGTCGTCAGTAGGGAGGACACACGGTGACGAGAATCCGCGGTGGATTCCCGGGCCGGTGTCCCGATTTCGAGGAGTGACCACCATGTCTGCTACCCGAGTCCAGCTCGCTCTCAACGTCGAGGACATCACCGCGGCGACCGAGTTCTACACCGCGCTGTTCGGGGTGTCCCCGCACAAACAGCGCCCCGGGTATGCCAACTTCGCGATCGAGGATCCCCCGCTGAAGCTGGTGCTGATCGAGAATCCCGGTGCGCGCGAACGCCTGAACCACCTGGGGATCGAGGCGGCCGGCTCCGAGGAGGTGTCCGGAGCGCTGGCCCGGTTCCGCGCCGCCGGTCTGACCGCCACGGTGGCCGAGCAGGATCTGTGCTGCCATGCCGTGCAGGACAAGGTGTTCGTCGATGCGCCGGACGTGCCCAACGGGTGGTGGGAGTACTACGCCGTCACCGACGACAACCCCGCCAACCCGGACGGGCTGACGGGCTCGGCGTGTGCGGTTGCGTGCGCGAGTGAGGACAGCCCGGTCGCGGGTGCCTGCTGCGGCTGACAGCACTCGCCCCGGTGGGCCGTCCTGCGACGGCACACCGGGGCGCGCCGAATCAGCGAGGGCTGCCGGCGCAGTGGCAGTCGGTGGGGGCGGTGTAGTCCATCGGCATCCCGTGGGCATCGAGGGTCAGCGCGCAGCACCGTCCGAGCAGCTCGGCCAGCTTCCGCCGGCCGCGTTGGACGCGGGACTTCATTCCGGACAGGGATACGCCTTCGAGGGCGGCGGCGTCGGCCTGGGTCAGTCCTTCGAGGTCGGTCAGCTCGACGGCTCGGCGCTGCTCGGGGGAGAGCCCCTCGAGCAGCGGGCGCAGGCAGGTGGCCAGCTCCCGCAGCGTGGTCGCCGCGTCGTCGTCCCATTCCTGCCCGGCCTGGTCGGGTGCATCGCCGGTGAGCGGCGCGAGCCGGTCCCGATCCCGGGCGGCCCGGCGGTAGTCGTCGATGATCGCGCTGCGGGCGATCCGATACACCCACCGGATCAGGTGCTCGCGGTCCTCGACACGGCCGAGGTTCTTGTGGACGCGCAGCAGGATCTCGCCGAGCACGTCGTCGGCGCGGTCCGGATCCGCGATCCGCCGGTGCACGAAGGCGCGGAGCTGCGCACCGAACTCGCGCCAGACGGCATCGGTGGTCACGGCTTCGGTGGTCATGGCTTCGGTGGTCACGGCGTCCGCGCCGGCCGCGGAACTGGTCGATGCCCTGGTCATGGTCTGGTCCTCCGGGGAAGGGGCGCTGTACGGGCGGTGTCCCTCACAGACGACGGTACCGGCGAAAGGACGCAGGTCCCCTGCCGAAGTCGTCGGTGCCGGCACGCCCCGTCCGGGTCGGGTGTGCGTCCCCGCGGTGGCGGTGACGTCTGTGTGGATGCCAGTGCGGGGCACGGTCCCGCAACACCGGACGAAGGAGTAACCATGACCGGCACCGTGGAACGTGACGCCGACCGGGCGCTGAAGGCCAAGCACCGGGCGCTGTGGGCGGCCGGGAACTATCCGGCGGTCGCGGCCGACCTGATCCCGACGTTCGGCCCGACGCTCGTCGCCGCGGCCGGGGTGACGGCGGGCCGGCGGGTGCTCGATGTGGGCGCCGGATCCGGCAACGCTGCCATCCCGGCCGCCGAACGGGGCGCGATCGTCACCGCCGCCGACCTGACGCCGGAGTTGTTCGTCGCGGGCCGCACAGCCGCGGCCGAGCGGGGCGTGGACCTCGAGTGGGTGGAAGCGGACGCCGAGGCCCTGCCGTTCCCCGACGGCAGCTTCGACGTCGTGCTCTCGAGCGTGGGGGCGATGTTCGCACCCCACCACCAGGCCGTCGCCGACGAGCTGCTCCGCGTGTGCCGGCCGGGCGGGACGATCGCGATGATCAACTGGACGCCGGAGGGCTTCATCGGTCAGCTGTTCCGGCTCATGGCCCCGTATGCGCCGCCCCCGCCGCCCGGCGCTTCGCCGCCCCCGCTGTGGGGCGACGAGCAGCACGTCCGGGAGTTGTTCGGCGATCGGATCACCGACCTGAGCATGGATCGCCGAATCGTGGTGATGGACCACAGCGCGGATCCGACCGAGTTCCGCGAGTACTGGAAGCACAACTACGGTCCGACGATCGCGGTGTACCGGTTCAACGCCGTGGACCCCGACCGGACCGCAGATCTCGACCGGAAGTTCCTGCAGTTCCTCACCGACTGGAACCGGGCCGGGCAGCCCGGCCGGACCGCGTACGACGCCGAGTACCTGCTGCTCACCGCTCGCAAGAGGTAGCCGGCCCGGTCGGTGCGGGCGTTCACCGCAGCGCCACGCCGACCTCGTGCGGCCGCGGCAGTAGTGCCGAAGGGAGAAGCAGCAGGGGTGCCGAAGGGAGAAAGCGAAGCCCCGCCGGCTTCGCGCGTCGTCGCCGGCGGGGCAGGGCCACTGTGCAGGGGGGATAGCGGCCGGATCCGAGCGTATTCGGCCTGCGGGGCGATGTGAAGTAGAACGGCCCATTCGGGTAGGGCATAAGGTCCCGATCGGTGCAATTCGGGCGACCGTCGGCGATGTGGCTCTCGCTTCGGGCTCGGTTCAACCCCGTTTCGTCCGCCGCCCCGCGTCGCGGACGTCCGTGTAGCTGTCCAGGATCTCGTGGATCTCGGCGATGGCCTTCCGGCGCGAGCCGGCATCCGCGATGCGCGCGAGCTGCTGTTTGAGGCTCACCGCAAGTTCGGCGTAGTCGTTCTGCCAATCGCGGCCGGTCAGGCGTGGCATATCCGCGCGGGCGGGGTGTATTCGCGTGGCCGGGGTGCCGGGCGCCAACAGGTAGCCTTCCCCCATCGCCGGGGTGATGATCGACAGCGAAGGGTCGACCTCCCGCACCAGTTCGGCCAGCGCAGCGACTGCCTCCGGTTCGCCGTGCGCGAGGAACAGGCTGCCCGACACGGGGCTGCGCGCCTTGATCCAGTCCAGCAGTTCGGTCTGATCGGCATGGGCGGAGTAGCTGTCGATCCGGCGGATCTGCGCTCGCACGTCGATGTCCTGACCCGAGATGCGGACGCGCTTCGCGCCGTCGAGGATCACGCGGCCCAGCGAGCCCTGCGCCTGGAAACCGACGAACAGGATCGTCGAATCCCGGCGGTGGAGATTGTGCTTCAGGTGATGACGGATGCGTCCCGCCTCGCACATGCCCGAGGCGGCGATGATGATCGCGCCCGACATGTTGTTGATCCGCTTGGAGACGGCAGCGTCGTCGACGTAGTGGATCGCGGGATGGCGGAAGATGTCCTTCCCCTCGAGGTCCTCGAGCTCGCCCGCATGCTCGGCGAACACCGAGGTGGCGCGGTTGGCGAGCGGTGAGTCGACGAACACCGGCACCGCGGGGATGCGGTTCTCGTCGGCGAGGTGTGCGATGTCGAGCAGGAGCTCCTGCGTCCGTTCCAGCGCAAAGGCGGGGATGACGAGATTGCCGCCGTGCCCGACGGCCCGGTGGATCTCCTCTTCGAGCAGGTCGCGTCGCTGGTCGATCGTCATCCGCACCCGAGTCCGATTGCCGTAGGTGGATTCGCAGACGACATGGTCCGATCCGGATGGGCCCTCGGGATCGGGGTGGAACGCCTTCTGCGCGGGGCCGAGGTCGCCGGAAAAGAGCAGGCGCACGCCCCCCGCCTCGATCTCCGCCGATGCGGCACCCAGGATGTGCCCCGCGTTCCACAGTCGCGCACGAAAGCCCGCGGCGGGCTCGAACCACTCGTCGAGTGCGACCGCACGGGTCTGCCCCCACGCGGCGAGCGCATCCTCCTCGGTGTAGAGCGGGACGAACCGCTTCTCGCGCGTGCGATCGCGCCGCCGGTTTCGCCGCTCGGCCTCGAATTCCTGGATGCGCCCGGCATCGGCGAGCATGAATTCCAGCAGGTCGGCGCTCTGGCCGGTGCAGAAGATCGGTCCGTCGAAACCCTGCGCCACCAGCTTGGGCAACAGGCCGCAATGATCGATGTGGGCATGGGTGAGGACCACGGCGTCGATCTCGTGCGGCGCGAACGCGAAGTCGCCGTGGTTCAGCTCCTCGAGGCTGCGTGAGCCCTGGAACAGGCCACAGTCCACCAGGATCCGCGTGTCGCCGAGGGCGACCTCCATGCACGAGCCGGTCACCGTCTTCGCGGCACCGTGGAAGACGAGAGTCGGATGTTGCCTCACGCGCAGCTCCTACGGAATCGCCCGCCGAAATTGCAGGTACGACAGCCAAGCTATCCGAACATCCGGGTCGGGCAGCCCTGCTTGGAAATCTCGCGGACTCGGCGGCGCCGGTCGGGCCCGGAGGTCTTCACCCACGGCGTCACCCCGGGCCGTGAATATCACCCCGGCTATCACCCTCGTCGGCCGTTACGTCCGCCGGCGGCCGGTCGATGGACATCGTGGTGGCGCCGGGCACCCCGACGCTCGGCGTCACCGCATACCGGACGCCCCCGCCTCGAGCAGACGGGGCGGGGGTGTTCGTCGCGTCAGTCCCGCGAGTTCGCGCACACGCCGGTGCGGAGTCGCTCGCCGCGTGCCGCACGGGGCGGTGACCGCCGTGGCCCGTTCGTCCGCCGCGGGGCGGACCGCGGCGACCGGTGCTCGGCTCTGAGGGCGATCGCTGCCCCGACAATCGTGGCAACCACCGCAGCAACGGCCACCCACGCGACGAGCAGCGACGCGATCACGTTCATGCCGTCTACACCGCTGCCGGACGGCCGAGGGTTACGCGGTTCCCGAGCTTCACCCTGCGATTCACCCTGGTCCGAGTCCTGTTCGCGCGGTCGGTCCGGTTTGCCCCGGCCGGCGGGGAGGGTTCGGTGACGGTGGGCGGAGCCCTGGGGGGCGGTCCGGCTTTCGGCTGCCGTGTCCATGCGGAGTCCCCACCCGGGACCGGGCGGGGACCCGGCAGCGCGCCACACATAGAACCTGTTCCAATTTCGCCGTCTTGTGGCTATGGTCACATGCGTACACACGCACTGTGACGGAGGGCGATGCAGATGAAGACCAAGGGCGCGATCCTGTGGGGTCTCAACGAGCCGTGGTCGGTGGAGGAAATCGAGATCGGCGACCCGGTCGCGGGTGAGGTGCAGATCCGCATGGAGGCGGCGGGCATGTGCCACTCGGACCACCACATCGTCACGGGAGCGACGCCCATGCCGTCCTTCCCGGCGATGGGTGGCCACGAGGGGTCCGGTGTCATCACCAAGGTCGGCGAGGGAGTCGTGGGCCTCGAAGTGGGCGATCACGTCGTCCTGTCCTTCATTCCGGCCTGTGGCCGCTGCCCGTCGTGCGCCACCGGCCACTCGAACCTGTGCGACCTCGGCGCCGGCCTGCTCAGCGGCATGGCCATCTCCGACGGCACCTACCGGATCCAGGCACGCGGCCAGAACGTGATCCCGATGTGCCTGCTGGGTACCTTCGCGCCCTACATGACGGTCAACCAGACCCAGGTCGTCAAGATCGACAAGGACATCCCGTTCGAGCTGGCCGCCCTCGTCGGCTGCGGCGTGCCCACCGGCTGGGGGTCGGCCACCCACGTCGCAGACGTCAAGCCCGGTGAGGCTGTCGCCGTCATCGGCATCGGGGGTGTGGGGATGAGCGCGCTGCAGGGCGCCGTCGCATCCGGGGCGCGGCAGATCTTCGCGATCGACCCCGTGCCGTGGAAGCGGGAGCAGGCCCTGAAGTTCGGCGCGACGCACGCCTACGCGTCGATGGCCGAGGCGCTCATGCCGATCATGGAGACCACCTGGGGCCGCATGGCGGACAAGACGATCATCACCGTGGGCGAGATGCGCGGCGAATACGTCGAGGAGGCCCTGCAGCTGACGGCGAAGAACGGCCGCTGCGTGGTCACCGCGATGGGGCACATGACGGACATGGACGTGAAGCTGAACGCGTTCCTGTTCGCGATGCTGCAGAAGGATCTGCAGGGCAACATCTTCGGCGGCTGCAACGCGCGGGTCGACATCCCCAACCTGCTGGCGATGTACAAGTCCGGACAGCTCAACCTCGCGGACATGGTCACCCGCACCTACACCCTCGAACAGATCAACGACGGCTACCAGGACATGCTCGACGGGAAGAACATCCGCGGCGTCATCAAGTACACCGACGCCGATCGGTGATCGCGCGGTAGCCTGCGCCGTCTTCTAGGCTGGGTACGTGAACAGCCTCGACGCGATCTCCGACTGGCCCGTCGACCACGCCGCCGCCGCGGTTCTCACCCGCGGCGGCGGTGTCGTCGCCGGGCACGGCGACCAGTTGCGGCTCTACCGTCTCGCGTCGGTCACCAAGCCGCTCGTCGCCTACGCGGTCCTCGTCGCCGTGGAGGAGGGTGCGGTCGAGCTCGATCAGCCCGCCGGTCCGGAGGGATCCACCGTCCGCCATCTGCTGGCACACGCGTCGGGACTCGCCTTCGACGAACGCCGGGCGCAGGCCGAGCCCGGGCGCAAACGGATCTACTCGAGCGCGGGCTTCGAGATCCTCGCGGAGCTCGTCGCGGGTGAGACCGGCATCCCGTTCCCCGAATACCTCACCCAGGCCGTCTTCGATCCGCTCGGCATGCGGGAATCGTCGCTGCCGGGACCCGCCGGGCACGGGGGACAGTCGTCGCTCGCCGACCTGACGCACTTCGCCGCGGAGCTGCTCGCGCCCCGCCTGGTGTCCGCGCAGACTCTCGCGGAGGCCACCCGGGTGCAGTTCCCGGGGCTCGACGGGATCGTGCCCGGATACGGCATGCACAAGCCCAACGACTGGGGGCTCGGGTTCGAGATCCGCGGCCTGAAGAACCCGCACTGGACCGGTTCGGCCAATTCGCCCGAAACGTACGGGCACTTCGGCCAATCCGGTACATTCCTGTGGGTCGATCCCCGCGCGGAGATCGCGTGTGTCGCGCTGACCGACAGGGCTTTCGGCGACTGGGCCAAGCCGCGGTGGCCGGCCCTCGCGGACGACGTACTCACCGAATTCTCAAATTCCTCATCCGTTCCCTAGCGAAACAGGAGTAACACAGGCAGACTGTCCCCTGTCGCCATGCGCGACCGCTTCGATGTCAGGCCGTTGGGGAAGACGTCCCTCGTCGAAGTGGAGGTGTGTAGTGCGCGCGTCGAACCAGTTCGCGGATGCGACGACCGGGGTGGTCTACATCCACTCGTCGCCTGCTGCGGTCTGCCCGCATATCGAATGGGCACTGGCCGCCACCCTCGATTGCCGTCCGGATCTCACCTGGATCGGTCAACCGGTCGACGTCGGACAACTGCGCACGACTGTGAACTGGGCGGGTCCCGTGGGGACCGCCGCACGCCTCGTCGACGCCCTCCGGGTGTGGCCGATGATCCGCTTCGAGATCACCGAGGACCCCAGCGACGGCGTCGACGGCGAGCGCTACAGCCACGTGCCGGGACTGGGGCTGTGGCGCGGCAACACGAGCGCGAACGGGGACGTCGTGGTCGGAGAGATGCGGCTGCGGGCGCTGCTCGCCGGCGGCAACATCGAGGAGGAACTGACCCGGGTGCTGGGAACGGCCTGGGACGAGGCGCTCGAGCCCTACCGCAGCGGCGGCGAGGGTGCCGAGGTGACCTGGTTGCGCCGGAACGTGGGGTAGGCCGCTGCGCGGCCGGTGCGTCCTTCGGGCTGCTGGGGCAACCCGAAAGACGCACCGGCGGCGCAGCCGCCTACAGCGGGATGTTCTTGTGGCGGCCGCGGCGCGCGGGAGCCGCGGCCAGCGCCTGGGCGAGGGTGCTGCGGGTCGTCGCCGGGTCGATCAGTTCGTCGACGACGCCGATCGACATCGCCCGGCCCACGCCGCCGGCGATGGCCTCGTGCTCGGCGGCGAGACGGTCGTGCAGTGCCTCCCGCTCCTCCTCCGGCGCCGCGGCCAGGGCACGCTTGTGCAGGATGCCCACCGCCGCCTTGGCGCCCATCACGGCGACCTCGGCGTCCGGCCAGGCGAACACGGCGGTCGCGCCCAGTGCCCGCGAGTTCATCGCGATGTAGGCGCCGCCGTAGATCTTCCGGGTCACCAGCGTCACGCGGGGCACCTCGCACTCGGCGAATGCGTGCAGCAGCTTGGCTCCGCGACGGACCACGCCCTCCCACTCCTGGCTCACGCCGGGCAGGTAGCCGGGCACGTCGACGATGACGACGAGGGGAACGCCGAAGGCGTTGCACAGGCGCACGAAACGCGCGGACTTCTCCGCGCTGACGGAGTCCAGGCAGCCGCCGAGACGCAGCGGATTGTTCGCGATGACGCCGACCGTGCGTCCGCCGAGCCGGCCGAAGCCGGTGACGACGCTCCGGGCCCATCCGGCCTGCAGTTCCTCGAAGGTGGACTCGCCCTCGACGTTGTCGAGCAGCTCGTGCACGATCGGGCGGACATCGTAGGCGCGGCGGGGGGATTCGGGCAGCAGCGCCCGCAGGTCGGTGTCGCCGCGACGGGCGGCGTCGAGGTCGAACTCGCCCTGCTCGGCGAGCATCGACACGAGGCGACGGGCCCGGTGCAGGGCGTCGTCCTCGTCGTGGGCGGCGATGTGGGCGACGCCGGACTTCTTGGTGTGGGTGTCCGGCCCACCGAGGGATTCCATGTCGACCTGCTCGCCGGTGACGCTGCGCACCACGTCGGGGCCGGTGACGAAGATGCGGGCCTCGGGCGCCATGATGACGATGTCGGTGAGTGCGGGGCCGTAGGCGGCGCCGCCCGCCGCGAAGCCGAGAACCACGGAGATCTGGGGGATCCGGCCGGAAGCGCGGACCATGGCCTCGAAGATCAGGCCGACGGCATGGAGGGAGTCGACGCCCTCCGCGAGCCGAGCGCCGCCCGAGTGCCACAGCCCGACGATCGGGACGTCCTGTTCGAGGGCCGTGTCGATGGCGTCGACGATGTGCTTGCAGCCGTCCACGCCCATGGCGCCACCCATCACGGTGGCGTCCGAGCAGTACGCGACGGTCCGGACGCCGTCGATGGAACCGATCGCGGCGAGCATGCCGGACTTGTCCCGGGGGTGCAGCAGGCTCAGGGTGCCCGCGTCGAACAGCCGCTCGAGCCGCCGGAGCGGATCGCGGGGGTCGACGGCGGCGTCGCGCGTCTGAGCAGGTTCCAGGACGGTCATCGCGTTCTCCTCGGGCAAGGCAAGAGCGGGGGATGGGCGCCGGGGGTGGGGGTCCCGTGACGAGACCCCCACCCCGACGGCGAGCGAAGTCCGGTCGGGTCAGGCCCGGCCGAACGCGAGCGCAACGTTGTGCCCACCGAAACCGAACGAGTTGTTCAGCGCGAAATCGATCCGGCCGTAACGGGCTTCGCCCTTCACGACGTCGAGATCGATCTCTGGATCCTGGTTGTCCACGTTGAGCGTGGGCGGGATGACCCCGTCCCGCAGGCTCAGGACCGTCAGGACCGCTTCGAGCGCGCCGACCGCACCGATCGAATGCCCCAGGGCTCCCTTCGGTGCATACACCGCGGCATGGTTGCCGACCGCGGAATTGATCGCCTTCGCCTCGGCGATGTCGCCGATGGGTGTGGCCGTGGCATGCGCGTTGACGAAGCCGATGTCGGACGGCGACAGGCCGGCGCCACTGATGGCCTTCGTCATGGCACGCGCCGCGCCCGTCCCCTCGGGATCGGGTGCCACGATGTGGAATCCGTCCGAGGTGATGCCCGCACCGAGCAGGCGGGCGTGGATGGTGGCGCCGCGCGCCTTGGCGTGCTCCTCGGTCTCGAGCACCATCAGCGCGCCGGCCTCGCCGAAGACGAAGCCGTCGCGGTCCTTGTCGAACGGACGCGACGCCCTGCTCGGGTCGTCGTTGCGGGTGCTCAGCGCCCGCATCATGGCGAAGCTGGCGGTGGCGACCGCGTCGAGCTGGCCCTCGACGCCACCGGCGACGACGATGTCGGCATCGCCCATCGCGATCATCCGGTAGGCGTGGGCGATGGCCTCGTTGCCGGACGAGCAGGCGGACACCGGCGTCAGCACGCCGGCCTTCGCGCCGAGCTCGAGGCCCACCGTCGCCGACGGGCCGTTCGGCATGACCATCTGCACGGCGAACGGGGACACCTTGCGGTAGCCGTCGTTGCGCAGCTTGTCGACGGCGTCGATGAGCGCTTCGCCGCCACCGAGACCGGTGCCGATGACGACACCGAGGCGCTCGCGGTCGACCTCCGGGCTGCCCGCGTTCTCCCACACGGTGCGGCCGAGGCCCAGCGCGAGCCGCTCGACGAAGCTCATCCGGCGGATCTCGACGCGCGAGAGGGTTTCGTCGGGGCTGGTCTTGAGCTTGCCGCCGATGCGAACCGGCAGGTCGAACTCGTCGACGAAGCCGGTCAGCGTGTCGATGCCGCTCTCACCGGCGAGCAGGCCCTTCCACGTGGCATCCACGTCACCAGCGATCGATGTCGTGGCCGCGAGGCTGGTGACGACGACGTTGGGGAATGTCCCGGTGCGGGGAGAGGCGGAAGTCACGGTTGAGCTCACTCGTTGTCGTTCGTGGCCTGGACGCCCTCGGCCTCGAGCTTCTGGATGTAGGCGACGGCGTCACCGACGGTGCGGAGGCCGGCGAGGTCCTCGTCGGGGATCTTCACGCCGTACTTGTCCTCGGTCTGCACGGCGATCTCGACCATGGACAGGGAGTCGATGTCGAGGTCGTCGACGAAGGACTTCTCGACGGTCACCTCGGAGGGCTCGATGCCGGTGACCTCTTCGATGATCTCCGCGAGACCGGCGATGATTTCTTCCTGGGTGGCGGCCACGTTGTGGCTCCCTTCTTCGTTTCGTCTTGCTGATCGGACCGGGTGGCGGATTCCGCCCGGATTCCGGGTGCCCGTCGAGGGCAGGTCCCGTACTGCGCGACGCGCGCGCAGCAAACTAGCCGACGCGGAGCGATTCGGCCAGCGCTGAGATCTCCTCAGGGGTCTTGAGTGCCGTGGTCGGCGTGCCGCGCATCTCCCGCTTGGCGATGCCGACCAGGGTGCCGGCCGGGGGAAGCTCCACGACCGCCGAGACCTCGGCCGCGCGCAGGGTCGCGGTGCACAGGTCCCAGCGCACCGGTCGGGTGACCTGCGCGGCAAGCTTGGTCAGCGCGTCCGCTCCGGATGTGACAGGTGCCCCGTCGGAGTTGGACAGCAGCGTGCGGGTCGGATCGCTGGGCACGATCTTCGCCGCGGCCTCGGCGACGGCTTCCTGGGCCGGGGCCATGAATACGGTGTGGAAGGCGCCGGCGACCGGCAGGGGCCGGATCCGGGCCTTCTCCGGAGCGTTCGCCGCGAGCTCCTCGAGTGCCGTGAGGCGACCGGCGGCGACGATCTGGCCGGCCGCGTTGATGTTGGCCGGCGTCAGGTCGAGTTCGGCCAGCCGGGCGAGCACGTCCTCTTCGTTGCCGCCGAGCACGGCCGACATCCCGGTCGGCTCGATCGCGCACGCCCGGGCCATCTCGGCACCGCGGACGGCGGCGAGCATGACCGCCTCGTCCGCGCTGATGACCCCGGCGATTGCCGCGGCCGCGAGCTCGCCGACCGAATGGCCGGCGACGATCGTGTCGTCCGGGACGAGGTTGCGGGCCTCGAGTTCCTCGTAGGCCAGCAGTGCCGTCGCGACGACCAGCGGCTGGGTCACCGCCGTGTCGGTGATCTCCTCGGCCGTCGCGGTGGTGCCGAGGCGTTCGAGGTCGAGGCCCGAGGCCTTCGACCACAGCTGGATGCGATCGCGGGCGCCGGGCTGCTCCAACCAGGAGGCGAGCATGCCGGGTGTCTGGGAGCCCTGACCGGGGGCGAGCAGCGAAATCACGATGATCAGAGAACACCCTGGACAGGGCCTTGCGAGATGTCGGTAGGGATGAACTCTCGCTTGCTGTTTTGTAGGGTTCCCACAAAACAGCACGTCGGCGTCCACCATCGACGGAACGCCGCCTCCCGTTACGTGCCCGGTTCGCGCAGTGTGAAACGGGAGACTGGTGGGACTGGAGTTCGTAATTCGTTATGACTTCGAGCCAGCCTTCCCACGGTGGCGGCTATCCGCAACACGTAAGCATCACGGGGATTCGTGGGGTCGCGGCCGGTGACTTCTGTGATCCGCTTGAGCCGGTACCGGACGGTATTTGGATGAACAAACAGCTGTCGGGCACAGGTCTCGACAGCACCCCCACAGTCGAGGTATGCGTCGAGGGTGTCGGCCAGCGCCGGACCCGCCTCGGTGAGCGGAGCCACCACGTCGTCCTCGAGCGCGGCGATCGCCCCCGCGTCGCCGAGCAGCGCCCGCTCCGGCAGCAGTTCCGCCGCATGCACCGGCCGCGGCGCTCCTCGCCACCCGGCCACCGCCTCCATGCCGGCCATCGCCTCGACCGCGGACGCGTGCGCCGACGCGAGGGTGGGCGTGGTGGGACCGATCACCACCGGGTCGTCGGAAAAGCTGCGCATCAGCTCGGAGCGGAACGTCATCGCCTCGATGCTGCCGTGCAGCTCCCCGCTGACCACCATCACGAGCCGCTCGCCCTGCACCACTGCCAGCGCGGCGCGGCCGTGCTGCTGCGCGATCGAGTGCACGGTCGTCACGACCGACACACCCTCGTTCGGCGGGGGAGTGCCGATGATCACGGTGGCCGGCGCCGTCGCATCCCAGTTCAGCGTCGCGGCGCGCGAGAGCATGTCCGAACCGGTGTCGCCGCGGACCACCGCGTCGACGACCAGCGCCTCGAGGCGGGTGTCCCAGGCGCCGCGGGACTCGGCCGCGCTGGCGTAGACCGAGGCTGCGGCGAAGCCCAGTTCCCGGCCGTAGCGCAGCGTCGCCTCGGTCAGTGCGACGAGCTGTTGCTCGTTGCGCGCCAGCGCGGGCAGCCACTGCTCGAAGAACTCCATGGCGGCGCGGACCATGTCCACGGTCTGGCGCAGCGTCAGCCGGCGTGCCAGATCCTGCGGGATCACCTGGAACGCGTCCAGGCTGAACCGCAGATCACTGTCGGGGTTGCGCACCCATTCGAGGAAGTCGACGACCGCCGTCTGGATGATCAGCTGCACGTTGGACCGCTGCGACGCGTCGAGATCCGCGAAGAACGGCAACTGCTCCTGCATGGCGTGGACGGCCTCGGTGGACAGCCGCCCGGAGAACTGCTTGACCCGGCGCAGGAGCGCGTCGGGCAGGGGATCACGCTCCGGCCGCGCCGGCGGCACCGGACGCCCGGTAGGGACGCCCGGTGCCCGCCTCGGACGCGGCTCTGCGGGTTCTGCGACCATGGGACGAAACTACGCCCGTCGCCCGCGGCGGAGCGGGTCGGATCAGGCCACGCCGGGATCCGAGGTCTGCTCCGGAGCCGCCGCCACGTCGTCGATGCGGTACCGCCGGGCCGCCTCGACCGCCTGCGAGCGATCGATCGCGCCGTCCCGGCCGAGGGCGGCGAGCACCGCGACCACCGTCGACTCCGCGTCGATGTTGAAGAACCGGCGCGCGGCCGGGCGGGTGTCGGAGAACCCGAACCCGTCGGCGCCGAGCGTCGTGTAGTCGCCCGGCACCCACTGCCGGATCTGGTCCGGTACCGCGCGCATCCAGTCCGAGACCGCCACGAACGGACCGGCGGCGTCGGCGAGGACCTTGGCCACGTACGGCGTCGGAGCGTCGGCACCCGGGTCGAGCAGCGCCTGCCGCTCGCACTCGACGCCGTCACGGCGCAGCTCGCCCCACGAGGTCACCGACCACACGTCCGCGGCCACGCCCCATTCGTCGGCGAGCATCTCCTGCGCCCGCAGCGCCTCGGGCATGAGCACACCGGAGGCGAGGATCTGCGCCTTCGGCCCGGAGCCCTCGCCGCGGCGGTACAGGTAGATGCCCTTGAGCAGGCCCTCGACGTCGAGGTTCTCCGGCTCGGCCGGCTGCACGTACGGCTCGTTGTAGAGGGTGATGTAGTAGAAGATGTTCTCGCCGCCGAACCCGTCGACACCCTCCGTGCCGCCGTACATGCGGCGCAGACCGTCCTTGACGATGTGCGCGAGCTCGTAGGAGAACGCAGGATCGTACGACACCACCGCCGGGTTGGTGGACGCCAGCAGCAACGAGTGCCCGTCGGCGTGCTGCAGGCCCTCACCGGTGAGGGTGGTGCGGCCGGCCGTCGCGCCGAGCACGAAACCGCGGGCCATCTGGTCGGCCGCCGCCCACAGCCCGTCGCCGGTGCGCTGGAAGCCGAACATCGAGTAGAAGATGTACAGCGGGATCATCGGCAACCCGTGCGTGGCGTACGAGGTGCCGACGGCGGTGAACGATGCGGTGGAACCGGCCTCGTTGATGCCCTCGTGCAGGATCTGCCCGACGACGCTCTCCTTGTAGGCGAGCATCAGTTCCGCGTCGACCGATGTGTACAGCTGGCCGTTGCGGTTGTAGATCTTCAGCGACGGGAACCACGAGTCCATACCGAAGGTGCGGGCCTCGTCCGGGATGATCGGCACGATGCGCGGACCGATCTCCTTGTCGCGCAGCAGCTCCTTCATGATGCGCACCAGCGCCATGGTGGTGGCCACCTGCTGCTTGCCGGAGCCCTTGCGGATCACCTCGTAGGCCTTGTCGTCGGGCAGCGTCAGCGGGGCCTTGGCGGTACGGCGCTCGGGCAGGAACCCGCCGAGCGCGCGCCGCCGCTCGAGCATGTACTGGATCTCCGGGGAGTCGTTGCCCGGGTGGTAGTACGGCGGCATCTTCGGGTTCGCCTCGAGCTCGGCGTCCGAGATCGGGATGCGCTGCAGGTCGCGGAAGTACTTGAGGTCCTCGAGCGTGAGCTTCTTCATCTGGTGCGTGGCGTTGCGGCCCTCGAAGTGCTTGCCGAGGGTGTACCCCTTGATCGTGTGCGCGAGGATCACCGTCGGCTGGCCCTTGTGCGCCATCGCCGCCGCGTACGCCGCGTAGATCTTGCGGTAGTCGTGGCCGCCACGCTTGAGGTTCCAGATCTCCTGGTCGCTGAGGTTCTTGACCAGTTCCTTGGTGCGCGGGTCGCGGCCGAAGAAGTGCTCGCGGACGAAGGCGCCGTCGTTGGCCTTGTAGGTCTGGTAGTCGCCGTCCGGCGTCGCGTTCATCAGGTTGACCAGCGCGCCGTCCTTGTCGGCGTGCAGCAGGGCGTCCCACTCGCGACCCCACACCACCTTGATGACGTTCCAGCCGGCGCCGCGGAAGAACGATTCCAGTTCCTGGATGATCTTGCCGTTGCCGCGGACCGGACCGTCGAGGCGCTGCAGGTTGCAGTTCACCACGAACGTGAGGTTGTCCAGACCCTCGGTCGCCGCGACGTGCGCGAGACCCCGCGACTCCGGCTCGTCCATCTCGCCGTCGCCGAGGAACGCCCACACATGCTGGTCGGAGGTGTCCTTCAGGCCGCGGTCGTTCAGGTAGTGGTTGAACCGCGCCTGGTAGATCGCGTTCATCGGGCCCAGGCCCATCGACACCGTCGGGAACTCCCAGAAGTCGGGCAGCAACCGCGGATGCGGGTAGGACGGCAGGCCGCCGCCCTGGTCGGCGTGGCTGGCCTCCTGGCGGAACCCGTCGAGCTGCTCGGCCGGGATGCGCCCCTCGAGGTAGGCGCGGGCATAGACGCCGGGGGAGGCGTGACCCTGGATGAAGATCTGGTCGCCGCCGCCGGGGTGGTCCTTGCCGCGGAAGAAGTGGTTGAAGCCCACCTCGTACAGCGCCGCGGAGGAGGCGTAGGTGGAGATGTGGCCGCCGACGCCGATGCCGGGGCGCTGCGCGCGGTGCACCATGATCGCGGCGTTCCACCGGATGAAGGCACGGTAGCGACGCTCGACCTCCTCGTCGCCGGGGAACCACGGCTCGTTCTCGGTCGGGATGGTGTTCACGTAGTCGGTCGAGGTCAGTGCCGGGATCGAGACGTGCCGCTCGCCGGCACGCTCGAGCAGGCGCAGCATCAGGTACCGGGCACGCGCAGGACCGGCGGACTCGAGCAGCCCGTCGAAGGACTCGAGCCACTCCGTGGTCTCGGCCGGGTCTATGTCCGGCAGGTAGGAGGCCACGCCCTCGCGGATGACCCGCACGCGGCCGTCGGAGGCCCCGCTGGTGTTCGGCGAGGATCCCGCTTCCGAGGCGCCTTGTGTGGCGGCGCTCGTCGAGGAATCGGGCTCGTGGATCAGGTCTGTCAACGTCTGCTCCTCATCGTGGTGGGGCGCGCAGGTGTGGCGCCCGCTCCGTAGGCCGGCTCTTGTGGGAGCCGACTCATCGACATCTGAACGAGATGCACTGCTCATCTTCCCCCATCGCGCGGTGGGAGGCATCCCCCCGGGTGTGAAGCGGCCGCGAGGCGGGTATCCGGACCGTTCGACTCCGCGCGGCAGAATCGGCGGTGCGGAGCTCCTCGCGGTAACGTCCCCGGAAGAATGTTGTGACTTTCCTTGCGATTCGGCTTGCGTTGAGCCCCCCGAGGATGTTCGCTTTGAAAAATCGCTCGTGACATCCGGTACGCGGCAGGCCCGCGGCCCAACCGAAGGAGGACACCACCGTGGTCGCCGCGGCGGACGCCCAGAACTACGTTCAGAAGCTCGGTATCACCCACGACCAGGTGGTTCAGGAACTCGGTTGGGATGAGGACACGGACGACGACCTGCGGGCCGCCGTCGAGGACACCATCGGATCGGACCTGCTCGACGAGGACTCCGACGAGGTCGTCGACGTGGTGCTCCTCTGGTGGCGCGACAGCGACGGGGACCTCGTCGACGCGCTCATGGATGCGATCGGCCCGCTCGCAGACGAGGGCGTCGTCTGGGTGCTGACCCCGAAGACCGGCCGCGCGGATCACGTCGAGCCCAGCGAGATCGCCGAATCGGCCACGACCGCCGGCCTGACCCAGACCTCGACCGCCAACCTCGGCGACTGGGTGGGCAGCCGGCTGGTGCAGCCGAAGGCCGCCCGCACCAAGCGCTGAGCGCACCGCTCAGTTCACCTCCACCGAAGTAAGGACGACCGACGCGATGGCGATCGAGGTGGGTGCCGAGGCGCCCGATTTCACACTCAAGGACCAGAACAACCAGGAAGTGACCCTGTCGAGCTTCCGCGGGCACAAGAACGTGCTGCTCGTGTTCTACCCGCTGGCGTTCACCGGGGTCTGCCAGGGCGAGCTGTGCGCCGTGCGGGACGACCTGCCGACGTACGAGAACGACGACACCGCGATCATCGCCGTCTCGGTGGGGGCCTCGCCCACGCACAAGATCTGGGCCGCCGAGCAGGGCTACACGTTCCCGCTGCTGTCCGATTTCTGGCCCCACGGCGCCGTCGCCCAGGCCTACGGCGTGTTCAACGACAAGTTCGGTTTCGCCAACCGCGGCACGTTCGTCGTGGACAAGGACGGCATCATCCGGTTCGCCGAGGAGAATCAGCCCGGCGAACCCCGTGACCAGGGCGCTTGGGTGCGAGCGCTGGCCGCGCTAAAGTCCTGAGGCACAGTCCGGCGGCGCGAGCCGTCGGATTTGCGGGCGTGTAGCTCAGTGGTAGAGCTCTGGTTTTACACACCAGCGGTCGGGGGTTCGAAACCCTCCGCGCCCACCAGGGGAGTGGCGGTGAAAGACCTGGTCAGCGGCCGGTCCCTCACCGCTCGAGGGGGCTTCTGCCCACCCGACATCCACTGCAGGGCCTTTACGTTGACACCCGCGGACACGGCCAGGCCGGGGCCGCGGTGTGCCGGGGATCGTGCGGCGTCACCCGGGGTCTTTGGGCTCTGTCGTGGCCGGGCCGGGTTTGCTGTGCTCGTGTTGTGAAGGTGCCGCTGCTCACGTCGTTCGAGGGCTATCGGGCCAACCAGATGGGACGTGACCTGCTGGCCGGCCTGACGGTGTGGGCGGTTCTGGTGCCCGAGGCCCTCGCGTACGCCACGATCGCCGGGGTGTCCCCGGTGATCGGCCTGTATGCCGCGCCCGCGGCGCTGCTCCTCTACGCGCTGTTCGGCAGCTCCCGGCACCTGGTGGTGGGGCCGATGGCGGCCACCGCGGCGCTTTCGGGTGCTGCTGTTGCCGGCATTTCCGGTGACGCCGATTCGGCAGCGCTGACGGCCGGTCTGGCGCTGCTGGTTGGTGCGCTCGGGATTCTCGCGGGGCTGTTGCGTCTGGGGTTTCTGGCTTCCTTCATCTCCGAGCCGGTGCTGAAGGGGTTCATCGTCGGCTTGGCGCTGACGATCATCGTCGGCCAGCTCCCGAAGCTCTTCGGAGTCCCGAGGGGAGAGGGGGACTTCTTCGAAAAAGCCTGGCACCTGGTCACGTCGCTGGGTGGGACGAACGGCTGGACGTTGGCCGTTGGCGCCGGCTCCCTTGCGGTCGTACTGGTCCTGCACAGGGTGTCGCCCCGGCTGCCCGCACCGCTGGTCGCGGTCGTCCTGGGAATCGTCGCCGTCTCGGTCCTCGGCCTCGACGCCAAGGGAGTGGAGATCGTCGGGCGGATCGAAGGCGGGCTACCTCCGCTCGGGCTCCCCGGCCTCCCTGGATCCGACTACGTCACGCTGCTCGCGTCGGCGGCAGGGATCCTGCTGGTGGCGTTCGCCGAGGGCGTCGGAGCAGCCAAGAACTACGCCGCCAAGGAACACTACGAGATCGATCCGAACCAGGAGCTGCTCGGGGTGGGCACAGCGAACATCGGCGCGGGACTGTCCTCCGGGATGATCGTCAACGGGTCCCTGTCGAAGACCGCGGTCAACGTCTCGGCCGGGGCGGTGTCGCAGATCTCTGGCATCGTCGTGGCGGCGCTGACGGTGATGACGCTGCTGTTCCTGACCGGTCTGTTCGCGAACCTGCCGGAGGCCACCCTCGCCGCCGTGGTGATCGCGGCCGTCACGAAGCTCGTCGACTTCCGGACGCTGCGCAAGTACGCGCGCCTGGCGACCCCGAGCCTGCGGCGGATCTACGGCGTCGCGGCGTACGCGGACTTCCTCGCCGCGGCGAGCGCCATGGTGGGTGTGCTGGTCTTCGACATCCTTCCCGGGCTCTTCCTCGGTGTCGCGGTGTCGGTCCTGCTCCTGCTGTTCCGGGCCTCTCGGCCCCACGTCGCCGAGCTGGGCCGCACACCGGACAAAAGCCGCTGGGTCGACCTGCAGCGCCATCCCGACGCGCTCACTGAGCCCGGAATCGTGGTGCTGCGGCCCGAGTCCGGCTTGATCTACGCCAACGCCGACAACGTGGCAGCGGCCGTACGCGGCCATGTCCATGACGACACGCGGGCCGTCGTCCTCGACACCGCAGCTGTGCCGGGAATCGACATCACCGCCGTCGAGATGCTGGACCGGCTGTATGCCGACCTCGAACACCACCACATTCGGCTGCTCTTCGCCGGCGAGATCGGCCAGGTGCGCGACCTGCTCAGCGCGACCGGCATCGCCAGTGTCGTTACAGACGCACACCCGACCGTCGACGCGGCCGTCACCGCGGCCCGTCGCAACCTCGACCACCCGCCGGACACCGACCAGAAGTCGGCGTGACCTCCCTGACGGCCGGTGGAGAGGCACCGGCCGTCAGGGCGGACCATTCCCGGTTGCTACGCGAGCGGTTCGATGTCGGGCAGTCTCCATGTCTTGTCGAACCACGGTTCCAGCGGACCGTAGAGCCGGACTATCGCGAACCAGCTCTTGCCGGGCAGGGTCTGGATCCAGTTGCGGCTGCCCTCCGGCCGTTCGGGACCGAAGTGGACGTCGACGGAGCCGTCCGCGTTCGAGATCATGTCGCGGTCGCTGGCAACGGTGGGCCATTCCTGGTCGGTCTGCAGCATCGACCGGGTCTGGGTGTCGTAGACGACGATCGACCAGAAGGTGTTGACCGGCACGTTCGGCGGGACGTGCAGCCGGTAGGTCCTGCCGCCGTCGAAGTGCGCGTCGGTGGCGTCGACGAACGCCGTGACATACTGCGATCCGGCGCCGACCATCTCCGTCAGGTACGCCGGACTCGATCCGCTCCCTATGAAGCCGAGCGCGGCGGCGGTGTCGAGCATCGCGGCGCCATTGTCCTGGAACTGGTAACCGGCGAAGAGGAAGACCCGCCAGGCGCCGTCCGGGTAGTAGCGTGCCTCGGGCTGGCGGACCCGGTAAAGGAGCGCGCGGGCGGTCGCGTCGCCGACCGCGGCTGCCTCGGTCAGGATTGCCCGCATCCGCTCGTCGGGGTCGAACGGTTTGCCGTGCTGGATGCCGACGGCGGCGAACATCCCCAGCGTGACCGGGTCGGATGACTCCGGCAGCTCGGACTGCACCACCTCGTTGAGCAGCTCCCAGTACTGGTAGTCGGCGGCCGGGATGGTGACCCACGGCTCGAAGGAGACGTTCACGAATCGCATCGGCGGCGGGTCGTCGGCCTGAGCCAGCGGGTAAGCCCGGGTCTTCGCCTTGATCATGTCGGCGGCCGGATGCGGGTCGCCGTGCTCGTCGCGGAAACCGCGCGAGACGAGGCACATCCCGTAGCTACGGGACCGCACCACGAAGTAGCCGTCCGGGACCTCGCCGTCGTATGCAGGCGGCAGGAACAGGTACTTGCCACCCTGGCCCTTGTCGGGTCCGGTCGCGCCGATGTCGACGACCCAGCGCCCCCACGAGTCGTCGATCAGGCCGTACACGTCGGGCGGGGCGTCCAGGACGAGGGGTCCGTCGTGGAGGTCGATCCACATGTAGAAGTACACAACGGTCGTGTGCATCGCCGGTCCGACGGTGCACGGGTGGCACAGGTCCTCCCAGAGCGCCATCGTGGTGTTCGCCGGGCCCCAGCGCAGCAGCCCCCGGCGCCACGCCGCCCACGACACCGGATGCTGCGCCAGCAGGTACGCCTGCACCGCCCGCTGGAAGTCCAGGTTGTCGAACAGTGTCCGGGTCGTCTCGTCGTCCGGGACTCCGTCGAAGGACCGCAGCGTGCCCAACCGGGTGCGGACCTCGTCCGGCATCTCGATGCCGGGCGGAATCGGGGTGCTGTTCGCATGTGAGGTCATCGCGTCCTCCTGTGTCGATAGCCCTTGCCGAGATTCTCCGCCGCCGACCCGACGGCTCGCGCCACCCACTCAGGATGCGCCGTCTCTGCCCTCACTGTGTGCCGGATCGACGAGGGAACACGGGACGGCGTGGTACACCCGTCACGGTCTCGCGGTCGCCGGTTGTGGCATTCATGAACCGCTGCCCTGGGTGGAAGGAGCGCACTCACCTGGGTGAGGCCGACCTGGAGGATGGTGACGGGTATCCCCGTAGCGCGTACGCACGACGCCGGGGATGTCATAGGTGCCGTCGAGCAGCTGCTGCAACCCACGCTGCCCAGCAGCCTGTTCAGGGTCCGGTACCTCACCGCCGGAAGGGCTTTTGCCCACATTCGCCCGAGCTCGCGCCTCCGAGGGGGCGCTCGCGACCGCCTCGAGGTCGTCGTCGAACAGCCGACCGAGCTGTCAGTGCGTTCGTTGAGCCAGTCGAGCGCGCTTCGGTGATCTTCACCGACCGTGTCGATACCCAAACGATGGCCGCGGCGTCGAAGCCGGCTGCGTACATCAGGCTCTGCCCAGGTGCCCGTGATCGGTTCGCTCGAGTTGGTTTCTCGATGACGACGGTGCGGCCGTTGTCGTCCTCCGCCTGGATGTCGAAGCAGAATTCGCCGACAGCGACCTGTGTGGACACGACCGTCAACGGCCTCTCGAGCTACTCAGCCGGGAGGTCGATGTTCTCGGCAAGCCAGGGCGTGAAATCACCTGCTTCTGACGTCGGGACACTGAGTGGGTCCGCGACTCGGCGCAGCCTTCCGAGGTCATTACCGTCCAGCTCCGTGGTTGCGATTGTGCGGGCGGCACCAGCCACCGGCGGCCGATTCTCCCAATCGAGGACCCGCCGCTTTTGAAAGGCACAGAAACGGGTAGGCGGAGTTCGCGAGGTTACCCCGGACTGGGAAGGCCCAGCTTCGGTCTGTTGCGGTCACCGGGAGAGGTAGAGATGGGGTTCTGGCTCTACAAGTGCAACGCCGCGGAAGGCGGGCCGTCCGGGTATTACGGTGACTGGCTACGGGGCGTGTTCAGTCGAGGTGCACCTGTCGAGTGGGGCGGGGACTACTCGACGCTGTCGGGTGAGGTGTCCAAGCATCTCGCCGAAGAAGTGACGGCCGGGGACGTGGTGGCGGCCTATCAGACCGATTCGAAGTCCGTGGTCGGGTTCTGCACGGTCACCAAGCTGACTGGGGAGCCCGGCGTTCGCAGAATCTACTTGCAGCCCATCCACTGGCTGACGCCGGCGTTCCCGGTGCACGAGCGAAAAGCGGGGACGCCCCTGGAGAGCTCGAATGCAGTCAACGGCCCCGCGGCGTTCCGCGAACTGCCGGATGCCGAGATGCAGGCCCTCGTGACGCTCAGTGGCGCACCCGATCGTGTGCTCGAGGGCAAGCCCGCGAAGGACGGATGGCGTCCTGTTCCGATACGCGATCCCAGTGAATTGATTGTGTCCCTCGACGAGGTCTGGGCCGGCCACACCCGCGGCTACTACGGCCTGGAAGAGTCGTGGCGGCAGGACGGCGTGGTTCTCGCACCCAAGTCGGTGACGTTCTTCGCGAGCTTGGACGATCTGCGGGACTACTTGCGGTGGAGGGTCGGGCAGTGGGAGGCGGACGGGTACGTGAGGACCGTCGGCGTGGAATTCCGAGCCACGGCGGCCCAACTCGTCGACGGTGACGAAGGCACCGGCGCAATGGTGACGTTGGAACCTTTTACCTACCGCGACACCCCTCCCGAGTTCGGAGGGACCGGCGACTGACGCCCGGAGGTGCCGTTCCGTCGGTCTACCGCGTGGTCTTCCCCGCCCTCTCAGCCGCTCCGCAGTGAGGCCGGATGGACGGCACAGCGTACGGACTACACGGCCCGGCAGCCGTCCGGCGCTGCGCCGACCGGCCCGACCCGATCCTCGAATCGTTCCGGCGGGTAACGAGTGCCGCTCGTTCGTCGCCCCCTCGGGTATGCGCCGGTCCCGCAGTGCCTGCTCCGGTGACCACCCCGACTCGACCGTGCGCAACGTCGTCACCTACATTCGGGACCGGCTCGAAGAGTCCGAGACCCTGCAGCAGGCGCAGGCGGCACCATGCAGCCGTTCTCGGCGAGCCAGGACCTGCACAGTGAATTCCTCGCCGCGGTGATCGGGAGCTATGGGCTCCTCGGCGGACCGGTCGGCGCAGATCCTCGACAACCAGGGATGTCGCAGAAGCTGCTGGTGGCGTTGTTACCGACCGTCTATGAGCGCCCGAAGGATGCAGTCCAGCACTGTTCGCCTACTCGGAGAAAGTCAGTCGATGGCGTAGTAGCGGTTGTAGGTCCCGTAGCCAGTTGGTTTGCGTCCGATGACTCCGCGCGCGACCAGTCTTTGCAGCCGGTCCTCGGCCTCACGGCGGGTGATGAAGGGCGAACCGGCGACCGTGCCCTCCGACTGGAAGGCGTCGTTCTCGACGAACAACTCGAAGGTTTGCCGGTCGCGGTCGTCGTCGAGCCGAGCCTGTATCGCCCGACGATGGGACAGCTCGAGCAGCGCAGCGGCACGTGCACTCGACAAACGCTTGCGTCGGGAGACGAACAGGTCGTAGGTCTCGCGGTCACGTCGGGTCGGTAGCAGGGCTTGCACCTCACGCCTGAAAGTCATGATCGCATCGAAGGGGTCGGGTTCCGCGGAGGGCACCGTCTCGGACTCCTCGGCCGGGGTGCCGGCATTCATCGCCGCGGTGTCCCGAGGCTCGCTCTCGTCGACGTCGTTGACGTTGTCGATCGGGCGGTAGATGCCGTCGGACAGTTGCTCGACCCGGCCCATCACGACAAGCATCGCGAGTCGTTCCAGGGCGTCCTCCGGGGTGATGCCCAATCTCCTGGCGAGGTACGTGGCGGTCACCGGCTTCGGTCGAGCACGCACGATGTGCAGGGCTTCGAGTGCCGCGTCCTCCGAGCAACCGGCGGATTCTTCGTCCGGGACGTCATTCGGGGCGGGGCCGGCATCGTCAACGACGGGTGCGAGGCCCGCGAGGGCAGCGGCCGCGGCAGCGGATGGGTCGTCGTCCTCGATGACGATGCCGTTGGGCAGAGTGATCTCACGATTCCCTCTTCGTGACCCGGAGTGGCGCTGTCGTCGCCTGCTATGTCCAGCCGGTCCACGCGAGTCGGGGGGCGAGACGAACTCGACGGGGTACGTCGTTGACCACGTTTTCGGTGAACGAGAAGCTGCCGTCCTCGAAGTGCGTCGGTCTCGCCAGGCGCAGCAGTCTGCCGTCGTCGTAGACGCCCATCACCCGCCAATATTCCTCGGCCCACCAGACTCCTTGGCCGAGCCGCACTTCGCCGGGTCTCACGGGGACCTCCCGGTCGGAATCGAGTTGCCGCCGTCGACAGGAGTATCGGCAATGTGCCCAGTTATGTTCCCGCGCTCATCGCGGCGACCAGGACCGGCAGGTCGTCCGCGACGACGAGGGACAGTGGGCTCTCGTGGGGCTTGCCGCTGTGCGTGATGATCAAGGCGGTCGGCGGGAGTCCGCCGTCGGCGGGTGGGGAGAGCTTCTTGAGGGCCTGCGGCACGGTCGTCTTGGGGGACAGATGGATGGCTCGATCGTGGGGCTCGACGAACTCCGGTGCCGCGCCCACGGTCTCGCCTTCGACGATCTCGTCGGTGGCCAGGCGGTGTGCGAGCCAGCGTGCGATGCAGTTGGTGGTCAGCAGACCGCGGTAGGTGCGGTCGTCGCAGATGGGAAACTGCGAGTAGTGGTGCCGGCGGATCTCCTCGAGGACCGAGCGGAGCGGATCGTCGAATCCGAAAGACGCGAGTGGGCGTTGCGGGCGTTACGCAGATCGGCGAACGCGCGCAACGCCGGCAGATCGAGCCGGGTGTGGTGTCGCCGCGCGTAGTCCTCGGCCATCCGGACGAAGCCGGTCCGGCCGTCGTCGGTCTGGAGCTTCCATGTGAAATGGTTCTCGATCGCGGTGAACGCGGCCGGGAATCGGATCGCACCGCTTACCTCGTCCATCACGTTCCATCTGCCTGAGACAGGTCTGCGCTTTCGCAGACGGGAGTGGGCATCGATGAGATGTGACGCGTCTGTGGGACTTCTATCCTCCACCTTCGCGGATACGTACCGCCGATGGCCGCTCGGGGAGCCGGCAGCGCCGGCCGGGTGTCTCCGATCAGCACACCGCCTGACCGACCACTCCCGGCTCGACCCTTCGGACCTGTTGTGGCCCAGACTGAACGGAGTCGCGAGATCGTCGTCGAACGGCGGAACCAGGCACGTCGCCGATTCTCGCCGTCGGGCCGTCCGGAGGTCGTACCGTCGAACTCACGGGCCGGTCGTGATGCCACCGGCCACGGGCAGAATCGAGGCTCGTCGTGCGACTTCGTGGTACCGCAACGTCGTCCGCCGGGGTGGCACCCGCTTTTCCGGGCATCGCCCTTTCCGTTGTGTCCGCCGCGGCCGCGGCAGCAGTCGGTGTCCGCGCGGGCGCGGCGGCATCAGGGTCGTCGCCCATGCCGACGTGAACGGCGGCGGAAGGACCGGCACACCGGGACCGGGCGTCGCCGGAGCCCTGTTCCTCCCCCTTGCGGTCCAGAACTTCCTGATGGTCTACAACTCGACCGCCATGAACGTGGCCATGTCGGCCATAGTCGCGGATCTGCAGACCACTCTGACCGCCGTACAGTCGGCGATCTCGCTGTACTCCCTCGTCATCGCCGCGTTCCTGATCACGAGCAGCAAGCTCGGAGGCCGTCTCGGCTACCGACGAACCTTCGTCCTGGGCGCGCAGATCTTCGGGCTCGGCACGCTCATCACTGCCGTCGGCCCGAGTATCGTCTTCATGTTGGTCGGCTGGTCCCTGCTCCAGGGGATCGGCGTGGCGCTCATGATCCCGGCCATGCTTGCCCTGCTCACCGACGCCCTGACCGGCGCCACGCGGACGAGGGCGTTGTCGACGATCGGGACGGTCGGCGGGGTTGCCGCGGCGGCAGGCCCCATCGTCGGTGGCGTGATCACCAGTTTCCTGAGCTGGCGGGTGTCGTTCCTCATGGGAACCGTGGTGACGGTTGTCGTGCTGCTCCTCATGCGCCGGGTCGCCGAACCGGGGCGACGCAGCGTTCCGGCGGAGGATCGCCGGTTCGACGTCCTGGGAGCGGTGCTGTCCGCGACCGGATTCGGGCTCCTCGTCGTCGGGACGCTGCTGGCCGGCAGGTACGGCCTGGTCCGGGCCCGGCAGGACTTCGAGGTGCTCGGGTACACGGTGCTCGAACGGGGCGGGGTGTCGCCCGTGCTCGTACTGGGCGGCGCCGGGCTGGTGGTCCTGGTCGCGTTCGCCGCGTGGGAGCGCCACCTCGTCACGAACGGTCGAGATCCGCTGGTGCGGATCGCGGTGCTGCGAAATCGGACGACGCGGGCCGGCTCGGAGACCCTGGCGATGCAGGCGCTGGTGACCGCGGGTGTCCTGTTCCTGGTGCCGGTCTTCCTGCAGACGACGCTGGGTTTCGACGCGCTGTGGAGCGGCCTTGCCATGCTGCCCGTGACGCTGGGGCTGATCGTCGCCGCCTCGGCGGCGGCCCGGCTCGTCGCCGGCCGCCGAATGACTCATCGGACCGCCCAGCTGTGGTCGTTCCTGTTCATGATCGCGGGCTGCGTCGCGGTCGCCGCCATGTTCGACCCGCGCGAGACGGGGCAGACCGCGACGGGCCTGGCGCTCGCGCCGGGGCTCTTCCTCCTCGGTGTCGGCCAGGGCATGACGATGACGCTGACCGACCTGATCCAGTCGACGCCGCCGGCGGAGGAGGTGAGCGACGTGACGGGCCTGTCGCGGAGCATCAACTACCTCGGGAGCTCACTCGGAGTGGCACTGGCCGGTGCGTTCCTGACGACGGCGCTGGTCTCCTCGTTCCAGTCGGGGGTGGACGACAGCGCCGTGCTGAACGCCGCGGAGAAGCAGCTCGTCCAGCAGACGGTAGACCAGCAGGTCCAGGTCACCGCGCTGAGCGACGACCAGGTCGGTGCCAACCTCGCGGCACGGGGCGTCGGGGGTCCCGCTGCCGACGAGCTCGTGCGGATCAACGCCGACGCCAGGAACCGGGCCCTGACCTTCGCCGTCGGCGCCATGGCGGTCATGTCGACCGTCGGCTACGTTGTCGCGCTACGACTCCCGCGGGTACCTGCCCGGCGTCGGTGACCGGGGGCGCCCTCGTTTGCGCAACCGCCCACGTCGGAGACCGGGACGGTCCTACACTCGGCGCATGGCTGCGCTGCGGGTGGCGGACGAACCGGTGGACTCTTCGAAGCTCGACAACCGGGCGCCGTCGGTGGCCCGGCTGTTCGTCGACCGGGTTGCGGCGACTCCCGAGGCCGAGGCCTTCCGGTATCCGAAGGGTGACGGCTGGGAGAGCGTGACCTGGAGGCAGGTGGGCGAGCGGGTCGACACGCTCGCCGCGGGCCTGATCGCCCTGGGGGTCCAGCCTCAGGATCCGGTCGCGGTCGCGTCGTCGACCCGGTACGAATGGGTGCTCGCCGACTTCGCGGTGATGTGCGCCGGTGCCGCGACCACCACGATCTACCCCACGACCAACGCCCCCGACGTCGCCTTCATCGTCGCCAATTCGGGCAGCGGCGTCGTGATCGCGGAGGACCGGACCCAGGTCGACAAGCTCGTCGCCCACCGCGCCGACCTGCCGAAGGTGCGGACCGTGGTGGTCATCGACGGCGAGGGCGACGGGGACTGGGTCATCAGCCTCGCCGACCTGGAGGACAGGGGCCGGAAACTGCTCGCCGAGTCGCCCCGCGTCGTCGCCGACCGGGTCGACGCGATCCGGCCCGAACAGTTGGCCAGCATCATGTACACCTCCGGCACCACCGGGAAGCCGAAGGGCGTGCTGCTGCCGCATTCGGGGTGGACGTACACGGCTGCGGCCGTCGACGCGGTGAACATCCTGGGACCCGACGATCTGAACTTCCTCTGGCTGCCGCTGTCGCACGCCTTCGGCAAGGTCATGCTGGCGCTGCCCCTGCAGATCGGTTTCACCACCGTGATCGACGGCCGCGTGGAGAAGATCGTCGAGAACCTCGCCGTCGTGCATCCCACCTTCATGGGCGCGGCGCCGCGCATCTTCGAGAAGGCACACGCCCGCATCGAAGCGATGATCGCCGAGGAGGGCGGGGCGAAGAAGAAGATCTTCGACTGGGCCCTCGGCGTCGGACTGCGTGTCTCGCAGGCCCGGCAGGAGGACCGCGCACCCTCTCGCCTCGACCGGCTCCGGTACCGGCTCGCCGACCGTCTCGTGTTCTCCACCATCAAGGAGCGTTTCGGCGGTCGCCTGCGGTTCTTCGTCTCGGCGGCGGCCCCGCTCGACCGTGCCGTGGCGCAGTGGTTCGACGCCGCCGGCATCATCATCCTCGAGGGGTACGGCCTGACCGAGACGTCCGCCGCGTCGTTCATCAACCGCCCGTACGCGTACCGGCTCGGCACCGTCGGCTGGCCCTTCCCGGGCACGGAGGTGCGGATCGCCGGCGACGGGGAGGTACTGCTGCGCGGGCCGGGCGTCATGGACGGCTACCACGAGCGGCCCGATGCCACCGCAGAGGCCCTCGAACCCGACGGCTGGTTCCACACCGGCGACATCGGGGAACTCGACGCCGACGGGTTCCTGCGGATCACGGACCGCAAGAAGGATCTGTTCAAGACCAGCCAGGGCAAGTACGTCGCGCCGTCCGCGATCTCCGCCACCTTCAAGGGCATCTGCCCCTATGCCAGCGAGATCGTCGTGTACGGCGAGAGCCGGCCCTACTGCGTCGCCCTCGTCGGTCTCGATGCCGAGGCGATCACGGAGTGGGCGGACAAGAACGGCATGGCCGGCAGGGAGTTCGGTGAGATCGCCCGGGACGAGCGGACCCGCGAGCTGATCGCCGGCTGCATCGACCGGCTCAACGACCGGCTCAACCGCTGGGAGCAGATCAAGAAGTTCACGGTCCTCGACCGGGAGCTGTCCATCGAGGCGGGGGATCTGACGCCCAGCATGAAGCTGCGCCGCAAGCTGGTGGTCGACAATTTCGCCGACCGGATCGAGCAGCTCTACGTCTGACGCCCGTCGCGGCTCACCGCCCTGCGGAACCTGCTATCGGGTGCTTGCGCCGACCGTGGCGTACGCCTCCGCCAGCAACGCGACGACGCCGTCGTCGAGCTGATCCGGGGTGGCGATGCTCAACCGGTGGGTCGTCACCTTTCCGGTGGTCGGAAAGGCCTCCCGCAGCTGCGGGTGATGGACCCGCCGCGGCAGGTCGATCGCGATCTCGAGCCGCGACGAATAGACGAATGCCGCCGCGAACACGCGACCGCGCCCCCACCGCACCTCGGCGGTGCGGACCTGCTCCTCGACGTCGTCGCCGAGGCCCAGCACGAGCGTGCGGAGCCGGCAGAACATGTCGACGGCGGCGGCATCCTTGTCGGCCAGGTAGTCGTCGATCGTCGCGTGCATCGCGGGCTCCTCGCCTGGGTGGCTCAACGGGACCGGCCGTAACGGTCGGCGAGCTTGTCTTCGGTGCTGCGCTCCACCGGAGCGGGCACCGGTTCGGCCTCGGGGGCGGCGGCCGGCGCCGGGTCCTTCCGCTTGCGGCGCTCGCGCAGCTCCGCCCATACGAAGTACCCCAGGCCCAGCGGCGCCATGATCCCGAACGCCACCCACTGCAGCCCGTACGACAGGTAGGGGCCGGCGTCGAGCTGCGGCAACGGGATCGTGCCCAGCCCCCCGGCCTGGTTCTCGGACAGCTGCAGGTATCCGCCCGTCAGCTCCAGGCCGGTGAACGCCGCGATCTGCGCAGGGTCGATCGAGTAGACCTGGGTGTGGCCGGCGTCGCGGAACGGGGTCTTGCCCTCGGCGGTCCCCTCGGACATCCGCAGGCGGGCGTCGACGGTCACCGGACCGGCCGGTGCCGGGGCGAACCCGGGGATCTCGGTGCCCCGCTCCGGGCGCACGTATCCACGGTTCACCAGGACGGTGCGGCCGTCGGCGAGCCGGAACGGCGTGAGCACCTCGTAGGCGGGGGAGGACTCGACGCTGCGCAACCGCACCAGCAGGTCCGAATCCGGGAGGTAGGAGCCGGTCGCGACGACGCGCCGCCACTCGTCCTCCGGTGCCGGCGCGGGACCGGTCAGCAGCTCCTCCACCGGCACGGGGTCCGTGGCCAGCGAGGCGGTGATCCGGTCGTTGCGCTCCTCGGTGGTGGTGTTCTTGCCGAGCTGCCACGGCGCGAGCACGGTGAAGCACGCGTAGGCGAAGCCGCCCACCACCAGGGCCAGCACCAGCCAGCTTGGGCGGAGCAGGAACGTCAGTCGTCGCACGTAACCACGGTAACCGGTGACGCGGGCCTCATTGCCGTCGCACCCAGTCGAGCAGGCCCGGGATTGCCGCCTCGATCTGCCGCCGGACCAGTTCGAACTCGTGCCGGTCGCCGTAGTACGGATCCGGTACCGACTCGCCCTCGGCGTCCGGGTCGAAGCTGCGCAGCAGCACCCGGCGCTCGGCGGGCACCCCGAGCTGCGCGAGCACCCGGTCGTGGCCGGCGTCCAGTGCGACCACCAGATCGGCGGCGAGCTGCTCGTCGGTCACGCGCCGGGCGCAGTGCCCGGTCGGGTAGCCGTGCCGCCGCAACAGGTCCGTGGTGCGTGGATCCGCGTCCTCGCCGGCGTGCCAGTCGCCGGTGCCGGCGCTGGTGACCCGCACGCGCTCGGCGAGACCGGCCCGGCGGAGGTGCTCGGCGAAGATCTTCTCGGCCATCGGCGACCGGCAGATGTTGCCGGTGCACACGAACGTCACGTGCAGGCGCTCAGCGGTCACCGGTCAGCACCCTCGTCAGTTCGTCGACGCTCGCCGTGGACCGGTGGGCGACGGCCGCCTCGTCGTCGGCGCCGTACCCCCACTCGACGAACACCGTCGGAATACCCCACCGCGCCGCGCCCGTCACGTCGTGCTCGCGGTCGCCGACCATGACCACGCCCGCGGTGCCGCCGTCCTCCGCGGCGACCGGGTCCACCCCGAGCGAGGCCAGACTGTGCGCGATCACGTCCGACTTCGCCCGCCGGCTCCCGTCGTCGCTCGCGCCGCCGATGAACTCGAAGTGGGCGGCCAGCCCGAAGTGCTCGAGGATGCGGACGGCGAAGCCCTGGTTCTTCGACGTCGCGACGGCGAGCCGGCTCCCGGCGTCGCGCACCCGCTCGAGCATCGCCGCCACCCCGTCGAACACGGAGTTCTCCGCCCAGCCGCGCGCGTCGTAGCGCTCGACGTACGCGGTCAGCGCCCGATCCACCTGCTGTTCGTCGAGACCGAGCCCGCGCAGTGTGTCGATCATCGGCGGACCGAGGACCCGCTGTGGCTCGTCGTGCGCCGGTTCCGGAACGCCCACCGTGGCGAGCGCATGCCGGAACCCGTCGAGCACGCCCGCCGCCGAGTCCGTGAGGGTGCCGTCGAGGTCGAACAGCACGACGGGTGCGGGCAGCAGCAGTGGATGCAGGTCGGCGAGAGTCGTCACGTCCCCATTGTCCCGGCTCCCGGCGAAGCCCGCCGCGTAGGGTCTCGGGCAGCACCCGGGAGACGACGAAGGAGGAGCGGTGACGGCGGTGACGCTGCGCGAGGTGATCGACGTGCTCGAGACGGCCTATCCGCCGTCGCTGGCCGAGTCGTGGGACTCCGTCGGGCTGGTCGCCGGTGATCCCTCCGAGCCCGTGAGCAGGGTCCTGCTCGCGGTCGACGCGACCGCCGCCGTCGTCGACGAAGCCCTGGCCTGGGGTGCGCAGTTGCTCCTCGTGCACCACCCGCTGCTGCTGCGCGGCGTCGACACCGTCGGCGCGCACACCCCGAAGGGCGCCCTGATCCACCGGCTCATCCGAGGCGGCTGCGCGCTGTTCACCGCCCACACCAACGCCGACCGTGCCGACCCGGGCGTGTCCGATGCGCTGGCACAGGCGCTCGGCCTGACCGGCCTGCGGCCGATCGAACCCAAGCCCGAACCGGCGGTCGACAAGTGGGTGGTCCTCGTGCCCGCCGACTCGGCCGAGACGCTGCGCGCCGCCCTGTTCGACGCCGGTGCGGGCCGGCTCGGGAACTACCGCGAGTGCTCCTGGACCACCTCCGGGACCGGACAGTTCCGTCCCGAGGCCGGGGCGGATCCGGCGGTCGGCACCGTCGGCGAACTCGAACGCCTGGCCGAGGACCGCATCGAGGTCGTGGCCCCGCGATCGGTGCGCGGCCGGGTGCTTGCTGCCCTGCGCGCGGCGCACCCGTACGAGGAACCCGCGTTCGACGTGCTCGAACTCGCCGCTCTGCCCGGCTCCCGAGGTCTCGGCCGGGTCGGAGAACTCCCGGCGCCGCAGACGCTGCGCGAGTTCACCGAGCGGGTCGCGGCCGCACTGCCGGCCACCGAGTGGGGGGTGCGCGGTGCCGGCGACCCCGACCGGATGATCCGCACCGTTGCGGTGTGCGGCGGCTCCGGCGACTCCTTCCTCGGCACCGTCGGCCGGCTCGGCGTCGATGCCTACGTCACCGCGGACCTGCGGCACCATCCCGCCGACGAGCACCTGCGCGCCGGCGGCCCCGCGCTTGTCGACGTCGCGCACTGGGCCAGCGAGTACCCGTGGTGCGCCCAGGCGAAGGGTGTGCTCGACGACGTGTTCGCCGACCGCGACGGCTGGTCGACCCGCGTCAGCGCGCTGCGCACCGATCCCTGGACCACCGCAGCCCGGTAGGTCCGGGTTCCCCGTGACCGGCCGCGCGGTACGGTAGGCAGCTACCACCCCCCCTTGATCTCGTCGCCGAAAGCAGGAACCCGCCGAGTGAACGTCGAACCCGCCGTGCAGTCCAAGCTCCTGGCCCTCGCCGCTGTGGACACCGAGGTGACCCGCCTGGCGCACCGGCGCCGCACCCTGCCCGAACAGCAGGAGGTCGAGCGGCTCGAGGCGGAACGCACCGCGCGCCGGGACGCCGCCGTCGCTGTCGAGATCATCCTCGACGACCTCGACCGCGACATTCGCAAGCTCGAGGGGGAGGTCGAGGCGGTCCGCCAGCGGGAGGATCGCGACCGCAAGCTCCTCGCCGCCGGCGGCGTGGGCGCCAAGCAGCTGTCCGAACTCCAGCACGAGCTGACCAGCCTCGAACGCCGGCAGGCCCTGCTCGAGGACGAGCTGCTCGAGGTCATGGAACGCCGGGAGGCATCCAAGGCCGATCACGACCACGCCGGCGCGCGGTTGTCGAGCGTCGACGAGGAACTCGCCGACGCGGTCCGCCTGCGCGACGAGACGCTCGCCGACATCGAGGTCGCCGAGCAGCGGTGCCTGAGCGACCGCGCGGCACTCGTGGAGGCCTTCCCGGCCGAGCTGGTCGACCAGTACGAGGCGCAGCGGACGAAGACGGGCATCGGCGCGGCCCTGCTGCAGGCGCGCCGGTGCGGCGCATGCCGCCTCGAGCTCGACCGCGGCGAGATCGCTCGCATCGCCGCCGCCGCCCCCGAGACCCTCGTACGTTGCCCCGAGTGCAACGCGATCCTGGTGCGTACCAAGGAATCCGGGATTTGAGCCGGGTAGTTGTCGAGGCCGACGGCGGCTCGCGCGGCAACCCGGGCCCCGCCGGCTACGGTGCGGTGGTCTTCGGCGCCGACCATGAGGTGGTGCTGGCCGAGCGCAGCGCGAGCATCGGCCGCGCCACCAACAACGTGGCCGAATACCAGGGCCTGATCGCCGGATTGACCGCCGCCGCCGAACTCGGGGCCGACGAGGTCGACGTCCGGATGGATTCCAAGCTCGTCGTCGAGCAGATGTCGGGCCGATGGAAGATCAAGCACCCGGACATGATTCCGCTCGCCGCCCGCGCCCGCGAGCTGGCCCGGGGATTCTCGCGGGTCGAGTTCACCTGGGTGCCACGCGCGGAGAACGCCTACGCCGACCGGCTCGCCAACGAGGCGATGGACGCCGCCGCGTCGGTTGCTTCGGGTTCCGAATCTGCTTCTCCCACACCGGAATCGGCGGCCCCACCGGTGAAATCGCCCGGCTGGACCGGCGCTGTCGGCACGCCCACCCGGATGCTGCTGCTGCGGCACGGGCAGACCCCGCTGTCGGTGGAGCGCCGCTACTCCGGCCGCGGCAACCCGCCGCTGACGGAACTGGGCCGTGCGCAGGCCCGCGCGGCCGCGCGTCGCATCGGCGAGCGCGGCAACGTCGCCGCGGTGGTGTCGTCGCCGCTCGGGCGGGCCCGGGAGACCGCCGATGCCGCGGCGTCGGCGCTCGGTCTGCCCGTGACGGTGCACGAGGGCCTCATCGAGACCGACTTCGGCAAGTGGGAGGGGCTGACCTTCCTCGAGGCGGCGCAGCGCGATCCCGATCTGCACCGGCGCTGGCTGGGGGACACGTCGGTGCGCCCGCCGGGTGGGGAGAGCTTCGACGAGGTCCGCGGCCGTCTCGCCACCGTCCGCGACGATCTGGTCGCGGAGTACGGCGGGGCGAACGTGCTCGTCGTCTCCCACGTCACGCCGATCAAGACACTGCTGCAGATGGCGCTCGACGCGGGGCCGTCGCTGCTGTACCGCCTGCACCTGGACCTCGCGTCGCTGAGCATCGCCGAGTTCTATCCCGACGGCGGCGCGGCCGTGCGGCTGGTCAACGACACGTCGCACCTGTAGGCGCCGTCGGCGCCGGTGTGTCTTTCGGGCTGCGCCCACCGCCCGAAGGACACACCGCCGGCAGCGTCCCGGCCGCTCACACCTGGAGTTTTCGGAGCGTGCGCAGGTTCCGCGTCGTGGTCACCGCCTTGTAGCGCGGATTGCCGGTGTTCCGGCCGAAGGCGCTCTTGACCGTCTGCCCGCGCTCGACGTCCCAGTAGAGGACGCCGTTGCCCCGGGCGACGCGTTCGACCGCCGGGTCGAGACCCTCCGCCGTCGCCGCCAGTTCGTCCAGAACCGCGGGATCGGCGACGAACACCGCGTACGCGTGCCGGCCGTCACGCTCCTCGAACGGGTAGGCGTCGACGATCGCCGCGACGGCCGCCTGATCGTGGACGAACACGAACGCCTCGTACCCGAATCGATCACGCAGGGCCGCCTCGATCCGGGCCTTCGCTTCGGCGGTGTCGGCGGTGTCGGCATCGAACACCACGTTGCCCGAAGCGAGCACGGTGCGGACGTTGCCGAAACCGAGCCCGGCGAACACGTCCTTCAGATCCGCCATCGCGATGGTGATGCCACCGACGTTGATTCCCCGCAGCAGGGCCGCATATCTCGCCATGGCGGTACCGTAGTTCGCATTCGAGACAGGTGAGGCAGTACCCTGATCGACGCGGACGAGTTGGCCGGGCGACCGCGGCTCAGGGAACCGGCACCGTGGCGGTGCCAGGCCCTGGATCGAGGAAAGTCCGGACTCCACAGAGCAGGGCGGTTGCTAACGGCAACCCGAGGTGACTCGCGGGACAGTGCCACAGAGAACAGACCGCCCACCCCTCGGGGTGGGTAAGGGTGAAACGGTGCGGTAAGAGCGCACCAGCGCCCCGGGTGACCGGGGCGGCTCGGTAAACCCCGCCCGGAGCAAGGTTGAAGGCCGCACCGACTCGTTCGGTGCGGCTGCGCAGGTGTCCGAGGGCTGCTCGCCCGAGCCTGCGGGTGAACCGCTCGAGGTACCCGGCGACGGTGTGCCCAGATGGATGGTCGCCACCCCGCCTCGGCGGGGTACAGGATCCGGCTTACAGGCCGGCTCGTCCGCCCACCCGGCTCAGATCGGGGCGACGACCAGCAGGTGCGCCCAGTAGGAGGCGGCCTCGTGCCCCAGGTAGGGGAGCAGGAAGTCGTAGAGCAGGTACGACATGCGGTGCCTTTCGAGTCGTCGAGCGGGGACCAGGGGCCGACGGTACCAGCCGCGCCGCGCGTGCGGGTTACCCCGAAACTCGGCGTCGGTTGGGGCAGACTGGGAGTCATGAGCGACGAGGGCTGGTACTACGACGTCCACACCGGAAAGGTCAGCCAGGGAAAGGACCCCAGTGCGCTGAACCGCATGGGGCCGTATCCGGACCGCGCCACCGCCGAACGGGCACTCGAGATCGCGGCCGAGCGCAACAAGGCCGCGGACGAGGCCGACGAGGAGTGGAACCGCTGAGCGGTTCCCCAGCACGGTGACGAACACCCGCATCGTCGTCGCGCCCGCGATCGACTTCGGTGCCGTCCGCGCCGAGTTCGCGCTCGACGACAGTTATCCCCTGGCCGCCGTCGCCGAGGCCGAGGCCGCGGTCGACCGCTGGTCCGCCGCGCGGGTGGACCGCACGGATCTGCCCCTGGTGACCATCGATCCGCCGGGCTCGATGGATCTCGACCAGGCGCTGCACCTCGAGCGCACCGTCGACGGCTTCGTCCTGCACTACGCGATCGCCGACGTCGCGGCCGTCGTCGCACCCGACGGCGCGCTCGACCGCGAGAGCCGGCGCCGCGGACAGACCTACTATCTGCCCGACGGGTCGGTCCCGCTGCACCCCCGGCCGTTGTCCGAGGATTCGGCCAGCCTCCTCCCCGGCCGCGTGCGTCCGGCGGCGCTGTGGCGCATCGTTCTCGACGACGCCGCCGAGCCCGTGGACGTGAGCGTGCGGCGCGCACTGGTCCGGTCCGTCGCCCGGTTCGATTACGCCGGAGTGCAGGCCGGCGTCGACGCCGGGGTCGTGCACCCGTCGATCGCGGCACTATCCGAGTTCGGCCGGCTCCGCGAGGCCGCGGCCCGCGCACGCGGCGCGATCGAACTGCGCCTGCCCGAGCAGGACGTGGTCGCCGACGGGAACGGCTGGCGGCTGACCACCCAGCCGCGCACCGAGGTCGACGACTGGAACTCCCACGTGTCGCTGCTGACCGGGATGTGTGCGGCGCGACTGATGCTCGACGCGCGGATCGGGCTGCTGCGGACCCTGCCGCCGGCCGCTCCCGAGGCCGTGGCGCAACTGCGGCGCACCGCCTCCGCCCTGGGAGTGCCGTGGCCGGACCAGGTGCCGGTGGGTACCTTCCTGGCCGGCCTCGACGTGAACCTGCCCGGCACCCTGGTGCTGATGAGCGAGGCCCCGGCGCTGCTGCGCGGCGCGTCGTACGTGGCGTTCGACGGTGCGATTCCGGAGCAGCCGGGACACGGGGCGATCGGTGCGCCGTACGCACACGTCACCGCGCCGCTGCGGCGGCTGGCCGACCGGTTCGTGACGGAGGTGTGCCTGGCGCTCTGCGCGGGCACCGACGTGCCGGACCCGGTGCGCGCCGTGCTCCCGGAGCTTCCCGAGACGATGTCCGGCTCCGACGCGCTCGCCGGGAAGGTGACCCGTGCGTGCATCGAACTCACCGAGGCGACGGTCCTCGCCCCGCACGTGGGGGAGTCGTTCGAGGCGACGGTCCTGCGTGCGGCGAACGGCCGCCGGGACGCCGAGGTGTTCGTGCCCGACGCCACCGTGATCGCCCCGTGCGCCGGCGAGCCGAAGGAGGGCAGCCGGATCCGGATCCGGCTGACGCACGCCGACCCGCGGGCCCGGAAGGTGCGGTTTGCGTACCCGGCGTGACGTCGCTGCCGGGCGGGAGCGGCGGCCGTGAACGCGTCCCGACCGCCGCGCCGGCCGCGGGGCCTGCTCGTCGGCCTCGCCGTCCTCACGACGGTGCTTGTGGTCCTGGCGGTGCTGGTGTTCCGCGTGGCACCGAGCCGGTATCTGCCCTGGGACACCGCCGACTTCCCGGACGTGGACACGTCGGCGTTGACGCTCCCGCAGGCGCGGATCGTGGAGTTGCTCGAGGACGAACACCGGACGCAGCGGCCCGGGACGTTCTACTCCGAGGGCGCCGAGGAGCCCTGGTGCGCGAACTTCGTCAGCTGGATCATGCGGGAAGCGGATCGGCCGCTGGCCAATCCGCATTCCGGGCACTGGCGGATCCCCGGCGTGTACACCCTGCAGGAGTACTACGAGTCGGTCGGACGATTCGAACCGGCCGGCGACGGGTACCGGCCGGCGGTGGGCGACGTGGTGCTGTACGAGAACGAGCTGTGGGTCGGCCAGCACACCAACATCGTCGTCGCGGTCGACGGCGACACCGCGACGACGGTCGGCGGCAACGAACTCGGCCGCATCCGCGTCCACACCGTCGACGTCACGTCCGACTCGGCGGTCGTCGGGTTCGGCCGCCTCGGGTGAGGATCAGCGGAAGCGGTCGGTCGCCTCGAGCAGGTGATGGGTGATGCCGGGCTCGTTCGCGGCGTGCCCGGCGTCGTCGACGACGACGAGTTCCGAGCCGGACCACGCCTTGTGCAGTTCCCACGCGCTCGTCGCGGGGCAGACCACGTCGTAGCGACCCTGCACGATCACGCCGGGGATGGTGCGCAGCCGTCCGGCGTCGCGCAGCAGCTGCCCCTCCTCGAGGAAGCCACGGTTGCGGAAGTAGTGGTTCTCGATGCGCGCGAACGCCAGAGCGAAACGCGGTTCCGACGTCTCCACGACCCGTTCCGGGGTGGGCAGCAGGGCGCTGGTCGCCCCCTCCCACGTCGACCACGCCACGGCGGCCCGCAGCGCGACGTCGGGGTCGGGCGAATGCAGCAGCCGGTGGTACGTGTCGACGGGATGCTCACCGTCCGGCGCCCCGGCCAGCGGCTCCAGGAAACGCTCCCACAGCTCGGGGAACAGTTGTCCGGCGCCACCGTTGTAATACCAGTCGATCTCGCTGCTGCGCAGCAGGAAGATGCCGCGCAGCACCAGCTCGGTGACCCGGTGCGGGTGGCGCTGCGCATAGGCCAGGGCCAGCGTCGACCCCCACGAGCCGCCGAACACCTGCCAGCGGCCGATCCCCAGACGTCGCCGCAGGGTCTCGATGTCGGTGAGCAGATACTCGGTGGTGTTGGCGGACAGATCCGCGCCCTCGGCGACGTGCGGCACCGACCGACCGCAGCCGCGCTGATCGAACAGCACGATCCGGTACGCCTCCGGATCGAAGAACTGCCGGTGGGCGGGCATGGTGCCGCCGCCCGGACCGCCGTGCAGGAACACCACCGGCTTGCCGGCGGGATTCCCGCTGACCTCCCAGTAGATGCGCTGGCCGTCGCCGACGTCGAGCAGGCCCTGCTCGTACGGCTCGATCGGCGGGTACGGCCGCCGCAACGGCATCAGAAGCCGACCAGCGCGGAGGCGAGGGTCGGGATCTGCAGGGCCTCGAGCGCCTGGCTGCGCACCTCCGGACACTGGGCCGAGGCGATCGTGTCGACACGGTCACGGTCCTGGGCGAGCGCCAGCATGTCGATCCCGTTGCGGGCCGCCCACTCGCCGACCAGCAGGTTCAAGCCGGGCTTGCTCATGGACGGGGTGTAGGTCCGCCAGCTCTGCAGCTGGGCCTCCATCTGCGAGCACAGCTCGGCGGCCTGGGCCTCGGTGACCCCACCGGGCAGCGCGCTCGGCTCGGCCGCCGCGCCGGTGCCGGTCGTCGGCTGCGTCGACGCGGTGGTCGAGCCGGTGGGGGCGGGCTGACCGCCGGACGCGCACCCGCCCAGGGCGGCGATCGTCGCACCGGCGACGGCAACGGCGAGCAGTGTGCGACGGGGACGAATCATGTGGGGTGCACCTCGCGGGTCGGTAAGGCCCGGGCCTACGGGTGAGCGGAACCTCCGGCCGGACCGGCCGCAGGTTCCCCTCGTCCTGCCGGATCAGAAGGAATGCTCGGGACCGGGGAACGTCCCGGCCGCCACCTCTGCAGCATATTCGGCCGCGGCGCGGCGCAGCTCGTCGCCCACGCTGCCGAACTTCTTGACGAACTTCGCGGTCTTGCCGCTGGTGTAGCCGGCCATGTCCTGCCACACGAGGACCTGGGCGTCACACTCGTTGCCGGCACCGATCCCGACCGTGGGGATGGTCAGCTTGCGGGTGACCTGGCCGGCGATGTCGGCGGGCACCATCTCCATGACCACGGAGAAGGCGCCGGCCTCCTGCACGGCGATGGCGTCGGCGATGAGCTGTTCGGCGCCGTCGCCGCGGCCCTGCACGCGGAATCCGCCGAGGCTGTTGACCGACTGCGGGGTGAACCCGACGTGGGCCTGGACGGGGATGCCGGCGGCGGCGATCGCGGCGATCTGCGCGGCGACCCGCTCGCCGCCCTCGAGCTTGACGGCGTGGGCGCCGCCCTCCTTCATGAAGCGGATGGCGGTGGCGAGAGCCTGCTCGGGCGACGCCTCGTAGGTGCCGAACGGCAGGTCGGCGATCACCAGGGCGTGCGGCGCGCCGCGCACCACGCCGCGCACCAGGGGGAGCATTTCGTCGACCGTGACCGGCACGGTGGTGTCGTAGCCGTAGACGACGTTGGCGGCGGAGTCGCCCACGAGCAGCACCGGGATGCCGGCTTCCTCGAAGATGCGGGCGCTCGAGTAGTCGTACGCCGTCAGTTCGGCCCAGCGACGACCCTCGGCCTTCATGGCCTGCAGGTGATGGACCCGCGTCTTGCGCCGAGGGGCGGCGGACGGGGCGGAGCCGCCGTAGAGGGCAGCGGTGGATTCGGACATCAGAGGTCCCTTTCTGCCTCGAGGCCCGTGCGGGTCCCCGGGTTGGGTGATGACGGTCTCAGTCTGCCACCGGCTCCATTCGGGCAGTAGCGGCGCCGGCGGTGCGATTGGTCACATCCGCCGGATGCGGCGGCGGACCGGACCCGAACCGGCCGCGTCGGCGCGGATGCTGCCCCGTGGCACCATCGCTGGGTGTCGTCCCCTTCTCTCCGCGTCCCGGCGCGCGCCGTCGCGCTGACCGCCGCGGTGCTGCTCGCCGCCGGCTGCAGCACCACGACCGAGACCGCGCCGCCGCGGACGTCGCCGATCGGCGCCCCGGCCGGCCTCGAGCAGTTCTACGCGCAGCAGGTGCAGTGGGGGTCCTGCCGGGACTACGGCCCCGACGCCGAGCAACTGCCCCGCGGCGTGCAGTGCGCGCGGATCACGGTGCCGCTGGACTACGACGACCCGAACGGGGAGACGATCACGGTGGCGATCTCCCGCTCGCCCGCGTCCGGGCAGCGGATCGGCTCGCTGCTCGTCAATCCCGGCGGGCCGGGTGCGGCCGGGATCGGGCTCGCCACCGTTGCCGACGGCACCGAGTTGACCGACCGCTTCGACATGATCGGATTCGATCCCCGCGGCGTCGGGGCCTCCGAGCCCGCAGTGCGCTGCCGCACCGACGCCGAGGCGGACGCCGACCGCGCGTCCGACGACGGCGACATGAGCCCCGAGGGCATCGCGCGGACGGAACAGCGGCACCGCGACTATGCCGACGCCTGCGCGCAGCGCGCCGGGACCGGCCTGCTCGCCCACGTGGGCACCCGCGAGGTCGTGCGCGACATCGACGTGCTCCGCTCCGTCCTCGGCGACGAGAAACTGAACTACCTCGGGTTCTCGTACGGCACCCGGATCGGCACGCTCTATGCGGAGACCTTCCCCGACCGGGTGCGGACGATGGTGCTCGACGGTGCGCTCGACCCCGAGCAGGACCCCCTCGACGAGGTCCTGCTGCAGGCGGCCGGATTCCAGACGGCGTTCGACGCGTTTGCGGCGGACTGCGCCCGCCACGACGACTGTGCCCTCGGCACCGACCCGGCCGCGGCGGTGGGCCGGTTCCGGGCCCTGGTGGACCCGCTGATCGCGGCGCCCGCGGAGACCACGGATCCGCGCGGCCTGAGCCACCGGGACGCGATCACGGGGGTGCAGCAGGGTCTGTACTCGCCGCGGCTGTGGGGCTCGCTGCGGGCGGGGCTCGCGGCGCTGACCGAGGGCCGGGGCGACACGTTGCTGCTGCTCGCCGACCTGTACGAGGGACGCGGCGACGACGGCACCTACACCAACTCCACCGACGCCTTCAACGCGATCCGGTGCGTGGACGACCCGCCGGTGACGGACGCGGCCGTCGCGGCCGAGGCCGACCGGCTGTACCGGCAGGCCGCGCCGTTCCTCGACGACGGCCGCGCGAGCGGCGCCGCGCCGCGGGATCTGTGCGCCTTCTGGCCGGTGCCGCACACCGGTGAGCCGCACACCCCGGACGTGCCGGGCCTGCCGACCGTGCTCGTCGTCTCCACCACCGAGGATCCCGCAACGCCGTACCAGGCGGGGGTGGACCTCGCGCGGCAACTCGGCGGCGCACTCGTCACCTTCACGGGTACCCAGCACACCGTCGTGCTCGACGGCGAGGCCTGCGTCGACGACCCGGTGATCAGGTATTTCGTGACCGGGCAGGCGCCGGCGGCGGACCCGCGGTGCTGACGGCGCGACGATGTGAGCGACACGCCGGGGCCACAACCCGCGGATGTAACACGGATTTAACGCACTGTGCCTAGTCTCGGCCGTATGGATCGCCAGAAGGAGTTCGTGCTCCGCACCCTCGAAGAGCGCGACATTCGGTTCGTGCGCTTGTGGTTCACCGACGTGGTCGGAACGCTCAAGTCCGTGGCGATCGCCCCGGCCGAACTCGAAGGAGCCTTCGAGGAGGGCATCGGGTTCGACGGCTCGGCCATCGAGGGATTCTCCCGCATCTCCGAGGCCGACATGGTCGCCCGGCCGGACGCCTCGACCTTCCAGGTGCTGCCGTGGGCCGACAGCAAGGGTCAGCAGTACTCGGCCCGCATGTTCTGCGACATCACGATGCCCGACGGCACCCCCAGCTGGGCCGATCCGCGGCACGTGCTGCGCCGCCAGCTCAACAAGGCATCCGACCTCGGCTTCAGCTGCTATGTGCACCCCGAGATCGAGTTCTTCCTCGTCGAGAACGGTGAACCGGGCGCGCCGCCCGTGCCGGCCGACGACGGCGGCTACTTCGACCAGTCGGTGCACCGCTCGGCCCCGAACTTCCGCCGCCACGCCATCGACGCGCTCGAGTCGATGGGCATCTCCGTCGAGTTCAGCCACCACGAGACCGCGCCTGGTCAGCAGGAGATCGACCTGCGCTACGCCGACGCGCTGTCCATGGCCGACAACGTGATGACCTTCCGCTACGTGGTCAAGGAGATCGCGATGTCGGAGGGCGTGCGCGCGACGTTCATGCCCAAGCCGTTCCGCGAGCACGCGGGGTCGGCCATGCACACCCACATGAGCCTGTTCGAGGGGGAGAACAACGCCTTCCACGATCCCGACGATCCGCTGCAGCTCTCGGCCACCGGCAAGGCCTTCATCGCCGGGGTGCTCGAGCACGCCAACGAGATCAGTGCCGTGACCAACCAGTGGGTCAACTCCTACAAGCGCATCGTGCACGGCGGCGAGGCGCCCACCGCGGCCTGCTGGGGCCCGTCCAACCGCTCCGCTCTGGTGCGGGTGCCGATGTACACGCCGAGCAAGGCGTCCTCGCGCCGGGTGGAGATCCGCACGCCCGACTCGGCCTGCAACCCGTACCTGACGTTCGCGGTGCTCCTCGCCGCCGGCCTGCGCGGCATCGAGAAGGGCTACGAGCTCGCCCCCGAGGCCGAGGACGACGTGTGGGCGCTGACCTCCGCGGAGCGGCGCGCCATGGGGTACCGGGAGCTGCCGACCGACCTCGACATCGCCCTGCGCGAGATGGAGAAGTCGGAACTGGTGGCCGAGGCGCTCGGCGAGCACGTGTTCAACTTCTTCCTCCGCAACAAGTGGACGGAGTGGGAGAACTACCGCAGCCAGGTCACCCCGTACGAACTGGATCAGTACCTGGGCTTGTAACCCCTGCCGGCCGCGGCCGCACGAGGGCGTCGCCGCGGACCGGACGGTCGACGACGACGAAGAGGTGAGGTCCGTGCCCACTCGGGCGGTAGTGTCCCGCGCCGGAGCGACGGTGGCGGCATGGTGAGACCGCCGACGGCGCGTTCGGCGATACCGAGCGCCGGTCGGCTCGGCCTCCTCGCCCCGACCGCACCCGACGAGCTCCGGCAGCTCGGCTGGACCGACACTGACAGCACCGAACTGCTGTGGGCCCTCTCCCGCGCACCCGACGCGGACCTCGCCCTGCGCACCCTTGCCCGGCTGCACGACGCGCTCGGCGACGGCTGGGCCGAACTCGACGCGGCGCTGCGCACCGACAAGGGGCTGCGCGGCCGGTTGTTCGGCCTGTTCGGCGGGTCGTCCGCCCTGGGCGACCACATCGTGGCCCACCCGGATCGGTGGCGGGGCCTCGCCGGGGCGCTGCAGCTGCCCGACCGGCGGACCCTCACCGATCGGATGCTCGGCTACGTCGAGGCCGAACCCGAGGCCGGGACGGGAGACAACCGTCTGATCTACCGGGCGACGATCACCGGTCCGGCGGCCGTGGCTGCGCTGCGCACCGGCTATCGCGACCAGCTGGCGCTGCTCGCGGCCGCCGATCTCGCGGCCGTCGTCGAGAACGAACCGGTCCTGCCGTACCTCGAGGTGGGGCAGCGGCTCGCGGACCTCGCCGACGCGGCCCTGACGGCGGCCCTGGCGGTGGCCGTCGCCAGCGTCGTCCCGGACGGTCCCTGCCCCGTCGACCTGGCCGTCATCGCGATGGGCAAGTGCGGGGCCCGCGAGCTCAACTACGTCAGCGACGTCGACGTCGTGTTCGTCGCCGAGCCGGCCGACGCCCGCGCCGGCCGCATCGCCGGGGAGATGATGCGGATCGGCACCTCGGCGTTCTTCGAGGTCGATGCCGCGCTGCGTCCCGAGGGCAAGCGCGGCGCACTGGTCCGCACCCTGGACTCGCACGTCGCGTACTACCAGCGCTGGGCCAAGACGTGGGAGTTCCAGGCACTGCTCAAGGCCCGGCCCATGACCGGCGACCTCGACCTCGGTCGCCGCTACGTCGAGGCGCTCAGCCCCATGGTGTGGACGGCCTCCGAGCGGGAGGCGTTCGTGCCCGAGGTGCAGGCGATGCGCCGGCGCGTCGAGGAACTCGTGCCCGCCGAGCTGCGCGAGCGGGAACTCAAGCTGGGCCGGGGCAGCCTGCGCGACGTGGAGTTCGCGGTGCAGTTGCTGCAGCTGGTGCACGGCCGCGCCGACGAGGCGCTGCGCGTACCGAACACCGTGCAGGCGCTGTCCGCCCTCGCCGACGGGGGCTATGTCGGGCGCGACGACGCCGCGAACCTGCGGGCCTCCTACGAGTTCCTGCGGCTGCTCGAGCACCGCCTGCAGCTGCAGCGGCTCAAACGCACCCACACGCTGCCGCCCCCGGAGGACCGGGAGGCGATGCGCTGGCTCGCCCGCGCCGCGCACATGCGCCCCGACGGACGGCACGACGCGCTCGGGGTGCTCGAGTCGGAGATCAAGCGCAACTCGGCGCGGGTGCGCAAGCTGCACGCGAAGCTGTTCTACCGGCCTCTGCTCGAGTCGGTGGCCCGGGTGGACAAGGAGGCGCTGCGGCTGTCGCCCGACGCCGCGGTCCGGCAGCTCGCCGCGCTCGGCTACAGCGCACCGGAGAACGCGCTCGGCCACCTGACGGCACTGTCCGGCGGTGCCTCCCGCAAGGCCCGCATCCAGGCGCTGCTGCTGCCGCAACTGCTCGAGGCGCTGGGGGAGACGAGCGACCCCGACGCCGGGCTGCTCGCCTACCGCCGCCTGTCCGAGGCGCTCGTCGACCGGGTGTGGTTCCTGCGGACGCTGCGCGACGAGCCGTCCGTCGCGGACCGGCTCATGACCGTGCTCGGGTCCTCCGCCTACGTGTCCAACCTGTTGTTGCGGGCCCCGGACGTCATCCGGCTCTACGCCGACGGCGCCGGCGGGCCCCGGCTCCTCGAACCGCGGCCCGACGAGGTCGCCAAGGCCATCGTCACCTCCTCGGCCCGCTACGACGCCCCCGACAAGGCGATCAACGCGGCCCGGTCGCTGCGCCGGGCCGAACTCGCCCGCGTCGCGAGCGCCGACATCCTCGGGATGCTGGACGTACCGCAGGTGTGCCGCGCACTGTCCGCGGTGTGGGCGGCGGTGCTCGAGGCTGCCCTGGCCGCGGTGATCAAGGCGTCCGAGCAGGAGGACGGGCCGGCGCCGGCGCGGCTCGCGGTGATCGGCATGGGGCGTCTGGGCGGTGGCGAACTGGGCTACGGGTCCGACGCCGACGTGCTGTTCGTCTGCGAGCCGAACCCCGGGGCGGACGAAACCGCCGCGGTGAAGTGGGCGAACCAGGTCGCCGAGCGGGTGCGCACCCTGCTCGGCGCGCCGAGCACGGATCCGCCGCTCGAGGTCGACACCGGCCTGCGCCCCGAGGGGCGCAGCGGACCCATGGTGCGCACCCTCGCGTCCTATCAGGCGTACTACGCCCAGTGGGCGCAGACCTGGGAGGTGCAGGCGCTGCTGCGGGCCGACGCCGTCGCCGGCGACGCGGAGCTCGGACTGCAGTTTCTGCACATGATCGACGCCACCCGGTACCCGGCCGGCGGCGTGTCGGACGACGCGGTGCGCGAGATCCGGCGGATCAAGGCCCGGGTCGACTCGGAGCGGTTGCCGCGCGGTGCCGACCCCGCCACCCACACCAAGCTGGGCCGCGGTGGCCTGGCCGACATCGAGTGGACCGTGCAGCTGCTGCAGCTGCAGCACGCGCACCACATCGAGTCGCTGCACAACACCTCGACGCTCGAGACGCTCGATGCGATCGGCGCCGCAGAACTGCTCAGCAGCGCGGACGTCGCACTGCTGCGCGACGCGTGGCTCACCGCCACCCGCGCCCGCAACGCGCTCGTGCTGGTGCGCGGCAAGCGAACCGACCAGCTGCCGGGCCCGGGCAAGCTGCTGTCGGCGGTCGCCCAGGTCGCCGGCTGGTCGGGTGGTGACGCCTCCGAGTTCCTCGACCACTATCTGCGGGTCACTCGACGTGCCCGGGGGGTCGTGGAGCGGGTGTTCGGGACGTGAGGCCCCGACCTCCCGTGGAACCAGCTCAGGACTTCATCGTGACCACTGCCCCGATTCCCCCGACCGTCGACGATCTCGCCGCCGCCCTCGACGCTCTCCGCGCCCGGGTGCCGCTGGTGCAGTCGCTCACCAACGTCGTCTCCGCCAACTTCCTGACCAACGTCCTGCTCGCCGCCGGCGCGAGCAACGCCCACATCGACAACGTCCACGAGGCCGCCGGATTCGCCCGCATCGCCGGGGGCGTGCTGATCAACCTCGGCACCCCCGACGACGGGACGGCGGCGGCGTTCACCCTGGCCGCCGAGGCCGCCCGTGACGCGGGCACCCCGTGGGTGCTCGATCCCGTCGGCGTGGGGGGCCTCCCGTGGCGCACCGGCCTGGCCGCGGATCTGCTCCCGTTCCGTCCGACGGCGATCCGCGGCAACGCCTCCGAGGTCATCGCGCTGGCCGGTCTGGGTGGCGACACCCGCGGCGTCGACAGCTCCGACGACCCCGCCGCCGCGGTGCGGGCCGCGCTGGCGCTGCTGGCCCACGCCGACGCGGTGTCCGCCTCCGGTCCCGTGGACCACCTCGTCGGCCGCGACGCCGCCGGTGCGACGACCGGCCTGCGCATCGGTGGCGGCAGTGCCCTGCTCCCGCGCGTGACCTCCACCGGCTGCGCGCTCGGTGCCCTCGCTGCGGCATACCTCGCCGTCGCCCCCACGGCGCTGATCGGACTCGCCGCCGCGCACGCCCACGTCGCGGTGGCCGCGGAGATCGCCGACGGGAACGCCACGGGCCCGGGCTCCTTCGCCGTCGCGTTCCTCGACGCCCTGTACTCGGTGAACGCGGACGTCCTCCGGCTCCGTGCCCGCGTCGAGCCGTTGGACATCCCGGCGCAGGCGTGAGGGCCGATCGCCCCCGGACGTCGGGTGCCACCAGGGGGTGATTCCCCTGCGGGACTGGATAATTCGGGCAAGGCGCTCGATGCGTGCCCGGTGAGGGTGCGGGAGAACGCGTTCGGCGAGGCGATTCCGCCGGATCGGTTGGGCGCATGCGGCACCGCCGTGCATCCCCCCGGGTCGCGAGGGGCGCACGGTGGTTCGCGAAGCGAGAGGTCAGCGGCAGACTACGACGAGGCCGACGCCCAACCACACCTGCCGTTCGACACGATCGAACTCGTCGTCGTCGTGGTCGTACACGTAGTCGACTTCGGTGCGATAGCCGCGATCCCGTTGTTCGGTGACGCGGCACTCGCCGGACAGATTGCCGGCGCGGTTGGTGATCCGGTACGGGATGCCTTCCGCGTCCAGGAGGGCGATCGCCTGTTGTTCGCTGAGGCCGACGACATCGGGCGCGGGTTGCGCTGCGGCGATGCCGGATCCGAGAAGGAGGGTGGCGGCGGCCGCGCACAGGGCGGCCGGGAGGGTGGTGCGCATGACAACGTCCTTTCGGGAACGATGTCGCGATGGAGTGAATCCGGTGGGGGACACCCGTTCCGCCCGGGCATGCCGGTGAGCGGGGTCCGTCAGATGTGGTCTATCGGCGCGGTCGGGAGGACGGGACCGGGCGGCGGCGCGCGGCCCCGCGGCACGGACGACGGTCCGGCCGTGGACGACAGTGCCCCGGCATGGCGGGGTACGCAAGCTTTCATCGGCAGTTCCCCAGGCGCTCCGGCCCGGAACCGGCCGGCGCCACTTCAGGGTACTCCCGGCTCCTGACAAATCCGGCAGAACTGGCAGCCTCGGCGGAACGGCTTCGGTGGCCGTGCCCTCGGCATCGGTGCCCCCGGCATCGGTGCCCCCGGCATCGGTGTCCACGGCCCCGATCTGCCCATCGAACGGAACCGCGCACGAAGCCGGTGTCGGACCCCGGAGCGAGGGCGGACGGGCCGGTCCGCTACGGCGCATCGAGCCGGCCGGGTCCGCGTCGCCGGTGGTGCGACACCCGCCCGCTGATCACGGTGACCATTTGTCGAGTGTGTCGCGGGTCACATTTGAGCATTATGATTCGCTGAAAACTTGTGTGTTGACGAAATCAATCAGCTATGTCGATCATTGCTGCACCAGTTGATGTGACTTGAGCGACGCTGCACAACACATGTCGCAGCAAAGGAACGGTGGTGTGCGATGACCGAGACCGCGGTCCGCGAAATCGAGCGTCTTCCCTACGACCTGGACGACCGGTACCGCTCCGGCTCGGGCACGGTGCTGCTCACCGGCGTCCAGGCGATCGCCCGGCAGCTCGTCGAGCAGCACGTGCGCGACATCCGCGACGGACGTCGCGTGGCCACGTTCGTCTCCGGGTACCCCGGCAGCCCCCTCGGCGGCCTCGACAAGCTGCTGCACGGCATGCCGAAGGTTCTCGCCGAGCACGACATCACCTTCGTGCCCGGCTTCAACGAGGAACTCGCCGCGACGTCCGTGTGGGGGAGTCAGGGCCGGCTCGGGGCGGGCACGCCCACCCACGATGCTGTCGTCGGTGTCTGGTACGGCAAGGGCCCCGGTCTGGACCGGGCCACCGACGCGCTGCGGCACGCCAACATGTACGGCGTCGACCCGAACGGCGGCGTGCTGCTGATGGTCGGCGACGACCCGGCATCGAAGTCGTCGACCGTGCCCGCGGTGAGCGAACGGTCCCTCGCGGCCCTCGGCATCCCGGTGCTCTTCCCCCGCAACGCCGCCGAGATCGTCTCGATGGGCCTGCACGGGGTCGCGCTGTCGCGCGCCTCGGGCTGCCTCGTCGCGCTCAAGATCGTCGCGGACGTCGCCGACGGCGCGTGGTCCGTCGACGGCTCGGTCGCGGACCTGCGCATCACGGTTCCCGAGATCGATTGGGAGGGAAAGCCGTTCGTCTACCGTCAGCGTCCGATGGCTGCGCCGAGCGACAGCGTGATCGCCGAGGCCGACCTGTACGGGCCGCGCTGGGCGATGGTCCACGCCTACGGGAAGGCCAACGGGCTGGACGTCGTGGAGGTCGACCCCCCGCACGCCCGGATCGGGCTGGCCGCCACCGGCACCACGTTCGACGCGCTGCGGCAGGCGCTGCTCGACCTCGGGGTGACCGACGCCGACCTGCATCGCGCCGGGATCCGGCTGCTGCGCATCGGCATGCCGTACCCGATCGGCCCCGACCTGGTCCGCGAATTCGCTTCCGGCCTCGACCAACTCGTCGTCGTCGAGGACAAGACCGCGTTCGTCGAAACCCAGATCCGCGAGATCCTCTACGGCACCGACGCCCCGCCGCGCATCGTCGGCAAGAAGGACGCCGACGGCCGCCCGCTGATGCCCGTCGACGGCGAACTGACCGCCGGCCGGATCCGCGGGCCGCTGCGCCGGGTACTGCGCGGCCACGTGGACCTCGGACCCGCGCCGCTCCCGTCGCTGCCCCTGGAGGTGCTGTCGGCCAAGCGCACCCCGTACTTCTGCAGCGGCTGCCCGCACAACCGCTCCACCGCCCTGCCGGAGGGCTCGATCGGCGGCGGCGGCATCGGCTGCCACGCGCTCGTCACGATGTCCGGCCGCGCCGACAGCGCCGTCACCGGGCTGACCCAGATGGGCGGCGAGGGCGCGCAGTGGATCGGCCAGGCACCGTTCACCGACATCCCGCACATGTTCCAGAACCTCGGCGACGGAACGTATTTCCATTCCGGCCAGCTCGCCGTGCAGGCGTGCGTCGCGGCCGGGGTGAACATCACCTTCAAGCTGCTCTACAACGACGTCGTCGCGATGACCGGGGCGCAGGACGCCGAGGGCGCGTTGACGATTCCCGCGCTCACCCACAAGCTCACCACCGAGGGGGTGCGGCGGATCATCGTCTGCTCCGACGAACCGAAGCGGCACCGCAAGCGCTCCCTCGCCCGCGGCGTGACGGTCTGGCACCGCGACCGGCTCGACGAGGCGCAGCGGCTGCTGCGCGAGGTCCCGGGCGTCACCGTGCTCATCTACGACCAGCACTGCGCGGCCGATGCGCGGCGGCAGCGCAAGCGCGGCACCCTGCCCGCCCGCACCACGCGCGTGGTGATCAACGAGGCGGTGTGCGAGGGCTGCGGCGACTGCGGCGTCAAGAGCAACTGCCTGTCGGTGCAGCCGGTCGACACCGAGTTCGGGTCCAAGACTCGCATCGACCAGACGTCGTGCAACACCGACTACTCCTGCCTCGACGGGGAGTGCCCGTCGTTCGTGACGGTCGAGGTCGCGCCCGGACGCACGCCGCAGCGCCGCACCGTCCCGGTGCCCCCGGCCGTGCCCGACCCCGATCCCGGCTCCGCGGTGGGCACCCGCAACATCTTCCTCGCCGGCATCGGTGGCACCGGCATCGTCACCGTCAACCAGGTGCTCGCGACCGCCGCGCTGCGCGCCGGCTTCGACGTCGAATCCCTGGACCAGATCGGTATGAGCCAGAAGGCCGGCCCGGTGGTCTCGCACCTACGGTTCGCCGCCGACGGTCTCGAACCCGGCAACCGGGTGACCACCGGCGGGGCGTCGTGCCTGCTGGCGCTGGACCTGCTCACCGCGGCGGATGCGAAGAACCTCGCCTACGCCGATCCTGCCACGACCGTCGCGGTGGCCTCGACGAGCCGCACCCCCACCGGGGACATGGTGTACGACAGGTCGATCCGCCACCCCGACGAACAGGAGCTGCTGTCCCGGCTGGACGCGGCGACCCGCCGGTCGGCCTCGTTCGACGCTCTCGCCGCCGCACAGGCACTGTTCGGCGACACCGCCGCCGCGAACTTCCTGATCGTCGGCGCCGCCCATCAACTCGGCGGCCTGCAGATCCCCGCCGAGTCCGTCGAGGAGGCGATCGAGATCAACGGTGTCGCGGTGGCGGCGAACATCGCGGCGTTCCGGTGGGGCCGCGTGGCGATCGCCGACCCCGGCGCGTTCGCGGCCGCAACCGAACCGGCCCGCCCGCAGCCGAAGGTCACCGTCGCCCCGGACGCCCTGTTCGCGGACACCACCCTCGACGGCGAGGTGCTGCGGCTCGTGCGGGTGCGTGCCGCCGCGCTCATCGACTTCCAGGGCGAACGCCTCGCCGCCCGCTACATCGACCGGGTGCAGTCCGTGTGGGCGGCCGAACGCCGTGTCACCGACCGCACCGACCTCAGCGAGGCCGTCGCGCGCGGGCTGTTCAAGTTCACCGCCTACAAGGACGAGTACGAGGTCGCGCGACTGCTCGTCGACCCCACGTTCCTCGACGAGGTACGCGCTCAGGTGCCCGGCGGTGAGCAGCTGACCTACCGGCTGCACCCGCCGGTCCTGCGGGCGCTCGGCCGCACCAAGAAGATCGGGTTCGGACCGAAGTCGCACGCGGCGCTGCGGATCCTGGCCAAGGGCAGGCGCCTGCGCGGCACCCGCCTCGATCCGTTCGGTTACGCGCACGTCCGGAAGGTCGAGCGCGCCCTGCTCGCGCACTACACGGCCACGGTCGATCGCCTCGCCGCCGACCTCGATGCCGCCACCTACGACCGCGCGGTGCAGGTCGCGGCTCTGCCGGACACGGTCCGCGGCTATGAGGACGTCAAGCTGCGCTCCGTCGAGCAGTACCGCGCGCGGCTCGCCGAGCTCGGCGTCGAGATCGACTTCTGAGCCGCCACCGATTCTCGACATCCCGAATACATTCTTCCGGAAAGGAACCCATCACGTGACCACCTCGACCCTCGCCCGTTCGGCCACCTCCGACGCCCCCGCCGGTGTCTTCGGCCGATCCCGGTGCCTGTCCGACCGCCCACACGAGCAGGTCGTCTTCTGTCAGGACGCTGCGACCGGCTTGCGCGCGATCGTCGCGATCCACTCCACCGCGCTCGGGCCCGCGCTCGGCGGCACCCGCTTCTACCCGTACGCCGACGAGGCCCGGGCGCTCGAGGACGTGCTGCGGCTGTCGTGGGGCATGACCTACAAGGCCGCGGTCGCGGGCGTGAACCTCGGCGGCGGCAAGGCCGTCATCCTCGGTGACCCCGCCACGGACAAGAGCGAGGCGCTGCTCGCCGCGTACGGACGGTTCGTCGAGTCCCTCGGTGGCCGCTACATCACCGCCGCCGACGTCGGTACCCACGCCGGCGACCTGGACGTGATCGGCCGCCAGACCTCGCACGCGGTGGGACGCACTCCCGCGGCCGGCGGATCCGGGGACAGCTCGCCGCTCACCGCGCTCGGCGTGTTCCAGGCGATGCGCGCCGGAGCCGAGCATGTCTGGGGAACAACGACTCTCGCCGGCCGCACCGTGGGTGTCGAGGGGCTCGGGAAGGTGGGCTACGAACTGGTGGGGCTGCTCACCGCGGACGGCGCCGACGTGGTGGTCTCGGATGTGAACCCGGTGGCTCTCGCCCGGGTGGCCGCCGAGTTCCCGGCGGCACGGGTCGCCGACGGCGTCGTCGCGGCGCCGCTGGATGTGTACGCACCGTGTGCCCTGGGGGGAACGCTGACCCCGTCGACCGCCGGGGTGCTCGGTGCGCGTCTGGTGTGCGGTGCGGCGAACAACCAGCTGGCCCGCCCGGAGGTCGAGGACATCCTGCGCGACCGCGGCATCACGTGGGTGCCGGACTACGTCGCCAACGCCGGCGGCCTGATCCAGGTCGCGGGGGAGGTCGACGGATCCGACCCGACCGTCGTCCGGTCCCGGGTGGACGCGATCTTCGACCGCACGGCCGAGATCTTCGAGATGTCGCGGACCCTGGACATCGGGCCCGGCGCGGCCGCGAACCGGGTCGCCGAGCGGCGTATCGACGCCGCCTGACGGGCGGTACGGCGAGGGGGAGGCACCGCGGTGCCTCCCCCTTCTCGCGTACCCGGAGACCGATGTCCCTCAACGCCGGTCCCTCAACGCCGGTCCCTCAGTGCCGGTCGCTCACCGGCGCGGAGCGCCCGTGCCCGGAGTCGCGGGTGAGGTGTTCGAGCAGGGGCTGCGTCCGGTACGGCACCGGCGTCGTCAGCGCCAGCGTGGTCGTGGTGTGCGCGACGCCCTCGATCGCATGGATTCGTTCGAGCTGCAGGAGCAGATCCTCCTGCGACTGCGCCGCCATCCGGATCAGCAGGTCCTCCCGGCCCGTCGTCGCGTGCACCTCGAGCACCTCGGGGAACCGCTCGAGCTCCGCGATGACGTGACCCATCCGGGCCTGCACCAGTTCTGCGCCGATGAACGCCTGCAGCGGCAGGCCGAGCTTCGGCAGATCCACCACCGGCCGGTATCCCGTCACGGCGCCGGACTCCTCGAGCTTCCGGATCCGCGACTGGACGGTGTTGCGCGCGACGCCGAGCTTCGCTGCCAGATCGACGATGCCGGCCCGCGGGTTGTGGGTGAGCTCGGCGAGAAGAGCCGCGTCGAGCCGATCGAAACTGAGCACGGTGACACCCTTTCCGTTGTGATGCGCATCACATTTGAGCATTGTGAATAGCTGGTGCGGAAGATATTGACACGAATTGTGACAGTGCCATGATTGCTGCACTGAATTGCTCACGCAATCCCGCTCTGCGGCACCACAATGCGTCGCCTGCGAGTGTCACGCCCCCGGTCGCCCACGAGGTCCGGTGGGCCCACAATCCCATCCTGAGGAGCACATCATGCCCGGAGTCGGCATCTGGCGCACCAAATCCGTCGAACAGTCGATCGCGGACACCGACGAACCCTGTTCGCGGCTGCGAAGAGAGCTGACCGCCAAAGACCTGACCGTGTTCGGCGTCGCCGTGGTGATCGGCGCCGGCATCTTCACCCTCACCGCACGCACCGCGGGCAACGTCGCCGGCCCGTCGATCTCGCTGGCATTCGTGCTCGCCGCGATCACGTGTGGTCTCGCTGCCCTGTGCTACGCCGAATTCGCGTCGACCGTCCCCGTCGCCGGCAGCGCCTACACCTTCTCGTACGCCACCTTCGGTGAGTTCGTCGCCTGGATCATCGGCTGGGACCTGATCCTCGAGTTCGCGCTCGCCTCCGCCGTCGTCGCCAAGGGCTGGTCGCTGTACCTCGGCGGCATGCTCGGCGGCAGCGGGCACACCACGATGCATCTCGGGCCGCTTGCGGTCGACTGGGGGGCGCTGCTCATCGTCGGCGCGATCACGGTCGTGCTCGTCGTCGGCACCAAGGTGTCCTCGCGGGTGTCGGCCGTCGTCACCGCCATCAAGGTTGCGGTCGTCCTGCTGGTCATCGTGGTCGGCGTCTTCTACATCGACAAGAGCAACTACTCGCCCTACATCCCGCCGGCCGAGGGGGCGCAGAGCACCGCGAGCGGCGTGCACCAGTCGCTGTTCTCGGCGCTCACCGGAGCCGACGGCAGCAGCTACGGGTGGTACGGCCTGCTCGCCGCCGCGAGCCTGGTGTTCTTCGCATTCATCGGATTCGACGTGGTCGCCACCACCGCGGAGGAGACGAAGAACCCGCAGAAGGCGCTGCCGCGCGGCATCTTCGCCTCGCTCGCCATCGTCACGGTCCTCTACGTGGGCGTCACGCTGGTGCTGACCGGCATGGTGAAGTACACCGACCTGCGGACGGGCAGCGCGCTCGTCGGCGACGGCAGCGCCACGCTGGCCACCGCGTTCGAGGCGCACGGCATCACGTGGGCGCAGATGGCGATCAACGTCGGCGGCCTCGCCGGCCTCACCACGGTCGTGATGGTGATGATGCTCGGCCAGACCCGCGTGCTGTTCGCGATGTCCCGGGACGGGCTGATGCCGCGGCAGCTGGCCACGACGGGCCGCAAGGGCACCCCGGTACGCATCACCCTGCTGGTCGGCGGCATCGTCGCCGTCCTCGCCGCGGTGTTCCCGATGGGTGTGCTCGAGGAGATGGTCAACATCGGCACGCTGTTCGCCTTCGTGCTGGTGTGCATCGGCGTGATGGTGCTCCGCCGGACCCGCCCCGACCTGCCGCGCGGGTTCCGGGTGCCGCTCGTGCCGCTGGTGCCGATCCTCGCGGTCCTCGCGTGCGGCTGGCTGATGCTCAACCTGTCCGTCGAGACGTGGATGCGGTTCGTGGCCTGGATGGCCCTGGGCGTGGTGATCTACTTCGTCTACGGTCGGCGCAAGTCGGTGCTCGGGCAGCGGCTGCGGGCCGAGGCGGCCGAGCGGGCGGAGACGCCGCAGGTCGTCCGCGAGCCCGAGCCGGTATAGCGCGGCGATCGTCCGCGGCCCCGGAGCGACCGCTCCGGGGCCGCGGCCGTGCGACGGCGGGCGATCGGCACCGGCGGGCGCACCCGGGATCGCCGGTCCGGGCCGGTTCCCGTCACGCGCTGTCGTCTCGGACGCCGCCGGAGGAGGCGCGTGCCGCGGTCGGGCGCTGGGCGAGGATCGCGGCGCCCATCCAGCGTCGGAGATAGCGCCGCAGCTCGTCGTCGCTCCGTGGGGGGTTGCCGGGGGAGACGAGGAACGACTGCATCGTGCGCAGCACGTATTCGACGAGTTCGTGGAGTGCCGCGTCGTCGTACCCGTAGCGCTCCCAGTCGACGTCGAAACGCTTGATCATCGTCATCCCGAACTCGCGTGCCTCTTCGGAGGTGAGGCCGTCGGGATGGACGTTCGAGTACGTGCCCGTGAGCAGGATGCCCAGATGTGGCGTCCGGCGTACCTCGGCCAGGGTGTAGACCACGCCTTCGGTCATCGCGTCGACGGGATCCTCGATGCCGCGGATGTGCCGGGTCAGTCGAGCGAGGAATCCGTCGACCGATGCGATCGCCGCGGCCCGCATCAGTGCATCCGCGCTGGGGAAGTAGCGGTACACCGTCTGGCGGATGACGCCCAGCGACTCCGCGACATCGGCGATGCTGATGACGGAACCCGTACGCCCGATCAGATCGACTGCAGCGGAGACGATCCGGCGGGACGCTTCGTCGTCGTTCTCCGGGGGGCTGCCGCCCCACCCGCGTCTCCGTGCCACTGCTCCGCTTCCTCGGATCGCACCGCATCCGGAACGACGGGCCCTCCGCATGGTGGGGCCTGTCGGCCGTCCGCTCGAACGACCGACGGTAGCACGGGGTGGCCCGCCGCCCGCGGGGCCGTCCACGGTCTCGATAACACGTTCTCATCATACGTTAGGGTCGATCTATGTATGATCACGGCACCGCGGCGCGGGGCCTCTGCGGGGCCCCGGCCCAGCCCATTTCCGGACGACGAGGGGTAGCGCGTGACCGATCTGCAGATCCGAAAGATGAACTTCGCGTTCGAGGACTACGACGTGCCCTTCCTGTGGAACGACGCGAATCCGGCCTTCTCGAGCATGGCCAACGCGGTCTCGTTCCTGGCGATCGGCTTCGAGAAGATGATCGTGAAGATGATTCTCCAGACCAAGCCGCTGATCACCGACCCCGAGGTCGCCGCGGAGGCGGACGCGTTCATGCGTCAGGAGGGGCAGCACTCGACCGCGCACCGCCAACACGTCAAGGCCCTGATCAAGCGGTACCCGGGGCTCCGGGAGACTCTCGACGACGTCATCGGAGAGTTCGACCGGCTCACCGCGGAGACCTCGCTGAACTACCGGCTCGCCTACACCGCGGATCTCGAAGCGACCTTCACTCCGGTGTTCAAGCTGATGCTCGACAACGAGGCGGCCCTGTTCCGGCCCGGAGACGACCGGGTGGCGTCGCTGTTCATCTGGCACTTCGTCGAGGAGGTCGAACACCGGAGTTCGGCGCTCGTCGTCTTCGACTCCGTCGTCGGCTCCGACATCTACCGGATGCGCGTGGCCCCCTCGGTCTTCCGTCATGTGCTGAAGGTCATCCGGCTGGCCTGCGAGGGCTTCAACGAGCATGTTCCCTTGGCGGACCGGAGGATCGACGCTCTGTCGATGTTCGCGTCCTACCGGCGCAAGCAGCGCCTGCGCACGTGGTTGCCGCTGCTGCACGCGGAGGACCACGGCCCCCTGCCGCGCGCGTTCGACGATCTGCCGCTCGGTGAGCAACTCGTCGCCCTGGCGGGAGTCGTCCGGAGCCAGTTGCCGAAGCACAACCCGGCCCACGAGAAGCTGCCGGCACTCGCGGACGTGTGGTTCCGGCGCTATGAGGACGGCTACGACGTCACGCGCTGGTACACCGCCGACGCGGTCGCATCGTAGGGGGCCGGAGCGATGACCGACCTGTGCGCACCCACCTTCGCCGAACTCGCCACGTCCCTGGGCTTCTCGTGCGAGGAGGCCGGTGGCCTCGTCGAGGTCCGCAACCCGTCGGCCCTGGAGAACTGGACCCTTCCGGTTCTCGAGGTCACCGTCGTGTTCGGTGCCGTGCTCGCGCTCGTGCTCGCCGTCGTGCGCCTGCGTCGTCACGGCGATCCCACCAACCTGGTGCTCTGGTTCGGCGCCACCGCCTACCTGTTCCTCATCGAGCCACCGCTGTACTTCCCCGCCGCCTTCGGCATCGAGGAGTACGTGGACACGATGTTCGCCCACAACGTGTTCACGGTGGAGTTCCTGTGGGGCCGGCTCCCGCTGTACATCGTCGCGATCTACCCGCTGATGGCCACGCTGGCCTTCGAGATCGTCAGAATGCTGGGCGTTTTCCGGCGCTACGGGGTTCTCGTCGGTGCGGTCTGCGTGGGCTTCGTTCACCACGCGTTCTACGAGATCTTCGACCACCTCGGACCGCAGTTGCGATGGTGGCACTGGTCGGTGACGAATCCGGTCAACCAGCCCATGTTCGATGCGGTCCCGCTCCCGAGTGTGGTGGTGTTCGCCGCGCTCTGGCCGATGTCACTCGCGTTGTGCGTGCAGTTCTTCGTCGGTCGCCACGTCGACCGCGGCCGGCACTTCTCCGGTCTCGAGCTGGTGTGGCGCACGGTCGTGATCGGCCTGCTGGCGTCGTTGGGCACGTTCGTCCTCCCGCTCCCGGCGACGGTCCTGGGCATGGGAAGCACGACGGTCCGGGGAGTGCTGTACGCGGTGGAACTGGTCGTCGTCACACTCGTCGCGAGCGTGGTGCTCGTGCGCCGATGGGTGCGGCTGTGGCGGGGCGAGCCGGACGTTCCTCCCTACACGAACCGCTTCGTCCAGGCCTACAGCGTGGTGTACCTGTGCGTCATGGCGTTCCTCTGGGCGGCCGCGTTGCCCGACTTCCTCCGTGCCGTCGACGGCGTGACGAGCACCGGAGATCCGGTGGGAAACCTGTGGTACACGCTGGCGTGTTTCGTCGTCGCACTGCTGTGCGTCGCCGCCACGTTCACCGCACACCGCGGAGGGGGTGAACCGGGCGACACATCGCCCGCGCACGAGCGGGACGCGACGCACGCCGGATAGCAGATTCGGCGCACACCGAGGGCGGCCGGCGGTGGGGGAGTTGCGCCCTCCGGCCGACGAGGCCGCACACACGAGTCCACCCGCCTTGCGGAATCGCAAGGCGGGTGGACTCGTGACGAACTACGTGCGGAACCGGCTCAGCAGTCGTAGTACAGCTGGAACTCGTAGGGGTGCGGCCGCAGGTTGACCGGAGCGATCTCCTGCTCCCGCTTGATCGAGATCCAGGTCTCGATCAGGTCGCTGGTGAACACGCCGCCCTCGGTCAGGTACTCGTGGTCGCGCTCGAGGTTGTCGATGACCGATTCGAGGCTGGTGGGAGCCTGCGGGATGTTCTTGGCCTCCTCCGGCGGGAGCTCGTAGAGGTCCTTGTCGACCGGGGCCATCGGCTCGATCTTGTTCTTGATGCCGTCGAGACCCGCGAGCATCTGCGCGGCGAACGAGAGGTACGGGTTGCCCGAGGAGTCCGGGGCGCGGAACTCGAGGCGCTTGGCCTTCGGGTTGTTGCCGGTGATCGGGATGCGCACGGCGGCGGAGCGGTTGCGCTGGCTGTAGACCAGGTTGATCGGAGCCTCGTAGCCCGGCACCAGACGGTGGTACGAGTTGATCGTCGGGTTGGTGAACGCGAGCAGCGACGGCGCGTGGTGCAGGATGCCGCCGATGTACCAGCGCGCCAGGTCGGACAGGCCCGCGTAGCCGGACTCGTCGTGGAAGAGCGGCTTGCCTTCCTTCCACAGCGACTGGTGCACGTGCATGCCCGAACCGTTGTCACCGAACAGCGGCTTCGGCATGAAGGTCACGGACTTGCCGTGCTTCCAGGCGGTGTTCTTGACGATGTACTTGAACAGCTGCAGATCGTCGGCCGCACCGAGCAGCGTGTTGAACTTGTAGTTGATCTCGGCCTGACCGGCGGTGCCGACCTCGTGGTGGCCGCGCTCGAGCTCGAAGCCGGCGTTCTGCAGGTTGGTGGAGATCTCGTCGCGCAGGTCCACGTAGTGGTCGTACGGTGCGACGGGGAAGTAGCCGCCCTTCGGGCGGACCTTGTAGCCGAGGTTGGGGCTGCCGTCGGCGTTGAGCTCGACGCCGGTGTTCCACGAACCGGAGACCGAGTCGATCTCGTAGAACGCGCCGTTCATCTGCGAGTCGTAGCGGATCGAGTCGAAGATGTAGAACTCGGCCTCGGCACCGAAGAATGCGGTGTCGGCGATGCCGGTGCTGACGAGGTATTCCTCGGCCTTGCGGGCGACATTGCGCGGGTCCCGGCTGTAGGACTCGCGAGTGAACGGGTCGTGGACGAAGAAGTTGATGTTCAGCGTCTTGGCGGCCCGGAAGGGATCGATGCGCGCGGTGGTGACGTCGGGCAGCAGCATCATGTCCGACTCGTGGATGGACTGGAAGCCGCGAACGGACGAGCCGTCGAACGCCAAGCCGTCCTCGAACACGTCCTTGGTGAACGCGCTCGCGGGAATCGAGAAGTGCTGCTGAACGCCGGGGAGGTCGCTGAATCGGATATCGACGTACTCGACGTTTTCGTCCTCGATGTACTTGATGACCTCTTCGGCCGAGGTGAACGCCACGCTTGTACTCCTTCAGTCAATGCGCGCCATGGGGATGGGGCGTCTGCGTCGGATACAGACCGTATTGAGCTGGTGTTGCCCGACCATCAATCCCATGTTTCACCGATGTTACAGCTCGTCTTCCGGTGTCGTGAGGACTACTTTTGTGGTAGAAGTCACCGGCGTGCACGTGGGGTCGGGCCGGTCCGCTCGTTGCACCCTATCCTGGACAGCATGGCACGTATGACCGGCAGCTGGCTCTCCGGACCCGCTGCGGCGATCCCCAAGGGGCAGGAAAAGGCCCAGGACTACCGCGGGCAGTTGCTCGGCCTGCCCCAGGAGGGGCCGGGCGCGCTCGCGGGCCCCGGCCGGCGGGCGAGCGCTCTGGCGATCGACTGGTTCACCTCCGTCGGTATCGCCACCGCGATCGTCGGCGAACGTCCCTTCGAGAACCCTCAGCTGTCCACCTACACCCTGCTGGTGTGGTTCGTGGTGGGGGTGCTCACGGTGACGTTGTTCTCGTTCACCCCGGGGCAGTATCTGGTCGGCCTCCAGGTCGCCCGGGTCGACGCGCCCGTACGAGTGGGGCCGGTTCGCGCCCTGGCGCGGCAGCTGCTGCTCGTGTTCATCGCGCCGGCGATCGTCACCGACGTCGACGGCCGCGGCCTGCAGGACCGGGCGACCGGCACGGCCCTCGTACGGTCCCGCTGACGCACCCTCCCCGAAACGCGGAACGGGAGCCTGCACCGGGTCGATCCGGGTGCAGGCTCCCGTCGTCGGAGCGGGGCTCAGCGGCGGCGCATGGTGCGCTGGACGCTGCGCATCTTCGCGCCGGCCGGCATCGGACCCTTCGGGAGCGCGGCGCCGGTCTTCTTGGTGCTCAGGGCGGCCAGCCGGCCCTCGATCGCGTCCATCCGCTTGGTGTCGATGTTGCGGGGCAGCTTGGACAGGTGCTTCTGCAGCTGCGACAGCGGGACCTGGCCCTCGTCGTTGCCGACCACGACGTCGTAGATCGGGGTGTCGCCGACGAGGCGCGCCACCCGCTTCTTCTCCTGTGCGAGAAGCGCTTTCACGCGCTGCGGCGATCCCTCGGCCACCAGGATCACGCCCGGGCGGCCGATGACGCGGTGCACGGCGTCGAGCTGCGCGGTGCCGGCCACCGCGTGCGTGACGCGCCAGGAGCCCTGCAGGTTGTCCAGCGCCCACGCCGCCGCGCCGGCCTGGCCCTCGGCCTTGCCGTAGACCGTCTTCTGCACCCGGCGACCGAAGATGACGAACGCGAGCAGCACCCCCACGAGCAGGCCGACCGGCAGGAGGAACCACTCGATACCGAAGATCAGCCCGATCAGGAAGAACACCAGGGTGGAGACGACGATCGCGCCGATCATCCACGGCAGCAGCAGCTTGTCTTCCTTGCGCTGCAGCTGGAACGCCTGCCAGAGCTGGGTTCGCCGCTCCTTCGACGCCTGCTTGCGCGCGGCCTTCGCCGCGGCCTTCGCTTCCTTGTCGGGTTTGCTGCCTTTCGCCATGCACCCAGGATACTTTCCCCGCGGTGGCCCCTTCACCACCGCGGGTCCGGTACGGCTACGGCGTGAGGCGAGCGAGCACGGAGCTGGCTTCCTGGGCCGCTGTGCCCCCCTCGGCCAGGTGCGCCTGGGCGGCGGGCAATTCGCGGCCGTGGTGTGCCATGGCCTGCGCGTACAGGCGGCCCGCGCGGTACGAGGACCGGACCAGCGGCCCGGCCATCACGCCCGCGAAGCCGATCTCCTCGGCGGTCTCCGAGTGCGCGACGAACTCCTCGGGCTTGACCCACCGCTCGACGGGATGGTGCCGCGGCGACGGACGCAGGTACTGGGTGATGGTGACGATGTCGCAGCCGGCGGCGTGCAGGTCGTGCAGCGCCTCGGTGACCTCCTCCGGTGTCTCACCCATGCCGAGGATCAGGTTGGACTTGGTCACCAGGCCGAACTCGCGGGCCGCGGTGATCACGTCCAGCGACCGCTGGTAGCGGAACGCCGGGCGGATGCGCTTGAAGATCCGGGGGACGGTCTCGACGTTGTGCGCGAGGACCTCGGGACGCGACTCGAAGATCTCGGTGAGCAGTTCGGGCTTGCCGTTGAAGTCGGGGATGAGGTTCTCGACGCCGGTGCCCGGGTTGAGCTCGTGGATCTGCCGCACGGTCTCGGCGTACAGCCACGCGCCGCCGTCGGGCAGATCGTCGCGGGCGACACCGGTGATCGTCGAGTACCGCAGACCCATCGCCTGCACCGACTCGGCGACGCGGCGCGGCTCGTCGCGGTCGAGCTCGGCGGGCTTACCGGTGTCGATCTGGCAGAAATCGCATCGACGGGTGCACTGCTCGCCGCCGATGAGGAACGTCGCCTCCCGGTCCTCCCAGCATTCGTAGATGTTGGGACAACCGGCTTCCTCGCAGACCGTGTGCAGGCCCTCGCGCCGCACCAGTCCCTTCAGCTCGGTGTACTCCGGGCCCATCTTCGCCCGGGTCTTGATCCAGTTCGGCTTGCGTTCGATCGGCGTCTGCGCGTTTCGGGTCTCGATCCGCAGCAGTTTGCGTCCTTCTGGGGCCACAGTCACGGGCTCGATCCTACGCCCGCCGGTACCGGCCGGACCCACCCTGGGGGCGCGGCCGTGGCGGGCGGCGATCAGCCGTACCGCACCGTGGTGAACTCCGGCCGCGGGGTCTGCGGCGGCTCGGCACCGACGGCCTGTTCGAACGTCACCCGCTCGATGTCGTGGTCCGTCACCGGCAGGCGGCCGTCGAGAGCGTCGATCACCGCCGCCGTCACCGCCGGCATCACCTCGGCGACGGTCACGTCCCGTCCGAGCTCACCCGTGAGCGAGGTGACACCCGCGTCGCGGATGCCGCACGGGACGATCGAGTCGAACGCGTCGAGGGTGGCGTCGCAGTTGAGGGAGAACCCGTGCATCGTCACCCCGCGCTGCACCCGCACCCCGATGGCGGCGATCTTGCGCTCGGGCAGCCAGTGCCCGTCGCGCAGCTCGGCCGGCAGCCACACGCCCGAGCGACCGTCCACGCGGCCGCACGTGAGCCCGAGGTCGGTGCAGACCTCGATCAGGGCCTGCTCGAGACGCCGCACGTAGCCGACGACGTCGATGGGTTCGCCGAGCCGGATGATCGGGTAGCCCACCAGCTGGCCGGGACCGTGCCAGGTGATCTTGCCCCCGCGGTCGACGTCGATCACCGGGGTGCCGTCGGTGGGGCGATCCTCGGGGGCGGTGCGCTTACCGGCGGTGTACACGGGCGGATGCTCGAGCAACAGCAGGGTGTCGACACCGCGGCCCTCGGCCCGGTCGGCGGCGATCTCCCGTTGCCGCTCCCACGCCTCGAGGTAACCGATCAGCCCCAGGTGCGCCACCGCGACGGGTTCGGAATCGAAACGGGCGGAGGAGGATGCGCTGCTCATAGTCCACGACCCTACGCCGTCGGCGAGCCCTCGCGAAGAGGTGACTTCAGGACGCGAGCGCGTTTCCCAGGGCGGCACCGATCGTTGGGTACCGGAACTCGAAGCCCGTCGACTCGAGCACCGCCGGCAGGGCACGCTGCCCGGTGAGCACCAGTGCGCGCGCCATTTCCCCGGCGACCGCGGCGACCACGAAACCGGGGGTCGTCCACGGCGCGGGCCGGTGCACCGAGTGCGCCAGCGCCTCGGTGAACCGGGCATTCGTCACGGGGGCCGGCCCGGTGACATCGACCGGTCCGGCGATGTCGCCGCGACCGAGGACGAAGCCCACCGCCGCCACCGCATCCTCGAGCGCCACCCACGACATGTACTGCCGGCCGTCGCCGAGCCGGGAACCGAGCCCGAGCCGGAACAGCGGCTCGAGCCGGCGCAGGATGCCCCCGTGCGGCGCGAGCACGATCCCGGTGCGGAGAACGATCGTGCGGACCCCGGCCTCACGCGCCGGCGCCGTGGCAGCCTCCCAGTCGCGGCACAGGTCGGCCACGAACCCCTGCCCGGCAGGGCTGCGTTCGTCCACCACCGTCTCGCCGGTGTCCCCGTAGAAGCCGACGGCGCCCGCGTTGACCAGCGTCGGCACCCCGGCGGCCGCGACGGCGGCGGCGAGGACGTCGGTGGGGACGATCCGGCTGTCGCGCAGTTCCTGCTTCACCGCGCCCGACCAGCGCCGCGCACCCACGCTCGACCCGCACAGGTTCACCACGGCGTCGACGCGGTCGAGCGCCGCGGGATCGACCCGCCCCGTCCGCGGGTCCCAGGACCATTCGTCCGGCGCCCCCGGCGGACGCCGCACCAGGCGGCGCACCTCGTGGCCGTGCGCCCGCAGCCACGCGACCGAGGCAGTTCCGATCAGCCCCGACGAGCCGGCCACGAGGATGCGCATGCCGGAGATTCTCCCGCATCTGCGGGGATCGGAACGCGGAAGCGGGGGCCTCGTCGGTGTGACGATGCCCCCGCTGCGGGTCCGGTGAGTGCCGGGCTACACCCCGTGGGTCACAGACCCAGGTCGGCTTCGAACGCCGCCTCCTCGAGGCGGTGCTTGATCGTGGTGAGGAACCGGCCTGCGTCCGCGCCGTCGACCAGCCGGTGATCGTAGGTCAGCGGCAGGTAGCACATCGAACGGACACCGATCGACTCGTTGCCCACCTCGTCGGTGACGACCACCGGTCGCTTGACGATCGCACCGGTGCCGAGCATCGCCGCCTGCGGCGGCACCAGGATCGGCGTGTCGAACAGGGCGCCCTGGCTGCCGATGTTCGTGATCGTGAAGGTGCCCCCGGCCAGCTCGTCGGGTTTGAGGCCACCGCTGCGGGCACGCTTGGCGATGTCCGCGATCGCGCGGGCCAGGCCGGCCAGCGACAGGTCACCGGCGTTGTGGATCACCGGGGAGAGCAGACCCTGCTCCGTGTCCACGGCGATGCCGAGGTGCTCGGCCGCGTGGTAGGTGATCTCCTTCTTGTCCTCGTCGTAGGAGGCGTTGATGTTCGGGTGCGCCTTGAGGGCCTCGACGACGGCCTTCGCGAAGAAAGGCAGGAAGGTCAGGTTGACGCCCTCGCGCTCGGCGAAGGTCGCCTTGGCCTGCGCCCGCAGGTGCGCGATCTTGGTGACGTCGACCTCGAAGGTCTGGGTGAGCTGCGCGGTGGTCTGCAGGGACTCGCGGGTCTTGATCGCGGTGATCTGGCGGATCCGGTTGACCTTCTGCGTGGTGCCACGCAGGTGGGCCAGCTCGGGACGGACACCGGCGGTCGCGGCCGGAGCGGCGGCCGGGGCCTTGGCGGCGGGCGCCGGCGCCTGGGCGGCGGGGGCCTTCGCGGCCTCGGCAGCGGCGAGCACGTCCTGCTTGCGGATGCGGCCGCCGACACCGGTACCGGACACCGTCGACAGGTCGACGCCGTGCTCGGCGGCGAGCTTGCGGACGAGGGGCGTCACGTACGGCGTGGCTCCACCCGAGGTCTCCTCGGCCGCGGGGACCGGAGCGGGGGCCGGAGCGGCCTGCTTCACCGGCTCGGGGGCCGCCTGCTTCGCCGGCTCGGGCTTCGGTTCCGCCTTCGGCTCGGGCTTCGGTTCCGGCTTCGGCTCGGGCTTCGACGGTGCCGCGGCCGGGGTTCCCGATCCGATCACCGCGAGCTGCCCACCGACCTCGACGGTGTCGTCCTCCTGGGCGTTGACCTCGAGGAGCACACCGGCAACCGGGGACGGGATCTCCGTGTCGACCTTGTCGGTGGACACCTCGAGCAGGGGTTCGTCGACCGCGACCTCGTCACCGACGGACTTCAGCCACCGGGTGACGGTGCCCTCGGTCACGGACTCGCCGAGCGCCGGCATGGTGACCGGGGTGCCCTCGGCGGCGCCGGCGTCGGAACCGGACGGAGCCGGAGCGGGCTCGGGTTCCGGCTCGGGCTCGGGGGTGGGCTGCTCCTCGGGTGCCGCCTCCTCGGTCGGGGCGGCAGAAGGGGTGGTGGACGATCCCGCGTCGTCGGCGGAGTCACCGATCACCGCCAGCTCGCCGCCGATCTCGACCGTCTCGTCCTCTTGGGCGACGATCTTCACCAGCACACCGGCCGCGGGCGAGGGGATCTCGGTGTCGACCTTGTCCGTGGAAACTTCGAGCAGCGGCTCGTCGACTTCGACCGTGTCTCCTTCCTGCTTGAGCCATCGCGTGACAGTTCCCTCGGTGACGCTCTCACCAAGCGCTGGCATCTGGACGGAGAAGGCCATGTCTGTTGACTCCTCGACGGTTGTGTTCGGGTGTGTTGAGTTGTGCCGACCGATGGTCGCGGACCATTGTGTGGTCGCAGACCATTGTGCTCGAGGCCACGGTCTCGTGCGGTGTCTTGCGGTGTTCGATTGAGACCACACCCGATGCCGGGTATGACCTCGACCATCCTTGCACTGATCCAATCGCGGCGTTCGACGAGGGTTGGGTCACGCGCGCCCGCGCGTCCCTGCCGCCCGGCAGGGACGCGCCGGACGGATCAGCCGTTGGCCGCGATGTCCTCGATGACGGCGAACAGCGTGCGCACCGGCACACCGGTGCCGCCCTTGCCGACATAGCCGAACGGGCTTCCGGTGTTGAAAGCCGGCCCGGCCACGTCGATGTGGGCCCACTGCACGCCCTCGGCCACGAACTCCTTCAGATACAGGCCGGCGGCGAGCATCCCGCCCCACCGGTGCGGCGTGACGTTGGCCAGATCGGCCACCCGGGAGTTCAGGTCCGCGCGCAGCTCGGCCGGCAGCGGCATCGCCCACCCGTTCTCGCCCACCTCCTGCGAGAGCCGTGCGACACGGTCCCGGAACTCGTCGGTGCCCATGACGCCCGGCGTCCGCGTCCCCAGGGCGACCATCTGCGCGCCCGTGAGCGTCGCGGTGTCGATCAGGTAGTCGGGCTCGTCCTCGCAGGCACGGACGATGGCGTCGGCAAGGATGAGACGACCCTCGGCGTCGGTGTTGATCACCTCGACGGTGGTGCCGCCGTACTGGGTGAGCACGTCGCCGGGACGCTGTGCCGTCGCGGACGGCATGTTCTCGGCCATCGGCACCGTCGCGGTCACGTCTGCCGCCACCCCGAGCTTCGCGGCGAGCACGACCGTCGCGACCACCGCCGCGGCCCCGCCCATGTCGGACGTCATGTTCTCCATCCCGGCGGCCGGCTTGATGGAGATGCCGCCGGTGTCGAACGTGATGCCCTTGCCCACGAGCGCCACCTTCGGGGCCTTGCGCTTCTTGGCGGAGTAGCTCAGCCGCACGAGCCGCGGCGGGCGCGACGACCCCTTGCCGACCCCGACGATGCCGCCGTAGCCCTGCTGCTCGAGCGCCTTCTCGTCCAGCACCTCGACCCGCAGCCCGGCGGCGGCGCCGAGCGCCTGCGCGCGGTCGGCGAACTCGGCCGGGAACAGGTGGCTCGGCGGGGTGTTGACGAACTCGCGGGCGGTGGCGACCGCCTCGGCGACGGCCGTCGCCCGGGCCAGCGCGGCCTTGACCTCGCGGGCGCGCGGCGACGCGACGAGCAGCTCGATCCGGGCGGGGGGCTGCACGTCGCCGGAGTTCGACTTCGCGGTGCGGAACTCGGTGAACGTGTACGCGCCGAGCGCGAAGCCCTCCGCGGCGGCGCCGAGATCCACGGCGGACAGGGTCGTCGCGACCACGGAGGCGCCGGCGAGGGCGCGCGCCGCGGCGCCGGCGGAGCGGCGCACCTGTTCGGCGTCGATCTTGCCGGCGGCGCCGAGCCCGACGGCGAGCACGCTGGTGACCGGCAGGGCGGCGGGCGCGGGGATCCGCGTGACCTCCTCGGCCTTGCCCTTGGCGCCGACGGACTGCAGGGCGTCGAGCAGCCCGCCGAGGACGTCCTCGTCGACCAGTCCGTTGCCGAGCAGGGCCTCGGGACCGTCGTCGCCTGCGGTCAGGCCGATGACGAGGACGTCCGCGCGCTTGGAAACGCTTCCGGCGAGAACGAGTTCGGGCAGGGTGGGCGAAAGGGCACTCACGGGCGTCTCCTAGGGGGAAGGGGGTCGTGGCACCGATGCTAATGATCCCGGGGGGTGGGATAGCGTGGGGCGCATGAGCGACCAGTCACTGCTGCAGGGCCCGATCCACGCCGTCCACACCGAACTCGGTGCGACCTTCGCGGCCTTCGGTGGCTGGCAGATGCCGGTCTCGTACGCCGGCACCGTCGCCGAGCACACCGCCGTGCGCGAGAACGTGGGCCTGTTCGACGTCAGCCATCTGGGCAAGGCCCTCGTCGCCGGTCCGGGCGCGGCCGACTACGTCAATTCGACGCTCACCAACGACCTGCGCAAGATCGGCCCGGGCAAGGCCCAGTACACCCTCTGCTGTACCGAGTCCGGGGGTGTCACCGACGACCTGATCGTCTACTACGTCTCCGACGAGGAGCTGTTCCTCGTGCCGAACGCCGCGAACACCGCCGCGGTCGTCGCCGTCCTCGCCGCGAACGCGCCCGAGGGCGTGACGGTGACGAACCAGCACCGCGACCACGGCGTATTCGCCGTGCAGGGACCGACCTCCGAAGCTGTCCTGCAGGGGCTGGGGCTGCCCACCGACCTCGGCTACATGAGCTTCGTGGACGCGCAGTGGAACGGCGTGCCGGTCCGCGTGTGCCGCACCGGCTACACCGGTGAGCGCGGCTTCGAACTGGTGCCGCGCTGGGCCGACGCCGAGGCGCTGTTCCGGGCGCTGGCCGACGCCGTGCGTGCCGCCGGCGGTCAGGTTGCCGGGCTCGGGGCCCGCGACACTCTGCGCACCGAGATGGGCTACCCGCTGCACGGGCACGAGCTGTCGGAGGCGATCTCGCCCCTGCAGGCCCGCTGCGGCTGGGCGGTGGGCTGGAGCAAGCCGGCGTTCCGGGGACGTGCGGCGCTCGTCGCGGAGAAGGAGTCCGGTCCCGCGCGACGGCTGTGGGGGCTGCAGGCGCTCGACCGTGGCGTGCTGCGGCCGGACCTGAAGGTGCTGCGCGACGGAAACGCGGTGGGGGAGACCACGTCCGGCACGTTCTCCCCGACGCTCAAGGTCGGTATCGCGCTGGCGCTCCTCGATACGGCGGCGGGCCTGGCCGCCGGTGACGAGGTCGCGGTCGACGTCCGGGGACGCGCCCTGCGCGCCCGGTTGGTCGTCCCACCGTTCGTCCCCGACCACACCAAGTAGGGCGGCGCGGGCGGTTCGATAGGATCAACGGTCATGACCGGTGTCCTCGAATTCACCCACGTTCCGCACCCCTCGCCCGCCTCCGCGGAGCGGCGTGGAGAGATATTGGCGGATCCGGGGTTCGGCCGGTACTTCACCGATCACATGGTCACGATCGACTACACCGAGGGCCGCGGCTGGCACGACGCCACCGTCCAGCCGTACGGCCCGATGCAGCTCGACCCGGCCGCGATGGTGCTGCACTACGGGCAGGCGATCTTCGAGGGTCTGAAGGTCTACCGGCAGCCCGACGGCAGCATCGCGGCCTTCCGCGTGTACTCCAACGCCGAACGGATGCGCCGGTCCTCACGGCGCCTGGCCATGGCCGAGCTGCCGGACGAGTTGTTCGTCCGTTCGATCGCGGAGCTGGTCGAGGCCGACCACGAATGGGTGCCCGCCGCCGGTGGCGAGGAGTCGCTGTATCTGCGGCCGTTCATGTTCTCCACCGAAGCCGGTCTCGGCGTGCGGCCCGCGAACCAGTACCGGTACATGCTGATCGCTTCCCCGGCCGGCGCGTACTTCCCCCGCGGCGTCAAGCCGGTGAGCGTGTGGATCTCGCAGGAGTACGTGCGGGCCGCGCCGGGCGGCACGGGCGACGCCAAGTTCTCCGGGAACTATGCCGCGTCGCTGCTGGCGCAGGCGCAGGCCACCGAGCAGGGCTGCGACCAGGTCGTGTGGCTCGACGCCGTCGAGCGCCGCTACATCGAGGAGATGGGCGGCATGAACCTGTGCTTCATCTTCGGATCGGGCGCCGACGCGAGGCTGGTGACGCCGGAGCTGTCCGGCTCACTGCTGCCCGGCATCACCCGCGACTCCCTGCTCACCCTGGCCAGGGACGCCGGCCTCGAGGTGGAGGAGCGCAAGATCTCGGTGGAGGAATGGGAGTCGAAGGTCGCCACCGGCGAGATCACCGAGGTCTTCGCGTGCGGCACCGCGGCGGTCATCACCCCGGTCGGCACCGTCAAGAGCCGGGACGGCGAGTTCACCGTGGCCGACGGCGAGCCCGGCAAGGTCACCATGGCCCTGCGTGACACCCTCACCGGCATCCAGCGGGGGACGTTCGCCGACACCCACGGCTGGCTCACCACCCTGCGCTGAGCCCGGCTCGGCCGGGCCCTGCACTGAGCCCGGCTCGGCCGGGCCCTGCGCTGAGCCCGGCTCGGCCGGGCCCTGCGCTGAGCCCGGCTCGGCCGGGCCTACGCGACGGCCGCGCTCAGCGCCGCGGCCACGATCGTCACCGTCGTCTCGAGGCCGGCCCCGAGCGCGTCGCCGTTGAGGCCGCCGAACCGGCGGACGCAGTGCCGCACCAGTAGCAGTGCAGCACCGAGCGCCACGGCCACCGTCACCGGGCCGGCCCACCAGGAGCCGGGCACGCACCAGGCCGCCGCGACGAGCGCGACGCCGGCCCACAGCGCGCCCACCCCGAGCGGCTGTGTCCCCGCCACCAGGGCACCGAACCCGCTGCCCGGGGCTGCGGCCACGCCGCGTCGGCAGGCGAGGACGACCGCGACCCGGCCGGCGGTGACGGCGAGGATCACGGCGGGCCAGGATCGCGCGTCGGCGAGCGCCCCGAACGAGGCGGCCTGCGCACCGAGCACGACCACCAGGGTGGCCACCCCGAATGGTCCGGCGCCGCCCGACTTCATCACCTCACGAGCCCGCTCCGGCGGTCCGTAGCAGCCGAGCCCGTCGGCCGTGTCGCACAGGCCGTCGAGGTGCATGCCGCGCGTCGCGAGGCCCAGGAACCCCACCCCGATCAGGCCCGCGAGCAGGGGAGTGCAGCCGGCGGCGACCGCCGCCCACAGCACGCCTGCGGTCCCGAGACCGAGCACGAGGCCGGCGACCGGCGCCGCGGCGATAGCCGCGCCCCCGGCGCCGCGATCGATGCGCCCCGGTCCCTGAACCGGCAGCACGGTGAGCCAGGAGAGGGCGAGGGCGATGCCACGCATCGGTCGCCGCAGGGCGATGCCACGCATCAGTCGCTGCAGGGCGATGCCACGCATCAGTCGTCGCGCGGATCGGCGCCCGGCGTGGCGTCCTCGTCGCGGGTGCTCACGCCGGCCTCGGCGAACGTCGCCATGTTCGTGAGGACCGCCACCGCGCCGTGCAGGATCGGCAGCGCGGCGACCGCCCCCGAGCCCTCGCCGAGACGCATCCCCAGGTCGACGAGGGGATCCAGATTCAGGTGCCGCAGGGCCAGCGTGTGGGCCGGTTCGGTGGAGCGGTGCCCGGCGATCCACCAGTCCCGGGCTCCCGGGGCGAGTTCCTCGGCGACGAGCGCCGCGGCGGTGACGACGACCCCGTCGAGCACGACCGGGGTCCGGCGTACCGACGCCTGCGCGAGGTACCCGGCCATCGCGGCGAGGTCGGCGCCTCCCGCGGTGCGCAGCAGCGCCACCGGGTTGCGGGCGTGGGGCCGTGCGCGGCGCATCGCGTTGCGGATCGCGGCGACCTTGCGCATCCAGGCGGCGTCGTCGATGCCGGTGCCGCGTCCCACGGCCGCGACGGGCTCGGTGCCGGTGAGCGTGGCGATCAGCGCCGTCGCGGGGGTGGTGTTGCCGATCCCCATGTCACCCGCGACGAGCAGGTCGGCTCCCGCATCGACCTCCTCGTCGGCGACGGCTCGCCCGGCGGTGATCGCCTGGAGGGTCTCTTCCTCGGTGAGCGCGTCCTCCCGGTCGATGGAGCCGCTCGACCGGCGCACCTTGTGTGCGGAAACCGCCGGATCCGTGTCCCCGTCGACGGCCATGTCCACCACCCGGACCCCGGCGCCGGCGGTGGCGGCGAGAACGTTGACCGCGGCGCCGCCGGCGAGGAAATTGGCGACCATCTGAGCGGTCACCTCGGGGGGATACGCCGAGACACCGCCGCGGGCCACACCGTGATCGCCGGCGAACACCACCACCCGGGGACGGGTGAACGGGTGGGGCGGTACCTGCCCCTGGCAGGACGCGACCCAGCACCCCAGCTCCTCCAGCCGGCCGAGGGAACCGGCAGGCTTGGTGAGATCGCGCTGCCGGGCGTCGGCGCGCCGGCGGACCTCCCGGTCGGGGGCGACGACGGGCGGGAAGACGACGTCGGCGGAGTGGACCGATTCGCTGCTCACGGGGCACCTTTCACGAAGTGGCGGAGGTCGAAGCCACCGCTGGACGCTATCAACCCGCGCCGTGGCAGAAAATCGACGGTAGATGGCTTTGCTGCCACTGTCTCGGGCGTTGCACCGGCGACAGACTGTCCGTCATGAGCCAGGTCGTCGTGATCGTCCTCGTGTTGGCCGCGCTCGTCGCCGGCCTCGAACTCGCGCGGGCCCGTTCCCGCCCCGCCCCGCGGTGGGTGACGCGGGCCTGGTGGCGCCACAACCACTTCCGGCCGCACGATCCGTCGTCGCCCCTGTGCGGCGACCCGTCGGCCGGCTGGGTGCGCAGCACGATCGATGCGCGCCGAGCACCGCACCACTGACCGGTGCGCAGGCCCGCGCGGTCAGACGGCGTCGCCGGGGGAAACCCGTGGCAGCGGCGCCCGGAGCTTGCGGATCTGCGAGGCTCGCACGAACGCGTACCACCCCAGGCCGAAGCCGCCCTCCGTGGTGTCGGGGAAGCGGGCCCGGGCCTTCTTGTTCACGAGGCGGCCGAGGTAGATCCCCTCGATCACCATGAGCACGATCATCGCGAACATCGCGAGCGTCACGTACTGCTGGACCACCGGCCCGAGGAACATCGTCATGATCAGGACCAGCGCCATGGGCATGAACAGGCCCACGAGGTTGCGGCGGCTGTCCACCAGGTCGCGCACGTAGGCCCGCACGGGCCCCTTGTCGCGCGGCAGCAGGTACTTCTCCTCGCCCGCGAGCATGCGGGTGCGGCGCTCGCCGGCGGCGGCGCGGCGCTCCGCGGACTGCGCCTTGCGCTCCTCCTTGGAGAGGGACTGCTTGGCGGCCTTGCGGCGCGCCCGGGCTTCCTTGGCGGTCAACGGAGCCGGAGCGACGGGACCACGCCGGCGGGCCTCGGCCTCTCGGCGCTTCGGGGTCGGACGGCCCTTGCCGGTCGTTCCCTTGCCGCCCTCGGACTGCGGGTCGGCGACGGACTCGGACGCGCCGAGGTCCCCGTTGTCGGATTCGTCGGAACCGCCGCGGCGTAGCAACTTCACCCCTCCAGGCTATGGGAAAACCGTCCCGGCCGGAAAATCGCCCCCGGTCAGGCCCGCGTGCGGTCCGAGGCGCGCATGAGGAATAGATGCGCGCGCGGTACCGTTGAGGCAACCGGGTTGGAACACGAAAGACTAGGGAGCGCCCATGACTGTGCAGGAAGAGACCGCCACTCACGGCGTCACCATGACCGAGGCCGCCTCCGCCAAGGCGAAGGCGCTGCTCGACCAGGAGGGCCGCGACGACCTCTCGCTGCGCATCGCCGTGCAGCCGGGTGGGTGTGCGGGCCTTCGCTACCAGCTGTTCTTCGACGACCGGACGCTCGACGGTGACCTCACCCGCGACTTCGGCGGCGTCATTCTCGCCGTCGACCGCATGAGCGCCCCCTACGTCGAAGGCGCGTCGATCGACTTCGTCGACACGATCGAGAAGCAGGGCTTCACGATCGACAACCCGAACGCCACCGGCTCCTGCGCCTGCGGCGATTCGTTCAACTGACGTAAGTCCGCCCGTGTCCGAAGGACGCGGTCCGCACTGCGGCCCCGACGCGCACTCGCGTCGGGGCCGCAGTGCTGTGCGGGTGGGTGCGGGTAGCGTGAGATCGGTCCCAGTCCTTCGCTGAAAGGCCCAGCCACGTGACCATCGCCGTGACCGGTTCCATCGCCACCGACCACCTCATGCGTTTCCCCGGACGCTTCGCCGAGCAGCTCGTCGCAGACCAGCTCAGCCACATCTCGCTCAGCTTCCTGGTCGACGACCTGGTGGTCCGTCGCGGCGGCGTGGGCGGCAACATCGCCTACGCGATGGGTGTGCTCGGCGGGTCGCCGGTGCTCGTCGGGGCGGTCGGCGCCGACTTCGCCGAGTACCGTGCGTGGCTCGAGGGCAACGGCGTCAACTGCGACCCCGTGCACGTGTCGCAGACCGCGCACACCGCGCGCTTCGTGTGCACGACCGACGAGGCGATGGCACAGATCGCCTCGTTCTATCCCGGCGCGATGTCCGAGGCCCGGGACATCTCCCTCGCCGACGTGACCGGGGCGCACGGGGTCGATCTGGTCCTGATCGGCGCGAACGACCCGGAGGCGATGGCCCGGCACACCGACGAGTGCCGACAGCTCGGCATGCCGTTCGCGGCCGACCCGTCCCAGCAGCTCGCCCGTCTGAGCGGCGACGAGGCGGCCCGGCTGATCGACGGTGCCGCCTACCTGTTCACCAACGAGTACGAGTGGGGGCTCCTGCAGCAGAAGACCGGCCTGACCGAGGAGCAGATCCGCGCAATGGTCGGTCTGCGCGTCACCACGCTCGGCGGCCACGGCGTCGAGATCGTCGAACGGGACGGCCACCGGATTCACGTCGGCGTCGTGCCCGAGCGGGCCAAGGTGGATCCCACCGGCGTCGGCGACGCATTCCGGGCGGGCTTCCTGCTGGGACACCGCGCGGGCCTCAGTCTCGAGCGTGCCGCCCAGCTCGGCTCGCTCGTCGCGGTGCTCGTGCTCGAGACGACCGGCACCCAGGAATGGACCTTCGACCGTCCCGACGCGGTCAAGCGGCTGGCGGTCGCGTACGGGCAGACGGCCGCGGACGAGATCGCCGCGATCCTGCCGTGATCGGCCGGTGTGTCCTTCGGGCGGTTCCCACCGCCCGAAGGACACACCGGCCGCGTAGCGGCCCTACACCTCGACGGGGTAGGCCGGCTCCTGGATGTCCGGCACGATGCGCTGCTCGACGAAGATGCCGTGCCAGATCATGAACACCAGCACCGTCCACAGCCGGCGGCTGTGATCGACGCGGCCCTCGCGGTGCTCGTCGAGCATCCGGCCGACGGCCGCCTTGTCCAGCAGGTGCTCGGTGCCCGACTCGGCGATCACGGCGCGGGCCCACTCGAACAGCTCCGGGCCGCGCAGCCAGTGCCGCAGCGGCACGGGGAAGCCGAGCTTCGCGCGGTGCAGCACGTGCGGCGGGACGATATCCTCGAGGGCCTGGCGCAGCGCGTACTTGGTGGTGTTCTTCGTGATCTTCTGATCCAGCGGCACCTGCGAGGCGACGCGGAAGACCTCGGGATCCAGGAACGGCACCCGCAGCTCCAGCGAGTTCGCCATCGTCATCTTGTCGGCCTTGACGAGGATGTCGCCGCGCAGCCACGTGAACAGGTCGAGGTGCTGCATCCGCGCGACGGGATCCCAGCCGGCGGAGCGGGCGTAGATCGGTGCGGTGACGTCCTGATGCGTCCATTCCGGACGGAAGTCGCGCAGCACCGCCCGCAGCTGCGCGTCGTTGAAGCTGCGGGCGTTCCCGTAGTACCGCTCCTCGAGGGTCATCGACCCGCGATGCAGCAGGCTCTTGCCGCGGGTGCCCTCGGGGATGCGCTCGGACAGCTTCCCGGCCGCGCGCCGCAACGGCTTCGGCAGGTACTCGAACGGCTTCAGCGATAGCGGCTCGCGGTAGATGGTGTAGCCGCCGAACAGCTCGTCGGCACCTTCCCCGGAGAGCACCACCTTCACGTGCTTGCGGGCCTCCTTGGCGACGAACCACAGGGGCACCAGCGCGGGATCGGCGACGGGGTCGTCCAGATACCACACGATCTCGGGGATCGCCGCGGCGAACTCGGCGGGGGAGACGACCTTGACGACGTGGCGGGCGCCGATCGCGGCGGCGGACTCGGCCGCCACGTCGACCTCCGAGTAGCCCTCGCGCTCGAACCCGGTGGTGAACGTGATCAGGTTCGGATTGTGCCGCATCGCGAGCGCCGCGACGGCCGTGGAGTCGATGCCGCCGGACAGGAACGACCCGACCGTCACGTCGGCACGCATGTGCTTGGCGACGGAATCCTCGAGCGCCTCGGCGATTTCCCGGTACCGGTCGCGCTCGCGGCCTGCGGCAAAGGGCCGGACCGGGAACGTCGGCTCGAAGTAGCGCGTGATCTCCGGCCGGCCCCCCGGGCGCACCCGGGCGTAGCAGCCGGACTCGAGCCGCCGGATCTCCTTGTGCAGGGTCTCCGGCTCGGGAACGTACTGCAGCACCGTGTAGTGCTCGACGGCGCGGGGGTCGAGTTCGGTGCCGATCCCGATCAGATCGGCCAGCTCGAGCAGGCTCTTCTTCTCGCTGCCGAACGCGGTGCCGCCGGTGCCCGTGGCGAGGAACAGCGGCTTGATGCCGAACGGGTCGCGGGCGAGGAACAGCTCGCGCGTCTCGGTGTCCCAGATCGCGAACGCGAACATGCCCCGCAGCCGTCGCACCGCCTCGGTGCCCCAGTAGTGGTACGCGGCGACGATGGTCTCGCTGTCCCCCTCGGTGGCGAACTGCGCCCCGTACTTCTCCGCCAGCTCGGCCCGCAGCTCCACGTAGTTGTAGATCTCACCGTTGAAGGTCAGGGCGTAGCGCTCCGGGGACTCCGGCGGGCCCCACCGCAGCGGCTGGTGCGAGTGCGCGATGTCGATGATCGACAGCCGGTTGAACCCGTAGACCAGGTCGCCGTCGTGCCAGGTGCCGTGCTCGTCCGGTCCGCGATGACGCAGGCAGTGCATCGCGGAGTCGACCCTGGCGACGGCGTCGTCGCTGGTGCCGTCAGTGGTCAGTAACCCGAGCAGTCCGCACACGGCGTCCGATACCTCATTCCGGTTGGGATGGATTCGGCCCCCGGGATGTTGCCGCAGCAGGGACCGACGGTCTGCATGGCAGTATGCCGCAGGCCGGGGGTCGCGGCAGCCGGTGGCCGGCGTCGACCCGGGCCGTGAGCAGCGGGCACGCGACGACGCGACACGTTGTGTGCGCCCCGGGGATGGATCGCGGCCGGGTTTGGTCTACGCTGCGTAGTAATTGGGTCTGCCCTCCGGGTGTGCCCTAGTGGAATTGCGGCGATCAGGAAGGCGTGAACGTGGCGCAAGGTCGGATCCTTCGGCGGTTCGGGCTGGCAGCATCTCTCGGTATTGCAGCCGTGCTGCTGACGGGATGTAGCAGCGAGGAAGTCCTGCGTTTCGGCTGGCCGGAGGGGATTACCCCGCAGGCCGAGCGTATGCGTGAGCTGTGGACGTGGTCGGTCGTCGCCGCCCTCGTCATGGGTGTACTGGTGTGGGGCCTGACCTTCTGGGTGGTCATCTTCCACCGCAAGAAGAAGGACTCGCCGGAATTCCCGCGGCAGACGGCCTACAACGTGCCGCTCGAGCTGCTGTACACGGCGGTCCCGTTCGTCATCATCGCGGTGCTGTTCTACTTCACCGTGGTGGTGCAGAACTACGTCCTCGAGAAGGAGGACAACCCGAACGTCGTCGTCGACGTCACGGCGTTCCAGTGGAACTGGAAGTTCGGCTACCGCACCGTCGACCTCGGTGAGGGCACGGCGCGCTACGAGGGGACGGACGAGATCGCGCAGGCCGCGGTCGAGGGCGACACCGAGGAGCATGCCGGCGGCGAGCACGAGATCCCGGCCCCGATCCACGGCCAGGAGGCCGAGGACCTGTCGTACCTGCACTACAACAAGATCGAGACGGTCGGCACCAGCAACGAGATCCCGGTCCTCGTCCTGCCGACCGATCGCCGGATCGAGTTCGTGCTCGCCTCGTCCGACGTGATCCACTCCTTCTGGGTGCCGGAGTTCCTGTTCAAGCGTGACGTCAACCCGAACCCGCTGAACAACAGCTCCGATCCGGTCTTCCAGATCTCCGAGATCCAGGAGGAAGGCGCGTTCGTCGGCCGCTGTGCCGAGATGTGCGGCACCTACCACGCCATGATGAACTTCGAGGTCCGCGCGGTGAGCCCGGAGCGGTTCGCGGAGTACATCGAGCTCCGCAAGCCCGTCGAGGACGGTGGCGAGGGCCTGACCAACGCGCAGGCGCTCGAGCGCATCGGCGAGTCCCCGGTCGCGACGTCCACCACCCCCTTCAAGACCGACCGCACCGACCGCGCGGCCAGTGGTGTCGTCACCGCGGGCAACTGACCGGTAAACCTCCGACCAAGGACAAGCTGATATGAAGATCGAAGCCAAGCTCTTCGAAGTCGTGACGGTGTTCTTCGTGCTCGTCGCCATCGTGTACGGAGTGTTCACCGGCCTGTCCCGCACGGGCATCGAGTGGGCCGGCCTGACGGCGATCGTGCTCTCCGCCGGCCTGACGCTCATCGTCGGCACCTACTTCCGGTTCGTGGCCCGTCGCCTCGACACCCGCCCGGAGGACTACGAGGAGGCCGAGATCAGCGACGGCGCAGGCGACCTGGGCTTCTTCAGCGCGGGTAGCTACTGGCCGATCCTGCTGGCCGGGGCGGCTGCGTTCGCCGCCATCGCGCTGGCCTTCTTCCAGCCGTGGCTGATCGTCCTCGCCGTGATCCTGATCCTCGCTGCTGCGGCCGGCCTGGTGTTCGAGTACCACGTCGGACCCGAGAAGCACTGAGCGCACACAGCGCGTAGATCCGATGCCGCGGGGCGGCCTCACCACACGGTGAGGCCGCCCCGCGGCCGTTTCCGTTCCGTGCCCGGACGGGGAGCCTCGGGCCGTGCTCGCCGTGCGCGGTTCGCGTCACGGCTCGGCGGGGTGTCACCGGGGAATCGTCCATGGCCCGGTCGTGGGGAACGGGGCCGACGCCGGGGGTGCCGGGCGGGCAGTGTCGCGGCGCGCCGCTGTCCCGGCCGCGAGAGCCCTCACGCCTACTCACCCGCCCGGCGTAGCCACGGCGGATCCACAGGCGGGCGCTGCTGAGGTACTACGGCGGCGACCTCGTCGAGGTGGCGCTCGCCGCCGTGCCGGCGGTGGGGTGATACCGCGCCGCGGGTCGGAATCGAACCCGGATGGTCCCGTCGGAACGCGGCGGCAGGACACCGCGCGGAACGCGGCGGCAGGACACCGCGCGGAACGCGGCGGCAGGACACCGCGCGGAACGCGGCGGCAGGACACCGCGCGCCCCCGGGCAGACGCCGATGCGGTACCGCGCTCGAACCGACTCGCGTACCGCGACACGCCCGGCCCGTCCGAGGGCCGGTGAGCCGACGGTCCGCTCGGGTTCCCGGCCGTCCGTCGCAGTGGGGGAGGGGTGGGGTGCGGGGACCGGATCCGGTCGTCCGCACCGACCGGAAGCCACCGGGGATGGAAGCCGCAGGGACCACGGAGAAACGGGAGGGGCCCCGAACCGTTTCCGGTTCGGGGCCCCTCCCGTGGTTTCGGACTCGAGCGACCGTCAGTGCGCCTTGCCGTCGCCGTCCGTGGTGCCGTGGACGCGCGTCTGGTACTCGCTCAGGATGGCGCGCTGCTCGACCTCGGCCTCGTGGTGCGCGGCCTCGAGTGCCGTCGCCTCCTCGGCCGGGTCCGCGCTCCACCAGCTGCCCGCGCCGGGCTTGCCGGCGGTGCCGAGCTTGTTCATGCGCTTCGGCACCGGTGCACCCTGGTACTCGAGTGGAATCGGGTGACCGTGGTCGTCCACCGGGCCGAGCGGCTGGTGGATCTCGATGTACTCGCCGTGCGGCAGTCGACGGACGATGCCCGTCTCGATGCCGTGCTCGAGCACCTGGCGGTCGCTGCGCTGCAGGCCCAGGCAAAACCGGTAGGTCAGGTAGTAGGCGAGCGGCGGGCCGAGCAGGATGCCGATGCGGCCGATCCACGTCATCGCGTTCAGCGAGATGTCGAACTTGTAGGCGATGATGTCGTTGATGCACATGATGGTCGCGATGGCGTAGAACGTCAGAGCCATCGCGCCGATCGCGGTCCGGACCGGCACGTCCCGCGGACGCTGCAGCAGGTTGTGGTGCGCATCGTCCTTGGTGAACTTCTTCTCGATCCACGGGTAGGCGATGAGGACCGTGAAGACCAGGCCCATGATCACTGCGATCCAGAACACCGCGGGGATCGTGTAGCGGCCGAACAGGTAGATCTCCCACGCCGGCCAGATACGGGCCAGGCCGTCCGTCCACATCATGTAGATGTCGGGCTGCGAGCCGGCGGACACCTGCGACGGGTTGTACGGGCCGATGTTCCAGACCGGGTTGATCTGCAGCAGACCGCTCATCAGCGCCAGCACGGCGAAGGTGATGGCGAAGAACGCACCGGACTTGACCGCGAACACCGGCAGGATCCGGACACCGACGACGTTCTGCTCGGTACGGCCGGGGCCGGGGAACTGGGTGTGCTTCTGGTACCAGACCAGGGCCAGGTGGGCTGCGATCAGGGCGAGGATGATGCCCGGAATCAGCAGCACGTGCGCGACGTACAGGCGCGGGATGATGAGCATGCCGGGGAAGTCGCCGCCGAAGATCAGCCAGTGCATCCAGGTGCCGATCACCGGGATGCTGATGGTGATGCCGGACAGCGCGGCCCGCAGGCCGGTGCCGGAAAGCAGGTCGTCGGGCAGCGAGTAGCCGAAGAAGCCCTCGAACATCGCCAGGATCAGCAGCAGCGAGCCGATCACCCAGTTCGCTTCACGCGGACGGCGGAACGCACCGGTGAAGAACACGCGCAGCAGGTGCACGATGATCGACGCGGCGAACATCAGCGCAGCCCAGTGGTGGATCTGCCGGACGAACAGACCGCCGCGCACCTCGAAGGAGATGTCCAGGGTCGTCTCGTACGCACGCGACATCGTGACGCCGCGCAGCGGGGTGTAGGCGCCGTCGTAGGTGACGTGCGCGAGGGACGGATCGAAGAACAACGTCAGGTACACACCCGAGATCAGCAGGATCACGAAGCTGTACAGGGCGATCTCACCCAGGAGGAAGGACCAGTGGGTGGGGAACACCTTGTTGATCTGACGCCGCAGCCCGGCGGCCGGGTGATAGCGCGAGTCGATGTTCTCCGCCGCGTGGGCGGCGCGGGATGGTGTTGCAGTACTCACGGGCGACGCTCCCAAAATGCCGGACCGAGAGCCTCGATGAAGTCACCGTTGGCGACGAGGAAGCCCTCTTCGTTCACTGTAATAGGCAACTGCGGCAGTGCGCGAGCAGCAGGACCGAACAGGGGCTTGCCGTACTCCAGGGCATTGAACTGCGACTGGTGGCAGGGGCACAGGATGCGGTTGGTCTGCTGTTCGTACAACGACGTCGGGCAGCCCAGGTGGGTGCAGATCTTCGAGTAGGCGAAGTAGTCGCCGTAGTTGAAGCTCTCCTGACCCTTGCGCTTGATCGCCCTCGCCGTGTCCTCGGTCCGGAGGCGGATCAGCATGACGGCGTTGCGGATGCCGCGCAGGCCCTCGAGGAGGGCGTGCTCGTCACCGCGGTCCGACTCGCGGAAGGGGAACACGGTCTCCATGCCGCCGGCATCGAGGTCCTCCGGGCGGACCAGGACGATGTCGTTCGGGCGTCCGGTGTCGCGACGCAGGTAGATCGTCTCGCCCGGGTACCGGGGCGTCCAGCCCGAGACCCACAGCGGCGACTCGTCGCCCTCGGCCCAGGGGTTCTTGATCAGGCCGCCGAGCGGCATGATCAGGCCGAGGCCGAGCGCGCCGCCACCGAACAGTGCCGTGCGCTTGATCAGCTTGCGACGCGGCAGCGTGGAGGTGTCCAGCGAGTCGGAGAGCTCGGCGACGATCGTCCGCCGATCGACCTCCGAAGAGACTCCGTCGTGCCGATCCTGGATCGACACCTCTTCCGGGATGAACTTCTTGGTGAACTGCACCGCGCCGACGCCGACGCCGAGGATGGCCAGACCCAGGGTCAGGCCCAGCAGCGGCGTGTACAGGTTGTACAGCGTGTAGTTGTCCTCACCGGGGCCCTGGTACTCCCACGGCCAGAAGATGAAGACCGCGATGAACGCGAGAGCCGACACACCCGCCAGCCCGAACCAGAAGGCGACGTTCCGTTCCGCGCGCTTCTCGGCGCGCGTGCCCGCGACGGGCCAGCGGTCCTTGCGGAACGCCACGTCCACGCCGTCGAGGTTGGTGCCGAGCGCGACGAGATCGTCGCGGCTCATCTGATCGAGGTTCTCGATCGTGTGCTTGTTCGGCGTTTCGCCGCCACTCATGACCTTGCTCCGATCCACAGTGCCGCACCGACGACGGCGACGATCCCGACCACCCACATCGTCGGGCCCTCGGAGGCGGGGCCGAAACCGCCCAGGCCGTATCCGCCGGGGCTGTTCGTCTCGCCGGAGGCCTTGACGTAGGCGATGATGTCCTCCTTCTCCTCCAGCGTGAGCTGACGATCGGAGAACTTGGGCATGTTCTGCGGGCCGGTCAGCATCGCCGTGTAGATCTGCTGCTCGTTCGCCGGATCCAGCGCCGGCGCGAACTTGCCGGACGACAGCGCGCCGCCGCGGCCGGTGAAGTTGTGGCATGAGGCGCAGTTCTGGCGGAACAGCTCGCTGCCGCGGGCAACGTCGTTGCCGCGCAGCGAGGACTGGGCGATCTCGCCGTTCTCGTCACGGATGAGCGTCGGGCCGCCGCCGTTGGCCTGGATGTACGCGCCGAGGGCGTCCGTCTGGGCCGCGTCGAACTTCGGCGTCTTGCGCACGGCCTGGGCCTCGTTGCGCATCATCGGCATGCGGCCGGTGGAGACCTGGAAGTACACGGCCGCCTCGCCGACACCGATCAGGCTGGGGCCGCGGTCCTGCACACCCTGCAGGTTGGCGCCGTGGCACGTGACGCAGGAGGTCTCGTAGAGCTGCTTGCCTTCGCGGATCAGGGCCGACTGGTCCTCGTTCGCCGTCGCCACCTGCGGCGCGGGAGTCAGCGCGGAGGCGAGGAAGCCGGCGCTGAGCAGGCCGAGGGCGAGCACCAGCGCACCGGTGACGCGGCGGCGCAGCTTGCGCTGACGGCGGGACTTGGCGGACGCGGCCGCGGACTGACCGGGCATGTCACCCTCGGAAGCGAGAGGTGGGGATGAACTCATCTGTATCCCTTTGGTATGTCGGGACGGACTGGACGTCAGGGGGCTGCCTGGGCGTTCAGCTGGCTAACGGATGAAATAAATCGTGGCAAACAGCGCGATCCACACGATGTCGACGAAGTGCCAGTAGTAGGAGACGACGATCGCCGCGGTGGCCTGCGCCGGCGTGAACTTGCTGACCCTCGTGCGCACGAGGAGGAACACGAAGGCGACGAGGCCGCCGATGACGTGCAGGCCGTGGAAGCCGGTCGTGATGTAGAAGACCGAACCCCACACCATGCTCGAGATCGTCACGCCCTCGCCGACCAGCTGGGTGTACTCGAAGCCCTGGCCGAGCACGAAGAACGTGCCCATGGCGAGGGTGATGATGTACCACCGCCGGAGGCCGAACACGTCGCCACGTTCGGCTGCGAACACACCCATCTGGCAGGTGAAGGAGGAGGCGATCAGCACGAGGGTGACCGGCACCGCCAACGCCAGATTGAGGTGGACAGGCTCCGGCGGCCAGTTGCCGTCGGCCTGCGCCCGCGCCACGAAGTACATGGCGAAGAGCCCTGCGAAAAACATGAGCTCACTGGACAACCACACGATGGTGCCGACGCTGACCAGATTGGGCCGGTTCAGCGAGTGCACGCGCTGGGTGATTGCAGTTCCTGAAGTCCCTACTGCGCTCGTCACGTTCGCAAGTATGACTGCTCGTAGTAACTCGTGGGCAATCGGGGCCGAAATCGGCGCGTCTTCGCTGGTGGGCGCCGTGCGATCGCGTTTTCCGGGGGCGGTCGTGCACTGCCCGTGGCGCGTGGGATCGTGGTGCGATGAGCAGTGGCGGAGGGGTGTGGGGCCGGGTCCGGCGAGCGTTCTCGCGCAGGGGTCCGGAGCCCCTGGATCCGGCACGGCCGGACCTGGTGGTGGTGGTCTCGTCCTTCGACGACGTCGAGGCCTGTTCGACCGCCCTCGAGCGGGGCGCGGCGACCGAACCGGCCTGGTCGCCGGAGTCGGAGGCCGTCCTGCGGCACCATCTCGAGCTGCCGGCCGATTCCGTGGAGCGGGCGATCGCCCTGGCCGCGCAGGACGGGTACGCCCCGGCGCAGCCGGCGAACCCGGCCGGGCCCGGCCTCCAGGCCGTCCTGCTGCAGCGGGTGCAGGTGCTCGATGCGCTGCACTGTTCGCAGGAGCGGTCGCGGATGGCCGGTCTGGCGCAACGGCTCGGCGGTACCGCGCTCGGGTGGGACGCCCTGCAGCCGGAGATCGGCCCTGGCTAAGCTCTTCCGGCATGCGCCGCCGACGACGGCGGCGCACCGAGGAGCGAGATGCGGCGAGGGCAGGTGCGATGAACGCTGGACGACAGGCGGATGCGGTGGCCCGGAGCTGGCCGGCGGTCCTCGGTGGGCTCACCGCCGGACGCGACCTCGCGCGTGCGGAGGCCCAGTGGGCGATGGACGAGATCATGTCCGACAACGCCACGGCCGCGCAGATCGCCGCGTTCGGCGTCGCGCTGAAGATGAAGGGGGAGACGCCCGAGGAGCTGCTCGGCCTCGCCGACTCGATGCTGGGCCACGCCCGGCTGGTGCCGGTGGACGACGACGTCGTCGACATCGTGGGCACCGGCGGGGACCGGGCGAACACGGTCAACATCTCGACCATGGCGTCGCTGGTGGTGGCCGCGTGCGGCATCCGCGTCGTCAAGCACGGCAACCGGGCGGCCTCGTCGAAGAGCGGCGGCGCGGACGTGCTCGAGGCGCTCGGCGTGCACATCAGCCTCGGTCCCGAGGCCGTCGCGGAGTCGGTCGCCGAGGCCGGCATCGGGTTCTGCTTCGCCCCCGTCTACCACCCGGCGCTCCGGTTCGCGGCCGCACCGCGTAAGGAGATCGGTATCCCGACGGTGTTCAACGTGCTCGGGCCGCTGACCAACCCGGCCCGGCCCCGCGCCGGCCTGATCGGATGTGCCTTCCCGGAGCTGATCGGCACGGTCGCCGGTGTCCTCGCCGAGCGGGGCAACTCGGCGCTCGTCGTGCGGGGCGACGACGGACTGGACGAACTGACCACCTCCACGACGTCGACGGTGTACGTCGTCCGGGACGGCAGCGTGAGCACCGTGAGCCTGGATCCCACCGACCTCGGCGTCGCCCGGGTGCCGCTGGACGCGCTGCGCGGCGGCGACGCCGCCGAGAACGCCGTGATCGCGCGGGCGGTGCTCGCCGGGGAGCACGGGCCGGTACGCGACGCGGTCCTGCTGAACGCCGCCGGGGCGATCGCCGCCTTCCGGGGGTTCGAGGGATCGCTCGCCAGTGCCCTGGCGGCGGGGATGCAGACGGCAGCCGAGGCGCTGGACTCGGGCGCGGCGGCGGCGGTGCTCGCCCGCTGGGTCGAGGTGACCAACCGGCTCGCCGCCGCGGGCTGAGCGCGACGACGGGCCGGGCGTCCGTCCTATTCGCCGATCGAGAACCCGGCCTCGACGTCGGCGCTCGAGTACGACTGGAAGGCGATGTGCGTCGCCGTCCTGGTCACGCCGTCGAGTTTGTTGATCCCGCGGGTGACCACCTCGGCGATCTCCTCGTGGTCGCGCACCCGCAGCAGCGCGATCAGGTCGATGTCGCCGGCGCACGAGTACACCTTGTCGACGCCGGCCAGGTCCGCGACCGCCTGGGCGGTCTCCGGGATGCGGTGGGCGTCGGCGTGGATCAGGACGATGGCGTGGATCATTGCTCTCCTCGGCTTCCGGGGACGGACCTGCGGGCGAGCCCTCAGCGTAGGGGGTGCGCGATCGTGACCGGCTCGGCCCCGGCGCGTGCCGTTCGGGCGAGCTCACCCCACTGCGCCCACGCCCCGGCGCCGCGGAGCGGCTCGGACCAGCCCTGGGTGGTCCGGACGATGCGGACTCCGTCGTCGTGGAGCCAGCGGGCCAGCAGTCCCAGTTCCTCGACGAGCGCACCCCGCAGCGGCGCGGTCGTCGGGCGCACGGTCTCGGCCGCGGCGGCGATCGCGTCGACGACGGGCATCGGCGGGACGCCGCGTGGAGCGACTCCCGCTGCCGCGAGCCGGCCGGCCCGGATCACCGCGAACTCCCAACCCCCTTCGGCGCGTCGGCGGGCGGCGATCAGCTCGTCCACCGCCGCTAGGGCGGCCAGGCGCTGCGTCCGGCGCAGCGCGAACACGGCGTCGGCCGCCCGGTCCCGCAGCCGGGCCGCGCCCTCGAACAGTTCGGCGGCGCCGAGGTGGTCGATGCGCTCGCGCATCCGATGCAGCGGCGCGTCGTCCTCCCCGCGCAGCAGCGCCCGGGCGAGGTCCACCTGCCGCGCGTACTCGACGGGGGTCTGCAGCCCGGCCGCGGCGGCGGCGCAGGCCCCCACGGCCTCCGGAGGGCAGTGCTCGCCGTGCCGTTTCGTGCGGGGGATGCGCCGGGTGCAGGTCCGCAGCAGGCAGAACTCGGCGACGGTGGTGGCGACGGCGACGGCGTCGGCCCGCGACGAGAACGGGCCGACGGCGTCGGTCGGGCCGCCGCACGTCGGGGCCGGGGGCGCCGTGGTCGGTGTGCGGACGACGGACAGCCGGGGGAACGCCTCGTCCGTGAGGGTGATCCACCAGCCCCGGGTGGGGAACTTGGAGCGACGGTTGTAGGGCGGGGCGTGCGCGGCGAGCAGCCGCAGCTCCCGCACCCCGGCCTCGAGGGCATGGGCGCACTCGACGTGATCGATCCGGGTGGTGAGTGCCACCATCTCCTTCAGGCGGGGCCGGGTCTCGGATCCGGTGAAGTAGTTGCGCACGCGGCGGCGCAGGTCGACCGCGGTCCCGATGTACAGCACCTCGTCCGAGGGCCCGCGGAACAGGTACACGCCGGGCCGCCGCGGCAGGTGCGCCGCGAGGGACCGTTTGGCGCGTTGCTCGGCGGTGACGGCCGGCAGATAGTCCCGCAGTTCGGTGAGGCTGTGTACCCCTTGGTTGCCGACGCGGTCGATGAGCGCGTGCAGGACGTCGACGGTTGCCCGGGCGTCGTCGAGGGCGCGGTGCGTGGGCGTGGTGGACACCCGGAACAGCTCGGCGAGCGCGGACAGCCGCACGGACGGTGCCTCGTCCCGGCCGAGGACGCGGCGCGCGAGCTTGACCGTGCACAGTACCTGCAAGCGGGGCCACGCGACCTCGGACCGGGACGCCGCGGCCCGCAGGAATCCCACGTCGAAGCCCGCGTTGTGCGCGACGAGCACGGATCCGGCGGCGAACTCGAGGAACGAGGGCAGGACCTGCTCGATCCGGGGCGCGGCACGGACCATGGCGGTCGTGATGCCGGTGAGCTGCACGATGTTCGGGGGGATCGACCGGCCCGGGTCGACGAGCGTGGCGAACTCGCCGAGCACCTCGCCGCCGCGGATCTTGACCGCCCCGATCTCCGTGATCGCGTCGTCCGTGGAGCTGCCGCCGGTGGTCTCGAGATCGACGACGACGAAGGTGGTCTCCCGCAGCGGCGTGTCCAATTCGTCGAAACCGAGCTGCACCCCGACGGCGGGCTCGGTTCGGTGGGGCACGGTCACGACGCCAGGGTAGGGGGCGGGTCCGACACCCCGGGGACGGGGCGGAGACACCCGGAACGGTCCGGAGAGACGAGGATCACACCTTCGGTCGGCCGTGTGGGTGTGGGCGGCGGCGCGAGAGGGTATCGATACCGCGACCGGAGGGCAGGCGCCGCCTCGGTCGGCGGCTTCTCGCTTCGTCGATGCGCTCGTGATCGCCGGTTCGACCTGCGACAACGCGACGGGTTCCGGGCGCAGGCCGCCGGAGGCGCCCGGAGCGGCCGCGGGCCTGCCGCGTCCCGAACCGACCGTTATGTTTCCGTGATCGAACGGGCCGGGCCGTCGGACCCGAATCGGACATACCCGTCAATCCGCGGCGTCTCCGGCGCGGACGGTCGACATCCTCCGATGCGATTTCGTAATCTTTTCGAGACCAAGCGGTGAGGATGTCGAACCACCAGAGGGGAGACGCCGCTCGGTCACCGCCTAATCGGCGCACCCGCAGCGGGTGCCCGAGCCGGGGACCCACGTTGTCCTCTGGGGTGAATCCCCTCCGACCGCGCCAGCGGGACGAGGGGTAGGGCTGATCTTCCCAGCCCGAACCCGTCAGCTAACTCGGTCGGCGGACGAACGGAAGAAATGGAGCAACCCCCTCGTGGCGTCTCAGATTTCCAAGCGCACCGTGCGGCGCGCCGTCGTCGCCGGTGCCCTCGCTCTCGGCGCGGTCACTGTTTCGGCGGGTCCCGCCCTCGCGGAACCGATCACCATTCCCGGCGTCGGCTCGTTCGAGCTGCCGGCGGGTGTGACCCTCCCGCCGGAGGTCACCAACCTCGTCCCGCCGGCCCCGCAGGGTGCCGCGCCGGCGCCGGCCGCGCCCTTCAGCGCGCCGGTCACCTCGGTCGCACAGCGCGCCGTGGACGCCGCTCACACCAAGCTCGGCGCCCCGTACGTCTACGGCGCCGCCGGCCCGGACGCCTTCGACTGCTCCGGCCTGGTGCAGTGGGCCTACAAGCAGGCCGGCCTGAACCTGCCGCGCACCAGCTACGAGCAGGCCTCCGCCGGTCGCGCCGTGGACGTTTCGGCGCTGCAGCCCGGCGACGTCGTGTCCTTCTACGGCGGCAGCCACTCCGGCATCTACATCGGCAACGGCAACGTCATCCACGCGTCGACCTCGGGCCAGCCCGTGAAGGTCGCCCCGGTGAACTCGATGCCGGTCGACGGGGCCCGTCGCTACTGAGCGACGACTCGACGACTGCCACGCAGTGGCGCAGCGGGGGCGGACCGGTCGATGCCGGTCCGCCCCCGCCGGTTTTCCGGGATTCGCCTACCCGGCGCTGCGTGACCTACCGGTGGGTAGACACGAACCAATGCCCTTCCGTAACCTGATCGAGATTTTTCGGGTAACGGGTGCGCAACGTCGAACGAAAGGACCTGGTCCCGTGGTGGTGGACAGGACGAAACGGTCGCTTCGGGCGCTGGTGGCAATCGGAGTGCTGCTGACGGTGGCGTTCGCGGCCGCCCCGGCCGGAGCCGACCCGGTGGGGGAGAGCCCCACCGTCGCCCTGGAGCGGCTCGCCGAGCTGTCGCGCAAGTCCGAGCAGACCACCGAGGCGCTGCACAATGCCGGAATCGATCTCGACGCGAAGGTCGACGCCCAGCGCGCCGCCGACGCGGAGCTGGCCCGCGACCGCGAGGCGCTGGCCGCCGCGGAAGCAGAACTCGCGGTCTTCCGCCCGACCGTGGACAAGCTCGCCGTCGCCAATTACCGCGGTGCCCGCACCAACCGGCTGTTCGCCCTGATGGTCAGCGACTCACCCCAGCAGCTGCTCGACCAGATGTCGGCACTCGACGTCATCGCCCAGGAGACCGCCGACCAGGTCGCGGGATTCCGCACCGCGTCGTCGGCCGCCGCGGAGGCGGCGCTGGCGTCCCAGCGCTCGGTCGACGAGGCGCGTGCCGCCGCCGAGCAGGCGCAAGCCGTGCGCGACGATCTGCAGCGGCAGCAGAGCGAGCTCGAGGCCCAGATCGACGAGGTGCTCGCCGCCTTCGCCGAGCTGAGCGCCGAGGAGAAGGCCACGCTGGCCGGCGCGCCGTTCCCGCCGGGATTCGACGCCGAGAAGATCCTGTCGGGCCTCGCCCCCGGTAGCGGCAGCGGTGCCCTGCAGGCCGGCATGACCAGGATCGGCAGCCCGTACAGCTGGGGGGCCACCGGCCCCTCCGCGTTCGACTGCTCCGGCCTCGTGGTGTGGGCCTACAAGCAGATCGGCAAGAGCCTGCCGCGCTCGAGCCAGGCCCAGGCCCAGGGCGGCACCCCCGTCCCGCGCGACCAGCTCCAGCCCGGCGACGTCGTGACCTTCTACGACGACGCCTCGCACGTGGGGCTGTACGCGGGCAACGGCAACGTCCTGCACGCCTCCACGTACGGCGTGCCCGTCAAGGTCGCCCCGATGGACAGGATGCCGTTCCACAACGCCCGCCGGTACTGACGCCCGTCGTGCCGCCACCCCCACGGTGCCGGTGTGAGCGCGACCTACACTGGCCGCCGTGCCCGCGCCCGATTCGTCCCGCCGTCCCCCCGGCAGCCGCCGGTGGGAGCGACTCGGCGTGGCCGGGCTGATCGTCGCGGTCGTGGCCGTCGGCCTCACGCTCGCGTTCACGCCCGACGACGAGCCGGCCGAACCGGCGTCGCGCACGGCCGTGCAGGGGCTGCTCGACACCTGGTCCCGGGCCGTGCGCTCCGCCGACCGGGCGGCGTTGGCGGCCCTCGTGGACCCGCAGGCCCGCCCGGGGTTGCTCGACGCGGAGGTGCGGCGCGCTGAGGCCCTCGCCGCGTTGCCGCTGGCGGACTTCGGTTACGAGCTCGGCCAGGACCCCGGAACCGACGTGACCGACGACGTCGGGGCCCGCCTCGGCGCCGACGAGGCCCGCGCCCACACCGTCCTGCTGCGCTACGCCGTCGAGGGCATCGACGACGAACCGACGCGCAAGCCCGTCACGCTGCTCCTCGCCCGCCGGGGTGAGCAGTGGCGCCTCGTCGACGACCGCCCGCTGCCGGGTGCGGAGACCACCACCTGGCGGGGGCCGTGGGACTACGGACCGCTGCTGGTCCGGGCCGTGGACACCGGGGCCGGGGGGCGGTCCCTCGTCGTCGGGCACCCCGAGCACTCGTCCCTCGTCTCGGACATCGCCGGCGAACTCGAGGCCGCGGTGGAGGCCGTGGACGCCGCGTGGGGAACCGAGTGGCCCCGCCGCGCCCTCGTGCTCGTCACCGCCTCGCACGACGAGTTCACCGCCCAGGTCGGCAGCCGCTACAACGGCGCGGAGATCGCCGCCGTCGCCGTGTCCGACGCTGTCGACCACGAGCGCGGCGAGACCACCGGCCAGCGCATCGTCTTCAGCCCCGCCGCCGGGCAGCGGCTGGACGCGGCGGGCCTGCGGGCGATCCTGCGCCACGAACTCACCCACGTCGCGGCCCGCACCGACACGGTCGACGGGTCGCCGCTGTGGATCCTCGAGGGCTACGCCGACTACGTGGGCTACCGCAACGCCGACGGTGCCCTCGGCGTCATCGCGCCCACCCTCGCCGCCGCCGTCGCCGAGCGTGGGGCGCCCACCGCGCTGCCTACAGACGCCGACTTCGCCGGCGACGGTGCGCGTCTGGCGTACGAGAGCGCGTGGTCGATCGCGACGTTCGTCGCCGGGGAGTTCGGCGGCGATCGTCTCACCGCCCTGTACCGGCGGCTGGCCACCGGGCCCGTCGACGCCGCGGAACTCGACGCCGCGCTCGGCGACGTGCTCGGTGCGGATGCGGAGCAATTCGTCGCCCGATGGCAGACCTGGCTCGAGGCGCAGGTGCCGGCCCGGGTCGGCTGACCCGGCGTCCGCGCCCGCCACGGCACCGCCTACGGTGAGCGCATGCCCCGAACGCTGCTGGTCACCAACGACTTTCCGCCCCGGCCCGGGGGGATCCAGTCCTACCTGCAGGCGTTCGCGTCCCAGTTGCCCCCGGACGAACTCGTCGTGTACGCCCCGCGATGGCGCGGTGACAGCCACGTGAAGTTCGACGCCCGGCAACCCTTCGAGGTTGTCCGCCACCCCACCACCCTGATGCTGCCGACCCCCGCAGTGGCACGGCGGGCCACCCGGCTGATGAGCGACCGGGCCTGCGAGAACGTGTGGTTCGGCGCCGCGGCGCCGCTCGCCCTGCTCGCGCCCGTGCTGCGCCGCGCCGGTGCCCGCCGGGTCCTGGCCAGCACCCACGGGCACGAGGTGGGCTGGTCGATGGTGCCCGCCGGACGGCAGGCGCTGCGCCGCATCGGTGACCACACCGACGCCGTCACGTACGTCAGCCGGTACACCCGCGGTCGATTCGCCTCGGCGTTCGGGCCCGGCGCGGGGCTCGAGCATCTGCCCTCCGGCGTGGACACCGAGGTGTTCCGGCCGGACCCCGCCGCTCGCGCGGAACTGCGCGCCCGGTACGGGCTGGGCGACCGGCCCACCGTGCTGTGCCTGTCCCGGCTCGTGCCCCGCAAGGGCCAGGACATGCTCATCCGTGCGCTGCCGGAGGTCCGCCGTCGCATCGACGGGGCGGTGCTCGTGATCGTCGGCGGCGGCCCGTACCAGGACCGCCTCCGGGACTTGGTCCGCGCGGTCGGGGTCGACGACCACGTCGTGATCACCGGCGGGGTGCCGGCTGCCGAACTCCCCGCCCACCACACCATCGCGGACGTGTTCGCGATGCCGTGCCGTACGCGCGGCGCCGGCCTCGACGTCGAGGGTCTCGGGATCGTCTACCTCGAGGCGTCCGCCACCGGGGTGCCCGTGGTGGCGGGCCGGTCCGGCGGTGCGCCGGAGACCGTACGCGCAGGGGAGACCGGGGTCGTCGTCGACGGCACGTCGGTCGCGGCGGTCGCGGGCGCCGTCGCCGACGTCCTCGCCGACCGCGACCGGGCGGCGGCGATGGGCGCGGCGGGCCGCGCCTGGGTCGGCGCCGAATGGCGGTGGGACGTGCTCGGTGCGAAACTGCGGCGCCTGCTGGCCTGACGCCCCGACCGGCCCGCGCGCCCGACCGACCCGGCCCCCTGGACGAGCCGGAACCGGCGGTGTGTGAAGCTTTCCCCGTGAGCAGCATTCAGGTGGCCGATCAGACCTTCGTCGCCGCGTCGCCGCGGCGGATCGCGGCCGAGATCGCCGAGCCCCGCCGCTGGCGTGCGTGGTGGCCCGACCTGGCTCTGACGGTCCGCGAGGACCGGGCCGACAAGGGCATCCGGTGGTCGGTCGCCGGCGCGCTGAACGGCACGATGGAGGTCTGGCTCGAGCCGATGCTCGACGGCGCGATCGTGCACTACTTCCTGCACTGCGAACCGACCGGGGTGCCGCCGGAGCGGGTGGGCGGACTCGACCTCGCCACGATGAACCACCGGCGTCGCGTCGCCGGCAAGGCCATGACCTTCGACGTCAAACGGCGACTGGATGCGGGCCGCGCCGCCGGCGAACCGCCCCGGGACGGAAATCCCTGATCCGACGGCCGAGCACCTGCAGGCGACGAGCCCTCCCCGGAACTACTACGGTGTGATAGACAACGGTTCCCGCGTGCGCCGACCGGTGGGACGGACGGCGGGGACAGAGGGAAAGGAAGCGTTGGTCGCATGGCCGAGAAGACCAAGAGGTCGATCACCATCGATGCTCCGTCCGATCGGGTGATGGCCGTGATCGCCGACTTCGACGCGTACCCCGCCTGGGTTTCGGCGGCGAAGTCCGTGGAAGTGCTCGCCGTCGAGTCCGGAGGACGCGCGGAGCGGGTCCGGTTCGTGCTCGACGCAGGGGTGGTGCGCGACACCTACGAGCTGGTCTACCAGTGGGCCCCGGACGGCCGATCGGTCAGCTGGGAGCTCGTCGCGGGCGAGATCCAGAAGGCCCAGTTCGGCTCCTACATCCTGACCGAAGCGCCGGAGGGCGGCACCACCGTGTACTACGAGCTGACGGTGGACCTGACCATCCCGATGATCGGCCTGTTCAAACGAAAGGCCGAGAAGGTGATCACCGACACCGCGCTGAAGGAACTCAAGAAGCGGGTGGAAGGCTGAGCGGGCACGCCGGGCGGCCCGGCCCCGCCGCCGTGCAGCTCTTCGTCGGCAAGGGGGGCACCGGCAAGACGACCCTCGCGGCGGCGACCGCCCTCGCGGCGGCTCGTTCCGGGGTTCGCACGCTCGTGGTCTCCCTCGATCAGGCGCACTCGCTGGCGGATGTGTTCGCCGTCGACCCGGCGACGCCGGGATCCGTCGATGCGCGCATCGTCCCGGTCACCGACGGCCTCGACGCGCTGGAGATCGATTCGCTCGCCCTGCTCGAGCAGCGCTTCGCGCTCCTGGCCGCGCTCGCCGCCGCCGGCGGCGCTCACGAGCACGGCGACCGGTTCGGCATCCCGGCACCCGAGGAAGTCACCGGGCTGCCCGGCGTGCAGGAGATCCTCGCCGTCGGCGAGGTGGCCCGCCTGGCCGACACGGGACGCTGGGACGCGGTGATCGTCGACCTCCCCGCCTCCGCGGACGCCTTCCGCACGCTCGCCGCGCCGGCGACGGTGTCGGAGTACATCGAGCGGATCTGGCCCCGGCACAGCCGCATCGTCGCGGCGACGGGTGCCGACCCGCGTCTGGCCCTGGTCGTGGCGCTCGTCGACCGCGTCGTCGACCACACCGCGACCGTGCGGGACCTGCTCGCCGACCACTCCCGCACCTCGGTCCACCTCGTCGCCACCGCCGATCGACTCGGCGTCGCGGAGGCGCGGCGGCTGCGGTCCTGGACGGCCCTGTCCGGTCTGCGGCTGGCGCGCGTGCTCGTCAATCGGACCGTCCCGGACTTCCCGGCGGACGAGGCCGGGCCCGCCGCGACCTGGCTCGCCGAGCAGCGCGGAGGGCAGCGCCGGATCGTGGCGGAGATCGCGACGATTCTCGGCGCCGTCGCCGTGGTCGAGTGCGAGCAGCGATGCACCGAACCGGTAGGGTTGGTCTCTCTGGCGGCGCTTGCGGAGTCGCTGTACCCGGATGGCGTGGCGCCGCATACGCCGGAGGATTCCGGCGTGGAGCCGGTGCGGGTACAGCGCGAATCGGGGACAGGGGTGGATGCGGTGTACACGATGCGGATGCATCTGCCGCTGGCGGACGCGGCATCGCTGACACTCGGCCGGGTGGACGACGACCTGGTGATCGGCGCCGACGGGATGCGCCGCCGGGTGCGGCTCGCGTCCGGTCTGCGGCGCTGCACCGTCTCCGGCGCCGAGTTCGAGGGATCCGACCTGCTGGTGCGGTTCCGTCCCGATCCCGCGGTGTGGCCGCAGTGAGCGCCGATCACGACGTCCTCGTCGCCGAACTGCGGGCGCTGGCCGACGCCGTCCTCGACCGACTCGAGCAGACGGTGCAGCGATTCGCCGAACCCGCACCGCCCGCCCGGCCCGCGCCCGGCGCGACGACCGGGGACGCGGCCGCCGCGCCCGCCTCGGCGGCGAGCGGATGCAGCTGGTGCCCGCTGTGCGCCGTCGCGGCCGCGGTGCGGGGCGAGCCACATGAGCTCCTCACCCGCCTCGCCACCCAGATCGCGGCCCTGATCGCCCTGCTGCGGGACCTGCTCGCCCGGTACCTTCCGCCCCCAGGGGCCGGCCCCGACGGGCCGGATCCGCAGACCCCGCCCCCGGCTCCCGGCCGCAGCGGTGCGTTCGTGCCGATCTCGGTCACGATCCGGCGCTGATCGGGTCCACACCGTGAGCACGGATCGACTCACGATCGGAATCGACGTGGGCGGCACCAGCATTCGCGCGGCCGTCGTCGACGGCACCGGTTCCGTCGTCGACACCGTCCGGTCGCCGACCCCGCACTCGGGCCGCGCCCTCGAGGATGCCCTCGACCGCACCGTCGCCCGCCTGGCGGGACGCAACGAGGTCACCGCCGTCGGGCTCGCCGTCGCCGGATTCCTCACCGCCGACCGTCGCGTCGTCCGTTTCGCCCCGCACCTGCCGTGGGCGGACGTGCCCGTGGCCGAGCGGATGAGCGCGCGGATCGGCCTGCCGGTGATCCTCGAGCACGACGCCAACGCCGCGGCGTGGGCCGAGTACCGGTTCGGTGCGGCCGCCGGTGTCCGCACGACCGTGCTGGTGGCCGTCGGCACCGGCATCGGCGCCGCCCTGCTCCTGGACGGTGTGCCGTTCCGGGGCGCGCACGGCATCGCCCCCGAACTCGGGCACCTGCAGGTGGTTCCCGACGGGCGGCCCTGCGCGTGCGGGAAGCGGGGCTGCTGGGAGCGGTACTGCAGCGGCACCGCGCTGGTCGACACGGCGATCGAATTGCTCGCGGCAGACCCGGACCGGTCCTCCCCGCTCACCCGTGACGTCGCGGCGGATCCCGGGGCGCTGACCGGACGACGGATCGCCGGGGCCGCGCAGGACGGCGACCCGCTCGCCGTCGCGGCGATGGCCGAGTTCGCCCGTTGGCTCGGGCTGGGCCTGGCGATGGTCGCCGACCTCTACGACCCGGACCTGGTCGTCATCGCGGGTGGGGTGTCGGGGTCGGCGTCTCTGTTCCTCGACGACGCCCGCGGTCACTACGCGGCGGCCCTGACCGGGCGTGGTCACCGGCCGCTCGCCGGGGTCCGCGCCGCGCACCTCGGCGACGCCGCCGGCCTGGTGGGCGCGGCCGACCTCGCCCGCGAATCGTCCCGGTCCGGACGAAACGGACCAGGCGGCTGAGATGATCGTCACGTCCATCGCTGTGAGGCGGGACCGCGGCGTGCCACGGTGTGCACGGCGACACCCCGCCGTCGTAGAGTCGACCGGCAGGCACGATCTGCCTGCGCGTTTCGGAGACGGGGAAGGACGCCATGTGGTATTGGCTTTTCAAGTACGTCCTGCTGGGGCCGCTGCTCTGGCTCATGGGGCGGCCGAAAATCGAAGGGGCGGAGCACATCCCGACCGACGGCCCCGCGATCCTCGCCAGTAATCACAAAGCCGTCCTCGACTCCTTCTTCCTTCCCCTGGTGGTACCGCGGCGCATCACCTTCCTCGCCAAGAGCGAGTACTTCACCGGCCCCGGGCTCAAGGGCCGGTTCCAGCGCTGGTTCTTCTCCGCGGTCGGGCAGGTCCCGATCGACCGCACCGGCGCCGACGCCGCGCAGGACGCCCTCAACGCCGGCGTCCGCGTCCTCTCCCAGGGCAAGCTGCTCGGCATCTACCCGGAGGGCACCCGGTCGCCGGACGGCCGCCTCTACAAGGGCAAGACCGGTATCGCCCGGCTGGCCCTGCAGACCGGCGTGAAGGTCATCCCGGTGGCGATGATCGGCACCGACGAGATGAACCCCATCGGGTCGAAGATGTGGAAGCCGGCCAAGGTGACGGTCCGGATCGGGGAACCGATCGACTTCTCCCGCTTCGAGGGCATGGGCGGCAACCGTTTCGTCGAGCGCACCGTCACCGACGAGGTGATGTACGCGCTGATGCGCCTGTCGGGCCAGCAATACGTCGACATCTACGCGGCCTCCCTGAAGAACCGGCCCGCCGAACAGGATGCGGCCGCCACGGCCGCCGACGCCGATCGCCTGCCCGACACGCAGGCCGGCTGACGCCGGATACCGGCGACACCCGCCCGGCCGCGGCCGGGCATAATGTGCGCACGTGCGTTACTTCTACGACTGCGAGTTCATCGAGGATGGTCGCACCATCGAGCTCGTGTCGATCGGTGTCGCCTGCGAGGACGGGCGCGAATTCTATGCGGTGTCGACGGAGTTCGACCCCGAGCGGGCCGGGCCCTGGGTGCGGCGGCACGTGCTGCCGAAGCTGCCGCCCCCGGCGCATCCCGCCTGGAAGTCCCGGACCCGCATCCGCGACGACCTGATGTCCTTCCTGATCCCGCGGCCGGGCATCCAGCCCGAGCTGTGGGCCTGGCTCGGGGCCTACGATCACGTCGCGCTCGTCCAGCTCTGGGGAACCATGCCGGAACTGCCCGACGCGCTGCCCAAATTCACCCGCGAGCTGCGCCAGCACTGGGAGCAGCACGGCAAGCCCCCCCTGCCGCCGGTGCCGGACGACAACCACGACGCCCTCGCCGATGCCCGCCACAACCTCGCCAAGTTCGAGGCGATCGAGGCCGCGCGGCTGTACCGCTGAACCGGGTGCCGCGGCCGCCGGGCGGGCCGGCGGGACGGGGTGTGGCATCGACCCACCCGGGGGTGCGTGTCCCTCGTCGCGCCGGGGCCATATCCTGGTGGTGTGAACTGGACTGTCGATGTGCCGATCGACCGCTTGCCGACCCTTCCGCCGCTCCCCGCCGAGCTGCGCGAAAGGCTGGACGCGGCCCTGGCCAAGCCCGCCCTGCAGCAGCCGAGCTGGCCCGAGGACCAGGCGTCGGCGATGCGTACCGTGCTCGAGAGCGTGCCGCCGATCACCGTGGCCCGCGAGGTCGAGGACCTACAGAACCACCTCGCCGCGGTCGCGCGGGGTGAGGCCTTCCTGCTCCAGGGCGGTGACTGCGCCGAGACCTTCGCCGACAACACCGAGCCGCACATCAAGGCCAACATCCGCACGCTGCTGCAGATGGCCGTCGTGCTGACCTACGGCGCGTCGCTGCCGGTCGTGAAGGTCGCGCGGATTGCCGGACAGTACGCCAAGCCGCGGTCGTCGGACATCGACGCGCTCGGGCTGCAGTCGTACCGGGGCGACATGATCAACTCACTGGTCGCCGATTCCGCCGTGCGTGCGCACGACCCGTCCCGGCTGATCCGCGCCTACGCCAACGCCAGCGCCGCGATGAACCTGGTCCGGGCCATCACCGCCGCCGGCGAGGCGGACCTGCACCGGGTGCACGACTGGAACCGAGAGTTCGTCGCATCCTCCCCGGCCGGCGCGCGGTACGAGGCCCTCGCCTCCGAGATCGACCGCGGCCTGCGCTTCATGGACGCGTGCGGCGTCGTCGATCCCAACCTGAAGGCCGCCACCATCTACGCCAGCCACGAGGCGCTGGTCCTCGACTACGAGCGGGCCATGCTCCGGCTCGACAACACCGACGGGCACCCCCGGCTCTACGACCTGTCGGCGCACTTCCTGTGGATCGGTGACCGCACCCGCCAGCTCGACGGCGCCCACATCGCCTTCGCCGAGCTGCTGGCCAACCCGATCGGCCTGAAGATCGGCCCCAGCACCACACCCGAGATGGCGGCCGAGTACGTCGAGCGGCTCGATCCCACCAACAAGCCGGGCCGGCTGACCCTCATCTCCCGGATGGGGCACGCGAAGGTGCGAGATCTGCTGCCCCCGATCATCGCCAAGGTGCAGGCGACCGGTCACCAGGTCATCTGGCAGTGCGACCCGATGCACGGCAATACCCACGAGGCGTCCACGGGGTACAAGACCCGGCACTTCGACCGGATCGTCGACGAGGTGCAGGGCTTCTTCGAGGTGCACAACGCCCTGGGCACCCATCCCGGCGGCATCCACATCGAACTCACCGGTGAGAACGTCACGGAATGCCTCGGCGGCGCACAGGACATCTCCGACATCGACCTGCACGGCCGTTACGAGACCGCGTGCGACCCGCGCCTGAACACCCAGCAGTCGCTCGAGCTGGCGTTCCTGGTCGCGGAGATGCTCCGCGGCTGACCCTCCGCGGAGCGGCCGGGTCCCGGGGCCTTCCGGGTCGTCAGGGGCCTCAGGGCAGTGCGGTGAGAGTCACCGTGCCGCCCGGCTCGACCCGGTCGCCCGCGCCCGGGCTCTGACCGATCACCACCGAACGGTCGGAGCCCGCGAACTGGCGCACCTCCACGTCCAGCCCCAGCCGGCCGAGCTCGTCGCGTGCCGCGGCGACCGTGCGGCCCAGCAGCGAGGGCACCTTCACCGCGTTCGACACCAGCAGCGTGACGCTACCGCCGGCGTTGACCCGGTTCCCGACCGCCGGGTCGGTGCCCGCCACCCGTCCCGCGTCGACCTCCGCGTCGAACACCTCCCGCGTCTCGCGCACCGTGAGGCCGACCGTGTCCAGGGCCCGCCGGGCCTCGTCGACCGTGCGGCCCGCGACGTCGGGCACATCCACCGGCGGTGATCCCTTGCTGACGATCACCTTGACTTCCGCTCCCACCGGCAGGACCGTGCCGGGCGCCGGATCGAGGGCCGCGACCCCGCCCTCCTCGACGGCCGTGCTGTAGGCGGTGCCGCCGTCCACGGGGACGAGGGTCCGGTTGCGCAGTTCCTGCTCCACCACGTCGCGGTCGCCGCCCCCGACGATGGTGGGCACGGTCGGCCGGCCCAGCGAGACGAGCAGCACCACCTCGTCACCCCGGGCGACCCGGCTGCCCGCCTCCGGGTCGGTACCGAGCACGGTGTCGACCGAGGCGTCGTCGGAGTACTCGCCCTGCACCTCGGGAGTCACCTCGGCCGCCTGCAGCGCCGCGAGCGCGGTGTCCCGATCGGCTCCGAGCACGCTGGGCACGGTGGTCATCCGTCCGGACCCGAGCCACCATCCGCCGAAACCGACGGCCAGGGCCAGCACCAGGATCGCCAGCAGCCACAGCAGCGTCGTCCGCCGGTTACGTCGGCGCTCGGCGGCGAAATCGGCGACCGGGACCCGGGCAGGCTCGGCCTGCGGCCCCGACAACTCGGCACGCGGGTGCTGCTGGGTCACGACCTTCGTGTGCTGCGGGCCCACGGGGGCGAGCTGGGCCGCCGGTCCGGGCGGCATCGCGGGCGGGGGCAGCGGCCGCGAGGGTGGGGCCGCGGCGCGCACCGCCACCGTCGGCGGCGCAGGATCCACCGCGGCCGTCGCCGGTTCCGCGACGGCCGAAAGATGCTGCGCGGACCGTCGCGGTGCGGGCACCCGGTAGCGGGGCAGCGCCAGGACGTCGCAGACCTCGCTCAGCGCAGCGGCCATCGCCGCGGCGTCCGGGAACCGCTCACCCGGCTCCCGCTCGGTGGCGTGCCGGACCAGTTCGTCGAACTGCTCCGGGACCCCGTCGATGAGGGAACCGGGGTCCGGGACATCCCTGTCGACCCGCTGATAGGCCACCGAGAGCGACGTGTCGCCGGTGAACGGGGTGCGCCCGGTGAGCATCTCGAACAGCAGGATCCCGGTCGCGTACACGTCGCTGCGCGCGTCGGCGGTGCCCGTGGTCACCTGCTCCGGCGACAGATAGGCGGCGGTACCCAGGATGACGCTGCGCGACGTCGTCGTCGCCGCGGCGACCGCGCGCACGAGCCCGAAGTCGGCGATCTTCACCTCCCCGGCGTCGGAGATCAGCACATTCTCCGGCTTGACGTCGCGGTGCACCAGGCCGGCGCGGTGCGCCACCGCCAGCGCCCCCAGCACCGGCGCCGCGACGGCGGCCGCCGCGTGTGGTGGCATCGGGCCCCGTTCGCGCAGCAGTTCGCGCAGCGTGCCGCCCTCGACGAGTTCCATCACCAGGAAGACATGGTCCCCGTCCTGCCCCTGGTCGTACACCGCCACCAGACCCGGATGGGTCAACCGGGCCACCGACCGCGCCTCGAACTCGAACCGCGCAAGGAACTGAGGATCGGCCGCGAACTGCGGATCCATGACCTTCACGGCTACCGGACGGTCGAGCCGCAGGTCCGTGCCGCGGTACACGGTGGACATGCCGCCACGGGCGATCGGTGCCTCGATGCGGTAGCGCCGTTCGAGCACCGTGCCGATCAGGCGGTCGCCTCCAGAGCTCACCCGGTGTACCCCCGTGTTCATGCCGTCGATTCCTGCGTAGGTGCGGCGTGCGACGGGTCGGGCCGTCGGGTGCGCCTCTGTCGATCGTAGCCAGCGCACGAACCACCCGGTTACACGTGCGCGGCTCGCCGCGGTGACACTGCGCGGCTCGCCGCGGTTACACGTGCGCGGCTCGCCGCGGTGACACTGCGCGGCTCGCCGCGGTGATCACCCGACGGCCCGTCGTGGCAGCCGCCGCGAACCCGATAACGTTAGCGGCGTGAGTGCTATCCCTTACAGCGAAGACGTCCTCGACCGCTCCGTACCCGTGCTGCAACTGGTCGACGTGGCGAAGCAGCTCGGCCTGGTGATCACCCGGGTCCACCAGCTGCTGCGCGACCGCCAGCTGCTGGCGATCAAGCGGGACGGCGTGCTGGCCGTGCCGGCGGCGTTCTTCGACGACGACGGTTGGATCCTCACGGGCATCCCCGGTCTCATCGCGGTGCTGCACGACGGGGGATTCCGGGACGACGAGATCCTGAACTGGATGTTCCGGGAGGACGACACGCTCGCGGGCGGCTCCCCGGCGGCGGCGATGCACACCCACGCGAGGCGGGAGGTCATGCGCCGGGCGCAGGCGCTCGGTTTCTGACTCCGGCGGCTCAGCGCAGGCGGACCAGCTGTGTCAGCGCGACCCGCGCACGGCGCCGCGTGGGGACCACGGCGCGCACGTCGAGGACGCGGTACCCGCTGCGCTCGACCTCGTCGAGGATTCCTCCGTACAGCTCGAAGGCGGTGCGGATGCCGGGCCGGATCCGGTCCGGCAGCAGCGCCAGACCGGGCTCGGCGCGGCGGTACTCCGCGCGCGTCAGCGCCACGAAGTGGGCCAGGGCCCGGCGCACCCGCGGATCCGGGCTCCCGCCGGTGCGTCGGCCGTGCTCGAGCAGTGCGACGTCCACCCCGAACGCGGCCCAGGTGTCGGCCGGCAGGTAGGTGCGCCCCCGATCGAGGTCCTCACCCACGTCGCGGATGAAGTTCGTGAGCTGGAAGGCTTCCCCGAGCGCCGCGGCGTAGGGTGCGGCGGCGTCGATGTCGGCCACGTCGAACACCGGCAGCAACTGCAGCCCGATGACCGCCGCGGAGCCGTACATGTACTCCCGCAGTTGCGGCATGTCGTCGTAGCGGGCCCGGAACTCGGGCGTGCCGGGAATGTCCATGCGCATCGACCGGACGAACGCCTCGAAGTAGTCCAGCGGCAGGTCGTAGCGCCGGATCGTCTCGGCCAGCGCCCCGACCACCAACCCGGTGGCGTCCGCCGGTCCGGGATCACCGGCGAGCGCGGCGTGCAGCCGGCGCTCCGTCGCGGTCACCTGCAGCGCCGCGCCGGCCGGGTCGTCGACCGCGGTCACGTCGACGATGTCGTCGACGAGGCGGGCGAACCCGTAGAGGGCGTGGACCGCCGACCGTCGCGGGCGGGGCAGGAGGCGGGTGGCGAGGTAGTACGTCCGGCCGTGCGTGGCCGCCAGCTCCTCGCAGTAGCGGAATCCCGCGTCGGTCTCGGTCACGGTCACCTCGGATCCAGGGAGACGGCGGTGATCGGCGGCTCGCGCCGCGCGCGCAGCCGCAGCGGGTCGACGGTGCGAAGCGACACGGCGGCGATCACCGAGATGACGATCGCCAGGATCACGTGGGCAAGGTTGTACATGCCGATCGAGCCGTCGGGATTGAAGATCAACATCAGCCAGCTGGACAGGCCTACGAGCACTGCCAACGTGGTCGTCGACAGGGCGAAGCCCGCGGCCACCGCGAGCGGCCACGAGTAGTACCACGGCAGGGCGGCCGGCGAGAGCACCGTGATCGCGGTCAGCGTGATCACGATCCCGAGCACGGCGTCGCGCTCGGTGTGCCGGAACCGCCACCACGTCACCACCATGATCACCCCCAGGGCCACGGCGCAGAGCATGCGGGTGACGTCGAGGATGGACCCCAGCTGCCAGGGCGTGAACCACGTGACCGCGTGCGCCATGATCGTCGGCAGCGACAGCCAGTTGATGATCTTCGAGGAGCCGGACAGGGCCGTCAGCCAGCCGATACCGACGCCTGCGAGCGCCGAAGCCGCTCCGAACACGGCCGCGAACACCAGCAGCCCCGCGCCTGCGGTCTTCACGAACAGCACGATCGGAGCGGCCGGTTCGCGGCCCTGCGCCCGGGCGCGGTCACGTTCGTGCAGAATCCAGATCCACACCAGGAACGGCAGGGCGATGCCCGCCGACGCCTTGACGGCCGCACCGACGGACACGAGTGCGATGCCGCCGACGTGCCGGCCCTCCAGCACGAGCACGATGCCGGCGATCATGAAACCGACCATCAGCATCTCGTTGTGGACACCGCCGATGAGATGAATCAGGATCAGCGGGTTGAGCACTGCCAGCCAGAGGGCGATGCGGGGGTTGCCGCCGAGCCGGCGCGCCAGCTTCGGCACCGCCCACGCGGTGAGCACCAGTCCCGGCAGCATCGTCAGTCGCAGCAACCAGGTGCCGGTGACGACGTCGTCCCCCGTCAGCGACGTGATGCCGGCACCGAGCAGCAGATGCACCGGACCGTACGGGGTGGTGGTCGTCTTCCACACGTTGCTCACGTTGTCCAGCAGGACGCCCGGGTTGACGACCGGACCGTCGAGGTAGGGGTCGAAGCCGTCGCGGAGCATCGCCCCCTGGGCGAGATAGGAGTAGGCGTCGCGGCTGAACATCGGCGAGGCCACCAGCAGCGGCGCCACCCACATGGGCAGCACCGTCCACAGCTCGCGCAGCGTCACGTGCCCGGCGAGGGTGCTCCGGCCCAGCCGCACCCAGGCGGCGATCATCAACAGGACGCCGGCCCAGATCAGGATCGTCGAGAGCAGCAGGCCGTGCCCGAACCGCAACCAGGACAGGTACAGGTCCTCGAGCAGCGGGTCCTCCCGCCGGACGCTGCCCGCACCGAAGCCACCGAACGTGACGAATGCGGCGCCGAGCGCACCCAGCAGGCCGGCGTTGCCGGCCGGGCTTCGCAGGAAGTCGCCGGGTCTGCTCCGCACGGGCGGCGAGGCGGGCGGCTGCGATTCCGACGGAGGCTGCGGTTTCGACGGATGCTGTGGTGCAGCGTCGGAAGGGGCAGGGGACGACATGGTTGCGAGTTCCTCCCCCGGGAAGTCGTGGACGGTGCGGGGCCCGGGCGCGGCGCGGGCGGACAGGTGAACGAGGTGACAGTTTAGTTCAGCCGCGGCCGCCGGCGGTCCACCGCTCACCGCGCGGCGCGGACGCCGAGCCGCTCGGCGGCGAGCCGGCCCGACAGCACGACCGTCGGCACGCCCACGCCCGGCACGGTTCCGGATCCCGCGAGCACGACGTTGGGGTGGCGCGGATCCAGGTTCCGTCGCCGGAAGGGTCCGGTCTGCCGGAAGACGTGTGCCCCGGAGAACGGGCTGCCCGCAAGCATGCCCCTGGCCTGCCAAGTGGCCGGGGTGTCGATGTGGTCGATGCGGAACTCGTCGGCGACGGCGCCGTATCCACGCCGGCCGAGGACGGTGAGGAGCTCTGCCGCGTAGGGGTCGGCCAGAGCGGACCAGTCGTACGGGGCGCTGTCCAGATTGGGGCAGGGCGCGAGCACCGACAGCGGCTCGTGCGACACGCCGTCGCGGAGGAACCTCTGACCCGGGTCGCTCAGCGCCGGCCGGGTGATCAGCAGCGAGGGGTCGCTCATCAGCCGGCCGCGGCCCCGGCCCGCGCTGATCTCGGCGAACGTCTCCTCCCACGACGCACCGAAGTCGATGGTGTGGTGGTGCGTGGCGGGCCACTGCGCGGCGACGGCGGACGGCACGCTTCCGTGCAGCACCACGGCCGACGGCGACGCGAGCACGCGTCGTCGCCGGCGTGGGGGCAGCAGCGTGTCCACGACGGGAAGATCCGGGCTCAGCACCACGGCGTCGCACGGGACGCGTTCGCCCGAGGCGGTGCGGACGGCGGTGGCCGTCCGGCCGTCGAAGTCGAGGCCCGTGACCTCGGTGCCGAGGCGCAGGTCGCCGCCGGCGGCGACGATCGCGTCGGCCATGGCGCGGGCCAGCACCCGCATGCCGCCCTCCACCGCGTACACACCGAGGGAGGTGTCCATGTGGGCGATGGCGCCGTACACCGCCAGGGCCCGCGCGGGCGCGACGCCCGCGTACAGCGCCTGGAAGGTGAACACCCGGCGCAGCCGCGGGTCGGTGATCCGGCGGTTCACCTGCGCCCCGAGCCGGCCGAACCCGCCCAGGCGGAGCAACGTCGCCAGGTCGCGCGCCGCCGCGGGGGAGGCGACCAGGTCGAGGGGGGAGTCGAAGTTCGCGGCCATGAACCGGTCGAATTCGGCGTCGAAGATCTCGGCGAGCCAGGAGCGCAGCCGCAGGTAGCGCTGCGCTTCCTCGGCGCCGCACACCCGGGTGACCTCGGCGACCATCGCGTCCGGATCGGTGTGCACGTCCAGGGTCGTGCCGTCGGCGAACCGGGCGTGGTACGCGGGGGCGAGCCGTCGCAGCCGCACCGCCGGGGTGACGGACTCGAAGTCCGCGCCGACCGCCGCCAGGGCGTCCGCGATGAGCTCCGGCATGGTGAGCACCGTGGCCCCGTTGTCGATCTCGTATCCGGGCCCGGCGTGCACACCCACCCGCCCGCCGACGGTCGCCTCGCGCTCGAGGACGGTCACCTTGCGGCCCGCACCGAGCAGGTACAGCGCGGTCGAGAGCCCGGCCAGTCCGGCCCCGACGACGACGACCCGCTCCGCGCCGGTCACGGTGCGCATCACGCGGCCCGCCGCGTCGCGTGGAGCGCCGCCGCCCGCAGGCGGGCTTTGCCTTCGTCCGTCGCGCCCGAGGCGTCGAGGGTCGCCAGCGCGGTGTCGGTGAGCGCGGCGATGCGGCGTTCCACCCGCTCCACGGCCCCGAGCTCGATGATGACCGTCCGCAGCCTCTCCACGTCCGCGTCGGACAGGTCCGAGCCGATACTCTCGCGCAGCAACCGCGCGGCGCCGGGGTCACGGGCGTCGGCGGATTCCAGGGCCAGCGCATACAGCACCGTTCGCTTGCCCGAGCGCAGGTCGTCGCCGGACGGCTTGCCGGTGACCTCCGGATCCCCGAACACCCCGAGCAGATCGTCGCGAAGCTGGAAGGCGAGCCCGATGTCGGTGCCGAATTCCCGGTAGGCGGTGATCAGCGCGTCGTCGGCCCCGGCGAGGGCCGCGCCGAGGTGCAGCGGCCGTTCGATCGTGTACGCGGCGGTCTTGTACCGGTTGACCCGCATCGCCGCGGGGACGGACTCGTCGGCCGACACCTCTCCGGCGATGTCGAGGAACTGCCCGCCGAGGACCTCCGTGCGCATCGCCGACCACACCGGTGCGATCCGCGCGGTCGCGGCCGGCTCCAGTCCCGCCTCCCGGACCATGTCGTCGGCCCAGGCCAGAGCGAGATCGCCGAGGAGGATGGCCACGGCGGCACCGAACTGCTCGGGCCGGCCGCGCCAGCCCGACGCGCGGTGCCGGTCGGCGAACTCGACGTGCACGGTCGGGAAGCCGCGCCGGGTGGTGGACGCGTCGATGATGTCGTCGTGCACCAGGGCGCAGGCCTGTACCAGTTCGAGTGCGGAGCAGACCCGCAGCACCGCGGGCGCGTCGAGCCCCGACGGGTCGCCGCCGGCCCCGAGCCAGCCGTTCCACGCGAACGCCGGGCGTACCCGCTTGCCGCCTCGCAGCACGAACGATTCGAGTGCCGTGACGGCCTCGGGGTAGCCGCCGCCGATCGGCTCCACGAGTTCGATCCGGGAGACGAAGAAGTCGCGCAGGGCGCCCTCGACGAGATCGGGGAACAAGGCGGCGGGCACGGGTTCGGATCCGGTGAACAGGGCGTCCTCCTGGTCGTGTGTGGACGGGCCCGTCGGGCGACGGTGGGTGCGGCCACGGATCGAGCCCGAAAGGCGCTGGGCACACCCGAGCCCACCCTATCCGGCGGTCGAGGGGCTTGCCCCGGTTCGGCCCGCTCCGACGTGCCCCTATGCTGGTCGGGTGACTTTCGATTCCGACAGCGGGCCGGACGGCGGCGGAGAATCCCGTACGCCGTCGGTGGTGGACCGATTCCGTGCGCCCCGAGGCGCACGGATCCCGTTCTCGGTGGAGTTCTCCCCGCCGCGCGACGCCGACGCGGAGGCGCGCCTGTGGCGCGCCGTGCGCGAGTTCGAGCGCCTCGGCCCGGCCTTCGTGTCGATGACGTACGGAGCGGGCGGTTCCACCCGCGACCGCACCGTCCGGGTCACCGGTCAGCTGGCGCAGGAAACCACGCTCCTGCCGGTGGCGCACCTGACCGCCGTCGGGCACAGCATCGACGAACTGCGCGCCATGGTCGGCGCATACGCCGATCGCGGCATCACCAACATCCTGGCGTTGCGCGGCGACCCGCCGGGCAACCCGCTGGGAGAATGGACCAGGCATCCGGAGGGCCTCGAGTACGCCGAGGAACTCGTTCGGCTGGTCCGCGACCTCGGTGACTTCCACGTCGGGGTGGCGTCGTTCCCCGAGGGGCACCACCGCTCCCCGGACCTCGAGCACGACACGCGGTACCTGGTCCACAAGCTGCGCGCCGGCGCCGAGTACTCGATCACCCAGATGTTCTTCGACGTCGAGGACTATCTGCGGCTGCGGGACCGGGTCGTGGCCTACGACCCGGAGCAGGGCGCCAAGCCGATCATTCCGGAGATCATGCCGATCACGTCGCTGCGTACCGCGCGGCGCAGCCTCGAACTCTCCGGGTCGAGGCTGCCGGCCGCGCTCGAGGAGCGCCTCGTCCGGGCCGCCGGGAACGGCCCGGAGGAGGATCGCGCCGCCGTGCGCGAGGTGGGCATCGATGTCGCCACCGAGATGGCCGAGCGGCTCATCGCCGAGGGTGCGCCCTGCCTGCACTTCATCACCCTGAATTTCGCCCGGGCCACCCGCGAGGTGCTGGCCCGCCTGGGCATCGCGGTGCCGACGGCGGTCTGATCGAGCGGTCAGGGCAGCGGCCTGTCCTTCCAGCCGAGCCGGCCGGCGCGGCGCGCGCGGAGCGAGTCGATCGTCAGCGCCGCGAACCCGCACACCGCGAACGGGTGGGTGAGTGCGGCCGCCACGTCGGACGGGCCGGGCTCACCGCCGCGTTCGGTCGCACGGGCCAGGGTCCGGGAGACGACCGCCGCGGCGGTGCCGACCACCCCCCAGCCGCGGACCGGTCCGCGGCCGAGGAGAGCCGCCGCGGGAGGCAGCACGTAGGTCGCCGCCGCGGCGACGAGCACCGCAGCGGATCCGGCGGGCGGGCCGAACGCCGACCACAGCCAGCGCGTGTACCCGGCCCGCAGCGGCGCAGCGCCCTCGTACATCCGGCAGGACGCGACGTCGCCGGCCGCAGCCACCATCGTGCGCCGGCCGGCCCGGCGCAGTGCCCGGGCGAGGTCGAGGTCCTCGGTGGGACTGGACGCGACCGCGACGTGCCCGCCGACAGCGGCATACGCCGGCGCGTCGAACACCAGGAACTGGCCGCACGAGACCGCGGTCGACGGCCGGCGCGAGCGGTGGGACACCGCGACCGGCAGCGTCGCGAACCAGGACCAGAACAGCAGCGGCTGCACGAGCTGTTCGGCGGCGGAGCCGGCCCGCTGGAAGGGCCACGGGGTGAGCAGGTCGGCCCGCCGGTCCCGCAGCAGCGTCACCGCTGCCGCCACCGCGCCCGGCTCCAACCGCACGTCCGCGTCGACGAAGACGACCACGCCGGACGGATCGGTGGCCGCGTACGCGCGGGCGCACGCCGCGGCCTTGCCCGTCCAGCCGGGCGGCGGCGGCGCGGTCGAGCGGATCACCGTGACGTGGGGATCGTCCCCGGCCGCCAGCCGGGCCGCCTCGGCGGTGCCGTCGGCCGAGTCGTCGTCGAAGATCACCACCCGTAGCCGGCGCAGACCCCGCTGGGCCCGCAGATCCGCGACGAGATCCGGCAGGCGCCGGGCCTCGTTGCGGGCCGGAACGATCACGGTCACCGCTTCCTCGACCACACCACCCGGGACGAGCCGGGGCAGGGTGAGGCGATTGACGACGGCGACGGCAGCTCCCAGCGTCGCGGCGGCCGCCCCGGCGCGGACGACCCCGACCAGCGCCCGCATCGCCCTAGGACGCCGTCGCGTCGCCGCGTGTGCGCTGCCGCGGGGGAGCGGGGTTGCGGTTCATCCAGGCGAGGACCCCGATGATCGCGGCGACGCCTGTCGTGACGCCGGCGACGATTCCCGCCCAGCCGGCGAATCCCCGGGTGTTCGGGTCGGCGTAGCGGACCTCGGCGCGCAACGTGCTCACCTCACCGGCCGGCAGCTTCCACGTGACGATCGAGTCGGATTCACGGGTGCCGTTGGTCGTGGCCACCCGCGCCGGGAACGCGATCGTGATCTGGACGTCGGTGCCCTGCACGGGCACCGACTCGAGATCGACCTTGCCGTTGACGCTCACCAGGTCTCCGGCGCGCTGCAGCGCGAGCTGGAAGGTGCCCGAGGTCTGGTCGGACATCGACCCGAGCTGTTGGACGTCGCCGAAGCTCAGATCGCTGAAGAACACCTGGCTGCCGACGTACCCGTCCTGGTCGTACTCCTGCACGCGGACCCGGTCGGCGAGCGAGTCCGGGGCCACCAGCTGCGGTCCCTTGTCGTTCTCGTCGGCGGGAATGGTCGCGGCGACGATCTGGCCGGAGACGCGGTCGTCGGCCGAGACCCCCATCGTCGCCTGCACCCGCAGGCAGCCGGCGAGCACGGGGACGAGCAGGAGCAGGAGCGCCGCCGAGAGGGTCCGTCGGCGGGAGCGGGGCGAGGTGGGCAGGCGCACAGCGCCATCGTGCCAGGAGCGCGGGGACGTGTCAGACGCGAGCCCCTGCCCCGGCGCGTCGCCGCAGCGACCACAGCAGCGGGACGCCGAGCACGCTCATGACCGCGAAGCCGTAGACGGCCGAGTACCGCAGCTCCGGGGCGCTCAGGAGCACGCCGTGGGCGAGCGCAGACCCGAGCCACGTCCACAGGAACAGCACCAGCGGCACGGTGTCGTTGCCCGGGTGTACCCGGCCGGTCCGGTCGAGCAGGTCCAGCCCCACCGCCATCAGCGTGGCGACGAGGACCCAGCCGAGATAATTGGTGAGTGGGATCTGCTCGATGCCCGGCAGGCCGCCGCCGTTGCACCAGCTCCACTGTCCGTCGGACACCATCTGCGGGTCGAGGTACAGGTCCCAGCCGACCATCCCCACCGTGGTGAGCGCGATACGGGTCACCCGCTCGCGGTTCCCGCCCGGCCACGGCATCCCGCCGCGGGCGAGCAGCGAGGCCACGTACCAGACCGGGTACATCCCCGCGGTCCAGGCGAGCGGCACCACGAGGGGCACGTCGAACAGGGCGGGACCCAGCCGGTCGGTGGCGTACGCGTAGCAGCCGTACGGGTATCCGGTGGCGGTCCCCACGACCTCGGAGGCGAAGCCGACACCCGCCGTGATCACGAAGAACCCGGCGGTCCAGGCGAGGCCGCGCCGCGCCGCAGCGTGCGCGAGCCCGGCGGCCGCGAGGAGGGTGACCACCGCGACGGTGACGACGTCGCGGGCCTGGCCGGTGGTCAGCGGATAGGCGATCTGCGCGGCGATCGCGCCGCCGGCGAGAACGGCGGGCAGGCGATTCATCGCCGCCACCGCCCCAGCACCCGGCGCAGGGGGCCACCCCCGGCGTCGGCGAGCGCGCGCTGCGCGGCGTTGCGCCCGCTCGCGCCGGAGACCCCGCCCCCGGGATGGGTGGACGCGCCGGTCAGATAGAGCCCGTCGGCACCCGGCACCCGGTGCCCGGACAGCTCCGGCAGCGGCCGCCACATGAACATCTGGTCCAGCGACATCTCCACATGCATGACGTTGCCGCCGATCAGGCCCAGTTCGCGTTCGATCTCGTGCGGGGTCTGGATGTGCCGGTGCCGGACGGAACCGGCGAAGCCGGGGGCGAAGCGCTCCATCTCGGCGACGATCCGATCCGCCTCCGACTCGGCCAGTGCGGGCCACCGCCGGCCACCGGAGAGCCGGTACGGGTGCCACTGCGACCACAGGGTCACCTGGTGTTCGCCGGGCGGTGCGATCGACGGATCGAGCGCCGTGAAACTCATGGCCAGCACGGCCGGCCGCGGCGGTAGTTCCCCCGCCAGTGCCGCGCCGTGCGCGAGCCGGAGCCGGGCGCGGTCCTCGACGAGCAGTTGCAGGCCCCGCACGGCGTCGGACTCGTCGGCGGGACCGCTGGGGTACCGCGGCAGCGCGTCGGTCGCCAGGCGCAGCACCATGCCGATGCCGGGGCCGACGCGGATCCGGCGCCGCCATGCGTTCAGGCGGGCGCGGTCGAATCCGCCGCGTTCGAGCAGATCGAACGTGGTCAGCACGTGGCAGCCGGCGATCACGGTGCGCGCGGTGACGGAGCGTCCCGAGTCGGTACGTACCGCCCAGCCGTCCCCGGCCCGGCGGATCTCGGCGGCGGCGTCGCCGAGGGTGACGACGCCGCCGTCGACCGCGAGGCGGGCGGCCAGGGCCCGGGTCAGCGCGCCGCTTCCGCCGACGGCGCGGCCGGGCGGCAGCGTGTGCATCAGCGCGGCGAAGCCGACCATGGGGGCGGTGCCGGGTTCGGACATCGGGGGGCCGGACTGGGCACCGAACCAGGCGAGGGCGGCCTTGAGCGGCTCGTCGTCGAAGTACTCGTCGAGCAGGGCGTCGCCGGTGGTGAGGAACTGCCGGGAGAGGTCGCTGCCGCCACTGCCGGTGTCGAGGCCCCAGAAGGACGACAGCAGGTGCCGGCCGGTCGGCGGCACCGAGAACGAGCGCATCACCCGGGCGCTGCGCGGACCCCACACCGTCACGAAGCGGCGGTAGGCGTCGGCCTCGCGCGCTCCGCATGCGGCCTCGACGGATCGGCAGGTGCGGTCGAGATCACGATGGAAGACGATGCCCGGACGGTCGCTGCCCACGGGGGCGGGCGCGAACGCCCACGGGTCGCAGTCGACGTAGCGCAGGCCGTGGGCGGCGAGCTCGAGTTCCTCGACGATGCCGGTGTGCCGGATCATGACGTGGGCCGACGAGCCGCGGTCGACGGCGTGGCCCGGGAAGCGTTCCACGGTCGACACGGCGCCGCCGAGCACGGTGTCCTTCTCGAGCACCTCCACCGACCAGCCGGCACGGGCCAGATAGCACGCGCTCACCAGGGCGTTGTGCCCGGAACCCACGACGACGGCATCGATCACCCCGCCCACGCTACGGACCTTCGAGCGGAAGGTCCCGTCCCAGGACGGCGAAGGGGCGGGCGTCCCCGGTGAACCGGAACTGCCGGACGACGTCGCGGAACCCGAATCGCCGGTACAGCCGCCAGGCCCGGTTGTCCTCGCCGGCGATCTCGGGAGTGGACAGCAGGACCGTGCGCTCGGGGCGGTCGCTCAGCAACCGGCGCAGGAGCGCCTCCCCGATGCGGTGACCCTGGGCGTCCGGCCGCACGTGCAGTTCGGTCAGCTCGAAGTAGTCGCCGAGGACGGCGTCGATCGTCTCCGGGGGGTAGCCGGCGTGGCGCATCCCGGTCCGCACCTGCTGATTCCACCACTGGTGCGGCGACCCGCGATAGCCGTAGGCGATCGCGACGAGCCTCGACGGTTCGTCCGGCAGTGCCGCCGCGACAGCTTTCCATCCCGGCCGGGCGGAGTGCTCGGACCACATGGGCGCGCGGTGGTACTCGGTGCCGCGCGGGTATCGCATGGCGGCCACGTAGATGGGCAGCACCTCGGGCAGTCGCGCGCGGAACTCGGCAGCGGACAGATCGACGAGGATCGGCGCCGCGCCCCGCGGGGTCGCATCCGTACTCATGACGGGGACTGGACCGCCTTCCCTTGACGACGTGTCGGTAGGTGCAGCTATATTGAATACGTCGAACGGATGTTCGATACCGGGGATCCGGCGATGTTCGAGGGAAGCGAACATCGCCGGATCGCCGGGGCCGTGACCCGGCCGGTGCCCCGGCGGGGTGCAGGAGGTGTTCGGAGTGATGGTCACGTCACGAACCGCACAGTCGGGTGCGACCGGCCCGCGGGCCGTCGGCCGATCGGACTGCGCCGCCCGCCCGGTGTCGTCGCGCGCCGCGACATTGCTCGACCGTGCCGACGAGCTGCTCTCGGCGGCCGCCGGCACTCCGGAACCGTCCGAGCGATTCCACCTGGCCTATCTCGCCGCCCTGCGCGGTGCCGGCGCCGTGCTCGCGGGCGCCGAGTTGCGGGCGGTGCGGCCGGCGCGGCGTCCCCGCACCCGCAACGCCTGGGTGCTCATGGCCCGCGCGGAGCCGGAGTTCGCCGCCTGGGCGGACTTCTTCGCCGATCGTTCGGACACCCGCGCGGCGATCGAGGCGGGGGTCACGCGTTCCGTGCCCGCCGACGAGGCGAGCCGCTTCTACGACGAGGTGGGCCGCTTTCTCCACGAGGTGGAGGACTACCTGACGAGCGCGGACGACCCGTCGGCGTCCGGGAATTCGAGGTCGGGGGACGACCGGCGCAGCGCATGATCGGTGCAGGGGGCAGCCCGGGTCGTTCGACGGCCCGGGCCAGGGTCGTCGGTCCGTCATACGCAGGACCTTCGGAACCGTGATCGAACTCGAATCCCCAGTTGGTGGTCCCCGCCGGGATGTACTCGTATTATTGAGCCAGGCGGCCGTCAAAGTCGGCCCCCCGTCGATCTGGACCGCAGATCCGGCGGCCACCGTTTTAGTGCCGGGGGAGGTACCGTGCCACTCTCCGAGCACGAGCAGCGCATGCTCGAACAGATCGAGAGCGCGCTCTATGCTGAGGATCCCAAGTTCGCCTCTACCGTCCGGGGAAGCCGGATGGGGATGGCGTCCAGTCGGCGTCGGCTCCAGGCCGGCGCGTTGTTCGCACTGGGTTTGGCGTTGTTGATCGCGGGCGTCGCCCTCCCGGTGAAGCCGGGTGGGTTCCCGATCATCAGTCTCGTCGGATTCATCGTCATGTTCGGCGCGGGGGTCCTGCTCCTCCTCGGAGGCAAGCGCGGTCCAGGCGTCGGTGACGGTCCCCGCGGGGCAAGCCGCGGTGCCGGGGATGGTAGGTCCCGCGGCGGCCGCAAGTCCGGTGGAGGGTTCAGCAAGAGGATGGAGGACCGCTTCCGCCGGCGTTTCGAGCAGGAGTAGCGCGACAGTACTTCCACGCGAGTTCTCACGAACGGCGCGTCCCGCCACGGGACGCGCCGTTCGTCGTTCCCGGACGAGCGGCGGCCGCGGCGCCGGGCGCCCCACCGTCCCCCACGTTCGTACCCCACTTCCGCCCACTCCGGCTCCCGGGACCGGCGCGCAGCGGAGGCGACGGAGCCGACCAGCGTGTTTCCCGCGTCCGGGTTCGCTGTCCCGCGCCCGCGTCTCGGTCCGCGCGTCGCGACGCTGCCCGCGCCGTGCGTCGTCGCCCACTCCGCCCCACCCGCCGTGAACTGCGCACAGTCGAAAAACGGCGCCGCGCGCGGGCGCGTAAGCGGTTGAACGTGGGGGAAAGTGGGGTAGTGTGGGTCGCGGCGGAGGGGTTTCCTCCGTCGGGTAGTAGGCAGGGTCCGGCCGGGGCGTGGCGGGGGGTGTCGAGTGTTCCTCGGTACCCACACACCCAAGCTGGACGACAAGGGGCGGCTCACGCTGCCCGCGAAGTACCGAGACGAACTGGCGGGAGGGTTGATGATCACGAAGGGTCAGGACCACAGCCTTTCCATCTTTCCGCGCGACGAGTTCGCCGCCCTGGCCGAGCGCGCCGCCGCGGCCTCGCGGAGCAATCCGCAGGCCCGGGCGTTCCTCCGGAGCCTGGCGGCGGGAACCGACGAGCAGCGTCCCGATGCGCAGGGCCGGATCACCCTGTCCGCCGCCCACCGCAAGTACGCGGGGCTCACGAAGGACTGCGTCGTGATCGGTGCCGTCAAACACCTGGAGATCTGGGACGCGGCGGCGTGGGAGCAATACCTCGCCGAGCACGAGGAAGAGTTTTCGGAAGCGAGAGACGAGGCCCTGCACGACATTCTGTGACCGGAACCGCAGCAGCGACCGCAGTGCCACCGCGGCGAGTGCCGCGAGGCCTCTGCCCGACAGCGACCCTGACACACTTCCCCAGTGCCAGGTTCGTGAAACGGAACCCTGACGTACTTCCCCAACGCCAGGTTTCCAGTTCGGACAGAGACCTCGATGCATTCGCCGCGGTCGTATCCGGAGGCGTGACTGCGAACCCCCCGACCGAAGCCACGATCCGATCGCCCACGAACCGAGCAGGACAACCGGAGGAAGAATGGCGGAGGGTCAGGACGCGGCGGCAGTTCCGGAGGCCGGGAGTCCGGAGAGCTTCGGTCACATCCCCGTCCTGCTCGGCCGCGCCGACGAACTGCTCGGCCCCGCCATCGATGCCGCCGGCCCGGGCGCGATCTATGTGGACGCCACCCTCGGTCTCGGCGGACACTCCGAGCACTTCCTGCGGACCTATCCGGGTGTGCGCCTGATCGGGCTCGATCGCGACCCCGAGGCCCTCGCCGTCGCCCGCCGGCGGCTCGCGCCGTTCGCCGACCGCACGCAGTTCGTGCACACCCGCTACGACGGCATCGCCGACGCCCTCGCCTCGTGCGGGCTGGATCGGGTCGGCTCCGTGCATGCGATCCTGTTCGACCTCGGCGTGTCCTCGATGCAGCTCGACGAGGCCGAGCGCGGCTTCGCCTACTCCCGCGACGCACCCCTGGACATGCGCATGGACCCCACCACGGGCGTCACCGCGGCCGACGTGCTCAACACCTACAGCCACGGCGACCTCGCCCGCATACTCAGCACCTACGGGGAGGAGCGGTTCGCCGGGAAGATCGCCTCGGAGATCGTGCGGCAGCGGGCGAAGACGCCGCTGCGCACGAGCGGGGAGCTGGTGGAGCTGCTGTACCGGGCGATTCCGGCCGCGTCCCGCCGCACCGGCGGCCATCCCGCCAAGCGCACGTTCCAGGCGCTGCGGGTCGAGGTCAACGGGGAACTCGACTCGCTGCGCGCCGCGATCCCGGACGCCCTGGACGCTCTCGCCGTCGGGGGACGGGTGGTGTTCATGTCGTACCAGTCCCTCGAGGACCGCGTGGTCAAGCAGATTCTCACCCCGCTGACGAAGTCGAAGAGCCCGGAGGGGCTCCCGGTGGAACTTCCGGGTACCGGGCCCGAATTGCGGATGCTCACCCGCGGGGCGGAACGGGCGACGGAGCAGGAGATCGAGGCCAATCCGCGTTCGGCGCCCGTGCGCCTGCGTGCCGCGGAACGAATCGCCAGGAGGTAACCGATGACCGTACAGGTGGCAGCACCTGCTCGCCGTCCGGCTCGATCCACGGCTGCGCAGCGGGCGTATCAGCGGCGCAGCCGTCGCACGGCGCACCTGACCCCGGACACGGCGACTCCCGCACCGGCTCGCCGCGGCGGTAGTGTGGCGGCGCGAATTCCGTTCGTGGCCACCATTATCGGTCTCCTCGGCATCGGCATGGCCGTAACCCTGCTGCTGACCACGCGCGCCGCGGAGGACTCCTACCAGCTCAGCGCCGCACGCGACTACAACCAGCGCCTGATCCAGGAGCGCGCCGTGCTGCAGCGCGACGTCGAAACCGGCAACTCGGCGCCGGTGCTGGCGATGCAGGCTGCAAAGCTCGGCATGATCCCCACCGGCGAGGTCGCGCGCCTGGTCGTCGGCGACGACGGCGGTGTGCGCGTGGTGGGAACCCCGGCCCCCGCCGAGGGGGCACCGGCCGCGCCGCTGAACCCCCCGGCGGCCGATGACCGGACCCGGGCCCAGCTTCCGCCGCTCGCGGGTAGCGCGGGGAGCGAGAACCCGCGGCCGCTGACCCCGTCCGCCGGCACCGACCGGGCCGCCGCGCCGTCGGCCGGCGCCGCGGGTGAGGCCCCCACCGCGACGACCCCGGGCGCCGCGCCGTCCGCTGCGGCGGCGGTGCCGCCCGGGGCTGCGGCGGCGGTGCCGCCCGGGGCTACTGCGGCGGTGCCGCCCGGGGCTACTGCGGCGGTGCCGCCCGGGGCTACTGCGGCGGTACCGGCCGGGGAGCCTGCCCCGGCACCCCCGGACGCCACGCCGTCGCCCGGCAATGCCGGGGCCGCGCCCGGTCAGCCGGAACAATTGGTGCCCGTGACCCCTGCGACGCACGCCGAGGACGGGCGCCGGTGAGGCGAGGGACCCCACCGTCTTCCCGGCCGGTCCGCGGCCGCCCTGCTCCTTCCCGCCGGCCGGCGCCCGCCCGGCGCACCCGCCCGCGCAAGGCCTCCGGCGGAGCGGACACCACCGGGTTCCGGTTCCGCTACCGGTACGGGCGCGCAGTCATGTTCCTGGCCCTCGGGGTCGCGGCCGTGCAACTGCTGTGGGTTCAGGTCGTCCAGGCGCCGCAGCTGACCGCCGAGTCGGCCAGCCAGCGCACGACGCGGCTCGTCGAGCCTGCCACCCGCGGCACCATCGCCGACCGGAACGGCAGTCCGCTGGCCTACACGATGGAGGCGAAGGCGCTCACCTTCCAGCCCGTCCGCGTCCGGCGAGAGCTGGACGAGGCGCGCGCCGAGGACCCGACGCAGCCGGAGACCGACGCGTATCTGGAGGGTCTCGCGAAGGCGATCCACGAGGCGCTCGGAGCGGCCGCCCCCGAGGACGAGATCCTCGACAAGCTGCGCAGCGACGAGACCTTCGTCTATCTGGCGCGCGGCGTCGATCCGGCCGTGGCGACCTCGCTCGTCGACGAGTACGACAAGGTCGGTCTCGAGCGTCAGGACATCCGGCTGTATCCCGGCGGCTCGCTCGCCGCCAACCTCGTCGGCGCGACGGGCTGGGACGGGCACGGCCTCCTCGGTCTCGAGGATTCCATGGACTCCGTGCTCGCCGGCACCGACGGCTCCTCGACGTACGATCGGGGCTCCGACGGCGCGGTGATCCCCGGCAGCTGGCGCGATCAGCAACCTGCCGTCGACGGTTCCGCGGTGGAACTGACCATCGACTCCGACATCCAGTACTACGTGCAGCAGCAGGTGCAGCGCGCCAAGGACCTGTCCGGGGCGAAGAACGCGTCCGCCGTCGTGCTCGACGCCCGGACCGGCGAGGTCGTCGCCATGGCCAACGACGGCACGTTCGACCCGTCGATCGGGGTCGGCAACAACCCGAAGGACGCCGAACTCGGGAATCCCGCCGTCAGCACCCCCTTCGAGCCGGGGTCGGTGAACAAGATCGTCACCGCGTCCGCCGCGATCGAGGACGGCCTCACCACCCCCGACGAGGTGCTGCAGGTGCCCGGCACGATCCGCATGGCCGGCGTCACCGTCAAGGACGCGTGGGACCACGGCGTCGTGCCCTACACCGCCACCGGTGTGTTCGGGAAGTCCTCCAACGTGGGGACCCTGATGCTCGCGGAACGGGTCGGCGAGGACCGGTTCGCGCAGATGCTCGGCCTGTTCGGCCTCGGGCAGCGCACCGACGTGGGCCTGCCGGGCGAGTCCGCCGGCAGCGTGCCGAGCCGCGAGCAGTGGTCCGGCGGCACCTTCGCCAACCTGCCGATCGGGCAGGGCCTGTCGATGACGCTGCTCCAGATGGCAGGGATCTACCAGGCCATCGCCAACGACGGCGAGCGGATTCCGCCGCGCGTCGTCCGGGCGGTCGTCGCACCCGACGGCACCCGCACCGAGACACCCCGGCCGGACCCGGTGCGGGTGGTCAGCCCGCAGACCGCCGCCACCGTGCGCGACATGTTCCGCGCCGTGGTGCAGGACGACACCGGGAACCAGCGCGGCACCGGCACCCCGGCGGCGATCGAGGGCTACCAGGTCTCCGGCAAGACCGGCACCGCCCAGCAGGTCGACCCCGCATGCAAGTGCTACTCGAACTCGAACTACTGGATCACCTTCGCGGGGATCGCGCCCGCCGACCGCCCCCGCTACGTGATCGGCATCATGCTCGACGCGCCCACCCGCAGCGCCGACGGCAGCGGCGGGCAGTCCGCCGCACCGCTGTTCCACACGATCGCCTCGTGGTTGCTGCAGCGCGAGGGCGTGCCGCTGTCGGCGGACCCGGGCAGCAAGCTGATCCTGCAGGTGGACTGAGCCGCGCGGGTGCGGTCGATCGCCGAGCACGTGTCGGCGGCACCGCCGCCCGTCGGTAACCTGACACGTCGGTACCGTGACACCGCGGTCGAGCCCCGGTGCTCGGGAACAGCGCGGCCGCGGGAGTAGAGGAACGGCAGGAGACACTGCCGCGGAGCGAGAGGAGCCTGGTGCCTGTGCCGTCGAGTCCGGACCCGTCCCCGCCGGGAGGCGGCCTGAGACCCGAGCATCCACCGGTGACGCAGCTCCGCGACCTCGCTGCCGCCGTGGGCGCCACCGTCGGCACCGTCGCACCGGGCGCCACGACCCCCGCCGCGGGCATCCCGGTGTCCGTGACCGGCGTCGACCTGCGGGCCCAGGGGGTGCAGCCCGGCGACCTGTTCGCCGCACTCCCGGGCGCCCGCGCGCACGGCGCCGAATACGCCGCGGAGGCCCTGGAACGGGGTGCTGTCGCCGTCCTCACCGACGCCGCCGGATGCGAGCACCTCGCCGCCGTCGTCACCCGCCCCGTGCCGGTGCTGGTCCACCCGGATCCGCGGTCGGTCCTCGGCGTCGTCTCCGCCGCCATCTACGGCGACCCGTCGCAGCACATGCAGGTCGTCGGCATCACCGGCACCTCCGGCAAGACCACCAGCGCCTATCTGGTCGAGGCGGGGCTCGCCGCCGCCGGGCGGGTCACGGGCCTGGTCGGCACCATCGAGACCCGCCTCGCGGGCCGGCGGGTCCCCAGCGCGCTCACCACCCCCGAGGCCCCGCAGCTGCACGCGCTGTTCGCGGCCATGCGCGAGCAGGGCATCGACACCGTGGTGATGGAGGTCTCGAGCCACGCCCTGTCCCTGGGGCGGGTCGCCGGGGTCCGCTTCGCGGTCGGTGCCTTCACGAACCTGTCCCAGGACCACCTCGACTTCCATCGCGACCTCGACGACTACTTCGGGGCGAAGGCCCGGCTGTTCGCGGCGGACTCGCCCGTGCGGGCCCGCCGTGCCGTCGTGTGCATCGACGACGAGTGGGGCGTGCGGATGGCCGGGATCGCCCGGGCCGCCCACCCTGCGGAGCCCGAGGCGGTGCGCACCGTCGCCACCACCGGAACCGCCGACTGGACGGCGACGGCGGTCCGCACCGAGCCGTCCGGATCCCAGGTGTTCACCCTCGCCGGGCCCGACGGCACCGCACGGCGCGTCGCGGTGCGCCTGCCCGGCCACTACAACGTCGCCAACGCCGCCCTCGCCGTCGCGGTGTGCGCGGCGGTCGGGGTCGACGTCGACGCCGCGGCCGCCGGCATCGCCGACGTCGACGTACCCGGACGGGTGGAGCGGGTCGACCGCGGGCAGGGTTTCCTCGCCGTCGTCGACTATGCGCACAAGCCGGCCGCGCTCGAGGCCGTCATCGCGACGTTGCGCGGACGGGCGGCCGGCGGCCGGCTCGCCGTCGTCGTCGGTGCGGGCGGCGACCGCGACCACGGCAAGCGTCCGCTCATGGGCGACGTCGGAGCCCGTGGGGCGGACCTGCTCGTCGTCACCGACGACAACCCCCGCACCGAGGATCCGGCGGTCATCCGCGCCGCGCTGCTCGCCGGTGCCCGCGCCGTCCCCGAACAGCAGCGGGGGGAGATCCGCGAGATCGGTGACCGGGCCGCCGCCGTCGAGGCGGCCGTGCGCTGGGCACGCCCGGGCGACATCGTCCTCGTGGCAGGCAAGGGCCACGAGACCGGCCAGGAGATCCACGGGGTCAAGCACCCCTTCGACGACCGCGAAGTGCTCGCCGCGGCCATCGACCGGTTCGCCGGCGCAGGTAGCGAGCAGTACGGAGGCACCGAATGATCCCGATGACACTCGCCCGCATCGCGGAGGTGGTCGGCGGGACACTGCACGACGTCGACGACCCGGCCGTCGAGGTGACGGGCACCGTCGAGTTCGACTCCCGCAAGGTCACCCCGCGCGGGCTGTTCCTGGCGCTGCCGGGGGCCCGCTCCGACGGGCACGATCACGCCGCCGACGCCATCGCCGCCGGCGCCGCCGCGGTGCTCGCCGCCCGACCGGTGGGTGTGCCCGCCGTCGTGGTGCCGCCGGTGCCGCCGGTCGAGACCAACTCGCTGGCCTTCGAACACGACCCCGACGGCTCGGGTGCCGCCGTCCTCGCCGCGCTGGGTGCCCTCGCCCGCGCCGTGGTCGACGAGCTCACCGCCGACGGGCTGACCGTCGTCGGCGTCACCGGATCCGCGGGCAAGACCTCCACGAAGGACCTGCTTGCCGCGGTGCTCGCGCCGCTCGGCCCGGTCGTCGCCCCTCCCGGCTCCTTCAACAACGAGCTCGGGCATCCGTGGACGGCGCTGCGCGCCACCACCGACACCCGATTCCTGGTGCTGGAGATGTCGGCCCGCGGACCCGGGCACATCGCCGCCCTCGCCACCGTCGCGCCGCCCCGCATCGGGGTGGTGCTCAACGTCGGCACCGCCCACCTGGGGGAATTCGGTTCCCAGGAGGTCATCGCCCGGACGAAGGGGGAGCTCGTCGAGGCCCTGCCGGCCGCCGAGGAGGGCGGCGTGGCGATCCTCAACGCGGACGACCCCCTGGTCGCCGCGATGGCACCGCGCACCCGCGCCCGCGTGGTGCTCGTCGGCAGCGACCCGGCCGCGCAGGTCCGGGCCACCGACGTCCACCTCGACGAGCACGCCCGTCCCACGTTCACCCTCGTCGTGCGCGACGACGGCACCGAGCGCCGCACCACGGTCACCCTCGCGGTGCACGGCGAGCACCACATCGGCAACGCCCTGGCGGCCGCGGCCGTCGCGCTCGAGTGCGGCGCCACGCCCGAGCAGGTCGCGACCGCGCTCGGCGGTGCCGGCGCGGTGTCGGCGCACCGTATGGACGTGCGCACCCGTGCCGACGGCGTCACCGTCGTCGACGACGCGTACAACGCCAACCCGGACTCGATGCGGGCGGCGCTCAAGGCGCTGGTGACCATGGCCCGCGCCGGCGACAGCCCGCGCCGGACCTGGGCGGTGCTGGGGGAGATGGGCGAACTCGGTGACGAGTCCGTCGTCGAGCACGACGCCATCGGCCGGCTCGCGGTGCGCCTGGACGTCACCCGCATCGTCGCGGTCGGCGCGACCCGCCCGGTCCGCGGTCTCTACCAGGGTGCGGTGATGGAAGGATCCTGGGGCGACGAGGCGAGCCACGTCCCCGACGCCGCCGCCGCGATCGAGCTCCTCGAGCGCGAGCTGCGGCCCGGCGACCTGGTACTGGTCAAGGCCTCGCAGTCCGTCCGGTTGTGGACGGTGGCGGAGGCGATCCTCGCGGGAACGGCGGGTACGGCAGGAACGGAAACGGAGGCCGCACGGTGAGACAGATCCTCTTCGCCGCGGGAATCGCCCTGGCGGTGTCGATCCTGCTGACGCCGGTGCTGATCAAGGCATTCTCGCGGCAGGGATTCGGTCAGGAGATCCGCGTCGAAGGACCGCAGAGCCACCAGTCCAAGCGCGGCACACCGACCATGGGCGGCGTCGCGATCCTCGCCGGCCTGTGGGCCGGATACTTCGGTGCGCACGCGATCGGCCTGGCCTACGAGGGTGCGGAGGGACCGTCGGCCTCGGGTCTGCTCGTGCTGGGCCTGACCACCGCCCTCGGCGGCGTCGGCTTCCTCGACGACTTCATCAAGATCCGCAAGCAGCGCAATCTGGGCCTGAACAAGACCGCCAAACTGGTCGGCCAGCTCGTCGCCGCGGTCGCGTTCGGCATCCTCGCCCTGCAGTTCCGCAACGGCGACGGACTCACCCCGGGCAGCACCCACCTGTCCTACGTGCGCGACATCGCCACCGTCTCGATGGGCGCGGTGGTGTTCATCCTCTTCGTGTACCTGCTCGTCAGCGCGTGGTCCAACGCGGTCAACCTCACCGACGGCCTCGACGGGCTCGCCGCCGGGTCGATGAGCCTCGTGCTCGGCGCCTACGTGATCATCACGTTCTGGCAGTACCGCAACTCGTGCGTCGCCGACCCCGGCAAGGGCTGCTACGACGTGCGGGACCCGCTCGACCTGGCGCTGCTGTGCGCCGCCGGCGCCGCCGCGTGCATCGGCTTCCTGTGGTGGAACGCCGCCCCCGCGAAGATCTTCATGGGCGACACCGGCTCGCTCGCCCTCGGCGGCATGCTCGCGGGCCTGTCCGTCACCACGCGCACCGAGCTGCTCATGGTGGTCATCGGCGCCCTGTTCGTCGCCGAGGCGGCGTCCGTCGTCATCCAGGTGGCGGTGTTCCGGTCCAGCCGGCGTCGCGTGTTCCGGATGGCGCCGTTCCATCACCACTTCGAGCTCGGCGGCTGGGCGGAGACGACGGTGATCATCCGGTTCTGGTTGCTCGCCGCCATCGCGTCGGCCATCGGCATGGCCCTGTTCTACAGCGAATACCTAGCGGCGATCGGGGACTGACACCGTGACAGACGAACTGCGCCGCCAAGACCTGGACCGGCTCCGCGGCGCCCGCGTGCTCGTCGCCGGCGGCGGGATGTCCGGTCGTGCCACCCTCGCCCCCCTCAGCGACCTCGGCGCGACGGTGACCGTCACCGACCGCGACCCGCAGGCCCTCGCGCGCTGCCGTGAGCTCGGCGCCGACACCGTCGATCTCGACGACCTCGTCGCGGACGCGTCGTCGCTGCACGAGTATGCGCTGGTCGTGACGAGCCCCGGCTTCGCGCCCGACGCGCCGCTGCTCTCGCACGCCGCCGGCGCCGCCGTGCCGATCTGGGGCGACATCGAGCTGTCCTGGCGCATCGACCGCGCCGAGATCTACGGCCCGCCGCGGCGCTGGCTCGTCGTCACCGGCACCAACGGCAAGACCACGACGACGACGATGCTGCAGTCGATCCTCGAGGCCGCCGGGCTCGCGTCCGTGGCGTGCGGCAACATCGGCCTGCCGGTCCTCGACGCGCTGCGCCGCGCGGACCCCCGCGCCGACGTCCTCGCCGTGGAACTGTCGTCGTTCCAGCTGCACTGGGCGCCGTCCGTGCGGCCCGAGGCCGGCGTGATCCTCAACATCGCCGAGGACCACCTGGACTGGCACGGCGGGATGGCGGGCTACATCGACGCCAAGGCACGGGCGCTGTCCGGCACCGTGGGGGTGCTCGGCCTCGACGATCCGATCGCCGGGGGCCTGCGCGACCGGTCCCGTGCCGTCGTCACCGTCGGCTTCACGCTCGGCTACCCGCAGCCCGGTGAGCTCGGCATCAGTGGCGACGTTCTGGTCGACCGGGCCTTCGCCGACTCGGCGGTGCTCGCCTCGGTCGTCGACGTGACCCCTGCCGGGCCGGCCGGCCTGTCGGATGCGCTCGCCGCCGCCGCGCTGGCCCGCGCGATCGACGTCCCCGCCTCCGCGGTGCACGACGGTCTGCGCCGGCACCGGGTCGGTCCGCACCGCGCCGCCCCGGTCGGCACCGTCGGCGGCGTGGAGTACGTCGACGATTCGAAGGCCACCAATCCGCACGCGGCCCGCACGTCGCTGCTCGCCCACGACCGGGTGGTGTGGGTGGCCGGGGGCCTGCTCAAGGGCGCCCACGTCGACGACCTGGTGGCGGAGGTCGCACCCCGCCTCGCCGGGGTGGTGCTGCTCGGCCGCGACGCCGACCGCATCGCCGACGCGCTGGCGCGACACGCCCCCGAGGTCCCCATGGTCCTCCTCGACACGCGCGACGATGGGCAGATGAGCACGAGCGAACCGAGGACGGCCCCGGCTGCGGCGCGCCGGGTGGCGCTGCCGGGGGCGGACGGACCCGCGGCCATGCGGGTCGCGGTGCGTGAGGCGGCGTCGCTGGCGACGGCGGGCGACACCGTGCTGCTGGCGCCGGCCGCCGCGTCGCTGGACATGTTCGCCGACTACGCGCAGCGTGGTCGCGCGTTCGCCGCCGCGGTCGAGGAGCTGCGCGGGGGCGGGACGGGGCAGTGAACGCCCCGCAGCCCGCCGACGGGACGGCGCGGAACCGGGTCGGGCTGTGGCTGGCCCGGCCGCTGGCCTCGTTCCACCTGATCGTCACGATCGCGGTGCTGCTCACCGTGCTGGGCCTGGTGATGGTCCTGTCGTCGTCGAGCGTCGAGGCCGTCGCCACCAACGGCTCGGCCTACGGCCTGTTCACCTCGCAGGCGATCTTCGCCGCTCTCGGCCTGGTCATCTTCTATTTCGCCCTGATCGTTCCGGTGCGGGTGCTGCGCCGGTTCTCGTTCCCGGCGTTCGCGGTCACCGTCGTGCTGCTGGTGCTGGTGCTCATCCCCGGCATCGGCACGCTGTCCCAGGGCACCCGGGGGTGGTTCGTCATCGCCGGCGTGTCGCTGCAGCCGTCGGAGCTGGCCAAGATCGCCATCGCCGTGTGGGGCGCGCACCTGCTGGCGTCGCGCCGCGGCGACCGCTCCAGCGCCCGCGAGATGATGGTTCCGCTGGTCCCGGCGACCCTGGTGGTGACCCTGCTGATCATCCTCCAGCCCGACCTGGGCACCACCGTCTCGCTCGCCATCATCGTCCTCGCGCTGCTCTGGTTCGCGGGTCTGCGGCTGCGGGTGTTCCTGACGATCGTCGGTACCGCCGCCGGCCTGGCGGTGCTCCTCGCGCTGACCGCCGGGTACCGGTCCGCGCGGGTGCGGGCCTTCTTCAACCCCGGCGCGGACCCGCAAGGCATCGGCTATCAGGCCCGTCAGGCGAAGTTCTCCCTGGCCGACGGCGGGTTCTGGGGCCGTGGGCTCGGGCAGAGCCGCGCCAAGTGGAGCTACCTGCCCAACGCACACAACGACTTCATCTTCGCCATCATCGGCGAGGAGCTCGGCTTCCTCGGCGGCCTGGCGGTGATCGGCCTGTTCGGTCTGTTCGCCTACGCCGGCCTGCGGATCTCGCTGCGATCGGTGGATCCGTTCCTGCGGCTGCTCACCGCCACCGCCACCACCTGGATCATCGGGCAGGCCTTCATCAACATCGGCTATGTCGTCGGGTTGCTGCCCGTCACCGGCCTGCAGCTTCCGCTCGTCTCGGCCGGCGGCACCTCCACCGCGACGACGCTGCTGATGTTCGGCCTGATCGCCAACGCGGCGCGGCACGAACCCGAGGCCGTCGCCGCCCTGCACGCCGGGCAGGACGGCCGCTTCGGGCGGCTGCTGCGGCTGCCCAAGCCGGAGCAGTACACGCCGTCGCGCGGTGAACCCGTGCGGCTCGACGCCTCCCGGCGTGCCGACCCCGGCCGGATCGAGGCACGCCGGGCCGGCACCGCCGACCGGGGCGGCGGCACGGCGACCCGGGAGCGGCAGACCCCACGGGGCCGCACGCCGCAGGAACGCGCCCGCGGTCAGGGCCGCGCGGCGCAGCCCGCCGCCCCGCGGGACCAACCCCCACGGCAGCCGCGGCGCCGCGCGGGCACGACGACGAACAGCAGAGACGGACGAACCGGAGAGCGAGGAAACCGTAGGTGAGCGGCGAGCAGTCTGCCCTGTCCGTGGTGGTGGCCGGGGGTGGCACCGCCGGGCACATCGAGCCGGCCCTCGCGGTCGCCGACGCGATCCGCCGGCTGGTGCCGACGGCGACGATCACCGCGCTGGGCACCGAGCGGGGGCTCGAGACCACCCTCGTGCCGCAGCGCGGGTATCCACTCGAGCTGATCCCGCCGGTGCCGCTGCCCCGCAAGCTCACCGCCGACCTGGCCAAGCTGCCGGCGCGGGTCCTCGCCTCGGTCCGCCGGACCCGCGAGGTGCTCGACCACACCCACGCCGACGTCGTCGTCGGATTCGGGGGCTACGTGGCGCTGCCCGCCTACCTGGCCGCCGGTGCCGGACCGCTGCGCCGCCGGCGCCGCATCCCCGTCGTCGTGCACGAGGCCAACGCCCGCGCCGGCATCGCCAACAAGATCGGGGCCCTGCGCGCCGAGCGTGTCCTGGCCGCCGTCCCGGGTTCGGGCATCGTGCGCCGCGGCGACGCCGAAATCGTCGGCATCCCGGTCCGGTCGTCGATCACCGGGCTGGACCGGGCGGCGCTGCGGGCGCAGGCGCGGGCGCACTTCGGGCTCCCCCCGGAGGGGCCGGTGCTGCTGGTGTTCGGTGGCTCGCAGGGCGCCCGTTCGCTCAACGAGGCCGTCTCGGGAGCCGCCGGTCCGCTCGCCGCGGCGGGCATCGCCGTGCTGCACGCCCACGGCCCGAAGAACACCCTCGACGTGCCCGCACGTCCCGAGCACGACCGGTATCCCTACGTCGCCGTGCCCTACCTGACCCGGATGGACCTGGCGTACTCCGCCGCCGACGCGGTGATCTGCCGCTCCGGGGCGATGACCGTCGCCGAGGTGTCCGCGGTCGGCCTGCCGGCGGTGTACGTGCCGCTGCCGCACGGCAACGGGGAGCAGGAACTCAATGCCCGGCCGGTGGTGGCGGCGGGAGGTGGAATGATCGTGGCGGACGAGGAACTGACGCCGGCGTTCGTGGCCGATGCGGTGATCCCCCTGCTGCGCGACGCAGCCCGCCTGACCGAGATGGGACGGCGTGCGGCAGGGGCGGGCCACCGCAGCGCCGCCGCCGAGGTGGCGCGGATCGTGCTGGACGTCGCAGGCGTGGAAGCGAACAGGAGTGATCGATGAGCGAGCAGCTGCCCCCGCAGCTCGAGCGGGTGCACATGGTGGGTATCGGCGGGGCCGGGATGTCCGGCATCGCCCGGATCCTGCTCGCTCGCGGCGGGAAGGTCTCCGGATCGGACGCCAAGGAGAGCCGCGGCGTGCTGGCGTTGCGCGCGCGGGGGGCCTCGGTGCGCATCGGACACGACGCGAGCGCGCTGGATCTGCTCGAGGGCGGCCCCACCGCCGTGGTGACGACCCACGCCGCGATCCCCCAGGACAACCCCGAGCTGGTCGCCGCCCGGGAACGCGGCGTTCCCGTCCTGCTGCGCCCGGCGGTGCTGGCGGCCCTGATGCGCGGGCACCGCACCTTCCTGGTCGCCGGCACGCACGGCAAGACATCGACGACATCGATGCTGGTGGTGACGCTGCAGCACTGCGGCTTCGACCCGTCCTTCGCGGTGGGCGGCGAGCTCAACGAGTCCGGCACCAACGCGCACCACGGCAGCGGTGACGTGTTCGTCGCCGAGGCCGACGAGAGCGACGGCTCGCTGCTGCAGTACGACCCCGACGTGGTGATCGTGACCAACATCGAGGCGGACCACCTCGACTTCTTCGGCACGGAAGAGGCATACGTGCGGGTGTTCGACGAGTTCGTCGACCGCATCGCCCCCGGCGGGCTGCTCGTGGCGTGCCTCGACGACCCCGGCTCGGCCGCCCTGGCGCGGCGGGCGACGGCCCGTCGCGCCGACGACCTGCGGATCACCGGATACGGCACGGCGGCAGTGGTGGGCGACCGCGCCGAGGTGGACGGCGTGCCGGTCGGCGTGCGGCTGCTCAACTGGGAGGCCAAGGACGTCGGGGGAGTCGCCGAGTTCCACCTCGCCGACGAGGCGGCGCCGCGCACGGTGCGGTTGTCCGTCCCCGGCCGGCACATGGCCCTCAACGCGCTCGCCGCACTGCTCGCCTCCCTCGAGGCGGGCGCCCAGGTCGAGGAGGCCGTCGAGGGCCTGGCCGGCTTCGGGGGCGTGCACCGGCGATTCCAGTACAGCGGCCGCGAGCACGGCGTGCGGGTGTTCGACGACTACGCCCACCATCCCACCGAGGTCCGCGCCGTCCTCGCCGCGGCCGCGGAACTGGTCGCCGGCGAACCGGTCCGCTACACCGAGACCGGCACCGAACGACCCCGCGTGATCGTCGTCTTCCAGCCGCACCTGTACTCGCGCACCGAGACCTTCGCCACCGAGTTCGGTGCGGCCCTCGACCTCGCCGACGAGGTCGTGGTGCTGGACGTCTACGGTGCGCGGGAGGAGCCCCGGCCGGGCGTGAGCGGAGCCCTCGTCGCGCGATCGGTGTCCAAGCCCGTGCACTACCAGCCGGATCTGTCCCTCGTGCCGCGGCAGGTCGCGCGGCTGAGCCGTCCCGGCGACGTCGTGATCACCATGGGCGCCGGCGACGTGACCATGCTCGGGCGCCAGATCCTCGACGCATTGCGCAGCAAGCCGGGCCGGCTGCGGCCGGGGGCTCCTGCCGGACCGGGGCCGGTCGGGTCGTGACGCCCGCCTCCGCCACCCGCACCCGGCCCCGCCGGGCGGCGCGGCCCGCGCGACGGCCGTCGGGCCGGTCCGTGCGGGTGCGGACCGTGCTGATCGGCGCGGCGGTGGTGGCGGCCGTGCTCGGACTGATCGCGGCCGCCTGGCTGTCCCCGCTGCTGTCGGTGCGCAACGTGGAGGTCGTCGGCGCGACGGCGATCCCGCAGGACGAGGTGCTGGCCCGCCTCGAGCTGGCGGAGGGCACGCCGCTGCTGCAGGTCGACACCGCGGCGGCGGCGCAGCGGGTCGCCACGTTGCCGCGGGCCGCGTCGGTGCGGGTACAGCGCGTGTACCCGTCCACCGTGCGGGTCACGGTGACCGAGCGGGAGGCGGTGTTCTTCGTCGACGCGCCGGACGGCACCCACTCGCTCGACGCGGACGGGGTGGACTTCGCGGTCGAGCCGCCGCCCATGCTGACCCCGCGCCTCGTCACCCCCGGCCCCGGTCCCGGCGATCCGGCGACGGCCGCGGCGATCGAGGTGCTCGAGGCGCTGCCGCCCGAGCTGCGCGTCCAGGTGGGCGAGGTGGCCGCTCCGTCGGCGTCGGAGGTCTCGCTCACGCTGCACGACGGCCGGATCGTGGTGTGGGGTGGGGTGGAACGCTCGGAGCGCAAGGCGCAGGTGGTGCTGCCGCTGCTCACCCAGCCCGGCCGGACCTACGACGTGGCGGGCCCCGACCTGCCGACGGTGCGATGACGGCGCGGACGGCGATCGAGGCACGGCGACGAAAATCGTGACCGCCGTCGGCGCGCCTGCTGGCGGATCGCCGCCACCGTGCCATAGCGTTTCGCAGCAGTCGAGATACTTGACATAACCATCGACCTGTGGTTGAGGGTTTGTCCGTACCTCACCCGATGATGATCGAAGCGTGACCGATTTCTCAGGAAGGCGAGAGCCCATGACGCCCCCGCACAACTACCTCGCCGTAATCAAGGTCGTCGGTATCGGCGGTGGCGGCGTGAACGCGGTCAACCGCATGATCGAACAGGGACTCAAGGGAGTCGAGTTCATCGCGGTGAACACCGACGCCCAGGCCCTGCTCATGTCCGACGCCGACGTCAAGCTCGACGTGGGCCGTGAACTCACCCGGGGGCTCGGCGCCGGCGCGGATCCCGAGGTCGGCCGCAAGGCCGCCGAGGACCACAAGGACGAGATCGAAGAGGTGCTCAAGGGCGCCGACATGGTCTTCGTCACCGCCGGCGAGGGCGGCGGGACCGGCACCGGCGGCGCGCCCGTGGTCGCGAGCATCGCCCGCAAGCTCGGTGCGCTGACCGTCGGCGTCGTCACGCGGCCGTTCTCGTTCGAGGGCAAGCGCCGCGGCGGCCAGGCCGACACGGGCATCCAGACCCTGCGCGAGTCCTGCGACACCCTCATCGTCATCCCCAACGACCGGCTGCTGCAGCTCGGCGACGCCGCCGTCAGCCTCATGGACGCGTTCCGCTCCGCCGACGAGGTGCTGCTCAACGGTGTCCAGGGCATCACCGACCTCATCACCACCCCCGGCCTGATCAACGTCGACTTCGCCGACGTCAAGGGCGTGATGTCCGGCGCCGGCAGCGCGCTGATGGGCATCGGTTCCTCCCGCGGGGAGGGCCGGGCCATCAAGGCCGCCGAGGCGGCGATCAACTCGCCGCTGCTCGAGGCGTCGATGGAAGGCGCGCGCGGCGTGCTGCTGTCCATCGCCGGCGGCTCCGACCTCGGCCTGTTCGAGATCAACGAGGCGGCTTCGCTGGTGCAGGAGGCCGCCCACATCGACGCGAACATCATCTTCGGCACCGTCATCGACGACTCCCTGGGCGACGAGGTGCGCGTCACCGTCATCGCGGCCGGGTTCGACGGCGGCACCCCGGCGCGGCGTCCCGTGGAATCGGCCCCGCCGACCACCGCAACGCGCGGCGGCACCATCGGCGCGGGACGTGCCGGCGACGTCGGCCGCCCGGAGCGGGAGCGGGCCGAGGAGATGCCGGCGCGTGAGCAGCAGCCCGTCGCGGGCAGTTCGCTGCCGCCGATCGGGTCTGCGCAGCCGGCACGGCCGGTGGAGGTCGACGAGGACGGCGACGACGACGTCGACGTGCCGATCTTCATGCGCCGGTGACGGTGGCACAGTCGGCTCTCCGGGCGCGGCGGGTCGTCACCACCCGCGCCGGCGGCGTCTCCGCCCCGCCCTACGACTCGTTCAATCTCGGTGACCACGTGGGTGACGACCCGGCGGCGGTCGAGGCGAACCGTCGCCGCCTCGCCGCGGCGATCGGGCAGCCCTACGAGCGGCTGGTGTGGATGGAGCAGATCCACAGCCGCAACGTCACCGTCGTGGACGGCCCGGTCGACGGCCCGGTGCCCGCGACCGACGCCCTGGTCACGCGCGAGCCCGGCCTCGCGCTCGTCACCCTGAGCGCGGACTGTGTGCCGGTGCTGCTCTCGGACGAGGAGGCGGGCGTGATCGCCGCGGTGCACGCGGGCCGGATCGGCGCCCGCGTGGGCATCGTTCCCCGCGTCCTGGACACGATGGTCGAGCTCGGTGCGCACCGCGAGCGCATCGGCGCGTTCCTCGGGCCCGCCGCGAGCGGACGCCGGTACGAGGTGCCCGCCTCGATGCAGGCCGACGTGGAGGCGCACCTGCCCGGCAGCGCCACCCGCACCGTTCGGGGCACGCCCGGGCTGGACCTGCGCGCGGGGCTGCGCCGGCAACTGCGCGCGCACGGCGTCGTGGCGGTCGCGGAGGATCCCCGGTGCACCATCGAGGATCCGACGTTGTTCAGTCATCGCCGTCAGGCGCCGACCGGACGGTTGGCGGCGGTGATCTGGCTCGAGGCCGTATCGGCCACCGGTGCCGGAGGTGGCCGGTGAGCGCAGCGGATCCCGGCGCGCGGCGCGCCGAGATCGCGGACGGGCTGCGGCGGGCACGCGAGCGGCTCGACGCCGCGGCCCGGGCCGCCGGCCGCGACCCGGCGGAGATCGCCCTGCTGCCGGTGACGAAGTTCTTCCCGGTCTCCGACGTGGAGATCCTCTACGGACTCGGGTGCCGGGCCTTCGGCGAATCCCGCGAACAGGAGGCCGCCGCGAAGGTTGCCGAATTCCGTTCGCGTACAACCGATCCCGCTGTCGCATGGCACATGATCGGCCGGCTGCAGCGCAACAAGGCGCGTGCCGTCGCCCGCTGGGCCCACACCGTGCACTCGGTCGACAGCGTCCGGTTGGCGCACGCACTGGACGCCGGTGCGCAGGCCGCGCAGGAGTCCGGCGACCGCGAGACGCCCGTACGGGTGCTGCTGCAGGTCAGCCTCGACGACGATCCGCAGCGGGGCGGGGTGAGCGCCGCGGACCTGCCCGCACTCGCGGACGAGGTCGCCGCCGCCGGCGGACTCGAGTTGCGGGGCCTGATGGCGGTGCCGCCACTGGGATGGGACCCGGACGCCGCATTCGAACGGCTCGCCGGTCTCCACAGCGGGCTGCGCTCAGATCATCCCGAGGCCACCGAACTGTCGGCCGGCATGTCCGGCGACCTCGAGGCGGCGGTGCGATGGGGTTCGACATGCGTGCGTGTCGGAACCGCGGTGTTGGGCTCGCGGCCGTTAGCCTGAGTGTCGACCGCCGCGCGAGGAAGGTTGATCCATGAGCTCACTCCACAAGTTCAAGGCGTACTTCGGGATGGTGCCGCTCGAGGAATACGAGGACGACTACCTCGACGACCCCGCGAGCGCCCGCCGTGAGCGCGACCGGGAGTACGACGAGCCGCCGTACGCCGGCGGTGGTTACGGCCCGTCGCACCGCGACGAGTACAAGGCGGCGCGCCGGGAGGACGCCGGCCGCGACTTCGAGCCGGACGGCTTCGATCGCTACGAGCCCCCCGTGCGGGCGGCCCGCGTGGAGCCGATCACGGCCCGCGCACCGCGCCCGACCCCGCCGCCGGCCCGCGCCGCCGCGCGGTCGTCGCTCGGCTCCGAGGGCCGGCTCGAACGGTCCGAGGCCCGTCGCGGCGCACTGTTCGACGAGGGAGGCCCGTTGTCGAAGATCACCACGCTGCGTCCCCGGGACTACGGCGAGGCCCGCACCATCGGCGAGCGGTTCCGCGACGGCACCCCGGTGATCATGGATTTGGTGGAGATGAGCAACGCCGACGCCAAACGGCTCGTCGACTTCGCCGCCGGGCTGGCCTTCGCGCTGCGCGGCTCGTTCGACAAGGTCGCCACCAAGGTGTTCCTGCTCTCCCCGGCGGACATCGACGTCTCCGCCGAGGAGCGCCGCCGGATCGCGGAGACGGGGTTCTACAACCAGCAGTGACCTGAACCCGCAGCGGCGGTTCCGGCACGGTCGACGCCCGGTGCCCGGTGTACAACACCGGACGCCGGGCGTTTCGGTTTGGCTCGATCCGCCGTCGTCGGGCAGAGTGGGCGGGTGGCCGTATTCGAGGTGCTCTGGTTCCTGCTGTTCATTTTCTGGCTGCTGCTGATCGGCCGGATCATTGTCGAGTTCATCCGGACGTTCGCGCGGGACTGGAAGCCGACGGGATTCGTCGTCGTCGTTCTCGAAGCAATCTTCACGGTCACCGATCCGCCGGTGAAACTGTTGCGCCGGCTCATTCCTCCGCTGAATCTCGGGGGAGTGCGACTGGATCTGTCCATCATGGTGCTGCTGTTCATCGTCTACTTCCTGATGGCGTTCATTCCCCGAGGTGGGACGCTCTGAGGGCCGACACCTGCTCGGACGATCCGCGCGAAAGCCGCCCTGTGCCAGAATGGGGTGCCAGTTACAGTGAGTTTGATACGCGTGACGCACTGTGGATATAACTGAATGCTTGCTTGACCGCTCACACGACGCGTGAAGGGATCCTTCCATGCCGCTGACCCCAGCTGATGTGCACAATGTCGCGTTCAGCAAGCCGCCGATCGGAAAGCGTGGCTACAACGAGGACGAGGTCGACGCGTTCCTGGATCTCGTCGAGCAGGAACTGACCCACCTGATCGAGGAGAACGCCGACCTGCGGCAGCGGGTGGCCGAGCTCGACCAGGAGCTCGCCGAGGCCAAGAAGGGTGCCCGACCCGGCGCGGCGGCACCGGCCCAGCCGGCCAAACCGGAGCCCGCTCGCGTCGTCGAGGCGCCGAAGCCGCCGGAACCCGCTCCGGCGCCGGCGCCCGCACCGGCCCCCGCACCGGTTGCGGCCGCACCGGCCTCCGGAGACGCGAGCATGCAGGCCGCCAAGGTCCTGGGCCTGGCCCAGGAGATGGCGGACCGCCTCACCGGCGACGCCAAGGCCGAGGCCGAGGAGCTGCTGCGCAACGCCCGCACCAATTCCGAGCAGCTCATCTCCGATGCGCGCACCCGCAGCGAGGCGATGATCGCCGACGCGCGGCAGAAGTCCGAGGCGATGCTCGCCGACGCCCGCACCCGCTCCGAGACGCAGCTGCGCCAGGCCAAGGAGAAGGCCGACGCGCTGCAGGCGGACGCCGAGAAGAAGCACACCGAGATCATGGCGACGATCAACCAGCAGCGCTCGGTGCTCGAGGGCCGCATCGAGCAGCTCAAGACCTTCGAGCGCGAGTACCGGGTGCGCCTGAAGTCCTACCTCGAATCTCAGCTCGAGGAGCTCGAACAGCGCGGTTCCGCCGTGCCGGTCGACGGTGGCCAGGAGGCGTTCAATCAGTCGAACTCCTCGTTCGGTTCCACGTCCTTCGCCAAGGGCAACAGCTGATCGAGGCGGCGGTCCGATGGTCGGGTTCCGATGAGGGTGCGCCGTGCTGGTGGTGACTCTCGCCCTTGCAGCCGTCGGCTTCGGCATGCTCGTCGTGGCCCTCATGACGGGGTCCGTGCTGTGGGCCTGGGGTTGCATCGTCGTGTGTGTGGTGGGCGCGGTCCTGTTGCTGATCAGCGCATTGAGTGGCAAGCGGACCGCGCCCCCGACGACGACGGGATCCGAGCCGAGACGGCGCCGCGAGGGACGCGATCCGAGCGAGTGAGCGCGGCGGCATAGAATAGTCCGAGAACAGTTTGCAGTGCTTTCCCCCGGCAGCCGCCGGGGACGGCGTCGATCCGGCCATCACCGGGGAGCCTTCGGAAGAACGGCCGTGCCGACCGGCACGACTCAGTAGAACCGAACGGGTGGGCCCGTCACAGCCCGAACGAGAGGCCCGTCCGGCCGGCAGAGCCCGGAGGGACGGTGCAAGCGGGGTGGTACCGCGGTTGCCGGCGCACAGGGCGCGGCGATCGTCCCCGTGCCGGACACGTCTAGGCACGAGGAGTCACGCTGTGACGAAGAGCACCCCCGACCGCCCGCAGGCCCCCGACGCACCGACCGGCGGATACCCGCGCGTCGACTACGGGGTCGCCAAGGACTCGGGCATCGACTTCCCCGAGCTCGAGGTGAAGGTCCTCGACGGGTGGGCGAAGGACGACACCTTCCGCGCCTCGGTCGCGAATCGCGACGGCGCCGACGAGTTCGTCTTCTACGACGGCCCGCCCTTCGCGAACGGCCTGCCCCACTACGGGCACCTGCTCACCGGCTACGTCAAGGACCTCATCCCGCGCTTCCAGACGATGCGCGGCAAGAAGGTCGAACGGCGCTTCGGCTGGGACTGTCACGGCCTGCCCGCCGAGCTCGAGGCGGAGAAGCAGCTCGGGATCAAGGACAAGTCCGAGATCGACACGATGGGGCTGGCCGAGTTCAACGCCTACTGCAAGACGTCGGTGCTGCGGTACACCGGGGAGTGGCGCGACTACGTCACCCGGCAGGCCCGCTGGGTGGACTTCGACAACGACTACAAGACCCTGGACCTCGACTTCATGGAGTCGGTCATGTGGGCCTTCAAGCAGCTCTACGACAAGGGCCTGATCTACCAGGGCTTCCGGGTCCTGCCGTACTCGTGGTACGAGCAGACCCCGCTGTCGAACCAGGAGACCCGGCTCGACGACGCCTACAAGATGCGTCAGGACCCGGCCGTCACCGTCGACATGGTGGTGCGCGCACCGGGCAGCGAACTCGACGGCGCCAACGCCCTGATCTGGACCACCACGCCGTGGACGCTGCCGTCCAACCTCGCGATCGCGGTGCACCCCGACATCACCTACGTCGCCGTCCGCGTGGGCGAGGGTGACGACGCGAGGACGTATGTGCTCGCGGAGGACCGACTCGGTCACTACGCCCGCGAGTTCGGCGACGAACCCGAGGTGCTGGGCCGGTACACCGGCGCGGACCTCGTCGGCCTGGCCTACGAGCCGCCGTTCGACTTCTTCGTGGGCCGGGAGAACGCCCACCGGATCATCGCGGCCGACTACGTCACCACCGACTCCGGCACCGGAATCGTCCACCTGGCACCGGCCTTCGGTGAAGAGGACATGGAGTACTGCCAGCGCAACGGCATCGAGCTGGTGCAGCCGCTCGATCCGGGCGGAAAGTTCACCGCCCTCGTTCCGCCCTACGAGGGTCTGCAGGTCTTCGACGCCAACCCGGTGATCATCAAGGACCTCAAGGCCGCCGGAAAACTGTTGCGGCACGAGACGATCGAGCACTCCTACCCGCACTCGTGGCGGTCCGGCCGGCCGCTGATCTACATGGCGGTCCCGTCGTGGTTCGTCGCCGTGACCCGGTTCCGGGACCGCATGGTGGAGCTGAACCAGCAGATCACCTGGGTGCCCGAGCACATCCGCGACGGCCAGTTCGGCAAGTGGCTCGAGGGTGCCCGCGACTGGAACATCAGCCGGAACCGCTACTGGGGCAGCCCCATCCCCGTGTGGGTCTCGGACGATCCGGCCTACCCGCGCGTCGACGTGTACGGCTCCCTCGACGAGCTCGAACGCGACTTCGGGGTGCGGCCGAGCGACCTGCACCGGCCGATGATCGACGAGCTGACCCGCCCCAACCCGGACGACCCGACCGGGAAGTCGACGATGCGCCGCGTCCCCGAGGTGCTCGACTGCTGGTTCGAGTCGGGGTCGATGCCGTTCGCCCAGGTGCACTATCCGTTCGAGAACACCGAATGGTTCGACTCGCACTATCCCGGCGACTTCATCGTCGAGTACAACGGTCAGACCCGCGGCTGGTTCTACACCCTGCACGTGCTCGCCACCGCGCTGTTCGACCGCCCCGCGTTCAAGACCGTCGCGGCCCACGGCATCGTGCTGGGCGACGACGGGCTGAAGATGAGCAAGTCCAAGGGCAACTACCCCGACGTCAACGAGGTTTTCGCCCGCGACGGCTCCGACGCCATGCGCTGGTTCCTGATGTCCTCGCCCATCCTGCGCGGCGGCAACCTCGTCGTCACCGAGCAGGGCATCCGCGAGGGCGTCCGGCAGGCGCTGCTGCCGCTGTGGAACGCGTGGAGCTTCCTGCAGCTGTACGCGTCCAAGCCCGGCACGTGGCGCACCGACTCGCCGCACGTGCTCGACCGGTACATCCTGGCCAAGCTCGCCGCCACCCGCGACGCCATCACCGACGCGCTCGAGGTGGTCGACATCGCCGGAGCATGCGACGAGCTGCGTACCTTCAGCGACGCCCTCACCAACTGGTACGTGCGCCGCTCCCGCAGCCGGTTCTGGGACGAGGACGCCGACGCGATCGACACCCTGCACACGGTGCTCGAGGTCGTCAGCCGCCTCGCCGCCCCCATGCTGCCGCTGGTCACCGAGGTGATCTGGCGCGGCCTGACCGGCGGCCGCTCCGTGCATCTGGCGGACTGGCCGGCCGCCGGGGACCTGCCGGCCGACCCGGCCCTGGTCGAGTCGATGGACGAGGTCCGCTCGGTGTGCTCGACGGTGCTGTCGCTGCGCAAGGCCCAGAAGCTGCGCGTGCGGCTGCCGCTCCCGCAGGTCACCGTCGCCGCCCCCGAGGCGCACCGGCTGCAGCCGTTCGCCGAGCTCGTCCAGGACGAGGTCAACGTCAAGTCGGTCGAGCTGACCGAGGACGTCGATGCGCACGGCCGCTTCGAGCTGGTCGTCAACGCCCGGGCCGCGGGACCGCGCCTCGGCAAGGACGTGCAGACGGTGATCAGGGCCGTCAAGGCCGGGGACTGGTCCGAGGCGGCCGACGGCACCGTCACGGCCGCCGGTATCGCGCTGCTGCCGGAGGAGTACACCACCCGCCTGGTCGCGGCGGAGCCGGAGTCGACGGCCGCGCTGCCCGGCGGCGCCGGCCTGGTGGTGCTGGACTCCACGGTCACCGAGGAGCTCGAGGCCGAGGGCTGGGCGAAGGACCGGATCCGCGAGCTGCAGGACGCGCGCCGCAACCTGGGCCTGGACGTCTCGGACCGCATCTCCGTCGTGTTCGAGGTGCCGGCCGACCGCGCCGACTGGGCACTGCGGCACCGCGAGCTCATCGCCTCGGAGGTGCTCGCCACCAGCTTCGAACTCGCGCCCGCCGGGGACGGGGCGCTCGACCTCGGTGAAGGGGTGCGCGCGGCCATCGTCAAGGCATGAGCGTCCCGGTGACCGGGGTGCGCGGCGCGGCCACGACGGCGGTGACGCCGATGCGGGCGTGATGTCGGTGCGAGGGGCGAGGATGCCCGGGTGCCCCCCGTGGTGAATCCGAGCGGTCGGCGCTGGGTGCTGCACCTGGACCTGGACGCCTTCTTCGCCTCCGCCGAACAACTGACCCGGCCGACCCTACGGGGTCGGCCGGTGCTCGTCGGCGGCCTCGGCGCGCGCGGCGTCGTCGCCGGGGCCAGCTACGAAGCCCGCGTCTTCGGGGCGCGGTCGGCGATGCCGATGAGCCGGGCCCGCCGGCTGGTGGGGCCCGCCGCGGTGGTGCTGCCGCCGCGCGGGGTGCTGTACCAGGCGCTCAGCCAGACCGTGTTCGACGTGTTGCGCGAGCGCATCCCCGTGCTCGAGACGCTGTCGCTCGACGAGGCGTTCGCCGAACCCGCCGAGCTCGCCGGCGCCGCCCACCACGACGTGGAACGGTTCTGTGCGCGGCTGCGCGACGAGGTGCGGGCCCGCACCGGCCTCGTCGCGTCCGTCGGCGCCGGCTCCGGCAAGCAGATCGCCAAGATCGCCTCCGGCCTCACCAAGCCCGACGGAGCGCTCGTCGTGCGTCCCGAGGAGGAGTTGGCACTGCTGCACGGCCTGCCGGTACGCAAGCTGTGGGGGATCGGACCGGTGTCGGAGGAGCGCCTGCGGCGTCTGGGCATCGACACGATCGGTGACCTCGCGGCGCTGCCGGTCCCGGAGGCGGCCTCGATCCTGGGCGCCACGGTCGGCCCGGCGCTGCACCGGCTCGCCAACGGGCACGACGATCGACCGGTCGTCGAACGCGCCGACGCCAAGCAGGTCAGCGCCGAGACGACGTTCCCGACGGACATCGTCACCCTCGCCGAGCTGCGACGTGCCGTCACCGGCAGCGCCGCCGCAGCGCATCGCCGGTTGCGGCGCGACGGCCGGGCCGCCCGGACCGTCGTGCTCAAGCTGCGCAAGGCCGACATGAGCATCCTCACCCGCTCGTCGACGCTGCCGTACGCCACCGAGGATGTGGCGACGCTCACGGCGGCGGCGCAGCGGCTGGTGCTCGACCCGCTCGAGATCGGCCCGATCCGCCTCGTCGGCGTCGGCCTCGCCGGCCTGTCCAGCATCCGGCAGGAGTCGCTGTTCCCCGAGCTCGAGCAGCCCCCGGAGGACCCGGTGGAGTCGTCGCCGGACGCCGGGCCGGAGCACCTCACGACGGTGACGGGACGGCGGTGGCGTCCCGGCACGGACGTGCGGCATCCGGAGTTCGGACACGGCTGGGTGCAGGGCGCCGGGCACGGCGTGGTGACGATCCGCTTCGAGACGCGCTCGACCGGGCCGGGGCCGGCCCGCACCCTCGACGAGAACGATCCCGCCCTCTCCGAGGCCGATCCGCTCGCCGGCCTCGGGTGAGCGCGCGGGCCCCGCCGCTCTCACGGTCTTCTTACTACCGCCGGGTACGCTTACGGGCGATCCGCTGTCCCGGTGGAGCATCCGCTGCTGGATGAACCGAGCACGGTACACCCGTGCACGATCGAGAACGAGAAGGACGAGAAGTTGAAGCTTCGCAAGATCACTGTCGCCACGGTGGCTCTGGCCGCCGCCCTCACGATGTCCGCCTGCAGCTCGGACGACGGAGGTAGCTCGACCTCGACCTCGGCGAAGACCACCACCAGCACCACGACCGCCGCCGCGCAGTACCCGCCGGTGCCGACCGTCGAGGACCTCAACGCCATGCTGGCCAAGGCGTTCGACGAGACCGTCCCGGCCGAGGAGAAGGTGAACCTCGTGCAGGGTGCCGAGCAGGATCCCGCCCTGATCGACCAGGTCGCCGCCGCGGCCAAGCAAGCCGGCGCGCAGATCACCGTCCTGGACGTCAACGACAACCAGAACGGCACGGTCACCGCCGGCATCGAGACCCTGCTGGCCGGTGCGCAGCAGCCCGCCGTCGGCACCGTCGACTTCGTCGCGGAGAACGGCGTGTGGAAGCTGTCGAAGAACAACGCCTGCGCCATCGTCGCGACGGCCCAGCTGCAGTCGCCGGCCTGCGCCTGACGTAGACCGACACGGCGGCCGGGGCGGAGATCCGCCCCGGCCGCCGCCGCGTCCGCCCGTCCGCTCAGGACTGCCAGCGCACCCGGTCCACCAGGGTCTGCGCCAGACGGGTGGTGCCCGCGGGATCGCTGTACGCCTGCTCCCCGCCGACCGTGAGGTCCCCGGCGATCGGGAGCGGCCGGCCGAGGTCGATGGTCATCGTGCCTTCGCCGGTCATCTCGTACCGGTCGATGGTCAGCCGACCGGACCCGTTCGGCAGCGCCCAGGTGGCCTCGCGCGGGGTCTGGGTGATGCGCAGGTGCACGGTCAGCAGGTCGCCGTCCCGCTCGAGCAGGCTCGCGGTGGCGACCTGATCGAGCGCCATCCCGCTCATCACCTGTTGGTGGATCTCCCACACCCCACCCACGCCGATCTCCTCCTCGGGGAACGACACCATCCGGTACACGGCCTGGTAGAAGGCCTGCTCGATGGCCGATCGGGCGATGTCCGCGGAGTCCGGCGTGGGATCGAGCCGCAGCGCGCTCACCGCGCCGGACGGGGACATCGTCAGTCCCGCCTCGGATCCCCGAGCGGGCCCGAGCGCTGCGGCGAGGGCCGCATCCGGCGAGGTGGCGTCGTCGATCCGCAGGTCCACGAGGCTGCTCGGCGAGGCGTCCGACACGGCGTCGCTCACCCGCGCGGTGAGCGGCAACGTCAGTTCGGGGGTGGAGAAGTCCTGTGCCGGCTGATCGCCGATCGACTGGAAGACCTGCGAGGCGGTCGTCAGCGCCACCTGCTGGCTCGTGTCGACGGGTGGGGTGAGCCGGATCCGGCTGCGCGGCTCGGCCCCCGGCTCCAGGACCACCGCGGTGACCGCGGCGACGGGCACCGTGACCTCCGTCGAGGTCGCCGTCGACGTGGGGGCGGCACCGTCGGCGGAGTTGCCGCACCCGGCGAGGAGGGTGGTCAGGGACAGGGCCACACCGAGGGAGCGGGCCCTCGGGCGGGCGAATCTGGGCAGCACAGGCACGCACCCCAGGGTAGCCACGGCGGGCGGGGTGGCCGTCGCGCTCCTCGGATGGGGGATGATGGCAGGGTGACCGACGACCCCACCGAGCACGATGCCCACCCCGACGCCGTCGCGGAACCCCCGGTTGCGTCGTCCTCGGCCGGAACCCCGGCGAAGGACGCGCCCGCGCCGGCCCGGCGGCTGCGCGAGCTGCTCGCCCTCGCCGCGGTGATCTTCGGGTTCGACCTGCTCACCAAGGTGCTGGCCGTCCACTACATCGATCCGGCCGATCCCGTCTCGATCGTCGGGGACACCGTGACGCTCACGTTGGTGCGCAACCCGGGCGCCGCCTTCTCGATGGCCACCGGCATGACGTGGCTGCTGACCCTGGTCGCCGTCGCCGTCGTGGTGGGCGTGGTCAGGATCGGCCGCACGCTGCGATCGGGCTGGTGGGCGCTGGGACTCGGGCTCGTCCTCGGGGGCGCGCTGGGTAATCTCGTCGACCGGATCTTCCGTTCCCCGGGCCCGCTGCAGGGCCACGTCGTCGACTTCGTGTCGGTCGGCTGGTGGCCGGTGTTCAACGTCGCCGATTCCGCCATCGTCTGCGGCGCGATCCTGCTCGTGGCGCTGACCGTCTTCGGCGTCGAACCGGACGGCTCGCGGAAGACCGGCTCCTCCGACAGCAGAAAGGAAGCACACAAGTGAGAGAAACCCGGGCGATGCCCGTCCCCGACGGGCTCGACGGGATGCGGGTCGACGCGGGCCTGGCACGGCTGCTCGGCCTGTCGCGCACGGCGATCGCCGCCCTGACCGAGGAGGGAGCCGTCCTGGTCGACGGTGCCGCCGCGGGCAAGTCCGATCGACTGTCCGCCGGTTCCTGGCTCGAGGTGGAACTGCCCGAGCCGCCCCGGCCCCTCACCATCGAGGCGACGCCCGTGGAGGGCATGGAGATCCTCTATGCGGACGACGACATCGTCGCCGTCGACAAGCCCGTCGGCGTCGCCGCGCACGCGAGCGTCGGCTGGACCGGGCCGACCGTGATCGGCGGACTGGCGGCCGCCGGATTTCGCATCTCCACCTCCGGCGCCCACGAGCGGCAGGGCATCGTCCACCGCCTCGACGTCGGCACGTCCGGGGTCATGGTCGTCGCGACGTCCGAGCGCGCCTACACGGTGCTCAAGCGGGCCTTCAAGCAGCGCACCATCGACAAGCGCTACCACGCCCTCGTGCAGGGGCACCCCGATCCGAGCAGCGGCACGATCGACGCGCCGATCGGCCGGCATCGCAGCAGCGACTGGAAGTTCGCCGTCACCGCCGACGGCAAGCCCAGCATCACCCACTACGACACGATCGAGGCGTTCCAGGCCGCGAGCCTGCTCGACATCCACCTCGAGACCGGCCGCACCCATCAGATCCGCGTGCACTTCTCCGCGCTGCGGCACCCCTGCTGCGGTGACCTGACCTACGGCGCCGACCCGCGCCTGGCCGAGCGGCTCGGCCTCGAGCGGCAGTGGCTGCACGCCCGGTCGCTCGGGTTCGCGCATCCCGCCGACGGGCGCTGGATCGAGATCACCAGCAAGTACCCGGCCGACCTCGAGCACGCGCTCGCCGTGCTGCGCAGCGCCTGACCGTGCGGCGCGTGTCCCTGCCGTGGGCGGCGACGGCGGCACTGCTGCTGGCGGTGCTCGCGGCCGGGCTGCTCACGCCGGCCCGGACGGCGACGGTGCGCACCGACACCCTCGGCCCCGACCACGGCGAGGCGGTCGCCGGCTACCTCGCGCGCGCCCAGGCGAGCGTCGAGTCCGGCACCGGCGAACCGCGGTGGGGCCTGGTGTCCTTCGCGACGCCGGTGACGGTCGAGCAGGCGGCGGCGCTGCCGGGAGACCCTCGCATCGCGCAGGTGCTGTTCCGCGTCCCGATCGAGCGGGTGCAGACCCCACTGGTCCCGGTCGCCGTGCCCGCCCATCGGGAGGCGCTGCTGCGTGCGCCCGCCGTCGCGGCGGGCCGGCTGCGGCAGGCGGGCGGCGCCGACCGGGCCGCGCGCGTCGCCGCGGTCTCGGCCGATCGTCTCGCGGACGGGTGCGCCTGCGTCGTCGGCGTCGTGGTGCGCGTCGCGCCGGCGGTGGCGTCGGAGCTCGCCGTGGCCCCCGGCGTCCGCGCCGTCGAACTGCTGCCCGCGGACGCGGTCGCCGGCGCGTTCTCGGTGAACCCGCTGCTGCCCGAGCACGTCGACGTCGTCGCTCCGGGACCGGACGACGGCGAGCCCTGAGATCCGGTCGCGCAGGATCGGCGGGACAGACGCCTCGCCGGTGGGTACGGTGGCGCGGTGGCACGGGTTCTGGGGTATCTCCTGGTTGCGCTGCTCGCTGCGACCGGTCTGCTGTGGCCGCTGCTCGCCGGACTCGACACCGGCGACGCATCCGCCGCGTCGGATCCGGCGCGGATCACGAACTACACCGCCGACTACACCGTCGAGGCCGACGGCGGGCTCACCGCCACCGAAACCGTCACGGTCGCCTTCCCGGCCGGCCGGCACGGCATCTTCCGGTACTGGGACGTCACAACGGGCGCCGATCCGCACGTGCGCCACATCCCCGAGATCGTCTCCGTCGAACGCGACGGCGCGCCCGAGCCGTTCGAGACGAGCCGGCAACAGGGACACCGATTCGTCGTCGCGAAGATCGGGGACCCCGACGTGTACCTGGAGCCGGGCACCCACACCTATCGCATCGAGTACACCACCGAGGGGGTCCTCGACCCACCGGGCGGCGCCGCCGCGACGTTCGACACGGCCGCGGGGACGGCCGCCCCGGTCGGCTCGGTGTTCCACTGGAGCGTGGTTCCCGGCGGGTGGGAGATGGCCATCGACCGGGCCGACATCACGGTGCGGCTGCCCGCGGCGTCCGGCCTGGTCGAATGTGCGGTGTCGGGGGCGGCCTGCATCCTCGGCGGGGCCGGCACCGACACCGTCTCCGTCGGGGTGACCGGGCTCGAACCCCGGACGGCGGTGAACGTGCGCATCGGGCTCGGGCTCGACGCCCCGGCCCGGGCCACGGTGCCCTGGCCGGTCGCCTGGGATCCCATCCTCGGGCGGTCGGCGCCGGTCGTGGCGGTGGTCGCGATGCTGAGCCTGCTCGGATTCGCCGTCGCGGCCCGGTGGGCGTGGACAGCCCGCGAACCCGAGCCGGGCCTGCCGGTGCTGTACTCGCCGCCCGACGGCTTCGGACCGGTGCAGACCGTCTACCTCGCCTCCGAGCGGCCCGGGCCCGCGCCGCTCGCGGCGACGCTGCTGTACGCCGCAGAGGAGGAACTGGTCGAGCTGCGCCCCGCCGGCGGCGGGAAGAAGTCCGACGTGTGGGAGGTCCGCGGCGTCGCGTCCGCGGACAGGTGGGCGGCGACGGACCCGGTGACCCGGGCGGTCGGCGACGCACTGCAGATCTCGTACCCCGGCGCGGTGCTGCGGGCCGATGGCTCGAAGTCGGCGGGGGAACGGTTGTCGAAGGCGACGACGGAGCTGGCGTCGCAGTGCCGGATCTGGGCCCGCACCGAGGGACTGGTGGCCCCGTCGGCCCGCGAGCGTCTCGGCAAGGCGGCGGTGGTGCTGGCGCTGGTCCTCGCGGTGGTCGGGTTCGCGGTGCCGGTGTGGCCGAGCATGTGGGGCCTGCCGGCGGCGGCGTTCGTGTTCGGCGGATGGGAGCTGTTGCGGCCGGAGGCGGGGACGCGGCGCACCGCGAAGGGCCGCGAGATGTGGTCGCGTGCCGGTGGGTTCCGGCGCATGCTCGTGACCCCGTCGAGCGAGGACCGCTACCGGTTCTCGGCGGAACGCGACCTCTACACCCGCTACATTCCGCACGCGGTCGCGTTCGGCGTGGCCGACCGGTGGGCGGAGAAGTACCGCACGGTCACCGGGTCCGAGCCGCCGGCGCCGGCGTGGTACCCGTATTCGGTCGGAGTGCACGGATTCGCCTCGGGGACCGGGGGATTCGACAGCTTCGAGTCGGCCCTGTCGTCGTCGATCGGCGCGTACACCGCGTCGCAGTCCTCGTCGTCGGGCGGCGGTGGTGGCGGTGGTGGCGGCGGCGGCGGTGGTGGCGGCTCGTGGTGACCGATCGCCGCGGTGAACGAGGCACCGGCGCGTCCGCACCGGTGCCGGGCTACGGAAGGAGGGCGGCTCCATGGTGACCGCAATCGTGATCGTCGTCGTGCTGGTGGTGGTGCTCGGTGCCGTGTTCGTGGTCGGCTTCAACCGGCTGCGCCGCGCCGACGTGCTGGCCCAGGAGGCCCTCGGCGGCATCGACGTGCAACTGAGCCGGCGCGCGGACCTGGTGCCGAACCTCGTGGCGACGGTGCGCGGCTACGCGGCGCACGAGAAGAGCGTGCTCGAGGAGGTCACCGCCGCGCGCACCGCCGCGTCGCGGGCGGCTTCCGGCGGCACGGTCGCAGAGAAGGCCCAGGCCGACGCCCGGCTCGAGAAGGCGGTGTTCGACGTGCTCGCCGTCGCCGAGAACTACCCGGACCTGAAGGCATCGGCCAACTTCCTGGATCTGCAGCGCCAGCTCGGCGAGACCGAGGACCAGCTCGCCTTCGCCCGCCAGTACTACAACGACGCCGCGGGCCGGCTCAACACGTCGCTGAAGACGATCCCGTGGATGTTCTTCGCGGGACCGGCGGGTGTGCGCGAGCGTGAGTTCTACACCGCTCCGGCGGGCACGGAACTGCCGCCGACCGTGTCGTTCTGATCCACCCGGCGCGCGCGGTCGCGCCACCGGGCCCTACCGTTGAGCGGTGAGCAGCACCGCATCGCGCTTCGACGCCGGCATCGTGTGCGGGCTCGGCGCCTATCTGACGTGGGGACTCTTCCCGGCGTTCTTCGGGCTGCTCGAGCCCGCCGGACCCGTCGAGATCCTCGCCCACCGGGTGCTGTGGACGCTGCTGGCGATGCTGCTGCTGCTCGCCGTGCTCGGCCGGCTGGGCTCGCTGCGGGGACTGGGCGTGCGGGTGTGGGCCCTGGTCGCGGCGGCGTCGGTGGCCATCGCCGTCAACTGGGGTACGTACATCTACGGCGTCGTGTCGGGCCGGGTGGTCGAGACCGCGCTGGGCTACTTCATCAACCCGCTGGTCAGCGTGCTGTTCGGGGTGTTGTTCTTCCGGGAGCGCCTGCGCCGCGCCCAGGTCGCGGCCCTGTTCGTGGCGACCGCCGCGGTGGCGGTGATCACCGTGGACTACGGCCGGCCGCCGCTGATCGCGCTGACCCTGGCGTTCTCGTTCGCGCTGTACGGGGTGGTCAAGAAGATCGTGCCGCTCGATCCGCGGACGTCGCTGACGGGGGAGGGCATCGTCGCCGTGCCGTTCGCGGCGGGCTACCTGGTCTTCCTCGCCGTCACCGGCACCGGCACCTTCACCGGCCACGGGGCCGGGCACTCGCTGCTGCTCGTGTCGGCCGGGCTCGTCACGGCGCTGCCGCTGCTGCTGTTCGGGGCGGCCGCCCAGCGGGTGCCGCTGGTGACCCTCGGCATGCTGCAGTACCTGACCCCCGGCCTGCAGATGGCGTGGGGCGTGCTGGTGCTGCACGAGGACATGCCCGCCTCGCGGTGGATCGGATTCGGGCTGATCTGGACCGCGCTGGCGGTGTTCACCGTCGACGCCGTCCTGCGGGCCCGCACGGCGCGCGGACGCCTCGAACCGGTCACCTCGAGTACACCGGAGTAACACCGGTCACGACTCGCCGCCGGCGCCGGTGTGGCGGTCCGATCCCGTCGCCGGGGAGGCCTACACTCGGGATGCTCACAGACCTTCCGGGAGAGGCACGCGTGGCTGACTCGTTCGTTCATCTGCACAACCACACCGAGTACTCGATGCTCGACGGCGCCGCGAAGGTCGGTCCCCTGTTCAAGGAAGCCGAGCGGCTGGGGATGACGGCGGTCGGGATGACCGACCACGGGAACATGTACGGCGCCAGCGAGTTCTACAACGCCGCGACGAAGTTCGGGATCAAGCCGATCATCGGCATCGAGGCCTACATCGCCCCGGAGTCGCGGTTCAGCACCAAGCGCGTGCAGTGGGGGGATCCGAGCCAGAAGTCCGACGACGTCTCCGGTTCCGGCTCGTACACGCACATGACGATGGTGGCCGAGAACGCCACCGGACTGCGGAACCTGTTCAAGCTGTCCTCACTCGCCTCCATCGAGGGCCAGCTCGGCAAGTGGGCCCGGATGGACGAGGACCTCATCGCCCACCACGCCGAGGGCATCATCGCGACCACCGGCTGCCCGTCGGGGGAGATCCAGACCCGGCTGCGTCTCGGCCACGACCGCGAGGCGCTCGAGGCGGCCGCGAAGTGGCAGGAGATCTGGGGCAAGGACAACTTTTTCCTCGAGCTGATGGATCACGGCCTGTCCATCGAGCGCCGCGTCCGGGAGGGCCTGCTCGAGATCGGCCGCACGCTCGGCATCCCGCCGCTGGCCACCAACGACTGCCACTACGTCACCAAGGATGCCGCCGAGAACCACGAGGCGCTGCTGTGCATCCAGACCGGCAAGACGCTGTCGGATCCGACCCGTTTCAAGTTCGACGGCGACGGCTACTACCTGAAGTCCGCCGCGGAGATGCGGGCGCTGTGGGACGGCGAGGTGCCCGGCGCGTGCGACAACACGCTGCTCATCGCCGAGCGGGTGCAGTCCTACGAGGAGGTGTGGACCCACCGCGACCGCATGCCGATCTTCCCCGTGCCCGAGGGGGAGACGCAGGCGAGCTGGCTGCGCAAGGAGGTCATGCGCGGCCTCGACCGCCGCTTCCCGAACGGCGCGCCCGACGAATACCTGCGCCGCGCCGACTACGAGATCGACGTGATCTGCGAGATGGGTTTCCCGGCGTACTTCCTCGTCGTCGGCGACCTGATCAACCACGCCCGCGAGGTGGGTATCCGGGTCGGTCCGGGTCGAGGCTCGGCCGCCGGTTCGCTCGTCGCCTACGCCATGGGCATCACGAACATCGATCCGATCCCGCACGGCCTGCTGTTCGAGCGGTTCCTCAACCCCGAGCGCGTGTCCATGCCCGATATCGACATCGACTTCGACGATCGCCGCCGCGGCGAGATGGTGCGGTACGCGACCGAGAAGTGGGGCAACGACAAGGTCGCCCAGGTGATCACGTTCGGCACCATCAAGACGAAGGCCGCGATCAAGGACTCGGCGCGCGTGCAGTTCGGCCAGCCGGGCTTCGCGATCGCCGACCAGATCACCAAGGCGCTGCCGCCGCCGATCATGGCCAAGGACATTCCGGTGTCGGGCATCACCGACCCGAACCACGAGCGGTACAAGGAGGCCGCCGAGGTCCGGGCGCTGATCGAATCCAACCCGGACGTGAAGAAGATCTACGACACCGCGCTCGGCCTCGAGGGCCTGATCCGCAACGCCGGCGTGCATGCCTGCGCGGTGATCATGTCCTCCGAGCCGCTGATGGACGCCATCCCGCTGTGGAAGCGGGCGCAGGACGGCGCGATCATCACCGGCTGGGACTACCCGTCGTGCGAGGCCATCGGCCTGCTGAAGATGGACTTCCTCGGTCTGCGGAACCTCACCGTCATCGGTGACGCGATCGAGAACATCAAGAACAACCGCGGCATCGACCTCGACCTGGACACGCTGCCGCTCGAGGATCCGCCCACCTACGAGTTGCTGGCCCGCGGCGACACCCTGGGCGTGTTCCAGCTCGACGGCAGCGCCATGCGCGATCTGCTGCGCCGGATGCAGCCGACCGGCTTCGAGGACATCGTCGCCGTGCTCGCGCTGTACCGGCCCGGCCCGATGGGCATGAACGCCCACAACGACTACGCCGACCGCAAGAACGGCCGGCAAGAGGTCAAGCCGATCCACCCCGAGCTCGAGGAGCCGCTGAAGGACATCCTGGCCGACACCTACGGCCTGATCGTCTACCAGGAGCAGATCATGCAGATCGCTCAGAAGGTGGCCGGTTACTCGCTCGGACAGGCAGACCTGCTACGGCGAGCCATGGGCAAGAAGAAGAAGGAGATCCTCGAGGAGGCGTACGGCGGCTTCCAGAAGGGCATGCTCGACAACGGCTTCTCCCAGCCCGCGATCACCGCATTGTGGGACACGGTGCTTCCGTTCGCCGGATACGCGTTCAACAAGTCGCACGCCGCCGGGTACGGCCTCGTCTCGTTCTGGACGGCGTACCTCAAGGCGAACTACCCCGCCGAGTACATGGCGGGCCTGCTCACGTCCGTCGGCGACGACAAGGACAAGGCTGCGGTCTACCTGTCGGACTGCCGCAAGATGGGCATCACCGTGCTGCCGCCCGACGTCAACGAGTCGCGGGTCGACTTCGCGTCGGTGGGGGAGGACATCCGGTTCGGCCTCGGCGCGGTGCGCAACGTCGGTACCAACGTTGTGGCGTCCATCATCCGGGCGCGGGAGGAGAAGGGCCGGTTCACCGACTTCTCCGACTACCTCAACAAGATCGATGCGCTCGCATGTTCGAAGAAGGTCACCGAGTCGCTGATCAAGGCCGGTGGGTTCGATTCGCTCGGCCATCCCCGCAAGGGCCTGATGCTGGTCCACGCCGACGCGATCGACGCGGTCATGGGCACCAAGAAGGCCGAGGCGATCGGGCAGTTCGACCTGTTCGGCGGCGCGGACGCCGACGAGTCGGTCACCTCGGTGTTCAACGTGAAGATCCCCGAGGAGGAGTGGGATACCAAGCACAAGCTCGCCCTCGAACGGGAGATGCTGGGCCTGTACGTGTCCGGGCATCCGCTCAACGGCGTCGAGCACGTGCTCGCCCAGCAGTCGGACACCGCGATCCCGACCATCCTCGAGGGCGCGATCAAGGACGGCACCCAGGTCACCGTGGGCGGCATCCTCGCGTCGGTGAACCGCCGCATCAACAAGAACGGTCTGACCTGGGCGTCGGCGCAGCTCGAGGATCTCGCCGGCGGCATCGAGGTGCTCTTCTTCCCGCAGTCCTACTCGGTGTACGGCATGGACGTGGTCGAGGACTCGGTGGTGCTGGTCAAGGCGCGGGTGTCGATCCGCGACGACCGGATCTCGTTGATCGCCAACGATCTCGCCGTGCCCGACCTGTCGCAGGTCGGGGTGGCCAAGCCGCTGTCGGTGTCGATGCCGACCCGGCTGTGCACCCCCGACAAGGTCGGGGCGCTCAAGAGCGTGCTCACCCGCCACCCCGGTACCTCGGACGTGCACGTCCGGCTGATCTCCGGCAGCAAGGTCACCGTGCTGAAGGTGGACGACAGCCTGCGGGTGGAGCCGTCGTCGGCGCTGATGGGGGATCTCAAGGCTCTGCTCGGGCCGGCCTGCCTGGCGACCTGACCCGCCGACGGTGTCTGCAGTCGGACGACGCTGCGGTCGGGTGTCGCTGCGGTCAGGTGTCGCGGCGGTAGTGCAGCAGGCGGGCCCACCAGACGACGGTGGCGGTCGCGGCGGCGGTGAGCACGGCGGTCTGCGCATCCGCGGTGATCGCGAACAGCGCCAGGAGGACCAGGACGGCCGCGACGAGTGCCTCGAGCTTGTACAGCGGCCATGCGGTTCCGGCCACGTCGACGGACGCGGGCCGGCGGCGGGTGGGGGTGGGCGAATCCATCGTCGTCATCTCGACCTCCGTGCGCCTCGGGGAACCCGTCCGCCAGGCTACTCGCAGACTTGTTTTCGGTCTACCGAACATTGCCGATCGGCGCGGTGACGCCGGGTCCCGGCGGTCGGGTCGTCGCCCTCGCCGTCGATGTTGCCCGGCGGCGGCACGGGCGGCTCGAGCAGCGCCCACTGGGCGTCGGTGAGCGACGACGACGGTACACCGCGCACTGGTGTCCGGGGGCCGTGTCCGGGGTGGGGCATGCCGGGCACGGCGCGATGAGCGATGATGGCCAGTGAACTCTTGGTCGGGTCGTGACGTAAGCACTCTTGACTTACCAGGAGTTCACCTGTTCCCACACTTCACATGCCTCGCCACCGGCTCGTAGCGTTCTCGGATGCACTCTGAGCTCGATTCTTCACCTCGGCGACCTGCTGCGACTGTAGGGGCCGGTGTTGTTCGGCGTGTCGCGGCGACTCGCGACGGTTACCACCCGATCATCTTGGGGTTCCTTCCACAGAAACATCCGAGACGAGGACACATGGTGGCCGTGGGCATCAGTGTGCCCGACGTGCGGGCCGTCGGCGAGCAGCCGAGCAATCGATACGCGTATCGACCTGGCGGCGTTCCGGGGCCGGTTCTACGACTGCCTGACCACTCGTCGTGACGCATTGTTCGAGTTGACTGACGCGGTGCTGTGTTCCGGCGGTGCGGTCCGTACCCTCGTCAAGTTGCCCCTGACACCCGAACGCCGTCGCGGTCACGGCGCCCTGTACGACGGCCTGGGCGGATTCGACATCGATCGTCTACGGAACATGATTGCCGCCGAGTCGATCCCACGCGACCGCGAGGGCGCGATCGTGTTGGCCGTCGATGTCAGGGCCTGGCCGCGCCCGGATGCCCGACGAGCCCACAGCGTACGTTCCGCCACGTGTACGGGCGCGGCACGGGACGGGCGCAGCTGATCCCCGGCCGGCAGTACTCGTTCGTCGCCGCGCTCGAGCCGGGTCGCACCTCGTGGACGGCGGTGTTCGACGCAGTCCGCCTGCAGCCGGACGACGATGAAACACTCGTCACCGCAAGACAAGTGCGCAGCGTGGTCGAGCGTCTGCGAGCGGCCGGGCAGCACCGCGACGGTGACCCGGACATCCTCCTGATCTTCGACGCTGGTTTCGACCTGCCTCGGCTGGCGGTCGCCCTCACCGACCTTCCGGGGTGGATCCTGGGCCGAATGCGCGGGGACCGCGTGTCGTGCTTCCCGGCGCCACCCCGGCACGGCCCGCAGTTCCGGTTCGCCGACCTGAGCAGCTGGCCCACACCCGCGGCCACCACGAGCACGGTCACCGGCCGGTACGGAACGGCGACGGCCTCCGCATGGAATCAGCTGAACCCGAGGCTCATCCACCAAGGGGTGTGGGCCGAGCATCCCGGAGCACTGCCGATCGTCGAGGGCACGGTAATCCCACTGACCGTCGGCCATCTGCCCGGAAACCGGCACCCGGCCCCGGTATGGCTGTGGTACTCGGACCCCACCGTAGGAGGTGACCACGTCGACGGACTGTGGCAGATGTTTCTGCGCCGCTTCTTTCCTCGTGCACACCTTCGAAGAAGTTCCAGCAGGCGTCGGAGTGGACTGCGCCGACGATCCGCCGTCCCGAGACGGCCGATCGCTGGACCTGGATCGTCATCGTGGCGCATGCCCAGCTGCGGCTCGCCCGGCCCCTGGCCGAGGACCTGCGCCGACCCTGGGAGCGACCGCGGCCTCCGGGCCGGCTGACCCTGGCCCGGGTCCGTCGCGGGTGTCGGTGCATCTGCCGGACGATGCCCACTCCGGCCGGTGCGCCGAGACCCTCCCGGCCCGGTCCCGGACGACCCTTCGGCTCGAAGAACACCCGTCCCGCTCCGTATTTCCACGCGGGCAAACGCGTCAGAACCGACATGCAGGAACCGGCCGGTGTAAACCGCACAGGTCAAAAATCAAGCTCAGGGAATGGAGGAGCCGACTACTCGGGCTTACTGTCTCCCGAGCTAAGACGATCAGGTGGTGCAGTAACTACTCGATCAGCGCACAACAACCACGGCGGACGAAGTAGCAGACGCGCGGTGCAATCGGAGTCCGTTGCGGCGATCACTGACTGATGTATGAGCTCGATAATCTTCGAATTCGAATCGAGTGCTGGAACGCCTCGGCAGAAGCGGTGCGCCCGCTGCGCGAGTAGTGCACCGGACAGCGCGCCGTTTTTCGGCGCAATCTGCAAGATTGTACGACGCGCGAGTCGGATGAACATGCTGCAAATCGTTGGTGGCGACTGCGCCAGCACACGATCGGGCAGAGATGACATCGCTCACTGGCGACTGCGCCGGACCGCACGGAACACCGAGGGTGGATCGATTGCCCACCCAGGGTGGGTTTCCGGGTGGTCGAGCGAGCGGAAGATAGACAAGGAGGCAAATCTCAGTTTGGAACAAATGAACGGCCATCGGGGAGGCGTGGACGACGTCGGTTACGCGCTCGTGACCTGGGTGGACGGCCCCATGTGGAGGTCCGAACGGCCTCTATGTCGAACAAGTCCATCAATTGATGTCGGTATCCGTGCATGACGGTCTCCTCGAGCGGCCGCTCGGATATCCGGCCGTGGGCCGCGAAAGGATGTACTGCTACAAGATGTTGCGGACCGATCCGGCTGGCGTGACGGTGCTGCCATTCCGGTGGAGTCCTCGAACCGAAAACGCTCCGGGAACGACTTGATCGAGTCGATTTGAAAACTTCCTAGAACTCATAAAGGAGCGAGAAGGAGCAATGCACGAATCGACCATGGTGCGGCACAATCGGGTGTTCGACGACGCCTCGAGCGGCACCCCAAACGATTCCAATGTGCTTTTCGGGCGGCGGCCGGAATGCGCACGAATTGATCAGTTGTTGGCGGAACCCCTGACGGGGGCGAGCGCCGCGCTCGTCATCACCGGGGATCCTGGGATCGGTAAGACAAGCCTGCTGCGCTACGCCCGCGACGGCGCTCGCACACTGAAAGTGTTGTCCGTGAGCGGGGTCGAGGCGGAGACCATGTTCCCGTTCGCAGCGCTAGGACGATTGCTCACGCCCGTCCTTGATCGGCTCGGTTCGCTGCCCGCCGTTCAGGCGGACGCCCTGCGCTGCGCGCTCACGCTCAGCGCGGAACGACCCCGTGACCGCTTCGCTGTGTGCGCGGCGGCATTTCAGTTGCTCGCGACGACGGCCGAGAGATCCCCGACTCTCGTGCTCGTCGATGACGCGCAATGGTTGGATGTCTCCACCGCCGAGGCACTCGCCTTCACTGCACGCCGACTGCGGGCCGAGGGACTCGTGCTGTTGATCGCCACGCGCGACGCCGGAGGCTTCGCGGACATCGAGCAGCTGAACATCGGCGCGCTCGACGAGGATTCCGCCGCGGAGTTGCTCACCGCCCGATTCGCGGCTGCACCCGCCGAGGAGGTCGTGCGCGCGCTTACCGCGGAACTCGGAGGCAACCCACTGGCATTGCATGAGGTCAGCGGCACCCTCACCCGCGCTGAGCTGACCGGCACCGACCCGCTCCGAGCGCCATTCTCGGCGGAGAACGCCGCATCACGCATCTTCGGCCCGCGTATCTCCGCCCTCGACCGTGCATCGCTGCACGCGCTCCGCATCACCGCGGTCGCCGCCGGTGATGGCCTCGAGGTGGTGCTCGCCGCGCTGGCGGCGAAACCTGGAGATTGTGCCGCGCTGGAATCGCTCGAGAACAAGGGGCTGGTCGCCGTCGAGGTCGCCGATGTTCATTTCGTGCACCCGTTGCTGCGTACTGCCGTACTGACCAATCTGACACCGGGCCAATTACGGGCACTCCACCGAACTGTTGCCTCCGTCATGACGGCGCCGTCACAGGCGGAACGCCGGGCCTGGCACCTCGCCGAGGCCGCTCTGGGGCCTGACGAGGCCGCCGCTCGAGCCCTCGAACAGGCTGCAGACCATGCGCTGAGACGCAGCGGCTATGCCGGCGCCGCTCTGGCGCTCGAGCGCGCCGCTGAACTCTCCAGGGACGGCCCCTCGAAGGCGCGCCGATTCTGTGCCGCCGCGAACGCGGCGCACTCCGCGGGACAGCTTGACACTGCGCTGCGACTGCTGAGGAAGTCCGAAGAGTACACGGTCGATCCCGTCCTGCATGCCGACATCGCGGACATGCGCGGTCGAATTGAACTTCACACGGGACGGGCCAGCGTCGCCCGCATGGTGTGGCAGGCCGGCGCGGTTGCGGTCAGCGAGGTAGACCCCGCGCGGGCGGCCTCGTTGCGGGCCACGGCTGCCATTGGAGCGCTGGCAGCGGGTGATCCCGCGGGCGCCTGTGCGCTCGCGCGGGAGGCCGCCCACTCAGCTTCCCCGGCCGACGGAAACACCCAACTCCTGAGCAAGACCGTCATCGGGAACGCTCTGACACTGATGGGCCAGGAGTCGGACGGCATGCGGTGGATGCGGGAGGCGGCCGCGTCGACCCGGAAGCCTGCGGCAGGTGAGCCCGACATCGAGTGGGTCCTTGTCGGCGCGCTCAGTGGTGTGACCTGGTACGGCGAGGAGATCGATCCGCGGGGGTTCCTCGACCCGTTGCTTCATCAGCTACGGCGCAGCGGCGCGCTGGGCCATCTACCGCTGGCGCTGCATGTTGCAGCGCTCGCCGACAGTAGGCGAGGACGGCTGCAGTCGGGCCGGTCCGCGGCTGCGGAGGCGGCCGAACTGGCGGCCGGTATCGGTGACGTCTTCACGCTGTGTCCGGCGCTGGGCTGCCTTGCGCTGCTCGAAGCGCAAGTTGGTGACGAACAGTCCTGCCGTGCTCATGCTGCAGAATCGCTGCGACAGCGTGAGGTCACCCGCTTGGGCGTGATGCATCACGTGGCGCTGGAGGGATTGGGCCTGCTCGAGCTGAGCCTGAACCGACCCGATCGGGCGATTCCATACCTCGAGGAGGTCAATCGAGGCCCGGAGCCGGATGTACGCGACCCGATGGTGGTGCGAGTCTCGTCCCTGGATCTCATCGAGGCCTACGTTCGGGTCGGTGCGGACATCAGCGCCACAATGCGAGATCAGCTGGGGGGATTCGCAGGATTGACGCTGCCTCCGGCGCTCAGTGCTTTGATCTGGCGGGCTATGGCGTTGGTAGCTGGCGATGGGGATTACGACGAGTTCTTTTCGCGGGCACTCGCCTTCCACGCTCGGTGCCCGTCGCCGTTCGATGCGGCCCGCACGCGATTGTGCTATGGCGAACGGCTCCGTCGGGCGGGTCGTCGGCGCGACGCGCGCGAGCATCTTCGTTGCTCACTCGACGGGTTCGAGCGAATTGGGGCTCGCCTGTGGGCGGCGCGGGCGGCCACCGAACTCACCGCCGCCGGGCAACCAGCCAAGGCGCGAAGTGGAAGCGTTGCCGACGCGCTCACCGCACAGGAGTTGGAGGTGGCCCAGCTTGCTGCAAACGGTGGCACGAACCGTGAGATCGCCACGCAGCTGTTCCTCAGTGTCAAGACGATCGAGATGCACCTGGGACGGGTTTATCGCAAGGTTGGTGTCCGCTCCCGGACGCAGCTCGCCAACTCCTTCCGGGACAGCGTGAAGGACTGCGTGTGATCACCGCCGGGCGCTGTACGCGATCCACCCCGCCCGTGGTCGTCGTCAAGGGCGCTTCGACTGCCTCCCCTGGCGACGCGGTTGCCGGGACAGCACCCGATTCCAGGCGGGGGACGGCCCCGGCTTCGCGCTACCGGCTCCGGCCCTTCGACCTGCACGGACCTCGTCCTTCTCGAGACACCCCACTCGGTCAGCTCGTCAGCCACCTCGGGCAGGGGCGCCGCTCTCACCGTTCCTGCGGTACCGGGCTGGTAGGTCGCGAGGGCGGCGGCACCGATCTGGCCGAAGAACCGGGCCTCGTGCTCATCGAGGACATCGATGAGCACGAGCGGCGAGATCATCCGCTGCAGCCGGCCATCAGCGAAGCTGACAGTGCGTGCGCGAACTTATGGGATGGCGGTCACGATTGGGCCGACGTAGTAGTACGGTGCACCCGTGCCGATGCACTGGATGAACGCTCGGGTACCGGGTGTGTATCGGAAGAAGATCGGGTTCGGTCCGGTCTCGAATTTGTAGAAGTCCGGGACCACTTGTAGGTACGGCGGCTCGAGACTCCATCCCTCGCACTCCCACGTTTCCCCTGGTGCCAGGTCCATGCGGATGACCCCGCCGGGTTCGGGTGTGGCGACCGGCGGGGTCGCGGACGCAGTGCCGACTGCCAGCAGACCGAGCGCCGCTGCCGCTGCCACCGACCCGGCACGTCGGATGTTTCTGAGTCGGATGTTTCTCATCGGAAGTCCTCCTCTTGTCGGGTTTGGGGTGGCAAGTTCAGCGGTGGTTGCGCGGATGCGCCAGCCGGATCAGCAGGCTGCCGAGCGAGTGACCTTCCTTACCGAGCACTCCGAAGCGGTGGATCACCGCGAGGTCGCGCTTGTACGGGGTGCCGGTGACGCCGCAGGCCCGCTCGACCGCGGCAACTCTCCGAGAGAGTTCCGTGCGCCGGACGACCGCCGCGAGAATTTCCGCGTCGATGTGGTCGATCTCGTTGTGCAGCTCGTCGAACTCGATTGTGATCGATCGCTCGTCCGATTGGGGGAACGCAAGTGGGTTCATCTCCAGCTCCTGGCAACTATCGCGTATCAGGTCGGTGGTTGTCGGTGGTTGTCGGCGGTTCACCGTGGAACCGAGACCGACACTATGGATTCCACGAAGTACCGACGGCTGCAAATCTCCACACCGAGGGAAAGGGTCACGGGTGGGGACGGGACGGATCGTGCAGTCGGCGGCCGGACCGGGCGATGGCGGGCACGTTGCCGGGCGAGCCTGTTCGGCGACGAGCCGGGGGTGAACCGTCTCGTGGCTTCGGTGATCGCTGCGTCCTCGATCATGAAGGCCTCGCTTCATCGGCGCATTCTGCGACGTACTTGCCGGTCTCATATCGGGTATGAGGAGAGCATCCTTGACGAAGCCGTCGCACTTCACCGCGTGGCGGTAACGAGTAGCCGACTCTTGTTTCCGCGGCAACCTCGCCACGTCGGGCGGGACGGCGCCCACGACCGGCACGCTGAACAACGGCGCGGATGCGGGAGCAAGCGGGCCGAGCCTGACGGGATGGATCGCCTCGGGAACGGCCATCGCTGCGCGAAACACTTTCTTGTTCAAGGTGTTCTTCTCGTGGTGTGTTTCGGCGGGTGTTGCACCCGGCACGAGTGGTTGACGTGGAGAACATCATTCGGCATGGGCACGGTGACCGGCGACGGGGAAAACCCTCGACCGCGATGTTTGGGCCGAGCACCTGTTCGCCGCGGTGCAGGACACCGTGGTCGAACACCAGGTCGCCACCGCGCTGTCCTCCCAGCTCGCGTGCCCGGCCTGCGAAATCCCGCGGCGGCACAGGGACAGCCTGGACCATCGTGATGGGGACGCTGTTCGGCACGCTGCCGCTGGACAGTCCCCGCTGGTGGCGCAGCCCGTGCACGCCGCAGCCGACCCGAACGTTCAGCTGCCTGGCCGCGACCCTGCGGGAGCGGACGACCTCGGGGACTCGCGCACCCCGATCCGCGCGTGCAGTCGGCGCAGCGGTCCCGGTGCCCACCAGTTGAACTCGCCGGCCACCCGCATGAACGCCGGCACCAGCACACCGCGCACCAGTGTGGCGTCCATCAGTACGGCGAGCGCAGTGCCGATCCCGAACATCTGCATGAACGACAGTCCGGTCGAGAAGGACAGCAAGGTCACGGTGAGCAGGGCGGCCGCGCTGCTCACGATCCGCCCGACGCGCCCCAGGCCCTCGATGGTCGCCTCGGTGGTGTCCGCCCCGCCGTCGCGCGCCTCCTTGATCCGGCTGAGCAGGAAGATCTCGTAGTCCACCGACAGGCTGAACGCGATGCAGCACAGCAGCACCACCATGCCGATGTTCAGCGGTGCGGGCGTCACGCCGGTGATCGCGGCCAGGTGCCCGTCCTGGAACAGCCACACCATCGCGCCGATCACCGCGATGAGCACGAACACGTTGAGCAGCAGCGCCTTGATCGGCACGATCATGCTTCCGGTGAATAGGAACAACAGCACGAAGGTCGACACGGCCAGCAGTGCGAGTGCCGACGGCAGACGGCCGGCGATCGCGGAATTGCTGTCGATCAGCGTCGCCGTCGGGCCGCCGACGGCAACGCGGTTCTCGGCCACCGCCGGCAGCGCCCGGATCTCGTGCACCAGGTCCTGGGCCGGTTCCGATTGCGCGTCCACCGTCGGTTCGACCAGCACGTACCCGGCATCGTCGGCGGTGAAGCGCGCGCTCTGCGGTCCCGGACCGGCCACCAGCATCCCGTGTTGGTAGCGGCCGAAGGCGCCGTCCACCCGGGCCACCTCGTCGAGCGCGGACACCTCGCGGGCCACCCGCTCGAGCGCCGCCGCGTCGTTGCGCGCCACCAAGATCGCCGCGTCCGAGCTGTCGGCGGCATAGTCGTCCCGGATCGCGGTGGTGACCTGACGCGCGGCCGAATCGACCGGCAGCGCTCGCTCGTCCGGGGTCGCGAACCGGGCGTGCAGGACCGGAAGGCCCATCAGTAGCAACAGCATCAGCACCGGCAGCGCGGCGCGCACCGGTCGGCGCGTCACCGCCGCCGCGGTGCGACGCCAGAACGGCGAATCCGCCGCCAGCCGGTCGCGTCGGCGCCGCACCGCCAACGAGTCGATTCGCCCACCGAGCAGTGCCAGAATCGCCGGCAGCACCACCACTGCGCTCACGGCCGCCGTCACCACCACCGCCATCGCCGCGAACCCGACCGACCGCAGGAAGTAGATGGGGAACACGAGCATCCCGCCCATCGCCACCGTCACGGTGGCCGCGCTGAACAAGATGGTGCGGCCGGCCGTCGCGACCGACTCGATCACCGCTTCCCGTGGTGGATGCCCGGCGGCCCGCTCCTCGCGGAACCGGGACACCAGCAGCAGCCCGAAGTCGATGGCGAGGCCGAGCCCGAATGCCGTGGCCACGGTCAGCGCGTAGACGGACACGTCGGTGACCTGGGCCAGCACGAACAGCACCAGCATCGTCGCCAGAATCGAGGCCACGCCCAGGCTCAGCGGCAGCAGCGCGGCCACCACGCTGCCGAACACGATGATCAGCAGCAGCAGCGTCGCGGGCAGCGCGATCGATTCGGCCAGCTTCAGGTCCTGCGCCACGTGGGTCTCGAGGGCGTCGGTCAGCCCCAGCTTGCCCCCGGCCGCCACCCGCACCGCCGGGTCCTCGGGCAGCTCCGCGAGGATCGTCGTGGTGTGCCGGGCGGCCTGTTCCGCGGTGCCGCCGACGTGCAGCAGCACCAGCCCGGACCGGCCGTCGGTGCTGCGCAGATCCGGCAGCCGCGTGGTCCAGTAGGAGCCGACCTCGGTCACCTCCGGCTCCGCCGCGATCCGCCGCTCGAGCCGCTGCGCCGCGGCCATCACCTCGGGGCTGTTCACATCGCCGGCGCGGGCGGTGACCTGCAACACCAGGTTGGGTGTGGAGCCGCCGAAGCGCTCGTCGAGGAAGGCCTCGGCCAGAGACGATTCCGAGCCGGGGTCGTCGAAACCGCCGACCTTCAGCTCGGCGGAGACACCCGTGCCGAACACACCGGCGAGCACCAGGAAGGCCAGGGCGCCGGCGAGAACCCGGCGGGGACGGTCGACGATGAGGGTGGCGAGCCGTGTCACCATGACGTCGTCGCTCCTTCGCGATCGTTTGCCATGCGCGGTGGTGAGCTGTTGTTCCTCCGATGCCGCGTGTCGCGGCTCGTCGTCGCGTTTACCGGCGCCGCCGTGAGCGCCGCAGTCTGCACCATGGCGAGGGCGTTGCGACCCGGGCCCGGCCGGGTAGCCGTCGGTGGTGGTGCTCATCTCGATCCTGCTCTCGATCGTCGGCAATCGGATTCATCCCCGCCCGGAACACCGGGCGCCGCCGCGCTCGACATCACCCCGGACCGTGCGGGACCGACGACCCGTCCGAACGGTCGTCCTGGTGCCGCGGGCCCAACACTTCGAACATGATCGGCCTTCGCGGCCCGGTCGCGATGTTGTGTGGGACCGACACCGGCGGCGGCCGGCGTAGGGCCCGCTCCGGCAGAGCCAGCCGGACCCGCGACAGGATGGTCGCCAGCACGATCGGCATCTCGTACTCCGCCAGGGCGAACCCGATGCACCGTCGATGCGCGCCGCCGTACGGCGCGAATTCGAACGGACTGTAGTGCCGCCCGACGAAACGCTCCGGATCGAACCGGTCGGGTCGTTCCCAGACATCCGGATGCGAATGCAGGAGCGGCAGGGCGATACCGACCGTTGCGCCCGCGGCTACCGGGACGCCGCGCACGTGCAGCGGCCCGGTCAGCCGGCGCAGCACGATCGGCACCGGCGGGTGTAACCGCAGCGTCTCGTGGCACACCGCGTCCAGGTACGGCAACCGAGCGAGGTCCTCGGGCGCCGCCGTCGCGCCCAGGTCCCGCACCTCGGCTATCACCCGCTCGCGGACCTCAGGGTGGCGGTGCAGATGGAACAACGCCCAGCACACCGAGGTCGCGGTGGTCTCGTGCCCGGCCACCAGCAATGTGCGGAGTTCCTCGCGCAGTTCGCCGTCGTCGATCCGCGACCCGTCTTCGTAGGTCGCGGCGAGCAGCATGCTCAGGATGTCCACCCGGCCGTCCTCGGGCTCCGCGCGCCGGCGCTCGATGTCCTCGGTCAGCAACGCATCGAATTCGTCGCGGGCGCGGACGAACCGATCCCAGGGCGCGTGTCCGAACACACCGCGGCGCAGCGGTGGAACCAACATCAGCGGGCCGGTGTAGGCGGCGAGGAAATCGGCGACCACCCGGATGTATTCGGCCGGGCGTTCGGTGCCGGTGAGCCCGAACACCGCCTCCAGGATCACGCGCAGGGTGATGGCCCGAAGGGCAGACCGCGAGTCGACGATGCGTCCCGGAGTCCAGTCGGCGATCTCATCGAGGGTCGAATCGCGGATGATCTCGCCGTATGCCCGCATCCGCTCCCCGTGGAACGGTGGTGTCAACAATTTCCGTTCCCGGCGGTGCCGCTCTCCGGATATCAAGATCAGCGACGCGTCCCCGACCAGCGGCGCGATCGGATTCGGTGTCGGGGGCTCGACCAGATCGACGGGCGCACGGAAGATATCTCGGGCACCCTCGGGATGTCCGGTGAACAGGATCGGCGTGAAGCCGGGAAACCGGACCTCGAACGGGTCACCGTCGCGGTCGCGCCGCCACCGAAAATAGCGATCGGGATCGGCCCCGGCGGTGAGCGTGCGAACAGCACCGCGCCCGGCCGCACGTAACTGCGAGGCACGCGGCAACATCGTCGACATACCGCGGCCCTCAGATCGCCTGCAGTGCCCGCAGCACCGCGCGGCCGGCGGCGGGATCGCCCACCGCGATGCGGGCGCTGCCGTCGGCGTAGGGTTTTGCCACGATGCCGGCGCGCTGCAGCGCCGGTGCGATGCGCGACCCGTTCAGGTAGAGGAAGTTGGCATGGCTGCGGGGAACATGCACCCCGTTCTGCCGCAACGCCACCCACAAGAGTTCGCGTTCGGCGGTGATCCGCGCGACCCGGTCCCGCAGTTCGTCCTCCGCCGCATAGGAGGCGGTCACCGCCGCCACCGCCGCGCAACTCATCCCGAACGGCAGCTGCCGGCGCCGCACCCGCGCCACCAGCTCCCGCCCTCCGAATACGTACCCGATGCGCAGCCCGGCCAGCCCGAATGCCTTCGAAAACGTCCGCAGCACCAGAATATTGGGGTAGCGGCGAATGAGGCCGAGCACATCGACCGCGTCGGCGGCGTCGATGAACTCGACGTAGGCCTCGTCGAGGATCACCACCACCTGCGGCGGAATCGAGGACAGGAACACCTCCAGGTCGGCCGCGGAGACCAGGGTGCCGGTGGGGTTGTGCGGCCGGCACACCACCACCAGCCCGGTCCGGTCGTCGACCGCCTCGCCCATCGCACACAGATCCTGGCGACCACCATGATCGAGCGGCACCGCCACCGCTTCCACGCCCAACATGTCGGCCATGATCGGATAACCGTCGAACGTCGGGTTCGCGAACACCATGGTTTCGCCGCTTCGCAGCACGGCCTGCATGATCTGCATCGCCACCCCCGTCGCGCCCGAACCGACCGCCACCTGCTCCGGGTCCACACCGACCCGGTCGGCGATGATCCGGGGAAGCCGCTGCGGCAGAAACTCCGGATATCGATTCGCCCGGGCCATCTGTTCGTACAGCGCCGCCAGCACCGACGGCAACGGCGGGAACGGGTTCTCGCTCAGCCCGAGCTCGAAGTGGGGCATCGGCCTGGTCACGCCGCTCCCCGCCGACGGTGTCGTCGCCTCCGCGATCTCGCCGGTCATGGCGTCGGCCCCGCTCCCCATCGGACGGCGGCCGCACCGGCGAAGTCGCCGGCGTGGGCGAATCCGGCCAGCACCACCAGTGACCCGTTGCCGATGCGCCCGTCCCGGTTGGCGGTATCCAGCGTCACCGGAATGCCGGCGCCGAAAAGGTTTCCGCACTCGTCGAAGGTGTCCGGGTGCTGCTCCGGGGTCAGCTGCATGGCCTCGCGCCAGTTCCGCAGGAACAGCCGGTTGGGTTGGTTGGTGACGAAGGTGTCGACCTCGGCGGATTGCACGCCGATCCGATCGCAGACCGCCAGCGCCACCTCCGGCACCAGCCGGTTGCCGCGGGCGAACACCTTGGTGATCTTGGACTCGGTGAACCCCACGCAGACCTGCCCGAGGCCCGGCTCCCAGTACTTGCGATCGGAGACCGGAACTCCCTCGAAGGTCATGTCCCCACCGAACTCCGGATAGGTGCGGCATTCGATGCCCAGGATCGGGGCGTCGTCGGATTTGGTCAACAGGCCGACCCCGCAGCCGTCGCCGGGGACCGAGGCATGCGCCAACCCTCGGATCTCGCTCTGGGTGAAGACCTGTCCCGCACTGTTCTGGGTCGTGGCGACCAGCGCCGTGGTCGCATCGGAGTTCTGCAGGATGGTCCGGGCCAGCGCCATCATGTGCACGAACGACGCGCAGCCGCCGTTGTGCACGTCGATCACCCAGTCCGGGCGCAATCCCAACCGGCGGGCCACCTCCGGGCCGCAGCCGAGCACCGGGTTGTCGGGCAGCTGGGTGTGGGTGAGCAGCACATCCACGTTCGAAATCGTGTCCGCGCCGTGCCTGTCGATCAGCGGGGCCACCGCCCGCTCCACCATGTCCACCGCAGTCTCGTCACGGGCCACGTGGTGCCGATACTTCGGCGAGCGGAACATGACGTTCTTCGCCATCCGGTCCGAGCGGGAGAACTGAGTGAAATATTCGGTGGGAACCCGATTCTCCGGTAGATAGCTGGCGACGTCGACCAGGCTGACCGTGGGCCGGGCCGCTGTCATCGGTGCGTGCACTGTCATGCTCATTTCATCCATTCCGGCTTGATCGGCAGACCGTGGGTGGCGCGGTACTCGCAGATGGCCTTGAGGTTGTCCATCTCCAACTGATGTCCGGCGGAGAACATGTCCCAGAAGTCGCCGACCCACACCGGGCGGTTCGCCGGTGCCGTCTCCGGGTAAGGGTTCTCGTCGTAGAACGGGTGGCGGCAGTTGGTCCACAGCACCACCGATCCGGGCTTGTTGAGCACCACCTGCGCGTCGACCACCCGCATCAGATAGATCATCCACAGGTGTCGGCCCTGGTCCCACGCGCAGTGGTAGTCCACCGTCATCGCGTCGGGGTTCGCGACGGTGCGCACATAGCATTTCGTCTGGTCGCCGAGTCGGTCGTAGGAGAGCCACAGCCCGGGCTCGTCGGTCTCGGTGAACCCGCGCAGGCTGTAGGTCCACTCCTCCAGACACCGGGTGTCCGCAAGGTACTCGTACACCTCACGCGGCGGCGCCGCGATGTAGGCGTTGACCGGGCAGAACTGACCGAACACCTGGTCGTGCGGGTACACCGACCGCAGCATGTCCACGATGATCGGTGTGGTGGCCTCCTTGTCGGAATTTTCGATCCGCAGCACACCCGGGATCAGATCCTCGGCGATGTCGCTCAGAGCGGGAAGACTGATGGTCACGATTTCTCTCCTTCGGTTCTTTATCGGGGGCTGGTCAGGAACGGCAGGAACGGTGGTATCTCGTCGGGATCGCAGTCCACCGCTACGAACGACGGCCCTTCGGTGTGCGCGCTGCGTGCCAGCGCGTCGGTCAGCTCGCCGACACTTCGCGCGGCGAATGCCGGCAGCGTCGGGAACATCGCCGCGATCCCCTCGCCGAGCAGGGCCGGCCGGAATCGGTTGAAGCTGTATCGATCGCGGTAGAACAGTTGCTCGCGGGTCACGCACATCGCGTGCGCGTTGTTGTTGAACACGATGAATGTCACCGGCAGGTCGTGCTCGATCGCGGTGTGCATCTCCAGGCCGTGCATGAAGAACGCGCCGTCCCCGGCGATCACGAACGTCCTTCTGTTCCGCGCGAACGCCGAGCCGATCCCCGCGCCGAAGCTGTAGCCCATGCCGCCCATCCCGAGGGCGACCACGAACCGCCCGCCGCGGGGCACCGAAAGATGATGCACCACCGATGCGCCCGTGTTCCCGGCGTCGGCGAACACGTCCGCTCCCGCCGGCAGCATCGCTGTGATCGCCTCCACGGCCTCGCGGTAGCGCAGCCCCGGCCCCGAGGAGTCGGGTACCTCCAGCGTCGTCAGGGCCTGCGGGCCTGCCGGTTCCGGTACGCCGTCGACGTCGAACAGCGCCGTGAGCTCGTCCAGTGTCGACCCGAGGTCCATGCTCACCGCGTGCACCGTGGGCGCATAGGGTGGTTCGGCGCCGATGCTGGCCACCGGCACTCCGGCCAGCGCACCGTCGAGCCCGGCTCGTGCGGTCATCGGCATCCGGGTGCCCACCAGCAGGCACAACGCCGCCTGCTGCACGGCGTCGACGAGTTCGGCGTGGCCCATTATGCCTGCCACACCGCAGAATCCATGCTCGTCGGCGGCGTAGCAATCCTTCGCATCCGGTGCCACCCCGACCGCCGCGTCCAACGCGACGGCCAACGCCCGCACCTGCGCGCGGGCATCGTTGCGCGCCACCTGATCGCCGACGATGAGCACGATCTTGCCGGTCCGCCGGGCCGCGGCGATCATCTCGGCGACCCGGGCCAGCCCGATGTGATCGCGAACCACCCGGCGGGTCGGCGGGGTGAACCGGGGCCCCGTAACGGTGGCCTGCTGAACATCCTTGGGCAACAGCAATACCGCAGGCCCACCGCACAGCGCCGCGGACACCGCCCGCTCCAGGTGCTCGGCGATGTCCTCGGGCCGCTCGACCCGCGCGCAGTAGCGGGAGATCTCGAAGAACAACCGCGCAGCGTCGATCGAACCCGCCCGGCCGCTGGAATCCTGGAACGCCCCGCCGCCCTCCAACGTGGTCGGTGGCTGACCGACCAGGGCCAGCACCGGCACCCGCGAGGTGTAGGACTCGGCCAGTCCGGCGACCAGGTTCATCGCGCCACCACCCGAGGTGGCGGCGACAACACCGAGCCCACTCGACGAGCGTGCGTACCCGTCGGCCATGGTGGCCGCGGAGAACTCGTGCTTGGCAACCACCCCGGTCACATCCACGTCGGCATCGAAGACCGCGTCGTAGAGGTCCTCGATGTTGGCGCCGTCCACCCCGAAGATGTTCCGCACGCCCAGCGCGGCCACCGCATCGACCAGGTAGTCGACGACCCGCCGCTGTTCGCGTCCATGACTTCGACCGCTCGTTACCATGCCGTGCTCCTCCCGGGACTTCGGTCCCTGCTCTTCTTGTCGCTTCCCGATGTGGTGAGGTCTGGCCCGATCGGGTCACCGTCACGGGTGCCCTTGGGCGACCCCACACGTAGGGGCTGGGGTCAGGTTCGGGAGCGCCGGGCCTACCCGGAATCTCTGCATCGTTGCGCTCCGCCTGGTGCGCAGCTGATCGCCTACCACAATGTGCCGGCGCCGCTGCCCCCAGTAGGCACCCCAGGTTGCAAATCTCTACCCCGAGAGGAAATGCCACGGGTGGGGACAGGACGAACCGTGCAGTCAGCGGCCGGACCGGACGACGGCGGACACGCTGCCGGGCGAGCCGCTTCGGCGCCGGGCGGAGGTGAACCGTCCCGTGGCTTCGGCGATCGCTGCGTCTTCGGTCATGACGCCCTCACTTCATCGGCACATCCTGCGACGCACTCGCAAGTCCCATATCGGGTCTGGGGAGAGCATCCGTGCAGAAGGCCTCGCACTTCGTCCTGCGGCGGTAACGAGTAGTCGACTACCTGACCTGCCGATTCCCGATAGGTGGGCGCTCGACGTGACAGTGCCGCGCCCACGACCCGCCCACGACCGGCACCCTGAACATCGACGCGGATGCGGGAGCAAGCGGGCCGAGCCTGACGGGATGGATCGCCTTGGGGGCGGCCACCGCTGCACGACACACGTTCTTGGTCAAGGTGTTCTCCCTCGCAGTGTGCGCCGGGCGGGTGATGAGCCGCCGGCACGAATGGTTGACGTAGAACAGCATTCGGCACGGGCACGGTGACCGGCGACGGGGGAAACCCTGGACCGGACGCGCCGGGTTGTCCCCGATCGGAGCGGGTGGACGGCGAGTTCGAGGGATTTCCCCGTCGAGTGACCGAGGTCATCCACGCAAGAGTTATCACATGGCTGTTGATCTGTTGCGTGCGGCCGACCGGTTCGCCACCGCGCTGCACGTGCCCCTGTACGAGGAGGCACGTGCCCTTCGGCAGCGGCAGCAGTCACACAACCTGGTCCGAGGAGTTACGGCCCCACCGTTGGAGGCGGGAGGACTGCCCGTCCTGCTGGTCGGCGGTCTGCTCGACACCCCTGGCTGCTCGAGTCCCTCTCGGACTGGTTCGACCTGGCTGACTGTCGCCCCACGCCGGCGCCGGTCAACCGCGTGGTCGGTGAGGTCGAGGCCCGCACCTGCATCCTTTGCGCAGGTAGGCGCGGCGGTGCGCGGACACCCCGGAATGAAACCGTTGGGCTTCCATGCGATCAGTACGTTGCCACCGTTGTGACGGACTCGGACCAGCATCCTTTCGTCTTGCCGTCGGCGCGATCGTCGCGGCCGACCGGCCGGCAGACGCGCTTCGGCGAATACAGCAAGACCGGTCCTTCTCGAGTGTCCACGCCCCGAACTGCCAATGTAACCGATAATTAGTCACGCTAATCATATTCTGGCACCCATACACGTGAGAATGTGGAAGTGCCCAGCCAGCTGCGTGAACGCGCGTTGCGGCTGCATCGGGAGTCCGAGCCGAAGCCAGTGATCCGGCGGCTGGTCGAGACGTTGAATGCACGTCGGTTGCCTGGCGACCCTTCTTCGCTGGTGGTTTGACAGATGAGCCGTGTTTTGGCAGCGAGGGGCGGCCGGGCGTGGTCGAATCGGGGCCATGCCTCTCACCGGAGAATACGAACCGAGTCCGTCCCAGTGGGCCGCCGACCAGGTGGCGCTGTACGAGAGTTCCGGCGGTACCGAGGGTACTACCCTGAACGGCCGGCCCGTCGTCGTGCTGACCAGCCGCGGAGCGAGGACCGGCAAGCTGCGCAAGACCCCGCTGATGCGGGTCGAGCACGACGGCGTCTACGCGGTGGTCGCCTCCCTCGGCGGTGCCCCGAAGCATCCGGTCTGGTACTACAACGTCCTGGCGGACCCGCACGTCGAACTGCGTGACGGGCCGACGGTCCGGGACATGACCGCCCGCGAGGTCCACGGCGAGGAGAAGGATCTGTGGTGGCGGCGCGCGGTCGAGGCCTTCCCCGATTACGCGGAGTACCAGAAGAAGACGGACCGGGAGATCCCGCTCCTGATCCTGGAACCGCGCTGACGCGCGAGCGCGGGAGCCGGGTGTGGCCGGCGGGGTGACGAAACCCGCGTTGGGGGTTCCGGGCGGGCAGTGGCAGCATAGGTAGGTGACCACTACCTCGCGAGCCGCCGATCCGATGCACCTGCCCGCCCTGAGCGTGGCCGACATCGAGGCCGCGGCGGAGCGAATTTCGGCGGTGGTCGCGCCCACCCCGCTCGAGCACAGCGAGCGGCTCTCCGTCCTCACCGGCGCGAACGTCTATCTCAAGCGCGAGGACCTCACCCGCGTCCGCTCCTACAAGCTGCGCGGCGCATACAACGTCATGGCGCAGCTCTCTCCCGCCGAACGCGAGGCGGGTGTGGTGACGGCCAGCGCCGGCAATCACGCGCAGGGTGTGGCCTACGCCTGCCGGGCGATGGGGGTGATGGGCCGGATCTACGTGCCCACCCGGACCCCGAAGCAGAAGCGGGACCGCATCCGTGCGCACGGCGGTGCCTTCGTCGAACTCATCCCCACGGGCGACACGTTCGACGCGGCGGCGGCCGCCGCCGCCGAGGACGTCGCGCGTACCGGCGCGACGATGGTCGCGCCGTTCGACGACGCGCGCACCGCGGCGGGGCAGGGGACCATCGCCCGCGAGGTGCTCGAGCAGCTGCCCGCGGCGCCGGACCTGGTGCTGGTTCCGGTCGGCGGTGGCGGTTGTCTGGCCGGCATCGCGGCGTACCTGCACGAGAAGTCGCCGTCCACCTCCATCGTCGGGGTGGAACCGGCCGGCGCGGCGTCGATGACCGCGGCCCTCGTCGCGGGCGGACCGGTGACCCTGCCCGAGGTGGATCCGTTCGTCGACGGTGCCGCCGTCAAGCGGGTCGGCGACGTGCCGTACGCGGTGGTCTCCCGGCTCGGCGCCGAGATCGTCTCCCACGCGAACCTGCCGCTGGTCGCGGCGCTCCGCAACGACGGTCTGGGCACCGGGCCGTTCGGGATGACCCAGGTCGACGAGGGTGCAGTGTGCACCGCGATGCTGGATCTGTACCAGAACGAGGGCATCATCGCCGAGCCCGCGGGCGCGCTGTCCGTCGCTGCTCTCGAGGGGTTGACCATCGCGCCGGGCTCGACGGTGGTGTGCCTGATCTCGGGGGGCAACAACGACGTCTCCCGCTACGGGGAAATCATCGAGCGCTCCCTCGTGCACCGCGGCCTCAAGCACTACTTCCTGGTGGACTTCCCCCAGGAGCCGGGTGCGTTGCGGCGGTTCCTCGACGAGGTGCTCGGACCCGACGACGACATCACGCTGTTCGAGTACGTCAAGCGCAACAACCGGGAATTCGGGGCGGCGCTGGTCGGCATCGAACTCGGGGCGGCGGACGGCCTGTCGCCGCTGCTGGCGCGCATGTCGGCCTCGCCGATCGAGGCGCAGCGGCTCGAGCCGGGCTCGCCGGCCTACCGTTATCTCACCTGAGCCGCACGGGATTCCCGGCGGGGGAGGTGTGTTGTCCCCGCCGGGCCCGCCCGTCCGGTGTGTGCCGGCGCCCGTGAACCGCGTGCGCCGCCCGGGTGATTCCGATCGGTGCGGGTGTGGCGGCGGTTCCGGCGATCAGGGGTGTGCGGAGCCGAGCAGGCGGGCGACCACCTGTCTGTGCAGTTCCGGATCGGGCTTCGGGAGGCCGAGCATCGCACCGAGGTAGATGCCGTCGCCCACGAGGCGCACGATCTCGGCGGTGACGGGATCGTCGATCTCGGCGCGCAGGCCCTCGTCCCACGAGCGCATCACCTCGACCACCGCGCGCTGCACGTCGTCGTGCTGGCCGTCGGCACTGCGCAGCGCCGCCACCGTGGACCGGAACAGGGCCATCTCCGCGGCGTCGCCGGTCTCGTCCGGATCGGCGAGATACCACTCCGCGACCGGGGTGCCGCCGGCGACGGCATCGGCGAGCCGGGCGTCGCCCCGTTCGCCGAGGCGCCGCACCATCGCGGCGAGCATCGACTCCTTGGTCGGAAAGTGGTACAGCAGGCCGCCTTTCGAGACGCCCGCGGCGGCCGCGACGCCCTCGAGCGTCACCTGGGCGACCCCCACGTCGACGAGGGTGCGTTCGAGGGCGTCGAGGATGCGGTCGCGGGTGTCGGAGGCCATGGGCCGATTCTACCGATTGTCTTTGTACCGTCCGGACGGTCGGTGCTACCGTATTTCTGTACCGGCTGGACGGTTCAGTGTGGAGGGAAGACGGATGACGAACACCGGGCAGATGCCGGGGCTCCGCCCGGCGGACGCGGGGACCGGGCCTGCGCCCGCGGGTGTGCGCACCTGGGCGGGGCTGGTGGTACTCGCCTGTGCCGTGTTGCTGATCGCGGTCGACGCGACCGTTCTCGACCTCGCCCTGCCCTTCCTCAGTGCCGATCTGGCCCCGAGCGGGGTGCAGCTGCTGTGGATCATCGACGTGTACTCGTTCGCCGTCGCCGGCCTGCTCGTGACGATGGGCGTGCTCGGCGACCGCGTCGGCCGTCGCCGGCTCCTGCTGGTCGGCGCCGTCGGCTTCGCCGCGGCCTCGGCCGTCGCGGCGTGGGCGGTGAGCCCCGAGATGCTGATCCTGGCGCGTGCACTGCAGGGAATCTCCGGCGCCACCCTCATGCCCGCGACCCTGGGGCTCATCCGGCACATGTTCACCGACCCGCGGGAGCGGACCGTCGCCATCGGCGTGTGGGGCGCGATGGCCGGCGGCGGCGCCGCGCTCGGCCCGCTCGTGGGCGGCTGGCTGCTCGAACACTTCTGGTGGGGGTCGGTCTTCCTGATCAACCTGCCGATCATGGCGGTGCTCGTCCTCGCCGGGCCGTTCCTCGTCCCGGAATCGCGGGATCCGCACCCGGGCCGCTTCGACCTGCCGGGGGCCGCGCTGTCGCTGCTGGCCGTGGTTCCGATCGTCTACGCGGTCAAGGAAACGGCGCTGCACGGCCCGCATGCCGCCGCGCTGGTCGCGCTGGGCGGCGGTCTGACGGCCGCCGCGGCGTTCGTGCACCGTCAGCGGGTCGCGAAGAACCCGCTGCTCGATCTCACTCTGTTCCGGCGGCGCGAGTTCTCCGCGGCCGTACTGACGAATCTGCTGGCGATCTTCGCCCTCGCCGGGGTGCTGTTCTTCGGGTCGCAGTATCTGCAGCTGGTGCTCGGGATCGGACCACTACAGGCGGGTCTGCTGATGCTCCCCGGGACCGCGACCAGCGCTCTGTCCTCGCTCGGAGCGGCATGGCTCGTGCGGCGCCTGCCCGTCGGGACCGTCCTGTCGGGTGCTCTGGCCATCGCGGCCGTGGGTGCGGCGATGTTGCTGGCTCTCGGCACCACCCACGGGGCGGGGTTGTTCGTCGTCGGCTTCACCCTCATCGGCGTGGGGGTCGGCGTCGCGCTGACCCTCACCACCGACCTGGTGGTCGGGGCCGCCCCGGCGGACCGGGCCGGCGCCGCGTCGGCGGTGTCGGAGACGGCGTACGAACTCGGTGTCGCGCTGGGGGTGGCAGTGCTCGGCAGCGTCGTCACGGCCGTCTACCGTTCCCGGCTCGGGATTCCGAGCTCCGGCCACGAGTTCGACACCCTCGGCGGCGCGGTGGCCGCGGCCGGACGACTCCCGGCGGCGGAGGCCGAGGCCCTGCTCGAGTCGGCGCGGGACGCGTTCGTCGCCGGCACGCACGGGGCCGCGGCCGCCACGGCGGTGATCCTGGCGGCCACCGCCGCGCTGACCCTGCGCATGCTCCGCCGGCGGTGATCCTGTGCGCCTCCGGCTGCGGTGACCCTGCGCGGCCTACGGCCTGCGGTGACCCTGCGCGGCCTCAGACCCGCGGTGTGACGGCAGAGTCGAGCACGACGAACGAGTGCCCCGGCACGAGCGTCGCGGACCCGGTCCGGTTGACCACAACCGGCTCCCACCACACCCGGGGAGCACCACCGAAGGGCACGGTCACCGGGTCGGGCCCGAGGTTGCACGCCACATGAAGGCCGCCGCGGTGCATCACGATCCAGCGCTCGTCCTCGTCGTAGTCGACGTGCAGGTGCTCGAGCCACGGATCGGTCAGCTCGGCGCGTTCGCGGCGCAGCGCCAGCAGCTGCCGGTAGCAGTCGAGCACCCGCGCGTGGCCGGGCTCGGCGCGCTCGGCCCAGTTCAGGGTCGACCGCCGGAACGTCTCCGGATCCTGAGGGTCGGGCACGTCCTCGGCGTCCCATCCGTGCTCGGAGAACTCGCGCCGGCGTCCCTCGGCGGTGGCCCGGGCCAGCTCGGGTTCCGGGTGGGAGGTGAAGTACTGGAACGGTGAACTCGCGTCCCACTCCTCGCCCATGAACAACATCGGCGTGAAGGGGGAGGTGAGCACCAGCGCGGCCTTGACGGCGAGCTGACCGTGGTCGAGGTAGTGACCGGGCCGGTCGCCGATCGCCCGGTTGCCCACCTGGTCGTGGGTGCACGTGTAGGCGAGCAGGGCGCTCGCCGGGATGCGCCCGACGTCGAGCGGGCGCCCGTGCGTGCGCCCGCGGAAGCTCGAATAGGTCCCGGCGTGGAAGAACCCGTGCCGCAGGGTGCGGGCGAGACAGTCGAGCGAACCGAAATCGCCGTAGTAGCCCTGTCGTTCGCCGGAGACGGCGGCGTGCACGGCGTGGTGGATGTCGTCGTCCCACTGCGCCTGCAGGCCGTAGCCGCCGGCGGCGCGGGGCGAGATCGTCTTCGGATCGTTCAGGTCGCTCTCGGCGATCAGGCTCAGCGGCCGGCCGAGGTGCGCGGACATCCGGTACGTCGCGACGGCCAGTTCCTCGAGCACGTGCACGGCGGTGTGGTCGACCAGTGCGTGCACCGCGTCCAGGCGCAGCCCGTCGATATGGAAGTCCCGCATCCACCGCAGGGCATTGTCGAGGATGTAGCGGCGCACCTCGCCGGAGTCCGGCCCGTCGAGGTTGACCGATGCGCCCCACGTGCCCTGCCCGCCGGACAGGTACGGGCCGTAGCGGTCCAGGTAGTTGCCGGACGGTCCGAGATGGTTGTAGACCACGTCCAGGATCACCCCGAGGCCGCGGGCGTGGGCGGCGTCCACGAAGCGCTGCAGGCCGTCCGGGCCGCCGTACGGCTCGTGCACCGCATACCAGAGCACCCCGTCGTAGCCCCAGCCGCGGGTGCCGTTGTAGGCGTTGACCGGCATCAGCTCGACGAGGTCCACCCCGAGCTCGACGAGGTCGTCGAGGCGGTCGACGGCCGCGTCGAAGGTGCCACCATCGGTGAAGGTGCCCACGTGCAGCTCGTAGACCACTCCGCCGGCGAGTTGCCGACCGGTCCAGGACGCGTCGGTCCAGGCGCTCTCGTCGAGCGAGTGCAGCTGGGACAGGCCGTGCACGCCGTCGGGTTGCCGCGGCGAGCGCGGGTCGGGCAGCACGGTCTCGTCGTCGTCGAGGACGTACCCGTAGCGGGCACCGGGGGAGGCGTCGACCTCGGCGCGCCACCAGCCGTCGTCGTCCCGGCGCATGGGGTGGTCCGTGCCGTCGACGCGGAGCCGGACGGATTGCGGGGTCGGAGCCCAGACCTCGAAGGTATGCACCCGACCAGCATGCCCGGTCGTCGTCGCGCCTGCAGGCCTCCGAAATCTGTTGCAGTTTCGATGCAACCGATGCTGATACGCTGAGATCGATGTCCCAGCATGCCAAGAGGACCTACAGTTCGCCGCTGCGCGAGGAGGCCGCGCGCCGTACCCGGGCGACCGTCGTCGACGCTGCCGCCCGGCTCTTCGTCGATCGCGGGTACGTCAGCACCACGGTCAAGCAGATCGCGGAGACGGCCGGGGTCGCCGTGCGAACCGTCTTCACGGCGTTCCCCGGCGGCAAGTCCGAACTGTTCCGGGAGGCGCTCGACGCCGCGGTCGCGGGCGGGTCCGCGGACTCGGCCGGCGACGATCCGGCTCCGGCCGAGCGTTCGCGCCCGGGGCGGGTCGCCTCCGGCCCGGCGGGATCGGACGCCGAACGCATCGTCGAGCAGGTGGTCCGTTACGGCGCGGACCTGCTCGAGCGGGCCGGCGGGCTGCTGATGACCTCGGTCGAGTCGTCGGGCGCGGACCCGGACATGCGCCGGTTCGCCGACGAGGACGCCCGCGCCACCGCGGACAACGCGCGCACGATCGCGGTCGGGCTGCACCGGCACGGGCTGCTGCGCGACGACGTGAGCGTCGATCACGCGGCACACGTGCTCTACACGCTGGGTTCTCCGCAGGTGCATGCGCTGCTGCGCCGCGACTGCGGCTGGGACGTGGACGAGTACCGGGCGTGGCTCACGGCGACCCTGCGGGCGACGCTGCTGCGCTGAGCCGGTGCCGCCTCCTCACGGCCAGGCCGCCGGGGCCGGGACGCGCACCGCCCGCGGGGTGGTCCCGAAGCGGGCACGGAACGCCGTCCCGAACGCGCTGAGCGATCCGAAGCCGGAGGCGAACGCGATGTCGCCCACGGCGACCGCGCTCCAGCGTGGGTCCTCGAGGCGGCTGCGGGCGCGGTCCAGCCGCCGGTTGCGGAGCAGTTCGGCGGGCGTGGTGCCGGCCGTCCGCAACGCGAGCTGGAGCTGCCGCAGCGACCAGCCCAGGTCGCGCGCGATCGACGCCGGTGTCAGGTCAGGATCGTCCGAACGTTCGTCGACGTAGGCCCGGGCGGCCGCGGCCACCGCCTCCAGGCCGCCCGGGCGGATGCCGTCGCGCAGGTCGGCCAGGGCGACGGCCACGAGTTCGATCACCCGCGCGCTGATCGTGACGAATGCGGGACCGGACAACGACTTCCGTTCCCGGGCCAGCGCCCGCGTCATCGTCTCCGCCACCGACGCGACGCCGCGGCGCAGGTCGAGCACGCTCGGCCCGTCGGCGACGGCACGGTCGGGCAGGCACCCTTCGGGCACGGTGAGCACCCACGCCCGGGTCTGCGCGCGATGGAGGAGCTCGAAGGGGCGGGCCATCGACACGAGGGCCGCGCGGCCGACCGGCACCGGCAGCGTGACCCCGTCGTGCGCGACGGTGAGGGTGCCGGATTTCGGCACGAACAGTCGCATGCTCCGGTCGTCGTCCGCCCGGACGTGCCGCGCGGTCCGCGCGTAGGTGATCCGATCGGACCAGAACTCGACGAGCTGGTGATTCCCGCAGCGCTGCACGTGCGTGGCGCCGGCGAAGTCGGCCGGCGACCGCTCGCCCGGAGCGGGGAAGAAGTAGTCCAGGGTGCCGTGGTTGAACCGCACGTGGTCGGTCCAGAACTCGGCGCGGTCGCGCCGCGGCACGCGGCGGGTCGTCGTGAACTGCACCTGGTAGTCCGCTGTCACCGTGACCTCCTCACCGGCCGTGCGCGGGACGGGCAGGGTCCTGCGCGGATCGACGAGTGCTGCGACCGGACCGCTCCCTACGCTCGTCGGCAGTGTAGTGACGAGCGCCACAGCGCGGTGCGGTGGCCCGGATCCAGGAGGTTTCTCATGCTTCGAGCATCGGTCAACGGGACGGAACTCGCCTTCGTCGACGTCGGTCCGCGCGACGGGGTGCCGATCGTGTTCAGCCACTCGCTCTTCTTCGATCACACGATGTTCGACGCGCTCGTGCAGAGATTCGCCGACGACGGGTACCGGGTGGTCGCCTACGACCATCGTGGGCAGGGTGAGAGCGCCCCGGCGGCGCGGGACGAACTGGCGGTCGACGTTCTCGCCGAGGACGCCGCGGCCCTGATCGAGCATCTCGATCTCGCACCCTGTCACGTCGTCGGGAACTCCCTCGGCGGATTCGTCGCGCTGCGGCTCGCCGCGCGACGGCCCGAACTGCTCCGCACGGCCGCCGCACTCGGCTCGTCGGCGGAGGAGGAGTACAAGCTCGACGAGTTCGCTCCGCTGGTCGGCCACCTCACCGAGCACGGCACGGCCGACGTCGTCGACACGATCATGTACATCATGTTCGGCGATTCGAGCCTCGCTCAGGAGAGCGCGATGACGAGCACCTGGCGCGCGGCGATCGCCCGGCTCGGGCCGCGCATCGGAGACGCGGCCCACGGCGTCATCCACCGCGGACGGATCGTCGAGGAGCTGGCCGGCTGCCGCGTGCCGGTCCTCGCCGTCGCCGGCCGCGAGGACCACGCCTACCCGCCGCCGATCTCGTCGGTGAACATCGCCGACGCCGCGGGAGGCCGGCACGTCACGGTCGATGCCGCGGGGCACTCCGTGGCGCTCGAGCAACCGGACGAGGTCGCGAGGCATCTCTCGGAGCACTTCGCCCCGGCCGGGCGGGACCGATCCGGCGGGTGACGGCGCGCCGCGGCAGCCGGGGTGGCGCCCCAGCGTGCGCCGCGGAGACCGGCGCACCGGATATGTGGAATCCACGGCCTACGGAAAAATGGAATTTACCGAACCAGGTCCGCGCGGTTCCTCGCGTCCGAGAATTGCACCGAAGACGGGGCGCCCTCCCGGCGCGGGCGCACCGCGGCGGGCACGGGCTCGGGAACGACCGCCCGGAACGGGCCGCATCCGGAAGAGGTCGCCGCGGGCGTGTACCGGCTCGGGGCCGGCCGCGGCCTGACCGAGGCCAACGTCTACCTCGTGCGGTCGGGGCACACACCGGGGCACCTCGCGTTGTTCCGCAGGTCCGGTCGGGTGGCGATCACCGGCGGCGCCGTGCTGACGGTCGACGTGAGCTCGCTGCCCCGGCCTGCTGCGCCGCAGGCGCGGGACGTCCGGTCCGCCCCGCCTCACCACCTGGAACCGGGCCTACGCGCGCGAATCGATGTCCCGGATCGCGGGGCTCGCGCCCCGGGTCGTCGCGAGTGGCCACAACCGGCCGCTGCACGTCCCCGAGACCGCCGGGCCGGCGGAATCGTGAGGGGTCCCGGCGGTGGGGCGCTCGAATGTGTTTCGGATCACATTCCGCCGGATATCCGAGACAGTGGGTCGGGACGTCGAGGCAGGGAAGGAGGAAATCGGTCATGTGGAACTTCCGACCTGAGTTCAACTGGTTCATGCATCTGTTCCGCGACCTGTTCGGCTGGTTGAGCTGAGACAGGGCCTCACCGTCCGCGCCCCGCCCGGGGGCGGACGGTGACATACGTCGCCTCGACGGCGACGGGGACCGCGAACCCACGACGTTGCCCGAGAGGACCCCATGAGTCACGCCAGTTTCGCGTCCCGGGTCGGTGCCACTCGCGACAAGCTGTTCGACCTGGCCCGCGAGATCGCCGCGATCGTGGAGGCCGCCGAGGCACTCGACCGGGAGTCCCTGCCGCTCGCCGACGAGATCGCCGTGACCGGGCTCGTCGACGCTCTCACCGACGTGAGCGGGCACCTCGACGCGGCGACGGAGCCGCTCGGCGAGGCCGTCTGGTTCTCGCGTCATCTGCCCGGACCGTTCGGCTGACGCTCGCGCCCGAGGATTACGCGGCCGGAAACCGGGTATGTCGTCGGGGCCGAGGCGCTGCTCTCGGCACCGTTCCCGCACCGCCGACACCAGGAGCGCACGTGAGTACCCAGAACCCCGGACCTCAGCCGGAAGACACCCCCGGCCTCGACGCCGGCGGGGGAGTGCAGCCCGGGGACACGCCGCCCGATGCCGGACAGACCTCCGGTCTGTCGCATCCCCAACCCAACCCGAGCCGGGTGATGCCCGTCTTCGCGATCCTGCTCATCGCGTTGATCGTGCTCGGAGTGGCGGCGTTCTTCGTGGCGCGCGCGTTCGCCCTCTTCGACTGAGTACGCCGAACGACCGAACCGCGCCCGCCAGGTCAGCCGAGAGCGTCGACGTAGAGCCAACGGCCGTCCTCGCGGACGAACCGGCTGTGTTCGTGCAGCACGTCCGCGTGACCGCCGAACCTGTAGTGGGCGCGGAACTCGACCGTTCCCTCCGTGTGCAGGAACCCGCCGCCGCTCGTGCGCAGCACCTCGAGCCCGGTCCACCGCTGCGCCGGATCGAGGTCCAGCCGCACCGGGCGAGTCCCGGGGTGCCACGTGCGGCGCAGATACGCCTCGTCGCCCACCGCGAAGGCGGTGTACCGCGAACGCATCAGCTGTTCGGCGGTGGGCGCGTGCCCGCCGGCGAGGAACGGCCCGCAGCATTCGCCGTACGGCAGGCCCCGGCCGCACGGGCAGGGTGTGGTGGGGCCGGGTCGGGGGGCGCGCTCGCGTGGACTCACCGGCACATTATCGCCACGGCCGGGATCGGGCGGTGGTGCCGGCCGTGGCACGATCGAACCTCGGGACGAGCGCGGCCGGAGGAACGGTGGGGCATGGTCGAATCTGCCGACACACAGGCATGGGAGCAGGGCAGTCCCGGCACCGCGCTGCGGCACAGCTTCGCGGCCGTCCCGGTTGCCGGGCCGGACGACACGGTTGCCGGGGTGCTCGACCGGATGCGGGAGCACAGTTTCGACAGCGCCGCCGTCGTCGCCGTGCTCGCCGGTGAGGTGCTCGTCGGTCTCGTCACGATCGAACGGCTGCTGGCAGCCCCCGGCACCACCCGGATGAGCGACGTGATGGATCCGGATCCGCCGGTGGTGCGTCCGGACACCGCGCAGGAACGGGCCGCGTGGAAGGCTGTTCAGCACGGTGAACCCGGCCTCGCCGTCGTGGACGGCCGCGGCCGGTTCCGCGGTCTCATCGCGCCCCAGCAGCTGCTCGCCGTGCTGCTGCACGAGCACGACCAGGACATGGCCCGGCTCGGCGGCTTCGTGCACTCGGTGGACGCGGCACGGGCCTCGAGCGTCGAGGGAATCCGTCGACGCCTGTGGCACCGGCTGCCGTGGCTCGTCGTCGGTCTGGTCGGGGCCATGGTCTCGGCCCGCCTGATGCAGGTCTTCGAGGCCGAGCTCGACGCCGACCTCGCCGTCGCCTACTTCGTGCCGGGCATCGTGTACCTGGCGGACGCGGTCGGTACGCAGACCGAGGCGCTGGTCATCCGCGGGTTCTCGGTGGGTGTGGGGATCCGCCGGATCGTGCGCCGCGAGGTGCTGACCGGCCTGTCGGTGGGGGCGCTGCTGGGTGCGACGATGCTGCCGGCGGTGCTGCTCATGACGGGAAACCGGGATCTCGCGGTCGCCGTGGCATCGGCCGTGCTGGCCGCCAGCACCATCGCGACCACCGTCGCGATGGTCCTGCCGTGGGCACTGCAACGGCTGGGCAAGGACCCGGCGTTCGGGTCCGGCCCGCTCGCCACGGTGATCCAGGACCTGCTCTCCATCGTCATCTACTTCGTGGCGGTGACGCTTCTGCTCGGCTGAGGGGTGGGGTGTTCCCCACCCCAGGGGTCCTTGGGGAACAAGGCGTTCCCGAGCCACGATGGGGCGACCGACCGCCAATCCCGTGGAGGCCCCGTGACCGTAACGTCGGAAACGTTCACCCCGAACCCCACCGCCCTCGCCGGCACGGCCGAACTGGATCACGTGTTCGACGAGATCGACCGGGTCGACGCCGAGATCGTCGCCGCGATCCGGCGCCGGACCGGTCTCGCGCACCACGCCGGCCGGCTGCGCCGCGCCGGTCACGGAACGGTGCCGGCGCACACGCGTCGCGAGATGGCGGTGCTCGCGCGGTTCACCGCGGCACTGGGGCGGGACGGTTCGGCGCTGGCGGCGACGCTGCTGCGGTTGGGACGCGACCCCCTTGCCGACGCTGCAACCTACGGGCAGGATTGAGTCCGCGCCCTGGAGGTTGTGATGAGCGTCGTCACCGAATCGCGTCTGTCGTATGTCGACAAGCAGGGGCGGCAGCATCGGTTCGAGCTGTCGCCGGAGTCGCCGCGCGTCACCATCGGCCGTGCTCCGAGCTCCGACGTGGCGTTCACCGGCGACAACGAGGTCTCCCGCCTGCACGCCGTCGTGGAGTGGATCGGCACCCACTGGACCATCCTCGACGACGGGCTCTCCCGCAACGGCACGTTCCTCAACGGGGAACGCATCACCGGACGCCGCCGCCTGCGGGAGGGCGACAGCATCCGGATCGGCTCGATCCGACTGACCTTCCAGGAGATCGGTGCCGGACCGGACGAGGCGACCCGCGTCGCGTCGGAGCTGCCGACGGTGCGTTCGCTCACGGAGACGCAACGCGGAATCCTGCTCGCGCTGTGCCGGCCCTACAAGCACGGCGCCGCGTTCGCCACCCCCGCCTCCAACCAGGACATCGCCACCGAGCTGTTCCTCAGCGTCGACGCCGTCAAGACGCATCTGCGGGCGCTGTTCGCGAAGTTCGGTGTCGAGGATCTGCCGCAGAACCAGAAGCGGGTCCGGCTCGCCGAGCTCGCATTGCACAGCGGCGTCATCACCGAACGCGACCTCTGACCTGCGGCTCACCCCACCCGCTGCAGCAACCTGCCGAGGGCCCGCGCGACCTCCGCGGGGCGGTCGGCGATCACCGAGTGCCCGGCGCCGTCGACCCGCACCAGCTCGGCGCGCGGCAGCCGCGCTGCGAGACCGGCGGACAGCTCGAACGGGGTCCACTCGTCCGCCGACCCGCACAGCACGAGCGCGGGGACCGCGGCGAGCACCGCCAACGCGGCGGATTCGTCGAGCACGGCGAACGATCGCAGGAACGCCGCCATCGTCACCACCGGCGTGTCGTTCGCGAGCACCGCCAGCAGGGCCGCCCACCGGGAACCGGGGGCGCGTCGCTGCGCCGCCCGTCTCAGCGGCCGCACCGCCCGTCCGCCCAGGTGCAGCGCGTGCTGCACGGCGCCGGGTGCGTGCTGCACCGCGCGGTGGAACAACTCGACCGCGGGGCTCTCGAGGTACCGCCCGAGCCCCGACCGGCCGAGATCACCGGCGGCGGTGCCGATCAGGCAGATCCCGGCGACCCGGGTGCCGATCTCGTGCGGATGTTGACGGGCGTAGGACAGGATCGTCATGCCGCCCATCGAGTGGCCGACCAGCACCACCGGACCGGCGGAGACCGCGCGCAGCACCGCCGCGAGATCGCGCCCGAGCTGCTCGACGGTGTACGTCTCCGGCCCGGCGGTGCCGGACGCGCCGTGACCGCGGTGGTCGAAGAACACCATCCGCAGCGTCGCTCCGCGGCGCCGGAGCAGCGAATCCCGAAGAGGCGACCAGGTTTCCGTGCGGCCGCAGTGCCCGTGGACGAACACGGCGGTGAGCGGTGCGCCGGCCGCGCCGATCTCGTGGACCGCGAGCGGCACGCCGTCGTCGGCGATCACCGTATGGCGGCGTACGAGACGCTCGGTGCGGAGGGTGGACATGCGGACAAGGATCCGCCGGATGCCGGTGCCGGGCGAGCAACCCCGGTGGTGGTGGATTTCACCTCAGGGGGCCACTTCTGCACCCTGGGTGGTGGACAATCGCGTCATGGATGCGCAGCGGTATGTCGGCGTGGTCGGGCCCGCGGAGGCCACGGCCGAACAACGCCGGATCGCCCGTCAGGTCGGCGGGCTGCTCGCGGCGCGACGCGCCGTCGTCGTGACCGGGGGACTGGGCGGGGTGATGGCCGCGGCATCGCGCGGAGCCGCGGAGGCCGGCGGCACCACCCTCGGCCTGCTGCCCGGCGACGACCGCGCGGAGGCCAACCCGTACCTCACCGTGTCGATCCCGACCGGTCTCGGCGAGATGCGCAACGCCCTGCTGGTACGCACCTGCGAGGCGCTCATCGCGGTCGGCGGCAGCTGGGGCACGCTCAGCGAGATCGCGCTCGCCGTCCGCACCGGCGTCCCGGTGATCTCGATCGGGGGGTGGCCGCTGCCCGCCGCCGGGGTGCTCGCCGTGACCTCCGCCGGGGACGCCGTCGACGCCATCCACGACCTGTTGTGGCGGCGCGATCCCACCGCGGGCTGGACCGGCTGAGGAGTTCTCGCACCCGAGGGTGATTCTCGACCACCCCTGCGGGTGCCGCGCCCACCGCTGGGGTCGGTATCGGCACCGGGGTCTGCGGACGACCGTGGAAGCAGCACAGTCCACCGGTCGTCAGGAGTACCCCCGTGTTGCACGAAAGCCCGGTCGCCCAAGAACATTTCGCTGCCCCGCAGCCCGCCGGCGCGTTCCCGCTCTCGGCGGCCCAGCGCGGGATCTGGTTCGCACAGCACCTGGCCGGCGCCACGCCCGTCAACATCGCCCAGTACGTCGACATCGCCGGGGACCTCGACCTCGACGCCCTCGAAGGTGCCGCCCGTGCCGTCGGACGCGAGTTCGGCACCGGCTTCCTGCGCATCGTCGAGGAGGACGGCCACCCGTTCCAGACGGTCGTGCACACCGGCGAGCGGCTGACGGTGGTCGATCTGCGGGGCGAGGCCGATCCCGTGGCCGCGGCCCGCGAATGGATGGAGCGCGACTACACCGCCCCGGTCGACATGTGCACCGACCGGCTCGCCGTCACCGCCGTGCTCCGCATCGCCGAGGACCGCTGGTTCTGGTACGCCCGGATCCACCACATCGCCCTCGACGGCGTCGGCGCGATGACCCTCGTCGCGCGCACCGCCGAGCTCTACACCGCCACCGTCACCGGAACCGCGGTGCACACGCCGCGCACCGCCGCGCTGCCCGACATCGTCGCCGCGGACGAGACCTACCGCCGCTCCCCGCGGTTCGAGGCCGACCGTGCGTACTGGACCGAGCACCTGGCCGGGCTGAGCGATCCCGTGTCGCTGGCCGGCCGGGCCGCCCCCGCCGACGCGCACCCGCTGCTGGTCGGCGCGGAGCTGCCCGCCGACACCGAGCAGGCCCTGCGCGACGCCGCGGCCCGGCGCGGGTCGAGCCTCGCACCGCTGGTGGTCGCCGCGTTCGGCACCTACCTCGCCCGGATGACCGGCCACGACGAGGTGATGCTCAGCCTGCCCGTCTCGGCCCGCACCACCGCCACGCTGCGCCGCTCCGGGGGCATGCTCGCCAACGTGGTGCCGCTGCGGTTGCGCACCGACGCCGCCACCGTCGCCGCCGTGATCGCCGCGGCGGAACTCGAGCTGACCGGGGCACTGCGCCGCCAGCGGTACCGGCAGGAGGACATCGCCCGCGACCTCGGTCTCACCGGCGATCACGCCGCCGGGTTCGGCCCCTCGGTCAACCTCATGCTGTTCGACCACCGGGTCCGGCTCGGCGCGCTCACCGGGCGGGTCCACGTGCTCACCTCCGGGCTCATCGAGGACCTGTTCGTCAACCTCTATCCGGGCGGCCACAGCACGCACCTCGACTTCCAGGCCAACCCCAACCTGTACGACCGGGACGAGCTCGCCGCGCACCACCGGCGGTTCCTCGCGTTCCTGCACCGTTTCGCCACCGCCGCACCCGACCGGCGTCTCGCCGACCTGGACCTGCTCGGCGACGACGAGCGCGCCGCCCTCGTCCCGGCCCGCGGCGCCGATCCGGTGCCGCCCCGCACCCTGGCCGACCTGCTCACCGCCGGGGCGGCCCTCGACCCCGGCGCCGTCGCGGTGATCGACGGTGCGCGCACCGTGACCTACTCCGACCTGGACGCCGCCACCGACCGGCTCGCCCGGCTGCTGCTCGCCCGCGGCGCCGGCCCGGAGACCACGGTGGCGCTGGCGCTGTCGCGGTCCGTCGAATCGGTGCAGGCCGTGTGGGCCGTCGCCAAGACGGGAGCCGCGTTCGTGCCCGTCGACCCCGGTCACCCCCGGGCCCGGCTCGAGCACGTCCTGCGCGACAGCGGCGCCCGCATCGGCCTGACCGTCGCCGCGCACCGGGACGGACTGCCCGACGACACCGACTGGATCGCCCTGGACGACCCCGCGACCGTCGCCGCGGTCACGGCGGCGGACGCCGGCCCGGTCACCGACGCGGAGCGGGGAATCCCGCTGCGGCCCGAGCACGCCGCCTACGTCGTCTACACCTCCGGTTCCACCGGCACCCCCAAGGGGGTCGTCGTCACCCATGCCGGCCTGGCGAACCTCGCCGACGACGCCCGCGCGCGTCTGGCCGTCGCCGCCGGCTCGCGCGCCACCCACCTGTACTCGCCGGCCTTCGACTCCTCGATCGAGGAGCTGCTGGTGACCTTCACCGCCGGCGCCACCCTGGTGGTGGTGCCGCCGCAGGCCTATGGCGGCACCGAGCTCGCCGAGGTTCTCCGCGCCGGACGAGTCACCCACCTCGACGCGACCCCGGCCGTGCTCGCCACCCTCGACCCCGACGACCACCCCGAGATCGGCACGGTCGTCGTCGGTGGCGACGCCTGCCCGCCCGACCTGGCCGATCGGTGGTCGGTGGGCCGGGCGTTCCTCAACGCGTACGGCCCCACCGAGGCCACCGTCACCGCCACCTTCGCGGCTCCGCACCACCGCGGCGACCGGGTCGGGGTCGGCACCCCGATCCGCGGCATGCGCGCCCTCGTCCTGGACCGCCGGCTGCAGCCCGTGCCCGCAGGGGTCACCGGCGAGCTGTACCTGGCCGGCGCCGGGATCGCCCGCGGCTATCTCGGCCGCCCCGACCTGACCGCCGCCCGCTTCGTGGCCGACCCGTACGCGCCCGGAGAACGCATGTACCGCACCGGTGACCTGGTGCGCTGGCGCGGTGCGTCCTTTGGGCTGCCAGGGGAGCCCGAAGGACACACCGGCGGCGCAGCCGCCGCGCTCGAGTTCGCCGGCCGCACCGATCACCAGGTCAAGATCCGGGGGTTCCGCGTCGAACTCGGCGAGGTCGACGCCGCGCTGCTCCGGCACCACACCGTTGCCCGGGCCGTCACCGTCGGCGCCACCACGCCCGCCGGCGCGACCGTCCTCGCCGCCTACGTCGTCGGGCACGCCGGCGCCGCCGTCGACGTCGACGCCCTGCGCGGCGAACTCGCCGACACCCTGCCCGCCTACCTCGTGCCCGCGGCGATCACCGTGCTGCCCGAACTGCCGCTCACCCCCGTCGGGAAGATCGACCGCGCCGCGTTGCCCGCCCCGGACTTCGGCACCCCCACCGCCGGCCGCGCCCCCGAGGGCGCCCGCGAGGAAGTGATCGCCGCCCTGTTCACCCAGGTGCTCGGCGTGGAACGAGTCGGCGCCGACGACAGTTTCTTCGCCCTCGGCGGCGACAGCATCGTCGCGATCACCCTCGTCTCCCGCGCCCGCGCCGCCGGACTGCGGTTCACCGCGCGCGACGTCTTCGAGCGCCGCACCGTCGCCGCTCTGGCCGCCGTCGCGGTGGCGGACACCGGAGCCGGCGCAGTCCTTGCCGAACTCCCCGGCGGCGGCACCGGTCCGGTCGACACCACCCCGATCGTCGCCGAACTGCTGGCCGGCGGCGGGCCCGTCGACCGGTACGGGCAGGCCGTGCTGATCCGGCTGCCCGAGCATCCCGACCCGGCGCACCTGGCCGGGGCCGTGCAGGCGCTGCTCGATCGGCACGACGCGCTGCGGATGCGGCTGACCGCTGCCCGCACGCTCGAGGTGCTCCCCGTCGGCGCGGTCGCCGCCGACGCGGTGCTGCGCCGCGCCGCCGTCGACGAGCCACGCGGCGCCGCCGCGGCCGCGCTGGAGGCCGCGGCGGACCGACTCGATCCGGCCGCCGGGATCGTCGCGCAGTTCGAGTGGCTGGCCTCGCCCGACGGCCGCGACGACCTGCTCGTGGCCGTCGTCCACCACCTCGCCGTGGACGCGGTGTCCTGGCGCATCCTGCTGCCCGACCTGGCCGCCGCCTACACCGACCTCGCCGGCGGTGCCGCGCCCGCCCTCGCCCCGGTCGGCACGTCGCTGCGCCGGTGGGCGCACGGCCTGACCGAGGCCGACCGCAGCGACGAACTGCCGTTGTGGGAGCGGATTCTCGCGACGCCCGACCCGGCACTGGGGGAGCGGCCGTTCGATCCGGCGCGCGACACCGTCGCCACCTCCGCCCGGCTGCGCGTGCACGTGCCCGCCGAGGTCACCGACGCCGTGCTGACCGCCGTGCCCCAGCGCTTCCACTGCGGCACCGCCGAGGCGTTGCTCGCCGCGCTCGGCCTGGCGGCCGAGCGGTGGCGCCGCAACCGCGGCCGCACCGCCCCCGCGACGCTCGTCGGCGTCGAGGGCCACGGCCGCGAGGAGGCGGCGGTCCCCGGAGCCGACCTGTCCCGCACCGTCGGATGGTTCACCACCGTGCACCCCCTCGACGTGGACCTCACCGGCATCGACGTCGACGACGCCTTCGGTGGCGGTGCCGCGGCGGGCGCGGCGATCCGGTCGGTCAAGGAACGGCTCGCCGCCGTTCCCGACCACGGCATCGGCTACGGCCTGCTCCGGTACGTCGCCGGCACCCTGCCCGCGCATCCGGCCCCGCAGATCGCGTTCAACTTCCTCGGCCGCATCGACACCACGGTCGAGGGACCGTGGCTGCCGCTCGGCACCGCCGCCACCCGCGAACCGCAGATGCCGCTGCCCGCGGTGCTCGACATCGACGCCGCCGTCGAGGCCGACGGCCTCGCCGCCACCTTCACCTACGCGACCGGCCTGCTCGACGAGGACGCCGTCGACGAGTTCGCGCAGCTGTGGGTGGCCGCGCTCGCCGCGCTCGCCTGGCACGTCGGCGACCCGGCCGCCGGCGGTCACAGCCCCTCCGACTTCCCGCTGGTCGCCGTCGACCAGGACCGGATCGACGCGTGGGAGCGCGACCGCGGAGGCCTGGCCGACGTGTGGCCGCTGTCCCCGCTGCAGGCCGGGCTGCTGTTCCACACCGGGTACGCCGCCACCGACGCCCCCGACGACTACACCGTGCAGACCGTGCTCGAACTCGCCGGCACCGTGGACCCCGCCCGGCTCCGCGCCGCGGCGCAGTCCGTGGTCGACCGGCACGACAGCCTGCGGGCCGCCTTCCGCGACACGGCCGCCGGCCCGCTCCAGGTCGTGCTCCGCACGGCCGACGTGACCTGGCGGGAAACCGATCTGCGCGGCCGTGCCGACACCGACGGCGAGCTGGCGCGCATCCTCGACGCGGACCGCGCCGACCGGTTCGACCTGGCCGCCGCGCCGCTGCTGCGCGTCCACCTGGTCCGCACCGCCGCCGACCGGTACCGGCTGCTGCTGACCAACCACCACCTCGTCCTCGACGGCTGGTCCACCCCGCTGCTCGTCGCCGAACTGCTCACCGCCTACGCGGCGGGCGCGGCGGTGCCCGGACCGGCGCCGTCGTTCCGGGACCACCTGGCCTGGCTCGCCGGCCGGGACCTCGTCGCCGCGCGGACCGCGTGGGCCCGCGCCCTGGACGGCATCGACGCCCCCACCCTCGTCGCCCCGCACGACGACCCCGCCGACACCGGCGGCGCCGCCCACACCGTCGCGCTGAGCGCCGAAACCGCCGCCGCCCTCGACGCTGCCACCCGCGCCCACGACGTCACCCTCGCCACCGTCGTGCAGGCGGCGTGGGCGCTGACCCTGGCCGAGCTCACCGGCCGCACCGACGTGGTGTTCGGCTCCACCGTCTCCGGCCGCCCGCCCGAGCTGCCCGGCGTGGACGCCGTGCTCGGCCTGTTCGTCAACACCGTGCCGGTGCGGGTGCGCCTGCAGCCCACCGACACCGGCGCCGACCTGCTGCGCCGCCTCCAGGCCGAACAGGCGGCGCTGCTCGAGCACCAGCACCTCGGGCTCGCCGAGATCCACCGGGCGGCCGGCGTCACCGAACTGTTCGACACCCTCGCCGTCGTCGAGTCCTACCCGCTCGACCGCGACGCCCTGTCCGCGACCGCCGACGGCGCCGGAATGCGGGTCCTCGGCGTCACCGGCGCCGAAGCCACCCCGTACCCCGTGAGCCTGATCGTCGAGCCGGGCGCCCGGCCGGAGCTGAGCGTGCGCTACCGCCCCGCCTCGGTCGGTGACGGCGTCGCGCGCCGCATCCTCGAGCGGTGCGCGGAGCTGCTCGGTGCGCTCGCCCGGACCCCGGACCGCCGCATCGCCGCGCTCGGCGCCCCCGGCGTCGACGCCCCATTCGTGCCGGCCCGCGACCGGGCCGTCACCCTCGCCGACATCCTCGCCGGCACCGCCACCCGTCACCCGGATGCGGTCGCCGTCGTCGCCGGCACCGCCGAGCTCACCTACCGCGAACTCGACGACCGGGCCGCCGCCCTGGCGGGGCTGCTCGCCGCGCACGGCGCCGGACCCGGCACGCTGGTCGCGCTCGCGCTGACCCGCTCGCTCGAATCGGTCCTCGCCGTGTGGGCGGTCGCGAAGACCGGCGCCGCGTTCGTCCCCGTCGACCCGCGCCACCCCCTGGACCGGATCGAGCACATGCTCACCGATTCCGGCGCCCGCCTCGGCGTCACCGTCACCGCCCACCGGGACCGGCTGCCCGGCTCCGCGACGACGTGGCTGGTGCTCGACGATCCCGCGACCGCCCGCCGCACCCCGGCCGGCCCCGCGGTGCCGTCACCGGCCCGGCTCGACGACCCGGCCTACCTGATCTACACCTCCGGCTCGACCGGGACGCCGAAGGCCGTCACGGTCACCCACCGGGGCCTCGGCAACCTGGTCGACGCACTGCTCGCCGTGCTGGAGCCGACCCCGTCGGCACGGGTCGCGCACGTGGCGTCGCCGAGCTTCGACGCGTCCGTGTTCGAACAGCTCGCCGCGTTCGCCGCCGGCGCCCGGCTCGTCGTCGTACCCCCGACGGTCGTCGGCGGCGACGAACTGACCGACCGGCTCGCCGACGCGGGCGTCACCCACCTCGTCCTCACCCCCGCGGTGCTGGCCACCCTCGACCCGGCCGCCGCGCACACCGTGCGGGTCGTCGGTGTCTGCGGTGAGGCCGTCCCCACCGACCTGGTGCGCCGGTGGGCGCCCGGCCGCACGATGTTCAACCTCTACGGCCCCACCGAGACCACCATCTGGGCCACCGTCGCCCCCCTCACCGCCGATGCGCCCGTCACCCTCGGCGCCGGTGTGCCCGGCACCGAAACCGAAGTCCTCGACGGCTGGCTGCGGCCGGTGCCGCTCGGCACCGCCGGAGAGCTGTACCTGGCCGGTCCCGGGCTGGCGCGCGGCTACCACGGCCGTCCGCAGCTGACCGCGAGCCGGTTCGTCGCGCATCCCGGACGGCCCGGGGAGCGCATGTACCGCACCGGTGACCTCGTGCGCTGGACCCGCGCCGCCGACGGCGGCCCGGTGCTGGAATACCTGGGCCGCACCGACTTCCAGGTCAAGGTGCGCGGCATCCGCGTCGAGCTCGGGGAGGTCGACGCGGCCCTCGCCGCCGTCGCCGACGTGGACTTCGCGGCCACGCTCGGCCGTCCCGGTCCCACCGGCTCGGCCGTCCTCGTCTCCTACGTGCGGCCCGTGCCGGGCCGCGGGCTGGACCCGGACCGGCTGCGGGACCGGCTCGGCGAACAGCTGCCCGCCCATCTCGTGCCCGCCGCGGTCGTCGTCCTCGACGAGGTTCCGCTCACCCCGGTCGGCAAGCTGGACCGGACGGCGCTGCCGGAGCCGGACTTCGGCCGCAGCCGGCGCCCGGCCCGCGCACCGCGTGGACCGGTCGAGACCGCCGCCGCCGCCGCCTTCGCCGACGTCCTCGGCCTGGACGGGCTCGGCGCCGACGACTCGTTCTTCGACCTGGGCGGCAACTCCCTCGACGCGACCCGGGTGATCGCCCGCATCAACGCCACCGCGGGCTCCGCCCTGGCGGTGCGCGATCTGTTCGAGGCGCCCACCCCCGCGGCGCTGGCCACCCGCGCCGCGGGCCGCACCGGTGCCGCCGTCGCACTCGGGCGACGGGAGCGGCCGGCCCGCCTGCCCCTCGGCCCGGCGCAGCACCGGATGTGGGTGCTCAACCAGCTCGACCCCGCGTCCGGCGTCTACAACATCCCGGTGGCGCTGCGCCTGCGGGGCCGGCTCGACATCGCCCCGCTCGCCGCCGCCTTCGGCGACCTGACCGCCCGGCACGAGAGCCTGCGCACCGTGTTCCCCGCCGACGCGGAGGGCCCCCGCCAGGTGATCGTCGACGCGGCGCCCACCGGTCCGGACTTTGTCGACGTCCCCGCGGACGCCGTGCATGCCGCCGTGGCGGGCTTCGCCGGGGCCGGCTTCGACCTGACCGTGGACCTGCCGGTGCGGGCCCGGGTGCTGCGCCTGGGCGCGGAGGAGCACGTGCTGGTGCTGGTGCTGCACCACATCGCCGCGGACGGGGTGTCGGTGGCGCCGCTGGCCCGGGACCTGATCGCCGCGTACGCCGCCCGGACCGCGGGTGCGGCCCCGGCGTGGGCGCCGCTGCCGGTGCAGTACGCCGACTACACGCTGTGGCAACGCGAGGTGCTCGGCGAGCCCGACGACCCCGACTCGACCACCGCCCGGCAACTGGACTTCTGGACCCGCACCCTGGCCGGCCTGCCGGATCGGGTCGTCCTGCCCACCGACCGGCCCGGACCCGCGGTGCAGTCCGGCGCGAGCGCCGACGTCGCCTTCACCGTGGACGCCGGCGTCCACGCCGCGCTGCGCCGCCTCGCCCGCGCCGAGAACGCCACCGTGTTCATGACCCTGCACGCCGCGCTCGTCGCGCTGCTGTCCCGTCTCGGCGCCGGCGACGACATCGCGGTGGGCACCGCGGTGGCCGGCCGCGGCGCCGCCGAACTCGACGACCTGGTCGGGATGTTCGTCAACACCGTGGTCCTGCGCACCGCGGTGCGGCCCGACGCCACGTTCGCCGACCTGGTGGCGCAGGTGCGCGAGGCCGACCTGGCCGCGTTCGCCCACGCCGACGTCGCCTTCGATCAGGTGGTCGAGGCGGTGCGCCCGGCCCGGTCCACCGCGCACCACCCGCTGTTCCAGGTCTCCCTCGCGCTGGCCGACTTCGCGGCACCCACCCTCGAGATCGACGGGCTCGAGATCGCCGTCGAGGACGTCGAGCGTGGCTCCTCGCAGTTCGACCTCGGGCTCGAGCTGCGCGAACACACCGGCGACGACGGCCGGCCCGCCGGGCTGGACGCCACCCTCACCTACGCCACCGACCTGTTCGACGAGGCCACCGCGCGCACGATCGCCGCGCGGTTCGTGCGGCTCCTCACCGCCGTCACCACCGACCCGGCCGTGCCCGTCGGGGACGTGGATCTGCTCGACGCCGCCGAGTCCGCCGCCCTGCACGCGACGGCGGGTCCCGCCGGTGTCGGGCCGTGGCTGCTGCCCACGCTGCTCGGGGCCGCCGCCGCGGCGCACCCCGAGCGCCCGGCCGTGCGTGCCGACGGCACCACCTGGACCTACCGGGAACTCGATGCCGCCGCCGGCCGGCTCGCCCGCCTGCTCGTCGCCGCCGGGGTGGGCCCGGACGTGCGCGTGGCCCTCGCGCTGCCCCGCTCGGCGGAGTCGGTGCTCGCCGTGTGGGCGGTCGCCAAGGCCGGCGGCGCCTTCGTGCCCGTCGACCCGGCGTATCCGGCCGAGCGCATCGCGCACATGCTCGGCGACTGCGGTGCCACGCTCGGGCTGACCACGACCGCGCACCGGTCCGCGCTGCCCGGCGCGCTCACCTGGCTCGAGCTCGACGACCCGGCGCTGCGGGCCGCATCCGCCGCCGAATCCGCCGCGCCGTTGACCGACGCGGACCGGACCCGGCCGCTGCATCCCGACCACGCCGCCTACCTGATCTACACCTCCGGCTCGACCGGCACCCCGAAGGCCGTCACGGTCACCCACCGCGGGTTGGCGAACATCGTTCGCGCCCAGGATGATTCGCTCGCGGTCGGACCGGACGCGCGGGTCCTCGGCTTCGCCTCGCCGAGCTTCGACGCGGCGATCTTCGAACAACTGGCCGCGTTCGGCTCCGGGGGCTGCCTGGTGTCGGTTCCGGCCGGCGTCGTCGGCGGCGCCGAACTCGCCACGCTGCTCGATGCCGAGCAGGTGACGCACATGGTCCTCACGCCGTCGGTGCTCTCGACGCTGGAGCCGGCGGCATTGACGTCGGTCGAGGTGCTGGCGGTGGCCGGGGAGGCGGTCGGAGCCGAGTTGGTCGAGCGGTTCGCCGGGGGGCGGACGATGCTGAACCTGTACGGGCCGACGGAGGCGACGATCTGGGCGACGGCGGGACCGCTGGCGCCGGGACGGGCGGTGACGATCGGATCGGCCGTGCGCGGAGTGACGCCGCTGGTGCTCGACGGGCGGTTGCGGCCGGCCCCGGTGGGCGTGGTGGGGGAGTTGTACCTGGCCGGGGACGGGCTGGCGCGGGGCTATCACGGGCGGGCGGGGTTGACCGCGGGCCGGTTCGTGGCGCATCCGCAGGTCCCGGGGGCGCGGATGTATCGCACCGGCGACCTGGTGCGGTGGGTGCGGGCCGGGGGCCGGCTCGAACTCGAGTACCTCGGCCGGGGTGATCATCAGGTCAAGGTCCGCGGGATGCGGGTCGAGGTCGGGGAGATCGACGCGGTGCTGGCCGGGTTGTCGCAGGTGGACTATGCGGTGACGGTGGGCCGGACCGGTCCGGCCGGGTCGCCGGTGCTGGTGTCGTACGTGCTGGCGGCGCCGGGCTGCGAGCTCGAGGCCGAGCCACTGCGGGCGCAGGTGGCCGAGCTGCTGCCCGCCCATCTCGTGCCGGCGGCGGTCGTCGTGCTCGACGCGGTGCCGCTGACCCCGGTGGGCAAGCTGGACCGGGCGGCGCTGCCCGAGCCGGTGTTCGCGGCCGGCTCGGGGCGCGCTCCGCGCACACCGACGGAGGAGGCGGTGGTCGCCGCGTTCACGCAGGTGCTCGGCCTCGCGCAGGTCGGGATCGACGATTCGTTCTTCGACCTGGGCGGCAACTCCCTCGACGCCACCCGCGTCGTCGCCCGCCTGAACTCCGCGGGCTCCGCCCTGGCGGTGCGCGACCTGTTCGAGGCGCCCACCCCCGCGGGGCTCGCCGTGCGGCTGCTCGAGCGTCCCGCCCCGCGGATCGCCCTCACGGCCCGGCCCCGGCCGGCCCGCGTGCCCCTCGGCCCGGCGCAGCAGCGCATGTGGGTGCTCAACCAGCTCGACCCCACCTCCGCGGCGTACAACATCCCGGTGGCGCTGCGCCTGTCCGGGCCCCTCGACGCCGCGGCCCTGACCACGGCATGGCGGGACGTGACCGACCGGCACGAGAGCCTGCGCACCGTGTTCCCCGCCGACGCGGAAGGCCCGCACCAGGTGGCCGTCGACGCCGGCGTCCCCCTCGACCTCACCGAGGCACCTGCCGACGTGTATGCCGCCGTGGCGGGCTTCGCCGGGGCCGGCTTCGACCTGACCGTGGACCTGCCGGTGCGGGCCCGGGTGCTGCGTCTGGGCGCGGAGGAGCACGTGCTGGTGCTGGTGCTGCACCACATTGCCGCGGACGGGGTGTCGGTGGCGCCGCTGGCCCGGGACCTGATCGCCGCGTACGCCGCCCGCACCGCGGGTGCGGCCCCGGCGTGGGCGCCGCTGCCGGTGCAGTACGCCGACTACACGCTGTGGCAGCGCGACATCCTCGGCGACGAGACCGATCCGCAATCGACGGCCGCGCAACAGCGCGAATTCTGGGTGGAGACCCTCGCCGGGCTCCCGGACCGCATCACCCTGCCCACCGACCGGCCGCGCCCGGCCGTGCAGTCCATGGCGAGCGCCGACGTGGACCTCGCCGTCGACGCCGACGTGCACGCCCGGCTGCGGGCCGTCGCCGCCACCGAACACGCCACGATGTTCATGACCCTGCACGCCGCGCTCGCGGCGCTGCTGTCCCGCCTCGGCGCCGGCGACGACATCGCGGTGGGCACCGCGGTGGCCGGCCGCGGCGCCGCCGAACTCGACGACCTGGTCGGGATGTTCGTCAACACCGTGGTCCTGCGCACCCCGGTGCGGCCGGACGTCGCCTTCGCCGACCTGGTGGCGCAGGTGCGCGAGGCCGACCTGGCCGCGTTCGCCCACGCCGACCTGCCGTTCGATCAGGTGGTCGAGGCGGTGCGCCCGGCCCGGTCCACCGCGCACCACCCGCTGTTCCAGGTCTCGCTCGCGCTGGCGAACTTCGAGGAGCCGGAGCTCGAGGTCGCGGGCCTGCGCATCGAGCTGCAGGACGTCGCCCACGAGGCCTCACCCTTCGACCTGAGCCTGACACTGCGCGAACGCACGACCGCCGACGGCGAACCCGCCGGTCTCGAGGTGACGCTCGGTTACGCCACCGACCTGTTCGACGACGGCACCGCGCGGACCCTCGCCGCCCGCTTCGGCCGGCTGCTGACGGCGGTCGCCGAGAACCCGCACGCCGCGATCGGCGACGTCGACCTGCTCGACGCGCAGGAGGCCGACGACCTGCGCACCAGCGCGGGCCCGCAGCCCGTCACCCCGGTGACCCTGCCCGAGCTGCTGCACGCCGCCGCGGCCGCGCGACCCGACGCCGTCGCCGTGGTCACCGACGACCGGCAGGTCACCTATCGCGAGCTCGACGCCCGCGCGGCGCTGCTCGCCGACGCGCTCACCGCGCGCGGCGCCGGTCCCGGCACCCTCGTCGCCCTGGCACTGACCCGATCGTTCGAATCGGTGCTCGCGGTCTGGGCGGTCGCACGGACCGGAGCGGCGTTCGTGCCCGTCGACCCGCGGCACCCGCAGGAACGGATCGAGTACATGCTCGCCGATTCCGGGGCCGTCCTGGGCGTCACCGTGACCGCGCACCACGACCGCCTGCCCGGCTCGGTCGGGTGGCTGGTGCTCGACGGCCCGGACGCCGACACGCGTCTCGCACTCGTCCCGCAGCGGCCGCGCGCCGCGGCCGTGCACGTGGACGATCCCGCCTACCTGATCTACACGTCCGGCTCGACCGGCACCCCGAAGGCGGTCGCCGTCACCCACCGCGGACTGGGCAACCTCGTCGCCGCGCAGCGGGAAACCCTGGCGCTGACCGCGCAGGCCCGGATCGCGCACATCGCCTCGCCGAGCTTCGACGCCGCGGTGTTCGAACAGCTCGCCGCGTTCGCGGTCGGCGCGCGGCTCGTGGTCGTACCGCCCACGGTGGTCGGCGGCGCCGAACTCGCCGACCGGCTTCGCGCGGCCCAGGTCAGCCACCTCGTCGTCACCCCCGCCGCGTTGTCGACGCTGGAGCCGGCGGCATTGACGTCGGTCGAGGTGCTGGCGGTGGCCGGGGAGGCGGTCGGAGCCGAGTTGGTCGAGCGGTTCGCCGGGGGGCGGACGATGCTGAACCTGTACGGGCCGACGGAGGCGACGATCTGGGCGACGGCGGGACCGCTGGCGCCGGGACGGGCGGTGACGATCGGATCGGCCGTGCGCGGAGTGACGCCGCTGGTGCTCGACGGGCGGTTGCGGCCGGCCCCGGTGGGCGTGGTGGGGGAGCTGTACCTGGCCGGGGACGGGCTGGCGCGGGGCTATCACGGGCGGGCGGGGTTGACCGCGGGCCGGTTCGTGGCGCATCCGCAGGTCCCGGGGGCGCGGATGTATCGCACCGGCGACCTGGTGCGGTGGGTGCGGGCCGGGGGCCGGCTCGAACTCGAGTACCTCGGCCGGGGTGATCATCAGGTCAAGGTCCGCGGGATGCGGGTCGAGGTCGGGGAGATCGACGCGGTGCTGGCCGGGTTGTCGCAGGTGGACTATGCGGTGACGGTGGGCCGGACCGGTCCGGCCGGGTCGCCGGTGCTGGTGTCGTACGTGCTGGCGGCGCCGGGCTGCGAGCTCGAGGCCGAGCCACTGCGGGCGCAGGTGGCCGAGCTGCTGCCCGCCCATCTCGTGCCGGCGGCGGTCGTCGTGCTCGACGCGGTGCCGCTGACCCCGGTGGGCAAGCTGGACCGGGCGGCGCTGCCCGAGCCGGTGTTCGCGGCCGGCTCGGGGCGCGCTCCGCGCACACCGACGGAGGAGGCGGTGGTCGCCGCGTTCGCGCAGGTGCTCGGCCTCGCGCAGGTCGGGATCGACGATTCGTTCTTCGACCTGGGCGGCAACTCCCTCGACGCCACCCGGGTCTGCGATCGGCTCGGCGCCGCCCTCGGGACCACCGTGCCGGTGATCCAGCTGTTCTCGGCGCCCACCCCGGTGGCCCTGGCCGCCCGCATCGAGGCCGCGGACACCGCCGGGCAGCCGGACTCACCGTTCGCGGTGCGGCTGCCGCTGCGCACCGAGGGCGACGGCGCCCCGCTGTTCTGCGTGCATCCGGCGGCCGGACTGGCCTGGTGCTACGCCGGGCTCGCCGCGCAACTCGCCCCCGGACGGCCGGTGTACGGACTGCAGTCCCCGCATCTCGAAGGCCTCGAGGACGCCCCGGAAACGATCGCCGCGTACGCCGAGCGATACGTCGACGAGATCCGCGCGGTCCAACCCAGCGGCCCGTACCACCTGCTCGGCTGGTCCCTCGGCGGATTCATCGCCCACGCCGTCGCCGCGCGGCTGCGCGAGACCGGCGAGGAGGTGGCGCTGCTCGCGCTGCTCGACGCGGACCTGATCGCCCGCGACGTTGCCGCGCCGGAACCGCTGACGGTCGGCGAACTCGTCGCCACCCTCGGTTCGTCGCTGGGCCTGCCCGACGCCGATCCGGCGCTGACGGCGGCCGAGGCCGCCGCGCTGATCCGGACCCACACCGGGGCCCCCGTCGACGCCGGTCACCTCGACCGGATGACCGCCGCCTACAACGGCTCGGCATCGCTGCTCGCCGGGTACCGGCCGCCGCTCTACGACGGCGATCTCGTCTTCGTCACCGCGACGGCCGACAAGACGCACCATGCCGGGGGCTTCGCCGGCTGGGGGCCCTACGTCACCGGCGCGATGCACAACCACCTGCTCGACGTCGAGCACGACCGGATGACCGCACCCGACGCGGTGCCCGCCCTGGCCGCGGTGCTCGATCGGCACCTCGGCGACGACCGGTACCTCGCCGCGTCCTGATCCCGCAGTCCACCCCTTCCGAACGGAGCACCATGTCCCCCTCGACCCCAGCCGTCCTCGTCGACGCCGTCACCAAGAGCTTCGGGCCGGTCCCGGCCCTGTGCGGCGTGAGCTTCACCGCCGAGGCCGGCGAGGTCCTCGGCGTCCTCGGCCCCAACGGCGCCGGCAAGACCACCACCGTGAACATCCTGTCCACCCTGCTGCGGCCGGATTCCGGTCGCGCCGTCGTCGCCGGCCACGACGTCGTCGCCGACGCGGCCGGGGTGCGCCGCGCGGTGATGCTCACCGGCCAGTACGCCGCCCTCGACGACATGCTCACCGGCTTCGAGAACCTGGTCCTGTTCGCCCGGCTGCTCGGGCTGCGGCGCCGCGCGGCCCGCGCCCGGGCGCGGGAACTGCTCGCCGAATTCGACCTCGAGGACGCCGCCGACCGGCGGGTCGGCAAGTACTCCGGCGGCATGCGCCGCCGCATCGACATCGCCTGCGGGCTCGTCGTCCCGCCCCAGGTGGTGTTCCTCGACGAGCCGACCACCGGGCTCGATCCGCGCAGCCGCCAACGGGTCTGGGACCTGATCGCCGGATTCAAATCCCAGGGCGTCACCACGCTGCTCACCACGCAGTACCTCGAGGAGGCCGACCTGCTCGCCGACCGGATCGTCGTCATCGACCGGGGCACCGTCGTCGCCGAGGGCACCCCCGCCCAGCTGAAGCAGCGCGTCGGCGCCACCTTCTGCGAGGTCGTCCCGGTGCGGGTGGCCGACGTGCCGGCCGTGGCGCACGTGCTCGGCCGGTTCGCGCCGGCCGCGGCGATCGAGGTCGCCGCCGACCGTGTCACGATCCCCGCGCCGCACGGCGCCGGCACCTTGGCGCAGGTCGCCACCGCCGTCGCCGCCCACGGCGTCGCCGTCTCCGACATCGCGCTGCGGCGACCGTCGCTGGACGAGGTCTTCCTCGCCCTCACCGCCGCCCGGCCGCGATTCGAGGTGGTGGCATGACCACGACGACCGTCGCACCGGTTCCCTCGCCGCTCTACCAGTGGTGGGTGCTGTCCGTACGCACCCTGATCCCGGCGATCCGCGGCGGCGAACTCGTCACCGCGCTCGTCGCGCCGCTCGTGTTCACCGTCGGGTTCTACGTGCCGCTGCAACGCGTGATCGCCCTGTTCACCGGCGGAACCGTCGATTACGGGCAGTTCCTGATGCCGCTGATCGCGTTGCAGGCTGTGTCCTTCACCGCGATCTCCGCCGCCTTCCTGGCCGCGACCGACGCGGTGCACGGCATCGACCGCCGCTTCGCGACGATGCCGATCGCGGCGGCCGTGCCGCTCGCCGCGCGCCTGTCCGCGAGCGCCGTCAAGTGCGCGCTGTCGCTCTCGGCGGCGATCGGCTGCGGGCACGTGATCGGGTTCCGGTTCGCCGGAACCGCCGCAGCCGTCGGGTTCTGCGCACTCGCGCTGACCGTCGGGATGGTCCTCACGCTCGGCGCCGACGTGATCGGCACCCTGTTCCGCAGCCCGGAAGCCACGACCCAGGCACTGATGCTGCCGCAGCTCGTGCTCGGGATGCTCTCCTGCGGCTTCGTCCCGATCGACCAGTTTCCGGCCTGGATCCAGCCGTTCGTCCGCAACCAGCCCGTCTCACAGTTCGCGTCGAGCCTGCGCGGTCTCGCCGACGGCACCGCCACCGCCACCGCGCTGACGCCGACGCTGCTGTGGCTCGGCGGGATCCTTCTGGTCGTGGTCCCCCTGGCGGCCCGCACGAATCGGAGACAGCGATGAGCACCACCGTGACCGCACCCGAGAACTCGGTACCCGCTCTCGTCAGGCACACCTGGCTGCAGGCGGGGCGCCTGCTCACCCGGTGGCGCCGGGATCCGATGACGATGCTGCAGAGCCTCGCCTACCCGGTGCTGCTGCTGCTCATGCTCGAGGCGGTGCTCGGCCGGCAGGTCTCGGCGTTCGCCGGGCACGACGCCCTGTATGGGACGGTGCCGATGGTCGTCGTGATGAGCGCCCTGCTCGGCTCGCTGGCCGGCGCCGTCACGCTCGGCCGCGAATGCGCGGCCGGGCTGCCCGCGCGGCTGTGGGTGCTGCCCGTCCACCGGGCGTCGGCGCTGGCGTCGCGGTTCCTCGCCGAGGCGGTGCGCATCGCCGTGACCACCGTCGTCATCGTCGCCGCCGGCTTCGTCCTCGGCTTCCGCTTCCAGCGGGGCCCGCTCGCCGCGATCGGCTTCCTGGCGGTGCCGGTGCTGTTCGGGGTGGCGTTCGCCGCGCTGGTCACCGCGGCCGCGCTCATGGCCGCGAAAACCGTTGTCATCGAATCGATCTCGCTTCTGTGCACGCTGATGCTGTTCTTCAACCCGGGGTTCGTGCCGATCGGTGCGTACCCGGAGGTGCTTGCGCCGGTGATCCGCAACCAGCCCATGACGAGTGCCGTCGAGACGATGCAGGCGCTCGCCCTCGGTGGCGCCGTCCAGGGGCCGCTGTTGCGCACCGTGGCCTGGTCGGTCGCCCTGCTCGCGGTGTGCGCCGTGCCGGTGATCCGCGGTTACCGGCGGGCACTGTGACCGGATCCGACGGCGCGTCGGTGACAGTGACCCCGTCGGGGTGGCGAATCCGCCACCTGGGGTGGCTGTTACCCGCCGCGCCCGCGCGGGAGTATCGATGCAGCGAACACACCGAATCCCGAAGGGAGGCATCATGACCGCCGTTGCCGAACCAGGCACCACCGACTCCGAACTGCCCCGTCTGCGCGCCGACATCGACGGCCTCGACGCCGAGCTCCTCGCCGTGGTGCGGCGCCGCATCGCGCTCGAACGACGGATCGGGCAGCTCCGGGTCGGGACGGGCGCGCCCCGCGTCACCCACGCCCACGACATGAGCGTGATCCGCCGATACGCCGCGGAGCTCGGCGAGGACGGCACGGCCCTGGCCCTGGTCCTGCTGCGCCTGCGTTAGCGGTGCGGGGCAGTCCCGGGTCCACACCCACAATCCGCAGAGCCGCCCGCTCGCCGTCCGAGAGATCGCCCGCCGTCGCGCCGCGCGCAAGGTCTCGCCGCCCGGAAGGCGACGTCCCGCACCGTGATCATCGCCGGCTCGTCGAAGCGTCGGCGCCTGCCGGATTCGAGGAGCCGGTGCACCCGCTCGGACCGGAGCAGGTTCGCATGCTCCTCCTCGAAACGCCCGGCTCCGTTGCCGGCGCACCGCCGAGCTGCTCGTACGGCCTTGCGGGCGAGCAGCTGACAGACCCGGTCCGGCATGGGCTCCGCGCCGCGGAGCCGGCGCCCGGCGGTCGCGACGTCGAGTGGCCTCGCGACGGCGTGGGCGCGCATCGCCTCCGCCACATCAGCGACCCGAAGCCCCAAGGTGGCTGATACCGCGACCGGGCACAACGCGCGATCGGCACGGGCTTTCGCTTTCCGGGCAGACCGACGATCTCCCGTGGTACTCATCGGTTACCTCCTGCCCCTGCCGGAGAGCGAGGCCGACACTGCCACGACGTCCTCCGTCAGCTCCTCTACCAACGCTGTAGCGCCCCTGTCGCGCAGTACCTCGGCGGTAGCCCCGACCGGTGACAAGCACCGCTCGGTCCGGGCCACGCCACGCCGAAGGGGGGACCCCTCCCGCCACACGACCCTGGGGTAACCCCAGGTCGGATGACCCAGACGTACCGGGGGATCGCATATCGAGCTCCGGTGGTCACGGTCTACGAGTTCGATGGGTCGGCCCGGATCCACCGGCTCCGCTCGTACTACGACAAGCTGGCCATCGAAGAGCAGATCGCCGCGAGTCTTCCCGGGATCAAGGGATGGCTGTTGCGGAAGGTGACGCGCGTCCTCCTCGCGCAAGGGCGCAAAGGCCTCGAGACCCCCACGGGGCCACCGCCGACCGGTGTGGGCTGAACCGCCGGCTCGTCCGGTCGCCGGGTCCCTCGGCCGGCGTCGCCGGCCGAGGGCCGTCCACCCCCAGGAGGAGAATTCCTAATCGCGGGCCAGCGCCGCAACGGGAAGATCCGCGAACACCTCCGCCGGCGACACCGTTCCCGACAGCCGCCGCCCGGTGAGCCGATCGACCCAGAGTCCCGGCGGCAGGTCGAGCGTCGTGTCGCCCCACCCGGTTTCCTCCAGCGTGACAGTGTGCCGCGACGCGAGCGCCACCACGTCGACCTCCTCGGCCGCCGGGCCCCGCCCGAACCCGATCAGGTGACCGGCGGCCGGCCCCGACGCGGACAGCGGAACGTAGGCCCCGCCGACGAAGCTCGCCGGCCGCTCGCGGCGCAGGCGCAGCGCCCTCCGCACCACGGCGAGCTTCGCGGTGCCGGCGTCGTCCACGGCCGGCGGTGCGTCCTGTGCGAGCAGCCGGCGTCTGGTGGCGAAGTCCACGGGCCGCCGGTTGTCCGGGTCGACGAGCGAGTCCTCCCACAGTTCGGTGCCCTGGTACACGTCGGGGATGCCGGGTCCGAGCAGCTGCAGCAGCTTCTGCCCGAGCGAATCCGCGGAGAAATGAGGGGTCAGGGACGAGACGAACTCGGTCAGTGACGCGCCGACCGGCCCGTCGCACACTGCGTCGAGCCAGGCCGCCACCGCGCCCTCGAACTCCTCGTCCACCTCGGTCCAGGTGGTGCGCAAGCCGTTCTCCCGCAACGCCTTACGGGCGTACTCGCGCAGCCGCGACCGCAGTTCCCCGGTCACCACGCCGTCGCGCGGCCACGCGCCGAACAGGTTCTGCCACAGGAACAGCCCGGTGGCGGCGTCCGGCGGCGGGGCGACGGATTCCCATTCGGACAGGCACGCCGCCCACAGCTGCGGCACCTGGGAGAGCACCCCGATGCGGGCGCGGACGTCCTCGCCTCGCTTGGTGTCGTGCGTCGACAGCGACGTCATCGCCCGCGGCCACCGCCGCGCCCGCTCCGCCCACGCCAGGTGGAACTCGGCGACGGGCAACCCGAACCGTCCCGGGTGGCCACCGACTTCCTGCAGCGACACCAGCCGCGCCGCCCGGTAGAACAGGCAGTCCTCGACGGCCTTCGCCGTCGCGGCGCCGCACACCTGGCCGAACCGGGCCGCCGCCTCTCCGCCGCGGGCCAGGGCCCGGGCCAGCACCTCGAGGGCGGGTTCGAGCGCGACGTCGGCGCGGGCGCGGTCACCCAGGATGCGGGGCAGCATCCCGCCCAGCGACGCATAGTCCGACCGGTACACGGGCAGTTCCGCCGCCACCGCGATCACGGCGTCGCGCAGCCGCTCGTCCGGGCAGGTCGCATCGGCGGCATCTCGCCGCACGGCCCGCACCAGCCGGCGCACCTCCGGCGCCAGCCCCGTCTGCAGCACCGCGCGCTTGATCTGCTTCTCCTGCGCGTGCAGCCACTCCGCGTCGCCGGGGGTGCCGGTGCGGTCGAGTGACAGCGCGTTCAGGTCCTTCTCGCCCCGCGGATCGAGGAACACCGCACCGACCTCGCCGAGCGCGTCGTAGCCCGTGGTGCCGTCGACGGGCAGGGTCGGGTCGAGCGGTTCGCCGTCGCCGAGAATCTTCTCGATCACCAGCCACCGGTCCGGGCCGACGAGCCCGCGCAGCCGCCGCAGGTAGCCGGTCGGGTCGGCCAGGCCGTCGGGATGGTCCACGCGGACGCCGTCGGTGAGGTCGTCGTCCATCCACGACGCCACCTGGGCATGCACCGCGTCGAACACCGCGGGATCCTCCACCCGCACCGCGGCGAGGTCGTCGACGGTGAAGAACCGGCGGTACCCGATCAGGCCGCTGTCCCACGGCACCAGCCGATACGCCTGCCGCGCATGTACTTCCGCTCCGGTCCCGGCGTCGGTGCCCGGGGCGACGGGGAAGCGCCGCTCGTAGTAGGCCAGCGTCGGCTCGTCGCCGGTGCGGTCGACGGTCAGCTCCTCGACGTCGGCCGCCGAACCCAGCACGGGCAGGGCGATCCGGCCGTCGGTGCCGTTGTCCGCGGCCCAGTCGACGTCGAAGTAGGTCGCGTACCGCGAGTCGCGGCCGTGCCGCAGCACGTCCCACCACCACGGGTTCTCGCAGGGATCGCCGACACCGACGTGGTTGGGCACGATGTCGATCAGCAGACCCATCCCGCGGGAGCGGACCTCGCGGGCGAGGGCCTCGAGGCCCGCGCGGCCGCCGAGCGCCGCCGACACCGTGGTCGGGTCCACCACGTCGTAGCCGTGGGTCGATCCGGCCGCGGCGCTGAGCACGGGGGACAGGTACACGTGTGAGACCCCGAGCGCCTCGAGGTAGTCCACGAGCGCGATCGCGTCCGCGAAGGTCGTCCCGTCGCCGGTGAGCTGCAGCCGATACGTCGACGACACCGGGCGCGGGCTCATGCGGTCCTCCGCAGCACCAGCAGCGAACGGGCCTGCACCCGCACCGACCCCCCGGCGGTCACGACCTGTTCGCGCAGTCCGTCCGGCACGTCCGTGTCCAGCGCCACCGACCATTCCTGTGCGTGCGGACCGTCGGGGGTGACGAAGTCGATCGGCTCGTCGTGGGCGTTGAAGCACAGCAGGAACGAATCGTCGACGACGCGTTCGCCGCGCTGGTTCGGCTCGTGGATGCCCTCGCCGTTGAGGAACACCGACAGCGACTTGCCGAACCCGCTGTCCCAGTCCTCCGGGGTCATCTCCTCGCCCGCCGGGGTGCGCCAGGCGATGTCGCGGGACTGCTCGCCGCTGCGGATCGGCCGGCCCTCGAAGAACCGCCGCCGCCGGAACACCGGGTGCGACCGGCGCAGGGCGATCACGTTGCGGGTGAAGTCCAGCAGGTCCGCGTTCGTCTCCGCGAGCGACCAGTCCATCCAGGACAGCTCGTTGTCCTGGCAGTAGACGTTGTTGTTGCCCTGCTGCGTGCGCCCGAACTCGTCGCCGTGCGCGATCATCGGGGTGCCCTGGGAGAGCATCAGCGTCGCCAGGATGTTGCGGCTCTGCCGCTGCCGCAGGGCCAGCACCTCCGGGTCGTCGGTGGGGCCCTCGGCGCCGCAGTTCCACGACCGGTTGTGCGACTCGCCGTCCATGTTGTTCTCGCCGTTGGCGTCGTTGTGCTTCTCGTTGTAGGAGACGAGGTCGGCGAGGGTGAAGCCGTCGTGCGCGGTGACGAAGTTGATCGAGGCGCTCGGGCGGCGGCCGGTGGCCTCGTACAGGTCCGACGAGCCGGTGAGCCGGGAGGCGAACTCGCCGAGAGTGGCCGGTTCACCGCGCCAGTAGTCGCGGACCGTGTCGCGGTACTTGCCGTTCCACTCGGTCCACAGGCCGGGGAAGTTCCCCACCTGGTAGCCGCCCTCGCCGACGTCCCACGGTTCGGCGATCAGCTTGACCTGCGAGACGATCGGATCCTGCTGCACCAGGTCGAAGAACGCGGACAGCCGGTCCACGTCGTGCAGTTCGCGGGCCAGGGTGGAGGCCAGGTCGAAGCGGAAGCCGTCGACGTGCATCTCGGTCACCCAGTAGCGCAGCGAATCCATGATCAGCTGCAGGGTGTGCGGGTGGCGGGCGTTGAGGCTGTTGCCGGTGCCGGTGTAGTCCATGTAGTAGGACTTGTCGTCGTCGACCAGCCGGTAGTAGGCGGCGTTGTCGATGCCGCGGAACGAGATGGTCGGTCCCAGGTGGTTGCCCTCCGCGGTGTGGTTGTAGACCACGTCGAGGATCACCTCGATGCCTGCCTCGTGGTAGGCGCGCACCATCGCCTTGAACTCGGCGACGACGCCGCTCGGGTTGCTCGCCGACGAGTAGTCCAGGTGCGGGGCCAGGAAGCCGAAGGTGTTGTAGCCCCAGTAGTTCCGCAGCCCACGGTCCAGCAGGACCTGATCGTGCATGAACTGGTGCACGGGCATCAGTTCGATCGCGGTGACCCCGAGGCTCTGCAGATGGTCGATGATCACCGGGTGCGCCAGTCCGGCGTAGGTGCCGCGCAGCTGCTCCGGCACGCCGGGATGGGTCGCGGTCATGCCCTTCACGTGGGCTTCGTAGATGACGGTCTCGTAGTAGGGCCGGCGCGGGTGCCGGTCGGAGGCCCAGTCGAAGAACGGGTTGATCACCACGGTCGTCATCGTGTGCCCGAGCGAATCGAGCTGCGGGAAATCGGGATTCGCCGGTGCGGCGGGCTCGGGGGCGGACTCGGCCGCCGTGTCGTCCCCGGTCCCGTCGTCCCCGGTCCCGTCGCCCTCGGTCTCGCCGGACCCGGTCCCGTCCGAGTCGTCCGCCTCGTCGGCGGTCGTGTCCCCGGCGGCCTCGGCGCCGGCGTCCTCCGCGGCCCGGGCCGCCGGCTCCGGTGCCGACTGTGCCTCCTCGGCTCCTGCCGAATGCTCCGGTTCGGACGGTGCGTCCTCGGCCCCGACCATCGCGTACGAGAACAGGGACGCATCGCCGTCGAACGCGCCGTCGTAGGCCTTGCCGTAGGGGTCGAGCAGCAGCTTGCTCGGATCGCAGCGCAGACCCTGCGCCGGGTCGTAGGGGCCGTGCACCCGGTAGCCGTAGCGCTGGCCGGGGGTCACCGTGGGCAGGTAGACGTGCCAGACGTTGCCGTCGACCTCCTCGATCGGCACGCGGGTCTCGGTGCCGTCCTTGGCGATCAGGCACAGTTCGACCTTCTCGGCGACCTCGGAGAAGAGGGCGAAGTTCGTGCCCGCCCCGTCGTAGGTCGCGCCGAGCGGATATGCGCTCCCCGGCCACACCGGGATGTCGGCCGGGAGGGCCTCCGTGGACGTGCTCGGCTCGGTGGGTTCCATGACCGCAACCCTAACCGGATCGACGGTCGCGTACGGGGCGAGCGATCCTCCCCGGCACAGGCGACGATCGGCCCCGGGGCGGGGACGCCTACAGTCGATCCTCGTGACCGTTCGTCGTCTGAGTCCCGACCGGGTCGCCGCGCTCGACGCGGCGCACCTGTGGCACCCCTACGGAGCCGTCCCTGCATCGACCGCGCCGCTCGTGGTCGACGAGGCGCACGGGACCCGGCTGCGGCTGGCCGACGGCCGGGAACTCGTCGACGGCATGAGCTCGTGGTGGGCCGCCGTGCACGGATACCGCCACCCGGTCCTCGACGCGGCGGTCACGCAGCAGCTGGGCCGGATGAGCCACGTCATGTTCGGGGGCCTCACCCATGAGCCGGCCGCGCGGCTCGCGGAGCTGCTCGTGGAGATCACCCCCGACGGTCTGGACAAGGTCTTCCTCGCCGATTCCGGGTCGGTGTCGGTGGAGGTCGCGGTCAAACTCGCATTGCAGTATCAGCGCGCGGCCGGCAGGCCGGGACGTCACCGGCTCATGACGTGGCGCGGCGGCTACCACGGCGACACGTTCGCGCCGATGAGCGTGTGCGACCCCGAGGGCGGCATGCACTCGATGTGGACCGGCGTGCTGCAGCGGCAGGTGTTCGCCCCGGCGCCGCCCCGCGAGTTCGATCCGGCGTACGTCGCCGAGTTCGAAGCGCTGCTCGAAGCCCATACGGACGAGCTGGCCGCCGTGATCGTCGAGCCGGTGGTCCAGGGGGCGGGCGGGATGCGCTTCCACGACCCCCGCTATCTGAACGAGCTGCGCCGGATGTGCGACGCACACGGGCTGCTGCTGATCTTCGACGAGATCGCCACCGGGTTCGGCCGTACCGGGGAGCTGTTCGCCGCCGACCACGCGGCCGTCGCGCCGGACGTCATGTGCGTCGGCAAGGCGTTGACCGGTGGCTATCTGACCCTGGCCGCGGTGCTGTGCACATCGGCCGTCGCCGAAGTGGTCAGCGCGGGCGAGGGCGGCGGCATCATGCACGGCCCGACGTTCATGGGCAATCCGCTCGCGTGCGCGGTTGCCGTCGCTGCCGTGGAGTTGCTGCTGTCACGGGATTGGCGCGGCGAAGTGGCCGCGCTGACCGCCGGCCTCGAGGCGGGCCTGGCGCCGGCGCGGGAGCTGCCGGGCGTGGTGGACGCGCGGGTGCTCGGCGGCATCGGCGTGCTCGAACTGGACCGGCCGGTGGACATGGGCGCCGCGACGGCGGCCGCCGTCGCGGCCGGAGTGTGGCTGCGCCCGTTCCGCAACCTGATCTACGCGATGCCGCCCTACGTCTGCAGCGCCGACGACGTGCAGAGGATCGCCGCGGGGATGTGCGCAGCGGCCCGGGCCTGATCCGGCCCGGCACGCCGGGTCACGAGCGGGGAACTCGCGGGGCGGCGGTCACCGCCGGCAGCCACCGCACGGGGAGGAATCGGCCGCCCGAAGCGTCACTTGAACAGTGTTCAGGTATGGTCTGCCGACATGACCGCCTTCGCCAGCCTCCAGTGGCTCGACGACGTCGCCGACGCCCGTCGCGCGGCGGGCCTGCGCCGCACCCTGCATCCGCGCACCCCGGCACCGGGCACCGTCGACCTCGCCTCCAACGACTACCTCGGGCTCGTCCGGCACCCCGAGGTCCTCGCCGCCGCGACCGCCGCGCTGCGCCGGTGGGGCGGCGGCGCCACCGGATCCCGCCTCGTCACGGGCACCACCAGCGAGCACGAACTGCTCGAGCGTGAACTCGCCGAGTTCACCGGCGCCGAGTCCGGCCTCGTATTCGCCAGCGGCTACGCCGCCAACCTCGGCGCCGTCACCGCCCTCGCCGACCGCGACACCCTCGTGGTCTCCGACGCGGGCTGCCACGCGTCCCTGGTCGACGCATGCCGGCTGACCCGCGCGCGGGTGCAGGTCGCCCCGCACGCCGACGTCGACTTCGTGCGGACGGCCCTCGCCACCCGCACCGAGCGGCGCGCCCTCGTGCTCACCGACTCCGTGTTCAGCGCCGACGGAGACCTCGCGCCGCTGCCGGAACTGCATGCGGCGTGCCGCGCGCACGGCGCACTGCTGCTCGTCGACGAGGCCCACGGGGTCGGAGTCCGCGGTGAGGGGGGCCGCGGACTCGTCCACGAGGCGGGTCTCGCCGGCGAACCCGACGTCGTGGTCACCGCCACGCTGTCGAAGTCCCTGGCCTCGCAGGGCGGCGTGGTCCTCGCCGACACCCGCGTGCGGGCCCACCTGATCGACGCCGCCCGCACCTTCATCTTCGACACCGGTCTCGCGCCCGCGGCCGTCGGCGCCGCCCGCGGTGCGCTGCGCGTGCTGCGCGACGAGCCGCAACGGGCCACCGCCGTGCTCGAACGGGCCGCCGACCTGGCCCGGATCACCGGCGTCGCCGCCCCCACGTCGGCGGTGGTGTCGGTGATCCTCGGTGACCCGCAGGTCGCGTTCGACGCCGCCCAGGCGTGCCGCAGCCGGGGCGTCCACGTCGGCTGCTTCCGGCCGCCGTCCGTCCCCGAGGGCACGTCCCGGCTGCGGCTGACCGCGCGCGCGAATCTCGGCGCCGACGAGCTCGCCCGCATCGAAAGCGTCCTCACCGACGTGCTGGCCGGGGTGCGGGCATGACCGTCCTGTGTGTGACCGGCACCTCCACCGAGGTGGGCAAGACCGTCGTCACGGCGGCCTACGCCGCCGTGGCCGCCGCGGCGGGCCTGCGGGTCGCCGTGTGCAAACCGGCGCAGACCGGCGTCGCCGACGACGCACCCGGCGACCTCGCCGAGATCGCCCGGCTCACCGGGCACCGGGTCCACACCGTCGAACTGGCCCGCTACCCGGAGCCGCTCGCACCGGACACCGCGGCGCGGCGCAGCGGGCGGTCGCCGCTGCACCTGCCCGACGTCGTCACCGCCGTGCGGGCACTCGCGGACGCGTACGACCTGGTGCTCGTCGAGGGGGCCGGCGGGCTGCTCGTCCGGCTGGGTGCGGACGGGTTCACCCTCCTCGACGTCGCCGCCGCGCTGAGCGCCCCCACCGTCGTGGTGGCGGCCCCCGCCCTGGGCACCCTGAACCACAGCGCGCTGACCGTCGCCGCGCTGCAGGCCGGCGGCGTCGAGTGCGCGGGCCTGGTGATCGGCGCGTGGCCGGAGCAGCCCGGTCTGGCCGAGCGGTGCAATCTGCAGGACCTGCCCGAGGTGACCGGCGTGCCCGTCCTCGGGCGTATCCCGGCGGACAGTGGCGCCCTCGACGCCGTGGCCTTCGGCGAGCAGGCCGCACGCTGGCTGCCGGCCGACCGGACCGGGCTGCCGATGCGATCCTGACGCCCGTCGCGGCCCCCGGTCGGCGCCCCGGCACGTTTCCTGCAGGTGAACGAATGTGCGAAGACGGCGAGTTCGGGTAGGGTGTCCGATGCGGTTGAGACACCAGCCGTAGTGCCTGTGAGGTACGCGTTCCGACTACGCGTCCCTACGTCAGTGCTACGCAGTGCTCGTCGCGTTGGGTGTCGACTGCTGCGTTTCACCGACCGAGGCAGGACCGGAAGTCGGTGTAGGAGACAGCGCAGGCGATGACGGTGCTCGATCACCAGCAGTGGGAGACTGCCCGCATGCGGGCCGTTTCCCGCTACAACATTCTCGACACCCCGGCCGACGGCACGTTCGACCGGATCGCCCGACTGGCTGCGTCCTGGTTCGGCACCCCGATCGCCACGGTGACGATCGTCGACGAGGACCGCATCTGGTTCAAGGCCGCCCACGGCCTCGAGGGGGTGCGGCAGATCGACCGCGACCCGGGCCTGTGCGCCTCCGCGATTCTCTGCGACCGTCCCTATGTGGTGGCCGATGCCCGGACCGACCCGCGGACCGCGCAGAATCCCCTCGTCCAGGGCGAGCTGGGGGTGCGGTTCTACGCCGCCGCCCCCATCACCACCGCGGACGGCTACCGGCTCGGCACGGTCAACGTCCTCGACACCCGGCCCCGGGAGGTCTCCGCCGCGGACCTGTCCGTCCTCGAGGACCTCGCGTCGGTGGTGATGGATCAGCTGGAGCTGCGGTTGTCGGCGCTGGCCACCGTCCGGGCCGAACGGGACCTGCGGCTGCAGGCCGAGCGCGACCGGCACGTGCTCGCCGAACTCGCCACGACCCTGCAGCGGACCCTGCTGCCGCCGTCGCTGCCGGCCATCGAGGGCATAGAGCTCGCGTGCCACTACCATGCGGCGTCCTCCCAGCAGGTCGGCGGCGACTTCTACGACGTGTTCCACCTCGGTGACGACCGGTGGGCGTTCTTCCTCGGGGATGTCGAGGGGCACGGGCCCGTCGCGGCCTCGGTCACCTCGCTGATCAGGTACACGCTGCGGGCGGCCGCCGTGCGATTCTCCGACCCGCGGCTGGCGCTGGCCGAACTCAACACCGTCCTGCTGCTCGACCCGCAGCAGCACCGGTTCTGCACCGTGATGCTCGGGATCATCGAACCGAACCTCGAGGGTCGCGAGGGCGCCCGGGTGACCCTCGCCACCGGCGGGCATCCGCCCGCCCTGCTGCTGCGGCGCTCGGGGGCGGTCTGCGCTGCGGTCGGCGTGCGCGGCATGCTGGTGGGCGCGCTGTCCGAGGCCCGCTTCGGAGCGTGCACCGTCGACCTCGAGCCGGGGGAGACGCTGCTGCTCTACACCGACGGACTCACCGAGGCCCGCCCCGACGGGCGGGAGATCTTCGGGGAGGAGAACGTCGTCGCATTCCTCTCCGCGCGAGTGCCGGACGCCACCCCGATCAGCCTCGTCGCCGAGCTTTCCGAATTGATTCCCAGCCTGCGGGCGCAGGACGACATCGCCCTGCTCGCCGTGGGTGTACCCCGTTGACTTCCGATCCCCGGATCGGACCCGCTATCGCACAGGAGGACAGAGTCTTGCATGATGGACAGATGAACGAAGCGACTTCCGAACAGCCGATCATGGCCGTATCCCAGACGTGGAGCGGCGACATCGCGGTGCTGTCGGTGGCCGGTGACGTGGATCTGGTCAGCGCCCCGCAGCTCGAGGAGGAAGCCGTCGCCACCCTGGGTAACGACAAGTGCCGGGGTCTGATCGTGGACCTGGGTGCCGTCAACTTCCTTGCCTCGGTGGGCATCGCCGTGCTGGTGGACCTGTCGAAGAAGACCGCCGGCACGATCCCCTACGCCGTCGTCGCGCAGGGCTCGGCCACCGCGCGGCCCCTGTCGCTGCTCGGGCTCGACGAGGTGTTCCCGATCCACAGCCGCCTCGACGAGGCGCTGGCCGCCCTGCAGGCCGACAAGGCCGGCACGGAGGCATGAGCCGACAAGGGCGGCAGGGAGGCATGAGCCGACAAGGGCGGCAGGGAGGCATGAGCCGACAAGGGCGGCAGGGAGGCATGAGCCGACAAGGGCGGCAGGGAGGCATGCGCCGGGCGGAGACCTGGCACGCCGGACACGAACCGGTCGGGGACCTGTCGACGACGAGGGAACGAGGATGCAGACGCGAGGCGTAGCACCAGCCTTTCTGACGACCGGACTGTACTACCGCGGCGTACGCGCCGAGGCCTCGCAGGTGACGATGCTGCGGCAGGCTCTCGATCGGTGGCTCAGCGGCCTGCGGCTCGCCGAGGTCGGTGGCCAGGATGTGCTGCTGGCCAGTTACGAGGCGCTCGCGAACGCGGTGGAGCACGCTTACGCCGACGGTGACGGCACGGTCGACCTCGAGGCGAAGTACTCGCCTCAGGACCGGTGCGTCGAGATCGTCGTCACCGATCGCGGGCACTGGCGGGAATCGGCCGTGCCGACCGCCGGGAGCTCGCGCGGGCACGGCCTGACGCTGATCCGGAACCTGGCCGCGGACACCGACCTGGCCGTCAATTCCGACGGCACCGTGGTGGCGATGCGCTGGCACCTGCCGCAGGAGGCCTCGGCCTTCTCGGGTTGATCCGGGCCGCCGGGGCGGCGTCTCCTGCTCGCCCGACGGCTGGTCGACCGAACGACTCCGGCCCCGGCGCACGACGCGCCGGGGCCGGAGTCGATTTCGTGGACGGAGTCAGGCCGGTTGCGGGTCCCGGCGGGCCCCGGCGTCACCGTTCAGGGCGAACACCGAGGTGCACACGGTCCCGGCGGGCACCGTGACGTCCCCGCGGGACCGGGTCACGGTGTCGCCGAGCAGGTCGTGTTCGACGAGTGCCTCGAGGATCCGTTCGGGGGCGTCGTGCACGCAGACGCAGGGGATGCCGGCGGCGCGCACGGACTGCATCGTCATCGCCTCGGCGGGAGAGCAGGCGCCGTCGAGCACCTCCTCGGTGACGATCGCGCACACCACCCGGCCCGGGGCGAAGGTGTCGGTGAAACCGAGTCCGTGGTGACGCGCCCACGTCCGCAGCTCGGCACCGCGGGCGCCGTCGAGCACCCGGGAGCAGTCACCGACGATCAGCAGTTCGCCGGCCGGTACCCCTTCGATCGATCCTGAACTCATCTGATCCCCTGCTTTCCACATCGACGTCGTCGACCTCATGCGCGCCCGGTGCTCGCCGACCGCTCGTCGGTGCGTGGTTCGGCGAACATCGCCTCGATGCGGCGCTTGATCTCCTCGGTACTCATGGCCGAGCCGGCCGAGGCCGTGGCGCGACGGGAAGCGGCGGAGGCGAACAAGGTGGTCTGCATGACGGTTTCGGTCCTTACTCTCTTCAGCGCGAGCTGTTTTCACACTGGCACCAAAGCTTTCCCGGATGCGGGATTTTCGAAACCTGTAGCAGAGATTTCACATTTCCTGGACTGAAATGTCCGGATCCGGGGCGGATAGGCCGCCCGGCGGGGCGTTTACGCGCCGATCGCCGGATTCGCATGTGTTGCCGCGCGAATGTCGTACTGTGATAGCTGTCACATCGAGTCGGCAGGTGTCGACGTGCCGACCGCCCTCTCGGAGGTACGAATGTCCACCACCGAAATGCAGGAACTGCACCGCACCATCGGTCACCTTCGGCACTGCCTGACCTCGCTCCGGTCGAGGTACGGCGACGCCGCTGCGGTGCGCCGCCTGATCAACGACGTGGACCGGCTCGACATCGACGCGCAGGATCTGGCGGCCTCGCCGCCGCGCGAGACGTCCCGGCCGGCCGGCGAGCGGATTCCGATCCCCGACACCCCGTACGACGAGATCTTCCGCGGCGTCGACTGTGACGACGAGGGGCTCGGCGGCCTGCACGGCTCGCGGTGAGCGCCCCCGCGGCAGGCGCCGGCGTCCGGTCCTCGACGCGGGCCCGGATCGCGGCGCGCACGCTACGCACCGACCGGTGGTGGCAACCGCCCGTGCTCACCACGCTCGGGCTGGCCGTCTTCGTCGTCTACGCGACGATTCGGTCCTTCGTGCGCACCGCGTACTGGGTGGAGGAGTACCACTACCTCACGCCGTTCTACTCGCCGTGCGTCAGCGCGTCGTGCGTGCCCGGCGCCCGGCACTTCGGGACGTGGGTGGGCGAGCTGCCCATGTGGATCCCCCTGGCGTTCCTGTCGCTGCCGTTCCTGCTCGGATTCCGGCTGACGTGCTACTACTACCGCAAGGCCTACTATCGCTCGATCTGGCTGGCGCCGCCGGCCTGCGCCGTCGCCGAGCCGCACGCCCGGTACACGGGGGAGACGCGGCTGCCGCTGCTGATCCAGAACTCGCACCGCTACTTCTTCTACGTTGCGCTCGTCATCTCGGCGATCAACACCTATGACGCGATCGTCGCGTTCCACGGTTCCGGCGGCGGGTTCGGCTTCGGCCTCGGCAACCTCATCCTGGTGGGGAACGTGCTGCTCCTGTGGGCGTACACCGTCTCGTGCCACTCGTGCCGGCACGTCACCGGCGGCCGGCTCAAGCACTTCTCGAAACACCCGCTGCGTTACCGGATCTGGACGGCGGTTTCCCGGCTCAACACCCGGCACATGCAACTGGCGTGGACCACGCTGGGCACCCTGATGATCACGGATTTCTACATCATGCTCGTGGCGAGCGGCACCATCTCGGACCTGCGGTTCGTCGGCTGAGCCACGACGACGGCCCGGGCGCCGGCCCCGGGCCGACTCGGCAGCGAAGGAGGACTGGATGGCGGACGTCGAACGGCACAGCTACGACGTGGTGGTCATCGGCGCGGGCGGGGCGGGGCTGCGCGCCGTCATCGAGGCGCGTCAACGCGGACTGCGGGTCGCGGTCGTGTGCAAGTCGCTGTTCGGCAAGGCGCACACCGTCATGGCGGAGGGCGGTTGCGCCGCCGCGATGGGCAACGCCAACCCGCACGACTCGTGGCAGGTGCACTTCCAGGACACCATGCGAGGAGGCAAGTTCCTCAACAACTGGCGCATGGCCGAACTGCACGCCCGCGAGGCGCCCGACCGGGTGTGGGAACTCGAAACCTACGGTGCGTTGTTCGACCGCACCCCCGACGGCCGGATCAGCCAGCGCAACTTCGGCGGTCACACCTATCCGCGGCTGGCGCACGTCGGTGACCGCACCGGCCTCGAGCTGATCCGCACGATGCAGCAGAAGATCGTGTCCCTGCAGCAGGAGGACCACGCCGCCACGGGCGACTACGACGCCCGGGTGCGGGTGTTCGCCGAATGCACCGTCACCGAACTGCTGAAGGACGCCGAGGGCCGCATCGCCGGTGCGTTCGGGTACTGGCGCGAGTCCGGCCGGTTCGTGCTGTTCGAGGCGCCCGCCGTCGTCGTGGCCACTGGCGGGATCGGCAAGTCCTGGAAGGTGACGTCGAACTCGTGGGAGTACACCGGCGACGGTCACGCTCTCGCGCTGCGGGCCGGGGCCGCCCTGATCAACATGGAGTTCGTCCAGTTCCACCCCACCGGGATGGTGTGGCCGCCGAGCGTCAAGGGCATCCTCGTCACCGAGGGGGTGCGCGGCGACGGCGGGGTCCTGAAGAACTCCGAGAACGAGCGGTTCATGTTCTCGTACATCCCACCGGTGTTCAAAGGCCAGTACGCGGAGACGGAGGAGGAGGCCGACCGCTGGTATACCGACCAGGAGAACAACCGCCGCACCCCGGACCTGTTGCCGCGCGACGAGGTCGCCCGCGCCATCAATTCCGAGGTCAAGGCCGGTCGCGGCACCCCGCACGGCGGGGTGTTCCTCGACATCGCCTCGCGCATGCCCGCCGAGGAGATCGTCCGGCGGCTGCCGTCGATGCACCACCAGTTCAAGGAGCTCGCCGACGTCGACATCACCGCGGAGGCGATGGAGGTCGGCCCCACCTGCCACTACGTGATGGGCGGCATCGAGGTCGATCCGGAGACCGGTGCCGCGTCCGTGCCCGGACTGTTCGCCGCCGGCGAGTGCTCGGGCGGCATGCACGGGTCGAACCGGCTCGGCGGCAACTCCCTGTCGGATCTGTTGGTGTTCGGCCGGCGCGCCGGCCTCGGCGCCGCCGACTACGTGCAGGGCCTCGGGCACCGCCCGCGCGTCGCCGAGGCGGACGTCACGGCCGCGGCGCGCACGGCGCTGGCCCCGTTCGATCCCGCCGAGCCCGCGACGGCGGAGAACCCCTACACCCTGCACACCGGGCTGCAACAGTCCATGCAGGACCTGGTGGGCATCATCCGGCGCGCCGACGAGATCGCCCGTGCCCTCGACGTCCTCGGCGCGTTGCGGGCGCGGATCCGGAACGTCGCCGTGGAGGGGCATCGGCAGTTCAATCCCGGCTGGCACCTCGCCCTGGACCTGCGCAACATGCTGCTCGTGAGCGAGTGCGTGGCCCGGGCGGCGTTGCTGCGCACCGAGAGCCGCGGCGGGCACACGCGCGACGATCATCCGTCGATGGACCCGAACTGGCGCCGGACGCTGCTGGTGTGCCGCACGGACGGTGGTGACGAGTCGATCCCGGATGTCACGGTGGCACCCGAACAGCAGGTGCCCATGCGACCGGACCTGTTGGCGCTGTTCGATTTCGAGGAACTCGCCAAGTACTACACCGACGACGAACTCGCGGAACATCCGGGACGGAGGCCGTAGCCATGGGGTACCGGGCGGCATTCAAGATCTGGCGCGGCGACGGCGGTGGCGGTGAACTGCGTGACTACACCGTCGAGGTCAACGAGGGCGAGGTCGTCCTCGACATCGTCCACCGGCTGCAGGCGACCCAGGCTCCCGACCTGGCGGTGCGGTGGAACTGCAAGGCCGGCAAGTGCGGGTCCTGCTCGGCGGAGATCAACGGCCGTCCGCGGCTGCTGTGCATGACCCGGATGTCGGTCTTCGCCGAGGACGAGGTGGTCACCGTGACCCCGCTGCGCACGTTCCCGGTGGTCCGCGATCTGGTCACCGACGTGTCCTTCAACTACGAGAAGGCCCGGGAGATACCGGCGTTCGCGCCCCCGCCCGACCTGGCGCCGGGGGAGTACCGGATGCAGCAGATCGACGTGCAGCGGTCGCAGGAGTTCCGCAAGTGCATCGAGTGCTTCCTGTGCCAGAACGTCTGCCACGTGGTGCGCGACCACGAGGAGAACAAGGAGGCGTTCGCCGGTCCCCGGTACCTGATGCGGATCGCCGAACTCGAGATGCACCCGCTCGACGTGGCCGACCGGCGCACCGCCGCGCAGGAGGAGCACGGACTCGGGCTGTGCAACATCACCAAGTGCTGCACCGAGGTGTGCCCGGAGAACATCCACATCACCGACAACGCGCTGATCCCGATGAAGGAACGCGTCGTCGACCGTCGGTACGACCCGATCGTCTGGCTCGGCAACAAGCTGTTCCGGCGCTGACCCCACCCGCTCGGCCCACCGGTAGCAGGCCACCGCGCGGCCGACCCCCGTCCGTCCTGGTGGCCGAATGTCACATGCGTTCAGGTGGGTTGCACCGGTGTGACATTCGGCCGCGACGCAGCGGGATCGCCCTCGCGCAGGCGGCTGCGGATGCCGTCGACGAACAGGGTCAGGCCGAAGTCGAACCGCACGGACGGATCCCCGTCGAGCAGGTCGACGTCCGGGCCGGCCGCGGTCTCGGTGGACACGTCGGGGGAGACGGGCTTGCGGGTCAGCGCCCCGAGTTCGGCGAGCTGCAGACGGGACTGCTCGTCGACGGTGTGGCCGAGGACGTAGTGCAGCAGCGCGTACCCGGCGAGTTCGGCGTGGGCGCGGGACAACCGCGCCCGCAGGCCCGCCGCGACGAACGCCTCCCGCACGCGCGACGTGGTCAGGCGCGACGCGTAGGTCGCGGCGACGAGTTCCGCGCCGTCGCGGTGGGCGAGCAGTGCGGCGCGGAAGCGGTGCGCGAGTTCGGTGAGTGCGCCGTCCCAGGCGGGGGAGGTGGACGGGGCGTCGACGCCGTCGAGGATGCGGTCGGCCATCGCGCCGAGCAGGGTCTGCTTGTTGGGGAAGTGCCAGTACAGGGCCCCGGGCTGGACGCCGAGCGACGTGGCGAGCTTGCGCATCGTCAGGTCGCCGAGACCGTACTCGTCGAGGATCGCCATCGCGCCGTCGAGGACGTCGCCGCGTCGCAACTGCACCGTTCGCTCCCGTCGTACCTGGTTCCCGACCATTCGTCGCGTTGACAGTAGACCACCGCCACCCTAGCCTGAACAGCGTTCAAGTGAACGGTGTTCAAGTTCGCCGTGACCCGCACCCTCCAGGAGACCACCGTGACCCAGGCCCCCGCCCGTGCCGACATCCTCACCCTCGCCCGCGAACAGGTGCTGGGGCGTGGCGAGGGACTCGACCGTGAGCAGGTCCTCCAGGTGCTGCGGCTGCCCGACGAGCGACTCGAGGATCTTCTCGGCCTCGCCCACGAGGTCCGCATGACCTGGTGCGGCCCCGAGGTCGAGGTCGAGGGCATCATCAGTCTCAAGACCGGCGGCTGCCCCGAGGACTGCCACTTCTGCTCCCAGTCGGGGCTGTTCGCCTCCCCGGTCCGCTCGGCATGGCTCGACATCCCCAGCCTCGTCGAGGCCGCCAAGCAGACCGCCAAGACCGGTGCCACCGAGTTCTGCATCGTCGCCGCCGTCCGGGGGCCCGACGCGCGGCTCATGGCCCAGGTCGCCGCCGGGGTCGAAGCGATCCGCAACGAGGTCGACATCCAGGTGGCCTGCTCGCTCGGCATGCTCACCCAGGAGCAGGTCGACCAGCTCGCCGCGATGGGAGTGCACCGCTACAACCACAACCTCGAGACCGCCCGCTCCTTCTTCCCGCAGGTCGTCACCACCCACAGCTGGGAGGAGCGGTGGGAGACCCTGCGGATGGTCCGCGAGGCCGGCATGGAGGTGTGCTGCGGCGGCATCCTCGGCATGGGGGAGACCCTCGAACAGCGTGCCGAATTCGCCGCCGACCTGGCCGCGCTCGAGCCCGACGAGGTGCCGCTGAACTTCCTCAACCCGCGCCCGGGCACCCCGTTCGGGGATCTGGAGGTCCTGCCGGCGGCGGAGGCGCTCAAGGCCGTTGCCGCGTTCCGGCTCGCGTTGCCGCGCACGATCCTGCGCTTCGCCGGCGGCCGCGAGATCACCCTCGGCGACCTCGGCGCCAAGCAGGGCATCCTCGGCGGCATCAATGCCGTCATCGTCGGCAACTACCTCACCACCCTCGGCCGGCCGGCCGAGTCCGACATCGACCTGCTCGGCGAGCTGAAGATGCCGATCAAGGCGCTCGGCGAGACCCTCTAGGAGGCCGGCGTGTTCAACCCGTTCACCGGCCGGCCCGTCGACGAGAACGCCCCGGTCCCGGCCGCGGCCCGGCTCGGTCTCGAGCCGCCCCGGTTCTGCGAGCAGTGCGGGCGCCGGATGATCGTGCAGGTCGCCCCCGACGGCTGGTGGGCCCGGTGCTCCCGGCACGGGACGCTCGACTCGAGCCTGACGGAACGTCGCTGAGCGTGGCCGCGCCCGCCGCGCGTAGCGGGTGCGGCCGGGGAGCGACCGCCGCGCCCGGGGCCCGCGCGGACAGGCGGCCGGAGATGCGACACAATCAGCGCGACGTCCCCTCCGGAAGGATCAACGTGTCGGTGCAGTCCGTGCGGCGCAAGAAGATCGCCATCGCCTGTCAGGGTGGAGGTACGCACGTCGCCTTCACCTGGGGTGCGCTCACCTCGATCCTGCGGGCCAAGCAGCGATGGGACGCCGACGGCGGCACCTCCTTCGATCTGGTCTCGCTCAGCGGCACGTCCGCCGGCGCGTTGTGCGCGCTTGCGACCTGGTACGGCCTGGCCCCCAACGGATCCGACCCGGACTGCGGCACCGTCGACAAGGCCGTCGAACGACTCGACCACCTGTGGACCGTGTTCGCGGCGACCAACCCCGCCGAGACGCTGCACAACCTGGCCGGGCAGGTGCTGCTGCGCTGGAAGGCCGCGGGCGTGGCCCTCCCCGAATCGAGTCCGTACGCCGCGGCGGGCCGCCTCGGGCTGCTCGGCCTGGGATCGGTGGGTGCCCGCCCGGAGTACCTCGGATTCCAGGGCCTGCTCGCCTCGCTCTGCCCGGACTTCGACTCGGTCGATTGGAAGCTCCTCGCCCAGAACAATGTCCGGGTCATCGCCGGCGCGATCGAGGTGCTCAGCGGCAACTTCGAGACCTTCGACTCGGACAAGACCCTGGAGGAACTGGGGCTCAAGCCCCCGCCGGAGCGCGACCAGTACGGCGCGACGCGGTGGCGGATGCGCCGCGCCCTGTCGCTCGACGGGGTGGCGGCGTCGGGCACGCTGCCCGAGCTGCTGCCCGCACAACCGATCGAGAACCTCGAGTTCCCCACTGCGGACGAAGGCACCACCATCCGGCGCACCGGCTACTACTGGGACGGCCTGTATTCGCAGAACCCGCCGGTGCGGGACCTGCTGGACACCGAGACCTGCGACGACAAGCCCGACGAGATCTGGGTGGTGCGGATCAACCCGCAGGAGTACTCGCCGACCTCGTTGCGCGTCGGTCTCGAGGAGATCCGCGACCGGGAGAACGATCTGGCCGGCAACCTGTCGCTGAACCAGGAACTCGACCACATCCTCACCGTCAACCGGTGGATCGACAAGTACGGCAACGACGCCCCGCCCCTGACGGACCGCAAGACCGTCGTGGTCCGCACGATCAAGATGAGCCGGGACTCGGCGTGGACGCTGGACCACGCCTCGAAACTCGACCGGAGTCCGCGGCACCTGGCGGCGTTGCGGGCCGAGGGCACGGAACTCACCGAGCGGTGGCTGGCCGACTGGCGCGCGGCCGGCGACGGCTTCCCCCGGTACCCGGCCGACGCCCGGTATACGTAAGGCCGGCATGTGCCGGACCTCGCTGTAGGTTTTCGCGGAACTTGTCATCTATGGGCGGCCGGTCGGTGCCACAGCGGTGTGAACCAGGCGCTGCCGGAGTGCTGTGATCCTGCCTGCCCGCCCGTGGTGGCGTCACGTTCAGGACACGCCGCGCCCCGGTTCGTCCGGCGAAATCGCGTGTGCTGCTTCTAGGCTGTGCGTGCGTGTCGGAGGTCACGCCACTTCCCACCCTCCAGGAACGAGGTCGTCACGATGGTCCACCGCTTCTCCGGCAACCGATTCCGTCCGAATGTCGTCCGGGGCACCGCGCTCACCGCAGCCGTGGCGCTGAGCGTGCTCGTCGGCCCGGGCGCCGCCACCGCCGCCGTCGACAACGCCCGCGTGCTGCCCCTCGCGGACGGCAACGCGATCGAGGTGTTGCAGGCCGACACCTCCATCCAGGGCGTTCTCCCGCTCGACAGCTCCCCGCTCAGTGTCGAGTTCTTCCACGACGGTTCCGCCACCGTGAACATCACCGGGCCCGGTGCCGCCGACTACACCGGCACCAAGCTCACCCTCGGATATCAGATCGGCTACCCGGTCGCGGTGCCCGGTGCGGTGGTGCACATCTTCACCCCCAGCCTGGACTGGGAGGTCGGCAACGAGGTGGGCGTCAACGTCGAACTGGCACCCGAATTCGCGCTGGGCCTCGACGCGAGCACCGGCGCGACGATCGGCGGCTCGATCATTCCCGAGCAGGAGATCGAGGTCGAACTCGCCCCCGGCGGCATCACCGAGGTCGCCATCGTCGAGGATCACGAGTTCGACGGGGATTCGGTCACCGTCCGGATCGCCGGCGTGCACGGCTCGGTCTCCGGTGCCGTCGGGCCGGTGACGGTCCGGCCGTTCGCCCGCGCGATCACCGCCAACAACGACACCGTGGTCACCTACGGCGTCCCGCAGCGCCTCAACTGACGGACTCCGTCGGTGGTGGCCCTGGATCCCAGCGGGTCACCACCGACGGAGGCGGAGGCGATGCTCATCGGCGTGTGACCGAGCGTTGACGTCGAGCTTCTACCGTGCACTGCCGTGGCGATGACGCTGATCGACGACACCTACCGGATTCTCGATGTCGCCCCTGAGGGGGACGCGGTCCGCATCAGCCCGGACGACTCTCAGGCCTTCGAGCGGGCCCACTTGCGGGCACCCGCTGCCGGCCGACGCCGCCGTCTGCCGCCGGAGCCCCCAACGGACGGCGACGGCGCCGAACATCTCGGTGAACGCGAGGCGCGCGCCCGCGATTCTTCGCCGAGCCCCCGAACCGGCTCGGCCGGCTCGCCGCAGCCCTGTGCCACCGCGACGAGCGGCTCCGCGGATTCGGCGCGTTTGCCGGCACCGACCTCCTCGAGGTAGCTCACTACGCGCTCGCCGCCACCGTCCACTCGGCTGGGCCGTCCTGCAGTTGCCGATACCGAAGCAGAGAACCACACCAACCGTCAGCCCGGCGGGCGCAGGGCGGCGAACTCGTCGGTGACGCGCAGGCGCGACTCGGTGAAGCGGAACAGTGCCGGGGGACGGCCGCCGGCACGCCCCGGCGGGGCGGTGGTGCCGGTGGGGGTCAGGACGTCGCGGCGCTTGAGCACGCGCTGCAGGTTCGTGGCATCCACCTGGTATCCGAGTGCCGCGCAATAGATCTCACGTAGCGTGGACATGGCGAACTCGGCGGGGGCCAGCCCGAAGGCGATGTTGGTGTACGAGAGCTTGGCGGCCAGGCGGGTGCGTGCGTTCTCGACCATGACCCCGTGGTCGAAGGACATCGCCGGCAGGTCCGACACGGGATGCCAGGCGGTGTCCTCGGGCAGGTGGGGATCGGAGGTGATCGGCACCAGCCCGAGGTAGGTCGAGGCGATCGTGCGCGGTCCCGGCACCCGGTGCGGATCGGAGAACACCGAGAGCTGCTCGAGGTGCGCCACCTCGCGCACGTCGACCTTCTCGGCGAGCTGGCGACGGGCGGAGGTGGTGAGGTCCTCGTCGTCGCGGAGGCGGCCGCCGGGCAGCGACCAGGTGCCCGCCTCCGGGTCGAGGGCGCGCTGCCACAACAGCACCCCGAGCTCGGTCTTCGTGCCGCCCTGGGTGTCCGGAAATCGGCGAACCTGGAACACGACGATGAGCACTTCGTGAAGGGTGCTACCATGTGTCATGTTTTCGATCCTAAGTCGAAAACCCCCGAATACGGAAATCCGGGCAAAGCCCGCCCGGTGCACGGCGAAGGAGCAGGCCATGACCACTACGACGTGGGCGGGCGCGCACACCCCGATCCAGGACGGACCCGGCGGCTACACCGGCGTCGAGGCGACCCCGGAGTGGGCCGAGGAGATCCGGCGACTGGCGCGCGAACGCAACGCCACGCTGCTGGCGCACAACTACCAGCTGCCCGCCATCCAGGACGTCGCCGATCACGTCGGCGACTCCCTCGCCCTCTCGCGCATCGCCGCCGAGGCCGAGGAGGACACCATCGTCTTCTGCGGCGTGCACTTCATGGCGGAGACCGCGAAGATCCTCAGCCCCGCCAAGACGGTCCTCATCCCGGACGAGCGGGCCGGGTGCTCGCTCGCCGACTCGATCACCGCCGACCAGCTGCGCGAATGGAAGGCCGACCACCCCGACGCGGTCGTCGTCTCGTACGTCAACACCACCGCCGAGGTCAAGGGCCTGACCGACATCTGCTGCACCTCCTCGAACGCGGTCGACGTCGTCGCCTCCATCGACCCCGACCGCGAGGTGCTGTTCCTGCCCGACCAGTTCCTCGGCGCCCACGTCAAGCGCGTGACCGGCCGGCAGAACATGCACATCTGGGCGGGCGAGTGCCACGTGCACGCCGGGATCAACGGCGACGAGCTCGCCGCCAAGTCCAAGGCGCACCCCGACGCCGAGCTGTTCGTCCACCCCGAGTGCGGCTGCGCCACCTCCGCGCTGTACCTCGCCGGTGAGGGCTTCGTCGCCGACGACAAGGTCAAGATCCTGTCCACCGGCGGCATGCTCGACGCGGCCCGCGCCACCGGCGCCAAGCAGGTCCTCGTCGCCACCGAGGTGGGGATGCTGCACCAGCTGCGCAAGGCGGCGCCCGGCGTGGACTTCCAGGCCGTCAACGACCGCGCGTCCTGCCCCTACATGAAGATGATCACTCCGGCCGCGCTGCTGCGCTGCCTGCAGGAGGGCAAGGACGAGGTCCACGTCGACCCGGCCGTCGCCGAGCGGGCCCGGCAGTCGGTGCAGCGGATGATCGCGATCGGCAACCCCGGCGGCGGGGAGTGACGATGTCCTCCGGCGTCGGCGCGGGTCGAGCGGAGCGGCGGGACACGATCCGCTGGGAAGCCCGCGCCGACCTCGTGGTGGTCGGGGGCGGCGTGGCCGGCCTCACCGCCGCCCGCGCCGCGTCCCGGCGCGGACTGCGGGTGCTGACCGTCAGCAAGGGCGGCCCCACCGACACCGCCACCCAGTACGCGCAGGGCGGCATCGCCGTCGTCGCCCCGGGGCCGGCGGATTCCGTCGACTCCCACGTCGCCGACACCTGCGCCGCCGGCGCCGGCCTGTGCGACGAGACGGCCGTGCGGTCCATCGTCTCCGGCGGGCAGGACGCCGTCGCGGCCCTCACCGACCTGGGAGCCGTGTTCGACCGCGGCCGTGACGGCGGCATCGCCCGCACCCGCGAGGGCGGCCACAGCACCCGCCGCATCATCCACGCCGGCGGCGACGCCACCGGTGCCGAGATCCAGCGTGCCCTGGGCGCGGCCGGACTGCCGGTGCTCTTCGGTGCCGCCGCCGCCCGCGTCCTCACCGACACGCGCGGCGTCACCGGCCTGCTCGTCCTCGACGACCGGGGCCTCGGTGTCGTCCACACCCCGGCCGTGCTGCTGGCCACCGGCGGCCTCGGGCAGCTGTACGCGTGCAGCACCAACCCGCCCGGCGCCACCGCCGACGGTATCGCGCTGGCCCTGCACGCCGGTGCCGCCGTCGCCGACCTCGAGTTCGTCCAGTTCCACCCGACCGTGCTGTTCGCGGCCGGATCCGTCGGCCGCCGCCCGCTCGTCAGCGAGGCCGTGCGCGGCGAGGGTGCCCGACTCGTGGACAGTGCCGGCCGCCCGGTCACCGCCGGGGTGCACCCCCTCGGCGACCTCGCGCCGCGCGACGTCGTCTCCCGTGCCATCGCCACCCGGCTCGCCGAGCTCGGCGACGACCACGTCCTGCTCGACGCCCGGCACCTGGACGGGTTCGCGCGGCGCTTCCCGACCGTCACCGCCTCCCTGGCGCAGGTGGGCCTGGACCCGGCCCGCGACCTGATTCCCGTCGCTCCGGCCGCGCACTACTCGTGCGGCGGGGTCGTCACCGACGTGTGCGGCCGCACCGGTGTACCCGGGCTGTACGCGGCGGGCGAGGTCGCCCGCACCGGCCTGCACGGCGGCAACCGGCTCGCCTCCAACAGCCTGCTCGAGGGCCTCGTCGTCGGCGAGCGCGCCGGTCTGGCCGCGGCCGAGGAGCGCGGGGGGCTGCGCGTCGAGACCGCCGACGCCGACCTGCCCGTCCGGCCCCGCGCGGACCGGGCGGCGTTGCAGCAGCTGATGACCCGGCACGCCTCCGTCGTCCGCGACGCCGCCGGGCTCGCCGTCGCCGGGGCGGGCCTCACCGCCGCCCCGACCGGCCGGTGCACCGACGCGGCGGCGCTCGAGGACGCCGCGCTCACCGTCGCGGCCCGGGCCCTGACCCTCGCGGCCGGCGCCCGCACCGAGAGCCGCGGGTGCCACACCCGCGACGACCATCCCGAATCCGACCCCGCGCAGCGTCGCAGCCTCGAGACGCGTCTCGACGCCGACGGCGAGATCACGCTGCGCACACCACAACTCACAGGAGCACACTGAATGGCCAGCACCGAGCTGCCCGCCGGACTCGATCGGGACGAGACGCTCGCGCTGGTGCGCGTCGCCCTCGACGAGGACCTGCGCTACGGCCCGGATGTGACCACCGCCGCCACGGTGCCGGCCGACGCCGTGGCCACGGCGTCGGTGGTGCCGCGCAGCCCCGGCACCGTCGCCGGGATCGACATCGGTCTGCTGGTACTCGACGAGGTCCTCGGTGCCGGCGACTACGAGGTGCTCGACCGGGCCGTCGACGGGCATCGTGCCGCGGCGGGGGAGGCGGTGCTCACGGTGCAGGCCCCCACCCGGGGCCTGCTCACCGCCGAGCGCACCATGCTGAACCTGATGTGCCACCTGTCCGGGATCGCCACCGCCACCGCGCAGTGGGTCGACGCCGTCGCCGGCACCGACGCGAAGATCCGCGACAGCCGCAAGACGCTGCCGGGCCTGCGGGCGCTGCAGAAGTACGCGGTGCGGGTCGGCGGCGGTGTCAACCACCGGATGGGTCTCGGCGACGCCGCGCTGATCAAGGACAACCACGTCGTCGCCGCCGGTTCGGTGGTCGCGGCGCTGCGGGCCGTGCGGGCCCAGGCCCCCGACCTCGAGTGCGAGGTGGAGGTCGACAGCCTCGAGCAGTTCGACGAGGTGCTCGCCGAGAACGTCGAGCTGATCCTGCTCGACAATTTCCCGCTGTGGCAGACGCAGATCGCGGTCCAACGGCGCAACACGCACGCGCCGCAGACCCGCCTCGAGTCCTCCGGGGGCCTGACCCTCGACGTGGCCGCGGACTACGCCCGCACCGGGGTCGACTACCTCGCCGTCGGTGCGTTGACCCACTCGGTGACCGTCCTCGACCTCGGTCTCGACATGTGACGCCACGCCGGGGCCGCGCTTGGCACCGGCCGCATCGATCGCGTACAACTGGCTACGTATCCGCCGCCGTGAGGCACCTCACGGCGGCGGCGCGCGTCCGGCGGGTCACAGGGGGTCCGCCACTAACCAGTTCCCCGTCACCGGGGAACGGAGAGACCTCGCATGCGTTTGCCGATGTCCCCGATCGACTCGATGTTCCTGCTCGGCGAGTCGCGCGAGCATCCCATGCACGTCGGGGGACTGATCCTGCTGCAGCCGCCGCCGGGCGGCGACGCCCGTTCCCTGCGCGCGCTGTTCGACGCGGCCCTCGCCGGTGACGACGTCGCGCCCCTGTGGCGCCGGCGCGCGGTCCGTTCCCTCGCCACCCTGGGGATGTGGGCGTGGGAGGACGACCCGCACTTCGACCTCGAACACCACGTCCGTCGCGACGCCCTGCCACGCCCCGGGGGCATCGCCGAACTGCGCGCCCTGGTGTCGCGGCTGCACAGCACCCTCCTCGACCGCAGCCGGCCGCTGTGGGAGATGCACCTGATCGAGGGCCTCGCCGACGGGCGGTACGCGATCTACACGAAGATCCACCACGCTCTCGCCGACGGTGTCGGCGCGATGCGGCTGCTGCACCGGGCCCTGAGCACCGACGCGGACCGCACCGACATGCCGGCGCCCTGGGCGCGCTTCCCGTCCGCCGACCCGCCGCACTCCGCGGTCGGGACCGCGCTCGACCTGCCGAGCATGACCGTGCGGGCCGTGCGCGGCGTCGTCGACGAGGCCGCCGGGATGGTGCCCGCGCTGGTGGGGACCGTGGACCGGGCCCTGCGGGGCCGCGGCGGCGCGGTGTCGCTCACGGCGCCGCGCACGATGCTCAACGTGTCCATCGCCGGTGGCCGCCGCTTCGCCGCGCACGACTGGTCGCTGACGCGGCTGCGGCGCGTCGCCGAGGCCGCCGGCGCCACCGTCAACGATGTCGTCCTCGCGATGTCCGCGGGAGCGCTGCGCGCCTACCTGCTCGACCACGAGGCCCTGCCCGACGATCCGCTCGTCGCGATGGTGCCGGTGTCGCTGCGTCGCGGGAAGACCACCGAGGGCGGCAACGACGTGGGCGTGCTGATGTGCCCGCTCGCCACCCACGTCGACGATTCGGCGGCCCGCCTGGCCGCCATCCGGGACGCGATGGTCGACGGCAAGGAGTCCATGCGGGGCCGGTCCCAGACCGCGCTGCTGGCCACGAGCGCTCTCGGCATGGCTCCGCTCGCGGTCGGGGTGCTCACCGGCAACCGGGCCGTGGTGCGGCCGCCGTTCAACGTGATCGTCTCCAACGTGCCGGGCCCGGTCGAGCCGCTGTACTGGAACGGCGCCCGCGTCGACGCCCTGTACCCGCTGTCGGTGCCGGTCGACGGGCAGGCCCTGAACATCACCTGCACCAGCACCGACGACCGGATCGCGTTCGGGCTCACCTCGTGCAGCCGCAGCGTCCCGCAGCTCGATCGCCTGATCGCGCACCTCGACGACGAGCTCGCCGCGCTCGAACGCACCGTCGGGGTGGCGGGCGCCGACGGCGATCGGTGAGGCTAGGCTCGCCGGCGTGACTTCCTTCGACGCCGCCGTCGTCGCGGCCGTGACCGGGCACATGAACGACGACCACGCCGACGACAACCTGCTCGTGGTCCGCGCGTTCGCGGAACCCACGGCGGGCGCCGCCCGCATGACCGGCGTGCACACCGAGTTCGGCGAGTGGGTCGTCGAGGTCGGCGGCATCGAGACGACGGTGCGGGTGCCGTGGCTCGAGCCCGTCTCCGACCGGGCGGGGATCCGCGCCGCGGTGGTCGCCCTGTATCACGCCGCGTGCGAGCGGCTCGGGGTGGCGCCGCGGCCGCACTGACCGGCCGTTATGCCGCGGTGGCTGCGCGGCGCACGGTGGCCAGGAACGCGGCGGCCGTGAAGAACAGCCCGGAGAACACCCGGCCCGTGATGCGCTGCTGGCGCGGCGAGCGCATCAGCGTCAGCACCCGCGCCGCCAGGCCCGTGTAGCCGGTCATGACGATCATGTCGACGGTCACCATCGTCGCCGCGATGATCAGGTACTGCCGCAGCAGCGGGGCTGCGGGATCGAGGAACTGCGGCAGCACGGCAAGCATGAACACCACCGCCTTGGGGTTGCTCGCGTTGACCAGGAACCCGCGCGCCACCAGCGCCGGCGCCGAGCCGAGTCCCGGCGCCGCGCCGGGGTCGACCTCGGTGGGGCGAGTGCGCCACTGGCGCACCCCCAGGTACACGAGGTAGGCCACGCCGAACCACTTGATCACCGTGAATGCCGCCGCGGACCCGGCGAGGACCGCGCCGACGCCGGCGGCGACCACCACGATCTGCAGCAGCAGGCCGAACTGCAGCCCGACGATGTTCCACCAGCCGCGCCGCAGTCCGTGGGCGAGGCCCGAGGACATGGACGCGATCGCGCCGGCGCCGGGGGAGAGGCTGATCACCCAGGCGGCGCCGAGCAGGGCCACCCACGTCTGCCAGGTCATCGGGCGATTCTACGACCGGGCCGGGCCGGTCAGCACGGCACCGGCACCGGCCACGGCTCACCGGTGACGGCCCGGTAGGCGTCGACCCCGTCGGTGGGACGGCGCGTCAGGTTCGGATCCGTGCGCACGTCGACGGTATAAAGGCCGAAACGTGGTGTGTAGCTTCCCCATTCGTAGTTGTCGGTGATCGACCAGTAGTTGTACCCGAAGACGGGGGCGCCGTCGGCCGCGGCGCGGCGCATCCGGTCGACGTGCTCGCGCAGGTGTCGCGCCCGGGTCCAGCCGTCGGCGCGGGGCGTCCCGTCGGCGGTGGGCATTCCGTTCTCCACGACGTACAGCGGCAGCCCCGGGAAACGGCGGGTGTAGTGCATCAGCGCCTCGTACATCCCGTCGGGATGCGGGACGATCGAGGCAAAGTCGTCGGTGAGCGCGTGGATCGCGCTCGGGTTGGCGAGGGTGGCTCCGTAGTAGTAGTCGAGCCCGAGGAAGTCGAGGGTGTCGCGGACCCGGTCGACGAACAGGGCGTCGAGTCCGGTCTGCACCCCGGGGATGTACGCGGAGTTGGACGTCACGCGCGCGCCCGGGTCCAGTTCGTGGATCCGGGCGTAGATCGAGCGGTGCGCGGCGACCAGGGCGTCGAACATGCGGGGGACGTCGGCAGCGTCGATCCCGCCGAAGGCGAGTTCCTTCTGGACGTAGATCGTCGGTTCGTTGATCGTCACCCACATCGCGCCCAGCCCGGCGTACCGGGCGACGACCTGCTCGGCGTTGGCGAGCCATGCCCCGACCGTGGCGGGATCGCGCCAACCGCCGCGGTCGGCGATCCACCCGGGGTACACCCAGTGGTCGAGGGTGATCATCGGGATCATGCCGTGTCCGCGCACCGTCGCGACGACGTCGTCGTAGTAGCGCAGTTCGGCCTCGTCCCAGCCGTGCGGGGTGGGCTGGATGCGGGACCACTCGACCGAGAACCGGAACACGTCCACCCCGAGGTCCGCGGCCGCGGCGATGTCCTCCCGGTAGCGGTGACGGAAATCCACCGAGGTGCCGACGAGTTCGTGGGTGCGGCCCGACGCGGCGTACCTGGTCCAGTTGCTGTCCGGCGGGGAGCCTTCGGATTGGAAGCCGGAACTCGACACGCCCCACAGGAACTCGTTTCCCGCGGCGTGGGCGGGCGGGGAGGACCCCGCCGCGGCGGCGGCCGCGAGGGCGGCCGTCAGCACCACCGCGGCAGCGGCCCTCCGTACCGCCGCGACGGCGGCCCTCCGCACCGCCGCGACGGCGGCCCTCCGCACCGCCGCGTCGGCGGTCCTCATCGGGAGTGCGCGGCGATCCCGGCCGCGAGCCGAGGCCACAGCTCGGTGAGGGCGCGCCGGCCGACGAACAAGCCGAGGTGGCCGGCGTCGACGTCGTGCACCGTGATGTCGCCGGCGGGGGTGCTGACGTGGTCGGCGAGGGCGAGGACCTGTCCCGGTGGCACCACGAGGTCGTGCCGGCCGAGGACGATGTGCACGGGGCACTCGATCGCGGCCAGGTCCACCGGACCGGCCGCGGTGGTGACGGCCCCGGCGACGAGGTCGTTGCCGACGAACAGGTGCTCGAGGATCCACGTGCGGAATGCGGCGGGGATCTCCTGGCGCCAGAGGAACCACCGTCGTTCGTCGATCGCCTGTCCGAGGGTGTCGGGGTCGTTCAGCAGGCCCAGCAGTTCGAGGCTGCGCTGGACCTCGCTCACCGGGTCGGTGGGCAGCACCCCGAACAGCCGAGAGGCGTCGTACCACAGGTTCAGCACGGACGCGGACACCGAGCGTGGCACGTGTTCGAGGGCTCCGGCACCGGGACGGTCGGCGTGGAAGTCGATCGGGGCCCCCGCGACGGTGAGGCTGTGCACGGTCCGCGGATGCAGTGCGGCGTGCATCGCCGCGAGCCAGCCACCCTGGCTGCCGCCGACCAGGTTGACCCGTCCGCCGAGCAGTTCGACGGCCTCGGCGAGGACGGCGAGATGGTCGTCGAGGGAGGCGCCGTCGGTGACCGGGCCGGCGGGCGCCCAGTCCAGGCAGTACAGCCGCGACAACCCGCCGCTGCGCAGGGCGGAGACCTGGCTGCGGTCGGAGGAGAGGTCGACGATGCACGAGTGCGATCCGGACTGCGGCGGCAGCAGCAGGGTGGGGACGGCCTCGGGGGCGGGAGCGTCGGGGTCGCTGCAGTCACGCAGCCGGGCGAGCGGCCAGGAGTGCGCGACGGGCCACGGGTGGGCCCAGCGCGGGGGTTCGCGGTCGGTGAGCACGCGCCACCAGTCGGCGATGTCGCCGGCGACGTCGAGCGGGTGCGCGCCGCGTCGGCTCAGGGTGGCCAGGTAGGTGCTCCAGCCGGCGATCGCCGCCGCCCCGAGACGGAACGGGGCGGCGGCGATCGCGACGGTCTGCAGGGCGTTCATGGGGTTCATTGAACCGGCGCCCGGTGCGTGGTGCCCCTCTTCCGACGCGATCGCGTCGGAAGAGACGCACAATCGATCACTTGAGGAGATCGCGTGCGGTGGTGGTCACCGTGGTGGTGAGCTCACGGGCGAAGGAGACCTGCGCCTTGGTGAGGTCCTCGACCCAGGCGATCGGGGTGGCGGAGGCGATCTTCTCCTGCAGGTCGAGCAGGCTGGTGACGGCGCGCTCGTAGGTGTCGACGGTGAGGTTGCCGCTCTGCTTGGCAGCGTCGACGACCTTGTCGTTGAACTCGCTCAGGCGGGCGGCGCTCTCGTCGAGAGCCTTGGTGAACTCGGCGGTGGCCTGGTTCGCGGCGGTGGTGGCCGACTCGGCGATCTTCTGAGCGGCGGCGGTGGCGTCCGCGGTGGCCTTGGCAGCAGCCTCGTTGGCCTTGGCTGTGTCGGCGGTGGTCTTGGCGACAGCGGCGTCGACGGGGGTCTTGGCGGTGGTCATGGCGTACCTTCCGTTCGGGTGTGTGAGGGCGCCTCGGAGGACGCTGTTAGCAGGTTAGCAAGATGAATGCTAACGCGCAAGTCCTCAGCTGAAGACGTACGTGCCCGGAGCGTCCTCGAGCGGCGGGTGGGCGGCGCTGCCCATTGCCGGCGGCGGCACCAGCTCCCCGGCGCGCTTGTTCGACCAGGCCGTCCAGTCCTCCCACCACGAGTGCTCGTAGCGGGTGGCCGCGTCGTCCCAGACCTGCGGATCCGCGGGCAGCGGCGAGCCGGTCTCGGCGTCCGGCGCCCCGACGGCCTTGAACCACACCTTCTTGCCGGGCGGGTTCACCGCGCCGGCGACGTGCCCGCCGTTGGTGAGCACGTAGCGCACGTCGCCGCCCAGCAGGTTCACCGCCTGGTACGACGATGTCCAGGGCACGATGTGGTCGTTGATCGCGCCGACGACGTAGGTGTCGCACGTGATGTCGTGCAGGTTCAGGGGCTGTCCGTCGAGCACGTAGAGGCCCTCGGCCAGCTCGTTGCGGCCGTACAGCGACCGGAGGTAGTGCGAGTGCATCTCCGCGGGCATGCTCGTGCTGTCCTCGTTCCACGCGAGGATGTCGAAGGCCGCAGGCTTCTCGCCCTTCATCCACCGCGAGACCCAGTAGTTGAAGACGAGGTCCTTCGCGCGGATCATGTCGAAGCTGCCGGCCATCTCCTTGCCGGACAGGAAGCCCTGCTGCCGCATCCGGAACTCGACGAGGTCCAGCGTGGACGGATCGGTCAGCAACCCGAGTTCCCCGACCTGGCTGTAGTCGAGCAGGGTGTTGAGCATGGTGAAGGCGGTCACGCGCTTGTCGCCGACGGCGAATGCGCGCGCGGCGGCCATCGCGGCCATCGCGCCGCCGAGGCAGATGGACAGCACCTCGATCTTCGGCGACCCGGTGATCTCCTCGACCACGTCCAGCGCGGCGGCAATGCCGTTGACGTAGTAGTCGTCCATGGTGATGTGCCGCATCGACTCGTCCGGGTTCCGGTACGAGAGCATGAACACGGTGCGGCCGTGCTGGACCGCCCACTCGGCGAGGCTGCGACCGGGTGCGAGATCGAGGATGTAGTACTTGTTGATCCACGGCGGCGCGGCGAGGATCGGCACCGCATGCACCTGCTCGGTCTGCGGCGTGTACTGGATCAGCTCGATCAGGTCGTTGCGATAGACCACCTTGCCCGGGGTGGCCGCGAGGTTCTCGCCGACGGTGAACGCGTCCGAGTCCACCTTCAGCGGCAGGCCGCCGCGGTTGAGCACGTCGTGCACGGCATATCGGGCGCCGCGCAGCAGGCTTGCCCCGCCCGTCTCGAATGCACGGGTGAGCACGCCCGGATTCCACAGGAAGTTCGACGGGGCCAGCACGTCGAGCATCAGGTTCGCGAACTGGCGGGCCTTGCCGTCCTGCAGCGGATCGCCGGCGCCGGCGTCGGTGAGTTCCTCGACGTAGGCCCGCGTCGCGAGATAACTCTGCAGGAGCGAGAAGTACGCGGGGTTCTCCCGCCAGGCGGTGTCGGAGAAACGGCGGTCCCGCGGGTCGAGCGGCATCGGCGGCTTGGGATCGTCGGCGTTGAACACGCGGGTGGCCGCCGCGGGGATCTTCACCAGCCGGCCCGCGTATTCCGTCGTGGCGGCGGTGACGGCCTGGGGGTTGCGGACGGCGCGTCCGGCCACCGACTTCACCGCGGGACCCCAGCCGATCGGGTCCAGGGTCGACTTCAACTTCTTGTGCACGTGGTCGAGCAAGGGACATCTCCAGATGGGGAAGAGGGGTGTGCCCCGAGGGTGACACCGCGTGCCGGGTCGCGCATCTTACCGCGAAGTACATGCGAGCTGCACGTGGGGCGGGCGGGCGGGGACGCGGCGCCCCACCAGCCGAAACCTGAGGATGGCTCACATTATGCCGTCCGATGTGACCTTACTCACTCCGCATCGTCGTCGGAGCGCGCACCCCGGCGCCGCTTACCCACGGTCACCTCCCGGAACGCCTCGTACATCTCCACCAGCGACCGCCGCTGCGCGTTCGTCAGATCCGGATCCTCCCGGATCGCGTGCACCACCGCGGACTCTCCCGGATCCGGCCGCCCCGCCTCGGCCGTCAACGCATCCGCCGACAGATGCAGCTGCTCGGCGATGGCCTGCAGCACGCGTTCGCTCGGCGCCCGCAGGTTCCGTTCGATCTGCGACAGATACGGGTTCGAGATCCCCACCATCGCGGCGAGCTGCCGCATGGGCAACTCGGCGAGCTCACGTTGCCGGCGGATCAGCTCCCCCAACGTCGGGGGGTGCGACACATCGTCCTCCATGTGGTCAGCATAGGTCCGGCCGCCGGCCGCCCCGAGGCGCACGGACGGCGCGTTCGGGGACTGCCGTCGAGGGCGATCGCCGCCATCACGGATAATGGAACGGACCCCCGTTCGCGAGAGAGGACACCTCATGCTTGCCCGCACCGACCTGCGTGGTCGAACCCCCACCACTGCGGAGCTGAGGGGCGCGCTGCCCCGCGGCGGAGTGGATGTGGACGCGGTGCTGCATCAGGTGCGGCCCGTGGTCGAGGACGTGCGCGACCGAGGCGCCGCCGCCGCCCTCGACTACAGCGAGAAGTTCGACGGGGTGCGCCCCGACCGCGTGCGGGTGCCGAAGGCCGAACTCGACCGGGCCCTCGAGGAACTCGATCCCGCCGTGCGCTCGGCGCTGGTCGTCGCGATCGAACGCACCCGCACGGTGCACCAGGACCAGCGCCGCACCGACACCGTCACCGAGGTCGTGCCCGGTGGCACCGTCACCGAACGCTGGGTGCCGGTCGAGCGGGTGGGGCTGTACGTGCCCGGCGGCAACGCCGTCTACCCGTCGTCGGTCGTGATGAACGTGGTGCCCGCCCAGGCCGCCGGCGTCGAGTCGCTCGTCGTCGCGTCCCCGCCGCAGGCGGACTTCGGAGGCCTGCCGCACCCGACCATCCTCGCCGCTGCCGCCCTGCTCGGCGTCGACGAGGTGTGGGCCGTCGGCGGTGCCCAGGCCGTGGCGCTGCTCAGCTACGGCGGCACCGATATGACACCGGACGGCACCGCCGTCGTGACACCGGACGGCACCGCCGTCGACGACGCCGAACTCGCGCCCGTGGACATGATCACCGGCCCGGGCAACATCTACGTCACCGCCGCCAAGCGCCTGTGCCGCGCCGTCGTCGGCATCGACGCCGAGGCCGGCCCCACCGAGATCGCGATCCTGGCCGACCACACCGCCGATCCGGTCCACGTCGCGGCCGACATGATCAGCCAGGCCGAGCATGACGTCATGGCCGCGTCGGTCCTCGTCACCACCAGCGCCGAGCTCGCCGACGCCGTCGACGCCGCCGTCGCCGCCCAGCTCGAGCTCACCAAGCACCGCGAACGCGTACGGACCGCGCTGTCGGGCAGCCAGTCCGGGATCGTCCTCGTCGACGACCTCGACCAGGGCCTGAAGGTCGTCGACGCCTACGCCGCCGAGCACCTCGAGATCCAGACCGAGAACGCCTCCGCGGTCGCCGCGCGGGTACGGGCCGCGGGCGCGATCTTCGTCGGCCCCTGGGCGCCGGTCAGCCTCGGTGACTACTGCGCCGGCTCGAACCACGTGCTGCCCACCGCCGGCTGCGCCCGGCACCAGTCCGGACTGAGCGTGCAGACGTTCCTGCGCGGCATTCACGTCGTCGAGTACAGCCGCGAGGCGCTCGAGGACGTCGCAGGGCACGTGATCACCCTCGCCACCGCCGAGGACCTGCCCGCGCACGGCGAGGCCGTGCGGCTGCGCTTCGAGGACCTGCAGTGAGCGCCCCGGGATCCGGCATCACCGTCGACGACCTGCCGCTGCGGGAGAACCTGCGCGGCAAGTCCGCCTACGGTGCGCCGCAGCTGACGGTGCCGGTGCAGCTCAACACCAACGAGAACCCGCACCCACCGACCCGCGCCCTGATCGACGACGTCGCCGAGTCGGTGCGCGAGGCCGCCGCGCAGCTGCATCGCTACCCCGACCGTGACGCCGTCGCGCTGCGCACCGACCTCGCCGCCTACCTGACCCGGCAGACCGGGGTGGGCGTGAGCGTCGAGAACGTCTGGGCCGCCAACGGGTCCAACGAGATCCTGCAGCAGATCCTGCAGGCCTTCGGCGGGCCGGGCCGATCCGCGATGGGATTCGTGCCGTCCTACTCGATGCACCCGATCATCGCCGACGGCACCCAGACCGAGTGGCTGCCGACCTACCGGGGCGAGGACTTCACCCTCGACCTCGACTCGTCGGTGGCCGCGATCCGCCGGCAGCAACCCGACGTGGTGTTCGTCACCAGCCCGAACAACCCCACCGGGCACAGCATCCCGCTCGACGAGCTGCGCGCGATCTGCGCGTCCGCGCCCGGCATCGTGATCGTCGACGAGGCCTACGCCGAGTTCTCCGCCGCCCCCAGCGCGCTCGCGCTGATCGACGAGTTCCCGGCCAAGGTGATCGTCTCGCGCACCATGAGCAAGGCGTTTGCGTTCGCCGGGGGCCGGCTCGGCTACCTCGCCGCCGCGCCCGCGTTCGTCGAGGCACTGCTGCTCGTGCGGCTGCCCTACCACCTGTCGGTGATCACCCAGGCTGCCGCCCGGGCCGCGCTGCGGCACGCCGACGAGACCCTCGGCTCGGTCGCGCGGCTGTGCGCCGAACGCGACCGCATCGCGACCGAGCTGACCCGATTCGGCTACCACGTGGTGCCCTCGGACGCGAACTTCATCCTGTTCGGGCGCTTCGCCGATGCCGCCGCGACCTGGCAGCGCTACCTCGACGAGGGTGTGCTGATCCGGGACGTCGGTATCCCCGGGTTCCTGCGCACCACCGTGGGCCTGGCCCACGAGAACGACGAACTGCTACGGGTGAGCGAGAAGCTCGCCGCCACCGAGATCGAGGACGGGCGATGAGCGAGCAGACCACCCCCACCCCGCGCACCGCGCGGATCGAGCGTGCTACCAAGGAGTCGTCCATCGTCGTCGAGTTGAACCTCGACGGCGCCGGCCGCACCGACATCACCACCGGTGTCCCGTTCTACGACCACATGCTCACCGCGCTCGGTCAGCACGCCAGCTTCGACCTGACCGTGCGCGCCCAGGGCGACATCGAGATCGAGGCGCACCACACCGTCGAGGACACCGCGATCGTCCTCGGTCAGGCGCTGAATCAGGCGCTCGGGGACAAGCGGGGCATCCGCCGCTTCGGCGACGCTTTCATTCCGATGGACGAGACCCTCGCGCATGCGGCGGTGGACGTCTCCGGCCGGCCCTACTGCGTGCACACCGGCGAACCGGACTACATGGTGCACTCGGTGATCGGCGGCTACCCCGGCGTGCCGTACTCGACCGTGATCAACAAGCACGTGTTCGAATCCCTCGCCTTCCACGCCCGCATCGCCCTGCACGTACGTGTGCTCTACGGCCGCGACCAGCACCACATCACCGAGGCCGAGTTCAAGGCCGTCGCGCGGGCGCTGCGCCAGGCCGTCGAACCGGATCCCCGGGTCAGCGGCGTGCCGTCGACCAAGGGCACCCTGTAGTGGACGTCGTCCTGACGTACGGCCTGTTCATGCTCGCCGGCCTCGCCGCGGGTGGCACCTGGTCGACGTGGCGGGGCGGCAACACCCTCTTCGCCGGGGTGCTGCTGGCGCTGACCCTGCTCGCCGCGATCGCCGGTGTGCTGAGGCTGCTCTGACGTCGTCGGATCGGCCGGGCCTGTTCGCGGTGCCGGGGCTGCCCGCCGCCTGGGCGATGGCGGCGGGCGCGTTCGCCGGGTTCTCCCTGCTGCTGCCCGTAGTGCCCCGGGCCGTCGCCGACGCCGGCGGCAGCGGCACCCTCGCCGGCGCGGTGACGGCGGTGTTCATGGGTGCGACGGTGCTCACCCAACCGGCGGTGCCGCGCCTGGTGCGGGCCCGCGGCTACCGGCCCGTGCTCGCCGCCGGATGCCTGCTGCTGGGCCTGCCGTCGCTGCTGCTCCTGCTGTCGCTGCACCCGGCCGTGGTGCTGCCGACCTCCGCGGTGCGGGGGATCGGCTTCGGCATGATCACCGTGGCCAGCGCCGCCCTCGTGGCCGAACTCGCGCCCGCCCGGCTGCTCGGCCGCGCCACCGGCGCACAGGGCATCGCGATCGCCGCGGCGCAGATGGTCGGACTGCCGCTCGGACTGGCGGTCGCCGAGCGGGCCTCCACCGCACCCGTGTTCGTGCTCGGCGCGGCGGTGCCCACGCTCGCGCTCGTCGCGATCGCGCGCCTGCCGCAGGTGGTCACCCGGCAGACCGGCGCGGCCGGAAGCCGCACGCCGCTGCGGGCTCTGGCCCTGCCGGCGGTGGCGATCGCCGCGGGTGCCGTCGCCTACGGCGGCCTCACCTCGCTGCTGTCGATCGCCGTGCCCGCGGCCTCGGGCCAGGTGGCGCTCGCGTTGGCGCTGATCAGCGCGTCCACCCTCGTCGGCCGCTACGGCGCCGGTGCGGTCGCGGACCGGATCGGCGCGGGCCGGCTCCTGCCGGCCGGGCTCGGCCTGGCCGCCGTGGCGATGGTGCCGTTCGCGCTCGCCGCGGACGATCGCGGCGGCGCGGCGGTCCTGCTCGGTGCGGCGGTGGCATTCGGCCTCGGCTTCGGCGTCGTGCAGAACGACGCCCTGATGCTTGCGTTCCGTCGCGCCGGGCCCGCCCATGTCGGCGCCGCGAGCGCCGCCTGGAACATCGGCTTCGACGCGGGCACCGGGGCCGGATCGCTGCTGCTCGGCGGGATCGCCACCGTCGCAGGCTATCCCGCCGCGTTCGCGACCGCCGCGCTGCTCGTGCCGATCCTGCCGCTGCTCGCCCGGATCGCCGGGCCGTCGGAGCGGCCCGCCGCGGCCCCATAGAATCGAGCCCATGAGCGCAACCAAGGTCGCCGTCCTCGACTACGGCTCCGGCAATCTGCATTCGGCGACGCGCGCGGTGGCGCGCACCGGCGTGCAGGTGGAGGTGACCGCCGACCCGCAGGTCGCGCTCGCCGCCGACGGCCTGGTCGTGCCCGGCGTCGGCGCGTTCGCGGCGTGCATGGCGGGACTGAAGGCGGTGCGCGGGGACCGGATCATCGGGCAGCGCCTCGCCGGCGGCCGCCCGGTGCTCGGCATCTGCGTCGGCATGCAGATCCTCTTCGACAAGGGCGTGGAATTCGGTGTCGAGACCGACGGATGTGGCGAATGGCCCGGCACCGTCGAACGTCTCGACGCGCCGGTGCTGCCGCACATGGGCTGGAACACCGTCGAGGCCCCCGACAACAGCGTGCTGTTCGCCGGCATGGACCGCGACACCCGGTTCTACTTCGTGCACTCCTACGCCGCGCAGAAGTGGGAGCTGCCGCCGTCGGAGCTGTTCGCTCCGCCCGCGCTGACCTGGGCGGAGCACGGCGGGCGGTTCCTCGCCGCGGTCGAGAACGGCCCGTTGTCTGCGACGCAGTTCCATCCCGAGAAGTCCGGCGACGCGGGGGCCGAGCTGCTGCGCAATTGGGTCGGCAGTTTGTGAACCGCGGCGGGGCCGGCGGCGACGACCCGGCCCGGCCGGAGTTCTCGCTCGGCCGGCTCGCGCTGACGGCACTGGGCGCCGCCACGGGCGTGCTCCTGCTCGCCACCGTCGTCATCGTGGTGCTGCGACCGGGGCCCGTCGTCGGGTTGATCGTCGCCCTCGCCGGCGTGGCCGGCGCGATCGCCGCGATGGGCGTCGTCTCGACCCGGACGACGCGCCGCGCCTTCGGTCCCGACGGCAACGACACCCCGCGCCGCGACGGCAGCGACACGCCGGGCCGCGACGGCAGCGACACGCCGGGCCGCGACGGCAGCGACACGCCGCGCGGCGACGGCAGCGACACGCCGCGCGGCGACGGTGCGGGGTGACCGTCGGGGCCGGTTCTCGGCGACCGCCGCGACCCACTAGCATGGGCGCAGTGAGCCTGGTCCTTTTGCCTGCAGTCGATGTCGCCAACGGTGAAGCAGTTCGCCTCGTCCAGGGAGAGGCGGGCAGCGAGACCAGCTACGGCTCTCCCCGCGACGCCGCCCTCGAGTGGCAGAACGCCGGCGCTGAATGGGTGCACCTCGTCGATCTCGACGCCGCCTTCGGACGCGGCTCCAACCGCGAACTCCTCGCCGAGGTCGTCGGCGAACTGGACGTGAAGGTAGAGCTCTCCGGCGGGATCCGCGACGACGAGTCCCTCGAGGCGGCGCTGGCCACCGGGTGCGCTCGCGTCAACCTCGGCACCGCCGCCATCGAGGATCCCGACTGGTGCGCCCGCGCCATCGCCGAGTACGGCGACCGCATCGCCGTCGGGCTCGACGTCAAGCTCATCGACGGGCAGTGGCGCCTGCGCGGCCGCGGCTGGGTCTCCGACGGCGGCGACCTGTGGGAGGTCCTCGCGCGGCTCGACCGCGACGGCTGCAGCCGCTACGTCGTCACCGACGTCACCAAGGACGGCACGCTCACCGGCCCCAACCTCGATCTGCTCGCCCAGGTCTGCGCAGCCACCGACGCTCCCGTCGTCGCCTCCGGCGGCGTGTCCGCCCTCGACGATCTGCGGGCGATCGCCGGCCTCGTCGACCGGGGCGTCGAGGGCGCCATCGTCGGCAAGGCGCTGTACGCGGGCCGGTTCACGCTCACCGAGGCCCTCGACGCGGTCTCACGCTGATCCGATGACCGCGCCCGCCGATCTGTCCAGCCTGCTCGCCGTCGCCGGTGAGGTGCTCGACGCGGCGTCGCAGCGTTTCGTCGCCGGTCGCGGCGCGCCGCGCTCGGTGGACAAGGGGCCCAACGACTTCGCCACCGACCTCGACCTCGAACTCGAACGGCGCATCTCCACGGAACTGGAGCGGCGCACGGGCATTGCCGTGCACGGTGAGGAGTTCGGCGGTCCCGAAGCCGATTCGGGCACGGTGTGGCTGCTCGACCCGATCGACGGCACCGTCAACTACTCCGCCGGGCTGCCCACCGCCGGAATCCTGCTCGCACTCGTCCGCGACGGCGACCCGATCCTCGGGCTGACCTGGCTGCCGTTCGTCGGCGACCGGTTCGCGGCCGCCGCGGACGGGCCGCTGCTGCGCAACGGTCGTCCCCAGCCGCCGCTGCAGCCGGCGGCGCTGGCGGACGTGATGGTCGGCGTGGGCAGCTTCGACATCGACAGCCGCGGGCGTATCCCGGGCCGGCGCCGGCTCGAGGTCATCACCGAGCTGAGCCGCCGGGTGTCGCGCCTGCGCATGCACGGTTCCACCGGGGTGGACCTGGCGTACACGGCGGCCGGGGTGCTCGGCGCCGCCGTCGTCTTCGGGCACCACCCGTGGGACAACGCCGCCGGCGTGGCCCTGGTGCGGGCGGCCGGTGGTCTCGCCACCGACTTCGCCGGCAAGCCCTGGCGCATCGGCTCCGGCTCTGTGGTCGCCGGCGCCCCCGGCGTGCACGAGGAGATACTCGACATCGTGGGATCGCTTCCCGGTCCCGTCCCCGAGGAGGACCGAATTCCATGACCCTGGCAGTCCGGGTGATCCCGTGTCTGGACGTCGACGCCGGCCGCGTCGTCAAGGGGGTGAACTTCGAGAACCTGCGCGACGCCGGTGATCCCGTCGAACTCGCCGCGGCGTACGACCTGCAGGGCGCGGACGAGTTGACCTTCCTCGACGTCACCGCGTCGAGCGGCGATCGCGGCACCATGCTCGACGTGGTCAGCCGCACCGCCGAGCAGGTGTTCATCCCGCTCACCGTCGGCGGCGGCGTCCGCACCGTCGAGGACGTGGACCGGCTGCTGCGGGCCGGCGCGGACAAGGTCAGCATCAACACCGCCGCCATCGCCCGCCCGGAGGTGTTGCGCGAGATGTCCGAGCGGTTCGGGTCGCAGTGCATCGTGCTGTCCGTCGACGCCCGCACCGTGCCCGACGGCGAGGAGGACACCCCGTCGGGATGGGAGGTCACCACGCACGGCGGCCGCCGCGGCACCGGCATCGACGCCGTCGAATGGGCACGCCGCGGCGCGGAACTCGGCGTGGGGGAGATCCTGCTGAACTCGATGGACGCCGACGGCACCAAGTCCGGCTTCGACCTGCCGATGATCCAGGCGGTGCGCGCCGCGGTGCACGTGCCGGTGATCGCCAGCGGCGGCGCGGGAGCTGTCGAGCACTTCGCCCCCGCCGTGCACGCCGGCGCCGACGCGGTCCTCGCGGCCAGCGTGTTCCACTTCGGGGAACTCACCATCCCGCAGGTCAAGGCGGCGATGCGCGCCGAGGGGATCGAGGTGCGATGAGCAGGCTGGATCCGGCGATCGCGGCGCGGCTCAAGCGCAACGAGGCGGGGCTGTTCGCCGCCGTCGCCCAGGAACGTGCCACCGGCGAGGTGCTGATGATGGCGTGGATGGACGACGAGGCGCTCGCCCGTACCCTCGAGACCCGTACCGCCACCTACTTCTCGCGTTCGCGCGGCCAGTACTGGGTCAAGGGCGAGACCTCCGGCCACACCCAGTACGTGCACGAGGTGCGGCTCGACTGCGACGGCGACACGGTGTTGCTCGTCGTCGACCAGGTCGGGGCCGCGTGCCACACCGGCACCCACACGTGCTTCGACGCCGACGTCCTGCTCGCCGGCGAGTAGGCGCCTTCGGCGCCGGTGCGTCCTTTGGGCGGCTCCAGCCGCCCAAAGGACACACCGGCGGTGTCGCGGGCGTCAGATGACGATCGGCGCGCCGGTGAGCAGGCTCCAGAGACCCAGGCCGAGGTACACGACGGTGCCGATGGCGGACCGGATCGGATCGTCCGTGAGGAAACCTTCTGCGGCCCAACCGACGAACTCCGTGAACAGTTCCGAGGATCCCATGCTGCATCCTTCCGAGAGGCGAGGCAGGTCGTGAACGGCGGTCGTGAACCAAATCGACCGACCGGATTGTTTCGTTACACCTCCCGGTGCCCGCTCCGTCGGCGGTGCGGCACAATCTCCCCATGCCTCTCATCCAGATCAGCCAGACCCCCGGTCTCACCGTCGAACAGAAGCGCGCCACCATCGAGGCGGTGACCAAGGCCTACGCCGAGGCAACCGGCAAGGATGCGACGTCGGTGTGGGTGACCATCACCGAGGTGCCGCGGGAGCAGTGGGGCGTCGGGGGTGTCCCGCTCGGGTGAGGTGCACCGCCCCCGGGACAGGGCGCCCCGCGACGGGCGCTGCCGGCCGTCGATCTCGGCGAGCGGATCCTGGCAGGATCGGCGTATGGCGTCCGCGAATCTGACCCGAGCCGAAACCGCCGAGCGTTCCCGGGCGGTGACGGTCCGCAGCTACCGGGTGGAACTCGACCTGCGCGGCGCCCCGGATGCCGGGAGCACCTGTTTCGCGACCACGACGACGCTCGAGTTCACGGCAGCCGCGGACGCGACGTGGCTCGACTTCCTCGGCGCCGGCGTCGAGTCGGTCGTGCTCAACGGCGAGCCGGTGCCCGTCCGCTACGACGGCGCGCGCATCGCGCTGAGCGGCCTGCGTGAGCACAACGTCGTCACCGTCGTCGCCGCCGCGGAGTACAGCCGGTCCGGTGAGGGCCTGCACCGGTACGTCGATCCGGCCGACGGGCAGACCTACCTGTACACGCAGTACGAACCCGCGGACGCGCGACGGGTGTTCGCGTGCTTCGAGCAGCCGGATCTGAAGGCGCCGTTCACGTTCGTCGTGTCCGCCCCGGCGAAATGGCAGGTGCTGTCCAATCAGCATGTCGCCGAACGCGAGTCGATCGGCGACGCGCAGAAGGTGGTGTTCGCACCGACGCTGCCGATCTCCACCTACATCACCGCGATCGTGGCGGGCCCGTACCACCACGCCGAATCTTCTTGGAGCCGGAACGAACTCGCCGTGCCGCTCGCCGTGCTGTGCCGCGCCTCCCTGGCGCGGTACCTCGACGCCGACACGATCTTCGAGGTGACCCGGCAGGGAATGGACTTCTACGCCGACCACTTCGGCTACCCCTACCCGTTCGGCAAGTACGACCAGGTGTTCGTCCCCGAATACAACCTCGGTGCCATGGAGAACCCCGGGTGCGTCACCTTCACCGAGGCGTACGTGTTCCGCGGAGCCGCCACCGCCGCGCAGTACCAGGCCCGCGCGAACACGATCCTGCACGAGATGGCCCACATGTGGTTCGGGGACCTCGTCACCATGAAGTGGTGGGACGACCTGTGGCTCAAGGAGTCGTTCGCCGACTACATGGGCTCGCTGGTCAGTGCCGAGGCCACCGAGTGGACCGACGCCTGGGTCGCCTTCGCCAACCGGCGCAAGGCCTGGGCCTATCTGCAGGACCAGTTGCCCACGACCCACCCGATCGTCGCCGACATCGTCGACCTCGAGGCCGCCAAACTGAACTTCGACGGCATCACGTACGCGAAGGGCGCGGGAGTCCTCAAACAACTCGTCGCGTACGTGGGGCGGGACGCCTTCTTCGAGGGTGCACGGCGCTACTTCCGCCGGCACGCCTTCGGGAACACCACCCTCGCCGATCTGCTCACCGAGTTGTCGGCGACCTCGGGACGAGACCTCTCGGGGTGGGCGCGCGCCTGGTTGCAGACCACCGGCGTGTCGACCCTGATGCTCGAGGACGCGGGGGAGGGACGGTCCGCGATCGTCCAGACGCCGGCGCGGCCCCACCGGCTGGCTGTGGGCCACTACGACTTCGACGAGGCCGGCGACCTGGTCTGCCGGCAGCGGGTCGAGGTCGACCTGGAGGCCGAGCGCACACCGATCGAGTCGGCGGCCGCGCCGCTGATCCTGCTCAACGACGCCGACCTGACCTACGCCAAGGTGCGGCTCGACCCGCGGTCGCTGGAGACGGTGGAGCATTCGCTCGATCGTGTCGTCGACCCGCTGGCCCGGGGGTTGATCTGGTCGGCGTTGTGGAACGCCACCCGCGACAGCGAGCTGACCGCGGCGCGGTACCTGTCCATGGTCCGCGGATTCGCGGTGGCCGAACCGAATCCGGCCCTGCTGGCCGCACTGCTGGCGAACGCACCCTACGCGATCGAGCACTTTCTGCCCGCCGCGAGCCGGTCCCGGCAGCGTCGCGTCTGGCTCGAGGCGGCATGGACGGCCGTGTTCGCCGCCACCCCGGGATCGGGTGAGCAGCTCGCCTGGGCCCGCGCGGTCGCCGCGGCCGCCACTGTCGACGACGCCCACGCCGCCGACCTGCGCGCGATCCTCGACGGCACCGGTCCGGCACCCGTGGGGCTGCCGCTGGACCCGGATCTGCGCTGGCAGATGTGGACCGCGCTGGCGGCGACCGGGCACGCGGAGCCGGCCGATCTCGACGGCGAACTCGCCCGCGACGACACCGGTTCCGGACGGACCGCGCACCTGCGCGCCCTGGCCGCGCGACCGCTCGCCGCGGTCAAGGCGCAGGCCTGGAGTGCGGTCTTCTCCGACACGGCGCTGTCGAACGAGCATCTCGACGCCACCATCGCGGGGTTCCGGGCCGGGGCGCACCGGGATCTGATCGCCCCGTACGACGACGACTACTTCGTCGCGCTCCGGGCGGTGTGGTCCGAGCGCAGCATCGAGATCGCGCGCCGGATCGTGGTCGGTCTGTTCCCCGCCGGAAACACGCTCGGGCCGTGCGACCGGTGGCTCGACGCGCACGCCGACGCCCCGGCGGCGTTGCGGCGCCTGGTGATCGAGCAGCGCGACCATCTGGCCCGCGATCTGCGGGCCCAGGGTTTCAACGGGTGAGGGTTCGACGGGTGAGCGGCCGCGGCCACAGCGGGGGTGCACCCTGCCCGGTCAGGCCTTCCCGGTGCCGGCGGCGATGCCCTTGTCGAGCTGGGTGAGCAGCGCGGTACCGAGGTCGGTCAGCGCGGCGACCTGATCGTCGTCGAGGCCCTGGAACACAAGGGCCTGGACGGTCGCGACGTGACCGGGTGCCGCCTCGACGAGCTTGGTCATGCCGGCCTCGGTGAGCACCGCGTACGAGCCGCGCGTGCCGGGCACGCTCCGGCGGCACACCCATCCGGCGTTCTCCAGCTTGGTCACCACGTGCGACAGCCGGGACAGCGACGCGTTCGACAGCTGTGCCAGCTCGGACAGCCGCAGCCGCCGCTCGGGTGCCTCGGACAGCTCGGCGAGGACCGAGTAGTCGAAGTGGGTGAGCGCGGAGTCGCGCTGCAGCTGCGTGTCCAGCGCGGCCGGCAGGCGGGTGATCAGCGCCACCAGCTTCCGCCAGGCCCGCTGCTGGGATGCGGTCAGCCACTCGGTGTCGTCGATCTGTGCGGAGCCCACTGATGCACCGTCCTTTCTCGATCGTCCACCCTATCGGGACGGCCGGCGCGGGACGCCGGGCGTCCGTCGGGGCGGGCGGTCAGGGGCGCTGTCCCATGCCGGTGGCGACCTCGTGCAGCCGGCGGCCCACGCTGTCCTCCGCCAGCGGCGGTGTCGGCAGCCCGGCGCCGTCGCGGAGCCCGGTGAGGAACTCCTCGAGGGTGGCGCGCGGCGAGAACCGGGGAATCCACTCGAGGTCGGTGCGGGCGCGGGTGCAGTCCATGAGCGGCAGCCGCAGCACCGTGTCGACCAGGCCGGGGGAGGCGGGGGGCGAGCCGTGCGTGCCAGGCCGCGGCGACGGCCGCGTGCAGCGCCGCCGGCGGGACGGGCACCGTGCGGGCGCCGAGGATCTCGGCGAGGACCTCGGCGTCGACGGGGGGTTCGGCGGCGAGGTTGAATGCGCCCCGCACCGGCCGGAGCACGGCCCGGACGTAGGCGTCGGCGGCGTCGTCGGTGTGCAGCACCTGCATCCGCAGTCCGGCGGTGCGGGGGACGATCGGCAGGGACCGGACGAGGCGGCCGGGGAGGAGCGGCCCGGCGAACAACCGGCGCTGCGCGGTCGCGGACTCGCGCTTGAAGAGGAAGCCGGGACGCATCCGGACCACCCGGATGTCGGGGTGCCGCAGTTCGAACGTGTCGAGCCAGCGTTCGAGGTACGCCTTCTCCCGCGGGTACGCCGCGCCGGGCCAGCCGTGGGTGGGCCAGCGCTCGTCGACCCGTTCGTCCTGCGGTCCCGGCGAGTAGGCGCCGACCGACGACGCGTGGACGAGGGTGGGCACGCCCACCTCGGCGACGGTCTCGAACACCCGGATCGATCCGAGCACGTTGTTGCGCCAGGTGATCTCGGGTTTGTGGGTGGGCTGGAAGAGCCAGGCGAGGTGGACGACGGCCGCCGCGTCGCGCAGCAGCTCGTGCAGGTCGTCGTCGGCGACGTCGGCGACGACGAACTCGGTCTTGCGGCAGCGCCAGTCGGTGGGGCGGCGGGCGATGCCGACCACCGATCCGACTGCGTCCTGGGCGCTGAGCGCCGCCGTGACGCTGGTGCCCACGTTTCCGGTCGCGCCCGTGACGACCACCTTCAGGCCCTCTGTTCCGGTCATGGGGGGCGGATACCCGCGCCCGCGCCGATCCATCCCCGCAGGCCGGGAACATTTCGGACGGTGCCGGTGCTGTATCGGGTAGTATTGTTGAAGCTTCAACCTTAGGAGTCCGTGTGAGCCCCATGCCCGCCCTGTTCCTCAGCCACGGCGCACCGCCCCTGGTCGACAGCGCGACGTGGGTGGCGCAGCTGCAACGCTGGGCCGCCGACCTGCCGACCCCCACCGCGATCCTCGTGGTCTCCGCGCACTGGGAGTCCGCGCCGCTGACCATCGGTGCCACCACCACCGGCACCCCGCTCGTGTACGACTTCGGCGGCTTTCCCCGCCGCTTCTACGAGGTCACCTACCCTGCGCCCGGCGCCCCCGACCTCGCACGCAAGGTGGCCGCGCTGATGCCCGACGGCGAACCGGTCGTGCAGCAGCCGCACCGCGGTCTCGACCACGGCGCGTACGTGCCGCTCACCGTCATGTACCCGGACGCGGACATCCCGGTCCTGCAGATCTCGCTGCCCACCCTCGATCCGCAGCGCCTGCTCGCGCTCGGCCGGCGGCTGCGCCCGCTCCGGGAGGAGGGGGTGCTCGTCATCGGCTCCGGCTTCACCACGCACGGCCTGCCGTTCCTGCGCGACCCGCGCCCCGAGGCCGTCGCGCCCGGCTGGTCCGCCGAGTTCGACGCCTGGGCCGCCGAGCGGCTCGCTGCCGGCGACGTCGACGGCCTGCTCGACTTCCGCACCCGGGCGCCCGGCATGCCGTACGCCCACCCCACGATCGAGCACTTCGCCCCGCTGTTCGTCACCCTCGGCGCGTCGAGCGACCCGGAGCAGGCGCCCCGGCAGGTGATCGACGGGTTCTGGATGGGCCTGGCCAAGCGTTCCGTCCAGGTGGACTGACCGTCAGTCCCGGCTCGCGCGCCGGGCCCGCAGCACCGCGAGCGCGCGATCCGCGTGCACGCCGGGGCGCACCTCGCTGGCGATCACCTCGAGGACGGTGCAGTCGGTGTCCAGCACGAAGGTGGTCCGCTTGACCGGCGAGAGCCGGCCGAGCAGCCCCCGGCGCACCCCGAACTGCGCCGCCACCGCGCCGTCCGGATCGGACAGCAGGGGGTAGTCGAACGACTGCCGCGTCGACCACGCGCCCAACCGGTCCACCGGGTCGGTGCTGATCCCGACCCGGGTGGCGCCGACGGCGGCGAACTCGGCCGCCAGATCCCGGAAGTGGCACGCCTCGGCCGTGCAGACCGGGGTGAACGCGGCCGGGTAGAAGAACAGCACCACCGGCCCGTCCGCCAGCAGCGCGGACAGCGTCCGCGGACGGCCGTCCTGGTCGCTCGACGTGAAATCGGGGGCGATGTCACCGGCTCTCATGTCCGGCGACGCTACCGCGGCCGCGCCCGCCGCGGCAGGCCCTGGGATGATGGGCGCCATGTCCGGCGAGCCCACCACCATCCCCGCAGCGGCCCCCGACCTCACCGAGGGCGGCCGACCCGACTCCACCACCACCCGCGAGCAGTTCCGGCTGCTCGCCGCCGAGCACCGCGTCGTTCCGGTGACCCGCAAGGTGCTCGCCGACGCGGAGACCCCGCTGTCGGCGTACCGCAAGCTCGCCGCCGACCGGCCCGGCACCTTCCTGCTCGAGTCCGCCGAGAACGGCCGGTCGTGGTCGCGGTGGTCGTTCATCGGAGCCGGCAGCCCGGCCGCGCTCACCGTCGTCGACGGGGAGGCCACCTGGTACGGCCACGTGCCCGCCGGCGCCCCCACCGGGGGCGACCCGCTCGACGTGCTGCGCCGGACCCTGGAGCTGCTGCACACCGAGCGGCTGCACGGCCTGCCGCCGCTGACCGGCGGCATGGTCGGCTATCTCGGCTACGACGTCGTGCGACGGATCGAGCGGCTGCCCGAGCACGCCGTCGACGACCTGCAGATTCCCGAGACGGTGATGATGCTCGCCACCGACCTCGCCGCCGTCGACCACCACGAGGGTGCGATCACGCTCATCGCCAACGCCGTCAACTGGGACGGCTCCGACGAACGCGTCGACGAGGCCTACGACGACGCGGTGGCCCGGCTGGACCGGATGACGGCGGCCCTGGCCGCGCCCGCCCCGTCGACCGTCTCCACGTTCGCCCGGCCCGCCCCCGACTACCGGCGCCAGCGCACGACCGAGAGCTTCGGCGCCGACGTGCGCCGGCTCATCGGCGAGATCGAGGCCGGCGAGGCGTTCCAGGTGGTGCTGTCCCAGCGCTTCGAGATCGACTGTCACGCGGCGCCGATCGACGTGTACCGGATGCTGCGCGCCTCCAACCCGAGTCCGTACATGTTCCTCATGCACGTCCCCGACGGCTCCGGCGGCACGGCGTTCTCCATCGTGGGCTCGAGCCCGGAGGCGCTCGTGACCGTCGCCGACGGGGTCGCCACCACCCATCCCATCGCCGGGACGCGCTGGCGCGGCGCCAGCGAGGAGGACGACATCCTCCTCGAGAAGGACCTCCTCGCCGACGAGAAGGAGAACGCCGAGCACCTCATGCTCGTCGACCTCGGCCGCAACGACCTCGGGCGGGTGTGCGAGCCCGGCACCGTCAAGGTCCACGACTACCGGCACATCGAGCGCTACAGCCACGTCATGCACCTGGTCTCCACCGTCACCGGCCGCCTCGCCGCGGGCCGGCACGCCCTCGACGCGGTCACCGCGTGCTTCCCCGCCGGCACCCTGTCCGGCGCGCCCAAGGTCCGGGCGATGGAACTGATCGACGAACTCGAGCCGACCCGCCGCGGCATCTACGGCGGCATCGTGGGCTACCTCGATTTCGCCGGCGACGCCGACACCGCCATCGCCATCCGCTCGGCCCTGGTCAAGGACGGCGTCGCCTACGTGCAGGCCGGTGCCGGCGTCGTCGCCGACTCCGATCCGGTCTACGAGGACACCGAGGCCCGCAACAAGGCCATGGCCGTGCTCTCCGCCGTCGCCGCGGCCGGCACCCTCACCTCGTACGAGGGGGACCGCAGGTGAGCGCCACCCGCGCGCCCCGGCGGCGGGCCGGCGCGGTCGCCGCGCTGCTGCTCGCGATCGGCGCCGTCGCGCTGTGGGGCGCGAGCCGCCTGACCTGGGTGACCGTCACGTCCTCCGACGGCCTCGGCGAGGACCGGGTCACCACCCTCGTCGGCGGCACCTGGGCGGCGGCGCTGACTCCGCTCGCGCTGACGCTGCTGGCGGCCGTCGCGGCGTCGTTCGCGGTGCGCGGATGGGCGCTGCGGATACTGGCCGTGCTCGTCGCGGTCGTCGCGGTCGCCGCCGCCGTCCCGGCGGTGGGGCTGCTCGCCGGCGGCGCCGACGACGCGACCGCGGCGCGCATCGCGGAGCTGCCCGCACGCGCCGAGGTCACCTCCCTCACCGTCGCGGCCGGGCCGGCCGTGCTCGCCCTCGCCGGCGCCGTGGCCGCGCTGGCCGCCGCCGTGCAGCTGTGGCGCACCCCGCGGGCCGAGGCCGGACTGTCGTCGAAGTACGACAGCCCGGCCGCCCGCCGCGAGGCCACCGCCCGCCGGGACACCGCCGACGAGTCGGTCACCGAACGCACCCTGTGGGACGCGCTCGACGCGGGCGAGGACCCCACGGTGGACGTCGCCGACGACCCGGCCGCCGATCGAGGGGGAGAGGGCGGCGCCGACGATTCGGGGACCCGCCGCACGGGCCGGTGAGCGCGCACACTACTCTTCAAGAAACTCCGATGAGTTTTCTCACATCGGATTGACAGGGGCGAAAGGACTTCGAGCCACGATGACAGTTCTCGACTCGATACTCGAAGGGGTGCGCGCCGACGTCGCCGCCCGGGAGGCGGTCCTCGACTTCGCCGCGGTCAAGGCCGCCGCTGCCGCCGCGCCCCCGCCGATCGACGCCAAGGCCGCGTTGCTCGAGCCGGGAATCGCCGTCATCGCCGAGGTCAAGCGGGCCAGCCCGTCGAAGGGGGCGCTCGCCGACATCACCGACCCCGCCGAACTCGCCAAGGCCTACGAGGCCGGCGGTGCCCGCGCGATCAGCGTGCTCACCGAGCAGCGCCGCTTCCAGGGCAGTCTCGACGATCTCGACGCCGTGCGGCGCGCGGTGCGGATCCCGGTGCTGCGCAAGGACTTCATCGTCGGCCCGTACCAGATCCACGAGGCGCGTGCCCACGGCGCGGACATCGTGCTGCTCATCGTCGCCGCGCTCGAGCAGCCCGTGCTGACGTCGCTGATCGACCGCGTCGAATCTCTCGGCATGACGGCGCTCGTCGAGGTGCACACCGAGGAGGAGGCGACCCGTGCCCTCGAGGCGGGCGCCACCGTCATCGGGGTCAACGCCCGCAACCTCAAGACCCTCGAGGTCGACAAGAGCACGTTCGCCCGCATCGCGCCGGGACTGCCGACAGAGGTCGTCAAGATCGCCGAGTCCGGCGTGCGCGGTCCCTCCGACCTGCTCACCTACGCCGGCGCGGGTGCCGACGCGGTGCTCGTCGGCGAGGGACTGGTGACCAGCGGCGACCCGCGCCACGCGGTCGCCGAACTGGTCACCGCCGGCACCCATCCGTCCTGCCCGAAGCCCGCACGCTGACCGCATTCCGGCGCGGCGCCGACGGGCCGGACCCGGCGACGGGCCGGGGCCGCCGTTGGGGCAGACTGGACGGGTGAGCACAGACGATCCCGTACTTTCCGCCAAGGGCCGCGGTCTGCCCCGCATGAGCGCCGCAGTGGCCGAGCACACCGCGCACGAACCCGACCCCGGCGGCCACTTCGGGGTCTTCGGCGGCCGGTTCGTCCCCGAGGCGCTGATGGCGGTGATCGAGGAGGTCACCGCCGAATACGACAAGGCGCGGGTCGACAACGGATTCCTCGACGAACTCGATCGGTTGCAGCGCGACTACACCGGCCGGCCCTCCCCGGTGTACGAGGCCAAGCGGCTGAGCGAACACGCCGGCGGCGCCCGGATCGTGCTCAAGCGCGAGGATCTCAACCACACCGGCTCGCACAAGATCAACAACGTGCTCGGGCAGGCCCTGCTCGCCCAGCGGATGGGCAAGACCCGGGTCATCGCGGAGACCGGTGCCGGGCAGCACGGCGTCGCCACCGCCACCGCCTGCGCCCTGCTCGGCCTCGACTGCGTCGTCTACATGGGCGAGGTCGACACCGAGCGGCAGGCCCTCAACGTCGCCCGGATGCGCCTGCTCGGCGCCGAGGTCGTCGCCGCGACCAGCGGTTCGCGCACCCTCAAGGACGCGATCAACGAGGCCATGCGCGACTGGGTCACCAATGCCCACAACACCTACTACTGTTTCGGCACCGCCGCCGGCCCGCACCCGTTCCCCATGATGGTGCGCGACTTCCAGCGCATCATCGGCCTCGAGGCGCGCGCGCAGGTGCAGGCGCTCACCGGCCGGTTGCCCGACGCCGTCACCGCCTGCGTCGGCGGCGGATCCAACGCCATCGGCATCTTCCATGCCTTCATCGACGACCCCGGTGTCCGCCTGGTCGGCTTCGAGGCCGGCGGCGACGGGGTGGAAACCGGGCGGCATGCCGCCACCATCACCGGCGGCACGCCCGGCGCGCTGCACGGCGCCTACTCCTACCTGCTGCAGGACGAGGACGGCCAGACCATCGAGTCGCACTCGATCTCCGCCGGCCTGGACTACCCCGGCGTCGGACCCGAGCACTCCTACCTCAAGAACATCGGCCGCGCCGACTACCGGCCCGTCACCGACGCCGAGGCCATGGAGGCGTTCTCGCTGCTCTCGCGCACCGAGGGCATCATCCCCGCCATCGAGTCGGCGCACGCCGTCGCCGGGGCCCTGAAGCTGGGCCGCGAACTCGGCTCCGGCGCCGTCGTGCTGGTCAATCTGTCCGGCCGGGGCGACAAGGACGTCGACACCGCCGCGCGGTGGTTCGGGCTCCTTCCCGCCGACCCCGCCACCTCCGACACGACGGAAGGATCCGCGCAGTGAGCGCCCAGCAGCCGCAGTCCCGCCTCGGTGAGGTCTTCGCCCGATGCAAGGCCGAGAACCGCGCCGCGCTCGTCGGCTACCTGCCCGCCGGATACCCCGACCTGCCGCGCTCGATCGAGGCGTTCGAAGCGCTCGTGCAGGCCGGCTGCGACATCGTCGAGGTCGGCATCCCCTACAGCGACCCGGTGATGGACGGACCCACCATCCAGGCCGCCGCCGACGAGGCGCTCACCGCGGGCTTCCGGGTGCGGGACGTGTTCCGCGTCGTCGAGGCCGTCGCCGCGGCCGGCGGCCACGCCGTCGTGATGACCTACTGGAACATCGTCCTCAAGTACGGGATCGACGAATTCGCCCGCGACCTCGCTGCCGCCGGGGGACTGGGGATCATCACCCCGGACCTCATCCCCGACGAGGCCGAGCAGTGGATCGCGGCGGCGGACCGGCACGGGCTCGACCGCATCTTCCTGGTCGCCCCGTCGTCGACCGCCGAGCGCCTCGTCATGACCGTCGACTCCTGCCGCGGGTTCGTCTACGCCACCTCCACGATGGGCGTGACCGGCGCCCGCGACGCCGTCTCCGACATGGCGCCCGAACTCGTCGCCCGGGTGCGGGAGCACTCGCAGATCCCCGTGGGTGTCGGCCTGGGCGTGCGGTCCCGGGAACAAGCCGCGCAGATCGCCGCCTACGCGGACGCGGTGATCGTCGGCTCGGCGCTGGTGGCCGCCGTGGCGCAGGGCCCCGACGCGTTGCGCACGCTCACCACGGAACTCGCGGAGGGCGTGCGCTCGGCTAGCGTGGCCACGTGACCTCCACCGCCGTACCCGCCGCCGCTACCGTCCTGGCGTATCTGCCCAGTCCACCGCAGGGGGTGTGGTACCTCGGGCCGATCGCGCTGCGGGCCTACGCCCTGTGCATCATCGTCGGGATCGTCGTCGCCATCTTCTGGGGCGACCGCCGCTGGGTCGCCCGTGGCGGCGAGCCGGGCACCGTCCTCGACGTCGCCGTGTGGGCGGTGCCGTTCGGCCTGATCGGAGGGCGCCTGTACCACGTCGCCACCGACTGGCAGAAGTACTTCGGCGCGGGCGCCGACCCGGTCGACGCGCTGAAGATCTGGCAGGGCGGACTCGGGATCTGGGGGGCGGTCGCCCTCGGCGGCGTCGGCGCCTGGATCGGGTGCCGGCGCCGCGGTGTGCCGCTGCCCGCCCTCGGTGATGCGGTGGCCCCGGCGATCCTGCTGGCGCAGGCCATCGGCCGGCTCGGCAACTGGTTCAACCAGGAACTCTACGGCCGGGAGACGACCGTGCCGTGGGGCCTCGAGATCTACGAGCGTCGCAACGACGCGGGACAGACCAGCCCGGACCTGATCGACGGGATCTCCACCGGGCAGGTCGCGGCGGTGGTGCATCCGACGTTCCTGTACGAGCTGGTGTGGAACCTGCTCGTCGTGCTGCTGCTCGTGTTCGTCGACCGGCGCTTCCGTATCGGACACGGCCGGCTGTTCGCGCTCTACGTGGCCGGCTACAGCGCGGGCCGCTTCTTCGTCGAACTCATGCGGTCCGACCCGGCCACCGAGATCGCCGGTATCCGGATCAATTCCTTCACCTCCGCCATCGTGTTCGTCCTCGCCGTCGCCTACGTCGTCTTCGCCCGCAAGGGTCGCGAAGCGCCGGAGGAACTGAAGTCCCGTCACCCGCACGGCGCCACCGCAGCCGCAGTTGCAGCCGATGCCACCGCAACCGGCGACGGGATCGGAGACGGTGGGGCGGCCGACGACGAGAAGCGGGACGGCGCATCCGGGCCCGTGGCATCGGCCGAGGCCGGCGGTAAGGTCGAGACAGGTAGGCGCAGCGAGAACGGAGGGGACAAGTCGTGACCACATCCGACGCGGGATCCCCGGACCCCACGGGCCCGGATCTGCGGAAGAAGGACGAGACGTCCGCCGGACCGGACCTGCGCAAACAGTCCGACGCCGAGGCCGCCCCCGCTGCCGGGTCGAGCGCCGCGCCGCAGGGCGGCGAGCCGGCCCCCACCGCGGAGCTGCCCACGTTCGGCGGCACCGCCGACTACGATCCGACCGCCCAGGCGTCGCTGTCCGTTCCGCCGCCCACCACCGAGTCGACCGCGCCCACATGGGGCACGGCCGGACCGGGCTGGGACACCTACTCCGGAATGGGCAACGGTCCCGGCTGGGGCACCACGCCGAGCTATCCACCGCCGTCGAGCGAAGCGCAATACGGCACCGCACACACCGGCGGGACCGAGGCGCCGACCGGCGGGCAGTACGCCGGCAGCGGACCCGTCTACGGGGCCCCCGACCCGCAGTTCCAGAGCGGGCCGCAGTACCCGTCCCCGGGCGGGCCGGGCTACGGTCCCACCGGCGGCTACGGTCCCACCGGCTACGGCGCCTACGGCGATCCCTCCGCGCCGTACGGACGGGATCCGGCGACGGGCGAGCCCTACTCCGACAAGTCGAAGACCACCGCGGGCCTGTTGCAGCTGCTGCTGCCCTTCGTCGGGATCTGCGGGGTCGGGCGGCTCTACCTCGGAAGCACCGCGGTCGGCCTCATCCAGCTCCTGGGGCTGTGGATCGGCGGACTGCTGACCATCCTCCTGGTCGGCTTCGTGATCATCCCGGTGATCTGGGTGTGGTCCGTCATCGACGGGATCATGATGCTCACCGGCAGCGTCCGCGACTCCGACGGCCGCCCGCTGCGGCCCTGACCCACCCACCCGACGGCCGGTCGCGCCTCTCGCGCGGCCGGCCGTCGCGCGCGTAGACTGGCCGCCACCGGGACCGATCCCCGGTTCGATCGTCGGGCGGAACTGGTCCGGCCACCCATACCGCAGCGCACGCCCGTCGTGGCGACCCCGTCGGGGCCGCCCATCCGACGACGCGCGACGTCGCCGCCACACCGGCGACGTGGAGGTGGACCGGTGCGGCATTCCGGGATGCCCGAGCCCCGCGGACTCTACGACCCCGACCGCGAATCGGATTCCTGCGGCGTGGGCGCGATCGTCGACCTGCGCGGCCGCAGCACCCACCGCACCGTCGCCGACGCACTCACCGCGCTGCGCAACCTCGGCCACCGCGGCGCCTGCGGTCGCGAACCCGCCAGCGGTGACGGCGCCGGCATCACCCTCGCGGTCCCCGCCGCGCTCCTCGACGCCGTCACCGGCTTCGAGCTCCCGCCGCCGGGGTACTACGCCACCGGCCTGTGCTTTCTGCCCCGCGACCCGCGGCGCCGGGCGACGGCGCGACGGCGGATCCACGCGCTCGCGGCCGAGGAGGATCTCCAGATCCTCGGCTGGCGCGAGGTTCCCGTCGACCCGTCCGGCCTCGGGCGCACCGCCGGAGCGTGCCGACCCCACATCAGCCAGCTGTTCGTCGCCGCCCCGCGCACGGGCGGCGCCCGGCCCGCCGGCGTGGACCTCGACCGGCGGGTGTATCCGCTGCGGCGCCGCGCCGAGCACACCGGCGACGTCTATTTCCCGTCGCTGTCCGCCCGCACCGTCGTCTACAAGGGCATGCTCACGGCACAGCAGTTGCCGGCGTTCTTCCCCGACCTGCGCGATCCGCGCTGCGCCAGCCCGATCGCGCTCGTGCACAGCCGTTTCTCCACCAACACCTTCCCGTCGTGGCGGCTCGCCCAACCGTTCCGGTACAGCGCCCACAACGGCGAGATCAACACGATCCGCGGCAACCGCAACCGGATGCACGCCCGCGAGGGACTCCTGCGCACCGGCCTGCTGCCCGGCGACCTGACCCGGTTGTTCCCGGTCTGCGCCCCCGACATGTCGGACTCGGCCTCCCTCGACGAGGTCCTCGAACTGCTCCACCTCGCCGGGCGCTCGCTGCCGCACGCGGTGACCATGCTCGTCCCGCCCGCATGGGAGAACGAGCCCGACCTCGATCCCCGGCGACGCGCCTTCCACCGCTTCCACGCCGCGCTGCTCGAACCGTGGGACGGGCCGGCGTGCCTGCCCTTCACCGACGGACGGCTGTTCGGTGCCGTGCTCGACCGCAACGGGCTGCGACCCGGCCGGTGGTGCCGCACCGCCGACGACCGCGTCCTGTTCGGCAGTGAAACCGGAATCCTCGACCTGCCACCGGAACACATCGTGCACAAGGGCCGGCTCGAGCCGGGCCGGATGCTCCTCGTCGACACCGTCGCCGGCCGCATCGTGCCGCCCGACGAACTGCTCGACACCCTCGCCGCCGCCCACCCCTACGGTCGGTGGCTGCGTGACGGGCAGATCGACCTGGCGGATCTGCCCCGCCCGGGCGGGCACCCCGCCCCGGACCACGACCAGGGCCGGACGCACCGGCTGTTCGGGTACACCCGCGAGGACCTCGAGGTGCTGCTCGAACCGATGGCCGCGACCGGTGCCGAACCGCTCGGCTCGATGGGCGCCGACATCGCCCCCGCGGTGCTGTCGCCGCGTCCCCGGCTGCTCTACGACTACGTCGTCGAATTGTTCGCGCAGGTCACCAACCCGCCGTTGGACGCGATCCGCGAACGGGTCGTCACCTCGATGCGGCGCGTCGCCGGCCCGGAGGACAACCTGTTCGACGCGTCCCCGAAGTCGTGCCGGCAACTGGTGCTCCCCGGCCCGGTTCTCGACACCGACGAACTCGCCGCCGTCGCGGCACTCGGCCCGGACGGGCCGCGCCCGGACCTCGCCTCCCGGGTACTGCCCGCGCACTTCGCGGCCGGCGGCGACCCCGGCGAGGCCCTCGCCGCCGGGCTCGCGGACCTGCGCCGCGCCGCCGACACCGCCATCGACGCCGGCCGGGGCATCCTGATCGTCACCGACCGCGGTTGCGGGCCGGACCGCGTCCCCATCCCCTCCCTGCTCGCCGTCTCCGCCGTGCACCACCACCTCGTCCGCACGCGGCGGCGCACCCGCGTCGCGCTGATCGCCGAATCCGGGGATGCGCGCGAGGTCCACCACGTGGCCGCGCTCGTCGGATTCGGCGCCGCGACGGTGTGCCCCTACGTCGCCCTCGACACCGTGCGCTCACTCGCGGCCGCCGGGCGCATCCCCGGCACGGACCCGGCGACGGCCGCGGCGAACTACCGGCGCGCCGTCGTCTCCGGGGTTCGCGAGGTGATGGCCAAGCTCGGAATCTCCACCCTCGCCTCGTACACGGCGGCGCAGACATTCGAGGCCGTCGGCCTTGCCCGCGAGGTCGTGGACGCGTATCTTCCCGGCACCGTCTCCCGGCTGGGCGGCGCGAGCCTCGCCGACCTGGCCCGCGACGCCCGTCGCCGGCACCGGACCGCCTTCGAGAACCGGTGCGCCGAAACGGCTCTCGACAGTGGGGGCGTCTACCGGTATCGACGCGACGGCGAACCTCACCTGTTCACCCCGGAGACGGTGTTCCTGCTGCAGCACGCGACCCGCACCGGGCGGGTGGACGTCTACGCGCGGTACTGCGCCGAGATCGACCGGCTCGCCGCCGCGGGCGGAACCCTGCGCGGGCTGTTGCGCACCGTCGCCGCGGATCCGATCCCGCTCGACGAGGTCGAGCCGGTGGAGGACATCGTGCGCCGCTTCGCCACGGGGGCGATGAGCTACGGTTCGATCTCCGGTGAGGCGCACGAGACCCTCGCCGTCGCGATGAACCGCCTCGGCGGCCGGTCGAACTCGGGGGAGGGCGGGGAGGATCCCGACCGCCTCGGTGACCCGCTGCGCCGCAGCGCCGTCAAGCAGGTCGCCAGCGGCCGCTTCGGTGTCACCGCCGCCTACCTCGCCGACGCGACCGACCTGCAGATCAAGATGGCGCAGGGAGCGAAACCCGGTGAGGGTGGCCAGCTTCCCGGCCACAAGGTGTACCCGTGGATCGCCCGTACCCGGCACGCCACCACGGGCGTCGGACTGATCTCCCCGCCGCCGCACCACGACATCTACTCCATCGAGGACCTCGCCGAGCTCGTCCACGACCTGCGGTGCGCCAACCCGCAGGCCCGCATCCACGTCAAGCTCGTCAGCGGCGTCGGCGTCGGCATCGTCGCCGCCGGCGTCGCCAAGGCCCATGCCGACGTGGTGCTGATCTCCGGCCACGACGGCGGCACCGGGGCGGCCCTGCTCACCGCCCTGCAGCACACCGGCACCCCGTGGGAGATCGGGCTCGCCGAAACCCAGCAGACCCTCGTGCTGAGCGGCCTGCGCGACCGCATCACCGTGCAGTGCGACGGCGGGCTGCGCACCGGCCGCGACGTGATGATCGCGGCGCTGCTCGGCGCCGAGGAGTTCGGGTTCGCCACGGCACCCCTGGTGGTCCTCGGCTGCATCCTCATGCGGGTGTGCCACCTCGACACGTGTCCCGTCGGCATCGCCACCCAGAACCCCGAACTGCGGGAGAAGTTCACCGGCAGAGCGGAATTCGTGGAGCAGTTCTTCCGGTTCGTCGCCGGGGACGTGCGCCGGCGGCTCGCGGCGCTGGGCCTGTCCCGCCTCGACGACGCCGTCGGCCGGGTCGACCTGCTCGAACCCGACGCGGCACTCGAGCACTGGCGTCGCCGGGGACTCGACCTCGCACCCCTGTTCACCCCGCCGGCCGACGCCCTCGGGGCACCCCCGCAGCGCCGCCGTACCCGCCCCGCGGCCGGACCGCCCGACGCGCCGCTGGACCGTGACCTCATCGCCCGCGCGGCCCCCGCCCTCGACGACGGCCGTCCCGTGCATCTCACCGCCGCCGTCACCAACCGCGACCGCGCCGTCGGCACCCTGCTCGGCTGGACCACCGGTCGACGGTGCCCCACCGGCCTGAGCGACGACACGGTGCGGATCGATTTGTACGGCAGCGCCGGGCAGTCCCTCGGTGCCTTCCTGCCCGTCGGCATCACCGTCACCGTCACCGGCGACGCCAACGACTATGTCGCCAAGGGCCTGTCCGGCGGACGGGTGGTGGTGCGCCCCGACCCGGCCGCGCCGTTCGACCCGCACGAGCAGATCGTCGCCGGCAACACCGTCCTGTACGGGGCCACCTCCGGGGAGTTGTTCCTGCACGGCCGGGTGGGGGAGCGCTTCGCGGTGCGCAATTCCGGCGCCGACGCCGTGTGCGAGGGCACCGGCGACCATGCCTGCGAGTACATGACCGGGGGCCGCGTCGTGATCCTCGGCGCCACCGGCCGCAACCTCGGCGCCGGCATGTCCGGGGGGCTGGCCTACGTCCTCGACCTCGAGCCCGGCCGCGTCAACACCGCCTCCGTGCAACTGCAGCCCGTCGACGACGGCGACCTCGCTCCGCTGCGTGACCTGATCGCCCGCCACCACGCGCGCACCGGATCGGCGGTCGCCGGGGAGATCCTCGCCGAATGGCCCGGCAGTGCGGTCCGGTTCACCGCGGTGGTGCCCGAGGATCTGATCCGCGTCCGCGCCGCGGCGTGCGAGCGCCCCACCCCGGTGGGAGCCGACGGTGCCTGATCCCCGCGGATTCCTGCGCTACGACCGACGCGAACCGCCGCGCCGGCCCGCCGCCGAGCGCGTCCGCGACTGGGCGGAGGTGCACCGGGCGCAGCCCCCGGACGAGGAGGCGCTCTCGATCCGGGAGCAGGCCGCCCGCTGCATGGACTGCGGTATCCCCTTCTGCCACAGCGCCGGCACCGGCTGCCCGCTCGGCAACCTCATCCCCGAATGGAACGACCTGGTGCGTCGTGACCTGTGGGCCGAGGCCGCCGACCGGCTGCACGCCACCGACAACTTCCCCGAGTTCACCGGCCGGCTGTGCCCGGCACCCTGTGAATCCGCCTGCGTGCTCGCCCGGGACGACCACACCGCGGGCGTGACCGTCGAACGGATCGAGCGGGCGATCGCCGACCGGGCCTGGGCCGACGGCCGCGTGCCGCCGCGCCCCCCGGCCCGCGGCACCGGGAGATCCGTCGCCGTCGTCGGCTCCGGACCGGCGGGTCTCGCCGCGGCCCAGCAGCTCACCCGCGCCGGACACGCCGTGACCGTCCTCGAACGCGCCGACCGGCTCGGCGGACTGCTGCGCTACGGCATCCCGGCGTTCAAGATGGACAAGGCCCTCGTCGACAGGCGCCTCGCGCAGATGCGCGCCGAGGGCACGGTCTTCCGCACCGGCACCGAGGCCGGGATCGACCCGGATGTCGCCACGCTGCGGGCCGGCTTCGACGCGGTGGTCCTCGCGGTCGGGGCCGGCCGCGCCCGCGACCTGGCCGTCCCGGGGCGGGAACTCGGCGGGGTGCACCCCGCGATGGAGTACCTCGTCGCCGCCAACCACGAGTGCGAGGGCGACGGGCCCGCGGCCCTCACCGCCGCCGGACGGCACGTGGTGATCGTCGGCGGCGGGGACACCGGCGCCGACTGCTTCGGCACCGCACTGCGTCAGGGCGCGCGTTCCGTCACCCAGCTCGACTATCGGCCCCGGCCGCCCGGACGCCGCGACGAGGACGTCACGCCGTGGCCGCTCGCGCCGTGGGTGCTGCGAACGGCGCCCGCGCACGAGGAGGGCGGGACCCGCCGGTTCGAAGTGACGGTGCAGCACTTCGTCGGTTCCCGTGGGCGGGTGCGGGCGCTCGAACTGGCCGAGGTCGACGCGCGCCGCCTCCCCCTCGGGGACCCCTTCGAGATTCCCTGCGACCTCGCCCTCCTCGCCGTCGGCTTCGAGGGGGTCCAGCGCGGACCGCTCCTCGACGTTCTCGGCCTGACCCCCGGCGTCCGGGGCACTCTCGACTGCGACGAGCGCTGGCAGACCTCGGCCCCGGGGGTGTTCGTGTGCGGCGACGCCCACCGCGGTGCGTCGCTGGTGGTGTGGGCGATCGCCGAGGGACGCGCGGCGGCGCGCGGTGTGGACGCGTTCCTCACGGGCGAGTCGGCGCTGCCGGCGCCGGTCCATCCCCGGTCGCTGCATCTGGACCCCCGGCGTTTCCCGGCTCGGCCGCCCGGGTAGGCCACCCGGGAGCGGCGCACCCGTCGCCGCAGGAAAGGAGCGTCATGAGCACGATCACCGAGTCGGTCGACGTCCATGTCCCGATCCGTACGGCCTACAACCAGTGGACGCAGTTCGAGGAGTTCCCCCGTTTCATGGAGGGCGTCGAGCGGATCCGCCAGATCGACGACACCCACACCCACTGGGTCGTCAAGGTCGCCGGCGGGACGAAGGAGTTCGACGCCACGATCACCGAGCAGCATCCCGACGAGCGCGTCGCATGGAGGTCCGACGCCGGGCCGGACCACGCCGGCGTGATCACCTTCCACCGGCTCGACGACACCACCACGCGGGTCACCGCGCAGATGGACATCGACCCCGAGGGCTTCTTCGAGAACGTCGCCGACAAGCTCGGCCTCCTCGATCGCCGCGTGAAGAGCGACATGCGGCACTTCAAGCAGTTCATCGAGGAACGCGGCGTCGCCGACGGCGCATGGCGCGGTGAGGTCGATCGTCCCGGCCCGTGACCGTGGACTTCCGGCCGAAGGAGACCCCGTGACGGAGAAGAAGCCGACCGACGGCAACCGGCCCAAGGGGGGCCGGCCCGGCCCGGTGGACGAGGGCAAGAACGGCGGCATGGCGACTCGGGAGCACGCCCCGGAAATCGCCGAGAACCCCACCGCCGAGAACTCCACCGACGACTGATCGCAGAGGCCGGAAGGGGCGATGCGGCCGAACCGCATCGCCCCTTCCGCCGTCGCACGGGCTGTCGACGGTCACGGCGTGCCGGGGTCGAGGGCGTCCTCCGTCGGCGCCGCCCGACCCGGCTTCGAGCCCGCGCCCGGCTGTGATTCAGGCGCTCGCGGCCGCGGTGGTGCCGGATCCGCTCGCGCGCAGGTCCGTGAGGAAGGCGTTGGCCCACCGGTCGACGTCGTGGTGGAGCACCTGGGTGCGCAGGGACTGCATCCGGCGCGCCGCCGTCGCCGGTTCCTCGGTGGCGGCGATGACGATCGCGCGTTTGACGGCGTCGAGATCGTGCGGGTTGACCAGATGAGCGCGGCGCAGCTCGCTGGCCGCCCCGGTGAACTCGCTCAGAACGAGGGCACCGGTGCCGTCGGTCCGGCAGGCGATGTACTCCTTGGCGACGAGGTTCATGCCGTCGCGCAGGGGTGTGACGAGCATGACGTCCGCCGCGCTGTACAGGGCCATGAGCTCGTCGCGGTCGACGGGCCGGTGCAGGTAGTGCACCACCGGTCGGCCCAGCTGCCCGTACTCGCCGTTGAGGTGGCCGACCTTGCGCTCGATGTCCTCGCGCAACTGGGCGTAGGCGGACACGCGCTCGCGACTCGGGGTGGCCAGCTGCACCATGACGACCTTCTCGGGGTCGAGGGTGCCCTCGTCGAGCAGCTCGTGCAGCGCTTCGAGCCGAATGTCGATGCCCTTGGTGTAGTCGAGCCGGTCCACGCCCAGCAGCAGGGTCTCGGGGTTGCCGAGTTCCTCGCGAACCTGCGCGGCCCGCTCGCGGATGTGGGGGGACCGGACGCGTTCGGCGAAGTGGGCCGAGTCGATCGAGATGGGGAAGGCGCCGACCTGCACCCGCCGGTCGCCGACGTCGACGGTGCCCACGCACGAGTCCAGGTCGGAGTGCGCGCTCGTGTGCAGACCGAGCAGCCGCTGTGCCAGGAACAGGAAGTTGCGGGCGCCGCCGGGCAGGTGGAAGCCCACCAGGTCGGCGCCGAGCAGGCCCTCCACGACGGCGGTTCGCCACGGCAGTTGCAGGAACAGCTCGGTGGGCGGGAAGGGGATGTGCAGGAAGAAGCCGATCTTCAGGTCGGGCCGGAGGTCGCGCAGCATCTTGGGCACGAGCTGGAGCTGGTAATCGTGCACCCACACCGTCGCGCCCGGGGCGGCCGCGTCGGCCGCGGCCTCGGCGAAGCGGCGGTTGACCGCGACGTATGTCCGCCACCACGTGCGGTCGTAGGCGGGAGCGACGATCGCGTCGTGGTACAGCGGCCACAGCGTCGCGTTGGAAAATCCCTCGTAGTAGCCGGCGACCTCGCCTTCGGTGAGGGAGACCGGATGCAGCGTGATGCCGTCCTCGGTGAACGGATCGAAGGCGACGTCGGGGGCGCCGGGCCAGCCCACCCACGCGCCGTCGGCGGCGCGCAGCACCGGCTCCAGGGCGGTGACGAGCCCGCCCGGGCTGCGGCGCCACCCGCCGCGCCCGTCGTCGGCCGACGGGTCGTAGTCCACGGGGAGCCGATTGGCCACCACCACCAGGTCCGCTGCGGTCATCGCGTCGCGCCTCCTTGCTCGACACCGGGGCCGGTCGCTCCGGCAACTGCCGTCGAACTCGTACTTATGACAAGTAGTTTTTGTGTATCACTCGGGGCGGGGCGCGGAGGCACTTCGCCGCGCTCGGTATCCCGGGAAGCGACGCCCCCGCACCCCGCTGGTAGATAATCTGTCTCGCACAATAGAAATTTTGTCAAATGGAAGATGCAATTACCGCGGAACACCGGCCCGGTGCGGTGCGACGGGGAGGGTATCGACGATGTCCTTCCCGCGGAGGGTGGCACGGGCTTGCTTGCCGGCGGTTTCGGCGCCCGGGTGCCGGGGTAATCCGGCTGCGGGGTGCCCGGCACCTACGTGCCGACACCGGCGGGCCGGCGAGACGGCCCGCGGAGGTACTACACACGAGCCTGTAGGAGGAATCGAAGATGGCGAAGTTCACCGTCCCCGGCCTGAGCGACAGCGAGGGCGTCCGGGTGGCCGAAGTGCTGCAGAATCGGCTCAGCGCCTACAACGACCTGCACCTCACCCTCAAGCACGTTCACTGGAACGTCGTGGGACCGAACTTCATCGGCGTGCACGAGATGATCGATCCGCAGGTCGACGCGGTCCGCGGATTCGCCGACGACGTCGCCGAACGCATCGCCGCGCTCGGGTCGTCCCCGAAGGGGACCGCGGGCGCGATCGAGAAGGACCGCTCGTGGGACGACTACTCGGTGGGGCGGGACACCGCCCAGGCCCACCTCGCCGCCCTCGACCTGGTGTACGACGGCGTGATCGGGGACTGCCGCAAGGCGATTTCTGAGGTCGGGGAGATCGATCCGATCACCGAGGACCTGCTCATCGGGCAGACGCGCGACCTCGAGAAGTTCCAGTGGTTCGTCCGGGCACATCTCGAGAACTCGGCCGGAACCCTCGCGCACGAGGGCGCGCGCACCGAACGGCAGGCCGCGGACGAAGCCCGCTGAGCGGGCGAGCCGCCGGCCGGGTCCTTCGCCCGCCGCTGCGCGCAGACATCACCGGCCGCCGGACAGCGCATTGCACCCCCGCGCCGTCCGGCGGCCGGGGGTGTCCGCTGGAGGTCGCTCAGCTGTTGCCGTTGTCCGCCCGCAGGCGCGCGTTGTCCGACTCGAGTCGCGCATTGGCATCCTCGAGCCGGGCCTTGTCGGATTCCAGGCGAGCCTTGTCCGATTCGAGCCGGGCATTGTGGGATTCGAGACGTGCGTTGTGGGACGCCAGTTCGGCGTGGTTCGACTCGAGGCGGAAGATCTGGGCGATGCCGGCCAGATTGATGCCCTCGGCGAGGAGTTCGCCGATGCGTCGCAGGCGCGCCACGTCCTCGTCGCTGTAGCGGCGGGTGCCGCCTTCGGTGCGCGCGGGGCTGAGCAGTCCGCGGCGTTCGTACAGGCGCATGGACTGCGGATCGACCCCGGACAGCTCGGAGGCCACCGAAATGCCGTAGACACCGCGGCGGGAGTGCGGTAGCGGCTCCTTCCTCGTTTTCTCCATTTCAGATTCCCTCGTTCGGTGTCCTCGCTGCCATGGCCTCCGGTGTGCCGAATCTACCCGATCGCCACAGGAAACCTTCCGTGCCGGAGACAATTCCCGGGCGACGCCGGCGCGGGCTCGGACCGCCGGGAAGCGGGCTCTCCGGTACGAATATCTCTCTTGTATGACACACATTTTATGCATCGCGTGGGGTGGCCGCGATCGATGCCGCGCCGTTTCCGTGCCCCGCCCCCGCCGTCCGGACGGGAGTGCCGTCCTGCGCCGCGGGCGCACCCCGCCGGATCCGTCTCCGTCACAGGGGGTTCCGCGGGCCGCTCCGGCACCGACGAGATCGGGCGCCGCATCCGGCGGAGGTACGGGGACGGCCGGACCGATGCCCGGGGCAACCGGACGTCGGCCCTCGGCCGAGCGGGCACGGCGTCGGCTGTGCTCCGCCACCGCCGCACGGGTACTAGGCTCGACCGCGTGACCCGACGCACCAAGATCGTTTGCACCATGGGCCCGGCCACGGCAGACCCCGAGGTCCTGAGGGAACTCGTCGACGCCGGGATGGACGTGGCCCGCCTCAACTTCAGCCACGGCGAACACGCCGATCACGAGGCCCACTACCGCCGCGTGCGGGAGGCCTCCGATACCAGCGGGCATGCCGTCGGCATCCTCGCCGACCTGCAGGGCCCGAAGATCCGCCTCGGCCGGTTCGCCGAGGGGCCGACGGTGTGGAATACCGGCGAGATCGTCCGGATCACCGTCGACGACGTCGAGGGAACCCACGACCGGGTCTCGACCACCTACAAGCAGCTCGCCGACGACGCGCGCCCGGGGGATCGCCTGCTCGTCGACGACGGCAAGGTCGGCTTGGTCGTCGAGCACGTCGAGGGCAGGGATGTGGTCTGCCGCGTCACCGAGGGTGGGCCGGTCAGCAACAACAAGGGCGTGTCCCTGCCGGGGATGAACATCTCGGTTCCGGCGCTGTCGGAGAAGGACATCGAGGATCTCGAGTTCGCCATGCGGCTCGGCGTGGACTTCGTCGCCTTGTCGTTCGTGCGCTCCCCGGCCGACATCGAGCTCGTGCACGAGGTGATGGATCGGGTGGGCCACCGCGTGCCGGTGATCGCCAAGCTCGAGAAGCCCGAGGCCATCGAGAATCTCGAGGCGGTCGTGCTGGCGTTCGATGCGGTGATGGTCGCCCGCGGTGACCTCGGCGTCGAGATGCCGCTCGAGGAGGTGCCGCTGGTGCAGAAGCGGGCGATCCAGATCGCCCGCGAGAACGCCAAGCCCGTCATCGTGGCCACGCAGATGCTCGAGTCGATGATCGAGAACTCCCGGCCGACCCGCGCCGAGGCCTCCGACGTCGCCAACGCGGTCCTCGACGGTGCGGACGCGGTGATGCTCTCCGGCGAGACGTCGGTGGGCAAGTACCCGGTCGAGACGGTGCGGACGATGGCCCGCATCATCGCGGCCGTGGAGTCCGATCCCACCCGGGTGCCGGCGCTGACCCACGTGCCGCGCACCAAGCGCGGGGTGATCTCCTACGCGGCGCGCGACATCGGCGAGCGGCTCGACGCCAAGGCGCTGGTGGCGTTCACCCAGTCCGGCGACACGGTGCGGCGCCTGGCGCGGCTGCACACCCGGCTGCCGCTGCTGGCGTTCACCCCGGTCCCGCACATCCGCAGCCAGCTGGCGCTGACATGGGGCACCGAGACCTTCTCCGTCGAGCCGGTCGACACGACCGACGTGATGGTGCAGCAGGTCGACGCGGCGCTGCTCTCGCTCGGCCGGTACCAGCGCGGCGACCTCGTGGTCATCGTGGCCGGGTCCCCGCCCGGCCGCTCCGGGTCGACCAACCTGATCCACGTGCACCGGATCGGGGAGAAGGACACCCATTGAGCCGTCGCACCGCGACCGATCTCGAGGTCCTCGTCGACCTGCTCGATCTCGAGCAGGTCGACGAGGACCTCTACCGGGGTGAGCACCCGATCCAGGTGGGCAGCCGCACCTTCGGCGGCCAGCTCGTCGCTCAGGCCCTGATCGCGGCCGGCCGCACGGTCGGGGACCGGCCGGTGCACGCGCTCAACGCCCACTTCATCCGCGGCGGCGACGTCAAGGCGCCGATCGAGTACCGGGTGGTCCGGCACCGCGACGGCCGGGATTTCGCGAACCGCATGGTCACCGCCTCCCAGAACGGCCAGGAGCTGTTCGTCATGCTCGCCGCCTTCCAGCGGTGGGGCAAAGGGCTCGAACATGCGGTGAGCGTTCCCGAGGTGCCCTACCCCGATGTGCTGCCGCCGCTCGGGGACCACCTGTCCGGGTTCGAGGATCACCTGCCGCACTTCGTCAACGCCCTCAAGCCGATCGACATGCGGTACGCCAACGACCCCGCCTGGATCCTCAAGGGCACCGGGGAACGTCTCTCGCACAACCGGGTGTGGATGCGCGCCGACGGCGCGCTGCCCGAGGATGCGCTCCTGCACGCCGCCACCCTGGCCTACAGCTCCGATACCACCGTGCTCGACTCGATCCTCACCACCCACGGGCTGTCCTGGGGGCTGGACCGGATCGTCGCCGCCACCGTCAACCACTCCATGTGGTTCCACCGGCCGGTCCGGTTCGACGAGTGGATTCTGTACGCCACCGAGTCCCCGGTCGCGGCGGGATCGCGCGGGCTGGCGACGGGCCGCTACTTCACCCTCGAGGGGGAACTCGTGGCGACGGTCGTGCAGGAGGGACTGATCCGTCATTTCCCGCGCCGCGGCTGACGTGGGCGACCGTGTCCGCGCCCCCGCCGGCCGCGGGGGCGCGGACACACGCGCCCTCGCCGTCACCGCCCGGTCCGCCGCCTGCCGCGCAGTCCCTCGTCCCGCGTGGGGCGCTTCTCATTCCTCCACCCGGCGACGGCGGCGGTCGAGTTCGTCGAGGATCAGCCCCAGTCCGTAGTCGAACTCGTCCGCGAACGAGTAGTCCTTTCCGATCACCAGTTCGCCGACCATTTCCGCCAGGTAGGGGTAGGCGTCGGCCGGCACGTCGATCTCCGAGGCGAACTCCTCGGCGCCGTCCGCCGACGCGAAGGGCAGTTTCAGTTCGGTGAGCACGAAGCCGTACACGTATGCGTCGATCACCGAGAAGGCGTGGGAAGCAAGGGCAACCGGGAAGCCGTTCGTGCGCAGGCAACCGAGCACGGCGTCGTGGTGCCGCAAGAGCGACGGACCGGGCGAACGGCGGGACTCGATCAAGGTCAGCGCCCAGGGATGCCGGGCGAGCACGTTCCGCGCCGAGGTCGCCCGGTGCAACATCGCAGGCCGCCACGGTTCGCCCGGTCCGGGCAGCACGATTCCCGCGAAGATCCAGTCCGCGAGCCCATCGAGCAGATCGTCCTTGTTGGCGACGTGGTGGTAGAGAGACATTGCCTCCACGCCGAGTTCCTTGCCGACGTTGCGCATGCTCACCGCGGTGAGGCCGCCGCGGTCGGCTACGCGAACCGCGGCCTCGATGATCCCGATGCGGCTCAGCCCCGGCCGTTCGTTCATGTCTCCCTCACGACTCTTGCGTACTTACAGGCGTAAGCCTAGTCTTCCCGGACAAGACTTACATCCGTAAGGGAGGGCTCATGAAGGCCGCAATCGTCGACAGGTACGGGCCACCGCACGTCGTCCGCGTCGCGGAGGTGCCCATTCCGGTCCCCCGGGACACGGAAGTCCTCGTCCGCGTCGTCGCCGCGGCCGTGACGGCCGCGGACTCGCGGATCCGCGCGGCCCGCTTCCCCCGCGGATTCGGCCCGTTCGCCCGGCTGATGTTCGGCGTGTTCCGGCCCAGGCGAAAGATCCTGGGCGGCACCTTCTCCGGTGTCGTCGAGTCGGTCGGCGCGAGGGCCGGCGGGTACACCCGTGGCGACGAAGTGTGCGGCATGACCGGACTCGCAATGGGGGCGCACGCGGAATACGTCACGGTCCCGGCGGAGCGGGTGGTTCGCAAACCGGCAGCGGTCACTCACCCGGATGCGGCGGCGCTGCTCTTCGGCGGGACCACCGCGTTGCACTTCCTGCGAGACAAGGCCTCACCGGGACGCGGCGATTCTGTGCTCGTGAACGGGGCGTCGGGCGCGATCGGAACCAACGCCGTTCAGCTGGCCAAGCATTTCGGCGCCACCGTCACGGCCGTCACCAGCACCGCCAACCTCGGCCTCGTCTCCGACCTCGGCGCCGACAAGGTCATCGACTACACGGTCACCGATGTGTCCGACCTGACCGACCGCTTCGACGTCGTACTCGACACTGTCGGCAACCTCACCCCCTCGTCCGGACGGAAGCTCCTCACCGACGGGGGCGTTCTGTTGCTTGCGGTGGCAAACCTATGGGAGACCATGCGCCCCGGCGCCGATGTCAAGACGGGTGCTGCGCCCGAGCGACCCGAGGACGTCGAGTTCCTCCTGGAGTTGTCGGCCGCCGGTCGGCTCGTCGCCGTCACCGACGACATCGGTGGTCTCGACCAGATCGTATCGGCCCACACGCGAGTGGACTCCGGCCACAAGGTCGGCAACATCATCGTCCGGCCCGCGGGGTGACGGCACCACGCCGAAGCCGAGGATTCTGTCGAGCGGGTGGCCCTGCGATGGCGGAAACTGGGCCGATGACGATGTTCACCCCGATCAACCCGGCCGATCTGGCCGGCGTCATCGCCGAACGCGCAGCCGGGCACCGCCGACGGGTGTGCGTCGGGATCTCTGCCGCCGACGCGGCCGCACCGCTGAACCTTGCGGAGGAGGTCGCCGCGCGCCTGCGCGTCGAGGGCCGGCCGGCGGCAGTGCTGTCGCTCCACGACTTCGTGCGCCCGGCCTCGCTCCGTTTCGAGCACGGACGCACCGATTACGAGAGCTACCGGACGAACTGGTTCGACTACGGCGCGCTCGACCGCGAAGTCGTTCGGGGACTTCACGAAAAGAAGCGATGGCTGCCGCGGTTGTGGGACGAGGCGGGGGACCGGTCGGCTCGTGCCCGCCGGGTGGACGCTCCCGACGGTCAGGTGCTCGTGGTCGCCGGCCCGATGTTGCTCGGTCGCGGACTCGCCTTCGACGTCGCGGTGCACCTGGCGATGTCGCGGGCCGCGTTGGGCCGGCTGACGCCCGACGAGGACCGCTGGACGATCCCGCCGCTGCTCGAGCACGACGCCGCCGCGGCCGCGGAGGCCGACATCGTCGTGCGGTACGACCATCCGGATCGCCCGGCGATGCACGCCGCCGGTGCGATCCGGTCCGGGAACGGGGACCGGCGATCCGGTCAGCGGCAATGAGCCGGTCGGCGGGTGGGTCCCGATCCCGGGCGGCGGGCGATCGCACGCACACCGGGCCCCGACGTCGAGCCTCGACCGGTCAACGAGCGCTACATCCTCGCCCCGGGGGCCCTGTGCGCGTCATGGGGCGCACGGGCGGTCACAGCTTGTAACCGATCGTGCGCAGCAGTGCCTTGCGGTCGGCGACGTCGGCGCTCGTCTCCGCGCCGAGGGGTGGGTTCCCGTCGATCACCCCGGCAATGCCTCGGCCGAGCTCCGTCTCGGCCACGATGATCTCGACGGCGTTGGCCGTGGCGCAGAAGATGCCGCATACCTCCGGTACCTGCTTCAGCGTGTTCAGGATGTTCACCGGATAGCCGTCCTCCACGAACACGAAGAACGAGTGGCCTGCGCCGACCGCCAGGGCGTTGCGCCTGGCCAATTCGACGAGCCGGTCGTCGTTGCCCGAGAAGCGCACGAGGCGAGGTCCGGAGGCTTCGCAGAACGCGACTCCGAACCGGAGGTGGGGACTCACCCCGGCCAGTGCTTCGTGCAGGTCCTCGACGGTCTTGATGAAGTGGGCCTGCCCGACGACGACGTTCATGTCGTCGGGCTTGTCGATCGCCACGATGTGCAGCTCCACGATCGCCTCCTCGGATGCCCTGCGGCTCGGCAGGCCAGCGTCGACAGACAGTCTGCCCCGCTGGGCAACCCGGGGGCAACGACGGGAGAACGGGAGAGGACCGGAGCGGATCTGCCGAACCGGCTGGGGTGCGGCGCTGGCAGGGCCGGATCCGGGATCGGACCGGCTCGGGTTCTCGGCACGCAACATCCCGGATGGTGTTCTCGCCCAGCCGGTCCCGCACCGCGTCAGCGACCGACGCCGGCGCGGACTTCGGCTGGTGGGGCTGCCCGAAGCCGAAGCCTGCGTCGACGGGGTCCTCGGCAGGATCGCCGTCACCGTGAGTCACACCGGCATGCACCGCTGCGCGCGCCGGCAACGCGGGACGGTCGAAGGCCCGGAGGGCTCCCCGTCGTGTCCGTGCGGGTCCGCGGCAGCACCCGCACGCCCGTGCGGCGGATGCCCGAGGGACCAATGCCCCTATGCCGGCCGTTCCGGGCGGCGCATGATCGGCTCGACGCGATCTGCACCGGAGGGAGCGGCCGTGACGACCAGCAGCGACGCGGTGATCCGCAAGACGGCCGACGACCTGCGGGTCCCGCCGAACCTGTCGGACTACGAGGCCACCTGTGCCCGGTTCACGTGGGACGAGGCGGCGGCGCAGGTGCCGGGCCCCCCGGGCGGGGGGTGCAACATCGCCTGGTCGGCGGTCGACCGGCACGCCGACGGCCCGCTGCGGGACCGTCCCGCCCTCCGGTTCCTCGGTGCCGGTGACGCGACGGGCCGTATCGACGTCACGGAGTTGTCGTACGGCGACCTCGCAGACCGCGTCCGCCGCTTCACCCGCGTCCTGCGCGACCTCGGAATCGGCAAGGGCGACCGGCTGTTCGTGTTCTCCGGCCGGATCCCCGAGCTGTACATCGCCGTCCTCGGTGCCCTGCGCAACGGCACGGTCGTCACCCCGCTGTTCTCGGCCTTCGGTCCCGAACCCCTGCTCACCCGCCTCGAACTCGGCTCCGCACAGGTATTGGTGACCACGGAGGCGCTGTACCACCGGCGCGTCGCGGGGGTGCGCGACCGGGTGCCGACCCTCGAGCACGTGCTGCTCGTCGGCGACGACGACGCCGCCACCGACGTTCCCGGCACCCTCGACCTACGGGCCCTGCTCGACGCCGCCGAGCCGGTCGCCGATCCCACACCCACCACCGCCGGCGACCCGTCGTTGCTGCACTTCACGAGCGGCACCACCGGCACCCCCAAGGGGGCGCTGCACGTGCACGGCGCCGTCGTCACCCACTACGCCACCGGCCGCTACGCCCTCGACCTGCATCCCGACGACATCTACTGGTGCACCGCCGATCCCGGCTGGGTGACGGGCACGTCGTACGGCATCGTCGCGCCGCTGCTGCACGGCGTCACCTCGATCGTCGACGAAGCCGAGTTCGACGCCGAACGGTGGTACCGGATCCTGCAGGACCAGCAGATCAGCGTGTGGTACACCGCCCCCACCGCCATCCGGATGCTCATGCGCGCCGGACCCGAGGTCGCGGGACGCTACCGGTTCCCGAACCTGCGGTTCGTCGCCAGCGTCGGCGAGCCGTTGGCACCCGACGCCGTGTGGTGGGGCACCGAGGTGCTGGGGCTGCCCATCCACGACAACTGGTGGCAGACCGAGACCGGCGGCATCATGATCGCCAACACGCCGGCGTTCGACATCAAGCCCGGATCGATGGGCCGGCCCCTGCCCGGCGTCGACGCCCGGATCGTCCGCCGCGACGAGGACGGCACGGTGCACGAGGTCACCGCCGCCGACACCGAGGGTGAACTGGCGCTGCGGGCGGGCTGGCCGTCGATGTTCCGTGGCTACCTGAACCAGGACGAGCGCTACCGCAAGTGCTTCGCCGGCGATCTCTACCTCACCGGGGACCTCGCGCGCCGCGACGCCGACGGGTACTTCTGGTTCGTCGGCCGCGCCGACGACGTGATCAAGTCCGCCGGCCATCTCATCGGACCGTTCGAGGTCGAGAGCGCGCTCGCCGAACACCCGGCCGTCCTCGAAGCCGCCGTGATCGGTGTGCCGGACGAGATCCTCGGCGAACGGGTGAAGGCGTTCGTCGTCCTCGAGCGCGGCGTCGAACCCGACGACGCGTTGCGCCGCAAGCTGATCGGGCACGCCCGCGTCCGGCTCGGTGCGGCCGTCGCCCCCAAGGAACTCACGTTCGTCGACTCGCTGCCGCACACCCGCAGCGGCAAGACCCTGCGCCGGCTGCTCAAGGCCCGCGAACTCGGCCTCGCGGAAGGCGACACGTCGACGCTCGAGACCCCGGAGGTGGCCGGATGACCAGCGACACCGAGCAGGCCGGCGGGGGCGCCGCCGGATTCCCCTACGACCGCGACTTCGCGCTCGCGCTGCTGGCCGACATGCTGCGCATCCGCCGGATGGAGGAGAAGGCCGCCGAACTCTACGGCGCCGGCAAGATCCGCGGATTCCTGCACCTGTACGTGGGGGAGGAGGCCGTGGCGGTCGGCGCGCTGCACGCGCTCGACCCGGGCGACACGGTCGTAGGCACCTACCGTGAGCACGGGCACGCCCTGATCCACGGGCTGTCCATGAACGCGATCATGGCGGAGATGTTCGGCAAGCAGGAAGGCTGCTCCCGCGGGCGCGGCGGCTCGATGCACCTGTTCGACGCCGCGACCCGCTTCTACGGCGGCAACGCGATCGTCGGCGGGGGCCTGCCGCTGGCGGTGGGCCTCGCGCTGGCCGACAAGATGCAGAAGATCCCGCGGGTCACCGCGTGCTTCTTCGGTGAGGGGGCGATGGCGGAGGGCGCGTTCCACGAGGCGCTCAACCTCGCGGCCCTGTGGCAGCTGCCGGTGCTGTTCTGCTGCGAGAACAACCTGTACGCCATGGGCACCGCCCTGGCCCGGTCCGAGTCGCAGACCGACCTGTGCGCCAAGGCCGCCGCGTTCGGGGTGCCCACACTCCGGACGGACGGGATGGACGTGCTCGCCGTCCACGAGACGGCCCGGGCCGGGGTCTCTCACGTCCGCAGCACGGGCGGACCGATGTTCCTCGAGTTCCAGACCTACCGATTCCGTGCCCACTCGATGTTCGACCCCGAGCTCTACCGCGACAAGACCGAGGTCGAACGGTGGAAGGAACGCGGCCCCATCCACACGTTCTCGGCGCGGCTGAAGGCGCTGACTCTGCTCACCGAGGAACAGTTCCGGCAGCTCGACGCCCAGGCCGTGGCCGAGGTCGACGACGCCGTCGCCTTCGCCGAGGCCGGCACCTGGGAGCCGGAGTCCGACCTGCTCCGCGACGTGACCACACCGGCCGGGGAGGCATCGTGAAACTCAGCTACCGCGAGGCCCTGCGCGCCGCGCTGCACGACGCCCTGAGCACCGATCCGCGGGTGTTCCTCATGGGCGAGGACATCGGGCGATACGGCGGCACGTACGCCGTGACCAAGGGCCTGCTCGACGAGTTCGGACCCGAACGCATCCGCGACACCCCGCTGTCCGAGCTGGGCTTCGTCGGTGCGGGCATCGGTGCGGCACTCGGCGGGATGCGGCCGATCGTCGAGATCATGACCGTCAACTTCAGCCTGCTGGCCCTCGATCAGATCGTGAACACCGCCGCCGCACTGCGCCACATGTCCGGCGGCCAGTTCTCCGTGCCGATCGTGATCCGCATGGCCACCGGCGCCGGGCGGCAGCTGGCCGCGCAGCATTCGCACAGCCTCGAGGCGTGGTACGCGCACATCCCCGGCATCCGGGTGCTGGCCCCGGCGACCGTGCGGGACGCCCGCGGCATGCTCGCCCCCGCTCTCGCGGACCCGGACCCGGTCGTCGTGTTCGAGCACGCACTGCTCTACAACACCACCGCCGACATCGACCCCGACGAACCGGTCGACATCGACAGCGCGCGGGTGCTCCGGCCGGGCGGCGACGTGACCCTCGTCGCCTACGGCGGCACCGTCGGCAAGTCCCTCGTCGCGGCGGAAACCCTGGCGGGCAGCGGAATCGAGGCCGAGGTCGTCGACCTGCGGGTGCTGCGCCCGCTGGACACGGCCACCGTCGTGGACTCCGTCCGTCGCACCCACCGGGTGGTGGTCGTCGACGAGGGCTGGCGCAGCGTCGGCCTCTCCGCAGAGGTGACCGCCCGGATCGCCGAGGAGGCGTTCTACGACCTCGACGCACCCGTGGCGCGGGTGTGCAGCGAGGAGGTGCCGGTGCCCTACGCCCGGCACCTGGAGCAGGCGGCCATTCCCCAGCCGGAGAAGATCGTCGCCGCCGTGCAGGCCCTGATGGGCGAGAGCTGAGGAGGCGACGTGTTCGAGTTCACCCTGCCGTCCCTCGGCGCCGACATGGACGAGGGCACCCTGACCGAATGGCGCGTCGCGCCCGGTGACACGGTCGAGCGCGGCCAGGTGATCGCCTCGGTGGACACCGCCAAGGCCGAGGTGGAGGTCGAGATCTGGCGGGACGGGGTCGTCCACCGGTTGGTCGCGGAACCGGGTGTCACGCTGCCGGTCGGCGCGGTGATGGCAACCCTGCTCGAGCCCGGGGAGGACGCTCCGCCCGTCGCCGAGGCCCCGGCGGCCGCGGCCCCGGTGGTGGCCCCCGTCGCCGCGGCCGGCGGCGCCGCCCCCGTCACCGAGGCGCCGCCGGCGCCCGCTCCGGCCGCCCCGGCCGCGCGGCGGCGGGTCTCGCCGGCCGCCCGCCGGCAGGCCCGGCAGCTGGGCGTGGACCTCGACACCGTGACCGGCACCGGACCCTGGGAGTCGGTGACGATCGAGGACGTCGATCGGGCGGCGGCTCGTGCGGGCGCCGCGCCGGCGCCGGCGCCACCTGCCGCCGCGGCGGCACCGGCCAGGGCCCCGATCGACAAGGCCGCCGAGATGCGCCGCGCCATCGCGTCCGCGATGGGACGTTCCAAGCGGGAGATTCCGCACTACTACCTGTCGGAACAGATCCCGCTCGCGCGGGCCCTCGACTGGCTCACCGAGTACAACGCGCAACGCCCGGTCACCGAGCGCGTCCTGCTTGCGGCGCTGCTGCTCAAGGCGGTCGCCCTGGCCACCCGCCGGTACCCCGAAATGAGCGGATTCTGGACCGACGGCGAGTTCCACCCGGCCCCGGCCGCGCACGTGGGGGTGGCGGTCTCCCTGCGCCAGGGCGGGCTGATCGCCCCGGCGATCCACGACGTCGCCGACCTCGCCCTGCCCCAGCTCATGGCGGCCCTCGCCGACCTCGTCAAGCGCGCCCGGGCGGGCTCGCTGCGCAGCTCGGAGATGTCCGACCCCACCGTCACCGTGACCAACCTGGGGGAGGAAAGCGTGGACTCGGTGTACGGGGTGATCTACCCGCCGCAGGTCGCACTGGTCGGTTTCGGCAAGCCGACCCGGCGCCCGTGGGTCGACGGCGACGCGGTGCGGCCCGTCCCGGTGGTCACCGCGACCCTCGCCGCGGACCACCGGGTCAGCGACGGCCGGCGCGGCGCCCTGTTCCTGGCCGAGATCGCCGAACTGCTCCAGCACCCGGAACGACTGTGAGGTGAGATCGTGACCACCGACGAGACCAATACCGGCGAGACCGCCCGTGCCGACATCCGCGCCGCCGTCGTCGCCGCGATCGCCGACGTCGCCCCCGAGATCGAGGACATCGAACTGGCGGGGGACCGGCCGCTGCGCCAGCAGGTCGACCTCGACTCGATGGACTGGCTGAACGTGCTGATCGGACTGCGTTCGTCGCTCGGGGTGGACATCCCCGAGGCGGACTACGCGCACCTGAGCACCCTCGACGGCCTGGTCGGATACCTGGCGCAGCGCCTCGGGCGGTGAGGTCACACGAGATGACCCGAGAACTGTGCCCGGCCGGTCTCACCGGGTGCATTCTGTGAGAAGAACGACCGACGGGGATGCAGTCGTGGACGGGGACATGGCCGGGAACGATCCACTGTGTGGACGAGTCGGGGAGATCGTCGTGGCGCTGCGCAGGCTGTCCGCCGCGCTCGACGAGGGCGACGAGTTGCCCGAGCTGCTGCACCTGCTCGTCGGCAACGTCGTGAAGATCGTGCCCGAGACCGGCATGGCGGGGGTGACGGTCCTGCGGGGCGGCCGCCCCGAGACGGAGGCCTGCAGCAATCCGCTGCTCTACGAACTCGACCACGCCCAGTACCTCGCCGGCGCCGGTCCGGGCCTCGACGCCGTGCGGACCGGCCAGGTGGTGCGCGCGGACCGCGCCGAGATGCGGCGACGCTGGCCGGCGTTCGCCGAGCGCGCGGAACGGTTCGGGACGGCGAGTTCGCTGGCCGCGCCGCTGCGGATCGACGACGAGACGGCCGGATCGTTCAACCTCTACAGCGAACACGACCACGGGTTCGATTCTCTGGACGAGACGCTGGTGGAGGTGTTCACGACGGCCGTGGAGACCGCACTGCGGCAGGCCCGTCGCTGTGCCCGGGCCCGGGCGGAGATCACGCAACTCGATCGGGCCCTGCGCTCGCGTCCGACCATCGACCACGCCGTCGGGATCGTCATGGCCGCGCGCGGTCTGACCGCCGAGGAGGCCTTCGCCGTGCTGGTGCGCCAGTCCCAGCACGAGAACGTCAAGCTGCGCGACGTCGCTGCCCGACTGGTCGCCCAGCTCACCCCCGCCGGAACCGACCCGCGGCCGGGGCCGATGACCCGGGACCGGTGACCGTTCCTATCGGCAGCACGCACGGCCCGTCGCCGTCCCACGAAAATCCTCGCGGGCAAGGTTTCACGAACGCCCACGGAGGTATCTCTCCGGCAGCCGCAGCCACTCCGCTCCGGTCACCTGTTCGAACGAAAGGAGCCGGCCATGGCCGAGCACGCAGGACGAACTATGACCCGGACACCGGTGCAGACAGCGGCCCTCGCTGTCGGTGTGGTGTTCCTCCTCGTCGGCATTCTCGGGTTCGTTCCCGGAATCACGACCAACTACGACACCATGACGTTCGCCGGGCACGAGTCCGGGGCGCTGCTGCTCGGGATCTTCGAGGTCTCCATCCTCCACAACATCGTGCATCTGCTCTTCGGTGTGGCAGGCGTCGCGATGGCCCGCACAGTCGGTGCCGCTCGGTCCTACCTCATCGGCGGCGGCATCATCTACCTGGTGCTGTGGCTCTACGGACTGGTGGTCGACAAGGACAGCTCGGCGAACTTCGTGCCGGTCAACTCCGCCGACGACTGGCTGCACTTCGTGCTCGGGGCCGCCATGATCGCCCTCGGCTTCCTGCTCACCCGCCGGACCACGACGCACCGCACCGTGCCCGGCACCCGCTGACAGCCACCCACCGACCCGTCGCCGGTCCTCGCCGCCAGGAGCGAGGACCGGCGACGTTCGTGTGCACCCGCGAATCGTTCCGTCCTGCGGGCACGGCCCGGCCGGGCTCGACCGCACGGCGAGCCCGGCCGAGCCGTGGTCACCTCCGTGGCCCGCTCCTGCGACGCTGGACCACCACGTAGACGACCACCCCGACGAGAATGAGAATGCCCAGAACCTCCATGACCGTCGGATACCCGCAGAACCCGTGACGAAGCAGCGGTCCGGTGCCCGGCGCACCCCGGCCACCGGCTCCGCCGCGGGGGCAGCCCCACGATCGGTCGCGGAATCGGCGTCGCGCACCCCGGGGCGGGGTCCACAATCTCTCGCATGGACCGCGCGATCGCGCGGGAGACGGGAGCGGCGACGGATGGAATGGGGAAGTGTGCTCGTCGACAGCGTCTGGTGGACGCTGAAGGCGTATGTGATCACAACGGTGGTGTTCGTCGTCGTGGTGGCGCTGCTCGCGCGAACGACCCACTGGGGACGGCAGTGGTGGCGCATCGCGTGGCCCTACTTCGATCCGCGTCGGGGCCTCGGCCCGCTCGGACTCGTGGCCCTGGTTCTGCTGTTCACCGTCTTCGCGGTGCGGATGAACGTGCTGTTCTCGTACTGGTACAACGACTTCTACACCGCGATCCAGGACCTCGACGAGGCCGCGTTCTGGCGGTTCATGCGGGTCTTCGCCGTGCTCGCCATCATCCACGTGGCGCGCAGCCTGGTCGCGTACCTGCTCGGTCAGACCCTCGACATCCACTGGCGCACCCAGTTGAACAACCGGCTCGTCGACACCTGGCTCGACACCGGGGCGTTCTACCGGGACCGGTTCGTGGACAAGCCGGTGGACAACCCCGACCAGCGCATCCAGGTCGACGTCACCGATTTCGTCACCACCACCCGCGTCCTGTCGATGGGGGCGGTCACCGCGGTGCTGTCCATCGTCAGCTTCACCGGCATCCTGTGGGACCTGTCGGGCCCGATCACCGTGTTCGGCACCGAGATCCCCCGCGGAATGGTGTTCCTGGTCTACATCTACGTGCTGGTCACCACCGCGGTGGCGTTCTGGATCGGCCGGCCGCTGATCCGGCTGAACTTCCTCAACGAGAAGCTCGGCGCCACCTACCGCTACGCCCTGGTCCGCGTCCGCGAGTACGGCGAGAACATCGCCTTCTACCACGGCGAGAACGTCGAGCGGGGTGGCCTGCTGGGCCGATTCGCCGCGGTGATCCGCAACTGGTGGCGCATCGTGTTCCGGATCCTGAAGTTCGACGGCTTCAACCTGACCGTCAACCAGATCGCGGTGATCTTCCCGTTTCTCATCCAGGGGCCGCGGCTGTTCGCCGGTCAGGTCACCCTCGGTGACGTGATGCAGACCGGCAACGCCTTCGGTCAGGTCCACGAATCGCTGTCCTTCTTCCGCGAGTCCTACGACGACTTCGCCGCGTTCCGGGCGACCACCATCCGTCTCAACGGCCTGGTCGACGCCACCGACCAGTCCGCGAAGCTGCCCGTCCTCGTCGCGACCGAGCAGGGTGACACCCTCGACCTGCGCGGTCTCGACGTGCGGACCCCGGCCGGCCGGCCGCTCGTGACCGGCCTCGACATCCACGTGTCCCCCGGCGAGGCGCTGCTCGTCCGCGGCGCGTCCGGCAGCGGCAAGACGACACTGCTGCGCTCCCTCGCCGGGCTCTGGCCGTACGCCCACGGTCGGATCGCGCGTCCGGACGGCGACGCGCTGTTCCTGTCCCAGGACCCGTATGTGCCGCTCGGGACGCTGCGCGAAGCGCTGTCGTATCCTCGTCCGCCCGTACGGGACGAGGCGGAACTCGGCGAGGTGCTCGAACGCGTGCACCTCGGGCACCTGAGGGAACGCCTCGACGACGACACCGACTGGGCGCGCGTGCTGTCCCCCGGGGAGCAGCAGCGCCTCGGGTTCGCGCGGGTGCTGCTGGCCCGGCCGCGGACCGTGTTCCTCGACGAGGCCACCGCCGCCGTCGACGAGGGACTCGAGCACGCGCTCTATCGCACCGTGCGCGAGGCGCTGCCGGACAGCGTCATCGTCAGCGTCGGGCACCGCAGCACCCTCGACAGCTTCCACGACCGGGTGCTCGAACTGCAGGGGGAGGGTCGCTGGACGGTCACCGAGAGCGTCCGCTGAACTCCACGCGAGGTCACCGGGCGAATCACCCCGAGACGTGTCCACCGCCCGACGGCGGAACTACGCTGAAAGCGCGGTGACCTCGATGCCGGCGACTGCCGGCGGGCATGTCCGAGGGTCGGCACCCGGTGTCCGGTCCCGAGCCGGGATGCTCGTGCGGCAGCCGAGGAGGACACCATGCACCACAGCACTTCCTACCGGCGGCGTCCGCGCGGTTCGGTCGCCACCCTCGTGGCCCTTCCCGGATCCGCCCTGCGGGCCGGCGTGCGGGTGGCGGCCGCCGGTGCCGGCGTCGCCCTCGACACCGCGATCGTCGGCGCCGCCACGGCGGCCGGCGTGGGGGCGGCCCTGCTGCGCGCACCCGTCACCGCGGCCGCGGCTCCCGCCCCCGCGGCCGTTGTCCAGCTCGTCGCGGACGTCGCCCGGGAGGCGGCCGGCGGGCGCCCCGCCCGGCGCTGCGCAGCGAACGGTGCCCGAACGTGGATCGAGGTCCGCGGCCTCGACGGCCCGGACGGGGAGGCGCTCGGCGACCGGGTGCTCGCAGCGATCCGAGACACACCGGGCGTGGCCACAGCCGAACTGCACCGCCCCTGGTGCCGTCTCGTGGTGTCCACGGACCCGGCCGGACCGACGGCCGGCACGCTCCGGCGCGTCGTCGAACACGCCGAGGCGGAGGGCGCCGCAACCGCACCCCGCGGTGTTCCGCACGAGCTGCCGGGCGACGACGTCCTGCTCGTCCGGCGGGGCGTGTCCGCGGCGACCGCCGGCACCGGACTGGCGCTGACCGCGGCGGGGCGCTACCTGCGCCTGCCGCGCCTGCACGGCGGCGCAGCCGCTCCGGTCCTCGTGTCGGACTACCACCCGCGGATCCGCGCTCTCGTCGAGTCCGCGCTCGGCCCCGGCAGGGCCGACCTGCTGCTGGCCGCCGGGACCTCCGTGCTGCACACCCTGACCCTCTCGCCTGCCTCCTCCGCCGTGGAGGCCGCCACCCGGACCGTCCTCGTGGGCGAGACATTGGCGATGCGGCGCGCCTGGCGCGACTTCGAACCGGACCTCGCCCCCCACGCGGCCACGGCCCGCTGCCCGCGCCGGCCGGTCCGTCCCACCGAACCCCCGGCCGGTCCGGTCGAGCGCTACACCGACCGCGCCGGCTGGGCCGGCCTCGCCGGCGCGGCGGCGGCCGGGCTCCTGACCGGCCGACCCACCACCGCCGGTTCCGCGGCGCTCGTCGCCGTCCCCAAGGCCACCCGCACCGCGCGGGAATCCTTCGCCGCCACCCTCGCGCGCGGGCTCGCCGCCCGCGGCGTGCTGACCCTGCGACCGGCCGTGCTGCGCCGCCTCGACCGGGTCGACGCGATCGTCGTCGACCCCCGCGCCCTGTACACCCCCGGGCTCGCGGTGACGCGCCTGAACGGCGTGCCCGACCGCGACCGCAGCGTGGTGTGGGACCGGGCGCGGACGGCGGTCGAACGCGGCGTCCTCACCCCCGGCTGGCACCCCGTCTCCGCCGTGCCGGACGTGCCCGGGCACCTTCCCGCCGACGCGCGGGTGCTGATCGGTCCCGTCCACGACCGCTACGCGTCCGCCGTGCTCGCCGCCGCCCGGCGCGCCGGGATCGTCGTGGTCTCCGTCGAGGACGAGGGGGCGGGCTCCCTGCGGAACGGATTCGATCGCCTCGAACCTCTCGTCGAGTCGATGGACGCCGCACTGCTCGGCATCGTCGAGAGGTTGCAGCGCGGCGGCGGCACCGTCGTGGTCCTCACCGCCGAGGCGGCGCAGGCCCTCGCCCTGGCCGACGTGGGCATCGGTGTCCTGCGCGATGGCAGCCGGCCGCCCTGGCCGGCGGACCTGATGGTCCGCGACCTCACCGGTGCGTGGCGGATCCTGCACGCGCTCCCGGCCGCCCGGACCGCGAGCCGGCGCGGCGTGGAGATCGCCCGCGACGCCTCCGCCCTCGGAGCGCTGCTCATGTTGCCCGGTGTGCCGGGCACCGGTCCGGAATCGGTCACCGCCGGTGCCGCGGCCGGGCTGTGGGCCGGAACGTCGGCGGCCCGCACCGCGCTCGCCGCGCCGCTGCCGCCGCCGCGTTCGGCCCACGACTGGCATGCGCTGTCGGTGGCCGAGGTGTGCGCGCTCCTCCCCGCGCCGTCGCCGGACGAGTTGTTCTTGCCCGCGGAGGATTCCGGCTGGCGGGTGCGGACCCGCACGCGGGCGGTGCGGGTGGTGCGGCGGGTCGGCACCCGCCCGGTCGGCTCCGCCGTCGACTTCACCCGTGCGGTACGCACCGAGCTGTCCGACCCGCTGACCCCCGTCCTCGCCACCGGCTCCGCGGCGAGTGCGGTGCTCGGTTCGCCGCTCGACGCCGTGCTCGTGGGATCGGTGTTGCTGCTCAACGCCGCGATCTCGGCCGCCCAGCGCCTGCGTGCCGAGCGACTTCTGAAAAGGCTTCTGGCGGTGCAGGATCCGCCCGCGCGCCGCGTCGCCGGACCACGCGGCGGCAGGCGATACGTCGGAGTCCCCGCGGCCCGGCTGCGTCCCGGGCACGTCGTCGAGGTCCGTCCCGGCGAGGTCGTGCCCGCGGACGGGCGCATCCTCCACGCCGACGGGGTCGAGGTCGACGAGTCGGCACTGACCGGGGAGTCGCTCCCGGTCGTCAAGCAGAGCGACTCGACGCCGGGGGCCCCGCTGGCCGAACGCGCCTGCATGCTCTACGCGGGCACCACCGTGCTCACCGGCACCGCGGTGACGGTCGTGACGGCGGTGGGCGGGGCCACCGAGACCCGTCGCGCCACCGCGATGGCGCCCGCGCGGGTCCGGGAGGTGGGCCTGCAGGCACGGCTGAGCACCCTCACCCGCCGGGCGCTGCCCGTCAGCCTCGGCGGCGGCGTCCTCGTCGCCGCGCTGGGCCTGCTCCGCGGCACCGGGGTCCGCGCGGCGGTGACCAGCGGGGTCGCGGTCACCGTCGCGGCCGTGCCGGAAGGGCTGACGCTCGTGGCCACCCTCGCGCAGGTCGCGTCCGCCCGCCGGCTCACCAAGCGCTCGACCCTCGTGCGGGCGCCCCGCTCGATCGAGGCCCTCAGCCGGGTCGACGTCGTCTGCTTCGACAAGACGGGCACACTCAGCGAGAACCGCCTGCGGGTCGCGGCGGTCGAACCCGCCCCCGGCTTCACCCGGGAGGACGTGCTGGCCTGCGCCGCCCGCACCGGCATTCCGGCAAACGGGGGACCACCCGAGCACGCCACCGACGTCGCGATCGTCGAGTCCGCGCACGCCGCCGCCGTCGCGGACCGGGCCGCCGAACGGACGGCCCACCTGCCGTTCCGGTCCGGCCGGGCCTACGCGGCTGCGATCGCCGGAAACCACCTCGCGGTCAAGGGTGCGCCGGAGATGATGCTCGGCGCCTACGGCGACGACCATCCCGACGTCCGCGAGCGGGTGCACGCCCTGGCCGCCGACGGACTGCGGGTCATCGCCGTGGGACAGCGCGACCTGACCGATGCCGAAACCGCTGGGGCGGCAGACGATCCCGACGCCCTCGCGGAGCTGTCCGGAAACGGGCTGCGGCACGTCGGCCTCATCGGGCTGTCCGACACACCGCGGGCCGACGCGGCCGGACTGCTGCCCGCGCTGCTCGAGCAGGGCGTCGCCGTCCGGCTCGTCACCGGCGACCATCCGGTGACCGCCGTCGCGATCGCCGGCGAACTGGGCCTGCCCGTCACGGCGGATCAGGTGCTCAGCGGTGCCGAATGGGACGGACTCTCGCACACCGAACGGGAACGAGCCGTGGAGGAGCGCCTCGTCTTCGCCCGGATGTCCCCCGAGCACAAGGTGCAGATCGTGCAGGCCCTCGAGCACACCGGACACGTGTGCGCCATGGTCGGTGACGGCGCCAACGACGCCGCCGCGATCCGGGCCGCGAGCGTCGGCATCGGCGTGGCCTCCCGCGGCAGCGACCCCGCGCGCGGCGCGGCCGACGTCGTGCTGCTCGAGGGCCGCGTCGCGGGCCTGCTCGACGCGCTCGACGAGGGCCGCGTGCTGTGGCAGCGAGTCCAGGCCGCCGTGTCGGTCCTGCTCGGCGGCAACGCGGGCGAGGTCGCCTTCGCGCTGCTCGGTAGCCTGATCACCGGCCGCTCGCCGCTCAATGCCCGCCAGCTGCTGCTGGTGAACATGCTCACCGACGCGCTGCCCGCGGCGGCCCTCGCCGTCAGCACCCCCCGCACCGACGGCTCCGGCCCCGCGCCCCGGCCCGACGAGTCCGTGCTGCTGCACGCCATGGCCGCCCGCGGCGCCACGACCGCGGCCGCGGCCACCGCGGCGTGGGCGATGGCCAGGGTCACGGGCTCGAACCCGCGCGCGTCGACCGTGGCGCTCGTCGCGCTCGTCGGCGCTCAGCTCGGGCAGACACTGCTCGAGTCCCGCAGCCCCCTCGTCGTCGCCACCGTCCTCGGCTCGCTCGCCGCCATGGCCGTGCTGATCAGCACGCCGGGGGTCAGCGGGCTGCTGGGCTGCGTGCCGGTCGGTCCGGTCGGATGGACGCAGGCACTCGGGTGCGCTGTGGCGGCCACCGTGGCCGCCGCCGTCGCACCGACCGCCGCGCTCCGGCTGCCGGCGATCGGGGAGGTGGTGACATCGGTGCTCGAGTCCCGGGATGCCGGTGGCGCTTCCGGGAAAACGTCGGCGCCGACCGCTCGGCTCTCGCCGACATCGGGACTACAGTAGGGGCGAGTCCGACCGTCACGGCCGCCGTGCCCCGGGAACGACGGCTCCTCGAGGCGCCGAGCTCGCCGCAGACCCCCGCGCCACCGTCCCGCCGAGACCCCGCGCACGCTGGCGACCGAAAGCAGAGCAGGACGTGCCATGCAGCTACTGGACACCACCGGCCACCTGGTCACCCGCACCGCGTACGCCACCACCAGCGCCGCGGGAGCCGTCGGCGGCGCCGCTGTCGGCGGGCTCGTCGGCAGCGTGCGCGGTGCACTCGACGGCGCCCGCTCCGGTGTGAGCAGCGGCTCCGGCTCCACCCCGGCGGCGGCGCTGACCCTCGCGGCGCTCGGGCTCTCCGGGCTCGTGGAATGGCCGGTCGTCGTCGCCGTCGGCGGAGGCGCGCTCGCCGTCCGGCTCCTCGCGCCCCGCCCCCACCCGGCGCGTCCCGGTGCGACCGCCGCCGCCCCCGGGGCGGTCACCGCACCCGCACCGACGGCGCAGCCGGCACGGAAGACTCCCCCCGTGGCGACGAGCTAGTTCGGCCGGTGGTGTCAGTCGTCGACCACGACCACCACGCCGGCGCGCATCAACACGGCGTACAGCTCGCACAGCGGGGGAGTGAGCAGCCGGACCACGGCGCCGACCACCGCATCCGGGCCCACGGCGGCCATCGGGTTCGACATGCCCCCGACGGTAGGGACGTCAGGTGAACCGAAGTTGACGAGCGAGGAAAGAATGGCCGACGAACAGTCCTTCTGGGAATCCCACCGAACGATGGCGCGGCTCGCCCGCGACGCCGAACGCTTCGCCGTGCACCTGCCCCTCGTCGGCCGAGTCGGGATCCCACGGCCCGACCAGCTCGCCTACTTCGCCGGGCTGGCGGCGCTGGTGGCGCTGGATCTGATCGAGTGGCCGGTGGCGGTGGCCATCGCCGCGGGCCAGGTGGTGGTCACCGAGCACAACCACCGCGGTGCCGCGGCCGCGACGCACCGCCCCGGGACGCCGACCGCCGCCGGCGCAGGCACGGCGACGACGTCCGCGGAGGCGACGACCTGACTCGTCACGGGGTGCACACGAGCGTGAATCCCGCGCCGATGCCGCCCCGGGCGTCCAGGTCCGCGATGATCCGGTCGGCCCGCTGGTACACCGCGAAGCGCACGTCGTTCGGCCGGTATCCGACTGCGAGGCCGAGCCACTCGTGGGTGTCGGTGCGGGCCAGCGGGCCGCCGGAGTCGCCCTGCTGCATCACGAGCCACGAGTTGACCGAGTTCGGGTTCACCAGCACGTCGCGGGTGCCGGCGACGTCCAGCGCGTCGACGAGCGGGGCGGGCCCGCACGCGATCCCGGTCGTGTGCCCGGCCGCGCAGTGCCTGCCGATGTCCTGATCGCCGTCCGGCAGCGAGCCGATCGACTCGAGCACCACGACCTCGCCGTCGGCGTCCGGCGCCGAGGTGTTCGAGCCGCGTACCCTCGTCTCGTCGAGCTGGAGCACCGCATAGTCCGGCACCGCGTCGGTCGGTATTCCGAGCCAGTCCACCGACCCGGGGCTGTGGACGGAGGTCTCGGTGCCGACAGGCCCGCGGCTCTGCTCGCCGGCCTTCCACACGGCGGCCGAGCCGGTCTGCCGGCAGTGGCCGGCGGTGATGGCGACGAGCCGCCCTGCGCGGTCGTGGCCGACCGCGGCGACCGAGCACCAACCCGGCGCGGGATCGGCGGCGGTGAAGGTGATGCCGTCGCCCGGGCGCAGCACGATCCGATCGTCCGGCACGTGCGCGGCCGCACCCGGAGCCGGGGCGAGCAGCGCAGCCGCGCAGGCCGCCACGACGGGAAGGGCGCGTCCCATGCCTTCTCCGATCTCGATCCGCGTTCCGCAGGGCCCGGGAACGGTCGGCGGTGGTCCCGACCGGAACACCGGCCGGCGCAACCGAAATCGGCACCTTACCAGCGGTCCCGGACGTCGGCGCGGCGCACCGGTCGAGAGGGCGACGGGGTGGGGGGCCCGCGGGTCGCTCGGGGCGCCGCTCCGATGAGGCGGCGCACTGTGGGTGCCCCCGGTCAGACTCGAACTGACACTGTACGGGTTTTGAATCCGTTTCCTCTGCCAATTGGGATACGGGGGCGTCGTGCGGAGACCACTGTAGAAGATCGGTAACTGCCGTCGACCACCGGTACCCTTCTAACGTTCCACCCCCTCCGCGGGGGCCGCCCGAGCGACAGGAGATGGCCGACGATGACAGCCGCCCCGCACGAGAATCCCGCTCAGCCGCGGCGCGTCGTAGTGGCCGAGGACGAGGCGCTGATCAGGCTCGATCTGGTGGAGATGCTCCGCGAGGAAGGCTACGAGGTCGTCGGTGAGGCCGGCGACGGGCAGCGGGCGGTCGAGCTGGCGGAGGAGCTGAAGCCCGACCTGGTCATCATGGACGTGAAGATGCCCCGGCGCGACGGCATCGACGCCGCCTCGGAAATCGCCGCCCGCCGCATCGCGCCTGTGGTCATCCTCACGGCGTTCAGTCAGCGCGAACTTGTCGAACGTGCCCGGGACGCCGGCGCCATGGCGTATCTCGTCAAGCCGTTCTCCAAGTCCGATCTCGTTCCGGCCATCGAAGTGGCGGCGAGCCGGTTCGCGGAGATCCGTGAACTCGAGCGCGAGGTGGCGGGGCTGACCGAGCGGTTCGAGACCCGCAAGCTCGTCGACCGAGCCAAGGGCCTGCTCATGGACAAGCATGCGATGACGGAGCCGGAGGCGTTCCGCTGGATCCAGCGGGCGGCAATGGATCGGCGCACCACGATGAAGCACGTCGCCGAGGTGGTCATCGAGACGCTGGGTGGTGCCGCGGCGGGATGACGGAGCTCCCCGTCACACCGGCGTTAATTCTTCGATAACGGTCGCGTCACAAGGATTTCGCCCGGGTTCACGGACGGCGCGGGACGGATAGGTTTCTGGCCACGTCCCGGTGACGCATCCGGGACGGTGTGCATGCCGATCGAAGGAGAGTTGGATGGCCAGACGGACCTTCGTCCGCGCCGCTGCGGTGTTCGGAGCAGCGTCTCTCGCCCTCGCGGGTTGTAGCTCGGACAGCGACGATTCCGCCGCGGGCGGTTCCGGTGACAGCGCGGCGTCCGCGACGACCGTGACCACCGACTGCGAACCCGCGCAGGCGACCGCCGGTGCCACGCCGGTGACGACCCCGCTGAAGATCGGCACCCTGCTTCCCGAGACCGGCAGCCTCGCCTTCCTCGGGCCCCCGGAGGTGGCGGCGGTGCGGCTCGCGGTGGACGACGTGAACGCCGCCGGCGGTGTGCTGAGCCAGCCGGTGGAGCTGATCACCGGCGACTCGGGCGACACCACGACCGACACCGCGAACTCCACGGTGGACCGGGAACTCGCGGCGGGAACGCAGGTGATCGTGGGGGCGGCCTCGTCGTCGGTGTCGCTGAAGGTGCTCGACAAGATCGCCAGCGCCGGGGTGGTGATGTTCTCGCCGGCGAACACCTCCGACCAGTTCGTCTGCTATCCCGACAAGGGGCTGTACTTCCGCACCGCCCCCACCGACGTGCTGCAGGCGCAGGCCCTGGCGCAGCTGATCTCGGACGACGGTGCCCAGCGGGTGTCGATCATCGCGCTCAACGACCCGTACGGCACCGGCCTGGCCACCAACACCCAGAACAACCTCGTCGAGGCCGGCGTGCCGGAGGACCAGGTCCAGAAGATCATCTACGACCCCAACGCGCAGTCGTTCAACGCCGAGGTCGACCAGATCAAGAACTTCGGCCCCGACGCCGTGGCGATCATCGGGTTCGAGGAGTCCGCGAAGATCCTCACCCGCATGCACGAGGTGGGTATCGGGCCGTCCGACGGCATGCTCGTCTACGGCGTGGACGGAAACATGGGCAACGCCCTCGGTGAGGCCGTCGCGCCCGGGCTGGTCGACACGATGCGCGGCACCACTCCGCTCACGGACGTCGGCCCGGACTTCCAGAATCGGCTCAAGGCCATCGATCCCGCGCTGATCGACTTCAACTATGCCGGCGAATCGTACGACGCCGTGGTGATCTCGGCGCTCGCCGCGGAACAGGCCGGCTCCACCGCCGGGGTGGACATCGCCGCGAACATCAACAGCGTCACCAAGGACGGCACGACGTGCACCAGCTACCAGCAGTGCCTGGATCTGCTGCGCGGGGGCCAGGACATCGACTACGACGGTGTCACCGGCCGGCTCAACTTCACCGACGCCGGCGAGCCCGGCATCGGGTCCTACGGGCACCTGGTGTTCGGGCCGGACAACAGGCTCACCACCGAGGACTACATCGTGGTCGGTGAGTAGCGAGGGCCCCGCGGACGGGGCCGGGAACCGATCGGTTCCCGGCCCCGTCCGTCGGCCACCCGTCAGCTGCGCTTCTTCTCCTGGCTGCCCGCGAGCGTCCCGAGGTACAGCTCGACGACCTTCGGGTCGTGCATGAGATTCGGCCCGGTGTCGGTGTACGCGTTGCGGCCCTGGTCGAGCACGTAGCCGCGGTCGCAGATCTGCAGGCACCGTCGCGCGTTCTGCTCGACCATGATGATCGACACCCCCGCGGCGTTGATCTTCTTGCAGCGGATGAACACCTCGTCCTGGAACATCGGCGACAGGCCCGCCGACGGCTCGTCGAGCAGCAGCACGGACGGATCCATCATCAGCGCCCGGCCCATCGCCACCATCTGCCGCTCACCACCGGACAGGGCACCGGCCTTGACCTTGCGGCGCTCACCGAGGAGCGGGAACAGCTCCGCGACGAACGCGAAACGTTCCTCGAACTTCTTGGGCCGCAAGTAGATTCCCATCTCGAGGTTCTCCTCGATGGTCAGTGACGGGAACACGTTACGGGTCTGCGGCACGTAGCCGAGACCCTTGCGCACCAGTACGTGCGCGGGCGCGGCGGTGATGTCGTCGCCGCGCAGCGTCACCGTGCCGCGGCGCACCGGGATCAACCCGAACAGCGCCTTGAGCAGGGTCGACTTGCCGGCGCCGTTGGGTCCGATGATGCCGACGATCTCGCCGTCGCGGAGGAAGAAGTTGCAGCCGCGCAGGATGTCGACACCGGGGAAGTACCCGGCGACGATGTCGTCGGCGCGCACCAGCGCCCCCTCGGCGAGACGGGCGTGCTCCTCGGGAGTGGCCGCGCGCTCGGCCGCGGTCATCTGCGCCGGGCTGGGGGAGGGCGTCTCGCTCACGGCTTCTCCTGCGTCGGAGGCTCGGTACCGGTCTCGGGCTGCCCGGCCGCGCCGGGCATGTCGGCGAGGACGGTGGCGCTCGGTTCGGACAGGTCGCCGCCGGACTCGAGGGTGTGGGCCTCGGCCTCCTCGATCGCCACGGCGAGCGCGGCCGTGGCGCCGACGGGGTTGCCCTCGTCGTCGAACTCGAGCGCCTGGTCGTGGTGGCTGCCCAGGTAGGCGTCGACGACGGCCGGACTCGAGGACAGCTGGTCCGGCGGGGCCTCGGCGATCACCGAGCCCTGGGCCATCACCACCACCCAGTCGGAGATGTCGCGGATGACGTCCATGTCGTGTTCGACGAACACCACGGTCATCCCGTCGTCGCGCAGGGCCTTTATGTGCCCGAGGAGGCTCTGCGTCAGCGCGGGATTGACCCCGGCCATCGGCTCGTCGAGCATCACCACCGTCGGCTCGGTCATCAGGGCCCGCGCCATCTCGAGGAGCTTGCGCTGCCCGCCGGACAGGGAGCCGGCCAGGTCGTCGGCCTTCGCGTCCAGGGCGAACCGCGCCAGCAGTTCGCGAGCCCGCTCGGTGACGGCGCGTTCCTGCCGGTGCCACATCCACGGCAGCAGCGCACCGAGCATCCGTTCCCCGCGCTGGCCCGTCGCGCCGAGCCGCACGTTGTCGAGCACCGTCATCTTCGACAGCGCCTTGGTCAGCTGGAACGTCCGCACGATCCCGCGGCGCGCCAGTTGGTGCGGGTGCAGGCCGCCGAGCGGCATCCCGTCCATGCTCCAGGTCCCCGTGTCGGGGCGGTCGAAGCCGGTGAGCAGATTGAACAGCGTGGTCTTGCCGGCGCCGTTCGGCCCGATCAGCCCGGTGATGCACCCCCGCTGAATCTCGAGGTGCGCCACGTCGACCGCTCTGAGGCCGCCGAAGGTGCGGGAGAGCCCGTCCACCACGAGGATCGGATCCGGTTTGTCCGCGCCGGGCTCGCGTGCCACGGAGTCGAACAGCGCGGAGCGCTGCGCCGCGGAGAGGGTCGCGTCAGGCATCGAGCTGCACCTCCCGCTTGTTGCCGAGGATGCCCTGGGGCCGGAACACCATCATGACTGCGATGAGCACACCGAGGAGGATGTAGCGCATCGCCCCGACCTGTTGCTCGGACAGGGCCAGCAGCGGGTCCGGGCCCGAGATGGACTGGCGTAGCAGGGCATCGGGAACGGTGAGCAGGAACCAGAACAGCATCGCGCCGAGCACGGGACCGAACACGGTGGCGGCGCCACCGAGGATCAGGGCGCCGAAGGCGAAGAACGTCTGCGCGGTGGAGTAGAAGTCGGGGTTGATCGACTTGGTCTGCAGCGCGTTGAAGACGCCGCCGAGCCCGCCGATCATGCCGCCGAGCACCAGCGCCTGCATCTTGTACACGAACACGTTCTTGCCGAGCGATCGGGCGGCGTCCTCGTCCTCGCGGACGGCCTTGAGGACCCGGCCCCACGGGCTGTGGCTGAGCAGATACACCAGCCCGCACAGCATCAGCACCAGGGTCCAGCCCACGACCATCGCCCACAGGTCGTCGCCGTAGAACCGCATCCCGAGCAGCGAGTACTGCCGCCCGGAGTCGAACGGGCTGAGCTGCGTGAACGGCCCGGCGAACCCGAACAGGCCGTTGGTCGAGCCGGTCACCGGATCCGAGGCGGTGGACCGGAACACCAGCCGCAGGATCTCGGAGGCGGCGATGGTGACGATGGCGAGGTAGTCGGCGCGCAGCCGCAGCGTGGGGATGCCCAGCACCAGGGCCAGCAGGGCCGAGGCGGCCAGGCCCACGAGGATGCCGAGCCACAGCGGCTGGTCGTAGGTGACGGTCATGATCCCGACGCCGTACCCGCCGAGCAGGGCGAACCCGATCTGGCCGAAGTTGAGCAGTCCGGCGTACCCGAAGTGCAGGTTCAGCCCGATGGCCAGCAGCGCGTAGAAGATCGCCGACGGCCCGATCAACTGGGCGAAGGAAACCTGAAGAACGGCAGCGATGTCCACGGCGGTCACCCGACCCTTGCCCGGCTGCCCAGGATGCCCTGGGGCCGGACGACGAGGATGAGGATCAGCACGAGCAGGCCGCCGATGTACTTCAGGTCGGGGTTGATGACCAGCGTCGACAACTGCACCAGCAGGCCCACGATGACGCAGCCGAGCAACGCCCCGTACGCGGTGCCGAGGCCGCCGAGGGTGATCCCGGCGAACATCAGCAGCAGCAGCTTGAAGCCCATCTCCCACTGCACGCGGCCCCCGAGCTCGGACAGGCCGAAGAGCACGCCGCCCAGGGCGGCCAGCCCACCGCCGAGGGCCCACACGAACCGGACGACGCGTTCGACGTCGATGCCGGAGGCGGCCGCCAGATCCCGGTTGTCGGCCACCGCCCGCATCGCCTTGCCGATGCGGGTGCGCTGGATGAGCAGGGCCACCCCGACCAGCACGACCAGGCTGACCACGATGCAGGCCAGGTTCACCGGGGTGATCGCGATCGGACCCCATTCCAGCTGGCGCTGGCCCTGATAGTCGGCGAACGCCTCGGCCCGGTCGGAGAACAGCGCGAGGATCAGGTAGCGCAGCGAGATCGCCAGGCCGATGGACACGACCAGCTGTGCGATGAGGCCGGTGCGCCGGCGCCGCAGGGGCGCCCAGATCAGCCCGTTGTTGAGCAGGCCGATGACGATGCCCACCACGATCGCGAGCAGCGTCGCGGGGATCAACTGGATACCCAGGCTGACGTTGAAGATCCACGCGGCCACCGCGCCGAGGGTCACGAGCTCGCCGTGCGCGAAGTTCGTCAGGCCGGTGGTTCCGAAGATCAGGCTCAGCCCGACCCCGGCGATCGCGATCACGAGGCCGAACCGCAGTCCGTCGACGACGGTGCGGATCAGCGTCTCCCACCCCGAGGTGGCGAACCCGGACCGCGACTCGCCGAACGAGAAGATGACCGTGTTCGCCCGGCCGGCGGCGACGTCGCGCTGCACGGCGGCCTGCACGCTCACCCCCTCGGGAAGGGACTGCTCGTCCACCTCGAACGTGTAGGTGCCGGGGGGTACGGTCATCTGCCAGCGCCCGTCGGGCGCCGAGGTGGCCCGGGCGACCTCGGCGCCCGCGGCGTCGCGGGCCCGGACCGTGACCCCGCCGAGGCGCTGCCCGGCGTTGTTGAGACTGCCGCTGACCCGCACCTCCTCGCTCGGCTGCGGCGCGGTGGTGGTCGGCGCCGGGGGTGGGGTGGGTTCCTGCGCGGAGGCCGCCCCGGCTCCGACACCGGCGAGCGCGAGTGCGACGAGCAGGAGCAGGAGCGTCGGGGCGAGCCGAGGTATCGGTGGTCGCCCCCGGAGCGGCACGGATGGGGCCACGCAGGTCCTCCGGATCACGTCGGGTCGTCGAGCGCGGCGCCGGGGGACCGGCGTCGTGGAACCGGACTTTAGCGGCTGCAACCGCTTTCCACGGGGCTCTGCGATTTCCGCCGCGTATCTGTTCTGTTTCGGGTGCCGCGCCGAGCGCACGGTCGCGGAGGGGCCCGGGTTGTCCGAGCCGGTCCCTAGACTGAGGAACCGTGACTCGTGCATCCACCTCCTCCGCGCCCGCCGCCACCGCCGGCGACCGACCGACCCTGTTGCTGCTCGACGGGCATTCCCTGGCGTTCCGCGCGTTCTACGCCCTGCCGGCGGAGAACTTCAAGACCCACAGCGGCCAGACCACCAACGCGGTGTACGGGTTCACCTCCATGCTCATCAACCTGCTGCGCGACGAGCAGCCCACCCACGTCGCCGCGGCCTTCGACGTCAACCGCGACACGTTCCGGGCGGCGGCGTACCCCGAGTACAAGGCCAATCGCAGCTCGGCGCCCGACGAGTTCCGCGGTCAGGTCGACATCACCAAGGACGTGCTCGAGGCGCTGGGCATCCCGGTGATGGCCGAGCCCGGCTACGAGGCCGACGACATCATCGCGACCCTGGCCACGCAGGCCGCCGCCCAGGGGTACCGGGTGCTCGTCGTCACCGGCGACCGGGACTCGCTGCAGTTGGTCACCGACGACGTGACCGTCCTCTATCCCCGGCGCGGGGTGTCGGACCTGACCCGGTTCACGCCCGGGGCGGTGGAGGAGAAGTACGGCCTGACCCCGCAGCAGTACCCCGACTTCGCGGCGCTGCGCGGGGATCCGAGCGACAACCTGCCCTCGATCCCGGGGGTGGGGGAGAAGACCGCCGCCAAATGGATCCGCGAGTTCGGCAGCCTCACCGAGCTCGTCGACCGCGTCGACGAGGTCCGCGGGAAGACCGGTGACGCCCTGCGCGCACACCTGTCCAGCGTGCTGCTCAACCGTCAGCTCACCGAGATGGTGCGGGACATGGCCCTGCCCTACACCCCCGATCAGCTGGCCCTGACCCCCTGGGACCGTGACCGCATCCACCGGCTGTTCGACGACCTCGAGTTCAAGGTGCTGCGCGACCGGCTGTTCGCGACCCTCAGCTCGGTCGAGCCGGAGGCCGAGGAGGGCTTCGAGGTGCGCGGCGGCGTGCTCGAGCCGGGCACGCTCGCCGGATGGCTCGCCGCGCACGCCGTGCCGGGCGTGCGGCACGGCATGGCGGTGCTCGGTTCCTGCGTCCCGTACGGCGGCGACGCCACGGCCGTGGCGATCGCCGCGGCCGACGGTGAGGGCGCGTACGTGAGCACCACCACCCTCACGCCCGAGGACGAGGCGGCGCTCGCCGCCTGGCTGGCCGACGCGGCCGTGCCCAAGGCGCTGCACGAGGCGAAGGCGGCCCTGCACGCACTGCGGGGCCGCGGGTGGACGCTGGCCGGGGTCACCAGCGACACCGCCCTCGCCGCCTACCTCGTGCGTCCCGGCCAGCGCACCTTCAACCTCGACGACCTGTCCCTGCGCTACCTCAAGCGGGAGCTTCGGGTGGAGGAGTCGGGGGAGCAGCAGCTCTCGCTGCTCGACGACGCCGACGCCGCCGACGCGAAGGCCGCGGAGGCGGCGATTCTGCGGGCCCGGGCGGTGGTGGACCTCGCCGCGGCCCTGGACACCGAGCTCGAGGGGATCGAGTCCACCGCCCTGCTGACCGACATGGAACTGCCCCTGCTGGGTGTGCTCGCCGACCTCGAGACGACCGGAATCGCGGTCGAGGCCGGACGGTTGGACGACCTGCAGTCCGGCTTCGCCGCGGACGTCGCCGCCGCGGCGTCGGCCGCCTACGACGTGATCGGCAAGCAGATCAACCTCGGCTCACCGAAGCAACTGCAGGTGGTGTTGTTCGACGAGTTGGGGATGCCGAAGACGAAGAAGACCAAGACCGGCTACACCACCGACGCCGAGGCGCTGCAGAATCTGTTCGAGCAGACCGGGCACCCGTTCCTCGAGCACCTGCTCGCGCACCGGGAAGCGATGAAGATGAAGACCACGGTCGACGGCCTGGTCAAGTCCATCGCCGACGACGGCCGGATCCACACCACCTTCAACCAGACCGTGGCCGCCACCGGCCGGTTGTCCTCGACCGAGCCGAACCTGCAGAACATCCCGGTGCGCACGGAGGCGGGCCGGCACATCCGCGACGCGTTCGTCGTCGGCCCCGGCTACGACCTGCTGCTCACCGCGGACTACAGCCAGATCGAGATGCGGATCATGGCGCACCTCTCCGGCGACGAGGGCCTGATCGAGGCGTTCAACACCGGCGAGGACCTGCACAGCTTCGTCGGTTCCCGGGCGTTCGGGGTGCCGATCGAGGAGGTCACTCCGGAGCTGCGGCGACGGGTCAAGGCGATGTCGTACGGGCTGGCCTACGGGCTCAGCGCGTACGGGCTGGCGCAGCAGCTGAAGATCTCCACCGAAGAGGCCCGCGAACAGATGGAGGCCTACTTCAACCGCTTCGGCGGCGTGCGCGACTACCTGCACGCCGTCGTCGAGCAGGCCCGCAAGGACGGCTACACCTCCACCCTCTACGGCCGCAGGCGCTACCTGCCGGATCTGAACAGCGACAACCGTCAGCGCCGGGAGGTCGCCGAGCGGGCCGCGCTCAACGCCCCGATCCAGGGCACCGCCGCCGACATCATCAAGGTCGCGATGATCGACGTGCAGGCGGCGCTGCGCGGGGCCGGGTTGCGGTCGCGCATGCTCCTGCAGGTGCACGACGAACTGGTGCTCGAGGTGACCGCCGACGAGCGCGAACAGGTGCAGCAGCTGGTGCGGGACAAGATGGCCTCGGTCATCGACCTGTCGGTTCCGCTGGACGTCTCGGTCGGCTTCGGGCGCAGCTGGGACGCCGCCGCGCACTGATCCCGACACGGCGGTGCGCACGTCCCGTCGCCCTGTCGCGGCGGGACGTGCGCACCCGGGGTCGCTCAGCCCTGCTTCTGGTTCTGTTCGGCGATCTGGCGGCGCACCTCGTCCATGTCGAGGGCCTTGACCTGGGTCACGAGGTCCTCGAGCGCGGCCGGGGGCAGGGCGCCGGCCTGGTTGAACACGAGGACGCCTTCGCGGAACGCCATGATCGTCGGGATGGACCGGATGTTCGCCGCCGCCGCGATGCCCTGTTCGGCCTCGGTGTCCACCTTGGCGTGCACGACATCCGGATGCTTTTCCGACGACGACTCGAAGGTGGGGGCGAAGGAGCGGCACGGCCCGCACCACGATGCCCAGAAGTCGACGAGAACCACGTCGTTACCGGTGATGATGTCGTCGACGTTCTGCTGCGTGAGAGTCTGGGTGGCCACGGGGATCCTTTCGGTCGGGTACTGAACGCGTCAACGTCGTGTCGCGACCGTTTCTTCCCGCGGGTACCCGTTCTGCCCGTCGATACCCCCGTCGATACCTGCTGCGCCGGCTCCGAGCGCGTCCGTGGGCACCCGGTGGGTCACCGCACGCGGGCGGGTTCGGTGCGGAAGGTGCGACGGTAGCTGTGCGGGGTGGTGCGGCGCAGGCGCAGGAAGTGCTGCCGCAGGACCGCGGCCGTCCCGAAGCCGACGCGGTCGGCGATGACGTCGACGGGCAGGTCGGTGGTCTCGAGCAACCGTTGGGCCGCGAGGACCCGTTGATCGCGCAGCCAGCGGGCGGGCGTCGTCCCGGTCTCGGCCAGGAACCGCCGCGCGAAGGTCCGCGCGGACATGTGCGCCTTCGCGGCGAGCGCCGCCACGGGCAGATCCTCGTCGAGGTGCTCGGTCATCCAGTCGAGCAGGGGTGCGAGTGTCTCGGCGGGTGCCGTGGGCAGCGGCATGGCGACGTACTGGGCCTGCCCGCCGTCGCGGTGCGGCGGGACCACCATCCGGCGCGCGATGCCGTTGGCCACGTCGGAGCCCTGTTCCTTGCGGACGATGTGCAGGCACAGGTCGATTCCGGCGGCGGTGCCGGCACTGGTGAACACCGGGTCGTCGTCGACGTAGAGCACGTCCGGATCGACCTTCGCGGCCGGGAAGCGTTCGGCCAGCCGCGGGGCGTGGCGCCAGTGGGTGGTGCAGCGGCGATCGTCGAGCAGGCCGGCGGCGCCCAGCACGAACGCTCCCGTGCACAGGCTCGCGACCCGCGTGCCACGGTCCACCGCCGCCCGCAGCTTGGCGAACAGCGGCTGCAGGTCGGCGATCTCGTCGGCGACGCCGCACACGAACGACTCGTCCAGGTCGGCGATTCCGGTGCCGCCGGCGGGAATCACGATCAGATCCGCGTCGTCGAGGCGATCGAGATCGTAGGGGACGTCGATCGTGTACCCGAACCGGGTGGTGACCGGGCGGGGGCTGCCCGCGACGAGGCTGAAGTCGTACACGGGCAGCCCGTCGTCGGATCGGTCGAAGCCGAACACCTCGCAGGCGACGCCGAGTTCGAAGGCCTCGGTGCGGGGCAACAGCGGCACGACCACCGTCGTCAGCATGCCGCCCAGTCTGCCACCAGGTTGGCCGGAAATCGACGATACGTGTCGTTTCTGCCGCTGTCGGCGGGTCGGTCCGCGGACCAGGCTGAGACCATGACCGTCCTCCTGTTCGTCCTCGTCGTGTTCGTGGCGCTCGACGCCCTGGCGCTGGCCGGCCGGACGCCCGATACCCACCGCGAGGAAACCCAGTTCGGCGACTACCGCGTCTGACCCGGCACCGGGCCGCGGCGGCGCGGCGTCACACCACCCGCCACTCGCGTCGCGCCTCGCCGTCCCACCGCCGGATGCCGGCCGACACGCCCGTCAGCTCCCGGGTGCCCGCTCGGGTCGCCGTCAGCGCCGATCCGAGCCGGCCGGGCGGCACCCGGCGGGCCAGTGTCACGTGCGGGGTCCACTCGCCGGGCCGGATGTGCGCCGGGACACCCGGACAACCGTCGATCAGCGCGAACACCATCCGTTGCAGCTCGAGCAGTTCGGCCGTGGGCACCACCAGCCGCGCCACCGTCGCGGTACGCGAGCCGAACAGCACCATCCCCCCGAGCCGCACCGGCAACGGCTCGCCCGTGATCTGCTCCCGCATCGCCCCTTCCACGCCCGGCGGAATCGACGCGGCGACCGCGAGCGTGATGTGCGGGCGGTTCGACTCGGACCGATTGCGGGCCTGACTGGACAGTCCCACGTCCAGCAACCGCGACCATTCCTCGCGGACCGCCTGATCCAGACGGTCGTCGAGGAGCAGTTCCACCGACTGCACCATGGTGGGTAATGATTGCCGCATGACCGACGCCGTCGCAATCCCCGCCCCGCACCGCATCGGACTGCTCGAAGGAGACGGGATCGGTCACGAGATCGTCCCGGCCGCCCGCCGGGTGGTCGACGCCGCCGTCGCCGCCGTGCACGGCCCGGAGATCGACTGGGTGCCGCTGCCGCTCGGCGCCGATGCGATCGCCACCCACGGCACACCCACCCCCGAATCCACCCTCGACGCACTCGCGGGCCTGAACTCGTGGATCCTCGGACCGCACGACAGCGCCGCCTATCCCGACCCGTTCCGCGCGCAGCTCACCCCGGGCGGACAGATCCGCAAGCGGTTCGATCTGTACGCCAACATCCGTCCCGCCCGCGCCCTGCCCGGTGTCCGCGCCGTGTCCCCGCGCATGGATCTCGTCATCGTGCGGGAGAACACCGAAGGGCTCTACGCGGACCGCAACATGGTCGTCGGCAGCGGCGAATTCATGCCCACCCCCGACGTCGCGCTCGCCGTCGGCGTCGTCACCCGGGCGGCCTGCGAACGCATCGCCCACACGGCCTTCCGGCTCGCCACCCGTCGCCGCCGCCGCGTCACGATCGTGCACAAGGCCAACGTCCTGTCCCTGACCACCGGCCTGTTCCGGGACGTCTGCCGCGAGATCGGCGCACAGTATCCGTCGGTGACGGTGGACGACGAGCACGTCGACGCCATGGCCGCCCACCTCGTCCGCCACGGTGCCGACTACGACGTCGTCGTCACCGAGAACATGTTCGGCGACATCCTCTCCGACCTCGCGGGCGAACTGTCCGGCTCGCTCGGCACCGCGGCGTCGATCAACGCATCCGACACCCAGGCCATGGCGCAGGCCGCACACGGCGCCGCCCCGGACATCGCCGGCCGCAACCGCGCCAATCCCACGGCACTGATCCTGTCCGCCGCGATGCTCCTCGACCGGCTCGGCACCGCCCACGACCTGCCGGAGTTCGCCGCCGCGGCCCGCCGGATCGAGCACGCCGTCGACGCGACCGTCGAGGCGGGCGTGGCCACCGCGGATCTCGGCGGCCTCGCTTCGACCGCCGAATTCACCGAGGCCGTCGTCGCCCGCACTCGTCGCCGCTGAGCTCGCAGCTCTTGACCTCGAGTCGGCTCGAGGTCCTACCGTGGCCGCCATGACGACCGAGATCCTGCACATCGACAAGTTCTCCGTGCCCGCGGCCGCACGGGAGACCTTCCTCGCCGCGGTCCACGAGACGCACCGCGAGCTGCGTACCCAGCCCGGGTTCCACGGCGACGACGTCGTCGAACTGTGCTCCGGCCCGAGCGAATACAACATCGTCACCGTGGTGCGCTGGGCGGACCACTCGGCACTGCAGCGGGCCCGGGCGGCCCTGCAGGAGAGCCACGCACGCCGGGGGTTCGACCCGGCCGCGTTCCGGCTCGAGCTCGGCGTCGTTGCCGACGTCGGCAACTACGTACCGGTCGCCGCCGGCGACCGGTAGGCAGGTGCGGCCGTCGACACCGAGGGCCGTCCGGGGCGGATTCCGTAATCCGGGCCCGCCGATGGATACTGTGCGGTTGTGGACGAACCAGCACCTACCGGACCGACCGGCCGCCGACGCCTCGTCGCGGGGCTGCTCGGGACGTTGCTGACGGCCGCGGTCCTGTCCGGCTGCGTCGTCAACACCGAGTCGACCGTGCCGCCCGGCGAACCGGTCGGCGCCGAACGGGTCGAGGCGATCGCCGACCAGCTGCCGGCGCCCGTCGCGGCGACCGGCGAGCTGAAGGTGGGCGTCAACGTGCCGTACGCCCCGAACGAGTTCAAGGACGACGACGGGCGCATCGTCGGTTTCGCGGTCGAACTCGTCGACGCCCTCGGCGACGTCCTCGGCGTCCGTCCGGTGTTCAGCGAATCCGACTTCGACCGCATCATCCCCGCAGTCCAGGCCGGCACGTTCGACATGGGTTCGTCGTCGTTCACCGACACCGAGGAACGCGAACAGTCCGTCGACTTCGTCACCTACTACAGCGCCGGCGTGCAATGGGCCCAGCGCGTCGGCGACGACGTAAACCCCGACAACGCCTGCGGGTTGCGGGTCGCGGTGCAGACCACCACCTACGAGGACATCGACGAGGTGCCCGCCAAGAGCGAGGCGTGCGTCGCCGCCGGCAAACCGCCGATCGACAAGGTCAAGTACGACAGCCAGGACGAGGCCACCAACGCCCTCATCCTCGGCCGTGTCGACGCCCTCTCGGCCGACTCGCCGATCACCGCGTACGCAATCGCCCGTAGCGACGGCCGGCTCGAAACCGCCGGAGCCGTGTTCGACGCCGCCCCCTACGGCTTCGTCGTCGCGAAGGGCTCGCCCCTCGGACCCGTGCTGCAGCAGGCGATGCAGCACCTCATCGACTCCGGCGTCTACGCGCGCATCGCGCAGCGGTGGGGCATGGAAGAAGGAACCATCGACACCGCGCAGATCAACGCGGCGACGAGCTGAGCGAAAGGGGTGCGATGAGCGACCGCTCGACATCCGTCACCGGACCGGAACCGCAGACCGAACCGGAAACCATCAAGGCCGTGCCGCTGCGCCGGCCCGGCCGCTGGATCGCCGGCATCGTCGTCGCCGTGCTGCTGGCGCTGTTCCTCTACGGCGCCGCCACCAACGAGGCGTACCGCTGGGACGTGTACGCGCAGTACCTGTTCGACCGCCGCATCACCGAGGCGGCCTGGAAGACCGTGCAGCTGACCGTGCTGGCGATGCTGCTCGCCGTGCTCCTCGGCGTGCTCCTCGCGGTCATGCGCCTGTCACCGAACCCGGTGCTCAAGACCGTCTCGTGGGTGTATCTGTGGATCTTCCGCGGCACCCCCGTCTACGTGCAGCTGGTGTTCTGGGGTCTGTTCCCCTCGATCTACAAGCAGCTCGACCTCGGCATCCCGTTCGTGCACCAGTTCGTGCACATCGACCTGCAGGGCATCAACGCCGCCTTCCTGTTCGCCGTGATCGGCCTCGGGCTGAACGAGGCCGCCTACATGGCCGAGATCGTGCGCGCCGGGATCGGCTCGGTCCCCGAAGGCCAGACGGAGGCCTCGGTGGCGCTCGGCATGTCGTGGTCGCAGACCATCCGCCGCACCGTCCTGCCGCAGGCGATGCGGGTGATCATTCCGCCGACGGGCAACGAGCTCATCAGCATGCTCAAGACCACCTCGCTGGTCGCGGCGGTGCCGTACAGCCTCGAGCTCTACGGCCGCGCCCGGGACATCTCCGGCGCCAACTTCCAGCCCATCCCGCTGCTGCTGGTCGCCGCCACGTGGTACCTGGCCATCACGAGCCTGCTCATGGTGGGCCAGTACTTCCTGGAACGGCACTACTCGAAGGGCCTGAGCCGCCAGCTCACCGCGCGGCAGTTGCAGGCTCTCGCCGACGCGCAGGGCAAGCCCGTCCCCGTCGAGCCCGGCGCGGCGCAGGCACCCGACATCCCCGGAGGAGAACGCCGATGACACCGATGGTCCAGGCCGACCGGGTCTACAAGAGCTACGGTGCCCTGCGGGTGCTCAACGGCATGTCGCTCGACGTGCCCGACGGCACCGTGGCATGCCTGATCGGGCCCTCCGGCTCCGGTAAGTCCACCTTCCTGCGCTGCATCAACCACCTCGAGAACATCGACGCCGGCCGCCTGCACGTCGACGGCCATTTCGTCGGCTACGCCGAACGCGGGGGCAAGCTCTACGAGCTGAGCCCGCGGGCGGCGGCCAAGCAGCGCCGCGAGATCGGCATGGTGTTCCAGCACTTCAACCTGTTTCCGCACCGCACGGCCCTCGAGAACGTCATCGAGGCGCCGATGCTGGTGAAGAAGATGCGCCGCGCCGACGCCGTCGCGCTGGGGCGGGAACTGCTCGACAAGGTCGGGCTCGCGGCCAAGGCCGACGCCTACCCGGCCCAGCTCTCCGGCGGCCAGCAGCAGCGCGTGGCCATCGCCCGCGCCCTGGCCATGGAGCCGAAGCTCATGCTCTTCGACGAGCCCACCTCCGCCCTGGACCCCGAGCTCGTCGGCGAGGTTCTCGCGGTGATGCGGGACCTCGCCGCCGGCGGGATGACGATGATGGTGGTCACCCACGAGATGGGCTTCGCCCGCGAGGTCGCCGACCAACTGGTGTTCATGGACGGCGGCGTGGTCGTCGAAGCCGGTGCTCCCAGGGAACTGCTGCGCAATCCGCAGCACGAACGAACCCAGTCGTTCCTGTCCAAGCTGCTCTAGCGGTCGGGCCTCCTCAGCGGCCGCTGTCGGGCTCTCCGCAGTGTTCGGCGATCACGGCCCGCGCTGCGCGCTCCAGCGCGACGGCCGCGTCCCAGCCGTCTCCGGACGGGAGGATCGGCTCGCCGACGACGAGGTGGATCGCTCCGCGGTGGATGATCCTGCCGTGATCGGGCCACATCATCGCGCGGGTGCCGGTGATCGCGACGGGGACCACCGGAAGACCCGCCCGTGCGGCGATCACGAACGCACCCAGGTGGAAGGACCGGAGCCCGGGCACCGGCGACAGCGCGCCTTCGGGGAACACCACCAGGCGGCCCCCGGCGCGTGCCTCCTCGACCAGCCGATCGGCGTCGGCCACGCTCTGCTCACGTTCGGTCCGTTCGACGAACCGCGTACCGATCCGCCGCAGGAGGAAACCGACGAACGGCTTGCGCTCGAAGACCTCCCCGGCCACGAACGTGTAGCGGCCCGGCAGGATCGTCGACAACGCGATGCCGTCGAGGAAGCTGGCGTGGTTGGCGACCACTACGCAGTTCGGCAGCCGCACGAGATGCTCGGCCCCCTGCGCGGTCACCGGGGTGCGGGTCAGGCGGGCGAGACCGCGGGCGGCCCTGCGCGCGGCCGCGCGGCGCGCCGGGAGGCGGGGCAGCACCGCCATGGCGATCAGGGTCGGCAGGCCGACCGCGAATACCATCGACCAGCACCACAGGGCGAACGCACCGGTCCGGACGAGCTGCGCCGCCCGCCGCAGGCTCGGGATCGCGCCGCGGACCGCGAAGCGGGTCAGCTGCCACCACACCGGCCGGGGACGGGCCCGCACGTCGCCCTGCTCGTAGCGTTGCCGGGTGGCGGAACGCCGGATCTTGCCGCTCGAGGTCTTGCGCACCGTTCCGGGTGGGGCGAGCACGATGTCGTCCGGCGGTGTTCCGAGCAGATCCACGGAGACCCCGACGATGCGCTCCCGGAGCCGGTCCAGGGTGGCTGTCTCGGTCTCGCGCGTCTCGGCCAGCACGACCAGGCGTTCGGTGCCGGCGGTCTGCGCGGAGGTCGCGAAGACCGCCACGCAGCCCTTCCGGAGTCCCGGGATCTCGCCCACCGCCCGCTCGAGCTCCTCCGGGTGCAGGTTGCGGCCCGCGCGGATGACGAGGTCCTTGATGCGGCCGGTGACGTAGAGTTCGCCGTCGTCGAGATAGCCGAGGTCGCCGGTGTCGAGCCAGCCGTGCCGGGACAGCGCCTTGGTCGCCTGCGGGTTGCGGAAGTACCCCGCGGTGGCCGAGGGGCCGCGGAACTCGATCCGGCCCTCGCGCCGGTCGCCGAGCACGTTCGCAGCCGAGTCGACCACCCGGATCCGGTGATCCGGGATCGGCCGGCCGCAGGCGACGAAGCGCAGCGGGTTCGGGTCCTCGTCGGTGGCGGGGGCCGCCCGGCCGGTGCGCAGGAAACGTTCGCGGGCGACCGAATCGATCACCGGTCCCCGTCCCACAGGCGGGAAGGTGAGGCCGACACATGCTTCGGCCAGCCCGTAGACCGGGGCCAGGGACTCGCGGCGGAGTCCGTAGGCGGCGAACCGCTCGCCGAACCGGATCACGGTGTCCGCGTTCACGGCCTCGGCGCCGTTGAACAGCATGCGCAGCGAGCCGAGGTCGAGCCCCTCGACGTCGGCGTCGGCGATTCGGCGCAGGCACAACTCGTAGGCGAAGTTCGGAGCCGCCGACAGGGTGCCGCGGTGGGTGTGGATCGCCCACAGCCACTGCGCCGGGCGGGCGAGGAACTCCAGCGGGGACATCACCGCCAGCGGCACCCCGAAGTACAGGCCGGACAACCAGGCGCCGATCAGGCCCATGTCGTGGTAGAGCGGCAGCCAGCTGACGAAGACGTCGGAGGTGGAGACCTCGGCTGCCTTGCCCATCGCACGGATGTTGGCGAGCAGATTCGCGTGGGTCAGGGTCACGCCCTTGGGGTCGCCGGTGCTGCCGGAGGTGTACTGCAACAGGGCGATGTCGCCGGCGCCGCGCGGTCCGCCGGTCGCCTCCCCGCAGCCGGCCAGGTCGCCCGGGGTCAGGACGTGGCGCACCGTCTCCACCTGGCCGCGCGTCAACCGGGCCAGGCGGGCGGCCTCCGGGTCGGTGACCAGCACACGGGTCCGTGCGTTGTCGAGAATGTGCACCTGCCGACGGAGGTGCTCGGCGAGCTGGGAGGGACGCGCCGGCGGATAGACCGGTACCGGGACGCCCCCGGCCAGGAGCACGCCGGTGAACGTGGTGAAGTAGTCCCGGCTGGTGGGGAGCATGAGGCCGACCGCGTCACCGGGCCGGAGATCGTGGGCGAGCAGCGCGGCGGACACCGTGGCAGCCGCGGAATGCAGCTCGCCGTAGCTGATCTCGCTCTGGTGTCCCTCGGTGAGAATGCGCAGGTGGACCCGATCCGGATGGGTGCGGGCGTGCCACGAGAGCGCCTCGGTCAGGGTCGCGGTCGCGTCCGGCGTCCGGTCGGTGCATGGGGGCGCCGCCCGTCGCGCGGGCACCGGCCGGCGGCGCTCCCGCGCGGGTGCGTGGTGCACCGCCGTCAGCAGCTGACGCGGGGTGGTCACGGTGCCGAGCACCCCACGCTCCAGGCTCACCCCGAACGCATCCTCGACGCGGGAGATCAGCTCGGTGACCGCGAGACTGTCGAGCCCGAGATCACGATCGAAGACGCTGTCGAGCCGTGTGCCGGCCGCGCGATCGACCGTGTACCTCTCGGCCACCAGATCCCGGACCACCGAGAGCAGCAGGGCATCGTCCTGCCCCGGGGTCGCAGGCTCGCTCACGGTCGTCTCCCGTCTGTGGGAGGGACGGGTCGTCCTGCTGCCCAACATAGGCGGCCGCTCCGGCGACCAGAAGGGCCGAAGGCCCCCGGGTGCCGGTTCACGCGGACCCGGTGCCTGCTCGGTGCCGGGGCGCCCGGAGAAGCCGGAACGGCTCGACGAGCAGAAGCATCGCCACCGCGAGGTAGAACGCCACCGCGAGCTGCGGCAGGAACGCCGCCAGGAGGGTCGATGCGGCCATGAGTACCGCCACCGACCATCGTTCCCGGGCCAGCGCCGGCAGTTCGGCCCGGCCCGCCTCGTCGGTCAGGTCGGCGTTGCGCACGGCGTAGGCGATCAGCACGTTGCTCATGAGTATCGCCAGGGTCAGGTTCAGGCCGAACGCCACCGTGGCCGGCCTTCGCGCCGCGTCGGACAGGTGGGTCGCCATCAGGCTGGTGGTGAACGGCAGGAAGGTCACGAACAGCAACAGCAGCAGATTCAGGCGCAGGAAGACCCCGTCGGTCGCCCGCAGCAACCGGGTGAGGTTGCTGTGCTCGACCCACACACCACCGATGAAGGCGAAGCTGACCAGGTATCCCAGGAAGGAGGGCCACTCGGCGCGCAGGTCCTCGAGCAGCCGGGCTGCGGATTCGGGTACGTCCAGTTCGAGGACGAGCAGGGTGATCACGATCGCGAAGACGCCGTCGGAGAACGCGTCGAGCCGCGTGGTGGGCAGCAACCGGCCGCCGTGCCGCGGCGGGTCGCGGTGATCGGCGCGGGGCGCTCGCGGTGCGCCGGAGTCGTCCTCGGCGGGCGTCACCCCACGACCATGACACAGGCAGGGACCGGGCATCGGCCGGACGGGTGATCGGCCGGGCGGGCGGTCGCGGGCGGGTCAGTCCGGTTTACGGCTGCAGAAGATCGCGGTGCCGGGGAACAGTTCCCCGCGCAGCGGGCTCCACTGGCCCCACTCGCGGTCGAGCCCCTCCGGCCATTCGGGTTCGACGATGTCGCGTACCTCGAGGCCGGCCGCGACGAGTTCTCGGACCCGATCCCCGACGGTGCGGTGATGCTCGACGTAGGTGGGGACGCCGGCCTCGTCGACCTCCACGTACGGGGTGCGGTCGAAGTACGGCAGCATCGCGGTCAGTCCCCGCTCACCGGGGTCGTCCGGGAAGATCCAGCGGATCGGGTGGTTGACCGCGAACACCCAGATCCCGCCCGGGCGCAGTACCCGCGCGACCTCCCGCATGACCCGCGCCGAGTCGGCGACGAACGGTACCGCCCCGAACGCCGAGCACGCGATGTCGAAGCTCTCGTCCGGGAAGGGCAGGTCCTCCGCGCCGGCCTGCACGAGCGGTACCCGCGGCCCGCCGCGGTCCATCGCGGTCAGCCCGCGCGCGAGCATCCCCATGGAGATGTCCAGACCCACCGCCCGGGCGCCCCGGCCCGCGAGCCAGCGGGCGCACGGCGCCGACCCGCAGCCGAGCTCGAGGACGTCCTTGCCGGCGACGTCGCCGAGCAGGTGCACGTCGCCCTCGTGCAGCCCCTCCGGGCACCACACGAACTCGCCCTCCGCCGAGTCCACGCCGAGGAACTCGCCGTGGGTGCGGTGGTAGTCCGCGGCGTCGGCGTCCCACCAGGTGCGGCTCGCGCGCTCACTGTCCCGCGTGCCGAGGCGGGCCCGACCTGCGCGGGTGGCTCCCAGGACGGACTGGGCGTGGGCGTGACGGTCGTCGGACATGTCGTTCAGCGTAGAGCCGCGGGCCCGCCGCGCCCGGGCCGGGTTTGCCCAGCTAGCACCGGGACGCGTAGCCTGATGATCGCGAGTGTCCGCCCGTGGCCCGATAAGGATCCGGCGCGGGCGCCCGCGGCGGAGTGTGCGTGGCGTTCGCGCGGCGCGCGGGCCGCTTGTCCGACCGAACTTCATCAACCGATACCAACCCGTCCGGAGCAACTCAACACATGCCCTCCACCACCGTCACCTCGCCGCAGGTAGCCGTCAACGACATCGGCTCCGCCGAGGATTTCCTCGCCGCCATCGACGCCACGATCAAGTACTTCAACGATGGCGACATCGTGGAAGGCACCATCGTCAAGGTTGATCGCGACGAGGTGCTGCTCGACATCGGTTACAAGACCGAAGGCGTCATCCCGTCCCGCGAGCTCTCCATCAAGCACGACGTCGACCCCAACGAGGTCGTCTCCGTCGGCGACGAGGTCGAGGCCCTGGTTCTCACCAAGGAGGACAAGGAAGGCCGCCTGATCCTGTCGAAGAAGCGTGCGCAGTACGAGCGCGCGTGGGGCACGATCGAGGAGCTCAAGGAGAAGGACGAGGCCGTCAAGGGCACCGTCATCGAGGTCGTCAAGGGCGGCCTGATCCTCGACATCGGCCTGCGTGGCTTCCTGCCCGCGTCGCTCGTCGAGATGCGCCGCGTCCGCGATCTGCAGCCGTACGTCGGCAAGGAGATCGAGGCCAAGATCATCGAGCTCGACAAGAACCGCAACAACGTGGTCCTGTCGCGTCGCGCCTGGCTCGAGCAGACCCAGTCCGAGGTCCGCAGCGAGTTCCTGCACCAGCTCCAGAAGGGCCAGGTCCGCAAGGGCGTCGTGTCCTCCATCGTCAACTTCGGCGCGTTCGTCGATCTGGGCGGGGTCGACGGTCTGGTGCACGTCTCCGAGCTGTCCTGGAAGCACATCGACCACCCGTCCGAGGTCGTCGAGGTCGGCAACGAGGTCACGGTCGAGGTTCTCGACGTCGATCTCGACCGGGAGCGCGTGTCGCTCTCGCTCAAGGCCACCCAGGAAGACCCGTGGCGTCAGTTCGCCCGGACCCACGCGATCGGTCAGATCGTCCCGGGCAAGGTCACCAAGCTCGTTCCGTTCGGCGCGTTCGTCCGCGTCGAGGAGGGCATCGAGGGCCTGGTGCACATCTCCGAGCTCGCCGAGCGCCACGTGGAGGTTCCGGACCAGGTCGTGGCCGTGGGCGACGACGCGATGGTCAAGGTCATCGACATCGACCTCGAGCGTCGCCGCATCTCGCTGTCGCTGAAGCAGGCGAACGAGGACTACAACGCCGAGTTCGACCCGTCGAAGTACGGCATGGCCGACAGCTACGACGAGCAGGGCAACTACATCTTCCCCGAGGGCTTCGACCCCGAGACCAACGAATGGCTCGAGGGCTTCGAGAAGCAGCGTGAGGAGTGGGAGTCCCGCTACGCGGAGGCCGAGCGTCGCCACAAGATGCACACCGCGCAGATCGAGAAGATGGCTGCCGACGAGGCCGCCGAGGCTGCCGCGGGTGTCTCCGGCACCAACTACTCGTCGGAGACGGGTGCCGAGACCGGCACCGCCGAGTCGACCGGTGGTTCGCTGGCCAGCGACGCGCAGCTCGCCGCGCTGCGCGAGAAGCTGTCCGGCAACGCCTGACACGTTCGATCGAGGGGCCCCGCACCTGCCGGTGCGGGGCCCCTCGCGTTCTCCGCGCCGGCAGACAGCCTGCACCGGACGCTGGTCCCCCCGGAAAAGGCCGCGGCCCCGCTCCTCGAGGAGCGGGGCCGCGGCCTTTTCCGGGGGCCGACCGGATGCCGGAGGTGCTCAGCTCACCGCCGGGGTGCTGGCCCACTGGGCCGGCAGTTCGGCGGCGCGCTTGCGGATCGCCGCCTGGCTGTGGCGGGCGTTGCTGAGCAGCATGGTGAACCAGTTACGCCGGTGCTCGGCGAGCGCGGCGGCGACCTCGGGGATGAGGATGCAGTGAACACCGTTCTCCATGCCGAGGCGATGCCGACCGGGCAGCTGAGGGGAGGATCGCATGCGGTGCCTTTTCGAGTGGGGCGGGTAATGACGATGGTCGGACGCTCGGTCCGACGATATCCGACGCGCCGATGATACTGGGGCAGGCGAGGCGGGTGAGATGGGCGTGTTGCCGACGAAATCCCAGGTCGCGACCAGTCCGTGACCCCGTTGTGACTGCAGTGTGACGACCGACCGGTGTCCGGCACCCGGATCGGTGATGCGACACTGTTCGACGTGCTGAGACTCGGACTGACCGGAGGCATCGGAGCGGGCAAATCCACCGTCTCCCACGAACTCGTCGCGCTGGGGGCGGTGCTCGTCGACGCGGACACCATCGCCCGCGAAGTCGTCGCGCCGGGCACCGAGGGCCTGGCCGAACTCGCCGCGGCCTTCGGTGACGACATCCTGCTGCCGGACGGATCCCTGAACCGACCGGCGTTGGCCGCCAAGGCCTTTGCCAGCGACGAGGCGCGGGCGGTGCTCAACGCGATCACCCATCCCCGGGTGGGGGCGCGCACCGCCGAACTGGTCGCCGCCGCACCCGCCGACGCCATCGTCGTCCAGGACATCCCGCTCCTCGTCGAGGGCGGCATGGCGCCCGCGTTCCATCTCGTCGCCGTGGTGCACACCGACGCCGGCGAGCGCCTGCGCCGCCTGGTCGAACTGCGGGCGATGCCCGAGGGCGACGCGCGTGCCCGCATCGCCGCCCAGGCCACCGACGAACAGCGCCGCGCGGCCGCGGACGTCTGGCTGGACAACAACGGCGACCGGGACGCCCTCGCGGCGGCCGTGCGCGCCCTGTGGACCGAGCGGCTCGTGCCGTTCGAGGCGAACCTGCGCAGCCGCACCCCCGTGCAGCCGGCGCCGGTGCTCCGCGACCCGAATCCGGACTGGCACCGGCAGGCGCAGCGGCTGATCGGCCGGCTCGCGCTCGCCGCCGGGGGCGGCGCCGTGCGGATCGACCACATCGGCTCGACCGCCGTGCCCGGGCTGGCCGCCGTCGATGTGCTCGACCTCCAGATCACCGTGCCGGACCTCGCCGCGGCGGACGCACTCGAGGACCCCCTCGCCGGCGCCGGATTCCCCCGCATCGCCCACGTCGACCACGACGACCCGCGGCCGTCGTACGGTGCCGGCGGCGAGACCGACCCGGCCGTGTGGGGCGCGCGCCTGCACGGCAGCGCCGACCCCGGTCGGCCCGCGTACGTGCATCTGCGGGTGCAGGGCTGGCCCGGCCAGCAGTTCGCCCTGCTGCTGCGGGACTGGTTGCGCGCGAACCCCGAGGCCGTCGCCGAATTCGCCGAGATCAAGCAGGCCGCGGCCCGTGACGCGGCCGCCCGGCACGACCCGGCCGAGGCCGCCGCCGTCTACGCCGGGGAGAAGGCCCCCTGGTTCGACGGCGCCTACACGCGTGCCTGGGAGTGGGCAGAGAAGACCGGCTGGTCGGCCTGACGCCCGGACCGAGGCGGGACCCGCTCAGCGCCAGCTGACCGGCATGGCCAGCGCGGCCAGCCAGGCATCGAGATCGTGGCCGTGCGTGGCGATGCCGTCCACCGCCCGCAACGCCCGCTGCACCGCGCGCTCGGCGGTCCCCGGATCCAGCAGTCCCGCCGCCGCGGCGGCGAGCAGTTCGTCGACGTCCTCGACGGCGGTGTCGCGGCCGGTGCGCACCACGAGATCGAGGTAGTGGTCGCGCGAGTGCCACACGTTCCCCTCGCACCAGAACTCGCCGACGTCGACGTACCGGTCCTGGTCGCGTTCGAAACCGGGCCGGAAGTGGAAGATCGACGCGCGCAGGCCGAGGTCCGGCAGCAGCCACGACTCGAGATACCCGAACTGCGGGTGGTCGGCGGGCCGCGCCATGTACAGGCCCCACCGCTCGACCCGGTACACCTCCACCTCCCGCACGATGCCCTTCGGGTCGACGTTCGTGTGCGCGGCCACATCGAAGGTCTCGACCTTTACGTGGTGAAGTTTCGCCTCGGGCATGGGCTGAACGTTACTGCGGTCCGGGCCGGTAAACCCGCCGGTGCCGGACCTACCGGCCCGCCGGCCCGGCCGGCACCACCGTCGTCGTCTCGTGCCCGTTGTCCTGCACGAGCGCGGAGGCGGGCAGCCGCCACAGCGCGCCGGCCTGGACGTAGTCGCCGGCCGACCCCGCGAAGTTCACCACCGTGACGACAAAGACGGTGAGGACGAAGTCGACGGGCACGGCGAACAGCAAGGCCACCAGGACCGCGCCCCACAGCGCCACGGGGGCGAGCGTGACGGTCACGGCCGCGTTCCGCGTGAGCCAGGCGTCGCTGCCCGTCGTAAGGAAGGGGAACCGCACCGCGTACGTCGGGCGCACGCCGGAGAGGATCCGGGAGACCAGGCCGTGGGTCAGTTCGTGCACCGCCAGGTAGCCGAGGCACGCCACGACGGTGACGACGACCGTGGGCGCCGTGCCCCACCCGCTCCGCAGCGGCAGGCCCAGGACCACTGCCGCGCCGAGGAGCACGGCGACGGTGAGGACGAGGACGGTCCGGACGGCCGCGGCCGCCCGCGTGTCGTTCTTCAGGTCCAGCCGGGTGTGGACCCGATAGTCCGGTGGGGGCGCCACCGCGGGCTTCGGGTCGTTGCGAGCGTTCACGTGTACCCCCTGGATTTCGCGGTCTCCCGGGCGGACGGTCCGACGAGAGCCGACGGTGGACGGGCGGGCCGGTCCGACCGATCATGCCCGGCGGACGACTCCGTGTCCCGGCGGACGACTCCGTGTCCCGGCGGATGACTCCGTGTCCCGGCGGCCAGGCACCGGGTCCCTGCCGCCGCCGATCGGCATTGTCGGTGCCGCCGCCTACCCTGGTTCCCATGGCGTTCGCAAGCGAGCATCCCGTTGTCGCCCACTCCGAGTTCCGCCCCGTGGGGGAGATCGAACGGGCCGAGGGCCGGTTCGAGGTGGTCAGCGACCACAAGCCTGCCGGGGATCAGCCGGCCGCGATCGACGAACTCGAGCGCCGCCTGCAGGCGGGGGAGAAGGACGTGGTGCTGCTCGGCGCCACGGGCACCGGCAAGTCGGCCACCACCGCGTGGCTGATCGAGCGGGTGCAACGCCCCACCCTGGTGATGGCGCCGAACAAGACCCTCGCCGCGCAGCTCGCCAACGAGCTGCGGGAGATGTTGCCGCACAACGCCGTCGAGTACTTCGTGTCGTACTACGACTACTACCAGCCCGAGGCGTACATCGCGCAGACCGACACGTACATCGAGAAGGACTCCTCGATCAACGACGACGTGGAACGGCTGCGGCACTCGGCCACCTCCGCGCTGCTCTCCCGTCGCGACGTCGTGGTGGTCGCGTCCGTGTCGTGCATCTACGGCCTGGGCACGCCGCAGTCCTACCTGGACCGTTCCATCGCGCTCGAGGTCGGGGTGGAGGTGCCCCGCGACGCCCTGCTGCGCCTGCTGGTGGACGTGCAGTACACCCGCAACGACATGGCGTTCACGCGCGGCTCGTTCCGGGTCAAGGGCGACACCGTCGACATCATCCCCGCGTACGAGGAACTCGCCGTGCGCATCGAGTTCTTCGGCGACGAGATCGACGCGCTCTACTACCTGCACCCCCTGACGGGGGACGTGGTGCGCAAGGTGGACTCGCTGCGGATCTTCCCCGCCACCCACTACGTCGCCGGGCCGGAGCGGATGGAACGGGCTGTGACCGACATCGAGGCCGAACTCGAGGACCGTCTCGCCGACCTCGAGAACCGCGGCAAGCTGCTCGAGGCGCAGCGCCTGCGGATGCGCACCCAGTACGACCTCGAGATGATCCGCCAGGTCGGGTTCTGCTCCGGCATCGAGAACTACTCGAGGCACATCGACGGCCGTCCCGCCGGTTCCGCGCCGGCCACCCTGATCGACTACTTCCCGGAGGACTTCCTGCTGGTCATCGACGAGTCCCACGTCACCGTCCCGCAGATCGGCGCCATGTACGAGGGGGACATGTCGCGCAAGCGCAACCTCGTCGAATTCGGGTTCCGGCTGCCCTCGGCCGTCGACAACCGCCCGTTGACCTGGGAGGAGTTCGCCGCCCGCATCGGCCAGACCGTCTACCTGTCGGCCACCCCCGGCCCGTACGAGCTCGGGCAGGCCGGCGGCGAGTTCGTCGAACAGGTCATCCGGCCGACCGGACTGGTGGACCCGAAGGTCGTCGTCAAGCCCACCAAGGGCCAGATCGACGACCTGGTACACGAGATCCGCGAGCGCGCCGACCGGGACGAGAGGGTGCTCGTCACCACCCTCACCAAGAAGATGTCCGAGGATCTCACCGACTACCTGCTCGAGCTCGGCATCCGGGTGCGCTACCTGCACTCGGACATCGACACCCTCCGGCGCGTCGAGCTGCTCCGGCAGCTGCGGCTCGGCGAGTACGACGTCCTCGTCGGCATCAACCTCCTCCGCGAGGGCCTCGACCTACCCGAGGTCTCGCTCGTGGCGATCCTCGACGCCGACAAGGAGGGGTTCCTGCGCTCGACCACCAGCCTCATCCAGACCATCGGCCGGGCCGCCCGCAACGTCTCCGGCGAGGTCCACATGTACGCCGACAAGGTCACCGACTCGATGGCGCGTGCCATCGAGGAGACCGAGCGGCGCCGCGAGAAGCAGATCGCGTACAACCGCGAGCACGGCATCGACCCGCAGCCGCTGCGCAAGAAGATCGCCGACATCCTCGACCAGGTCTACGAGGAGGCCGACGACACCGTGGAGGTCGGGGGCTCGGGCCGCAACGCCTCCCGCGGCCGCCGCGCCCAGGGGGAATCCGGTCGCGCCGTGAGCGCCGGCGTCTACGAGGGCCGCGACGTGAAGTCCATGCCCCGGGCCGAACTCGCGGACCTCGTGCAGGAACTGACCGACCAGATGATGAACGCGGCCCGCGAGCTGCAGTTCGAACTGGCCGGGCGGTTGCGCGACGAGATCGCCGACCTGAAGAAGGAACTGCGCGGGATGGACGCCGCCGGCCTCGCGTAGCGTCTGCGGCATGGACCCACAGTCTGCCGGCCGCATCGCCCGTGCCCTCGAACTGATCCACTCCGTCGGGTACTTCGCCCCCGAAGTGGACGCCGCGCTCGGCGACACCGGCCTCGAGGCCGGCCGGATGCGGTACTTCGCGGCGCGTTCCGCCGCGCTCGGGGCGGTCGGGGCGGGCGTCGTGACCGCCACCTTCTACAACTTCAGTCCCCGTCTCGTCGCGTCCGCGATCCCGCACGCCTGGCGGCTCGCCACCCCGGAGGCCGTCGTGGCCGCCCGGCTGCGCGGCATCGACGAGTCGCTGGCCCGAATCCTCGGGCCCGAGGTGCTGGACTCGCCGGAGATGCGCGAGGCGGCGGACCTCGCCGCGAGCGCCGCCCGGGCCGTCCCGGGACCGGAGGGCCGGCCGCTGTACGCGGGGCACGCCGACCTGCCGTGGCCGGACGCCCCGCACCTGATCCTGTGGCACGCGCTGACCCTGCTGCGCGAATACCGGGGCGACGGGCACGTCGCGGCGTTGCAGACCGCCGGCCTGACCGGGATCGAGGCCCTCGTCACCCACACCGCCGCGGGGATCGGGTTCAGCGAGGACTTCGCCCGCGCGCGCCGCGGCTGGAGCAAGGAGGAGTGGGCCGACGCGGAGACGGCGCTGCGCTCGCGCGGACTGCTCGACCGCTCCGGTGCGCTCACGGACGAGGGCTTCGAGGTCCGCGAACTCGTCGAGGACCTGACCGACGACCTCGCGGCGGTGCCGTGGGCGGCGCTGGGCGAAGACAAGGCCGACCGGCTGACGGAGCTCGCGCTGCCGTGGCGGGACGCCATCGTGGAGTCCGGCGTGTTCCCCGCGCAGATGTTCGGCCCGCGTTACGGTGACGCACGGTAACGTCAACGGTCGTCAGTGGCGTCGAGCGCGCGGCGGCGGGCCCTGTGGGATCCACCCCAAAGGTCGTCAACCCCGTCCGGTCGGCCGCTACTGTCGACGCAGCAGTCGGAAGGGGGACGCAACGACGGTCGCCCGCCGGCGAAACCCGACCAATTTCATGGAGGAATGCATGAGCGCCTACCGGACCGTAGTCGTCGGAACCGACGGTTCCGAGTCGTCGTACCGCGCCGTCGAGAAGGCAGCAGCTCTCGCCGGTGACGCCGAGGCCCGTCTCGTCATCGCGTGCGCCTACTACCCGGTGGATCCGAAGGACAGTGCCCGCGCCGCCGACGTGCTCGGTGAGGACGCCTACCAGGTGACCGGATCGGCGCCCACCTACGACATCCTGCGCACCGCCCGGGAGAAGGCCCACGCAGCCGGCGCCAAGAACGTCCTCGAACGGGCCGTCGTCGGGGCTCCCGTCGACTCGCTCCTCGAACTGGTCGACGAGGTGGAGGCGGACCTGCTCGTCGTGGGCAACCGGGGCCTGAACACCCTCACCGGCCGGTTGCTCGGCTCCGTACCCTCGGATCTGGCCCGCAAGTCGACCTCGGACGTGCTCATCGTGCACACCGTCCGCTGACGCGTCGATCAGCAGTAGGTCTCGCGGGCGGCACCCACGTAGAACCGGGCGGCGTCGTCGCCCTGCAACTCCGCCCGCGAGACGGACGCCGCGAAGGCCGCGACGGACCGGACCGAGCCGAGGATCTGTTCTTCCGGCAGGCCGGCGGCCAGCTGGGCACACGTCCCCCGGACCAGTGCCACCAGCGTCTCGTCGGGCACCCCGGCGGCCAGCCCGGCCTCGGCCAGGGCCTGCTTGAACCGCAGGGCCGGCCCGTCCAGCGCCTCCGCCTCGACCGGTGCGGCCGCCATCGGGACCGTGACCGGGATGGCGGCCGCGGAGTCCTCCGAGGCCGCGGTCCCCGCACAACCCGCGGTGGTGGCGAGGACCCCGAACCCTGCCAGGATGCGCGCCCAGCGCCCCCGAGGCCACACCGCTCTCACCGCCCCGCCTCCCGCTCCGACCGGTCGCACGTTCGTCCGCAACATACCGCCCGGCCGAACGGCGCAGGCGGTGAAACGGCACATCGGTGACCTGTCACAGCCGGGCCGGCGCCACCAGCGCCGCCAGTGCCTCGGGCAGTTCCCCGGTGTGCAGCACCCCGAGCCGTTGGGTGGCGCGGGTGAGCGCCACGTACAGGTCGTTGAGCCCGCGAGGCGACTCCGCCACGATGGCGGTCGGCTCCACCAGCAGCACCGAATCGAATTCCAGTCCCTTGACGTCCTTCACGGTGGACACCCGCACCGAATCCGACCGCAGATGCGCCCACTGCGCCGCGAGATCGTGCGGCACGATCACCGCCGTGAGGCCCGGGCCGTCCTCGGCCGCGAGGGCGCCGTGCACGGCCTCGAGAAGGCCGTCCGCGTCGACGTTCCGGACCCACGGTGTGAACCCGGACTCGCGCACCGAGCGGGGCGGCACCTGGTGCGGATCGATCTCGGCGAGGACCGCATGTGCGATCTCCATGATCTCCGCGGGCGTGCGGTAGTTGACGGTCAGCTCGGCCTTCTTCCACCGGTTGGCCACGTACGGCTCCAGGATCCGCTGCCAGGACGAGCTGCCGGCCGGATCCCCGGTCTGCGCGGTGTCGCCGACCAGGGTCATCCAACGGTTCGGGATGCGCCGCATCAGCATCCGCCAGGCCATCTCGGACAGCTCCTGCGCCTCGTCGACGATCACGTGCCCGTACGTCCAGGTCCGGTCCCCGGCGGCCCGTTCGGCCGTGGTCTCGTGGCTCGAGCGGCTCTGTCGCTGCGCGAGCTGGTCGGCGTCGATCAGGTCGTACGCCATCAGGATCTCCGGATCCAGCTCGTCCTCGAGATCCTGCGGGGCCGACCCCGTCAGGATGTCCAGGGCGCCCTGCGCGTCGGCGATCTGCTTGCGCCACTGCCGCGCGACGCGCTCCCGCTCGGCCGCGTCGTCGACGCCGAGCAACTCGGCGAGTTCGTCGAGCAGTGGCGCGTCCGCGGCGCTGAACACCCGCGTCGCCGAGGGGCGCAGCAGCAGTGCGCGCTGGTCCTCGTCGAGTTCCGGCGCCGCCGACGCGAGCCGCTCCCGGGACGCGAACAGCTCCGCGAGCACCTGCTGCGGGCTCAGCTGCGGCCACAGCGAGTCGATCGCCGCCGTGATGTCGCGGTCCGCCCGCATCTCGGCCCGGATGTCGTCGATGTCGTCCCGGCTCAACAGGTTTCCGCCGTCGACCAGATTCGCACCGATGATCGACGCGAGCTGGTCGGCGAGCGCGTCCACCACCGCGGAGACGAAGATCGGGCGAGCCAGGTTGTGCGGCCGGCGCGACGACCGGGCCCGGCCCCGCGCCCGCGTGACCGTCTTGCGGTCGAGGGTCAGCCGGTAGGTGTCGAAGACCAGGGGGATCGGCGTCGTCGGGATCTCCTGACGGTCCCGCACCGCCTTCTTCAGCACCTCGATCATGCCGAGCGAGCCCTTGATGGCGCCTGCCTCGAGGGAGTCTTCGACGCTCGCGCGCACCCCGGGGTACAGGTCACCGATCGTGGACAGCAACACGCCGGTCTCGCCGAGGGACGGCAGCACCTGCCCGATGTAGTCCAGGAACGTCGAGTTCGGTCCGACGATGAGCACACCGCTCTTCGCGAGCTGCCGACGGTACGTGTACAGCAGGAACGCCGCCCGGTGCAGGGCCACCGCGGTCTTCCCGGTGCCCGGGCCGCCCTGGACGACGAGCACGCTCTTGTGCTCGGACCGGATGATCGCGTCCTGCTCGGCCTGGATCGTCGCGACGATGTCGTGCATATGCCCGGTCCGCGCGGCGTTCAGCGCGGCCAGCAGCGCCGACTCGCCGGCGACACCCCCCGCCGAGACGGTGGCGTCGTGCGCCTGGGCCGCGTCGAGATCGAGGTACTCGTCGTTGAGCGCGGTGATCGCGCGGCTGCGCGACCGGATGTGCCGGCGCCGCGTCACGCCCTCCGGCGCCGCCGGCGTCGCCAGATAGAACGGCCGGGCCAACGGCGCCCGCCAGTCCAGCAGCAGCGGCTCGTAGTCGTTCGCCTCGTCGAGGATGCCGATGCGGCCGATGTACCGCACCTCGGTCCCGTCGCCGTCCTCGCCGTCGCGCACGTCGATCCGGCCGAAGCACAGCCCGTGCTCGGCCGCGTCGTATTTCGCGATGTCCTCGGTGTACAGCTGCGTGAAGGACTCCCGCTCGCTGCGGGCCTGCGGAGTGCCGCCGGTGTCGAGCAGCACCCGGCTCAGCCGGGTCTTGGCGTAGGCCCGCATGGAGTCGAGGTGGCCGTACAGCATCGACAGGTAGACCTGCTCACGCTCATGGTCGGGGTGGGACAGGCCATCGGCCGGCAAGGGGTCTCCTCGGGGTCGGACGGGCGGCGGGTGCGTCGCCACGAAGTGCCCAAGAAGTCTAGTGGCGGTCCCGCACCGGCGCAGAATCGCCGGGTGCGGGACCGTGCTGTCAGCGCTGCAACTGCAGGCGGGCGCGGGTGAGGGCCTCCTCGGCGCGGTGACGGGCCTGCTGCGCCAGCAACAGGGAACGCTCCTCCGCCGTCAGCGCCCGCTCGCGGGCGACCTTCGCCAGCTCCGGGCCGCGCTCACGGGCCGTGCCCCACAGCAGCGAACTCCGTTCCCGGGCGACCTCGGCGAGTTCGGGTCCGCGTTCGCGGGCGACGTCGAGCAGTTCGGTGCCGCGTTCGCGGGCGACGTCGGCGAGTTCGGGTCCGCGTTCGCGGGCGACGTCGAGCAGTTCGGTGCCGCGTTCGCGGGCGACGTCGGCGAGTTCGGGGCCGCGTTCGCGGGCGACGTCGAGCAGGTGCGTGCCGCGCTCGCGGGCGACCTCGGCGAGCTCGGGTCCGCGCTCGCGGGCAACGCCCAGCAGGTGGCTTCCACGCTCACGGGCGGTGCCGGCCACCTCCGCTGCCTCCTCCGACAGGACCCGGACCCGCTCGGCCACCTTGTGCAGGCTCTCGGTGACCGCTTCGCCCGCGCCGTCGTCCTGATGAGGCAGGACACCGGCGACGGCCTCCTGGGCGCGCCGTGCGGCCCGCCGTCCGCGCCACCCCAGCGACGGCTTGCCTTCGGTGTCCACCGCGGTGATGATCAGCCCGCCGAGCAGGCTGACGTTCTTGAGGAACTGGGTGCGCTGGATGGCCCGGGCCTCCGCATCCTCGACGTTCCAGAAGTCGTGACCCGCCACCGTCGTGGGCACGAGCGTGGTGGCCAGGGCAAGAGCCGCCAGCCGCGGTGCCTTCCCGACCGCGAGCAGCGCACCCGCCCCGATCTGCACGGCGGCGTTGATCCGCACGAGTGTCTCCGGATCGTTCGTGAGCTTCTCGCTCACCGAGTCCGGGAGCTTCTGCGTCACCGTGTCGGGCAGCATGCCCACCGCCCGGTCGAGTCCCGGCTGCGCTGCCGCCGCCTTGGTGGACGAGTCTCTCAGCGCGTCGATGCCCCCGGCGACGAAGACCGACGCGAGCATGGGGCGGGCAATTCTGCGGACAATCATGTGCTTCCTCCCGTGATCGGTGGCGGTTCCACCTTTGCACGCATACCCCGCCGCCCGGCGCGATATGCGCGTTCGACCCGGATCACGCTCCGGACGCCGCGCAGCGATTGCGCGCCGAGGTGGCACGATGTGCGGCGTGAACGATGGGGGAGAAGCGGCAGGGGTCGGCAACATCGGTGGGGCCGGGGTGCACGTGGTGCGCACGCCGACATCGGTCCGGGTCGAGGCCACGATACCGGTGTCGGCCGCGGCGCTGTTCGGGGTGATGCGGGACCCGCTGCGGCACAGCGAGATCGACGGCTCGGGCACGGTGCAGGTGCCCGCGGGGCAGCCCCCGATCACCGCCGTCGGCCAGCGCATCTCCGTGCAGGTGCACTTGCCCGGGCGCAGCGCGTATCCGGTGGTCAACCACGTGGTGGCGTTCGAATCCGACCGGCTGCTGGCGTGGCTGCCGGCCAACCCGGACACGCCGCCGCTCGGCATCCGGTGGGAGTGGTCCTTCACCGGGACGACCGGGGGCGCTGCGGTGAGCCAGACCTGCGACTGGTCCGCGGTGACCGACCCCGCGTACCTGCGTCGCGTGCGGCTTCCGCGGGTCTCGCCCGCGCAGATGTCCGCGAGCCTCGCCCGGCTCGGGCGTGCGGCGCGTTCCTGAACCGCGCCGGGTGCCGACGGTGTCGGTGTCCGGTGTGTCGCATGTCACGCACGCCCTGCCTTTTTGATTGCTAAACTACGCAAGTAGTGGCATCGCCCGCCGGCGGTGGCTCGGACGACGGGAACGGTGATGGTCGCGCAGGCGCGTCAGCCCCTCTATCGGATGAAGGCCGACTTCTTCAAGACGCTCGGACATCCGGCGCGCATCCGCGTCCTCGAGCTGCTCAGCGAGCGTGAGCATGCCGTCTCCGAGATGTTGCCCGAGGTGGGGATCGAACCCGCCAATCTCTCCCAGCAACTGGCGATCCTCCGGCGCGCAGGCCTGGTCACCGCGCGCCGGGAGGGGCTGTCGGTGACGTACGCGCTGACGTCGCCGCGGGTCGCGGAACTGCTGGGCGTCGCCCGCGCCATCCTCACGGGGGTGGTCGCCGGACAGGCGGAGCTGCTCGAGGACGACGTAGCCGAACCGGCGGGCCGAGCGCGCCGCTGAGCCGGTCGCGCACCGGGGCGCTTCGCGCGCATTGATTGCAGACTTTATTAAGTGCTTATTTATTGTTTGTGGTGGAGGCACGATGTCGATGTCGACAGAGCAGCAGGATGCGGTGACCGGGCGCACCGAGGAAGAGGCGGCGGGAGCCGGCACCGTCGTGGCTCGCGCCGCGCGGTCGGTCGCCGCGCTGATGCCGCGCTGGGTCGAGTGGAAACCGGCCCTGCGCTCGCCCCGCGCCGATCTGACCGCCGGACTCGTCGTCGCCCTCGTCGCGTTGCCCCTCGCGCTCGGCTTCGGCATCAGCTCCGGTCTCGGGGCCGCGGCGGGCCTCGCGACCGCCGTCGTCGCGGGAGCGGTCGCCGCCGTGTTCGGCGGCTCCCGCTTCCAGGTGTCGGGCCCGACCGGCGCGATGACCGTCGTCCTGGTGCCGATCTTCCATGAGCACGGCGCCTCCGGCGTCCTCGCGGTGGGACTCGTCGCCGGCGTCGTTCTCGTCGTCCTCGCCTTCGCCGGCATCGGCCGGGCGGTGCGGTTCATGCCCGCCCCGGTGATCGAGGGCTTCACCGCCGGGATCGCCGTGGTCATCGCCCTGCAGCAGGTTCCGGCCGCGCTCGGCATCGCCCACGCCGAGGGGGAGAAGGTGTGGCAGAGCGCGTTCGACGCCGCCCGGCAGTTCGTCGACCAGCCGTCCCTTCTGCCCACGGTCGTGGCGGTGCTTGTCGCGGCGGCCATCCTGATCGGCGGCCGGTACCTGCCGAAGCTGCCGTTCTCGCTCGTCGCGGTGGTGGTGGCCACCGTCGTCGCACAGCTGTTCCATCTGGACGTCACGCGGATCGGGTCCATCCCGTCCGGCTTCAGCGCCCCCAGCCTCGGATTCCTCGACCTGGGTGAGCTGACGTCGCTTCTCGCGCCGGCGCTCGCGGTGGCCGCGCTCGCGGCCCTCGAATCGCTGCTGTCCGCGACCGCCGCGGATTCGATGAGCGTCGGCACCCGGCACGACCCGGACCGGGAGTTGTTCGGGCAGGGCCTGGCCAACATCGCCGCCCCCCTGTTCGGCGGCGTTCCGGCCACGGGCGCGATCGCCCGGACGGCCGTCAACGTCCGCTCGGGGGCGCGGTCCCGGCTGTCCGCCCTCACCCACGCCGTCATCCTCGCCGGGATCGTCTACCTCGCCTCGCCGCTCGTCGCCCAGATCCCCCTTGCCGCGCTCGCCGGCGTTCTGCTCGCCACCACGGTGCGCATGGTCGAGACCGCCTCGATCGTCGCGATCACGCGGGCGAGCCGCGCGGATGCGATCGTCATGACGGTGACGTTCCTGGTCACCGTCGCCCTCGACCTCGTGACGGCGGTCGCGATCGGTGTCGGGTTCGCTGCGGTGCTCGCGCTGCGGGCGGTCGCGAAGTCCGCCCGGATCGAGCAGGTTCCCCTCGACGAGGAAGGGGATCACGCCGCCGAGGAACACGAGCTGTTGCGTGAGCACATCGTCGCGTACCGGATCGACGGTGCTCTGTTCTTCGCCGCGGCCCACCGATTCCTGCTCGAGCTCGCCGACGTCACGGACGTCAAGGTCGTGATCCTGCGCATGTCCCGGGTGACGGCCATCGACGCCACCGGCGCCCTCGTCCTCAAGGACGCCATCACCAAGCTCGAGCACCGGCACATCACGGTCCTGATCTCCGGGGCCAAACCGGAGCACCTGCGGCCGCTGTCCGCGCTGGGTGTCTTCACCACCAAGGACAGCGAGGAGCGGCACGTCTTCGCGACCACGCCCCGAGCGATCGCGTACGCCCGCATGCTGGTGCTGCCGGAACACCGGTACGCCCAGGCCGCCGCCGGTTCCGAGGGGAAGGGGCCGGGAGATTCCGAAGCTCTTCCGGGCGAGTAGAATCGGCGGTGTGACCGGCCCTCGTGGCAGCCTGGCTCTCCTCACCCGGTAACGCCAGGTGAGCACGGGGACCGGTCGCCTGCCGTCGGCGGGACCGGCGGGGCGCGGGCGGCCGCGAGCCGTGCGTGCCGCGGCTCGCCTCCCGGGGGCCCTCCGTTCCGGCCAGTAGCATCTGCTCCGTGACCGACTCGACCGCGAGTACCAGCCGTCCTGCCGCCCTGCGCGTTCTCGTCTACAGCGACGACGCCGACACGCGCGAGCAGGTCACCCGGGCGCTGGGCCGGCGACCCGATCCCGAACTCCCCGAACTCGACTTCGTCGAGGTGGCGACCGAGCCGATGGTGATCCGCCGCATGGACGCCGGTGGTATCGACCTCGCGATCCTGGACGGCGAGGCGGCCCCCGCCGGTGGGATGGGGATCGCCAAGCAACTCAAGGACGAACTCGAACAGTGCCCGCCCGTCGTCGTGCTGACCGGCCGGGCGGACGACGCGTGGCTGGCCGACTGGTCCCGCGCCGAGGCCGCGGTGCCGCGGCCTCTCGACCCGTTCCGCCTCGCGGAGACGGTCGTCGCGCTGCTGCGCGGCCGCGGCACCACCTGAGGGCGGCGCGAAGCGGGCGCCGGCATCGGCCCACGGTCCGGGCGATCTGCCGGTCCCGGCGTCCCGGCACCCCCGCAAGGGTCGGGCGAAACGGAGAAATCACGCCGCGTCGTATCCGCCTCGGCGGGACACCGCGCCGGTAGGCTGAGCCGTACATCACAATGATGCGGTTGAAGTGACTCACGGCACTGTCTCCGTATCGTGATCGTTCGGCCCCAGCGGCCGGTGGAGGTCGGCAAGGGCAACGGGGTCGGCGCGGGTGGCCGGCTCGCACGGAGAGGAGCCAGGCGCCATGAACGTCTACATCCCGATCCTCGTGCTCGGAGGGATCGCGGTCGCCTTCGCGGTGTTCTCGGTCGTCGTGTCCTCGGTGATCGGCCCGAGCCGCTACAACCGAGCCAAGCTCGAAGCCTACGAGTGCGGGATCGACCCGACGCCGCAGCCGCCGGGCGGCGGCAGGTTCCCGGTGAAGTACTACCTGACGGCCATGCTGTTCATCATCTTCGACATCGAGATCGTGTTCCTCTATCCGTGGGCCGTGCACCTCGATGCCCTGGGGGTCTTCGGGCTGGCCGCGATGGCGCTGTTCGTGTTCAACGTCGCCGTCGCCTACGTCTACGAGTGGCGGCGGGGTGGTCTCGGCTGGGAATGACTGCGACAGGGAATGGGATTGTGCCGTAATGGATTCGAACACCGACCGAAAGTGATAAGAGTCGGACATGGGTCTCGAGGAGAAGTTGCCGAGCGGCTTTCTGCTGAGCACGGTGGAGAGTTTCGCCGGTTTCGCGCGCAAGGGTTCGCTGTGGCCCGCGACCTTCGGGCTCGCGTGCTGCGCGATCGAGATGATGACCACCGTGTCGCCGCGGTTCGACATCGCACGGTTCGGGATGGAGGCGTTCCGCGCCTCGCCGCGACAGGCCGACCTCATGATCGTCGCCGGCCGGGTCAGCCAGAAGATGGCCCCGGTGCTGCGGCAGGTCTACGACCAGATGGTCGAGCCGAAATGGGTATTGGCCATGGGTGTGTGCGCCTCCTCGGGCGGCATGTTCAACAACTACGCCGTCGTCCAGGGTGTCGACCACATCGTTCCCGTCGACATCTACCTACCCGGGTGCCCGCCCCGGCCGGAGATGCTGCTGCACGCCGTCCTGATGCTGCACGAGAAGATCCAGCAGATGCCGCTCGGCGTGGACCGGGAGAAGGCCGTGCAGGCCGCCGAGGAGGCGGCCCTGGCTGCCGCCCGGCCCGTCGTGCCCACCCTCCAGGTGCGGGGGTCGGCCCGGTGACCTCCTCCTCCGACAACGAACGGTCCTCGCGCCCTACGGATCCCGCGACGCGCGCGCAGGACACCGCACTGCCGGTGGACCGGGCGGCCACCACCGGCCCCGAGGGAACGCTGCCGGCGCGGCCCGACGGCGGCGCCGAGGTGATCGGCGTCCGCACGGGCATGTTCGGGGTCCGCGGCAGCGGCGACACCTCCGGCTACGGGCGGCTCGTACGCCCGGTGACCCTGCCCGGGAGCACCCCGCGCCCGTACGGCGGGTACTTCGACGACGTGGCCGACGCCCTGCACGCCGCCGTCACCGAGTCCGGGGTGGATGTCGAGGCGGCGATCGAGAAGGTCGTCGTCCACCGCGGTGAGCTGACCTTCCACGTCCGTCGCGAGCACCTTCCCGAGGTGGCCCGGCGGTTGCGCGACGAACCGGACCTGCGCTTCGAACTGTGCCTCGGCGTCGACGGGGCGCACTACCCGCAGGACACCGGCCGCGAACTGCACGCGGTGTACCCGCTCATGTCGATCACCCACAACCGCCGCATCCGGCTCGAGGTGTCGGCCCCGGACGCCGACCCCCACATCCCGTCGCTGTACGGGGTGTATCCGACCAACGACTGGCACGAGCGCGAGACCTACGACTTCTTCGGGATCGTGTTCGACGGCCACCCGTCGCTGACCCGCATCGAGATGCCCGACGACTGGTCGGGGCATCCGCAACGCAAGGACTATCCGCTCGGCGGCATCCCCGTCGAGTACCACGGGGCGGAGATCCCGCCGCCCGACGAGCGGAGGGCGTACAGCTGATGACCGACATCACCGAGGGGCCGGTCCACACCGTCGTCGGCGAGGACTGGGACAGCATCGTCGAGGCCGCCCGCGCCTCGGCCGCCGACCGCGGCGACGAACGCATCGTGGTCAACATGGGGCCCCAGCACCCGTCGACCCACGGCGTCCTGCGGCTCGTGCTCGAGATCGAGGGCGAGACCGTCACCGAGGCCCGCTGCGGAATCGGCTACCTGCACACCGGCATCGAGAAGAACCTCGAATACCGCACCTGGACCCAGGGCGTCACCTTCGTCACCCGGATGGACTACCTGTCGCCGTTCTTCAACGAGACCGCCTACTGCCTCGGCGTCGAGAAGCTGCTCGACATCACCGACGCGATCCCCGAACGGGCCACCGTGATCCGCGTGCTGCTCATGGAGCTCAACCGGATCTCCTCGCACCTCGTCGCCCTGGCCACCGGCGGCATGGAACTCGGCGCGATGACCGCGATGTTCCTCGGTTTCCGGGAGCGGGAACTGATCCTCGACGTGTTCGAGACGATCACCGGTCTGCGCATGAACCACGCCTACATCCGTCCGGGCGGGCTCGCGCAGGACCTGCCGGCCGGGGCGGTCGAGAAGATCCGCGACCTGCTCGACCTGCTGCCCCGGCGGCTGCGGGACATGGCGGACCTGCTCAATGAGAACCACATCTGGAAGGCCCGCACCCAGGGCATCGGCTACCTCGACCTGACCGGCTGCATGGCCCTCGGCATCACCGGCCCCGTCCTGCGCTCGACCGGCCTGCCGCACGACCTGCGCAAGTCGCAACCGTACTGCGGCTACGACACCTACGAGTTCGACGTGTGCACCGACACCGGATGCGACGCCTACGGCCGCTACCTGATCCGGATCGACGAGATGAAGCAGTCGATCAGGATCGTCGAGCAGTGTCTCGACCGGCTGCGACCCGGGCCGGTCATGGTGGAGGACAAGAAGATCGCGTGGCCGGCCGACCTGTCCCTCGGCGCGGACGGTCTCGGTAACTCCCCGGAGCACATCCGGAAGATCATGGGCAACTCGATGGAGGGCCTGATCCACCACTTCAAGCTCGTCACCGAGGGTTTCCGCGTCCCACCCGGCCAGGTGTACACCGCCGTCGAGTCCCCGCGCGGGGAACTGGGCGTGCACATGGTCAGCGACGGCGGCACCCGGCCGTACCGGGTGCACTTCCGGGACCCGTCCTTCACGAACCTGCAAGCGGTGTCCGCGATGTGCGAGGGCGGCATGGTCGCCGACGTCATCGCCGCGGTCGCCAGCATCGATCCCGTGATGGGGGGAGTGGACCGTTGACGCAGGAGCAGCGAGTAGCGATCGAGCCGGACCCGGCCCCCGGCCCGGTGTTCATCCAATTCGGCCCACGACCCGAGGAGCGGACCCGATTGGTGCGGCCGGGCGCCCGCGAGCGGTACCCGGCGGACGTGCGGGCCCGCCTCGAGACCGACGCCGCGGAGATCATCGGCCGCTACCCGCAGCCACGCTCCGCCCTGCTGCCGCTGCTGCACCTGGTGCAGTCCGAGGACGGGTACATCACCCCGGCCGGCGTCGAGTTCTGCGCCGACCGGCTCGGGCTCACCGGCGCCGAGGTCGGCGCGGTGGCCACGTTCTACTCCATGTACCGGCGCGAGCCCACCGGCGACTACCTCGTCGGCGTCTGCACCAACACCCTGTGCGCGATCATGGGCGGCGACGAGATCCTCGAAGCGCTCGAGGGACACCTCGGGCTGCGCACCGCAGCCGCCGGCACCGCGGAGGACGCCGCCGGCGACGCCACCGAGGCCGGCACCATCACCCTCGAGCACCTCGAATGCAACGCCGCCTGCGACTTCGCACCCGTCGTGATGGTCAACTGGGAGTTCTTCGACCACCAGACCCCGGACTCGGCCCGCGCGCTCGTCGACGACCTGCGCGCCGGCCGCCCCGTCACGCCCACCCGGGGCGCACCGCTGTGCACCTTCCGGCAGACCGCCCGCATCCTCGCCGGGTTCCCGGACGAGCGTCCCGGCGCCCTGGCGGCGGGCGGCAGCGCGGGTGCGGCATCGCTCGCGGGCCTGCGCATCGCCCGTGAGCGGGGCATGCGGGCCCCCGCGCCGGAGCCGGAACAGTCCTCCGACCCGGGCCCGGTCGCCGGACCCCGATCCGAAGGAGGCTGACGTGCCGTTGACCCCTGTCCTGAGCCGGTACTGGGACGAGCCCGAGTCCTGGACACTCGATACCTACCGCCGCCACGACGGATACGAGGGCCTGCGCAAGGCACTGCGCATGCCCCCGGACGAGGTGATCGCCACCGTCAAGGAGGCGGGCCTGCGCGGCCGCGGCGGCGCCGGCTTCGCCACCGGCGTGAAGTGGAGCTTCATCCCCCAGGGTGACGGCAAACCCCACTACCTGGTGGTCAACGCCGACGAATCCGAGCCGGGCACCTGCAAGGACATGCCCCTGCTGCTGGCCACACCGCACGCGCTCGTCGAAGGCGCCGTCATCGCGGCGTACGCCATCCGCGCCGCGCACGCCTTCGTCTACGTCCGCGGCGAGGTGGTGCCGGTGCTGCGCCGGCTGCAGGCCGCGGTCGCCGAGGCCTACGCCGCGGGCTTCCTCGGCCGCGACATCCTCGGCAGCGGCTACGACCTCGAACTCGTCGTGCACGCCGGCGCCGGGGCGTACATCTGCGGTGAGGAGACCGCGCTGCTGGATTCCCTCGAGGGCCGACGCGGCCAGCCCCGGCTGCGCCCGCCGTTCCCCGCCGTCGCGGGCCTGTACGCGCGCCCGACGGTCGTCAACAACGTCGAGTCGATCGCGAGCGTGCCGTCGATCCTCCACAACGGGATCGAGTGGTTCCGCTCCATGGGCACCGAGAAGTCACCGGGCTTCACGCTCTACTCCCTGTCCGGTCACGTGACGACACCCGGCCAGTACGAGGCGCCCCTGGGAATCACCCTGCGGGAACTGCTCGACTACGCGGGCGGCGTGCGGGCCGGGCACCGGCTGAAGTTCTGGACCCCCGGCGGCTCGTCGACGCCGCTCTTCACCGACGAGCACCTCGACGTCCCGCTCGACTACGAAGGCGTCGCCGGGGCCGGCTCCATGCTGGGCACCAAGGCACTGCAGATCTTCGACGAGACCACCTGCGTGGTGCGCGCGGTGCTGCGCTGGACCGAGTTCTACGCGCACGAGTCGTGCGGCAAGTGCACACCGTGCCGGGAGGGCACCTACTGGCTGGTGCAGATCCTGCGGCGGCTCGAGCGAGGCGACGGAACCGGAGCCGACCTGGACAAGCTGCTCGACCTCTCCGACAACATCCTCGGCAGGTCGTTCTGCGCACTCGGCGACGGCGCGACCAGCCCCATCACGTCGTCGATCAAATACTTCCGCGACGAGTACCTGGCGCACTTCGAGCACGGCGGCTGCCCGTTCGACCCGCACCTGTCCACCCTCATGGCGGGGGCCGGTGCGGGCCGACCGAACGACGGGGGTACGCGATGAGCGTCCACACCAACCACGACACCACCGGCCTGCCGACCCCGCCCGATCTGGTGACCGTCGTCGTCGACGGCGTCGAGATCAGCGTCCCGAAGGGCACCCTCGTCATCCGCGCCGCGGAACTGCTCGGCGTCCAGATTCCCCGATTCTGCGACCACCCGCTGCTCGAACCCGTCGGCGCGTGCCGCCAGTGCCTGGTCGACGTGGAGGGCCAGCGCAAGCCCGTCGCCTCGTGCACAACCCCGGTGACGGACGGCATGGTCGTGCACACGCAGCTGACGTCGCCTGTGGCCGACAAGGCGCAGAAGGGCGTGATGGAGCTGCTGTTGATCAACCATCCGCTGGACTGCCCGGTCTGCGACAAGGGCGGCGAATGTCCCCTGCAGAACCAGGCAATGTCGAACGGGCGTGCCGAGTCCCGCTTCACCGAGGTCAAACGCACGTTCCCCAAACCGATCTCGCTCTCCTCGCAGATCCTCCTGGACCGCGAGCGATGCGTGCTCTGCGCCCGGTGCACACGGTTCTCCCAGCAGATCGCCGGCGACCCCTTCATCGAACTGATGGAACGCGGCGCCCTGCAGCAGGTCGGCATCTACGAGAAGGAACCGTTCGAGTCCTACTTCTCCGGCAACACCGTGCAGATCTGCCCGGTCGGCGCGCTCACGGGGGCGGCCTACCGGTTCCGCGCCCGGCCGTTCGACCTGGTGTCGAGCCCGAGCGTGTGCGAACACTGTGCCAGCGGCTGCGCCCAGCGCACCGACCACCGGCGCGGTACGGTGCTGCGCCGGCTGGCCGGTGACGACCCGCAGGTCAACGAGGAATGGAACTGCGACAAGGGCCGGTGGGCCTTCACCTACGCCACCCAGCCCGACCGCCTCACCATCCCGTTGGTCCGGGGCGACGACGGCACGCTCGCACCCGCCTCGTGGCGCGACGCCCTGCGGGTCGCCGCCCGCGGACTCACCGCCGCGCGCGGCCGTACCGGCGTGCTCGTCGGCGGCCGCGTCACCGTCGAGGACGCGTACGCGTACGGCAAGTTCGCGCGTATCGGCCTGGACACCAACGACATCGACTTCCGGTCGCGTCCGCATTCCGCGGAGGAGGCACAATTCCTGGCGGCCCGGGTCGCCGGGCGGTGGCCCGGCGCCGGCGCCGTGACCTACGACGACCTCGAGAACGCCCCCGCGGTGCTGCTCGCCGGATTCGAGCCCGAGGACGAGTCGCCCATCGTGTTCCTGCGGCTGCGCAAGGCGGTCCGCAGGCGGGGGCTGGCGGTGCGCGCGATCGCACCGTTCGCGAGCCGTGGCCTCGAGAAGCTGTCCGGCCGGCTCCTGCCGGCCGTCCCGGGCGCCGAACCGGACCTGCTCGACACCCTCCGCCTCGCCGGTCGGCCCGGACACCGGGACGAAGCGGAGACCGCCGAGCTCCTGCGCCGACCCGGTGCGGTCGTCCTGGTGGGGGAGCGGCTGGCCGCGGTGCCGGGGGCGTTGTCGGCCGTCGGCCGTCTCGCCGACGACACCGGCGCGCGGCTGGCGTGGATCCCGCGGCGGGCCGGTGAACGCGGTGCGCTGGAGGCCGGGACCCTGCCGGGACTTCTGCCCGGCGCCCGACCGGTCACCGACGCCGACGCCCGACGCCAGGTCGCCGCCGTCTGGGGCGTGCCGGACCTGCCGCCGTCCGCCGGCCGGGACACGGCGCAGATCCTCACCGACGCCGCGTCGGGCACGCTCGGAGCCCTGGTGATCGGCGGGGTCGACGTCGACGACCTGCCCGACCCGCACGCCGCTGTCGCCGCGGTCGACGCCGCCGGCTTCGTCGTCAGCCTGGAACTGCGGCGCAGCGCGATCACCGACCGGGCCGACGTCGTCTTCCCCGTCGCACCCGCGGTGGAGAAACCGGGAACCTTCCTCGATTGGGAGGGCCGGGCGCGCCCCTTCGCCGCCGCGTTGCGCAACACCGGCGCCCTGCCGGATCAGCGGGTCCTCGGCGCGATCGCCGACGAGATGGGCGTCCGCCTCGGCCTCGTCGACGCCGCGGCGGCTCTCGACGAGCTCGTGGCGCTGGGTTCCTGGGACGGCGCACCTGCCGGTCCACCGGACGTCGCGCCGCGGGACCGCCCGCAGCCGGGCCCCGGTGAGGCGGTGCTCGCGGGATGGCGGATGCTCCTCGACCGCGGACGGATGCAGGACGGCGAACCGCATCTCGCCGGGACCGCCCGCCGGCCGGTGGCCCGGCTGTCCGCCGTCACCGCCGCCGAGATCGGCGCCGACGCCGGGGATCCGGTGACCGTCGCGACGGACCGGGGCTCGATCACGCTGCCCTTGGCGATCGCCGACATGCCCGACCGGGTCGTGTGGGTGCCGCTCAATTCGCCGGGATGCGCGGTGCATCGGCAACTGGCCGCGTCCGTGGGGGACACCGTCCGGATCCGCCGGGGCGACGCCCGGTCGCAGGAGGTGACCGATGAGTGACGCCGTTCTGTTCGGCGCCGCGGCGGTGCCGGTTCCCGGTGCCCTGTCGGCGCAGTCCGGGTACCCCGATCCGGCGTCGTTCGGTCAGGATCCGTGGTGGCTGGTCGTCGTCAAGGCGGTGGCCGTCTTCGCCTTCCTGGTGTTGACGGTGCTCGTCGCGATTCTTGCGGAGCGAAAGATCCTGGCGCGCATGCAGATGCGGGTCGGCCCGAACCGGGTGGGCCCGCGCGGGTTGCTGCAGAGCCTCGCCGACGGCGTCAAACTCGCCCTGAAGGAGGGCATCGTGCCCGCGGGCGTGGACAAACCCATCTACGTCCTCGCGCCGATCATCGCGACAGTGCCGGCGTTCATGGCGTTCGCCGTCATCCCGCTCGGGCCGGTGGTCTCCGTGTTCGGCCAGCGCACGCCGCTGCAGTTGACGGACCTGCCCGTGGCCGTGCTGTACATCCTCGCGGCCACCTCGATCGGCGTCTACGGCATCGTGCTCGCCGGCTGGGCGTCCGGGTCCACCTACCCGCTGCTGGGCGGTCTGCGCTCGACGGCGCAGGTGATCTCCTACGAGATCGCGATGGCCCTCTCGTTCGCGGCCGTCTTCCTGCTGTCGGGCACGCTGTCCACCTCCGGCATCGTCGCCGCCCAGGACGGCGTCTGGTACGTCTTCCTGCTCCTGCCCTCGTTCCTGATCTACGTCACGGCGATGGTCGGCGAGACCAACCGGGCACCGTTCGACCTGCCCGAAGCCGAGGGCGAACTCGTCGGCGGCTTCCACACGGAGTACTCGTCGCTGAAGTTCGCGATGTTCATGCTCGCCGAGTACGTCAACATGGTGACGGTCTCGGCGCTGGCCACCACCCTGTTCCTCGGCGGCTGGCGCGCGCCGTGGCCGCTGAACATGTGGGAGGGCGCGAACTCCGGCTGGGTGCCGCTGCTCTGGTTCGTCCTCAAGGTGTGGGGATTCCTGTTCCTGTTCGTATGGTTGCGCGGCACACTGCCCCGGCTGCGGTACGACCAGTTCATGAACCTGGGCTGGAAAGTGCTGATTCCGGTGGCGCTCGCCTGGATCATGGTCGTCGCCGTGATCCGCGTCCTGCGCACGGAGGGCCTGGACCGGTGGCAGTTCGTCCTCGCCGCGGCGGGTGTCGTCGTCGCCCTGGCGGTGCCGTCGCTCATGTGGAACCGCATGCGCGCCGGCCGCCCCCGGCCCACCGGGACCCCCGGCGGGACGGCGGCCCCTCCGTCTGCGGCGACCGCCGAGCCGTTCGACCCGATGGCCGGGGGCTTCCCCGTCCCGCCGCTGCCCGGCCAGACGCTGCCGCCGCGGCAGCGACGCACCCCCGTCGCCGCAGCCGGCGTCGGGCGCCGTTCCGATCCGACCACCGAGGAGAACCGCGATGCCTGACTTCCTCGATCCCATCGCGGGATTCGGAGTGACCTTCAGGGCAATGTTCCACAAGGCCCAGACCGAGCGCTACCCCGAGCAGAAGGAACCGACCGCACCGCGCTACCACGGCCGACATCAGCTCAACCGCCATCCCGACGGACTGGAGAAGTGCATCGGGTGCGAACTGTGTGCCTGGGCGTGCCCCGCCGACGCCATCTACGTCGAGGGTGCGGACAACACCGACACCGAGCGATACTCGCCGGGGGAGCGCTACGGACGCGTCTACCAGATCAACTACCTGCGGTGCATCGGGTGCGGGCTGTGCATCGAGGCCTGCCCGACGCGGGCGTTGACCATGACCAACGAGTACGAGATGGCCGACGACAACCGGACCGACCTGATCTACGACAAGACCAGGCTGCTCGCGCCGCTCGCGCCCGGCATGGCCGCCCCGCCCCACGACATGTACCCGGGCACGACGGACGAGGACTACTACCTCGGCACGGTGACCGAGGCCGCGCCCGGCACCACGTCGGCCGCCGACGGAACCGTCGAAGCCGACCGGGAACCGACGCAGCCGCGAGGCGGCCGCGATGTGGCGTGACCGGCGGAGAGGGGAGTGGTCTCGATGGACCCGATGACTCCGGCGCTGCTGGCGGCCGAGGCCTTCACCCGCACGTCCACCGGTGAGGCCGTGCTGTTCTGGATCCTCGGAACACTCGCGGTGATCGGCGCACTGGGCGTCGTCACCGCGACCAAGGCCGTGTACTCGGCGATGTTCCTCGCCGTCACCATGATCATCCTCGCGGTGTTCTACATCGCCCAGGACGCGTTGTTCCTCGGCGTCGTGCAGATCGTGGTGTACACGGGGGCGGTCATGATGCTGTTCCTGTTCGTGGTCATGCTCGTCGGCGTCGATTCCTCCGACGCGCTCGTCGAGACCCTGCGCGGCCAGCGGGTCGCCGCGATCGCGGCCGGCCTCGGATTCGGGCTGCTGCTCGTCGGCGGTCTCGGCAACGCCGCCGTCGGGGAGTTCGCCGGCCTCGACGACGCGAACGCCGCAGGCAACATCGCCGGCCTGGCCGAGCTGATCTTCGTACGGTACGTCTGGGCGTTCGAACTCACCGGAGCCCTGCTGATCACCGCCACGATCGGCGCCATGGTCCTCGCCCATCGGGAACGCTTCGGGCTGCGCAAGACCCAGCAGGAACTGTCGCAGGAACGCTTCCGCGCCGGCGGCCGCGCCACCCCGCTGCCGAGTCCCGGGGTCTACGCCCGCCACAACGCGGTCGACGTGCCGGCCCGGCTGCCCGACGGATCGTACTCGGACCTGTCGGTCAGCGAGGTGCTCCGGCGGCGGGCGATGTCCGCCGACGGAGCAGCCGGCCCACGCGCGGGCGACGCACCCCGACGCGGCTCGTCCGGTGAGGAGGGATCGCGGTGAACCCCGAGAACTACCTGTACCTGTCCGCCCTGTTGTTCACCATCGGTGCGGTCGGTGTCCTGCTGCGCCGCAACGCGATCGTCGTGTTCATGTGCATCGAGCTCATGCTCAACGCCGCGAACCTGGCGTTCGTCACGTTCGCCCGCATGCACGGCAACCTCGACGGTCAGGTCATCGCGTTCTTCACCATGGTCGTCGCCGCCGCCGAGGTCGTCGTCGGCCTGGCGATCATCATGACCATCTTCCGCGCCCGGCGTTCGGTGTCCGTCGACGACGCCAACCTCCTGAAGTACTGACGACCCCGGACAGCCCGTCCGCACACGCACGAGGAGGAGACTGTGCCCGAGACGACCGCGCCCGAGACGACCGCGCCCGAGACGACGGCCCGCGCCGGTGGCGCCCCGACGGGCGGACCGGCATGAACGGCGGAATCTCGTCCACCGTCTGGCTGCTGCCCGCGCTGCCGCTGCTCGGCGCGGCCGTGCTGCTGCTGGCCGGCCGGCGCAGCGACACGTGGGGACACCTGCTCGGATGCGCGACGGCACTCGCCTCGTTCGCGCTCGGGGTCGCCCTCTTCGTCGACATGCTCGGCCGCGACGCCGCCGACCGTGCCGTGAACCAGAGCCTCTTCGAATGGATACCGGTCGCGGGCCTGCAGATCGACTTCGGGCTCCAGCTCGACCAGCTGTCGATGTGCTTCGTGCTGCTGATCACCGGCGTCGGCTCACTCATCCACATCTACTCGGTCGGGTACATGGCACACGGCCCCGACCCCTCGGGTCGCTCCGCCGGCTCCGCTCCGGATGCGTCGGGTCGCTCCGCCGGCTCCGCTCCGGATGCGTCGGGTCGCTCCGTCGCTCCCGGGCGCCGGTTGTTCTTCGCCTACCTCAACCTCTTCCTTGCGGCGATGCTGCTGCTCGTCCTCGCCGACAACTACCTCGGCCTGTACGTGGGCTGGGAGGGTGTCGGTCTCGCCTCGTACCTGCTCATCGGGTTCTGGCAGTACAAGCCGTCCGCCGCAACCGCCGCGAAGAAGGCGTTCGTCGTCAACCGCGTCGGCGACATGGGCCTGGCAGTCGCCATGATGATCATGTTCGCGACGTTCGGTTCCGTCACCTTCGACGACGTCTTCGGCGGGGCCGAGGGTGCGAGCGACGGCGTGCTCACCGCACTCGGCCTCGTGCTGCTGCTCGCCGCCTGCGGCAAGTCCGCGCAGGTGCCGCTGCAGTCCTGGCTCGGTGACGCGATGGAAGGCCCGACACCGGTGTCGGCGCTGATCCACGCCGCCACCATGGTCACCGCGGGCGTCTACCTGATCGTCCGGTCCGATGCGATCTTCGACCTCGCCCCCACCGCGCAACTCGCCGTCGTGCTCGTGGGCGCGGTGACCCTGCTGTTCGGGGCCGTCATCGGCTGCGCCAAGGACGACATCAAGAAGGCGCTCGCCGCGTCGACGATGAGCCAGATCGGCTACATGGTCCTCGCCGCCGGCCTCGGTCCCGCCGGGTACGCCTTCGCGATCATGCACCTGCTCACCCACGGCTTCTTCAAGGCCGGACTGTTCCTCGGTGCCGGATCGGTGATGCACGGGATGAACGACGAGGTGAACATGCGCCGCTACGGCGGTCTGCGCACCGTCATGCCCGTCACGTTCGTCACCTTCGGCCTCGGCTACCTCGCGATCATCGGCATCCCGCCGTTCGCCGGCTTCTTCTCCAAGGACAAGATCATCGAGGCCGCCTTCGGAGCGGGCGGCGCCGAAGGCGTCGTCCTCGGGACGGCCGCCCTGCTCGGTGCCGGCATCACCGCGTTCTACATGACGCGGGTGATGCTGATGACCTTCTTCGGCCGGCGTCGCTGGGCCGCCGACGTCCATCCCCACGAGGCGCCGGCCGTGATGACGGTGCCCATGATCGTGCTGGCCGTGGGTTCGGTCGGCGCCGGTGCTGCGCTCAGCCTGGGGGGAGCGCTGCAGAACTGGCTCGAGCCGGTGGTGGGGACGTACGAGGCCGAACACCTGCTGCCGGTGTGGGTGACCACCGCCCTCACCCTCGCCGTCGTGCTCGCCGGTGCCGCGGTGGCCTACCGGCAGTACGCTCGGCGCGACATTCCCGAGGTCGCCCCCGCCGAGGTATCGGTGTTCACCGTCGCCGCCCGCAGGGATCTCTACGGCGACGCGGTCAACGAGGCGGTGTTCATGCGGCCCGGACGGTCCCTGACCTCGACCCTGGTGACCGTCGACGACAAGGGCGTCGACGGCGCGGTCGACGGGATCTCCGCCACGGTCGGCGCGCTGTCCGCCCGGATGCGGCACCTGCAGACCGGTTTCGTGCGGTCCTACGGCTTGTCCATGTTGGTAGGCGCGGCCGTCGTGGTCGCGACGATGGTGCTGGGGAGGCTGTAGTGGACGACTTTCCCTGGTTGACGACCCTGTGGGTGGTTCCGCTCGTTGGTGCCGTCGTCGTGCTGGCGCTTCCCGCCCGCATGCGAAGCCTCGCCAAGACGACGGCGCTGGCGGTCGCGGCCGTGGTGCTCGTACTGGCCTGCGCACTGGCGGTCGGATTCGATCCGGCAGGTGAGCAGTACCAGTTCGTCGAATCCCACGAGTGGATTCCGGCCCTGGGCGCCCGATACACGCTGGGCGTGGACGGTATCGCGCTCGTGCTGGTGCTGCTGACCGCGGTGCTGCTTCCGCTGCTGATGCTGGCGGGCTGGAACGACGCGACACAGGCCGAGTCCGCCGCGACCGCCCGGGGATCCGCGCCGCGGCGCACCACGCAGCTGTACATGGCGCTGATGCTGACGGTCGAGGCGATGGTGATGGTGTCGTTCACCGCCCTCGACGTGCTGCTGTTCTACATCTTCTTCGAAGCGATGCTCATTCCGATGTACTTCCTCATCGGAGGATTCGGGGATCGTCTCGGGGATCGCACGCAGCGCTCCCGCGCGGCGGTGAAGTTCCTGCTCTACAACCTGTTCGGCGGACTGATCATGCTGGCCGCGGTCATCGGGCTGTACGTGGTCACCGCCCGGCAGGGCGCCGGCACCTTCGACTTCCGGGACATCGTCGCCGCCGTGACCGGCGGCGGTCTCGGCGCCGACGCCGTGGTGCTCCACGCGCTGTTCCTCGGCTTCATGTTCGCCTTCGCCGTGAAGGCACCGTTGTGGCCGTTCCACACCTGGCTGCCCGGCGCCGCGGTGCAGGCCACCCCGGCCGGGGCGGTGCTGATGATGGCCGTGGTCGACAAGGTCGGCACGTTCGGCATGCTGCGCTACTGCCTGCAACTGTTTCCCGAGTCGTCGGTGTACTTCGCGCCGGTGATCGTCACGCTCGCGGTGATCGGCATCGTCTACGGCGCGGCGGTCGCCATCGGCCAGACGGACGTGATGCGCCTGATCGCCTACACCTCCATCTCGCACTTCGGGTTCATCATCCTCGGCATCTTCGCGATGACCAGCCAGGGGCAGGCCGGTTCGACGCTGTACATGGTCAACCACGGCATCTCCACCGCGGCGCTGTTCCTGATCGCCGGGTTCCTCGTCTCCCGGCGGGGATCCCGCGCGATCGCCGCCTACGGTGGCGTCCGCAAGGTCGCCCCCGTCCTGGCCGGCACGTTCCTCGTCGCGGGACTGGCGACCCTGTCCCTTCCCGGCCTGGCGCCGTTCGTCAGCGAATTCCTGGTGCTGATCGGCACGTATCCGCGTTACCAGGTCGCTGCCGTGTTCGCAGTGCTCGCACTCGTCCTCTCGGCGATCTACGTGCTGTGGCTGTACCAGCGCATGATGACCGGACCGGTCACCGACGGCAACGAGCACGTGTCCGATCTGGTGCCCCGCGAACTCGCCGTCGTGGTGCCGCTCATCGCGTTGCTCCTCGTCCTGGGCGTGTATCCGAAACCCGCCCTCGACGTGATCACCCCGGCGGTGAGCCGGGTCCTGGTCACGGTCGACCAGCCCGATCCGGCGCCGCCCGCGCCGGCCGAGCCCGTCGCGGGCGGCGGGACCGGGCCCGACACTCACGGAGGGACGCACAGGTGACTCTCTCGGACGGCACCACCGTTCTCGCTCAGGCGATTCCGGCCCCCGACCTCGAATACGGCCCGCTCTCCCCCATGCTGATCGTGTTCGGGGTGGCCGTCGCCGCAGTGCTCGTCGAGGCGTTCGTTCCCCGCCGCGGCCGGTACGCGAGCCAGCTGCTGCTCGCGCTCGGTGGTCTCGTGGCCGCGTTCGTGGCCGTCGTCGTGCTCGCCGCGGGGCTGGACTTCTCCGCCGAGGCCGCGCCCGGGTACACCGCCGCGGTGGACGCGGTGGCGGTCGACGGGCCCACTCTGTTCCTGCAGGGCACCATCCTGCTCGTCTCGATCCTCGCGGTGCTGCTCGTCGCCGAACGCGGAATCGAGCCGGGCGCCCGCGGCGCCACTGCGGGGGGACCGGGCGCGGCGGCGGCGACGGGCGCCGGCGGTGCCGACGCATTCGCCCCGCAGGCGTCCGCGGTGCCGGGCAGCCTCGCCGAGCGCGAGGCCGCCGCGGTGGGGATGTCGCAGACCGAGGTCTTTCCGTTGGTGCTGTTCGCGGTCGGCGGGATGCTGCTGTTCCCGGCCTCGAACGACCTGCTCACGATGTTCATCGCGCTCGAGGTCCTGTCGCTGCCCCTGTACCTGCTGTGCGGCCTGGCCCGGCGGCAGCGCCTGCTCTCGCAGGAATCGGCACTGAAGTACTTCCTGCTCGGCGCGTTCTCCTCGGCCTTCTTCCTCTTCGGCGTGGCGCTGCTGTACGGCTACGCGGGCACGGTCCGGTTGGCGGGCATCGCCGACGCCGTCGCGGGCCGCGCGGACGGGGACACACTGGCATTGATCGGCGCGGCGATGCTCGCGGTGGGCCTTCTGTTCAAGATCGGGGCGGTGCCGTTCCACTCGTGGATCCCCGACGTCTATCAGGGGGCGCCCACACCGATCACCGCCTTCATGGCGGCGGCCACCAAGGTCGCGGCGTTCGGCGCGATGCTGCGGGTGTTCTACGTGGCGCTGCCCGGGCTGCGCGACGACTGGCGTCCCCTGCTGTGGGGCGTCGCGATCCTGACGATGGTGGCGGGATCGGTGCTGGCCGTGACGCAGAACGACGTGAAGCGGATGCTGGCCTACTCGTCGGTCGCCCACACCGGCTTCATCCTCACCGGCCTGATCGCCGCCGACCGGGCGGGGCTGGCGTCGACGATGTTCTACCTGTTCGCCTACGGATTCAGCACCCTCGGCGCGTTCGCCGTGGTGACCCTGGTCCGCGACGATCTCGGGGAGGCGACCCACATGTCCCGCTGGGCGGGGCTCGGCCGGCGCTCACCCCTCGTCGGCGCGGTCTTCGCCCTGTTCCTCCTCGCGTTCGCCGGCATCCCGCTCACGAGCGGGTTCGTCAGTAAGTTCGCCGTATTCGGGGCGGCGGCGGGCAGCGGAGCCGTTCCACTCGTGATCGTCGGCGTGGTCAGCAGCGCGATCGCGGCGTACTTCTACGTGCGCGTCATCGTGCTGATGTTCTTCGACGAGCCGGACCGCGACGCCCCGACGGTCGTGGTCCCCAGTGTGCTGACAACCGTCGCGGTCGCCGCCGGGGCGGTGATGACGGTGGTGCTCGGCGTCTTCCCGCAGCCGCTGCTCGATCTCGCGGATCGGGTCGCGGTGTTCCTCGGCTGACCGCCGCGTCACCCGGCGGTCGCGGCGCGGCGGCGTCCGGTTCCCGCCGACCGCGTCGATCAGGCCGTAGTCACGGGCCTGCTCGGCGGTCAGGATCCGGTGTGCGCGCATGTTCTCGGCGATCTCTTCCACGGGGCGCCGGCAGACGTCCGCGAGGTGTTGCTGCAGTGCCCGCAACTGCTGCCGGTCGGCCTCGACGTCGTGCGGCCACAGCTGCACCGGGTCGTCGCCGGAGGTGTCGAGCAGCGCGAGCGTGGTCGAGACGACCCGTCAGCCGGACGATCCGTCGGTCGCACAGCCGCCCGGCCAGCCAATCGGGGCCGGGGGCGACGAGCGACGTGTACTGCGCCGGTGCGGGGGCAGGCGGGTGAGGTTCGGGCTGCCAGGGCGGCACCGGCGGCCGAAGCGGGCCTGGAGCAGTCTCGATAGTGATGCACCCCGTCGTCCGGCTCGCTGACTGCAGCCGGGATATACCGTGGTGTATGTCCCTCTCCCGTCGGCAGGTGTTGCGAGTCGGTATGGCCGGAGCGGCTGCGGTGCTGGTGGGTACGTCGGGGGTGAGCAGCGCGCGCTTGCCGGCGCCGCGGTGGCGAGGAGATGACCCGTTCGTACTCGGTGTGGCATCGGGAGATCCGACACCGGACGGTGTCGTCCTGTGGACCCGTCTGGCACCGGACCCGCTTGCCCCCGGCGGGCGCGGCGGCATGGGGTGGGATCCGGTGACCGTCGAATACGAAGTCGCGCACGATGAGAGCTTCCGGCAGGTGGTGACGCGCGGTACGGCTGTCGCGACGCGCGAACTCGCCCACAGCGTGCACCCGGAGATCCACGGCTTGGAGCCCTCTCGCTGGTACTTCTACCGGTTTCGTGCCGGCTCGGCGATCTCTCCGGTGGGCCGGACCCGCACGGCCCCTGCTCCGGGACAATCCACCTCGCGGATGCGGTTTGCGTTCGCCTCCTGTCAATCGTGGAGTTCGGGGTTCTACACCGCATACGAGCACATGAGCGATGAGGACCTCGATTTGGTCGTCCATCTGGGCGACTACATCTACGAACGCGGGTGGAGGCGCGGCCGTGAGGGAATGTCGATGGGAGTGGACCGTGACGAAGCCGTCGATCTGCCCGGCTACCGGTTGCGCTACGCACAGTACAAAGCGGAGCAGCCGCTGCGGGACGCGCATGCAGCTTTTCCCTGGATTGTGACCATGGACGATCACGAGGTCGACAACAACTGGGCCGCCGATGCGCCGGGACTGGGCATCGACATCTATCGCATCTCCGCGCTGTTCCGTCGGCGCCGAGCCGCTGCCTTCCAGGCGTTGTACGAGCATCAGCCGCTGCGACTCGCGCAGCGGCCCTCCGGGCCGGGGATGCGCCTGCACCGTCGCTATCGCTTCGGTGATCTCGCGCAGATCACCATGCTCGATACACGGCAATATCGGGACCGGCAGGCCTGCGGGGAGGACGTCACCGCGAACTGCGCCGACCGGCTTGACACCGACCGCACGATATTGGGTGCACCGCAACGGGACTGGCTGATCGATGGATTCATCGACTCGGCGGTCCGTTGGCAGATCATCGGCAATCAGGTGGCGATGGGCCAGACCGACAACGATCCCGGGCCGGAGACGGTCGTGTCGTCCGATTCCTGGGACGGGTACGTCGCCGATCGCAACACCGTCCTCGGCGCTGCGGCGGATCGCGGCGTCCGCAATCTGGTGGTGATCACCGGGGACCGCCACCAGAACATCGTCGCCGACTTGCGCCGGGACTACGCCGATCCGGAATCACCGGTCGTTGCGGCGGAATTCTCGGGAACGTCGATCACCTCAGCTGGCGACGGCGCCGACATGAACGACACCGGGCGCCGCCTGCTGGCCGCCAATCCCGACATGAAGTTCTTCAACGCGCAGCGTGGATACGTGCGCGTCGCCCTGGATCATCAGGTGTGGCGGAACGACTTCCGCGTCGTTCCCTATGTCCGGCGCCCGGGCGCGCCCATCCACACCCGTGCCAGCTTTGTTGTCGAGGATCAGAAGCCCAGTGTCACCGAAGCCTGACGGGGTTCAGCACTGATCCTCGGCCGGTCGGCGGCGGGCCCCTTTCGTCGCCCGCACTTCTGTCGCCTGCACGTTCGGTGACGTAGGTTCGAGTCATGGCCGGGTCATCTGTCCCGACGACCGCGGAATCGACCTCAGCGACCGGTTGCCGAGGAGTTTCGAGTGGAGCGACTCCGCAGGCACCTGACTCACGGCGCTCTCGCCAAGGCGAGCGGCGTCAGCCACCACACGATCCTGCGCCTGGAACGAGGCGAAGGAATCACCGACATGGTGGATCTCGTCTGTATCGGCCTGGTGTTGGAGGTGCAGGCAACGGATCTGTTGAGGCGCGCTCTCGCGGAGGCGCGCCTGGCGGGGTACTTCACTGCCGAAGCGGAGTAGACCCCTCGCGGAAGCGGTCCCCCTCGAGCAGCTACGGACGATGTGCACCGACGCCGACGGCGATGCCCAGTTTCGAGGCGTGACTACAGGGACTTGTGGGGCGGATAATTGCGGCAGGTGAAATCGGTGCTGAGCCGAGTCGAGGGCGGTCGGCATGGATTGGCAACAACGCTGGGCGGTCGAGGGTGTGCAGACAGGAATTCTCATCGTGCGATCCCTGGTCGCAGAGGCGCTCGACGAGGTCCCCGCCGGAGTCGCACTGCGCCATGTTGCGTTGCCCGAGGACCTTCGGTGCCGCTACGAGCAGGCCCGCCTGTTGCTCGCCCGGGCGGTGACCGAGGCCCGGGCGATCGGTGTGGTCGTTCCCCCCGCCGCCGAACTCGACCCGGACAGGCTTTTTCGGGGGTTGCGGCCGTGTGAGTCGGGGAGGAATTAGAGCACCGGCCGTCGGCCGGAGCCGGCAGCGCGAGCGATCGCGTCCTCCGGCGGTGCGGTGCCCCGGATTCTCGGTGCGCTCGCCCACGGCGTTCAGGCACGGCTCGTCGACGTCGAGGCGATCGCCCCGATCGACCGACCGGGTTCTGTGTGCTGCATGAGGCACCGGTACCGAGTGCTGATCCTGAAGGGCGTCCTGGTCACCCCGAGGTACCGAGCGACGTTTGCGGCAGCAGTGGCCATGTCCGACGCCGGTCGTTTCGACGTCGTCGTCATGGACGCGAGACTCCTGGGACAGGAGGCGGCGCGAGCCGGGACAATCCAGAAGTGCTCCTTTCGTTGGCGAGGCGTCTGCTGTCCGCGCCGTCCCGGCTGTGCCGCCGCCGACGTCGCGTTCGTGAGTTCGCGGCGGCCGGCTTGCTGGACGGGCTGGGGGGAGTAGCCAGAGCACGCCGCATCCGCGTCCTGCTGCACCTCGCCGACCATGGCGCAAACGTGGCAGCGCTGACCGAGGCCACCCGGCGAGGCCAGCTGGGATATCTGCTGTTCGACGATGCGTTGACTCCCCGCGGGGTCACCTACACGATCGAACAGATCTCGGGGCGGACCGGCCTCTCCAGGTCGGATGTGGAGCGGTGGTTTCGCTCGATGGGCCGTGGGGTGTCGACCGCGGGGGCGGCGGACTACAGCGAGGACGACCTGCGTCTGGCCCGGCTGTTGGCCGAGTACCGCGCTCTCGGCGGCGCGGACGCCGACCTGTTCGCGTTCGCCCGGATTGTGGGCAGAAATACCGCGACCCTCGCCGGCGCGACCGTGTCCTTGATTCAGCGGCAGCTCGATGCCGACGCCGATCACCCCGAGATGGCACTGCGCTATGCCCGCGAGCTACGACGGTTCGCGGAGTTTCAATCCCGCTTGCTCGGTCGCGCCGTCACGACGCGCCTTCGGCAGTATCTGCGTCAGCAGATCCACGCCGACACGGTCGATCACCGTGATCCCGGGGCACACGAGGTCGCGGTGTGCTTCGCCGATCTGGTCGGGTTCACCGGTCTCGGGGAGCAACTGTCGCCATCGGAGCTCGGTGAGTTGGCCGATCGACTCGATGCTCTGACCACGGATGTGGTGGCCCCGCCGGTGCGGTTCGTGAAGACCGTCGGGGACGCGGTGCTGCTGCTGTCCCCGGACCCGACGAGTCTGGCCACGGTGGTGCTGGAGCTCCTTGCTGCCGCGCACCGGCAGGGTCTTCCGCCGCTGCATGCCGGGATCGCATGGGGCACTGCCGTGCGCAGTGCCGGTGATTGGATCGGTCGACCGCTCAACCGGGCGAGCCGCATCGCTTCGATCGCCAAACCACTCGAGGTGCTTGTCGACGTCGCAGCGATGCGTCGGCTGGACAGCGCGGCAGTGGCCGCGGAGCCGGCGGGCAGGTACACGCTGAAAGGCTTCGCCGGCGAGCATGAGCTTTATCGGGTCCATGCGGTCCGAAGGTCACCGAGCGAGACGGGACTCGAGCACTCCCCGTAGCGGCTCCTCCCGATAGAGGATCGGGTGGTGAGTTGCGCCCGCGGTTGGAGCAATCCCGCGGCCGCCCGCGAAGTCGGAGTTCCCCGGTCATCCGGCAATAATTGGGCCGCGGCTGCAGCAGGTCTGCTGCCGGCACTTCCGCTGCCACGGCGAGGTAGACGAGATCCACCATGTTCACCAACCGGATGTAATTGAGCCGCAGAGTTTTTTCTGTAGGTGGACCGCGCCGGTGAGGGGAGCGGCGTGGACAAGTCGGCTCGGACGGGATCGTGTGTCGTTCCTCGACGATCCACCGATTCCAGGCGACCGGTGCGCCGGCTCCGTATCCGTGGTGGACGGAGTCTGCGGCTTCCCTGCGCGCACCACCACCCGGTACCGGCGCTGCGCCAGATGCGCGTCGACCGTGGGGCTGTCCGAATCGGGTCCGACGGTCTCGCGGAGGTGTTCGAGCGCGTCGACGGCGGTGATGCCGCCGGCCTAGCGTGCGGCGTGCTCGACGGCCTTCGCCGGAAGCGAGAACGCGGCGCGGCCGCGCACGTGGGGCAGGGCCAGGGTGCCGGCCGGATACGTGTCGACGAGGTCGTGGGCGCTGTCGGTGCCCAGCCGGCCGAAGTACAGCCCTTCCGGCAGGACCACCATGGTGGCCGCGAAGCGATCCCCGCCCACGTGGAGGACGACGGATGAGCAGGGCCCGGATGTGGCCGTGCGCTGCGTCCACGGCATCGGTGACCGCATCGGGCAGAATGCCGGAATTCGGATTCGGCCACTGCGGCGGTTTACCTCGAACAACGCACCGTGACGGAGAGCGTCAGGAACGCTTCATCCTCTCGCACACCCGATCGTCGGCCGAACACCCCGCGCGGCAGATTCTGACCAACGCATCGACCAGTCTGGCGGGTGGCGCGACGAGGCCGGGCGTTGGTCCGCAGGTTCGCGCCCTCCCGCGGTCGGAGTGGGGCCGCGGGATGCGGGTGGATGCGCCGCTGAGGTTGTGGACGATGCGATGAGCGCATGGGCGGGGCATCACGGTTCTGTCGGGGTGACCGCGTCCCAGAATCGGTCGGGCACCGCGGGCCACTCGTCTCGCCACCGCCCGGCCTCCCAGTCCGCGCGCAGATCCGCGAGCAGCGCCACCAGGTGCGGCCCGCCGTCGAGCAGGTAGCGCACGATGCCGAGCGTGGCGCATTGCGCGGTGATCGTCGCGAGCAACTCCTTGGCCTCGTCGGCGCGGTCGGCCGCGGCGAGGGTGTCGACCAGCAGCCGCCGTGCCTGCAGTAGCGCCCGCGGCCGGCCGGCGTCTGCGAGCATGTCCACCCATTCCTGCGCCCAGGTGCAGGCCAACTCCGTCGCCGCCGGTGTGTCGTCGTCGAGCAGTGCCCAGATGGCGACGGTCTCGTCGAGTTGGGCGGTGATCGCGTCGACCCCGTGCACCGGCCGGCGCCGCTCCGCATAGGCGATCGGGGGGCGCGGGGGAATGCCGGCGGTCGGGGGCAGCCGCAACCGTACGCGTTCCTCCTCGATCCGGGCCCGCAGCCTGGGTAACGTCAGCGTGTGCGCGGCCCGAGCGCCCGCATCCAGGCGCTGCGCGGCCGCCGCGCGATCGCCCCGCACCGCCTTGATCCGGGCGCCGATCGCGTACCGGGCCACCTTGAAGTCCACGGCACCGCCCTCGTAACCGAGCAGGTAGGCCTCGTCGAGGAGTCGTTCCGCCTCGTCGAGGCGGTCCTGCTCGTACAGCAGCTCGCCGAGCAGTGACGCCGCGAGTCGGGCGGCGAGAGAGTGCCCGTCGCCCCGGCTGCGGGATACCCGCAGACCCTGCCGGAACCGCTCCTCGGCGGTGGCGATGTCGAGTCGTTCGTGCGCGGCGAGGCCGAGGCAGCAATAGCTGTGCATGTGGGCGTATGGCCCGTGGTTGCGGGCGTGGTATGGCGCGGCCCACTCCTGAAGCCGCTCCGTCGCGTCGAAATCGAACCGGTAGATCGCGGCCATGCTGGCGAGGTTCGCGGCCGCGGACACTACCCAGGGTGAGAGCGAGTCGGCCCGGGCCAGGCTGGGGCGGACCAGCTCGTCGATGGTGTCGAAGCGGTCGCACCGGGCCGCTACGACGGCACGCACCACCCCGACTTCGGCTCGCAGGTCCTCGGTCTCGTCGGCGGTGAGAGGCGCGGTGGTGAAAAGGGATTCGACGGCCTCGAGGGCCTGTTCGGCGGGGCGAACGCGGTTCAACAGGATCGTGGTCCATGCCACCATCAGTTGCAAGCGGGGGCGGTTGGACAGCACCGCCGGGGGTAGCTTGTCGAGAAGCGCCAGCGTGGACGTCACCTGGGAGTGCTCGAGCAGGCTCGCGCCGTGCCGTTCGACCAGGTCGACGGCCATCTCCTGATCCCCCGCGGCCTGGGCGTGGGTCACCGCGTCGCGGATGATCGCGTGCTCGGCGAACCATTGGGCCGCGGTGCGGTGCAGCTGCGTCACGCGTTCGGGGGTCTCGCGTTCGATTCGGCGTTGCAGGAACTCTCGGAACAGGTGGTGGTAGCGAAACCAGGTGCGGTCCTCGTCCATCCGGCGCAGGAACAGGCCCCGGTCCTCGATCTCCTCGAGCAACGACTGGCATCGAGTCGTTCCGGTGAGCACGGTTGCCAGCTCTGCAGAGACGTACTCGCAGATGCAGGTGGCGAGCAGGAACTCGAGAATTCGGGGTTCGAGGGTGTCGAGGACGTTCTCGGCGAGGTATTCCCCGATGACATGGTGGCGGCCGGTGATTCCGCGGATCAGCCCTGCCGGATCGTCGCTGTCGCGCAGCGACAGCGAAACCAGCTGCAGCGCGGCCACCCAGCCGCCGGTGGCGCGGGTCAGTGCGTCGACGTCGTTGTCGGTCAGGCGGAGTCCGGCCAGCTCGACCAGCAGCCGTCGTACCTCCGGAGGGTCGAACCGCAGGGTGGCCGCGTCCACCTCGATCAGCTCGTCGCGCAGCCGCATGCGGCTCAGCGGCAGTCCGGTGCGCGCCTGGCTGGTCACGATGATCTGCAGGTGATCGGGGTCGGCGTTGTCCAACAGGTACGCCATCGCAGCGATGGTCGCGGAGTCGGAGACTCGGTGCCAGTCGTCGATGATCAGAGCGACGTGCTCCTCGGACTCCTGGATTTCGTTGATCAACGCGGTGAGCACATACTGCGTGGCGTCGTCGCCGTACTCCTCGAGGACCGCGCCGAGATCCTGGGCCAGGGCCGGCCGCACCTGTCGGAGGGATTCGAGCAGATGCGCCAGAAGCCGCACGGCCCCGTTGTCGTCACTGTCGACGGACAGCCAGGCCACCTGGACGCCGTTGTCGGCCAGTTCGCGCGACCATTGTGCGGCCAGGGTGGTCTTGCCGAAGCCCGGCGGGGCGGTGATGGCCGTCAGGATGCGCCGCCCACCCACACGCAGCAGCCGCAGCAGGCGCTCGCGGACCACCAGGGGGCGGGTCGCCGTCGGTGGGCGCAGCCGCGTGGCAGGCACCGGTGGGGTCAGCCGGCCGGATCCGGTCCGCCGCCGGCGGCCGGTGCCGGTCGTGGCGCGGGGGTGCGCGGCGCCGAGGTCGGTGGGCTCGCTGGCATCGGGCACCGGTAGCTCGTCCACCGGCAGCCCGTGGTGTTCCTCGACCGCACGCAACTGCTCGCCGAATGCGGCGGCGGTGCCGGTGCGTGAGGTCGGATCCCGGTCCATCGCGCGCTCGAGCATCTCGCCGACATCATCCGGGATGCCGGTGCCGCCGTGCAGGTCAGGTGCCGGCCCGCGGGTGATCCGTAGGAACTGCGCGACCACGGATTCGCCGCGGCGCCTCTCGTACGCCGCGTGCCCGGTGATGGCACAGAACAAGGTCGCGCCGAGCCCGTACACGTCCGCCGAGCGGGAGGGGGATTGTCCGGCGAGCACCTCCGGGGCGGTGAACGCCGGAGATCCCGTGACCGCGCCGGCGGCGGTCTCGAAAGCCCCGGCGACCCGAGCGATTCCGAAGTCGGTCAGCTGCGGCTCACCATAGTCGGTGAGCAGGATGTTCGCCGGTTTCACGTCCCGGTGCAGCATGCCCATGCGGTGCGCGGTCTCCAACGCGCCGGCGATCTTGACGCCAATCCCGAGTGCGTCCTCCCACCGCAGTGGGCCCTGCTCCCGGATCCGGGCCTCGAGCGAGTTGCGGCGGTGGTACTCCATCACGATGTACGGCTGACCGGATGCGGTGGCGCCGACCTCGTGGACGGTGACGATATTCGGGTGGCCGGACAGCCGCCCCATTGCGCGCTGCTCACGCAGGAAGCGTTCGAGGTTGTCGGGGTCCGGTTCCGAGGTCAGCACCTTGATCGCCACGGTGCGGTCCAGGGCGGGCTGCCGACACCGGTAGACGACGCCGAAACCACCCCGGCCGATCTCGTGCACGTCCTCGAACCCGGCCGCGACAAGTTCGGCCACGATGCGCGGCGGGGTCTCCCGCTGCGTCGCCAGCGGATCGCTCTCGGCCATCGGCTGCCTCACTCATAGCCGGGGTTGGTCGAATGCCCTGATCATATCCCCGTGGGATCGGAGGCGGGGCGATCGAACGGACGACCAGCGGCCTGTCCATCGAGGGAGTGGGCATTGTCGGCGGGCACCCACGCCTGGGGTCGCATGTTCCCCGAGAACCATTGTGCGGCAGCAGAACCCGACTCGCCGACCTACGCGTCCGCGTCGCGGCGGCGTCGGCCGCGACGCCGAAGTCGGCTGTCGGCCGGTTGTCGGCCCCGGTTGGCCATTCGCCGATACGCGTGACGCACCGTCTTCTCGGCGGACGCTCAGCGAGCGGTTGGCCGCGCGGCGGCGACGTCGGTGTGTTGCTGCACCCCAGAGCTGGAGCTGGTACGAGGGGCCTCGTCTGTCGCCAGGATTCGGCGCGGAACGGGTCCTCGAGGATGATCGGGTAGCCGGGGACAAGACTGTTCACCTCGTCTTGGCCGGCGATGGTGTATCCGGCAGTTCGGGGCCGGCGGGGACCGGGTCCGGGCGTCGGGCGGGTTTGACGCCGCTCGAGGCTCGGAGGGCACCGTGCAGCGTCACCCGCAGCGGATTCTGGGCGGCGTGTGCGAGGAGGGTGTGGAACTCGACGTCGAACCTCAATGGCTAGTACGTGAATCTGAGGTGACCGGCAGGGCGAAGCCACCCGGCGCAGCCGGGTGCGGCGTTCGAGTGGTCAGGCCGCTGGTTGTGTGGGTTCGATGGTGACCTGGTGACCGAGTGCTTGAAGCCTGGCCAGGAGTCGACGAGTTTCTTTGGCCGGGTCGATTCTGCGGTCGAGGTAGTCGGTTCCGAGGTCCCGGTAGGGGCGCCCGGTGGCGAGGATATGCCAGACGATTATCGCCAGTTTGTGGGCGACCGCGACGATGGCTTTGTTCTTGGCGTGGGGACTTCGCGGGCCGCCGAACTTGCGGACGTGCCAGCGGTAAAGGCTCTGCAGGTAGCCCGGTGTCCGCACGGCAGCCCAGCTGCATTCGACGAGCACATGCTGCAGCTGCGGGTTGCCCTTACGTCGGGCACCGGAGTGATGCTTGCCGGCCGACTCGTGGTTGCCCGGGCACAGGCCGATCCAGGAGGCGAAATGTGCGTCCGTCGGGAAACAGTCGGCGACCGCCACACCTGATTCGGAAATGATCGCCGCCGACGCGCCGGGACCGATCCCGGGGATGGTGGTCAACAGCTCGCGTTCGGCGCGAAAGGGTTGCATCATGTCCTCGATCTGCTCATCGAGCCTGCGGGTCATCTGTTCGAGGTGATCGATATGGTCGAGATGAAGCCGGCACATCAAGGCGTGATGATCGTCGAAACGGCCCTCCAGGGCTCGTTGCAGATCGGGAATTTTCGCGCGCATCTTTCCCTTGGCCAGATCGGCGAGCGTGGCCGGTCGGCGCTGGCCATCGATCAGCGCCTCCACCATTGCCCGTACCGAGGCCGTGGTGATCGTCGACGCCACCGAATCGACCTTGATCCCGGCGTCTTGGAGCACGTTGCCCAGTCGCTGCAGCTCGCTGGTACGGGATTCGGTGAGCTTGCGGCGGTACCGGATCACATCGCGTGCCGCTTTGATCTCGGCCGGCGGAATGAAGCTGCCCCGCACCAGCCCGCATTCGAGCAGATGCGCCAGCCACTCGGCGTCGGACAGGTCGGTCTTACGGCCGGGCACGTTGCGGACGTGCCCGGCGTTGCAGACCAGGACTTCCTCGAAGTCCCCGTGCTCGACCAGCGCATGGTAGACGGGCATCGAGTAGATGCCGGTGGCCTCCATCGCCACGTGCGTGACCTGCTGTTCGGTCAACCACGCGGCGGCCTGGACGAGCACGCCATAGAACGTTTTGAACATGCGTTTGACGGTGTGCCGATGGTCGGGGCCGTCGCCCGGCACCCTGACCGCTACCGCAATGACGTCTTTGCCGATGTCGATCGCCGCGCACCGCTGGTAGAGAACCTGCATCTGCCTCGCCCTCTCCCTATGCTCACTCGTGGGACGCGCGCCGCCTCCGGAGCCCCGCATATCAAATTGGAGGCTGGTACTCGCGCTCAGGGCGGCAACCGGGTAACACCCGACGGTGGAGGCTCCAGCGCCAATCTCTTCGACGGTCTCGAAAGACCAAGCCAAATCGGCGTCGGAAGGCGACGGGCGCACAAAGATTCTCACCCCACCGCGAACGGGCCCGCCAGGGTCCACCGGGATCTCTTTCGATGAGAGCGATTCGCTTCCCCGACCTGCCGTCGACCTCCCTGACCACGCTGCAGGAACTGGACTTTCACCCACCGCGGCAGTCATGACCGCGCCTGCGCACACCGCACTCCCGCGGTGGAAGGCGGGACCGGCCCGCAGCTGGGCGGCGTTCCCGCTCGCCGCCTGTAGTGGCGGTTTCTGGGGTCGTGTGGCTTCTTCGGCAGATCGGCACGAGATCTCGTGCCGATCTGCCGCGATGCGCACCTACAGTGGGTGCACCCACCGCAACCGCGGTCGGAGAAGGCGCCGTGCACACCTTCGAGGATCCGAGGTGAGAGATGACTGCATCCGAAGCCGGTTCCGCGGAATACGTAGTCGAGTCGACCGGCGCCCCCGTGACCGCCCCGGGGTGATTCGGGTGACCACCGCAGAGAACGCCGAGTCCGGCGGCAGCCGGCAGCAGGTCCGGCCGGGTGCCGCCACCGGGACCGTGGTCGCCGTGTTCGGGGCGCTGGCCGCCCTGGCCGGCATCGAGCACGGGGTCGGGGAGATGCTTCAGGGCTCGGGCCCACCGCCGGGGTGGGTGATCCGGTCCTGGCCCGAGCACGCGGCGTTCGAGGCCCTCGGCGGCGAGCCCGCCCTGACCGTGCTCCCCGACCTGCTGGTCTCCGGGGTCGTCACCGTGGTGGTGGCGACCGCGCTGGGTGCCTGGGCGATCGTCGGCGTGCACCGCCGGCACGCAGGGCCGCTGCTGCTCGGGCTGTCGTTGCTGCTGTTGGCCGTGGGCGGCGGGTTCGGGCCGCCCCTGCTGGGCATCGTCTTGGGCTTGGGCGCAGCCTGGCCGGCCGTATCCCCGCAGCACTTCGGCGCAGCCAGGCGCTCCCTGGCACGGATGTGGCCGTGGGCGCTGGGAGCCGGCGTGGTCGGCTACCTGGGATTGGTCCCGGGCACTCTGGTGATGCACGCGGTGTGGGGTTCGACGAGTCCTGCCGGGGTGTACGGGCTGATGGTGCTGGCCTTCGGCGGGGTGATCCTGGCGCTGCCGGCGGCCCGGGCCCGCGACCGGCTCGAGGCCGGGCGCGGCGTCGCACACGCGCAACCCGGCAGCGGCCACCGCAGCAGGGGCACCCGATGACCTTCCGTGCCCGACCGCACCAGATCGCCCCCGGCGTCCACCTGCTCCGGGCCGGCCGGAGCGCCGCCGCCTCCAACGTCTACCTGATCGCGTCGGGGTCGACGTGGGTGTTGGTGGACGCGGCCTGGGCCGGCAGCGCCGAGACCATCACCGCGGCGGCGGAGTCGCTGTTCGGCACGGGCACGAAGCCGGCGGCGATTCTGCTGACCCACCTCCACCCGGATCACTCCGGGGCCGCCGGGGCCCTGGCCCGGACCTGGGGGGTGCCGGTGTACGTCCACCCCGCTGAGCTGCCGATGGCCCCGGGCCGGTACCTGCCGGAGTACACGATGCCGCTGGACCGGTGGGTGGTGATCCCGCTGATGCGGCTGCTGCCCCGGCGGACTCGGGCCCGGATCGAACAGGCGGGCAGCCTCACCGACGTGGTGCGTCCGCTGGGGCCGGGCGGCGTGGTGCCGGCGCTGCCCGACTGGCAATGGGTGCACACCCCCGGGCACACCCCGGGTCACGTGGCCTACCTGCGACGCAGCGACGGCGTGCTGATCGCCGGGGACGCCGCGGTGACCGTGGACCTGAACTCGGTCCTCGGGACGCTGACCGGCCGGCGGCGGCTCGCCGGACCACCCCGGTACACCACCTGGGACCAGCCGGCGGCGGTGCGGTCCGTCGCTGCCCTGGCGGCGCTGGAGCCGCGGGTGCTCGCTCCCGGGCACGGGCTGCCGCTGGCCACCGCAGCGGCCGAGGCACTGCACCACCTGGCCCGGAAACTGGACCGGCCTCGGGCCGGTCGGCTGCGCCGGGGGCTGCGCACGCTCCGGGTCGCTGTGGCCGCACCCCGGTACGGCGGAGCGGGCCGGTATCGGCCCCCACCGCTGGTGTACGCCCGGCTGCAGTGGCTGGGTCACGCGTTGACCCGGCTGCGGCTCAGCCCGCGATATGTCGTGACGCTCGAGGTTCCCGGGCGCCGCTCCGGTGTCGTGCGCCGGACCAACCTGGTGCTGCTGGACCACGACGGCGAGCAGTACCTGCTGTCGCTGGCCGGGCAGTCCCAGTGGGCCCGCAACGTGGGGGCCGCCGGCGGGCGCGCGGTGCTGGCCCGCGGCCGCCGACGCAGGGCTGTCACGTTGGTCGAGGTGCCGGTCGCCGACCGGGCCGGCCTCCTCCGCGCCTACTTGCTGCGGGGCGGACGGCAACCCGGCAACCGACGGATCGCCCGGGAGGCGGACATGTACTTCGGCCTGGCCGGTGCACCCACCCTGGAAGAGTTGGCGGCTGTGGCACCGCGCTACCCGGTGTTCCGGGTCGCCGACAGCGGACAGCCGGCCCACCAGACGAGAGCACCGCGATGACCGTCACCCGAGGGGCGGCCCCGCCCGGTACTGCGTTCCCCGACATTCGCCCACCTCCGGGGGACCTGGCGGCCCATGGCCGGCTACCGTCGCAGCCTGCTCGACGTCGAGCACCCGCCCTGTGCTCCGCCGGGGGTCGGACCCCCATCGCGGCATACGCCGCCATGCGGGTGCTGTGCGGCATCGCGGCGGTCGTCGCCATCGCCAGGTCGATCACGACCTTGCTCGGATCATGGATCGACCGACCCTCGCCGCGGTGGTGCAGTGACGGCTCCCGGGGATCGGCGCGGTGGTGCACACGGTGACCGAGGCCGGCAGCCTCGACGAGGCGCGCCGCCGCCTCGACCGGACCAGGGGGTGCCGCTCAGGTGGCCAGGTCGGCGGCGTGGCGACGGGCCCGCTCGGCCGCCTGCAGCTCGAGCCCGTACAGCAACCCGAAGGTGAACCCGTTCTCCCCGGGTGTGGTCCCGGCCCGGGCACCGAACTCGCGCAGCAGGTCGGTGGCGACGGCGCTGTCCCGATGTTCGCCGAGGACCTGCTGGATGTTCGTGTAGCGGGCGATCTTGCGCTTCGCGCGTGTGCGGCCCAGCAGCGGGGCAGCCAACTCGACGGCATAGCGGGCCCGCTCGGCGGCCTTGCGGGCCCGACTCGGCGCCGCCTCGTCCTCGTCGGCGGCGGCCCGCACCCGGCTCAGGGCCGTGCGTTCGGCGGTGCGCACCGCCTTCTCGATCACCCGCGCACCGTCCCCATGGTCGGTCAGCGGTGGCTGCGTGCGCCAGCGTGCCAGCGCGGCGAGCAGCATGCGATACCGGTCGGAGTCCAGGGCGCGCAGCACCTCGTCGAGGTGGCGGCGCTCGTCGGCGAGCAGATCGGTGTCGAGCCGGGACGCCACCGGGCCCATCACCACTTCCGGCGGCAGTGTCTCGAGCGCGGCGGCCAGCCGGGCGCGCTGCACCTGCCGATCCCGAACATGACCGAGCAGCCCGGAATACCAAGACAATTCGGAATCGAGCCAGGTGCGTTGCGCGGGTTCGAACAGGTCCTGCCACACCCGGAGGGTGCTGCGCAGCCGCCGGATACCGACCCGGGTGGGATATATCGGGTCCAGACCGCGGCGCAGCCACACGTCCCCCGCGCCGATCGCCTCGATCTGGGCGTCGAGGTAGGCACCGAGCATCCGCCGCGCTGTGGGGGCCTTCCCGGTGGGGGTGTGGGGGCCCGGGGCCGGGTCGGTTGCGGCGAGGGCGTGCTCGAGCTCGCTGCGGTGCGGGGCCGGTGCGGCGCCGGCGCGGGCCAGGGCCGCGGTGACGGCGGTGCGGTGCTTCTTCGTCGCCGCCGTACCGAGGTCGAGGTGGAGCTGGTGCCACTGTTCGACGGTTGCCACCCGGCCGATCACGGTGGCCTGGACCGTCTCGACGATGATCTGCGCGAGCAGCCGGTCCTTGCGGTCGTACCACTCGTGCCGGTGCTCGCCGATGCCGAGGGTGACCGAGCGTCGCAGCGGCCGCCCGCCCGTCAGGCCCGCCACCGCCGCGGTGAGTTCGTCGGGCACGAGGTCGCTGTCGGGGGAGGCGAGGTGCAGTTCGGTACCGAGCGTGCCGCCGGGAACGGCCAGTTCCCAGCCGGGCTCGTCGTCGGGGCCGGGATTTCGGTACCGGAGGACGCTGTCCCAGTGCCGCAGATCGCGGTCGTCGGTGTCGAGGTAGATGCTGTGGCGCTCGGGGCCGGGGTGCTCGACGTGCCGTGCCTTCGGCAGGATGTCCTGCCATCGCGGCAGGTCCCCCCGGGACGACGCGAGATACGTGGTGTGGGCGGGCGCGGACGAGGCCATGACTTCGAGTCTGTCGCATCCGGCCGGGCTTCGGCAGTGAACGCGCCGGGTTCCCGCCGCAGGATGGTCTTCGGCGGTGGGCCAATCGACGGTCGAGGATCTCCGGGAATACGTGCTACATCCGCTCGTCTGGTCACCGACTCGACCCCGGCGGCCGCGGCGACGCTGGCCGCCCTCGGCAGCACCGGGCTGGTGGACTGGCCGGTGCCGGCCGCCGTCGGGGACGGGGCACCGGCCGCGAAACGGCTGATCCCGTACCGGCCCACCACCCGAGTCCAGTCCGGTACCACCACCGCTGCTGCGCCGGCGCGGTCGTCGACGCAGCCGAAGAATGCGGCGACGGTCGCACCGAGGCCCCTGCCGACGCCGGCGACGGACCGGACGGCCCGGCCCGATCCGGCGCGGGTGCGGTCACCGAAGCGTAAACCCCGGGTCGAACGCGCGGTGCAGTATGTGCGCGGAAGCTCTTGGGCCGATCAGGCTTTCACGAATCTGACCGAGGCACAACTGCACGTGCTGAAGTGGTGTCGCGAGATCGCGGGCACACGGATCCACGGCGCCACTGCGGTTGCTGCGGCCCCCCTTGACACCGGCGGTGCTCGGAACCGATCCTCGACCTCATTCCGCGACGGTCCCCGTCACAGCTCGAAACGGAGCATGCCATGACAACGCCCCGAGTTCCGGACATGCGCCAGTCGTACCTGCGGGTGCGGGACGTCGACCTGTACTGCGAGGACACCGGCGGTGCGGGCGAGCCGATCCTGTTCCTGCACGGGTTCTTCTTCGACGGGCGAATGTACGAGGCGCAGATCGCGGCGCTGAGGGATCGATACCGTTGCCTCACCCTCGATTTCCGGGGACAGGGCCGCTCCGGGCACGCCCGGGGCGGCTACCAGCTCGAGCAACTGACCGCCGACGTGCTCACCGTGATCCGGCGGCTCGACCTCGCACCCGCGCATCTGGTGGGGCTGTCGATGGGCGGCTTCGTCGGGATGCGCATCGGAGCGCGGGAACCGGACCAGGTGCGCTCGCTGACCCTGCTCAACACCGGCGCAACCCCGCACCCGCCCGCGAAGTACCCGCTGCACCTGGCCCTGACGGCCGTGGCCCGGCTCCTCGGGCCGTCACCTGCCCTCGTGCTGCGCGGCATCGAGAAGGAACTCTACGGCGCACCGTTCCGCACCGACCCCACCCGGGAACCCGAGCGTCAGGCGTGGCGCAGGCGGTGGGTGCAGGCCGACCGGTCGTCACTGGCGAACACGATGCTCGGCATGATGGTCCGCCCCGACATCCGGGACGAGCTCCCCGCGGTGAGCGTGCCGACGCTGATCGTCGCGGGACAACTGGATGTCGAGATGTCGCCGCATCTCTCCCGCGAAATGCACGCGCTGATCCCGGGCTCGCGACTGGTGGAACTCGACGGGGTGGGCCACAGTTCGACGCTGGAAGACCCGGCCCGGGTCACCGGCATCCTGGAGCGTTTTCTCGCCGAGGTCGGCTGACCGAGGAGAACCCCCGGGGTGCGTGGCCGCCGGTCCGACAGGTCCGCCCCTCACCCGGGCGACATCGTCTCGACCTGCGCCTCCTAGATCGGACGGAACCCCGCCCCGGCGCCGCCCCGCGCATCGGCGTCACCGACGACGGCCGTCATGCTCGTGCCGACCTCCGGACCGAGGCAGGCAACGCTGAGATAGCCGTTCACCATGCCCACGAGCGTGGTTCCGACCACCACCGGACCTCCCGAGTCGCCGAGGTCGACGCACGTCTGCGTCCAGGTCTGCCCCGAACCGAACACATCGCCGTAGGCCACCCCGCAGGTATGCCCCGTGGTGCGGCCCTGCTTGCAGACGATGTCCGGGAACTGCGCCGGTCCCCCGATCCCCGTGATCGTCGTGTTTCCCACCCGATTCACGGGCGCCACCTTCGCCGGCTCGAACACGATCACCGCGTAGTCCAAGTCCGCATCGGTGTAGGCGATCGTGCCGACCACACCGGCGTCCGGATCGGCCTCCGAGGCGACCGTGGACCCGGCGTTTCCGCAGTGCCCCGCCGTGAATCCGACCAGCCGGCCCCCGGAATCGGGGCCGATCGTGGTGAGGGTGCAGTAGTTCCGGCCGTCCATGACGATACCGGAACCGCCGCCGAGGACGGCCGGATCGGCGGCCGCTGCAACACCGGTGCCGGCGAGCAGCGACGCGCCGACGGCGAGAACGAGGATGCCGAGTCTCATGGCGGGCCTCTCCCGAAGGTCGAGCGAACGAGTCGGACACGCGCAGGAACGGGAGGGTCGCGCGTACGATCCACCGCCCTCGGGCGCTGTTTCTCGATCATCCGCCGCACCGGGTGCTGTTCGCAGCGTTTTCCGGGACGAGAACACGCGGCGGGGACCGATCCGGGGAAGGGAACGACCGGACCGGCAGATCGGGGACAGCGGTGCGACGGGGGCGCGGGATCGTCGCCGCGATCGCCTCAGGGCGAGACGGGCGGAGGCGGGGTATCGCCGTGGATGACCAGCACCGGGCAGTGTGCGTGCTCGGCGCATGCGGCGCTGACCGAACCGAGCAGCAGGCCGCTGAAGCCGCCGTGCCCCCGGCTTCCCACCACCAGGAACTGCGCGTCGCGGCTCTCGTCGAGCAGGACGCGCGCGGCTCCGCCGCGGCGAACCAGTTCCTGCACGGACACGCCGGGCTCGCTCCCGAGGACCCCGGTGACCGTCTCGTGCAGCATCCCGGACGTTTCCCGCTCCGGATCCCAATCGCTCGGCCAGCCTTCCGCGGCGGCCCAGGGAATCTCCCATGCCGCCACGGCGTCGACCTCGAACCCTGCCGAGCGGGCGACGAATCGTGCCCAGCGCAGTGCCCCCTTCGACGGCTCCGAACCGTCCACTCCGACCACGACGCGGCCGGTCATTCCGTCATCGGTCACGACGACTCCTCTCCTGCCCGGCGCGGTCGGAACGGTCGGCGCCGGGATCCTCGACGCAGGCGGCGCCGAGGGACGGTCGTTCGCCGCCGCATCTGGGTGGTACGGCTTCGTGCGGGCCGGTGCGTGACCGCCCGGGTGAACTCTCGAAGCTTGTGCCGGAAGGAAAGCTGGACTCGACCACCGCGCAGCGGGAGTGCCCTGTACCGACGCGGTGCGTATCGACATCGGAAACGATGCCCATGGACCCAGTCTATGCTCGCGCTCGCCCGCAGGTGCGCATCGGCGTCGACGTACTGCGGAGCGGTTACCAGCCCGCCGATCCGGCGATTCCCTTGAACGGGCCGACGACCGAGCTGGTGATCCAGCCGCCGTAGAACCCGCCGGGTTGCGGGACGACCTCCTCGCCGTCGACGGTGCACCGGTCGACCTGGGCGGCCATCACCGCGACGGCCCCGGCGATGGCGCGGAAGGCGGGGGTGGGATCACGGTAGGTCCATGCCGCTTTCGGCGCGACCCGCGAGTCGGTCACCAGGTCGTAGTAGCTCGCCCTGCCCTTCCACTCGCACCACGACGAGCCCGGCGTCTCCCGAAGCACCCCTTCGGCGAAGGCGTCGGCGGGAAGGTAGTAGGTCGGCGGATGGCTGGTCTCCAGTACCCGCCAGGCGCGCGTGCTCGACGCGATGGTCCGGCCGCCCAGTTCCACGGTGATCGAGCCGGTGAAGGTCTCCACGCGGGGCGGGCGCGGGTAGTCCCACACCGACTCCTGCCCGGCGGCAGGGTCGACGGGTCTCGGACGGGTTGTCACGGCGACCTCCTCGTGGTCACCTCCCCAGGGTACGGGCACGACCGCGGGGCCGGGGCTGTCGGGACCGAGGGTGCCGGGTAACCGAGTTGCGGCCCCTGCGTCCGTGGGCGACGAGTCGGGACCGCAGCAATGCGCGGCTCGTCGGTTCCGAGTCGTCGAGGCCGTCCACTACGCTACCGGCCGATCCCTCCTCGGCCGTGCCGATGCCCTCCACTCCCGACGGTGTCGGTGGACCGCTCAGAACAGGCGCCGCATGATCTTCAGCGCAGCTTGGGTGTAGGGCGGGTAGTTCATCGCCGGATCCGGGCGGAACGGCTTGACGAGCACCGCCTTGCGGTGACTGAGCGCCTCGAAACCGTAGCGCCCGTGGTACGCCCCCATTCCGCTGGCGCCCACGCCACCGAACGGCAGTTGTGGGGCGAGGACGTGCATGCCGACGTGGTTGACCACCACGCCACCCGCGCTGATTCGCTGCGTGATCTTCTTCTGGGTGTTCAGTGATTTGGAGAACACGTACGCTGCAAGGGGTTTGGGGCGGGCACCGATGAAGTCGAGGGCTGCGTCGACCGAGTCGACGGTGAGGATCGGCAGGATGGGCCCGAAGATCTCGTCCGTCATGACCGGGTCGTCGGGTGCCGGATCGACGATCGCGGTCGGTTCGACGGTGAGAGTGTCACGATCGCACCTGCCGCCGGTGACGATGCGTCCGGTTGTGGACTCCAGATACGCCTCGAGCCGATCGAAGTGACGGTGGTTGACCACCCGCATCCCCGGCTGCGGTTCCTCGCTGCGGAACAGGGCGATCGTGTCGACGATCTTGTCGACGAGCCCGTCGCGGACGGACCGCTCGACCAGTACGTAGTCGGGCGCGATGCAGCTCTGTCCGGAGTTGAGGAGTTTGATCCAGGCGATGCGCCGCGCGGTGACCTCGAGATCGGCGTCCTCGGCGACGATGACCGGAGACTTGCCACCGAGTTCGAGGATCACCGGCGTGAGCTGCGGGGCGGCGGCGGCCATGATCTTGCGGCCCACCTCGGTGCCGCCGGTGTACAGGGCGAGATCGAAACCCTGCGCGAGCAGGCTCTGGGTGAGATCGGCATCGCCTTCGGCGACCACGACGGCCTCCGGGTCGAGGTACTGCGGAATCAGCCGGGCGAGCAGCGCGGACGTGGCGGGGGCCAGCTCCGACGGTTTGATCACGGCACAGTTTCCGGCGGCCACTGCCGCGACGAGCGGACCGAGCGTCAGATACACCGGGTAGTTCCACGGTGCGATGATCAGGACCACTCCCATCGGCTCGTACTGCACCCAGCCGAGTGCGGGAAACTGGTTGATCGACAAGGACTTCGGTCGAGGAAGCATCCATCGCCGGACCCGCTTGCGGGCGTAGGCGGCTTCGGCCCGGGTGGAAGCGACGTCGCCGAGCCAGGCTTCGACCGCGTTTCGGCCCAGGTCCTCCTGCAGGGCGGCCGCAATCTCGGCTTCGCGCTCGTCGGCGAGTTTCTCGATGCCGCGGAGCTGGCGGATGCGCCATCCGGCATCGCGCGTGCGTCCGGTCGCGTAGGCCTTCCGCAGTCGGGTCAGGAGTTCGGTCGATGTGTCGGTGGATGTGACGGTCATGTGGTCCTCCAGGCGGAAGTCGAGAGTGGATGTGCGGTCGGCCTGTCGCGGCGGAACGGCGAATGGGCGGACGGCGGCACGGGGGCCGGGGCGAGGTCGTCGACGACAGAGCCTCGGGCGCGGGTCGTCGGGATGCGCCGGCGCAAGCGGCACCCGGACGGTGGCCCGAGCCCGCGGCGGCGGGTGGCACCGAATCGGGCGGTGCCGCGCCGACGCGGTGCCCCGACATCCGGAGCGATGCCCATCGCCACAGTCTAGGACCCGCTGGTGCCTGCGGATACGTGTCGGCCGGGTTACGTGTTCAGTGCACGGCAGGAGCCCGACGAGCAACTCGATCGGAAGGCCTCGGAGGTCGCCGAGCGCTCCGGACGGTATTCGTCCGTGGCGTGCCCACAGTCGTCTCGCACGACGCACCGGTCACGATCGCACGAGCAGATCGCTGTGTCCGGGTGGGGGCGGCGGATACCATCGAGTTCTCGGCGCTGGCACGACGGCTCTCGGATTGGAGCTCGATTATGGCCGATGACGCGAAACTCCTCGACTATCTGAAACGGGTGACCGCAGAGCTCTATCAGGCCCGGGAGAAGCTTCGCGAGGTCGAGGGGGTGAGTCGCGAACCGATCGCCGTCGTCGGGATGGGGTGCCGGTTCCCCGGCGGCGTCCGCTCCCCACAGGATCTGTGGCACCTGGTGGAATCCGGTTCGGAGACCGTCTCCGGGTTCCCCACGGACCGGGGTTGGGAAGCGGCGGATCTCTACGATCCGACGGGCCGGCAGGCCGGCAGGACGTACACGGTGCAAGGTAGCTTTCTCGACGATGCAGCGGGTTTCGACCCGGAGGTCTTCGGAATCTCGCCTCGCGAAGCACTGGCGATGGACCCGCAGCAGCGACTCCTGCTCGAGACGAGCTGGGAGACCTTCGAGCACGCCGGCATCGATCCGCGGTCCGTGCACGGCAGGCAGATCGGCGTCTTCACCGGTCTGTCCGGAATCGACTACTCGGCACGGGCGGGCGGCGCCCCGCCCGAGGAACTCGCGGGCTACTTCATCACCGGCACCGCGATGAGTGTCGCCTCCGGCCGTGTCGCATACAGCTTCGGACTGAACGGACCCGCGATCACCGTCGACACGGCATGCTCGTCGTCCCTGGTGTCCGTCCACCTCGCCATGCAGGCACTGCGCAACGGCGAGTGCGAACTCGCCCTGGCCGGCGGGGCGACCGTCATGTCGACGCCCGCGGTGTTCGTCGAGTTCAGCCGGCAGCGTGGACTGGCCCACGACGGGCGCTGCAAGGCGTTCTCCGCCGCGGCCGACGGTACGGCGTGGGGCGAAGGCGCCGCGATCCTCGCGCTGGAACGCCTGTCCGACGCCGAGCGCAACGACCGCCGGATCCTCGCCGTCGTCCGCGGCAGCGCGGTGAACCAGGACGGCGCCAGCAACGGCCTGACCGCCCCGAACAAGCAGGCCCAGGAACGGGTGATCCGGCAGGCCCTGACCGACGCCGGACTCGGCCCGGCCGACGTCGACGCGGTCGAAGCCCACGGCACCGGCACCACACTGGGCGATCCCATCGAGGCGTCCGCCCTGCTGGCCGGCTACGGCCGCGATCGGCCCCCCGACCGGCCGTTGTGGCTCGGTTCGGTGAAGTCGAACCTCGGGCACACCCAGGCCGCCGCCGGAGTGGCCGGAGTGATCAAGATGATCATGGCGATGCGGCACGGTGTGCTGCCGAGAACGCTGCACGTCGACCGCCCCACCCCCCACGTCGACTGGTCCGCCGGATCGGTGTCCCTGCTCACCGAGAACCGGGAATGGCCGGCGACCGACCGGCCCCGCCGGGCGGCGGTCTCCTCGTTCGGCATCAGCGGCACGAACGCCCACGTCGTGCTGGAGCGGCCGACCCCACCGCCGGACGCTGCGCCCACCGACGGGATCGACGGATCGGACGACGTCGTGGCCTGGTTCGTGTCGGGCCACACCGAACCGGCGCTGCGCGCGCAGGCCCACAGGCTGGGGGACTACGTCGCCGACCACCCCGAGCTGACACCCGCCCAGGTGGCCGGCCCGCTGCTGACCTCCCGCGCGACCTTCGACCACCGTGCCGCCGTGCTCGGTACCGACCGGACGGCCCTGCTGTCCGGTCTCGACGCGCTCGGCCGAGGCGCCCCCGACCCCGGTGTGATCACCGGCGAGGCGGTCGAGGCGGGCGACCGGCCGGTGTTCGTCTTTCCCGGGCAGGGCGCGCAGTGGGTGGGCATGGCCACCGAACTGCTGGAGTCCTCCCCGGTGTTCGCCGACAGCCTGCGCGAGTGCGCCGACGCCCTGGCCCCGCACACCGGGTTCGCGCTGCTCGACGTGCTCCGCGACCGCGATCCGGCGGCCCTGGACCGGGCCGACGTCATGCAACCCGCGCTGTTCGCGGTGATGGTCGGTCTTGCGCGGCTGTGGCACGCACACGGCGTCGAACCGGCGGCCGTGGTCGGGCACTCGCAGGGCGAGATCGCCGCCGCCCACGTCGCCGGCGCGCTGACCCTGCCCGACGCGGCGCTCGTCGTCGCGGCCCGCAGCCGGGTGATCACGGAATCGGCCCGGCGCGGCGGTGGCATGGCGTCGGTGGGTCTGCCGGCGGACGCGGTGCGGCAGCAGATCGAACCCTGGGCCGGGACCGTCGAGGTGGCGGCGATCAACGGTCCGGCCGCCACGGTCGTGTCCGGCCCTGGCGACGCCCTCGAGGTACTGGTCGCGCGGTGGCAGGCCGACGGTGTCCAGGCCCGGCGCATCACCGTCGACTACGCCTCCCACTGCGCGGACGTCTCGGTGCTGCGCAGGCCCATTCTCGACGCTCTCGCCCCGATCACCCCGCAGCGTTCGCGGATCCCGTTCTACTCGACGGTGAGCGGGGACATGATGGACGGCACCGCACTCGACGCCGACTACTGGTACCGGAACCTGCGCCGGCCGGTGCGCTTCGAGGACGCGACGAGATCTCTGGCCCGCGACGGGTATCGGCTGTTCGTCGAGTCGGGGAGCCATCCGGTCCTGACCGTGCCGCTGCAGGAGACCCTGGACGCGGCCGGCATCGCGGGTCGCGCCCTCGGCACCCTCCGGCGCGACCGGGCAGGCCTACGCCAGTTCACCACCGCCCTCGCCGAGGCACACGTGTCCGGGGCGCACATCGAGTGGGAGCGGGTCGGGTGGGCTCGCCGCGCCGGTCACCGGCAGTGGGTGGACCTGCCCACGTATGCCTTCCAGCATCGCCGCTACTGGCTCGACGGGGGCGCGCCGCAACGTGATGCCGCCGCAGCCGGCATGGATGCCGGGGACCACCCGATGCTCGCCGCCTCGGTCGAACTCGGCGACGGTCGCGGCGCGGTGTTCACGGGCGTGCTGTCGCCGCACCGACTGCCGTGGCTGAACGAGCACGCCGTGGACGGCACCGTGGTGCTGCCCGGCACGGCGTTCGTCGAAGTCGCCTTGCACGCCGGGCATCGCGCCGGCTGCAGCCGCCTCGCGGAGCTCACCCTCGAGACGCCCGCGCCGGTTCCCACCGGTGGGGAGCTCGCGGTGCAGGTCGCCGTCCTCACCGCCGACGACGCCGGGCACCGCACGGTGTCGGTGCACTCCCGCCCGGCGGACGCCCCGGCGCGGACACCGTGGACCCGGCACGCCGTCGGCGCACTCACGGGCGCGGTGCACACCGCGCAGGTTCCGATCCGGCAGTGGCCCCCGGCCGATGCGACGCCGATCGACGTGAGCGGTCTGTACGACGCGCTCGACGAGACCGGATACGGGTACGGGACGGTCTTCCGGGGCCTGCGCGCGGCGTGGCGCCGCGGTGACGACCTGTACGGAGAGGTGCGCCTGGGGGGAGAGGACCCCGCCGCGGCGGTCGCCGGGTACGGGATCCATCCGGCGGTGTTCGACGCGGCGCTGCACCTGATCGCGTTCGCCGCCGCCGAGGCCGGCGCCCGCGACCTGCGACTGCCGTTCGCATGGGACGACGTGCAACTGCACGCCGTGGGTGCCACCGCCCTGCGCGTACACATCGCCCCGGCCGGACCCGAACGGTACCGGGTGGCCACGTACGACACCGCCGGCAAGCCCGTGCTGACCGCGCGCTCGCTGGCGCTGCGGCCGTTCGCAGGTCCGCGGGCGCCGGCCGCCACGACCGGCACCGGCCTCTACCGCGTGGAATGGATCCCGGTCGAGGCCGGCGCGGCCCCGACGGCGGACCTCGCCGCGCTCGGGGAGGCACTCACCGGCGGCGATCCCGCCGGCCGCACCCTGCTGCTGGCCGGGGAACCGGACGACGAATCCGACGTGCCGACGCGCGCGCACGCCGCCGCGGAGGCGGCGTTGCGGGCGGTACAGGCCTGGCTCGCCGACGAGCGGCTCGCCGAGACCCGACTGCTGGTGACGACGCGCCGCGCCGTGGCGGTCACCGACGACGAACCGATCGACGTCGGCGCCGCGCCCGTGTGGGGGCTGATCGGTGCCGTGCAGAACGAACACCCGGACCGGATCACCCTGGTGGACCTGGACCGGCCGCCCGGTGACCTGCCCGATCCCACCGTGCTGTCCGCGGCCCTGGCCTGCGACGAACCACAACTGGCGGTCCGCGCCGGGACACTCCTCGCGCCCGTGCTCGCGGCGGGGCCGACCGCCACCGACGCAGCCGCGGATCCGGTGCCGTTCGGCCCCGACGGCACCGTCGTCGTCACCGGCGGCACCGGAACCATCGGCCGGCTCGTCGCCCGTCACCTCGTGCGGCGGTACGGGGTGCGCCGGCTCGTGCTGACCGGCCGACACGCGGTCCGCGCCGAGCGGGCGACGGACCTGCGCGCCGAGTTCGCCGAGGCGGGCGCCGAGATCCGCGCCGTGACCTGCGACGTGGCCGATCGAGCCGCGGTGGCGGCCCTGCTCGACGCCGTCCCCGACCTGTCGGGTGTCGTCCACGCCGCCGGGGTGCTCGACGACGCCACCGCCGCCACCTTGACTCCGGACCAGTTGCACGCCGTCCTGCGCCCCAAGGTGGACGGTGCGTGGCATCTGCACGAGCTCACCCGCGATCGCGGTCTCGCGGCGTTCGTGCTGTTCTCCTCCGCGGCGGGTGTGCTCGGCGGCGCCGGCCAGGCGAACTACGCGGCGGCCAACGTCTTCCTCGACGCGCTCGCGCAGCACCGCCGCGCCGAGGGCCTGCCGGGACTGTCCCTGGCCTGGGGACTGTGGGACCGCCCCAGCGGGATGACCTCCCATCTGAATGCGGCCGATCTGGATCGGCTCCAGCGCACCGGCATAGACACCCTCACCCCCGAAGCGGGGCTGGCCCTGTTCGATGCGGCGCTCGCCGCGAACCGTCCGTTGACGGTGCCGATACGGCTCTCGGCGCCCGCCCGCCGCTCCGACGGCGAGGCCCTCCCCCCGATCCTGCGCCGAGTGCTCGGCTCGTCCCGTCGGCGCGCCGCGGCCGCCCCGTCGGCCCCCGGCCTCGCCGACGAACTGCGGGCGCTCGACCCCGCCGAGCGGCACGCCCGGGTCCTCGAAATCGTCACCACGCACGTCGCGGCCGTACTCGGCCACGACGGGAAGGAGGCCATCGATCCGGATCGGGCCTTCAAGCAACTCGGCTTCGACTCGCTCACCGCGGTGCAGCTACGCAACCAGCTGACGACGGCCACCGGGGTGCGGCTGGCCGCGACGGTGGTGTTCGACCACCCCACCGCGGACGCGCTCGCCCGCGAGATCGCGGCACGGCTGCTCGGCCCCGAGGACGCCCCGCAACCGACCCGCACGGCGCGCCGGCGCCACGACGACGACCCGATCGCGATCGTGGGGATGGCCTGCCGATACCCCGGCCAGGTCTCCTGCCCGGACGAGCTGTGGCGCCTCGTCCGCGACGGCCGCGACGCGGTGGGCGCGTACCCCGACAACCGCGGCTGGAACCTCGACGAGGTGTACCACCCGGATCCCGAGCGCAGCGGCACGACCTACATGCGGGCCGGCGGATTCCTCTACGACGCCGACCGGTTCGACGCCGCGTTCTTCGGGATCAGCCCCCGCGAGGCCGTCGCGATGGATCCGCAGCACCGACTGCTGCTCGAAAGCGCCTGGGAAGCACTGGAATACGCGGGAATCCCGCCGAACTCGCCCGGGCTCACCGACACCGGCGTGTACGTCGGAATGATGGGCGGCGACTACGGATTCCACCTCATGACCCGCCGGAGCACCGACGCCGAGGGCTACCTCATGACGGGCACCAGCAACAGCGTGGCCTCCGGGCGGATCGCCTACTCGCTCGGCTTCACCGGTCCCGCGGTCACCGTCGACACGGCGTGTTCGTCGTCCTTGGTGGCGCTGCACCTGGCGGCGCGGGCCCTGCGCGACGGCGAATGCACCCTCGCGCTGGCCGGTGGGGCGACGGTGATGGCGACCCCCGGCGTGCTGATCGAATTCAGCCGCCAGCGCGGACTCGCCCCGGACGGGCGGTGCAAACCGTTCTCCGATCGAGCGGACGGCACCGGGCTCAGCGAGGGCGCGGGCATGGTCGTGCTCGAGCGGCTGAGCGACGCCCAGCGCCACGGCCACCGGGTGCTGGCACTGATCCGCGGCTCCGCGGTCAATCAGGACGGCGCTTCGAATGGCCTGACCGCCCCGAACGGTCCGTCGCAGGAACGGGTGATCCGGCAGGCGCTGGCCGACGCTGCCCTCGACCCCGCCGACATCGACGCGGTGGAGGCCCACGGCACCGGCACGACACTCGGCGACCCGATCGAAGCCCAGGCGTTGCTGGCCACCTACGGGCAGCAACGCGACGGCCGGCCGCTGTGGCTGGGGTCGGTCAAGTCGAACATCGGCCACTCCCAGGCGGCGGCCGGGGTGGCCGGCGTGATCAAGATGGTGATGGCGATGCGACACGGTGTGCTGCCGCCGAGCCTGCACAGCGACGCCCCGACCCGGCACGTCGACTGGACCTCCGGCGAGGTCGCGCTGCTGGCCGAGGCGGTGGCATGGCCGCAGACCGGGCGCCCCCGCCGCGCCGGCGTCTCCTCGTTCGGCATCAGCGGCACCAACGCCCACATGATCCTCGAGGAGCCGCCCGACGTCGCCGCACCGGCGGCCCCGCCGCGGTCGGCGTCGCCCCTGGTGTGGGTGCTCTCCGCCAAGACCGACGAGGCGCTGCGCGCGCAGGCCGCCCGGCTGACGGACGTCCTCGACAGGGACGCCCTCGACACGGGGGCCCCGCCGGATCCGGCCGATCTCGCCTACTCGCTGGCCACCACCCGGTCCGGCTTCACGCACCGCGCCGCCGTGACCGGCGAGACGCTCGCCGACCTACGCGACGGCCTGGCCCGCCTCGCCGAGGGACGCGCAGGCGGCAACGCCGTCGCCGGGACGAGCGCCCGCGGGAGGACGGCATTCATGTTCACCGGCCAGGGCGCGCAGCGGATCGGAATGGGCCGCGGCCTCTACGACACCTACCCGGTGTTCGCCCGGGCCCTGGACGAGACCTGCGCCGCCCTCGACGAGCACGTCGACACCCCGATACGGCAGGTGATCTGGGGCGACGCGGACGAAGCCGCCGCGAGACTCGACCGCACCGAGTACACCCAGCCGGCCCTGTTCGCCGTCGAGGTCGCCCTCTACCGACTACTGCGGGAATGGGGCCTCACCCCCGACTACCTGATCGGACATTCGATCGGAGAACTCACCGCGGCCCACGTCGCGGGCGTGTTCAGCCTGCCCGACGCCGCCGCCCTGGTGGCCGCGCGCGGACGGCTGATGCAGGCCACCGCCCCCGGGGCGATGATCGCCGTCCGGGCCCGCCCGGAGGACGTCCGGTCGCGGATCGACGGCCGAGTCGACCTTGCCGCGGTGAACGGCGCCGAATCCGTGGTGCTCGCGGGAGCTGCAGCCGACGTGCACGCCGTCGCCGCCGAACTGTCCACCGCGGGAATCGCGGTCACCACGCTGCAGGTCGAACGCGCGTTCCATTCGGCGCTGATGGACCCCGTCCTCGACGAGTTCACCACCGTCGTGTCGCGGCCGGCGGCGCAGCCGCCGACGATCCCCGTTGTCTCCACTCTCACCGGGCGCGTCGCCACGGCCGAGGAACTGACGTCGCCGCAGTACTGGCGCCGGCACATCCGCCGAGCCGTGCGCTTCCACGACGGCATGCGCACCCTCGCCGAACTCGGCGTCTCCCGCTGCGTCGAGATCGGACCCGGCGCGGCCCTGGCCGCTCACGCTGCCGAGGTCGTCCCGCACCCGATCGCCACATTGCCCGGGCGCGGGGACGACGCACGGGGCTTCGTCGAGGCGGTCGCCGCTGCGTCCGTGCAGGGCCTGGCGATCGACTGGGATCGGGTACTGCCCGGCCGCCGCCGGGTGGACCTGCCCACGTACGCCTTCCGCCGTCGCTCCTTCTGGCCGTCGGCGCCCGCACGCACCAGCGGTGATCCGACGGAGTTGGGGTTGAGCCCGGCGGACCATCCGCTGCTCGGCGCGGCCGTGACCCTCGACGACGACACCACCGTGTTCACCGGAGCGCTGTCCCGGCACCGGGATTCGTCGCTCGCGGCGCCGCAGCCCGGCGATCCGCCGACCGACGCTCCGCAGACCCTGGTACCGGCCGTCCTGGTCGAGCTGACCCTGCACGCCGCCCACCACGCAGCGTGCGACCGCATCGCCGCTCTCACGCTGCACCACGCGCTGGGCCTGCCGGCCGCGGGGTCGCTGCCGATCCGGGTGCTCGTGTCACCGGCCGGTGAGGACGGCGCGCGCACCGTCACCGTCTCGTCGAACATGGGACCGGCCGACGGCCCCTGGGTGCGGAACGCGTCGGCGACCGTCGACGACGGGCTCGCCGCGCAGCCGGACCGGCTCCCGGGCGACACCACGACCGAGGTGCGCCTCGACGACGGCGTCGACCCGAGCGGCTTCGGGATCCATCCGCAACTACTGCAGGCGGCGCTCGACTCCGTCTTCGGGCCGGACGACTGGCCGCTGACCTGGTCGGGAACCCGGCTGCACCGCACCGGTGCGCAGGCGGTGTCGGTGCGGTGCGCGACGGGCGAGGACGGGCGGTACCGCGTCGACGCCACCGATGCCGACGGCGCGCCGGTGCTGACCGTCGAGGCGCTGCACGTGGTGCCCCGGACGGGCGATGGGGACGGCGCGGGCCCGTCCGGCGCGCGGCGACTGCACCGCCTGGCATGGACCCGAATCGACGACCTCCCGTCCGAGCCGCCGCCCGGCCCGATGGTGGTACTCGGCGCCGCGGATCTGGAATCGAGCTTGTCGCGCTGTCCCGACGCGGCGGCGCTGCGCACCGCGAGGGCAGCCACGCCCGACGACGGGCGGCCCTGGACGGTGCTGGTGGGGTGCGGCACCGACGGCGACCCGGGCCCGGAGGCGACCCACCACCTGTGCGCCCGGACGCTGCGACTGCTGCAGGACTGGCTCGACGACGCCGAGTTCGCCGACAGTGTGCTGGTGGTCGTCACCCGCAACGCGACGGCCACCGGCGAGGAGGGCGAAGGGGTCGACATCGACCTCGCGGCCGCCGCCGTGTGGGGTCTGGTGGGCTCCGCGCAGAACGAGAACCCCGGGCGGTTCGTGCTGCTCGACCTCGACCGGGAGACGGACGTCGACACGGCGATCACGTCGGCCCTGGCCAGCGGGGAACCGCAGGTCGCGGTCCGGGGCCGGGCCGTGCTCGTGCCCCGCCTGCGGCGCATACCGGCCGTGCAGCGATCCGGTCCGCTGTTCGACCCCCGCGGCACCGTGCTCGTCACCGGCGGCACCGGCACCGTGGGAGGGTCGGTGGCGCGCCATCTCGTCAGCACGCACGGGGCGCGGCATCTGGTGCTGACCAGCCGACGCGGACCCGACGCCGACGGAAGCGACCGGCTACGCCGCGAACTGCGCAATTCGGGCGCCGAGGTGCGCATCGTCGCCTGCGACACCGCCGACGCGGCGGCACTGGCCGGTCTGCTGGCCCGGATCCCCGCCGAGCACCCCCTGACCGCGGTGATCCACGCGGCCGGAGTCCTCGACGACGCCACCCTCACCTCGCTCACCCCCGACCGGCTCGACGCGGTGCTGCGGCCGAAAGTCGACGCGGCCTGGCACCTGCACCGGCTGACCGCCGGGGTCCACGCCTTCGTGCTGTTCTCGTCGCTCGCCGGTGTGCTCGGCGCGCCCGGGCAGGGCAACTACGCAGCGGCGAACCGGTTCCTCGACGCCCTCGCCCAGCATCGGCGAGCCCACGGCCGGCCCGCGGTCTCGATCGCGTGGGGCATGTGGGCACCGCCGAGCGCCATGACCGGCAGGCTCGGCGCGGTGGATCTCGCCCGGGCCCGCCGTAGCGGCCTGGTTCCGATGAGCGAGGCCGAGGGCCTGGACCTGTTCGACAGCGCCCTGGCGTCCGACCTCTCCGCCGTGGTGGGGGCTCGGTTCGAGCACCCCGGTGCGGCCGCGACGTCCGTTCCCGCTCCGCTGCGGGGACTGGTGCGGCAAGCGCGGCCGCGCGCGGCCGGCTCGGGGTCGGCGTTGTCCGGACCGAACGGATCAGGGCCGTTGGAGTGGGCGCAGCGGCTCACGGACCGGTCGGTGCCCGAACAGCGGCACCTCGTGCTGGAGCTGGTGCGAGCCGGAGCTGCCGCAGTCCTCGGCCACGACGCGTCGGACTCGGTCGATCCCGACCAGGCGTTCAAGGAACTCGGCTTCGACTCGCTCGCGGCGGTGGCCTTGCGCAACCATCTCGGTGCCGCGACCGGTCTGCGGTTACCGCCGACGGTGGTGTTCGATCACCCCAGTCCCCGGGCCGTCGCCGAGTTCCTGCGCGCGGAGCTGGTCCCGGACCCGGTGTCGGTGGCCGTCGCCGGGATCGACCGCCTGCAGGCGGTCGTCGCCGACCTCGGCGCCGACGACGAGGCACGCGCGGCGGTCGCGCAGCGGCTCGAAGCCCTGCTCGCCGACCTCGCGGGAGCCGAGCGGGGCCGCGCCGACACGGTGGACAGGATTCACGCCGCGACCGGTGACGAGATCCTCGACATCATCGACCGGGGTCTGTGAGCCGACGAGCAATCTCCCGGTGACCGCCGGGAAGCGGTCTGCGCAGTGGACACCGGCCCCGGCCATCGAGCTGCCGCCGTCGCAGCTGCGCGAACGCGCCGCGTGAGAACGGCGGCCTCCCGCAGCCCACCCGGTCACCAGCCGCGCTCGCGCCACTCCGCGAGGTGCGGGCGCTCGGCGCCGAGGGTGGTGTCCTTGCCGTGGCCGGGGTAGATCACCGTGTCGTCACCGAAGCGGCCGAAGAGCTTGGTGTCGACGTCGTCGTACAGCGAGGTGAACTTCTCGGCGTCCGCGGTCTTGCCCAGGCCGCCGGGGAAGAGGGAGTCACCGGTGAAGATGTGGTGCCGTCCGGTGCCGGCCTCGGTGAGGACCAGCGCGATCGAGCCGGGGGTGTGCCCGGACAGGTGGATCACCTCGAGACCGAGCTCGCCGACGGCGACGGTGTCGCCTTCCATGAGCAACCGATCGGGCGTGACCGGGAGCTGCTCGGCGTCGAGCGGGTGCGCCGCCGTGGGAACCCCGGTCGACGCCGCGACCGCCTCGAGGCCCTGCCAGTGGTCCCAGTGCTGGTGGGTCGTGACGATCAGCTCGAGTTTCGGGGCGTGCTCGGCGAGGAACCGGGTCAGCAACTCCGGCTCGTTCGCTGCATCGAGGAACACAGATCTGCCGGTGGCGGAATCCGTGACCAGGTACGTGTTGTTGTCCATGGGTCCGACGGACAGCTTGACGATGGTCGCGCCGGGCACGGTGCGGCGCTGCGCGGGACCGCCGGGGGTGACCTCGCCGGTGTAGTCGTCGTCGATGACCAAGGGCTGCTGCGACATGTGAGGCACGTTACCGCCGAGGCCCGTCGCCCGCGTGCGCGGCGGTCGGGAACCGGAACGTGTCGGTGGGCGCGCCTACCATGGTCCAGGGCCGAGTTGCGCGACGTGACGTCGGTGAATCGAGATGCGACCGGATCCGACCGTCCAGGGGATCCGACGAGGAGGGACGTGGCGTGGCGGATCGCCTGATCGTGCGTGGCGCGCGGGAGCACAACCTGCGGGGGATCGACCTGGACCTGCCGCGTGACAGCCTGATCGTCTTCACCGGCCTGTCCGGGTCGGGCAAGTCGAGCCTGGCGTTCGACACGATCTTCGCCGAGGGGCAGCGCCGTTACGTCGAGTCGCTGTCCGCCTACGCGCGCCAGTTCCTCGGCCAGATGGACAAACCCGACGTCGACTTCATCGAGGGCCTGTCGCCGGCGGTGTCCATCGACCAGAAGTCCACCAACCGGAACCCGCGCTCGACGGTGGGCACCATCACCGAGGTCTACGACTATCTGCGCCTGCTCTACGCCCGCGCAGGCACGGCGCACTGCCCGCAGTGCGGGGAGCAGATCGCCCGGCAGACGCCGCAGCAGATCGTCGACCAGGTCCTCGACATGGAGCAGGGCACCCGGTTCCAGGTGCTCGCCCCGGTCGTGCGCACCCGCAAGGGGGAATTCGTCGACCTGTTCGAGCAGCTGACCGTGCAGGGGTACGCCCGCGTGCGGGTCGACGGAGTGGTCTATCCCCTCACCGATCCGCCGAAGCTGAAGAAGCAGGAGAAACACGACATCGAGGTGGTTGTCGACCGCCTCGCGGTCAAGGCGAGCGCCAAGCAGCGGCTCACCGATTCGATCGAGACCGCACTGCGCCTGGCGGAGGGCATCGTCGTCCTCGACTTCGTGGACCGGGACGAGAACGCCGCCGACCGCGAGCGTCGCTTCTCCGAGACGCTCGCCTGCCCGAACGGGCACCCCCTGTCCATCGACGAACTCGAACCCCGGTCCTTCTCGTTCAACTCCCCGTACGGCGCCTGCCCCGAATGCACCGGCCTCGGCATCCGCAAGGAGGTCGACCCGGAGCTCGTCGTGCCGGACCCGGAACTCAGCCTCGAGGACGGTGCGATCGCGCCCTGGTCGATGGGGCAGACCTCCGAGTACTTCACCCGGCTGCTGTCCGGGCTCGCCGACATCATGGGCTTCGAGATGTCCACCCCGTGGAACAAGCTGCCGGCCAAGGCCCGCAAGGCCATCCTCGAGGGCAGCCCGGAACAGGTCCACGTCCGCTACAAGAACCGGTACGGCCGGACACGGTCGTACTACGCCGAGTTCGAGGGCGTGATGCCGTTCCTGCACCGCCGGCTCGAACAGACCGAGTCCGAGCAGATGAAGGAACGCTACGACGGGTACATGCGGGAGATCCCGTGCCCCACGTGCGAGGGCGCGCGGCTGCGTCCGGAGATCCTCGCGGTGACGATCGCCGCGGGCGAGCACGGACACAAGTCCATCGCCGAGGTCTCCGACCTGTCCATCGCCGAGTGCGCCGAGTTCCTGAACGCCCTGACCCTCGGGGCGCGGGAGGAGGCCATCGCAGGGCAGGTGCTCAAGGAGATCCAGGCGCGTCTCGGGTTCCTGCTCGACGTGGGACTCGAATACCTCACCCTGTCCCGCGCGGCCGGCACCCTGTCCGGCGGGGAGGCACAGCGCATCCGCCTCGCCACCCAGATCGGCTCGGGCCTGGTCGGTGTCCTGTACGTCCTGGACGAGCCGTCCATCGGCCTGCACCAGCGCGACAACCGCCGGCTCATCGAAACCCTCACGCGGCTGCGTGATCTCGGCAACACCCTGATCGTCGTCGAGCACGACGAGGACACCATCCGCGCATCGGACTGGGTCGTCGACATCGGGCCGTACGCCGGCGAGCACGGCGGTCGCGTCGTGCACACCGGCCCCTACAAGGAACTGCTCGAGTGCACCGAGTCGCTCACCGGCGCGTACCTGTCCGGACGTCAGCGGATCGAGGTGCCGGAGCAGCGCCGGCCGGTGGACCGCAAGCGTCAGGTCACCGTCGTCGGCGCCCGCGAGAACAACCTGCGCGGCATCGACGTGGCCTTCCCGCTCGGCGTGCTCACCTCCATCACCGGTGTCTCCGGATCCGGCAAGTCGACCCTGGTCAACGACATTCTCGCGACGGTCATGGCCAACAAGCTCAACGGCGCGCGGCAGGTGCCCGGCCGGCACACCCGCGTCAACGGGCTCGACCAGCTCGACAAGCTCGTGCAGGTGGACCAGTCGCCGATCGGCCGTACCCCGCGGTCGAATCCGGCCACCTACACGGGCGTGTTCGACAAGATCCGCACCCTGTTCGCCGCGACCACCGAGGCGAAGGTGCGCGGCTATCAGCCGGGCCGGTTCTCGTTCAACGTCAAGGGCGGCCGATGCGAGGCCTGCTCGGGTGACGGCACGCTCAAGATCGAGATGAACTTCCTGCCCGACGTGTACGTGCCGTGCGAGGTGTGCCACGGGGCCCGCTACAACCGCGAGACCCTCGAGGTGCACTACAAGGGCAAGACCATCGCCGAGGTGCTGGACATGCCCATCGAGGAGGCCGCCGAGTTCTTCGAGCCGGTCACCTCGATCCACCGCTACCTGCGCACCCTTGTCGACGTCGGCCTCGGATACGTGCGCCTGGGCCAGCCGGCCCCGACCCTTTCGGGAGGCGAGGCGCAGCGCGTCAAGCTCGCCGCGGAGCTGCAGAAGCGGTCGACGGGCCGCACCGTGTACGTGCTGGACGAGCCGACCACCGGTCTGCACTTCGAGGACATCCGCAAGCTGCTCGGCGTGATCAACGGGCTCGTCGACAAGGGCAACACGGTGATCGTGATCGAACACAACCTCGACGTGATCAAGACGGCGGACTGGATCATCGACATGGGCCCCGAAGGGGGCTCCGGCGGCGGCACCGTCGTCGCGCAGGGCACGCCCGAGGACGTCGCGGCGGTCGAGGGCAGCTACACCGGCACGTTCCTGCGCGAGGCGCTCGCCGAGTCCGTCGCCCAGGAGCCCGCGCCCGCCCGCAAGCCGGCGCGCAAGCGCGCGCCGCGGAAGGTGGCGGCCGCGAGCTGACCTCGGCGCCGACGCGCCGCGGACCGCGAAGGGGGATGGGGTGGCACGGACGTTCTCCGGTGGTCGTGTCCGCGGGATCGTCGCCGCGCTCGTGACGGCGATGCTGCTCACGGCCGGGGTTGCGGCGGCCCGGCCCGCAGGCAGCGAGGCGGACCCGCCGGGCACCGTCGTCCGGGTCGATCCGTTGCCGCGGCAGTGGTGGCTGCCGGGTGCGTCCGCCGCGTCGGTGCTCACCTACCGCACCACCGGACCGCGCGGGGTGCCGGCCCTGAGCACCGGCGCGGTCTTCGTGCCGTCGGGCGCCGCGCCCACCGGCGGCTGGCCGGTGGTGTCGTGGGGACACGGCGCGGTCGGAATCGCGGACCGGTGCGCCCCCACCGTCGACGGCCGCATCGACAACGGATACCTGGCGCACTGGCTCGCCCAGGGATACGCGGTCGTCGCCACCGACTACCCCGGTCTCGGCACCCCCGGCCTCCACGCCTACCTCGACGGGCCGTCGGAGGCCCACGCCCTGATCGACATGGTGCGCGCCGCGCGGGCGGTGGAACCCTCCCTCGGGTCCCGCTGGGTCGCACTCGGCCAGTCGCAGGGCGGTCAAGCCGCGATGGTCGCGGCCTCCCTCGCGACCCGGTACGCACCCGAGCTCGACTACCGCGGCGCCGTCGCGCTGGGCGTGCCGTCGAACATCGAGCACCTCGTGCCGTTCGGTGACCCGCGCCTTCCGCCGCTGCCGCTGACCGGCACCACCGTGTTCATCGCCTACCTGCTGGCCGGGATGCGCGCGACCCGCCCCGACGTCGACGTCGACCGCTTCCTCAGCCCGCGGGGCCGCGAGGTCCTCGCCCGGCTCGAGGACCTGTGCTACCAGGAGGCGGCGGCCGAGGTCGGGGATCTGTCGATCGGCGACCTGCTGGCGCGACGCACCGACGATCCGGCCCTGGTCCGGGCCGCCCGCGACATGCTCGAGATCCCCACCCGCGGCTACGACCGTCCACTGTTCCTCGGCCAGGGCCTGACGGACACCGTCACCCCGGCGCCGTTCACGTTCAAGCTCGTCGCCGACCTGACCGCGGCCGGGGAGCGGTTCGTGTTCCGGTCGTATCCCGTCGGCCACCTGGAGACGATGCGGGCGTCCCTGGACGACGTCACAGCGTTCGTTGAGGACCTGTTCGCCGCGGGCCGGTAGCGAGCGACCGCGTCAGCGGCGCCCCGCCGTATCGATCGTCGCCGTATCGATCGCCGCCGCGAGATCGGCGGGACGGGACCACATCGGCCAGTGACCGGTCGGCAGGTCGACGTACTCCACGTCGGTCAACCGGCCGAGCTCGGACGCCACCGGATGCCCCGACTGCGCCATCCGCGGGATTGCCCCGGACGGGAAGCTGCTGCACACGACGGTGGTCGGCACCCTCAGGCGGGCGTCGTCGTGCAGGGCGAGCGGAGTCCGCGCCGGACCGGCCGGATGCGGCACCGCCCGCTCCCGGAACCGCTGCAGCGCAGCGTCGTCGAGCCCGTGCAGGCTGTTGCCGTCGGCTTCGAGCTCCGCCCACGGCGGTAGCGGGATCTCCGCCACGGCGGCATCGAGATCCGGTCGCAGTGCAGCGGCATCCGGCAGCGGACCGGAGTCGACGTACACCAGGCGGGCCACGTCCGTCGGGACCCGGTCCGACGCCGCGTACGCGACCGGGCCGGCGCCGCTGTGCGCGACGACGATCGCACCGCCCGCCACCGCATCCACGACGGCACCGACGTGGTCGTCGAGGGTGATGCCGGAGCGGTCGGTCCGGACGGACCCGAGCCCGGGCAGAGTCAGGGCGTCGACCCTGTGCCCCCGCGCCCGCAGGTCCTCGGCGACGGCCTCCCATGCCCATGCGCCGAGCCAGAATCCGGGAACGAGGATCACGTGTGCGCCCACGACACCCATCCTCGGGGATGCAGGCGACGGTGCGGGTCACCGACACGGTCGTTGCCGGAACGACATTGTTCAACCGGGCGCAAACCTCGCGAAACTCCGCGCCCCTACGGTGGGCGCATGACCGGTGCGCACGGCGACCTCGCGGCCCTCGCCGCCGCGCTCGACGAGCTGCGGGACGGGCTCGTCGCCGCCGCGGACGCCGACGAGCGCTGGGCCCAGGCCCACCCCGCTCACCGGCCCGGCGCGGAGAACCTGGCGCACTACGTCGCCCTGCGGCGCCGGGACATCCGCGACCTGCAGTCCGACCTCGCCGCGTGGGGGCTCTCGTCCCTGGGGCGCGCCGAGGCCCACGTGCTGGCCTCCGTCGACGCGGTGCGCCGGGCCGTGGGCAGCCTCGCCGACCTGCCCGAGATCGATGCCCGGCCCTGTCCGGTCGATTTCGTCACCGGCGAGCGCCTGCTCGAACGCCACGCCACCGCACTGCTCGGTCCCGTCCACGGCGGCCGCCGGACCCGCATCATGGTGACGCTGCCGAGCGAGGCGGCCACCGACGCCGAACTCGTCGACCGGATCGTCGGCGCCGGCGCCGAACTCGTCCGGATCAACTGCGCGCACGACGGCCCGGACGCGTGGGCCGCCATGATCGACCACGTGCGCCGCGCCGAACGGGCCCACGGCCGGCACGTCGCCGTCACCATGGACCTCGCCGGCCCGAAGCTGCGCACGGGCCCCGTCGCGCCCGGTCCCGCGGTCGTGCACGCCAAACCCGAACGGGACGCGCTCGGCCGCACCGTCGCACCCGTCCAGGTGCGGCTCACCCGCCCGGGCTCTGCGGCCGCCGCGGGCGAGGTCGTCGTCCCCGTCACCGACGAGTTGTGGCTGGCCCGGCGCCGACCCGGCGACCGCATCGCCTTCCGCGACACCCGCGGCTCCAAGCGCATGCTGGTCGTCACCGGCACCGCCGCCGGTGACGTGCGCACCGAGCTGACCGACACCGCCTACCTCGTGCCCGGCACCCGGCTGACCGCGCACGGCGACGCCACCGCCGTCGCGGCCCTCCCGCCGCGCGAACGGCGGCTCACCCTGCACGTCGGCGACGAGCTGATCCTGGATCCGGACCTCACGCCCGCCGACCCCGACGCCCACCCGCCCCGCATCGGCTGCACCCTGCCCCGGGTGTTCGAGGACACCCGGATCGGGCACCGGATCTTCTTCGACGACGGCCGGATCGGGGGGATCGTCGAGGAGGCCGCTCCGGGGCGGCTGCGGATCCGCATCACCGACGCGGATCTGCGCGGCTCCCGGCTGGGGACGGCCAAGGGCATCAACCTGCCCGACACCGAGCTGCGGCTGCCGGCGCTCACCGACGAGGACCTGGACCGGTTGCCGTTCGTGGTCGCGCACGCGGACGCGGTCAGCCTGTCCTTCGTGCGCGGTGCCGCCGACGTCGCGCGCCTGCAGGACCGGCTCGCCGAACTCGGCGGCGCGCGGCTCGGGGTGATCCTCAAGGTGGAGACGGTGGCGGGGTTCGAGAACCTGCCGTCCATCCTGTTCGCGGCCCTGCACTCGCCGCGGGTCGGCGTGATGATCGCGCGCGGCGACCTCGCCGTCGAGGCCGGTTACGGCCGGCTGGCCGAGGTGCAGGAGGAGATCCTGTGGGTGTGCGAGGCGGCGCACGTCCCGGTGATCTGGGCGACGCAGGTCCTCGACACCCTCGCCCGGACCGGCCGGCCGTCGCGCGCGGAGATCACCGACGCCGCGGCGTCGGGCCGGGCCGAGTGCGTGATGCTCAACAAGGGCCCGTACGTCGACCACGCGGTGCGCTTCCTCGACGACGTGCTGGGCCGGATGGCCGACCACCAACGCAAGAAGGACTCGCTGCTGCGGCGCCTGCGGGCCTGGGAGGAGCCGGGCGTGCCGCTGCGCTGAGACCGGGGTGGCCGAGGCCGGGTCAGAAGACCGGGCCGGTGTACTTCTCGCCCGGGCCCTTGCCCGGCTCGTCCGGGTAGGCCGACGCCTCCCGGAAGGCCCGCTGCAGCGCCTGCAGCCCCTCGCGCAGCGGCCCGGCGTGCGGGCCGAGGTACTCCACGGACGCGGTGACCAGCCCGGCGAGGGCGGTGATCACCCGGCGCGCCTCGTCCAGGTCGCGGTGGGTGCCGGCCTCGGGATCCTCGTCGGCCAGGCCGAGCTTCTCGGCGGCGGAACTCATGAGCATCACGGCGGCGCGGCTGATCACCTCGACGGCCGGGATCTCGCCCAGGTGCCGGACGTCACCGGCCACGGTCGGATCGGGGGTGTCGGTCATGGGTCCACGATCCCACCCGCGCCTCGCTGCCGCTGGGGCGGGTCGGGCCGCGGCCGGCGATTCGATCGACGGCCCGAAGTTTGCTAGGCTGTGAGTCACGACCGTCCGCGTGCTCTGCGCGTGGGCAGCAAAGTGGAGTCCGACTCCCACCTCTGCGCGGCACATGACCTGGTCATGACCTTCGCTCAGTGGTCCGGTCCGCCGCCCACCGGGGTATCCGGGGAGCGTGCACCCCGAGTGATCGGGGGGCGAGAGCGCACGGCCTTCGCGTCGTGGGGTCCGTCGGGCCGGTCGGTATTCGGACCCCGCCCGGTGCGCAAGCACCGTCGGCGGGGTTTTTCGTCGGAAGTCGGCCCCATGTGCTGCGGCGCGGTCACCCGGACCGCACCGCTCTACCTAGGAGGCCCCATCAGCGCTGAGACCCGCATCAACGAACGCATCCGAGTTCCCGAGGTCCGACTCGTCGGACCGGGTGGGGAACAGGTCGGAATCGTGCGTGTTGAAGATGCACTCCGCCTGGCATTCGAAGCCGATCTCGATCTGGTCGAGGTGGCCCCTGACGCCCGTCCGCCGGTCTGCAAGATCATGGACTACGGCAAGTTCAAGTACGAGGCTGCCCAGAAGGCGCGCGAGTCGCGCAAGAACCAGCAGCTGACCGTGATCAAGGAGCAGAAGCTCCGGCCGAAGATCGACGACCACGACTACGAGACCAAGAAGCGCAACGTGGTGCGCTTCCTCGAGGCGGGGTCGAAGGTCAAGGTGACGATCATGTTCCGCGGCCGCGAGCAGTCCCGCCCCGAGCTCGGGTTCCGGCTGCTGCAGCGCCTCGGCGCCGACGTCGCCGATCTCGGCTTCATCGAGACCGCCCCCAAGCAGGACGGTCGGAACATGACCATGGTCCTGGCCCCGCACAAGGGCGCCAAGACCCGCGCCAAGGCGCAGGAGACCGCCCAGGCCTCCGTCGCCAGGCCGGCTCCTGCCGCGGACAAGCCCGCGGCAGGCGACGGCACCGCGTAGCTCCGCCGGTCGACTGGGCTCACCGCCCCGCCGGCCGCTGCGCGCAAGCCGGACGAACACGAGTAAATTCCCGACGAACTGAGGACTCCATGCCCAAGTCGAAGACCCACAGCGGCACCGCGAAGCGATTCAAGGTGTCCGGCAGCGGAAAGATCCTGCGCCAGAAGGCCGGCCGCCGCCACCTGCTCGAGCACAAGTCCTCCCGGGTGACGCGTCGCCTCGACGGCAAGGCCGCCGTCTCCGACGTCGACGCCCCGCGCGTCAAGCGCATGCTCGGCATCTGAGCTTCTTTCCCCGACCGACCCCCGGGGGCGATCGACTGCCCCCCGAGATTGACAGGACATATCAGTGGCACGCGTGAAGAGGGCCGTCAACGCCCAGAAGAAGCGCCGTTCGATCCTCGAGGCTTCCAAGGGCTACCGCGGGCAGCGCTCGCGTCTGTACCGCAAGGCCAAGGAACAGCAGCTCCACTCGCTGACCTACGCCTACCGCGACCGTCGCGCGCGCAAGGGTGACTTCCGCAAGCTGTGGATCAGCCGCATCAACGCCGCTGCCCGCGCCAACGACATCACCTACAACCGCTTCATCCAGGGCCTGAAGGCCGCGGGTGTCGAGGTGGACCGCAAGATCCTCGCCGAGCTCGCCGTCTCCGACGCCGAGGCGTTCGCCGGCCTGGTCGCCGTGGCCAAGGCCGCGCTGCCCGCCGACGTCAACGCGCCGGCCGACGCCGCCTGAGCGCAGCGCCGAACGCCGAGACGACGCTGAACGACCGACCAGCACAGGAACGACCCGTGGACCCGCTCACCGAGCGCACCCCACGGGTCGTTTCTGCTGTCAAACTCCTGCGCACCTCCGACCGCCGCAAGGCCGGCCGTTTCCTCGCCGAGGGCGAGAACTCCGTCGGCGAGGCCCTCACGACCGCCGTCGTGCACGAGGTGTTCGTCACCGAGGCCGCCGCCGCCCGCTACCCCGATCTGCTCGGCGCCGCCCGGCGCCGACACGTGCGGGTCTCCACCGTCACCGAGCGCGCGGCCGCCCGGCTGTCGGACACCGTCACCCCGCCCGGCATCGTCGCCGTGTGCGATCTGCTCGACGTGCCGCTCGCCCGGGCCCTGACCCCGCCGCCGCGGCTGCTCGCCGTGCCCGTCGAGATCGCCGAGCCCGGCAACGCCGGCACCGTCATCCGCGTGGCCGACGCGGTCGGCGCCGACGCGGTGGTCCTCGCCGGCGACAGCGTCGACCCGCACAACGGCAAGTGCGTCCGCGCCTCCGCGGGCAGCGTGTTCCACCTCCCGCTCGCCCGTGAACGCGACACCGGCACCGTCCTCGACGCGCTCGCCGCCGCCGGACTCCAGGTGCTCGCCACCGCCGCCGACGGCGAGGTCGATCTCGACGAGGCCGACGAGCTGCTCGCCGCCCCCACGGCGTGGCTGTTCGGCAACGAGGCCCACGGCCTCGACCCGGCGGTCGCGGCGCGGGCCGACCACCGGGTGCGCATCCCCATCCGCGGCCGCGCCGAATCGTTGAACCTTGCCACCGCCGCGTCGATCTGCCTGTACGCAAGCGCCCGCGTGCAGCATCGCGCCGACAGGGCCGTGCCCTAGCGCGGCCCGGCCATCGCCTAGGATTTGGGTGCTGCGCTGGCGCGATCCGTTCGACGCCGAACGTGGCACCACACCCACCGTTCGCCCGAAGAAGGAGTTGCACCGGTCGTGGCCAAGAATGAGGGCGGCACCCCGCCGGCAGTCGATCCGAGCGCCCTGAGCGAGGAGTCGCTCGCCGCGTCCACGCAGGCCGCGCTGGCCGCGTTCGCCGCCGCCCCCGACCTCGACGCGCTCGCGCAGGCCAAGATCGACCACCTCGGCGACAAGGCCCCCGTCTCCCTCGCCAAGCGCGCCCTGGGCGGCCTGCCCGGCAACCAGCGCGCCGACGCCGGCAAGCGGGTCAACGCGGCCCGCGGCGCGGTCACCGCAGCCTTCGACGAACGCCGCACCGAGCTCCTCGCCGAGCGCGACGCCGCGGTCCTCGTCGCCGAGGCCATCGACGTCACCCTGCCCGCCAACCGCCGGCCCGCCGGCGCGCGGCACCCGATCACGATCATCTCCGACCAGATCGCCGACGTGTTCGTCGGCATGGGCTGGGAGGTGGCCGAGGGCCCCGAGGTCGAAACCGAGCACTTCAACTTCGACGCGCTGAACTTCCTGCCGGACCACCCCGCCCGCACGATGCAGGACACCTTCCACATCGCGCCGGAGGGCTCACGGCAGGTGCTGCGCACCCACACCTCGCCGGTGCAGGTGCGCACCATGCTGCACCGCGACATCCCGATCTACGTGGTGTGCCCCGGCCGCACCTTCCGCACCGACGAGCTCGACGCCACCCACACCCCGGTGTTCTCGCAGATCGAGGGCCTGGCCGTGGACAAGGGTCTGACCATGGCCCACCTGCGCGGCACCCTGGACGCGTTCGCCCGTGCCCTGTTCGGACCCGAGACCCGAACCCGGATGCGCCCGAACTACTTCCCGTTCACCGAGCCGTCCGCCGAGGTGGACGTGTGGTTCCCGAACAAGAAGGGCGGTGCCGGCTGGGTCGAATGGGGCGGCTGCGGCATGGTCAACCCCAACGTGCTGCGCGCGAGCGGCATCGACCCCGACGAGTACACCGGCTTCGCGTTCGGGATGGGCCTCGAGCGCACCCTGCAGTTCCGCAACGGCATCTCCGACATGCGCGACATCGTCGAGGGCGACGTCCGATTCACCATGCCCTTCGGCGTGCAGGGCTGACGCCGCCCGACCCGAGACCCGACCACCGAACCGACCGAAAGAGCTGAGCACAAGTGCGAGTAGCGCAGTCCTGGCTGACCGAGATCCTGCAGCGGGCCACCCCCGAGTGGAACGTCACCGCCGAGGAACTCGATGCGGGATTCGTCCGGGTCGGACTCGAGGTGGAGGAGGTCGACACCCTCGCGCGCCTCGACGGCCCCCTCGTCGTCGGCCGCGTCCTCGAGATCACCGAGCTCACCGAGTTCAAGAAGCCCATCCGCTTCTGCCAGGTCGAGGTGGGCGAAGACGCCCCGCGCGGCATCGTGTGCGGCGCCCGCAACTTCACCGAGGGCGACCTCGTGGTCGTCGCGCTGCCCGGCGCGGTGCTGCCCGGCGGCTTCGCCATCGCCTCCCGCAAGACCTACGGCAGGGTCTCCGACGGGATGATCTGCTCCGTCGCCGAGCTCGGCATCGGCAAGGACCACTCCGGCATCCTCGTCCTCGAGGATGGCACCGCCGAACCGGGTACCGACGCCAACGACCTGCTCGGCCTCGGCGACACCGTCATCGAGCTGAACATCACCCCCGACCGCGGCTACTGCTTCTCGCTGCGGGGCCTGACCCGCGAACTCGCGTGCGGCTTCGACCTCGAGTTCGCCGACCCCGCGCACGTCGTGCCCAATCCGGCCGACGGCGGCCAGGCCTACCCGATCCGGCTCGAGCCGGAGACCGACGCCACCCGCTTCGCCGCCCGCAAGGTCACCGGCATCGACCCCAAGGCCGTGTCCCCGTGGTGGCTGCAGCGGCGGCTGCTGCTGTCCGGCATCCGCCCGATCTCCCCGGCCGTCGACGTGACCAACTACGTGCTGCTCGAACTCGGCCAGCCGCTGCACGCCTTCGACGCCGCCACCCTCCAGGGTGAGCTCGTCGTGCGGCGCGCGAAGGCGGGGGAGAAGCTGACCACCCTCGACGGCATCGAACGCGACCTCGACCCCGAGGACGTCGTCATAACCGACGACTCCGGCGTGATCTCCCTGGCCGGGATCATGGGCGGCGTCGCCACCGAGGTGAGCGGCACCACCACCGACGTCCTCCTCGAGGCCGCCACCTGGAATCCGCTGGCCGTGTTCCGGAGCGCGCGGCGCCACAAGCTGGTCAGCGAGGCGGGCAAGCGGTTCGAGCGCAACGTCGACCCCGAAGTGGCGCTGCCGGCGCTGGACCGGGCCGCGTCGCTGCTCGTGGAGATCGCCGGTGGCCGCGTCGAGCCGGTCCTGACCGACATCTCGGTCCCCGTCGAGCCGGTCTCGATCCGCATGGACATCGACCTGCCCGACCGCATGGCCGGGGTCTCCTACCCGACCGGCACCGCCGCCCGCCGGCTCACCCAGATCGGATGTGGCGTCGAGGTCGGCGTCGGCCCGGACGGGCACGGCCAGCTGGTGGTCACGCCGCCCACGTGGCGACCCGACCTGCGCCAGCCGGCCGACCTGGTGGAGGAGGTGCTGCGGCTCGAGGGACTCGAGCAGATCCCGTCCGTGCTCCCCGCCGCCCCCGCCGGACGCGGACTGACCCCGAGCCAGAAGCGCCGCCGCGCCGTGGGCCGCGCCCTGGCCGCCGACGGCCACGTCGAGGTCCTCGCCCCCGTCTTCCTGCCGGCGCACGTGTTCGACACGTGGGGTCTCGACTCCGACGACCCGCGCCGCACCACCACCAAGGTTCTCAACCCGCTCGAGGCCGACCGCCCCGAGCTGGCGACGACGCTGCTGCCCGGCCTGCTCGAGGTGCTCGCCCGCAACGTCTCCCGTGGCCAGCGCGACCTGTCGCTCTATGCGATCGCGCAGGTCGTCCTGCCCGGACCCGGCACCCGGCCCGTGCCGCCGCTGCCGGTGGACCGGCGTCCCACCGACGAGCAGATCGCGCTGCTCGAAGGATCGCTGCCCGCGCAGCCCGTCCATGTCGGGGCGGTGCTGTGCGGCCTGCGGGAGCCCGCCGGGCCGTGGGGCCCGGGCCGGCCCGCGGACGCGACCGACGCGTTCGCCGCGGCGGAGACCGTCGCGGCCGCCGCCGGTGTGCGGCTGCAGCGCCGCGCGGCGCAGTACCTGCCCTGGCATCCGGGCCGCTGCGCCGAGCTGCTCGTCGACGGTGTCGTCGTCGGCCATGCCGGCGAGCTGCACCCGGCGGTGCTCGAGCGCGGCGGCCTGCCCGCCCGCACGTGCGCGTTCGAACTGGACCTCGACGCGCTGCCGATCATGGAGTCGCTGCCGGCGCCCAAGGTCTCCCCGTTCCCCGCCGTCCTGCAGGACGTCGCCGTCGTCGTGGCCAAGGAGGTCCCGGCCGCCGACGTCGAGGAAGCGCTGCGCGCGGGTGGCGGCGAGCTGCTCGAGGACATTCGCCTGTTCGACGTGTTCGAGGGGGCGCAGGTCGGGGAGGGCCGCAAGTCGCTCGCCTTCGCGCTGCGGTTCCGGGCGGCAGACCGCACGCTCACGGAGGACGAGGCCAGCGCCGCCCGCGCCGCCGCCGTCGCGTCGGCGTCCGCCGCCGTCGGTGCCGAACTGCGGCACTGACCCGGGCCTGCGGACGTAGCCTGGGAGCATGACCACGGATCCGTCGTCCCCCGACCCCGACGCTCCGGACACGCCCGTGCCCGACGTCCCCCCGGCCGAGCCCGGTTCTCCGTCGGTCCCGGACGTGACACCGGCGGAACCGGGCTCGCCGTCGGTGCCGGACGTCCCGCCGTCCCCGGTCGGGCCGGACGTGACACCCGCCGAGGGGGCGGCCGCCGGTTACACCTCGGCCGGAGTGCCCACGTTCGACTCGGTGCGTGAGAAGATCGAACGCCGCGCAGGCACGGCGATCGGTGCGGAGGAACTCGCCCGCGAGAGCGCGGCGGGGCGCACGCTCGAGGAACAGTTCGACGAGCGCCGACGGGCCGCCGCCGACAAGCTGACCGAGATCCGCCGTTCGCTGGCCGAGGGGTGAGCCGGTCCGGTCCGACCCACCCGTATGAATGAAGTTGCATGATGATGCATAATCAATCGTATGGGTAACTCACCGGAATTCACGGCGACCGCACAGTCACCGATTCGGGTCGCCGTCGCGGGGGCCAGCGGGTACGCGGGCGGCGAAATCCTGCGCCTGCTTCTCGGTCATCCCGCCTATCAGGACGGCCGGCTCGTCGTCGGCGCGCTCACCGCCGGCGGCAACGCCGGCGCGACGCTCCGCGAGTTCCATCCCCACCTGCTTCCGCTGGCCGACCGCATCCTCGGCGCCACCGATCTCGACACCCTGGCCGGCCACGACGTCGTGTTCCTCGGCCTGCCCCACGGCCACTCCGCCGTCATCGCCGAGCAACTGCCCGACACCACCGTCGTCATCGACTGCGGCGCCGACTTCCGCCTGTCCGAGTCGGCCGACTGGGAACGCTGGTACGGCGGCGACCACGCAGGAACCTGGCCCTACGGCATGCCCGAGCTGCCCGGCAAGCGTGAGCACCTGATCGGCGCCACCCGCATCGCGGTCCCCGGGTGCTATCCCACGTCGGCCACCCTCGCCCTGGCCCCCGCCGTCGCGGCCGGCATCGTCGAGCCGAGGGTCCAGGTCGTCGCCGTGTCCGGCACCTCCGGCGCCGGCAAGTCCCCCAGGGTCGACCTCCTCGGCTCCGAGGTGATGGGCTCGGTGCGGGCCTACGGCGTCGGCGGAGCGCACCGGCACACGCCGGAGATCAAGCAGAACCTCGCCGCCCTGACCGACGCCGCCGTGACCGTCTCCTTCACCCCCGTGCTGGCGCCGATGCCCCGCGGCATCCTCGCGACCTGCACAGCCCCCACCACGGCCACCGCCGACGAGGCCCGGGCCGTGTACGAGAAGGCCTACGCCGACGAGCCGTTCGTCCAGGTGCTGCCCGAAGGGGTGCTGCCCACCACCGGTGCGGTGCTCGGCTCCAACGCCGTGCAGCTCGCCGTCACCGTCGACCCCGACGCCGGCGTCCTCGTCGCCATCGCCGCGCTCGACAACCTGACCAAAGGCACCGCCGGCGCGGCGGTGCAGTCCATGAACCTGGCACTCGGCCTGCCCGAGACCGCCGGCCTGTCCACCGTGGGAGTCGCCCCGTGAGCATCGACAGACACTCCACCGACGAGCACGTCTACGCCGACGCCGTCGACATCGCCGGCGGACGCCTGATCCGCACCCAGGGCGTCACGTCGCCCGCCGGGTTCCGCGCCGCGGGCATCCCCGCCGGCATCAAGGCCTCCGGCAACCCGGACCTCGCGCTGGTCTTCAACGAGGGTCCGGAGCTGACCGCCGCCGGCGTGTTCACCACCAACAAGATCAAGGCCGCACCCGTGCTGTGGTCGCAGCAGGTCCTCACCTCCGGCGCCCTGCGCGCGGTGATCCTGAACAGCGGCGGCGCCAACGCCTGCACCGGCCCCGGCGGGTTCCAGGACACCCACGCCACCGCGGAGAAGGTCGCCGAAACCCTCAGCAACTGGGGCACCGAGACCGGTGCGGGCGAGATCGCCGTGTGCTCTACCGGGCTCATCGGCGACCGGCTGCCCATGGGCAAGGTCCTCGCCGGGGTGGAGGAGATCGTCCACGAACTCGCCGGCGGCATCTCAGGCGGCACCGACGCCGCCTACGCCATCATGACCACCGACACGGTGCCCAAGCAGGCGGCCCTGCACCACGCCGACAAGTGGAACGTCGGCGGCATGGCCAAGGGCGCCGGCATGCTCGCCCCCGCTCTGGCCACCATGCTGTGCGTCGTCACCACCGACGCCGTCGCCACCGCCGAGCAGCTCGACCGCGCCCTGCGCGCCGCCACCCGGCTGACATTCGACCGCCTCGACGTCGACGGGTCCACCTCCACCAACGACACCGTGCTGCTGCTCGCGTCCGGTGCCAGCGGCATCGCCCCCACCCAGGAACAGCTCGACGCCGCCGTCCTCGCGGTGTGCGACGACCTCGCCGGGCAGATGATGGCCGACGCCGAGGGCGTCACCAAGCGGGTCACTGTCACCGTCCGCGGCGCCGCAAGCGAACAGGACGCCCTCGTCGGCGCGCGCACCGTCGCGCGCGACAACCTCGTCAAGACCGCCCTGTTCGGTTCCGACCCCAACTGGGGTCGCGTCCTCGCCGCGATCGGCATCGCCCCGATCGACCTCGACCCGAACCGCATCTCCGTCACGTTCAACGGCTCCCCGGTGTGCATCGACGGTGTCGGCGCCCCCGGCGCCCGCGAGGTCGACCTCTCCGGCCCCGACATCGCCCTCGACATCGACCTCGGCGTCGGCGACGTCGAGGTGACCATCCGTACCACCGACCTCTCCCACGGCTACGTCGAAGAGAACTCGGCCTACTCGTCATGACCGGAACCGATATGGCCACCGATCCCATCGCGCAGCTCACCGCCCACCAGAAGGCGTACGTCCTCGCCGAGGCCCTGCCGTGGCTGCAGAAGTTCCGCGGCAAGATCGTCGTGGTCAAGTACGGCGGCAACGCCATGATCGACGACGACCTCAAGCGCGCCTTCGCCGCCGACATGGCGTTCCTGCGCACCGTCGGCGTCCATCCCGTCGTCGTCCACGGCGGCGGACCGCAGATCAACGCCATGCTGAAGCGACTGGGCATGGCAGGGGAGTTCCGCGGTGGTTTCCGCGTCACCACCCCCGAGGTGATGGACGTCGTCCGCATGGTGCTGTTCGGCCAGGTCGGCCGCGAACTCGTCGGCCTGATCAACGCCCACGGCCCGTACGCCGTCGGCATCTCCGGCGAGGACGCCCACCTCTTCACAGCCACCCGCCGCACGGTCGTCGTCGACGGCGAGGACACCGACATCGGTCTCGTCGGCGACGTCACTACCGTGGACCCCGCCGCCGTCCACGACCTCATCGCGGCCGGCCGCATCCCCGTCGTCTCCACCATTGCCCCCGATGCCGACGGCGTGGTCCACAACATCAACGCCGACACCGCCGCCGCCGCCCTCGCCGAGGCCCTCGGCGCGGAGAAGCTCGTGGTCCTCACCGACGTCGAGGGCCTCTACACCGATTGGCCCGACCGCAGTTCCCTCGCCACCAGCATCGACGCCGACGCCCTGGCCGATCTGCTGCCGTCCCTCGACGCCGGCATGGTCCCGAAGATGGAGGCCTGCCTGCGGGCCGTCCGCGGCGGCGTGCCCACCGCCCACGTCATCGACGGACGCCAGCCGCACTCGGTGCTGCTCGAACTCCTCACCGAGGAAGGCATCGGCACGATGGTCACTCCCACCCACCCCCGGACGACCGCACCCACCCAGGAAGGCACCTCATGACCGGCACCTCCGAACTCCAGCAGCGCTGGGCCGGGTCGCTGATGAACAACTACGGCGTCCCCAAGGTCGCCCTCGTCGCCGGCGACGGTGCCGTCGTCACCGACGCCGACGGCAAGCAGTACCTCGACCTGCTCGGCGGCATCGCCGTCAACGCCCTCGGTCACCGCCATCCCGCCATCCGCGAGGCCGTCACCGCGCAACTCGACACGCTCGGCCACGTGTCCAATCTCTACGCCAGCGGACCCGTCGTCGAACTCGCCGAGCGTCTCCTCGCGCACTTCGGGCACCCCGGCCGGGCGTTCTTCTGCAACTCCGGCACCGAAGCCAACGAGGCTGCGTTCAAGCTCGCCCGGCTCACCGGACGCCCCAAGATCATCGCCGCCGAGAAGGCCTTCCACGGCCGCACCATGGGCGCCCTGGCACTCACGGGCCAGCCCGACAAGCGCGCCCCGTTCGAACCCATGCCCCCCGGCGTCGAATTCGTCCCCTACGGCGACGCGGACGCCCTCGACGCCGCCGTCGACGAGAACACCGCCGCCGTGTTCCTCGAACCGATCATGGGGGAGTCCGGCGTCGTCGTGCCCCCCGAGGGCTACCTGGCCCACGCCCGCCGCATCACCGCCGAACGCGGGGCGCTGCTCGTCCTCGACGAGGTGCAGACCGGCATCGCCCGCACCGGCACGTTCTTCGCCCACCAGGCCGTCGGCATCGTGCCCGACGTGATGACCCTCGCCAAGGGGCTCGGCGGTGGCCTGCCCATCGGCGCCGTCGTCGCCACCGGACCGGCCGCCGACTTCTTCCAGCCCGGCAAGCACGGCACCACCTTCGGCGGCAACCCGGTGTGCGCCGCCGCCGCGCTCGCCGTCCTGCGCACCATCGACGAACAGCACCTGCTCGCCCACGTCGACGCCGTCGGCAAATCCATCGCCACCGGAATCGAAGCGCTCGGGCACCCCCTCGTCGACCACGTCCGAGGCGCCGGCCTGCTGCTCGGCATCGTCCTCACCGACACCAAGGCACCCGCCGTCGAAGCGGCCGCCCGGGACGCCGGCTATCTCGTCAACGCCGCCGCCCCCGACGTCATCCGCCTCGCGCCGCCGCTGATCCTCACCCAGGAACAGGCCGACGGTTTCGTCGCGACGCTGCCCTGCGTGCTCGACGCCGCCCAGCAGGAAGGAAACTAGACCCATGGTGAAGCACTTCCTCAAGGACGACGACCTCACGCCCGCGCAGCAGAGCGAGGTCCTCGACCTCGCCGCGGCCCTGAAGAAGGCCCCGTTCTCGGCCCGTCCCCTCGAGGGCCCGCGCGGCGTCGGAGTCATCTTCGAGAAGAACTCGACCCGCACCCGCTTCTCCTTCGAGATGGGTATCGCCCAGCTCGGCGGCCACGCCGTCGTCGTCGACGGCCGCACCACCCAGCTCGGACGCGAGGAAACCCTGCAGGACACCGGCCGCGTCCTGTCCCGCTACGTCGACGCCGTCGTCTGGCGCACCTTCGGCCAGGACCGGCTCCAGGCGATGGCCGAAGGCGCCACCGTGCCCCTCGTCAACGCCCTCTCCGACGAGTACCACCCCTGCCAGGTCCTCGCGGACCTGCTCACCCTCCGCGAGCACAAGGGTGAGCTGCACGGGCTGAAGCTGACCTACCTCGGCGACGGTGCCAACAACATGGCGCACTCGCTGCTGCTCGGCGGTGTCACCGCCGGCATCGACGTCACGATCGCCGCCCCCGCCGGTTTCGTCCCGAACCCCGCCGTCGTGGACGCGGCCCGCGCCCGCGCCGCCGAGACCGGCGCGCGGATCACCCTCACCGAGGACCCGCGCGCCGCCGTCGCCGGCGCCGACGCCCTCGTCACCGACACCTGGACCTCCATGGGCCAGGAGAACGACGGACTCGACCGCGTCGGTCCCTTCCGCCCGTACCAGGTCAACGCCGAGCTGCTCGCGCTCGCCGACCCGAACGCCGTCGTGCTGCACTGCCTGCCCGCCCACCGCGGCGACGAGGTCACCGACGAGGTCCTGGACGGACCGCAGTCGGTGGTGTGGGACGAGGCCGAGAACCGCCTCCACGCACAGAAGGCGCTGCTCGTGTGGCTGCTCGAGCAGCGCGAACGGTAACCGTGAGCAGCGTGGCCGAACCGTCGAGCGGCGCCGGACCGGCTGGCGCCGCCGCGGCCCCGACCCGCGCGGCCCGGCAGGCCCGGATCACCGCGCTCGTCGCCACCCACGCGATCCGCAGCCAGCCGGAACTCGCCGCGCTGCTGGCCGCCGAAGGCATCGAGGTGTCCAACGCCACCCTCTCCCGCGACCTCGAGGAGCTCGGAGCGGTCAAGCTCCGCGGGGCCGACGGCGGGCCCGGCGTGTACGTCGTCCCCGAGGACGGGAGCCCCGTCCGCGGCGTGTCCGGAGGCACCGACCGGCTCTCCCGCCTCCTCGGCGAACTGCTGGTCTCCACCGACTCGAGCGGCAACATCGCCGTGCTCCGCACCCCACCCGGAGCAGCGCACTATCTGGCCAGCGCACTCGATCGGGCATCATTACCCGAAGTGGTCGGCACCATCGCCGGCGACGACACCATCGCGGTGATCGCGCGCGAGCCCCTCACCGGAGCCGACCTCGCCGCGAAGATCGAATCCCTGGCCTGATCCGATCGCGCACCGAGCACTGATAGACGCAAGTTCAATCAAGAAGGAGCACAAACACAATGGCCGATCGCGTCGTACTCGCCTACTCGGGCGGGCTGGACACCTCCGTCGCCATCAGCTGGATCGGCAAGGAGACCGGCAAGGAGGTCGTCGCCGTCGCCATCGATCTCGGCCAAGGCGGCGAGGACATGGAGGTCGTGCGCCAGCGCGCCCTCGACTGCGGCGCGGTCGAATCCGTCGTCGTCGACGCCAAGGACGAGTTCGCGGAGGAGTACTGCCTGCCGACCGTCCAGGCCAACGCCCTCTACATGGACCGCTACCCGCTGGTCTCCGCGATCAGCCGCCCCCTGATCGTCAAGCACATCGTCAAGGCTGCCCGCGATCACGGCGGCACGGTCGTCTCGCACGGTTGCACCGGCAAGGGCAACGACCAGGTCCGCTTCGAGGTCGGATTCGGCGCCCTCGCCCCCGACCTCGAGGTCATCGCCCCCGTCCGCGACTACGCCTGGACCCGCGAGAAGGCCATCGCCTTCGCCGGCGAGCACAACCTGCCGATCAACGTCACCAAGAAGTCCCCGTTCTCGATCGACCAGAACGTGTGGGGCCGTGCCGTCGAGACCGGCTTCCTCGAGGACCTGTGGAACGCCCCCACCAAGGACGTCTACGACTACACCGAGGACCCCAGCCTCAACTGGCAGGCCCCCGACGAGCTGATCATCACCTTCGAGAAGGGCGTGCCCACCGCGATCGACGGCAGGCCGGTCACCGTGCTCGAGGCCATCCAGGAACTGAACCGCCGCGCCGGCGCCCAAGGCGTCGGCCGCCTCGACATGGTCGAGGACCGCCTCGTCGGCATCAAGAGCCGCGAGATCTACGAGGCCCCCGGCGCTCTCACCCTCATCCACGCCCACCAGGAGCTCGAGCACGTCACCCTCGAACGCGAGCTCGGCCGGTACAAGCGCCGCGTGGAGGAGCGCTGGAGCGAGCTGGTCTACGACGGTCTCTGGTACTCGCCGCTGAAGTACGCGCTCGACGCGTTCGTCCAGAACACCCAGGAGCACGTCTCCGGCGACATCCGGCTCGTCCTGCACGGCGGCCACATCGCCGTCAACGGCCGCCGCAGCGCCGAATCGCTGTACGACTTCAACCTCGCTACCTACGACGAGGGCGACAGCTTCGACCAGTCCAACGCCAAGGGCTTCGTCCAGATCCACGGCCTGTCCTCCAAGGTCGCCGCCAAGCGGGACCTGGGCCTGTAGTCATGACCGCCCACGACGCCGAAGGCATCCGGAGTCACGCTGCCGAAGGCATCCGGAGTCACGATGCCGAAGGCATCCAGAGTCACGGCACCAACGAGGGCGCCCTGTGGGGCGGCCGGTTCGCATCCGGACCGGCCGCCGCCATGGCGGCACTGAGCAAGTCCACCCACTTCGACTGGGCGCTCGCCCCCTACGACGTCCGGGCCTCCAAGGCGCACGCGCGCGTGCTGCACAAGGCCGGCCTGCTCAGCGAGGCCGACCTCGCCACCATGCTCGACGGCCTCGACCGGCTCGGCGCCGACGTCGCCTCCGGCGCGTTCGCCCCGGCCGAGTCCGACGAGGACGTCCACGGCGCCCTCGAACGTGGGCTCATCGAGCGGGTCGGTCCCGACGTCGGCGGCCGGCTGCGAGCCGGCCGCTCCCGCAACGATCAGGTCGCCACCCTGTTCCGGATGTGGCTGCGCGACGCGGCGCGACGTATCGCCGACGGTGTCCTCGCCGTCGTCGACGCCCTCGCCGACCAGGCCGCCGCGCATCCCGCCGCGGTGATGCCGGGCAAGACCCACCTGCAGGCAGCACAGCCGGTACTGCTCGCGCACCACCTGCTCGCGCACGCCCACCCGCTGCTGCGCGACGTGCAGCGGCTGCGGGACTTCGACGCGCGTGCGGCGGTGTCCCCGTACGGCTCGGGAGCGCTCGCCGGCTCCTCCCTCGGCCTCGACCCCGACGCGATCGCGGCAGAACTGAACTTCGACTCCGCCGCCGAGAACTCGATCGACGCCACCTCCGCGCGCGACTTCGCCGCCGAGGCCGCGTTCGTGTTCGCCATGATCGCGGTCGACCTCTCCCGCATGGCGGAGGAGGTCATCCTCTGGAGCACCCCGGAGTTCGGCTACATCACCCTCGCCGACGAGTGGTCCACCGGATCGTCGATCATGCCGCAGAAGAAGAACCCGGACGTCTCGGAACTGACCCGGGGCAAGGCAGGTCGCCTCATCGGCAACCTCACCGGCCTGCTCGCCACCCTCAAGGCCCAACCGCTGGCGTACAACCGGGACCTGCAGGAGGACAAGGAGCCGGTGTTCGACTCGGTCCTGCAGCTCGAGCTGCTGCTGCCGGCGATCACCGGTCTCGTGTCCACCCTGACCTTCCACACCGATCGTATGGCCCAGTTGGCACCCGCCGGATTCACCCTCGCCACCGACATCGCCGAGTGGATGGTGCGCCAGGGTGTCCCGTTCCGCGTCGCACACGAGGCGGCCGGGGCGTGCGTGCGCGCGGCGGAGGCGCGCGGCGTCGGCCTCGAGGAACTCACCGACGACGAGCTGACGGCGGTCGACCCCGCGCTGACGCCGCAGGTCCGCGAGGTGCTCACCGTGGAGGGCTCCATCGCTTCCCGCAACGCCCGCGGCGGCACCGCGGGCGCCCGGGTAGGTGAACAGCTCGACGGAGTTCGTGCCGCCGCTCGCGCGCTGCGGGACTGGGTGCGCAGCTGACCGGCCCGCTCGGTGAACAGGGCCATCGCCTCGACGTAATGTGGCAGGCTGTCATTCCTGACAGGGTGGACACACGCAGAACTCGGCGGATGGGAAGAGGTTCGTGGCACTGGGCGGTGGATCGGTGATGGGGCCCCTGCGGCGCGTGGTGGCGACCGCGCAGAACGGCCTCGAGGTGGTCCGTCACGGCGGTCTGGAAACGGGGGCGACACCGTCGCCGTTCCAGATCGTCGAGCGGACCGGCATGTACAGGCTGCGGCACTACTACCCGGAATCCGACGCCGCCGAGAATGCTGCTCCGGTGGTGCTGGTCCCCCCGATGATGATGTCGGCGGACGTCTACGACGTCACCCGCGATACCGGAGCCGTCGGCATCCTGCACTCGATGGGTCTCGACCCCTGGGTGGTCGACTTCGGCTCCCCGGACCGGGAAGAAGGCGGGTGGGACCGCACCCTCACCGACCACATCATCGCCCTCGACGAGATCATCGATCACGTGCACGAATACACCGGCCGGGACATCCACCTGGCCGGGTACTCGCAGGGCGGCATGTTCTGCTATCAGGCCGCGGCCTACCGCCGCAGTCGGCACGTCGCCAGCCTGATCACCTTCGGCAGCCCCGTGGACACCCTGGCCGCCCTGCCGTTCGGGATTCCCGAGGGCGTCGCCGTCCGGGCCGCCGACTTCCTCGCCGACCACGTCTTCAACCGGCTCGCCATCACCGGGTGGATGGCCAAGACCGGCTTCCAGTTCGTCGACCCCGTCAAGACCGTGCGTTCGCGCATCGAGTTCCTCATGCAGCTGCACGACCGGGAAGCCCTCCTGCCGCGCGAACCTCAGCGCCGCTTCCTCGACACGGAGGGGTGGGTGGCCTGGTCCGGTCCTGCAGTGGCCGAGTTGCTTCGCCAGTTCATCGTGCACAACCGCATGGTCAGCGGCGGCTTCGTCATCAACGACCGGGCCGTGAGCCTGGCCGAGATCACTTGCCCCATCCTCGCGTTCGTCGGCGAGGTGGACGACATCGGGCAGCCCCTCGCGGTGCGCGGCATACGCAAGGCCGCCCCCCGGGCTCAGGTGTTCGAATACTCCTTGCGCGCAGGCCATTTCGGGCTCGTCGTGGGCGGCACCGCGGCGCGGCAGACCTGGCCCGCCGTCGGCGAATGGGTGCAGTGGCGGGAAGGGCACGGCGACCGGCCGGTCGGCGTCGGCCGGATGGCGATCCCCGAGCTCCACGCAGAAGGAGAGACCGGGGTGTCCGTCGCGGCCCGCCTCACCCACACCGTCGCCACCATCGCCGAGGTCGGTGTGGAGGTCGGCAAGGGCATCGCCGACCTGGCCTCCGAAACGGTGCGCGGGGCCCGGGAGCTGTCGGGGGAGGCGGCCCGGGCCCTTCCGCGCCTGGCCCGGCTCGGGCAGATTCAGCCACGAACCCGCATCTCGCTCGCCGGCGTCCTGACGGAGCAGTGCCGCAAGGGGCCGCACCGCGAGTGCTTCATCTACGAGGACCGCGTCTACACCTTCGCCGACGTCAATCGGCGGATCGACAACGTGGTGCGCGGGCTGGTGCACTCCGGTGTCCGCCCCGCCGCCCACATCGGTGTCCTCATGGACACCCGTCCCAGTGCGATGGCCGCGGTCACGGCCGTCTCCCGCATCGGCGCGGTGTCGGTCCTGCTCCCGCCCGGCCCCGACCTCGACGAGGCCATCCGGTTGGGCGCCGTCCAGAAGATCATCACCGATCCCGAGAACCTCCAGCAGGCGATCGCCACCGGCATCCCGGCCCTGGTCCTCGGTGGTGGCAGCATCCGCGAACTGGACATCCCGGCCGGCGCCGACGTCGTCGATCTCGAACACCTCGACATCACCACGGTCGAACTCCCCGGCTGGTATGCGCCCGACCCCGGCGTCGCGCGCGAACTCGCCTTCCTCCTGTTCACCGGGAGCGGCGACACCCTGGAGATGCGTCAGATCTCCAACCACCGATGGGCGCTCTCGGCCTTCGGCACCGCCACCGCCGCCGCACTGGGGCGTGGTGACACGGTGTATTGCCTTGCTCCGCTTCATCATTCGTCCGGTCTCCTGGTCAGCTTCGGTGGCGCGCTCGCCGGCGGCTGCCGCATAGCCCTGTCCCACGGCCTGGACCCCGCCCGCTTCAGCGAGGAAGTGCACCGCTACGGCGTCACCGTCGTCACCTACACCTGGGCGATGATGCGGGACGTCCTCGACAGCCCGGCACTGCACATCGACGAGATCCACCCCGTCCGCCTCTTCATCGGCTCGGGCATGACGCCCGGCCTGTGGCGGCGGACCCTCGAACGCTTCGCTCCGGCCCAGGTGCTCGAGTTCTATGCCTCCACCGACGGCGAGATCGTCCTGGCCAACGTCTCGGGTGCCAAGATCGGATGCAAGGGACGGCCGCTGCCCGGCAGCGCCGAGGCACGCCTGGCGGCGTGGGACCCGACCACCGGTCGTCTGGTGGAGGACGCGCGGGGCTTCGTCCGCGAGAGCGCCGCCGGCGAGGTCGGCCTCCTGCTCGGCCGGCCCAGCGCGTCGACGGAAGCGCTGCCCGGCGTCATGCGGGGAGTGTTCGAACTCGGCGACGTGTGGGTGCCCACCGAGAACCTCTTCCGACGAGACCAGGACGGTGACTACTGGCTGCTCGACAGCAAGCACAGTGTCATCCGCACCCCGCACGGACCGGTGTACGGCCAGCCGGTGGTGGATGCCCTCGGCGGTATCCCGCGGGTCGATCTCTGCGTCGTATACGGCGTGCGCACCGGAGACACCGAAGTCGCCGTGGCCGCGTGCACCCTGCGCGAGAACCGCGCGCCGAGCGCCGCCGAGATCACGGCGGCACTCGACGCGGTTCCCGCTCCGGAACGGCCCGACCTGGTCCATGTCGTGCCGTTCATCGCACTCGGGCCCACGTATCGGCCGATGTCCGGTGACCTGCCGGCGCGGGGCCTGCCGAAGCCGACCGTGCGGTCGTGGTTCGCCGACCCGGCGACCGGAACCTACAAGCGGTTCACCAAAGCGGTCGCGGCGAGATTCACCGGCGTCGGCACAGGTCCGGCACCGGGCGCACGGTAGCCTGGGGCCGTCCGAGTCCCGCACCACCGTCGAGAGGACCACCGTGGCTGTCGATCCCACGCTGCTGAGCATCCTGGCCTGCCCGCAGGACAAGGGGCCGCTGCTCCTCGTGGACGATTCGGTTCTCTACAACCCGCGGTTGCGCCGCGCGTATCCGATCGAGAACGGCATCCCCGTCCTCCTCGTCGACGAGGCCCGAGCGGTGACCGAGGCCGAACACGAGGACTTCGTCGCGCGCGGCGTGGCTGGCTGGACCGAGGACCGGGTGGCGGACTGAGCGTGGCGTTCGAGCGGCTCACCGGGGTCGACCCGCTGACTGCGGCGCACACGATCCTCGGCGCCACGCTGTGCGCGGGCGAGGTGGTCCTGCGGATCACGGAGGTCGAGGCCTACGGCGGGCCCGAGGACGGTCCCTGGCCCGATCCGGCGGCGCACTCCTACCGGGGACGTACGCCGCGGAATGCGGTGATGTTCGGCCCTGCCGGCCATCTCTACATCTACCGCAGCTATGGGCTGCACCACTGCGCGAACATCTCCGTGGGGCCCGACGGAGTGGCCGCGGCGGTACTGCTGCGAGGTGCCGAAGTAGTCGCGGGGGAGGAGATCGTCCGTTCCCGGCGAACGGCCGGGACTCCCGCACCGAACCTTGCCCGCGGACCCGGCAACCTCGCGGCCGCCTTGGGATTGACGCTGGCGGACAACGGGATCGATGTGCTCGACGATGGCGCAACCGCGAAACTCACTCTGGGTGACGTCGACCGGGTCGCGTCGGGCCCACGCGTGGGCATCAGTGTCGCGGCCGAACGACCGTGGCGGCTGTGGATCCCCGGCGCCGTGGGGGTGTCGGCGTACCGGCGCAGCCCGCGCGCGCCGGCCGCTCCCCGTCGGATGGGATGATCGAGCGGTGACTGAGCACATCCTCGACGAACTGACCTGGCGTGGACTGATCGCCCAATCGACCGACCTCGACACACTCCGCCGCGATCTCGCCGCGGGCCCGGTCACGCTCTATGCCGGATTCGATCCCACCGGGCCGAGTCTGCATGCCGGTCACCTCGTGCCGTTGCTGGCCCTGAAGCGTTTCCAGCGAGCGGGCCACCGGCCCATCGTGCTGGCGGGCGGCGCTACCGGCATGATCGGAGATCCGCGGGAGGTAGGGGAGCGGACCATGAACTCGGCGGACACGGTCGCCGAATGGGCCGAACGCATCCGCGGTCAGCTCGAGCGGTTCGTGGACTTCGACGAGTCGCCGACCAGCGCGATCGTCGTGAACAACGCCGACTGGACCTCCTCGCTCAGCGTCGTCGACTTCCTCCGCGATATCGGCAAGCACTTCTCCGTCAACGTCATGCTCGCTCGCGACACGGTGAAGCGCCGGCTCGAGGGCGACGGCATCTCGTACACCGAGTTCAGCTACATGCTGCTGCAGGCCAACGACTACGTGCAGTTGCGTCGCGAGCACGGGTGCACGCTGCAGGTGGGGGGGTCGGACCAGTGGGGCAACATCATCGCGGGCGTCGAGCTCAACCGACGGACCGACGGTGCCGCCGTGCACGCGCTCACCGTCCCGCTCGTCACCTCGGCCGACGGCAAGAAGTTCGGGAAATCCACCGGCGGCGGAAGCCTCTGGCTCGACCCGGAGATGACCACGCCGTACGCCTGGTACCAGTACTTCGTCAACGCCGCCGACGCCGACGTCGTGAAGTACCTGCGGTGGTTCACGTTCCTGGATCAGGACGAACTCGCCGAACTCGAGACGGCGACGGCCGAGCGGCCGCAGGCGCGCGAGGCGCAGCGCCGCCTTGCGGCCGAAATGACGACCCTCGTTCACGGCGAGGCCAACACCCGGGCGGTCGAACTTGCGAGCCGGGCGCTGTTCGGTCGTGGAGAGTTGGCGGACCTGGACGAAGCGACCCTCTCGGCCGCGCTGGCGGAGGCCTCCGTCGCGGAAGTGCACGACGGGCAGCCCGGCACGATCGTGGACCTGCTCGTCGCGACCGGCCTGTGCGAGAGCAAGGGCGCTGCCCGACGCACGATCAAGGAGGGGGGTGCCTCCGTGAACAACCAACGGATCTCATCCGAGGAGTGGACCCCGTCGAGCGCGGATCTGCTGCACGACCGCTGGCTTGTCCTGCGGCGAGGCAAGCGCAACTTTGCCGGCGTGCGAGTCGAACGCGGCTGAGCGCACTGCCGCCACCGCCGACGGGCCGCTGACCTGCGGATTTGACGGCCCGTTAGCGGTGGCGTAACTTTGTCGTCGTTCGAGCGACACGGACGCCGACCCGGACCGAGAGGTACGGAAAGCGGTTGTGCCCTGATCGGTCGAGCAGCCAACACGAAGATCGCAGACAGTGTTTGCGTCCGCGAGTTCAGAGTGTTAGGCTAGAACGGTTGCCCCGGAGCAAGGCGCGAAGGCGCGGAGCGATGGTGTGTGCGTGTTCTTTGAGAACTCAACAGTGTGCCGATGAATGTCAGTGCCAAAATATTTTTGGTGCGACCGCCTCTCTTTTCGGGGGGTGGTTGTTGCTGGCTGCCGCATTCTTCCGTCTGTGGTGGTCAGTGTTTTTTGCTGGTTTGAGTTTTTTGCTGGTGATTTGGCTCGATGTCTATGACTGATCGGCCCTTCGGGGTTTGATTGTGAGTCTTCAACGGAGAGTTTGATCCTGGCTCAGGACGAACGCTGGCGGCGTGCTTAACACATGCAAGTCGAACGATGAAGCCCAGCTTGCTGGGTGGATTAGTGGCGAACGGGTGAGTAACACGTGGGTGATCTGCCCTGCACTTCGGGATAAGCCTGGGAAACTGGGTCTAATACCGGATAGGACCTCGGGATGCATGTTCCGGGGTGGAAAGGTTTTCCGGTGCAGGATGGGCCCGCGGCCTATCAGCTTGTTGGTGGGGTAACGGCCCACCAAGGCGACGACGGGTAGCCGGCCTGAGAGGGCGACCGGCCACACTGGGACTGAGACACGGCCCAGACTCCTACGGGAGGCAGCAGTGGGGAATATTGCACAATGGGCGCAAGCCTGATGCAGCGACGCCGCGTGAGGGATGACGGCCTTCGGGTTGTAAACCTCTTTCAGTACCGACGAAGCGCGAGTGACGGTAGGTACAGAAGAAGCACCGGCCAACTACGTGCCAGCAGCCGCGGTAATACGTAGGGTGCGAGCGTTGTCCGGAATTACTGGGCGTAAAGAGCTCGTAGGCGGTTTGTCGCGTCGTCTGTGAAAACCCGCAGCTCAACTGCGGGCTTGCAGGCGATACGGGCAGACTTGAGTACTGCAGGGGAGACTGGAATTCCTGGTGTAGCGGTGAAATGCGCAGATATCAGGAGGAACACCGGTGGCGAAGGCGGGTCTCTGGGCAGTAACTGACGCTGAGGAGCGAAAGCGTGGGTAGCGAACAGGATTAGATACCCTGGTAGTCCACGCCGTAAACGGTGGGCGCTAGGTGTGGGTTTCCTTCCACGGGATCCGTGCCGTAGCTAACGCATTAAGCGCCCCGCCTGGGGAGTACGGCCGCAAGGCTAAAACTCAAAGGAATTGACGGGGGCCCGCACAAGCGGCGGAGCATGTGGATTAATTCGATGCAACGCGAAGAACCTTACCTGGGTTTGACATACACCGGACCGCCCCAGAGATGGGGTTTCCCTTGTGGTCGGTGTACAGGTGGTGCATGGCTGTCGTCAGCTCGTGTCGTGAGATGTTGGGTTAAGTCCCGCAACGAGCGCAACCCTTGTCCTGTGTTGCCAGCAATTCGGTTGGGGACTCGCAGGAGACTGCCGGGGTCAACTCGGAGGAAGGTGGGGACGACGTCAAGTCATCATGCCCCTTATGTCCAGGGCTTCACACATGCTACAATGGCCGGTACAGAGGGCTGCGATACCGCGAGGTGGAGCGAATCCCTTAAAGCCGGTCTCAGTTCGGATCGGGGTCTGCAACTCGACCCCGTGAAGTCGGAGTCGCTAGTAATCGCAGATCAGCAACGCTGCGGTGAATACGTTCCCGGGCCTTGTACACACCGCCCGTCACGTCATGAAAGTCGGTAACACCCGAAGCCGGTGGCCTAACCCCTCGTGGGAGGGAGCCGTCGAAGGTGGGATCGGCGATTGGGACGAAGTCGTAACAAGGTAGCCGTACCGGAAGGTGCGGCTGGATCACCTCCTTTCTAAGGAGCAACTCCCGTCGGTGGGTCACACAGGTGACTCCGCCACGGGCAGAGCCATTTCGGATTCACACGTAATCCGGTGGTGCTCATGGGTGGAACGCTGACAGTCATCACCGCGCGGGAAGGACCCGAGTGTCCTTCTGCGGTGGTTATATCGGTGCACTGTTGGGTCCTGAGAGAACACGCGAGTGTTTTGTCAGCGACGATGATCGGGAACGAAGGGGTTGTTTCTTCTTCCGGTACCGGTTGTTGTGTGTTGTTTGAGAACTGCACAGTGGACGCGAGCATCTTTGTTGTAAGTGTTTATGAGCGTACGGTGGATGCCTTGGCACCAGGAGCCGATGAAGGACGTGGGAGGCTGCGATATGCCTCGGGGAGCTGTCAACCGAGCTGTGATCCGAGGATTTCCGAATGGGGAAACCCAGCACGAGTGATGTCGTGTTACCCGCGCCTGAATATATAGGGCGTGTGGAGGGAACGTGGGGAAGTGAAACATCTCAGTACCCACAGGAAGAGAAAACAACATGTGATTCCGTGAGTAGTGGCGAGCGAAAACGGAAGAGGCTAAACCGGATACATGTGATACCCGGCAGGGGTTGTGTGTTCGGGGTTGTGGGGTTCGATGTGTCGGTGCTGCCGCGCCGGCCGACAGTGAGAAATCGCCTGTGTTAGTCGAAATGGTCTGGAACGGCCTGTCGTAGAGGGTGAGAATCCCGTAGACGAAAACGCGGTGACTGTCGATTCGAATACCCGAGTAGCAGCGGGCCCGTGAAATCTGCTGTGAATCCGTCGGGACCACCCGATAAGCCTGAATACTCCCTGGTGACCGATAGCGGACTAGTACCGTGAGGGAAAGGTGAAAAGTACCCCGGGAGGGGAGTGAAATAGTACCTGAAACCGTGCGCTTACAATCCGTCGGAGCCTTCGAGCAGTTTGGTCTGCTGGGGGTGACGGCGTGCCTTTTGAAGAATGAGCCTGCGAGTTAGTGGCATGTCGCGAGGTTAACCCGTGTGGGGTAGTCGTAGCGAAAGCGAGTCCGAACAGGGCGTCTGTAGTGGCATGTTCTAGACCCGAAGCGGAGTGATCTACCCATGGCCAGGGTGAAGCGACGGTAAGACGTCGTGGAGGCCCGAACCCACTTAGGTTGAAAACTGAGGGGATGAGCTGTGGGTAGGGGTGAAAGGCCAATCAAACTCCGTGATAGCTGGTTCTCCCCGAAATGCATTTAGGTGCAGCGTCGCGTGTTTCTCACCGGAGGTAGAGCTACTGGATGGTCTAGGGGGCCCACAAGCTTACCGAAATCAGCCAAACTCCGAATGCCGGTGAGTGAGAGCGCGGCAGTGAGACTGCGGGGGATAAGCTTCGTAGTCGAGAGGGAAACAGCCCAGATCGCCGGCTAAGGCCCCTAAGCGTGTACTAAGTGGAAAAGGATGTGGGATCGCTGAGACAACCAGGAGGTTGGCTTAGAAGCAGCCACCCTTGAAAGAGTGCGTAATAGCTCACTGGTCAAGTGGTTCTGCGCCGACAATGTAGCGGGGCTCAAGTACACCGCCGAAGCCGCGGCACTCACATTAGCCCGCTCGTTCCCTGCGGGGGGCGAGCCAGGTGTGTGGGTGGGTAGGGGAGCGTCGTGCAGCCGGGGAAGCGCCGGAGTGATCCAGGTGTGGAGGCTGCGCGAGTGAGAATGCAGGCATGAGTAGCGAAAGACGAGTGAGAAACTCGTCCGCCGAATGACCAAGGGTTCCTGGGCCAGGTTAATCCGCCCAGGGTGAGTCGGGACCTAAGGCGAGGCCGACAGGCGTAGTCGATGGACAACGGGTTGATATTCCCGTACCCGTGTGAACGCGCCCCTGGTGAATCATCGGTACTAACCGTCCAAAGGGTGATCGAGTTCCTTCGGGAGCCGAGAGCCTGCTGCACGGGACCTTCGGTGGTAGTAGCCAAGCGATGGGGTGACGCAGGAAGGTAGTGGGGCCGGTCAGTGGTTGTACCGGTGTAAGCCCGTAGGGCGTGACACAGGCAAATCCGTGTCGCACACAGCCTGAGAGGTGATGCGTAGCCGAATGAGGCGAATTCCATGATCCTATGCTGCCGAGAAAAGCCTCTAGCGAGCTTTCACACGGCCCGTACCCCAAACCGACACAGGTGGTCAGGTAGAGAATACCGAGGCGATCGAGAGAACTGTGGTTAAGGAACTCGGCAAAATGCCCCCGTAACTTCGGGAGAAGGGGGACCAGTCCCGGTGACCGGACTTGCTCCGTGAGCCGGGGGTGGTCGCAGAGACCAGAGAGAAGCGACTGTTTACTAAAAACACAGGTCCGTGCGAAGTCGTAAGACGAGGTATACGGACTGACGCCTGCCCGGTGCTGGAAGGTTAAGAGGACCGGTCAGCGGAGTTCACTCCGCGAAGCTGAGAATTTAAGCCCCAGTAAACGGCGGTGGTAACTATAACCATCCTAAGGTAGCGAAATTCCTTGTCGGGTAAGTTCCGACCTGCACGAATGGCGTAACGACTTCTCTGCTGTCTCAACCACAGACTCGGCGAAATTGCACTACGAGTAAAGATGCTCGTTACGCGCGGCAGGACGAAAAGACCCCGGGACCTTCACTACAGCTTGGTATTGGTGTTCGGTTCGGTTTGTGTAGGATAGGTGGGAGACTGGGAAGCCCGCACGCCAGTGTGGGTGGAGTCGTTGTTGAAATACCACTCTGATCGTATTGGACCTCTAACCTCGGACCCTGATCGGGTTCAGGGACAGTGCCTGGTGGGTAGTTTAACTGGGGCGGTTGCCTCCCAAAATGTAACGGAGGCGCCCAAAGGTTCCCTCAGCCTGGTTGGCAATCAGGTGTCGAGTGCAAGTGCACAAGGGAGCTTGACTGTGAGACCGACAGGTCGAGCAGGGACGAAAGTCGGGACTAGTGATCCGGCACCGGCATGTGGAAGCGGTGTCGCTCAACGGATAAAAGGTACCCCGGGGATAACAGGCTGATCTTCCCCAAGAGTCCATATCGACGGGATGGTTTGGCACCTCGATGTCGGCTCGTCGCATCCTGGGGCTGGAGTAGGTCCCAAGGGTTGGGCTGTTCGCCCATTAAAGCGGCACGCGAGCTGGGTTTAGAACGTCGTGAGACAGTTCGGTCTCTATCCGCCGCGCGCGTTAGAAACTTGAGGAAGGCTGTCCCTAGTACGAGAGGACCGGGACGGACGAACCTCTGGTGTGCCAGTTGTCCCGCCAGGGGCACGGCTGGTTGGCTACGTTCGGAAGGGATAACCGCTGAAAGCATCTAAGCGGGAAGCCTGTTCCAAGATGAGGTTTCTCACCCCCTCGAGGGGGTAAGGCCCCCGGCAGACCACCGGGTTGATAGGCCGGAACTGGAAGTGCGGTAACGCATGCAGGTGACCGGTACTAATAGGCCGAGGACTTACCACAAAGAAGCTACGCGTCCACTGTGCGGTATCTGAAACAACACACTCGATTCACCATGTTCTTCGGGGAATCGAGTGGGCGCAGCCCCCGTGAAAGAGGGCGGCGTTCACTCCATTCACTCCGAAGGAGTGTGGACAGTTTCACAGAGTTACGGCGGCCATAGCGGAGGGGAAACGCCCGGTCCCATTCCGAACCCGGAAGCTAAGCCCTCCAGCGCCGATGGTACTGCACCCGACAGGGTGTGGGAGAGTAGGACACCGCCGAACACCCGTTTACGAGAGGGGACCCACCAGTTGGGTCCCCTCTCGTGGTTTTTCTGGTTTTTCATGAAAGGATTTTTCTGTGTCCGACAACGATGGTGAGCGTCGATCCTTCCGGAGTGGAGGGTCCACTCCCAGGTCGGGACGCGGAGACAGCGGCGAGCGCCGCCAGGGTGGCGACCGGGGCCCGGCCCGCGGCGAGGATCGCCGGCAGGGAGTCGCCGGCCGACCGGATCGTCGCGGCGAGGACCGCACTTTCCGCGGGGAACGGCGAAGCGAGCCGGCGAAGGGCTCCGCGGACGACTCCCGCGGGAGTAGCCGCTCGGAGCGACCCCACAGCGATCGCCCGTCGGGGGACCGGCGAGATCGGCCCTACGGTGAGCGGCGCGACGACCGTTCCCGCGACGACCGTTCCCGCGACGACCGTTCCCGCGACGACCGTTCCCGCAGCGAGCGCCCGCATCGAGGCACAAACGACGACCGTCGGGACGATCGGCGCACCGGTGACCGGCGCGACGATCGGGGCCGTGACGATCGGCGCACGGGCACGTCCCGTGCCGGCCACGGACCCGAACGGCGAGACGGGGGCGCTCCACGTCGCCGTGGCGGCGAGGGTGGATTCGGCCCGAGCCGTGGCCGCGAGGGTGCTCCGGCTCCGCGTCGCGAAGCCCGGCCGGACGAGCCGGACCTGCCCGAGGACGTCGAAGCGTCGGACCTCGATCCGACCATCCGCCGGGACCTGCTGAGTCTCGACAAGTCGAACGCCAACGCAGTGGCCCGGCACCTGGTCATGGCCGGCCGCCTGATCGACGACGATCCCCGTCTGGCGCTGGCGCACGCTCGTGCTGCGCGGCAGCGCGCCGGCCGTATCGCCGTGGTTCGTGAGGCAGCGGGCATCACGGCCTACCACGCCGGCGAATGGGCGGAGGCGCTGTCCGAGTTGCGGGCCGCCCGACGAATGGCCGGGGGACCGGGATTGCTGGCGGTCATGGCGGACTGCGAGCGCGGTCTCGGCCGGCCGGAGCGCGCGATCGAGCTGGGCCGCAGCGACGAGGCTCGGGCGCTGACCGGCGACGAGGCCACCGAGCTGCGCATCGTCGTGGCGGGCGCCCGGATGGATCTGGGACAGTTCGACCAGGCGGTGGTCACCCTGCAGACCCCGGACCTGGATGCCTCGCGCACCGGCCCGTCCGCCGCGCGCCTGTTCTATGCGTACGCGGATGCACTCGTGGCCGCGGGACGTACCGAGGACGGATTGAAGTGGTTCCTCAACGCCGCCGCGGCGGATCTCGAGGGGGACACCGACGCCGAGGAACGCGTCGCCGAGCTCACCGGAGAGGATCAGTGACCGGTACATCCGGCGGCGCGTCGTTGCGGGCGCTCTACGACGTACTCCTGCTCGATCTGGACGGCACCGTCTACCGCGGCGCCGAGGCGGTGCCCGGGGCCCGCGAGGCATTGTCGGAGGGTGCCGAGCGGCTGTTCTATGTCACCAACAACGCGAGCCGTCGCCCGGCGGAGGTCGCCAAACACCTGCGCGAACTCGGTTTCGCGGCCGACGAGTCGAACGTGGTCACCAGTTCCCAGTCCGCGGCCCGGCTGTTGGCCGAGCGGGTCCCGGTCGGCGCCCCGGTGCTGGTTGTGGGTACCGAGGCCCTCGTCGACGAGGTCGCCGCGGTCGGTCTGACTCCGGTGCGTTCCGCGGACGCCGAGCCTGTGGCGGTCGTGCAGGGACACTCCCCGGAGACCGGGTGGGCGATCCTCGCCGAGGCGACGCTCGCACTGCGCTCCGGCGCCCTGTGGGTGGCGACGAACGTCGATTCGACGTTGCCCACCGAGCGGGGCCTGGTGCTCGGGAACGGTTCCATGGTCGCGGCCCTGAGGTCGGCGACGGGCTGTGAGCCGCTGGTGGCGGGCAAACCGGCCGCGCCGCTGCTCGAGGACGCCGTCGTGCGCAGCGGCGCCTCGCGTCCGCTCGTGGTCGGCGACCGGCTCGACACCGACATCGCCGGTGCGAACGCCGTGGGCGCCGATTCGTTGCTGGTGCTGACCGGCGTCAGCACGGTCGCGGACCTGCTCCGGGCGCCGCAGGATCAGCGCCCCACCTATGTGGCCGACTCGCTCGCCGGTCTCGACGCCGAGGCGGCCGCGCTGCGGGTGGGACCGCGCGAGCCGGGAGCGGTGTCGTTCGACGGACGGGATGTGCACCTGGCTTCGGAGTTCGCGGCGGACCCGATGGCCGCGCTGCGGGCCGTGCTCGACGTCGCCTGGGCCAACCCCGGTTTCGGTCGGGTCGTGGCGGCGGACGACCTGCTGGCACGGTGGGGAATATCCCGCTGAGTCGGGTCTGCGTGGTGTGCCGGTTCGTCACCGGCATGCACTAGCGTGGTCGACGATGAGCACGTCGATTCCACGCCCAGGCGACCACCTTCCACGCCCCCATCCGGGCGTGGATCCCGCGTCGATCCATATCGAGGTCGAGGGTCTGCTCACGCGCGCCCGCGACGTCACCGCCGACGGTGAGCCCGATCCGTCCGAGATCATCCCGCGGCAGGCGCAGCTGCTCGAACAGGCGCACGACCTGCTGGTCCAGGCGCTCGCGACCGTGGACAAGATCTGACGTGGCCCGGCGAGCGCGAGTCGACGCGGAGCTGGTGCGCCGGGGCCTCGCCCGGTCCCGCGAGCACGCCGGTGAACTGATCACGGCTGGGCGGGTCCTCGTCAACGGCACCGTCGCGACGAAACCCGCGACCCAGGTCGATCCGGGGGCGCCCCTGCTGGTCACGGAGGTCGCCGAGGAGGTGGCGTGGGCCTCGCGAGGGGCCCACAAGCTGCTCGGCGCCCTCGAGACGTTCACCCCCCAGGGATTGCGGGTCACCGGACGGCGGTGCCTCGACGCCGGGGCTTCCACCGGCGGCTTCACGGACGTCCTGTTGCACGAGGGCGCCCGCGAGGTCGTCGCCGTCGACGTGGGCTACGGCCAGTTGGTGTGGCGGCTGCAGTCCGACGAGCGCGTCCACGTGATCGATCGAACAAACGTGCGTAACATCGGTGCGGACGCGATCGGAGGGCCGGTCGAGTTGGTGGTGGCGGATCTGTCGTTCATCTCGCTGAAGCTGGTGCTCCCGGCGTTCGTGCGGTGCGTGACTCCGGGCGCGGATCTGCTGCCGATGGTCAAACCGCAGTTCGAGGTCGGGAAGGAGCGGGTCGGCAGCGGCGGCGTCGTCCGGGATGCGGCTCTGCGCACCGAGGCGGTCCTCGGTGTCGCCCGGGAGGCCCAGGCTCTGGGGCTGCGTACGCTCGGGGTGGTGGCCAGTCCGCTGCCCGGCCCGTCCGGCAACGTCGAGTACTTCCTGTGGCTGCGCGCCGGGGAACCCGGCCCGGTCGAACTGGGCGCGGACGTGGTCGAACTCGTCGAACGAGCCGTGCAGGAAGGACCCCAGTGACCGCAGATAGTGCAGCGACCGGCCCGGAGCGGGCGACCCGCGAGGTCCTGCTCGTGTCCCACTCGGGGCGGGTCGAGATCGCCGCGACGGCGCAGCGCATGGCGAAGATCTTCGGCGAGGCCGGCATCGGGCTGCGGGTGCTCGACGACGAGGTCGCCAGCACCGGTCTGGGTCCGCTCGCCGGCCCGGACGGACGGGTCCGCATCGTCGAACCCGGACCGGACGCCGCCCGGGGCTGCGAGATGGTGATCGTGCTCGGCGGGGACGGCAGCTTCCTGCGCGCCGCCGAACTGGCCCAGCGCGCCGGGGTGCCCGTGCTCGGAATCAACCTGGGCCGCATCGGTTTCCTCGCCGAGGCCGAGGCCGAACATCTCGAGGAGGCACTGGCGCAGGTGGTGCGCCGCGAGTACCGGGTCGAGGAGCGGATGACGCTGGACGTCGCGATCCGGGTCGACGACGTGATCGTCGACCGGGGGTGGGCGCTGAACGAGGCCAGCCTCGAGAACAAGTCCCGTCTGGGCGTGCTCGAGGTGGTACTCGAGGTCGACGGCCGGCCGGTGTCGGCGTTCGGGTGCGACGGCGTGCTGATCGCCACCCCGACGGGATCGACCGCGTACGCGTTCTCCGCCGGTGGCCCGATCGTGTGGCCGGAACTCGAGGCGTTGCTGGTGATCCCCAGCAACGCGCACGCCCTGTTCGCCCGGCCCATGGTGACCAGCCCGGAGTCGTTGATCGCCGTGGAGACCCTCGCCGGCAGCCACGACGGGCTGGTGTTCTGCGACGGCCGCCGCACCCTGGACCTGCCCGCCGGAGGCCGACTCGAGGTGGTGCGCGGCAAGCACCCGGTGCGGTGGGTGCGGCTGGACTCGGCGCCGTTCGCCGACCGCATGGTGCGCAAGTTCGATCTTCCGGTGAAGGGCTGGCGGGGAAGGAGACTGTGAGGTGCTTGCCGAGATCCGGATCGACAATCTGGGGGTCATCTCCGAGGCCGGCGCCCAGTTCCACGGCGGGCTGACCGTCCTGACCGGCGAAACCGGAGCCGGCAAGACCATGGTCGTGACCAGCCTGCACCTGCTGTCGGGGGCGCGCGCCGACCCCACCCGCGTCCGTGTCGGCGCCTCCCGCGCCGTCGTGGAGGGTCGCTTCTGCATCGATGCCGACGCCGGGTCGAGCGCGGCGGGCGGGGTGCCCAGCCACGTCGAGCGGGAAGTGGCACGCCTGCTCGAGACGACCGGCGCCCAGCGCGACGACGACGGCAGCATCATCGCGGTCCGCACCGTCGGCAGCGACGGCCGCTCCCGCGCCCACCTCGGCGGGCGCAGCGTCCCGGTGGGGGTGCTGTCGGAGTTCACCGATCCGCTGCTGACCGTGCACGGCCAGAACGACCAGTTGCGGCTGCTGCGGCCCGACCAGCAGCGCGCCGCCCTCGACCGGTTCGCCGGCAAGGCGATCGCGCCGCTGCTGGCGGCGTACCAGGAGCACCGCCAGCGGTGGTTGACCGCGCGGGCCGAGCTGAGCGAACGCACCGAGCGGTCCCGGGAGCTCGCGCAGGAGGCGGACCGCCTGCGGTTCGCGCTCGACGAGATCGACGCCGTCGACCCCCAGCCGGGGGAGGACACCCGGATCGTGGCCGAGGTGCGCCGGCTCGGCGACCTCGATTCGTTGCGGGACTCCGCGCAGGGCGCGCAGGCCGCGCTCACCGGCGGGGACGGCGACGACGTGGCCGCGGCGGCTCTGGATCTGCTGGGGGAGTCGCGGGCGCGGCTCGAGGCGGCCGAGGACCCGGCCCTGCGTGAGCTCGGTCCCCGGCTCGACGAGGCCATCGCGGTGGTCACCGACGTCGCCGGCGAGCTGTCCGGATACCTGTCGGACCTGCCGTCGGACCCGGGGGCCCTCGAGACGCTGCTGAACCGCCAGGCGGAGCTGAAATCGCTCACCCGCAAGTACGCCGCGGACATCGACGGTGTGCTCGAGTGGGCTCGCGAGGCCCGCGACCGGCTGTCGAGGATCGACGTGTCCGCCGATGCGGTCGCCGACCTCGCCGCGCGCGCCGATCGCGAGGCGGCCGCCGCCGCCGAGGCCGCGACCGCCCTCTCCGCCGCCCGCAGGAAGGCCGCCGACAAGCTCGCGAAGGCGGTCAGCAAGGAGTTGTCCGGCCTGGCGATGGGCCGGGCGAGTCTGGACGTGCAGGTGCGGGACCGGGAGGCGGGGCCGCAGGACACCGCACCGCTGAAGGTCGGCGGGCGGGTGCTGCACGCCGGCACCTCGGGCGTCGACGACGTCGAGTTCCGGCTCGCCGCGCACAGCGGGGCCCGGTCCCTGCCCATCGCGCGCAGCGCCTCCGGCGGTGAGCTCTCCCGCGTCATGCTCGCGCTCGAGGTGGTGCTGGCCGGGTCCGAACGCGGCGCCACGATGGTGTTCGACGAGGTCGACGCGGGGGTGGGCGGTCGGGCTGCGGTCGAGATCGGCCGGCGCCTGGCCCGCCTGTCGCGCACCCATCAGGTCATCGTGGTCACCCACCTGCCGCAGGTCGCCGCGTTCGCCGACACCCACCTCGTCGTCGACAAAGTCGACGATGCCGGGGGCGTCGTCAGCAGCGGGGTGCGCGCGCTCACCGATACCGAGCGGGTCGCGGAGCTCGCCCGCATGCTCGCCGGCCTCGGCGACACCGAGACGGGCCGGGCCCACGCCGAGGAACTGCTCGCCACCGCGCACGCCGAACGACGAGGCTGATCCCGCCCGGCGCGCCTCCGTTGCCCGGCCCCGGCCCGGGTTCATCATCGATGCCATGAAGATGCCGGCGCTGCTGTCACGCAATAACGAAACGTTGCCCGGAGTGAGCGGCATTGCCCGGGTCGACAAGAACCAGGCCAGGCTCCTGCGCCGGGTCGGTCCCGGCGACATCGTCGTTCTCGACGCCGTCGACATGGACCGCGTCACCGCCGACGCGCTCGTCGAGGCCGGGGTCACCGCCGTGGTCAACGCCTCGACGTCGATCACCGGCCGCTACCCGAACCTCGGCCCGGAGGTGCTCGTCGCCAACGGCATCGCCCTGATCGACAACACCGGTCCCGAGGTGTTCAAGAAGGTCAAGGACGGCGCCAAGGTCCGCCTGCACGAGGGCGGTGTCTACTCCGGGGAACGGTTGCTGATCCAGGGCGAGGAGCAGACCGAAACCGAGATCTCCGACCGCATGATCGAGGCGAAGACCGGCCTGGTCGACCACCTCGAGGCGTTCTCGGGCAACACCATCGAGTTCATCCGTTCGGAGAGCCCGCTGCTCATCGACGGGGTCGGAGTGCCCGACGTCGACGTGGACCTGCGCGACCGGCACGTGGTGGTGGTCGCGGACGGGCCGGACCACGAGCAGGACCTGAAGAACCTCAAGCCGTTCATCAAGGAGTACTCGCCGATCCTCGTGGGCGTCGGCACCGGCGCCGACACCCTCGTCCGGGCCGGATACCGGCCGGATCTGATCGTCGGCGACCCGGACGAGATCGGCACCGAGACCCTCAAGTCCGGCGCCGAGGTGGTGCTGCCCGCCGATCACGACGGCCACGCCCCCGGTCTCGAACGCATCCAGGACCTGGGCATCGGCGCGATGACGTTCCCCGCCACCGGCGCCCCCGCCGACCTGGCGCTGCTGCTGGCCGACCATCACGGCGCCGCCCTCATCGTCACCGTCGGCAGCACCGTCTCGCTCGACGAGTTCTTCGACCAGGGCCGCCGTGACAGCAACCCGTCGGCGTTCATGACCCGGCTCAAGGTGGGGCCGAAACTGGTCGACGCCAAGGCCGTCGCCACCCTCTACCGCAGCCGCGTCTCCGGCGGGGTGATCGCCCTGCTGGTGTTCGCCGCGCTGATCGCCGTGATCGTCGCGTTGATCGTGTCCAACCTCGGCGGCGACGTCGTGGACTGGGCCGTGCAGAGCTGGGACAGTCTCGTGGTGTGGGTGCAGGGGCTGACCGCGTGATCTCGTTGCGTCACCACGCAATCTCGATCGCAGCGGTCTTCCTCGCCCTCGCCGTGGGCATCGTCCTCGGCTCCGGGCTGCTGTCGGACAGCGTCGTCGCCGGGCTCCGCGACGACCGGTCCGAACTGCAGGGCCGGCTGCAGGACGCCGAGGACCGCACCAACGTGCTCACCGAGCAGCTCAACGCGGCCGACGGTTTCGACGCCGCGGTGTCCGGGCGTGTGGTGCGCGACGCGCTCGCCGGCCGCACGGTGCTCATGATCGCCACTCCCGACACCGACCCGGCGGACCTGGACGCGGTGATCCGCACGGTCGAGGCGGCGGGCGCCGCCGTGACCGGCCGGATCTCGCTGACCGAGCCCTTCGTCGACGCCGCCGGCGCCGACCAGCTGCGCACCACCGTCACCAACGTCGTCCCCGCCGGGGTGCAGTTGCAGACCGGCGCCGTGGATCAGGGCAGCCTGGCCGGGGACCTGCTCGGAGCCGTGCTGCTCGTCGAGCCGGCGAGCGGGCAGCCGCGCAGCACCCCCCAGGAACGTGACCTCGCGCTCTCCACGCTGCGGGGCGGCGGCTTCGTCGCGTACGACGACGGGACCGTCGAACCCGCCCAGACCGCCATCGTCGTCACCGGCGACGGGGGAGCCGGCGCCGAGGGCGGCGGCAACCGCGGTGCGCTGCTGGCCCGCTTCGCCGCCGCGTTCGACTCCCGCGGTGCCGGCACGGTCCTGGCCGGGCGGCCCGGCGCCGCCGTCGGCAACGGGGCCGTCGCGGTGGTGCGGGCCGACGCGGCGCTGTCGGCCGGTCTGTCCACCGTCGACACCGTCGACCGCGAATCCGGCCGCATCACCACGGTGCTGGCGCTGCAGGAACAGCTCGCCGGGGTGTCGGGCCGGTACGGAACCGGCCCCAACGCCGGCGCCGTCACCGTCGGAACCGCCGCCCGCTGACGGGCGCGGCGCGGCGAACGGTGTGATCCCCGTCCGATCCGGGCGAGTCGTGCACGCGGGACCCACGACAGGTGTTACCGTGAAGTTCCGTGGGTCGTGCAGGCCCCAGCAGTTCCGTCATCAGTCCGAAGTCCTGCACCAGACGTCACGGGAGCTTCTTTGCCACAGTCACGCCACTCGCGTACCGCCACCAAGCACATCTTCGTCAGCGGGGGCGTCGCCTCCTCACTGGGCAAGGGGCTGACGGCATCGAGCCTGGGCGCTCTTCTCACCGCGCGCGGCATGCGCGTGACCATGCAGAAGCTCGACCCCTACCTGAACGTCGACCCCGGCACCATGAACCCCTTCCAGCACGGCGAGGTCTTCGTCACCGAGGACGGCGCCGAAACCGACCTGGACGTGGGCCACTACGAACGCTTCCTCGACCGCGATCTCAACGCCGCCGCCAACGTCACCACCGGCCAGATCTACTCCACGGTCATCGCCAAGGAGCGGCGCGGCGAATACCTCGGCGACACCGTCCAGGTGATCCCGCACATCACCGACGAGATCAAGAACCGGATCATGGCGATGGCCGGCCCCGACAAGGACGGCAACGTTCCCGACGTGATCATCACCGAGATCGGTGGCACCGTCGGCGACATCGAGTCCCAACCGTTCCTCGAGGCGGCCCGTCAGGTCCGTCACGACGTCGGCCGCGGCAACGTCTTCTTCCTGCACGTCTCCCTCGTGCCCTATCTGGCCCCGTCGGGTGAGCTGAAAACCAAGCCCACCCAGCACTCGGTGGCGGCGCTGCGCAACATCGGCATCCAGCCCGACGCGCTGGTGCTGCGCTGCGATCGGGAGGTCCCCGCCGCCCTCAAGGCGAAGATCGCGCTGATGTGCGACGTGGACGTCGACGGCTGCATCTCCTGCCCCGACGCCCCGTCGATCTACGACATCCCCAAGGTCCTGCACCGCGAAGGACTCGACGCCTACGTCGTCCGCCAGCTCGGCCTGCCGTTCCGCGACGTGGACTGGACCGTGTGGGGCGACCTGCTCGACCGGGTGCACCAGCCGCGTGAGACCGTGCGGGTCGCGCTCGTCGGCAAGTACGTCGACCTGCCCGACGCCTACCTGTCGGTCACCGAGGCGTTGCGCGCCGGTGGTTTCGCGCACCGCGCCAAGGTCGACATCCGCTGGGTGCCCTCCGACGACTGCGAGACCGAGGCCGGCGCCCAGGCCGCGCTCGGCGACGTGGACGCGGTCCTGATCCCCGGAGGCTTCGGCATCCGCGGCATCGAGGGCAAACTCGGCGCGATCCGCTACGCCCGCACCCGCAAGATCCCGCTGCTCGGCCTGTGCCTGGGCCTGCAGTGCGTGGTCATCGAGGCGGCCCGCTCGGTGGGCATCACCGACGCGAACTCCGCCGAGTTCGATCCCGACACCACCCATCCGGTGATCTCCACGATGGCCGATCAGGAGCAGGCCGTCGCCGGCGAGGCCGATCTCGGCGGCACGATGCGGCTCGGCGCCTACCCGGCCGTACTCGCCAAGGGCTCGGTCGTCGCCCGCGCCTACGGCGGCGAGCAGGTCTCCGAGCGGCACCGCCACCGCTACGAGGTCAACAACGCCTACCGCGACCGGATCGCCAAGTCGGGCCTGAGGTTCTCGGGCACCTCCCCGGACGGGCATCTCGTCGAGTTCGTCGAGTACCCCGCCGACCTGCACCCGTTCTTCGTGGCCACCCAGGCGCATCCCGAGCTCAAGAGCCGCCCCACCCGCCCGCACCCGCTGTTCTCCGCGTTCATCGCAGCCGCGCTGCGGTACAAGGCCGCCGAGCGCCTGCCCGTGGACGTGCACGGCGACGACGCGGACGAGGTCGACGTGGACGGCGGCGACGCGGTGGTCACCACGTCCGAGAACGCCACCGCCGGCGGCAAGTAGCCGACCGTGACGCAGCGACACGAGTTCCGGACGCTGTCCACGCGCCGGATCTACACCGGCGCGATCGTGTCGCTGCGTGTGGACCGGGTCGCCATGCCCGACGGGCACGAGGCCGAACGGGAGGTGGTCGAACACCACGGCGCCGTCGCGATCGCCGCGGTCGACGAGCAGGACCGGCTGATCCTGATCCACCAGTACCGCCACCCGCTCGGCCACCGCCTCTGGGAGCTGCCCGCCGGGCTGCTCGACGCGCCCGGCGAGGACCCGCTCGACGCGGCCCGCCGGGAACTCGCCGAGGAGACCGGCCTGGCCGCCGCCCGCTGGGACCTGCTCGTCGACCTCGCCCTCTCGCCGGGATTCACCGACGAGGCCGTGCGCGTGTACGCGGCCCGGGGCCTGTCCGAGGCCGACCGGCCCGACCCCGAACACGAGGAGGCGGACCTCGAGATCCGCCGCGTCCCCGTCGACGAGGCCGTCGCCATGGTGCTCGGCGGCCGGATCGTCAACGCCACCGCCGTGTCGGGGATCCTCGCCCTCGCCGCCACCCGCCGCGACGCGGGCGCCCTGCGCCCCGCCGAGGCCGAGTGGCCCGACCGGCCCCGCGCCCTGCTGCGCACCAAGCGCGACGGGAACTGACGCGGTGCTCGCCCGCCAGCTCGACGCCTACCTCGACCACCTCACCGTCGAGCGCGGCGCCGCCCCCAACACCCTGGCGTCCTACCGGCGCGACCTCACCCGCTACCTCGACCACCTCACCGACCGCGGCATCGACGACCTCGCCGACGTCCGCGAAGAGCACGTCGGCGACTTCGTCACCGCGCTGCGCCGAGGCGACCCCGACCGCGGCAGGCCCGCCCTCGCGGCCAGCTCCGCCGCCCGCGCCCTCGTCGCCGTGCGCGGACTGCACCGCTTCGCCACCACCGAAGGCCGCACCCCCGTCGACGTCGCCCGCGCCGTCAAACCCCCCGCCGCGGGCCGGCGCCTGCCCAAGGCCCTGTCCGTCGCCGACGTGCTGGCCATCCTCGGCTCCGCGGGCACCAGCGCCGACGGGCCGCGCGACCTGCGCGACCGGGCGCTGCTCGAACTGCTGTACTCCACCGGGGCACGCATCTCCGAGGCCGTCGGCCTCGACGTCGACGACCTCGACACCACCAACCGGTCGGTGCTCCTGCGCGGCAAGGGCGGCAAGCAACGCGTCGTGCCGGTCGGCCGTCCCGCCCTGGCCGCCGTCGACGCCTATCTCGTGCGGGGCCGGCCCGCGCTGGCCACCGGCCGCACCCCCGCACTGTTCCTCAACGCCCGCGGCGGCCGCCTGTCCCGGCAGAGCGCCTGGCAGGTGCTGCAGACCGCCGCCACCCGCGCCGGGGTCACCGCCGCCGTCTCCCCGCACACCCTGCGCCACTCCTTCGCCACCCACCTCCTCGACGGCGGCGCCGACGTGCGCGTGGTGCAGGAACTGCTCGGCCATGCCTCGGTGACCACCACACAGATCTACACGCAGGTCACAGCCGGTGCGCTGCGCGAGGTGTGGGCCGGGGCCCACCCCCGCGCCCGATAGCGCCCGCGACGGCAGGGCGTGTCCACGGCGCCATCGCACCACCCGAAGCGGTAGCGTTGATCCGACAGCCGAGCGAGCAGGACAGGGGGAGCAGGGGATAGTGGGGACACCACAACCGCCCGCAGCGGACACAGCGCCGGCAGCACAGCACGCCCTGCTCCACGGCCGCCCCGGCGCCGACGCGGCACACGCCGGCCCGGAGCACACCCACACCGCGGAACCCGAGGCCGAGCTCGGCCCCACCGGCCGGCCCCGCCGGCACGTCCCGGAACCGCAGCCGCTGCCCAGCCACGGGCCCGCGAAGATCATCGCGATGTGCAACCAGAAGGGCGGGGTCGGCAAGACCACCTCGACCATCAACCTCGGTGCCTCCCTCGCCGAATACGGCCGCCGCGTCCTGCTCGTCGACCTCGACCCGCAGGGCGCCCTGTCCGCCGGTCTCGGTGTCGCCCACCACGACCTCGACCTGACCGTGCACAACCTCCTCGTCGAACGCGGCGTCTCCGTCGACGACGTACTGCTGCACACCCGCGTCGAAGGCCTGGACCTGCTGCCCAGCAACATCGACCTGTCCGCCGCCGAGATCCAGCTCGTCTCCGAGGTCGGCCGCGAACAAGCCCTCGGCCGCGCCCTGTACCCCGTCCTCGACCGCTACGACTACATCCTCGTCGACTGCCAGCCGTCCCTCGGCCTGCTCACCGTCAACGCCCTTGCCTGCGCCGACGCGGTGATCATCCCGATGGAATGCGAGTACTTCAGCCTCCGCGGACTGGCCCTGCTCAACGACACCGTCGACAAGGTGCGCGACCGGCTCAACCCCAAGCTCAGCCTCGCCGGGATCCTCGTGACCATGTTCGACTCGCGCACCCTGCACGCCCGCGAGGTGATGTCCCGGGTCGTCGAGGTCTTCGGCGACCTCGTCTACGACAGCGTCATCGCCCGCACCGTCCGGTTCCCCGAGACCAGCGTCGCCGGAGAACCCATCACCACCTGGGCGCCGAAGTCCGCCGGCGCCGAGTCCTACCGGGCCCTGGCCCGCGAAGTGATCCACCGCTCCGGCCGATAGCCCGTGACCGTCGACACCCCCGGCCCGGCCGCGCCCGACCCTGCCCGCCCCGCCCCGCCCCCCGCGGGCTTCCAGGTACGGCTGCGCAACTTCGAGGGCCCCTTCGACCTGCTGCTCACCCTGATCTCCCAGCACCGCCTCGACGTCACCGAGGTCGCCCTGCACGAGGTCACCGACGAGTTCATCGCCTACACCCGCGCCCGCGGCCCCGAGATGGGACTCGACCAGACCACCGAGTTCCTCGTCGTCGCCGCGACCCTGCTCGACCTCAAGGCCGCCCGCCTCCTGCCCTCCGGCGACGTCGACGACCCCGAGGACCTCGCCCTGCTCGAGGCCCGCGACCTGCTCTTCGCCCGCCTGCTGCAATACCGCGCCTTCAAACAGATCGCCGACCTGTTCGCCGAGTTCGAAGCCGCCGCCCTGCGCCGCTACCCACGCGCGGTCTCGCTCGAACCGCAGTACGAGAACCTGGTGCCCGAGGTCGTCCTCGGCGTCGACGCGGCCCGGTTCGCCGAGATCGCCGCCGCCGCCTTCCGGCCCAAGCCGCCACCCCGCGTCGGCCTCGACCACCTCCACACCCCCCGGGTCTCCGTCCCCGAGCAGGCCGCCCGCCTGCTCACCCTGCTGCGCGCCCACGGCGCCGGCACCTGGGCCACCTTCGGCCAACTCGTCGCCGAATGCGACAACAGCCTGCAGATCGTCGCCCGGTTCCTCGCGCTGCTCGAGCTCTACCGCGAACGAGCCGTCACCTTCGACCAACCCGAGCCGCTCGGGCCGCTCCAGGTGGCCTGGACCGGCGAGAACGACGACGCCGTCACCACATTCGAGGAGGACTACGGGTGAGCAGCGACACGCCGGACCCCGACCCGCGCGGACTCGACGCCGAACTGCTCGAGATGACCGACGACGAACTCGCCGCCGCCCTCGAGGCGCTGCTCCTCGTCGTCGACACCCCCGCCCCCAACGCCCAGCTCGCCGACGCGATCGGCGTCACCGCCACCCGCGTCGAGACCACCCTGCACCGCATGGCGGCCGACCTCGACGCGCGCGGCTCGGGCATCGACCTGCGCTACGCCGGCGACGGCTGGCGCTTCTACACCCGCCGTGACTACGCCCCGTACGTCGAACGGCTCCTGCAGGGCGGCGCCCGCACCAAGCTCACCCGTGCCGCCCTCGAAACCCTCGCCGTCGTCGCCTATCGCCAGCCCGTCACCCGCGCCCGCGTCAGCGCCGTCCGTGGCGTCAACGTCGACGGCGTCATGCGCACCCTCCTGGCCCGCGACCTGATCGCCGAGGACGGCACCGACCCCGAGACCGGCGGCACCCGCTACGTCACCACCGAACTGTTCCTCGAACGCCTCGGCCTGGCCTCCCTGCAGGACCTGCCGCCCCTCGCGCCGCTGCTCCCGGACGTCGATGTGATCGACGACATCAGCGAAAGTCTCGAGGCCGACCCACGATTTGCGAGAATGGGAAGGAACCCGCGCACCGAGTCCACCTCGCCCGCGCCGTTCGATCCCGATTGAGACAGGAAAAAAGTGCACAAGCCCGCTCGCCGTGATGGCACACCGGACCGCAGAAAGACCACCTCCCGCGCGGGGAACCCCCCGCGCGAACGACGGGGCGAACCCGCCGCCCGCGCGGCCACGCCCAAGAAGGCACACCGCAAGGGCGACACCCCGCTCAACAAGCGCGGCCGTCCCGCCGCCCCCAAGCCCCAGGCCCAGCGCCCGGCGGCCCTCCCCAAGATCAGCAACGCCAAACCCGCCCGGCACCAGCACGCCGCCGAGCGCCCCCAACTGCCCGCCGGCGAAGGCATGCGCCTGCAGAAGGTCCTCGCCCAGGCCGGAGTGGCGTCCCGCCGCGCCGCCGAGGAACTCATCGCCGCCGGCCGCGTCGAGGTCGACGGCTCCATCGTCACCGAACAGGGCCTGCGCGTGGACCCCGAGAACGCCGTCGTCCGCGTCGACGGCGTGCGCGTCGTCGTCAACAAGGACCTCGTCCACCTCGTGCTCAACAAGCCGCGCGGCTGGCAGTCCACCATGTCCGACGACCTCGGGCGCCCCTGCGTCGGCGACATCGTCTCCGAACGCGTCGCCGCCGGACAACGCCTCTTCCACGTCGGCCGGCTCGACGCCGACACCGAAGGGCTGCTGCTGCTCACCAACGACGGCGAGCTCGCCCACCGGCTCATGCACCCCTCCTACGAGGTGACCAAGACCTACCTCGCCACCGTCAAGGGCGTCCTCCCGCGCGGTATCGGCAAGCAGCTGCGCGCCGGCGTCGAACTCGACGACGGCCCCGCCAAGGTCGATTCCTTCGCGCTCCTGCAGGTAAACGAGGGCCAGTCCCTCGTCCGCCTCGAACTGCACGAGGGCCGCAAGCACATCGTGCGCCGCCTGCTCGACGCCGTCGGCCACCCCGTGATCCGCCTGGTGCGCACCGACATCGGACCCGTCGCGCTCGGCGACCAGCGACCCGGCACCCTGCGGGTGCTCGGCCGCAAGGAAGTCGGCGGCCTCTACCAGGCGGTGGGCCTGTGAGCTCCCTGATCGTCGCCATGGACGGCCCGTCCGGCACCGGCAAGTCCACCGTCTCCAAGCGGCTCGCCCGCCGCCTCGGCGCCGCCTATCTCGATACCGGCGCCATGTACCGGGTCGCGACCCTGCACGCCCTGCGAGCGGGGGCGGACCTGACCGATCCCGCCGCCATCGCCGCCGCCACCGCGTCCCTGCCCTGGTCGATCGGCACCGACCCGGAAGTCGAGGACATCCGGCTCGCCGGGGAGGACGTCCGCGAGATCATCCGCGGCGGCGAGGTCACCGGCGCCGTCTCCGCCGTTTCCGCCGTCCCCGCGGTGCGTCGGGCCCTCGTCGCAGCGCAGCAGAGCATCGGCCGCGACGCCGGGCACATCGTCGTCGAGGGGCGCGACATCGGCACCGTCGTGTTCCCCGACGCGGATGTGAAGATCTACCTCACCGCCTCCGCCGAGGCCCGGGCACAGCGGCGCAACCGGCAGAACATCGCCGAAGGCCGCGGCGACGACTACGAGGCGGTGCTCGCCGCGGTGCAGCGCCGCGACCACCTCGACTCCACCCGCGCGGTCTCCCCGCTGCGCGCGGCGGACGACGCGGTCGTCGTCGACACGAGCGACATGGACATCGACGAAGTGATCGCCGCGCTCGCCGCCGTGGTCGCCGAGCAGACGGGAGCGACCCTGTGAGCGAGGATGTGACGGAATTCGCCGGCGACGGCACCTGGTCGGAGGAAGCGGACTGGGACCTCGAGCTCGTCGGGGACGACGAACTCGAGGAGTTCGTGCCCGTGCCGACCGTCGCCGTGGTCGGACGACCCAACGTCGGCAAGTCGACCCTGGTCAACCGCATCATCGGCCGCCGCGAAGCGGTCGTCGAGGACGTGCCGGGCGTGACCCGCGACCGCGTCTCGTACGAGGCCAACTGGAACGGCCGCCGATTCATGGTGCAGGACACCGGCGGCTGGGAGCCCGACGCGAAGGGCCTGCAACAGTCCGTCGCGCGGCAGGCGGAGATTGCGATGCGCACAGCCGACGCGATCCTGATCGTCGTCGACGCGACCGTCGGCGCCACCGCCGTCGACGAGGCGGTCGCCAGGGTCCTGCGCCGCTCCAAGACGCCGGTGCTGCTCGTCGCGAACAAGGTCGACGACGACCGCGTCGAGTCCGAAGCGGCCGCCCTGTGGTCGCTGGGCCTGGGGCAGCCGTACTCGGTGTCGGCCACCCACGGTCGCGGCACCGGGGACCTGCTCGACGAGCTGCTCTCGGTGCTGCCGCAGACCCCGCGCGAAGGCACCGGCGGGGGAGGCCCGCGTCGTGTCGCGCTGGTCGGCAAGCCCAACGTCGGCAAGTCCAGCCTGCTCAACAAGCTGGCCGGCGACGAAAGGTCGGTGGTGCACAACGTCGCCGGCACGACGGTCGACCCGGTGGACTCCCTCGTCGAGCTCGGCGGAAAGACCTGGCGGTTCGTCGACACCGCCGGCCTGCGCAAGCGCGTCAACACCGCCTCCGGGGCCGAGTTCTACGCCTCGCTGCGCACCCGCGGCGCCATCGAGGCCGCGGAGGTGGCGGTGCTGCTGATCGACGCCTCCGAGCCCATCACCGAGCAGGACCAACGGGTGATCTCGATGGTCGCCGACGCGGGCCGCGCCCTCGTCATCGCCTTCAACAAGTGGGACCTCGTCGACGAGGATCGCCGCTACGAGCTGAGCCGGGAGATCGAACGCGATCTGCTGCGCGTGCCGTGGGCGGCGCGCGTCAACATCTCCGCCAAGACCGGCCGGGCCGTGCAGAAGCTCGTGCCGGCCATGGAGACCGCCCTCGAGTCCTGGGACAAGCGCATCTCCACCGGCCGGCTCAACACCTGGCTCAAGGAGGTCGTCGCCGCGACTCCGCCGCCGATGCGCGGCGGCCGCCTGCCGCGGGTACTGTTCGCCACCCAGGCCGGCACCCGGCCGCCGACGTTCGTGCTGTTCACCACCGGCTTCCTCGAGGCCGGCTACCGCCGATTCCTCGAGCGGCGGCTGCGCGAGGAGTTCGGCTTCGAGGGCAGCCCGGTGCGGATCTCCGTGCGCGTGCGCGAGAAACGGGACCGCCGCGGCAAGTAGCACCCGAAACGGTCCTGACCAGGCGATTGGTGAATCGGTCCGTCCCTGTTGTAATCTCAACGAGCGCTCGACGAGAGCGCGGACGGGCTGTGGCGCAGCTTGGTAGCGCACTTGACTGGGGGTCAAGTGGTCGCAGGTTCAAATCCTGTCAGCCCGACCCACGACGAGGCGGTCCCGAATTCACCGGGACCGCCTCGTTCGCGTGCGGGCCACCCTCCGCGGCCCGGTTCCAGGACTGCCGTGCTGCTCCGGCCCACCCCGGAACCAGCCGCCCAGGGTGCGGCAGCGGCAGCTCCGCGAAAGGCCCACGGTCAGGGTCCAAAGACCGCAGTCAACACCTCGAGCCGCGAGTACTGTCGCGAACAGGAGCCGCGGCCACACCGAGGCGCGACGGGCATCTCCAGTCCGAGGAGACAACATGACCGAAACCCGGATCGGCACCGAATCCCAGGCCACCAACAGCACCGGCGACGCCGCCACGGCGGAGGCGACTCCCGCCGTCGACACCGGCCCGGTCCGGCACGAGCAGATCGACGCGGTCGTCGACACGGCGACCACCGCGGCGGCCGAGTTCCGCACCCTCGACCAGCAACAGGTCGACGCGATCGTCGAAGCCATGGCGCAGGCCGGCATCCGGGCGGCCGCGGAACTGGCATCGGTGGCGATCGAGGAGACCGGATTCGGCGTCTTCGAGGACAAGGTCGTCAAGAACTACGTGGCCACCGAGTTCCTCTACGACTACCTCAAGGACAAGAAGTCCGTGGGCGTGATCGAGGAGGACGTCGAGCGCAGCATCGTCCGCGTCGCCGAACCCATCGGCGTGGTCCTGGCGATCACCCCGGTCACCAACCCCACCTCCACGGTGCTGTACAAGGCGATCGTCGCGGCAAAGACCCGCAACGCCGTCATCTTCCGGCCCTCGCCCTTCGCCGTGCGGTCGTGCGAACGCACGGTCGAGATCCTGCGTGCGGCAGCCGAAGCGGCCGGTATGCCCCCCGGCGCGCTGCAGGTCATTCCCGACGCCGCCCACGAGGTCACCCACTACCTGTTCAAGCATCCTCGGGTCGACTTCATCTGGGTCACCGGCGGGCAGAAGATCGTCTCCCTCGCCAACGCGGCCGGCAAACCCGCGCTCGGCGTGGGACCCGGCAACGCCCCCATCTATCTGCACCGCACGGCCGACATCAAGGGCGCCGTCGTCGACATCCTCATCTCGAAGACCTTCGATGCCTCCGTGATCTGCCCCGCCGAACAGACCTGCATCATCGACGACGAGATCTACGACGCCACCGTCGCCGAGTTCGAGCGGATGGGGGCGCACGTACTCACGGACGAGCAGGCCGCCGCGGTGGCCGAATTCGCCTTCGGCTGCGGCGACAAGGTCAACCTCGCCGCTCTCGGCCAGCAGGCTCCCGAACTGGCCGCCCGCGCGGGCTTCACCGTGGATCCAGCGGTCAAGGTGCTCCTGGCGCCGTTGCCCTCCGACCTCGACCAGCTCGCCGCGCACCCTCTGGTGCAGGAGAAGCTGATGCCCGTCCTCGGTCTCGTGCGCGCCCGCGACGTCCAGCACGGCATCGACGCCGCCGTGCTCGTCACCGAACACGGCGGCCTCGGCCACACCTCCGCCATCTACGCCACCGATCCGGCGGTCATCGACGCCTACGGTCTGGCCGTGCGCACCGGACGGATCCTCGTCAACGCCCCCACCGCGGTCGGCGCGCTCGGCGGGATCTACAACAACCTCACCCCCACCTTCTCCCTGGGTTGCGGCACTTGGGGCGGATCGAGCACCACCGAGAACGTCAACTACCAGCAGCTGCTCAACATCAAGACCGTCGCGCACCGGCGCACCCCGCCGCAGTGGTTCCGCGTGCCCTCCAACACCTACTTCAATGCCGGTGCCCTCGAGAACCTCCGCGAGGTCCCGTGTACGAGCGTTGTGGTCGTCACCGACGCGTTGAGCGAACAGCGGGGAGTCGTCGACGAGCTCCGCGCCCACCTGCGCGCGGAGCACATCAAGGTGTTCAGCGAGGTCGAACCGGAACCGGACGAGGCCACCATCCGCCGCGGCGTTGCGCTGCTCGAGGGGTACCCGCCGGACCTGCTCATCGCCATCGGCGGTGGGTCGGTGATCGACGCGGCGAAAGCGATCCGGTTGTTCTACGAACACCCGGAGAAGGATCTCGCGGAGCTGACGCTGCCGTTCCTCGACCCCCGCAAGCGCATGGCGGAATACCCGCAGGATCCACACAAGCTGCGGCTGGTGGCAATCCCCACGACCGCCGGCACCGGATCGGAGGTCTCACCCGCGGCCGTCCTCACCGTCGCCGGCCGCAAGGAGACCCTCGTCGACTACTCGCTGGTTCCGGATATGGCGGTGGTGGACCCGATGCTCACCCTCTCGATGCCGCGCACCCTGACCGTCGACACCGGCATCGACGCGCTGACCCACGCGCTGGAAGCGGTAGCCTCCATCTTCGCCTCGCCCTACACCGATGCGTTCTGTGTCCAGGCCGCGCGCCTGATCTTCGAGGCGCTGCCGCGGGTGTACGACGACCCGAACGATCTGTCCGCCCGCACCGACATGTCCAATGCCGCCACTCTTGCCGGACTCGCCTTCTCGAACGCCTTCGTCGGCACGAACCACGCCCTCGCGCACTCCGTCGGCGCCAGGTTCGGCATCGCCCACGGCCGGGTGAACGGCGTGTTCCTGCCCCACACCCTGCGCTACAACGCCAGCCTGCCGACCAAGTTCATGCCGGCCCCGGGCTACTCCGCGTACGTCGCGCCCGAGAAGTACGCTCAGCTCGGGCGGATCGTCTTCGGGGGGCACGAACCCGAGGAGAGCCGCCGCCGGCTCTTCCAGGGTGTCGAGGACCTGCTCCGCCGCATGGGGGTGCCGCGCACCCTGAAGGAGATCGGCATCGCGGAGGACGAGTTCCTCGCCGCCCTGCCGGAGCTGGCGATGACCGCGTTCCAGGACCTGAGCAACCGCACCAACCCGCGGATGCCGCTGATCAGCGAGATCACCACCCTGCTCCGGCTCGGCTACTACGGGGACGGCGAGCATGCCCACTGACAGCGCCACCAAGACCGTCCAGGTCGAGGCGCCCTTGGGCACCGTGCTCGCGACCATCCGTGACCTCGAGAGCCAGACCGAGTGGATCCCCGAGATCCTCGAGGCCGAGGTGCTCGAGGTCGACGAGGAGACCGGATTGCCGCGCACCGCCCGGTTCAAGGCGTCGGCCACCGTCGGTACCGACAGCTACACCCTGACCTACCGGCACCGCGACGACGGCATGAGCTGGTCGATGCTCCAAGGACGCCTGCAGACCGGGCAGGAAGGGCGCTACCAACTCGACGCGGTCGGTCCGGCCAGCACCTCCGTCACGTACGAGCTGACCATCCACCACAACCTGCCGCTGCCCGGTTTCCTGCGGAATCGGGTGATCAAGGGCCTGGTCGACAGTACGCTCACCGGTCTGAAGAAGCGCCTGGAGAGCTGAACGCGGGCGGCGCGGGGCCCACCCGGTCCACACCCGCCACGGTCTGGACCACTACGTGGGCGCCCTGCCCGAGCACCGCGGCAGCGGCCGGCTGCTGCGCCGTGACCCGGACGGTTCGGTCCCTGTCGTACTCGACCGGCTCCACTTCCCGAATGGCATCACTCTCACGGAGGACGAATCCACTGTCCTGTTCGCCGAAACCGGCGGTTACTGCCTGACCGGACTGCCGGTCCGTGCCCCCACGCCCCGCGGCCGCTGATGACGAACCTTCCGGGAATGCCGGACAACGTCTCCCGGGCGCGCGGCGGCCGGATGTGGGTGGCGATGGTTGCGCCCCGCAATGGTGTCCTCGACCGGCTCGGAGGCAGCTGACCCGTGGTACGCCGGGCGTTGTGGCGGCTGCCGGTGGCGCGACTGGCTCGTCCCGCTCGCACGACCTGGGTGCTGGGGTGGGGGAGGACGGCCGCCTGCTGCACGACTTCGGGTGCCGGGATGTGCCCTTCGGCGAGGTGACGGGCGTCGTCGAGCATGCCGGGCGGTTGTACCTGGGAAGCCCCTGAGCGACTCGGCGATCCTGTGCGTGGACGTGGACCGGGCGCGATGAGCGAGCCACGACGGCGCGGTTCTCCCGCCCGTTCCGAGCGGTGCCCCCTCGGGCACGAGAGGGGAGGGGCGCGGGCCCCCGCTGACACCGCCGCATCCGAATTCGAAGCAAACGGAACACAATAATTTCAAGAAGAAGACCGCTCGGCGCACCCAAGTCCGGCTTACATTATCCGACCAGTACGGAACAGAAGTATTTTCCGAAATTCATCACGACTCCACGCTCCCCACCGAAACCCCCCAAGAGGCACCGCGCACAGTCAGGCGCCGAACGCGCGGGAGATGGCCGCAGCGACGTCGCGGTGGCCCCGGATCGGCAGGGCCAGCCCACGGCCGGCATGAGCGAGATCGCGGGCGGTGAGCAGATCGTGTTCGCCGGAGATGTCGGCGAGCACGTCGAGCCGAGAGAGCCGGGAGGCGGCGGTCCGCGGATCGGGCCCGGCATTGTGCACACAATCGGACAGCAACAGCACCCGTCCCTCGTCGGCGGGTACGTCCCGGAGCTGACGCGCCGCCACCTCGAGCGCGAAGCCGACGTTCGTCAGACCCTTGCTCGGGATCCGGAGCAGCAGGTCCACGAGCCGAGCCGGGGAGACCGGCTCACCGAGAGCGCTGAGCACGGCGGCTTCGGACCAGAACGCCACCACCGCCAGATCGTCGTGGCCGAGCTCGCCGGCCACGGCACCCACCGCGGCCGCGGCGGTGCGGATGCGTTCGCCGCGCATCGACCCGGAGATGTCGACGACCAGCACCACCTTCCGGCGGTCGCGGATCCGGTCCCGCATCACCAGATCGGTCGACCGCGCGAGCGGGTCCTCCGCGAGCACTTCGACGGTGCGGTCGAGATCGAGTTCCTCGGCGCCGTCCTGATACGGCAGGGTTCGCAGTCTGCCGACGCCCCGCCGAGGCAGGCGACGGTGCCGCGGGCGCGGCACGGACAGGCGCGCAGCGATCTCGCGGGCCCGGCGTCGGACCTCGGCGTCGCGGGCAGGGCCCGACGCATCGAGTTCGCCCAGTGTCAGCACCTCGGCCGGCTCGTCGGTCATCCCGGGACCCGCACCGGGACCCGTTCCGGGGCTGCGCCCCTGACGATGCGGACCGCCGACCATCGCCAAACCCTGGCCGCTGCCTCGGTTCTCGTACAGCGTCGGGACCGTCGACAGCTGCTTCGGCTTGCGCCGGAAAGGCTTTCCCCGACCGGTGGAGTGACGCTGGGCGCGCCGGTGCACGGGGCCGTCCGCGGGGACGGCTCTTCAACCGGGGGCCGCGGAGCTGGGGCGAAGGAGGAAGTGGTCCTGCCAGATCTCCCGCAACACCGCCTCGGGTGTGGTCTCGGCGACCTCGTCCACCGCGATCCGCCCGGACAAAGCCACCAGCAGGGCGTCGAGCACGGCGCCGGTGTAGGCCGGCGGCAGATCGCGCGGCGGGTCGGCCGAGTCCGGCAGCTCGCCGCGCACGTCCCGCATGTCGATCAGCTGCATCGCGACGAGCGTCAGGTCGATCGCGCCGCGGACGCTGGACCCGCCGCGCAGGTCAGGGTGCCCGCGCGTGGCGCGGGTGAGGGCTACCGCGTCGGCGACGAGCCGCGCCGACCCGCACCCGGTGCGCCGGACGACGATCTCACGTTCGGCCTGCGTGTCCTGATAGTCCACCGCCAGCCGGCAGAACCGGTCGTGCACGCTCATCGACAACCGGACGGTGCCGATGTTGTCGAACGGGTTCATCGAGGCCACCACGCGGAACGCCGGATCGGCCTCGACCGTGCCCACCCGCGGCACCGTGATCCGCCGCTCCGCCATCGCGGTCAGCAGGCTGTTCAGTGTGTCCTCGGGCGAGCGGTTGAACTCTTCGAGGTAGAGCACCCCGCCGGCCCGCATCGCCGCCACCAGCGGGCCGGGCACGAAGTTGTCCTCGTGGTAGCCCTCCGACAGCACCCGTGCCGGATCGTGATAGCCGACCAGGCGTGCCGGCGTGAGATCGGCGTTCCCCTCGACGAACATCAGCGGACTGCCGAGCTCGGCGGTGATGGCGCCGAGCAGGGTGGACTTGCTGGTGCCCGGTGGCCCCTCGAGCAGCACGTCGCGCCCCGCGCCGATGGCAGCGAGCAGGAGGTCGGTTTCCCGGGCCCGGCCCACCACCCGGTCCGCGACTCCCCGGCGGACCTCGGCCATCGGTCGGGTGGTGCGCTGCATGCTCACGTCCTCGTGTACCCCTGGGATCCGTTCGTTTCCTCGGACAACTATGCACCGGGTGGACCCACGGGGCGGACCGATTCGGCGATCCATGCGCAGAATCGCAGTCCCCACCCCCTAATGTCGACGCAATGACCGTCCCGAACCCCTTGGACCCGACCGAGATCGGGTCGGCGCTCGCCGCGTTCGAACCCCGCTCCCTGCCGCTGGAAGGCCGGCGTCACGCGGCGGTGGTCGTCGCCGTACTCGACGACGGGCACGGCAACCCTGTCGTGCCGCTCACCCGCCGCCCGACCCGTCTGCGAGCGCACCCCGGCCAGTTCGCCCTGCCGGGCGGACGTCTCGACGACGGGGAGACACCCGAGGTGGCCGCGCTGCGCGAGCTGCACGAGGAACTCGGCCTGCGCACCGACCCCGGCGGCATTCTCGGCCGCCTCGACGACTACATCACCCGCTCGGGTTACGTCATCTCCCCGTACGTCGTCTGGGCGGATGCCGCGATCGACGATCTCGTGCCCAACCCCGACGAGGTGGCCGCACTCTATGCCGTCACCGCATCCGAGCTCGACAGCGAACCCCGGTTCGTCGCCATACCGGAATCGGACAAGCCGGTGATCCAGTGGCCGTTCCGGGGACATCTCGTCCACGCCCCCACCGCGGCGGTGGTGTACCAGTTCCGGGAAGTCGTGCTCCACCGTCGCAGCACCCGCATCGACGACCTGGAACAGCCCGTGTTCGCGTGGAGGTGACGAGTCGGCCGGCCGGCGGCGACGAGGTGTGTGCAAGGCTGTCGGAACCGACCCCACCCGAACGACAGGACGGACGATGAACGACGCGACGACGGCCGGTGCGCCGGCTCGATCCGACCGCATCGTCACCGTCCCCAACGTGTTGAGCGTCGTCCGCCTGGTCGGCATCCCGATCTTCCTCTATCTGGTCCTCGTCCGGCACGCCGACGGATGGGCGCTTGCGGTCCTCATGCTCAGCGGAATCACCGACTGGGCCGACGGCAAGCTCGCGCGGCTGCTCGACCAGGCCTCGCGGCTCGGCGCGGTGCTGGATCCGCTCGTCGACCGCCTCTACGTCGTCACCACCCTCCTCGCCCTGGTGGCCCGCGGCATAGTGCCGTGGTGGATCGCCGTGGTTCTGATCGGCCGGGAGCTGGTCCTCGCTCCGACCCTGGCCGTCTACCGTCGCCGTGGCCTGCCGCCCCCGGAGGTGCTGTACCTGGGTAAGGGCGCCACCTTCCTGCTGATGTTCGCGTTGCCGCTCCTGCTGGCCGCGGAAGCGCTTCCCGCCGCGGCCGGCGTCCTCGCGCCCGCGGGGTGGGCCGCCCTCCTCTGGGGTACTGCCCTCTACGTGTGGACGGGCGTGCTCTACCTGTCGCAGGCGGTGCGGACGGCCCGTGCGGTACCCACCCCGGGAGGGCCTGCCACCGAATGAGCCGCAACTGGGAGCAGATCCGCCGCAACCCCGTGCCGTCGCTGCTCAAGGCGCTTCTCGAGGACCACCTCGACCCCGGCTACGCGGCCGCGGCGCACGACCGCGCCGCCGGCCACGCCCGGCCGACCCGGGTCGGCATCGGGCTCTGGCTGGTCCTCGGTGGCCTGCTCGCCGGACTCGTCCTCGGAGTGGCCTACGCCCAGAACATCGAGCGGGAATCCGGTACCGACCAGGCACGCAACGAGATCCTCGCCACCGTCCGCACCGCCGAGGACCGCAACGACGTACTCGCGGCCACCCGCGACGACGTGGCCACCCAGGTGGAACAGCGCCGCATCGAGGTGCTCGCCGACGACGAACAGGGTGCGGCGGTGCTCGACCGGCTCGCCCGAGCCGAGGAGGCCGCCGCCGCGGCTCCCGTGCGCGGCCCCGGCATCACAGTCACCCTCGCCGATCCGACCTCGCGTCCCGACCTGACGGACTCCGCGGAGAAGGACCGCGCCCGCAGCACCTCGGTGATCCTCGACCGCGACCTGCAGTCGGTCGTCAACGCCCTCTGGGCCGGCGGGGCCGAGGCCGTCGCGATCAACGGGGTACGGGTCGGTCCCGGTGTCACCGTCCGGCAGGCCGGGGGAGCGATGCTCGTGGACAACCAGCCGGTCTTCTCGCCCTACACGGTCGCCGCCGTCGGGTCACCGGCCGAACTGCAGACCGGCTTCGTCGTCAGCGACGCCTACCTGCGTATGTCGGGGGTGCAACAGCTGTACGGGGTAGGTTTCACCATCACGGAGGCGACGGACCTCGCGTTGCCGGGCGCCTCGGTACGCGACGTCGCATCGGCACGGGAAACGGGAGAGCGGTGAAGACTGTGGCGACCAAGCGCGGATACGCCCTCTATGCGGTGCTGGCCCTCGGCGTGGGCATCGCCGTGGGTGTGATCTTCAGCCCCCAGGTGCCCGACGTGGTCCAGCCCTACCTGCCCATCGCGGTGGTCGCCGCGCTCGACGCGGTCTTCGGGGGACTACGCGCCTATCTGGACGAGATCTTCGACGCCAAGGTGTTCGTCGTCTCCTTCACCTTCAACGTGCTCGTCGCCGCACTGATCGTCTGGCTCGGCGACCAGCTCGGGGTGGGCACCCAGCTCTCCACCGCGGTCGTCGTGGTCCTCGGTATCCGGATCTTCGGCAATGCATCCGCGCTGCGACGCAGACTGTTCGGGGCGTAGCCGGATGCATGAGGGCAAGCACGAATGGCACGAACCGGCCGAGAGCGGCGCGGCGCGCCGCTCGCGGATCGTCTTCTCCGCCCTGGCGGCGCTGCTCATGGTGGTGCTGGGCGTGGGAATCGCCACGCAGGTCAGGAACACCGGTTCGGGCGACGCGCTCGACTCCGCTCGGCCGGCCGACCTGCTGGTGGTGCTCGACAACCTCAACCGCCGCGAAGCGGAGCTGCGGCAGGAGATCACCACACTGGAACAGACGCTGGCCAGCCTGGAACGGAACGGCTCCGAAGCCGCACTCGCGGAGGCGCAGCAGCGCCTCTCGGCCCTGGAGATCCAGGTGGGTACCGCCCCGGCGGCCGGTCCGGGAGTGATCTTGACCATTGCCGACCCTCGGCGCGGCGTGGGACCGGAAGTCCTCCTCGACACGATCCAGGAGCTGCGCGCCGCGGGGGCGGAGGCCGTCCAGGTCGCCGGAACCGGCGGCCCCGCCGTCCGTATCGGCGTGGACTCCTGGGTGGGCGGCACCGCCGGTGCGCTGGTCGTCGACGATCGATCGATCGCAGCGCCCTACGCCGTCGCCGCGATCGGGGACGCGCCCACGCTGGCGGCGGCTCTGAACATCCCCGGCGGCGTGGTCGACACGGTGGCGCGCGCGGGCGGGTCGGTACAGATCGAACAGTCGCCGCAGGTCGAGGTACCCGCCTTGCGGGAGATCGAGCCGCGACAATACTCTCAGCCCGGTAATTGAACCCGGCGTTCCACGCGAATGTCGCTGCCCGAAAGGACCTGTCGTGAGTGAGTTCCGAACACCCGCCGATCTGCGTTACACGGCGGAGCACGAGTGGGTTCGCCGAACCGGTGACGCGACTGCGCGCGTCGGCATCACGGACTACGCCCAGTCACAGCTCGGCGACGTCGTCTTCGTGCAATTGCCGGAGACGGGAGCGGAGATCACCGCGGGCGACTCGTTCGGCGAGGTGGAGTCGACCAAGAGCGTTTCCGACGTGTACGCGCCGCTCACGGCGAAAGTCGTTGGGGTGAACCCGGATCTGGATGCCAATCCCGAGCTCGTCAACAGCGACCCGTACGAGGCCGGCTGGTTGGTGGACCTCGAGGTCGGCAGCAAGGACGAGCTCGACGCCGCTCTGGCGAGCACGCTCGACGCGGACGGGTACCGCGCGATCACGCAGAACTGACGCCGCGTCCGGCCGGGACCGCGTCTGCCTGCACGAAGGACGTTGCGCAGGGTACGGTCAACGGTAGGCGTGTGCCGGGTCGGGGCGCGGGTCCGTACCGGAAGTGATCGTGGCTGAACGAAACTGCGGCCCAGGGGGAGCGATCCCGAAGGGTCGAACGGATAAGGAGATACGGTGAGCGAGAACGGCAACGCGGGCTACGAGGAAACCCCTGCGGAAACCACTTCGGTGTTTCGTGCCGACTTCCTGAACGAACTCGATACCACCGGCGCGGGCACGGGGACGACCGAGGCCCCCGTCTCGGGGGTCGAGGGGCTTCCCACAGGATCGGCGCTGCTCGTCGTCAAGCGCGGCCCGAACGCCGGGTCGCGTTTCCTGCTCGATCAGCCGACGACGTCGGCCGGGCGTCACCCGGACAGCGACATCTTCCTCGACGACGTGACGGTGAGCCGCCGGCACGCCGAGTTCCGTCAGGACGAGGGCGAGTTCCAGGTCGTCGATGTGGGAAGCCTGAACGGCACCTACGTCAACCGCGAGCCGGTGGACTCGGCGGTTCTCGCGAACGGCGACGAGGTGCAGATCGGAAAGTTCCGGCTGGTGTTCCTCACCGGCCCGCGGGGTTCGCAGGGCACGGGTAGCTGATGACCGCTGCCCGCCAGCCGTCACCGGGGGGAATGTCGATCGGGTCCGTGCTCGATCGGCTCCGTCCCGAGTTTCCGGACGTGACGATCTCGAAGATCCGCTTCCTCGAATCCGAGGGACTGATCAGTCCGGAACGCACCCCGTCGGGTTATCGACGTTTCTCGATCGCGGACTGCGAGCGCCTGCGGTACGTGCTAACCGCGCAGCGGGACCAGTACCTGCCGCTGAAGGTGATCAAGGAACAGCTCGAGGCGATCGACCGTGGTGTCGCGACGGTGGGCTCGGTGGAGAGCCGCCCGAAGCGGCCCCGGCCCCTGGCGGTGGCGCCGGGCGAGGTGTCGCCGGAGGATCTGCGCACGGACCGGGAGGTGCGGGTCGGCCGGGAGGACCTGTGCCGGCAGGCGGGCATCGAATCGTCCTTCCTCACGGAGCTGATCCGCGCCGGGCTCATCGTGCCCGGCGCGGCCGGCTTCTTCGACGAGGATGCGGTGCTACTGGCTCGCACCGCCAAGGCCATGGCCGAGTTCGGCCTCGAGGTCCGGCACCTGCGTGCCTTCAAGCTCGCGGCCGACCGGGAGGCGGGCCTGGTGGCGCAGATCGCCGGTCCGGTCGCGAAGGGCCGGGACGTCGGGGCGCGCGCCCGGGCCGAGGAAATGGTGCGGGAATTGGCGGCGTTGTCGTTGACGATGCACACGTGCCTCGTCAAGGCGGCCGTTCGGGGCGCTCTCGATCGGTGAGTGTGGCAGCGGTGGCAACGACTCTGACGACGGCGGCTCGTTGGCACTAGAATTCAGGGGGATATCGGCGGACGGTTCGCCACCGACGCACAGCAGGGATGGGAGGCGGCTCGATGAGCGAGATGCGAGTAGTGGGGATTCGGGTCGAGCAACCGCAGAATCAGCCTGTCCTTCTGCTGCGCGAGGTCGACGGTGATCGGTATCTGCCGATCTGGATCGGCCAGATGGAGGCCACGGCGATAGCGCTGGAACAGCAGGGTGTCGAGCCGGTCCGGCCTCTGACGCACGACTTGATCAAGAATCTGGTCGATGCGTTCGGCCGCACCCTCCAGGAGGTCCGGATCGTGGATCTCAAAGAGGGGACGTTCTACGCCGATCTCGTCTTCGACGGTGGTCTGCGCGTGTCGTCCCGTCCTTCCGATGCGGTCGCTGTAGCCTTGCGCATCGGCGCGCCGGTCTTCGTGGAGGAGCCGGTGCTGGTGGAAGCGGGCCTCGTCATGCCGGATGAGCGGGAGGACGAGGTCGAGAAGTTCAAGGAGTTTCTCGAATCCGTGTCCCCCGACGACTTCAAGGCGACGGACGGCTGATCGTCGACCATCGCCGAGGTTCTGTCGCGACTCCCGGTCACGGTGGCCGGGGCGCGCTCTGCGACGAGTGGTACAGGACCGGAAGATCGTTGTCCGGTCGGCGTGTTGCTGCCCAACTTTTCGCACGGGGCGTACGCTGAGTGAATCGCTACGGATCGACTCGGTGGGTCAAGCGGGCGCTCGACGATCGGATGGGGTGGGGGATCCGCCCGTCGTTCGTTCCGGGGCACGCCTGTGCACGCGAGAGGGAGTCACAACAGTGGGAGATCGGCCGCAGGGACAGCAGCTCAGCTTCGACGCCGTCGACCGCGAGGCCCCGTCACGGGCATCTCTCGACGCCGACGAGATGCAGCCGGGTCTGTTCCCGGACGATTCGGTGCCTGACGAGCTCGTCGGCTACCGCGTGCCGATCGCCTGCCAGATCGCCGGCATCACCTACCGTCAGCTCGACTACTGGGCGCGGACGAATCTGGTCGTTCCGTCCATCCGGGGCGCGGCGGGTTCGGGCAGCCAACGGCTCTACTCGTTCAAGGACATCCTGGTCCTGAAGATCGTCAAGCGTCTGCTGGACACGGGCATCTCCCTGCAGAACATCAGGGTAGCGGTCGACCACCTCCGGGAACGCGGAGTGCGGGACCTGGCGAAGATCACCCTGTTCTCCGACGGCACCACCGTGTACGAGTGCACCTCACCGGAAGAGGTGGTCGATTTACTGCAGGGCGGACAGGGCGTGTTCGGGATCGCGGTGAGCGGCGCGATGCGGGAGTTGACGGGCAGCATCGCCGACTTCCCGGCCGAGCGGGCGGACGGCGGCGACATCGAGCAGCGTCCCGAGGACGAACTGGCCTCCCGCCGTCGCGAACGTGTCAATCGGCGGATCGGCTAGACGCTCGTCACACGAAACACCTGCGGCCTCGGTGCTGCCCGGGTGTCCCCGTGCCCTAGAATCGGTGATACGTCGCCGCCGTGCGGGAGAGTTCCGGACCTGTTCCGGACGCCGAAGGAGCAGCACCTCCCCGTCAATCTCTCAGGCATCGAGGACCGTGCGGGCACCGACGTCTCTGGAAAGCGGTGGGAGCACCCACCCGCCCACGGGGAAAGGGCCGGCTCGCTCCGGTACCGAATCTCTCAGGCGCTCGCCCCGGCGAGCTCGCGACAGAGGGGGAGGACACGCACCGTGCGACCCCCTGCGCGGATGCGGACCTCCGACCTCAGGGAGTCGCGATGACCGACGCCGCTACGTACACCTTCGCCGACCGCCACGTCGGCCCCGACGCGGCGGGACTGCGCCGCATTCTCGACGTCATCGGCGTCGAATCCCTCGACGAGCTGGCCGTCAAGGCGGTGCCCGCCGGCATCCTCGACGCCCGGGCCGACGGAGTCGCGGACGGACTCGAGTCGCTCGACGCGCCGATGTCGGAACACGAGGTACTGACGGCGCTGCAGGAACTCGCGGGCCGGAACACCGTCGCGACATCGATGATCGGCCAGGGGTACTACGGCACGCTGACCCCGCCGGTACTGCTGCGAAACATCATCGAGAATCCCGCCTGGTACACCGCATACACCCCGTACCAGCCGGAGATCAGCCAGGGGCGCCTCGAAGCGCTCCTCAACTTTCAGACCATGGTCTCGGACCTGACCGGTATGGAGGTCGCCAACTCGTCGATGCTGGACGAGGCGACCGCCGCCGCGGAGGCGATGACGCTGCTCAAGCGCGCCAACCGCAAGTCCAGGAGTGCGCGGGTCGTCGTGGACGCCGACCTGTTCGCCCAGACCGCCGCGGTCCTGGCGACCCGGGCAGAACCGTTGGGGATCGAGATCGTCACCGCGAACCTCGTCGACGACGGCCTGCCCGAGGGAGAGTTCTTCGGCGTCGTCCTGCAGATCCCGGGTGCCTCCGGCCGGGTGTTCGACGCGGGCCCCCTCGTCGGGGCGGCGCACGAGCGTGGGGCGCTCGTCGCGGTGGGCGCGGACCTGCTGGCGCTCACTCTGCTCACCCCGCCCGGGGAACAGGGCGCGGACGCGTGCTTCGGCACCACCCAGCGCTTCGGCGTGCCGATGGGGTTCGGCGGGCCGCACGCCGGCTATCTCGCCGTGCACGCCGCCCATGCCCGCAACCTTCCGGGCCGGCTCGTCGGTGTGTCGGTCGACGCGGACGGCGCACCGGCCTATCGGCTGGCGTTGCAGACGCGTGAGCAGCACATCCGGCGCGAGAAGGCGACCAGCAACATCTGCACCGCACAGGTTCTCCTCGCGGTGCTCGCTGCCATGTACGCGTCGTACCACGGGGCCGAGGGCCTGGCCGGGATCGCGACCCGCGTGGCCGGCCAGGCCGCCCGTATCGCGGCGTCGCTGAAGGCGGCCGGTATCGACGTGGTGCACGACAGCTTCTTCGACACCGTGCTGACCCGCGTTCCCGGCCGCGCCGACGCGGTCGTCGCGGCGGCTCTCGAGGCCGGCATCAACGTTCGTCGCGTCGACGGGGACCACGTGGGGATCTCGTGCGACGAAGCGACCCGGGACGCGGACGTCGCCGCGGTCCTGGCCGCGTTCGGGGCGGAGGACACCTCGGCCGCAGCCACACCCGCCGTGCCGCGGCAGCTCGCGCGCACGAGCGCGTACCTGCAGCACGAGGCGTTCACCCGGTACCGCACCGAGACCGCGATGATGCGGTACCTGCGCCGCCTGTCGGACATGGACCTTGCGCTCGACCGCACCATGATCCCGCTGGGTTCGTGCACGATGAAGCTCAATGCCGCCACCGAGATGGAGGCGATCACCTGGCCCGAGTTCTCGGCGCTGCATCCTTTCGCCCCTGCAGAGCAGACCGCGGGCATCCGCCGGCTCATCGGCGACCTGGAAGGGTGGCTGGCCGCGGTGACCGGGTACGACGCGGTGAGTCTGCAGCCGAACGCGGGTAGCCAGGGCGAGTACGCCGGGCTGCTCGCCATCCGCCACTACCACCTGAGCCGGGGTGACGAGCATCGGGACACCTGCCTGATCCCGTCGAGTGCACACGGCACCAACGCCGCCTCCGCGGTCATGGCCGGCATGCGCGTCGAGGTCGTGGCGTGCCGGTCCAACGGTGACGTCGACCTCGACGATCTGCGTGCGAAAATTTCCGACCACGCCGAACGTCTCGCCGCGATCATGATCACGTACCCGTCGACCCACGGGGTCTACGAACACGAGATCGCCGACATCTGCGGTGCCGTGCACGACGCCGGCGGGCAGGTGTACATCGACGGCGCCAACCTGAACGCCCTCGTCGGTCTGGCGCGTCCCGGCAAGTTCGGAGGCGACGTGAGTCATCTGAACCTGCACAAGACCTTCTGCATCCCGCACGGTGGTGGCGGCCCCGGCGTGGGGCCGATCGGCGTGCGCGCGCACCTGGTGCCGTTCCTGCCCGGCCACCCGGCCGAACCGGGTCTCGGGGGCGGTGGGCCGGTGTCGGCGGCGCCGTTCGGATCGGCCTCCATCCTCCCGATCACGTGGGCGTACATCAAGCTGATGGGGGCCCAAGGCCTGCGGCGGGCGTCGCTGACGGCGATCGCGTCGGCGAACTACATCGCGCGCCGGCTCGACGAGTACTTTCCCGTCCTGTACACGGGCGAGAACGGCATGGTGGCGCACGAGTGCATCCTCGATCTGCGCCCCCTGACGAAGGATACGGGGGTCACGGTCGACGACGTGGCCAAGCGCCTGGCGGACTACGGCTTCCACGCGCCGACCATGAGCTTCCCCGTCGCGGGCACCCTGATGGTCGAACCCACCGAGAGCGAGGATCTCTCCGAACTCGACGCGTTCATCGACGCGATGATCGCCATCCGCGGCGAGATCGATCGCGTCGGGGCAGGGGAGTGGCCGGTGGACGACAACCCACTGCGCGGCGCACCGCACACCGCCCAGTGCCTGGTCGGGGAGTGGACCCACCCCTACAGCCGTGAGATCGCGGTGTATCCGCTGGGGCAGAGCCGCGCGAAGGTGTGGCCCGCGGTGCGCCGCATCGACGGGGCGTACGGGGATCGGAACCTCGTGTGCTCGTGCCCGCCGTTGGAGGCCTACAGCAGCTGAGCGCATTTTCGGGGGCTGGGTGTCGGTAGCCCAGCCCCCGAAAGACTACGGACAGTATTCCGAGCCTAACGGAACTTTATAAATAACCGAACAAGACCCCACGTCACCTCAACCGCGAAACAACCGCAGAAAAAGCCCAGACGAAAAGGTCAGCCCGGGAAGGTCTTCAGTTCCAGGATTGCCACTTCCGGAGGGGTGGCAATCCGTACCGGCGGACCCCAGGCGCCGGTACCGCGGGAGGTGTACACGAGAGTGTCGCCGAACCGGTCGAGTCCCGTCACCGTCGGCTGTTGCAGAGGCACGACGTATCCGAGCGGCCACATCTGTCCGCCGTGCGTGTGGCCGGACAATTGCAGGTCGACGCCGTGGTCGCGGGCCTCGAACACCTGCCGGGGCTGATGGGCGGCCAAGAGGACGAAGCGCTCGGGATCGCGGCCCTGCAACGCTGCGGTGAGATCCGCTTCGTTCGGGGCCGGTGCCGAGTAATCGTGAATGCCCGCGAGATCGATGACATCGCCGCCGCGCTCCAGGGCGACTCGTTCGTTGCGGAGGGTGCGTACGCCGAGGGTTTCCCAGAAATCGAGCCAGGACAGCGCGTCGTCGGCGTAGTACTCGTGGTTGCCGCTGACTCCGTAGACCCCGAGGGAAGCCCGCAGGTCGGCGAGGGGAGCGAGATCCTGCCCGACGAACGCGATCGTGCCGTCGGTGAGGTCCCCGCCGAGAACGATCAGGTCCGGCTGCTGCGCGTTGACGAGGTCCACCGCGCGACGGGTGAATTCGCGGCCGCGGGACGGGCCGACGTGCAGGTCGGTGACGAGGGCGACCCGCATCCCGTCGAATCCGGCCGGAAGCCGGCGCAACGGGATCCGGGTGTGCACGACCCGGGGCCGAGCGGCCTCGACCGTGCCGTAGCCGACCGCGGCGACCGCGGCGACGATCAGCGTGCCCGTCGCGATCTGCAGGGCGCGCCGCCTGGAGGGATCCGGGGGGTGGGCGTCGCCGCGCCGGAAACGGCGTACCGCTCGCGCCGCGAGGCACACGATCCCGATCAGGAGCGTGCCGAGGACCAGGTACAGCACGACGCCGAGCCAGGTCCAGCCGAGGAATCCGAACGGGCGGGCCCAGCGCGGGTCGAGCGACGTGCCGCTCTGCGCGCCGATCAGAGCGACGACGAGGAGGACGCCGAGCGCGGTGTTCGCAGCGATTGCCGAGCGGCCGCGCAGGCCGGGGGCTCGGACGAGACGGCGGTGGAGCCAGAAGGTGACGAGGGCGAGGAACGTCCCCGCGACGAGAAGGCGGATCACGGTGTCAGGACATCAGCTTTCGGATGGCGGCGGCGAGATCGGGTCCGTCGGTCGTGGCGACGGGGACGAGCGCACCGCCGGTGCGGTCGGCGAGTGTTTGCAAGGTGTTGCGGTTCGTGTCGTCGCCGAGCGCCACGACGTCGATCCGGACGGGTCGATCGGGGTCGCCGGCGGCGGCGACGAGGTCGAGGATGCGTTGGCGGGAGGTGTCGTCGTCGTTGGCACTGTCCGTGATCAGGAGGACGGAGTTGGGCCTGCCGGGGGTGTGGTTGCGGACGGCGTCGACGTAGGCGGCGGCCAGAGACCGGTAGACGGCGGAACCGTCGGTGGTGTCGGCACCGGTCAGGGCGGCGGTCAGCGCGGTGCGCTGGTCCGCGGTGAGGGTGCCGCGCGCCACCGTGGCGCGGTACGGAGTCGTGTCGTCGAGGTCGCGGGCGAAGACCCACACGGCGAGTGTCGAGGCATCCGGCGAGCGGGAGACGTGCTGGTCCAGGGCAGTGGCGATGTGGGCGAGACGGGTGTCGTCACCCTCGACGGTTCCCATGGACGTGGACGTGTCGAGGAGGATCGTGGTGGCGCGGGGTGCGACGGGTGCGCGCCGGTGGTCGAGGAGGATGTCGGCCACGGCTGGGGCGGCGCGGTTCAGGTTCTGTTCGATGCGGGGGAAGGGAACCGCGTCGGTGCGGGGGACGGGCTGGCCGTCGACTCGGAAGCCGGCGTCGGCGAGGACGCGGGCCGCGTCGGGTTCGCGGAGGTGGCCGGCGAGTTCGGCGGCGGCGCGGGAGAGGGTCTCGTCGACCCACGGGGCGTCGACCACGGCGGCGGGGAAGTCGGCGGTGGGGGTGGGGCCGGCGGGAACGAATTCGACGAGGCCGGCGGCGCCACCCGAGGCGACCGCCGTGTGCAGTTGTTGCTCGGTGATCGGTACGGCGTGCACCGCCCCGTCGGCGCCGGGCCCGTCGGCGAGGGTGGTCAGGGCTGCGGCGGTGGTCGGTCCGGCGCCGTCTCCGAGGGCGTCGGCGCCGAGCGCGAGCGCACCGACGGCGGAGGTGGCTGCGGGGGAGGCGGCCTGTTCGGCGGTCAGGGGACCGGTTCCGGCGTCGGTGGCTGCGGCGGCGACGGCCTCGAGGGCGGGAGTGGTGGCGTCGGCGTCGGTGCCGGTGGGCAGGGCCAGGCGGAGGCCGGCCCAGCCGTCGAGGCCCAGGCCGGCGAGGGTGCTGCCGTCGGACTGGAGGGAGGGCAGCTGGCGCCATCCGGTGCCGGCGGTGCTGAGGGCGCGCTCGAGCTCGGCCGGGACGGCCAGCACGACCGGGGAGGTGGCGAGGGAGCGGGTCTGGCCGTCGAGGGCCTGTGCCGCGCGCGCGGTGGCGTCGCTGCTGAAAGGGACCCAGAGTGCGGGTGGGGGGCCGAGGGTGGGGTCCCAGCGGGGATCGGCGGTGAGGGCGGTCGTGGCCGGGGTGGTGGCGACGGGGGTGACGCGCACGTCGATGCAGTGGTCGCGGACGACGGGGCGGGTGTCGGTGACCCACCGGGCGGCGAGGGTGGTCAGTGTGGGGGCGACGGCGGGATCGGCGGCGACGTCGAGGAGCGCGTCGCCTTCGACGCAGGTATGCGCGGCTTCGGTGGCCTGCGCGTCGATGCGTTCGCGCAGGCGGAACCAGCCGACGGTGGCGAGGACGAGTGCGAGTGCTACGGCGACGGCGATGATCGGGCCCTTGCTGACGCCTCTGGCGCGGCCCGTGCCGCGATGTCGACCCACGTGTTTCCTGCCTGTCGTCGTGCCTGCCCCGCCGTTCCCGGAGTCTAGTGATCGGCCGGTGAGACGCCACGGCCCCCGATCCGGTGGATCGGGGGCCGTGGGCCGTGGCTCAGGCTCGGCAGCCGTGGGCGGCCTTGAACTCGAGGCGGCGGCGGTGCAGGATCGGCTCGGTGTAGCCGCTGGGCTGCGTGGTGCCTTCGAGGATCAGTTCCTTGGCGGCCTGGAAGGCGATGCTGCCGTCGAAGTCGGGGGCCATCGGCAGGTAGGTGGAGTCGCCCGCGTTCTGCCGGTCGACGACGGGGGCCATGCGCTGCAGGGCGGCGACGACGTCGTCGGCGGTGACGATGCCGTGGTGGATCCAGTTGGCGAGCAGCTGGCTGGAGATGCGCAGGGTGGCGCGGTCCTCCATGAGCGCGACGTCGTGGATGTCGGGCACCTTGGAGCAGCCGACGCCCTGGGAGATCCAGCGCACGACGTAGCCGAGGATCGACTGGCAGTTGTTGTCGAGCTCCTCGCGCTTCTGCTCGTCGGTCCAGTCGGTGCTGGGGGCGAGGGGGATGGTGAGGATGTCGTCGACGGTGGCGCGGCGCTTGCCCTTCAGTTCGTCCTGCACGGCGAACACGTCGACCTGGTGGTAGTGGGTGGCGTGCAGGGTGGCGCCGGTGGGCGAGGGGACCCAGGCGGTGTTGGCGCCGGCCTTGGGCTGGCCGATCTTCTGTTCGAGCATGTCGGCCATGAGGTCGGTCATGGCCCACATGCCCTTGCCGATCTGGGCTTTGCCCTGCAGGCCGGTGGCCAGGCCGGTGTCGACGTTCCAGTCCTCGTAGGCGAGGATCCACTTCTGCTTCTTCATCTCGGCCTTGCGCACCATGGCGCCGGCCTCCATGGAGGTGTGGATCTCGTCGCCGGTGCGGTCGAGGAATCCGGTGTTGATGAACACGACGCGCTCGCTGGCCTCCTTGATGCAGGCCTTCAGGTTGACGGTGGTGCGGCGTTCCTCGTCCATGATGCCGACCTTGAGGGTGTTGGCCGGCAGGCCCAGCACCTCTTCGACCCGGCCGAAGAGTTCGGTGGTGAAGGCGACTTCCTCGGGGCCGTGCTGCTTGGGCTTGACGATGTAGATCGAGCCGGTGCGGCTGTTGGCGAGCGGCCCGGTGTCCTCGCCGACGGACAGGCCGTGCACGGCGGCGAGGCTGGTGATCAGCGCGTCGAGGATGCCCTCGGGGACCTCGTTGCCTTCGGAGTCGAGCACGGCGGGGTTGGTCATGAGGTGGCCGACGTTGCGGACGAACAGCAGGGACCGGCCGTGCAGGGTGAGGTCGGAGCCGTCGGGGGCGACGTAGACGCGGTCGGCGTTGAGGGCGCGGGTGAAGGACTTGCCGCCCTTGGAGATCTCCTCGGCGAGGTCGCCGCGGTTGAGGCCGAGCCAGTTGCGGTAGCCGATGACCTTGTCGTCGGCGTCGACGGCGGCGACGGAGTCCTCGAAGTCCATGATGGTGGTGATGGCCGATTCGAGGACGACGTCCTTGACACGGGCGGCATCGGTCTTGCCGATCGGGGATTCGGGGTCGATCTGGATCTCCACGTGCAGACCGTGGTTGCGCAGCAGCACGGACGTCGGGGCGTCCTTCTCGCCGAGGTAGCCGACGAACTTCTCGGGCTGGGCGAGTGTGGTGACGGTGCCGTCGCCGAGTTCGACCTTCAGCTCCTTCCCGTCGACGAAGTACCGGGTGGAGTCGGCGTGCGATCCGGTGGCGAGGGCGGCGGCGGTGTCGAGAAAGTTGCGGGCCCAGGCGATGACCTTGTCGCCGCGGACCTTGTTGTAGCCGGTGCCCTTCTCGGCGCCGCCTTCTTCGGAGATGGCGTCGGTGCCGTAGAGGGCGTCGTACAGCGAGCCCCAGCGGGCGTTGGAGGCGTTGAGGGCGAAGCGGGCGTTGAGGACGGGCACCACGAGCTGCGGCCCGGCGGTGGTGGCGATCTCGGCGTCGACACCGCCGGTGGTGACCTGGAAGTCGGCGGGTTCGGGGACGAGGTAGCCGATGTCCTGGAGGAACGCCTTGTAGGCAGCGGCGTCGTGCGGCTGGCCCTTGCGGTCGCGGTGCCAGGTGTCGATCTGCGCCTGGAGGTCGTCGCGCACGGCGAGCAGGGCGCGGTTGCGGGGGGCGAGGTCGTGGATCACCTTGTCGGCGCCGGCCCAGAACTCGGCCGCGTCCACCCCGGTGCCGGGGATCGCCTCGTCGACGACGAAGTCGTAGAGCACCTTGGCGACCTGGAGTCCACCGACTTGCACGCGTTCAGTCATTACCTGCCTCACTCTTTCCGGGACCTGTGCGCTCGCGTCGGCGGTGCCGACGGGCAGCACGACGAACAGCACTCACGTTACCCGCCGGTAGTTTCGGGCAGGTCGGTTCGACCCGCCGCCGGGGCGGTACATCGATTCAGCAGCTCCTCTCCAGGGCCGCGGCGCGATGGTGAGCGCCGACCGCTCGCGGGCGTACTGTGCGCGCCCGGAAGCGGTCTCGATCGTGATCGGCGAGTAGCCGTAATCGCTCAGATCATACGGGGTGGCCCGCGAACCCGGCCCGCCCGGGCGGGCCGGGCGGCCGGGCGCTCACGCGGCCCGCCGGGCGTCGTCGAGCAGTCCGGTGAGGTTGGCGAGGGCGGGGCGGACGTGGGTGCCGAATCGCCTCGTCGCTTCCCGGACAAGGGGCCGGTCGGCGCGGTGCCGGAGCCCCCGGGACGTGTTGAGGCGGGAACGCTCGAGCCAGTCCGCCATGTCCGGTTCCTTCGACCACGCGTACTCGGCGCTCGTCTCGACGAGCGTTCCGCGGATCCAGTCGAGGGGGACGTCCGGTAGCCGGTTCGGTGGGCAGAGCCGGTTCTTCTCGGCCAGGTCCCGGCCGGTGGCCTCCACGAATCCGACGAGGGCGGCGTTGAACGGGATGAGCCCGGTCCGGATCGGTTGCAGCGTGATACGGCCCTCCTCGAAGATCGGGACGGCCGGGGCCGGGTTCAGGCCCGGGGCGGCACAGTGCACGTGCAGGTGGTCGGGCCCGGTACCGATCGTTCCGTGGTCGAGCACGATCTCGTCGCGTGCGATGCGCCGGACGTGCCCGAGGCGGACGACGTCGTCGATGCGCCGGAGCTGGGCGAGTTCGGCGGTGCTCGCCGTCGGGCCCTTGTACATGGTGGGGGTGACTCGCTCGTCGACGCGCAGCAGCTGTTCGCTCGCCTCGAGCCGGGCGAACAGGTCGTCCGTGCTCGTCGCCTGCGCTGCGGCTTCCATCTGCCGGGCGAGTCCGTCGATCAGGTTGCCGACCAGTTCGCCGCCCTGCGCGAACCAGCGGTTGCGCAGCCAGGCCTCGCGCGGTTTGATCCAGCGGACGGCGTCCGGTGGCACCCCCATCTGCAGCAGCCACAGGCATGCGTCGATCGCTGTCTTGCCGGCGCCGATGACGACGTACCGCTCGGCAGGCTCGGCGACCCGCGCGAGCGCGTTCACGGGGACACAGCGGACGGCGGGGGCGACGTCGAACGGCGGGGCGAACGTGGCCGGGACCGCCGGCTCGAGGTAGGTGGCGTCGACGAGCGCCTTTCGGACCGTCACCTCGTACCGGTCGGCGGCGACCCGGGAGACGAAGCGGTGGCCGCCGACGTACTCGCTCATCGGGAAGTACCGCACGGATCCCGATGCCAGGAGACGCCGGCGCATGACCCGGTCGTAGTACGCGCAGATCTCGGGGGCGCCCGCCTGCTCGTACATGCCCCGGTTCGGGCCGACGTCGTCGATGGTGTCCGTACCGAGCGGCAGTGAGTTGACGCCGTAGTACGCGGACGGCTGGTGCAGCCGGACGAACGGGTAGGCCTCCTGCCAGTGTCCGCCGGGTGCGTGCCGCCGGTCCACCATGACGACGTCCGCGTCGGAGTCGGTGATCAATGCGTCCGCGAACGCCATGCCGGCCGCGCCGCAGCCGATCACCAGATAGTCCGTTTCCAGCCTGTGGGTGGGCATGTCCCGTTCCTCTCCGCGCAGGTGCGGTTCCGGGCTACCGGTCGGGTGCGGCGGGCCGGATGTTCTGGTTGATGTGGAAGACGTTGTCCGGGTCGTAGCGCCGCTTGATCCGGGTGAGCCGGTCGTAGTTCCCGCGGTAGGCGGCTTCGACCCGGTCCTGTCCCTCGCTCATCAGGAAGTTGACGTAGGCGCCGCCGGCGGAGGTCGGGTGCAGTTCCTCCCAGTAGTCGCGGGCCCACCGGGTGATGAGGTCGGCGTTGGCGGGGTCGGGGTCGACGCCGACGATGACTCCCGCCCATCCGCCGCCCCGGTACGCGAAGGGGGTCGCGTCCTCGGGGACGCGGCTGGTGGCGCCGTCGATGGGATAGAGGTGCATGGTGGAGTGACCGGTCGGCAGCTGCTGCCCGTACCGGCAGTGCACGTCGATCGCGGCGTCGGTGATCTCGTCGAAGAAGTCCGCCCGCCAGTACCACTGCAGGCCGGGCGGGTAGAGGGCGTCGAATGCGCTCTGCAGCACGGTGAACGGCATGTCGTGCAGGCCGACCAGCAGCGGCGAGCCGTAGGTCCGGATGGGCTCGAGCACCTCGTCGGCCTTGGCGTGCGGTCCGGTGTAGCACCAGACGATGCCGCAGCACCTGCGGCCCCAGAGGTCCTCGGGGAACGGGGCGGCGGGTGGGACGGTGAGCAGCGCGATCCAGCCGCTGAGTTCCTCCGGGAGCGCCGGCAGCAGTTCCCGGTACCAGCGCATGACGTCGGCGGTGTCGGCGAGGTCGTAGAGCACCGGGCCGCCGACGATCATGCCGGCTTCGCCGATGTCGTGGCAGCGGAAGGTGAAGGAGGTGACGACGCCGAAGTTCCCGCCGCCGCCGCGCAGCGCCCAGAACAGGTCGCTGTGCGAGCTCTCGTCGGCCGTCACGAGTGTGCCGTCGGCGAGCACCACGTCGGCGGAGAGAAGGTTGTCTACGGTCAGCCCGAAGCGCCGGGAGAGATAGCCGATGCCGCCACCGAGGGTCAGCCCGCCCACACCCGTGGACGAGAGGAAGCCGGACGGGGTGGCCATGCCGAAGGCGACCGTGGCGTGGTCGACGTCGCCCCAGGTGCATCCGCCGTCGACGCGGACGGTGTGGTGTGCCGGATCGACCGTGGTACTGCGCATCAGGGACAGGTCGACGACGAGCGCGTCGTCCCACACGCCGAGGCCGCCGGCGTTGTGCCCGCCGCCGCGCACGGCCAGGGTGAGGGCGTGGGCGCGGCCGAAGCGGACGCAGGAAACGACGTCGGCGGCGTCCCGGCAGCGTGCGATCGCCGCGGGGTGTTTGTCGATCATGCCGTTGTAGACGGCACGCGCCGTGTCGTAGCGGGTGTCGCCGGGGGTGATCAGGTCGCCGCGCAGGGCCGCGGCCAGGTCGTCGTACGGCACGGCGCCGGCCGACCGGGTCGAGATGGTGGTCACGGGAGTCCCTTTCGGGTCGGTCGCTCGCCGGTGCGGGCGTTGTACCGTCGACCCTAGGAAGGGGGCGTTCGCGCAGCGTTCGAGTGCGCGCAGCCGGTCACGGGGCCGGGGGAACGCCCGGGAGCGGCAGGTGAACGCCGTGTTCGGCGAGGTCCCGCGCGCAGCGCCGGAGCAGGGCGGCACTGCCGTGGGCGGCCGCGGTCCGGGCGGCGGCGCGCAGCCGCGCGATCGCGGCGTCGTGGTCGTCGTGCGCCGCGCGCATCCGCATCACCTCGGGCAGCCACCACAGGTCGTCGCGGGCCTGTCCGGCGACGAGGGCGGCATCGAGCGCGGCGCGGGCGGCGCCGGGATCTCCTTCCCGCACCGACAGGTCGGCGAGCAGCGAGAGCCAGTACGGCATCCGGGCGAACGAACCGGCCGCTCGGAGTGTGTCGATGCCGCGCCGCGCCTGCGTGAGGCCGGCCTCGCCGCCGCGGGACCAACCGCCGAGAATCAGCGCCCACTCGCTGTAGTAGGCGAATCCGTACCGGACGCACAGGTCGGTCAGTTCCGCGACGGCGACGTCGAGGGCGGCGGGGTCTGCCCGCAGGTGGTGGGTGATGCCGCTGTAGGCCAGGGCGACGGCCAGGCTGTACGGATGATCGATCGTCCGGGCCAGCCGGACGGCCTCGTTGCAGCAGGTCAGTGCGGCGTCGTTGTGGCCGAGCAGCCAGTGGGCGTGTGCCGCCCAGGCGCTGCCGTGCACGTCGGGCCGGGTGCCGACGGTCAACGAGGGAGCGCCCCGGGTCAGTGCGGCCGCGCGGTCGAAGTGGTGGAGCGCCTCCTCGGGGCGGCCGAGCTCGACCGCCGAACCGGCGAATGCGAAGTGGGCCGATCCGCTCAGCGGGGAGCCGGGGTCGACGAGGGTCAGGGCGCGGGTCGCCACCTCGTGGGCGCCGGCAATGTTTCCCTGCACGAACCGCGACGACCAGAGCCCGACGAGGCCGGCCAGGAGGGAGTCCTTGCGGCCGAGGGATGCGGCCAGCCGGATCGAGCGCTCGAGGGTCTGTTGCAGTTCGGGGGAGGAGTAGCCGTATCTGGCGTTGAGCGGCGCCGCCATCGCTTCGCGGACGGCGAGTTCCTGTACGGCGGCGCTGCGCCCCTCGAATTGGGTGCGGGCGATGACGAGCGCCTTCTTGTGCAGTCGGATCGCCTCGGTGTGGGCGAAGGTGCTCGAGGCGACATCGGCCGCGCGACGGTAGTAGGCCACTGCCCGGTCCGGTCGTCCCCCGCGGGCGTACTGCTCGGCGAGTTGCGCCGAGACGCTGTCGCTGTCGTCGGCGTGCAGCAATTCGAGGCTCTGCGCGAGACGGCGGTGCAGCAGCCAGCGCTGGGGCGGGCTGATCCGGGCGTAGGCGGCGTCGCGGAGCAGGTCGTGGGAGAAGTCGTAGCCGTCGCGGAACTGTCGCAGGATTCTGCGTTGCCACAGCTCGTCGACGGCGCGCACCACGGCGTCGGCGTCGAGGTCGCTGGCCTCGGTGAGCAGGTCGAGGGTGAAGTTGCGGCCTACCGCCGCGGCGAGTCCGGCGACGTCCCGTGCGGCGGGGCTCACCTGCTCGATCCGGTCGTGCAGCACGTCGGCCAGGCTGCCGGCGGGGGCGAGGTCCGGTCCGCTGTGCATCGCTTCGATGATGTAGAGCGGGAAGCCTCCGGTGGTCGCGTGCAGCAGTTCGGCGTCCTGCAGGTCGAGCGGGCACCCGCCGAGCGCCTCGGCCAGGCGGGCGGTGCCGGAGACCCCCAGGGGCTGCAGTGGCAGCTCGGTGAGCAGACCGGCGGTCCGCATCCGGACGGCCCATTGCTCGAGGTCCCGGCTCTCGTCGGTGTCGTCGGTGCGGGCTGTCGCGGCCACCATCAGGGGCGCGTCGGGGGTCAGGGACAGGCAGAACGTCAGGAACGTCAGCGTCTCCGGGTCGCACCACTGGATGCTGTCGAGGGTCAGCAGGACCGGGCGGCCGCCGCCGATCAGGGCCCGCGCCAGGCCTTCGAAGAACCGGAGGCGCTGCCAGGCGTCGACCATCGCCCGGAGGCCGGCGCCGGGTTCCGGGCGGGTGGTGCCGGACGGTACGAGCCTGTCGACCTCGGCGCGCCAGAGCGGGTCGAGCGCGGCGAGCGTGGGCTGGACCGCGGGGGTGCGGAGCCAGTCCGCGACCGGGGCGAGGGCGAGCCGTCCGGACGTTCCGAAGCACTGGGTGCTCGCCACCACTGCGGGTTGTGCGCGGGCCGTGTCGGCGATCTCGGCGACCAGGCGGGTCTTGCCGACGCCGGCGCCGCCGGTGACGAGGACGAGGGTGGGGCGGCCGGCGGCCGCCGTGCGCCACGCCTCGTGCAGCCGACGGAGTTCGCGTGAGCGTCCGACGAGTGCCGGGGCGGCGAGTCCGGGCCGCCGGGCCGCCGGCTCGGCGGTCGGGCGGGCGGCCGCGGTGGGGGCCGCGTGGGCGAGCAGGCGGTCGGCGAGTGTGCGCGTCGCCGGGTCCGGTGCCACCCCGAGTTCACGTTCGAGGAGGGCGGCGCAGCGGTGATAGGTGCTCACCGCGGCGGCGCGGTCGCCGTGCTCGGCCTGCAGGTGCATCAGGGTGCGGTATCCGCCCTCTTCCAGGGGCCGCAGGTGGATCCGGCGGCGGGCGGCGTCGATCGCCCCGGGGAGGTCGCCGGTGCGGGCCCGGAGCCGGCACAGCAGATCGCACAGGTCGACGCAGTGCCGTTCGAGATCCGAACGGGCCTCGAGGATCCAGTCGTCGTACATGCCGGGCAGCAGGGAGCCGCGGTATTCGGCGAGCGCCGTGGTGGCGTGCCGCAGCGCCGCCTCGTCGTCGCCGCTCGTCGCGGCCGCCAGGGCGGCGTGGTACTCGACGGTGAAGGTCCGTAGGTCCACCCGGCTGGTCTCGGTGTCGCGCCAGCACAGATCCCGGGAGGTCACTCCGACGGCCGGGTCGTCGTCGAGGGCGCGGCGCAGGTGGTGCAGTTCGCGGCGCAGGTTGGTCAGGGCCTGGGCGGTCGTCGAGTCGGGCCAGAACAGGGGGGCGATGAGCTGGCGGGGCTGTGGAACTCCGGCGTGGAGGGCGAGGTAGGCGACCAGGGTCGTGCCGCGGGGGGACCGCGTCACGACGGCACCGGTCGTGTCGTCGGTGATCGACTGCTCACCCAGGACGGAGACGTACAGCATCGGGTCGTGGCCTCTCCAGACTTCAGCGTAGACCCGGCGGGGAGGGATATCGATCGTCGCGGGTGCCGAGTCGCGCGCCGGGGACGTCCCGGGGAGAGGGCAGGCGGCGGTGTCCGCTCAGCGGCGGCCGGCGTGCTCCCGGTCGGCGTCGAGCAGCCGGTGGCACCGGTCGAGCAGCGCCGCGCGCAGCGCGGTGGACCGCTCGGCCAGGACCGTCTGCTCGCGGACGTACTCCGCTCGTCCGCGGGGTGTTTCGATCGGTACCGGGGGGTAGCCGTACTCGCTCAGGTCGTACGGGCTGGCCCGCATGTCGAGTTCCCGGGCGGCGTAGGCCAGCTCGAAGCAGTCGACCGTCAGGTCCGTGTCGAGCAGCGGGGTGAGCTTGTAGCAGTATTTGTACAGGTCCATGGCGGCGTGCAGGCAGCCCGGTTGTTCCCGCCGTACCTGGTCGTCGCGGGTGAGCGGTTCGATGTTGAGGGGGCCGGCGTCCGGGGTGAAGAACCGGTACGCGTCGTAATGCGTGCAGCGCAGCTGCAACGACTCGACGACGGTGTCGGTGCCGGTGTGGCCGAGGCGCAGGGGTACGGAGCTGTGGCGGACGTCTTCGGGCCGAGTGCGGTAGAGCATCGCCCATTCGTGGAGACCGAAGCAGCCGAAGTGCGCGGGCCGGGATGCGGTGGCCTCGAGCAGGCCGGCGACGTATCGGACGGTCTCGCGCCGCCGGGCCAGGTGGGTGGGGTCGACCGTGACCCCGGTGCCGGTGGTCCGGTAGCCCCGCAGGGTGGCGTACTCCGCCGACGCGGAGCCGGTGAGGGTGGATCCGAAGCCGGGGTGCCAGCGCATGAGCTGGGACGGCGTGAAGCTGTAGTAGGTGAACAGGAAGTCGATCACCGGGTGGGTGGCGCCGCGCGCTCGCCGGTCGAGGTAGGGGCCGAGCAGCGCCGTCAGCCGGTGGCGGTGCCGCTCCCGGCGCGGCAGCCACTGCTCGGGTGCCAGGACCGCACTCATGGTTCCCGCCCGTAACGACTGCATCGGTGCTGCAATGATTCCATCGCGGTGCTGCGCCGGCCGGCGGGCGCCGGGGTGGTCGGGGCGGGGTTCACGTCCGGGGTCCCGGTCCCGGGTCGGCGATCCGGTGGGTGGTGTCGCGCACGGTGCCGACGAATTGTTCGACGAGGTCCTCGAGCGCGACGATGCCGATGACCCTGCCGTGCTCGTCGACGACTCCGCCGAGGTGGGAACTGGTGCGCCGCAGCAGCGACAGGGCGTCGTCGAGGGGGGCGTCGACCGGCACCGGCGGCAACGGCCGGATCTCCGCGGTCGCGATGATCGTGTCCGGTCCCGCGGACTCGTCGCGGACGAGGTCGAGCACGTCCTTCAGGTGCAGATAGCCGGCCAGTTCCCCGGCCGGGGTCTCCGCCGGGTACCGGGAGTAGCCGGTCTCGATGACGGCCCGCTCGACGGCCCCGAGGGTGGTGCCGGCCGGGCCGAGCGGAACGGTGCGGACCCCGGACAGGGGGATCGTCACGTCGGCGACGGTTCGTCCGCTCGTCGCGAGTGCCTTGGTCAGGCGCCGGTGTTCCTCCTCGTCCAGCAGCCCCTCGGAGCGGGACTCACCGATCATCTCGGACAGTTCGATCTCGGTGACGGTGACGTCGAGTTCGTCCTTCGGTTCCACCCGCAGCAACCGCAGGCTGACGTTGGCGCACAGGTTGTAGAAGGCGATCAGCGGCCGGGCCACCTTCATGAACAGCAGGTGTGCCGGCACGAGCAGCATCGCCGACCGCTCCGGTCCGGCGATGGCGATGTTCTTCGGGACCATCTCGCCGAGCAGGATGTGCAGCACCACCACGATCGCGAGGGCGAGCGCGAAGCCGATCGGGTGCAGCAGGGAGTCCGGGACGCCGAGCGCATGCATGGGTTGTTCGATCAGGTGGGCGATCGCCGGTTCGCCGACGCGGCCGAGCAGGATCGAGCAGATGGTGATGCCGAGCTGGGACCCGGCGAGCATCAGCGACAGGTGCTCGCCCGCGTCGATGACGGTCCGTGCCCTCTTCTTGCCCTGCCCGACGAGGGTTTCGAGCCGGTCGCGGCGGGCGGTGATGAGGGCGAACTCGGCGCCGACGAAGAAGGCGTTGCCGGCGAGCAGCAGGACGGTGAGCAGCACCGCGAGCCAGTCGTTCATCGCCGGTCCCCCCTCTCGTCGTCCGGTGCGTGGTCGTCCTCGCCGGCGGGCTCGTCGACGGGGACGAGCAGGACCCGGTCGATGCGGTGCCCGTCCATCTCGAGGACGTGGGCACGCCACCGGTGATGGGCGTCGCCGGGCCGGTGCGGCAGCAGCACCTCGTCGCCGGATGCGGGGATCTCCCCGAGCTCGGTGAGGATCAGGCCGCCGAGGGTCTCGTACTCGCCGTCCGGGGCGAGGTATCCCGTCAGGTGGGCCACCTCGTCGATGCGGAGCAGCCCGGAGCAGGACCAGCCCTGCTCGACGCGCTGCGCCTCGGGCTCGGGTTCGTCGTGCTCGTCGCGGACGTCGCCGACGATCTCCTCGATCAGGTCCTCCATGGTGACGATGCCGGCGGTACCGCCGTACTCGTCGACGACGAGCGCGACCTGCATGCCGTCGGAGCGGACCCGTTCCATGACCGCGTCACCGTCGAGGGTGGACGGCACGACGGGCACCTGCCGGGCGAGGGTGCGCAGCTGGGTGTGGGCGCGGCGCCGGGCGGGCACGGTGAACGCGTGCTTGACGTGCACGACGCCGACGGTGGCGTCGAGATCGCCGTCGACGACGGGGAAGCGGGAGTAGCCGGTGCGTGACGAGGCGTCGATGAGGTCGAGGACGGTGTCGTGGACGTCGAGTGACTCGATGGTCACGCGGGGGGTCATGAGGTCCTCGGCGGTGCGTTCCCCGAAGCGCAGCGAGCGCCCGACCAGCAGCGCCGTGTTCTCGTCGAGGGCGCCGCGTTCCGCCGAGGCCCGGACCAGGGAACCGAGTTCCTCCGGGGAGCGCGCCGAGCGCAGTTCCTCGGCCGGTTCGATGCCCAATCGCCGCACGATCCGGTTGGCGGCGCCGTTGAGCCCGACGATGGCCCACTTGAAGACCAGCGAGAAGCCGGCCTGCAGGCCCGCGGTGGCGCGGGCGGTGGCCAGGGGCCGCGCGATGGCGAGGTTCTTCGGCACGAGCTCACCGAAGATCATCGAGAACGACGTGGCGATGATCAGCGCCAGGGCCAGGGAGATGCCGGAGGCCACGCCGGCGCCGAGCCCGGCCGCGCGCAGCAGCGGGTCGAGAAACCGGGCGAGGACCGGTTCGGCGAGGTAGCCGGTGATCAGGGTGGTGATGGTGATGCCGAGCTGGGCGCCGGAGAGCTGGAAGGACAGGGTGCGGTGGGCGTGCTGCACCTGTCGCGCGCGCAGGTCGCCGTCGCGGGCGTGGGCGTCGACGGTGCTGCGTTCGAGGGCGGTCAGGGAGAATTCGGCCGCCACGAACACGGCGGTGCCCGCGGTGAGGGCGATGAAGCCGACCAGGCTGAGAATGGACAGGAAGACGGACATCAGCACCGTCCCGGTGCCGACCGGGAGCTCCGCTCCGGTGCCGACCGGGAGCTCCGCTCCGGTGCCGAATGGAAGCTGCGCTCCGGTGTCGAGTAGGTCCCGCCGGGTTTGTCACCCGGCTCGCTAGGGGAGCCCTCCGAACCGGCGGAGTCGGACTCCGCGTCGGCCGCGGTGGCCAGGGGTCCTGTCGAAGTGGTGGTGGGTGCCGCGGGCACCGGGTTCCTCTCGTCGGGCCCGATCATCGAAAAGGGGCGGGCGTTTCACGGTGAGGCCTCATTCTACGGGCCGTGTCCGGCTCCGCAGCGGCGGCGCGGTCACCAACCGGTGGGCAGGGGCCGTCCCTCGGCGAAGCCGGCCGCCGACTGGACCCCGAGCACGGCCCGCTCGTGCAGGTCCTCGAGGGTGCGGGCGCCGGCGTAGGTGCAGGTGCTGCGCACCCCGGAGCAGATGTGGTCGATCAGGTCCTCCACGCCCGGCCGTTGCGGGTCGATGCGGATCCGGGAGGTGGAGATGCCCTCCTCGAACAGGGCCTTGCGGGCGCGGTCGAAGGCGGAGTCGTCGACGGTGCGGGCGGCCACCGCGCGCTTGGAGGCCATGCCGAAGCTCTCCTTGTAGGGGTGTCCGGTCTCGTCGTAGCGCAGCTCGCCGGGGGATTCGTAGGTGCCGGCGAACCAGGACCCGATCATGACGTTGGCGGCGCCGGCGGCGACGGCGAGCGCGACGTCGCGGGGGTGACGCACACCGCCGTCGGCCCACACGTGCGCGCCGAGGTCGCGGGCGGTGTGGGCGCATTCGGCGACGGCGGAGAACTGGGGGCGCCCGACGCCGGTCATCATGCGGGTGGTGCACATGGCGCCGGGGCCGACGCCGACCTTGACGATGTCCGCGCCGGCGTCGAGCAGTTCGCGGGTGCCGGCGGCGGAGACGACGTTGCCGGCGACGAGCGGGACGGGCAGATCGAGCGCCTTGATCCGCTTCAGGGCGTCGAGCATCTTCTCCTGGTGCCCGTGCGCGGTGTCGAGGACGAGCAGGTCGACGCCGGCGTCGACCAGTCCGGCGGCCTTGGCGGCGACGTCGCCGTTGACGCCGACGGCGGCACCGATGCGCAGGGCGCCGTCGGCGTCGACGGCCGGGCTGTAGATGCCGGCGCGGACGGCGCCGGTGCGGGTCAGGACCCCGGCGAGGGTGCCGTCGTCGTGGGTGAGGACAACCAACGGGTCGTGCTTGGCCTCGAGCAGCGCGAACGCCTCCCGCGGGGACGAGCCGACGGGGGCGGTGGCGAAGTCGCGGATGGCGACCGACCGCAGCCGCGCGAACCGGTCCACCTCGCGGCAGGACGCCTCGGTGACGACGCCGACGGGGCGGCGGTTCTCGTCGACCACCACGACGGCGCGGTGGGCGCGTTTGGGCAGCAGGGCGAGGGCGTCGGAGACGGAGTCCTCGGGGCCGAGGGTGACGGGGGTGTCGGCGACGAGGTGGCGGCTCTTGACGAACGCGACGGTCTCGGCGGCGGTGCCGGCCGGCAGGTCCTGGGGGAGCACGACGAGCCCGCCGCGGCGGGCGACGGTCTCGGCCATGCGGCGGCCGGACACGGCGGTCATGTTGGCGACCACGATGGGGATGGTGGTGCCGGAGCCGTCGACCGTGGACAGGTCCACGTCGAACCGGGATGCGACGGCGGATCGGTCCGGGACGAGGAACACGTCGTCGTACGTCAGGTCGTACGGGGGCTGGTGACCGTCGAGGAAGCGCACCCGGCGAATGTTACGCGCCGGCGCCGGCGGGTGCGGTGAGCCGGGCCTGGCTGCGTGAGAGCGCCACCGTGGCGATCAGCATCACGCCGACCGAGGCGACGACGAGGGCGAGTCCCGGGCCGTCCACCCGGAGCCGTTCGTCGAGGACGGTCATGCCGAGGAAGACGGCGGCGAGGGGCTCGCCGATGGTGACGGCCGGCAGGGATGCGGCGAGCGGGCCGGCTTGGAAGGCGCGTTGCTGCAGGTAGACGCCGAGGAGGCCGGCGGTGACCAGGGCCCAGGTCTGCCAGGCGCCGACCACGGGCCGCAGGCCGTGCTCGAACAGGTCGGTGACGTACTTGGTGAACGCCACCGCCACCCCGTAGAGCAGGCCGCTGGCCGCGCCGAGGGCCAGCGCCCGGGTGCCGCGGTCGCGGCCGAACAGCCCGATCGCGGTGGCGGCGAGCACGACGGCGCACACCACGCCGAGCGGGAGCACCCACTCGTGCCCGGGGGCGTCGATCTCCCCGGCGGTGGGGTCGCCGACGACGAGGAACACGACGAGAGCCGCGCACAGTGCCGCCGCGGTCAGCCAGGTGGGACGGGTGATGCGAGACCCGGAGAACGCCGCGGACAGGGGGAGGGCGAACAGCAGCGACGACACCAGCAGCGGCTGGACCACCAGGACCGGCCCGAGGGCGAGCGCGGCGACCTGCAGCAGGTAGCCGCCGCCGTCACCGAGTACCCCGGCCCACCAGCGGGGGCTGCGGATCAGGGCGGCGACGAGGGACTCGCCGGCGGGGACGGCTTCGGCGGAGCGCTGCTGGGCGACGCTGGCCGCCGCGAACAGGATCGCGGCGGCCAGCGCGCACACGACGGACGCCGTGACGGTGCCGCTCATGGGCACAAACTATGCCCTACGTCGGCGTCGGTGCGGGCGCGGTCAGGCGCGGATCTCGCTGCGGTCGCCGCTCCAGAGGGTGTGGAACTTGCCGTCGGCGTCGATGCGCTCGTAGGTGTGGGCGCCGAAGAAGTCGCGCTGGCCCTGGGTGAGGGCCGCGGGCAGACGTTCGGCGCGCAGCCCGTCGTAGTACGACAGCGACGAGGCGAACGCGGGGACGGGGATGCCGAGCATGGTGGCGGTGGCCACGACGCGGCGCCAGCTGTCGATGCCGGCTTCGATGGCCTCGCGGAAGTAGGGGGCGAGGATCAGGCTGGGCAGCTGCGGGTCGGCGTCGTAGGCCTCCTTGATGCGGTTGAGGAACTGGGCGCGGATGATGCAGCCGCCGCGCCAGATGGTGGCCAGGGCGGCGCGGTCGACGTTCCAGCCGTATTCGGCGCTGCCGGCGGCGATCTGGTCGAAGCCCTGGGCGTAGGCGACGATCTTCGACGCGTACAGGGCGCGGCGGATGTCCTCGGTGAACTGTGTGGCGTCGGCGGGCTTGTCGCCGAGGGCGCCGGAGGCCAGGCCGCGGGCCGCCGCGCGCTGGGTGCGGGAGCCGGACAGGGCGCGGGCGAAGACGGCCTCGGCGATGCCGGTGACCGGGACGCCGAGGTCGAGGGCGGACTTGACGGTCCAGCGGCCGGTGCCCTTCTGCTCGGCGGCGTCGACGATGACGTCGACGAGGGGCTTGCCGGTGGTGGCGTCGGTCTGGCGCAGGACGTCGGCGGTGATCTCGATCAGGTAGGACTCGAGGGTGCCGGTGTTCCACTCGGAGAACACGTCGGCGATCGTCGTGGCGTCGTAGCCGAGGGCGTCGCGCAGCAGGTTGTAGGCCTCGCCGATGAGCTGCATGTCGGCGTACTCGATGCCGTTGTGCACCATCTTCACGAAATGGCCGGAGCCGTCGGGGCCGATGTGGGTGCAGCACGGGGTGCCGTCGACGTGGGCGGAGATGGACTCGAGAAGGGGGCCGAGGGCCTCGTAGGACTCCGTGGGGCCACCGGGCATGATCGACGGCCCGTTGAGGGCGCCTTCCTCGCCGCCGGAGATGCCGGCGCCGACGAAGTGCAGGCCGCGTTCGCGCAGTGCGGCTTCGCGGCGGATGGTGTCGGTGTAGAGGGCGTTGCCGCCGTCGATGATGATGTCGCCGGGTTCCATCGCGTTCGCGAGTTCCTCGATGACCGCGTCGGTGGCCTCGCCGGCCTTGACCATGATGAGCACCCGGCGCGGCTTCTGCAGGGCGGCGACGAACTCTTCGATGGTTTCGGTGCGCACGAAGTCGCCGTCGTCGCCGTGGGCTTCGAGCAGGGCGTCGGTCTTGGCGACACTGCGGTTGTGCAGCGCGACGGTGTGGCCGTGGCGGGCGAAGTTACGGGCGATGTTCGATCCCATGACGGCCAGGCCGGTCACGCCGATCTGGGCGCGGGGATTCTCGGTGCGTTCGACGGTCATGGGTACAGCTTCCCCCGAACCCGGACGGGATCGAAATCGGGGGCGTGCTACGGGTGGGGCCGGCGCCGGTTCACCAGGCGCGCAGCAGGCGGCCGAGTTCGGTCAGCCACGGCACGGCGACCGCGATGGTGGGCACGACGAGGATCGCGACGGCGGCGGCGTACGCGATGACGGCGGTGCGCAGGTCCGGTCCGGGTTCGGCGAGGCGTTTGACCCGCAGCAGCGTGGAGGGGCCACCGACGGCGAGGGCGCCCTGGGGGGTGCGGGCGCCGGCGCAGGCCACCAGGGCCCGGGCCAGCGGGGTGGGTCCGGTGACGCGCACGGCGGAGTCGTCGGCGAGCATCTCGACGAGCAGCTGCACCGAGCCGAGCGCCGACTTGGACCGCACCCAGCGGGGGAACGCCTCGTAGACGGCGGTGAACGCCTCGAGCACGAGGTCGTGCCGGGCCCGCAGGTGCGAGTGCTCGTGGCCGAGGACGGCGCGGATCTCGTCGTCGCCGAGGTGGTCGAGGGTGCCTTCGCTGAGCACGACCCGGTGCCGCAGGCCCGGCAGGCAGTAGGCGACGGGTTCGGCGGTGTCGAGGACGCGCACGTAGGACAGCTGGCGTACCGACGCGCCGCTGTCGCGCCGGTCGAGCAGGTCGACGAGCATGCGGTGCCGGGCCCGGCGGCGGCGGGTTCGGACGCCGACCCGCAGAATCGAATACATCAACCGTGCACCGATCAGCAGGGTGAGGGCGAAGACCACCACGTAGGTCAGCCACAGGGGCAGGCCCAGCGCGTCGATCTCCTGCAGCGGGGCGGTGGTGGGGCGGCCGTCCTCGCCGGGGACGAGCAGCAGCGACGCGATGGCCAGGCCGGAACTGAACGCGGACAGCACGGCCGCGAGGGCCACCGCCTGCCACAGCACCAGGGCGGCGCGGGGGTTGCGGTACGGCCAGGTGGCACGACTGAGCAGGGCCGGTACCGGTCCTGCCAGCAGCAGCGCAAGGATGCCGAAGACCAGCGCAGTGGTCGCGTTCATGGCACCGAGTGTGCCAGTCAGCTCGCCCGACCGGTACCCGGGTCGGCGACGGCGGGACGGGCGTGCCCTTCCTCCTCGGCCTCGAGGGCGGCGAGGGCCTCGCGCAGCGCGGCGGCCTCGTCGGGATTGACACGCCCGATGAAGTGGACGAGGGCGGCGACCCGGCCGGCGGACTCGTCGGCCTGATCCAGGGCGTCGACCATGAGGCTGGCGACGAGTTCTTCGCGGCCGTGCACCGGCACGTAGCGGTGGGCGCGGTCGTCGCGCTGCTGGATGACGAGGTTCTTCTTCGCGAGGCGCTGGAGAACGGTCATGACGGTGGTGTACGCGAGGGAGCGCCGGGCGGCGAGGGCCTCGTGGACCTGCCGGACGGTCTGGGGTTCGGTGGAGGACCACAGGTGGTCCATCACTGCGCGTTCGAGTTCTCCGAGTGCTGCCATGACACGAGTTTACCGGGTCTCCGACGTACGTGTCGTACTACCCGAAGTAGTACGTGTTCTCGTGGCCGCCGGGCCGCCCGCGGTGCCGACGACGTGGCGGGTGCCGATCGGCACGATCAGCGGCCGGTCCGAGACCGGATCGTCGATCACCGCGGCGTCGAGCGCGAAGACCTCCCGCAGCAACTCCTCGGTGATCACCTCCGCCGGCGCCCCCGACCGCACGATCCGCCCGTCCTTCATCACCACGAGATGGTCGCTGTAGCGGATCGCGAGATTCAGATCGTGCAACACCATCACCACGGTGCGCCCCAGCTCCGAGTGCAGGCGGTCGACGAGGTCGAGCACCTCCACCGAATGCGCCAGATCCAGATAGGTGGTCGGCTCGTCGAGCAGCAGGATGTCGGTGCCCTGCGCCAGCGCCATCGAGATCCACGCCCGCTGCCGCTGCCCGCCCGAGAGCTGATCGACCGGGCGGTCGGCCAGATCCGCGATGCCGGTGCGTTCCAGCGCGACGGCGACCTCGCCCTCGTCGTCGGCGGACCACTGGCGCAGCCACGACTGGTGCGGATGCCGTCCGCGTGCGACGAGGTCGGCGACGGTCAGGCCCTCCGGCGCGACGGGGGCCTGCGGCAGCATCCCCAGCACCCGCGCGACGTCGCGGGTGCGCATCGAGGAGATCGCGTGCCCGTCGAGGAGCACGGTGCCGCGACGCGGGCGCAGCAGCCGGCCCAGGGCCCGCAGCAGGGTGGACTTGCCGCAACCGTTGGGACCGATCACCGTGGTGATCACGCCGGTGGGCACGGTGAGATCCAGGTCGTCGACGACGAGCCGGTCGCCGTAGCCCAGGGCCAGGTGCTCGGCGACGAGCCGCGGCGACGCGGCCGCCGCCGGTTGGGCTGCGGGCGCGCCGATGTCGCGGGAGATGCCGGTCATACGGAGACCTTTCGGTTGGAGCGCACGAGCAGGTACAGCAGGAACGGGCCGCCGAGCGCGGAGGTGACCAGCCCGACGGGCAGGGCCACCGGCAGCACCGTCCGGGCGAGGATGTCGGCCGCGACGACGAGCGCCGCCCCGGTCAGGGCCGAGGCGATCAGCGGCGGGCCGGGGGAGCGGACCAGCCGCAACGCGACCTGAGGGGCGGCCAATGCGACGAACCCGATGGGGCCGGCCGCCGCGGTGGCGATCCCGGCCAGCGCGCACGCGGAGAGCAGCAGCACCGCCCGCTGGGTCTGCAGCCGCACCCCGAGCGAGCGGGCGGTGTCGTCCCCGAGCCGCAGCGCGCCCATCGTGAACGCGCCGGTGACGAGCCAGCCGCCGAGCACGGCGAGCGCGAGCGCCGTGGGCACCACCTGGGACCACCCGGCACCGTTGAGCGACCCGGTGAGCCACACCTGGGCCTGCGAGACGTCGTTGATGTCGGCCGAGACGAGCATCCAGTTGGTCAGCGCGACGAACAGGGCGTTGGCGCCGATGCCGATCAGCACCAGCCGGAAGCCCTCGACGCCGCCGCGCCAGGCCAGCACGTACACCGCCGCCGCGGTGAGCAGGCCCCCCAGCAGCGCCGCGAGCGGCAGGCCGAGCGCGCCGAGCGCCCCGCCGAGCACTCCGGACCCGGTGGCGACGATCAGGGCGACGGCGGCCGCGCTCGCCCCGGCCGTGATGCCCAGAATGTCGGGGCTGGCCAGGGGATTGCGCGAGACCGTCTGGGTCAGCGCCCCGGAGACGGCCAGGGCCGCCCCGACGAGCACCGCCGCCAGGCCACGGGGCAGCCGCAACTCGAGCACGATGAACCGGTCGAGCTGTTCCCCGCCGCCGGCCAGGACGGCGAGCACCTGCGGCACCGACAACGGATAGTCGCCCCGGCCGAGGCCCACGCACAGCAGCAGGAACGTCGCCACCACCAGCGCCAGGCACACGACCACCATGCGCGGGCGCCACACGAGCGAGACCGGGCCGAGCCGCAGGGCCGGACGGGACGGGACCGTCGGCCGGTCCGGTGCGGGGTGCGTCGTCGCGGGCGCGGTCACAGCGCCACCAGCCGGCGCCGGCGGACCAGGGCGATGAAGAACGGCGCCCCCATCAGCGCGAGCACGATGCCGACCTGCAGTTCGCCGGGCCGCACGACGATCCGGCCGATCACGTCGGCGAGGACGAGCAGCGCGCCGCCGAGCAGGCCCGAATAGGGGACCAGCCAGCGATAGTCGGGTCCGGTGACGGCCCGCGCCACGTGCGGGACCACGAGCCCGATGAACGCGATCGGCCCGCACGCCGCCGTGGCCGCGCCGGTGAGCAGGGTGATGGCGACGATGCCGACGGTGCGGGCCGCGACGACGTTCGTGCCGAGGGAGCGGGCCACGTCCTCGCCGAGTCCGAGGACGTTGAGGCCGGGCGTGTTGGCCACCGCGATGACGAGCCCGGCCGCGAGGAACGGCAGCACCTGCCACAGCACCTCGAGGTCGCGTCCGGCGACGGAGCCGACGATCCAGAACCGGTATCCGTCGAGGGTGGTCTGGTCGAGCAGCACCACCGCATGCGTCATGGCCTGCAGGAAGAAGGCGACGGCGGCGCCGGCCAGGGCCAGGCTCAGCGGCCCGGCGCGGCCACCGCCGAGGGAGGACAGCCCGAAGACCACGACGCTGGCGGCGAGGGACCCGGCGAAGGCGAACCACAGGTACTGGGCGGGGGTGGACATGCCCAGCAGGTAGATCGAGAGCACCACCAGGAACGCGGCGCCCGCGTTGAGGCCGAGCAGTCCCGCGTCGGCCAGCGGATTGCGGGTGTGGCCCTGGATGAGGGCGCCGGCGACGCCGAGTGCGATGCCGACCACGAGTCCGAGGACCGTGCGCGGGATCCGCAGGGTGTGCACGATGACGTCGGTGTCGGAGCCGTCGTCGACGGTCAGCGCGTGGACGACCTCGGCGATGGTCATCGGTCGCGCGCCGACGGCGATCCCGGCGAGCAGCACCACCCCCAGGACGCCGCCGATGGCGAGCAGGCCGAGGAGCCGGCGACGGCGGAGCGCCGCGAGGCTCGTGTCGGCGGCGCGGGGGGTGAAGCCCGCGGCGGCGGCGACGCGGTCGGTGACGACCTCGGTGCCGCGCCGCAGCAGGCTGCGCCGCGTGCCGGCCGGGCCGCCGTCCGCGGCGTCGCGCGTGATCAGGCCGGTCCACTGCTTGCCGAGGCTGCACCCGGTGCTGCCCTCGCGGTGCCCGCGGTTCCACCATTGCAGGCCGACGGTGGCGGCCAGTGCGGTGCCCCCGAAGACGACCCGGTCGGTCTGCCCGCCGCCGTTGGCGTCGGCGAGTGCCTGCACGAGCAGCAGGCCGATGCCGGCGGGAACGGCGAGCAGGGCCAGGTCGAGGGCCTCGGCGACGAGGCGTCGGGCCAGGGAGGGAGGTACAGCGGCGGAGGCCGGTGTGTCCGGGGGGCGGAGGGTGGTCACAGGGGCGGGCTCCTCGGGGGACGCGAACTCGGCCGAACGGAGGTTAGGTTACCGAACCCTATCTTCCGGGTTGCATCCGCCGGCCCGTAATGTAATGGTTAGGCTTACCTAACCACAGCAGCTCGCCGATCAGGAGGTGTGGATGACAACCCTGCTGCCACCCCGATCCACCGCAGCGCAGGTCCGCGCGTTCGTGGACACGGACGCCCGCCTGCGCCTGCTGACGCCGCACGCCCCGCGCGTCTACGCCGTCGCCCGCATCGACGACGAGCCGCGCCGCCGCTGGTGGCGGCTCGCCGACGCCGAGCGGGACCGGCGGATCGCGCTGCTCCACGCCCGCGCGCTCGAGGACGTCGCCGACCCGCGGATCGCCGCCGACCAGGTGGCCGGCGCCCTCGTCCATGTCGTCGCGGGCCGGGTGCTCGCCCCCTACCTGCTCGAGGCACGCTGCTGGGACCCCGGACTCGACAACCTGTGGATCCACCAGGACAGCGACGGAGGCATCGACTGGGCCGCGGTCGCCGACGACACCCTGCGCGTGTTGCCCGACGACCCCGCGGCCGCCGACGACACGGTCGTCGTGCTGCCGTGCGAGGAGGCGCTCGCGCGGTGGACCGCCCACCGGGCCGGCACCGCGCTGCATGCCGCGCACGCCTCGCTGGCACTGTGCGCCCCCACCGACGCGCTGCGGTTCTGGTCCCTCCTGGGCCGCGCCGTCGTGGCGGGTGCGGCCCAGATTCCCCTGCTGGCCGGCACCTCCCGCTCCGTCGCGGCGCGTCGCGGCCAGCTTCTGCTGGATGCGTTCCTGACGCTGGGCCTGCCGGTCCGAGGGCTTGCCAAATTAGGCAAGCCTTACCTATAGTCGAGAGTGTTGCGACCGCCGGACCGCGCCGGAGTCCTGAGGGCTGCAGAGACTCCCGGTCCTTCCCGCGGCGGGCCTCGCGTCCACGACGCGAGGCCCGCCGGCTCGTCCCGGCACTGCGTGCCACCGGCGATGTCCTAGCATCCCTTCCAGACCCGGCGACCGCCGCCGGGCCCGCGCCAGGGAGCTGGCACGACCCGGACGGAGTGACACATGACCGATCTGCCCACGCAGGAGCACCTGACCGACCCCGCGGCCGTCACCGAACAGCACAACAACGGCTTCGGCTCCGTCCTCGGCCTCGAGTTCACCGAACTCGGCCCGGACCGGGTCCGCGCGCACTGGACCGTCACCCCGACCCAGCACCAGCCGTTCGGCATCGTCCACGGCGGCGTCTACTGCGCGGTCGTCGAGTCCGTCGCCAGCTTTGCCGGCAGCATCTGGCTCGGCGACCGCGGCAAGGTGGTGGGGGTCAACAACAACACCGACTTCATCCGCGCCACCCGCGAGGGTGTGCTCACCGCCACCGCCACCCCCATCCAGCGCGGGCGCAGCCAGCAGCTGTGGCAGGTCGCCATCACCGACGAACAGGACCGCACCGTCGCCCACGGGCAGGTGCGCCTCGCCAACATCCTCGATCCCGACGCCCTGGGGGGCTGACCACAGCGGTGGGGGCCACCGGAACCAGCCTCAGCCCGCGGCGCGGCGGCGGCCGCGACTCAGCCCGCGGCGCGGCGGCGGCCGCGACTCAGCCCGCGGCGCGGCGGCTGCCGCGTTCGGCCTCCTCGGTGTGCCGCTGCAGCCGATCGATCGCGTTGCGGGCGAACACCTGCTGCTCCGTCGAGGCCATCTCGTTGCGGCCCCGGGTCAGGAACGTCGTGGCCCACGACAGCAGGGTCGACAGCTTGTTCGAGAACCCCACCAGGTACAGCAGGTGGATCCCCAGCCAGGCCACCCAGCCGACGAACCCGCTGATCTCGAGCTTGCCGACCTTCGCGACCGCGCTGAACCGGCTGATCGTGGCCATCGAACCCTTGTCGAAGTACTTGAACGGCTTGCGTTCGGCCGGACTGTGACCGGACAGGCCCGCCACGATCTGCCGCGCCGCGTACTTACCGCCCTGCATCGCCACCTGCGCCAGGCCGGGCAGCTTGTCCAACGACATCATGTCGCCGATGACGAACACGTTCGGGTGACCGGGCAGCGACAGGTCCGGATTCACCTGGACCCGGCCCGCCCGGTCGACCTCGGCGCCGGACTGCTCGGCGAGCTGCCGGCCCAGCGGGCTCGCCGACACGCCCGCTGACCACACCTTGCACTGCGATTCGATCCGGCGCTCGGTGCCGTCCTTCTCCCTGATCGTCAGGCCCGTCGCGTCCACGTCGGTGACCATCGCGTTGAGCTGGATCTCCACGCCGAGCTTCTCGAGGGTCTGACGGGCCTTGGCGCTGAGCTTGCCCCCGTACACCGGCAGCACGTCCGGTGCCCCGTCGAGCAGCACCACCCGCGCCGACGACGGATCGATGGTGCGGAACGCGCCCCGGAGCGTGTGATGGGACAGCTCCGCGATCTGCCCGGCGAGTTCCACCCCCGTGGGGCCCGCCCCGACCACCACGAACGTGAGCAGCTGCCGCTGCTCGGCCGGATCCTCGGACAGTTCCGCCTGCTCGAACGCCCCGAGGATCCGGCCGCGCAGCTCGAGCGCGTCGTCGATCGTCTTCATGCCGGGCGCGAACTCGGCGAACTGGTCGTTGCCGAAATACGACTGCCCGGCACCGGCGGCGACGATCAGGCTGTCGAACGGCGTCACCGTCTCGTGCTCGAGGAATCGGGACGTGACGGTCTGCTGCGTCAGATCGATCGACTCGACGTCGCCGAGCAGCACCTGCGCGTTCTTCTGCTTGCGCAGCACCAGGCGGGTCGGGGGCGCGATGTCGCCCACCGACAGGATGCCCGTCGCCACCTGGTACAGCAGCGGCTGGAAGAGGTGGTGCGTGGTCCGAGCGACGACGGTGACGTCCACGTCGGCACGTGCGAGGGCCTTGGTGGCGAACAGGCCCCCGAATCCGGATCCGATCACCACGACATGGTGACGACGTGGCTCAACCGACTGGATGCTCATTCCGTGCTCCTCGATGTCTCGGGTCGACCGGGCAACCGGTGGCGGGACGAGCGACGGGGCTCCCGCGCCGCCCCCAGTCTGTCAGCAATACCCGCTCACCACAGGCTTACGCGTCCGCCACCGGCCGGCCCCCGCGCGCCGGGCCTCACTCGCGCCGGTCGAGCAGCCCGTAGACCGGATTGTGCCGCGCGGCGTGCCGGACCGCGTCGTCCGTCGCCGACGTATAGATCTGCACGGTCTGCAGCGACCGGTGTCCGAGCAACTGCTGCAGTTCCACCATCGTCGCGCCGCCGTCGGCCAGACTGGTGGCGAAGGTGTGCCGCAGCGCGTGCGCGAGGGCGCCCCGCTTGCGCTCACCCTCGATGCCCGCCATCCGGTACATCCGCCGCACCCGGTACTGCAGCGTGCCGCGGGTGATGCGCCGGCCGTCGGCGCCGACGAACAACGGATCGGACGGGGGATAGCGCTCCCACACCGCCGGCGTCTCGTCGTCGCCGCGCCGGGACCGCTGGGACGGGGGGAACCGCGTGTAGCGCTCCTCGAGGTACCCGGAGACGATCGCCGTCCAGCTCTCCTCGAGCGGAATCCGCCGTTCCACCGATCCCTTGCCCATCACCCGCAGCACGGGCGCCTCGGTGCCGCCGAGAACGCTGCCGAGATCGAGGCGGATCAGCTCCTCCGAGCGGATGCCGGTCAGCAACAGGGTCGCGATGAGCGCCAGATCGCGCTGAGGCCACTCCCGGCCCGAGGCGGCGGGGCGCTGCGCCTCGACGGTGAGGGTGTCGACGAGTTGCCCGATCGCCTTGGGCGTGAACGACTTCGGGGTGTGCTGCGGCCGCTTCGGCTGGGCGATCGAGGCCATCGGGTTGCCCTCCGACACCCCCTCGGAGACGAGGAAGTTGCAGAAGCTGTTCCACACCGACCAGGCCCGCCGCACCGACGCCGGTTGCCGCTCCCGCGCGAACGCGGCGAACGCCGAGCGCATCGCCCGGATCGTGATGTCCTGCACGCACAGGTCCTCCGGGGCGACCGAGAGCTTGACGCCGAGTTCCTCGCACACCGCCTGCAGATCCAGTCGGTACGCCTTGACGGTGTGCGCCGACCGCTTCGCCGTCTGCAACGTCTCGAGATACGCGGCGACCCAGTCCAGCAACCCCGGATCCACCCGGCTCGTCATGCCCCTCCTCACGTACCGGTCGTACACCTGTGCGATACCAGTGTGACATCCGGGACCGACGGGAACGGTGTGACAACAGGAAAGGGGAGTGGGGACCCGAGGCGGGGCGCGGGTGCCGGACTCCTATCGGGGCACGGACCTGCCGAGCCGGTGCGGTCCCGGCCCCTGCGCGCCCAGCACGTCGCCGGGGTTGGCCAGCGGACACGAGGCCAGGCTGAGGCAGCCGCAACCGATGCAGTCGGTGAAACTGTCCCGCAGGGCGGTGAGCGCCTCGATCCGCTCGGTGAGCCGGTCGTGCCACTGCCGCGACAGCCGGGCCCAGTCCGCGGCGGTGGGCACCCGGCTGTCCGGCAACGAATCGAGCGCCTCCCGGATCTCGTCGAGGGAGACTCCGACGCCCTGGGCGACCCGGATGAACGCCAGGCGACGCAGCGTGTCGCGCCGGTAGGTGCGCCGGTTCCCGGAGGTGCGCCTGCTGTCGATCAGGCCGCGGGCCTCGTAGTAGTGCAGCGCGGACACCGCCACCCCGGAGCGGGCGGACAGCTCGCCCGGGGTCAACCACACGCTCGGCCGCATCGACGTCCCTCCCGTACCCCGGGCCGGCCCGGCGGAACCGACCATACCTGTCGAACCCGAATCTACGTCGACGCGGAAGGGGGTGCCGTGCGGGGAGAGGTCCGGGACGGGAGGGGGTGGGCGAGACGTATCGCCGCCCGGGGACGAGCGCGAGGGTTGCCTTCCCGGCGCTCACCCGCACGCGGGCCGGTTCGTCGCGCCCGGGGCGCAAGGGAGGAGGGCGGCGACCCCGGGATTGCCCACACGGCGGCGTTCCGCCGGCATCCGGGAGCGTCCCGCCGCGACCTCTGCCGCGCATGATGGATAACGGTGATTATCCATCATAATCGTTATTATAAATGGCGAGGAGTGCGGCGCCGACCCCGACGAGAGGATCGACGCGGTGCGCCGTGGGGCCGGGCATGCCGGCCGGTCGCCGGCGGCGCGGGACATTCCCGGCCGTCGGGGTGCTCGGGCATCGGGGAGGAGGCCTCGTCCATGCCGAACGTCGCGCGCCGCAGGGGCGTCGGGACGGGTCCGTGCGGTATATCTTCACGGCAGGTCGGATCGTCTGCGAGATGTCGTGATCCCGTATGTGGCGATCGGCCGTCGCGCCGAAGAACGTCGCAGCAGCGCACCGGCCGTTCCATGGGGCGGCCCGCCGTTCCCGCCGTTCCCGGCGTTGCCGAGGCGGCGGGCGTCGCTGCCGGAGCGGATCCAATCCGCCGTCGGCTCGATCACCTCCGCCGTCGCGACGCGGGGCGTCGACCACCTCGGCACTGTATTCGATCCCGGCTGGGGAGTTCTCCGATCCGTTAATTGACATAATGTGGATTATCGGCAATACGAGTACCGGCCTCGACCAGCCTTTTCGCCGACGCGGGATCCGGTCGGGTGTCGAGAATGTCGCGGGCCTGCCCGTCGTGACGACGTTCATCTGCTCGGCTTTCGGCGTCGCGGCGCAACGTCGGGCACTTTGTATCGCGGGCTCGCTGCCGAACCGCGCCGCCCAGAGCCCGGACATGCCTGCCGCCGAGCGGCCGGATGCCACCCCGGGATCAGCAATCGACCACGTGCTCCGGCGTGGCGTGCCCTCGCCCCCTGCGGGCCTCTCGCGAAGGAATTCGTCACAGTGACGATTGCTGGGGTGAATCCCGGTCAGCGTCCCTCAGCGGTCGCCGGGTCGGCAACGCCGCAGCTGGCCGGACAGGTAGCGCTTGGCGCGGCGATGTCCACCCGCGCTGTCGAATTCGAGGTTCAACTCGTTCAGCAGCGTTGCCAGCAGACTCGCCTGAGGGGTCCATCCGTGTCGGTGTCGGCACTGTGCGAGCCAGTCGATCGGGCCCATGTGTCCGCGATCCGCGTTGCACCGCGGGCACGCGGCAGCCTCGTTGGCCGCGATGCTGGGACCGCCTTTGACTCGCGGCACGAGGTGTTCGGTGGTCGGTGGTACCAGGGGCCCGAACCGTCTGCCGCACCACAGGCATCGGCCGCCCTGACGGTCGACAGCGAGCACGAGTCTGGCGGCACGGTCCACTCGTCGATGGTAACCAGCGGCGCTGCCGACACCGCCGGCCTCGAACCGCCTCCCCTCCCCTCGCGCCGCACAAAATTCATCGACCCTAATACGTCACTGTGACAAAAATCGGACTGGGAGGGGTCGACCGGCGGCGCTCGAAGGGACGATCGACTCTCGCTGCCCTGGTGTCGATCCCGTTAGGCTTTCCGGACATTCGCCGAAGGAGGACTTTCGTGAGCGGCCATGAAGTGAAGATGATCGTGCTGTCGACCGACGATCTCGACGAGTCGATCAAGTTCTACAGCGAGACCCTGGGCATGGCGTTGAAGTTCCGCGACGGCGCTCATTTCGCGGCCCTCGACGGTGGCGGGGTCACCCTCGCACTCGCGACCGCAATCGACCATCCGATCCACGGCCAGGTGGTCGTCGGCATCAAGACCGCCGACGTGGACGCCGCCGCGAAGGCCATCGAAGAAGCCGGCGGCGGCATCGTGAAGGGCCCGTACGACGACGCGCACGAGCGCCGCGCCGTGGTGTACGACAACAAGGGCAACGGGTTGGTCTTCTACAGCCCGCTCGGGCGGTGATCGGTCGCAGACCCCACGTCCCCGCCGCGTGCCGACCTGTTCTGGGTCGACGCGCCGGATCGGATATATGACCGGAGGGGCCGGCGGCAGCTCGTCAGGGCCGCGCGCAGTGCTCATCGAGGGCGAGATCGCCGGGACGTGGCGGCCGCGCAAGCGCGGTCGCCTTCTGACGTTATGGACCGGGAGGTCGATCCGGTCCGCCCCGATGTGCCGGGCGGTGGTCTCAGCCCCGCGGGCCCGCGCCGGTGATCGCGGTGTCCGCCAGCCGCGCCGACAGGACCCGCACGATCGCTTCGACCGCGTGCGGGGCCACCATCTCGTGGTGGTCGCAGTCGATCCGGTACTGGTGGATCTCCCCCGACACCACGTTGTGCCAGGCCGCGACCGCCGGCGCCGGTGCCGCGGACCGGGTGGCGGTGAAGAACAGCACGTCCCCGTCGAAGGTGGCGGGCGTGTGCCGGCGGGCGGCCCGCAACGCGGCGGCCGAGCCGCGGTGGATCCGCTCGAGGTGCGCGGCGGTCAGGCCGGTGCCGCCGCCGAGCGCGGCGTCGAGGAGCGCCGACGCCTGGTCGTAGGTCGGGTCCTGCTCGGCGTCGACCGGCACGCCGAGGTCGCGGAGCATGTCGCGGACCCCGACCGACCCAGCGCCCCGGACGCTGAGGTGGCTGTCGAGCAGGGCCAGGGTGTCCACGCGCTCCCCCGCCCGGCGCAGGTCCACGGCGACCGCGTGGGCGACGACGCCGCCGAGCGACCAGCCGAGCAGGTGGTAGGGGCCGTGGGGCTGGATGCGCCGGATCTCCTCGACGTACCGCTGGGCCAGCGCGGTGACGGACTCCGGGGCGGGGCCGCCGCTGAGTGTGGGCAGCTGCAGCCCGTAGACCGGCCGGTCGCCGCCGATGCGTTGTGCGAGCGGCGCGTACGCCCACGACAGGCCGGCGGCCGGGTGGAGGCAGAACAGCGGTGCGCCGGTGCCTTCACGTAGCGGCACGAGCACCTGCAGGGCCTCGTCGATGCCGGTGCGTTCCTGCGGGCCGCCGAGGTGGGCGGCGAGGCCGGCGGGGGTCGGATGGACGAAGATCGACTGCAGCGGGACCGGACGGCCGAGACGTTCGCCGAGCGCCGGCAGCATCCGGGTGGCGAGCAGCGAGGTGCCGCCGAGGTCGAAGAAGTTGTCGTCGACCGAGACCCGGTCGAGGCCGAGATGCTCGACGAACACCCCCACCACGGTGCGCTCGAGGTCCGTGGCCGGGGCGCGGTAGGCGCCGCCGAGCGCCGAGAAGTCCGGCTCCGGCAGGGCGCGCCGGTCCAGTTTGCCGGCGGGCGTGAGCGGGATCCTGTCGAGCACGATCACGGCCGTGGGCACCATGTGCGCCGGAAGGTGTTGCGACACATGCTCTCTGATGTCGGCGGGGCCGGGGGCGGTGCCGGGGGCGGGCAGCACGTAGGAGACGAGGACGGTCTCCCCCGACGGGGCGGTGTGGCCGATGGTGTGGGCGAACGCCACGTCCCGGTGTCCGGTGAGTGCGGCGTCGATCTCGGCGAGTTCGATGCGGAAGCCGCGGACCTTGACCTGGAAGTCGGAGCGGCCGACGTACTCGAGGTCGTGCTCCTTGGTCCAGCGCACGACGTCGCCGGTGCGGTACATCCGCTCCCCCGGCATTCCGAACGGGTCGGCGACGAAGCGCGCGGCGGTCAGGTCGGGTCGGGCGTGGTAGCCGCGCGCGAGGCCCGGCCCGGCGACGTACAGTTCGCCGGCGACGCCGACGGGCACGGGGCGCAGCCGGGTGTCGAGGACGACGGCGTGGAAGGCGCGGGTCGGCCGGCCGATGGTGACGGGTTCGCCCGGGGTCAGGGGGTCGCTGACGGAGGTCATGATGGTCGCCTCGGTGGGGCCGTAGGCGTCGACCATGCGGCGGCCGGGGGCCCAGCGGGCGACGAGTTCGGGTGGGCACGCCTCGCCGGCGACGAGGAGCACCTCCAGGCTGTCGACGGCGTCCGGGTCGAGGGAGGCCAGCGCGGTGGGCGTGATGAACGCGTGGGTGACCTGTTCGGTGTGCAGGACGTCGGCGAGTTCGTCGCCGCCGTACACGGTCGGGGGCACGATCACGAGGGTGGCGCCGGCCGAGAGGGCCATCATCTGTTCGAACACCGAGGCGTCGAAGCTCGGTGAGGCCAGGTGCGAGACGCGGCTGCCGGGCCGGACGTCGAGGTGGAGGTGTTCCTCGACGGCGAGGTCGGACAGGCCGCGGTGGGTGAGCACGACGCCCTTGGGCCGGCCGGTCGAACCGGAGGTGTAGATCAGGTAGGCGGGATGGTCGGGTTCGAGGGGCGCGGTGCGGTCGGTGTCGGTCGGGGGTTCGGGCGGGTACGGCGCGAGTTCGGCGACGGTGGTGGCGGAGTCGAGGGCGAACCACGGCACGGTGGCGGGCAGCCCGTCGCGGTGGGCGGTGACGGTGAGGCCGAGGGCGGCGCCGCTGTCGGCGAGCATGTATTCGATGCGGTCGCGGGGGTAGCTCGGGTCGACGGGCACGAAGGCGGCGCCGGTCTTGGTCACGGCCCACAGCGCGGTCACGGAGTCGAGGCTGCGGGGCAGGCCGAGGGCGACGACGGTCTCGGGGCCGACGCCGTAGTCGACGAGCATCCGGGCGAGGCGGCTCGAGTGGGCGTCGAGATCGCGGTAGGTGGCGCGGCGGGGCCCGTCGACGACGGCGAGGGCGTCGGGATCGACGGCGACGGCGTCGGCGAGGATCTGTGGCCACAGCCGGGTGCCGAGGGTGTGCGGGCCGTGCGCGGGGACCAGGGCGCGGGTCTCGTCGGCGGTGACGAGGTCGAGGTCGCCGACGGGGGTGCCGGGGGCGCCGGTGACGGCGTCGAGGAGGCGGACGAACCGGTCGGCGACGGCGGCGACGGTGTCGGCGTCGAACAGGTCGGTGGCGTAGACGAGGGCGGCGTCGAAGCCGGTGGGGGCGCCGGTGTCGTCGTGGTTCTCGCCGAGCAACAGTTCGAGGTCGAAGTTGGCCACCGTCGGATCCAGGGGCAGGCCGGTGACGGTCAGGTGCGGCAGTTCCAGGCGGGGGCGTTCGGTGTTCTGGAATTCGAGGGAGACCTGGAACAGCGGCGCGTGGGCGGTGGAGCGGGCGGGGTCGACGGCGTCGACGACCTGTTCGAAGGGGACGTCGGCGTGGGCGAAGGCGTCGAGGTCGGTGGTGGTGACGTCGGTGAGCAGGTCGGTGTAGGTGATCTGCCCGGGGACGCGGGTGCGCAGCACGAGGGTGTTGACGAACATGCCGACGACGTCGTCGAGGGCACGGTGCCCGCGGCCGGCGATGGGGGTGCCCACGGCGATGTCGTCGCTGCCGGAGAGCCGGGCCAGCAGCACCGCGAGGGCGGCGTGGACGGCCATGAACACGGTGGTGCCGTGGGCGTGGGCGAGGCGGGTCAGGCGGTCGTGCAGGGCGGCGTCGATCGGGAAGCGGACGACGTCGCCGCGGAAGGACCGTTGCGCGGGCCGCGGCCGGTCGGTGGGGAGGGTGAGGACCTCGGGCAGGCCGGCGAGGGTGGTGCGCCAGTAGTCGAGCTGGGTGGCGGCGAGGGAGCCGGGGGTGTCGGCGTCGCCGAGGCGGCCGAGCTGCCAGAGGGTGTAGTCGGCGTACTGCACCTCGAGCGGCGCCCAGGCGGGGGCGTCGCCGCGGGTGCGGGCTTGGTAGGCGGTCATCAGGTCGCGGGCCAGGGGGGCGGTGGAGAAGCCGTCGGCGGCGATGTGGTGGACGACGAGGACGGCGAGATGGTCGTCGCGGCCGAGGGTGTACACCCGCGCCCGTAGCGGCACGTCGACGGTGACGTCGAATCCGGTGGCGGCGAACTCTGCGGCGGCGGCGACGACGGTCTCCTCGGTGGCGGGCACGACGTCGACGGTGAGGCCGACGTCGTCGGCGTCGAGGATCCGCTGCACGGGCCCGGTGGGGCCGGCCGGGTAGACGGTACGCAGGCTCTCGTGCCGGGCCAGGACGTCGCGGACGGCGGTGTCGAGCGCGGCGACGGACAGATGGCCGGTCAGCCGGATCGCGAGCGGGATGTTGTAGGCCGGGGAGCTGGTGTCGAACTGGTTGACGAACCACATGCGCTGCTGGGCCGGGGACAGCGGGATGCGGTCGGGACGCGGGCGCCGGGCCGGTCCGGTGCCGATGGCGGGTTCGGCGCCCGGGGTTTCGGCGAGGCGGGCGGCGAGGGCGCGGACGGTGGGGGCCTCGAACAGGGCCCGCACCCCGAGGTCGACCCCGAGGGCGGCGCCGAGGCGGGAGGCGGCGCGGGTCGCGACGAGGGAGTTGCCGCCGATGTCGAAGAAGCTGTCGGTGACCGAGACCCGGTCGAGGCCGAGGACGTCGGCGAACACCCCGGCGACGGCGGTTTCGAGTGCGTCGGCGGGTGGGACGTAGTCGCCGCTGCCGCCGGACAGGTCCGGTGCGGGCAGGGCGCGGCGGTCGAGCTTGCCGACCGGGGTGAGGGGGATCTCGTCGAGGACGACGACCGCGGCGGGCACCATGTGCGCCGGCAGCCGGTCGCCGACGTGCGCGCGCAGGGCGTCGGCGTCGATGTCGTGTCCGGGGGTGGGCAGGACGTAGGCGACGAGTACGGTCTCCCCCGACGGGGCGGTGTGGCCGAGGGTCGCGGCGAATGCGACGCCCGGGTGGCTGCACAGCGCGGCGTCGATCTCGCCGAGTTCGATGCGGAAGCCGCGGACCTTGACCTGGAAGTCGGAGCGGCCCACGTATTCGAGTTCGAGGGCGTCGGTCCAGCGCACCACGTCGCCGGTGCGGTACAGCCGCTCCCCCGGCGCCCCGAACGGATCCGCGACGAACCGGCCGGCCGTCAGGTCGGGGCGGGCGTGGTAGCCGCGGGCCAGGCCGAGGCCGCCGAGGTACAGCTCGCCCGCGACGCCGGCGGGCACGGGGCGCAGGGCGGCGTCGAGGACGAGGGCGCGGACGCCGCGCAGCGGGCCGCCGAGTGTGATGGGGCCGGCGACGGTCATCGGGGCGCTGATGGCGGCCATGATCGTGGTTTCGGTGGGGCCGTAGGCGTTGACCAGGCGCCGGCCGGGCGCCCAGGTGTCGCGCAGTTCCGACGGCCATGCCTCGCCGCCGACGGCGAGCTCGGCGAAGGCGTCGAGGTTGTCGGGGGGCAGGGAGGCCAGGGCGGCGGGGGTGATGAAGCCGTGGGTGACGCCGTGCGCGCGTAGGACGCGGGCGAGTTCGTCGCCGCCGTACACGGTGGGCGGTACGACCGCCAGGGTGGCACCGGAACCGAACGCGAGCAGGTATTCGAAGATCGAGGCGTCGAAGCTCGGCGAGGAGAAGTGCATGACGGTCGCGCCGGGGCCGGCGCCGAACCGGCTGCGCTGGTCGAGGGCGAAGTTCTCGAGGCTGCGGTGGGTGGTCACCACGCCCTTCGGGCGGCCGGTGGAGCCGGAGGTGTAGATGAGGTAGGCGGGGTGGTCCAGGCGCAGCGGGCTGCGGCGGTCGGCGTCGCCGATCGGGTCGGTCGAGGCGTCGGCGAGCCGGGCGGCGAAGGCGTCGGTGTCGACGGTGAGCCAGCGGGCGGTGTCCGGCAGCGTGTCGCGGTGCGCGGCGGTGGTCACGCCGAGGGTGGCGCCGCTGTCGGCGAGCATGAAGGCGATGCGGTCGGTGGGATAGTTCGGGTCGACGGGCACGAACGCGGCGCCGGTCTTGGTGACCGCCCACATCGCGGCCACCGAGTGCAACGATCGCGAAATCCCCAGGGCCACGAAGGTTTCCGGACCCACGCCGAGGTCGAGCAGGACGCGGGCGGCGCGGGTGGACCATTCGTCGAGCCGGCGGTAGGTCCACCGGGCGGCGCCGTCGACGATCGCGACGGCGTCCGGATGGGCGGCGGCGGTCGCGGTGAACAGCTCCGGCAGGGTGCGGGTGGTGCCGCCGGCGGGACCGCGGACCGGGGCGAGGACGGCGCGTTCGTCGTCGAGGAGCACGTCGACGGCCGCGGCCGGGGCGTCGAAATCGGTGGCCAGGGTGGTCAGGGCCCGCTCGATGCGGCGGGCGACGGTCTCGACGGCCGGGCGGTCGAACACCTCGGGCAGGTACTTCAGCCGCAGGTGCAGGGTCGCGGTGTCGCCGGTGCCGGCCGGGTGCGCGACGATGCTCAGCGGGTAGTGCGCGGCGTCGTGGCCGCTGATGCCGGCCACCCGCATCCCGGCGATGTCGGTGTCCTCGGTCAACCCGGCCCGGTCCACCGGGTAGGACTCGAACACGGTGAGGGTGTCGAAGCCGGCGGCGGCGCCGACGCGGCGTTCGATGGCGCTCAGACCGATGTGGTGGTGGTCGAGCATGGCCGCCTGCTCGGCCTGCACCCGGTCGAGCAGGGCGCCGAGGGTCTCGGCGGGCCGCACGGTGACCCGGACGGGGACGGTGTTGATGAACAGCCCGACCATCGACTCGATGCCGGCGACCTGTGGGGGCCGGCCGGAGACGGTGGCGCCGAAGACGACGTCGTGGCGGCCGGTCAGCGCGCCGAGCACGAGCGCCCACGCGGTCTGCACCACGGTGTTGACGGTCACGCCGCGGTCGGTGGCGACGGCGTCGAGGCGCGCGGCGAGACCGGACGGCAGGTCCAGGTCGAGGTCCTGCGAGACCGCGGCGGTGCGGCCGGGGCGGTGCGCGGGGGCGAGCAGGGTGGGCTCGTCGAGACCGGCGAGGGTGTGGGCCCAGGCGTCCGCGGCGGTGTCGGGGTCCTGCCCGGCCAGCCACTGCAGATAGTCGCCGTAGCTGCGGGGCCGGTCGAGGGCGGCGGTGTCGCCGTCGGTGGCGTACAGCAGCAGCAGGTCCTTGACCAGCAGCGGCGTGGACCAGCCGTCGAGCAGGATGTGGTGATTGGTCAGGGCCAGCCGGTACCGGTCGGCGGCGACCCGGACGAGGGTGGCGCGCAGCAGCGGGGCGACGGCGGTGTCGAATCGGGTGCGGCGGTCCTCGTCGAGCAGGCGCGCCGCCTGACGGTCCGGATCGTCGAGGCCGGTCAGGTCCAGCACCGTCCAGGGCAGTTCGACGCGGGCGGGGACGACCTGGACGAAGCCGCCGGAGCCGTCGTCGGCGAACGCGGCCCGCAGGTTGGGGTGCCGGTCGAGCAGCAGCTGCGCGGCGCGGCGCAGCCGGTCCGGGTCGACGGTGCCGTGCAGGTCGAGGACGAGTTGCACGACGTAGGCGTCGGCGGACTGCGCGGAAAGCAGGGCGTGGAACAGCAACCCGGCCTGCAGCGGGGCGACGGGCCACACGGTGGCCAGGCCGGTGTCGTGCCCGGCCGCCCGGTAGTGGCGTTCGAGGCGGTCGAGGGTGGGCTGGTCGAGGGCGACGAGGGGCACGTCGGACGGGGTCAGGCCGCCGGCGTGCGGGTCGCTTGCATGCCGGGCCAGGGCGGCGGCCGCGGCCGCCCACCGGTCGGTGAGGGCGGCGACGTCGGCGTCGGCGAGCAGGTGCTGCGGGTAGGAGAAGGTGGCGCGCAGCACCGGCCCGTCGGGGGTGGGCACGGTGACGGCGTTGATGTCGACGGCGGCGGCGGCCGGCATGTCCGGGCTCTGGGCGCCGCCGCGGTCGAAGGCGTCGACCGGCAGCCACGGGGTGTCCGCTTCGGTGAGGGCCGGGGTGAGGCGGCCGAGGTAGTTGAAGCTGATCTGCGGGGCGGGGCGGGTCCGCAGCCGGACGGCGGTGCCGGCGTTGAGGTAGCGCAGCAGGCCGAACCCGAGGCCGTGGTCGGGGACGGCGGCGAGCTGTTCCTTCACGGCCTTGATCGCGGCACCGGCGGCGTCGCCGCCGCGCAGCGCGTCCGGCAGGTCGACACCGCTCAGGTCGAGCCGGACCGGATGGATGGTGGTGAACCAGCCGACGGTGTGGGACAGGTCCGCGCCCGGGGCGACGGCGGTCTCCCGGCCGTGTCCCTCGAGGCCGACCAGCACGTCGTCCACGTCGGTGCCGTGGTCGCGGCGCCAGGCGGTGACCGCCAGTGCCAGGGCGGTGAGCAGGCCGTCGTTGACGGTGCCGTGGAAGGCGCCGGGCACCGCGGTCAGCAGCGCGGCGGTGACGTCGGCGGGCAGGTCGGTGGAGACGGTGCGGACCGTGGCGTTGGTGTCGACGACCGGGTCGAGGGGACGGTCCCCGAGCAGCGGGTCGTCACCGTCGAGGATCGCGGTCCAGCGGTCGAGTTCGGCGACGCGGTCGGACCGGTGCGCGGCCTCGACGAGGGCGTGCGCCCAGCGCCGCACGGAGGTGCCGGCGGGGGGCTCCTCGACCGCGGTGCCGTGGAGGGCGGCGGCCCACGCGGCCGCGAGGTCGGGAACGAGGATGCGCCAGGACACGCCGTCGACGGCGAGGTGGTGTACGACCAGCAGCAGACGCCCGGAGCCGGCGGCGGCGTCGAACCACACCGCCTGCAGCAGGATTCCGGCGGCGGTGTCGAGCCGGTCGGCGGCGGCGTCGAGTTCGGCGGCGGCGAGGGCGAAGAAGTCGTCGGTGTCGGCGGCGGTGGTGACGGGGACGCGGTGGATGAGCGTGTCGGCGGTGACCGCGCCGGGACCGCGGACCTGCAGGCCGACCCCGGCGGGGTCGTCCACGTCGGGGACGAGGCGGGCGCGGAGCATGTCGTGTCGGTCCAGCACCGTCTGCAGCGTGGCCGCGAGGGTGACGCGGTCCAGGCCGGCGGGCAGCCGCAGCAGCGCGGCCTGGGAGTAGCGGTCGATGCTGCCGCCGCGTTCGAGCATCCACCGCACGATCGGGGTCAGGGGCACGGGGCCGACGCCGCGGCCGGGCAGTTCGGCGAGGACGGCCGGGCCGTCGCCGAGGGTGGCGACGGCGGCGAGCGCGGCGGGGGTCTTGCGTTCGAACACATCCCGGGGGGTCAGCTCGATCCCGGCGGCCCGGGCGCGCGAGACCAGCTGGATGGACATGATGCTGTCGCCGCCGAGCGCGAAGAACGAGTCGTCCACTCCGACCGTCTCGAGGCCGAGGACCTGCGCGAACAGCTCGACGAGCTGCTTTTCGAGGTGGCCGGCGGGGGCACGGGTCTCGGTGGCCAGCGCCCCGAAGTCGGGGTCGGGCAGGGCCTTGCGGTCGAGCTTGCCGGTGGCCGTGACCGGCAGGGTGTCGAGGACGACGAGGGTGGCCGGGACCATGTAGGCGGCGAGGTCACCGGCGACCCGGTTCAGCGTGGCGGCCACATCCACGGTCGCGGCGGTCTCCGGAACCACGTACCCGACGAGGCGGTCGGCGGCGCGGTCGTCGCGGTGGAGCACCACGACGGCGCGGGCGACGCCGGGGCAGCGCAGCAGCGCCGCCTCCACCTCCCCCAGCTCGATGCGGAAACCGTGCAGCTGCACCTGGAAGTCGCTGCGGCCGACGTATTCGAGCCGGCCGTCGCGGCGCCGGCGGGCGAGGTCGCCGGTGCGGTACAGGCGGGCGCCGGGCCCGCCGAACGGGTCGGCGACGAAGCGCGCGGCGGTCAGGGCGGGGCGGCCGAGATAGCCGCGGGCGGCCTGCCCGCCGGAGACGTACATCTCGCCGATCACGCCGGCCGGCACCGGGTGCAGCCGCCGGTCGAGGACGTGCACCGTCAGGCCGGGAATGGCGTCGCCGATGACGCTGGCCGAGGCGGTCGCGGCGAACTGCCGGTCCAGCGGCTGCAAGGTCACGTGCACGGTGGTCTCGGTGATGCCGTACATGTTCACCAGCACCGGCGCGGTGTCCGGGTGGCGGCGGTACCAGCGTTCGAGCTGGGCGAGGTCGAGGGCTTCGCCGCCGAAGACGACGTAGCGCAGCGACAGGGTGTGCTCGCCGGCGGCGCGGTCGGCCTCGATCAGCTGGTAGAACGCGGTGGGTGTCTGGTTGAGCACGGTGACGTGCTCGCGGCGCAGCAGGTCGAGGAATGCCTCCGGGGAGCGGGCGGTGTGGTGGTCGACGACGACGAGGCGGCCGCCGTAGGCGAGTGCGCCCCACAGTTCCCACACCGAGAAGTCGAAGGCGTACGAGTGGAACATGGTCCACACGTCGTGCTCGTCGAATCCGAACCGGTCGTGGGTTTCGGCGAGGAGGGTGACGACGTTGCGGTGCGGGACGACGACGCCCTTGGGGCGGCCGGTCGAGCCGGAGGTGTAGATGACGTAGGCGGTGTGGTCGGGGTGCAGCGCACCGAGCCGGTCGGCGTCGGTGAGCGGGCCGTCGGGCAGTTCCGCGAGCCGGGCGGCGGTGTCCGGGGTGTCGAGCAGCAGCACCGGGGCGTCCCCCGCGGGCAGGGTGGCGGCGTCGGCGCCGGTGGTGACGATGCAGACCGGCCGGGCGTCGGCGAAGAGGAACGCGAGCCGTTCCGGCGGGTAGGACACGTCGACGGGCAGGTATCCGGCGCCGGTCTCGAGGACGGCGAGCAGCGTGACGATCAGGTCGGTCGAGCGGGGCACGGCGACGGCGACGAGCCGGTCGGGTCCGGCGCCGTGCGTGATCAGGGCGCGGGCGAGGCGGCGGGCCCGCGCGGCGAGTTCGCGGTAGGTCAGCGCCGGGGTGGCCGGGTCGGTGGGGGCGGTGATCGCGACGGTGTCGGGTGCTGCGGCGACGGACCGCGCGAAGAGGGCGGGGAGGGTCTCGGCGTGCCGGTCGGGGTCGGGGCGTCGCGCGGCGGCGGGCCGTTCGGCGGGGTCGAGCAGGTCGAGGTCGCCGACGGGTCGGGCGGGGTCGGCGGTGACGGCGGTGAGGACCCGCAGGAACCGGTCGGCGAACGCGGTGACGGTGTCGGCGTCGAACAGGTCGGTGGCGTAGGTGAAGGCCCCGGTCATGCCGGCGGGGTCGGTGCCGGCGGCCGGGTTCTCCCCCATGGTCAGCTGCAGGTCGAACTTGGCGACGGGGGCGTCGGCGTCGAGGGCGTCGACGGTCAGGTCGGGCAGGGCGAGGTGGGCGCGTTCGTTGTTCTGGAATTCGAGGACCACCTGCACGAGCGGGGCGTGGTCGGTGGCGCGGGTGGGGGCGAGGGCGTCGACGAGCTTCTCGAAGGGCAGGTCGGCGTGCCCGAAGGCGGCGAGGTCGACCTCGCGGGTGCGTTCGAGGTGATCGGCGAACGGCAGGCCGGGGGCGACGGGGGTGCGCAGCACCAGGGTGTTGACGAACATGCCGACCAGATCGTCGAGGGCACGGTGCCCGCGGCCGGCGATGGGGGTGCCCACGGCGATGTCGTCGCTGCCGGAGAGCCGGGCCAGCAGCACCGCGAGGGCGGCGTGCACGGCCATGAACACGGTGGCGCCGTGGGCGGCTGCGAGGTCGGCGAGCCGGCGGTGCAGCTCGGGCTCGACGTCGAAGCGGACGGTGGCGCCGCGGAACGACTGGTGCGGCGGGCGGGGCCGGTCGGTGGGCAGGGACAGGATCTCGGGCAGGTCGGCCAGGGCGGTGCGCCAGAACTCGAGCTGCCGGGCGGCGAGCGAATCCGGGTCGGCCGGATCGCCGAGGACCTGCCGCTGCCACAGCGCGTAGTCGGCGTACTGCACCGGCAGCGGCGCCCACGCCGGCTCCTGTCCCCGGGTGCGGGCGGCGTACGCGGTCATCAGATCCCGGGCCAGCGGCGCCATCGACGCCCCGTCCGCCGCGACGTGATGCACCACGAACACCAGCACGTGCTCCCCGTCGCCGAGCGCGAGCAACCGCGCCCGCACCGGCACCTGCACCGCCACGTCGAACCCGGCCGTGACCTCGGCGGCCAGACGCTGCGGCAGCTCCTCGGCGGACACCGGGACCGGATCGAGGTCGGGGGTGGCCTGGGCGGGGTCGGTGACCAGCTGCACCGGGCCGGTGTTCTCGTTCGGGTACCAGGTGCGCAGGGTTTCGTGGCGGGTGATCAGGTCGTGCACGGCGGCGGTGAGCGCCGCCCGGTCGAGGCGGCCGGTCAGCCGGATCGCCATCGGGATGTTGTAGGCGGCCGAGGCGGTGTCGAACTGGTTGACGAACCACATCCGCTGCTGGGGTGGGGACAGCGGGATCCGGTCGGGGCGCGGGCCCGCGGTGAGGGGGACGCGGGTGCCACCGGCGTGGTCGTCGAGGATGCGGGCGGCGAGGGTCCGCACGGTCGGGGCCTCGAACAGCACCCGCACGCCGGCGTCGGTGCCGAGGGCGGCGTTGATGCGGGCGACGACACGGGTGGCGATCAGCGAGTTGCCGCCGAGGTCGAAGAAGCTGTCGTCGACGGAAACCTTCTCGTGGCCGAGGGCCTCGGCCACGATGTCGGCGAGGGTGGCCTCGGTGTCGGTGGCCGGGGCGCGGTATTCGCCGGTGGCCGACAGGTCGGGTACCGGCAGGGCGCGGCGGTCGAGCTTGCCGACCGGGGTGAGCGGGATCTCGTCGAGGACGACGATCGCGGCGGGCACCATGTGCGCCGGCAGCTGCCCGGCGACGTGCCCCCGCAGCGCGGCGGCATCGACGTGGTGGCCGGTCTCCGGCAGGACGTAGGCGACCAGGGCGGTGTCGCCGGACGGGGCGGTGTGCCCGATCGTCACCGCGAAGGCGACGTCGTCGTGAGCGGCGAGGGCGGTGTCGATCTCGCCGAGTTCGATGCGGAAGCCGCGGACCTTGACCTGGAAGTCGGAGCGGCCGAGGTATTCCACGGTGCCGTCGGTGCGCCAGCGCACCACGTCGCCGGTGCGGTACATCCGCTCCCCCGGCGCCCCGAACGGGTCGGCGACGAACCGGGACGCGGTGAGCTCGGGTCGGCGGTGGTAGCCGCGGGCCAGGCCGGCGCCGGCGATGTAGAGCTCGCCGGCGACCCCGATGGGGACGGGCCGCAGCCGTTCGTCGAGGACGACCTCGTGGAAGCCGATGGCGGGGCCACCGACGGTGACGGTGGTGTCCGGGCGCATGTCGGGGCTGACGCTGGTCTCGATGGTGGCCTCGGACGGGCCGTAGCCGTTGTACATGTGGCGGCCCGGCGCCCAGCGGTCGACCAGTTCCGGCGGGCAGGCCTCCCCGGCGACGACGAGCACGCGCAGCTCGTCGAGGCCCGCGGGATCGAGCGACGCGAGGGCGGTGGGGGTGACGAACGCATGGGTGATGCGTTCCTCGCGCAGGATGCGGGCGAGTTCCTCGCCGCCGTAGACGCTGGGCGGCACGATGACGAGGGTGGCGCCGGCGCAGAACGCCTTGGTCAGCTCGAAGAGGGACGCGTCGAAGCTCGGCGACGCCAGGTGCGAGACGCGGGCCCGATGGGTGATCGAGAAGTGTTCGCGCACTTCGGCGTTGAGGTTGGTCAGGCCGCGGTGGGTGACGACGACGCCCTTCGGGCGGCCGGTCGAGCCGGAAGTGTAGATCAGGTATGCCGGATGGTCGTACCGTAGCGGGGTGCGGCGGTCGTCGTCGGTGACCGGGGCGGGCGAGACGTCGTCGAGGCGGCGGCGCAGGCCGGGGTCGTCGAGCAGCAGCCACGACACCGCGTCCGCGGGCCACACGTCGCGGTGGGCGGTGGTGGTCAGGCCGAGGGTGGCCCGGCAGTCGTCGAGCATGTAGGCGATCCGCTCGGGCGGGTAGCCGGGGTCGACGGGGACGAACGCCGCCCCGGACTTGGTCACCGCCCACACCGCCGCGACCGACTCGATCGAACGCGAAATTCCCAGGGCCACAAAGGATTCCGGTCCGACCCCGTGGCTCGTGAGGACGCGGGCGAGCCGGTTGGACCAGGCGTCGAGCTCACCGTAGGTGACGGTGCGGCCTTCGAAGGACAGGGCGACCGCCTCCGGCACGATCGCCGCCACCGACGACAGCAGTTCGGGCCACAGCTGCGGGGAAACCGCGGGCCGGCCCCGCGCCGGGGCCAGGGTGGCGAGCTCACGCGGGGTGACGATCTCCACGTCCCCCACCGTCACGGACGCATCCGCGGTGACCGCGTCGAGGATCCGCACGAACCGGTCCGCGAACGAGGCGACCGTGTCCGCGTCGAACAGGTCGGTGGCGTAGGTGAACGCCGCCCGCACGCCGGATCCGCCGCCGGGCCGCTCGGCGATCGACAGCTGCAGGTCGAACGGCGACAGGCCGGGATCGAGGTCGAGCACCCGCGCCGTCGCCCCCGGCAGCGCGATCTCGGGGCGCTCGATGTCCTGGAACTCGAGCAGCACCTGGAACAGCGGGGGGTAGGACGTCGACCGGGGCGGGTCGAGGGCCTCGACGAGCCGCTCGAACGGGACGTCGGCCTGGCCGAACGCCGCCAGGTCCGCCGAACGGACCCGCCGCAACAGGGAGTCGAACCGTTCGCGTTCGTCCACCCGGGCCCGCAGCACCACGGTGTTGACGAACATGCCGACCAGATCGTCGAGGGCGCGGTCACCGCGCCCGGCGACGGGGGTGCCGACCACGATGTCGTCGCTGGTGGACAGCCGGGCCAGCAGCACCGCCAGCGCCGCATGCACGACCATGAACAACGACGCGTCGTGCTCGCGGGCCAGCGCGAGCATGCCGCGGTGGGTGTCGGCGTCGATCTCGAACGCCACGCGGGCACCGCGCCCGGACTGCTGCACCGGGCGGGGCCGGTCCCACGGCAGCTCGAGCAGTTCCGGCGCCCCGGCCAGCGCGTCGTGCCAGAACGCGAGCTGCCGGGCGGCGGTGGAGGCGGGATCGGACTCGTCGCCCAGCACGGTGTGCTGCCACAGCGTGTAGTCGGCGTACTGCACCGGCAGCGGCGACCGGCCGGGGGCATGGCCCCCGGCGCGGGCGGCGTACGCGGTCATCAGATCCCGGCCCAGCGGTCCCATCGAGAACCCGTCGGCGGCGATATGGTGCACGACCAGGACCAGCACGTGGTCGGTGTCGGCGAGGGTGAGCAGCCGGATCCGCACCGGCACCTCGGTGGCGACGTCGAACCCGGCGCCGACGATCCGGTCGATGTGCGCGGGCACCGTGTCCTCGGTCTCGACGCGGGTGACGGTGAAGTCGGGCTGCGCCACCGCGACCGGCAGCACGACCTGGATCGGGCCGTCGTCGGTGAGCGGGTAGCGGGTGCGCAGCGTCTCGTGGCGCGCGGCGACATCGGCGGCAGCGGCCCGCAGCGCCGCGAGGTCCAGCTCCCCGGTCAGACGCAGCGCGACGGCGATGTTGTAGGCCGGGGAGGTCGTGTCGAACTGGTTGATGAACCACATGCGCTGCTGGGCCGGCGACAGCGGGATCGTGGGGGGCCGGGTCGCGGCGGCGGTCAGCGCGGGCCGCGCCGCGGCATCGCGGTCGCGGAGCCGCTCGGCGAGGGCGGCGACGGTGGGCGCGTCGAACAGATCACGCACGCCCACGTCGGTGCCGGTCGCCGCGGCGATCCGCGCGGCCAGCCGCATGGCCAGCAGCGAGTTGCCGCCCAGATCCAGGAAGCTGTCGTGCACGCCGAGACGCTCCACCCCGAGCAGGCCGGCGAAGACCTCGGCCAGGACCTGCTCGACCGGGGTGCGCGGCGCGACGTGCTCCGCCGCCCGCACGGCCGTGAGGTCCGGGGCGGGCAGTGCCTTGCGGTCGAGCTTGCCGTTGGGGTTGAGCGGGAACCGGTCGAGGACGACGACGTGGGCGGGCACCATGTAGCCGGGCAGCCGGGCCGCGGCGGCCCCGAGCAGGGCCGCGGTATCGAATGCGCGGCTCGCCGCGGTATCGGATGCGCGGCTCGCCGCGGTATCGCTGTTTCGGCCGGGTTCGGGCACGACGTACGCGACGAGCACCCCGTCGGAGCCGTCGGCGGCGCCGGCGGGGTGCCGGTGCACCACGACCGCGGCCTGCGCGACGGCCGGGTCGGCGAGCAACGCCTGCTCGATCTCACCGAGCTCGATCCGCAGGCCCCGGAGCTTGACTTGGAAATCGGTGCGGCCCAGGTAGATCAGATTGCCGTCGCGGCGCCAGGACACGAGGTCGCCGGTGCGGTACATGCGGGTGCCGGACGGACCGAACGGATCGGCGACGAACCGGTCGGCGGTCAGGTCGCCGCGCCCGACATAGCCGCGGGCGAGCTGGATGCCGGACAGGTACAGCTCCCCCACGGCGCCGACGGGAACCGGGTGCAGCCGCGCATCGAGGACGTGGACGCGGGTGTTCCACACCGGGGCGCCGATCGGGACGACGTCGACGTCGTCGTCGGTGCAGGCCCAGAACGTGACGTCGACGGCGGCCTCGGTGGGCCCGTACAGGTTGTGCAGGTCCGCGGCGGGGAACGCGGCGTCGGCGGCGGCGACCGTGGCCGGGGGCAGCGCCTCGCCGCTGCAGAACAGCAACCGCAGCGACGTGCAGCGGGCCGGGTCGGTGGCGGCGACGAACACCGCGAGCATGGACGGCACGAAGTGCGCCACGGTGACGTGCTGCTGCTCGACGACGGCGGTGAGGTAGGCGGGATCGCGGTGCCCGTCGGGTGCGGCGACGACGAGGCGCGCCCCGGTCTGCAGCGGCCAGAAGAACTCCCACACCGACACGTCGAACGTGAACGGTGTCTTCTGCAGGACGGTGTCCTCGGCGGTGAGCGGGTAGGCGTGCTGCATCCACCGCAACCGGTTGACGATCGCGGCGTGAGCGACCGCGACGCCCTTGGGCCGGCCGGTGGAGCCGGAGGTGTACAGCACGTAGGCGAGGTGGTCCCCCGTCAGCGGGGCGGTGCGCTCCTCCGGGGCGACGGGGGCGTCGGAGGCGCCGGTCCGGTCGAGGCGATCGACCTCGAGGATCGGGGCCGGGGTGGGCAGCGCCGTCCGGTCGGCGGCGGTGGTGAGCACGCACACCGGACGGGCGTTGCCCAGAACGTATTCGAGCCGGTCGGCGGGGTGGTCGGGGTCGAGCGGCAGGTAGGCGCCGCCGGCCTTGATCACCGCGTACATTCCGACGAGCAGCTCGATCGAGCGGCGCATCGCGAGCCCGACGAGGCGGTCCGGGCCGACGCCCTCGGCGATCAGCCGCCGGGCGAGCCGGTTGGTGCGGGCATCGAACTCGGCGTAGGTCAGGGCCTCGTCGCCGAAGACGACGGCGACGGCGTCGGGGGTGCGGGCGGCCTGCCGGGCGAACAGGTCGGCGAGGGTGTGCGGGTCGCGGGGGGCGTCGGTGGCGTTCCAGCGCCGCAGGATCAGCTCGCGTTCGCCCGGCTCGAGCAGGTCGAGGTCGCCGACGGGCACGTGCGGGGTGGTGGTCACGGCGGTGAGCAGCCGCACGAAGCGGTCGGCGAGGGCGGTGACGGTGCCGGCGTCGAACAGGTCGGTCGCGTAGGACAGGGCGCCGGTGAGGGCGGCGGGGGCGCCGTCGTCGCCGGGGACCTCGGCCAGCATCAGGTGCAGGTCGAATTTGGTGGTGCCGGTGTCGATTTCGGAGACGTCGACGGTCAGGTCGGGCAGCCGCAAGTGGGCGGACTCGGTGTTCTGGAAGGCCAGCATCACCTGGAACAGGGGCGCGTAGGCCTCGGATCGGTGGTCGGTGACGGCGTCGACGAGGGCGTCGAACGGCAGGTCGGCGTGGGCGAGGGCGTCGACGTCGCGGTCGCGGATGCGGGTCAGGTGCTCGGCGAAGGTGTGCTGTGCGGTGACGGGGGTGCGCAGGACGACGGTGTTGACGAACATGCCGACCAGATCGTCGAGGGCGCGGTCGCCGCGACCGGAGACCGGGGTGCCGACGGTGACGTCGTCGCTGCCCGAGAGCCGGGCCAGCAGCACCGCCAGGGCCGCGTGCACCGTGATGAACGGGGTGGCGCCGTGCGTGCGGGCCAGGTCGCCGACCGCCCGGTACAGTTCGGCGCCGACCTCGAAGCGGACGGTGGCGCCGCGGAACGACTGCTGCGGCGGGCGGGGCCGGTCGGTGGGCAACGCCAGCACTTCCGGTGCGCCGGAAAGGGTTTCGCGCCAGTACCGCAGCTGGGCGGCGGCGAGCGAATCCGGGTCGGCCGGATCGCCGAGGACCTGCCGCTGCCACAGCGCGTAGTCGGCGTACTGCACCTCCAGGGGCGTCCAGTCGGGGGCGCGGCCGCCGGTGCGGGCGGCGTACGCGGTCATCAGATCCCGGGCCAGCGGCGCCATCGACGCCCCGTCCGCCGCGATGTGATGCACCACGAACACCAGCACGTGCTCCCCGTCGCCGAGCGCGAACAACCGCGCCCGCACCGGCACCTGCACCGCCACGTCGAACCCCGCCGTGACCTCGGCGGCCAGACGCTGCGGCAGCTCCTCGGCGGCGACGGTCGTCGCGGTGAGATCGAGGCGCACCTGCTCGACCGGGCGGATCCGCTGGACGGGACCGTCGGCCGTGGCCGGGAACTCGGTGCGCAGCGCCTCGTGGCGGGCGAGCACATCGGTGACGGCGGTGGCGAGCGCGTCCCGGTCGAGCCGGCCGCGCAGCCGGATCGCCATCGGGATGTTGTAGGCCGGCGAGGCGGTGTCGAGCTGGTTGACGAACCACATCCGCTGCTGGGCCGCGGAGACCGGCAGCACCCCCGGACGGGGTCCGGCGACCAGCGGCACCCGGGTGCCCGTGCCGACGTCGGCGGTGAGGGCGGCGAGGGTCCGCACCGTGGGGGCCTCGAACAGTGCCCGGACCCCCAGGTCGGTGCCGAGGGCGGCGTTGATGCGGGCGAGGACACGGGTGGCGATCAGCGAGTTTCCGCCGAGGTCGAAGAAGCTGTCGTCGAGACCGACGCGGTCGACGCCGAGGAGCTCGGCGAACACCTGCGCCACCGTCCTCTCGGCGTCGGTGGACGGCGCGACGTAGGTGGTGCCGTCCGCCGCGAACACGGGCACGGGCAGGGCGCGGCGGTCGAGCTTGCCGACCGGGGTGAGCGGGATCTCGTCGAGGACGACGATCGCCGTGGGCACCATGTGCGCCGGCAGGCTCCGCGACAGGTGCGCGGTGAGGGTGGCGGGTTCGGCGGTGCGCCCGGTCGCGGGCAGCACGTAGGACACCAGCACGGTGTCGCCGGACGGGGCGGTGTGCCCGATCGTCACCGCGAACGTGACGTCCTCGTGGGCGGTCAGGACCGCGTCGATCTCGCCGAGTTCGATGCGGAAGCCGCGGACCTTGACCTGGAAGTCGGACCGGCCGAGGTATTCGAGGGCGCCGTCGCGCCGCCAGCGCACCACGTCGCCGGTGCGGTACATCCGCTCCCCCGGCGCCCCGAACGGGTCGGCGACGAACCGGCCGGCGCTGAGCCCGGGCTTGCCGCGGTAGCCGCGGGTGATACCCGGGCCGGCAATGTACAGCTCGCCGGCGACGCCGATCGGCACCGGCCGCAGCCGGGAGTCCAGGACGACCTCGTGCGTGCCGCGCACGGGGGTGCCGATCGGGATCGTGGGGGCCGGCGCGAGCGGACCGCAGATGTTGACGACGATCGTGCACTCGGTCGGGCCGTACGCGTTGAACATCCGCCGGCCCCGGGACCAGCGGGCGACGAGTTCGGGCGGGCACGCGTCGCCGGCGACGGTGACCGACTCGGCGGCGACGCCCTCCGGATCGACGGAGGCCAGCGCCGCGGGGGTGGAGAAGGCGTGGGTGATGCGCTGCTCGCGGAAGAAGCGGGCCAGTTCCTCGCCGCCGTAGATCGTCGGGGGCACCACGACGAGGGTGGCGCCGATCGCGAACGCGGTCATGTACTCGTACACCGAGGCGTCGAAGCTCGGGGACGAGAAGTGCGAGACCCGCGAGTGCGGGGTGGGGCTGTGCCGGCCGTGCAGTTCGGCGCACAGGTTCGCCAGCCCGCGGTGCGGCACCACCACGCCCTTCGGGCGGCCGGTGGACCCGGAGGTGTAGATCAGGTAGGCGGGATGGTCGAAATGCAGCGCGCCGTGACGGTCGAGGTCCGACAGCGGCCCGTCGGAGACCGAGTCCAGCGCCGCGACGAACTCCGCGTCGTCGAGCACCAGCCACGGCACGTCGGCGGGCAAGCCGTCGCGGTGGGCGGTGGTGGTCACGCCGAGGACGGCCCCGGAGTCGGCGAGCATGTACTCGATCCGCTCGGCCGGGTAGGCGGGGTCGACCGGCATGTACGCGGCGCCGGACTTGGCCACCGCCCAGATCGCGGCCACGGATTCGAGGGACCGGGCGATGCCGAGGGCAACGAACGTCTCCGGGCCGGCGCCGGCGTCGATCAGCACCCGGGCGACCCGGTTGGACCAGGCGTCGAGCTCCCCGTACGTCATCGTGCGGCCCTCGAATTCCAGGGCCGTCGCGTCGGGCACGTGCGCGGCCACGGAGGCGAGGATCTCGGGCCACAGCTGCGGGGACGAGCCGGGCAGTCCGCGCACCGGGCTCAGCTCCGCGGCTTCGTCGGGGAAGACGATGTCGACGTCCCCGATCGGTGCCGTCGGGTCGGCGGTGACGGCGTCGAGGATCCGCAGCAAACGTTCGCAGAACGATCGCGCCGTATCGGCGTCGAAGAGGTCGGCGGCGTACGTACACCTCAGGCGGGTGCCCTCGGGGCCGGTCGCGGTGTGCACCGCGACTTCGGCGTGTGCGAGGAGCCCGCCGCCCCCGGCGGGCTCGCCGCTGTCGAGCAGCACCGGCAGGATCGGCACGTGCTGCCCGTCGAAGGTTCGGGCGAGCCGGTCCGCCGGCACGTCGGCGTGGGCGGTCGCGGCGGCGTGTATCGCCGTGACCCGGCCGAGGAGCGCGGCGAACGGCTCGCTCTCGTCGAACTGCACCCGCAGCGGCAGCGCCCCGGCGGGGCCGGGGACGCCGACGAGAGTGTCGGTGCCGGCGGTGAGCCGGCCGACGAGCACCGCGACGGCGGCGTGCAGTAGTTCGGTGGAGGTGGCGCCGTGACGCCGGGCGAGCTCGGTGCCCCGGTCCCCGAGCGCGGCGGGGACCGGCACCTCGAGGTGGGCGGCGGTGGGGGCGCGCGGGCCGGTGCGGCGGCGGTCGGCAGGCAGCTCGAGGTGCTCGGGCGCCCCCGCCAGGGCGGCACGCCAGAACCGCTCGACGTCGGCATCGCGCCGCAGGCGCTCGGCGACGGTGGCGGTCGCGTGGTGGATGCGGGCGACCGGCGTGTCCGGGTCGGCCCGCAGGAACTCGGCGAGCAATTCGACGAAGCTGCCGTGGTGTGCGCGCAGCTCGTCCGGCTCGTACTGGTTGGGGTTGCCGCGGAAGTCGAGGAACGTCCGCGCGGGGGTGCCGCTCTGGTAGATGTTGACCAGCAGGTCGTCGACCGGACCCGAGGTCATGATGTGGAACTCGCCGCGGACCGGGCCGAGGGTGATCTCCTGCCGGAAGAGCATCACGTTGATCATCGGTCCGCCGTAGCTGTGGGCCCGGCCGGCGGTGCCGGTCTCGCGGCGGAGGTCCTCGAGGCTGAACCGCTGGTGGCGCAGCGCACCGGTCAGTTCCAGCTGGGCCCGCTGCACCAGGTCGGCGCGGGTGTCGTCGTCCTCGAGACGGATGTGCAGCGGTGCGGTGTTGACGAGCATGCCGCCGGAGCGTTTCGCCGCCGCGGTGGTGCGCGCGAACACCGGCAGATTGAGCATCACGTCGGCGCGGCCGGTCAGCCGGGAGAGATAGCACGCGGCCGCCGCGACCACCGTCGCGGCGGCCGAGGATCCGCTCGTGGCATCGGCGTCGGTCAATCGGGCGACCAGGTCGTCGGGCAGGGTGACACTCTCGAGGGTGCTGCGCGCGGCGGTCGGCACCGCCCGCCGCGCCAGGGTCGATCCATCCTCGAGCCCGGCGACCCGCCCGATCCAGTAGTCCCGGTCGCTCGCGTACCGGTTCGAACCGCGGTAGTCGAGATCCGACTGGTAGAGGTCGTGCAGGTCGGCGGCGGTGGGTGGCTCGGGGACGCGGTCCTCGTGGGCCGCCGAGTACAGCGCGGCGATCCGGTTGACCATCGTCATGGCACCGAAGCCGTCGAGGGCGACGTGGTGGATCCGGCTGTACCACAGGTGCCGTCGCTCACCGATCCGCAGGATCGTCATGTTCACCAGCGAGTCGTCGGCCAGATCGACCGGGGTGGCGTAGTCGGTGTTCATCCACTGCTGCGCCGTGGCCATCGGATCGGGCGCATCGGAGAAGTCCAGCAGCGGGATGTCGCTGAGGTCGAGGTCGGGATCGACGTACTGGTACGGCTCACCGTCGACCTCGACGACCCGCAGGTACGGCGACTGGAACTCGCGGGCGGCCTCGTGCGCGGCCTCGCGCAGCAGATCCAGATCGAGGTCCCCGGGCAGGTCGACGTACTGGGCGATGCAGACGGGCACCTCGGGTGCCAGCTGTTGTGCGAACCAGATCGAGCGCTGGGCAGAGGACAACGGGAAGGCCCCGGGCGGAATGTGCAGCCGCTCTTGCAACGAACTCCCCTTCACGAAAGTGATTCCAGTGATGTCCTGGCACCCCCCGGCACCGTGCAGGAAAACCCCTCGGTCGGATCGACGTGGCTGTAGCTCTTTCCCCTTCGATCGTCCGCGCCCTCGAATGTGTGACAGGAGCGCTCCCTCAAGCTAGACCACCGCGACGACGTCTCGGCCCGAAACCGGACCGAAAAATCGACCCCTCGGGCCGCATCGATCCCGAGTCGAGACCGGAGGGGGGACCTGTCGCGGCGCTCGCGGCGAATCGACGAGGATTTGTTACCGTTCGATCGCGATCCGGTCACCGGATGCGCTCGAATCACAGTTTCGGTAACCGCTTTTCGAACCGGACCCCGGAAACGCCCCGCGGCGGACCCGGTCCCCCTATTGTCGAGCCGACCACGCCGTCGCCCGTGCCCGCCCCATCCTCGAGGAGCTCTGGATGCAGCAGCGTCGATGGACCGTTCGTTCGCTCACCGCCGCGGCGGCCGCGGCTGTCGCCGTGGCCGTGCCCGCCCACGCCGTCGCGGAGCCGGCACCCCCGGGATTGCCGCCGGATGCGCTGCGGGCGGCGGCCGCCGCGGATTCCCCCGAGGCGCTGCGGGCGGTGGAGTCCCTGCTCGACGCGGCCCGCACCCCGGCGTTGTTCGAGCCGCCGCCGCGCAACACGCCGCAGCCGTTCATGCAGCCCGCCCCCACGTTCGGGCTCGGCTGCGGCGGCGGCTTCACCCCGTACGCGATGACCACCGGCTGGGCCCAGCCCGGCCCCAACGCGGTGCCGCCCGTGCAGATCGGGCAGTTGAAGATCTTCGTCTCCCCCACGATCCCCACCCTGCCGGCGCGGGCCGACCTGAAGTTCGTATGGCTGAACATGGAGAACTTCCGCGGCGGCGTGGCCACCCTCGACGACACCGTCGGCGGGGTGCCGCAGCTGTCGAAGACCCTCGACACCGGCACCGGGCCGGTGCTGTCGGCACTGTTCGGTTCCGTGCAGTACGTCGACGGCACCTTCTGCCAGGTGGTGTACACGATGGGGGCGTTCTTCGCCTGAGGCCGCCGCCGGCTCGGCGGAGCCCGGTTCAGCGGAGCCGCTCGGCGGCGCGAGCCAGGCGCACCAGGTCGGCGCACAGCGGCGCCAGCTCCTCCGGACCCGCGCCCTCGCCCACCGCGGTCGCGACGTCCTCGGCCGCGCACCGCACCTCGAAGGCGCGGTCGGCGACCGCGCTCGCCTCGTCGGCGGTCAGGACCACCGCGTCCTCCGGCAGGCCCGCCTCCCGGGCGAGGGTGCGGTGCTCGTAGGCCCGCTGGCGGCACGAGCGGCGGCAATAGCGGCGGCGGCGCCCGAGCGGGGCGTCGGCGACCGGCCGGCCGCACCAGAGGCAGTTCTCCGGTTTACGGGTACGTCCGGTCATGGCCGCACACCCTACCGGCCCGCGGCGCCGGAGCGGCCGGGGCAGCCCGGTAGAATGACCCGCGCCCACGGCCCCGGGGCGGTCGGGAACCGATTCGACCGCGCGGGCGTTGACAAGAGTGGTCGGCATCCGCCGATGTCGACCGCACTGTGGACGCTCGCTTCCCTCGGAGGCGAGCGCACCGGGCGGAGCACACAAGAGAGGACACCACCATGGCAGATCGTGTACTGCGAGGCAGCCGGCTCGGGGCGGTGAGCTACGAGACCGACCGTGACCACGATCTGGCGCCGCGGCGGATCGCCCGCTACCGCTGTGACAACGGCGAGGAGTTCGACGTTCCGTTCGCCGACGACGCGGAGATCCCCGGCACCTGGATCTGCAAGAACGGCCTGGAAGGCTCCCTGGTCGAGGGCGCGGCACCGGAGACTAAGAAGGTCAAGCCGCCGCGCACCCACTGGGACATGCTGCTCGAGCGCCGCTCCATCGACGAGCTCGACGAACTGCTCAAGGAGCGCCTCGAACTGCTCAAGACCAAGCGGCGCGGCGCCTGACCCGCCCCCACCGGCACCTCACGATGCCGCCCCCGGGATCCGTCCCGGGGGCGGCATCGCGTATCACGGGCCCCCAGGGGTCGGCCGTGTTGCGCGCACGGCACAAAAAGATCAAACGCCGACAGCGCCTTCGCGCGCGTGTCATCATGATCGAACACCGGCCGGATTCTCGGACCGGCGACCTCGGACGACGCGAAACGGAATGACCCACTGGGGTTTCGGGACGTGGTACAGGGGGCGAGAAGCAATGGACAACAGCAACGACCGCAGGGCCGGCGGCACCGCCGAATCCACGCCGGACCGCCTGCTCGACGGGCTGCGCACCGAACTCGACCGCGTCGATGCCCGGCTCCTCGACGACGTCCGGGACCGGCTGCGGATCTGCGCCCGCATCGCGCACCTGAAACAGCGGCACGCCATCCCGATGCTGCAGCCGGGGCGGATGCAGGTCGTGCACGACCGCGCGGAGACCTACGCGCACCGCAACGCCATGTCGCCCGAGTTCCTGCACTCGTTGTACGCGCTGCTCATCGCTGAGGCGTGCCGGGTCGAGGACCTCATCATCGACGGCACCGGCTCGGCGTCGGCCGAGCTGCGCGAGACCCGGACCTGAGGCCGGTCATGGCCGCGCCGCCGCCCGCCGGTTCGATCCGCACCCTGCTGATCGACAACTACGACTCGTTCACCTACAACCTCTACAGCCTGCTTGCGGAGGTCAACGGTGTTGCGCCCACGGTCGTCAGCAACGACACCCCGTGGGAGTGCCTGGACCTGGACCGGTTCGACAACGTCGTCGTCTCCCCCGGGCCGGGGCGGCCCGACCGGGCCCGCGACTTCGGGATCAGCTCCCACGCCCTGCTCGACTCCGGTCTGCCGGTGCTCGGGGTGTGCCTGGGCCACCAGGGCCTGTGCAACCTGTTCGGCAGCGACGTGGTGCGCGCCCCGCAACCGGTGCACGGACGGCTCTCGCGGATCCGGCACACCGGCACCGGGTTGTTCGCCGGCATTCCCTCGCCGTTCGCGGCGGTGAGATACCACTCGCTGGTCGTCGACCGGGTGCCCGACGAGCTCGAGGCCGTCGCCTGGACCGAGGACGGGCTGCTCATGGGGGTCGCCCACCGGACCCGTCCGCTGTGGGGGGTGCAGTTCCACCCCGAATCGATCTGCACCGAGTACGGCCGCGAACTGCTGGCGAACTTCCGCGACGCGACCCCGGCCCGGCCCCACCCGCCGGAGCCGGCCCTACCGCCAGCGCCGACGGCCCCGCCCCCGGCGCTGGTGCTCGAGAGCCGCCGGATCGCACACAACCCGGACCCGCAGCGGGTGTTCGAAGCGTTGTTCGCCGAGGGCCCGCACAGCTTCTGGCTGGACGGCAGTGCCGCCACCGAGCCGAACTCGCGGTTCTCCATCCTCGGGGACGGATCGGGACCACGCGCCGAGTTCGTCACCTACAGCGTCGCCGAGACCCTGGTGCGCGAACAGCGGGCCGGGGAACCGGTCGCCGAGTTCCACACCACCTTCTTCGACCACGTCGACCGTCGCCTCGCCGAGCGCACGGTCGCCCGGCGGGACGACCTGCCGTTCGCGTTCGCTCTCGGGTACGTGGGCTACCTGGGGTACGAGCTCAAGGCCGACACCGGCGGCCAGCTGGTGCACACGTCCCCCATCGCGGACGCGGCGATGGTGTTCGCCGACCGCGCGGTCGTGCTCGACCACGAGGCGCGCTGCTGCTATCTGCTGGCGTTGAGCGAGCGGACCGGTGAGCCGGCCACGACCGCGTGGTTCGACGAGACCGCCGCGGTGCTCGAGTCCCTGCCGGAGTCCGCCACGGCGCCGGCCACGGCGCCGCTGGTGCGGGCGGAGCAGGATCCGCAGGTGCGGTTGCGGCACGAGCCGCAGCGGTACCTCGAGCTGATCGCCCAGTCGATCGCCGAGATCCGCAGCGGCGAGACGTACGAGGTGTGCCTGACCAATGCGGCGACCGTGGAGCGCAGCGTGGATCCGCTGCGTACCTACGAGACGCTGCGGGAACTCAGCCCGACCCCGTACAGCGCCCTGCTGCGCTTCCCGGAGGTGTCGGTGCTCAGCGCCTCGCCGGAGAGGTTCCTGCGGATCGGCCCGGACCGGGTGGTCGAGTCGAAGCCGATCAAGGGCACCCGGCCGCGCGGCACCACCGAGGACGCGGACCGGGCGTTGCGGCAGAGCCTGCTCGACAGCGAGAAGGACCGGTCGGAGAACCTGATGATCGTCGACCTGGTGCGCAACGACCTCTCGCGGGTGTGCGTACCCGGCTCGGTGCACGTGCCGAAGCTGTTCGACGTCGAGACGTACGCGGCCGTGCACCAACTGGTCTCCACGGTCCGGGGCACGTTGCGCCCGGATGCGACCGCGGTGGACTGCGTGCGGGCCGCGTTCCCGGGCGGGTCGATGACCGGGGCTCCGAAGCTGCGCACCATGGAGATCATCGACAAGCTCGAGGACGGCCCCCGCGGCGTGTATTCGGGGGCGCTGGGATATCTGTCCCCGACGGGGGCGGCGGATCTGTCGATCGTCATCCGCACCATGGTCGCCACCGAGCACGAGGTGGGGTTCGGAATCGGCGGCGCCATCGTCGCGTTGTCGGATCCGGCGGACGAGCTCGAGGAGACGATGGTCAAGGCGGTGGCGATGCGCCGCACCCTGTCGGTGAACGAGTCGCCCGAGGACGGCCCCCGCGCGTGAACGCCGCGGCCGGTCCCGTGGTCGTCGCCGGCGGTGCCGGCGCGGTCGGCCGGATGCTGGTCGAGGCGTTCCGTCGCGACGGCACCGCCGTGGTGGTGATCGACCCGGCCGCCGGCGACGACCCGGCCGCGCTGCGCGGCGATGTCACCGCCCCCACGGCGGCGATGCGGGACGCGGTCCGGGTCGCTCCGGCAGTGGTGCTGGCCCTGCCCGAGACCACCGCACTCGCCGCCGCCGCCCCGCTCGGTGCGCTGCTGTCGCCGGCCGCGGTGCTCGTCGAGACGCTGTCGGTGAAGTCGGCGTGGGCGCGGGCCGTGCGCGAGCCGGGGTGGTCCGCGCAGTGCGTGGGGCTGAACCCGATGTTCGCGCCGGCGCTGGGCATGGCCGGCCGGCCGGTGGCGGTGGTCGAGCACCGGCCCGGCCCGGCGGTCGAGTCGCTGGTCGGGGCGCTGGGCCGGTGGGGTGCGCAGGTGGTGCGGCTGACGGCGGACGAGCACGACCGGGTCGCGGCGGCCACCCAGGCCGCCACCCACGCGGCCGTTCTGGCGTTCGGGCTGGCGCTGGGCCGGCTCGACGTGTCCCCGTCGGTGGCGGGGGCGACGGCACCGCCGCCGCACGTGCTGCTGCGGGCGCTGCTCGCGCGGATCACCGCCGGCGCGCCCGAGGTGTATCTCGACGTGCAGGCCGGCAATCCGCACGCGGCCGCCGCCCGGGCGGCGCTGCGCGCCTCCCTCGACGAACTCGACGCAGTGGTCGGCGCCGGTTCGGTGGCCGGGTTCGCGGACCTGCTGGCCCGGGCCGGAACGCCGCTGGGCGCGGACGCCGACCGGTATCGGGAGCTGTGTGCGGGACTGTTCGCGGAGCTGACGCACGAGGAAACGGAGAGCCGCCATGGCCGAGCCTGATCTGTCCGGGGCGCGGGGCCCGCTGCTCGCGCCCGCGCTGCCCGACCACGATCCGCACGACGTCGTCGAGAGCGCCGTCGTGCGGGGCCTGGCGCGGTCATGGGGGCGGCGCGCCACGGTCAAGAAGCGCGAACCCGATCTCGACGAGCTGTTCGATCCGACCCGGCTGGACTTCCCGGACGAACTCGTGCCGTTCCACGCCCACCCCGCGTACCGTGCCCTGGACGAGGAGCGCCGGGCCCGGCTGCGGGGCTGGGGGTGGATCGCGTACAACAAGAACGTCATGGACATCGAGCAGTACGTGGTCAACCCCGGCTTCGCGCTGATCACGACGGACTTCTTCGAGGTCGGACCGTCGGACACCGTCACCGCGGGGGTGCTGCAGGCGATGGTCGACGAGCAGTACCACACCCTGATGCATCTCAACGCGAGCGCGGTGATCCGCCGGCGTCGCGGCTGGCGGATGCCCGAGTCGGCGCTGCCGCCGTGCCGGACCGTGCGCGAGCACCGCGCCGCCGTCGACGCGGCGCCGGATCCGCGGGCGCAGGCCCTGATCCGGCTGGCGTTCACCACCGTCGCGGAGACGTCCATCAGCGCGTTTCTCGGGTTGATGACCGAGGACGAGGATCTGCAGCCGGTCAACCGCACGACGGTGGCCCTGCACCGGCGCGACGAGCTCAGCCACGCCTCCCTCGCGGCCGAGCTGCTGAAGATGGTGTTCACCGATCTCGGGCCCGGCGACCGGGCGCAGCTGGTCGAGGCCCTGGCGGCGGGCATCGAGGCCTTCACCGGCAGCGATCTGGGAACCTGGGCGGCGATCGTGGAGGCGGAGCGCGTTCCGGGCGGGCGGGAGATGCTCGCGGACACCGCGGCGGCGCCGCATCCGCGGCGGGTGGTGCAGGACTGCAGCGCGATCCGCCGGTTGTGCGCCGACCTGGGTGTCGCCGACGATCTGTCCGTCACCTGGTAGAACGACCGAAACCGAACGAACGATTCGAACGTTCGCAAAGATGACCCATTCGTGACCTCCGAACGTTTGTTTCGAACGTTCGGAGGTGTTCGCCCTGGTAACCTGCGGTCGTGAGCGATGCAGCCTCGTCGGGCGGCACACCGATCGGGGACACCCCGGCGACGGGCGGCCGCCGCAAGCAGTACGCCAACAGCGCCGAACGTGCGCGCGCCTGGCGCGAGCGTCAACGCCGGACCTCCGCCCCCGCCGGTGCCACCCCCTCCCCGGATCCGGCGCCGCCCCCGGCGGTACCGGATCCGGGGCCACCGGAGGCCGCGGCGGCCCGGATCGGCGCCGTGCCGGCAGCCCCCCGGGCGGCGGGGACGGGGGCGGTGGACTTCGAGGCGGCACGGCTGCGCACCGAACGCGACGAGGCGCTGCGGGCCGCGGCCGAGGCCTGGCAGCGCGTCGCCGAACTCGAGGCGGATCTGGCGATGGTGCGCGCCGAACTGGCCGACGAGCGGGCAACCCAGCTGCGCGAGGCGCGCGCGCACATCGCCGAGCTGCAGGTGCAGGTCGCCGAGCTGCGGCGCGAACGCGATCGTCGCACCGCGGACCCGGCCTGACGAACGTTCGGCGGTCCTGCTCGGTGCCGAACGATCGATTGCCCTAGTACCTCTTCTTCGAACGTTCGGCGCCGCCGGGTCCGGGACTTCCGGCCCTGTCGGGACCTCGTCGAGAGGAGTCGAATGGAGTCGGAACGACCTCCCCATCGATCCGACTCCCAGAGAGGAGCAGACATGTCCACTGTGCCAGCGCGCCGTCCCCGTTCGGTGTTCCCGGACCTGTCCGAGTTCTTCGACGCCTTCCCCTTCACCGGCCTGCGTCCCGCCCTCGGCGGCAACCTCATCCGCGTCGAGGACCGCGTCGAGAACGGCCGGTACGTCCTGCGGGCCGAACTGCCCGGGCTCGACCCCGAGAAGGACATCAACGTCTCGATCAACGCCGGGCAGCTCGAGATCACGGCCGAACGCACCGAGGAGAAGTCCGAGGGTGGACGCTCGGAGTTCCACTACGGCTCGTTCCGCCGTTCGGTGACCCTGCCCCCGGGTGCGAAGGACGACGACGTCGAGGCGTCCTACACCAAGGGCATCCTGACCGTGTCGATCGGTCTCGCCGAGCAGCAGGAGGCCGGGAAGAAGATCGAGGTCAAGAACGTCGAATGAGCCCCGGCAGCCGGGAGGGGTGCACGCCCGTCGGCGTCCACCCCTCCCCCCGGCCGCTGCTCAGCGGCGCAGCAGACCGCGCAGCTTCGTCCACCGGTTGCGCACACCCCACACGGTGACCTTGATCAGGGCCTCCTGCACGATGCTGCCGCTCATCTTCGACTCGCCGATGATCCGCTCGGTGAAGGTGATCGGCACCTCGGCGACGGTGAACCCGGCCTGCACGGCCCGCCAGGCGAGGTCGACCTGGAAACAGTAGCCGTGCGAGGCGACCGCGGCGAGATCGAGCTTCTCGAGCACCTCGCGGCGGTAGGCGCGGTAGCCGCCGGTGATGTCGTGGATCCTCACCCCCAGCGCGAGCCGCGAGTAGATGTTGCCGCCGCGGGAGAGCACCTCCCGGTGCCACGGCCAGTTCACGACCGTGCCGCCGGGCACGTACCGCGAGCCCAGCACCAGGTCGGCGCCCGCGTCGATCCGCTCGAGCAGCAGGTGCAGTTGCTCGGGGGCGTGGCTGCCGTCGGCGTCCATCTCCACCAGCACGGTGTAGCCGCGCTCGAGTCCCCAACGGAACCCGGCGATGTACGCGGCGCCGAGACCGTTCTTCTCCGTGCGGTGCATCACGTGGATGCGGCCCTCGCTCGCGGTGGCGAGACGATCGGCCACGTCCCCGGTGCCGTCCGGGCTGCCGTCGTCGACGATCAGCACGTGCGTGTGCGGCAGCGCGGCGTGCAACCGGCCGACGATCAGGCCGATGTTGTCGCGTTCGTTGTACGTCGGAATGATCACCAGGGTCCGGGCGCTCGGCGCACTGTCGTTCCCGGCCGGCGTCGCCGCTGCCATCGAAGGTCCTTCCTGTCGAACCGGCCGTGGACCGGTCATCTCGCGGTGCCGGCTGCGGCCGGCACGGTGGTGCCCCGCCCGCGCGAGCGCACCAGCGCCACGCCGACGGCGGCGACGGCACCGACGCAGAGCACGAGCTCCGGAATCGGTCCGAGCCGAGTAGCCAGCGTAGCCGTCGTGCGCAGCGGCACCTGCGCCACCAGCACCTCGGGCACGAACAGGGCGCTGCGCTCGGTGACCGTACCGTCCGCCGCGACCATCGCGCTGACCCCGCTCGTGGCGGCCACCACCACGGCACGGCCGTGCTCGACGGCCCGCACCCGGGACATCGCCAGCTGCTGGTAGGTCATCTCCGTGTCGCCGAAGGTGGCGTTGTTGGTGGGCACGGCCAGCAGCTGCGCGCCGGCGCGCACCGAGTCCCGCAGCGCCCGGTCGAACGCCACCTCGTAGCAGGTGGCCACGCCGATCGGGATGCCGGCGGCGTGGACGGTGCCGTCGCCGTCGCCGGGTACGAAGTGCCCGGCCCGATCGGCGTAGTCGGAGAACAACCGGAAGAACGAGCGGTACGGCAGGTACTCGCCGAACGGCTGGATGATGCGTTTGTCGTGCCGCTCCCCCGGCCCGCCGGCCGCGTCCCACACGATCACCGAGTTGGTGGTGGTGCCGTCCCCGTTGACCAGCACGGCGCCCACCAGGATCGGGGCGCCGACCGCGGCCGCCGCGGCGCCGATGTCGGCGGCCGCGTCGCGGTTGCGCAGCGGGTCGATGTCGGAGGCGTTCTCCGGCCAGATCACCACGTCCGGGCGCGGCGCGGTGCCGGCCCGGACCCGGTCTGCCAGCTCCAGGGTGCGGGCCACGTGGTTGTTCAGCACGGCCTTGCGCTGGGCGTTGAAGTCCAGTCCCAGCCGCGGCACGCTGCCCTGGATCGCGGCGACGGTGACGATGCGTTCGCCCGACTCGGGGGCGGGCAGCGCCGGCCAGGTCGCCAGCGCGAGCAGCGGCGCGGCGACGGTCACCGCGGCGGCCCGCAGCAGCGGTGACCGCTCCCGGTGCCCGCGGGCGTAGCGCAGGCCGGCGCGGCCGCACGCCCACAGGCCGGTGCCGGTCAGCGCCACGGCGAACGACACCAGCGGCGCCCCGCCGACCGCGGCGAGACCGACCAGCGGCCCGTCCGGCTGCCCGAACGCGAGCCGGCCCCAGGGGAAGCCGCCGAAGGGCACGCTCGCCCTCAGGTATTCGGTCAGGCTCCAGCCGGCCGCGATCCACACCGGGGCACCGGGCAGGGCACGCACTTGCACCGCGATCACCCCGAACAGGCCGACGAACACGGATTCGGCGGCCGCGAGCGCCAGCCACGGCAGCGGGCCGACGTACTCGCCGATCCACGGCAGCAGCGGCACGAAGAACCCCAGGCCGGCGAGGTAGCCGTAGCCGAAGCCGGCACGGCGGCGCCGCGTCGGCGCCGCCAGGATCGTGGTGAGCAGCGCGATGCCCAGCGGCGCGAGGAACCACAGCGGACGCGGCGGGAAACTCGTGAACAACAGCAGCCCCGCCGCGACGGCGGCGACGCTGCGGGCCACCACCGGCCGGGCGGCGGCGCGCGGCCCGATCACCGTGCGTACACGACGCGGCCGCGGTGCACGCTGCGCAGCAGCACCGGGTCGGGCGTGCCCGGCTCGAGGTCCGGCAGCGGCGCCACCCGCGACCGCGGGTCGGTCGACCAGCGCTGCACGCTGTCCTTCGGGGCGCTGACCACGAGCTCGTCCGCCTCCCAGATCGCGTACGACGCGGGCGCGCCGGGGTCGAGGGTGCCGGCGACTCCGTCGCGCACCCCGCCGGCGCGCCACGCCCCGCGGGTCGCGGCGGCGAACGCGGCGCGGGGGGAGATTCCGCTGCCCGGGGTGCGGTGGTGCACGGCGGCGCGCAGCATCGGCCACGGCCGGGCCGCGGTGACCGGTGCATCGGAGCCGAAGGCGAGCGACATGCCGGTCGCGGCGAGCGGTGCGAACGGGTTGAGCCCGGCGGCGCGGTCGGCGCCGAGGCGGGTGGCGTACAGCCCGTCCGGCCCGCCCCACAGCGCGTCGAAGGCCGGTTGCATGCTGGCGATCACACCCCAGCCGCCGAGCCGGGCGGTCTGCTCGGCGGTGACCATCTCGAGGTGTTCGAGCCGGTGCCCGCGGGCCGCGACGGCCGGGCCGCCGAGCTCGGCGACGACGGCCGCGAACGCCTGCACCGCGGCGTCGACGGCGGCGTCGCCGATGACGTGGAAGCCGGCCTGGATGCCGGCTTCGGTGCAGGCCCGCAGGTGCGCGGCCATCTGCTCGACGGTGAGGTAGGCGGTGCCGCAGCAGTCGGGGCGGTCGGTGTAGGGCGCGGCGAGCCACGCGGTGTGCGACCCGAGGGCGCCGTCGACGAACAGGTCGCCGCCGAGGGCGTGGCCGCCGGTCGCGGCGAGGAGCGCGCGGGCCTGGTCGGCGGTGGTGACGGCCTCGCCCCAGTAGCCGCGGACCTGCACGGCGTGGTCGGTGGCGAGCAGTTCGGCGAAGTCGTCGCGGCCGGCGATGTCCGGGCCGCCGCACTCGTGGACGGCGACGATGCCGTGTGCCGCGTAGTCGTCGAGGGCGGCGGCGCGGGCGCGGGCCCGCTGGGCGGGGGTGAGCAGGGCGCGGGCGGCGGCGCGGACGGTGTGGTGCGCGGCCGCGGTGAGCGGACGCTGCGGGTGGTAGCCGTCGAGTCCGACGAGGTCGGTGGCGGCGCGCAGCGCGGTGGAGGCGGCCGCGGAGTGGGCGTCGACGCGGGTGAGGTAGACGGCGCGGCCCGGGGCGGCGGCGTCGAGGTCGTCGGTCGTCGGTGCGGTGGGGTCGGGCCAGCGGGTCTCGTCCCATCCGTGGCCCCAGACGAGGGCGTCGGCGTGCCGGGCGGCGTGGTCGCGCAGCCGGTGCAGCGCGTCCTCGCGGGAGGGGGTGCCGGACAGGTCGAGGCCGGTCAGGGCCAGGCCGTGCGCGGTGACGTGGACGTGGGTGTCGACGAACGCGGGTGCGACGAACGCGCCGTCGAGGTCGACGGTCTCGGCGTCCGGGTGCAGGGCGCGGCCGGGCCGGTCCTCCCCCACCCACACGACCTGCCCGTCGGTGACGGCCATCGAGGTGGCGTCGGGGGCGCTGGCGCTGTAGATGCGGCCGCCGACGAGAAGCTGGGTGCGGGGGGCTGGGGAACTCACGGCTACCCAGTGTGCCCCGTCAGGGCAGGTGCGGGCGCTGCGGGGGGTCGACGATCTCCCCCTCGAGCACGGTGCCCGCGCCGGGTGTCGCGGCGCCGAGGCGCGGGGTGCCGACGACGGTGTGCTCGACGACCTCGCCGTCGACGACCACGAGCCGTTCGCCGCGGAATCCGCCGCCGCGGGCGGCGGCCGCGGCCACCTTGCGGGCGGCGACGGCCCGGACGGCGGGCCGCAGCAGGGCCCGGGTCGGGGGCAGCAGCAGCAGAATTCCGGCGGCGCTGGTGACCGGGCCGGGCACGAGGACGAGGGCGGCACCGACACCGATCAGGGCGCCGTCCGTGAGGGCACGGTCGGCGGCGCCGGCGAATCCGGCACGGTCGGCGGCGGTGCTGCGGACGCGGCCCAGGTTCTGCAGGGCACGCCGGCCCTGCGCGCCGAGGACGAGGTAGCCGAGGACGCTCACCCCGAGGAACAGCAGGATCGTCGCGCCGATGCCCAGGGTGGAGCCGAGCCAGGCCAGCACCCCGATCTCGACGACGACGTAGGCCAGGAACAGCAGCGCGATCATGGGGTGATCCTCCCAGGCGCCGGGGGCGGCACGAATGCGGATGCGACGGTCACACCCGGTCAACGAACGGCGCGGCGGTTTTGCTCCCGACCGCTGTGATCGAATGGCCGCGTGGGTGCGGGCGACTGGGCGGTTCTGATGGTGGCGGCGACCGCCGCGGGGTGGGTCGACGCCGTCGTCGGTGGGGGTGGGCTGATCCTGTTGCCGGCACTGTTCGTCGTCGCCCCGCAACTGACGCCGGCGGCCGCGCTGGCGACGAACAAGCTCACCGCCATCTGCGGCACCGGCGCGGCGGTGGTGACGTTCGCCCGTCGGATCCGGCTGCAGTGGCCGGTCCTGGCTCCGGCGGCGGCGCTGGCCGCAGTCGCGGCCGCGGCGGGTGCGGCGACGGTCTCGCGGATCGACAGGGACCTGTTCATTCCGATCGTGATGGTGGTGCTGGTGGCGGTCGCGGTGTTCGTGACGCTGCGACCGCAGGTCGGCACGACGCTGGCGCACGAACGCCCGACGCTGCGGCGCACGGTGCTGGTGGTGCTGCTGGCGGCCGCGGTGATCGGTTTCTACGACGGGCTGCTCGGCCCCGGCACCGGCACGTTCCTGATCATCGCGTTCGCGACGCTGCTCGGCACCGAGTTCGTGCGCTCGGCGGCGATGGCGAAGGTGATCAATCTCGGGTCGAACCTCGGGGCGTTGGTGTACTTCGCGGCGACCGGGCACGTGTGGTGGTCCCTGGGGCTGGCGCTGGCGGTGTGCAACATCGCGGGCGCGGTGGCCGGGTCGCGGACGGCGCTGCGGCGCGGCTCGGGGTTCGTGCGGGTGGTGCTGCTGACCGTGGTGCTGGTGATGGTGGTGCGGCTGGGATGGCAGCAGTTCGGTTGAGCCGGCGCACGGGCCGCTACGGTGTTGCGGGTGAGCACCGTCGACGCCGACTTCCTCGCCCTGCCGCTGCGGGCGCTCGCGGACGCCGCGCTGTCCGTCGCCCGCGCTGCGGGCGCCTCCCACGCGGATCTGCGGGTGCATCGCGTGCACAGCCAGTCGTTGAGCCTGCGGGACGGCGCCGTGCAGGCGGCCGTCGACAGTGTCGACACGGGGCTGGCCGTGCGGGTGGTGGTCGACGGCACGTGGGGGTTCGCCTCGCACGCCGAGCTGAGTCCCGCCGTCGCGGCGGCGACCGCGGGGCAGGCGATCGAGGTGGCCCGGGCGTTGCGGGCGCTGAACCGGGAACGGGTCGAGCTCGCCGACGAACCGGTCTACCCGGACGCGGTGTGGGTGTCACCGTACGAGGTCGATCCGTTCACGGTGCCCACCGCGCAGAAGGTGGCGCGGCTGACGGACTTCTCGCGGCGGCTGCTCGACACCGACGGGGTCGATCACGTGACGGCGAGCTGTCTGCAGATCAAGGAGCAGACGTTCTACGCGGACCTGGCCGGCTCGACGATCACCCAGCAGCGGGTGCGGGTGGCACCGCAGCTCGAGGCCACCGCCGTCGACCGGCGCACCGGCGAGTTCGAGACGATGCGCACCCTCGCCCCGCCGGTGGGGCGGGGTTGGGAGTATCTGGCCGGCGACGCGCACTGGCACTGGAACGAGGAGCTGGAGCGGATCCCCGGCTGGCTGGCGGAGAAGGCGGCGGCCCCCAGCGTGCAGGCCGGGCCGACGGACCTGGTGATCGACCCCACCAACCTGTGGCTGACCCTCCACGAATCGGTCGGGCACGCAACGGAATACGATCGGGCCATCGGGTACGAGGCGGCCTATGCGGGCACCTCGTTCGCCACCCCGGACGGGCTCGGCACGCTGCGCTACGGCACCGACGTCATGCACGTGACGGCGGACCGCACCGTCGCGCACGGGCTCGCCAGCGTCGGCTGGGACGACGACGGGGTCGCCGCCCAGTCCTGGGACCTGGTGCGGGACGGGATCCTGGTGGGCTACCAGCTCGACCGGGTGTTCGCGCCGCGGCTGGGCCTGGGACGCTCGAACGGCTGCTCGTACGCCGACTCGGCGCATCACGTACCGCTCCAGCGGATGGCGAACGTGTCGCTGCAGCCGGACCCGTCGGCCGACACGACCACCGCCGACCTCATCGCCCGGGTCGACGACGGGATCTACGTCGTCGGTGACAAGTCCTGGTCGATCGACATGCAGCGCTACAACTTCCAGTTCACCGGTCAGCGGTTCTACCGGATCCGCGGCGGCGAACTCGCCGGGCAGGTGCGCGACGTGGCGTACCAGGCCACCACGACGGACTTCTGGGGGTCGCTCGAGGCGGTCGGCGGGCCGTCGACCTGGCAGCTCGGCGGCGCCGTGAACTGCGGCAAGGCCCAGCCCGGTCAGGTCGCCCCGGTCAGCCACGGCTGCCCGTCGGCGCTGCTGCGGTCGGTGAACGTGCTCAACACACGCGCGGAGGGCGGGCGATGATCGAGGCGCAGGAACTGCTCGAGCGGGCGCTGCGCTGCTCGACCGCCGACGAGACCATCGTGCTGGTCACCGACACCGGCGAGGCGTCGCTGCGGTGGGCCGGAAATTCGATGACCACCAACGGGATCTCGCGCTCGCGCAGCTGGACGGTGATCGCGGTGCAGCGCGGCGACACCCCCCGCGTCGGGGTGGTGACGTCGAGCAGCGTCGACCCGGCCGACATCGCCCCGACCGTGCGGGCGGCGGGGGCGGCGGCCGCGGCGGCGTCCCCGGCCGAGGACGCGATGCCGCTCGTCGGCGGCGACGGCGTGCCCGGCGACTGGGCCGACGCCGCGGCCGGGACGGACATCTCGGTGTTCGGGCGGCTCGTCGACGATCTCGCCGCGGGATTCGACGGCGCCGATCAGCTCTACGGCTTCGCCCACCACCGGGTGTCGACGACCTGGCTGGGCACCTCCAACGGGGTGCGGCGCCGGTTCACCGAGCCGGAAGGATCGGTGGAGATCAACGGCAAGCGGGGCGGGCTGAACGGGGCCAGCGCGTGGGCCGGGGCCGGCACCCGCGACTTCACCGACGTCGACACACCGTCCCTGCTCGCGGAGCTGTCGCGGCGGCTGGACTGGGCGCGCCGCACGGTCGACCTCCCGGCCGGGCGCTACGAGACGCTGCTGCCGCCGTCGGCGGTGGCGGACCTGATGATCTACCTGATGTGGTCGATGGAGGGCCGCGGCGCCGAGGAGGGGCACACCGCGCTGTCGCGGCCCGGCGGCACCCGCGTCGGCGAACGGCTCACCGCGCTGCCGTTGACCCTGTTCTCCGATCCGGCCGCCCCCGGCCTGGAGTACGCGCCGTTCGTCGCGGCCACCGCCTCGTCGAACTCGGTGTCGGTGTTCGACAACGGGATGGACGCCGGGCGGGTCGACTGGGTGCGCGGGGGCGCGGTGCACGCGCTGGCGTACCCGCGGGCCGCGGCCGCCGAGTTCGGGGCGCCGGTGGCGGCGCCCGGGGAGAACCTGGTGCTGACCGGCGGCGGCGCGGCCGACGTGGACGAGATGGTAGCCCGCACCGAGCGGGGACTGTTGCTGACGACGCTGTGGTACATCCGGGAGGTCGACCCGGCGACGTTGCTGCTGACCGGTCTGACCCGCGACGGCGTGTACCTGGTCGAGGACGGTGCGGTGACGGCGGAGGTGAACAACTTCCGGTTCAACGAGAGCCCGCTGGATCTGCTGCGGCGCACCACCGAGGCGGGCCGCACGGAGCGGACCCTGCCGCGGGAATGGAAGGACTGGTTCACCCGCACCGCGATGCCGCCGCTGCGGGTCCCCGACTTCCACATGTCGTCGGTCAGCCGCGCTCGCTGAGCCCGGCGCTCAGGGCAGGGCGCGGTGGAACCGGGCCGGGCTGCCGACCTACGGGCTCGACGTAGTGTCCCCCGAAAATCGGGCGGATTTGGGCGAGAAGGCTCGTTCGATGTGGTCACCGCCGGATCCGACAAGTTCTTCGATGGAGTGGCTGTGTCACGGCCCTATCGGTTGGTGCGCAGCCAGACTGCGGTGTCCGGTGGCAGAGAACGGGCATCGGTCAGGGCGGCGGAGGCGAGCAGGACGGTTGCGTCCGGGTCGATCGCAACCGGTTGACGGGACAGGTTCACGACGCACCGAAACGTCGGTCCGCGGTCGAAGACGAGGGCATCGGTGGCCGACGGCTGCCAGCCGAAAGAGTCATCGCGCAGGGCGGGCAGTGTGCGTCGGAGTCGTAGTGCGGTGCGGTAGAGGGTGAGCATCGAATCGGGGTCGTCGGATTCGGCGGCGACGGTCTTCGACTTCCAGTTGTCGGGTTGGGGTAGCCACGGCTGGACGTGGTCGGCGGCGAACCCGAAGGGTGGGTGGTCACCGCTCCAGGGCAGCGGGACCCGGCATCCGTCGCGGCCGCGGATGGTGTGCCCGGACCGTTCCCAGGTCGGGTCCTGCAGCAGTTCCGCAGGGAGGTCGGTGACTTCCTCGAGGCCGAGTTCTTCGCCCTGGTAGAGGTAGGCACCGCCGGGCAGGGCGAGCATGAGCAGGGCCGCCGCGCGGGCGCGGCGGGTGCCGAGGGTGAGATCGGAGTCGGTGGCGGCGGTCAGGGTCATCGGCAGTGTGCTGGTTTCGGCGCGCCCGAATCGGGTGAGGTGGCGGGTCTCGTCGTGGCTCGAGAGCACCCAGGTGGTCGGCGCACCGACCTCGCGGAGCGCCTCGCGGCTGCGGTCGATGGCCTCGCGCAGTGCTGCCGGGTCCCAGCCGGCTCTGGGGAAGTCGAAGTTGAAGGCGGTGTGCAACTCGCCGGGACGCACGTAGCGGGCCAGACGTTCGGGGCTGCGGACGATCGCCTCGGCGACGAACATGCGGTCGGGGCCGTATTCGTCGGCGATGGTGCGAAACTCGCGCAGGATGTCGTGAAGTTCGTCGACATCCCAGTGCGGATTGTCGACCCACGTGCTGGATTCGAACCGGGCTCCCGGTGCGTGGCCGGCATCCGGCAGTCCGGGAACCTTGGCCATCGCCGACACGGCGTCGATGCGTATGCCGTCGACGCCGCGGTCGAACCAGAAGCGCAGAACGTCAGCAAATTCGGTGCGGACCTCGGGGTTGGTCCAGTCGAGGTCGGGTTGTTCGGGTGCGAACAAGTGCAGATACCACTGGCCGGCTTGTCCGTCCTCTCGGGTGGTGCGGGTCCAGGCCGGTCCGCCGAATGCGCTGATCCAGTCGTTCGGCGGGAGTTCGCCCGTGTCGCCGCGGCCGGCGCGGAAGAAGTACCTGGCGCGCTCCCGCGAACCGGGGGCGCTGCGCAACGCCTCCCGAAACCAGGGGTGGGTGTCGGAGGTGTGGTTGGCGGGCAGGTCGATGATGATGCGGAGTCCGGCAGCGTGGGCGGCGGCCAGCAGGGTGTCCGCGTCGTCGAGAGTGCCGAAGAGCGGGTCGATGTCGCGGAAGTCGGCGACGTCGTAGCCGCCGTCCGCCATCGGTGACGGATACCAGGGGGTGATCCAGATTGCGTCGACGCCGAGGTCGACGAGGTACGGCAGGCGCTCGGCGAGCCCTGCGAGGTCGCCGATGCCGTCGCCGGTGCCGTCGGCGAAGCTGCGCAGATACACCTGGTAGATGACAGCGTCGTGCCACCACTGTCGTGATGTGGGCATGGTTTCCCCTGCGGGTGGTGTGGGCGTGGTGGTGGTGTGGGCGGGCACGGTCAGCCCTTGACGGCGCCGGCGATCATCGCCTTGACGAAGTGGCGCTGGAACAGCAGGAACACCACGATGGTCGGGGCCATGATCAGCAGGGATCCGGCGTTGAGAAGGACGACGTCGGTCGAGTATTGGCCGACGAAGTTCTGCAGTGCGCCCGCCATGGTCCGCTTACCGGGGTCGTCGATGAGGACGATGGCCTGCAGGAAGGTGTTCCAGGTCCACAGGAACAGCAGCAGACACAGCGAGGCCAGCGCCGGGACCGCGAGCGGGATCTGGATGTGACGGAAGGCCTGCCAGGGGCCCGCCCCGTCCAGGGCCGCAGCCTCGGTGAGCTCTTTCGGCATGGACAGGAAATGGGCTCGCATCCAGAAGACGGCGAAGGGCGTGAACGTGCCGATGAGAACCAGGATGAGTCCGAGGCGGGTGTTGAGCAGGTTCATCTCGCGCAGCTGGTAGTAGAGCGGCACGATCGTCGCCTCCTTCGGGAGAGTCAACCCCAGCAGCAGGAGCAGGAAGACGACGGTGCCTCCGGGCACGTGCAGCTGCCCGAGCCCGTAACCGGCCATAGCAGCGAACAGCGCTGCGACGGGGACGACGCCGGCGACGAGGATGATGCTCGAGACCATCAGCGGTGTCACCTCCGCGACGCGCCAGGCGTCGAGGAAGTTGTGCCAGTGCGGGTTCGACGGCCACGACAGCCCGAGCGGGACGGTGCCCTGCGGTTGCAGTGCCGCCGACAGCATGCTGAGCAACGGCAGGATCGAGAAGATCATGGTGCCGAGCAGCAGGACGAGTCCGGGAATCCGTTGGCGAGCGGAGGTTTTCATGATCATTTCTCTCTGAAGAAGCGCTGGATCGGCAGGATGACCATCAGGATCAGGCCGGTGAGGACGACAGCGAGGGCGCTGGCGAGACCGACCCGGGATTCGGTGAAGCCGAGTTGATAGATCAGGACGCCGGGCACGGTGGTCGCGTAGCCGGGTCCGCCCTGGGTGGACATGAACACGATGTCGAAGCTGGCGAGGGCGGCGATGATGGTGACGGTGACGCAGACCCCGATCTCTGCCCGCAGGGCTGGAACGGTGACGTATCGGAAGGTGCTGAGGAAGCTGGCGCCGTCGAGCCGGGCGGCCTCGTAGATCGAGATGTCGATCTTCCCGATGCCGGCCATCAGCAGGATGGTGCAGAATCCGAGGCCGAGCCAGGTGCCGATGACGCCGACGGCGGGCAGGGCCCAGTCGAAGTCGCCGAGCCAGGAGCGGGTGAGCCCGCCCAGGCCGACGGCCGAGAGCAGTTGGTTCACGGTGCCGTTGGTCGAGAACATCCACACCCACGCGACCGCCGCGGCCGCGCCGGGAATGATCTGCGGTAGGAACAGCAGGGTGCGGGTGAGGGTTCCGAGGCCGCGTATGCGGATCTCCTGGAGCAGGGCAGCGACGAGAAGGCCGCCGATCACCGGGAGGACGGTGAAGAACAGGATGAGGAAGAACGCGTGCCCGATCGAGGACAGCAGCTGCGGGTCGGTGAGCACGCGGCGGTAGTTGCCGAGCCCCACCCAGCTGCCGACGGAGATGCCGTCCCAGTTGTAGAGGGAGTACCAGAGGGTGCTCAGCAGCGGCCGGAGGACGAAGACGGTGTACACCGCCGCGGCGGGCAGGACGAACAGCCATCCGGTCAGGGCCCGTTTGGCGCGGTGGCCCCGCCCCGGCCGGGTTGCGACGCGATGCGGGAACGCCCGGGTGGGGGATGTCTGGGGGGCGTGTGCGGTGGAGGTCATCTCAGGAGGTCCTGCTCGTATGCGGATTGGACGGCGGCCATCATCTCGCCGGGCGTGGTTCGGCCGGCGACGAGCATCTGGACCTGCGGTAGCCAGGTGCCGGACATGCCGTTGGTGGCGTTCTGGACGAATTGGACCTGGCCGTCGGCGGCGACCAGTATGTCGAAGGCCGCCTGGATCTGGGCGCCCAGCGATCCGGGTGCGGTGGCCGGGACCGGGCCGGTACCGGACGGGGCGAAGCCGGCGTCGACCACGACCTGCCGGCCCGCGTCGGAGCGGAGGAAGTCCAGGAAGGCTGCGGCGGCGTTCTTGTCGTCCGACCCCGAGGGTATTGCGAAGTTCGACACCGGGTCGGACATGGCGAGCACGGGTGACCCGGCGGGCGCGGGTGGAAGGGTGAAGCCGACGTTCTCGCCCATCTTGGCCTGTAGGGTCGCGGCATCCCAGTTCCCGGAGACATAGAACAGGGCCTCGCCCGCAGCGAACCGTCCGGCGGCGGCGGTGGCGTCGGTGCCGTTGGTGTCCGCGGGGAAGTAGCCCTTCGCTGCCCAGCCGGCCACCACCGCGGCCGCGTCGACCGCGGCGGGGGTGTCGAGGGTGGCGCCGGGCGCGTTGAAGACCCAGCCGTTGACCGCGTCCGGGCCGAGGGCGGTGTTCAGCATCATCTGGACCAGGAAGGTGACCTGCGCGCTCTTGTTGCCGGCCATGATCGGGATCAGTCCGGCAGTTTTCGCCGACGCCAGGGCATGCTCGAATTCCGCGACGGTGGTGGGCGGCTCGACCATTCCGATCCGGTTCGCAAGCTCCTTGTTGTAGTAGAGCCCGGTCACCGTGAACCCGCTGGCCATCGTGTACTGCGGGCCGGTGCCGCGGATTCCGTTCGCATCGACCCGGTACATGGCACTCTGCCCCGGCGGAAGCGTGTTCCAGCCGTAGGCGTCGGCCCACGGATCGAGGGCCGTGAGCTGGTGGTTGGCTACCGCGGCGGGCAGCGCGATGATCCGCGCGATGTCCGGCGGATTCTCCGACGCGAGCACCCGGGGGGCGTTGACGGCCTGCACCTCGTCCGGGTCGTAGCGCGGGGTGATGGTCACGTTCGGATGGCGCTCGGTGAACGCCGCGATCAGGGCCTCGTCGATCTTCTTCAACCCCGCACCGTCGTACAGGGTCAACTCGATCGGGTCGGTGCCGAGATCGATGTTCACCGGCACCGGGTCGGTCGGGACGGTCGCGGTGTTACCGCTGCCCGGCGGCGCGCACGCCACCACCGTCTGCAGGACCGCGGCGCCTGCGAGGGCGGCGAATCTGCGTGCCCGCCGGGCCGGGGTCGAGTGGTGTGAGTCCATAACTCCTCCGCGTTGAGATGCGCATCACATTTCGGAAGCGCTTCCGAAGCGTATGTCGGAAGCGCTTCCGAAATCAAGGTCGATCGGTCTACCATCGGGCTTGTGTCCAATCGACCTGCAGCGTTGAGCCTCAGCGACGTCGCCCGGGAAGCCGGGGTCTCACTGACGACGGCTTCACGCGCCCTCAACGACTCGTACGGTGTGTCCGCGGCGACGAAGGCGAAGGTCCTCGCCACCGCCCGCCGTCTCGACTACGTCGTCTCCCCGGATGCGGTCCGCCTCGCCGGCGGCCCGACACGACGGGTGGCGCTGGCCGTCCCCCACCTCGAGCGCTGGTTCTTCGGCGAGATGGTGAGCGGCATCGAAACGGTGCTCTCCGCGGCCCACTTCGACCTGTTGCTGTACCAGGTCGGCGGCCCCGACGACCGCCACGACTTCTTCACCCGGCTGCCCGCCCGCCGGAAGGTCGACGCCGTCGTGGTGGTCGCATTCCCGGTCGACCAGCACGAGCAGGAACGGCTCGCCCTGATGGGCGTCAGCATCATCGCCGCCGGCGGGCAGAATGCCGACTACCCCTACGTCTGCATCGACGACTATCGTGCCGGCCGCCTGGCCGTCGACCACCTCCTGGAACTGGGCCACCGGCGCATCGCCATGATCGCCGCCCACGACCCGGACCAGCCGGGCTGGCCGGCCCGCCCGGGCCGCTCGGCGGCGTACGTCGACGCCCTGACCGAGGCCGGGATCGCGGTCGATCACGCTCTCATCCGCGACGTCGACTGGGGCGGCCTCAACGCCGCATCGGCGATGGCCGACATTCTCGACGCGGCCCCGGAGCGCGCCCCGACGGCGGTGTTCGCGCACAGCGACGAACTCGCCCTCGGCGCGATCAGAACCCTGCGCCGCCGGGGCCTGCGGATACCCGACGACGTCTCCGTGGTCGGGATCGACGATCACCCCCTCGCCGCACTCACCGACCTGACCACGGTGCACCAATCCGTCCGCGAGCAGGGCGAGATCGCCGCCCGCCTGGTCCTCGAAACGCTGAATCCCAGCCCCACCGCGGACGGCGGCGTACCCACCGCCGTCACGGCCCCGGTGACACTCACCGTCCGCGCCAGCACCGGACCGGCGCCGGACCGAAGGCGGCCGACAGCGGCGACCGCAGACGACTCTCCGCGCTGAGAGCACGACGGTCGCGCCCCGATTGCCGAACACCCCAGGAGACCTGATGCGCCTCGCCCTTCCCGACCACTGGGTCTGGGACAGTTGGATGACCGACGACGGCACCGACTACCACCTGTTCTTCCTCCGCGCCTCGCGCGCCCTGCAGGACCGCGAACGCCGCCACTACCGTGCGGCCATCGGACACGCGACCTCGCGGGACGGCGAGCAATGGACCCTGACCGCCGACGCAGTGGCGGCCTCCGACGCCCCGGCGTTCGACGACCTCGCGACCTGGACCGGCTCCGTCGTCCGCGACACCGGCGGACGCTGGAGCATGTTCTACACCGGCGTGAGCCGGGCCGAGAACGGCCTCGTACAACGCATCGGCCGCGCAACCTCCTCGGACCTGGTCACCTGGACCAAGGACCCCGACCTCGTCCTCGAGGCCGACGGCCGCTGGTACGAACGCCTCGGCGAGGGCACCTGGCCGGACGAAGCCTGGCGCGACCCCTACGTCTTCGAACACGCCGGTCGGTGGCACATGCTGATCACCGCCCGCGCCAACTCCGGCGATCCCGAGGGCCGCGCCGTCGTCGGCCACGCCACCAGCAAGGACCTGAGCCACTGGCACATCCACCCCCCACTCTCGATGCCCGCCGGATTCGGCGAGATGGAAGTCCTGCAGGCACACACCGTCAACGGGAAACCGGTCCTGGTGTTCTCCTGCGCGCCCAAGAACACCAGCGTTCACGCCGGGCACCAAGCGGGGACCTGGATCGCCGAAGGACAGTCCCCGCTCGGGCCGTGGAAGATCACCGAGGCGGCGAACATCGACACCGCCGACCTGTACGCGGTGCAGATGCGGCGGACACGGGACGGCAACTGGACGACGTGGGGCTTCGACAACGGCGACGGACCGCAATTCGGCACCATCTCCTCCTCGAGTTACGTGCCGTTCACCGGTACCGACAGTTCGACCACGACGCCCTGACAGCACCGATACCCACACCACTCACCTCACTCGGATCGTCCGGCACGTTCCTGCCGGTGGAGGGACTCTCTTTTCTCATGGCAACCATCACGTACGACCACGCGACCCGACTGTTCCCCGGTTCGGACTGCCCCGCGGTGGACCAACTCGACCTGCACATCGAGGACGGCGAATTCCTCGTCCTGGTCGGCCCGTCCGGCTGCGGTAAGTCGACGTCGCTGCGCATGCTCGCCGGCCTCGAGGACGTCGACGGCGGTCGCATCACCATCGGCGGCCGCGACGTCACGCACGCCGAACCCAAGGAACGCGACATCGCGATGGTGTTCCAGAACTACGCCCTCTACCCGCACATGAGCGTCGCGGAGAACATGGGCTTCGCGCTCAAACTCGCCGGTACCGACAAGTCCGAGATCCGCCGCCGCGTCGCCGAGGCCGCCGACATGCTCGACCTCGGCGCGTATCTGGACCGCAAGCCGAAGGCGTTGTCGGGGGGCCAGCGGCAGCGAGTTGCCATGGGCCGCGCCATCGTCCGCCAGCCTCAGGTGTTCCTCATGGACGAGCCGCTGTCGAATCTCGACGCAAAGCTGCGGGTGCAGACCCGGACGCAGATCGCCCAGTTGCAGCGCCACCTGGGCACGACCACCGTCTACGTCACGCACGACCAGGTCGAGGCGATGACGATGGGCGACCGGGTCGCCGTCCTCCAGGGCGGGGTGCTGCAGCAGTGCGCGTCACCGCGCGAGCTCTACCACCGGCCCGCGAACGTCTTCGTCGCCGGATTCATGGGTTCACCGTCGATGAACCTGTTCACCGTGCCCGTCACCGACGGCGGAATCCGCTTCGGCGGGCAGGTGATTCCGGTGCCGCGGGACACCCTGGCGGCCGCCGGCCGGGAGGTTGTCTTCGGGATCCGGCCCGAGCACGTCGAGATCGCCGACTCCGGCGGACTGAAACTCGAGGTCGACGTGGTCGAAGAACTCGGCTCGGAAGCGTTCATCTTCGGACGCACTCAGGTGGGCGGACGGCACGAGCCAATGGTGGCCAGGGTCCACTGGCGAAATCCACCGGAGAAAGGCCAGGTCGTGCACGTCCGCATCGACCCGTCGCACGCCCACGTCTTCGCCACCACCCCCGGCGGCGCCCGGCTACCGCACTAGCAGCACAGCTGTCGAGGGCTTCGTGCCTCGCACCCCGGACGGCCGGCATCGGATGTGCGCCGACGCGCTCTCAGCCGTGCCCGGGGGCCGGGGTGCCCGTCTCCGGAGCGGTGGCGCCCGCGTCGACGGCGCAGGCGATGCCGACGGTGCCGGCGCGGCCGCGGCGCAGCACGCTGCCCTTGACCGTGAGCCACCCGAGGATCCCGTATCTGCGGGCGATCACGGCCCGCGCCCGCTCGGTGCCGGCGGCATCGAGCACGGTGGCGGTGCCGGGGACCGCGTCGCTGCGCGGGTTGCCGCGCACGTCGCACACCGCGAGGGTGATCCGCGGATCGCGGCGCAGCCGCTTGACCTTGTACGAGTCGGTGACGGTCCACACCAGCAGCCGGTCGGCGTCGGCGGCCGCCCACACCGCGGTCGGCACCGGGGTGCCGTCCTTGCGGAACGTGGTCAGCAGCACGTACTTCGCGGCGGCGAGGTCGGCGAAGGTCGGGGTCATGGGGCACACCCTACGGAAAACCGCGCCGCCGGCGCGCCGACCGGCGCCGTCTAGCCTGGAGGGCATGCCGCATGCCCATGATCCCGCCGTGGCCGACCTGGTCGAGGTGCCCCTCTCGGGGGGCCGGCTGACCGCGGCGCAGCTGCAGGTCCTCGCCGAACTCGCCCACGAGCACGCCGGGGGCACCCTCGTCCTCACCGCCGGCGGCCTCGGGATGCGCGGGGACCGCACCGAGCTCACCGCGCGGCTGACCGGTCACGGCTTCGACCTGCCCGGCGAGCACCGGCACCGCCTGCTCGTCTCGCCGCTGTCCGGTCGCATCGGCGGGCACGTGGACGTGTGGGAGACGCTGGCCGGGGTGCAGGACCGCCTCGACGGGACCGTACCGGACCGCGAGATCGTCGTCGGGATCGACGACGGCACCGGCGACATCGCGGCCCTGGCCCCCGAGGTGGGGGCGTTGGCGTTGCCCGACGGGCGGTGGGCGCTGCTGCTCGACGGCACCGACTCGGGGGTGCGCCTGCCCCCCGGCGACGTCGTCGAGGCGCTGGTCGCGGCGGCGCAGCGGCCCCGCCGCGCCGGCGTCGCCGCGACCCTCGCGGCCCTGGGCCTGGAGCCGTCGGAGCCGGCGGCGCCGCACCCGCCGGCCCCGGCCCGGCCCGTGGGATGGCTCGACCAGACCGACGGGGCGGTCACCCTCGGCGGCGGTCTGCCCGGGGCGGTGCTGGCGGCGCGGATGGCGGAGTTCCTCGCGGCCGTGGACCGCCCCCTGGTGGTGACGCCGTGGCCGGTGCTGTTGCTGTGCGACCTCGACGAGTGGGCCGCCGAACAGGTGGTGCGGGTGCTCGCCCCGATGGGGCTGATCTTCGACGCCGACTCCCCCGCCCTGCGCTGATCCGCGCCGCGGCCGCCGCATTCCGGGGTCGCCGCATTCCGGGGTCGCGCGGTCCGGGCGCGGCCTACCGTGAGGTCATGACCATCGGTGCCGGTTCCGAGTCCGACGTGTTCGATGTCATCGTCCTCGGCGGCGGGCCCGCCGGGGAGAATGCCGCCGACTATGCGATCGCCGGCAGCGACCGCACCGCGGTGCTGGTCGAACACGAACTGGTCGGCGGCGAATGCTCCTACTGGGCGTGCATGCCGAGCAAGGCGCTGCTGCGACCGGGGCAGGTGCTCGGCGCGGCCCGGCACATGCCCGGCGTCGCCGCCAAGGTCGCCGCGCACGGCGTCGACGTCGCCGACGTCCTCGCCCGCCGCGACGCGTTCACCAGCGGCCGCGACGACGCCGCGCAGGTCGAGTGGGCCCGCGGCGCCGGGATCGACGTCGTGCGCGGGCACGGCCGGCTGAGCGGGCCGTGCGAGGTCACCGTGGACGGCCCGCAGCCGCGCCGGCTGCGGGCACGGCACGCGGTGGTGGTGGCCACCGGCACCACCGCCGTCGTCCCCGACCTGCCCGGGCTGCGCGCCGCCCGGCCGTGGACGTCGCGGGACGCGACGAACCTGCAGCAGGTGCCGCGGCGCGCCGCGATCGTCGGCGGCGGCGTCGTCGCCTGCGAGGTCGCCACGTGGCTGCGCGAGCTGGGCACCGAGGACCTGACGATGCTGGTGCGCGGGGAGCGGCTGCTCGCCCGCACCGAACCGTTCGCCGGCGACGCGGTCGCCGCGGCGCTGCGCGAGCACGGCGTGCGGCTGCGGTTCGGCACCACGGTGGCGGAGGTGTCCCGCCCGGACGTCGCGGACACCGGCGTGGGGCGCCTCCACGGCGGCCCGGTGCGGCTGCGTCTCGACGACGGCGGCGACCTCGAGGTCGACGAGCTGATCGTCGCGACCGGACGCCGGCCCGCCACCGCCGACCTCGGTCTCGACGCGGTCGGGGTGGCCGGGGACGGCCCGCTGCGCACCGACGACCACATGACCGTCGCCGGGACGGACGGACGCTGGCTCTACGCCGTCGGCGACGTCACCGGCCGGACGGCGCTGACGCACATGGGCAAGTACCAGGGCCGGGTGTGCGGCGACGTGATCGCCGCCCGCGCCGAGGGCCGCGACCTCGACGCGCCGCGCTACCGGGCGAGCGCCGACCACGGGCAGGTGCCGCAGGTGGTGTTCACCGTCCCGGAGGTCGCGTCGGTGGGCCGCACCGCCGCCGGCGCCCGCGCCGACGGCCTCGACGTCGAGGTGCTCGAGGTCGACATCGCCGTGGCCGGATCCGCTTTGGCCCGGGACGATTTCACCGGCCGCGCCGCCCTCGTCGTCGACCGCGCGACCGACACCGCGGTGGGGGCGACGTTCGTGGGCACCGAAGTGGCCGAGCTGCTGCATGCGGCCACCGTCGCGGTGGTCGGGGCGGTGCCGCTCGAGACGCTGTGGCATGCGGTACCGGCATATCCGACGGTCGGCGAGGTGTGGTTGCGGCTGCTCGAGTCGCGCCGCCGCTGACCGCGCCGGTCAGCGCGGCAGCCGCCGCCAGATCGGGCGCGGCAGCAGCCGCATCCCGAAGAACACCGGCCGCAGCACCGCCGGCACCCACACCTCGCCGCGGCCGCGGTGCAACGCCCGCACCGCCGCATCGGCGACCCGGTCCGGGGTGCTCGACAGCGGCGCGGGGCTCATGCCCTCGGTCATCCGGCCGATCACGAACCCGGGCCGCACCAGCAGCAGGGACACGCCGCTGCCGTGCAGCGCGTCGGCCAGGCCGGCGGCGAATCCGTCGAGGCCGGCCTTCACGGAGCCGTACACGTAGTTCGCCCGGCGCACCCGCACCCCCGCCACCGACGAGAACACCACGATCCGGCCCGAACCCTGGGCGCGCAGCTGCGCCGCGAGGTGCGTGAGCAGCGCCACGTGGGCGACGTAGTCGGTGTGCACGATCGCGACGGCGTGGGCGGCGTCGTGTTCGGCGCGGCGCTGGTCGCCGAGGATGCCGAACGCGAGGACCGCGACGTCGATCGGGCCGTACAGGGCCCGGATGTCGGCGAGAACCTGCTCGTGGGTGTCGAGCCGGTCGGCGTCGAACTCGACGGTGTGCACGGCGGCGGCCCCGGCGTCGAGCACGGCGCGGCGCTGCGGCTCGAGGTCCCCGGCGCGGCGCGCGGCCAGGACCACGGTGCGGCCGCGGGCCAGCCGCACGGCCACCGCCGCCCCGATCTCGCTGCGGCCCCCGAAGACGACGATCGAACCCTGCTCGTTGCTCACCGCACCAGTGTGCCCGGGCGGCGCCGGGGCCGTCCGGGGCGGGTCCGGCGGTGCCGGGTTCGGCTACCGTCGCAGGCATGGCCCGAACCCCCGCCGCGCTCGGCGATGCCGCGCTGCAGTTCCTCACCGAATACCATCTCGGCACCCTGACGACGCTGCGCACGGACGGCAGCCCGCACGTGGTGGCCGTCGGCTTCACCTGGGACCCGGACGCCGCGGTGGTGCGGGTGATCACCAACGCGACGTCGCAGAAGGCGCTCAACGCCGAGCGCGGCGGGTACGGCGCTGTCAGCCAAGTCGAGCGCGGCCGCTGGCTCACCCTCGAGGGTCCGGCCCGGGTGCGCACGGACCCGGAGGCCGTCGCCGAGGGGGTGCGCCGCTACACCGCGCGGTACCGGCCGCCGCGGCCCAACCCGACCCGCGTGGTGGTGGAGATCACCGTCGAACGGGTGATGGGTTCGGTGCTGGACCGGTAGGGCCGGTCATCCCGGCAGCTCGGTCAGCCCGTGCGGCCGGTGGTTGAGCGGCTCGCAGCCGTCCTCGGTGACCACCACGATGTCCTCGATGCGCGCACCCCATGCGCCGCGGAAGTAGATGCCCGGTTCGATGCTGAACGCCATCCCGGGCCGCAGCACATCGGTGTTGCCGTCGACGATGTACGGCTCCTCGTGCACGGACAGCCCGATGCCGTGCCCAGTGCGGTGCACGAACACCTCGGCGAGGCCGTGCGCGGCGAGCACGTCGCGGGCGGCGGCGTCGACCGAGGCAGCGCTGACCCCGGGCCGGACCGCGTCGACGGCCGCCTGCTGCGCGGCCTCGAGCAGCGCCACCTTCGCCGCGACGTCCGCGGCGGGCGCGCCGAGGCTGTAGGTGCGGGTGGAGTCGGAGTAGTAGCCGGGCTCGACCGGGCCGCCGATGTCGACGACCACGACGTCGCCGGGTTCGAGGACCCGGTCGGAGACCTCGTGGTGGGGGTCGGCGCCGTGCGGGCCGGAGCCGACGATGACGAACGCGGCCTCGGTGTGGCCCTCGGCGACGATCGCGGCGGTGATGTCGGCCGCGACCTGCGCCTCGGTGCGCCCGGGCCGCAGCCACCGTCCCATCTGCGCGTGCACCCGGTCGATGGCGGCGCCGGCGCGGCGCAGCGCCTCGACCTCCGCGTCGTCCTTGATCATGCGCAGCTGCCGCACCACCTCCGTCGCCAGCACGGGCGGCACCGCGAACCGGGTCGCGAGCGGCACCAGGTGCAGGGCGGGCATGGCGTCGGCGACCGCAGTGCGCGGGCGCTCCGGCAGCAGCGCCGCCACCTGCGCGTACGGGTCCTGCCCGTCGACCCAGTCGTGCACCGGCAGGTTCAGGTCCGCGGCGGCGGAGTCGGTGAGGGCGGCCAGCTCGAGCCGCGGCACGACGACGGAGGCGGGGGCGCCGTCGGTGGGCACCACCAGGCAGGTGAGCCGTTCGAACGATTCCGCCCGCGAACCGAGGAGGTAGCGCAGGTCCGGGCCGGGGGTGACGAGCAGCGCGTCGAGGCCGGCGTCGCGGCCGAGGGCGGCGGCCCGGGCGAGACGGTCGGCGTATGCGGAGGCGGGGAAGCGGCGCGCGGGGGAATTCATGCGGACAGCGTAGTGGCGTTTGGCAGGATGATCGTCGTGACTGCGACGCCGGCGTCCGCCGCCCCCGTGCCCCCCACCGGCCCGTTGATGCTGCTCGACGGGGCGAGCCTGTGGTTCCGCGCGTTCCACGCGCTGCCCGAGTCGCTCACCGCCCCGGACGGCCGCCCGGTCAACGCGGTGCGCGGGTTCACCGACATGGTGGCGTCGCTGATCACCAAGCATCGGCCGGCGCGGCTGGTGGTGTGCCTGGATCTGGACTGGCGGCCGGCGTTCCGGGTGGCGGCGGTGCCGAGTTACAAAGCGCACCGGGTGGCCGCCGGCTCGGACGGCACCGTCGAGGAGGTGCCGGCGGCGTTGCCGTCGCAGGTGCCGATGATCACCGACGTGCTGGCCGCCGCCGGCCTCGCCACCGCCGGCGCGGCCGGGTTCGAGGCCGACGACGTGATCGGTACTCTCGCCGCCGGCGAGTCCCGGGATCCGGTGCTGGTGGTCAGCGGGGACCGGGACCTGCTGCAGGTGGTGCGCGACGGCTCGGTGCCGGTGCGGGTGCTGTACGTCGGGCGGGGCCTGGCCAAGGCCGAGCTGTTCGGGCCGCCCGAGGTGGCGGCGCGGTACGGGCTGCCACCCGAGCGGGCCGGCGCGGCCTACGCCGAGCTGGCGGCGCTGCGCGGGGACCCGTCGGACGGGTTGCCGGGGGTGAAGGGCGTCGGGGAGAAGACCGCGTCGACCCTGCTGCTGCAGTACGGGTCGCTGACGGCGCTGCGCGCGGCAGCGGTGGACCCGGAGTCGGGGCTGGCGAAGGGGGTGCGCGGCAAGCTGATCGACGCCGGCGCGTATCTCGACGCGGCGGTGCCGGTGGTGCGGGTCGCCACCGACGCCCCCGTCCGGGTGTCGCGGCCGGACACGGTGCCGTCCACCCCGGTCGATCCGCAGGCGCTGGAGCGGCTGGCGCAGGAGCTGGGGATCGGGCGGTCCGTCGCCCGGTTGACCGCGGCGTTGGCCGCGGGGTGAGGGCGACGGACCGGCGCGCTCAGTTGGGGCGGCTGACCTCGTAGGTGCCCTCGTCGTCGGTGAAGGTCACCGTCACCGACCGGAACTGGCCGTCCACCGTGAGGGTGCACTCGAAGCTGTTGCCCGCCTTGACTTCTTCACCGTCCGGGCACTGCACGTCGGAGACGTCGGTGGCGCCGTAGGACTCGGTAAGGACCTTCTCGACGCCGGCCTGCGCGGCCTCGGGGTCGAGGGTGTCGTTGCCGCCGAGGAGCAGCACGGCGCCGATGATCGCGCCGATCACCACGAGCCCGGCGACGGCCAGGCCGACGATCAGCCCGGTCTTCGACTTCTGCTGCGGCGCACCGGCATTCCATTGGCTCGCGCCGGTCGACCCCCACTGCTGGCCGGGTTGCTGTCCCCACTGGGGCTGACCCTGCTGGGGTTGTCCCCACTGCTGGCCCTGGCCGGGCTGCTGCCCCCACTGCGGCTGGCCCTGCTGCGGCTGGCCGGGGGTCTGCTGACCCTGCTGGCCCCACTGCTGCCCCTGGGCGGGCTGCCCCCACTGGGGCTGACCCTGCTGGGGTTGTCCCCACTGCTGGCCCTGGCCGGGCTGCTGGCCCCACTGCTGGCCGGGGGTTTGGCCTTGGCCGGGTTGCTGCCCCCACTGCGGCTGGCCCTGCTGCGGCTGGCCGGGGGTCTGCTGGCCCTGCTGGCCCCACTGCTGGCCGGCGGGCTGCCCCTGCTGCGGCGTGCCGAACGCCTGCGTCGGGGCCGGCCCCTGCTCGGCTCCGGAGGACGGCGGGGGGGACGGCGCCCACTGCTTGGTCGAATCGTCGGAATCCTGCGGGTCGTGCGGACCGCTCATTGTCGCCTCCACCTGCCTTCGCTGTGTCCAATTACCGTAGCCGTAGCGCCCCACCCACCACGAGAAAGCCGTGTGGCAGCGCGCGTATCAAACCACACGCGGTGTCGTCACGCCGCATCGACCGCGACGACACCGCGCCGGATCGCGCCGATCGCCCGGGCGGCGGTCTTCGCGATCTGAGGGTCGACCGCGCCGGTGCGGATCTGGTCGAGCAGATCGATCACCTGCCGGCACCAGCGCACGAAGTCGCCCGCCGACAGGTCGCGTCCGGCGGCCCCGGCGGCGATCAGGGCCTCCGTCAACGACTGGGTGCTCACCCACGTGTAGATGGCATCGACGAACCCGGGATCCGGTTCGCGGGTGGGGGGCAGCTTGAAACGAACCTCGTCGGCGCGCAGCTGCCCGCACAGGCGGACGGTGTCGGCGAGCGCGCGGCGCAGCGGCCCGGTGGGCCCGTACTCGGTGGCGCCCTCCTCGACGCGCGCCTCGTACACCACCGCCGAGACCACCGCGGCGAGCTCGGCGGGCGAGAGTCCCGCCCACACGCCGTGGCGCAGGCATTCGGCGACGAGCAGGTCGCTCTCGCTGTAGATGCGGGCGAGCCGCTCCCCCGCCTCGGTGGTCGACGGGTCGTCGCCGGCGGTGAGGTAGCCCCGCTCGGTCAGCAACGCGACGATCCGCTCGAAGGTGCGAGCGAGGGAGTTGGTGGTGGCCGCGGACTGGCGGCGCATCTGTGCGACCTCCCGGCCGAGCCGGTTGTAGCGTTCCCCGAGCCGGGCGAGGCGCTCGAGGTCGGGATGCTGGTGGGCCGGGTGCCGGCGCAGGCGCCGCCGCAGGTCGTCGATCTCGCGGGTGTCGCCGTTCTTGGCGTGCTTGGGGCGGCGCGGCGCGGAAATCCCGGTGCTGCGCAGCGCCGACGCGAGGTCACGGCGGGCCCGGGCGGTGCGGGCGTCGGCGTGCCGGGGCAGCCGGAGCTTGCCGAGCGCGGTGGCCGGTGCCGGGAAGTCCGCGGCCGAGACCCGCCCGGACCAGGCGTCCGCGGTGACCACCAGGGGCCGGGGGTCGGTGACGTCGGTGTCGGTTTCGAGGACGACGGCCAGTCCGGTGCGCCGGCCGCCGGGGATGGCGACGATGTCGCCGCGGCGCAGCGCGAGCAGCGACGCGACCGCGGCCTGCCGGCGGTCCTGCCGGGCCTGGCGTTCGCGTCGGCGTTCGAGCTGGGTGAGTTCCTCACGCAGCTGCAGGTAGTCGATGATGTCGCCGTCCTCGCCGCCGAGCTGATCGCGGAGCTTGGCGAGGGCCTTCTCGTTGCGTTCGATGCCGCGGGTCAGGCCGACGACCGACTTGTCCGCCTGGAACTGGGCGAAGGACCGTTCGAGCAGCGCCCGGGAGTGCTCGGCGCCGACCGCGTCGATCAGGTTGACCGCCATGTTGTACGACGGGCGGAACGAGCTGCGCAGCGGGAAGGTGCGGGTGGAGGCGAGCCCGGCGACGTCGGCGGGCTCGAGGCCCGGCTGCCACAGCACCACCGCGTGGCCCTCGACGTCGATGCCGCGGCGCCCGGCCCGCCCGGTGAGCTGGGTGTACTCGCCGGGGGTGAGCTCGGCATGGGTTTCGCCGTTGTACTTGACCAGCTTCTCGAGCACCACGGTGCGGGCCGGCATGTTGATGCCCAGGGCGAGGGTTTCGGTGGCGAACACCGCCCGCACCAGGCCGCGGACGAACAGGTCCTCGACGGTGTGCCGGAAGGCCGGGAGCATGCCGGCGTGGTGGGCGGCGATGCCGCGTTCGAGGGCGGCGCGCCACTCCCGGAAGCCGAGCACCTCGAGGTCGGCGCGCGGCAGGTCGCCGGTGTGTTCGTCGACGATGGCCCGGATCTGCGCGGTCTCGGCGTCGGAGGCCAGGTGCAGACCGGCGCGCAGGCACTGGCCGACGGCGGCGTCGCAGCCGGCACGGCTGAACACGAAGGTGATCGCCGGCAACAGCCCCTCCCGGTCGAGGCGGGCGACCACCTCCGGACGCGGCAGCGGCCGGAACCCGATGCGCCCGCGGGGACCGCCCCACCGGCCGGTCGAGTCGAGGGCGGCGCGGCGGCGCACCTGCTCGACGAGTTCGCGGTTGACCACGACGCCGCGGCGGCCGGTGCCGTCCGCGGCGTCCGGGTGCGCGGTGGATTCGAACAGGTCGAAGATGCGGGGGCCGACCATGACGTGCTGGTGCAGCGGGATGGGCCGCACCTCGTCGACGACGACGGTGGTGTCGCCGCGCACGGTCTCCATCCAGTCGCCGAACTCCTCGGCGTTGGAGACGGTGGCGGACAGGCTGACCAGGCGCACGTCCTCGGGCAGGTGCAGGATGACCTCCTCCCACACCGCGCCGCGGAACCGGTCGGCGAGGAAGTGCACCTCGTCCATCACCACGTGGGTCAGCCCGATCAGGGTGGTCGAGGAGGCGTAGAGCATGTTGCGCAGCACCTCGGTGGTCATCACCACCACCGGGGCATCCGGGTTGACGGACTGATCGCCGGTGAGCAGGCCGACCGAGGCCTTGCCGTAGCGGGCGACGAGATCGGCGTACTTCTGGTTGCTCAACGCCTTGATCGGGGTGGTGTAGAAGCACTTGCTGCCGGCGCGCAGCGCCAGGTGCACGGCGAACTCACCGACGACGGTCTTGCCGGCGCCGGTGGGGGCGCACACGAGCACGCCGTGCCCGCCCTCGAGGGCGCGGCAGGCCTGCACCTGGAACGGATCGAGCGGGAAGGACAGCTCGGCGGCGAATTCGGCGAGCCGGGGCGGCAGCGCGGTCGCGGTGGATCCGGTGTCGGTGGAGTCGGTCACAGGCGGCGGCTAGAGGGTGTCGGAGTAGTCGGGCGGCGCGGGCCGGGCCGTGGGGCCGGGCGGCACCGTCGAGGTGGGCGCGGGCACCGGGGTGGGTGCCGTGATCGGGGAGCTCTCGTCGTCGTCGAGGTCGCCCCAGCCCTGTTCCCGGTCGCGGCGGGTGCGGCGCCTGTCGTTGAGGCGGGCGAGCTGGATGGCGAGTTCGAGCAGCAGGGTCAGGGCCGCGGCCAGCGCCAGCATCGAGAACGGGTCCTGGCCGGGCGTGGCGATGGCGGCGAAGACGAACATCGCCATGATCAGCCCCCGCCGCCACGACTTGAGCTTGGCGTAGCTGAGCACCCCGACGGCGTTGAGCGCGACGATGACGAGGGGAATCTCGAAGGACACCCCGAAGATCACGAGCAGGTTGATGATGAACCCGAAGTACTCCGAGCCCGACAGCGCGGTGACCTGCACGTCGTTACCGACGGTGAGCAGGAACGACAACGCGTGCGAGACCACCAGGTAGGCCAGGACCGCGCCGGCGACGAACAGCACCGCGCCGGAGACGACGAAGCCGATCGCGTAACGGCGTTCCTTGGCATACAGGCCGGGGGTGATGAACGCCCACAGCTCGTACAGCCAGATCGGGCAGGCCAGCACGATGCCCGCGGTCAGCGCCACCTTCAGCCGCAGCATGAACTGTTCGAACGGTCCCGTGGCGAGCAGCCGGCAGCTGTCGTCGGCGCTGATGTCGGCGCGCGCGGACGCCGGCAGATCACAGTAGGGGCCGCGCAGGATCTCGCCGAGGCTCGGGAGCCCGAACAGGCCGGCGCTGTACCAGACGAACCCGACGATCGTGGTGAGCACCACGGCGGCGAGGGCGATGAGCAGACGGGTGCGCAGTTCGTAGAGGTGCTCGACCAGCGACATGGTGCCGTCGGGATTGGTCTTGCGCCGGCTTCGACGCGGATCGAACGGGATGCGCACGGTGCGGTTCTCAGCTCCTGTCACGGCCGCCGGGATCAGCGGAGGACCGGGACATCCGCATGGATGCCCCGGTCAGGGAAATACGGTCAGGCCGAACGTGATTCGGGCTGCGGCGTCTGCGGCTGCGGCTCCACGGGGGCCGGGGCCGGCTGGGCCGGCGGCAACGGGCTCGGAGCCTGCTGCTGCGCGGGGCGCGCGTCGTCGTTCTGCATCTCCTTGACCTCGCTCTTGAAGATGCGCAGCGACCGGCCGAGACCGCGGGCCGCGTCGGGCAGCTTCTTCGAACCGAACAGGATGATCACGACGATCGCGACGATGGCCCAGTGCCAGGGGCTCATTGCACCCATTATCAACCTCCACTGATCTGCTGGCGTCGATGCTACCGGACCGACCCTGCACCGGCGCGCCGCACAGGGGCGTTCACGACGAGTTCGGAGCAGGTTCACAGCCCGTTCCCGGCGGGGGCGTCGTACGCGGCCAGGGCGGCCTGCGCCCGGTCCCGCACCGCCGCGACCAGCTCCGGCGGACCCAGCACACTGACCCCCGCGCCGAGGCCGACGGTCAACCGCGCCATCCAGTCCAGCGACGCGTAGTGCATCACCGCGTCGATGACCCCGTCGTCGTGCACCCGCACGTCGGTCAGCGGGTAGTAGTCGAGCAGCCACCCGTAGCCGGGGTCGATCCGCAGCCGGGCCGCCGGCAGCGTCGGGTCGCCGGCGAACAGGTCGAGGTGGTCGTCCTCGCGCAGCGCCCGTTCGGGCGGGTCCGCCGGTTCGTCGAGTTCGGTGGCGGCGTCGATGCGGTCGAACCGGAACAGCCGCACCCCTTCGGCGGCCCGGCACCAGGCCTGCAGGTAGGTGTGTTCGCCGACCAGCACGATCCGGATCGGATCGACGTCGCGTTCGGACACCGCATCGCGGGAGGCCGAGTAGTAGGTCAGGTGCAGCACCCGGCGGTGCTGCACCGCCGAGCGCACGGTCGCCGCGACCGGATCCTCGGCGACGGGCTGCGCGGGGGCGGGCGTGCGGTCGGCGGCGGCCGCGGTGCCGGCGGCGGCCTCGATCTTCGCGATCGCCCCGAGCGCCGCGGTGGGGTCGACCACGCCGGGCATCTCCACCAGCGACCGCAACGCCACCAGCAGCGCCGTGGCCTCGGTGGACGTCAGCCGCAACGGCCGGTCGATCCCGGCGGTGAAGGTGACGACGATGCTGTCCTCGGAGAACGAGAGGTCGATCAGGTCGCCGGGACCGTAGCCGGGCAGCCCGCACACCCACAGCTGGTTCAGGTCGTCCATGATCTGTTTCGGGGTGACCCCGAGATCGCGGGCGGCCTCGGCGGCGCTGATCCCCGGATGGGCCGTGAAGTACGGCACCAGGTTCAGCAGCCGGGTCAACCGCCCGGACAGTCGTGTGCTCATCGGCTCTCCCCCCGGTCGGCACCGCCGCCGCTGTTCGAGACGGCACCGCCGCCGCTGTTCGAGACGGCACCGCCGCCGCTGTTCGAGACGGCACCGCCGCCGCTGTTCGAGACGGCACCGCCGCCGCTGTTCGAGACGGCACCGACGGTGGCCGTCGTGGTGGTGGCCAGGACCCGGGTGAGGATGCGGCGCACCTCCGCGCGCAGTTCCGGCGGGTCGAGCACCAGCGCGTCGGCGCCCTGCCCGGCGATCACCCGCCCGATCCACTCCCACGACCGCACCGGAACGTCGAGGACGGTGCCGGGACGGTCGCCGACCGCGCGGCGCTCGTGCTCGGTGCCGAGCCGGCGCAGTTCGAACGCGCGCCCGTCCGCGACCCATACGCGGGCGTGCCCGGTCACGTCGCCGGAGGTGGTGGCGGTCAGGGCGTGTGCCCGCAGGTCCACCCCGTCGGGGATCCGCACGGCCCCGGCGGGGCCGAACGCGGTGACGTCGTCGTCGATGCGGGAGAGCCGGAAGGTGCGCGGCGCCCCCCGGTCCCGGTCGAACCCCACCAGGTACCAGCGGCCGTGCACGGTGACCACGCCCCACGGTTCGACGGTGCGCTCGGTCCACGGGTCGGTCGGGGAACTGCGGTGCCGGAAGCGCACCGCGCGGCGCGTGTCGACGGCGGCGAGCACCTGCCCCAGCACCGGCTCGGAGCCGCGGCTGCGGGTCGGCATCGCGGTGATCGCGCCCGCCGGGTCGGCATCGACCTGCACCCCCGCGGCGCGCAGCTTGAGCAGCGCGCCCTGCGCCGCGGAGGTGAGCTCCGGCGACTCCCACAGCGCCGCCGCCACCGCGACGGCGGCCGCCTCGGCGCTGGTCAGCTCGATCTCGGGCAGTTCGTAGGCGTCGCGGTTGATGCGGTAGCCCTCGACGGTGGAGAACCGCGACGGCATGCCGGTCTCGAGTGGGATGCCCAGGTCGCGCAGCTCGTTCTTGTCGCGTTCGAACATGCGGCTGAACGCTTCGTCGCTGCCCGATTCGTCGTATCCGGCGACGGAGGCGCGGATCTTCTCGGCGGTGAGGAACTGGCGGGTGGACAGCAGGCAGATGACCAGGTTCACCAGCCGCTCGACTTTGGAATTCGCCACGCGGTGCAGCCTAATCCCCCGCCCGCCGGCCGACCCGGTTACCGGACGCGGACGACCCGCGGCACGCTACATCGAGGCGATGAGCCGTTCGACGCGCTCGTCGACGGAGCGGAACGGGTCCTTGCACAGCACCGTGCGCTGCGCCTGGTCGTTGAGCTTGAGGTGCACCCAGTCCACGGTGAAGTCCCGGCCGGCGTCCTGCGCGGCGGCGATGAAGTCGCCGCGCAGCTTCGCCCGGGTGGTCTGCGGCGGGGTGTGCACGGCCGCGTCGACGGACTCGTCGTCGGTCAGCCGCGCCGCCAGCCCCTTGCGCTGGAGCAGATCGAACACCCCGCGCCCGCGCTTGATGTCGTGGTACGCCAGATCCAGCTGGGCGATCTTCGGGTCGGACAGCTCCAGGTCGTAGCGGTCCTGGTAGCGCTGGAACAACTTGCGTTTGATCACCCAGTCGATCTCGGTGTCCACCTTCGCGAAGTCCTGCGACTCGACCGCGTCGAGCACCCGGCCCCACAGATCCACCACCTGCTCGACGTGCGGATCGGGTTCGCGGGTGCGCAGGTACTCCACCGCCCGGCCGTGGTACTCGCGCTGGATGTCGAGGGCGCTGGCCTGCCGGCCCCCGGCCAGGCGCACCGGCCGCCGCCCGGTCAGGTCGTGGCTGACCTCCCGGATGGCCCGGATCGGGTTGTCGAGGGCGAAGTCGCGGAACGCCACGCCGGCCTCGATCATCTCGAGCACCAGCGACGCGGAGCCGACCTTGAGCATCGTGGTGGGCTCGGACATGTTCGAGTCGCCGACGATCACGTGCAGCCGCCGGTACTTCTCGGCGTCGGCGTGCGGCTCGTCGCGGGTGTTGATGATCGGCCGGGACCGGGTGGTCGCCGACGACACGCCCTCCCAGATGTGCTCGGCGCGCTGCGACAGGCAGTAGGTCGCGGCCTTGGGGGTCTGCAGCACCTTCCCGGCGCCGCAGATCAGCTGCCGCGTCACCAGGAACGGCAGCAGCACGTCCGAGATGCGGGAGAACTCCCCGGCCCGCACCACGAGGTAGTTCTCGTGGCAGCCGTAGGAGTTGCCGGCCGAGTCGGTGTTGTTCTTGAACAGGTAGATGTCGCCGCCGATGCCTTCCTCGGCGAGGCGCTGTTCGGCGTCGATCAGCAATTCCTCGAGCACCCGCTCCCCGGCGTGGTCGTGCTCGACGAGCTGGAGAAGGTCGTCACATTCGGCGGTCGCGTACTCCGGGTGCGAACCCACGTCCAGGTACAGGCGCGCCCCGTTGCGGAGGAACACGTTCGAGCTGCGGCCCCAGGACACCACCCGACGGAACAGATACCGGGCGACCTCGTCGGGGCTCAGCCGCCGGTGCCCGTGGAAGGTGCACGTGACGCCGAACTCCGTCTCGATGCCCATGATTCGTCGCTGCACACTTCGACAGTACCGCGCGGAACCACCGAGCATGAGCCGCAACGAGATTACGGTTGTACCCGTGATCTTCGCTCCCGCCCCGCTGACGCGCCTGGACCGGTCCCTGTTCGCCGGCAGCGCCGCCCTGCGTCCCTCCCCCGCCGACCCCGTGCTGCGGGGCCTGAGCCGCGCCGCCGACCACGGTCGGCTGTGGATGGGCTGCGCGGCGGCGTGCGCCGCGATCGGCGGCCGGCCCCGCCGCGGCGCCGTCCGCGGCATGCTGGCGCTGGCCGGGGCCAGTGCCCTGGCCAACGGGGTGCTCAAGCCGCTGCTGCCGCGCCGCCGGCCCCCGGCCCGGCAGGACGGCCCGCTGCGCCGCTCGCTGCCGACGCCGCGCTCGTCGTCGTTCCCGTCCGGGCATTCGGCGTCGGCGGCGGCGTTCACCACCGGGATGGCCCTCGAATCCCCGGTGACGGGGGCGTTGCTCGCGCCGGTGGCCGCGGCGGTCGCCTACTCCCGGGTGCACACCGGGGTGCACTGGCCGGCCGACGTGGTCACTGGCGTCGCCGTCGGTGCGGCGGTGGCCCTGGCCACGCGCCGCTGGTGGGCGGTGCGCCCCGACGAGCCCGCCCGGCTGGGCCCGCCCGGCCCGGCCCCGGCCCTGCCGCAGGGCCGGGACCTGCTGGTGCTGGTCAACCCCGGCGCCGGTCGCGACGACGACGCGGGCGTGATCGCGGCGGCGCTGCCCCAGGCACGGGTGGTCACCCTCGACCCGGACGAGGAGTTCACCGCCCAGCTGGACCGGTTCGTCGCCGAGCACACCCCCGCAGCGCTCGGCGTCCACGGCGGGGACGGCACCGTGCGAGCCGCGGCGAGCGCGGCCGTCGCGCACGGGCTGCCGCTGGCGGTGTTCCCGGGCGGCACCCTGAACCACTTCGCCCGCGACGCCGGGCTGCTCGACCTGGAGCAGACCGTGCGCGCGGTCGAGCGGGGGCAGGCGCTGCGGGTCGACCTCGGCCGGGTGTGGGTGGACGGCACCGGCCCGGACGGTCCCGATCGGTCCGGCCCGGACGGTGCCGACCGGGGTGGACACGTGTTCGTCAACACCGCCAGCGTGGGCGGCTATCCGGACTCGGTGCGGCTGCGTGAGCGGTGGGAGCCGAGGATCGGCAAGTGGCCGGCCGCGGCGGCGGCGCTGGCCGCGGTCCTCGCGACCGCGAGCCCGCTGCGGGTGTCGCTGGACGGGGTGCCCACCGCGGTGTGGTTGCTGTTCGTCGGCAGCGGCCGGTACGCGCCGGACGACCGGGTGCCGATGTCACGGCCCCGCATCGACACCGGCACCCTGGACGTGCGGTATCTGCGGGCCGACCTGCACTGGTCGCGGACCCGGCTGCTCGCGGCCGCGGTCACCGGCAGCCTCGCCGGATCCCCGATCCACGTGCGGCGCGAAGCGCCGGCGCTGTCGGTGCGGGTGCGCAGCGGCCGGGTCGCCCTGGCCACCGACGGTGAGGTGCTCGCCGAGGGCGCGCTGTTCGAGTTCCGCAGCGTCCCCGGCGAGCTCACCCTCTACCGGCCCCTCGATCAGGAACCCTGAACGGGCCCCGACCCGTCCGGCCCGGTGGTGCCGGTGTCGTCGCCGGACCGCTCGCCGGTGCCGGGCAGCAACTGGTCGAGCGCGGCGCCGGTGATGCGGCGGAACGCGCGACGCGGGCGCGGCTTCTCGAGCACCGCCACCTCGAGCTCGGCGCGGCCGAGCACCCGGGTGCCGATCTCGGCCCCGGCGGCGGGCACCTGCTGCAGCGCCTGCACCGCGACCTGCACCGCCTCGGCGAGGGACAGACCCGGCCGGTACGACTCGCGCAGGGCGGTGGCGATGGGTTCGGTGTGCCCGCCCATCACCACGAACTGCGGTTCGTCGACGATCGAGCCGTCGTAGGTGATGCGATACAGCTGCGCGGTGTCGGCGGAGTCGGCGCGGCCGACCTCGGCGACGCAGATCTCCACCTCGTACGGCTTGGGCTGCTCGGTGAAGATGGTGCCCAGGGTCTGCGCGTACGCGTTGGCCAGCGACCGCACGGTCACGTCGCGCCGGTCGTAGGAGTAGCCGCGCATGTCGGCGTGCACGATCCCGGCGCGCCGCAGGTTCTCGAACTCGTTGTACTTGCCGACCGCGGCGAACCCGATGCGGTCGTAGAGCTCGCTGACCTTGTGCAGCGCCTTCGACGGGTTCTCGGCAACGAACACCACCCCGTCGGCGTAGATCAGCACGACCACGCTGCGGCCCCGCGCGATGCCCTTGCGCGCCAGTTCCGAGCGATCGCGCATGATCTGCTCGGCGGACGCATAGTACGGCAGCGTCACTGCGCACCTCCCTGCCCGTGCTCGGCGACGGTGCGGTCCGCGACCACGGTGCGGGCCAGCGCCGACAAGGTCTGCTCCGGCACCTCGGTGGCGCCGTCGGCGGTGATGACCACCGCGGTGGGATAGATGCCGCGGGTGGTGTCCGGGCCGCCGGTGGCGGTGTCGTCGTCGGCCGCGTCGTAGAGCGCCTCGACGACGGTGCGCAGCGCGGCCGCCTCGTCGGCGTCGGCGCGGTAGAGCTTCTTCAGCGACGACTTGGCGAACAGCGATCCCGAGCCCACCGCGTGGTAGCCGGCGCGCTCCTCGTAGCGGCCCCCGACCACGTCGTAGGACACGATCCGGCCGGCGCGCTGCGGTTCCGGGGCCTCGAGGTCGTAGCCGACCAGCAGCGGCACCACCGCCAGGCCCTGCATCGCGGCCCCGAGGTTGCCGCGCACCATCGACGACAGCCGGTTGGCCTTGCCGTCGAAGGTCAGCGGCACACCCTCGATCTTCTCGTAGTGTTCGAGCTCGACCGCGAACAGGCGCACGAGTTCGATGGCCAGGCCGGCGGTGCCGGCGATACCGGCCGCGGAGTAGCTGTCGGTGACGAACACCTTCTCCACGTCGCGGCTGGCGACCATGTTGCCCATGGTGGCGCGCCGGTCACCGGCGATGAGCACGCCGCCGGCGAACGTCACGGCGACGATCGTGGTGCCGTGCGGGGCGATGTCCGCGTCGGCGCCCCGCAGCCCGGGACGGTTCTCCGGCAGCAGTTCCGGCGCATGCATGCGCAGGTGGTCGGAGAACGAGGACAGCGGGGAACCGAACGGCATGCGCGGCGGGTGGACGGGGAACGGGATCGGCGAACGCTCCGCTGTCACTGGCCGCCCTTCTGCACGTACGCACGCACGAAGTCCTCGGCGTTCTCCTCGAGCACGTCGTCGATCTCGTCGAGCAGGTCGTCGGTCTCGGCCGCGAGCTTCTCGCGTCGTTCCTGACCGGCACCGCCGTCGCCGACGACCTCGTCGTCGTCGCCTCCGCCACCGCGTGTGGTCCGCTCCTGAGCCATAGCGGTCGACCTCCTCGTTCGTTCGTGGGGCCCGCTCCGGCCTCGGCCGGTGCGAGCTCCGACTGCTCGGACCTCCACCCTACCGAGCAGATGCGACACTCCGCGCGACTACGCGCGTGTCGCGCCCGCCCGGGACGGGTCAGCTGGTCAGTTCGTCGACCAGTTGGGCCGCCGAATCCACCGAGTCGAGCAGCTTGCCGACGTGCGCGCGGCTGCCCCGCAGCGGCTCGAGGGTGGGGATGCGTACCAGGGATTCGCCGCCGAGGTCGAAGATCACCGAGTCCCAGCTGGCGGCGGCGATGTCGGCGCCGAACCGGCGCAGGCACTCGCCGCGGAAGAAAGCGCGGGTGTCCGACGGCGGGGTGTGCACCGCGTCGAGCACATCCTGCTCGGCGACCAGGCGCTCCATCGAGCCGCGGGCGACGAGCCGGTTGTACAGGCCCTTGTCCAGCCGCACGTCGGAGTACTGCAGGTCCACCAGGTGCAGCCGCGGCGCCGACCACGCCAGGCCCTCCCGGTTCCGGAAGCCCTCGAGCAGGCGCAGCTTGGCCGGCCAGTCCAGCAGGTGCGCGCACTCCATGGGGTCGCGTTCGAGCAGGTCGAGGATCATCGCCCACTTGTCGAGGATGTCGCGCACCCGCTTGTCGTCGGTGCCGTCGTGGAACTTCGCGACGCGCTCGTGGTAGATCCGCTGCAACGCCAGGCCGGTCAGCTCACGGCCGTCGGTCAGGGCGACGGTCTTGCGCAGCGTGGGGTCGTGGCTGATGTGGTGCACGGCGGTGACCGGCCGGGCCAGCTGCAGGTCCGACAGGTCCACCCCGGCCTCGATCAGGTCCAGCACCAGCGCAGTGGTGCCGACCTTGAGGTAGGTCGACATCTCGGCGAGGTTGGCGTCGCCGATGATCACGTGCAGGCGCCGGTACTTGTCGGCGTCGGCGTGCGGCTCGTCGCGGGTGTTGATGATGCCGCGTTTGAGGGTGGTCTCGAGCCCGACCTCGACCTCGATGTAGTCGGCGCGCTGGGACAGCTGGAATCCTGCCTCGTCGCCGGACTGGCCGATGCCGACCCGGCCGGAACCGGTGATCACCTGGCGGGAGACGAAGAACGGGGTCAGCCCGGCCACCACCGCCGAGAACGGGGTGTCGCGGGCCATGAGGTAGTTCTCGTGGGTGCCGTACGAGGCACCCTTGCCGTCGACGTTGTTCTTGTACAGCTGCAGGCGCGGCGCGCCGGGCACGCTCGAGGCGTGCCGGGCGGCGGCCTCCATCACCCGTTCGCCGGCCTTGTCCCAGATCACCGCGTCGAGGGGGTCGGTGACCTCCGGCGCCGAGTATTCGGGGTGGGCGTGGTCGACGTACAGCCGGGCGCCGTTGGTGAGGATCATGTTGGCGGCGCCGACTTCGTCGGCGTCGATGACGGGGGCCGGACCGTTGAAGCGGCCCAGGTCGAATCCGCGGGCGTCGCGCAGTGGGGATTCGACCTCGTAGTCCCAGCGGGTGCGCTTGGCGCGCGGCACCCCCTCGGCGGCCGCGTACGCCAGGACCGCCTGGGTGGACGTGAGGATCGGGTTCGCTGTGGGCTCGTTGGGTGAGGAGATCCCGTACTCGACCTCGATGCCGATGATCCGCTGCATGACGTCGAGATTAGGTGATCGGTGCCGGTCCGGCCGGGCCGGGCGGGCCGGGGCGGGCGGCGGACGGGGCGACGGCGGCGTCGAGATACTCGACCGAGCCGGTCGCGCGCAGGACCGTGCGGACGCCGGGCGGCGCCCACCGCACGGCCGGGTCGCGGCCGAGCACGGGGTCGACGAGGTCGATGCGGCGGCCGCGGGTGTGCAGGGTGCAGCCGCCGGCGGCGAGGACGTTGCGCACCCAGTCGGTGCGGGGGCCGTAGGTCAGGGCGATGCGGTAGCCGCCGTCGCGACCGAACACCAGCACCGGGGTGCGGTAGCGGCGCCCGGTACGCCGGCCGCGGTGCTCGATCACCGCCGTCAGCGGTAGGTGTCCGGCCACCGGCCGGGCGAGCCGGTTGGTGACGACCCTGTTGAACCGGGCCAGGGCGCGGGGCAGCGGCACGGTCAGCCTCCTGCCGGTCGCGTCGCACGCCGGTGGGGCCGCCGCGGGACGCGGCGACCCCACCGGCGCGGCGTCACAGGTACTGGCCCGTGTTCGACTCGGTGTCGATCGCCCGGCTGGCGCTGGCGTTCTTGCCGGTGACCAGGGTGCGGATGTAGACGATGCGTTCGCCCTTCTTGCCGGAGATCCGGGCCCAGTCGTCCGGGTTGGTGGTGTTGGGCAGGTCCTCGTTCTCGGCGAACTCGTCGACGATGGAGTCGAGCAGGTGCTGCACCCGCAGACCGGGCGCGCCGGTCTCGAGTACCGACTTGATCGCGTACTTCTTGGCGCGGTCGACGATGTTCTGGATCATCGCGCCGGAGTTGAAGTCCTTGAAGTACAGGACCTCCTTGTCGCCGTTGGCGTACGTCACCTCGAGGAAGCGGTTCTCCTCGCTCTCGGCGTACATCCGGTCGACGACCCGTTCGATCATGGCGCGCACGCACGCCCCGCGGTGCCCGCCGAACTCGGCGAGGTCGTCGGCGTGCACCGGCAGTCCCTCGGTGAGGTACTTGGAGAAGATGTCCAGCGCCGCCTCGGCATCGGGCCGCTCGATCTTGATCTTCACATCGAGTCGGCCGGGCCGCAGGATCGCCGGGTCGATCATGTCCTCGCGGTTGGACGCGCCGATCACGATGACGTTCTCGAGACCCTCGACGCCGTCGATCTCGGACAGCAGCTGCGGCACCACCGTGGTCTCGACATCCGACGACACACCGGAGCCGCGGGTGCGGAAGATCGAGTCCATCTCGTCGAAGAACACGATCACCGGCGTGCCTTCGGAGGCCTTCTCGCGGGCCCGCTGGAAGATCAGCCGAATGTGGCGTTCGGTCTCGCCGACGAACTTGTTGAGCAGCTCGGGGCCCTTGATGTTGAGGAAGTAGGACTTCGCTTCCTTCGAATCCTCGCCGCGGGCCTCGGCGATCTTCTTGGCCAGCGAGTTGGCGACGGCCTTGGCGATGAGGGTCTTGCCGCAGCCGGGCGGGCCGTACAGCAGCACGCCCTTGGGCGGGCGCAGCGCGTACTCACGGAACAGGTCCTTGTGCAGGAACGGCAGTTCCACCGCGTCGCGGATCTGCTCGATCTGCCGGCCGAGGCCACCGATGTCGTTGTAGTCGACGTCGGGAACCTCCTCGAGGACGAGGTCCTCGACCTCGGCCTTGGGGATGCGCTCGAAGGCGTAGCCGGCCTTGCTGTCGACCAGCAGCGAATCACCCGGCCGCAGCTTGAACGACGGCTCGGCGTCCTCGCTCACCTCGACGGTGCCGGCCGCCGCGGCGGCCGCGGCGGCGAGCGGCGCGGCCAGCCACACGATGCGCTCCTCGTCGGCGTGTCCGACGACGAGGGCGCGGGTGCCGTCGTCGAGGACCTCGCGCAGGGTGGTGATCTCTCCGACCCGCTCGAATCCGCCGGCTTCGACGACGGTCAGCGCCTCGTTCAACCGGACCGTCTGGCCGGAGACGAAACCATCGGGTTCGAGGTTCGGGGACACCGTGACCCGCATCTTGCGGCCGGAGGTGAACACGTCCACGGTCTGATCGTCGTAGATGCCGAGCAGCACCCCGTAGCCGCTGGGGGGCTGACCGAGCCGGTCGACTTCCTCGCGCAGGGTGATCAGCTGCTGGCGCGCCTCCTTGAGCGTGTCCATCAGCTTGCCGTTGCGCACGGTCAGGGAGTCGATCCGGGCCTCGAGGTCACGGACCTGTTCGGACGGTTCGACGAGCCGCCGCCGCAGGGCGGTCGCCTCGGCGCGCAGCGCTTCGAGTTCTTGTGCCGCCGCAACCGAATCCGGGTTCTCTGTCGAGCTCATGTGCGACTCCCTCCACTATCGGTCTTTCCACGCTACCGGCAGACGGCCGACTGTGTGGTGCGACGCGAAATCGGCATGCTGCGAATGCGTGTCGGACTCCTCACGGCCGCGGGCCCGAATCCCCGATACCGATGTTAGCCTTGCCTTTCTCTCTGCCGGGTCGAAAGGATTCCCGTGACCACTCGCACCAGACGGGCCGCTGCCGCCGTCGCCGTCGCCGCACTGACCGCGCTGCCCGCCTGCGCCGCCGACGACTCCGCCGGTGGGTCGCCCACATCCTCCGCCGCGACGACGTCCGCGGCCGGCCCCGCCGCCGCGGCAACCGAGGGCGAGCTCGAAGCGGTACTGACGACGTTCTTCGACCCGGCGGTGTCGGCGGCGGACAAGGCCGTGGTGGTCGAGGACGGCGACGACCGGGGCGCGCTGCTCGAGCAGTTCAACGGGGTGCTCGCCGGCTACCCGCTCACCGCCGACGTCGAGTCCGTGAACGCCGTCGACGACGACACGGTCTCGGCAACCGTGCAGGTCACCGGTCCGCACGGCGGCGCCCCGATGCCGCTGACGTTCGAGCGGGAGGACGGCACCTGGCGGCTGGAGGACGAGAGCACCTGCCAGCTCCTGGCGATGGGGTCGCTGAACTGCTCGTGACCGGGGCGGCTCGGCCGCCGTGGAGATCAGGCGGCTCGGCCGCCGTGCGGACCGGAGCGGTCAGCCCTTGCTGGGCCGGCGCTGCGGCTTCGGTGTGACGGTGCCCTCGGCGAGGCGGCGGGCGCTGACCAGGAACGCGGTGTGCCCCTGCATCCGATGCTCCGGACGCACGGCCAGGCCGACCACGTGCCAGCCGCGCACCATCGACTCCCACGACCGCGGTTCGGTCCAGCAGGTCTGCTCACGCAGCGCCTCGACCACCTTCGACAGCTGAGTCACCGTCGCCACGTACACGATCAGCACCCCACCGGGTACCAGCGCCTTCGCCACCGTCGGCAGCGCGTCCCAGGGGGCCAGCATGTCCAGCACCACCCGGTCGACCGGACCGTGCCGGTCGAGGTCGTAGTCCGCGACGTCGCCCACCGTGAGATCCCAGTTCCCGGGACGCTCCCCGAAGAACGTCTCGACGTTGCGCACCGCGTGCTCGGCGTGGTCGTCGCGCACCTCGTAGGAGATCACCCGGCCGGTCGGCCCCACGGCCCGCAGCAGCGAACAGGTCAGCGCACCCGAACCGGCGCCCGCCTCGAGCACCCGGGCGCCGGGGAACACGTCGCCCTCATGCACGATCTGCGCGGCGTCCTTGGGGTAGATCACCTGCGCCCCGCGCGGCATGGACAGCACGTAATCGGTCAGCAGCGGCCGCAGCGCCAGGTAGGGGGTGCCGTTGGTGGAGGTGACGACGCTGCCCTCGTCCGTGCCGATGAGCGCGTCGTGCAGGATGCCGCCGCGGTGGGTGTGGAACTCCTTGCCCGCCTCGAGCACCACCGTGTACTTGCGGCCCTTGGCGTCGGTGAGCTGCACCCGGTCACCGACCTCGAACGGTCCGCTGCGCCCGAGTCCACCTGCTGCCATCGCCGTATCCACCTTCGTCCGCTCCGCCGGTACCGACACCGTGTCGGTCCCGGGCCATACCCTGCCAGGTGTGAGCACAGCCGCGACGACGCCCCCCACCGACGACCGGCCCGCGGCCCCGCGGACGCCGGCGCTGTCGCCGTCGCGCGCCGCCGACTTCAAACGCTGTCCGCTGCTGTACCGGTTCCGGGCGATCGACCGGATCCCCGAGGTCCCGTCGCGGGCCCAGCTGCGCGGCAGCGTCGTCCACGCAGCCCTCGAGGCGTTGTTCGCGCTGCCGGCCGCCGAGCGGCGGCCCGGACCCGCCGGCGAGCTGGTGGCACCGGCGTGGCAGCGGCTGCTCGAGGAGGCACCCGACCTCGCCGACGTGATCGGCCCAGGCGAGCGCGACCGGTTCCTCACCGAGGCCCGCGCCCTCGTCGCCCGCTACTTCGCACTCGAGGATCCCACCGGGTTCACCCCGCAAGCGTGCGAGCTGCGCGTGGAAACCGAGCTGGACGACGGGCTGCGGCTGCGGGGCTTCGTCGACCGGATCGACATCTCCCCCCAGGGGCTGGTGCGCGTGGTCGACTACAAGACCGGCCGGGCACCCCGCGAGACCGGCGAGGCGGCGGCGCTGTTCCAGCTGAAGTTCTACGCGCTGATGGTGCTGCGCACCCGCGGGGTGGTGCCGGCGCGGCTGCGGCTGCTGTACCTGGCGGACGGACAGGTACTCGACTACACCCCCGACGGGGACGAACTGCGCCGCTTCGAGGGCACCGTGCGCGCCCTCTGGGCGGCCGTGCGCACCGCGACCGACGCACGGGACTTCCGGCCCAACCCGGGGCCGCTGTGCCGGTGGTGCGATCATCGGGTGCGGTGCCCGGCATTCGGCGGCACCGCCCCGCCCTATCCGGGCCGGCCGGACGAGCCCGCCGGCGCGGCCCGTCCCGAGGAGGAAACGAGCGAGTGAGCGACGCGGCGTACTTCGTGCCGATCGACGGCGGCCCCGGCGACGGGGGCACTGCCGTCGAACGGTTTCGGCCCACCGCCCATACGGTCAGCACGTGGGCACCGACGATGCAGCACGGCGCCCCGCCGTCGGCGCTGCTGGCCCGCGCCCTCGAACGCTGCGGCCGCCGCCCCGACGCCCGACTGACCCGCATCTGCGTCGAACTGCTCGGCCCGGTGCCGCTGACCGAGATCGAGGTCCGCACCCGCATCGACCGCCCCGGCCGCAAGGTCGAACTCGTCGTCGCCGAGCTGTGGGCCGCCGGCCCGGACGGCACCCCCCGAGCGGTGGCCCGTGGCACCGCCTGGCGCATGCAGACCGCCGACCTGCCCGAGGTCGCCCACGCCGCGGACGCGCCGCTGCCGCCGCCGGCGCAGGGCGTCGTCGAACACCCCGGCTCGGCGTTCTGGCAGACCGGATTCGTGCGCACCCTGGACTGGCGCACGATCACCCCGATCGGGGCGCCGGGGCCGTCGGCGGCGTGGCTGCGCACCGACCTGGCGCTCGTCGAGGGCGAGGCCCCGACCCCGGTCGAGCGGCTGTTCACCGTCGCCGATGTCGCCAACGGCGTCGGTTCCAAACTCGACCCCGCCGTCTGGACCTTCCTCAACACCGACCTGACGGTGCACCTGTTCCGGGAACCGGTCGGCGAGTGGGTCGGCATCAGCGCCGAGACGTCCACCGGCCCGGACGGGGTGGGCATGACCGCCGGGGTGCTGTACGACGAGGACGGCGCCGTCGGACGGATCGCGCAAACCGTGCAGGTCCGCCCCCGCTGACCCCGCCGCGGGCACCGATCACCGGGCGGGCGCCGGCGGACCGTGCCACACTCGACCGGACATTTCGGTCGGCACCAAGGGGAGGACGACATGCCCGCGACCGGTCCCCACCGCAGAGCCCGCGCCGCCACCGCCGCGCTGCGCACGGCACCGTGGTGGACGTCCGTGCTCCTCGGACTCGTCTGCCTGCTGCTCGGCCTGCTGCTCACGACGAGACCGCTGACCTCACTGTCCGCGCTGGGCCTGCTCATCGGCCTGGCCGCGATCACCGCCGGCACCGCCGACCTGCTCGCCGCGTACCGCTCCCACGCCGGGGCGGTGGCGACCGCCACCGCCCTCGCCTGGATCGGGTTCGGCATCGCCGTCCTCGCCTGGCTCGGCCGGGCCCTGGATCTGCTCGCCCCCGCCGTCGCGCTCGCCCTCGTCGTCGGCGGCGCCCTGCGTCTGGTCCGCGCCGCCCGCGGCGACCTCGACGAGCGACTCACCACCGCAGTCCTCGGCCTCGCCGACATCGTGTTCGGTGTCCTCGCCTGGCGCTGGCCCGACGTCACGGTCCTCGTCGTCGCCTTCCTGTTCGGCATCCGCACCGTGTTCTTCGGCCTCGCCCGCATCGGCGACGGACTCGCCGCCCTCGACGACCGCACCCCCGGACCCACCCCGACGGCGCCCCGCCGCACCCCGGCCCGGTACCGGCGACCGGCCGTGGCGGTTCTCGCGCTGCTCGTGGCCGTCGCCGCAGCCGGCGTGGCGGTCCGCCTGCGCGCCGGCTCCCCCGTCGTCGACGCGTTCTACACCGCACCGCACCGGATGCCCGATCATCCCGGCGCGCTGCTGCGCGCCGAACCGTTCACCCGCGCCGTCCCCGACGGCGCCGAGGCCTGGCGCATCCTCTACACCACCACCCGCGACGACGACCAGCCCGCCGTGGCCAGCGCCCTGGTCGTGGTCGCGAAGAACGCCCCGCCCGGACCTCGACCGGTGATCGCCTGGGCCCACGGGACCACCGGTTTCGCCGAACCCTGCGCGCCCACCCTCCTCGACGACCCGCTCGGCGCCGGCGCCCTGCCCGCCGCGTCCGCGCTCCTCGACCGCGGCTGGGCCCTGGTGGCCACCGACTACGTCGGCCTGGGCACCGCAGGCCCGCACCCGTACCTGATCGGGCAGGGCGAAGGACGCTCGGTGCTCGACGCTGTGCGTGCGGCCCACCACCTCGACCACTTCGACCTCGCCGACCGCACCGTCGTCTGGGGGCACTCCCAGGGCGGGCACGCGGCCCTGTGGGCGGGGCTGCTCGCCCCCACCTACGCCCCGGACACACCCGTCGCCGGGATCGCCGCGATGGCCCCCGCCAGCGACACCGTCGCGCTGACCACCGGACTCGACACCGTTCCCGGCGGCAGCGTGTTCGCCTCGTACGTCCTCGCCGCCTACACCGCGGTCTACGACGACGTCGACGGCGACACCTACGTCGGGCCCGCCGCCCGCACCCTCGTGCGCGAGATGGCGACAAGGTGCCTGTCCGAACCCGCCGTCTACGTCTCGGTCCTGTCGGCACTCTCGCTCAGTCGCGACCGGTCCGTGCTGCGCACCGACCCCACCACCGGACCCCTCGGCCGCCGCCTCGCGGAGAACGTCCCCACCGGCACGACGGCCGTGCCCGTCCTGCTCGCGCAGGGCGCCACCGATTCCCTCGTCACCGCCGCCGTGCAGGACGGCTACGTGCGCGACCGCTGCGCCGAGAACTGGGCCCTGGACTACCGCAGCTATCCCGGCCGGGACCACCTCGGGCTCGTCGCCGAGGACTCCCCGCTCGTACCCGAACTACTCACCTGGACCGAACAGCGTCTCGCCGGCATCGCCGCCCCCGGCACCTGCCCCGGGCGCTGACGCGCCGGACGCTCGGCCGCGGCTACTCGGCGCCGCGCATCGCGCGGCACGACCGGATGTCCGTCGCCAGGATCGCCCGCGCCCCGATCTCGGCGAGCCGATCCATCACCGCGTTGTGGCCCTTGCGCGGCACCATCGCCCGCACCGCCACCGACGAGTCGTCGGCGAGCGGTGAGATCGTCGGCGACTCCAGACCCGGAGTGATCTGCACCGCCTCGTCGAGAACCGGCTTGGGGCAGTCGTAGTCGAGCATCACGTACTGCTGCGCGAACACCACGCCCTCGATGCGGGCGACGAGCTGGTTGCGCGCCGAATCGCCGCGGCTCGCGCCCTCCTGCTCGATCAGCACGCCCTCCGAGTCGCACAGCGACTCCCCGAACGCCACCAGATCGTGCTGGCGCAGCGTCCGGCCGGAGCCGACGACGTCGGCGATCGCGTCGGCCACCCCCAGCTGAATGGAGATCTCCACCGCGCCGTCGAGGCGGATGACCGTCGCCTCGATCCCCCGCGCCGTCAGATCACGGCGGACCAGGTTGGGGTACGACGTCGCGATCCGCAGGCCGGCGAGGTCCTCGATCTTCCAGTCCCGGCCCTTCGGCGCCGCGTAGCGGAAGGAGGAGTACCCGAACCCCAGAGCGAGCCGCTCGGTGACCGGCGCCGCCGAATCCAGCGCCAGGTCACGGCCGGTGATGCCCAGATCGAGCTCGCCGGAACCGACGTAGATGGCGATGTCCTTCGGGCGCAGGAAGAAGAACTCGACGTCGTTGACCGGGTCGATAACGGTCAGGTCGCGCGAGTCGGTGCGGCGCCGGTATCCGGCCTCGCGCAGGATTTCGGCGGCGGACTCGGACAGCGAGCCCTTGTTCGGAACTGCGACGCGCAGCATGGACGGTCCTTTCGGCAACGGTGCGAAGAGCAGGGAAGGAACAGGCGGAAGGTCTCGCGGGCACGACGGCCGGCCCCGGGGCGGCTGCCCGACGGCGAGCCGTCACACATGCCCGACGGCGAGCCGTCACAGATGCCCGACGGCGAGCCGTCACAGATGCTTGTAGACGTCCTCGAGCTTCAGACCCCGCCCGACCATCAGCACCTGCACCCAGTACAGCAACTGCGAAATCTCCTCCGCCAGCTGCTCGTCGCTCTGGTACTCGGCGGCGATCCACACCTCGCCGGCCTCCTCGATCACCTTCTTGCCCTGCGCATGGACGCCGGCGTCCAGGGCGGCAACGGTGCCGGACCCCTCGGGACGGGTGACGGCACGCTCGGACAGCTCGGCGAACAGGGAATCGAAGGTCTTCACGGGGGTTCATTGTTTCATGACCGCGGCGTGCTCCCGCACCCAGTGCCGCGACCGCCCCGGGCGCCCGGCCCGGACCGTCAGAACTCGAGGGCGAGGCCGCTGTCGAACCGGCGGCGCCGCCCGGTGCGCGGATCGTCGAACTCGACGGTCCGCGCCAGCAACCGCAGCGGATCCGAGAAATCGTCCGGCGCGCGGCGCCGGAACCGCGGATAGAAGTTGTCCCCGACGATCGGCGCCCCCAGCGAGCTCAGGTGCAGCCGCAGCTGATGGGTGCGCCCGGTCCGCGGATGCAGCCGGTACCGGGCCAGGTCCCCGCGCCGGTCGAGCAGCTCGATCCGCGTCTCGGAGTTCGGCTCGCCGGGCTCCTCCACGGCCGTGAGCTCGCCGTGCCGCTTACGGATCCGGCTGCGCACCGTGCGGGGGAACTCGAGTCCCGGCCGGAACGGGGCGATCGCCTCGTACACCTTGCGCACCCGCTGCCGCTCGAACAGCTGCTGGTACGGCCCCCGCAATCCCGGATCGGTGGTGCACAGCAGCACGCCCGCCGTCATCCGGTCCAGACGGTGCACCGGAACCAGGTCCGGCAGCCCGAGTTCCCGGCGCAGCCGCACCACCACCGTCTCCCGGATGTGCGCGCCCCGCGGGATCGTCGCCAGGAAGTGCGGCTTGTCCGCGACGAGGAGCCCCTCGTCGCGGTGCAGGACCGTCACCGGGAACGGCACCGGCACCTCCGGCGGCGGCTCCCGGTAGAAGTACACGAACCGGCCCGGCTGGTACCGGGTCTGCGCGGTCACCGGCCGGCCGTGCTCGTCGACGAGCTCACCGGCCGCGACGTGGCGGTGCCAGTCCTCGCCGGGCTCGGCGCCGCGCAGGAACCCGAGGATCGTGGGGGCGGGATCGGTGACGGGCAGCCGCAGCCGGTCCGGGCCGAGACCGTCGCGTACCGGCAGCGGCGACGCAGCCACCGTCAGGGCCCGACCGGGTCCGGCACGCACGCCTCGCACACCAGGCTCAGCTCCCGGCCGTTGACGTCCGGGTGGTTGCGGTAGCGCGAGGTCGGCGCCCGGCACAGCGTGCACCGGCCCAACACCGCCGCCGCGTCCGAGAACTCGACGTTCGTGCGGCCGTCGAAGACGTACAGCGAACCCTCCCACAGCCCGTCGTCGCCGAACGTCTCCCCGTACCGGACGATGCCGCCGTCGAGCTGATACACCTGCTCGAACCCGCGGTTGCGCATCAACGCGGACAGCACCTCACAGCGCACCCCGCCCGTGCAATAAGTCACCACCGGACGTGACTTGAGGTGGTCGTAGCGGCCGCTGTCGAGCACCGACACGAACTCGCGCGTGGTCCCCACATCCGGCACGACCGCCCCGCGGAACCGGCCGATCTCCGCCTCGAACGCGTTGCGCCCGTCGAAGAACACCACCTCGTCGCCGCGCTCGCCGATCAGCTCGTGCAGCCCGTGCGGCGACAGGTGCACCCCACCGCCGACCACCCCGTGCTCGTCGACCTTCAGCTCGTGCGGCGCCCCGAAGGTCACGATCTCCGGCCGTACCCGCACCGACAGGCGCGGAAAATCCCGCCCGGTGCCGTCCGACCACTTGATGTCGGCGTCGGCGAACGGCGCGTACGCGCGGGTGCCGCGCACGTACCGCTTGACGTCGGCGATGTCGCCCCCGACGGTGGCGTTGATGCCGTGCTCGGAGATCAGGATGCGACCGGTGAGATCGTTCGACGCCGCCAGGGTGTGCTGCCACAAGCGGATCGCCTCCGGATCGGCCAGCGGCGTGAACCGGTAGAACAACACGATCTTCGGGATCGCCACCTCAGCACACCCCCGGCAGGTGCAGCGCGTGCAGGTCCGCGACGGTCAGCCCGTCCAGGGTCTCGCGGAACACCCGCCGCGGCGAGGTCGGCACCTCCGTCAGCGACGGCACCACCAGCACCGTGCAGCCCGCGGCCTCCGCCGCCGCCGCCCCGGTGGGCGAGTCCTCCACCGCCAGGCACTGCGCCGGCTCGAGCCCCAGCAGCTGCGCCGCCCGCAGGTACGGAGCCGGATCCGGCTTGCCGGCCGGCACCTCGTCGCCGCACACCGAATGGTCGAAGTGCTCGCGCCCGAGCGTGTCCAGGGCGAACTCGCACAACGTCCGGTCGGTGTTGGTGACCAGCGCCGACCCGAGCCCGGCGGCGCGCACGGCCCCCAGCGTCCGACGCGCCCCGGGCCGCCACGGCAGCCCCTGCGCGAACAGCTCCCCCATGCGCCCGTACAGCCACGCCTTCGCCGCGGCCAGGGCGTCGGGATCCGGCTCGAGATCCAGCGCCGCGAACACCGTCCGCAACGCGAACGCGCTCGACGCCCCGATCGTCGCCCGCCGTGTCTCGTCCGTCATCGGCCCGCCCAGGCGCAGCGACAGCTCCCGGATCCCGGTGTCCCACAGCGTTTCCGATTCGAGCAGGGTGCCGTCCATGTCCCACAGGACGGCCCGCAGCGTCGACGTGGTCACCGCACTAGACATTGAAGTACTTCGCCTCCGGGTGATGCAGGACGAACGCGTCGGTGGACTGCTCCGGATGCAGCTGCAGCTCCTCCGACAGCTCCACCCCGATCCGGCCCGGTTCGAGCAGCTCGACCAGCTTGACGCGGTCCTCGAGATTCGGGCACGCCCCGTACCCGAACGCGAACCGCGCCCCGCGGTAGCCGAGCTTGAAGAACTCGGCCACGTCCGCCGGATCCTCCTCGGCCAGGGTGTGGCCGCCGGCGAGCACCAGCTCCTCCCGGACCCGCCGGTGCCAGTACTCGGCCAGCGCCTCGGTCAGCTGCACACCGATGCCGTGCACCTCCAGATAGTCCCGGTAGGAGTTCGACGCGAACAACTCGTTCGCGAAGTCCGCGATCGGCTGCCCCATCGTCACCAGCTGGAACGGCAGCACGTCCACCTGCCCCTCGGCCCGCGCATCCGCCCGCGACCGCACGAAGTCGGCGATGCACAGGAACCGGCCGCGCTGCTGCCGCGGATACGTGAACCGGTAGCGCTCGGCGGCATCCGGATGCGGCTCCGCCAGCACCACCACGTCGTCGCCCTCCGACACCGCCGGGAAGTACCCGTACACCACCGCAGCGTGCGCCAGGATCCCCTCGGTGGACAGCCGGTCCAGCCAGTACCGCAGCCGCGGCCGGCCCTCGGTCTCCACCAGCTCCTCGTAGGTGGGACCGTCCCCGGTGCGCTGCCCGCGCAGCCCCCACTGCCCCAGGAACAGCGCCCGCTCGTCGATCAGGCCGGCGTAGTCGGCCAGCGCCACCCCCTTGACCACCCGGGTGCCCCAGAACGGCGGGGTGGGCACCTCGAGGTCGGCGGCCACATCGGAGCGCTCCGGGACCTCGACCGGCGTCTCGGCGGCCTTACGCTTCTCCGCGATCCGCCGCGACCGCTCGTGCCGGGCCTTGCGCTCGGCGGCCTTCTCCCGCGCCGCGATCGCCTCCGGGCTGTCCGCCGCCGGGCCCTCGCCGCGCTTGACGGCCATGACCCGGTCCATCAGATGCAGGCCCTCGAACGCATCACGCGCGTAGGACACCTGACCCTCGTAGATCTCGGCCAGGTCGTTCTCCACGTAGGAGCGGGTCAGCGCGGCACCCCCGAGCAGCACCGGGAACCGCTCCGCCACCCCGCGATGGTTGAGCTCCTCGAGGTTCTCCTTCATCACCACGGTCGACTTCACCAACAGCCCGGACATGCCGATCACGTCGGCGTTCTTGTCCACCGCCGCGTCCAGGATCGTCGCGATCGGCTGCTTGATGCCGAGGTTGACCACCTCGTAGCCGTTGTTGCTCAAGATGATGTCGACGAGGTTCTTGCCGATGTCGTGCACGTCGCCCTTGACGGTGGCCAGCACGATCCGGCCCTTGCCCTCGTCGCCGGTGGACTCCATGTGCGGCTCGAGATGCGCGACCGCCGCCTTCATCACCTCGGCGGACTGCAACACGAACGGCAGCTGCATCTGCCCCGAGCCGAACAGCTCCCCGACCGTCTTCATCCCCGACAGCAGCGTGTCGTTGATGATCGCCAACGGCGGGGTCGTCTGCATCGCCTCGTCCAGATCCGCCTCGAGCCCGTTGCGCTCGCCGTCGACGATCCGCCGCTCGAGCCGCTCGAACAGCGGCAGCGCGGCCAGCTCCTGCGCGCGGGACTCCCGCGACGACGCCGCCGACACCCCCTCGAACAGCGCCATCAGCTTCTGCAGCGGGTCGTAGCCCTCGCGCCGCCGGTCGTACACCAGATCCAGCGCCGTCTCGCGCTGCTCGTCCGGGATCCGCGCCATCGGCAGGATCTTCGACGCGTGCACGATCGCCGTGTCCAGCCCCGCCTGCACACACTCGTGCAGGAACACCGAGTTCAGCACCTGCCGCGCCGCGGGGTTCAGGCCGAACGACACATTCGAGATGCCCAGGGTGAAGTGCACCCGCGGATGCCGCCGCTTGATCTCGCGGATCGCCTCGATCGTCTCGATGGCGTCCCGGCGGACCTCCTCCTGACCGGTGGAGATCGGGAACGTCAGGGCGTCGACGATGATGTCCTCCTCGCCGAGCCCCCACCTGCCGGTCAGATCCGCGATCAGCCGCTCGGCGATGCGCACCTTGTGCTCGGCGGTGCGGGCCTGGCCCTCCTCGTCGATGGTCAACGCCACCACCGCGGCGCCGTGCTCGACGACGTGCTCCATGATCCGCTCGAACCGCGAACCGGGGCCGTCGCCGTCCTCGTAGTTCACCGAGTTCACCGCGCACCGGCCCCCGAGATGCTCGAGGCCGGCCCGGATCACGTCCGGCTCCGTCGAGTCGATCATGATCGGCAACGTCGACGCCGTCGCCAGCCGGCCCGCCAGGTCCGCCATGTCGACGGCGCCGTCGCGGCCCACGTAGTCCACGTTCAGATCCAGCAGGTGCGCGCCGTCGCGGATCTGGTCCTTCGCGATGTCCAGGCACTTCTGGTGGTCCCCGGCGAGCATCGCCTCCCGGAACGCCTTCGACCCGTTCGAATTGGTGCGCTCCCCGATCATCAGGATCGACGAGTCCTGCTCGAACGGCACCGCCGAGTACAGCGACGACACGCCCGGCTCCGGCCGGGGGCCGCGCTCGGCGCGCTCGGTCGCGTGCACCGCCTCGGCGACCTGCCGGATGTGCTCGGGGGTGGTGCCGCAGCAGCCGCCGACCAGCGCCAGACCGAACTCGGCGACGAATCCGCTCAGCGCCTCCGCCAGCTCTTCCGGCGTCAACGGGTACTCGGCGCCGTTCGCTCCCAGCACCGGCAGGCCCGCGTTCGGCATCACCGACACCGGCAACCGGGCGTGCTTGGACAGATGCCGCAGGTGCTCGCTCATCTCCTCCGGGCCGGTCGCACAGTTCAGCCCGATCAGATCGATGCCCAGGGGTTCGAGCGCCGTCAGGGCCGCCCCGATCTCGCTGCCGAGCAGCATCGTGCCGGTCGTCTCCATCGTCACGTGGGTGACGATCGGGATGCGCCGGCCCGCCCGCTCCATCGCGCGGCGGCTGCCGACGATCGCGGCCTTCGCCTGCAGCAGGTCCTGACAGGTTTCGACGAGGATGGCGTCGGCGCCGCCGTCGAGCATGCCCAGCGCCGACTCGGTGTAGGCGTCGCGCAGCGTGGCGAACGGGGCGTGACCGAGGGTGGGCAGCTTCGTGCCCGGACCCATCGAGCCGAGCACGAACCGGCCCATGCCGTCCGGGCCGGGACCCATCTCGTCGGCCACCTCCCGGGCCAGGCGGGCGCCGCGTTCGGACAGGTCACGGATGCGATCGGCGATGTCGTAGTCGGCGAGATTGGGCAGGTTGCAGCCGAAGGTGTTGGTGGAGACGGCATCCGCCCCGGCCTCGAAGTACGCCCGGTGGATCCCCCGGATGACGTCGGGCCGGGAGTCGTTGAGAATCTCGTTGCACCCCTCGAGGCCGCGGAAGTCGTCCAGACTCAGATCCGCGGCCTGCAACATCGTGCCCATCGCCCCGTCTCCCACGACAACGCGCTGCGAAAGCGCATCGAGCAAGGCAGAGTGCAATGGGGTGGACATGCGTTCCAGACTAGTGGGCGGCCCGTCCGGCTCTCGCCGTAGGCTGGACAGGTGAGTGCAAGCGAGTTCGCCGAGACCCCGGAACCGGACGTGCCGACCCTGCGTGACCCGGTGCTGGTCGCCGCGTTCGAAGGGTGGAACGACGCCGGGGACGCGGCCAGCGGCGCCGTCGAACACCTCGAGCTCATCTGGGACGCCGAACCGTTCGCCGAACTGGACTCCGAGGACTACTACGACTACCAGGTCAACCGCCCCATGGTGCGTCTCGTCGACGGCGTCACCCGCGAGATCGAATGGCCCGCCACCCGCCTGTCGGTGTGCTCACCCCCCGGCAGCGACCGCGACGTGGTGCTGCTGCGCGGCATCGAACCCAACATGCGCTGGCGCAGCTTCTGCGACGCCATCATCGAGCTCGCCGACGAGATCGGCGTGCACACCGTCGTCATCCTCGGCGCCCTGCTCGCCGACACCCCGCACACCCGGCCCGTCCCCGTCACCGGCACCGCCTACAGCACCGACGCCGCCAAACGCTTCAACCTGGAAGGCTCCCGGTACGAGGGCCCCACCGGCATCGCCGGGGTCCTGCAGGACGCGTGTGTCCGCGCCGGCGTGCCCGCCGTGTCGTTCTGGGCCGCCGTCCCCCACTACGTGTCGCAACCCCCCAACCCCAAGGCCACCGTCGCGCTGCTGCGCCGTGTCGAGGACGTCCTCGACCTCGAGGTGCCTCTCGGCGAACTGCCGATCCTCGCCGAGGAGTGGGAACAGACCGTCACCGCGATGACGGAGGACGACGAGGAGATCGCCGAATACGTGCGGGCCCTCGAGGAACGCGGCGACGCCGAATCCGACATCTCCGACGTCATCGCCAAGATCGACGGCGACGCCCTCGCCGCCGAATTCGAACGCTACCTGCGGCGACGGGGCCCCGGCGGCTTCACCCAGTGAGCGCGGCACGCGCCTCGCTGCAGCGTGCCGCCCTCTACGCCGGAGGATTCCTCGGACCCTTCGGCGGTGGAGTCGTGGCGTCCGTGCTGCCGGAGATCGGCGCGGCCACCGGCGTGAGCGCCGGCGCGGCCGCGAGCACGCTCACCGCGTACCTCGGGCCGTTCGCGCTGACCATGCTCGTCTCCGGCACCCTCGGGGCACGGTGGGGACGGGTCCGCACCGTCCGCACGGCGTACATCGCGTACACCTGCGCGTCGCTGGCGTCCGCGCTCGCCCCCACCCTCGGGCTGCTGCTCGCGTCCCGCGCGTTGCAGGGCGTGGCCAACGCCTTCACCACCCCGCTGCTGCTCGCCGCGCTCGCCGCGATCGTGCCGCGGGCGCGGCTGGGCCGCGCCCTGGGCCTGTTCGGGGCGATGCAGGCCGCCGGGCAGACCTCGGCCCCGCTCGTCGGGGGCCTGGCCGCCGAGGTCGACTGGCGGTGGGCGTTCGTCGTGATCGCCGCCGCCGCCGCCGTCCTCGCCGTGATCGGGCTGCCCGAACAGCTGACCGCCCCCACCGGAGAGCCGCCGCCGCGGCTGCGCGACGCGCTGCGCCCCGACGTGTTGCGCATCGGTGTCGTCGCACTGCTCGGCTGGGGCGCCCTCGGCGGCCTGAACTTCCTGCTCGCCTTCCGCGCCGAGGACGTCTTCGGCCTGACCCCCACCCAGCGGGGCCTGCTCCTGACCGGATTCGGGGTCGCCGGCATCCTCACCGCCCGCCGCGTCGGCACCCTCATCGACCGCATCGGCGCCCGCCGCACCGTCCTGCTCGGCGCACTCGCCGGCGCCGCCCTCGTCGTCGTCGCCGGCACCGCCGGACTGCTGTGGCTGGTCGCGGCCGCCTGGTTCGTCGCCGGCATCGCCTCGCAGTGCGTGCTCGTCGGTGTCAACGCCGCGGTCCTCGGCGCCCGGGGCCGCAACCGCGGCGGCGCCGTCTCCGTGGTGCAGGCCTTCCGGTTCTCCGGCGGCGCCGTCGCCCCGCTGGCGCTGACGCCGCTCTATGCCGCGGCGCCGGTCGCGAGCTTCGTCGTGCCCGCCCTCGTGCTCGCCGTCGTCGCCCCGCTGGCGATGCCACGCCGCGACACCGCCCCCGGCTGACACCCCCACCCCGGCGGCGGTGAGCACTTCCTGACCGCCGCGTAACCCCGGTGCCGCCGATCCGTCACCGCCCCCGGCAACCCTGGACGCATGACCCCAACCGCGTCGCACCCCTACGGCCCGCGCCGACGGCTGCTCGTCGTCGGCAACGGCATGGCCGGCGCCCGCACCGTCGAGGAGATCCTCGCGCGCGGCGGCCGGGACCAGTTCGAGATCACAATGATCGGCGACGAGCCGTACGGCAACTACAACCGGATCATGCTCTCCCACGTGCTGGCCGGCCAGGCCGACGTCGACGACGCCGAACTCGTCCTCAACCCCATGAGCTGGTACCGGGAGAACGGAGTCACACTCCACGCCGGCGACCGCGCGACCCACCTCGACCGGTTCGGCAAGGTCGTCACGTGCGAATCCGGCCGGCAGGTCCCCTACGACCTGCTCGTCGTCGCGACCGGGTCGAACACCTTCTTCCCCAACATGGACGGCCTGCGCGAACCCGACGGCCGGCTCGGCCGCGGCGTCTTCGGCTTCCGCACCCTCGCCGACACCAACGGCATGCTGCAGATGGCCGACGCCCACGACGACGTCCGCGCCGTCGTCGTCGGCGGCGGCCTGCTCGGCCTCGAAGCCGCCTACGGGCTGCGCACCCAGGGCCTGACCGTCACCGTGGTGCACTCGCCCACCCACCTGATGAACCAGCAACTCGACGAACGCGGCGGCCGGGTGCTGCGCACCGAGATCGAGAAACTCGGCATCACCGTCCACACCGGTACCCGCACCACCGCCGTCCTGCGCGACGACCACAGCCGGGTCACCGGCGTGCAGTTCGCCGACGGCACCGTCGTCGACACCGACATGGTCGTGGTCACCGCCGGCATCCGCCCCAACACCGAATTCGCCCGTGCCGGCGGCATCGTCGTCGAACGCGGCATCGTCGTCGACGACCAGATGCGCTGCGAAGAGGAGTCGAGCATCTACGCCGTCGGCGAGTGCGCCCAGCACCGCGGCGAGGTGTACGGCCTCGTCGCCCCGGTATGGGAGCAGGCGGTCGTCCTCGCCGAGCACCTCACCGGTGCGAATGCGCACGCCGCCTACCAGGGATCCCGCACCAGCACCAAGCTCAAGGTCGCCGGCATCGACGTCGCCTCGATGGGGGTCAAGGAACCCGAGCACGAGGACGACGAGTTCGTCCAGTTCTACGATCCGCGCAGCGGCATCTACAAGAGCATCGTCGTGCGCGACGGCCGGCTCGTCGGCGCGATGCTGCTCGGCGACGTGAGCAAGGCCGCCACCCTCGCCCAGGCCTTCGACGGCAAGCTCGAGATCCCGGCGGACCGCGCGGTGCTGCTGTTCGACCTCGGCGACCCGCAGGGCGCCGACGTCGCCGCCGATCTGCCGGACGAGACCCAGGTGTGCAACTGCAACGGCGTCAGCAAGGGCGACATCGTCGCGTGCGTCCACGACGGCGCCGACACCCTCGTGCAGGTGTGCGCCCGCACCCGCGCCGGGAAGGGCTGCGGCTCGTGCAAGGGCCTGGTCGCCGACATCGTCGCCTGCGCCGCCGGCGGGGCCCTCGCCGAGGACCCCGCCGCGAACTGGTACGTGCCGTGCATCCCGCTCGCCAAACCGGACCTGATCGCCGAGATCCGCCGCCGCGACCTGCGCGCGGTCTCCCAGGTCTTCGCCGAACTCGCCACCGGCGGTCGCGAGGATGCCACTGCCAAGATGCCGCTCGCGTCGCTGCTGCGTACCGTGTGGGGCCCCGACTGGGTCGACGAACGGGGTGCGCTGTTCATCAACGACCGTGTCCATGCCAACATCCAGCGCGACGGCACCTTTTCCGTGGTGCCGCAGATGAAGGGCGGGGTCACCACCCCGGACCAGCTGCGCCGCATCGCCGACGTCGCCGACAAGTACGGCGTGCCCATGGTCAAGGTCACCGGCGGCCAACGCATCGACCTGCTCGGCATCCGCAAGGAGGACCTGCCCAAGGTGTGGGCCGACCTGGACATGCCCTCCGGATACGCCTACGGCAAGAGCTTCCGCACCGTCAAGACCTGTGTCGGCAGCGACTTCTGCCGGTTCGGTCTCGGCGACTCGACCGCCCTCGGCATCGCGCTCGAGGAGCGCTTCCAGGGGCTCGAGACACCCGCCAAGCTGAAACTCGCCGTGGCCGGATGCCCCCGCAACTGCTCGGAGGCGCTGTGCAAGGACTTCGGCGTCGTCGCGGTCGGCGACGGCCGCTGGGAGATCTACGTCGGCGGCGCCGCCGGCGCCCACGTCCGCAAGGGCGACCTGCTCGCCACCGTCGGCTCCGGCGAAGAAGTCCTCGCCCTCGCCGGCCGGTTCATCCAGCACTACCGCGAGAACGCCAAGTGGCTCGAACGGACCTACGACTTCGTGCCCCGCATCGGCATCGACCGGCTCCAGGCACTGCTGGTCCGAGACGAGGAGGACATCGTGACCGGACTCGACGAACGCGTCGCCACGGCCGTGGCGGGATACCGGGACCCCTGGCTCGAACGGACCACCCCGAAGTCGCCGGCGCAGTTCAGCCCCGCGCTGCCGTTGCTCCCGCTGCCGCAGGTGCCGGTCCGATGACCACGACCGAAAGCCGGACCACCGCAATGGAGTACGCGGTCGGCGCGTTGACCGACCTGACCCCGGGCGAAGGCCGCACGTACACGGTGGGCGGACGGCAGATCGCCGTGTTCCTGCTCGGCGACGGCGCCGTCCGAGCCCTGGACGCGGTGTGCCCGCACCGGGGCGGACCGCTCGCCGACGGACAGATCGACGACGACCTCGTCGTATGCCCCCTGCACCAGTACGCGTTCGTGTTCGACACCGGCCGATGCACCGCGCCCGGCATCGACCCGGTCCGCACCTACCCGGCGCGCGTGCACGACGGGCGGATCGTCGTCACCGTCGGGTGAGCGAGGGGTGGCTGTCGCGCCACCAGCAGAACACGTACAGCGTCAGAGCCGCGACGAGGGCGGTGACCACCCACATGGTCACCGCCACGTCGACCCACGACCCGATCGGCGGTGAGCCCGGCAGGATGCCCCGCAGCGGCACCACCGCGAACAGCATCGCCGCCATCCACGCCAGCATGTCGGTCTCCACCGCGCGGCGCCGCCGGAACGTCTGTACCGCGACGAACGCGGCCAGGACCGCGAGGACAACCATCATCAGCAGCAGGATCGCCGCGTACACGAGAGTGCCTCCGGTGCGCGTGAACACCACCTCGGTGCCGTCGACGCCATCGGGAAAGCCGAGCTCCGGAGCGGCGACGACGGTCCCCTGGTCGATCGCCCACCCGTCGATGCGGCCGTCGATCAACACGTCCGACGGCACCGGTTCTCGCTCCGACCCCTCCCCCACATCGGCCTCCACGACGACCGGCGTGACATCGAAGGTGTCGAACGGCCAGCGGATCGCCTGGCCGCGCGCAAGCAGTTCCACCGGGTAGCCGACGGGCACGGAATGGGCCGGGAAGAACAACTCCGACTGTGAGACGGCCGGCACGAGCAACACACTCAGCGGCACGGCGAGCGTGGCCCCGTTCGCATCGAGAAACGAGTCCCCGGGATAGATGGTGACCTCCGCATGCACCCGGTCGACCGTCGGCTGCAGCGACTTCATCGTCACCACCACGAGCACCGAGTCGGCATCGACGTTAACCGGCCGCCATTCCCGCGACTCGTGCGTGCTCACCCCGAACAGGACGAGTACGCCCAGGTATGCGGCCGTCACCGCCGCCCCGAGCGACACCAGCAGAGTCCGGCGAGACGGGCGATTCGGACGTGGCGCAGGCATTCCCGGACTGTAGCCCGCTGGGCCGCTGCCGACTCGTTTGTTCTTGGCGTATTTGGGTGCGGTTTTGTCGTGAAGTGAGGGTGATTTCGGTATTTTTTTTATTTCCGTCAGACTCAGAATATGGATACTACAAAGCGCCAGTCGAGAGCAGGACCCCTCGACTCACCCCAGCCGGCGGCCCGACCCCCTCCTCACGCGTCCGTTCCGCCGTTCCGTCTCCCCCGATCGAATCGGGTTGCCCTCCGGATCAAGATGTCGTGGTGGGGTGCGTGTCGCGGTCTCCTCCCCTGGCCGGGTCGGCCGGATGGCGGTGTGTTCGTGAATTGAAGAGCTTCCGTGTCGTACCGATTACCTATTGTGAAGACATGACAGCATCCGCCCAGCCCACAGAACCGGTCGACAGCGCGCTGGGGCCCCGCCCGGAGCGCCCCATCGACATCTACCGTCGCTCGATCGCCGTGGTGGAAGCGTGTCTGCCCCTGGGCTGGACTGCCACGTCCGACCGCCCCCGCTCCCCTGCCGCCCCCGAGCGCATCCTCGTGACCGCACCCGACGGCGAGTCGGTGTCGTACGCCGTCATCGCGTCCCGCGGAGTGCTCAGCGGGGACGTCGCGCGCATCGCCGCCGAACTGTCCGAGTCCGACCGGGGATTCGTGTGCGCGCACTACCTTTCCGATCCGGTGCGGCGCCAGCTCGACCAGCACGGCATCTCGTACTCCGACGCGACCGGGAATCTCACGCTCGTCGCGTCCCGGCCGGCGATCTGGGTGCGCAACCGGGGCGCCGACGCCGACCCGTGGCGCGGGCCCGGCCGTCCGTCGGGCGTGCTCACCGGTGAACCGTCCGAGCGAGTCGTCCGGGCACTTGCCGACTTCACCGGCGAGATGTCGGTGCCGGAACTGATCCGGCTGTCGGGCGCCTCCACCGGCGCCACCTACCGTGTCGTCGAGGTACTCGGGGAGCGGGAGCTGATCCGCCGCATTCCGCGCGGTCCGATCACCATGGTGCACTGGGAGAAGATGCTGCGAGCCTGGGCAGCGGACCGCAAACCCTGTACCACAAGGGGGTTCGCCGCACCGGACGGCGTCGGCACCGTACGGGCCGATCTCTCCGAACCGCTCGACCTGAGCTATGCGATCACCGGCCTCGGCGCCACCGACTACGCGGCCGCCGATCTTCTCGAGGTGTACGCCGACGACCCGGATGCGTTCGCCCAGGCACTCGGTCTGCGCCCCGTCGATCGCGGAGCCGACGTCGTGGTGGCCACGCCGTGGTCGTCGGTGGTGTTCGAGCGGATGCAGCGGCGCGACGGCCTGCGCTTCGCGGCACCGTCCCAGGTCTATGCAGACCTGCTGGCCGGACCGTTCCGCAACCTGAACGCCGCCGAACATCTACTGGCGGCGCTCACCGCCGACCAGAGCGCCTGGCGCCGACCCGTCGGTCGCACCTGACCGCGGTCAGAGGCCCAGCGTGGTGACGGCATTGCCGACGAGTCCGGCGTGCTGGCGGCTGTAGAGCGCCACCATCCGCTCGTCGGAATGCCCCGTCTGCGTCATGATCGTCTGAGTCGTGGCTCCGTTGCGGACGGCTTGGGTGACGAACCCGGCGCGCAGGCTGTGCCCGCCGAGCGTGGCGACCACCTCGGCGGCGAACCCGGCCTGCCGCGCCCGCCGCTGGATCATCGAGTGCACCGACTGCCCGCTCAGGGCACCGCTCCCGACGGCACCGGTGCGGTGGATCGTGCGGAACAGGGGCCGCTCGGCACGCCCCTCCCCCGGCGCCACACCGCGGCAGCAGTGCTCGTCGCCGGCGGCACGATCGTCGGTCAACAGCTCCCGGACTGCGGCCCCACCGTCCGCGTCCCACACGTCGAGCACCTCGCGCCAGCGCCGGTAGGCGCACACCGGACAGGTCCGCGGATCGCGGCCGTACGGAAGCGTGACGGTACGTCCGCGTGCGTCGCGGTCCGCCTTCGATCGGCGGATCGTCACGTACAGCCCGTCGGACCGATGGGCGACGACGTCGGAGGTGGTGAGGGCGGACAGCTCCGACCGCCGCATCGCGCCGGCCAGTCCGAGCAGCAGCAGGGCGGAGTCGCGGCGCTCGGCTACGCGGTCCGGCCACTCGGTGGCGCCGGCGCGCATCGCTCCGACGATCGCACGGATGTCGTCGGTGAGCAGTGGGGTGCGGCGTGCCGGGGGCGTCGCACGGGTCCGCCGGATGCCGCGCACCACGTCGCGCACCGCCTCGTGGTGTCCCGGTTTCGGCAGGCCCGCGAGGGCGTGCACCTTGTTGATCGTCGCGACCCACCGCGCGAGGGTCGACGGGGCGTAGGCCCAGCGCCCGTCGGGTCGAAGCTCGCCCGCCTTCTCGGTCAGGTACCAGCCCACGAGTTCGGGTGGCGCCGGTAGCGGCACGTGGCCCACGGCGTCGCACCACCGGGCGAACTTGCTCCAGTCGCTGGTCAAGGCCGCTCGGGTGTTGTCCGACGCGGCCTTGGCTCGGAGTCGGCGCATCGCCTCCTCCACCCCGGCGGGAAGTACCGGCGTGGTGATCGACGCCTCGAGGGACGCGTTGCCCGGCAACTGATTCGTCACGGTGACACCACTCCTCATGCCGAGTCGACCGCCTTCGCGGAACGGACGATACGCGCCTCGGCCGGAAACCCCGCCTCGGCGACGCCGATCAGCGCGGCGCGCCCGGCTCGGGCGCGCCGCGCGAGGGACCGGTCCGTTGCGGTTCACACGCCGCAGCGGGGGTCACCCTCCGCGGGTTCGGGCACGCGCGCTTGCGACCGGGCCGGGAACCGTTCCCGGTAGGCGTCGACCGCCCGGCGGGTCTCCTCGGCGACCAGGTCGGCGTTGATCTGGGCAGCGGCGGCCGCGCCCGCCGCTGCGGCCGCGCCGACCTGGGCGGCCGGATCGGTGACGTTCCCCGCCACCCACACTCCGGGGACGTCGGTGCGGCCGGTTGCATCCGCGGGGATGTGCTCTCCGACCCCGGCCGGGTGCTCCACGGCCCGCAGGCCGAGCGCCGCGAGGAAACCGGCGCGCGCCACCATCCGCGGCGCGACCACCAGCGCCTCCCGGGCGATCGTCCCGCCGTTGCTCAGCCGTACCCCGGTGAGGCGGTCGTCGACGATCTCCACGGCGGTCACCTCGCCGTCGACCACCCAGACGCCACGGGCGACCAGCTGCTCCGCCTGCTCGGCGGCAGGCGCCGGCGCGATGTGGGTGAAGAATGTGACGTCGGCGCTCCACTGCCGGAACAGCAGGGCCTGGTGCACCGACATGGGTCCGCTCGCCAGCACACCGATGGCCCGGTCGCGGACCTCCCAGCCGTGGCAGTACGGGCAGTGCAGCACATCTCGCCCCCAGCGCGCCCGCAGCCCGGGCACGTCGGGAAGCTCGTCGACCAGCCCGGTGGTCACCAGCAGCCGGCGGGCGCGGGTCACCCGGCCGTCGGACAGGGTCACCTCGAACCCGCTCTCGCGGCGGGTCACGGCGGTCACGTCCGCGTGCACCACGTCACCGCCGTAGCCGCGGACCTCGTCTCGGCCGCGGCCGAGCAGTTCGGCCGGCGGGATCCCGTCCCGGGCCAACAATCCGTGCACGCCCGCAGCCGGAGCGTTGCGTGGGGCGCCCGCATCGATGACGACCACCGACCGCCGCGCCCGGGCGAGCATCAGCCCCGCATTCAGCCCGGCAGCCCCGCCGCCGATCACCACCACGTCGTATTTGTTTCCGAGCAGATCGCTCATCTCGATCACCTCCACGACGACTATGCGAGCCGACGGGAAGAACCCGCAACGTTGTTTGCCGATATGGCAAAGCGTGGGGCATGGACGACCTCGACCGAGCGCTCGAGACGGTCGGGCCCCGGCTTCGCGCGCTGCGGCGCAAACGCGAGACCACGTTGGCCGATCTCTCGGCAGCGACGGGCATTTCAGTGAGCACCCTGTCCCGACTCGAGTCCGGCACCCGCCGACCGACGCGCGAACTGTTGCTGCCCCTGGCCCGCGTGCACGGGGTGATGCTCGACGAGCTGGTGGGCGCCCCACCGACCGGCGACCCGCGCATTCATCTGCGTCCGATCACTCGTCACGGCATGACCATGGTGCCGCTCACCCGGCGCGCCGGCGGCATCCAGGCGTACAAGCTGGTGATCCCCGCCGACAGCGGCCGCGGGGAACCGGATCGCCAGACCCCTGAGGGCTACGAGTGGCTCTACGTCCTCAACGGACGGCTGCGACTCGTCCTGGGTGAGGACGACCTGGTTCTCGTGCCCGGGGAGGCGGCCGAGTTCGACACTCGCGTGCCGCATTGGTTCGGCGCCGCCGATGCCGCACCGGTCGAGTTCCACAGCCTGTTCGGCAAGCAGGGCGAACGGGCGCACCTTCGTGCCCGACCGGCCTCGAAAATCGTTCCGCACCAGCCTGATCCGTAGCCGGGCACCCGGTGCGCCCCGCCCCGGCGGTGGGCCCGGAAGGGCCGACGGGCCACCGCCGAGTCCGTCGTGGCACCCTCCCCACTTTTCGAACCCCCCGCACCCCTGACTCACCATAAGGGGGAGTTATGACGATCAAGCCAACCCATGCATATGTGCGTACCTCTGCCTCTCCCGAGCAACGATTGGACCGATTGCTCGTAACGTTTCGAGTTTCGCATCGCCTCACTAACCTCTTGAACTGGCATTACTATATTTAATTCATTTCATTTCATAATTATTTTCATTTTGTGATACGTACGGATAACCCGGATGAACACTCCGGAGTCCGATATCGGGCCCGCGAAGGCCCGGGCGGAAGGCCCCCTCTCCTCGTGGGTGTGGCGGATGGTTTCGTTCGAGAAGCGACTGGGATGGAGTATTCGGTAAATTACTGGGTTCCGTATGAATCCGATTCCGTAACCGTGTTTCGGCCCCTTCCCCCACCTGATAGATATGGCTGCAACCACTGCCCGAGACGAGGACTCCGTGAGCGAAGCGAGCACCGGCGAATCCCTACCCGACGAGCGCCCGAAGCCGGGACGACCGCGGAAGTACGCGTCCGCCGCCGACCGGGTCAGGGCCTACCGGGAACGGGAACGACAGAAGAGGGAGGCGGCCTCGCTGGCCGAGCCGACCACTCCCCCGGGTCCGGCCGAAGCAGCCACCAACCTGGCGTCCGCCGTCGCCGCACTCCGCACCCTGAGCGCGACGACGCTCGAGCAGTACAGCGCCGTCGCCGCGCAGATCACCGCCGCCGTCGACAAGCTCACCGACCCGGACGCGCTCGAGGCGCAGATGAACCGGGCCACCACGGAACTGGCGAAGGTGAAGGCGGACGCGGACGCCAGGATCGCCCGCCTGCGCGAGCAACTCGCCCAGGCGACCGAGGACCGCGACAACGCGGAGGCCGCCGTAGAGGCCGTCGACCGGGAGCTGGCGGACGCCCGCGCGGCGCACGACACCCGGATCCGGGAACTGGAGACCGCACATCGCGACGAGTCGACGCGAGCGGCCCAGGAGCACGCGGACACCCTGCGCGCCTGGCAGGAACGCATCGATGCCACCGCGGCCGCGCACGCCGCGGAGCTCGCCGAGTACCGGTCGACCGTCACCACCCAGCAACAGCAGCTCGCCCGGCTCGAATCGGAACTCGCGACCCTGCGTGACGATCTGGTGCACACCCGCGCCGCCGCGGAGAAAGAGGCAGCCACGGCCGCCGCGGCCACCGCCCGGCTCGACACCGATCTCACCGCGGAACGCGCCCGCGTCGAGAAGCTGCGCGGCGCCCTGGAAGAGGCCCGCATCGCGGCGGCGGCCGCCCAGGCCGCCGAGACCGCGGCCCGCGACCGGGGCGACGAACTTCGGGCCGAGATCGTCGACCTGCGCGGCGAGCGGGATCGGCTACGGGTCGACCTCACCGCGGCGCGCGCCGCAGCGGCCGAGTCCCGCCACGAGGCGGACACGACGCAGACGGCGCCGGCCGAGAGCTGACCGGGCGGCGGGATCCCCGACCCCGGCGGCGGCCGGACGCCCATGAAGGGCACGGGCTGCACCTCCGCCCGGGTGTGGCGCGCACGGCACCGGGGGTTGCGCGGCACGAGGGCCGCCCCCGCCTACCCTGTCACGGTGAACGAAACGCAGCCGCCCGCCGGGCCCACCGATCCGGGGGCCGGGGTGCAGCACGACCGGCTCCGGTTGTTCTCGTTCGCGACGGCCGAGAAGCGGGCCGAATACCTCTGGGTGCTGCGTGCTTTCGACCTCGCCCGCGCCAACTACGTGGTGCTGCTGCACGCCGCCGAGGTCGCGGCGATCCTCGAGCGGACCGGCTCGGCGGATCCGGCGGCGGCGCTGTCGGCCCAGGACCTCGCACCGCTGCTCGAGCAGCTGCACGCCTGGGGTGTGCTCGAGCGCAGCTACGACGGCACCCGGGCGGCGTCGCTGGCCGAGTACCGCAACCGGCACTACGTGTATCAGTTCGGCCGGGCCGGTTATCACGCCTTCCGGGCCGTGGAGGATGTGCTGCGGGCGCGCGGCGAGGACGCGTCGCTGTCGCGTCTCGCGCTGGCGGATCTGCTGGCCGACCTGACCGAGCTGGCGGCCGCGAACGCGGCCGGGGACGGAGAGCTCATCTATCGCAAGCTGTCGCGGCTGGACACGACGTTGTCGGACATGGCCGAGCGGGCCGCGGGGTTCTATCTGATGCTCGGTGACCTGGTGCGCACCACCGAGGTCACGCCCGAGTCGTTCCTGGCGCACAAGGATGCGGTGCTGGCGCACATGCGCGAGTTCAGCACGGACCTGGCCCGCTACGCACCGAAGCTGGCGGCCGCGCTGGCACGGGTGCAGGAGACGGGGATCGACCGCATGCTGGGGTTCGCCGCCGCGCACGACGAGCGGGTGCTGCTGCCCGCACCCGAACGGCAGGCGGACTGGCGAGCCCGATGGCGCGGCCTCGAGCGGTGGTTCGTCGGCGCCGGGGACGTGCCGAGCGAGTCGGAGCGGTTGCGGGAGGGCACGATGAGCGCGATCGCGGCGGTGCTGGCGCTGCTGCGCCGGGTGACGGAGACCCGGCGCGGCGGGGTGAGCCGCGAGTCGCAGCTGCGGCACCTGGCCGGCTGGTTCGCGGCCGCGCCGAGCGAGGAGTCGGCGCACGCGCTGTTCGGAGCGGTGTTCGACCTGGGCCGCCCGCGTCACTTCTCCGCCGTGCATCCCGACCCGGAGACGATCCCGGTCACGACGTCGTGGTGGGAAGCGGCACCCGTCCCGATCGCCCGGACGCTGGCCGAGACCGGGCGCACCCCGTCGGCGGGGGCGCCGGCGCGGGTGCAGCGCAACGAATCCGGGATCCGGCGGTTGCGGGAGCGGCAGCTGGCGGCGCAGCGGGCGCGGGCCGAGGCGGCGCGATCCCTGGCGGCGGGCGGCGTGGACGAGCGGGAGTTGTCCGAGCCGGAGACCGAGGTGCTGTTGAGCCTGCTCGACGCGGCACTGTCGGCGCGCGTTCCGGTCAGCGGCACCGTGCCGGGGGCGACGGGCACGCAGAACGGGGTGCGGCTGACGTTGAGCCCGGCCGCGGAGGGCACGGTGGTACGCACGGCGCGGGGCCGGCTGCATCTGGACGGGCTGCGGGTGAGCGTGCAGTGAGGGCCCGGCGGATCTCGCCGCTCGACCGGGATTCGTACCAGCGGGCGGCGCGCCTGATCCTGTCGCACCATCTGGTGACCGCGCAGTACCCGGACCGGGCCGCGCTGCCGCTGCTGCGCCGGTGGGCGACGGAGCTGCGGGAGGACCTGCTCGAGTTGTTCGGATACCGGCTGGAGGTGACCGAGACGACCGCGCGGTTGTTCACCGTCGCGGACCGGCTCGATCCCGGGGGCGGCGCGCGCACGGTCACCGACCGGCCCTTCGACCGTCGCCGGTACGCCTACCTGGCGCTGGCGCTGGCGGCGCTGGGACGCGCCGGCGGGCAGATCACGCTGTCGGAACTGGCCGAGCAGGTCGCGTCCGAGGCCGGCCAGGTGCCCGGGGTGGAGCTGGCCACCGAGCGTGCGACCGACCGGGACGCGTTCGTCGACGCGGTGGCGTGGCTCGCCGCGCGGGGGGCGATAACGCTGGCGGACGGCGACGCCGGCGGCTGGGTGTCGGATCCGGACCGGGGTGAGGCGCTCTACGACATCGACCGGCCCGTGGTGGCGGCGCTGTTCCGGCCGCCGCGCGCGCTACAGCACCTGCGCTCGGTGCGGGGCCTGCTCGCCGCCGGTGACGGCCGCGACGGGGACCGGATCGCGGACACCGCCGAGGTGGCACGGCGGGTACGGCGGGCGCTGGTGCAGCGACCGGTGGTGTACGCCGAGGAACTCGACGACGACGCGCGGCTGCAGCTGGCGCTGCCACGGACGACCGCGGGGATCGAGCTGCTGACGGGGCTGGTGGCCGAGCGGCGCGCGGAGGGCGTCGCGCTGGTGGATTCGTCGGGGCGGATGTCGGATCTGCGGTTCCCGGGGGTGGGAACGGTTCCGCAGGTGGCGTTGTTGCTGGCCGGGGAGATCTGCGCGCGGGTGTCGGATCCGGAGTCGGTGCCGGTGCGGTTGCCGAGGCCGGCGGATGCGGAGGCGGAACTCGAGGCGGGACTGGACGCGGCGATTCCGGCGGCCGGGGTGTTCGCGTCGCTGGCCGGTGATGCCGGCGCCGGGCCGGCGGACACGACACCGGCGCAGCAGCCGGCGCCGACGCATCCGCTGGTCGAGGACAGCTGGCTGGCGGAGACGGCGGCGAGGCTGGTCGACGAGTTCGGCCGTACCTTCGCCGCGCAGTGGCAGGCCGACCCGGCGGGCCTGCTGGAGGCGGCGGTGACGTTGTTGCAGCGGCAACGGTTGGTGGCACGGGTGCCGGGTGGGGTGCTGGCGTTGCCGGCGCTGGCCCGGTTCCGGGGAGTGGTGGTGACGGTGCGCGAACGCGACCCGCGCCTCGCGCCGGCCGGTGAGGATTCGAACGAAGCGGAGATGTCGTGAGCAGTGCCCGTTTCCGGCCGACACGTGCCGGGATCATCAATCTGTGGGACTACCGGGACCAGGAGTTCTCGTTCGCGGACGGCCGGCTGGTGCTGCGCGGGCCCAACGGGTCGGGCAAGACCAAGGCGCTCGAGGTGCTGTTCCCGTTCGTGTTCGACGGGCGTATCGAGCCGCGGCGGCTGAACCCGTTCGCCGGCGAGGAGCGCACGATGCGGTCCAACCTGCTGTACCAGGGGCAGGACAGCGCGTATTCGTATGTGTGGATGGAGTTCTGCCGCGGCCGCCGGGACGATCCGGAGGCGGTGACCGTGGGGGTCGGGATGCGGGCGGCGCGCGGCAACGACAAGGTCACGCGGTGGTATTTCGTCGTCGACGGCCGGGTCGGTGTGGACTTCTCGCTGCTGGATGCGGCCGATCGCCCGCTGACGCGACGGCAGCTGATCGAGGAGGTCGGGGCCGACGCGGTCACGGACCGGCCGGTGGACTACCGGGCGGCGATCGATGCGCGGTTGTTCGGGCTCGGGATCGAGCGGTACGACCAGCTGATCAACCTGATCCTGACGCTGCGCCGGCCGCAGCTGGCCAAGAACCTGGACCCGAAGGGGTTATCGCAGGCGCTGACCGACGGGTTGCGGCCGCTGGACGAGCAGCTGGTGCTCGAGGCGGCGCGGTCGTTCGCCGACATGGAGGAGGTCTCGCGCGCGCTGGAGTCGCTGGCGGCGGCGGACGAGGCGGCGCAGCGGTTCGTCGCGGTGTATGCGACCTACCTGGGTCAGCAGGCCCGCGCCGACGTCGACCGGCTCGGGGCGCGGTTGGCGGCGGTCGAGAGCGGGAGTGCGGAGTGGACGGCGTCGGTGACGGCGTTCGACCGGGCCGGCGCGGAGCGGGCGCAGGCCCACGAGCGGCTCGAGCTCGCGGAGCGGGACCTCGAGCAGGCCCGGGCGACTCTCGAGGCGCTGCAGCGGTCGAGCGCGTACGAGGGCAAGCAGCAGCTCGACGATCTGGCGCAGGTGGTGGCGGACCTCGAGCGCACCACGGCCGGGCAGGCGGAGCAGGCGCAGCGCGCGAGGGCGGAGCTGGCGCAGCGCGACGAGGAGGCGCGGCGGGCCGCGGCCGCGGCGACGGACGCGGCGGCCGCGGTGGGCCGCGCCGAGGACGCACTCGCCGCGGCGGCGCGGGATGCGGGTGTGGAGTGGGCGCCGCCGGCCGAGGACGCGCCGGGCGAGCAGATCGCGGCGACGGTGGCGGCGTGTGCGGAGGAGCGGGCCGCGGATGTGCGGGCGGTGCGGGCGGCGGTGGCGGCCGCGGAGGGCGCGGCGGCGGCGCGGGTGCGGGCCGAGACGACCGCCGAGCGGGGCCGGGCGCAGCTCGAGTCGGCCCGGGCGGCGGTGGCCACGGCGGACGCGGTGGTGGAGCTGGCCCGCGCGGAGGCGTCGAACCTGTTGCGGGAGTGGTGGGTCGGTCACCGGGACACGTGGTCGGTGCTCGGCCTGCCGGAGGAGCTGGTCGAGGCGCTGGCCGCGGCGATCGCGGCGGCCGGCGACGACGAGGCCGCGACGCCGGCGGCGGCGCTGGCCGAGCGCACGGCCCCGGTGGTCGAGGAGTTGCGGTTCCGCGGCCGCGGCCTGGAGGCGGAGATCACGCACGCGCGGGAGCGGATCGCGGTGTTGCGGGCCGAACGGGACCTGGTCGAGGCCGAGCGCGACGACGCTCCCCCGTCGTTCCCGATGCGGCCGACCGGGTCGTCGGACCCGTCGGGGGCGCCGCTGTGGCGGCTGGTGCGGTTCGCGGACGACGTGAGCGCGGAGGCGGCCGCGGGACTCGAGGCCGCGCTGGAGGCGGCGAACCTGCTGACGGGCTGGGTGTGCGGCGGTGCGGGGGACGTGCCCGCGGGGGCGGTCGCGCTGATGCCGGTGCCGCCGGCGCAGCGCCCCACCGGCCGGACGTTGGCCGACGTGCTGGTGGTGGAGCCGGACACCGGGGTGCCGGCCGAGCGGGTGCGGGCGGTGCTGGCGTCCGTCGCGGTGCGGGATGCGGTGACGGACGAGACCGGCCCGGCCGTCGACGAGCGGGGCGGCTACCGCCAGGGGGTGCAGCTGGGTCGGCACACGAAGGCGGAGGTCGAGTACATCGGGGCCACCGCGCGGGCCCGTCGCCGTCGCCTGCGGGTGACCGAGCTCGACGCGGAGATCGCCGCGGCGCAGAACCGGATGGCGGGCGCGGAGGCGGAGCGGGCGGAGCTCGACGGACGGCTCGCGCAGCTGGAGCGGGCCGCGGCGGCGGTGCCGCGCACCGGCGCGGTGCTGGCGGCGCTGCGGAAGGTCAGCGAGTGCGCGGGTGCGCTGCGCACTGCCGGGGAGGCGGCGGCCGCGGCGGACCGGGACCTCGATCAGGTGATCGCCGAGTGCGCCGTGAAGGAGCAGCGGGTGCGCTCGGTCGCGGCCCGGCACCGGGCGCCGCACACGGCCCGCGAGCTCGAGCATCTGGCGGCGGCGATCCGGTTCTTCGAGTCGCAGGGCCAGGCGGTGCTGCGCGCCCGGCGTGAGCACGTCGCCGCGGCCGAGCGGGCGCGGGAGGCGCAGGTGCGGCGCGACGACGCCCGGCTGGCGGCGGAGGAGTCCGCCGAGCGGGCGGTGACGGCCGAGGAGTCGCTGGGGCAGCAACAGCAGCGGCTGGGGACGCTGCGCGAGGCGTTGGGTGCCGACGCGCAGCAGATCGACGCGCAGCTCGCGCAGGCGCGCGAGCGGATCGAGGCGGCGCGGGTGGAGCAGCGCGCCGCGCGCCGCGCGCACGACGACGCGGTCGAGCGGCTCGGGAAGGCGGAGGCGGCGCACGTCGCGGCGGAGCAGGCGCTGCGGTCGGCGCTGACCGAGACGCGGGCCGACGCCGCACAGCTGGCGCCGTATGCGCGGCCGGACGTGCTGTCGCTGCTGGGAATCTCGGAGGAGCTGCGGTGGCCGTCGGCGGCGGCGTGGCCGGCGCCGGAGCAGGTGGTGGACCGGCTCGCCCGGGCGGGCGGGGACGTGCCTGCGGTGCCCGCGGAGGTGGGGGCGCTGTACGCGGCGCTGGCGGCGGCGACGGCGACGATCAAGGGCGGGGACGGTGCCCGCAAGGCGGCCCGGTCGGCGTTGACGTCGGCGTTACAGGAGTTCGACGGGCAGCTCGCGGCGGCCGGTCAGGACTATCGGCTGCAGTGGGACGCGCCGGACGGGTTGACGGTGGTGCGGGTGCAGGACGAGCAGGGGTTTTCGTCGGTGGCGGAGTTCGCGGTGCGGATCTCGGCGGCGCGGCGGGATCAGGAGCTACTGCTGACCGACGCGGAGCGGCGCATCCTCGAGGATGCGCTGCTGGCGGGGCTGGCGCAGCAGATCCACGAGCGCACCGAGGACGCGCGGGATCTCATTGCCCGGATGGGGGCGGAGATGCGGCAGCGGCGCATGTCGTCGGGTACGACGGTGGGGGTGCGGTGGGTGCCGGCCGATCATCTCGACGATCAGGCGCGGGCGGTGTGCCGGCTGCTGGACCGGGAGGTCTCGGCGCTGGGGCCGGTGGAGCTGGCGAGCGTCCGGGCGCATTTCGCGGCGCGGATCCGGGCGGAGCGGGCGGCGCATCCGGAGCGGTCGTATCCGGAGATCCTGGCGACGACGCTGGATTACCGGCGGTGGCGGGTGTTCGCGTTCGGGTTGATCGGGGCGGACGGCGCGGAGGACCGGCTGACGGTGGCGCGGCATTCGGCGTTGTCGGGGGGTGAGCAGTCGGTGTCGCTGCATCTGCCGTTGTTCGCGGCGGCGCATGTGATGCTGGATTCGGCGGATCCGCAGGCGCCGCGGCTGCTGGCGCTGGACGAGGCGTTCGCCGGGGTGGACGACAACGGCCGGGCGGAGCTGCTCGGGTTGAGCGTGCAGTTCGACCTGGATCTGTTCATGACGGGCTACGACCTGTGGATCACGTATGCCGGGGTGCCGGCGTGTGCGCACTACGATCTGGCGCATTCGGTGGCCGAGCACACGGTCGGGGCGACGCTGCTGGTGTGGTCGGAGGGCGGGTTGCTCGCCGAGCACGACGGGTCGGATCTGGCGGCGGCGCTGGGGTCGCCGGGCACGCGGCGGGTGCCGGTGCCGGTGGAGGGGGCGCTCGAGTTCGCGTAGGCGTGCGGGCGCTCCCCTACCGGATCGATGCGGGAGTCGGTGTATCCACCTCTGCTCTGATGTGCCGGCGGCGGGTGCTGTCTCTGGGCTGGGCGTGAGTTTGGTCTTCGGGTGGTATGTGTTTCGCATTTCATGGTATTCCGTAATGCTCGGATTTTTCTGGTGACGTTGTGATGCGTCGCAAACAGCAGGCCCCCGACGTCGAGTCGGCGCAGGTGCGATACCGATGCGCGTAGGGCGCAGGTCCGCCGCCCACAGTGCGCAGAACCGTGCGGAGCTATGTCCGCGCGATCTCGTGCAGGTACAGGCACACCTCGTCGATCGCCTGTTTCGTCTGCGCGAACATGCCGATCTCGGTGAAGAAGCCATGGAAGACGCCGGTATACCTGGTAAGCGAGACGGGGACGCCGTCACGCCGCAGCCGTGCCGCGTATGCCTCGGCGTCGTCCCGGATCGGGTCGACCTCTGCGGTCAGGATGAGGGCGGGCGGCAGGCCGCGCAGCGACTCGGCGCGCAGGGGTGCCGCGAGGTGGTCGCCCATCCGGTGTTCCGGGCCGATGTATTGGTCCCAGCACCAGCGCGCATCCGCGGTGCTCAACAGCGGTGCGTCGGCGAAGTCCGACCACGACGGCGCGGTGAATGTCCCGTCGACGGCGGGGTAGGCGAGCACTTGGGTGACCGGGAGGGGGCTGCGCTCGTCGCGTCGGTACAGGCACAGGGCGGCGGCGAGATTGCCGCCCGCGGAGTCGCCCCCGACCGCGAGGCGCCCCGGATCGATGCCGAGCTCCGGTGCTGTCCGGGTCAGCCACCCGTAACCGTCGATGCAGTCTTCCAGTGCTGCCGGGTATGGGTTTTCGGGGGCCAGGCGGTAGTCCAGGGATAGGACGGTCCAGCCGGACCCGGCGGCGATCGCGCGGCACAGCTTGTCGGCTCCGTCCAGGGTGCCCAGGACGAAACCGCCGCCGTGCAGGTAGACGAGGGCGGGCCTGCCACCGTTCGGAGCGGCACTGTCTGCGCGGTACAGGCGAGCCCGGATCGTACCTGCACGGGTCGGGACGGTCAGTTGTCGGACCTGATCCAGCGGCGTGAGCGGCTCGGCGGGTGCAGCCGTGTTCAGGAGCGCCCGGGTCCGCTCCGGTCCCAGCTGTCGGATGGGTTTCCGCAGGACCTGGGTGATCATCCGGGCCGCGGCCTTGGCATCGTCGTCGAGCAGATTCCACCAGGCGGGTGCGTTGTCGTTCATCTCGGGAACCTCGCAGGTCTTTGACAAGAAGTGATCTGTGCCTCATCATCATAGTCAGATGACCAAGACGTTTGACTATGAGTGGTCACATTCCCACCGGGATCCGCTGCCGACGGTGTACCGCGCACACGATCTCGTCGAATCGAAAGGACAGAAGGATGACCGAAACGACGATCGTCCCCGCGACACGCGGGGACGACGCGGTCGGCGGGGTCGACATTCGGATCGAGGACGATGCAAGTCCGATCGTCCGGCTGATCGGTCGGACCATCTCCGATTCCGTCCGCGCGGACGGTGCGGACGCCGTGGTGGCGGGGGTGGCAGGCACAGTCGCCGTCCGCTCCCACGACACCCCGCAGGCTGCGACGATCCGCATCTCGGACGGTGTCGTCGCGGTGTCGAGCGGTGTGTTCGTCGAGCCCGACCTCGCTTTGACCGTCGACCTGAACGCGCGGCTCGCCCTCGTCGGCGCGCCTGTTGTCGCAGGCGACGGTGATTTCCCCGCCAGGGCGCTGGCACTGCTGTCGCCGCCGCTACCGGACTGGCGGGTCGCCGCGGAGACGTTCTGGGCCGCGGCCCGATCGATACCGGGGATCCCCGACGTGCTCGTCGCCATTGCCGACGGCCCCGACGGTGTGGCCCAGCTGGTCGTCGGCGAGGGCGAGACCCACTATGCGATCGCCGGCCCCCCGGAACTGCTGGCCGGCATTTTCACGGGCGCCGACGACCTGATCGCCGCCCTGTCGACCGGTCTGATCGGCGTGCGCGGCACGCTCTCTCAGCTGTCGGTGCTGGTCGCCGCATCCTGGAAGGTTCGTTACGATGTCTGAAATCGCCGCCACCGCAACGGACCGCGACGCCGTCGTCCACACGGTCCGTCTCGAGGCCACCAATCACGATGGCTCGTTCCTCGGAAAGAGCTTGGCGCCCAAGAAGTTCGCCGCGGGCGCGGCCTCGGGCTTCGCGTTCGCCGATCTGCTGTTCGGTCTCGACCTGGGCAACGCGCCGACGTTCGGATTCGCCTACCCCGACTGGCGTGGGCACCTCGCCGACCTGCAGTTCCGGCCCGACATGTCGACCCTGGTGCAGTGGGAACCGGGTCTGCAGTCCGTGATCGGTGACTACTGGCAGGCGGACGGCACCCCGGTCGGGACCTGTCCGCGAAATCTGGCCCGAAAGCTGGTCGACCGACTCGCAACACGCGGTTTCACGGCCACCGTGGCGGTGGAGATCGAGGCGACCCTGTTCGAGGAGTCCATCCACGAGGCCCGCGCCAAGGGATATCGCGACCTGACCCCGCTCGGTGGTTCCGCCGGGACCGCGTATCACCTGGCGAAGTCGAAGGACTGGGTCGACTACATGTCGGCGGTCTCCCGTCGCCTCGGCGAGATCGGCATCGAGTGGGAGGCGTGGAGCGACGAGGATGCGGCCGGCCAGGTCGAACTCAACCTGATTCCCGGTGACCCGATCTCGGTCTGCGATGCCTGGGCTCGCACCCGGCAGGTGATGCGCGAGGTGGCCTTCGAACTCGGTCACACCGTGACCTTCATGGCCAAGCCGACGGCCGGGTACGGCCAGGCCTCGCACGTCAACCTGTCCCTGCAGCGCGACGAGACCAACGCGTTCTACGCCGCGGACGGGCCGTCGTCGACGATGCGGCATGCGGTCGGCGGGCTCCTTGCGACGATGCGGGGTGCGACGTCGATCATGCTGCCGCAGATCACCTCGTACCGCCGCCTGGTGGACCTGAGCGGGCCGCCCACGACGGTCACGTGGGGCATCGGCAACAAGAGCACCGCGGTGCGCGCGGTGTGCGGACACCCGGCGTACTCCCGCCTCGAGTACCGCGTTCCCGGCGCCGACGCGAACCTGTACCTCGCGGTCGCGGCCATTCTCGCCGGGGTGATCGCCGGCCTCGACGGCGCGATCGAGCCGCCCGAGCCGGTCACCGACATGGCGTGGTGTGTGCCCGACCTCGAGCGGTTGCCGGACACCATCACCAAGGCGGCCGCCGCTCTCGAGATGGACCCGATCCTGCGCGAACAGCTCGGGGACGAGTTCGTCGACTACTGGGTGGGCACGCGCCGCTGGGAGTGGATGCAGTTCCACACCACGGGCGGCGATCCGTTCGCCGAGCTCTCCGAATGGGAGTCGGCGCGATACTTCGAGTTCCCGTGAGCGCGGGGAACGCGACACCGGGCACCGTCCGGCCGCTGATCGGCATCACCGGCCGGCGGTTCCGGCTGGGGCTGGTGGGCGGCCTGGACCAGCGCTACGGTCACCTGTTCGCTGACGCCTTCATGTCCGACTTCTCGGACCGAATTGCCAGGGCCGGTGGGATTCCGGTGAACCTGCCCTACGATGCCGACTCTGAGGCACTGTGCCACTGGCTGGCGGGCGTGGTCGTCACCGGCGGCCAGGACGTTCACCCCGCGTGCTGGGGTGGCGATCTGTCGGTGGTCGGCGAGGTGGATCCGCGGGACGATCCGATGGTCCACGACCCCGACCGGGACGCGTACGAGATCGCGCTCGTGCATGCCGCACTTGCCAGAGACATCCCGGTCCTCGGGGTGTGCCGGGGCCTGCAGATCCTGAACGTCGCCCTGGGCGGCACGCTCATCGCAGACCTTCCGCCCGGCTCCGTCGAGCACCTGTCGGGTTCGGGCCCGCTCACCGACGGTGCCGACGACCACAAGGTGGCGTTCGCGCCCGGCTCGATCGCGGAACGACTGTTCGGCGCCAGCGCTGTGACCAACTCGTGGCACCACCAGGCGGTCGAGCGCTGCGGTACCGGCCTGGTGGTCACGGGGCGCACGGCCGACGGCGTCGTCGAAGCGGTCGAGCTGCCGGGCTCGGCGGTGCTCGGTGTCCAGTGGCACCCCGAGTGGATGGAGCGCGACGATCCGGCGCTGAGCTGGATCGTCGCCGAGGGCAACCAACGGATCTGACCCGGGAAAGACTGTCGGCCGCCACCGAAAGATGGCGGCCGACAGTTGTCCTTCGGTCGGCGCGGTATCAATCCACACTCACCCAGGACACGAGCGCACGCACGGTTTGCTCGGGCGAAGTCTTCGAGGCCCGGACCGGCGGACCGGCGGCCTCGCCGAGGTGTGCGGCCATCCAGGCGTCGAGCACGCCGAGGACCACGTCGATCTGTGGCTCCGCCGCTGTGCGGTCGGTGAACACCAGCCAGTTCAGCGCGAATCCGTCCGACAAGACGGACACGATGTAGGTCAGTTCGTCGAGGGTTTTCGGGTCGACCGACTGATCTGCAGCGGCCGCGGCGGCCTGGAGGATCGGCCGCATGGTCGCGAATGCTTCGTTGTACACCATCTCGGCCTGGTTGTCCTCCTGACGTTGGGCCCAGCTGATCAGCTCGACGATCGCCGCGCCGAAGTCCGGATTCGCCACGTACCACTCCAGCAGGCCGCGCAACAGAGTGCGCGCGGTGGTCGCCACATCGCCACGGATATCGTTGTGCGTCAGCACTTCTCGGTATCGACTGGCGACGTGATCGAAGACCGCCGCGAACAGCGCCTCCTTCGTGGCGAAGCAGTAGTGCAGCGTGGCCAGCGGAGCGTTTGCCTCCTGTGCGATGCGGCGGGTGGTGGCGCCGTCCACCCCGTGGGCGGCGATCATGCGCACGGCCGCCGCCACCAGTTCGGCGCGACGTTCAGCGGCGGGAATGCGAGCCATTCGTGCCTCCTGGCGAATCAAATACGAACGAATGATCAAGTCAATCCGACGCTACCAGCCCGATCTGCTCGGGCGCGCCGACTACACGTCCATCGACGTCGGCCTCCTCTCGGTGCGACCCGCACCCGAAGAGCAGTGGGAACGATCGAATGAGCACGCTCGGCCAGAGTGGGGCGATCGGGCGGGTCAGTCCAGCAGGAGCCGTCTCACCAGCGTAGTGATCACCTGGGCCGCGGCGGGGCCGAAAGAAATAGCCGTGCCGGCCGGTCCGGCCAGCAAAAAGAGGCACCCGACATCTTTTACAGTCGTTCGTCTTGATCATATGACCATGTTCTTCTACACTATGACGGAACCCACAGTCCGGCGCCGTCCGCGATCGGAGGGTCCCAGGCCACGCGCTCATCGCGGATGCGCCCTCACGACATGAGCTCGGAAGCTGCACCCCGCATCAGCGCCGCATCACACCCGACAGCCCGAAGAGGATGACCATGACCGGAGTCGAAGCAGTTCGACCAGAACGCGCGCCCACCCTGACCCGGATGGCGCAGGACCCGCCGATCGGCAACCTCGTCGACCTGCTCGCGACTCGAGCTGAGCGTTCCGCAGACCGGGAGTTTCTCCGGTTCGGCGACGAATCCTGGACCTTCGGCGAGGTCGATGAGTGGACGTCCAGACTGGCCCACCGACTGATCGACAAGGACGACGTCCACGTCGGTGACCGTGTCGCGATCATGCTGCCCAACGTGGTGCAGTGGCCCATCGCCTGGCTCGCGATCCTCAAGGCAGGCGGCGTCGCGGTGCCGGTGAACTCGTCGTATCAGCGCGCAGACCTCGACTTCGTGCTCCGAGACTCCGGCGCCCAGGTGATGGTCACCGACGCCGCCCACACCACGCTCGCCGAAGAGGTACGCGCCGCGAACGGCGATCTGACCGAGGTCCGGATCGTCGAAGCCACATCGTGTGACGAGCTCGCGCAGTATCCGGCCGACCGGCCGCAGGTCGCCATCTCCGGCGAGACGCTCGCCAACCTCCAGTACACCTCGGGGACCACCGGATTCCCGAAGGCGTGCATGCTGACCCACGACTATTGGGTCCGGCTGGGATGGGTCTGCGCGAGCGCGGCGGACCTGGGGGCCGACGACGTAGCACTCACCTCGCAGCCGTTCTCCTACATGGACCCGCAGTGGAACACCTCGCTGTGCCTCACGATCGGCGCGCCGCTGGTGGTGCTCCCCCGATTCTCCACCTCGGGTTTCATGGCCGACGTCCGCCGACACCGGGCCACGTTCTGCTACGTGCTCGGCTCGATGCCCACGCTGCTGTTCAAGCAACCGCCGAGCCCGCAGGACCGGGACAACGACCTGCGCCTCGTGCTGTGCTCGGCCATCCCCGTCGCGCTGCACGCGCAGCTCGAACAGCGTTGGGGCGCACCCTGGCGGGAGATCTTCGGGATGACCGAAAGCGGGGTCGACCTGGTCAGCCTCCCCGAGGACACCGCGGACGTCGGCGGTGGGCGGCTGGGGCGGCCGGTTCCGACCAAGCAGGTCCGGATAGTCGATCCGCAGGGCCGAGAGGTTGCCGAGGGAGAATCCGGTGAGCTGATCACCTCCGGCCGACCGATGATGCTCGGCTACTGGAACCGGCCCGAAGACACCGCGCAGGTCCTGCGCGACGGCTGGCTGCACACCGGCGATGTCGCGGTCCGCGAGGAGGACGGCTACCGCCTGGTGGGTCGGGTCAAGGACATGGTCCGCCGCGGCGGGGAGAACATCGCCAGCGCCGAGGTCGAACGCGTCCTCGAACGCGACGACACCGTCGTCACGGCGGCGGTGGTCGGCGTCCCGGACGAGCTGTTCGGCGAGGAAGTCAAGGCCTTTGTGCAGCTGGCTCCCGGCGTGGAAGAGAGCCGCGCGACGGCAGAGCGAATCATCGGCGGCACGCGAACCCAACTGGCGCGGTTCAAGATTCCGCGCTACGTCGAGTTCGTCGCCGATCTTCCGCGCACCCCGTCCGAGCGTGTGTCCAAGCCGGCGCTCCAGGCACGGTCCGCCGAGCATCCCGGCACCACCTACGACCTGCAGCCGCCGCGCACCGCCGGCAACGGCAACTGAGGAACCGGACATGACCGACAACTACCTGGACACCCACCTCGACCACGACGTCGCGGTGCTCACCCTGAACCGCCCGGCGAAGCTGAACGCGATGACCGTGGCCACGCGGGTGCTGCTCGCGCAGACGATCCGCCGGTTCGGAACGGGTGAGCTCGTCCGCGGGATCGTCCTCACGGGCACCGCGCGGGCTTTCTCCGCCGGTGAGGACCTGCAGACCGTGCCGACCGGCTACGACGAGATTCGCGAGGCCTTCGCGACTTTCCACGACATCACCCGCGCAATTCTCGAGACGAAGGTTCCCGTGATCGCGGCCGTGAACGGGATCGCGGTCGGCGGCGCCTCGGAGGTCACCCTGTGCTGCGACTCGCGGATCGGCACCCCCGAGGCCGAGTACTTCCAGCCGGAAAACCACCGCGGAATCATCATCTCGAACGCCTCGAGCGTCCTGATGGGCCGCCTGGTACGCAACCACGCGATGCGCATCATCCTCGGCTCCGAGCGGATCGGCGCGGACGAAGCCCTGCGGATCGGGCTGCTCGACGAGATCGTGGCCCCGCAGACATTGCTGGACCGCGCGGTCGAAGTGATCCGGCAGTGGAACTGCGATCCTCGCATCACCGCACTGCATCTGGGTCTGCTGCGGCCGTGCCCGGAAGACATCGAGGCCGCGTTCGCCCGCGAAGACGACGCCGCCCGCCAGGCCTGGGAGTCCGGCGCCTTCACCGAGGGCATCGGGAGCTTCTGGACATCGAAGAACGCGGCGCCGTCGGCGCCCGCACAGAGCACTCGAGAGCGGAGACGATGATGATCACCACCGAAGCAGCACTTCTCACCGCGGTGAACGAACCGCTGGAGTTCACCGAGATCCGGGTCGACGACCCGGAGCCCAACGAAGTCCGCTTGGCGGTCTCGAATGTCGGCCTGTGCCACAGCGACCTGCACTACATGACCGGAACCGTGGGCGCCGACCTGCCCGTGGTGGTCGGGCACGAGGTGGCGGGCGTCGTCGAGTCGGTCGGCTCCGCGGTGACCTCGTTGCGTCCGGGCGACCGCGTCGTCGGTGCCCTCACGCCCTCGTGCGGGTTGTGCCGCAACTGCCAGGCCGGGCACTCGACGCAGTGCCAGCGTGTCCGGCAGATCCGGCAGCGGCCCCGCCCCGCTTTCCAGCTGCCGGGAGGTCAAGTCGTCGAGCGGCTCGGCGACGTCGGCGCGTTCTCCCGCCACACCCTGATGCGGGAGAACGCGCTGGTGAAAATGCCCGACGAGGTGGGGCTGCACGTCGGGTGCCTGCTGTCGTGCTGCATCATCACCGGCGTCGGCGCCGTCTTCCGCGGCGCGCAGGTACGCCCTGGCGCCACCGTGGCCGTGATCGGCTGCGGCGATGTCGGGTCCGCCATCATCCAGGGGGCGCGGCTCGCCGGTGCCTCGGCGATCGTCGCCGTGGATCTCGACGATGCCCGGCTCGCGGCGGCCCGTACATACGGTGCCACCCACGTGGTGAACGGCGCAGTCGATGTCGCCACCGAGATCCGGAAGACGCTCGGCGACGGCGTGGACTATTCGTTCGAGGCCGTCGGTTCCGCGCGTACCGCGGCTACCGCACTGTCGGTCCTGCGGGCCACGGGCACCGCATGCCTGGTCGGCATCGCCCCCGACGGCACCGACCTCACGGTGCCGGCCTCGGACTTCTTCTTCGGGGAGAAGCGCCTCATCGGCTCCTACATGGGCTCGGGCCACGCCCGCGAGGACATCACCCAGTTCGCCCGTCTGTACCTGCAGGGCCGCCTGCTGCTCGACGAAATGGTCACCGACGTGATCCCGTTCCGCGAGATCGACAAGGGCTTCGAGGCGATGGGGTCGGGCGAGGTGACCCGCATCGTCGCCGACCTCACCGTGTGAGCACACCGGCCCCGCCCCCACCGACGCACCGAAGGAAGCCGCAGATGTCGAAGCTGCACCTGCCCCAGCCGACCAACTACATCGCCGACGAGTGGTCCGAGTGCCGGACGATCCCGGAGGCGTGGAATCTCGATCCCAACACCGGCCAACCCGTCCACCGCGCCGTCACCACCAGCTCGGACGATGTGGAGCGCGCACTGCGCCATGCCGAGCGGTCCTACGGCTTCCGACGCTGGGATGACGCGGCGAGCGAGGAACGCGCGGCGGTCATCGAGCGTGCGGCCGACGTCGTCGAGGCCCGGATCGAGGACATCGCCCGGACCGATGCTCTCACCAGCGGCGTCCCGATCGCACAGGCTCGGATGGTCGCGCAGTTCCTTCCGCACCGGATCCGCTCGTCGGCGGCGGACCTGCGCACCATCCCGCGTCGCACGGCGTTGGAGGCCGGGGGCCGCGACGTGCGGCTGTACAAGGTTCCGTGGGGCCCCGCAGCCATCCTCACCCCGTGGAACGGCCCTAGTTTCATCCCCGCCGCGAAGATGGTGAGCGCGCTGGCCGCCGGCTGCCCCGTCATCCTCAAACCGTCCGAGTACGCGCCGAGCAGCGCCCAGATCGTCGTCGAGTGCTTCGTCGAGGCCGGCCTGCCCGACGGTGCGCTGCAGCTCGTCCACGGCGCGGGCGACGTGGGCGCGGCACTCACCGGCGATCACCGCGTGAAAATCGTCTCGTTCACCGGCGGCCCGAACGCCGGCCGCGCGATCGCCCGCGCGGCGGCCGAAGACTTCAAGGTGCTCCAGCTCGAGCTCGGCGGCAACAACCCGGCCCTCGTGCTGGACGACGCCGACATCGACGTGGCCGCCGACGCGATCCTGGACGGGATGACCAAGCTCAACGGTCAGTGGTGCGAGGGCCCCGGAAAGGTGCTGGCGCACAAGAGTCTCGTCGAGCCGCTGCTCGACGCGCTGCTCGATCGGATCTCCCGTATCGACATCGGGCACTCGCTCGAGGAGAACACGCAGCTGGGTCCGATCTCGAACGCCCCGCATTTCGCCACGCTGCAGAGCCGGATCGACGAGCTGCGGGCCCACGGTGCGAGCATCCATCAGCCCGCAAAGCTGCCCACCCTCGACGGGTTCTTCCTTTCGCCCACCGTCGCGTCGGGAGTCGACGCGTCGGTGGCGACCGCCGAGTTGTTCGGGCCGCTGATCAGTCTGCATGCCGTGGAGTCCGATGAGGACGCTTTGCGCGTTGCCAACGCCGACCCCTCGGGTCTCGACGCGTACGTGTTCGGCGGCGATCTGGACCGCGCGATCGAGGTCGGATCCCGGGTGCTGGCGGGTGAGGTGCGTGTCAACGGGGCCAAGATCGCCGATCTCGCCGACGGCTCGGCCCAGAGTTTCTGGGGTACTTCCGGAATCGGCGGTCACGCCCCCGGGGAGTCCGTCCGGGTGTTCTGCGGCGACCGCGTGGTCGGCGTCGACGCACCCGATTTTCCGATGTAGCGACCGCGGCTGCATTCGCCACACCCCTCGACTGTGACCGGGACCACTGGTCTACTTCTTCTAAGTCATTTGATCCAGTCATTTGACCGTTTCGATGAAAGCGACACATGCCATGAACCCCACCCCCTCCTCGACGACCGCGGTCGTCGATGTCATCGGTGTCGGCGCCGGATTCTCCGGGCTCTACCTCTCCCACCGGCTCACCACCGCCGGGTGGACCTTCTCCGGTTTCGAAGCCGGCCGCAGCGTCGGCGGCACCTGGTTCTGGAACACCTACCCGGGGGCCCGCTGCGACGTCGAGAGCATCTACTACTCGTACTCGTTCGACGAGGCACTCCAGCAGGAATGGACGTGGAGTCAGCGATTCGCGCCGCAGGCCGAGATCCTCGGTTACATCAACCACGTGGCCGACCGCTTCGACCTGCGCAGGCACTTCACGTTCAATACCCGCGTGGTCGGCGCGAGATGGAACGCGGCCGACCGGCTGTGGGAGGTGCAGCTGGACAACGGCGAGACCCGCCGCAGCCGCTACGTGATCTCGGGCGCCGGCGGTCTGTCCACCCCCAAGGACTTCGACGTGCCGGGCCTCGAGAACTTCACCGGTCTCCAGGTGTCCACCAGCCGGTGGAACATCTCGCTCGACGACCTCGCCGGCAAGCGTGTCGCCGTGATCGGCACCGGATCCTCGGGCGTGCAGGCCATCCCCCTGATCGCACAGGTCGCCGAGCACGTCACGGTCTTCCAACGTACCCCGAATTACGTGATGCCGGCCCGCAACACCGACCTCTCCCCAGCGCAGATCGACTCCATCAAAAGCAACTACCCGACGATCCGCGAGGAATGCCGGCACTCCCCCGGAGGCATCCCCGATCGTCCCGCGGTCGACAGGGCCTTCGACGTGTCGGACGAGGAGCGTCAGCGGCGCTACGAGGCGGCCTACGAGCTCAGTGGATTCAACGGCGTCGGTGCCGAGTTCGCCGACCTGCTCACCGACGTCGAGGCGAACCGGACCGCGTCGGAATTCATCCACAACAAGATCCGGGAGATCGTCAAGGATCCGGCCACCGCCGAACTGCTGGTGCCCAAGTACCACTCTCTAGGCGCCAAGCGCAGCTGCTTCGGAACGGACTACTACGAGACCTTCAACCGGCCCAACGTGTCGTTGGTGTCGCTGCGCGACGAGCCGATCGAGACGATGACCACGAACGCAATCGTCACCTCGACGGGGACGTACGAGGCGGATGCCGTGGTGCTCGCCATCGGGTTCGACGCCTTCACCGGCCCGCTGTACGGGCTGAACCTCACCGGTGCCTCCGGCCGGAAACTGCAGGAGGCCTGGCACGACGGTGTCCGCACGTACCTCGGGATCATGACCGCGGACTTCCCCAACTTCTTCATGGTCGGGGGCCCGCAGAGTCCCGCGCTGGCGAGCAACGTGGTGATGACCATCGAACAGGCCGTCGACTGGATCGCAGACCTGCTCGAGCACACCCGCGACTGCGGCGCCACCGTCGTCGAGGCCACCGCCGAGGGCCAGAACGACTGGGTGAACATCACCGAGGAGACCGTCGCTGCCACCCTGTACGCCACCACCGACTCGTGGTACCGCGGCTCCAACGTCGCCGGCAAGCCCAACACCTTCATGGGCTACGTGGGCGGCGTCGGCAAGTACCGCCGCATGTGCACCGAGATCGCCAAACGCGGCTACCCCGGCATCCAGCTCGACGGCGAGGCACAGTCCCGCCACCTGGGCCCGATCCATCAGGAGATCTCGTGAGCACGGCAGTCCACCGACGCTACGTCGCCTTCTCCGACGCGCACTACGCGGGCAATCTGGTCGACGGCGCCTTCGCCCTGAAGTTGTTCGGAGACGTCGGCACGAACCTGTCGATCGAGATCGACGGCCACGAGGGCCTGTTCGCCGGCTACTCGTCCGTCGAGTTCCTCGCCCCGGTCCGCGGCGGCGACGTCGTCGAGGCCGAGGCCACGTTGGTGAAAAAAGGCAACCGCAGCCGCACGGTCGACTTCGAGCTCCGGGTGATCTGCCGCGCGGCGGACGACTCCGGCCGGTCCGAGGTCCTCGAATCGCCGCTGGTCGCGGTGCGCGCTCGCGGCACCGCGGTCATCCCTGCCGGGAAGGAGCGAGCGTCATGAAACTGATCCACGAGACGGGTTGGGCCCCACCGCCCGCCACCGTCGCACCACCCCTGACCGGTGACATCGACTGCGATGTCGTGGTGATCGGAGGCGGCGGGGGCGGCATGTCGGCCGCCCTCCGCCTCGCCGAGAAGGGCGTCGACGTGGTCCTCCTCGAGGCACAGACCCTCGGCTGGGGCGCCAGCTCCCGCAACGCCGGATACATCACGAACTCGGTCGCCGCCGACCCGGAGCTGCTGGGTCTACTGCTCGAGGCTGAGCGATTGCGCCACCTGTACCGGTTCGCCGAGAACGCGGTGCACTTCGCCGAGGACGCCATCACCCACCACGGGATCGACTGCGGCTACCAGCAGGCCGGCATCGTGATGGCCGCGGTGTCCAAGGGGCAGCTGCGGCGCGCGCGCCGCAACGCGAAGGTCTTGGCCGAGGCCGGATCGTCGGCCGAGTTCGTCGAGGGTCGTGCCGCGGGCCTTCCGGACGGCTTCCTGGGCGGAGTGCGCGAGGGCGTCGGCGGCACGCTCAACCCGGGTGAGTTCGTCCTCGGCCTGCGGGCCGCGACGATCACGTCCGGTGTGCGCGTCTACGAGCACACCCCCGCCCGCGACGTCACGGACACCGGCGGCGGGGTCACCGTCGACACCCCGGACGGACGGGTTCGGGCTCGCAAAGCACTGCTGACCACGAACGCCGACAGCGCGGGCCTGTCCATCGCGCCGAAGAACCTCGCCACCCCGGTGTGGACCTCCCTGGTCGAGACGGAACCCGTCACCCCCGAGCGACTCGACGAGATCGGCTGGACCAGCCGCGCCCCGATGGTCACGCTGCACATGATCCTCGAAAGCTACCGCCTCACCCCCCGGGGCACCATCGTGTTCGGCACCCGCCGCCTACAGACCGGCCGGACCCCCCTCCCGGACCGCACCCCCGACCAGCACGTCGCCGACGACCTCGTCCGCGGATTCCACGAGCGATTCCCAGGCCTGCGCGACGTCCCGCTACAGCAGGCCTGGGGTGGCTGGATCGGCATGAGCTCCACGTGGCTCCCCGTCGCCGGCGAGGCCTCCGACAACGTGCTCTACTCGCTCGCCTGCAACGGCCACGGCTTCGCCCAGGCACAGTACGTGGGCCATCTGCTGGCAGATCGGATCAGCGGCGCGGCGCTGCACGACGATCTGGCGGCGATCTGGCACGGCCGCAAGCACTTCCGACGCAGCTTCGTCAGCGGCCCCGCCCTGTACGCAGGCTGGCTCGCCGATCGCGCCTCGGACCGCCTGGCAGCCCTGACGAAATAACAAATCGCCCCGACCCGGTTGCTCGGATTCTTCATCGCTCATCCGAACGGCTGATGTCATCACGCAAGGAGAAGGCCATGTCCATCCGAGAACTGCTCTTCGCGGCCGCGGACATCTGGATGATCACCGTCGGATTCACCTACGGAATCAAGTTCCTTCGGAACTACAAGAACTATCTGCTCGGCATCGAGTGGATCATCGTCGCGACGTCGGGTACGAACTTCCTGATCTACGGCCTCGTCGAGGCTGGTCACGACAGCCCGATGTACGCCGCCGCATACTTCCTGGACGCCTTCTCCCGGTCCATCGGTATCACGCTGATCCTGGTGCTCGGACTGATGAAGGTCACCCACCGGTACAAGCCGTCCGCGGCGGTGGACATCGGTGCGTTCGCTCTCGCGACCGTGGTGGGCATCGTCCTCAGCCAGTTCGCTGAGGAGATCGGCACCCCCGGCAAGATTTTCTACCTCGTGGCCAACGTGCTCACCACGATGTTCCTGATCTACTTCGTCCAGCGCCTGTGGAACATCGGCGAGCGTGGGCATGCTGTGTGGGCCGCCGTGGCCACCGCCTGCGGGTTCGTCATCGCCGCGACCTACGACTTCGTCCACATCTCGGGCGACGACGCGGAGCACACGATCTTCTACATCTTCGCCCTGTCCACCTGGGGCCTGCAGATGTTCGTCTACTACCGCGCCTACCGGGCGTTCGACGCCCACAACAAGTGCGTCGACGCCCAGGCGGTCAGCAGCGACGCTCCAGCCACGGCTTGAGCCACGAAGAGACCACCGAGGTAGTCGTCGTCGGCGCCGGAATGGCAGGTTTGACGGCGGCGACCACGCTGGCGCCGGAGATCGACGTGGTTGTGCTTGAGTCCACCGATCGCACGGGCGGGCGAGTCGAGACCGTGCGGCAGGGCGACTACTGGATCAATGTCGGCACCCAGTTCACCGAGGGCACCGGCACGCTGATCGATGCGCTCAACCGGCACGGCATCGAGATGGGTTCGCTCGCAGGCAAGAGCGTCGCGCTGTACCTGAACGGCGGGGTGATCGACACCTCGAATCCCGTCGCGCTCATGTTCCGCACCCGGATGACCATCCTGGACCGTCTCGGGATGGCCATGGTCGGTGCACGCATCCTGGCGGTGATGCCGTTCCTGGAGTCGCAGCGCCGGATCGCGCAACGGGTTCGCGCCAGGCTCGACACCACGCTGGCGTCGTACCTACTCACGGGAGTCCGGTCGGAGCTGGCCGCCGCTGTCGTCCGGTCGTGGTCGGCGCAGTGGATGGGATGCGAGGTGGAGGAGACGGCCGCCACCCAGTTCGTCACGTCGGTGGGCCTCGCGCTGGCCGACCCGGAGAAGATCCCGAACTTCTCGCTGCCGGTGGGTGGCAACCAGACGCTGACCGACGTGCTGACGGAGGATCTCGGTGACCGGATCCGGCTGAACTCGGCGGTGCACTCGGTGCGGCAGGACGGTGACGGCGTGGTCGTCGACTACCACGACGGTGACCGACCGGTGCGGCTGCGGGCCGAACGCGCGATCGTGACCACCCCCGCCGACATTGCCGAGCGGATCATCCCGGACCTTCCCCAGCAGCACCGGAACGCGTTCAACGACATCACCTACGGGCGGTACGTGATCGTCGGATTCTTCACCGACGAAGTCGGGCCGCAGCGCTGGGACGACCACCTCGGCATCTCTACGCCGCAACTGTCATTCCAGGCGATGTTCAATCACGCCGCGGCGATGCGGAGCGGCGGCGAGCGTAAACCGGGTGGCGCCCTGGCTTGTTTCGCCGGCGGGGCTCAGGCCGACTCTTTGCTCGACCTGCCCGACGAGGAGATCGTGGCGCGATTCGCCGAGGACCTACTCGCCGTGTTCCCCGAGCTGGAAGGGAAACTGGGCGAGGGCATCGTGCGACGTCACCGCCGGGTCGTGCCCTTCTGGGCGCCCGGGCGGAGGAACTCGCTTCCGACGTTGCGTGATCCGCTCGGACCCATCTACCTCGCCGGCGACTACCAGCTCGATCTGCCGTCGCTCGCCGACGCAGCCACGTCGGGCGAACGAGCGGCGAACGCCGTACTGGCGAATCTGAACCGACCGCGATAGACGAGGACCCGGCAGCCCAGCGTGATCAGTCGTTTCCCCAGACTCCCGGGGTGCGGGGTAGGTCGCCGACGAACCGCATCGGTTCGTCGACACCGCGACGGTTGGCTGGCGCAAGATGCCGCACTGCGGCGCTGGCGGCTGCCGCCGGGCTCAGTGCACCCGAAGCACTGTGCCGGCGTCGGCCAGCACGGCGCTGGCCTCTGCGGCGTCGGCGTCGGTGCCGGTCGGATCGAGATAGGTGCCCTCGCCATGTTCGGTGTCGGCTGTGGTTGAGGCGACGGCGCCGGTGTGGTCACGCTCCGCCACTGGGTCGGGGTGCCTCGGTGCGGGATCGAACGCCATCGACCACACGATCCAGCCCGCTCAGCGGCGGCGTGGATCCCGACCTGGCAGGAACTGCATCTACCACGACCGAAACTTCCACCTACCTGTGGCAATTGCGACGAGTACGGCTGGCTTCCCGACGACGAACTCGGCAGAGCGGTTCGCCGCCCTTGCCGCCGCACCGGATTCGAGCGGCCGGTAACACCCCTCGGAGTTCCGAGCGCACGCAGGCGCGCCGAACCTCGCTCCGCCCACGACCGCACGCACCGAATGCTGCGTGCGAGTAATGCGTGACGCGGAAGAAGCGTCCATTCGCCGTGGTCGTTCCGATGGATCCGCCGTCACATCGCAACAACCTTCCTGAACCTATCGGGCCGCAGCGACGCACTCCTGGACCGGCACGCTCCACACTATGAGTCGAAAGTGCACATCTGCCTTGGCCTGTCGTGACGAAATGTGCACGTTCGACAAACCAGCTTCAGCGCAGCGGGATGCCGAGCAGGGCGTCGACGGCGTTCGCGAACGCGACGGGCGCGGAGGTGTCGTCGCCGCCGCGGTCGACGGCGAAGCGGGCCCAGGCGTCGAGGGCGTCGAGGGCCTTGGGGGTGTCGAGGTCGTCGGCGAGGTGCTGACGCAGCCGCGCGATGGTGTCGTCGGCGGACTGGGCCGAGCCCAGGGCCGCGGCGTCGCGCCACAGGGCGAGGCGGGCCTGGGCGTCGGCGAGGACCTGATCGGTCCAGGCGCGGTCGGTGCGGTAGTGCCCGGCGAGCAGGCCCAGGCGGAGGGCGGCGGGGTCGACGCCCTGGCCGCGGAGCTTGGAGACGAACACGAGGTTGCCGCGGGACTTGGACATCTTCTCGCCGTCGAGGCCGATCATCCCGGTGTGCACGTAGTGCCGGGCGAAGCGGCGGTCGCCGGTGACTGCCTCGGCGTGGGCAGCGGAGAATTCGTGGTGGGGGAAGATCAGGTCGCTGCCGCCGCCCTGGACGTCGAAGCCGCTGCCGATGCGGTTGAGGGCGATGGCGGCGCATTCGATGTGCCAGCCGGGGCGGCCGTCGCCGAACGGGGACGGCCAGGCCGGTTCGCCGGGCCGCTGCGCGCGCCAGAGCAGGGCGTCGAGCGGGTCGCGCTTGCCGGGCCGGTCGGGGTCGCCGCCGCGTTCGGCGAAGAAGTGCTCCATGGTGGCGCGGTCGTAGCCGGATTCGTAGCCGAACTGCTCGGTGGCGTCGGCGCGGAAGTACACGTCGGGGTATTCGGCGTCGTCGACGATGTACGCGGCGCCGGAGGCGACGAGTTTCTCGACCAGTTCGACGACCTCGCCGACGGATTCGACGGCGCCGATGTAGTCGCGGGGCGGCAGGACGCGCAGCGCCTCCATGTCCTCGCGGAACAGGGCGGTCTCGCGCATGCCGAGGACGATCCAGTCTTCGCCGTCGCGGGCGGCCCGTTCGAACAGCGGGTCGTCGACGTCGGTGACGTTCTGGACGTAGTGCACGTCGTGGCCGGCGTCGCGCCACACGCGGTGGACCAGGTCGAAGGCGAGGTAGGTGGCGGCGTGACCGAGGTGGGTGGCGTCGTAGGGGGTAATGCCGCAGACGTACATCGTGGCCGTGGGGCCCGGGGTGACGGGGCGGACCGCGCGATCGGCGGTGTCGTACAGCCGGAGCGGGGGGCCCTGACCGGGGACGGACGGGAGCGCGATGTCGGACCATGACAGCATGCGCACGAGCCTAGTAGAGGGCGCGGGCGGCTCCGGACGGAGGCCGGGTCCTCAGAACGCCGGCCAGGGGATGCGCCGCTCTCCGACCGGGCGGGGCATGACGGGGCGGCGGAGCAGGGCGCCGACGCGGCCCCGCAGGGCGGCGACCTCGCCGGCGGTGATGTGGGTGCCCAGCCGCTGCCCGAGTTCGCCGTCGAGTTCGCGGGCGAGTTTGTCCAGGTCGACGAGCAGCGACGGGTCGACCTGGCTGCCGGCCCAGCCCCACAGCACGGTGCGCAGCTTGTTCTCCCGATGCAGGCAGATGCCGTGGTCGACGCCGTACACGCCGCCGTCGACGCCCTCGAGGGCGTGCCCGCCCTTGCGGTCGGCGTTGTTGAGGATCACGTCGAGCACGGCCATGCGCTGCAGTCGCGGGTCGTCGGCGTGGACGAGGACGACGTCGGTGCCGTCGAGATCGCGGGCGCGCAGGACGGGCAGCCAGCCGGGCGGGACGGCGTCGATCGGGCACAGGTCGACCAGGTCGAGGCGGCCGGGCGGGTCGGCGGGGTCGGGGGTGTCGATCCACCGCTGCACCATGCCGGTCCCGAAGGGTCCCTCGCGCAGCACGGTGGTGGGGATGACGCCCCAGCCGAGGGCCTCGGAGACGAGGTAGGAGGCCACCTCCCGGCCGGCGAGGGTGCCGTCGGGGAAGTCCCACAGGGGCCGTTCGCCGCGGACGGGCTTGTACACGCAGCGCACGGTGGTCGCGTCGAGGGTGGCGTCGCACACCAGGGTGGCGTTGCTGGCGTGCACGACGCGGCCGACCACGGTGAGTTCGCCGTCGGTGAGCACGGTGCGGACGTCGGGGCTGCCCACCGGCTCAGGTCTCCTCGCCGAGCCAGGCGGCGGGGTCGAAGCCCTCGGTGCGCAGGTACCCGTTGGTGCGTACGCAGATGTGGCCGCCGCCGACCGGTTCGCCGCACAGCGGGCACGGGGTGCGGCCGGCGGCGACGACGAGTTCGGACCGGGCGGCGAATTCGCGGGCCTGCTGGGGGGTGAGGAAGACGCGGACCGCGTCCGGGCCCTCCTCGGCGTCGTCGAGGACGACGGACTCGTCGACTTCGGTCTCGGTGACGGCGAGCAGCTCGACGACGACGTTGCCGCTGTCGGCGTCCCAGCCCAGGCCCATGGTCCCGACGCGGAACTCCGCGTCGATGGGGGTGACGAGCGGACTGATGTCGACGTCCGCGTCCTCGGGCAGGTCCGTGCCGAAGCGGCGGTGCACCTCCTCGAGCAGCAGGCCCATGCGGTCGGCGAGGATCTGCACCTGCTGCTTCTCGAGCATCACGCTCACCACCCGGGAGGCGTGCACGGCCTGCAGATAGAACACCCGGTCGCCGGGTTCACCGACGGTGCCGGCGACGAACCGGTCCGGGGTCCGGAAGACATGTATCGCGCGGGCCATCGCACCTCCTCGTTGTCGAATCCATCCGGTGTCGCTCTCCCATTATCCGCCGCGGGGACCGACCTCCCCGCCCGGCACGGGCGCCGGTTGCGCCGGCGGCGCGAGCCCGGACAGGTCCGAGCCGGTGTCGTTGACGCGCAGCACGAACGGGCGGGTCTCGGTGTAGCGGACGACGCTGAGGGAGGCGGGCTCGGCGACGATGCGCTGATAGCCGTCGAGGTGCGTGCCGAGCGCGTCGGCGAGGACGGCCTTGATGACGTCGCCGTGGGTGCAGGCGATCCAGACGACGTCGCCGCCGTGGGCGGCGGCGAGGCGGCCGTCGTGTTCGCGGACGGCGGTGACGGCGCGGGCCTGGACCTGTGCGAGGCCTTCGCCGTCGGGGAACACCGCGGCGGAGGCGTGCTGCTGGACCACCTTCCACAGCGGTTCCTTCAGCAGGTCACCGAGTTCGCGGCCGGTCCACTGCCCGTAGTCCACCTCGACGAGGCGGTCGTCGACGAGGGGGGTCAGGCCGCGGTCGGCGGCGAGGGGGGTCACCGTCTGGCGGCAGCGCAGCAGCGGCGAGTGCACGATCTCGGCGATGGTGAGGCCGGCGAGCCGGTCGACGAGGCCCTTGGCCTGGATGTGGCCCATCTCGTCGAGTTCGACGCCGGGGGTGCGGCCGGCGAGGACCCGGGAGGTGTTCGCCGTCGAGCGCCCGTGCCGCAGCAGGATGACCGTCATGAAGCCAGCCTAATGGGCCGGGCGCCCGACGAGCGGGCCCGGCGTGGGTCCCGGGGTCAGGTGGCCGAGATGGTGCCGGTGGCGAGCAGGGCCAGGACGACGGCGCCGAGGGCGATGCGGTAGCCGACGAACCAGTACATCGAGTGGTTGACGACGAACCTGAGCAACCAGGCGATCGAGGCGTAGCCGACGGCGAATGCGACGGCGGTGGCGACGAACAGCTGGGCGCCGGAGGCGTTGAGGCCCTCCCCGGCGGGTTCGAACGCGTCCGGGAGGCTGAACAGGCCGGAGGCGACGACGGCGGGGATGGCGAGCAGGAACGAGTACCGGGCGGCGGCCTCGCGGGTCAGGCCGAGGAACAGGCCGGCGCTGATGGTGCCGCCGGAGCGGGACACCCCGGGGATCAGGGCCAGCGCCTGCGCGCTGCCCATGAGGATGCCGTCGCGGAGGGTGAGTTCGTCGAGCTTGCGGGTCTTGCGGCCGTAGCGTTCGGCGGCGGCGATGACGAGGGCGAACACGATGAGCATGGTGGCGATGAGCCACAGGTTGCGGGCGCCGGTGCGGATCTGGTCCTTGAACAGGAATCCGAGGACGCCGACGGGGATGGTGCCGACGATCACGTACCAGCCCATGCGGTAGTCGAGGTCGCTGCGGTGTTCGCGGTGGGCGAGGCCACGGAACCACGCGGCGACGATGCGGACGATGTCCTTGCCGAAGAAGACCAGGACGGCCGCCTCGGTGCCGAGCTGGGTGACGGCGGTGAAGGACGCGCCGGCGTCGGTGCCGAAGAAGATCTCCGAGACGATCCGCAGGTGGCCGGAGGACGAGATCGGGAGGAACTCGGTCAGACCCTGCACGAGGCCGAGGACGAGGGTCTGGAGCCAGGTCATGGATTCGCCGATCACGCGGCGACCTCCGGGTGATCGTGGGGACGGTCGCCGGGGGTGGGGTCGATTTTCACCTGGGCGAGGGTACGCGGCGCGGCGGAACGGTTTTCGCGGCCTCGCGGCACTAGGGTGCTGGGTCAGGGGCGGCGGTCGCGGCTGCGGCGGATCGGCCCCGTCGGTCGGATGGTCACGAGGCGCGGGCGGATATGGAACACAGAACGGTGGGTGCGAGCGGGCTGCGGGTCTCGCGGCTCGGTCTGGGCACCCTGAGCTGGGGACGCGGCACGGACGGGGACGAGGCGGCGGCGCAGCTGTCGGCGTTCGTCGACGCCGGCGGCACCCTGGTCGACACGTCCCCCGCCTACGGCGACGGGGTGGCACAGCGGATCCTGGCGGAGCTGCTCGACGACGTGGTGCCGCGGGATCAGCTGGTGGTGTCCGGCAGCTCGGGCATCGACACCTCGAAGGTCGGGGCGGGCCGGGTGGACTGTTCCCGTGCGGGCCTGCTCACGCAGCTGGACCGCACGTTGCGGGAGCTGGGCACCGACCACCTGGACCTGTGGCAGGTGGCGACGTGGGATCCGCGGACGCCGGTCGACGAGGTCGCGGCGGCGCTGGAGTTCGCGGTGACCAGCGGCCGGGCCCGGTACGTGGGGGTGCGTGGGTACCTGGGCTGGCAGCTGGCGACGGCCGCGGCGGTGGCGACGCGCCACGCGCCGCTGGTGGCGACGCAGGTGGAGTACTCGCTGCTCGCGCGCGGGGTCGAGGAGGAGCTGATCCCGGCGGCGCTGCACCACGGGGTGGGGGTGTTCGCGGCGGTGCCGCTGGCGGGCGGGGTGTTGACGGGCAAGTACCGCGACGGCATCCCGGCGGACTCGCGCGGCGCCGACGACGTGCACACCGAGGAGGTGCGCAGCTATCTGACCGAGCCGGCGGCGCGGGTGGTCGAGGCGGTGGCGACGGCCGCGGACGGGCTCGGGACGTCGCCGCTGGCGGTGGCGCTGGCGTGGGTGCGGGACCGGCCGGCGGTGGCGTCCACGGTGGTCGGCGCGCGGGATCTGGCGCAGCTGACCGGGGTGCTGGTGGCCGAGGAGCTGGAGTTGCCGGCCGCGATCGCGGCCGCGCTCGACGACGTCAGTGCGTGACCTCGGACACGTCGCCCCCCGGATCCGCCGCCGGGTCAGGTTAGCCTGTCTTCTAGGTCGGCGTGGGTGCGCCGACGGTGGACGTCGGGCACGAGGAGGAACCGGTCGATGACCGCGATCGAGGTCACGGGGTTCGCGGAACGGCTCCGGCGCGAGACGGCGCAGGCGCACAGCGATACCGAGAACGCGCAGTTCGTCACCGAACTGCTGGCCGGCCGGCTCACCCGGGAGGGCTACGCGGCGCTGCTCGCCCAGTCGTGGTTCGTCTACGAGGCGCTCGAGCGGGTGGGCCGGGGCCACGCCGGCGACCCGATCGCCGGGCCCTTCCTGGACGACGCGTTGCTGCGCACCCCGGCGCTCGAGGCGGATCTGACGTTCCTGCTCGGCCCGCGGTGGCGGGAGACGATCGCGCCGCTGCCCGCGGCCGAGCGGTACGTCGCGCGGCTCGAGCGGGTGGCCGCGGCGCGGCCGGAGGTGTTCCTGGCCCACCACTACCTGCGGTATCTGGGGGACCTGTCCGGCGGCCAGATCATCCGGCGCATGCTCGAGCGGGCCTACGGGTTCGACCGGGACGGGCTGCGGTTCTACATCTTCGACGACATTCCCAAGCCCAAACCGTTCAAGGACGCCTACCGGGCGAAGCTGGACGCGGCGCCGCTCGACGAGGTGCAGCAGCGCACGGTGATCGACGAGGCCAACCTCGTGTTCGGGCTCAACGGCGACCTGTTCGCCGACCTGGCCGCCGACCTCGATCGGTACCGCACGACCCCTCCCCTGCCATGACGCGGCGCGGCCTCTTCGCGTTCCTCGCCGCGGCGCTCGCGCTCGTCGCGCTCGTCGCCGGCTGTTCGGCCGCCCCGACCGGGGGTGCCGGGACCGGGGCGCGCACCGCGGTGGTGGACGACCCGAACCCGCGGCCGATCACCGAGGCTCCCGCCCCGGCGCTGCCGGTGACGGTCCGCAGCGTCGACGGCGCCGAGGTCACCGTCACCGACGTCGCCCGCATCGTCACCGCCGATCGGTCGGGCACCCTCGCGCAGACCGTGTTCGCCCTCGGTCTGGGGGACCGGCTGGTGGGGCGGTCGACGGCGGGTTTCCCCGCCGTCGAGCAGGTGCCCAATGTCACCCCCGGTGGGCACGGGCTCTCGGCCGAGGCGATCCTGGCCCTGGCCCCGACGGTGGTGCTGACCGACACGTCGGTCGGCCCGCTGGCGGTGCAGGAGCAGCTTCGGGCCGCGGGCGTGCCGGTGGTGTTCGTCGACCCGCGCCGCACGCTGGCGACGGTCGGCGAGCAGATCCGTTTCGTGGCCCGGGCCCTCGGCGTGCCCGCGGCGGGTGAGGCCCTGGCCCAGCGCACCGACGACGAGATCGCCGCGGCCCGCGCGGCCGTGCCGGACGACGGCGACCGCCCGACCGTGGCGTTCCTGTACCTGCGCGGGTCGGCGATCAAGATGCTCGGCGGTCCCGGGTCGGGCGCCGACGCGCTCGTCGAGGCCCTCGGTGGCCGCGACGCGGGCACCGTCGCCGGCTTGACCTCCGAGTTCACCCCGATCACCAGCGAGGCGATGATCGCGTCCGCCCCCGATGTGATCTTGATCATGACCGAGAGCCTCGCCTCCGTCGGCGGACCCGCGGGGCTCGCCCAGCTGCCCGGCGTCGCGCAGACCCCCGCCGGGCGCGACGGCAACGTCGTCGACATGGCCGACTCGGTGCTGCTGAGCTTCGGCCCGGACACCGGGCGGGTGCTCGCCGCGCTCGCCGCTGCGCTCTACCCCGCCGCGCCGGCATGAGCGCCGTCGACACCGCCGCGCCCGCCCGGCTGCCCGCCGCGCACCGCGGCCGGACCGCCGCGGTGGTCGCGGGCCTGACGGTCGCGCTGCTGGTGCTGGCGGTGCTCTCGGCGTGCCTCGGGCAGGTGCCCACGTCGCCGGCCGAGGTGATCGGCAGCGTGCTGCACCGCGCCGGGCTCGACCTGGGGCCGCTGCCCGCCCACCCGGCCGGGGAGGTCACGCTGTGGGAGGTGCGGTTCCCGCGGGTGGTGCTGGCCGTCCTGGTCGGCGCGTCGCTGGGCTGCGCGGGGGCCCTGTTGCAGGGGGTGTTCGCCAACCCGCTGGCCGAGCCCGGCGTGATCGGCGTGTCCGCGGGCGCCGCCGTCGGCGCGTGCGCCGCGATCGTGCTCGGCGGCGCGTTCACCGCCGGATGGGCCCTGGCCGGCGCCGCGTTCGCCACCGGTCTGCTGACCACGAGCCTGGTGTACGTGCTCTCGCGTTCCGAGGGCCGCACCGAGGTGGTGACGGTCATCCTCACCGGCGTGGCGGTCAACGCGTTCACCGGCGGCCTGATCGCCCTGTTCACCTTCGTCGCCACCCCCGCCGCCCGCGACCAGATCGTCTTCTGGCAGCTCGGCAGCCTGGGCGGGGCCACGTGGGACGTCGTGGCGGTGGTCGCGCCGCTGGCGCTGGGCGGGATCGCGGCGGCCGTCGTGCTCGCCCCGAAGCTGGACCTGCTCGCCCTCGGCGAGCACGTCGCGCGGCATCTCGGTGTCGACGTCGAACGGGTGCGGCAGGCCGCCATCGTGATCGTCGCCGTGCTGGTGTGCTCCGGGGTCGCGTTCACCGGCATCATCCTGTTCGTCGGCCTCGTGGTGCCGCACCTGATGCGGATCGCGCTCGGGCCCGCGCACCGCGTGCTGATCCCCGCCGCCGCGCTGTGCGGCGCGGTGGTGCTGCTGGCCGCGGACCTCGGCGCCCGCACCCTGGTGGAGAACGCGGACCTGCCGCTGGGCATGCTGACCTCGCTGGTCGGCGGCCCGGTGTTCTTCTGGATGCTGCGCCGCACCCGGGCGCGCCAGGGAGGCTGGGCGTGAGCCCGCGCCTGCCGTGGCCGGACCGGCACGTGCCGGCCCGTGCCGGCCGCGGCGCGGTGACGCTGCGCGCCGCCGGGGTGCGGGTCCGCCGCGGGGACCGCGTCGTCCTCGACGGCGTCGACCTCGAGGTGCGGGTCGGGGAGGTGCTCGCGCTCGTCGGCCCCAACGGCGCCGGCAAGTCCACCCTGCTGGCCGCGCTCGCCGGCGACCATCCCGTCGCCGCGGGCCGCGTGGCGGTCGGCGACCGCCCGCTGGCGGAGTTCTCGGCCGCCGCCCTGGCACGTCGACGGGCGGTGCTGCCGCAGCAGCACGCCGTCGGCTTCGCGTTCACCGCGCTGGAGGTGGTGCGGATGGGTCGCGCGGCGTGGGCGCGCACCGGGCGCAGCCGGGACGACGACGCCCTGGTGGCAGCCGCGCTGACCGAGGCCGACGTCACGCACCTGGCGCACCGGCCGTTCCCCGCGCTCTCCGGCGGCGAACGGGCCCGGGTGGCGCTGGCGCGGGTACTGGCCCAGGACACCGAGACGCTGCTGCTCGACGAGCCCACCGCCGCGCTCGATCTGGGCCATCAGGAGACGGTGATGCAGGTGGTGCGGGCCCGCGCCGACGCGGGCACCGCCGTCGTGGTGGTGCTGCACGACCTGGACCTGGCCGCGGCGTACGCCGACCGGATCTGCGTGCTCGAACGGGGCCGCGTCGCCGCCGACGGCCCGCCCGCGCAGGTGCTGACCGGCGAGCTGCTCACCCGCGTGTACGACTACCCGGTGCGGGTCCACGCCCATCCCGAGACCGGCGCACCGCTGGTGCTGCCGCACCGGCCGCCGCGGCACCGCGAGGCGGGTGCGGCGGGGTCAGCGGCCCGGCAGCATCCCGAGCACGCGGTCGAGCAGCGTCGGTGACCGGCACGGCCGGGCGCGCGCGACGGTGTCCCGCACCGCCGCCACCACGCTGCGTTCGTCGGCGAGGTCGATCTCCGCGACCGACGCCCGGGCCCGGGCGATCACGTCCGCCGCGGTGGGGACGGCGACACGGCCCGCGGGCCGGTACACCTCCACCCGCAGCGTCTTGCGGCGCACCCGGAACGAGAACGGCTGTCCCTCGTCGGTGCGACCGAACCCGTGCGCGTGGACGCCCGGGCTGACGTATTCGACGGCGAAGCCGTCGGCGGGCACGTCGGCCGAGCCGGTGGGCCAGGTCACATCGGTCTCCTCGCGGGGTGGAGGGCGGGCGAGGCGCCTGCGGCGGCGCCGCGGCGATCAGGAACACTGGGGGTCGGGTGCGGGGCCGGCGACGGTGCCGCCCCGGACCGACCGTGGACGAGTACGAGGAGCGAGACGATGGGCAGACCGGCAGCACGTGGCGCCGCCGCGGCGGTGGGGTTCGCGTTGGCGCTGGTCACCGGGTGTTCCTCCTCGAACAGCGGCGACAACCTGCCCACCATCGACGCGGCCACGCCGGCCGTGGCTCCGGCGCCGGCCGTCCCGCCGGCGGGAACGGTGCAGGCGCTGGGCCGTGCCGTCGACGCCCTCACCGTCGATCCTGGCACGAGTACGGTCGCCGCGCTCACCGACGACGGGTCGCGGCTACTGCTGCTCGGGGCCGCCGATCCGGCCGCGACGCCCCGCGAGGTCGCGCTGCCAGCCGCGGCCGTGACCGTGGTTCCCGGGGCCGACGGCGAGGTCCTGGCCCCCGGTCCCGGAGTCGTCGCGCGGGTGGATGTGCGGGCGGGCACCGTCGCCGAGGTGCCGGTCGACGGCGACGCCCGCGCCGCGGCCGTGCTGGCGGACGGCCGCCTCGCCGTGGGCACCGCCGACGGTGTCACCCACGTCGTCGACCCGTCTGGTGCGACGCAGACCGTCCCCGGCCTGGCCTCGGTCGACGCGCTCGCCGCGGTGGGCACGTCGCTCGCCGCCCTGGACCGTCGCCAGACCTCGCTGACCGAGGTCGACGTCGCCGAGGGTGATCTGGGGCTGGCGTTGCGCGCCGGGGAAGGCGCCACGCAGCTGACCACCGATCCGTTCGGCCGGGTGCTGGTGACCGACACCCGCGGCGGGGAACTGCATGTGTACACCCTCGACCCGCTGGTGCTGCGCCAGCGTTACCCGGTGCCGAACGCCCCGTACGGCGTCGCCTACGACACCGCGAACGATCTCGTGTGGGTCACCTCGACCGGCAGCAACGAGGTCATCGGCTACGATCTGTCGACCGGGATTCCGCAGGAGCGGGGCCGGTACGCGACGGTGCGGCAACCGAACTCGGTGGCGGTCGACGCCACCGACGCGGTCCTGGTGATCGGGTCCGCGACCGGGGACGGACTGCAGCGGATCCCGATCGGGGGTGTGTGATGGCAGGGGCACGCGAGGTGGGCGGCCGGTGGACCCGGCTGCCGGTGGGCTGGGACACCAGCAACGACGAGTACGAGTACGTGCCGCTGCGGCTGCCGCGCGACGTGTCCCGGGTCAGCGCGTCGCTGCGGCTCGCCATCCAGGCCGAGTTCCACGGCTGGGAGCTGACGCGGGTGCGGCTGTATCCCGACGGCAGCCGCCGGGTGCTGCTGCGTCGCCGCAAGACCGGCCACCACGTTCCCGAACCCACCGTTCGTTGACGCCGACCCCGGGCACCGCCCGGGCCTGCAGGGAGTGTTACGTGTATCGCTTGTTCCTTCGACTGCTGTTCCTGCTGCCGCCGGAGCGGATCCACCACATCGCGTTCACGGCGATGCGGCTCGCGACCCGGGTCCCGCCGCTGCGGGCGCTGATCGCGAAGATCCTCGTCGTCGACGATCCGGTGCTGCGCAACACGGTGTTCGGGGTGACGTTCCCGGCCCCGCTCGGCCTTGCGGCCGGCTTCGACAAGGACGCCGCCGGGGTGAACGCCTGGGGCCCCCTCGGCTTCGGGTTCGCCGAGATCGGCACCGTCACCGCCCAGGCGCAGCCCGGCAACCCGGCGCCCCGGCTGTTCCGCCTGCCCGCGGACCGGGCGCTGATCAACCGGATGGGCTTCAACAACCACGGGGCCGGGGAGGCCGCGAACCGCCTGCGCACCCGCGTGCACACCGTCCCCATCGGCGCGAACATCGGCAAGACCAAGATCGTCGCGCCCGGAGACGCCGCCGACGACTACACCGCCAGCGCGCGGCTGCTCGGCCCGCTCGCCGACTTCCTCGTCGTCAACGTCTCCTCCCCCAACACGCCCGGGCTGCGGGACCTGCAGGCGGTCGAGTCGCTGCGGCCGCTGCTCGCGGCGGTGCTGGACACCGTGCACGTGCCGGTCCTGGTGAAGATCGCCCCCGACCTGTCCGACGCCGACATCGACGCGGTGGCCGACCTCGCCGTCGAGCTCGGGCTGGCGGGCATCGTCGCCACCAACACCACCATCCGGCGGGACGGGCTGCGCACCGACCCGGCCCGGATCGCGGAGATCGGCGCCGGCGGCCTGTCCGGTCCGCCGGTCGCGGAGCGCTCGCTCGAGGTGCTGCGCCGGCTGCACGCGCGGGTCGGTGACCGGCTGGTGCTGATCTCGGTCGGCGGCGTCGAGACCGCCGAGCAGGCGTGGGAGCGGATCCTCGCCGGCGCGTCGCTGGTGCAGGGCTACACCGGTTTCATCTACGGCGGCCCGTTCTGGGCGCGCCGCATCCACAAGGGCCTCGCCCGCAAGGTGCGGGCCGCGGGCTTCGGTTCGGTCGCCGAGGCGGTCGGCGCGGACGCCCGCGTCTGATCCGCCGAGCCCGGATCGGCGGGCCGGGACACGCCCGTCCGGACAGGCACACCCGTCCGGACGGGTGTGCCTGTCCGATTCCGGTGCGGAGGCGATCCGCGGAACGCGGTCTACTGCTCGAACGTGCCGTGCAGCGTCGCGCGCGCGATCGCGTGCGAGAACACGTTGAAGCCGAGGAACGCGGGCGTCGAGCCGGTGCCCACCCCGTCGAGCTTGTCCACGTCGAGGGCGTGCACGGCCACGATGTAGCGGTGCGGGCCGTGCCCGGCCGGCGGGGCCGCGCCGAGGAAGCGGTGCAGGCCGCCGTCGTTCTTCAGGGTGACCGCGCCCTCGGGCAGGCCGGAGCCGGTGTCGTCGCCGGCGCCGGCGGGCAGCGACGTCACCGAGGCCGGGATGTTCGCCACCGCCCAGTGCCAGAACCCGGACGCGGTCGGCGCGTCGGGGTCGAACACGGTGACGACGAAGCTCTTGGTCTCGGGGGGAAAGCCCGACCACGACAGCTGCGGGGAGATGTCCTGCCCGCCGGGAACCCCGAAGATCCCGCTGGCCTGTGCCGGCTTCAGCGGCCGACCGTCGGTGATGTCCTCGCTGGTGAGCTCGAACGTGGGCAGGTCGGGCAGCGGCGCGTACGGGTCGTGGGCCATACCGGTCCTTTCTCTGGGTGCTGGTGTGCTCAGGCGTGCAGCAGGAAGTGTTCCATGACGCGGGTGCCGAAACGCAGCGCGTCGACCGGGACACGCTCGTCCACCCCGTGGAACAGCGCGGCGAAATCCAGCTCCGGGGGCAACTGCAGCGGGGCGAACCCGAAGCAGCGGATGCCGAGCTTGGCGAAGGCCTTCGCGTCGGTGCCGCCGGAGAGCATGTAGGGCACGGTCCGGCCGAGGGGATCGTGGGCCAGGATCGCCGCGTTCATCGCCTCGACGAGTTCGCCGTCGAATGTGGTCTCGTACGAGTCGAGGTCGGTGATCCACTCGCGGGTGACGTCCGGGCCGATCAGTTCGTCGACGGTGCGTTCGAACTCGGCGCGCCGGCCCGGCAGGATGCGGCAGTCGACGACGGCCTGCGCCGTCTGGGGAATGACGTTCGCCTTGTACCCGGCGTCGAGCATGGTGGGGTTGGCGGTGTCGCGCAGGGTGGCGCCGACGATGCGGGCGATGGACCCGAGTTTGGCGAGGGTGCCGTCGAGGTCGGGCGAGGCTGGATCGAAGTCGAGTCCGGTCTCCTCGGCGACGGCGGCGAGGAACTCGGCGACGGAGTCGGTCAGCACGAGCGGGAAGGTGTGGGTGCCGAGCCGGGCGACGGCCCGAGCGAGGGCGGTGACGGCGTTGTCCTCGTGCAGGAACGAGCCGTGGCCGGCGCGGCCCTTGGCGGTCAGCCGCATCCAGCCGAGGCCCTTCTCGGCGGTCTCGACGAGGTAGAGGCGGCGCTCCCCGCCGTCCCGGCGCGGCACGGTCAGGGAGAATCCGCCGACCTCGCCGACGGCCTCGGTGATGCCGTCGAACAGGTCGGGGCGGTGCCGCACGAGCCAGTGGCTGCCGTAGGTGCCGCCGGCCTCCTCGTCGGCGAGGAACGCGAAGACCAGGTCGCGCGGCGGCACGATGTTCTCGGCCTTGAATCGGCGGGCGACGGCCAGCATCATCCCGACCATGTCCTTCATGTCGACCGCGCCGCGACCCCAGACGTAGCCGTTCTCGACGGCGCCGGAGAAGGGGTGCACGCTCCAGTCGGCCGGTTCGGCGGGGACCACGTCGAGGTGCCCGTGCAGCAGCAGTGCGCCCCGGGACGGGTCGGCACCCGGCAGGCGGGCGAACACGTTGCCCCGGCCGGGAGCCCCGGATTCGACGTATTCGGTGGTGTAGCCGACCTCCTCGAGCCGCGCCGCCACCCACATCGCGCAGTCCCGTTCGCCGCGGGTGGTGGCGAGGTCTCCGGTGTTGGAGGTGTCGAAGCGGATCAGCTGCGACACCAGGTCGACGACTTCGGCCTCGGCGCGGGATCCGCCGGCCGGCTGGGCGGGATTCGATGTTGTGGACACGGTCCCCTGTCTACCATCGATCTCGGCAAACACGCAGGTGGGCGGGGCGATTTGGGCGCCGCGACGCGGTGGGTTACTCTTTCACAGCGCCCGCGGAAGTGGGAGCGGAGCAGGTCCGAGTGGCGGAATGGCAGACGCGCTAGCTTGAGGTGCTAGTGTCCTATTAACGGACGTGGGGGTTCAAGTCCCCCCTCGGACACTCTGAGTTGAGACAGACGGCGAAGGCCCCGAACCGATCAGGTTCGGGGCCTTCGCCGTTGCGGCGCCGCGCGGCCGTCCGTCGGGCCCGGCGGCGCGCACCGCCGGAGCGTTCCCCCCCGGACGCCGGGGCGGCCGGACGCGGGCCGCTGACCAGCGGATTGGGACCGCGCGCCCGGGTGGGTTACGCTGAAACGGCACCCGCGGGAGCGGGGAGCATCAGCATGTCCGAGTGGCGGAATGGCAGACGCGCTAGCTTGAGGTGCTAGTGTCCTATTAACGGACGTGGGGGTTCAAGTCCCCCCTCGGACACTCCGAGTCGAGACAGACGGCGAAGGCCCCGAACCGATCAGGTTCGGGGCCTTCGCCGTTGCGGCGCCGGAGCCGCTCAGCCGATCCGGCCGCGGCGGAAGTACGCGATCGGACCGATCCAGTTCACGGCGATCATCGCAGCCCACTTCGCCTTGCTGCCCGCGACCTTGTCCGCCGGGCGCCGCGCCAGATCGATCCATGCCGTCGCCGCGAGCGAGAGCTGCACGCAGGCGAGCGTGAGAACGAGCGTCTGCTGCCACGGGGACAGGTCGCGGAACTTCGGGCGGCGCCGTGCGGTCATCGTCGTCTCCTGGGGTCGGGGATCCTTCCGGCCCGAGCCTGCCAGGTTTCGGGCGCCGTGGGCAGGGCCACAGGTCCCGCGGGGTCGGCCCCGCGCGCACCGCCGGATACCATCGGTCGGTACCGCACCACACGACGAACAGGCCCATGACTTCGCACACCGACGCGTCGGGCATCGACCCGGCCGACCTCGCCACCTGCCTCCGCGTCCTGTCCCTCGTGGACGAGCTCGACGCCGACCATCCGGATTCGGTGACGGTGCAGCGCGCCGTCGGGAGCATGTTCAAAAAGCTCAAGCAGTTGCGCCGCAACGAGACCCGCCGGGCCAAGGTCGCCGCGGACCGGCAGGTGCTCGCGGCGACGGCGACCGGATCGCCCACCCGCATCGACGACGAGACAGCCGGGATCGCGCTGAGCTCGAACGCACCGGGGGCGAGCGCGGGCACCCTGATCCGGCCGCGGGGCTGCTACGTGTGCAAGGACAAGTACACCCGGGTCGATGCGTTCTACCACCAGCTGTGTCCGCGCTGCGCTGCGGAGAACCACGCGAAACGGGACGCCCGTACCGATCTGACGGGACGGCGGGCGCTGCTCACCGGCGGCCGCGCCAAGATCGGCATGTACATCGCGTTGCGGCTGCTGCGGGACGGCGCCCACCTGACGATCACGACCCGCTTCCCGAACGACGCGATCCGCCGCTTCGCCGCCATGGACGACAGCCCCGACTGGCTGCACCGGCTGCGGATCGTCGGCATCGACCTGCGCGACCCCGCCCAGGTCGTGGCGCTCGCGGACGACGTGGCCGCGCAGGGCCCGCTGGACATCCTCGTCAACAACGCCGCGCAGACCGTGCGCCGCTCCCCCGGCGCGTACTCCGCCCTCGCCGAGTCCGAGTCCGGCCCGTTGCCGGCGGGTCCGTTGCCGGAGGTGCTCACCTTCGGCAAACCCTCGGACGCCCATCCGGCCGCGCTGGCCGGGTCGCTGCCGTCCGAGCTGACCGCCGAGTCGCTCACCTCGCTCGCGCTGGTCGCCGGGTCGGCGACTCCCGCACGGATCGCCGCCGGGGTCGCGGTCGACGCCGGCGGCCTGCTGCCCGACCTGGTGCACACCAACAGCTGGGTGCAGACGGTCGGCGAGGTCGAGCCGCTCGAACTGCTCGAGGTGCAGTTGTGCAACTCCGTGGCCCCGTTCATCCTGGTCAATCGCCTGCGACCGGCCCTGGCGGCGTCCCCGGCCCGCCGCACGTACGTGGTGAACGTCTCGGCGATGGAGGGGCAGTTCGGCGGGCGCCGGTACAAGGGCGCCGGGCACCCGCACACCAACATGGCCAAGGCCGCGCTGAACATGCTCACCCGCACCAGCGCCGAGGACCTGCGCGCCGACGGGATCCTCATGACCGCCGTCGACACCGGCTGGATCACCGACGAACGGCCCCACCACACGAAGCTGCGCCTGGCCGACGAGGGCTTCCACGCCCCGCTCGACCTCGTCGACGGGGCGGCCCGCGTGTACGACCCGATCGTGCAGGGCGAGGCCGGGGTGGACCTGTACGGCTGCTTCCTCAAGGACTACCGCCCGGCCCCGTGGTGAGCGCGCCGGCACCCGGCAGCTGAGATCCATCCGACACGTCCCCGCAGGTGGAGACCAGTTCCACACCGCCGGGAGCGGCCAGGGAGACCCCCGGACGGGGATACTGGAAGGCACACGTCACCGCCGCCCCCGGAGGACCCCATGCCCGTTGCCGTAGTCCACGCCGCGACCCCGGAAGGACATGCCGCGCTCACCACGGCCGCCCGCGAGGCCGCACACAGCGACGGCACGACCCTCGTGCTCGTCGCGGTCGACGACGACGGCCCGTCCGGGCAGCGGGAACTCGAGTCGGTCCGCACGGACGTCACCGCCACCCTCGGCGCCGACGGGTGGGAGCTGCGGACGGCGGTGCACGACGGGGACCCGGTCGGCGCCCTCGTCGACCTGGTGGAGCGGTCCGGCGCGGAACGTCTCGTGGTGGGCACCCGCGACCGCAACGCGCTCGGCAAGTTCCTGCTGGAACGACGCCTGCAGCGGCTGCTGCTCGAGGTGCCGGTGCCCGTCCTCGTCGTCAAGGGCACCGACGCGGACGCAGGATAGAAGCCCGGAACTGCCGCTCCCCCGCCCGATCCGGATAGGCTGGCGGCATGGCGTACCGGCTGTTGGCCGACGTCACCGTGGTCGTGCACCTGGCCTTCCTGCTGTATGTGACGTTCGGCGGTTTCCTGGCGTGGCGGTGGCCCCGCACGCTGGTGCTGCACGTCGTGGCGGTGGTGTGGGGGTTCGCCACCGTCCTCGTCGGGTTCGACTGCCCGCTGACCGATCTGGAGAACTGGGCGCGGCGCCGCGCCGGGATCGCCGGCCTGCCGCCGAGCGGGTTCATCGACCACTACCTGACCGGGGTGATCTACCCGGAATCGGCGGTGGGGCTCGTGCGGGCCGCGGTGGCGGTGACGATCGTGGTGTCCTGGCTCGGCTGGTGGCTGCGGCGCCGTCGTGTGAGCCGCGTCGCATCCCGACTTACCCGGCAGTAGGGTGTGGCGCATGACTGCCTCCCGCGATCTCGACATCGTCGTCTACGGCGCCACCGGCTTCGTCGGCCGGCTCACCGCCGCCTACCTCGCCGAGCACGCCCCCGAAGGGGTGCGCATCGCGCTCGCCGGCCGCTCCGCCGAGCGCCTCGAACGGATCCGCACCGGGCTGGGCGCCGCCGCGGCGGCCTGGCCGGTGCTCGCGGCGGACGCCGGCGACCCGCAGTCGCTCGCCGCCCTCGCCGCCCGGACCCGCGTGGTGGTCACGACGGTCGGGCCCTACGCCAAGTACGGGCTGCCGCTGGTGCAGGCCTGTGCCGAGGCGGGCACCGACTACGTCGATCTCACCGGCGAGGTGCTGTTCCACCGCGAGAGCATCGACCGGTTCGACGACGTGGCCCGCCGCACCGGCGCCCGCATCGTCCATTCCTGCGGATTCGACTCGATCCCCTCCGACCTCGGCGTGCACGCGCTGCACCGGGCCGTACAGGCCGACGGCGCCGGCGACCTGACCGACACGACCCTGGTGGTGCGTGCGATGCGGGGCGGCGTCAGCGGCGGCACGATCGACTCGATGCGCACCCAGGTGGACGTGGTGCGCCGGGACGCCGAGGCCCGCAAGGTCGCCCTCGCCCCGTACTCGCTGTCGCCGGACCGGTCCCGCGAGCCGGACCTCGGGCGGCAGAACGACCTGGCGACCGTCGACGGGAAGTCCGTCGCCCCCGAGCTGTCCGGCCGGCTCGCACCGTTCTTCATGGGCCCCTACAACACGCGGGTGGTGCGCCGCAGCAACGCGCTCACCGGCTGGACGTACGGGCCGCGGTTCCGCTACCGGGAGGTGATGAACGTCGGCTCGTCGCGGTTGTCGCCCCTTGTGGCGACCGGTGTCGCGGCCGGCTTCGGGGCGCTGGTGGCGGGCCTGGCGTTCCCCCCCGACCCGGTTCCTGCTCGACAAGGTGCTGCCCGCGCCCGGGCAGGGCCCGTCCGAGTCGGCGCGCGAACGCGGCTTCTTCACCATCGACCTGTACACCACGACGAGCACCGGCGCCCGCTACACCGCCCGCGTCGCCGCCCAGGGCGATCCCGGGTACAAGGCGACCGCGGTGATGCTCGGCGAGTCGGCGCTGTCGCTGATCCTCGGCGGCGACCGTCTCCACGCGGGCGGCGGGGTGCTCACCCCCGCGACGGCCTTCGGGGACGTGCTCACCGACCGGTTGCGCGCCGCCGGATTCGAGATCACGGCCCGGCGCCTGCCGTGACCGGCCGCGGCGGCATCCCCGGGCGCGACACGCCGCCCGAAGATGCCGCCGCCGCGCACGACCGGCTATGCTCGGACGGATCGTCGCGAGCGCGGCGGACAGCAGACCGGCGAAGGGACACGAACGTGCAGGCGACGAGCATCGCGGCGGCTCCGGCCACCCTGCTCGCGTTGATGGCGTTCTGGCCCACCCGACGGGGCGCGTGCTTCGACCAGGAGTGTTGCTGAGCGGCGTCCGCCGCCCACCCTCCCCCGGTTCGCTCCTTCGTGGTCGGAGTCTTCTGCATGTTCGCTCTCCTGGTGTTCACGCTCGTCGGTATCGGCGCACAGCTCGTCGACGGTGCCCTCGGCATGGCCTTCGGTGTCACCGCCACCACCCTCCTGATCTTCAGCGGGATCGGCCCCGCACACGCCAGCGCCGCCGTGCACCTCGCGGAGGTCGGCACCACCCTCGTCTCCGGCGCCTCGCACTGGCGGTTCCGGAACGTGGACTGGGGGGTGGTCGCGAAGCTGGGCGTGCCCGGCGCGGTCGGCGCATTCCTCGGCGCCACCGTGCTCTCCAGCCTGTCCACCGAGGCCGCGATTCCGGTGACATCGACGATCCTGCTGGCCATCGGTGTCTATGTGGCGCTGCGGTTCTCCGTCCGGCCGCCCGCCGTCGCGCACGCCCGCACCTCGCCGCACTCGGCGAGGTTCCTGTCTCCGCTGGGCCTGTTCGGCGGGTTCATCGACGCCAGCGGCGGCGGTGGATGGGGGCCGATCACCACGAGCACCCTGCTCTCCCGCGGCAAGACGGCCCCGCGGACGGTGATCGGCTCGGTCAGCGCCTCCGAGTTCCTCGTCGCGCTCGCCGCCAGCATCGGCTTCCTCGTCGGTCTCGGCCGGGAATCGCTCGGCAACCTCCTCGTCGTGGCCGGTCTCGCCCTGGGCGGGGCGATCGCCGCGCCGATCGCGGCATGGCTGGTCAGCCGGGTGCCGGCCACCCTGCTCGGCACCGCCGTCGGCGGCGTCATCGTGCTGACCAACGCGCAGAAGCTGTTCACGGCGTTCGAGATCTCCGGCACGGCCTCCACCCTGCTGTACCTGCTGATCGTGGCCGGATGGATCGCGCTGCTCACGGTCTCGTGGCGCCGCTCCCGGCTCACCCGCGCCGAATCCGCCGGTGCGCTCGAACGCCTCGAGCCGGCCCGCCCCGAACTGCGCGAGCCGGCCGCGGACCGCACGAGCTGAACCTCGCTCTAGGCTCGGCGCATGACGCGCCCCCTCGCCCTGCTCGACGACTACAGCGCCGCCCTCGCCGACGCCGGCCTCGACGTCCCGGCCGACCCGGCCACCGGCATCCGCTGCGCCCCGGCCGGGCACTTCCTCGCCGCCCGGCTGCCGGTGGGCGACCTCGCCACGGGGGCCGTGGCGGCCTTCGCGTCGGCCGCCGACCGATACCGCCACACCCGCGGACTCGAGCCGCAGGGGGCGCGGCTCGACCCGGAGCGCATCGCCGCCTCGTTCGCCGGGGACCGGATGCTGCGCCTGGCCGGCCGGCCCGTTCACGGGTTCGCGGCACTGTCCGGGTTCTTCGCCGCCGCCGACGGGTGGGTGCGCACCCACGCCAACTACCCGCACCACCGCGTGCGTCTGCTCCGCGCACTCGACCTGCCGGACGGTGCGGGCCGGGACGACTGCGCCGCCCGGATCCGGCAGCTGCCCGCCGCGGCGGTCGAGGACGCGGCCGCCGCGCACGACGCGATCGCGGTGCGGGTGCGCACCGAGCACGAGTGGGCCACGAGCGCGCAGGGCCGGGGCGCGGCGGCGGGCCCGCTGGTACGGATCCTCGCCCGGTCCGACAGTGCCGGCGAGACCCGGCCGGGCGGCGATCCGGCGCGGCCACTGACCGGGATCCGGGTGCTGGATCTGACCCGGGTGATCGCCGGCCCCGTCGCCGCCCGGGCGCTGGCCATGCTGGGGGCGGACGTGCTGCGGGTGGATCCGCCCGCGCTGCCCGAGATCGCCTGGCAGCACGCCGAGAACGGGCAGGGCAAGCGCACCGCGCTGCTGGACCTGCGCACCGCCCGCGGCCGGGAGACGTGCCGCCGCCTGCTCGCCGACGCCGACGTGCTGCTCACCGGCTACCGGCCCGGGGCGCTCGACGCGCTGATCGGCGCACCCGTGCACCAGGCCCGGCCGGGCGTGGTGCACGGCCGGGTGTGCGCGTGGGGATGGTCCGGGCCGTGGGCGCCCCGTCGCGGCTTCGACTCGATCGTGCAGGCCGCCTCCGGGATCGCCGTCGTCGAGGGCCGCCCGGACGCGCCGGGAGTGCTCCCGGTGCAGGCTCTCGACCACGCGAGCGGCTACCTGCTCGCGGCCGGGGTGCTCGACGCGCTCACCGCGCGGCTCCGGGACGGGCGGGGCCGCGACGCAGCGGTCGCGCTGGCCCGCACCGGGGCGTGGCTGCTGCAGGCGCCCGGCCGCAACCCGCACCCGGCGACGCCGGCGAGCCCCGGCGCGGGCACCGTGGCCACGCACGCGGCGGTGACCGCGGCCCGGCCCGCGCTCGCCGAGTATCCGGACTATCCGTTCCCGGCCCGCGCGTGGGGCGCCGATCCGGCGGCCTGGGCCCCGGCTCCGGTGTCTAGGGTGCGGCGTCGAACGCGTCGAGGATCTGCTGGGCGGCCAGGGCTGCCGTGAGGGAGCCGTCGCGCACGGCGCGTTCGACATCGCCGCGGAGCGCACGCACCCGCGGGTTGGTCTCGAGCCGGCGCAGCAGCTGGTCGTGCACCATGGTCCAGGTCCAGTCCACCAGCTGGCGGCGCCGGTTCTCCTCGAACAGGCCCGCCTCGGTGAGCACCCGGCGGTGTTCGAGGACGGTGTCCCAGAACGTGTCCAGGCCGGCGCCCTCCAGGCCGCTCATGGTGATCACCGGGGGTTTCCACACCGCGTCGTGCGGGTGCACGAGCCGCAGCGCGCCGGCGAGTTCCCGGGCCGCCACCCGCGCGTCGCGTTCGAACGGCCCGTCGGCCTTGTTCACCGCGACGAGGTCGGCGAGTTCGAGGACGCCCTTCTTGATGCCCTGCAGCTGGTCGCCGGTGCGGGCGAGGGTCAGGAAGGTGAAGCAGTCCACCATGTTCGCGACGGTGACCTCGGACTGCCCGACGCCGACGGTCTCGACGAGGATCACGTCGAATCCGGCGGCCTCGAGCAGCACCATCGTCTCGCGGGTGGCCTTGGCGACGCCGCCGAGGGTGCCGGCCGTGGGGGACGGCCGGATGTAGGCGTCGCGCTGCACCGACAACCGGGCCATGCGCGTCTTGTCGCCGAGGATGGAGCCGCCGGTGCGGGTCGACGACGGGTCCACCGCGAGCACCGCCACCCGGTGGCCCTTGCCGAGCAGGTACATGCCCAACGCGTCGATGAAGGTGGACTTGCCGACGCCGGGGACGCCGGTGATGCCCACGCGCATCGCTCCGCCCGCCTCCGGGAGCAGGCGCAGCAGCAGCTGTTGTGCCTGCTCCCGGTGGTCGTCCCGGGTGGATTCGACCAGGGTGATCGCCTTCGCCAGGCCGGCCCGCCGGTTGGCGAGCACGGCCTCGGCGAGGGCGTCGACGTCGACCGCGGGCCGACGGGTGGGACTGCCGACCGGGGTGCTGCCCATGCCGGGTCAGGCTCCCAGGTCGTGACCGAGCTGGTCGGCGAGCTTGTGCAGCAGGCCCACCGCGGCGTCCGCGATGACGGTGCCGGGCGGGAAGATCGCCGCGGCCCCGGCCTGGTACAGCTCGTCGAAGTCGCCGGGCGGGATGACGCCGCCGACGACGATCATGATGTCCGGGCGGCCCACCTCGGCGAGGGCCTCCCGCAGCGCGGGCACCAGGGTCAGGTGTCCCGCGGCCAACGACGACACGCCGATGACGTGCACGTCGTTGTCGGCCGCCTGGTTCGCGACCTCCTCGGGGGTCTGGAACAGCGGTCCCACGTCGACGTCGAAGCCGAGGTCGGCGAAGGCCGTGGCGATCACCTTCTGCCCGCGGTCGTGACCGTCCTGCCCCATCTTCGCGACGAGGATGCGCGGCCGGCGGCCCTCCTCCTCGGCGAACTTCTCGACGAGTTCGGTTGCGGTGCTGATGTTGCCTGCCTTTCCGGCCTCGTCCCGGTAGACCCCGCTGATGGTGCGGATCTCGGCCTGGTGCCGTCCGTACACCTTCTCGAGGGCGTCGGAGATCTCGCCGACGGTGGCCTTGGCGCGGGCCGCGTCGATGGCCAGGGCCAGCAGGTTGTGGTCCGGGCCGCCGCCGGCCGAGCCGGCGGCGCGGGTCAGCGCGTCCAGCGCGACCTGCACGGCCTCGGGATCACGGTCGGCGCGCAACTGCTCGAGCTTGGCGATCTGCTCGGCCCGCACGCGGGAGTTCTCGACCTTGAGGACCTCGATTTCGTGGTCCTCGGTGACCTGATACTTGTTGACGCCGATCACCGGCTGGCGGCCGGAGTCGATCCGCGCCTGGGTGCGGGCCGCGGCCTCCTCGATGCGCAGCTTCGGGATGCCCTCGGAGATGGCCTGGGCCATGCCGCCGGCCTCCTCGACCTCCGCGATGTGCTTGCGGGCGCGGTTGGCGAGCTCATGGGTGAGCCATTCGAGGTAGTACGAGCCGCCCCACGGGTCGATCGGCCGGGTGGTGCCCGATTCCTGCTGCAGCAGCAGCTGGGTGTTGCGGGCGATGCGGGCGGAGAAGTCGGTCGGCAGTGCCAGCGCCTCGTCGAGGGCGTTGGTGTGCAGCGACTGGGTGTGGCCCTGGGTCGCGGCCATCGCCTCGATGCAGGTGCGGGCGACGTTGTTGAACACGTCCTGCGCGGTGAGCGACCAGCCGGAGGTCTGCGAGTGGGTGCGCAGCGACTTGGACTTGGCCGACTTCGGGTGGAACTTCTCGACGAGCTCGGCCCACAGCAGACGGCCGGCCCGCATCTTGGCGATCTCCATGTAGAAGTTCATCCCGATGGCCCAGAAGAAGGACAGGCGCGGGGCGAACTTGTCGATCTCCATGCCCGCGTCGAGGCCGGCGCGGAGGTACTCGACGCCGTCGGCGAGGGTGTAGGCCAGCTCGAGGTCGGCGGTCGCACCGGCCTCCTGGATGTGGTAGCCGGAGATCGAGATGGAGTTGAAGCGCGGCATGTTCGCGCTGGTGTAGGCGAAGATGTCGGAGATGATCCGCATCGACGGCTTGGGCGGATAGATGTAGGTGTTGCGGACCATGAACTCCTTCAGAATGTCGTTCTGAATGGTTCCGGCCAGCTGCTCGGGCTTGACGCCCTGCTCCTCCGCGGCGACGACGTACAGCGCCAGGATCGGCAGGACGGCGCCGTTCATGGTCATCGACACCGACACCTGCGACAGGTCGATGCCGTCGAACAGCTGCCGCATGTCGAGGATCGAGTCGATCGCGACGCCGGCCATGCCGACATCGCCCTGCACGCGGGGATGATCGGAGTCGTAGCCGCGGTGGGTGGCCAGGTCGAACGCCACCGACAGGCCCTTCTGCCCGGCCGCGAGGTTGCGCCGGTAGAAGGCGTTGGACTCGGCGGCCGTGGAGAAGCCCGCGTACTGGCGGATGGTCCACGGCTGGTTGACGTACATCGTCGGGTACGGGCCGCGCACGAACGGCTCGAGGCCCGGGTAGCTGCCCAGCGGGTAGCCCTCGGCGACGATCCGGTCGCGGTCGGCCTTGGTGTAGACGGGCTTGACGTCGATGCCCTCGGGCGTGGACCACACCACCTGATCGGTCGTGTAGTGGTTGGCGGCGGCGACCGATTCGACGAGCGCCGTGGCCTGCTCCTCGGTGGGGGCGGCGGGAGCCGGCGCCGCCGGATCCGTCAGCGGGACGTCGGCGAAGCTGCCGATCTCGTGTTCGATGCTCACTTACGCTCCCAGGGTGGTCAGCAGGTCGGTCAGCGCGGCGATCGCGTCGATCTTGGCGGTGAGGAACCCGTCCGGGCGCTCGGCGCCGGTGGTCTCGCTCACGGCCCTCTCCGGCCCGGCCAGCAGGACGGTACCGATCCCGGCGCCGCGGAGCGCGGTGACCGCGGCGGCGGCCTGTTCGCCGTAGCGCTTGTCGGTGCCGCACACGACGGCGACGGTGGCGCCCGAGTCGCGGACGGCGGCGGCGATGCTGTCGTCGTCGACGGACAGCGGGCCGGGGTTGACCGTCTCGATGCCGCCGGAGGCGAGCAGGTTCGCGGCGAACGTCGTGCGGATGTTGTGCTCGGCGATCGGGCCGAGCGGGGCGAGCAGCGCCCTGGGCCGGGTGCCGTGCGCGGCGAGATGGACGTCGGAGCGGTTGCGCAGCGCCTCGAACGCCGCGGCGTACCGGGCGACATCGGCGCCGGCGTCGGCGGTCTCCGCGGGCAGCGGGGCCTCGGCGAGGTTCGGGAACTCGTTGACGCCGGTCACCGCGGTCCGGCGGTGGGCGATGTCGGAGTCCCGGCGGGCGCGGGTGGCGGCGATGCGCTCGCCGATCAGGCCGTCGTCGAGGGCGGCGCGGTAGCCGCCGGCCGCCTCGATCTGCTGGAAGAACTCCCACGCCTTGGCCGCGATCTGCGCCGTGAGTTCCTCGACGTACCAGGACCCGGCGGCCGGGTCGAGGACGCGGCCGAGGTTGGATTCCTCGAGCAGCAGCAGCTGGGTGTTGCGGGCGATGCGCGCGGAGAAGGCCTCCGACACGCCGAGCGCACCGGTCGGCAGGGCGGTGTCGAACGGGAGCACGGTGACCGCGTCCGCACCGCCGATGCCGGCGCCGAACGCGGCGAGGGTGGTGCGCAGCATGTTCACCCAGGGGTCGCGCTGGGTCATCATCGCGGCGGAGGTGACGGCGTGCTGGGGGGCGTGGCCGGCGTCGGCGGCGCCCACGACCTGCGCGATGCGGGCCCACAGCTGCCGGCCGGCGCGGAACTTTGCGATGGTCTGGAACTGGTCGTCGGTGGCGGCGAGCCGGAACTCGATCTGGCCGAGCGCACGGGCCGCGGACTGGCGGCTGCCGGTCAGCTCGCGCAGGTACTCGAGGCCGGCGGCGACGGCGGCCCCGAGTTCCTCGGCGTCGGCGGCCCCGGCGTTGTGGAACGCGGTGCCGTCGACGGTGAGGGCCCGCACGGTCTCGGCGCGGTCCGCGGCGGCGTGGGCGAGTTCGACGGCCTGGGCGACGGTGACGTCGGCCCGACCCGAGAACGCGCTGGTCAGCGGCGCGGCACCGAGGTGCAGGCGCACGGCACCGCGGTCGGCGACGTCGGTGCGCGCATCGAGCAGGGCGTAGAGGGCGGCCGCCGCGGCGGCGGTGTCGGCGCCGGCGTCGAGGGTGACCGGCGCGAGGTCGAACAGGACCTTGTCGAGCGCGGCGGGCAGGTCGGCGATCGCGATGCCGTCCGCGCCGACGCGCAGCCACAGGGCGCTGACGCCGTTCTCGAGGGCATCGAGGATGCGCTCGTTCACGTCACCGGCGGTGTCGCCGAAGCGGGCGCTGACGAGCCAGCCGGTGTTGACGTCGCGGGTCGCGGAACCGCCGCGGACGAACGGGAAGGAGCCGGGCAACGGCGCCTCGGGACGCTCGTCGCGCACGCCGTAGAGGGGGGCGACGGCGACGTCGTCGTAGGTGGTGGTCGCGAGCAGCCGCTGCGGTTCCGGTCCGAGCTCCGCGGGGTCGACGCGGCGGGACTTGGCCAGCACCCCCGCCACCGCCTCCTGCCACTGCGCATAGGCGCGCGCAGCGTCCTCGGCTTCTGAAGCTAATGACACGTGAGGGTCCTCTCGTACGCAGCGGGCGGGCTCGCCGAACACGGCCGTGGGAAACCTTAAACCGATTCCGATGTGATGCTAGCCGCATACACGCCGGCCCTATTGTGGGGATCACCACAGTTTCCCTAGCGATCGATAATGTCGTCGCCTAAGGAATCTACCGCGTGCCGAGGCAACCGCTCGTCCGGCCCCCGGCCCCGGTATCGTGACCGTTCGTGACGAGGATGCTGCGGGACCGCCGGATCCTCGGTGCCCTCGCCGTACTGGCCGCGCTCGCGGTCGTCGCGGTGCTGCTCCCCCACCCGTCCGTCGCCGAGGTGCGTGCGTGGGCCGAGTCGGCCGGGCCGCTCTTCCCGCTGCTGTTCTTCCTGATCCACGCGGTGGTGACCGTGGCCCCGTTCCCGCGGACGGTGTTCACCCTCAGCGCCGGGGTGCTGTTCGGGTCGGCCACCGGGATCGCGGTGACCGTCGCCGCCACGACCGTCAGCGCCGTGCTGGCGCTGCTGCTGGTGCGCGCGATCGGCCGCGGCGTGGTCGAGGCCCACCTGAATCATCCGACGGCGCAGGCGGTCGACGAGCGGCTGGCCCGCCGGGGCTGGCTCGCGGTGGGGTCGCTGCGGCTGATCGCGCCGCTGCCGTTCGCGGTGGTCAACTACTGCTGCGGGGTCTCGTCGGTGCGGCTGGTCCCGTACACGCTGGGCACGGTCGCCGGCATCCTGCCGGGCACGGTGGGCGTGGTGTTGCTCGGCGACGCCCTGACGGGACGGACCGATCCCGCATTGCTGGCGGTCTCGGCGGTGTGCATCGCTCTCGGCGCGTCGGGACTGTGGCTCGAGTCGCGCCTCCCGGCGCCCGCCCCGCGCCCGACCGGTCAAGTCTGAAACCTTGATTTTCCATATTCAAGTCTGCATCCTTGAGCCATGTTCGTGTTGACCGTCGACCAGCGCGGCAGCCGTCGCGACGTCGACCGGGTCGCGGACCTGCTCACCGAGCTGCGCGACGCCCAGCTGCTGCGCCCGTTCGAACGCACCGCCGGCGACGAGGTCCAGGCCGTCGCCGACGACCCGGCCGTCGTCGTCGATCTCGCACTCGACCTCGTCCGCCGCGGCTGCTGGAGCGTCGGCATCGGCGCCGGCGCCGTCGAGCAGCCCCTGCCGGCGCAGACCCGCGCCGGCCGGGGACCGGCGTTCGAGCATGCCCGCCGCGCCGTCGACCGCGCCAAGAACGCCCCCGCGCGGGTCGCCGTGGAGGGCTCGGACGCCGCCGCGGCCGCCGACGCGGATGCCGCCCTCACCCTGGTGGCGCTGCTGGTGACCCGCCGGTCCGACGCCGGGCACGAGGCCGTCGACCTCGTCCGGGGCGGGCTGACGCAGGCCGAGGCCGCCGCGCGGCTCGGCATCAGCACCCAGGCGGTGTCGCAGCGCCTGGCCGCCGCCGGCTGGCAGGCCGAACCGGCCGGGCGCGACCTCGCCCGCCGCCTCCTGGAAAGGGCCGACCGTTGACCGTCGTCACCCTGGTTCTGCTCGCCGTCGCCGCGCTGGCTCCGGCCCTGAGCCTGCGCCGCGGCGCACCGGTGTGGCTCGTCGCCGGGCTCGCTACGGCGGCGCTCGCCGGCGCCGCCCTCACCGCGACGGCCACGCCCGCCGTGCACGGCGTCGCCCTCGCCGCGACCCTGGTGCTCACGACCCTGGCGGCGGTCACCGGGGGCGCCCCCGCCGTGCTGGCCTCGTTCCGCATCGCCCGCCGCCAGCCCGACGCGGGACCGACCCCCTCCCCGTCGCCGGCCGGCCCCGAACCGCCGCCCGGGCCGCTGCGCGGCGGGCGGGTGATCGGCCTGCTCGAGCGGGCGGCGGTCGCCGCCGCGATCCTGTCCGGCTGGCCGGAGGGCATCGCCGTCGTGCTGGCCGTCAAGGGCCTGGCCCGCTACCCCGAACTGCGCGAACCCCAGGCCTCCGAGCAGTTCATCATCGGCACCTTCACCAGCGTGCTGTGGGCGATCGCGGTGTGCGGGGTCGGGCGGGGCCTGCTCACCTGAGCGGCCCTCCGGTCACCGGGGTTCGCCGTGCCGCTGCCCCGGCTGCGGCTGCACCCATCCGCCCGTGATCGGCTCCGACGGCGGCAACGCCGTCGCGGGGGACGCGGCCGGCTCCCCGCCCCGGCGTTCGGCGCCGGTCGGGTTGTGCAGCGCCGGATCGACCGGCTTGCGGGCGACGGCCTCGGCGGCGGCGACGGCCTGCGCGACCTCCGGGTCGCGCGCGGTGGAGAACCAGTCGGCCACCTCGTCGGTGTCGTCCTCCGGCCGCGGGAGCCTCTCGTCGACCGGGCTCGGCTCGAACCGGAACACCCCGTCCTCGCCCGGCGCACCGAGGTGCCGGGCGAAGCCCTTGAGGGCGTCCCCGAAATCGCTCGGCACCATCCACACCTTGTTCGCGTCGCCCTGCGCCATCTGCGGCAGCGTCTGCAGGTACTGGTACGCGAGCAACTCGGGCGTCGGCCGACCGGACTTGATCGCCGCGAACACCTTCTCGATGGCCTTCGCCTGGCCCTGCGCCTCGAGGTACTTCGCGGCGCGGTCACCCTGGGCGCGCAGGATCCGCGACTGGCGATCGGCCTCCGCCTCGAGGATGGCCGCCTGCTTGGCGCCCTCGGCCGACAGGATCCGGGACTGCTTGTCGCCCTCGGCGGTCTTGATCGCCGACTCCCGGTGCCCCTCGGCGGTGAGGATCATCGCCCGCTTCTCCCGGTCCGCCTTCATCTGCTTCTCCATCGACTCCTGGATCGACGGGGGCGGATCGATGCTCTTGAGCTCCACCCGGGCCACGCGCAGTCCCCAGCGGCCGGTCGCCTCGTCGAGCACGCCGCGCAGCTGCCCGTTGATCGAATCGCGGGACGTCAGCGTCTCCTCCAGGGTCATGCCGCCGACCACGTTGCGCAGCGTGGTCACCGTCAGCTGCTCCACCGCCGCGATGTAGTTGCTGATCTCGTACACGGCGGCCTGCGGATTCGTCACCTGGAAGTACACGACCGTGTCGATGCTCAGGGTGAGGTTGTCCTGGGTGATCACCGGCTGCGGCGGGAACGAGACCACCCGCTCGCGCAGGTCCACCTTGGCGCGGATCCGGTCGACGAACGGCACCAGGAACGTCAGCTGTCCCGACACGGTCCGGTAGTAGCGGCCGAGCCGCTCGATCACCGCGGCCTCGGCCTGCGGCACCAGCGCCACCGATTTGACGACCACCAGCGCCACGAACGCCACGACGACGGCGAGCACGATCAGCGCTTCCATCTACGGCCCCTTCCACACGACGGCCGTCGCGCCGTCGATCTGCATCACGGTCACGGTCGTGCCGGGCGGATACACCTCGGTGACGTCCAGCGGACGCGCGGTCCACACCTCACCGTCCAGCTTCACCTGCCCGGAGTGCGCGGCCACCTCCTCGAGCACCAGTGCCTGCTTGCCCGGCAGGGCGTCCACGTTCGTCGCCTTCGCCGGCGGCAGGGCGTAGCGCCGGCGCAGCACCGGCCGCACCCCGCCCAGCAGCACCAGCGACGACACCGCGAACACCACCGCGTCGGCCCACACCGGCAGATCCGTCGCGGCGGACACCCCGGCGGTGGCCAGGGCCGCGCCGCCGAGCATCAGCAGGACGAAATCACCCGTCAGCGCCTCCGCGGCGGCGAGCACCAGCCCGGCGATCAGCCATATCAATGCCGACACGACGCCATCCAACCACAAATCGGACATCGCGGGTGGCTCCGCAGGTCACGGCCCCGGCGCGGTCAGTCCCCGGTGGGCTCGGTGACGAAGTCGACGAGCCGCTCGACCGCCCCGATCAGCGGCGCCTCGAGATCCCGGAAGCTCGACACCGCCGAGTAGACGCGGCGCCACCCGTCCTGCGGGCTGCCCCACCCCAGCGCCCGGCACACCCCGGTCTTCCAGTCCTGCCCGCGCGGAATCGTCGGCCACGCCTCGATTCCCAGCGCCTTGGGCCGCACCGCCTGCCACACGTCGACGAACGGATGCCCGGTGACGAGCACGTGCGGCCCGAGGTTCGCGGTCAGCCGCTCCTCCTTGGATCCGGCGACGAGATGGTCGGCGAGCACCCCCACGCGGCGGCCGGGACCGGGCGCGAACCCGGCGAGCCGCTCCCCGAGATTGTCCAGGCCCTCGAGTTGCTCGACCACGACCCCCTCGACGCGCAGATCGTGCCCCCACACGCGTTCGACGAGGGCCGCGTCGTGCACGCCCTCCACCCAGATGCGGCTGCCGCGCGCGACCCGCGCCCGCAACCCCTCGACCTTCGTGGACCCGGACGCGGACCGGGTGGGGCCGCCCGCCCTCGGCCGCGGCGCGGGCCGCACCAGCGTCACCGGCCGGCCGTCGAGGAGGAACGCGGCGGGGCGCAGCGCGAACAGCCGGGTGCACCGCGAAGCGTCCTCGAGCCGGACGAAGTCGCCGTCGTAGGTGCGTTCGATGCCGACGATCGCACCGCACCAACCGGACGCGACGTCCTCGACCACCAGGTCCTTCTCGGCGGGCACCTCGGGGATCGTGGGCTTACGGGCGCGCGGATGGCCGGCGAAGATGTCGCCGCCGTACATGTCGGGACTCACGCCCGCCACGTTAGGGCCGCCGCGGCCGCCGCGGCGGGAGGGCACGCCGACCGGCCGTGGCCCCGTTGCCGGGACGGCGCCTATGCTCGGAAACCGTGAGTTCACCCGGTCAGACCCTGACGGTGTGGGCCGGTTCCTGGTTGGCCGGGCACGCCGCACCGGACGACGTCATCGACGCCCTGCACGCCTGGGCGCCGATGCATCTGGTGGTCTCCCGCGACGAGCCCGCCGCCGACTTCTCCGCCGTGCCCGAGCATTCGCCCGTGGACGGCGCCGCCGTGCTGCTGTCCGCGCTGCGCCGGGCCGATCCGGCCGGCGTGGACGGGATCCGGCTGGTGCTGCCCGTGCCCGGCGACGTGCGGGGCCTGCCGCCGGGCACCGAGCTGGCGCGCGCCGCGGTCGCGGCCGGCGAGGCGGTGCTCGCCGGCGCACCCGGGACCCCCGGTCTCGGCTTCGTCCCCTCGGTGGAGGGGCCCGACGTGCTGCGCTGGACGCTGTTCGCGGTCCCGGCGGTGCCCGAGCCGCCCGCCGAGCCCGGCCTCGGGGAGGCCGAGTTCGCCATGCGCGAGGCGGTGCGGGACGCCGCGGCGAGGGTGGGCCGGGTGCTGACCGTCGGCGCGGACGGCCGCACCGCCGACCCCCGGGAGCAGATCGCGGCCGAGGTCGCCGAACATGCGCGGCACCGGTATCCGGAGTCGATGCCGGGGCGCGCGGCCCGCATCCTCGACTCGGCCGATCAGGTCGCGGCCATCCTCACGGTCGCCGGCCGCAGTGTGGAACCGAGGGCCGCCTCGGCCAGCGGGCAGGCCGCGCGGGAGGAGGCGCTGCGTCCGCTGTGGGCCGCGGTGCGGGCCGCCCGGCTCGGGGCGGTGGCGGCCGCGGTCCGGGCGGGGCATCACGCCTGACCCGATGCCGCGGACACGCCTCGGAGAGGCCCGGCGTCCTCGTTCTCTTACCCCGAGCCCGGGGTGGTGGGCTGAGCCCGCCCGGTCAGCGGGGCCGGGCTGGTGGCCGGCAGCATTCCGGTGCGCACAGCACGCCGTTGCAGCCGACGCCCAGCAGCGGCTGGGTGCCGCGCCGCACGGGGGCGGCGCCGTCGAGGTGTTCGCGCACCAGCTCGCGCACCATCTGCACGAACCGCGGGTCGGGGCCGGCGGTGGCGGCGCGGGCGAACGCCATGCCGAGTTCCGCGGCCCGGTCGCGGGCTTCGGTGTCGAGGTCCCAGACGACTTCGAGGTGGTCGGAGACGAAGCCGACGGGCACGACGACGACCGCGTCGACGCCGCGCGCGTGCAGGGCCTCGAGGTGGTCGACGATGTCCGGCTCGAGCCACGGCACCTGCGGCGGCCCGGATCGGGACTGCCACACCAGGTCGTGGTCGGCGCTGCCGGCGGCGGTGGCGACCAGGCGGGCCGCCTCGGCGACCTGCCGGCTGTACAGGTGCCCGCCCAGCTCGGGTGGGCCGCCGGTGGCGTCGGCGGCGGTGGGCACCGAGTGGGCGGTGAACACCAGGCGCGCCGCGTCGCGGCGGTCGGCGGGCAGCTGTGCCCGCGCCGCGGCGACGGCGTCGGCAACGGCGTCGAGGAACAGCGGGTGATCGTAGAAGTGCCGCAGCTTGGTCAGCACGGGTGCGTCGTCGCCGACGGCGGCGCGGGCGCGGGCGATGTCCTCGTGGTACTGCCGGCACCCCGAATAGCCACCCCACGCCGAGGTGGGGAACACCAGCGCGTTGCGCACCCCGTCGTCGCGCATGGCCGCGACGGTGTCCTCGATCATCGGGTGCCAGTTGCGGTTGCCGAAGTAGATCGGCAGGTCCAGCCCGGCGGCGGCGAAGTCCGCCTCGAGGCGCGCGATGAGGTCGCGGTTGAGGGCGTTGATCGGTGAGACACCCCCGAAGTGCAGGTAGTGCTCGGCGACCTCGTCGAGGCGTTCGGGCGGCACGCCGCGGCCCCGGGTGACATTCTCGAGGAACGGGCGCACGTCGTCCGGCCCTTCCGGACCGCCGAACGAGAGCACCAGCAGTGCGTCGTACGGCTCGGAGGTACGGGTCATGGCTCGACCCTAGGCGCCGGCACCGAAGCCGACCTGGGAATGGAATCCCCCGTCGACGTAGACGATCGACCCGGTGGTGCCGGGCAGCCAGTCGGACAGCACCGTGCACACGGTCTTCGCGACGGGCGTGGGGTCATCGACGTCCCAGCCGATCGGGGCCGCCGCGGACCAGCCCTCGTTGAGCCGGTTCATCTCGGCGCCGGGGCCGGTGGCGTCGCCGGCGATGGCCTTGGCGGCGAGGGTCTTGATCGGGCCGGCGGCGACGAGGTTGGAGCGGATACCGCGGCCGCCGACCTCCTTGGCGACGTACCGGTTGACGGACTCGAGGGTGGCCTTGGACACGCCCATCCAGTTGTAGAACGGGACGGCGCGGGCGGGGTCGAAGTCCATGCCGACCAGGGAGGCGCCGTCGTTGAGGACGGGCAGCAGGGCCTTGGCGAGCGCGGCGTAGGAGTAGGCGGAGACCTCGAGGGCGACGGCGACGTCGGTCCACGGCGCGTCGAGGAACGGGCTGCCCAGGCAGGAGCGGGGGGCGAAGCCGATGGAGTGCACGACGCCGTCGAGGCCCTCGGGGGCGAGCTCGCGCACCCGGCCGGCGAGGGTGTCGAGGTGGTCGGTGTTCTGCACGTCGAGTTCGAGGGCCGGGGGCACCGGCTGCGGCAGCCGCTGCGCGATGCGATCGATCAGGCGCAGCCGGTCGAAGCCGGTGACGACGACCTTCGCGCCCTGTTCCTGCGCGACCTTCGCGGTGTGGAAGGCGATGGAGGCGTCGGTGATGATGCCGGTGACGAGAATGGTCTTGCCCTCGAGCAGTCCGCCCATGAGTGTGTCGGTCCTCCAGTGAGTTTCGGATGTGGTGGCGTGCGTGCCGGCGTCAGTGCCCCATGCCGAGGCCGCCGTCGACGGGGATGACCGCTCCGGAGACGTAGGCGGAGTCGTCGGACGCGAGGAAGCTCACGACCGCCGCGACGTCCTCGGGCTTGCCGAGACGCTGCAGCGGGATGAACTTCTTCGCGGTGTCGCGGACGTCGTCGGAGAGCTCGGCGGTCATGTCCGTCTCGATGAATCCGGGCGCGACGACATTCGCCGTGATCGAACGCGAGCCGAGTTCGCGGGTCACCGAGCGGGCCAGGCCGATGACGCCGGCCTTCGAGGACGCGTAGTTGATCTGCCCCGCCTGACCGGCCATGCCGACGACCGAGCCGAGGAAGATCATCCGACCCCAGCGCCCCCGCAGCATCGCGCGGTTGGCGCGCTTCGCGCACCGGAACGCACCGGTGAGGTTGGCGTCGATGACCTTCGCGAACTGGTCCTCGGTCATCCGCATCAGCAGCGTGTCGTCGGTGATGCCGGCGTTCGCGACCAGGACCTCGACCGGGCCCTGGTGCTCTTCGACCTCCTTGAACGCGGCGTCGACGGACGCGCTGTCGGTGACATCGCACCGGACGCCGAACAGTCCGTCCGGGGCGCCGGAGCCGCGGTGGGTGACGGCGACCTTGTGGCCGTCCGCCTGCAGGCGGCGAGCGACGGCGAGGCCGATGCCGCGGTTGCCGCCGGTGACGAGAACCGAGCGGGGGGTGGCCGCGGGGCGCGGCGATCCGGCGGGGCTGCTTGCGTCAGTCATGGGGTCAAACCCTATCTGGTGGCGGTACGGGTCGGTAACAAGGCGCCCGCGGCGGCGGGCACGCGGTCCGCGGCGCAGGTCAGGGCAGGCGTTGGCGCAGCAGCAGGGCGGCGGCGACACCCCCGGCGACGGCGAGGACACCGAGGATCAGCCACGGGCGGCTGGCGTCGCCGCGGGTGGTCTCGTACCCGATCTGTTCCTCGAGGGTGTTGTAGGCGTCCTCGAGTTCCTGCAGGTTCGATGCGGTGAAGAAGGTGCCGCCGGAGAGGTTGGCGATCTCCTTCAGGGACGGGTCGTCCACCGGCACCGGGATGCGCTCGTCCTCGATCGTGACGGTGCCGTACTCGGTGCCGAAGGAGATGGTCGAGACGGGCACGTCCTTGTCCGCGGCCTGCCGGGCGGCGGTGAAGCCGCCGCGCGGGTCGTCGGGGCTCTCCGGGACGGTCTGCTTGCCGTCCGAGAGCAGCACGATCCGCGCCGGGGGCGCCTGGTCGCCGCCGCCGAGCACCGCGGCGAGGGTGTCGACGGACTGCAGGGCCGTGAAGATCGCCTCGCCGGTGGCGGTGCGCTCGCTCAGCTGCAGGTTGTCGATCGCGGTCTTGGTGGCCTCCCGGTTGGTGGTCGGCGAGACGAGCACCGACGCGGTGCCGGAGAACGCCACCAGGCCGAGGTTGATGCCGGGAGTCAGGTCGTCGGCGAACGACTTGGCGGCGGCCTGCGCGGCGGCGAGGCGAGTGGGCTCGACGTCGGTGGCCTGCATCGACAGCGACACGTCGATCACCAGGACAACGGTGGCGCGGTTGCGCGGAACCCGCTGCTCGGCGGTGGGCCCGGCAGCGGCGACGGTGAGCAGCGCCAGCCCGGCCAGCAGCAACGCGACCGGGACGTGCCGGCTGCGGCCGGGCCGCTGGGGGGCGACCTTCTCGAGCAGCTCGAGGTTGGTGAACCGCAGCGTGTGCCGCATCCGGCGGCGTTGCACCGCCACGTATCCGGCGGCGAGGGCCCCGACGACGAACAGGAACAGCAACCACCACGGCGCGGTGAAGTCGGAGATGCTCACCGGCCCCCCTTCACCGGGGCGCCGAAGCTGTGGCGGCGGGCGGCGACGAACCGGACCACGTCGTCGATCCAGTTGCGGTCGGTGCGCAGGCTCAGCAGCGGGGCGCCGCAGCCGCGGACGGCCTTGCGCACGGCGGCGCGGTGCTCGGCGGCGGCCCGGGCGTAGTCGGCGCGCAACTGCTCGCTGGTGGTGAACTCGCGGGTGTGCCCGGTCTCGGGGTCGTGCAGCACGACGTCGCCGAGGTCGGGCAGTTCGAGGTCGCGGCGGTCGAGGACTTCCACCGCGAGCAGGTCGTGCCGGCCGGACAGGGCGCGCAGCGAACGCTCCCAGTCGATGGGGCCGAGGAAGTCGCTGACGACGACGGCCAGGCCGCGGCGACGCTGCGGGCGGCGCAGCGACTCGATCAGCCCGCGCAGGTCCCCGCGGGTGCCGTCGGGGGCGTGCGGGGTCGTCGCGATCGAGCGGAGCATCGCCTGCGTGTGCAACTGGCCGCCGCGGGCGGGCACGCGGTGGGTGCGCGCCCCGGTGCTCACGACGGCACCGATCCGGTTGCCGCCGCCGCCGGCGAGGTAGCCGACCGCGGCGGCGGCGGCCACGGCGAGGTCCCGCTTCTCGCAGACCCCGGTGCCGAAGTCGAGGCTGGGCGAGAGGTCGATCGCCAACCAGGTCTCGAGTTCGCGGTCGGCGACGGTCTGCCGCACGTGCGGGTGGGTGGTGCGGGCGGTGACGGACCAGTCCATCTGCCGCACGTCGTCGCCGGGCTGGTACTCGCGGGCGTCGCCGGGCTCCGAGCCGGGCCCCGGGATGAGCCCGAGGTGGTCGCCGTGCAGCACCCCGTCGAGGCGGCGCCGCACGGTCAGCTCGAGGGTCCGCAGCGCCGCCGTGAGGGCGGGGTCACGCAGCTCGCCGGAACGGAAGGTCGGCGGGGTCACCGGGGGGCGTCGGCTCACCGCTGCCCCGCACCCGCCTCCGGCCCGGTCACGCCTGCCGCCGGCGCGGCCGCGGCCCCGACCGGGACCGGGGCGGGCGGGTTGGCCTGCGGGGCGACCTGCGGCATGCCGACGGTCTGCAGGATGCGGGCGATGATCTGGTCGGGCGTGACGTCGTCGGCGAGGGCGTCGTAGGACAGCACCAGCCGGTGCCGCAGCACGTCCGGGATGATGTCGACGACGTCCTGCGGCACGACGTAGTCGCGACCGCGCAGCAGCGCCAGGGCGCGCGCGGCGGAGATGATGCCGAGGGTCGCCCGCGGGGAGGCCCCGTAGGCGATCCACCCGTCGACCTCGGTCAGGCCGATCTCGCCGGGGGCGCGGGTGGCGAAGATGACGCGCACCACGTAGTCGACGAGGGCGTGGTGGACGAACACGCGGTTGGCGACCTGCTGCAGGCGGATCAGCTCGTCGCTGTCGAGGACCTGCTTGGGTTCGGGTGCGGCCACCCCCATGCGGTAGACGATCTCGCGTTCCTCCTCGACCGTGGGGTAGTCGACGAGGACCTTGAACAGGAACCGGTCGCGCTGGGCCTCCGGCAGCGGATACACGCCCTCGTTCTCGATCGGGTTCTGGGTGGCCATCACCAGGAACGGGTCGGGCATGGGGAAGGTCCTGCCACCGATCGTGACGTGCCGTTCGGCCATCACCTCGAGCAGCGCGGACTGTACCTTCGCCGGGGCCCGGTTGATCTCGTCGGCGAGCACGAAGTTCGCCACGACGGGCCCGAGTTCGGTGTCGAACGCCTCGCGGCCCTGCCGGTAGATGCGGGTGCCGACGAGGTCGGTCGGCACCAGGTCCGGGGTGAACTGCACGCGGGAGAACGAGCCGCCGACGACCTTCGCGAACGTCTCGACCGCGAGGGTCTTGGCCACGCCGGGAACACCTTCGAGCAACACGTGGCCGCGGGCGAGGACGCCGACGAGCATCCGCTCGACGAGCCGGTCCTGACCGACGATCACCCGTTTGACCTCGTAGATCGCCTGCTCGAGCAGGCGCACATCGTGTGCCTGGTCCGACGTGCGTGCCGCGTCCCCGGCCGGGGCGGCCGCGGCCGCCGTGGCGGTCTTCGCGTCCGACGTTGCCGTGCCCGACGTGCCACCCTCGCGTGAGGTCACCAAGAATCCACCGCTTTCGCCTAGGTCGTTCCTGCTCGAAGTCACCTACCCACACCACTATTCCAGGTGCCGGACGCCCCCGCCGTCGCCGAGCCGACGCCCGCGGTCACCGGTGTCGAGCGAGCCCGCCTCCGGCCGGGCCGAAGCGGTGCCTCAGGACACCATCCGTACCACGTACGGGGTCATGCCGTCCCAGCGTACCGGTGAGATCTTCACGTGCGAACCCGACTGCGGCGCCTCGATCATCTGCCCGTCGCCCAGGTAGAGGCCCACGTGCTGGCTGGCGTTCGGGCCGTAGAAGATCATGTCGCCGCGGCGCATCTCGGCCGACGGCACCTGCTCGCCCGCGGTGTACTGGTAGCCGGTGTAGTGCGGCAGCGAGATCCCGATCCCGGCGAATGCGTAGATCATCAGCCCGGAGCAGTCGAAGCCGACCTTGTTGTAGTCCCCGTAGCTGTCGGCGACGCCGCCGTCGCGGATGCCGAGGGTCGGACCGTTCTCGTCGCCACCACCCCAGGCGTAGGGCACCCCGATCTGCGACATCGCCCGGTCGATCACCGTTTCGACGGCGGCGGTGCCGCCGAGGGTCGAGCCCGGCTTGGGAGTGGTCCTGGGCCGGCTGCGGGTCGGCGGAGACGTGGTGGTGCCCTCCTCCTCGACCGGGTCGGCGCGGTCGGGGATCGTCGAGTCCTCCGAGTCGGACTCGCCGCTGCCGTCGGTCGTCGGCTCGCCCGCTCCGTCGGTGCCGTCCCCCGATCCGTCGGTGCCGTCCCCGGATCCGCCGGTGCCGTCCCCGGATCCGTCGGTGCCCGACCCGCCGGTGCCGTCCTCGGATCCGTCGGTGCCCGACCCGTCGGTACCCGACTCGTCCTGCTCGGGCGTGGTGCGGCCCGGCCGGGTGGTGGTCGCGTCGGAGGTGGGTGGCAGCGGCGACTCGAATCCGACCTCGGACTCGCCGGATTCGGCGGCCGCCGGCCGGGGCCGCACGTAGTCGTCGATCTGGGTGTGGGGCCGCTGCCCGTTGGCCAGTTCGGCCGCGCGGGCGCGGGCGTCGGCGTCGGCGGCGACGCGCCGGGCGGCGTCGGCCGCAGCCTGCCGGGCGGCGGTCTCGGCCGCGGCCGCCGCGGCCTCCTCGGCCTGCCGCTGCCGATCCCACTCCGCGTACTGCGCGCGCTGGCCCTCGAGCCCGGTGACGGTGCCGCGGGCCCGGTCGAGTTCGGCCTGCGCCTGCGCGCGGTCCTGTTCGATGCGTTGCTTCTCGGCCGTCTGCGCGGCCAGCGCGGTGCGCGCCTCGGCGATCGCCGCCTCGGCGGCGGCCCGGCGTTCCTCCGCCGCGGCGGCGGCGGCGTCCGCCTCCTGCTTGCTGGCCCGCGCCCGCGAGTCCCGGTTGGCCTGCTCGGTGCGGGCACGTTCGAGGGCGTCGAGGACGACGGTGCGGCCCGCGGAGAGCAGGCGCATGATCTGGGCGCGGTCGAGCAGGTCGTCGGGACCGGTGGAGCCGATGAACGAGGCGAGGGAGGCGACATTGGTGCCCTGGACGTAGCTGTCGCGGGCGAACGCGTCGAAGTCCTGCTGCGCCTGCCGGATCCGGGTGCCCGCGTCCTTCAGCGCCTGCTGCGACAGGGCGACCGCGTGGGCGGCGGCGTCGGCGGCGTCGCGGGCGGACTGCAGGTCCACGAGGGCACGGTTGACGTTCTCCCGCTTGACCGCGACCTGATTCTCGAGTTCGGCGAGTTGCTGGTCGGCGGTGGCGATCCGGAGGATGAGGCTGCCCACCTGGTCCACCCCGGCGGCGACGGCCACCCCGGCGGCCGCGAGATCGGCATCGCTGGGATTCGGCGGCGGGGACGGTACCGCGCCGGCGGACGCGGCGGTACCCGCGATCAGGGAGACGGCCAGGCCGAGACCGAGAACCAGCCGGGTCGTGCGGGACAGTCGGCGTCTTCGGGGCGTCCGCGACGGCTGTCGGGACATCGCCTGCCGTATACCGCTACGCCTCACATCGCCCTCCCTCGGTCGCGCCGGCGGGACGCACCCGAGCGCAACCTGGAAAGGGGTCGCCGCAGCAGCGATCCACCGCGGACGAGGCCGCGGTTGCATCGCTCGGCAGCCCGGCGTCGCCTCACGGTTCGCACCGCGACCCGACTCCGGGTATGTGTGACACCCCTTCCCCAAGAGCGCCAAGTGCACCGTACGACACTTTGCACCCCGAGGAAACTCCAGTCACAAATAACAGAAGGGTAATTCGACCTGTGTCAACGCCCTGAACTGTGACGACGGCCACAGTGGTGGCCGGGAAAATTCTCGGTGCGGTCCGGTCAGCGGGCGGGCCGGTCGGCAGCGACCGTCTCCGCCCCGCCGGTGTCGCCGCGGCGACGGACCGCCTTGGCGAGGTACGTGGCCCCCGCCGCGCCCGCGACCGCGAGCAGCAGCAGCACCGTCAGCAGCGTCCAGGGCGGCGCGGGCTCGGTGAGTGCGTCGACGAAGTTGGACGCCGAGACGACCGGATCGCCGGTGTAGGTGCGGTCCTGCGCGGACTCGAGGAGCACCCGGTCGATGCTGTCGCTGTGGGCGCCGGCCCAGCCGGGGCTCAGCACGAGCACGGTGCCGCCGTCCTCGCCGGCGACGTCGGTCGCGAGGTCGCGCAGTTGCGAGTCGAGCCGGGGATCGCGGTCGAGCACGACGATGCTCAGGTCGATGCCGTGCTGTTGCGCGCGTTCGACGACGGCGACCAGGTCGTCGACGCGGTCCGGGGGTGCCGAGACCTGGTCGTCGGCGAGATCGGCGAGGACCTGCTCGAGCGAGACACCCGGGGGGAGGTCGGTGGCCGACGGTGTCAGGACACGTGACAGGGGCGCAGACATCTCTCTCCGTGGGGCTCGACGGCCGCCGCTCGTGCGGCGCCGTTCGTACCCTACGCGACGGCGCCGCGGCGGCGGCCGGACGCCGGATCGGCGGTTGTGTCCCATCGGTTCACAGGACAAGCGTACTGTTAGACTTGCCGCGAGACGCCTCCGACGCCGTCCGGCCCTGTTCTGCGGCCCGGCTCGGCTCCGGGGCCTCGCTTCGGCCGTCGACACAGCCCCGTCGGCGGCGAGCCTCATCGACGAGTGGAGCTGACGTGAGCACCAGTATTGATTCGTTCGGCGCCAAGGGGACGCTGGAGGTCGGAGAGAACTCCTACGAGATCTTCCGCCTCTCGGCCGTTCCGGGCACCGAGAAACTCCCTTACGCACTGAAGGTTCTCGCCGAGAACCTGCTGCGCACCGAAGACGGTGCGAACATCACCGCCGATCACATCCGCGCCATCGCGAGCTGGGATCCGTCGGCCGAGCCGAGCGTCGAGATCCAGTTCACGCCCGCCCGCGTGATCATGCAGGACTTCACCGGCGTGCCCTGCATCGTCGACCTCGCCACGATGCGCGAGGCCGTCGAGACCCTCGGCGGCGACCCGAACAAGGTCAACCCGCTGGCCCCCGCCGAGATGGTCATCGACCACTCCGTGATCATCGACGTCGCCGGCCGCGCCGACGCCTTCGAGCGCAACGTCGACATCGAGTACCAGCGCAACGGGGAGCGCTACCAGTTCCTGCGCTGGGGCCAGGGCGCCTTCGACGACTTCAAGGTCGTCCCGCCCGGCACCGGCATCGTGCACCAGGTCAACATCGAGCACCTCGCGCGCACCGTCATGGTCCGGAACGGCCAGGCCTACCCCGACACCTGCGTCGGCACCGACTCGCACACCACCATGGTCAACGGCCTGGGCGTGCTCGGCTGGGGCGTCGGCGGCATCGAGGCCGAGGCCGCGATGCTCGGCCAGCCGGTCTCCATGCTCATCCCGCGCGTGGTCGGGTTCAAGCTCACCGGTGAGATCAAGCCGGGCGTGACCGCCACCGACGTGGTCCTCACCGTCACCGAGATGCTGCGCAAGCACGGTGTCGTCGGCAAGTTCGTCGAGTTCTACGGCAAGGGCGTCGCCGAGGTGCCGCTGGCCAACCGCGCCACCCTGGGCAACATGAGCCCCGAGTTCGGCTCCACCGCGGCGATCTTCCCGATCGACGAGGAGACCGTGAACTACCTGCGCCTGACCGGCCGCAGCGACGAGCAGCTCGCCCTCGTCGAGGCCTACGCCAAGGAGCAGGGCCTGTGGCACGACGCGGATGTCGAGCCGCAGTACTCCGAGTACCTCGAGCTCGACCTCGGTGACGTGGTTCCGTCCATCGCCGGCCCGAAGCGCCCGCAGGACCGGATCCTGCTGTCGGAGTCGAAGAGCGCCTTCCGCAAGGACATCCACAACTACGTGGAGGAGCACCACCCGGCCGACCACACCCAGCTCGACGAGGCCGTCGAGGAGTCCTTCCCGGCGTCCGACCCGGTCGCCCTGTCCTTCGCCGACGACGGTGCCGTGAATGTCCAGTCGGCCGCGAACGGCTCCGAGGGCCGGCCGACCAAGCCGGTCAAGGTCGTCTCCGAGGAGAAGGGCGAGTTCGTCCTCGACCACGGTGCCGTCGTGATCGCCTCCATCACCTCCTGCACCAACACCTCGAACCCGTCCGTGATGCTCGGCGCCGCGCTGCTCGCCCGCAACGCCGTCGAGAAGGGCCTGTCGGCCAAGCCGTGGGTCAAGACCTCCATGGCCCCCGGCTCGCAGGTCGTCACCGACTACTACGAGAAGGCCGGCCTGTGGCCGTACCTCGAGAAGCTCGGCTTCTACCTCGTCGGCTACGGCTGCGCCACCTGCATCGGCAACTCCGGCCCGCTGGACGAGGCGATCAGCAAGGCCATCAACGACAACGACCTGACGGCCACCGCGGTGCTCTCCGGCAACCGCAACTTCGAGGGTCGCATCTCCCCCGACGTGAAGATGAACTACCTGGCGTCCCCGCCGCTGGTCATCGCCTACGCCCTCGCCGGCACGATGGACTTCGACTTCGAGCACGACGCCCTCGGCCAGGATGCCGACGGCAACGACGTGTTCCTGAAGGACATCTGGCCCTCCGCCCAGGAGATCCAGGACACCATCGGCTCCGCGATCAGCCAGGAGATGTACGTCAAGGGCTACGCGGACGTGTTCAAGGGCGACGAGCGCTGGCGTGGCCTGCCCACCCCGGAGGGCAAGACCTTCGAGTGGGATCCCCAGTCCACCTACGTGCGTAAGCCCCCGTACTTCGAGGGCATGCCCAAGACCCCGGCTCCGGTCACGGACATCAAGGGGGCGCGGGTGCTCGCGCTGCTCGGCGATTCGGTCACCACCGACCACATCTCCCCCGCCGGCAACATCAAGGCGGGCACCCCGGCCGCGCAGTACCTCGAGGCCAACGGTGTCGAGCGCAAGGACTTCAACTCCTACGGCTCGCGGCGCGGCAACCACGAGGTGATGATCCGCGGCACGTTCGCGAACATCCGGCTGCGCAACCAGCTCCTCGACGACGTCTCGGGCGGCTACACCCGCGACTTCACGCAGGACGGCGGCCCGCAGGCGTTCATCTACGACGCGTCGCAGAACTACCAGAACGCCGGCATCCCGCTGGTCGTGCTGGGCGGCAAGGAGTACGGCTCCGGTTCCTCGCGGGACTGGGCCGCCAAGGGCACCAGCCTGCTCGGCGTCAAGGCCGTCATCACCGAGTCGTTCGAGCGGATCCACCGCTCCAACCTCATCGGCATGGGTGTCGTCCCGCTGCAGTTCCCCGCCGGCGAGTCGGCCGCCTCGCTGAAGCTGAACGGCACCGAGGTCTACGACATCGAGGGCATCGAGAAGCTGAACGAGGGCGTCACCCCGAAGACCGTCAAGGTCACCGCGACCCGGGAGAACGGCGAGAAGGTCGTCTTCGACGCGGTCGTGCGGATCGACACCCCCGGTGAGGCGGACTACTACCGCAACGGCGGCATCCTGCAGTACGTGCTGCGCAACATGATCAAGGGCTGACGTCCGAGATCGGTTCACCGCACACGCAGTGCACCGGCGGCGGGCTCGGGACGTCTCGTCTCGGGCCCGCCGTCTCTTCCCCGAAAGGACGTTCGCGGTGCCCAAGGTCAGTGAGGACCACCTCGCCGCACGCCGGAGTCAGATCCTCGCCGGCGCGCGACGGTGCTTCGCCGAGTTCGGCTACGACGGCGCCACGGTGCGCCGCCTGGAGGACGCCACGGGACTGTCCCGCGGCGCGATCTTCCATCACTTCAAGGACAAGGACGGGCTGTTCCTGGCGCTGGCCCAGGAGGATGCGGCGCGGATGGCCGACGTCGCCGCCGAGCAGGGCCTCGTGCAGGTGATGCGGGACATGCTCGCCTCACCGGAGCAGTTCGACTGGCTCGGCACCCGGCTGGAGATCACCCGGCGCCTGCGCACCGACCCGGACTTCGCGAAGGCGTGGACACAGCACTCCGCCGAGCTGACCAAGGCGACCGTGGGCCGGCTCGAGCGGCAACGCGAAGCCGGCCGGCTGCGCGACGACGTGCCGACCGAGGTGGTGCTCAGCTACCTGGACCTGGTCCTCGACGGCCTCATCGCGCGGCTCGCCTCGGGCACCGCCGACAGCGAACTGTCGGCGGTACTGGACCTGGTCGAGGAGTCCGTGCGACGGACCGCCGCCGGCTGACCCGCTCAGGTCGAGGCGCGCGCCGCGCTCCGCCGGTTCGGTCCGCCCCGGCCACGCAGCGCTACATGGGACTCCACGAGCACGTTGTGCACGAACCCGTAGGAACGGCCCGTCTCCTGCGCCAGCGTCCGGATGCTCGCCCCGGCCTCGTAGCGGCGTTTCAGTTCTGCCTGGAGACGGTCACGCGATTCCCCCGTGACCCGTGTGCCCTTGGTCAGTACATTCCCGGCGTGCCCGGATTTGCGTGCCATCGGATCCTCCCGTCGGCTCGGCAAGGCCCCGCTTCCAGGCTAGTGGACGGGGCGAGGTGCCGGGAGGAATCGCGCAGGTCCGGGCCGCGGCCGCACCCCGCGCCGGCACGATCGGCTCCGGGTACTCCCGCGCACGGTCACGCAGGGCCGGACCTCACGCCAGCTGGATCAGCTCCAGGTACTCCTGCGACCAGTGGTCCTCGGAACCGTCCGGCAGCAGGATCACCCGCTCCGGATCGAGCGCCTCGGCCGCGCCGGGATCGTGGGTGACGAGCACGACCGCACCGGCGTAGCTGCGCAGCGCGTCGAGCACCTGCTCCCGCGAGACCGGATCGAGGTTGTTGGTCGGCTCGTCGAGCAGCAGCACGTTCGCCGCGGACGACACCAGTCCGGCCAGCGCCAGCCGGGTCTTCTCACCGCCGGACAGCGTCCCGGCCGGCTGGTCGAGCTGCGGGCCGGTGAACATGAACGCCCCGAGCAGCCCCCGCAGGTCCTGCTCCCCCGCGTCCGGCGCCGCGTGCCGGATGTTCTCCCACACCGTCGCGTCGTCGTCGAGGGTGTCGTGCTCCTGGGCGAAGTAGCCGATCTTCAGGCCGTGGCCGGGCGCCAGCCGGCCCGCGTCCGGGGTCTCCACCCCCGCGAGCAGGCGCAGCAGCGTGGTCTTTCCGGCACCGTTGAGACCGAGCACGACGACGCGGCTGCCCCGGTCGATCGCCAGGTCCACACCGGTGAAGATCTCCAGCGAGCCGTACACCTTCGTCAGGCTCTCGGCCATGAGCGGGGTCTTGCCACACGGCGCCGGCTCCGGGAACCGGATCTTGGCCACCTTGTCGGCCACCCGCACCTCGTCGAGCTCGGCGAGCAGCTTGTCGGCGCGCTTGGCCATGTTCTGCGCCGCGACGGCCTTGGTGGCCTTCGCGCCGAGCTTGGCCGCCTGCTGCCGCAGCGCGGACGCCTTCTTCTCGGCGTTGGCGCGTTCGCGGCGACGGCGCGCCTCGTCGGTGGCCCGCGCGTCGAGGTACTTCTTCCAGCCCATGTTGTAGATGTCGGCCTCGCCGCGCACCGCGTCGAGGAACCACACCTTGTTCACGACGTCGGCGAGCAGGTCCACGTCGTGGCTGATGACGACCAGGCCGCCGTCGTGGTTCTGCAGGAATCCGCGCAGCCAGGTGATCGAGTCGGCGTCGAGGTGGTTGGTGGGCTCGTCGAGCAGCAGGGTGGTGGTGGACTTGCCGGAGCCGTCGGAGGCGGCGAACAGGATGCGGGCGAGTTCGACGCGGCGGCGCTGACCACCGGACAGGGTGCGCAGGGGCTGGCCCAGGACCCGGTCCGGCAGTCCGAGGCTCGTGCAGATCCGGGCGGCCTCGGACTCGGCCTCGTACCCGCCGAGCGCCGAGAAGCGTTCCTCGAGCGACCCGTACTTGCGTACCGCCCGGTCACGGACGTTCTCGTCGACGGCCTCGGCCATGACGGCCTGCTGCTTCTCCATCGCGCGCAGGATCTCGTCGAGGCCGCGGGCGGAGAGCACACGGTCCTTGGCCAGGACGTCCAGGTTGCCCTCGCGGGGATCCTGCGGCAGGTAGCCGAGGTCGCCGGAGCGGACGACGGCGCCCGCGTACGGCTCGCCCTCCCCCGCGAGGATGCGCAGGGTGGTGGTCTTGCCGGCACCGTTGCGCCCGACCAGCCCGATCCGGTCGCCGGGCTGCACCCGCAGCGCCGGGCCCGGCGCCGAGAGCAGCGTCCGCACGCCGGCGCGGACTTCCAGATCGGTGGCGGTGATCACGCGTGAGGCTCCTCGGGGACGACTCGGATTGGCTGCCAATAATGCCGCGGGGGCAGGCGCACGAACCATTCATTTTACCGTGTCCACCCCGGGATGCCGGGGTGAGATGCGCTACGTTCGCCGGCATGACCACTTCCCCCGACACCTCCCCCGGCTCCGACCTCACGGGCCGCGCGGCGCTGGTCACCGGAGCGAGCCGCGGGATCGGCAAGGCGATCGCCGCGGCGCTGCTCGCCCGCGGCGCGAGCGTGGCCCTCACGGCCCGCCACGCCGAGCCGCTCGCCGAGGCCGCCGGCGAGCTGCGCGCCCTCGGACACGGCGGGCAGGTGCTCGAGCTGCCCGGTAACGCCGGGGACGCCGACACCCGCGCCGAGGCGGTGCGCCGCACCGTCGCCGAGCTCGGCGGGCTCGACATCCTGATCAACAACACCGGCATCAACCCCGTCTACGGGGCTTTGATGGACGCCGACCTGGACGCCGTCCGCAAGATCTTCGACGTCAACGTCGTCGCCGCGCTGGGATTCGTGCAGCAGGCCTACCGCGCGTGGATGGCCGAGCACGGCGGTTCCGTGATCAACGTCGCGAGCGTGGCGGGCCTGCGCTCGACCGGCGTGATCGCCGCGTACGGGGCGTCGAAGGCGGCGCTGATCCGGCTGACCGAGGAGCTGGCCTGGCAGCTGGGGCCGGGCGTGCGCGTCAACGCGGTCGCGCCCGGGGTGGTGAAGACGAGGTTCGCGGCCGCGCTCGTCGCCGGCGGTGAGGACACCGCCGCCGCCCGATACCCGATGGGCCGCCTCGGCACGCCCGAGGACGTCGCCGAGCTGGTCGCGTTCCTGGTCTCCGATGCGGCCGGCTGGATCACCGGGGAGACTGTGCGGGTGGACGGTGGACTGCTGGCGACGGGAGCGATGTAGCGGGTGATAGACGCGGAGGTGCTGGTCGTCGGGCTCGGGCCGGCGGGGCGTGCGGTGGCACACCGGGCGGTCGCCGCGGGTCTCGACGTGCTGGCCGTGGACCCGCAGCCGGATCGGCCGTGGACTGCGACGTATGCGGCGTGGCTCGACGAGCTGCCGTCGTGGCTGCCCCCCTCGGTGCTCGCGGCGCGGGTGGACGAGCCGGCGGCGTGGACGGTGCGGCCACACCGGATCGAGCGCCCCTACGGTGTGTTCGATGCGTCGGCACTGCAGCGAAGCCTGGCGCTGGAGCCGGCGCGGGTACGGGCCGGCCGGGTGGACGCCGTCGCCCCGGATCGCGTCACCCTCGCGGACGGAAGCGTGCTGCGGGCCCGGAGCGTGATCGACGCGCGCGGGGTGCCCGCCGACCGCTCCCGCGCCCAGCAGACCGCCTTCGGGGTCACGGTCGACGCCGCCACTGCCGCACCCGTGCTGGAGGGCCGCGCCGCCTGGTTCATGGACTGGCGGCGCGACAACCGCACCCGCTCCGGGGATGCGCCGTCGTTCCTGTACGCGGTGCCGCTCGGCGGCGGCCGGGTGCTGCTGGAGGAGACCTGCCTGGTGGGGCGGCCCGCCATTCCGCTCGCCGAGTTGCGGCGCCGCCTCGAGGCCCGGCTCGCCGCGCGCGGGGTCACGCTGAGCGGGACGGAGCCGGTGGAGCGGGTGCGGTTCGCCGTGCAACCCCCGCCGGGGTCGGCGCGCGGGGTGGCCCGGTTCGGCGCCCGCGGCGGGCTGATGCACCCGGGCACCGGCTACGCGGTGGCGGCGTCGCTGGCGGCGGCCGATCCGGTGGCGCACGCGCTCGCCGGGGGCCGCAGCGCCACGGCGGCGTTGTGGTCCCCGTCCGCGCGTGCGGTCGCGCAGCTGCGCGCCTCGGGGCTGCGGGTGCTGCTGGGACTACACCCGGAACAGACCCCGGCGTTCTTCGCGGGGTTCTTCACGCTGCCACCGGAACGCCAGCGCTCCTACCTGTCGGGCCGCACCGACCTCGGCGGGACGGTGGCGGCGATGACCCGGATGTTCGCGACGGGTTCGCCGGCGTTGCGCGGGGCGATGCTGCGCGCCCTGTGGTGAGGAGTTCGCCCGGTTCCGCGCGGCGGGCGCCGATCTCGATCATGATGGAACCATGCGTTCGATCTGGAAGGGTTCCATCGCGTTCGGGCTGGTGAACGTGCCGGTGAAGGTGTATTCGGCCACGGAGAGCCACGACATCCGGTTCCACCAGGTGCATGCGAAGGACGGCGGGCGGATCAAGTACGACCGGATCTGCACCGAGTGCGACGAGTCGGTGCCCTACGCCGAGATCGACAAGGCCTACGACTCCGACGAGGGCGTGCGGGTCGTGCTCGCCGACGAGGACTTCGACAAGCTGCCTGTCGCGGAGAAACACGAGATCCCGGTGCTGCAGTTCGTCCCGACCGAGCAGATCGACCCGATCCTGTTCGAGAAGTCGTACTACCTCGAGCCGGACTCGTCGTCGCCGAAGGCGTACACGCTGCTGGCCGAGACGCTCACGCAGACCGATCGCACCGCACTGGTGCACTTCACGCTGCGGCAGCGCACCCGGCTGGCGGCGCTGCGCAACCGCGACGGCGTGCTCGTGCTGCAGACCCTGCTGTGGCCGGACGAGGTGCGGTCGGTGGCGTTCCCGGTGCTCGACGACGCGGAGCCGCCGAAGCAGAAGGAACTGGCGATGGCGGAGATGCTCGTCGAGTCGATGGCCGACGACTTCCGTCCGGACGAGTTCACCGACGAGTACCAGGTCGAGCTGCGGTCGCTGATCGACGACATCATCGCCCGGGGCGGCGAGAAGGTGCTGCCGGTGACCCCGGCGGGGGAACCCGCCGCCGAGGACGCCGAGGTGCTGGACCTGGTGGCTGCGCTGCAGCGCAGCGTGGACGCCGCCGCGGCCGGCGACGAGTCGGGCGCGGCCGCGCCCGCCCGCGGCGCGGCGGCGAAGAAGACGCCCGCCAGGAAGAGCGCCGCGAAGAAGACGCCGGCGAAGAAGACCACGGCCGAGAAGCCCACCGCGAAGAAGACGGCGGCGAAGAAGACCACCGAGAAGGCCCCCGCGAAGAAGTCCACCGCGCGCAAGCGGGCCTGAGGCCCCGGCACCGGCCGGGGCCTCAGGTGTCGGATGGGTGCCGGCCGCGGCCGGCACCACATCTCAGTCCAGTCCGTCGCCGAGGCGGCGCAGGAGCGCCGTGAGCTGCTCCACGTCGGCCGTGTCCCATGCGGACAGCCGGCGACGCCACCGCGCCGTCTGCTCGCGCTGCAACGCGGTCAGCCGCTCCCGGCCTTCCGGGGTGAGCGCCACGAGCCGCGCCCGCGCGTCCTGCGGGTCCGTCGTCCGCTCGACCAGGCCGAGCCGGGCGGCGGCGTCGATGCGCCGCGTCAACGTCGACTTCTCGATGGCGAGATCCGCGAGCAGCTCCGACATCGCCACCGCGTCGGCGCGGCCGAGCAGCACCAGCAGCGGGTAGCACGCCGGATCCAGCCGGGGGTGGACGGCGCGGGCCCGCTCCCCCATCTGTGCCCGGCCGCGGCGCATCAGCGCCATGAACTCGTGTTCGAGGGCGGTGATCGGATCCGGGGAGCTGCCGGCCCCCGGATCCGGGGGCGCCTGGGAGCTGGGCCGGGTCACCGGCCGCGTCAGACGGTGAAGCCGAGCGCGCGCAGCTGCTCGCGACCGTCCTCGGTGATCTTGTCCGGCCCCCACGGCGGCATCCACACCCAGTTGATGCGCAGCTCGTCGCACAGGCCGCTGCGGACGAGAGCGTTGCGGGACTGGTCCTCGATCACATCGGTGAGCGGGCAGGCCGCCGACGTGAGCGTCATGTCGATGGTGACGGCCTCGTCGTCCTCGGTGATGCCGTAGACCAGGCCCAGGTCGACGACGTTGATTCCGAGCTCGGGATCGACGACGTCGCGCATCGCCTCCTCGAGCTCCTCGAACCGCTCGGGGTCGAGGGTGGGAGCCGCGTCCGGGGCTGCGGCGGTGGTCTCGTCCGCCGGGGTCACGGGTTCGGTCATCAGTTCTGTCCTCCGCTGGCTACGGGTGCGGTGCTGTGAGTGCTGTGGGTGCTGTGGATGCTGTCGGCGATCTGCACGACGGCGTCCTTGAAGGCCATCCAGCCCAGCAGCGCACACTTCACGCGCGCCGGGTATTTCGAGACGCCGGCGAAGGCGATGCCGTCGCCGAGTACGTCCTCGTCGCCCTCGACGGTCCCGCGGCTGCCGACCATCTCCGCGAACGCGTCGACGGTGGCCAGGGCCCGGTCCAGCGGCTCCCCGATCACCTGGTCGGTGAGCACCGAGGTGGACGCCTGGCTGATCGAGCAGCCCTGCCCGTCGTAGGAGACGTCCGCGACGGTGCCGTCGTCGGCGAGATGCACCCGCAGCGTCACCTCGTCGCCGCAGGTGGGGTTCACGTGGTGCACCTCCGCGCCGTAGGGCTCGCGCAGACCCCGGTGGTGCGGGTGCTTGTAGTGGTCCAGGATGACCTCCTGGTACATCTGCTCCATCCGCATCAGCGCGCTCCGAAGAAGGCCTGGGCCCGGCGGATCGCCGCGCCGAGCGCGGCCACCTCGTCGAGCGTGTTGTACACGGCGAAGGAGGCGCGGGCGGTCGCCGCGACCCCGAATCGACGGTGCAGCGGCCACGCGCAGTGGTGCCCGACGCGGATCTCGACGCCCTCGTCGTCGAGGATCTGCCCGAGATCGTGGGCGTGGATGCCGTCGACGACGAACGACACCGCCCCGCCGCGCTGCTCGGCCGTGGTGGGGCCGACGATCCGCACACCGTCGATGCCGGCGAGTTCGGCGAGGGCCGCCGCGGTGAGCTCGTGCTCGTGCGCGGCGACGGCGTCCATGCCGATCTGCTGCAGGTACCGCACCGCGGCGCCGAGACCGACGGCCTGCGACGACATCGGTGAGCCGGCCTCGAAGCGCTGCGGCGGCGGCGCGAACGTCGACGCCTCCATGGTGACGGTTTCGATCATCGAGCCGCCGGTGATGAACGGCGGCACGTCGGCGAGCAGCTCACGGCGGCCGTAGAGGACGCCGACGCCGGAGGGGCCGAACATCTTGTGGCCGGAGAACGCGGCGAAGTCGACGCCGAGCGCGTGGAAGTCCACGCTCATGTGCGGCACGGACTGGCAGGCGTCGAGGACGACGATCGCGTCGACGGCCTTCGCGCGCCGTACCAGCTCCTCGACCGGCGCCACGGCCCCGGTGACGTTGGACTGGTGGGTGAAGGCGACGACCTTGACCCGGTCGGTGAGTTCGAGGGAGTCGACGTCGATGCGGCCGTCGTCGGTCACGCCGAACCAGCGCAGCGTCGCGCCGGTGCGCCGGGCGAGTTCCTGCCAGGGCACCAGGTTGGCGTGGTGTTCGAGTTCGGTGACGACGATCTCGTCGCCGGGCCCGAGGCGCCGCGGGAACCGGGCGTCGGCGAAGGCGTAGGCGACGAGGTTGAGCGATTCGGTGGCGTTCTTGGTGAACACCACCTCGTCGGGATCCGCGCCGACGAAGTCGGCGATCACGGCGCGGGCGCCCTCGTAGGCGTCGGTGGCCTCCTCGGAGAGCTCGTGCGCTCCCCGGTGCACGGCCGCGTTGCAGGTGGTCAGGAACGCGCGTTCGGCGTCGAGGACCTGCGTCGGGCGCTGCGAGGTGGCCCCGGAGTCGAGGTAGACCAGGGGCTTTCCGTCGCGCACCGTGCGCCCGAGGATCGGGAAGTCGGCCCGGATCCGGGCGACGTCCACCGTGGGCACCTGCACCGTCATCGGCTCACTGCTCCTTACTTGTCGGCACCCGCGGCCGCGGCGGCGGCCTGGGTGAAGCGCACGTAACCGTTGGTCTCGAGTTCCTCGGCCAGCTCCGCGCCGCCGGACTCGACGACGCGGCCGCCGACGAACACGTGCACGAACTGCGGCTTGATGTAGCGCAGGATGCGGGTGTAGTGGGTGATCAGCAGCACGCCGCCGTGCTCGCGTTCCTGGTAGCGGTTGACGCCCTCGGACACCACGCGCAGCGCGTCGACGTCGAGGCCGGAGTCGGTCTCGTCGAGGATGGCGATCTTCGGCGCGAGCAGGCCCAGCTGCAGGATCTCGTGGCGCTTCTTCTCGCCACCGGAGAAGCCCTCGTTGACGGAGCGGTCACCGAACGCCGGGTCGATGTCGAGTTCGGTCATCGCCGACTTGACCTCCTTGACCCAGTGCCGCAGCTTCGGCGCCTCGCCGCGGACCGCGGTCGCGGCGGTGCGCAGGAAGTTCGACATGGACACGCCCGGAACCTCGACGGGGTACTGCATGGCCAGGAACAGGCCGGCGCGGGCCCGCTCGTCCACGCTCATCGCGAGCACGTCCTCGCCGTTGAGGGTGATCGACCCGGAGGTCACCTCGTACTTGGGGTGGCCGGCGATGGCGTACGACAGGGTGGACTTGCCCGACCCGTTGGGGCCCATGATGGCGTGCGTCTCCCCGGACCGGACGGTGAGGTTCACGCCCTTGAGGATGTTGATCGGCTCGGCGTTGTCGTCGGTCTGGGCGACGCGGACGTGCAGGTCCTTGATCTCGAGGACGTTCTGCTCGGGGGACATGTCGGTAACGGTTCCTTCGCGAAGATGGGGAGAACGGGTGGGGGTCAGGCGCCGACGGCGGCGAGCTCGGCCTCGATGGCGGCCTCGAGCCGCTCCCGGACGGCGGGCACGGTGATCTTCTCGACGAGTTCGTGGAAGAATCCGCGGACCACCAGGCGGCGCGCCTGCTCCTCGGAGATGCCGCGGGCACGCAGGTAGAACAGCTGCTCGTCGTCGAACCGGCCGGTGGCGCTGGCGTGACCGGCGCCGACGATCTCGCCGGTCTCGATCTCGAGGTTGGGCACCGAGTCGGCGCGGGCACCGTCGGTGAGCACCAGGTTGCGGTTCAGCTCGAAGGTGTCGGTGCCCTCGGCCTCGGCGCGGATGAGCACGTCCCCGATCCACACGGTGTGCGCGTCCGGCTTGCCGGAGCCCGGATCGCCCTGCAGGGCACCCTTGTACACCACGTTGGACTTGCAGTGCGGCTGCGCGTGGTCCACGAGCAGGCGCTGCTCGAGGTGCTGGCCGGCGTCGGCGAAGTACAGACCGAGCATTTCGGCGTCGCCACCGGGCGCGTCGTACCTGACGGTCGGCGACACGCGCACGAGGTCACCGCCGAGGCCGACGGTGAAGTGCCGCAGCACGGCGTCGCGGCCGAGGCGGGCGTGGTGGGCCGTCACGTGTACCGCATCGTCGGCCCAGTCCTGGATGGCGACGATGTTCAGGCGCGAGCTGTCGCCGAGGACGAACTCGACGTTCTCCGCGTAGGTGCCGGAACCGCGCTGGTCGAGGACGACGGTGACCGACGCGAACGGCTCGAGCCGCACCTGCAGGTGTCCGAACGCGACCTTCCCCTCCCCGGGGCCGGTGACGGTGATCGTGACCGGCTCGGTGACCTCGACCTCGCGGCCGACGGTGACGACGGTGGCGGTGGTGAAGCCCGAGTAGGCCTGGGCGGCGACACGGTCGGCCGGCACGCCGCCTTGGCCGAGGCGGGCATCGTCGCGGCCGACGGTCTCGACCTGCACCCCCTCGACGGGGGTGACCTCGACGGTGGGGGCGCCGTCGGCGACCGCGGTGCCGTCGTGCAGGCCCCGCAGCCGGCGCAGCGGGGTGAACCGCCAGGCCTCGTCGCGACCGGAGGGGATCTCGAAGGCGTTCACGTCGAACGACGTGAAGACCTCCCCCTTGTTGACGGCCGGCCCGCGGGCGGTCTTGATCGCGGGCCCGGCGGCGTTCTCCGAGCGCACGGCTCCCTGCACCCCGGTGGCGGTGGGGGTGTTCTTCGCTTCCGCAGTCATTTAGCCGACTGCCCCTTCCATCTGCAGTTCGATCAGGCGGTTGAGCTCGAGCGCGTACTCCATCGGCAGTTCCTTGGCGATGGGCTCGACGAAGCCGCGCACCACCATCGCCATCGCCTCGTCCTCGGTCAGTCCGCGGCTCATCAGGTAGAACAGCTGGTCGTCGGAGACCTTGGAGACGGTCGCCTCGTGGCCCATCGTCACGTCGTCCTCACGGATGTCGACGTACGGGTAGGTGTCCGAGCGGGAGATCTGGTCGACGAGCAGTGCATCGCACTTGACGGTCGACTTCGACCCGTGGGCGCCCTTGTTGACCTGGACCAGGCCGCGGTAGGAGGCGCGACCGCCGCCGCGGGCCACCGACTTCGACACGATGGTCGAGGAGGTGTGCGGCGCCAGGTGCAGCATCTTCGCGCCGGTGTCCTGGTGCTGGCCCTCGCCGGCGAACGCCACGGACAGCACCTCGCCGCGGGCGTGCTCACCCATCATCCATACGGCCGGGTACTTCATGGTGACCTTGGAACCGATGTTGCCGTCGATCCACTCCATCGAGCCGCCGGCCTCGACCTTGGTGCGCTTGGTGACGAGGTTGTAGACGTTGTTCGACCAGTTCTGGATGGTCGTGTAGCGGCAGTGCCCGCCCTTCTTGACGATGATCTCCACCACCGCCGAGTGCAGCGAGTCCGACTTGTAGATCGGGGCGGTGCAGCCCTCGACGTAGTGCACGGAGGCGCCCTCGTCGACGATGATCAGGGTCCGCTCGAACTGGCCCATGTTCTCGGTGTTGATCCGGAAGTAGGCCTGCAGCGGGATGTCGACGTGCACGCCGGGCGGGACGTAGATGAACGAGCCGCCCGACCACACGGCGGTGTTCAGCGCGGAGAACTTGTTGTCGCCGGCCGGGATGACCGACCCGAAGTACTCCTTGAAGATCTCCGGGTGCTCGCGCAGGCCGGTGTCGGTGTCGAGGAAGATCACACCCTGGGACTCGAGGTCCTCACGGATCTGGTGGTAGACCACCTCCGACTCGTACTGCGCGGCGACACCGGCGACGAGGCGCTGCTTCTCCGCCTCGGGGATGCCGAGCCGGTCGTAGGTGTTCTTGATGTCCTCGGGCAGCTCTTCCCAGCTCGCGGCCTGCTTCTCGGTGGAGCGCACGAAGTACTTGATGTTGTCGAAGTCGATGCCCTCCAGGTTCGAGCCCCACACCGGCATCGGCTTCTTCTCGAAGGTGCGCAGCGCCTTGAGGCGGATGTCGAGCATCCACTCGGGCTCGTCCTTCTTCGCGGAGATGTCGCGCACGACCGCCTCGGACAGGCCTCGCTGGGCCGTGGCGCCGGCGGCGTCGGAATCCGACCAGCCGTAGCCGTAGTGACCGAGGGACGCGATGGTCTCCTCCTGTGTCAGCGGCGCGCCGGCCGACGCCTGATCCGATGTGACGGTCATGTGAGCTCCTTCCGGAGTCTTGTTCGGTGCCGGCGAGGGCTGATCGCCGGCGGACAACGTGTTGCTCTGTCGGGGGAAGCGGGTCGTGCTCAGGTCTTGCCGATGTCCGGCGGCAGCACCGGGACGTGGGTGGTGCAGAAACTGTCGCCGTTGGCGATGGTCGCCAGCCGCTGCACATGGGTGCCCAGGATCTCGGTGAACGCCTCCCGTTCGGCCTCGCACAGCTCCGGGAACTGCTCGGCCACGTGCGAGACCGGGCAGTGGTGCTGGCAGATCTGCACGCCGGTGCCCACCCGCCGGGTCGACGCCGCGAACCCGGCGTCGGTGAACGCCGCCGCGATGTCCTCGGCGGTGGCCTCGATCTCGGTGGCGCTCCCGGACTCCGCGGGCGGGACCCCGCCGAGGATGGACTGCACGCGCCGCCGGGCGAAGTCCTCGACGGCGGCCTCGCCGCCGACCTCCCGCAGGTGCCGCATCGCAGCACTGGCGAGGTCGTCGTAGGAGTGTCCCAGCCGGGCCCGGCCCACCGCGGTGAGCTGGAATCGGCGCGCCGGCCGTCCCCGTCCCCGGCCCTCCCGCCGCGGCGGCGGAGCGGCCTGGGCCTCGCCGGTGTCGATGAGGGCGTCGAGGTGGCGGCGCACCCCGGCCGCGCTCAGGCCGAGCCGGGCACCGATCTCGGTGGCCGTGATCGGACCCTCCTCAAGCAGCAGCTGCACCACCGCCGCCCGGGTCTGGCCCTCGTGCGCGCCCGGCGCCTGGGTGACCGGGAACGCGGCGACAGGCGTGTGACCTGCGCGTTCCTCGTGCACCCGGGCAGCGGACGTCGTTTTCACAACACCAGTGTGACGGAATTCCCCGGGCCGGTCCACAAAGGGTGCCCTACCTAACTGCGGCGGGGCCCGGTTTCCGCCCCCGCTACGCTGCTCGGGTGCCGTCGCCCACCGTGGAACCCGACCCGACCGGCCCGGCGCCGAGCCGCCGCGCCGCGGACCTCGGAGCCCGTGCCGTGGAACTCGGCCGCCGTGCCCTCGGACTCGACGGCCGCGGCGGCGACCCGGCCGTGGCCGCGATCCTGCACGGCGACGAACTCGAGGGCCGCGGCCTCGACGCCACCGAGACCACCCAGTTGCACCGGATCCGGTTGTTCGGCGCGACGGGCACCGTGCTCATGGCGGTCGGCGCGCTCGGCGCCGGCGCGCAGCCGGTGCTGCAGAATCCCGTCCAGGGTCTGCGCCTGCTCGGGCTGCCCGCGCGCATGCCCAGCGCCGCGCTGACCCTCACCATGACCGGCACCGTGCTGGTGGTCCTCGCGTGGCTGTTGCTCGGCCGCTTCGCGATCGGCCGCCGCGACCCGGACGGGGTGCCCCGCCGGCTCACCCGCTCCCAGCTCGACCGCACGCTGCTGCTGTGGATCCTGCCGTTGATCGTGGCACCCCCGATGTTCAGCAAGGATGTGTACTCGTATCTCGCGCAGAGCGAGATCGCCGCCCGCGGACTCGACCCGTACGGGATCGGCCCGGCCGGTGCCCTGGGCGTCGACCACGTCCTGACCCGTACCGTGCCCAACATCTGGCGCGACACCCCCGCCCCCTACGGACCGGCGATCCTGTGGCTGGGGCAGCGCATCACCGACCTGACCGGCGAGAACATCGTCGCCGGGGTCTTCCTGCACCGCGTCTCCGCGCTCGCCGGGGTCGCGCTGATCGTGTGGGCGCTGCCGCGGCTCGCGCGCCGCTGCGGCGTCGCCTCCGTCAGCGCCCTGTGGCTCGGCGCGGCCAACCCGCTGCTGCTGTTCCACCTCGTCGCCGGCATCCACAACGAGGCCCTGATGCTCGGCCTCATGCTCGCCGGCCTCGAGCTCGCGCTGCGCGGCATCCACACCCCCGATCCGGCGGGGCCGCTGCGCGGCCGGGCACTCGCCTGGCTGCTGGCCGGTTCCGCCGTGATCGCGTTGTCGTCGATGGTGAAGGTCCCGTCGCTGCTCGCCCTCGGCTTCGTCGGGATGGCGCTCGCGCACCGCTGGGGCGGCACCCTGCGCGCCGTGGCCGCCGCCGCCGCACTGCTCGCCGTGGTCGCCGCCGTCGTCGTGGGCGCGGTCAGCTGGGGCAGCGGCCTCGGCTTCGGCTGGACCCAGACGCTCGGCACCGCAACCGAGGTGCGCAGCTGGATGTCCATCCCGACGCTGCTCGGCCTGGGCACCGGCCTGGCCGGGGTGCTGCTCGGGCTCGGCGACCACACCACCGCGATCCTGTCGCTCACCCGACCCGTCGCCGCGCTGATCGCGGCGCTGGTGACGGTGCGGATGATGTTGGCGGTGCTCACCGGCCGGCTGCATCCCGTCGGCGCGCTCGGCGTGTCCCTCGGCGCGATCGTGCTGCTGTTCCCGGTGGTGCAGCCGTGGTACCTGCTGTGGGCGGTGATCCCCCTGGCCGCGTGGGCCACCCGGCCGATCTTCCGGCTCCCCACGGTGGCGTTCTCGTCGCTGGTGAGCGTGATCCTCATGCCCAACGGCGGCGAGTACCAGCCGTTCATCATCGTCCAGGCGGCCATCGCGACGGTCGTCGTCGTGGGCCTGGCCATCTTCGCCACCCGCAACCGGCTGCCCTGGCGCGACGAGGAGGACGCACCACCGCGTCCCGCCGATTCGCCCGGCGCCTACGCTGGAACCTCGTGACCTCGAGATCCCCCGTCGCTGCGCCACCCGCCGTACGCCTGGAGGGCGTCGTCAAGCGATTCGGCGACCTCACCGCGGTCGACGGTCTCGACCTGACCGTCGAACGCGCCCAGGTACTCGCGCTGCTCGGCCCCAACGGTGCCGGCAAGACCACCACCGTGGAGATGTGCGAGGGCTTCGTCGCACCCGATTCCGGCACCGTGCGCGTCCTCGGGCTCGACCCGATCGCCGACTCCGAGGCCCTGCGCCCGCGGATCGGGGTCATGCTGCAGGGCGGCGGCGCCTACCCGGGGTCCAAGGCCGGGGAGATGCTCGACCTGGTGGCTGCCTATTCCGCGGATCCGCTGGATCCGGCCTGGCTGCTGCGCAGCCTCGGGCTCGAGGAGGCCCGCCGCACCCCGTACCGGCGGCTGTCCGGCGGGCAGCAGCAGCGGCTCGCGCTGGCGTGCGCGCTCGTCGGCCGGCCGGAACTCGTCTTCCTCGACGAGCCGACCGCAGGTCTGGACGCGCAGGCGCGGTTGCTGGTCTGGGAACTGATCGACGCCCTGCGACGCGACGGAGTCGCGGTGCTGCTCACCACGCACCTGATGGCCGAGGCCGAGGAGCTCGCCGACGAGGTCGTCATCATCGATCACGGCCGGATCGTGGCCGCCGGTACCCCCGCCGAGGTCGCCCGCACCGGCGCGGAGGGCCAGTTGTGGCTCACCGCCGCCGCGGGTCTGGACCTCGCTCCCCTGCGCGCCGCCCTGCCGGACACGTTCCGGGTGCGCGAGGCCGGTCCCGGCCGGTACCTGGTGGAGGGCCCCATCGATCCGCAGGTCGTCGCGGTGGCCGCGTCGTGGTGCGCGGACCAGGGCGTCCTGGCCAGCGAGATCCGGGTGGACCAGCGCAGCCTCGAGGACGTGTTCCTGGACCTGACCGGACGGGAGATCCGAGGATGAGCATGTCGCACGAGCGGCTGGCGGCCAACCGGTTCGCCCCCGGCACCTTCAGCCCGCGGCCCCGGCCGAACGCCCCGGCGGCGATGCTCGCCGCGCAGACCCGCATGGAACTGCTGCTGCTGCTGCGCAACGGCGAGCAGCTGCTGCTGACGATGTTCATCCCGATCACCCTGCTGATCGGGCTCACCCTGCTCCCGATCGGCGACCTCGGCGCCACCCGGGTCGACCGGGTCCTGCCGGCCGTGATGACGGTCGCGGTGATGTCCACGGCGTTCACCGGGCAGGCCATCGCGGTCGGATTCGACCGCAGATACGGTGCATTGAAAAGACTCGGCGCCACCGCGCTGCCGAAGTGGGGCATCATCGCAGGCAAGAGCGGCGCGGTCGCGCTCGTCGTGGCGCTGCAATCGATTCTGCTGGGCGGCATCGGCCTCGCCCTCGGCTGGCGCCCCGAGCCGGTCGGGCTGCTCCTCGGGGCCGTCGTCATCGCGCTGGGCACCGTGACGTTCGCGACGCTGGGCCTGCTGCTCGGCGGCACGCTGCGCGCCGAGATCGTGCTGGCCCTGGCCAACATCATCTGGTTCGTGCTGCTCGGCATCGGCAGCGTCGTCCTCGCCGGCGACGGCCTGCACGAGGCGGTGGTGCACGTGGCCCGCCTGGTTCCGTCGGGGGCGCTCGCCCTCGCCCTCGACGACGCGCTGCGCGGCGGCATCGACTGGCTGGCCGTCGCGATCCTCGGCGCGTGGGCGGCCGTCGGCGGCTTCCTGGCGAGCCGGCTGTTCCGCTTCGTCTGACCCGGCACCCCACCCCACTACAGCCTGTAGTGGACCGGCCCGTACCATCGTCATGTGCTGTATCGCGGCTTTCTGAGCCTTGTCGACCGTCTGCCCCTGCCGTCCCTGCGGACCCAGCGGCTGCTCGCGCTGATCGCGATCCTGACCCAGGGCGGTATCGCCGTGACCGGGTCGATCGTCCGCGTGACCGCGTCCGGCCTGGGGTGCCCCACCTGGCCGCAGTGCTTCCCGGGCAGCTTCGTGCCCGTCGGCGTGTCCGAGGAGGTCGCCACCCTGCACCAGGTCGTCGAGTTCGGCAACCGGCTGCTGACCTTCGTCGTCGTCGCCTCCGCCGCGGCGGTCGTGCTGGCCGTGACCCGCGCCCGGCGCCGCCGCGAGGTCCTCACCTATGCCTGGCTGATGCCCGCCGGCACCGTCCTGCAGGCCGTCATCGGCGGCATCACCGTGCTCGCCGGCCTGGCCTGGTGGACCGTGGCGGTGCACCTGCTGGCGTCGATGCTGATGGTGTGGCTCGCGGTGCTGCTGTACGCGAAGGTCGGCGAGCCCGACGACGGGGTGGTCGTAGAGACGATCCCCCGCCCGCTGCGGACCCTCACCGCCCTGTCCGCTGCGCTGCTCGCCGGGGTGCTCGTCGCGGGCACGATGGTCACCGGCGCCGGCCCGCACGCCGGCGACAAGAGCGCCGACAGGCCGGTGCCGCGCCTCGAGATGGACATCGAGTCGCTGGTGCACCTGCACGCCGAGCTGCTCGTCGGATACCTCGGCCTGCTCGTCGGCCTGGCCTTCGCGCTGTACGCCGTCGCCGCCCCCCATCCGGTGAAGAAGCGCCTGCACGTGCTGCTCGCTCTCGTCGTCGCCCAGGCCCTGGTCGGGGTCGTGCAGTACTTCACCGACGTGCCCGCCGCACTCGTCGCCGTGCACGTCGCCGGTGCCGGGCTGTGCACGGCCGCCACGGCGGCGGTGTGGGCAGCCGGGCGGGTCCGCACCACCGAACCGGTCCGCGAACCGGTCACCGTCTGACGCCGGCGCACGCGATACGGCGAAACGGCTCCGGGGGCCGCCCGTGACGGGCGGCCCCCGGAGCCATTTCGAGGATCGGTCAGCGCTCGTTGCGCGCCCGCGGGAACCGGGTCTGGTTGGCCACCCAGCCGGCCATCTTCTTCCAGTGGCCCTGCTGCGGGGTCGCGATGCTGGTCACCTCCCGGTCCCACTCCGAGACGGTGACGTCCGGCAACGCCTCGACCACGGCGTGCGCGGTGGCGAGATCCCGCACCACCCGGTCGCCGAGCACCCCGTCCTCGGCGACGAGGGTGATGCGCACCGCGCCCCGCGCGACCGGCTGCAGCACCGCCTTGGCGGAGCCACCGTGCGCGGCGACGAAGCTGCGGAAGGACTTCACGATGTCGGCCGGTGCGGCCACGACCTGAGTATCGGCGCTCATGCCTGCAGAATACTGTGAACGCATGCGCGCAATCGAAGTGGCACGGTTCGGCGGCCCCGAGGTGCTCACCCTCGTCGACCTCCCGGCTCCCGAGCCCGGCCCAGGTCAGCTGCTGGTACGGACCGACGCCGTGGGCATCAACTTCATCGACACCTACTTCCGCACCGGGCTGTACCCGCGGGAGCTGCCGTACGTCCCCGGGACCGAGGGCACCGGCCGCGTCGTCGCGGTGGGTGAGGGCGTGGCCGACGTGGGGGTCGGCGACCGGGTGAGCTGGGCGTCGGCCGACGGTTCCTACGCGGAACAGGTGCTCGTGCCGGCGGCGGTGGCCGTACCGGTGCCCGACCCCGTTCCCGCCGAGCAGGCCGCGTCGGCGCTGCTCCAGGGCATGACCGCGCACTACCTGCTGAATTCGACGTATCCGGCGCAGCCCGGCGAGACGGTGCTGGTGCACGCGGGCGCCGGCGGCGTGGGCCTGCTGCTCACCCAGCTCGCCACCGCGAAGGACGTGCGGGTGATCACGACCGTCTCCACCGACGAGAAGGAGACCCTGTCGCGGGAGGCGGGCGCGGCCGAGGTGCTGCGCTACACCGACGACCTCGCCGAGCGGGTCCGTGACCTCACCGGCGGGGAGGGCGTCGCGGCCGTCTACGACGGGGTCGGCGCCGCCACGTTCGAGTCGTCGCTCGCATCGCTGCGCATCCGCGGCACGCTGGCGCTGTTCGGCGCCGCCAGCGGCCCGGTGCCGCCGTTCGACCTGCAGCGACTCAACCCGGCCGGCTCGCTGTACGTCACCCGCCCCACCCTCGCGCACCACGTGCGAACGCGCGAGGAGCTGATGTGGCGGGCGGGCGACGTGTTCGCCGCCGTCGCCGACGGCACCCTGACCGTCCGTGTCGGCGCCCGGTATCCGCTGGCGCAAGCGGAGCAGGCACACCGGGACCTCGAGGCCCGCCGCACGACCGGCTCGATTGTGCTGGTCCCCTGAGACCCGCCCCGAGCGAATGTATCGTTCCGTCGCTCAGCGGCAGCGGACGATACATTCGCTCGGCCCCGGCGCGGACGCTGACGCGGATCAGAAGAACGAGGCGACGGTGCGCAGGTCGAGCACCGAGTCCACGGCCAGGCCCAGGCACACCAGGGCGAGGTAGTTGTTGGACTGCAGGAACAGCTTGAGCGGCTTGACCGCCGCTCCGCCCCGGACGCTGCGGTACAGCTGGTGCGCGACGAGCAGGAACCACGCGCCCGCGGCGACGGTCACCACCGCGTACACCAGACCGGCGGCCGGCACGAGCACCAGCGTCGCCAGGACGGTCGCCCACGTGTAGAGCAGGATCTGCTTGGTGACGTGCTGCTCGCTCGCGATCACGGGCAGCATGGGCACGCCGGCGGCCTTGTAGTCCTCCTTGTAGCGCATCGCCAGGGCCCACGTGTGCGGCGGCGTCCAGAAGAAGATCACCAGGAACAGCACGATCGGTTCCCAGCTCAGCGAGCCGGTGACCGCGGCCCAGCCGACCATCACCGGCATGCACCCGGCGGCCCCGCCCCACACCACGTTCTGCCAGGTCCTGCGCTTGAGGACCATCGTGTAGACCAGCACGTAGAAGGCGATCGTGGCAACGACGAGCAGGCCGGCGAGCAGGTTCGCCCGCCACCACAGCCACAGGAACGACACGACGCCGAGCACCATGCCGAACACGAACGCGTGCCGGGTCGGGACGGCCTGCCGGGCCAGCGGCCGCAGCGCCGTCCGTTTCATCACCTTGTCGATGTCGGCGTCGACGACACAGTTCAGCGCATTCGCGCTGGCCGCGCCCATCCACCCGCCGAACAGGGTGCTCAGGATGAGCACCAGGTCGACCTCGCCGCGGTCGGCGAAGAGCATCGCCGGGATGGTCGCCACCAGCAGCAGCTCGATCACGCGCGGCTTGGTCAGCGCGATATAGGCGAGCACCGTGCCCGAAACGCGTCCCCACACCGTGTCGGGGCGAGGCGCCCGGGGTGTCTCGGGGGCGCCGAAGCCGTGTCCTCCCGGCCGTTGCCCTGTCCGCACCCTGTCTCCTTGCACCACGCGATTACGCACCTTCGCTCGCCGTCGCCCTACTACGAACGATGGTAGACGTCGCGCAGGCCCGGACCGAATCGACCCGCAAAGCGCAGCACATTACTCTGGAGGGGCGCTCGAGGCTTTCGCGCCCGCACGCTCCCCGTATACCCATGTCAGGAGACTTCTGCTCGTGTCGATCACAGACGAGATCCGCTCTCTCACCCAGGCAGTGCACCCCGCCGACTGGACCGACCTCGACACCAAGGCCGTCGACACCGCCCGCGTGCTCGCCGCCGACGCGGTCCAGAAGGTGGGTAACGGACACCCCGGCACGGCGATGAGCCTGGCCCCGGTGGCCTACACGCTGTTCCAGAGGGTGATGCGGCACGACCCGACAGACCCGCACTGGGTGGGACGGGACCGGTTCGTGCTCTCGTGCGGGCACTCGAGCCTGACCCTCTACATCCAGCTGTACCTGTCGGGCTACGGGCTCGAGCTCGCCGACCTCGAGGCGCTGCGCACGTGGGGTTCGAAGACCCCCGGCCACCCCGAGTTCGGGCACACCGCGGGGGTGGAGATGACCACCGGCCCGCTCGGGCAGGGCCTGGCCTCCGCCGTGGGCATGGCGATGGCGGCGCGCCGCGAACGCGGCCTGTTCGACCCGGACGCGGCGACCGGCGCGAGCCCGTTCGACCACCACGTCTACGTCCTCGCCTCCGACGGCGACATCGAGGAGGGCGTGACGTCGGAGGCCTCGTCCCTCGCGGGCGTGCAGCAGCTCGGCAACCTGATCGTCTTCTACGACGACAACAAGATCTCCATCGAGCACGACACGGCGATCGCGCTCGGTGAGGACGTCGCCAAGCGCTACGAGGCGTACGGCTGGCACGTGCAGACCGTCGAGGGCGGCGAGAACGTCACCGCGATCCTCGACGCCGTCGAGGCCGCCAAGGCCGTCACCGACAAGCCGTCGCTCGTCGTGCTGCGCACCATCATCGGCTACCCGGCGCCGACCAAGATGAACACCGGCGACGTGCACGGCGCCGCCCTCGGCGCCGACGAGGTCGCCGCCGTCAAGACCGCCCTCGGCTTCGACCCCGCCAAGCACTTCGACGTCGACCCGGCCGTGATCGAGCACACCCGCGCCGTCGTCGAGCGCGGCGCGGCGGCCCGCACCGCATGGCAGGCCGAGTTCGACGCGTGGGCGGGCCGGGAGCCGCAGCGCAAGGAGCTGTTCGACCGGTTGCAGTCCGGGGAGTTCCCGGCCGGCTGGACCGAGGTGCTGCCCACCTACGAGCCGGCCGCCAAGGGCCCGGCCACCCGCAAGGCGTCCGGCAGCGCCCTCGCCGCGCTCGGTCCGGTGCTGCCCGAGCTGTGGGGCGGTTCGGCGGACCTGGCGGGCTCGAACAACACCACGATCCCCGGCTCGGATTCGTTCGGCCCGGTGTCGATCTCCACGAAGGACTGGAACGCCCAGCCGTACGGGCGGACGCTGCACTTCGGCGTGCGCGAGCACGCGATGGGTTCGATCCTCAACGGCATCGCCCTGCACGGCCCGACCCGCCCCTACGGCGGCACCTTCCTGGTGTTCAGCGACTACATGCGTCCCGCGGTGCGGCTCGCCGCGCTCATGCAGACCCCGGCGATCTACGTGTGGACCCACGACTCGATCGGCCTCGGCGAGGACGGCCCGACGCACCAGCCGGTCGAGCACCTCACGGCGCTGCGCGCCATCCCCAACCTGGCCGTGATCCGCCCCGGCGACGCGAACGAGACCTCGTTCGCGTGGGCCGCCGCGCTGGAGAACAAGACCGGCCCGACCGCCCTGGCCCTGACCCGCCAGGACGTGCCGGTGCTGGAGGGCACCCGCGAGAGGGCCGCCGAGGGCCTGGCCCGCGGCGCGTACGTGCTGGCCGAGGCGTCGAGCGGCACCCCGGAGGTGGTGCTGCTCGGCACCGGCTCGGAGTTGCAGCTCGCCGTCGCGGCCCGCGAGGTCCTCGAGGCCGACGGCGTCCCCACCCGCGTGGTGTCGGTGCCGGTCCTCGACTGGTTCCTCGAGCAGGACCAGGCGTACCGCGACGCGGTGCTGCCGCCGGCGGTGCGTGCCCGCGTCTCCGTCGAGGCCGGCCTGGCGATGCCGTGGTACCGCCTGCTCGGCGACGCCGGTGAGGCCGTTTCGCTCGAGCACTTCGGCGCCTCCGCCGACCACAAGACCCTGTTCCGCGAGTTCGGCATCACCGCCGAGGCCGTCGTCGACGCCGCCCGCCGCTCGCTGACCCGAGTGAAGGGATGATCCCGATGACCCAGCAGGTAACCCAGAACGAGAACCTCGCCCAGCTCTCGGCCGCCGGTGTGTCCGTGTGGCTCGACGACCTCTCCCGGGACCGCATCGAGTCCGGCAACCTTGCCGAGCTGATCGCCACCCGCAGCGTGGTGGGCGTGACCACCAACCCGTCGATCTTCCAGGCCGCGCTCAGCAAGGGTCACGTCTACGACGCCCAGGTCCGTGAGCTCGCCCTGGCCGGCGCCGACGTGGACACCACCATCCGCACCGTCACCACCGACGACGTGCGCGCCGCGTGCGACGTCCTGGCCCCGGTGTTCGAGGCCACCGGCGGCGTCGACGGCCGCGTCTCCATCGAGGTCGACCCGCGGCTGGCGCATTCCACCGACGCGACCGTGCAGCAGGCGATCGAGCTGTGGCGCATCGTGGACCGCCCCAACCTGCTCATCAAGATCCCCGCGACGGTGGCCGGCCTGCCCGCCATCGCCCGCGTGATCGGCGAGGGCATCAGCGTGAACGTGACGCTGATCTTCTCGGTCGAGCGCTACGAGCGGGTCATCGAGGCCTACCTCGACGGCCTGACCGCCGCCAAGTCGGCCGGCCACGACCTGTCGACGATCCACTCGGTGGCCTCGTTCTTCGTCTCCCGCGTCGACACCGAGATCGACGCGCGGCTCGAGGCCATCGGCACCCCCGAGGCCCTCGCGCTGCGCGGTAAGGCCGGCGTCGCCAACGCCCGCCTGGCGTACGCGGCGTACCGCCGGGCGTTCGAGTCGGGTGCCCGGTTCGAGCAGCTCGCCGCCGCCGGGGCGCGGCCGCAGCGCGCTCTGTGGGCGTCGACCGGGGTGAAGAACCCGGAGTACTCGGACACCCTGTACGTCACCGAGCTGGTCGCCCCGCACACGGTCAACACCATGCCGGAGAAGACCCTCGAGGCCGTCGCCGACCATGGGGAAGTCACCGGTGACACGGTCACCGGCACCGAGAAGGCCGCCGCGAACGTGTTCTCCGCGCTGTCGACGATCGGGGTGAACCTGCCCGAGGTGTTCCGCAAGCTCGAGGACGAGGGCGTCGAGAAGTTCGAGGTGTCCTGGAACGAGCTGCTCGCCGCCACCTCCGAGCAGCTGATCGCGCACGGCGCGAAGAGCTGACGCGGTGCGCGAACCCGAGACGGCGGCGTGGGTCAACCCACTCCGGGACGAGCGCGATCGGCGGCTGCCCCGGATCGCCGGGCCGTGCGCCCTGGTGATCTTCGGGGTCACCGGTGACCTGGCCCGCCGCAAGCTGATGCCGGCGGTGTACGACTTGGCCAACCGCGGCCTGCTGCCGCCCGGGTTCGCGCTCGTCGGCTTCGCCCGGCGGGACTGGGTCGACGAGGACTTCGGCCGGGTCGTCCACGACGCGGTGAAGGCCAACTCGCGCACCAAATTCCGCGAGGAGGTGTGGAACCGCCTGGCCGAGGGCATTCGCTTCGTGCAGGGCAGCTTCGACGACGACGCCGCGTTCGCCGAACTCGCGTCGACGCTCGCCGAACTGGACAAGGCCCGCGGCACGGGCGGCAACCACGCCTTCTACCTCTCCATCCCGCCGAATGCGTTCCCGGTGGTGTCGGCGCAGCTGAAGCAGTCCGGGCTCGCGATCGCGCGGGAGGGCACGTGGAGCCGCGTGATCATCGAGAAGCCGTTCGGCCACGACCTGACGAGCGCCCGGGAGCTGAACCGGCTGGTCGCCGAGGTGTTCCCCGAGGAGGCGGTGTTCCGCATCGACCACTACCTCGGCAAGGAGACGGTGCAGAACATCCTGGCGTTGCGGTTCGCGAACCAACTGTTCGACCCGCTGTGGAACGCGCACTACGTCGACCATGTCCAGATCACGATGGCCGAGGACATCGGCCTCGGCGGCCGCGCCGGCTATTACGACGGCATCGGCGCCGCCCGGGACGTGATCCAGAACCACCTGTTGCAGCTGCTCGCGTTCATCGCCATGGAGGAACCGATCAGCTTCGACCCGGCCGAGTTGCGGGCGGAGAAGATCAAGGTGCTCTCCGCGACCAGGCTCGCCGAGCCCCTCGACGAGACCACCGCCCGCGGCCAGTACATCGCGGGCTGGCAGAACGGCGGTCAGGTCGTCGGCCTGCACGAGGAGCAGGGCTTCGCGGCCGACTCGACCACCGAGACGTACGCGGCGATCACGTGCGAGATCGACACCCGCCGCTGGGCCGGAGTGCCGTTCTACCTGCGCACCGGCAAGCGCCTGGGCCGGCGCGTCACCGAGATCGCGATCGTGTTCAAGCGGGCCCCGCACCTGCCGTTCGATCAGACGATGACCACCGAGCTCGGCCAGAACGCACTCGTGATCCGGGTGCAGCCGGACGAGGGGGTCACCCTCCGCTTCGGCTCCAAGGTACCCGGGTCGGGCATGGAGGTCCGCGACGTCAACATGGACTTCAGCTACGGCCAGGCGTTCACCGAGTCCTCCCCCGAGGCGTACGAGCGGCTCATCCTCGATGTGCTGCTCGGCGTGCCGTCCCTCTTCCCCGTCGACGACGAGGTCGAGCTGTCGTGGAAGATCCTCGACCCCGTGCTCGAGCACTGGGCGGCACACGGTAAGCCCGAACCGTACGAGGCCGGCACCTGGGGACCGTCGGCGGCCGACGAGATGCTCCGTCGCTCGGGCCGCGAATGGAGACGCCCGTGAGAATGCAGTTGCGCAACGCGACCGCGATCGACATCAGCAAGCAGCTGGTCCAGCTGCGGCAGACCGGGGGCATCGTCACGCAGGGGCGCGTGCTCACGCTGGTGGTGTGCACCGACGGTCCGCGCGGACTCGAGGCCGCGATCACCGCGGCCATCGGGGCGTCGCGGGAGCATCCGTGCCGTGTGATCGTCGTCGGCCGCGGCCGCGCGGGCGGCGAACCGCGCATGGATGCGGAGATCCGCATCGGCGGCGACGCCGGCGCCTCGGAGGTGCTGATCCTCGCGTTGCACGGCCCGCTCGCCGACCACCAGGAATCGGTGATCGTGCCGTTCCTGCTGCCGGACACCCCGGTGGTGGTGTGGTGGCCGAACACGCCCCCGGAGGTGCCCGCGGCGGATCCGGTGGGCCGGCTCGCCGTGCGTCGCCTGACGGACGCGACGAACTCTTCGCGCCCCATGGCCGAGATCGTCTCCCGGCTGCCCGGCTACACCCCCGGCGACACCGACCTCGCGTGGGGCCGAATCACCTACTGGCGGGCGTTGCTCGTCTCCGCGCTCGACCAGCCGCCGTTCGAGCCGATCGAGTCGGCGCTGGTGTCGGGGCTCGGCAGCGAACCCGCGGTGGATCTGCTCGCGGGCTGGCTCGCGAGCCGGATCGACGGCCCGGTCCAGCGCGCGGTGGGCGATCTGCGGGTCGAACTGCGCACCCGCACCCAGACGATCTCGCTCGAGCGGCCCCAGGACGGGCGTGTCGCGACGTTGCGGCGCACCGGTAAACCCGATTCGCTGATCACGCTCGCACGCCGCGACTCCTCGGAATGCCTCGCCGAGGAACTGCGACGGCTCGACCCCGACGAGGTGTACCACTCGGCCCTGACCGCACTGTCCAAGGTGGAGTATGTCTGACGTGCACGACACTTCCCAGAACGTCCGCGTGCGGCGCTGCGAGACGGGCGACGACGTCGCGCGAGCGGCCGCCGCAGCCTTCGTCGAGGCCGTGGTCGCCGCGCAGCACGCCCGCGGCCGCGCGTCGGTGGTGCTCACCGGGGGCGGCACCGGCATCGCCGTGCTCGATGCGGTCCTGCGTGCCCCCGGTGGGATCGACTGGTCCGCGGTCGACGTGTACTTCGGCGACGAGCGATATCTGCCGCCGGGCGACCCGGAGCGCAACGAGGTCCAGGCGCGCGCGGCGCTGCTCGACCACGTGCCGCTCGATCCGGCGCGGGTGCACGCGATGCCCACCCTCGACGAGGCCGGGGCCGGTTCCCCCGACTCGGCGGCGCACACGTACGAGGAGGTGCTCGCCGCGAACTCCCCCGACGGCACGACCCCCGAGTTCGACGTGCACCTGCTGGGCATGGGCGGCGAGGGCCACATCAACTCCCTGTTCCCGCACACCGACGCGGTGCGCGAGCAGGACCGCTTCGTCGTCGGCGTCGAGGACTCCCCCAAGCCGCCCGCCGCGCGGGTCACGCTCACCCTTCCCGCGATCCGTCGCGCCCGGCAGGTGTGGCTGCTCGTCACCGGTGCGGCCAAGGCCGAGGCCGTCGCGGCCGCGGTGGGCGGCGCCGCCCCGGTGGACGTCCCGGCGGCCGGGGCGCGGGGCCGCGAGCAGACCGTGTGGTTCCTCGATGCGGAGGCCGCCGCGGCACTGCCCGCCGACTGACCGTCACCGCCACGGTCCGTCCCGGTCGGGCTCGCCCGCCCGTGGATCCGGGGGCCGGCAGCCGTCGGTCACGCCGCAGCGCAGGCGCGCGGTCCAGCTCGGGTTGCGGGTCGTGTGCAGCCCGGTGAAGCGGGCACGGCTGCAGCGCACCGTCCTACGGTCCATGGTGGGGCTCCTCCCCTGTGGTGTTCCCTGCCTCGTTCGACGCCGCGGCCGCCCCGGCGGTTCCCCGCCGAGTCGGTCCGACCCCGAACCCGGCAGGGTGACACCCGGCGGATCACAATGGGGACAGCACTGCGTGGAAAGGAGCGTTCGATGAGCACCCCGACCACCGTCCTCGGCGAGATCCGTCCCGAGCACGGCTGTCCGGACGGGTCCTCGCTCGTGACCCTGCACTACGTGCGCAGTTTCGCGCTGCCGGTGGGCGAGGTGTGGGCGGCGTTGACCGAGTCGGACCGGCTCGAACGCTGGTACGGACGGTGGACGGGCGACCCCACCTCCGGACGGGTGCGGCTGACGATGACCGACGAGCACGACACGGCGACGACGGACGTGCGGATCCTGCGCTGCGATCCACCCCACGAGCTCGGCGTCGACCAGGACGGGTGGCATCTCGAGGTCACCGTGAAGCAGGTCGGTGTCGTCACCACGCTCGAGTTCTCCCACCGGCACGTACCGCGGTCGGAGACCTCGGAGGTCGGTCCCGGCTGGCAGTACTATCTCGACCGGCTCGACGCCGTGCTCGCCGGCCGCGCCCTGCCCCGCTGGGACGGCTACCTCGACCTCGCCGACGAGTACCGCTGAACACCGCACAGGTGCTGGGCCGGCTCGCCGACGCCCTCGGCCACCGCGGAATCCGTCTGTACCCGGCCCGCGACAGCGGGGTGGTCCGCGACGTGCTCGTCGCCGCCGGGGACGAGGCCTTGCTCGCGCCCGCGCATCCGACCGTGGAGGCGGCGGGCACCGCTGCCCGCGTCGAACTGGACGAGGCCGACGGTCCGGATCGGTGACTGCGCCCGCGCACGCCGGAGCCGCACGCTCCGTCTGCACGGGTCCGGCCGCCTCGCCGGCGGCGGGCAGCGCCGGCGGCGGATTCCCCGATTCCGTGCACCCGCCGCGACGGGCCGACCGTACCCTCGACACAGCCGAGATTCCGAGGAGGGCGGCGTCATGAACGCAGGCGGTGCCAGCGAGACGACCCGGCGGAACCTGCAGGCCGCGGCGGCCGCGCTGCCCGCGGACGACGGGCAGGATTCCGAGGACGTGACGCGCGGGTTCGTCGGCCGCAGCGAGCAGCGGCGGATCACCGGCGCGGACGGGCGGGTGGTGTGGGACCTCGACGCCTACGCGTTCCTGGACGGGTCCGCGCCGGAGACGGCGCATCCGAGCCTGTGGCGGCAGGGACGGCTGCTCGCCGAGGACGGCCTGTTCGAGGTGGTGCCGGGGATCTACCAGCTGCGCGGATTCGACCTGTCGGTGATGACCGTCGTCGAGGGTGAGGCCGGGGTGATCGTGATCGACCCCCTGATCAGCGCGGAAACCGCCGCGGCTGCCCTGGCCCTGTACCGCGGGTACCGCGGCGACCGACCCGTCTCCGGGATGATCTACACCCACTCCCACGTCGACCACTTCGGCGGTGTCAAGGGTGTGCTCGACCCGGGGCTCGTCGAGGCCGGGACGGTCCCCGTCGTCGCCCCGGCCGGGTTCCTCGAACACGCGGTGGCGGAGAACCTCTTCGCCGGCACGGCGATGTCGCGCCGCTCGGGCTACATGTACGGCGCGGCGCTCGAGAAGGGTCCGGCCGGTCAGATCGGGGCCGGGCTGGGCCAGACCACCTCGGCCGGCACCGTCACGCTCATCGCGCCGACCGTCGACATCACCGCGACCGGGCAGGAACTCACCGTCGACGGGGTGCGGATGGTCTTCCAGCTCACCCCCGGCACCGAGGCCCCGGCCGAGATGAACATCTGGTTCCCCGATCGGCGAGCCCTGTGCGCGGCGGAGAACGCCACCCACACCATGCACAACATCCTCACGCTGCGCGGCGCGGTGGTGCGCGACGCGCACGCCTGGGGCCACTACCTCAACGAGACGATCGGCCTGTGGGGCGACGCACTCGACGTCGTGTTCGCCTCGCACCACTGGCCGACGTGGGGCCGCGAATGTGCGCTCGAATTCCTGTCCGTGCAGCGCGACATGTACCTGTACCTGCACGATCAGACGCTGCGGATGATGAACCAGGGGCTCGTGGGCGCGGAGATCGCCGAGCGGTTCGAGATGCCCCCGGCCCTGGCGGCCGCGTGGCACACCCACGGCTACTACGGCTCGGTGAGCCACAACGTCAAGGCGATCTACCAGCGGTACATGGGGTGGTACGACGGCAATCCCGCCAACCTGTGGGCCCATCCCCCGGTCGAGGCAGCCCGCCGGTACGTCGACGCCATGGGCGGCGCCGACGCCGCCCTCGCCGTCGCGCGGGACGCCTTCGAGGAGGGCGACTACCGCTGGGTGCTCGAGGTCTGCAAGCATCTGCTGTTCACCGACGACACCGACCAGGCCGCCCGGGCCCTGCAGGCCGACGCGATGGAGCAACTCGCGTACGGCTCCGAGAACGGCACCTGGCGCTGCATCTACCTGGCCGGCGCGAAGGAGCTCCGCGACGGGATCTTCGGCTCGCCCGTGCAGTCCTCGGGCGACTTCCTCGATGCGCTGACCGTCCCGCAGCTCTTCGACAGCCTGGCCGTGCGGGTGGACGGGCCGCGTGCGTGGGACCTGCGGCTCGTGATCTCGTGGATCCTCACCGACCTCGGGATCACGTATCTCACGGAGCTGCGGCACGGCGTGCTCAACCACCGGACCGTCGACGCGCCGCTGCCGGGCAGCACGGTGTTCACCCTCACCCGCCGCACGCTGATCGGTGCGCTCACCGGGCAGCTGGATCCGGCGACGGCCCTCGCGGACGGGACGATCGCGGTGACGGGCGACCCGACGGTGGCGGGCCGGCTCTTCGAGGTGCTCGCACCGGTGGATCCGGACTTCGCGATCGTCACGCCCTGACTCCCGCCGCTGCCGGGACCGCGGCGCGGTCCGGAGGTCAGCCGGGCCTGAGCACGGCGGCGTCGCCGAGGTCGTGGGACACGGTGAAGGTGCGGGAGGTCAGGCGCCAGCCGTCCCGGGTGCGGGTCCACCGATCGTCGTATTCGCCGAAACACTCGTAACTCGCTCCGGCGGCCGGACCCGCGCCCTGATGGTGGACGCGGGCATACGTCAGTGACCGGGCCCGGTCGCCGTCGACCTCGACACGGTGGTTGCCCAGCAGATGCTGCGACGGTCCGCAGCCACCGAGGTGCGCGCGGACCACGGCGACGATGCCGTCGCGGCCCGCGGCACCGTAGCCGGTGGCAGAGTCGGTGAAGGCGGCCCCGAGGGCCTCCCAGTCGCGGCGGTCGAGGGCGGCGGCGAGCTCGGCGAGCCGTTCGATGATCTGTTCGCGGTCGTGTGTCACCTGTCCCGTTGTAGCGGGCTCACGGCCGTTCGGGGCGCCGTCTTCCCGCTGAGCGGGCACGGGGCCCCGGCGTTCGGCCGCTGTCACCCCGCCGCTAGCCGCTGTTGCGCAGCGCGGTCGCGAGCCCGTTCATCGTCAGCTGGATGCCGCGGCGGACCCGGTCGGTGTCCTCGCCCGCGCGGAATCGGCGCAACAGTTCGACCTGCAGGTGGTTCAGCGGCTCGAGGTACGGGAAGCGGTTGTGCACCGATCGGGCCAGCGCCGGGTTGTCCGCGGTCAGGTCGGGGTGACCGGTGATCGCCAGGTAGGTGCGCACGGTGCGGTCGTGTTCGGCGGTGATCTTGTCGAACACCCGGTGCCGCAGATCGGGATCGGGCACCAGCTCGGCGTAGCGCGCCGCGAGACCGAGGTCGGACTTGGCCAGCACCATCGCCATGTTGGACAGCACGGTGCGGAAGAACGGCCAGCGGCGGTACAGGCCGGTGAGGGTGGCCAGACGCTCGTCGTCGCCGCCGATCCAGGTCTCGACGGCGGTGCCGGTGCCGTACCAGCCGGGCAGCATGACCCGGGACTGGGTCCACGCCAGCACCCAGGGGATCGCCCGCAGGTCGGCGATCGACGACGTCGGCTTGCGGGAGGTGGGCCGGCTGCCGATGTTCAGGGCCCCGATCTCCGCGACCGGCGTGGCGGTCCGGAAGTACTCGACGAAGCCGGGGGTCTCGTGTACCAGGTCGCTGTAGGCGGTGCGGGCGAGTTCGGCGAGCTCGTCGAGCACCGCGTACGCCGGGGCGGCGTCGCTGCCGAGTCCCTCGACGTCGAGGAGGGTGGACTCGAGGGTCGCGGCGACGAGTGATTCGAGGTTTCGGCGCGCCAGCTTCGGCTCGGCGTACTTCGCGGCGATCACCTCGCCCTGCTCGGTCAGCCGCAGCGAGCCGGCGACGGCCCCGGGCGGCTGCGCGAGGATCGCGTCGTAGCTCGGGCCACCGCCGCGGCCGACGGTGCCGCCGCGGCCGTGGAACAGGCGCAGCCGGATCCCGGCGGTGCGCGCGGCCTCCACCAGGTCGAGTTCGGCCCGGTACAGCGCCCAGTTCGCGGCGAGGTACCCGCCGTCCTTGTTCGAATCCGAGTAGCCCAGCATGACCTCCTGCACGCCGCCGGCGGCGTCGACGAGGTTGCGGAACTCGGGGACGGCAAGGGCGGCGGTGAGGATCTCGGCGCCGTGCCTCAAATCGTCGATGGTCTCGAACAGCGGGATCACCGCGACCGGGCAGCGCGGTCCCGCGACGTCGTGCTCGACGAGACCGACCTCGTCGAGCAGGATCACGGCCTCAAGCAGATCGGACACCGACCCGCACATGCTGACGATGTAGTGCGGCACCGCCTGGGGTCCGAGGCGCGCGACGGCGTCGGCGGCGGCGCGCAGCACGCCGAGTTCGCGGGTGGTGTCGGCGCCGAGCCGCGCGCCGGGCGCGCTGAGGGGCCGGCGGGTGCGCAACTCCGCGGCGAGCAGGGCGACCTTCTCGTCCTCGGGCAGGGTTGGATAGTCGTCGGTGACGCCCGCCCAGGCGAGCAGTTCGGCGATCACCCGGCCGTGCACCTCGGAGTTCTGCCGCAGGTCGAGGGAGGCGAGGTGGAAGCCGAAGGCCTCGACGGCGCCGCGGACGTGCGCGAGCCGGTCGTCGGCGAGGGCGGCGCCGCCGCCGGCGCGCAGGGCGATGTCGAGGATGTCGAGGTCGGCGAGCAGGTCGGCGGGCGTGTCGTAGCCGGCCAGTGGGCTCGGCAGCGCGTGCGGGGGCGGTTCGTCCAGCAGTCGTGCCGCGGTGGCGGTCAGGCGGCCGCGGATGCCGCGCAGCGCGCGGCGGTACGGTTCGTCGGCGCGCGACGGGGCGTCGTCACCGGAGGCGTCGGCGAGCCGGCCGAGGTCGTCGGTGATGCGGACCAGGCGCGCGGACATCGACAGTTCCCGCTCGAGCTGTTCGAGCTCGGCGAGGTGGTGGCCGAGGGCGGTCGCGGCGGCCCGGTCGGTGGCGCGGTGGACGACCTCGGCGGTCACGTTGGGGTTGCCGTCGCGGTCGCCGCCGATCCAGGTTCCGGTGCGCACCAACGGGTCCGGCAGCAGGGGGACGCCGGGCCAGCGTTCGCGCAGGGCGCGCCGGACCTCGGCGTTGAGGGCCGGGACGACGCGGAACAGGGAGGCGTCGTAGTACCGCAGGCCGACCTCGATCTCGTCCTGGATGCGGAGGCGGGCGAGCCGGATGAGGGCGGTCTGCCACAGGGTGAGGATCTGCCGCCACAGCTGCAGGTCGATGTCGGAATGCTCGTCGGGCTCGGCGCGTTCGCGGCGGCGCATGAGGTCGGTGATGCGACTCTGCACGTCGAAGACGGTTCGGCGGCGGGTCTCGGTGGGGTGGGCGGTGATCACCGGGGAGACGAGGGCGCCGTCGAGCGCGGCGGCGACCTCGGCGGGGTCGAGTTCGGCGGCGTCGAGTTTGCGGTAGGTGGCGGCCAGCGAGCTGTCCTGTGCCGGTTCCCCGGCGCGCACGTGCACGGCGCGGCGGCGTTCGCGGTGCAGGTCCTCGGCGAGGTTCGCCAGCAGCGCGAAGTGGCTGAAGGCGCGGATGACGGGGAGGGTGTCGTCGGTGGGGACGTCGGCGAACATCGCCGCGACCTCGGCCCGGTCGATCTCGGAGCGGCGCACCCGGAAGCTCTCGACGCGGGCGCGTTCGACGAGGGCGAAGAGGTGCTCGCCGGCCTGTTCCCGGACGATGCGGCCCAGCATCCCGCCGAGCAGCCGGATGTCCTGGCGCAGGGGCTCGGTCGCGGAGCGGGACCCGGAGGGGTCGGCCGGGCGGGCGGTATCCGTCATCCGGTCAGTATCGCGGCCGACGCACGACGGCGCGACCCGGAATTCCGGGTCGCGCCGTCGTGCGGAGCGATCAGCTGAACTTGATCTGCAGGCCGATGCCGAGGATGGCGATCAGCCAGACGATGCCGGTGAAGACGGTCAGCCGGTCGAGGTTCTTCTCGGCGACACTGGAGCCGGACAGGCTGGACTGGACACCGCCACCGAACAGGGTGGACAGACCGCCGCCCTTACCGCGATGCAGCAGCACGAGCAGGATCAGCAGCAGGCTGGTGGTGATCAGCAGGATGTCGAGGAACAGTGCCATGGCGCCAGACTACAGGGCGCCGTCGCGGCGTCCTTCCGGGCCTCGGGGGGATCCGGAAGGGCGCCGCGGGTGCTTACAGCGGGCCGCCCGCGGCGATCGCGGAGAGCTGTGCGAACTCGTCGGCCTTGAGCGAGGCGCCGCCGACGAGACCGCCGTCGATGTCGGGCTGAGCGACGAGCTCGCCGACGTTCTTGGCGTTGACCGAGCCGCCGTAGAGCACGCGGACGGCGTCGGCGACCTCCGGGGAGGCGAGCTCGGCGAGGGTGGCGCGCACCGCGGCGCACACCTCCTGGGCGTCGGCGGCCGAGGCCACCTTCCCGGTGCCGATGGCCCACACCGGCTCGTACGCGACGACGATCTTCGCAATCTCGTCGGACGAGAGCCCGGCGAGGGACCCGCGCAGCTGGGCGACGTTGTGGGACACGTGCCGGCCGGCCTCGCGGACGTCGAGGCCCTCGCCGATGCAGACGATCGGGGTCAGCCCGTGCCGCAGGGCCGCCTTGGTCTTGGCGAGCACGCTCTGGTCGGTCTCGCCGTGCAGCGTGCGCCGCTCGGAGTGGCCGACGACGACGTAGGCGCAGCCCAGCTTGGCCAGCATCGCACCGCTGATCTCGCCGGTGTAGGCGCCGGAGTCGTGGGCGGAGACGTCCTGGGCACCGTAGGTGAGCAGCAGCTTGTCGCCCTCGATCAGCGTCTGGACGCTGCGGATGTCCGTGAACGGCGGCAGCACCGTCACGTCCACCTTCTCGAGGTACTTCTCCGGCAGCGCGAAGGCGATCTTCTGCACCAGGGCGATGGCCTCGAGGTGGTTGAGGTTCATCTTCCAGTTGCCGGCGATGAGCGGCTTACGGGTCATCTCAGGCCTCCAGTGCAGCGATGCCGGGCAGTTCCTTGCCCTCGAGGTACTCGAGGGAGGCGCCGCCGCCGGTGGAGATGTGCGAGAACCCGTCCTCGGGCAGGCCGAGCAGGCGCACCGCCGCGGCCGAGTCGCCGCCGCCGACGACGCTGAACGCGCCGGCGCGGGTGGCCTCGACGATCGCCTCGGCGACCCCCTTGGTGCCGGCCGCGAACTTCTCGAACTCGAACACGCCCATCGGGCCGTTCCAGAACACGGTCTTGGCGCCGGTGAGGTACTGGGCGAACCGGGCCACCGACTCGGGTCCGATGTCCAGGCCCATCCAGCCGTCCGGGATCTCGGTGACGGGCACCGTCTCGGCCTCGGCGTCGGCGGCGAACGCGTCGGCGACGACCACGTCCTGCGGGATGTGGATGACGTCGCCGAACCGCTCGAGCAGGCCCTTGCAGGTCTCGGTCATCGACTCCTCGAGCAGCGAGTTGCCCACCGAGATACCTTGCGCCGCAAGGAAGGTGAAGCACATGCCGCCGCCGATGACGAGGGTGTCGACCTTGGGGGCGAGGGCCTCGATCACGGCGAGCTTGTCGGAGACCTTCGAGCCGCCGAGCACCACCGCGTAGGGCCGCTCCGGATCGGCCGTGAGCTTGGCCAGCACCTCGACCTCGGCGGCGACGAGGTTGCCCGCGTAGTGCGGCAGCAGGTTCGCCACGTCGTACACCGACGCCTGCTTGCGGTGCACCACACCGAATCCGTCGGAGACGAACGCGCCGTCCTCGCCGACGAGTTCGACGAGCTCGCGCGCCAGCGCCTGCCGCTCCGCCTCGTCCTTGCTGGTCTCGCGCGGATCGAAACGGATGTTCTCGAGCAGGAGGATGTCGCCGTCGGTCAGGCCCTCCGAGCGGGCCAGCGCGTCCTGTCCGACGACGTCGCCGGCGAGCTGGACGTTGCGGCCGAGCACCTCACCGAGCTTCGCCGCGACCGGGGCGAGGGAGAACTTCGGATCGGGCTCGCCCTTGGGCCGGCCCAGGTGGGCGGTGACGACGACCTTCGCGCCCGCCTCGGCGAGCGCGGCGATCGTCGGGGCGGACGCGACGATGCGGCCGGGGTCGGTGATCGTCGCGCCGTCCAACGGGACGTTGAGGTCCGAGCGCACCAGCACGCCACGACCCTCGACGCCGGCGTCGAGCAGATCCTTCAGGGTCTGAACTGCCACTGTTCGACTGTCCTGTTCGGTCAGAGGGACTTCGAGACCAGGCCGATGAGGTCGACCAGGCGGTTGGAGTAGCCCCACTCGTTGTCGTACCAGGAGACGATCTTGACCTGGTCGTCGATGACCTTGGTCAGGCCGGCGTCGTAGATCGACGAGTGCGGGTCGGTGACGATGTCGGAGGAGACGATCTCGTCCTCGGTGTACTTGAGGATGCCCTTGAGCGGGCCCTCGGCGGCCGCCTTCATCGCCGCGTTGATCTCCTCGATGGAGGCGGGGGTGGCGAGGTTGGCGGTCAGGTCGGTGACCGAGCCGGTCGGGATCGGCACGCGCAGGGCGTAGCCGTCGAGCTTGCCGACCAGCTGCGGCAGGACGAGGCCGATGGCCTTGGCGGCGCCGGTGCCGGTGGGCACGACGTTCAGGGCGGCGGCGCGGGCGCGGCGCAGGTCCTTGTGCGGGCCGTCCTGCAGGTTCTGGTCCTGGGTGTAGGCGTGGACCGTGGTCATCAGGCCCTTGACGATGCCGAAGCTGTCGTCGAGGACCTTGGCGATCGGGCCGAGGCAGTTGGTGGTGCACGAGGCGTTGGAGATGATGTTCTGGCTGCCGTCGTACTTGTCGTCGTTGACGCCCATCACCACGGTGAGGTCCTCACCCTTGGCGGGCGCCGAGATGATCACCTTCTTGGCGCCGGCGTCGAGGTGGCCCTTGGCCTTCGACGCGTCGGTGAAGATGCCCGTCGACTCGACGACGACGTCCACGCCCAGGTCGCCCCACGGCAGCGCGGCCGGGCCTTCCTTGACCTCGAGCGCCTTGATGCGGTGGTCACCGACGACGATGGTGTCCTCACCGTCGAGGCTGACGTCCTGCGGCAGGCGGCCGAGGATCGAGTCGTACTTGAGCAGGTGGGCCAGAGTCGCGTTGTCGGTGAGGTCGTTGACCGCGACGATCTCGATGTCGGTGGTGCCGAGCGCCCTCTGCGCCTCGACAGCCCGGAAGAAGTTACGTCCGATACGACCGAAGCCGTTCACGCCTACCCGGACAGTCACAATTACGCTCCTTTGCCCATCTCTGCTGGTTGTGCCAGTGGTGCCCACCGCGGTGCCGGAGACATCGGCGCCGGTCGGCAGGACTCATCGGTCGATGTGACCCCTACCCTATCTGCGGGGCCGGCGGGGCGCGGCAGGAGGCCCGGGGCGGCGCGGCCGCCGCCCGGGGCCGGCCGGCTAGGCCTCGTCGAGCAGCTCCGGGGTCACCGCGGATTCGGTGTCCGGGATGCCGAGATCCTTGGCCCGGCGGTCCGCCATGGACAGCAGCCGGCGGATGCGTCCGGCGACGGCGTCCTTCGTCATCGGCGGGTCGGCGAGCTGGCCCAGTTCCTCGAGCGACGCCTGCCGGTGCTGCACGCGCAGGGCACCGGCCGCGGCGAGGTGGTCGGGCACGTCGTCGCCGAGGATCGCCAGGGCCCGCTCGACGCGGGCGGCCGCGGCCACCGCGGCGCGCGCGGAGCGGCGCAGGTTGGCGTCGTCGAAGTTGGCGAGCCGGTTGGCGGTGGCGCGGACCTCCCGCCGCATCCGGCGCTCCTCCCAGGTCAGCCGGGTGTCCTGGGCACCCATGTGGGTGAGCAGCGCGCCGATGGCGTCGCCGTCGCGGACGACGACCCGGTCGGCGCCGCGCACCTCGCGGGCCTTGGCGGCGATGCCGAGGCGCCGGGCGGCGCCGACGAGCGCGAGCGCGGCCTCCGGGCCCGGGCAGCTGATCTCGAGGGCGGACGAGCGGCCCGGCTCGGTGAGCGAGCCGTGGGCGAGGAATGCGCCGCGCCACGCCGCCTCGGCGTCGGCGATGCTGCCGCCGACGACCTGCGCGGGCAGGCCGCGGACCGGGCGGCCGCGCACGTCGAGCAGACCGGTCTGGCGGGCCAGGGCCTCGCCCTCCTTGGCGACGCGCACCACGTAGCGCGAGCTCTTGCGCAACCCGCCGGCGCCGAGGACGTGCACCTCCGCGGAGTAGCCGTAGAGCTCGAAGATCTCGCGGCGCAACCGGCGGGCGATCGACCCGAGGTCCACCTCGGCCTCCACGACGACACGGCCCCCGACGATGTGCAGCCCGCCGGCGAAGCGCAGGAGGGCGGACACCTCGGCCTTGCGGCTGCTGGTGCGGGTGACCGCCAGCCGGCTCAGCTCGTCCTTGACCTCCGCTGTCATTGCCACGTGGGGATCTCCCTTCCGTCCCGCTGCGCGAGGTCCCGGGGGCGGGCCGCGTCGGGCAGGTGTTGAGCCAGGACCGCCGCCAGCTTGGCGGGGTCGTGTCGGTGGGTGCCGGTCTCCGCCACGTCGGCGTAGACCACCTGGGCGCCGAATCCGGCGGCGGCCCGGCACAGGTGTTCGCGTTCCCGGCCCTCGGGCACCGATGCGGAGTCGACCACCACGTGGTCGACCCGGAACTCCGGGGCGTGCTGGGCCAGCACGTGCAGGTGCCGCTCGGAGGAGAACCCGGCGGTCTCCCCCGGTTCGGCGGCCAGATTGAGCACCAGCACCTTGCGGGCCGGCGCCGTCACCAGCGCCTCGAGCAGGTCGGGGACGAGCACGTGCGGGATGACGCTCGAGAACCACGAGCCGGGCCCGAGCACGACGAGGTCGGCGGCGCCCACCGCGTCGAGCGCGTCGGGACACGCCGGGGGGTCGGCCGGGATCAGCCGCACGCGCCGGACCTTGCCGGGGGTGGTGGCGACGGCGACCTGCCCCCGGATGATGCGGCTGGCCCGCGGATCCGATTCGAGGCCGGACACGTCCGCCTCGATGTCGAGGGCGATCGGCGACATCGGCAGTACCCGGCCGCGCACCTCGAGCAGTTCGGCGACGCGGTCGAGGGCGGCCACGGGATCGCCGAGGACCTCGGTCAGCCCGGCCAGGATGAGATTGCCCACCGAGTGGCCCGCGAGCGCGCCGGTGCCGCCGAACCGGTGCTGCACCGTCTCGGTCCAGGTGTGCACCCCGGGGGTGTCCGCGGCCAGCGCGGCCAGCGCCATGCGCAGGTCGCCGGGCGGGATGACGCCGAGTTCGGCGCGCAGCCGGCCGGAGGAACCGCCGTCGTCGGCGACGGTGACGACGGCGGTGACGCGGTCGCTGAGCCGGCGGACGGCGCTGAGCGTGGCGTACAGGCCGTGGCCGCCGCCCAGGGCCACGATCGACGGATTCGGCGCGGTGCCCTGCCCGCCGGCCGGGCCGCCGGTCCCGGGCGCCGGGGCCGCGGAACCGGGCCCCGTCATTCGCGCCCCAGATCCCGGTGCGCGACGTGCACCGACAGCGTCGGGTCGGCGTCGAGCCGCGCGGCGAGCGCCTCGCTCATCGCCACGCTGCGGTGCTTGCCACCGGTACAGCCCACCGCGATCGTCATGTAACGCTTCCCCTCCCGGCGGTAACCGGCCGTGGTCAGTTCGAGCAGCCGATGATAGGTCTGCAGGTATTCCTGCGCCCCGTCCCGGCTCAGCACGTAGTCGCGGACGTCGACGTCCTGGCCGGTGTGCGGACGCAGCTCGGGCACCCAGTGCGGGTTGGGCAGGAACCGCACGTCGCACACCACGTCCGCGTCCATCGGCAGACCGTACTTGAATCCGAACGATTCCACGGTGACCCGGATCGAGTCGGCGTCGCCGTCGCCGAACGCGGACTCGATCTTGCGGCGCAGTTCCGGACCGGACAGCGACGACGTGTCGACCACCAGATCGGCGGCGGCCTTGACCGCGGCGAGCTGGGCGCGTTCGGTGGCGATGCCGTCGGTGAGGGTGCGGTCGGCGGCGTCGGCCTGCAGCGGGTGGCTGCGGCGGACCTGCTCGAAACGACGCACGAGGACCTCGTCGGTGGCCTCGAGGAACAGCACGCGGGTGCGCACGGGCCGGGCGGCCAGTTCGGTGACGACCCAGCCGAGGTCGCCGGTGAACAGGCGGCTGCGTACGTCCATGACCACGGCGAGGCGCTGCAGCGGCGGGTCGGCCCGCACCGCGAGATCGACCATCGAGGTGACCAGCTGCGGGGGCAGGTTCTCGGCGACGAACCAGCCGAGATCCTCGAGGGCCGTCGCGGCGGTGCTCAGACCGGCCCCGGACAGGCCCGTGACCAGGGCGACCTCCGCCCGCGGGCGGTGGTCGTCCCGGGGCCGGGGCCGAGGCTGCGCCGTCTCCGCCTCGTGTGTCACAGTTCCGACTCCGTTCGTCCGCCCGACACGCCGACGGTGCCATCATCACCCACCGGCGTGTCCGGCGCAGCCTCACCCGCCGGGGCCGGCGCGGTGTCCGGGACGTCGCCGCGCAGGGCGTCGAGCACGGCGCGAGCGGTGGCGACGCCGATGCCGGGGACCGCGGTGATCTCCTCCACGGTCGCCTCCCGCAGCCGGGCCACCGACCCGAAGTGCGCGACGAGCGCGTTGCGGCGGGCCTGCCCGAGCCCGCGCACCCCGTCGAGCGCGGAAGCGGTCATGCGCCGGGACCGCTTGCTGCGGTGGTAGGTGATGGCGAAGCGGTGCGCCTCGTCCCGGACCCGCTGCAGCAGGTACAGCGATTCGCTGGTGCGGGGCAGGATGACCGGGTCCTCCTCCCCCGGCACCCAGACCTCCTCGAGCCGCTTGGCCAGTCCGATCACCGCGACGTCGGTGATGCCGAGTTCGTCGAGCACCTCCGCCGCGGCGGCGACCTGCGGGGCACCGCCGTCGACGACGTACAGATTCGGCGGGTACGCGAAGCGGCGGGGCCGCCCGGTGGCCGGATCGAGCGCGGCCTCCGGGGCGAGGTCGCCGCCGTCACCGTCGCGGGCCGCGACCGGGTCACCGTCGCGGGCCGCGGCCGGGTCACCGCCGGCCGCGGCGAGGTCCCGGTTGTGCCGCAGGAACCGGCGCCGGGTCACCTCGGCGATGGAGGCGACGTCGTCGGAGCGGCCGTCGCCGGCGGCCTCGCGGATGGCGTAGTGCCGGTAGTCCGCCTTGCGGGGCAGGCCGTCCTCGAACACCACCAGCGACGCGACGACGTCGGTGCCCTGCACGTGGCTGATGTCGACACACTCGATGCGCAGCGGCGCCGAGTCCAGGTCGAGGGCCTCCTGGATGCCCTGCAGGGCGGCCGAGCGGGCGGTGAAGTCGCCGGCGCGGCGCAGCTTGTGCTGGGTCAGGGCCTCGTGCGCGTTGCGCTGCACGGTCTCGGCGAGGGCTTTCTTGTCGCCGCGCTGCGGCACCCGCAGCCGCACCGGGCCGCCGCGCAGGGTGCCGAGCCAGCGGCTCATCTCCTCCGGCTCGGGCGGCAGGGCGGGCACGAGCACCTCGCGGGGCACGGCGCTGCCCGCCGGTTCGGCGCCGGCCGCCGACAGGGCGGCCTCCTCGCCGTAGAACTGGGTGAGGAACTGCTCGACCAGCAGCGACAGTTCCGTCTCGGCGGTGCCGGAGGCACCCGCCGCGTCCTCGGGCCGGTCCACCACGTTGCCGGACTTCTCCACCACCCAGCCCCGCTGGCCGCGCACGCGGCCGCCGCGCACGTGGAACACCTGCACGGCCACCTCGAGGTCGTCGCCGGCGAAGGCGACGAGGTCGGCGTCGGTGCCGTCGCCGAGCACCACCGCCTGCTTCTCCAGGGCGCGGCGCAGCGCACCGAGGTCGTCGCGCAGCCGCGCGGCGGTCTCGAAGTCGAGGTCCTCGGCGGCGGCCTGCATGCGCTGTTCGAGGTCGCGGACCAGCTTGTCGGTGCGGCCGGCGAGGAAGTCGCAGAAGTCCTCGACGATGCGCCGGTGCCCGGCCGCGTCGACACGGCCCACGCACGGTGCCGAGCACTTGTCGATGTAGCCGAGCAGGCACGGGCGGCCGATCTGCGCGTGCCGCTTGAACACTCCGGCCGAGCAGGTGCGGGCCGGGAACACCCGCAGCAGCAGATCGAGGGTCTCGCGGATGGCCCAGGCGTGGGAGTAGGGACCGAAGTACCGCACGCCCTTGCGGCGCGGCCCGCGGTAGACGAACAGCCGTGGGTACTCCTCGTTCAACGTCACCGCGAGCATGGGGTAGGTCTTGTCGTCGCGGTAGCGGACGTTGAACCGGGGATCGAACTCCTTGATCCAGTTGTACTCGAGCTGCAGCGCCTCGACCTCGGTGCCCACGACCGTCCATTCGACGGACCCGGCGGTGGTCACCATCTGCCGGGTCCGCGGGTGCAGCGACGCGACGTCGGCGAAATACGAGTTCAGCCGCGACCGCAGGCTCTTGGCCTTGCCGACGTAGACGACGCGGCCGTGCGGATCGCGGAACTTGTACACCCCCGGCTCCACCGGGACGGTGCCGGGGGCAGGGCGGTAGGTCGAGGGGTCGGGCACGGGTCCAGGCTAGTCGGCCGAGCCGACACCCCCGCCGTACCGCTGTTCGAGCTCGCGGAACGCGGTCAGCGCCGCGACGGCGTGCTCCCCGTCGCGGGCCTGCACAGCGACGACGGGCACGTACTCGTCCTGCGGCAGCTCGAGCCGGGGCCACGGCTTGCCCTGGGGGAAGGTCATGCCCCGCACCTGGTCCCAGCCGAACGCCTTCTCACCGAGGACGTTGCGCACCACCACGCCGGACGCCCCGGCACGCAACCGGGGCCGGGTCAGCAGCAGCACACTGCCGGAGACGACGACGCCGACGCAGACGATGGCGATCTGGTCGGCGACGCGCAGGTTCACGCCGGTGTCGCCGCCGGCGCGCAGCACGAGCGCGGCCCCGATGTGGCCGAGCATGAGCACGATCGCCGCCACGATCGCCCACCGGGACATCTTGCGGCTGCGGACCTCGAGGTCCCAGCGGGTGTCGGCGGCGGAGGTCACCGCGCGGCCCCGCGCAGCCGCCGCAGGGTCACGGCGGTGTCGAGGGCGGCAGCGCACGCCTGCCCGCCCTTGTCCTCGACGGAGCCGGGCAGTCCGGCCCGGTCGATCGCCTGCTGCTCGTCGTTCGTGGTGAGGACCCCGTTGCCGACGGGGGTGCCCTCGTCCAGCGCGATGCGGGTGAGCCCGTAGGTGACGGCGTCGCACACGTACTCGAAATGGGGGGTCCCGCCGCGGATCACGACGCCGAGGGCGACGACCGCGTCGTGGGTGCGGGCCAGCTGCTGGGCGACGACCGGCAGCTCGATCGCGCCGGCGACACGTTCGAGGGTGACGTCGGTGACGCCGGCCTGCTCGGCGACGCGCTGCGCCCCGGCGACGAGCGCCTCGGAGATCTCGGCGTGCCAGCGGCCGGCGACGATGGCCAGCCGCAGCCCGGCCGCCTCGGACAGCTGCAGCTCGGGCAGTCCTTCGCCGCTCATCTACGCGTCCCCCGCCTCGTAGTCGTCCAGGCCGATCAGGTCGTGGCCCATGCGGTCCCGCTTGGTGCGCAGGTAGGTGATGTTCTCGGAGTTCGCGCGCAGCGGCATCGCCACCCGCTCGGTGATCTGCAGCCCGTAGCCGTCGAGGCCGACCCGCTTGGCGGGGTTGTTGGTCAGCAACCGCATCGACGAGATGCCCAGGTCCACGAGAATCTGCGCGCCGATGCCGTAGTCGCGGGCGTCGGCGGGCAGGCCGAGCTGCAGGTTCGCGTCCACGGTGTCCGAGCCGGAGTCCTGCAGCTGGTAGGCCTGCAGCTTGTGCATCAGGCCGATGCCGCGGCCCTCGTGCCCGCGCATGTACAGCACCACACCGCGGCCCTCCATGGCCACCATCTCGAGTGCGGCGTCGAGCTGTGGGCCGCAGTCGCACCGCAGCGAGCCGAACACGTCGCCGGTCAGGCACTCCGAGTGCACCCGCACGAGCACGTCGGCACCCTCACCGTCCGGGCCGGGGATGTCGCCGAGCACCAGCGCGACGTGCTCGACCTCGTCGTAGACGCTCTGGTAGCCGACGGCGGTGAAGTCGCCGTGCCGGGTGGGGATGCGGGCCTCGGCGATGCGCACGACGTGCTTTTCGTGCTTGCGGCGCCAGGCGATCAGGTCGGCGATGGAGATCAGGGCGAGCTTGTGCTCGTCGGCGAAGACCCGCAGTTCCTCGGTCTGAGCCATATGGCCCTCGTCCTTCTGCGAGACGATCTCGCAGATCACGCCGGCCGGGCGCAGGTCGGCCATGCGGGCGAGGTCGACGGCGGCCTCGGTGTGGCCGGGCCGGCGCAGCACGCCGCCCTCCTTGGCGCGCAGCGGCACCACGTGCCCGGGGCGGGTGAAGTCCTGTGCGGTGCTGTTCGGATCGGCGAGCAGCCGCATCGTGGTGGCCCGGTCCGAGGCGGAGATGCCGGTGCCGATCCCTTCCCGCGCGTCGACCGTCACGGTGTAGGCGGTGCCGTGCTTGTCCTGGTTGGTCGAGTACATGGGGGGCAGGCCGAGGCGGTCGCAGTCCTCCCCGGCCAGCGGCACGCACAGGTACCCGGAGGTGTAGCGCACCATGAACGCCACCAGTTCGGGAGTGGCCTTCTCGGCTGCGAAGATGAGGTCGCCCTCGTTCTCGCGGTCCTCGTCGTCGACCACGACGACCGCCTTGCCGGCTGCGATATCGGCGATCGCGCGCTCGATGGTGTCGAACCTCGTCACTTGCGTGGGCTCCAAAATCTCGTGTACGGACAAACTGATTGCCGAGTTCAACAGTACGACTCAGCGGCCGGCGGCCTGCAGCCGCTCCACATACTTCGCGATGACGTCGACCTCGAGGTTGACGAGCGTGCCGGGGGCGGCGCTGCCCAGGGTGGTCAGCGACAGCGTGGTCGGGATCAGGGAGATCTCGAACCACTCGTCGCCGGGCTCGCCGCCGAGCGCGGAGACGGTCAGCGAGACCCCGTCCACCGTGATCGAGCCCTTGTGCACCACGTACCGGGACACGTCGGCAGGCAACGAGATCCGCACCACGGTCCAGTTCTCCGACGGGGTGCGCGAGAGCACGGTGCCGGTGCCGTCGACGTGGCCCTGGACCAGGTGCCCGCCGAGGCGGCTGTTCAGCGCGGCGGCCCGCTCGAGGTTGACGCGGCTGCCGGGACCGAGCTGCGACAGGCTCGAACGGTCGAGGGTCTCCTTCATCACATCGGCGGTGAAGGAGTCGCCGCCCGGGACGTCGACGACGGTCAGGCACACACCGTTGACGGCGATGGAGTCGCCGTGGCCGGCGTCGGAGGTCACGACGGGTCCGCGGACGGTGAACCGCGCCGCGTCGGCCAGGTCCTCCCGCGCGACGATCTCGCCCAGTTCCTCCACGATCCCGGTGAACACAGCTCGCTCCTTCACTCCCGGTCGGGGACCAGGGTCAGCAACACGTCGGCGCCGACGGTTTCGACGCGCTCCCGACGAAACCGTAGCGCCTCGGCGATCGTGCGCACGCCGGCGTCCCGCACTGCGGACGGTCCGGACCCGAGCAGCACCGGCGCGAGATAGGCCTGGATGCGGTCGACCCGGCCCGCGGCGAGGAACGCACCGGCCAGGCGCGGGCCGCCCTCGAGCAGCACGTCCACCCGGTCCGCGAGCGCGCCGAGCACCTCGTCCGGATCGTGGGTGCGCAGCACCAGGGTGGGCGCGGCATCATCGAGAACTCTTGCGGTCTTCGGGATCTCGCTCCTGCCGACGACCACGCGCAGGGGCTGGTGCGGGGCCAGCGAGCCGTCCGGCAGCCGGGCGGTCAACCACGGGTCGTCGGCGAGGACGGTGCCGGTGCCGACGACGATCGCGTCGAGCCGCGAGCGCTCGGCGTGCACGCGGGCGCGTGACTGCGGGCTGGAGATCCAGCGGCTGGTGCCGTCGGCGGCGGCGCTGCGCCCGTCCAGGCTCGCGGCGTACTTCCACGTCACGTGGGGCCGTCCCGTGCGCTGCCGGTGCAGCCAGGCACGCAGCGCTCCCGCCTCGGCGGGCTCGGCGCCGAACCCGCCGTCCACCCGCACGCCGCCGTCCCGCAGCGTCCGCGCACCCCCGGCCGCCGCCGGGTGGGGATCGGCCACCGCGTAGTAGACGGCGGCGACGCCGGCGCGCAGCAGGGCCTGCGCGCACGGACCGGTACGGCCGGTGTGATTGCACGGCTCCAGGGTCACGACGGCGGTACCGCCGCGGGCCCGCTCCCCGGCCGCCTCGAGTGCGACGACCTCGGCGTGGGGGCCGCCCGGCGGCCGGGTCGCCCCGACCCCGGCGACCTGTCCCGCCGCGTCGAGGATCACCGCGCCGACGGGCGGATTGGGGCTGGTGGTGCCGCGCACCGACTCCCCGGCGTCGAGCGCGAGGCGCAGTGCCGCCTCGAGCGGGGCACCGCTCACGGCCGCCTCGAGCGGTGCATCGCTCACGTGGCCAGGGTCAGGTGCGGGGAGGCGTGGGCGGCCCGCTCACGCAGCTTGCGCACCGCCTCGCCCGGGTCGTCGGCCCCGTACACGGCCGACCCGGCGACGAAGCAGTCCACACCGGCCTCGGCGGCCGCCTCGATGGTGTCGGCGTTGATGCCGCCGTCGATCTCGACGAGCAGGGTCAGCTCCCCGGCGTCGACGAGACGGCGGATCGCGCGGACCTTGTCGAGCACGTCGGGGATGAACGACTGGCCGCCGAAGCCGGGCTCGACGCTCATCACCAGCAGCGTGTCGAACTCCTTCAGGATCTCGAGGTAGGGCCCGAGCGGGGTGCCGGGCTTGACGCTCAGGCCGGCCTTGGCGCCGGCGGCCCGGATGTCGCGGGCGACGGCGACGGGATTCTCGGTGGCCTCGACGTGGAAGGTGACATTGTGCGCGCCCGCCTCGGCGTAGGGCGGCGCCCAGCGGCCCGGGTCCTCGATCATCAGATGACAGTCGAGTGGGATGTCGGTTGCCTTCAGCAGCGACTGCACCACCGGCAGGCCGAGGGTCAGGTTCGGCACGAAGTGCGCGTCCATGACGTCGACGTGCAGCCAGTGCGCGTCCGCGACGGCGGCGGCCTCGTCGGCCAGGCGCGCGAAATCCGCGGAGAGGATGGAGGGGGCGATCATCGGGTGGGCCACGTCCACCGAGTTTAACGGTCCCGCCGGCGGGGCCCGCCGCGCGTCGCGGCGCCCGCCCACCCGGGGGACAGGTTTTCATGACTTTCGACCCCTGGTTCGACCCTCTGGGCGATGCTTGAGTGGACGGTGGCGGGCCCGGATCCGCTGGGCCCGAAGCGGCAGTGGGGAGCGACGATGGCCACGCACACGGTGTGGGTTCGACCGATCGGCGAGGTGGGCGCGGAGGATGCGCCGACCGTGGGGGGCAAGTCCGCCAACCTCGGGGAGATGACCCGGGCCGGGTTCCCCGTGCCGCCCGCCTTCGCGATCACCACCGCCGCCTATCTCGATTCGATGGCCGCCGCGGGGGTGCGCGACCGGCTGCGCGCCGAGGCCGTCCCGGCCTCCGACATCGACGACGCGACGCTGATCCGCACCTCCGCGGAACTGGCCGCGCTGGTGACCGGGGCCGCGGTGCCCGACGAGATCCGCGCCGACATCGTCGCCGCCTACGAGAAGCTGGGCGTGGACGTGCCGGTGGCGGTGCGGTCCTCCGCGCCCGCCGAGGACGCCGCGGACACCTCGTTCGCCGGGATCCACGAGTCGTACACCAACATCGCCGGCGCCGACGCGGTGGTGCGCGCCGTGCAGGCGTGCTGGGCGTCGTTGTGGTCGGAGCGGGCCCGGACCTACCGGGGCCTGCGCGGGGTGACCGACGAACCGTCCATCGCCGTCGTGGTGCAGGTGATGGTGCGCTCGGAGGCCTCGGGGGTGGCGTTCACGGCCGACCCCCGCACCGGCGAGCTCGACCGCATCGTCGTCGAGGCCGCCCTCGGCCTCGGCGAGGTCGTCGTGGGCGGCCAGGTCGAGCCGGACACCTACGTCGTCGCCAAGGACGGCTTCGCCGTGCTCGACGTGCATCTCGGGCATCAGGAGTTCCAGATCGCCTCCACCGACACCGGCGACAGCCGCGTCGCGGTCGATTCGTCGCGGCAGACGCGGGTGCTCGACGAGGAGCAGCTCGAGAAGGTCGCGCGGCTCGCCGCGGGCGTCGAGCAGCACTACGGCCGGCCGCAGGACCTCGAGTTCGCGTTCGCCGAGGGTGAGCTGTGGATCGTGCAGACCCGCCCGATCACCACCCTGGGGATGCCCGGGGCCGCCGCGGCGTCCGGCAACGGGCAGGCGACACCGCTGCTGACCGGGCTCGGCGCCGGCCCCGGCCGGGCGACCGGACGGGTCCGGGTGCTGCAGGAACTGGTCGACGGCAAGCGCCTGACCGAGGGGGAGATCCTCGTGGCCCCGATGACGCGGCCCGACTGGCTGCCGATCCTGCGCCGCGCCGGGGGCATCGTCACCGACGGTGGCGGCATCACCTGTCACGCCGCGATCGTCGGCCGCGAACTCGGCAAGCCCGTCGTCGTCGGCGCCCGCACCGCGACGCAGGACCTGCGGGACGGCCAGGTGATCACGGTGGACGGCGATGCCGGCGTCGTGTTCGACGGGGAGGTCCGCGCCGACCGGCCGACCGCGGCGCAGACCGCCGCCCCGGTGGCCGCGGCCCCCTCCCCGACCGTCACCGCGACGGCCGTGTACGTCAATCTCGCCACCCCCGACGCCGCGCAGGCCGTCGCCGCCACCGACGTCGACGGGGTGGGGCTGCTGCGGGCGGAGTTCATGATCACCGAGGCGCTCGCCGGGGAGCATCCCGCCTACATGATCGCGCAGGGCCGGCGCGAGGAGTACGTGTCGAAGATGGCCGAGGGCGTCGCGCGGATCGCGGCGGCCTTCGCCCCGCGGCCGGTGGTGTACCGCGCAATCGACCTGCGCAGCAACGAGTTCGCGAACCTGAAGGGGGGCGAGGTGGAGCCGGACGAGGAGAACCCGATGATCGGGTACCGCGGCTGCTTCCGCTACGTGCGCGATCCCGAGCTGTTCTCGCTCGACCTCGACGTCCTGCACCGCGTGCGCGCGCAGCACCCCAACGTGCACCTGATGATCCCGTTCGTGCGCACCCGTTGGGAACTGAGGGAGTGCCTGGCCCAGCTCGACGCGCATCCGCTCGGCACGGATCGCCGGATGCTGCGCTGGATCATGGCCGAGGTGCCGTCGGTGGTGTACTGGCTGCCCGAGTACGCGAAGCTCGGCATCCACGGCGTGTCGATCGGCAGCAACGACCTGACCCAGCTCGTACTCGGCGTCGACCGCGACTCCGAGGTGTGCAAGGACCTGTTCGACACGCTCGACCCGGCGGTGCTGGACGCGATCGACCACATCATCGAGCGGGCGTCGGCGGCCGGCCTGACCACGTCGCTGTGCGGGCAGGCCGTCTCCACCAGCACGGAACTGGCCGAGCATCTCGTGCGCCGGGGCATCACGTCGGTGTCGGTGACGCCGGACGCGGCGGCGCAGACCCGGCGCACGGTGGCGCAGGCCGAGCAACGGATCGTCCTGGACCGCGCACGGCACGAGCACTGACCGCGTCGTGCGCTCCGAGCGAGCGGACCATGCCGTCGGCCGCTCGGGACCGCCCTGACGGGGGGAACGATCCGGTCGCTCGGGGCGTCACCGCTGCCGCGCGAGGACGTCGAACCGCTCGACGTCGTCGCGGCGGCAGACCTGACTGCCCGGGGTGAGCAGGGCCGCCGAGCCCGCCGCGATGCCGAGCGCCAGGGCGTCGCGCAGCGAGCGGCCCCGCAGCAGGCCCACGACCAGCCCGGCGACCATGCTGTCGCCGGCGCCCACGGCGCTGCGCACGGGCACGTCCAGGGCCTTCAGCCGGGCAGTGGTGTCGGCGGAGACGAGCAGCGCCCCCTCCGGCCCGAGGGACACCACCACGACCTCGGCGACGCCGGCGTCGACGAGTTCGTGGGCGGCCGCGGCCTGTTCGTGCGGGGTGCGCAGTTCCCGGCCCACCCATTCGCGCAGCTCCCGCAGGCTCGGCTTGACCAGGTGCACGCCCGACTTGATGCGGCGCAGTGCGTCCCCCGACGAGTCGAGGACGAAGCGCGCACCGGCGTCGGTGGCGGCGTCGGCCACGCGCTGGACGAACTCGCCCGGCACGCCCGGCGGAAGGCTGCCGCTGGCGACGACGTACCGTGCGCCGGTGGCGGTCTCGACGAGCAGGTCCAGGCACCGTTCCTGGTCCTCCACGCTCAGCTCCGGGCCGGGCAGCACGAACCGGTACTCGTGGCCGGTGCTGCGTTCGATCGCCGTGAACGACTCGCGGGTCATGCCGTCGATGTCGATGCGCCGGCTGTCGACACCCCCGGCGGCCAGCAGCGCCGAGAGCGTATCCCCGGTCGGACCGCCGGCCGGATACACCGCCCCGGCCGACACGCCGAGCACCCCGGCGACCTTCGCGACGTTGATCCCGCCTCCCCCGGCCTCGAGCCGCGGCGCCTCGCAGCGCAGTTTGCTGGTGGGCCGCACCTCGGCGGTGTAGGTGGTCACGTCGAGCGCCGGGTTCATGGTCAGGGTGACGATGTCGGGCACGACGTGCCTCCTGCAGGGAGCGGCCGGGTTGCGTCCGACCGTATCCGAGCGCGGACCGATTCTTCCGGCGTTCGCGCCACAGGCTCGCGGATCAGCCCGCCGGTGTGCGCAGCGCGGCCATGAACATCGCGTCGGTGCCGTGCCGGTGCGGCCACAGTTGCACGGACGGGCCGTCGCCGAGACGCGGCACGCCGGGCACGAGCTCGCGCGTGTCGAGCTGCTCGACCTGGTGCCGACGGACGGCGTCGGCGACGACGGCGAGGGTCTCGGAGGTGTGCGGGGAGCACGTCGCGTACAGCACCACGCCGCCGGGCCGCAGCAGGCCGATCGCCGAGGCGAGGAGCTGTTTCTGCAGCCGCACCAGCTCGGCGACGTCGCCGGGGCTGCGACGCCACCGCGATTCGGGCCGGCGCCGCAGGGCGCCCAGCCCGGTGCACGGCGCGTCGACCAGGATGCGGTCGTAGCCGGACCCGAGGCCGGGATCGCGACCGTCGGCGACGTGCACCGTGACCGGGAGGCCGCGGGTGGCCTTGCGGATCAGCTCGGCGCGGTGCTCGACCGGCTCGACGGCGTCGACGGTGAAGCCGTCGATGTCCGCCAGCGCGCCGAGCAGGGCGGCCTTGCCGCCGGGACCGGCACACAGGTCCAGCCACCGGCCGTGGTCGGGTCCGTCGAGCGGGGCGAGCGTGAGCGCCCGCGCCACCAGCTGGCTGCCCTCGTCCTGCACGCCGGCCATGCCCTCGCGCACGGGGTCGAGCTTGCCGGGGTCGCCGCCGCCGTCGAGATGCACGGCGTAGGGCGACCAGGGGCCGATCTCCCCGCCGGTGGCCAGCGCGAGCTCCTCCGCGGTGATCACCCCCGGACGAGCCACCAGGTGCACCACCGGCCGGGCGTCGTCCGCCGCGAGCACCTCCTCGAGCTCCCCGGCGTCGGGACCGAGCGCGACCGCGAAGGCCTTCGCGATCCACTCCGGATGCGCATACCGGAATGCCAGGTGTCCCACGGGGTCACGAGCCGGGTCGGGGGCGAGCTCGACGATCCACTGTTCCTCGGGCTTCTCCGCGACGCGCCGCAGCACCGCATTGACGAATCCGGACTTGCCGTGGCCGAATTCGCTGCGGACGATGTCGACGCTCGTCGCGACGGCCGCGTGCGGGGCGATGCGGGTGCGCAGCAGCTGGTACGTGCCCAGCCGCAGGGTGTCCAGCAGCGCCCCGTCGATCTCGGTGACGGGCCGGTTGGCGCACGCGGCGATCACGGCGTCGAGCAGACCCTGGGCGCGGGCGGCGCCGTACGTCAGCTCGGTGGCCAGGGCGGCGTCGCGACCGTCGAGACGCCGCTCCCGCAGCAGCGCCGGCAGCACCAGGTTGGCGTAGGCGTCGCGCTCCCGGACCGCGCGCAGCACGTCGCGGGCGGCGAGACGGGCCTGGTCGAGGCCGGCCTCCGCGGGGGACGGCCGGCGGGCCTGCCGAGGCTTGTTGTTGCGGTCGCCGGGTCCGCGGCGCGAGCGGCGGGCGGGGCGTCGGGACTCGGTCACTGGGCGCGTACCTCCGGGTCGAGCCGGGCGCCGCGAACCCAGTCCGCGGCCGCCATCGTCTTCTTGCCGGGCGGCTGGACCTGCCCGAGCCGCACGGCGGTGCTGCCGGTGCCGACGAGGACACCGTCCTTGCGGGCCAGGATCTGCCCGGGCGCGAGGGTCTCCTCGGTGCCGGTCACGGGCCCGAGCTTGACGCGCAGGTCGCCGATCATCGTCCAGGCACCGGGTGCGGGCGTGACCGAACGGATGTGGCGGTCCACGAGGTGCGCGGGCCGGTCCCAGCTCACGCGGGCCGACTCGACCGTGACCTTGGGGGCGTGCGAGACGCCGTCCGTGGGCTGCGGCACGGCCGTGAGCACCCCGTCCTCGAGACCGTCGAGAGTCGATTCGAGGAGCGCGGCACCGGAATCGGCGAGCCGGGCGAGCAGATCCCCCGCCGTGTCGGCGGGCCGGATCGTCTCGGTGACCACCCCGTAGACCGGGCCGGTGTCCAGGCCCTCCTCGAGCCGGAACGTGCTCGCGCCGGTCACCTCGTCCCCCGCGGCGAGCGCGGCCTGCACGGGCGCGGCGCCGCGCCACGCGGGCAGCAGCGAGAAGTGCAGATTCACCCAGCCGAACTTCGGGATGTCGAGCACCGGTTGCGGGATGAGCGCGCCGTAGGCGACGACCGGGCAGCAGTCGGGGGCGAGTTCGGTCAGCCGGGCCACGAAGTCGGGGTCGCGCGGCCGCTCCGGGGTGAGGACCTCGATGCCGTGGTCGTCGGCGAGCCGCCCCACGGCCGAGCGGACGACACGCCGCCCGCGGCCGGCGGTGGTGTCGGGCCGGGTCACCACCGCGACCACCTCGTGGCGCGGCGAGTCGAGCAGGCGGCGCAGCGACGGTACGGCCGGTTCGGGGGTCCCGGCGAACACCAGCCGCACGTCAGCGGCCCGTCCGCGCGCGAGGAGCGAGGCCCCGGCCCCGGGAGGCGGACTGCGCTGGGCCGACCGAACTGTTCACGAATGCTGCTCCCGGATCTCGACGACGAATGGTGCCCTCAGTCTAGGGACCGGGCCTGCGGGCGGTGACAGCCGTCCGCGAACCCGAGGGGTCGGGCCGGACGTGACGAATCCCGGCAACCGCCGTGCAGCGTCGATAGGCTGAGCCGATGGCAGAGACGCGAGAACGGATGGCACGGTCCCCCCGTGTGCGCTCGGCGGACCCCGCGGGCGTGCCCTGGCCGGCGGCGCAGGAGCAGGACGTGGTCCTGGTGGACACCACGTGGGGCGAGCTGCAGCCGCTGCAGTGCGCGCCCGGGGTGGTGACCGTCGGTGAGCTGGAACTGACGGAGCTGGTCGCGAACGGAGCCGTGCTCGTCGACACCCGTGTCCCGGACTCGCGCAAGGGCAGGTCCATTCCGGGCGCGGTCAACCTGCCGCACGGCCGGATCACGGAGCTGCGGGACCGGCTCGATCCGTCCCGGGTGTCGATCCTGTTCTGCAACGGCCCGCAGTGCCCGCAGTCCCCGATGGCGATCCGGGAGCTGCTCGAGGCGGGATATCCGGCGTCCTCGCTGGCGTACTACCGCGGTGGCCTGCACGACTGGGTGACGTTGGCGATGCCGCTCGAGCAGGTGGACTGATCTGCGGGGCGAGCCGCGCTCCGCGGCGCGCCTCCCAGGCCCGGGCGGCCAGCGCGGCGAAACCGACGTAGCCCCAGCCGAGCAGCACGTCGACCACGTAGTGTTCGCCGCCGTAGACGAGCGTGAAGGCCATGGCGAGCGGGAACGCCACCAGCAGCGCCCGCATCCAGCCGCGCCGCGCTATCGGCCACAGGGCGACCGCCACGAGCAGCGCGAACGCCGAGTGCAGCGACGGCAGCGCGGCGACCGGGTTGCCCTGCGCCTCCAGCCATCGGGTGCCGACGTCGATCGGCACCACCCCGAAACCGAAGCCGGTGACCCGCCCGACGCCGTCCGGCAGCACGCCCACCTCGGAGGCGTACCACGGTGGGGCCGCCGGCACGAGGATGTAGGTGATCAGTCCGAAGTACGACAGGAGCAGCACCCGTCGCATGTACCCGGCCCAGCGTGACCGCGAGTACAGGTACAGCAGGGCCGCGAGCAACCACGGCACGAGAAAATGGCTGGTGTAGACGACGGCGGTGATCATGGTCCAGCCGGGCCGCTCCCCGTCCGCGCCGAGCAGGCGTTCCTGCAGCCACACCGTCGGGACCGTGCCGCCGAACAGCCAGCTCTCCACGGCGACCGGTTCGTGTACCCGCACGGGCAGGCCGAGTTCGTCGGCGATGCCGCGGGTGTGGTCGTAGACCACGAGCGCCGCGACCAGGGGCAGCCAGTCGACGACGACGCGCACGTGCCCGCGCCACGGCCGGTCGATCGCGAAGGCGATCAGCCCGGCGACGATCCAGGCCGCCTGGTACACCCGGTCGGCGGGGATGCCCATCGTGACGACGGTGCCGATCAGCGCAGCGAGGTACACGCACCGCGCGGCCACCCGGAGGTACTGGCGCGGCGACACCAGCTGCGGCGCCCGCATCACCGCGAGAGCGCGTCCCGGAAGCGAGGGGGGTTCACCGCTACCTCCCTTCGGCGCGCTGTCCCGGGCGCCGGTGACCGTCGTCCGCAGGGGCTCGTGCCGCCCGCATACCCATGATCGGGGCACCGGGCACGCCCCGGGGGCGGATCGGGTCAGGAGTTGCTCTCGATGATCAGTTCGGGGATGCCCGTGCCGAGCGGCACCGGGACGCACTCGCCGAGGGCGTACCGCTCAGGGGCGAGCGCGTGCCGGATCACGGTGAGCGAGAACGGGTCGTACACCATGTTGAAGTGCCCGGTCTGATCCGGTGGGCACAGGTCCTGGATCATCAGGTTGACCGCCCCGGGTCCGCGCAGCGCCACGTTGGTGGACGGCTGGATGACCTCGTCGACGCGGGATCCGATGGTGGTGTAGCGGACGCCGGGAACGGTGTCGACCGGGGTGTTGAGTTCGGTGAGCAGTTCCGAACCCTGCAGTTGCTGCGCGAGGGCCACCGAGAAGAAGTCCTCGACCGCGTCGGTGGCGCCGGGAGCGGCCACGGCCGCGGTGCCGAGCCCGTAGAAGGTGCCACCGTAGCTCGGCGAGGCCACGCCCACCCAGCGGTCCACGACGGCCGATCCGCCGAGGCGGTTGACGTAGTACCGCGCGACGGTGGCGCCCTGCGAGTAGCCGAGGAGATCGACCTTGTCGGCGCCGGTGTCGGCGCGCACACGCTCGACGAACCCGCCGAGCTGCGCGGCGCTGACCCGGATGTCCCCGGTGCCGTAGTCGTCGGCACCGTCGGCCTTTCCGTAGTCGAGAGCGAAGACGCACCAGCCGGCGTCGGCGAGCATCGGGGCGACCGCGGCCCAGTCCGAGTAGGAGTTGGAGTCGGTGCCGTGGGCGAGGACCACCGGCCGCGGATGGTCCGGGGCGGGCACGCACCCGAAGTCGTTCGACCGCGCCGGCGCCGCCCCGGGGTGGTCTTCGGCGTAGCCGGCGGCCTGGGCATGCGTGGTGGCGACGGGGCCCGGGGTGACGGGCACGAACGCTGTCGATCCCGAGGGCGCGGCGCCCGCGCCGGTGACGGACACGGCGGCCACGGCCGCCGCACCGGCCAGCGCTGCAACGATCCTGCGTGTGCCGTTCACGGCCCCTCCCTTCCGGTCCGCCCGTGCCGGTCCGCACCGTCCGCCACTGGTTCGGTTCACCAGGATCGACCCTGCCCCTGTGATTTATCGTGACACAGTCGCCCTCTCGCGGCATGCCGTCTTTCTGCAGGTGGCGGGCGGTTCTGCCGTCCTGTCGCACGGCAGGGTCCTCGCCCTCTCGGGGCACCCGGCCGGGCGGGACACAGCCGGCGCGCACCGTCCCGGCCGGGAGAGACGACGGCCGTCACCCGATGCGCAGCGGATCGATCTGCACCCGCAGCGCGCCCTCACCACGGCGGGCACTGCGGGCGGCCTGCGCCTCGCGCAACGCCCGGCCGAGGGCGAGGCCCCGACCGCGCGGCACCCGGATCACCATGCGCTGCACCTCGTCCGGCTCGGGATCGTCGGCCCCGAACGGTAACCGCTCCCCCGGCGGCAACGCCACCGGACCGAGCACCTCCGCCTCCGGCGGCAGCGTCGCGGCGGCCAGCAGGTCGGCGACCGCGGCCGCGGTGCCGTCGACCGCGGCCATGTGCACCGCGGGCGGGAAACCGACCTCGGCGCGCTCGGCGAGCTGGGACTGCGCGTGCCCGATCGGGTCCCACCGCACCAGCGCCTGCACGGTGGGAATGCCGGAGTCGGCCACGACGACGACCTGGCCGCCGTCGGCGAAGGGCCGCACCAGCGACGACGCGGTGAGCCAGCGGCGCATCGTCTCCTCGGCGGCCCGCAGGTCCGCGCGGCCGAGCAGCGCCCACCCGTCGAGCAGCAGCGCCGCGCCGTACCCGCCGGCGGTGACGGGCTCGGCACCCACGGTGGCGACGACGAGCGCAGGCCCCTCCGGGGCGGTGGCCTTGACCTCCGCCCCGCCGGAGGTGACCACCGGGACACCGGGAAAGGCCCGGCCGAGTTCCTCCGCGGTGCGCCCGGCGCCGACCACGACGGCGCGCAGCGCGCGGGCGCCGCACGCGTGGCAACGATGGGTGGCGTCGGTGATGCCGCACCACCGGCAGGCGGGCGTCGCGGCGCCGTCCGGGCCGGCCGCCTGCGGCAACGCGAGCGGGCCGTTGCAGTGCCGGCAGCGGGCCGGGGTCCGGCACTTGGCGCACGCCAGCGCGGGCACGTAGCCGCGGCGTGGCACCTGCACCAGCACCCCCCGGTCGGCCTTCAGGGCGGCGCGGGCGGCGGCGAACGCGATGGCCGGCAGGCGGGCGGCGCGGGCGGCGGGATCGCGTGCGAGCGCCTGGTCGCTGTCGGCGAGCGCAGTGATCTTCGGAGCGCAGGCCCGGACGACGTCGCGGGGCGCGGCGAGGTCGTGGGCCCACCCGGCGTCGACGAGGGCCTGGGTCTCGGCGGTGCGGGCGTGCCCGGCCAGGACGACGGCGGCGCCGGCGGCATGGGCCCGCAGCAGCGCCACCTCCCGCGCGTGCGGGTACGGCGCGCGCGGCTCGGAGTGCAGGTCGTCGCCGTCGTCCCACACCACGATCAGCCCGACGGCCGGGGTGGGGGCGAACACCGCGGCCCGGGTCCCGACGACGATGCGGGCGGTGCCGCGCAACGCGGCGAGCCAGCGCCGGTAGCGCACGGCCGGACCGAGCCCTGCGGCGAGCCCGACGACGCAGTCGGCGCCGGCGAGGTCGGTACAGGCCGCCACGACCCGGTCGAGGTCGCGCTGATCGGGTACCACGAGCACCGCGGCGTGCCCGGTGGCGGCGACCGACGCGGCGAGTTCGGCCAGGCGGCGGGGCCAGCCCTCCCCCGGCAGCGCCTGCCAGGCCGCGCGGGGGGTGCGGCCGGCGGCGAGGGCGTCGAGGAAGTTCTCGCCGTGCCGGTACCGGGCCCAGGCGGCCCGGTCGACCTCCGGCGCGGCGGGCGGTGCGGCGGGCGGCGGGTCCTCCGCCTCGACCCGCGCGTGCCGCGGCGGCACCGCCAGCCGCAGCACGTCGGCGCGGGTGCCGGCGTAGCGGGCGGCGACCGCGTCGGCGAGGGCGGCGATCTCCGGGGTCAGCACGACCTCCGGGGAGACGATCCGGTCGAGCCAGCCGAGCCGGCCGGTGTGCTCGCTGCTCGGGGCCCGGGCCAGCAGGAAGCCGTCGACGAGCCGGCCGGCGAACCGGACGCGCACCCGCACGCCCACCCGCGCCTCGGCATCGAGCTCACGCGGGATCAGATAGTCGAACTCGCGGTCGAGATGCGGCAACGGCAGCAGCGGCAGGATCCGCGCCACCGGATCCGTCTCGGCGGCGGTCCTGTCGGTGGCCACCCGGACCCCTGACGGGGCGGGTTACAGACCGGCGGCGGCGCGCAGCTTCTCGGCCCGGTCGGTGTTCTCCCACGGCAGGTCGATGTCGGTGCGGCCGAAGTGCCCGTACGCGGCGGTCTGCGCGTAGATCGGACGCAGCAGGTCCAGGTCCCGGATGATCGCGCCGGGCCGCAGATCGAACACCTCGGTGATCGCCTGCTGGATCCGCGCCGGGTCGGTCTTCTCGGTGCCGAAGGTCTCGACGAACAGCCCCACCGGGGCGGCCTTGCCGATCGCGTACGCCACCTGCACCTCGAGCCGGCCGGCCAGGCCCGCTGCCACGGCGGTCTTGGCCACCCAGCGCATCGCGTAGGCCGCCGAGCGGTCCACCTTCGACGGGTCCTTGCCCGAGAACGCGCCGCCACCGTGACGGGCCATGCCGCCGTAGGTGTCGACGATGATCTTGCGGCCGGTCAGGCCCGCATCGCCCATCGGGCCGCCGAGCACGAACGACCCGGACGGGTTCACCAGCAGCCGCACCTCGGCGGTGTCGAGCCCGGCCAGGCTCGGATCCGCCAGCACCGCCTCGACGACGTGGGTGCGCAGATCCGGGGTGAGCAGGTTGTTCAGGTCGATGTCCGCCGCGTGCTGGGTGGAGATCACCACCGTGTCCAGCCGCACCGGCCGGTCACCGTCGTACTCGATGGTGACCTGGGTCTTGCCGTCCGGCCGCAGGTACGGCAGCACCCCGGTCTTGCGGACCTCGGTGAGCCGGCGCGAGAGCCGGTGCGCCAGCGCGATGGGCAGCGGCATCAGTTCCGGGGTGTCCGAGCAGGCGTAGCCGAACATCAGGCCCTGGTCGCCGGCGCCCTGCAGCGCCACCTCGTCGTCGGTGAGCACCCCGGAACGCGCCTCGTGCGAGACGTCGACGCCGCCGGCGATCTCCGGGGACTGCGCGCCGATGGCGATGTTCACCCCGCAGGAGTTGCCGTCGAAACCCTTCGAGGACGAGTCGTACCCGATCTCGAGGACCCGGTCGCGCACGATCTTCGGGATGTCCGCGTACGCCGAGGTGGTGACCTCGCCGACCACGTGCACCTGCCCCGTGGTCACGAGGGTCTCGACCGCGACACGGGCGCGAGGGTCTTCGGTGAGCAGCGCGTCGAGGACGGAGTCGCTGATCGCGTCACAGATCTTGTCCGGGTGCCCCTCCGTCACGGACTCACTGGTGAAAAGCCGACCGCCGGTCTTGCTCACGGAACTCCCTCTCGACTGGTTGTGTCTAGCTCGAACGAACGAACTGATGTCAACGATATGGGCGACGCTACTGTTCCGGTCGCGCCGGCGCGAGACTTTCGCTCACGGGCGCGCCGCCCCGGGGGTCACGGGCGCGCCGCCCCGGGGGTCACGGGCGCGCCGCCCCGGGGTTCACGGACGTTCCGGCGCCAGCAGCGGCCGCAGTGCGTCGAGGACACGGCTGGCCATCAGCGCCTTGGAGCCGTGCGCGAGGGCGGTCTCGGAACCGTCCGCGGCCAGCAACCAGCCGTCGTTGTGGTCGACCTCGAACGCCTTCCCGTCGCCGACGGCGTTCACGACCAGCAGGTCGCAGCCCTTGCGGGCCAGCTTGGCGCGGGCGTGGGTGAGGACGTCGCCCTCGGCGTCGCCCGTTTCGGCGGCGAAGCCGACGATGACGGTGCTCGCCGGCAGCGTGCCCTCGGCGCGGGCGGTCACCAGCCCGGCGAGGATGTCCTCGTTCTTGGTCAGCGCGATCGCGTCCGGCTCACCCCGGCCCTTCTTGATCTTGCTGGTGGCGAAGGTGGTGGGCCGGAAGTCGGCGACGGCCGCGGACATGACGACCGCATCGGCGCCGGCGGCGTGCTTGGTGACCGCGGCCTGCATCTGGGCGGCGGTCTGCACCCGCACCACGTCCACCGCGGCGGGGTCGGCCAGGCCGGCCACGGCCCCGGCGACGAGGGTGACGTCGGCGCCGCGCTGGGCGGCCAGCCGGGCGAGGGCGTAGCCCTGCTTGCCGGAGCTGCGGTTGCCGAGGAACCGGACCGGGTCCAGCGGTTCGCGGGTGCCGCCGGCGGAGACGACGATGCGCCGGCCGGTCAGGTCCCGCGGCAACGCGTCGGGCCGTTCGAGCAGCAGCGACGCCAGGCCGAAGATCTCGTCGGGCTCGGGCAGCCGGCCGGCGCCCGTGTCGTGCCCGGTGAGCCGGCCGGAGGCGGGCTCGACGACGACGACGCCGCGACGGCGCAGGGTGGCGACGTTGTCCACCGTCGCGGGGTGTTCCCACATCTCGGTGTGCATCGCCGGCGCGAACACGACCGGGCACCGCGCGGTGAGCAGCGTGGCGGTGAGCAGGTCGTCGGCGCGGCCGTGGGCGGCGCGGGCCATCAGGTCGGCGGTGGCGGGGGCGACGACGACGAGGTCGGCCTCCTGCCCGAGCCGCACGTGCGGCACCTGCGGCACGTCGGCGAACACGCCGGTGTGCACGGGGTTGCCGGACAGGGCCTCGAAGGTGGCGCGGCCGACGAACTCGAGCGCCGAGTCGGTCGGGATGACCCGTACGTGGTGTCCGCTCTCGGTGAAGGCGCGGATCAGCGCACAGGCCTTGTACGCGGCGATGCCGCCGCCGACGCCGATGACGACGCGGCGGCGCTGCCCGAATTCCGAGTGGTCCGCGGTGCCCGCGGCGCGCTGGCTCACTCGCCTTCGGCGTGCTCGAGCAGGTCTGCGTGGATCTCCCGCAGCGCGATCGACAGCGGCTTCTCCTGCAGGCCCGGCTCGACGAGCGGGCCGACGTACTCGAGAATGCCGTCGCCGAGCTGGTTGTAGTAGTCGTTGATCTGCCGGGCGCGCTTGGCCGCGTAGATCACCAGCGCGTACTTCGAGGAGGTGCGCTCGAGCAGCTCGTCGATGGGCGGGTTGGTGATGCCCAGCGGGGTGTCGTAGGCCGGCAGGTCGTGCCCGGCGGTGTCGGACACGGCTGCTTGGGTGCTGCTCACTCGGTATTCTCCTGTGTCGTTCCGGAGCTCTGGTGGGGTCCGGGGTTCGGGGTCGAGGCCGGGGATGTGGTGATCGGCCGCGGACGGTCGGCGGGATCGTCGCGGGGACCGACCAACAAGGATACCAATTCGTCGCACGCGCGGTCGACGTCCTCGTTCACGATCACCGTGTCGAACTCGTCGCGCGCGTCGAGTTCGGTCCGGGCGGTCTCGAGCCGGCGGCGGACGACCTCGTCCGATTCGGTGCCACGGCCGGTGAGGCGGGCGACCAGCACATCCCAGCTCGGCGGCGCCAGGAAGGCCAGCACGGCCTCCGGCATGGCGGCGCGCACGGACCGGGCGCCGGTGAGGTCCACCTCGACGAGCACGGGGCGCCCCGAGGCGAGCGCGTCCCGCACGGGCCCCGCGGGAGTGCCCGAGCGTTGCAGACCGCCGTGGATCTCGGCCCACTCGAGCAGGTCCCCGGACTCGATCATCCGATCGAAGTCGTCGCGGCTGACGAAGTGGTAGTCCACCCCGTTCACCTCGCCGGGCCGGGGATCGCGGGTGGTGGCCGACACGCTGAACAGCAGGTCGGGCACCCGGCTGCGGAGCCGGCGGACAACGGTCGACTTCCCGACGGCGGAGGGGCCGGCCAGCACCACCAGCCGGCCCCTCCGCGTCGTGGAACCGCTGTCCGACACGGTGTGTGCGTCAGCTACCACCGGTCGCTCAGGCGTCGAAGTCGAACCTGGCGAGCAGCGCCTTGCGCTGACGGTCACCCAGGCCGCGCAGGCGACGCGTCGGGGCGATCTCGAGCTCGGTCATGATTTCCTGCGCCTTGACCTTGCCCACCTTCGGCAGGGCCTCGAGCAGGGCGGACACCTTCATCTTGCCGAGGATCTCGTCGTTCTCGGCATCGGCCAGGACCTGCTTGAGGTCGGTGCCGCCGCGCTTCAGGCGGTCCTTGAGCTCAGCCCGGGCGCGACGGGCAGCAGCCGCCTTCTCCAGAGCAGCGGCGCGCTGCTCGTCGGTCAGCTGGGGAAGGGCCACGGTTCCTCCGTCTCATCGTTGGCAAACAGTCTCATCCGCCGGTTAACCAGCGGCGATAGCGACCGTACTCACGCCGGACGACGATTGCGAACCCACCCCCCGCCGTTTCGGCTCGAAAACACGTGCGGTAGTGCGCCCTGATCGCCGTCCCCGGCCCGGTCCGGCCGGGCCCCGCGGGCACCGTCCACCACCTCGGTGAACACGGCATCACCGCAGGTAGAGGCGCTGCGCACGGCGTGGCGGGCCGGTGCGGGCGTCCGCCTGCGAGGCGACGCCGACGCCGGCTCGTCCCGGCCGGAAACGGATCCGAAAAATTTCCGCGCGCGAGCGTGTCGGAGCGCTCCCACCTGCATCGGAACGGACATTCGGCCCGGATCCGGGAATCGGATCCGGGCCGAGCCGGAGGTGGCGGTGCGGGGCCGGTCAGGCCCGCAGGAAGGCGAACGAGTCCACGGTGCGGGCCACGGCGCCGCGCAGCGCCGCGACCGTCGGGCCCGCCCGCAGCACCTCGCGGGAGACGTTCGGCACGACGGCGTCGAGGTGCTCGCCCGCCAGACGTCGCACGTCGTCGGCGGTGCCGCCCTGGGCGCCCACGCCGGGCATCAGGATCGGCCCGTGCAGCGCGCTCAGGTCCGGCGCCCGGGTGAGGGTCGCCCCGACGACGACACCCACCGAGCCGAGGGTGTCGGCGCCGGCGTTGCGGGCCGCGGCCTCGTCGACCATCACCTGCGCGACGCTGCGCCCGTCGGCGACGCGCGCGTGCTGCACCTGCGCCCCCTCCGGGTTGGAGGTGGCCGCGAGGACGAACACCCCGCGCCCGTCGGCGGTGCGGCGCAGCGCCGGCTCGAGCGACCCGAACCCCAGGTACGGCGAGACGGTGACCGCGTCGGAGCCGAGCGGGGACGCGTCGGTCAGCCACGTGCGGGCGTAGGCGTCCATCGTCGAACCGATGTCGCCGCGCTTGGCGTCCGCGAGGACGAGGGTGCCGGTGCCCCGCAGCGCCGCGACGGTGCGTTCGAGCACCGCGATGCCCGCGGAACCGAACGCCTCGAAGAACGCGACCTGCGGCTTGACCACGGCCACCTGCCCGGCGAAGGCGTCGACGCACGCCTCCGCGAACCGCTCGAGACCCGCGACGTCGACCGTCAGCCCCCAGTCGGTGAGCAGTTCCGGGTGCGGGTCGATGCCGACGCACAGCGGCCCGCGCTCGGCGAGGGCCGCGTGCAGGCGCTGCCCGAACGTCGTCACGACGCCGGGCCCGTGGTGCCGTCGGGCAGGCCGCCGACGCCGGCGGACTCCGCCGCCGCGTCCTCGCGGAGCCCGGCGTGCATCTCCTGCAGCGAGCGGACCCCGATGTCGCCACGGATGGCGGCCTCGATGCCCTGGACGGCCGCGGAGGCACCCTGCACGGTGGTGATGCACGGGATGTTCGCGGCGACGGCGGCGGTGCGGATCTCGTAGCCGTCGATGCGCGGCCCGGAATTGCCCCACGGGGTGTTGATCACCATGTCGACCTCGCCGGCGCGGATCTTCTCGACGATGGTGTGTGCCCCCTCGGGCCGCTCCTCCTCCGACACCTTGTACACGTGCTCGCACGGGATGCCGTTGCGGCGCAGCACCTCCGCGGTGCCGATCGTGGCGAGCACCCGGAAGCCGAGGTCGGCGAGCCGCTTGACGGGGAAGATCAGCGACCGCTTGTCCTTGTTGGCGACCGAGACGAACACCGAGCCGGAGGTGGGCAGCGACCCGTAGGCGGCGGTCTGGCTCTTGGCGAACGCGGTGCCGAAGTCGTCGTCGATGCCCATGACCTCGCCGGTGGACTTCATCTCCGGGCTGAGCAGCGAGTCGATGCCGGTGCCGTCGGCGCGGCGGAACCGGTTGAACGGCAGCACCGCCTCCTTCACCGCGACGGGAGCGTCGGCCGGGGCGTGCCCGCCGTCGCCGTGGGCGGGCAGAATGCCCTCGGCGCGCAGGTCGGCGATGGTTTCGCCCATCATGACCCGGGCGCAGGCCTTGGCGAGCTGTACCGCGGTGGCCTTCGAGACGAACGGCACGGTGCGGGAGGCGCGCGGGTTGGCCTCGAGCACGTAGAGGATGTCGTCCTTGAGGGCGTATTGCACGTTGAGCAGGCCCTTGACGCCGATGCCGCGCGCGAGGGCCTCGGTGGAGCGGCGCACGTTCTCGAGATCGGAGCGGCCGAGGGTGATCGGCGGCAGCGCACACGACGAGTCGCCGGAGTGGATGCCGGCCTCCTCGATGTGCTCCATGATGCCGCCGATGTAGACGTCGGTGCCGTCGCACAGAGCGTCGACGTCGATCTCGACCGCGTCGTCGAGGAAGCGGTCGACCAGCACCGGGCGGTCCTCGGAGATCTCGGTGGCGCGAGAGATGTAGTTCTCGAGCGCCGTCTCGTCGTAGACGATCTCCATGCCGCGCCCGCCGAGCACGTAGGACGGGCGGACCAGCACCGGGTAGCCGATGCCGGCGGCGATCTCACGGGCGCCCTCGAAGGTGGTGGCGGTGCCGAACTTCGGCGCCGGCAGGCCCGCCTCGGTGAGCACCCGGCCGAACTCGCCACGGTCCTCGGCCAGATCGATGGCCTCCGGGCTGGTGCCGACGATCGGCACCCCGGCAGCCTTCAGCCGCCGCGCGAGCCCGAGCGGGGTCTGGCCGCCGAGCTGGACGATGACGCCGGCGACGGTGCCGGACTGCGACTCGGCCCGGTACACCTCGAGGACGTCCTCGAAGGTGAGCGGCTCGAAGTAGAGGCGGTCGGCGGTGTCGTAGTCGGTCGAGACCGTCTCGGGGTTGCAGTTGACCATGACGGTCTCGTAGCCGGCCTGCGACAGGGTCAGGGCGGCGTGCACGCACGAGTAGTCGAACTCGATGCCCTGGCCGATGCGGTTGGGGCCCGAGCCGAGGATGAGCACCTTCGGCCGCTCGTGCTGCTCGGCGACCTCGGTCTCGGCGTCCGGGTCGAGCTCGTACGTCGAGTAGTGGTACGGGGTCCTGGCCTCGAACTCGGCGGCGCAGGTGTCGACGGTCTTGTACACCGGGTGCACGCCGAGCTGCTCGCGCAGGGCACGCACCGCGTCCTCGTCGCCGAGTTCGGGGCGCAGCGCCGCGAGCTGCCGGTCGGAGAAACCGTGGTGCTTGGCGAAGCGCAGTTCCCGCGCACCGAACGTCCCGGCGGCGCGCACCTTCTCCCCCAGCTCGACGATCTGCTGGATCTGGTCGAGGAACCACGGGTCGATCTTGGTGGCGTCGAACAGCTGCTCGACGGTGGCGCCGAGCTCGAAGGCCTTGGCGATGCCGTAGAAGCGGCCGTCGTGCGGGACCTTCAGCTCCTCGAGCAGGCTGCCGAGATCTTCCGTCTCGACCTCGGGGCCGGTCCAGAACCCGGACCGCTTGGTCTCGAGCGACCGCAGGACCTTGCCGAACGCCTCGGTGAAGTTGCGGCCGATGGACATGGCCTCACCCACCGACTTCATGGTGGTGGTCAGGGTGCCGTCGGCGCCGGGGAACTTCTCGAACGCGAACCGCGGGGCCTTGACGACGACGTAGTCGAGCGTCGGCTCGAAACAGGCCGGCGTCTCCCTGGTGATGTCGTTGACGATCTCGTCGAGGGTGTAGCCGATGGCGAGCTTGGCGGCCATCTTCGCGATCGGGTAGCCGGTGGCCTTCGACGCCAGCGCGGACGAGCGCGACACGCGCGGGTTCATCTCGATCACCACGAGGCGACCGTCGCGCGGATCCATCGCGAACTGGATGTTGCAACCGCCGGTGTCGACGCCGACCTCGCGCAGGATCGCGATCGACAGGTCGCGCATCTCCTGGTACTCGCGGTCGGTCAGGGTCATCGCCGGCGCGACGGTGACCGAGTCGCCGGTGTGGACGCCGACCGGGTCGACGTTCTCGATCGAGCAGACGATCACGACGTTGTCGCGGCCGTCGCGCATGAGCTCGAGCTCGTACTCCTTCCAGCCGAGGATGGACTCCTCGATGAGCACGTTCGCGGTCGGCGAGGCGGCGAGGCCGCCGCCGGCGATGCGCTCGAGATCGGCCTCGTCGTAGGCCATGCCGGAGCCGAGGCCGCCCATGGTGAACGACGGGCGCACCACGACGGGGTAGCCGAGTTCGGTGACGGTGTCGCGCACCTCGTCCATCGTGTAGCAGACCCGCGAGCGCGCGGACTCGCCCCCGCACTTGGCGACGATGTCCTTGAACTTCTGCCGGTCCTCGCCGCGCTGGATGGCGTCGAAGTCGGCGCCGATGAGCTCGACGTCGTACTTGGCGAGGATGCCCTGCTCGTGCAGGGCGACTGCGGTGTTGAGCGCGGTCTGCCCGCCCAGGGTGGCCAGCACCGCGTCGATCGGGGTGCCCTTGGCCTGCTCGGCGGCGATGACCTTCTCGACGAACTCGGCGGTGATCGGTTCGACGTAGGTGGAGTCGGCGAACTCCGGGTCGGTCATGATCGTCGCCGGGTTGGAGTTGACGAGGGAGACCCGCAGGCCCTCCTCGCGCAGCACCCGGCACGCCTGCGTGCCGGAGTAGTCGAACTCGCAGGCCTGGCCGATGACGATCGGGCCGGAGCCGATGACGAGGATGTGGGAGAGATCGGTACGGCGTGGCATTTAGTTCTTCTCTCCCTCGAGCATGCTGGTGAACCGGTCGAACAGGTAGGAGGCGTCGTGCGGGCCGGCCGCCGCCTCGGGGTGGTACTGCACGGAGAAGGCGGACCCGTCGAGCAGGCGCACGCCCTCGACGGCGCCGTCGTTGGCGCAGGTGTGGCTGATCACGGCCCGGCCGTAGGGCGTGTCGAACTCCTGCCCGGCTTCGCCCTCGAGCGCGAAGCCGTGGTTCTGGGCGGTGATGGCGATGCGGCCGGTCTCGTGCTCGATCACGGGGATGTTGATGCCGCGGTGGCCGAACTTCATCTTGTAGGTGCCCAGGCCGAGGGCGCGGCCGAGGATCTGGTTGCCGAAACAGATGCCGAACAGCGGCAGTCCCTGCCCGAGCACCTCCTTGGTCAGGTGCACCGCGCCGTCCGCGGTGGCCGGGTCGCCGGGGCCGTTCGAGAGGAAGACCCCGTCGGCCTTCAGGTCCAGGATGTCGTGCAGCGTCGCGGTGGACGGCAGCACGTGCACGCGCATGCCGCGCTGGGCGAACATCCGCGGGGTGTTGGTCTTGATCCCGAGGTCGATCGCGGCGACGGTGAAGCGGGCCTCGCCGTCGGGCTCGACGACGTAGCCGCTCGTGGTGGTTACCTCACCGGCCAGGTCAGCGCCGAGCATCGACGGCTGGCTCCGCACCCGATCCAGCAGGGTCTGCTCGTCGGCGAGGGCATCACCGGAGAAGACGCCCGCCCGCATCGAGCCGCGGGTGCGCAGGTGCCGCACCAGGGCACGGGTGTCGATCCCGGCGATGCCGACGATGTGCTGCCGCTCGAGCTCGTCCTGCAGGGAGCCGGACGCGCGCCAGCTCGAGGTGCGGCGCGCCGGGTCGCGCACGACGTAGCCGGCGACCCAGATCTTCGCGCCGGCGGGGTCACCGGTGGGTCCGACGGACTCGTTGTCCTCGGTGTTCCACCCGGTGTTGCCGATCTGCGGGGCCGTGGAGACCACGATCTGCCGGTGGTAGCTCGGGTCGGTGAGGGTCTCCTGGTAGCCGGTCATGCCGGTGCTGAACACGGCCTCGCCGAGGGTCTGCCCCACCGCACCGAAGACGGTGCCGCGGAACGTGCGCCCGTCCTCGAGCACCAGGATCGCGGTGTCCGTGTCGAAGTTGTTGCCGCTCATGCGTTCTCTCCGTTCTGCTCGACCTCACCGGAGCTCGCCGCATCAGCCGAAATCTCGCGTACCGTCGTCGCTGTACCAGCCGTCCAGGCTGTCGTCCTAGCTTTCACTGTCCCGGTAATTCTCGTTCGTCTCCTGCACCCACAGGGGGTAGATGGTCTTGTCGTCGCCGCGGAATCCCGTGTCGATCTCGGTGCCGGAGGGCAGCTGCCAGCGGATCACCAGCACACCGTCCTTGGTCATCACCTTCCCCGCGAGGCCCCGTTCGGTGCGGATCGCCCGGATCGAGTCCTGCGGGATCCAGATCGGCGAGGCGCCGTCGCGTTCGAGCAGCACTCCGGCGCGGTAGCGGCTGAGCTCGCCGGCCGCGCGGTGGCCGAGGTCGCCGACGGCGATCCGGTCCTGCCAGCTCGGCGCGAGGGTGCTGCCCACGTACAGGCCTGTGCTCGGGGCCACCAGCTGCTCCCCCAGCTCGGCCGGCACCGGCGGGAGGGCACCGACGGCATCGGCCTGGCGTCGGCCGCGGCCGCGCCAGCCCTTCCACATCAGCAGGGCCAGCACCACCCACAGGGCGACGAAGCCGAGCGTGAGCAACACGCGGTCCATCACCGCACCCCGCTTCCGGTGGCCGGCCGGACCGTGCCGTCGAGCGCGGTGATCCGGCCGCGCAGCACGGTCGCGACGACCTTGCCGGGCAGGGTCATCGCCTCGTACGGCGTGTTGTGCGCGACCGAGGCCAGCTCCGGTCCGCGCACCGTCCACTCGGCGTCGGGGTCGACGAGCACCACGTTGGCCGGCTCCCCCACCTCGAGGGGCCGCCCCTGGTCGTCGAGGCCGACGATCTCGGCGGGCCGTTCGCTCATCACCTTCGCGACGCCGCGCCAGTCCAGCAGCCCGGGGCGGACCATCGTCTCGACGACGATCGACAGGGCCGTCTCGAGGCCGAGCATGCCGGGACGGGCCTGGGAGAACTCGCAGCACTTGTCCTGCTCGGCGTGCGGGGCGTGGTCGGTGGCGACGCAGTCGAGCACGCCCTCGGCCAGGCCGCGGCGCAGCGCCTCGACGTCGGAGCGCTCACGCAGCGGCGGGTTGACGCGGTTGACGCCGTCGTAGGTCTCGAGCCGCGAATCGTCCAGCAGGAGGTGGTGCGGGGTGACCTCGGCGGTGATCGGGATCCCTTGCGCCTTGGCCCATTTCACCAGCTCGACGGTGCCGGCGGTGGAGGCGTGGCAGATGTGCACGCGGGCTCCGGCGTCCCGGGCAAGCAGGGCGTCGCGCGCGACGATGGACTCCTCGGCCGCGCGCGGCCAGCCGGCCAGGCCGAGGCGCGCCGCGGTGGGGCCCTCGTGGGCGACGGCTCCGGCGGTCAGCCGCGGTTCCTCGGCGTGCTGGGCGATGAGCACCCCGAGCGAACTCGAGTACTCGAGCGCCCGGCGCATGATGAGCGGGTCGTACACGCAGTGCCCGTCGTCGGAGAACATCCGGACGCGGCCGACGCCGGCGGCCATGGTGCCCATCTCCGCGAGCTGCTTGCCCGCGAGGCCGACGGTGACGGCGCCGACGGGGTGCACATCGACGAGGCCGACCTCCTGCCCGCGCCGCCACACGTGGTCGGTGACGACGACGGAGTCCGCGACGGGGTCGGTGTTGGCCATCGCGAACACCGCGGTGTAGCCGCCGAGCGCCGCCGCGGCGGATCCGGTGTCGATGGTCTCGGTGTCCTCGCGGCCGGGCTCGCGCAGGTGCGTGTGCAGGTCGACGAAGCCGGGCAGCAGGACCCGTCCGGCGCCGTCGATCACCTCGGCGTCGGAGCCGGCATCGAGGTCGGTCCCGATCCCGAGGATCTGCTCGTCGCCGAGCAGCACGTCGGTCGGCGCGCCCTCCCCGTAGACGAGCACGTTGCGGATGAGCACCTGCGGCGACACCGAATCTTCTCCTGTCCCAGTGTTCTTCGTATCCTGCGCGGCTGCGCGGTCCACGTGCGAGCCGGTCATGCGATCGCGCTCTCCGTGCCGACGAGCAGACGGAACAGCACGGCCATGCGCACGTGCACGCCGTTGCTCACCTGCTGCAGCACCGCGGTCTGCGGGGCGTCGGCGACCGCGGAGGCGATCTCCATGCCGCGCAGCATCGGACCGGGGTGCAGCACCACGGCGTGCTCGCCGAGCATCGCCAGCCGCTTCTCCGACAACCCGTATCCGATCGAGTACTCGCGCGCCGACGGGAAGAACCCGCCGTTCATGCGTTCGGCCTGCACCCGCAGCATGAGCACCGCGTCGAGGCCGGGCAGTTCGGCGTCGAGCGAGTGCGACACGGTCACCGGCCAGGTCTCCACGCCCACCGGCAGCAGCGTGCGGGGCGCGACCAGCACCACCTCGGCGCCGAGCGTGGACAGCAGCAGCGCGTTGGAGCGGGCGACACGGCTGTGCAGGATGTCGCCGACGATCCCGATGCGCCGGCCGGCGATCGACCCGAGCCGCTGCCGGAGGGTCAGCGCGTCGAGCAGGGCCTGCGTGGGGTGTTCGTGGGTGCCGTCGCCGGCGTTGATCACCGCCGGCCCGCCGCCGTTGCCGTCGCCGGTCCAGTCGGCGATGCGGTGCGCGGCGCCCGAGGCGGGGTGCCGCACGATCAACGCGTCCGCGCCGGCGGCGTGCAGGGTCAGCGCGGTGTCGCGCAGCGATTCGCCCTTGGCGACCGACGAGCTCGAGGCGCTGACGTTGATCACGTCCGCGCTCATCCACTTGCCGGCGACCTCGAACGAGACCCGGGTGCGGGTGGAGTTCTCGAAGAACACCGTCATCACGGTGCGGCCCCGCAGGGTCGGCAGCTTGCGCACCTCACGGCCGAGCAGCGCCTGCTCGAACCGTTCGGCCTCGTCGAGAAGCTCGGTCGCGGACGCCTCGGTCAGGTCCGCGATGGAGAGCAGGTGCTTCACGAAATCTTGCCTCCGGAGATCACCACGGCGTCGCGGTCGTCCTGCTCGGTGAGCAGGACCCGCACGTCCTCGGCGCGGGCGGTGGGGACATTCTTGCCGACGTAGTCGGCGCGCAGCGGCAGTTCGCGGTGGCCGCGGTCGACCAGGACGGCGAGCTGCACGGCGCGGGGCCGGCCGAGGTCGCGCAGGGCGTCGAGCGCGGCGCGCACCGAGCGGCCGGAGAACAGGACGTCGTCGACGAGGACGACGAGGGCGTCCTCGACGCCGCCTTCGGGCACCGACGTGCGCTCGAGCGGCCGGTGCGGCTTGGTGCGCAGGTCGTCGCGGTAGAGGGTGATGTCGAGGGAGCCGACGGGCACGGTCACCCCGGAGAACTCGGCGATGCGTTCGGCGAGCCGGTGCGCGAGGGTGGTGCCGCGGGTGGGGATACCGACGAGGACGACGCGGGGGGCCTCGCCCTCGGGGGCGTCGAGCGCGGTCTTCTCGATGATCTGGTGCGCGATGCGGGCGACGGTGCGGCCGACGTCGGCTGCGGAGAGCAATTCGCGGGCCGGACCGGGCGTGGATACCGGCGACCCGTCTTCGGACATGGCCATACTGCGACCTCCTTCTCCGCCTCGCTGGACGGATCGTTAAAGGATGCCTGACGGTGCATCAGCCTAGCAGCGGCCGGTGACCCCCAGACACGGGTGCGGGGTGAGGCGTGCCACAGGCCGCCGTCCCGGTAGCGACGAGCGGGCCCGGCCGGCGACTTCCGTCCCCGGCCGGGCCCGCTCACGTTGCGATGTCAGGGCCGCTCGGACTCCCGCTGCTCGGCCGGCTCGGCGGCGCGCGACGAGGTGGCCGCCGCGGCGGCACGGACCTGGTCGGCGAGCGCCACGATCTGGCCGAGGATGCCGTTGACGAAGGCGGGCGAGTCGTCGGTGGACAGCTGCTTGGCCAGTTCGACGGCCTCGTCGACGGCCACCACCGGCGGCACGTCGGAGGCGTGGAACAGCTCCCACACCGAGATGCGCAGGATCGCCCGGTCCACGGCGGGCAGCCGCTCGAGCGTCCAGTCGTGCAGGTGCTCGGCGATCACCTGGTCGAGCTCGTCGAGATGCTCCGCCACGCCGCGCACGACGGTCTGCGTGTACGGCGGCACCTGGGCGACCTGGTCGTCGGTGACGGCGAGCGCGATGCGGTCGGCCGCGAGACCGACCGGGTCGATGTCGCGGGCTTCGGCCTCGAACAGCAGGTCGACGGCGCGCTTACGCGCCTTGTGCCGGGCTCCGAGTTTCTTCTGCGTACCGGACACTCAGGAATTCACTCGCCCGAGGTAGCTGCCGTCACGCGAATCGACCTTGAGCTTGTCGCCGGTGTTGATGAACAGCGGGACCTGGATCTCGGCGCCGGTCTCGAGGGTCGCCGGCTTGGTGCCCCCGGTGGAGCGGTCGCCCTGCAGGCCGGGATCGGTGTGGGTGACCTCGAGTTCGACGGTGACCGGCAGTTCGACGAACAGCGGGGTGCCCTCGTGGGTGGCCACCTGCACCTGCATGTTCTCGAGCAGGAACTTCGCGCCGTCGCCCAGGGTCTCCTCGTTGATGGAGATCTGGTCGTAGGTCTCGCCGTCCATGAACACGTAGTCGGTGCCGTCGTGGTACAGGTACGTCATGTCGCGGCGGTCGACGGTGGCGGTCTCGACCTTCACCCCGGCGTTCCAGGTCTTGTCGACGGTCTTGCCGGAGAGCACGTTCTTGATCTTCGTACGGACGAACGCCGGCCCCTTGCCGGGCTTGACGTGCTGGAACTCGATGATCTGCCACAGCTGACCATCGATCTTCAGCACGAGCCCGTTCTTGAAATCGCTGGTATCGGCCACTTGGTTTCGCGTCTCCTAGAGTCGAGGTACCGCCCTCATACGACGGTCAATGTCTTGTCGGTGAGTGTGAGCAGCTCCGGTCCCTGCTCACGCACCACGAGCGTGTCCTCGATCCGCACGCCTCCGCGCCCGGAGAAGTACACGCCCGGTTCGACGGTCACCGCCGCACCGCAGGCAAGTGTACCGGTCGCCGCCTGGCCGATTCCGGGTGCTTCGTGGATCTCCAGACCGACCCCGTGGCCGAGTCCGTGCAGGAACAGATCACCGTGCCCGGCGTCGGCGATGACGCCGCGGGCCGCGGCGTCCACGGCGGCCAGGTCGACGCCCGGCACGAGCGCCGCCCGCCCGGCCGCCTGGGCGCGCGCGACGAGGTCGTACACCTCCCGCTGCCAGTCGGCGGCCCGCGCGAGGACGTAGGTGCGGGTCATGTCGGAGTGGTATCCCCCGACCTGCGCGCCGAAGTCGAGCTTGACGAAGTCCCCGGCGGCGAGCACCGCGTCGGTGGGCCGGTGGTGCGGCACAGCCGAGTTCGCCCCGGTCGCGACGATCGTCTCGAAGGAGATGCCGTCGGCGCCGTAGTCGAGCATGCGGGCCTCGAGATCGCGGCCGACCTGCCGTTCGGTGCGGCCCGGGCGCAGCCCGCCGGCGGCGACGAGATCGGCCAGCGCCCGGTCCGCGGCGGCGCACGCCGCCTTCAGCAGCCCGACCTCGTGTTCGTCCTTGACCATGCGCAACTGCTCGACCAGCCGGGGCGCGGGCGTGAGGGTGAGCGGGCTGCCCAGCCCCGCCCAGCGCACGTGCTGTTCGACGGTGACGATGTGGCTCTCGAAGCCCCACCGGGCCGGCGTGGCCGCGGAACCGACCAGGTGATCGGCGCTGGCGCGGGCGATCCGGGCCCGCAGGTCGGGCACCTGCGCGGCGATCTGGGTGAGGTAGCGGCCGTCGGTGCACACGACGGTGCGGGACTCGTCGGCGTCGTCGTCGGCGGTGACGAGCAGCGCGGCGTTCGAACCGGTGAAGCCGGTGAGGTAGCGGATGTTGAGCAGGTCCGTCACCAGGAGCGCATCGAGGTCCCGGTCGGCGAGCAGCCGGCGCAGCGCGGCGCGGCGGGAGGCGTGATCGGCGGGCATGGGCTCAACGTACTCCCGCGGCGGCGGCCGGAACGGCCGCCGCCCGGGCGGTGACGACGAAGGGCAGGACGACGAAGGGCAGGACGACGAAGGGCAGGACGATGAGGAGCGGAGACCATGTGGGGCGGAACACACTTCCGCCGATCCAGACGTTACTCTGAGGTACATGAAACCCTGGTTGCTTCGCGGGCTCGGCCTGACCCTCGTGCACGTGCTCGTGCGGGTCCTGCTGGGGGCCGCCCTGGTGCAATGGCCGCTGCAAGGCTCGGTGCTGCGGATGGTCGCGCTGGCCGTCGTCGTGCTCGCCGCGATCGTGTGGGCCGGGCTCGACGGGATCCGCGACCAGCGGGCGCACCCGCAGTCGGAGGACGGTGCGGACCTGACGATGCTGTGGCTGAAGGCGGCGGCGGTCACCGGCCTCGTCGCCGGCCTGCTCACCTGGCTGATCGACACGGTCAGCCCGATCCAGGTCGGGGTCAAGTCGCTGTTCTTCGAACTGACCTCGGGTGCGGCGTTCACCGTGCTGCTGGTGTACGTCCCCGCGACGGCCGCGGTGATGCTCGGGCGGTTCCTGGTGCGCCGGGAGCAGCGCAAGTCCGCGCCGGCGGCGAAGCCCGACGCCGGGCCGGCGCCGGTCGGGGCGGCCGCGGCGCCGGATCCGGGGTGGCGCGACGACGACGCCCCGACCGAGGTGTTCGAGCGGATCGATCCGGACCGCCGCCCCTAGCGTCTCCCGATCGGACCGGGCCGGTTGCGGAATCGGGTCCGTGGCCGGAGGCCGGCAGGTACCGTTCCGCCCATGGCCGGACGCGGGGCGCGCGGTACCCACGGACGCCGGCGGACGGCGCTGGTCGTCGCGGGCGCGGGCGCGCGCGGTGCCTATCAGGCCGGGGCGATCACCTCCCTGCTTCCCCGGATGACGCGGCACGGCGCAGCGCCCGCGATCCTCGTCGGGACCAGCGCGGGCGCGATCAACGTGCTCGGGCTCGCCGCGTTTGCCGACGAGGGACTGCCCACGGCCGCGGAACGGGTCGTGGACCTGTGGACCGGGGTGGTCTCGTCCGACGTGTACTCGTCGGTGCACAGCCTTCTCGGCACCGGCGCGGCCTTCCTGGGCCAGGCGATCGGCTTTCCCCGCACGCGTCTCGTCAGCCTGCTCGATACGACCCCGATCCGGGGAACCCTGCAGCGCCTCGTCCCGTGGACCCGGCTGCACGAGAACATCCGGGCCGGGTTGGTGGACGCGGTCGCCGTCGCGACGACGTCCGTGGCCACCGGCGGGACGGTGGTGTTCGTGGAGAAGAACGATTCGGTGCGCCTGCCCGAGTACGACATCCGCCGCAACATCAGCTACGTCGAGACGACGCTGACCGTCGACCACCTGCTGGCCTCCTCGGCGGTCCCGATCCTGTTCCGGCCCATCCACGTCACCGACCGATGCGCCCCGCAGCGCTCCGGCTGGTACATCGACGGCGGACTGCTGCTCAACACCCCGATCAAACCCGCGCTGCTGCTGGGCGCGAACGACGTCGGCGTCGTGGCGACGCAGCCGCGGGTGTGGCCCCCGCCGGTCGCGGCGCGCACCGGGAGGCACCGGCCGGCGCCTCCCGACGTGGCCGGCGTCGCGGCCCTGGCACTGCGCGCGATGCTCGGCTACCGGATGATCGAGGATCTGCACACGCTCGAATTCCGCAACGCACGGATCGCGCAGACCCGCGCGGTGTCCCCGACCGACCGTCCCATCGGGATCGACTTCGCCGGCCCACCACCGGGCCAGGCCGGCCGGATCGCCGAGATCGCGGAGGACGTGGTGCGTCGCCGGCCCGCCGTGCGCCGGTTCCTGCGCAACCCCGCGCCGTCCGTCGTCGCGCGGCTGGTCGGCGGCGATGACGAGGATCGCGGAGACCTGCTCAGCTTCCTGCTGTTCGACCCGGAGTTCACCTCCGCGATCGCCGACCTGGGCCGGGAACACGGCGCCGAACCGAGCTCCGCGCCGGCCGTGGAGGGCATCCGGGCGTGATCCGCGCCCGGGCCGGAATCGGACGGGACGGGCGGAACGGACCGATTATGCGAGGAGTCGTGTCACACGACGTGCCGGTGGTGTAATTGTGAAGCATCGGGATCGAGAATCGGGAGCAGGCGAGGGAAAGCCGCTCGCCCGATCGGACGCACCGAGGGGGATTGCGATGGCCGACTTCGATCGATGGCCGACCGACCTGCTCGCCGAGTTCGTGGCCGACCTCGAACTGGGCCGCACCCCTGCCCTCCCGGTCGGCGTCGAGACCGCCGCGCGCGAGGAACTGGCCCACCGGAGCCTCGACGGCGGATGAGACCGATCCTCGGCAGTGTCCCCACGCGCAGCGACCGCCCCAGCACCGCCCGTCCGCGACCCGGACGCCGGGCAGGCGGAGCCGCCCGGTCGGATCCCCCTGCCGCGATGCGATCACCGAAAATCAATCCGACTGGCGCCCAATACATTTAGAGTAGGGAACCATGGGAGAGCGCGCTCCGGTATGCCCCGACGGGAAGACGGCCCCGAACGGCTCGGACGAGGGTGGGCCTTGGTGCTCCCGGACCGGTGGTGAACCGCAGCTGGGACGACTGCTCGGGGCGATCCTGCCGCTGACGCACCCCGCCGGCCTGTGGTCCACGACGTGGGGCCTCGCGAAGGGCTCGTGCAGCGCCGCCGCCGCGGTGGTGCGCGGACGAGTGCTCGGTCGCCGCCACCCGGGCACCCCCGAGGCGGCCGACCCCGTCCTGCCCGCGAGCTGGTGGCCCGACGACCTCGACATCGAGGCGGCGGCCAGGAAGTGCCCGGGGGTGGATCTGTACGCGGTGACCGTCGACTTCGTCGACCGCCACCACGGGTTCGCGCTGTCGATGCTGGGCGGCATCCCGTCCTGGACCGCCGCCTGGTATTCCCGCGTGGGCGTCGCCTACCTGCACGCCCACCGGCTCTCCCATCCCGTCCGGGACAACCGGGGCCGCCGCGGAACGCCCGTGCCGGCGCGTGCCGGCCGTCCCGGCCTGCAGGTCGTGCGCGGCGCCGAGTAGTCGCAGCGTTACATCGCCTGAAACCGCTATCATCGCCGTATGACGATCAATCGTGACGGTGGTGCGGTCCCGACGTCGACCCGGCCGGTGCCGGACCTCGACGCCGCGGTGGCGCTGTTCCACAGCCTCTCGGACGGCACCCGATTGGCGATCGTGCGACGGCTCGCCGAGGGTGAGGCGCGGGTGGCGGACCTCGTCGGTGAGCTGCGGTTGGCGCAGTCGACGGTCTCTGCGCACATGGCGTGCCTGCGGGACTGCAACCTCGTCGAGGGCCGCCCCCAGGGCCGGCAGGTGTTCTACTCGCTGACCCGACCCGAGTTGATGGACCTACTCGCCTCGGCCGAGACGTTGCTGGCCGCGACCGGGAACGCGGTCGCGTTGTGCCCGAACTACGGCACCGGCACCGGGAGCGCGTCGTGAGCGACGCCTGCGGTTGCGGCCACGCCGAACCCCGCCTCCCCGGCGAGGACGAGCACGCGCCCGAGAAGTTGTGGCAGATCACGGAGATCCGGGCGGCCGCCGCCGCGGGCGTCCTGCTGGTGGCGGCCCTGATCGTCCGTGTCGGCGGCGGACCCGACGCTCTCGGTGTGGGACTCGAGGCGGTGGCCTTGATCGTCGCCGGCTACACCTTCGTCCCCGCCACGCTCGAACGCCTGGCCAGGGGCGGGATCGGCGTCGGGACCCTGATGACGAGCGCGGCCCTCGGCGCGGTGCTGCTCGGTGAGGTCGGCGAGGCCGCGATGCTCGCGTTCCTGTTCGCGATCAGCGAGGGACTCGAGGAGTACGCCGTCACCCGCACCCGCCGCGGCCTGCGCGCACTGCTGTCCCTGGTCCCGGACACCGCCACGGTGCTGCGCGACGGTCGCGAGCAGACCGTTCCGCCTGCCGACCTCGCGCTCGGCGAGGTCATGATCGTCAAACCCGGGGAGCGGATCGCCACCGACGGGATCGTCCGATCCGGGCGCACCGCCCTGGACACCTCCGCCGTCACCGGGGAATCGATGCCCGTCGAGGCCGGTCCGGGCGACGAGGTGTTCGCCGGGTCGATCAACGGCACCGGTGTCCTCGAGGTCGAGGTCGCCGCCGGCGCGCAGGACAACTCGCTGGCCAGGATCGTGCGGATCGTCGAGGCCGAGCAGTCCCGCAAGGGCGACGCGCAACGCCTGGCCGACAGGATCGCCACCCCACTCGTCCCGGCCGTGATGGTCGCGGCCGCGGCCATCGCCGTCGTCGGCAGCCTGGCCGGGGATCCGCGCGTGTGGATCGAACGCGCCCTGGTGGTGCTGGTCGCCGCGTCGCCGTGCGCGCTGGCGATCGCGATCCCGGTCACGGTCGTCGCCGCGGTCGGCGCCGCATCCAGGTTCGGCGTCCTGGTCAAGGGCGGCGCCGCCCTCGAGGCTCTCGGCCGCATCCGCGGCATCGCGTTGGACAAGACCGGCACCCTCACCCGGAACCGGCCCGCCGTGCTCGACGTCGCCACCGCGGAGGGAACGACCCCCCACGACGTTCTCGCCGTGGCCGCCGCTCTGGAGGCCCGCAGCGAACACCCCCTCGCCCCGGCGATTCTCGCCGCCGTCGACGACTACGTGCCGGCCGAACAGGTGGACGCGGTCCCCGGTGCCGGCCTGACCGGCCGCATCGCCGGCGCTCCTGTCCGGCTGGGCCGGCCCGGCTGGATCGACGCCGGTCCGCTCGCCGCGGACATCGAGCGGATGCAGCACGCCGGGGCCACCGCGGTCCTCGTCGAACGCGAAGGCGCCGCGATCGGGGCGGTCGCCGTCCGCGACGAGCTCCGCGCGGAAGCGCGCGAGGTGGTCGCCGGGCTGCGCCGTGACGGCTACACCGTCGCGATGCTCACCGGCGACAACGACCGCACCGCCCGAGCCCTGGCCGCCGACGCCGGTATCGACGAGGTGCACGCCGACCTGCGCCCCGAGGACAAGGCCCGTCTCGTCGAGACCCTGCACGCCACACGGCCGACCGCGATGGTCGGCGACGGGGTCAACGACGCCCCTGCGCTCGCGGCCGCCGACCTCGGCATCGCGATGGGCGCGATGGGCTCCGACGTCGCCATCGACACCGCCGACGTCGCCCTGATGGGCGAGGACCTGCGGCACCTGCCCCGAGCGCTCCGCCACGCTCGACGGTCGCGGACGATCATGCTGCAGAACGTCGGACTGTCCCTGGCGATCATCACCGTTCTGATGCCACTCGCCCTGTTCGGAGTCCTCGGCCTGGCCGCGGTCGTCCTCGTCCACGAGGTCGCCGAGATCGTCGTGATCGCCAACGGAGTCCGGGCCGGGCGCGCGCGGAGCCCGACTGCGACGGCACGACCAGCGCCGACGGCGGCCGAGCCGATCGCCGGAACCCGGTCATGACCCGAGACGCCGGCTCCCCCTCGGCCGGCGTCCACGAGGGGGCGTTCACGGCAGCGCGGACGGACGCAGGACCCGGCCCCGGACGTCGGCCCGCACCCGTTGCACGAACTGCTCGCGCCCGAGGCACGCCCGCTGCCCCGACTGCGGCACCAGTGCGCTGACGGTCTCGTCCGCGAGTTCCTCGTCGCCGACGATCGCGATGTACGGGTCGCGGTGCAGGCGCGCGGCCCGGATACGGCTGCCCAACGAACCCCCGGCGAGCACGTCGACGCGAATCCCCTCGGCCACCAACCTGTCCCGCAGCCTGCCGGCCCCGTCGCCGTGGCCGTCCCCGACGGGCAGGACCGCCACCTGGCGGGGCGACAGCCAGGGCGGCATGCGCCCTTCGAAGCGTTCGACGAGCATCGCGATCAGCCGCTCCATCGACCCGAGCACACCCCGGTGGATCATCGCGGGCCGATGCCTGCGCCCGTCCTCGCCGGTGTATTCGAGGGCGAAGCGCTCGGGCTGAGTGAAGTCGAGCTGGACGGTGGACACGGTCTCCTCGCGCCCGTGCGCGCCGGCGACCTGGATGTCGATCTTCGGACCGTAGAACGCGGCCTCCCCTTCGGCCTCGAAGAAGTCCAGCCCGCGCCGTTCGAGCGCTCCGCGCAGTTGATCCTGGGCGTGCGCCCACTGCGCGCCGGTGCCGAGATACCGCCCGCCGGCGTCACCCAGGGACAGGCGGTAACGCCGGTCGTCGAGCCCGAGGACCCCGTAGCAGCGCTCGATCGCACTCAGCGCGAGTTCCACCTCCGCGCCGACCTGTTCGGGCGCGCAGAACACGTGCGCGTCGTCGAGACTGATCTGCCGGACCCGGCTCAGGCCGGCGAGCACGCCGGACAGTTCGCTGCGGAACATCGATCCCAGCTCCGACAGGCGGATCGGCAGGTCGCGGTAGCTGCGGCCCCGCGAGGCGAAGATCTGGGCGTGGTGGGGGCAATTGGCGGGCCGGAGAACGAAACTCTCGCCTCCGACCCGCATCTCGGGGAACATGTCGTCGGCGAATTTGGACCAGTGGCCGGACCGGACGAACAATTCCTTCTTGGCGAGCACCGGGGTGTAGACGCGGCGACAGCCGGTTTCGGCCGCCACCTCGGCGGCGAAGGCCTCGAGTTCGGCACGGATCACCGCACCGTCCGGCAGCCACAGCGGAAGGCCCGCACCCACTATCGGTGCGGTGGCGAACATTTCGAGTTCGCGACCGAGCACTCGGTGATCTGCACCGTTCATGATCCGTTCCTCGACTCTCGTGTCGGCGAGAGGAAGCGACGTGCCCGAACACGACGAAAGCCCCGGGACGTCGACTCCCGGGGCTCGCGTGGTGGGTCAGCAGTGAGCGACGCGGCGCCGGAAGGCATCCGGCGTCGTCGTGACCTGCTGAGCGTTCATCATGACGGGAATCGTACGGCCGGTACCACCCGGAAATCAACGAAGAGCCGAGGGCGAATCCGAACACGTTGCGGCGAAAAGTCTTTCATTTCCGTGGCCGCGGTCGGCCGTCCGGTGGGGCCGCGACCTTTGATTCGGAAAATTCTTTGATTCCGTCCGGTTCGAATTACCTCTGGCCGAGTAAGCCGAGGGATCCCGGAAAAATGGAACGGGCCGGCGCACCCTTCGGTGCGCCGGCCCGTCGAGGGGGCTCAGCGGATCACAGGAGCACGGTGCCCGGGTCGGCGGTCCCCTCCCGCGCGACGGCCGAGTACGCCGCCGCGAGCAGCGACGGATCCGGTCCCTCGAGCCTGCCGGGCTTGGCGAGGCCGTCGAGGACGACGAACCGGAGCATGCCCGCGCGGTTCTTCTTGTCGGACTGCATGCCCTCGAGCAGCTGCGGGAAGGCGTCGGCGTCGTAGGTCGTGGGCAGCCCGACGAGCTCGAGGATGCTGCGGTGCCGGTCGGCGGTGGCGTCGTCCAGGCGCCCCGCGAGGCGGCCCAGCTCGGCGGCAAAGACCAGGCCGACGGCGACAGCGGCGCCGTGACGCCACCGGTAGCGTTCGCGCCGTTCGATGGCGTGCCCGAGGGTGTGCCCGTAGTTGAGGATCTCGCGCAGGCTCGACTCCTTGAGGTCCGCGGCGACGACCTTCGCCTTGACCTCGATCGAGCGTCGGATCAGTTCGGGCAGCACCGTTCCCGCCGGGTCGAGCGCGGCCTCCGGGTCGGCCTCGATCAGCTCGAGGATCTTCGGGTCGGCGATGAAGCCGGTCTTGACGACCTCGGCGAGGCCGGCGACGATCTCGTTGCGCGGCACCGTCTCGAGGGTCGCGAGATCGACGAGCACCGCGGACGGCTCGTGGAAGGCGCCGACGAGGTTCTTGCCGGCGTCGGTGTTGATGCCGGTCTTGCCGCCGACCGCGGCATCGACCATCGCGAGCAGCGTGGTGGGCACGTGCACGATCCGCACCCCGCGCATCCACGTCGCGGCGACGAACCCGGCCAGGTCGGTGGCCGCTCCCCCGCCGAGGCTGACGATCGCGTCGCTGCGGGTCAACCCGATGCGCCCGAGCACCTCCCAGCAGAATCCCGCGACGGCGAGGTCCTTGCCGTCTTCGGCGTCGGGGATCTCGACCCGGTGGGCGTCGATCCCCTTCTCCGCCAACGCGGTGCGCACCGCCTCGGCGGTCTCCGCGAGCGGCGGCTGGTGCAGGATCGCGACGGTGCGGGTGCCGGTGAGTTCGTCGACGAGCTCACCGAGCAGGCCTCGGCCGATGATCACCGGGTAGGGCTGGGCCGTCTGGACGTCGACGCGTACCGGTTCGGTCACGGTTGATTGCTCCGATTCTCTGTACTGGTCCCGCTGGCAGCGGACGGGTGGGCACCGGTGGCGGCCAGATCCGTCTGCGCCTCCAGTTTGGCAAGGACCTGCTGCACCACGCGGCCGGGGCTGCGCCCGTCGGTGCGCACCCGGATGGTGGCCGCCTGCCGGTACAGCGGGCGGCGCCGGCGCATCAGCTCCCGGTACTTCGCCGCGGGATCCGCCCCGGCGAGCAGCGGCCGCGTGGTGTTGGTCCCGGTGCGGCGCAGGCCCTCGGCGACGCTGATCTCGAGGTAGATCACCGTCCTCCCCTCGAGCAGGGCGCGGGTGCGCTCGGACAGGATCGCGCCGCCGCCGAGCGAGACGATCCCGTCGTGACGGGCGAGCGCGTCGGCCACCACCTCTTCCTCGATCCGCCGGAACGCCGGTTCGCCGTCGGTGCCGAAGATGTCCGGGATCGTGCGCCCGGTGGTGCGCTCGATCTCGGCGTCGGTATCGAGCAACGGCAGGTCGAGGGCTTGGGCGAGCCGGCGGCCGATGGTCGACTTGCCGGCCCCGGGCGGCCCGATCAGAACTGCGCGTGGCGTCATGTCGTCACCGTGGCACCCGGGCCGCGACGGCCTCGAGGTAGTTGCGGACGTTGGTGCGGGTCTCGTCGATCGAGTCGCCCCCGAACTTCTCGAGCGCGGCCTGCGCCACGACGAGCGCCACCATCGCCTCGGCCACGACGCCGGCCGCGGGCACGGCGCACACGTCGGAGCGCTGGTGGATCGCGACGGCCTCCTCGCCGGACGACATGTCGACGGTGGCGAGGGCGCGCGGCACCGTGGAGATGGGCTTCATCGCGGCCCGCACCCGCAGCGCCTCGCCGTTGGTCATGCCGCCCTCGAGGCCGCCGGCCCGGTTGGTCGAGCGGAGCACGCCGTCGGGGCCGGGCCGCATCTCGTCGTGGGCGACGCTGCCGCGGCGGCGGGCGGTCTCGAAGCCGTCGCCGACCTCGACGCCCTTGATGGCCTGGATGCCCATGAGGGCCGCGGCGAGCCGGGCGTCGAGCCGGTCGGCACCGCTGATGAACGAGCCGAGACCGACGGGCAAGCCGTGCACCACGACCTCGACGACACCGCCGAGGGTGTCACCGTCGCGCTTGGCGGCCTCGATCTCGGCGATCATCGACTCCTCGGCCGACTTGTCGAAGGCCCGCACCGGGCTGGCGTCGATGGCGGCGAGGTCGGCGCCGGTCGGCTCCACCCCCACGTAGGGTTCGGACGCGCCGATGGAGATCACATGCGAGACGACCTCGGCGCCGAACACCTGGCGCAGGAAGTTGCGGGCCACGGTGCCGGCGGCGACGCGGGCCGCAGTCTCCCGGGCGCTGGCGCGCTCGAGGACGGGCCGGGCGTCGTCGAAGCCGTACTTGAGCATGCCGGAGTAGTCGGCGTGGCCGGGTCGCGGACGGGTCAGCGGCGCGTTGCGGGCCTGCCCGGCGAGCAGTTCGGCGTCCACCGGGTCGGCGGACATGATGGTCTCCCACTTGGGCCACTCGGTGTTGCCGATCTCGATGGCCACCGGGCCGCCGAGGGTGTGGCCGTGCCGGACGCCGCCGAGGATGGTGACCTTGTCGGCCTCGAATTTCATGCGCGCGCCGCGGCCGTAGCCGAGGCGGCGCCGCGCCAGCTGCTCCGAGATGTCGCTCGACGTCACCTCGACACCGGCGACCATCCCCTCGAGCATCGCGACGAGGGCGGGACCATGGGACTCTCCAGCAGTTATCCAGCGCAGCACAATCCCATCCTTCCACGTGCACCGCCACCGGCAGGACGCCGCCCCGGTCAACCCGCCGCCAGGACCGCGGCGACGGCCGCCGCGCACATCGACGGCCCGTGCGGCAGCACCACACCGCGCGGGCGGCGATGTGCCCGTACCCAACCCGCGCCGACGACGACGGCGCCCGCCGCGGCGGTGAGCAGCGGTGGCAGCAGGGCCGCCGTCGTCCACGCGGCCGCGCCGTTCGCGCCCGCGGCCGCCCCCAGCCCGGCGGCGAGCTTCACATCGCCCGCGCCGAGACTCCGCGGGGCGGCCAGGTGAGCGAGCAGGTACGGCCCGGCCAGCAGGACCGCCCCGGCGAGCGCGGGGGCCGCGTGTCCCGCTCCTGCGGCGACCGCGAGGACGACGGCGGCGCCCGGCACCGTCAGGACGTTCGGCAGCCGCCGCGCCGACAGGTCGGCCGCGCTCAGGCACACACACCACCAGATCAGCGCCGCGACGGCGGCCGCACCCGGTGCCGTGGCGGTGGCGAGCACGGCCACGGCGCCGCCGGCCGCGGCGGCGGCCTCACACACCCCGCGCGGTGGGTGGCGCCCGGCGAGGCGGGCGACGAGGCGGTGCGCGCCGGCACCGGCCGCGGCGCCGAGCACGGCGAACAGCAATACGGTCATGGCGGCAGCGTGCCGCGCGCGCGGCGCCGGCACGGCGATCTCGCCGCCCGCAGGCGGAATCTGTGGATAACCGGTCCGGGTGTGGACAACCGGTTGCCGGGACGGATCGAGCCGGACCTGCGAACATGACCGAATCGTCCCGTCCGCACCCCGGAGGTTCGCATGGAGCTGTCCCGCGTGCTCGAGACCGTCGGCGGCGCCGTCGACGTGGTCGGGGTGGCGGTGATCGTCGTCGGTGCGGCGGTGGCGAGCTGGGTCGCCGTGCGGTCCTGGCGCCGCTCCGCCGCCGCACCGATCTACGAACGCTACCGGCGCGATCTCGGGCGGTCGATCCTGCTCGGTCTCGAATTCCTGGTGGCCGCGGACATCATCAAGACGGTCGCCGTCACCCCCACCTTCACCTCGGTAGGGGTACTGGCGGTCATCGTCCTCATCCGGACCTTCTTGAGCTGGTCCCTGCAGCTCGAGATCTCCGGCCGGTGGCCGTGGCAGAACGGCAGGACCGGGCCGCCGGCGGAGGAGTCGCCGGTCAGCTGAGCTCGGCGCGACGGCGCTGCAGGAAGCCGCGCTCGGCGGCGTTGGCGGTCCGCGCGAGCGCCGCGTCGTACGCCGCGGTGGCCTCCGGGATGCGGCCGAGCCGGCGGAGCAGGTCGGCGCGCACCGCGTGGAACAGGTGGTAGCGGTCCAGGTCGAGGGCATCGACGAGGGCGAGACCCGCGGCGGGGCCGTCGACCTCGGCCACCGCGACTGCCCGGTGCAGGGCGGCGACCGGGGTGGGTGCGACGACGAGCAGCTGATCGTAGAGCGCGACGACCTGCCGCCAGTCGGTCGTCTCGACCGTGGCGGCATCGCCGTGGACGGCGGCTATCGCGGCCTGGATCTGGTACGGGCCGGGCCGCCCGAGCCGCAGGCAGCGCCGGACGAGGGCCTGTCCCTCGGCGATCCGGTCGCGGTCCCACAGCCCGCGGTCCTGCTCGGCGAGGGGCACCAGATTCCCGGCGGCGTTCGTGCGGGCCGGTCGTCGCGCGTCGGCGAGCAGCAGCAACGCGAGCAGGCCCAGCACCTCGGGTTCGTCGGGCATGAGCTCGGCCAGCAGGCGGGCGAGCCGGATCGCCTCGGTGCACAGGTCGTCGCGGACCAGCCGGTCCCCACCGGCCGCGGTGTGCCCCTCGGTGAAGACGAGATAGACGACGGCGAGCACGGAGCCGAGGCGGGCGGGTAGCTCACCGGGGTCCGGAACGCGGTACGGGATGCGGGCGTCGCGGATCTTGCCCTTGGCGCGCACCAGCCGCTGCGCCATGGTCGTCTCCGGGACGAGGAAGGCCCGGGCGATCTCGGCCGTGGTCAGGCCGCCGAGCAACCGCAGCGTGAGGGCGACGCGGGCGGCGGGCGCCAGCGCGGGATGGCAACACGTGAAGATCAGGCGCAGCCGGTCGTCGGGCACGACGGTCTCCTCGCCGTCGACGGCGGTGTCCCCGGATTCGTGCAGCCGGGCGGCGTCGGCGTGCTTGCCGGCGCGGGCCTTCTCCCGGCGGATCCGGTCGATCGCGCGGCGCCGGGCGGTGGTGACGATCCACCCGGCCGGGCTCGGCGGCAGCCCGTCGACCGGCCACCGGGCGACGGCGACGGCGAACGCGTCCTGCACGGATTCCTCGGCCAGGTCGATGTCCCCGAAGGCGCGGACGAGCGCGGCGACCGCACGGCCGTGTTCGGCGCGGAACACGCGCGCGATCTCCGCGTCCGTCACCTCGGGCACGGGCGTGTCACCCGCAGTGCCCGCCCTGCAGCGGCCGCACCTCGATCGGCAGCGTGATCGCGCGGGCGAGCTTGCGGCCCCACTCCAGGGCGGCGTCGAGGTCGGGCGCCTCGATCACGGTGAACCCGCCGATGTGTTCCTTGCCCTCGAGGTACGGGCCGTCGGTGGTGAGGATGCCGTCGCCCGCGAGCCGGAGCACGGTGGCGGTGCTCGGGGGGTGCAGTCCCCCGGCGAACACCCAGACGCCGGCGGCACGCATCTCGGCATCGACGGCCTCGACGTCGCGCATGATCGGGTCGAGGAACTCCGGCGGCGGCGGGTCACCGTCGGGCTGGTAGATGCTCAGCAGGTACTGGGTCATGGCCGATCCTCCTCGCGGTGGCGGTCCCCGGCCCGGTGCCGGTGATCCAACCTGTACACGAACGGCCGGCGGGTGGATCGACATCCGGCGCGGAATTTTCTTCCTCCGCCGGTCAGCGGGAGGGCCGGCCCTCTTCGGCGGCGCGTTTCACCGCCCCGAGACGGCGGTCCCAGGCGTCGGCCAGCTCGGCGAGCCACCGGGCCGAGCCGTCCAGGGTCTCGGGGCGCGGGGTGTAGAGCACCTCCCGGCCGGCGCGGGCGGCGTCGACCAGGCCCGCGGTCTCGAGGATCTGGAGTTGCTTGACCACCGCCTGGCGCGAGACCGGGACCCGCCCGGCGAGCGTGGTGGCGCTGGCCCTCCCCAGTTCGGCGAGCGTGCCGAGGATGAGCCGGCGGGTCGGGTCGGCCAGCGCCGCGAGCACCGCGCCGACGGCGGAATCGGCGGGATCAGGCACTCTCGACGTCCCGTTTGGCGATGTCGAGCTGCTGCCGCCAGCCGTCGGTGTTGCCCTCGAACGCCCCGCGGCGCTGTGCCGGGGTCCCGTCCAGGGCGCCGAACCCGCTCTCGACGACGCGCAGGACGGTGCCGCCGCCCACCTCGGTGAGGAAGAACTCGACGAGGGTGGCGGCGCCGTCACGGGGCGGCTCGTCGATCACCGCCGAGCAGCGGTACGCGAGGTACCGGGGCTCATCGGACGCCACCCGGTACATCGGGAACTTCCCGTACCGCGGGTCGTGGACGACGATCAGGTCGCCGTCGGTGGTCACGGTGTGCCCGGAACGGTCGCCGTCGCCGATCCACCAGCCGGGCCGGGCGACGAGCTGCCACACCCGAGCGGCGGGCGCCTCGATGCGGATCTCCCGTTCGATGCGGTCCGGCGTGTCCATGGGAACCTCCTCGTCCGATGACATGCAACTTCATGGTTGCACCTACCCGGACGATGTGCAACCGGACGGTAGCACCTACCGGTGGTTCAGCCGGCGACGGCCGCCGCCATCGCCTCCCGCGGGGCCGGCCGGCCGGTGAACTGCTCGACCTGGCCGAACGCCTGGTGCAGCAGCATCTGCAGGCCACCCACGACGACCGAGCCGTGCGCCGCGGCGGCCTCGGCGAGCGGCGTGGGCCACGGGTCGTAGATCGCGTCGAGGACGAACGGCGCGCGGCCGAGCTGCTGCGCGTAGGGCGCGGCCGCCGCCGCCGGCACGGTGCTCACCAGCGCGCCCGCGGACGCGCACACCTCCCCGAGTTCCGGGGCGTCGAACGGCAGCCAGCGCGGCTTCATGCCCACCGCCTCGGCACAGTCGAATGTCTCGGCGGCCCGGAGCTCGCTGCGGGCGACGACGGTCACCGACGTGACCCCGAGCTCGGCGAGCCCCACGAGGGCCGGGCGCGCCGTCCCCCCGGCCCCGACCACCACCGCCGAGGCGCCGGTCAGATCCCCGACGCCGGCGGCGCGCAGCGCGCCGGTGACGCCGTCGACGTCGGTACAGTCGGCCCGCCAGCCGTCCGCGGTCCGCACCAGGGTGTTGGCCGAGCCGATCAGCACCGCCCGGTCGGTACGCTCGGTGGCGAACTCGAGCGCCGCGAACTTGCCGGGCATCGTCACCGACACCCCGACCCACTCGGGGCCGAGCCCGGCCACCAGCGCCGGCAGCTGCTCGCCGGTGCATTCGATGCGCTCGTACGTCCAGTCCGTCAGCCCCAGCGCCCGGTAGGCCGCCAGGTGCAACAGCGGGGACTTCGAATGCGCGATGGGGCTGCCGAGGACCGCGGCCTTGCGGCCGCCGGTCACGATGTCATCTGCCACTGTCGAGGATTCCGCTTTCCAGAGCCTGCTGCGTATTCGTCAGGTGTTCGTCGTAGCTGTTGGTGAACAGGGTCGTGCCCTGGGCGTCGATGGTCACGAAGTACGTCCAGTCCCCCGCCTCCGGGTTCTCCACGGCCTGCAGCGCCTCGATGCTCGGCGACGAGATCGGCGTGGCGGGCAGTCCGGGGCTCGCGTACGTGTTCCAGGGGGTGACCTGCGCCCGGTCGGCGTCGGTGGTCGCCAGCTCGGTTTCGTCGAGGGCATAGTTGACCGTCGAGTCGAACTGCAGCGGCTGCCCGATCTTCAGGCGGTTGAGGATCACCCGCGCGACCTTCGCGAAGTCGTCCGGCAGCGCCTCGCGTTCCACGAGGGACGCGGCGACGAGCATCTCGTACGGGGTCAGCCCGACCTTCGCCGCGGCCTGGGTGATGCCGGTCTCGTCGTAGCGCTGCGCGCTGGTGGCGACGAGGTACCGCAGGATCTCGGCGGCCCCGGCACTGGGGTCGAAGTCCCAGCGGCCCGCCGCGATGAGCCCCTCGAGCTGACGGTTGCGGTCGGGCACGTTCGCGACCGCGCCCCGCGCCCATTCCGGCACGCCGAGCGCGGCGAGGTCGGTGCTCGCGCCGGCCGCGTCGAGCTCCTCGTACGTCAGGCAGGTGCGCTGCCCGTCGCGGTCGAGGCAGCTGGCCTCCGCGATGAGGGTGTAGATGCCCTTGCGCACCGCGCCGGTGTTGACGTCGCGGATGTCGTGCAACTGCCGGCCCTCGGAGATCACCACCGCCCCCACCCGGTTCGCGGGGTCGACCAGGGCGGCGACGGCCTCGCGGGCGGGAAGCCGGCTGGCGATCGAGTAGAAGCCCGGCTGCAGCGAGTTCATGCCGGGGTCCTGGACGGCGGCGTTGTAGAAGGCATCGGAGCTGGCGACGATGTCCGCCTCCTTGAAGGCGGCGCCGATCTGCTCGGCGGTGTCGCCCGGGTGCACCTGCACCACGACGGCGGGACCGCCCGCACCGGTGTAGTCGGGCGGCAGGTCCGGGCCGGTGAATTTCTGGTAGGCGAAGAATCCGCCGCCGAGGAGCAGGACCAGCACGGCCGCGACGGCGAGGATCCCGACGATCCGGCCGCGGGTGCGGCGGGCCCGGGCCGAGCGGGCGTGGGCCCGGCGGGCCGGGGACACTCCGACGGTTTCGGGGGCGGCGCGGTCGGCGGAGTCGGTCCAGTCCCGCCCTGCGGCCGGCGTCTCGGCGTATCCGCGGGGGTCGTCGTCCACCGCGGCGTAGCCGAACTGGTCGTAGCCCGCCTCGTCGTAGGCCGGCCGCTGCTCGTAGTCGTCGTACCGGTAGGCCCCCGGCTCGGGGTCGTACCCGTCGTGGTCGCGGGGGTCGTAGTCCCGGGGCTCGTAGCCCTGCGTCTCGTAGCCCTGCGTCTCGTGGGCCCGGGCCTCGAAGGTGTCGTGGCCCGGGCCGTCGGTGGGAGTCCGGCCGTGGGGATCGAGGTCCTGCCGGTCGTGGCGGGGGTCGGGCTGCGACGGGGCGCCGGGGGCGTAGTCGTCGAGCCGGTAGACGTGCTCGGTGGTCGGCGCGTCGTCGAAGGGATGTCCGGCGGCCGGATGCGGTGGGTGCTCGTATCGGTAGCCGTCCCCGGCCGGGGCCGGCGGCTCCGGGACGTCGGGCCCCGGAGAACCGTGCCGCGGCCGGTACCACTCGTCCTGCTGCGCGGGTCCGAAGCCGGAGCGCCCCCCGGGGAAGTCGTGGTCCGCCCCGGTGGACTCGTCGTCCGGCCGCCCGTGCCGGCTCACTGCCCGCTCCCCGGCTTGCCGTCCTCGGCCACGTTCACAACTGCACTCCGCTCGTCCAACCAACCCTGCAAGATGGCGACGGCGGCGGCCTGGTCGATCACCGGCCGCGCACCGCGCGCGCTGACTCCGCTCTCGCGGAGCGCCCGCGCCGCAGTGACCGTCGTGAATCGTTCGTCGGCCATCCGCACAGGGATCCCGGTCAGGCGCCGGCGCAGCCGTCCCGCGAAATCACGGGCCAGTTTCGCGGCCTTGCCGGGCTCCCCGCGCAGGGTCTGCGGCAGTCCGACGATAACCTCCACGGCCTCGTACTCCGTGACGATGTCCACAATGCGCCGGATATCCGGCGCGTCGGACCCGCGTTCCTTCGAGCGGGGCACGGTCTCGACCGGAGTGGCCAGGATGCCGTCAGGGTCGGACGAGGCGACCCCGATTCGGACACTTCCGACATCGATGCCGATGCGGCGGCCGCGGCCGGGGTCGTCGACGCCCGGACGGTCGGGACCGGCGAAGTCGGCCACGATCAGCCGGCCAGCTCGCTCAGCCGGGCCCGGAACGCGGTCAGCGCCGCAGGGATCCCGGCCGGATCGGATCCGGATCCCTGCGCCATGTCGGGCTTGCCGCCGCCGCGGCCACCGATGGCGGGCCCGAAGCTCGACACCAGGTCGCCGGCCTTGATGCCCCTCGCCTGGGCCGCCTTGGTGGTGGCGACGACGAACGGCACCTTGCCGTCGGCGGAACCGAGCAGCAGCACCACGGCGGGCTCGCTGCCGAGCCGGCCGCGGACGTCGGAGGCGAGGCTGCGCAGGTCGTTCCCGGCCACGCCCTCGGGGGCGGTCTCGGCGACGACGAGAAGATCCCCGGTGCGCTGCGCCTTCTCGGCGAAGGTGCCGGCCGAGGCGAGCACCGCGGCGGCGCGGGTGCGTTCGAGCTCCTTCTCGGCCACCTTCAGCCGCTCGATCAGGGATTCGACCCGTGCGGGCACCTCCTCGGAGGGCACCTTCAGCGTCGAGGAGAGACCCGCGAGCAGCGCCCGTTCCTTGGCCAGGTGCCGGTACGAGTCCAGGCCGACGTACGCCTCGACGCGGCGCACGCCCGAACCGACGGACTGCTCGCCGAGCAGGGTGACGGTGCCGACGTGGGAGGAGTGCTCGACGTGGGTGCCGCCGCACAGCTCCATCGAGAACGGGCCGCCGATCTCCACGACGCGGACCTCGTCGCCGTAGTTCTCGCCGAAGAGCGCCATCGCGCCCATCTTCTTGGCCTTGTCCAGGTCCGTGACGAAGGTGTTCACCGGGTAGTTCGCGGCGACGGCCTCGTTGGTGACGGCCTCGATGTCGGTCTTCTGCTGCTCGCTGAGCGCGCCGGGCCAGGAGAAGTCGAACCGCAGGTAGCCCGGCTTGTTCAGCGAGCCGGCCTGCACGGCGTTGGGGCCGAGGACCTCACGCAGCGCGGCGTGGACCAGGTGGGTACCCGAGTGGCCCTGGGTGGCGCCCTTGCGCCAGGACGGGTCGACCTGCACGAGCACGGCATCGCCCTCGGTGACCTGTCCCTCGAGCACGGTCACCTTGTGCACCCACAGCTGCTTGGCGATCTTCTGGACGTCGTTGACCTTGATGCGCAGGCCGCCGGCGGTGATGGTGCCGACGTCGGCGATCTGGCCGCCGGACTCGGCGTAGAGGGGGCTGCGGTCGAGGATCAGCTCGACGTCCTGGCCGGCCTGCGCCGCGTGCAGCCGCTCGCCGCCGGTGATGACGGCCAGCACCGTCGCCTCGGTCACCAGCTCGGTGAAGCCGGTGAACTCCGTGGGGCCGCGGTCGAGCAGCTCCTTGTAGACGGTCAGGTCGGCGTGGGCGTGCTTGCGGGCGCGGGCGTCGTCCTTCGCGCGCTGGCGCTGCTCGGCCATGAGGGAACGGAACCCGTCCTCGTCGACGGTCAGGCCCGCCTCGGAGGCCATCTCCAGCGTCAGATCGATGGGGAACCCGTAGGTGTCGTGCAAGGTGAAGGCCTCGGTGCCGCCGAGGACGGACCTGCCCTGCACCTTCGCGGTCTCGACCGCGCCCTCGAACAGCTTGCTGCCGGTGCCCAGGGTCTTGAGGAACGCGGTCTCCTCGCCGACGGCGACGGTCTCGATGCGCGAGTAGTCCGTGGCCAGTTCCGGGTAGGACGGGCTCATGGTGTCGCGCACGACGGCCATGAACTCGGCCATCGTCGGCGTGTCGGCGCCGAGCAGCCGGGCCGAGCGCACGATCCGGCGCAGCAGGCGGCGCAGCACGTAGCCACGACCGTCGTTGCCGGGGTTGACGCCGTCGACGATGAGCATCGCGGCGGTGCGGGCGTGGTCGGCGATGACGCGGAACCGCACGTCGGAGGCGTGGTCGGCGCCGTAGACACTGCCGGTCAGCTCGGCGGCCTTGTCGATGACCGGGCGCAGCAGGTCGGTCTCGTAGACGTTCTCGACGCCCTGGAGCAGGAACGCGACGCGCTCGACGCCCATGCCGGTGTCGATGTTCTTCTTCGGCAGCGGCCCGAGGATCGGGTAGCTCTCCTTGGCGCCGCCCTCACCGCGCTCGTTCTGCATGAACACGAGATTCCAGATCTCGATGTAGCGGTCCTCGTCGGCCTCCGGGCCGCCCGGGGCGCCGTACTCGGGGCCGCGGTCGTAGAAGATCTCCGAGCAGGGGCCACACGGGCCGGGGATGCCCATGGACCAGTAGTTGTCCTTCATGCCGCGACGCTGGATGCGCTCGGCGGGGACACCGATCTTGTCGTGCCAGATCGAGTACGCCTCGTCGTCGTCCAGATACACCGTCGCCCAGAGCTTCTCGGGATCGATGCCGTAGCCGCCGTCCTCGACGGGGCTGGTCAGCAGCGACCACGCATGGCCTATCGCCTCTTCCTTGAAGTAGTCGCCGAACGAGAAGTTGCCCGCCATCTGGAAGAACGTGTTGTGCCGGGTGGTGATGCCCACCTCCTCGATGTCGAGGGTGCGCACGCACTTCTGCACCGATGTCGCGGTGCTGAACGGCGGGGTCTGCTGGCCGAGGAAGTAGGGCACGAACGGGACCATGCCGGCGTTGACGAACAGCAGGTTCGGGTCGGCGAGGATCAGCGACGCGCTGGGCACCTCGGTGTGGCCGGCCTTCACGAAGTGGTCGAGAAAGCGCCTGCGGATCTCGTGGGTCTGCACGTCGATGGTCCTCTTTGTCTGACGGTGTGGGCTGCCGAACCCGCGCGGGCACGGCGAATCGGCCATCGTTCAGCTTATCGCGCGGGCGACGGTGGCCGTTCTCGCCACCCGCGCCGCTCCGTCCCCCGCCGGGGGGGCGAGCGAATGTATCGTTCACCTCCGTAGTCCGACGGCATGGTTCATTCGCTCGGCGCCTGCCGCGCGACCTGCGGCGCACGCGGTGCCCTACCGTTCGCCGCGCACGATCCGTCGCAGCTTGGGCACCCGCTGCGCCAGCTCGCGCTCGGCGCCGTGGCCGGTCGGGGTGTAGTAGTCGACGCCGACGAGTTCGTCCGGCGCGTACTGCTGCGCCAGCACGCCGTCGGGGTGGTCGTGCGGGTAGCGGTAGCCGACGGCGTTACCGAGCTTCTGGGCGCCGGCGTAGTGACCGTCGCGCAGATGCGCCGGCACCGACCCGGACCGGCCGGCCTTGACGTCGGCGATCGCGGCGCCGAGCGCGGCGGTCACCGCACCCGACTTGGGCGCGGTCGCGATGTGGATGGTGGCCTGCGCCAGGGCGAGCTGCGCCTCGGGCATGCCGACGAGCTGCACGACCTGCGCGGCCGCCGTCGCGGCCTGCAGCGCGGTGGGATCGGCCATGCCGACCTCCTCGCTGGCCTGGATCATCAGCCGCCGCGCGATGAACCGCGGGTCCTCCCCCGCGACGATCATCCGCGCGAGATAGTGCAGCGCCGCGTCGACGTCGGAGCCGCGCAGCGACTTGATGAACGCGCTCGCGACGTCGTAGTGCTGGTCGCCGTCGCGGTCGTAGCGCACCGCGGCCTTGTCGATGCTCGACTCGACGGTCGGCAGGTCGATCGTCGCGCCCGTACCGCCGCGGTCGAGCGCGGTCTCGGCCGCCGCCTCGAGCGCGGTCAGCGCGCGACGTGCGTCTCCGCCCGCGAGGCGCACCAGGTGGTCGAGCGCGTCGTCGGTGATCTCCACACCGCCGCCGAGACCGCGTTCGTCGGTGCGGGCCCGCTCGAGCAGGGCCCGGATGTCGTCCGGGCCCAGCGGCTGCAGCTGCAGCACCAGCGAGCGGGACAGCAGCGGGGCGACGACGGAGAACGACGGATTCTCGGTGGTGGCCGCCACGAGCAGCACGATCCGGTTCTCCACCGCGGCGAGCAGCGCGTCCTGCTGGGTCTTGGAGAAGCGGTGCACCTCGTCGATGAAGAGCACGGTCTGTTCACCGGCGCCCAGGCGGCGACGGGCCAGGTCGATCACGGCCCGCACGTCCTTGACGCCGGCCGACAGCGCGGACAGCGCCTCGAAGCGGCGGCCGGTGGCACCGGAGATGAGGGAGGCCAGGGTGGTCTTGCCGGTCCCCGGCGGGCCGTAGAGCACGACGGACGCGGCGCCGGAGCCCTCGACGAGGCGGCGCAGCGGCGCACCGGGGGCGAGCAGGTGCTGCTGGCCGACGACTTCGCTCAGGTCGGCCGGGCGCATCCGCGCGGCGAGCGGCGCGTTCGGTCCGGCACCGCGGGACGGGCGCGACGCCGGTGGTACGGGTGCGGGGTCGGGCTCGGTCGGGCGGGGGGTCTCGAACAGGGCGTCCGGTCCGGCTGGTTCCTCCGCTCCGAAGAAGGTGCTCACCCCACGACGCTACCGTCCCGGCCCGACGGCGGGTCGGGCCGACGGCGCGTGAACCGGCCGTGAACGTTCGGGACATTCCGTCGCGGTACTTGCTCATCGCGGGGGACGCTGGTCTGATCGTCCGGTGCCTCCCACCGAAACCCGTGTCGTGTCGCGACGGACCGCGCTGCGCGCGGGCGGCGTCGCCCTCGGCGCCGCGGCCCTGGCGGCCGTCTCCGTCTCCCCCGCCGCGGCGGAGAGCGTCGTGTTCGCGCACGGCGTGGCCTCCGGCGATCCCCTACCCGACCGGGTGATCCTGTGGACCCGCGTCACGCCCGCCCCGGACGCCGTGCCCGGTTCCGGCCTCGGCGCCGCGACGACGGTCCGCTGGGAGATCGCCACCGACGGCGACCTCCGCGACGTGGTGGCCTCGGGGTCCGTGACGACGTCCCCCGCGTCCGACCACACGGTCAAGATCGATGCGACGGGCCTCGAGCCGGACACCGCCTACTTCTACCGCTTCACCGCCGGCGACGCGGCCTCCCCGGTCGGCCGCACCCGCACCGCGCCCGGGCCGGGGTCCGAGCTGAACCGGCTACGGTTCGCGGTGGTGTCGTGCTCGAACTGGGAGGCCGGGTTCTTCGGCGTCTACCGGCACCTGGCGGCGCGCCCGGACCTCGACGCCGTCGTGCACCTCGGCGACTACCTGTACGAGTACGGCACGGGCGAATACGCCTCCGGCGGCAACCGGGTGGTGCGCCCGCACGACCCGCGGCACGAAATCGTCACCCTCGCCGACTACCGGATCCGGCACGGCCAGTACAAGAGCGATCCCGATCTGCAGCGGCTGCACGCGCTGCTGCCGTGGATCGTGGTGTGGGACGACCACGAGAGCGCCAACGACGCGTGGTCCGGCGGCGCCCAGAACCACGACCCCGCCGTCGAGGGAGCCTGGGCGGAGCGACGGGCCGCGGCCCTGCAGGCCTACCTGGAGTGGCAGCCCCTCCGGCCGGGCGGCACCGCCGACGCGCCCCGGCTGTACCGGCGGCTGCAGTTCGGGGACCTGGCCGAGCTGTCGATGCTGGATCTGCGCAGCTATCGCACCGAGCAGGTGCACGGGCGCCGCATCGACGACCCGGCGCGCACCATCACCGGCGCGGAGCAGATGGCGTGGCTGACCGCGGGCGTGACGAGTTCGGGCACGCGATGGCAGCTCATCGGGAACCCGGTGATGATCGCCCCGGTGCTGCTGCCGCCCCTGGACGAGCGGACCACGGCGGCGCTGACCGCAGTTGCGGGGCTCCCCGCGGCGGGGGCACCGTTCAACGTCGACCAGTGGGACGGCTATCCCGCCGACCGGCGACGGCTGCTCGACGCGATTCGTGCCTCCGGCCGCGACGTGGTGTTCCTCACCGGCGACATCCACTCGTCGTGGGCCGCCGACATCCCCGTCGACGCCGCGAACTACCCCGGCGCGGGCACCGTGGCCACCGAACTGGTGGTGCCGTCGGTGACCTCGGCGAATATCGACGAGATGCTGGGCGTCGCGCCCCGCACCGTCACCCCGTCGATCGAGGCGGCGGTGTTGGCGACGAACCACCACATCCGGTACGTCGAACTGGACTCGCACGGCTTCGGTGTCCTCGACGTGACACCCGACGCGGTGCAGATGGACTGGCTGTACGTGCTCGATCCGACCGACCCGGGCACCGGCGTGCGGTACGGCACGAGCCGGCGGGTCGCCGCCGGCACGCCGCGGCTGGAGCCGGCGGCCGCGCTCGATCCGGGTGCGCACGGCCGGCAGGCCCGGCCGTGACGCCACCCGCCGGAGCGATCGATCGGCGCACGATGCTCGCCGGCACGGCCGTGCTGGCCGGCGCGGCCCTGATCGGCACGGCTCCGGCCCTGATCGGCACGGCTCCGGCCCGGGCGGCGACGCCGTCGGCGCTGCTACCGGACGCGGACGTGCACGTCCTCGTCGTCGACGGGATGCGCCCGGACGAGCTCGCGCCGGGTCTCACGCCGCATCTGCTCGCGCTCGCCGACGCCGGCACCCGGTACACCGCGGCCCGGGCGATCTCGGTGGCCGAGACGCTGCCGAACCATGCGGCGATGATGACCGGTGTGCTGCCGCACCGCTCCGGCGTGCCCGCCAACTCGATCTTCGACCCGGTGCTCGGCCGCACCCGGGACCTCGACCGGCCGACCGACCTGCGCGCCGGGACGGTGCTCGACCGGCTGCCCCGCGAGCTGGGGCTGACGACCGCGAGCGTGCTGTCCAAGCGGTACCTGCACGGCCTGTTCGGCGGCCGCGCGTCGGTGGCGTGGGATCCGGTGCCGCTGCTGCCGCTCACCGAACACGCGCCGGATCGGTTCACGGTCGACGCGCTGATCTCCGTGGTGGAGGAGCGGTCGCCGCGGTTCACGTTCACCAATCTCGGCGACGTGGACCGCGTCGGGCACCTGGACGTGCTCGGCGCGTCGCTGCGGCTCGCGCGTACCGCGGCGCTGCGCTCGGCGGACGAGCAGGTGGCCCGGTTCGTGGAGTTCCTGCGCGCGACGGGACGGTGGGAACGGTCGGTGCTGATGGTGCTGGCCGACCACGGGATGGACTGGTCGGCGCCGGACCAGCTGATCGGCCTCGTCGACGTGCTCGGCGCCGACCCGCTGCTCGCCGGATCGGTGCGCACCGCCCAGAACGGCGGTGCGAACCTGCTGTACTGGGTCGGCGATCCGGCGGCCCGGGTGGACGCGGTGGCGCGGATGCGGGAGGTCGCCGCCGCCGTCCCGGGCGTGGCCGCACTGTACGCGGGTGCGGATCTGGGTCTCGGCGCCGCCGCGGGTGATCTGGTGGCGTTGTGCGACGCGGGGTGGCGGTTCTCCGATCCGAGCCCGTTGTCGAATCCGATTCCGGGCAATCACGGTCACGCCGCGACCGTCGAGATCCCGTTCTTCGTCGCCGGCGGGCATGCGAGTATCCGCCGCGGCCTCACCGTCGCCGACCCCGTGCGCACCCTCGACGTCGCCCCGACGGTCGCGGCGCTGTTCGGGTTGGCCGGGCCGGCGGGTGGCTGGGACGGCCGCGCGGCAACGCACGCCTTCGCCGGGTGAGCCCGATGCCTCCGCAGCCCTTCCGCCGGTCGCCGTCGCGCGTGACAATGGAAGTGCAGTAACCGTTTTCAACGGAGGAGGCAGTGATGACCACTGCACGCGACATCATGCACCGCGACGCGGTCTGCATCGGCGAACACGACACCCTCGAGACCGCGGCCCAGCGGATGCGGGAACTGGACATCGGCGCGTTGCCGATCTGTGGCGACGACGACCGGCTCCACGGCATCATCACCGACCGCGACATCGTGCTCGAGTGCGTCGCCGCGGGCGGCGACCCGAGTTCCATGACGGCCGGTGAGCTCGCCCAGGGCAAGCCCTACGTGGTCGACGCGGACGCGGACGTCGACCGGGTCCTGACGATGATGGAGGAACACCGCATCCGCAGGCTGCCGGTGGTCGAGGAGCATCGGCTGATCGGCATGATCAGCGAGGCCGACCTGGCCACGCATCTGCCCGAGTCGGAGGTGGGCCGGTTCGTCGAGGCCATCTGCGCGCGTACCGCGCCGTAGGCGGGCCGGGCATACCGCGCTGTAAGCGGCCCGGGCATAGCGCGGTCAGTCGCCGACGCGCTGCTCGAGACGTTCGAGGACGTCTCGGGCATGCCCGGCGACGTCGTCGTGTCCGGTGTCGGCGGCGTAGTCGGCGAGCAGCGACCAGCGGCTGCGCAGCGCGTCGGACCACGGCACGGACAGGTGGTGGTCCCGCACCGCCGCGATGCGGGCATGGTCCTCGGGGACGAACAGGTAGGTGCTCAGCCACACCCACGCGAGCTGCGCGTCGAGCAGCCGCTCGGCGAGCACCTCGTCGAAGCCGAGCGAGGGCCACATGCCCACCACCTCGGCCCGCCACGCGTCGGCCATCGCGCGGGCCCGCTCGAGCGTGAGCGGCGCCTTGCACAGGCACGCCGGGAAGGAGGTCAGGGCGTAGGCGATGTCGAGGGTGGCGTCGCGGAAGCCGCCCCACTCGTAGTCGAGGAACTGCACGCCCTCGTCGCCGACGACGATGTTGTCCGGGCACAGGTCCGAGGGGCTGAAGGCCCGGAACCGGCCGGCGGTGAACAGCTTCGCGGCCCGCTCGGCGCGGTCGATCACGCTCTGCGGCACCTCGAGGCCGAACTCGGTGGCGAAGCGGTCGGGCACGACGCGCAGCGCGCCGGTGGCCTGCTCGACGACGGCGTCGGCGAAGTGCGCCACCTCGGCACGGCGCAGCAGGGCGGCGAAGTCCTCCTCGCGCCCGACGGTCGCGGCATGCATCCGGCCGAGGGCCTGGGCGAACGCCATGAGGGTGTTGGTGACGGTGTCGGTGTCGTCGCTGCGCAGCAGCGTGGCGATCGGGGTGGCGTCGCCGAGGTCGCTGAGCACCAGCAGCCGCGACTCGAAGTCGTAGGCCAGCAGTTCGGCGCCCGGCCGGTCGTCCTTGGCCAGGGCGGTGGCGAACTGGTAGGACACCGCCTCGCGCAGGAACGCGACCTCGTCGTCGGTGGCGACGCCACGGAAGCCCACCCGCCGTTCGGCGCGCGGGGGCACCTGCTTGAGCACCAGGGTGCGCGGCAGGGAGAACGGGTTCGCCGCGACCCGCACGCGCAGAACCACCGAGCGGCCACTGCCGCCGAGATCCACCGGATCGGCCAAGGTCACGGGTGCGCCGGTGCGCCGGGTCAGCAGCTTTTCGGCCGCCTCCACCACTTCCGACATGGGCTCCGCCAATGTTGCAGTCATCGTCTGACAATCTACCCGGTTCGGGCGACGATCAGTTCGTGCACGAACCGCATCTTGACCAAAACGGGCGGGGGTAGCACGAACGGATACAGGTCGGTGTGACCCATCGACCGGTTGACCATGTTCAGCGACCAGGCCAGCGGCAGCCAGCGCTCGAGGAGTTTGTCGAAGCCGGCCGGGCCGGGCTGGGGGCGGTCCAGGGCGGCGCCGGCGGGTGCGAACCCGAATCCGGCGGCGGTGTCCAGCGCGTCCCGCATGTGCAGATAGTGCGCGAACGTCTCGGCCCAGTCCTCGGCCGGATGCATCGTCGCGTACGAGGAGACGAACTCGTCCTCCCACCCGTCGGGTGCTCCCTCGGAGTAGTGCCGGTCCAGCGCCGCCTGGTAGTCCGCGTCGGGATCGCCGAACAGCGCCTCGAACCGGGCCCGCACGGCGGGGGTGGCGATCAGGACCATCTGGTAGTAGTGCCCGATCTCGTGCCGGAAGTGGCCCAGCAGGGTGCGGTACGGCTCGCCCATCTCGATCCGCAGCTGCTCGCGGTGCACGTCGTCGCCCTCGGCGAGATCGAGGGAGATCACTCCCGACGCGTGTCCGGTGAGGACCTGCTCGTCGCGGCTCGACAGCAGGTCGAACGCGAGGCCGGTGTCCGGGTCGGTGTCGCGGCCGGTGAGCGGCAGGCCGAGTTCGGTGAGTTCGACGATCAGCCGGCGCTTGGCGGCCTCCGCGTCGGCGAACGCGGCCAGCGCGTCGGTGTCGTCGTCGGCCGGGCGGGTGCGGGTGAGCCGGCACGACCGGCACAGGCCGGGCTCGTCGCGGCCGACGATCCAGTTGCAGCGGGCCAGGTGCAGGTTGTCGCACAGCCGGTAGCGGCGGGCCGGCACCGCACCGGAGGCCGGACCGTCGGCGTCGTCCTCGGGCAGGATCGCGACCATCGAGACGGTGCCGAGGTCGAAGCCGATTGCGCTGCCACAGCGCAGGCAGACCGAGTTCTCGAAGGTCAGTTGCTGCCCGCACATCGGGCACGAGAAGTCACGCATCGGCCGCTCCTGTCGGTTCGGGGTCGGTGCGGTCGCCGCTGGTGGGCGCGAGCGGCGCCACGTCGACGGACACGTCGATGGTGCTGTCCTTGGCTTCGGTGTAGATCACCCCGCGCAGCGGCGGCACGTCGGCGTAGTCGCGGCCCCACGCGACGGTGGTGTACCGCTCGTCCACGAACTGGTCGTTGGTCGGGTCGAAGGCGAGCCACGTGTCGCCGGGCAGCCACACCGCCGCCCAGGCGTGCGTCGCGTCGACGCCCACCATGCGTTCGCGTCCGGGGGGCGGATCGGTGGCGAGGTAGCCGGACACGTAGCGGGCGGCGAGGCCGTGCGCGCGCAGGCAGGCGAGGGCCAGGCGCGCGAAGTCCTGGCACACGCCGGAGCGCGCGACCAGGACCTCGGCGACGCGCGTGGACACCGACGTCGATCCGGAGTGGTAGGCGAAGTCGGTGAAGATGCGGTGGGTGAGTTCGGCGATCGCCTCGACCAGCGGCCGGCCCGGAGGGAAGGTGGGCGCGGCGTAGGCGAGTACCTCGGCGTCGACCTCGGGCGGGTCGAGGTCCAGAACGAAGTCGGTGGCCAGGGCGCCGGCCGTGCCGACCGGCCGCGCCGACTCCCACGGCGCGACGGCGGGACCGGCGACCAGCCGCGCCGGATCCGGCGGGGTCACCGCCACCTCGGACTCCGCGGTGACGACGAGCGTGTCGTGGGGCTCGGCGACGTGGAAGTAGACGTCGCGGTTGCCCCACAGGTCCGCCCCCACCGACGTGTCGGCCGGGGCGGGGTCGACGGTGACGCTGCTCGAGACGACCCGCTGGTTGTCGGTGTCGCGGGGCAGCAGGTAGCCGCGGCCGTACGAGGAGGTCACCACGCCGGAGTACCGGTAGGTGGTGCGATGCACGATGCGGTACCGGCGCCGGGCGGGGTCGAGCGGATCGGTCACGGCAGGGTCCTCCGCTGGGCGCCGCCCCACAGCGGCCGGGTGCCGCCGGGCAGCGACAGCGGCCCGCGCAGCAGCTGCTCGGCCAGCTGCTCGAGTCCGGTGTGGACGGCCGCGAGGAGATCGGCGAGCTCGCGGCGGACGCCGTCGGTGGCGGTCTCGAGGTCGACCGGGTCCACCCGGCGCAGCCGGGTCAGCAGCTCGTCGGCGAGGCGTTCGGGCCGGGTCGAGCCGGAGGCGTCGGGCAGCGCCCGCAGGTTCTCGCGCAGGCGTTCGAGCACCCACGCCAGCGAGCGGGGGTTGGTGGTGTCGAGCAGCAGCAGCTGCGCGACGGCGGCCGGGCGCACCCGGTGGTTGCGGCGGCGGTAGGTCACCGAGCTCTCCGCGGCGCCGAGCACCGTCTCCATCAGCGCCCGGTCGGTGGCGGCGTCGCGGGCGACGGTGAGGGTGGTCGCCAGCAGGGTGGTCAGCGACAGCGCCCGCTCGATCCGCTTGCCGAGGTCCATCACGTGCCAGCCCAGGTCACGGACCATCGATTCGGCCCCGAGCCCGGACAGGGCGAGCATCCCGGCGAGGACGGCGGACTGGGTGGCGCCGAGCAGGGAGCCGTCGTCGTCGGGGTCCTCGGTGAGCGCGTCGAGGGCGCGCTGGACGTCGGCGAGCACGGCCCACGTGTCGTTGGAGAGCTGGTCGCGCACGGCCCGGGCCGCCTGGTCGAGTCCGGCGAACGATTGGGCGAGCGAGCCGAGCCGTTCCGGATCGACGGTCATGGAGCGGAATTCCGCTGTGGCGGAGTGGTAGTCGTCCATGACGTCGGCACCGGTGTGCTGCGCCGCGATCGCCGGTCCGGGGGCCGCGGCGGTGAGCGCCGACAGCAGCACGGGCAGGCACTCGCTGCCCGGCAGCCAGGGCCGGAAGCGGTAGTCCTGGTAGCGCTCGCGGACCGCGACGAGCAGGCGGGCGGTGTCCTCGGCACGCTCGCCGTAGCGGCCCAGCCAGAACAGGTCGTTGAGCACCCGAGGCGAGGCGACGACGTCGACGGGGGGCACGGCGAAGGTGGACACCTCGTCCCCGGCCGGAACGCCTGTCGCGCCGGTGGTGGCCGTGGGCGCGGCGGTGCGCACCCATACGTCCTTGGCGACGACGCGCATCGGCGGCCGCGTGCGCGGCGTCGCGCCCGGGACGACGATCTCGCCGAGCCCACCGGGCATGGGGGTGAATCCAACCCGCTGGGCGACGGTGAACAGTCGGACGCCGACCGGCGCGGCACCGAGCCCGCCGGAGATTCCGGACAGCGACGGGACGTACGAGTGGTCGGGAATCTCCTGGCCGACCCACCGCCCCGGCTGCGCTCGCACCTGGGCGAGCAGGCCCTCGCGCTGCTGCGCGTCGAGGCTGCCGACCATCACCGACCGGGCGGTGACCGCCGACCGCAGCACCAGCTGCTCGAACCTCTCCGTCAGCGCCGCGACCCCGGCCGGGGTGCCGCCCCAGTATGCGGGGACCGGCTCGAGCAGCAGGTCCTCGTCGAGCAGGGCCCGGCACAGCGACGGCAGGAACTCCGCCAGGGCCGGATTCTCGAGCACCCCGCTGCCGAGGGTGTTGACGACGGTGACGGCGCCGCGCCGCACCACCTCCACGAGCCCGACCACGCCGAGCCGCGAGTCCGGCCGCAGGTCGAGCGGGTCCGCGTAGGCGGCGTCGACGCGGCGTAGCACGACGTCGACGCGGGTGAGCGAGCCGAGCGAGCGCATCCACAACCGGCCCTCGCGCACCACCAGGTCGGCGGCCTCGACCAGCGGGAACCCGAGGACGCCCGCGATGTGGGCCTGATCGAAGGCGGTCTCCGAGTGTGCGCCCGGGCCGAGGACGACCACCACCGGGTCCTCCGCGCCGGCGGGTGCGGCCTCGCGCAGCGCGAGCCGCATCGCCTCGACGAACGGCGACAGCGGCCGTGGGTTCGTCGCCTGGTACAGGTCGGGCATGGCGCGTGCCGTCACCCGCCGGTCGGCGAGGGCGTACCCGGCGCCGGACGGGGCCTGGGTGTGGTCCCGCACCACCCGGAACCGGCCGTCGCGGGCACGGGCGACGTCGATTGCGTGGACGAACAGCTGATGCGGCCCGGGGAGCGAGAGCCCGTGCGCGGCCCGCACGTAGCCGCGATGGCCGAACACCAGTTGCGGGGGCAGCAGTCCCTCCCGGAGCGTGCGCATCGGCCCGTACAGGTCGGCGAGCAGCGTGTCGAGCAGCCGTGAGCGCTGCAGCAGACCCTGCTCGAGGGTGCCCCAATCGTCGGCGGAGAGGACGAACGGCACCCCGTCGAGTTCCCACCGGTGCGGCGCGGCCGGACCGGTCTCCTCGGTGCGGGCGTCGACGGGGGTGTAGGTGATGCCGTGGTTGTCGACGAGCCGGCGCACCCGCTGCCGGTAGCGGGCCAGCGCCTGGGGGCCACGTGCCTGCAACCCCTCCGCCAGTTCGGCCCAGTGCTCGCGGACGTCGCCCGCGGGGTCGAAGAGTTCGTCGAATTCCGGTCCGCGGTGGGCGTACCGCGCCCGCAGCGACTGTGTGGCGACCATGTCGGTCATGCCGTTGCCGCCCTCTCCGTCCGTCCGGCGCCTGCTGTCACTGTGCCAGGCCGTGCCCCGCCGTGCGCGCTGCCCCTGACACCGCGGCGGCGCCGGCCCGTGGGCAGGCGCCGCCGACGAGGTCCTGTCGGTGCTCTACTTCTCGGCCTTCTTCGGCTCCGGCTTGAAGTCGATCCCGGACTCCTTGCGCTGCTCGGGGGTGATCGGCGCCGGAGCGTCGGTCAGCGGGTCGACACCGCCGCCGGACTTCGGGAACGCGATGACCTCGCGGATCGAGTCCGCGCCGGCGAGCAGGGCGGTGATGCGGTCCCACCCGAAGGCGATGCCGCCGTGCGGCGGAGCGCCGTACTTGAATGCCTCGAGCAGGAAGCCGAACTTCTCGTTCGCCTCCTCCTCGGAAATGCCCATCACCTTGAACACGCGCTGCTGGATGTCGGTGCGGTGGATTCGGATCGAGCCGCCGCCGATCTCGTGACCGTTGCACACGATGTCGTAGGCGTAGGCGAGGGCCGAGCCGGGATCGGTGTCGAACGTGTCGAGGTGCTCGGGCATCGGCGAGGTGAAGGCGTGGTGCACCGCCGTCCATGCGGAGCTGCCGAGCGCGACGTCGCCGGAGGCGGTGGCGTCGGCGGCCGGCTCGAACAGCGGGGCGTCGACGACCCACACGAACTTCCAGTCGTCGGGATCGATGAGATCGAGCTTGCGGGCGATCTCGCCGCGAGCGGCACCGAGCAGCGCGCGCATGGGCTTGGTGGCGCCGGCGGCGAAGAAGATGCAGTCCCCGGGCTGGGCGCCGACGTGCTTGGCCAGGCCCTCGCGCTCGGCGTCGGTGAGGTTCTTCGCGACCGGTCCGGACAGCTCCCCGTCCTCGCCGACCAGCACGTACGCCAAGCCCTTCGCGCCGCGCTGCTTGGCCCACTCCTGCCAGGCGTCGAGCTGGCGCCGCGGCTGGCTCGCGCCGCCGGGCATGACGACCGCGCCGACGTACTCGGCCTGGAACACCCGGAAGGTGGTGTCCTTGAAGAACTCCCGGCACTCGACGAGCTCGAGGCCGAAACGCAGGTCGGGCTTGTCGGAGCCGTAGCGGCGCATCGCGTCGGCGTAGGTCATGCGCGGGATCGGGGTGGTCAGCTCGTGCCCGACCAGGCGCCACAGCGCGTGCAGGATCTCCTCGGCGAGCAGGATCACGTCGTCCTGGCTCACGAACGCCATCTCGATGTCGAGCTGGGTGAACTCCGGCTGCCGGTCGGCGCGGAAGTCCTCGTCGCGGTAGCAGCGGGCGATCTGGTAGTACCGCTCGATGCCGCCGGCCATCAGCAACTGCTTGAACAGCTGCGGCGACTGCGGCAGTGCGTAGAAGCTGCCGGGCTGCAGCCGCGCCGGCACCACGAAGTCGCGGGCGCCCTCCGGGGTGGAGCGGGTCAGCGTCGGGGTCTCGACCTCCACGAAGCTGTGGTGGGCGAGCACGCCGCGGGCGGCGGCGTTGACCTTGCTGCGCAGCCGGATCGCCTTGCCCGGGCCCTCGCGGCGCAGGTCCAGGTAGCGGTACTTCAGGCGGGCTTCCTCGCCGACCTGGTCGTCGAGCTGGAACGGCAGCGGCGCGGCCTCGTTGAGAACCTCGAGCGTCGAGGCGTTGACCTCGACGGCGCCGGTGGGGATGTCGAAGTTCTGGTTGCCCTCCGGCCGGACCTCGACCACTCCGACGACCTTGATGCAGTACTCGGCGCGCAGACGGTGTGCCTGCTCGAGGACGGCGCCCTCACGGAAGACGACCTGCGACACACCCGACGCGTCGCGCAGGTCGATGAAGATCACCCCGCCGTGGTCGCGGCGCCGGGCCACCCAGCCGGTGAGGGTGACGGTCTGCTCGGCGTGCTCGGCTCGCAACGAGCCGGCGAGATGGGTGCGCAGCACGGAATTCCTTTCGAAACAACCTAACGAGGGACGTCGTCGTTGCAATCCTACGAAAGACACACATCCGCCGAGGACACCCGTACCCGATCGGCCGTGCCAAGCTGAACCGATCGGTCCCCCTGCGACGAGGAAGTGAAGGCGGCGATGACGTTCAACGAGGGCGCTCGGATGGAGGGCGGCCGCATCCGGGTCGGCGGCGGAGGCGGACCGGGCGGGAAGATCGCGATCGGCGGTGGCGCCGGCGGCCTGCTGGTGCTGATCCTGGCACTGCTGCTCGGAGGTGATCCCGGCTCGCTCCTCGGCAGCGGCGCCCCGGAGCAGTCCGGGCAGTACGGCTCGGGCACCCTGGAGGGCTGTGAGACCGGAGCGGACGCCAACGCGAGCGTCGACTGCCGCGTCCAGTTCACCGTCGGCAGCCTCGACGCGGTGTGGGAACAGCAGCTCGGGCCGCAGACCGGCGTCGAGTACGTCCGGCCCGCGGTCGTGCTGTTCTCCGGTGCGGTCGCGACGGGCTGCGGTAACGCCACGAGCGACGTCGGACCGTTCTACTGCCCGGCCGACCGGACCGCGTACTTCGACACCAGCTTCTTCCAGGACCTGGTCACCCGGTTCGGCGCCAACGCCGGCCCGCTCGCGCAGGAGTACGTCGTCGCGCACGAGGTGGGTCACCACCTGCAGAACCAGCTCGGGGACCTCGGTCGCGCGCAGGCCGATCCGCGCGGTGCCGACTCCGGGGCCGTCCGCACCGAGCTGCAGGCCGACTGCTATGCCGGGGCGTGGGCGTACCACGCCGACAAGCAGGCGGATCCGAACACCGGGGAGCCGTTCCTGCAGCCCCTCACCCAGCAGGACATCCGCGACGCGCTGTCGGCGGCGTCCGCCGTCGGCGACGACCGGATCCAGGCTTCCGCCGGCGGGCGGGTGAACCCCGAGGGCTGGACGCACGGGTCGTCCGACCAGCGGCAGAAGTGGTTCCTCGCCGGGTACACCACCGGGCAGATCGCGGCGTGCGACACGTACACGGCGCGAGATCTGGACAACCCGCCGGCGCTGCGCTGACCCCGCCGCCCACCACGGGGAATCCACTTCCGAAACGCGGTGCGCGTGCCATGCTCGAGGGGTCCGCACCGGTACGAGGTGACCTGCCGTGGAATGGTACGACGCCGACGGGTATTCGCTGGGACGGCTGCTGTGCACGCGCGCGCTGGCCCTGGTGTACCTCGTCGCGTTCCTGGTGGCGCTCAACCAGTTCCGGGCGCTGCTCGGGAGCACCGGCCTGACGCCGATCCCCCGCTTCCTGAAGGCGACGTCGTTCGGCCGGGCCCCGAGCGTGTTCCACCTGCGCTACTCGGACCGTCTCTTCGCGGCGGTCGCCGGTCTCGGCGCGGTCCTGGCCGCCGCCACCGCGCTCGGGGTGACGGACCGGCTGCCGCTGATCGCGTCGATGCTCGTCTGGTTCCTGCTGTGGCTGCTGTACTTGTCGATCGTCAACGTCGGACAGGTCTGGTACTCGTTCGGCTGGGAATCGTTGCTGCTCGAAACCGGCTTCCTGGCGATCTTCCTCGGCAACGCGGACACCGCCCCGCCACTGCTCGTCCTGATCCTGCTGCGCTGGCTGCTGTTCCGGCTCGAGTTCGGGGCGGGCCTGATCAAGATGCGCGGCGACCGGTGCTGGCGGGATCTGACGTGCCTGTACTACCACCACGAGACCCAGCCGATGCCGGGCCCGCTGAGCTGGTACTTCCACCACCTGCCCAGGCCCCTGCACCGGGTCGAGGTGGCCGGGAACCACGTCACCCAGCTCGTGGTGCCCTTCTTCCTGTTCGCGCCGCAGCCGATCGCGGGGATCGCGGCGTCGATCATGATCGTCACCCAGTTGTGGCTGGTGGTCAGCGGCAACTTCTCCTGGCTGAACTGGCTGGCGATCGTGCTGGGCCTGTCGGTGATCCCGGACAGCTGGTGGGAGCGTCTGCTGCCGCTCGAACCCGGTCCGGGGTACGGGACGACGCCGACGGTGTTCGTGGCGGTGGTCGTGGCGCTGACCGGGACGGTCGCGGTGCTCAGCTACCTGCCGGTGCGGAACATGCTCTCCCACCGGCAGGCGATGAACGCCTCGTTCAACCGGTGGCACTTCGTCAACACCTACGGCGCGTTCGGCAGCATCACCCGGCACCGGCACGAGGTGATCGTCGAGGGCACCTCCGATCGGGAGGTGGGCCCCGGCACCGTGTGGCGCGAGTACGAGTTCAAGGGCAAGCCCGGCGACGTGCGCCGCCGGCCCCGCCAGTACGCGCCGTATCACCTGCGGCTGGACTGGCTGATGTGGTTCGCCGCGCTGTCCCCCGACTACGCGCGCTCCTGGTTCGGGCGACTGCTCGAAAAGCTGCTGACCAACGACGAGCACGTGACGGCACTGCTGCGGCGTAACCCGTTCCCCGACGCGCCGCCCCGCTGGGTGCGGGCGCGGTACTTCAGCTACCGGTACACCACGTGGCGCGAGCGCCGCGAGACCGGCGCGTGGTGGGTGCGCGAGTACATCACCGACTACATGCGGCCGGTGGCCCTGGCCGAACGCGACGCCGAATGAGGTCCCCGGAGCCGGCGGCGCTTTCGAAAATTCAATCTCGCGTTATCTCACCTTTATCGAACATCAACGTCGGGTAAAGAATGAGATCGACCGGGCGACCGGTATCCGGGACCCGGACAGGAAAAGGGGCCTGCGTCCTCAACCCGCAGGCCCCCTCTATTTCCCCCGGATCAGCTGAGGTTCATGTCCTCGGCGGAACCGGAGAAGAAGTCGAACGCGCCGAAGAGGTCGGCGATCGCTCCGAAGAAGTCGGCCAACGTTCCAAAGTCCATGCTGGAGCTCCATTTCTGATCTTGTACATACCGTACCGGTGCCGTGCACCGAACCCAATTGTTACCAAACGCGCCGGGTCCCGCAATTCGAGCGCGGACCCGGCTGCCGCACGCGGTACGGGAAATCGGGTTCGCGAAATTCTCAGCACTCCGCGCACGCAATTCGCTGGCGCGCACGGTCGGCGCGATCGCGCCTGAAGGGCCGTGTCAACGACGCGGCGGGCCGCCGACCGCCGCGACGCCCAGCTCCGCGAGACCGTCGACGATCCCGCCGGCGAACTCGTCGACGTCCGGGACGAGATCGGCATCGGCGACGACGTCGACGTTCAGCCGGCCCGCGTAGGACAGCACGCCGACGGCGACACCGACGTTGCCCTGCACCACGCCGACCTGGAACAGCTCGCGCACGCGGGCACCCGCGAAGTACAGCGGCACGGGCGGGCCGACCAGATTGCTGACGAACAGATTGACCAGCCGTTGGCGCCGCATCACCCGCACCGTCCACCGCTGGAGCAGCCGTCCCCCGGGCTGCAGCGGCGGCTCCCGCTTGAGCCGCGCGGTCTCCCGGGCGACGGCCGCGACCCGGGCGGCCACCGACCCGGGCCCCACCGGCAGGGGCACGAGCAGGATCCCGACCCGGTTCCCCGGGCTCCGGTCGTCGGCGGTGCGCAGCGACGCCGCCACCGACGCCTTCAGGATCAGGTCCGGGTCGAGTTCGCCGCGCGCCGCGAGGAGCCGCCGCGCGCCGGCGGCCACGGCGGCGAGCACGACGTCGTTGACCGTCGCACCGTGCGCGTGTGCGACGCGCCTGACCTCGGCGAGGTCGCAGCGCACCAGGCTCAGCCGGCGGTGCGGCCCGACGGGACCGTCGAACGACACCCGCGGGGCCCGGCCCTGCCGGGCGAGCGAGCGCAGCTGCCGCACCCGCAGGGCGGCACGTCGCGCCGCCACCGTCGGCCGCACTGCCCGGAGCCACCGCCACGCGGCCCCGGGCCGGCGGTGCAGGTTGTCGCGGACGAGCGTACGCACGGAGGGTGGCGGAACCGGGGTGGGCACGGGACCGGGGCCCTCGTCGGGCGCGGTCGCGACAGTGTCGAGCAGGGCGCCGAACAGTTCGAGGGCGGCGATGCCGTCGGCGACCACGTGGTGGAGCCGCAGCAGCAGCGCGATCGTCCCGTCGTCCCGGTCCGTGAGCAGCCACATCTCCCACAGCGGCCGGGACCGGTCGAGGCGTGGTTCGTCGAGTTCCGCGCAGGTGCGCAACAGGGTGGCCTCGTCGCCGGGAGCGGGCAGGGCGCGGGTCCGCACGTGGCACGAGATGTCGAAGTGCGGGTCGTCGACCCACACGGGCGGTCCGGCACCCGGCGGCGGGCGGTGCAGCCGCTGGCGCAGCCGGGGCGCGCGGCGGATGCGCCGCGCGACGTGCTCGCGGATCGCCGCCAGCCGGAGGCGTCCGGCCGCATCGCGCAGCGGCGCTCCGTCCAGGACGGCGAGCGCGGCCACGTGCATGGGCACCCCGCGGTCCTCGACGCGCAGGTTCCCTACGTCGAGCGGGCTCAGCCGCTCGAATCGGGGCCGGTCGTCCGTCATGGTGCCCGCCCTGCCGTCCGCAACGCCCGGGCGGCGCGGAACGTTCAGCGGCCGCCGGGGCGTCTCGGCGGCACCTTCGTCGCCAGTACCGCGGCCTGGGTGCGGCGTTCGACCCCGAGCTTGGCCAGCAGCCGCGACACGTAATTCTTCACCGTTTTCTCGGCCAGGAACATCCGTTCGGCGATCTGACGGTTGGTCAGCCCCTCGCCGAGCAGCGCGAGCAGGGTCCGTTCCTGATCGGTCAGGTTCGCATACGGTCCGCCGTCGTTGCTGGTGTCGGCGCGCAGCTTCGCCATCAGCGTGGTCGCGGCGCGGCTGTCGAGCAGGGACTTGCCTGCCCCGACGTCCCGCACGGCCTGGATCAGCTCGGTGCCGCGGATGTCCTTGAGCGCGTAGCCGCTCGCGCCGGCGAGTATCGCGTCGAGCATCGCCTGCTCGTCGGTGAACGAGGTCAGCATCAGGCAGCGCAGTCGCGGCATCTGCGAGAGCAGTTCCCGGCACAGCTCGATGCCGTTGCCGTCGGGGAGCCGGACGTCGAGCACGGCGACGTCGGGTTCTACGGCAGGAACCCGCACGAGAGCCTCGCCGTACGACGACGCCTCCCCCGCGATCGTCAGTTCGGGATCCGTGGTGAGCAGGTCCGCGATGCCACGGCGGACGACCTCGTGGTCGTCGACGAGAAAGACCTTGACCATGCGCCAGCCTCCAATCCCCGGTCAGCACGGTACCGCACGGTGTGCCGGCTCACGGTCGGCTCGGGGACTGGATGGTCAACCGCGCTCGCCGGGCCACCACGGCAGCGTGGCACGACGCCCACTGATGTGCTCGACGTCGATGACGAGGAGGGGATCCTCCGTGCCGATGCCCCACGGCAGGCCGCCGGCGCCGTCGAATCCGCGGAGACCGTCCGTGCCGCGCGCGAGCCGGGCGCGGCCGATCGCGACCACGCTCCACCCCGAGCGGGTCGGCGCCTCGAGTTGTTCGGCATGGAAGGCGAGCAGCCTGCCGTCGAAACGCTCGAACCACCCGTCGTCGCCGGTGGGAACGACGATCTCGCCGTTCGGCGCCGCGAAGGTCACCGGGTGCACCGCGGGCAACGCCCCGTCGGTGTAGACCAGACGGCCGGTCGGCACCGACCGCAGCAACGCCATGCATCGACCCGGTGCCAGCGGAGCTTCCGGACCCGTCGTCATCCTGGGCTTTCCCTCCTGCAAAGACATCTCCGCACTCCACCCTCGCCCGTCGAGGCGGCCCGCGGCAGGGTCCAAAGTCGTCACCACCGGGGCGCAAGTCACCGCGCCGGGGGTGACCCACGGATTACCCTCGGCACAATGGGAAAAACCGGGCCTTTCGAAGCGGCCCGGCACGCGGCGCACGGGACGTAATCCACCGAAGGGGTGAGCGATGGCCGCCGACGAGGAAACGTTGCTCGCGGGGACCCTCTCGCAGCTGCGACTGAGGGAGCTGCTCGCGGAGGTCCAGGACCGTATCGACCAGGTGATCGTCGCGCGCGATCAGATCGACGGTCTGCTCGAGGCCGTGCTCACGGTCGCGTCCGGGCTCGAGCTCGAGGCGACCCTCGAGCGCATCGTGCACGCCGCGATCGAGCTCGTGGACTGCCGCTACGGCGCCCTGGGCGTCCTCAACCGCCGCGGCGACGGATTGCAGAACTTCGTGTACGAGGGCATAGACGCAGACACCCGCGCGCTGATCGGCGACCTCCCCACCGGCCATGGACTGCTCGGACTGCTGATCGAACAGCCGAAACCGATCCGCCTCGACAATCTGGCCCAGCACGTGGCCTCGTCCGGCTTCCCGGCCCACCACCCGCCCATGCGGACCTTCCTGGGTGTCCCGGTCCGGGTGCACGGTGAGGCGTTCGGCAACCTCTATCTCACCGAGAAGGCCAACGGTCAGTCGTTCACCGAGGACGACGAGGTGATCGTGCAGGCCCTCGCGGCCGCGGCGGGCATCGCGGTGGACAATGCGCGCCTGTTCGAGGAGGCCCGGCTGCGGCAGCGCTGGCAGGAGGCCACGAGCGAGATCCGCGCCGAGCTGCTCGCCGACACCGACCCGGAGGAGGTGCTCGGCCTGATCGCCCGACGCGCGCTGGCCCTGTCGGAGGCGGACCACGTGCAGATCGCCCAACCCGAGGATCCCGACGTGCCGCCGGAGGACGTCGCGGCCCTGATCGTCACCGCATACGCCGGTTCGGACCCGTCCGGGTTCGGGGGCAAGCGGATCCGGGTCGAAGGGACCGCGACCGGAACCGTGTACCGGTGCGGTGAGCCGCTGCAGGTCACGGAGTTCGACGGTGACGGCGACCGGCACGGGCCCGCGCTGCTGCTGCCGCTGCGCGCGTCGACCGACACCATTTCGGGGGTGCTGTCGGTCATTCGCGATCCGGGGCGGGAGCCGTTCGACGACCGTCAGCTCTTCCTCGCCACCTCCTTCACCGATCAGGCGGCGCTCGCGCTGAAGCTGGCCGACGACCAGCGACGGCTCAACTCTCTGACCGTGCTCGCCGACCGGGACCGCATCGCGCGGGACCTGCACGATCACGTCATTCAGCGGCTGTTCGCCCACGGCCTGAACCTGCAGAGCACCCACGCCCGCACCCGGGCGCCGGAGATCCGCGGGCGCCTGGCGGACATGATCGACGACGTGCAGAGCATCATCACCGACGTGCGCACCGCGATCTTCGACCTGCACGGCGGGATGGAGGGCACCCGGCAACTGCGGCAGGCCCTGCACGACATCGTCGCCGAACACACCGCCGACGTCGGCCTGCGCACCGTCGTGCGCATGTCCGGGCCGCTCAACGTGGTCACCGGAACCCTCGCCGATCACGCCGAGGCGGTGCTGCGGGAGGCGATGAGCAACGTGGTGCACCACTCCGGCGCGAACAACGTCACCGTCACCGTGTCGGTCGACGACTACCTCACCATCGACGTCACCGACAACGGCGTCGGCATTCCCGCCACCGTCGCGCGCAGCGGACTGCACAACCTCGCCTCCCGCGCCGAGGAGGTCGCGGGCACCTTCACCGCTACCGCGGTCGACACCGGCGGCACCCGCCTGCTCTGGTCGGCGCCGCTGCCCGAGGACTGAGCTCGCACCGCCGGCGGCGGACGGCTCCCGGCCCCGGTATCTCGCCGCGGGCGCGGCAGCGGGCCGCACCGAGGCGGTGACCGGCTCGGTGGGGGAAGGCGGCAACAATTGCTGCGGCGCTCCTCGTCGCCGTTTCCCTTCGCGGCCGTGCCGATCCCAATTCCGAATCGCCGTTTCTGTCCTTTCTCGGCCGGAAGTCGAGATTCTCCGGTATGCGCCGGATCGCCCGGTGCGGGGCTATCATCGAATTCGGCAGAGGGAACCCGATGAACACGAACACGAGCGCACTGAGCGACCAGATTCGGGCCGTACACCAATTGGTGCGGACGCAACTGCAGATACTCGAAATTCGCCACGAGCGCAGCTCACATCCGATGGCGAAGCAGCAAATTGCGGCGGACATTCGCTATTTGTCGGAACGATGCGACGCCCTCGAACGAATTCTGCATTCGCACACGACATCCGCGAAGTCGTCGTCGTCTCGGGCGGCGCGGCTGAGCGACTGCATCGCCACCATCGCCGGCTCGGCGGACAGGCGCAGCGTCGCCGCCCTCGAACACGTCCTCGCGGACCAGCTGGCCGACCGCGTCCGCACCCTCGAATCCCTCGCGATCGCACTCGGAGACCGGCCGCTGCAGCAGTGGGCACGCGGCATCCACGCCGTCGGCGCCGCCTGATTTCCCTCCCGTTTCCTTCCCACCTGCCCGGGACGCGTGCCAGGCTGGAGCCACGGTCCTGCCGAGCTGTTTCGGCCGTTCCGGTTGGAGGAGACGATGACGTCCACGCTGCCGCGCCGTGCCGAATCCGACCGTGGCGATGTCCCGGGCCGGCTGCTGACCATGGGCGTCGAGGAGGAGTTGCTGCTCGTCGACGCCGACTCCGGCCGGCCCCGGCTGAGCAACGCCGCCGTCGTGGCCGATGCCCGCGAGTCCGGGCTCGACCTCCAGCTCGAGCTGTCGCGCTGCCAGGTCGAGACCGCCACACCGGTCTGCACCCGGATCGACGACCTGCGGCAGGAACTGCGCGTCTCGCGCACGGTGGCGGCGGCGGCCGCCGCACGCGCCGGGTCCCGCCTGCTCGCGGCGGCAGTGCCCCCGTTCGACACCACCCCGCCCGGGGCGCTCACGGACGCCGCCCGGTACCGGCGGATGGCCGAGCACTTCGGGGTGGTGACCGATCAGGTGATCTGCGGCTGTCACGTCCACGTCGGGGTGCCCGATCGCGACGTCGCGGTGCAGGTCTGCAATCACCTGCGGCCCTGGCTGCCCGCCCTGCTCGCGCTCACGGCGAACTCGTCCGTCACCGCCGGCGCCGACACCGGTTACGCCAGCTGGCGTCACATCCAGTGGGGGCGCTGGGCCAGCGGGGGGCCGCCGCCCTTCTTCCGGTCCGCCCGGCACTACGACGACGTCGTCGCCATGATGCTCGACGCCGGCACCGTCCTCGACCCCGCGATGGTCTACTGGGACATCCGGCTCTCGCCGCACCTGCCCACCCTCGAGATCCGGGTCTGCGACGTGCCCGCCACGATCGAGGAGACCGTCACCGCCGCCACCCTCGTCCGCGGACTCGTGTCCACCGCGCTCACCGCCGTCCACCGCGGTGACCCGGCGCCCCGGCTCGAGGCCGACCGACTGAAGGCCGCGTGCTGGCGCGCCGCGCGGGAGGGCATCGACGGCTACGGGATGGACCCGCTGACGCAACGGCCCGTCCCCGCAGCCCGGCTGCTGGGCTCGCTGCTCGAGCACGTGCGGCCCGGCCTCGAGGAGGCCGGCGACTTCCCGTCCGCGCGCGCATCGGTGCGGCGGATCCTGCGCCGGGGCAACGGCGCGCGCCGTCAGCGGCGAGCGCTCGCGGAGTCCCGGAGCACGGCGGACTTCGTCGCGGAACTGGCCCGCATCACCGTCGAGGGGTGCGAGCCGGCCGCTCCCCCACCGACGGCCCGGTGATCGCTCCTACTCGGTGATCGCCCTACTCGGGGGGTGTGACGCCGATGTCCTCGTGCCACAGGTCCGGGTGCTCGGCGACGAACGTCGCCATCATGTCGATGCAGCGTCGATCGTTCAGCACCGTCACCTCGACCCCGTGCTCGGCGAGCCAGTCGTGGCCGCCGGTGAACGTGACGCTCTCCCCGATCACCACCGCGCCGATGCCGAACTGCCGGATCAGGCCGCTGCAGTACCAGCACGGCGACAACGTCGTCACCATGATCGTCGAGCGGTAGTCGCGCCGGCGGCCCGCGGCCCGGAAGGCGGCGGTCTCGGCGTGCAGCGACGGGTCCCCCTCCTGCACCCGCCGGTTGTGGCCGCGGCCGAGCAGCGTCCCGTCGGCGGCGAACAGGGCCGCGCCGATCGGGATGCCGCCCTCGGCGAGGCCGAGCCGGGCCTCCGCGAGCGCGACCTCGAGCATCGCGTCCGGGGACGGACTCCCGGCCGGTCCGCGTGCATTCGTCACGGCACCACCCCGAATCGCGGTCAGGCGAACGACTTGTGGATCTGCGCGCCGTAGCGGCGGATGATCTTCTGCTTGGCGGCGGTGTAGGCGTGGACGTCGTCCTGCAAGCCCCTGTTCTCGAGCGATCGGCGTGCCAACTCGCCGGCGATCACGTCGAGGAACAACTCGGCCAGCAGCAGTCGTGCCGCATCCCGGAACCGGCCCCGGCCGTCCAGATACAGCTGCACGGTGGGGTCGCCGGTGTTGATGAGGATCGTTCGCTGCTCGGGGTCGTACACGGCACGTCCACCGTCGTCCCCGAGATAGCGCAGGTCGTAGCCGACGAACATGTCCTCGCCGTGGTCGCGTGGCGGCCGTCGGTGTTCCTCCGGATGGGGCGGGGTGTGCGGGCGCGGCACATGGTGCGGCGACGGCGCGTTCTCGGCGATGACGATCTCGCACCACGCCCAGAACGCCCCGGACCGCACCATGATCTCGCCGCGCTCCCCGGCCGCCTCGCCGACGACCGTCCATTCCAGCCGCTGCACACCGGCCTTCTGCTCCACGGCAATCTCGGCGGGCCAGGGGTCGATCCGCATCGAGTCGGGCAGCGTGTACGTGATCGTCAGCCTGTCGTCGCCGGGCAGGCGCTCGGTGTCGACTTCCAGAGTGACGTGGAACCGATGGCCGGGCCTGCGGTAGTAGAAGGGCGTCGTGAATTCAAGGACGACCGACTTCCCCGTGCCGGTCGCGGTCGTCAGCGGTGCCGATGTCGGCGCCGGCCCGATCCCGAGATCCCGGATCGCCGACTCGCTCATCCGGTGCAGCAGCCGGTCGATCATGTGCGCGGTGTGCTCGGAGGTTATCGCGTGCTCGAGGTGTCTGAGCTGATCGCGTTCGGCCAGCACATATTCGGCGAGCCGAACGCTGACCGCATGCGAGAATGCGGCGACGAACCGGTCCTTGTGGTTCAGACCCTCACGCTCGTCGCTGATGATCGGCTCACCCTGCCCGAGCCGCTCGATCAGGGCCGCGCAGTGCACGGTGCCGAACAGGTACTCGGCGCCCACCTGGTTCTCGTACTCGAACATCTGACAGTCGAGCACGGCGAGGCCCGAGACGACGACGAGACCGTTCGTGCGCTCGTCCCCCGACATGGCCAGCTCGGCACCTTCGGCCCGCTTCAGGGTGAGGGTGAAGGTGTACTCGTCGCCGTCGAAGTCGAAGCTGCCGGGCGCGTCCGGACCGATCAGCACGAGCGCCGGGGGTTCGTCGAAGAGCACCCGGCCGCTGCGCTGGATCTCGTGCCGACCGGCGACGTGCACCACCTCCACGCTCCGCCGCGACAGCACCTCACGCAGGTAGACGTTGTCGGACAGCGCCTGCACCACGGTCTGGTACCGGGAGATGACCACGTGCGGGTTCTCCACGACCAACGTCACCCGGGTACCGTTCCCGGGGATGCCGAGGCGTTCGCGGTCGTCGTCGGAGACCGGCCGGTCGCCGCCGTGGTCGTCGTAGAGGTAGCCGCCGTTCTCGCCGCGGAAGAGGTCGATGCGGGTGAGCCGGCCGTCCTTGACGGTCTCGACCGTTCCGGCGCCGACACCGAACACGGCCTGCTTGAGGCCGCGCCCGAAGTAGCCCCGCCCATGGCCCTCGCCCCGCGACAGCGGGCTGTGGGCTGCCCCGTACGCCAGGATGCGGGCGGCCTGATCGAACGGCATACCTTCGGCATGGTCGGTGACCTGCAGGACCGCGCCCGACTGGTGGCGCTCGTAGGTGATGTCGATGCGGCCGTTCGCCTGTGCGCGGCCGTTGTCCAGCCGGGAGTAGCTGTCGTCACTGTTGGTGATCAGTTCGACGAGCGCCTTCTCGATCGAGGCGAAGCGCCGCGAATCGATCCCGATCACACGCTGGTCCACCGGAATGGGGGCGACTGCCATCGTTTCTGCCTTGTCTGTTCCGTCGGGCAGTCCTGAGGGTGGCTTCCCGACCTTGCCGCGATCGTACCGACGTTCGCGTCGATGCCGCGGCAATCGAAGTGCCCGGCGATGTCACCGCATTTCGTCGCATCCCGTCGACTCCAGGTACTCGTCCGGCAGTCGCCCGACGGTGACGACCCCGCCGTCGGACCACGTGAACGTCAGCTCCGCGAAACCGGTAGCGGCCGCGTTCGGCTCGCCCTCGCGCGGGTAGTTGTATTCGACGTCGATGGAGTCGAAGGCCGTTGCGACCACCGCCGGGTTCAGCGCGCACGGCGTAGCGGTGCCGACGTAGTCGCCGCGGTGGAACAACAGCAGGTGGGTCGGCGACGATCCCGTCGCCCCCACGATCCCGACCTGCGCGTAGCTCAGGTCGCTGCAGCGGTTGTAGTTGCCGTTGTACGCCTGCAGCCACGTGGCATCGGGGATCTGCTGCGGCGGGGGTAGCTGCTCGACCACCGCGAAGACCTCGGGTGCGTCGAGGTCGACATCCGGGTCGCACGGCTGTTCGCCCACCGTCGTGGACACGGCGGCCCCGCCGGTGGGTGCCTGACGGGAGGACGTCGCGGTGGTCGGTTCGGCCACCGGCTGCCCGTCCTGCGGCTGCGCGCACCCGGCCAGGATCGCCATCGCAAGGGCCGACACAAGGGTGACACCGGCTGTGCGACTCGGCATGGGGCTCCTCGGACTCTCGGGTGCGACGGCGGTCGCCGCGACGGGTACGAATGGTGTCAGTTCGGATCATCCCAGTCGAGGCCCGTGGCAAGGTCGCGGAATGGTCAGCTCGGTCGAGCCGAGCAAACTCCGGCTACCTCGTCAGAAGCCGGTAGAACTCCGCATCGTGTCCGTGTGCCGGCAGAGGACCGACATCACTGCGTGTGACTGTGGCCCGGCGGAGAGGGGTCCGGTTCGGGTGGCCGCAAGAGTTCGGCGCGGGTGCCGGGCATGCCGCTGTGACCCCGTTCGGTGCATTTGACCGCCAGAACCTGATTGATCCCGAGCCGGTTCGCCGCAAATGCCAACGCCGAGCCGGCCATGTACAGCCGCCATACTCGTGCCCGCCCGGCGCTGCTGTGGGCCACCGCCTCGTCCCAGTTCGACTCCAGGTTCGCCACCCAGGCCCGCAGGGTCGTCGCGTAGTGCTCGCGCAGCGACTCGACATCGCGCACCTCGAAACCGGCCCCTTCGATCGCCTCGATCATCGTCGCGAGCGGCACGATCTCGCCGTCGGGGAACACATAGCGATCGATGAACGACGTTTTCGAGAACTCGGCGAGGGATTTGCCCGGTCGCCGCGAGATCGCGTGGTTGAGCAATCGCCCCTGCGGGCGTAGCAGCGCGAACAGGTCCGCGGCATAGGTCGCCAGCATCGCAGCACCGACGTGCTCGGCCATGCCGATGCTCGAGATCGCGTCGTAGGGGCCATCGGTGACGTCGCGGTAGTCCTGGACCCGGATCTGCACCAACTCGCCCACGCCCGCGTCGACCATCCGTTTGCGGGCGTAGTCCGCCTGTTCGTGGGACAGGGTGACACCGACGACGTGCGCGCCGTAGTGACGTGCCGCGTGCAGCGCGAAGGTCCCCCACCCGCAGCCGACGTCGAGTACCCGCATCCCCGCGGTCAGGCCGAGTTTGCGGGCCACCAGATCGCATTTGGCGTACTGGGCGGCGTCCAGATCCTCGCTCTGCGCCGCCCAGTATGCGCACGAGTAGGTCATCGACTCTCCGAGCACGAGTCGATAGAAGTCGTTGCCGACATCGTAGTGGTGGCTGATCGCGGCGGCGTCACGCCCCTTGTCGTGCCGGCGCCCGCGCACCGGTTTCATCTCCTCCGCCGGCGGCCGCGGGGGCGGGCCGAGGATCCCCAGGCGCAGCGCCGCTTTCACCAGCGCCTTCTTCGTGTGCCCGTCGATCCGGACACCCGGGCCGCGGCTCGGGTCCGACACCTGCTCCAACACGTCCAGACCGGCGAGCAGGTCCCCCTCGATGTCGATGTCGCCGGAGACGTAGGCCCGAGCGAAACCGAGATCGTTGGGCGCCCACAGCAATCGCCGTAGACCACGCCTATTGACCAGGTGCACCCGCCAGGGCGCGTCCGCAGGCCCACTCCGACTGCCGTCCCAACACCTGATCCCGACCGGAGCCTGCGCGCCCAGCACCGCACGAACCAGCGGCGCCACCGTGTCAGCGACTGTCATACGCACCTCCGTCACAGTTCGGGCCCGACCACCATCGCGACTGCGCGGTTCCCGCTGCTCGCCGTGACGCTCAGGGCCTGTCAACCCGCACCCGCGTCCCGCAACGCCGCCTCGTCGACAGTATCGATGGAACCCCCCTCGCCGCACACCATTACACCAGTCTCCGTGTCACCACACCGGCTTCGTCGAGCTTGCACACCTCGTCGACCACCGGTCCGGCGCCCCAGGCTTCGCCAGGGCAGCCCTCGACCCGCGCCGGCTGTGGCCGATAGCGCTTCGGGCGAGGCGGTGGCCGAACGTATTCGTGCGCAACCCGTTCGAGCCGGGTCGCATGAAGTCACCCCGCGCCGAGTAAGGGCGTGGAAGGATGGCCTCACGCACAACCGCGCTCCGTGTGCACAGCCAGCCTCATGGAACTCGAAGGTCGAGTCGTCTGCCCAGCAGAAGACGTAATCGAAGGAAAACCATGACCGCACCCGGCGGTATCACGATCGATCCGGCACTCGTCGATCTGTACAAGGACCTGCACCGGCATCCCGAGCTCGGATTCCGAGAACACCGCACCGCCGCGATCGTGGCCGACCGGCTGAGGGCATCGGGATTCGAGGTCACCACCGGCGTAGGGAAGACCGGCGTGGTCGGCGTCCTGAAGAACGGGCCGGGGCCGACCGCGCTGCTGCGGGCGGACATGGACGCCCTTCCCGTCCGCGAGGACACCGGGCTCGACTACGCCGGCACCGCCACAGCCACCGACGAGCACGGCGGCACGGTGCCGGTCGCTCATGCGTGCGGCCACGACCTGCACACCACCTGCCTGCTGGGCGCGGCCCGAATTCTCGCTGCCGACCGGTCCGGCTGGACCGGCACCCTACTGCTGGTGTTCCAGCCCGCCGAGGAGCTGGGCGCGGGTGCGCAGGCCATGGTGGACGACGGGCTGTTCGACAGATTCCCGAAGCCGGACGTCGTGCTCGGTCAGCACGTGGCGCCCCTGCCGGCCGGCAAGATCGCCGGACATCCCGGCCCGTCGTACGCGGGCTCGGATTCTCTGCGGGTGCGGCTCGTCGGAAGGGGCGCGCACGGATCGATGCCGGAGGCGTCGGTCGATCCCATCGTGTTGGCCGCCGCCACGGTGTTGCGTCTGCAGACCGTCGTCTCCCGGGAGATTCCGAGTACCGCGACCGCGGTGCTCACCGTCGGGTCGATCCATGCCGGTGACGCCGCGAACGTGATTCCCGGGCACGCCGAGATCCAGTTGAACATCCGCAGTTACGACACCGCCGTGCGCCGCCGCATCCTCGACAGTGTCGAACGCATCGTGCGCGGCGAAGCTGCCACGGCCGGCGCGCCGGAGGACCCGACCATCACCGAGATCGAGCGCTTTCCGGTCGTCACCAACGACGCGGACGCGTTGCGCACGAGCCTCGAGGCCTTCGCGACCTGGCTGGGGCAGGACAACATTCTCGATCCGGGAGCCGGCGCCGGAAGCGAGGACGTCGGCATTCTCGCGACCACCGCCGGGGCGCCGCTGTCCTACTGGCTTCTCGGCGGCGCCGATCCGTCGCTCTTCACCACCGGTGACATGACCGATCCCGCGCTGCTCACCGTGCCGTCCAACCATTCACCCCACTACGCCCCTGTAATCGAACCGACGCTGCCGATCGGGGTCGCCGCGTTGGTGACCGCTGCCCGGACGTGGCTGCCGTCGACTCACTGACCGTCCGCAGCACCGGTCTCGATGCGTCCGCAATCACCCGCTACCGGCTGCACCGCATCGACCCATACCGAGTTGCTGGACGACAAGCGACCTTACGTCAAGTGACTGGGGTCTGGTGACCGGCAACACCGGCTCGGCCGGCAACATCACCCCCTGATCAATGCGGCGGTGTACCTGCGCACCGATCCGAGCACCCCGCCGCTTCGCGGGTGGACCATGGACTTCGACTACTGCCCGTGCACGGTTCACTGGCGCAACGAGACGACCGGCGCCCCCGGCACCGCAAAGCCCACACCGACCTGCTGCCGGTGCAGACCGCTGCGGACGCGATCACCGCTACCGTCACCATCGACGGGGCAAGTATCACGCTGCAGTCGGGCGCCCCCACCTGGCACGCCGCGTGAACGAGCGGTGAATCCGGGGCCGGACGGTCCCTCGAACAGCGCCGATTCCCCGCACGACGGATGCGGCCGAGGGAGATGCTTTCGTCGGTGCGCGCGGATCGTGACGCCAGGCGCTGCGCCGACGGCGAGCATCACTTGACCTTCACACTGTGACAAGCGCTCGAATGGTCGACGAAGGAGGTGTATCCCATGAACACAGCCAGCCACGGCGAGCCGGATGCTCGCCTCGTCGCCGCCCTCGTCAGTGCCGATCCGGCAACTCGGCTGCGGTCGGCGCTCGAGGCCGGCACCCTCGCCGACGTGCGGCTCACGACCATCCTCGTCGGCCGGTGCGGCGTCGAACCGGACTTCTTCGTCCGCGACATGCTGACGTGGGCGCTGTGCCGGCTCCCGGCCGACGTCACCGTGCCGAGACTGCTCGAGGAACTCGGCTCCGGCAGCGCGCAGGCCCGCAGTCAGGCCCTGCACACGCTGTCCAAGATCGGCGATCGGAAGGCCTGGCCTGCGGTGTCGGCGATGCTGCACGACGGGGACGACGACGTTGCCCGCAGTGCCTGGCGGGCGGCTGTCACGCTCGTGCCGGCCGGCAGCGAGGGCCGGCTCGCCGCGGCTCTGGGGACCGCACTCGGCCGAGGCGACCACGACCTGCAACTCAGCCTCAGCCGTGCACTGGCGATGCTCGACGAGGCGGCGACGCCGGTCCTGGAAGCGGCCATGGTGAGCTCCGACCCCGGCGTCCGGGCGCATGCGGAAGCTACCGAACGGCTCCGCCTCGATCCCGACAGCGGGTTCACACTGTCGCTGGAGCTGGCGAAACGTGTCGCCGCCACCGCACCGGACCGGGAAGTGACGTGATGTTGATCGGTGAGGTCTCGCGACGTTCCGGTGTCAGCACCCGCATGCTGCGCCACTACGACGCCCTGGGTCTGGTGACGCCGACGGGTCGCACCTCCGGCGGCTACCGCGAGTACACCACCGACGACATCCGTCGCCTCTTCCATGTGGAGAGCCTCAGGAGTCTGGGCTTGTCGCTGCACGAAACCAAACGCGCGCTGGACGAACTCGACTTCGCGCCGGCCGAGTTGGTGCACGACCTGATCCGGCACACCCGTGCGCGGATCGCTGCCGAGACCGAACTGCTTGCGCGACTCGAGCGGGTCGACTCGGCCGCGCCGGAAGCGTGGGAGGACGTCCTGCGCATCGTCACACTGCTACACGCGTTCGAATCGGAGTCCGGGTCCCGCCGTCAGCAGGCCGTCCTGTCGCAGCACGAGAACGCGGCGCTGCCCGTCGAGGCTCTGGCCGAGGCAGCACTCGCAGAGGACGACCCGAATGTCGCCGGGGCGCTGCGCTGGTCGTTGGCGAGGGCAGGGGCTGCGGGGCTGGCGGAGTTGGCTGCCGGGTTGGACTCGGCAGACATCGACGTCCGGCGGAGGACGATCGCTGCTGTCGCGGAGGTGCACGTCCCAGCCGCGACCGCGCTGCCGTCGAAGGCTCTCGACGACAGCGATGTCACCGTCCGCGACCGCGCCGCCGTGGCCCGCGGCTCCCGGGGTGCCGGGGAGGCCGTGCCGATCCTGCTGGAGATGGTCGTCGAGGGCCGGGCCGACGTCGAAGCCGCCGAGGTTCTCGGCATGCTGGCCGCCGTGTCGGTGTCCACGGTCGACGTCGTCCGAGCCGTGCAGGAAGTACTCGACGGGACGCTCGACGCGCCTGCACGCCTGCGCGTCACGCAAGCGCTCGCCGAGATCCCCGGACCTGCGGCACGGGACGTCCTCATCGCACTGACCGACCACCACGACCGGGTGGTCGCAACGACCGCGTCCGTGATCCTGGACAGGCGCGAGTCACCGTGAACGGCTGAGGTGCGCCCAGCACCCCGCGGGGTGCACGGGCCGAGTCGATCCGCCCCGGCCCTCCTCGCAGGGTGCGTTCACAGTCGACGTCGAACAGCCCCCGACGCGGCCGCTACACGCCGCGCCTCGACTCCCACAACCCGATCACGTTGCCCTCGGTGTCGGCGAAGTACGCCGCGAATCCCATGTTGCCGACGGGCATTCGCCCCGTCACCGTCTTCCCGCCGAGGGATTCGATCCTCTGCAGCGCGGCGTCGATGTCCTCGACGTCGACGGTCACGACGGGACTCTTCAACTCGTCGCGTCGGAACATGCCCCCGTTGATGTACCCGGGTTCGGTGGAGGTGCCGGTCTCGTCGACGGGACCGGTGGTGACGAGGGTGTAGTCCATGCCGGGGACGTCCGCGAGCGACCATCCGAATGCGTCGCGATAGAAGGACCGGGCGCGGTCACCGTCGTCGTAGGGGAGCTCGAAGTGCACGATGCGTCCTGCCATGACGTTCGCCTCCTGTGCGACCGGAACGACCGGGTTTCAGCGTAGCCTCCGCGAACTGGTGGACCCGCCCGATCGAGGCCGATCGGCGCTAAGCCATCGCTAAGAGGATGCGGGTGTACTCGACCGTGACAGACCGGTCGAGCGAGGAAGAACCATGCACGAGAGCACGTTGACCGTCCACCTCCGGGCGGTGCTGCAGTTGACGCAGACGCAGATCCAGATCTTGGCGGCGCGCCGGGAGCGCACGGCCGACCCGGTGCGCCTGCGGGAGATCGCGGACGATCTGGAGCACGCGCTCGGCTACCGGGACGCTCTGGAGCAGGCCCTCCAGGATGGCGGCGCGCCGGCCGAGCGCCCGTCGGCGCGGGCCGCGCGCCTGAGTCGCTGCGTGGAGCAGATTGCGACGTCCGGCGACGGGCGCCGGGTGGCGGTGCTGGAACGGGTCCTGCACGAGCAGCTGGTGGACCGCACCCGGGCGCTGGCTCGACTCACCGCGGCCGGCGACCATCGGCCGGTGCACTACTGGGCACGGCGCTACCTGGCGCACTGCCGGAGCCTGGGCGAACCGCAACCGGCCGGGGGCGACGAGCAGTGGTCCGTCAGGTCACGGTGACGGTCATGCTCCGCTCGTCCGCCGACCTGTGCTCGGCCCGCTGCAACTGGAGCGACACCGGCCAGGTGCCGGGCCGCTTGGCGCGCAGGTAGAGGATGCGTTCGCTGCCGGCGCCGGGGAGCGGATTCCGGGACGGCACGAATCGCACGTCGCTGAGCAGGAGACCCTTGCCGATGTGGGTGGGGCACCAGGTGTAGTCGCGGGAGGTGTTCTCCGGCAGGTGCAGTTCGATGGTGTCGCCCACGGCGACCTGCAGGTCCCGGGGTCCGGTCGTCACGTGCCTCATTGGACCAGAGTACGGCGGCTTTGTGATCTATGTCACTATCGAGAGCGATCCGGGGGCCTCGTTCGTCGGAACACGTGTCGGGGGTCCGTGAGGCGGGTACCCGGACCACCGGCATGGGAATCGACCAGGGAGTGGGAAGTCATATGGCCGCATCGGTGTCAGACGAGTTCGAGATCGAGGCGACGCCCGAGCAGGTGATGCGCGCGTTGACCGACATCGAGCGCATCCCGGAGTGGTCGTCCTCCCACAAGGACGTGCAGGTCGAATCGCGGCACGACGACGGCCGGCCCCGCGTCGTGCGCATGACGCTCGCACTGTTCGGCATCTCGGACACGCAGGTGATCGAGCACGAGTGGACCGAGGAGTCCACCTCGTGGACGCTGATCGAGAGCGAGATGCAGCACTCCCAGGACGGCGAGTACCGCCTGACCCGCACCGAGCGCGGGACGCGCGTGCGGGTGACGATGTCCACCGACCCGAAGATCCCGGTGCCGGGCTTCATGCTCAAGCAGGGCCAGAAGCACGCGGTGAAGACGATCCGCAAGGGTCTGACCGAGTTCGTCCTGCGGCACTACGCCTGACCCGGCAGCCTGACCCGGCACCAGGTCCGGCACGCCACCCGCCCACAGTCTCGGCACGCCGAGCCGCCGGCGCGTCGTGCGCGCCGGCGGCTCGTCGCTTTCCGGGATCAGCTCAGGTGGTGGACCTCCTGAAGCCCGTACACCGGCGTCGGGATCCCCTCGTGCCGGGCCTTGAGCTGCAACGCCAGGTACAGCGAGTAGTGCCGCGACTGGTGCAGGTTGCCGCCGTGGAACCACAGGCCCTCCTGCCGGGTGGGCTTCCACATGTTGCGCTGCTCGCCCTCCCACGGGCCGGGGTCCTTGGTGGTGTCCGACCCCAGGCCCCAGCACCTGCCGACCTTGTCGGCGACGTCCTGGCCGATCAGGTCCGCCGCCCACCCGTTCATCGAGCCGTAGCCGGTCGCGTAGACCACCAGGTCGGCCTCGAGTTCGGTGCCGTCCTCGAGGATCACGCTGTTCTCGGTGAGTTCGCGGACGCCGCCGTGGGCCAGCTTGATCTCGCCGTCGGCGACGAGTTCGGCGGCACCGACGTCGATGTAGTAGCCGGACCCGCGGCGCAGGTACTTCATGAACAACCCGGAGCCGTCGTCCCCGAAGTCGAGCATGAACCCGGCCTTCTCGAGCCGGGCGTAGAAGTCGGCGTCGCGCTCCCGGATCGCGTTGTAGACGGGAATCTGGAACTCGTGCATGATCCGGTACGGCAGCGACGCGAACGTCAGGTCGGCCTTGGCCGTCGTCATCCCCGCGGCCAGGGCCCGCTCGGAGTACAGGTCGCCGAGGCCGAGGTCCATCAATGAGTCGGATTTGACGATGTGCGTGGACGAGCGCTGCACCATCGTCACGTCGGCGCCGACCTCCCACAGCGCGGCGCAGATGTCGTGCGCCGAGTTGTTCGCGCCGATCACCACGGCCTTCTTGCCCGCATACGCGTCCGGCCCGGGATGCTGGCTGGAGTGGTGCTGGTCCCCGCGGAACCGGTCCATGCCGGGGAAGGTCGGGATGTTGGGCTTGCCGGACATGCCGGTGGCGAGCACCAGCTGCTTCGGCCTCAGCACGACGGGTTCGCCGTCGCGGACCACGTTCACGGTCCACTCGCCGGTCGCCTCGTCGTGGGACGCCGAGGTGCACGTGGTCTTGGACCAGTAGGGCACCTCCATGACCTTGGTGTACATCTCGAGCCAGTCACCGATCTTGTCCTTGGGCGCGAACACCGGCCAGTTCTCGGGGAACGGCATGTACGGCAGGTGGTCGTACCAGACGGGATCGTGCAGGCACAGCGACTTGTAGCGGCCGCGCCACTGGTCGCCGGGCCGGTCGTGCTTGTCGAGCACGAGCGCGGGCACGCCGAGCTGGCGCAGGCGGGCGCCCAGGGCGATGCCGCCCTGGCCGCCGCCGACGATCACGACGTACGGCTGGGTGGTGTAGCCGAGTTCGCGCTCCTCGGCCTCGCGCTTCTCGGACCAGGTGACGCGGTTGCGGTCGGCGCCGTGCTGCACGCCCTTGGGCCGGCGGACACCCTTGCTCTCCTCGTGCCCCTTCAGCTCCTGCATCGTGGTGAGCAGGGTCCAGGCACCCTCGTCCTTCAGCCGCAGGTGCCCGACGCCGCGGCCCACAGCGGTCTCGAACGCGATCCAGGCGCTGACGACGCCGCCGTCCTCGGTGGGGGGCTCGGTGGTGCGGAACCCGCTGGGGTCGGCGTCGTGCAGCCGCGCACGGAGCATGTCGGCGACACCTTCCCGGCCCTCGACGGTCTTGAGGTTCCAGGTGAAGGCGACCAGGTCGCGCCAGAAGCTGTCGGTGGCGAACATGCCCGCGGCGGCCTCGACGTCGCGCGCGGCGAGGGCGGCCTCGAAGTCGGCCAGCCACGCGTCGACCCTCTCCTGCGGTCCGGTGATCGCGGCGTCGGGTGGGGTCAGTGTGTCGGTCATTGCGTGCTCCTCGTCCTGAACTGTTGTGATACAGAGCACACCGCACGGCAGGTGGGTGCGGCCAGCGTTGCATCGTGTTGCACCCTGCGGCACACCGCTGCACGGACCCGGACGTCCGGCATAGACCCCGCTCGCATCCCGGACGAACCGTCACAAACCCGGCGACGGTTCGCCCGGGATGCGAGGGTGGAGCGGTGAGAAACGGACATCCTCGCCCGGCGGCGGTCGCGGCGGGCCTCGCCGTCGCGGTGTCGACCGCCGTGGGATGCGCGCCGGCGATCGACTGCGGCGCCGCGATCACGCCGCTGCACGAGCCGGTCGGCGCGTGCCTGCGATTCGGCGTGAGCACGCCCGGCGGCCCGACCGCCGTCGACGAGTTCGAACGGGTCGCCGAGATCGCGGGCACTCCCCCGACCGTGGTGCTGTCGTTCTCCGACTTCGCCTCGCCGCCGCCCGTCGCGGGGCTCGCCGCCGTGCGGCGGCTGGGCGCCGACCCGATCGTCACGTGGGAGCCGTGGCGCTGGCTCGGCGACGGGCGGTACGAGCGCGGCGAGTTCACGATGGCGTCGATCGCCGCGGGCGTGCACGACGACTACCTCTACCGCTGGGCCGACGAGCTCGCCGCGTGGGGTTCGACCGTCTACCTGCGTTTCGCGCACGAGCCGAACGGGACCTGGTACCCCTGGAGTCCGGCCGGGGGGACACCGCCGCACGTCTACGTCGCCGCGTGGCGTCACGTGCACGAGTTGTTCGCGTCGAAAGGGGTGGCCAACGTGAAATGGGTGTGGGCTCCGAACGTCTCGTTCGAGGGCAGCAGCATGATCGCGGACCTGTACCCGGGGGCGGAGTATGTCGACGTGGTCGGGGCCGACGGATACAACTGGGGCGCCACGCAGCCGTGGAGCCGCTGGACGTCGCCGCGGGAGCTGTTCGAGGAGACCCTCGACGAGCTCGGCCGGATCGCGCCGGGCAAGCCGATCGTGGTCACCGAGGTGGGCAGCACCGATGTCGGCGGGTCGAAGCCGGACTGGGTCGGCGACCTGATCTCCTTCCTCGACGACCGGACGGATGTGGCGGCGTTCGTCTGGTTCGATCACGACAAGGAAACCGACTGGCGGCTGGCGAGCACCCCGGAAGCGGCTGCCGCGCTGGCGGAAGCCCTGCAGAGGGGGCAGCGCTGACGTGACGACCGACGCCTCGCACCTCCCCGACGACCTCGAGGACCAGCGGGTCCGCGACCTCGAACGGCTGGAGATCCTCGACACGCCCCGAGAAGACCGGTTCGAGCAGATCACCCGCATGGCCCGGCACGTGTTCGGGGTGCCCATGGCGAGTGTGGCACTGCTCGACCGGGACCGGCTCTGGTTCAAGTCCCTCCAGGGGCTCGACCTCGTACAGGTGCCGCGCGAGGAGAGCATGTGCAAGACCACGATTGCGCGCACCTACCACCATCCCGGCGATCCGACGCTGATCGTGGAGGACGCCTCGGCCGACCCCCGGTTCGCCGGCATTCCCGGGGTCGGCGGCGCCGACGGCGTCCGCTTCTACGCGGGCTACCCGTTGTACGGTCCCGCGGGTCATCCCGTCGGCACGTTCTGCATCTACGACACCGAGCCGCGGACACTCGACCCCGACCAGCTCGACGCGTTCGCCGAACTCGCCGAATGGGCGCAGCGGGAACTGCAGCGCGCCGACGAACTCGATCGCGCCGCCGCGATGCAGGCCCAGCTGCTGCCGCGCCCGTTGACCGGGCTGCCCGGATTCGAGGTGCAGGCCGTGTGCATTCCGGCGTTCGTGGTCGGCGGCGACTTCTACGACCACTACCGGTTGCGCGGCGGGCTGGTCGTCACCGTCGCCGACGTGATGGGCAAGGGCCTCGGCGCGGCGATCCTGTCCTCGGCGGTGCGCTCCACGTTCCGCGGCGCGTCCCGGGTGATGGAGCGGTTCAGCCACGCCGAGGCGTGCAGCGTCCTGGACACGGGCGCCGCGCTCGGCGCCGCCGCCGAGAACCTCACGGACGACTGCGAACACACCGGCACCTTCGTCACCGTGTTCCATGCCGCCGTCGAGTTCGCCACCGGGTCGGTGGACTACGTCGACGCCGGGCACGGCCTGGCCGCGATCCGCCGTCGCGACGGCTCCGTGGTGCCGCTGACCGGCACCGGGCTACCCGTCGGCGTGCTCCGCGAGACGTCGTGGCAGGCGCAGTGCACGCGCCTCGAACCCGGTGACACGCTGGTGATCTGCTCCGACGGGCTGCTCGACCTGCTCGACGAGCACAGCGACCGGGAGGCCCTGTACCGGTTCGTGGCCGACCATGCGACGCCGCACGACCTGACCGAGGCGGCGCGGGCGCTGGCCGAAGGCAACCCACCGATGGACGACGTCACCGTCGTCGCCGTCCGTCGCTGCGAGGACGCATGAGTGCGGCCGGTGCGGACCGCTACCCGTCGCCGGGCCTGCGGATCCTGATCACCGCGACGGTGCTGCTCGGCGTGAACTACGTGGTGTGGCGCTGGCTGTTCTCCGTCAACTGGTCCGCGTGGTGGATCGCGGTGCCACTCGTCGTCGCCGAGACGTACAGCCTGATCGACTCGATGCTGTTCGGGCTCACGATGTGGCGGTGGCGCCGGCGGGCCGCGCCGCCGGTCCCGCCGGACGGGCTGACCGTCGACGTCTTCATCACCACCTACAACGAGCCGGTCGACCTGGTGATCGGGACCGCCGAGGCGGCGGCACGCATCCGGTATCCGCACGAGACATGGATCCTCGACGACGGGGAGCGGCCCGAATTGGAGCGCGCCGCAGCCGAACTCGGGGTCCGGTACATGACGCGGGCGGCCAGCTGGACGAACAAGCCCCGGCACGCCAAGGCGGGCAACCTCAACAACGCCCTGCTGCACACGCACGGCGAGTTCATCCTCGTCCTCGACGCCGACCAGGTGCCCGACCCGGAGATCCTGCACCGCACCCTCGGCTACTTCGAGGATGAGCGGACGGCCCTGGTGCAGACACCGCAGTACTTCGTCAACGTGCCGGACTCCGATCCGCTGGGCAGCCAGGCCCCGCTGTTCTACGGCCCGATCCAGCAGGGCAAGGACGGCTGGAACGCCGCCTTCTTCTGCGGCTCGAACGCGATCCTGCGCCGCGAGGCGCTGATGCAGCTGGGCATCACCGGCTACGTCCGTGCCGTCGAGGAGGGCGTGGTGCGGGCGCTGCGCACGGCCGGCAAGGTGCTCGACCGGGCGCGATCCGAGGTCGGTGCGAACCAGCCGGAGGTTCTCGCCGCCCTCGATTCGGTGCGGGTGGCCGTGCGCACGGCCCGCGCGGCCGTCCGGCAGGGACAGCCGCTCGCCGAGGTGACCTACCGGTTCCAGCAGAGCGTGGACGAGGCCGCGCGGGCCGTGGTCGACGCGGACGCCGGATCGATCCGCGCAGACCTGGAGGCGATCGCCGCCCTGACCGCCACCCCCGGGTCCGACGCCGACGGAGTTCTGCTCGACGAGACGACACTGTCGCGCCTCGCAGACCGCGAGTGGTCGCCGCTCGGGGCGCTCGAGTCGATCCGCACGATGATCCGCGCCGTCGACGTCAGCCGCGACGACGAGGCCGAACCGACGCTGGCGCTGGCAACGATCTCGGTGACCGAGGACATGGCCACGTCGATGCGCCTGCACGGGATGGGCTGGAAGTCGGTCTACCACCACGAGGTGCTCGCGCACGGTCTCGCGCCGGAGGACGTGGGCACGATGCTCACCCAGCGGCTGCGCTGGGCGCAGGGCACGATCCAGGTGATGCTGCGGGAGAATCCGCTCGTGCAGCGAGGATTGACGATCCCGCAGCGGCTGATGTACTGGGCGACGATGTGGAGCTACCTCGCGGGTTTCGCGGCCGTCGCCTACATCGCCGCGCCGGTGATCTACCTGATCTTCGGAGTGCTGCCCGTGCAGGCCTACAGCTGGGACTTCTTCGGCCGGCTCATCCCGTTCCTGCTGTTGAACCAGATGCTGTTCTTCGTGGTCGGTCGGGGCACCCCGACCTGGCGGGGGCAGCAGTACAGCCTGGCGCTGTTCCCGGTGTGGATCAAGGCGTGCTGGACGGCGTTTCGCAACGTGTACCTGCACAAGCCCCTCGACTTCGCGGTGACCCCGAAGACGCGGCAGGGCCGCGCCACGCTCCCGTGGGGCAAGGTGCGGTACCAGATCGCGGCCATGGCGCTGCTGGTGATCGCGTCGGTGGTGGGCGTGGTGCGCTTGTATCTGGGCGCGAGCTCGGTGCTGGGCGTCGGCGTCAACCTGTTCTGGGTGCTGTTCGACCTGGCGATCCTGAGTGTGGTGATACCGGCGGTCCGCTACCGCGGGCCCGACATGGAAGGAAGACGATGACGCACTTCGCAACCCGCACCACCGGCTCGGACGTGGTGGTGGTCCGGCCCGAGGGCCGGCTGAACATGGTCGCCGCACCGCGGCTGCGGGAACAGCTGCGCGGCCTCGTCGAGAGCGGGTCCGCCCGCGTCGTCGTCGACCTCGGCGCCACCGAGTTCATCGACTCGTCGGGGCTCGGGGCGCTGGTGTCGGGGCTCAAGGCCGCCCGGCAGGCCGGCGGGGACCTGCGGCTGGCGGCGCCCACGGCGCAGGTGCGCAGCGTGCTGTCGCTGACGAGCCTCGACCGCGTGCTGCGCACGTACGACTCCGCGGACGCCGCGTTCGATGGCGACTGACCCCGGCGCGGGATCTTGGGCCCTGACGACCGTCACGGGCGCCGACACGCTCACCGACGTGCACGCGCTGATCGAGAAGATGATGTGCGCGGGGCAGGTGGAGGACGAGGATCGATTCCCGTTCGAGATCGCGGTGGCCGAGATCGCCGCCAACATCGTCGAGCACGCAGGCGACGGCGCTCCGGTCACGATGCGGCTGGAGCTGCGCCTGTCCCCGGACCGGATCGAGGCCTGCTTCCACGACGACGGCCGGCCCGCGCGCGTCGACCTCGAGACGGTCCGGATGCCCGGGGACATGGCCGAGCGGGGCCGGGGCCTGGCGATCGCCCTGGCGGCGCTGGACGAGTTGTCCTACCGCAGGCGGGGCGGCAGCAACCGGTGGATCCTCGTGCGGGAACGGGCCGACCCGGCATAACCGCGCACCGGTCCGCCCGGGGCCGGCCACGCGACCGGCCCGGCGTCCGCCCTCGCCGCGGCGACCGAGATGCCGACTTTGTCCGGACCACCCCCGTTAACTTCCCGTTAAGTCGACTCCCACGCGACCGCTCGGACCGCCGGAAAATCCCAGGCCGGCGCCGCGCATCTGCCGTTTCGTCGAACGTCGGGATCGACGGCTCGCCGATGTGTCTATAACAGCGGCGGAGCGGGAACCTCAGACTCAGGCGGTCGAGAGGTACATCACACTCGATACCAAACCTGGTTGTGAAGGGGTTCCCATGTCGAACAGCGATCAGCCCGAGCTGAGGCACACGCTCGAGAAGCGGCACCTGTCGATGATCGCGATCGCGGGTGTCATCGGTGCAGGCTTGTTCGTCGGCTCGGGCGCTGCGATCCGGGAGACCGGTCCCGGGGTGCTGGTCGCCTACGCACTCGCCGGAGTCGTCGTCGTGCTCGTCATGCGCATGCTCGGCGAGATGGCGGCGGCGAATCCGCAGACGGGGTCGTTCTCGGCGTACGCCGACCGGGCCATCGGCCGATGGGCCGGGTTCTCCATCGGATGGCTCTACGCCTGGTTCTGGATCATCGTCCTGGGCATCGAAGCGACGGCCGGCGCGGTGATCATGAACCGCTGGATTCCCGGCGTGCCCCAGTGGACGTGGGCGCTGGTGCTCATGGTCGTGCTGACGCTGACCAACATCGCGTCGGTGAAGTCGTTCGGCGAGTTCGAGTTCTGGTTCGCCGCCATCAAGGTCACGGCGATCGTGGCGTTCCTCGTGCTCGGCGTCCTCGCGATCTGCGGCTTTCTGCCCGGCGTCGAGGCGCCGGGACTGAGCAACCTCACCGGTCACGGCGGCTTCTTCCCCAACGGGACAGGTGCCGTACTCGCCGGGGTCCTCGTCGTGGTGTTCTCCTTCTTCGGAGCCGAGATCGCGACCATCGCCGCCGGCGAGTCGGCCAACCCGGCCGAGGCGGTGCGCAAGGCGGTGCGGTCGGTCGTGTGGCGGATCCTGATCTTCTACATCGGCTCGATCGCCGTCGTCGTCACCCTGCTGCCGTGGGACGACGCCTCGGTGGCGTTGAGCCCGTACGTGGCGGTCATCGACTCCTTCGGCATCCCGGCGGCCGCCACCATCATGGACGTCATCGTGCTGACGTCGGTGCTCTCGTGCCTGAACTCGGGCCTGTACACCGCCAGCCGCATGATCTTCTCCCTGTCGCGCCGCGGTGACGCCCCGCCGTCGCTGGCCACCATCGGGCGGTCCGGTGTGCCCCGCAACGCGGTTCTCGTCTCCACCGTGGTCGGCTTCCTCACCGTGGGCCTGAACTACCTCTACCCCGAAACGGTGTTCCTGTTCCTGGTCAATTCCTCCGGAGCGATCGCCCTGTTCGTGTGGCTCGTCATTGCCGCGTCCCAGCTGCGCATGCGCCGCTCGCTCGAGGCCCAGGGCCGGGAGCTGTCGCCGAGGATGTGGTTCTTCCCGTACCTCACCTGGTTCACCATCGCGGCGATCGTCGCGCTGTGCGCCGGCATGATCGCCCTGGAGAGCACGCGCAGCCAGATGCTGACGTCCGCGGCCCTCGCCGCCGTCGTCGTCGGAGTCGGCGTCTACCGGCAGCGCCGCAGTGCCGCTCCGGCTGCGCCGGTGGACGCGAACGCCGGCGTCGCCGACGTGGTCCCGGAAACCACCTGACCGACCGGCCGGTGTCGCCCTCGCGGGTACCTGCCTCACCCCGGGGGGGGGCGACGTCGTGTCCCGAGTTCCGCAGCGCCGCTCAGAACAGGGTGGGGTCCGCCGACTCGGCTGCCGGCCGCGGCGGCGCTGCGACCGGGCGCCGGTGCTCGGCCACGCGCGCGCCGAGCCCGTAGCGGGACACCAGCGGATCGACGCGGTCCTTCAACCACGTCTTGTACTCCGGTGAGACGTACGCGCCGCGGCCGTAGATCTGCCGGTACCGCCGGATCAGGGCGGGGTGCTCCTGACCCAGCCACGACAGGAACCAGCCGCGGGTGGCGCCGCGCAGATGCATCGGCAGCACCGTCACGCCGGTCGCCCCCGCCGCCGAGATCGCACCGAGCAGATCGTCGAGGTGCCGGGTGGAGTCGGTGAGGCACGGGATGACCGGGGCGACCATGACGTGGCAGGGCAGCCCGGCGTCGCTGACGGCCCGGATCAGGTCCAGACGTGCCTTGGGCGACGGGGTGCCGGGTTCGATCTGCTTCTGCAGGTCGGGCTCGCCGATCGCGAGGGAGACGGCGACGCCGATGTCGACCTGCCCGGCGGCGAGGGTGAGCAACGGCAGGTCGCGGCGCAGCAGCGTGCCCTTGGTCAGGATCGAGAACGGGGTGCCGGATTCGGCGAGGGCCCGGATGACGCCGGGCATCAGCCGGTAGCGGCCCTCGGCCCGCTGGTACGGGTCGGTATTGGTGCCCAGGGCGACGTGCTCGCGCTTCCACGACCGTCGCGCGAGTTCGCGGCGCAGCACGGCCGCGACGTTGGTCTTGACCACGATCCGGCTGTCGAAGTCGCGGCCCGCGTCGAGGTCGAGATACTCGTGGGTCGGTCGGGCGAAGCAGTATCGGCACGCGTGCGAGCAGCCGCGAAAAGTGTTGACGGTGAAGCGGAACGGCAGGTTCGACGCCTCGGGGGTCTTGTTGAGCGCGCTCTTGCACAGCACCTCGTGGAAGGTGATGCCCTCGAACTCGGGGGTCTGGACGCTGCGGACGAGCCCGGCCCGTTCGAGGCCGGGGAGCGCGCCGTCGTCGACGTCGAGAGTCTGTGCCGCCCACCGCATGCAGCCAGTCGAACATACGTGCTAACGACAGTCAAGCGCGGGGCAGCGGGGGCGGCCTGACAGAATTCCGGGCCATGACCCGTGTGAACATCTCGTCCGGCTCCGAATGGGAGCCCAGGATCGGCTACTCCCGCGCCGTGCGCATCGGCAACCAGATCGCCGTGTCCGGCACCACCGGCGCCGGCGACACGCTCGCCGACCAGACGCGCGCCGCACTGAAGACCATCGAGGCCGCGCTCGGCGAGGCCGGCGCCTCGCTGACGGACGTGATCCGCACGCGCATGTACCTCACCGACATGTCGACATGGGAGGAGGCCGCGCTCGTGCACGGCGAGGTGTTCGGCGAGATCCGCCCGGCCTCCACCATCCTCGAGGTCTCGAGCCTCATCGACAAGGGCCTGTTCATCGAGATCGAGGCCGACGCCGTCGTGTAGGCGGCTGCGCCGCCGGTGCGTCCTTCGGGCGGCAGGAACAGCCCGAAGGACACACCGGTGCTACGCGCCCGCGGCCTCCCAGCGGGCGCGCTCGGCGGCGAACGCCACCGACTGCACCTGCTGGAAGGCGTCGATCGACGCGGCGTTGCCGGCCAGGAACCGCTGGTGCTCGGCCAGGGAGAACGTGCCGTCGGTGATGTCCACTCCCCCGCCGCGGCCCGCCGCGAGGTCGGCGCGCAGGTCCATCAGCTCCTCCGGTTCGACGGGATACCAGGAGATCCGGTCGAAGAAGCGCAGCAGCCACGGTGTGCCGGCCTCGAACGGGCCCGCGGCCTGCGGGTGGCGGTGGTTCCACACCTGGGTCGTGCGGCCGACGAACTGGTAGCCACCCGGGCCCTCCATGCCGTAGATGCACAGGTACGCCCCGCCGATGCCGACGGCGTTCTCCGGCGTCCACGTGCGGGCCGGGTTGTACTTGGTCGTCACGAGCCGGTGCCGCGGGTCGAGCGGGGTCGCGACCGGCGCCCCGAGGTACACGTCGCCGAGACCGAGCACCATGTAGTCGGCGGCGAAGACGGTGTCGAACACGTCGTTCACCGAATCGAGGCCGTTCATCCGGCGGATGAACTCGATGTTCCACGGGCACCACGGCGCATCCGCCCGCACCCCGTGCATGTACCGCTGGATCGCCTCGCGGGTGGCCGGGTCGTCCCACGACAGGGGCAGGCGCACCCGCCGGCTCGGCACCACGAGCTCGTCGCTCGCCGGGAGCTGCTCCTCGGCCTCGGCGAGCAGATCGAGCAGCGTCGGCACCGGCAGCACGTCGGGGTCGACCTTGACCTGGAGCGACCGGATGCCGGGGGTGAGTTCGAGCAGGCCCGCGGGGCGTTCGGTGTCGAGCCGCCGGTGCAGCGCGTGCACGCGGGCCCGCAGCGCGAGATCGAGCGTCATGTCACCGTATTCGACCAGGACGTTGTCGTCGCCGCTGCGCCGGTAGGTGACGGCGGTGTCGCCGTCGCGGCGGGCGAGGACGCCGTCGTCGCCGTCGCCGCCGGGCGAGACCACCAGCGACAGCCCGGCGCGACGGGCGACGCCGAGCGCGCGGCGCGACGCGGCGTGCTCGGCGCGGACAGGCACGAACCGCACCGTGTGCCCGGGCGCGAGCTGGCCGAGCTTCCACCGGTCCGCGGCGACGACGGTGACGGGACAGACGAATCCGCCCAGGCTCGGGCCGTCCGGCCCGAGGAGGATGGGGGTGTCACCGGTGAAGTCGAGCGCACCGACGGAGTACGCGTTGTCGTGGATGTTGGACGGGTGCAGGCCGGCCTCCCCGCCGTCGGTGCGTGCCCACTGCGGCTTCGGCCCGGTCAGGCGCACGCCGGTGCGGTCGGAGTTGAAGTGCACCTCGTAGTCGGTGGCGTAGAGCGTGTCGATGTCGCTGCGGGTGAAGAACTCCGGAGCGCCGTGCGGGCCCTCGGTGACGGCGATCTCCCAGCGGGCGGTCATGGCTGGCACGTGTTCGGCCGGCACCGGGACGGCCGCGCCGGTCGCGACCTCCCCGACGACGAGCACGTCGCCCTCGGTGAGGGTGCGGCCCTCGTGGCCGCCGAACCTTCCGAGGGTGAAGGTGGCTGCGCTGCCGAGGAATTCGGGGACGTCGAGTCCGCCGCCGACGAGTACGTACACGCGCAGGCCTGGGCCGGCGACGGCGCCGACGTCGAGCACGCCGCCGGCGGGGACGGTGACGGGACGCCACTGCGGGACCACCGTGCCGTTCACCGTCACGGTCGCCGGGGCGCCGGTGACGCACACCTCGGTGGCATCGGTGAAGCGCAGGGCCGGCCCGGCCATGGTGGATTCGAGGCCGGCCGCGCCCTCGGGGTTGCCGAGTGCGGCGTTGCCGAGTCGGAACGACAGGTCGTCCATCGGGCCGGAGGGCGGGACCCCGATCTGCCAGTACCCGGTGCGGCCCGGATAGTCCTGCACCGTGGTGAGCATGCCGGGACGGTCGACGGTGATCTTGGTGGTCATGACGGTCGGGCCTCCGGTCGGGTGACGATCATCCGCACCGTGGTGGGGTCGAAACCGTTGCACGGATTGTTGATCTGCGGGCAGTTGGAGACGAGGACGAGCACGTCGCGGTCGGCGCGCAGTGCGAGGCGCTTGCCGGGCGCGGAGAGTCCGTCGACGATGCCGAGGGTGCCGTCGGGGTCGACGGGCACGTTCATGAAGAAGTTGATGTTGGACACCAGGTCGCGTTTGCCCAGGCCCCACCGGGCACCCTCGACGAGGAAGTTCTCGACGCAGGCGTGCTGGTGCTTGGTGTGGTGGCCGTAGCGCAGGGTGTTCGACTCCTGCGAGCAGGCGCCGCCGACGGTGTCGTGGTTGCCGACCTCGTCGGCGACGAGGGTCATCAGTTCCTCGCCGTCGGCGGCGCGCAGCACCGAGCCGGCGGTGAGGAACAGGTTGCCCTGCGCGGCGACGGTGGCGGCGGCGCTGTAGCGGACGGTGGTGTCGTGGGCGTCGTAGATCAGGGTGTCGACGGCCTGGTTGCCGTGCAGATCGACGATGGTGAGCACGTCGCCGGCGGCGACGACGGCCGACCACGGTCCGCGGGCGCCGGCGATCTCGTCGCGGATCACGGTCCCGGGGACGAGCGCCGGCAGGTCGAGGGTCGAGGTCATGATCAGTGCTCCGTTCCGGTGGCGGCAGTCCAGGCGTCCTCGGTGTTGAGGACGGCGCGCCGGTATTCGGGGTCCGTGTTCGGCAGGGTGTCGAGGTCACGCGGGGCGTGCCAGGCGAGCACCTCGAGGGTGGTGGTGGGGAACCCGGGTGCCGGGTCGAGGGGGTGGGCGGTGTTGGCGATGAGTGCGATCACCGGCAGGTGGATCAGCAGCTCGACGCAGGCTCCGGCGCCGGCGGTGCCGGTGCTGGTCAGGGCCCCGTCGGCCGCGACGCGCACGCCGTGGAAGAACGAGAGGGACGGCGGCAGGTCGCGCGGGGCGAGGCCGTGCTTCGCGGCGGCGACGGTGAACAGCTCCCGCCCGGCGGGGGCGTGCGAATGCAGGCTGCCCGCCCCGTATTTCGCCGTGTTCCCGGCGAGGTTCGTGGTGCCGCACAGGGCGTCGTGGCGGCCGGATGTGTCGGCGACGACGGTGGCGAGCACCCGGCCCTGGTCCGACAGCAGCGGGTGCCCGACGCCGAGGTAGGCCTGCCACGGCACCTTGACGGTGTCGGCGACGTTGAGCCGCTCGTGCGGGGCGTCGGCGCGGAAGAGCAGCAGGTGGGCGCAGGCGGCGCCGTCGATGTCACGCAGCCGCAGCCGGGTGCCGCGGGCGAGGACCTTGGCGGTGTAACGGCCGCCGGGCACGGTCTCCGCCCAGGTCATGGCGGCGGTGCGGCCGCCGGGCGGGGTGGGGTACGCGGTGGCGGGCACGGTGGGCATGCCGTCGGTGACGGTGCCGGCCTGCGCGCGGGCGTGCGCCTTGGCGGCGTGGGTGGTGGCGGTGTCGAGGACGCCGGTCATCTCAGGCTCCGATCGTGACGGGGTTCGGGTGCGCGGCGCGGCGCGGGAAGCACAGGGCGCCCAGAGCGACGACGGCGGCGACGGTGAGCGGTGCGGCCCACTGCAGCAGCGGCATGGTGCCGTCCGGGTTGAAGATCTCGGCGCGCGGCCAGGACAGGTTGATCACCATCAGCAGGCCGTACGCGACGGCGAGGGCGTTGACGGGCAGGCCCCATCGGCCGAGGGAGAACAGCGGGTCGCCGTCGGCGTCGGTCGCCGTGCCGTCGTGCGGCCAACCGCGCAGCCGGCGCAGCAGCAGCGGCACGGTGACCATCAGGTACGCGAGGTAGATGAGCACGATGCACACGCTCGACAGAGTCGCGAAGATCGCGCTGTTGCCCATGTTGACCGCGAGGATGCCGATGCACACCACGCCGATCAGCACGGCCGGCGCGATGGGGGTGCCGGTGCGGGCGTTGACGTGCGAGAGGATCTTCGACGCGGGCAGGCGCTCGTCGCGGGCCATCGAGAAGATCAGGCGCGACGCGGCGGTCTGGATGGCGAGGGTGCAGATGAACACGGCGATGGCGACGTCGACGAGGAGCAGCGTGCCCCACGGTGAGGACAGGATGGCGCCGAGCACGTAGGGCAGGCCCTCGGCGGCGAGGCGGCCGTCGGTGAGGCTGGGGGCGGCCATGAGGGCGCCGAGGATCATCAGGCCGCCGCCGAGGGCGGAGACCGACAGGGCGAGGCGGATGGTGCGGGGTGCGACGCGCCGCGGGTTGCGGGTCTCCTCGGCGAGTTCGCCGGCCGAGCCGAAGCCGACCATGACGTACGCGGCCATGAGGCCCGAGACGATCCACGCCCAGCCGTAGCCGGGGGCCTCCCCGGTGACGCCGGTGTCGAGGACGACCTGCGGGCCGCGGACGGCGTGGGTGAAGAACATGCCGATCACGGCGACGACACCGACGATCTCGCAGGTGACGCCGATGCTGTTGATCCGCGACATCCAGTTCACGCCGATGCTGTTGATGATCGTGGTGAGCACGAGCAGCACCGAGCCGAGCAGGACGGCATTGGCGGCGCCGGAGGAGGAGGTCAGCGACGGGTCGTCGCCGATGATCTGGAATCCGCTCCAGATGTTCGGCAGGACCACCTGCAGGGCGATCGCGGCGGCTGAGGCGGTGACCATCTGGGCGAGGATCATGAACCAGCCGGCGAACCAGCCGACCACCTCGCCGCCCATCCGGCGGGCCCATTGATAGATCGCCCCGGAGATCGGGTAGCGCGCCGCGAGTTCGGCGAAGTTCAGGGCGACCATGAACTGACCGGCGAAGACCACCACCCACGTCCAGAAGAAGGCGGGGCCGCCGAAGCCGAAGCCGAGGCCGAACAGCTGGAAGATGGTCGTCAGGATGGAGACGAACGAGAAACCGGCGGCGAAGGAGGCGAACTTGCCGAGGTTGCGGTGCAGCTGCTGCTGGTAGCCGAATTCGCCCAGGTCGCCCGCGTCCTGGTGCGAGGCGGTCGGTGCAGCGGCAGCCGGCCGGGTGAGCGTCAGGCTCATGGCGGTGTCCGTTTCTGTGCGCGGTGGCGGCGGCCGGGTGACCGTCGAAAAACTGTCGAGTGACAGTTTTCGCGAGGTCACGTCTTGTCCGAATGACCGCGGCGTAACGAGTTCGTGACCGACGTTTCCTCCGTGTGACGGTCTGCTCACCGCCCGCCCGGGGCGCTGTCACCGTCCGATCTGTGCCATCGTCGAGGACGTGACCCACGCCCGTCCCGGACGCCCCCGACTGCACCGGCCACGCCGGCCCGGTTCCACCGCGCGCGCCGAAATTCTCGACGCCGCAGCAGAACTGTTCACCACCCGTGGATTCGCGTCGACCTCGACGCGGCTCGTGGCCGAGGCGGTCGGCGTCCGGCAGGCCTCCCTGTACAACCACTTCGCCACCAAGGACGACATCCTCGCGGCGCTGCTCGAGCAGACCGTCGCCCCCACCCTGTCGTTCTGCGAGCGCCTCGGCGACGACGCGCCCGCCGAGGCGCGGCTGTACGCCCTGGCGCTGTTCGACACCGCGCAGCTCGTCGCGGGACGCTGGAATCTCGGTGCGCTGTACCTGCTTCCGGAGGTGCGCACCGAGCGCTTCGCACAGTTCCACACCGCCCGGACCGGTCTGCGCGAGTGCTACCGGCGGCTCACGGTCGCCGTCCTCGACCCCCTCGGCGCCGGCGCGGACGCCGACGACCCGCGCGCCGATCTGCCGTTCCGGCTGGTCGAATCCGCCATCAACATCCGCGCGGACCGGGGCACGGACGCCGTCGCCGACCTGCCCGACGTGCTGGCGGAGGCGGCGCTGCGCGTGCTCGGATTCACCGCGCCCGCAGAGCCCGTGCGCGACGTCGCCCGCACGCTCGTCGCCCGTGTCGCCGACTCGAGTTAGAGTGCTGCCCACGCGAATCTGATTGGGGGGTCATCATGAGCGGTTTACTCGACGCTGTCGGTTCGTTCTCGACGGGAGGCGGCGTCCGTGTCGTACCCGACGGGGTCCGGGCCTTCGGCAGCACATCCCTGCGCGCCGCGGAGGAGGTCGCCAGCGCGGGCGCGATGGATCTGCAGGCCAACGTCTCGTCGCTGAGCCCCGCCATGGGCCTGATCGGCGCGGACTTCGTCGCGGCGTTCGCCGTCACACAGGGTGCGCACACCCGCACCGTCGCGCAGCTGGCATACGTCTACGCGTCCGGCGGTGTCGCCGCGCACGACGCCGCCGCCCGGTACGAGGCGCTCGACGCCGCGGTCGCCGCGGGACTCGGGGGCGCGCGGTGATCGCACAGGAGACGCCGGTCGCCTCGCCCACCGTCCTCGACGCGCTGCGCGCGTCCCCCGCCGGCCCGGTCCTCGACCTGCCGCTGCCCGCGCCGCCACCGGCCCCGCCGACGTGGTTGCCCGAACCCGAGCTCGACGCGATAACCGAAGTGCTGCAGTCTCTTCCGGTTCCGGCAGTGCCGGGAATCGACGAAATGCTGCGTCCACTGCGCGACCTCGGCGACCTGTTCGGTACCGGCATCGTCGACGCGCTCGATCCGTCGGCGGTCCTGCAGCAGTCGTCGCGGATGCTCGACGGCGCGGCGTCGCTGGCCCGCACGGCACTGCACGCGCTGCCGGACTCGTGGGCGGGCGCACCCGCCGAGGCGGCGCTCGACAAGGGTCGCCAGGCCCAGGTCAGCGCGGTCGAGCTGAGCGAACGGGGCGACGAGATCGGGGCCGTCACGCGCGCCGCCACCGCGAGTGTCGAGCGGGGCAACGTCGAACTCGGCGGGATCGCCCAGTCCTTCCTGGCCTTCGCCACCGCGACCGCGCCCGTCGCGTTGACGCCGCCGGGTCAGATCGCGCTGCTCACTTCCGCCGCCGAGCATGTATCCGCGGCACTGGCGGTGGTCGCGCGCACCCGCGGTGAGCTTCTCGGCTACACCACGGCGATGAACGCCCTCGCCGCACCCATCGCCGTGCCCGCCCCCGTCGCCGCGCCCGGCCTGCCGGCTCCGGCCGACGTCGCAGCGGCGGCCACGGGAGCCGTGGACACCGTCGCCGGCGCGGTCGGTGTGTCCGACGACCTTCCCGCGCAGACGCACGCCGCGGCGTTCGGGGGTGGCACCGTCACCGCCGGCCCCACGATGACCGCCGCGACCGCACCGGTGAGCACCGGCGCCGTTGCACTGGGCGCCGGAAGCGCCGTTGCACCGGGCGCCGGAGGCGCCGTGGCGCTGGGCGCGGGAGGCGCCGTGGCGCTGGGGACCGCGGGCGGGGGTCTCGCCGGCACGCCGTCGGGCCCGCGACCGCCCACGTCCGCTCCGGTGACGGCCGCAGCTGCGGCCGCACGTCATCCGCTCCCCGCCGCCGTCCCGGGCACCGGACGCGCCGACGAGGACGCTCCGCGACGGGCGCGTCCGACGATCCTGGTGACCGCGGCGAACACCACCGCCGTGATCGGCGAGGTGCCGCCGGCGACCGCCCCGGTGATCGGGGCCGGCGACGACTGGTGATTCCGAGTCCCCCGCCCCGGCGCGCGGGGCGGGGACACGGTCGACGGCCACGCTGGTGTCCGTGACCCGCGGTTTCCTTCTGCGAGGACGATCCGGGCCGCGTAGCGTGTAAACGCATGTTCGGTGGCGGTGCCCGCAAGCTTGGTGTCGAGGAGGAATTCCACCTCATCGACGCGAAGACCCGGCGTCTCACGCCGCGCGCCCCGGAACTGCTCGCGCGCCTGCCCGGCGACGTCTACGTCGAGGAACTGCAGCGCTGCGTCGTCGAGGTCAACAGCGGCGTGTTTCCGGATCTCGCGGGTCTCCGCGCAGATCTGGTGCACCGCCGGTCCGTTCTCGTCGACACCGCCGCCGAGCTCGGCCTCGGCATCGCCGCCGCGGGCGCGGTCCCACTGGCCGTGCCCGCGGAGATGCAGGTCACCGAGACGCCGCGGTATCGCCGCATGCTGGCCGACTACCAGCTCCTGGCCCGCGAGCAGCTGATCTGCGGCACCCAGGTGCACGTGGACATTCCCGACCGGGACGAGGCGGTGCAGGTCGCCAATCGGGTCGCCCCGTTCCTTCCGATCTTCCTCGCCCTGAGCGCGAGCTCGCCGTTCTGGGCCGACGGCACGGACACCGGATATGCCAGCGTCCGCAACCTGGTGTGGATCCGGTGGCCGAGTACCGGGCCGGCCGCGCCGGTGTCGTCGGCCGCCGAGTACGACAAGCTCATCGCGGACCTGGTCTCGACCGGCGTGATCACCGACCCGGGCATGGTGTACTTCGATCTCCGCCCGTCGGACCGGTATCCGACCCTCGAGCTGCGCGTGTGCGACAGCTGCCCGTCGGTGGACACGATCACGCTGATAGCCGGGCTGTTCCGCGCCCTGGTCGATCGGGAGGTGACCGACCTTCGGGCCGGTGTCCCAGGGCTCGACGTCTCGCCGACCCTGGTGCGCGCCGCCATGTGGCGCGCCTCGCGCTCCGGCCTCGAGGGTCCTCTGGTCGACGTGCGGTCGGCCACCCCGCGGCCGGCACGGGAGATCGTCGACGGACTGATCCGGTCGCTCCGGCCCCAGCTCGAGGGGAACGACGACTGGGCCCTGGTGTCGGAGCTCGCGGAGACCGCCCTGCAGGTCGGCAGTTCGGCCGCCCGCCAGCGGCGGGTGCTGCGCCGACGGGGCCGCCTGACCGACGTGGTGGATCTGCTTCTCGACGAAACCGCGGGGCGCGTGCGCGCGGTGCCGGAGATCGCCGATCCCGGTGCAACCCTGCTCCATGGCTACGTTCCGCTGCGAGCGGGCGACGTGGACGACCGGTACGACGAGGCCGTCGAGGTCGGCGGGCGTCCCCGTCGCGAGTACGAGGCGGTCCTGGCCGCGGTGGCGCGGATCGGTGCGGCCGAACTGCGCCGCATCCAGGAGTCCATCGACCGGGAACAGAGCGTCGACGGCGTGACGTTCCGGGTGAGCGGCGAGGACCGTGCCCAGGTCTTTCCCATGGACATCGTTCCGCGCATCGTCCCGCACACCGAATGGTCGCACCTGGTCCCGGGTCTGCAGCAACGCGCCCTGGCTCTCAACGCCTTCCTCGGCGACATCTACGGCGAGCAGGCCGCGGTGCGGGACGGGGTGATTCCCTCCGAGTTGCTCGACCGTGCACCCGGCTATCGGGCCACCGGGGCCGCCGCAGCAAATCCCCCGGTGCGCGCCCACATCTGCGGGATCGACCTCGTCAGCACGGGCCCGGGCGACTTCGTGGTGCTCGAGGACAACCTGCGGGTGCCGTCGGGCGTGGGGTATGCGATGGCGCATCGCGCGATGACGACCCGGTTCCTCGGGGCCCTCGGTATGCCGGCCGACGTGATGTCCGTGGACTCGATGCCGGAGATGACTCGGCAGACGCTGCAGGCGGCGGCGCCCGCCGCGGCCGCGGGACCGGACGTCTCCGTGGCGCTGCTCAGCGCCGGGTGGAAGGACTCGGCATGGTTCGAGCACCGGTTGCTCGCCGAGAAGTCCGGACTGCCCCTCGTGCTGACCGGGGAACTGTCGGTACGCGACGACGTCGTGTACCGACACCGGGGCCACGAGGCCACGCGAGTGGACGTGCTGTACGTCCGCCTCGACGAGGACATGCTGCTGTCCTCGATCGGGCACGACGGGCACCCGCTGCGCAGGGGGCTTCGGGCCGCGCTGCAGGCCGGCAACGTGACGATCGCCAACGCCCTGGGGAACGGGGTCGGGGACGACAAGGCCGTCTATTCGTATGTGCCGGCAATGATCGAGTACTACCTCGGCGAGAAGCCGATCCTCGAGCAGGTGCCCACGTGGGTGTGCGCCGAGCGTGAGCAACGCGACTACGTCCTCGACCGGTTGGCGGAGCTGGTGGTCAAGCCGATCGACGGGTTCGGCGGCGCCGGAATCACCATCGGCCCGGAAGCGTCGCGACACGAACTGCTGGAGCGGCGGCGGGACCTGCTCACCCACCCGGAGCGATACGTCGCGCAGGAGGTCGTGCCGTTGTCGACGCATCCGACGTTCGACGGGAGCGGCCTGTTTCCGCACCACATCGACCTGCGCGCATTCGTTCATCTGCGGGCCGAGGGGCCGTCGGTGCGTGCCCACGTCGCTCCGGCGGCGCTGACCCGGGTGGCCCCCATCGGGAGCATGGTCGTCAATTCGTCCCGGGGCGGCGGGGGGAAGGACACCTGGGTGCTCGGTCCCCCACGCGGCGCGGGCAGCGACGAATAACCGGAGGGCGTGAGCCGGAAGGAGAGCACGATGTGCGGTGTGTGTGGGGAGATGCGCTTCGACGGGGCTCCCCCGGACGTGGCCGCGGTCGGGCGGATGACCGACGCCATGAGCGCCCGGGGCCCCGATGCGGCCGGCCTCCACGCGCGCGGATCGGTGGCGTTCGGGCATCGGCGGCTGACGATCATCGACCTGTCGGCGCGCGGCAGCCAGCCGATGATCGACAGTGAGCTCGGGTTGGCACTGGTCTTCAACGGGTGCATCTACAACTACCGGGAGCTTCGCTCGGAACTGGAGGGGGCCGGCTACCGGTTCTTCTCGACGGCGGACAGCGAGGTGGTGCTCAAGAGCTTCCACTGTTGGGGCGCGGAATGCGTGCAGCACTTCAAGGGCATGTTCGCATTCGCCGTGCACAACACCGACACCGGCGCGGTGACCCTGGCCCGCGACCGGCTCGGCATCAAGCCGCTCTATCTGGCGGAGGGCCCGGGACGGTTGCGCTTCGCCTCCACCGTGCCGGCGTTGCTCCGCGCCGGCGAGGTCGACACCACCGTCGACCGCGTCGCGCTGCACCACTACCTGAGCTTCCACTCGGTGGTGCCCGCACCGCACACGATGCTGCGGGGGATCCGGAAGCTGCCGCCGGCGACCGTGCGGGTGATCGAGCCCGACGGTGGCAGCACCGAGCACCGCTATTGGGAGCCCGCATTCACGCGGGACCCCGCGCGGACGACGTGGACGGCCGTGGATTGGCAGGAAGCACTGCTGGATTCGCTGCGGACCGCAGTGAGCCGGCGAATGGTCGCCGACGTGCCGGTGGGGGTGCTGCTCTCGGGAGGCATCGACTCGAGCCTGGTCGTGGCGTTGCTCGCGGAGCAGGGCCAGCGAGACCTGGCCACGTTCAGCATCGGATTCGATCCGGCCGGTGGCGAATCCGGGGACGAGTATGTCTACTCCGATCTCGTGGCGCGGAGGTTCGGCACCGTCCATCACAAGATCCACATCGACTCGTCCCGGCTGTTGCCGGCGGTGCCGAAGACCGTGGCGGCGATGAGCGAGCCGATGGTCAGCCACGACTGCGTGGCGTTCTACCTGCTGTCGGAGGAGGTGAGCAAGTCGGTGAAGGTGGTGCAGTCCGGGCAGGGCGCCGACGAGATCCTCGCCGGCTACGACTGGTATCCGCCGCTGATGGAGGTGGCCCGGGAACGGTCCGCCGAGGCGTACGCGAAGGTGTTCGCCGACCGTACCCACGCCGACATCGTCGCGCTGCTCGACCCTCGGTACTCCCTCGATCACGACGCGAGTGGCGAGTTCCTGGCCGAGCAGCACGCCGCGGCGGGGGCGGCGACGGCGGTCGATGCGGCGCTGCGTCTCGACACGACGGTCATGCTGATCGAAGACCCGGTCAAGCGGGTCGACACGATGACGATGGCGTGGGGCCTCGAGGGGCGGGTGCCGTTCCTCGACCACGACTTCGTCGAACTGGCCGCGACCTGCCCGCCCGAACTGAAGCTGGCCTCCGGCGGCAAGGGCGTCCTCAAGGAGGCGAGCCGCAAGCACCTGCCGGCGGAGATCATCGACCGGACCAAGGGCTACTTCCCGGTGCCGGGCATCCGGCACCTCGACGGGGACGTACTGACCCTGGTGCGCGACGCAGTGCACAGCCGGAGCGCCCGCGACCGCGGGCTGTACCGGCCCGAAGCACTCGACGCGCTGCTCGCCGACCCGAACCGGCATCGCACCACCCTCGGGGCGAACGCCCTGTGGCAGGTGGCCCTGCTGGAAATGTGGCTCCAGGAAATGGAACAGCTGTGAGCGGCGAGACGGAGATGACCTCGGTGGCGCGAACACCGGATGCCGCGACGACCGCCGCGGCGGCACAGCCCCGCCACATCCGCTTCACGTCGGGTGCGTCGGTCGCGCCGGACGGCACGGCGATCGCTCATCTCGTCGACGACGGCGGCTATCCCCGTGCGGTGCAGCGGTTCCTGTCCGGCCGCGCCACGAGCGCGGCGCGGTGGGTCGAGTTGCCGGTGGACGGGCCGGTCACCCGGATCATGTACTCGGCGGACGGCCGTTGGCTGGCGTGCGAGGTGGCGCCCGACGCCGGTACGCGCACCCAGGTATGGGTGGTGAGCACCGACCCCGACGACCGCGGCGCCCGCCGCCTCGGGTCGGCCGGGGACTCGTCGACGGAACTCGTCGGGTGGGACGGGAACCGGGTGGCGACGGTCGCCACCGACGAGGAGGGGGTGGCGGAATCCCGGCTGGTGGACCCGCACACCCAGGACACCGTGGTGCTCGATCGCCGCGTCGGCGGTCACCTCGTCGACGCGTGGGCGGGGTCGGCGCTGCTGCGGGTCGGTCCGCGCGGCCACCGGGAGTTGCTGCTGCTGCACGAGGACGGCACGCGGATTGCGCTGCTACCCAACGACGTCGGTTCCACCACGGACGCCGGGGTCATTCTCGACGACCATCGGCTGCTCGGCATGGTGGACCAGCTTCGTTCGCCGTGGGCGTCCAGCGACGGCGAACCGGAGAGATATCTGCGTTCGCTGGTGCGCAGCGACAACGGCGCGGAGTTCGCGCGGCTGCTGGGCGTGGCGGTGTCGTCGGAGGGCGTGTCGTACCGGGTGCTGGCCGAGCGGGAGGACGGCGATCTCGACGAGTTCGCCGTGAGCGACGACCACAGCACGGTAGCCCTGCTGTGGAACCACAAGGGTCTGAGCCAGCTGCAGATCCTGCACCTGGCGGACGGCTCGCTCGACGACCCTCTCGGGTTGCCCGGACTGGTGGCGTCCGAACTGAGCATCAGCGCGGACGGCTCGCTGCTGGCGGTGACCGTGCAGGGTCCCGGAATGCCGCCTTCGGTGGAGATCGTCGATCCGCGGACCGGGGAGTGGGGCCCCGCGGAGGCCGCGCGGACCCGGATGGACGACGACGATCTGCCGACGCTGCTCGAGTTCCCGGCAGGGGACGGGACGCCGCTCTCGGGTTGGCTGTATCGGGCGCAGGGCGGCGGCCCGGGCCCGGTGCTGCTGTACTTCCATGGCGGACCGGAAGCCCAGGAACGGCCCGGATACAGCGACTACTACCCGGCGATCGTGGCGGCGGGATTCACGGTCTTCGGGACGAACGTGCGCGGGTCCGGCGGTTTCGGGCGGACGTTCATGCACGCCGACGACCGCTACGGGCGGTTCGCCGGGATCGACGACGTGGCCGACTGCGTGCAGTACCTCGTCGACCACGGCATCGCCGATCCCGCCCGGGTGGCGTGCGCGGGCAGATCGTACGGCGGCTACCTGACGCTGGCATCGCTGACCTTCCACGCCGAGTTGTTCGCCGCCGGGATAGCGATCTGCGGGATGAGCGACCTCGAGAGTTTCTACGCCAACACCGAGCCGTGGATCGCGGCGGCGGCCTACCCCAAGTACGGGCATCCGGTGCACGACCGGGAACTGCTGCGCGAGCTCTCCCCCATCCACCGGATCGCGGAACTGCAGGCACCCCTGCTCGTGGTGCACGGGGCGCACGACACCAACGTGCCGGTCAGCGAGTCGGAGCAGATCGTCGCCGCGGTACGGGACCGGGGTGGGATCGCCGAGTTCCTCCTGTTCGACGACGAGGGCCACGACATCGTCAAACGCGAGAACAGGGACGTGCTCGCCGAGGCCATGGTGAACTGGCTGACGAGCCGGCTCGGTACGGCCGGCCCGTAGATGTCACCGAACCGACGGAGTTCTCGACGGATGACGATCGACCACGACCGCCTCGTCGCCTGGCGACGGGACCTGCATGCCCACCCGGAGCTGTCGTTCGCGGAGTTCCGGACCACCGCCCTGGTGCGCGATCAGCTCGTCTCGCTCGGGCTGGACCCGGTGACGCTGCCCGGCGGCACCGGCCTGTGGTGCGACGTCGGCCCGGACACCACCGGATGCATCGGGTTGCGGGCCGACCTCGACGCGTTGCCGCTGACCGAGACCACCGGGTTGCCGTACGCGTCGACCGTGCAGGGCGTGTGTCACGCGTGCGGGCACGACGCCCACACCGCGATGCTGCTGGAGGCGGCCACCGTGCTCGCGGCGGATCCGCCCCCGCAGCGGGTGCGGTTGATCTTCCAGCCCGGCGAGGAGACCACCCCCGGTGGTGCCCTCGAGGTCGTCGCCGCGGGTGGCCTCGCCGGGGTGTCCCGGATCTTCGCCCTGCACTGCGCCCCCCAGCTCGAGGCGGGCAAGCTCGCCACCCGCGCCGGGCCGATCACCTCGTCCGGGGCCGTTCTCACGGTGCGGTTGTCCTCCCCCGGCGGCCACTCGGCCCGCCCGCACCTGACCGGCGACCTGATCCACGCGGCGGGCGTGCTGGTGACCGGGTTGGCGTCGGTGCTCGATCGGCGCCTCGACGCCCGCACCGCCACCGTGCTGACATGGGGCCGGATCCACGCCGGCCACGTCGGCAACGCCATCCCCGAGTCCGGTGAACTGGTGGGCACGCTGCGCAGCGCGTCCCATCGGACGTGGGCGACGGTCGAGCCGCTGGTGCGGCGCAGCGTCGCGGAACTGCTCGCGCCCTACGCGGTGGACCACGAACTGGACTACGTGCAGGGCGTGCCGCCGGTGGTCAACGACGCCGAGGCAACCGCCGAGATGCTCGCCGCGATCGAGTCCGTGGTGGGCCTCGAGAATCTGGCCGAGGCGGGACAGTCCAGCGGCGGCGAGGACTTCGCGTGGTATCTCGAGAACGTCCCGGGAGCCATGGCTCGATTGGGAGTCTGGGACGGGACGAGTCCGCGACACGATCTCCACAAGCCCGACTTCGAACTGGACGAACGAGCCCTGGTGTACGGGGCGCGCACCCTGCTGGCCCTCGCCTACGGAGGCAAGTACGAACCTCGTACGCCTGACGCGAGCGAATGAACCATGCTGTCGGACTGATCGAGTGAGCGATACATTCGCTCGGGGGAAGCGCCCGCGCGGCGCCGTCACCGGTGGCGACGGACGGGTCCGGCCCGGATGGGCGGATCCGCCGCGGGAGGCGGGTCCGAGCGACGCACGGTCACCCGGACGGACCGCGCGGAGGGCCGGGGGGCCGTGTCGGCACGGCGCCGGTCGTACTCCGCGCGGCGGTGCGGATCGCGCAGGACGGCGTAGGCCGCGACGATCCTGCGCAGTTGCTCGTCCGGATCCGGGCCGAAAGGGACATCCGGGCGGCGGAGGTCGGGATGGTGCTCACGGAGCTTGCGACGGAAGGCCGCGGTGATCTCCGCCTGCCCGGCGAATCCGGGCAGGCCCAGCACGGCGTAGAGATCGGGTTCCCTGCCGGACACGGCCCCGCCCTTCTCTTCCGTTGTCGCCGCCCGAACGGCGTGACGGCGCGTGACAGGAGCGAACGCCCGGCCACCCGCCTCGTGGATGGGTACGAACGGCGGGTGGCCGGGCGTCGGCGATGATCGGGTGCGGCCCGCACTGTGTGTGCCGAATACCGGCGGTGCGCTGCCCGGTCACCGGCTCCGGGCCGGTGCCCCGCTCAGCGCCTCGTGGCTGCCGTCCGGGCGGGCGGCACGCACGTCAACGCCTGGCGACTCTGCTGCGATGTCGTATCACCGTCCTTTCGCTACGTGGCTTCGACGCGCCGATCCGGTACGGACCGGAGGAGAGCGCTGCGTGGCAACCACTTCCCCCGGAGCCCGCGTCCCGGCTCGACCCGGCGGTCCCGCGGTGCGCGCGGCGCCCCGCGGACGACGGACCGCGGCGGTCCGGCACCTCGGGTCCTCCACCGGTCGTCGTGGCCGGGGCCATTCGAGCATCTCCAGCTCGAGATCGAGCAGGAGCAGCTCGAGGTCCACGCCGTCGGCGGTGGGCGGCTGCCCGACGGGCGGTTCGGCAATCAGGTCGAGTTCGTCCATGGTCGTCTCCCGGGGACACGCCTCGGACGGATCAGCCGTCGATCGCCTTCTTGTCGCCTACCGCGATCTCGATCTTGCGCGGCTTGGCCTTCTCCGCGACCGGGATCGTCAGCCTCAGCACGCCGGCGTCGTACGTCGCCTCGATGTTGTCGGTGTCGAGGTTCTCGCCGAGGAACAGCTGCCGGCTGAACACACCGCGCGGGCGCTCGGCCGCCACCATTTCCTGACTCTGGTCGCGTGCCGGCCGCTCTGCGTGCACCGTCAGCACGTTCCGTTCGACGTCGAGGTCGAGCGAATCCTCGGCGACGCCGGGCAGATCGAACTCGACGACGAACTTGTCGCCCTCACGCCAGGCGTCCATGGGCATCACCGCGGGACGGGCCGCCGTGCCGAGAACCTGCTGCGCGAAGCGGTCGAGCTCGCGGAACGGATCGGTGCGCATCAACATCGTTTCCACCTCCACAGACTCTTCGTGCCGGTTGAGGAGAGCGGTCGATCTATGCTGGCCGCTACACCTTTCTTGTACCACTCACAACACAGCGGGGCAAGGAATTGTTCCCGGAAACCCCTCGAATTCCGCGCGGACGGACGACAATCCGCCTCGCAAAACCTCCCGCGCGCGGCCGGTGCCGGTTACGCTCGACCTACCGCATGATGCCGCGGTCGTTCCGGGGTGCCGTCTCAGGCCGAGCGGAGCGCCCGGCGCCGCAGCGACATCGCCGCCCTCGGGGGAGGCGCAAGGAGGCACCATGGTTGTCACCGAGACGAAGGCTGTTCGCCCGTATCCGCCGCGGTATGCGCCCAAGGGCTCGACGTTCTACAAGCTGGTCACCACGACCGACCCGAAGATGCTCGGGCTGATGTACATCGTGACCTCGTTCGCCTTCTTCCTGATCGGCGGGCTGATGGCTCTGCTGATCCGCAGCGAACTCGCCGTCCCGGGCATGCAGTTCCTGTCCAACGAGCAGTACAACCAGCTGTTCACCATGCACGGCGGCATCATGCTGCTGATGTACGCGACCCCGATCGTGTTCGGGTTCGCGAACTACATCCTGCCGCTGCAGATCGGTGCGCCCGACGTCGCGTTCCCCCGGCTGAACGCGTTCAGCTACTGGCTGTACCTGTTCGGCGCCTCCGTCGTGGCCTTCTCCCTCGTCACCCCGGGTGGCGCCCCGGACTTCGGGTGGACCTCCTACGTTCCGCTCGCGGACGACCTGCACAGCCCCGGTGTCGGCGGAAACCTGTGGTTCGCCGGTCTGGCCGTCGCCGGTCTCGGCACCATCCTCGGCGGGGTCAACATGATCACCACGGTCGTGTGCCTGCGTGCCCCCGGTATGACGATGTTCCGGATGCCGATCTTCACCTGGAACATCTTCATCACGATGATCCTGATCCTGCTGATCTTCCCGCTGCTGACCGCCGCGTTCATGGGAGTGCTGGTCGATCGCGTGCTCGGCGGCAACATCTACGACCCGGCCAACGGCGGGGTGTTGCTCTACCAGCATCTGTTCTGGTTCTTCGGCCACCCCGAGGTGTATGTCATCGCGCTGCCGTTCTTCGGCATCATCTCCGAGGTCATCCCGGTGTTCTCGCGTAAGCCGATCTTCGGCTACACCGGCCTGGTCTACGCGACCCTGGCGATCGGTGCCCTGTCGATGGCCGTGTGGGCGCACCACATGTACGCCACCGGCGCCGTGCTGCTGCCGTACTTCTCGTTCATGACGTTCCTGATCGCGGTGCCCACCGGCGTGAAATTCTTCAACTGGATCGGCACCATGTGGCGGGGGCAGGTGACGTTCGAGACCCCGATGCTGTTCGCAGTGGGCTTCATCATCACCTTCCTGTTCGGCGGCCTGACCGGCGTGGTCCTCGCCAGCCCGCCGCTGGACTTCCACGTCCACGACTCCTACTTCGTCGTCGCGCACTTCCACTACGTGCTCTTCGGCACCATCGTGTTCGCCACCTACGCGGGCATCTACTTCTGGTTCCCGAAGATGACCGGGCGGCTGATGGACGAGCGTCTCGGCAAGTGGCACTTCTGGCTGACCTTCCTCGGCTTCCACACCACGTTCCTGGTGCAGCACTGGCTGGGCAACGAGGGCATGCCGCGCCGCTACGCCGACTACCTGCCGTCGGACGGGTTCACCACCCTCAACACCATCTCCACAATCGGGGCCTTCACCCTCGGCGTGTCGACCCTGCCGTTCCTGTGGAACGTGTTCAAGAGCTACCGGTACGGGCAGGTCGTGATCGTCGACGACCCGTGGGGTTACGGCAACTCCCTCGAGTGGGCCACCACCTGCCCGCCGCCGCGGCACAACTTCTACGAGCTGCCACGCATCCGCTCCGAGCGCCCGGCGTTCGAGCTGCACTACCCGCACATGGTGGAGACCATGCGGGCGGAGGCGCACGTCGGCGTCGGCCGGCGCCACGCCGCCGAGGTGGCCGAGGAGCCCCACGTCCGGGACACCGCCGAGCGGACACCGCCGAGCACCTGAATCGGACGGATCGGTGTAATCGGGCTCCCGCCGGGGTATCTGGAGCGCACGCCCCTCACGACGGCGGGGATTCGAGAACCACTTCGGCGGGAGGCCTGGTGTCCACTGACGCGATCGTGTTGTTGAAGGAAGACCACAAGGAGATCCGGAAGCTGTTCCGCGAGTTCCGCGGAGCGGACAACGGCGACGAGAAGGGCCGGATCGTCGGCCGGATCATCGAACTGCTGACGGTGCACACCTACATCGAGAACGAGGGCATGTACCCCGAGGTGCGCGCGCTGCTGCCCGACCTCGAATCGGACATCCTCGAATCGTTCGAGGAACACCACGTCGCGGACGTCCTCGTGACGGAACTGGCGGGGATGAAACCCGACGCCGAGCGGTTCGACGCGAAGACGACCGTCCTCATCGAGAACGTCGAGCACCACATCGAGGAGGAGGAAGAGGAGTGGTTCCCGAAGGTGCGGGAGGCACTCGGCCGTAAGCAGCTACAGGAGATCGGGGCGCGGATGCTCGAGCTGAAGGAGAAGGCCCCGCACTCCCCCGCGCAGCCCTCGGCCCTGAAGAAGACGATCGACGCCGTCGTGAGCTGACGCGTCGCCGGACCGGCTCCGGTCCGGCCCACGAAGGCCGGGGGTGCAGAGTTGCTCTGCACCCCCGGCTACTACGTTCCGGCGGTGTCGAGGAAACCGCTCCGCGCGGACGCGTCGGATGCCCCGCGTCCCGAGCGGCTGCCGCGGTATGCGTCGCGGCGGAACGGCACGAGCCAGCGCGGCCACAGCTCGACGGCCGCCGGGTGGTTGAGCACCGGATCGAACGACGGCTGGGCCTCGTCGGAGGCGGGCACCGCGGACTCGAGCGTGACGCGGCCGGCCGGCACGAGCGGCCCTCGGGCCGAGGCCACGTGCAACGAGAACAGCAACGGGACGCCGTGCCGGGCCAGTTCCAGGACGGACGTCGAGGACGGCTGGTCGCCCTCCGGGAACGCGAAGATCCACCGCGGCGCGAGGTCGACATTCGTGCGATAGGCCATCAGGGAGCCGTACCGCGCGGTCGACCAGCCCCGGGCCGGCAGCAGGACCGCCCTGGTGGGCACGTGCAGGGTGGCGAGCAGGATGTCCCACGGGCCGTCCTCGAGGGAGAACCGCAACGCCAGACCCAGGATGTCGGGCACGCCGTCGGGCGTGCCCACGGCGCCGGACAGCCGCGCGGTGACCGGCACCCGCGCCGGGGACGGAACCGGCCACCACCGCGAATCCAGTTCCGCGACGCCCCGGAAGAGCACCCCGTGCGGATGGAACACCCGCGCCCCGCGCAGCGCGGAGGCGGCTCGGAACGGCCCGGAGAACACCGAGTGCAGCGAGATCATGCGCCCCGCATACCCGGGGTACCCACAGCCCAATCGGTCTGCGCTCACTCGACGAGCGAGGCCACCTCGTGGTCGGTGAGCGTGGTCTGCGGCACGCGCCCGGCGTCACGGGCCAGCAGCACCGCCCGGTACAGCGGCCGCTGCTCGAGCCCGGCGTCGCGGGCCTCCGCCCGCAGCTGCTCCACCAGCACCGACGACATCGCGGCGGCCGAGGCCAGCTCGCTCGCCGCCAGCGCGTCGGCGAGTCGGCGCAACGCCAGTACGTCGAGCTCTCGGCAGCCGCCGTTCGCGTACAACGCCAGCGGAACCGACACGAGCCGATCCCCGTCGTTGAGCCGCAACACCACCTGACTCACCCGCAGCGCCGACACCACCAGCTCGACCCCGGCGAGGTTGCGCAGCTCCACCCGCCGGGTGCGCAGCGCCCCCTTCGCGGTGACCGTGGTGCCGTCGATCCAGCGGTGCCGGCGCAGCACCGCCAGGGCGCCCACCGCGGGCGGCACCCCGACGAGCACACCGAACACGACCGCAACCAGCGGGCTGGACACCAGGTACACCAGCAGACCGGCCACCACGCCGATCAGGAGGGAGAACACCGCGACTCTCCCGGCGCGGGGCGCGAGCACCCGCGTGGGGATCAGGTCCAGACGGGTCGGCGCGGGACGGGCCGACGGGTCAGGTGCGGGCAACGACGTCCCCGACCCGGGCGACCACGCCGTCGAGCGGCACGGTGTGCTGTTCGCCGGTGCGCAGGTCCTTGACGACGATCTCGCCGGCCTCGAGTTCGCGCTCCCCCAGCACGAGCGCGACCACGGCACCGGAACGGTCGGCGGCCTTCATCGCGCCCTTGACGCCGCGACCGCCGTACGCCAGGTCCACGCGGATGCCGGCGGCGCGCAGCCGGTGGGCGATCGGCACCAGCGTCGACTTGGCGGCCTCGCCCATCGGCACGCAGAACACCTCGCAGCGGGCGGGGCTGCCCGCGGTCCTGCCCTCGGCGGCGAGCGCGAGGACCGTGCGGTCGACGCCGAGCCCGAAGCCGATACCGGAGAGCGGCTGGCCGCCGAGCTGCGCCATCAGGCCGTCGTAGCGGCCGCCGCCACCGATCCCGGACTGGGCGCCGAGCCCGTCGTGGACGAATTCGAACGTCGTCTTCGTGTAGTAGTCGAGGCCGCGCACCATGCGCGGGTTGATCGTGTACGGCACGCCGAGCGCGTCGAGATGCGACAGCACCTCGTCGAAGTGCGCCTTGGCCGTGTCGGAAAGGTGGTCGAGCATGAGCGGCGCGTCGGCCGTCATCTCCCGCACGTGGGGGCGTTTGTCGTCGAGCACCCGCAACGGGTTGATCTCGGCGCGGCGGCGGGTCTCCTCGTCCAGGTCCAGCTTGAACAGGAACTGCTGCAACAACTCCCGGTACTGCGGGCGGCACGTCTCGTCGCCGAGGGACGTGATCTCGAGGCGGAACCCCTCGAGGCCCAGGCTGCGGAATCCGGCGTCGGCGACGGCGATGACCTCGGTGTCGAGGGCCGGATCGTCGACGCCGATCGCCTCGACGCCCACCTGCTGCAGCTGGCGGTACCGGCCGGCCTGGGGGCGCTCGTACCGGAAGAACGGGCCCGAGTAGCTCAGCTTGACGGGCAGCTGGCCACGGTCGAGGCCGTGCTCGATCACCGCCCGCATCACACCCGCGGTGCCCTCCGGGCGCAGCGTGACGGACCGGTCGCCGCGGTCGGCGAACGTGTACATCTCTTTGCTGACGACGTCGGTGGACTCGCCGACGCCGCGCGCGAACAGTCCGGTGTCCTCGAAGATCGGCAGCTCGATGTGCCCGTAGCCGGCCAGCCGCGCCGCGCGGGTCAGCCCGTCGCGCACGGCGACGAACTCCGCGGACTGCGGGGGGACGTAATCGGGTACACCCTTGGGCGCCGAGAACGTGGAGGGCTTGCTCAACTGTCGCTGCTTTCTCTCGTCGGTGGATCGGAGGCGGGCCGGCCCGGGCCGGGTCAGCGGGAGCCGGCCAGCCCCACCAGGAACGGGTTCGACACCCGCTCCTGGCCGATGGTGCTGGACGGGCCGTGGCCGGGCAGGATCGCGGTGGCGTCGTCGCGCACGAGCAGTTTCGCCGCGATCGACGCGAGCAGCTGTTCGTGGTTGCCACCCGGCAGGTCGGTGCGGCCGATCGACCCCTGGAACAGGGTGTCGCCGGTGAGGGCGATCTCGACGTCGTCGCCGTCGGGGGTCGTCGCGTGGGTGCGCAGCACCACCGAGCCCTGGGTGTGCCCCGGGGTGTGATCGACGGCGAACCGGATGCCGGCGTGCTCGATCTCGTCCCCGTCGGCCAGTTCGATCACGGTCCGCGGCTCGGCGAATTCGGCGCCCTCGAGGAACGGCTTCAACGTCGGGCCGATGCCGCGCCCGGGATCGGTCAGCATGTAGCGGTCGTCCGGATGGATATAGGCCGGGATGTCGTAGCGGTCGGCGACGGCCTGCGCCGACCAGATGTGGTCGAGGTGCCCGTGGGTGAGCAGCACCGCGCGCGGCGTCAGTCCGGACCGGGTGAGAAAGTCGGCGAGGGGCTCGGCGGCATCCTGCCCGGGGTCGACGACGACGCATTCCTTCGCGTCGTCCTGCGCGAGGATGTAGCAGTTGGTCTGGAACATCCCGGCGGGGAATCCGGTGACGAGCACGGGCATCGCTCCTACGGTGTGGGCCTTCGCGTGGCCCCTACAGCCTAGGCCGGGCTCCCCGTCGCCCGGTTCTCAGGTTGGGGTGGCAGACTCGATCCGGCTCGAGCCGGGTTCCAGCGGCGACGCTGGGACCGGCAACGACGATCGGTTACGGGAGGACTACTGCAGTGCCGAGCAACGCACAGCGGCGCCAGGCCGCCAAACGCAAACTCGAGCGGCAACTCGAACGGCGGGCGCAGCGGGCGCGCAAGCGCCGCCAGCTGACCATCGGTCTGTCGGCGCTCGGTGTGGCCGCGGTCGTCGCGGCGGGCGTCGGCATCTGGGTGCTCGGCCGCGGCGGCGACGACGCCGCCTCCACCGCGGCGTCGGAGACGACCGACCCGGCGCAGACCGAGTTCGCGGCGCTGCCCGCGGGCCGGTCGGAACCGCTGCCCGAATCGGTGAACTGTGCGTACCCGCCCGGCGGCGAACCGGCCAGGCCGGTGCAGCCGCCGCGCACCGACGGCATCCTCACCACCGGCGAGGGCAATACCGACATCAGCGTCAGTGTGGAGACCACCCAGGGCAACATCGGCCTGGTCCTGCACAACGACACCTCCCCGTGCACGGTCAACAACTTCCTGTCCCTGGCGTCGCAGGGGTACTTCGACGACACCGCCTGCCACCGCCTGACCACGTCCGACTCGCTCGCCGTGCTGCAGTGCGGCGACCCGACCGGCACCGGCGCCGGCGGCCCCGGCTACCAGTTCGCCAACGAGTTCCCCACCGACCAGTACGCGCCCGAGGATCCGGCGGCCACGCAGCCGCTGACGTACCCGCGCGGCACCGTCGCGATGGCCAACGCCGGCGCCGGCACCAACGGCAGCCAGTTCTTCCTCGTGTACGGCGACTCGATCCTGCCGCCGCAGTACACCGTGTTCGGCACCATCGACGAGACCGGCCTGGCGACCCTCGACACGGTCGCCGCCGCCGGGGTCGAGGGCGGCGGCCAGGACGGCGCGCCGGCCCAGCCGATCTCCCTGACCAGTGTGAGGATGGATTGATGACCCGTACCCGATCCGGCGCTGCCCGGGCGGCCGTGGCCGGGGTCGGTGTGGCGCTGCTGCTCACCGCCTGCTCCGGCGACCCGGACGACGGGTCCGCGACGTCCACGTCGAACACCGCGGCCTCGGCACCGACGTCCGCACCGTCGCTGTCCGACTTCCCGGCCCTGCCCGCCCAGCGGGCCGAGCCGCTGCCCGCTACGGTGAGCTGCGCGTACCCGTCCGACGGACGACCGGCCGCGAAGCCGGTGCAGCCGCCGCGCGCCGAGGCCGTCCCCACCACCGACACCGACGTCACCGTGGCGACCACCCAGGGCGACATCGGGCTGGCCCTGCGGGGCGAGCTGTCCCCGTGCACCGTCGGCAGCTTCCTGTCGCTGGCCTCCCAGGGGTATTTCGACGACACCGACTGCCACCGGTTGACGACCGACCCGACGCTGTCGGTGCTGCAGTGCGGCGACCCCACCGCCACGGGTACCGGCGGACCGGGCTACGAGTTCGCCAACGAGTTCCCCACCGACCAGTACGCGGCCGGAGATCCGCAGGCGCAGAATCCGATGATCTACCCACGGGGCACGCTCGCGATGGCCAATGCCGGCCCCGGCACGAACGGCAGCCAGTTCTTCCTGGTCTACGGCGATTCGATCCTGCCGCCGCAGTACACCGTGTTCGGCACCATCGACGAGACCGGCCTGGCGACCCTCGACGAGATCGCCGCGGCCGGGGTGGACGGCGGCGGACCCGACGGACCACCGGCGGCGCCGACGACGCTGACCGCCGTCCGCTCGGACTGATCCTGCGCGTCTCCCAACGCCCCGCCCACCCGCCGGTGGGCGGGGCGTTCGCGTCCCCGCCGCCGGCAGGGGTCTGTCGGATTGTGACGGGATCGTCTACTGTGCCGTGTCTGTGACCTCTGGTACCTCCATTGCTGCGCGCCTGGCCGCGACCCTCGGCGCAGCACTCGCGGCTGCGGCGTGTGCCGCTTCCGACACCGGGCCCGCCCCTGCCGCGCTGCGGGCGACGACCACCGCGGCCGCCACTTCCCCCGGGTTCGACCCGTCCGCCTATGTTGCGATGCCGCCGCGGCCGGAACCGGCGGCCGCCACCGTCGCCTGCGCGTTCCGTGCCGCCGGGCCGGCCGCGAGGACGGCGACCGTGCCCGCGTCGACGTCCGTGCCCGCGACCGGGACGGTGGAGCTGACGCTGACGACCTCCGCGGGTCCGGTCCCGCTGGTCCTCGAACGCGCCGCAGCGCCGTGTGCGGTGCAGAGTTTCGTCGGCCTCGCCCGGCAGGGCTTCTTCGACGGGACCGAGTGCCATCACGTGACCGACGAACCGGGGATGCAGATGTTCCGGTGCGGCGACCCCACCGGATCCGGGACGGGAGGGCCCGGCTACACGTTCGCCGACGAGTACCCCGTCACGGTCGTCCGCGGGGAGAACGGCTATCTGCCGTCCCCCGTCGTGTATCCGCGCGGCACCGTCGCGATGGCCAACGCCGGGCACCGGGACAGCAACGGCAGTCAGTTCCTGCTCGTGTTCGGCGATTCCCTGCTGCAGCCGCAGTATTCGGTGTTCGGCACCGTCGGAGAACCCGGCCTGCGGGCGCTCGAGGAGGTCGCCGCGGCGGGCGACGACGGATCGAGTCCCCTGGGCGGTGGGCGCCCCCTGATCCCGATGCGGATCGTCGCGGTCGGGTGAGTGCGGCCGGGTGAGTGCGGCCGGCCACCTACCGCGTCTGCAGGGCGACGAGTTCCGCGTACCGCCCGTCCCGGCTCAGCAGTTCGTGATGGCCGCCCCTTTCGACGATCCTGCCGTCGTCGAGCACGAGAATCACATCTGCGGTGCGGACGGTGCTGAGCCGGTGCGCGATGACGATCCGGGTCTGGCGCAGCCCTCCCAGCGACGCCACGACCGACGCTTCCGTCGCGGCGTCGAGGGCGCTGGTCGCCTCGTCGAGCAACAGCACTCGGGGCGCGCCGAGCACCGCCCGCGCAAGCGCGATCCGTTGGCACTGCCCACCGGACAGGCCCGACCCGTCCCGCAGCATCGTCTCGTACCCCATCGGCATGGCGACGATCGCGTCGTGGATGTGCGCCAGTTTCGCGGCCTCGACGATGCGGGGGAGGGAGGCCTCCGCCCGTCCCGCGGCGATGTTCTGCGCGACGGTCCCGGTGAACAGGGCGCTGTTCTGCGTCACCACCCCGAACTGAGCGCGCAGCGAACGGGATTCCAGGTCCGCGGCGTCGTGTCCGTCGAACAGCACCCGTCCCTCCGTCGGCTCGTAGAGTCCGAGCAGCAGGCGGGCGAGGGTGCTCTTGCCGGAGCCGGACGGTCCCACCAGCGCCACCGTCGACCCGGCGGGGATGTCGCAGTCGATGTCGCGCACCACCCACGGCGAGCGCGGGTCGTACCGGAATCCGACACCGCGCAGCGAGATCGCGCCGCTGAGTGCCGGGGCGGGCCGCACGCTCCGGCCGTGCTGTTCGACGTCGCTGTCGACGATGTCCCGCAGCCGGGCCAGGTGGGCCGCCGCGAACTGCAGCCGCTGCAGCACCGACACTACCGAGCCGAGCGGGGCGAGCGCGGCGAGCGCGACCCCGTTCGCGGCGATCATGGCGCCGAGCGTCTGCCGTCCGTCCAGCACGCCGACGACGCCGACGATCATCAGGACCGCGGGCGCCGCCACCCTGAGACCGGCCACCAGCGATTCGACCACACCCTCGAGGCGGCCGCTGCGCGACGCCGCGTCCAGGGCGGTGGTGAACAGAGCGTGCCACTGCGCGGCCGCAGCCGCCTCGGAACCGGAGGCCTTCACCGTCTCGATGCCGTTCACGGTCTCGAGCAGGCGTCCCTCGGCGAGGGCGTGCGCGCGCAACTCTTCCTGACCGAGCTGACCGACCCGGCGGCCGGTGCCCACGATCAGGACGATCTGCACCGTCGCGAGCACCATCAGCGTGACGCCGAGCATCGGCGCCCACCACAGCAGCAGAGCGAGGTACGTCAGCGCCAACGGCCCGTCGAGCACCGCCGCCACGACGGGTCCGGTGAGCAGCTCCCGAATCGCCCCGACGCTCGAGACCCGCTGCACCACGTCACTGGTTCCCCGGCGAGCGAAGTATGCATACGGCAATGCCAGCAGGTGCGCGACGGCGGCGCCGGTGAGCTCACCGTCGGCGCGCCGGCGCAGCGCCTCCAGCATCCGGCTGCGCACCACCCCGACCGCACCGTGCGCAAGGCACGCGACGACCGTCGCACCGACCACGGCGTACAGCAGCGGGCGGTCGGCGCTCGGCAGGACCCGGTCCACCAGAATCGCCGAGACCACCGGAAGCGTCATCCCGATCGCCTGCAACGCGATCGAGGCCACCACGACCGACGCGAGCAGTGCGCGGTGGCCGTGCAGGAACCGGGCCGGCATCGTTCGTCGCCGGGAGGCGGGCAGGGCCGGCGGCGGATAGACCGACGGGTCGCCGGGGCCGAACTCGATGCTCACGCCCGAGTACCCGTCGCGGAACTGTGCCCGGGTCAGGCGCCGGCGCCCCCGCGCCGGATCGACGATGTGCACGTGCCGCTCCGTGCACCGTTCGACCACCACGAAATGGTTGCCGTCCCAGTGCACGACGGCGGGCAGCTGTGCACCGCCCCCGGCGACGGCGTCGGCGGAGCGGCCGAAGGCGCGGACGTCGAGCCCGTGGCCGCGGGCACATCGCACGAGCGCCAGGGCGGTGAGTCCGTCGCGGGAAACCCCCAGCTCGTCGACGAGGTCCGCGACGCCGCGTGGGACGCCGAAGTAGGCGAAGATCATCGCCAGGCACGCCGCGCCGCAATCGGACATCCCGGTCTGAGCGAGCGGCCGGATGCGGCGCGTCACCGCGGCGTCTTCTCCGCCTCGCCCCAGAACCATTCGATCCGGGCGGTGCGGCGCCGGTCGGCGAGCCACTCGTCGAACAACCGCCTCGAGGCCTGCTCCAGCAGGTCCGACTCGGACGCGGCGGCGCGCGAGAGCACCTGTACCACTTCCCATTCCGTTCCGACCGCCCGCGGCGGCAGCAGCGCACCGGGCGCGACCGCATCGGCCAGGCCGGAGCCCAGGCCGAGGTCGAGGTCGGCCACGGTCCGCTCCATCAGCTCGGCCCCCAGCGGACGGGACGGGGCGACAGCCGTCAGCGCCGCGCCGAACGCGTCGGCCGTTGTGCCGCAGGTGCGTCGCCGCTCGGCGAACGCGGCGACGAACCGCTCGGCGGCGGCGCGGTCGGCGAAGCGCACGCGGGCGATCCGGAGCCGGTCGCACGTCGATCGGTGCGCCGCGCACCACGAGTCGACGCGGTCGACCGTCACCCGCGTGCGCAGCGCGGCAACGGCGGCCTCGCGTGCCACCATCTCCTCGAGCGCCGCGTGGTCGAGGTGCCGCCGTGCCATCCATGCAGCGGTCGCCGCCGGGGTCAGCAGGCCGCGCGCGCGACGGAAGGCGTCCATGGCGTCCTGCAGCTCACCGTCGGCCAGCGTCACCGGGTTCTCGGCGAGTTCCTGCTGGACGAGACACACGTCGACGAGTCGGTCGAGCAGGGCCGTCTGCTCCCACATCACGTCCAGATACGCCATCGCGTGCTGGATGTCGAGCGCCTCGCCGTTGACGCGTAGCAGCATCGATTCGGCGCTGCGTTGCGCGCCGCGCAACATCCACGGCACCTCCGACGGCGGCGCCCAGGACAGCGTGACGGTGCCACCGCGGGGCCCGGAGACGAGCAGGCCGAACTGCACGGTGTCCCCGTAGGCTTCCCGGTGCCGGAGCAGGCGAAGGCGCAGTCCGGGGTGCTCCGCCCGCAGGGCCGCCAGCAGTTCCTCCGCGGACCCGGCCGCTACCGGGTCGGTGTTGAGGCGCGCGAGCAGAGTCAGCGCCTGCCCGAGAGCAGCGTCGTCGAGCGCCGCGCCGGCCGGGGCGATCATGCGGGCACCTCCTGGACGGCGGGGCGCCGGGAGCGGCGGGCACCGTCGAGCAGCAGCTCGCACAGTGCGTCGGAGATGGGCAGACCCGTCGCGTCCTCGATCCACAACCACTGTCCCGACGGGTTGATCTCGAGGAACACGTAGCGGCCGTCCGGAGTGAGTATGAGATCGATTGTCCCGTACTGCAATTCGAGCTCAGCCACCAGACTGCGGCACAACGCGGCGAGCGCGTCCGGCAACTCGTGCCGGCTGTAGCGGGTCGTGGAAGGGTCGTAGCTGCGCCAGTCGAGCCGCGTGTGGTTGCTGTCCTGGCTGTGGATGGCGGCGCCGAGGACCCGCTGCCCGACCACCGTCACCCGCACCTCGATCTGTTTGGGCACATAGCCCTGCACGATCATCGGGCACAGGCGCATCGCCTCCGCGTACCCCAGGTCCGTCGTCGTGACAGGCTCGCACATGCGGAAGTAGCCGTCGTCACCGTCGATCAGGAACGGCCGGTCGAGCGGTTTGCTGATCACCTGCCCCTCGTGCCGGTCCCAGAAATCGAGGAACTCGTCCGGGGAGGTGGTCACGATCGTGGGCGGAAGCTCGAACCCGAGACGGCCGGCCAGAGTGAGCTGGGCGGTCTTGCGGGCCGCCTGCCGGATCGCGGCCCGCGTTCCCGGCACCGCGAGACAGTCCAGATCGTCCCAGAGCGCGGAGGTCATTGCCTCGCATTCCCTTTCGACGTACTCGCGGACCGCCGGGGCGGTGACCTCCGGGTGCGCCCGCGGGTTGCGTGGGCGGCGGAACCAGACCGCGTCGACGGCGGACAGGTCGATCCGCCCACCGCGGTGGTCGAGGGTGCGGCGGACCGCACCGCCGGCGGTGTAGCCGACGGAGATCGACGCGTGGACAGGGAAATCGGCGGGGTCGAACACGACGACCCGGGCGTCGCGCCGGCGCAACAGGTCGACGACGTGGTCTGCGTGCGGGTCACCCGGCTGGGTGAGCACCAGGATGCGGGCGGGATGCGCGCTCATGAGCTGTTCCTCGGGGCGGATCGGATCGGATCGGTCGACGGACGAGCGCCGGGCGGGCGAGGCGAGCCGCCTCCCCACCCGGCGTCCTCGGTCCGTCAGAAGTCCTGATCGGTACCGACCGCGCCGGTCGACATGTCGATCGTCTTGCTCGACCGATCCTCGCACGCGCGACCGCCGGACACGGTCGCGAGGCGCGCCTCGTCGAGCTCCGCACCCTCGGCGGAAATGGCGGTGATGACGGTGTTACGCAATGCGTTCTCCTCTGTCAGGATGTGCCGGACCGTCCGGCGAGGAGAACGATCGCGCAGCGCGCTTAGCATGCGCTTAGCGTCGGCTGACGGACCGCGACGTGCGGATGGGCGAGGTGGGGTCGCCGATCCTGCTACGCCGCGGACCTTCTATGCCGCGGAGGTCACCCGGTACACGTCGTAGACGCCCTCGACGTTGCGGACGACGTTGAGCACGTGCCCGAGGTGCTTGGGATCGCCCATCTCGAACGTGAAGCGGCTCACCGCGACCCGGTCGCCGGTCGTGGTCACCGACGCCGAGAGGATGTTCACCTTCTCGTCGGCGAGTGCCTTGGTGACGTCCGAGAGCAGCCGGTGCCGGTCGAGCGCCTCGATCTGGATGGCCACGAGGAACACCGACGACGGGGACGGCGCCCACTTGACCTCGATGATCCGCTCGGACTGCTGCTGCAGGGATCCGGCGTTGGTGCAGTCGGTGCGGTGCACGCTCACCGAGCCGGTGCGGGTCACGAAGCCCATGATCTCGTCGCCGGGGACCGGCGTACAGCACTTGGCCAGCTTCGACACCGTGCCCGGCGCGCCGGGCACGAGGATGCCGGAGTCACCGCTCTGCCGGGACCGGGTCGGAATGGACGACGGGGTGGACCGCTCCGCGAGCTCCTCCTCGACGCCACCGACCCCGCCGAGCAGCGCGACGAGGCGCTGCACGACGTGGTGCGCCGAGACGTGGTGCTCACCGACCGCGGTGTAGAGCGCCGACACGTCGGCGTACCGCAGTTCCTTGGCCACGGCCTGCATCAGGTCCGCGTTCATCAGGCGCTGCAGCGGCAGCCCGACCCGCTTGACCTCCTTGCCGATGGCGTCCTTGCCGGCCTCGAGCGCCTCCTCGCGGCGTTCCTTCGCGAACCACTGCCGGATCTTGGCCTTCGCGCGCGGCGAGACCACGAACGACTGCCAGTCGCGGCTCGGCCCGGCATTGGGGTCCTTGGACGTGAAGACCTCGACGACCTCGCCGTTCTCGAGCTTGCGTTCGAGCGCGACGAGCCGGCCGTTGACCCGCGCGCCGATGCAGCGGTGCCCCACCTCGGTGTGCACGGCGTACGCGAAGTCCACCGGCGTCGACCCGGACGGCAGCGTGATCACGTCGCCCTTGGGGGTGAAGACGAAGATCTCCTTCACGGCGAGGTCGTAACGCAGCGACTCGAGGAACTCGCCGGGGTCGGCGGCCTCGCGCTGCCAGTCGAGCAACTGCCGCATCCACGCCATGTCGTCGAGCTCGGCGACGTCGCCCGAGTGTTTGCCCTTGGTCTCCTTGTACCGCCAGTGCGCGGCGATGCCGAACTCGGCGGTGCGGTGCATCTCGCGGGTGCGGATCTGCACCTCGAGCGGCTTGCCCTCAGGGCCGATCACGGTGGTGTGCAGCGACTGGTACACACCGAACCGCGGCTGGGCGATGTAGTCCTTGAACCGGCCCGCCATCGGCTGCCACAGCGAGTGCACGACGCCCACGGCGGCGTAGCAGTCGCGGATCTCGTTGCACAGGATCCGCACGCCGACCAGGTCGTGGATGTCGTCGAAGTCGCGGCCCTTGACGATCATCTTCTGGTAGATCGACCAGTAGTGCTTCGGCCGGCCCTCGACGGTGGCATCGATCCGCGACGCTGCGAGCGTCGCGTTGATCTCGGCGCGGACCTTGGCCAGGTAGGTGTCGCGCGACGGCGCCCGGGTGGCGACGAGCCGCACGATCTCCTCGTACTTCTTCGGGTGCAGGATCGCGAAGGACAGGTCCTCGAGCTCCCACTTGACCGTCGCCATGCCGAGACGGTGCGCGAGCGGCGCGATCACCTCGAGGGTCTCGCGCGCCTTGCGGGCCTGCTTCTCCGGCGGCAGGAAGCGCATGGTGCGCATGTTGTGCAGCCGATCGGCGACCTTGATCACCAGGACCCGGGGGTCGCGCGCCATCGCGATGATCATCTTGCGGATGGTCTCGCCCTCGGCGGCGGTGCCGAGCACCACCTTGTCCAGCTTGGTGACGCCGTCGACGAGGTGGGCAACCTCCTCGCCGAACTCGGCGGTGAGCTGCTCGAGACTGTAACCGGTGTCCTCGACGGTGTCGTGCAGCAGCGCCGCGATCAGCGTCGTGGTGTCCATGCCGAGCTCGGCGAGGATCGTCGCGACCGCGAGGGGATGGGTGATGTACGGGTCGCCGGACTTGCGCTTCTGCGACGCGTGCCGCTCCTCCGCCACGTCGTAGGCGCGCTGCAGCTCCGACAGGTCGGCCTTCGGGTACAGCTCGCGGTGGATCGTGACCAGCGGCTCGAGCACCGGCTTGAGAGTGGTGCCGCGCTGCCCGGTGATGCGGCGCGCCAGCCGCGCCCGCACCCGGCGGGAGGCCGACGTGGACGCCGAGGTCGGGGTCGGACCGGAATTCTGGGACCGATCAAGATTCTGGGTCATGCCCACACCTCCCGTCGCCGATGCACACCGGACGCACCGCCGCACATTCCTCGTCGTCCGGAACCACCGGCACCTGCGCCAACTCTAGCTCTCAGAGCCGAACCAATGACGTCACCGGGTACTTTTCCAGCCGCGCCCGCCCACCGAGGGCCTCGATCTCGGTCACCACCGCCACCGCGACGACCAAGGCACCGGCCGCGTCGAGAAGCTCCGCCGTCGCCGAGAGGGTGCCGCCGGTGGCGAGCACGTCGTCGACGACGAGTACCCGCCGCCCGCGCAACCGAACCGAATCCTGCGGGATCTCGATCGCCGCGGTGCCGTACTCGAGGGAGTACTCGCGGGTGTCCACCGGCGGAGGCAGCTTGCCGGCCTTGCGCACCGCGAGGACGCCGACACCCAGAGCGTGGGCGATGCCGCCGCCGAGCAGGAAGCCGCGGGCGTCGACGCCGGCCACCAGTTCCGCGTCCGGCGCGGTGGCGGCCAGCGCGGCGATGACCGCCCCGAAGGCCTCGCCGTCGGCGAAGACCGGGGTCAGGTCGGCGAAGCGGACGCCGGGCGTCGGGAAGTCGTCGACCCAGCGGGTACGGGCGGTGACCGCCGTGGCGGCACGTTCGATCAGAGCGTGCGCTCCGGCGGGATTGCTGTTCATCTGTTGAGGATCCACCTGTCCATGTTCCAGCCCGCACCGGCAGCGCTGGGGTTGGCGACGGCGGCACGCAGGCCGCCGGCGAAGGTCGTCTCCCGGGGCTGCGCGTACAGCGGCAGGGTCGGCATCGCGGTCCACAGGATCGTCTCGGCCTCACCCACCAGACCGGAGATGGTGGCGTCGTCGGTGGTGACGGCGAGGGCGTCGAGGATCTGGTCGACGCGGGCGTCGGCGAAGCGCCCGACGTTGCTGCCGGCCGCGGAGTTGAGGGCGCCGCGCGCGTCCTGCATGTCGGCCGTGCCTCCCGCCCCTGCCGCGACGGCGGTCCCGGCCAGGACGGCATCGACCTGTCCCGCCGTGAGCTGCGACGGCGTGAACGTGTCCGAGGCGGCGTCGACCACCTCGATGCCCGCCTCGCGACAGGACTGGGCGATCAGCTCGACGGTACGGGCGCGGCGCGGGTCCGGGCCGAGGTACCCGATCCGCACGGTGATGCGGTCCGTCCCCGCAGCGGCGAGCTCGGCCTGCGCCGCGGTCGTGTCCGCCCGGTCGTAGCGGGCTGCGGGCCCGGACACGCCCGGGTACAGCGGCGAGTCGGCGGGCAGCAGCCGCGACGACGTCGTCCCGGAACCGAGTCCGGTGGCGGGCACGTCCCCGACCCGGCCGAACTCGTCGAACAACTGCGAGCGGGGCACGCACAGCGCGAACGCCCGGCGCGCGGCGGCGGCGCCGAGGCTGCCCCCGCCGGTGCCCAGCACGAGCTGCTCGACGTTGCGCGACGCCGCGGCCGTCGTCTCCACGTCGTCCCCGAGGGACAGGTCGAGTGCCCCGGTGCCGGTGTCGGCGACGTGGACGCGGCCGTCGGCGGCCGCCGCGGAGGCGTCGGTGCCGCGCGGCCACACCACGATCCGGTCGGTGCCGGGCTTGTTGCCCCACCAGCGTTCGTTCGCGACGAGGACGAGCCCGTCCTCGGCGGTGAACGACTCGATCCGGTAGGGGCCGGAGGCCGGCAGCAGCGACAGGTCCAGCCGGCCGGGGGTCAGGTTCCACCCGGTGTTCCAGAAGTCGGCGAGCCGGCGCAGCGCCTCGACGTCGCCACCGCCGATGGCGGCGACCACGTCGGGCACCCCCGAGACCCGGGCAGCGACGTGCGCGGGCATCAGCTCGGTGGCGCCGAACAGGGCTCGCCAGTCGGCGTAGGCGCGGCCGGCGCGGAAGACGACGGTGGCGTCCTTGGACCCGGTCTGACAGTCGATCCGTTCGATGTCGACGTAGCCGGAGCGCCGGGCGGCGGAGAACAGGTTCGCCGGAGCACCCGAGGCGTCGGGCGCGGTGAATCGGCCGCTGGCGGCGGCCCAGGCGAGCACCAGGTCGTCGCACGACATCGGCACCCCGTCCGAGTACACGGAGTCCGGGGACAGCCGGTACTGGACGGTCAGCGGGTCCTGCGAGACGACGGTGGCCGCCCCGATGTCGGTGTCGGAGATCACCTGACCGGCCGGATCGACGTAGCCGAAGCCGGGCAGCACGCGGGCCAGGGCCTGCCGGGCTCCCGAGGCGGCGCCGTCCACGGTGTTGGCGTTGTAGGTGGTCACCGTGTTGTCGACGGCATACCCGATGGAGGGCAGGGACTCCTCCGTCGTGCCACAGGCGACGGTGGTCGCGGCGAGCGCCGCCGCGGCGGCCGCGCCCGCGATCGCCGCGCGGACGGACCGGCGGCGCCGGGCTCGACGTGTGTGCTCGGGTGCCGACATGTCAGTGCCTTCTCTTGGCGCGCTTTCCGGTGGGCCGGACGCCCGGTCTGGGGGTGCGCTCGGCCACCGGCGCGGCGCCGGCGCCCGCCGTCGTGGTCGCTCCGATGCGCTTGGTCACGGACACGGGTGTCGCGCCGGCGTGCGCGCCGACGGCCTCCCCGGCGGGGGGCACGGTCCGCGATTCGGCGGCGCCGCGCTTGGCGAGCACCTTGCGGGTGTGTGCGGCCACCGGCCCGCGCCATTCCTTGAGGGTCACCAGCAGCGGAGTCGCGAAGAAGATCGACGAATAGGCGCCGACCACGATGCCGACGAGCTGGACGAGGGCGAGGTCCTTGAGGGTGCCGACGCCGAGCAGCCACACCGCGATGACCATCAGCGCGAGCACCGGCAGCACCGAGATGACCGTGGTGTTGATCGACCGCATGAGGGTCTGGTTGACGGCGAGGTTGGCCTGCTCGGCGTAGGTCCGACGATGCAGGTGCAGGATGCCGCGCGTGTTCTCCTCGACCTTGTCGAACACCACCACGGAGTCGTACAGCGAGAAGCCGAGGATGGTGAGCAGGCCGATGACCGTGGCCGGGGTGACCTCGAATCCGACGAGCGAATACACCCCCGCGGTGACGATCATGTCGAAGAACAGGGCGGCCAGCGCCGCGAGCGCCATGTCCCGCTCGTAGCGCACCGCGATGTAGATGCTGACGAGCACCAGGAACACCGCGAGCGCGATGAGGGCCTTCTGGGTGATCTGTCCGCCCCACGTCTCGCTGACGTCGGCGACGCTGATCGCGTCGCGCGACGGCACGCCGTCGGGCCCGGTCGGCTGGAACTCGTCGTACAGCGCGTTCTGCAGGGTCCGGACCTGCTCGAGGTCGAGGGCCTCCGAACGGATCTGAATGGAGGCGCCCGCGCCGGACCCGACGGTCTGCACCGATACGGGCTCGGTGCCGAGGGTGTCGGAGTACACCGTCTCCACCTGCTCGGTCGTGACGCCCTCGGCGGCCGGGAGCTGGATGCGGGTGCCGCCCTCGAAGTCGATGCCCCACGTGAAGCCGCGGATCAGCATGCTCAGCAGCGCCACCAGCACGATGCCGCCGGTGAGCAGGTAGTAGAACTTGCGGCGGCCGACGATCTCGAACGCGCCGGTGCCGGTGTAGAGGCGGGAGAGGACGCTGTGCCGGGGTGCGGTCGTGGTGGTGTCGGTCATCGTCACGCCTCCTTCGCCGAGGCAGCCGCGAGCTGGCGTTCACGGGCGACCTGCTGTATGGCGCCGAGACCGTTCACGCTCGGCTTGGACCAGAACTTCGACGTCGACGCCAGGTGCACCAGCGGCCACGTCACCAGGAACACCACCACGACGTCGAGGATGGTGGTCAGGCCGAGGGTGAAGGCGAAGCCGCGGACCTGACCGACCGCGAGGACGTAGAGCACCGCGGCGGCGATGAAGCTCACGGCGTTGCCGGACAGGATGGTCCGGCGGGCCCGGGCCCAGCCGCGGGGCACAGCGGAGCGGAAGCTCCGACCCTCACGGATCTCGTCCTTGATGCGTTCGAAGAACACCACGAACGAGTCGGCGGTCATGCCGATGCCGATGATCAGGCCGGCGATGCCGGCGAGGTCGAGGGTGAAGTTGATGTACCGGCCGAGCAGCACCATCACCGCGTACACGGCGAGCCCGGACATCACCAGCGACAGCGCGACGAGCACGCCGAGCATGCGGTAGTAGACGAGACTGTAGAGCAGCACGAGGACCAGGCCGACGACGCCGGCGATCAGCCCGGCCTCGAGCGATGCCAGGCCGAGGGTCGCGGACACCGTCTCGGCCTCCGATGCGGCGAACGACAGGGGCAGCGAGCCGTACTTGAGGGTGTTGGCGAGCTCGGTGGCCTGGGTGTTGGTGAAGTTGCCGGTGATCGAGGTCGCGCTGCCGGCGGGGGTGGCGCCCTGGATCACGGGCGCGCTGACCACCTTGGAGTCGAGGACGAACGCGGCCTGCTGGCCGATGCTGGCGGCGGTGAACTGCGCCCAGGTGCTGCTGCCCTCGGAGTCGAACGTGAGGCTGACCTCGTAGCGGGACTGCTGGGTGTTGTAGCCGGAGGAGGCGTCGGTGATCTGCTGGCCGTCGATGATGCTCGGGCCGAGCAGATAGACGGCGGTGCCGTCGGTGGAGCACGCGACGAGCGGCTTTGCCGGATCGTCGTTGCCGGCGAGCGGGTCGGCGGCCGAGCAGTCCAGGGTGGCCATGGCCTGCTGCAGGACGGCCGGGTCCTCGCTCTGCCGGGTCTCCTTGGCGGCGGCGATGTCTGCGGCGGCCCGGGCCTGCGGGTCGAGGTCCTCCGTGGGAGCGGGAGCGGGCGCCGGGGTGTCGGTGGCGGGCGCCGGGGTGTCGGTGGCGGGCGCCGGGGCGTCGGTGGCGGGCGCCGGGGCGTCGGTGGCGGGCGCCGGGGTGTCGGTGGGATCCTGCGCCGGGAAGGGCCGGCCCTGCGGTTCGGGAGCGGGCGTGGCGGCGTCGGGCGCCGGCGTCGCGGGGGCGGGAGCCTGCGGGTCCGTGGGCGCGGGCGCCGGCTGCGCGGCGTTAGCGCTGGCGATGGGCTGACCGATCACGGGCCGGATGTACAGCCGTGCGGTCTGGCCGAGGGTGCGGGCCTGCGAGCTGTCGTCGCCGGGAACCGTGATCACCAGGTTGTCACCGTCGATCACCACCTCGGAGCCGGACACGCCGAGGCCGTTCACGCGGGTCTCGATGATCTGCTGGGCCTGCCGGAGACTGTCCTGGCTGGGCGCGCTGCCGTCCGGGGTGCGGGCGGTGAGGGTCACCCGGGTGCCGCCCTGCAGGTCGATGCCGAGTTTCGGCGTCGCCGACTTGTCCCCGGTGAAGAAGATCAGGGCATACAGCGCCACCAGGATCGCCCCGAACAGGGCGAGGGAGCGAACTGGATGCACCGATCCGTTGGAAGGTGCCACGGTCTGTCAGTCTCCTCGATGCGAGTGAGTGATGCGCTGGTCACGGGGCCACCGCACCCATCGGGCGCGGCCCCCGGCGCGGCCCGCACATCGGCCGGGGTGTCGACCGGTCGGTGTCCGACCGTTCAGTGCTCGGTCGGCCGGCCGGCGGGCGGCTCGGTGTCGTCGCCCTTGTCCAGCGAGAGGCCACCGGTCTCGTCCGTCGCCGAGCCGAGTTCGGTGACCCGCTCGCGGACCACGACCCGGGCCCAGGTGGTCACCACGCCGGGAGCGATCTCGAGATCGACGGTCGTGTCGGTGAGCGCGACGATGGTGGCGTGCAGCCCCGCCGTGGTCATCACCCGGTCACCGACCCGCAGCGCGTCCTGCAGTTCCGCGGTCTTCTGCATCTCCTTCTTCTGGCGCCGGATGCCGAGGAACGTCGGCACCAGCAGGGCAAGGATCAGCAGCGGGAAGAGCAGTTCCATCGTTGAAGTCAGTCCTCGAAGTCGTCCGGTATCGGGCGCCGGCGGTCGTGGACCGGCGCAGTAGACCAGTGTGCCATTACCGGCGCGGCTCCTGTACCGGCGCCGGTGGCCGACCGGTCATTCGTCGTCGAACAGGCCGGGTTGCGGTTCGCGGGCCCGCACCTCGATGCCGCCGGTAGCAGCCTCCGGCGGCGGTGTCAGCCCGAGCTGCAGCCACGCGGCCTGGGTCGCGACCCGCCCGCGCGGAGTGCGCGCGATCATCCCCGCCCGTACCAGGAACGGTTCGCAGACCTCCTCGACGGTGCCGGGTTCCTCACCGACGGCCACCGCGAGCGTGGACACGCCCACCGGCCCGCCCCCGAAGCTGCGGACCAGCGCGCCGAGCACGGCACGGTCGAGCCGGTCCAGGCCGAGCGCGTCGACGTCGTAGACCGCCAGGGCGGCCTGCGCGATCTCGCGGGTGATGATGCCGTCGGCGCGGACCTCGGCGTAGTCGCGGACCCGGCGCAGCAGCCGGTTGGCGATGCGCGGGGTGCCGCGGGAACGGCCGGCGATCTCGGTGCTCGCCTCCTCGCCCAGGTCGATGCCGAGGATCCGGGCCGAGCGCAGCAGGATCTGCTGCAGTTCCGCCGGGTCGTAGAAGTCCATGTGCGCGGTGAAACCGAACCGGTCGCGCAAGGGTCCGGTCAGCGCGCCGGAACGGGTGGTGGCGCCGACGAGGGTGAACGGGGCGACCTCGAGCGGAATCGACGTCGCGCCCGGGCCCTTGCCGACGACGACGTCGACCCGGAAGTCCTCCATCGCCAGGTACAGCATCTCCTCGGCGGGACGCGCGATGCGGTGGATCTCGTCGATGAACAGCACATCGCCTTCGACGAGGTTGGACAGCATCGCGGCCAGGTCGCCGGCCCGCTCGAGCGCGGGGCCCGACGTCAGCCGCAGCGACGACCCGAGTTCGGCGGCGATGATCATGGCCATCGACGTCTTGCCCAGGCCCGGCGGGCCCGACAGCAGGATGTGATCCGGGGTGCCGCCGCGCAGCTTCGCCCCGCGCAGCACCAGCTGCAGCTGTTCCCGCACCCGAGGCTGGCCGATGAAGTCGTCGAGGTTCTTCGGCCGCAGGCTCGCCTCGACGTCGCCGTCGGCGGGGGTGTACTCGGCGGTCATCGGCGCCTCGTCGGGGGCACCCGCAGGGGGGAAGTCCTCGATCATCGGCTCTTGCCCAGCAAGGCCAGCGCCGAACGCAGCGCGGTGGAGGTGTCGGAGTGCGGGTCACCCGCGAGGACCGTGTCGGTGGACTGCTCCGCCTGTTTGACGGGGAAGCCGAGTCCGACGAGAGCCTCGACCACCTGGTCGCGCATCGGCGAGCCGACCACCGCGGCCGGGGCGGAGGTTCCGGCGAACGCGGCGACCTTGTCCCGCAGTTCGACGACCATGCGTTCGGCGCCACGCTTGCCGATGCCCGGGACCCGGGTCAGGGCGGCGGTGTTGCCGTCGGCGAGGGCCGCACGCAACGAATCCGGATCCAGCACGGCCAGGGTGGCCATGGCGAGGCGGGGTCCGACACCGGAAACCGTCTGCAGCAACCCGAACAGATCCCGGGCGTCGGGGTCGGGGAACCCGTACAGCGTCATCGAATCCTCGCGCACGATCATCGCCGTCACCAGGCGGGTGTCCTCGCCACGGCGGAGCGTGGCCAGGGTGGCGGGCGTGGCGTGGATCCGGTAACCGACCCCCGCGGATTCGATGACGACGTGGTCGAGTGCGATCTCGAGCACTTCCCCGCGCACCGAGGCGATCACCGTGCACCTGCCTTCCGCGCGGCGGCCTGTTCCCGCAGCCGCGCTTCGTATCGTCGTTTCTGTTCGGCCGCGGCGGCCTCGGCGGCGGCCATGCGTGCGAGCATGGGCGCACGCCAGCAGTGGCAGATCGCGAGGGCGAGGGCGTCCGCGGCGTCCGCGGGCTTCGGCGCGGTGGCGAGGCCCAGGATCTTGGTGACCATGGCCGTGACCTGCTTCTTGTCGGCCGAGCCGTTCCCGGTCACGGCGGACTTCACCTGGCTGGGGGTGTGGAACGCCACCGGGATGCCGCGTCGGGCAGCGGAGAGCGCCACCACTCCCCCGGCCTGGGCGGTGCCCATCGCGGTGCGGACGTTGTGCTGGGAGAACACCCGCTCGACGGCGACGACATCGGGCCGGAATCGGTCGAGCCAGTCCTCGGCGGCCGCGGAGATGCGCAGCAGCCGCGACGGCAGTTCCAGCTCGGGGGGTGTGCGGATCACGTCCACCGCCACGGCGGCGACCTCGCGTCCGCGGCCGGTGTCCACGATGCCGAAGCCGCATCGCGTCAGTCCCGGGTCCACACCCATCACGCGCACCCGTTCACCTCTCGACCGCTACGAACAACTGTTCGAGAGCATAGCGGCCGGGGCGGCGCGTCGCGGTATCGACACGCAACCCCGGCCGGGAGCCGTCCGTCTCAGGCGTCGAGTTCGGCGAGGACCTCGTCGGAGACGTCGACGTTGGTGTAGACGTTCTGCACGTCATCGGAATCCTCGAGGGCGTCGACGAGCTTGAACACCTTGCGGGCGCTGTCCGCGTCGACGGGGACCTCGACCGAGGCCCGGAAGTCCGGGTCGGCAGATTCGTAGTCGATGCCGGCCTCGACGAGCGCGGTGCGCACAGCGATGAGATCGCCGGCCTCGGAAACGATCTCGAAGCTGTCGCCGAGGTCGTTGATCTCCTCGGCGCCGGCCTCGAGCACGACCTCGAGGATCTCGTCCTCGGTGCGGCCGTTCTTCTCGAGCACGACGACGCCCTTGCGGGTGAACAGGTAGGACACCGAGCCGGGGTCGGCCATGTTGCCGCCGTTGCGGGTCATCGCGGTGCGGACCTCGCCCGCCGCTCGGTTGCGATTGTCGGTGAGGCACTCGATGAGGATGGCGACACCGCTGGGGCCGTAGCCCTCGTAGGTGATGGTCTGCCAGTCCGCGCCGCCGGCTTCCTCGCCGCCGCCGCGCTTGCGGGCCCGCTCGATGTTGTCGTTGGGGACCGAGTTCTTCTTCGCCTTCTGGATGGCGTCGTACAGCGTCGGGTTGCCCGCCGGGTCACCACCGCCGGTCCGGGCCGCCACCTCGATGTTCTTGATCAGCTTCGCGAACATCTTGCCGCGCTTGGCGTCGATGGCCGCCTTCTTGTGCTTGGTGGTGGCCCATTTGGAGTGGCCGCTCATTCGATTGGAGCCCCTTCCGGCGAGGTGAGGTCGGACCGGGTCCGACTGGTTCGGAGGGTCGATTCTACTCCGCGCCGACCTGCCCCGAACGGACGGTGTCGACGAACAGCCGATGCACCCGCAGGTCACCGGTGACCTCGGGGTGGAACGACGTCGCCAGCACCGCTCCCTGCCGCACCGCGACCACCCGTCCGGCGGCCGGTCCCTCGGGGACGGTGGCCAGGACCTGCACGCCGGGACCGACCTCCTCCACCCAGGGCGCTCGGATGAACACCGCGCGCACCGGATCCCCCTCGATGCCCGCGACGTCGAGGTCGGCCTCGAACGAGTCGACCTGCCGGCCGAACGCGTTGCGCCGGACGGTGATGTCGAGGGCGTCGAGGTGCTCGGCGTCGGGGCGGGTGTCGAGCACCTGCGAGGCGAGCAGGATCATGCCCGCGCAGGACCCGTAGGCGGGCAGGCCGGCCTTCAACCGGGCGCGCAGCGGCTCGAGCAGGTCGAACACCTGCAGCAGCCGGCTCATCGTGGTGGACTCCCCGCCGGGAATCACCAGGCCGTCGACGGCGTCGAGTTCGGCGGTCCGGCGCACCCCGATCGCGCGGGCGCCGGCCGCCTCGAGTGCGGTCAGGTGCTCGCGTACATCGCCCTGGAGCGCGAGCACGCCGATGGTCGGAGAACTTCCCACTGTCGCCTGTTCTGTCGGGGACGGGACGACACCCGTCCGAAGCCTGGATATCAACGCTAGCAGCCGCGGCGGGGTGTCCCGGCTCACGGACCGCGAGCCGGATGCCGGCGCATCAGCGCAGGTAGCGGGCCAGTCCCTCCTGCACCACCGCGGCGACCATCCGCCCGTTCCGGTCGAAGATGCGGCCCTGCGTCAGGGCCCGCCCGAAACCTGCCGACGGGGACGTCTGGTCGTACAGCAGCCAGTCGTCGGCGCGGAACGAGCGCAGGAACCACATGGCGTGGTCGAGGGAGGCGCCCTGCGTCTGCTCGTCGGGATGGGCGACGCTCGCGGAGCCGAGCAGCGTCATGTCGCTCATGTACGCCAGGGTGCACACGTGCAGCACGTTGTCGTCCGGGAGCGGGTCACGGACCCGGAACCACACCTGCTGCTGTGACACGATGCCGGCGCGCCGGAAGAGGCGATCCTCCGGCACCCGTCGCAGGTCCCATTCCGGCCACTCGCGCCTGGCCCACAGGTTCCCCGGGTCGTCCGAGTCCGCGAGGTCGGCGAGGTCGTCGGGATCCGGCACCTGGGGCATCTCGTCCTGGTGCTCGATGCCGTCGTCCTGGACGTGGAACGACGCGGACATGGTGAAGATCGCCTGCCCGTCCTGCACGGCGGTCACCCGCCGGGTGCCGAACGACCGGCCGTCGCGGATCGGGTCGACGAGATACACGATCGGCTTCTCGGGGTTGCCGGGGCGGACGAAGTACCCGTGCAGCGAATGCACCGAGTACGCGGGATCGACGGTGCGCACCGCGGATACCAGCGCCTGTCCGGCGACCTGCCCCCCGAAGGTGCGCTGCAGCGACGTCTCCGTCGCCACGCCCCGGAAGATGTTCTTCTCGAGGTGTTCGAGCGCCAGGATCTCCTCGATCTTCGCCATGCGGGCTCCTTCCCGGTCCTGCGACAGGCTATCCGCAGGGCCCGGCGAGAAGCGACGGGAGCCTCCGACACGGTCGGAGGCTCCCGTCGCACGCGGGGATGCCGGCGGCGGTGGGGTCACCAGCCCCGCTCGGCGAGGCGGTGCGGAACCGGGATGTCGTCGACGTTGATGCCGACCATGGCCTCGCCCAGGCCACGCGAGACCTTTGCGAGCACGTCCGGGTCGTCGTAGAAGGTGGTGGCCTTGACGATCGCGGCGGCACGCTCGGCGGGGTTGCCGGACTTGAAGATGCCCGAGCCGACGAACACACCCTCGGCGCCGAGCTGCATCATCATCGCCGCATCGGCCGGGGTGGCGATGCCGCCGGCCGTGAACAGCGTCACCGGCAGCTTGCCGGCCTTCGCGACCTCGACCACCAGGTCGTACGGCGCCTGCAGTTCCTTGGCCGCGACGTACAGCTCGTCCTCGGGCAGGGAGGTCAGCCGCCGGATCTCCTGGCGGATCTTCCGCATGTGGGTGGTGGCATTGGAGACGTCGCCGGTGCCGGCCTCGCCCTTGGAGCGGATCATCGCCGCGCCCTCGTTGATGCGGCGCAGCGCCTCACCGAGGTTGGTGGCGCCGCACACGAACGGCACGGTGAAGGCGAACTTGTCGATGTGGTTCTCGTAGTCGGCGGGGGTGAGCACCTCCGACTCGTCGACGTAGTCCACGCCGAGGGCCTGCAGGATCTGTGCCTCGACGAAGTGACCGATGCGGGCCTTGGCCATCACGGGGATGGACACGGCCTCGATGATGCCTTCGATCATGTCCGGGTCGGACATGCGGGACACGCCACCCTGGGCGCGGATGTCGGCGGGGACGCGCTCGAGCGCCATGACGGCGACGGCACCCGCGTCCTCGGCGATCTTCGCCTGCTCGGGGGTGACCACGTCCATGATCACGCCGCCCTTGAGCATCTCGGCCATACCGCGCTTGACGCGGGCGGTGCCGGTGGTGGGAACGGACTCGGGGCTGCTCACAGCAAGAACTCCTGGGGTATGGCCTGCAGAAACTGACGCGGCGGACGGAATCGGGCACGTCGCGGCGCCGCTCCCGATTCTAGGGGCACCACGGGGACCGTCCCATAGCCAGTCGCGAGGCCCTGGCCTGCCTCGCAGGCAATCGACTCCGCCTGCCTCGCAGGCAATCGACTCCGCCTGCCTCGCAGGCAATCGACTCCGCCTGCCTCGCAGGCAATCGACTCCGCCTGCCTCGAGTGCCGGCGCTCACCGGATGGCGCGGACCTCCGGCTCCACACGACGCACGGCGACGTCGCGCGCCTCCCCCAGCAGGTCTGCGAGATCCTGCGGATACACGGCCTCGCCGTGGCGCTGCAGGTCCCGGATCTCGCCCTCGGCGAACCAGCGGTGCTCGAGGCTCATGCGGCGCTCGAGGTCGGTGAATCCGCCGTCGCCCGGCTCGAAGGCGGGCGTCTGCAGCGCGAAGAACAGTTCCTCCGAGCGGATGAGCTCGCCGTTGAAGGGGAACACCGCCACCCGCCGCCACATGGGCCCGCACAGCTGCTCGGGCGCGACCGGCAACCCGGTCTCCTCCCCCACCTCGCGGACGGCGGCCGCGCGCAGCGTCTCCCCCACCTCGACCGCACCGCCGACGGTGAACCAGAAGTGCACGTCCGGCGTGGTCGGGTCGTGGCCCCGCAGCAGCAGCACCCGTCCCTCGTGGTCGAACAGCACCACCCGCGCCGAGGTGCGCGTCTCGTCGAGCGACAGGCCCGTCGCCGCAGCCGGGTTCGTGCGCTCGGCGATCTCGAAGTAGTTCGGCAACGGCGCCGTGCCGCCGAGATGCAGCCAGCGCACCGGCCGGCGGCTGCGCAGCGTCAGCGTGTCGCGGACGGCGTCGTTGTGGAACCGCCGTGCGATCAGCACCCGCGCCTCGGCATCGGCGAGTTCGGCCACCAACTGCGGGCGCAGCCGCTCGGTGTCCACCGCGGCCAACGCGGCCGACAGCGCGTTCTCCGCCGATTCCCGTTCGGCACGGTCCGCCCGTTCGGCGCGGTCGGCCAGCGCGGCCAGCCGACGGCCCTCGGCGACCGGGGTGGAGGCCGCGATGCCGCGCGCCACCACGGCGCGACGGGCCAGGGCGGCGTCGAGCGCCTGCCAGGAGAGGTCCGAACGCACGTGGAGCCGGTCCAGCCGGTTGGCCGTGCCGTAGGCCCACAACCCGAGCGCGACGATGATCGCGGAGATCAGCGCCAGGACGAGAACGGTGACCGCGGACAGCGTCACGTCCCACTCCCCTCACGCGGTGCCGTCGCCGGCCCGCACCTCACGACCGGACCTCCCGAACCGGCCCGGCGCCGACGGTGACGGTTTCGTATACGCGCAGGATCTGCTCGGCCACCACCGGCCAGTCGTAGGAGCCGACGATCTCGTTCGCCGCCGCCACCAGGGCGCGACGGCGGGCACCGTCGTCGAGCAGGCCGCGGATCGCGGCGGCGAGCGCCTCCGAGTCGCCCAGCGGGACGAGCACGCCGGCGCGCCCGTCGCGCAGTACCCGGCGGAACGCGTCGAGTTCGCCGGCCACCACAGGGGTACCGGCGGCCATCGCCTCCACCAGCACGATCCCGAAACTCTCCCCACCGAGGTTGGGGGCGCAGTACACGTCGGCGCTGCGCATCGCCGAGGCCTTCTCCGCGTCGGACACCTGGCCGAGCAGCCGCAGGTGCCGGGCGTACCGGCCGGCCTCCTTGCGCAACCGGTCCTCGTCCCCGCGGCCGACCACGAGGATCTCGAGGTCCGGGTAGTGCTCGACGAGCAGCGGCAACGCGCCGAGCAGCACCGCCATGCCCTTGCGCGGCTCGTCGTACCGGCCGAGGAACAGCACGGTGCGGCCGGCGCGGGGATAGCCGGGCAGCGTCGGGGCGTGAGCGAACGAGGACACGTCGACACCGTTCGGGATCTCCACGGCGTCCGAGCCGAGCGACGTCACCTGCCAGCGCCGGGCGAGTTCGGACACGGCGATGCGGCCGCTGATCTTCTCGAGATACGGCTGCAGCACACCCTGGAAGGTGCTCAGCACCAGCGATTTGGTCGTCGACGTGTGGAACGTCGCGACGATGGGGCCCTCGGCGATCTTCAGCGCGAGCATCGACAGGCTCGGCGCGTTCGGCTCGTGGATGTGCAGGACGTCGAAGTCGTTGTCGTTGATCCACCGCCGGACCCGCGCATAGGAGACGGGGCCGAAGCTCAGGCGCGCCACGGACCCGTTGTAGGGGATGGCGACGGCGCGCCCGGCGGAGACGACGAAGTCCGGCAGCTCCGTGCGGTCGGACGCCGGGGCGAGGACGCTGACCTTGTGGCCGCGTTCGATGAGCACGTGGGCCAGGTCCACGACGTGCGCCTGCACCCCGCCCGGTACGTCGAACGAGTACGGGCACACCATCCCGATCTTCACCGCGCCTCCATTCGGGCCAGGCGGGCCTCGGAGAGGTCGTCGAACCAGAGCGGTTGCAGCATGTGCCAGTCCGCGGGGTGTTCGGCGATGTCGGCGGCGAAGCAGTCGGCGAGGGCCTGTGTCGCCGGCCCGATCCCGCCGGTGACGTCGAGTTCGGGGTGGACCCGGAAACCCCAGCCGCCGTCGGTGAACCAGCAGTGCACCGGCAGCAGCGGCGCGCCGGTCTCGGCGGCGAGCTTCGCCGGGCCGGCGGGCATGCGGGTGGGCTCCCCGAAGAACGTCACCGGCACGCCCTTGCGGGCCAGGTCGCGCTCGCCGAGCAGGCAGACGATCCGGTTCTCGCGCAGCCGCGTCGCGAGCCGGTCGAACGGCGGCGACTCACCCCCGCTGAGCGGGAAGATCTCGAAGCCGAGGCTCTCGCGGTACGCGACGAACCGCTGGTAGAGCGATTCGGGGCGCAGGCGTTCGGCCACCGTCGACAGGCCACCGTAGGTCTGCGTGCACCACACGCCGGCCATGTCCCAGTTCCCGCTGTGCGGCAGCGCGAGGATCACACCGCGCCCGGCCGCCAGTGCCTGCTCGATGTGCTCGCGGCCCTCGACGGCGTGATCGAGGGCGGCGGCCGTCACGGTCAGGTCCATCGAGGGCAGCCGGAACGCTTCCCGCCAGTAGCGGGCGTAGGACCGCACGGACTGCCGGATCAGCTCGTCCGGGACCTGCGCGGCGGGCACGCCCAGGACCCGGGCGAGGTTGCGGCGCAACTGCTGTGGGCCACCGTGGCGCCGGGCGGCGACGTCGGCGCCGAGGTCGAACAGGCGGCAGGCGGTGGACTCGGGCAGCGCCCGCACGAGCCGCCACCCGGCGGCGTAGCCGAGGTCGGAGGCACGTTCGGTCGCGCTCATCGGGCTTCTCCGTCGGCCGGGGTCGACGACGGCAGGGGCAGCAGCTCGCGGGCGTCCGGGGAGCGGCGCACGGCGAGCACCCGCTGGAACACGGTGATCACCGAGCCGGCGGCGAGCAGCCACATGGCGGCGTGGATCGCCCACCACACGCCGAGTCCGGTGACGCCGGCGCCGACCAGCACGATGACGAGCCGGTCGGGCCGCTCGATCAGGCCGCCGTCGGCGGACAGGCCACTCGCTTCGGCGCGGGCCTTGGCGTACGAGATGACCTGGGAGGTGACCAGGCAGATCAGAGTTGCGATCAGCAACGGTCGGCTCTGTTCCCCGTAGACGGCCCACCAGGCCAGCCCGGCGAAGATCGCGCCGTCGGCGAGGCGGTCACAGGTGGCGTCGAGGACGGCGCCGAAGCGGGTGCCGCCGCCGCGGGCGCGGGCCATCGCCCCGTCGAGCATGTCGAACATCACGAACAGCCAGATCACGATCGCACCCCAGAACAGCTGCCCCATCGGGAACAGCGTCACGGCGGCGGCGATCGTGGCAACGGTGCCGATGAGTGTCACCGCGTCCGGCGTGAGGCCGGTGCGGATCAAGGCCCTGCCGAGCGGGGCGGTGACCTTCGACACCGACGCACGCCCGAAAAAGCTCAGCATCCACCGACCCCCGTCTTCCGTTCACACCGTTGCGTCCGGGACACGATCCTGCCACGCCCGCGAACGGCGACAAACATACAGGCGGGGGCGGCGACGGACACCGGGGCCGGGGCCCGGTGCGGCGTCACTCGTTCCAGGCCGCCGCGAGCAACGCGCGGGTGTCCCGCAGCAGCTGCGGCATGACCTTGGCGCCGCCGAGGACGGTGATGAAGTTGGCATCGCCGCCCCACCGCGGCACCACGTGCAGGTGCAGGTGTTCGGCGAGCGAGCCGCCGGCGGCGGCCCCGAGGTTGAGGCCCACGTTGAAGCCGTGCGGCCGCGAGACGCTCTTGATGACCCGGATCGCCCGCTGCGCGAATGCCATCAACTCGGTGCTCTCCTCGGGGGTCAGGTCCTCGAGGTTGGCGACCCGGCGGTACGGCACGACCATCAGATGACCGGGGTTGTACGGGTACAGGTTGAGCACCGCGTACACGTGCTCGCCGCGCGCGACGACGAGACCCTCCTCGTCCCGCATCTTCGGGATGTCCGTGAAGGGCTCGTACGGCGCCTCCTTGGATCGCGGTGCCTCCGCGATGTACGACATCCGGTGCGGGGACCACAGCCGCTGCAGGTGGTCGGGTTCTCCGGCACCGCGATCGACGAGGGCGTCGTCGGAGCAGTCGCCGCTCACGCGGCGCCGCCCCGGTCGACGGGAGCGACGAGCTCCGCGGTGGGCGAGGCGTTCTCCCGCCGTCCGATCCACTCGGTGACCAGACGGATCGCGTCGGCCACGGGCACACCGTTGACCTGGCTGCCGTCCCGGAACCGGAAGCTGACCGCCCCGGCCTCGACGTCACGCTCGCCCGCGAGCAGCATGAACGGCACCTTCTGCGTGGTGTGGTTGCGGATCTTCTTCTGCATCCGGTCGTCGCTGGTGTCGACCTCCGCACGCACCCCGGCCGCCTTCAGCTGCCGGGTGACGTCGAACAGGTGATCCTCGAAGGCCTCCGCGACGGGGATCCCGACGACCTGCACGGGGGCGAGCCACGCCGGGAAGGCGCCGGCGTAGTGCTCGGTGAGCACGCCGAAGAAGCGCTCGATCGAGCCGAACAGGGCCCGGTGGATCATCACCGGCCGATGCTTGCTGCCGTCGGGACCGGTGTATTCGAGCTCGAACCGCTCGGGCAGGTTGAAGTCGAGCTGGATCGTCGACATCTGCCAGCTGCGCCCGAGCGCGTCCTGCACCTGGACGGAGATCTTCGGCCCGTAGAAGGCGGCGCCACCCGGGTCCGGCACGAGATCGAGCCCGGAGCCCTCGGCCACCTCGCGCAGCGTGTCGGTGGCCTCCTCCCACAGGACGTCGTCGCCGACGAACTTCTTGGGGTTCTTCGTCGACAGCTCCAGGTGGTAGTCCTCGAGGCCGTAGTCCCTCAGCAGGTCGAGGACGAAGTTCAGCGTCGTGGTCAGCTCGTCGCGCATCTGCTCGCGGGTGCAGTAGATGTGCGCGTCGTCCTGCGTCATACCGCGCACCCGGGTCAGGCCGTGGACGACGCCGGACTTCTCGTACCGGTAGACCGAGCCGAACTCGAAGAGCCGCAGCGGCAGCTCCCGGTAGGAGCGGCCGCGGGAACGGAAGACGAGGTTGTGCATCGGGCAGTTCATCGGCTTGAGGTAGTAGTCCTGGCCCGGCTTGCGCACGGTGCCGTCCTCGTTGAGTTCCTCGTCGATGTGCATCGCCGGGAACATGCCGTCGCGGTACCAGTCGAGGTGACCGGACACCTCGTAGAGGTGCCCCTTGGTGATGTGCGGGGAGTACACGAACTCGTAGCCGGCCTCGACGTGCCGCCGACGCGAGTAGTTCTCCATCTCCTGGCGGATGATGCCGCCCTTGGGGTGGAACACCGGCAGACCGGAACCGAGCTCGTCGGGGAAGCTGAACAGGTCGAGCTCGTTGCCGAGCTTGCGGTGGTCGCGGCGCTCGGCCTCGGCGAGCAGCTCGAGGTAGCGCTCCTGTGCCTCCGGGGATTCCCACGCGGTGCCGTAGATGCGCTGCAGGCCGGCGTTGTCCTGGTCACCGCGCCAGTAGGCGGCGGAGCTGCGGGTGAGCTTGAACGCCGGGATGTACTTGGTGGTGGGGATGTGCGGGCCGCGGCACAGGTCGCCCCAGATCTTCTCGCCCGTCCGAGGGTTGAGGTTGTCGTAGATCGTCAGTTCCGCGCCGCCGACCTCCATGATCTCGGGGTCCTCGTCGAGGGAACTGTTTCCGGCCGACTTCTCACTGATCAGTTCGAGCTTGAACGGCTCGTTCTTCAGTTCCTCGCGTGCGTCGTCCAGGTTCTCGACGACGCGGCGGGAGAACCGCTGCGCGCCCTTGACGATCTGCTTCATGCGCTTCTCGAGCTTCGCGAGGTCCTCCGGGGTGAAGGGTCGGTCGACCTGGAAGTCGTAGTAGAAGCCGTCCTTGATCGGGGGCCCGATGCCCAGTTTGGCCTCCGGGAACTCCTGCTGCACGGCCTGGGCGAGGACGTGTGCCGCGGAGTGCCGGATGACGGAGCGGCCGTCCTCGGTACCGGCGGCGACCGGCTCGATCTCGGTGTCCTGTTCCGGCGTCCACGACAGGTCGCGCAGCCGGCCCTCGCCGTCGCGGACCACGACGATCGCGTCGGGTCCGCTGTTGGGTAGGCCGGCCTCCCGGAGGGCGGCACCGGCAGTGGTCCCCGCGGGCACCCGGACGAGCACGGCTGGGTCTACGGATGCGGGCGTCGTCACTGTGGTGGGCTCCTCGGGCTCGTGCCGGTGATGGGTGCACCGACGCCGCGGGGCATGCCACGCGTCGGCAACCAGACCATGCTATCGACACCACCCCGGTCGCCCGTTCACCCGGGCACCGCCGGGGCGGTGCGGGCCGGAGCGGTGCAGGCTGGAGCGGTGCAGGCTGGAGCGGTGCAGGCTGGAGCGGTGCAGGCTACAGGCGGCGCAGTCCGCCGAGAACCCGCGACAGGAGCTGGGCGTCGGGGCCGACCCCGTCGACGGTCCGGTGGACGGTGAGTTCCCCGGTGGCGGCGAGGTCGCCCACCAGGACCCGCGCGACCCCCAGGGGCAGCTTGGCCAGAGCCGCGATCTCCATGATGGAGCGGGGTTCGGCGCACAGCGCCAGAATGGTGCGGTGTTCTTCGAGGCCCGCGGCTCCCACGGCGTCGGGCACGGCCGAGACGAGGACCTCGAGCGGGAGATCCACCTCGGCGCGGGTCCGTCCCTGGCTGCGCACGAAGGGCCGCACGAACGACGGCTGCGCCCCGCTCGGCTCCTCTTCCCTCGGGACCGCGGTCACGGCGGCGGGCATCGGGGTCGACGCCGGGGCGGCGACGGTCGCGAAGGCACCCGTCGCCGGCGGGTCCACCGCGGGCGTGGCCTCGTGCCGGTCGGTCGCGCCGGGGGCCGGGGCCGGGCGGTCCTTCCGCCGTCGGCCGGCAGATCCGAATCGTGCTCCTGTGGCCCCGACCAGGGGCCAGTTGTTGTCGGCGACACTCATCAGCCGCATCCTCCTCACACCGACCGCAATCCTGCCATCTGCGCAGTGCGGTCCGATGAACGCGCAGGTCACGACCGCTCCGCCGACGGCTGTTCCGTCCGGGCGCGCATCGAGCCGCGCCCGAAACGACGAAGGGCACCCCCGTGGGGGTGCCCTTCGTCGGTGCTGTGGTCCCGGCTGGGATCGAACCAGCGACCTCCCCGGTGTGAACGGGACGCTCTTCCACTGAGCCACGGGACCGGGCCGCTTCGCAGCGGCTCGAACGAGAAGGAACATTAACACGCCCACCGGGTGAACACGAATCGCCTGGTCGACCCCCGTTTTCGGTGGCGACGGAGGCCGGGCGCACCGCCATCGGCCCCGGCGCGGGAGCCCGTGCCGCGCACGCCGGATCCGCCGGAGCCCGCACGCCGGCGCCGGTGAGGGCCCTCACGACCCACGAGGACGCCTCGTCCGCGCCCTCACCTGCAGATTTGTGTGTTCTGACGATGGTCGGCTAATGTTCTCAACCGCACCACGGAGAGCACGACGCCGGACGGTGCGATGCGGATGTAGCGCAGCTGGTAGCGCATCACCTTGCCAAGGTGAGGGTCGCGGGTTCGAATCCCGTCATCCGCTCGAGAGGTTGGACTCGACCTTTTACGGTGGAGTGGCCGAGTGGTGAGGCAACGGCCTGCAAAGCCGTGCACACGGGTTCGATTCCCGTCTCCACCTCGCGCGATTAGCTCAGCGGGAGAGCGCTTCCCTGACACGGAAGAGGTCACTGGTTCAATCCCAGTATCGCGCACCACGATCGACCAGGTTTCACCCCGCACTTCTCGACCCGGGCCACCGGGAAGAGAGGTGCACATGCGGATGTAGCGCAGCTGGTAGCGCATCACCTTGCCAAGGTGAGGGTCGCGGGTTCGAATCCCGTCATCCGCTCCACCACCCGCGCGATTAGCTCAGCGGGAGAGCGCTTCCCTGACACGGAAGAGGTCACTGGTTCAATCCCAGTATCGCGCACCACGATCGACCAGGTTTCACCCCGCACTTCTCGACCCGGGCCACCGGGAAGAGAGGTGCACATGCGGATGTAGCGCAGCTGGTAGCGCATCACCTTGCCAAGGTGAGGGTCGCGGGTTCGAATCCCGTCATCCGCTCCACCACCCGCGCGATTAGCTCAGCGGGAGAGCGCTTCCCTGACACGGAAGAGGTCACTGGTTCAATCCCAGTATCGCGCACCATCCACACGGCGAAGGCCCTCCCGACCGGGAGGGCCTTCGCCGTATCGCCACCCCGTCAGCGGGAGGCATGCAGCCGGTTGGCGCCGGCGGTCATCGCGCGCAGTGCCGATTCGGTCCCGGTCGCCGCGATTCCCATGCTCCAGAGCCGGCGGCCGTCCGCCTCGCACAGCAGGAACGTCGCGTGGGTGTCACCGAGGTCGAACTGGTGGAAGGAGAGGATCTCGAGCGGCATCCCGAGGGTGTGCATCATGGCGGTCATCGCAGACACCGGGCCGGTGGCGGTCGCCGCGGCGGTGTGGATGGTCTCCCCCACGCCGAAGGTGGCCTCGTAGTTGCAGCGGCCGGCGCGCGCAGCCTCGGCGTACCAGCCACCGAGCCGCACGGGCCCGTGCTGCGGCGCATAGGTGGCGGTGAACTCGGCCCAGCTCATGCCGGCGGACTCGGCGCGCAGCTCGCGCGGCAGGAACCGACCGTAGCGTGCGGCGAAGGGATCGATCGGCGCCGAGCGGGGAGTGTCCGTGCAGCCGGCGGCAGGAATCAGAGCGGTGGAGGTGAAGGCGTTCATCGAAGGAGGTCTTCCGCGCGAAGGGAGGACCGACAGGTAGCTCAACGACCCGCAGCGAGGGGTCGGTCCGAATCAGACCCCGCTACGGCGGTGAACTACGAGTACGCGCTTCATGAGAGCCCACAGTAGAGCGTCGGCTCGCAGAAGGCAACCACCCCGGTAACCGGCGCGTGACCGAACCGTGACCCACCCGGCTGGAACCTGAGGAATCCCTCATGTATTGTCGGAGGTGCCATCCCCCCGATGGTAATGAACCCCAGCCATGACCCCCCATCCAAGGCTGGGGTTCAGCCATTTCCGGACCTCGGGCGTGCTCCGTTCCCCGAGCGTCGCCGCGGCGGAGCGCCGAGTGATCTACTGGTTGCTATGCCAACGCCGTCACTCGAGGAATCCACCGCGAACGTCTCCGTCGAGCAGGCCGGGATCTGGGATGCCGAGACCATCGCCGACGTCGCGGCCACCACGTTCCCCCTGGCCTGCCCGTCCGATGCCTCCCAGGAGGACATCGCCGCTTTCATCGACGAGACCCTGTCCGCGGAACGGTTCAGCGAGTACCTCACCGACCCGACCCGCATCGTCCTCAAGGCGACGGTCGGTGGCGAGATCGTGGGCTACCTCATGGCAATCGATGCCGAACCCGCCGACCCGGCGGTCCGCGAAGCCGTGACGGCGCTGCCGACCACCGAGATCAGCAAGCTCTACGTGCTCCCGGGCAAGCACGGCACCGGTGTGGCGGCGGCACTGATGGCTGCCATCGTCGACCACGCCCGGGCGACCGGCTGCCGGGGGCTGTGGCTGGGGGTCAACCAACAGAACTCACGCGCCCGGCGGTTCTACGCCAAGAACGAGTTCGAGGTCGTGGGGACACGGACGTTCCAGGTCGGCTCGCAGACCCACCACGACTACGTCATGCAACGCACCCTCTGACGCGAGGTCCTGCGCTCCCGGCGGCGTCCGCCGGGAGCGTGACTCAGCTGGCCGCGGTCTCGAACCGCGACAGTGCCAGCAGGCGCGACGTCGCGCGCAGGTACTTCTTGCGGTAGCCGCCGGCAAGCATCTCGGCGGTGAAGATCTCGTCCAGCTTCGCGCCGGCGACGGTCACCGGGATGCTCGCATCGTAGAGCCGGTCGGCGAGAACCACCAGGCGCAGCGCCACCGACTGGTCGTGGGCGGGATGGACCCCGTTGAGGAAGACCGCCGGGACGCCCTCGACGAGCTTGCCGTACCGCGACGGGTGCAGCGTGCTCAGGTGCGCGCACAATTCGTCGAAGTCGTCGAGGGTGGCGCCGGCCACCGCATCGGCTCGATCGAGCAGGTCCTCGGAGCTGATCGGGTCCGGTGCCGGCGGCAGGTCGCGGTGCCGGTAGTCGGGTCCGTCCACACGGATGGTCTCGAAGATGGCGGCGAGCTTCTTGATCTCGCGCAGAAAGTCCTGCGCCGCGAACCGGCCCTCCCCCAGCTGCCCGGGCAGGGTGTTGGACGTCGCGACGATGGACACGCCTCGCGCGGACAGCTCGGTCAGCAGCCGGGACACCAGCATCGTGTCGCCCGGGTCGTCGAGCTCGAACTCGTCGATGCACAGCACGCTGTGGTTCGACAGCTCCTCGACGGCCTTGTTGAAGCCGAGAGCGCCGACCACGTGGGTCAGCTCCACGAACGTGCCGAACGCCTTCGGCGACGGCGCCGCGTGGAAGATCGAGGCCAGCAGGTGGGTCTTGCCGACGCCGAAGCCGCCGTCGAGGTAGAGCCCGGCGCCGGTGGACGGCGCCTTGCGGCCGAACAGGCCGCGCCGGCCACCGCCCCGGATCTTGGCGATCTTGTGGGCGAACTCCTCCGCCGTCCGGACGGCGGTCGCCTGGCTCGGCTCGTTCGGATCGGGAATGTAGGACGCGAAGCTCACGTCGTCGAACATCGCGGGCGGAACCATCTGGGCCACCAGTTGGTCGGACGGCACCACGGGATTGCGATCGACGAGACGTTCGTGCATTTCTCCAGGGTAGGGCCGGAGCTCGAGGCGACCGGTACACCGAGGGCAGATTGCGACCTACTTCACATCACGTACACCTGATCGTCACGTCCGGCGGATCGGACGATCCGGTCACGTGCGCGGCCCGCCGCACCGACCTGGCAGGCTGTGCCCATGCGCAGAACCGGTGTGCTCACGATGGGCATCGTCGTGCTCGGAGCGATGACCGCCGCGTGCGGGGCGGGCCCCTCGGTGCGTCCCGACGTCGCCGTGGTGCAGGAGGCGGACGGCCGGGCCACCCCCACCGGCGAGGACCCGGCCGCCGCGCCCGAGTTGCCGGTGCCCGCCCGGGACCTGGACTGGCGCGACTGCACCGCCGACACCCTCGCCGCGCAGGCCCTGCCGCCGGGCCCGACGGGTCTCGTCCTCGAGTGCGCCCAGATTCCGGCCGCGATCGACGCCGCGGGCACCGTGCCGGGCTCGTTCCCCCTCGACGTGCTGCGTGCCCGGCTGGCGCAGACCCCCGCCGATGCGGCCCCGCTCGTCATGACGACGGGGGCGGACCTGCCCTCCACCCGGGCGCTGGCCGCGCTGTCGACCGGCTCGCTCGCCGAGCTCGTGGCCTCCCGGCCGGTCGTCGCGGTGGATCGGCGCGGCCTCGGTGCGTCCCAGCCGATCGAGTGCATCTTCGGAGCGGACCGACGCGCCCTGGCCGACCACGGACAGTTCGGTCGTACCGGCGACGGACCCGACCGGGTCGCCGAGCTCGGCCGGCAGGCCACCATCGCATGCACCGACTACCTGCAGCCGCAGGAACTGCTGTTCGGGGCGGCCCACGCCGCCGACGATCTCGAGCAGCTGCGCACCACGTGGGGGGTCGAGCGGATCGGTGTGCTCGGCATCGGCAACGGCGCCACGGTCGCCCTGGCCTACGCGTCGAAGTACCCGACGACCCTCGGCCGTCTCGTCCTCGACTCCCCCGCCGCGGCCACCGCCGACGCCGAGATGCTCGCCGAGAGCCGGGTGCGCGGCGCAGAGTCGGCGGTCGACGCATTCGCCCGCCAGTGCGTTGCGCTGGCGTGCTCGCTGGGCCCGGATCCGCGGGCCGCGCTCGAGGATCTGCACGCCCGGGCCGCGGCCGGCACGCTCGCCCCGCTGTCGTCGAACTCCCTGCTCACCGCGGTGACGTGGTTCCTGGGGACTCCCCGCAGCGACGCGCCGACCCGGGTCCGCGAGCTGTCCGACGCGCTGTCCGCGGCCGGCGCGGGCGACGTGACGCCGATGCTCGAGCTCGTCGGCGCCGCCGAGGCCGTGCTGTTGTCCGACGGGCAGTTCGTCTCCCGCTGCAGCGACGGGCAGCGGTGGCCCACGACGGCACGGGCCGCCGAACTGCAGCGGACGTGGTCGGCGAACTACCCACTGTTCGGTGGCGACGCGGCGATCGGTCTCACCGCGTGCAGCGCCTGGCCGAGCATGCCGACCCCGCCGCTGCCGGCGGAGGTCCGCGTGCCCGTGCTGGTGACGACGGGCGCCGCCGACCCGCTCGTCGGCAGCGCGGGGCTCGACTCGGTCACCGGAGCCCTCACCGCCGTCTCGGCGCGGTGGGCGGCGCTGTCGTGGCAGGGCGCCGGATACTCCGCGGCCCTGCACTCCGGCTGCATCCAGACACGGGTGGCGGAGTATCTCGACACCGGTGCGCTACCGCCGAACGGCAGCCTGTGCCCGGCGTGACCCCGCGTCCGACGTGGCCCGGGCCCGGCGCCGCGAGGAGGGGACGGTGGGTGGCCACCACCGGCTCCCGGTGTACCGTGCCGTAGTGTTCCTCAGCCGCCTCGAGCCCCGCACCGCCCGCACCACCGCGGAGGTGGTCAAGTGCGTTGTGTGGCCGTTGGCCGTGCTCACGGTGCTGCACCGTGTGGCGGTCAAGGCCGTCAACGGATTCCGCACCGACGATTTCACCCCCGTCTACAACGCGGCCCTGGCGTTTCTCAACCGCCGGCCCGTGTACACCGCGAACTTCGAGTGGGTGGACCCGCACTACCTGTACCCGCCGTCCGGGACCCTGCTGATCTCCCCGATCGCGGTGATCGACCCGGAGCGATCGCGGTGGCTGTTCATCATCGCCAACGCGATCGCGATCATCGTGGCGCTGTACCTGCTGCTGCGGATGTTCGGCTACGGCCTCGACTCGGTGCTCGCGCCGATCCTGCTGCTCGCGGCGTTCAGCTCCGAGACGGTGACGAACACCCTGGTGTTCACCAACATCAACGGCCTCGTCCTGCTCGGCGAGGTCACCTTCCTGGCGCTGCTGCTCCGGCGGCGCGACCTGTGGGCGGGCGTCGCGATCGGGCTGACGTTCGCGGTCAAACCGATCCTCGCGCCGCTGCTGCTGATTCCGTTCGTGCGGCGGCAGTGGAAGGTGTTCGCCACCGCCGCGGCGGTCCCCCTCGGACTGACGCTCGTCGCGTGGCCGCTCTCGGTGGATGCGTGGGCGTTCGTCGAGCGCACCACGCCGTACCTGTTCGAGGCGCGCGACTACTTCAACAGCGCGATCGTCGGCAACGGCATGTACTACGGCCTGCCGGCGTGGTTGATCCTCGCGCTGCGCGTCGTGCTGGGTGTCATGGTCGTCGTCTCGCTGTGGCTGCTGTACCGGTACTGCCGCCACGACGAGCTGTTCTTCGTCGGCACGAGCACCGGGGTGCTGCTCACCGCGTCGTTCCTGCTCGGTTCGCTCGGCCAGATGTACTACTCGATGATGCTGTTCCCGCTGCTGATGACGGTGGTGCTGCCCAACTCGGTGATGCGGAACTGGCCGGCGTGGCTCGCGGTCTACGGCTTCATGAGCTACGACAGCTGGCTGTCGGGGCGGTGGCCGGAGGCCGGGCGCGCCGCCGAGTACATGAAGACGACGTTCGGCTGGTCGCTGCTGCTCATCGTGATCTTCGCGGTGCTGCTCGACCGGTATCTGGCCGCCCGGCGGGAGGGCCGGCTGGCGGACGGCATCGAGCCGTCGTTCCTGTTGCCGGAACGCAAGACCGCGCCGCAGGCCGAGCTCGTGGCGACGAACCGTGGTGAGGGCTAGCGTGGAGCGCATGGCTGACCCTGTCCCGACCGAACCCGCGCCGAAGGTGTCCCTGAGCGACGACGAATGGCGCGCGCGCCTCACCCCCGAGGAGTACGCGGTGCTGCGGCAGGCCGGCACCGAGCGGCCCTTCGTCGGCGAGTACACCGACACGGAGACCGAGGGCGTGTACGAGTGCCGCGCCTGCGGGACCGAACTGTTCCGCAGCACCGAGAAGTTCCATTCGCACTGCGGGTGGCCCTCCTTCTTCGATCCGGCGACGAGCGACGCGGTGATCCTGCGGTCCGACGACTCCCTCGGCATGCGCCGGGTGGAGGTACTGTGCGCGTCCTGCCACAGCCACCTCGGGCACGTGTTCGAGGGCGAGGGGTACCCGACCCCGACCGATCAGCGGTACTGCATCAACTCGATCTCCCTGCGCCTGGTTCCGAAGGACTGAGGCCGGCCGCGAACAGGGCCCGCCACAACCCCCGGCGACGCTCGGCGGTGGGCAGCGGCTCCACGAGGGCGAACGAGCAGCCGATGCGTCGGGCCGCGCCGTCGGCCTCCTCGCTGTCGCCCACCATCAGCGTGCGCTCCGGGGACACACCGAGCGCATCGACGGCGTGGCGGAAGATCTCCGGCTCCGGCTTGACCGCGCCGACCTCGAAGGACAACACGAACTCCGACACCAGGTCGTCGATGCCGAGCGCCGCGAACGCCGGCCGGATGTCGAAGGCGATGTTGCTCAGCACCGCCACGGCGAGGCCCTCGCCGGCGAGGGCCTCGATCACCGGGACCGTGTCCGGGTACACCGTCCAGCACCGCGGATCGGTCAGCTTCGCGTACAGGCCGAGGGCCTGCTCCTCGTCGGCGACCCCGGAGCGGCGCAGCACCGTGAGGTAGGCGTCGCGGTGCCAGCGGGGATCCCGGTCGCGGTTGATCCAGGCGTGATGCTCGGCGGCATCCATCTCGACGGGCTGGCCGGTCGGGGCGGTCATCCGGCGCATCAGCTCGGCCTGCCGGTGCACGTCGAACGGTCGGCCCCGGTCGTCGGTGACGTCGGCCAGCCAGGATTCGTCCTCCTCGAGCCGGAACAACGTGCCGGAGAAGTCGAACAGCACGGCGTCGAACGGTGGAACGCTCATGGTTCGAAGGCTAGCGGCCGCGGGGTCGGGCTGCGGATCGCGCGCGGAGCGACGACGATCGAGTCCATGTCGACGACCCGTGCGTCCCGCAAGTCCAAGGTTTCGATCGTCGGTGCCGGCAGCGTCGGCACCGCCGTCGCCTACGCGTGCCTGATCCGTGGCTCCGCGGATTCGCTGGCCCTGTTCGATCCGAACACCGACAAGGTGCGGGCCGAGGTGCTCGACCTGAACCACGGCACCCAGTTCGCCCCGGCGTGCCGCATCGACGGCGCCGACGACCTCGCCGTCACCGCCGGCTCCGACCTGATCGTCGTGACGGCGGGCGCCAAGCAGAAGCCGGGCCAGTCACGGCTCGAGCTGGCGGCGGCGAACGTGCGCATCGTGCAGGAGCTCACGCCCGCCCTCCTCGCGCTCTCCCCCGACGCCGTGGTGCTGTTCGTCAGCAACCCGGTCGACGTGGTGACGTATGCGGCAATCCGCGCGACCGACGCCCCCGCCGGACAGATCCTCGGGTCCGGCACGGTTCTCGACTCCGGGCGGTTGCGCTTCCTCGTCGCGCAGCACGTCGGCATCGCGGTGGAGAACGTGCACGCCCTCATCGTCGGCGAGCACGGCGACTCCGAGATCACGCTGTGGTCGAGCGCGACGGTGGGCGGGGTGCCGGCCACGGAGTACCGGGACGAGAACGGTGCGGCGGCGTTCGACGCCGCGATCCGGGAGCAGATCTCCACGCGGGTGGTCCGCAGCGCCTACGAGATCATCCTGGGCAAGGGGGCCACCAACCTGGCCATCGGCCTGTCCACCGCCCGGATCGTGGAGGCGGTGCTGAGGGACCAGCACCGGGTGCTGCCGGTCTCGACGCTGCAGCGCGGCGTGCACGGGATCGACGGGGTGTGCCTGTCGCTGCCGACGATCGTCGACGGCCGCGGGGCCGGCCGGGTGCTCGAGATCCCGCTGTCGCCCGACGAGGCCGCCGGGCTGCGGGCGTCGGCGCAGACGCTGCGGGAGGTGCAGCGCTCGCTGGGGCTGTGACCGCCGGGCCCGGCTCCGAGCGAATGTATCGTCGATCTCCGTAGCGGTAGCGAGCGATACATTCGCTCGGCGCACGGGAAGCCGGGAGGGTCAGCGCGTGCGGATCACCGGCGGGTCGAAGGCCCGGACCGGCGGCAGTTCCCCGTCGAAGCGCTCGATCTGCACGAGCACGTGCTGGCCCGTGCAACCGCGTGCGAGACGGGACGTGCCGATGTCGGCGGTGAGCACGTTGGGGTTGCCGTGCACGCACATCGAGCCGGGGTCGGCCGGGTCGAGGGGGTCGTACCAGGCGCCGGTGCCCAGCTGCACCACGCCGGGCAGCAGGCCGTCGTCGAGGACGGCGCCGGCCAGGCAGGCGCCCCGATCGTTGAAGACCCGCACAACGTCGTCGGCCGCCACGCCGCGTGCCGCCGCGTCGTCCGGGTGCATCCGGATCGGCTCACGCCCGCGGATCTTCGAGGCCTGGCTGGTGGCGCCGTGGTCGAGCTGGCTGTGCAGGCGGGTCTTCGGCTGGTTCGCGATCAGGTGCAGCGGGTAATGCTGCGCCCGCGGGCCCCCGAGCCACTCCTCCGGCTCGAACCAGGCGGGATGCCCGGCGCAGTCGTCGTATCCGAAGCCGTCGATATCGGCGGAGAAGATCTCGATGCGCCCGCTGGGGGTGCCCAGCGGATTGCGCTGCGGGTCGGCACGGAACTCCTCGAACAGGGTGAGCCCGTCCTCGCTGCGCATCCGCACGTGGCCGCGCCGCCAGAACTCGTCGAACTCGGGCGGTGTCTCGACGCGGTTCTCGTCGGCGAGAACGAAGCCACGCCACTGCCCGTACAGGTGCTCGAGCCACTCGCGGGCGCTGCGACCCTCCGTGAACCGCTCACCGAAGCCGAGCCGGTGCGCCAGGGCGGCGAACGTGTCGTAGTCGTCGCGGGCGTCGGCGAATCGGGGGGCGGCGGCGTGCATCGCGACGAGCAGCGGGTCGTTGCGGGTGCAGCTGAGATCCTCGCGTTCGAGAGACGTGGTGGACGGCACCACGATGTCGGCGTGCTTGGCCGTCGCGGTCCAGTAGGGGTCGTGCACGACGATCGTGTCCGGCCGGGTCAGAGCGCGGCGCAGCCGGCCCAGGTCCTGGTGGTGGTGGAACGGGTTGCCGCCGGCCCAGTACACGAGCCGGATGTCGGGGTACGTCAGGCGCCGGCCGTCGAAGTCGTACTCCTGCCCCGGCCGCAGCAGCAGGTCGGAGATCGCGGCCACCGGGATCAGGTCGTCGACCGGGTTGTCGCCCTGGAACAGGGTCGGCAGCGGATACGGGACGGGCGCGATGCCGGGTTCGTTCATCGAGCCGTAGCCGTGCCCGAAGCCGCCGCCGGGCAGACCGATCTGGCCGAGCATCGCGGCGAGGGTCACCCCCGCCCACGGCGCCTGCTCGCCGTGCCGGACCCGCTGCAGCGACCAGGTGACCGTGATCAGGGTGCGGCCCGCGGCCATGCGCCGGGCCAGCGCGGCGATGGCCTCTGCGGGCAGGCCGGACAGGCCGGCTGCCCACCGCGGGGTCTTGGCGACGCCGTCGGTGCGGCCGAGGAGATAGTCCTCGAACCGGTCGTAGCCGACGCAGTAGCGGTCGAGGAAGTCGCGGTCGGCGAGGTCCTCGGTGGCGAGCACGTAGGCGAGGGCGAGCATGACCGCGACGTCCGTGCCGGGCCGCGGCGCGAGCCGCTCGGCGGCGCCGTGCAGGTCGTCGTGCAGGGGGCTGATCGACACCACGGTCCCGCCGCGGGCGCGCAGGGCGTCGAGCGCGCCGCGGGTGGGGTGGTGGCTGGTGCCGCCGTCGTTGACCGCCGTGTTCTTCAGCGGCACCCCACCGAAGCACACCATCAGGTCGGTCTCGCGGGCGATGACGTCCCAGTTCGTGGCGCGGGCGAACAACTTCCAGTGCGTGCCGACCACGCGCGGCATGATCACGCCGGTCGCGCCGAGCGAATAGCTGTGCACCGATCGGGTGTAACCGCCGAGCATCTTCAGGAACCGGTGGACCTGGCTCTGCGCGTGGTGGAACCGGCCCGGCGACGACCAGCCGTACGAGCCGCCGAAGATCGCCCGGTTGCCGTGCGTGTCGACCACGCGCCGCAGCTCACCGGCGAGCAGCTCGGTCAGCTCGTCCCAGGACACCGCGACGAACTCGTCGACCCCACGTCGGTCGCTGGGGCCCGGTCCTGCTTCGAGCCAGCCCCGGCGCACCGCAGGTCCGGCCACGCGCGACCGGTGCCGCACCGAGCCGACGGCGTTGGCGAGAATCGGCGACGGATCGGTGTCGCCTTCGAAGGGGTGCACGGCGGTGACGTCGCCCTCGTCCGTCTCGACCTCGAACATCCCCCAGTGCGCCATGTGCTGGTGTCGCACGGCTCGAGAACTCATGGGGCACAGTCTGCCAGTGGGCGCGCAGCGTCCGATCGGCGAGCCGAGCGGCGCCCGGGGACCTAGCGTGGGCATCGACGGACGGCGACAGCCGTACCCGACGAGAGGGAGGCGTTGATGGCGGAAGGTGTCGAATCCGGCGGGGCCCCGGCCCGCGCGGTGGTGGTCGGAGCCGGGCACGTCGGCATGATCTCGGCGATGCGCCTGGCCGACGCGGACGTGTTCGACGAGGTCGTGCTCGTCGACTTCGAACCCGGCCTGGCGGCGGGGATCGCTCTGGACCTGACCCACACCGGCGCGCTGACGGGCTCCGGGACGCGGGTACGGGGGGCGGTGTCGCTGGAGGAGGCCGGTCCCGCGGACTACGTGATCATCACCGCCGGCAAGGCCCGCCGGCCGGGGATGAGTCGCAGCGACCTCACCGCGACGAACGCCCGGATCGTCGGCGACGTGGCCGGGCGCGCGGCGGCGGTCTCCCCCGACGTGGTGCTCGTCGTGGTGACGAACCCGTTGGACGAGATGACGTACCAGGCGTGGCGCAGCTCGGGGTTGCCGGCGGAGCAGGTGCTGGGCATGGCCGGGCTGCTCGACGCGGGGCGGTTCCGGGCGCTGGCCGTCGCGGACGGGGCCGGGGCGGCGCGGGAGCTCGGCGCCGTGGCGCTCGGGAGCCACGGCGAGGAGATGGTGATCCCGCTGTCGCAGGCACCGGAGATCGCCGCGCGTCTCGACGCCGCGCGCCTCGACGAGCTGGTCGACCGCACCCGCACCTCGGGCGCGGAGGTTCTGGGGCTGCTGAAGTCCGGCAGCGCGTTCTTCGGTCCCGGCACCGCCGCCGCGCACATGGTGCTGGCGATGGTCGCCGACTCGGGAACGGTCGTGTCGGCGACGGTGCGCCCGAACGGCGAGTACGGCATCGGCGACGTGTTCGTCGGTCTCCCGGTGGTCCTGGGGCGCCGCGGCGTGCGGCGCATCGTCGAGCTGGACCTGACACCGGAGGAACTGGAACTGCTGCGCGAGGCGGCGAAACGGATCGGTGAGCGGATCGCGGGGCTGCCCGCCTGAGCACGCCCGGGCTGCGGCGCCGTCCCCGGTGGCGGCGCCGCGGCGCGGGTCAGGGCAGCGCGGTGATCAGCTTCTCGACGTCGACGCGAGGACCGGTGAAGAACGGGGTCTCCTCCCGGACGTGCATGCGGGCCTCGGTGGCGCGCAGGTCACGCATGAGATCGACGATGCGGTCCAGTTCGGGCGCCTCGAACGCCAGGATCCACTCGTAGTCGCCGAGCGCGAACGCGGGGACGGTATTGGCGCGCACGTCCGGGTAGCCACGGCCGGCCTTGCCGTGGTCGGCGAGCATCTTGCGGCGCTCGGCGTCGGGCAGCAGGTACCACTCGTACGACCGCACGAAGGGGTAGACGCAAATGTAGTTGCCGGGGTCCTCGCCGGCGATGAAGGCCGGGACGTGGCTCTTGTTGAACTCCGCCGGCCGGTGCAGCGCGACGTTCGACCAGACCGGAGCGCTGGCGCGGCCGAGGACGGTGGTGCGCCGGAAATCGGAGTAGAGCTTCTGCAGATCCTCGAGCCGCTCGGCGTGGGTCCAGATCATGAAGTCGGCGTCGGCGCGGACGCCGGCGACGTCGTAGATGCCGCGGACGATCACATCGGTGTTCTCGAAGGACGCGAAGAACTTCTGCGCGTCCTCGATCGCCGCGGTGCGGTCCTCGCCGAGGACACCGGGCCGGACCTGGAACACCGAGAACATCGCGTAGCGGAGGGTGGAGTTGAGCTTGTCGAAGTCGAGACGTGCCATGCCGCTCATCCTGCCACTCGCGTAGCGAGCCGCGTCGCGGCCGTCGTGCCTGATGCGACACAGGCGGGGACTCCGACGCCGTGAAGCATCGCGCCGGCGACCTCGAGGCCGTCGACGGTAGCGATCGCGTCCTCGAGGACGGCGACCACGTCGAGGTGCCCGGCCCGGTACTGGGGCAGGCCGCCGTGCCAGCGCTGGACGAACGTGGCCACGGGCTCGTCGGTGACCCCGGTGACGGTGGCGAGGTCGGCGCGAGCGCGGGCGATCAGCTCGTCGTCGGGGGCGTCGACGATCGCGGCTTCGCCGTAACGGCCGAACGACGCGCGGGCCAGCGCGACGTCGCGCCCGGCCAGGTGGGGCCACTTGCGGCTCGACAGGGTGAACGCCTTGGCGGACAGGTCCTCACCGGTGGCGACGAGGATCCCGGAGTTCTGCGGCAACGCGGCACCGCTCGGCAGTGCCAGCGCCACCACCGCGGACGAGGCGAGCGGGATCCGGGACGCCTGCGCGGCCGCCGCCGGGACGGCGTCGGCGAGCAGCTCGGCGGCACGGTCGGCCGGCACCGCGAGTACGACACCGTCGACGGGTCCGATCGGGTCGAGGTTCCAGCGGCCGCCGGCGCGGCGCAGACCGCTCGCGGCGGCGTGCCGGATCTCGGCGTCGGCGGCCTTCTCCAGCGCGTCGAGCAGCGTGCCGTAGCCGTCGCGCAGGGTGCCGAACACCGGCGCGTCCGAGGGCTCCGGCAGCGCACGGGTGACCGCCTCGCTCAGGCTCGGGGCACCCGCGTCGAGGGCTGTGGCCAGGGTCGGCAGGGTGGCCCGCACGCCCGCGGTGTCGGAGAGCCCGGAGTAGACGCCGCCGAGGAGGGGGTCGACGGAGCGGCGCACCACCTGCTCGCCGAACCGGTCGGCGACCAGGTCGGCCACCGAGACGTCGCCGGCGCGGTCCCAGTACAGCGGGACGGTGGGCTCGGCCGCTATCCGCGCAAGGGTGTCGGCGTCGACGAGACCGGTCAGCGACCCGGCGTCGGCGGGGATCCCCATCAGGGTGCCGCTGGGCAGCGGATGCAGCGCGGCACCGGCGTAGATCAGCGGCCGGGCCCCGGACGGGTGCACGAGCTGGTCGCTCAGGCCCAGCTCCTCGAGCAGCGCGGGGACCTCGGGGCGGCGGCCGATGAACGCCTCCGCCCCCACATCGACCGGATCCCCGGCGAGCGGCACGGTGCGCAGCTTCCCGCCGAGCCGCTCGGAGCCCTCGAGGAGGATGATCCGGGCGTGCGCGCCGAGCAGGCGACGCAACCGGTACGCCGCGACGAGCCCGGTGATGCCGCCGCCGACGACGGCGACGCTCGGTGCTCCTGCACCGCTCACAGCGAGTGCACCAGTTCGACGACGGCGGTGAGGACGTCCGGATCGGTGTCGGGCAGGACGCCGTGCCCGAGGTTGAAGATGTGCCCGGTCGCCCCCGCGGCGCGGGCGCGGTCACCCTCGGCGACGATGCGGCGCACCTCGGCCTGGACCACCTCGGGTCCGGCGAACAGGATCGCGGGATCGAGATTGCCCTGCAACGCTTTTCCGGCCCCCACCCGGGTGACGGCGACGTCCAGCGGCACCCGCCAGTCCACGCCGACCACATCGGCGCCGGCCTCGCCCATGGCGCCGAGCAGTTCGCCGGTGCCGACACCGAAGTGGATGCGCGGCACGCCGGCGGACTCGACCTCGGCGAACACGCGTTCCGAATGGGGCAGCACGAATTCGCGGTAGTCGGCCAGCGACAGCGCGCCGGCCCACGAGTCGAACAGCTGGATCGCGTCGACGCCGGCGTGCAGCTGAGCCTGCAGGAACGCGATCGTGATGTCGGCGAGCCGCCCCAGCAGGGCGTGCCAGGTGCGCGGATCGGCGTGCATGAGGGCCTTGGTGCGCTCGTGGTTGCGGCTGGGTCCGCCCTCGACGAGGTAGGAGGCGAGGGTGAACGGCGCCCCGGCGAAGCCGATGAGCGGGACGTCGCCGAGTTCGCGAGTGAGCAGCCCCACCGCCCGTGCGACGGCACCGACCTCGTCGTGTTCGAGGGTGGGCAGCTTCGCGACGTCCGCCGCGGTGCGCACGGGGTTCGCGATCACCGGTCCGGTCCCGGCCACGATGTCGAGGTCGATCCCGGCGGCCTTGAGCGGAACGACGATGTCCGAGAACAGGATCGCGGCGTCCACCCGGTGCCGGCGCACCGGCTGCAGGGTGATCTCGCAGACCAGTTCGGGATCGAAGCAGGACTCGAGCATGCCGATGTTCGCCCGGATCTCGCGGTACTCCGGCAGCGACCGGCCGGCCTGCCGCATGAACCACACGGGCCGGTGCGCCGGCTCGAGTCCCCGCGCGGCGGCGAGCAGGGGCGCCTGCGGGAGCTGGCGCCGCGTCGGGTAATCCACACGCGGGGTGGAGCCGACGTTCGTGTTCTCCAGGCCGGTCATTGATCCTCGTTCGTCCAAGGGCACGGGTCGCTGCCCATGCTGCCACGCCCGGCCACCCCTCCGGAATCGGCGCGCCTCCCGCGTGGTCCCGGTCACCCGGTCTAACGTCCGCTGTCGTGACCACCTCGCCCGCCGAGCCGGCCCAGTTCCGCGCTGCCATCGACTCGATGAACGCGGCCACCGTGCGGCCGGAGATCGAGGTGGGTCCGATCCGGCCGCCGCAGCGGCTGGCTCCGTACAGCTATGCGCTGGGCGCGGAGGTGCTCCATCCGGACACCGACCTGGTGCCCGAGCAATCGGAGGGCGACGCGTTCGGCAGGCTGATCCTGCTGTACGACCCGGAGGGCGACGAGGCCTGGAACGGCACCATGCGGCTCGTCGCCTACATCCAGGCCGACGTGGACGCCACCCTGGCTGCCGATCCGCTGCTGCCGGAGGTGGCCTGGAGCTGGCTGGTCGATGCGCTCGACGCGCACGGCGAGCCGCTGACGGCGCTCGGCGGCACCGTGACGTCGACGAGTTCGGTGCGCTTCGGCGACATCGCCGGCCCGGCGCGGGCGCATCAGCTGGAGCTACGGGCGTCGTGGACCGCACAGTCCGGCGAGCTCGGACCGCACGTGGAGGCGTTCTGCGAGGTGCTCGCGTATGCGGCGGGCCTGCCCCCGGCGGGCGTGACGCGCCTGCAGCACTGAGCCGTCGCCGAGTCCCGAGTCGCCGACGGCACGGAGAGCGGTGCACCGGCGCACCCCGCGGTCCTATGATCGAGGCATGCGTCGGCTCAGCGGGCTCGACGCCGCGCTCCTCTACACCGACTCGCCGGGGCTGCCCGTGCAGATCGGCGGCTTGGCCCTGCTCGACGTCTCGACCGTGCCGGGCGGCTACTCCTTCGAACGGCTCGGCTCCGACCTGGAGGCGCGCGTTGCGGCGGTGCCGCTGCTGCGCCGGCGAGTGGTCGACTCCCGGCTCAATCCCGGCCATCCCGTGTGGGTGGACGACCCCGATTTCGACGTCGGCCGGCACGTGCGCCGGTTCACCGTGCCGCCCCCGGGCACCGCGGCCGAACTGGCCGTGCTTTGTGGGCAGCGTTTCGCCCAGCGGTTCGACCGGTCCGGGCCGCTGTGGGAGACCGCGGTGTTCGAGGGACTGGCCGACGGCTCGGTCGCGGTGCTGACGCGCATCCACCACGCCGTCGTGGACGGCCTCGCCGGGGCGACCCTGCTGGCGCAGCTGTGCGACCGCGAACCCGGCGCCCCGCCACCGCGGCCCGAGTCGCCCGGCGTCGGTGGGGCGAACCGCCTGACCGTCGCCGCGGGCGGCGTTGCCGATCTCGCCACCCGGCCGCTGGACCTCGCCCGCGCGGTGCGGTCCAGCGCGGCCATGGTGCCCCGGTGGGTGGGCCGGGCGCGGCGAGGGGAGGCGATGGCGGTGCCGCTCACGGCGCCGCGGACGTCGTTCAACCGCCGCGTCACCGGCCGTCGCAACGTCGCGTTCGTGACGCTGGATTTCGCGGCCGTGAAGGCGGTCAAGCGCGCGTTCGGCGTCACGGTCAACGATGTCGTGCTGGCCCTGTGCGCCTCGGTTCTGCGCCGATATCTCGCCGCCCGCGGCGAACTGCCGGCCTCTCCCCTGGTGGCCGCCGTCCCGGTCTCGGTGCACGGACGCGCCCGGGGGGACGCCGGCAACCAGATTTCGGTGCTGATGGGGCGGCTGCACACCGAGATCGCCGATCCCGTCGTGCGGCTGCACGCCGTCGCGGCGGACGAGACTGCGGCCAAGGCCCACCACGCCACCTTCGACCCCGACCTGCTCGGCAGCTGGGGCCAGGTGGCTCCGGGCGCGGCGTTCGGGGCGGCCCTGCGGTTGTATTCGGCGCTGCGGCTGCCCAACGTGCTCCCGGTGCTGAACAATCTCGTGGTCTCCGACATCCCCGGGCCGACGGACACGCTGTACTACCTCGGCGCGCGGATCACCGCGCTGTACCCGTTCGGGCCGATCTACCACGGCGCGGGCCTGAACATCACCGTCCTGTCGCTCGACGGCGGCCTGCACTTCGGCCTGCAGTCGTGCCCCGACCTGCTGCCGGACCTGTGGCGGCTGGCCGACGGCTTCCCGGCTGCTCTCGCGGAGCTGGCCGACCGGGTGCCGGGCGCTCCGCCGGCCCCGCTCGCCGCGCCGAGCTGACCGGCGCCCGTCGCGGCGCCCGGGGAACGGGTTCCGGACCGCCGGGGCGACGAAGACCCGCTCGGGCAGGTGGACCAGGTTCCCCCGCCGATACTAGAACCTGTTCTAGAATGTGGCCATGCATCGACTCAGCGGCCTCGACGCCGGATTCCTGTACCTCGAGACGCCGACGCAGCTGCTGCACGTGTGCGGACTGATCGTCCTCGACACGACGACCGTTCCGGACGGGTACCGCTACGAGGCACTGCGCGCGGAACTCGCGGCCCGCCTCACGGCCGTACCGTTGTTCCGCCAGAAGATCGCCGACAGCCCGTTCAACCTCGACCATCCGGTATGGGTGGACGATCCGGACTTCGACCTCGACCGCCACCTGCACCGGGTCGCGGTCCCGGCGCCCGGGCGCCGGGAGGAGCTCGCGGACCTGTGCGGGCACATCGCCGCACAGCCGCTCGACCGCTCCCGGCCGCTGTGGGAGATGGTGGTGATCGAGGGCCTCGAGGACGGATCGGTCGCGGTGATGACGAAGATCCACCACGCCGGCGCCGACGGCGTCACCGGCGCGGACCTCGTGGCGCAGCTGTGCAGCCTCGAACCGGACGCGCCACGGCCCGAGCCCGTCACCGACGGGGCCGGCGGCGGCTCGGCGCTCGGGATCGCCCTCGGCGGCCTGTTCAACGTCGCCACCCGCCCGCTGGGGCTGGTGCGGGCGCTGCCCAAGACCGTGGAGCTGGTGCCCCGGTGGATCACCCGGGCCCGTCGCGGCGAGGCCATGCCGGCACCGTTCACCGCTCCGCGCACCTCCTTCAACGGCACGATCACCGGCCACCGCAGCGTCGGATTCGCGCAGTTCGACCTGGGCCGGGTCAAGTCCGTGAAGGACGAGCACGGGGTGAAGGTCAACGACGTGGTCATGGCCGTGTGCGCCGGTGCGCTGCGCCGTTACCTCGCCGACCGCGACGAGCTCCCCGACTCTCCGCTGATCGGCATGGTCCCGGTGTCGGTGCGCGGCAAGTCGGACCGGCCCGGACGCAACCAGGTCTCGCCGATGTTCGCGAGCCTGCACACCCACATCGCCGATCCGATCGAGCGACTGCACGCGATCGCGGATGCGAATGCCTGTGCCAAAGAACATAATTCGGCCCTGGGCGCAAGCCTGCTGCAGGACTGGACGCAGTTCATGGCGCCCGCGGTGTTCGGCGCGGCGATGCGCACGTACGCGTCGCTGCGGCTCGCGGAACGCCACCCCGTGGTCCACAACTTGGTGGTCTCGAACGTGCCCGGCCCTGCGATGCCCCTGTACTTCCTCGGGGCCCGGATCCGGGCCATGTACCCGCTGGGACCGATCTTCCACGGGGTCGGACTCAACATCACCGTGATGTCGTTGGACGGCGCGCTCGATGTCGGCGTGCTCACGTGCCCCGAACTTGTTCCCGACGTCTGGGCGCTCGTCGACGCCTTCCCTTCGGCGCTCGACGAACTCGACACCGCACCGTAGAATCCGCGCAGCAGCCCGCGCGGTCGTGTGCCACTCGTCACACCGGGAATCGGCACGTCGACCGCGCGGTTGACCGGGTCGACGCCCAGACCACCGCCACCCGGATAGAGTCACGAACCATGTCGGTAGCCAACGAACACGAGCCCGCAGGGGCGACGGTCCCGCTGCTGACCCCGCGTGACGGCGTCCCCGAGGTCGTCACCACGGCAGCCGGGGTGGCCGCGGCGGCGGAAGCGCTCGCCGCGGGCAGCGGGCCGCTCGCCGTCGACGCCGAGCGGGCTTCGGGCTTCCGGTACTCCGCGCGCGCCTATCTGGTGCAGCTGCGTCGCGCCGGCGCCGGCACGGTGCTGCTCGACCCGATCCCGACGGCCGACGCGCTCGCGCCGCTCGCGGCGGCGATCAACGATCTCGAGTGGGTGCTGCACTCCGCCGACCAGGACCTGCCCGGCCTCGACGAGCTGGGCCTGCGGCCCGCGGTGCTCTACGACACCGAACTGGCCGGGCGTCTCGCCGGCTTCGATCGGGTGGGGCTGGCCGCCATCGTCGAACGCACCCTCGGTTTCGAGCTGCGCAAGGGCCACGGGGCGGCCGACTGGTCCACCCGGCCGCTCCCCGACGCCTGGCTGAACTATGCGGCTCTCGACGTCGAGATCCTCGTCGAGCTGCGGGACGCGATGGCGGCCGAGCTCGAGCAGCAGGGCAAGTCGGAGTGGGCCGCGCAGGAGTTCGAGCACATCCGTCGCGCCGGGCCTCCGGCCCCCAAGCCCGACCGCTGGCGCCGCACCTCCCGCATCCACACCCTCAAGGATCCGCGGCGGCTCGCGATCGTGCGCGAGCTGTGGACGGCGCGAGACGAACTCGCGGCACGCCGGGACATCGCCCCGGGCCGGGTGCTGCCGGACTCCGCGATCGTCGCCGCAGCCGAGGCCGCCCCCCGTACCGTCGACGAGCTGCGCGCCCTGCCGGTCTTCGGGGGGCCGCGGCAGCGCCGGTCGTCGCGGGTGTGGCTGGGAGCGATCGAGCGGGCCCGGGCGCTGCCGAAATCGGAGCTGCCACCCGTTACACAGCCGTTCACCGGCCCGCCGCCGGCCAACCGCTGGGCCCGGCACGATCCCGACGCCGCCGCGCGGCTCACCGCGGCCCGTGCCGCGCTCGCCGAGCTCAGCGAGCAGGTCCAGGTGCCGGTGGAGAATCTCGTCGGCCCCGAACTGGTGCGCCGGTTGTGCTGGGAGTGGCGGGTGTCGGCGGATACCGACGTCGTCGCGTACATCGAGGAACGGTTCGCCACCGACGGGGCACGGCCCTGGCAGCGGGAGCTGACGGCGCCGCGCCTGGCGAAGGCGCTGACCGCGGACTGACCCGTTCCCACCGTCCCGGCCCGCGGACCCACGGTCGCGTCACGCCCGATCCCTGCATTCGCCACCGCCTCGGTGTCGAGCGCTTCCGCATACCCGCTGTTCAGAGCAACGTACTCGGGACCAGCGCGGCGAGTTCCCCTGATGGTCACGAGCGCGCCCCGCAACCCCGGCGACCACCGGCCTCGCCGCAGGACGCCCCGACCGCCGGCGAGACCGGTGGCTGCCCGGCGCGCGCACCCCTCCGGTGACGCCCGGCGCGGATGGTAAGTTACTGGTCGGTAACACGCTGGCGTCCGGGCTGCCCGGCGCCGGGATGTTCCCGGAACCCTGGCCTCGCCGGCGTCGGCGAGCATCGCTCCATCGGGAGGAATACGCGTGGCGTCAACCACCACAACTCAACGCAATGTCGTCTTCGTCGACGGCGTACGCACCCCGTTCGGGAAAGCGGGCCCGAAGGGCATCTACGCGGAGACCCGCGCCGACGACCTCGTCGTCAAGACCATCCGGGAGCTGCTGCGCCGCAACCCGCAGCTCGACCCCGCGCGCATCGACGAGGTCGCCGTCGCCGCGACCACCCAGACCGGCGACCAGGGCCTGACCATCGGCCGCACTGCCGCGATCCTCGCCGGCCTACCGGAGACCGTGCCGGGCTTCGCGATCGACCGCATGTGCGCCGGCGCGATGACCGCAGTCACCACCACCGCCTCCGGAATCGGCTTCGGTCAGTACGACGTGGTGATCGCCGGCGGCGTCGAGCACATGGGCCGCCACCCGATGGGTCAGGGCGCCGATCCGAACCCCCGGTTCCTCGCCGACAAACTCGTCGACCCCAGCGCCCTGGTGATGGGCAACACCGCCGAGAACCTGCACGACCGGTTCCCCGGTATCACCAAGGCCCGCACCGACGCCTACGCCGTCGCCAGCCAGAACAAGTTCGACGCCGCGAAGAAGGCCGGCTACATCGCCGAGACCCTCGTGCCCGTCGCCACCCGGTCGGCGACCGGCTGGGGCCTGGCCACCGAGGACGAGCCGCCGCGCCCGGGCACCACGCTCGAGGATCTCGCGAAGCTCAAGACGCCGTTCCGCCCCGCCGGCCGCATCACCGCCGGCAACGCCGCCGGCCTCAACGACGGCGCGACGGCCTGCCTCCTCGCCGGCGAGGACACCGCCCGCGAACTCGGTCTGCAGATCGGCATGCGCATGGTCGGCTTCGCCTTCCAGGGCGTCGACCCGGCCGTGATGGGCATCGGCCCGGTGCCGGCGACCGAGAAGGTTCTCGCCCGCACCGGCCTGACCATCGACGACATCGGTCTGTTCGAGATCAACGAGGCCTTCGCCGTGCAGGTGCTCGCGTTCCTCGAACACTTCGGCATCGACGACGACGACCCGCGGGTCAACCAGTGGGGCGGCGCCATCGCCTGCGGCCACCCGCTCGCGTCGTCCGGCGTGCGCCTGATGACCCAGCTCTCCCGGCAGTTCGCCCGGCACCCCGAGGTGCGCTACGGCCTGACCACGATGTGCATCGGCCTCGGCATGGGCGGCACCGTGATCTGGGAGAACCCCAACTTCGAGGGAGACAAGTAGTCATGAGCGAGCTTTCGTCCCTGTTCGCCGACGAGGTCGTCACGAACGCCTACACCAAGCTCGTCGAGGTGCCCGGCATCGACGGCCCCGTCGCGCTGATCACCCTCGACAACGGGTTCGACCACACCAAGCCGAACTCGTTCGGCCCCGCCGGCCTCGAGGCCTTCGACAAGGCCCTCGACGAGGCCTTCGCCGCGAACCCCGCTGCTGTCGCGGTCACCGGCAAGCCGTTCATCTTCGCCGCCGGCGCCGACCTGAAGGGCGTTCCCTCGATCACCAGCCGCGAGCAGGGGCTCGAGCTGGGCCGCCTCGGCCACCGCGTGTTCCGCCGCCTGCGCGACTCGCAGGTGCCGACGTTCGCCTTCGTGGGCGGCCTCGCCCTCGGCGGCGGCCTCGAGGTCGGGCTGCACTGCCACTACCGGACCTACGCCGACAACGTGCCGGCGCTCGGCCTGCCCGAGACGATGCTGGGTCTGGTCCCCGGCTGGGGTGGCACCCAGCTGCTGCCGAACCTGATCGGGCCCGACCACGCGGTGACGCTGATCCTCGAGAACCCGCTCAACAACGGCAAGGTCATCCGCGCGAAGCAGGCCGCCGAACTCGGCCTGGCCGACGCGGTGTTCGGCTCGGCCGACTTCCTCGAGCAGTCCCTCGCCTGGGCTGCGAAGGTCCTCGCCGGGGACATCACCCCGGCCCGCCCCGAGATCGACCGCGGCGCCGGCTGGGACGCGGCGCTCGGCCGCGCGAAGGCGCTCGTCGCGGCCAAGACCCGCGGCTTCGCGCCCGGAGCGGCCCGGGCGGTCGAGCTGCTCGAGCTGGCCCGTAACACCGACATCGCCGATCCCGAGTCGCTGTCGAAGGGCTTCGCCGCCGAGGACGAGGCGCTGGCCGACCTGCTGATGTCCGACGAGCTGCGGGCCGGGCTCTACGCCTTCGACCTGGTCAACAAGCGTGCCAAGCGTCCCGCCGGTGCGCCGGACAAGTCCCTGGCCCGCAAGGTCACCGGCGTCGGCATCGTCGGGGCGGGCCTGATGGCCAGCCAGCTCGCGCTGCTGTTCGTGCGCCAGCTGCAGGTGCCGGTGATCCTCACCGACGTCGACTCCGAGCGCATCGACAAGGGTGTGGGCTACGTGCACACCGAGATCGACAAGCTGCAGGGCAAGGGCCGGCTGTCGCCCGACGCCGCGAACCGCCTCAAGGCGCTCGTGTCGGGCTCCCTCGACAAGGCCGCGTTCGCGAACACCGACTTCGTCATCGAGGCTGTGTTCGAGAACATGGACGTCAAGAAGCAGGTGTTCGCCGAGATCGAGCAGTACGTCTCGCCGGAAACCGTCCTGGCGACCAACACGTCGTCGCTGTCGATCACCACGATGGCCGCGGACCTGAAGCACCCCGAGCGCGTCGTCGGCTTCCACTTCTTCAACCCCGTCGCCGTGCTCCCGTTGCTCGAGATCATCAGGGGCGCGCAGACGGACGACGCGACCCTTGCGACGGCCTTCGCCACCGCCAAGGCGCTGAAGAAGTCGGCCGTGCTGTGCGGGGACCTGCCGGGCTTCGTGTTCAACCGGCTCGTCACCCGCACCCTCGGCGAGGTGATGACCGCCGTGGACGAGGGCACCCCGTTCGAGGTCGCGGACAACGCCGTCGGCGAGCTGGGCATGCCGATGAGCCCCTTCACGCTGCTCGCACTCGTCGGCCCGGCCGTCGCGCTACACACCGGCGAGACCCTGCAGGCCGCCTACCCCGACCGCTTCGTGTCCTCCCCCGGACTCGAGGCGCTCGTCGAGGCCCGCAAGCCGGGCGTGTGGACGTACGCGGACGGCAAGCAGGTCGTCGACCCGGAGGTCGCGGCGCTGTGGCCGCAGGGCGACAAGCCCTCCACCGCCGAGGAGGTGCTCGAGCGGACCCGTCGCGCCTTCGCCGAGGAGATCCGGATCATGCTCGAGGAGGGCGTCGTCGCCGCCCCCGAGGACATCGACCTGTGCCTGATCCTCGGCGGCGGCTTCGGATTCTGGAACGGCGGCATCACGCCGTACCTCGATCGCACCGGCACCTCGGAGGCCGTCAACGGCACACGCTTCCTCGCCCCCGGCGTGGCCGGCGTCTGACGAACCGGTAGCTCCGCACGGCGCCCCGGGACCCGCGTAACCGTCGTGGGCCCTGGGGCGCGTCCGTGCGTATCACCCCGGCCACGGTGCCCACCGAAGCGGCCCCCCCGACGCGGTGTCAGGCGTACCGTCCAGCCTGTGACCGACAGTTCCCACCTCCCCCATTCGAGGATCGAGCAGCAGCACACGGTGGCCCGCGCGGTGCTGTTCGCCGCCGTGGCCGCGCTCGGCGGATTCTTGTTCGGATACGACACCGCCGTCATCAACGGCGCCGTCGGCGCCATCCGCGAGCGCTACGAGGTCGGCGCCGGGGCCATCGGCCTGTCCGTGTCGCTGACGCTGGTCGGCGCGGCGCTCGGTGCGTGGATCGCCGGCAGCATCGCCGATCGGCTGGGCCGGATCCGGGTCATGCAGATCGCCGCGGTCCTGTTCCTTGTCGGCGCACTCGGGTCGGCGTTCCCCTTCAGCATCTACGACCTGACGTTCTGGCGCTCCATAGGTGGCGTGGGCGTCGGCTTCGCCTCGGTCATCGCCCCGGCCTACATCGCCGAGATCTCGCCCGCCGCCATACGTGGCCGACTCGGCTCGATGTACCAGCTCGCGATCGTCCTCGGCATCGCAATTTCCCAGCTCGTCAACTACGCCCTCGCCGCGGCCGCCGGCGGGGCCAGCGAAGAGCTGCTCGGCATCGAGGCCTGGCAGTGGATGCTCGCACTCGGCGCGGTCCCCGCGACCCTGTACCTGATCATGACCTTCCCCATCCCCGAATCGCCGCGGTACCTGGTGCGGATCGGCCGGGAGGACGCCGCGCGCCGCATCATCGCCACGGTCGAGGGCGGCGACGAGGTCGCCGTCGCCGAGCGGATCGCCACGATCCGCGAGACCCTGCACCTCGAGTCCGCCCGGCCGGGTGTGCGGGACGTGTTCTCCCGGCGGCTGGGCGTGGCTGCGCTGATCTACGTGGGCATCGCCCTGGCCGCGCTGCAGCAGTTCGTGGGCATCAACGTGATCTTCTACTACTCGTCGACGCTGTGGCAGGCGGTCGGATTCGGCGAAGACCGGTCCCTGCTCATCAGCGTCGTCAGCGCACTGGTCAACATCGTCGGTACCTTCGTGGCCATCGCGGTGATCGACAAGATCGGCCGCAAGCCGCTCCTGCTCGTCGGATCCGTCGGGATGGCGGCGTCGCTGGGCACCGCCGCCGTGTGCTTCCACTCGGCGACCTTCGTCGTCAACGAGGACGGGGAGAAGGTCGCGACGCTGTCCGACACCTACGGCATGATCGCCCTGCTCGCGGCCAACGCCTTCGTGTTCTTCTTCGCCCTGTCGTGGGGTCCGGTGGTGTGGGTCCTCATCAGCGAGATGTTCCCGAACCGGGTGCGTGCCGTCGCCGTCGGCATCGCGACCGCCTCCAACTGGATCGCGAACTTCCTCGTGTCCGCGACGTTCCCGGCGCTGGCGGACTGGAACCTGTCGTTCACCTATGCCGGCTACGCGGTGATGGCCGCGCTGTCTCTGCTGGTGGTGATCAAGTTCGTGCCCGAGACACGCGGACGGACCCTCGAGGAAGCCGGCTGAGCGACGACGGGCCGGCCGCACGTGCGGCCGGCCCGTCGTCGCAGCGTCAGAGGCCGGGGTCCCGCCGGACGACGACGTCGCCCGCGGACTCCTCCCCGGCGGTCCCGTCCACGGCCTGCTCCGCCTTCTGCGCGGCACCGAGCCCGACGACCCAGCCGGTCACCTGACGCGCGACGTCCTGCGCGGTCAGCCCCAGCTCACGATGGATCTGTTCCCGCGACGCATGATCCAGGAACCGTTGCGGCACACCGAGTTCACGGGTGGGAACGTCGACTCCGGCCGCCCGCAGGGCCGACGAGACCGCCGAACCCACACCGCCGTGCATGCCGCCGTCCTCCACGGTGACGACGAGCCGGAAGTCCCGCGCCAGCCGGGCGAGGGCCGCCGGGACGGGCAGCACCCAGCGCGGGTCGACGACGGCGGCGGTGAGGCCGTGCTGCTCGAGCCGCTCCGCTGCGTCGAGCGCCAGGCCCGCAAACGCGCCGACCGCGACGATCAGCACGTCACCGCGACGCTCGGACGGCATCCGCAGCACGTCGACGGTGCCGTCGATGCGCTCCACCGCAGGGATGTCGGAGCCGACCGCGCCCTTCGGGAACCGCAGTACGGTCGGGCCGTCGGCGATGGCGAGCGCCTCGCCGAACTCCTCGCGCAGGGTCGCGCCGTCGCGCGGCGACGCCACCCGGATCCCCGGGATCACGCCGAGCAGGGAGAAGTCCCACATACCGTTGTGGCTGGCGCCGTCGGCACCGGTGATGCCGGCCCGGTCGAGCACCACGGTCACGGGCAGTCTCAGCAGCGCCACGTCCATCAGCAACTGGTCGAAGGCGCGGTTGAGGAACGTCGAGTACACCGCGACCACCGGGTGCATTCCGCCGAGCGCGAGGCCGGCGGCGGAGGTGACGGCGTGCTGCTCGGCGATGCCGACGTCGAACATCCGGTCGGGGTAGCGTTCGCCGAAGGCCGACAGCCCGGTCGGTCCCGGCATCGCCGCGGTGATCGCCACGACGTCCTTGCGGCGGCCGCCCTGCACGAGCAGTTCGTCGGAGAACACCGACGTCCAGTCCGGAGCCGACGCCGCCGCGGTGGCGCGGCCGGTGACCGGGTCGATGACACCGGTGGCATGCATCTGATCGGCGACATGGTTCTCGGCCGGGGCGTACCCGGCGCCCTTGCGGGTGACGGCGTGCACGATCACCGGTCCGCCGAAAGACTTGGCGCGGCGGAGGGCGGCCTCGAGAGCGGCCTCGTCGTGGCCGTCGACCGGTCCGAGGTACTTCAGGCCGAGGTCGGTGAACAACACCTGCGGGCTGACCGCGTCCTTGATGCCGACCTTCATCCCGTGCAGCACGGAGTACGCGGCCGCACCGATCCACGGCAGCCGCTTCACGAAGCGGCGGCCGTTGTCGAGGACACGCTCGTAGCCGGGCTGCAGCCGCAGCGCCGCGAGGTGCTCGGCCAGTCCGCCGATAGTGGGGGCATAGGAGCGGCCGTTGTCGTTGACGACGATCACGAGCCGCCGGTCCTTGCCGGCCGCGATGTTGTTCAGCGCCTCCCAGCACATCCCGCCGGTGAGCGCGCCGTCGCCGACCACGGCGACCACGGTCCGGTCCTGCTGGTCCGACAGCTCGTAGGCCTTGGCGAGGCCGTCGGCGTAGGACAGGGCGGCCGAGGCGTGCGAGGACTCGACCCAGTCGTGCTCGCTCTCGGCGCGGCAGGGGTAGCCCGACAGGCCGCCCTGCTTGCGCAGCGTGTCGAAGCCGTCCTTACGACCGGTCAGGATCTTGTGGACGTACGCCTGATGCCCGGTGTCGAAGATGATCGGGTCGTGGGGGGAGTCGAAGACCCGGTGCATGGCGATGGTCAGTTCGACGACGCCGAGGTTGGGGCCGAGGTGTCCCCCGGTCGCCGCCACCTTCTCGACCAGGAACTGCCGGATCTCCCCGGCGAGTTCCCTGATCTCCGGCTGGCTGAGCCGACGCAGGTCCTCGGGCGACTCGATGCGGGACAGGACACCCAACTGGAATTGCTCCCTCCGGCTCGGACCCGCGCGTCTCCGCGCGAGCGGTTCCACCCAGTCTACGGAGCGTCGGAGGTGGTCGACTCGCTTCGTCGTGCCGCCGCCCCGTCTCACACCGTGTCCCTCACCTCATTATGCCGATGATGTGACGTCGCCCACGGTGGCGCCGGTGTGGCGCGCCTGACCCCGCCGAGCGGGCGGTGGGCACTGCGCGGGGCGACCCCAGGCCGGTCGAATCCGACAAAACCGATTGCCGGGCCCGGCACCGTGGGCGAGGCTGGACCCATGCCCCCTGCACTGGCCATCGAGACCTCGGGCTTGATCAAGCGTTTCGGCGCGGAGACCGCCGTGGCCGGAATCGACCTCGCCGTCCCCGCCGGCGGCGTCTACGGCGTCCTCGGCCCGAACGGCGCCGGGAAGACGACCACGATCCGGATGCTGGCCACCCTGCTCGCACCGGACGGCGGGACCGCGACCGTACTCGGGCACGACGTGCGTCTTCAGCCCGAGCTGGTGCGGCGCCGGGTCTCGCTCACCGGCCAGTTCGCGTCGCTCGACGAGGATCTGACCGGCGCGGAAAACCTGGTACTGCTCGCCCGGCTGCTGGGCTTCTCCAGGGCGGGTGCCCGGTCCCGGGCCGGACAGCTGCTGGCGGCGTTCGATCTGGAGCCGGCCGCGGGCCGTCAGGTGAAGCTGTACTCGGGGGGCATGCGGCGGCGCCTCGACATCGCCGCGAGCATCATCGTCGCTCCCGAACTGATCTTCCTGGACGAGCCGACGACGGGGCTCGACCCGCGCAGCCGTAACCAGGTGTGGGAGATCGTGCGGGCGCTCGTGGCCGCGGGGACGACGGTGCTGCTGACGACGCAGTACCTCGACGAGGCGGACCAGCTCGCCGACCGGGTCGCGGTCATCGACCGTGGCCGGGTGATCGCCGAGGGCACCCCGGGCGAGCTCAAGGCGTCCGTCGGGTCGGGTTCGCTGCACGTGCGGGTGGTCGATCCCGCGCGCCGGGACGAGGCGGCGGCGGTGCTGGGCGCCGCGCTGGGGGTGGCGGTGACGGCCGCGTCCGATCCGGCCGCGCTGACCGCGCGGGTGGACGATCCGCGGGCCGCGGCGGGGGCGCTGACGGCCCTCGCCGCGGCGGACATCCCGGTCACGACGTTCGCCCTCGGGCAGCCGAGCCTGGACGAGGTCTTTCTCGCGCTCACCGGCCATCCCACGGAAGTTCCCGACGAAGACGAGGAGATCGCGTCGTGACCTCGACCGCCGACCGACGGGCGGGCACCCCCGCCGCCGTCGTGGACGTCCTCCACGTCCCCGGGCCGCGTCCGACGCCGGCGTCCGCGTTCGCCGCGTCGCTGTCGTTCGGGTGGCGGGCACTGCTGCGGATCAAGCACGTTCCCGAGCAGTTGTTCGACGTGACCGTCTTCCCGCTGATGTTCACGCTGTTGTTCACGTACCTGTTCGGCGGGGCGCTGGCCGGTTCGACCACCGCGTACGTGCAGTTCCTGATCCCCGGCATCCTGGTGCAGACGGTGTGCACCATCACGATGTACACGGGCATGACGCTCAACCGCGACATCGAGAAGGGCGTGTTCGACCGGTTCCGCTCGATGCCGGTGTGGCGGCCCGCTCCCCTCGTCGGCGCGTTGTTCGGTGATCTCGCCCGCTACACGCTGGCGTCGGTGATCGTGCTGGCCCTCGGGATGATGCTCGGGTTCCGGCCCACGGGCGGCCCGATCGGCACGATCGGGCCGGTGGCGCTCGTGCTGCTGTTCGCGTTCAGTCTCTCGTGGGTCTGGACGATGCTGGCGATGCTGCTGCGCACCGAGCAGGCGGTGATGGGTGTGTCCATGACCATCCTGTTCCCGCTCACCTTCGCGTCGAACGTGTTCGTCGACCCCGCGACGATGCCGAGCTGGCTGCAGGGCTTCGTGACGGTCAATCCCATCAGCCGGCTCGTCACCGCCATCCGGGATCTGACGGCGGGCACGCCGGACGCCGCGCACCTCGCGATCGTGTTCGCGTGGTGCGCGGCGCTGATCGTGCTGTTCGGGCCGGCGACGATGTGGTTGTACAACCGCCGGTCCTGATCAGTGCTCCGCCGGCGCGGGCACCTTCTCCTCGGTGACGATGTCGATGGTCTTGCGCAGCGGGCGGTTCGGGATGAACGCGACCGCCGCGACGGTGACCAGCGCGATGATCGCGGCGACGAGGAACAGCAGGCCGGTGGCGTCGCCGTAGGCGTGGCGGATGATCTCCGCGACCGGTTCGGGCAGGGCCGCGAGGTCGAGGTTGCCTCCGCCGCCGGCCGAGCCGGTGTCGATGCCGAGGGCGGCGAAGCCGTCCGCGGACAGCGTCGTCACGCGTGTGGCGAGGATCGATCCGAGCACGGACACTCCGATCGCGCCGCCGAAGGTACGGAAGAACGCGACCGAGCTGCTCGCGGCTCCGATGTTGCGGACGCTGACGGTGTTCTGCACGGCGAGCACCAGGTTCTGCATGAGCATGCCGGTGCCGAGGCCGACGATCGCGATGTAGACCCCGATCAGCCACATCGGGGTGGCGTGGTCGAGGAACCCGAGCAGCCCGAAACCGATCACCTGCAGTACGGCGCCGAGCACCAGGAACGGCTTCCACCGGCCGAAGCGGGTGATCAGCTGGCCGGAGACCACCGAGGCCACGAGCGAGCCGAGCACCATCGGGATGGTGAGCAGGCCGGCGGCCGTCGGGCTGTAGCCGCGGGCCGTCTGGAAGTACTGGCCGAGGAACGCGGTGGCACCGAACATTCCGACGCCGACGGCGACGGACGCGATGATCGCGAGCGCAGTGGTGCGTTCGGTGACGATCTTCAGCGGGATGATCGGGTCGGCGACCTTGGACTCGACCACGACGGTGGCGGCGAGCAGTCCGACGCCGGCGCCGACGTACGCGAGGGTCTCCCACGACAGCCACTCGTAGTAGCCGGCCTTGCCGGCGAACGACACCCAGATCAGCAGGACGCTGACACCGGCGGTCAGCAGGGTGGCGCCCAGCCAGTCGATGCTCACGTTCTGCTTGCGTTCGGTCACGAGGTGCAGGGTGCGCTGCAGCAACAGCATGGCCGCGACGGCGATCGGGATCGAGATGAAGAAGCACCAGCGCCAGCCGAGCGGGCTGTCGACGATGATGCCGCCGAGGATCGGTCCGCCCGACATCGACACGGCCATCACCGCGCCCATGTAGCCGGAGTACCGGCCGCGTTCGCGGGGCGGGATGATGCTGCCGATGACCGCGACGACGAGCGCGGTGAGACCGCCCATGCCGATGCCCTGGATCACGCGGGCGGCGAGCAGGACGGGCACGTTGGTGGCGAAGCCGGCGAGGATCGAGCCGGCCACGAAGACGACGATCGCCGTCTGCACCAGCAGCTTCTTGTTGAACAGGTCGGCGAGCTTGCCCCAGATCGGCGTCGAGGCGGCGTTGGCGAGCAGCGCGGTGGTGATGATCCACGCGAACTGGGTCTGGGTGCCGTTCAGGTCCGCGATGATCGTGGGGAGCGCAACCGCCACGATGGTGCTGCTGAGCAGCGCCGTGAAGAGGGCGGCGAGCAGGCCGGCGAGAGCCTCGAGGATCTCGCGGTGCGTCATGGTGGTCTCGGCGGCGCCGGGTCCGCTCGCCGAGGAGGGGGGACTGACAGCTGCGGCACTCACAGGCAGTTCCTTCCGGGGGGTTCGTGTACGGAAAGGGTGTGGTTCAGGTGCGCGAGCGCGTCGAGGGCGGATTCGGCTTGCGCCTGGTCCCAGCCGCCGAGCAGCTCGTGCAATCGGGAGGCGCGCCGGTCGCGGATCTCGCGCAGGGCTTTCTGCCCGGTCTCGGACACGCTGACGCGGTGGGCACGCCTGTCGTCCGGGTCACGGTGGCGGTCCACCATCCCCCGTTCGACGAGCTCCCCCAGCTGCCGGCTCAACGCGGACTGACTCATGCACAGCTCCGCGGCGAGTTCGGTGGGGCGGCACTCCCCCATTCGCCACAGGACGAACAGGACGCCGGTCAGCGCGTTGGGCAACGGGTCACCCGTCGAGTTGGCCAGGGTCGTGCGCAGCGTGCGACTGAACAGGAAGATCGCGTCGACGAGCGCGTGCGCGGTGTCGGGCTGGACAGCCACGGAACACCTCCGAATCGAAATTATTTGCTTGCGACACGCAACTATACATTTAGTTGCATGCCGCAAGCAACCGCGGAGGACGCGCGAGACGCCCTGAATCCGTGATCGGCCTGCTCAGCGGGTGAACAACGCCAGGCACTCCACGTGATGCGTCGACGGGAACGCCGCGTAGACGCGCAGCTCGGCCAGCTCGAACCCGTGCTCCCGGTACAGGCCGACATCCCGGCCGAACGACGCCGGATCGCATCCGACGTGCACGACGCGCTCCGGCCCGGCCGCCGCGACGGCCGCCACCACCTCGCGCCCGGCGCCGGCCCGAGGCGGATCGAGCACCACGACCTGCGGGGCGGGGAGATCCGGCAGCAGCCGTTCCACCCGGCCCGCATGGAACCGCACCTGCCCGAGATCCGAGAGCGCTTCCGCGCCGTCCTGCACCGCCCGGCGCGACAGTTCCACAGACTCGACCCGGCCACCGTCGCCGACCTGATCGGCCAGGACGGCCGCGAACACCCCGACACCGCCGTAGAGGTCCCACGCCGTCGCCCCCGGCGACGCCGCGGCCCACTCCCCCACGGTGTCCGAATAGGTCTGCGCCGCGCCGCGGTGTGCCTGCCAGAAGCCGGTCGCGGCCAGGTGCCAGTCCCGGCCGCCGACCCGCTCCACCGCCCGCCCCGAGCCCTCGATCACCTTCTCGGCGCGGGGCGCACCGGCCGCCGCGCGGCGGGCGGACGCTCCCCGCCGGCCCGGACTGCGACGTCCCGTGCGGGAGACCGGCGGCGGTGCGATCTCGACCACGTGCCGCGTCCCGTCCGCATCGAGGACCACCTGGACCTCGGAACCGGGCTGCCACACCCGCTCGGCCAGCCCCTCGTAGGCGCGCGCCTCGATCTGCGGACACGCCAGTTCGGTCTCCAGTTCGTGGCTCCGGTAGCGCCGATACCCCGCTCGCCCGGCGGCGTCGACGGCCAGCCGCACCCGGGTGCGCCAGCGGGTGCCGTTCGCCGCCCCGCCCGGCACCTCCTCGACGACCACCTCGCGCTCGATGCCGCCGAGACGGCGCAACTGCTCCGCGACCACCGCAGCCCCGAATGCCCGCTGGGCCGGCACCGTCGCGTGGGACAGGTCGCAGCACCCCGATCCGCCGGGACCGGCGATGGGACACACCCGCTCCACCCGGTCCGGCGACGCTTCGAGGATGTGGACGGCGTCGGCGCGGCAGAACGAGCCGCCACGGTCCTCCGTGACCAGCGCGACGACGCGCTCCCCGGGCAGACCGTGCCGGACGAACACGACCCGCCCCTCGTGCCGGGCGACGCAGAAGCCCCCGTGCGCCGGGTTGCCCAGCGTCACCTCGAGCCGACGGCCGGACCAGTCGATGCTCACCGCTCCTCCTCCTCGAATCCCCGCCGCACCGATCCCGGCGCGGAGTCCAATCGTTCGCCGCGGGCATGGGCCGACGAGCTCAGCTGCCACGGGACGCTGGTGACCATGACACCGGGCTGGAACAGCAGCCGGCTCTTCAGCCGCAGCGCGCTCTGGTTGTGCAGGATCTGCTCCCACCAGTGACCCACCACGTACTCCGGGATGAACACGGTCACCACGTCGCGCGGCGAGTCCCGTCGCACCCGCCGGACGTATTCGAGGACGGGGCGGGTGATCTCCCGGTACGGCGACTCGACGACCTTGAGAGGGACGGTGATGTCGCTGCGTTCCCATTCGCGCACCAGCATCCGCGTGTCGGCCTCGTCGACGTTGACGGTGACCGCCTCGAGCGTGTCCGGCCGGGTGGCCCGCGCGTACGCCAGCGCCCGCAGGGTCGGCATGTGCAGCTTGGACACCAGCACGATCGAATGGGTGCGGCTGGGCAGCACACCGTCCCATTCGGTGTTCTCCAGTTCCTCGGCCACGCTGTCGTAGTGACGGTGGATGGCCTTCATCACACCGAAGATCGCGACCATCGCCACGATCGCGATCCACGCGCCCGCCGCGAACTTCGTCACCAGCACGATCACCAGGACGGATGCGGTCATGATCAGGCCGATCGTGTTGACGATCCGCGACCGTCGCATGCGGGCCCGCTGTTCGGGGTCGGTCTCGGACGCCAGATGCCGCGTCCAGTGCCGGATCATGCCGGTCTGACTGAGGGTGAACGAGACGAACACCCCGACGATGTAGAGCTGGATCAGCTTGGTGACCTCGGCATCGAAGGCCCACACGAAGACGATCGCCACGCCCGACAGGAACAGGATGCCGTTGCTGAACGCCAGCCGGTCGCCCCGGGTGTGCAGCTGCCGGGGCAGGTAGCGGTCCTGCGCCAGCACCGAGGCCAGCACCGGGAAGCCGTTGAACGCCGTGTTGGCGGCCAGCACCAGGATCAACGCGGTCACGATGGTGATCAGCAGGAACCCGAGCGGGAAGTCGTCGAAGACCGCGTGCGCGAGTTGCGCCACGAGCGTCTTCTGCTGGTAGCCCTCCGGGGCACCGCGCAACTGGGTCTCGGGATGTTCGGCGATGACCACCCCCAGCTTGTTCGCGAGCAGAATCATGCCGAGGAGCAGGACGATCGCGATCCCGCCGAGCATGAGCAGGGTCGTGGCGGCGTTGCGGGACTTCGGCTTGCGGAACGCAGGCACCCCGTTGCTGATCGCCTCGACGCCGGTCAGCGCGGCACACCCGGACGAGAACGCACGGGCCAGCAGGAACACGAACGCGATCCCGGCCAGATCCGACTGCTCGGCGACCAACTCGAACCCGGCCGACTCGGCCTTGACGTCGTCCCCGAACACGAAGACGCGCACCAGACCCCACCCCAGCATGACGATCATGCCGATCATGAAGGCGTAGGTCGGGACGGCGAACGCGGTGCCGGCTTCCCGCAGGCCACGCAGGTTGACCGCGGTCAGCACGACGATCGCGGAGATCGCGAACAGCACCTTGTGCTGCGCCACGAACGGCACCGCCGATCCGATGTTCGCCGCGGCCGAGGAGATCGACACCGCGACGGTGAGCACGTAGTCGACCATCAGGGCGCTGCCGACGGTCAATCCCGCGGTCGGACCGAGGTTCACGGTGGCAACCTCGTAGTCGCCGCCGCCGGAGGGGTACGCGTGCACGTTCTGCCGGTAGCTGGCGACGACGACGGCGAGGACGAGCGCCACCGCGACGCCGATCCACGGCGTGAACACGTACGCCGACAGACCCGCGACGGACAGGACGAGGAAGATCTCCTCCGGGGCGTACGCCACCGACGACAACGCGTCGGATGCGAACACCGGCAGGGCGATTCGCTTGGGTAGCAACGTGTGACCGAGCGTGTCGCTGCGGAACGGCCTACCCAACAACAACCGCTTCGTGGCGGTCGAGAGCTTGGACACTCGCAAAGCCTAAGCCGTCCCACCGGCCACCCGCCGGGCACCCGTGGCCGTGTCCGAAATGCACCTCTGCGGGGAGCCCGTTCGGCCGGCACCGCACGCCGGTCCTGCGCGGGCGGTACGGTTCGGTTCTGCGCGTCGCGATCGGGACGCGCGGCGACACGGAAAGAAGCGGAACGGAGCGAACGGTGTACGTGGTGGTCATGGGCTGTGGCCGGGTGGGTTCCTCCCTGGCCGCGGCGCTCGTCCGGCTGGGCAACGAGGTGGCCGTCATCGACCGCGACCCGAGCGCGTTCCTGCGGCTGGGTCCGGACTTTCCCGGGCACACGATCGTGGGCATGGGCTTCGACCGGGACGTGCTGGTGCGGTCCGGCATCGAGCGGGCCGACGCGTTCGCCGCCGTCTCCTCCGGGGACAACTCGAACATCATCTCCGCCCGTGTGGCCCGGGAGACCTTCGGCGTCGAGCGCGTCGTCGCCCGCATCTACGATGCCAAGCGCGCCGCGGTGTACGAGCGACTCGGGATCCCGACCGTCGCGACGGTGCCGTGGACGACCGACAGGTTCCTGCACAACCTCACCCATGAGAGCCAGACCGCCAAGTGGCGGGATCCGACCGGCACCGTCGCCGTCGCGGAGGTGTCGGTGCACGAGGACTGGATCGGCCGCAACGTCACCGAGTTCGAGGCCGCGACCCACTCGAGGGTCGCGTTCATCATCCGATTCGGCACCGGGGTCCTACCCGACCGCAAGACCGTGCTGCAGGCGGACGACCAGGTCTACATCGCGGCTGTCTCGGGCACCGTCGCCGAGGCGATCGCCCTCGCCGAACAGCCCCCCGCGGCCGACGACTGACCGTGCCGCGCCCGCAGGCGCAGCCGCAACACACGACCCGGAATCACCGAGAGGAACGCCGATGAAGGTGGCCATCGCGGGAGCGGGAGCCGTCGGGCGCTCCATCGCGCGCGAACTGATCCGCAACAACCACGAAGTGATGCTGCTCGAACGCAAGCTCGAGCACGTCGAGCCCGAATCCGTGCCCGACGCCAAGTGGGTGCACGCCGACGCGTGCGAGCTGAGCCTGCTCGAGGCCGCACAGCTCGAGCAGTACGACGTGGTGATCGCCGCCACCGGCGACGACAAGGCCAACCTGGTGCTGAGCCTGCTCGCCACCACCGAGTTCGGCGTCGCCCGCGTCGTCGCCCGCGTCAACGATCCGCGCAACGAGTGGCTGTTCGACGAGTCCTGGGGCGTCGACGTCGCCGTGTCCACGCCGCGCATGCTGGCGTCGCTGGTCGAGGAGGCCGTCTCGGTCGGCGACCTGGTGCGGCTGATGACGCTGCGCAAGGGCGCGAACCTGGTCGAGATCACGCTGCCGGACACCACCGTGCTGGCCGGCAAGCCGGTGCGCAAGCTGCAACTGCCCCGGGACGCGGCCCTGGTGACGATCCTGCGCGGCGGCCGGGTCATCGTCCCGCAGCCCGACGATCCGCTCGAAGGCGGCGACGAACTGCTGTTCGTCGCCGCGGCCGAGGTGGAGCAGGAACTGCGGGCGGCCATCGGCCTCTAGCAGGTCACCGCGCGTCCTGGTCGGGGCCGGCTTCGGCGGCCCGGCCCGGGCCGGTCTCGACAGGCTCGTCGACAGCCTCGGGCGCCGGCTCGACCAGCCGATCGGCGCGGCGGACCGCCCACAAGGTCACGAGCAACGCCACCGCGGTCAGCGGCCATCCCATACCGATCCGGGCCACGGCGAGCCAGCCGGTCCGGTCGGCGTCGTACAGCTCGTGTTGCACGAAGTAGCGGGCCGCGAACACCAGCGCCCACGCCGCGGTCGCGATGTCGTAGGCGCGCACGGCGACGCGATGCCGCCGCCAGGACGATCCCTGCCCGTTGAGCATGCCCCAGATGACGCCGACCAGGGGCCGCCGCACCAGAATGGACAGGACGAAACCGGCGGCATAGAGCAGGCTGGTGTAGATGCCGAAGAGGAAGTAGCCCTTGGCGTCGCCGGTGCGGTAGGCGATGAACGCACACACGCCCACACCGAGGAGCCCCGAGACCGCCGGCTGGACGGGGGTGCGCTGGACGAGCCGCCACACGAGGATGACGGTGGCCACGGCGAGGGCCGCCCAGATCGCGGCGGTCAGGCCCCAGATGCTGTTGACCGGAACGAACACCAGCACGGGCACGGTCGAGTAGACCAACCCGCTGAGTCCACCGAGTTGTTCCAGGACCGTCTGCTGCTTGTCGCTCACTCCTACGAGGGTGCCACAGCCCCACGCGGGCGCGGGGCGGCGCCGGGCGCTGGGGCACCGGCGCTCGGGTCAGGCCCGCTCGCGCAGTTCGTAATACGGGTTGTAGATGACCTTCGAGCCGTCACGCTCGCCGACGCGCCCGCGCACCAGCAGGGTCTTGCCCGGCTCGATGCCCGGAATGCGGCGACGTCCGATCCACACGAGCTTGACGGCCTCGGTGCCGTCGAACAGTTCCGCCTCGACGGCGGCGCTGGCGGCCTTCGGGCACGCCTCGACACTGCGGAGACGACCGAACATGGTCACCTCTTCGCCGCGCGCACAGTCGCAGGCGCGGCGGGCACCCGTCGCCTGGGCGGTTTCGGCGATCTCCTCGGCGTCGAGTTGCTCGAGATCTTCCGTGAGCCGACGGGTGAGTCGGCGGAAGTAACCGGCTGCGGCGGGTGCCATAGCGTGCTCCTGAGAAGGGCGCGGCACGGATCGCGGGCCGCGCATGGGGCTTTCCTGAGGGCCACTGTAGACCTATCCGCACAGGGCAACCACTCGGGTTCCCACCTGCTCGGACGGGTCCGGCAGGATCGGACCATGCGCTCCGCGAACACGTCCCCCGAACACGCCGGGGCCAGCACTTTCGTCGCCGTCGTCCTGCCCGGGACGGGCTCCGACGCCCGCTTCGTGGAGCGGGCGTTCGGCGGTCCGCTCGCCGCTGCCGGAATACGCACCGTCGCGGTCGACCCGGACCCGGCACGCGTGGTCGGCAGCTACGTCGATGCACTCGACCGCGCCGCCGCCGACGGTCCCGTGCTGGTGGGCGGGGTGTCGCTCGGGGCGGCCGTCGCGCTGCGGTGGGCGGCCGAGCACCCGGGGCGCACCGTCGGCGTGCTCGCAGCCCTGCCGGCGTGGACGGGCTCGCCGGAGGCCGCGCCGGCGGCGGCGAGCGCCCGTTGGACGGCCGGCGAGCTGCGCGCCCACGGACTTGCTGCGGTCACCGCGGCGATGGTGGCGTCCAGCCCCGCCTGGCTCGGGGTCGAACTGGCCCGCTCCTGGCGGTCGCAGTGGCCGGGCCTGCCGGCGGCGCTCGACGAGGCGTCCCGCTACCGGGCGCCGGACCGGGACGAGCTGCGGACCGTCGAGGTGCCGGTCGGCATCGCCGCCGCCGTGGACGACCCGGTCCATCCCCTCGCGGTCGCGCAGGAATGGTGTGCGCACCTGAGGCGGGCCGCGCTGGGCACCGTCACCCTCGCCGGGATCGGCGCCGATCCCGCCGTGCTCGGAGCCACCTGTCTGGAGGCACTGCGCCGCGTCGGGGACTGACCCCGGCGGACCGGACCGTCAGAAGCCGAGCTGCTGCATCGCCGAACCCGACTCGCCGTGCCGCGGCCGGGGCGGCGCGGGCTGCTGGGGCGGCGCGGGCTGCTGCTGTTGCGCGGACTGCTGCGGCGGCAGGGGCTGCTGGGCCGCCGCCTGCTGGGCCGCCTGCTGGGCTGCCGCCTGCTGTTGCGCGGCGGCCAGTTGCTCCGCGAGGGCCTTCGGGAGCACCACCGGCAGCGGCGTCCGCACCGGATGCGGATCCTGGCCGCGCCGCACGACGGTCTCGGCGACGATGGCACGGGCCGTCTCCACCAGCGGCGAGTCGGCCGTCACCGAACCTGCCGGTCCGGCGACGACGCAGCGGATCATCCATCGGTAGCCGTCGACACCGAGGAAGCGCAGGTCCGCGTTCGGGGTGCTGCCCTGCAGCTCCCGGCCCCACGGTCCGCTTTCGATGCTCACCGTCGCGTTGTCGCGGCGCAGCGACTCGGCCAGCTCGGCGGCCACCTCCCGCCACTGCCCCGGGGACTTCGGTGCCGCGTACGCGGAGACCGTGATCCGGCCGTGCTGGGTCACCAGATGCACGGCCTGCGGTTGGCCGTTCGGTGCCATCTCCACCTGGATCTGCCCGCCCGGTGGCAGCGGGACGAGCACCGACCCGAGGTCGAGCCGGCTACCGACCGCGTCCTCGCCGATGTCGTCGATGTCGTAGGGACCGCCCTCGGCCGCCTGAACCTCGTCGTCCACGGGCGCGGAGTCGAAGTCGCCCTCGTCCGCGAGGCCCGGAGCCTCGGCGTCCCGGTTCTTCCGGCGTCGTCCGAACATGTCAGGAACCTTCCTTCACCAGACCGGCGTGCCCACCGCTCGACCCGTATCCTCCGGCGCCGCGGCTGGTGTCGTCGAGGGAGCCGACCTCGACGAAGTCGACGAGCTCGACCCTCTGCACGAGCAGTTGCGCGATGCGGTCACCACGACGCAGTTCGACCGCGCGGTCGGGGTCGTGGTTGATCAGGCACACCTTGATCTCCCCGCGGTAGCCCGCATCCACCGTCCCGGGAGTGTTGACCACGGAGAGCCCGTACTTCGCGGCCAGACCGGAGCGCGGATGGATCAGACCCACCGTGCCGACGGGCAGGGCCACCGCGATGCCGGTCCCCACCAGCGCTCGCCGCCCGGGCTCGATGGTCACGTCCACCGTGGTGCACAGGTCCACACCGGCGTCGCCGGCGTGTGCCCGCGCGGGCAAGGGAATCCCCGGGTCCAGGCGGAGCAGGGGGACGGCTGGAAGATCGGTCACGTGCACCGAGACTACTCTGATGGACGTGTCTCGAACCTCTCGACCCGATGCGGATGCGCAGCAGACGACCGGCGCACCGGTCTATTCCGAACGGATGTGGGTGCCGCTGTGGTGGTGGCCCCTCGGCCTGGGCGTCGCGGCGCTGCTGGCCGCGGAACTGCACATGGGGGCGCCCGGCCTGTACGCCTGGCTGCCGTACGTGCTGCTGTTGCCGTTCCCTGTCTGGGCGCTCGTGTGGCTGTCCCGGCTGCGGCTGGAGGTGACGGGCGGGGAGTTGATCGTCGGCCGGGCGCACCTGCCGCTCGAGGTGATCTCCCGCGGTGTCGTGGTGCCGGCGTCGGCGAAGAGCGCCGCCCTGGGGCGCCAGCTCGACCCGGCGGCGTACGTCCAGCACCGCCCGTGGATCGGGACGATGGTGCTCGTCGTGCTGGACGACCCGGACGACCCCACCCCCTACTGGCTGATCAGCACAAGGCGGCCGGCAGAGCTGCTGGCCGCCTTGAGGTGTGCCGACAAGACCGAACGCTGAACCGGGGGCGGCCGGTCAGCGCCGTCCCTCCGGGACTCAGGCCGCGCCGTCCCTCCGGGACTCAGGCCGCGCCGTCCCTCCGGGACTCAGGCCGCGCAGTCCCGGCAGATCATCACTCCGTTCTCGTCGCTCGCGAGCCGGCTGCGGTGGTGCACCAGGAAGCAGCTCGAGCAGGTGAACTCGTCGGCCTGCTTCGGCACCACCCGCACCGACAGCTCCTCGCCGGACAGATCCGCCCCGGGCAGCTCGAAGGACTCCGCGGTGTCCGACTCGTCGACGTCCACGACGGCGGACTGCGCCTCGTTGCGTCGCGCCTTCAGTTCTTCGAGTGAATCCTCCGACACATCATCGGTTTCGGTTCGCCTCGGTGCGTCGTAGTCAGTCGCCATTTCCTCTACCTCTAGTCCTCGTGCAGGTGCCCTGCCGAAGGACACTGTTCATGTCCTTCGGCCCGGGCAACGCCCGACCGTCTCCGGAAGTTCCCACCGGCCGTATCCGGGTCCCGGACACGACCCGGGCCTTCCGCTGTCGAAAGCCTCGCCGTCGCCTCTTTCGACGACCTGGGCCGCCGAACAATAGCGGAAGTACCCACGGAAGCCGTAACCGATACACCCGGTCCGGGGAATTGTCGGTCAATTGTCACCAACACCACAGCAACTCGAGACATTCCACCGGTCGCCCACCTTCCCGGACCCCACCGGGATGCCCTCTACAGTGGTCGCACACAACCCTTGGAGATGCGAGAGGCAGGGCGCCGTGGTTTCCCTGATCACCGAAGGCCGCGCGCGGGACGAACGCGGCCGGCCGTTCCCACGGCGCCGCGTCGTGCCCGCCGCGGCCCTGTTCGCGGTCCTGGCGACGATCGGGATCGTGGTGTGGACGTCGGTGTTCGCCGGCTCGGACCCGGTGTCCCGGACCGTGGCGTGCAACGCCCCGCCGACCGTCCCGTCGGAGCCCGGCGGACCCCAACCGGCCCCCCTCGGCGAGGTGGTCGACCGTTCCGTCCTGCTCGACGTGGAGCCCGCTCCCCTGGCGGCGACGCGGGTACGGGTGTTCAACGCCAACGGCGAACGTGGCCAGGCCACCCACGTGGCAACCCAGCTGGCCGAATACGGATTCGCGAGCGCACCGGATGTGCAGGCCGGCAACGACCCGGTCTACATCGACCAGAACATGCAGTGTCACGGCCAGATCAGGTTCGGGGCGGCCGGGACCGCGGCGGCGAGCACGGTGTGGCTGGTCGCGCCGTGCGCCGAACTCGTCCGCGACGACCGCGCCGACGACACCGTCGACCTGGCCCTGGGCACCTACTCCAAGGAGATCGCGCCCAACGCCGACGCCGAGGAGGTGCTGCAGTCGCTGCGGGAGGCGCCGGTGGGCGCGGCCGCCGCGCCGCTCGACATCGACCTGCTGGCCGCGGCCCGCGACGCCCGCTGCTGAGCGCGCCGCGGACCGTCAGGCCGGGATCGGCGCGTCGGCGCCGAGCGCGGCGAGCAGGTCCGCGAGCTGTGTCGCGATGCCGGGCGCGGCGGCGACGGTGATCTCGCCGGCGTCGCCGGCTCCGGCCGGGAGTTGCACCCACGCGCCCGCCTCCGCGGCGATCAGCGCACCGGCGGCCCAGTCCCACGGTTGCAGGCCGTGTTCGTAATGGGCGTCGACGCGCCCCGACGCCACCATGCACAGATCCAGGGCGGCCGCACCGATGCGGCGGATGTCCCGCACCCTCGGCAGCAGCCCGGCCACCAGCGCGCCCTGCCGTTCGCGACGGTGCGGCGCGTAGGAGAAGCCCGTCGCGACGAGGGCGCGGGCGACGTCGTCGACCGGGTTGCAGCGCAGGCGCGTCACCGCTCCGCCGACGTCGGTGCGGGTGGCTCCGCGCCCGCGCGCGGCCGAGTAGACGTCCCCGGCGGCGACGTCGACCACCGCTCCCGCCACGGACCGCCCCCCGACCTGGGCCGCCACCGACACCGCGTAGGCCGGGATGCCGTAGACGAAGTTCACCGTGCCGTCGATGGGGTCGACGACCCAGCGGACGCCGCTCGATCCGGTGTGGGCGCCGCCCTCCTCCCCGAGGATCGCGTCGCCCGGCCGCAACCGGGTCAGCAGCCGACGGATCAGGTCCTCGGTCTCGGTGTCCGCCACCGTCACGGGGTCGGTGTCGGTGCTCTTCGTCCGCACCGCGCCGACGCGGCCGGTACCCGTGTCGGCGGGTGGGAACAGGTCGGGCCGCCGGGCGCGCACGTGACCGGCGGCCTCGGCCGCGACGGACACGGCGATCTCGCGCAGCAGGGCCGGGTCCGTGGTGACGTCGGGGGACAGCGTAGAGGGGCGGGAGTCCGGGGTGTCGGGCACCCGAGTATCCGAACACACTGTGCGGCACGGCACCACCCGCGCGGCGGCCACGTTCGGATTAGGGTGACGTCACGACAGCGGTCGCCCGCGGTGACTGTTCCGGTGACGAGAGGGAGCGCGAGATGACGCAGACGATGCACCCGGCCACGCCGGACCCGGACCTTCTCGGATTCGGTGTCGACGTCGGCGGCAGCGGCATCAAGGGCGGCGTCGTCGATCTGTCCACAGGCCGGTTGGTGGGCGAGCGCATCAAGATCCTGACCCCGCAGCCGTCCACCCCGCAGGCCGTCGCCGACACGGTCGCCCGGATCGTGGACGAGGCGCAGTGGACGGGACCGGTGGGGGTCACCCTGCCGAGCGTGGTGACGGGCGGCGTGGCGCGCACGGCCGCGAACATCGATCCGGCGTGGATCGGCACCGACGCCCGGACGTTGTTCTCGTCGGTTCTGGGCGACCGCCCGGTGAGTGTCCTGAACGACGCGGACGCCGCCGGCCTCGCCGAGGACCGCTTCGGTGCGGCCAAGGACGCGTCCGGGGTGGTCATCCTGCTCACGTTCGGGACCGGGATCGGCTCGGCGGTTTTGCACAACGGCGATCTGCTGCCGAACACCGAGTTCGGGCACATGGAGATCGACGGGATGGAGGCCGAGCACCGCGCGGCGTCGTCGGTCAAGGAGAACAACGAGTGGACGTACAAGCGGTGGGCGAAGGAGGTCTCGCTGGTGCTGTCGCGGTTCGAGGCCCTGTTGTGGCCCGACCTGTTCATCGCCGGTGGCGGGATCAGCCGCAAGCACGAGAAGTGGATCCCGTTGCTGACCAACCGCACACCCGTCGTTCCGGCCGCATTGCGCAACGCGGCCGGCATCATCGGGGCCGCCTATGCTGCGAAAACAGGTGTACTCCCCTGAGTCCTGCACATCGCGCGCGGCGGCGATCGTTACAATGGTGCACAGCCGGCTGCGAACCGGCCTGATCCCGACAGACCTCTCCGCCGGAACCACTCTGGCGCGACGCCGCACTACCTCGTCACGAAAGGGCGTACGTGGCAGCCACCGAAATCCACACGGCTGATTCCCCGAACGAATCGGCAGCCTCCGCGGACGCCGCGGATACCACGACCGGTACCGCACCCGCCACGAAGCGGCCGGCGAAGAAGGCCGCGGCCAAGAAGGCCCCGGCGAAGAAGGCGGCCGCCAAGAAGGCCCCGGCCAAGAAGGCCGCCGCCAAGAAGGCCGCCGCCAAGAAGGCCGCCGCCAAGAAGGCGGGCAAGCCTGCCGGCGACGAGTTCGAGGGCGAGGAAGCCGAGCTCGAGGATCTCGACGTCGCCGAGGCCGACCTCGAAGGTGCCGAGGACGTGGTCGTGGAGGTGACGGAAGCCGACGACGAGCCCAGCGACAAGGACAAGGCGTCGGGCGACTTCGTCTGGGACGAGGAGGAGTCGGAGGCGCTGCGGCAGGCCCGCAAGGACGCCGAGCTGACCGCCTCCGCCGACTCGGTGCGCGCCTACCTCAAGCAGATCGGCAAGGTCGCGCTGCTCAACGCCGAGGAGGAGGTCGAGCTCGCCAAGCGCATCGAAGCCGGCCTGTACGCCACCTACCGGCTGCAGGAGTACGCCGACAAGGGCGAGAAGCTGCCGGTCGCGCAGCGCCGCGACCTGAACTGGATCTGCCGCGACGGCAACCGCGCCAAGAACCACCTGCTCGAGGCCAACCTGCGTCTCGTCGTCTCGCTCGCCAAGCGCTACACCGGCCGTGGCATGGCATTCCTGGATCTGATCCAGGAGGGCAACCTCGGTCTGATCCGTGCGGTGGAGAAGTTCGACTACACGAAGGGTTACAAGTTCTCCACGTATGCCACGTGGTGGATCCGCCAGGCGATCACCCGCGCGATGGCCGATCAGGCCCGCACCATCCGCATCCCGGTGCACATGGTCGAGGTGATCAACAAGCTCGGCCGCATCCAGCGCGAGCTGCTCCAGGACCTCGGGCGCGAGCCCACCCCGGAGGAACTGGCCAAGGAGATGGACATCACGCCGGAGAAGGTGCTGGAGATCCAGCAGTACGCGCGTGAGCCGATCTCCCTCGACCAGACCATCGGCGACGAGGGCGACAGCCAGCTCGGCGACTTCATCGAGGACAGCGAGGCCGTGGTCGCCGTCGACGCGGTGTCGTTCACGCTGCTGCAGGACCAGCTGCAGTCGGTGCTCGAGACCCTGTCCGAGCGCGAGGCCGGCGTCGTCCGGCTGCGGTTCGGCCTGACCGACGGTCAGCCCCGGACCCTCGACGAGATCGGGCAGGTCTACGGGGTCACCCGCGAACGGATCCGGCAGATCGAGTCGAAGACCATGTCGAAGCTGCGGCACCCGTCGCGGTCGCAGGTGCTGCGCGACTACCTCGACTGAGGATCGACGTCTAGAACTCTTCCGCTTCACGGCGATCGGCCGTCGGCTCCGCAGCCGACGGCCGTTCGCGTAGCCGGGGCACCACGGTGCGGGTGACGGGCTCGACGATCCGTGCCGCGACGGGTCCGAGCACCGCCGTGATCAGCACGTACGCCGAGGCGAGGGCGGCGAGCTCGGCGTCCACCTGGCCGGAGGTGACGGCCAGTCCGGCGATGACGATGGAGAACTCGCCGCGGGCGATGAGTGCGGCGCCCGCGCGGGCCCGGCCCATGGTGCCGATGCCGTGCCGGCGGGCCGCCCACCAGCCGGTGGCGATCTTCGTCAGCGCCGTGACGACGGCGAGCAGCACCGCCCACCCCAGCACCGGGGGGATCGCGGTCGGATCGGTGTTGAGGCCGAAGAACACGAAGAAGATCGCCGCGAACAGGTCCCGCAGGGGCTCGAGGACGCGAGCCGCATTGTGGGCGGTCGACCCCGAGATCGCGATGCCGAGCAGGAACGCACCGACCGCCGCCGACACCTGCATCGCCGAGCTGACGCCCGCGACGAGGAGCGCGGCCCCGAGCAGCTTGAGCAGCAGCGTCTCGCTGTCCGGGCTGTCGAGCACCGCGGAGACGTAACGCCCGTATCGCAGCACCAGCACGAGCACGATCGTGACCAGGCCCAGGGCGATCGCGACGGCCTCGAGTCCACCGATCAGGCTGACCCCGGCGAGCACCGCGGTCAGGATCGGCAGGTACACCGCCATCGCGAGGTCCTCGAAGACGAGGATCGACAGCACCACGGGAGTCTCCCGGTTACCCAGACGGCCGAGGTCGGTCAGCGTCTTGGCGATGATGCCCGAGGACGAGATGTAGGTGATGCCCCCGAGGACGAACGCCCCCGTCGCACCCCAACCGAGCAGCAGCGCGATCGCCGCCCCCGGCGCGGCGTTGAGCACGAGATCGAGCAGACCCGCCGCGCGGGAACGTTTGAGCCCGGTCATGAGCTCGGAGGCCGTGTACTCCAGCCCGAGAAGCAGCAGGAGCAGGACCACGCCGATCTCACTGGCGACGTGACTGAATTCGCTGATGTCGCCGAGCTGGACGAAGCCGCCGGTGCCGAACGCCAGACCGCCGAGGAGGTAGAACGGGATCGGCGACATGGCGAATCGCGCGGCGACCCGTCCGAGCACCCCCAGGGCGAAGAACACCGCCCCCAGTTCGATCAGGGCGAGCGTGGTCGAGTTCATCCGTCAGCCGTTGCGCAGGATCCTGGCCGCGGCGTCCAGCCCGTCGGCGGTGCCGACGGCGACGAGGATGTCTCCCCCGGTGAGCACGAAGTCCGGTCCCGGCGACGGCGTCACCTGCCCCGCGCGCATCACCGCGACGACGGACACGCCCGTGCGGGTCCGCATCGCCGTGTCCCCGAGCACCGCCCCGTCGAAGCGGGAGCCGTCGTGGATGTGCAGCTGCCGGGTGATGATCCCGGGCAGCTCCCGGTGGTCCTCCTGGAGCTGGGCGACGAGCTGGGGCGCGCCGAGCAGGTTGCTCAGTGTGGCCGCCTCCTCGACGGTCAGCGGCAGCGAGGCGGCGCAGGCGTCGGGATCGTCCGCCTTCGAGATGATCAGGTCCGAATGGCCGTCCCGATGCGTGATGACCCCGATCCGACGACCCGACGCCAGCTCGAAGTCCTTGCGCACACCGATCCCGGGAAGCGGCGTCACTTCGACGTTCATGCCGCCAGAGTAGGGCTCACGGCGGACACGGGTGACGGCGCACCGTCAGAGATGTCCGAACCGTCCGTTTTCGTCGGGGAGGTAGTCGACGACTGCGGTGACCGCGGCAACGGGGAGGGGGCCGTAGAGGTGCGGGAACGCCATCCCCGCCGGATCGCCCGGCACGCCCGGCTCGAACCGCACCTCGTCCACGAGCCGGGCCGGGTCGATGTGCAACAGCACCAGGTCCGTGCGGCCGGCGAACAACCGGTTCGCCGGCAGGTGCACCTGTTCCGGGGCCGACAGGTGCACGAACCCCTGCGCGGCGAGCGACTCGGGGGTCAACGCCCCGCTGTGCTGCGCCCGCTCCCAGTCGGCCCGCGCGCAGATGTGTACCAGCCGATCCGTCACCGCGACCCCTCTCGACGGCCGTTCCGGGCCCGCGACGGCGCCGAGGGCTCTGCGCTGTGAGCGAACACCCGCAGCCGCGAAACCGCACGTCGTCGGCATTCGGCCGGTTCCGGGGTGAAACGCGACACGATTTCCGGAGGATTGGAACAACGCATGAACGGGAATCGTCTGACACAGTAGATCCACCGCGCCGGCCCGGTGCGGCGGACCAGACCCCAGGCAACCGACGACAGTGGTGGCCAGTTTGGAGGAGTCATGCCCGGAACGTTGACCAGCCCGAAGTTGACCGCCGCAGACCGCTGCGATCGGTGCAGTGCAGCCGCTCGCGTCCGTGCCGTCCTTGCCACCGGTGGCGAGCTGCTCTTCTGCGGCCACCACGCCAAGGAGCACACCGACCGGCTGCGTGAACTCGGCGCCACGATCGTGACCGAGTCCGACGCCGAAGCCGCCGTCTGATCCACCGTTCCGGAGCCGACCGACTCCGAGACCCGACCCGAAACGGGCGACCACCGCGAGTGGTCGCCCGTTTCGCCGTTCCGGGAGTGTGCCGTCGGCCGGTTCACCGTCGGCCGGCTCACCACTGACGCAGCAGGGCGATGCGGTCGCCGAGCTGCTCGGCGGTGGCGATCGCGGTCGGCGGGCCGCCGCACTGCCGCCGCAGCTCCCCGTGGATGACCCCGTGCGGCTTGCCGGTGCGGTGGTGGTGCATGGCGACGAGCGAGTTCAGTTCCTTGCGCAGCCGGGCCAGCGAGTCGGCGGTCGCCACCCGCTCGGCCACCTGCGGCGGCGGGACGGGGGTGGGCGGGGAGGCCGGCTTGTCCAGCTGCTCCTGCTGGCGGCGGCGCAGCAGCGCCCGCATCTGTTCGGCGTCGAGCAGCCCGGGAAGCCCCAGGTAGTCGGCTTCCTCCTCGCTGCCGGCGAACGTCGCCGTGCCGAACGAGGAGCCGTCGTAGATCACCTGGTCGAGCTCGGCGTCGGCGCCGAGCGCGGTGAACGCCTTCTCCTCCTCGCCGGGTTCGTCCTTGCGCCGGTTGGCGTCGGCGAGCAGGTTGTCGTCGAAGCCCTCCTTCTCGCGGTGGGGCTTGCCGAGCACGTGGTCCCGTTGGGCCTCGAGCTGGCTGGCGAGATCGAGCAGCACCGGCACGGACGGCAGGAACACGCTCGCGGTCTCGCCCTTGCGGCGCGATCGCACGAACCGGCCGATGGCCTGGGCGAAGAACAGCGGCGTCGACGCGCTGGTGGCGTACACGCCCACCGCGAGCCGCGGCACGTCGACGCCTTCGGACACCATTCGCACCGCCACCATCCAGCGCTGGGTGCTCGCATCGAACTCCGAGATGCGCCCGGAGGCCGTCGGGTCGTCGGACAGGACGAGTGCGGGCGCCTCGCCGGTGAGCTGCTCGAGGATCCTGGCATACGCGCGGGCCACCGTCTGGTCGCTGGCGATGACCAATCCGCCCGCGTCGGGCATCCCGCCCTGGCGCAGCTGCTCGAGCCGCGTGTTGGCGGCGGTGAGGACGGCCGGGATCCAGTCGCCGGCGGGATCGAGCGCGGTCCGCCACGCCCGGGCGGTCTGCTCGGCGCTGAGCGGCTCGCCGAGCCGCGCCGAGTACTCCTCCCCCGCGCTGTTGCGCCACCGGGCTTCACCGGAGTACGCGAGGAACACCACCGGGCGCACGACGCCGTCGGCGAGTGCGTCGGCGTAGCCGTACGCGTGGTCGGCCCTGGACTGCATGAGACCGTCGGCGTTCGGTTCGTACACCACGAACGGGATGGCGCTGTCGTCGCTGCGGAACGGTGTTCCGGTCAGGGCGAGGCGGCGGGTGGCGTCGCCGAACGCCTCCCGGATGCCCTCGCCCCAGCTCTTGGCGTCGCCGCCGTGGTGGATCTCGTCGAGGATCACCAGGGTGCGGCGCGCCTCGGTGCGGACCCGATGCTTGAACGGATGCGAGGCGACCTGTGCATAGGTCACCACGACGCCGTGGAAGTCGCTCGACGTCTGGCCCGTGGAGTTGGTGAAGTTCGAGTCCAGCGCGATGCCGGAGCGGGCGGCCGAGGCGGCCCACTGGTGCTTGAGGTGCTCGGTCGGGGCGACGACCGTCACCTGGTCGACGGTGCGGTCGCGCAGCAGCTCGCTCGCGACGCGCAGCGCGAACGTGGTCTTACCGGCGCCCGGGGTCGCGACGGCGAGGAAATCCCGCGGACCCGTCGCGAGGTACTTCGTGAGGGCCCGGCGCTGCCAGGCGCGCAGCTGTCCGGCGGGGGCGGAGGACGCTGTTCCGAGGGTCTCGGTGCTCACCGGCTACTCGTGCTCCTTCTCCGGTCGTGCAGGTGGTTTCGCTCTACGGCGACGTCGCCGGGCGGCGAACGGGCACCGCCGTGCGGTCGCCGGGCGGGCGACGGCCGTCGAGCAGCCTATCCCGGCCCGCGAGCCCGGCCCGCATCCGAACCGCCGTCCGTGACGCGGGCGACAGGAGACGATCATGACAGAATTCGCGGTCCCGTCGGCCCGCCGCCGCGCACCGCGGCGTGTCGTCAGGAATGCTGGAAGTACCCATGAGCGAGATATCCCCACCGGCCGGATCCACCGCCGCATCGAGCCCGCGACGGCGGCCGGTGCATCGCGGCCTACAGGTGATCGCCCGCACGGCGACCAAGGCGTGGGACGACTCCATCTTCAGCAAGGCCGCAGCCGCCGCCTTCTGGCAGACGCTGTCGCTGCCCCCGCTGCTGCTGGGCCTGCTGGGCAGTCTCGGGTACGTGGCCGGGTGGTTCGGGCCGGACACGGTGGAGATCATCCAGTCCAAGATCGTCACGTTCAGCCGCACGATGTTCAGCGAGAGCGTCGTCGACGACATCATCGGGCCCACGGTGCAGGACGTGCTGCTGCGGGGACGCGCCGACGTGATGTCCCTCGGGTTCCTGCTGTCGCTCTGGGCGGGTTCGTCGGCGATCTCGACGTTCGTGGACTCGATCGACGAGGCACACGACCAGCACGATCACCGGCATCCCGTCTGGCAGCGGTTCTTCGCGCTGCTGCTGTACGTGGTGTTCCTCGTGCTGGCGGTGTTCACGCTGCCACTCGTCGCGCTCGGGCCGACCATGATCGGACGCGCGCTGCCGGCGGCGTGGTACGACCTCGGCACCCGGCTGCTGGACACGTTCTACTACCCCGGCGTGGGACTGCTGCTGCTCGTGGGCCTGACGACGCTGTACAAGGTGGCGCTGCCGAGATCGCTGCCGTGGCATCGGCTGCTGGGCGGCGCGATCCTCGCGGGCACGTTCTTCATGGCGTCGAGCGCGGGACTGCGCTGGTATCTGCGGTGGGTCTCCGGGACCGGCTACACCTACGGCGCGCTCGCCACCCCGATCGCGTTCCTGCTGTTCACCTTCTTCCTCGGCTTCGCCGTCGTGCTGGGTGCCGAGTTCAACGCGACCGTGCAGGAGTTCTGGCCCGCCCGCGAGACCCGCATCGAGCAGATGCGCCGGTGGCTGGCCGAACGGGCCGCCGCGGCGCCCTCGCCGGCGGCGGCCGCAGTGACCGGCCTGACCCGGCGGCTCGGGACGGCGCCGATCCCGATCCGGCTACCGGACATCATGCGGCCGGACCAGCGGGAACCGGAGTCGTGCCCCGTGGACGCTCCGCACCCGCGCGCAGCGGAGAAGGCCGCCGGCGAACACGTCCCGGCGGCTCCGGACGAGACCGTCGATCAGTCGCCCCTGCGCAGGCCCTCGTAGACCTTCTTGCACTCCGGGCACACCGGTGACCCCGGTTTCGGGGAGCGCGTCACCGGGAAGACCTCGCCGCACAGCGCGACGACGTGGGTGCCCATGACCGCGCTCTCGGCGATCTTGTCCTTCTTGACGTAGTGGAAGAACTTGGGAGTGTCGTCGTCGGTGGTTTCGTCGGTGGTGGTATCCGGCCGTTCCTTGATGTCGGTGCTCACCGTTACATGATGCCGCACCCCCGGTGCAGATGCGCATGTGCATTCCGCGCGCGCGAGTGGGACAGTAGAGGGATGTCGAGAACTCCGGGTTTCAATGGGGACTACGACGACGGGTCACCCGAGAAACCGGTTCTGATCACCGAGGCGGCGTTGTCGCTGGAGGACCAGCACCGTGCGCGGGTCCGCAAGTACCTCACGCTCATGTCCTTCCGCATCCCCGCCATGATCCTCGCCGCCCTCGCGTACGCGGCGTTCGCCAATCCCTGGCTCTCGGTGGGCATCCTCGCCCTGTCCGTCCCGTTGCCGTGGGTGGCGGTGCTCATCGCCAACGATCGGCCACCGCGGTCGAAGGACGAGCCCAGCCGCTGGGACGGCCGCGGGGACGGGACCACCGCCCTGGAGGGCCCGCAGCCCCGCATCATCGAGGGCTGACCCGGCTCCCCGGTCCCCGGCGACGCGGCCTCGGGGTGCTGCCAGAATGCGGGGGTGGACCGCGACCTGCTGCTTTCGATCTGCCCCCCGTTGCGCACGGCGCTGACGCGCGCCCGGTTCGACACCGACACGCTGCTCGAGCTGCTCGGCCCCGACGCGCACGCCGCGCTCGGCCGGGGCGAGCCCGTGCCGGTGCGGCGGGCCGCGACGGGCGGTGGTGATCTCGGCACCCTCGTGCGCCTGTTCCTGGTGTGCGACACGCTGCCTGCCGCGGAGGTGGCCGCGGCGCTCGCCCCGGTCGACGTGGCGACGGCGATCGCGGCCGGGCTGCTCGAACGCGACGGCGACGGCGTGCGCGCGGCGCTGGATCTGCGACCGCTCGACGCCGGCACCGGCACCCGCTGGATGCTGTCGGACCTCGACGGGGCGATGCGCCCCCGGCCCACCCGCGAGGACCACGTGCTCGGGGTCGGGCACGCCTCGCTGTCGCTGCTGCAGGCCATGCCCACCGACCCGGTCGGCTCGGTGCTGGACCTGGGCACCGGCTGCGGCGTACAGGCCGTGCGCGCCACCGACTTCGCCGGCACCGTCACCGCCACCGACGTCAACCCGCGGGCACTGGATCTGGCCGCCGCCACGGCCGCGCTCAACGAGGTCGAGGTCGAACTGCTCGAGGGATCGTGGTTCGAGCCGGTGGCCGGCCGCCGCTTCGACCGGATCATCGCGAACCCGCCGTTCGTGGTGAGCACCGGACGGGTCGAGCACACCTACCGGGACTCGGGCCTGGACCTCGACGGCGCGAGCGAGCTGATGGTCTCCCGCGCCGCCGAGCACCTGAACCCGGGTGGGACCGCGGCGATGCTGGCCTCGTGGGTGCACGTCGAGGACGAGGACTGGCGACGCCGGATCGCCTCCTGGCTGCCCGCCCACGGGGTCGATGCGTGGATCGTGCAGCGCGACGTCGCCGACCCGGCCCTCTACGTGGGGACGTGGCTGCGTGACGGCGACGCCGACCCGCGGGATCCGGCGGTGGCGGCGCGCGCCGAGGCCTGGCTGGACCACTTCGAGCGGCACCGGGTCGAGGGCATCGGCTTCGGGTTCGTCTACCTGCGGCGCACCGACGCGCCCAGCGACGTGCTCGCCGAGGACCTGCGGCACGGCTTCACCGACCCGCTCGGGGCGGAGGCCGTCGGCTACTTCGAGCGGCTGGCGTGGTTGCGCGACCACGATGTCCTCGAGGCGCGGTTCGTCGTCCGGCCCGACACCGCCCTGGAGCGCGTGTACCTGCCGGGTGCGGACGGCTGGCGGCAGGTGGTGACGCGCGTGCACCGCGGCGGCGGCCCGAACTGGCAGCACGAGGTGGACGATCCCGCAGCGGCCCTGCTGGCGGGGATGCGGGCCGACGGCCTGCCGCTGTCGGAGCTGGTGGCGCTGCTCGCCGCCGCGCACGACGAGGACGAGCAGGCGCTGGCCGGGCAGGCGGTCCCCCTGGTGCAGGCGCTCGTCCGGCACGGACTCGTCGAACCCGTCCGGTAGGGCGGCCCGGCGGGCCGGAAAGTTACCCGCCGGTTCCCCCGGTGGTGTGTTCTCAGCAACTTCTCAGGACCTGTTCGCCATATACGCAGGTCAGGGCGGTTCCCACGGAGGAACTCCGGGAACTTTCCCAGGGGTCCTGCGCGTTGAACGCATCGAGACACCACCGATGAGGAGGCACGTCATGGCACGCCCCGATACCACCGCCCGCGTCGATTCCGACCTCGACAGCCAGAGCCCGGCCGCGGACCTGGTCCGCGTCTATCTGAACGGGATCGGCCGCACGGCCCTGCTGAGCGCTGCGGACGAGGTGGAACTGGCCAAGCGGATCGAGGCCGGCCTGTACGCCCAGCATCTGCTGGAGACCAAGAAGCGGCTCACCGCCGCGAAGAAGCGCGACCTGGCGATCGTCGTGCGTGACGGTCAGGCCGCCCGCAGTCACCTGCTCGAGGCGAATCTGCGTCTGGTCGTGTCCCTGGCCAAGCGCTACACCGGCCGCGGCATGCCCCTGCTGGACCTGATCCAGGAGGGCAACCTCGGCCTGATCCGCGCCATGGAGAAGTTCGACTACGCCAAGGGCTTCAAGTTCTCGACCTACGCCACCTGGTGGATCCGGCAGGCCATCACCCGCGGCATGGCCGACCAGAGCCGCACGATCCGGCTCCCCGTCCACCTCGTCGAGCAGGTCAACAAGCTGGCCCGGATCAAGCGGGAACTGCATCAGCAGCTCGGCCGGGAGGCGACCGACGAGGAACTGTCCGCGGAGTCCGGTATCCCGGTCGAGAAGATCGGCGACCTGCTGGACCACAGCCGCGACCCGGTGAGCCTGGACATGCCGGTCGGCAACGACGAGGAGGCCCCGCTCGGCGACTTCATCGAGGATGCCGAGGCGACGTCCGCGGAGAACGCGGTGATCGCCGGGTTGCTGCACAGCGACGTGCGCAGCGTCCTAGCCACCCTGGACGAGCGCGAGCAGCAGGTGATCCGGCTGCGCTACGGCCTCGACGACGGCCAGCCCCGCACCCTCGACCAGATCGGCAAGCTGTTCGGCCTCTCCCGTGAGCGGGTCCGCCAGATCGAGCGGGAAGTGATGGGCAAGCTCCGCGAGGGCGATCGCGCCGAACGCCTCCGCGCCTACGCCAGCTGACCGGGCAGTCGGCCGGACGATCCCCGAGAACCGGGCTGGGTTCTCGGGGATCTTCGCGTCCGCGGACCGCCGCGGCCGTCAGCGCAGCCGGCGGGGGCCGAGGTCAGCGCAGCCGGCGGGGGCCGAGGTCTAGGGGGTGCGGCTCGGGGCCGATCCGCAGGTGCGCGTCGGTGATCTCCGCGCCCGTGGGAGACGCGAGGACCGGTTCGCACGCGATCTCCCGCACCTCCGGCAGATCGTCGGCGAGAGCGGAGATGCGCTGGACCAGGTCGACGAGCGCGGCCTTGCTGACCGGCTCGGTGTTGCGGTAGCCGGACAGCAGCGGCGCCGCCTTGGGTGCGTCTATCAGCTCGACCGCCTCGTCCTCGGTGACCGGCAGGACCCGGAAAGCGCGGTCGCCGAGCAGGTCGGAGATGACCCCGGCGAGACCGAACGAGATCAGCGACCCGAACGACGGGTCGTCCTGCACCTGCACGACGCAACCGATGCCCTTGGTGGCCATCTTCTGCACGTGCAGCAACGGCTCCCCGGAGACCGCGGCGAGGTCACGGTACGCGATCCGCACCGCCTCGGGCCCGAGCAGATCCAGCCGCACCCCGCTCAGGTCCGGCCGGTGCCGCCAGTGGGCGCCGGTCGCCTTCACCGCGACGGGGAACCCGATCTCCTCCGCGGCGGCGACGGCCTCGTCGGCCGTGGTCACCGCCCGGAATTCGGCGATGTGCACGCCGTAGCACGCGAGCAGCAGCGCCGCCTCGGTGTCCGAGAGCCAGCGTCCCTCCGGCGACGTCGCCAGCCACCCTTCGACCAGGGTGCGGGCCTTGTCGGCTTCGATACCCGCCGGACGGACGACCTGGGACGCCGGACGGCTGCGCCACTTGGCGTACCGCCACGCCCGGGCCAGCGCGAGCGCCGCCCGCTCGGGCCCCGGATACGACGGCACCGAACCCCGGGTGGGGTGGCCGTCCGGTCCGCGCACGGCGAGCACGTCGGGCAGGCCCTCGGTGGCGAGGAACGTCGTCAGCACCGGCTTGTCGGTGCCGGCGACGGCGTCGCGCAGGGCCTGCGCGTACGGCTCGACCGTCACGGCGACCGGGGGCACGAACACCGCGATCACCGCGTCGACATCGGCCGCCTCGAGCGCGTGGGCGACGGCTGCCGCGAACTGTTCCGGCGAGGCCGCCGCCCCCAGATCGACGGGTTCACCGACGTGCAGGCCCTCGCTGCGGGCGGCGTCGACGGCGAGCACGCCGAGGGCCGTGGAGTTGCCCACCACCGCGACGCGGGGGCCGGCGGGCAGCGGCTGGTAGCCGAACAACAGGGCGGAGTCGAACAACTGCGCGATCGAACCCACCTGCACGACGCCGGCCTGCTCGAACAGGTCCCGCACGATGGTGTCGTCCATCTCCCCCGTGCGGGCCGCGAGGACCGGGGGCACGGCGTGGCGGCCGCTCTTGACGGCGACGATCGGCTTGCTGCGGGCCACGCGCCGCGCGATACGCGAGAACTTGCGCGGATTGCCGAAGCTCTCGAGATACAGCAGCACCACCTCGGTGGCCGGATCGGTGTCCCAGTACTGCAGCAGGTCGTTGCCCGACAGGTCGGCGCGGTTGCCGGCAGAGACGAACGAGGACAGGCCGACGCCGGTCTTGGCCGCCTCGTCGAGGATCGCGATGCCCAGCGCGCCGGACTGGCAGAAGAAGCCGACGTTGCCGGCCGCGGGCAGCACGGGCGCGAGGGTGGCGTTGAGGCGGATCTCCGGATCGTTGTTGGCGACGCCGAGCGCGTTCGGCCCGATCAGCCGCATGCCGTGCGCCCGGGCCGCGTGGGCGAGGCGGCGTTCCGCGACCCGGCCCTCCGGACCGGTCTCGCCGAAGCCGGACGACACGACGAGCAACGCCTTGACGCCCTTGGCGAGGCAGTCGTCGAGCACCGCGTCGATGGCGTCGGCCGGGACCGCCGCGATCGCGAGGTCGATGTCGTCGGGGATGTCACGGACGGTCGGATAGGCCCGCACGCCACGCACCGAGCGGTGCTCGGCGTTGACCGGATAGACCGGGCCGGTGAAGCCGCTGCGCAGCATGTTGACCAGGACCGCGTTGCCGACCTTGCGGCTGTCGGTGGACGCGCCGATGACGGCGGCACTGCCCGGGCTGAGCAGGTTGCGGACGCTGCGGGCCTCGGCGGCGCGTTCGCGGGCGTTGCGCACCGACACCAGCGCCTCGGTGGGGTCGATGGCGAACTCGAGTCGCACCACGCCGCCCTCGAAACTGCGGCTGACCTGGTAGCCGGCCTCCCGGAACACGGTCACCATGTTGCGGTTCTCGGCCAGCACCTCCGCGACGAAGGTGTGGAGGCCGTTCTCGGCGGCGGCCCCGGCGAGGTGCTCGAGCAGGATCGGACCGAGGCCGCGGCCCTGGTGCGCGTCGGCGACGGTGAATGCGACCTCGGCGGACAGGCCGTCGCCCTCGGGCAGACCCTCGTAGCGGCCGACCGCGATGATCTCCCCGCCGAGCAGGGCCACGAACGCGACCCGCCGGTGGTGGTCGACGACGGTGAAGTTGAACAGGTCCCGTTTCGACATCGTCGGGTAGGGGCCGAAGTAGCGGAGATAGCGGGTGCGCTCGGAGAGTTTGCTGTGGAAGTCCACGAGCAGGTCCGCGTCCTCGGGGACGATGGGACGCAGGTGCACGGCCTTGCCGTCGGCGGCGAGGACGTCCGCCACCCAGTGCTTGGGGTAGTTGCGGGCGACAGCGAGTGCGCGCTCGCGGGCGGCCTCCTTCTCCGCCTGTGCGCGGGCGGCGGCATCGACCGGCTCGCCGGCGGCCGCGTCGGCCGGCCCGCCGGCGGCGTCGCCGTCGGGGGTCTGCCCCGCGGTGACCGCGGGGCCGTGGGCCGTGTTCTCGGATTCAGTCACGCGGGTCCTCCGGGTCCAGGCCGAGCAGCGGGAAGCAGGCCCGGCGGGTGGCGACGATGGCCGAGTCGACGCGGCTGAGGGCACGATCGAACGATGCGACGCCGGTCTCGGGGGTACCGCCGGGGCCGTCCCACGGCAGATACGCCACGTCGCCGCCCTCCCCCATCACGGTCGGCAGATCGACCCCCGGCGCCATCGCGGCGACCCGCTCGCGCCACTCGTCGGGGATCGGGGTGGCGGGGTCGATCTCGCGGTCGAGTACGGCTGCGATCAGGTGGGTCCAGGATCTCGGCACCACCCGCACCAGCCCGTAGCCGCCTCCGCCCACCGCGAGCCACCGGCCCTCGCAGTGCCGGTCCGCGAGCTCGCGCATGGCGAGATACGCCGCGCGCTGGCCGTCGACGGTCAACGAGAGGTCGGCCAGCGGATCCTCCCGGTGGCTGTCGGCACCGCACTGGCTGATGATGATCTGCGGCCGGAACGTCGCGACCGCGGCGGGGACGACGGCGTGGAATGCGCGCAGCCACAGCGCGTCGACGGTGCCGGGCAGGACCGGCAGGTTGATCGCGGTCCCCTCGGCGGCGCCGGTGCCGACCTCGCTGGACCAGCCGGTGTTCGGCCACAGCGTCGCGGGGTGCTGGTGGATGGAGACGGTGAGCACCCGGGGATCGCTCAGGAAGGCGTGCTGCACCCCGTCGCCGTGGTGGGCGTCGACGTCGATGTAGGCGATCCGGTCGAAGCCGTTGTCCAGGAGCCACGAGATGGCGATGGCGGCGTCGTTGTACACACAGAATCCGGCGGCCCAGTCCGCCATCGCATGGTGCATCCCACCGCCGATGCTCACCGCCCGCCGGGTGCGGCCGGCGGCGATCTCCCGGGCGGCGGCGAGGGTGCCGCCTGCGAGGACGGCACTGGCCTCGTGCATGCGCGGGAAGATCGGATTGTCCTCGGTGCCGAGACCGTGCGGGGCCTCCGCCCCGGCGGTCGAACCTGGCGGCAGGCTGCCGGCGTGCTTGACGGCCTCGACGTAGGCAGGGGTGTGGATGCGCAGCAGCTCGGCGTCGGTCGCGGCCGGCGGACGCAGGGTCTCCACCCCCTCGAGCAGGCCGAGGCCGCGGGACAGTGCCATCGTGAGATCGAGCCGGGTGGGATTCATGGGATGAGTCGGGCCCCACCGGTAGTCGAGGAAGTCCGGGCTCCACACCACCACTCGGTCGCCGCTCGGATGTGTCGGATCGCCCGTCGCGGCGGAGGTCGTGGTCATGGCCACAAAGCTACTGCGCCGTCCGGGGCGATGCGAGTGCCGCAGGGCCCCGGCGCGCCTGCCGCAGGCCCCGCCGGGCGGCGCCGCGCGAGGTGCGCCCGCCGGGGGTTTCGCCCGGTTAGAATCGGCCGCAGACGAAGGGGTGTGAGAGTGAAGGACCTGGTCGATACCACGGAGATGTACCTCCGGACGATCTACGACTTGGAGGAAGAGGGCGTCGTGCCGCTGCGTGCGCGCATTGCCGAACGCCTGGAACAGAGCGGACCGACCGTGAGCCAGACCGTCGCCCGGATGGAGCGGGACGGGCTGCTGCGCGTGGCAGGCGACCGGCACCTCGAGCTGACCGAGAAGGGCCGCGACCTGGCGGTGTCGGTCATGCGCAAGCATCGGCTCGCCGAGCGGCTGCTCGTGGATGTGATCGGTCTCGACTGGGAGAACGTGCACGCCGAGGCATGCCGCTGGGAGCACGTGATGAGCGAGGAGGTCGAGCGCCGCCTCGTCGAGGTGCTGCACAACCCCACGACCTCGCCGTACGGCAATCCGATTCCGGGACTGGACCAGCTCGGCCTGGACCGCCCGGCCGCGGCGGACGAGCGGCTGGTGCGGCTCACCGAGATCCCGCCGGGCAAGCCGACCGCCGTGGTCGTGCGCCGGCTGGCGGAGTACGTGCAGTCCGATCACGAGGTGATCGGGCGGCTGCGTGAGGCGGGGATCGTCCCCGACGCACGCGTTACAGTCGAGACGAAGCCGGGGTCGGTGGTCATCAACGTGCCCGGCCACGACGGCTTCGAACTTTCCGACGAGATGGCCCACGCGGTGCAGGTGAAGCAGGTCTGAGACAGGCCCCTTCTTCGCCGGCCCCGCGCGGGCCGGCGAAGAAGGGTCCCAGCGTGAGGCTTCTGGTTACCGGCGGTGCCGGCTATGTGGGCAGCGTCTGCAGCACGGTGCTGCTCGAGCAGGGTCACGAGGTGGTGATCCTCGACGATCTGTCCACCGGCAACGCCGACGCCGTCCCGGCCGGCGCGGAGTTCGTCGAGGGCGACATCGCGACCGCGGCCGCGGAGGTGCTCGGCGGCGGTGCACAGCCCCGGTTCGACGGGGTACTGCACTTCGCGGCCCAGTCCCTGGTCGGCGAGTCCGTCGAGCATCCGGACAAGTACTGGCACGGCAACGTCGTCGCGACCCTCGCCCTGCTGGACGCGATCCGCGCCTCGGGAACACCGCGGCTGGTGTTCTCGTCGACGGCGGCGACGTACGGCGAGCCGGACCGGGTACCGATCACCGAGGATGCACCCGCCCGGCCCACCAACCCGTACGGCGCCACGAAACTCGCCATCGACCATGCGATCTCGTCGTACACGCGGGCGTACGGTCTGGCCGCGACGAGCCTGCGCTACTTCAACGTCGCGGGCGCATACCACGGTGCCGGCGAGAACCGCGTGGTCGAGACGCACCTGATTCCGCTCGTGCTGCAGGTGGCTCTCGGCCAGCGCGAGCACATCTCGGTGTTCGGCACCGACTGGCCGACCAAGGACGGCACGGCGGTGCGGGACTACATCCATGTCAAGGACCTCGCCGACGCCCACCTGCTGGCACTGGCGGCCGCCCGGCCCGGCGAGCACGCCGTCTACAACCTCGGGAGCGGCGAGGGTTTCACCGTCCGGGAGGTCATCGAGGCGTGCCGCCGAGTGACGGGCCTGCCGATCACGGTGGTCGATGCACCCCGGCGCGCCGGGGATCCGGCCGTGCTGATCGCGTCGAGCCGCCGCGCCGTCGAGGAACTGGGCTGGAAGCCGCAGCACACGAGCCTCGACGAGATCGTCGCCGACGCGTGGGTCTACCTGCAGGAACTCGGCGACCGGTCGCACGCGGCACGGCGCTGAGCCGGCGCCGTCCCGGCGGTCACGCCGCCGGTGCGGGCGGGGGCATTCGCACCCCGAGCCGCGCGGCGATCTCGTAGCCGGTGTCGGCGAGGCCGCGCACGGTGTGCGGCCGCAGCCCGGCCTGCAGGGCCTGGTCGAGGAGGTCGGCGAGCCGGTGCCGCGGGTTGGACTCGAGTGCGACCCCCAGGGCCACCCCGGCGAGCGGTCCGTCGCCCCGAACGTACGCGCTGTAGCCGACGAGGGCGGCGGCCTCGGCTCGTTCCGGGTCCGGGAGACGCCGGGTGAGCGTGACCCACAACCGTTCGGCGGTGTCGGCCTCGGCGCCCGCCGCGAGGGCCATCACGGCGTCGCGCACGGTCGAATTGGACAGCAGGACGGCGAGTTCGGCAAGCTCGGGGGCGAGCAGCTCGGCGCCGTCGTCGTGCCGGGCGATGTGGGCCAGCACGGCCTCGAGTTCCTGACGGTCGGCGCGGTCGCGGCCGCCGGCGCGGACGGCGAGTTCGTAGGCGAGGTCACGCGCGTCGATCGCCTCGTCGATGTGGTCGGCAACCTGCATGCGCCCGGGCATCGGCAGCGGGGTGAGCAGATCGGCGAGTTCGGCGCGGGACCGCCGGATCGCCCCGCCCTCGAAGACGCGGGCGGCGGCGACGGGCGAGGCCTGCGGGTCCGGGACCGTCCCGCGCGCACCGCCGACGAGCGCAAACCATGTTCTGCCGCAAGCGACCTCGGAAACGGCGTGTGCTCCGGCGATGCGAACCCCGCGCCGGTCGAGGCGGACGGCGAAGTCGTCGAGCAGTCGGCAGGCCGCGGCGACGGCGGGGGCGTCGGGGTGGTCGAGACGGTCGTCGACGAGGACGACGAGCACGGCGTCGGCGCCCTCCCGATCGCAGAGCGCACCGAATCGGTCGAAGACGTCGCGCATCGCAGCCGGCACCGGATCGTCCTCGCCGGGCGGCAGGATCAGGTCGTGGCGCATGACGGCGCCGACGGTCGCGGACCGGGCACCGTCGCGCCCGCCGCCGGCATCGGACGCGAGGCTCAGCACGATCAGCGACCGTGCGGGCAGGAAGCCGAGCATGGCCGGCACGGCGGCGATCAGATCCCCCGGATCGGTGAGTCGCAGCGGCCGGGGCGAGGAAGTCGATGTGGTCATGCGCCGACTGTCCCCGACGACCGGTGCCCTCGGGGGCCGCGCGACCCGGATCCGCGGAATCTGGGGACGAGCGCTCCGGTTGTGGACAAGTACTGCGGCCGCAGGAGTTCCGGCCGCCCGATGTCGGTGCCGGCTGGTAGCGTGCCGCGTCAGCCGACGCGCACGCGCTCCACGCTCGCCTCGAACACCCGGCCCAGGGTGGCGGTGTCGGCGGGCCCCGCACCGAAGGACATGTACGTCACCAGCACCCGCACGTCGTCGACCTGGGCGATCCGGCTGGTCATCGACTGGGTGACCACCTCCCGGCCCTCGCCCGAGCGGACGGTGCGGGTGAACGCGAGGGTCGCCACCCCCGCGGCGGCCGGCGGCGCCGACGGGTCGACCGTGGTCGTCACCGTGGCGGTGACGCCCCGGCGGGTCGCCGCGACGACGGGACATTCGACGAGACGGTCGCGGTAGGCGGCCAGGTCGTCGGTGACAGCGACGAGTTCGACCGAGATCGTGGCCCGGCTGTCGTTGTCCGTGCCGACCACCATCGCGGTCCCGTCCGGGCCGTAGTTCTGCGGCGGCGGCAGGCATCCGGGTGGATCCACCTTGGCCCCCTCCGGGACTCCGGTGAGGTCGGGAGCGGCCTGGGCGACCGCCTGCGGCGGTAGCACCACCGCGTCGTACGGCTCGGGGAACTGCTCGGGCGGCAGCAGCAGTTCGGCGAGGGGCCGGCCCGCGGTGCCGGCCTCGTCCGTCGTGGCCAGTGCAGCCGGCTCGGGCTGTGGCGTGCCGTCGACGGTCGACGAGCACCCGGCGGCGAGCAGCAACGCGCCCCCGATCACGGTCGCGCCCAGCCGGCGGAAGGGCACCGGCGGGGTCCGGGGGCGGCGCGGCGTCCGGACGTCGTCTCCTGCGCTGTGGGTTGCCACCGGACCTCCGCTGTCGCGTCCCGCCGGGGTCGTGCCCCGGCGGAAGCTGATCACCAGTTCAACTAGACTCGAACTCCACCATGCCACGCCGGTGACCCGGCGGTATCACGGCGCCCCGGATCGAACGGAGGATGTTCGCATGGACGACCAGTCCCGCATGTACGAGCTCGAGTTCCCCGCTCCGCAGCTGACGTCTGCCGACGGCGAGGGTCCCGTGCTGGTGCACGGTCTCGAGGGGTTCGCCGACGCCGGGCATGCGGTGCGGCTCGCCACCACGCACCTGCGCGAGAGCCTCGAAAGCGAACTCGTGGCGTCGTTCGCCGTGGACGAGCTGATCGACTACCGGTCCCGGCGGCCGACCATGACGTTCAAGGCGGATCACTTCTCCGACTACGCCGCCCCCGAACTCAACCTGTACGCCCTGATCGACACGGCCGGAACCCCCTTCCTGTTACTGGCCGGCGCGGAACCGGACCTGAAATGGGAGCGGTTCATCACGGCGGTGCGCCTGCTCGCCGAGCAGTTCGGGGTCCGGCGCACGATCGGGATCAGCGCGATCCCGATGGCGATCCCCCACACCCGTCCGCTGGGCGTGACGGCGCACTCGACGAACAAGGACCTGATCGCCGACCACCACCGCTGGACGGGCGAGCTGCAGGTGCCGGCGGGGGTGTCGTCGCTGCTCGAGCTGCGGATGGCGCAGCACGGGCACGAGTCGGTGGGGTTCTCGGTCCACGTGCCCCACTACCTGGCGCAGACCGAGTACCCGGGCGCTGCCGAGACCTTGCTCGAGAACGTCGCCGAAGCCGGGGGCCTCGGGTTGCCGCTGGCCGCGCTCGGCGAGGCCGCCGCACGGGTGCGTGAGCAGATCGACGAGCACATCGCCCAGAACGAGGAGGTGCAGGCGGTGGTCCGCGGACTCGAGCGGCAGTACGACAGCTATGTGGCGGCCCAGGAGCAGCAGGCCGCCCAGCTGCCGACGGACGAGAACCTGCCGACCGGCGAGGAGATCGGTGCCGAGTTCGAGCGTTTCCTCGCCGAATACGAGGATCGCGGCGGGAACGGACAGCCCGGCGACGCGGACCCCTCCGCCTGACCGGGTTCGAATCGCCGCCTGTCCGACCCCGGATCATTACTCTCTCGTTACACTTCGCGTTGTGCAGGTCACATACAGTCAGTACGCTCAGTTCGACGAGTTGAGCTGAAGGGTCGGGCCGGAGACGGTCCGGCGCCTCGGACACCACAGGTAGACGAGGAACCGGCGGTCAGGAGACGCACATGGGTACACCGCGCACACGCACGCTCCGGCCGGTGCCGGACGCGGAGACGCGGATGGTCTTCCGCACCATCCACGGCTACCGTCGCGCCTTCCGACTCGCCGGCGAGGGCCCCGCGCTGCTGCTGATCCACGGGATCGGCGACAACTCCTCGACCTGGCAGGAGGTCATCCCGCACCTGGCCCGCAAGTACACGGTCATCGCACCGGACCTGCTCGGCCACGGCCGCTCCGACAAGCCGCGCGCCGACTACTCGGTCGCCGCGTACGCCAACGGCGTCCGCGACCTGCTCTCGGTCCTGGACATCGAGCACGTCACCGTGGTCGGGCACTCCCTCGGCGGCGGCGTCGCGATGCAGTTCGCGTACCAGTTCCCGCAGATGGTCGACCGGCTCATCCTGGTCTCGGCCGGCGGCGTCACCAAGGACGTCCACCCGGCGCTGCGCCTGCTGTCCATGCCCGGCCTGAGCGAGGTCCTCAAGCTGCTGCGGCTGCCCGGCGCCCTGCCCGCGGTACGCATCGCCGGCGGCCTGCTCGGACAGTTGCACGACACGCCGCTGCGGCCCGGCCCCTTCCTGCACGACACCTCGGATCTGATCCGGGTCCTGAGCGGATTGCCCGATCCCACCGCGTACGAGGCGTTCCTGCGCACGCTGCGGGCCGTCGTGGACTGGCGCGGCCAGGTGGTGACGATGCTCGACCGCTGTTACCTGACCGAGAACCTGCCCGTGCAGCTGATCTGGGGAGATCACGACAGCGTGATCCCGGTCAGTCACGGTTACCTGGCGCATTCGGCGATGCCCAACTCCCGGCTCGACGTCTTCCGCGGCGCCGGCCATTTCCCGTTCCGGGACGACCCCATCCGGTTCCTGCGGGTCGTCGAGGAGTTCCTCGACTCGACCGCACCCCTCGTGTTCGACGAGCAACGCTGGCGCGAGTTGCTGATCAACGGCGTCAGCGAGAACCAGATCACGGGCGGTCCGGCCACCCGCAGGGCCGTGCTCGGCGCGATGGGCGCCGACGAACGCAGCGCCACCTGAGCGACCCGCCGCCCACGACGTCCCGCGCCGAGTCCTCGAACGCCGTCACACGTCGCCGTCGGCCCGCTCCGGCAGGTGCAGCCGTCGAGACCGGCGCGGGCGGCAGGACCCGTCGGCCGCCGCGCGCCGGCCTGCCGCACACGGCGCGTCGGCGCGGTCACGGCGGCAACAACTAGCCTGGAGCGGTGCTGCTTCCGGATCTGACCCCCGACATCGTCGACGAGGACTCGCTGTTCGACGCCTTCACCACCTTCACGACCGGGCGCGGCCTCTCGCTGTATCCGGCGCAGGAGGAGGCGCTGCTGGAGCTGGTCTCCGGGTCGAACGTGATCCTCGCGACGCCCACCGGGTCGGGCAAGTCGATGGTGGCGCTCGGCGCGCACTTCTTCGCCCTGGCCACCGGTACGCGCACCTTCTACACGGCCCCGATCAAGGCGCTGGTCAGCGAGAAGTTCTTCGCGTTGTGCGAGGTGTTCGGCGCCGATCGGGTCGGGATGATGACCGGCGACGCCTCGGTGAACCCCGGTGCCCCGATCATCTGCGCCACCGCCGAGATCGTCGCCAATCTGGCGCTGCGGGAGGGCGCCGGCTCGGACATCGGCCAGGTGGTGATGGACGAGTTCCACTTCTACTCGGAGCCGGACCGCGGGTGGGCGTGGCAGGTGCCCCTCGTGGAACTGCCCCGCGCGCAGTTCCTGTTGATGTCGGCGACCCTCGGCGACGTCACCTTCCTGAAGAAGGACCTGACCCGGCGCACCGGCCGCACCACCACCGAGGTGTCCGGCTCCGAGCGGCCGGTGCCGCTGTCGTTCACCTACTCCCAGAAGCCGATCGGCGAAGAGATCGAGGAACTGGTCACCACGCACCAGGCCCCCGTCTACGTCGTCCACTTCACCCAGGCCGCCGCCCTGGAGCGGGCGCAGGCCCTGACCAGCGTGAGCATGTGCTCGCGCGGGGAGAAGGACGCGATCGCCGAGGCGATCGGCGCGTTCCGGTTCTCCACCGGCTTCGGCAAGACGCTGTCGCGGCTGGTGCGGCACGGCATCGGCGTGCACCACGCCGGGATGCTGCCGAAGTACCGGCGGCTCGTCGAGCGGCTGGCCCAGGACGGGCTGCTGAAGGTCATCTGCGGGACCGACACCCTCGGGGTGGGCATCAACGTGCCGATCCGGACGGTGCTGCTGACCGGCCTGACGAAGTTCGACGGCACCCGGACCCGGCAGCTCAAGGCCCGCGAGTTCCATCAGATCGCCGGCCGCGCCGGCCGTGCCGGATTCGACACGATGGGCACCGTCGTGGTGCAGGCGCCCGAGCACGAGATCGAGAACGTGCGGGCCCTCGCCAAGGCCGGTGACGACCCGAAGAAGCGCCGCAAGGTGCAGCGCAAGAAGCCGCCCGAGGGATTCGTCTCGTGGGGCGAGGGCACGTTCGACAAGCTCGTCGCCGCATCCCCCGAGCCGCTCACTTCGCGCTTCTCCGTGAGCAATTCGATGCTGCTGAACGTGATCGCCCGCCCCGGCAGCTGTTTCGAGGCGATGCGCCATCTGCTCGAGGACAACCACGAAGCGCGCCCCGCCCAGCGCCGGCACATCCTCAAGGCGATCTCGCTGTACCGGGGGCTGGTGCAGGCCGGGGTGGTGCAGCAGCTCGACGAGCCCGACGAGTTCGGCCGGACGGCGCGGCTGACCGTGGACCTGCAGCGCGACTTCGCGCTGAACCAGCCGCTGTCGCCGTTCGCGCTCGCCGCGATCGAGCTGCTCGACATCGACTCCCCCGCCTATGCGCTGGACGTGGTGTCGGTGATCGAGTCCACGCTCGACGATCCGCGGCAGATCCTCATGGCGCAGCAGCACGCCGCGCGCGGTGAGGCCGTGCAGCAGATGAAGGCCGACGGCATCGAGTACGAGGAGCGCATGGAGCTGCTCGAGGAGATCACCTGGCCGAAGCCGCTGGCGGAACTCCTCGAGCCGGCGTTCGAGACGTACCGCGCCGGGCATCCGTGGGTCTCGGAGTTCCCGCTGTCCCCCAAGTCGGTGGTGCGGGACATGGTCGAGAAGGCCATGACGTTCGCCGAACTGGTCGGTCACTACGGCCTGACCCGTTCGGAGGGACTGGTGCTGCGCTACCTCGCGGACGCCTACCGGGCGCTGCGCCAGACGGTTCCGGACGCGGCCCGCACCGAGGAACTCGAAGACCTCACCGAGTGGCTGGGCGAGCTGATCCGCCAGGTCGATTCGAGCCTGCTCGACGAGTGGGAGTCGCTCACCAACCCCGGCGTCGAATCCGACGATCAGCAGGTGGCATTCGGCGCGGATGTGCCCAAACCGATCTCGGCGAACACGCGGGCGTTCAAGGTGATGGTGCGCAATGCGATGTTCAAGCGGGTGGAACTGGCGTCGCGGCGACGGTGGAACGAGCTCGCCGAGCTGGGCGACGGGCTCGAGGCCCAGGACTGGGCCGACCTGCTCGAGTTGTACTTCGAGGAGTACGACGAGATCGGCACCGGCCCCGACGCGCGGGGCCCGCAGCTGTTCACCGTGGTCGAGGAGAAGGATCTGTGGCGGGTCCGGCAGACCCTGGCCGACCCCGCCGGGGACCACGGCTGGGCGCTGCTCGGCGAGGTGAACCTCGCCGAGTCCGACGCGGCCGGCGAGGTGGTGTTCGACGAGTTCGAGATCGTCGAGGGCTGAGCGGTGCCGCCGTCCCTCGTCCTGCGTGGCGCCCGCACGGCGCCCGGTGCCGGCCCGGTCGACCTGCCGATCACCGGCGACCGCATCGGCGGTGACATCGCGGGCAGCACCGAGGTCGTCGACGCCGGCGGGCGACTGGTGCTGCCGGGCCTGTGGGACGCGCACGTGCACTTCGACCAGTGGACCCTCGCGCAGGCCGCGCTCGACCTGTCGGGCGCGACGTCGGCCGCGCACGCGGTCGCGCTGGTGGCCGCCCGCCTGGCCGGTGACCCCGCCCCCGTCGTGGTCGCGCACGGTTTCCGCGACGGGCTGTGGCCGGACACGCCCACCGCTGCGGCGCTCGATGCGATCGCCCCCGCCCGGCCGGTCGTCGCGTTCAGCGCGGACCTGCACAGCGCCTGGTTCAATACTGCTGCGCTACAGCGTTTCTCGCTGCATCCACACCCCACGGGGCTGCTGCGGGAAACCGAGTTCATGCCGCTGATGAACGAGATCCAGCGCGTCGACCCCGAGGTGCGCGATCGCCTCGTGGACTCCGCGGCCCGGGCGGCCGCCGCCCGCGGCGTGGTGGGCGTCGTCGACTTCGAGATCGCGGACACTCTCGCCGCGTGGAGGCGCCGCATCGGCGCCGGGACGCGGCACCTGCGTGTGCGGTGCGGGATCTGGCCCCGGTGGCTGGACGCGGCGATCGCGGCGGGCATGCGCACCGGCGACGTGGTACCCGGCACCGCGGGGCTGGCGACGGTGGGTCCGCTGAAGGTGATCGTCGACGGATCGCTCGGCACCCGCACCGCCTACTGTCACGACCCGTATCCCGACGGCGGGCACGGGGTGTTGTCGGTGCCGCCGGAACGGCTCGAGCCGCTGATGCGCCACGCCCACGAACACGGGGTCGAGAGCGCGATCCACGCGATCGGTGACCACGCCTGCGAGCACGTGCTCGACGCGTTCGCCGCCACCGGGGCGCGCGGCAGCGTCGAGCACGCCCAGTTCGTGGCCGAGCGCGACTTCCCGCGGTTCGCCCGGTCGGGTGTCACGGCGAGCATCCAGCCGGCGCACGTGTACGACGACGTGGACCTGGCCGAACGGTACTGGCCCGGCCGCACGCACCGCGCCTTCCCGTACGGGACGCTGCACGCGGCCGGGGCGCGGCTGGTACTGGGCTCCGACGCGCCGGTCGCGCCCCTGGATCCGTGGCGGACGCTGGCCGCCGCGATCGACCGCACGCTGCCCGACGGCCGGGTCTGGCACCGCGAGCACGAACTGGACCTGCAGGTGGCGCTGGCCGCGTCCACCGGTGGTCGTGCCCGCGTCGCCGTCGGCGACGTCGCCGACCTGGTGGTGCTCGACGCGGACACGCTGCCCCGCTCCGGTGCGGAGCTGGCCGCGATGCCGGTGTGGGGCACGATGCTCGGCGGACGCTGGACGCACGGGCCGCTAGCCTGAGCGGGTGAGCGAAGAGTCCGCCCCGGTGTTCCGGCTGGCCTACGTCCCCGGGGTCACCCCCGCGAAATGGGTGCGGGTGTGGGCGGAGCGGATACCCGACGTCCCCCTCGAGCTGGTGCCCGTGGACGCCGCCGACGGCGAGGCCGCGGTGCGCGACGGCACGGTCGACGCGGCGGTGCTGCGGTTGCCGCTGCCGCGCGAGGGGCTGTCGGTGATCAATCTCTACACCGAGGTATCGGTGGTGGTGGTACCCGAGGAGCATGCCGTCGCGGCCGTCGACGAACTGAGCGTCGCCGATCTCGCGGAGGAAACGGTGCTGCATCCGCGCGACGACGTGCTGGACTGGGCGCGCCTGCCGGGAGAGGCGGCGTTCGAGCGCCCGGCCACGACGGAGACGGCCGTGTCGTACGTCGCCTCCGAGGTGGGGGTGCTGGTCGTGCCGCAGTCGCTGGCCCGGCTGTACCACCGCAAGGATCTGACGTACCGGCCGGTGACCGATGCCCCGCAGTCGCAGGTGGGCCTGGTGTGGCTTTCGGAGCGGACCACCGATCTGGTCGAGGAGTTCGTCGGGATCGTGCGCGGCCGCACCGCCAACAGCTCCCGCGGCCGGCAGGACGAGTCCCAGCCGAAGCAGAAACGGCGCGGGGAGCGGCAGGGATCGCAGCCGAAGAAGGTGGTCGGCGACAAGAAGCCGAAGACCCGCCGCGGAAACGCGGGCCGGCCGAAGAGCGCCGGACGGGCGCGCCGGCGCCGGTAGCCGCCCGGGAGGCCCCGGGCCGGAACACGGACCGCTCACGCGGACCGCACCAGGCAGAAGAGGTGGCCGCTCGGATCCCGGTAGGTGCGGAAGGTCGGGCTGGGGTTGGGCCCGACGACGCGGGTTGCGCCGTGCCGCAGCACCCACTCCTCCGCGGCGTCGAGGTCGTCGACCTCGAGGTCCAGGTGTGCCTGCAGCCCGACCCGGTCGTCCGGCCACGTCGACGGGGTGAACTCGGGGGCCAGCTGGAACGCCAGGCCCCCGCCGGCCGGGGCGCGCAACTGGACCCAGTCGTCGTCGGTGGCGGCGTCGTCGATGTCCCAGCCGAGCAGCACGGCGTAGAACGAGGCCAGCCCGGACGGGTCCGGCGTGTCGAGGACGTAGACCTGCAGTGCGATGGCGGGACGCGACATGGGCTCATGATCCCGCGAAGTCGTCGCGCGGGCCCGGCAAACGGGCCTATCCGGCGGCGTGGGCCTTCGGCGGGGCGACCGAGCGCACCAGCCCCTCACCCGTTTTCGGGAGGCACGACCTCGATCTCGCGCCCCCATGCGACCCCGGGCGCGGCCGGCAACCGGTCCCCGCTCCAGAACCGTCCGGGGTCGTACCAGTTGCTGCCGCGCCCGCGTTGCTCGAGCAGCCCCATCGCCTCCAGGGTCGCGCCCACCACCTCGGCGCAGTACGCGCGCTCGAGACCCGCATCCGACGTGCGTTTCCGCCACGGCAGCCGGCCCGCGAACCAGCGCCCCGCCAGCCGGCCCGTCGAGGGGAACGGCGTGCCGTCCAGCCGGGCGACGGTGCGCAGCAGCTGATCCTCCTGCTCCGGCGTCACCTCGACGCCGAGCTGGCGCAGCCAGCCGCGCTGCCCGTACCGGGCACTCCACACCTGCACCGCCTCGCGCAGGTCGTGCAGCTGCACACCGCGGTGGTGCCGGCCGGTCCACATGTCCGGCAGGCTCCTGCCCAGCTCGGCATGCCACATCAGCGGTGGCAGATCAGCGAGGACCACCGCCATGCCGACGTGGTTGACGGGGGCGTTGGTCAGCGTCTGGATCGCCCGGTCGGCGTGGCTGCTGCCGCGGAAGATCCAGAGGTCGCCGGTGCGGGTCAGTTCCACCGCCTCGTCGAGGGTGATCCGGGACTGCGCTGAGCTCCGCTGCTGCATGACCGACAGCCTCTCACGCGGGGAGGTAACGGGATCCGGCCGCCGAGCACGGGAGGTGGTGGCCGGCCCGCCGTCGCTGCCCCGCCTCGCTGCGCCTCACCCGAGGTTGACAGCGCGGCAGACGGCGCTACGGTGCAGGGATGGACCACGAGGTCCGGTACGCCGCCAGCGGGGATGTCAGCATCGCGTACCAGGTGCTGGGCAAGGCGGGACCCGACCTCGTCTTCGTTCCGGGATTCGTCTCGCACCTCGACCTCGCCTGGGAGGAGCGGTTCTTCGCGCGTTTCCTGCGCGGCCTGGCGTCGTTCGCCCGGTTGATCTGGTTCGACAAGCGGGGCACCGGCCTGTCGGACGTGCCGCGGGAGGAGGTGTCCATGGACGCCTGCGTCGAGGACATCCGCGCCGTGATGGACGCCGCCGGGTCCCGGCGGGCGACCCTGTTCGGGGTCGCCGTCGGCGCCGGGATCTGCACCTCGTTCGCGTTGAAGTACCCCGGCCGCACACGTTCGATGATCCTGTGGGACGCCCATGCCCGGCTCCTGGAGGACGACGGGTATGCGGCGGGGTGGAGCGAGGAGTTCTTCTCGTCGGTCCTGGCCGGCATCGACGAGGGGTGGGCGACGGGCTCCGGCATCGCGTCGATGAATCCGACCCTGGCCGGGGACGAGCGGTATCGATCCTGGTTCGCGCGTCACGCCCTGGGGGCGGCGGGCCCGGCGCAGGCACGGGACCTGTTCCGGCTCTGCGCCGCGACCGATCTTCGTCCGAGGCTGCACGAGATTCGGGTGCCGACGCTCCTGCTCCACCACGTCGACGATCCGTGGCTGTCGGTCGAGCATTCCCGCTACGTCGCGGCGCGCGTTCCGGGCGCGACACTCGTCGAACTGCCCGGGATCGATCACTGGCCCTGGATCGGCGACATGGACGCGGTGCTGATCGAGATCGAGGCCTTCCTGACGGGGGTACGGCGGGGCCGCCGGGACCGCCCGGCCTGGGGGCCGGAGGCCCTGAGCACCCGCGAACGGGAGGTGGGCGCGCTGGCGGTCGCCGGACTCAGCTCCCCCGAGATCGGCCGGCGCCTGTTCATCAGCGAGCGAACCGTGGAGACCCACCTCGCCAACATCTACGCGAAGCTCGGCATCAACTCGAGGGTGGAGTTGGTGCGGCGGGCGGTCGAATTCGGTCTGTGAGCCGACGCCCGGCACCACCGGGACGGCGCGCGACGTCCGTACTGGTACCGATGCATTCATCACTGTTGTGCGCATACCGTTCTCTTCGAGAGCGGTTGCAGGAGGTGCATCATGAACAGGCACACCGAAGTCGGCCACCGGCAGTCGATCCACGATCTGATCCCCCGCCTCCGACAGGCGTCCGCACTGCGCGACGGACCGGAGGCGGTCCGTGCGGTTCTGGCCGCAGCAGTCGCCGACGACAGCGACTGGCTGGACCCGCAGTACCAGGAGCGTCCCGAGACGCGGGACTGGGTGCTGTACCCCCTCTACCGGGCCTCGGACGGGCACCTGTCGATCCTGGTGGCGGTGTTCAAGGCCGGAGTGAGCACTCCGGCGCACAATCACGGCGCGTGGGCCGTGGTCGGCGTGTATCGGGGCCGGGAACGGGAGACGTGGTATCGCCGGCTCGACGACGGGAGTGTGCCGGGCAGGGCCCGGCTCCAGGTTGCCGACACCTTCGTGAACCCGCGGGGCACGGTGACCGTCGTTCCCGACGGAACGATCCACTCGGTGGAGGCACTCGACGGGACCGATGCGATCTCGATCCACGTCTACGGCACGGACATTCTCACGCAGAACCGCAGCACGTTCGATCTGCGGACGGGCAGCGAGGCGCCCTTCCGTCCCGATTTCACCGACCTCGGCCCCGAGCACTGACGGCCCGGCCGGCCGAAGGCTGTTTCACCGTATCCACCGGAAGGAGGAGGGCGTGAGGACGGGAGCGGAGACCCGCGATCGACGATCCGCCGGACAGCTGCCGGAGCGGGACCCGGTACGGGTGGAGCTCCGGCCGGTCGACGCGGTCGATGTGACGACGCTGGTGGACAACTCCTCCGACGTGCTGCTGCCCGACGTGGGGCCCGTCCGCCGCTGGGGGCCGGCCGGATCGGCAGGTCCGCTCCCGATCGTCCCCAGCGATCTGGCGGTCGGATTCCGGACTGTCGACCTCCTCCGAGCGGAGCACGGGTTCTCCGTACTGATCGAGGTCCGGGTCGGCGAAACCACGCACCGCGTGCTCTACGACGCGGGGGCCACGCCGGACGGTCTGATGGCGAATCTCGATCGGCTGGCGATCTCCCCGGACGGCATCGAGGCGATCGTGTTCAGCCACGGCCACTTCGACCACGTCATGGGTCTGCAGGGCCTCGCCCGCCGGCTCGGTTCCCGGCACCTGCCGATCCTCGTGCACCCCGACTTCTGGACGAGGCGGCGCATCGTCGGTCCCGACGGCGCCTTCGAGTTACCGACGCCGAGCCGCGCGGCGATCGAGGGCGCGGGATTCGTCGTCGTCGAGAACCGGCGCCCCTCCTTCCTGCTGGACGGAATGCTCCTGGTGACCGGCCGGATCGCCCGGACCACCGAGTACGAGACCGGCATGCCGGGCCATCAAGCCCACCGGCACGGCCGCTGGCGGCCCGACCCGCTCATCCACGACGACCAGGCCGTCGTCCTGCACCTACGCGACCGGGGACTCGTCGTGCTCACCGGATGCGGGCACGCCGGGCTGATCAACATCCTCGAGCACGCCGAGCGGCTCACCGGGGTCGGCCGGCTCCATGCCGTCCTCGGCGGGTTCCATCTCCGCGACGGCCCGATCGTCCCCCGGACGGTGACCGCCCTCGCCGCGGCGGATCCGGCCGTGGTCGTGCCCGCCCACTGCACGTCGTGGAAGGCGCAGCACGCGCTGTTCACCGCCCTCCCGGACGCCTTCCACCCCAATGCCGTCGGCAGCCGATTCGAATTCCGGACAAGCCCGCAGCCGGATACGGCCGCGCAGGGACGCAACGGAGTACCGGACAGGCCCTGAGGCACACTGTTCGGCCGGAGCGTCCGGGCGATCGCGCCGGTCGACGGTGGCGAGCATCGGTCCCAGGTGAGCGCGGCCCCAGCCCAATCCCTACCGTCTAGGCTCGCGTCCATGGCATTGAAGGGCAGGCAGTGGTGGAAGCTCGTCGGACTCGCCGGTGTGGTCGGCGTCGCGGCGACGGGCGCAGTCGTCGCGCGCGACGAGCGCAGACGACGCGCCCACACGCCCGACGAGGTACGCACGGTGCTCCACGACCGCTACGCCCGCGTCGCCGCCGCGCACGACACGCAGGGCGCGGTACCGCTGGACGACGTGCCCACGGGACTGCGCGAGCGGATCTGCACTGTGCTGCAACGGCTCCGCCCCCGCCGCTGACGCGACCCGCGGTGCCGGTGCCGAACGGTCGGCGCCGCTCGATCGTCGATCAACCCAGGGCCGAGGAGAACCCGTCCACGAGGCCCTGCACCTGCTCGTCCGTCATCACGAACGACGGCGAGATCTGCAGCGCACCCTGTCCCGCCGCCCGGCTCGAAACCCCGTGCCGCCGAAGCGCCTTCACGAACTCCAGCGCCTCACCCGGGTCGGCGAGCTGCACTGCGGCGACGGCGCCGAGACCACTGCGGACCTCCGCGACGCGCGGGTGCTCGGCCAGCGGGGACAGCTTCTCGTGCAGGGTCCGCTCCAACCGCGCCGACTCGTCGAGCAGGTTCTCGCGCTCGATGATGTCCAGGTTCGCCAGGGCAGCCGCGGCGGCACCGGCGTGCCCGCCGTAGGTGTAGCCGTGCCGCCACCACACCCCGCCGGCAAAGAACGGCTCGGCCACCTTCGGCGCCACGAACACCGCGCCCATCGGCACGTACCCCGAGGTGAGGCCCTTCGCCGTGGTGATCAGGTCGGGTTCGAGTCCGAACCGGCCAGAGGCGAACCACGACCCGCCGATGCGGCCGAAGCCGGTGACCACCTCGTCGACCACGAAGAGCACGTCGTGCTCGCGGCAGATGTCGCGGACCTCGGCGAGATAGCCCTCCGGCGGCAGGTACACCCCACCCGCGCCGATGATCGGCTCACAGAAGAACGCCGCGATCCGGTCCGCGCCGACCCGCTCGATGAGGGCGAGCAACGACTTCGCGTCGTCCCAGGCCACCTTCGCGGCGTCGTCCCACAGGTTCCCGTACCCCTCGGCGTTGACGGGGATCCCGGCGAGCGACGTGCCTCCGACGTGCATGCCGTGGTAAGCCTTCTCGCGACTGACGACGAGGGTCTTCTCCGGCCGGCCCATCTCCTGCCAGTAGCGGCGCGTCAGCTTGGCCGCGGTGTCGATCGAATCGGAACCGCCCGAGGTGAAGAAGATCTTGCTGCCGGGAACGGGAGCGATCGTCGCGAGCCGCTCGGCCAGCTCGACGGTCGGCTCCGCGGCGAGGTCACCGAAGTTGGAGTAGTGCGCCACCTTCGCCAGCTGCGCCGCCACCGCGTCACCGATCTCGGAGCGGCCGTGGCCGACGTTCGCGAACCACAGGCCGGCGGTCGCGTCGAGATAGCGGGTGCCGGCGGAATCCCAGATGTAGGCGCCCTCTCCGCGCGCGACGACGAACGCACCGTCCCGCTCGACGACACCCATGTCTGCGAACCCGTGCCACAACGCGCCCACGATCTGCTCCTGTTCCACGAACGGCGATGAAATTGCCATCCTATGCGGCGACGGTCCGCGGGTGCCGCGCGGCGACGGTCCGCGCTTCGCTAGGCTGTTGATTCAGCATGTCCACCTCACCCGAGACCCCGCGCTCCCCCGCCCCGCCCGGGGCGACCCGTCGCGACCTGAAGGCAGGCCTCACCGAGGTATCGCTGCGCGATGAGCACCGCATCCGCCGGCGGCTCGACCGCGCCCGCGGACCCGAGGCGCTGGCGAAGATCGCCGACGAGATCGAGCAGGCGCGGTTGCGGCTCGCGGCGCGGGCGGCCGGCGTGCCGACGGTCACCTACCCCGACAACCTCCCGGTCTCGCAGCGCAGGGACGACATCGCCGCCGCGATCCGCGACCACCAGGTGGTGATCGTCGCCGGCGAGACCGGCTCCGGCAAGACCACGCAGATCCCGAAGATCTGCCTCGAACTCGGCCGCGGCGTCCGCGGCCTGATCGGGCACACGCAGCCGCGCCGCATCGCGGCCCGGGCGGTCGCCGAGCGCATCGCCGAGGAACTCGACTCCGAACTCGGCGACACCGTCGGCTACACCGTCCGGTTCACCGACCGGGTGTCGGACTCGACGCTGATCAAGCTGATGACCGACGGCATCCTCCTCGCCGAGATCCAGCGCGATCGGCTGCTGCGCCGTTACGACACCCTCGTCATCGACGAGGCCCACGAACGCAGCCTCAACATCGACTTCATCCTCGGCTACCTCAAGGAACTGCTGCCCCGGCGGCCGGACCTGAAGGTGATCATCACCTCGGCGACCATCGACCCGGAACGGTTCGCGAACCACTTCGCAGCGGCCGACGGCACGCCCGCGCCCATCGTCGAGGTCTCCGGCCGCACCTATCCGGTCGAGATCCGGTACCGTCCCCTGACGGTCGAGGTGGGCGACGCGCTCGTCGACCGCGACCCGGTGGATGCCGTCTGTGAGGCGGTCGAGGAACTCTGCGCCGAGGGAGACGGGGACATCCTCGTGTTCCTCTCCGGTGAACGCGAGATCCGCGACACCGCCGACGCGCTGCGCGACCGCAAGCTACGGGGCACCGAGATCCTGCCGCTGTACGCGCGGCTGTCCGCCGCCGAGCAGCACCGGGTGTTCACCCCACACACCGGCCGGCGAGTGGTGCTGTCCACCAACGTCGCCGAAACCTCGCTCACCGTGCCCGGTATCCGCTACGTCGTCGACCCCGGCACCGCGCGGATCTCCCGCTACTCGGTGCGCACCAAGGTCCAGCGACTGCCCATCGAGGAGATCTCGCAGGCCTCCGCCCGGCAGCGGTCCGGCCGCTGCGGCCGCGTCGCCGACGGCATCTGTATCCGGCTGTACTCCGAGGAGGACTTCGAGGCCCGCCCCGAGTTCACCGAACCGGAGATCCTGCGCACCAACCTCGCCTCGGTCGTGCTGCAGATGACGGCGCTCGGGCTCGGCGACCTCGCCTCGTTCCCATTCGTCGAGGCCCCCGACCCGCGGGCCGTCCGCGACGGTGTCGCGCTGCTCGAGGAACTCGGTGCGCTCGAACCGCCGTCGAAGGACGAACCACCGAAACTGACCGGCACCGGACGCGAACTCGCGCTGTTGCCGGTCGATCCGCGCATGGCGCGGATGATCGTGGAGGGTCACCGCAACGGGTGCCTGCGCGAGGTCCTGATCATCGTTGCGGCGCTGTCGATCCAGGACGTGCGCGAACGGCCGGCCGAGTTCCAGCAGGCGGCGGACGAGAAGCACGCCCGGTTCGCCGTCGAGGGCTCGGACTTCCTTGCGTACCTGAAGCTGTGGGACTACCTGAAGGAGCAGCGGAAGGAACTGTCGTCCAGCCGGTTCCGCAAGATGTGCCGCGACGAGTTCCTGCACTGGCTGCGGATCCGGGAATGGCAGGATCTGCAGGGCCAGCTGCGCCAGATCACCCTCAACCTCGGGTGGGAGACGCGGCATCAGGACGTCGGCCACGACGCGATCCACCAGTCGCTGCTGGCCGGGCTGCTCTCGCACGTCGGCGTGCGTGAGGGCGAGAAGCGGGACTTCCTCGGCGCGCGCGGGACCCGGTTCGCGATCTTCCCCGGCTCGTCGCTGTCCAGGAAGCCGCCGCGCTGGGTGATGGCCGCCGAGCTGGTCGAGACGTCGCGGCTGTGGGCTCGGGTCACCGCGCGGATCGAACCCGAATGGGCCGAGAAGCTCGCCCCGCACCTGGTCAAGCGCACCTACTCCGAACCGCACTGGTCCACCAGGCGCGAGGCCGCCATGGCCTACGAGCGGGTCACGCTCTACGGCATTCCCCTGGTCGCGCAACGGCCCGTGCAGTACGGCCCGATCGACCGCGAGGCCTCACGCGAGCTGTTCATCCGGCATGCCCTCGTCCAAGGCGAATGGCGGACGCGCCACAGGTTCTTCCACGCCAACCGTGAGTTGCTCGAGGACGTGGAGGCGCTCGAGCACCGGGCCCGCAGGCGCGACATCCTCGTCGACGACGAGACCCTGTTCGAGTTCTACGACCAGCGCGTCGGACCGGAGGTCGTCTCGGCGCGGCACTTCGACGCGTGGTGGAAGAAGGAGCGGCAGAAGAATCCCGACCTGTTGACCTTCACCCCGGAAACGGTGGTCAACCAGGAGGCGCCCACCGTCCTCGGCGGCGACTACCCCGACGCGTGGCGGCAGGGCGATCTGCAGTTCCCCCTCACCTACCAGTTCGAGCCCGGCACCGAGGAGGACGGCGTCACCGTCCGCATTCCCGTCGCGCTGCTGGCCGGGGTCCGGCCGGTCGGCTTCGACTGGTCGGTACCCGGTATGCGGGTCGAGCTGGTCACCGCCCTGATCAAGACGCTTCCCAAGCATCTTCGCCGCCAAGTCGTTCCGGCACCGGACTTCGCTGCGGCAGCCCTCGCGTCCGTGCAGCCGCGCTCCGAGCCGCTCGTCAACGCGATGGCGCGGGAGCTGTCGCGGCTCGGCGCGGCGCGGATCGAGCCGAGCGACTTCGACCCGACCGCCCTGCCGGACCACCTGCGGATGACGTTCGCGGCCGTCGACGAACGCGGCGCCGTACTCGCGCGCAGCAAGAGCCTGACCGCGCTGCGCAGGCAGCTGGCGAACCGTGTCGAGGCCGAGGTCTCCCGGGCGGCGTCGAGCACCGAGCGCGCGCCGGCACTGGTATGGACAGCCGAGACGCTCGGCACCCTCGAGCCCACGGTCACACGCACCGTCGCCGGCCAGCAGGTGACCGGATATCCGACGCTGGTCGCCGAGGATGGTGGCGTGGCCGTGCGGGTGCTCAGCACCCCGCACGCGCAGCAGGCCGCGATGCGCACCGGGCTGCGGGCTCTGCTGCTCGAGGCGGTCCCGATGCAGGCGCGCGCCGCGACGTCGGGCCTGAGCAACGGCGAACGGCTGGCGCTCGGCCGCAATCCGGACGGCTCGTTCGAGGATCTGCTCGAGGACTGCCGGGCGTGCGCCGTGGACGAGCTGATCGCCCGGCACGGCAAGCCGGTGCGCACACCGGACGAGTTCACCGCGCTGGCGAAGGTGGTGCGGGCCCAGTTGCCGGGCCGGGTGGCGGCGCTGCTGAAGCTCGTCGTCCCCGCCCTGGCCAGGGCACACGAGGTGGAGGTGCTGCTCGAACGGGTGCGCGGCGAGGCCGCCGAGGACGTGCGTGAACAGCTGACCTCGCTGCTGTTCCGGGGTTTCGTCGCCGAACTCGGCAGTGCCCGGCTGGCCGACCTGCCCCGCTACCTGGCGGCGGCGGCACACCGGCTCGAATCGCTGCCGGCGAGCGCGCTTCGCGACCGGCAGGGCATGGACGTGCTGGACCGGGTCTACGCCGAGTACGACCGACTGCTCGCCCGGCTGCCGGAGGAGCGGGCCACGGCTGCCGACGTGGTGGAGGTCTCGTGGATGATCGAGGAGTTGCGGGTCAGCCTGTTCGCGCAGCACCTCGGCACCCGCGGGCCGATCTCGGAGACGCGAATCCTCAAGGCCGTCGCGGCGATTCGCTGATCCGGCGACGAGGATCCCGGCGCGCGCCGAACGGCGCGGCGCTCAGTCCGGGGACTCGGTCTCGCGTCGGTGCTGGTGCTCGCGCAGTTCCTTGATCTCGCGCTCGAAATCCTCTGCGGAGCTGAAGGACCGGTAGACGGAGGCGAATCGCAGATACGCCACCTCGTCCAGGTCCCGCAGCGGGCCGAGGATGGCCAGACCGACCTCGTTGCTCGGAATCTCCGGGGAACCCTTGGCCCGCACCGCGTCCTCGACCTGCTGGGCGAGGAGGTTGAGGGCGTCGTTGTCGACGTCGCGGCCCTGACAGGCACGGGCCACCCCGCGCACCACCTTCTCCCGGCTGAACGGTTCGGTGACGCCGCTGCGCTTGACGACCGACAGCACCGCCGTCTCGACGGTGGTGAAACGCCTGCCGCACTGGGGGCATGCCCTTCGGCGACGGATCGCGGCCCCCTCGTCGGCTTCGCGGGAATCGACGACGCGGGAATCGGGGTGCCGGCAATACGGGCAGTACATGTCGATTCCTTCGTCGTAGCCGTGCTGGCCGCGACGTCGGCGTCGAACCGATGCCGTCCTCCCGAGACCGGACTCACCGGCAGGCGAATCGCTCTCGGCGCGACCACACGAGGTGGTGTGACTGACAAGAGTCGACAATACCTGCATACCCGGATCGTCGGCCGGATCCGGTACCCGCCCGTCCATGCCGGTTCACCGCGGCGCGGAGGCCGGAACGAGCAGGGTCTGGCCGTCCCGCAGACGGCCGTCCGACATGGCATTGAGTTCGAGGATCCGCTCGATCGCCTCGGGGCGGGGCAAACCCGGAGTCACCCGCGCCGCGACGTCGCCGAGCGACTCCCCCGCCTGCACGACGGTGACGTCGGTACGTGCGGCCCCGGCCGCAACCTGGCTGGTGCGCAGGTGGGCAATCCCGAGCAGTCCCGCGGTCGCGACCGCGGTCAGCAGGGCCGTCGCCAGTACGGTGCGCAGGCCGGGCTGCGCGGTCCCGGCGGGCCGGTGTGGGACGCGCGAGACCCGGACCGGAGCGCGCCGATAGTCCACCACCCCCGGATCCGGGCGGACCGGCAGCCGCCGGTCCGGCGCCTCGTGCGGCCGCCGGGCGAGGTGCGTCGCCGCGGAGCGTCGTGCCCGGCCCTCGCCGTCCCGTCCGGTGTCGTACTGCCCTGGGTCCTCGAACTGCCCTGGGTCCTCGAACTGCCCTGGGTCCTCGAACTGCCCTGGGTCCTCGAACTGCCCGGTGTCGTTGCACGGCCCTGTGTCGCACTGCCCGGTGTCGTCGTAGTGTCCCGTGTCGTACTGCCCGGTGTCGTCGCACTGGCCTGGGTGGTGCCGGGTGTCGTTCCATTCGGTGCGGCGAACTGCTGATGTCCTCATCGAGGCCTCCGTGTCGCTCGTCCGCGGGACGGGGCCCGCGGCGGAACTTCGGTCACCGCTCGATCGACGGCGAGAGTAATTCGATCACCTGTTCGAAAGAACGTGTGTTCGATGTGTACCACGCCGCTCCGACAAAGTCAGCACTACCGGCCGAAAATCTCGAACAGATGTTTGATAACCGGCCATCGGAGAGCTAGATTCGATCCATCACATCCAGCACATCCGACACACGACGCACGGAGGTCACGATCATGACGGACGGCCATCCCCGGGCCGGGCGGAGCCGGACGACCACCGCCGATCCGGCCGCCGGCCTGACCGAACGCCAGCGCCGCGTCCTCGAAGTGATCCGCGAATCGGTCACCGAACGGGGCTACCCTCCGAGCATCCGCGAGATCGGCGACGCGGTGGGCCTCAACTCCACCTCGTCGGTGGCGCACCAGTTGCGCACCCTCGAACGCAAGGGCTTCCTCCGGCGCGATCCGAACCGCCCCCGGGCAGTGGACGTGCGCGGCCTCGACGATCCGCAGCCTGCGGCCCCGCAGGCGCAGCCGGCGGAGGGGGTCGACACCGCCGCCGAGTCCGCCACGCCGGCCGCCATGGTTCCCGTGCTGGGCAGGATCGCGGCGGGCGGTCCGATCCTGGCGGAGGAGTCCGTCGAGGACGTGTTCCCGCTCCCGAGAGAACTGGTGGGGCAGGGTTCGCTGTTCCTGCTCAAGGTGGTCGGCGAATCGATGGTCGATGCCGCCATCTGCGACGGTGACTGGGTGGTGGTGCGCCAGCAGAACGTCGCGGACAACGGCGATATCGTCGCCGCGATGCTCGACGGCGAAGCGACCGTGAAGACGTTCAAGCGCGTGAAGAAGGACGTGTGGCTGATGCCGCACAACCCGATGTTCGAACCGATTCCGGGCAACGACGCCGTCATCCTGGGCAAGGTCGTCACCGTGATCCGCAAGCTCTGACCTCGCTCCTCCCCGGAACGAGCACGGGCGGCGCCGCGATCCGCGGCGCCGCCCGTGCTCGTTCCGGGCCGGGACCGGTGCCCCGGGGCCGGTCAGAGATTCAGGCCGCGGCCGATGATGTCCTTCATGATCTCGTTGGTGCCGCCGTAGATCTTCTGCACGCGGGCATCGAGATACGCCTTCGCGACCGGGTATTCGCGCATGTAGCCGTAACCGCCGTGCAACTGCAGGCACCGGTCGATCAGCTCGACCTGCTTGTCGGTGGTCCAGTACTTGGCCATCGCCGCCTCCTGCACGCTCAGGGTTCCGGCGTTGAGCTGCTCGATGCACCTGTCGACGAACACGCGCGCGAGGGTGGTCTCGGTGGCCAGCTCCGCCAGCTCGAACCGGGTGTTCTGGAAGCTGCCGATCGACTTGCCGAACGCCTTGCGGTCGCGGCAGTACTGCATCGTGTCCTCGAGCACGGCCTCCATCGCCGCCGCCGCCACCACGGCGATCGACAGGCGCTCCTGCGGCAGGTTCTGCATCAGGTAGATGAAGCCCAGGCCCTCCTCACCGAGGAGGTTGGCGGCGGGCACCCGCACGTCGGTGAAGTGCAGCTCGGCGGTGTCCTGCGCCGCGAGGCCGATCTTGTCGAGATTGCGGCCGCGCTCGAAGCCGGCCATCCCGCGCTCGACGACGAGGAGCGAGAAGCCCTGCGCCCCCTTGTCCGGGTCGGTGCAGGCGACGACGATCACCAGGTCCGCGTTGATGCCGTTGGTGATGAAGGTCTTGGAACCGTTGAGGATCCACTCGTCGCCGTCCCGCACCGCGCGGGTCTTGATGCCCTGCAGGTCGCTGCCCGTGCCGGGCTCGGTCATCGCGATCGCGGTGATGATCTCGCCGGAACAGAATCCCGGCAGCCATCGCCGCTTCTGCTCCTCGTTCGCCAGCTTCAGCAGGTACGGCGCCACGACGTCGTTGTGCAGCATGAAACCGATGCCGCTGAAACCTCCGCGCGTGGTCTCCTCGGTGACGATCGTGTTGTAGCGGAAGTCCTCGACACCGCCGCCGCCGTACTCCTCGGGCACGGCCATGCCCAGGAAGCCCTGCGCGCCTGCCTTCTTCCAGACCTCACGGTCGACGATCTTGTCCTGCTCCCACTGCTCGTGGAAGGGAGCCACCTCCTGCTCGAGGAACTTCCGGTACGACTCGCGGAAAAGTTCGTGCTCGGGCTCGAAGAGGGTGCGTTCCATGTGCGCTCCTGTATCCGATGACGTACGTCACGCTCACGGTAGACATCGGAGGACGGGTCTGACGCTGACAGGAACGAGCGTTATTTGTGACCGGACACGCCGGGCGGCCGGCGGCGCAGGTCCGCCGATCGCCGCAGGAGCGGGTAGGCGATCAGGATGCCGATCGAGCCCCACGCGATGCCACCGAGTTCGACGGAGCCCACAGTGAGGGTGAGGTCGCCGATCCCGGCCACGAGCGCGGCGGCGGCCACCGTGAGGTTGACCGGATCGGTGAAGTCGACCTTCGCCTCCATCCAGATCCGCACGCCGAGGATGCCGATCAAGCCGTACAGGACCAGGGTGGCGCCGCCGAGCACGCCGTCCGGGACGGTGAAGACGAGGGCACCGAACTTCGGGGAGAAGGCGAGGACCACGGCCGTCGCGGCGGCCACCCAGTACGCCGCGGTCGAGTACACCCGCGTCGCGGCCATCACGCCGATGTTCTCGGCGTAGGTGGTGGTGCCCGAGCCGCCACCGACCCCGGCGAGCGTCGTGGCCAGGCCGTCGGCGAGCAGCGCGTCGCCGGCGACGTCGTCGAGATTGCGGCCGGTCATGGCCGCCACGGCCTTGACGTGGCCGACGTTCTCGGCGACGAGAACCACCACGACGGGCAGGGCGATCAGCACCACGGACAGCTCGAACGCGGGGGCGCGCAGTTCGGGCAGGCCGAACCACGCCGCGTTGCGCAGGGCCGCGACGCGTTCCTCGGCGAGGCCGCCGGAGACGGCGGCGAAGAGCCAGCCGACGATCACGCCGACGAGAATGCCGAGGCGGCCGACGAGGCCGGGGCCGAGCACCGTGACGAGCAGGATCGCGGCCAGCGTGATCGCCGCGACGAGCGGCTGGGCCTCGAAGGATCCGACCGCGACCGGCGCGAGGTTCAGGCCGATGAGGGCGACGATCGCGCCGGTCACGACGGGCGGCATCAGCGCGTCGACGACGCGGGACCCCAGCGCCTTGACGACGAGACCGACGAGCGCGAGGGCGACTCCTACGGCGACGATGCCGCCGAGCTGGGCGGCGGGGCCCTCGCCGGCCGAGGCCGCCAGCGGCGCGATGAACGCGAACGACGAGCCGAGATAGCTGGGCACCCGGCCGCGGGTGATCAGCAGGAACAGGGCGGTGCCGACACCGGAGAAGAGCAGCGTCGTGGTGACCGGGAAGCCTGTGATCGTCGGCACGAGCAGCGTGGCGCCGAACATCGCGATCACGTGCTGCATGCCGATGCCCACGGTGCGGGGCCAGGACAGTCGTTCGTCCGGGGCGACGACCTCGCCGTCGGCAACGCGACGTCCGTCGCCGTGCAGGGTCCAGCCGAACCCGGCCGTCCGCGTCCTCAGTTGTTCGTTCACAACGGGGAATGGTAGGCGCCGGCCGGCTCCGGGAGCAGGTCGCGGGGGTCGCTCCCGACGCGGATCACCTCGGTCAGGCGAGCACGCGGGCCGCCGCCTCGCGCGCCTCGCCGGGGTCGACGGTGCGGAGCACTTCGTCCGCGGCCTCGCGGCACCGATCGAGGGTGACCGTGGCCAGGCGGGAGCCGACGCCGGCGACGGCTGCTGCCGCACAGGACAACGAGGTGACCCCCATGCCGGTCAGGACACAGCCGAGCAACGGGTCGGCTGCCGCCTCCCCGCACACCCCGACCCGCTTGCCGGCCGCGCGCCCGGCGGCGGCGGTGCGGGCGACCAGGGCCAGCACGGCCGGCTGCCACGGGTCGGTGAGGGCCGCGAGGTGCGGCGACATGCGGTCCGCGGCCATCGTGTACTGCGCGAGGTCGTTGGTGCCGATCGACAGGAAGTCGACGTGTTCGAGGAGGCGTTCGGCGAGCAGCGCGGCAGCCGGCACCTCCACCATCACCCCCGGCACGAGGTCGCGGGCGCGGACGGCGGCGGCGAAGTGCGCGGCCTCCGCGACGGTCGCGATCATCGGCGCCATCACCCACGGCGCGGCGCCTGTGCGGGCGGCCGCGGCGGCGACGGCGTCGAGCTGCCGGTCGAGCAGTCCTTCGGTGGCGGTCGCGATCCGGATGCCGCGCAACCCGAGTGCGGGGTTGTGCTCGTCGGGGTGGTTGACGAAGCGCAGCGGCTTGTCGGAGCCCGCGTCGAGGGTCCGCAGGACGACCTTCCGGCCGGCGAAGGCGGTGAAGACCTCCGCGTAGATCACGGCCTGTTCCTCGACGGTCGGCTCGGTTTCCCGGTCCAGGAAGCACAGCTCGGTCCGGAACAGGCCGACCCCCTCGGCCGGGGTCTCGCGGGCGGCACGGGCACCGGCGCCGTCCTGCACGTTCGCGAGGATCTCGACACGATGACCGTCCGCGGTGGTGCCGGGGCCGGCCCAGGACGCGATGCGCGCACGCTCGCTGCGGTCGGTTGCGACCGCAGCGGCCGCGCCTTCGGGGTCGGGGTCGAGACGGATCTCACCGGCGGCCCCGTCGAGGAGGACGCGGGTGCCGGCGGGAACGGTGTCCAGGTCGGCCGCCGCGACCACGCAGGGGATGCCGAGCTGCCGGGCGATGATCGCGGTGTGGCTGGTGGGCCCGCCGAGGGTGGTGGCGAGCCCGATCACGCGGGTCGGATCGAGGCCGGCGGTGTCGGCGGGGGCGAGGTCCTCCGCGAAGAGAATCGACGGTTCCTCGGGCAGGTCGAGACCGGGTTCGGGGTGGCCGCTGAGCTCGGCGAGCACGCGGTCGCGGATGTCGAGGAGGTCGGTGACGCGCTCGGCCATCAGCCCGCCGAGCTTGGTGAACATGTCGGCGAACTGGTCGGTGGCGCCGACGGCGGCCTCGACCGCGCCGGCTCCGCTGCGGATCTTCGCGGCGACGGCACCGAGCCAGCCGCGGTCCTCGGCGAGCTGGGCGTTGGCGAGCAGGACCTCGGCGGCGGCGCCCGAGGCCTGGCCGGCGCGGCTGCGCAGCCGGTCCGCGACGGTGGTGGCGGCCGCCCGGAAACGCTCCGCCTCGGCGTCGCGCGCGGTGTCCGGGATGCTCTCGAACGTGGCGGGTATCTGCGGCCGCGGCGCGGGGCGCACGACTGGGCCGTAGGCAACCCCGGGCACGACGGGCGTGCCCCGAACGATCGACATCTCCGCCGCTGCGGGAATCACCTTCTCCATGTCTCCTCCTCGCCGCCCGGTGTGTCGGGATGGGCCTCCGGGGTAATTCTGTGATCGAGATTACTCCGAACCATTGACATGTCAACACATACGGGCGTAAAACAACATAAACCAACATTTCGGCGGTGAGGAGCCCGGCGTGTACGCAGAGGAACGGCAGCAGGCGATCGCCGAGCTGATCGGCCGACGGGGACGGATGTCCGTCGCCGATCTGGCCACCCGTTTCCGCGTCACCACCGAGACCGTCCGCCGGGACCTCGCCCTGCTCGAGCGGCTCGGCCATGTGCGCCGGGTGCACGGCGGCGCGATCCCCACCGCAGCGCTCACGGTGACCGAACCCGCGCTGAGCGAGCGCGAGCACACCCACGCCGCACAGAAAGACCGGATCGCCGCCGCGGCGGCCCGGTACCTTCCCCCCGCCGGCGGCAGTGTGGTGTTCGACGCCGGCACCACCACCGGCCGGCTGGTGGCGGCGCTGCCCGCCGACGTGGACCTCGAGGTGGTCACCAACTCGGTTCCGATCGCCGCGCGGCTCGCCGGCCTCGGATCGGTGCGCCTGCACATGCTCGGCGGCCGGGTCCGCGGGATCACGCAGGCCAGCGTGGGCGAGGACGCGCTGCGATTCCTCCGGGCTCTGCACGTCGACGTCGCCTTCATCGGCACCAACGCGCTCAGCGTCGGCCACGGCCTGTCCACTCCCGACCCGGACGAGGCCGCCGTCAAGCGCGCGATGGTCCGATGCGCCGACCGGGTGGTCGTCGTCGCCGACTCCTCCAAGATCGGCCGACAGCACCTGATCAGCTTCGCCCCCGTCGACGCCGTGGACGTGCTCGTCACGGACACCGAGATCGACGACACCGACTGCAAAGAGCTCACCGACAACGGAATCGAGGTGGTGACGGCATGATCGTCACGCTGACCGCCAACCCCAGCCTGGACCGGACGGTCGCACTGACGGGCCCGCTCGTCCGCGGCGCCGTGCACCGCGCCGCCGCCACCCGCGTGGACCCGGGCGGCAAGGGCGTCAACGTCGCCCGCGTGCTCCGCGCGGCCGGCCGGCCGGTCCTGGCCGTCCTGCCGGGAAACACCGGCGACCCGTTGCTCGCCGCGCTCGACGACCACGGCATCGGCTACCGCGCCGTTCCGACCGGGGGCTTCGCGCGCAGCAACATCACCGTCGCCGAGCCCGACGGCACCACCACCAAGCTCAACGAGCCCGGCCCGGCGTATACCGAAGGGACACTCGATGCGCTGCGCCGGACCGTCGTCGATGCCGCCGCCGACGCCCGCTGGGTGGTGATATCCGGATCGCTGCCGCCCGGCGTGCCCGCCGACTGGTACGCCGATCTCGTCCGCTCCGTCCGCGCGGCCGCCGTCGACGGGTCCGTCGCGTGCCGCATCGCGGTGGACACCTCCGAGTCTCCCCTGCTGTCGCTCGCGGCCCGGTTCCCCGACGCCGCCCCCGACCTGCTCAAACCGAACTCGGACGAGCTCGCCCAGCTCACCGGCGCGGACGCCGCCGCCCTGGAATCCGCGGCGGCGGCCGGCGACACCGGACCCGTCGTCGCCGCCGGGCGCCGGCTCGTCGAGCGCGGCGTCGGGGCGGTGCTGGCCACGCTCGGCGCGGCCGGCGCGGTGCTGATCACCGCCGAGGGTGCCTGGCACGCGGTGCCCGGACCCGTGACCGCGCGCAGCACTGTCGGCGCCGGCGACTCCTCCCTCGCCGGCTATCTCGTCGCGGAGCTGGCCGGGCTCGGTCCCGCCGAGCGCCTCCGCCACGCCGTCGCGTACGGCTCGGCGGCCGTAGCCCTGCCCGGCACCACGCTTCCCGGACCCGACGACGTCGACACCGGCGCCGTCGAGGTCGCTCCGCTCCACCCCGTTCCCCTGGACACCCCGTCCCCAGCCCTCCCTCACCACCAGTAAGGACACGCCATGCCAGACATCGCTTCCGGCGCCACCTCCGGGCCCGCGATCATCGACGACGGCCTGATCGCGCTCGACGCAGACCTCGGCGCCGACAAGGAGTCGGTCATCGCCGCGCTGGCCTCGCGGCTGGCCGCCGCCGGCCGCGCCACCGACGCGGCGGCACTGACGGCCGCCGCCCTGGACCGGGAGGCCAAGTCGGCCACCGGCCTGCCCGGTGGGATCGCCATCCCGCACTGCCGCGCCGACGCCGTCGCCACCGCGTCGCTCGGCTTCGCGCGACTGTCCCCCAAGGTGGACTTCGGCGCCCCCGACGGACCCGCCGACCTCGTGTTCCTCATCGCCGCCCCGGAGGGGGCCGGAGCCGAGCACATGAAGCTGCTCTCGTCGCTCGCCCGGGCACTCGTGCGGCCGGACTTCGTCGGGTCACTGCGCGACGCGGCCACACCCGCGGACGTGATCGCGCTGGTCGAGGGGGTTCTGCCGAAACCGGCCCCGGCCACCACCGCGGCCCCGGCCGCCGAGTCCGCGCCGGCCACCCCGGCGCCCGAACCCACCCCGGCCGCCGAGCGCACCATCGTCGCTGTCACCGCCTGCCCGACGGGAATCGCCCACACCTACATGGCCGCCGATGCCCTCAAGGCCGCGGGCGAACGCGCCGGGGTCACGGTGCGGGTCGAGACCCAGGGTTCGAGCGGCAGCACCCCCCTGCCGGCGTCCGTGATCGCCGGCGCCGACGCCGTCATCTTCGCCACCGACGTCGGCGTGAAGAACCGCGAACGGTTCGCCGGCAAACCGGTGGTCGCCTCGGGCGTCAAGCGGGCGATCAACGAGCCCGACGTGATGGTCGCCGAGGCGATGCGCGCGGCGAAGGACCCGTCCGCGGGCACCGTCGACGCGGCCGCCGTGGCTGCGGCCGCCGACGAACCCTCGGCGGGCGAGGTCGGCTGGGGCACCCGGCTGCGTCAGATCCTGCTGACCGGCGTGAGCTACATGATCCCGTTCGTCGCCGCGGGCGGCCTGCTCATCGCCCTCGGATTCCTGCTCGGCGGGTACGAGATCACCGAGCCCGCCGCCGACATCGTGGTCGGCAACTCGCTGACCGACCTCCCGGACGGCGGCCTGACCACCTATCTCGGCGCGGTTCTGTTCCAGCTCGGCTCGCTGGCGTTCTCCTTCCTGGTGCCCGCCCTGGCGGGCTTCATCGCCTTCGCGATCGCGGACCGGCCCGGCCTGGCGCCCGGCTTCACCGCCGGCGCGGTGGCCGTGTTCGTCGGGGCCGGCTTCATCGGTGGCCTCGTCGGCGGCCTCATCGCAGGCTTCGCAGCGCTGTGGGTGGGTCGCATCCCGGTCCCGGTGTGGGCCCGCGGGCTGATGCCGGTGGTGATCATCCCGCTGTTCGCCACCCTCATCGTCGGCGCCCTCATGTTCCTCGTCCTCGGCAAGCCCCTCGCCGCGATCACCACGGGCCTGACGAACTGGCTCAACGGCCTGTCCGGGAGTTCGGTCGTCATCCTCGGCGTGATCCTCGGCCTGATGATGTGCTTCGACCTCGGCGGCCCGGTCAACAAGGCCGCCTACGCCTTCGCCGTCGCCGGGCTCGACGTCTCGAACAACGCCTCGCTGCAGATCATGGCGGCCGTGATGGCCGCCGGCATGGTGCCGCCGCTGGCGATGGCACTGTCGTCGACGCTGCGGCCGGGCATCTACAGCACCGCCGAACGGGAGAACGGCAAGGCCGCATGGCTGCTCGGTGCCTCGTTCATCTCCGAGGGAGCGATCCCGTTCGCGGCGGCGGACCCGCTGCGGGTGATCCCGTCGATGATGGCCGGCGGCGCCGTCACCGGCGCGATCGTGATGGCCACCGGGACGACCCTCAGCGCCCCGCACGGCGGCATCTTCGTGTTCTTCGCCATCGGCAACCTGCTGTGGTTCCTGGTCGCCCTCGCCGCCGGCACCGTCGTGGGTGCGCTGTGCGTGACCCTCGCCAAGGAGGTGCACCGGCCCGCCCACCTGCGCAGCAGCGACACCGCGGCCCAGCCCGCCGTCGCCTGATCGGATCCGACGACCGTCCCTACCCCGAAGGAGTTCCCATGCCCAGCACCACCGTCACCGTCGGCTCGTCCATCGGCCTGCATGCCCGGCCGGCCGGCATCATCGCCGAAGCCGTGGTCGCCTCCGGAGTCCCGGTGACCCTGGCCGTGGACGGCGGCGAACCCGTCGACGCGGGCTCGGCGCTGCTCATCATGACGCTCGGCGCCACCCAGGGCACCGAGGTCACCGTGACCAGCGACGACACCGACGTGCTCGCCCGGGTCGCCGAGCTGGTGGCCGCCGACCTCGACGCCTGACGTCAGCCCCGGCGGCGGCGCGCGGCCCGTCGCCACAGCCCGCCTGCGGCGGCTGCGATCACCACGATGCCCGCGGCGATCGCCGCGGGCATCGCCCCGTCCGGGGTCTGCGCCGGCTCCTCCGCAGGCGTGGGCCGGAACAGGCCCACCACGTCGCGCCACACCCGCACTCCCGGCAGGGCGCCGTCGGCGGATTCGGAAGCGGTCAGCAGGTCCCCGCTCGCGGTGAAGGCCACCGCCTCGCCCTGGGGTTCGTGGGGCACCGGCACCCGCAGGGCCGGGCCCGCCGCGAGCGCCGCCGCGACGTCGCCGTCGGGGGCGTGGAAGAGGTAGACATCGGTGTACGTGCGCACTGCGGCGACGGTGCCGTCGGCGCTGACCGCGCCACCGGTGACCAGCGCGGAGGAGGCCCCGCCGACGGGTCCGCCGGGGGTGTCCGTGGGGCCGAGGGTCAGGGATCCGACGCGTTCGAGCGGGACCGGCCCCGGGTCGGGCAGGTCGTCCACGCTCCGCCCGCCCGCCGGCCGGTAGATCCCGGCACTGCCGAACAGCGGCTTGGAGACGATCAGCGGCACCCCGTCGCGCGGGACGAGCAGCGTCTCCGCGTCGCGTGGGCCGTCGGGATAGGTGAGCCGGTGCAGGCTGCCCGCGCCGGTCTGCGGGTCGACCGAGATCAGCGCGACGGTGTCGCGCGCGGCGCGATTGTCGCCGACGTCGCCGAGCCACAGCCGGCCGTCCGGACCGGCGGCGAGGTCCTCCACGTCGTACGGGTCGACGGGCGGCGGGATGCGGCGCACCACCGCGCAGTCGGCCCCGAGCTCGAACACCGCCTCGTCGGCCCCGGCGTCCGGCACCGCGAACACGCGATCACCGGAGGCGACGAGGCCCGACAGCTCCGCGAGGGCGGGATCGGTGGGGGTGCACAGCACGCCACCGTCGACCTCGGCGATCGGGACCGTGGAGGTCTGCGCCGCGGCGGCCGGCGCCGACACGACGGCCGCCGAGGCCACCAGGCCGACGAGGGCCCCGCGCACTAGGCGGCGTACTCGACCAGGGCCGACGCGAGCGCCTGCGGCACGCGGGCATGCACGCGCGTACCGTCCACCTCGTGCGCGGAGTTCAGGACCTGCCCGTCCGAGTGGATCCGCGCGAGCAGGTCGCCCCGCGTGTACGGCAGCAGCACCTTCACCTCGACGTCCGGGTGCTCGAGCAGCGCGGCGAGGTGCTCGCGCAGTTCGTCGAGTCCCTCGCCGCTGCGCGCCGAGACGAACACCGCGTCGGGCAGCAGGGCGCGCAGCTCGGTGAGGGTCAGCGGGTCGGCGGCGTCGACCTTGTTCACCACGATCAGCTCGGGCGGCGGCGGAGCGTCGGACTCGCGCAGCACGTCGGTGATCACCTCGCGCACGGCCTTGATCTGGTCCGTCGGCAACGGATCGGACCCGTCCACCACGTGCAGCAGCAGGTCCGCGTCCGTGACCTCCTCGAGGGTGGAGCGGAACGCCTCGACGAGCTGGGTCGGCAGGTGCCGCACGAAGCCGACGGTATCGGTGAGCACGTACTCCCGTCCGTCCGGCAGTTCGGCCCGGCGGGTGGTCGGGTCGAGCGTCGCGAACAACGCGTTCTGCACCAGCACACCGGAACCGGTGAGCTTGTTGAGCAGGCTGGACTTGCCGGCGTTGGTGTAGCCGACGATGGCGACCGACGGGATGCGGTTGCGCATGCGCCGGGTGCGCTTGGTGTCGCGAACGGACTTCATCGCCTTGATCTCGCGGCGCAGCTTGGCCATCCGTTCGCGGATGCGGCGACGGTCCGTCTCGATCTTCGTCTCGCCGGGACCGCGCAGGCCCACGCCGCCGTTGCTGCCGGCACGGCCGCCGGCCTGCCGCGACATCGACTCGCCCCAGCCGCGCAGTCGCGGCAGCATGTACTCCATCTGCGCGAGCGATACCTGCGCCTTGCCTTCACGGGAGGTGGCGTGCTGGGCGAAGATGTCGAGGATCAGTGCGGTGCGGTCGATGACCTTGACCTTGACGATCTTCTCCAGGGCGGTCAGCTGCGCAGGGGTGAGCTCGCCGTCGCAGATGACGGTGTCGGCACCGGTGGCCAGCACCACCTGGCGCAGTTCCTCGGCCTTGCCGGAGCCGATGTAGGTCGCGGCGTCGGGACGGTCCCGGCGCTGGATCAGGCCCTCGAGTACCTCGGAGCCCGCGGTCTCGGCCAGTGCGGCGAGCTCGGCGAGGCTGGCCTCGGCCTGGGCCGCGGTGCCGCCGGTCCACACCCCGACCAGCACGACCCGCTCGAGGCGGAGCTGCCGGTATTCGACCTCGGTGATGTCCTCGAGTTCGGTGGACAACCCGGCGACGCGGCGCAGGGCGCTGCGGTCCTCGAGCTGCATCTCGCCGACCGACGGGTCGGCGGGGACCCAGCCCGCGACGCGGTCCGCGTCGTCGGTGGCCGATTCGTTTCGTCGTGTGTTCGTCATACACGACCATCGTCCCACGTCGGACGCGCCGACGCATGCGACTTTCCGGGTGTCCGCGCAGGGCGAAACCCGCGCGGCGCACCGGCGCCGCCGGGCCGGGAGTCAGTCCAGGCCGCCCCACCAGTCGTCGCCGATCGTGCCCGACGCCACCAGCACCGACGGGCCGCGCAACGCGGCCCGGCCGTCCTCGAGGCGCACCTGCACGGTCCCGCCGGGGACGTGCACCTGGACCGTACCGGAGCCGGACCCGTCGAAACGCAACGCCGCGGCGGCGGCCGCGACCGTGCCGGTGCCGCAGGACCGGGTCTCCCCCACGCCCCGCTCGTACACCCGCATGTCCACCGCGCCCGCGGAGATGGGCGTGAGGAACTCGATGTTGACCCCCTGCGGGAAGAAGCCGGGGTCGAAACCCGGACCGGAAAGGTCGAGGGCGGCCAGGGTCGCCGCGGTCAGGTGCGGATCGACACAGGCCAGGTGCGGGTTGCCGACGTCGATGCCCAGCCCGCGGTACACCCGGCCCTCGATGGTGGCCGTCGACTCCCCCAGCTCCCGCACCACACCCATGTCGACGGTGACCTCGCCGTGGGTGGCGTCGGCGCTGTGCACCTGCACCGGCTTGCCGCCGGCGCGGCTGCCGACGACGAACTCGCCGCGCGACTCGAGCCCGCTGGCGGTGACGAAGTGCGCGAACACCCGCACCCCGTTGCCGCACATCTCCGCGATCGAGCCGTCGGCGTTGCGGTAGTCCATGAACCAGTCGTCGGCGTCCGTCCCCTCGGGCAGTGCCGGCAGAACCCCGGCGTCGACCAGCGCCCCGGCGCGCGCGACGCGCAGGACCCCGTCCGCCCCGAGGCCGCGACGGCGATCGCACAGCGCCGCCACCCGCTTCGGCTCGAGGGAGATCCGCACGTCGGGATCCGGGAGGATCACGAAGTCGTTCTCGGTGCCGTGGCCCTTGCTGAAGTCCATGCCCGTCACCTTAACGACGGTTCGCATCGGCGAGAACCCGCAGCGCCGTGTCCCGCAACGCCGGATCGGCACCGTCGAGCCAGTGCACCCGCGGATCCCGGCGGAACCACGAGCGTTGCCGGCGCACGTAGCGCCGCGTCCCGATGAAGGTGCGCTCGCGGGCGTGGGCGAGGTCCCACTCACCGGCCAGGTACTCGAGCACCTGCGCGTACCCGATCGCCCGACGGGCGGTTACCCCCTCGTGCAGCCCCTGTTCGCACAGCGCCGCCACCTCGTCGACCAGTCCGCGCTCGAACATCAGGTCCGTGCGCCGAGCGATCCGGTCGTCGAGGGCCACGGTGTCCCGGTCCACCCCCAGCACGACGGTCCCCCACCTGGGATCGCCGATCTGCGGCTGCGACGCCGCGAACGGCGCCCCGGTGAGCTCGACCACTTCGAGGGCGCGGACCATGCGGCGGCCGTCGGTGGGGAGGATGGTCGCCGCGGCGACCGGGTCGGCCCGCTGCAGCGCCGCGTGCACCGCGGCCACCCCCTCGTCGGCGAGCAGCGCCTCCCACTTGGCCCGTACCTGCGGATCCGTCGCGGGGAACTGCCACTCGTCGAGGAGGGCCTGCACGTACATCATCGAGCCGCCGACGATGATCGGCACGGCGCCGCGGTCCCGGATCGCCTCGACGTCGGCGGTCGCGGCCTGCTGGTAGCGGGCGACCGTGGCGGTCTCGGTGACATCGAGGACGTCGAGCTGATGGTGGGTGATGCCGCGCCGCTCGTCGACGGGCAGCTTGGCGGTGCCGATGTCCATGCCGCGGTACTGCTGCATCGCATCGATGTTGACGATCTCCCCGCCGAGCTCCTCGGCGAGATCGAGACCCAGATCGGACTTGCCGGTGGCCGTCGGGCCGACGACGGCCACCGGAGGGAGGGGCTCACGGGTCACGGTCGCCACATCCCGACGTGGTATCCCACGCCGTACGGCGCGCTGCTGTGGGTCGTGGCGGCCGCCGCCGGTCCGTCGGAGCCGAACACCGCGGCCAGCACCTGCCATGCGGCGCGGCCGTCGAGGACCAGTTCGGTGCAGAGCGCCGGGTCGAGCGCGGCGAGCGCGGCGGCGTCGCCGACCGCGAGGGCGGCGCCGAGCGCCTCGTCCACCTCCTGCGCCCCGGGGTGGTAGGCCCCGGGTGCCTTCGCGGTGAGCGTGGCCGGGCCGTCCGCGACCACGAGCAGGGCCGTCGGGGTGCGGTCCGCGTCCAGGGCGCCGCGCAGCCGCCGCCCGAAGCGGGCGCAGTCCTGCGGGGTCGTGTCGGCCGGCACGACGTGCGTGGTGGCGCGCACGACCGGCGCCGTCCGGTCGCGCAACCAGCCCGCGATCAGGGCCGGCAGCGGCAGCTGCGGATCGGGCGTCCCCGCGGTCGCCGGCCCGAGCGATACGGCCAGGTCGACACCGAAGCCGCGGAACGTTCCGACGGCCGTGTCCGGGAGGTGCGCAGCCTCCGTGCCCGTACCGACGACGACCCACTGCGCCGCGGCGCGCAGTTCCGCCCCGACGTCGAGCACGGCGGCGCGCAGGTCGGCGGTCTCGGCGGCCGCGGAGCCGGTCAACTCGGGAACGAGCAGGGGTGGGGACGGCACGAACGCCGCGGCGATCAACACACGGGCCACCGTAGTCGACCCGACCCGCCGCCTCCCGGCCGTGCGACCTGTTTCAATAGTGGGCGGGCGTGGTCTCGGAGCGACCTCCGCGGCCCGACCACGCGAACCAGTGCGACCAGGCAGCCGTGCCGCGCGGCAGAGATGAGGACCGATGACCGACCCGAACGCAACGCAGGAATCCCGCGCTCCGAAGCCGGGCGCTCCCAAACCGGGTCGGCAGCGGCCGGCCCCCGAGTCGTCGGCACCCAAGCCGCACCCGGCCGCCCATCCCCATCCGCAGCCCACGGTCCCGGCCAGCGATCCGAGCCGGTGGGGCCGCGTCGACGAGGACGGCACGGCGTGGGTGAAGACCGCCGAGGGCGAGCGGTGCATCGGGTCCTGGCAGGCGGGCGACGCCGCCGAGGGGCTTGCCCACTTCGGCCGCCGGTACGACGACCTCGCGACCGAGGTGGCGATCCTCGAGTCGCGGCTGAGCTCGGGCACCGGGGACGCGAAGAAGACCCGGGCGGCCGCCCAGGCGCTCGCGGAGTCCTTGCCCACCGCCGCCGTGATCGGTGACCTCGACACCCTCGCCGAGCGGCTCGCGGCGATCGTCGCGGACTCGGAGAAGGCGGCGGTCGCCGCGAAACAGGAGAAGGAGCACCAGCGGGCGGCGGCCACCGCCCGCAAGGAGGCCCTCGCGGCCGAGGCCGAGCAGATCGGCGCCGAGTCGACCCAGTGGAAGGCTGCCGGCGACCGGTTGCGGGAGATCCTCGAGGAGTGGAAGACGATCCGCGGCGTGGACCGTAAGGTCGACGACGCCCTGTGGCGGCGCTATTCGAAGGCCCGCGAGGCGTTCAACCGCCGGCGCGGCGCGCACTTCGCCGAACTGGACCGCGAGCGCGCCGCCGCCCGGGCCCGCAAGGAGGATCTCGTGGCGCAGGCCGAGGAACTGCAGGACTCGACCGACTGGGGTGCGACGGCGGCCGCGTTCCGGGAACTTCTCGCCGAGTGGAAGGCGGCCGGTCGGGCGCCGCGCGAGGCCGACGATCAGCTGTGGAAGCGGTTCAAGGGCGCCCAGGACGTGTTCTTCGCCGCCCGCAACGCGGCCGCCTCGGAGCGGGACGCGGAGTTCGAGGAGAACGCGCAGGCGAAGGAGGCGCTGCTGCAGTCGGCGGCGTCGATCGATCCGGCGGCGGACATCGACGCCGCCCGGGCCCGGCTGCGCGAGCTGCAGGACAGGTGGGAGGAGATCGGCAAGGTCCCGCGGGAGCGGATGCACGACCTCGAGAGCCGTCTGCGGGCGATCGAGAAGCGGGTCCGCGAGGCTGCCGAGTCCGAATGGCGGCGCACCGACCCGGAGGCGCTCGCCCGTGCCGCCCAGTTCCGGGAGCGCGTGCGCCAGTTCGAGGAGCAGGCCGCCAAGGCCACCGCCGCGGGCCGCCCGAAGGACGCCGAGAGTGCGCTCGCGCAGGCGCAGCAGTGGCGGGAATGGGCCGACGCCGCGGAAGGAGCCGTCGGGGAGCGCTGAGCGCCCCTCCGGACACGACGGTGCCCCCGGCTCGTTCGAGCCGGGGGCACCGTCGTTCGTCCGGTCCCGGGCGGTCAGTCGTCGAGCAGGCCCTTGTTCTCCTGCTGGGCGGCCGCGTTGCGGAGTTCCTCCTCGGCGGCGAGCTGAAGCGCGGTGCGCGTCCACACCACCTTCGCCCAGTGGAAGGTGAGCACCATGACGGTGATCCAGCCCAGGATCAGGCCGATGCCCGGTCCCGCGCCCGGGTCGCCGACCGGCAGGGTCTGCCTCGACCAGATCGAGAGCATGCCGAACACGATCGACACCGCGGAGCCGGCCAGCGCCAGCCACGCCAGCACCCACCGGCGGGTGACGAGCGCCAGGATGGAGAAGATCGCGCCGAACACCAGAGCGAGCCACACGAAGATGCGGGAGGGCAGCGCGATGGACTCGGCGGTCGCGTCGGGGGCGAAGGACAGCACCTCCCACCCGTTGGCCGCCCCGGCATGGGGCAGGCTGAACGAGCCGAGCAGCACGAGCACCGCGACCGCGACGACGAGCGCGCGGGCTCCGGGGTCGATCTCGCCGGCGATCTTGCGTTCGGCTGCCTCGAGGTCGGCGCGGACTTCGTCCATCGGATCCCTTCCGTCGTCCCCGGCGTCGTCGCCGGGCGTCCTGCCCTCGTCGGGGCCGCTCGCGGTCATGCGTCACATCCCGTCTGTGCCGGAAGTGGCTCGGGCACACCGATCTGCGGGAGACCGAGCCCCACCCCGATGGGGGGCGTCTTGGGGGTGCGGCCCTGCTCGAACCGGTCGCCGGCGCGGGTGCGCCGATGAGTCAGGATCGGGGTGTCCGCGACCAGATGGTGCGGGGCGGCCTCGCTGATCACGATCGTGACGACGTCGCCCGGGCGAACCGCACGGTCGATGTTGCCCTCGGGCCGGAAGTGCACGAGCCGGCCGTCACGGGCGCGGCCGCTCATCCGGGCGGTCTCGGAGTCCTTGCGGCCCTCCCCCGCGGCGACGAGCAACTCGACCTCCCTGCCGACGAGCGCGAGGTTCTCCTCGAGGGTGATCCGCTCCTGCAGCGCGATGAGCCGTTCGTACCGTTCCTGCACCACCGCCTTGGGCAGCTGGCCGTCCATCTCCGCGGCCGGCGTGCCGGGTCGCCTGGAGTACTGGAAGGTGAAGGCGCTGGTGAACCGGGCCTTCTCGACGACGTCGAGGGTCTCCTGGAAGTCCTCCTCGGTCTCGCCGGGGAACCCGACGATGATATCGGTGGTGATCGCCGCGTGCGGCATGGCCGCGCGCACCTTCTCGATGATCCCGAGGAACCGCTCCTTGCGGTACGAGCGGCGCATCGCGCGCAGGACGCGGTCCGAGCCGGACTGCAGCGGCATATGCAGCTGCGGGCACACGTTCGGGGTCTGCGCCATCGCCTCGATGACGTCGTCGGTGAACTCCGCGGGGTGCGGGGAGGTGAAGCGGACCCGTTCGAGACCCTCGATACCGCCGCAGGCGCGCAGCAGCGCGGCGAACGCGCCGCGGTCGCGGGGCTGCTCCGGATCGGCGAAGGAGCGGCCGTAGGAGTTGACGTTCTGCCCGAGCAGGGTCACCTCGAGGACGCCCTCGTCGACGAGCGCGCGGACCTCGGCGAGGATGTCACCGGGCCGGCGGTCCACCTCCTTGCCACGCAGCGACGGCACGATGCAGAAGGTGCAGGTGTTGTTGCAGCCCACGGAGATCGACACCCAGCCGGCGTAGCTGGACTCGCGCCGGGCGGGCAGGGTCGAGGGGAACGCCTCGAGCGATTCGAGGATCTCGACCTCGGCGCGGCGGTTGTGCCGGGCACGATCGAGCAGCGCCGGCAGGTTGCCGATGTTGTGCGTCCCGAACACGACGTCGACCCACGGCGCCTTCTTCACGACGACCTCGCGGTCCTTCTGGGCAAGGCACCCACCGACGGCGATCTGCATGTTCGGGTTGGCGTCCTTGACGGGCCGCAGATGGCTCAGGTTGCCGTAGAGCTTGTTGTCGGCATTCTCCCGCACCGCGCAGGTGTTGAAGACCACGAGATCGGCGGGCGCACCCGGCCCTGCCTTGGTGAACCCGGAGTCCTCGAGCAGCCCGGACAGGCGCTCCGAGTCGTGCACGTTCATCTGGCAGCCATAGGTGCGCACCTCGTAGGTGCGGGCGCCGACCTCGGCGGTCGCGTCGAGGGCGGCCGGGGCGCTGGGGGGTTCATGGTCCATCGATGACACGTCCCAGCCTAGCTCACGGGGCCGGACCGCTCCTGAAGTGGGCCGAGAGAGACAAACTAGTCCATCGCGCGACCCGGCGGGGCGAACCGGAACCGGCCTTTCGGGGCCGACCGTAAATTTTCCATTACGCAGTCCGAACTCGGCTTGCGAAAATTGCGGCACGGCGGCGCGGGCAGCATAGGGTTCTGTCCATGACACCAGCGGCGGTCGAATTCGAGAAGCCCTCCGGCTCGGCAGGCGGCGCACCCCCGATGATCTCGATGTCGGCGGTGGAGAAGCACTTCGGAGCCCTGCACGTGCTGCAGGACATCAACCTCGAAGTATCGGCGGGTCAGGTCGTGATCGTGGTGGGGCCGTCCGGGTCCGGCAAGTCCACCCTGTGCCGGACCATCAACCGGCTCGAGCCGATCGACTCGGGCGAGATCCGGGTGGACGGCAAGCTGCTTCCCGCAGAAGGTAAGGCGCTCGCGGCGCTGCGAGCCGACGTGGGAATGGTGTTCCAGTCGTTCAACCTGTTCGCGCACAAGACCATCCTCGAGAACGTCATGCTCGCCCCGGTAAAGGTCCGTCGCAAGGGCAGGACCGAGGCCAAGGAGCAGGCGCTGCAACTTCTCGACCGCGTCGGCATCGCCAATCAGGCGGAAAAGTATCCCGCGCAGCTCTCGGGCGGCCAGCAGCAGCGCGTCGCGATCGCGCGGGCACTGGCGATGAACCCGAAGGTCATGCTGTTCGACGAGCCGACCTCGGCGCTGGACCCCGAGATGGTCCAGGAGGTGCTCGACGTCATGACGTCGCTGGCCCGGGAGGGCATGACGATGCTCGTCGTCACCCACGAGATGGGCTTCGCCCGCAAGGCCGGCAACCGCGTGCTGTTCATGGCGGACGGGCAGATCATCGAGGACACCGACCCCGACACGTTCTTCACCGCACCCAAGTCCGCCCGCGCCCAGGACTTCCTCGGCAAGATCCTCAGTCACTGATCCGGCGTCGCTGCCGCACCGGAACCGGGGCGGCATCACCCACAACACGGAGGTACTCGATGAGAATCACCCGCTCGGTTCGCCTGGGCATCGGCGCGATCGCCGTCGCCGTGCTCGCCACCGCGTGTGGCGGAGACGAGCAGCGCAGCGTGTCGCAGTCCGCCGAGAGCGGCTCCCTCGTCGTCGGCATCAAGTTCGACCAGCCCGGGCTCGGGTTGCGCAACCCCGACGGTACCTTCAGCGGGTTCGACGTCGAGGTCGCGAAGTACGTCGGGCAGCAGCTGGGAGTGGCGCCGGAGAACATCGAGTTCAAGGAAGCCCCGTCCCCGCAGCGCGAGACCCTCATCGAGAACGGTGAGGTGGACTACATCGTCGCCACCTACTCGATCACCGACACGCGCAAGGAGAAGGTCGACTTCGCCGGGCCGTACTTCGTCGCCGGCCAGTCGTTGCTCGTGCGTGCCGACAACACCGACATCACCGGACCGGAGTCGCTCAACGGCGGCAAGCGGCTGTGCTCGGTGGCCGGCTCCACCCCCGCACAGAAGGTCAAGGACACCTACGCGCAGGACGTGCAGCTGCAGGAGTTCGACACCTACTCCGCCTGCGTCGAGGCGCTGCGCAACGGTGCGGTCGACGCCGTGACCACCGACGACATCATTCTCGCCGGTTACGCGGCCCAGTACCCGGGCCAGTTGAAGGTCGTGGGCGAGCCGTTCACGGAAGAGCGCTACGGTATCGGTCTGGCCAAGGGCGACACCGAGTCCCGCAACCAGATCAACGACGCGATCGAAGAGATGATCTCGAGCGGGGCCTGGCAGGCCGCCCTCGAATCCACTGTCGGCCCGTCCGGATACCCCCTGCCGGAACCGCCGCAGGTCGACCGCTACTGACCGTCCCCGCCGTCCGGCCGGCCCGTTCGACGACTCGTCACGGGCCGGCCGGATCCCAGTCCCCGATCGGTGGAGTTGACCTGTGGATCTGTTGAGCAAGTACGGCGATCAGTTGATCGACGCCTTCTGGACCACCGTGCAGTTGACGGTGTTCTCGGCGATCGGCGCGCTGATCCTCGGAACGATCCTCGCCGGCATGCGCGTGTCCCCGGTGCCGGTGGCACGGGCGGTCGGCACCGTGTACGTGGGGATCTTCCGCAACACCCCCCTGACGCTGATCATCATCTTCTGCCTGTTCGGCCTGTCACAGACGCTGGGCATCAGCCTTGCCCCCCAGTCGTCGCCGACGTTCCTGGTGGACAACAACTTCCGGCTCGCGGTGCTGGGCCTGAGCGTCTATACCGCGGCGTTCGTCTGCGAGTCGCTGCGCTCGGGCATCAACACCGTCAACGTCGGGCAGGCCGAGGCGGGCCGCTCCCTCGGGCTGACCTTCGGCCAGAATCTGCGCCTGATCGTGCTGCCGCAGGCGTTCCGCGCGGTGATCGCACCCCTCGGCAGCGTGCTGATCGCCCTGACCAAGAATTCGACGATCGCGTCCGTCATCGGCGTCTCGGAGGCCTCCCTGCTGATGAAGACCATGATCGAGAACGAGGCGCAGATCTTCGTCATCGGCGGCATCTTCGCCCTCGGCTTCGTGATCCTGACCCTGCCCACGGGCCTGCTGTTCGGCTGGCTGAGCACGCGATTCGAGGTGTCCCGGTGAGCACCGGCCGCGCAACCGTCCTCTACGACGCCCCCGGCCCCCGGGCGCGAACGATCTACCACGTCGCCTCGGCGGCGGTGGCCGTGCTGCTCGTCGCCGTCGGCTATTTCGTCTACCGGGCTCTCGACGACAAGGGGCAGCTCACCACCGCGAAGTGGGAGCCGTTCCTGGAATCGAGCTCGTGGACCACGTATCTGATCCCCGGCATCCGGGGCACCCTCATCGCGGCCGCGGTATCCATCGTGCTCGCCCTGATCCTCGGGGCCGCGCTGGGCATCGGCCGGCTCTCCGATCACCGGCCCGTGCGCGCGGTGTGCGGCTTCATCGTCGAACTGTTCCGGGCCATCCCGGTACTGATCCTGATGATCTTCGCCTACCAGCTGTTCGCCGAATACCAGGTCTTCCGGTCGAAGTACCTGGCGCTGGCGGCGGTGGTCACCGGCCTGACCCTCTACAACGGCTCGGTGATCGCCGAGATCGTCCGCGCCGGCATCCGGTCGCTGCCCCGCGGGCAGACCGAGGCCGCCGCGGCGCTGGGCATGCGCAAGGGCCAGATCATGCGTCTGATCCTGTTGCCACAGGCCGTCACGGCGATGTTGCCGGCGATCGTCTCGCAGATGGTGGTGGCCCTGAAGGACTCCGCGCTCGGCTATCTCATCGGGTACGTCGAAGTCGTGCGCGCCGGTCAGCAGCTCGGCGCGTTCTTCGGCAACTACCTGCCGTCGCTGCTCGTGGTGGCCGCGATCATGATCGTGCTCAACGGCGCGTTGACGGTCGTCACGACGCGGCTCGAGCGGCGTCTGCGGACCGGACGCAAGAACCGTGCCGCGATGCCGGAGGCCGACGAGAACGCCCCCGACAACGTGCTTTCCGGCATGACCGTCCCGGGGGTGGACATCACCAGCGATCACGACAAGCGCCGGTAACCCGTCAGTCGGTGGCGACGTCGCCGGGCTCGGGATCGAGCCCGGCGAGTTCGCCGCGGACCACGTCGAAGGCCACGCCCTGCGGGTAACCACGGCGGGCGAGCATGCCGACCAGCCGTCGCACCACCTTGTCCCGTTCCGCGGCGATCTCGCGCCGATCCCCCTCCGTGGGCAGCGGGGGCTGGGTGCGCAGCTTCTTGCGCACCAGTTCGGCGGCGCGGGCGCGTTCGTCGTCGCCGTCGATCTGCTCCAGCGCCTCAGCCGCCTCGTGCTGCCCGATCCCCTTGCGGCGCAGTTCCATTGCCAGAGCACGTTTGCCCCGGCCGGCATGCCGATGACGGGAGCGCACCCACTGCTGGGCGAACTCGGCGTCGTCGACGAGGCCCACCTCGGTGAGCCGGTCGAGGGTCCGCTCGGCGACGTCCGCGGCGAAGCCCTTCTGTTCGAGTTTCGCGGCGAGTTCGGCGCGGCTGCGAGCCCGGTCGGTCAGCAGACGGAGGCACAGGTCCTTGGCCTGTGCCTCCGTTCCGCCGCCGGGCAGGTCGCCGCCGCGCCGGTCACCGCGACGGGAGTCGCTGCCCAACGCTCGACTCAGAAGTCGGCGGGCTCGTCGGCGGGCTCGGCGGTGACGTCCGCCCCGATGCCGAGCTTCTCCTTGATCTTCTTCTCGATCTCGTCCCGGACGTCGGTGTTCTCCAGCAGGAACTTGCGGGCGTTCTCCTTGCCCTGACCGAGCTGGTCGCCCTCGTAGGTGTACCAGGAGCCGGACTTGCGGATGAAGCCCTGCTCGACCCCCATGTCGATGAGCGAGCCCTCCTTGCTGATGCCGTGGCCGTAGAGGATGTCGAACTCGGCCTGCTTGAAGGGCGGCGACACCTTGTTCTTGACGACCTTGACGCGGGTGCGGTTGCCCACCGCGTCGGAGCCGTCCTTGAGGGTCTCGATACGGCGCACGTCCAGGCGCACCGAGGCGTAGAACTTCAAAGCCTTGCCGCCGGTGGTCGTTTCGGGCGAGCCGAACATCACACCGATCTTCTCGCGCAGCTGGTTGATGAAGATCGCGGTGGTGCCCGAGTTGTTGAGCGCACCGGTCATCTTGCGCAGCGCCTGGCTCATCAGGCGGGCCTGCAGGCCGACGTGGCTGTCACCCATCTCGCCCTCGATCTCGGCGCGCGGCACCAGGGCCGCCACCGAGTCGACCACGATGATGTCGAGCGCGCCGGAACGGATCAGCATGTCCGCGATCTCGAGCGCCTGCTCACCGGTATCCGGCTGCGACACGAGCAGGGCGTCGGTGTCGACACCGAGCTTGCGCGCGTACTCGGGATCGAGCGCGTGCTCGGCGTCGATGAAGGCGGCGATGCCGCCGGCGGCCTGGGCGTTGGCCACGGCGTGCAGCGCGACCGTCGTCTTACCGGAGGATTCCGGGCCGTAGATCTCGACGACCCGGCCGCGCGGGAGGCCGCCGATGCCGAGCGCGACGTCGAGCGCGATCGAGCCCGTCGGGATCACGGCGATGGGCTGGCGGGACTCCTCCCCCAGGCGCATCACCGAGCCCTTGCCGAAGCTCTTGTCGATCTGCGCGAGCGCCAGCTCGAGCGCCTTGTCGCGATCGTGTGCCTGTGGTGCCATCGTGGTCCCCTTTTCGAGTCTCGTCTTGCTTGCCGATGACGTTAGAGTCCGGCACCGACAAGTTCGCCGTCCCGACCGGCGAGCGGCCGGATCTGTGGATGAATCGGACGCCTGTGGACTACTTCTTCACCACCCGCGGACCAGCATAGGCGAACAACTGTTCGAACGGAACGGGCGCGGCGGTTTCACCGGCGCGCGGGCGGGACGTCGAACTCCTCGCACAGGGCCCGCCACACCTCACGGGGTTCCCGGCCGGCCTCGATGGCCGCGGCGGCGGTCCGCCCGCCGAGCGAGAGCAGCACGTGGTCACGTAGCAGGGCGTCGCCGCGCAGCTGCCCGAACTCGTTGCGGACACACTCGTGAAATTCCGTCAGTCGCACCTGCGCCACGGTAGTCGCTTCCCGGACCCCCGACAGCGGCCGGTGGCGCGGACGCGGGGCACGTCACCGCATCGGCGCCACGACGCTGCGGCAGACGGTCACCGGGTCCTCGACCTGCGTTGCCGTCGCGGCGGCCAGGCGGGCCGCGCGCGTGAAGCGTGGCTCGGTCAGCACGGTGTCCACGGCCGCCCGCAGCGCGTCGGAGTCGAGTGGCCGCACGACCACCGCGCTGCCCTGCCGGGCGGCCCGATTGGCCAGCTCCCACTGGTCGCCGCCGCCGGGCACCACGACCGCGGGCACCCCGGCGCGCAGGGCCTTGGCGAGCATCCCGTGGCCGCCGCCGCACACCACCACGTCGGCCTGCTCGAGCAGCAGGTCCTGCCGGCCGTGCCCGGCCACGACGCCGTCCGGCCAGTCCCGCTCGGGCGGCTCGAGCATCGCGACGACGATCCGCATCCCGGATCCGCCGAGGCCCGTGCACACGGCGTCGAGCAGGCCGGGCACGCCGGTAGCCGCGGTGGACGGGGCCACCATCACCAGCGGTCCGTCGCCGGAGGGCGGCGCCAGGACGTCGCCGGTGGGCTCCCACAGCAGCGGCCCGACGACGTGCGCCCCGGCGGGCCAGTCCGGTCGCGGCACCTCGAGGGCGGGCAGGGTGGCGACGAGCCGGGCCGCCGGCCCCGGATCCCGGGCGGCCAGGCCGATCCCGACGCGCGCCGCGGACCGTTCGCGTTCCCCCTGCCGGATCGACCGGGCGGTCGCCGCGCGCAGCACCGTGTCCCGCGCGCGCCCGCGCAGCCCGGTGCCTGCGGCGAGACCGCTGCCGATGGGGGGCAGCCCCCGCGAGGGCAGATACAGCGGATGGGGCGACAGCTCCACCCAGGGGATACCGAGGCGTTCGGCGGCCATGCCGCCGCCCGCGGTGAGCACGTCGGAGACGACGAGGTCGGGCAGCAAGGCGCTGAGCCCGGGCAGCATCTCGGACGCGATGTGGGCGGCGCGGGCATGGATGCGGGCACCGGCATCGGCATCGTCGTCCTCCGGACGCGGGGCCAGCCCGGCGAGTGGCGCGAGCGTCACCCCGTCCAGGTCGAGGCCGAGCCACCGCTCGCCGGTGAAGAGGACGGGCTCGTCGCCCGCCTCGGCCAGACGCAGGCTCAGGGCTATCGCCGGGATCGCATGCCCGGCGTCGGGCCCGGCCACCACCGCCACTCGCATCGGCTCAGACTGCCACACCCGCTCCGCGCTGCCCGGTTGTGGAGGCGACGCCGGGAGTACCGGCCGCCGCTGCAGCGCCTCGGCGGTGGGGCTCGCCCGGGCTGTGCCCACCGCGTCGTACGTGCGAGCCTGGAAGCATGACGATGTCGGCAGGTGTCCCGTGAGGAGCGGCCATCCGGTGCCGGACCCCGTCGGTCCGGGGCAGGAGTCGGTGTGGGACTACCCACGGCCGCCCGTGGTCCGACGGAGCGACGAGCTGGTCGAGGTGTGGCTCGGACATGCTTCGCCGAAGGGGTCCTGCGGCCGGTTCCCGGGAGCACGGTGTGCGAGTGGAAGGGACGGGCCGACTATTTCGACGTCGTGGCAGGCGGACACGTCGCCGAGCGTGCGGCGTGGCACTATCCCCGGCCGGTTGCCGGATACGAGGCACTCGTCGGGCATGTGGCAGTCATGCCGGGTCCGATGGACGGCTGTTTCGTCGACGGCGAGCGGGTGCGTCCCCAGGCGGGGGGCTTCTACGGCGGCTGGATCACCGATCGGGTGGTCGGCCCCTTCAAAGGCGGGCCCGGCAGTCGCTACTGGTGATCGCAGGGAGGGGCGGGCACGGCCGCGGCGACGGGCCCGAATCCGGGGACGGCCACCGATCGGCGCGGAGATCGGCGGCAACAGTCCCACGGCGTGGCCGTTCCGCGGCGCCGGCGGTCACGGATACGCCGACCAGAACTGGAGCACCTGCTCGCGGGTGGTGACCGTTCCGTTGTCGATGATCAGCAGTTCGTCCTCGTCGAACGTGTAGCGAACAGGTCCGGCCACGACGGTGAATCCGGCGGCGGCCGGGGCGGCGTCGGCCAGTTCGATGTCGGCACCGTCGCTGAGCCGCAGGCCCTTGTAGTAGAGGCGATCGAAGTCGTTGCGGCACACCAGGACCCGCGACTCCGACGTGCGCGCCACCGCGACGGCCTCGTCGGTCGAGTTGCAGCGCGGCCCGATGTCGTCGTCGAAGCCCCGGGTGTCCGCCTGCGCGACCGGGATGCGGTCCGGGCGGCTCTGCGGCGGGGCCGTGGTCGTCGGTGCGGACGAAGTGGTGAGGAGGTCGGTGACCTCCGCCGTGACCGTCGCGGGGGGCGGCACCACCGGACCGGGGCTGTCGATCTGCCCGGTGGCCGAGGTGTCGGCCCGCACATCCGGCTCCGGCGCCTCGCCGCGGCCGGGCAGGATCCACGTCAGCGATCCGACGAGCGCGAGGCCCACGATCGCGGCGCCCAGCAGCACGAGCAGCGGCCGACGGGAACGCGACGTCGGGTGTCCGGGCGGGGCGGTCGGACCGGCGGACACGGGGGCGGGTTCGGCGGCGGTGAACGCCCGGGTCGGCGCGGTGACGGGCTCGGTGACCGGCTCGGTGAGAGCGGCACGCGCGGCCGCGGCCAGCGCACCGCACGTGGGGAAGCGGTCCTCGGGGCGCTTGGCCATCGCGCGGGCGATCACATCGTCGAACGCGGACGGCAGGTCCGGCCGCGCCGCGGTGGGGCGCGGCGGGGGCAGATGCAGATGCGCGTGGACCAGATGGGCCGGCTCGGACCCCGGATACGGTGGCCGCGTCGTGAGCAGCTGATAGAGCGTGCACCCGAGGGCGTAGACGTCGGTCCGGGGGCCGAGGGGCCGCCCCTCGATCTGTTCGGGGGACGCGTACTGCAGGCTGGCGACGAGCATGCCGGTCTCGGTGACCGCCGTGCTGTCGAGGCTCTTCGCGATCCCGAAGTCCGCGAGCAGGACGCGCTCGGGTTCGCTCGCCCCGCTCGGCGTGAGCAGGATGTTCGCGGGCTTGACGTCGCGGTGCAGTATCCCGTGTGCATGCGCGTAATCGAGCGCGCGGGCGGTCTCGGACACGATATGCACGGCGCGCCCCGGAGGCATCGGTCCCCTGCGCAGTGCACCCACCGCGTCGGTGCCGTCCACGTACTGCATCGCAATCCACAACTGGTCGCCGACATTGCCGCGGTCGTACACGGTGACGATGTTGGGATGTTCGAGCCGCGCCACGTGGTCGGCCTCCCGGAGGAACCGGCTGCGGTTTCCCGGGTTCGCGGTCGCCGACGGGTCGAGCAGCTTCAGCGCGATGAAACGCGGCAGGTTCGGATGCCGCGCCAGGTAGACGCTGCCCATCCCTCCCGTGCCGAGGCGGCGTTCGATACGGTACCCGGCGAACACGGAGCCGGTCTGCAGTTCTCCCACGGTGTCGTCCACTCCCGAGTCCGTCGCGGCGCCCGCCCGACAGCCGTCTCAGAATATCGCGCACGTGAAGAGTGCCGGGCCGGACGCTCCGGCGGTCAGGCCGACACATCCCCGGCGGCGTCGAGCGCCCGGGCCCGGTCGCCGGGCACGAGCCCGATCCGGGTGCGGCGGTCGAGGATGTCGTCGACGTCGAGGGCGCCCTCGTGGGTGACGGCGAATTCCAGTTCGGCGCGGCTAATGTCGAGCCCGGGGACGATCGGTTCCAGCCGGCGCGGGTCCGCGGCGAGCAGGGCCGCCTCGGTGCCGTAGCGCCGCACCAGGTTCGCCGGGGCGGCGACGGTGCGCAGCACGGCAGGAGTCGCGGCGCCGACGAGGGGGAGCCGCTGGGTGCGGCACGGCCCGACACGCAGTCCGGCCGTCTCGACGGCCGCGTCGACGGCGTCCTGCGCCATCCGCCGGTAGGTGGTGAGCTTGCCGCCGACGATGCCGATCGGACCGGACTCGGAGCGCACGACCGCGTGCCGGCGCGACAGGTCCGCGGTGCCGCCGCCGGTGTCGGTACCCGGCGCGGAGGAGTCGAGCAGCGGCCGCAGTCCCGCGAAGGTGCCGAGGACGTCGTTGCGGGTCAGGGGCACGGCGAGGGCGGTGTTGGCGGTGTCGAGGAGGAAGTCGATCTCACCGTCGGTGGCCTGCGGGACGTCGGGCAGCGCGCCGGGCGCCTCCTCGTCGGTCAGTCCCAGATAGATGCGGCCCAGCTGGGCGGGCAGCGCGAAGACGAACCGGTTGGTGGCGCCGGGAATCGGCACGGTGAGCGCGGCCGTGGGGTTGCCGAGGGCGGCGGCGGCGAGCACGAGGTGGGTGCCGCGGCTCGGTCGCAGCCGGATCGACGGATCCACCTGTCCCGCCCACACGCCCGCCGCGTTGATCACGGCGCGGGCCGTCACCCGCACCTCGGTGCCTGTGAGGGTGTCGCGCAGGGCGGCGCCGTCGGCCGTGACGGAGTGGGCGTCGACGCGGGTGAGGATGCGGGCGCCGTAGGAGGCGGCGGTGCGGGCGAGGGCGACGACGAGCCGGGCGTCGTCGACGAGCTGGCCGTCGTAGGCGAGCAGTCCCCCGCGCAGCCCGTCGCGCCGGACGGCGGGGACCAGGTCGGCGGCGCGCCCCGCGCCGATGCGGCGCGAGCGCGGCAGCACCGCGGACGGCGTGTGCGCGGAGACCCGCAGGGCGTCGCCGGCGAGGAACCCGGTGCGCACGAGCGCGGCCTCGCCGCGGCCGACCGACGGCAGCAGCGGCACCAGCTGCGGCATCGCGCGCACCAGGTGCGGCGCCGTGTGGGTCATGAGAATTCCCCGCTCGACGGCACTTTCGCGGGCGATACCGATGTTCCCGGTGGCGAGATAGCGCAGGCCGCCGTGGACGAGCTTCGAACTCCACCGGCTGGTGCCGAAGGCGAGATCGTGCCGTTCGACGAGGACGACGCTCAGGCCGCGCGACGCGGCGTCGAGCGCGGCGCCGGCGCCGGTGACACCGCCGCCGACGACGAGCACGTCGACGGTGGGCCGGGCGGCGAGGTCGTCGAGTTCCCGGCGGCGGCGGGCGGCGTCGAGGGCACTGGAGGCGGGTCCGGTCACGGGCGATCCTCCCCGGAGGGTGCGAGATAGGTGTCGACGGCGTGCGCCAGCTCGGCCAGCAGGGCCGCCCGGTCGACCACCTCGGTGACCATCCCGGCGGACTGCACCACGGACTGGGCGGTGAGCAGCACGAACGCGGCGAGCGCGCGGACGTCGCCGGCGCGGACGGTGCCGTCGCGCTGGCCGAGGACGAGCGCCCCGGTCAGCACCTCGAGCACTGCGTGCTGGCTGGTCCCGAGCCGGTCCACGATGTACGTCATGAGCAGGTCCGGGTCCGACCGCAGGATCTTCTCGAACAGCGGATGTGTGCCGATCTCGTCGACGGCCGTCACGACGGCCCGCACGACGCGCGGCCGGACGGGCCCCTCTTCGCGGAGATCGGGCAGGACGGCGCGGATCTCACGGGTGAGAAGGTCCGCGACCAGGGCACGGGTGTCGGGCCAGCGACGATAGACCGTGGGGCGGCTGACACCGGCGCGCCGCGCCACCTCGGCGAGGGTGGTGCGCCGCAGTCCGAAGTCGAGCAGGCACGAGCGGGTGGCGTCGAGGATCTGGTTCTCGACGGTTGCCGCCGGCGGGCCGGAAGACCGGATCTCATCGTTACGAATAGACATTGTATGTAACACTGTAACGCATGACTGTGAGGTTCACACCGCAACACCCCACCGCCGCAGCCGAGATGGAGTGGGACGCGTGGGGCACGGCGGACCGCCGGAAGGAACTCGGCGAGGGCGTCCGCACACTGCTTCGACAGGCTCTCGGCGTGGACACCGAGCGCGCCCGTTCGCTGCCCGAGACCGCCGTGCGGCTCACCCCGTCCCGGCTGGGCACCCGGCACCACCAGGGCCTGCGGCGCATCGTCGGTCCGGAACACGTCGCCGACGACGACGCGGCCCGGCTCCGTCACGCCGGCGGCAAGAGCACCCTCGACCTGCTGCGGCGACAGAACCCCGGCCCGCAGGACGGTCCCGACGCGGTGCTGCGGCCCGGCAGCCACGACGAGGTGCTCGCCGTACTCGACTACTGCACGGGCGAGGGGATCGCCGTCGTGCCGTTCGGCGGCGGCACCAGCGTCGTCGGCGGGCTGGATCCGGTGCGCGACGGCTTCGAGGCCGTCGTCGCAGTGGACCTGCAACGGATGAACGCGCTCACCGATCTCGATCCGGTCTCCGGTCTGGCGACGCTGCAGGCCGGCGCGACCGGACCGCAGGCCGAGGAGCTGCTCGGTGCCCACGGCTTCTCGCTCGGGCACTTCCCGCAGAGCTTCCGCCACGCGACCGTGGGCGGGTTCGCCGTCACCCGATCCTCCGGCCAGGCCTCCGCGGGCCACGGCCGGTTCGACGAGATGGTCGAGCACCTCGTCGTCGCCACCCCGCGCGGTACCGTCCGGGCGGGCCGCGCCCCGGCCTCGGCCGCGGGCCCGGACCTGCGGCAACTGTTCCTCGGGTCCGAGGGCCTGTTCGGCATCGTCACCGAGGTCGGCGTGCGAATTCACCCGATTCCCGCCGCGACCGCCCACCGCGCCTGGTCGTTTCCCGACTTCGCCACGGGTGCGGACGCCCTGCGCACCCTCGTGCAGACCGGCGCCGTCCCCACCGTGCTGCGCCTGTCGGACGAGACCGAGACCGCGACGAACCTCGCGTTGCACGAACACATCGGTGCGACCGCCCCCACCGGATGCCTGGCCGTGACCACCGTCGAGGGCACCGCCGAACACGTACGAGCCCGCGCCGCGGAGGTCGACGCCCTGCTCTCGACCCTGGGCGGCACCGACCTCGGAGAAGAGCCGGCCCGCGCCTGGGAGCAGGGACGGTTCGACGCGCCGCACCTGCGCGACGCCCTGCTGCGGGTCGGGGCACTCGCCGAGACCCTCGAAACCGCCACCACGTGGAGCAATCTGGCGCGGCTGCGGACGGCGGTGACCGATGCGCTCACCGCCTCCCTGCAGGAACAGGGCACCCCGCCACTGGTGCTGTGCCACATCTCGCACACCTACCCCACCGGCGCGTCCCTGTACTTCACCGTCGTGTGCGCGCAGACGGACGATCCCCTCACGCAGTGGTCGGCGGCCAAGCGCGCCGCCACGGACGCGATCATGACGGCCGGCGGCACCGTCACCCACCACCACGCGGTCGGGCGCGACCATCGGCCGTGGATGGCCGACGAGATCGGGACTCTGGGCACCGGCCTGCTCCGCGCGGTCAAGGACGCACTCGACCCGCTCGGCATCCTCAACCCTGGAAAGCTGCTGCCGTGATCGAATCCGTCACCGTCCTGACGAACCCGGCCGCGGGCCCGCACACCGCGCGCGCGACGAGGTCCGCCACGGCCCGGCTGCGCGAACGGGGCCTGCGCGTCACCGAGATCGCCGGCGACACCCCGGAACACTCCCTCGAACTGGTGCGCCACGCCGTCGGCGAGGGAACCGGGGCACTCGTCGCGGTCGGCGGGGACGGGCTCGTCTGGCTCGCCTGGCAGGCGCTCGCGCAGACCGGGATTCCGCTCGGCATCGTCCCGGCCGGGACCGGCAACGACCTCGCCCGCGTCCTGCACGTGCCGTCGGATCCGGTGGCGGCGGCCGACGTGATCGCCGACGGGGCCACGCGGACGATCGACCTCGGAAGGGTCCGGGCGCCCGGGCGGCCGGACCACTGGTTCGGCACCGTGCTCGCCAGCGGATTCGACTCCCTGGTCACCGACCGCGCCAACCGGATGCGCCGGCCGCGCGGCCGGCTGCGCTACAACGTCGCGATGGTCGCGGAACTGGCGAATCTCCGCCTGCTGCCGTATCGCATCACGCTGGACGGCGACGACCTCGACGTGGCGGCGACGATGGTGGCCGTGGGCAATGCCTCCACCTACGGGGGCGGCATGCGCATCGCGCCGGACGCGCGTCTCGACGACGGCCTCCTCGACGTCGTGATCGTGACCTCGGCCAACCGGACCCGCCTGCTGCGCCTGTTCCCCACCGTCTACCGCGGCACCCACGTCGACCTGGACGAGGTGAGGGTGCACCGCGCCCGGCGGGTGCGGCTCGAGTGTCCCGGCATCTCCGCCTACGCGGACGGCGAACCGCTCGGACCGCTGCCCGTGGACGTCGAGGCCGTGCCCGGTGCCGGAGTCGTCCTCGTACCCGGCGGTCAGCCCCCGAACGTGTAGAGCTCGAACCCGGCGGCCCGTTCCGCCGCGAACCCGGGCAGAGCGGCCGTGGCCGACTCCACCTGCGCCCGGGCCTGGTCGAGCACGGGGGTGGGCGCGAGTGCCTCGAGATAGCGGCGGTGCTCGGCGAGGGACGCGACGCCGTCCTCGACGGTGTCGGTGACGTCCACTCCGTGAGTGGGAGACGTGGTGCTCACCGCCACCCACCGCACCCCCGGCCACGGCGGCAGACCCTGCTCGGCCAGGTCCGGGAAGATCCACTCGTTCGCCGCGTCGGTGACCGCGTCGAGCACGCTCAGCCCCAGGGCACGGTGGTCGGCGCTGTTGAGGACGCCGGGGAACCACGTGAGCCCGAAATTGCCGGTCACCACCATCTCGGGTCGGTGCCGCCGGATCGCCGCCGCAAGATCGCGGCGCAGGTCCGGCCCCGCCACCAGGCGGCCGTCGGGATGCCCGAGGAACTCGACCACCTCGACCCCGACGACCCGGGCGGATGCCCGCTCCTCCTGCTCGCGCAGCGGCCCGCACGCCGCCGGCGGCAGGCCCGCGATGCCGGCCTCGCCGCTGGTCGCCAGGACGTAGCGCACCTCCTTGCCCTGTCGGGTCCACCGCGCCACCGCGGACGCCGCGCCGTACTCGATGTCGTCGGGGTGCGCGGCGATCACGAGCGCCCGCTGCCAGTCCTCCGGTACCGGTTCCATTCGTCCACTATCGCCGATCACGATGCGGGGGTGGGGGCCTCGCGCATACTGGACGGCGTGTCGTGGTCCGGGCTCGTCGAAGCAGCGCTCGACGTGCGGTTGACGACGACGGCGGCGGCCGTGGTGTTCACCGTCCTCACCGTCGCGGGCCTGGCCGCCCTGGCCGCGCGACGGCACCGCCGCTGGCTCCTGACGGGGATTCCGACGGCCGTCGCGCTGACCCTGGTGCTGGTGGTGCTCGCCGCCGTGCTCGTCGAGCAGGTGTGGCGACCGTTCCCGGATCGGTTGCCTCGGGATGTGTACGCGTGGACCGCCGTCGCCGTCCTCGCCGTCGCGCTCCTGGCCGGCCGGTGGCTCGTCCGCCGCCGGGACCGGGCGCGTCCGCTCGTCGCGGCCGGCCTCGTCGTCGCCGCACTGGCGGTGGTGGTGGCGGGCGCGGGGCGGATCAACGCGGTGTTCGACGCCTACCCCACCGTGCGTTCCGCCCTCGGCATGACCGACTACCGCACCGTGCCGCTCGACGCGGCCCTGGCACCGGCCACGGCGACGGTCGCTCGGCGGCCGCTGTCCGAGACCTGGTCGCCCCCGGCCGATCTGCCCGCGACCGGCGCGGTGACGACCACCCCGATCCCCGGCGCAGTCTCGGGATTCCGCGCCCGCGACGCGCGGATCTACCTGCCACCCGCCTACTTCGCCGACCCGCGCCCCGAACTCCCGGTGCTGGTGCTGCTCGCCGGCCAGCCCGGCAGCACCGACGACTGGCTGATCGGGGGCCGGCTGCCGCAGATCATGGACGCGTTCGCGGCCGGGCACGAGGGGCTGGCACCGGTCGTCGTGCTCGCCGACGGCACCGGCGGCCAGTTCGACAACCCGCTGTGCGCCGATTCCCGCCTCGGCAACGCCGCGACCTACCTGGCGCTCGACGTGCCCGCCTGGGTCCGCGAGCACCTGCAGGTCGACGACGATCCGGCGGGCTGGGCGATCGGCGGGCTCTCGTACGGAGGCACGTGCGCGTTGCAGCTCGCGACCGCCCGCCCCGAGGTGTACCCCACGTTCCTCGACTTCTCCGGCCAGGCCGAGCCGACCCTCGGCGATCGGGACCGCACGATCCGCGAGGTGTTCGGCGGCGACACGGAGGCGTTCGCGCGGAACAACCCTGCCGACCTGCTGGCCCGCAACCGCTACCCCGGCTCGGCAGGGGCGTTCGTCGTGGGCCTCGACGACAGCGAATACCGTTCGGGAATCGAACAACTCACGACGGCGGCCCGGGCCGCCGGCATGGACGTCCACCTCACGGAACTGCCGGGAGCGCACAGCTTCGCGGTGTGGTCCGCCGGACTCGAGAAGGAGCTGCCGTGGCTCAGCCGCCGACTCGGCCTCGTCGCCCCGTGATCGCGCGCAGCGGCGCGGCGCTGCGCCGGGCCCCCGTCGCTCTGACCCTGCTCGCGGCGATGTGGGTGCTCGCGATCGCCACCGGGTCCGTGTGGCGCGGGCCGTCCCACGACCTGGCCCTCGACGTCTCCCTCGGCACCCGTAGCTTCGGCGAGGGGCATCCGTGGGTGCTCTGGACGTCCGGGCTCTTCGCGTCCGGCCTGGGCGAGTACGTCCTGTCGAGCGTGGCGATCCTCGCCGTCGCGGTGCCGGTGGAGAACCGCCTCGGCAGCCGCAGATTCGCACTCGCCGCGGCGCTCTCGCAGGGTGCGGGTGCCGCGCTCGCCCTGCTGGTGGCGCTGCTGGCGTCGACCGTGCCGAACTCGTGGGGCTTCGAGCTGCACGGGCACCTGACCGAGGATCCCCTGCCGTGGGTGCTCGGCACCCTGCTCGCCGCCACCGCGGCGATGGGCACGCTGTGGCGGCGCCGCATCCGCACCCTGGTGCTGGTGTTCCTCGTGACGAGCGCCCTGTTCGCGGGGCACCTGCAGGACGTGGTGCGGCTCTGCGCGGCGCTGGCAGGCCTGTTCCTCGGACCCGTGCTGTTCGGCCGCGCGGCCCGGGGCCCGGCGCTCGGCGGCACCGTGCGGGAGCGTCGCACCCTCGTGGCGCTGGTGGTCGCCGCCAGCGTCCTCGGCCCGATCCTGGCGGCGTTCTCCCCCCACGCCATCGGGCCGCTCTCGGCGCTGCGGGAGTTGTTCGACCAGGTCCCGTACAGCGCACGGGAACTGGTCGACATCTGCGCCGACCCGGCCCTGCGCGACGAGTGCCGCAAGGGGCGGCAGGCGCTGCGCCTGTCCGGGATCGGACCGCTGGTGATGAACCTGATGCCGTCGGCGGTGCTGCTCGTGGGAGCGGAGGGACTGCGCCGGGGCCGCCGCGCCGCGTGGCTGCTCTCGGTGTGGGGGCACGTCGCCCTGATCGCGGTGGCCGCCGTCAGCGCGGTCGTGCAGATCACCGAGCAGGAGGAGACCCGGTCGCTGCTGTACGGCACCCGCCGCACCAGCTCGGTGTACATGGAACTCGCTCCGCTGCTGGCCCTCGTCGCGGTGCTCGTGCTGCTGCTGATGACCCGCCGGCTGTTCGGGGTGCGCGCCCCGCGCGGGACGTATCCGCGGGTGTGGCTGGGCACCGCCGCCGCGGCGGGTGCCGCGCTCGTCACCTACGTGGTGGTGGGGGCGCTGCTCGCCGACGGCTTCGACCGCGACCCCGGCGCCGCCACGCTGGTGCGCGACGCGCCGCGACGTCTCGTCCCACCCGTGTATCTGCAGCTGTTCGAGCCGCCGGTACTGCCGCTGACCCCGGCCGCCACGCTGCTGTTCGAGTGGGTGGGGGTGCTGGTGTGGGCCGCGTTCTGCCTGTTGATGGTCCGGAGCTTCCTGGTCCCCGCTCTCGGACACGATCCCGGCGACGAACACCGGGTGCGTGCACTGCTGCACTCCCCCGGCGGCACCTCGCTGTCGTGGATGACGACGTGGCCCGGCAACCACTACTGGTTCGGCGAGGACGGCCGGCACGCCGTGGCCTACCGCGTGCACTCGGGTGTCGCCCTGACCACGGGCGACCCGGTGGGTGATCCGGCCGGCCTGGAGAACGCGATCGACGAGTTCGCCGCGTACTGCCTCGGCAACGGCTGGACCCCGTGCTTCTACTCCGTCGGGGAGGACACCGCCGCGATCGCCCGGGACCACGGCTGGAGCTGTCTGCGGGTGGCCGAGGAGACGGTCGTCGCGCTTCCCGGCCTCGCGTTCAAGGGCAAGAAGTTCCAGGACGTCCGCACCGCCCTCAACCGCGCCGCCAAGGACGGCGTGGAGGCGCGGTGGACGACGTTCACCGAGGCGCCGTTGCCGATGACGGAGCAGATCGTCGAGATCTCCGAGGAATGGGTCGCCGACAAGGGCCTCCCCGAGATGGGCTTCACCCTCGGTGGGCTCGAGGAACTGCGCGACCCCGAGGTGCGGCTGCTCCTGGCGATCGACGCGGACGACCACGTGCACGCCGTGACGTCGTGGATGCCGGTCTACCGGGACGGCGCCCTGGTCGGCCTGACCCTCGACTTCATGCGCCGCCGCTCCGACGGCTTCCGTCCCGCGATGGAGTTCCTCATCGCCTCGGCCGCCATGTCCGCGCAGGAACAGGGCCTCGAGTTCCTCAGCCTGTCCGGCGCGCCGCTCGCCGGCGCCGACCCGTCGGCCGGCGCCCTCGACCGCGGCGCCCTCGACCGCGGCGCGCTCGACCGCGGCGCGCTCGACGCGCTGCTCGACCTGCTGGGCCGCACCCTCGAGCCGGTCTACGGCTTCCGGTCGCTGCTCGCCTTCAAGGCGAAGTTCCAGCCGCAGCACCGGCCCATGTACATGGTGTTCCCGGACGCCGCGGCCCTGCCCACGATCGGCATCGCCGTCGGTCATGCGTACCTGCCCGACGTGTCGCTCGGGCAGGGTCGCCGGCTGCTCGCACAGTTGCTGCGGCGCTGAGCCGCCGCGACCACATCACACGTGGGTGATGTGGTCGTCCTTGCTGCCGGCCACGGCCTTGTACAGCATGTAGCCGCCGAAGATCAGCGCGCTCACCACGAGAATCCCGAACAGGTGCTCCGCGAGCGCCCCGACCACCACGAGGGCGATCCACACCAGCGCCACCACACCCACGATCTTCCAGAACATCGTCTTCTCCTTGCGTCGTTGCCGTTCGTTGTCGATCGTGACACCCCACGGTCGGAAAAACACCAGGTCAACGCAGAGATCAGGGAAAGATGGGTGGTTACCCGGAGGCCGGTGCGGCCCTGTTCGGGGGCCGGCCCGGAGCGGGGTGGTGAGAAGGAGCACGCCGCGGCGACATACCCTCGACAGGTTCGGTCCCCTCGTCAGAAGGCTGAGAATCGTGTCCTCGACCCGCCGCACGCCCGCCCGCGACCTGGCGCAGATCGCCGTGTTCGCCGCCCTGATCATCGCTCTGGGTCTGCCCGGGCAGATCACCGTCGGCTCGTCGGGCGTGCCGATCACGCTGCAGACGCTGGGCGTGATGCTCGCCGGGGCGCTGCTCGGCGTCCGCAAGGGCGTGCTGTCGGTGGCCACGGTGATCGTGCTGGGCCTGGCGCTGCCGGTGCTCGCCGGGGGACGCACGACCCTCACGGCGCTGGCCGGCCCGACGGTCGGCTTCCTGCTCGGCTGGCTTCCCGCCGTCGCGGTGATCGGCTGGCTCTCGGCGCGCATGCTGCCCCGCTACCGGGTGCTGCCGGGCATCGCCGTCAACGTCCTCGGTGGCATCGTCGTGCTCTACGTCTTCGGTATCGCCGGCATGCTCGCACGCACCGATCTCACGCTGTGGGCGGCGCTGAGCGCGAACGCCACCTTCCTGCCCGGTGACCTGCTCAAGGCCGTCGTCGCGGCGGTCGTCGCCGCCCAGGTGCACCGCGCCTACCCGGCCCTGCTCAGCCCGAGCGCACCGGCACGCCCGGCCACCGACCCCGCGCGCTGAGCGCCGGGCCGGGCACGACCGCATGAGCGAGATCCGCTTCCGGCAGGTGGGCCACGCCTACGGTGAGCGCACCGTCCTCGACGGCATCGACGTGACCCTCACCGAGCGCCGCGTCGGGATCGTCGGCGCCAACGGCAGCGGCAAGTCCACCCTGGCCCGGATGATCAACGGTCTGGTGATCCCGACCTCCGGCACGGTCACGGTGGACGGCCTGGACACCGCCCGCAAGGCCCGCGAGGTGCGCCGGCGCGTGGGATTCGTCTTCACCGATCCCGACCATCAGATCGTGATGCCCACGGTCGCGGAAGACGTCGCCTTCTCCCTGCGCCGCAGCGGACTGAGCAAGGCCGAGCGCGCGGAGCGGGTACGGCGGGTGCTCGCCGACTTCGGGCTGGCCGGGCACCACGACCACCCGAGTCACCTGCTCTCCGGCGGGCAGAAGCAGCTCCTGGCCCTCGCGGCGATCATGGTCACCGATCCGCAGGTGCTGGTGGCGGACGAGCCCACCACGCTGCTGGATCTGCGCAACGCCCGGCTGATCGCGCGGACCTTCGCCGCCCTCGAGCAGCAACTGGTGGTGGTCACCCACCATCTGGACCTGCTGACCGGCTTCGACCGGGTGCTCGTCGTCGACGGTGGGCGCGTCGTCGCCGACGACACACCCGGCCCGGCGATCGACTACTACCGCAGGCTGGTCGCGTGAGCACCCTGGGCTTGTACCATCGCGCGGCGTCGCCGTTGCACCGGGCGCCCGCGGGCCCGAAGCTGCTGGTCACCGCGGTGCTCATCGTCGCGCTCACGGTGTGGATGCGGCAACCGTGGCAGGTGCCGGTGGCCGGGGCGGTCGTGCTCGGGCTCTACCTGCTGGCGCGGATCCCGCCCCGGCCCGCGCTGCGACAGCTCCGGCCGCTGTTGTGGATGCTCGTGGTGATCGCGGCGTTCCAGGTGCTGCTCGCCGGCTGGGAGCGGGCGGTGGTGGTGTCCGGTCAGCTGCTGGTTGCCGTGGCCCTCGCCGCGCTGGTGACGCTGACCACCCGGGTGAGCGACATGCTCGATGCGATCGTGGCGGGGCTGGGCCCGTTCCGGCGGGTCGGCGTGGATCCGGAGCGGGTCGGCCTCGTGCTGGTGATGACCGTCCGGGCCGTCCCGATGCTCGGCGGGATCGTCGCGCAGGTGACCGAGGCACGCAAGGCCCGCGGGCTCGGCTTCTCGCTGCGGGCCCTGGCGGTGCCCGTCGTCGTGGGGGCGTTGCTGACCGCGGAGGCGATGGGCGAGGCCCTCGTCGCCCGCGGCCTGGACGACTGAGCCACCGGGGCGACGTCAGTACCGGTAGCGGCCCTCGATCTGCCGGATCTCCCGCCACGACTGGGCCCAGCTCTCGAGCCGGTCCGAGGCCGAGATCAGCTCGGCGCGCTGCCGGTCGAGCAGGGCCATCGAACGGGTTCCGTCGGGGGCCGCCGCGAGCCGGGCCGCGGCGGCGACGAGTTCCTCGAATTGGTCGACGCCCGTGTCGAGTCGCTGTCCGGCGGCCGCGACGGCCGCCCCGAGGTGCGCCCCGGCGGCGGCGCTGTCCCGGGCGGCGGATTCGAGCGCGACCACATCCACCGCGACGGCCTCGAGCGCGTCGGAGGCCTCCCGGGCGGCCGCGGCGATCTCCTCGAGGTCGTCGGCGGCGACGGTGCGGGAACGAGCCAGCACCGACAGCAGCTGGGCGAGGCTCTGTTCGTCGCTCGCCAGCCGGGCCATCGGGGCCCGCGCGACGGAACCCGACGGCGGCAGGGCCCGGCGGGCGGGTGCCGGCGGCGGCAGCGGCACGGCGTCGAGGCGCCGGAAGGTACGCACCGCCAGCACGGCGGGCACGACGAGCGCGGCGGTCGTCCCGCCGGTGGCGACGATGGTCCAGTCGGGGGCCGACGCGGCCACCAGCGTCGCGGTGCCGACACCGCTCATTCCGGAGGCTGCGCCGAACAGGCGGGCACGCCGGCGGGCGCGGCGCTTCTTGCGGCGCACCCGGGCCGCGGGGTCGTTCCAGCGGCGCGCCGCCTCGACCACGCTGCCGGTCATGTCCCGGAGCGCAGCCGCGGCCGGACCGGGGAACTGTCCGGTCCGGCCGCGTGCGGGTGTGTTCATTGCGTTGCCGCGTTTCTGCCGTCTGCCATCGACCCCGGCGCTACTGCGAGCCGGCGCTTCCCGCCGCCGACGGCGGTTCCTTGGTGGGGTTGACCGCGGGGGTCGCGGGTGCCGCCGCGCCGGGCAGCGCCTCGCCCTTCATGGAGGCCCGGATCTGCTCGAGACGGCTGTGGCCGGCCATCTGGACGGTGGCCTGCTGGACCTCGAGCATCCGGCCGTGCACCGAGTTCTGCGCGAGCTCGGCGGATCCGAGCGCGGTGGCGTAACGACGCTCGATCTTCTCGCGGACCGCGTCGAGACTCGGCGTGGTGCCGGGCGCGGCGAGCGTCGAGTCCATCGAGCGCAGGGACTCGCTCACGCGCTCCTGCATCTTGGCCTGCTCGAGCTGGCTGAGCAGCTTGGTGCGCTCGGCCACCTTCTGCTGGAGAGCCATCGCGTTCTGCTCGACGGCCTTCTTCGCCTGCGCCGCGGCCTGCAGGGACTGATCGTGCAGCACCTTCAGATCCTCGACGGACTGCTCGGCGGTCACCAGCTGGGCCGCGAACGCCTCCGCGGCGTTCGTGTACTGGATGGCCTTCTCGGTGTCGCCGGCGGCGTTGGCCTGATCCGCCATGAGCACGGCCTGCCGCGCGCTCGCGTTGAGCTTCTCGACCTCGTCGAGCTGACGGTTGAGTTTCATCTCGAGCTGACGCTGATTGCCGATGACGGACGCGGCCTGCTGGGACAGTGCCTGGTGCTGGCGCTGCGCGTCCTCGATCGCCTGCTGAATCTGGACCTTCGGATCGGCCTTCTCATCGATCTTCGAGTTGAAGAGCGCCATCAGGTACTTCCAACCCTTGACGAACGGATTAGCCATGGGAGTGATCCTGCCTCCATCTGGTACGCCGCGGCGAACGCGACCCGGTGCGCGGCCCTCGCGCACCGTTTCCGGTCGGCCGTGTGATCCCCGCGTACCCGGCCGCCGTGTGTCCCGAGCCACCCCCCGGTGGTGACCCGAATTGTGTCGCTTTCGGCCGCGTCCGGCCAGGCCGGCGCGGTCCGTCCTCCATGTTATGCGGCGGCCAGCGCGCGTGCCGCCGGCGGCGGGATCACCACACGCGTGTCCTGCGCCACGAGCGCCGCGTGCTCGGCGGCGCGGGCGTCCGAGTCCCGGGACTTCGGCTCGGCCCCGAGACCTGCCGCCGCCCCGACCGGGGTCCGGCCGCGGGCGGGAACCGCATCGGCAAGCGACTCGCTGACGTCGAAGAGCACGTCGGACAAGGGGACGTCGAGGGCGTCGCAGATCGCGGCGAGCAGTTCGCTCGACGCCTCCTTGCGCCCGCGTTCGATCTCGGAGAGGTAGCCGAGGCTGACCCGGGCGCTGCTGGAGACCTCACGCAGGGTGCGGCTCTGCGAAACGCGGGTGCGCCGAAGACTGTCACCGATTGCCTCACGCAACAACAGCGCCATCCCATCCTCCTTCGTCCGTCGTCGCTCAACCCGTCAACGCACGACGCACGTCGCCGGGTTCCCGGCTCCCCGCCCGGGCACGAAAACCCTGCCGGGCGCGGCTCCGCACGGGTCCGGCTGCCACCGGTACCGCGGTGTCAAGACACTACATCCCCGCGGCGCCGCGCACGCGGGTGAGTAGGCCCGACACGGCGGCACGGGCAGCCCCGGCCCGGATGTCCCACCGGTCCCCGCGCACCGGCGGGCGGGTGACCACCGTGCCGCCCGGCCCGGCGATCCCGAGATACAGCGTGCCCGGCGGGTGCCCGTCCTGCGGGTCCGGTCCGGCCACGCCGGTGATGCCCACGCCCCACGTCGCTCCGCAGCGAGCCGCTGCGCCCTCGGCCAGGGCCGCGGCGGTGGACTCGGAGACCGGCCCGTCCGCCACGAGCCGTTCCGGGTCCACGCCGCCCAGGGTGGACTTGAGGTCGGTGGCGTAGACGATCAGCCCCCCGCGCAGCACCACGCTGGCGCCGGGTACCCCGGCGATCGTCGCCGCAATCAGCCCGGCCGTGAGTGATTCGGCCGTGGCCACCGTCTGCCGCCGCGCGGCCAGGGTCGCGACCAGTTCCGCGGCCGCGGTGCCGGGAACGAGCGGGTCGGGCACCGCCTCACTCCCCGTGCTGTTGTTCGACGCGGTGCACCCCGGCGCGCAGTCGCGCCGCCTGGACCACGTAGTCGATGCCGGTGCCCACCGTCAGGATCACCGCGAGTCCCATGAGGGCGACGGCGAAGGGCATCGCCGCCTCCGGCAGCGGGAGCAGGTACAGCACGATCGCGAGCGTCTGGACCAGGGTCTTGGCCTTCCCGCCGCGGCTGGCGGGGATCACCGCGTGCCGCAGCACGAAGAAGCGCAGCGCCGTGACGCCGAGCTCGCGGGCCGCGATGATGCCGGTCACCCACCACGACAGGTCACCGAGCAGCGACAGGCCCACGAGGGCGGCGCCGATGAGCGCCTTGTCGGCGATCGGATCGGCGAGCTTGCCGAAATCGGTCACGAGTCCGTACTTGCGGGCGAGCTGTCCGTCGATGCGGTCCGTGATCGCCGCGACGGCGAACACACCCGTCGCGGCGATGCGCCACGCGACGTCGTGACCGTCGCCGACGAACAGCACCAGAAGGAAGACCGGCACCAGAACGATCCGCAGCATGGTGAGGATGTTGGCGATGTTCCACAGCGGGACCGGCTCCGCGGCCGCGGGGGCATGCGGCCCGGGAGCCGCCGCCGCACCGCCGGTTCCGGCCACCTCCGGATGCGGCGCGCTCACGCCGGCCTCCGCGCCACGGACGTCGCCGCAGGACGAGGCGGACCCGGGTCCGCCGGGGCGACACGTGAGCATGGGGATCCGACCGGCACACGGACACAATATCGGTAGAGCGACCGGCTACTGTTCACCACTATGACTTCGCGGACGACGGACCAGGAGACTCACGACCGCATCCTCGTACGACGTGCGCGAACCGGCGACATTCCGGAGATCAAGCGGCTGGTCGACATCTACTCGGGCAAGATCCTCCTGGAGAAGAACCTCGTCACGCTGTACGAGGCCGTGCAGGAGTTCTGGGTGGCCGAGACGGCGGGCACCGTGGTCGGCTGCGGGGCCCTGCACGTGCTGTGGTCCGACCTGGGCGAGATCCGGACCGTCGCGGTGGATCCCCGGGTCAAGGGTCGCGGGGTCGGCCATCTCGTGGTGTCCCGCCTGATCGACGTCGCCCGCGAACTCGAACTCGAACGGCTGTTCGTGCTCACGTTCGAGGTCGAGTTCTTCGGCCGGCACGGATTCACCGAGATCGACGGCACACCCGTCACCGCCGAGGTGTACGCGGAGATGTGCCGCTCGTACGACACCGGTGTCGCCGAGTTCCTGGATCTGAGCTACGTCAAACCGAACACCCTCGGAAACACCCGGATGCTGCTCACGCTCTGAGCCGCCCCCTTCCGCCCACCTGTCACGAATGCGAGGACCCATGCCCCTGTTCGCCGTCGAGTACACCTACTCCGAGGCCACCGCGAGCGGCCGCAACGAGCACCGGCCCGCCCACCGCGGCTGGCTCGGCGAACTCGTCGAGGCCGGGACGGTGCGCGCGACCGGCCCGTGGGCCGACGGGTCCGGCGCACTGATCCTCGTCGAGGCCGCGGACGAGCCCGCGGTGCGGGAGGTCATGGCTCAGGATCCGTTCGCCCGTCAGGGGCTGCTCGACGAGGTCCGGATCACGCAGTGGCTCCCGGTGATGGGCGTCTTCAACGACTGACGCCCGTCACCGGCGCGGCGGGAAGGTCAGGTGAGGTCGGCCTTCTCGCTGCGCGTCTTGAGCAGGCTCGCGACGGTCGTCACCACCAGCACGCCGACGATCACGCCCAGCGACAGCCAGGTCGAGATCTCCGGCACCGCGACGTGCTCACCGCCGTTGACGAACGACAGGGTGTTCTCGTGCAGCGCGTGCAGCACCAGCTTGACACCGATGAACGCGAGGATCACGGACAGGCCGTAGGACAGATAGACCAACCGCTCGAGCAGACCGCCGATGAGGAAGAACAGCTGCCGCAGGCCCATCAGGGCGAACGCGTTGGCGGTGAACACCAGGTAGGGCTCGCTGGTGAGGCCGTAGATCGCCGGGATCGAGTCGAGCGCGAACAGGATGTCGGTGAAGCCGATGGCGGCGAGGGCGAGCAGCATCGGGGTGGCGAAGCGCTTGCCGTCGATCCGGGTGAACAGCTTGTCGCCGTGGTACTCGTCGGTGGTCGGGTACACCTTGCGGACCAGCGAGACGATGCGGTTCTCCCGCTCCTTCTCGTGCTCGACCTCGTCTCCGTGCTCGCGGATCAGCTTGATCGCGGTGTAGATGAGGAATGCCCCGAACAGGTAGAACACCCAGCTGTAGGCGTTGATGGCCGCGGCACCCACGGCGATGAACGCCCCGCGCATCACGAGCGCCAGGACGATGCCGATCGTGAGCACCTTCTGCTGGTACTCGCGCGGCACCGCGAAGGTCGACATGATGATGACGAACACGAACAGGTTGTCGACGCTGAGGGCCTTCTCGGTGACGTAACCGGCGAAGTACTCACCGCCGTACGTCGGCCCCCAGATCGCGAACACCACGACGCCGAACACCACGGCGAGGCCGATGAACACCGCCGACCAGAAGCCTGACTCGCGCAGCGACGGCGCGTGCGGTTTGCGGACGTGGGCGTAGAAGTCGAAGACGAAGAGCCCGAGAATCACCAGGATGGTGACGATCCAGGTGAGCGGGGTGACATGCATCGGCAGATATTCCTCCGGTAGGTACAGCTAACCACCGGAGGTCTCTCCCACCTCGGATCGCAGCTCGACGGTGCGGCTTCGAGGTCGGCAGCCCCGGAACGACATCGGTGTCGCACGTGTTGACGGAACTGCCGCGGGTTAGGGGATACTCCCCTCCACGTCTCCCATTCAACCACACGCGGGTCGCGGCATCGAACCGTGCCGCCGGCCCTACTCCGCCGGCGCCGGCGCCGCCCCGTCCCCGCCGCCGCGGATCGAGAACAGCAGGCCGTCGAGTTCCTCCGGTTTGACCAGGACCTCCCGCGCCTTGGACCCCTCGCTGGGACCGACGACGCCGCGGGTCTCCATCAGATCCATCAGCCGACCCGCCTTCGCGAAGCCGACGCGCAGCTTGCGCTGCAGCATCGACGTCGAACCGAACTGGCTCGACACCACCAGCTCGACCGCCTGCAGGAGAACGTCGAGGTCGTCGCCGATGTCGGGGTCGACGTCCTTCTTCTCGCCCGCCTTCGCCGTCGTGACGCCCTCGGTGTACTCCGGTTCCTTCTGGTTCTTGGCGAAGTCGACGACGGCCGCGATCTCCTCGTCGGTGATGAACGCGCCCTGCATCCGGATCGGCTTTCCGGCGCCCATCGGCAGGAACAGGCCGTCGCCCATGCCGATGAGCTTCTCGGCACCGGGCTGGTCGAGGATGACCCGGGAGTCGGTCAGCGACGACGTGGCGAACGCGAGCCGCGACGGCACGTTCGTCTTGATCAGGCCGGTCACGACGTCCACCGAGGGCCGCTGCGTGGCGAGCACCAGATGGATGCCGGCGGCGCGGGCCTTCTGGGTGATCCGCACGATCGCGTCCTCCACGTCGCGCGGGGCCGTCATCATCAGGTCGGCGAGCTCGTCGACGATCGCCAGGATGTACGGGTAGGGCCGGTAGACGCGCTCGCTGCCGAGCGGCGCGGTGATCTCGCCGGACCTGACCTTGGTGTTGAAGTCGTCGATGTGCCGCACCCGGTTGGCCTGCATGTCCTGGTAGCGCTGTTCCATCTCCTCCACCAGCCACGCGAGGGCGGCGGCCGCCTTCTTCGGCTGGGTGATGATGGGCGTGATCAGGTGCGGGATGCCCTCGTAGGGCGTGAGCTCGACCATCTTCGGGTCGATGAGGATCATCCGGACCTCGTCCGGCGTGGCGCGCACGAGCAGCGACACCAGCATCGAGTTGACGAAGCTCGACTTGCCGGAGCCGGTGGAGCCGGCGACCAGCAGGTGCGGCATCTTCGCCAGGTTCGCGCAGACGAAGTCGCCCTCGATGTCCTTGCCGAGCCCGATCACCAGCGGGTGGTGGTCCTTGCGGGTCGACGGTGCGGCGAGCACATCGGCGAGACGCACCAGCTCACGATCCGAGTTCGGGACCTCGATGCCGACCGCGGACTTGCCGGGGATCGGCGCGAGCAGTCGCACGTTGTCGGTGGCCACGGCGTAGGCGATGTTGCGGGCGAGTGCGGTGATCTTCTCGACCTTCACACCCGGGCCGAGTTCCACCTCGTACCGCGTGACCGTCGGGCCGCGGGTGAAGCCGGTGACGGCGGCGTCGATCTTGAACTGCTCGAGCACCTCGGTGATGGCCTCGATCATCTGATCGTTCGCCGAGCTGTGCTGCTTGGGTGGGTCGCCCTCGAGCAGCAGCCCGAGCGACGGCAGGGTGTAGTCGCCCTCGACCACCCGATCGGGCACGAGCGGCTCGAGCTTGTCGTCGGCGGGTGGCTCCTCCGCCGGCGGGACCGGTGCGGGGGCCGCCTTGGGCCGGGTGCGGGCCCGCGGCGGTTCCGGCGCCGGTTCCGGCGCCGGTTCGGGTTCGGGTGCCGGCGACGTGGCGGGCGCCGGATCCGGCTCCCACAGGGGCAGCACCTCGGTGCGGGCGTCGCCGTCGAACTCGTCCGTGGGGTAGTTCTCGACCGGGGTGCGCCGCCGGGTCCGGGTGCGCCGCTCGACGGGATAGCCGTCGGCGTCGAACAGGGTCGGGTCGCGCTCCGGGTCGTAGCCGCCGGCAGGGTCCGGGTCGTACTCGCCGTACTCGTCGTCGGCTCGGTAGTGCAGACCGAAGTAGTCGCGGAACATGCCGGGCAGTTCCCGGATCGTCGTGCCGGTGAGCAGCAGGATCCCGAAGCCGGCCGCCATCAGCAGCAACGGAACCGACAGCCACACCGTCAGACCGTCGGTGAGGGGTCCGCCCACCAGGTAGCCGACGAACCCGGCGCCGCCCTCGCGGCCCGGGCCGTCGTCCGGCATACCCGAGGCGATGTGCCACAGGCCGAGTGCGGGAAGCGCGACGAGCAGCGACCCGAGGACGAGCCGGGGCCGGATCTCCGGCCGCGGCTCGGTGCGCATGAGGACGACGGCGATCACGAGGCCGGCCAGCGGCAGCACCGCGCTGGCGCCGCCGACGACCGCGCGGACTGCGGTCTCGAGCCAGCCCCCGAGCGGGCCACCGACCGCGAACCAGACGGTGCCGGCGACGACGACGCTCGCGGCGATGAGCCCGAGGGCGATGCCGTCGCGGCGGTGGCCGTGCTCGACCTCCGTCACCCTGCCCATCGTGCGGGTGGTGGCGCCCACACCGCGGGCGATCATCGTCCAGCCGCTCCCGATCCCGCGACCGAGCGTGTGCAGGACGCTGCCCCGCGACGAGCGGGCGGGCGCCTTGCGCCGGGGGGTGGTGGCGCGGGCCGGGCGCCGCGCGGCCGGTTGCCGGCGGGTCGTTGTGGCGGGCTTGCGGGTGCTGCTCTTCGTCCGCGACGACGAGCCCGCGGCGGCGGACGAGCCGCGCGCGCCCGACCTCGACCGTGAGGTCGTTGACGACGATCCGCGGGCACCCGACTTTCCTGCCATACCCGTCAGGTTAGTCGCAATGTCCACAACCGAACCATCCGCAACACCGGCATCAGCCGCACGCGGTGGTCACACCGGCGCCGGGACGGATCAGATGCCGCGACCGGATGCGGCGACCTCCGCGACGTCGGCCGCCTCCCCGGACGTCTCGACGCGCACCTCGTCACGGCCGAACGCATGCAGGAGCAGCTCGGCGGGTTCGCCGCGCAGGACCACGGTGCGCGGCCCGCGACGCCGGACCGTCGCGCGGGTGCCGTCGGGGCGTTCGAACACCACCGTGACGTCGGTGCCGCGATAGCCGCGCCGGCCGACCTGCCGGGCCATCTGCCACAGGCGGTCCTGGGTCGACGGGTCGAGCGGTCGCGGCTCCCACCCGGGCGCGGCGCGCCGCACGTCCTCGTGGTGGACGAACATCTCCGCGGCATTGGCGAGTCCGTCGACGAGGTACAGCGGCGACCAGATCGGCGGTCCGGACTCGATGTCGGCGAGCAGTTGCTCCCACGACCCTCCCGCCGCCTCGGCGCGCACCCGCTCGGTGTGCCCGGCCAGGGGTGGCAGGACGATGCCCGGCATCGTGTCGATCCGGCGTTCGCGGACCACGAGGTGGGCGGCGAGGTCCCGGGCGGTCCAGTCCCCGCACAGGGTGGGGGCGTCGGGACCGGTCTGTGTCATGGTGCGGACGAGTGCGTGTCGTTCGTCACGGGCGAGGCTCACGCGGCCCACTGTAGTGCCGGACCGTCCGGTAGCGCCGGACCGTCCGGCACGGCAGGGTGCGGTTGCGCCGGCGCGGCTACGCCGGGCCCGGGACGGTGATCACCGTCGGCACGATCATCGGCCGGCGACGGTAGGTGTCGGACACCCAGCGCCCGACGACACGGCGGATCGCCTGGGCGATGCGGTGGGCGTCGTCGATACCCTCGGCGGCGAGCTCGTTGAGGACCTTGTCCACGAGTTGCGCGGCCTCGGAGAGCGCTCCCGGGTCGTCGGAGAAGCCGCGGCCGGACACCCCCGGGGTGCTCACGGCGCGACCGTTCTCGTCCACGGCGACGGAGATGGAGATGAAGCCGCCCTCGCCGAGGATCAACCGGTCCGACAGGGTCGATTCGCCGACGTCACCGACGGACAGGCCGTCGACGTAGACGTGGCCGACGGGTACCTGTCCGACGATCTCCGCGAGCCCGTCGACGAGGTCGACGACCACGCCGTCCTCGGCGAGCACGATCCGGTCCCGCGGCACCCCGGTCGCCTCGGCCAGCGCCGCGTTGGCCCGCAGGTGCCGCCATTCGCCGTGCACCGGCATCGCATTCGTCGGGCGCACCGCGTTGTACAGGTACAGCAGCTCGCCCGCGGAGGCGTGGCCGGAGACGTGCACCTTCGCGTTCTGCTGGGTGACGACGGTGGCGCCTCGCTTGGCGAGGCCGTTGACGACCGCGAACACCGAATTCTCGTTGCCCGGGATCAGGGAGGAAGCCAGGATGACGAGATCATCGGCCTTGATGTTGATCTGGCGGTGCTCGCCGCGCGCCATGCGCGACAGCGCGGACAGCGGTTCACCCTGCGAGCCGGTGGAGATCAGCACGAGCCGGTTGTCGGGCAATGTCGCGGCGGTGTCGAGATCGACGACGAGCCCGTCCGGCACCCGCAGGTAGCCGAGGTCCTGCGCGATCTGCATGTTGCGCACCATCGACCGTCCGACGAAGGCGATGCGGCGGTTGTACCGCCCGGCGACGTCGACGACCTGCTGGATGCGGTGCACGTGGCTGGCGAAGGACGCGACGATCACGCGCTGGGTGGCCTTGCCGATGACGTTGTCCAGGACGCCGCCGATCTCGCGTTCGGGCATCACGAAGCCCGGCACCTCGGCGTTGGTGGAGTCGACGAGGAACAGGTCGACGCCCTCGTCGCCGAGCCGGGAGAATCCGGCGAGGTCGGTGAGGCGGCCGTCGAGCGGCAACTGGTCGAGCTTGATGTCGCCGGTGTGCAGCACGAGCCCGGCCTCGGTGCGGACGGCGACGGCGAGCGCGTCCGGGATCGAGTGGTTGACGGCGAAGTACTCGCACTCGAACGGGCCGTGCGTGGTCTTGTCCCCCTCGACGACTTCGACGAGGTTGGGCCGCAGCCGGTGCTCGCGGCATTTCGCGGCGACGAGCGCGAGGGTGAACTTCGAGCCCACGACCGGGATGTCGGGACGCAGGCGCAGCAGGAACGGCACCGCCCCGATGTGATCCTCGTGGCCGTGGGTGAGGACGACGGCTTCGACGTCGTCCATGCGGTCCTCGATGTGCCGGAAGTCCGGCAGGATCAGGTCGACGCCGGGCTGCTGGTCCTCGGGGAAGAGCACGCCGCAGTCGATGACGAGGAGCCGGCCCTGATGCTCGAAGACCGTCATGTTGCGGCCGATCTCGCCGATGCCGCCGAGCGCGACGACGCGCAGGCCCTTCGGCGGCGCCTTCGGCGGGGTGCCGAGGCGCCCCGACATGTCCGCCACCTTGCGCGGATCGGGCCGCTGGGTGTTGGCCGAGGTCTGCACGGTCCGGCGCGCGGGCCGGCCGCTGGGCGGTCCGGCGTTGCGGGTGGCGCGGCCCCGGCCGCGCGACGGGCGGCTCACGCGAGCACCCCCGCGGCGTGCAGATCCGCGGCGAGCGCGTCGATCTGCGCAGAGGTCGGCGCCACCTGGGGCAGGCGCGGCTCGCCGACGTCGAGACCCATCAACCGCAGACCTGCCTTCGACGCGCTCACCCCGCCGAGGCGGGAGACGGCGCGCAGGATCGGCATGAGGCTCAGGTTGACCGCGCGGGCGCGGACGAGGTCGCCGGCCTGGAAGGCGTCGTACAGCTCGCGCAGCCGGCCGGGAACGAGATGCCCGATGACACTGACGAATCCGACGGCGCCGACGGACAGCCACGGCAGGTTCAGCGGGTCGTCGCCGGAGTAGAACTTCAGGTCGGTGGTGCCGATGAGCTCGGCACCGGCGTTGAGGTCGCCCTTGGCGTCCTTGACCGCCACGATGCGCGGATGCTCCGCGAGCCGGCGCAGCGTCTCCGTTTCGATCGGCACGACCGAGCGCGGTGGGATGTCGTAGAGCATGACCGGCAGGTCGGTGGCGTTCGCGACGGCCGTGAAGTGGGCGTAGAGCCCGGCCTGCGGCGGCCGCGAGTAGTACGGAGTGACGACGAGCAGGCCGTGGGCGCCGGCCCGCGCGGCGTCGCGGGCGAGTTCGACGCTGTGGGCGGTGTCGTTGCTGCCGGCGCCGGCGATGATCTTCGCGCGGTCCCCCACCGCGGCGAGCACGGCGCGCATCAGCTCGAGCTTCTCGTTCTCGGTGGTGGTCGGCGATTCGCCGGTGGTGCCCGCGAGAACCAGCGCATCGCAGCCGCCGTCGACCAGGTAGGCGGCAAGACGCACACCCGCGTCCACGTCGAGCTTGCCGTCGGCGGTGAACGGGGTCACCATCGCTGTGGCGATGGTGCCGAACGGAAGCTCGACAGCAGAAGCGGAATCACCGTTGGTCATGGTCAGAAGGCTACCGCGTGACGGGGGCTGTTCCACACACACCTGCCGGTCAGGTGTCGGCGGCGAAGGCGCTGGCGGCGACCTCGGAGCCGTCGGGCAGGCGGGTGATGGTGAAGTCGCCGAAGATGTTCGGCGCGGCGTCCTGCAGCTGACGCAGGCACTCGACGGCGAGGCGGCGGATCTCGACGTCGGCGTGCTCGGTCGCGCGCATGGCCACGAAGTGCCGCCAGGACCGGTAGTTGCCGGTGACGACGACGCGGGTCTCGGTGGCGTTGGGCAGCACCGATCGCGCGGCCTCGCGGGCCTGTTTCGCGCGGATCGGCCCCTCGGGCAGGTGGGACAGTTTCGCGTCGAGCGCGTCGAGCAGTTCGATGTACGCGGCCCGGCTGGACTCGGCGGCGGCGAGGAACAGTTCCTCGAGCCGCGGATCCCCCGCCACGGCCGGCGGGACCACGACCGGCGCGTCGCTGCCGCGGACGAACCGCTGGGACAGCTGGGAATAGGAGAAGTGCCGGTGCCGGATGAGTTCGTGGGTGCACGACCGGGAGATGCCGGTGATGTAGAAGCTCACCGAACCGTGCTCGAGCACGGACAGGTGCCCGACGGTGAGCAGGTGGCGTAGGTACCCGGCGTTCGTGGCCGTGCGCGGGTTGGGCTTGGACCAGCTCTGGTAGCAGGCCCGGCCGGCGAACTCGGCGAGTGCCTCCCCGCCGTCGGCGTCGGTCTCCCAGGGCACGTCGGCGGGCGGGACGAACTCGGTCTTGGCCACCAGCCTGACCTTCAGCGTGACGGGCTCGGGCGCCATCGGTTCTCCTCCAGGTTGTCGATCCAGTCGAACCGTAGCGCCGCCGCGGGCGGCACCGGACGCGGGCCGCGTGTTGACGTCTTGACTGACATCATCGTTGACATCAGTATGGCGTCATGAACCTGGACCCGTACCTGGACGCGATCACCGAGTCCCTCGTCGCCGCCGCGGAGCTCGGCGACGAACAGACCCGCCGGACCGCGGCAGCCCTCGCCACAGCGGTCGCCGCGCCCGCCCGCCTGGCCGTGCTGCGGGCACTGTCGGACATGGCGGCGGAGGTCTCGAAGGAGCTCGGCGACCGGGTGGTCACCGTGCGTCTCGACGGCAGCGCGGCGGTGCTCGAGGTGCACACGGATGCGCCCACCGAAACCACAGGCACCACAACGACTTTCGAGGACGTCACCGGGGACATCAGCCGGGTGACGCTGCGCCTCGTCGAGCAGATCAAGGCACGCGCCGAGGAGGCGGCGGCCCAGAACGGCGTGTCACTGAACTCGTGGGTGTCGCAGGCCGTCCAGGGGGCGCTGCGCGAGCAGATGCGGTATCAGCGCCGCGCCGACGAGCGCGCCGCGACGCGTCGCGCCGAGGAGACCGGGCCCGGCCCGTCCGCTACGTCGGAACCGTCCGAGCGCGAGGACGGTTGAGCGGGAGGCCGTGCGGTACATTGCCGACGCACGTCACCCGAAAGACGAGGAAGTGAGCCCATGGCCGTCAGCAGTTCCAGCAGTTTCGAGATCAAGGCCGACCCGGGTCGCGTGATGGCGGGAATCGCCGCGGTCGACCGGCTGCCGGAGTGGTCCGGGCCCCACAAGACCGTCGTCGTCGAGACCACCCACCCGGACGGCCGCCCGCACCGCGTGCGCATGACCGTCTCCATCATCGGTCTCCACGACGAGCAGGTGGTGGACTACTACTGGAACGGCGACGAATCGATGTCCTGGACCCTGGTCGAGAGCCACCAGCAGCACCAGCAGGACGGCACCTACACCCTCACCGCCACCGAGAGCGGCACCCGCGTCGACTTCACCCTCACGATCGATCCGAAGATCCCGCTGCCCGGCTTCATGGTCAAGAAGGCGCAGAAGATGGCGATGGAGACCGCCGAGCGGGGCCTGACGAAGTTCGTCGAGCAGCAGCTCTGACGCACCGCGCGGTGTCCGGTGCCTGCGACGTCCCGGACGGTCAGCACTCCTCCGACACGGACACCGCGACGGTCGCCCCGAGTTCGTAGCAGCGTTCACGGACCTTTGCGTCGATCGGCCCGGTGATCTCGAGATCCTCCGTGACCTGCGCCAAGGCGAGTCCGGTGACGAGTTTGCGCACCGAGGCGACGGCGCCCGCGGTGTCGTTGTTGCCGTGTACCCACAACCCGTACGGCCGGCCCGCGACGGCGTCGAGGCACGGGTAGTAGACGGTGTCGAAGAAGTGCTTGAGTGCCCCCGACATGTATCCGAAGTTCGCGGTGGTGCCGAACACGTAACCGTCGGCGGCGAGCACGTCCGGCACGGTCGCACCCAGCGCCGGCACCGTCCGCACCCGCACGCCCACGATGTCGGGGTCACGCGCCCCGGCCAGCACCGCCTCGAGCAGTTCGCGGGTCGACGGGGACGGAGTGTGGTGGACGACGAGCAGAGTGCGCTCACCGTCGGCGGGGGCCTCGGTCACACCCTGCAGGGTACGTCGCCGACCGATCGGTGTCCCTGCCCCGCAACGACAACCGCAACCGCGATCAGGCTTCGGCCGGGGCGTGGACCGAGCGAATGTATCGCCCGCTACCGCTGAGGAGATGAACGATACATTCGCTCGACGCCGGGGCGCATGATCAATCGGCGGACTGCGTGCGCTCGAGCTTCTCGAGCGCGACGGCCCGGCGCATGGTCTCCCGGGCCCGGCCGCGGTCGCCGGCGTAGTCGTACGCGCGGGCGAGACGGTAGGAGTTGCGCCAGTTGTCCGGGTCGGCCTCCCACTCCTTCTTGACCCGCTCGAACAGGGCGTCGGCGGCGTCGCGGTCGATCCGGCCCGACGGCCGGCGCGGCAGGTCGCGCACGTCGAGTTCGAGGCCCTCCTCGTGGATCCGCCGGGACAGGTGCTGGTGCTGGAAACCGGCCCGCACGGTGGCGTAGACGATCCACACGCCCACCAACGGCAGCAGCAGCACGCCGATGCCGAGCCCGACGGCCGCGGCGTTGCCGGAGCGCACCAGTTCGAGCCCGCGCCCGCCGAGCAGCACGAAGTAGAACCCCAGCGCGACGACGATGAAGGCGATCGGCGCGAGGACCTTGACCAGGTCGCCCCTCACAGGTCGAGGAGGGGGTCGATGCCGACGGTGAGGCCGGGCCGGCCCCCGATCTCGCGCACGCCGAGCAGCACGCCGGGCGCGAAGGAGGACCGGTCGATCGAGTCGTGGCGGATGGTCAGGGTCTCGCCCTGGGTGCCGAGCAGCACCTCCTGGTGTGCGACGAGCCCGGCCAGACGCACGGAGTGCACCCGCACCCCCTCCACGTCGGCGCCGCGGGCACCCTCGAGTTCGGTGCTGGTGGCGTCGGGGCTGCGGCCCACACCGGCCGCGGCGCGGGCCTGCGCGATGAGCGCCGCGGTGCGGTAGGCCGTGCCCGACGGCGCGTCCGCCTTGTTGGGGTGGTGCAGCTCGATGACCTCGACGGAGTCGAAGAACCGCGCGGCGGCCTGCGCGAAGCGCATCGACAGCACGGCACCGATCGCGAAGTTCGGCGCGATCAGGACGCCGACCTCCGGCTGCGCGGCCAGCCAGCCGCGGACCCGGTCCAGTCGTGCGTCGTCGAATCCGGTAGTGCCGACGACGGCGTGGATGCCGTGCTCGACGAGGAACTGCAGGTTGCCCATGACCACATCGGGGTGGGTGAAGTCCACCACCACCTGCGCCCGGGAGGCGACGAAGTCGTCGAGGCTGTCGCCCCGGTCGACCGCAGCAACGAGCTCGAGGTCGGCGGCCGCCTCGACGGCCGCGCAGATCGCCTGCCCGACCTTGCCCTTGGCGCCGAGCACACCCACCCGAATTGCTGCTGCGTTCACTTGACTCTCCACGCTTCCTCGTCCGATCGCCGTCCCGCAGCAGCCTACGCAACCGGACGACCTCGACCGTGCTCAGCCCGCGGTCACGCGACGAGGACGCGCACCGAGGCGGGCAGGTCCCGGGGCCGGCGGTACGGTCCGGCGACAGCCGCGGCGAACGGCCGGTGCAGCAGCTCGGCGGCGACGGCGCGGACCTCCGCCGCACTCACCGACGAGATCCGCTCGAGCGTCTCGGTGACGCTCCAGTGCGTGCCGTAGCTCAGTTCGCTGCGTCCGATCCGGTTCATCCGGGCCCCGGTGTCCTCGAGGCCGAGGACCAGAGCCCCGCGCAGCGAACCCTTGGCGCGGGCGCACTCGGCCTCGGTGACGCCGTTCTCGGCGACATCGGCGAGCACCTCGCGGACGAGTGCGGCGACCTCGCCGAGGTTCTCGGGCTGGCAGCCGGCGTAGACGGAGAACGCGCCGGTGTCGGCGAAGGTGTCCACACCCGAGTACACCGAGTAGGCGAGGCCGCGCTTCTCCCGGATCTCCTGGAACAGCCGTGAGCTCAAGCCGCCGCCGACGGCGGTGTTGAGCACCGACAGTGCCCAGCGCCGGTGGTCGTGGCGGCCGAAGGATCGCACGCCGACCGCCAGGTGGGCCTGCTCGCCGTCGCGGTCGGTGATGCTCAGCGTCGGCGTCGTACGCAGGCGGAGACTGCCCTCGCGGCGCGGGGCGGCGGTCGTGGCGAGGTCGAGGTGCCCGGCGAACGCGCGACGGACCAGTTCCACGGTGTGGTCGTGATCGACATTACCGGCGACGGCGACGACCATGCGGTCCGGCGTGTACCGCCGCACGTGGAACGAGTGCAACTGGGTGCGGGTCATCGCCTCGATCGATTCGACCGAGCCGATGATCGGACGGCCGATCGGGTGGTCGCCGTACAGGGCGGTGAGGAACGCGTCGCCGAGCAGATCCTCGGGATCGTCGTCGCGCATTGCGATCTCCTCGAGGACGACCTGCCGTTCGACATCGACGTCGGCGCTGCGGCAACGGCCGCGCAGCACGACGTCGGCGACGAGGTCGACGGCCAGGGGCAGATCGTCGTCGAGCACATGGGCGTAGAAGCAGGTGTGCTCCTTCGCGGTGAACGCGTTGAGCTCGCCGCCGACTCCGTCGACGAGTTCGGCGATGTCGAGCGCGGTCCGGGTCGGGGTGGCCTTGAACAGCAGGTGCTCGAGGAAGTGGGCGGCACCGGCGACAGAGGGCTGCTCGTCGCGGGAGCCGACGCCCACCCAGACGCCGACGGCGGCCGAGCGCACGCCGGGCACGTGCTCGGTGACGACGCGGAGCCCCCCGGGCAGGTGGGTGCGCCGAACTCCGGAGTCGGGCTCGGTGGGTGCCGACGCGGAGGCGACGACGGACGAAACGGCGGCGGACGGAGCGGCGGCGGAGCGGCGGGTGGCGGCCATGAAGATGTTCGACGGTCCTACAGGCGAGTGGGTGTGCTGGACGGAACATCTCACACTACACGCGCCGCCGCGCACCCCTTCCGGTCACCACCCGCGGCGGTGCGGCCGCGACCCGACCAGCTGCCCCTTGGGGGTGACGTCCCTGCTGCGGTAGACCACGTAGGGGCGGAACAGGTATCCGACGGGTGCGCTGAAGGCGTGCACCAGGCGGGTGAACGGCCACAGCGCGAACAGGGCCAGGGCGATCAGCGCATGGAGCTGGAACGACAGGGGTGCCTGCACCATGAGGTCGCCGCGCGGCTGCAGGATCCAGATGGAGCGGAACCACGGCGAGACGGTCTCGCGGTAGTTGTGCTCCTCCCCCACCACACCCGAGCCCATCAGGGTCGTGGCGAGTCCCGCGACGATCGCGGCGACGAGCACCACGTACATCAGCTTGTCGTTGGCGGTGGTGGCCATGAAGACCGGTCCGCGGGTGCGGCGGCGGTAGATCAGCAACAGGATCCCGACGAGGGTGGCGATCCCGGCGACGGTGCCCAGCGTCACCGCCTGCACGTGGTACGCGTGCTGGCTCAGACCGATCGCATCGGTCCACGACTGCGGGATGAGCAGACCGATGACGTGCCCCACGATCACCACGAGGATGCCGAAGTGGAACGTCGGGCTGGCGATGCGCAGCAGCTTGCTCTCGTAGAGCTGCGACGAGCGGGTGGTCCAGCCGAACTTGTCGTAGCGGTAGCGCCACCACGTGCCGACGACCACCACGGCGATGGTGACGTACGGCACGACGTCCCAGAAGATCTCCCCTGCGGACATGGTCAGTCGACTCCTTCGGCTCGGGTCTGGGCCGAGACGGTTGCGGTCCGGCGCGGTGGGACGGTGAGGGTGAACGGTTCGAGGCCGATCGCCTCGGCCGGCGGCCCGGCCTCCGCGAGCTGCCGGGCGCGGCGCTCTTCCTGATCGCCGACCGGGGGCAACGTCGCGCACACCGCCTCGATCGTCGCCGCATACGGGGAATCGCGTTCGCCGAGCGCGACCCGGAGCACGTCGATCGGGATGCGGTGCGCGGCGAGCAGCTGCTCCCCCGCGTCCGGGTCGACGGTCGCGGCGAATTCGAGCACCACCGGGAGGTGATCGGGCGCCTCCCCGGGCGGCGGCTCCGCGCCGGCGTCGCGGTAGGCCTGCGCGAACGCGTGGATCGCCGCGCCCCGGTTGCGGGTGTCGCCGCCGGTCCAGTACGTGAGGTACATCGTCGAGCGCCGGCGCATGTCGAACGTGTCGACGTAGTTGGCCTGCGCGGCGAAGGGATCGCCGTCGCGCAGGGCGGCGAGGGTCCGGCCCAGCAGCTCCGCCGGTTCCCCGGTGATGTGCCCGAGAAGCCGGTCGACGGTCGCGAGACGGGACGGCAGTCGCTCGTCGGGGTACGCCAACAGCAGCGACGCCGCCTGCCGGATCAGCCGGTGCTGCAGGTGCCGCGATGCGGTGTCGCGCGCGCCACGGCGCAGCAGCCCCCTCATCGCCCGCTCCCCCGGTTCTCGACTCGATGCCCGGCCGGGAACAGGCCCTGGGGCACGCCCTTGCCGTCCCAGTTGAGCAGGTTCACGCGGGAGGGATTCGACGCGTTCGCCGCCATCCCCTCGGAGGTCTGCCGCTGCCGGAGCGCGTGGAAGGTTTCCACCGCGACGGGAACGGGACCTCCGCTGGCCTCGCCGAACGGCCCGGAGTCGTACATGCCGGGGCCGCCCTCGAACGACAACGCGCAGTCGGTGGCGGATTCCTCGAGCTGGTGGCCTTCGGCCGCGTAGGCGGTCGGGATCACGTACCGCTCGTCGTACTTGGCAAGGGCGAGCAATCGGTACATCTCGTACATCTGCTCCTCGGTCATGCCGACGGCGTCGGGGATGTCCGGCCGCGTGTCCCGGCCCAGGTTGATGTCGCGCATGTACGAGCGCATCGCGGCGAGCCGGTGCAGCACCGCTTCGACGGCGTCGGTGTCGCCCGCCGTGAACAGTCCCGCCAGGTACTCGATCGGGATGCGCAGCGATTCGAGCGCACCGAACAGGTTCCCGATGTCCTCGCCGTCGTGGCCGTCGCGGGTCACGGCGTCGACGACCGGCGAGAGCGGCGGCACGTACCAGACCATCGGCATCGTGCGGTACTCCGGGTGCAGCGGCAGCGCAACCCGATACGTGTTGATCAGCGCGTACACGGGCGACCGCTGGGCGGCCTCGATCCACTCGTCGGAGATGCCCTCGGCGCGGGCGCCGGCGATCACCTCCGGGTCGTGGGGGTCGAGCAGCACCTGCCGCTGTGCCTCGTAGAGATCCTTCTCGTCCTCGACGGACGCGGCCTCGAGCACCCGGTCGACGTCGTAGAGCACGAGCCCGATGTACCGCAGCCGGCCCACGCAGGTTTCCGCGCACACGGTGGGCAGGCCTACCTCCACGCGCGGGTAGCACAGCGTGCACTTCTCGGCCTTGCCGGTCTTGTGGTTGAAGTACACCTTCTTGTAGGGGCAGCCGGACACGCACATCCGCCAGCCGCGGCAGCGGTCCTGGTCGACGAGAACGATGCCGTCCTCGACACGCTTGTACATCGCTCCCGAGGGGCACGACGAGACGCACGACGGATTCAGGCAGTGCTCGCAGATACGCGGCAGGTAGAACATGAAGGTCTGTTCGAGTTCGAGCCGGACCTGCTCGCCGACCTTCTTCAGCACCGGGTCGGCGGGGACGATCTCCGGCGAGCCGCCGAGGTCGTCGTCCCAGTTCGCCGACCATTCGACCTTCATCGGCTTGCCGCTGATCAGGCTGCGCGGCGGCGCCACGGGGATCTGGTCGCCGAGCGGCGCGGTGGTGAGGTTCTCGTAGTCGTAGGTCCACGGTTCGTAGTAGTCGCCGATCGCCGGCATCTTCGGGTTCGAGAAGATCCGGAACAGCTTGTTCCACCGGCCGCCGTCGCGCAGCCGCAGCCGGCCGTTCCGGTCGCGGATCCATCCGCCGCGCCAGCGTTCCTGGTCCTCGTACATACGGGGATATCCCAGGCCGGGCCGGGTCTCGACGTTGTTGAACCACACGTATTCGGTGCCGGAGCGGTTGGTCCAGGCCTGTTTGCAGGTGACCGAGCACGTGTGGCAGCCGATGCACTTGTCGAGGTTCATGACCATTGCCATCTGGGCCATCACCTTCATGCCGGCCTCGCTTCCCGGATCGTGGTCGTGGGTGTCGACATCAGTACGTGACCTCCTGCGACCGGCGGCGTACGACCGTCACCTCGTCGCGTTGATTTCCGGTGGGGCCGAGGTAGTTGAACGCGAACGACGTCTGCGCGTAGCCACCCGCCAGGTGGGTGGGCTTGATCAGGATCCTCGTGAGCGAGTTGTGGATGCCGCCGCGGGTGCCGGTGGTCTCGGTGAGCGGCACGTCGATGGTGCGTTCCTGCGCGTGGTAGACGTACACGACGCCGTCGGGCATGCGGTGCGAGACGATCGCGCGGCACACCACGACGCCGTTGCGGTTGACGGCCTCGACCCAGTCGTTGTCACGCACCGAGATCTTCGCCGCGTCCCCCGGGCTCATCCACATGGTCGGACCGCCCCGCGAGAGGGACAGCATGAACAGGTTGTCCTGGTACTCGGAGTGGATCGACCACTTCGAGTGCGGGGTGAGGTACCGCACGGTCAGTCCGACGCCGTCGCCGCTGCCCACGGCGGGCTCGCCGAACAGGCGCGACATGTCCAGCGGCGGACGGTAGGTCGGCAACTGCTCGCCGAGTTCCTCGATCCAGTCGTGATCGACGTAGAAGTGCATGCGGCCGGTGAGCGTGTGAAACGGTTTGAGTTCCTCGATGTTCACCGTGAACGGCGCGTAGCGGCGCCCGCCGGTCTCGCTGCCGGACCATTCCGGGCTGGTGATCACCGGGACCGGCCGGGCCTGGGTGTCGGCGTAGGTGATGCGGCGTTCCTCGCTGCCCTCGGCGAGGTGCACGAGCCGGCGGCCGGTGCGCTTCTCGAGTTCACGGAAGCCCTCGACGGCGAGCCGGCCGTTCGAGGTGCCCGACAGCGCGAGGATGACATCGGCCATCCGTTCGGCGCTCGTGACCGCCGGGCGGCCTTCCCCGGCACCGGAATTCATCACACCGAACGTCGCGGCGAGCTCCGCGACCTCCTGCACCGGACGTGTCGTGACGCCCTTGGTGGTCAGGCCGAGGGTGTCGACGAGCGGCCCGAGGGTCGACCATTTGTCGGCGATCGCGGTGTAGTCCCGTTCGACCACCGCGAGCGGGCCCATGGTCCGGCCCGGCACCGGCACCTCCCCGGTGACGCGCCAATCCTTCTCCGTGCCCGACGGATACGCCATCGCGCCCGGCGTGTCGTGCTGCAGTGTGCCGAGCACGATGTCGGTGCGGGTTCCGAGATGCTTCGCCGCCAGCGCGCTGAACACCTTCGCGATGGCGCCGAAGGCCTCGTAGTCGGAACGCGTTTCCCACGGCGGGTCGATCGCGGGACTGAAGGCGTGGATGTAGGGGTGCATGTCGGTGCTCGACAGGTCGCCCTTCTCGTACCACGTCGCGGCAGGCAGCACCACGTCGGAGAACAGCGTGGTCGACGTCATCCGGAAGTCGATCGACATCAGCAGGTCGAGCTTGCCCTCGGGCAGGTCGTCCGGCCAGGCGACGTCGTGCGGGCGCAGGTCCGGACCGGTCGGCACGCCCTGGATGTTCGAGTCGGTCCCGAGCAGGTGCCGCAGGAAGTACTCGTTGCCCTTGCTGGACGAGCCGAGCAGGTTGGACCGCCACACGTTGAGCACCCGCGGCCAGTTGCGCGGGTTGTCCGGGTCGGTGACCGACAGTTTCACCTCGCCGCTCGCGAGTTTCCGGGCGACGTACGCGGGGATGTCCACGCCCGCAGCCCGCGCCTCGTCGGCGATCTCGTGGGTGTTGCGGTCGAACTGCGGGTAGAACGGAGTCCACCCCATCGCGACCGCGGAGGTCATCACGTCCATCGTGTGCTTGTCCCGGAACCGGCCGCGGCCCAGCGGGCTCGCCAGCGCGTCGGCGCGGTACCCGTCGTAGCGCCACTGGTCGGTGTGGACGTACCAGTACGACGTACCGGCCATCTGCCGCGGCGGCCGGCTCCAGTCGGTGCCCATCGCCATCGCAGCCCAGCCGGTGACGGGCCGGCACTTCTCCTGCCCGACGTAGTGGGCCCAGCCACCCCCGTTGCGGCCCATCGACCCGGTGAGAAGGAGCAACGCCAGCACCGCCCGGTAGGTCGCGTCACCATGGAACCACTGGCAGATGCCGGCACCCATGATGATCATCGACCGGCCGCCGGATTCCTCCGCGTTGCGCGCGAACTCCTTCGCGATCCGGATCGCCTGGGCGGCGGGAACTCCCGTGATGCCTTCCTGCCACGCCGGGGTGTAGGGGACGGCGGGATCGTCGTAGCCGGTCGGCCACACGCCCGGTAGGCCCGGACGGGAGACGCCGTACTGCGCAAGCATGAGGTCGAACACGGTGCACACCAGGTGTCCTCCGACGCGCCGCACCGGCACTCCGCGCTCGATGCTCGCCCCGTGCCCGTCGACCGTGTCGAAGCTCGGCAGGTGCACCGTCACCGCGTCCTCGCCGGCGATGCCGCCGGGATGCGCGACGGTCAGTGCCGGCACGAGGTCGCCCAGATCGAGGTTCCACTTGCCGATGCCGTCGTCGCCGTACCGGTAGCCGAGCGAACCGTGCGGAACCGCCACGGTGTCGGTCGCACCGTCGAGCAGCGCCGGCTTGAACGCCGCGTTCTCCACGTCCCGACCGAGGTCGGCCGCGGTGAGGTTCTTGCCCGGGACGAGCCGGCCGTCGCGTTCCTCGAGTTTCACGAGGAACGGCAGGTCGGTGTACTGCCGGACGTAGTCGACGAAGAAGGGGACCCGCTGCTCGACGTAGAACTCGGTCAGCAGCACGTGGCCCATCGCCATCGCCAGCGCGCCGTCGGTGCCCGCCGCGCACGGCATCCATTCGTCGGCGAACTTCGTGTTGTCGGCGTAGTCGGGACTCACGGTCACGACCTTCGTGCCGCGGTAGCGGACCTCGGCCATCCAGTGCGCGTCGGGTGTGCGCGTGACCGGCACGTTCGATCCCCACATCATGAGGTAGGCCGCGTCCCACCAGTCGCCGGATTCGGGCACGTCGGTCTGGTCCCCGAACACCTGCGGAGAGGCGACGGGAAGGTCGGCGTACCAGTCGTAGAAGGACGTCATGACGCCGCCGATCAGCTCGACGAACCGGGAACCGGCAGCGAAGGACACCATCGACATCGCGGGGATCGGCGAGAAGCCGGCCACCCGGTCGGGTCCGTATTCCCGGACGGTGTGCACGTGCGCCGCCGCAATCATCTCGGTCGCCTCGGCCCACGTCACCCGGACCAGGCCGCCCTTGCCGCGGGCCCGCTGGTAACGGCGGCGCCGTTCGGGATCGCCCTGGATGTCGGCCCACGCCAGAACGGGATCGCCGAGCCGCGCCCTGGCCTCGCGGTACATCTCGACGAGCGCGCCGCGGGCGTACGGGTAGCGCACCCGCGTCGGCGAGTACGTGTACCACGAGAACGCAGCGCCGCGGGGACAGCCGCGCGGTTCGTACTCGGGGCGGTCGGGGCCCACCGTGGGGTAGTCGGTTTCCTGCGTCTCCCACGTGATGATCCCGTCCTTGACGTAGATCTTCCACGAACACGAACCGGTGCAGTTGACGCCGTGGGTGGACCGGACCACCTTGTCGTGACTCCACCGGTCCCGGTAGAAGATGTCGCCTTCGCGTCCGCCGCGGCGGGTGACGGTCCGGCCGTCGTCGGAGGCGTCACCCGGGACGAAGAACCGCCCGCTGCGCCGCAGCAGGTCCTCGACCGGGCCGCCGGTGTGGTGGATGGTCACATGCACTCCTTCGGGACGGAATCGTCAGCGGCTGTCGGCCTGCACGGACTCGTGCGCGTGCAGCTTCACCGCGGTGTAGACGAGCGCGATGAGCGCGGTCGCCACGAGCAGCAGCAGACCGACGGTGTAGTCGTTGTCGACGGAGTCGTAGGTGGCGCCCATGACGAGCGGCGGAAAGTACCCGCCGAGCCCGCCGGCAGCCGCAACGATGCCGGTGACCGATCCCACGGACGTGGCGGGCGCGCGGCGCGCCACCCATGCGAAGACACCACCGGTGCCGATGCCGAGGAAGATCGCGAGCAGGATGAACGTCGCCGCGGACCACACATCCGGCGGCGGCTGGGTGATCGCGATCGCGGCCATCGTTGCCGTCCCGGCGAACGACACGAGCACGACGTACTTCGGGGCGATGCGGTCGGACAGGGCACCCCCGATCGGCCGGGCCAGCACTGCGGCCAGAGCAAAGGCCGCTGTCCGCGCGCCGGCGTCGACAGCAGAGAAACCGTAGATCGTCTTGATGTAGGTGGGGAGGTAGTTGCTGAAGGCCACGAAGCCACCGAAGACCACCGCATAGAGGAACGACATCTCCCAGGTCACGGGGAGTTTCAGCGCAGCAGCAAGCTTGGGCGCGACCGCGTCGGTGTTCGGGCGGAACTGCGGCGAATCACGCATCACGAGGAGGCACACCCCCGCCGTGACGGCGAGCGCCGCGGCGACGATGACGTGGGTGGCCAGCAGCCCGAACCACTGTGCGAACCGCGGAGTGAAGAACGCGGACAGGGCCGTCCCCACCATGCCGGCCCCGAAGACACCGGTCGCGAAGCCCCGCCTGGACGCTTCGTACCAGTTGTTCGCGAACGGGATACCCACCGCGAAGATCGTTCCGGCGATGCCGAGGAAGAAGCCGAAGACGAGCAGCAGAGGGTAGGAGCCTGCGCTGCCGGCCACACCGACAGCGAGCACCGGGATGATCGAGGCCAGCGAGATCGCGATGAACATGACGCGGCCGCCGTAACGATCGGTGAGCGAGCCCACCACGATGCGCCCGAGAGATCCTACGAGGATGGGCGTCGCGACGAGGATCGAGGCCTGCGTACTGCTGAGCGAGAGGTCGCCCGCATACGTCGTGGACAAGGGGCCGATCATGTTCCATGCCCAGAAGTTGATCGCCGAGACCCACGTTGCCAGCGCGAGGTTCGAGCTCCGCCGCGTTCCGGTAACACCCGCTGAAGCTGTCACGGCTCCAGCGAATCATCGACACGCGCACGCGGGGTGAATTCGAGGAAAAATGCCGACGGTCCGTTCCGCCCGGAGCCGCGGCAGGAACGGGTGCTCCTCTCCTGTTCGCGGCCGGATATTCACCCTCGGCCTGCGGTTTCACCCTCCAGGGGTGAGGCGCCGCACAGGGGCGCGACCTACCGTCGGAATCGACCGCGGAGTCACTCGCGGCCAAATGTCAGGCGTACCCGCGTCCCGATCGAACGAAGTGGATCGACGATGACCGCACATACTCGCCCCACCGTCCGGACCCGCTCGCAGAACGCGACATCACGCAGGGTCGGGGCGTCCGGCCACGACATGCCCTGGCCGCTGCCGATTCCCGCCATCGTCCTCGGCGCCGCAGCGGTCGCCTCGGCACCCGTGGGAGCGTACACCGGCTCCGTTCTCGCCGGCGTCCTCACTGCGGCGGCGACGACTGCGGCCCTGGCGTCCGCCGCGTTGATGATCCGGGCCTGACCCGACCCTCGGCACTCGACGACCTCTACCAGTAACTCGTGAAGGACCCCATGAGGACACGACAGGCCGCGGGTGGCCTCACCCCGACCGGCACGATGACCACCGAAGAGATCAAGACCCGGATCACCGCGATGTTCGACTACGGGAACGACACCGTTCCCGGGTCCGACCGCGCGGCGGAGGAACCGTCGCGGGCGCTGGAGCGCGGTCGATCCGTCACCGGGTCGCCGGGCGCGTGACCCGGCTTCCGATCCGCGTCCGTTCACCGCGGATCACCGAACTTGTCCCATGACGAGGGCACCGGCCGCCGCGCAGGACTACTCTCGCCCCATGACGGGGCCACCGGCCGGCACGCAGGACGAGTATGCTCCCACGTTGTCGATGGTGCGCTCCCTCGTGCCTCGGCTTCCCGGCCGGGTGGTGCGGCGCGCGCGTCTCGAACGCATCCTCGAAGACGGGGTGAACGCCGGCACCGTGCTCGTGTCGGCGCCGGCCGGGTCGGGCAAGACGCTGTTGCTGGCATCCTGGGCAGCGTCACACCCCGGGCCTGTGGCATGGCTCTCGGTGGAATGTGAGGACGCCGAACCGACGCAGTTCTGGAGCCGGGTCCTGGACTCGCTCCGCGCCGTCGGCGGGTTCCCCGCCGGTTCGTTGCTGGCGACGATGCGGGTCCCACCCAGTTTCGACCCCCGGTTCGTCTCCGTGTTCGCCGATGCGTGTGGCCGCCTTCCCCATCCCGTCGTCCTGGTGCTGGACGACATGCATCTGCTCGCCGGGACGCCGGCCGTGCAGTCGCTCGCGGCGGCCGTCCGCAGGGGGCTCGGCAACGTGCGACTGGTGATCGCCACTCGCAGCGATCCGGCGTTGCCACTGCAACGACTCCGCCTGAGCGGTCAGCTGACCGAGATCCGTTCGGAAGCGTTGCGGTTCGATGCCGCCGAGGCGAAACAGCTTCTGGCCGACCACGATGTCATCCTCGAACCCGCTCAGATGCAGACCCTCCTCGCCAAGACCGAGGGATGGGCGGCCGGCCTGCGGCTCGCGGCCCTGTCGCTCCGGACCTCGAACGATGTGGAGGCCACCGTGGAGGCACTTGCGGGGGACGAACGGTCGGTCGCCGACTACTTCGCGGAAGAGGTGCTGGCCAACCAGGATCCGGCACTGCGCCGGTTCCTGCTCGACACGTGCGTCGTAGGACGGATTTCCGCCGAACTGGCCGACGCCCTGACCGGGCGTACTGACGGCCAGCAGTTTCTGGTCCGGCTCGAACGGGACAACCTGTTCGTCGTCGCGTTGAACCACCGGCGGGCGTGGTACCGCTATCACCAACTATTCGGAGACCTGCTGCGACACCGCCTCAAGACCCAGGATCCCGAGCGCCGCCGCGTGTTGCACCGGCGTGCCGCCCGGTGGTTCGCAGACCACGGCGAACTCCTCGAGGCGGCGCGCCACCTGCGCGCCGCCGAGGACTGGCTCGGACTTGCCCGATTCGTCCTGCGAGCGGCGGGAGCAGAGATCCTGGGTCCGGAACGTCCGGCGCTGGTGGCACTGCTGCGGGACGCACCCGCCGACCTGGTCGGGGGGCATGCCGAGGTGGCGGCGGCCGCCGCGGTCGCCGCGTATGCGGAGTACGATCCGGTCGGCGTCGCCACCCACATGGCCCGCGCCCGCGAGTTGCTCGATCCTCTCCCGCCCGCCGACGCGCGGCTCACCGAGACGGTCCTTGTCACTCTCGATGCGGTGCTCGCCTGGATGAAGGCAGATCCGTCGCGGCAGGTCGGTGCCGCACGAGAAGCGATCCGACAACTCGAGGGGGTCTCACCGGCGGACATGCCGGCCGCGCCCGTGTACCGGATCGCCGCCGGCACCGTCCTCGCGATGGGAAAGCTGTGGTCCGGAGAACTCGACGCCGCCGAGGCGATGCTCGCGTCCACGATATCGGCGCTGGCCGCCAGGTCGGCGATGACTCCGGTACTCGCGCTGCATCTGCACGGCAACACAGCCGTGCTCATGGCGATGGCCGGCCGGTTGCGGGCGGCACGCAGAGAGGTCGATCTCGGGCTGGCCGTCGCCGACGAGCTGGGATGGACCTTCCTGCCGCCGTCGGCCACGGTGCTGCTGGCCGAGTCCATGATCCGCCTGCTCGAGGCGGACATCGAGGCCTGTTCGGTTGCGGTTGAGCGGGGACACACGAGCCTGGGCGAGTTCCGCGACCGCTACACCGAAACCAGCTTCGGGCTCGTACAGGCACGGCTCGCTCTCTCGGCGGACAACCCGCCGGCGGCACGGGCGCACCTGGGGCAGTTGCGGCAGCGCATGTCCGACTGGGTCATCCCGCGCTTCCTTGCCGAGTGGTACGAACTCGTCGAGGCAGAGATTCTGCTGGCCGAAGGACGGGCCCACGAGGTTGCGGCGCTGCTGTCCGCCGAAAAGGGACCACCGGACCTCGCGCGCCCCGGTGCGCACCGTGTGGTCCTTCTGGCGCGGTCGTACCTGGCGACGGACGAACCGCGCCGATGCCTGGAACTGGTGGCACCGCTGCTCGGGGGAGCGCCGATCGACAACGGGCCCACCGTCGATGCCTGGCTGCTGGCCGCACTCGCACACGACCGGCTACGCGGGGAGGGCGAAGCCGAGGTTGCCCTGGCACATGCCCTCGCGGTGTCCGCACCCGAAGGAATCGCACGGCCGTTTCTACTGGCCGGTGACCGGGTCCGAGCACTGCTGGAACGACACAACCGCGTCGACGACGCCCACCACGAATTCGTCTCGATGCTGGTCGGCAAGCTGGGCGGGACTGCCGACCGATCCGAGGCTCCGCAACTGCTCGAGCCGTTGACCAATCGCGAACGGGCTGTCCTCCTGCTCCTGCCCACCATGATGAGCAATGCCGAGATCGCCGACGAGCTCTTCGTGTCCGTGAACACCGTCAAGGCACATTTGAAGTCTCTGTACCGCAAGTTCGGTGCCACGAGTCGCCGCCAGGCGGTGGTGCGGGCGCGGGAACTCGGACTGTTGTCGGGCGCCGGCACCCGGACGACACCAGGGGGGCCGTAGCACGCGCCGCACCGGCGGGAGGACGCGCGACCGCCCGCGCCCCGTCCACCCGAAGGACAGACGGAGACGCGGGCGGTCGGAGGCCGAGTGTCAGCTCTCGGCGATGTCGCCGGACTCGGCCGGAGCCGCGGGTGTCTCGCCCGAAGCGTCGGCGGTGTCCTCGTCGGGCACCGGCACCAGGCTGATCTTGCCCCGGTTGTCGATGTCGGCGATCTCCACGCGGATCTTCGAGCCCACGTTGACGACGTCCTCGACCTTGGCGATGCGCTTGCCGTTGCCGAGCTTGCTGATGTGCACCAGGCCGTCGCGGCCCGGCAGCAGCGAGACGAACGCGCCGAACGCCGTGGTCTTGACCACGGTGCCCAGGAAGCGCTCGCCCACCTTCGGAAGTTGCGGGTTCGCGATGGCGTTGATCTTGTCGATCGCGGCCTGCGCGGACGGGCCGTCGGCGGCACCGACGTACACCGTGCCGTCGTCCTCGATGGAGATGTTCGCGCCGGTCTCCTCGGTGATCGAGTTGATCATCTTGCCCTTGGGGCCGATGACCTCGCCGATCTTGTCGACCGGCACCTTGATGGTGGTGATCCGGGGCGCGAACGGGCTCATCTCGTCCGGGGTCTCGATGGCCTCGGCCATCACCTCGAGGATGGTGGCGCGGGCGTCGTGCGCCTGCGACAGCGCCCCGGCGAGCACCTGCGACGGGATCCCGTCGAGCTTGGTGTCGAGCTGCAGCGCGGTGACGAAATCCTTCGTGCCGGCCACCTTGAAGTCCATGTCACCGAACGCGTCCTCGGCGCCGAGGATGTCGGTCAGCGCGACGTAGCGGGTCTCACCGTCGACCTCGTCGGAGACCAGGCCCATCGCGATGCCCGCGACCGGGGCCTTGAGCGGCACACCGGCGTTGAGCAGCGACAGCGTCGAGGCACACACCGAGCCCATCGAGGTGGAGCCGTTCGAGCTGAGCGCCTCGGAGACCTGACGGATCGCGTAGGGGAACTCCTCCTGGCTGGGCAGGACCGGGATCAGGGCCCGCTCGGCGAGGGCGCCGTGGCCGATCTCGCGGCGCTTCGGCGAGCCGACGCGGCCGGTCTCACCGGTGGAGTACGGCGGGAAGTTGTAGTGGTGCATGTACCGCTTGCTGGTCTCGGGACCGAGCGAATCGATCTGCTGCGCCATCTTCACCATGTCCAGCGTGGTGACACCCATGATCTGGGTCTCGCCACGCTCGAACAGCGCCGAGCCGTGGGCCCGGGGCACGATCGCGACCTCGGCGGACAGGGCGCGGATGTCCGTGATGCCGCGGCCGTCGATGCGGAACTTGTCCCGCAGGATCCGCTGGCGGACCAGCTTCTTGGTGAGCGAGCGGAACGCCGCGCCGATCTCCTTCTCACGGCCCTCGAAGTTGGGGGCGACCTGCTCGAGGACCTCGACCTTGACCTCGTCGGTCCGCTCGTCGCGCTCCTGCTTGCCGGCGATGGTCAGCGCCTCGGCCAGCTTGGTCGACGCGGCGGCCTCGACGGCCTCGTACACGTCGGCTTCGTAGGCCGGGAACAGCGGGAAGTCACCGGTAGGCTTCGCGGCCGCGGCGGCAAGCTGCTGCTGGGCGACGCACAGCCGCGCGATGAACGGCTTGGCGGCCTCGAGACCCTCGGCGACGACGGTCTCGGTCGGCGCCTGCGCACCGCCGGCGACCAGCTCGACGACGTTCTCGGTGGCCTCGGCCTCGACCATCATGATCGCGACGTCGGCGGTGTCGGGGTTGTCGCCGCCACCCACGATGCGACCCGCGACCACCATGTCGAACACGGCGTTCTCGAGCTGCTCGACCGTCGGGAACGCGACCCACTGGCCGGTCTTGTTCTCCTCGGAGGTGATCAGCGCGACCCGCACGCCGCCGACCGGGCCGGAGAACGGCAGGCCGGCGATCTGGGTGGACGCCGACGCGGCGTTGATCGCGACGACGTCGTACAGGTCGTTCGGGTTCAGGCTGAGCACCGTCACCACGACCTGGATCTCGTTGCGCAGGCCGTCGACGAAGGACGGGCGCAGCGGCCGGTCGATGAGGCGACAGGTCAGGATCGCGTCGGTGGAGGGCCGGCCCTCGCGACGGAAGAACGAGCCGGGGATGCGGCCCGCGGCGTACATGCGCTCCTCGACGTCCACCGTCAGCGGGAAGAAGTCGAAGTGCTCCTTGGGCTGCTTGCTGGCGCTCGTCGCCGACAGCAGCATGGTCTCGTCGTCGAGGTACGCGACGACGGAGCCGGCGGCCTGCTGGGCGAGGCGGCCGGTCTCGAAACGAATCTGGCGGGTGCCGAAGGACCCGTTGTCGAGGACTGCGACGGACTCGAACACGCCCTCGTCGACCTCGACTGCTGAATTGCTGGTCATCTCTACTCTTCTCTTCCCTCTCGTCTTCGCCGTACCCGCGCGGGCGCCACAACCCTCGTGGCTGCGGCTGCGCACCGATCGCCCGTGCCCGCGTCTCACGGGCCGAGCGTGCGGAGGCGGTCGTCGATCGAAACCGTCCGGACCGGGTCCGGAAGGTCACTACCGAAGACCGACACCGTCGGTGCATACGGTTCCGCGGGCGGTGTCGCCGTCCGCGGGTGCCGCTGCCGGTGTCCGGTGGGCACGTCACCCACCTCCGGCCGCGCAGCGGCCAAACACCGATAGCCAACGAGGCTCAGTCTAAGCATTGCCTCGTTGGCTATCGGAAAGATCAGCGAACGCAGATCGCGTCGTCGCTTCGCCGCGCTCCTATCGGCGCAGACCCAGACGCTGGATCAGCGAACGGTAGCGGTTGACGTCGACCTTCTCGACGTACTTGAGCAGCCGGCGACGACGACCGACCAGCAGCAGCAGGCCGCGGCGGGAGTGGTGGTCGTGCTTGTGCTGCTTCAGGTGCTCGGTCAGGTCCTGGATGCGCTTGGTGAGCATCGCGACCTGCGCCTCGGGCGATCCGGTGTCGGTCTCGTGGAGGCCGTACTCGCCGAGGATCTGCTTCTTCTGCTCGGTGGTCAATGCCACTGGGATACTCCTGATCGATGACGTCCGCGCGCTTCGTGGAACGGGCCGATGCCCGTCGGTGCGGCCACCGCGAACCGCAGCACACACCAGCGGATGAGCGTACCAGAGGGGCAGGTGCCGGCCCCGGCCACCCTCAGCCGCGGGATCCGGTGCCGGATCGGCGGCCTCCGGTGGCTTCGATCACCTCGGCGAACGCCTCCTCGAGGAGGGTCGCGTACCGATCGAGATCCGGCATCAGCAGCGGCGAGCTCATGACCGTGACGGCGAACGCTTCGCCGGCCCGGCTGAAGGAGTGCACCAGACCCATCCCCGGGCGGAGGGACTGGATGCCCGCGACGAAACGGAACGTTCCGCCGTGGTAGGTCCAGCCGGTGTCGGCGCCACAGTCGACACTGGTGACCGCGGTCTCGGCGGGTGCCGCGAACCCGCCCGCCGCCGCCGCACGGTCGCGCCGGTCCGCCGCCCGGCGGTACAGCGGATACGGCACCGCGCCCGCACCCGCGAGGCGGTGCAGCACCTCGGGGGACGTCGCGACCCGCCGTTCGCCGGCGAGCGCGTCGGCCACGGCCGCCACCCGGTCGCGGGGATCGGCGACCTCGGTACACAACGGAACGATCGCGGCGGTCAGCCGATTGACGCCCAGCGCGGCACCGGCCGCGCCGACCGCGACCGGAACCGCGACGTGGGCGCCCACGACGGGCCGGCCGCGCTCGCCGAAGTAACGCTGCATCGCGAGGGACACCGCCGCCAGGCCCATGGCCGTCACGGTGTAGGTCCGGCCGACGAGACTGCCCAGGTCGGGCCGCACGATCCGGATCACCCGGTCGGGGCCGGGCGCCCCGGCGAGCACCGCTGCGGGCCGCGCCGCCGGGGACGGGACCGTCGGGGCGTCCGCGGACCGCGCCGACGCCGCGCGCCGCACCAGGACCGCGCCGAGCGTCAGGTAGCCGAGCCGCAGGTACCAGCGGGCGAAGCGCGCCACACCCGAGACCGCTGCGGCGACGTGCTGCGGTCGCGCCGCGGCCGGCGGCAGGCCGGGAACGCGCAGCGGTTGCCCGTCCGCGCCGAACAGCGCGCCGAGGAAGGCGGGCAGCGCCGAGCCTGCCATCACGGCGTGACTGACCTGCAGCACGACGACCGTCACGGTCGCGCCCGGATCGTCCGGGTCGGACACCGCGACGAAGACGTGCAGGCACCACGCGCGCCGCCGGACGTCCAGCGGGTCCGCGCACAGGTCGGCGATGGCGTCGATGCACGCGGTGAACGAGCCGCCGGCCCACTCGTGGTACTCGATGCGCTCCTCGGGCGGCAGCTGCGCCCGCACCCAGTACGGATAGTCCAGCCGGCCGGGCGCCTCGACGATCCGCCGGTCCAGCACGGTCAGCAGATGCGCCCGGGAGCGCAGGTGAGCGGACGCGTCCTCGGGGCCGCGGATCGCACCGTCCCGCTCGTCGAACACGACGAAGGCGGACCAGTCGGTCGGCCGGTCCGATTTCGACTCGTGATAGTTCGCGGCGTCCGCCCAGGTCAGGCGCGCGTGTCGCCACTGACGTATCGACACACCGGGAATTGTCCCCGATCCGGGCGGGGCCCGGACCGGAACGGCCCTAGCCGCGAGTGCGCTCGAGCACCTCGCGGGCCCGCTCGGCGTCGCGGTGCATCGCCGAGATGAGCGCCTCCACCGATTCGAACCGCTCCATGCCGCGCAGCCGCTCGACGAAGTCGACCGCGACGTGCTGGCCGTACAGGTCGGCCTCCTCGTCGAGGACGAACGCCTCCACGGTGCGGGTGCGCCCGGAGAAGGTCGGATTGGTGCCCACCGACACCGCCGCGAGGTACCGCTCCCCCGGCGTGACGGTGCCGAGCCCCCCGGTGCCCGGGCCGAGGACGGTGAACCAGCAGGCGTAGACGCCGTCCGCGGGGATGGCCGAGTACATGGGCGGCGCGACGTTCGCGGTGGGGAAGCCGAGATCGCGGCCGCGGCCGTCCCCGTGCACCACGACGCCCTCGACGCGGTGCGGGCGGCCCAGCGCGTCGGCCGCGGCGGCGACGTCGCCGGCGTCGACGCACGAGCGGATGTAGGTGGAGGAGAACGTCACCGCATGTTCGCTGAGCAAGGTCAGGCCCTGAACGGCGAAGCCGAAGCGCTCGCCGATGGTGCGCAGCAGGTCGACGTTGCCGGCGGCCTTCTTGCCGAAGGTGAAGTTCTCGCCCACGACGACCTCGGCGACGTGGAGCCGCTCGACGAGGATCTCGTGGGCGTACCGCTCCGGGGACAGCTTCATGAACTCGGGGGTGAACGGCATGACGCAGAAGACGTCGATGCCGAGCTCCTCGGCCAGTTCTGCCCGCCGCGCGAGGGTCGTGAGCTGCGCCGGGTGACTGCCCGGCCGCACGACCTCCATCGGGTGCGGGTCGAACGTCATCAGGACGCTGGCTGTGCCGCGTTCCTTCGCCGACTTCACTGCCCGCGCGATCAGCTGCTGGTGCCCGCGGTGCACACCGTCGAACACCCCGATCGTCAGGACACAACGACCCCAATCCGCGGGAATTTCGTCGAGACCTCGCCATCTCTGCACAAGCGCAGCCTACGACCCGGCGGCCGGACGGTCATCTCCGGCTCGCCCGGGGCGTCGCATGGACAACGCCGACGGCACACCGCCATAATTTCGGTATGCCGAACATTTTCGTTGGACTCCGCAAAATCGCCGTGGCGTTCGCGGCCACGGCGATCCTGGCGGGCTGCAGCTCGGCGCAGAGTTCCGACGACGACCGCCCCCTGGTGCTGACCACCTTCACGGTGCTCGCGGACATGGCCCGCAACGTCGCCGGGGAACACCTGCGGGTCGAGTCGATCACCAAGGTCGGTGCCGAGGTCCACGGCTACGAGCCCACCCCGGGCGACCTGCGCTACGCCACCCGGGCCGACCTCGTCCTCGACAACGGCCTGGGCCTCGAGCGCTGGTTCGAACAGTTCCTCGCCGACACCGACGCCGCCCACGCCGTCCTCAGCGAGGGCGTGCCGCCGCTGCCGATCGGCGAGGACGCCTACGCGGGGCGGCACAACCCGCACGCGTGGATGTCCCCGTTGGCGGCCCAGACGTACGTCGACAACATCGCCGCCGCGTTCGCCGAGCTCGACCCCGAGCACGCCTCCGACTACGCCGCCAACGCCGCGGCGTACCGCGCCGAACTGCAGGCGGTGCACGAACAGCTCGTCGCCGACCTGGCCGTGCTGCCGCCGAATCACCGAGCGCTGGTCACCTGCGAGGGCGCCTTCAGCTACCTGGCCCGCGACGCCGGCCTGAGCGAGGCGTACCTGTGGGCGGTCAACGCCGACCAGCAGGGCACCCCCCAGCAGATCGCCCGTACGGTCGACTTCGTCCGGGCCAACGCCGTGCCCGCCGTGTTCTGTGAGTCCACCGTCTCGGACAAGGCCCAGCGGCAGGTCGCCGAGGACACCGGTGCCCGGTTCGGCGGAACCCTGTACGTCGACTCGCTCTCCGAGCCGGACGGCCCCGTGCCGACCTACCTCGAGCTGCTCCGGCACGACGTCCGCACCATCACCGAAGGGCTGCGCCCATGACCGCGACACCCGCCCCCGCACTGGCCGTCTCCCGCCTGAGCGTGCACTACCGCACCGTCACCGCGCTCGACGGCGTCGACCTGACCCTCGCCACCGGCCGGGTGTGCGGGCTCGTCGGCACCAACGGCTCGGGCAAGTCGACCCTCTTCAAGGCGATCATGGGCATCGTGCGGCCGAGCGCCGGCACCGTGTCCATCGGCGGCGCCGACACCGTCACCGCCCGCAAGGCCGGAGCCGTCGCGTACGTGCCGCAGAGCGAGGCCGTCGACTGGGACTTCCCCATCAGCGTGGGCGAAGTCGTGATGACGGGCCGCTACGGCCACCAGAACTGGCTGCGCCGGCCGCGGCCTGCCGACCACGCCGCGGTCCGGGCCGCGCTCGAACGCGTCGACATGGCCGGCTACGAGCAGCGGCAGATCGGGCAGCTCTCGGGCGGTCAGCGCAAGCGGGTCTTCGTCGCCCGCGCCATCGCCCAGGGCGCTCCCCTGTTGCTGCTCGACGAGCCGTTCGCCGGGGTGGACAAGCGCACCGAGGCGGCGCTGACCGGCGTGATCCGGGACCTCGCCGGCTCCGGGCACACGATCCTCGTCGCCACCCACGACCTCGCCGGGCTGTCGACGCTGTGCGACGAGGCCGCGCTGCTGCAGCGTCGCATCCTCGTGCACGGCGCCCCGGAGGAGGTGCTCCGGCCGGAGAACCTCGCCCGCGCCTTCGGCGTCGACCCGCTGGTGCCGACCCCTTACGTTCCCCAGGAGGCGCGGTGAACCTCGTCGAACTGATCGTCGAACCGCTGCAGTACGGCTTCATGCAGCGTGCGCTCGTCGTCGCGGTGGCCGCCACGGTCGTGTGTGCCCTGCTCAGCTGCTGGCTCGTCCTCATCGGCTGGTCGCTGATGGGCGACGCCGTCTCCCACGCCGTGCTGCCGGGGGTGGTGCTGGCCTACCTGGTGGGGGCACCGTTCGCCCTGGGCGCGTTGCTGTTCGCCGGGGCCGCCGTCGCCCTGATCGGGCTCGTGCGCAGCACCACCAAGGTCAAGGAGGACGCCGCGATCGGCGTGGTGTTCACGACGCTGTTCGCCCTCGGCGTCGTCCTGATCTCCAAGAACCCGAGCCAGGTGGACCTGCACCACGTGCTCTTCGGCAACCTGCTGGGCCTGGCCACCGAGGACATGTGGCAGGTCACCGCCCTCGCGGTGGCGGTGCTCGTCGTGCTGATCGCCAAGCGCCGCGACCTGACCCTGTTCGCGTTCGACCGGGGGCAGGCCCACGCCCTCGGGATCTCCCCGGCCCGGCTGTCCGCCCTGTTGCTCGCTCTCCTCGCGGTCACCATCGTCGCCGCCATCCAGGCCGTCGGGGTGATCCTCGTCGTGGCGATGCTGATCATCCCCGGTGCGACGGCGTACCTGCTCACCGAACGGCTGTCGCGGATGCTGGTGCTCGCCCCCACCCTGGCCGCGCTGACATCGGCGGCCGGGGTGTACGTCAGCTACTACACCGACGCCTCCACCGGCGGTGTCGTCGTCCTGGCGCAGGCCGTCGTGTTCACGGTGGCCTACCTCTTCTCGCCGCACCAGGGACTGATCACCGGGGCGCTGCGGCGGCGGGCACGGCTGCGCGACGCGGATGAATCCGCGGTGAGACTTGCCTAAGCTGTCCCCGTGGGCGAGAGAAGCGGGACGACCGAGGTGGCGACGGCGGACACGCTGACGCCGGTCGCGCAGGACTACCTCAAGATCATCTGGACCGTGCGGGAATGGTCGGGGGAGAAGGTCTCGACGAAGCTGCTCGCGGAGAAGCTCGGAGTGTCGGCGTCGACCGTCTCCGAGGCCGTCCGCAAGCTCGCCGATCAGGGCCTCGTCGACCACGCCCGCTACGGCGCGATCTCCCTCACGGACTCCGGGCGCGCCGCCGCCGTGGCCATGGTCCGCAAGCACCGTCTGCTCGAGACGTATCTGGTCCAGGAACTCGGCTACGGCTGGGACGAGGTGCACGACGAGGCCGAGGTCCTCGAGCACGCCGTCTCCGACCGGCTCGTCGCCGCCATCGACGCCAAGCTCGGCCATCCCGAGCGGGACCCGCACGGCGACCCGATCCCGGCGGACGACGGCACGATCCCCACTCCCCCGGCCCGGCAGCTCAGCGCGTTCGTCGACGGCGAGCACGGCCGCGTCGCCCGTATCTCGGACGCGGACCCGGCGATGCTGCGCTACTTCGACGACGTGGGCATAGCCCTCGACACCGACATCCGGGTCGTCGAACGCCGCGACTTCGCGGGCACCGTCTCGGTCCGCATCGGCGGCGACGGCGGCACCACGGTCGACCTCGGGCATCCCGCGGCCGACGCGATCTGGCTGGTGTAGGCGGCTGCGCCGCCGGTGTGTCCTTCGAGCGGCGGGAGCAGCCCGAAGGACACACCGCTACATGGTGGCCGGGCGCACGACGAACACTGCCGAGGCCCGCTTGCCCTTCTCCTGCAGCAGCGCCGCGGCCCGGCCGGACGGGTCGATCGCCGCGTACACGCCGGGAATCCCCACCGGATCCAGCCACCGGCCGTTCGCCAGCAGTTCCGCCTCCGCCGCGGTGACGTCGCGGCACGGGAACGCGGTGCGGACGGCTGCATCGATGTCCAGGCTCACGGTCGGGCTCTCCTCGAGCTGGGCGAGCGTGCGGGCGTGCTCGAGCCCGAACGGGCCGACCCGGGTGCGCCGCAGCGCCGTCAGGTGCGCGCCGACGCCCAGGGCGGCCCCCAGATCCCGGGCCAGCGCCCGGATGTAGGTGCCGGACGAGCACTCCACCTCGACGTCGAGATCGACGAACCCGTCCGAGGTGGTCCGCCGGGACAGCACCTCGAACCGCGAGACCGTGACCGGCCGGGCCGCGAGCTCGACGGTCTCCCCCTCGCGCATCCGGGCGTAGGCGCGCTTGCCGTCGATCTTGATCGCGCTGACGCTGGCAGGCACCTGGGAGATCTCCCCCGTGAGCGCGGCAACGGCCGCCGCGATCGCCTCGTCCGCGACGGCGGAGGCGTCGGTGGTCGCGAGCACCTCACCCTCGGCGTCGTCGGTGACGGTGCTCTGCCCGAGCCGGATCGTCGCCGAATACGCCTTGGTGGTGAGGGCGAGCAGGCCCAGCATCTTCGTCGCGCGCTCCACCCCGAGCACGAGCACGCCCGTCGCCATCGGGTCGAGGGTGCCGGCATGACCGACCTTGCGGGTGCCGAGCAGCCGCCGGCAGCGGGCCACCACGTCGTGGCTGGTCATACCCGGGTCCTTGTCGACGACGAGCAGGCCGGCACGGGCGAGGGCGGGGTTCTCGGAGGCAGACACGGGGCCCGATTCTGCCACCTGCCGCGGCGGCCCCGGTGTCAGTGCACGACGATCGCGGTGAGCACCAGCCCGTCGGCGATCAACCACCGCCCGTCGAACGCCGACAGCGGCGCACCGTCGCGGGTGTCGCCGGGTACGAGCAGGTCGGAACGGAACGTGCCCGACGCGGCCGCGCTCGGTACGGCGGCCGCGCCGTCGCGCTCGAACGTGATGTGGGCGTCCTCGAAGCCCAGCCAGCGCCCGGTGAGCGGGAACCACGCCTTGTAGGTGGCCTCCTTCGCGCAGAAGAGCAGGCGGTCCCAGTGCAGGCTCGGCTCGGTGCCGGCGAGCCAGGTGCGCTCCTGCGGCAGGGACACCGCCTCGAGCACCCCGTCGGGCAGGGGACCGTGCGGCTCCGCGTCGATCCCCAGCGACCGCACCTGCAGCGCGTAGGCCAGGACGGCGCCGCGGTAACCGTCGCAGTGGGTGAGGCTGCCGACGACTCCCCGCGGCCATACGGGCGCCCCCTTGTCGCCCTTGAGCACCGGCCCGGGCTCCATCCCGAGCTGCCGCATGGCGAGCCGCGCGCAGTGCCGCGCCCCCGCGAACTCCCGTCGCCGCTTGTCCACCGCACGGGCGACGAGCGCCTCCTCCTGCGGGTGCGGTCGCAGGCCGGGCGGGTCCTCGAACAACTCCGCGGCGGCGATGCCGTCGGGCAGGATCCGGGTGATCAGCCCGGTGCGGGTCGAGGTCGTCGGGTCGGTCATCGCAGCTCCCCAGTGCGCGTGTTCTGTGCAGCGCGCTCAGCGCGCATCTTCTCGACTTCGGCTTCCATCTCGGGGGTCACCCGGAAGTGCCCGCCCCACTTGTTCAGCGATCCCGGCGGATACTCCGGCACCGGCAGGATCTGGCGCAGCAGCGGCTCGGGCAGACCCCGGCGCTGCCATTCCCGTGGGTAGCCGAGGGAGACCTCCTCGAAGCGGACGCCGTCGTAGTACGTGGTGCGCGGGATGTGCAGGTGTCCGTACACGGCGCACAACGCGCGGTAGCGCAGGTGCCAATCGGCGGTCTCGGTGGTGCCACACCAGAGGGAGAACTCCGGGTAGAACAGCATCCGGGTGGGTTCGCGGACCAGTGGGAAGTGGTTGATCAGCACCGTCGGCAGCGCCGGGTCGAGGGCGTCGAGGCGCTTGCGGGTGTCGTCGAGCCGCACGCGGCACCACACGTCGCGGGTGACGTACGGGTCGGGTGAGAGGAGGAACTCGTCGGTGGCGACGACGTTGCGTTCGCGGGCGAGCGCCAGGCCCTCGGCCTTCGTCGTGGTGCCCTCGGGCAGGAACGAGTAGTCGTAGAGCAGGAACATCGGCACGAGCGTCACCGGCCCGCCCTCCCCGTGCCACACGGGATACGGGTCCTCCGGGGTGAGCACGTCGAGTTCGCGGCACATCGTCACGAGGTAGTCGTACCGGGCGGCGCCGTGCATCTGCACCGGGTCCTTGGCGGTGGTCCACAGCTCGTGGTTGCCGGGAACCCAGATCACCTTGGCGAAACGGCTGCGCAGCAGCGACAGCGCCCAGCGGATGTCGTCGGACTTCTCGGCGACGTCGCCGGCGACGATCAACCAGTCGTCCGGGGATTCGGGGTGCAGATCCTCGGTGACGGGGCGATTGCCTCGATGCCCGACGTGGATGTCGCTGACCGCCCAGAGTTTCCCCGTCACCGGTCCTGCCCTTCTGTCTCGTCCCGTACCGTCTCGCGCCGGATCTGCCGGTCCGCACCGGCGACGGCCCACCGCCCCGACCGGGTCCGCCAGACCACGGCCGCCATGCGGAACACGATGAACACCGTAAGCCCCGTCCAGATACCCGCGAGCCCCCAGCCCCACACCAGCGAGCACCAGACGACGGGCAGGAAGCCGAACAGCGCGGACGCGAGCGTGGCGGTGCGCAGGAAGGCGGCGTCACCGGCGCCGAGCAGCACCCCGTCGAGCGCGAACACCACTCCGGCGGCGGGCATGAGCGCGACGAAGAACCACCAGGCGACGTCGATCTGCTCGAGGACCGCCGGGTCGTCGGTGAACAGCGCCGGGATCACGTCGCCGCCGAGCAGGAACGCCAGGGCCAGGCCGGCGGCGAACACCGTGGACCAGGCGGTGATCCGCCAGGCCAGGCGCTTCGCGCCGGACCGGGCCCCCGCCCCGAGCGCCGCACCCACCAGGGCCTGCGCGGCGACGGCGAGCGAGTCGAGGGTGAGCGCGACGAAGTTCCACAGCTGCAGCACCACCTGGTGCGCCGCGACGGCCGCGGCACCGAAGCGGGCCGCCACCGCGGCCGCGGACAGGAAGCACGCCTGGAAGGCGAGGCTGCGGGCGATCAGATCGCGGCCGAGGCGCAACTGCGCCACGATCACCGCGCGACGAGGCCGCAGCGGCACACCGGCCCGGAGCAGTGCCCCGACGAACAGGGCCGCGGAGACACCCTGTCCGGCGACGTTGGCGACGGCGGAACCGGCGAGTTCCCAGCGGGGGGCGCCGAGCAGGCCGTGCACGAGCACCGGGCACAGCACCGCCGAGAGCGCGAGCCCGGCGAGCACGTACCGCAGCGGGCGGGCGGTGTCCTGCACGCCTCGCATCCAGCCGTTGCCGGCGAGCCCGACGAGGATCAGCGGTGCGCCGAACAGGGCGACCCGCAGCCACGACACTGCGGCGTCGGCGATCTCCGGGTCCCCGGCGATCAGCGCGGCCACCGGTTCCGCCAGTACCTGCCCGACGAGCAGGATCGCGGTGCCGACACCGAGCGCGAGCCAGGTGGCCTGCACACCCTCGGCGACGGCGGCGTCACGCCGGCCGGCGCCGTGGAGGCGGGCGGCGCGGGCCGTGGTCCCGTAGGACAGGAAGGTCAGCTGGGTGCTGACCTGGGCGAGGACGAGGCCGCCGATGGCGAGGCCCGCGAGCGCGAGCGCGCCGAGCCGGCCGACGACGGCGATGTCGAACAGGAGGTACAGCGGCTCGGCGGCGAGCACCCCGAGGGCCGGCACCGCGAGCCCGAGGATGCGCCGGGCGGTGGCCTCGGGGACGACGTGCGGGGGCGCGTCCGGTTCCGGGCCGGCGGTGTCCCGCGGTTGCGGCGCCGGCACCGTCAGTCCAGGGCCGCGCGCAGCGCCGTGACGACCCGGTCGCGGTCGCCGTACGCGGTGTATCCGGATGCGAACCGATGCCCACCTCCGCCGAGGGCGGTGGCGGCGACGGAGACGTCGACGGCGTTCTTCGAGCGCAGCGATACCGTCCACACGTCCGGGCCGCACTCCTTGAACACGGCGGCGACCTCCGCTTCGGCGGTGGTCCGGACGATGTCGATGACGCTTTCGACCTCCTCGGCGCCGAGGTGCGCCGAATCGGCGCGCAGCACCGTCGCGTGGACGAGTCCGCGTCCGCCGGCGGCGTCGGGAACGAGCGTCGCCGACGCGAGCACCCGCGACAGCATCGGCAGCCACCCGAAGGGGTGCGTGTCGAGGAGCCGTCGCGTGATGGCGGCCCCGTCGATGCCGGTGGCCAGCAGGCGCTCGGCCAGACGGTGTCCCCCGGCGCGTCCCCACCGGAACGAGCCGGTGTCGGTGACCAGCCCCGCGTACAGGCAGTGGGCGAGGTCCGCGTCGATCTCCACGCCCCACTCGTCGAACAGCTCGGCGAGCACGGCGGTGGTGGATTCGGCGGCCTCGTCGATCAGATTGTGGGTGCCGAACCGGGTGTTGGAGCGGTGGTGGTCGATCACCAGGGTGTGCTTCGCGCCTGCCAGCCGGTCCGCGAGATGCCCGAGCCGGCCGGCCGTGCCGCAGTCCACGGTGACGAGCAGGTCGACCTCGCGGCGCACCTGCCCGGCGGGCACCCGCAGGTGCCCGCCGGGCAGGTCGCGCATCGACGCCGGGACGGCGGCCGGCGACGCGAACGCCACCTGCACCGGAATGCCGCGCCGCTCGAGCACCGTGCCGAGTGCCAGGCCGCTGGCGAAGGTGTCGGCGTCGGGCTGGACGTGGCAGAGGATCGTCACCGAGGTGGCGTCCTCGAGGAGCGCGACGGCGTCGCGCAGATCGACCGCCGTGGCGGCCTGGATCGACTCGGCCATCGGTGCGCTACAGGTCGTCACCGTCGTCGGGACGCACCCGTGGTTCCTTGTAGGGATCCGGCTCGCCGGCGGGAGCGGCGCCCTCGCGGGCCTTGGCGAGTTCCTCGTCGGCGGCCCGTGCCCGTTCGAGGAGTTCCTCCATGTGCCGGGCGGTGTCCGGCACGGTGTCGGTGACGAAGGTCAGGGTGGGGGTGAACCGCACCCCGGTGCCCGCCCCGACCTTCGAGCGCAGCACGCCCTTGGCCTTCTCCAGGCCTGCGGCGGCCGCGGCCAGGTCGGGTTCGGTGTCCAGGTCCTCGCCGCGGACCGTGTAGTAGACGGTGGCGTCGTGCAGATCTGCGGTGACCTTCGCATCGGTCACGGTGACGAACGCCAGCCGCGGATCCTTGATCTCGTGATCGATGGCCGTGGCGACGATCGTGGCGATGCGCTTGGCCAGTCGACGTGCCCGTGCTGGATCGGCCATGTCAGTCGGTTCCTCTCCCCGGCCGCCGGCGGCGACCACATGTTTGTTCCACCGGTCCGGTCAGTCCTCCGGACCGAAAATTCTTCGCCGCACGGAGAGCAGCTGCAACTCCGGGCGGCCGGCGACGAGCCGCTCGCACGTGTCGAGCACCTCGTTGAGATAGGGCACCGCCGATGCGGCCACCGCCACGCCGATCTCGGCGCGACGGTAGAGGTCCTGGTCGCCGGTCTCGGCGGCGCTGACCGCCATCCGCCGCAGCTCGGCGAGGACGGGCCGGATCACGGACCGCTTCTGCTTGAGCGAGCGCACGTCACCGAGCAGGACGTCCAGTTCCAGTGCCCCGAGATACATCCACCCTCCGGTGTCGTCCGGTGCCGGTCCTCCGGCACGCCGACGGCGGCGGGCGATCATCTCGCCCACCGCCGCCGACGAGGCCGTCGGTTGTGTCCGGCTGCGTCAGTCGCGCGGCTTCTCGCGCAGCTCGTACGCCTCGATCACGTCACCGATCTTGATGTCGGAGTAGGTGACCGTCAGACCGCACTCGAAGCCTTCCCGCACCTCGGTCACATCGTCCTTCTCGCGCCGCAGCGACGAGATGGTGACCGTCTCGGCGACCACGTTGTTGTCGCGGAGCAGACGGGCCTTCGCATTGCGCTTGACGACACCCGACTGGACCATGCAGCCCGCGATGTTGCCGACCTTGGACGACTTGAAGATCGCCCGGATCTCGGCGCGGCCGAGCTCGACCTCCTCGTAGATCGGCTTGAGCATGCCCTTGAGGGCCTTCTCCACCTCGTCGATCGCCTGGTAGATGATCGAGTAGTAGCGGATGTCGACGCCCTCGCGGTTGGCGAGCTCGGTGGCCTTGCCCTCGGCGCGGACGTTGAAGCCGATGATCACGGCGTTCGACGCGGCGGCCAGGTTGACGTTGGTCTCGGTGACACCACCGACACCGCGGTCGATGACCCGCAGGCGCACCTCGTCGCCGACCTCGATGCCCATGAGGGCCTCCTCGAGGGCTTCGACCGTACCGGCGTTGTCGCCCTTGAGGATGAGGTTGAGCTCGTTGTGCTCCTTGAGCGCGGCATCGAGGTCCTCGAGGCTGATCCGCTTGCGGCTCTTGGCGGCCAGCGCGTTGCGCTTGCGCGCATTGCGGCGGTCCGCGATCTGCCGTGCGATGCGGTCCTCCTCGACGACGACGAGGTTGTCACCGGCGCCGGGCACCGACGTGAAGCCGATGACCTGGACCGGACGCGACGGGAACGCCTCGAGGACGTCGTCGCCGTGCTCGTCCACCATTCGGCGGACACGGCCGTACGCGTCGCCCGCGACGATCGAGTCGCCCACGCGCAGCGTGCCGCGCTGGACCAGGACGGTGGCCACGGGGCCGCGGCCGCGGTCGAGGTGCGCCTCGATCGCGACGCCCTGCGCCTCCATGTCCGGGTTGGCCCGCAGGTCGAGGGACGCGTCCGCGGTGAGCAGCACGGCCTCGAGCAGCTGGTCGATGTTCAGGCCCTGCTTCGCCGAGATGTCGACGAACATGGTGTCGCCGCCGTACTCCTCGGTGACCAGTCCGTACTCGGTGAGCTGCTGGCGGATCTTCTGGGGGTTCGCACCCTCCTTGTCGATCTTGTTCACCGCGACCACGATCGGCACGTCCGCAGCCTGCGCGTGGTTGATCGCCTCCACCGTCTGCGGCATGACGCCGTCGTCGGCCGCGACCACGAGGATCGCGATGTCGGTCGACTTCGCGCCGCGGGCACGCATGGCGGTGAACGCCTCGTGACCCGGGGTGTCGATGAAGGTGATCAGCCGGTCTTCGCCGTTGAGGTGGGTCATCACCTGGTAGGCGCCGATGTGCTGGGTGATGCCGCCGGCCTCGCCCTCGCGGACGTTGGCCTTGCGGATCGTGTCGAGCAGGCGGGTCTTGCCGTGGTCGACGTGACCCATGACGGTCACCACCGGCGGACGCTGCACGAGGTCTTCCTCGGTGCCCTCGTCCTCGCCGTAGGTGATGTCGAACGACTCGAGCAGCTCGCGGTCCTCGTCCTCGGGGCTGACGACCTGAACGTTGTAGTTCATCTCCGAGCCGAGCAGCTCGAGGGTCTCGTCGTTCACCGACTGAGTGGCCGTGACCATCTCACCGAGGTTGAACAGCGCCTGGACCAGGGCCGACGGGTTCGCGTCGATCTTCTCCGCGAAGTCGGACAGCGACGCGCCACGGGCGAGACGGATGGTCTCGCCGTTGCCGCGCGGCAGCCGCACACCACCGACCGACGGTGCCTGCATCGAATCGTATTCCTGCCGCTTCTGCCGCTTCGACTTGCGGCCACGGCGCGGAGCGCCACCGGGACGACCGAAGGCACCCGCGGTTCCGCCGCGGCCACCACGGCCGGCGCCACCGCCACCGCCACCGGGACGACCGCGGAAACCACCGGCGGCACCGGCACCGGCACCGGCGCCGGGAGCACCGCCACCGCCACCGCGGTAACCGCCGCCGCCACCAGCGCCGGCCGGACGTCCGCCGGGCGCGCCGGGACGGCCGGGACGACCGGTCGGGCCGGGACGCGCAGCACGCTGCGGCATCGCGGCCGGGTTCGGACGCGGGGGCATCGAGCCGGGGGACGGGCGGGGACCGCCCTGGCCGGGAGCCGGACGGGGACCGCCGGGACCGGCCGCGGGGCGACCCTGACCGGGAGCCGGACGGGCACCGCCGGGACCGGCCGCGGGGCGACCCTGACCGGGAGCCGGACGGGCACCGCCGGGACCGGCCGCGGGGCGACCCTGACCGGGAACCGGACGCGGCGCGCCCGGACGCGGCGCGGGCCGCTCCGCGGGTGCGGACGAGTACGGATTGTTGCCGACGCGCGGCGGCTTCGGGCCGGGACGGGGACCGCCCGGCTTGGGGCCGGCGCTCGGAGCCTGCGGGGCCGGAGCCTGCGGGGCCGGAGCCTGCGGGGCCGGAGCCTGCGGCGCGGCCTGCGCGGCCGGAGCCTGCGGGGTGGCCGGCTTCGGGGCAGCCGGGCGCGGAGCGCCGGGCTTGGGGCCGGGTGCGGCGGGGCGCGAAGCCGGAGCCGGACTCGGCGCGGGGGTTGCGGCCTCGGACTTCGGGGCCGGGGCGGGTGCCGGCGCGGCCTGGGCGGGCGCTGCCGGACGGGGACCGGGGCGCGGCGCCCCGGGCTTGGGGGCTGCCGCCGACGGAGCTGCGCCGTCGCCGTTCGCCTTCGCGAAAGATTCGCGCAGTCGACGCGCGACCGGCGGCTCGACCGTCGAGGACGCCGACTTCACGAATTCGCCCTGTTCCTTCAAACGGGCGAGAAGTTCCTTACTGGTGACACCGAGTTCCTTGGCCAACTCGTGTACACGGGCCTTGCCTGCCACTGCTCTCCTCACTGATGAGGTCGAGCGGCTGGTGCCCGCACGACCTCGGGTTATCTCCGATGGACGTTCATCGCTGGTGCTTCACGGTGTGCTCATGAGTGCTTGTACCTGTTCTTCTCAGAGTTGGTGTCCCCGGTCCGGCGCGTATCGCTACGCCGAGTCCTCCTCGTTCCGGACCCCGACCAGCTGAACAAGCGCAGACGGGTCGATTGTTCCCGACACCCGCAGCGCTCTGCCGAATGCTCGACGCCGTTCCGCCTGACCGAGGCATTCCGGATCGGGGTGCATCCACGCGCCCCGACCGGGCATCCTCCGCCCCGGGTCCGGCACCAGCACGAAGCCTGACGGCTCCGTCGCCCGCGCCACAACCCTCAGCAGATCGGCAGCCAGCACCCGCTGCCGACACCCGACACAGGTGCGCACCGGACCGGTGCGCTCTCGGTCGACCGAGGGCAGCTCATGCTGAGCCATCGACCACTCTACCGCTGATCGGGCCGGAACCGTGCATTCCACGCCTATCTGCCTGTCGCGGGCGATCCCGCCGACGCCGGACCGCCGGCCGCGGCATCGCTGCGGATGTCGATCCGCCACCCGGTCAGCCGCGCGGCCAGCCGGGCATTCTGCCCTTCCTTGCCGATCGCGAGGGACAGCTGGTAGTCGGGAACGACGACCCGCGCGGCGCGCGCGTCGGGGTCGACGACTGTGACGGATACCACCTTCGAGGGGGACAGCGCGTTACCGACGAACTTCGCCGGATCCTCGTCGAAGTCGATGATGTCGATCTTCTCGTCACCGAGTTCGCGCATGACGTTGCGCACCCGCTGCCCCATCGGGCCGATGCACGCGCCCTTGGCGTTCAGTCCCGGCACCCGCGAATGGACGGCGATCTTGGAGCGATGGCCGGCCTCCCGCGCGACGGCGACGATCTCCACCGACCCGTCCGCGATCTCCGGCACCTCGAGGGCGAAGAGCTTGCGCACCAGGTTGGGGTGCGTCCGCGACAGGGTGATCTGCGGGCCGCGCTGCCCCCGCGACACCCCGACGACGTAGCACCGGATCCGGTCGCCGTGCTCGTACGTCTCGCCGGGCACCTGCTCGGCCGGCGGGATCAGCCCTTCGGTGCCGGTGGTCTCGGCGCCGATCTTCACCACGACCATGCCGCGGGCGTTGGCGCGGGTGTCGCGCTGGACCACGCCGGCGACGACCTCGCCCTCGTGCGTCGCGAACTCCCCGAACCGCTGCTCGTGCTCGGCATCGCGGATGCGCTGCATGATCACCTGGCGGGCGGTGGTCGCCGCGATGCGACCGAAGCCCTCCGGGGTGTCGTCCCACTCGGAGACGAGGTTGCCGTCCGCGTCGAACTCCTGCGCCATCACCCGCACGGCACCGGTCCGGCGGTCCACGTCGACGCTCGCGTGCGGCTGGTGCCCGTCGGTATGCCGGTAGGCCGTGAGCAGGGCCGTCTGGATCGTCTCGATCAGCGCATCGAACGGGATGTTCTTGTCGGCCTCGAGGACCTTCAGGGCTGCGATGTCGATATTCACTTGTCCACCTTCACTTCGTCCGTGCCGTTGTAGTCCGTGCCGCTCTCGTCGTCCGGGTCGTCGCCGTCGCCCTCGGCGATCTCGCCGGCACGCACCCGGCCGTCCGGCAGGCCGCCCGCGAGCTCGAGTTCGCGCGGATTCGGCGCGTTGAACTCCACCTCGACGACGGCGCGGCGCACCTCCGCGAGCGGGATCGCCCGCACCGAGGGCCCACTGCGGCCGGGAACGACGATCCGGACCTCGTCCCCGACGAGCTCGCCGATGCGGCCGACGATCGTCTCGTCGTCCAGTTCGATCCGGGCCTTGCGGGCCTGGGACCGGCGCCAGTGCCGCTCGCGGGTGAGCGGGCGGCCGATGCCGGGGCTGGTCACCTCGAGCACGTAGGGCGACTCGCCGAAATCGGAGACGGCGTCGAACGCCTCGGAGACCAGGGTGCTCAGGCGGGCGGCCTCGTCGAGGCTCAACCCGGCGTCGCTGTCGACGAACAGCCGCACCGTGCTGTGCTTGCCCGCAGACGTGATCACCACGTCCTCGAGGTCGTATCCCTCGCGCTCGATCGGGCCGGAGACGAGTTCGGCAATTCTCTCCGGGGGCGGCACCGGCATCGCGACAGGCTCCTCGTTCAGTTGTGATCGCAGCGGACGTCATGCCGGCGCACGAGCGGACCGGCAGGTATTCAAGGGTATCGCGCATCCGGCGCTCCCGTGACCAACCCCCCGCGGCCCGACCACCGTCGGATCCGCCCGGACCGGGCTGGCACGATGGTGCGGTGCCGACGCCCGCATCCTCACCGCCCGTGTCCCGACGCACCGTGCTGCGCTGGTCCGGCGCCGCGCTCGGCGGCGTCGGTGCGCTCGCCGTCGCCGGGTGCGGCGCCGGCACGGACGACGGCGCCGGGGAGGTCGATCCCCTGATCGCCCAGGCCGAGCGGGCGCGCGTCGACGCCGCGACCGCCGGTCTGCTCGTCGCGCTGCTCCCCGACCGGGCGGGCGCCCTGAATGCCGTCGGCGCCGAGCGCACGACCCACGCCCAGGTCCTCGACGCCGAGGTGGCCCGGCTCGCCGGGGCCGACCCGGCGTCGACCACCACGGCGTCGACCACCACGACGACGACCGTGGCCCCGGCCGCGGATCCACCCACCCTCGACCTGCTGCGCGAGCGACTGAACGGCTCCCAGCGGGCCGCCGCGGACCTGGCCCGCACCCTGCAGGGCTACCGGGCGGGCCTGCTCGCCTCGATCAGCGCCGCGTGCGCCGTGCACAAGGGGGTGCTGCTGCCGTGAGTTCACAGTCGCTGGGCGTCGAGCAGCAGGCCCTCGTGGACGCGTTGAACGCCGAGTACGCCGCGGTGTTCGGCTACGGCATCGTCGCCGCGTTCTCCAATCCCGCCCGCGCGGCCGAGGTGTCGGCGGACACCGCCGCCCACCGGGCCCGGCGCGACGCCACCACGGACGCGCTGCGGGCCGCCGCCGTCACCCCGCCCACCGCGGCCGCCGGGTACACGACGCCCTTCCCGGTGACCGACGCGGTTTCCGCCGCACAGTTGGCGGTGCAGATCGAGACCGATGTCGCGGTGGCGTGGCGCTCCGTCGTCGAGCGGGCACGCAGCGAGCACACCCGCGGGGCGGCGATCGAGGCCCTCACCGAGTCCGCGATGCGGGCGGCCCGGTGGCGCGCGAACCTCGGGGTCGTCCCGCCGTCCGTCGCGCTGCCCGGGCAGCCCTGACCTCGACCGGGACGCCGCGGCATCCGCTCGCGCCGACCGCCGCGGGCGAAGTGCTCAGTCGGTCACGACCGCTATCGCGAAGCCGTCCCAGCCCTTTGCGCCGACGGTCTGCAGCGCGGTCGCGTCGAGCCGAGGGTCGGTGGCCATGAGTTCCAGCACCTCTCGGGCGCCGCGCACCCGCTCGTCGTCGAGATCGGCGTTGGTGACCGAACCGCCGCGGATCACGTTGTCGACGACGATGACGGTGCCGGGGCGGCCGAGCCGCAGCGCCCACCGCACGTAGTGCGGGTTGTTCTCCTTGTCCGCATCGACGAACACCAGGTCGAACGGGGCCCCGCCCTCGAGGGACGGCAGGGTGTCGAGGGCGGCGCCCACCCGGATGTCGACCCGCTCCCCCACGCCGGCGCGATCGAGGTTGGCGCGCGCGACCCCGGCGTGCCGGGGCTCGTACTCGAGGGTGACCACGCGCCCGTCGTCGCCGACGGCCCGCGCGAGCCAGATGGTGGAGTACCCGCCGAGCGTGCCGATCTCGAGGATGCGCCGCGCACCGCGGATCCGCGCCAGCAGATGCAGGAACTTGCCCTGCACGGGTGCGACGTCGATCGGCGGCAGGCCCGCCGCGGCGTTCGCCGCGAGCGCGTCCTCGAGCTGAGGGTCGGCCCCGATCAGGGTGTCGGTCAGGTAGGCGTCGGTGCGCTCCCAGTCGTCCATGGCATCAGTGTGGTGCCCCGGTGGCCCGCACGCGATCCCGAGGGCCACCGGGGGTGCTACTACGCGCCGAGGATCTCCTTCAGGGCCGCATCGGCCGGCACCTCGCGGGACTCGCCGCTGAACCGGTCGCGCAGCTCGACCTTGCCGTCGGCCCAGCCGCGGCCGACGACGACGACCAGCGGCACGCCGAGCAGCTCGGAGTCCTTGAACTTCACGCCGGGCGAGGCCTTGCGATCGTCGAGCAGCACCTCGACGCCCGCCTTGTCGAGCTCGGCGGCCAGATTCTCGGCACCCTCCCGGGCCGCCTCGTCCTTGTTCGCGATCACCAGGTGCACCCCGAACGGGGCGACCTCGGCGGGCCACCGCAGGCCCTTGTCGTCGTGCTGCTGCTCGGCGATCACGGCGACGAGCCGGGAGACACCGACGCCGTAGGAACCCATGGTCGGGCGCACCGGCTTGCCGTTCTCGCCGAGCACGTCGACGGCGAAGGCGTCGGTGTACTTGCGGCCGAGCTGGAACACGTGGCCGATCTCGATGCCGCGCGCCGACACGAGCGGGCCCGCACCGTCCGGGGACGGGTCACCGTCGCGCACCTCGGCGGCCTCGATGGTCCCGTCCGGGGTGAAGTCGCGCCCGGCGACGAGTCCGACGACGTGCCTGCCGGGCTCGTCGGCGCCGGTGATCCACGACGTGCCGTTTCCGACGCGCGGATCGACGAGGTAACGAACTCCGTTGTCGAGCAACGCTTTCGGACCGATGTACCCCTTGACGAGGAACGGGTTGGCCGCGAAGTCGGCGTCCGTGAGCAGCTCGTACTCGGCCGGCTCGAGCGACGCGCCGAGCCGCTTGTCGTCGACCTCCCGGTCGCCGGGGATGCCGATGCCGAGCAGTTCCCACTCCCCGCCGGGTCGCCGCGTCTTGACGAGGATGTTCTTGAGGGTGTCGGCGGCGGTCACCGGGCGGTCGAGCGCACCGTTGGCCCACTCGACGAGAGTGTCGATGGTCGGGGTGTCCGGGGTGTCGTGCACCACCGCCTCGGGCAGCCCGTCGAACGGAACCGGCTCGGGGGCCAGGGTCTCGACGGCCTCGACGTTCGCGGCGTAGCCCGACTCGAGGCAGCGCACGTACGTGTCCTCGCCGGCGTCGCTCTCGGCGAGGAATTCCTCCGACGCGCTGCCGCCCATGGCGCCCGACGTCGCGGAGACGATCACGTACTTCACGCCGAGTCGGGCGAAGATCCGCTCGTAGGCGTCACGATGCGCCCGGTACGACTCGGCCAGGCCCTCGTCGGTGAGGTCGAAGCTGTAGGAGTCCTTCATCACGAACTCGCGGCCGCGGAGGATGCCGGCACGGGGACGTTCCTCGTCGCGGTACTTCGTCTGGATCTGGTACAGGGTGACCGGAAAATCCTTGTACGAGTTGTATTCACCCTTGACGGTGAGCGCGAACATCTCCTCGTGGGTGGGGCCGAGCAGGTAGTCGGCGCCCTTGCGGTCCTGGAGCCGGAACAACCCGTCGCCGTACTCGGTCCACCGGTTCGTGGTCTCGTAGGGGTCGCGCGGCAGCAGCGCCGGCAGCGAGATCTCCTGCCCACCGATCGCGTTCATCTCCTCGCGCACGACACGCTCGACCTGCCGCAGTACCCGCAGACCCAGCGGCAGCCACGAGTACACCCCCGGGGCGATGCGGCGGACGTAGCCGGCGCGCACGAGCAGCTTGTGGCTGGCGACCTCGGCGTCGGCCGGGTCGTCGCGGAGGGTGCGGAGAAACAGGTGCGACATGCGGGTGATCACGGGAGAGCAGCCTACCTGCCGCCCCGGAACCGACCTCGGTACGGTTACCGCTTGTGCTGGTGCTTCTGCCTCCCTCCGAAACCAAGTCCGACGGCGGCGACGGTGCGCCCCTCGACCTGGGCGAGCTGTCGATGCCGCAACTGACCGCGACCCGCGAGGAGCTGGTGCAGGCGCTCGTCGACCTGGCCGCGGATCCGGAGGCGTCGAGCCTCGCCCTGGGCCTGGGTCCCACGCAGGCGGACGAGATCGAACGCAACGCCAAGCTGTGGGTCTCGCCCACCCGGCCGGCTCTCGCGCGCTACACCGGGGTGCTGTTCGACGCCCTCGACGCCGGCTCGTTCACCCGGGCGCAGCGGGAGAAGGCCCACCGGCGACTCGCGATCGGATCGGCCCTGTTCGGCGCGGTGCGCGCGGGCGATCCCATCCCGGCCTATCGCCTGTCGGGCGGATCGAAGCTGCCCGGCGTCGGGACCCTCGCGTCGCTGTGGCGGCCGGAGCTGAGCGGCGCCCTGGCCGCCGAGGCCGCCGGGCAGCTCGTGGTGGACCTGCGGTCGGGGGTGTACCGGGAGCTCGGGCCCGTCCCCGGCGCGGTCACCGCGACCGTGCTCACCGAGCAGCCCGACGGGAGCCGCAAGGTGGTCAGTCACTTCAACAAGCACCACAAGGGCCTGCTGGCCCGCGCGCTCGTACTGACCCGCGCGGAGCCGGCCGACGTCGACGGTGCCGCCCGCGTCGCGGCCCGGGCGGGCCTGCGGGTCGAGGTGGCGTCAGCCACCGAACTGGTGATCCTGACCTGACTGCGGCACGCGCCGGGTGTCCTGCACCGCGGTGAGGAACCGGTGCGCCGGGTGCCAGAAGCTACCGAGCACGGCCGCCACCCGAGGATCGGCGGACCCGGCGGCCGATCGCTGCAGTTCGGCCAGCCGGTCGGCGCACTCGCCGCAGGCGTCGTCGAATCGGACGGGTTCGGCGAATCGGACGGGGTCGGCAGCGGTGTCCCCGATCCGGTCCACGAGCTCGGCCAGGGCTGTCAGGAGAGCAGGCACCGAGCAGCGCGCCGCATCGTCCGCCCCGTCGAGAACGCCGTCCGACGCCGCCTCCGCCACGCGGGCGAGTTCGCGGAGCGCCGGCACGGCGTACCACAGCCGGTCGAGGACGTCGTCGGAGGCCGAGGCCTGATCCCGGACCCGGGCCGCGATCGGGCGCGGATTGAGCCGCACACTCTCTCGTGCCCACTGCGACGACTCCGCCGCGCGGTCCATCATCCGGTCGATCTCCCCCGTGCGACGCACCCAGCCCCCGGGCCCCGGACCCGCCTCGTCGCCCAGCCCGGCGGCCATGTCACACAGCAGGGATCGGGCCTCACGGGCGAGTACCCCGAGTTCGTCCCCGACCGGGTAGACCGGCGGGAACAGCACCGCGGTCACCACGAGTCCGCACGCTGCCCCGATCGCCGTCTCGAGCAGCCGCTCCCCCAGCATCACGGGGCTGCCGGCGGCGCCCGTCGCGATCACCAGCAACGCGGTGATCGCCACCCAGATCCCGTTCGAACCGAACCGCCGCCAGCGGCCGACGAACCAGCCGACGAGCACCACGACGCCGATCGCCGCCGTCTGCCCCGGCACCAGCCATTCCGCCGTTGCCGCGAGCAGCACGCCGGCGACGACCGTTCCGATCTGCACCACCGCCTGCCGGAGGGACCTGAACACCGTGGTCTCGACGAGGAACACCGCGACGTAGGGGGCGAGGAAGGCCTGCGGCAGCGTCAGCCACTCGGCGGCGACGAGCCACGCGAGGACCGCCGCGAGGGCCGACTTCAGCGCCTGCGCGGCGACGTACCGCTCGTGCCCGCGCACGCGTACCGCGCGTGCGGTCCACGTCGCCGGGAACCGCATCCACTCGGTGATGGTCGACAACATGTCCGTCGGCTACCCCGCCGCTGGGGCCGGGCACACCTCGGCGGCAGGGCCGGTACGGGGCTACGCGCCCTGCGCCGCCTTCTCCGCCACCTGGGCCTGCGCCACCTGCTCGGGGGTGAAGCGGATGAACAGCGCCGCGGCACCCGCGATCACGGCGCACACCGCACAGCCGACGAGGGCGAAGAGGTAGCCCTCCCCCAGCGCGTAGAGCTGGCCGGGATCCATGTCGGCGACGGCGCCGGACGTGCCGCCCAGCGACAGGGTCCGCGACGTGGCCATCGCGCCGATCACGGCCAGGCCGATGGGGCCGCCGAGGGTCTGCGCCACCTGGGCGATCGCCGCGAGCGGGCCGATCTCGTGCGAGCCGACGCCGGCGATCGCGCACAGCGGCAGCGGCACCACGGCCAGGCCCACCCCGAACCCGACGACGAGCACCAGGACGAACAGCGTCGGCAGGTAGGCGACGGTGTGCGACATCGTCGAGCCGTACAGGAGGCTGACCGCCATGATCAGCGCCCCGGTGACGACCAGCCAGCGGGGCCGCACCCGCACCGCCAGCTTCGACGCGACCGCCGCGGCGGCGCCCAGGCCGAAGGCGAAGGGCACGAACGCCAGGCCGGCCTGCAGCGGCGAATAGCCGAGGATGTCCTGCACGAACAGGGCGACGAACGCGGCGAGGCTGAACATGACGGCACCGGCGAAGAAGATGGACACGAACGTCGCGACCCGGTCCGCGTTGCGGAACAGCACGAACGGCAGCAGCGGGTTCTCGGCGCGGCGCTCGACGACGAGGAACACCGCGAGCAGCGCGGTACCGGTGATCAGCGCGCCGACCACCGCAGGACTGGTCCACCCCATCTCCGGGCCCTCGGTGAGCCCGAAGACGAGACCGGTGCAGCCGAGTGTGGCGAGCACCGCGCCCGGCACGTCCAGCGGCAGCCGCTCGGCCGCGGTCTCGCGCAGCGCGACCACCGCCAGGCTCACGATCAGCATCCCGATCGGCACGTTGATCAGGAAGATCCAGCGCCAGGACACCTCGGTGAGGGCGCCGCCGATGATCAGCCCCGCGATCGATCCGACGCCCGTCATGGCCGCGAAGATGGCGATCGCCTGGTTGCGTGCCGGTCCGGGCGCGAAGGTGGTGGCGACCAGCGCCAGGGCCGTGGGCGAGGCCACGGCGGCGCCGACGCCCTGCAGCGCGCGGGCCGCGACGAGGGTGCCCTCGTTGACGGCGAGGCCGCACAGCAGCGACGCGACGGTGAACAGGCCGACGCCGGCGATGAACATGCGTTTGCGGCCGAAGGCGTCGCCGAGACGTCCGCCGAGGAGCATCAGCCCCCCGTAGCTCAGGGCGTACGACGTGAGCACCCAGTTGCGGCCCGCGTCACTCAGACCGAGGTCCTCCTGCAGCGGCGCCAGCGCGAGATTGGCGACCGTGCCGTCGAGCACGACCATCAACTGCAGACCGCTGAGGACGATGATCGCCAGGCCCAGCGCACGCGTGGTGACGGGGTAGCTCACGGGCGAGGAGGTTTCGGCCATGTGGATCAACGTTACCGAGCGCCCGGGGCGACCCCGGCCACCGGCCCGATGTCGAACCCGGCCACCGGCCCGATCACGATGATGGCCGGCGGGCGGATCTGCTCCTCCCGGACGCGGGCGGCGACGGTCTTCAGGTCGGCGCGCAGCACCCGCTGGGTGCGCAGCGTGCCCTCCTGGATCACGGTGACCGGGGTCTGCGCGGGCCGGCCGCCCTCGAGCAGGGCGGCGGCGAACTGCTCGATCCGCTCGACCGCCATCAGCAGCACGAGCGTGCCGCGCAGGCGCGCGAGCGCACCCCAGTCGGTGAGCGAATCCGGGTGGTCGGGCGCCACGTGGCCGCTGACCACGACGAACTCGTGAGTGACGCCGCGGTGGGTGACGGGGATCCCGGCCGCGGACGGCACCGAGATGGCGCTGGTGATGCCGGGGACGACGGTCACGGGCACTCCGGCGGCGACGCACGCCTCGAGTTCCTCGTAGCCGCGGCCGAACACGTACGGGTCGCCGCCCTTGAGCCGGACGACGAACTTTCCGGCCTTGGCGCCGTCGATCAGCGCCTGGTTGATGGCCTCCTGCGCCATCGCCCGGCCGTAGGGGATCTTGGCCGCGTCGATCACCTCGACGTGCGGGCCGAGCTCGGCGAGCAGTTCCGGCGGGGCCAGCCGGTCGGCGACGACGACGTCGGCGCGACCCAGCAGGCGCCGCCCGCGGACCGTGATCAGGTCGGGATCGCCCGGGCCGCCACCGACCAGCGCGACCCCGGGGCGGGCGGGCTCGGCGTCGGCGACGACGGCACCGGACTGCAGGGCCTCGCGGATCGCGGTGCGCACGGCCGCGGAGCGGCGGTGGTCGCCGCCGGCCAGCACACCGACGGTCATCCCGTCGTAGTGGGCGGTGGCCGGGGTGACGGCCGTGCCGCGGCGGGCGTTGTCGGCCCGGACGCAGAAGATGCGGTGACGTTCGGCCTCGGCGACGATCGCGGCGTTGGTGTCCGGTTCGTCGGTGCAGGCGATGGCGTACCAGGCGCCGTCGAGATCCCCGTCACGGTAGTCGCGCAGTTCCAGGGTGACCTGCCCGGCGGTGGCCATGCCCTCGACCGCGGGCGTCGCCGCACGGGTGATCACGTGCACGTGGGCACCGGCGGCCACGAGCAGACCGAGCCGTCGCTGTGCGACGGTACCGCCCCCGACCACCACTACTCGCCGGCCCCGCAAATTGAGCCCGACCAGGTAGTTGGTCTCGTCATCGGCAGCACTGGACACCGGCACTTCCCATCTTTCGGCACTGTGCAACGCGCATCACGCTGCGGGGAACGCACAAACACTACGGGCCGGGCCGATCGCGGCGCCATCCGCCGTACGAACATCGTGAGGGACGCCGCAGGCCCGGCACGCACGGCGTCCGAAGGACTCAGCCGACGAGGAGGGACTCGCGGACCTGCCGGCGGAGCACCTTCCCGATCAGGGACCGCGGCAGGTCGTCCACCACCACCACACGCCGCGGGACCTTGTAGGCGGCCAGGCGCGAACGGCAGTGCTCCCGCGCCGCCTCGGGGTCGAAGTCGTCGCCCGAGACCAGCACCGCCGCCACCACCTCCTCGCTGCCGTCAGGGGTCGGCAGACCCACCACGGCGGCGTCGACTACTCCCGGGAACAGCCGCAGCGCCGCTTCGACCTCGGACGGCATGACGTTGAAGCCACCGGTGATGATCAGTTCCTTGATCCGGTCCACGACCGTGACGAATCCGTCGCGGTCGACCTGGACGATGTCACCGGTCCGGAACCAGCCGCCGTCGAGCAGCGCCTCCGCCGTCTGTTCGGGCTTGTTCCAGTATCCGGAGAACACCTGCGGTCCGCGGATCAGCAGCTCTCCCCGCTGCCCGGGTTCGACGTCGCGCTCAGGGTCGGCCGGATCGACCACCCGGATCTCGGTGCTCGGGAAGGGAACTCCGACCGCACCGGGCCGGCGGGCGAGTCCGATGGGATTGCCGACCGCGACCGGCGACGTCTCGGTCAGCCCGTACCCCTCGACCAGCACGCCCCCGGTGACCGCCTCCCACAGTTCCAGTGTCTCCGTCGGCAAGGGCATCGCCCCGGAAATCGACCAGCGCGCCGACGTCAGATCCACCGACCGCTCCCGGGCCGCGCGGGCGAGGCGCTCGTAGATCGGCGGCACCGCGGGCATGAACGTGGGTGGGTGCTTCTTCGCGGCGGCGAGCACCAGATCCACGTCGAACTTGGGGAACAGCACCAGACGGGCGCCGATGCTCATCGCGAAGGTCACACACAGGGTGAGCCCGTAGGCGTGGAACATCGGCAGCACCGCGTAGACGACCTCTGCGCCGTCGACCAGCCCCGGCACCCAGGCGCGGCCCTGCGCGGCGTTGGCGCCGAGGTTCGAGTGCGTGAGCATCGCGCCCTTCGGGGTGCCGGTGGTGCCGCTCGTGTACTGGACGACCGCCAGATCGCCGACGGAGGGGCGCGGATGCTCCGGGTCGAGGGGTCCGTCGGCCAGCAACCGCTGCCACGGAATCGTCCCCGGCGCCGGCCCCGTCAGCGCGTCCCGCAACGCGCGCGCTCTCGGGACGGGGAGGGTGAGCGCGAGCCGCTTGGACCACGGCATCGAACGAGTGATGTTCACCGCCACGATGTGCTCGACGGCCGTGTCCCCGGCGATCCGCTGCAGCAGCGGACAGACCTTGTCCCAGGCGACCGCCACCGTGGCGCCGTGGTCCGCGAACTGGTGGGCCATCTCCTCGCCGGTGTAGAGCGGATTGTGCTCGACCACCACGCCGCCGATCCGCAGGACCGCATAGAACGCGATCACGTGCTCCGGACAGTTCGGCAGGACGAGCGCCACCCGGTCGCCGGGGCGCACGCCGAGCCGTCGCAGCCCCTCCGCGGCACGGTGCACCCGGTCGCCGAGTTGCGAATAGGTCAGTTCCGCGCCGAAGAACTCGAGCGCCGGACGTGGCCCGAACCGAGCGACCGACGCCTCCAGCATGTCGACCAGCGAGTGCTCGGGGGGTGCGATGTCCGACGGCACCCCCTCGGCGTAGCTGTCGAGCCAGATCCGTTCCATACCGGTGCCCACAGCCCCGCCCCTCTCAGCGACTGGGATCAGGGTATCCCGCCGGGGCGCGGGCGCCACGGCGTTCCGGCGGACGGCGCGGCCCGCGAGGGCCGGACCCGGCCGAGACCCTCGCAGGCCGCATCGGAGGACGGGCGGTCAGACCGTCGCCGGCTCCGCCGGGGCGGTGGCCTCCACCGCGGAGGCGACATCGAGCTGCAGGGACTTGGTGCCCCAGCGCCAGACCTTGTCGAACAGCGCGGTGTCGTCCGAGAGCTTGACCCCGAGGGACGGCACCATCTCCTTGAGGGTGTCCTGCCACGCCGTCCACCGGTCGGGGAAGCAGCGCTCGAGGACGTCGAGCATCGCCGGAACGGCGGTCGAGGCGCCGGGGGACGCGCCGAGCAGACCGGCGATCGTGCCGTCGCCGGCATTGACCACGGCGGTGCCGAACTCGAGCACTCCACCCGCACCCTTGCGGCGGATCACCTGCACCCGCTGACCGGCGGTGATGAGCTCCCAGTCCGCCATGCGGGCCCGCGGCACGAACTCGCCGAGGGTGCCGATGCGGTCGCGCGGCGACTGCATCAGCTCACCGATCAGGTACTTGGTCAGACCCATCTCGGTGAGGCCGACGCCGATCATCGACAGCAGGTTGTTGGGCTTGACCGAGCCGGGCAGGTCGGTGAGCTTGCCGTTCTTGAGGAACTTCGGGGACCAGCCGGCGTACGGGCCGAACAGCAGGCCCTGCTTGCCGCCGATCACGCGGGTGTCGAGGTGCGGGACCGACATCGGTGGCGCACCCACGGCCGCCTTGCCGTACACCTTCGCGCTGTGCATGGCGATCAGCTCCGGGTTGGTGCAGCGCAGGAACTGGCCGGAGACGGGGAAACCGCCGAAGCCCTTGGCCTCCGCGATACCCGACTTCTGCAGCAGGTGCAGCGCTCCGCCGCCGGCACCGACGAACACGAACCGGGCATGCACCTTGCGGGCCTGGCCGGTGCGGCGGTTGCGGACCTTGACGATCCAGCTGCCGTCGGACTGCTTGTCCAGGTCGGTCACGTCGTGGCCGAAGTGCACGGTGCCGCCCGACGCGGCGACGTTGTTGAGCAGCTGCTTGGTGAGGGCACCGAAGTCGACGTCGGTGCCGTCCTGGGTCCAGTTCAGCGCGATGGGCTCGGAGAAGTCACGGCCCTGCGCCATCAGCGGCAACCGCTCGGAGAAGTACTCGGGGCTCTCCGAGTACTCCATGCCGGCGAAGAGCGGGTGCCCGGCCAGCGCGTCGTAGCGGGCACGCAGGTACTTCACGTTGTCGGCGCCGTGGACGAAGCTGACGTGCGGAACGGGATTGATGAAGTTCTTGGGATCGGTGAGGATGCCGTTGTCCACCGCGAACGCCCAGAACTGGCGCGAGACCTGGAACTGCTCGTTGACGTTGATCGCCTTGGTGATGTCCACGCCACCGCCCGGCTTGGCGGGCGTGTAGTTCAGCTCGCACAGCGCCGAGTGACCGGTGCCTGCGTTGTTCCAGGGATCGCTGCTCTCCGCCGCGGCGGCGTCGAGCCGCTCGAAGGCGGTGATGGACCAGTCGGGCTGCAGCCGGCGCAGGATTGCGCCGAGCGTCGCGCTCATGATGCCCGCACCCACGAGCACTACATCGGTCTTGGCCTCTACCACGTTCTCTGACACTGGAGGATCGACTTCCTTGTCTGTTCGCACGCGCCGTTGCGTTCCGCACTGCTCCGCGTGAGTGTCCCGTGCACGTCCGTGCTCGTCGGCCGGGTCTCGCTGCACTCGCGGATCCCGGCGACGTCGCGGCCGCGCCGACTGCGACGAACAGGTTACCCGCGCGTTGTCCGGCGTTTGTCTTCACCCAATTGTGCCCCCACGACAGGTCCGCGTAGTGACCAATACAGTGTGATCGTGACTACTTGGATGCCCGATATCCTCGGCGACGGATACGAGCAGCTCACGCTGCCTCTCGGCCCCGATCCGGACGGCGAGGGCGAGGTCACCGCCACCCTCGTCCGCTATCAGCCGTCCGTCTACCCCGGCGGCGAGTCCGCCCCGGACCGTGCCGTGATCTACGTGCACGGATTCACCGACTACTTCTTCCAGCAGCACCTCGCCGAGCACTTCGCGGCCCAGGGGTACCGCTTCTTCGCCCTGGACCTGCGCAAGTGCGGCCGCTCCCGGCAACCGGAGCAGACGCCGCACTTCGTCACCGACCTGACCTACTACGACGCCGAGCTCGAGGAGGCGCTGCGGGTCGTCCGGAGCGAGGTCGGCGGCGGCATCCTCCTCGTGGCGCATTCCACCGGCGGGCTGGTCCTGCCGCTGTGGCTCGACCGGCTGAACCGCCGGCCCGGCGGCACAGGCGGCGCCGGGATCCAGGGCCTGATCCTCAACAGCCCGTGGTTCGACCTGCAGGGGCCCTCGATCCTGCGCAGCCTCGGCACCGTCGCCGTCGACACCGTCGGCCGGGTCCGCAGCCGAGCCGTCATCCCGGGGCAGAGCCTGGACACCTACGGGATGAGCCTGCACAGGAACGCCAACGGCCAGTGGGAGTACGACCTGGACTGGAAGCCGCTGGCCGGGTTCCCCGTCACGTTCGGCTGGCTCCGCGCGGTCCGTCGCGGCCACGCGCGGCTGCACCGCGGCCTCGACGTCGGGGTCCCGTCGCTGATCCTGCGGTCGAAGGACACGCGCTGGGCCCCGGCGTACGACCCCGCGGTGGACACCGCCGACGCGGTCCTCGACGTCAAGCAGATCGCCCGCTGGGCCGGGTGCCTGGGCGACCGCACGACGATCGTCCCGATCACCGGTGCCCGCCACGATGTGTTCCTCTCCACACCGGAGGTCCTCGAGGTGGCATTCCGGGAATTGGATCTGTGGCTGGACTGGTTGGACGGTCACAGCAGAACCCTGTGACCGTCCGCGCGAACCTGACTACGGGAGAACAGTGAGCCACTACGACCTGGCCATCATCGGCACCGGATCCGGAAACTCGATCGTCGACGAGCGATACGACGGCAAGAAGGTGGCCATCCTCGAGCAGGGCACCTTCGGCGGCACCTGCCTCAACGTCGGCTGCATCCCCACCAAGATGTACGTCTACGCGGCGGAGGTCGCGCAGACCGTGCGCAAGGCCGCGAAGTACGGGGTGGACGCGACGGTCGACGGGGTCCGGTGGAACGACATCGTCGACCGCGTGTTCGGCCGGATCGACCCGATCGCGGCAGGCGGAGAGCGCTACCGCACGGAGGACTGCGCGAACGTCACCGTCCACCGCGGGCACGCCCGGTTCGTCGGCGAGCGCGCCCTCGACACCGGCACCGGGGAGATCATCACCGCCGACCAGGTCGTCGTCGCGGCGGGCGCGCGGCCCGTGATCCCGCAGGAGGTACTCGACGGCGGGGTGCGTTACTACACCAACGACGACATCATGCGGCTGCCGAAGCTGCCCGAGTCGCTCGTGATCCTCGGCTCCGGGTTCATCGCGATGGAGTTCGCCCACGTCTTCTCCGCCCTCGGCACCCGGGTGTCGGTGCTGGCCCGCACCGGTCAGCTGCTGCGGCACCTCGACCACGACCTCGCCGAGCACTTCACCGGTCTGGCCACCGACCGGTGGGACGTGCACCTGTCCAACCCCGCGACCGCCTTCCGCGCCGTCGGCGACGGCGTCGAGGTGGACCTGGCCGACGGCACCACCGTCAGCGGCGACGCGCTGCTCGTCGCGGTGGGACGCACGCCCAACGGGGACGCACTGGACGCCGCCGCCGGCGGGCTCGCGCTGCACGAGGACGGCCGGATCGTCGTGGACGAGTTCCAGCGGACCACCGCGCGCGGGGTCTTCGCGCTCGGTGACGTCTCGTCGTCGCACCAGCTCAAGCACGTCGCGAACCACGAGGGCCGGGTCGTGCAGCACAACCTGCTCCACGACGCGTGGGGCGGGGACACCTCCGCGCTGCGCCGCTCGGACCACCGTTTCGTGCCGTCCGCGGTGTTCACCGACCCGCAGATCGCGACGGTCGGGCTGACCGAGGAGCAGGCCCGCGCCCAGGGCTACGACGTCGCGGTGAAGATCCAGTACTACGGCGACGTCGCCTACGGCTGGGCGATGGAGGACACCGAGGGCTTCTGCAAGGTGATCGCCGACCGCGCCACGGGCAAGCTGCTCGGCGCGCACATCCTGGGCGCCCAGGCGTCGTCGGTGATCCAGCCGCTGATCCAGGCGATGAGCTTCGGTCTCACCGCGCGAGAGACGGCCACCGGCCAGTACTGGATCCACCCGGCCCTGCCGGAACTGGTCGAGAACGCGCTGCTGGGTCTGTAGGCCGCGTGCGTCCTTCGGGCGGTTCCGGCCTCCCGAAGGACACACCGGCGGCGAAGCCGCCCGCTGCTACCAGCTGCCGGTGCGCAGGGCGATCGCGCTGGCCAGCTCCGCCGGCGCCTCGGCCGGGATGTTGCCCACCCCGCTCAGCTCGACGACGCGGAACTCCGACAGGACGTACCGCATCGAGGCGTCGGCCTCCGCGCGCCGCGCAGCGCTGCCCACGAGCACGGTGGTGGGCACCTCGGCGGGGGCGGCGTTCGCGTCCCGCACGACGCCCTCGGCGTCCGGCACCGCCGGATGGCCCCGGTCGGCGACGACGAGGCTGGCGAACCGGCCGAACCGGCCCGACGCGACGGCCCACGCCAGCTCCGCCCCGGCGCCGCTGCCGACGAGGTGCACCCACGGCAGCTTCAGGGCGTCGAGCAGGGCGTGCACGCCCGCGACGTCGAGACCCTCGATGGTCTCGGGCACGAACGTGCGTAGATCCGAATGGTGCAGCCGCTCGCACACCGCGTCGTAGACGTCGGCGGATTCCCCGGCGCCGGGCAGCAACAGCACCGCGTGCCGGCTCTCGGGGCCGTCGATGCGAACGGTGAAGGTGCCGGCCGGGATCGCCACGTCAGTCGGTTCCATGCCGAAGCACGGTACGCGACACGGCGCCGCCGCCGGCACCCGGCCGAGTCACGGCAGCGTGAGGATTTCCGCCCCCGTGTCGGTGACCACGATGGTGTGCTCGAACTGGGCGGTCCACTTGCGGTCCTTGGTGACCACGGTCCAGCCGTCGTCCCAGATCTCGTAGTCCACCGTGCCGAGGTTGATCATCGGCTCGATCGTGAACACCATTCCCGGTTCGAGCACGGTGTCGACGGACGGCTGGTCGTAGTGCAGGATCACCAGCCCGTTGTGGAACGTCTCGCCGATGCCGTGACCGGTGAAGTCGCGCACCACCCCGTACCCGAACCGGTTCGCGTAGGCCTCGATGACCCGGCCGACGACGTTGAGCGCCCGGCCCGGCTTGACGGCCTTGATCGCCCGCATCGTCGCCTCACGGGTCCGCTCGACCAGCAGGCGGTGCTCCTCGGAGACGTTCCCCGCCAGGAACGTGGCGTTGGTGTCGCCGTGCACTCCCCCGATGTAGGCGGTGACGTCGATGTTGACGATGTCCCCGTCCTCGATCACCGTCGAATCCGGAATGCCGTGGCAGATCACCTCGTTCAGCGACGTGCAGCACGACTTGGCGAAGCCCTTGTAGCCCAGCGTGGACGGGTACGCGCCGTGGTCGCACATGTACTCGTGGGCGATGCGGTCCAGCTCGTCGGTGGTCACGCCCGGCGAGACGGCCTTGCCCGCCTCGGCCAGTGCCTGCGCGGCGATGCGGCCGGCGACCCGCATCTTCTCGATGGTCTCCGGGGTCTGCACCCACGGCTCGTGACCTTCCTTCGCCGTCGGCTTCCACGCGTACTCCGGTCGCTCGATCCCGTTGGGGACGGCACGGACAGGCGAGACGGTTCCGGGGACGAGTGCGGTGCGAACAGGCATGCCCACCAGAATAGGCCCCGCGCAGCGGGGGGCGACGCGGCCCGGCGGCCGCACCGCCCCCCACCCGGGGGCTCAGCCCTGGCGCAGGATGTAGCGCTGGATCTTGCCGCTGGGCGTCTTCGGCAGCTGGGGCACGAAGTGCACGGTCCGCGGGTAGGCGTGCGCCGCGAACTTGCGCTTGACCAGCTGCTGCAGCTCCGCCTCGAGCTCGTCGGTGCCGTCGACACCGTCGCGCAGCACCACGAACGCCTCGAGCACCTCACCGCGCAGCTGATCGGGCATGCCGACGACGGCGGCCTCGACGACGTGCTCGTGCATCACCAGCACGCTCTCGACGTCGAACGGGCCGATCCGGTAGCCCGCCATGATGATCACGTCGTCGTCGCGGGCCGAGAAGTAGAAGAAGCCGTCCTCGTCGACCTGCCCGGCGTCGCCGGTGAGGTACCAGCGGCCGTCCTCCGTGAACCGCTGCGCGGTCTTCTCCGGGGCGTCCACGTAACCCGTGAACCACAGCAGGGGGCTGGCGTGGGTGTCGATCGCCACGCGCCCGGGCACGCCGGGGGCGGCGATCTCGTCGGAGTCGTCGGACAGCACGGCGCAGGACCAACCGGGCAGCGGCTTGCCCATCGACCCGGGCCGCACCTCCTCGCGCAGCCCGTCGGCCCACGCGTTGACGACGAACATGCCGTGCTCGGTCTGCCCGTAGTGGTCGCGCACCACCGCGCCGAGGGTCTGCTCCGACCACGCCACGACGTCGGGCGTGAGCGGCTCGCCGGCCGAGGACGCGCGGCGCAGCGAGATCGACTCCGGCACGGGCGCCGAGTCCGCTCGCAGGCTGCGGTAGACGGTGGGCGCGGCCGCGAAGTTGGTGACCCCGAACTTCTCCATCACCTGCCAGGTGAGGGAGGCGGAGAACCCGGCATGCAGCAGCAGGCTGCGCACCCCGGCGGCCAGCGGCGCGAGCAGCGCGTAGTACAGCCCGTAGGCCCAGCCGGGATCGGCGGCGTTCCAGAACACGTCGTCCTCACGCACGTCGAGGCCGAAGTCCAGGTAGGCGTGGAACGACGCGAGCGCCCGTACCGGCACGGGCACGCCCTTCGGAGTGCCGGTGGTGCCGGAGGTGAACAGCTGCACGAGTCCGCCGTGCCCGCCGACGGCGACCGCGGCACCGCGCGGATCGTCCGCGTCGTGCGAGGCCACCAGGTCGGCGAAGCTCACTCCGATGCCGGCGGCACCGCCCTCGGTGTGACCTGCGACGACGATCTGCCAGGGCGCGTCGGCGGGGATGTCCTCGCCGGGCGCGAGCTTGCCCACCTGGTCGGCGTCCGAGACCACCACCTTCGCGCCGCTTGCCTGCAGCCGGAAACCGATCGCCGGGGGTGCGAACGCGGTGAACAGCGGCACGTGCACGGCACCGCGGCGCCAGATGCCGAGCAGCGCCACGACCAGGTCCGCGGACTTGCCCATCAGGGTGGCGACGTGGTCGCCCGGCTCGACGCCGAGGTCGGCCAGGGCCGCGGCGAAGCGGGAGGACTGCTCGCGCAGGTAACCGAAGGTCAGATCGGTCGCGCTCAGGTCCGCCTCGACCACCGTGAACGCGACGGCGTCCGCGGGATGCCCGTCGCACAGCAGCTGTGCGGCACACGCGTCGGCGGTGTCGTAGCGGTCCAGCAGTTCCCGCACTCGTGCCTCCTGCTCGGAATACGCACGCGCGGTGGTCTCGGTGGTCATCGAATCCGTCCTCTCGTGAAGCGCCCCGGGGTGAACGTCCCGAGGATCGATTCCTTTATGATCCAAGTCACAAGTACGTCCCGATACCCCCGGAAAGGGGTGACCGATGGCGCCGGCCGGCACCTCGCCTCTCCTTCGTCCCCGTGACAGCGACGCACTGCGCGGCGAGCTCCGCCGCACCGCGGCGGAGGCACTGATTCCCGTCGTGTTCGCCGGGGAGGTCCGCGACGGGAACCTGCACCTGACCGAGTTCTTCGGCACCCGCACGAACGGCCTCGAGGGGGTCGTGGTGCCGCCGCGGGCGGGCCTGGGTGGCCTCGTGGTGGACCGGGCCCGGCCGGCGACGGTGCCCGACTACGGCCGGTCGTCGTCGATCACCCACCACTTCGACCGGCCCGTGCTCAGCGAGGGGCTGCGGTCGATCCTCGCGGTGCCGGTGATGGTGGGAGGGGCGGCCCGCGCCGTCCTCTACGGCGCGATCCGTGAGTGCTCACCGCTCGGCGATCGCGCGGTGGGGGCGTTCGTGCAGGCGGCGCGCCGGCTCAGCAGCGAGATCGCCATCCGGGACGAGGTGGACCGGCGGCTGGCGCTGCTCGGCTCCCTCGATCGGCCGTCCGAGAACCCGGTCGCGGCGGCCCAGATCCGGGACGTGCACGCGGAACTGCGCGGCCTCGCCCAGTCCGTGGACGACGCCGGCCTGCAGCGCAAGCTGCGGGCGCTGTCGGACCGGCTGGCCGGGGCGCTCGGCGGCCCGGCCCCGCAACCGACCGACGTGGTGCTCTCGCCGCGCGAGACCGACGTGCTCGCGCACGTGGCACTGGGATGCACCAATGCCGAGATCGCCGACCGGCTGTCGGTCGGCCCGGAGACGGTCAAGAGCTACCTGCGCAGCGCAATGGGCAAGCTCGACGCCCACACCCGGCACGAGGCGGTGGTGTCCGCGCGGCGCCTGGGTCTGCTGCCCTGAGCGACCCGGCCGGTGGCTCGTCCGGGTGCCGGCCGGCAACCCCCGCCCGGGCCGGTCAGTACCCTTCCGGGAGGGCCGCGAACATGTCGCGGGTGACGGCGACGGCGTTGTCGGAGCTGCCGCCGCGCACGACGAGCGTGGCGAAGGCCAGGTCGCCGCGGTAGCCGACGAACCACGCGTGGGAGCCACCCTCGACCTCGGCCTCACCCGTCTTGCCGTACACCTCGCCCTGGTCGCGGATGCGGTCGGCGGTGCCGCTGGTGATCACCAGCCGCATCATGCCGCGCAGGCCGTCGATCATCTCCGGGGTGACGGGCGGCCGGTCGCCGGTGACGGCTGTCTCGCGTCCCTGCAACAGGTAGGGCACGGGTGCGCTGCCGTGCGCGACGGTCGCGGCGGCCAGGGCCATCCCGAACGGGCTGACGACGACCTTGCCCTGACCGAAGCCGTCCTCGGCGCGCTGGACCAGGTCCTCGGCCGGCGGCACCGACCCGGAGAACGTGGGCATGCCCACCACCTCGTACTCGGGTCCGATGCCGAACTGCGCGGCCGCGACGGTGAGGGCGTCGGGCGCCATCTCGGAGGCGAGTTTGGCGAACGAGGTGTTGCACGAGCGCGCGAACGCCGTCGCCATCGGCACGGTGCCGACCGAGAATTCGTTGTAGTTGGGGACGCTGCGCTCGCCGATCGTGATCCGTCCCGGGCAGGCCACCATGGTGCCGGGCGTGGCGAGACCGCTGGAGATGGCGGCGCCCGAGGTGATGATCTTGAAGGTGGAGCCGGGAGGGTACTGCCCCGCCAGCGCGACCGGTCCGTCGCGGTCGGCCGCCTTGTTCTGGGCGACGGCGAGGACCGCGCCGGTGGACGCCTCGATCACCACCATCATCGCCTGTTCCGCGCGGGCGTCGACGGCGGCCTGCGCCGCCACCTGGATGGGACGGTCCAGGCTGATGGAGAACGACGGCGCCGGCTCGGGCGGGGTCTCGGTGAGCACACCGGTGTCGACGCCGTTCTGGTTGACGGCGACCACGCTCCACCCGGCCTTGCCGTCCACCTCGTCGATCACGGTCTTCTTGATCTGGCCGACCAGATCGGGGGCGAAGCTGCGGTCGGTGGAGACGAGGTCGGCCTGCTCGGTGATCGTGACGCCGGGAATCGCCGCGAGGGTGCCGGCGACGCGTTCGTAGTCCTCCTCACGCAGCCGCACCACCGAGTGGGCGCCCTCGGCGGCGGTGGCGGTCTCGGCGATCGACTGCGCGGTCAGCGACGGGTCGAACTGTGTCAGCGCCGCCGACAACGCCCGCGCTGCACCCCGGACGTCGCCGGCCGCCGTGGCGTCGAAACCGACACCGTAGACGATGCCCGGAACGAGCACATCCGAGCCGGAATGCTCGTTGACGCGCGCGCGGGGGGCGGGATTGGTCCGCAGCTGCATCCGCTGCCGATCGCCGAGCTGGGGATGCAGGTTCGACCGGGTCCAGCGGACCACCCAGTCGTTCCCGCTGCGGCCCATGTTCATCTCGCCGGAGTACCGCCACACGCGCTCACCGGGCAGGCCCCATTCGTAAACGTAGGTGACCGTCGCAGTGTCCCCGTCGATCCGCACGCCGTCGGTGTCCACCGCCAGCGTCTCCGCCTGTAGTCCGTTCCACGTCTCCGCCAGCGCCTCCTCGGCCGGCTCGGGACGGTCGGTCAGGGCGGCGGCCGCGGCGAAGTCCCGGTCGGCGAAGTCGGTGAGGAACTCCTGTGCGGCGGGCTCGGGTCCGGCCGGCTTCGGGGTACACGCGACGACACCGCCGGCCAGCGCGACGGCGGCCACCAGGACCGCCCCGCGCCGCAGCAGTCGACGCGGTGCCGGGACGAGCGGGGCCGAGACGCGGGCGGATCGAGTTCTCATCGCCGTCATCGTAGGACCGGCGGCCACGCGGATCGGGGAGGCGACACGGGCCGGGCGGAGCGGCCCCTCAGTCCAGCAGCACGGTGCAGAACGTCGCGACCTGACGGAAACCGATGCGGGCGTAGGCCGCGCGGGCCCGGTGGTTGAAGCTGTTGACGTACAGGCTCGGCAGCCGGCCGCCGGCGGTGACGGCGGCGGCGACGGCCGCGGTGCCGGTCGAGCCGAGGCCGGCGTCGCGCCTGCCGGGATCCACCCACACGCCCTGGATCTGCCCCACCGACGAGGACTGGGAGCCGATCTCGGCCTTGAACACGACCCGGCCGTGCTCGAAGCGGGCCCACGCCCGTCCGGTGGCGATCAGGCTCTGCACCCGGCGGCGGTAGCCGGAGCCCCCGTCGCCCGCGCACGGGTCGACGCCGACCTCCTCACGGAACATCGCGATCGCGGCCGGCATGTAGGCGTCGATCTCCTCCGGCCGCACGCGGCGCACCAGCGGGTCGGGGACGACGCACGGTTCCCGGTCGAGTACCAGCAGCGGCTGCTCGGCCCGCACCTCGCGCGCGGGACCCCATTCCGGCTGGAGGACCTCCCACATCGGCAACGCGAGTTCGGCCCGGCCGACGAGCGACGAGCACAGGCGGGGGCCGCGGGCGGCGCGGTCCGCGAAGGCGTGCAGATCGTCGCGGTCGCCGAGCAGCGGAACGAGGTTCGCCCCCGAGAAGCACAACGAGTCGTCGGGTCCGCCCCGGCTCCACATGTCGCCGCCGACGGCGCGGGAATCGAGGCCGTACTCCTCGATCCGGCCGGCCACCATGCACGCCGCCACCGGATCGTGGGCCAGCACCCGCAACACGTGTGCGGTGTCACGGCCACCGAGAGACCGGACTCCCAGAAGCTTGAGCACGTCCCACCACCTGTCGACTGCGGATACGCAATCAGACTGCCAGAAGCCGGGGCCGCGCGGGAGTCCTGCGCCCGCCGAACCGGTTCAGCCGACGGAGACCACCGGGTTTCCGGTGCCGGCGTCACCCTCCATCTCCTCGGCGATGCGCATGGCCTCCTCGATCAGCGTCTCGACGATCTGGGCCTCGGGGACGGTCTTGACGACCTTGCCCTTGACGAAGATCTGGCCCTTGCCGTTGCCGGAGGCGACACCGAGGTCGGCCTCGCGGGCCTCACCGGGGCCGTTGACGACGCACCCCATGACCGCGACCCGCAGGGGCACCTCCATGCCCTCGAGGCCGGCGGTGACCTCGTTGGCCAGGGTGTACACGTCGACCTGCGCCCGGCCGCACGACGGGCACGAGACGATCTCGAGCTTGCGGGGCCGCAGGTTCAGCGACTGCAGGATCTGGGTGCCGACCTTGATCTCCTCGGCCGGCGGCGCCGACAGCGACACCCGGATGGTGTCGCCGATACCCTCGCTCAGCAGCGCACCGAACGCGACGGCCGACTTGATCGTGCCCTGGAAGGCGGGCCCGGCCTCGGTCACGCCCAGGTGCAGCGGGTAGTCGCACTGCGCGGCGAGCTGGCGGTAGGCCTCGACCATCACGACCGGGTCGTTGTGCTTGACCGAGATCTTGATGTCGCCGAAGCCGTGCTCCTCGAACAGGCTCGCCTCCCACAGCGCGGACTCGACGAGCGCTTCCGGCGTGGCCTTGCCGTACTTGCTCAGGATGCGCGGATCCAGCGAGCCGGCATTGACGCCGATACGGATCGGGATGCCTGCCTCGCCGGCCGCCTTGGCGACCTCCTTGACGCGGCCGTCGAACTCCTTGATGTTGCCGGGGTTGACGCGCACGGCGGCGCACCCGGCATCGATGGCGGCGAAGATGTAGCGCGGCTGGAAGTGGATGTCCGCAATGACCGGGATCTGGCTCTTCTTCGCGATCGCGGCGAGCGCGTCGGCGTCCTCCTGCCGCGGGCATGCGACGCGGACGATGTCGCAGCCGGACGCGGTGAGCTCGGCGATCTGCTGCAACGTCGCGTTGATGTCGTGCGTCTTGGTGGTGCACATCGACTGCACCGACACCGGGTGGTCGCTGCCTACGCCGACGTCGCCGACCATCAGCTGACGGGTCTTGCGCCGGGGCGCAAGGACGGCGGGGACTTCGGGCATGCCCAAACCGACGGGGCTGGTCACGTTTCGCCTTCTTTCGTAGCTACGCGGCAATTCTAGCGATGCGGGTCAGAACAGCTGGATGGGGTTGACGATGTCCGCGGTGAGTGTCAACAGCATGAACGCGCCGCCGATGAGAACGAACACGTAGGTGACGGGCAGCAGCTTCGTGTAGTCGACCGGACCCCCGACCGGCAGCCCGCGCAGCCCCCGGATCCAGTTGCGGACCTTCTCGTACGCGACCACGGCGATGTGGCCGCCGTCGAGCGGCAGCAGCGGGAGCAGGTTGAACATGCCCAGGAAGAAGTTGAGCTGCGCGAGCAGCAGGACGAACATCTGCCAGATGCCCCGCTCGGCGACCTGCCCGCCGATGACGGACGCGCCGACGACGCTGATCGGGGTGTCGGGATCGCGTTCGCCGCCCGTCACCGACTCCCACAGCGCCCCCACCTTGCTCGGCAGGTCGGCGAGGGCCTGCGCGGTCAGGACGAACATGTCACCGGTGAACCGCAGCGTGCCACCCACCGCGGTGAACGCGGTGTACTCGGTGACGGACGGCGGTGCAGCGACGCCGATTGCGCTGACGGTCTCCGAGGTGATCTCGCCCGTCTCGGGATCCTGCACCCACCGCTGGGCGGACTCGACCGGCACCGGGATCGTCAGCGTGCGGTCGTCGCGTTCGACGACGAAATCCACCGTCCCGGTCGCGGCGCGGGTGGCCTCGACCAGGTCCCCGAACGTCGCTACCTCGGTGCCGCCGACGGAGACCACGACGTCCCCGACCTCGAGGCCCGCGGCCGCGGCGGGACCCGGCCCGCTGCACGGCGCCAGCTCGTAGCCCCCGGCCTCACCGGCCTGAGTCGGTGCGACGCACGAGAGCTCCCCGATCTCCGCCGGGGTCTCCCCCAGACGGGGCAGACCCCACGCCACGGCGAGCCCGAAGATCAGCACCATGCCGAGGACGAAGTTCATCGCGATGCCGCCGGACATCACCACGACGCGCTTCCACGCCTTCTGCTTGTACATGGCGCGCTCGTGCTCGTCGGGGGCCAGTTCGTCGAGCGCCGTCATGCCCGCGATGTCGCAGAAGCCGCCCGCAGGGATCGCCTTGAGGCCGTACTCGGTCTCGCCGCGACGGAACGAGTACAGCCGCGGCCCGAACCCGATGTAGTAGCGCCGCACCTTCATCCCGAGGCGCTGCGCGGTCCACATGTGCCCGGCCTCGTGCAGGGCGATGGATACGGCGATGCCGAGGGCGAACAGCACGACGCCCAGAACGAACATCATCGGTGGCCGGTCCTCCTACTTCACGAGCGCGCGGGCTCGGTCCCGAGCCCAGCCGTCGGCGGCGAGCACATCTTCCACGGTAGCGGGTGCCGCGGACCAGTCGTCGGCGTCGGACAGGACCGCCGCCACCGTGCGCACGATCCCCGGGAACGGCAGGGCGCCGGCGAGGAAGGCCTCCGCGGCCACCTCGTTGGCGGCGTTGTACACCGCGGTCAGGCATCCGCCGCCCACCCCGGCGGCCCGCGCCAGTTCGATCGCGGGGAACACCTCGTGCGCCACCGGTTCGAACTCCCAGGTCGAGGCGGTCGCGAAGTCGAGGGCCGGCGCCGCGTCCGCGATCCGGTGCGGCCAGCCCAGCGCGAGTGCGATGGGCAGCTTCATCGACGGCGGTGACGCCTGGGCCAGGGTGGAGCCGTCGGTGAAGGTGACCATCGAGTGCACGATCGACTGCGGGTGCACGGTGACGTCGATCCGGTCGTAACCGATGCCGAACAGCAGGTGCGTCTCGATCAGCTCCAGGCCCTTGTTCACCAGCGTCGCCGAGTTCAGGGTGTTCATCGGGCCCATCGACCAGGTGGGATGGGCGCCGGCCTGCTCGGGGGTGACCGACTCGAGCCGCTCGGCCGGCCAACCGCGGAACGGTCCGCCCGAGGCGGTGAGCACGAGCCGGGCCACCTCGTCGGGGCTGCCGCCGCGCAGGCACTGGGCCAGCGCCGAGTGCTCCGAGTCGACGGGCACGATCTGGCCCGGGGCCGCGGCCGCGGTGACCAGCGCGCCGCCGGCGACGAGCGATTCCTTGTTGGCCAGCGCCAGGCGCGCGCCCGTCGCCAATGCGGCCAGCGTCGGCTCCAGGCCGAGGGACCCGACGAGGGCGTTGAGCACCACGTCGGCCTCGACGTCGCGCACCAGCCGCGTGACCGCGTCGGGCCCGCTGCGCACCTGCAGACCCGGGACGTCGAGCCGCGCGGCGGCCTGCGCGTTCGCGACGGCCACCTCGGCGACACCGGTGACGCGGATCTGCTCGGCGAGCAGATCGATGTTGCCGCCACCGGCGGCGAGACCGACCACCTCGAACCGGTCGGGGTTGGCGGCGATCACCTCGAGGGCCTGGGTGCCGATGGAGCCGGTGCTGCCGAGCAGCAGGACACGGGTGCGGGAGCTGGGTTGCGAGTCGACCACGCCGACATTGTCCCCGACCGTCCTGAGGGGATGCTGAATCACCCGTCCGGCGCGCGCGAGAGCGCCCCCACTTCGTACGACGGACGGTCGTATGTCACGATTGGCCCAACAGCGAAGATCTTTGCGAGCAGGAGGACAAGCGGTGGCCGGTACCGAGTTGAAGACCACTGGCGTCGACACGGCCGAGGTGCCGTCGGCGGAGTGGGGTTGGAGTGGCGAAGCCCCCCGCCTGTTCCGCGTCATGGGCTGGCTCGTCGCACTGTTCCTGCTGGCGATGATCATCGGCAACCACAACGGCAACGTCGAGAACTGGTTCCTGATCGGCTTCGCCGCGGCGCTCGTCGCCATCCTGGTGCGCGACATCGTCCAGCGGCGGCGCCGGCGGTAGCCGCACCCCCGCAGCAGCGTCGAAGGGCCCGCCCGGTTCGTCCGGACGGGCCCTTCGCGTCCCGGGGGGGTGGCGCTCAGTTCTCGGCGGCGAGCTGACCGCACGCGGCCGCGATCTCCTGCCCCCGGGTGTCCCGCACGGTGCACGAGACCCCCTGCGCCTGGACGCGACGGACGAATTCGCGCTCGACCGGCTTCGGGCTGGCGTCCCATTCGCTGCCCGGCGTCGGATTGAGCGGGATCAGGTTCACGTGCACCAGCGGGCCGAGCGCCTTGTGCAGCTTCTTGCCCAGCATGTCCGCCCGCCACGGCTGGTCGTTGACGTCGCGGATCAGGGCGTACTCGACGGAGACGCGGCGACCGGTCCGGTCGGCGTAGTAGCGCGCGGCGTCGAGCACCTCGGCGACGGGCCAGCGGTTGTTGACCGGCACCAGCGTGTCGCGCAGTTCGTCGTCCGGGGTGTGCAGCGACACGGCGAGCGTCACGCTCAGATCCTCGTCGGCCAGCCGGCGGATGGCCGGAGCGAGGCCGACGGTGGAGACGGTGACCGACCGCTGCGACAGGCCCAGTCCCTCCGGGGGCGGCGCGGTGATGCGCCGCACGGCGGCCACCACACGCTTGTAGTTCGCCAGCGGCTCCCCCATGCCCATGAACACCACGTTGGACAGCCGGCCCGGTCCCCCGGCGACGTCACCGTCGCGCAGGGCCGCGGCGGCGGCGCGCACCTGGTCGACGATCTCGGCGGTCGACAGGTTCCGGTTCAGGCCGCCCTGGCCCGTCGCGCAGAACGGGCAGGCCATACCGCAGCCGGCCTGGCTCGAGATGCACAGCGTGGCACGGTCGGGGTAGCGCATGAGCACGCTCTCGAGGAGGGTGCCGTCCCCGGCGCGCCACAGCGTCTTGCGGGTCTCGCCGCCGTCGCAGGCCACGTGCTTGACCGGGGTCAGCAACGCGGGAAAGAACGCGGCCCCGACCTGCTCGCGCACCTTCGCCGGCAGATCCGTCATCTTCTCCGGATCGGCCTCGAGGCGCCCGTAGTAGTGCCGGGCCAACTGATCGGCGCGGAAGGCCGGCAGGCCGAGTTCGCGCACGGCCTCGCGGCGCTGCTCGGCATCGAGATCGGCGAGGTGGCGCGGCGGCATGCCGCGTTTGGGCGCGTCGAAAACCAGGGGAAGAGAGGAGGGCATAATGAACCATTATCCATCAGGGCGGCAACGCCGGTTTTCCTCGCCGAATGCGGTGTGCACCGGCGGCCGGAGCGAGATGATCGAGCCATGACCGAACGCCCTGCGGATCTCCCCGAACCGCCACCGGACCTTCCGGTCCGGGGCCAGCTCGAGCCTCAGGGGGCGACGAAGGCCACGCCCGAGTCCAACGTCCGCCCGGCACCGGAGATTCCCCTCGACCGCAGCCGGGCGGCCTCCACGTGGACCGGCCTGGTCATCGGTGTTCTGGTGCTGATCCTGCTGCTCGTGTTCATCCTGCAGAACCTCGACCCGGTCACCATGGAAATGTTCGTGTGGGAGTTCACCCTGCCGCTCGGGGTGAGCCTGCTCCTGTCGGCCATCGCCGGGGCCCTCGTCATGGCACTGGCGGGCGGTGTGCGGATCCTGCAGATCAAACGCGCCGCGAAGCGGCGGTAACAACGCGCCGCGAAGCGGCGGTAACACCGCGCCGCGCAGCGGCGGTAACACCGCGCCGCGCAGCGGCGGTAACACCGTGCCGCCCGGCGGCGGGTGACGAACACAACGCACCCAATTTCCCCAAGGCGGCGACAACAGGGCACCCTGGAGACAAGACCTTCACCCGAGGAGCCTGACGTGACCGCCCACCTGGATGCCCCCGCCTCCGCCACCGTCGCACCCGAGCTCGCCCGATCCTGGCTGCTCGTTCCGGGCAACGCCCCGGAGCGGTTCGCCGCGGCCGCCGCGTCCCCGGCCGACGCCGTGATCCTCGACCTCGAGGACGCCGTACCGGCGGCCGGTAAGGCCGCCGCGCGCGATGACGTCGTCGAATGGTTGCGCGGTGGTGGCCGTGCCTGGGTGCGGATCAACGACGCCACCACTGTGCACTGGGCCGACGATCTCGCCGCGCTCGCCGGGGTGCCCGGCCTGCAGGGCGTGATGCTCGCCAAGACCGAGAGCGGCCAGCAGGTCGACGCCACGGCCGCTCAGCTGCCGGCCGGCACCCGCATCCTCGTGCTCATCGAATCGGCGGTGGGCCTCGAGGCCACACCCGAGATCGCCCGCGCCGACGGTACGTTCCGGCTGGCGTTCGGCAGCGGCGACTTCCGCCGCGACACCGGGATGGACGACTCCCCCCTCGCCATGGCCTACCCGCGTTCCCGCCTGGTGGTGTCGAGCCGGGCGGCCCGCCTGCCCGGTCCCGTCGACGGGCCGTCGCTGACCGACGACCCCGAGGTCCTCGAGCGGGAGGCGAAGCTGACCGCCTCGATGGGAATGACCGGGAAGCTGTGCATGACTCCGGCCCGGGCACCGTTCGTCAACGCCGCCCTCAGCCCCAGCTCCGACGAGGTCGGCTGGGCACACGAGGTGATCGACACGCTCGGCGAGGACGGCCGCGGGGTGCGCGACGGCAGCGACCTGCCCCGCCTGGCCAAGGCGAAGAGGATCAGCGAACTGGCGCGGGTGTTCCGCATCCGCGGCACCCACCACCACCGCTAGGTACGCGGCACGCGCCGCACGCTCAGGGGATCTCCAGGCCCCGGGGCTTGCGGCGCACATGCAGCCGGTAGCGCACCGTGAGGGTGGTGCCCGGGGTGCCGTGCACCGCTCGCTCGGCGACGCGCGGGCCGAACTCGATGCCGAGTACGCGCTCGAGGGTCGCACGGTCCGGGAAGCGCCATTCGGTGTCGACCCGGCGCAGGTCGAAGCCCTGGGCGGCGAAGAACGCCTCCACCGCCGCCGGGTCGTAGTGCGGCAGGTCCGCGCGCATCCATTCGCCGTACGGATGGGCGGTCGCGTCGAGGTCGACGATCGCGAGCGCGCCGCCGGGCCGCAGCACGCGCATGGCCTCGGCGATGCCCGCCCCGCACCCGGGCCCGAAGAAGTAGGCGGTGCGCGCGTGCACGACGTCGACGGTGCCGTCCGGAAGCGGCAACTGCTCGGCCGAACCGGCCTCCACCCGGACGCCCGGCTGGTCCCGCACACGTCGGCGGGCCAGCTCCACCAGCGGCGGGTGCGGTTCGATGCCGGTCACGGTGCGCGCGGTGGCCGCGAACATCGGCAGGTGGAAGCCGGTGCCGCAGCCCACGTCGAGGACGTCGCGACCGGCCCAGTCGCACGCCTCGCGCAGCGCCGCGTACACCACGCCGTGGACGTCCTGGGCGCGGTTCTCTTCCTCGTAGACCTCCGGCCAGTGCCAGATGTTGGGGCTGGGGACCACCCCGTGCGCGTCGGACCGCTGTCTCCTCGCCACCGGCCTAGACGAAGGCGCCGAGGACGAGCCAGGTGACGAACGCGGACGGCAGGATCGAGTCCAGCCGGTCCATGATGCCGCCGTGGCCGGGCAGCAGGGTGCCCATGTCCTTGATGCCGAGGTCGCGCTTGACCTGTGACTCGATCAGGTCGCTCGCCGTGGCCGTGGCGGCGAGGACGACGCCGAGGAGCGCACCGATCCACCAGGCGGCGTCGAGCAGCAGGGTCACCGTGAGGATTCCGGCGACGGTGCAGGCGAGGACCGAGCCACCGAAGCCCTCCCAGGACTTCTTCGGGCTGATCGCGGGCGCCATCGGGTGCTTGCCGAACAGCACCCCCGCCGCATACCCGCCGACGTCGGACGCGACGCACACGATCATCAGGCAGAACACGCGTGCGGCGCCGTTGTCGTCGAGGACCATCAGCGTCGCGAACGACGCGAGGAACGGCACCCACGCCGCGGTGAAGACGGTGACCGCGGTGTCGCGCAGGTAGTTGCGGGGCCGGCCGCGCAGTCCACGGTCGAACAACCGCCACAGCATCGACACGACCGTGGTGCCGGCGAAGGCGCCGAGCACACCGGTGGTGCCGTAGGGCCAGCCGAGCCAGATCATCGCCTGCCCCCCGACCAGGAGCGGGATCCGGGGAACCAGGACGTCCGCCTCACGCAGGCGCTTGGTGACCTCCCACGTGGCGATCGCGATGGCCACCGCGACGACGACGAGCCACGCCTTGGGAGCGAATGCGAGCACCACGATGACGAGGGCGCCGAGACCGGCGCCGACGCCCACGGCCGCGGGCAGGTTCCGGCCCGCCCGGGAGGACTTCTTCGCCGGCTCCGCGGTGGGGGTGGCATCGGGCCGCACCGGCGGGACCTCGGGGTCCGCCTTCGCGGCCTCGGCCGCCGAGTCGGCGTCGGTGACGCCCAAGGGGAGCTGCGGGTCGGACGACCCGGCGGCTGTACCCACGGTTAAACCTCCAGCAACTCGGCTTCCTTGTGCTTGACCAGTTCGTCGATCTGCGCCACGTACTTCGCCGTGGTCTTGTCGAGTTCCTTCTCCGCGCGGGTGACGTCGTCCTCGCCGGCCTCGCCGTCCTTCTGGATGCGGTGCAGCTCCTCCATCGCCTTGCGTCGCACGTTGCGCACGGACACCTTGGCGTCCTCGCCCTTGGCCTTGGCCTGCTTGACCAGCTCGCGGCGGCGTTCCTCGGTGAGCTGCGGGATGGAGATGCGGATCAGGGACCCGTCGTTGGTCGGATTGACGCCCAGGTCGGAGTTGCGGATCGCGGTCTCGATCGGACCGAGCTGCGATGCCTCGTAGGGCTTGACGACCACCATGCGCGCCTCGGGGACGTTGATGCTGGCCATCTGCGTGACCGGGGTGGGCGCGCCGTAGTAGTCGACGACGATCCTGGAGAACATGCCGGGATTCGCGCGGCCGGTGCGGATGGATCCGAGATCGTCCTTGGCCACCGTGACGGCCTTCTCCATCTTCTCCTCGGCCTCGAAGAGAGCTTCATCGATCACGGCAGTTCCTCCATGTTCCGTTGTCCGTTCATGACCGTACGAGTGTTCCGATCTTCTCACCGGCGACGGCCCGAGCGATATTCCCCTCGGTGAGCAGGTTGAAGACCATGATCGGCATGTCGTTGTCCATGCAGAGGCTGAACGCGGTCGCGTCCGCCACCTTGAGCCCCTTCTCGATGACCTCGCGGTGGGTGATCTCGGTGAACAGGGTCGCGTCGGGGTCGATCCGCGGATCGGCCGAGTAGACACCGTCGACGGCCTTGGCCATCAGGACCACCTCGGCGCCGATCTCGAGGGCGCGCTGCGCGGCCGTGGTGTCGGTGGAGAAGTAGGGCATTCCCATGCCGGCGCCGAAGATCACCACGCGGCCCTTCTCGAGGTGCCGGCGGGCCCGCAGCGGCAGGTACGGCTCGGCGACCTGCCCCATCGTGATGGCGGTCTGGACCCGGGTGTCCACGCCCTGCTTCTCCAGGAAGTCCTGCAGCGCAAGAGAGTTCATCACCGTGCCGAGCATGCCCATGTAGTCGGAGCGGGCGCGGTCGAGGCCGCGCTGCTGCAGTTCCGCGCCGCGGAAGAAGTTGCCGCCGCCGATGACCACAGCCACCTCCACCCCGGAGCGGACGACCTCGGCGATCTCCTCGGCCACGGTCGTCACCACGTCCGGGTCGAGACCGACCTTGCCCCCGCCGAACATCTCCCCGCCGAGCTTGAGCAGCACCCGACGGAAACCGGGACGTTCCTGGGCGTGTTCGGACATGGTTCTCCTCGGATCGAGCGGTGGATCGGCCCTTTCATCCTGCCTCATCCGACCCCGTGGAACCGAGACGGGGGCGCGAGTGTCCGATCGGCCCGGATATCGAGCCGCCGACGCGCCTCGACCCCGCCGGCGAGCGCCGACGGGGTCGAGGAATCGAGAGATCTAGCTGGCGCCGACCTCGAAACGCACGAAGCGCGAGACGGTGGCGCCGGCCTCGTCGAGCAGCGCCTTGACGGTCTTCTTCGAGTCCGTCACCGAGGCCTGCTCGAGCAGCACGACGTCCTTGAAGAAGCCGTTGAGACGGCCCTCGACGATCTTCGGCAGGGCGGCCTCCGGCTTGCCCTCGTTCTTGGCGGTCTCCTCCGCGATGCGGCGCTCGTTCTCGACCGTGTCGGCCGGGACCTCGTCGCGGGTGAGGTACTTCGCCTTCAGCGCGGCGACCTGCATCGCGGCGGCGCGGGCGGCCTCGGCGGCGGCGTCGCCCTCACCGGAGTACTCGACGAGCACGCCGACGGCCGGCGGCAGGTCGGACGCACGCTTGTGCAGGTACACGGCGACGGGGCCGTCGAACACGGCGAGGCGGCGCAGTTCGAGCTTCTCGCCGATCTTGGCGGAGAGCTCCTGCACCAGGGTGTCGACGGTCTTGCCGTCCACCTCGACAGCCTTGAGGGCCTCGAGGTCGGCGGGCTTGGCCTCGGCCGCAGCGGTGACGATCTTCTCGGCGAGAGCCTGGAACTCGTCGTTCTTGGCGACGAAGTCGGTCTCGGAGTTGAGCTCGATGAGCACGCCGTTCTTCGCGGCGACCAGGCCCTCGGCGGTGGAGCGCTCGGCGCGCTTGCCCACGTCCTTGGCGCCCTTGATGCGCAGCTGCTCGACGGCCTTGTCGAAGTCGCCGTCGTTGTCGGCGAGCGCGTTCTTGCACGCCAGCATTCCGGAGCCGGTGAGCTCACGCAGACGCTTGACGTCGGCGGCGGTGTAGTTCGCCATGGGAAGCGAGCCTCCTGTGTCTGTTGTGCGCGATGGGTGCTCGCGCGGGAGTTTCCTCTGATGCGGCTCGGTCGCGTGCGTGTGCACTGATGCGGCGCGGTCGCGTGCGACGGCCCCGACCATGATCTCAGGATCTACCGGTCGGGGCCGCGCATCGGATCAGGCTTCGGCGGAGGGCGCCGCGTCGGCGGCGGGGGCCTCGGCCTCGGCGGCCGGAGCCTCGGCCTCGGCGGCGGGGGTGGCCTGCGCGAGCAGCTCCTGCTCCCACTCGGCGAGCGGCTCGCCGGCGCCGGACTCCGGCTTGGCGTCCTTGTCGGCGCTCTGGCCGGCACGGGCCTGCACGCCCTCGGCGACGGCGGAGGCGACGACCTTGGTCAGCAGCGCGGCCGACCGGATCGCGTCGTCGTTGCCCGGGATCGGGTAGTCGACGACGTCGGGATCGCAGTTGGTGTCGAGGATCGCAACGACCGGGATGTTCAGCTTGCGGGCCTCGCCGACGGCGATGTGCTCCTTGTTGGTGTCGACGACCCAGATCGCCGACGGCACCTTGGCCATGTCGCGGATGCCGCCGAGGGTGCGCTCGAGCTTGGTCTTCTCACGCGTGAGCATGAGAATTTCCTTCTTGGTGCGACCCTCGAAGCCACCGGTCTGCTCCATCGACTCCAGCTCCTTCAGGCGCTGCAGGCGCTTGTGGACGGTGGAGAAGTTGGTGAGCATGCCGCCGAGCCAGCGCTGGTTCACGTAAGGCATCCCGACCCGGGTGGCCTCTTCCGCGATGGACTCCTGCGCCTGCTTCTTGGTGCCGACGAACAGCACGGTGCCACCGTGGGCGACCGTCTCCTTGATGAACTCGTACGCCTTGTCGATGTACGTCAGGGTCTGCTGCAGGTCGATGATGTAGATGCCGTTGCGGTCGGTGAAGATGAACCGCTTCATCTTCGGGTTCCAGCGACGGGTCTGGTGGCCGAAGTGGGCGCCGCTGTCGAGCAGCTGCTTCATTGTTACGACAGCCATGGCTGTTCTCTCTTTCGGTTCGGTTGCCGCGGGAGATCGGGTGATCCCCGCCCTGGCGTCCGCATGCCCGTCGGACCCTTGCGGGACCGGCCGACGGCCATTTTCCGATGGCGCCCGGCACACCGGGCGGCGATCAGCGCGCGGACGCGCGAAGTCGATCTGCGAACACAGACCGCTCGAACAGTGTACGGCCTTGCCCCGCGGGAACCACAACTGCCTGATCAGCAGGCCGGTTCGGCCGATCTGTGGATGGATCGGGTGGTTGTCCACAATGTCGACGAGGCCCTGTCGCACGCCGGCGCCGCCCGGCACGCTGGGCGGATGAAGATCGCCGGGATCGCCGTCCTGACCGCGCTCACCGCGCTCGCGGGTTCGGTTCCCGCCGCGGCCGCCCCGCGCGAGTTCGGCTGGCCGCTGCATCCACGGCCGACCGTGGCCCGCCCCTTCGACGGTCCCGAGCACGACTGGCTTCCCGGACACCGCGGCGCCGACCTCACCGGCCGGCCCGGTCAGCCGGTGCTCGCCGCCGGCGCCGGGGTGGTGGTGTTCGCCGGGACCGTCGCCGGCAAACCCGTCGTCTCGGTGGCGCACGCCGGCGGGCTGCGCACCACCTACGAGCCGGTGACCGCGACGGTGACGGCCGGCCGGCGCGTGGAACGGGGTGATCCGCTCGGCACCCTCGAACCGGGCCACGAGGGCTGCCGCGCCCCGGCCTGCCTGCACTGGGGTCTGCGCCGGGACCGCGACGACTACCTCGACCCTCTGCCGCTCGTGCGGTCGGTGATCCGTCTCCAGCCGGTTTCCCGTAGGCCGCGGCTCCGCTACGCGCGACGGCCGATCAGGTCGCGGCTCCGCTCCGCTACGCGCGACGGCCCATCAGGTCGCGGCTCCGCTCCGCTACGCGCGACGGCCCATCAGGTCGCGGCTCCGCTCCGCTACGCGCGACGGCCGGCGGCGTGACGCCCCGACACCGTCGCGAAGTCGTCGGCGACCATGGCGGCGAGCTCGAGGAAGGCCCGGCGGGTGGCCGGGCGGAGCAGGCCGAGGTCGATCTCGGCCCCCTCGGCGAGGTGCTCGTCGAACGGCACCACCTGCACGGCCCGGCACCGCGCGAGGAAGTGGCCCGTCACAGCCTCCATGTCGATGTTGGTGGCCCCGGGCCGGGCGGCGCTGATCACCACGACGGTGCGTTCGACGAGCGCCCCGAACCCGTGGTGCTGCAGCCAGTCGAGGGTCGCCGCGGCGCTCCGGGCGCCGTCGATCGCCGGGGACGCGACCAGCACAAGGGCGTGGGCGAGGGCGAGCACACCACGCATGGCCGAATGCATGATGCCCGTGCCGCAATCGGTGAGGACGACGTTGTAGTACACCCGCAGGATGTCCACGACCCGGCGGTAGTCGTCCTCGCTGAACGCCTCCGACACGGCCGGGTCGCGTTCACTCGCAAGCACCTCGAGGCGGCTCGGTGCCTGGGAAGTGTGCGCGCGGACATCGGAGTAGCGGGAGATCCGCGGGGCCGCGGCGAGCAGGTCGCGCACCGTGGACTCGGTCTGCTGCGGCACCCGCTGTGCGAGCGTGCCGAAGTCGGGATTCGCGTCCACCGCGATCACGCAGTCGCCCCGCAACGAGGCGAACGTGGCGCCGAGCCCGACGGTGGTCGTCGTCTTTCCGACACCGCCCTTGAGGGAGAGCACGGCGATCCGGTAGTCGCCGCTGATCGGCTGCCGGACCCGGTCGACGAGCTCGCGCCTGTGTGCCTCGTCGGCCGATTCGCCGGGCGCGAGGATTCCCCCGGTGAGCCGGTGCACGCCGCGCCGCCAGCCGGTCACCGGGGTGCGACGGGACCGCCGGACGAGCGCACCGGAGGTCAGGTCCAGGTTCGACGGCCGCGGCTCCGACGCGTCGAGCTCCGACGAGACCCCTCGGGACGACGCGGATATGGTCGAACAACGCTGCCCCGCATCATCTTCCGACATTCGCGGGTGCACCTCGTCGGGTTCCGAGCCGGACTCCGGCGAAGCCGGCACGGGCTCGGCGGGGCGACGCCCCGCCGGATCACTCGGCGGCACGGCCTCTTCCGGACCCTCGGCGGCTACCGGCCCGGTGACCGCGGCTTCGGCTACCGGTGGTTCGGCGACCACCGGTTCCGTCGCCGCCGGATCGGTCGTCGCCGGCTCGGTCGTCGCCGGCTCGGGAATCGCGGGTTCGGGAATCGCGGGTTCGACGACCGGCGATTCGGGCACGGAGTCGGGACGGCGTCGTGGTGGCATGCCGAACGGAATCGACGGCACCGGAGCCGGGAGGCGAACGGGCTCGGCAGCCGCCGGCGGCTGCACGGGCGGCTCGGCCTCGACGGGCCCCCCCGACCGTCCGGTCACTCCCCCGTCGCCTGCCCCGGCGACCGGTCGGCGCCGGGTCGGGCGCCGGCTCGTCCCGAAGCCAGGCCGGCAGAGCGTGCGTCGACTCGTCGTATGCCACTTATCCCCCCGGATTGCACAGCAGATGCGGCGGCGACCGTACCAAACCGCGCCGCGGCCGTCGCCGCGTACAGGTCACGCCCGCGGATGCGCCTGTTCGTGTGCCGCACGCAGCCGTGCTACCGAGACATGGGTGTAGAGCTGGGTCGTCGCCAGGCTCGAGTGCCCCAGCAGCTCCTGCACCACCCGCAGGTCGGCGCCCCCCTCGAGCAGGTGTGTTGCGGCGCTGTGCCGCAGCCCGTGCGGCGCGAGATCCGGCGCGCCAGGGACGGCGGCCACGGTCTCGTGGACCACGGTACGGACCTGGCGCGGGCCCAGCCGACCGCCGCGTTTGCCGAGCAGCAGGGCGGGCCCCGAATCCGGGCGCGCGAGGGCGGGCCGCCCGGTGCGCAGCCACGCGTCGAGCGCGGCGGCCGCGGGCGCCCCGTACGGCACGGTCCGTTCCCTGTTGCCCTTGCCGACCACGCGCAGCGCCCTGCGCTCGGTGTCGACGTCGTCGACGTCGAGTCCGCACAGCTCACCGACCCGGATACCCGTCGCATACAGCAGTTCCAGCACGAGCCGATCCCGCAGTGCCACCGGCTCCATCTCGCGCGCACCGGCTTCCGCAGCGGTCATCACCTCACAGGCCTGGTCGGCACGCAGTACCGGCGGGAGAGTGCGATGGGTGCGGGCCGATGCCAGCCGCGCCGCGGGATCGTGGTCGAGCCGGCCCGTGCGAGCCAGCCACGCGCAGAAGGTGCGGGCGGACGAGGTGCGCCGCGCCAGGGTCGTGCGGGCGGCGCCACTCGTCACCTGGCCGGCGAGCCAGGAGCGGAGCACCTCGAGAGTGAGGTCGGCGATCCGCGCATCCGGGTGGCCGGCCTCGAGGTGAGCGAGGAGGGTGCGGATGTCGGTGGTGTACGCGCGGATCGTGTGGGCCGACCGGCCGCCCTGCAGGTCGAGGTGCTCGACGAACTCCTCGAGGTGCACGGCGAGGGGCGGCGGCAGCGCGGTGTCCATGGCCGTCACCGTGCGCCGTGGGCACCGCCCACGCAACCGAACACGCCGACCGAGGGCACACTAAGGTTAGTTCGTGAGTAAAACGATTCCGTTGCCGATGCTGTTCGGACTGGCATTGCTCTCCGCCACCGCGCCTCTGGCCACCGACATGTATCTGCCCGGACTGCCGGTCATGTCGGAGAGCCTCGGCACCAGCACGGTCGGTATCCAGCTCACTCTCACCACGTTCATGGCCGGCCTGGGTGTCGGGCAGCTGATCGTGGGCCCGCTCTCCGACGGGTGGGGCCGGCGCCGCCTGCTGCTGGCGGGCACCGTCGTCCTGGCCCTGAGCAGCGCCCTGTGCGCGACGGCACCGACGGTGGAGGTGCTCATCGCGGCCCGGTTGATCCAGGGCTTCAGCGGCGGCACAGGAATCGTGCTGGCGCGCGCGGTGATCGCGGACCGCGCCCGCGGCAACGAGGCCGCCCGCCTGTTCAGCGTCATGATGATCATCGGCGGTGTGGCACCGATCGTCGCGCCCCTGCTGGGCGGCGTCCTCCTGGGGCCCATCGGCTGGCGCGGCATCTTCTGGGTCCTGACGGGCCTGGCCGTGCTGATGATCGTCGCGGTGCTCACGGTCGTCCCGGAGACCCTGCCGCCCGAGCGACGCCACAGCGGGGGCCTGGCGATGCTCGCCCGCAACTTCGGCACGGTGATCGGCAACCGACGGTTCGTGGGCTATGCCGCGACGTTCGCGCTCGGCTTCGGCGCGATGTTCTCGTACATCTCCGCGTCACCGTTCGTGGTCCAGGAGGTCCTGGGCATGACGCCGGGACAGTTCTCCCTGATCTTCGCCGCCAACTCGGTGGGCCTCGTCGCAGGCAACATCGTCAACACCCGGCTCATCGGCCGCTTCGAGGTGCGGGACCTGTTGCGCTACGGCGTGACCCAGATGCTGACCGCCGGGGTGCTGCTGGTGCTCGCCGTCCTGGTGGCCGACACGAACCGCTGGTTGGTGCTGCCGCTGCTGTTCCTCGTCGTCTCCAGCCTGGGCTTCGTCATGGGCAACGCGACGGCGCTGGCGCAGGGGCAGGTACCGAAGGCCGCGGGCACCGGTTCCGCGGTCATGGGCGCGTCCCAGTTCGGCCTGGCCGCCCTGGTGTCGCCGCTGGTCGGGCTCGGCGGGGAGGACACCGCGCTGCCGATGGCGCTGGCGATAGCGATCTCGGCCGCGCTCTCCATGACCGCGCTGCTCACCCTCACCCGCGAGCGCGCCTGAGCACCGTCACCGCGCCTCGACCGTCGCGAGTTCGCGCTTCCACTCCCGGAAGCCCTCCTCGCTGCGGCCGCGCCGCCAGTACCCGGAGATCGACGCGCGTGCCGCCGGAACCCCGCGGGTCTTGCGGATGTACGGCCGCAGGTGGTGCATGACGGTCTCCGCCTCGCCGTGGATGAACACGTGCGGATCTCCCGGAAGCCACTCGGCGCCGGTCACCGCGGCGACGAGCGGCGCGTTCGCGCCGGAGAGGTCCGGCCCGACGGCCCCGGCACCGGAGCCGCGGTGCAGCCAGGTGACCTCGACGCCGGGGGGCGCCGCGAGGTCGATCGCGTCGGCGGCGTCGGTGACCTCGAGGAACACCCGGCCCACTGCGTCCGGCGCCAGCGCCTCGAGCGCCGCAGCGACGGCCGGTATCGCGGTGTCGTCACCGGCGAGCAGGTGCCAGTCGGCCTCCGGATCGGGCCGGTAGGCGCCGCCCGGCCCGCGGACCACGACGGTCTGCCCCGGCCGGACGGATGCCGCCCAGGGTCCGGCGACACCGTGATCGCCGTGGACGACGAAGTCGATCGCGATCTGCCTGGACCGCGGGTTCACTGCTCGCACCGTGTAGGTGCGCAGGACCGTCCCGCCGCCCGCCTCCAGTTCGAGTTTGACGTACGAGTCGGTGTACGGGCCGGGTTCGAACTCGTCGAATCCGGGACCGCCGAAGTGGACCCGCACCAGGTGCGGGGTCAGGCGTTCGCTGCCCGTCACTGTCAGGGTCGTCGATCGCGGGGTCTTCGGGGCCACGCCCACCTCCATATTTGCTCAGGCTTACCTAACCATGGCAGCCTACGCGTGCGGTCCGGCCGCAGCCACAGCACCGCCTCGCCGTGGCACCACCGGGATCGCCCGATCCGCCGAAATCACGACGGAATTCCGCCATCGTTGCGGTATGCGAGAAACGATGAACACCGTCACGTCGCAGTACCTGACCAGCCTGGTCGGCGCCCTCGAGGACACCGACCGCCGGCGCGAAACGATCGGCGCACAGCTGGCCGAACTCGAGTACGTCCTGCTCCAGACCGGAGAGACCGAGCTCGCGGCCCAGGTGACGAAGGTACTCGGCGACAGGTACTACAAGCCGATCCTGTCCAAGGCCGAGGAGCTGCGCGGGCACGAGCAGTCCTGACCGTCACACGCTGCGCGCCCAGCCGGCCCCCTCCCGCTGCACGTGTCCCTCCAGCTCGAGCAGCGGCAACGCCGCCCGCACCCGCTCCACGAGCAGCCCCGACGCCTCCGACAGCTGCTGCACCGACACCGCCCCCACCGCCGGCAGGGCCTCGTACACGGACGCCATGTCGCCCGAGAGCCCGTCGAGCGCACGCGCCCACCGCCCGTCGCCGTCGTCGCTCACGCCCATCGGGCCGATCTCCTCGACGACTTCGCGCGCGGTGCCCACCAGCCGCGCCTCCTGCTCCCGGATCATCCGATGACAGCCCTGCGACGCCGCCGATGTCACAGGCCCCGGCACCGCCAGCACCGGACGCCCCAGCCGCCGGCCCCACGCCGCCGTGTTCCGCGCCCCGCTGCGCCACCCCGCCTCCACCACCAGCACACCTCCGCCGAGCGCGGCGACCAGCCGATTGCGGGCCAGGAACCGGAACCGCGCCGGCACCGTCCCGGGCGGATACTCGCTGACCACCGCCCCGTGCTCGGCGATCTGCCGCAGCAACCCGGTGTGCGCCGCCGGATACGCCCGGTCCACCCCGCACGCGAGCACCGCCATCGTCGCGCCGCCGACCCCCAGCGCCGCCCGATGCGCCGCGGCATCGACCCCGAAAGCCGCCCCCGACAGCACCGCCCACCCGTCCATCGCCAGGTCCCCGGCGATCTCCGCGGTCACGTTCTCCCCGTAGCCGCTCGCCGCACGCGTGCCGACCACGGCGACGGACCGCTCGACCAGCTCGTCGATGCGCCGCCGACCCACCACCCACAGCGCCACCGGCGCCGCATCGGTGTCCGCGCCGTCGAGGCCGTCGAACGCCAGCAACTGCCACGCCGGCCACTCCGCGTCGTCCGGCGTCACCAACCGTCCACCCAGCCGCGCGACGAGCTCGAGATCCTGCGCCGCCGAGTCGAGATGGGCACGTGCGACGGTGCGACGGCGTAACGCGCCGCCGATCGAGCCGTCGCGCACGGCCGCGGCGACCGCCTCCGGGCCGTCCGCCTCGATCGCAGCATTCAGCATCCGCGACGCACCCTGGGCGACCGTCGACAGGTACGCCCACGCCAGCCGGCGCGGCTCCGCCGCGCTCACGCCGTCCCCCGATCCCGGAAATCCAGCGCCGCCGCCACCTGCACCTCACCCGGTGCGTCCAGTTCGGCCAGGTCCGCCAACGTCCAGGCGACACCGAACGCCGCCTTGTAGCGGACGTGGTTTCCGTCGTCGTTATCGCGGAGCTTGACGTTACCCAGCCCGCCCGGTCATCTCCCCGAACCGGCGGGGCGCTCTCCCGGTAGGTCTGGCCAGATGGCGTGGAGAGTCCAACCGAGCTCGTCCGCATGTAGCGGTCGGGCTACTCGTGTTGGCCCGACGCGGTTAGGGGGACTGGTCCGTGGGATCCGGTGATGGGGCATTCGACACCGGCACCCCTGGGTGCTCCGCTCGGTCAGGGCAGCACGGGCGTAGCCCGCTCCGCTTCATCTTGTCGGGACCGTCCAGTACATTCCCCGGATGTCTACAACGCTGCGTACACCGCCGGAAATTCTGTACCACTACACGGACTCCACTGGTCTACTCGGCATAATCGGAAGTCCCCTGTCCTTGCCTGGGACAGAAGGTTCCCCGTTCGGCTTTGAGAAGGGCGCGTCCTTCGGAACGCTCTGGGCTACCGATGCGCGGTACCTCAACGACGCCCACGAGCTGACATTCGGGGCCGCCGCATTGGCAGAGAAACTGGAACGGCACGCGGAGGAATCACGGACTCCGGAAGTGATCGAACGTCTTCGAGAGTTGGCGGCAACCGTGAGGGACGGCCGTTTCGAATTGACCTATGGCACCGACACCGAGCGGACCCTTCCACACGTCACCTGTTTCTGTGAGTCCGGAGACTTATTGAGCCAGTGGCGCGGATATGGCGGCGGGTACGCCATCGGGTTCGACCGAGAGGTGTTCAGAAAGTTTGCAGTGCTGGATACCGAGTCTTACGAACGCACCCCAGACCTTGCGATGACGACGCTCCAAGAGCCGGTACACGTGAAGTACGGCCCGACAGACTCGGACTCTTTCCTGGAGGAATGCGCCGCGGAGCTGGCCCAGAACTTGGAGGACGTTGCAGCGGGCAAGAAGTCTTACGAATGGCCGAACGTGTTCCGCGCCGTATGCGCAAGGTGGCTTGCAGAGGTCAAGCACGGAGCATTCGAAGCAGAGGCGGAGTGGCGGTTGGTTCACCGCCATACACAGAGCAGGGACACACATTTCCGGGTGGGAGGGGTCGGACTGATCCCCTACGTAAAACTCCACTTCCCTCTCACTCTCGGAGGACGGCCCACAATCACGGAGATTGTTGTAGGACCAGGCGGCGAACGCGAACTACGCAGAGAATCCCTGGAGCGACTCCTCGGGTCGATTGGCTCTCCGGATACGAGAATTCGTCTGTCGGATGCACCTTTTCGAGGTTGAGCGGCCCCGCCGGTTCGACGGGGCCGCTTGACGTGCTCGGAGGATTACACGTTCGGTTCGTACGCGACCACGAACTTGATTGCCTCATCCCGGTTCAACTGCGAGGCCAACAAGTCTGGCTCGTCCTCCCGACGGATCGGCTTGTAGACGTGATACGTGACTGCTGGGTCCGTGGGATTCGGCCCGCTAGTCATGATTTCAAGCCCCTTCTGGCGCGCGATCAGTTCGAGGTTGACGGGTTCGTTTTCGGTCATGGACTGGAAGCGTAGCCACGTCCGCGAACATGCCAGAGGCCCCGCCCAGGAGTAACCAACTGGGGCGGGGCCTCTCGTTGCCGGGGGAGTTCGGCGGAGCCGCTCCGTTTCCAGATATACGAGAGTCCCCAGCGGTACGGTCCGAGCATGGCTATCCGTGTGCATACATTTGACGCCGACGAGAACGCGGCGCAGGTCGTCCACGACTACGAACGCGGTTACTCCGTGAAAGTCCAGCCAGACGGCACGCTCTTGGTGGCGACCAAGGGGACCGGTGCGGCAGATTCCAGGGCCATCGGCGCGTACCCGCCAGGCAAGTGGACCGCTGCGTACGACGAAAAAGAGATGGTGGCCCAGGCCGACAACGAGTAGCCACCGCAAACACGAGAGAGGCCCCGTCCGGACCGATGAACCGGACGGGGCCTCTTGTGTGCGGTCCTGGAGTTCCTGGCAGGAGGACCGCGTACCTCCGGGCGGGTAACCACTCCGCCCCGGAGGAGTCTTACGGCGTGGAGGCCAGGGACGCCTTGACGATGCCCAGAGGCTGGAACACGTCCAGGTTGGCCCGCGTCTCCGTACGAGCCCGCGTCTCGTTCTTCTCGAACAGGCCGTCTGCCTCACTCCACTTGGTTTCCACCGCCCCGTCCGTCCGGACCTCCACCGCCGCGGTGTCGAGGACGAAGGCGGTACCCAGCTCCACCGCCACGGACGGCACGACCTGGACGCCCCAGAGGCGGCGGGCGGCCCGGTCCACCGGGGAGTCCACGAGCTCGAGGTTTCCGTCTCCGGAGGTCCGGGAGAGTTCGAGGGTTTCCCAGTCGGTCGGGTGAACCGCGATGAGGCCGGCGGCGTGACCTGCCACCTCCAACTTGGTGATGGCCTTACGGATCGTTGTCAGGCCGTCCACCGCGAACGCCTGGAGTTGGATACCGGAGACGTTGGCCAACCCGGTGAAGTGCTCCCCGGTGCCGTCACCGTTGACCACCTCGTCCTCCAGGGCCCGGAGGACGCCCAGAACGAGCTCGTCCTCCACGAACCGGTTCAACGAGGCGGAGTCCCGGAGCCAGTATTCGTGTATCCCCTCCGAGAGGTGGGCCACGATCCGGAGCCGATCGTCGATCTGTTCCAGACCCATGGTGCTCGTGGGCTTGGTCTGTCCCTGGGCCACCACCGCGGCGTTGTTGTCGCGGGTGGTCTGGCGGAGGTAACGGTAGGTGGGTTCCGCCGCCACGAGAACGCCCAGCGCGTCCAGGAGCGTGGCTCCGGGATCCGCCAGGGCCACGAGGTCCGCGACGACGGGCGTAGGCGTGAACGCGGTCCCCGCCGGGGCCAGGGCCTTGGATCCGTTGCCGGAGGACGCCATCGTCTTGGCGATGGACTTTGCGAGAGTCCCCGCCCCGGACTTCCGGGTGAACGGCAGACCGCGACGCTTCACGCCGCCGGACGAGGCCGGGGAGGTGAACCCGTCGATACGGTTACCGTGCTCGTCCACCGGGTCCCCGATCTGGGCAGCCAGGGCCTTGGTGTCGGCCAGGATCTTCTCGTCCGAGTTCATCGTCTTGAGGGTTTCCAGGTGGCCCTTGGCCTTGGCCATGGCCTCGTCGTAGCCCTTGCGCTCGTCGGCGGTGAGGTCCCGACGCTCCGCCTGGGCCTTGGCCGAAATGGCCTTGGCGGTCTCCACCTGGGCCTGGGCGGCCTTGGCGGCGGCGGCCTTGCGTTCCTTGAGTGTGTACATGAGATGTGCTCCGTTTCAACGGGATTGGTTAGTTTCCCGGACGGACGGGTTGAGGGTCCGGGGCATGGCCACCGCCTCTGGGCGGTGACGGCTCCCGCGGACTGGTGACCGCTGGCCCGTGGGTGACCGGAGCGTGGTTTCCGCTGGCCTCGTGACGAGACGGACGGCTGTAGCCCGACGCCGGACCGGTACCTCATCGTTCACATTACGTCACGTGACACGAGAAGGGCGGCGGGACACGATGTTCCCGCCGCCCCTGCCCTCGTCGGCTACGCGGTGGAGCCGTCCGCGAACGGGTTGTCCTCGTCGTCCGGGTTGGCGGCCTGGGCGTGGATCCGCCCCTCCGCGGACGGAGTGAGCCCGAACTCCTGGGCCCAGGACCTCACGGACCGCTCCGCCGCCTCGAGGATGGCCACCGCCGGATGCTTCACGAGGGACCCCGTGGAGCCGGAGACCGTGAGCCCGTCGCGGTCCACCGCCTCCTGAGCGTCGTGGAGCCTCTGGACGGCCAGGCAGTAGGTCCGGAAGGCCGTCCGGTCGATGGCCTTGGAGAGCTCGAGGCGGTCCAGCTCCGGAGCCACCGCCGCCCATTCCGCCGCCGCCACGTCGGGGAGGCCCGGCGGAGGCGGTCCCAGCGGCTCCCGCTTAAATCCGGGGCCCGGGTTGATCTTCCGGCCTCCGGAGTCGTAACCCTCCCGGCGTCCGTTGAGGAGTTTCAACGCGGGCGGACGCGGAGCCGGTCCCTTACCCATGATCTTCTCCGTTCTCGTCCTGGAGGACCGCGTAGGCCCCGGTCTCCGGGACGGCATACGCCGCCTCCAGATACGCCGCCTCCGCGGAGTCCGCCAGGAGCGCAATGGTCGCGGAGCGGGACCCCACCGCCGCCCGGACCGTGGCCGCGGTCCACGAGGCCAACATGGCGAACGCCTGGCGTATCACGGCGGGGTCATCGTGGGCGGCCAGTTGTGCCACTCGTTCATCGTCTCCCACCGCCGCCGCGTAGAGAGCCATGGAGACCGTGAGCGTGGCCTCCGCCTTGGTGAGCTCATCGTGGATGGTCATATTTCCTCCTGTTGGTACAGATGATGGGTCAAATTGGGGCCCAACCTGAGCCCGCGTGTGCCGACCTGAGTGGCCGGTGTCCAGGGCCCCACCGCCTGGAGCGGAGCGGCCCCCCTCCCCCTGGGTGGCCCCGTCCCGGCTCCGTACGCCACGGAGACGGACGAGGACGAGCGGACGGCCATTACGCCGCCCTCCTCTGCCTCGTCCGCCTGGTCTGGACCGACGAGGGCGGGATCCCATCGGGCACGTGAGGGAACCCGTAGAGCCTCCCCGCCGCCACGCCCTTGAACCCATCGGCCAGGACCTCACACGAGGCCAGGAGGGGGCACTGGAGGCAGAGGCGTTCGGCCTCGAGGAGACGAGGGAGCTCGTCCACGAGGGCGGCCCTGGTCTCGTGATGGTCGAACAGGTGGGGCCGGTCCACACACGGTGGGAGTGGGGCCTCGTCGCGGGTGGTGGAGCGGGAGAGCAGGGCGGCGGCGGCCTTGGCGTTGTCCGCCGCCTTCCCACCTTCCCCCGCCCAGGGTGCCGTGGTCATGACGCCGCCCCGGTCCTGGTGGCAGGAGCGATACGGGCCGGGGCCGGGAGGCCGTCTGCCGCGAGGAGACAACGATCCGGACGGCCCACCTCGTCGGCCCGGACGATGCGGTAGCCCTTGACGACGAGGGGGACGACGCGGACACCGCCGGCCTCCGGGATGGAGGCCATGGCCACGACGGAATAACACCGGTACTGGTCCCCGGCGTCGTTGTAGTGCAGGAGTGCTAGATCCGCGGTCGTAGGGATGACGACGGATCCGAGAGGGAGAAGTGGGTACGCGGTCATGAGGTGAGTCCTGTTCTGGGGAAGGGATGAGGAAAGGGCAGACACCGCCCCGGGTCCATCACGGGGCCGACAAGGTAGACACCGCCGCCCCATTTCCTGGACGCCGCCCCGACGACGTGAATCGTCGAAACCACCGCCCAACCCCTGCCAACCCCATATATAGGGGTTGGCAGAGGTCGGGGAGTTCTGCCTGGCAGAGGTTTGGCAGAGGTTGGCAGAGGTTACGACCTGGGACTTTGGGCGGCGGTGAACCTCTGCCACCTCTGCCAAACGCCCCTTACCCATCGGAACCCTTGGCAGAGGTTGCCGGGGCGGTGTCATCGGAGGCCCCGGCGGCGGGGTCGAACGGCTCCCACGGGTAGTGGAGCGTCGGCTTTCCGGGGCCGCCAACCTCCCGGCGGATACGTCCGGTCCCGCCCAGGAGCTGGACGGCCAGGGTCACGTCCCCGTCTTGGAACTCCCCAGCGTCCGGGGCGGCGCGTACCGCCTTGAGGAGAGCGGACCAGTTGAGTCCGGGCGTCTCCGTGACGATCCGCTCCACCACCGGCATGAGCTTGTCCGCCTTCACCCGCTTGGCCGCCGCCTTCCGGTTCCCGGCCCCGGACAACATGAGTCGGCGGGCGGCGGGGTCGTAGTCCAGGGCGTCCTCGTCCAGCTCCACGTCCCGGCCCTCCGCCTTGAGATACCGGCGGTCCATGTCGTCCTTGGTGAGGAACACGAGGGCGTCTCCCCAGTCCTCAATGGCGGAGGAGCCGCGGGTCCGTTCCCCGTTCCATCCGGCGTGAACGGTGAGGAACAGGTCCCGGGCTCCCACCTCCGTCCGGACGAACGAGTCCAGGTCCGTAAGCCACGCGCCAACTTCCCCGGCGTCGTTCTGGTTGGTGCCCGTGTAGGCCCGCCCGAACGGGTCCACGATCACGGCCTCCACGCCGTGGGCCTTCATCCTCCCGGCCAGCTCCGCCCGGTCCTGTTTGTGGCCCAACGGGTTTCGGCGGCCACGGAGGTTGGCCAGGTACAGGCGGCGGCGGTCCACGCCCGCGTCGTCGGCCCATCGTGCCAACTGGGCGGCGGACACCTCGTAGTTGAGGAACCCCAGACGGCCCGTGAGCGGGACGACGGGGAACCGGCCCAGGAACTCCTCCCCGGTGAGCAGACACCGGGCCAGGTTGAGCATCAACGTGGTCTTGCCGGCCTTGCGCTGGGCCACAATGACGGTTCCCGCGTCGGACGGGATGAGGCCCTCAATCCGGTACGGAGGCTCCGGAGGACGGGCCAGGACCTCCTCCAGGAGGCCGTCATCGAACGGGGGTGCCTCCCCCTCCTGTTCACGGCGGAGAATCTCCTGGGCATCCCGGCGGGCCCGGAGTTTCTGGGTCTCCGCCTTGACGAGTCTCTGGAAATAGTCGTCCGCCGCCTTGGCCTTGGCCTCCGCCTCCTCCTCCGCGGTGCGCTGGTCTGCCTCCGCCTGGGCCTCTGCCCGCTCCTCCCGCTTGGCCCGTTCCCTGGCCTTGGCCTCCTGGTAGTGGTCCCGGAACTCCAGCTCCGTCCTACAGAGGTTGACGGGATGGTCCGCGGGGAGCTGGACCTCCAGCCACTCGTCCAGCTCCAGGCCGTCCACGAGGGCATGGAGAGCGGCGGCGGATACACGGTCGATATCCCCGTCCACCGCCTCGAGGGCCGCCTCGAACATGGCCACGGCGTCCGGGTCCACGTCGATGAGGTCCCACGGCTCCGCGGGGTCGTACGCCCGCGGCTCGTTGGCCCGGAGGTCCTCGTCGTCATCCCACGCGGCGGTCATGACGCCACCGCCACGGGATCCTCACGGCCAGGCCGGGATCCGGTATGCTGGGCCGTGACGGATTCCAGTACGTCGGAGGCGGTCTCACCCTTACCGGTGGGGCCGTTTCTCTTTGTGCTCATGCCACGCCACCGCCCCGGAGAATCACGGTCAAACGGTCCACCTGGGCAGGAGTGAGCGGCGGAGCCTTGGCCAGGACCTCCTCTATGTGGTCCTGTATCCGAGAAGCGGCCAGGTCACGACGGAGGTCCGTCAAGTCCGCACTGGGGTCCCGCTTGAGGGCAACGCCGATATGGCCGGAGATGCTGCGGGATCGAACAGAGATAGCCATGTAGGGCTCCTGGGTCAACGGAAGATTGACCCAGGCGGATGGAAGGACTCCCGCGCGGCCATCGGGCTTTCAACTTCACGTATCCCCTGGGGATGGACCTCACGATCCACCAAAAGGCGTCGTTTCGGTGGTGACGAATCACCACCCGGTATGCAAGGGCCGCGTAACCCCGTGGACGCCAAGGTACACGGTCACCTTGGACCAGGCAACAATGACAGCTTTGGAACCCGTTGCGGCCCCGTTAATTTGACTGCTTTACTCCGTGGTTTTCCAGTCGATGCCTACAGTTTCCGGGTCGAACGCCCGCCGGCCGCGACCCGGTGAGTAGAGGGTCACGGTCACCAACGTGTCGATGACGGAACGCTTACGGGCCGTAGACAATTCGCTCCACGCCGCCGCCACGTCGCCGGAGGTGACCAACGGAGCGATAACGTCCGCGGCCCCGGCGGCGGCTATCTCCGCCTCCACCTCCGCCAGACGGGACCGGACGCTCTCGTTGGCGATACGGAACTGTTCCCGGGTCATGTGCATGTAGTCCGCGGCCAGGTCCTCGAGGCGGCGGCGGAGTACGTCGGCCTCCGCGGAGAGGTCCCGCGTGTCCTCCTCCACCCTGGGAGCGAACACGGCCAGGGCGTCGGGACGGGACAGACGGGCCACCATGAGGGCCTCCACGTACTCGTCCACCGGCTCCGCCATCCGCTGGAGGTGGTGGTGGTCCCGGCACCGATAGATCCGGTAATGGCGGCGGGCTCCCCCGGCGTGGACCGTGGGACGGTTTCCCTCCTCACACACGCCGCACAACGCCACGCTCGTGAGGAGGTTCCGGCCACGCTGGGATGGCTTCCGCCGCGATGGGTCCGTGAGGATGGCCACGACGGCCCGCCAGGTGTCCTCCGGGACGATGGGCTCCCACACGGCCCGTCCCACGACGAACGAGGTGGGATCCTGCCGATAGGTGGCGTGAGTGCCTTCCGGGCGGTGTCGGCGGAGACCGGCGTTCCGGGCGTTGATGAGAACGTCCTTCACCGCGGACCGCTCCCACTCCGTCCCGCCCTGGGTCGTGCCGATACCGGACTCGTTCCACATACGGGCCACCGCCGCCAGCGACTCCCCCGCCAGGACCGCCTCGTAGCCCGTGACGATGAGGGCGGCCTCGTCGGGCCGGATCGTCACGCCGTCCTGTTCGTACCCGAACGCCCGCCGCCCACCTACGTAACGCCCCTGGGCCGCGGCCTGGGCCATGGCGGACTTCTGCCTGGCGGACTTACGTTCCATCTCCCCCTGGGCCACGGACCCCAGGATCCGGACGACGAGGCGGCCTCCGTCCGTGGCGGTGTCCACTCCATCCGACGCGGTGACAACCGTGGTCCCGTGGGCGTGGCACCGCTCCAGGACGCCCTCAAGGTCCACGAGACGACGAACGAGGCGGTCCACGTGACGGGCGGCGATGACGTCCACCTCTCCCCGGTCCACCGCCTCCATCATGGCCTCGAACCCGGGCCGCGGCTTCCGGCTCGTGGCGGAGGTGTCGTTATCGACGTACTCCGCCGCCACGGTCCAGCCACGACCCTGGACGAGGCGGAGAACGTCCTCCCGCTGGCGTTGGATGCCGTACTCCGTACCGTCCCGGTCCTGTGACTGGCGGAGATACACGGCTACGCGCTGGGTCATGCTTGCCATTCTAGGCATCTATTCCGCTATAGTGGCGTCCACGTGACGCGCAACGCCCGATCGGCCCCGCGGGCGGTGATCGCGCCCTTCCGCAGCGCCCATTCGACCGGCTTGAGCGCCGCGGCGGGCAGGCGGAACTTCTGCCGGAGTGCAGGGCCGGGCACCTCGGCGTTGGTGCTCCAGCCGTGGACCCCCCACCGCTCGGCCGCCGCGGCCCGGGCGCGGGCCACTCGGGCGCGGACGTCCTCGGTGCTCTCCCCCGCCTCCCCCATGAGGGCGCCGGTGGCCACCGTCTCCATCCGGACCCGCAGGTCCACTCGGTCCAGCAGCGGACCCGACAGCCTGCCCAGGTAGCGACGTCGGGCGGTGGGCGGGCACACGCAGTCGGCGTCGCGCGGCGGGGCACACGGGCACGGATTGGCGGCGAGGATCAGCTGGAACCGCGCCGGATAGCGCGCGACGCCGTCGCGGCGGGCGATCCGCACCTCGCCGTCCTCGAGCGGGGTCCGCAGCGCCTCGAGCGCCTTGGTGCCCATCTCGGCGACCTCGTCGAGGAACAGCACGCCCCGGTGTGCACGGCTGACCGCGCCGGGTTTGGCCATGCCGCTGCCCCCACCGACGAGCGAGCTGACCGAGGCGGTGTGGTGTGGAGCGATGAACGGCGGGTCGGTGACGAGCGGCCGGTCCGCCGACAGGGTTCCGGCGACGGAGTGGATCGCGGTCACCTCGAGCGCCTGTTCCTCCGTCAGCGCCGGCAGCACGCCGGGAAGCCGCTGGGCGAGCATCGTCTTCCCGATTCCGGGTGGGCCGGTGAGCATCAGGTGGTGCGCGCCGGCGGCGGCGATCTCGATGGCCCGTCGCGCCTCGTGCTGACCGACCACCTCGCTCATGTCCGCCCGCCCCGGCCGCTCCCCCACCGGCCGGGGACCGGGCCGCTCGAGGGGGCCGTCTCCGCGCAGCCACAGCACCACCTCGGTGAGGGTGTCCGCCCCGTAGATGTCGATGCCGTCGACCAGCCCGGCCTCGGACATCGTGGAGGCCGGGACCACCACCCGCTCCCACCCGGCGCGTTTGGCGGACAGCACCGCCGGCAGTACCCCGCGCACCGACCGCACCCGGCCGTCGAGCGCCAGCTCTCCGAGCAGAACCGTCCGCGAAACACCCTCGGGCGGAATCGACTTGGCGGCGTTGAGCACCGCACACGCGAGGGCGAGGTCGTACACGCTGCCCACCTTCGGCAGCGTCGCCGGCGACAGGGCCAGCACCACGCGCGAATCCGGCCATTCACCACCGGAATTCGTCACCGCCGCGCGCACCCGATCCCGGGACTCCTGCAGCGCGGTGTCGGGCAGGCCCACCATCTTCACTCCCGGCAGGCCGCGGCCGATGTCGGCCTCGACTTCCACGACCTGCCCGTCCACCCCCGTGACGGCCACCGAGTACGCCTTCCCCAGCGCCATCACAGCACCTGCCGCCGGTGGGTGATCAAGGGTTCGCCCCGCTGTGGAAGCAGCACCGTGACCACGTCGACCCGCACCCGCCGCCACCGTTGCTGCCGGCCGGACAACCACAACGCGGCCAGTCGGCGGATCCGGTCCGCCTTCACCGCGGTCACCGCCTCGGCGGGCGTGCCGTATCCGAGGCCGGTGCGGGTCTTGACCTCCACGAACACCACCGTGTCGCCGTCCTCGGCGATCAGATCGAGTTCCCCGTACCGGCTGCGCCAGTTGCGCGCGAGCACCACTATGCCCGCCGACTCGAGAAACTCGGCCGCCAGGTCCTCCCCCAGCGCCCCCACCTGCTGATTGCGTCCCATCCCCGTCCCTCCCTGTGTGGCGACCACTGTGCGCCACGCGAAGGTCCTCCGCGGTCCGCACCGGGCCGGATCACGAAATCTGTGGATGAACTCGCCGGGTGTGGACAACTTCGGCCGACGCGGAGGAGGCCCGGAACGGCACGTGGCCGAATGTCACACCGCTTCGATCAGATCGAAGGAATGTGACATTCGGCCACGTACGGGAGGTCGTAGGGGCGCTACCCCAGCTTGTCGGGCAGGCGCAGGTCCGGCTTGTCGAGCTCTTCGATGTTGACGTCCTTGAAGGTGATGACCCGGACGTGCTTGACGAAGCGGGCGGGGCGGTACATGTCCCACACCCACGCATCGGACATGCGCACTTCGAAGTACACCTCGCCGCCGGAGTTGTGCGGCAGCAGCTCGACCGCATTGGCGAGATAGAACCGTCGCTCGGTCTCCACGACGTACGCGAACTGACCGACGATGTCCCGGTACTCCCGGTACAGCGAGAGCTCCATCTCGGTTTCGTACTTCTCGAGATCCTCGGCACTCATCGGTCTCGGTGTCCTCCCGTTCTGGTGTGTTGATCCATCATCCCGCATCCGCCTCGTCGGAGCCGAATCGGCCGGGGCCGGCGTCGTCGCCGAGGAGGGCGGCAACGTTGGCGTACCGCAGCCGATGCTCCCGGCTGGGGCCGAGGTCCCGCAATGCCGCCATGTGCGCGGGGGTGCTGTAGCCCTTGTGGACGGCGAAGCCGTAGCCGGGCAGTTCGCCGTCGAGGTCGACCATGATCCGGTCCCGGGTGACCTTGGCGAGCACGCTCGCCGCCGCGATGCAGGCCGCCGCGGCGTCGCCGCCGATGACCGGCAGCGACGGCGCCGGCAGGCCGGGCACGCGGAAGCCGTCGGTGAGGACGTACCCGGGCGCGACGGACAGCCGCATCACCGCGCGGCGCATGCCCTCGATGTTGGCCACGTGCACGCCGATGACGTCGATCTCGGCCGCCGGCACGATCACCACGCTCCACGCCACCGCGCGACGGCGGATGATCGGGAACAACTCCTCGCGGGTCTTCTCGGTGAGCCTCTTGGAGTCGTCGAGGCGCGCGAGCGACGGGTGCGGTTTGGGATCGAGGATGCAGGCGGCGACGACCAGCGGCCCGGCGCAGGCGCCGCGGCCGGCCTCGTCGACACCCGCGACCGGCCCGAGCCCGCACCGCACGAGCGTCGACTCCATGGTGCGCAGGCCCGCGGACCTGCGGATCACGGCACGCGGCGGCCACGACGTCACGGTTGCTGGATCTCCGGGGAATCGATGGTGCCCCACCGCGACGGCGGCAGGACGATGAACCGGGCCTTGCCGATCACGTTGTCGATCGGGATGGTGCCCTGGTTCTCGTCGGCGACGTGGTAACGGGAGTCCGCGGAGTTCGAGCGGTTGTCGCCCATGACCCAGAGGTGACCGTCCGGCACGGTGACCGGCCCGAAGCACCGGCCCGAGCGCACCTCGGTCTCGCAGGTGACCACGCCGGGTGTGAACGGGAAGTCCATCTCGATGTACGGCTCGTCGAGGGGCTTGCCGTCGACGAGGACGCGGCCCTGGTCGTCGCAGCATTCGACGGTCTGCCCGCCGACGGCGATAACACGCTTGACGAGGTCGTTCTCGTCGGGCGGGACGAGTCCGACGAGGGATCCGACCTCCTGCACGCCGCGGATCACGACGTTGTCGGAGCGGGTGGAGACGTAGCCGGTGGACCAGGAGTCGGGGCCACGGAAGACCACGACGTCGCCGGGCCGGGGGTCGCCGAAGCGATAGCCGATCTTCTCGACGACGATCCGGTCGCCGGTGCAGCCGGGGCAGCCGTGCAGCGTGGGTTCCATCGACTCCGAGGGGATGAGGTAGACCCGCGCGACGAAGGTCTGGAGCAGGAAGCTCAGCACGAGTGCGACGAGGATCAGGACGGGCAGTTCCCGCAGGAACGACTTCTCCTTCTTGTCCTGTTTCCGATCGCGTTCGGGGGTGTCGTCGGTGCTGCGCTGCTGCATCTCCGGCACGGCCGGGTCTCGCGATGAATCTGCCACCGAATCAGAGTAGCCCGGCCCGGAACGAATCCGGACCGGGCTACTCGGGGCCTGGCGGTCAGCGCGACGAGGTCAGCGCTTTTCCTTGATCTTGGCGGCCTTGCCCCGCAGCTCGCGCAGGTAGTACAGCTTGGCGCGACGCACGTCACCGCGGGTGACGACCTCGATCTTGGCGAGGTTGGGGCTGTGCACCGGGAAGGTCCGCTCGACGCCGACGCCGAACGACACCTTGCGCACGGTGAAGGTCTCGCGGATGCCACCGTTCTGGCGACGGATCACGACGCCCTTGAAGACCTGCACGCGCTCCTTGGAGCCCTCGATGACCTTCACGTGCACGTTCAGGGTGTCGCCGGCACGGAAGTCCGGAATGTCGTCGCGCAGGGACTTGGCGTCCAGGAAGTCCAGGGTGTTCATCGGTTGTCATCCTCGCTTGTTCGCATGAGCAGAGGAACCGAGCGGCAGCCGCCGGAAGGCGGTGCTCGACTGGTTCGTGCCCAGGTCAGGTATGCGTGCCCGAGCCGGGCAACCCGTCAATTGTGCCAGACGGTGCCGGGGTGGCGGAAATCGGCGGGGGCGCGGCGTGCACCGTGCGGGCCAGTTCGGCTTCGGCGGCGACGCGGGAGTGCTCGACGGCCCCGTGCACGGTGTCCATCGTCGGTTTGCCCGCGACGAGGTCCTGCACGAAGATCTTCGCCCGGATCACCGGGCGCCGATAGCGCCTCTCCCGCTCGATCGCGCGGCGCATCTTGCGGACCTTGCCGCTGTAGCGCCACCGCGCCCAGGGGGCGCCGGGCCGCGACAGGCGCACCGCGCCGATCAGCAGCAGTGGGAAGACGAACAGGCCGATCAGGCCCGTCCAGATCTTGCCCTTGGCCAGCACGACCGCCGCGAGGGCGAGATTTGCGAGCGCGGAGAGGGCGATCAGCGTGCGGGTGACCCACGACGGGTCCTCCCGGAAGTTGGTGACGTCGGCGAACTCGAGGGGCTGCAGGCCGAGCAACACCAGGCCGGTGACGGCGATCGCGACGAAGACCGCATCCACCGAGACGCGTCCCTCCTGCTCCCAGTACACGTCGTTGAGATAGAAGATCAGGGCGAACTCGTCGAGCACGAGCGCGGTCCCGATGCCGAAGAGCGTGGCCAGGGCCGCTCCGGTGGTCTGCGTGCCGTCCTCGTAGACCGCGATCAGGGACCCGCCCGCGATCACCATGGTGACCACGCCGAACACCACGTGGTGCACGTGGTGCCCGCCGGGGGTGACATTGCCGGGCCACCAGCGCACCTGGGCGCGGATCATGCGGACGCTGAATCGGATGAAGAGGAACGCGAGGAGGAATCCGAGCAGGAAGAACAGCAGCGGCAGTCGCCCGCGCTCGATGATCTCGCGCTGCAGCCACTCGGTCACCGCAGTCACCGCGCAATCGCCCTCGGAACGCCGTCGACGAGGCGGAGCGGGTCCTTCGGCGCGCGGCCGGTCGTCACGGTGGGCTGCATGCTCCCGAGGATGTCAGGAACCGGGCCGCGCCGGTAGTCGGCGCGGCCCGGGGCGCATCTACTTGCCGAATCCGGCACGCCGCAGCGCGTCCGCCATCGATCCGGCGGCGGGCGCGGCGTCCTGGCGACGGTCGCCGCGGCGGCCGCCCTGCCCCTGCCGCTGTCCGCCCTGCCGCTTCCCACCCTGCCGCTGGCCGCCGGGCCGGCGCCCGCCGCGGTCCTGCGGACCGCCCGGGTCGGCACCGCCGGCGGGGGCACCGGGGGCGGGGATCTCGTCGTCGAGGCGCAGCGTCAGGCTGATCCGCTGCCGGGGCACGTCCACGTCGAGCACCTTGACCTTGACCACCTCGCCGGACTTCACGACGTCGTGCGGGTCCTGGACGAAGCTGCGGGACATCGCGGACACGTGCACGAGGCCGTCCTGATGCACCCCGACGTCGACGAACGCGCCGAACGCCGCGACGTTGGTGACCACACCCTCGAGCACCATGCCGGGCTTCAGGTCGGCGACCTTCTCCACGCCGGCGGCGAACGTCGCGGTCTTGAACTCCGGGCGCGGGTCGCGGCCCGGCTTCTCGAGCTCGGCGATGATGTCGGTGACGGTGGGCAGGCCGAAGCGGTCGTCGACGAACTCCGCCGGCCGCAGCCGGCGCAGCACCGCGGTGTTGCCGATGAGCTCGCGCACGTCGCCGCCGTTCCGTTCGACGATACGCCGCACCACCGGGTACGCCTCGGGATGCACGCTCGAGGTGTCGAGCGGGTCGTCGCCGTTGGGAATCCGCAGGAAGCCGGCGCACTGCTCGAACGCCTTCGGACCGAGGCGCGGCACGTCCGTGAGGGCCTTGCGGGTGCGGAACGGGCCGTGCTGGTCTCGATGGGCGACGATGCTCTCCGCGAGGGACGAGGCGATGCCCGACACCCGGGCGAGCAACGGCACCGAGGCGGTGTTGACGTCCACGCCGACGGCGTTCACCGCGTCCTCGACGACCGCGCCGAGGGAGCGGGCGAGCATCGTCTCGGACACGTCGTGCTGGTACTGGCCGACGCCGATGGACTTGGGATCGATCTTGACGAGCTCGGCGAGCGGGTCCTGCAGGCGCCGGGCGATGGACACCGCACCGCGGATCGACACGTCGAGATCCGGCAGTTCCTTCGACGCGTACGCCGACGCCGAGTACACGGACGCGCCGGCCTCGGACACCACGATCTTGGTGAGATTCGTGGCACCGGACTTGGCGATCAGCTCGGTGGCGAGGGCATCGGTTTCGCGGGAGGCGGTGCCGTTCCCGATCGCGATCAGTTCCACCCCGTGCTGCGCGACGAGCCGCGCGAGGGTGGCCAGGGCCTGGTCCCACTTGTTGTGCGGCTGGTGCGGGTAGATCGTGTCGTGCGCGACGACCTTACCGGTGGCGTCGACGACGGCGACCTTGGTGCCGGTGCGGAAGCCGGGGTCGAGTCCCATCGTCGGCCGGGTGCCGGCGGGGGCGGCGAGCAGCAGGTCGCGCAGGTTGGCGGCGAACACGTCGACGGCGTCCTTCTCGGCGGACTGCCGCAGCCGCATACGGGTGTCGAGGGCCAGGGAGACCAGCAGCTTGGTGCGCCACGCCCAACGGACGGTGTCGAGGAGCCACTTGTCGGCGGGCCGGCCCTCGTCGGCGATGCCGAAGCGGGCGGCTATGCGGCCTTCGAAGTAGGTGCGCTGCCCGGGCTCGGGTTCCTCGGTGTCCGGCTCGAGCGACAGGCTGAGTACCTCCTCCTTCTCGCCGCGCAGCACCGCGAGGATGCGGTGCGAGGGCAGGTCGGTGAAGGGCTCGGAGAAGTCGAAGTAGTCGGCGAACTTGGCGCCCTCGGTTTCCTTGCCGGGACGCACGGTGGACTTCAGCTGTCCGCGGGTCCACATCGCGTCACGCAGTTCGCCGACGAGGTCGGCGTCCTCGGCGAAGCGTTCGACGAGGATGGCGCGGGCGCCGTCGAGCTGTTCGGCGCTGTACTGCGCGGGATCGGTGGTGGGGTCGCCGATCAGGGCGTCGGCGACGGGCTCGTGGCCGGCCTCCCGCGCGATCTGCGCCTTGGTGCGCCGCTTCGGCTTGAACGGCAGGTAGATGTCCTCGAGCCGGGCCTTGGTGTCGGCGAGGAGGATCTGCGTGCGCAGCTCGTCGTCGAGCTTGCCCTGCGACTCGATGGATTCGAGCACCGCGGTGCGGCGCTCGTCGAGCTCACGCAGGTATCGCAGGCGTTCCTCGAGCTGCCGGAGCTGGGCGTCGTCGAGCGCGCCGGTGACCTCCTTGCGGTAGCGCGCGATGAACGGCACCGTTGCGCCGCCGTCGAGCAGGTCGACCGCCGCGGCGACCTGACCTTCCCGGACGTCGAGTTCCTCGGCGATGCGCTGATTCACGGTCTTGAGAGCGGTCGTCACAGCGGTCGACCCTACCGTTATCCTTCCTCCGCCCTCGGTGACGCGCGTGGGCGCGCCCGTCTCCGAGGTGGACGGTGGGGCGAGCTCGCCGGACAATCGACTACAGGAGCGTGGGAATGTCCCGGGTGCGCGGCGGCCGCTGGGCGGTGCTGGCGCTGTCGTTGCTGACGGCGGCGACGGTGGGTGCGTGCGGCCCGGAGCCGGTCGTGTCGCCGGTCGCCCTGCCGTCCGCCGCCGTCGAGTCCCCGGGCCCGCTGGAACCGTTCGGTTCGCTGCCCGACCGGATGACGGCCGCGGCGGCGACCGCCGCCGGACGCGGCGCCGACGTGACGATCGCCGCGCTCGATCGTCGGACCGGGCGCCGGGTCGTCGGGGGCGTCGACGCGCCGATCGAGACCGCGTCGGTGGCCAAGCTGTTCATCGCCGACGACCTGCTGTACCGGGCGGCGACCGGCGAGTTGCCGCTCGGCGGCAGTGACTACGACCGGATCACCGCGATGCTCGAGTCGTCGGACGACTCGGCGGCGAACGACCTGTGGTTCCGGCACGGCGACTCGGAGATCGTCGAGCGCACCGCCGCACGGCACGCGTTCACCGGCACCGTCGCGCCCGCGGACGGGCTGTGGTGGAACACCGTCACCACCGCGTCGGACCTGCTCACCTGGTACGCGGACCTGCTCGACGGCACGGGCGGGCTGGACGAGTGGGGCCGCGCGACGATCGTCGGGCACCTGCGGGCCGCCGCTCCGGTCGGCGCCGACGGGTACGACCAGCATTTCGGGTTGCCGGACGGGCTGGTCGACACGACGGGACTCGGCGTGAAGCAGGGCTGGATGTGCTGCCTCGACGGGCGCTGGATCCACCTGTCCACGGGGTTCGTCGGCGAGGACGAGCGGTATGTGCTGGTGGTGCTCGCCCGCGAGCTCGTGCATTACGACGACGGCGACGACCGGTGGGCCGATCTGCCGGACACGGCGCTGTTCGACGTGACCGGGGATGCGAGTGCGCAGCACGCGCGGGACACGGTCACCGAGGTGGTCCGCACGGTGTTCGGCGGCGCCGGCGCGCACTGACCGTGACCGGTCAGTCGGCGAGCAGGTCGGGTCGGCGTTCGCGGGTGCGCTCGAGCGCCCGCTCCCGGCGCCATGCGGCGACCTTGGCGTGGTCCCCGGACAGCAGCACCGGCGGCACCTCGAGGCCGCGCCAGCTGACGGGGCGGGTGTAGCTGGGGCCCTCGAGGAGGCCGTCGGAGAAGGAGTCCTCCTGGTGGGACTGCTGATTGCCGAGAACGCCGGGCAGCAGTCGCACGACGGCCTCGGTCATGACGAGGACGGCGACCTCGCCGCCGATGAGGACGTAGTCGCCGATGCTGACCTCTTCGACCCGGACCCGGCGGGCGGCGTCGTCGAAGACGCGCTGGTCGATGCCCTCGTAGCGGCCGCAGGCGAACACGATGCGCTTCTCGCCGGCCCAGCGCTGCGCGGTGGCCTGGTCGAACGGCACGCCGGCCGGGGTGGGGACGACGAGCAGCACGTCGGGGTCGGGTTCGCCGTCGGGGCCGGCGAGCACGTCGTCGAGGGCGGGCCCCCACACCGTGGGCTTCATGACCATGCCCGGTCCCCCGCCGTACGGGGAGTCGTCGACGGCCTTGTGCACGTCGTGGGTCCAGTCCCGCAGGTTGTGGATCCCGACGGAGACGAGGCCCTTGTCGATGGCCTTGCCGAGCAGCGCGACGCGCAGCGGCTCGAGGTATTCGGGGAAGATGGTGACGACGTCGAATCGCACGGGAGGTTATGTCTCCGAGCCGAAGTCGGGGTCGAGCAGACCCTCCGGCGGGTCGATCTCGATGACGCCGCCCGCGAGCGACACCGTCGGCACGATCGCGGTGACGAACGGGATCAGCAGTTCGCGCCGTTCGTCGCCGGCCGGGCGGACGGCGAGCAGTTCGCCGGCGGCGGTGTGCAGCACCTCGCGAACGGTACCGATCTCGGTGCCGGCGTCGGGCCGTCCCGCGACGATGCGTACGGCCAGGCCCTCGAGCTCGTGGTCGTAGAACTCGTCCGGGTCGTCGGACGGCGGCAGGTCGGCGCTGTCGACGAGGAACAGGGTGCCGCGCAGGGCGTCGGCGGCGCTGCGGTCGGCGATCCCCCGCAGGCGCAGCAGAAGCCGCCCGGAGTGTTCCCGGGCGGCTTCCACCGTGTACGTCTGCAGGGTCTGCTCGCGGGGCTTGCGGCCGTGCAGCACGGCGCCGACGGCGAAGCGCTCCTCGGGTTCGTCGGTGCGAACCTCGACGACCACCTCACCCTTGATGCCGTGCGACTTGGCGACACGGCCCACCACGAGCTCCACCGCGGCGCGCCTACTGGTCGGTGTCGACGACGTCGACGCGGATCCCACGGCCCCCGATGCCGGAGACGAGGGTCCGCAGGGCGGTCGCGGTGCGGCCGCCGCGGCCGATGACCTTGCCGAGATCGTCGGGGTGCACGTGCACCTCGACGGTGCGCCCCCGACGGCCCGTGATCAGCTCGACGCGCACGTCGTCGGGGTTGGCGACGATCCCACGGACGAGATGCTCGACGGCATCGGCGACAACGGTGCTCATTACTCGGCAGCCTCGGTGGACACGGAGGACTCCTCCGCGGTGTCTTCCTTGGCGGCCTTCTTCTTCTTGGGCGTGACGGCCTCGGCAGCCGGCGCGTTCTCGGCCTGCGCGAGGGCGGCCTGGAACAGCTCGAGCTTGGACGGCTTCGGCTCGGCCTTACGCAGGGTGCCCTCGGTGCCGGGGAGACCCTTGTACTTCTGCCAGTCGCCGGTGATCTTGAGGAGGTTCTCGACCGGCTCGGTCGGCTGCGCACCGACGCCGAGCCAGTACTGGGCCCGCTCCGAGTCGATCTCGATCAGCGAGGGCTCTTCCTTCGGGTGGTACTTGCCGATGGTCTCGATGGCGCGGCCGTTGCGGCGGGTGCGCGAATCGGCAACCACGATGCGGTACTGCGGGTTGCGGATCTTGCCGAGACGGGTGAGCTTGATCTTGACAGCCACTGCTGTGAATCTCCTTCGGCGCATGCGAAATACGCCTGTCACGTGCAATTCGGACGACGTGCCCTTCTGGCACGTCCGGTTTTGCCTCTATCCTGTGACCGCCGCGCGGTACGTAACCGGATGCGACGACAGCGATCCATTCTGCCAGATCCGCCCGCCGGGACGAAAACGGGAGGTCAGAGCAGAAACAGCAGGCTCAGCGCGGGCAGGGTGTTGTTGAGCGAGTGCGCCACCCAGGAGGAGAACACCGACCCGCCGCGCAGCCGCGCGAACCCCATCGCCGCTCCGCCCCACAACAGGACCGGCAGCCGCCACCACTCCTGATGCCACATGGCGAACACGACGGTGGTGATCGTCAGGACGCCGATCGGGCGTCCCCACCATCGCTCGGGCCGGCGTTCGAGCGCCCCCCAGAGCATGCCGCGGAACATCAGCTCCTCGCCGAGCGGGGCGCCGAACCACACCCAGGCCACGAGCAGCAGTTTCCACACCGTGGGCAACCCGACCAGGGCGGTGAGCGGGGAATCGGCGGCGTCGATGCCGAGGGCGACGACGAGGATCGCTGCCAGGATCAGCGCGCCGAGCAGCGCGATTCCCCCGCCGAGCAGACCGATTCCGAGCTGGTTGCGGAACTCGGGCCACGACCGCGGCAGTCCGAAGTCGGCGACGGGTCCGCAGCCACGCCACACGCTGAACGCCACGGCCGCCGCCCCCGCGAGCAGGGTGGGGGCCATGATGGCGAGCACGTATGTCTCGGCGACGAAGCCCTCCCCGGCCAGGACCGGTCCCAGCGTGAAGCCGGCGAGGTTCACGGCCAGCACCACCAGCGCGGCCGGGAGGCCCCACCGGTGCGCGGGGGGCGAGGGCGCGGGCCGGGGCGGGGCCGCAGCGGTCTCCGGGTCGGGTGGCTCGGGGACGGTCATGCGAAGGCGGCGCGGCGGGTGACGACGGCACCCCGGAGCATCACCAGGCCCGGCCGGGCCAGCACGTCCGGCCCGGTCCGCGGATCCAGCTCGTACACCGTCAGGTCGGCGGGGGCGCCCGGCTCGAGGCTCGGATGCCCCAGCCAGGCCCGGGCCGTCCAGCTGGCGGCGCCGAGCGCCTCGGTCGGGGTCAGCCCCACCTTGCCGAGGGCGGCGACCTCGTCGGCGATGCGACCGTGCCGCACCGAGCCGCCGGCATCGGTGCCGGCGTAGATCGGGATCCCGGCGTCGTGGGCGGCGCCGACGGTGTCCGCGACACGGGCGTGCAGGTCCCGCATGTGCGCCGCGTAGACCGGGAACCGGGTGGCCGAGTCGGCGATCTCGGGAAAGTTCTCGATGTTGACCAGGGTCGGCACGAGGACCGTGCCCTGCGCGGCCATGGTGGCGATCGTGTCGTCCGTCAGCCCGGTGCCGTGTTCGAGGCAGTCGATGCCGGCGGCGAGCAGGCCGGGCAGCGCGTCCTCCCCGAACACATGGGCGGTCACGCGCGCTCCCGCGCGGTGGGCCGCGGCGATCGCCTCGACGAGGATCCCGTCCGACCACAGCGGCGCGAGATCGCCGGTGCCGCGGTCGATCCAGTCGCCGATGAGCTTGACCCAGCCGTCCCCCGCGCGGGCCTGGCGAACCACCTCGTCCGGCAGCTGCGATTCGTCTTCGAGGTCGACGGGCAGCCCGCGGATGTAGCGCTTGGGGGCGGCGATGTGCCGTCCCGCGCGCACGATCCGCGGCAGGTCGGCCCGCTCGTCGAGGTGCCGGGTGTCGACCGGGGATCCCGCGTCGCGCAGCAGCAGCACCCCGGCGTCGCGCTCGGTGACGGCCTGCGCGATCAGCCCGTCCGCGTCCTCCGCGCCGCCGCCGAAGCGGATCCCGACGTGGCAGTGGGCGTCGACGAGACCGGGCAGGATCCAGCCGTCGGCGGTGAGCAGCTCGGCCCCGGGGATCGGCTCGCCGGCGAACGTGCCGTCGTCGCCGATCCACAGCTCGATCGGTTCGCCGTCCGGCAGGGACCGTCCGCGCAGGGTGAACGCCACGGCGGACTACTTCTTCGGCAACTTCAGCTGCGAGAGGTCGAAGTTCTCGAGACCGGGCGGCAGCTCGTCGAGGCCCTTCGGCATCTTCGACAGGTCCGGGAACCCGGCGGGCATCCCGCCCATGCCGGGCATGCCGGCGGGCATGCCACCGGGGAATCCGCCCTTGATCTTCGGCGGGGTCGGCCCGCGGCCGCCCTTCTTGCCCTTCTTGCCCTTCTTCGCGCGCTGCGGCTTGCGGGACCCGGGCATGCCCATGCGCCCGGCCATCGCGGCCATCATCTTGCGGGCTTCGAAGAACCGGTCGACGAGCTGGTTGACGTCGGAGACCTTGACGCCGGAGCCGTTGGCGATGCGCAGCCGCCGGGAGGCGTTGATGATCTTCGGGTTGGCGCGTTCCGCCGGCGTCATGCCGCGGATGATCGCCTGGATCCGGTCGAGCTGCTTCTCGTCGACGTTCGCGAGGGCGTCCTTCATCTGTCCCGCACCCGGCAACATGCCGAGCAGGTTCGCGATCGGGCCCATCTTCCGTACGGCCATCATCTGCTCGAGGAAGTCCTCGAGGGTGAGTTCACCGGAGCCGATCTTCGCGGCGGTGGCCTCGGCCTGCTCGGCGTCGAAGACCTGCTCGGCCTGCTCGATGAGGGTGAGCACGTCGCCCATGCCGAGGATGCGGCTGGCCATGCGCTCGGGGTGGAAGACGTCGAAGTCCTCCAGCTTCTCACCGGTCGACGCGAACAGGATCGGCTGACCGGTCAGCTCGCGGACGCTGAGCGCGGCACCGCCGCGGGCGTCGCCGTCGAGCTTGGTGAGCACCACGCCGGTGAAGCCGACACCGGCGCGGAACGCCTCGGCGGTGCTCACGGCGTCCTGGCCGATCATCGCGTCGAGCACGAACAGCGTCTCGTCGGGCTGCACGGCGTCGCGGATGCCGGCGGCCTGGGCCATCAGCTCCTCGTCGATGCCGAGGCGGCCGGCGGTGTCGACGATGACCACGTCGTAGTGCTTGGCGCGGGCCTCGGCGACGCCGTCGCGGGCGACGTTCACCGGGTCGGCGGCGGTGATGCCGAGCGGGTTCTCGCCGCCGCCGATGGAGGTGCCGGGGTGCGGGGCGAACACGGACGCACCGGCGCGTTCACCGACGATCTGCAGCTGGGTGACCGCGCCGGGCCGCTGCAGGTCACAGGCGACCAGCAGCGGGGTGTGGCCCTGGTCCTTGAGCCACTTGGCGAGCTTGCCGGCGAGGGTGGTCTTACCGGAACCCTGCAGGCCGGCGAGCATGATCACCGTGGGCGGGGTCTTGGCGAACTGCAGCCGCCGGGTCTCGCCGCCGAGGATCCCGACGAGCTCCTCGTTGACGATCTTGACGACCTGCTGGGCGGGGTTCAGCGCGCCGTGTACCTCGGCGCCCTTGGCTCGTTCCTTGATCTTGGCGATGAACGAGCGCACCACGGGCAGGGCGACGTCGGCCTCGAGCAGCGCCAGGCGGATCTCCCGGGCGGTCGCGTCGATGTCGGCGTCGGAGAGGCGCCCCTTGCCGCGCAGGTCCTTGAGGGCTCCGGTCAACCTGTCGGAAAGGGATTCGAACACCGAATGCGCTCCTGGGTCTGGCGAAGATGCGGACAGTTCTGCGCTCCAGGGTAGCCGCTCGCGGCACGAGTTCTCGCACGTGCACGAGCGGCCGCCCCGCCCTCAGCCCTTGTCCTCGGGATTCTTCGGCTCCGGAGCGGGCACCACTGCGAGCACCGCCCGCTCGACCCGCTCCCGGTTCTCCCGGGTGTCGGAACCTCCCAGATCGATGCAGAACGCGTCCACGACGGTGCGGCCGAGGGTGGAAACCCGGGCCCAGCGCACGTCGGTGCCGCACCGTTCGAACGCGTCCGCGAGCCGGCACAGCATGCCCAGCCGGTCCTCGGCGCGCAGCTCGAGGATCGCCTGCCCCGGATCCGGGGCGTCGATCCAGATCAGGTGCGGCGGCGCCTGCGCGTAGGTGCCCGGCACGGCCCGCTCCGGGCGTTCGGGCAGCTGCGCCTCCCTCGCCGCCTGCTCCTTCGCGTCGAGCGTGGCGAGCAGGTCGAGGTCCCCGGCGCGGGCCCGGATGAGTTCCTGCCGCAGCAGACCCGCCGGCGGCGGGGCCCCGAACAGCGGCGCGACGGCGAAGCTGTTGACGGCACTACCGGCGTGGCTGCCCACCGAGGCGGACAGCACGCGCAGGCCGTGCAGGGCCAGCACCCCGGCGGCGTCGGACAGCAGGCCCGGCTCGTCGGGCGCGACCACCGTCACCGTGTAGGCGTGCGGGTTCTCGCCGGGTTGGAGCTCGACGTGGATGCCGCCCTGTTCCGCCTGCTCGGCGAGCTGGGGGTCGATCGGGTCCGGTCTCGGCAGCTCCTCCCCCGCCATCACCAGCCGGCAGCGCCGGACCAGCTCCCGGATGAGCGCCGCCTTCCAGTCGCCCCACACCCCCGGGCCCGTCGCGAGCGAGTCCGCCTCGGCGAGGGCGTGCAGCAGCTCGAGCAGCACCGGGTCGCCGTCGATGGCCTCGACGACGGACTCCACCGTGGCGGGGTCGTCGAGGTCACGGCGGGTCGCGGTGTGCGGAAGCAGCAGATGGTGGCGGACCAGCGCGGACAGCACGGCGACGTCGGACGGCCACAGGCCCATCCGGCGGCCGATCTGGGTGGCGAGTTCCGCGCCGACGACGCTGTGGTCGCCGCCGCGACCCTTGCCGATGTCGTGCAGCAACGCCCCGAGCACCAGCAGGTCGGGGCGTGCGACGCGGGTGGTCAGCCCGCCGGCGTACACCGCGGTCTCCACCAGGTGCCGGTCCACCGTCCAGGTGTGCACGGCATCACGCGGGGGCAGATCCCGCACCGCCCCCCATTCGGGGAGCAGCCGGCCCCACAGTCCCGTCCGGTCGAGCGCCTCGATCGGGTCGATCGCGCGGGTTCCCGAGCCGAGCAGCACGAGCAGGTCGTTCAGCGCGGTGCGCGGCCACGGTTCCCGCAGTTCGGGGGCGCTGTCGGCCAGGCGGCCGAGGGTGGACGCGGAGATCGGCAGATCGTGCTGCGCTGCGGCCGCGGCGACCCGCGTGATCAGGCCGGGGTCCTTGCGCGGGTGCGCGTCGCGGGCCAGCGTCACTTCGCCGCCGTGTTCCACCACACCCTCGTCGAGCGGGCGCCGGACGGGGACGCGGCGCAGCCGGGACAGGCCCTTGCGGGGCAGCGAGTTTCCTGCCGTGCGTACCCCGACCTCCACCGAGTAGCTCACGGTCCGGGCCGCCTCGGTCAGCACGCGGGCCAGGTCGAACCGGTCCCCGATGCGCAGGGCGGCGCCGATCTCGTCGGCATCCTGGGCGCGCAGCTGGTCGCGGGCCCGGCCGGCGACGCGGTGCAGCTCGGTGCGAACGTCCAGCAGGCGGCGGTGCGCGGCCGCGAGCCCGCCGCCGGGAACGTCGGGCCCGAGCCCGGGCATGCCGTCGGTGAGCTGCGCGACGGACAGTGCGTTGAGCAGTTGCACGTCCCGCAGCCCGCCGCGGCCGCTCTTGAGGTCGGGTTCGGCCCGGTGCGCGATCTGCCCGCTGCGTTCCCACCGGGCCTCGGTCAGGGCGATGAGCTCCTCGAACCGGCTGCGGATGCCGGTGCGCCACTGCCGCCGCACGCCGCCGATCAGCAGATTGCTCAATTCGAGGTCGCCGGCGATGTGCCGGGCTTCGAGCAGGCCGAGCGCGGCGGTCAGGTCGGACGCGGCGACCTGCAGGGCCTGCGGGACGGTCCGGACGCTGTGGTCGAGCTTGATGTGCGCGTCCCATAGCGGATACCAGAGCCGGTCGGCGACCCGGGACACGACAGCGGGGTCCATGTCGTCGTGCAGCAGGACCAGATCCAGGTCGGAGTAGGGGAGCATCTCGCGGCGGCCGAGGCCGCCGACGGCGACGATGGCGAAGCCGCAGTCGGGCTTGATTCCGAGTTCGGTTCCCTTGGTGACGAGCCAGAACTCGTGGAGATCGACGAGGGCGTGACGGAGGGCGGGGGCGTCGAGCCGGCGGTTGCGGGTGCCGCCGGCGAGCAACTGGGTACGAGCCCGGGCGAGGTCGGTGGCGGCGGTGCCGGATCCGGCCGGCCCCGGAGACACCGGCGGCCCCGATCCCGCCGCGGAGGCAGCGGGACCAGGGCCGCGAGTTCCGGACCCCTTCGGGTCAGAGTGCATCGGCGCCTCGTTCACCGGTGCGCACTCGGACGACCGTTTCGACCGGGGTGACCCACACCTTGCCGTCGCCGATCTTGCCGGTGCGGGAGGCCTCGACGATGGTCTCGACCACCTTGTCGACGGCGGCATCGTCGACGACGACCTCGACGCGGACCTTGGGAACGAAGTCGACGGAGTACTCGGCTCCGCGGTAGACCTCGGTGTGGCCCTTCTGGCGACCGTATCCCTGCACCTCGCTGACGGTCATGCCAAGCACACCCGCCTGCTCGAGGCCTGCCTTGACGTCCTCGAGGGTGAACGGCTTGACAATTGCCGTGATCAGCTTCATATCCTCATCCCTTCCCAGTCTCCAGTGCCCTGATGTCTTCTTATCACTTGAGGGCGGCGGCGAAGTCGTATGCCGACTCCGCATGCTCGGCCTCGTCGATGCCGCGCGCCTCTTCCTCCTCCGACACCCGCCAGCCGAGCGGCTTGAGCGCGAAGGCGACGATCGCGGTGATGATGCCGGTGTAGACCAGGGCGAAGACTGCGATGACGATCTGGATCACGAGCTGCTTGTAGTCGCCGCCGTAGAACAGGCCCGTCTCGGTGCCGAGGAACCCGATCGCGATGGTGCCCCACAGGCCCGCGACGAGGTGCACGCCGACGACGTCGAGCGAGTCGTCGTAGCCGAACTTGTATTTCAGGCCGACCGCCAGGGCGGACAGGACGCCGGCGATCGCGCCGAGCACGATCGAACCGACCGGGCTGAGCGCACCGGCGGCCGGAGTGATGGCGACGAGGCCGGCGACGGCACCCGAGGCGGCACCGAGGCTGGTGCCCTTGCCGTCGCGGATGCGCTCGGTGAGGAGCCAGCCGAGGATCGCGGCGGCCGCGGCGGTGGTGGTGTTGACCCAGGCCAGGCCGGCCACACCGTCGGCGGCGAACGCGGAACCGGCGTTGAAGCCGAACCAGCCGAACCACAGCAGGGCGGCACCGAGCATGACGAACGGCAGGTTGTGCGGACGGAAGGCGGTGCGGCCGAAGCCCGCGCGCTTGCCGATGATCAGCGCCAGGACGAGCGCGGCAATGCCGGCGTTGATGTGCACGACGGTGCCGCCGGCGAAGTCGATGGGCGCCACGGTCGCGACGAGCCCGCCTTCTCCGTCGTCGGAGGTGCCGAAGATCTTGGCGGCGAGGCCGTCCGCGGAGCCGGAGAGCAGGCCGCCGCCCCACACCATGTGGGCGAGGGGGAAGTACGCGAGGGTGACCCAGATTCCGGAGAAGGCCAGCCAGGTGCCGAACTTCACGCGTTCGGAGAGGGCACCGCTGATGAGAGCGGTGGTGATGACCGCGAACGTGACCTGGAAGCCGATGTCGATGATCTGCGGGTAGTCGCCGAGGCCGGGCAGGAACTCACCGGCGTCGTCGTAGATGGCACCCTGCAGACCGAACATCTGGAACGGGTTGGCGAAGATGCCCCCGATGTCCTCGGTGCCGTAGGACATCGACCAGCCCCACAGCACGTAGATCACCGCGATGACCGCCATTGCCCCGAAGGACATCATCATCATGTTCAGGACGGCCTTGGTGCGCGACATGCCGCCGTAGAAGAACGCCAGACCGGGCGTCATCAACAGCACCAGGGACGCCGATATCAGCATCCATGCCGCGTCGCCGGTGTTCACCACTTCCTCCACTGCAACCTCCCTGTTGGCCGCGCCGGTCAGCGCGTCGTCGAGAGAAGAATGCTGTGGTGATGTTTCGGCCGGAGCGCCGCGCTGTTTCGGCGGAGTGAACGCAAATCGGACATGTGTTTCGTTCCTGTTTCGCGGCGCATCCACCGGCGCCGGCGGCCGAACCGGGTCCCTCGCACGGCGTTTCGCGGCGGTGCTCCCGCGAGCCGGGAGGGGGTGGATCGGGACGGATCGCGACCCGAGCCGGGACGGACCCGGCGGGGCCGGGTGGCCAGCGCGGCGAGCTCCCGCAGGAGCCTCTCGTCGCTGCTTCCCCGTCGCCACCCGCCCCGCGGGATCCGTCCGGCACCTGTTTCTACCGAACCGGAGTGGCAGATGGGAACCGAGTGACGATTTGTGACCTTTCCGTGACCAAAACCGGCCACCCGGTCGGAGGCCGGGTGGCCGGTGGTGAGCTGGCGGTGGTGCGGTGGATCAGCCCAGCAGGGCGTCGACGAATGCGCCCGGCTCGAACGGCGCGAGGTCGTCCGCGCCCTCACCGAGACCGACGAGTTTCACGGGGACCCCGAGCTCGTGCTGGACCTGGAAGACGATCCCGCCCTTGGCCGTGCCGTCGAGCTTGGTCAGCACCACGCCGGTGATGTCCACGACCTCGGCGAACACGCGCGCCTGCATCAGGCCGTTCTGCCCGATCGTCGCGTCGAGCACGAGCAGCACCTCGTCGACCGCGGCCTTCTTCTCCACGACCCGCTTGACCTTGCCGAGCTCGTCCATCAGACCGGTCTTGGTGTGCAGCCGGCCGGCGGTGTCGATGAGCACGGCGTCCACACCCTGATCGGTGCCCCTGGCGACGGCGTCGAAGGCGATCGCGGCCGGGTCGCCTCCCTCCTTGCCGCGCACGACCTCGGCGCCGACCCGCTCGGCCCACGTCTGCAACTGGTCGGCGGCGGCCGCACGGAAGGTGTCGGCGGCGCCCAGCAGGACGCGGCGGCCGTCGGCGACGAGGACCCGGGCGAGCTTGCCGGTGGTGGTGGTCTTACCGGTGCCGTTGACCCCGACGACGAGCAGCACCGCCGGGTGATCCTGGTGCGGCAGCGCCCTGATCGACCGGTCCAGCTCCGGGTGCAGCGCCTCGACCAGCACGTCCCGCAGGACGGCCCTGGCCTCGGCCTCGGTGCGCACACTGCGGGCGGCCATCTGCACCCGCAGCCGCTCGACGATCTGGGTGGTGGTGGCGGCACCGAGGTCGGCGATCAGCAGGGTGTCCTCGATCTCCTCCCACGAGTCCTCGTCGAGGTCGCCGCCGCCGAGCAGGCCGAGCAGGCTCTTGCCCACCGCCGACTGCGACCGGGCAAGTCGGCCGCGCAACCGGTCCAGCCGGCCCTCGGTCGGGGCGATCTCCTCGATCGGGGGAACGAGCGGGACAGCCGCTACCTCGGGCTCGGCGGTCGGCGGCGGGGCCACCTCGGGTTCGACGGCGGGTGCCGGCGGAGCTTCCTCGACCGGCGGGACGACCTCGACCGGCGCAACTTCCTCGACCGGCGCAACTTCCTCGACCGGCGGGACGACCTCGGACGGCGCCGGGGCGGTCTCCGGCTCGATGCCCGGGACGGGCTCGACCCTGGGGGCCGGTTCCACGGTGGGGGCGGCACCGGCCTCCGGGGCCCGCTCGGGCTCCACCCGGGGTTCGACCGTCGGCGCCGGAGCCTCCGACACCTCCTGGGGCAGTGACACGACCTTCGGTTCCGGCACGACCTTCGGTTCCGGCACCACCGTCGATTCCGGAGCGACCGGCGGTTTGGGGGACGCGGGCGGTTCCGGGACCACCGGCGGTCTCGGAACCGGCCGCTCGACCGGCTGGGGCGGCGCGGTCGCGGTCGCCCCCTGGGTGAAGCTGAAGCCGCCCGCGGCCTTGTAACCGCCGGAACGATCCTTCTGCTCGGCGGTGCCGAGCTGCGGCGTCTGCTCGGCCGTCAGCGACACCCGCCGTCTCCGGTACAGGGTCAGGCCGACGACGAGCGCGACGAGGAGGACGGCAAGTGCCGCCGCGATGGCTATCCAGGCTCCGGTACTCACGCCCCCCATACTGTCAGGCGCAACGGCCGCGCTCAGCTCTGGGCGAGAAAGATCCTGACCACGCATCCGCTGCGAGATGACGCGGGTGATGCCGTCGCCGCGCATGCTGACCCCGTACAGGGCGTCGGCGATCTCCATCGTCGGCTTCTGGTGGGTGATGACGATGAGCTGGGACTTCTCCCGAAGCTGCTCGAACAGCCCGATGAGCCGGCGCAGGTTGGTGTCGTCGAGAGCGGCCTCCACCTCGTCCATGACGTAGAACGGGGACGGCCGGGCCCGGAAGATGGCGACGAGCATGGCCACCGCCGTCAGCGACTTCTCGCCGCCGGAGAGCAGCGACAGCCGCTTGACCTTCTTGCCCGGCGGCCGGGCCTCGACCTCGATGCCGGTGGTGAGCATGTCCGACGGATCGGTCAGCACGAGGCGGCCTTCGCCGCCGGGGAAGAGCTTGGCGAACACCTGCTCGAACTCGCGCTCGACGTCCGCGTACGCCTCGGTGAACACCTGCAGGATGCGGGCGTCGACGTCGGCGACCACGCCGAGCAGGTCCTTGCGGGCGTTCTTGACGTCCTCGAGCTGCGTGGCGAGGAAGTTGTACCGCTCCTCGAGCGCGGCGAACTCCTCGAGCGCCAGCGGGTTGACCTTGCCGAGGGTCGTCAGGTCCTTCTCCGCGCGCTTGGCGCGCCGCTCCTGGGTGGCGCGGTCGTACGGCTGCGGCTGCGGCGCGACGACCTGTTCTCCGCGTTCCCGCGCCTGTTCGAACTCGGCGATCTCGAGGTCGGACGGTGGCAGCGGCACCTCGGGGCCGTACTCGGCGACCAGATCGTCGGGCGCGATGGCGTACTGCTCGACGACGGCCTGCTCGAGCTGTTCGATCCGCAGCGCGGCCTGCGCGCGGGCGACCTCGTCCCGGTGCACCGCGTCGGTGAGCTGGGCCCGCTGCGCGGAGAGGTCGCGCACCCGCTCCTTGACCTTGTCGAGCTGTTCGGCCCGCTCGGCGCGCTGACGGGTCAGCTCGTCCCGGTGGGCGGAGGCCGCGGCGACCACCTCGTCCAGGTGGGCCGCGACCCGGGCGCCGGACTCGGCCACGGCCGCGGCGACGGCCGCGGCCTGCTTGCGGGCGCGCTGTGCCCGTTCGGCCCGGGCCCGCGCCTCGCGCTCGGCCTGGGCTGCGCGGCGCAGCGAGTCCGCCTTGCCGCGCAGCGCCTGGGCGCGCTCCTCCGCGGTGCGGGCCGCGAGCCTCGCCTCCATCTCGACGGCCCGGACCTCGGCGAGGGCAGCGGCGGCGACCTCTCGGTCGACTGCCGTCGAGTCGGTGCCCGGATCGGCGCCCGCGTCGCTCTGTTCCTGTTCGGCCAGTCGCAGCCGCTCCTCGAGCTCGACGACCTCGCGGCGGGCCGTGTCACGCTCCGTCTCGGCGTTGGTGCGCTGCGCCGCGAGGCGCTCGGACTCGGCGTGGGCGGCGCGCGCGGCCTGCCCGAGCCGGCCGAGCTGCTCGTACACCGCGGACATTGCGGCGTCGGATTCGTTGAGGGCCGCGAGGGTCTGTTCGGCCACCTCGGCGCGGGCCGCCTGTTCGGCCAGGGCGCCGGCGAGAGCCGCCGAGAGTTCCTCGGAGCGCCGGACCGCGCGGTCGAGGTCGGCGCGGGACGCGTCGATCGCGGCCTGGACCTCGAGGGTGCTCGGCGCGCGCCCGGATCCACCGACGACCCAGCCCGAGCCGGCGAGGTCACCGCTCCGGGTCACTGCCCGCAGTTCGGGGCGCACGTGGCACAGTTCGATCGCGGAGCGCAGGTCGTCCACGACGACGGTGCGCGCCAGCAGCGCGTCGAGTCCGCCGCGCAGTTCCGGCGGGCAGTCGATCACGTCCCGCACCCAGCGCGTCCCGTCGGGCAGGCTCGCCGGCTCGGCCGGCGCGGTGGTGCCCCCGGCGACGAACGCGACCCGGCCCTGGTCGGCGTCCACCAGCGCGGCGACGGCCGCGGCGGCCGCCGGGACCGAATCCGCGGCCAGCGCCTCCGCGGCCGGGCCCATCGCCGCTGCGACGGCGACCTCGTAGCCGGCCTCGACCCGGACGCGTTCCGCGAGGGGACCCGACAATCCCAGGTCGGGGCGGTGCTCGAGAAGCCAGGCGGCGCCGTCCTTGCGTTCGAGACCCATCGCCAGCGCCTCGATGCGCGCCCCGAGGGAGGCGACCTCCTTGCCGGCCGCGCGCTCGGCGTCCTGCAGTTCCTTCAGGCGGGCGTCGGCGAGTCGCAGCGCCTCGAGGGCGCGTTCGTGCTGTGCGTCGGCGTCGATCTCGCCGGCGTCGAGGTCGTCGATGCGGGCCTGGGCCGTCTCGAACTCGGCCTGGGCGGCGACACCGCGCAGCCGGGCCTCTTCGATGGCGACGGTCAGCCGGGCCACCTCCGCGTCGATGGACTCGGCGCGGGTGCGCACGGTGTCGACCTGTCCGGCCAGGCGCGCGAGTCCCTCCCGCCGGTCGGCGACGGCCCGCACTGCGGCCAGGTGCGCCCGCTCGGCGGCCGCGGCGGCCTCCTCCTGGACGGCGAGCTGCTCCTTCGCGGCCTCGAGGGTGCCGTGGGCGACCTCGACGGCCTCGAGGAGTTCGGCCTCCTCTTCGGCGATGCGGTCGGCGCGGGCCTCCATCTCGTCCGGATCCTGGCCGTCGCGGACCGCCGGGGCGGTGTCGAGGTGGCGGGCGCGTTCCTGGGCGATGCGCACGGTGGCGCCGAGACGTTCGGCGAGCGCGGAGAGCCGGAACCAGGTCTGTGACGCGGCCTCGGCGCCGGGAGTGAGTCGCGCGACCGCCTCCTCGTGGCGTGCGAGTTCGGCGTTGGCGTCGTCGAGCTCGGCGGAGACGTGATCGAGTCGCTCGCGCAGGACGCGTTCCTGCTCGTCCTGGTCGGCGAACTCGGAGCGCCGGGTCACGAGGTCGTCGGCGGCGAGCCGCAGCCGGGCGTCGCGCAGGTCCGCCTGGATGGTCTGGGCGCGGCGCGCCACCTCGGCCTGGCGGCCGAGCGGCTTGAGCTGCCGGCGCAGCTCGGCGGTGAGGTCGGTCAGGCGCGCGAGGTTGGCCTGCATCGCGTCGAGCTTGCGGACCGCCTTCTCCTTGCGCTTGCGGTGCTTGAGGACTCCGGCGGCTTCCTCGATGAATGCGCGGCGGTCCTCCGGCCGGGACTCGAGGATGGCGGAGAGGCGGCCCTGACCGACGATGACGTGCATCTCGCGGCCGATGCCGGAGTCGGACAGCAGTTCCTGCACGTCCATCAGCCGGCACGAGTTCCCGTTGATCTCGTATTCGCCGGCCCCGTCGCGGAACATCCGCCGGGTGATGGACACCTCGGAGTATTCGATGGGCAGCGCGCCGTCCGAGTTGTCGATGGTGAGGGTGACCTCGGCACGGCCGAGGGGTTGCCGGCCGGCGGTCCCGGCGAAGATGACGTCCTGCATCTTGCCGCCGCGCAGCGCCTTGGCGCCCTGCTCCCCCATCACCCAGGTGAGGGCGTCGACGACGTTGGACTTGCCGGAACCGTTCGGCCCCACGACACACGTGATGCCCGGTTCGAACCGCAGAGTCGTCGCGGACGCGAAAGACTTGAAGCCCTTGAGCGTCAGACCCTTCAAATACATGTGCGAAAACCTTACCGGCGGGCCGTCACCGCTCGACGAAGCCGGTCAGGTCACCGCGCGTCGGCTCCCAGCTCTCCACCACGAGCCGCACCTCTCCCGGGGTCTCGCCCGAGCGCAGCGCGGCGAGGAGTCGTTCGAGGGCGTCGCGGGGGCCCTCGGCGATGACGAGCACGCGCCCGTCGGGATGGTTGGTGGCGTGACCGGCGAGGCCGAGTTCGAGGGCTCGCGACCGCGTCCACCAGCGGAACCCCACACCCTGCACGCGCCCGTGCACCCAGGCGGTGAGCCGGACGGCGTCCGGCGGCGACTGCGTCATGGCTGCTCCCCCGAACTGCGGACCGGACGGACGGCGTGGACGGCGCCGTCGAAGCCGGTGGTGTAGAGGACGTCCGGGTCCCAGCCGGGGCCCTCGCCGAACGCGACCGCGGAGACGAAGGGCACCCCCGTGGCGACCGCGCAGCCGGTGCCGGTGACCGGGTCGACCCGCAGGATCTTCCCGGCGACGTTGAGCGGGACGTACAACGCGCCGTCGGGTCCGACGTCGAGATCGTCGGCGGTCTCGAGGGGCCCGGGCCCGGACGGGTCCAGGGTCCGGACCGGACCGGTGAGGTCGCCGGCGTTCAACGCGTGAATTCGGGTAGTCGGATCGAAAGTCGTAGCTGCATAAACGGTTTCGCCGTCGACCGCGAGTCCGTTGACGGAGCCGAGGTCGGTGCGGATCGTTTCCGGGGCCCCACCCTCGACCGGGACGCGCGTCAGGCCCGGGGGGCTGCCCAGGTTCCGGCTGACGAGGAAGTCCCCGTCGGGCAGGCGGACGAGACCGTTGGGCATGGTCAGACCCGACGCGACGGTGCGCCGCGTCCCGGTGTCGAGGTCGACGGCCTCCAGGGTGCCGTCGGTGCGGCCGAGCAGTCCGGAGACGGTGCCGTTGCCGGTCGTGAAGTACGCCGTGCCGTCGTCGACGACGATGCCGCCGGGCGCCGGGACCTCGGCCACCACGGCGTCGGCCCGTCCCTCGGGCGTGAGCGCCAGCAGCGACCCGCCGCCGGCCGGGGTGGACGCCGAGGCCAGCAGCCGGCCGCGACCGTCGAACGCGAGATTCTCGAGCACGCCGAGCCCGGACGCGACGACGTCCACCCGCCACGGCGCGCAGTCCGCCGGAGCGGGCGCGGCCGTCGCCGGCGCCCCGCCCGCCAGGAACCCCACGGCGAGCGCGAGTCCGGCCGCTGTACGAATCATCCGCCCTCCCTGCCGAGATCCACCGCTCACGCGTCCGGAACGATCTTCAGCGTCACCTCGGTGCCGGCCTCGAGCGTACGGCCGACGGTGCACACCTTGTCGACGGATCGCTCGACGAGCGCGACGAGGCGCTGCTGCGCCTCCTCGTCGAGTTCGCTCAGGTCCAGCGCCATCTCCTCGACGAGGTGCGGGTACACCTCGTTCTCCCGGTCCGCGGCGCCGGAGACACGGATCGTGACGTCGTAGGTGTCGCCGAGCCGGCGCGACAGCGGGAAGTCCGAGCTCATCCCCGAACAGGCCGCCAGCGCGATCTTCAACAGCTCGCCGGGGGTGAAGACACCCTCGACGGTCTCCGACCCGATCAGGACCTCGGCACCTCGGGAGCTGCGGCCCGTGTAGCGGCGGGTGCCGGTGCGCTCGACCCACAGTTCGGTCGTCGGCGTGTCGGAAGTCTGTTCAGCCATGCGGGAGATCCTGCCATGATCACCCGACGGCCAGTTCGCGCAGGATCCCGATGAGCTCGTCCGCGACGACGGGGGTGTCCGCGCTGCTGCGGCGCAGCAGTCCGACGGGTTCGGCGGTGCCCGGGGTCGGTACCGGCAGCCGCACGAGCGTGCCGTCGTCGAGGTCGTCCTGCGGCACTCGCTCGGGTGTCAGCCACACCGCGTCGCCGGCGCGCACCAGCCCGCGCGCGACCGAGACGTCGAGGGTCTCGACGCTGCCGGACGGCAGCCGCAGGCCGTGCCGGGCGAGGAAGCCCTCGGTGTGGTGCCGCGGCACGGTTCCGGCGGTGGCGACGACGAGGGGGTGGTTCAGCACCGCCGGCACCGATACCGGACCCCCGGCCAGCGGATGCCCCGGGCGCACGATCAGGGCCAGCGACTCGGCGTACAGCAGTTCGAACGAGAGCCCTTGCATGGTCTCCGGGTCGGCCATCCGGCCGAGGACGAAGTCGAGCTCGCCGGCGCGCACCGCGCCCAGAAGTGCGGTGTTCGGGGCCGTGCGGATCTGCACGCCGACGTGCGGACGCCGGTCCCGCAGCCGGGTGACCGCACCGGGCAGCAGGGTGCTCGCGACGGTGGGCAGGGCGCCGACCCGCACGGGGGCGACGGCCGGCTGCCCGGTCCCGGAGAGGGCGCGGGCGGCGGACGCCAACGCGTCGGTGACCTCGACGGCGTGGCCCAGGAACTCCTCGCCGGCGGGGGTGAGCCGGGCGCCGTGCCGCCCGCGGTCCACCAGGCGCAGGCCGGCCAGGGATTCGAGTTCGTTGAGGGTCTTGGTGACCGCCGGCTGGCTCAGATGCAGCCGGCCGGCGGCCCGGCCGAGGTTGCCCTCCTGGGCGACGGCGACGAAGCACGTGAGGTGGCGCAACCGGATGCGATCCAGGAGCAGCGACGCCCGGTCGACCGGGGGCACGAAACCGCGTTCCATCACTGCAGGTTATGAAATTCGGCCGAAACCGTCAATTTACATGACTCATGCTCACCCATAACGTGGATCACATCCAGTCCGTCGCAGTGCGACAGTCCCCAGGAGTACCGCCTCATGATCATCGCCGCCCCCGGCGCCGCGTCCGGCGAATTCGTCGAACGCGACCACACTCAGCACCCGCCCGCCCTCACCCCCGGATACCGCACGTCGGTGCTGCGCTCCCCGCGCAATGCCCTGATCGCGCCGCGCAACACGCTCTCGGAGACGACCGGGCCGGTCTTCGACCGTCGCGAGCTGGGCGAGAAGGACAACGACCTCATCCTCAACTTCGCCAAGGACGGCCTGCCGATCGGCGAGCGCCTGATCGTGCACGGCTACGTCCGCGACGAGTTCGGCAACCCGGTGAAGGGCGCCCTGGTCGAGGCGTGGCAGGCCAACGCCGGCGGACGCTACCGCCACAAGAAGGACCGCTACCTCGCGCCGATCGACCCGAACTTCGGCGGTTGCGGCCGCATGATCACCGACGACAACGGCTACTACTTCTTCCGCACCATCAAGCCCGGGCCGTACCCGTGGGCCAACAGCACCAACGCCTGGCGGCCCGCCCACATCCACTTCTCGATCCACGGCACCGGCTGGGCGCAGCGCTTGATCACCCAGATGTACTTCGAGGGCGACCCGCTCATCGAGCGCTGCCCCATCGCGAAGACCATCCCGACGCTGGACCAGCTGCGCAGCCTGATCGCGCAGGAGGATCCCGCCAACAACGCCCCCTTCGACGCGCGTACCTACCGCTTCGACCTCACCCTGCGCGGCCGCCGCGCCACCTTCTTCGACAACGCCAACCTCCCCGGAGCCCCCCGATGAGCCTTTCCCCGCACAGCATGATCGAGCGCCGCCCGGAGACCCCCTCGCAGACCGGCGGCCCGTACGTCCACATCGGGCTCGCACCGCAGCAGGCCGGGTTCGACATCTTCGACAACAACTTCGGCAACGTGCTGACCGCCCCGGAGACGAAGGGCGAGCACATCACCCTCGAGGGCCGCGTCTTCGACGGCACCGGCACGCCCGTGCGCGACGTGCTGATCGAGATCTGGCAGGCCAACGCCGCGGGCAGGTACGCCCACCCCGGCGACACCCAGGACGGACACGCCCAGGACAGGGCGATCGATCCGACCTTCCGCGGCTGGGGCCGCACGGGCGGCGACTTCGACACCGGCGTCTACACCTTCGAGACGATCAAACCGGGACCGGTGCCGGCGAACGTCGGCGGGTTCCAGGCCCCGCACATCCTCATGGTGCTGTTCGCACGGGGCATCAACATCGGCCTGCACACCCGGGTCTACTTCGACGACGAGGCCGATGCCAACGCCGCCGACCCCGTACTCGACGGGATCGAGTGGGAGGTCCGCCGCGACACGCTGATCGCGAAGCGCTCCGAACGCGACGGCAAGGTGGTCTACACCTTCGACGTGCGTCTGCAGGACACCCCGGAAGGCGGGATCGAGACCGTGTTCTTCGACATCTGACCGGGACCCGGGTGGCGCGGGGGCGCGCGTTTCGGACGACGGTCGCCTGGGCATCCTTGCGCCGACCACGTCGCAGCGAACGAAGGCCACGGCACTGGACACCGCGATCATCTACGTTTCCGCCGGGCTCGCGCTGCTTCTCGCCGTCACCGTGCCGCGGCTGTTCCACAACCGGGCGATCTCGGCACCCATGATCGTGCTGGTGGCCGGCGCGGTGCTGGGGCTGTTGTTCGACAACGCCGAAGCCCTCACTCCCGGCGGGCACCCGGCCGTGGCGGAGTACCTCAGCGAGGTCTGCGTGATCGTCGCGCTCATGGGCGTGGGCCTCGCGATCGACCGTCCCCTCGGGTGGCGGTCGTGGAAGTCCACCCGGCGGCTGCTGCTGATCGCGATGCCCCTCGGCATCGCGGCCGTCGCGGTGCTGGGCTGGTGGGCCGCGGCCCTCACCCCCGCGGCCGCGGTACTGCTCGGGGCCGCCCTGGCTCCCACCGATCCCGTGCTGGCGTCCGACGTGCAGGTCGAGGGCCCCACGTCCGGGGAGGGTTCCCACCGCGAAGACGACGAAGTGCGGTTCGCGCTCACCTCCGAGGCCGGCCTCAACGATGCGCTGGCGTTCCCGTTCGTCTACCTCGCGCTGTTCCTGTTCACGAAGGGACCGATCGAGGACTGGATCATCTCCTGGGTGCTGTGGGAGCTGCTCGGCAAGATCGTCCTGGGCGCCGTGGTGGGAGGGCTGGCGGGCCATCTCGTCGGGCGGGCGGTGTTCCACTTCCCCGTCGAGCACGTCCGGCTGGCCGACCGGGGCGAACCGATCGTCGCGCTCGCCGCCACGTTCGCGGTGTACGGAATCGCCGAACTGATCGGCGGCTACGGCTTCCTGGCCGTGTTCGTGTGTGCCGTGGCCATGCGGCGCATCGAACGCGCACACGAGTACCACGCCGAGATGCACAGCCTGATCGAGCAGCTCGAGCACGTCCTCACGCTGGCGGTCCTGCTCCTGCTGGGGGCGGGCCTCACCACCGGCCTGCTCGCCGAGTTGTCGTGGGGGTCGGTTCTCGTCGGCGCCGCCCTGGTCCTCGTGATACGGCCGGTGGTCGGCTGGGTCTCGCTCCTGGGCTGTGACGAGATGGATGTCCGCGAACGCCGCGTCACGGCCTTCTTCGGCGTGCGCGGGATCGGCTCCGTCTACTACCTCGCGTACGCGGCGGCGGAGCTCGACATCGCGCAGGAGCAGGAGCTGTGGGCCGCCGTCGCCTTCACCGTCGTCCTCTCCGTCCTCGTGCACGGGGTGAGCGCGACGAGGGTGATGCGCATGCTCGACAACGCCCGCGTGAAGGGTCCGCCGTAGGCGCCTCGGGGCGGGCCTCCTCCCGGCTCTTGCCGACGATTGAACACGCGGTTAATATACTGACCATGCGTTCAACGCCGGGTCGCCTCTCGGCAGCCGATCGCCGGGACCTCACGTCCGCGGCGCGCATCCGGGAGGCCGCAATCCTCCGTTTCGCTCGCGACGGCTTCGACGCGAGCCTGCGGACCATCGCCGCGGACGCGGGGGTGAGCGGGGCGTTGATCGTGCACCATTTCGGGTCCAAGAAGGACCTGCGACGTGCGTGCGACGAGTGGGTCCTGGGACAGATCCGCGATTCCAAGCGGACGACCCTCGCCACCGGCGACTCCGGTCCGTGGCTGGCGCAACTCGGGCGGGCCGAGCAGTACGCCCCGCTCGCCGTCTACGTCGCCCGCACCTTCCAGGCCGGCGGCGAAAGCGCGGCGGAGTTCTTCGATCACCTGGTCGACGACGTGGTCGACTACCTCGCAGAGGGCGAACGCAACGGGCTGATCCGGCCCTCCCGGGACAACCGCGCCCGGGCCCGCCTGCTCACCGGCATGAGCGTGGGGTCGATGCTGCTGCAGATGACCCTGCACCCGGAACTCCTGCGGGGCGGAGACTTCACCGGGTTCTTCCGGCACCTGACCGAGACCGTCACCGCACCGGCCCTCGAGCTGTATTCCGAGGGTCTGCTCACCAGCCGCAAGCTGCTCGACGACTACCTGATGTACGTCCCGGACCCGCCGGCGGGCGCCGGGGGCGGCGAATCCGCCGCTCCCCCTTCCTGATCCGGAACCCGCCTACCCCAGGACACAATCATGAACACGATCGTCGAGGTCCACGACCTCACCAAGACGTTCGGCGCCACGACCGCGCTGGACGGTCTCAGCCTGCACGTCGGCCGCGGTGAAGTGGCCGGCTTCCTCGGCCCCAACGGTGCCGGCAAGTCCACGACCATCCGGATCCTGCTCGGGCTTCTGCGCGCCGACGGCGGCTCCGCATCCGTGCTCGGGTTCGATCCGTGGCGCGACGCCGTCGAAGTGCACCGGCACCTCGCGTACGTCCCGGGCGACATCGACCTGTGGCCGTCGCTCACCGGCGGCGAGGCCATCGACTTCCTGTGCCGCCTGCGGGGAGGGGCCGACCGTGCGCGCCGCACCGAGCTGGTCGAACGCTTCGAACTCGACCCTCGCAAGAAATGCCGCGCCTATTCCAAGGGCAACCGCCAGAAGGTGGCGCTGATCTCGGCACTCGCCTCGGACGTGGAGCTCCTCGTCCTCGACGAACCGACGTCCGGCCTCGACCCGTTGATGGAACGGGTGTTTCAGGACTGTGTTGCCGAAGCGAAGCAGCGCGGCTCGTCGGTGTTGCTGTCGAGTCACATCCTCGCCGAGGTGGAAAAGCTCTGCGACACCGTGACCATCATCCGGGACGGACGTACCGTGGAATCCGGGTCGCTGGCCCAGCTGCGGCATCTCACCCGGTCGACGATCACGGTCCGCACCGACCTCGACACGTCCGGCCTGGCGCAGGCCGAGGGCGTGCACGCGCTGCGAAACGAGCACGGGCACACCGTGTTCGAGGTCGACAACGCTCACCTCGACGAGGTGGTCCGCCGGCTCGCGGAGTACGGCGTCCGCAGCCTCGAGAGCGCACCGCCGTCGCTCGAGGAGCTGTTCCTGCGCCACTACGGCAGCGATCGACAGATCGCCGGCGTGGGCGGCGTGCGATGAACACCTTCACCGGGACCGCGTCCCTCGTCCGCTTCGGCCTGCGCCGGGATCGAATCAAGCTGCCGCTGTGGGTGATCGGCATCTCGGCCCTGGCGGCGTACTTCGTCGCCGCCCTGCAGCTGGCGTACCCGGTCGCCGAGGACCTCCGCGGCGTGGCCGGTTTCGCCGACAACCCGGCAGGGGTGATGATGTCGGGTCCCGGCTACGGCATGGACGACCCCACGCTCGAGGCGTTCGTCGCGAACCAGTACGGGCTGTACCTGCTGGTCGCCGCCGCGTTCATGAACATTCTCCTCGTCGTCCGGCACACACGGGGCGAGGAGGAGAACGGTCGCACCGAACTCGTCCTGGCCGGCGCGGTGGGCCGGCGCGCCCCGCTGACCGCGGCCCTGGCGACCGCAGTCGTCGCGAACGCCGCCCTCGTCGTGGCGGGCAGCGCGGCAATGACGGCCGCCGGGGCGGACGCCGGCGGGGCGGTGCTGTTCACGGCCGGGTTCGCGGCGCTGGGGCTGTTCTTCGCCGCGCTCACCGCCCTGGTGTGCCAGGTGTGCGAACACGGGCGCACCGCCACAGGACTGGCCGCAGCGGCGCTGGGAACGGCCTTCGTCGTGCGGGGCGTCGGCGACGTCCTGGAGCGGCACGGCAGCGCGGTGTCCTGGCTGTCCCCCATCGCCTGGTCGCAGCAGACGCGAGCATTCGTCGATCCGCGATGGGGCCCGCTGGCCCTGTCGTTGGGGTTCGCGGCGGCCGCCGCGGCGGCCGCGTACCGTGTCGTGGACCGTCGCGACCTCGGGGCCGGACTGGTGCCGCCACGGCCGGGCCGGGCCGAGGCGGCACCGGCGCTGGCGAACCCGTTCGCCCTGGCGCTACGGCAGCAGCGCGGCAGCATCGCCGGGTGGGGCGCGGGCCTGGCGCTGATGGGGTCGTTCTACGGCTCCCTGACCGGCTCGATCGCCGAGAGCTTTGCGAACCTGCCCGAGGACATTCTTGCGCTCATGGGTGGTTCGGCCGCGAATCTCGTCGACGGCTTCCTGGGCCTGACCGGATACACGACGGCCTTCCTCGCCTCCTGCTTCGCGATCCTGTCCGTCCGCCGCCTGCGGGGCGAGGAGCAGTCGGGCCGGATCGAGCCCGTTTTGGCGACAGCTACGAGCCGTGCCGGATGGATGGCAGCGGGGCTGTCCGTGACCGCTCTGGGCGTGGTGGCACTCCTCGCACTCGCCGGCGTGGGGACCGGGCTCGGGGCCGCGGCGTCCACCGGGGAGCCGACTCGGGTGCCCGCATCGGTATGGGCGCATCTCGGATACGCCCCCGCCGTCCTCGGCATCGCGGCGATCGGAGCGGCGCTGTTCGGTCTCGCCCCCCGCGCCTTCGATCTGGTCTGGGTGCTGGTCGTCTACGGCTACCTGGTGGGCAGTTTCGGACCGATCCTCGACCTGCCCGACAGCGCCGGCGTCCTCTCCCCGCTGAACCATGTCCGGCAGATGCCGCTCGAACCGTTCGCCGCGGGCTCCTTCGTCGCTCTCGTCGTTCTCACCGCGCTCGTCACGGCGGCAGGGCTGGCCGCGTTCCGGAAGCGCGACGTCGTGAGTACGTGAGAACCCGCCGGGTGGACCGGGCAGTGGCGGCACACCCCTTGATCGCCCGAACTGTTAGTGGCTAACATTATGGGGTGTCCAAGTCCGAGCGGACCCGGCAGCGCATCCAGGCAACGGCGGTGCAGCTGTTCACCGAGGACGGCTACGACGCCGTCACCGTCGACCGGATCGCCTCCGCCGCCGGGGTGTCGCACATGACCTTCTTCCGGTACTTTCCATCCAAAGACGCTGTTCTGCTTGATGATCCCTACGACCCTGTCATTGCGGACGCCGTGGCCGCGCAGCCGGCGGACCGGAGCCCGCTGGAACGGGCGTGCCGGGGGATCCTCGACGCCTGGGCGCTGATTCCCGAGACGGATCTCGGGGACGTGCGCACTCGCCTGCGGATCGTCGCGGCACACCCCCGGCTGCGCGCGCGGATGTGGGAGAACACCCTGCGCACCCAGGAGGCCGTCGCCGCCGCGCTCGCCGAACCGGGGACACGACGACTCGAGGCCGCAGTGGCCGCCGGGGCCTGCATGGGCGCACTCATGGCGGCGCTGACGGACTGGGCAGAAACCGGCGACGAGGCTCTCGGCAACCGGATTGCGTCGGCCCTGCACCAGCTCGCACCGGAGGCCAGTCCCTCACGGCAGTCACGGGAGGTGCCGTGACCGAGGTCGGCGACGTCGTGCTCGAGTGCCGGAACGTGTGCAAACGCTACGGCTCCGCGCCGGTACTCGAGGGCGTCACCACCGAGGTGCGGGCGGGCGAGGTACACGCGTTCGTGGGCCTCAACGGGGCGGGAAAGACGACGTTGATGCGCCTGTTCCTCGGCATGATCGAGCCCGACGACGGAATCGTGCGCGTGCGGGGCCTGGCGCCGTCGACGATGCCGGCACGGCACTGGACGGGCGTCGGGCACCTGGTCGAAACACCGCTGGCCTATCCCGAACTGACCGTCGCGCAGAACCTGCGCATCGCGGGCCGCCTCGCCGGCCTGTCCGCGGCGGGCGCCACCGCCGCGGCCGACCGGTGGATCGAGGAACTGGTCCTGTCCCGGTGGGCGCGGACCAGCGCACGGAAACTCTCCCTCGGCAACCGGCAGCGGCTGGGTCTGGCCGCGGCGCTGATCGCGGACCCGGATGTGCTGATCCTGGACGAGCCGACCAATGCGCTCGATCCGGCCGGGATCATGCTGCTGCGCACGCTGCTGCAGCGCAGCCGGGAGCGCGGCGCGGCGACGCTGGTGTCCAGCCACCATCTCGACGAGGTCGCCCGCGTGGCCGACCGCATCACAGCCGTCAACGAGGGACGCGTCGTCGGCTCCCTCGACCCGGACGGAATCGATCTCGAGCGGCAGTTCTTCGACCTGGTGTACCGCGACAGCGAGGCGCGACGATGACCACCTCCGAGCAGATCCGGGCCGCGCTGGCGGTCGAGTGGGCCAAGTTCCGGCGGGCACGCCCCGTATGGGTCACCACCGCCCTTCTCACGACGGGGGTGGTGGCCATGTGCGTGCTGACCCTGCAGTCCGTGCACGGTGCCAACGCGGTGATGGCGGGTAAGGCGCAGACCATCGTCGGCGACGGCGGCCGAGCGGGACTGTTCGCCGCAGCCGACACCATCGTCTCGGTGGGCGGGCTTCTCGGATTCGGTGTGGTCATCGGCTGGGTCTTCGGCCGCGAGTTCACCGACGGAACGATCACCGGTCTGTGGGCCGCGCCGGTCTCCCGCCCGGCCCTCGCCGCCGCAAAGCTGCTGATCCTGCTGTCGTGGGCGGCCGCCACCAGCCTCGCGCTGGGCGCCGCACTGGCGGTGGTGGCGGGAACGCTCGTCGACGACGAGCCCCTCGACCCGGGGACGCCGGCGCTCGTGGGCAGATTCCTCGCCGTCGCCCTGCTCACCGCGGGGCTCGCATTCCCCTGCGCCTGGGTCGCCACCGTTGCGCGGGGATACCTGCCCGCGGTCGGGACGATCATCGCCGTGGTGGTCGTCGCCCAGATGGCGGTCATGGCCGGAGCGGGCGGCTGGTTCCCGTTCTCGGCTCCGGGCCTGTGGGCGGCGGGACCGCAGGCCGGTTCCGTCACCGGTCCGCAACTCGCGCTCGCCCTCGTCGTTCCTGCCGTCTCGGCGGGCCTGACGCTGTGGTCGTGGCGCCGGCTCGCCCTCGTGCACTAGGACTCCCCAAGGGGCCGAAGTCCCGTCGATCCGGACCGCCCGCACGAGAGGGTGATGCCCGGAGTGCCGGGAAGTCTGGTCGGCGAGTGGCGTTCGCATTTCACGACCAGGGAGGGCACCGTGGACCAGGGTACGTTCGCAGGTCGGGTTCCGAGCCGGGTACTCGGCGGATGAGCACATCGAACATCGCGCGACCACGCATGCACAGGTTTCACGATGCCGGCTAGGTGGCGTGCTCGGTTGACGGGCGCCGACGTGCTCACCGAACGCCCGGGCTTCGCGCTGGTGGGCGTCCTGCGGGTCCCGCAGTTGCAGACCAGTCCCGGCCGGGCCATCGTCCGCCGGATCGGCTACGCCCTGATCGCCCTGGCCCTGGTGGTGCTCGTCGTCTACCTGGACCGCGACGGCTACACCGACAGCCAGGACGACGAGCTGTCCCTGCTGGACTGCATCTACTACGCGACGGTGTCGCTGTCGACCACCGGCTACGGCGACATCGCTCCGATCACCGAACAGGCTCGCCTGGTCAACATCCTGATCATCACTCCGCTACGGGTCTTCTTCCTCATCGTCCTGGTCGGCACCACGCTCTCGGCTCTGACCGAGAGCTCGCGGCAGGCGTTCCGTATCCAGCAGTGGCGACGCCGGGCGCGCAACCACACGGTCGTCGTGGGTTACGGCACCAAGGGCCGTGCCGCAGTGGACGCGATGCTCGGGGACGGCGTCCCGCCGTCCGAGATCGTGGTCGTCGACACCGACCCACTGATACTCGAGGCCGCCGCCGGACAGGGTCTGGTGACGGTGCAGGGCTCGGCCACGAGATCGGACGTGCTGCGCCTGGCCGGGGTTCCGCACTGCACCTCGATCGTCGTTGCCGCCGATCGCGACGACACCGCGGTGCTCGTCACCCTCACCGCCCGCGAACTCGCGCCCGCTGCGAAGATCGTCGCCGCCGTTCGCGAGTCCGAGAACACCCACGTCCTCCGCCGGTCCGGGGCCGACACCGTGGTCGTCTCCTCCGAAACCGCCGGGCGGCTGCTGGGCGTCGCGACGGCCACACCCGGCGTGGTGCAGATGGTCGAAGACCTGCTCACCCCCGAGGCCGGGTTCGCCATCACCGAACGGGCGGCCGAGGCCGCCGAGATCGGCGAATCCCCCCGCCACCTGACCGACATCGTGCTCGGGATCGTCCGTGACGGCCGGCGGCTGCACGTCGGATCACCGGAGGCCGCCACCATCGGAGCCGACGACCGACTGCTCTGCGTCCGGCGCGTGCCGGACTGATCCCGTTCCTGCCCCCCGTCGCGCCCGCAACCGATGCCGGAGGTCGCATCATGGTCCTGCCCGTCGATCCGTCGCCCGTCAATACGCACCACGACCTGTCGGTCCACGAGGTCGTCCTCCTGCACGAGACCGATCCGCATCGCGGCCTCGACGCGGACGAGGCCACCCGCAGGCTGGAACGATTCGGGCCCAACGTGCTGCCGGCGGCCTCGGGCCACGGGTTGCTGCGGCGGATTCTGCGCCAGTTCCACAATCCCCTCATCTATGTGCTGCTGTCCGCAGCGGCGATCACGCTGTGGCTGGACGAATACGTCGACTCGGCCGTCATCCTCGCGGTCGTCCTGGTCAACGCCACCGTCGGCTTCGTCCAGGAGTCCAAGGCCGAAGCGGCGCTCGACGCACTCCGGTCCATGGTGCGCACACAGACACGCGTGATCCGCGGTGGACGCCAGCAGACCCTGCCGTCGGACGACCTCGTACCCGGCGATCTCGTCGTCCTCGAGGCCGGCGACAAGGTTCCCGCAGACCTGCGCCTGATCCGCGTCGCCGAATTGCAGATCGACGAGTCCGCCCTGACCGGGGAGTCCGTTCCGGTCGTCAAGGACGAGGTGGTACTGCCGCCTGCCACGCCGGTGGCGGATCGCCGCAACATGGTGCACTCGGGCACGTTGGTGACGGCCGGGGCGGGCGCCGGGGTCACCGTTGCGACCGGCGACCGGACCGAACTCGGGGAGATCCATCGCCTCGTCGGGGCCGCGGACGTGCTGGCCACGCCGCTCACCGCCAAACTGGCCTCGTTCAGCAGGGTTCTGACCGTGGCGATCGTCGTGCTGGCGGCGGCGACCTTCGCGATCGGTCTCGTCCGCGGTCAGGATGCGCCGGAAACGTTCACCGCCGCGGTGGCGCTTGCGGTCGGCGCCATCCCGGAAGGGCTTCCCGCGGTCGTCACCATCACGATGGCCATCGGTGTGGCCCGGATGGCCCGGCGCCGGGCGGTGATCCGCCGGCTGCCCGCCGTCGAGACGCTCGGCAGCACGACCGTCATCTGTTCGGACAAGACCGGAACACTCACCGCGAACCAGATGACGGTGCGCCACCTGTGGACGGTGCACTCCCTGTATTCCGTGACCGGTTCGGGATACGCGCCCGAGGGCGTGGTCCACGATTCCGCCGGCGCCGTGGCCGCACCCGATTCGGACGAGGCCCTGCGGTGGACGATCGTGGCGGGTGCCGGATGCAACGACGCACACCTCGACCGGCGGGACGGGCGGTGGTCCGTCGTCGGTGATCCCACCGAGGCCGCGATGCTCGTCGTCGCGGGCAAGGCCGGCCTGGCACCCGAGGACGTCCGCGCCGGGCACCCCCGCATCGGCACCATCCCCTTCAGTTCCGAACGCCAGTTCATGGCGACGCTGCACGCCGAGCCCCGCACGGGTGAGCGGGTCGTGCTCGCCAAGGGGGCCGTCGAGCGGATCCTCGAACGTTGCCGCTACGGCATGGGTTCCGACGGCAGCCTCCTTCCCCTGGACCGGGACTCGGTCCAGGGGGCCGCCGAGGACCTGGCGCGGCAAGGGCTGCGTGTGCTGGCCACGGCCGTCCGCGCGATCGATGCGGAGGCGGAGTTCGACCTGTCGGTGGTCTCCGGCGAGATGGTGTTCGCCGGCCTGCACGCGATGCTCGACCCGCCCCGGCAGGCCGCCGTGGACGCCGTACGTGCGTGCCACGTCGCCGGCATCGCGGTCAAGATGATCACCGGCGACCATGCGGCCACCGCAGCGGCGATCGCCCGGCAGCTCGGGTTGATCGGCGAGGCCGACGACGGACTCGTGCTCACCGGACAGGATCTCGACGCGATCCCGGCCGAGGAACTCGCGGACGCGGTCGACCGGGCCCGGGTGTTCGCACGGGTCTCCCCCGAACAGAAGCTCCGGTTGGTCGGGGCCCTGCAGGAACGTGGCCACGTCGTCGCCATGACGGGCGACGGCGTCAACGACGCTCCCGCCCTGCGGCAGGCCGACATCGGGGTGGCCATGGGCCACGGTGGAACGGAAGTGGCCAAGGAGGCCGCCGACATGGTGCTCACCGACGACGACTTCGCCACCATCGAGGCCGCCGTGGAGGAGGGCCGCGGCGTCTTCGACAACCTCACGAAGTTCATCGTGTGGGTGCTTCCCACCAGCCTCGGTCAGGGCCTGGTCATCCTCGCCGCGATCGTCTTCGGGACGACCCTGCCGATCCTGCCCACCCAGATCCTGTGGATCAACATGACCACCGCCGTCGCACTGGGTCTCATGCTGGCGTTCGAGCCGAAGGAACCCGACACGATGACCCGGCCCCCACGGGATCCCACGCGGCCGCTGCTGACCGGCGCGCTCGTCACCCGGATCCTGCTGGTGTCCGGCCTCATCGTGGGCGGCGCGTGGTGGCTGTTCGAGTGGGAGCTCGGCATCGGTGCCGACCTCGCCGAGGCACGAACCTCGGCCGTCAACCTCGTCGTGGCGGTGGAGCTGTTCTACCTCTTCAGCTGCCGCTCGCTCACGGCGTCGGTATGGCGGATCGGGTTCTTCGGCAACCGGTGGATCCTCGTCGGGGTGCTCGCCCAGACAGTCGCGCAGCTCGCCATCACCTATGTGCCCGCCATGAACACCCTCTTCCAGACCGCTCCGATCGACGCGCAAGCATGGTTGCGCATCGTCGGCCTCGCCACGCTCGCGGTGCTCGTCGTCGCCGTCGACAAGTCCCTGCGCGCCCGGGCCGCACGAGGGAGCGCGGACCTTCCGGTGGCCGGGACCCTCGCCCCGCCGGACGAGTCGTGAGTAGGTGACCTCTCATGGACCTGCACTCCTTCCCGCTCGTCGCCACGATCCTCGCCCTCGCTGCACTGGCAGGCTTGCTCGCGACCCGGCTGCGGCAGTCACCACGGGTTCCACGGCAAGGTCGCCGTCACCGCCCACGGCAGCCAGGACTCCGAACGGCTCCTCACCGCCGGCGCCGACCTCGTTCTCGACCCGTTCGAACTGGCGGCCACCACGACCGACGCACTGGACCGGCTCGTCGGCATCGCCGACAACAAGCAACCGGACGGTTGACAAGCACGGGTCGCTCGTCGCGGCCGGATCCCACCGGCACCTTGCGCGTTCGGCGACCCACCCGAAGCGCCGCTGCGCCGCGGCGGATGCGCCCTAGAGGACGTGCATCGCCTGCATCGGGGCAAGACGGACCTCGCCGAACGGGTTTGCCCGGCGACCACCGCGTCGGGCGGCCGCCTGACGGAGGCCGGAGGGCGGCTATGGGGCGCGGCTCCGGCTGAACGACGGGCGGGCCGCGGGCCGGACGACGGCAGGGCCCTCATGTAGGTTCCACTGCTCGGTGTCACTTATCGGTGCTTCCGAGCTGCGGGTTCTCAACGGCGTGTCAGTGCCTGATTCGCGTAGGCCGATCCCCGAGCCGTGAGGGACTGGTCTCCGCGGTGCCGTTCTGCTGGGGTCGGGAAGACACCGATCTACGTAGGACGCCCGAATCCGGGAATCTCGAGGCTGTTGGAGAGCCACTGGCAGACTGCCTGCGCGTAGAGGTCGGGCGCCTCGACGGGAAGCAGGTGGCCGACGTCCTCGATGGGGCGGGGTGTCCAGCCCGGCCGTCGGGCGTGCTGCATGAGCGACGTGGGGTCGACAAGGTGATCGTCGCTTCCCCACAGCACGAGTACGGGCATCTGCACGGAATCGAGAGCCTCGTTCGTCGGCTTCTGCGTGATGAACATGGCTTTGACGATCGACGCGAACGCCGTGGCCGTGCCCGCGAGCCGTTCCGGGTGCTCGCGGGCCGCCTCGAGGTCATCGAGCCACAGGTCGACCTGTGCTCGTGAGACACGGCCCCGGTTTCCACCGAGGAGGTCGGTCCGGCCACCGGAGATGGAGCCCGCGTCTTCGATCGCGGTTCGCTTGGCGTCCAGTATGCGCCGGCCCGCCAGTCGCAGCACCAGGCGTGTCGTGGGCGGGCCGGCTGCGACGACGAGACGTCCCAGCGTCTGCCACCCGAATGCCTCGGCTGGTGACGTCCGGCGCCACGGCAGCGCCGGAGCCACCAAGACGACTCCCCGAGTCTTCTCGGGCATCATCGTGGCGGCCAGCGCCGCCACCGGGCCACCCGTCGACCAGCCGTGCAGCAGCACCTGGCTCTCGAGGCGGAGCTGCCGGGCGAAGGCCGCCACGAAGCGAGCGTCCAGGTCCGCGCGTGGCCCATGCCGATACGGATCACCGGTGTGGCCGACAATCGTCCCCGGGAGGTCGACGGAAATCACCGGCCCGAGCCGGCGCAGGGGAGGAACGAGATCGAGCCACATGCTCGCGCTACCGGTCATCGGGGGCACCAGCAGGTGAACCGGCGCGTCGGGAGGCGCGGTCGACGCGGGCTCCGCTCGGACATAGTGCACGGGCACGCCGCACACGCTCGTCGACACGCTGCGCAACCCCGCCCACTGCGGCGACCGGGCGCCCCAGTCGTCGTATCGCACGGTGATCCCTCCCTCTTTCCCAGGGTATTCGGAGGCTGGATGGAGGGCGACGATTTGGACCCGGCAGCGCAACACGTCCATGACCGGGTCGATGCTGCGCGAGTACTACCCGGTCGCGGTGGCTGCTTTCGACGACTTGGCCGGACGTGATGCCCACGCCGTGCTGTCCGTCGCACCCAGCCCGGAGCAGGGGTTCGCATTCACCGTCACGCGAGTCGAGGCCCTGGTCCGCAGAGTCGGCCGACAGCGATACGTCCGAACTCGCGCCACCGAGATCGTCGCTGCTTGCGCAGTGAGCAACTGCCGGCCCGAGCCGGTGCGGGCGACACCTACGCCGCCGCCGTCTCGGCATTGGTCGCCGTCACTACTGAGATGGCCCGACAGATCGCCGGACTGGAGGAACAGGTGAAGGCGGGTTCTGGTCGACACCCGGGCGCCGAGATCTACCTGAGCCCGCCTGGTCTGGGAGTGGTTCTCGGTGCCTGGGTGCTCGCAGAAATTGGGGATGATCCGGGACGCTGGGCCGATGTCCGAGCCCGGAGGAAACTACTCTGGCATGGCGCCGGTGACCCGAGCCTCCGGCATCAAACGGGTCGTGCTCGCCCGGAACCGACGGTTGGGTGATGCGCTCAATCCGCAGGCCTTCGCTGCACTCAAGGCCTCTGCCGGGCGCCCGCCCCTACTACGGCCGGCACCGTGCCGGCGGCGCCACCCGCCACATCGTGCTTTGACGAACCGCCTCGTCGGCATTCTCCACGGTTGCCCTGCTCATCACACCACCTACGACGAAGAGACCGCACGGACCGACTCACGGCGCACCGCGGCCGCTTGACAGGTTAGAAGCGTCGGACAGCAACACCTCAGTTGAGGCTGCCCCCGGCGGCCAGGAAGTTGTCGATGGCACGTTGGAGCCGGTCGAGTGCGGCGCCGTACGACGTGAAGTCGCCGGTGCGCTGGGCGTCGCGCAGATCAGCCAGGGCGCTGTTCAGTTCGAGGACGGCAGCGGTGAGCTGCTCCGGGGTCGGCTCTGCGGGCGGCGCGGTGGGTGGCGGCACCGTCGCGCCCTCCTCGGGTGGCGGAGCGGTCGCCGCAGGATCGGGGGGTGGCGGGGTCGCGGCGTCGCCGCCGGGCGCCGTCGCCATCCGGCCCGTCCCCGCACCGAAGACCTGGTCGAGGGCCTCGGCGAGGGTGGGTGCGTATCCGACGCGGACGCCGCCGGCGCTGGGTTCGCGATAGCTGACCAGCACTCGCGACAGTTGCGGGAAGGTCGAACCGTCGGCGGTGCTGGTGAGGCGTTCGGTGTACAGGGGCTCGACGTAGAGCACCCCGCCGTCCGCGATCGGCAGCGTCAGCAGATTGCCGTAGTGGATCCGATTGGACCGCTCGAGCAGGGTGCGTTCGGAGGCCACCCGGGTGTCGGAGATCATCGAATTCTGGGTCTGTTGCGGCCCCTGGGTCTGCGTGTCGGTCGGCAGCTGCAGCACCTCCATCCGGCCGTAGCCGTCCGGGTCGGAGTTCACCGAGATGTAGGCGGAGAGGAACTCGCGGTTGAACCCGACCATCGCGCTGGCGAGACGGAACGACGGTGCCGAGCTCTCCCGGTCACCGACCAGCACGTAGTACGGCGGCTGCGACCCCACGGCCTCGGAGGTCGGGTCGCTGGGGACGGACCAGAACGCGTTGTTGGTGAAGAACTCCCGCGGGTCGTCGACGTGGTACTTGGCGAGCCGGTCCCGTTGAAGACCGAAGAGGTCCTCGGGGTAACGGAAGTGGGAGCGCAGTTCCGGGGTGATCGATTCCGGCGGTTGCACGGCGCCGGGAAAGGCCCCCATCCACGCCGCGAGCACCGGGTCGTCCGTGTCCACCTGGTAGAGGGTGACGGTGCCGTCGTAGGCGTCCACGGTGGCCTTGACCGAGTTCCTGATGTAGGAGACGGGCTCACCCGGAAGCAGCCGGCCGGTATCGCTGACGTGGGCGTCGGGCAACGCGCCGGCCTGGGCGTACGGGTAGTGCGCCAGGGTGGTGTACCCGTCGACGATCCAGACGATCCGTCCGTCCACGACCGCCGGGTACGGATTGCCGTCGGTGCGGAGCCACGGCGCGACCCGTTCCACGCGGGTCTTCGGATCGCGATCGAAGATGATCTTCGAGTCCGCTCCGATGGCGCCGGAGAACAGGATGTTGCGCTCGCCGTACCGGACCGCGAACGCCAGCCGGTTGATCCAGCTTCCGATCGGCACGCCCCCGCTGCCGGTGTAGGTGTACTGCGAGGTATCCGTATCGTACTCGCGCGGCGCCGCACCGGCGGACCCGCCGACAATCGCGTAGTCCGGGTCCGACGCCGCGATCAGCTCGCCGAAGTAGATGCGCGGCTGCTCGACCGGGATCAGTTGCCGACCGGAGGCCTGGGAAGCGATGTCACTGACCGTGTAGATGGGGTATCCACTGTCGCTGCCGCTTCCGGCCGCGGCTGCGTCCCGGACGGCGGCGTTGACCCGGTTCGCCGGCGCCGCCACGAATCCGTTGCCGTGGGTGTAGACGGTGTGCCGGTTGATCCATTGGGTCTGATTGCCGCTCAGGCTCTTCGGGGACAGTTCCCGGGCGGCGACAATGTAGTCGCCGACCTCCCCGTCGATGGTGTACCGGTCGATGTCCAGTTGCGGAGTGAAACCGTAGAAGTTCTTCAGCTGCTGTTGCTGGGTGAAGGTCCTCGAGAGCACGTTCGGGTCCAGCAGCCGGGCGTTGGCGATCGTGGTGACGTCGGCCGGGATCTCGCGCGGCGGCCGGGTTCCGACCCCGGGATAGTCGAGGTACTCGACGCGATCGGCCTCGATCCCGTACGCCTGCCTGGTCGCGGCGATGTTGCGCTCGATGTACGGGCTCTCGCGATCGGCCGCGTTCGGGCGCACCGAGAACTGCTCCGTGAGGGCCGGGAAGATCCCGCCGACGACGATCGACGACAGGACCAGCAGCGCGGTTGCCATCAACGGCACCCGCAGGTCGTCCAGCAGGATCGAAGCGAAGAACGCTGCCGCGCACAGCACGGCGATCGCCACGAGGATCAGGCGAGCCGGCAGCACCGCGTTGATGTCGGTGAATCCGGCCCCGGTGAACGTCGGTTCCTTCCGGCCGCTCCACAGCAGCTGGTAGCGGTCGAACCAGTACGCGACCGCCTTGAGCGCGACGAAACTCCCGGCGAGCACGGCGATCTGGATTCGGGCGGCGCGCGTCGTCGCACCCGCCGCGCCGGTGGCACCACGACGGTCCCCGGCGCCGGCTGCGAACGGCAGCCGTAGTCCCCCGAAAAGGTAGTGGGTGGCCGTGCAGAGCACGAGTGCCAGGAACAGCGCGAGGAACGCCCATGTCAGCACGAGCCGGTAGAACGGCAGGTCGAAGACGTAGAACCCGACGTCGTACCCGAACTGCGCGTCGACGCTACCGAATGATCCGCCGTGGAGGAACAGCTGCACTCTGGCCCACTGACTCTGTGCGCTCAGGCCGAAGAACAGTCCCAGCAGCAACGGGATACCGATCGCGAACAGTTTCGGGCGCCTCAGCACCACGATCCGGTACCGCTCGATCGGATCGTCCGGGCCGACGGCGAACAACGGTCGCGCTCGGTACGCCCACGCCGTCACCCCGAAGAGCAGACCGGTCACCACCAGCGTGACCGCGGCGAACAGCACCAACCGGGTCACGATGATGGTGCCCCACACTTCCCGGTAGCCGACCTCTCCAAACCAGAGCCAATCGGTGTACACCGCGATCAGCCGGGGTCCGGCGATCAGCAGAGCGAAGAGGACCAGAAGGGCGACGATCGCCCGACGCGCCCGGCGCGGCAGCAACCGCCCTGGTTCGGAGGGATGCACGTCCACCTCCGATCGCCCGCATACACCGCGGCGGCCGGTGGACGGGGCCGGGTCCACACGATGCGGCCGCGATGTCCGTCCACCCATTCTAGGTGGGGGACATCACTCCGCCCAGGGAATCGCCGACCGGCGCCGATTCCTCCCGCACAGAACTGGGTCGTGCAGGCCCCGCCGGGTTCAGTGCTGGTAGACGTCCGGGATCCCGTCCTGGTCCTCGTCGAGAGACTCGAGCTCCGCGATCCTGCGGTAGGCGCGGTTCCGGGAGCGGAGCACCACCGACGCGGCGAGCGCCGCGGTGAGGGAGCCGACGAGGACCGCAACCTTCACGTGGTCGGCCGCGACGGTGCCGGCGCCGTAGGCGAGGTCTCCGATCAGCAGGGAGACGGTGAAGCCGATGCCGCCGAGCAGCGCGACGCCGAGCACGTCCAGCCAGCTCAGTCCCTCGTCCAGGTGGGCGCGGGTGAACCGGGCCATCAGGTAGGTGACGCCGAAGATCCCGACGACCTTGCCGAGCACGAGGCCCGCGACGACACCGACCGAGATCGGATCGCGGAGCGCCTCACCCAGGCCGTCGAGGCCACCGATCGTCACGCCGGCGGCGAAGAACGCAAAGATCGGGACGGCGACCCCGGCCGACAGCGGCCGGAGCCGATGCTCGAACTGCTCGGCCATGGCCTCCGTGCCGGTGCGCGTCCTGCGGGCGACGGGCACGGTGAAACCGAGCAGGACGCCGGCCACGGTGGCGTGGACACCGGATTCGTGGACCAGGAACCACGTGAGCACCGCCAGCGGCACCAGGAGCCACCAGGCCCGGATGCCGCGCTGCACCGCCACGGCGAACGCGAGCAGCGGGAGCATCGCGAGCCCGAGATACGCCAGGTCGAGCTCATCGGTGTAGAACACCGCGATCACGGTGACGGCGAGCAGGTCGTCGACGACGGCGAGCGTGAGCAGGAAGGTGCGCAGGGCCGCCGGGAGATGCGTCCCGATGACGGCCAGGATGGCCACGGCGAAGGCGATGTCGGTGGCGGTGGGCACCGCCCATCCGGTCAGCGCGTCCGCTCCGCCGCGCAGGTTCACCGCGACGAACACCGCCGCGGGTACCGCCATCCCTCCCACCGCTGCGGTGATCGGCACGGCGGCGCGCCGCAGGTCCCGCAGGTCGCCGGCGACGAACTCACGCTTGAGTTCCAGGCCGACGACGAAGAAGAAGATGGCCAGCAGACCGTCGGCCGCCCACGTCCCGAGTGACAGGTCCAGGTGCAGCGCGGACGGCCCCACCGTGGTGTCGCGGAGGCTGTGGTAGGCGTCGGACCACGGGGTGTTGGCCCAGACCAGGGCCGCGAGCGCGCCGATGAGCAGCAGGACACCACCGACGGTCTCCTTGCGGAGAATCTCGGCCACCCGCTTGGATTCCTCCCACGATCCACGGGAGAGCAACGGCAGGCGGGCGAAGGGTGTCGTCATCGAATGTCCTCGGATGTCGGGCAGCAGTCGTCGTCTGCCGACCAGACTTCCCGGCGCACCGGTTCCACCGTATCCCACCCGGCGCGCGGATCCGAGCCGAGGCAGCCGGGCGGCCCCGTCAGGGCGACGGATCAGGGTGACGGATAGGTGCTGATCGAGACCAGCGTCCCGTCCCCGCCCGAGGACACCGAGATGGAGGCGCCCTTCCCCGGCTTCCTGATCGTGAGACTCGTGCTGTAGGGAGTGACGCTCTCGGAGACCGTCTGCCAGCCCTCCCGGTCCACGAAGTCGAGGTAGAAGGTGCTGACCTGCTCGATCGGGTCGGACGTCGTCAGGACGGCCGAGCCGATCGCCCGGCTGACGAGCGTCGACGGCTGATAGGCCGGGATTCCATCCGTCGTCTCGGTGCCCTGTGCCTCGGTGCCCTGCGTCTCGGTACCCGCCGGCTCGGACTCGGCCGTGCCGGTCGGCGGGGCCGTTTCCCGGGCTGCCTCGGTGGTCGTCTGCGCCGACTCGCTCGGGTACGAGTCGTCGGTGCCGCATCCGACGACCGCGAGTGCCACTACCAGCGCCGCCGCGGCAGCCGGTACGACTCTCCTCGATGTTCGCATGTGCGTCCTCCTCCGCCGTTCCCACTGTGCACGGTCGGCAGGGATCGCGGGACGGATTCACCGCTTCGACGGCCGCGGAGGACGGCCGAAGTCAGGCTCGCCGTGCGCCCCGTGGCGGCGGCTGGCACCGGGGGCAGCTGAACGACGAGCGGTTCATGAATTTCTCCCGCCGCACCGGCGTCCCGCACCGTGGGCACGGCAGGTTCTCCTGGCCGTAGACGTTCAGCGACCGGTCGAAGTATCCGGACTCGCCGTTGACGTTGACATAGAGGGCATCGAACGAGGTACCGCCCTGGGCGAGCGCCTCGCCCATCACGTCGCGGGCCGCGTCGAGCAGCCACCGCAGGGTCGGCCCCCCGAGCCGGTCGGCCGCGCGGTTGCCGTGCACGCCGGCCCGCCACAGCGATTCGTCGGCGTAGATGTTGCCGATGCCGGACACGACGGTCTGGTCGAGGAGGACGCGCTTGATCTCGGTGTGCTTGCCGCGCAGCACCTTCACCACGGCGGCCGCGTCGAACGCCGGATCCAGGGGGTCGCGGGCGATGTGCGCGACGGGCTCCGGCAGGACGGCACCGTCGACCTCGACGAGCGGGGCGAGGGCCCAGCCTCCGAAGGTGCGCTGGTCCACGAACCGCAGGTCGGCGCCGTTGTCGAGAACGGCGCGGATGCGCAGGTGTTTCTCGTCCGGCACCGCCGGCGGCTGGACCAGCATCTGCCCGCTCATCCCGAGATGGACGACCAGTGCGACGTCGGCGGGCCCCAAGACGAGCCACAGGTATTTGCCGCGGCGCTGGACGGCAGCCACGGTCTGCCCGGTCAGCCGCAGCGCGAGATCCCGCGGGCCGGGTTCGTGACGGCGTACCGCACGCGGGTGCAGCACCTGGACGGACTCGATGGTGGCGCCACGGACGTGCGCGTCCAGGCCGCGGCGGACGACCTCGACCTCGGGCAGTTCGGGCACGTCGGGTCAGTTCTGGTCGGCGCCGGCGGGGGTGGCATCGGTGTCGGACAGGCTCTGCCAGGCCGAGGCGGCGGCCTTCTGCTCGGCTTCCTTCTTCGTCCGTCCCACGCCGACACCGCGGGCGTCGCCCGCGACGATCACGGTCGCGGTGAATTCCTTGTCGTGGTCCGGGCCGGTGGCGGTGATCTTGTACGCCGGCACGCCGACGCCTCGCTCCGCGGTCAGCTCCTGCAGGCTCGTCTTCCAGTCGAGACCGGCGCCGAGGCGCGGACCCCGCTCGAGGAGTTCGGCGAACAGACGCAGCACGACGGTGCGTGCGACGTCGATGCCGTGCTGCAGGTGGACGGCGCCGAGCAGCGACTCCATGCCGTCCGCGAGAATGCTGGGCTTGTCGCGGCCACCGGTGAGTTCCTCACCTTTGCCGAGCAGCAGGTGCGGGCCGAGACCGCCGTCACCGAGGGACCGCGCGACCTCGGCGAGGGCGTGCATGTTCACCACCGAAGCCCGGATCTTCGCGAGTTCACCCTCGGACCTGTCCGGATGCGACAGGTACAGCTTCTCGGTGACGGTGAGGCCGAGGACGGCGTCGCCGAGGAACTCGAGACGCTCGTTGGTCGGCAGGCCGCCGTTCTCGTACGCGTAGGAGCGGTGCGTGAGCGCAAGCGTCAGCAGCTCCGGATCCACATCGACACCGAGGGCGGCGAGAAGGGACGCGTGTTCCCCTTCGCCGCCCTCGGATGCGGTGGTCGAATCGCTCGTCACGATGTCTCAGAATTCGAGAACTAGACGGCGGCGGTCACCTGACGGCCGTTGTAGGTGCCGCACGACGGGCACGCCACGTGCGGCAGCTTCTTCTCGCCGCAGCCGCGGTTCGGGCAGGTGACGAGCGTCGGCGCAGTGGTGTTCCACTGGCTCCGCCGCGACCGGGTGTTCGAACGCGACATTCTGCGCTTGGGGACGGCCACGTCTACTTCTCCTCGTTGTTCTTGCTGTCGGATGCACTGCTGGGTTCTTCGGAGCCTGCGCCGAAAGCGGCTGCCAACCCAGCCCAGCGAGGATCCATTCTCTCATGCCCGTGCCCGGATTCCGCAATCGCCAGGCGAATGCCGCATTCGGGGCACAGTCCCGCGCAGTCGTCACTACACAACGGCCGCAACGGAAGCTCCAGCCCGACGGTGTCGACGATGACCGGCTCGAGGTCGATCGTGTCGTCCACCAGGCGGTAGACCTCGTCCTCGTCGGTGGTCTGCTCCGTCACGCTGTCCGGGTAGGCGAACAGCTCCGTCAGGTACAGCTCCACCGAGTCCTCGAAGGGCTCGAGGCAGCGCGAGCACTCGCCGACTGTATCGGCACGCACGGTCCCGGTGACGAGGACCCCCTCGGACACCGCTTCCAGCCGGAGATCGAGCTCCACATCCGTGCCTTCCTCGATCGCGATCGCGTCGAGTCCGATCCGCAACGGCGCAGGTACCACCGTGTGGACCGTGCGCATGGAGCCCGGACGGCGTCCGAGCGAGAGTACGTCCAGCACGAGACCCGAATCCCGGTCGGGATGCTGGGAGCTGTGACGGCGGGCAGACACGGGAATGCTTCTTCCTCTTTCCAGGTGACGGACGTCGCCCCCACGGGGCGACTGGGCAACCACTCCACGATACGCGACGGACCCGGACGGGACGAAATCGCCCGGCGTGGGGGTGCCGGATGCGTCAGCGACGTCGCTCGGACCGGCGTTCGGCGTCCGTGTAGTCGGGCACACCGGCGCCCGTCCGCAACTGCTGCCGGCCGCGACCGACCGACCGCAAGGTCGTGCCGAGCACGTCCTCGAACTCGGCGAGCTTGGAATCGACGTACTCGTCGCATTCCGACCGCAGCCGATCCGACTCGGCGTGGGCGGCATCGATGACCCGCGCCGATTCGGCGTGGGCGGCCTGCACGACCTCCGTCTGCGACACCAGACGGGCCTGCTCGGCCTCGCCGTCGGCGACCGACCGCTCGTACGAGGCCTTGCCCGACTCGATCATGCGGTCGGCCTCCGCCTGCGCGCGGGCCGTCACGGACTCGTATTGCTCCTTGGCGTCGGCGATCGTGTCGTCGGCCTCGGCCTGGGCGTCGCGCAGCAGATCGTCGGCGTGGGCACGGGCCTCCTGCACCATCCGGTCCGCCTGCGCCTTCGCGTCGGCGAGCATGCGGTCCGCGTCGGCGCGGGCGTTGTCGAGGGTCTCGCGGGCCTCCGCGTCGGCGTCCGCGACGGTCTTGTCGGCCTGGGTCCGCGCGTCGCCGATGAGCTTGTCCCGATGGTCCAGGACGTCCTGCGCGTCGTCCAGTTCCGCAGGCAACGCATCGCGGACGTCGTCGAGCAGGTCCAGTACGTCGCCGCGCGGGACCACGCAACTCGCGGTCATCGGGACACTGCGTGCTTCCTCGACGATCGCGACCAGCTCGTCGAGTGCCTCGAATACCCGGTACACGCCCAACCCCAATCATCGTCCCGGCGCGGCCGGTGCGACCGCCGCCGGATGCAAGTCTGCCGCAGGTGCCGCCGGAGTCGCGCATCGCGGACCCGGTGTGTCGGCGATCGAACAGGCGGGGTCAGCCTCGGCCGCTGTGCCGGATCAGCGCTTCGCCGCTGTGCCGGATGAGCGCTTCGCCGCTGTGCCGGATCAGCGCTTCGCCGCTGTGCCGGATCAGCGCTTCGCCGCTGTGCCGGATCAGCGCTTCGCCGCTGTGCCGGATCAGCGCTTCGCCGCTGTGCCGGATCAGCGCTTCGCCGCTGTGCCGGATCAGCGCTTCGCCGCTGTGCCGGATCAGCGCTTCGCCGCTGTGCCGGATCAGCGCTTCGCCGCTGTGCCGGATCAGCGCTTCGCCGCTGTGCGCTCCGCGATCCGCGCGAGCAGCCGCTTGTGCACCGTCGCGGGGAGCATGTCGGCGACGTCGCCGCCGTAGGTGGCGACCTCCTTGACGAGAGAGCTCGACAGGTAGCTGTAGGCCGGGTTGGTCGCGACGAACAGGGTGTCGACGCCGGTGAGCTTGTGGTTCATCTGCGCCATCTGCAGCTCGTAGTCGAAGTCGTTGGCGCCGCGCAGGCCCTTGACGATGGCCGTGATGCCGTGGGCGCGTGCATAGTCCACCAGCAGGCCCTGCCAGGAGTCGACGCGCACGTTGCCCAGGTGGGCAGTGGCTTCGGTGAGCATCTCGATGCGCTCGGGAACCGAGAACATTCCCTGCTTGTTGGGGTTGATCACGACGGTCACCGTCACTTCGTCGAACTGCACGGCAGTCCGAGAGATGACGTCGAGGTGGCCGTTGGTCACGGGGTCGAACGAACCGGGGCAGACCGCACTGCTCATGAGTCCGAACCGTAGCAGGTAGCGATCTCGATCCGGGTCTCGCCGTACTTGCGAACGCGGTCCGGTTCGAGGGCCTGCGGCCACACCGTCTCCGGCGAGCGGGAGGAGCGTTCGAGCACCACCACCGAGCCCTCCCCCACCCAGCCCCCGTCGACGAGGGCGGTGAGCATCGCGGACACCGCCTGCTCGGTCACCGCGTACGGCGGATCGGCGAGCACGAGGTCGTAGACCCGGTCCGGGGCACCGCCGAGCACGGCGGCGACCGGCGCAGCCCGCAGCACCGCCGGCAGACCGAGTTCGGTGATGTTGCGGCGGATCACGGCGGCGGCCTGCGCGTCGGACTCGACGAGCAAGGCGTGGACGGCGCCCCGGGACAGCGCCTCGAGCCCGAGCGCGCCGGAGCCGGCGTACAGGTCCAGCACCGACGCGCCGTCGAGCTCCATCCGGGCCGTGAGCGAACTGAACAGCGCCTCGCGGACCCGCTCCGAGGTGGGCCGGGTCCCGCGGGGCGGCACCTTCAGGCGCCGCCCCCCGGCCCGGCCGGCCACGATCCGGGTCATCGCACCGTCCCGGAGAACCGTCCGATCACTCCGCGCTCTCCTCGGTGGACACGACGACCAGCAGGTCGCCGCCCTCCACCTGGGACACGCCGGCGAGGGCGACGCGGGTGACGGTGCCGCCACGCGGCGCGGTGATCGCGGCCTCCATCTTCATCGCCTCGATGGTGGCGACGGTGTCACCGGCCGCGACGCGGTCGCCCTCGGCGACGAGGAGGGTCACGGCGCCGGCGAACGGCGCGGCGACGTGCCCGGGGTTGTTGCGGTCGGCCTTCTCCGCGGCCGGAACCTCGCTGGCGACGGACTTGTCGCGCACCGAGACCGGGCGCAGCTGCCCGTTGAGGATGCACATCACGGTCCGGAAGCCGCGCTCGTCCGGCTCGGAGATCGCCTCCAGCCCGATCAGCAGCTCGACACCCTTGTCCAGGCGCACCCGGTGTTCCTCACCGCGGCGCAGACCGTAGAAGAACTGGTTGGCGGACAGCTCCGAGGTGTCGCCGTAGCGGTCCCGGTGCTCGAGGAACGCCTGGGTCGGACCGGGGAACAGCAGCCGGTTCAAGGTGGCGCGCCGCTCGCTGGAGGTGTCGTCGAGCGCCTTCTCCTCCTCGGAGGTCAGCGGCACCTCGGGCTTGGGGGCGCCGCGGCCCTCGAGGGCCTTGGAGCGGAACGGCTCGGGCCACCCGCCGGGCGGGGTGCCGAGCTCGCCGCGCAGGAATCCGACCACCGAGTCCGGGATGTCGTAGCGGGCCGGGTCGGCCGCGAACTCGTCGCTGGCGACGCCGGAACCCACCAGGTGCAGGGCGAGGTCACCGACCACCTTCGACGACGGAGTGACCTTGACCAGCCGGCCGAGCATCCGGTCGGCCGCGGCATACTTGGCCTCGACCTCCTCGAACCGGTCGCCCAGACCCAGCGCGATGGCCTGCTGCCGCAGGTTCGACAGCTGCCCGCCGGGGATCTCGTGGGTGTACACCCGGCCCGTCGGGGCGGGCAGGCCCGATTCGAACGGCGCGTACACCTTGCGCAGCGCCTCCCAGTACGGCTCGAGGTCGCACACGGCCTGCAGGTCCAGACCGGTGTCGTACTCCGAGTGCGCGGCCGCGGCGACGATCGCCGACAGCGCGGGCTGGCTGGTGGTGCCGGCCAGCGCGGCGGAGGCGCCGTCGACGGCGTCGGCGCCGGCCTGCCACGCCGCGAGGTACGTCGCGAGCTGACCACCGGGGGTGTCGTGCGTGTGCACGTGCACCGGCAGGTCGAAGTTGCTGCGCAGCGCCGAGACCAGGGTGGCGGCCGCGGGTGCGCGCAGCAGCCCGGCCATGTCCTTGATCGCCAGCACGTGGGCCCCGGCCTCGACGATCTGCTCCGCCAGGCGCAGGTAGTAGTCGAGGGTGTAGAGCGTCTCGCCGGGATCGGAGAGGTCCCCGGTGTAGGACATCGCGACCTCGGCCAGGGCGGTGCCGGTCTCGCGGACCGCGTCGATCGCCGGCCGCATCTGGTCGACGTTGTTCAGCGCGTCGAAGATGCGGAAGATGTCGATGCCGGTGTCGGTGGCCTCCCGCACGAACGCGCGGGTGACCATCTCCGGGTACGGGGTGTAGCCGACCGTGTTGCGGCCGCGCAGCAGCATCTGCAGGTTGATGTTCGGGATCGCCTCCCGCAGCGCCGCCAGACGCTCCCACGGGTCCTCGTGCAGGAACCGCAGCGCGACGTCGTAGGTGGCGCCGCCCCACGCCTCGATCGACAGCAGCTGCGGGGTCATCCGCGCGACGTGCCCGGCGACGGTGAGCAGATCCTTGCTGCGCACGCGCGTCGCGAGCAGCGACTGGTGCGCGTCGCGGAAGGTGGTGTCGGTGACGGCGAGGGCCTTCTGCTCGCGCAGCGCCTTCGCGAAGCCGTCCGGGCCGAGGGCGAGCAGCCGCTGCCGCGAACCCTCCGGCGGGGCGACGTCGAGGTCGATCTTCGGCAGCTTGTCGTGCGGGTACACCGTCGTCGGGCGCTCGCCGTGCGGCTTGTTCACCGTCACGTCGGCGAGGTACTCGACGATCTTCGTGCCGCGGTCGGCGGAGGTCTTGGCGGTCAGCAGCTGCGGCCGCTCGTCGATGAACGACGTGGTGACGTTCCCGGCCCGGAAGTCCGGGTCGTCGAGCACGGCCTGCAGGAAGGGGATGTTCGTCGACACGCCGCGGATGCGGAACTCGGTGACCGCGCGGCGGGCGCGGGCGACGGCCGTGGGCAGGTCGCGGCCGCGGGCCGTGAGCTTGACCAGCATCGAATCGAAGTGGGCGGAGACCTCGGCGCCGACGGAGGTGCCGCCGTCGAGTCGGATCCCGGCGCCGCCGGGCGTGCGGTACGCGCTGATGCGCCCGGTGTCGGGCCGGAAGCCGTTGGCCGGATCCTCGGTGGTGATGCGGCACTGCAGCGCCGCCCCGCGGATCGCGACCTTGTCCTGCGACAGGCCCAGGTCGGTCAGCGACTCACCGGAGGCGATGCGCATCTGCGCCTGCACGAGGTCGACGTCGGTGATCTCCTCGGTGACCGTGTGCTCGACCTGGATGCGCGGGTTCATCTCGATGAAGACGTGGTTGCCGCGGGAATCGAGGAGGAACTCGACGGTGCCGGCGCAGCTGTAACCGATCTGCTTCGCGAACGCGACGGCGTCCGCGCAGATCCGCTCGCGCAGCTCGGGGGCGAGGTTCGGTGCCGGGGCCAGCTCGATGACCTTCTGGTGGCGGCGCTGCAGCGAGCAGTCCCGCTCGAACAGATGCATCACATTGCCCTGTCCGTCGGCCAGGATCTGCACCTCGATGTGCCGGGGATCGACCACCGCCTGCTCGAGGAACACCGTGGGATCGCCGAACGCCGCATCCGCCTCCCGGGACGCCGCCTCGATCGCCTCCCGCAGCTGGCCACGCTCGGCCACGCGCCGCATGCCACGCCCGCCGCCGCCGGCGACGGCCTTGACGAAGATCGGGAACTCCATGGACTCGGCAGCCGCGAGCAACTGCTCGAGATCGGCCGACGGCTCCGACGACGCCAGCACCGGCAGACCCGCCGCCTTGGCCGCCGCGATCGCCCGCGCCTTGTTTCCGGTCAGCTCCAGCACGTGCGCCGACGGACCGATGAAGGTGATGCCCTCCGCCGCGCACGCCGCCGCCAGGTCCGGGTTCTCGGACAGGAAACCGTAGCCGGGGTAGACCGCGTCGGCGCCGGCCTTCTTCGCGGCGGCGACGATCTCCGCCACGGACAGGTACGCACGGACCGGATGTCCCTGCTCCCCGATCTGGTAGGCCTCGTCGGCCTTGAGCCGGTGCAGGGAATTGCGGTCCTCGTACGGAAACACCGCGACGGTCCCGGCACCCAGTTCATAGGCGGCGCGGAACGCGCGGATCGCGATCTCGCCTCGGTTGGCGACAAGCACTTTGGAGAACATTGGACGACGGTACCGCGACGTAACACTCCGTTCGGCGTCCGCATCCCAGATCGTGGGACGGATGCACGTCTTTGTCCGACTGAAACGATGCAGGTCGAGGGATCCTTAACGTGCCGGAAACGTCGCGGGTGCGGCGGGCGTCACCTCACAACGGCGCCGCGCCCGGCGTGCGCGGAACGTAACCTCACGACTTCTCGAGGTACGCGACCCGTTCGGTGTCGAGCGCGGCCGACACCATGCGGGCCAGACCGGGGTGTTCCTCGAGCCGCGGATCGCGGTCGGTCACGGCGCGGGCGAAGTCCTGCGCGGCCGCGATGACCTCGACGTCGTCGACGAGCGAGAGCATCCGCAGCGTCGAGGTGGTGCCCGACTGGGCGACACCGAGCACATCGCCCTCGCGGCGCTGCTGCAGGTCCAGCTGGGCGAGCGCGAATCCGTCGGTGGTCGCGGCGACGGCCTCGAGGCGGGCCATGGCGGGCGCGCCGGGCTTCGAATCCGACACGAGCAGGCACAGCCCCGGATGCCCGCCCCGGCCCACCCGGCCGCGCAGCTGGTGCAGCTGGCTGACCCCGAACCGGTCGGCGTCCACGATCACCATCACCGTCGCGTTGGGCACATCCACGCCGACTTCGACGACGGTGGTGCACACCAGCACGTCGATGTCTCCGGCGGCGAAGTCGCGCATCACCGCGTCCTTCTCGTCCGCGGGCAGTCGCCCGTGCAGCAACCCGACCCTCAGGTGGGCCAGCGGGCCGCCCGCGAGCTCCTCGAACTGCTGGAGCACCGACTTCGTCTCGGGCGGCTTGCCCCTGCCCCCGCGCCCGCCGGTCGTCTCCGCCTCGTCGAAGCCGACCAGGTCGGCGTCCTCGTCGCTGTCGCCGTCGCCGATGCGCGAGCACACCACATACGCCTGGCGGCCCGCCGCGACCTCTTCGCCGATGCGTTCCCACGCGCGCGCCACCCAGCTGGGATGCACCTTCGCCGCCACGACCCGGCTGGTGATGGGCGACCGGCCGCGGGGCAGTTCCCGCAATGTGGACACCTCGAGGTCGCCGAGGACGGTCATCGCGATGGTGCGCGGGATGGGTGTCGCCGTCATGACCAGCACGTGCGGGCTGGCACCGTCGCGGCCGCGGTTGCGCAGCACGTCGCGCTGCTCCACGCCGAACCGGTGCTGTTCGTCGACGACGACGAGGCCGAGGTCGTAGAACTCGACGCCCTGCTGGATCAGCGCGTGGGTGCCGATCACGAGCCCCGAGTCGCCGCTCACGATGTCGAGCAGGGCCTGCCGCTTGCGGACCGCGCTCATCGAGCCCGTCACGAGGGTGACCTTGGTGGCCAGCTCGTGGGCGGCGAGTTCGCCCGCCGCGGCGAGATCGCCGAGCATCTTCGCCAGCGAGCGCGCATGCTGGGCGGCGAGCACCTCGGTCGGCGCGAGCAGTGCGCACTGGTGTCCCGCGTCGATGACCTGCAGCATCGCCCGCAGCGCCACAATCGTCTTGCCCGAGCCGACCTCGCCCTGCAGCAACCGGTTCATCGGGTGCGATCCGGCGAGGTCCGCCGCGATCTCGTCGGCGACCGCGAGCTGCCCGGCGGTCAGTTCGAACGGCAGCCGGCGATCGAACTCGTCGGCGATACCGCCGCTGCGGCGCGGGCACGCCGGGGCCGTGCGCACCGCGACGTCGTGGCGGCGCCGGGCGAGGACGAGCTGCACCGCCGCGGCCTCGTCGAACCGCAGGCGCTCCCGGGCGGCGGTGACGTCGTCCCGGTCGTCGGGCAGGTGGATGCGGCGCAGCGCCTCGTCCAGCCCGATCAGGCCGTGCTCGCCACGCACCCACTCGGGCAGCGGGTCGTCGACGGTCTCGAGCTGATCGAGGATCTGCCGCACGCAGCGCATCACGGTCCACGACTCGACGTCGCGGGTTGCGGGGTACATCGGGATGAGGGCCCGATCGAAGATCGACATGTCGATGCCGCCGTCGCCCTGGGCACTGCGGGCCATGCCGGCGAGCGCGCCGGCGCCGCGCACCCGGGTGGGCCGCGGGGCCGCGCCACCGATCTCGGGGCCGCGAGGCTCGGGCAGGATGATGTAGCTCGGGTGGGCCAGGCTCCACTTGTCGCGGAAGTACTTGACGGTGCCGGAGAACATGCCGCGCACCCCGGGCTTGATGTTGTACTTGACCTTCTGCGGGTTGAAGAAGGTCACGTCGATCTTCTGCCGGTCCGATTCGAGCACGACGGCGAGCCGGGTGCCGGGCCGGCTCTTCATCCGCACCTCGTCGGCCCTGGCCACCCGCGCGATGATCGTCACGTGCTGGCCCTCGACCGGTTGCGAGTCGCCGAGCTCGGCGCCCTGGGTGGCGTACCGGTGGGGATAGTGGCGCAGCAGGTCCTCGACGGTGGTCATGCCGAACGAGTCGGCGAGTGCATCCGCGGTCTTGCGGCCGAGAAGATGATCGAGTCGGTCCGCGAGTGTCGCCACTGCCGTCCTCTCCGCTCCGATCGACGCCGGGGGGCCGGCGTCCGACTGTTCCTGTGCCGGCTACTCCACACCGAGCTGCAGCAGGTCGCTGCGCTGTCCCCCGTGGTACACCAGCACCTCCACCTCGGGGTGGCGGTCGTTGACGTGCCGGGTCAGCCGCTCGGCGAGTCCGTCGGGCGCGTCGAAGCCGACGAGCATCGTCACGAGCTCTCCGCCCGCGGCGAGCACCTTGTCGAGCAGCGACGCTCCCGCCGTCACCAGATCATGCTCGATGACTACGACATCATGACCCGACAGGCCCAGGCTGTGCCCCGGCTCGCACGTTCCCACCCAGGTCAGGGCCCGCTCGTTCGCGATGCGCAGCGAGCCCCACCGGGTCGCGGCGGCCGCTTCGGACATGGCGAAGGCGTCGTCGGCGGCCTCGCGGCCCGGGTCGTGCACCGCAAGCGACGCCAGTCCCTGCACCATCGACGAGCAGGGCAGGAACATCACCTCGCGCCGGTGGTCGCGGGCCGCCGCGCCGACCGCGACGAGTTCCTGGGCGGGCAGCGCACCGTTGGGCAGGACCATCACGTCACGGCTGCCCAGCCGGCGGATCGCGTCGAGCAGGTGCCGGCGGGTGATCGGATCGTCCGCCCGCACGATCGCCGCGCCCTCGGCTTCGAACAGCTCCGCTGCCCCGTCGCCGGCCACGACGGCGAGCACCGAGCGGCTTCCGGCCCCGGAAGCCACCGGGCCGACGCCGATCCGTTGCTGTGCCTCCAGCGCGAAGCACGTGACGGTGACCTGGTGCAGCCGCCCGGCCTCCAGGCCGGCCTCGACGGCAGCGCCCGCGTCGCAGCAGTGCACGTGCACGGACCAGGTGCCGGCGCCGTCGCCGACGACGGCGACCGAGTCCCCGAGGGCGTCGAGGCGGGTACGCAGGGTGTCCATGCGGGCGGTGTCGGAGCCCTCGACGAAGTACATGACCTCGAAGTCCTGATCGCCGCCGTGGCGGGGTTCGTGCCCGTTGTGCCCGCCGTGCCGGGCGGGAGCGCCGGGCTTCGACGTCGCGATCGGTGCCCGGTCCGGACGCCGGCCCGACACCGTCTCGACGAACGCGTCGAGCAGCAGGAGCAGACCGAGGCCCCCTGCGTCGACGACGCCGGCCTCGGCCAGCACGTCGAGTTGCGCGGTGGTGCGCTGCAGGGCCTCGGCGGCGGCGTCGGCCGCTGCGGTCGCCACCGTCACGAGCGAACCGGAGCGGCCGGCCGCGTGCGCGCCGTCGGCGGCCGCGTGCAGCACGCTGACGATGGTGCCCTCGGCGGGGCAGCTCAGCGCGCGGGTGACGAGGTCTGCGGCGTGCCGCCAGGCGCGCCCGAGTGCGGCGCCGTCGACGACCACGGCCCCGTCGAGGGCGTCGGCCAGGCCCCGCAGCATCTGCGCGAGGAGGACACCGGAGTTGCCGCGGGCGCCGTGGAACGCGCCGCGCGCCAGGGCGCCGACGATCGTGGCGACGTCCTCGGCGTCCGCCGCGGAGGTGTCGAGTTCGGCCGCCGCGGAGCGCAGGGTGACGAGCAGGTTGGTACCGGTGTCGCCGTCGGGGACGGGGAAGACGTTGAGGCTGTTGATCTCGTCGCGGCGCTCGGCGAGCGCCCGCAACCCGAGATCCACCCATCGGCGCAGGGCAGTCCCGTCGACTGCTTCCCCGACCTCGAGCACCTGCTTCCCCCCTTCGCCACCACGCAACCGGTGACGCAAGGGTAGCGGTGCCCCCGTCGGACGGCCGGTTTGGCCATTGCCACCCCCACCCGCTACGCTTGCAGGGTTGCCTCGCACGGATGGCGGACGCCTCCTCGTGTTCGCAGGCCGACGAAGACACGAAAATATCCACTACTCACCAAGGAGTTCGCGACTATGGCTGCCGTCTGCGACGTATGCGCCAAGGGCCCCGGCTTCGGTAAGTCGGTCTCGCACTCGCACCGGCGTACCAACCGTCGTTGGAACCCGAACATCCAGAGCGTGCGCGCTCAGGTTGCCCCGGGCAACACGCGTAAGGTCAATGTGTGCACCTCCTGCCTCAAGGCGGGCAAGGTCGTTCGCGGCTGATCCCCGGTTCGGCATACGAGGCCCCGGCGTTGCGACGCCGGGGCCTCGTCGTGTTCCGCCATCGTCGCCGTGACCCCGTACCCGCCGGGCGGGGCGACCGGTAGGGTGCCCCGGGTGACCGAATCAGTACTGTCCCACGTCCGCCTCGAGGACGGCGTCCTGCGCATCGCCGTGGCGACCGCCGAGCGCGGCACGTCCCTCTCCCCCGCGGGCATGGCCCAGGGCATCGAGGCCCTGCGCACCGCCGGCCCCGAGGTCGGCGCCGTCCTGCTCGTCGGTGAGGGTGCCAACTTCTGCGCGGGCGGCGACGTCCGCGCCTTCGCCTCCGCGCCCGACCGCGGCGAGTTCGTCGGCGACGTCGCACGCCTGTTCCACGACTTCGTCCGCGCCCTCGACGCGGCCCGCGTGCCCGTGGTGGCCGCCGTCCAGGGCTGGGCGGCGGGCGCGGGCATGAGCATCGTGCTGCACGCCGACATCGCGCTCGGGGGCCCCTCGACGAAGCTGCGGCCGGCCTACCCGTCGATCGGGTTCACCCCCGACGGCGGCATGTCGTGGACCCTGCCGCGCATCGTCGGAGTCGCCCGGGCGCGGGAGATCATCCTCACCGACTGTGTCCTGAACGCCGACGAGGCCGTGCGGCTCGGGGTGCTCAGCCGCCTCGTCGCCGACGACGAGGTGCCCGGCGAGGCGATGCGGGTGGCCCGCACCCTCGCGAACGGCCCCACCGCCGCCTACGCCGGGATCCGGCAACTGCTCGCCGATTCGGCGGGGCGGTCGCTGTCCGAGCAGCTCGACGCGGAGGCCGCGGCGATCGCGGCGGCCGCGAACGGCCCGACCGGCATCGAGGGTGTCGACGCGTTCGTCGAGAAGCGGCGCCCCGACTTCGAGTCGATTCGCCGCGGCTGAGCCACGCCCGTTCAGGCCAGGCGCCAGTCCACCGGGTCCCCGCCCTGCTCGGTCAGCAGCGCGTTCGCGCGGCTGAAGGGGCGGGACCCGAAGAACCCGCGGGAGGCCGACAGCGGCGACGGGTGCGCCGACTTCACGGTGGGCACGTCGCCGAGCATCGGTTCGAGGGTGGCCGCGTCGCGGCCCCACAGGATCGCGACGAGCGGCGCGGTGCGCGCGACGAGCGCCCGGATCGCCTGCTCGGTCACGCTCTCCCAGCCCTTGCCCCGATGCGACGCCGGCTGGCCGGGTTGCACCGTCAGGACGCGGTTGAGCAGCAGCACCCCCTGTGCCGACCACGGTGTGAGGTCGCCGTTGGGTGGTGTCGGCAGGCCGAGGTCGTCGCTGTATTCGCGGTAGATGTTGGCCAGGCTGCGCGGCACCGGACGCACCTCCGGCGCGACCGAGAAGCTCAGTCCGACGGCATGACCCGGCGTCGGATACGGGTCCTGGCCGACGATGAGCACCTTCACCCGGTCGAACGGCTGGGTGAAGGCCCGCAGCACGTTCGCGCCGGAGGGCAGGTAGCCGCGTCCGGCGGCGTTCTCGGCGCGCAGGAAGTCGCCCATCGCGGCGATGTCGGCGGCAACGGGAGCCAGCGCCCGCGCCCAGCCTTCCTCGACGATCTCCGGCAGGGGTCGTACAGCCATCGGTGGTGCCCGGCCCCTCAGTCGATCCTGCGCAGCGCGCTGCGGTAGTACTCGGCGTTCGCCGCGTACATCTTGGCGTTGGCGTCGACGTGGCCCTCCGGCACCTCGTAACCCTCCCGGATCTTCGCGGGTACGCCGATCGCCATGGACCGCGGCGGCACCTGGAAACGCGGGGCCACGAGCGCGCCGGCCGCGACGATCGCCCCGTCGCCGACGGCGGAGCCGTTGAGTACGAGCGAACCGGACCCGATCAGGCAGCCGTCGCCGATGGTGGAGCCTTCGATGTGGGCGTTGTGGCCGACCACGGTGCCGGCGCCGATGACGGTGGCGTCGACGGCGGTGCAGTGGATGATCGTCCCGTCCTGGATGTTGCTCTCGGCGCCGACGACGATCCGGCCGTAGTCACCGCGCAGGACCGCGGTGGGCCACACCGAGGCGCGGGCGCCGAGGGTGACGTTGCCGATGACCACCGCATCGGGGTGGACCCAGGCGTCGGGATGGATATCGGGCACACGGTCGCCGAGCGCATACACAGCCATGCTGTGAAACCTATCTCGAGAAGCTCTGCCAGCCTCCGGGACCCGGCCGGCCGTGGCCGTCGACGGTGACGCCGCCGCCCTCGCGCACCGTGCCGACGGGCCGCCAGCCCGCCGGCAGCGGCACGTGCGGCGGGAAGCACGCGGCAAGGGCGTGGTCCTCGCCGCCGGTGAGCACCCACTCCCATACGTCGGCCCCGAGTTCCGCGGCGGCGGCCCGCAGCTCGGCGCCGGGTTCGAGCAGCTCGCGCGAGACGTCGATCGCGACGCCGGATGCGGCGGCGATGTGCCCGAGGTCGGCGAGCAGGCCGTCGGAGATGTCGGTCGCGGCGTGGGCGCCGCCGGCCGCCGCCGCGGGTCCCGCGGCGTACGGGGGCGCCGGCACCTGGTGGGCGGCCACCAGGTCCGGGTGGCCGGCGAGGCCGGCGGTGAGCACGGCCAGCCCGGCGGCGGAGCGCCCGGTGGATCCGGCCAGCGCGACGGTGTCGCCGGGCCGGGCCGCAGACCGCAGGAGCGGCGCGCGCCCGTCGAGGTCGCCGAGGACGGTCACCGCGACGATCAGTTGCGACGCCTGCACCAGGTCGCCGCCGACGACGCCGGCGCCGAGCGCCTCCGCGGCCTCGCCGATCCCGGCGGAGACACCGTCGAGCACGTCGACCGGGGTGTCCGGCGGGCAGCCGAGCCCGACGAGGAAGGCGGTGGGGCGCGCGCCCATCGCGGCGACGTCGGCGCCGTTCTGGGCGACGGCCTTGCGCCCGACGTCGCGGGGGGTGGACCAGTCGAGCCGGAAGTGCCGACCCTCGACGAGCATGTCCGTGGAGACGGCGACGCGCCCGTCGGCGGCGGCGACGAGGGCCGCGTCGTGGCCCGGTCCGACGAGCGTGGTGGCGGGCTGGCGACGCCCGGCGACCGCACGGTCGATCACGGGGAACTCGCCGAGGTCGGCGACGGTGGGGCCGGTGCGGTCGGGCGCGGTGATGCGGTCCTCCCGTTCGTGGGTCGGTGGGGTGCGGGCGTCGGTGGTCACGGTAGTTTCGACCACGCTACCGTCCCCGCAAATTCGAGAGATTATGACCGAGCCGACAGTCTCCCCCGACCCCGACCCCGACCCCGCCCCCGCCGGCGACGCCGAACACCACCGCAGTCCCGCCCTGATCGCCACGGCCGTCGCGCTGCCGGTGGCGTTGCTGATCGGCATCGTGGTGGCGGCGGTGCTGGCGAACCGCACCCCGGAGCTGGCGCCCGTGGCACTGGGGCCGGTGGTGGCGCCGCAGGCCGAGTCCCCGGAGTGCGCGGCGCTGCTGGGGGCGCTGCCCGAGGAGGTCGGCGACCTCCGCCGCGCGGAGCTGGCCGACCCGGCCCCGGTGGGGGCCGCGGCCTGGCAGCCCGTCGAGGGCGAGCCGGTGGTGCTGCGGTGCGGGCTCGAGCGACCGGCGGAGTTCGATCAGGCGGCGGCGCTGCAGGTGGTCGACGGCGTCCAGTGGTTCGAGGTGTCCGGCGCCGCGGAGGGCATCGATGCGAGCACGTGGTTCGTCGTGGACCGCCCGGTGTACGTGGCGCTGACAGTGCCGAACGGCTCGGGTCCGACTCCGCTGCAAACGATATCGGCGGCGGTCACGCGGTCGCTCCCGCAACAGCCGATCGACCCCGCGCCGGTCGCCGGCGGCTGACGGCGCCGGCCCCTCGGAACCTACTGTGCCAGCATGGATCCCGACTCCAGGAAACGCTGGTGGAAGGACAGGGACTCGCCGAGCAGGTGCGGGGTGTGCCCGGCGTCGGGCACGGCCTCGGCCCGGTCGACGTAGTCGTGCAGCATGTCCCGGTAGTCCGGATGGGCGCAGTTGTCGACGACGACCCGGGAGCGGCGCCGCGGCGACAATCCGCGCAGGTCCGCAAGTCCCTGCTCGGTGACGAGGACCTGCACGTCGTGCTCGGTGTGGTCCACGTGCGGCACCATCGGCACGATCGACGAGATGCTGCCGCCCTTCGCGGTGGAGGGGCTCAGGAACATCGACAGGTAGCCGTTGCGGGCGAAGTCGCCGGATCCGCCGATCCCGTTCATGATCTTGGTGCCCATGACGTGGGTGGAGTTGACGTTGCCGTAGATGTCGGCCTCGAGCATGCCGTTCATCGCGATGATGCCGAGGCGGCGCACGATCTCGGGGTGGTTGCTGATCTCCTGAGGGCGCAGCACGATGTGCTCGCGGTAGAAGTCGATGTTCGACACCAGCTCGTCGATTCCGGCCTCGCTCAGCGCCAGCGACGTGGCGGACGCGAAGCGGACCGTGCCGTGCTTGATCAGGTGCAGCATCCCGTCCTGGATGACCTCGGAGTAGCAGGTCAGACCCTTGTGGGGACCGGCATCGAGACCCTGGAGGACGGCGTTGGCCACGTTGCCGATGCCGGACTGCAGCGGCAGGAGCGTGTCCGCGGGCAGCCGGCCGCGGGAGATCTCGTGCTCGAAGAAGTCGAGCACGTGCGCGGCGATCGCCTGGCTCACCGCGTCCGGCGGGGTCAGCGGGCTGGCGCTGTCGCGGGCGTGGGTCTCGACGACGGCGACGACCTTGTCCGGGTCGACGCGGAACGTGCTCTGGCCGATGCGGTCCTCGACGTCCGTGAGCATGATCGGCTTGCGGTGCGGCGGCAGCGCGGTGCCGTAGTACACGTCGTGGATGCCCGTCATCGCGGCCGGAATCCACGAGTTGACCTCGAGGATCACCTTCTCGGCGACGTCGAGCCAGGTCTTGTTGTTGCCGATCGACGCGGACGGGATCAGCTCACCGGTCTCGGTGACGCCGGAGACCTCGACGACCGCGACGTCGACGTGCCCGTAGTAGCCCTCCCAGACCTGCTGGGCGACGTGGGACAGGTGGATGTCCACGTAGTCCATGCGGCCGTTGTTGATGTTGCGGCGGGCGGTGGGCTCGGCCTGGTACGGCATCCGCAGGGAGATGCCGGCCACCTCCGACAGCATCCGCTCGGTCTCGGCGGAGACCGACGCGCCCGTGAGGAGGTTGACCGTGAAGTCGGTGCCGGCGGCGCGCGCGGCCCCGATGCGTTCCGCGAGCGCCGGGGTGATCGCCTTCGGCGTGCCGGCACTGGCGAAACCGCTGATGGCGACGGTGTGGCCGGGCTGGATCCAGCGGACGGCTTCCTCCGCCGACACGACCTTCTGCCGGAACGCCGGATGGTCGATTCGGCTCGGAGAGGAGTCGGATGCGGGGCGGAGGAACTGCGTCTGCATAACGAACAGGGTACGAGCACGCCCGGCGGCCGACGACGCCTCCGTCACAGCGGCGGACCGGATGGGGCGCGGACCACTCACCCCGCCGCGTGCCGCACCCACGGCCCCCGGCCGAACGAACCGCCGTCCCACCGGTCCTCGAAAGCAACTGTCTCGCAGTCGGTTCGATTGCAACGAGCGCAGCGGCTCCGGGTCGGGGCGACCGTGGCGCCGACGACTCCGGCGCGACCGACGTGCCGCGCCGCCGCCGGGCCGGGCGGCGGCGGCCCGACGGGACCGACGGGTCGTTCGCCGATGGAACGACCCCGTTCGTCGCGCAACACGGCACGTTCGTCCCCGAAGCGAACGCCACGGCCGGCGCGGACGCCCCTCGCGGCGGCGCGGCGGTGTCGTCCTCGTCCGGCACGGACGGTGTCGTCCTCGTCCGGCACGGACGGTGTCGTCCTCGTCCGGCACGGACGGTGTCGTCCTCGTCCGGCACGGACGGTGTCGTCCTCGTCCGGCACGGACGGTGTCGTCCTCGTCCGGCACGGACGGTGTCGGCGCGGTCCGGCACGATAGGTCCCATGAGCACCGCCACCACGGATCTGCGCGACGAAGCCGAACGACTGCTCCGCGACCTGGCGGGACCCGGCGCCCGGTTGCGGGAGGACCAGTGGAGCGCCATCGAGGCACTGGTGGTGCATCGCCGGCGAGCGCTGGTCGTGCAGCGCACGGGCTGGGGCAAGTCGGCCGTCTACTTCATCTCCGCCAAGCTGCTCCGCGCCCACGGGCACGGGCCGACCGTGATCGTCTCCCCGCTCCTGGCCCTGATGCGCAACCAGGTCGAGTCGGCGCAGCGCGCGGGCGTCCGCGCGGCCACGATCAATTCCGGCAACGTCACCGAGTGGGAGGAGATCCACCGGCAGGTCGCCGAGGGCGCGGTGGACGTCCTGCTCGTCAGCCCGGAGCGGCTCAACAACCCGGACTTCCGCGACCAGGTGCTGCCGGCGCTCGCCCGCGACGCCGGACTGGTGGTGGTCGACGAGGCGCACTGCGTCTCGGACTGGGGACACGACTTCCGGCCGGACTACCGGCGCATCCGCACCCTCGTCACCGAAATCGGCGAGGGCATTCCGGTGCTCGCGACCACCGCGACCGCGAACGACCGGGTCGTGGCGGACGTGGCCGCGCAGCTCGGCGTCGGGGAGGGCACGGGCGAGACCCTGGTGCTGCGCGGTGGTCTCGACCGGCCGTCGCTGCACCTGTCGGTGCTGCGGATCGACGAACCCGCGCGCCGGGCGGCGTGGCTCGCCCAGCACCTCGACGAGCTGCCCGGTTCCGGGATCGTCTACACCCTCACCGTGTCGGCCGCGCACGACCTGGCCGCGCTGCTCTCCGAGCACGGTCACACCGTCGCGGCATACACGGGGCAGTCCGATCCGGCCGAGCGGGAGCAGCTGGAGGCGGACCTCCTCGCCAACCGGGTCAAGGCCCTGATCGCCACCTCGGCCCTGGGCATGGGTTTCGACAAGCCGGACCTCGGGTTCGTGGTGCACCTGGGAGCACCGTCCTCACCCATCTCCTACTACCAGCAGGTCGGTCGCGCGGGCCGTGCGACCGAGCGGGCGGAGGTGATCCTGCTTCCGGGTCCCGAGGACCGGCAGATCTGGAGCTGGTTCGCGTCGGTGGCCTTCCCGGGGGAGGAGGTGGTGCGGCGGGTGATCGAGGTGCTCGAGCCGGAGCGGCCGCAGTCCACGCAGGCCCTCGAGCCGTTGGTCGACCTCAACCGGTCCCGGCTGGAGATGGTGCTCAAGGTGCTCGACGTGGACGGTGCGGTACGCCGGGTGAAGGGCGGCTGGATCGCCACCGGCGTGCCCTGGGAGTACGACGCCGCCCGGTACGCGACGCTCGAGCGGGCCCGCGAGGCCGAGCAGGAGGCGATGCTCGAGTACGAGCGGACCACCCGGTGCCGGATGGTGTTCCTGCGCACCCAGCTCGACGATCCCGACCTGACGTCCGACACCCCGGGCTGCGGGCGGTGCGACAACTGTTGCGGGGCGCGGTGGCCGGCGGACGTCGACGACGCCGAGCTGGGCCGGGTGCGGGCCCGGCTGGACCGGCCGGGGGTGGACCTGCCGCCGCGGCGGCAGTGGCCGACGGGAATGGCCAAGCTCGGCGTGGCACTGTCCGGGAAGATCACCGACGGGCCCGAGCCGGGCCGGGTACTCGGCCGGCTGTCGGACCTCGGGTGGGGACCGCGGCTGCGGGCGCTGCTGGACGGCCCCGACGCGCCGGTGCCCGACGCGGTGGTGCAGGCCGCCGTGGAGGTGCTCAAGGCCTGGGACTGGTCGCACCGCCCGACCGCGGTGATGGCCGTGGAGTCGGCGACCCACCCTCGCCTGGTCGGTTCCCTGGCGGCGCGGCTGGCGCAGCTCGGCCGGCTCGAGGATCTCGGCGTGCTGCGTGCCCGGCCCGGCCGGCCCCCGGTGACGGCAGCGAACTCGGCGTACCGGATCGCCGGCCTCGTGGACGCGTGGGAGAGCCCCGACCTCCGCGAAACCCGGGGACCGATCCTGCTCGTCGACGCGGTCACCGACACCGGCTGGACGATGACGATGGCGGCACGGACCCTGATCCGGGCCGGGGCCTCCGCGGTGCTGCCGCTGGCTCTGGCGAGCCCGAAATAATCGCCGCGCTCGGCCCGGGCGCTACGCGAAGTGACCCTTCTCACATGGGTGTCTCACCTGCGCGGAGGCGGGGTACTCGGCGACGGATCCCGACAAGGCGGGTGAATCCCGCCCACGAAGTTGTTAGGTTCGAGACCGCTTATGACGCCTGTGACGCAGAGAAGTACCCCGCCCCGTGTGCCCGCCGAAACGGCGAGCGCGCCGACCGAGCCGAATTTCCGCACACCGCGTATTTCCGACGGAATTCGCATGTGGCAGATCGCGCGCGACTCGAAAGTGCTCGACGTCAATTCCAGTTATGCATACGTGCTGTGGTGCCGCGATTTCGCGGCGACCTCGGTCGTCGCCACCGCGGGTGACGACGAGGCGGTGGGTTTCGTCAGCGGCTACCGCCGTCCCGAGTCGCCGAACACGCTGTTCGTCTGGCAGGTGGCCGTCGACCAGGCCCAACGTGGCCGCGGCATCGCGGGCCGGATGCTCGACAGCCTGTGGGACCGGCTCGCCGACGCCGGCGTGAACCGGCTCGAGACGACCGTCAGCCCGGACAACGAGGCGTCCATCGCGCTGTTCACGGCGCTCGCCCGGCGACGCGGACTGCGCATCACCCGGAGCGAATTGTTCACCCCTTCGGATTTTCCCGATTCACACATGGCCGAGGATCTCTACACGATCGGCGAATGAATACACGACCGGCGAAAGCGAATTCGCCGCAGGAGGACGAGGAATGACCATCCTGGAGCACCCCGAAACCCCCGCCAAGCACAGCGTTTTCGATTACCTCGAATCCGAGGTGCGCAGCTACAGCCGCGGCTGGCCGACCGTGTTCGACACGGCGTCCGGATCGTGGCTCCGCGACGAGAACGGCAAGGACTACCTCGACTTCTTCGCCGGCGCGGGAGCCCTCAACTACGGGCACAACAACCCGGTCCTGAAGACCGCGCTCGTGGACTACATCATGGGTGACGGCATCACCCACGGCCTCGACATGTCCACCGTCGCCAAGCGGGAGCTGCTCGAGACGTTCGAGAGCCACATCCTGGCCCCGCGCGGCCTCGACTACAAGGTCCAGTTCCCCGGCCCGACGGGCACCAACGCGGTCGAGTCGGCGCTCAAGCTCGCCCGCAAGGTCACCGGCCGCGAGTCGATCATCAACTTCACCAACGCATTCCACGGGATGACCCTGGGTGCGCTGTCGGTGACGGGCAACTCGATGAAGCGGGCCGGGGCCGGCGTGCCGCTGGTGCACGCCACCCCGATGCCGTTCGACAACTACTTCGACGGTGTCACCGAGGACTTCCACTGGTTCTCCCGCGTGCTCGACGACTCCGGCAGCGGCCTGAACCGCCCGGCGGCGGTCATCGTGGAGACCGTGCAGGGCGAGGGCGGCGTGAACGTCGCCCGCCCCGAATGGCTCCGTGCCCTCGCCGATCTGTGCGCCGAGCGCGACATCCTGCTCATCGTCGACGACGTGCAGATGGGCTGCGGCCGCACCGGCCCGTTCTTCTCGTTCGAGGTCGCGGGGATCACCCCGGACATCGTGACCCTGTCGAAGTCGATCGGCGGGTACGGCCTGCCGCTGGCGCTCACGCTGTTCAAGCGCGACCTCGACGTGTGGGGCCCGGGCGAGCACAACGGCACGTTCCGCGGCAACAACCCGGCGTTCGTCACCGCGGCGAAGGCGCTGCAGCACTACTGGGCCGACGACCGCCTCGAGCGCGAGACGTTGCGCAAGGGCGAGCGGATCCGGCAGACCTTCATGAACCTGTCCGACATGTTCGACGGCGTCTCCACCCGCGGTCGCGGCATGGTTCAGGGCCTGGTGTTCGACGAGCCGAACGACGCACAGAAGGTGTGCGCCCTCGCGTTCGAGCAAGGCCTGCTCGCGGAGACCTCCGGCCCCTCCGACGAGGTCGTCAAGCTGCTTCCGCCGCTGACGATCGGCGACGACGAGCTCGAGCACGGTCTGAACATCCTGTGCGAGGCCACCTCGGTGGTCCGGGCCTGAGTCCCGACCGCCGTCGAACCACGTACGAAAAGACACGCTTCAGAAGGACTTACGTATGATCGTCCGTACCACCGAGGAAATCACCGGCACCGAGCGCGACATCACGTCGGACAACGGCAACTGGCGCAGCAAGCGCATCGTGCTCGGCGGCGACAAGGTCGGGTTCTCGTTCCACGAGACCACGATCGAGGCCGGCACCGTCAACGAGTTCCACTACGCGAACCACATCGAGGCGGTGTGGCTCATCGAGGGCACCGGCACCCTCACCGACCTCGAGACCGGCACGGTGTACCCGCTCGCGCCCGGCACGATGTACCTGCTGAACGGCCATGAGCGGCACCGCGTCGAGCCGGACACCCGGATGCGCATGTTCTGCGTGTTCAACCCGCCGGTCACCGGCCGGGAGGTCCACGACGAGAACGGCGTGTACCCCCTCGTCGAGGTCGTCTGAGAGCCCGCAGCGAGTGACCGGCCGGGCGTTCGCGCCTAGAGTCGGAGCCATGACCTACGAGCGACAGCCGCGCATCGCCGTCGGCCCCGCCCCGGACATCGTGTTCGACCGGGCGATCGGGGCCGGCGGCGGTCGCGTGTGCGGGTTCGACGACCGCCCCGACGCCGTGGTCTGGACCGCCGGACCGGACGAGTTCCCCGCGGTGCTGCCGGCGTCGGTGCGGTGGGTTCAGTTGCCCGCCGCCGGCGTGGAGGACTGGCTCGACGCCGGCGTCATCCGCGCGCACCCCCAGGTGACGTGGACGTCGGCCGCCGGGGCGTTCGCCGCGACGGTCGCCGAACACGCGCTCATGCTGCTGCTCGCCGGCGTGCGGGCGCTCCCCGACCACCTGGCGGCCACGTCGTGGACGCCGAACGTGTTCTATCCTCAGCTGGGCACCCTGCGCGGCGCCACCGTCGGGATCATCGGGGCGGGGGGCATCGGCCGGGCCCTGATCCCCATGCTCGGTTCGCTCGGCGCCCAGGCGCTCGCGGTCACCCGCAGCGGCCGCCCCGTCCCCGGCGCCGTGGAGACCGTCCCCGTCGCACGGATCGACGAAGTATGGCCCCGCGCAGACCATTTCGTGATCGCCGCCCCGGCCACGGCCGAGACCGAGCAACTGGTGGGCGCCGACGAGCTGGCCGCGATGAAGCCCACCGCCTGGGTGATCAACGTTGCCCGCGGCAGCCTCGTCGACACCGACGCGCTGGTGGACGCCCTGAGCCGCCGCGTCATCGCGGGCGCCGGTCTGGACGTCACAGATCCGGAACCGCTGCCGGACGGGCACCCGCTGTGGTCGCTGCGCAACGCCATGATCACGCCGCACGACTCCAATCCCCCGGCACTGCGCATCCCCGCGTTCGCCGAGCACGTGACCGAGAACGTCACGCGCTTCGCGGCCGGCCTCGATCTCGCCGCGGTCGTCGACCCGAGCGCCGGGTACTGACCCGCCGCTACCCTGGACGGGGTGATCGAACCGCTGCACCACCTGCTCGACGGCCGGCGGTTGTGCGTGCTCACCGGCGCGGGCATCTCCACCGACTCCGGCATCCCGGACTACCGCAGCCCCGGCGCGCCACCCCGCAACCCGATGACCTACCAGCAGTTCGTCGGGGATCCGGAGTTCCGCCGCCGCTACTGGGCGCGCAACCATGTCGGGTGGCGGCACATGGACTCCGCACGGCCGAACGCCGGGCACCGCGCCCTCGCCGCGCTCGAACGCCGCGGCACCGTCCTCGGCGTCCTGACCCAGAACGTGGACCTGCTGCACACCAAGGCCGGCAGCCGGCGGGTGATCGACCTGCACGGCTGCTACGCGCAGGTGCGCTGCCTGGCGTGCGACCACCGGATCTCGCGCTTCACCCTCGCCGAGCGGCTCACCGCCGCCAATCCGGGCTTCCTCGAACGGGTTCGGGGGACGACCGGTCTCGAGGTGGCGCCCGACGCCGACGCGGTCGTCGACGACACCGGCAGCTTCCGAATGGTGGACTGCGAGCGGTGCGGAGGAATGCTCAAACCGGACATCGTCTACTTCGGTGAATCGGTGCCACGCGAGCGCGTCGACCGCGCCTTCGCCCTCGTCGAGGCGGCGGAGGCCCTGCTCGTGGTCGGCAGCTCCCTGACGGTGATGTCCGGACTGCGGTTCGTGCGGCACGCCGCCAAGCGCCGCATGCCCGTGGCCGTGGTCAACCGTGGTGTCACCCGCGGCGATCCCCTCGCCACCGTGAAGGTCGACGCGGGCTGCTCGGAGGTGCTCACGGCCCTGCTCAGCGCGACACCGGCGGCCACGTCCGGCCGGTGACCGCCCGCGCCTACAGCGTCACGAGATCGTCCGCGTGCACCACCGGCCGCTGCAGGTCCGCCGGCAGCTGCCGCGTGGAGAACCCGATCATCCAGTCCAGCTCGGCGGCGTCGTAGGCCACCACGCCGCGCCCCACCGTGCGGCCGTCCGGACCGACCAGCGCCACCACGTCCCCACCGTGGAAGCGCCCGCTCATTCCCGTGATGCCCGCCGCGAGCAGCGAGCGGCGCCGTTCCACCACCGCCCGTACCGCGCCCGCGTCCAGGTGCAGGGTGCCGTGGGTGTCGGCGGCGTGCCGCACCCAGAACCGCCGCGCCGACATCCGGTCGGGCCGCGCCGCGAACGCGGTGCCCACGTCCGCGGCACCGAGGGCGCGGTCGGCCTGCGACGCGGCGGTGAGCAGCACCGGCACACCCGAATCCGCGGCCAGCCGCGCGGCGGACAGCTTCGACGCCATCCCGCCCGTGCCGAGGGCGCCCCCGGACCCGGCGACGACGCCGTCGAGGTCCTCCGGGCTCGTCACCTCCGCGATGAGGTGGGCGTCGCCCTTACGGGGATCGCCGTCGTAGAGGCCGTCGACGTCGGAGAGCAGGATCAGCGCGTCGGCGCCGACGAGGTGCGCGACGAGCGCGGCGAGACGATCGTTGTCGCCGAACCGCAGCTCGGTGGTCGCGACGGTGTCGTTCTCGTTGACCACGGGCACGGCGTGCAACGCGCGCAGCCGGTCGAGGGTGCGCTGGGCATTGCGGTGCTGGGTGCGCCGCGCGATGTCGTCGGCCGTGAGCAGCACCTGCCCGACGGTGCGGCCGTACCGCGCGAAGGAGGTGCCCCATGCGTGGGCCAGGGCAAGCTGTCCGACGCTGGCCGCGGCCTGCTTGGTGGCCAGGTCGCGGGGCCGGATGGTCAGGCCCAGCGGGGCCAGGCCGGCGCCGACCGCGCCGGAGGACACCACCACCACGTCCGAGCCGGAGCGCATGCGCTCTTCGAGGGCGTCGACCAGGCCGTCGAGACGGTCCCGGTCGAGGCCGCCGACCAGGCTGGTGATGGCGGACGAGCCGATCTTCACCACGACGCGGCGCGCGCCGGCGACGGCCTCCCGGGTATCGCTCACGATCTCCTGCTTCTGGGCTCGTTGTGCGGCGGTCAGAACTCGTCGTCGTCGGTCGCGAGGCCGCGGCGGACCCGCTTGGCGTGGCGACGTTCGGCGGCGCCGACCCGATCGACCTGGTCGAGCCGGGCGTCGGTGCCGCGGCCGGTGGGTACGACGTCCACGCCGGCCTGGGTCTGCGGCTCCCACTCGAACGAGACGTCGCCGATGGTGACGGAGGCACCCGGTTCGGCGCCCTGCTTGACGAGTTCGTCCTCGACACCGAGGCGGGCGAGCCGATCCGCGAGGTAGCCGACGGCCTCGTCGTTGTCGAACGCCGTCTGACGCACCCAGCGCTCGGGCCGGGTGCCGCGCACGATGAAGCCGCCCGGCGTCTCGGGGTCGGCGACGACGCTGAAGCCGGTCTCGTCGACGGCGACGGGCCGGATGACCGGCCGCCGCGGCGCGGCCGGCGGATGCGCCTTCCGGTACTCCTCCACCATCCGCGCCAGCGCGAAGGTCAGCGGACGCAGCCCTTCCCGGCTGACGGCGGAGATCCGGAACACCGGCCAGCCCCGCTCCTCGAGCTCGGCGGTGACGAAATCGGCGAGTTCGGCGGCGTCCGGCACGTCGACCTTGTTGAGGATGACGATGCGGGGACGATCGGCGAGGTCGCCCAGGCTGCTGTCGCCGGACAACGCCGGCTGGTACGCGGCCAGCTCGGCCTCGAGTGCGTCGATGTCGGAGACGGGATCGCGCCCCGGCTCGAGCGTCGCGCAGTCGACGACGTGCGCGAGCACGGCGCAGCGCTCGAGGTGACGCAGGAAGTCCAGGCCGAGACCGCGGCCCTGGCTGGCGCCGGGGATCAGGCCCGGCACGTCGGCGACGGTGAACGTGGTGTCGCCCGACTGCACGACCCCGAGGTTGGGGACGAGTGTGGTGAACGGGTAGTCGGCGATCTTCGGCTTGGCCGCGGAGAGCACCGACACCAGGGAGGACTTACCGGCGGACGGGAACCCGACCAGCCCGACGTCGGCGACAGACTTGAGTTCGAGGACGAGTTCGCGCTCCTCCCCCTCCTCGCCGAGCAGGGCGAAGCCGGGGGCCTTGCGGGCCTTCGACGCCAGGGCCGCGTTGCCGAGGCCGCCGCGGCCGCCGTGGGCGGCGACGAAGCGGGTGCCGGCGCCGACCATGTCGGCCAGGATCCGGCCGTCCTTGTCGAGCACGACGGTGCCGTCGGGCACCTTGAGCACGAGGTCGCCGCCGTTGGCGCCGTCGCGGTTGCTGCCGGCGCCCTGCGTGCCGTTCGTGGCCTTCGCGTGCTGGTGGAAGTGGAAGTCGAGGAGGGTGTGGACACCTTCGTCCACCTCGAGCACGACGTTGCCGCCGTTGCCGCCGTTGCCGCCGTCGGGGCCTCCGAGCGGCTTGAACTTCTCGCGATGGACGGAGGCGCAGCCGTTGCCACCCTTGCCGGCGGTGACGTGCAGCACCACCCGGTCGATGAAGCGGGACATGGGTGGACCTCCGTCGAATGGTGGAACTGTTGTGTCGACCGGTAGCCCGACTGGGCCGGGACTACCGGGGTTGTGCCGGAACGACCGCTACCGGTCGCCCCGAAAACAGTAGGGGCGGACCCGGGTGTGCGACCCTGGTCCGCCCCTACTGGGAGTATGTGCGAAGGGAACCTCCGCGGTGTCCGATTCGGACGGCAGATCAGGCGTCTGCCGCGACCGGAACGATGTTGACCGTCTTGCGACCACGCTTGGTGCCGAACTCGACGGCACCGGCAGCGAGGGCGAACAGCGTGTCGTCGCCGCCACGGCCGACGTTCACGCCGGGGTGGAAGTGGGTGCCGCGCTGGCGCACCAGGATCTCACCGGCGTTGACGGCCTGGCCGCCGAAGCGCTTGACGCCGAGACGCTGGGCGTTCGAATCGCGACCGTTACGGGAGCTGGATGCGCCCTTCTTGTGTGCCATGACGAACCCTCCTGGGGTTTGAAGCGGAAGCCCGAATTACTTGATGCCGGTGACCTTCAGGACCGTCAGCTTCTGACGGTGACCCTGGCGCTTGTGGTAGCCGGTCTTGTTCTTGAACTTGTGGATGCGGATCTTCGGGCCCTTGGTGTGCTCGACGATCTCGCCGGTGACCGTGACCTTCGCCAGCTTGTCGGCGTCGGTGGTCAGCTCGGCTCCGTCGACGACGAGGACCGGAGCAAGCGAGACAGCAGTGCCGGGCTCACCCTCGATCTTCTCGACCTTGACGAGATCGCCCTCAGCGACCTTGTACTGCTTACCGCCGGTCTTGACGATCGCGTACGTTGCCATCGGACGGCTACCCCTTGCTAGTTCGAACGTGCTCGCGCCACGGTGTGCAACGCGACTGGTCTGGTGTGGTTGCTGACTCGGGGCCCGCCACCTTCCCGCATCGGGCGCAGCAGGGCCGTATCGCCGAGTAGCGACTGACCAAGATTACGGGAAGGTGACTGCCAGGGTCAAACCGGGCCCGCGCGGTGTCGGGCCCGGTCGGACCTCATGCCTGTGCTTCGACCGGCGGGCCGGCGGGCCGGCCCGCGGCCCGGCGACGACGCGGCCGTCGAACGACCACCGGCTCGGCGTTCTCCCCGTCCGGGACCGGCGCGGCGGCCACCGCCGCAGGCTCCGGTGCGGGGGCCGGTGTGGGCACCACGAAGACGGTGCCGGCGCCGGTGCCGTCGCCCGTCGGGGCCGCGGCGGCCCGTGAGACCCGGCGACGGCGACGGGCCGCCGGCTCCGCTGCCTGCTTTTCGGCCTCCGGTGCTTCGGCCGGCCGCGCCTCGCGCGTGTCGGCGGGCCCAGCCTTGCGTGATTCGGCCGGCTCAGCCTCGCGTGTTTCGGCCGGCTGGGCCTCGCGTGTTTCGGCCGGCTGGGCCGGCGCGGCCGGCGCTGCCTGCGCCTGCTCGGCGCCGGATTCCGCCGGGTTCTCGTCGTGGTTCCCGTGGTGCGCAGCCATCGCCAGGGCCACCGGGTGGGCACGCTTGACGGTCGCGTCCACTGTCGCCACCTCGGGTACCGGCGCGGGCGCGGCCGTCTCGGTCGTCGCCGCCTCCGGCTGGGCGCCGCGGTCACGGCCCCGGCGGCGCCGGGAGCCGCTCTCGGCACGGGCGGGCCGCCCACCGTCCTCGGCCGCGCCGGCCTCGACGGGTTCGCTGTGCACGACGATGCCGCGGCCGTGGCAGTGCTCGCACGTGGTGGAGAACGCCTCCACCAGACCCGTGCCGAGCCGCTTGCGCGTCATCTGCACGAGCCCCAGCGAGGTCACCTCGGAGACCTGGTGGCGGGTGCGGTCCCGGCCGAGCGCCTCGGTGAGGCGTCGCAGCACCAGGTCGCGGTTCGACTCGAGCACCATGTCGATGAAGTCGACGACGATCATGCCGCCGATGTCGCGCAGCCGCATCTGCCGCACGATCTCCTCGGCCGCCTCGAGATTGTTGCGGGTGACGGTCTCTTCGAGATTGCCGCCGGCCCCGGTGAACTTGCCGGTGTTGACGTCGACGACGGTCATCGCCTCGGTGCGATCGATGACGAGCGTGCCACCGGACGGCAGCCACACCTTGCGGTCGAGCGCCTTGGCGAGCTGCTCGTCGATGCGGTGGGCGGCGAACACGTCGCGTCCACCCGAGTCGGGATCGTGCCGCTCCACGCGGGGCACCATGTCCGGTGCGACGGTGCGGATGTAGCTCTCGACGGTGGTCCAGGCGTTCTCGCCCTCGATGACGAGTTTGGAGAAGTCCTCGTTGAACAGGTCGCGAATCACCTTGACCAGCAGGTCGGGCTCTTCGTAGAGGGTCTTCGGCTGCCCCGAGCCGTCGGACTCGAGCTTGGCGGCCTGCTCCTCGATGGAAGCCCACTGCGTCTGCAGGCGCTGCACGTCGCGGGCGAGCTCGTCTTCGCTCACGCCCTCCGCCGCGGTGCGGATGATCACGCCGGCCTCGGCCGGGACGATCTCGCGCAGGATCTCCTTGAGCCGCTTGCGCTCGGTGTCGGGCAGCTTGCGGCTGATGCCGGTGGACGAGCCGCCCGGCACGTACACCAGGAATCGGCCGGCGAGGCTGATCTGCGTGGTCAGGCGGGCGCCCTTGTGCCCGACCGGGTCCTTGCTGACCTGCACGAGCACCCGGTCACCCGGCTTGAGGGCCTGCTCGATCTTGCGGGAGTTGCCGCCGAGCCCGGCGGCCTCCCAGTTGACCTCGCCGGCGTAGAGGACGCCGTTGCGGCCCCTGCCGATGTCGATGAACGCCGCCTCCATCGAGGGAAGCACGTTCTGGACACGGCCGAGGAAGATGTTGCCGACCATCGAACCGGATCCGGCGCTGGTCACGAAGTGCTCGACCAGGACGCCGTCCTCGAGGACCGCGACCTGCGTGATGTTCCCGGGGTGCGCACCGTCACCGGTCTTCTCCCGCACCACCATGACGCGGTCGACGGACTCGCGACGGGCGAGGAACTCCGACTCGGTGAGGATCGGGGGCCGACGGCGGCCCGCGTCCCGGCCGTCGCGGCGGCGCTGGCGCTTGGCCTCGAGCCGGGTGGAACCGGTGATGCCCTGCACCTCGTCCTTGGCGGCGCGGGCCTTGGGCCGCGGCTCGCGCTCGTGGACGACGGTGGGGACCGAGTCGTCCTCGGCGACGGTCTCGGCGCCGTCCGCGCTGCCCTTGCGGCGACGACGACGGCGACGACGGCGCGAGGGACCTTCCGCGGACTCCTCCTCGGCCTCGGCCTGCTCGGCCTCGGCCTGCTCGGCCTCCCCGCCTTCGGCCTCCCCGGCCTCCGGCCCGGCGGTCGCGGCTTCCTCCGTCGTCGGCTCCTCGGCCTCCGTCGGCTCCTCGGCCTCCGCTTCCTCGGCCTCCGCCGCAGCTGTCCCCTCCTCGGCGGTGGTCTCGTCCTGCGTCTCGGGCTGTTCGCCGCGGCCACGGCCACGGCCACGGCGGCCACGACGGCGCCGACGCGGCTCCTCCTCCTCGGCGGTCTCCTCGGCCGGTTCCTCCACCGCGGCGGTCTCCTCGGTGACCTCCTCGGCGACGGCGGGCTCGGGTGCCTCGGCCGCTCGCCGGGAACGGCGTCGACGGGGCGGGGCCTCGACGGGAGTGGTGACCTCCGGCTGCAGGAACAGCGGTGCGCTGACGACGGGCTCGGCGGTGCTCGGTTCCGGCGCGGCGAACACCGGGGTCTCCTGCTCCACGCCGGTGAACAGGGCCGGGGCCGCGGGTGCCTCGACGGACTCCGCGGCGGGTTCCTGAGCGGTAGTGTCCTGGACCGCGGCCGCCGGCTCCTCCACGGGGACCTCGGCGGGCACCGCGACGGCGGCCTCTCCGGCGGGCACCTCGGGCGCCTCACCCACCGGTTCCGGTGCGGCTTCCGCGGTGGGCACCGGTTCGGCCTCGGCCGGTGCGCCGAGCGCGGCGCGGATCTGTTCGGCGAGGTCGCGCTGCAGGCTCGAGTGGGCACTGCGCAGCTCGGTGCCGAGGTCGGCGGCCTTGGCCATGACCTGTTTGCTGGTCAGGCCGAGCAGTTTGGCAAGGGCGTGCACGCGCATCTTCGGCGGCAGCACCACGGTGCCCTCTTCGTTGGAATTGTCGTTCGGCGGCGCTTGTTCGGCCACGTAGGTCTCCTCGGGCCCCCGGGCGCGTCCATCCTCGTCTCGAGCGATGTGACGCGGCCACGCGAGGGCGCTGTCTGTGTGTGCTCGCACCGGGAGGCGCGAGATGTGCGGTCTCGCATCGCGCGGTCGTCCGGTGCCCGTTTTCACTGCACGGCCGAGCGGTGCCTGGCTGGATCGCGGATCGAGCGCCGGTGCATCCAGCGTGCAACCGAGCGAGGTGTCTCCTGCGTCCCCGGTCACAGCGATGTCGGGCATCGATCCGTGATGTCGTTCGGTCGTTCCGCAACACTCGAAGCGGGGCGACCTACCTCAGTATCCCACACAGAGGTCCGTGGATACGCCAACGGCGCCCCGGAGGGCGCCGTGGCGGGGCAGTCGATACGGATCAGGACCCGGCGAGGGCGGGGAACCAGAGGGCGATCTCGCGCTCGGCGGACTCCACCGAGTCGGAGCCGTGCACCAGGTTCTCCCCGGCGTCGAGCCCGAGATCACCGCGGATGGAGCCGGGAACGGCCTTCTCCACCGGATCGGTGCCGCCCGCGAGCTGACGGAACGCGGCGATGGCCCGGGGGCCCTCGAGCACGGCCGCGACCAGCGGGCGCGAGGTGATGAACTCGATCAGGCCGGGGTAGAAGGGTTTGCCCTCGTGCTCGGCGTAGTGGGCGGCGGCCACCTCCTCGGTGGCGGTGCGCAGCTCGAGTGCCACGATGTCGAGTCCCTTGCGCTCGATGCGCGAGAGGATCTCTCCGACATGACGACGGGCCACGCCGTCGGGCTTGATCAGTACCAGGGTCCGCTCAGTCACGCGCACAGCGTAGTGGTCAGCCCCGCTGCCCCGGCAGCAGACCCCGCGCCTCGCGGTCCTTCATGTCCTTGCGCAGGTACAGGATGTAGCCCCAGACCACGCTGAAGAGCACGCCGACGATGCCGAGCGACAGGTCCACCACGAAGCCCAGCAGGGTCAGCACCTGCAGCGCGAGGTTGTACCAGAGCGCCCACGGCCGGCCCTGCAGCCCGGCGCCCGCGATCATCGCGACGGCGAGGAGCACGATGTAGCCGCCCGAGAACCACGTCAGCCCCCCACCGATGACCGCGACGACCGGCAGCACGAGCAGGACCACGATGGCCTCGAGGACGAGCGTGCCGGCCATGACGCCGCGCAGTCCCTTCCACGGGTCCTTCGCCGGGGGCCGGACGGCGGAGTCCCGATCCGGCGATTCGCCGGGGTTGTCAGCTGCCTCGCTCACGCGGGGTCCTTTCCGAAGAGAGTGCGGGCGGCGCCGGCGGTCACCACCGAACCGGTGACCACGACGCCCGCCCCCGATACTGCCTCACCCGGCTCGGCGACCTCCTCGGCGATGGCGATGGCCGTCTCGAGGGCGTCGGGCAGTGTCTGCGCGACCACCACGCGTTCGTCGCCGAACCGGGCCACGGCCAGGTCGGCGAGCTCGTCGACGTCCATGGCCCGCGGCGAACCGTTGTGGGTGACGACGATCTCGTCGAACACCGGCTCGAGCGCGTCGAGCAGGCCGGGCACATCCTTGTCGGCCATCACCGACACCACTCCGACCAGCTTGCGGAAGTCGAACTCGTCGGCCAGGGCCGCGGCGAGCGCCTTCGCCCCGTGGGGGTTGTGGGCGGCGTCGAGGAAGACCGTCGGGGCGCTGCGCACCCGTTCGAGCCGGCCCGGGTTGAGCACCGACGCGAACGCCGCGCGCACCGCGTCGCCGTCGAGCTGCCGGTCGGCGCCGGCGCCGAAGAACGCCTCCACGGCGGCGAGCGCGAGCGAGGCGTTGCGGGCCTGGTGCTCGCCGTGCAGCGGCAGGAAGATGTCGGTGTACACCCCGCCCAGGCCCTGCAGCTCGAGCTGCTGACCCCCCACGGCGATGCGCCGGGCCAGGACCTTGAACTCGGAGCCCTCGCGCGCCACGGCGGCATCCGCCTCGACGGCCCGTCGCAGCAGCACCTCCATCACCTCGGGCTCCTGCTGGGCCAGGACGGCGACGGTGTCGCGGGGAACCAGCCCGTCGTCGGCAGCCTTCTTGATGATCCCGGCCTTCTCCCCCGCGATCGTCGGGAGGTCGGGACCGAGGTACTCGGTGTGGTCGAGCCCGATCGGGGTGATCACCGCGACCTGCGCGTCCACGACGTTGGTGGCGTCCCAGGTGCCACCGAGCCCCACCTCGACGACGGCGACGTCGACGGGAGCCTCGGCGAACGCGGCGAAGGCCATCGCCGTGGTCACCTCGAACTTGCTCATCGCCGGGCCGCCCGCAGCCTGCGACTGGGCGTCGATCATCGCGACGTACGGCTCGAGTTCGCGATAGATGTCGACGTAGGTGCGCGGCGAGACCGGCGCCCCGTCGATGCTGATCCGCTCGGTGGCCAGCTGCAGGTGCGGGCTCGTGGTGCGGCCGGTCCGCCGGTGCAACCGGGTCAGCAGGGCGTCGATCATCCGGCTCACCGACGTCTTGCCGTTGGTGCCGGCGATCTGGATGGCCGGATAGCTGCGCTGCGGGGATCCGAGCAGATCCATCAGCGCCGCGATCCGGGTGAGAGACGGCTCGATCTTCGTTTCGGGCCAGCGCTTGTCGAGTTCGGCCTCGACGAGGGTCAGCTCGGCCAGGTCGACCGGCGAAGGCTGCGCCGGCGTCGCCGCGGACCGGTCCTCGCTCACGCCGACCCCAGCTCCTGGAGTCGGGAGGTGATCCGGGCGATCTCCTCCTCCGCGATCTGCTTGCGGGCGGTGATCTTCTCGACGACCGCCGCGGGCGCCTTGGCGAGGAACGCCTCGTTGCCGAGCTTGGCGGACGTGCCCGCGAGCTCCTTCTCGGCGACCGCGAGGTCCTTGCCCAGCCGGGCACGCTCGGCCGCCACGTCGACGGTGCCGGAGGTGTCCAGCTCGACGGTGACGGTGGCGCGGGACAGGCGCACCTCGATGGAGGCGGTGGCGGAGAACCCGTCCGCCGGCTCGGTCAGTCGCGCCAGCGACCGCACGGCCGGCACCTGGGCGGCCAGGTCGGCGGCGTCGATCTCGGTGAGCCGCGCGGCGACCTTCTGCGACGGCTTGAGGCCCTGGTCGCTGCGGAAGCGGCGGACCTCGGTGACGAGCTTCTGCAGATCCTCGACGCGGCGCGCGGAGTCGGCGTCGGCCGCGACCCCGCTGGTGCCCGGCCACGACGCGACGACCACGGACTCGCCGCCGGTGAGCACCTTCCAGAGGGTTTCGGTGACGAACGGGATCACCGGGTGCAGCAGGCGCAGCAGCTGGTCGAGGACGTTGCCGAGGACCGCCTTGGTCCCCTCCGCGTACTCGCTGCCGTCGGCGAGCTGCACCTTGGCGAGCTCGAGGTACCAGTCACACACCTCGTCCCACGCGAAGTGGTAGAGCGCCTCGCACGCCTTGGAGAACTCGAACCGTTCGAACGCCTCGTCGACCTCGGCGCGGACCTGCTCGAGCCGGTCGAGGATCCACCGGTCCGCGTCGGTGAGCGCAGCGCGCGCCGGCAGCTCGGTGACGACGGCGCCGTTCATCAGGGCGAACTTGGTCGCGTTGAACAGCTTGTTGGCGAAGTTGCGGGAGGACTGCGCGTGGTCCTCGCCCACGGCGAGGTCGCTCCCGGGGTTGGCGCCGCGGGCCAGGGTGAAGCGCAGTGCGTCGGCGCCGTACCGCTCCACCCAGTCCAGCGGATCGATGCCGTTGCCGCGCGACTTGGACATCTTCTTGCCGTACTGGTCGCGCACGAGGCCGTGCAGGAACAGGTCCTTGAACGGCACCTGGACGCCGGACTTCCCGCCGGCGGTGATCGCCTCGTCGTTCGCGACGTACAGGCCGAACATCATCATCCGGGCCACCCAGAAGAACAGGATGTCGTAACCGGTGACGAGCACGCTTGTGGGATAGAACTTTTCGAGCTCCGGCGTCGTGTCGGGCCAGCCCATCGTGGAGAACGGCCACAGGCCCGAGGAGAACCAGGTGTCGAGCACGTCGGGGTCCTGCTCCCACCCCTCGGGGGCGGTCTGGTCCGGACCGAAGCACTCGACCTCGCCGTCGGGGCCGTACCAGATCGGGATGCGGTGCCCCCACCACAACTGCCGCGAGATGCACCAGTCGTGCATGTTGTCGACCCAGGCGAACCAGCGCGGTTCCTGGCTGGCCGGGTGAATCACGGTGTGGCCGTTGCGGACCGCGTCGCCCGCCGCCTCGGCGAGCGCATCGACCTTGACCCACCACTGCATCGACAGCCGGGGCTCGATGGTCTCGCCGCTGCGCTCGGAGTGACCGACGCTGTGCAGGTAGGGACGCTTCTCGGCGACGACCCGCCCCTGCTCGGCCAGCGCCTCGCGCACCTTGACCCGCGCCTCGAACCGGTCCATGCCGTCGAATTGCGTTCCGGTGTCGGCGATCTTGCCGGCCTTGTCCATGATGGTGGGCATCGGCAGGTTGTGCCGCAGGCCCATCTCGAAGTCGTTGGGGTCGTGCGCGGGCGTGATCTTCACGGCGCCGGTGCCGAATTCGGGGTCGACGTACTCGTCGGCGATCACGGGGATCCGCCGGCCGGTGAGGGGGTGCTCGAGGGTGGTGCCGACCAGGTGCTTGTAGCGCTCGTCGTCCGGGTGCACCGCGACGGCCGTGTCGCCCAGCATCGTCTCCACCCGGGTGGTGGCGACGATCACGTGCGGCTCGTCGTCGTTGAGGGAGCCGTAGCGCAGCGACACGAGTTCGCCCTCGACCTCCTCGAACTTGACCTCGATGTCGGAGATCGCGGTCTGCAGCACGGGCGACCAGTTCACCAGTCGCTCGGCCCGGTAGATCAGCCCGTCGTCGTAGAGCCGCTTGAACATCGTCTGCACGGCCCGCGAGAGGCCCTCGTCCATGGTGAACCGGTCGCGGGACCAGTCGACGCCGTCGCCGATGCGGCGCATCTGGCCCTGGATGGTGCCGCCCGACTCGCGCTTCCAGTCCCAGACCTTGTCGACGAACAGTTCGCGGCCGAAGTCCTCCTTGGCCTTCCCGTCCACCGCGAGCTGCTTCTCGACGACGGTCTGGGTGGCGATGCCGGCGTGGTCCATGCCGGGCAGCCAGAGCACCTCGTAGCCCTGCATGCGTTTGCGGCGCGACAGCGCGTCCATCAGGGTGTGGTCGAGGGCGTGGCCCATGTGCAGGCTGCCGGTGACGTTCGGCGGCGGCAGCACGATCGAGTAGCCGGGCTTGTCGCTGGACGGATCGGCGACGAAGTAACCGGCGTCCACCCAGCCCTGGTACAGCTCGTCCTCTACGGTGCTGGGGTCCCAGCTCTTGGGGAGGGCGTCGGCGGGGTTCTGGTGGTTCTCTGGCGCACTGGTCACCCCGCAATCGTAGTCAGCGGAGGCAAACCGCCTGCACACGCCCCACGGACCCGGAGCGGGCCTGCTGGACTGCGGATCACGGGTACGGCACCGTGACAGATGTGAACGAGTTCCGCTTCGCCACGAACGTCTTCGCCCTGGAGTCGGCCGGCGCGTTCGCCGGCCGGTGCCGCCGCATCGAGGCCCTCGGGTACGACACGCTGTTCGCCGCGGACCACCTGGGGGTCGCCGCGCCGTTTCCCACGCTCGTCGCCGCGGCGCAGGCGACCGAGCGGCTGCGGGTGGGCACGCTCGTCCTCAACGCCCCGTTCTGGAATTCGGAGCTGCTGGCCCGCGACGTCGCGACCACCGACGTCCTCACCGGCGGCCGGCTCGAGCTCGGCCTCGGCGCCGGGCACATGAAGTGGGAATTCGACGAGGCCGGCATCGGCTGGGAGCCGATCGGCCGCCGCGTCGATCGGCTCGAGGCCCTGATCGACGGTCTGGGGCGCCGCTTCGCGGAGGGTGGGTACCCGCAACACGCCGAGCTGCGCGCCGGCATGGGCCTGGCACCGCTGCAGCCGGTCCAGCGGCGCGGGTTCGGCGGCACCGGTCCCCCGCTGCTGATCGGCGGCACCGGGGACCGGGTGCTGCAGCTGGCGGCCGAGCGCGCCGACATCGTGGGGGTGGCCGGTGCCGTGCAGGTGCCGGGGCAGGCGCCCGGGGTGCTGCGCATCGCGACGGCCACCGAGGCCGACGAGCGCGTGCGGTTCGCCCGTGAGCGCGCCGGCGCCCGCGCGGACCGCCTCGAGTGGCAGGTGCTGGTCCAGGCGGTCGTGGTGACCGACGACCGAGAGGGCGCGGCGCGGGCACTGCTCGAGCGCTACGGTCCGATGATGAGCGTCGAGGAGCTGCTGGACACGCCGTTCGCACTGATCGGCACGGTGGAACGGATGGCCGATCAGGTCCTGCGCAACCGCGACCGCTACGGCTTCACCTACTACACCGTCCACGGGCCGTATCTCGAGGCCTTCGCCCCGGTGCTGGAGCGGGTGCGGATGCTGGGCGGGTGAGCGTCGCCCCCCGGCGGAGATGCTGCTCGAATCCCGAGCCGCGCACCGGTGCGATCCGCGTCGTCAGCCGCGCACCGGCGCGATCCGCGTCGTCAGCCGCGCACCGGCGCGATCCGCGTCAGCCGAGCACCTCGGGCAGTTCCCGGGGGCGCGCGAGCACGTGCTCCGAGAGGAACGCCTCGACCACCTCGTACCAGATCTTCGCGTGCTGGGGGCTGAGCACCCAGTGGTTCTCGTCGGGAAAGTAGAGGAAGCGGTGCACGGTGGAGCCGTCGGCGGCGGCGGGTACCCCCGACTCGGACAGCAGCTCGTACCACAGCCGCAGTCCCTCCCCGATCGGCACGCGATAGTCCTTGTCGCCGTGGATCACCAGCATGGGGGTGACGATGTCGGCGACGTACAGGTGCGGCGAGTTCTCCACCGCCATCTCGGGAGTCATCTCCCGGGCCCAGTACCAGGCCGAGTCCGTGGTGGGCCCGAACTGGTCCAGGGCCCACAGGCTCGCGTGGGTGACGATCGCGTGGAATCGGTCGGTGTGCCCGGCGATCCAGTTGGCCATGTAGCCGCCGAAGGATCCCCCCATCGCGGCGGTGCGCTCGGCGTCGATCTCGGGTAGTTCGATCGCCGCATCGGTCAGGGCCATCAGATCGGTGTAGGGCTCCTTGCCCCAGCGGCCCCACCCGCGTTGGACGAAGTCCTGCCCGTAACCGGAGGACAGCGCGGGGTCCGGGAGCAGCACGGCGTGGCCGCGGGCGACGAGCAGCCACGGGTTCCACCGCCACGACCAGGTGTTCCAGGAGCCGAGCGGGCCGCCGTGGATCCACAGCAGCAGTGGCGCGGGCGCGTCGGGATCGGCGGTGGCCGGCAGGGCCAGCCAGGCCCGCAGCGGGGTGCCGTCGGCGGCCGCGGTCGTGATCTCCGTGAGGCGGCCGGGCAGTTCGGGCTGCTCCGCGGGGGCGCGCAGCGCGGTGACGGTGCCGGGGGCGTCGAGCGCGATCCGCACCGGGTGCGGCGGTGTGTCGTAGGCGGCGCGCAGGGCGTAGACGCACGTTCCGTCGGGCGCGACGCGCAGGTCGGTGTAGGCGGCGGCGTCGGTGGTCAACGGCGTGGGGACGTCGGCCCACAGCGCCACCTGGAAGATCGGGGCGCGGCCGTGTTCGTCGGCGGTCACGAGCAGGGCCCCGGAGTCGGGCCGCCAGACGACCGACGTCGGCCACCGGTCCCACCCGGGCACCAGCTGGGTCGTCTCACCCGATCGAAGGTCGAACAGCCGCAGAGTGATTCGCGGCGCCGTCTCGGGGTCGGAGTGCGTCTCGTGCAGGAACGCCACCCGGGTGCCGTCCGGCGCGATCGCGGGGGCGAACACGTCGGCGGCCTCGTCGTCGACGAGGACGGTGCGCAGTCCGGTGTCGGTGTCGATGCGCACCAGGGTGGTGCGGCGGGACGCGAGCGGCCCGGGCACCGACCAGGTGGTGACGACGAAGCTGCCGTCGGCGGCGAGGTCGAGGGACGCCTCACGCAGGGCGCCTCCGGGCCCGGGGGTCAGGTCCGACAGGGGCGCGTGTGGGCCGTCCGCGAGGGCGAGCAGGTGCGGTTCGGCCGGTCCGAGGTCGTGATCCCAGTGGCGCACCGGGTATCCGGTGTGCAGCACGGCGGAGACCTTGCGCTTCTTGCGGGCGTCCCGGATCCGCTCGTCGTCGCCGTCGGTGCGGCCGAGTACGTCCGCCGTCACCACGATCCGGTCCGCCGCCTCGGCCGCCCACACGCCGCGCACCCCACCCTTGCGGGAGACCACGCGCTGTGCTTCGCCGCCGGCGGCGGGCAGCCGCCACAGCGCGGCGGGGGCGTCGTCGCCGTCCGTCCCGTCGGCCCGGGCGGCGGTGAACAGCAGGTCGCCGGCGGCGGTGAAGACGGGATTCGACTCGCCCTTCGCACCCCATGTGAGCCGCCGGGCGGGCGCATGCCCCTGCGGGTCGACCTCCCACAGCGCCCCGACGTACCCGGTCCCCTCCTCGTCCAGGGTGGACTGGGCGATCACGACGCGGGTCCCGTCCGGCGACAGCGCGAGCGCGGTGACGCGAGGGAGCGCGAGATAGTCGTCGAGGTCGTCGAATGCGGTCATGGTGCCCGAGGGTAGTGCTCGCCGGAGGCGTCACCGGGGAGCCGACACGGCCCGGTCGGGATACGCCGCCGGCGCGCCGCGCGGGAACGAGCGGTCAACCCGCCAGCGGGTGGTCTGCGGACAGCGCGGCCAGGCGCTCGAGCAGCGGGGCGACGGCGACGAGGGCGGCCGCGTCGTCCGGCTCCATCTCGGACAGCAGGCGCGCCACACCGGTGATCCACATCCGGCGGATCAGGTGGCCGTTGCGTTCCGCCAGGGGCGGGGGCGTCCGGTGCAGGGGGTGGGACCGTCCGTCGCGGGGGTTGGACGTGCGGGCCACCAGTCCCAGCTGGACCAGGCTGCGCACCGTCGCGCTGACGTTGCTGCTCTGCAGTCCGAGCACGCGGACGAGATCGCGGGAGCCGTGCCGCGTCACATGCGCGGTTGCCTCATCGCATCACCGGCAGTATCCGCGCGCCCGACCGGCCCGATGCCGCCTCGATGAAGGCCCGCGCATCCGGGACGGCGGCGAGCACGTTGCGGGTGCGTTCGAGTGCCTCCGGTTCGGGCGGCGGTCCGCCGACCGCGTCGACGACGTCGAGCAGGTGAACGGTCGTTTCGAGGATGGCCAGGTCGAGGAGCGCGCCGAGCGTCACCGAGCCCAGCAGAGGATGTGGGACGACGGTCTCACGGCCGAGGCCGGTCAGGCGATCGAACGCCTGCGGCAGTTCGACGGCGAATCGCTCGACGAGCGTCCCCCGGCCGACGTCGGTGGCGGCGCGGCGAACCATCTCGGCGATCCGTCGGTGCATCGGTTCGGCGGCGACCGGGTCGGCGTTGAAGACGCGGAGCATCTCCGCGGCGCTGGTGACCTTCGCCGTGCCGTCGGACGCGGGGTCGGCGAGCAGCGCGATCAGGGCGTCCGGTGTGACGTGGACGTAGAGGTCCCGAACGGTCCAGCCCGGCAGCCGGGTCGGGGCCGTCCACTGCTCGTCGCTCAATTCCCGTGCCCGTTCGGCCCACGAGCGCCACAGCCGTATCAGCAGGGCTCGATCCCGGTCGAAGGTCGATGTCACCGCACTCCCCCTCGTTCGGTCACCCGCGCGGCAGCCTCGGCCGGTGGGTGGTCGTTTTCCTGATGCTCCCGTCGGTGTCGTAGTAGGTCCACTCGCCGGTCTTCCTGCCGTGCTCCCAGTTTCCGCTGTCGACGAGCGTTCCCGCCGTGGTCCAGCGCTCCCAGTGGCCGTGCTTCTCACCGCGGGCGAACCCGCCGCGCTGCAGCAGGCCGCCGGTGGCGCGGTACCAGGTCCAGGGGCCGTGCAGGACGCCGCGGTCGTAACCGCCCTCGGAACGCAACGCCCCGCCGGCGAAGTAGTGCCGCCACGTGCCGTGGCGCTCACCGTCGACGTAGTTGCCCATCATCACCCCGCCGTGCGGGTCGGGCTCCGCCCACTCGCCGGTCTTGCGGCCGTGACCGTCCACGGCGTTCGGACTCTCGGCCGGCGTGCTCATCCGGAAGTCCCGAACCGGCCCAGGGCGCTGCGCGCGCCGTTGGGCCCGGCGGTGACCGTCGAGAGATCTCCCACGAGCGACGAGTATATGCAAGCGATTGCTTGCATATCAACAGCTCGGCGGGACGCGCGCCGAGTCACCGCGTCACGGGCGCGCGCCACATCTTCCACAGGGTGGGGCCGCCGTTCGGGACGGCGATCTCGCCGGTGACCCGGAAGCCGAACCGCTCGTAGTAGGAGATGTTCTTCTCCTTGCTCGATTCGAGATAGGCGGGCACGCCTTCGGCGTCACAGCGGTCCAGCCGGGACCGCAACAGCGCCTTCCCGAATCCCCCTCCACGCGTGGCGTTTCCGGTCCCGATGGCGGAGAGGTACCAGTGCGGCTCGGCCGGATGCGCATCCTCGAGCGCGCCGTTGACCTCGGCGCCGACGCGGGCGCGGCCGCCGAGCGCGTGAATCATTCCCGCGGTGACCAGGACCGACCGCCAGCCGGTGACCTTCCATCGGCCCGGTGGCGCCCACATGGTCGCACCCCCGGTGGCACCGTCCGGACCCTCGGCGATCTCGAGTCCGCCGTGCGCCAGCAGGTGGTGGCGCGCCTCCGCGGCGAACATGCGTGGCAGACCTCGGCGCCGGCGCTCGTCGTCGGGCCACATCCACATCATCACCGGATCGTCGAAGAACGCATCGGCGAGGGTGCGGGCGAAGACCGGTATGTCCCGTCTGGTGACCGGGCGGACGGCGGGGGTCATGCGGACGAGGCTACCGGCGTCAACGATGGAACGTTGCCGCCCAGCAGGTTTTACGTCGTTGTCACACGGGGGCGGACACAACTGTTTCATTTCGTGCAACACTGTTTCTCAACACGAAACCACCCCCTGTTGCGAGTTGTGAGGAAGCACGATGACCGAAACCGCGAACATCGTCATCGTCGGCGGCGGACTCGAGGGCCTGGCTGCGGCCTGGTGCCTCGCCGAGCGCGGCGAAACCGACGTTCTCGTCCTGGAACGCGGAACTCTGTGTTCCGGCATGACCGGCAAGTCGAGCGGCATCGTCCGCTGCCACTACGGCGTTCCGTCGCTGGCGGCGATGGCCTGGCACGGCGTGCAGGTCTTCTCCGAGGCCGAGCAGATCTTCGGCACCGACATCGGCTTCCGGCAGACCGGATACGTCGTCGGCGTCGGGCCCGACAACACCGCCCCGCTCGCCGCCAACGTCGAGATGCACCGCTCCCTCGGTGTGCCCGTCGAGACGATCGACGCCGACGAGGTCCGCCGACTGCTGCCCGGAATCGCCCTCGATCCCTTCGCGGCCTTCGCGTACGAACCACTCGGCGGCCACGGCGACGCCTACATGACCGGAATGGCCTACGGCACCCGCGCCCGTGCCCTCGGCGTGCGAGTGCGTCAGAGCACCACCGTCACCTCGCTCCTGCAGCGCGACGGCGGCGAGGTCTACGGTGTGCGGCTCGCGGACGGCTCCGAGATCCACGCGGGCACCGTCGTGCTCGCGACCGGCGTGTGGTCGCCGGCGCTCGGCGCGACCGCCGGGGTGGACATCCCGATCCGGGCCCAGCGGGAACAACTCCTGCTGGTCGACCAGGGCGAACCCACCCCGGACATCCCCACCTTCTCCGACCTGGTGAACCTGCAGTACATCCGGCGCGAGCCCAACGGGGACCTGCTGGTGGGCAACAGCGACCACTCCACCCCGGAGTGGGCCGACCCGGACGACTACGTCAATCGCGCCGACGACCCGTTCGTGGAAACCGCCATCGCGAAGCTGGACCGGCTGCTGCCGGCCATGCCCGATCCGCGGCTCGCCTCGTCGTACGCGGGGTGCTACGACACCACCCCCGACTACAACCCGGTCATCGGGCCGTCCCCCGCCCCGGGGCTGTTCCTGCTCGTGGGCTTCAGCGGCCACGGCTACAAGATCTCCCCGGCCGTGGGCCGCCTCGCCGCCGACCTCCTGCTCGACGGCATCAGCAGCGACGCCGCCGTCGACGGCGCCGACTTCCGCTACTCCCGTTTCGCCGAGGGCAAACCGCTCGCCAGCCTCAATCCGTACGTCGGGGCCGGAGAGATGCGCTGACGAACCGGGCCGGCCGGCACGCCGCTGTACCGAAGCCCCGGAGGGGTATAGAACTGAAGGTGACGCTTCACCGCGGAAACCGGAGAAGGTACACGGCATGCCGGAAGGCGAGGACCTGTTCTCGGCCACGGGAGAGCCGGACACGGTTCTCCGCGTGTTCGAAGCACTGCCGTTCGCCCTCGGCGCGTGGCAGGGACCCGATCACGTGTACGTCGCGACCAACGCCGCCTACCGGGCGCTGCTGGGGCGCGACGACCTCCTCGGCCGGCCGGTGCGCGAGGTCGTACCGGAACTCGAGGGCCAGCAGTTCTTCGAGCTGCTCGACCGGGTGGCGGCGACCGGCGTCGCCGAGACCGCCAAGGAGTGGCGCCTGCAGATCGATACCGACGGTAGCGGCGTGGTCCGGGAGCGCTACTTCGACTTCACCATCGCCCCCCGTCGCGACCCCGACCGCGGCGTCGCCGGGCTGCTCTTCTTCGCCTCCGACGTGACCGACAGTGTCCTGGCCCGGCGCGGCGCCGAGGCACGGGCCCAGCTGATGTCGGAGAAGTACGAGCAGGCCCGCGACGCGGTGACGGTGATGCAGCAGGCGTTGCTGGCGCCGTCCGTCCCGGTCGTGCCGGGGGCCGAGGTGGCGGCCGCCTACCTGGTCGCCGCCGAGGACACGGCCGCCGGCGGCGACTGGTTCGACGCGTTGGCCCTTGCGAACGGCGAACTCGTGCTCATCACCGGGGACGTCGTCGGGCACGGCGTCGAGGCCGCCGCCGTGATGGGGCAGCTCCGCGCGGTGCTGCGCCAGCAGATCCTCGCGGGCGCGGACGTCGCCGCCGCCCTGTCCACCCTCGACGCCTTCTCGGCGCACGTCCCCGGCGCCCGCACCGCGACGGTCTGTGTCGTCGTCCTCGACACCGCCACCGGCCGGGTCCGCTACTGCACGAGCGGGCATCCCCCGCCGCTGGTGGCGAGCCCGGCCGGGGCGGTCCGATACCTCCCACCCTCGGGCGGAACGCCGATCGGTACCGGCTCGACGTTCCCCGTCGCCACCGACGCCCTCGCCGCCGGCGACGTCGTGCTGCTCTACACCGACGGACTGATCGAGCGCCCCGGCCGGCCCCCGCCGGCGAGCACCGCCGAACTCGCGGAGCGGGCGGCCCTGAGCGTGGCCGGCCGGTCGTTCCCGATCCCGGACACGCGCGCCCGGACGGTGGATCGGGTGTGCGCGGAGATCCTCGAATTCCTGCTCCGGGAAACCGGATACAGCGACGACGTGACCATCGTGGCCGCTCAGCGCACGGCCATGCCGGATCCCCTGCAGCTTCGGCTCCACGCCGACCGGGAGGCACCGAGGTCGGCACGGACGTCGTTGCGGCGATGGCTCGTGCGCATCGGTGCCGACCATGCCGGAACTGTGGCCGTCGAGCACGCGGTCTCCGAACTCGTGTCCAACGTCGTCGAGCACGCCTATTCCGGCGGCGACGCCGGGCATGCCCCGGTCGACATCGACGGGACGCTCGACGGCGACGGCTGCCTCCGGGTCCGCGTGCGGGACCGGGGCCGCTGGAAGACCCCCGCGAAAACCCCGGAGCCACATCGGTTACCGACCAGCCGCGGCCGCGGGCTCACGATGGTCCGGATCTTCGCCGACGACCTCGTCGTCGACAGCGACGACACGGGCACGACCGCGACGGTCACGTTCCGGCTCACCCGCAGCGCCCGCGTCGTCACCGAGTTCACGGAAGGCGCGATCGTCGGCCGTCCCGAGGTCTCGCCCGAATTCGCCGTCGCCGAAACCGAACCCGGTCGTCTCGCGGTGCGGGGGGACATCGACATCGACACCGCGCCCATCCTCAAGGGGTGCCTCGACGCCGTATCCCACAGCGGAACGCTGTCGGTGACAGTCGATCTGAGCGAGGTCACCAACCTCGGCTCCGCCGGGGTCTCCTTGCTCTCGACGGCCCGCGACCGCGCGGCCAAGCAGCACTCCACCGTCACGTTGGTGGCGCCACCCGGCAGCACCGCCCACCACGTGCTCAGCCTGGTCGGACTCCACGGCCGGGCCGACCCCGGCGGCGGCGACATCCCGGAGCCGTCAGGGGATCCGGAGACGTGAACCCGGCACCGACCGGGGGTCGGTGCCGGGCGAAATCCGGCTCAGCTCGCGATCTTCCGTCTCCGGGACTGCACGTACTTCTCCCGCTCGGAGACCGACATCCCGCCCCACACTCCGTAGGGTTCGCCCATGGTGAGCGCGTGCTCGCGGCACTGCTCGATGACCGGGCACCGATGGCACATCTCCTTGGCCTTCGACTCTCGCTGGTACCGCGCGCGGCCCCGTTCGCCGTCGGGCGAGAAGAACACCGACGAGTCGACGCCGCGGCACAAGCCCTGCATCTGCCAGTTCCAGACATCGACGGTCGGCCGGAGCGGGTGAGGTGACAATGGCACGGGGCTCTCCTTGACAGCAGGCTCGCACGCAGTGCGAGCGGACCGGACGAAAGTCTGCGACCTTTCGCTCACTTCGATCCACGCGCCGGGACCGCCCCGAAGGGCCGATTCTCGGTTCGTCGATCTCATGGACCGGGGAGTACCCCGCGCCACCGAAATTCATGCCAACAAAGAGCGAGATTTGTCGAAGGTTCGCGAGACCGTAGGCGGCGCCGCCGGCCGGGCTATTCCCCCGGAGGACATACCGCCTGGTCGGGGGACGACGCGGCCGCGTCGCCCCGCGCGAGGGCGACCGTCGCGGCCACCATCACCGCCGCCGCGGTGACCAGAACCACACTCATGGCGCGGTCCGCGTCGAGGTATTCCCCCAGGACCACGAAACCGAGCAGCGACGCCACGACCGGTTCCAGGACGGTGGTGGCGGGCAACGACGCCCGCAGATCACCGGCCTGGAACGCCGCCTGCTGAACCGTCACCGCCCCCGCGGCGAGGAGCAGGAGCGCCCACAGTTCGGGAGCGGTGGCGAGCGGCAGCACACCGCGGGACGCGATGTCGACCACTCCCTTGGTCAGTACGGCCGAGACCCCGAACAGGGCGCCGCCCACGGCGCCGAGCAGCAGCGCCTTGCGCGCGCCGCGCACCCGCCGGGCGGCGATCAGACCGGCCGCCACCAGCGGGGCACCGACGAGACAGGTGAGCACCCAGTGCAGCGGCTCGGCCCGGGCGAGTCCCGGCCGGGGATTCCCCAGCACCACGAGCACGGCGACCGACCCCGTGAGCGCCGCCGCCCACAGCCACTCACTCCGGCCGACGCTGCGATCGGCGAGGCGGGCACCCAGTGGCAGCGCGAACAGGAGTGACAGCACCAGCAGCGGCTGCACGAGCAGCAGAGAGCCCCGGCCGAGCGCCGCGGCCTGGAAGGCGTATCCCCCGACGCCGGCGACGGTGCCCAGCCACCACACGGGGTTGCGGACGAGAGCGGTGATCGGGCCCAGCGTGCCCACGGCGTCGTCCGGCACACCGGCTGCCGTGCGTTGACGCACGACCGTACCCACCGCGATGCACAAGGCCGCGGCGATCGCCAGCAGCGCTGCGCCCACCGAGTCCGACACGCGCCCAACCCTAGGGCGAAGCGCGGTACCTCGCCGATCGAACGAGCCGGGCCCGACCGGGTCGCCCGCGGCCGGTCGCGCGGTACCACCCGGGGACGGTCAGCGGCCGGCCATCGCCCTGAGCAGCGGGGCTGCGGGCAGCGACGCGAACAGCGCCGCCTCGTCGCGCCACGTCGACTCCTCGTCGAGGAACCGCAGGATCGGCTCCGCGGAGGACCGGTCGAACAGCCCCGCGAAGGCGCGCTCGAGCACCGCGGGCCGCTCGACGACGGCCCGCAGCAGCCCCTGGTCGTACCGGGCGAACCGGGACGGAGCAGGCTGCACGTCGAAGGGATGCCCGTGCCGGGCGAGCGACTGCGCGATCGCCGCACTGTCGCACTGGATCCGCTGGTACGCATATCCGCTGCTGCCCTTGAGCATTCCGCCCGCGGCGCCGATGCGCACGATGTTGCCGCTGCGCCGCGCGGGCGGCCGCGACGCCAACGGAAGCCGTGCGGACTCGTCCGCCTCCACGATGTAGGTGTCCTCGTCCGCGCCGAGCACGGCCGCCAGGTACTCCCGGAGCGCCTCGTCGTGAGCGGCGGTGCCGACGGGCCCGCCGTCGGGGTGCGCGAAACTCGTGTGCTCGACGAGGGCGTGCCGGGTATCGGTGGGCAGCACGTACACGAAGGACGCCGCCCGGCGCTGATCGGTGCGGAAGTCGAACAGGGTGGGGACGTCGGGATCGAACAGGGGAGCTTCGGTGCGGATCCGCCACCCGCGGAAGTCCAGCCACGCATCGGGGCTCGTCCCCCGGTCGTCGGCGTCGGGGCCCCGGCCGTCGAAGACCCACTCGGGGTGCAGCTCCGTGCCGTCGGACAGGGCGACACGCGGGCGGGCCCCGTCGTGCACCTGCGTCACCCGGCCGGTGCGGAGCCCGATGTCGTCGACTCGGTCCGTAACCTCGCCGACCACCGACGCCAGGTCGGCTCCGCGGACGACGCCGTACCGGTACCGGCCGAGGCCGAGCGTGCGGGCCCGTCCGCCCGCATGGACCCGGATCCGGGCGAACCGCGCGGAGACGGCCGCGTCGAGCAGCCCGGACCGGCGGGACCAGAACGCCCAGCCGGCGTCACGGATGTCGCGGGCGCCGTCGTCGACGAGCACCACCGGGCCGGGTCGCGCCGAGACGGCGGCGAGATGGGCCGCCAGCGACAGTCCGCTCAGGCCCGCACCCAGGACGGCGATGCCGCCGTCGACCGGTCCGCTCCACGCTCGCACGCTCGCTTCTCCCCTCGCCGGAGACCCTCCCTCCGTCACCGTACCGGCCGCCGGTGAATCCGGTGCGCCACTACGCGGCCCGGGCGCGCGTCCGCTCGCGCAGCCAGGCCATCGCCGGCATGCGGTAGGAGTCGATGCCCTTGTACGCGGCGATCTCGGCGGGCAGTTCCTCGACGATGTCGGCGAGTTGCTCGGCCCACGCCGGGACCTGCGCGATCTCCTCGAGCGGTGCCATGTAGGTGCGGATGTTGAACACCAGCGCCCCCGTCATCGGCAGGCGGATCAGGTGCTCGAGTTCGATGCGCAACTGGATGCGGCCCCAGTCGCGTTCGGCGATCAGCCGCGGCATGTCGTCCATCCACTCGGGCATCGTCTCGAGGCTGGTGTCCCGGCGCCGCGAACCGACCGCGGAGAAGGTCCAGTTCACCCGCCGGTACGGCCGCTCGGTGGTGAGGCGCCGCATGAACTGCTCGGCGCGGTCGGTCACCCCGTTCGGGGTCAGGCCGGGAACGGGCCGGTGGATCTCGTGCAGGCTCATGCCGATGTCGAACTTGACGGACCAGTCGGCGGACGACGTGACCAGCGCCGCGTCGAACCACAGGTGCCCGTCGCGCTCGGTCACCAGCAGCACGTCGTCGGGCAGCTGACACCCGATGAACACCAGCGGATGCTCCGGCAGGGTGCCCGAATCCCCCGGCACGAACCATTGATCGATTCCGAGAAGGTCGTTGCGCCAGCGGTATCCGCCGTTCTCGACGTCGAGATGCATGACGTCGGGAAACGAGGCCGCCATGTCGCGCATGTAGTAGAGCATCAGGTCCCAGCACGCCGGCGTCATGTGCGGCAGCATCTGCACGCGCCCGGGGTCGGCCTCGACGATCGAGCGACGCAACCGCATCATCTCGACGTACTCGTCGTGGCTCTTGCCCAGGTCGACGATGTGCTCGCCCCAGGCCCCGGCGGCGGTCTCGGTGCGGCGCGGCGCCGGTTCGACGTTCACGGCGTAACGGAACGTCCTGTCGCCCTCGGGGAAAGGCCACGGCAGGCAGGACAGGTCGCTGGCGACGGAGGTGGTCACGAAGGTTCCTTTCCGGATGGCGGGTCAGGCCACGGCGCCGAGGTAGGTGCCGTGATGTCCCGACAGATGAGGACGGATCTCGAGGTCCAGGCCGCACGAACCGCAGGCGACGACCGCCCCGGGAGCGGCGTCGACGGACTGGGTGGTGGCGCAGTGCGGGCAGAACAGCGACACTCCGTCGGCGGCGGTGACGTAGGTGGTCATCTCGCACGGCAGCACGCCGGCGGTACGCGCCGCAGCCGTCGCGGCCATCGCCTCACGCCGCGGGCCGGCGATCAGCACGCGGGCACCGGCGCGGGCCTCACGCACGAGCCGCGACACCTCGTCCGCGCTCGCGTTCGGCACCGTGGTCGCGACGCGGCCGAGGGCGAGTGCCTGCGCCGCCCAGGCCGTCACCGCGGCCCGCGCGTCGGCGCAGTCGCCGAGGCTGAACAGCAGGTGGATGCGCCCGCCCGGATCGATCGGGGGCACCGCACCGGTGACGAATCCCGAGTTCTTCACGGCCGCACACCTCCGAACTCGCGCAACCACTTCAGACCGGGTTCGCGGGTGCGCGTGATGCCCTTGTAGTCGGCCATGTCCTCGGGCAGTTCCTCGAGCACCCGGTAGAGCCGGTCGGCCCATTCCGGCACCAGCGCGATCTCCTCGAAGGGCAGCAGGTAGGTGCGGATGAGGAACATGATCGCGCCGGACGCGCCGAGCCGGATCAGGTGCTGCACCTCGACCCGCAGGTGCAGGCGACGGCCGACGTCGTCGAGTGGGCCCTCGGCGAGCAGGCGCCGATCGCGTCCCCATTCGGGATACGTCTCGGTGGCCGTGTCGAGCCGGCGGTCCACGGTGAGGGTCCAGTTGGTGCGCCGATACCGTTGCCCGGCGTGCAGTCCCATGAGGAAGGACTGGGCGCGGGTGATCACCCCTTCGGTGTGGATGCGGGGCACGGGACCGTGGATCTGCAGGAAGCTCATCCCGACGTCGAAGCGCAGCGACCAGTCCGCGGCGAACGTCACCAGGCCCGCGTCACCCCACAGGGCGCCGTCGCGCTGATCGAGCAGCACGACGTCCTCCTGGATCTGCCGGCCGATGTACAGCAGCGGCGGCTCGGGCAGGGTGGCGGACTGCCCGTAGACGAACGTCTGCTCGAGGTCGAGGGCGCGGTTGCTCCACCGCCGGACGGTGCCGTCACGGTCGAGCGCGAACGTCTGCGGGTATGCCTCGGCCAGCATCTTCATGAGGGTGAGCATCGCGTCCCACTGCGCGACCTCCATGTGCCCGAGCGCCTGGAAGCGGCTCGGGTCGGCGTCGAGCACGCGCCGTCGTTCGGCGAGTTCGTCGAGAAGGAAGCCGTCCATGTCGACCGGGTGCTCGCCCCAGCCGCCGGCCGCCGTGTCCGCGCGGGTCCCGGCCGGCTCGACGTTGGTGCTGTACCGGTAGGTGTCCCGCGGGAAGGGGAACGGGAACCGCGCGACGCGTTCCGGGAGCACCTCGAATTCGGTTGCGGCAGTCACAGGTCCAGCTCCAATCGCTCGCCGCCGGCGCGGGAGACGCACGGCATCATGCAGTCGCCGGCGTGCTTCTCCGCGTCGGTCAGGTACAGGTCGCGGTGCTCGATCGCGCCGTCCGCCACCGGGATCCGGCACTCGCCGCACACCCCCTGCCGGCACAGGTTGGGCACCGGTACCCCGCGCGCCTCGAGCGCTTCGAGCAGGCTCACGCCGGAGTTCACGGCGATGTCGACCCCTGTGCGGCGCAGATGCGCGGTGAACGGGGTTCCGGGCTCGAGGTCGCCGACACCGAAGTGCTCGTAGTGGATGCGGGCATCCGGCCAGCCCGCGCCGCGGGCGCGACGGGTGAGTTCGTCGATGAGACCGGAGGGCCCGCACACGTACAGGTGGGTGCCGAGCGGTTGATCGAGCAGGGCCGGGCCGAGTGCGGCCCAGAACTCCTCGGGGGTGTGGTAGGTGTGCAGGCGGTCGCCGCACAGTTCGCGCAACTCGCCGAGGTGCGGGCCGTCGCCCTCGCGGAAGGTGTAGTGGACCTCGAAGGAGCGGCCCCACTGAGCGGCGGCGCGGGCGTGCGAGAGGATGGGTGTGACGCCGATACCGCCGGCCACGAGCATGTGGTGACGCGCGGTGAGGATCGGCGCGAAGGCACTTCGGGGCCTGCTGACCTCCACGACGTCCCCGACCTCGAGGGCGTGGATCCAGCGGGAGCCGCCCCGGCCGGTCTCGTCGAGCCGCACGGAGATCGAGTAGCTCTGCGGTTCGAGCTCCGGACCGGTCAGGGAGTAGGAGTTGCGGCGGGGCCGGCCGTCGTCGTGGGCGCCGCAGGAGAGCACGACGTGGCTGCCCGGGGTGAACGACGGCAGCGGCGCACCGGTGGGGTCGACGAACCGCACGTGCCGCACTCCGGTGGCGACGGTGGCCACCTCGGCGACGGTGAGGGCGAGGGTCGCGTCGCTGCGCCGGACGGCCGCTCCGGCATCGGATACGAGGGTCATCAGCTTTCCTCCGCGTCGAGCTGGTAGCCGAGATATGCGCCGTGGTGGCGCGAAACGTGGTGGTACACGACGAGTTCCGCCGAACACGCGGGGCACGTGCTGGCCTGCCCGATCGCGGCGGTGGCGTCGTGGGTGTGTCGGCAGTGGGCGCAGTACACCGTGCGCGTGTCCGTGGTCAGCACCTCGGGCAAAATCTCGTCGTCGAGCGCCCCCGCGGCGACGGCCACGGCCCGGGCGGCGAGGACGGCGGCCTCGTCGCCCACCAGCACGAGCCGCCAGCCGACGCGGGCCGCGGAGAGCTGACGCTGCAGCACCTCCGCGGCCGCGTCGCCCCAGGTGGCGGGCGCCCGTAGCCAGCTCACTCGCCGGCCTTCGAAGGAGGTCACCAGGCGGCGAGCGTGGTCGGTGGCGGCGTCGCCGAACGACAGGACGGTGACCGTCCTGCCGCCGTCGGCCACGGTCCGCTCCTCGTCCCAGCGCGGCACGCTGGTGGTCTCCATACAGACGCTCATGGCCGGATCCTTACGGCGCGAACGTGCGCTGGCCGACGTAGAACGCCAGGGCGCCGTCGGGGGTGGTGAAGCGGATCCGCGAGCCCTTGGGGAAGAAGATCGCGTCCTTGGCGCGGGCGATCTCCACCTGGCCGGTATCCAGGTTCTCCAGGCGGAACTCCCCTTCGAGGACGACCTTCATCTCGTCGTACTCGTACAGGTAGTCCAGCGGGGCGTCGGTGTGCGCGAGCTTGAAGTAGCCCGCGGCCATCTCCGACCCCTCGGGGTTGGGATAGACGTCGTCGATGAAGCCCTCGGTGCCCGGGAATTCCTCGGTGGACATCTGGGGCAGGGTCTTCCAGAAGTCGGCGGTGACGCGGAATGCGGGAACCGTGGTGGTTTCTGCCATGAGTGCTCCTAGGAACGAGGCCGGCTGCACCGGCCGTGGGCGGGAGGACGGAACGTCGATCGCTGACGTGAAACAGACAGTAATGAGATGAAACGCACCGACGGTTGCCGACGCGTTAACGCGTGTAACCGAATCCTCTCAGCGTCAGGAACATTCGTTTCTCCCCCGAGCGGCGCGGGCCGAGCCGGACCGTCACCACAAACTCACGGCGGCGTAACACGCCCGTCATGCATGCTATGTTTCATTGCATTCGACAGCGATTCACCTTATGAAACTTCGCAGCCGAACCCCAGGAGTCCCCATGACGCTCGAAGCCACCGACCTCCCCGTGATGCGTCTGCCCTCCACGGACGCCCCCGCCGATGCCGCCGGCTCCGCCGATCTCGCCGCACTCGCCCGCGCCACCGACACCCGCTTCATCCTCGCGGTGTTCACCAACCTCGCCGGCAAGCCCTGCGCCAAGCTCGTCCCGGTCGAGGCGGTCGACGAGCTGCAGTCCGACGGGGTCGGCTTCGCGGGCTACGCCGCCGGAGCCATGGGTCAGGTCCCCAGGGATCCCGACCTCGTCGCCATCCCGGATCCCACCTCCTTCACGCCGATCCCGTTCGTGCGCCCGGGCCTTGCGCTGGTGCACTGCGATCCCCACGTCGAGGGCAAGCCCTGGCCCTACGCCCCGCGGGTGATCCTGAAGGAGGTTCTCGGCAAGGCGGCCGAACGGGGCCTGTCCGTCAAGGTCGGCGCCGAGATCGAGTACTTCCTCGTCCAGCGCGACGAGGACGGGACGCTGCGCACCGCCGACGTGCTCGACACCTCCCGGCAGCCCTGCTACGACGCCCGTGACGTCACCCGCATGTACGAGCACCTGACCTCGATCTCCGCGGCGATGAACTCCCTCGGCTGGGGCAACTACGCCAACGACCACGAGGACGGCAACGGGCAGTTCGAGCAGAACTTCCAGTACGCCGACGCGATGACCACCGCCGACCGCGTCGTCACCCTGCGCTACCTGATCTCGGTGCTCGCCGAGCAGCGCGGCATGACCGCGACCTTCATGCCCAAGCCGTTCGCCGACCGCACCGGCTCGGGCATGCACATGCACCTGTCGCTGTGGCGGGAGGACGGCTCCGCCTTCCCCGACGCCGAGGACCCGCGCGGTCTCGGCCTGTCCGAGACCGCCTACGCGTTCATCGCCGGCATCCTCGACCATGCCTGCGCCCTGCAGGGCGTGATCGCCCCGACCGTCAACTCCTACAAGCGGACCGGCGCCACCGCGACCAGCTCCGGCGCGACGTGGTCGCCGCGGCACGCCACCTACGGCGGCAACGACCGCACCCACTACCTCCGCGTTCCGGACGGCAACCGCGTCGAGCTGCGCGGCGGGGACGGCTCCGCCAACCCGTACCTCGCTGCCGCCGCGACCGTCGCGGCGGGCCTCGACGGCATCGACCGCAAGCTCGATCCCGGCGCACCCGGCGGCACCCCGAACTCGGAGACGCTGCCGATGACCCTGCTGCACGCGATGGACGCGCTCACCGCCGACCCCGTCGTCACCGGCGCCCTCGACGCCGCCGGCCCGGGCGTCGCCGAGTACTTCGCCTCCCTCAAGCGGGAGGAGTTCTTCCACTGGCACAACACCGTGACCTCGTGGGAGATCGACAGCTACCTGACCGCCTTCTGACCCGTTCGGTCCGAACGGGCCACCGCGAACGACGACCTGTAAAGGAGAGACGACCCATGTGCGGAATCGTCGGGCTTCACCTGCGTGACGCCTCCCTCGCCCCCCGGCTGGGTGGCCTGCTGACCGGCATGCTCGGCCAGATGGTCGACCGGGGACCGGATTCGGCCGGAGTCGCCCTCTACGGCGACCCCACCTTCTCCCCCGCCGGCCACGCGTCGGTGTCCCTGCTCGGCGCCGCCCCGGACGTCGCCGCCACCGCCGGTGCCGCACTCGGCGTGACCGTGACCGCGATCGACCTGGCCCCCACCACCGTGCTCCACGCGCCGGTCCCGGCCCAGTTGCTCGCCGACACCGTCCGCGCCGTCGACCCCGGTGCAACGATCATCGGCTTCGGCGACGACGTGACCGTCCTCAAGGGCATGGGCGATCCGGTGGCGCTGGCCGAGCGCTTCGGGATCCCGGCCGCCTCCGGCTGGCAGGGCGTCGGCCACACCCGCATGGCCACCGAATCGGCCGTCACCGCCGCCGGCTCGCACCCGTTCGCCGTCGGCCCGGACCAGTGCCTGGTGCACAACGGCTCGTTCTCCAACCACCTGTCGGTCAAGCGCGAACTCGAGGCCGAGGGTGTGGCATTCGACAGCGAGAACGACACCGAGGTCGGGGCACGGTTCGTCGCCAAGCACCTCGCCGAGGGCGCCGACCTGGAGAAGGCCCTGCGCCTGCTCGGGGAGCGCTTCGACGGGTTCTACACCCTCCTCGTGTCGACGTCCGACTCGTTCGCCGTCGTACGCGACCCGATCGCCTGCAAGCCGGCGATCGTCGCCGAGACCGACGCGTACGTCGCGATGGCCTCCGAGTTCCGGGCCCTCGCCGGCCTGCCCGGCATCGCGGACGCTCACATCTTCGAGCCCGAGCCGGAGCGGGTCTACGTATGGCACCGCTGACCAGCACCGACGCTTCCCCCATCTCTTCGACGCCGGAGACGCCCATGACCACCGAGACGCTGCGCACCGACACACTGCCCACCGACACGCTCCCCACCACGGCGACGTACGACCTGGACGTCACCACCACGCGCGAACTGAACGCCGCACTGCAGGCCACCGAGGCCCCGGCCGCGGTGACCGTGACCAATCCCCAGGGCAAGCACGCCCTCGCGTGCGGGCTCGACCGGCCGATCGACGTGCGCATCGAAGGCCACGTCGGCTACTACGCCGCCGGGATGAACAAGCATGCGACCGTCACCGTCGCGGGCAACGCCGGGGTCGGGGTCGCCGAGAACATGATGTCGGGCACCGTGCGCGTCACCGGGGACGCCTCCCAGTCCGCCGGCGCCACGGCCCACGGCGGGCTGCTGGTGATCGAGGGCAATGCCGCCGCCCGCTGCGGCATCTCCATGAAGGGCGTCGACATCGTCGTCGGCGGCAGCATCGGCCACATGAGCGCCTTCATGGGACAGGCCGGACGGCTCGTCGTCCTCGGCGACGCCGGCGAGGCCCTCGGAGATTCGTTGTACGAGGCGCGCATCTACATCCGCGGCACCGTCGCCTCCCTCGGTGCGGACTGCGTCAAGAAGGAGATGCGGCCCGAGCACCTCGAGGAACTGCGCGAACTCCTCCGGGCGGCCGGCTTCGACGCCGACCCCGCCGAGTTCACCCGCTACGGCTCCGCCCGCGGGCTCTACCACTTCCACGTCGACAACGCCTCGGCGTACTGATCGCACCGCCCGCACCGCATCCCAGGAGACTCCCATGACCTTCCAGCCCGGACTTCGTGAGTCGGCCACCTTCGACCGCAACGTCATCCACGAGATCCAGCGTGCCGCCGAGACCGGCATCTACGACATCCGCGGATGGGGCGCCAAGCGCAAGCTTCCGCACTTCGACGACCTGCTGTTCCTCGGCGCGTCGATGTCGCGGTACCCGCTCGAGGGTTACCGCGAGAAGTGCGAGACCGACGTGGTCCTCGGCGACCGGCACGCGAAGTACCCGCTGCACCTCGACATCCCGGTCACCATCGCCGGCATGAGCTTCGGGGCGCTGTCCGGGCGGGCGAAGGAGGCTCTCGGGCGCGGCGCCAGCGAGGTCGGCACGTCCACCACCACCGGCGACGGCGGCATGACGCCGGAGGAACGCGGTCAGTCCAAGCACCTCGTCTACCAGTACCTGCCGTCGCGCTACGGGATGAACCCCGACGACCTGCGCAAGGCCGACGCGATCGAGGTCGTCCTCGGCCAGGGCGCCAAGCCCGGCGGCGGCGGCATGCTGCTCGGGCAGAAGATCACCGAGCGCGTCGCCGGAATGCGCACCCTGCCCGTCGGTATCGACCAGCGCAGCGCGTGCCGGCACCCCGACTGGACCGGCCCGGACGACCTCGCCGTCAAGATCATCGAACTGCGCGAGATCACCGGGTGGGAGAAGCCGATCTACGTCAAGGTCGGCGCAACCCGCACCTACTACGACGTCAAGCTCGCCGTGAAGGCCGGGGCCGACGTCGTCGTGGTCGACGGCATGCAGGGTGGCACGGCCGCCACGCAGGACGTGTTCATCGAGCACGTCGGCATTCCCACCCTCGCCGCGATCCCCCAGGCCGTGCAGGCGCTGCAGGAGATGGGAATGCACCGCACCCCCGGTGGCGTGCAGCTCGTCGTCTCCGGCGGCATCCGGTCCGGCGCCGACGTCGCCAAGGCCATGGCCCTCGGCGCGGACGCCGTCGCCATCGGCACCGCGGCGCTGATCGCGTTGGGCGACAACAACCCCCGGTACCAGGCGGAGTACGAGAAGCTCGGCTCGGCCGCCGGGTTCTACGACGACTTCCAGGACGGCAAGGACCCCGCCGGCATCACCACGCAGGATCCGGACCTGCAGGCCCGGTTCGATCCGGTCGAGGGCGGCCGCCGCCTCGCGAACTACCTGCGCGTGCTCACCATGGAGGCCCAGACCATCGCACGCGCCTGCGGCAAGTCGCACCTGCGCAACCTCGAGCCGCAGGACCTCGTGGCCCTGACCATCGAGTCGGCCGCCATGGCGCGGGTGCCACTGGCCGGCACCAACTGGGTGCCCGGCCAGGGCTTCTGAGCCGCTGCCCGCCTTCCACCGAGCGAATGTGCCTTACTGTCGGCCTGTCCGACGGTAAGGCACATTCGCTCGTTCCGTGTGCCTGCCCCTCGCACGATCGTCCACTGTCGGGAAACAGCACGTACAGTGAGGACATGAGCAGCCCCGAGCGCCCCGTACTGCACGACGCGCCGGGCCGGGAGGTCCCGCGGGACACCCCGACCGGGGTGGACCTGGAACGCGCCATCGCACAGGAGGTCCGCAAGTTGCGGATCGCCAGCGGGCTCTCCGTGGGCGACATGGCCGCGAAGGTGGGCATCTCCAAGGCGATGCTGTCGAAGATCGAGAACGCCCAGACGTCGTGCAGCCTCTCGACCCTCGCCCGCCTGGCCGCAGGTCTCGACGTACCGGTGACGTCGCTGTTCCGCGGCGCCGACGCGCAGCGCGAGGCGGTGTTCGTCAAGGCCGGCCAGGGCGCGGAGATCGTCGGCCGCGGCACCCGCGTCGGACACCACTACGAGTTGCTCGGCACGCTGCGGGGCCAGCACAAGCGGCTCGAGCCCGTGCTGGTGACGCTCACCGACGCGAGCGAGGTCTTCCCGCTGTTCCAGCATCCGGGGACCGAGCTGCTCTACATGCTCGAGGGCGAGATGGTCTACGGGCACGGCGAATCCGAGTACCGGCTCCAACCCGGCGACGCCCTGCTGCTCGACGGCGAGGGCATCCACGGGCCGAACGAGCTCGTCACCCTGCCCATCCGGTTCCTCGCGGTCACCGCGTACCCGGACAAACACCAGGACTGATCCCGCTCTCCACCACGAGCGGGGGGGTTTCCGCGTCGAGAGGGACACCGCCGCGGTGCATCGCGGGTGCAGGCAGCGGTAACCGCCCCCTCGTCGCGAGAATCTCCCGCTCGACGACGAACGAGGCCCCCGCCGTAGCGGGGGCCTCACCCGTTGTCGGTCCTCGGTCAGAGCTTCTCGGCTGCCGCCTTGGACGTGAGTGCCGTCGCCGCCTCCGCGACCGACGCCGCCTCCGTACGGGACGTGCCGGTGAAGCCCACCGCGTCGAGCACGTAGGCGGTCTCGCCGTGCACGACGACGTCGAGACCCTCGTACTCGGCCTCCGGATCGACGCGCAGGCCCATCACCAGGTCGAGACCCTTGGCGATGATCCAGGTGACGACGAAGGAGTAGGCCAGCACCGCGAGCACCGCGACGGTCTGGGTGCCGAGCAGGCCGATTCCGCCGCCGTAGAACAGCCCGGCCGCGCCGCTGGGAGCCTCCGGCACCGCCAGTAAACCGATGAGCAGCGTGCCGAGAACACCGCCGACGAGGTGGATGCCGACGACGTCGAGAGCGTCGTCGTAGCCCAGGCGGAACTTCAGCGAGATCGCGAAGCAGCACAGCGCACCGGCCAGGGCACCGACGACCAGTGCGCCGAGCGGCGAGACGGCACCGCAGGCCGGGGTGATCGCGACGAGCGCGGCGATGAGGCCGGACGCGGCGCCGAGGGTCGTGGCGTGACCCTCCCGCAGCTTCTCGACGATCAGCCAGCCACAGATGCCGGCGCACGACGCGGCGATGGTGTTGAGCACGACGACCGAGGCGTTGTTGTCCGCGGCGAGCGCGGAACCGCCGTTGAACCCGAACCAGCCGAAGAACAGGATGCCGGCACCGAGAACGGTCAGCGGAAGGCTGTGCGGGCGGGGCGGATTCAGGAACGAGCGCCGCTTGCCCAGGACGATGATGACCGCGAGGGCCGCGATGCCGGCGTTGATGTGCACGGCGGTGCCGCCGGCGAAGTCGACCGCACCGAGGGTGTTGGCGATCCAGCCGCCGACGACGGACCCGTCCTCGGAATCGAACGCGAAGACCCAGTGCGCGACGGGGAAGTACACCAGCACAGCCCACAGCCCGGCGAACACCATCCAGGCCGAGAACTTCATGCGGTCGGCAAGGGCGCCGCACACGAGGGCGACCGTGATGCCCGCGAACAAGAGCTGGAATCCGGCTATCAGCGCCGGCGGGAGTCCCGGTTCGGCCGGCGCCTCGAGCAGCTGGCCGAGCCCGAGATACTCGAGGGGGTTGCCGAGCAGTCCGGCACCGCCGAGCGAGTTTCCGAGCACCGCCGAGTAGCCGAACAGGACCCACAGAACTCCGACGAGCGCGAAGCCCGCGAACGTCATCATGATCATGTTGAGCGTGCTGCGGACGCTCACCATGCCGCCGTAGAACAGCGCCAGCCCGGGAACCATCAGCGAGACCGCCGTGAAGGCCGCGAGAATCCAGGCGGTGTCGGCGGCAGCGATTGCCTCTTCCATAGGTGTCCACCTTGTTCAGTCCCGAGGGATCGCCCCTCGTACGTGTCGCGGTGACTGTCTTATGTTGTTAATCACCGTCATCTGAGAGTGAACCCAGTGTGTAATCTGCGTGGGAGCCGCCGGTGAACTTCGTGTAACGGCGGCTCGCCCCCGGCACTGCCCACCGCCGAGCGCTCGCTCGGGGGCGACCGGTAGCGTTCGAACTGGTATGCGCATCGCTCGCGGGTGAGGATGGACACATGACTCGACACGGTCCGCTGCACGACATCGTGGAATCCGACCTCGAGGTCACCGGACGCAAGGACCACGCCGCCGGTGTCCCGGCGGTCCTGGTGTCGCTGAAACGCGCCTACGAGCAGATGGGCGTGGCCCGCACGGCGGCCACGCTGCCGCGGCTCAACCAGCGGCACGGTTTCGACTGCCCGGGGTGCGCCTGGCCCGAGACGCCCGGCCACCGCAAGCCCGCGGAGTTCTGCGAGAACGGCGCCAAGGCCGTCGCCGAGGAAGCCACCCTGCGGACGGTCACGCCCGAGTTCTTCGCCCGTCACTCCGTCGCGGAACTGTCGGAGAAGACCGGCTACTGGCTCGGGCAGCAGGGCCGCCTGACCCATCCGATGGTCCTCCGCCCCGGCGCGACCCACTACACCCCCGTCGACTGGGACGACGCGTACCGGCTGATCGCCGACCACCTGCGTGCGCTCCCCACCCCGGACCACGCCGTCTTCTACACGTCGGGCCGCACCAGCAACGAGGCCGCGTTCCTCTACCAGCTGCTGATCCGCAGCTACGGCACCAACAACATGCCGGACTGCTCCAACATGTGCCATGAGTCCTCCGGCAGCGCACTCGTCGAGACCATCGGAATCGGCAAGGGCTCGGTGTCGGTGCCGGACCTCGAGCACGCGGACCTCATCCTCGTCGCCGGTCAGAACCCGGGCACCAACCATCCGCGCATGCTCTCCACCCTGGTGAAGGCCAAGGAGAACGGGGCCAAGATCATCGCGATCAACCCGCTCCCCGAGGCGGGGCTGCTCCGGTTCAAGGACCCGCAGCGCGTCGACGGCGTGCTCGGCCACGGCACGGACATCGCCGACGAGTTCCTGCAGATCCGCCTCGGTGGCGACATGGCGCTGTTCCAGGGGCTCGGCAGGCTGCTGTTCGAGGCGGAGGACGCCGCGCCCGGCACCGTGATCGACCGGGCCTTCGTCGAGGCCCACTGCGCCGGCTTCGACGACTACGAGCGGCACGTCCGCGCGGTCGACCTCGGCACCGTCCTCGAGGCCACCGGGCTGAGCGAGGCGCAGCTGCGGTCCACCGCCCGGGACCTGGCCACCTCCCAACGCACCGTGGCGTGCTGGGCGATGGGCCTGACTCAGCACACCCATGCCGTCGCCACCATCGCCGAGGCGGTCAACCTGCTGCTGCTGCGCGGGATGATCGGCAAGCCCGGGGCCGGGGTCTGCCCGGTGCGGGGGCATTCGAACGTGCAGGGTGACCGGACGATGGGCATCTGGGAGAAGATGCCCGAGTCCTTCCTCGCCGCGCTGGACCTCGAGTTCGGGATCACGAGCCCGCGCAGGCACGGGTACGACACCGTCGAGGCGATCCGCGCGATGCGCGACGGCCGGGCGAGCTTCTTCATGGCGATGGGCGGCAACTTCGTCGCCGCGACCCCGGACACCCACGCCACCGAGGAGGCGTTGCGCCGCTGCGAGCTGACCGTGCAGATCTCGACCAAGCTCAACCGCAGCCATCTCGTGCACGGGCGCACAGCGCTGATCCTGCCCACCCTCGGACGCACCGACCTCGACATCCAGGAGAGCGGCAAACAGCTTGTTTCCGTGGAGGATTCGATGTCCATGGTGCACCTGTCACGGGGCCGGTTGCAGCCGGTCGGCGACCAGCTGCACAGCGAGGTCGCGATCGTCTGCCGGCTCGCCCGCGAGCTGTTCGGCCCCGACCATCCGGTCCGCTGGTCGGCGTTCGAGGGCAACTACGACCTGATCCGCGACTCGATCGGGCGGGTCGTGCCCGGCTGCGAGGACTACAACACCAAGGTCCGCCGGCGCGACGGGTTCCAGTTGCCGCACCCGCCCCGCGACAACCGCGAATTCCGCACGCACACCGGCAAGGCCAATTTCAGCGTCAACGACCTGGTGTGGGTGCCCACTCCCCCGGGCCGGCTCGTGCTGCAGACGCTGCGCAGCCACGATCAGTACAACACCACCATCTACGGGCTCGACGACCGCTACCGCGGCGTGAAGAACGGCCGCAAGGTCGTGTTCGTCCACACGGACGACATCGCCGAACTCGGATTCGCCGACGGCGACCTCGTCGACATCGTGTCCGAGTGGCCCGCCGACGGCGCGGTGCAGGAGCGTCGCGTCCGCGACTTCCGGATCGTCGCGTACAGCACCCCGCGCGGCAACGCGGCCGCCTACTACCCGGAGACCAATCCGCTGGTCCCCCTCGACCACGTCGCGACGAAGTCGAACACCCCGGTCTCCAAGGCGATCGTCGTCCGACTCGAGCGGGCCGGGGCCGACTGATGGGGCGGGTCACCGCGCGCCGGCCCGTCCTGCGGATCACCGCGGACGGGCAAGCACGCCGACCGGACAGCCTCGCGGTAGAGGAACCGCTGGAGATCCGCCTCAACGGCCGCGCCCTGACGGTCACGATGCGCACGCCGGGCCACGACGTGGAACTCGCCCACGGATTCCTGCTCGCCGAGGGGATCATCGGCGGCCGCGAGGACGTCTCCGTGGTGCGCTACTGCGACGGCGTCGACGACAGCGGCGCCAACACCTACAACGTGCTCGACGTCCACCTCGCGCCGGGGATCTCCGTTCCCGACGGTGCGGGCGCCCGCAACTTCCTCACCAGCTCCGCGTGCGGGGTGTGCGGGAAGGAGTCCCTCGACCGGATCCGCGGGCGCACCCGGTTCCCGCTGACCGACGGCTTCGTGGTCTCCGCCCGCGCGCTGGCCTCGATGCCACCACGAATGCGGCAGCGGCAGAAGGTTTTCCAGAGCACGGGTGGGTTGCACGCCGCCGCGCTGTTCACCCCCGACGGCACCCTGCTGGCGTTGCGGGAGGACGTGGGCCGGCACAACGCGGTCGACAAGGTGCTCGGCTGGGCACTGACCGAGAACCGGGTCCCGTTGCCGGACACCGTCCTCGTCGTCAGCGGGCGGGCCTCCTTCGAGCTGGTGCAGAAGGCCGTGATGGCCGGCGTCCCGGCGCTCGGAGCGGTGTCGGCCCCCTCGTCGCTGGCGGTCGATCTCGCCGCGGAGTCCGGCCTGACCCTGGTCGGTTTCCTCCGCGGCGACTCGATGAACGTCTACACCGGATCCGTCGTATGAGCGGGGGCCCGGGAGCGGCTCAGCTGCAGGCCTGTTCGGGCGCGTCGCCCGAGCGGACCCCGTCGACGAAGGCCCGCACGTCGTCGTGGGAGGCCTCGAGCACGCCGCGGTGGTCGGCACCGTCGTAGACCCGGTAGGCAAGGGGGGAACCGTTGCCGCACAGGGTCTTCGTCACCTCGTCGGTGACCTGCCGGGCCACGAGCACATCCGCGGTGCCCTGCACGACGAGGGTCGGCACCGAGAGGGCGAGCTGCTCGAGTTCCTGCGTGGCGAAGTACTCGGTCAGGCGCCCGACGTCCGCACCGGGCGCGAACACCTGGTCCACGGGAACGGTCGCGGCCACCTTGCGCACGTCGTCCATGCACCCGGTGCGCGCCGCCGCGAGCAGCGGACGGGACGCGTCCGTGAGCATCGCGTCGGCGGACACCTCGGGGTCGGCGGCCTCGGCGCCGAGCAACAGGACGGGCAGGAAGGTCAGGGCCTGCGCGATCCCCGGGCCCCCGGTTGCGAAGTAGGCGGCGGTCTCGCTCGTCCGGCTTCCCGGCGCGAACGCGACCGCGCCCTGCAGTTCCAGTTCGGGGGCGCGCTCCGCGCCCTGGGCGGCGGTGAACAGGGCCGCATGCCCGCCCTGGCTGTGCCCCATCACCGTCCACCGGTTTCCGATGCCGGGCTCGGCCTCGCGTGCGGCACGCACGATGTCGACGACCGTGTTCGCGGCGCTGTCGCCGTTCATGTAGGGATGTCCGCCCGGCGTTCCGAGGCCCTCGTAGTCGGTCTGGACCACGGCGTAGCCGTCGGCGACCCACCGATCGAGCATCGCGGTGGTCCGCGAGAGGTAGCTGTGGGCGGGTCCGCCGACCGTGTCGGCCGAGGGCGCGCAGGCATCTCCGACACCCGTCGTGCCGTGCGCCCAGCTGATCACCGGCCATCCTCCGCCGGGGGCGTCGCCGCGCGGGATCGCGACGGTGCCCGACACGAGGATCGGGCGTCCCGTGGCGTCCTCCGAGAGGTAGGTGATCAGTTCCGTGCGCGCCGCGCTGGGCAGCGCCGCCGCGCTCGTCAGCGGCCGGGTGCTGATCAGCGAGCCGGGGGAACGCTCGGCAGCGGGGGCCGGTTCGGAATCCGCGCAGGCCGTGGCGGCCAGCACCGAGGTGACCGCGAGCGCCACGAGGACGCTCCGGGAGGAGAGATGACCCATGGAATCCTCCGTTAAGAAGTTCTTATTAATTGGAAAGTCGAACTTCTTAGTACAGTGGACGCATGGCAGTGTCAACAGGTCGTCTCGCTCTGCTGGATGCCGCGGAGGAACTCGTCGCCCGTCGCGGCATCCACGGCGTCTCGGCGCGCGAGGTGGTCACAGCCGCCGGTCAGCGCAACAATTCGGCGATCGCCTATCACTTCGGCTCGTGGCACGGACTGCTCGACGCGGTCTGGAGCCGGCACGCGCCGCACGTCAACGCCCAGCGGGCGGCACTGACGGACGCAGCCCACCTCGACGGCTCCCCGGCACTCGAACGGCTCGTCTATGCCTACGTCCATCCGCTCGTCACCGAGATCGCCCGCGGAAGGCCCAGCTACTGGGCTCGCTTCAACGAGCAGTGGCTCGCCACCGCCCCCCTGGTGTTCCTGGCGGTCCCCCAGCCGGGGGCCGTCCAGGCCGACTACTACCCGTCCGACGAGTCGCTCACCGTCCTCGCCTCCCTCCTGGAGACGATCGCGCAGTGTCTCGACCTCCCCGAAGCCGACGCCCGTCGGCGTGTGGGGCTGACGGTGCGCTTCGTCATCGGCTCGTTCGCCTCGTGGGAGCGCGCCCACGAGGCCGGGGACGCGACCGACCTGTCCACCTTCGAGTCGGAGATCGTCGAGCTCGCCTGCGCGATGTTGCGCGTGCCGGGCGGTGATTCGGCGCCGTCGTCCCGACCGCGGTGACACGGCGCCGTCGTCCCGACCGCGGTGACACGGCGCCGTCGTCCCGACCGCGGTGAGGCGGCGCCGTCGTCCCCACGGACAGATCAGGCCGGCACCCGCTCCGCCTCGATCAGGGCCGTCATGTGGGCAAGCATGCGGTCGGCGTCGGGCTCCACCCCGGTGAAGATGCGGAATGCGTCGACGGCCTGGAAGACGGCCATGCCCGCGCCGGTGAGGGTCGGGGCGCCGAGTGCGCGGGCACGCAGGACGAGTTCGGTCTCGATGGGCCGGTAGACGACCTCGGCGACCCACAGGTCGGGGCGCAGCAGTGCCGGGTCGAAGGCCGTTCCGGGATGTGCGGCCATGCCGACGGGCGTCGCGTGGATCAGGCCGTCCGCGGCGGCCAGCAGCCGCGGCAGCTCGGCCGGCGTCGCGGACGAGACGGCAACGTCCGGGAACAGCACGGTGAGCGTGTCGCGCAGCGCGGTGGCGCGCGCGAGGTCGGGATCGACGACGGTGAACGCGCGCACCCCGCGGGTGAGCGCGGCGTACGCGACCGCCGCCCCGGCCCCACCGGCCCCGAGCTGGACGACCGCGTCGAGCGCGACGCTGGGGAGTCCGCGGTCGAAGTTGCGGCCGAAGCCCGACCAGTCGGTGTTGTGACCGATCGCGCGCCCGCCGTCGAACAGCACGGTGTTGACGGCGCCGAGGCGGCTCGCCTCGGGCGACAGGTCGTCGAGATGGTCGAGGACGGCCTGCTTGCAGGGATGGGTGATGTTCAGGCCCCGGAAGCCCAGCTCGCGCGCGGTGCGCAGCAGCCGCGGCAGGTCGGCGACCGAGAGGCCCAGCTCGTCGAGGTCGATGATCTTGTAGACGTAGCGCAGACCCTGCCGCGCGCCCTCCTCCTCGTGCATCGGGGGTGTCAGCGAGGCACCGATGCCGGTTCCGATGAGGCCGCAGAGAATCGAGTCGGTCATGGCGGGCCTTTCACGTCACAATGTACGAACTAGTGAGTTACAAGCCATAGCGTACGGCCACGGGCGGCACGGAGACAAGACCCCGGTCGATAGGGTGGCGCCATGGCACCCGAGCAGACGACCGGCCGACGACGCCGCAACAGCGACCTCACCAGGGAGAACATCCTCGAGGTGGCCACCGCGGAGTTCGCGGACAAGGGACTGTCAGGAGCCCGGGTCGACGAGATCGCCGAGCGCACGCAGACCACCAAGCGGATGATCTATTACTACTTCGGCGACAAGGAGGGCCTCTACCGGGCCGTCCTCGAGAGTTCCTACGGGACGATCCGCGCCCAGGAGCGCGAGCTGGACCTCGAAGACCTCGGCCCCGTCGACGCCATCCGCGTGCTGGCCGAGGCCACGTTCGACCACCACGACCAGCATCCCGACTTCATCCGCATCGTCGCCAACGAGAACATGCTCCGGGGCGAGCACATCCGGCAGTCTCCCCATCTCGCCGGCCTGGGCGCCCCCGCCGTCGACGTGCTCACCGGCATCCTCGAACGCGGCCGGGCCGACGGCCTCTTCCGCGACGACGTCGACGCCCTCGACGTCCACCTGGTGATCAGCAGTTTCTGCGTCTTCCGCACCGCCAACCGGTACACCTGGCAGGCCCTGTTCGACCAGAACCTCGCCGCGGACGAGCTGCGGACCAGGCATCGGAGGATGCTGGGCGACCTCCTCGTCGCGTTCCTGACGACCCTGCCCGACTGAGGGACCTCGGGGGAATGCGCACGGGGACGCGTTCCGAAATTTTATGAACTATCTAGTTCATACATCTTGCGTTCACCGTGTGATGGCGCCTACATTCGAGACAACGCAGTACGAACCCGGGTTCGTATCTCGAACATCCCCTCCCCTTTTCCGCACAGGAGACGCGATGACCGCGCACACCCTCGACACGCCGGAGAATTCCGGTATGACGACCGAAACCCGCCCGCACGACACCACCAAGGTCAAGCGCGCAGCGTCGTCGGCCTTCCTCGGCAGCATGCTCGAGTACTACGACTTCTACATCTACGCATCCGCCGCCGCCCTGATCTTCCCGACCGTGTTCTTCCCCGACAGCGGCCACGCGGCGCTGCTGTCCCTGTCGACCTTCGGTGTCGCCTACGTCGCGCGGCCGCTCGGCGCCGTGGTGCTCGGCCACTTCGGTGACCGGGTCGGACGCAAGAACGTCATGCTGTTCACGCTCATCCTCATGGGCGTCGCCACCTTCGGCATCGGCCTGATCCCCAGCGCCGAGTCGATCGGCGTACTCGCCCCCGCGCTGCTCGTGTTGATGCGAATCTTCCAGGGCATCTCCGCCGCCGGCGAGCAGTCCGGCGCCAGCTCGCTGACTCTCGAGCACGCCCCGCAGAACCGGCGAGCATTCTTCGCGAGCTGGACGCTCAACGGCACCCAGGCCGGCTTCATCCTCGCCAGCCTGGTGTTCCTGCCCGTCGCGGCCATGCCCGACGACATCCTCTACAGCTGGGGCTGGCGCGTACCGTTCTGGGGCAGCCTGTTCGTGCTGGCCGCCGCGTACGTCATGCGGCTCAAGCTCGAGGAGCCCGAGGAGTTCGCGGAGACCAAGAAGTCCCACGAGGTCGCCAAGCTGCCGGTCGCCGACCTGCTGCGCACCCATCCGGCCAACCTGACCCGGGTGATCTTCTGCGCCTTCGTCGCCGTGGTGAGCACCATCTTCTCCGTGTTCGGCCTGGCGTTCGCGACCAGCGCCGAGGTGGGCATCGCCAAGTCGACGATGCTGGGGGTCGCGATCGCCGCCAACGCCGTCGCCTTGTTCAGCCAGCCCGCCCTCGCCGCCTTGTCGGATCGCGTCGGCCGTAAGCCCGTCTTCGTCACCGGCGTCCTCGGCTCGGCGGTGTTCATCTTCGTGTACTTCCAGGCCATCTCCACGGGCAACGTCGCGCTGATCTTCGCCGCCGGCATCGCCCTGATGGGCCTGCTCTACGCCGCGCCCAACGCGATCTGGCCGGCGTTCTACGCCGAGATGTTCAACACCAAGGTCCGCTACTCCGGCATGGCGATCGGCACCCAGCTCGGCTTCGCCATCGCCGGCTTCGCCCCCGCCATCGGCACCGCGCTCATGGGCGGCGATCCGACGAACTGGCTGCCCGTCGCCCTCCTGACGTCCGGCGCCTGCCTGGTGTGCGCCGTGTCCGCCCTGTCGGCGAAGGAAACCTTCCGCACCCCGCTGCGCGAACTCGGCAACCGCATCTGACCTCCGCTTACGTGGCCGAATGTCACATCACGTCGCTTCGAGTGACGTGATGTGACATTCGGCCACTGTGGCGTCGCGGGCACTGTGGCGTCGCGGCCACCGCGGCGTCGCGGGCACTGTGGCGTCGCGGCCACCGCGGCGTCGCAGGCTCCGGCGGAAGCACCCCACCTACGGCGAAGGCCCCGGCACGGATGCCGGGGCCTTTCACGCGGTCGGATCAGGCGGTCTTGTCGCGACGCTCCCGTTCGGGTTTGCGCGGCACGATAGTCGGCAGCACGTTGTCGTTGACGGTTTCGGCGGTGACGACCACCTTGGCGACGTCGTCGCGGCTCGGGATGTCGTACATCACCGGCAGCAGGACCTCTTCCATGATGGCGCGCAGGCCGCGGGCACCGGTACCACGCAGGATCGCCTGATCGGCGACAGCTTCCAGCCCGTCCTGGGTGAACTCGAGCTCCACCCCGTCCATCTCGAAGAGCCGGACGTACTGCTTGACGAGCGCGTTCTTCGGCTCCGACAGGATCTGCACCAGCGAATCCTTGTCCAGGTTCGTCACCGAGGCGACGACCGGCAGGCGGCCGATGAACTCGGGAATGAGACCGAACTTGATCAGATCCTCGGGCATGACCTCGGCGAAGTGGTCGGTGGTGTCGATCTCGGCCTTGGACTTCACCTCGGCGCCGAAGCCGATTCCGCGCTTGCCGACCCGGTCCGAGACGATCCTCTCGAGCCCGGCGAACGCACCGGCGACGATGAACAGCACGTTGGTGGTGTCGATCTGGATGAATTCCTGGTGCGGATGCTTGCGTCCGCCCTGCGGCGGCACCGACGCCTGGGTGCCCTCGAGGATCTTCAGCAGCGCCTGCTGGACGCCCTCACCGGACACGTCGCGGGTGATCGACGGGTTCTCGCTCTTGCGGGCGATCTTGTCGACCTCGTCGATGTAGATGATCCCGGTCTCGGCGCGCTTGACGTCGTAGTCGGCCGCCTGGATGAGCTTGAGGAGGATGTTCTCGACGTCCTCACCGACGTACCCGGCCTCGGTCAGGGCGGTGGCGTCGGCGATCGCGAACGGCACGTTCAGCATCTTCGCCAGCGTCTGCGCCAGGTACGTCTTCCCGCAGCCGGTGGGCCCGAGCAGCAGGATGTTCGACTTGGCCAGCTCGACCGACTCACCCCGGGTGTCGCGGGCCTTCTCCCCCGCCTGGATCCGCTTGTAGTGGTTGTAGACCGCCACCGCCAGGGTCCGCTTCGCGGAGTCCTGCCCGATGACGTAGTTGTCGAGGAACTCGCGGATCTCGGCCGGCTTGGGCAACTCGTCGAGCTTGACCTCGTTGGACTCGGCCAGTTCTTCCTCGATGATCTCGTTGCACAGGTCGATGCACTCGTCGCAGATGTAGACCCCTGGGCCCGCAATGAGCTTCTTGACCTGCTTCTGGCTCTTTCCGCAGAAAGAGCATTTCAACAGGTCGCCCCCGTCACCGATACGTGCCATCTGTCAGGTCCCTACTTCCTCGTAAGCGTGCAACCGATCCCGCGACCGCCGACAGCGCCGGTCCGGGGAGCGGGCCCTTGGAACGACCGTACCCGGAGACTGCGACGGCGGTCGACCGGTTCCGGGCGATTCGGGCCATATTTTGTGCGGGGCGGCGGTAATGCCGCTCGAGCACACCGGCCCGGCCGCGAAGGCGCGCGAGGCGCGCTCCGGGCCGGGCCGAGGCGGTTACTTCTGAGCCGAGAGCTTGCGGTACTCGAGCACGTTGTCGATCAGACCGTAGTCGACGGCCTCCGCGGCGGTGAGGATCTTGTCGCGGTCGGTGTCCTTGCGGATCTGCTCGGGGTCCTTGCCGGTGTGCTTGGCCAGGGTCGTCTCCATCAGGCGGCGCATGCGCTCGATCTCCGCGGCCTGGATCTCGAGGTCGGACACCTGGCCCTGGATGCCGCCGGTGGCGGGCTGGTGGATGAGCACGCGCGCATTGGGCAGGGCGAGCCGCTTGCCGGGGGTACCGGCGGCGAGCAGCACCGCCGCGGCCGAGGCGGCCTGGCCGAGGCACACGGTCGTGATGTCGGCACGCACGTACTGCATGGTGTCGTAGATCGCCATCAGCGACGTGAACGAGCCGCCGGGCGAGTTGATGTACATCGTGATGTCGCGGTCCGGGTCCAGCGACTCGAGCACCAGCAGCTGCGCCATGACGTCGTTGGCCGAGGCGTCGTCCACTTGCACGCCGAGGAAGATGATGCGTTCCTCGAACAGCTTGTTGTACGGGTTGGACTCCTTGACCCCGTAGCTCGAGTGCTCGATGAACGAGGGCAGGATGTAGCGGCTCGCGGGGGAAGCCGGAGCTTGGCCGCCGAGCTGGCGCGGATCGAACAGGTTGGTCATCGCTTCTCCAGGAATTCGTGGGGCGTAGAGCGGATCGGAGGGCTCGGAACTAGTTGCCGGTGCCGCCGGCCTGCTGCGCCCGCGAGACGACATGGTCGACGAAGCCGTACTCGAGTGCTTCCTTGGCGGTGAACCAGCGGTCGCGGTCCGAGTCCTTCGTGATCTGCTCGACGGTCTGGCCGGTGTGCTCGGCGATCAGTTCCGCCATCTCCCGCTTGGTGTGCGCGAACTGTTCCGCCATGATCGCGATGTCGCTGGCCGTGCCGCCGATACCGGCGGACGGCTGGTGCATCATGATCCGCGCGTGCGGCAGGGCGTACCGCTTGCCCCGCGTGCCGGCCGAGAGCAGGAACTGCCCCATGGAGGCGGCCAGGCCCATCGCGAAGGTCGCCACGTCGCACTCGACGAACTTCATGGTGTCGTAGATCGCCATACCGGCGGTGACGGATCCACCCGGGGAGTTGATGTAGAGGGAGATGTCGCGCGTCGGGTCCTCCGCGGACAGCAGCAGGATCTGCGCGCAGAGCTTGTTCGCGATGTCGTCGTCGACCTGGGTACCGAGGAAGATGATCCGCTCGCGCAGCAGCCGCTCGTAGACCGAGTCGCTGAGGTTGAGCCCAGCGGTGGCCGAGGTCATCGTGGGACCGATGGATGTCGCCGGATTCTGAGGAGTCACGGTACCTGCCTTCTCGTCAATCGTGGATTGCTGACACTGACAGTAACGAAGTGGGGCGGCACCGGATGCCCGGTGCCGCCCCACTTCGCTCAAAGCGGAAATTTCCGCTCTGCGTTCCCTGCGCAGAACCGTTGCGACGTCGCACATGCAATCGCGCGGCGCGGCAACGGGTCTCGCTCTACTACTCGGAGTCGCCCTCGCCGGCCGGAGCCTCGGCGTCCTCGGACTCGGCGTCGCTCTTCGTGCCGAACAGCTCGGAGGTGTCGATCGTGGCGCCACTGGTGTCGGTGACCGTGGCCCGGTCCACGACGTTGCCGAGGGCCTTGCCGCGCCGGACGTCCGCGTAGACGGCGCCGAGCTGGTTCGCCTGGCCGATCTGCTGGATGAACTGCTCCGGCGGGATGCCGTAGCGCTGCGCCTGGAAGAAGATGCGCTCGGTGAGCTCCTCCTGCTCGACGGTGGTGCCCTCGGCCTCGGCGATCGCGTCGAGCAGCAGCTGCACCTTCACGGCGCGCTCGGCCGACTCGCGGGTGTCGTTGTCGAATTCCTCGCGGCTCGAGCCCTGCTCCTCGAGGAGCTGGTTGAGCTTGGTCTCGTCGTGGTCGAGCGCGTGGATGGCATCGTGCAGGGCGCCGTCGATCTCGGCCTGGACGACGGCCTCGGGCAGCGGCACCTCCACGGCCTCGAGCAGGGCGTCGAGAACCTTGTCGCGGATCTGACCGGCCTGCTCGACCTTCTTGACGCGGGAGACCCGCTCGCGCAGGTCGGCCTTGAGCTCCTCGAGGGTGTCGAACTCGCTCGCGAGCTGCGCGAATTCGTCGTCCTCGGCGGGCAGCTCGCGCTCCTTGACGCTGTTCACCGTGACGGTGACCACGGCCTCCTCGCCGGCATGCTCACCGGCGACGAGCGTGGTGGTGAACTCCTTCGACTCGCCCGCGGACAGGCCGACGAGCGCCTCGTCGAGGCCGTCGATGAGCTGGCCCGAACCGACCTCGTGGGACAGACCGGTGGTGGAGGCCTCGGGGACCTCCTCGCCGCCGACGGTGGCGGACAGGTCGATGGACACGAAGTCGCCGTCCTGCACCGGCCGCTCGACACCGGTGAGGGTGCCGAAGCGCTGACGCAGCGACAGCAGCTGCTCCTCGACCGCCTCGTCGGTGACCTCGACGGGATCGACGGTGACCGCGATGGCGGAGAAGTCGGGGAGGGTGATCTCCGGCCGGACGTCGACCTCGGCGGTGAAGACGAGCTCGACGTTGTCCTCGAGCTTGGTGATGTCGACCTCGGGCTGGCCGATGACCTTGACCTCGTTGGCGGTCACGGCCTCGCTGTAGCGGGCCGGGATGGCGTCGTTGACGACCTGCTCGAGCACGGCGCCACGTCCGACGCGGGCCTCGAGCAGCTTGCGCGGGGCCTTGCCGGGCCGGAAGCCGGGAAGGCGGATCTGGCTGGCGAGGGCCTTGAACGCGCGGTCGAAATCAGGCTGGAGCTCCTCGAAGGGCACCTCAACGTTGATACGGACTCGCGTCGGGCTGAGCTGCTCGACGGTGCTCTTCACGGACATGCTCCTTCTGTCGTGCTCGTTGGTCGTTCGATCAAGCTGTCACCGGGTGCTCGGTCGTCCACCCGGTTCTTCCTGGTCGGGATGACAGGATTTGAACCTGCGACCCTCCGCTCCCAAAGCGGATGCGCTACCAAGCTGCGCCACATCCCGTCAACACCGGCACCCGGAACCTTCCGGGGACCCGAGGGAGAATCCTACGGCCCCCCGATTATGAAATCCAAAGCGAGGTTCGGTACAGTCTGTTCCTGCACGCGGCAGACCCGGCGATCCCGGGTCGATCGCATGCATGGGGATGTAGCTCAATGGTAGAGCCCCAGTCTTCCAAACTGGCTACGCGGGTTCGATTCCCGTCATCCCCTCCACCGGACCGTCACCGGTCCCGCTGTTCCTCGGCGTCGGCGAATTCGCAGAACGCGGTGTAGGCCCGCGACCCGTAGATCGTCGCCGGGCCGCCCTGCATCAGAAATGCGACCCCGATCGCCTCGGCCGCCTCCTGCCTGCTCGCCCCGGCCCGGACGGCGCTGCGCGCATGGGAGGCGATGCAGCCGTCGCATTCGTCGACGACGCCGATCGCGAGCGCGATCAGTTCCTTGGTCCTGGTATCCAGGGCCCCGGGGGCGAAGGCGGCCTTGCTGAGGGCATTGAAACCCTGATACACCTCGGGAATCGCCGCGCGCAGCGCCCGGTGCTGCGGATTCAGTGCGTTCAGGACTTCCTGGTAGTGCCCGTGCTCGCTCATGAGCCGACCGTAGACATCCTCACCCGGAACGGACACCGAATCGGCGGATTCACGTCGCCGTCACACGGCGTGCGAGAGGCGGAGCAGCCCGTCGATCTCCTCGGTGAAGGCGCGGACGAGATTCTCGGGATCGGGCACCCGGTCCGCGTCCGCCTTGAACCCCACCCGGACCTTGCCGCTGTAGCTGAAGATCGAGACGCCGAGGGTCTGATCGCCGGCGCCCGGCACCCAGGCGAGCACACCGCGGATCTTCGCCCCCGCCATGTACCGGTCGCTCGTGGGACCGGGAACATTGGTGGTCACCCCGATCGCCTTGCCGGAGAAGAAGTCCACGAAGAACCGTTCCAGCTCCGGACCGGTCCGTCCGATCGCCTTGATCAGGCCGAACGTGAGCGTCACCTCGGGAGAGTGCTTGATGACCTCCATCCGCCGGTGGGTCTCGACGATGCGTTCGAGCGGGGTCTCCAGTGCCGACGGGTACTTGAAGAGCACCAGAGCGAACTGATTCCCGAGTTCCTTCGGCAGGGGCTTGTCGAGGGGGCGAACGTTGACCGGCACCATCGTGGGCACGTCCTGCGGCTTGCCGCCGTGCTCGCGGATGTACGTCGCGAGCGCCCCGGCGACGGCTCCCATGAGCACGTCGTTGACGGTGGTGCCGGTCCGGTGACCGATGTGCTTGATGTCGTCGAGCGGAAAGGGCTCACACCACACCGCCCGTTTGGCCGTTCCTGGTTCGCCACTGAGCGGAGTGTGCGGTTTGGGGCCGAGCACGAGCTTGTTCGCGATCTCGCCGGTGCGTTCGGCCTGGGTGAAGGCGTCGCCGAGGACATGCGGATCGAGCAGCTTGGGCAGGTCGAGCAGCATGTGCGCAGCGCCGGACGCCGCACTGGCGGTGTTCGACACCGCGGCCCCCGCGAACTTGGCGGCCCCCTCGAGGAGACCGGCATGGTGCTCGGGCACGGCGGTCGGGGCGTCGTCGAGGTCGCTGTCCGGGGTCTCCCCCGTCATCGAGAGCATCACCTGGTTGAGGGCGATGCCGTCACCGATGCAGTGGTGGAGCCGGGTGTAGATCACGGCTCCGTGCCGGTATCCGTCGATGAGGTGCATCTCCCACAGCGGGCGGCGACGATCGAACGGCACCGGCATCCGCCGTTCGATGTACCGCTGCAGCGTCGCGTCGTCGCTGCGGGGCAGGGTCGTCCGGATCAGGTGGTCGTCGAGGTCGAACTCCGGGTCGTCCTCCCAATGCGGCGACCCGACATGCGTGCGCGGTTGCACCGGCCGCTGCCGGAACGACGGGTAGGTGTCGACGAATCGTCGCTGCACGAGGGACACCACGCGCGACCAGTCGACGGGGCCCTCGAAGAACATCAGCGAGTCGATGATCATGAGGTTCTCGGGTCGGTCCATGTTGAGCCAGATGGTGTCCACCGGCCCCATCGCTCTGTTCACCGTGGCCGTCCCTTCTCGAGTGGGCGTTTACGAGTTTTTCACCGGTCGGCCGACCGCGGAAGGGTAATTGGCCCTCGGCCTGCTACGCGAACACCCCGCCCTGCTCGAGCAGGGCGGGGTGTTGCCGCGGCGGAGAGTGCGGTGGAGGCGCAGTCTCCTCGAGGTGCGGTCAGCGTCGGAAGAGCGCGCCGAGGGTGCGTGCCTGCGCCCCCGCGGCGGTGTCCTGGCCGCACGCGCAGCGGTCGGGTGCGGGCACGGAGCGCATGACGGCGTCGACGTGCTGGCCGCAGCCGCCCCAGCCGGTCTTTCCGCAGTTCGGGCAGGTGACGGGGTAACACATAGGGGTCCTCCTCGGGACGGGTAACGGGGGTGGCGGGTCAGGCGCCGGCGGCGGCCTTGTGTTCGGCGACCTGGGCGTGGACCTCGGCCATGTTCAGGGCCTTGATCTGCCCGATGAGGTCTTCGAGGGCGGCCGCCGGCAGGGCGCCGGGCTGGGCGTAGACCAGCACGCCCTCGCGGAACGCCATGATCGTGGGGATCGAGCGGATGTCGGCCATGGCGGCGAGCTGCTGCTCGGCCTCGGTGTCGACCTTGGCGTGCACGACGTCCGGGTGCGCGGCCGAGGACTTGTCGAACACGGGGGCGAACGCCCGGCACGGACCGCACCACGAGGCCCAGAAGTCGACCAGGACGATGTCGTTGTCGGTGATCGTGGACTCGAAGTCCGCGAGGGTGAGATTCGTCGTTGCCATCGGGGGTTCCTTTCGTTTTCCTCGGGTGCGGGATCAGGCGGGGACGTGGGCCTCGGCCCAGGCGTTGTAACCGCCGAGCAGGTCCGAGACGTTGTCGAAGCCCTGCGCCCGCAGCAGCGACGCGGCCACACTCGAACGCCACCCACCGGCGCAGTGCACCACGATCGGCTTGCCGGTCGGCACCTGCCCGAGCCGGGTCCGCAGCTGCGCCAACGGGATCGGCACCGCCCCCGGAATCACCCCGAACTCGCGTTCACCGGGATTACGGATGTCGACCAGCGTCACCGCATCGGCGGCGAGCAACTCGTCGAGCTGCGCGACGGTGGTCCGCGGCGCGGTCTGCACCAGATCCGCCAGCTCCGCCGGGAACACCCCGTCGTGATCGACGGTGAGATAACCGGCCGCGTTGTCCGACCCGATCCGGGCCAGCCGCACCGCCGCGTCCTGCTCCTCCCCCGGATAGGTGATCAACACGATCTTCTCCCCCACCTCGGCGACCATCCCGCCGGTCTCGGCGAACCGGCCGTCGAACCCGACGTTGACCGACCCGCGCAGATGCCCCGCCGCGAAATCGTCCACACCGCGCGCATCGAGCACCCGGGTCCCGGCGGCCAGCTCGGCCCGCACCCGCGCCGGGCTCAGCTCCGGGATGGTGCGCCCCCGATCGAGCAGCGGATGCACGCTCTTGTTCAACCCGGCATCGACCGAGAAGTAGGCCGGCGCGGCCGGCTGCCCCTCGGTGACCAACGCCACGAACGCCTCCTCGCTCATCGGCTGCACCGACGGATTGCTCACCCGCTGCTCCCCGATCGTCGAGGTCAGCTCCGTCGACAGGTTCTTCCCGCACGACGAGCCGGCACCGTGCGCGGGCAGCACCGTGACCGCATCGGGCAGGGTCAGCAGCTTCTCGTGCACCGTGTGGTACATCGCCCGCGCCAGATCCTCGGTCGACGAATCCCCCAGATTCACCAGGTCCGGACGGCCCACATCACCGATGAACAACGAATCCCCGGTCAGCACCGCGGCCGGGGTCGCCCCCGGATGCTCGCGCACCAGCACCGAGATCGACTCCCAGGTGTGCCCCGGGGTGGCCAGGATCTCGAGGTCCACCTCCCCGAGGGACAGGTGCTCACCGTCGCGCAGCCGCCGGATCGGGTAGTCCGCCTCGGCGGCCTCCCCGAACCCGATCCACGCCCCGGTCGCCTCGAGCAGCTCCAGATGCCCGGAGACGAAATCCGCGTGGAAATGCGTGTTGATCACACCCTCGATGCGCAGCCCGTGCCGCGCGGCGTCGTCGAGGTACTCGGTGACATCGCGGCGCGGATCGACCACCACCGCCCGGCCGGTGCCCTCGTCACCGATCAGGTACGACGCGTGCGACAGGCACTCGATGTAGTACTGCTCGAGAATCATTCGGATCTCCCTCTCCTCGGTCACCAAGACCGGTGGCGTTCTGCGTTGACCCATCCTGACATATACCCCCCTGGGTATGTCAAGTACCCCCTGGGGTATACCGGCGAAGCACGTCGCACCGCCGCCACGACCCCGCCGGCACGCCTTGCACATACCCCCTCCCGTATGCTTATCATTGCTGCGGACATACCCCCCGGGGTTTATGCACGAAGCCCGATCGCACACCCCGCGATCACGACCACCGATCCGAAAGGCCCCCATGACCGAGCCGAGTCCCGCCACCCTCGATCCCACCGCCCTGCGCGAGCTCCTCGACTCCGGCAAGAACGTCCGCGTCGTGGACGTCCGCACGCCCGGCGAGTTCGAGTCCGTGCACATTCCCGGCGCCTACAACGTCCCCCTGGACCTGCTGCGCGAGCACCGCGACGAGTTCCTCGCCCACCTCGACGAGAACGTCGTCCTCGTGTGCCGGTCGGGCCAGCGCGCCACCCAGGCCGAGGAGACTCTCCGCACCGCCGGGCTGTTCAACGTGCACATCCTCGAGGGCGGCATGATGGGCTGGGAAGCCAAGGGCTTCACCGTCAACCGCGGCACCGAGCGCTGGGACCTCGAACGCCAGGTCCGCCTCGTCGCCGGCTCCATCGTGCTGACCTCCGTCCTCGGCAGCATCGCGGTACCCAAGCTCAAGTGGCTCGCCGCCGGCGTCGGCGGCGGCCTGAGCTTCGCCGCGCTCTCCAACACCTGCGCGATGGGCATGGTGCTCTCCAAGCTGCCCTACAACCGCGGCGCCTCGTGTGATCCGCAGACCATCGTCGCCCAGCTGGTCGACTCGAAGACCGCTACGGCCGAAAGGAACTGATCATGATCGCGCTGACCGTTGCGCTGGCGGTCCTCGTCGGCGTCACCCTCGGATTGCTCGGCGGCGGAGGTTCGATCCTCACCGTCCCGCTGCTGGCGTACGTCGCGGGCATGGATGCCAAGGAAGCCATCGCCACCTCGCTGCTCGTCGTCGGCGTCACCAGCGCGGTCGGCGCGATCTCCCACGCGCGGGCAGGCCGCGTCCAGTGGCGCACCGGCATCCTGTTCGGCCTGGCCGGCATGGCCGGTGCCTACGCCGGCGGCCTGCTCTCGCGTTTCATCCCCGGCAGCATCCTGCTGCTCGCCTTCGCCGCGATGATGATCGCCACCGCCATCGCCATGCTCCGCGGCCGCAAGAACAAGACCACGGGCCCGGACGGCACCCACTCCATGCCGGTCGGCAAGATCCTGCTCGACGGCGTGGTCGTCGGCCTGGTCACCGGCCTCGTCGGCGCCGGGGGCGGCTTCCTGGTCGTGCCGGCCCTGGCCCTGCTCGGCGGCCTGCCCATGCCCATCGCCGTCGGCACCTCGCTGATCGTGATCGCCATGAAGTCGTTCGCCGGCCTCGGCGGCTACCTGTCCACGGTGCAGATCGACTGGCGCCTGGCGGCAATGGTCACCGGCGCCGCCGTCGTCGGCAGCCTCATCGGGGGCCGCCTGACCGCCATGGTCGACCCGGACGCGCTGCGCAAGGGCTTCGGCTGGTTCGTCCTGATCATGTCCTCGGTCATCCTCGCCCAGGAGATCCACCCCCTCGTCGGCATCACCGCGGCGGCACTCACCCTCCTCGCCGCCGGCACCACCTACACCTGCAGCCGCAGCGACCGCTGCCCCCTGCAGCGGCTCGGACGACGGACGGAAGCCGCCACCTCGGCCGCCTGACGGACTCACAACCCGGACGAAAGTCACTATCGGCATCACGGCCCGGCGCCTAGAGTTCGGAGTATCCGCTCCGGATTCCCGCACCGGGCCGTGATGCCGTCCCGGTTCGAGGTGCGGCCGGAGCGAAACCCGACTGTCGCGGCGGCCCGTGTGAGAAGTTACCGAGATGAGCAACGCATCCGACCGCCACATGCAGCAGACGGACTACCTCACCTGGAGCATGGAGAAGGATCCCGCGCTCCGGTCGACGATCGTGGCCGTCGTCCTGCTCGACGCCTCACCCGACTGGGACCGTCTGTGCGAGATGATGGACCGCGGCACCCGGGAGGTGCCCAGCTTCCGGCATCGCGTGGTCGAGGTGCCGTTCGGTCTCGCGCCGCCGCGATGGGTCGCGGATGCGAACTTCGACCTGTCCTGGCACATGCGCCGGGTCTCCCTTCCCGGGCCGGCGAACTTCGACGACGTCCTCGAGTTCGCCCGGACCACGGCCATGGCCGCGTTCGACAAGGACCGGCCGCTGTGGGAGATGACGGTGGTCGACGGACTCGCCGGCGGCCAGGCCGCGCTGCTGATCAAAGTGCACCACGCCCTCACCGACGGAATCGGCGGTATGCAGATCACCGCGCGGCTGGTCGACTTCGACCGCGACGGCACGCCCCGCGATCCGGCCCCGGAACCGCCCGCCCCGGAATCACCGGACAGCCTCGACCTGGCCGCCGAGGCGATCGGCTGGGACTGGTCCCAGCTCCGCGGACTCGCGGGCCGCGGGCTGGCCTCGATCTGGCCGACCACCCGGGCGGTGGTCACCAACCCGATCGGTTCCGCCCGCAACGCCGCGGGGGTTGCGGCGTCCGTCGCCCGCTACCTGCGCCCGATCCTGCGGCTCGAATCCCCGGTCATGACGGAACGCACCCTCAGCCGCCGGCTCCACGTGATCGACGTCCCGCTCGACCGGCTGCGCGACGCCGCCCACCGCGGCGGCGCCACCCTCAACAGCGCCTTCCTGACCGCCGTCCTCGTCGGCCTGGCCGAATACCACCACCGCCACGGATCCGACGTCGACGAGCTGCGGGTCACGATGCCGCTGAGCATCCGCACCGATCAGGACACCCTCGGCGGCAACCGGATCAACCTCGCGCGTTTCCCGCTTCCCGTGCGCTCCGACGACCCCCTCACGCTCATGCAGGAGGTGAACAGGATCGTCGAAGGCTGGCGCCACGAGCCGGCGGTGCCGATGGCGCAGACCCTCGCCACCCCCCTCAATCTGCTCCCCCCGGCCGTCGTCGGCGAGATGCTCAAGCACGTCGACTTCCTCGCCTCCAACGTGCCGGGTTCCCCGGTGGCGCTGTACGTCGCCGGCGCGAAGGTGGAACGGTACTACGCCTTCGGCCCCACCCTCGGCTCGGCGTTCAACGTCACCCTGATGTCGTATCTGCACACGTGCTGCGTCGGGTTCACCCTCGACACGGGGGCGATCCCCGACCTCGAGGTGTTCGACGACTGCATGCGCGACGGATTCCACGCCGTCCTCGAAGCCTGACCCGCCGGTAGGCTGGACGGTGACCGTCCAGTCCGCCGGAAGGGACCGCCGTGGAACTCCTGCTGATCGTCGCCGTCCTCGTCGCCGTCGTGTTCCTGGTGTCCGCGGCGCAGCGGAAGAAGTCGGGGCGTGGCGCCCACGAACTCGACGACGCGAAGGCCGACGCCCGGCAGGCCATCGAGCGGCTCGGCGGCCAGATCTACAACCTCACCGGCACCGACACCGCCTCCAAGCAGGCCCTCGCCGATGCGTCCGAGCGCTACAACGCCGCCGGGTCACAGATCGAGCAGGCCCGCACACCGGTGCAGGCACGGCTGGCCAAGCAGACCGCTCTCGAGGGGCTGTACTACATCCGGGCGGCCCGCCTCGCGATGGGCATGGACCCCGGTCCCGATATCCCCACGCTCGAGGGCCAGCAGACGGCCGGCCGCGTGACCGAGAACCGCGAGATCGACTTCGAGGGACGCACGGTGGCAGCCTCACCGGCCCCCTCGTCGCGCACCCCGAACTACTTCCCGGGCGGGCGCGTCGCGGGCCGGCCCGTGCCGGCGGGCTGGTACTCGGAGCCGTGGTGGAAGCCCGCCCTCGTCGCCGGGGCGTGGGGCGTCGGATCGATGCTGCTGTTCTCGGCTATGTTCTCCGGCATGGCCGGGGTGCCGTACGACGCGCAGGCCTTCGAGCAGGGCTTCGACTCCGGATACGACCAGGGTCTCGAGGCCGGCCAGGACGGCGGGGACTACGGCGACGCCGGCGGCGATTACGGCGGTGGTGACTACGGCGGTGGTGACTACGGCGGGAGCGATTTCGGGGCCGGCGGGGACTTCGGCGGGTTCGACTTCTAGCCCACCTGGCAGGCGGGGCACCAGAACAGGTTGCGGCCCTGCATGACCGAGTGCAGCACCGGCGTGGTGCACAACCGGCACGGCTCACCCGCACGCCGGTAGACGTAGGTCCGGGGACGGCCCTTGGCGTAAGCCGGTGCGCCGTGGTCATGTTCGCGCCGCACGACGTGGATCGCGCCGCGTCGCACCCCCGTCCGCATCAGAACGACGAGATCGTCCCAGACGGCGTCGAACTCGGCTCTGGTGAGATCACGGCCGGGGCGCTGCGGATGGATGCCGTGCCGGAACAGGACCTCCGCGCGGTAGATGTTGCCCACCCCCGAGATCACGGACTGGTCCATGAGCAACGAGCCGATGGCGCTGCGGGACTTGGTGATTCGCGTCCACGCCCGTTCGGGTTCGGCGTCCCGCCGCAGCGGGTCGGGACCGATCCGCGCGGCGATCGCCTGCACCTCGCCCGGGGTGAGGACCTCGCACGCGGTCGGACCGCGCAGGTCGGTGCCGAACTCGGCGCCGACCATGCGCATCCGTACCTGACCGACCGGATCCGTCAGCGGAACCGGCGCCTCGGTGAACGAGCCGTACAGACCCAGGTGCACGTGCACCGTCAGGCCGTTGTCGTAGTGGTGCCACAGGTGCTTGCCCAGCGCCTCGGCGCGGAGCAGCACCCGGCCGTCGACGAGCGCCGCGTCGTCGGCGAAGCGGCCCTGCGGGCTCGACACCCGCACCGAGGCACCCGCGAAACGTCGCTGGTGCAGCCGGGCGAGCCGGTGCAGGGCTGGTCCCTCCGGCACGGTGGATCAGGCTCCGTTCGTCAGGCCGGCGCGCCGGGAACTTCCGGGGCCACGCCGGTCTTCTCGTACTCGCTCAGGATGTCGATGCGCCGCTGATGCCGTTCCTCCCCCGACCACGGGGTGGCGACGAACGCATCGACGATGGCGAGGGCCTCCTCCAGGCTGTGCATGCGACCACCGATGCCGATGAGCTGCGCGTTGTTGTGCTCACGGGCCAGCTTGGCGGTCTCCACGCTCCAGGCGAGGGCACAGCGGGCGCCCGGCACCTTGTTCGCGGCGATCTGCTCACCGTTGCCGCTGCCGCCGAGGACGATGCCGAGACTGCCCTCGTCCGCGACGACGCGGCGAGCGGCCTCGATGCAGAATGCCGGGTAGTCGTCGAGGGCGTCGTACTCGTACGCGCCGCAGTCGACGGCCTCGTGGCCGTTGGCAGTGAGATGTTCGATGATCTGGTTCTTACGTTCGAAGCCGGCGTGGTCGGCACCCAGGTAAACGCGCATGCGTCAGATAGTAGGCAGCGCTGCTGCCGGTGCGTCCTTTGGGCGGCAGCAACCGCCCAAAGGACGCACCGGCGCCGCAGGCGCCTACTCGAAGCTCGGGTCCTCGGTGCGCGTGCGCTTGAGTTCGAAGAAGTGGGGATAGGACGCCATGGCCACCACCCCGTCCCAGATCCGGCCGGCGTCCTCGCCGCGCGGGATCCGTGAGAGCACCGGACCGAAGAACGCCACGCCGTTGACGTGGATGGTCGGCGTGCCGACGTCCGGGCCGACCGCATCCATGCCGGCGGCGTGGCTGGCGCGCAGCGCCTCGTCGTAGGCGTCGGTGTCGGCGGCCTGCGCCAGGTGCGGATCCAGGCCCAGGTCCGCGAGGGACTTGGCGATCACCGCCGGGAAGTCCTTGTTGCCCTCGTTGTGGATCTGGGTGCCCATTGCCGTGTACAGCGGCTCGAGGATCTCGTCGCCGTACTTCTGCGCCGCGGCGATCGCCACCCGCACCGGACCCCACGCCCGCGTCATCAGTTCGCGGTAGACCTCGGGCAGGTCGTCCTTGCCCTCGTTGAGCACGGCCAGGCTCATGACGTGGAACTTCGCCTCGATGTCGCGGACCTGCGCCACCTCCAGAATCCAGCGCGAGGTGATCCAGCACCACGGGCACAACGGGTCGAACCAGAAGTCGGCGGTGTCCTTCGAAATCGGGTCGCTCACGGGGTCTCCTCGCTGCAGAAAATCGGACTACGGTCCGATTCAACGTCGGCCGTCGCCCAATTCTTCCCGAACCGCCGGTTCCCGCGCCGTCGCCGACGTACCGTCGAGGAACCGGTGCCGCACGGAACGGGGATGCGCGATGTCCAACGAGAAACTCTTCGTCATCGTCGGCGGCGGGCTCGCCGGGGCCAAGACGGCCGAGCAGTTGCGCGCCCGCGACTTCCCCGGCCGGATCCTCCTCCTGTGCGAGGAGGAACACCTTCCCTACGAGCGACCACCGCTGTCGAAGGACTACTTCGCCGGCAAGAAGCAGCTTGCGGAGTTCACCGTGCAGCACGGTGACTGGTACCGCGACCACCGGGTCGAGGTCGAACTCGGCGTCACCGTCACCGCGCTCGATCCTGCCGCCCACACGGTCACGCTGCCCGACGGTTCCACCGTGCGCTACGACAAGCTCGCCCTCGCGACCGGTTCGCGCTCGCGGCGCATCCCGCTGCCGGGCGTCGACGCCGCGGGCGTGCACATGTTGCGCACCGTCGAGCAGTCCGACGCGCTGCTTGCCGCCGTCCGCCGCGAGGCGGGGCCGGCGGCGCACCTGGCGATCGTCGGTGCCGGCTGGATCGGTCTCGAGATCGCCGCCGGCGCGCGCGGGCACGGCGCGGACGTCACCGTCGTCGAGGCAGCCCCCCAGCCCCTGTCCGCCGCGCTCGGTGAGCAGATGGGAGCCGTCTTCGCGAAGCTGCACCGCGATCACGGCGTGGACCTGCGCACCTCGACGACGGTGTCGGAGATCCTCACCGCCGAGAACCGCGCGAGCGGGCTTCGTCTCGGCGACGGCACCGAGATCCGGGCCGACGCGGTCCTCCTCGCGGTGGGCGCAGCGCCCAACGTCGAACTGGCCCGCGACGCCGGACTGGCGACGGAGGACGGCGGAGTGCTGGTCGATGCGTCCCTGGCCACCAGCGATCCGGACATCGTCGCGGTCGGTGACATCGCCGCCGCCGAGCATCCGCTGCTCCGGACCCGGATCCGGGTCGAGCACTGGGCGAACGCGCTCCACCAGCCCGACGTCGCGGCCGCCACCATGCTGGGCCGGCCCGCCTCCTACGACCGTCTGCCGTACTTCTTCACCGACCAGTACGACCTCGGCATGGAGTACGTCGGGCACGCACCCGGCGACGCGCGGGTGATCACGCGCGGCGACGTCGACTCCCGGCAGTTCCTCGCGTTCTGGCTCGACGCGGCCGGGCGGGTCTGCGCCGGGATGAACGTCAACATCTGGGACGCGGGTGACGACATCCGCGCGCTGATCTCCTCCGGCGAATCCGTCGACCCCCACCGGCTCTCCGATCCGGAGGTGCCACTCGCGGAGGTCGCCGGGTGAACCGGTCCCTCACATGATGGGATGGCAGGCGAGTCGCATCCCGTCGTGAGAAGGAGTTTTCCGTGGCACCACCGAATCTGACCCGCGAGCAGGCGGCCGAGCGGTCCGCGGTCCTGACCGTCGACAACTACCGCATCGAACTCGACCTGACCGACGGCGCGGGCGCTCCGGGAACCACCACGTTCCGTTCGACCACCACCGTCACGTTCGACGCCACGGAGGGCGCGTCGACCTTCGTCGACCTGATCGCGCAGACCGTGCACTCGGCCACCCTCAACGGCAAGCCCGTCGACGTCTCCGGATACACCGAGGAGAGCGGGATCGCGCTGAGCGGATTGGCCGCGCGCAACGAACTGACCGTCGAGGCGGACTGCCTCTACACCAACACCGGCGAGGGCCTGCACCGCTTCGTCGATCCCACCGACGGCGCGGTCTACCTGTACTCGCAGTTCGAGACGGCCGACGCCAAGCGGATGTTCGCGTGCTTCGACCAGCCGGACCTGAAAGCCAGGTTCGACATCTCGGTGAGCGCGCCCGCCGACTGGAAGGTGATCTCCAATGCCGCGACGGTGAACACCGTCGCCGCCGACCCCGGACGGCACGTCTTCCGCACCACGCCCCGGATGAGCACCTACCTCGTGGCGCTGATCGCCGGACCGTATACCGAGTGGACCGACACCTACAGCGACGCGCACGGCACCATCCCGCTCGGCATCTACTGCCGTGCCTCCCTGGCCGAGTTCATGGACGCCGAGCGGTTGTTCACCGAGACCAAGCAGGGCTTCGGGTTCTACCACGAGAACTTCGGCATGCCCTACGCGTTCGGGAAGTACGACCAGCTGTTCGTTCCCGAGTTCAACGCCGGCGCGATGGAGAACGCCGGCGCGGTGACCTTCCTCGAGGACTACGTGTTCCGCTCCAAGGTCACCCGCTACTCGTACGAGCGTCGCGCCGAGACGGTGCTGCACGAGATGGCACACATGTGGTTCGGCGACCTGGTGACCATGCGCTGGTGGGACGACCTGTGGCTCAACGAGTCGTTCGCGACCTTCGCCTCGGTGCTGTGCCAGTCGCGTGCCACCGAGTACACGAACGCGTGGACCACGTTCGCGAACGTCGAGAAGTCGTGGGCCTACCGCCAGGATCAGCTCCCCTCGACCCACCCGATCGCCGCGGACATCCCCGACCTCGCGGCGGTGGAGGTCAACTTCGACGGCATCACCTACGCCAAGGGCGCGTCCGTGCTCAAGCAGCTCGTCGCCTACGTCGGCGAGGAACCGTTCCTCGCGGGGCTGCGGGACTACTTCCGTGAGCACGCGTTCGCCAATGCCACGTTCGACGACCTGCTGGCGGCCCTCGAGAAGTCGTCGGGCCGGGACCTGTCGGGGTGGGGCGCGCAGTGGCTCAAGACCACCGGGCTGAACATCCTGCGCCCCGATTTCGACGTCGACGACGACGGGCGGTTCACCCGCTTCGCGGTGATCCAGGAGGGCGCCGACCCCGGCGCCGGGGAACGCCGGGTGCACCGGCTCGCGATCGGGGTGTACGACGACGACGGTTCGGGCAAGCTGCTCCGCACACATCGCGTCGAGATCGACCTCGATGCCACCGAGCGCACCGAGGTGCCGGAGCTCGTCGGCGTCGGCCGCGGCAAGCTGGTGCTCGTCAACGACGACGACCTCACGTACTGCTCCGTGCGGCTCGATCCCCAGTCGCTCGAGGTGCTGATGGACCGGATCGGCGACATCGCCGAGCCGCTGCCGCGCACCCTGGCATGGTCTGCCGCATGGGAGATGACCCGGCAGGCCGAGCTGAAGGCCCGCGACTTCGTGGCGCTGGTCCAGCGCGGCGTCGCGACCGAGACGGAGGTCGGCGTGGTACAGCGGCTGCTGATGCAGGCGCACACCGCCCTCGGCAGCTACGCCGATCCCGGCTGGGCGGCCGAGCGAGGCTGGAACGACTACGCGAACCGGCTGCTGGAACTGGCCCGCGAGGCGCAACCGGGCTCGGACCATCAGCTCGCGTTCGTCAACGCGTTGACCACGGCCCGGCTCGCGCCGTGGCACACCGAGGTGCTCGGGGAACTGCTCGGCGCCGAGCCTTCCAGCGTCGGGCTGGCCGGACTGGTCGTCGACACGGATCTGCGGTGGCGGATCGTGCAGGCGCTGGCCGCGGCCGGGGAGATCGACGCGGAGGGCGTGGAGTCGCCGTTCATCGACGCCGAGGCCGAGCGGGATCCGACGGCCGCCGGTGCACGACAGGCGGCCACCGCGCGGGCGGCGCGCCCGCAGGAGGCCGTCAAGGAACAGGTGTGGGACACGGTGGTGGGCGACGACTCGATCCCGAACATCACCGCCCGCGCGATCATCGGCGGCTTCGCTCCGGCCGGCCAGTCGGAGCTGCTCGAGCCCTTCGTCGCGCGGTACTTCGCCGACGCTCCGGGCGTGTGGGAGCGCCGCTCCAGCGAGGTCGCGCAGACCGTCGTCGTGGGCCTGTACCCGTCGTGGTCGATCAGTGAGTCCTCCGTCGCCGCGGCCGACGAGTTCCTCGCCGGTGAGCATCCGCCCGCGCTGCGCCGGCTGATCAGCGAGGGACGCGCGGGGATCGTCCGGTCGCTGAAGGCGCGGGCGTTCGACGCGTCCTAGCCGCAACACGCGTGTGGCCGAATGTCACATCGTGTCGATCCGATCGACGTGATGTGACATTCGGCCACAGAGGCGAGGGGAACTACGGCGCGGTGATCGCGTTCGCCATGACGCGGATTGCGCTGACGATGCCGTCGATCAGGTCGCCCTGCCCGAACGACGAGATCGCGGCGGTCACGCCGAGCTGCGTGACCCGGTTGTCGACGCGGTCCGCGACGCCGCGGCCGCTGCGGATCTCGATGGAGCGCTGGTTCGGGTACACGGCGATGAGCACCGAGTTCGGCGCCTCCGGCGTGGTCGGGAACACCGCGTCGGTGGTTGCCGCCGGGTCGGTGGCGTCCGCGACGTAGACGTTGAAGCGCACCTTCGTCGCCCGGGTGGCCTCGGTGAGCGCATCGTCGAGAGCGATCATGTCGCGGTCGCGGAACGGCGGGCCCTCGAACAGGCCGTCGAGGGGGCGGGTCCGGGAGATCCGGCCACTCGCCGTCAGCGCCGCACCGTACGGCAGTTCCGCGGGAGCCACAGCCGTCCGGCTGTGCATCACGTCACCACTTGCCACTTGCCCTACCTCCGATCGGGTCGACCGGCGCGCCGGCGACGAGTTCATGATGCCCACCGTGGTGGCCGTGCGTGGTGACCTCGTCGACCGCGCTCCACAGCATCGGATCGTGGTCCCACTTGTCCCCGAGCTTGTACTCGGCGGGCCGCGTGCCCGGAACCGGCTTCGTGAAGACGGAGAAGACCCCGAGTATCACGATGATCGCCACCGGGATGGCAACGAATATGAGGGTTGTCTCGAGAATGCTCACATCGCAAACGGTAGCCCAGCATGTGCGATCCCGGCGCGCTTGCCCCGACTTGCGGCGACGGGGATCAGGCCGCGCCCTCGCCCAGGTACGGCAACCAGGTCGGATGCAGCTCCGGCAGCGTCGCCAGCAGCCGCCAGTGCCGGCCCTTCGGGGGCACGAGCGCGGCGCGCAGCGTCCAGCCGAGTTCGCTGAGCAACTTGTCGGCCTTGCGGTGATTGCACGACGCGCAGCACGCCACGCAGTTCTCCCACGAGTGTTCACCGCCGCGGCTGCGCGGGACCACGTGGTCGATGGTCTCGGCCTTGGCGCCACAGTAGGCGCACCGGTTCCGGTCGCGGTGCATGAGCGCGGCGCGGGTCATCGGCACCCGCGCGTGGTACGGCACGTGCACGAAGCTCCGGAGCCGGATCACCCACGGAATCTGCACCGCCCATTCCGCGGATCGCACCAGCGGGCCGAGCGGATCCTCGTGCACGGTGTCGGCCTTGCCGCCGGCCATGAGCACGACCGCGCGACGGGCGGGCAGCGCGGTGAGCGGTTCGTAGGTGGCGTTGAGCAGAAGTACGCGGCGTTTGACCCAGTCCGGGACAGCGTCGTCGCGTACGACACACAGGGAGTTGGCCCCCGGCGCCCCGTTGTGGGCGTCGGCGGGCGGGAGTTGTCGATGTGCGATGCGTCGGTGCTTCATACGACCTCCGGAAGACTGCTCACAAGTGGACCACGGATCTACGCACGTCGCACGCCGATTCTGACGACTTTCCGGGTCCCGGAGGTGAACATCCCGTGCCGGAGACGTCCGATTGGGGCGCGCACTCCCGGAACCGGCACAATGGACGAGCGAGAGGGACGGTGAGCAGAACTGATGAGTGACGAGCAGACCTTCTACGACGCGGTCGGCGGCGCCGAGACATTCCGCAAGCTCACGGCGCGCTTCTACGAGGAAGTGGCCGAGGACGAGATCGTCCGCCCGCTGTACCCGGAGGAGGACCTCGGCCCGGCGGAACGGCGCATGCGGATGTTCCTCGAGCAGTACTGGGGCGGACCGCGCACCTACTCGGACGAGCGCGGGCACCCGCGGCTGCGGATGCGTCACCACCCGTTCCGGATCGGCCCGCTCGAACGCGACGCCTGGCTGCGCTGCATGCACACGGCGATCGCGTCGATCGACTCGCAGACGCTCGACGACGAGCACCGCAGCCAGCTGATCGCGTACATGGAGATGGCGGCGGACTCGATGATGAACTCGCCGATCTGAGGGCCGGCCACGTTCGAGTCGTGGCCCACCTGTCGGTTTGGCACTATGGGTGGCTGTGAGCACTCCCCCCGGCACCCCTGCACAACGCTGGTGGGCGGACGCCGTCTTCTACCAGGTGTACCCCCGCTCGTTCGCCGACTCGAACGCAGACGGCGTCGGCGACCTCGACGGGATCCGCGACAAGCTCGGATACCTGGAGCTGCTGGGGGTCGACGCGATCTGGCTGAACCCGGTGATGCGCTCACCGATGGCCGACCACGGCTACGACGTGTCCGACCCCCGCGACGTCGATCCCCTGTTCGGCGACCTCGCCGCTCTGGACGCCCTCGTCGAGGCCGCCCACGCCCGCCGGATCCGCGTCATGATGGACCTGGTCCCCAACCACACGAGTTCCGAACATCCCTGGTTCCGGGAGGCGCTGGTCGCCGCACCCGACAGCCCCGAGCGGGCCCGGTACCACTTCCGCGACGGCCGCGGGCCGAACGGCGACCTGCCGCCCAACAACTGGCCGAGCGTGTTCGGCGGCCCCGCGTGGACCCGCGTGACCGAACCCGACGGCACCCCCGGACAGTGGTACCTGCACCTGTTCGCACCGGAGCAGCCGGACCTGAACTGGCGCAACGACGAGGTGTTCGAGGACCTGGAGAAGACCCTGCGGTTCTGGCTGGACCGCGGCATCGACGGCTTCCGCATCGACGTCGCCCACGGCATGGCCAAGCCCGGCGGGCTACCCGACTTCGACCACTGGGAGCAGAACCGGCTGCTGCGGCACTTCGACGACGACCCGCGGTTCAACAACGCCGAGGTCCACGACATCCACCGCCGGATCCGCTCGGTGCTCGACGAGTATCCGGACACGGTGGCCGTCGGTGAGATCTGGGTGCACGACCACGTGCTGTTCTCGGAGTACCTGCGCCCCGACGAACTGCACCTGGCGTTCAACTTCCATCTTGCGCTCGCGCGGTGGGATGCCGCCGAGATCCGGGAGGCGATCGACGTGTCGCTCGCCGCGGTCGCGCCGAGCGGCGGGGTCGCGACGTGGACGCTGTCCAATCACGACATCGAGCGTGAGGTGACGCGCTACGGCGGCGGTCCGCTCGGGCGCGACCGCGCGCGGGCGATGATCCTCGTCGAGCTGGCGCTGCCCGGTGCGGCCTTCCTCTACAACGGTGCCGAACTCGGCCTGCCCAACGTCGACGACCTGCCCGAGGACGCGCTGCAGGATCCGGTGTGGGAGCGGTCCGGGCACACCGACCGCGGCCGGGACGGGTGCCGGGTCCCGATGCCGTGGGAGGGCACGCAGCCGCCGTTCGGCTTCACCAGCGCATCGCAGACGTGGCTGCCGCAGCCGGACACGTGGGCCGGGCTGACCGTCGAGGCGCAGCTCGAGGACGTCTCGTCCACCCTGTCGTTGTACCGGGCGGCGCTCGAGGCGCGACGTCGGCGGCCGGAGTTCGACGGCGCCGACGTGGACTGGTACGGCAGTCCGCCCGGGTGCCTGGCGTTCCGCCGCTCCGGTGGGCTGATCTGCGCCCTCAACACCACCGAGCACCCGGTGGAGATGCCGCCGGGCACGGTGATCCTGTCCAGCGCGCCGCTGGTGGACGGGCAGCTGCCCGGCAACGGCGCGGCGTGGCTGATCTGACCGCACACCGCTCGCCGGCGAGCGCGGTCGCCCTGGTGCTGGCGGCGTCCGCCCTGTTCGGGACGACGGGCACCGCGCAGGCCCTCGGTTCGCGTGCGCTCGGTGTCCCGTTGGACGCCGTCGCGGTCGGGGCGGGCCGCATCGTGCTGGCCGGGACGGTGCTCGCGCTGTTCGCGCGGGCCCGTGGCCCGCTGTTCCCGGCGGGCCGCCGGCTGCCGACGCTGCTCGGCGCCGGCGGCGTGGTGATGTATCAACTGGGGTTCTTCACCGCGGTGCAGACCGCGGGCGTCGCGGCGGGCACGATGATCGCGCTCGGGTCCGGACCGGCGTTCACCGGGCTGCTGCAGTGGCTGGTGTCCCGGCGCCGCCCCGGCCGCGTGTGGGCGGTGTCGACGGCGATCGCGGTCGTCGGGCTCGTCCTCATCGTCGCCGGATCGGGCGGCGGCACCTCCGCGGGCGCCGGTTCCGTCGCGGCCGGGGCCCTGCCCGCGCTTGCGGCCGGCCTGGGCTACGCGACGTACACCGTCGCGGGTGCCGCGCTGCTCGGCCGCGGCGCCACCCCGGCCGCGTCGATGGGCGCGATGTTCGGGCTGGCGGCGGTGCCCATGGCGGCGATCCTGCTGGCACAGTGGCCGGGCGGTCTCGACAGCGCGGCCGGCGCGACGACCGTCGTCTATCTCGCCCTCGTCCCCACGGTGCTCGCCTACCTGCTGTTCGCGCTCGGCCTGCGCACGCTGTCGCCCGCGGCGGTGACCACCCTCACGCTCGCGGAACCGGTGGTGGCGGCCGTGCTCGGTGTGCTGGTGCTCGGCGAGCGGCTCGGCCCGGTGGCCCTCGCGGGGACGGTGGTCGTGGTCGCGGCGCTGACGCTGCTGGGCCGGAATCTCGGCGGCGGTGTCAGCGCACGCTGAGGCCGAGACCTCCGCCGCGGCGGAGGTACACGGATCCGTAGCGGGCGTCGAGCCGCAGCCATGTCGCCGACGCCCGCACGCGCACCACTTCGGCCGGGTCGATCCGGTCGAGGTCGATCTCCGCTGTCGCGGGGGCACCGCCCGTGGGCACGAAGCCCATGGCGTTGAGCGCGAACACCAGCCGCATCGGCACCCCGGCCCGCTCTCCCCCACCGGCGACCTCGAGCACCTCCTGCGCCAGCAGCGACGACGGCGGTCCCTGCCCCTGCTCGCGACTGAGCGTGACGCCGCGCTGCGCGAGGTCCACGAGGACGCGGGCGGGGACGTCGTCGAGGTGGACGTACCCGGCATCCGGAGGCAGGGCCCCGCGCCACGCCGAGTCCATCGCCCACCCCGGGTCCATCCCGTCGCCGCCGGCGGCGACGAGGGCCGCGCGCAGCCCGTCCGCGGCGACGGTCGTGTCCGCCGGGGCGATCGTGCCGCGCAGCACCCGGGCGGCGAGGGCGTCGAACCCGGTGTTCACCCACGCCGAGAGCAGCCCGTCGGGGCGTTGCCGCAGCCGCACGACAGCGGCCTCGTCGAGCCGGACCGCGCGGGTCAGGAACGCGACGAGGTCGGAGCGGTCGGCGGGGTCCGGGACCTGCAGCCACCGTTCGGGTGACGTCCCGGCCGCACTGAGGGAATCAGCCACGACGCCACCGCTGCAGGTACTCGCGTTCGGGGCCGGTGAGCCGGCGCAGCCGCTGGGTGCCGATGTCGAACGCCGCGATCTGGGTGGAGGCGACCACCGAGGGCGTGGCGTCGGCGGGCGCGCCGCCGGGCCGGACCTCGTAGCCGATGGTGAAGTCGACCGCCCGCACCTGCTCGACCCACATCAGCACGTCCAGCGGGCTGTCCTCGTGCCGCAACTGGCCGCGGTACCGCACGTGCAGGTCTGCGATGACGGCACCCTCCCGCAGGTTCACGGTGGGCCGGCCGTCGGCGAACAGCCACGGGATGCGGGCCTCCTCGAGGAGGGTGACCATGCGCGCGTGGTTGATGTGCTGGAACGCGTCCATGTCGGACCAGCGCACCTCCACCGCGGTGTGGAAGCCGAACTGCTCGGTCGCGTCCCTCACTGCGCGGGCCCCGCGGCTCCACGGTGCTCCACCCCGGCGTGCTTCAACTGCCTACCTCCTGTCGGGTGCGCCGGCGCGCACCATGCTCCTGACCTGACGCGCCGCCACGGACAGCGTCGCGAGGTCCAGATTTCCAGACAGGAAGATCTCCTCGAGCGCCGACCTCGCCCGCCCGAGCCGCGAGCCGTTGGTCAGCTCCCAGTCCTCGATCATCTCGCGGGTGCTCTCGCCGGGTTCGGCGGTGCCGAGCACGTCGAGGGTGAGCGTGCGCAGCGAACCGTACAGTTCGTCGCGCAGGGCGAGCCGGGCCAGCGAGTGCCACCGGTCGCCGCGCTCGAGGGCCGTGACCGCGGACAGCAGCCAGTCGATCCCCATGTGCGCGTCCATCGCGTAGTACAGCTCGGCGACCTCGGCCTCGTCGCGTTCGGCGATGTCGGCGATGTCGATGACGTCCAGCAGCGGGAACTGGTCGAGGAGGCGGAACACGTCCCACGTCAGCTCCTCCGGGGCGCCACGCGCGAGCAGCGGCTCGGCGCGTTCCTTCAGGTCCTGTACGTGGTGGCCCTGCATCCACTCCTCCACGCGCGGCGCGAGCCGCGCGAACATCGCGCGGTACCGGCTGATCTCGGCACCGACGGCCAGGGGTTGCGGCCGGTTCGACAGCAGCCACCGCGACGCCCGGTCGAGGACGCGGTGCGATTCGAGCAGCAGGTCGTCGGCGACGGCCGCGGTCGTGTCGGCCGCGCGGATGCGCGCCCACAGGCCGGGCAGGCCGAAGATCTCGGTGACGGCAGCGTAGGCGCGGATGGCGTCGGTGCTCGACGCGCCGGCCTCCTCCGAGAGCCGGTAGACGTAGGTGATCCCGCCGTTGTCGACGGTCTCGTTGGCGAGGATCGTCGCGACGATCTGCCGGCGCAGCGGGTGGGACTTGATGCCGGTGCGGAAGGGTTCGCGCAGTTGCCGCGGGAAGTACCCGGGCAGCCGGCCGGCGAAGGTGTCGCTGTCGGGCAGGTCGGTGTCGAGCAGGTCGTCGGCGAGTGCGAGCTTGACGTGGGCGAGCAGGGTGGACAGCTCCGGGGAGGTGAGTCCCTCCCCTTCGAGGCGGCGCCGCTCGATCTCGGCGTCGCCGGGCAGTGCCTCGAGGGAACGGTCGAGACCGCGTTCGGCGACGAGGTCGGCGATCAGCCGCTGGTGCACCCCGAGCATCGTGGGCGCGCCGGTGCGGGAGTAGCCGAGCAGATTGTTCTGGGACATGTTGTCCTTCAGAACGATTCGCCCGACCTCCTCGGTCATGGATTCGAGCAGCGGGTTGCGGTCGGTGGACGTGAGGGCGCCGGCGGTGACCATCGAGTCGAGCAGGATCTTGATGTTGACCTCGTGGTCGGAACAGTCGACACCGGCGGAGTTGTCGATCGCGTCGGTGTTGATCTTGCCGCCGGCCCGGGCGTACTCGATGCGGCCGCGCTGGGTGACGCCGAGGTTGCCGCCCTCCCCGACCACCCGGGCGCGGACGGTGGCGCCGTCGACGCGGACCGCGTCGTTGCCCTTGTCGCCGACGTCTGCGTCGGTTTCGGTGGCGGCCTTGATGTAGGTGCCGATCCCCCCGTTCCACAGCAGGTCCACCGGCGCCCGGAGGATGGCGCGGATCAGTTCGGGGGGCGAGAGCTCGGTGACGTCGTCGTCGAGTCCGAGCACGCTACGGGCCTGGGGGCTGAGCGGGACGGACTTGAGCGAGCGCTCCCACACCCCGCCGCCGGTGCTGATCAGGTCCGCGTCGTAGTCGGCCCACGACGAGCGGGGCAGGTCGTACAGGCGGCGCCGCTCGGCGTACGAGGCGGCGGGCTCCGGGTGGGGGTCGAGGAAGATGTGCCGGTGGTCGAACGCGGCCACCAACCGGATGTGGGTGCTCAGCAGCATGCCGTTGCCGAACACGTCGCCGCTCATGTCGCCGACGCCGGCGACCGTGAAGTCCTCGCTCTGCGTGTCGACGCCCAGTTCGCGGAAGTGCCGCTTGACGCTCTCCCACGCGCCGCGCGCGGTGATGCCCATCGCCTTGTGGTCGTAGCCGGCCGATCCGCCGGAGGCGAAGGCGTCGCCGAGCCAGAACCCGTACTCGCGGGCGACCTCGTTGGCGAGGTCGGAGAAGGTGGCGGTGCCCTTGTCCGCGGCGACCACGAGGTACGTGTCGTCCCCGTCGCGGCGGACCACCCGCGGTGGCGGCACGGCCACGCCGCGGGCGCGGTCGAGGTTGTCGGTGACGTCGAGCAGGCCCGCGATGAACCGCCGGTAGCAGGCCTCCCCCTGCGCGCGCACCGCCTGCCGGTCGGCGGCCGCGTCCCCGGTCGGCGCGACGGGGCGCTTGACCACGAAGCCCCCCTTGGCACCGACGGGGACGATGACGGCGTTCTTCACGGCCTGGGCCTTGGCGAGCCCGAGGATCTCGGTGCGGAAGTCCTCGCGCCGGTCCGACCAGCGCAGGCCGCCGCGGGCAACGGAGCCGAAGCGCATGTGCACACCCTCGACGTCGGGTGCGTAGACGAACACCTCGAACTTCGGTCGCGGCTGGGGCAGTTCGTTGATGCGGGTCGGGTCGAGCTTGAACGACAGGACCCGGGCGGGCGCGGCGTCGGCGCGCGAGAGCGCGACGGCCCCGTCGTCGCCGGACACGAAGTAGTTGGTGCGCAACGTCGCCCGGATGAGGCCGAAGAGACCGCGCAGGATCCGGTCGGCGTCGAGGCTGACGACGGCGTCGATCCGGCCGACCAGTTCGGCGGCGGCGTCCTGCTCGCGGTCGGCGGACGCCTCGTCGGGGTCGAACATCGCCTCGAACAGTTCGGCGAGCAGCGCGGTGGTGTCCGGGTCGGCGAGCAGCACACCTTCGATGTGGTACTGACTGTAGGGGAAGCCGGCCTGCCGCAGGTACTTCGCGTAGGCGCGCAGCATCATGGCCTGCCGCCAGCCCAGCCCGGCCCGCAGGACCAGTTCGTTGAACCGGTCCGGCTCCGAGAGCCCGTGCCACACGGCGGCGAACGCCGCGGTGACACGGGTGGTCACCCTCGGGTCGGGTTCGAGGTCGACGGGCAGGACCAGGCCGAAATCGTAGATCCAGCAGCTCATCCGGTCGGCGCGGATGATCTGGTACGGGCGCTCGTCGAGCACCTCGACGCCGAGGCTCTGCAGCACCGGCAGCACCTGGCTGAGGGTGATGCCCTCGCTGCCGATGTAGAGCGTGAAGCGCCACCGGCGCGGGTCGGCGCCGGGGGGCCGGTACAGCAGCAGGTCGATGCTGCCGTCGCGCAGTGCCTCGAGGCGGGCGATGTCGGCCAGCGCCCGGACGGCGTCGAAGTCCTCCTTGTAACCGTCGGGGAGCGCCTCCGCGTAGCGCTGCACCAGCACGGGATCGACGGTGTGGTCGGTGGCGGCCAGGTCGGCGAGGTGGTCGTCCCAGCTGCGGCTGGCCTCGGTGAGCAGGGCCTGGATGCGCAGGCGATTCTCCTCGGAGGTGTCGATCCGCGGCAGGGCCTGTCCCGGCGGGGTCCGGATGGTCACGTGCAGCAGCGCCAGGTCGCCCTCCGTGACCCGGGCGGTGTAGTGGATGGAACCCCCGCCGTACTCGCGCATCAGGATCTGCTGCATCGCGACCCGGACCCGTGTGTTGTAGCGGTCGCGGGGCAGGTAGATCAGGCACGAGACGAAGCGGCCGTAGGGGTCGACCCGCAGGAACAACCGCAGTTGCCGGCGCATCGCGACCACCGCGGTGACGGTCTCGTAGAGGGTGTCGGTGTCGGCGGAGAACAGTTCCACCCGGGGCAGCGCCTGCAGCACCTCGAGCATCGCCTGTCCGGTGAAGGACGACAGTTCCACGCCGGCGCGGGCCACCACCTCCCGGACCCGGCGCGCCAGCACGGGAATGTCGAGCACGTTCTCGTGCAGCGCGGTCACGGCCAGCACACCGAGGAACCGGTGCTCGCCGACGACGCGACCGTCCGGGCCGAGGACGGCAACGCCCACGAAGTACGGGTACACCGAGCGGTGCACCGTGGCAGGCAGGGACGCCTGGGTGAGCACCAGCAGCGGCCGGTCGGTGGCCTCGACGGTCGCCGACATGTCGATCACGTCGTCGGCGGCGAGGTCGGAGCGCAGCACCCCGAGACCACTGCCGGGCACGGCGCGGGCGTGCCGCGTCCCGGATGCGTCGGCGACGATGTCGTAGCGCCGGTAACCGAGGACGGTGTAGTTGCCACGCGCGAGCCAGCGCAGCAGCGCCGACGTCTCCCGCAACTCCTCCGCGGCGTGCCGCGGCGGCGGGTTCTCGGCGAGCGCGTCGAGTTCGACGGCGAGATCGCGTTCGCGGGCGAGCATCGCGGCGGTGTCGGCCCCGACCTGCCGCACGTCGGCGAGCACACCGCCGATCTCGGTGCCGACGGTGTCGAGGGTGGCCTCGGAGGTGGCCGGGTGCAGCTGGACGTGAATCCACGACTCCGCGACGAAGCCGTGCGGGGGCGTGGTGTCGGCCACCATCTCGAGCAGGCGTCCGTCCTCGTCGCGCCGGACGGACACGACGGGATGGACGAGTTCGCGGATGGCGACGCCGAGCCGGGTCAGCAGCGCGATGACGGATTCGACGAGCAGCGGCATGTCGTCGGTGACGATCTGCAGGGCGGCGCCGACGCCCCACCGATCGCCGGGCCGGTAGACGCGGGTCAGGACGGCGTCGGCACTCCGCTCGCGGCCGAGGTCCAGGTGGGCGGACAGGGCCGGATCAGGGGCGTCGAGGGTGTCCGCGTAGCGGCGATAGACGTCCTCGAGCGCGGCCGCCGAAAGCTCACCGCGCCGGTTCGACGAAACCCCCTGGGGTGTGGCGGACTCGGCCATGGTGCTCACTCCCTCATTCGCCACCGCAAACCGGCAGCGCCGCGGACAGGCTCTGGTTCGAGCCTATCCGCGGCGCTGGGTGTGAGGGGGGAATCCCGGGCCGGGGCGGTCAGCCGACCGTCGCGGCGACGTACTCCTCGAGAACCGCCCGCTCCTCGGCGGACAGCGGCCGGGAGGTCTCCGTGCGCGGGTCGAACCCGACGAGCACCGCGTCCCCGGAGCCGCACGGATTGCCCTGCACGTCGGTGATCACGTGCCGCAGGGTGTACGAGCTGTTGCCCACGTGCAGTACCGAGATGGCGACGGTGATCGGGCCGGAGTCGTCCTTGAGCGGACGCAGGAACTCCACGTCCATCTTCCGCACCACCACGGCGCCGCGCGCGAACGGGCCGCTCTGCAGGAACTTGATCCGGGCTTCCTGCATGTACTCCACGAACTTCGTGTTGTTCACGTGCCCGAGACGGTCGGAGTCGGCCCAGCGGACCTCCAGCGTGCAGGTGAAGGTCTTCTGCCCCGGCTCAGTCACGGGTGAGCTTCCGGTGGGTGACGCGGTGCGGACGCGCCGCCTCCGCCCCGAGCCGCTCGACCTTGTTGGCCTCGTACGATTCGAAGTTGCCCTCGAACCAGAACCACTTGCCCTCCTCGACGTTGCCTTCCCACGCGAGGATGTGGGTGCAGGTGCGGTCGAGGAACCAGCGGTCGTGGGAGATCACGACGGCGCAGCCGGGGAACTTCTGCAGCGCGTTCTCGAGCGAGCTCAGGGTTTCGACGTCGAGGTCGTTGGTCGGCTCGTCGAGCAGGATCAGGTTGCCGCCCTCCTTGAGGGTCAGTGCCAGGTTCAGGCGGTTGCGCTCACCACCGGAGAGCACCTCGGCCTTCTTCTGCTGGTCCGGGCCCTTGAACCCGAAGGCGCTGACATACGCGCGCGAGGGCATCTCGTTCTGGCCGACCTCGATGTAGTCGAGTCCGTCCGAAACCACTTCCCACACCGTCTTGTTGGGGTCGATGTTCGCGCGGGACTGGTCGACGTAGCTCAGCCTGACGGTGTCGCCGACCTTCACGGTGCCCGAGTCGGGCTTCTCGAGGCCGACGATGGTCTTGAACAGGGTGGTCTTGCCGACACCGTTGGGACCGATCACGCCGACGATGCCGTTGCGCGGCAGCGTGAACGACAGGTCCTTGATCAGCACGCGGCCTTCGAATCCCTTGTCGAGGTGGTCGACCTCGACCACGACGTCGCCCAGGCGCGGCGGTGTCGGGATCTGGATCTCCTCGAAGTCCAGCTTGCGGAACTTCTCGGCCTCGGCGGCCATCTCCTCGTAGCGGGCCAGACGGGCCTTGCTCTTGGTCTGGCGCGCCTTGGCGCCGGACCGGACCCACTCGAGCTCCTCCCGGAGGCGCTTCTGCAGCTTCTGGTCCTTCTTGCCCTGCACCTCGAGGCGCTCGGCCTTCTTCTCCAGGTAGGTGGAGTAGTTGCCCTCGTACGGGTGCAGCTTGCCGCGGTCGACCTCGCAGATCCACTGCGCGACGTGATCGAGGAAGTACCGGTCGTGGGTGACGGCGAGGACGGCGCCCGGGTAGCTCGCGAGGAACTGCTCGAGCCACAGCACCGACTCGGCGTCGAGGTGGTTGGTGGGCTCGTCGAGCAGCAACAGGTCGGGCTTGCTCAGCAGCAGCTTGCACAGGGCGACGCGGCGGCGCTCACCGCCGGAGAGGTGGGTGACCGGCTCGTCCGGCGGCGGGCAGCGCAGGGCATCCATGGCCTGCTCGAGCTGCGAGTCGATGTCCCAGGCGTTGGCGTGGTCGAGTTCCTCCTGGAGCTTGCCCATCTCCTCCATCAGCTCGTCGGAGTAGTCGGTCGCCATCAGCTCGGCGATCTCGTTGAACCGGTCGAGCTTGACCTTGATCTCGCCGAGACCCTCCTCCACGTTGCCGCGGACGGTCTTCTCCTCGTTGAGCGGCGGTTCCTGCAGCAGGATGCCGACGGAGGCTTCCGGGTCGAGGAAGGCCTCGCCGTTGCTGGGCTGGTCCAACCCGGCCATGATCTTGAGGATGGACGACTTGCCCGCGCCGTTCGGTCCGACCACACCGATCTTGGCACCCGGGTAGAAGCTCATGGTGACGTCGTCGAGAATGACCTTGTCACCGTGCGCCTTGCGCACCTTCTTCATCGTGTAAATGAACTCCGCCATAGGTCCAGCGTATCGGGCGGACCCGCAGAACCCACATCCCGGACGACCGGGCCCGCCCGGCGGGACCCGGGAGCGGGCCGGCTACGACCCGAACAGCCGCGCCACGAACGGGGTGGTGTCGGGCAGGGACCGGGTCATGGTCGTGTTGTGCCCGGCCACGTACACCCGGTAGTCGGCGTCGGCGCCCCCCGCCCGCAGGTCGGCTGCGAGTTTGGCCGACAGCGGCGCCGGAACCATCGTGTCGTGGATGCCCTGGGCGAGGAACACCGGCCGGTCGTACCCGCTCGTCGGGACGCCGAGGTAGTCGGCGAATACGGCGGGGAACCGGCCCGCGGACAGCGGCAGCGCCGCCAGCTCACCCACCCGCACCCCGTCGGCGAGCGCGTTCAGCTCGTTGTAGCAGAGCTGTTCGGCCGCGTCGACGAACTTCCGCCCGGTCGGGGTCAGGTAGCTGTTCACGTCCAGGTCGGGCTGGGCGGCGCGGAGCCCGGCGAAGATGTAGGAACTGAAGGCCACCAGACCCTCGAAGCCCGGATCCGGGAATCCGGGTCCGCCCATGGGAAACAGCTGCTCGAGGTTGGACGGCGCCCCGGTGGTGACGGTGCCGCGGAAGTCGAGCTCCGGGGCCCGCGACGAGGCCCGGTGCGCGGTGTGCAGCGCCGCGTGCCCGCCCTGGGACTGGCCGACGACGACCCAGCGCTGCGACAGCGACGGCTCGGCGGCACGGCCCGCGCGCACGATGTCGACGACGCTGTTGGCGGCGCTCTGCCCGTCGAGATACGGGTGGACGCCCTCGGTGCCCAGGCCCGGATAGTCGGCCGCGACGACGGCGTAGCCCTGGGCGAGCCAATGCTCGAGGTACGGACGCTCGAGATCGGACCACGGGTGCCGCGACGGGGCGCAGCCGTCGGCGATGCCGACGGTGCCGTGCGCGTAGGACACCACCGGCCAGCCGCCCGCCGGGGCCGGCCCCGGCGGGAGGAACAGCACGCCGGTGCCGACGGCCGGAGCGCCGGAGCGCCACTCGGTGCGGTAGGTGAGCCGCTCGGCGACCGCGGCACCCGGCACCGACATCTCGGCCGGCAGCGGCTCGACCGACACGATCGCGCCCGGCGCGGGGTCGGCGGCCGCGACGGACGGGGCGAGCACGCCCGCCAGCACCGCGCCGATCGCGCCCAGCGCCCGTCGCCACCGTCTGTTCCGGCCCATGAAGTCCTCCGCTCGTCCGAGGGGCGTGCCGATCGTCGGCATGCGCCACCTCGCACGTCGGTCGCCGGCCGTCCCGCGTTACCGGACGAATCGGGCGGCCACGAACGGTGTCGTGTCCGGGAGCGCGGCGAAGAGGGTGGCGAAGTGGTCGTCCGGATAGGTGCGGTAGTCGACGTCGGCGCCACCGGCCCACAGGTCGGCGACGAGCTTGAACGACAGCGGCGCGGGAACCATCCGGTCCCGCAATCCCTGGCCGACGAACAGCGGCCGGTCGTAACCGCGGGTCGGGACACCGAGGTAGTCGGCGAGCGCGGCCCGCATCCGGTCGTCGCCCAGCGGCCGGGACAGCAACTGCCCCACATCCACGTCGGCGGCGCGGTCCTCGAGATCCCCATAGCAGAGGTACTCGGCGGCGTCGACGAGATCGCGTCCGACGGGCGTGAGGTAGCTGTTCACGTCGAGGTCGGGGCGTGCCGCCCGCAGCCCGGCCATGATGTAGGCGCTGAACGAGACGAGCCCGTCGAGGTCGAGGTCGGGGAAGCCGGGCACCCCGAACGGGAACAGCAGCTCGAGGTTGGACGGCGCACCGGTGGCGACCGCGCCGCGGAAGTCGAGCTCCGGCGCGCGCGCCGTGGCCCGGCGCGCGGTGTGCAGCGCCGCGTGCCCGCCCTGCGACTGGCCGACGACCACCCACCGCTGCGACAGCGACGGCTCGGCGGCCCGGGCGGCGCGGACGACGTCGACGATGCTGTTCGCGGCGGTGGGCCCGTCGAGATACGTGTGCAGGCCCTCGGTACCGAGGCCGGGATAGTCGGCGGCCACCACCGCGTAGCCCTGCGACAGCCAGTGCGCGAGATACCGCCGCTCCCGTTCGATGCGCCGGTTGCGCGACGGCGCACAGTCGTCGCCGATGCCGACGGTGCCGTGCGCCCACGACACGACCGGCCAGCCTCCGTCGGGTGCCTCACCCGGCGGCAGGAACAGCACCCCCGTGCCGACGGCGGCGACGCCGGACCGCCACTGGGTCCGGTAGGTGAGCCGCTCGGCGACCACGGCACCGGGCACGGAGAGTTCGGCCGGCAACGGTTCCACCGACATCACCGCGCCGGGCACGGGTTCGGCGACCGCGACGGCCGGGCACATCACGGCCACCGACGCGCAGGCCGCCCACAGCGACCGGCGCACTCCCCACCTGCTCACGGCGCAACCCCTCTGCTCTACCTGCCGAGCAATGTCGCCGCGAACGGCGTGGTGGCCGGCAGTGCGTCGAACATGGTCTCGGAATGCCCGTTGGGGTAGGTGCGGTAGTCGGCGTTCGTGCCCCCGGACCACAGGTCGGCGACGAGCTTGAACGACAGCGGCGCCGGCACGACCTGATCCCGCAGCCCCTGACCGAGGAACAGTGGCCGATCGTAGCCGCGGGTGGGCACCCCCATGTAGTCGGCGAGCGCCGCACGCATGCGGTCGTCGCCGAGCGGGCGGGCGAGGATCTCCCCCACGCCGATGCCGCGGACGCGGTCGCCGAGGTCGGCGTAGCAGAGCCGTTCGGCGTCGTCGACGACGTCCCGCCCGACTGGGGTGAGGTAGCTGTTCACGTCCAGGTCGGGCCGCGCGACCCGCAGGCCGGCCAGGACGTAGGACAGGAACACGGTGGTGCCGTCCAGGCCCAGGTCCGGGAAACCGGGGCCGCCGAACGGGAACACCGTCTCGAGGTTCGACGGCGCGCCTGTGGCGATCATGCCGCGGAAGTCGAGTTCCGGGGCCCGCGACGTGGCCAGGCGCGCGGTGTGCAGGGCGGCGTGACCGCCCTGCGACTGGCCGATCACGATCCACCGGTTCGACAGCGAGGGCTCGGCGGCGCGGGCGGCCCGGACGACGTCGACGACGCTGTTCGCGGCACTCGGCCCGTCGAGGTAGGTGTGCAGCCCGTCGCTGCCCAAGCCGGGATAGTCCGAGGCGACCACGGCGTAGCCTCGGGACAGCCAGTGGCCGAGGTATGCCCGGTCGCGGTCGGTGCGCGGGTTGCGCGACGGGGCGCAGTCGTCGCCGATGCCGACGGTGCCGTGCGCCCACGACACGACCGGCCAGCCGCCCGCGGGGGCCTGGCCGGGCGGCAGGTACAGGACACCCGACACGGTGGTCTCCGCACCGGACCGCCACTGGGTGCGGAAGGTCAGCCGCTCGGCCGTGGCCGCACCCGGCACCGACAGCGCACCGGGCAGTGACTCGACCGCGACCACCTCGCCGGGCGCGGGCTGCGCGCCGGCCGTCGCGGGCACGACCAGCCCGGCCGCCACGGCGCCGATGCACGCGAGCGCCCGCAGCCGCCACCCCGTACCCCTCATCGCGCTCCTTCCGTCGTCGGTGCCAGGCGCTCAAGTTAACAGCCGAGCCCGAACGGACGGGACGTTTCGGACACGGCGACGCCGGGCATCTTCCGGGGATGACGACTTCCCCGGCGAGCTCGACGCGACCCCAGGCCACCTCCGCCGACCGGCTCCGCGTCGTGGGCGTCGCCGTGTCGGCGATCACCGCGGTCGCCGTCTCCTTCCTGGGATCCGGGGCCGTGGTGGGCACACCGATCTCCGAGGTGGCCGGTGGGGCGCTGTCCGCCGACGCGACGGCGGTGGCGCCGGGCGGTCCGGCGTTCTCGATCTGGTCGGTGATCTACCTGGGCCTGCTGGCGCTCGCGGTGTGGCAGGCCCTGCCCGCGCACCACGCCGACCCTCGCCAGCGGACGCTCGGCCGGTGGATCGCCGCGTCGATGCTGCTCAACGCCGCGTGGATCCTCGTCGTGCAGCTCGAACTGCTCGCGGTCAGCGTCGCGGTCATCGCCGCGCTGCTGGCCGTGCTGGTCCGGATCTTCCTCGGCCTGACCCGCACCGCGCCGTCGTCCCGCCTCGAGGGCGTCGTCGTGGACGGCACCATGTTCCTGTACCTGGGCTGGGTGGCGGTGGCCACGGTCGCGAACACCGCGGCGGCGCTGCGCGCCGCGGAGGTCGACCCGTTCGCGCTGGGCGCCGACACCTGGGCGGTGCTCGTCCTGGTCGTGGTCGCCGCGGTGTCGGTGCTCCTCGCCGTCGCCGGGCACGGGCGGCTCGCCGTCGCCGCGGCCATGGCGTGGGGGCTGGTGTGGATCGCGGTGGCCCGCAGCGGCGACACCGGCTTCACCTCCACCCCGGCCGCCGTCGCGGCCGGCGGCGCAGCGGCCGTCGCGCTGCTCTCCGCGGTCGGCGTGCGACTGCGCACCGAGACCGCGCGGCGCCGACGACCCTAGTGGCCCTCGCGGTCCCGCCGCGCCAGCTCGGCGAACATCGCGTTGTGGGCGGCGAGATCGGCGTCGTCGTCCCGCTCGGCGGCGCGGTCCACCCGTCGCGCGGTGCGCTCGTCGCTGCGCGACCACTGCACCAGCAGGGCCAGCATCACCAGCACCAGCGGGATCTCCCCGGCCGACCAGGCGATGCTGCCGCCCACCTTCTGGTCGGCGAACAGGTCGCTGTTCCAGGCCAGGCCGAGACCGCGGTAGTAGGACTCGGCCATCACCGTGCCCATGCTCATCAGGGTCACACCGAAGAACGCGTGGAACGGCAGCGAGCCGAACACCATCGCCAGCTTCGTCACCGGCGTCACGTCGCGCGGCGACGGGTCCACGCCGATCACGACCCAGTAGAACAGGTAGCCGCTCATCAGGAAGTGCAGGTTCATCAGCACGTGCGCGGCGTGACTGTCGGCGTTGGCCTCGAAGATCCCGCCCAGGTACAGCGCGTAGAAGCCGCCGACGAACATCACCGACGCGACGACCGGATGGGTGAAGAACCGCGACGGCGGGCTGTGCAGGAACGCCAGGAGCCATTCACGCGGGCCGGGGTAGCCGTCGCGGCCCGCCGGTTTGAAGGCCCGCAGCGCCAGGGTCATCGCCCCGCCGAGGGCGAGCAGCACGGGCGCCAGCATCGACATCGCCATGTGGGCGCCCATGTGCACGCTGAACATCGCCGGCGAGTACATGCCCACGCCCGACGACGTGGCGACCAGCAGCACGAAGCAGCCGGAGAACCAGGCGATCGACCGGCCGACGGGCCAGCTGTCGCCGCGCCGGCGCAGCGTCCACAGCCCGATCGCGTAGCCGACCGCGAGAACCAGGGCGATCGTGCCGAAGATCAGGTCGAAGCGCCACGCGCCGAAGAAGAGGGTGCCGACCGTCGGGGGGCCGTCCAGGTTGTAGCCCAGCTCCACCTCGAGCAGCGACGGCACCGTCGCCGGCGGGGGCGGCGGGGTACGGCCCAGCCCCACGGCCAGTCCGACGGTGGCGGCCAGGATGACGGCCTCGACGGCCGCGAACCGGACAAGCGCGCCCCGGTCGTCGGGGTTCGCCTCGAGCGCGGGCAGCGCGCGGCGCCGCTGCATCCATCCGAGGGCGCCCAGGGCGATCAGCGCCAGCGCCTTGGCCAGGACGAGCCGGCCGTAGGTGCTGGTGAGCAACTCGTCGGCCGGCAGCCGCACCGCGGCGTTGACGATGCCGCTCAGGGCCATCACCGCGAAGGCCACCCCGGCGACGAACGAGAACCGGCGGGCGGCGAGGTCGGTGTGCGCGCCGCGGCGCCACCCGTGGGCGAGCAGGGCGAACAGGCCGCCCGCCCACACCGCCGCCGCGACCAGGTGCAGCACCAGGCTGTTGGTGGCCATGTCGTGCGATCCGCCCGACGACGAGTGCCCCGTCAGGGCCAGCGGCATCAGCGTCACCAGGGACAGCAGGAGCAGGTACGGCACCCACGACCAGCGCACCGCGGCGCGGATCAGCACCGCCAGGATCAGGGCGAGCGCCGCCGTCCACGCCCACGCGAGCGCGGTGTCGATCTGCCCGATCGCACCCCACAGGTTCTCCGGCTTCAGCGCCTCGGCCAGCGGCTGCCCGGATGTGTCGGACAGGGTCAGCGGCACCAGCACCGCCGAGCAGAACGCCCAGATCAGGGCGGCGGCGCCCGCGGTGCGCACGGCCCGGTAGCCGTCCACGTCGAGCACCCCGCTGCGCTGCGGCGGTACCAGGAACGCGGCGAAGAACAGCGAACCGACCGCGGCGACGGCCGCGACCTCCGCGATCGCCCGCACCGCGGGCAGCCCGTAGGTAGTGAGCGGACCGGGGTCGGGGATGCCCAGCAGCACCAGCGCCTGCGCGGCGGACAGGCCGACCACGATCGGCGCGACGACCGCGGCGACGAGCCCGAGGAGGACGTACAGTGCCGACGTGTTGCGCCGCCCGGCCGGCGGCGAGGACGTCGGCGCGGCCGACGCGAGCTCGGGTGATGCCATACCTAACAGGGTAGGACCTCGACGAGCGCCGCTACGACGGGCCGTCGGAGACGTGCGCCACCCGGCCGGCGGCCGGGTCGAGATCGAACACCGCGCGCAGGGCATCGAGGGTGTCGGCCGCCAGCAGGGCGTCGCAGTGCGGCAGCGCCGCCGCCATCGGCCCGGTCTCGGGACGGTACCCGGGCCGGCCGGCCCGCGGGTTCAGCCAGATCAGCCGGTGCGCGCGGCGGCGCACCCGCGCGACGGCCCGGCCGAGGGCCTGCGGATGGTCGCTGTCCCACCCGTCGGAGGCGACGAACACGACGGCGCCGCGCAGCAGGTTGCCGTGGTGGGAGGCGAGCAACGCCTCGAGGCTGCCGGCGATGTGGGTGCCGCCGTAGCGGTCGACGACCGTGTCGTTGGCGCGGGCGACCGCGTGCTCGGCGGAGCGGTGCGCCAGGGTCGCGGTGAGCCGGGTCAGGCTCGTGGAGAACGCGAACACCTCGGCGTCGCCGGCGCGCACCGCGGCCCGCATCAGGTGCAGGTAGATGTCGGCGTAGCCGTGCATGGAGCGGCTCACGTCGCACAGCACCACGATCCGGCGCGGACGGCGGATCGGGCGGGCGCGGCGCAGGCGCACCAGTTCGAACCCGGTGTGCCGGGACGCGTCGAGGGTGGCGCGCACGTCGAGGCGGCCGTGGTGGTGCGGCATGCGGCGGCGGCCGAGGCGCCGCGGCCAGCGCACCCGGGCCTGCTCGAGCCACTGTCCCAGGGTGCGCAGGTCCTCGGGCCGCAGGTCGGCGAACGGCTGGTCGGCGCGGATCTCGACGGGGCTCGGGGCCCACGGCCCGGGCCGGACCGTCTCGGGCGGTTCGCCGGACCGGCGCGGCCTGCGGGTGTGCCACGGCACGCCCGGCTGCGGCGACGCCGGCGCCGGGTTCGGCGCCGCACCCTGCACGACGGCGTCGCCGGCACCGACCGTCCCGTCGGGGCCGGTGCGGCGGGCGTGCGGGTCGACGGCGAGGACCTGGTGGTCGAAGACCTCGGCGAACACGGCGTCGAATGCCGCGAGCGCGTCCTGCCGATCGACGAGGGCCACCCGCGCGGTCCAGTACAGCCGGCTGCGGGTGCGCGGCGGGTACAGCCGCAGCGCCCGCACCAAGGTCGCGGCGGCGGTCGCGGCGACGGGCACGCCGGCGCGGCGCAACCGGTCGGTGAGCGCCACGGTGAACGCGGCGAGGTCGACGCCGCGCAGCAGCAGCGCGGTGCTCACGCCCGGTACTCCTCGTACTCGGCACGGATCGTGGTCCGGTCGTCGGGGGTCTTGGCGAGCGCGGTCAGCGTCGCCACCGCGCCCGGGTGGACCAGATCCCCCACCCCGAGCGCGACGAGCGCGGACACCCAGTCGATGGTCTCGGCGATGCCCGGCGCCTTGTCCAGGTCCAGCCGGCGCACGGAGGCGACGAAGTCGGCGGCCGATTCGACGAGCGCGAGGTTCGCGGCGGGGACGGTGCGGCGCAGGATCGCGACGGCGCGGTCCCGGTCCGGGTAGTCGATCCAGTGGTAGAGGCAGCGCCGGCGCAGAGCGTCGTGCAGGTCTCGGCTGCGGTTGGAGGTGAGCACGACGATCGGGGGCCGCGCGGCGGTGAGGGTGCCCAGTTCGGGGATCGTGACGGAGAACTCGCCGAGGAACTCGAGCAGCAGCGCCTCGAACTCGTCGTCGGCCCGGTCGATCTCGTCGATGAGCAGTACCGGCGCGGTGGGGCCGCGGTGCCGCACGCAGCGCAGCACCGGCCGCTCGAGCAGGAACTCCTCGGTGTAGAGGTCGGCCTCGCTCAGACTCTCACCCCGGGTCTCGGCGAGCCGGATCGCGAGCAGTTGCCGCTGGTAGTTCCAGTCGTAGAGGGCCTCGCTCGCGGCGAGGCCCTCGTAGCACTGCAGCCGGATCAGCTCGGTGCCCACGGCGGCGGCGAGGGCCTTGGCGGCCGTGGTCTTGCCGACGCCGGGCTCGCCCTCGAGCAGCAGCGGCCGGCCGAGCTCCACCGCGAGGTACAGGGCGGTGGCGGTGCCCTCGTCGAGCAGGTAATCCTGGTCGTCGAACCGGCGGATGACATCGTCGACGCCGCCGAACACGCTCATCGGCCGGCTCCCGGGGCCGGTCCCGTCACGAACACGCGGCGTGTTCCTTCTGGTAGGTGCGGCGGCAGCCCGGGCAGCAGAACCACACGTCCGTGCCGGCGTCGGTCAGGTGCGGGGTGTCGGCGGTGACGGTGACGGTCATCCCGCACACGGGGTCCACCGCGGTGTGCGGCGGCGCGGCCGGCGCGACGGGCGCACCGAGGCTCTCGCGGCGGATCGCCTGCACCAGTTCGGCGACGATCGACAGCCCGATCTCCGCGGCGGTGCGCGCACCGATGTCGAGACCCGCGGGGGTGTGCACGCGGGCCCGTTCGTCGGGGCGCACCTCGGCCTGCGCGAGCACGTCGGCGCCGCGCCGCCGGCTGGCGACGAGGCCGACGTAGCCGATGCCGGCGTCGAGGGCGGCCCGGATCATCCCGGCCTCCTCGCCGCCGAGGCTCGCGACGACGACGGCGGTGGCGTCGGCGTCGGGGGCGGCGCCCGGGCCGGGGCGGGTGACGGCGAAGTCGAGCCGCGCGGCGATGTCCGCGACGGCCTCGGCCACCGGCGTCGACCCGGAGACGACGAGGATCGGGGTGGGCAGTTGCGGCTCGAGGAAGATCTCCGTCGCGCCGCCGGACAGGCACGGGTTGACCGCGACGGTCGCCCCCGGAGTGTCCGGGAAGGTCTGCGTCGCGCCGGGCAGGACCCGCAGCAGGATGCTCTCCCCCGTGTTCAGGGCCTGCCGCGCGGCGTCGCGCACCGAGGTCTCGGTGCACTGGCCGCCGACGAAGCCCTCGATCGTGCCGTCGTCGAGCACCAGCGCGCAGTCGCCGGCGCGGGCGGACGTCGGCCGCTGGGCGCGCACCACCGTGGCGCGGACGAACGCCCGTCGCCGGCGGGTCAGTTCCGCGGCGCGCACCGTCAGATCCATGTGGCTCTCCCTGGTTCGGGCCGGTCGGTCAGATCGGCGGGGTGGGCCGGCCCTGCATCGCCTCCCACACCCGCGACGGGGTCAGCGGCATGTCGGCATGCCGCACCCCGAAGGGGCGCAGCGCGTCGACGACGGCGTTGACCACCGCGGGCGGCGAGCCGACGGTCGCAGACTCGCCGATGCCCTTCGCGCCGATCGGGTGGTGCGGCGACGGGGTGACGGTGAAGCCGGTCTCGAAGTGGGGCACCTCCATCGCCGTGGGGATCAGGTAGTCCATGAGCGAGCCGCCGAGGCAGTTACCGTCCTCGTCGAACTCGATCATCTCCATCAGTGCCATGCCGATGCCGTCGACGATCCCGCCGTGCACCTGCCCCTCGATGATCATCGGGTTGATGCGGGTGCCGCAGTCGTCGACGGCGAGGAACCGGCGCACCGTCACCTCCGCCGTCCCGGGATCGATGTCGACGACGCAGAAGTACGCCCCGTACGGGTAGGTGAGATTCTCGGGGTTGTAGCAGATCTGCGCCTCGAGTCCGCCCTCGACGCCCTCGGGCAGATCGCCGGCGCCGTGCGCCCGCATCGCGATGTCCTGAATGGTCACCGACGCGGTCGGATCGCCCTTGACGTGGAAGGCGCCCTTGACCCAGTCGAGGTCCGCGACGGACACCTCGAGCATGCCGGAGGCGATGATCCGGGCCTTGTCGCGCACCTTGCGGGCGACGAGGGCGGCGGCCGCGCCGGAGACCGGGGTGGACCGGCTGCCGTACGTGCCGAGACCGAACGGGGTGTTGTCGGTGTCACCGTGCACGACGTCGATGTCCTCGGGTGGGATGCCCAGTTCCTCGGCGACGATCTGCGCGAACGTGGTCTCGTGGCCCTGCCCCTGGGTCTGTACCGACAGTCGCACCACCGCCTTGCCGGTGGGGTGCACGCGCAGTTCGCAGCCGTCGGCCATGCCGAGGCCGAGGATGTCCATGTCCTTGCGGGGGCCGGCGCCGACGGCCTCGGTGAAGAACGCCACGCCGATGCCCATCAGCTCGCCACGCGCGCGGCGTTCGGCCTGCTCGCGGCGCAGTTCGTCGTAGCCGACCATCTCCACGGCCTTGCGCAGGGTGGTGTCGTAGTCGCCGGAGTCGTATTTCCAACCGGTCTTGCTCGTGTACGGGAACTGTTCGGGGCGAAGCAGATTCCGTAGCCGCAGCTGCACCGGATCCAGCTCGAGGTCGTAGGCGAGGCAGTCCACGAGCCGCTCGACGAGGTAGACGGCCTCGGTGATGCGGAACGAGCACGCGTAGGCCACGCCGCCGGGCGCCTTGTTGGTGTAGACGGCGGTCATGTGACAGTAGGCGGCCTCGATGTCGTAGCTGCCGGTGAACACCCCGAAGAACCCGGCCGGGTACTTCACCGGGGCGGCGGTGCCGTTGAACGCGCCGTGGTCGGCGAGGACCTGGGTGCGGATCGCGAGGATCTTTCCCTCCCGGGTCGCGGCGATCTCGCCGACCATCACGTAGTCGCGCGCGAAGCCGGTGCTCACCAGGTTCTCGCTGCGGTCCTCCATCCACTTGACCGGCTTGCCGGTCACGAGCGAGGCGACGATCGCGCAGACGTACCCGGGATAGATGGGCACCTTGTTGCCGAACCCGCCGCCGATGTCCGGGGCGATCACCCGGATCTTGTGTTCGGGCAGACCGGCGACGAGGGCGTAGAGGGTGCGGTGGGCGTGCGGCGCCTGACTGGTCGACCAGAGCGTGAGCTTGCCGCTGATACGGTCGTAATCGGCCACGGCGCCACAGGTTTCCATGGGCGCCGGGTGCACGCGGGGATAGACCATCTCCTGCCGGGCGATCACGTCGGCCTTCGCGAACGCGGCCTCGGTGGCGGCGGCGTCCCCCGTTTCCCAGTCGAAGCAGTGATTGTCGGTCTTGCCCTCGAGGTCGGTGCGGATCACGGGCGCCTCGGGCGCGAGCGCGCGGCGGACGTCGACGACCGGGTCGAGGATGTCGTACTCGACGTCGATGAGCTCGAGGGCGTCGCGCGCCGAGTAGCGGTCGTCGGCGACGACGAAGGCGACCTCCTGGCCCTGGAAGCGGACCTTGTCGGTGGCGAGGACGGCCTGGACGTCGTTGGACAGGGTCGGCATCCATGCCAGGCCCTTGTCCGCGAGGTCGGCGCCGGTGACGACGGCCCTCACCTTCGGGTGGGCCTGCGCGGCGGTGGTGTCGATGCCGAGGATCTTCGCGTGGGCCACGGGTGAGCGCAGGATCGCCAGGTGCAGCATGCCCGGCAGCTGCACGTCGTCGACGAAGCGGCCGTGGCCGCGGATGAAACGCGGGTCCTCCTTGCGCAGCATGCGCCCGTGACCGCACGGCTTCTTGTCGTTGTCGACGGTGTCGAGCAGCTCGGGGGTGGGGTCGACGGCGGTCATGACGGCGCCTTCTCGGTGACGGGGTGCTCGGCGGCCCAGCGGATGGACCGCACGATGGTGGTGTAGCCGGTGCAGCGGCAGATCTGCCCGGAGATCGCCTCGCGGATGGTCTGCTCGTCGGGGTCCGGGTTGCGGTCGAGCAGGGCCCGGGCGGTGATCATCATGCCGGGGGTGCAGAAGCCGCACTGCAACCCGTGGCAGCGCATGAATCCCTCCTGCACGGGGTCGAGCACGCCGTCGCGCTCGAGTCCCTCGACCGTGCGCACGTCGTGGCCGCTCGCCATGACGGCGAGCATGGTGCACGACTTGACGGGCTCGCCGTCGACCGCGACGACGCAGGTGCCGCAATTGCTGGTATCGCAGCCCCAGTGCGTGCCGGTCAGGCCGAGGTGATCGCGCAGGAAGTGGACGAGCAGCAGCCGCGGTTCCACCTCGGCACTGACCTCGTCACCGTTGACGGTCATCGAAACACGCATCGGGTCAACCCCTTTCGGAGGTGGTGAGCCGCTCGACGGCGCGCCGCAGGGTGCGCACCGTGAGCTCCGCGGCGAGGTGGCGTTTGTAGTCGACGGTGCCGCGCTGGTCCGCGACCGGGTCGCTGGCGGCGGCGGCGAGTTCGCCGGCCTCGCGGTAGAGGTCCTCGGACGGTGTCGCGCCGCGCAGCCGGTCGGAGATGCCGGCCAAAGCCTGCGGGTCCGCCCGGAGCGCGGTGAGACCGACGCGGGCGTCGTCGATGGCCCCGTCGCCCATCCACACGGCGGCGCCGGCCGCGGCGATCGCCCAGTCCCCCGTTCGTCGCTCGACCTTGGCGTAGGCGCTCGACCCGCGGCCCCGTCGCGGCAGCCGGACCTCGACGAGCAGTTCGTTGGGGGCGGCGGTCGTCTCGTAGGGGCCGAGATGGAACTCGTCCATCGTCAGCGTCCGGCTGCCGTGCGGACCGCGCAGCACGACCGAGGCGTCGAGGACGTCGCACACGGTGGACAGGTCCTCGGCGGGGTCGGCCTGGCACAGCGACCCGCCGATCGTGCCGCGGTTGCGCACGACGGGATCGGCGATGACCCGTTCGGCGTCGCGGAAGATCGGGAAGATCTCGGCGAGCGCCTCGCTTTCGAGGAGTTCGCGGTGCCGCGCCAGCGCGCCGATCCGCACGACGTCGGGCTCGACGGCGATGTAGCCGAGCTCGCCGGCCAGGTCGTTGATGTCGATCAGGCATTCGGGGGCGGCGAGCCGCAGTTTCATCATCGGCAGGAGACTGTGCCCGCCCGCGACGACCCGGGCTTCCTCGCCGCGTTCGTCGAGGAGTGCGATGGCGTGATCGATGCCGGTGGCGCGCTCGTATTCGAAAGCCGAAGGTACTTGCATGTGGCATACCTCACATTTCAGCTACCTACGGAGTGTATGCCCGCGCTTGCGGCGCGACGGGCGGATTCGCCGCCCGATAGATTCGGACGCAATCACCCGGCCGGAAGGACGTCTGCCCGAATGAACGAGATCCGCACCTCCGTCGTCGCGGTCGGGCCGCTGCAGGGCTACCTCGCGGCGCCCCGGGACGGCAGCGGCGTGGGCATGGTGCTGCTGCCGATGATCACCGGAATCGGCGCGCAGGTGCGCGCGTACGCCGAGGACATCGCAGCCACCGGGATCACCGCGCTGGTGTGGGATCCGTTCCACGGCCCGAACGCCGACGACACCCCGAGGGAACGCCTCTACGAACTCATGAACGGCCTCGACGACGATGCCGCGCTCGCCGAGATCCGCCTGCTGACCGACCACCTGCTGGGCGAGCTCGGCGCCGAACGCGTCGGCATGCTCGGTTATTGCCTCGGCGGGCGCCTCGCGCTGCTCGCCGGCGCGCGCGACGAGCGGCTTGCGAACGTGATCGCCTACCATCCGTCGATCCCGGCCGTCCCGGCCGCGAACCACACTCACGACACCGTCGCCGACGCCGCGCGCATCGCCGCACCGGTGATGGTGCTGCACGCCGGCGCCGACACGATCATGACGGCCGACGTGTTCGCCGACCTGCAGCGGTCGCTGCTGTCCCGCACCTCGGGCGCGACGATCGTGCACGTCTACCCCGGCGCCGAACACGGCTTCAGCACCCGCGCCCGGCACGGCAACCCTGTCAACGCCGACGCGTACGCCCTGTCGTGGCCGCAGGCGCTGAACTTCATGGCGCAGACCCTCGCCGCGGGCCGCCGGTGAGGGCCGCCGCGGCGAACGGTTAAGATTCTGGCCGCGCCTCCGTAGCTCAGCTGGATAGAGCAAGAGCCTTCTAATCTCTAGGTCGCAGGTTCGAGTCCTGCCGGGGGCACCACAGAAACCGCAGATCAGCGGCGGTTTCCGCCACTTTATCAGCGGTGGTGTGCAATCTCCGGGCAATCGACCTGCCCGATCAGCCTTCCGTCACCAAGAAGAACGGCCCCGGTCGGTGCTCGCAACACCTTCCAGGGCCTCGGCCCACACGGAAGGCAAGTTCCGATGAACCGTCCTGCAATCCTACGGCGCGCAATGTTCGCGCTGTCCACCGTCCTCGGCTTCGGCCTGGTCTACGGCCTGCCCCTCGCGGTCCTCGATGCCGCGATCACCCTCGGATGGCACGCATGAGCGCCGCGACGACCCTCTCCGCCGGTCCCCTCGAGCGCGTCGAGCTCGTGCTCGACTTCCACCAGCACGGCCCGCAGCGGTGCGCAGCCGTCATCCTCGAGCCCGTCGACGGCTGCCCTGCACTCGAGTGCTGCATCCCCGTCGCCGAGCTCTACATCGCCGCCTGATACCCGGCTCGCTGCGTCGACCACGGTCCGGCGGACCCTGGTCGGCCCTGTGAGCCGGGATCGCGTGCTCGGGCCGCTCCGGTAGCCGAGACGCACCCTCCATCACAACGTCGCTTCTGCCGCCTCCGACGTGAACCGAGACGGTCCGGGATCCATCCCTAGTCCCCGCGAACGGCGCGGGGCACCCGACCGCACGGGAGTGCACACCTCCGGCCGGGTCCAGCACAGCCGCACGCTCATCAGGGCGTGGGGCTACTCGTGTTGGCCGAGACGGTATATCGGGGCATGGTTACCGGGCGACCTTGGGGGAGGGGACAACGACACCGGCACCCTTGGGTGCTCCTTACGGTCCAGTACAGCCGCCCGCAGGGCGTCCGCTACAGCATGGCACTCAGGTGCCCATACAACGAACAGGAAGTACATGAACACGCACGCGATCCGTCCGACCTTCACCGAGCTCGCTACGGAGGCCGACGGGTGGACAGTCGAGCAACTCACCGAGCTCGGCATCACGGCTACCGATATCGCTCTCGCCGCCTGGGAGCTTGACCGTCCCGTCGACGAGCTCGTGAAGTTCACCGAGTAGCCGCAGGAACAGTGAACGGGCCCGGACCTCCCCAGGTACCGGGCCCCTTTGCTGTCTATGGAGTCCGCGCGACAGCACGGCCGGAACTGCGAAATCGCGTCGAACCCGAACGGTCTCGACCCGACCTATCTGGTTCGGGGCCGCTCCCTTGGCGGCGGAAGACTTGAACTATCCGTGAGTGGCAGGCCACCCGACAGCACCACTCACCCGGGGATCAGCGTCGCGCACCGTCGAGCAGACCGCGGCCGATCAGGGTGCAGTGAAGGCAAGAAGATGAGTCCCGCAAACGGTCGCGGGCCCCAGTTCGGCTACGGTCAGGCGTGCTCGAGTTCCTTCGGTCGAATGCCGGCATCTTCTGGCAGTACAGCTTGGCGGCTGCATTTCAACTCGTAGGCGTCCTGCTCATTGTGCGAGATGTGCGACGGTCACGACGAAACGACCAGCTGCTCGCGCGCAATCTCGAGGTGATCTGGAAGGTCTGGAACGACATACCTGAGGATTCCGGACCTCACTCACTTGAGGTTGCACGAGGCGATGAGCAGTGGGCCACGATGATCCGACCTTCCCTTGAGATCGACATGCGAGTCCGCAACGTGCGGCTTGCCCTCGAACAGGTCATAGGGCACGGCCACGCACAGAAGGAACCGAACAAGTGGCTGGCTCGGCTGGGGCCAATTGCACTCACACTCGGCATCGTGCTGGCATTCACGGCGAGCATGTTCGCAGTCAGATAGCGTCGCTGAAGAGCACCGCGCTCAAGAGCTCGTCCTCCAAGACGCCTGAGTCTCCGTTCCCGGATATGGCCGTGCTGACGTACCTGTTGTAGTCATGCGATCCCAGGCCGTCAGGCGGGTGCCTTCCGCTCGATCTCATCGGCACGCTCCAACGCTAGCTTGATCGCCTCTACAGCTCTATCGATCGACTCTGCCTTGCGGTGGTCCTTCGAGTCGTCCCCGGCTGCGATCACGGTTGAGTACGCGTTGATCACCGCGGTGACGTGCCCGCTCAGGACCTTGTCGGATAGCTGAGGTCGACGCTCCTGCAGCTCATCCAGGTGTGCCCTGAGCGCCACCTCCTGCAGGGCCCGGATAGTGCGGTTGCCCTGTCGGACCTCCGCCAGTGCGTCGCGCAACGCCTCCAGTGCTGGGCGCAACGTGGGAAGTTGCTTGGCGCGCCGGCGCCAGGCGACGTCCCTTCGGCCCAGGGTGGAGACGACGGCACCGTACGTGCCTGTTGTCGCTCCGACGATTGCAGTCGTGAGTGTCCAGTTCCAGCTCACGCAGCCTCCATGATGTCGGTTACCTCCGACCGTCTGTCGTATAGTCGCAGCATGCGGGATTCGGATATTCGCGGAGCCCTGCTCGACAGGCTGAGCAGCGAATTCCAGGGCGACCGGATCCGAAGCGAGATGGGACTCTGCCTCGGCGCCACCCGGGTCGACGTCGCAGTGATCAACGGCTCACTCCACGGCTATGAGATCAAGAGCGACCGCGACACTCTCGCCCGCTTGCCTGCTCAGGTCGAGATCTACAATCGCGTACTCGATTACTCCACGATCGTCTGCGGGACGAAGTACCTCGAGAAGATCAAGAGCATCGTTCCCGAATGGTGGGGAATCACCGAGGTGACAGGTCCCGACTCGAACCCCACCTTCGTGCATCACCGGGATCCCTGCAGGAACGCGTCCGTAGATCCCCTTTCCATCGCTCAACTGCTCTGGCGCGACGAAGCAGCAGAGTTGCTCGAATGCCGGGGAGAGCAGGTCAAACGCCGGGAGACACGCTGGAACCTCTGGGACCGACTCGCCGCTCTCCCTCTCGACGAACTCCAGAGCGCTGTGCGGGCCCAACTCAAGGCTCGCCAGCAGTGGACAGCTTCTCGATGACGAGGCTCAGGTGATGACTCGTCCCGATCGCTCGCCAAATCATGGCGTTACCCGGCTTCGCTTCATCCGGTAGGGGATCTACGTCGGCAAACCGTGCCTTCTCTTCGATCTGCTCGTCTCCCCACGACAGTCCTCGGGTGAACTCCGGGTGCGCGACAATCTCGCCACATATGTCTACGAATTGCGCACTTCCCCGACGGCTGGTCTTGCGGCCCTTCAGGATGAGCCAGTTGTCGCCAGCCGTGTACCGAATCTGGGGCGCGGGCGCGAACGCCACTCCGGTCGCTTGGACAGGGTAAGCAATTGCGTAGTCGCCGAACGACGGCACGCGCAACTTGTCACGGAGCCTGTCCCGTACCGCGCGCCACATCGTCAGCTCCCACCGTGGAATGTCGGTCAAGACCTCTGGAGGCACCGTATCGAGAGCGCTCGGGAACCCGCCCGCTGCGAGGGTGACGGATTTCCACCGGTCAAGGTCCGGCAGGTCCATGATGATCAGTCGAGCGATCCGGGCGGCGAACGATGCCGACTGTTCGTCTCGCAGCGACCCGAAGTCGATCACGACGTCTACGTCACCGGGTTCGACCTGGAGCCGGCGCAGAAGTCCCTCGATCATGATGTCAATCGGCTCGTCGCCATCGTCCAGGTCCTCGCCAGCGAGCCGCAGGCAGATGTCCCGGTAGTTGTACTTGGTCAGGGCGGCCGAGACGCCGTCGATGATGTCGGCAGGATCGGAGGGGCGAATTGTAGGGATGACCTGGTTCCCATCTTGAGCGAATGCCTCAACCACCTTCGCCATTGCGTTGTAGTTGGGAAGGTCCGGCAATCCGTGGGTGTCGACGATGCAGTCTCGTGACGTCGGCCAATAACGTCCCAGTCGATCGATGGACTTCGTGAGTGAAACCTCAAGCCCCTCTGCGGTTACCTCGCCGTCATCGTTCGTTTCGTCCCCGGTCGGCGCGATCTCGATCAGCGGGGTGTACGCGTCCTTCAGCTCGGGAGGCATCCTCCGTAGTGCATTGAACTCACCCAGACGCCCCTTCAGGATTGGGATGTAGTGACCCTGATTGCGCAATCCGATTCCCCGCCCTTCATCCATCGACCATCTCCCGCCCTCGAGCGGACTCTAGCGTGGACGATATGTCCTGATCACGCGATCTCCACGCAACGTCGCCGTTGCGGTCGTCGGCTCGGTGATCGAAAGCTATCGCGCATCGGTGGCATCGCGGTGCCGAGCTTTCATTTCGAGGAACGCGGTGCCCACCGTGAAGAGCGTCAGTTTCCAGGGTGACGCGCTGCCGTCTGCCTGCAACTCCTGGGATCCGAGCACTCCCCCGGCTCCGCGACCAACACTCTCGAGGGACTTCGCGAAACCGTCGTGTCGTCCTTCGATCAGCTGCATCTGCACGTCGTAGGTGAGCGCGCTCCACCATGTTTCTAGCCTGGTGCGTTCATGTTCGAGGAACTCGACAGCCTCGACGCGGAGCACGCCGTCCGTGAGTGCATCGTTCCAGGTGAGTAGCTCACGGCCGGCTGGGCCTTCCAGCGCAGCGGCGGGGTCGCTGAGCACGGCGACTCGGGCGTTTTCGGTTAGGAGGCTGAACCAAGCCAGGGCGTCGAAGTCTGTCACCTGCTCCACCATAGGCACGCGCGCCGACAGCCCCAGCCGATCCCCCTCCCCGGCATATGGAGGGGCCGAGACGTGAGGCTAGAAATCGCCGAGACTTCGTCCCGCATAGTGGGATACGGTCACAGGGTGCCGAGGGCATCGTGCCCCCGGCGGGAATCTTGAACCCTCCGCGCCATCGCGCGCCCTCCCCCGCGGTCGGGGAGAGGGCGCCTCGAGGTCCTGCCCCCCTGGGGTGGGGGTGGGGTGGTCACCTCACAGCGCCGCCGGCTCTTCGGTAGGGTTGTCTCGGTCACCGTCAACCCCCTGCACGGTGACCGAGACCCCGCCGGAGTTGCCCCCCAGCTCTCTCCGGCGGGGTTCCATCTCTCAGGGTGATCTCACTGAATTCTCAGCTGTAGGTGCGACGGTTGTCGCCGGCCGGTTTGTACTGTGCCTCGCAGGGGGCAGCACAGTTCGGACCGGCCGCTCATCGTCTGCCGCCCTTCATGACGTCGGCACAACTCTAGGTGCGCCGCTGCTCCTCCTGACGGGCCCGTGCCGCCTGGCGGAACAGGGGCTTGATGACGTCGAGCTGGGCGACGGTCGGCGGCTTGCGTCTCGAGAGGGTTTCTTCGAGCCATGCTTCTGTCTCGGGCGTGAACTGACGTCTCTTCATCGGGCGCCTACCTTCGTCGTCCGGGAGCAGCGGTCGCACCGAGTGTCCCCCCGTCGGGTGGCGAGTTCCAGTCCTGCGGTATCGCTGTGCCTGTCGACGGTGACCCACTGGTGTTCTCCACAATTGGCTGCGCCCGCCCCGGACGGTGAAGGATCCGGGGCGGGCGCAGGCTCTCGCAGTAGCGCGTGCCGTCAGGCGTCGACGCCGGCCGAGACGCTGGGTGCGGTGTCGGTGTCGGTGTCGATCGCCGCGTAGATGTCGTACTGGCTGAGCTGGGCGGTGATCGCGGCGGAGAGGGCGTCGCCGCGCTCGAGCTTTGTGGAAACTTCGCGGTGAGCGGAGACGTCGTGGTCGACTCGCCCGGCGAGGCGGATCGCTTCGCCGTGTTCGGGAGTGAGCTCGGCCAGACGGGCGGTGATGGTCAGCTCCAGGTGGCTGAGGTCGATCTCCGCACGGACGGCGAGGGGCCGGCCGTCGACGTCGTAGCGCACGTGGGTGCTGTCCAGTCCCGACGCCGTGCCGGTCTTGGTGCGCAGGTAGGCGGACGCGAAGCGTTCAGCGCCGAGGACTGCGTCGACGTCGGCGTGGGCCAGGGCTTCGCGCAGGCTACGGCCCTGCTCGAGGTGCGGCAGGACCGCATTGCGCCATGCCTGTTCGGTGCGGATGAGGTCGGCCGGCGAGTTGAGATCGGGACGCGGGCGCACGGCGGCAGCTTCGGTCTTGATGCGCTGGGCGGCCGCGGCGACGTCGGCGTCGATCTTCGCGGACCGGGCGGCGAACTCCGCCTTGATCTGTGCGCGCCGTTCAGCGGCGCGCTTGGCGTTGGCTTCGACGGTGTAGTCGGGGTCGTACCTGCCGGCCTTGCTGAGCTGATCCTGCATCTCGCTGGCCAGGCGCAGGCGGGTGGCGGTGAGGGCGTGGATTGCGTTCATGGTGGTGAGTTCCTTTCGGTAAGGGGTCAGAGGTTGGGCCAGCCGGCGCCGGCAGGTGGGGTGGGCCAGTCGTGGCCGACTGGAACCAGGGGCGGCAGCGGCTGGGGGTCGGCGCCGTCCGATGCGGGCGGGTACGGCCGGAGCGCCCGAGTCTCGGCGTCGATGAACCACCGACGGTCGCCGTAGATCGCCTGCCGGTCGTTGTCGAGGATGACGCCGTTCGGGGTGAGCACTCCGCCGCCGTGCGGGAAGACGTAGTTTCCGTCGTCGTCGTAGTGGCCGTTGCCGGGGTCTTGTGCGTCACGCATGGCCGTGTCCTTTCGTGCTTGTGGTGAGGTGGGGTTCAGCGGCCGAATCCGCCGGAGCGCTGCATCGCCAGCGACCGACGCCGCTGGTGACGCTCGAGGTTGCGGGTGACCTTGTCGGGGTCCATCCCGTAGTTGTTGATGGTGTCGTTGCTGCGGGGCTGGGCGGCGACGTTGCGGGTGACGTGCGCGAGGTCGCGGATCTCGGCGGCGAGGTCGCTGTTGAGGCTGGAGGTCGATGCGGCCCGGAGTGCGGCGAGCTCCCGCATGTCGCGGTCGTAGCGGCGCTTGTCCTCCGCTGTCTGAACCCACTCCGTTTCACCCGAGAGGTTCAGGCCGGCCATGCCGTGAGGCAGCGGGCCGCCGGCATCGCGAAGCACAGCCGGAACCCGGAGCGTGTCGACGAGTTCTTTGAACCAGTCATCGCGCGCCGAGCCGGGATTAACAATGTCCTCGTCAGCCTCGCGGGGATTCGTCATCGAAATAACCGACTGCTGCTGCTGCGCGATCATCGCCGGGATCCCGGTCGTGCCGATGCCCTGCAGCAGCGGACCACCGATATCGCCGGACCCGAACAGCAGCTTCGGCACGAACCCGACCGGCGAATCTTCGAGCCCGAACGTCTCGAGGATGCCGCCGGCGAACGTCTCCGCCAGTTCCAGACCGACCGCACCGATCGACTTCACACCCGAGCCCGAGCTGCTCTTACCCTTGCGGCCTTCGTCGCGAGCATTGAGCGCCTTCTGCAGATCGAGATCCGCGGCGAGCCGATCGTCGTCGGTCGACTTCGGATCCGCGTAGACCGCGTTCCGATCCTTCTCCGCTTCTTTCACGGCCTGCTCAAGCTCGACGATCCGAATCTGATCGTCGGTCATACGGCCCTGCAGAGCCGGAGCGGGCGGCGCGATCTCGTCGCGCTGCTCCTCCTGCTCCTCACGGAGCGCGTTGATCGCGGCCTGCAGCTTGTCGTCGGCTTCGTCGCGTTCGAACTGCGTCGCATCCGGGTCGGCGTAGACGTCGTCCCGATCCCATCGCGCTTCGTCGACAGAACGCTCGAGACTGCGCATCCGAAGCTCGTCGTCGGTCAGGTTCGACGTCAGCTCGGGAGCATCCGGAGAGACCGCGACGCCAGCTTCCGCGCCGCGCTTCTTCCCTTCGAGCTCACGAACCTTCGCCTCTGCCTGCTGAACCTTGTTCTCGGCCTGGTCCTTATCGGCCTGCGACTTCTTCGGATTGTTCAGGGCCGCGTCGCGATCCTCGATCGCTTGCTGAACAGCGATCCGAGCCGACTCGAGCTTAAGCTCGTCCTGCTCATCCCATGTGTCGCTACTGCGCGAGCGGCCGCCGCGCGAGGGACGCGCCGAAGAGCTCGACGGGTTAGGATCGCCGACCGGCTCAGATACTGCCCAGTGGACATGATTCCGATGCTCAGCCATCGTCCCCGCGCCATAGAACCCGATCCCGTCCCCGACGAATCCCTGCCCCTGCCCGATATTCCGGTCGAAAGGCTGGTGAATCAACTGCAGGGTGACGTGCGCGTAGTTGTCGGCGATCCACGCCGCCAACGACCGCATACCGGGAGTCGAATCGAACCCGTCAGAGAAGTCGGCTGCCATCCCCTTCGAGTGGTAGCCGTTGTCGGTGAATCGCAGTCCCGAAGTCATCTGCATACCCGGGAACCGAGCGCTCACAGCGGACTGCATGGATTCGACGATGCGGCCGCCGGTCTCGAAGCCTGGCAGCTTCGGGAACGTGCCCGCGTTGATCATCGCGAGCTCACGGTCGTACCGATCGGACATGGCGTCGTTGACGACCCACTCGCCGCCGTTGACCCGCGCCATCGGCAGACCGTTCGGGCCGATCGCGAAGATCCCGTCGGTGACCTCCGTACCGGGCCCGGTCGTCGGCAGCTTCCCGCCAACCGCGTTACCCGGCAGCAGCAGATCCTCGAGGCTGCGGTCGCGAACGTTGCCATTGGCGTCGACCGGCGGTCGCGAGACGGCCGGATTGTCGGGTACACCGGACCCGGTGATCGCGTCGACGTAGACACCGATCGTGCGTCCCTGATTGTCGCGGATGAACCTGTCGATCGCCTCGCGCGCGGCCTGGTCGTGAACGACGATCTCGGTCTCAGCCGTCGGCGGCCAGGCCAGGAAAATACTGGCCAGGGCCTCGGCAGCCTCCTTGCTGCCGAGCGCGTCGGCTGCCGTATCGACGAACTGCCGGCGAACCTCCGCTTGAGCAGCCTCAACAGCGGCCTGAACCTCTTCCTGCGACTTGCCCTGCTGTTCGGCGGACGTACGAGCCGCAGCGCCAGCTTCGTCCCACGCCGACGCGACACGCTTCATCGCGTCGTCGAGTCGGACGCCGGCGGTCGTCGACAGATCGATCTTGCCGTTTGCGTCGACCACTGCAGCGCCACCATTGGACACGGCGCTGGTAAAGCCGTCGAGCGCCATGGTGACGGCCTTCTGCGCCTCTTCCGCAGTGCGGTTCTCGTCGCGGAGTCTGCCGACAGCGTTCGTGAGCTGATCGACACCGTCAGCGGCGCCGACAGCCTTGTCTTCGATCTTCTCGATCGCCGACGTAACCTGACCGGCTGCGCTCTGCGACTCGAGGAACTCGCCGCGCATCTTGATCAGCTCGGCCGCCAGGTAGGCGGACTCGCCGCCGGCGTTCGTGAGCCGATTCGTGAACTCCGCGAACTCCGAACTGTTCCCGGCGACGATCGCGCCGAGCTCCTGCGACGAGAGCCCGGTCGCGTCCATCGCCGCGACGATCCGAGATCCGTCGTCGGAAAGCTGATCGGCAGTGCGGGTCGACTTCAGGGCGGCGCCGTCCATCGATCCGTCGAGCAGATCCCATCCGGCGGCCGCGGCCGCACCGAACTTGCCCCACATTCCGGGAGCGTCATCGGCGAGACGCTGCGACGTGTTGCGCAGCAGATCGACGCGCTCGGTCATCACGCCCGTAACGCCTTCGTCGACAACACCATTCGATGCGTCGAGAGCCTCGCGGAGCTTCGCGTTCGTGTCCGACACGGCCGTGCCGTACTCAGCCCACGCCCGTTCGGCATCCTTGACCCGCCGCGCAGCGGAGACGAGCTCGGTGATCGCCATACTCGCCGCGGCGAGACCGAGCATGAGCGGGCCACCGAGAGCGCCGACGACGCCACCGACAGCCGACTTCATACCGGACAGACCGGCCGCAGCGACGCCCGTGACCCGGCCACCGAACACGGCAGCCGCCGCGCCGGCATTGCGCATCGCGCCGACGAACCGACCGGACTCGGTAGACGCCTCGCGCTGACGCTGAGCGAACTCACCCGTCCGGGCCGTGACGCCGCGGTACGCATCGCCCATCCGGGCCACGGCCGGCGACCTGGCTTCCATCGTCGCCCACGCCGCGGCGACGTCGGAGATCTGCTCCTCGTTCTCCTCGAGGAGAGTGTTTACTTCGTCGAGCTGCCCTTCGAACGTGTTCGATTCGAGCTCCGGCGGATTCTGCTCCATCCGAGCTTCGGCCATTGCCAGACGGACAGAATCCATCTGCTCGGCGAAGTTCTTGAACGGCTCCGACGCGGAATCGACCCAGCCCGACACAGTGTCGTCGATGCCGAATCCCTTGACCGCAGCGAGCGCGCCGACAGCGACCTGCACAGAGGCAGGCATGTCCAGGAACGCCGAGCCGACGTCACCGAGCACGCCGACGACCGGCATGAGCGCCGAGCCGACGTCGCCCGCGACACCGATCACCGCAGACAGTCCGTCGACGATCGCCGGCGTCGCCTGCGTGATGAGCTCCGCGCCCTTCGACGCGAACGATTCGAGCGGCCCGTCGACAAGGTCGTAGACCGCGATCGCCAGACCCTCGGCAGAGTTCTGCACGGCCGACATGGCGCCGGGGAGACCCTGTGTCTTCGCGGCTGCGACCTCGGCGGCCGCGCCCTCCCGGTCGACAGCGTCGCGCATCGCGTCCCAGCCTTCGACGCCCTGCTCGGCCGCGACAGATGCGAGACGCATCGCGTCGGAGCCGAACAGGGTCGCCGTCGCGGCCTGGTACATCTCCGGCGTCATGTTCTCCGACGCCGTCTGAAGCTGTTCGAACAGCGAGCGGAAGCCGACGAACTTACCCGTTGCGTCGTAGACGCTCAGACCGAGATCTTCGATCGCACCCTGCGCCGGGTTCGACTGGTCGGTCAGCGACAGCAGCGTCGTCTTCAGCAGCGTGCCCGCATCCGATCCGGCGATGCCGGCGTTCGCGAGCAGACCGAGCCCGGCGACAGTGTCTTCGAGTGAGACACCGAAGCTGTTCGCGACCGATCCGGCCTGCTGCAGACCGAAGGCGATCTCCGTGATCTCGGCCGATGACGCGTTCGCGCCGTTGGCGAGCACATCCGCTGCGGTCGCCGCGTAGCTCGCGTCCAGGCCGAACGCCTGCAGCGCCTTCGACTGAATGGTCGCAGCGTCCGCGGCGCCGATCTGCGCTGCGGCGGCGAGCTGCAGGGTGCCGCGTGCCGCGGACATTGCCTGATCGACCGAGAACCCGCCCTTGGCGAGTTCGGTCATCGCCGCCGCAGCATCGGCCGCGGACGCGTCAGCGAGACTCGAATCGTTACCGAGTCCCTGCGCGGCCTCGCTGACGGCCTTCATCTGCTCGGCCGTCGCCTGAGACACGGCCTGCATGGTGTTGAGCTCGTTGGTGAAGCTGTTTCCGATATCGAGCACGGCCTGCGCCGCCGCGGTCGCGCCGACCGCGACGCCGAGCAATCCGCCGACCTTCGACGCGACGCCCATCGCGCCGCGCATCCCGGTCTCGAGCTGCGCAGGGAACTGTTTCAGGTCGGGTGCGACCTCGATATCGATCCGTCCACCAGCCATGAGTTAACCCTCTCCTCGGATCACAGCCGCGAGATCGGCCGTGGAACCTGTTGCCTGCCGCAGACGTTCGGCGACGTCGGCGAGGACCGAAACCAGCGCCAGCAGCGACACCCCGGCCACCAACGGGGAGGCCGGCCCTTCGGCGTCCGCAATCCGGATAAGTGCGTCGGCGGCCGCGGCCTGGTCGTCGCAGACCTCGATCAGCTCGAGCACGAGCCGCCGCGCCGCCTCATGCACCGCGATCGCGTCGAGCGACGCGTCGGGCACGCCCTGCCCGTCGAGGATGAGCACACGGTCGTCGGTCATTGGTCCCCTCCGGTGACAAGGCGGTGCAGCTGGTCGATCGGGATCCGCTTCGCGCCGCCGATGGCGACCGGCGCGAGCGTCCCGTCGGCGACCAGCCGGGAGATGCTGCGCTCGGACACGCTCAGCAGCCGGGCGGCCTCGGTGTACGGCACGGCGATCGGATCCATGCCCCTACCGTCATCGCTCGGGTGATCTTGGCGAAACTTTGGCGCCGGTTGGCGTTGATTGGCAGGCAAAGCAAGCACCTCACCGAGAGCTTTCAGCTCAGCCGGGATCGGCATCCCCACCCTGCGCATCCACTTCCGGTGCCGAATCAGAGCGGCGGCCAGGTGCCCTGCCACCGACGCAGGCACCACAAGCACCACAGACGATTTCGGCTCTTCACCCTTCGTGTCGGCGGCCAGTCCGGGGGTCGAGGTCCGGGCATGTGCCATCATCGACTCCCCTCGCGTCGCGACGTCCGCCTGTCGGGAATGCGGCCGGCCCACACGCCGTGTGCCTTGTCGCCGAGCTCGGCCGCGACGACACGGCACGCGGTCAGCACGAGACAGCCACGGCAGATCTCCGCCGCGGCGGCGTGTCGGGCAGCGCGCGCAGCGGCGTACTCGCGGGCGTTGTCGAGCTCGTCGTCGAACAGCTCGTGCCGGCCGACGCACGCGGCACCGGCCAGCCGACTGTCAACCATCGCGGCAAGCAGCGGCGGCAACGGCACTCGCCGTGGTCGATCGACTTCCTTCCGGGCCGTCTTCCGTCGCGGTGTGCAGACGATGCCGGTGCGCTGCTTCCGGGCCGTGATCGCAGCCCGGAGCACGGCGGTACTCACGCCCCGCCCGGCTGCTTGTAGTGCCGCCTGGGCGACGGGGCGACCCGCTGCTTCCGGCACACCGAGACGGTCGAGTTCGGCGACAGTCGCGGCGACGCGGTCGGTGTTTGAGGCACTCATTCTCTGCCGTCCCGCCGTCCGGTTGTCCGATTGTCCGACTCTCTTAGAGAGTGAGAGTCGGACGGACAAATCGGCGGGTGCCGGAAAGACGTCGGACGGACGTCGGACAACATCGATCAGGTCCCTTCGAGGTAGGCAGCCGTGGGTACGTACTTGGAGCGCTTCTCGGTGCCGACGTTGCGGAGCGCACCCTTCTTGAGCAGCGCGTTTACGGCTTCGTAGGCCATTGACTTGCTGACGCCGTGCTCGGCGGACAGGTCCCGGATCTCGGCTCGGGTCAGCCCTTCGTGTCCGGCGCTCGTCCGAAGAATGTCCAACACGGTGCGCGTGGAAGGGCGGTCTTCGGACAAGTTGTCCGACGGGTCTCGTCGGACAACGACCAGGGACTTTCGCTGCTCCTCGTCGCAGCCCGGCATGAGCACTTCGGACACCGTGTGCTTGATCAGCCGGTAGTGATTCTTCGTCCCGGACACCGCGTCCTTGTGCTTGGCGACCTCGATCGTGGCGACCATGTCCTCGCCGGTGACCCGCAGATCGGTCCACACCTGTCCGTCCCAGGCACTCGAACCGCGCCCGCCCGTGCCGCCCTTCGGCGAGTGGTGCACCACCAGCACGGTGCAGTGCGCGGCGTCCTGGACACGCTCGAGGGCGCTGATCGCCCGCCCCTGCTCGGTCGCCGAATTCTCCTCGAGCCCGATGGTGCAGCGGGCCCGGGTGTCGAGCACGAGTAGATCTGCCCCGAGCTCGGCGACCAGCTCGACGGCCTCGGACACGTCGATGACGTTGCCGAGCTGGATCGGGGTCGGGAGCACGTAGAGCCGATCCTCGAGCTCGTCCGGGTCGACGCCGGACAGCTCGCACCATGCGAGGATCCGCGCGCGCAGACCCGAGGCACCCTCGGCGGCGACGTACACCACGCGCCCGGCTTTCGGGACGTGATGCCCCTCCCAGTTCTGCCCAGTCGCCACAGCGCACGAAACCCCTAGTGTTACAAAGGACTTGTAGGACCCAGGCGGGCCGGACAACTGGGCGAGGGTGTCGCGGTACAGCAGACCGTCGACCAACGGCTCGACGCCGGTCATCCTGCCAAGATCGGACACACTCAGCAGCCGATCCCGCAGATGCTCCCGCCGCGGCGAGTCAGCCTCGACTTCGGGGCGATCCGGTTCGTCCGGCGCGGGTACGTCCGCGTAGGGGTCGGCCGCCGGTGCGAGGTCGGGATCCTTGCCGTTCGGCCATGGCCGCAGCAACCGGGCGAGCTCGTGATCGGTCACCGGCGAGCACGCTCCCGCCGGGTCAGGTACTCGGCGAGGTCCTGATCGCGGCCACCACGGCGCCACAGCGCCCGCAGGACCGGAATCGGCACGATCGGCGCGAGACCGCAGCCGAGCAGGTGATGGGCCGAGTCGCGCCAGCCGTCGAGGTAGTGCTCCGTCAACGCCGGCTCGGCACCGCAGCGACACGTCCACGGATCTGCGCATCCGCAACGCAGGGCGGGCACTCGGCACGCCGTCGCGCGACGGCGATCGAGTTGTCCGCTGACCTTGGTACCGTCAAGGCACAGCAGCGATTCGTCAGCAGTGACAGCGAGGGCCGCCCCGTGAGCGTCGGGGCGGCTTTCGTTTGTGCTCATGCGGGCACACCCCCGACCGGCTCGCCAGCGGGCAGGCGCTCGTCCTCATCGGCCGCCGTGTGGCAGACCGGGCACCCGAAGCAGAACAAGACGTGCCGCTCGTCCGCACTGCTGGGATCAAAACGCTCGTCGCGCCAGTACGTGTCGGCCGGCCGCCCTCGGCGGATCATGCCGCACCACCGGCAGCCATCGGGCGCAGCGTTGCCTCAATCTCGTTGAGGTCGACGCGGATCATGCGCGGGCCGAGCCGATAGCCGGTGATGTGCCCGGCGCTGATGTAGCGCCGGAGTGTCTTCGTGCAGACGCCGAGTTCCTCTGCGGCTTGCGGGATGGATGCTAGGCGTCGCGGGGGCTTATTCGCGGGCAATCCGATTCCTCCGGTGTCGCGATGATTCCTCTTGAATGACGGGCGGTTCCCCGTATGTCCAAGAAGCTATCGCCGGACATCCGTAGTCGAGAAACGACGAATCTGCCTTCAGGAAGGACGATTTCGCGTCCGATCGCAGGAATGCGTCAGTTCGGAGGCGACGCACCTCCGATCCGGACTAAGGCGCGCCTGACTGGAGGCGAGGGGCGTCCAAACTGCCTCATGTGTTAATGCTCACATTTCAAGGGGGTGCCTGCTCTCCCCCGCGAGCTCAGACAGCCGCGCGGCGATCTGGGCGTCACGTCCGGCCGCGACATGCTGGTAGCGGATCGCCATTGCCGGCGTCGTATGTCCGAGCCTGAGCATGAGCTCGGCGGTAGTAGCGCCGGCCTGCGCAGCCAATACGGCGCCGACGTGACGCAGGTCGTGCACGCGCAGGTTCTCCCGGCCAATTCCCGCGGCTGCCCTCTTGAATGCCTTTCGATACTCGTAGTCACCCATGTGGCTACCAGCTTCGGCGGGGAACAACAGCGACTCTTTCCCTCGGCCGACATGATCGTCCAGGTGCTCACCGAGAATCTTCGCGATGTGCGGCGGTACGGCGACGTCACGGCGTCCTGCACTGGTCTTCGGCGTGGACACGATGAACTGCCCGTTCCGGTAAACCACGGCCCGGTGCACGTGCAGAACCGAGCGATCGGCGGACACGTCTTTACGGCGTAGCTCTGACGTCTCTCCCCACCTGAGTCCGCACCAGGCGGCCAGCAGTACGGAGCAGCGCAACCGGTCGGGCATTGCTGCGGCGAGCTGGTCGAGTTCGGGAGGCGTCAGCAAGGTGATCGTGCGTGCGCGTTTCGTCTTGCTCGCTCCACGGATGCGGCACGGGTTGGCGTCGATCAGTTCGTCGTCGACAGCGGTCGACATGATGGCGTGCAATAGGCCGTAGGCATGGGCGTTGCGAGTCGGTGTCGTGGTGCCCAGCCCTGCGTGCCAGCTGCGGACGGTCGCGGGTGTGATCGCGGACAGTTCGGCGTCACCGAGGACGGGCACGATGTGCAGGCGCAACAGGTCGCGGTAGAGCGTGCGGGTGCGGGGTTTGAGGTTGCGTTCGGCGAGCCACTGTTCGGCATACGCAGCGAGAGTGAGGACGGCGTCATCCTTCTCCGGTTCGGCGCCGGGCGGTACCCATACACCGAGGTCTATTCGCCGACGTTCGTGAGCAAGCCATCCTTCCGCGTCCATCTTGGCGCCGAACGTTGAGTTCGGTCGGTACAGCAGCCCGTCGGGGCCGACGTAGCCGGCTTGCCATCGTCCGGATGGGAGTTGCCGCAGCCGGCCCCATCCGCGCATTCCCTTTTTGGCTGGCATGGTCGTGCAATCTCCCGACTATCCGTGTGTCTTTCAGTGTCCACTGGTGCCCAACTATGACCACAGTGTAGATTGCACGGTTAGCAGGTGAGACAAGCAAAGTACGAGGTCACCTGCTACGACGAGAAGCATGAGAGGGCAGGTTCGAGTCCTGCCGGGGGCACCACACTCCACTCAGCGCCCGTAAGCACTGCACGGAGATCTCGCGTCCTCGCGGGGCCGGCCACGTCCCACCATCGGCGCGACAGGTCAGGCGAGACCGGTGAGATGTTCGGCGATCGTCCAGAAACGTCCGGCCTGGGCAACGTCGTGGGACTGCGCGCTGGAGTCGATTTCGTGACACTCGCCGAAGAACTTTCCGCCCACCCCGTCGAGCGACGGGTCGACCGCCGTGAACACCAGCGAATCGGTGGCCGCATCGACGGACGTGGCGAAGGGCATGTGCGGCAACACGTGCGCCATGAACAGCCGCATCAGACCGCGGGTGCTCGCAGCAGCGGTGGTGGGCACGAAACCGGGACACACGGCGTTCGCAGTGATCGGCCGCCCGGCGAGGCGGCGCTGGAGCTCGTAGGTGAACCACATCACCGCCAGCTTGGAATTCTTGTATGCCCGCTCGGGGTTGTAGCCGTGCTCGAGCTGGACGTCGGCGAAGTCGAAGTCCACCGGCGCTCCGCGGGAGCCGGGCAGGTGCAGCCGCGAGCCGACGGTGACCACACGCGCCGACGGGCTGCGCTCGAGTGCGGGCAGGAGCAGGGCGGTGAGCAGGAACGGAGCCAGGACGTTGACGGCGAGGGTCTCCTCGTACCCGTCGACGGTGAGCCGGCGTTCCTTGCTCGTCTGCAGGATGCCGGCGACATGCAGCAGCACGTCGATCGGTTCGCCCCGCTCGGCTTCCGCGACGCCGAAGAACCGGACCTGCTCCAGAGAAGACAGATCGACCCAGCGCGGCTCGACCCGAGCGTCGGGATCCGTCCGCTGGATCGCTTCGGTTGCGTCCTCCGCGGCAGCGCGGGTTCGCGCGGTGAGCAGGACGCGATGTCCCCGAGCGGCGAGCTTCTCGGCCGTGGCCCGGCCGAGCCCCCGCCCTCCTCCGGTGACGAGCACGGTCTTGCTCATATGCCCGGTTCTTCCGTTCCTGCACCGGGCACCGGCGGACCGGACGCGAACGACCGGCCGGCAGCGTGCACGCGCTCGCCGAGCCGGGCGAGGATCGGGCGTTGCCCCTTCACGAGCTTGATGGCCGCGACGGCGGGCGGAAACCAGCGAGCGTCGTCCACCTCGGGAAAGCTCTGCACCTTTCCGGACCGCGGCGGCCACTCCAGGTCGAAGGTGTTGCTGCCGACGAAGGCCAGATCGTCGGCGGTCTCACCGGCGTAGACGGTGACGATCTTGCCGGAGGGCTGCTTGAACCGCCCGAGCATCTCGTAGTTCACCTGGGGCGCGGGCATCCCGCATTCTTCCTCGAACTCTCGCAAGGCCACGGCGAACGGGTCTTCGTCGTCGCCGTAGACCCCCTTGGGGATCGACCAGGCCGCCTCGTCCTTGCCGACCCAGTACGGCCCGCCCGGGTGCACGATCCACACCTCGAGCACGCCGTCGGCGTCGATCCGGTACAGCAGAAGGCCGGCGCTGGTCACTGCCATCGCTCCCCCTTCCCGTCGCCGTACGCTCCCGCCCCACACGGTAGTTCTTCCGGGCACACTGAGACCCGGCAAGCGCGCCCCCGAACCGGAAGGACTCTCAATGACCGATACGACCGGCGACCATCCCGTCACCGCCCGCGCGAACGGGCCCGGCGTCGTGCTCGACCTGCCGGAAGGCCTCGGCGTCGCCCTCGACATCGTGCAGGCGAAGGCACTGCTGGACCAGTTGCAGGCGGCGATCGAGGAGGCCGAGCGGTTGGAGGACTGAGACCGGATACATACGTACCGGTTCGTGCGAACGCCTGCGCGCCGGGCACCCACCGGTGATCATCGAGAGCGGGCTTCGGCAGAGTTCAGGGTCGCGACGGTGTGCCTGCGCCCGGACCGTTCCCACGCCGAAGGAGTCCTCGTGTCGAAGAACGTCGCCCACAGGGCCGCAGCACTCGCCGGTCTCGTCGTCGCCGCGATCGTCCTGGGGGCCACCGTGGGAGCCGGAACGGCCACCGCCGCGCCGTGGCGCATCGGTCCGCTCTACCGCGCCGAGTTCGCCGGACCGGACGGCGACGCCGTCTGTCCCAAGGCCGAGGCGTTCGATCGGTCCATCGGCGCCGTCGTCCTCGTGTCCTGTTCGTGGGACCCTACGACGAACGCCTGGTTCTACGTCGTCTTCAATCCGAGGACCTGGTCGTAGCCTGCACCGAAACGGACTGCACGCCGCCGGTCCCGTCATAGAATGGGGAACCCCTTGTGGGCCTGTCCTGCAACGGTGCGGAGGGACAGACTGCCATGCACTCATCATCCGAGCCGAGCCGATGACCACCCCCACGGTCGAACCGCGCCCCCGCGAGCGCCGGCTGTCGGAAATCCCGGACGCCTTGGCATCTCGTCACCAGGCGACCGCCATCCTGCGCACCCGGCGCTACGCCGTGTTCCTGGACTTCGACGGCACCCTCGCCCACCTCGTGAACGATCCCACCGCTGCCACCCTGGTCGAGGGCGCGGCGAAAGAGCTTGCCCGGCTGGCCCGCTACTGCCCCGTCGGCGTGATCAGCGGCCGCGACGTGACCGACGTGCAGGCACGGGTCGGCGTGCCCGGACTCTGGTATGCGGGTAACCACGGTTTCGAACTCGTCGGGCCGGACGGCGAGTACCACCGGAACGATGCCGCCGTCCCCGCGGTGCCCGACCTCGAGCGAATCGCCGGCGCCCTGCGGGACCGCCTGGCCGGCGTGCCCGGCGTTCTGGTGGAGCACAAGCGTTTCGCCGTGGCAGTTCATCACCGCAACGTCGCCGAGGACCGGATCGAGGAGGTCGTCGCAGCAGTGCACGATGCGGCCGACCGGGACGTCCGGCTCCGCGTCACGAGCGGACGCAAGGTCACCGAGCTCCGCCCCGATGTGGACTGGGACAAGGGGCGGGCGGTGGCCTGGGTGCTCGAGCACCTCCGCGGCGCAGACGACCCGATGCCGGTCTACATCGGCGACGACCTCACCGACGACGACGCGTTCGGCACCCTGACATCGACCGGGATCGGCATCGTCGTGCGCTACAGCGAGGAAGGCGATCGGCGGTCGACGGCACAATTCGCGGTCGACGGTCCGGACCGGGTTCGTGAGCTACTGGAGCGGCTGGCGGATCTGCTCGGCAGCGACCCGGGGATCGCGCCGCCCCCGGACGACGCCTGGACGATGTTCTTCGAGGGCTACGACCCGCTCACCGAGAAGCTGCGCGAGGCCCTCTGCACCGTCGGGAACGGCTTCTTCGCCACCCGAGGCTGCGCGCCCGAATCCCGCGCGGACGGCGTGCACTACCCCGGCACCTATGTGGCCGGCATCTTCAACCGTCTCCAGGACGAGGTGGCGGGGAGTGCCATCGACCACGAGAGCCTGGTGAACCTGCCGAACTGGTTGCCGGTGACCTTCCGGGTCGACGGCGGGCAGTGGTTCGACCTCGACACCGCAGAGCTGCTCGACTACCGCCAATACCTCGACCTCCGCCGCGCCGTCCTCATCCGGCGGTTCCGATTCCGCGACGCGGCGGGGCGCACCACGTCGGTGCGGCAGCGGCGCCTGGTTGCCATGCATCTGCCGCACGCCTGCGCCCTCGAGACGACGATCGTGGCCGAAGACTGGTCGGGCCGGCTCGAGATCCGCTCGCTGCTGGACGGCGCGGTCCGGAACTCCCTCGTCGAGCGCTATCGCGACCTCGCCGACCAGCACCTCGAGCCGCTGCAAGCCACCGCGCTGTCCGTCGACTCGGTGCTGCTGGCGGTGCAGACCAACCAGTCGCGGATACCGGTGGCGATGGCGGCCCGGAACACGGTGTGGTGCGACGGGGAGCCCGTTGCCGGCGAGTACCGGCTGGTCGACGGCGACGATCGGATCGGACACGACATCACCGTCGACGTCGAGACGGACCGGCCCGTGACGCTGGAGAAGATGGTGGCGGTGTTCACCGGGCGCGATCAGGCGGTCTCCGAGCCGGCCGACGAAGCCGCCCGCTGGCTTCCCCGGCTGGGCCGGTTCGACGAACTGCTCGACGGCCATGTGCTCGCCTGGGGATATCTGTGGGACCACCTGGGCATCGAGTACGAGGGTCCGGGCCACGGCCACGCCCTGCGAGTCCTCCGGTTCCATCTTCTGCACCTGCTGCAGACGGTCTCCGCGAACACCGCCGACCTCGACGTGGGCGTGCCGGCACGGGGGTTGCACGGCGAGGCGTACCGCGGGCACGTCTTCTGGGACGAGCTGTTCGTGTTCCCGGTGCTGAACCTGCGGCTGCCCACGCTGACCCGGTCGTTGCTGCGCTACCGCTACCGCCGCCTGCGGGAGGCCCGCCGGATGGCGCGCGAAGCCGGTCACCGCGGTGCGATGTTCCCGTGGCAGTCGGGCAGCGACGGCCGCGAGGAGAGCCCGCAACTGCACCTCAATCCCAGATCCGGCCGCTGGAACCCGGACCCCAGCCGGCGCCAGCACCACACCGGCATCGCGATCGCCCACAACGTGTGGCAGTACTACCAGGTGACCGGCGACCTGGAGTTCCTGATCGAGTACGGCGCCGAGATGCTCGTGGAGATCGCCCGCTTCTACGCCGATCTCGCGTCCTACGACGAGGAACGCGGACGGTACAGCATCCGCGGCGTCATCGGCCCCGACGAGTTCCATTCCGGCTACCCCGACGCACCGTACGACGGAATCGACAACAACGCGTACACCAACGTCATGTCGGTCTGGGTGATCCTGCGCGCCCTCGAGGCGCTCGAGCTGATCCCGCTGCAGATCCGCTCGTACCTGACCCAGGCCCTGGGGCTGCACGCGCAGGAGACGGCGCGCTGGGAGGACGTCACCCGCAGAATGTTCGTCCCGTTCCACGATCGTGTCCTCAGCCAGTTCGAGGGGTACGAACGCCTCGCCGAACTGGACTGGGACGGCTACCGGCGGCGCTACGGCGACATCCAGCGCCTCGACCGGATCCTCGAGGCCGAGGGCGACGACGTCAACCGCTACCAGGCGTCGAAGCAGGCCGACGTGCTGATGCTGTTCTATCTGCTGTCCTCCGACGAACTGCGGGAACTGCTCGAACGGCTCGGCTACCGGTTCCCGAACGAGGACATCCCGCGGACCATCGACTACTACATGGCGCGAACGTCGCACGGTTCCACCCTGAGCGGGGTCGTCCATTCCTGGGTGCTGGCACGCGCCCACCGGGACGAGGCCGTCGACTTCTTCTACCAGGCGCTGAAAGCCGACATCGCCGATATCCAGGGCGGCACCACGATGGAGGGCATCCACCTGGCGGCCATGGCCGGCAGCGTCGATCTGTTGCAGCGGTGCGTCCCCGGCCTCGAGACCCGGGGCGACCGGCTCGTGTTCGCCCCGCAGTGGCCCGAACCACTCGGTGCCCTCGAATTCCCGATCTTCTACCGGGGGCACCGCCTTCGCCTGCGCATCAGCGGCACAGAGGTGCAGGTGAGCGCCGGTCCCGGGATGCAGGCGCCGATCGAGATCGAATGCCGCGGCCGGGTCGCCCAACTGCACCCGGGAGGCACGGTTCGCCTGAGCTAGTGCGACGACGACGAACCCGCGACCGAGGGCAGGACGTCGGGCCTTCGCCGCGTCGGCATCGCCCGTGCGGCGTCGCTGGGGACCTACGGCCCTGGAACGAGCACGGTTCCGCGGTTCACGATGAGAGGGGGCCCGTTTCCGCGGGCCGTGATCAGGAGGACGCGCCGTGGATTCTGCTGCCTCGTAGTTCCGGAAGCAGGCCGTCGTCACCGGCCTGGTGAACGTCGTCGTCAATCCGCTGCTGGCGTGGGCGGGCAAGCGCGGCACGTCGTTCGTGCCGCTGTGGTCGGCCGACGGGATCGTCGTCGACATCGCGCTGACCGCGATCATCCTCTCCGTGCTCGTCTCCTGGTTCTCCGCTGCCGGGGTGCGACGGGCGTTGCGCGCAGGGCTCGATGCGACCACCGCCGACGCCCCGCAGGCCGGTCGGTGGCTGGCGCGATTGCCGTCCGGCACCTGGTCTCTGGGCCTGTCGCTCGGGGTGGCGGCCGCGGCCGTCTCCGTGCTCGCGATCTGGGTGCTGCACCTCCTCGGTGTGTCAGGGCTGTCGACGGGATGGTTCCTGGTGCTGAAGGCCGTCTACGGCGGTGTCCTCGGCTACCTCGTCGCGCGCTGGGTGATGGTCCGGCAACTGTCGGCGACTCGAACCGCGCAGCTTCCGAGGAGCAACAATGCCGGACGGTGAATCCACCGCGACCGAACGGCAGCTGCCGGTCTTCGAGCAGCGGGTCGTACGCGCGCGGGTGGTCGACGCCCCGGCCGGGGACACGTTCGCCGCGATCCGGCGCATCGACTTCATGCGGTCCCCGGTGATCGCCGCCCCCAATCTGGCCCGGATGGCCTTCGACGCCGTGCGCGCGCCGCGGCGTCGGGAGGTGCGGGCGCACCGCTCGATCCGCCTCGGTAACCTGATCGGTCCGCAGGGCGGCTTCGAGGTGGTCGCCGAGGAACCGGGGCGGGAACTCGTGCTCGGCTTCGTCGGTCGGTGGTGGGAGCCGGGTTACGGCCGCGTCGACTGGGATCCCGGGGCGCCCCTGTCGAGCATCGCGATTCCCGAATGCGGGGTCGGCACATGGAGTTTCACCGTCCTGCCGTACGACGCGCAGACCTGCGTCCTGCTCACCGAGATCCGGGTGCACGGCACCGACGAAAAGGCCCGCAGACTCTTCCGCCGCTACTGGACGGCGGTCGGGCCGTTCGTGCGGGCCATGGCACGGCCGACTCTGTCGATGATCGCGGCCGAAGCCCGGCGCTGACCCGGCCGTCCCACCGCGAACGTCGCACCGGCAGAACCGGATACGTACGGCCGCAGCCGTCCGCCCGGACCGGTCATGCCGAGCCGTCCGCCCGTTCGGCCTCGGGCGCGAGGGTGAAGTAGTTCTCCTCCTCCTGCACGAAGTGCAGCCGCAGCAGCGCGTACAGCCCGTACAGGCAGGCGAGCAGGTCGTCGCACTGGTCCGGTCGCAGCCCGCCGGCGGCGTCGGCCTGCGCCAGGTGCGTGCGCAGGCGGCGGCTGAGCCGGTCGATCTCGGCATGCATCCGGCTCATTGTCGCGGTCGCCTCCCCGCTGCCGAGCGGCACCGCGAGCGCCGGGTACAGCTCGCTGTCCTCGGCCTGCTCGTGCGGCAGCAGCGTGTCGAACAGGAACGCGTCGACGCGGCGCAGCGCCGTGTGGGCGGCGGGCCGATCGCCGGACGCGAGCAGCTGGGCGGTGTCGCGCAGGATCGACAGCTCGTCACGCAGGACGTCGTGTTCGGCCGAGAACCGGTGCAGCATCGCCTCGGTGTCGTCGGGCAGGGCCAGCTCCCGGTCCCGGTCGCCGCGCAGGGCGCGCAGGGCGTTGAGGATCACCGCGACGTCGATGCCCTCCTGCAGCAGCGCACCCACCGCGGGAGGCAGGTAGCCGAACGCGGCGAAGCCCATGGCGACCAGCGACAGGCCCATGCCGACCGTGGCGCTCTGCACGGCGATACGCCGGGAGCGACGCGCGATCTCCATGGCATCGGCGAGCCGGTCGAGGCGGTCGGTGGTGAGCACGATGTCCGCCGCCTCCGAGCTCGCCGTGGATCCGCGGGCGCCCATCGCGACGCCGACGGTCGCGGCGGCGAGGGCGGGGGCGTCGTTGACGCCGTCGCCGACCATCACCGTCACCGCCGACTCCCGCTCGGCACGCACACCGTTCACCTTGTCCGCCGGGGTCTGCTCGGCATAGACCCCGTCGAGGCCGAGGACGGAGCCGATCTCCTCGGCCGGTTCGCGACGGTCGCCGGTGAGCATGACCAGCCGGTCCAGCCCGGCCGAGCGCAGCCGCCGCAGCGTGCGGGCGGCGTCGCGGCGCAGCGGGTCCACGAGCAGCAGGGCGCCGGCCAGGTCGCCGTCGACGGTGACCCAGGCGACGACGGCGCCGTCGAGCGCGGCACGGCTGAGCACCGCCCGGGCCCAGCCGGGCGCATCGGCGGGCAGCGGCAGGCTGCCGACGGTGACGCGCCGGCCGTCGACGGTCGCGGCCACGCCGGTGCCGGCCTGCTCGGCGACGTCGGTGGGCAGCGACAGGGTCAGCCCGCGCATCTTCGCCTCCTGCACGATGGCCTCGGCGAGCACGTGCGGGGAGAGCTGGTCGGCGGAGGCCGCCAGGCGCAGCAGCTCGGCGCCGTCGCCCCCGGGTGCGGTGACGATGTCGGCGCCGGCGGGCCGGCCGCTGGTGAGCGTGCCCGTCTTGTCCATCACCAGCGTCGTCGCGTGCCCGAGGTTCTCGAGTGCGCCGCCGCTGCGGATCACCACCCCCAGGCGCGAGGCGCGGGAGAGACCGGAGACGATCGCGACGGGCGCGGCGAGCAGCAGGGGGCACGGGGTGGCCACCACCAGCACGGCGACGGCACGGGTCGCCGACCCGCTGAACAGCCACGCGAGCCCCGCCACCGTCAGCGACAGCGGCAGGAACCACGCGGCGACCCGGTCCGCGATCCGCACCACCGGGGCGCTCTCGGCGGCGGCCTCGCGGGCCAGGCGCACGATGCCGGCGTAGGTGCTGTCCTCGGCGGTGGCGCGGGCGTGGATCTCGAAGGCGCCGCCGGCGGCGACGACGCCGCTGCGCACGGCCTCCCCGGTGCGGCGCTGCACGTGCATCGGCTCGCCGGTGAGGACGGACTCGTCGAGCACCGCGAGTTCGGACGTGACCCAGCCGTCGACCGGCACCACCTCGCCCGGCCCGACGACCAGGGTGTCCCCGGGTACGACGTCGCCGAGCGGCACCACCTGCACCTCGTCGCCGACGCGGCGGCGCGCGGTGTGCGGGGCGTGCTCGAGCAGGGCCCGCAGGTCCTTGGTGGCGCGGCGTTCCGCGGCGGCGTCGAGGGCCTGCCCCGACGCGAGCATCACGCCGATCAGCGCCCCGGCGACGTACTCGCCGACCAGCAGGGTGCCGACCAGGGAGAGCACCGCGATCAGATCCACCCCGACGCGGCCGCGGCGCAGCGCGTCGATCACCCACCAGGTCGCGGGCACGATCGCGACGACGGTGCCGGCGATCCAGCAGGCGTCGGCGACGGCGTGGGCACCGAGAAGCCAGGCGATGCCCCCGGCCGTCAGGGCGGTGAGGGTGACGGCGAGCAGCGCGGGTTCGAAGGCGCGGCGCAGCCGCTCCCGCCGCGTGGATTCCGGTTGTGTCGCCACTGCCGCACTCCCCCGTTCCGCACCGGTGCCGATGTCACCTCCCACCGTGCCACCACCAGCCGTCGGCCGGGTAGGGACGGAGGTCCGTCGACGGGTCCGTCCCCGGGGGTCGCCGGCCGGTCAGATCCCGCGCCCCGGGTTGAGAATCCCGCTCGGGTCGAACGCCGCCTTGATGCGCTGCATGAGCGCACGCTCGACCGTGCCGACCTGGGTTTCGAGGTACGGCTGTTTGAGCACCCCGATGCCGTGCTCTCCGCTGATCGAACCGCCGAGCGCCAGGCATTCGGCGACCATCTCGTCGAACGCCTGCCGGGCGCGCCCCGCGACGACCTCGTCGGCGGCGTCGAACACGATGGTGGGATGCAGGTTTCCGTCCGCCGCGTGCCCGAACGTGCCGATGAGCAGCTCGTGCCGCGCGGCGATCGCCTCGATCGCCGCGAGCATCTCGGGCAGCCGCGGCACGGGAACGGCCAGGTCGTCGAGCAGGGTGCTGCCACATCGCTCGAGCGCGGTGAGCGCGACCCGCCGCGCGGCCATGAACTCCTCCCCCTCCACCGGGTCGGCGGTGTCGTACACCTCGGTGGCGCCCGCCGCGGTACAGGCCCGCGCACACACCTGCGCTTCGGCGGCGGCGTCGCGCCCGTCGCACTGGACGAGCAGCAGCGCACCGGCCGTGTCGTCGAGTCCCATGTGCGTCATGTCGTTGACGGCGGCGATGGTGGTGCGGTCCATCAGTTCGACGAGGCACGGCTCGGCCTGCTCGCGGATCGCCAGCACCGCGGCGACGGCCTGCGCGGTTTCCGGGAAGCTCGCGACCACCGTGGCGGCCGCGGTGGCGGCGGCGCGCAGCCGCACGGTGGCCTCGACGATGACGGCGAGGGTGCCCTCGGACCCGACGAGCAGTTGCGTGAGGTTCAGTCCCGCCACGTTCTTCCGGGTGACGGCGCCGGTGTGGATGATCCGCCCGTCGGCGAGCACCGCCTTGATGCGGGCGACATGGTCGGCCGTGACCCCGTACTTCGCGCAGCAGGTGCCGCCGGCGTTGGTGGCGAGGTTGCCGCCGATGGTGGAGACGGCGCGGCTGCCAGGGTCCGGCACGTACCACAGCCCCCGCTCGGCGGCCGCGGCGGCGAGATCGCCGTTGATCACCCCGGGTTGCACTGTGGCGGTGCGTGATTCGGTGTCGATTTCGACGATGGCGTTCATCTTCTCGACGCTGAGCACGATGCCGCCGTCGAGGGCGTTGGCCGCACCCGCGAGACCGGTGCCGGCGCCGCGGGTGACGACGGGGATGCCGTGCCGGTGCGCGATCGTCAGGGTGGCGACGACGTCGTCGGTGTCCCGCGCCCGGACCAGGGCGAGCGGCATCCCGGCCGGCGTGAGCAGCGACTGGTCGCGCCGATAGGCGAGCATCCGGTCCGGATCGGTGACGACGGCGTCGCCGAGGGCGTCGACGAGCGCGGCGACGACCGGCTCGGTGTCGGGGACGGGAGTCACGACGCTGGTGTTCACGGAACCATCCAATCGAGAACGGGGGTGGACTGCAGGTAGATGACGACGGTGAGGAACACGAGCAACCCGAGGCTCCAGCCGATCAGACGGCGCAGGATGACACCCTCCGCCCCGGCCAGGCCGACCGCGGCCACCGCGACCGACAGGTTCTGCGGCGAGAGCATCTTGCCGAGCACACCCGCGGACGAATTGGCCGCCGCCATGAGCACCGGGTCGAGCCCGGCCTGCTGCGCGGCGGTCATCTGCATGACGCCGAACAGCGAGTTCGACGACGTGTCGGATCCGGTGATGGCCACGCCGATCCAGCCGATCAGCGGCGAGACGAGGGCGAACACCCCGCCCGCGGACGCGAGCGCCATGCCCAGGCCGGCGGTCTGACCGGACAGGTTCATCACGAAGGCCAACGCGAGCACCGAGGTGACGGTGACAATGGTCCAGCGCAGCTGCACGAGGGTGTCGGCATAGGCGCGGACGGCGCGGCGTACGCCGATCCCGTACATCCCGGCCGTGACGGCCCCGGCGAGCAGCAACAGGGTGCCGGTGGCCTTGAGGTGGTCGAGTTTGAACGTCTGCGCGCTCAGCGGCTTGCCGTCGACGTCGACGATGTCGAGTCCGGGCCAGCGGAACGACACGGTGCCGATCTCGGTGAGCCACGTCTTGACGAACGGGATCTGCGCCACGGTGAAGATCGCGATGATCGTCAGGTACGGGGCGAGGGCCAGCAGCGTGCGCCGCGTCCGGCTGTATCCGTCGAAACGCGACGGCGGGGCGGCGATGCCGACCGCGGTGCCGGCGCCGACCGGTGCGGTGAGGGCGGTGTCGGTCGTGGCGACCAGGCGCTCCTCCGGCTGCCACACCTTCAGCATGCCCAGCACCGCGCCGACCGTGACGATCGCGGCGACGACGTCGGTGAGCTCGACGGTGAGGTAGTTCGCGGTGACGAACTGGGCGAGGCCGAAGGTCAGGCCCGCGACGACCGCGACGGGCCAGGTCTGCCGAATTCCGCGGCGGCCGTCGACGAGGAACACCATCACCATCGGCACGACGGCCGCGACGAACGGCGTCTGCCGGCCGGCCATCGCGGACAGGTCGTCGAGCGGCAGCCCGGTGACCCCGGCGAGCGCGAGGATCGGGGCACCCATCGCACCGAAGGCCACGGGCGCGGTGTTCGCCAGCAGGGACGTGCACGCGGCTTTGAGCGGTGCCATGCCCGCGGCCATGAGCATCGCCGCGGAGATCGCGACGGGCGCGCCGAATCCGGCGAGCGACTCGAGCAGCGCACCGAAGCAGAAGGCGATGAGAATGGCCAGGATGCGCTGGTCGTCCGAGATGGACCGGATGACCCGGCCGAGCTCCTCGAACCAGCCGGTGACAACCGTGAGCTTGTAGACGAAGAGGGCGTTGACGAGGATCCACAAGATCGGGAACAGGCCGTAGAAGGCTCCCTCGGCGGTCGCGGCGGCGGCCTGGCCGAGCGGCATGCCCCACCCGGCGACCGCCGCGAGCACGGCGAGCGCCAGACCGACGAGGGCCGCGCGGTGCGCCTTCCATCTGAAGACGCCGAGCATGACGAACATCGCGGCCAGCGGGATCGCCGCGACCACGGCCGACCAGGCGAGTGAGCCGCCGATCGGGTCGAGTGTCTGTTGGTACATAGCGCGCCTCTCGTTGTGATGCCTGTCACCGTTTCCCAGAATTGTCAGACAAGTACACATTCCTGTCAAGAATGCATGTGCGGCGTCGTGCAAGAATGCTCGTGTTCGCGCAGGTCCGTGCGGGTGCGCGGAGAGCCGGGAAGGAGCGGGGCATTGGTCGGACGCGTCGAGGCCCTGTCGATCGTCGACGCCCTCGCCCTGGAACTGCGGCGGCGCGTGTTCGCCGGGGAGCTGACGCACGAGGACGCCCTCACCGAAGCCGAGGTGTCCCGCGCCTACGAAGTCGCCAGGCCGACCGCCAAGGCCGCCATCGAGAAGCTCGTCGGCGAGGGCCTACTACAGCGCAGCGCCCACAAGACCGCCCGCGTGCCCCAGTTGGGCCCCGACGACGTGCGTGACATCTACCGCACCCGCGCGCACCTGGAATCGGTGGTGCTGCGCGCGCTCGCCGAGACCCGGGCGGTGCCTCCGGCGGCGTCGGCCGCCAACGCCGAGATCTCGGCCATGACCGAGGCCGACCCGCTCACCGTCGTCGAACCCGACATGCGCTTCCACACCGCCCTGGTGGACGCGCTGGGCAGCCCGCGCACCAGCCGCATGTTCGGCTCGCTCGTGTCCGAGGTGCGGCTGTGCATGGTGCAGGTGCAGGGCAAGCAGCTGCTCACCACGACGAGCATCGCGGCCGAACACCAGCAGATCCTCGACGCCGTCCTGACCGGCGACGGCGATGCGGCGGTCGAGGTGATCACCCGGCACCTCGGACGCGCACGCGAACGCCTCGTCGCCGCGCTCGGCGGCAGCCCGGGCCCGGAAGCCACCCTTCCCGAGCCCGCGTAGCCGTCCCCCGGTTCGGCCGACACCCTCGACGCCCGGAGCCCGGGCATACTGCCCCCTTTTATCGGATGCCCGGTGCCTGCGCCTATGATTCAACGTGTTAACGCCATGTAACAGTTTCCTCACAGTCAGGTGGTGAGCGTGTCGACCCGGGACCGCATTGCAGAGATCTACGAACAGGTGAAGGCGCGCAACGCCGGTGAACCCGAGTTCCATCAGGCAGCCGCCGAGGTGTTCGAGTCCCTGCATGTCGTCCTCGAGCGTCACCCCCGCTACTTCGAAGCCGGCCTCATCGAACGGCTGACCGAGCCCGAGCGGCAGATCATCTTCCGGGTGCCGTGGATCGACGACCAGGGCAACGTGCACGTCAACCGCGGCTTCCGGGTCCAGTACAACAGCGTGCTCGGCCCGTACAAGGGCGGCCTGCGCTTCCACCCGAGCGTCAACCTCGGCATCGTGAAGTTCCTCGGCTTCGAGCAGATCTTCAAGAACGCCCTCACCGGCCTGCCCATCGGCGGCGGCAAGGGCGGCTCGGACTTCGACCCCAAGGGTCGCTCGGAGCAGGAGATCATGCGCTTCTGCCAGTCCTTCATGACCGAGCTGCACCGCCATATCGGCGAGTACACCGACGTCCCGGCCGGCGACATCGGCGTCGGCGGACGCGAGATCGGCTACCTGTTCGGCCAGTACAAGCGCCTGACCAACTCCTACGAGTCCGGCGTGCTCACCGGCAAGGGCCTGACCTGGGGCGGCTCGCAGGTGCGCCGGGAGGCCACCGGGTACGGCGTCGCCTACTTCGTGGCGGAGATGGCCAAGTCCGTGAACTCCTCCCTCGAGGGCCGCAAGGTCGTCGTGTCCGGTTCGGGCAACGTGGCGATCTACGCGATCGAGAAGGTGCACCAGCTCGGCGGCATCGCCATCGCCTGCTCCGACTCCTCCGGCTACATCGTCGACCAGAACGGCATCGACCTCGAGCTGCTCAAGGAGATCAAGGAGGTCCAGCGCGGCCGCATCTCCGAGTACCTCGACGAGCGTCCCGACGCGCAGTACTTCCCGGGTGGTTCGATCTGGGACGTGCCGTGCGACGTCGCCATCCCCTGCGCCACCCAGAACGAGTTGGACGAGACCGCCGCGAAGACCCTGGTCAACAACGGCGTGCGGGTCGTCGCCGAGGGCGCGAACATGCCCACCACCCCCGGTGGCATCGCGGTGTTCCGCGAGGCGGGCGTCGCGTTCGCCCCGGGCAAGGCGGCGAACGCCGGCGGCGTGGCGACCTCCGCGCTCGAGATGCAGCAGAACGCCTCCCGCGACTCGTGGCACTTCGACTACACCGACGAGCGCCTCGCCGGCATCATGCGCGACATCCACCAGAACTGCGTGGACACCGCAGCCGAGTACGGCAAGCCCGGTGACTACATCCACGGCGCCAACATCGCCGGCTTCGTGAAGGTCGCCGACGCGATGTTCGCGCTCGGCGTCATCTGATCCGAACACACGCCGACAGCGCGGGGCGGGCACCGGATCCCGGTGCCCGCCCCGCGCTGTCTCTGTGTTCCTCAGCTACCCGGCGTTCTTCGCCTACCCGCCGGACGGCTCGGACGGCGGCTCTGCGACGCGCTCGTCGTCGGCGCTCGCCTTGCGGGCGGCCTCCCGCATCTCGATGCCGTCGCTGATCCAGTCCCCGACCTCCCGGGTGACCTCGCGGACCGCGCCGGTGATGATGCCGGCGATGTTGCCGACGTGCGTCGCCGCGGACTCGGTCAGTTCCTGGAGCGTGTCCTTGTTGCGTTCGAACCTACCCACCATGGCGGTGCCCCCTTCAGGCGCTGTCGTGGGCGAGGGTACCCGCGACCGGCACGCCGCGCTCGATGAGCACCGACGTCGTGGGCTCCTCGGAGACCCAGCTCGGCGGCAGGGCCAGCTTCACGATCTTGCGCCACACCGAGCCCACCTGGGCGAGCAGGCCCCCGGTGTTGTAGGGCAGCCCGTAGCGTTCGCACAGTTCCCGCACCTCCGGCGCCAGCTGCGGGTACCGGTGCGCCGGAAGATCCGGGAACAGGTGGTGCTCGATCTGGTGCGAGAGATTGCCCGACATGATGTGGAACAGCGGCGTGCCGGTGATGTTCGCGCTGCCGAGCAGCTGACGCACGTACCACTCGCCGCGGGTCTCGTGCGCGGTCTCCTCCTCGGTGAACGACTGCACCCCGGACGGGAAGTGCCCGCAGAAGATGATGGAGAACGCCCACACGTTGCGGACCAGGTTGGCGGCCGCGTTGCCGAGCAGCGTCGGCACGAACATCGGCCCGGACAGCAGCGGGAACGCGACGTAGTCCTTGACCACCTGCCCGCGCGCCTTACGCCACCACCCCCGGGCGAGCGGGATCACGTCGCGCCAGCTGCGTTTGCCGGCGACGACGTTCTCGACCTCGGCGTCGTGCAGCATCACACCCCACTCGAACAGCAGCATCAGCCCCGTCGCGTAGACGGGATTGCCGAGGTAGTAGGGGTGCCAGCGCTGCGCCGGATCCATCCGCAGGATGCCGTAGCCGACGTCGCGATCCATCCCGAGGATGTTGGTGTAGGTGTGGTGCAGGTAGTTGTGCGAGTGCCGCCACTGGTCGGCGGGACATACGGTGTCCCACTCGAAGTTGCGGGAGTTCAGTTCCGGCTCGCGCATCCAGTCGTACTGGCCGTGCATCACATTGTGGCCGATCTCCATGTTGTCGAGGATCTTCGACACGCTCAGCGCGGCCACGCCCGCCACCCATGCCGGCGGCAGAAAGCCCACGAACAACAGGGCACGACCGGCGATCTCGAAGCGCCGCTGCGCCCCGACGATGCGGTAGATGTACTCGCGGTCGGCCGCGCCGAGCGAGGCGACGGTGCGCTCGCGCAGGGCGTCGAGTTCGCGGCCGATCTCCTCGACCTGCTCGCGGCGCAGCACGACCGGCGACGGGTCGGGATCGCGACGGCCGGACAGGAACGCCGGCAGCGGAAGGGACAGGGGGATGGACAAACCGAACATGTTGTCCTCCAATTGTTTCGAGTGGGTCAGAGGTCGAAGGCCGCGTCGCCGACGGGGACGTTCACGCAGATCTGCACCTCGGCGCCGGGCTCGTCGTCGATCTCGCCGGTGCGCACGTCGCGGGTGCCGCCGGACAGCCGGGTCACGGTGCAGGAGTGGCAGATTCCCATGCGGCAGCCGTGCTGCGGGGTGAGCCCGGCCGCCTCGGCCTGTTCGAGGGCGGTGACGCCGCTGTTCTCGGCGCGGACCCCGGACGCGGCGAAGGTGACGGTGCCGCTCGCGTCGTCGTCGCGGACGACGACGGGCGGGGTGAACTGCTCGGTGCGCAGCAGGTGCGCGGCGCCGGCGTCGCCGTAGACCTCCCGCACGCTGTCGACGAGCCCGGCCGGGCCGCAGACGTAGGCGGGTGCGCCGGCGAACCACGGGGCGACCCGCTCGAGATGACTCCGGTCGAAGCGGCCACGCAACGCACCGTCGTCCGCCCGGGTGTAGGCGAAGGCCACGTCGACGCCGGCGTGGGCGCCGGCCAGGGACTCGATCGCGTCGCGGTGCGGCACGTGCGCGGCGGTGGGCGCGTAGTGCAGGAACGCGACGGTTCCGGAGTGGCCCTCGTCGGCGAGGGTGCGCAGCATCGACAGCACCGGAGTGATGCCGCTGCCGCCGCTGACGAGCACCAGCCGCTCCGGCCGCTCCGCCGGGAGACAGAACTCGCCGGCGGCCGCCGCGAGGTCGACCACGTCGCCCGCGGTGGCGTGCTCGTGCAGGTGCCGCGAGACGACGCCGTCCGGTCGCACCCCGACCGTGAGCTGGATGCGCCCGTCGGCTCGATGCTGGGAACTCACCGGCGAGTAGCTGCGGCTGTGCCGCACACCGTCCACCACCACGCCGAGTTGCAGGTGCTGACCGGCCCGGAACTCCAGGGGCCGGCCCGGGCGCAGCTCGAGCGTCACCGCACCCGGGATATTTCGGTCAACGTTCGTGATCCGGGCGCGCGTGTGCTGCACGGCCAGGAGCGGATCGGCCAGTTCGAGGTACCGATCCGGGTGGTGCGGCGCGGAGAGTACATGCAGCGCCTTGATCAGGGCTTTGCGTCCGATCGACGGCCCCGGCCCGCGTCGGGCGCGGTGAAGCAGGGTCATGGCGTCGCTCCTCTCGAGCGAGAATCCAAAGTCAGTGCACAAATGTGCACTGAGTTCAGTGTGCCAGGGTCGCCCGGTGGGCTGTCAACGTTGTTGTGGCGGCCGTCACCATGGTCCCCGACCGCCGCCGCGTCGCACTGCCTAGACTCGGAGCCGTGTCCGCAGCCCCCGTTCCCGAACCCGCGACGCGAGCTGCGCGCAAGGAGCGCACCCGCCAGGCCCTGCTCGACGCGGCGCTCGAACTCTCCGCCGATCGCAGCTTCGCGACGGTGAGCCTGCGCGAGGTGGCCCGCCGAGCCGGGATCGTGCCCACGGCGTTCTACCGCCACTTCGGCTCGATGGAGGAACTCGGCGTCGCCCTCGCCGCCGACACCATGCGCATGCTCCGCACGCTGCTGCGCGAGGCCCGGCGCACGCGCGGCCCGTCCTCGGCGCGGGCGTCGCTCGAGGCCCTGGTGCGGCAGGTCCGCGCCCACGAACAGGCGTTCCGATTCCTGGCCCGGGAGCGCTACGGCGGCCAGCCGGCCGTCGCGCGCACCGTCACCGTCGAGTTGCGGCTGATCACGGGCGAACTCTCCGTCGATCTCTCCCGCATGCCCGGAATGGCGGACTGGGACGTCGACGACCTGGAGATGGCGGCCGACCTGCTGGTGACTGCCATGCTCGAGGTGGTGCTCGAACTGCTCGACGTGGACCGGCCCGGCGGGCCGGCGGAGGCCGAGGTCCTCGCCCGCGCCGAAAAGCAGATGCGTCTCATCGTTCTCGGCATGGGCGCGTGGAAACCTTCCCACCGCTAACGGCAACCCGTACGGTGGGCGCCATGTTCGAGACCACTCACGTCACCCTCGGAGACCTCACCTTCGACGTTCACGTCACCGGTCCCGCCGACGGCACGCCCGTCGTGCTGCTGCACGGATTCCCGGAGACCGCCCGCAGCTGGGAGGCCGTGGCGCCGCAGCTCGCGGAGGCAGGTCTGCGAGTGCTGATGCCGGACCAACGGGGGTACTCCCCCGGCGCCCGCCCGGACGGCGTGTCGGCATACACCATCGACCTGCTGGTCGGTGACGTGATCGGGCTGCTCGACGCGACCGGCCTCGGGCAGGCCCACCTGGTGGGGCACGACTGGGGCGCCGCCGTGGCCTGGCAGGTCGCGGCGCGGCACCCCGACCGCATCAGCACCCTGACCGCGGTGTCCGTGCCACACCTCGCGGCCTACGGCTGGGCCCTGCGCGAGGACGCCGATCAGCAGGCCCGCGCCGCCTACATCAAGCTGCTCCGGCAGGAGGGAAAGGCCGAGCACGTCCTGCTCGAGGACGACGCCCGTCGCCTGCGCGCGATGTACGGCGACCGGGTGAGCCCCGAGTCGATCGACGAATACGTGCGCGTGCTGTCCGAGCCCGGCGCCCTGACCGCCGCGCTCAACTGGTACCGCGCGATGACCCGGGAGCTCTCCGAGCTGGCACCGGTGCGGGTGCCCACCACCTACGTGTGGAGCACCGAGGATTCGGCCCTCGGCCGGGTGGGCGCGGAGCGCTGCGGCGAGTTCGTCGACGCGCCTTACGAATTCGTCGTCCTCGACGACGTCAGCCACTGGGTGCCGGAGGAGGCACCGGACGCGCTGGCGAAGGCGATCCTCGCCCGCATCGGCGACCGGCCGTAAGAGCATGACCACAGGAGGGGCCGTGACCACCGCAGCCTGCCACCGCCGTATGCGTCGCCGGCTCGGCGCGGCCGCGGCCGCCTCCCTCACCGTGCTCGCCGCCGCGGCCTGCACCGATCCCGGGTCGCCCGCCGATTCCGAGCCCGAGCCCAGCCCCGCCTACAGCTCCTATGTGGCCCTGGGTGACTCGTTCACGGCGGGCCCGATGATCCCGCCCCAGATCGACTCGGCGTGCGCGCGCTCGGGGAGCAACTACCCCCATGCGGTGGCCGAGACGCTGGGCATCGACAACTTCCGCGACGCGTCGTGCAGTTCCGCGACGACAGCGAACCTGACAGGGCCCCAAGTGGTTTCGTCGGGCGCCACCGTCCCCCCGCAATACGATGCACTCACCCCCGAAACCGAGCTGGTCACCGTCGGGATCGGCGGCAACGACATCGGCCTGGTCGCCCTGGCCGGATCGTGTCTCGCGCTCGACCGCTCGTCCGGCAGGGCCGCGGCACCGGCCGGACCCCTGTGCGCGACCGCGAACGTCCGCGACGGCCTCGACCTCGTGGACCGCGCGATCGACGACTTCGCCCCCACCTACGGCGTGATCGTGCGGGAGATCCGCAACCGCGCCCCGGACGCGCGCATCCTGCTCGTCGGCTACCCGACCGGGATCCGGGACGGCGGATGCTATCCCGATCAGCCGATCCTGCCGGACGACGCGACGTACCTGCAGGCGAAGATCGACCGGCTCAACACGGCGATGGAACAGCAGGCCGACGCCGCGGGCGTCGACTACGTCGACCTGCGCGAGTCCACCGTCGGGCACGACGCGTGCCAGCCCTCCGCGCAGCGCTGGACCGAAGGCCTGTTCCCGTCCCAGCCGGCCGCCCCGCTGCACCCCAACGCCGACGGCCACCGCAACGCAGCCGAACAGGTCCTGGTCACGATCGCGGACTAGCCGCGGGGTCGATCGCCGATCGGCACAGGGCCGAGAGCTCGTCGACCACCGCGTCGAGCGGCGCCGAGCTGCGCTGCGCCTGGGCGAGCACCAGCGCACCCTCGAGCGCGCCGACGATGAGCACCGCCAACGACCGGGCGCGTTCCGGGCCCACCCCGTCCGCGACGAGCGTGCCGGTGAGCAGGCCACACCAGTGCTCGAACGCCTCCCCGGCGACATCGCGGGCGCCGCGCTCGGTGCCCAGGGCCGCCGCGACGATCGGGCAGCCGACCGCGTAGTCGCCGGCCTCGAGACCGCGACGCCACAGGTCGGCGAGAGCCTGCAGTGCGCCGGGGGTGTCCGAGGAGTCCAGCACCCGTGCCATCCCGTCACCCAGGTGGTCCGCGGCACTGCGGGTGGCCTCCTCGACGAGCTGCGCCTTTCCGCCCGGGAAATGGTGGTAGACCGACCCGCGCGGCGCGCCGCTGTGGGCGAGCACGTCGGCGAACGAGGTCGCCGCGACGCCCCGCTCGCGGATGAGCCGGATCGCGCTGCGGATCATCGCGGCGCGAGGGCCGGTGGTCGGGTCGCTTCGCCTCGCCATGTCCGCGCTCCGCTCTTGCCGTCGGTTTCTATGTATGTTGTCATACTTAGGTCCGGACCGTGCCGGAACGGACCCGTTCTTCCCGAGGAGTCGTCGTGACCGAGATCGCCGCCCCGCCCCACCCCTTCGACGCCGCCGTGGCGCTCGAGCCCGCGGAGGACGGTCACGCGCGGGGGCGGACCAGCCCGGAGTACACGAACATGGTCGGTCCGTTCGGCGGCGTCACCGCCGCCGCCCTGCTGCGGGCCGTCCAGCAGCACCCGGACCGGCTCGGCGATCCCATTTCCCTCACCGTCAACTACGCCGGCCCGGTCGCCGACGGCGAGTTCGACATCACCGTGCGGGCGGTCCGCACCAACCGCACCAACCAGCACTGGCTGCTGGAGCTGACGCAGGACGGTGTGGTCACCACCACCGCCACCGCGGTGTTCGGCACCCGCCGCGACACCTGGTCGGACACCGAGCTCGACATGCCGGCGGTCCCGTCGGCGGATGCGGTTCCCACCCGGACCTTCCCGGACTTCATCGCGTGGGCCCGCAACTACGAGATGCGGTTCGTCGAAGGCGCGGTGCCCCAGCAGGACGCCGGCGAGCACCCCGACTCCACCACGACGCTGTGGGTGCGCGACACCCCGGCCCGCCCGCTCGACTTCCCGGCGCTGACGGCGCTGTGCGACGTGTTCTACCCGAGGGTGTTCCTGCGCCGCGGCCGGTACATGCCGGCCGGGACCGTGTCCCTGACGGTGTACTTCCACGCCGACGCCGGGCAGCTCGAGGCCCAGGGCGACGATTTCGTCCTGGGCACCGCGCGCACCCACCGCTTCTCACAGGGCTACTTCGATCAGGCCGCCCAGCTGTGGGGCCGCGACGGCACGCTGCTCGCCACGACCCACCAGCTCGTCTACTTCAAGGACTGACCCTCCGGGGCCCGCACCGCGAGCAGCGCCGCCAGCCCCGCGCCGAGCACCACGAGCAGGCCGGCGATCCCGGCCCGGTCCGCGTCGAACGTCCAGGCGAAGAGCCCGAACAGGGTCGGGGCCAGGAACGACACGGCGCGGCCCGACGTCGCGTAGAGCCCGAACATCTGCCCCTCCCGCCCGGCCGGGGTGATGCGCGCGAGGAAGGTGCGGGCCGACGACTGCGCGGGCCCGACGAACAGGCACAGCAGCAGACCGAAGATCCAGAACATCAGCGGCCCCGACACCACGAGCAGCACGACCCCCACGGCCATCATCGCGGCGAGCGAGGCGACGATCACCGCCTTGGGGCCGACCCGGTCGTCGAAGCGCCCCGCGACCAGCGCACCGAGGGCCGACACCACGTTCGCGGCCACGCCGAACAGCAGCACGTCGGCGGCATCGATGCCGTACACGTTCACCGCGAGCACCGCACCGAACGTGAACACCCCGGCCAGGCCGTCGCGGAACAGCGCCGAGGCGCCGAGGTAGCCGACGGTGCGCCGATCCATCGCCCACAGCTCGCGCAGGTCGCGCAGCAGCACCCGGTAGGACTGCACGATCCCGGCCCGCTCCGCGCCGGGATCGGCACCGGTGGGCGGAACCTCCGGCACCGCCAGCAGCACCGGGACGGCGAAGACCGCGAACCACACCGCCGCGGCCACCACGACCAGGCGGATGTTGAGGCCGCCCTCGGTGCTCACGCCGAGGAAGCCGCGGGTGTCGCCGTCGCCGGCAATGAACCCGAAGTACCCCAGCAGCAACAACAGCAGCCCACCGAAATAGCCCATGGCCCAACCCAAACCGGAGACCCGGCCCATGTTCTCCTCGGTGGAGACCTGACGCAGCATCGCGTTGTAGGGCACCTGCGCGAGTTCGACGACGACCGACGACACACCCAGCAGCACGAGGCCGAGCCACAGGTAGTGGTAGTCGTCGCGCACGAACACCATCGCCGCCATCAGCGCGACACCGGCGTAGGACAGCACCGCCAGGGACCGCTTGCGCCGGCCGGCCGCGTCGTAGCGCTGGCCCGAGACGGGGGCGGTGACCGCGATGAAGAACCCCGATATGCCCAGCGCCCACCCGAGCCACGTGCTCGCCGACATCGACCCCGGCAGGTCGTCGCCGACGGCGTCGGTGAGATACACGGAGAAGACGAAGGTCAGCACCACCGCGTGGTAGGCCGACGACCCGAAGTCCCACATTCCCCAGGCGAAGACCTGCCGTCGCGAGGTGGCCTCCCCGATCCCGGCGGCGTCCGTGTGCGCGCTCATGCCCGCAGCCTAGGAGATCGTCGCGCCGAGAACCGGCCTCCGGTGATCCGCGCGATTTCCGGTCAGCCGCGACCGCACTCCGCATTCGCGGCTGACCGAGAGATTCGCGACCGTCACCCCAGCTGTGCACTTGATTGCATATGCACCTCGGTGCATACTCTCGGCATGGCCCTGGAACACGCGCTGCTCGCCGCGCTCGACGAGCGGTCCGGCTCCGGCTACGAACTGGCCCGCCGGTTCGACAAGTCGATCGGCTTCTTCCACAGCGCGACGCACCAGCAGATCTACCGCGTGCTGCGGCGAATGGAGGACCACGGCTGGATCACCGGCCGCACCGTGCCGCAGGACGGTCGGCCCGACAAGAAGGTCTACCGCGTCAGCTCCGCCGGACGCATCGAGCTGGACCGTTGGATCGCCCACCCCTCCGACCCCGAGCAGCTGCGCAGCGACCTGGCCGTGAAGATCCGCGCCGCCGGGCCCGGCACCCTGCCCGCCCTCCTCGCGGAGCTCACCCGCCACCGCGACGCCCACGCCGCCCGCCTCGAGGTGTACCGCACCATCGAGAAACGCGACTTCCCCGCACCCCACCGGCTCACCGGGCCCTCACTGCACCAGTACCTCGTCCTGCGCGGCGGCATCCGCGTCGAACAGGGCTTCGCCGACTGGTGCCAGGAAGTGCTCGACGCCCTCACCACCGAGGACCACTCGTGACGAACCCCTACCCCCACCTGCTCTCACCGCTCGACCTCGGACCGTTCACGGTGCCCAACCGCGTCGTCATGGGCTCGATGCACACCGGACTCGAGGACCGCGCCAAGAACACCGGCCGCCTCGCCGCGTACTTCGCCGAGCGTGCCCGCGGCGGGGTCGGCCTCATCGTCACCGGCGGCTACGCACCCAACCGGACCGGGTGGCTGCTGCCGTTCGGCGCCAAGCTCACCAACCGGTTCGAGGCCCGGCGGCACCGGACGATCACCGATGCCGTCCACGCCGAGGGCGGTCGCATCCTGCTGCAGATCCTGCACGCCGGGCGCTACAGCTACTGGCCGCTGAGCGTGTCCGCCTCGTCGATCAAGGCGCCGATCAACCCGTTCCGGCCGCGCAGGCTCACCTCCTGGGGCGTTCGCCGGCAGATCCGCGCCTACGTCCGCTGCGCCCGCCTCGCCCAGCGGGCCGGCTACGACGGCGTCGAAATCATGGGCGGCGAGGGCTACTTCATCAACCAGTTCCTCGCCGAGCGCACCAACCGGCGCACCGACGAGTGGGGTGGCAGCCCCGAGAACCGTCGCCGGCTGCCCGTCGAGATCGTCCGCCGCACCCGCGAGGCCGTCGGCCCGGACTTCGCGATCTGCTTCCGGCTGTCCATGGCCGACCTCGTCGAAGGCGGCCAGCGCTGGGACGAGATCGTCGCCCTCGCCCAGGAGGTCGAGCGGGCGGGCGCAACGCTGATCAACACCGACATCGGCTGGCACGAGTCGCGGGTGCCCACCATCGTCACGTCCGTCCCGCGCGCCGCGTTCGCGGACGTCTCGGCCGAACTGGCGAAGCACGTCGCAATCCCCGTCGCCGCGTCCAACCGGATCAACATGCCCGAGACCGCCGAGGAGATCCTGGCCCGCGGCGACACACAGCTGATCTCGATGGCCCGGCCGATGCTGGCCGACCCGGAGTGGGTCCGCAAGGCCACCGCCGGCGCCGCCGACGAAATCAACACCTGCATCGCCTGCAATCAGGCCTGCCTCGACCACGCCTTCGTCAACAAGCACGTCTCGTGCCTGCTCAACCCCCGCGCCGGGCGGGAGACCGAGCTGCTGCTCGCCCCCACCCGCCGCCGCAAGGCCGTCGCGGTCGTCGGCGCCGGGCCCGCCGGGCTCGCCGCGGCGGTGAACCTGGCCCGCCGCGGGCACGCCGTCACCCTGTTCGAGGCCGACGACGAGATCGGCGGCCAGTTCGGCATCGCCCGCCGCATCCCCGGCAAGGAGGAGTTCGCCGAGACCCTGCGGTACTACCGCCGCCAGCTGGAGCTGACGAAGGTCCAGGTCGAGCTCGGCACCCGCGCGACGGCCGACGACCTGATCGGTGCCTACGACGAGGTGGTCGTCGCGACCGGCGTCACCCCCCGCGTGCCCGCGATCCCCGGCATCGACCACCCGAGCGTGCTGTCGTACCCGCAGGTCGTCCGCGAGGGTGCGCCCGTCGGCGCCCGCGTCGCCGTGATCGGGGCGGGCGGCATCGGCGTCGACGTCTCCGAGTTCCTCACCCACGACCACTCCCCCACCCTCGACCTGGCCGAATGGAAGCGCGAGTGGGGCGTCACCGACCCGAAGGCCGCCCCGGGAGCGCTCACCGAGCCCCGCCCGTCGCCGTCGCCGCGCGAGGTGTTCCTGCTGCAGCGCAAGCCCGGCCGGATCGGCGCGCGGCTCGGCAAGACCAGCGGATGGGTGCACCGGGCGTCGCTGCAGCACAAGAAGGTGCACGAGATCTCGGGCGTGAACTACGAGCGGATCGACGACGCCGGCCTGCACATCAGCTTCGGCGAGGACCGCCGCGACCCGAAGGTGCTCGACGTGGACAACGTGGTGATCTGCGCCGGGCAGGAACCCGTCCGTGACCTCGTCGAGCGGCTCACCGCCGCGGGCGTGACCACGCACGTCATCGGCGGTGCCGACATCGCCGCGGAACTCGACGCCAAGCGCGCGATCGAGCAGGGCACGCGCCTCGCGGACCGCATCTGAGCCGGCCGCGGCTACGCTGACCGACCATGACTCTGCCGAACCCCACCCCCGACGCCCGCGCCGTCGTGACCGGCGCCTCCTCCGGCATCGGCGAGGCCCTCGCCGCCGAGCTCGCCGCGCGCGGGCACTCGCTGATCCTGGTCGCCCGGCGCGGCGACGTGATGGAGGAGCTCGCCGCGACGCTGCGGGCGACGCACGGCGTCACCGTCGAGGTCCGCGCGTGTGACCTGTCCGACCGCGACGCGCGGGCGAAGCTCGTCGACGAACTCGGCGAGCGCCCGATCAGCATCCTGTGCAACAACGCCGGCATCGCGACCTTCGGCCCGGTGGCCCAGCTGGATCCGGGCTACGAGCGGGCCCAGGTCGAGCTGAACGCCGTCGCGGTGCACGACCTGACCCTCGCGGTGCTGCCGCAGATGGTCGAGCGCCGCTCCGGGGCGATCCTGATGGTCGGTTCCGCGGCGGGCAACATGCCGATCCCCCACAACGCGACCTATGCGGCGACGAAGGCATTCGTCAACACCTTCTCCGAGTCGCTGCGCGGGGAGCTGAAGGACAGCGGCGTGCACGTGACGCTGCTGGCGCCGGGCCCGGTGCGCACGGAGACCCCGGATCCGGCGGAGGCCTCGATCGTCGACAAGCTCGTGCCGGACTTCCTGTGGATCTCCAGCGAGCACACCGCGAAGGTGTCGCTCGACGCGCTCGCCGAGAACAAGATGCGCATCGTGCCGGGCCTGATCAGCAAGGCGATGTCCGTCGCCGGCAACTACACCCCGCGCGGCGTCGTCGCGCCCATCGTCGGCGCCTTCTACCGGAAGCTGGGCGCGTAGCCCCCGTCAGCGTCTACGGCGGCGGCCGGTGCCGAAGATGCTGCGGCTGATCTCGCGCCCCGCGGCCGACGCCGCGGACCGCAGGAAACCCTTGACGGCCGCGCTGCCGAGGACCTGCTCGACCATGCTCGGCCCCGCGTCCCGGGGCGGTGGCGTGCCGGGCAGGTCCGGCAACGGCGGGACCTGCGCACGTGGGTCCAGGTCGGGGGCGCCGGCCACCTTCGCGGTGAGCCTCTCGTAGGCGGACTCGCGGTCGACGGTCTGCCCGTACTTGCCGTACAGCGCACTCCCGCGCGCCGCGGACCGGATCGCCTCCTCGCCGACGGTGTCCAGCAACGAACGCGGCGGACGGATCCGCGTCCACGCGACAGGCGTCGGCGCGCCCTTCTCGGACAGCACCGTGACGACGGCCTCGCCGATCCCGAGGGTGGTCAGCGCCTCCTCGAGGTCGTAGAACTCCGTCTCCGGATACGTGCGGACGGTCTTGGCCAGCGCCTTCTGATCGTCCGGTGTGAATGCGCGCAGCGCGTGCTGCACCCGCGCGCCGAGCTGGGACAGCACCGCATTGGGCACATCCGTGGGCAGCTGGGTGCAGAAGAACACTCCCACGCCCTTCGAACGGATGAGCTTGACCGTCTGCTCGATCTGCTGCAGGAACGCCTTCGAGGCGTCGGCGAAGAGCAGGTGCGCCTCGTCGAAGACGAACACGAGCTTCGGCTTGTCGAGGTCGCCCTCCTCCGGCAGCGTCTGGAACAGGTCGGCGAGCACCCACATCAGGAACGTCGAGAACAGCACCGGCCGCGCCGCGTGGGCGCCGAGCTCGAACAGGCTGATCACGCCGTTGCCGCCGACGACGCGCAGCAGGTCCTCGGTCTCGAACTCCGGTTCTCCGAAGAAGGTCTCCCCGCCGCCGGCCTCGAGGTTGACGAGCGCCCTCAGGATCACGCCGGCGGTCGCCGGGGAGACCCCGCCGATACCTTTCAGCTCTGCCTTTCCCTCGTCGCTGGTCAGGTGTGTGACGACCTGCCGCAAATCCTTGAGGTCGAGCAGCGGCAGCCCCTGGCGGTCGGCCCAGTGGAAGATCAGCCCCAACGTCGATTCCTGGGTGGGGTTGAGGCCGAGGACCTTGCTCAGCAGGATCGGACCGAACGCGGTGACCGTCGCGCGGACGGGCACGCCCGGGCCTTCGGTGCCGAGCGAGAAGAACTGCACCGGGTAGGCGGTCGGTCCCCATCCGGAATCCCCGGTCTCCGCGGCGCGGGTCCGGAGCCCGTCGTCGTCCTCTCCGGGCGCCGACAGCCCCGACAGGTCACCCTTCATGTCGGCCATCACGACCGGGACCCCGGCGGCCGAGAGTTGCTCGGCGATGCCCTGCACGGTCTTGGTCTTGCCGGTGCCGGTCGCACCGGCGACCAGTCCGTGCCGGTTCATCGTGGCGAGCGGGATCCGTACCCGGGCCGACGAATCGACCACCCCGTCGTGGACGACCGCACCGAGTTCGAGGGCGACCCCGGCGGCGGCGTATCCCGCGGCGATCTGCCGGGCCGGCCCGGCGGGTGCGATCTGCCGGGCCGGCCCGGCGGGTGCGATCTGCCGGGCCGGCCCGGCGGGCGCGGCGTCCGTCGCCTCGGCGGCCCGCGCGGCCGCCTCCGCCTCGCGCTGTGCCTGCTCGGCCGCCTTCAGGGCCGCTTCGGCGACCCGTGCCGCTTCCTCCGCGGCCGCGCGGGCGGCCGCCGCCTTCTCGGCCGGCGACGGTGCCGGCGGTGTCGGATCGACCGTCATGCGGTGTCCTCCTCGTCCACGTGCGGCCGCGGAATGGTCACCGTGACCTTATCGCCACGACCGGCCTGACTACTCTGTGTTTCGTGCAGGACAAACTTGTGTGGATCGATTGCGAAATGACCGGATTGCGGATCGACAGCGACAAGCTGATCGAGATCGCCGCCCTCGTCACCGACAGTGATCTCAACGTGCTCGGCGACGGGGTGGACATCGTCATCCACGCCGACGACGACGCGCTCGCCGCGATGCCGGACGTCGTCACCCAGATGCACGAGCGCTCCGGGCTCACCGACGAGGTGCGCCGGTCCACGGTGAGCGTCGCCGAGGCGGAGAAGATGGTGCTCGACTACATCCGGGCCCACGTCCCGGAGGCCGGCACCGCGCCGTTGGCCGGCAACTCGATCGCGACGGACCGCGGGTTCATCGCCCGCGACATGCCCGAGCTCGACGCCTACCTCCACTACCGCATGGTGGACGTCAGCTCCGTCAAGGAGCTGTGCCGGCGCTGGTACCCGCGGATCTACTTCGGGCAGCCGGCGAAGGGCCTGTCGCATCGGGCGCTCGCCGACATAAAGGAGTCGATCCGGGAACTGCGGTACTACCGGCGGACCGCGTTCGTCGCCCCACCGGGCCCGCCGTCGGCCGAGATCGCCGCTGTCACGAAGGAGTTGGGTCCGGCCTGACCTGCGGATTCGCCGTTTCCGGCAAAGTCAGGCTAGTATCTGTACCGCAGGCGCAACCGGCCCAGGCCGATCGCGAATGCGATGGTGAGTGTAGTTCAGTTGGTAGAGCACCAGGTTGTGATCCTGGCTGTCGCGGGTTCGAGTCCCGTCACTCACCCCCACAGGGCGAGTCCCTGACCAGCAGAGATGCCGGTCAGGGACTCGTCTTTTTCGGCGTCGCGCAGCTCTGCACCAGCGCTCCGTCCCGAGACGCGGCGCTTGGGCGGACGACCGCCGAATCGCGCGATCGACCCGCCGTGCAACGGCGATCACCCGGTGAAGCAGTACGAGTCGCTGGACGCATCCCCGCCCTGCAGGCGGGTCTGGTGCACCCTGCGTCCGCGGAAGTCGTCGCCGTGCGGGAAGAACCCGCGGTCGATGACCAGACCACCGGCGGAGACGTCGGCATCGAACTTCGCCATCCACGCCCCCACCCCGTCCGGGTAGAAGACCTCGTCCCAGGCCGCATAGAGCGAGTTGGTGGCGTAGACCCGGCGTCCGTCGCGACTGACCTCCACCATCTGCGGAGCTCCCGCGATCCGGAGGTCCGGATCCGCCGGGTGCGGCTCGCGCCGCACGATCCCACCGAGGCGCACCGATCCCGTCTCCCTCGGGTGGAACGGATCGCCGACGTCGTACTGCTTGAGTTCTCCTGTGCCCCAGCACGAGACGTACAGCCAACGGTCGTCGACCGACAGATCGATGTCCGAGACGAGCGGTGGTACCGCGCCGAAGGGTTTCAGCGCGGGCGGCAGATCGTCGGCCTCGGCCGGCTCCGCCGGAATGGTGATCACCTTCTCGACCACCCACCGGTCGTCGCTCTTGTGCCACATCCACACGGAGGCCGACAGATCCTCCACGCTGATGACGACTCCCACGAACCCGAACGCCTCGGAGGGATTGTGAGCCGGGCGGAGTTCGAGAACCATCTGGTGCTCGTCGCCGAGATCGACGCGCTGGGTCAGCTTGCGCTCGGACATGCTCCAGAAGTCCAGGTGGTGTCCGAACCTGCGGCCGAGGAGGTCCTCGGCGTCGAGTCCGTTCTCGATCATCGACGGCGTGGCCCACTCGGAGGTGATCACCGTGTCGTACTTCAGGTGCCACCACACGTCGTACGCCAAGAACTGCTCGCCGTGCTCCGCCTCCCACGCTCCGACGACGTCGAACGTGTCGTGGTCGAGCAGCGCGACACCGCCCGGACCCTCGGCGCCGTCGGCGCCGCCCAGGGCGGACATGAAGATGCCCCCCGGTCCGCAATGCACCGTGTGCGGCCGCGAGTATCCCGCCTTCGCGGCGAGCTCGGCGGCCTCGATCGTGCGGGTCACCACCGGGTGCCGCGGGTCGGGTTTGGTGTCGAGGATGTACGTTCTCGACGAGCGGATGCCCGGCACCACCAGGTATCGCCGCTCGAGCGGCTGCCCGTGATGCCCGGCGTGGTGATCGCCGTGCCCCTCGTGACCGTGCCCCTCATGACCGTGCCCCTCATGACACAGCGCGCTCGAGCAGGCGTTCCACCCGAAGTGGTGCAACTCGTTGCCCGCCGTCGGCAACTCGGTCCAGCCGACCACACCACCGTATGTCGGCGAACCCGGCTCGCAATCGACCACTGCGATCGCGTCCTTCGCCCGGCCTGCGGGATCGAAGGCAGCCACATAGGCAAGCCGCTCGGGCGCGGCTGCTACGGCGTCACTCGGGGTGCGGTAGAACGTGGGATCTGTCGTCGTAGACATGAATCCTCCTCGACTCGGTCCTGTCCGCCGGGCCACCCTCGGTGGTCCACGGTCGGTCGACGTCACAGGTAGGCATGCCTTTCCCTGATTGTCCGCCGCGCAGGACCGCATGTCGACCTTCCGCGGGGGCGGGCTGCCCGGAAGGCGCCGCCCGACATGGGAAGACCCCCTGGATCGTCGATCCCGGGGGTCTCGTGCCAACCCCTACCACAGGAGGCGGCCCCAGCCTGCCACACGCCGGGGTGGCGCCGCCGGGCGGCCCGGCGGCGGATCAGGCGCGTGCGTTTCCGGCCTTCCACGTCGACCACGGGATGTTCCAGTCCCCGAGCCCCTCGGTGCCTTCGAGGATGCCGCCGACGGTGTTCTTCACGATCACGATGTCGCCGCGCTTGGTGTTGTCGAAGATCCACCTGGCGTTGGCCGGGCTCAGGTTGAGGCAGCCGTGGCTGACGTTGCGGGAACCCTGATCGCCGAGCGACCACGGCGCGGAGTGGAAGAAGATGCCGCTGTACGACATCCGCGTCGCCCAGTCCACCGGGGTCCGGTAGCCCTGCGGGGAGTCGACGGCGACGCCATAGGTCGACGAGTCCATCACCAGATGCTCGAACCGGTCGCCGATCGTGTACACGCCGTTCGGGGTGGGCGTGCTGTCCTTGCCCATGGACGTGGGCATCGTCATCACGTCGACCCCGTTGCGGTTGACGGTGACCTGCTTGGTGTTGTCGTCGGCGGTGATGATCACCGCGTCGCCGACGGTGAAGGTCGAATGTACATCCGACTGCCCGAACAGACCGTCGCCGAGATCGCGGCCGTAGACCTTCACGTCCACCGTGACCGTCGTGCCCGGCGCCCAGTAGTGCTCGGGCCGCCACCGCACCTCGCGGTTGCTGAGCCAGTAGAACGCGCCCTCCACCGGCGGGTCGGTGACGACGGTGATGGCCTGCTCGACGGCGAGGCGATCAGGGATGTTCTCGTCGAACTGGATCGCGACGGGCTGGCCGATGCCGACGACCGAGCCCTCGCCCGGCATCACGTAGGGCTGAGTGAGGTTGCCGGGGGCGCTGGTGGCGAAGGAGGCGACGGTCGTGGTCGCTCCGCCGAGCCCGTACGCGACGGCCTCGAGCCGGTACTGCCGGCTGTAACCGAGGGGCTCGGTGTTGGCCCAGGTGGCTCCGTCCGGGCCGAGCGCCCCGGCGACGGGTTCCCCGTCCGGGTTGAGCAGCGTGACCGACTCGAGCTTGCCGTTGACCACCGAGACCGTCACGGGCTCGATGGGCGAGAAGCCGACTCCTCCGTCGACGACGCTCGCCGACACCGTGGGCTTGATGAGCGCGGCGAGCGGATTCGAATCGATCGGCACCTCCTCGGCCCCGCCGGCGCTGCTCGCACCGGAGCAGGCCGTGACGAAGGTCATGACGCCGACCAACACGGTCCCGAGCACCACCGCGACGGCGCGCCGATTCCGCCGTCGGCGCGGCGCCGCACTGTTCCCAACCACTCTCCACCCTCCGATTCCGGGCCTCCCCCGGGCCGCAAAAGTGCACGTCGATGCGTGTGCGCTCGATGATGCCAGCCCCGCTCGAGGCGGAGCCGTCGCGACGTCGACGACGCGAATAACGTTCGAATACCAATCGCCGCCGGACCCCTCGGCGTTACGTGTCGCTCCCACCGAAATGCGGCATGACCTGCCGATTTGGTGCGCTACTGGAAGGTGTGTAATCTTTCCTTCGTCGCCGGGACAACGGCCCGGAGACGCACCGCCAAGCGCCATTAGCTCAATTGGCAGAGCAGCTGACTCTTAATCAGCGGGTTCGGGGTTCGAGTCCCTGATGGCGCACAAGAAGGGCCAGACCTCCCCACGAGGTCTGGCCTTTTTCTTTACCCAACCCACGCCCTTGCCACCCCACCAGCCACCCCGCCTTCGACGCGGCCTCGAACACCGGCCGCGCCTCCGCGGGACCGCCCGGACTACGCCGAGTACCGGCGACGTTCCGTGCCGCGGCCGAGGGAACCGTCGGCCACAGCGCTTCCCTCGCGAGGCGGGCGCATGGCCGGCGTGTGCGACGCGGCCTCGACCGCCGCCAGTTCGGCGAGTCGGCGGAGGTCGCCCTCCAGTGCCGCGCGCCGGTCTCGGTGCGCCTTGACCAGCCGCCAATAGACCCGGTCCAGGCCCGGTGCCACGTGGAGCACACGGTAGGTCTGGACGATCTTGGTGCCTCCGGGGACGGGTTCGAGGTCGATGCGCCATTCGGTGCTGTCCGCCCGGCCCAGGAGACCCGCCGTCCGCCATGCCAGCGTCCGCGGCGGCTCCACAACGGTGAATACGCACGACCGACTCCACCGGAGGCCGCCGGAGCGGTTCCTGCCCCGGAACCGGATTCCCGGCGCTGCCGCTCGGGCGTTTCCGAGCAGGCGCGCGTCCCGGCATTCGTGACTCCACTCACCGACCCGGGTCACGTCGGTGATGATCTGCCACACCGCCTCCGCCGGGGCGCGGCTCACCGTCTCGGTCCTGCCGTGCCGCGCCAAGGTGCCCATCAGGATCGCCCCTCGAGAAGCGCAAGGTTGAGCGACGGCAGCTCGGCGGCGGGCCCGTGGCCCCACCGCAAGCCGGACTTGCGCCGGTAGGTGCGCGCGAAGCCGTGCAGCAGGATGAAGCGCGGCACGGCGGGGACCACGTGCATGATCAGCTCACGGTCGTCCTCGCCGAGCCCGTCGATGACCCAGTGGGCCTCCGCGCCGAGTTCCAGGAAGCTCTTGGGCCTGACGAAATACTCCTGTTCCACGTCGTGGTACTCGGCGGTGGTGAGGGTCGCGGCCACGACCGGCATCATCTCCAGCTCTTCACGCCGCAGATGGGGAAGGAGCACGTCGGTGAGCCCTGCCAGCGCTTCGAGCAGCGGTTGCCGAGCGTTCGCGTCGTCGCGGTAGGCCAGCGCTGCGTCTTCCAGGGCGGTGATCGCCGGTGCGATCCGCTGGTGGTCGGCGTCCATCTGGTCCAGCAGGGCGCCGGCGTCGGGGTTCTTCACCCGGATCAAGGGCCACAGCCCGACATCCTCGCCGGTGTGATGGATGTGCAGGAAGCGCATCATCCACAACACGTGCTCCGCCAGTCCGCGTCGACGCCGAGGGTCCGGGTACGGCTCGGTGGTGAGCACGATCCGGGTGCGTTCCAGGTCACGGCGAAGTGCGCTGTGCACTATTCCCATGCTGCGTGTGTCTGCGGGTCCATGGTCGGTAGTCATGGCCCATCACCTTCCACTCTCCAGGCCCAGGAGCCGGATGACGGCTCCGGTGAGCCAGTTCTCGTACTGCTCAGGGCTCCAGCCGGTGCTGCCGGTCAACAGCTCGTACACCTCCATGCTGAGCACGGCCCACAGCCCCTCGGCCTCGACCGGGCTCAGTTCACGGCCGGCCATCATCGCACCGCCGACCCGCACGTTCAGGCGCTGGCGCTCCCGTGCCTGTTCCAGCCATGTCGCGAGGTCCGGCTCCACGACGGCTGCCGCGCGCAGGGTGCGCTGCAGGCCGACGGTTCGTCGGTTGATGCCGGTCACCAGGGCGGCTGCCGCGGCGGCCCGATCCCGAGGGGTGCCCTGCGACAGGGCGGCGAACTCCGGCCGGTCCATCAGCGCCACCCGTTCGTCGTCCCCGACAACGGCGACGTCGAGCACCTGCATGAGGAGTCCTGCCTTGGAACCGAAGTGGGCATACACCGTTTCGACCGATGTGCCCGCCGAGCGCGCGACGTCTCGGACCGCGACCGACCACCCACCCTCGGAGAACAGGGTGGTGGCGGCGTCGAGGACGGCCCGCCGGTTCTGCTCGGCCTGGCGCCGGCGAAGGGTCGAGTCGTACCGCCGCGGCTTCTCCTCCACCGGGCCCACGTCGCGCGCTTCTGCGCTCATACTCCAACGGTAGAACCGTTCCGTTTTCAATACAAGTAGCTTCAGGCCAAATCTTTCGTGCACGCTGCCCGCACCGATCGGAGACTCCTACCGCGCCGGGGCGCCCGGCGTCCGTTGCCCACCGGGAATGTTCTCCACGACCGGACCGGACGCCGAGTATGCCGATCCACCTTGCGATTTCGGTCCGACCACCAGCGAACCCCTCTAGCCTCGGAGGCGGATCACATCGACCGTCGAAGGAGTGTCGCCATGGGTCAGCTCGAGGGCAAGGTCGCGTTCATCACCGGTGCCGCACGCGGACAGGGCCGCAGTCACGCCGTCCGGCTGGCCCAGGAGGGGGCCGACATCATCGCCGTCGACCTCTGCGCCCAGGTCGACACGGTGGGATACCCACTCGCGACGGCCGACGACCTCGCCGAGACCGTCCGGCAGGTCGAGGCGCTGGACCGGCGGATCATCGCCGGCCAGGCCGACGTCCGCGACAGCGCCGCCCTGAAATCGGCGGTCGACGAGGGCGTCGCCCAGCTCGGCCGGCTCGACATCGTCCTCGCGAACGCCGGCATCGCCAGCTTCGCGCCGGTCGAGGACCTGACGGACGAGATGTGGGACGACATGATCGATATCAATCTCACGGGGGTGTTCAAGACGGTGCGGGCAGCCGTGCCGCACCTGAAGGCCAACGACGACGGCGGCGCAATCGTGCTCACCAGTTCCACCGCCGGCATCAAGGGCCTGGCGAACCTTGCCCACTACGTCGCCGCCAAGCACGGAGTGGTGGGGTTGACGAAGACACTCGCCAACGAGCTCGCTCCCCACATGATCCGCGTGAACTCGGTGCATCCCACGGCAGTGAACACAGACATGATCCACAACGAGCAGACCTACTCGGTCTTCCTGCCGGACAAGAAGCCGTCGGAGATCACCCGCGAGGAAGCGGCCGAGTCGTTCAAGGCCATGAACGCCCTGCCGATCGAATGGGTCGAACCGGTCGACATCAGCAATGCGATCCTGTTCCTGGTCAGCGACGCGGGGCGCTACGTCACCGGCGTGCAGCTGCCGATCGACGCGGGCTCGGTGATCAAGTAGCCGCCCCGGGCCCGTCGCTCGCGCGCGGAGCGTCGCCGAGGTGCCTGCGGAAGAAGGCGGCGATGCGGGCGCGCGCGTCGCGGGTGGCCGGCTCGTCGTAGCGGGCGGCCACGACCTTGGCGATGGTCCTGTCCACGATCGACAGATCACCGGGGTCGTGGTCGTTCATGAAGCCGTGCCCCACGTTCGGGTATCGCTCGATGTCGTGGTCGATGTTCGCGGCCGTCAGTACCGGTTCGAGCCGGTCGGGCACCTCGCGCACGCCGGGCCATCGGTCCTTCGTCCCGAAACTGCCGACGATCGGACACGCCCGCGGCAGGGCACGCTCGACTTCCTTCGTGAGGCCGCCGTAGTTGACGCTCGCCGCGGCGAAGTTGTGGTCGGACGCGACGGCGAGGGCGAAGCCGCCGCCCATGCAGAACCCGATCACGCCGATGCGGCCCGTGCAGTCCCGCCGGTCCGCGAGCCAGTTCCGCGCGGCGTCCAGGTCGCCGCGCGGCACCCAGCCCCGGAAGAGGGAGAACAGGCAGGTGGACCGCCTGGACCCGTGGAACAGGTCCGGCGCGACGGCAAGGAAGCCCTCGCCGGCGAGCCAGTCGGCCTGGGCGCGGATGTCGCGGCTCATGCCCAGCGCGTCGTGGATCACGACGACCCCGGGCCACGGACCGGGGCCTGCGGGCGTGGCGAGGTGGGCGGGCATCGGCCCGCGCTCCGTGGGGATGGTCACGTCCGTCACGGTGCGTCCCTCCTGCCGGTCAGCCCTCCACGATCACCGGGTCGCCGATCTTCACCCGGTCGAAGTACCACTGCGCGTTCTCGGTACTCAGGTTGATGCAGCCGTGGCTGACGTTCGCGTAGCCCTGCGAGTCCACCGACCACGGCGCCGCGTGCACGAAGATGCCACCCCAGGTGAGCCGCACGGCGTACTCGGTGTCGATGCGGTAACCCTCCGGCGAGTCGATCGGGACGCCGTAGGTGGACGAGTCCATGACGAGATCGCGGAACTTCTCCAGAACCGAGAAGGTGCCGACCGGGGTCTCGTAGCCGGGCTTGCCCATCGACGCCGGCATCGTCCGCACCACCTCGCCGTTGAGGATGACCGTGAACTGGTGCGTCGACCGGTTCGCGACGGCGACGAACTCGTCGCCGACCTGGAACTCGGTGCGCGCCCCGGCCACGGCGACGGTCACGGTGGTGTGCCCCGGCCAGAGGCGGTCGGGAACCCACTGCACGCGGCTGTCGTCGAGCCACGCGAAACGGCCGCTCACGGGCTTCGACGTGGTGATCTCGACGGCACGTTCGGCGGCGGCGCGGTCACCGACCGGTGCGCCGAACCGGACGGTCACGGGATGTCCCACCCCCACCACCGCGCCGTTCGCCGGCTCGAGCGCCGACGCGGGCAGCCTGGCCGGCGGCGCACCGCCGACGGTTCCCGCCGCGGCCGCGGCCCCCGAACCGAGCAGGGCCATGGCGGTCAGGATCGAGACGAGAAGAAGTCGTGCAACCCGCTGTGCGTTCGGCATGGCCGTCAGCCCCCTCGAAGATGGCGCGGTTGGCTCGTTACCAGTCAACCACGCCAAGATCGAACTCGAAACGGGTCCTTTGTCACTCCCCCGGCGGGCACGACCACGACGCCGGGAAACGACGAAGGGCACCGCGGTCCGGCGAACCGGACGACGGTGCCCTTCGGATCAGCTGTCAGCGCAGCAGCTTGCGCAGCGCCAGGGCGCCGATGACGACACCGACCGCCGCGAGCGCGTACTTGACGTTGGGCTGGTTCACCTTCTCCATCACGGTCTGCTTGGCATGGGCCATCACGTTCTTCGGGCTGGCGCGCACACTCAATTCGTCGAGGGTGCTCGCAAGCTGGTTGCGGGCGTTCTCGATGTCCCGTTCGATGGCCTCGGTGTCCCTACCCACGTGATCCTCCAGTTGGTCGCTGCACTGTGCTGCGACCACGGTAGTGGACGCACGGGTCCGTTACCCTCTCGGAGGTGACGGAAAACAGCAGCAGGCTCGCCCCCGGCGATACGGCTCCCGAGTTCACCCTCCCCGACGCGGACGGCAACGAGGTGTCGCTGTCGGACTACCGCGGACGCAAGGTGATCGTGTACTTCTACCCCGCCGCGAGCACCCCCGGGTGCACCAAGCAGGCCTGCGATTTCCGCGACAGCCTCGCCGACCTGAACGGCGCCGGGCTCGCCGTCGTGGGCATCTCCCCCGACAAGCCGGCCAAGCTCGCGAAGTTCCGGGACGCCGAGCAGCTGACGTTTCCGTTGCTGTCGGATCCGGACAAGACCACGCTCACGGCGTGGGGGGCGTTCGGCGAGAAGAAGATGTACGGCAAGACCGTCACCGGAGTGATCCGTTCGACGTTCGTCGTCGACGAGGACGGCCGGATCGAGGTTGCGCAGTACAACGTGCGCGCCACCGGGCACGTCGCGAAGCTGCGCCGCGACCTGTCGGTCTGAGCGGCGGCTCACCGCGTGAGGGAGGCGAGCACCAGCGCCTCCGCGACGGCCATGTGCTCGAGCTCGGACGGGTCGACGCTCTCGTCGGGCCCGTGGATCCGGGCGCTCGGCTCCTCCACGCCGAGCAGCGCGATCTCCGCGTCCGGCAGCACCTGTTGCAGCACCGTGCACAGCGGGATCGATCCGCCCTGCCCGACCGTGCCGACCTCGCGTCCGTAGACGGCGCCGAGCGCGCTGCGCAGCGCGGCGTATCCCGGTCCGTCGGTCGCGGCCCGGAACGGTTCGCTCACGCCTTCCCGGTCGACCCGCACCCGCACGTTCCACGGGGCGTGGGCGTGCAGGTGGGCGACGAGGGCGTCCTGAGCGGTGGCCGGATCCATCCCCGGCGGGACGCGGAGGTTCAGCCGGGCCGACGCGCGGGGCACGACCGCAGCCGCCGACCCCACCACCGGTGGGGCGTCGATGCCGAGGATCGTCAGCGCGGGACGCGCCCACACGGCGTCGGCCACGGACCCGGCCGACAGCAGTGAGACCCCGTCGAGCACACCGGCGTCGGCGCGGAACACCTCCTCGGGATACGGTTCGCCGCTCCAGATTCCGGTGGGGTCGAGCCCGTCGATCACGGTGTCGCCGGCCTCGTCGCGCAGGCTCGACAGCAGGCGCACCAGCGCGGCGAGCGCGTCGGGGGCTGCGCCGCCGAACTGGCCCGAGTGGATCTCCCCGGCGAGGGCTTCGACGTGGACGACGACGTTCGCCAGGCCGCGCAGCGACGTCGTGAGGGTCGGCCGTCCCACCTCGGCGTTGCCGCAGTCCGCGACGAGCACCAGGTCGGCGGCGAACAGATCGGGCCGTTCGCGGGCCAGGTTCTCGAGCCCGCCGCCACCGGTTTCCTCCGAGCCGTCGCCGACGATCCGGATCCCGACGGGAAGCGGTCCCCGCTCCCGCAGCGCGCGCAGCGCGAGCAGGTGCATCACGAGATTGCCCTTGCAGTCCGCGGCGCCGCGCCCGTACCAGCGGCCGTCGCGTTCGGTGAGCGTGAACGGCGGAGTGTGCCAGAGCGATTCGTCGCCCGGGGGCTGCACGTCGTAGTGGCTGTAGAGGAGCACGGTCGGCGCTCCCGCCGGGGCCGGCGTGTGCCCGAGCACCGCGAGCGAGCCGTCCGACGTCTCGATCAGCGCGGTGTTGTCGACGCCGACCGCGGCGAACGCATCGCGCACCCATCGGGCGGCAGCGACGCATTCCTCGGCCGGGAACAGCCGCGGATCGGCCACCGACCGGAACGCCACCAGTTCCCCGAGGTCCCTGCGCGCCCCGGGCATCAGCCGGCGCACCCGCTCCCGCATGTCCGCGACGTCCACCGCGCCTCCCCGATCGTCGTGTCTCGTTTTCGCTACGGGTACCGCCCCTCGAGATCGAAGCATGCTCGCAGCGGCCGCGTCCGGCGTAGATTCCGCGATATCGAGGTTGCCATCGGGCGGAACGGTCCAGGAAGCGGGGCCGGACGGCCCTCGAACGGAAGGCACAGCGATGCCACCCAGCCCGCAGAGCGCGCTCACGCCGTTCTATCGGCAGGTCCAGTCCCACTACGACCTCTCGGACGAGTTCTTCACGCTGTTCCTCGACCCGTCGATGACCTACAGCTGCGCGTATTTCGAGCGGGACGACATGACGCTCGAGCAGGCCCAGGCCGCGAAGGTCGATCTGTCGCTCGGCAAGTGCGACCTGCACCCGGGCATGACACTGCTCGACGTCGGATGCGGCTGGGGCTCGACGATGCTGCGCGCCGCCACGCACTACGACGTGAACACGATCGGGCTCACGCTCAGCCGCAACCAGTACGAGCACGTCCGCGACCTCGCAGCGGGGCTGCCCGGCCCCCGCACCGTGGACGTGCGGCTGCAGGGCTGGGAGGAGTTCGACGGGCGCGTGGACCGCATCGTGAGCATCGGCGCGTTCGAGCACTTCCGGAGCGAACGCTACGACCGGTTCTTCACCAAGTGCCACGACATGCTGCCCCCGGACGGCCGGATGCTGCTGCACACCATCGTGGGGCACCGCCTCGCGACGCTGCGCGAGCGGGGAATCCCGGTGACCCGGGAGAACGCGCTGTTCCACATCTTCATCAAGCGCGAGATCTTCCCCGGCGGGCAGTTGCCGCAGCCGGAGACGGTGGTCGACGGCGCGGAGCGGGCGGGGTTCCGGGTCGAACGCATCCAGGCCCTGGCGCCGCACTACGTCCGCACCCTCGAACACTGGGCCGCGGCGCTGTCGGCCCGCCGGGACGAGGCGGTCGCCCTGTCGTCGGAGGAGATGTACGAGCGCTTCATGAAGTACCTGAACGGTTCCGCCGAACACTTCCGCACGGGCCACATCGACGTCATGCAGTTCACTCTCGTCAAGTGAGCGCCGGCGACCGCGGCACCACCGGCGGTGTTAGCTGAGACTCGCCCTCACAGCTAAAAGTTCGGAATTCGGACAACCTCCGGTTAGCCTGGGCGCGTGGAGTCTGCAACGAAGCGCGGCCGCACCCCACGCCGTATCGATCCGGCGCTGGAGGTCCAGGCGGCGCCCCAGGAACTCGTGCCGCGCCGTCGCCCGACGCAGGAGCGCAGCCGGCGCAAGTTCGACGCGCTGCTCGCCGCGTCCCGCGAACTGCTCACCGAGGTCGGCTTCGAGTCGTTCACCTGCGAAGAGGTGGCTGCCCGTGCCGATGTCCCCATCGGAACCCTCTACCAGTTCTTCGCCAACAAGTACGTCATCGTGTGTGAACTGAACCGGCAGGACCTGGTGGGTGTGCAGGACGAGCTCGCCAAGTTCGACGGCGTCATCCCCTCCGTGGACTGGCTGCGGTTCCTCAACGCCTTCGTCGACCATCTCGCCGGGCTGTGGATGTCGGACCCCTCGCGGCGGGAGGTGTGGCTCGCGATGCAGTCCACCCCGTCGACCCGGGCGACCGGCGCGATCCACGAGAAGGAGTTCGCCGAGCAGATCGCGCGGATGCTGGCTCCGCTCATGCCCGACACCCCGCGCGAGCGTCGCACGCTGATGGCCGAGGTGCTCGTGCACGTCGTCTACTCGATGCTGAACTTCTCCGTGCAGGACGACCAGAGCCACGCCGACGCGGTCGTCGAGCTCAAGCGGCTGATGGGTGCGTATCTGATGGTGGCGGAGAAGGAGTCACGCACCAGCGCCAAGCGGCGCAGGCGCCGTGAGGCCGCCGCCCGGGCGGAGGAGACCGAGCGGCCGGTCCCGGAGGACGACGGCCAGGTGGAAACGCGTCAGGCGGAGGAGACGCACGCCTCCCCCGCCTGACGCGGAATTCTCCCGCAGACTCCTACGCCTGCGGGTCGTCCTCGAGCACGACGAACGCGCCGGCCATGTCTCCGTCGTGGGTGAGCGAGACGTGGATCCGCACCCCGGTCAGGTGCTCGGCGACGTCGCCGTGCAGCCGGATCCCGGGTCGGCCCCACGCGTCGGAGACCACCTCGATCTGCCGGTGCACGGTCTCCGGCAGCACCGGTGGGCTGCCGAACAGCGACGCCGACCACGCCTTGATCAGCGCCTCCTTCGCCGCCCACCGGGCGGCGAAGTGCCGGCCCGGACGGGAGCTGCGGGTGTTCGCGTCGCGACGCTCGCCCGGGGTGAAGTTCGAGAGCATCGCCGTGCCTGCCCGGCCCAGCTGTTCCTCGAACTCCGACACCGTGACCAGGTCGAACCCGATCCCCGCAACTCCCATCCGTCCCGTGACCCGCTCTCTGTGACCGTGCGGCCGGCGGCTACTTGCAGCCGGGCAGACCCGAACGGTACACGTCGCCGTCACCCAGTCGCGCCTCCGGCGAGAGCAGCACGTCGGCCTCGAGCTGGCGTGCCGCCTTGGCCGGCACCGAGTCCCCACCGAAGCGACGGTCGGCGGGCCGCTGGTACAGGGCCGCACCCCCGGTCATCGCCTCCGCGAGGCGGCGCTTACCGGCGACGGCGCGGGCCTGAGCCTGCTCCACGTAGGCCTCCCGGCGCTCCGCCGGGATCGCCTCGACGAACGCCTGCGGGTGGACCACCGCGATCAGCCCCGACACGTGACCGAACCCGAGGCTGGTCAGCAGACCGGCCTTGAGCGCGTACCGCTCGCCGAAGCGCAGCGGGGTGCGCGGCCACACCAGGTGCTCGAACTCGGCCATCTTGTCGTCGACGCAGTCCAGGCTGCGGTTCGGCGGGACGACGCCCTGGCTGAGGACCTGGCACAGGCCGATCAGCTGGAACGCCGCCGCGCCGCCCTTGGCGTGACCGGTCAGCGACTTCTGCGACACCACGAACATCGGCGCGCCCTCGCTGCGGCCCAGCGACCCGGCCAGACGCTCGTGCAGCTCCGCCTCGTTCGGGTCGTTGGCCGCCGTGGAGGTGTCGTGCTTGGAGATCACCGCGATGTCGTCGGCGGTGACACCGAGCTTGCGCAGCTCCCGCGCCAGGCCCGACTCGAGCCCGCCGCGACCGGCGCCGAGGGCACCGATGCCCGGAGCCGGGATCGAGGTGTGCACGCCGTCGGCGAAGGACCCGGCCCACGCGACCACACCGAGGACGGGCAGGCCCATCTCCAGCGCCAGGTCGCCGCGGGCGAGCAGGACCGTGCCGCCACCGGCGGACTCGACGAAACCGCCGCGCCGGCGATCGTTGGCCCGGGAGAACCGGCGATCGCTGATGCCCTTGGCCGTCATGTCGTCCGACTTCGCGGTGGCCGACATGTCACCGAACCCGACGATGCCCTCGATGCCGAGGTCGTCGAAACCGCCGGCGACGACCAGCTGCGCCTTGCCCAGCTTGATCTTGTCGACGCCCTCCTCGACCGACACCGCGGCCGTCGCGCACGCCGCCACCGGATGCACCATCGCGCCGTAGCCACCGACGTACGACTGCACCACGTGCGCGGCGATGACGTTCGGCAGGGCCTCCTGCAGGATGTCGTTCGCGCGGGACTCGCCGAGCAGCGTGTCGATGTACAGCGACCGCATCGAGGTCATGCCGCCCATGCCGGTGCCCTGGGTGTTCGCCACGTACGAGGGGTGCACCCAGCGCATCAGCTCCGACGGGGTGAAACCGCTGGAGAGGAACGCGTCGACCGTGGTCACGATGTTCCACAGGCCCACCCGGTCCACGGACTCGGCCATGTCGGCGGGGATGCCCCACTTGGTGACGTCGAACCCGGTCGGGATCTGGCCGCCGACCGTGCGGGTCAGGTTCATCTTGCGGGGCACCCGGATCTCGGTGCCGGCCTTGCGGGTGACGGTCCAGTCACCGCTGTCCGGAACCGAGTGCGCGACGGTGTTCTCCGGGTCGGCATCGACGAACGCGCGGGCCTCGGCCTCGGAACCCACCACGAACGACAGGTCCTTGTCCAGGAACACCGAGGTCAGCAGCGGCGCCGCGTTGTCGACCATCGCGCCGTCGTCGGCGTAGCGGCGGATGCCGCAGCGCTCGACCACCGCGTCGTGGTACCGGTCGGCGATCTCCGCCTCGGGCACCAGCTCGCCGGTCTCCGCGTCGTACCAGCCCGGCTTGGGATCGTTCTCCCACGCCACCAGGCCGGTGGCCCACGCCAGCTCGAGCACACCGGCGGCCGACAGCTCCTCGTCGACCTCCATCTCGAAGCGGGTACGGGCCGACCCGTAGGGGCCGAGCTCGCCGGCGCCGACGATGACCACCAGATCGGCGGGGTCGACGTCGAGCGTGTTCCACTCCGGTGCCGGCAGCGTCGCGTCCAGGCGCGGCGGTGCGGGCAGCGCCGCGATCGTCGCGTGCTCGGGCTCCGCCGCGGCGTCCTTCGCGGCCTCGGCCTCCTCCTGCGCCTGCTTGGCCAGGGCCGGCAGGTCGATGTCGGCCTCCGACAGACCCCCGGTCAGGTCCGCCACCAGCGGCTCGACCGCGGCGGCCTCCTTGGAGCCGGCGGTGACGAGCTTCAGCAGCTCGACGGCCATCTCGTCGGTCGACCAGGTCCGCACACCGGCGGCCTCGGCGGCCTCCACCAGCGGATCGTTGCCGCCCATCAGGCCGGTGCCGCGCACCCACCCGATGAGGGCGTGGGCGAGGGTGACCCGCTCGGCCCAGATGCGCTCGGCGTGCCAGCGGTTGACGATCGCGTCGAGCGCGGCCTTCGCCTCGCCGTAGGCGCCGTCGCCGCCGAACTTGCCGCGGTTCGGCGAACCCGGCAGCACGACGTGCAGGTGGGTGTCCACGTCACGGTCGGAGCCGATGTCGGCCAGGCCCGCGATCAGGCGCTCCACCGACCACAGCAGGACCCGCATCTCCATCTCGGCGCGGGCACCGGCGTCGGCCATCGACCCGGACACGCGCGGCGCGGCGAACGGGAACAGCAGCGTCGGGGTCAGGGCCTCCTTGATCAGCTTCTTGGCGCCGCCCGCGGTCTCCACGGTTTCGGTGCCGAGCCACGTCACCAGGGCGTCGACGTCGGCGTAGGACGCCATGTTGGCCGGGACCACCCACAGCGCCGCACCGGAGCGTGCGTTGCACGCATACAGCTCCTTGTAGAAGCCGAGGCGGCTGTCGTTCAGGCTCGACGTGGTGACCACGACCGTGGCGCCGCCGGCGAGCAGCTTCGCCGCGACCGCGGCCGCGATCCCGCCCTTGCTGGCGCCGGTGACCACGGCGACCTCGCCCGCGTACTCGGCGTCGCCGGTCTGCCGGGCGGCCGTCGCGACGGCGTCGAAGACCTGCGCGAGCTCCGTGCGGCCGGCCTCGGTGGCCTTGCCCGCCCAGAACGCGGCGTGCGCGGCGACCGTGGCACCCGCACCGGCGAACCGCTCCGCGCCGATCTCGGCACCGAGCCAGATGCGAGCCAGGTCCTCGCGGGCCGTCGCCCACCGGTCGTCGATCAGCACGGCCTTGCGGGCGTCGAACGCCGGTGCGACCAGCCGCGGCCAGTCGGAGCCGAGCTCCGCCGAGACCAGGTCGACCAGCTCGGTGTCCGCCTTGTCCGCGAGGTCCGAGGCCGCGTCGGCCAGGCCCAGCTCGGACAGGATCAGGCGGGCGGTCTTGGCGAGCACACCGTTCGAGCCGGTGATGCCCTCGGCGAACTCGCCGAGCGCGGCAGCGTCGACGGTGGCACCGCCACCGCCACCGGCGGACGGCATCGACACCGCGACACCGCGGCGGCCGGCGACCGACTGCACGGCCGCGTCGATCAGCTTGTCGACGGCGGCACCGTCGGACAGCGCGCCGTCGGAGAGGCCGCCGAGCGCACCGCCGCGGACGGACGAACCGTCCCGGCTGCCCAGCGCGACCTCCGCGGTCACGTGCGACGCCCAGCCCTCGCCGAGACCCCACACCTTGGTGACCCGGTCGGCGACATAGGCGGGACGCTTGCCCGACGGGCCGAACACCTTGCGCAGGTGGTCGTTGATCGAGTCCGACAGCACCGGACCGAAGGGCCGGTAGGTGCGGGCCAGGCGATCGACCGTGCCGGCGAGCGCGCCCATGTCGGCGTCGGCCGCACCGTCGATGGCACCGAGCGACAGCTCCGAGCCGAGGTCGACGAGCAGCTGGTTGCGCCGCGAGGACACGCCGTCGCACAGCGCCTCGATCGTGTCGGCGGGACCGATCTGATCCGGGCGCAGCTTCGTCCACAGGGCGATGAGCACCTTCGTGGCGTCGGCGGCCTTGAAGGCGATGTCGTCCGGACGCGGACCACCCGCGGGAGCGGCGGGCGCGGCGGCCGGAGCGGCGGCCGCGGCCGGAGCGGCAGCGGAAGCGTCGGCCGAGGCCGGCTCGTCGTCCTCCACCGGCGCCGGATCGACGTCCGTGGAGTACACGATCGAGGCCTCGCGCTCGATGTTGAGCACCTCGACCGGCTGCCCGAAGCGGCCCGGCAGCTTCAGCGTCTGCGACGCCAGGTTCGCCACCGTGGGGGCGGCGCCGAGGCCGACCTCGACGAACCGCTCGACACCCAGGCCACCGTCGGCCTCGTCGGCGAACAGCAGATCCTGCGTCTCGATCCAGCGGACCGGGGACGCGAACTGCCACGCGAGGAGCTCGGCGAGCACCACGCGGCACAGCTTCGAGGGGTCGGCCGCCCAGGTGTCGAAGTCCGCGAGGACCTCGGCCAGCGGCTCGGACGGCACCAGGTCCGCGATCTCCTGGACGAACTCCCGGCCCAGGTTGAACGGCTTGGGCACCAGGTTCGGGATGTAGCGGCCGATGAGGATGTCGGGATCGATCTGCTCGGGCAGCAGGTTCAGCAGGCGCTCCCGGAAGTCGTCCACGCCGCCGCGCAGGACGGTCGAGTGGAACGGCACGTCGATGCCCGGGACCAGGATGAACGCACGCTTGCCCCCGAACTCGGCGACCTTGCGCTCGATCACGGACTCGAGGGCCTCGAGACCGGCGACCGTACCGGCAATCGCGTACTGCGAGCCGCGCAGGTTCAGGTTGACGATCTGCAGGAACTCCCCGGTCTCCTCGGCGACCCCGGCGACGAACGCCTCGAGATCGGCGTCGGCGACACCGAACTGCGACGGCCGGATCGCGGCCATGCGGTAGTTCGAACGGCCCTGCTCGTCGCGCGGCACGAGGGCGTGCATCGCCGACCCGCGGCTGAACACCACCTCGAGCACCGCCTCGAGCGGCAGCACCCCGGCGACCGCGGCGAGCGCGTTGTACTCGCCCACCGAGTGACCGGCCAGGAGCGCACCCTCGACGAAGGCGCCGGCCTCACGCAGTTCCGCGATCTGGGCGACACCCAGGGTCGCCATCGCGACCTGCGTGAACTGGGTCAGGTGCAGCACGCCGTCCGGGTGCTTGTGGGTGACGCCGCGGGCCTTGAGCACGGTCGGGTTGTCGCGCACCACGGCAAGGATGGAGAAGCCCAGGGCCTTGCGGGTGTGCTTGTCGGCGCGATCCCAGATCTCCCGGGCGGCCTTCGAGCGGGCGCGGGCGTCCAGGCCCATGCCGGGCCGCTGGATGCCCTGGCCGGGGAACGCGTACACCGTGCGCGGGGCGGCGGTGCGGCCGGTGGCGACCATCACCAGGTCGCCGTCCACGCGGCAGCTCACCTCGACGATCTCGGCGCCACGGTCGGTCGCGATGCGGTCGACGCGCACGTCGATCTGCGCACCCGGACGCACCATGCCGAGGAACCGGGCGGTCCACGCCGTCAGGCGGCGGGCCGGCAGCTTGGCGTCGGCCTCGAGGGCGGTGACGACCTGCTGGGCGGCGGCGGACAGCCACATGCCGTGCACGATCGGGGTGCCCAGGCCGGCCAGGAGGGCGGCGTTGTCCGAGGTGTGGATCGGGTTGTGGTCGCCCGACACCCGCGCGAAGGCGCTCATGTCGATCGGGGCGACGATCACGGCGTCGCGGCGGCGGCGACGCGGGGTCTCCACCGCGTCCTCGCTCACGGCACCGCCGGCACGGACCGGATCGGCCAGCTCGGCCTTGCCGGTGCGGCCACGGATCGCGAACCGCTCGATCAGGGTGGCGACCGTGGTGTCACCCGAGCCGTTGCCGTTGTCGGCGGTGATCTCGACGTGCACCTCGACGACCCGGCCGAGGTCGGTGTCGGCCACGTCCCGTGCCTCGGCCTTGACGCCCAGGATCGACGGATCGGTCGGCAGACCGTCCTTCACGTCGACGGCGTGGTCGAGATGGACCAGGTCGAGCATGCCCTCGATCACCGACAGGCTGTCGTCGGTCTGCGCGGCGCCGAGCGCGGCGAACACCGCCGGCCAGCACGCGCCGACCAGGACGTCGGGCACACCGTGGCCGCTCGGGGTCAGGTTCAGCGGCAGTCCCGAACCGGTGACACCGGCGTGGTCGGCGATCTTCTCCGGCAGCCAGCCGAGGGTGATGCGGGCCGCGCCCTTCTTCACCGCGGGCAGCTCCTGCCCCGCGGCGACACCGAGCAGCGCCGACATCGACGCCGACGCGTCGTCCGCGGTGACGACCGGGGCGCCACCGGTGTGCACGGTGGCGGGCACCGTGAGGCGGATCTCGACGGTCTTGTCGCCGGCGAGCGGCACCGTCAGGCCCACGTGCTCGGCGTCGAGAACGCTCAGCGTGGCGCCCGTCGCGCCGTGCACGGCGGCGGTGTCGGACTCGACGGACCACTCGTCCAGGTCACCGAGGCGGTGCACCGGGTTGACGGTCTGCCGGCCGGCCCAGTTGACGTCCGGAGCCGACAGCACGGCGTCGAGCAGGCCGGCCGCGAGGTCCTGGTGGCGGCGGGCCGCGATCTGCACCGGCTCGATGCCGGCCGCGATCAGCTCGTCGACCGCGGCCTTCTCGAAGCGGTCGAGCAGCTCACCGACGGGCTCGTCGGCGCGGGTGATGCCCGCGACGGCGACGGTGCCCGGGATGATGCAGACCTGATCGGCGCTGTAGCGCGGATCGTGGGCCTGCCACAGGGAGTCGGACCGCCACCAGCGACGCACGTCCTGGTCGACGACCGGGACGAAGTTCACCGGCTTGCCCGGGGTGCGGCACAGCGAGACGAAGAACGGAACGTCGGCCGGGTGCAGGACCACCGAGTCGGCGTCCGGGAACTGCTCGGTCAGCGCGGCCAGCGCCGCGTACGGCCGGTCGAGGGCCGCGTCGTCGGCGAACAGCGTCGGGATCGGGCCACGGTCGGCCGGGTGCAGGCGGGACTCGGCGCGCTGCAGCATCTCGTGGAAGCGCTCACGCCAGGTGACGTCGATCCACGGGTTCTCGGCCGCGTCGGCCACCTCCTGCGAGCCGACGGCCAGCTCCAGGTAGCGGGCGAGCCACTGCCCGTAGGTCATCTCGGCGACGTCGCCGAAGTACGGCTTCGCGGTGACGTCGAGCGCGGCGATGATCTCGTCGCGGCGCGCGGCCACGGCCTCGGCGTCGCCCGCGACCTCGTCGAGCAGGCGGCCCGTGCGGGACGCGGCGTTGTCGATCTCGTGGATGTCCGCGCCCAGCTGGCTACGGCCGGAGGCCATGCCGCCGGAGGCGGTGCCGGCGCCGACCCAGTCGGGGGTGCCGGGGGTCTCGACGAGCATCCGCTTGACCTCGGGCGACGTGGTCGCCTCGAGCGTCGCCATCGCCGCAGTGCCGACGAGGATGCCGTCGAGCGGCATCGCCGGGAAGCCGTGGGCGGTGGACCAGCGGCCGGTCAGGTAGTCGGCGGCCCGCTCGGGGGTGCCGATGCCACCACCGACGCACAGCACCAGGTTGGAGCGGGTGCGCAGCTCGGCGTAGGTGGCGAGCAGCAGATCGTCGAGGTCCTCCCACGAGTGGTGGCCACCGGCGCGGCCGCCCTCGATGTGGACGATGACCGGGTAGTTCGGCACCTCGTTCGCGATGCGGATCACCGAGCGGATCTGCGCCACGGTGCCCGGCTTGAAGGCGACGTAGCTGATGCCGGCCTCGGTCAGCTCCTCGATGATCGAGACGGCTTCCTCGAGCTCGGGGATGCCGGCGGTGACGACCACGCCGTCGAACGGCGCGCCCGCGGCGCGGGCCCGCGGCACCAGCCGCTTGCCACCCACGTGCAGCTTCCACAGGTACGGGTCGAGGAACATCGAGTTGAACTGCACGGCGCGGCCCGGCTCGAGCAGCCCCTTCAGCTCCTCGACGTGGTCGGCGAAGATCTGCTCGGTGACCTGGCCGCCGCCGGCGAGCTCGGCCCAGTGGCCGGCGTTGGCTGCCGCGGCGACGATCTTCGGATCGACGGTGGTCGGCGTCATGCCGGCCAGCAGGATCGGGGAGCGGCCGGTCAGGCGCGTGAACGCCGTCTCGACGCCCTGGCGGCCGTCGGGCAGGGTGACCGGCTTCGGCGCGAACGCGGACCACGGCTGCGGCACCTCGGGCTCCGCGCCCGGGGTCAGCAGGTTGCGCTGACCCCCGCGGGTGGCGGCCGCGATGATGCCCACACCCTGGCCACGCAGGCCCGAGCTGGTCATACGGGTCAGCAGCTCACCGGGACCCATGTCCAGGATCCACGAGGCGCCGGCCGCGACGGCGTCGTCGACGAGGGCGACCCAGTCGACCGGGTCGACGAGCACTTCCTGCGCCAGCGAGCGGGCGAGGTCCGCGTCCAGGCCGCAGCGGGCGGCCCAGTCGGCGACCTGCTCGACCGCGTCGGCGAGAGCGGGGTGGTGGAAACCGATCTCGGCGGAGACCGGCTCGAAGGTCGGGGCGAACACGGCACCGCCGCGCTTCTTCGCCTCACGCTCGCGGGTCTCCGCGGCGGAGATCTCCTCGCAGCGCTGCTGCACGCGAGCCAGGGCGGCAGGCGGGCCGGACAGCACGACGCGGCGGCGGGCGTTGCGGATGGCGACGACCGCGGAGCGCTGCGGGTCCTGGTCGGCGAAGACCTCGGCGACGACGGCGCGCAGGCGCTCGGGGTCGACGTTCGCGACCGCGAGCATCGGGAAGCGCTCGGCGCCGGCGATGATGCCGCGGCGACGGCCGACGAGGGTGGCGGCGGCACCGATGAGCTGGGCGATCGCGAGGATCTGCCCGTCCTTGGCGCCGACGGCCTCGGTGGCCGCGACGGCCAGCACGCCCTGCGAGTGGCCGATCACGGCGGCCGGAGCCTGGGCGGTCACGTCGAGGCCCTGGTTCGCCAGCGCGCGCAGCGCGGCCACCTGGGTCAGGAACACGCCGGGCAGCGAGACCGCGGCGGAAGTCAGCGTGGACTCGGAGGGGCCGGAGACGGGCGTCTCGTCCTCGTCGGCGACCTCCTGCTCGAGCATCCAGGCGATGGGGTCGAAGCCGCTCGGGCGCACGACGACGAGGTCGTGTGCGACGGGCACGAGCAGCGCGGTGGCCTCGTTGACCAGTTCGGTCAGGACCGGCTCGAGCCCGTTGTCGCGGCTGAGTTCTTCGAGGGAGCTGAGCCAGGGAGCGCCCTGGCCACCGAAGGCGAGTGCGTAGGGCTCCCCGGCGAGGAGCTTGTCGACCAGCGCGCCCTTACGGGAAGCGGGGGCGTTGCCCCGGTCACTGGCGCGTCGTGATGCCTTCGAGTTCCGTCCGTTGTCGGCTGGTGTGGTCTCGTCGATCGTCACGCGTGTAGTTCCTCTCCTGAACACCGCAAGGGCGTGGTCTCGTGGCCGCCCGCGCCGCCGTTGGCGTTCTGATGGGCTCTGATCTGCTCGTTCGGGCTACCCAAGAGTGACACAAAATCATGAGGGGTTCCTCATGTTTTGTTCCGCGCGGGTTACCTCCCCCGAAGGGGCACGTGAGATCACTCACAGGAGGTCGGAGAAGTGACCGGTTGGTAGGGAGAGTCCGCGCAGGCTGCGCGGCTACATGGACGTCCATCAACCTGAGGAATCCCTCAGGTTTATCGTTACACAATCGTTACCATCTTGACTGACCGCGAAACGCGTGCATGAGGGCACTTTCGGCAATTTGTCGACGCCGTCCGATACAGTCCCGCGCATCGAACATACATTCGATCCAGGGGGGATGATGGGACGGTCGACGAAGTACACACGGGAAGTCCTCGAGGATGCGGTCCGAAACTCGACGAGCGTTGCGGGGGTCATGCGCTACTTGGGCCTGGTGCCGAGCGGGGGTTCGCACCATCACCTCAGTCGCCGGATCAAACGGCTGGGGCTCGACACATCTCACTTCACTGGTCAAGCGCACATGGGTGGGGCACCGGCACGAAATCGCCTCCCGTGGCGGGAGGTACTTGTAGTGCAGCCCACGGGCACGCCGCGACGAATGGCGAAGCTACTCCGCCGCGCCCTCCTCGAGTCCGGCCGCCCCCACAAGTGCGAAAGCTGCGGTATCGGACCGGAATGGTGTGATCTCCCACTGACACTGCATGTGGACCACATCGACGGGAATCCGAACGACTCCCGACCGGAAAACGTCCGCTTCCTCTGCCCCAACTGCCACAGCCAGACAGCGACGTGGGCGGCACGAAACCATCGACTACGGACGAGGTAATTCTCGGTCGGATGTCGTATGGTTCATGGGTCCAGCGCGAGTGGCGGAACAGGCAGACGCCCAGGTTTTAGGTACCTGTGTCCGAAAGGACGTGGGGGTTCGAGTCCCCCCTCGCGCACCACGTGACCTCGCCCACGGCCCCCCGACCGCTCTTGGCAGGTCGAGGGGCCGCTCGGGTACTTTTGATGACGTGTCCGAGAACCGTCCGCCGCGTCGCCTTGCCCTCGTCGTACTGGTGACGGTCGCCGCGGCCGGCTGTCTCGGTCTGGGTTTCTGGCAATGGACACGGTTCGAGGCCGTGGGCGGCACGTTCCAGAACCTCGGCTACGCCCTGCAGTGGCCCGCCTTCGCCTTCTTCTGCGTCTACGCCTACCGCCGGTTCGTGAAACTCGAGACCGAGGACGCCGAGAGCCAGGCCACGGGTGCGCCGCGCGCGTCGGAACCGAAGGAACCCACCGAGATCCCCGAGGATCTCCTCCCCCAGCGGCCCCGCACTGGGCTCGATCCGAACGCGGCCGTCGATCCGGACGACCCGGAGGCTCGGCAGATGCTGGAGTACAACGATTACCTCGCGCAGCTTGCGCGCAGGTCCGATAGGAGCGCTCAGTGAGCACGACCCCCGAGCAGGCACCCGACCAGACGAGCGGTTCGACCGCGCCGCAGTCCCGTCCGGAGGCCGACCGGAAGAAGATTGCCTCGGCCCTGACGCGGTACCGCGCGCTCGCCTGGATCACCGGCGTGTGGCTGCTCGTGCTCACCGGCGAGATGGTCGCGAAGTACATCCTGAAGGTCGAGAACGTCCCCGGCTGGATCGCCGTGGTCCACGGCTGGGTCTACGCGGTGTATCTCGTGCTCACGCTCGACCTGGCGATCAAGGTGCGCTGGCCCGCGGGCCGCACGATCGGCACCCTCCTCGCCGGCACGATCCCGTTCCTGTCGTTCTTCGTCGAGCACCAGCGCACGAAGCAGGTCAAGGCCGACTTCGGCGTCTGATCCGGCCGGCCGATCGGCGCGCGAAACAGCAAGCCGCCCACGCGATTGCGTGGGCGGCTTCTTGTTTCGCGTGGGAGCGCAGGCTTCGCGCCGCGGCGGCGGGCGTCAGCGGGCGAGCGCTGCGAGATCGGACACCAATCGTGCCAGTGCGCGCCCGCGGTGCGACGAGGCGTCCTTCTCCTCGGCGCTGAGCTCGGCGGCGGTGCGCTCCTCCCCCTCGGGCCGGAACACCGGGTCGTAGCCGAAACCGTTGGCGCCGCGCGGGCTGTGGACGATGGAGCCGCGCCACTCACCGCGCACGACGTGCACCGCGATCTCGCCGTCGTCACCGGGGACGGCGAGGGCACAGGCGGAGACGAATGCCGCGCCGCGGCGCTCGTCGGGAACGTCCTGCAGCTGCCCGAGCAGCAGTTCGGTGTTGGCGTGGTCGTTGCCGTGCCGCCCCGACCACCGGGCGGAGAGCACCCCGGGCATCGCATTGAGGGCATCGACCTCGAGTCCGGAATCGTCTGCGACGCACGGCATTCCGGTCGCCGCCGCGCCGTCGCGAGCCTTGGCGGCCGCGTTCTCCTCGAACGTCGCGCCGGTCTCGGGCGCCTCGTCGTAGGGCGGCACGGCGTCGAGTCCGACGAGGTCGATCCCCTCGATCCCGGCGGCGTCGAGGACGCGCCGCAGTTCGCGCAACTTCTTCGCGTTCCGGCTCGCCACGAGCACCTGCACCCTGTCAGACACCGAACTTCTTCCTGGTCCGCTCGGGGGTCACGGGCTGCGGCAGCGTGCCCGGGTAGGGGGCGTCGAGCGCCTGCTTCTGGATCTCGCACAGTTCGGCGATGCCGGCGAGCGCGGAGTCGAGCATCTTGTCGAGGGTGGACCGGGCGAACGTCGCACCTTCGCCGGTCCCCTGGACCTCGACGAGGGTGCCGGTGTCGGTGGCGATGACGTTCATGTCGACCTCGGCGCGCACGTCCTCCTCGTAGGGCAGGTCGAGGCGGACGCGGCCGTCGACGACACCGACGCTCACGGCCGCGATGGCGCACGAGATCGGCTGCGGGTCGGTGAGGCGGCCCGCCGCGCTCAGCCACGCGACGGCGTCGACGAGGGCCACGTAGGCGCCGGTGATGGCGGCGGTGCGGGTGCCGCCGTCGGCCTGCAGGACGTCGCAGTCGATGGCGATGGTGTTCTCGCCGATGGCGGCGAGGTCGATGCAGGCGCGCAGGGCGCGGCCGACGAGGCGGCTGATCTCCTGGGTGCGGCCGCCGAGCTTGCCCTTGACGGATTCGCGTCCGCTGCGGGTGTGGGTGGCGGCGGGGAGCATCGCGTATTCGGCGGTGAGCCAGCCGAGACCGGAGCCCTTGCGCCAGCGCGGCACGCCCTCTTCGACGCTGGCGGTGCACATGACGCGGGTCTGGCCGAATTCCACGAGCACCGAGCCCGCGGGGTGGTTGGTGAATCCTCGGGTGATCCGGATGGGGCGGAGTTCGTCGTCCGCTCTGCCGTCTTCTCGTGTGGTCACCCGGACGAGCCTATTAGATGGGGTAGACGTCCCCGGCGGACACCGCGTGGACGGGCCCGGAGTACTGCTCCTTGGCTTCGGCGATGACGTCCTCGCGCGAGGTCCACGGCGGGATGTGGGTGAGCAGCAACTCGCCCACCTCGGCGCGAGCGGCGAGCATGCCGGCCTCGGCGCCGGAGAGGTGGATGCCGTCGGGGCGGTCGTCGGGTGCGTGGGTCCACGAGGCCTCGGACAGCAGGACGTCGGCGCCGCGCGCGAGCTCGACGACCTCGTCGCACATGCCGGTGTCGCCGGTGTAGACAACGGTGCGCCCGGAGTCGCTGGTGATGCGGAATCCGTAGGCCTCGGGCGGGTGGTTGACCCGGCCGGGGTGGATGGTGAGCGCGCCGAAGCGGAAGGCTTCGCCGTCGGCGAGGGGGCGCACGTCGAGGGTGTCGCTGACGTCGTCCATCTCGCCGGCGATCTCGGCGGAGGCGGCGCCGATGCGCACGCTGGTGTCCGAGGGGCCGTAGACGAGGGTCCGTCCGGTGGGGCGGTTCGGGGAATAGCGCCGCCAGACGAGCAGGCCGGGGATGTCGAGGCAGTGGTCGGCGTGCAGGTGCGAGAGCAGCAGCGAGACCTCGCCGGGGTCGGCGTAGCGCTGGAGGGCCCCGAGGACGCCGGGACCGAAGTCGATCACCAGGGGCGGGGTGCCCGGGGCGGTGATCAGGTAGCCCGACGCGGCGGAATCCGGCCCGGCCACGCTGCCGGAACACCCCAGGACGGTCATGCGCATGGGGGTCATGCTGCCACGTCCCTGTGGCTGCGACGAAGCCAACGCAGGTTTTGATCGAGAGATGTCACAGTTGCGGCGACGCTGTGAGCCTACCGATCGGTCAGTTGTTGCGCGGGGGTGCGTCTCACCCGAACGAGGAGGTGGGCACGGCCGGCGGGCGGCGGCGGCGACGCTCGTCGGCGGAGAGCAGCCAGGCGGCCAGGACGCCGCCCACGGCGCCGAAGAGGTGCCCCTGCCAGGAGACGCGCGGATCGCTGGGCAGCACGCCCCACAGGATGCTGCCGTAGACGAACAGCACGATCACCCCGATGACGATCTGGCTCGACTGCCGGGTGAAGATGCCGCGTGTGATCAGGTAGGTGAGCCACCCGAAGACGAGGATCGACGCGCCGATGTGCACGAAGCCGGACCCGGCGGTGAGCCAGGTGCCGAGCCCGCCGACCACCCAGATGATCGCGGTGGCGGCCAGACCGCGGCCGATGCCGGAGACGAGCACGAGGAAGCCGAGCACGAGCAGCGGAATGGTGTTGGCGCTCAGGTGCGCCCAGTCGGCGTGGAGCACGGGTGCGAACGCCACGCCCCACAGCCCGTCGGCGGTTCTCGGTTCGATACCGGCGGAGTCGAGGTCGGCGGGCGCGGCGGCGTCGACGGCTTCGACGCCGTAGAGCAGGGCGACGAATCCGGCGATCAGGAGCGCCGCGCGCTGCCAGACGGGCCGGGGCCCGGGACGGGAACCGTCGGGTACGGTCATGCGCTCGCCCTTCGCGTGTGTCCTGTGCTGTGTTCCTGGCTTTCGAGCCTACCGACGTGCGCACCGCTCGACACGTGCGCGGCGACGGTCGGGCTTCGCCGTGAAAGCCCTGTCGACCGGCGGCCCGGTGGCTACTGTGGGAGGCACCGTCGGACCCGGGAGGCAGTCGTGCCGAGAAACGTCGGAGATCGCTACGCCTGCGAGAAGTGCGGCGCGCAGATCGTCTACGAGAAGCCGTGCCCCTGCACCGAGGGGATGCCGCATTCGGAGATCTGCTGCGGCGACCAGATGAAGCGCGTGTCGGAGGGCACGTCGGGCTGAGCCCTCAGCGCGGCCCTCAGCGCGACGTGGGAATCCCGGCCGTGAAGGCGGAGGGGAACACGTCACGATAGGCGGGGATACCCGCGACCGCGGTGGCCTGCAGCACCGCGTCGACGACGGCGCGCTGGACGACCTCGGCGGCCGCCTCGCACACGGCGGCCAGCACGGGCAGTTCGGGCGCGAAGGCCTCCGGGATCGGTCGGCTCGCGCCGGGGGGCGTCGCGGTGCCGGTGGCCAGGGCGAAGAGTGTGTCGCCGTCGAGGGGTGAGTGGGCGGGGCGGACGGCCCGGGCGAGGCCGTCGTGCCCGGCGACGGCGACACGGCGGCAGGCCGCGGCGGTCAGGTCGGCGTCGGTGGCGACGACGCCGATGGTGGTGTTGAGGGCGGTGCCCTTGGATGCGAGGGCGTTGGCGGCGGCGAGGTCGGTTGCGGTGGGCGCGACGAGCCCGAGCCGGGCGGCCCGGGCGGGGCCGAGGCCCCAGGGCAGGCCGGTCTCGGGGTCGAACACGGCTCCGACGGGGTTGGCGACGACGAGGGCTGCGACGGTGACGCCGGCGGCGGGGCCCTCGGCCAGGAACAGGCTCGCGGTGCCGATGCCGCCCTTGAGGGTGCCGGCGCGTGCGCCGACTCCGGCGCCGACGGTGCCACGGGCGACGGTCGTGCCGGCGGCCGCGGCGGCCCGGTATCCGCTGTCGGCGGTGGGCCGGGCGGTCCACTCCCCCACGGGCAGGTCGAAGACGACCGCGCCCGGCACGATGGGCACCACGGCCCCCGGCGGCCCCATCGGAATGCCGCGGCCCTGTTCCTCGAGCCACCGCATCACGCCGTCGGCGGCGGCGAGCCCGTAGGCGCTGCCTCCGGTGAGGAGCACCGCGTCGACGCGCTGGACGGAGTGGCTGGGATCGAGCAGGTCGGTTTCGCGGGTGCCGGGCCCGCCGCCGCGGACGTCGACGGCGGCGGTGACGGCACGGTCGGGCACGACGACGGTGCATCCGGTGGCCCGCCCGGTGCCGAAGGCGTGGTCGGAGCCGAGGGTGACGTCGGCGTCGAGGGCCTGCCAGTGCCCGACGCGCAGGCCGGCGACGTCGGTGAGCGAGTCGGTGGGTCCGGGCGTGGCCGTCACGGCAGCAGCGCCTGGACGAGGGAGTCCTGCATCCAGGTCAGCCAGTGGTAGACGTCGAGGTGCGGGGCCCGCGGGTCGTCTTCGTCGAGTGTCTCGGGGGTGTCGTCGTCGATGCCGAGGGTGGTGCCGAGGGCCAGCCGGAGGTCGTTGAGCCCGTACAGCCAGGCATCGGCCTGTTCCGGGCTGAGCACCACCTTGCCGCCGGATTCGGGGACGGTGCGCAGGATGACGGCTCCGGCGGCGAGCTTGGCGTCGATGATGTCGGGTTCGTGCAGGCTGCGCAGGGCACCGTTGAGGTCGGCGGATTCGTCGTCGGGATGGACGGTGGCGTCGGCGTCGGGCCGGTGGAAGTCGGGCAGCAGCCGTTGCAGGGCGGGGACGTCCGGCGGGGTGCAGTTGCCGGTGCGCAGGCCGGTGAGGGCGGCGAGGTCGTCCTGCGGGGCGCCGGCGGCGCGTTCTTCGAGCATGCCGAGTACGGATGCGACGAGCGAGCGCAGCACCGACGCCTCGTGTGCGTCCATCTCGGATCGCAGCTTCACGCCTCCGAGCGAGTTCTTCCTGCTCCACTGCCGCACGTCGGTCGGCTCCTCCTGGCTTCGCGGTCGGGATGGTCGGCGAGCGGGCGGCCGGTCACTCGGCCCGCTGCATCGTCGCCCACAGCCCGGCGGCGTGCAGGCGTTGCACGTCGTGTTCCATCTTGTCACGCGAGCCGCTCGAGACGACCGCCTTGCCTTCGTTGTGCACCTTGAGCATCAGCTCGGTGGCCTTGGCCTTGCTGTACCCGAACAGCTTCTGGAAGATGTACGCGACGTAGTGCATGAGGTTGACCGGGTCGTCCCACACGACGGTGACCCAGGGCCGGTCGACTGCTTCGATCTCCTCGACGGTTTCGGCTTCCGCCGGCATTGCCTGCCCTGCCGCCATGGTGACGGCGGGAAACGAGGCCACGGTGACTGCGTCGGACGGCTCCGGGGGGGCGGTGCCGAACGGGCTTGTCGGGGAACACGTCGCCATGTCTCCAGGGTACGGCGTCGGCGCCCGGCAATACAGCCGCATCCCGGCCCGCGCTCTACAGTGATCGGGTGCCCGATTCCCTTCTGCCGCGCACTGCGACGGCGAGCACCGCCCTGTTCACGGACGTCTACGAGCTGACGATGCTCGAGGCCGCGCTCGCGGACGGCACCGGTTCCCGCCCTTGCACGTTCGAGGTGTTCGCGAGGCGTCTGCCGCCCGGGCGCCGGTACGGCGTGGTCGGTGGGACCGGCCGGCTGATCGATGCGCTGGAGAGGTTCCACTTCGGCGAGGAGGAACTGGCCGTGGCGGCACGGTTCCTCGACGCCTCGACCGTGGAGTGGCTGCGCGGTTACCGGTTCTCCGGCGACATCGAGGGCTACCGGGAGGGCGATTTCTACTTCCCCGGTTCGCCGGTGCTGGCGGTGCGCGGCACGTTCGCCGAGTGCGTCCTGCTCGAGACCCTGATCCTGTCGATCCTCAACCACGACAGCGCGGTGGCGTCGGCGGCGGCGCGGATGGTCAGCGCCGCGGACGGCCGCACGCTGATCGAGATGGGGTCGCGCCGGACCCACGAGGAGGCGGCGGTCGCGTGTGCGCGGGCGGCATACCTCTCGGGCTTCGACGCGACGTCGAATCTCGAGGCGGTGCGCCGGTACGGGGTGCCGGGCACGGGTACCGCGGCGCACGCGTTCACGCTCGTGCACACCACCGGGGCGGGCCGCGACGAGGCGGCGGCGTTCCGGAGCCAGGTCGAGACGCTCGGGGTGGGGACCACGCTGCTGGTGGACACGTACGACATCACCAACGGGGTGCGCACGGCCGTCGAGGTGGCCGGCACCGGACTCGGGGCCGTGCGGATCGACTCGGGCGATCTCGGCGTGCTGGCCCGGCAGGTGCGGGAGCAGCTCGACGGCCTGGGCGCGACGAACACGAAGATCGTGTTGTCGGGTGACCTGGACGAGTACTCGATCGCAGGTCTGCGCGCCGAGCCGGTCGACGTGTACGGCGTCGGGACGTCGCTGGTCACCGGCTCGGGCGCGCCCACGGCCGGGATGGTCTACAAGCTGGTCGAGGTCGACGGCATCCCGGTGGAGAAGCGCAGCGCGCACAAGGAGTCCCGGGGCGGCGCCAAGCGCGCGGTGCGGTTCGCCCGCCCGACCGGCACGCTGGTGGAAGAGGTGATCTACCCGGCGGACGCGCCCGCACCGGGGGGCGACGGCGAGGTGGTGCACGAGCTGATGGTTCCGCTGGTCTGCAACGGCGAGCGGGTCGGCGACGGGCCTACGCTGGAGGAGAGCCGGGCATTGCTCGCGCACGGGCTGATCAGTCTCCCGTGGGAGGCCCTGACCCTGTCGGCGGGCGAGGCCGCGGTGCCGACCCGATTCGTGAGGTGAGGACGTTGTCGCGGGCGCTGATCATCGTCGACGTGCAGAACGACTTCTGTGAGGGCGGGTCGCTGGCCGTGGCCGGCGGCGCCGCGGTCGCCGCGGACATCAGCCGGTATCTGGCCGCACACGCGCAGGACTACGCGCACGTGGTCGCCACCCGGGATCACCACGTCGATCCGGGTGCGCACTTCGCCGAGGAGCCGGACTTCGTGGACTCGTGGCCGCCGCACTGCCGGGCGGGAACCGAGGGTGCCGAGTTCCATCCGGCCCTCGACACCACCCGCGTGGAGGCGGTCTTCTCCAAGGGGGCGTTCGAGGCCGCGTACTCGGGCTTCGAGGGCAGCCACGACACGGGCGAGTCCCTCGACGGGTGGCTGCGCGGGCACGGGGTCACCGCGGTCGACATCGTGGGTATCGCCACCGATCACTGCGTGCGGGCGACCGCGCTCGATGCCACCGCCGCCGGGTTCGACACGCGGGTGCTGCTGCCGTACACGGCCGGGGTGAGCGAGGCGACCGTCGAGTCGGCGCTCTCGGCGCTCCGGGGGGCGGGTGTGGACCTGGTCGGACAGGTCGGGCCGCGAACCTGACGGTGGTGCCCAGTACCCTGACGCGGTGCCCGAACTCCCGAATGTGCCGGAACTGCTGCGCACCGCGGTGCACGCGCTGGGCGGCAAGGAACGGCGCAACCAGCTGACCATGGCCTCGGCGGTGGCGCATTCGCTGGACACCGGCGAGCACCTCGCGGTCCAGGCCGGCACCGGCACCGGCAAGTCGCTGGCCTACCTCGTGCCGGCCGTGCGGTATGCGGTGCAGACGGGCCGGACGGTGGTGGTCTCCACCGCGACGATCGCACTGCAGCGTCAGCTGGTGGACCGGGACCTGCCGCGGCTGGCCGGCGCGCTGGAGTCGGCGCTGGGCCGGCGCCCCCGCTTCGCGATCCTCAAGGGCCGCGGGAACTATCTGTGCCTGAACAAGATCCACACCGGTCTGGCCGAGGAGCCGCCTGCGGACGACCAGTTGTTCGACGCGTTCGCCCTGTCGCGGATCGGCCGGGAGGTGCGTCGGATCACGGAGTGGTCGTCGACCACCGGCACCGGCGACCGCGACGACCTCGTCCCCGGCGTGTCGGATGAGGCGTGGCGTCAGGTGAGTGTCACCGCCCGCGAATGCCTGGGCAAGTCGCGGTGCCCGGTCGGCGACGACTGTTTCGCGGAGATCGCCCGCGCCGAGGCCGGGCAGGTCGACGTGGTCGTCACCAACCACGCGCTGCTGGCGATCGACGCGATCAGCGGCATCTCGATCCTGCCCGAGCACGACGTGGTGGTGGTCGACGAGGCGCACGAACTCGTGGACCGCGTCACCGGGGTGGCGACGGCGGAGCTGTCCGGCGGCACCGTCTCGGCCGCGGCGCGGCGCTGCGTGAAGCTGATCGAGGACGAGGACGTCGACCGACTCGAGGGGGCCGCCGAGAACTGGGAGGCGCTGCTCGAGGAGCTGCCGCCGGGGCGGTGGGACGAGTTGCCCGAGGGCGCGGGCGCGGCGCTGGCCGCGATCCGCGACGCGGCGTGGGCCGTGTGCACGGCGATCGGACCACCCAAGGCGGGGCTCGACGCCGAGGCCGCCGCGGCCCGCAACCAGGCGCTGGCGGACGTCGACGAGGTGCACGACTGCGCGGTTCGCGTGCTGACCGCCTTCGAGGAGACGGATCCCGCTGCCCGCCGGGACGTCGTCTGGCACGCCGCCGACGAGTTCCGCGGCAACACCCGCCACACGGTGCGGATGGCGCCGCTGTCCGTCGGCGGACTGCTGCGGTCCCGGCTGTTCGCCGCGTCGACGGTCGTCCTGACCTCGGCGACGTTGACGGTGGGTGGCTCGTTCGACGCGCTCGCCGTCAACTGGGGGCTGCCGCCGCAGTCGCCGGCCCGCAGCGACACCGGCGCGGCGTCGGGGACGGAACCACCGTCGGACGACGGGGACCTGCGGTGGAATTCCCTGGACGTGGGATCGCCGTTCGATCACGCCCGCTCCGGCATCCTGTACGTCGCCAAGCACCTGCCGGCCCCCGGCCGCGACGGGCTCTCCCCCGCGTACCTGGACGAGATCGCGGAGCTGGTCGAGGCCGCCGGCGGCCGCACGCTCGGGCTCTTCTCGTCGATGCGCGCCGCGAAGGCGGCGGCGGAGGCGATGCGGGAGCGCCTGGACACGCCGGTCCTGTGCCAGGGCGAGGACGCGACCGGCGCCCTGGTGGAGAAGTTCGCGGCCGACGAACCGACGTCGTTGTTCGGGACCCTGTCGCTGTGGCAGGGCGTGGACGTGCCGGGACCGTCGCTGTCGCTGGTGATCCTGGACCGGATCCCGTTCCCGCGACCGGACGACCCGCTGCTGGTGGCGCGGCAGCGGGCGGTGGAGGCGCGCGGGGGCAACGGCTTCCTGTCGGTGGCGGCCACCCACGCCGCGCTGCTGCTCGCGCAGGGCGTGGGCCGGTTGTTGCGCAGCACGGACGATCGGGGTGTCGTGGCGGTGCTCGATCCCCGCCTGGCGACCGCACGGTACGGCGGGTATCTGCGCGCGTCGCTGCCCCCGTTCTGGGAGACAGCCGATCCGCGGGTGGTGCGCAAGGCGCTCGTCCGTCTGCGGGGCTGACCGGGCCGCGACGCGTCCGATCCCGAAACGTTCACGACTTTCCCGGAATTTCCGGCCGTTTCGCGGCAGCATCGAAGGCGGCGCAGGCGCCGGAGTCGAGGGTCGCAGGGACAGGGGGCTTTTCGGATATGCCACAGGGCGTTGTGAAGTGGTTCGACGAGGAGAAGGGGTTCGGCTTCATCGCGGAGGAGGGCGGCGGGCCCGACATCTTCGTCCACTACTCGGAGATCGCGGGGACGGGCTTCCGCTCGCTGACAGAGGGTCAGCGCGTCGAGTTCGAGATCGGACTGGGTGTGAAGGGACCTCAGGCGGAGAACGTCCGACCGGTGTGAGAACCGCGGCCGCCGCGGCACCCGGTGATCAGACCCGCAGGCCCACCTCGACGATCGCCTTGGCAACCGACCGCACGGGTGCCTGGTTGCTGCGGGCGTGGCCGCGGATGAGCCGGAACGCCTCGTCGGGGGTGGTGCTCCGGGCGTGGGCGATGATGCCCTTCGCCTGTTCGATGACGATGCGCGAATCGAGCGCCGCCTGCAGTTGCGCGTTCAGCTGCTCGTGCTGCCGCAGCTTGTTGGAGTTGACGATGTAGCCGGTGGCCATGTCTGCGAAGATCTGCGCCGCCGCGATCTCACGATCCGCCCATTCGCGCGGTTCGCACGCGTACAGGTCGAGAGCGCCGATCTTCTCGTCCGCGAGCTGCATCGGTATGCCGGCCACCGCCGCGATCCCGTGCTCGCGGGCCTTCTCGGCGTAGTCCGGCCACAGGTCTGATCGTGTCCGCACGTCGGCGACCGCGATGGGCTCGCCACGATCGAACGCGTACTGGCACGGCCCCACCCCGGCCTCCTCCTGGCAGCGTTCCATCTCCCCCACCACCTCGGCGGCCGCGGTGACGAACTGCAGCCGGCCCTCGCACTGCAGGCTCACGCCGCACCCGAGGAGACCCAGAACGGCGGTCACGCCGTCGACGAGCTCGTCGAGCGCTGCGCCGACGTCGTAGGGGGTGGGCAGCAGGCGCGCGAACCGCGACAGCACCGCCATGAACTCGTCCTGGTCGAACACCGGCGCGCCCCCTCCGGTCGGCAACACCCTCGATAGTGACACACATCACAGTTCTTGGGTGGCGTCGCACGCGTCACATCACATATCCTGGTACACAGAGCGTCCGCCCCAGATCCCGGCGACGCCCGAATCGGAGCCGCCCCGACCCCCGGTGCTCCTCTCTCACTCTCCACGAATCGTGTGGACAGGTTTTCGGGAGAACACCGCTCGAGGCCCGGTTGCCCGTCGCTCCGAGCAGGTGTACCTCCCGGACACGATCCGCGAAGAAGGAACACCCATGGCTCACCTCGCCCATCCGGCTCCCCACAGCGACAACTCGCCGCTGCTCTCGGTACCGTCCATCATCGTCGGTGCCGGCACCCTCTCGTGCGGGCTGGCCGTCGCGATCAGCCGATCCCTCACCCTCGGCGTGCTGGCCGCCCTTCTCACGGTGGCGACGGTCGCGGTCGCAGCGGTGATGATCCGCTCCTGACCTCGCCCACTCCCGACTCCGACGGCCCGCCCGGGCCCACCCGAGCAAGGAACCGATGAACCACCTCAATCACGTCGCCGACCCGAGCACCGTCCCGGGTTCGGCGATGAGCACGGCCGAGATCAAGGCTCGTATCGACGCGATGTTCGCGGACGACCACGGGAACACTGTGACCGGCGACGATCGCAGGGCCACCGCGGCCTCGCCCCGGCGCCCCGGATGGGCGTCGAGCCGGCGCGGCCGCAGGAGCTGACCACCGACGTTCTCCCGGCGTCGGTGGTCTCCGACCGGACCACCGGCTTCCGGACAGCGCCGCAGGGGGGCGCTTCCGGAAGCCGGTGGTCCGTCACTGCCGGGTCACGGCCGATGTGTCACTGCCGGGTCACCGCTGATGCGTCACTACGGGGTCACGGCGCCGCGACGAGCGCGGGCGAGGTCGAGACGTCCCACTTCATCGAGACCGAGGTGCCGTCGGGGACGGTGACGACATCCGTGTGGGACGTCAGGGTCCGGATCAGCGCGAGCCCGTGGCCACGGCAGCTGTCGCCGGACGGATCCTCCGGGGTGCGCCAGCGGCCGTGATCGGTGACGATCACTTCGACGGAACGTTCCCCCGGTCGATAGACGGCCTCCAGGTCGACCGCACCGACACGATCCCCGTACCCGTCGGGATACGCGTGCTCGACGGCATTGGCCAGCGCTTCGTAGCTGGCCAGCAGCACATCCTGCCCGAGTTCGACCTCGAGGTGGAGGCGGTCCAGCCACCGGTCCAGGGCCTGCCGGAGCATCGTCACCTGGCTCGGCTCGGCGCGGACCCCGCGGTAGAACAACCCGGTCGATGTGAACGCCTGAGAGGCGTGTCGCGAGTGCATCCTCCTCCTCGATTTCCGATGCGTCCTCGGTCGGACGCATCGGGTGTATACCCACCGCCCCGCGGTCCTATACCTCGAAGCGAGGGCGTGCGCACAGCGACGGGCGACCGTCCCGGTCAGCCGGCACGGGCGACCCGCGCCGGATAGACGAATCCGGGCAGCACCCGCCCGGCGACGGTCGCGACGCCGAGGACGACGAGGAGCGCCGGCACCAGCGTGGTTCCCACGTAGCCGATCCCCGGGTCCGTGAGCCCGATCGCCCCGGCACACACCGCGGCGGGCACATGCGGCGCCCGCAGCAGCGCCATGGCGACGACCGCAAGTCCCGCTGCGACGGCGGCGCCGGCCTGCGACGGACCGGCGACGGCCGCGACGACGAGCGCCGCGGCCGCGGCCGCAGGGTAGGCCCGCACGATCGCTCCGGGCCGGGCGGCCGGGGTGCCGGGTGCGAGGGCGATGAGGGCTGCGGACGCGACGTACGGCAACCCGAACACCGCCCAGTGGGCGAGGTTCTCGAGGGCGGCGAGCGCGCCGGCCGCGCCGAGCGCGACGGCCCCCGGGGCGAGGGCGGCGGCCAGGGCACGGCGGGACCCGTCCGGTGCATCACCGAGAAGCGGTGGCATCCGATTACTCTCCTTCGGTCTCGGAGTGTGCGGCCGGGCTCAGAGTGCGGCCGGGTTCAGAGTGCGGCCCAGGAATCCACGGACGAGGTCCGCGATCTCCGGCCCGTGGGTCTCGAGGGCGAAGTGGCCTGCGTCGAGCAGGTGAATCTCCGCGTCGGGGAGGTCGCGGGCGAATGCTTCCGCACCGGCGGGACCGAAGATCTCGTCGCCGCGGCCCCACGCCACCAGGGTCGGCGGCCGCCAGGCGCGGAAGTACTCCTGGAATGCCGGGTACGCGTCGAGGTTGAACTGGTAGTCCCAGAACAACTGGAGCTGGATCTCCTTGTTGCCGGGCCGATCGAGGCCCAGTTGGTCGAGCAGCCAGGCTTCCGGGGCGATCCGGTCGAGCCGGTCCTCGGGGACACCGTGGACGTACTGCCACCGGGTCGCCTCGGGCTCGAGGAGGGCACGGACGGTGGATTCGTGGGCGGCGCGGTCCTGTGCGTGGGCGAAGAGGATCTCCCAGAACGGGGTGAACCCTTCGCGGTAGGCGTTGCCGCTCTGGGTGATCAGCGCGGTGACGCGCTCGGGGTTCCCGGCCGCGATCCGCAGGCCGATCGGGGCGCCGTAGTCGTGGAGGTAGAGGGCGAAGCGCGTCAGCCCGATCCGGTCGAGCAGCGCATCGGTGATCTGCGCGAGACGGTCGAAGCTGTAGTCGAACTCGTCGACGGCGGGCATCGCCGATCGCCCGAAGCCGATGTGGTCGGGGGCGACGAGGTGGTACTGGTCGGCGAGCTCGCCGAGCAGGTGGCGGAACATGTGCGAGCTGGACGGGAAGCCGTGCAGCAGAACGAGAGCCGGCGCACCCGGGTCCCCGGCCTCGCGGTAGGAAACGTCGAGCCCGTCGATGGTCTCGGTGCGGTGGCGGACAACGGAAGCGGACATGAGTCCTCCTCGGATCGGTCGGAGAACGAGCGTTCTCCGGTACGTGGTGTAGCGTAGAGAACGATGGTTCTCGATGCAAGAGGGAGGGGCCCGATGGACGCGGACACCGCGCAGACCCGGCTGCTCGACGCCGCCGAGGAACTGTTCAACGAGCACGGCATCCAGGCCGTCGGAATGGACACGATCCGGGCCCGCTCCGGGGTGTCGCTCAAGCGGCTCTATCAGCTCTACCCCGCCAAGGACCGGCTCGTGGAGGCCGTTCTGACCCGGCGCGATCACACCGTGCTGACGGATCTGCGCCGGTATGTCGATGCCCGCACCGATCCGCGCGAGCGGGTTCTCGCGGTGTTCGACTTTCTCGAGGAATGGTTCGCCTGCAGCGACTTCCGCGGCTGCACCTTCATCAACACGTTCGGCGAACTCGGCGGAATCTCCGGTGACGTCGCCGAGATCGCCCGCACGCACAAGGACGCGTTCCGGCGCTACCTGCGCGGACTCGTGGCGGACGCGGGCAGCCCCCCGGCACTGGGCGACCAGCTGGCGATCCTGGCCAACGGGGCGATGGCGACGGCGGCGATCTCCGGTTCTCCCGCCGTCGCGCGGCAGGCCCGCGACGCCGCGCGCGTCCTGCTCGACGCGAGCGGCCGCGGGCCCGGCGCGGAGAGCTAGCTAGGCGAGCACGACCTTGCCGAGTTCGGCGTCCGACGCGAGCAGCTCGTGGTGCGGCAGCACCCGCACCGTGTAGCCGACCGACCCGGCCATCGGCAGCGCGACCTCGACCTCGAAGACCTCGCCCAGCGGGTCCGTGCCGGTGTGCCGCATCGGCACCGTCACCACGTCGGACAGGGTGTCGTCGACCCCGACCCGGCCGACGACGGCCTGAACGACCACGTCGGTCACCCGGAGACCGTCGAGGTACACGTGGGCGGTCAGGGCCAGTTTGGAGCCGATCTCCGGGATGTCCGGCAGTCCGGCGCTGTCGACCTGGGCCACCCGCACGGCCGGCCATGCCGCCTCGACGCGACGCCGGTAGTGGGCGAGCTCGCGCGCTCCGGCGAACCCGTCGGCGACCGCCTCGCGCGCGGCCGCGGCCGCCGGCGCGTAGTACTGCACGGTGTAGTCCCGGACCATGCGGGAGGCGAGCACCTTCGGACCGAGGTTCTGGAGCGTGTGCCGCACCATCTCGATCCAGCGGGTGGGCACACCGCTGCCGTCCCGGTCGTAGAACCGCGGCAGGACCGAGCGCTCGAGCAGCTCGTACAGGGCGCTGGCCTCGAGGTCGTCGCGGCGGTGTTCGTCGATCACACCGTCGGCGGTGGGGATGGCCCAGCCGTTCTCGCCGTCGTACATCTCGTCCCACCAGCCGTCGCGGATGGAGAGGTTGAGCCCGCCGTTGAGGGCCGACTTCATCCCGGAGGTGCCGCACGCCTCGAGCGGGCGCAGCGGGTTGTTCAGCCACACGTCGCAGCCCCAGTAGAGGTACCGGGCCATGGACATGTCGTAGTCCGGCAGGAAAACGATGCGGTGCCGCACGTCGGCGGCATCGGCGAACCGCACCACCTGCTGGATCAGTGCCTTGCCGCCGTCGTCGGCCGGGTGGCTCTTGCCGGCGACGACCAGCTGCACGGGGCGCTCCTCGTCGAGCAGCAGGGCCCGCAGTCGTTCCGGGTCGCGCAGCATCAGGGTGAGCCGCTTGTAGGTCGGCACCCGGCGGGCGAAGCCGACGGTGAGCACGTGCGGATCGAAGACCCCGTCCACCCAGCCGAGTTCGGCCTCGGTGGCGCCGCGCTGGAGCCAGGACCGGCGCAGCCGCCGACGGATCTCCTCCACCAGCTGCGCACGCAACGTGTTGCGGGTGGCCCACAGCTCGCGCGGTTCGACCGTCTGCAGCAGTTCCCAGCCCTGGGCCTCCTCGACCCGGTCGGGACCGGCGAGACGGTTGGCGAACTCGAGCCACTCGCGGGCGGCCCAGGTATGGGCGTGCACGCCGTTGGTGACCGACCCGATCGGCACCTCGCCGGCGTCGAAGCCGGGCCACAGGCCCACGAACATCTCGCGGCTGACCCGGCCGTGCAGCTTCGACACGCCGTTGCTGCGCTGGCCGAGCCGCAGACCCAGGTGGGCCATGTTGAACACACGGGGGTCCGATTCCCGGCCGAGGGAAAGGACGCGGTCCACCCCCAGGCCGGGCAGCAGCGCCGACTCGTTCTCGCCGTTCGGTCCGGAGAAGTAGTGCCGGACGAGTTCCGCCGGGAACCGGTCGATGCCCGCGGGAACCGGGGTGTGGGTGGTGAAGACGGTGCCGGCGCGCACGGCGGCGAGCGCCTCGTCGAAGTCCAGACCGGCGCCCGTGACCAGTTCGCGGATGCGTTCGGCGCCCAGGAACCCGGCGTGTCCCTCGTTCATGTGGAACACCTCGGGATCGCGCAGTCCCGCGATCCGGGTGTAGGCGCGGACGGCGCGCACCCCGCCGACCCCGGCCAGGATCTCCTGCTTGATGCGATGGTCCTGGTCGCCGCCGTAGAGGCGGTCGGTGACCCCGCGCAGTTCCTCGTCGTTCTCGGCGATGTCCGAGTCGAGCAGCAGCAACGGGACGCGGCCCACCTGGGCGATCCACACCCGGGCGGTGAGGGTGCGATTGCCGGGCATGGCGACCTGGATCAGGGCAGGGGTGCCGTCGGCCTCGGTCAGCAGCCGCAGCGGCAGGCCCTGCGGGTCGTAGTTCGGGTAGTGCTCGCTCTGCCATCCGTCGGCGGTCAGGGACTGACGGAAGTAGCCGGAGCGGTAGAGCAGGCCGACACCGATGAGCGGCAGGCCGAGGTCCGAGGCCGCCTTGAGGTGATCGCCGGCCAGGATGCCGAGTCCGCCGGAGTAGTTCGGCAGAACCTCGGAAACGCCGAACTCCATGGAGAAGTAGGCGATGCCGGACGGCAGCCCGGTGCCCTCCTGCTGCTGGTGCTGGTACCAGCGCGGCCTCGCGAGGTAGTCGTCGAGGTCGGCCGACTCGGCGTCGAGCCGCGCGAGGAACTCCTCGTCGGCGGCGAGCGCGTCGAGACGGGCCGGCGGCACCTCGCCGAGCATCCGCACCGGGTCGTGCTCGACGCGACGCCACAGCGCGGAGTCGATCGAGGCGAACAGGTCCTGCGTGGGCGTGTGCCACGACCAGCGCAGGTTGACGGCGAGCGGGCCCAGTCCGGCCAGCCGCTGGGGAAGGTGGGCTCGTACGGTGAACCGACGCAAGGCTCTCACCCCGGGAAGACTACCGACATTCGGCCGGCCGGGAAGACCGGCAAATGCGGCGGCCGTCCGGCGGCCGGGCCACGTTCCCCGCGAGCGGACGCGCGAGCCCCGCGGCACACGGCGCCGCGGGGCTCGCTCGTTCCGTCGCGTCGACCCCGGGTAACAGCTATTGCGGGGCGTCGACGACATTGCGCGTCGCATGAGGGGACGGCGGTGCGTACCTCCACTACGGTTGGGGACGGGCCGCATCCGAAGGCTCGTCAGCAGTCCGTGCGAGGGAAACGGAGCCGGCATGACAGACGGAACGGAGCGAGCGTGACAGGTCGAATCGGAGCCAGCGCGACAGGCCGCCTCGGCATCGACGATGTCCGTCCCGACATCTCGGGAGGGCGACATCCGGTCAAGGCCGTTGTCGGGGAGGTGGTTCCCGTGTCGGCAGTCGTGTGGCGAGAAGGCCACGACGCCGTCGCCGCCACCCTGGCCGTGCGCGGGCCGGGATCGGACCCGGAGAGCGAAGGGAAGCTGATCCGGATCCCGATGGTTCCCGGCGAGGTGCCCGACACCTTCCACGCCGTGTTCACCCCCACCAGTCCGGGACTGTGGACGTACCGGGTGGAGGCCTGGAGCGATCCGGTGAGCACGTGGCGGCACGCGGTGGACGCGAAGGTCGACGCCGGCCAGGGTCCGGAGGACCTGGCGAACGACATCGAGATCGGCGCCCGCCTGTTCGAGAAGGCCGCGAAGACCGCGCCGCGCCCCAACCGGCCGGCCCTGCTCGCCGTGGCCGCGGCGCTGCGTTCGGAGCGGCCGCTCGCCGACCGGATCGCCCCTGCCTTCGCCGCCGACATCACCGAGATCCTGCGGGCCAATCCGCTGCGCGAGCTGATCACCCGCGGGAAGGCGTACACCGCCGTGGTCGATCGGGAACGGGCCCTGTTCGGTTCCTGGTACGAGTTCTTCCCCCGCTCGACGGGCGGGTGGAACGAGGACGGCACGCCACGGCACGGCACCTTCGCCACCGCCGCGGAGGAACTGCCGCGGGTCGCCGCGATGGGCTTCGACGTGGTGTACCTGCCGCCCATCCACCCGATCGGCAAGGTCAACCGCAAGGGACCGAACAACACCCTCACCGCCGGCCCGGACGACGTGGGCTCCCCCTGGGCCATCGGCTCCGACGAGGGCGGCCACGACGCGATCCACCCGCAGCTCGGCACGGAGGACGACTTCCGCGCCTTCGTCGCCCGGGCGCGCGAACTCGACCTCGAGGTGGCCCTCGATCTGGCGCTGCAGTGCGCCCCGGACCACCCGTGGGCGAAGGAGCATCCCGAGTGGTTCACGGTCCTGCCGGACGGCACGATCGCCTACGCCGAGAACCCGCCCAAGAAGTACCAGGACATCTATCCGGTCAACTTCGACAACGATCCGGACGGCATCTACGCCGAGGTGCTGCGCGTGGTGCGGCACTGGATCAGCTTCGGCGTCAAGATCTTCCGGGTCGACAACCCGCACACCAAGCCGCCGAACTTCTGGGAGTGGCTGATCGCCGAGGTCAAGCGCACCGATCCCGACGTGCTGTTCCTGTCCGAGGCCTTCACCCGTCCCGCCCGCATGTACGGCCTCGCCCGACGCGGGTTCACGCAGTCCTACACGTACTTCACCTGGCGCGTGGCGAAGTGGGAGCTGACCGAATTCGGACAGGAGATCGCGGCGAAGGCGGACGAGGCGCGCCCGAACCTGTTCGTCAACACGCCCGACATCCTGCACGAGTCGCTGCAACACGGCGGGCCCGGAATGTTCGCTCTGCGCGCGGCCCTCGCGGCCACGCTCGCCCCGTCGTGGGGGGTGTACTCCGGTTACGAACTCTACGAACACGTCCCGCTGCGACCCGGCAGCGAGGAGTACCTCGACTCGGAGAAGTACCAGCTGCGTCCGCGACGGTTCGACGAGGCCCGCCGCCGCGGCGAATCCCTCGAGCCGTGGATCGCCACGCTCAACCGGATCCGGCGCGCCCACCCGGCCCTGCAGCAGCTGCGCAACATCCACTTCCACCACATCGACAACGACGCCCTCATCGCGTACTCGAAATTCGATCCCCGGACCGGGGATTCGGTCCTCACCGTGATCAACCTCAACCCGTTCGGCGCCGAGCAGGGCACCGTCTGGCTGGACATGCCGGCGCTCGGCCACGAATGGCACGACCAGCTCACGGTGTTCGACGAGGTGTCCGGCGCGCAGTACTCGTGGGGCCAGGCCAACTTCGTCCGGCTCGAACCCTGGCGCGCGGTGGCGCACATCCTGGCGCTGCCCCCGATCGGTGTACCGACGCGAACCACCCTCGCCTACAGGAGCAACTCGTGACAGTGCCCCCGACTCGACGCCACTCCCCCAACCCGCACGACCTCGCCCGGCTGGCGGCCGGCGAGCACCACGATCCGCACTCGGTGCTCGGCGCCCACCCGCATCCGGAAGGCACGATCATCCGGGCCATGCGTCCCCACGCGGAGAAGGTGGCGGCGCGCATCGGCGGCATCGATCACCCACTCGAGCCTCTCGGCCACGACGTGTTCAGCGCGCTCGTCCCGGTGCACGACCTGTCGGACTACCGGCTCGTGGTGACCTACCCGTTCGAGCACACCGTCGTCGTCGCCGACCCGTACCGGTTCCTGCCCACGCTCGGGGAGCTGGACCTGCACCTGTTCGCCGAGGGCCGGCACGAGCGGCTGTGGGAGATCCTGGGGGCGCATCAGCGCTCGTACGAGACCCCCGACGGCACGGTCCGCGGCACGTCGTTCGCGGTGTGGGCGCCCGGCGCGCGCGGCGTCACGGTCGTCGGCGACTTCGACGGCTGGAGCGGCCGGCTCGCGCCGATGCGGGTGCTCGGCTCCAGCGGCGTGTGGGAACTGTTCCTGCCCGACGTGGAGCCGGGTGCGCTGTACAAGTTCCGGGTCCACGGCCGCGACGGCTCGGTCCAGGACAAGGCCGACCCGATGGCGTTCGCCACCGAGGTGCCGCCGGCGACGGCCTCCGTGGTCAACCACAGCAGCTACGTGTGGGGCGACGACGCGTGGCTCGCCGCCCGGGCCGACTCCCGGCCGTGGCAGGAGCCGATGAGCGTCTACGAGGTGCACCTCGGCTCGTGGCGTCCCGGTCTCGGATACCGGGAGCTGGCCGACCAGCTCGCCGAGTACGTCGCGGCGGCCGGCTTCACCCACGTCGAGCTGCTGCCGGTGGCCGAGCATCCCTTCGGCGGATCGTGGGGATACCAGGTCACCTCGTACTACGCCCCCACCGCCCGCTTCGGCACGCCCGACGAGTTCCGTGCGTTCGTCGACCGGTTGCACGCCGCCGGCATCGGCGTGATCGTGGACTGGGTGCCCGCCCACTTTCCGAAGGACGAGTGGGCCCTGGCCCGCTTCGACGGCAGTGCCCTCTACGAACACCCCGATCCCCGGCGTGGCGAGCAGCTGGACTGGGGCACCTACGTCTTCGACTTCGGCCGCCGGGAGGTGCGCAACTTCCTCGTCGCCAACGCGCTGTACTGGATCGACGAGTTCCACATCGACGGCCTGCGCGTCGACGCCGTCGCCTCGATGCTGTACCTCGACTACTCGCGGCCCGAGGGCGGCTGGACCCCCAACGTGTACGGCGGCCGGGAGAACCTCGAGGCGGTGGCCTTCCTGCAGGAGATGAACGCCACCGTGCACAAGCTCCACCCCGGCGTCGTCACCGTCGCCGAGGAGTCCACGGCATGGCCCGGCGTCACCCGGCCCACCCACGCGGGCGGGCTCGGGTTCTCCATGAAATGGAACATGGGTTGGATGCACGACACCCTCGGGTACATCGGCCGGGACCCGGTGCATCGCACGTACCACCACCATGAGATCACCTTCTCGCTGGTGTACGCCTGGAGTGAGAACTTCGTCCTGCCCGTCAGCCACGACGAGGTCGTGCACGGCAAGGGCACGCTCTGGACCCGGATGCCGGGTGGCGACCGCGAGCAGGCCGCCGGCCTGCGCGGCCTGCTCGCGTACATGTGGGCCCACCCCGGCAAGCAACTGCTGTTCATGGGGCAGGAGTTCGGCCAGACCGCGGAATGGTCCGAGGAGCGGGGCCTGGACTGGTGGCAGCTCGACGATCCGCACAACGGACCGCTGCACCAAGGCGTGCACCGGCTCGTCGCCGACCTCAACCGGATCTACCGTGAGCACCCCGCCCTGTGGACGCTGGACACCTCGCCGAGCGGGTACTCGTGGATCGACGCCAACGACTCGGCGAACAACGTGCTGAGCTTTCTCCGTCACGGGAGCGACGGTTCCGTCGTGGCGTGCCTGTTCAACTTCTCCGGATCGACGCATTCGGACTATCGTGTCGGACTACCCGAAACAGGACAGTGGTCGGAGATCCTCAACACGGATTCGACGGCCTACCAGGGCAACGGCGTCGGCAACCTCGGCGCCGTGACGGCCACGGCACGCTCCTGGCACGGGCGCCCGGCGTCGGCGGAGGTGACGCTGCCTGCTTACGGTGCGATCTGGCTGACGTTGCAGCGGTGACCGCCGTCCTCGGACGACAGGAGAAGAACAGGTGACTCGGACGCGGCTGCCGTTCCGCCTCGCGGTACCGGCGCTGGCCGTGATGGTGCTCGCCGGATGTGCCGCTCGCATCGAGGGCACCGCCGTCTCCATCTACGACAACCCGTTCTCGGTGGCGGGCCTGCCGGTGTCCTCGGGCCCGAGCGGCCCGCGGCCCGCCGCCCCGGACGCGCAGGTGACGATCGAGAACTCGGACGGCGGGGACGTCGACGTCCTCGCCGGCAACGCGGTCGCCGACATCGAGGCCTACTGGAACGAGGAGTTCCCGCGCATCGCCCGGGGCGCGTTCGAGCCCGTCGGCACGATCGCCTCGTGGGATCCCGACGAGCGCGGTCCGAAGTTCTGCGGCGAATCCACCTTCGAGTTCATCAACGCCGCGTACTGCAACCGCGACGACGTCATCGGGTGGGACCGCACCTACCTGATGCCGCAGCTCATCGAGACGTTCGGCCCGATGGCGGCCGTGACGGTGCTCGCCCACGAGTACGGGCACGCCGTCCAGTTCAAGGCCGGGACGGTCGCCGAGGACGATCCGGGCATCGTGTTCGAGCAGCAGGCGGACTGCTTCGCAGGCGCCTTCATGCGGCACGTCGCCGCCGGCAACTCGGAGCACTTCCGGTTGAACACCTCGGACGGGCTGAACTCGGTGCTGGCGTCGATGGTCTCCTTCCGCGACAGCGACCCCAACGACCCGGACGCGATCCACGGGTCGGCATTCGAGCGGGTCACCGCGTTCCAGATCGGCTTCACCGACGGTGCGGGATCGTGCACCCGCATCGACGCCGCCGAGATCGAGTCCCGGCGCGCCGATCTGCCGCAGTTCTTCGACAGTTCCGACGACGGCGAACTTCCCGTGACCGAGGAGTCGGTGGAGGCGCTGATGGCCTCGTTCCGCCGGGTGTTCGATCTGCCGGAACAACCGGAGCTCGACCTGTCCGGCGCCGACCTCGGCTGTCCGGACGCGAAGGCCACGTCGCCGGTGTCGTACTGTCCCGCCACCAACACCATCGGGGTGGACGTCGACGAGCTGGCGGACCGCGGTACCCCGTTGCAGACCGGCGCCGGGGGGATCACGACCGACGTACGGGGCGACTACGCCGCCTACGTGCTGCTCGCCTCCCGGTACGCCCTGGCCGTGCAGAACGCGGCCGGCCAGTCGCTCGTCGACCCCCAGACGGCGCTGCGGGCTGCCTGCCTCGCCGGCGTGATCAGCGCGGAACTGAGCCCCGACAGCACCGGCGCCCAGCCGGCCGAGGACATGGTGTGGTTGTCGCCGGGCGATCTGGACGAGGCGGTCTCCGGCCTGCTGACCGACGGCCTCGCCGCCAGCGACGTCAACGGCAACACCGTGCCGAGCGGATTCTCCCGGGTGGACGCGTTCCGCACCGGGGTTCTCGGCGGCGAGGCCGCCTGCTCGGGCCGCTACCACTGACCGACGCGCGGTGGCGGCCCGGGAAGCCGGACCGCCACCGCGGGTCGGGAACCGATCAGTACAGCGCCGACGCCAGCTTGCGGCGCGCGGTGACGACGAACGGCTCGGCGGGATCGAACAGCTCGAACAGCTCCAGCAGCCGCGTGCGGGCGGCGTTCCTCTCGTCGCCGGCGCTGCGGGCGACGAACCCGATCAGCCGGGTGAAGGCGGCCTCGGGCTGCTGGGCGAACAGTTCGGCGTCGGCCGCGACGAGCTGCGCCTCGAGGTCGGCCGGGGCGGCGTCGGCCGCGGCGATCGCGTCCTCGGGCACCGACTGAGCGCGGGCGAGGAACCGGACCTGCCGCAGCGCGGCCAGAGCGTCGGCATTGGCGGGCTCGGAGTTCAGGATCAGCTCGTACGCCGCCTCGGCACCGGCCAGGTCCCCTGCCTCGAGGGCCTGCTCGGCGGCGACGAACCGCGGATCCTCCTGCTCCTCGACGGGCTCGGCGCCGGGCGGGCCGGACAGCTTTCCGGCGACCGCGTCCTGGATGGCGGCGAGCCATTGCCGAAGCTGCGGTTCGGGCTGCACGCCCTGGAAGTCGGCGAGGGGCTGCCCGGCGGCGATCGCGACGACGGTCGGCACGGACTGCACACCGAACGCCTGCGCGATCCGCGGGTTGGCGTCCACGTCGACCTTCGCGAGGACCCAGCTGCCGCCGCCCTCGTGGGCCAGCTTCTCGAGGACGGGCGAGAGCTGCTTGCACGGGCCACACCAGGTGGCCCACAGGTCCACGATGACGGGGACCTGCATCGAGCGCTGCAGCACCTCGGCCTCGAAGGTGGCCTCGGTAACGTCGACGACGGGCGTGAAACCGGACTGGGGGCCGGTGCCGGAGCCGGGCTGCGACGGAGGTGGGGGCGCGGTAGACCGCTCCTTGAGGGGCGCGAGATCCACCGCGCCGGACATCGCCGCGGCGGTCGCGGCGGAACGTGCTGCAGGACGGGAACCTGGTCGAGTCACGCCGTCCAGTCTGTCACGTTCCGCGCGACAGGGGACAGCAGGTCAGGCGAGTGCGGGCGCGTCCACCGGACGCGCTTGCGCGGACAGTTCCGCCAGCCGGCCGGTGCGCACAGCCCACCATTCGAAGACGATCGTGCCGAACGGCGGGACGGACGAGATCAGGGCCAGGCCCGTGGTGACCAGGTTCCACTTCAGCGCCCGCGCGGTGAGGAGGGCGACGAGGACGAAGGCCACGAACACGCCGCCGTGCAGCGGGCCGAAGATCTTCACTCCGATCTCGTTGCCGTTCTCGGGCAGGTACTTGAACGCCATGCCGACGAGCAGGCCGGCCCAGGTGAAGGCCTCGAGGACGGCGACGAAGCGGAACCGCTTGGCCGGGGTGCTGAGATCGAAGAAGTTCGCCATGCACACCATTGTGCCGATCGGCTACGACGAGCTGTCGTTGCTGTGAGAGACGTCACCGCCCCCACGCGGTGCGCGGGGGCGGCGACGAGAGTATTGGACGCGGTCTACGCCTTGGGGACGCGGACGATGAGGGCGTCGCCCTGGCCGCCGCCGCCGCACAGGGCCGCGGCCCCGACACCGCCGCCGCGGCGGGCCAGTTCGAGCGCCAGGTGCAGCACGATCCGGGCCCCGGACATCCCCAGCGGGTGCCCCAGCGCGATGGCGCCGCCGTTGACGTTGATCCGGGCCGGGTCCAGCCCCAGCTCGCGGCCGGAGGCGATCCCGACCGCGGCGAACGCCTCGTTGATCTCCACCAGGTCCAGCCCGGCCGGGTCCAGGCCCTCCCGGGCGCAGGCCTTGGCGATCGCCCGGGCCGGCTGGGACTGCAGCGTCGAGTCCGGGCCGGCGACCACCCCGTGCGCGCCGATCTCGGCGAGCCAGGACAGACCCAACTGTTCGGCCCTGGCCCGGCTCATCACCACCACCGCGGCCGCCCCGTCGGAGATCTGCGACGCCGACCCGGCGGTGACGGTGCCGTCCTTCGCGAACGCCGGCCGCAGCGCCGCCAGCGACTCGGCGGTGGTCTCCGGGCGGATGCCCTCGTCGGCGGTGACCACGACCGGCTCGCCGCGGCGCTGCGGGATCGACACCGGCACGATCTCCGCGTCGAACAGCCCGTCCTTCTGCGCGCGGGCCGCCCGCTGGTGGCTGGCGGCGGCGACGGCGTCCTGCTCGGCGCGGGAGACGAACCGGGTGCCGGTGTTGGCGGCCTCGGTGAGGTTGCCCATGGCCTGGTCGGTGAAGATGTCGTGCAGCCCGTCGAAGGCCATGTGGTCGCGCAGGGTCACATCGCCGTACTTGAACCCGGCCCGGGAGTGCTCGAGCAGGTGCGGGGCCTGGCTCATCGACTCCTGGCCGCCGGCGACGACGATGTCGAACTCGCCGGCGCGGATGAGCTGGTCGGCCAGCGCGATCGCGTCGATGCCGGACAGGCACACCTTGTTCACGGTCAGGGCGGGCACGTCCATCGGGATGCCGGCGGCCACCGCGGCCTGCCGGGCCGGGATCTGGCCGGCGCCGGCGGTGAGCACCTGACCCATGATCACGTACTCGACCTGCTCCGGGGCCACCCCGGCCTTGGCGAGGGCACCGGCGATGGCGACCCCGCCGAGGTCCGAACCGGAGAGGTCCTTCAGGGCGCCCTGCAGACGCCCCATCGGGGTCCGGGCTCCGGCAACGATGACAGAACTGGTCACGAGGATTTCCTCCGGTGGTGGGAGTGACGGCTTCCGCGCGGGCTCGAGGCCGGCAAGCCCATCCCGACGCATACTGATCTAACGTTAGCGCTACCGTCTTTATTCATGACTGAGACCTCCCCCACTCCGACTCCGCTCGCGGCGCTGACCTCCGGCCTCGTGACCGCCATCGACCACGTCGGCATCGCGGTCCCCGACCTGGACGCCGCCCTCACCTGGTACGCCGAGAACCTCGGGCTCGTCTCCACCCACGAGGAGGTCAACGAGGAGCAGGGCGTGCGCGAGGCGATGCTGTCGGTTCCCGGCTCGCCGGAGGGCGCGACCGCGATCCAGCTGCTCGCCCCGCTGAACGAGAACTCGACGATCGCGAAGTTCATCGACCGCAGCGGGCCCGGCCTGCAGCAGCTCGCCTACCGCGTCAGCGACCTCGATGCGGTGTCCGCCGAGCTCCGCGCGCGCGGCGTGCGCCTGCTGTACGACGCCCCGCGACGCGGCACCGCCGATTCCCGTATCAACTTCCTCCACCCCAAGGACGCCGGTGGCGTGCTCGTCGAGCTCGTCGAACCTGCTGCGCACGGATCGCACTGACCGCCCCCATCTCACCCGGCCGACTCGCCGGGTTCACACCGCCGCAGCATTAGCACAACGCGGCGGCACGCGCAGCTCCGGCCGCTTCGAGCAGGTAGATTGGCGCCATGGTCTTCGATCGCGATCGCACCCCAAGCCACCTGCCCTTCTCCATCGTGCGCAAGGGATTCGACCGCGACGAGGTGACCAACTACTTCGCCAGATTCGAGGCCGAGCTGCGCGTGACCGCCACGGACCGGGATGCGGCCGCCGCGCAGGCTCGCGACCTGGCTCGACAGCTCGAGAACGCCCGCAACGAGATCGACGAGCTGCGCAAGGACGTCGATCGGCTGTCGGTGCCGCCCACCACGGCCGAGGGCATGAGCGACCGCATCTCCCGCATGCTGCGCCTCGCCTCCGACGAGGCATCCGAGCTGCGGGCACGGGCCGAGGCCGACGCAGCCGAGATGATCTCCCTGGCCGAGCAGGAAGGCATCCGGCTGCGCGGGGACTACGAAGCGATGATCGCCGAGCTCGCCGAGCGGCGTAAGGCATTCGAGACGGAGCACGCCCGCACGATGGCGGAGGCGCGTGCCCAGGCCGCCCGGATCATCGCCGCCGCCGAAGCGGAGCGCGATCGCCTGGCGGCGGAGGCGGAGGCCAAGCGGGACCGGGTCCAGCAGGACTTCGAGATCGCCATGAGCGAGCGCCGCAGCAAGGTCCTCGGCGCCCTCGACGAGCTCGAGCGCACCAGCAAGGCCGAGGCCGAGCAGCGTCTCGAGATCGCGTCCCGCGAAGCGGCACGCCGGCTCGAGATCGCCACCGAACAGTCCGAGCGGAAGATCGCCAACGCCCGCGATCTGACCGAGGAACTGCGGGTGCTGCGCGGCCGCATCCTCAGCCAGTTGGACGGGGTACGCGGTCAGCTCGAGGCCGTGCCGTCGATGCTCGCCGCCGTGACGCGCGAGGGCGAGCTGCTCGACCGCGACCGGGATGCGCTCACCACCGAGGGCGAGGCCGACGCGACCAAGGAGATCGCCACCGGGGAATCCGAGAAGGAACCGGCCACCAAGGAACTCCCGGCGGCCGGCGGCAAGCCGGAGGGCAGCGACGGCGAAGCCGGCTCGGCGAAGGAGGCACGGTCCGGCGAGGAGGCACCGCCCACCGATCGCCTCGGCCGCTCACCTGCAGTGGCCAGCAAGGTCCGCAACTGACCCGACGGCTGAGCCGTCACTAGGACCCGACGGCTGAGCCGTCACTAGGACCACCGCCGGGTCGGTCCGCGGGTACCGCGGCCGGCCCAGCATCCGTTGTGCCAGTGTCGGCGTTCGTCGGCGCCCCCGATGTCGTCGGTGGGCCAGGCGACCACGTGGGGGGTTCCCGGCGCGATCTCGTGATCGCAGCCGGGGCACCGGTACGCCTTCGTTGCTCGCGACCCGGAGACGGTGCGCACGGTGTAGCGCTCGGACTCCGCGCCGGACGGCCCCCATTCGGTGCGGGAGGTGGCCCCGGAGAACGTCGACCCGCCGATATCGGGCCGGCGCCGGCGCTGCGATCGGGGAACGTTGCGGCGGGGCATATCAGAACAGCCGGAACTCGTTGCTCTCGGTGCCGCGCAGGGCGTCGTAGTCGAGCACGAGGCAGCGGATACCGCGATCGGTCGCAAGGGTCTTGGCCTGTGGCTTGATCTGTTGCGCCGCGAAGACACCGCTGACGGGCGCGAGCAACGGGTCCCGGTTGAGCAACTCGAGGTACCGGGTGAGCTGCTCGACACCGTCGATCTCGCCGCGTCGCTTGATCTCGACGGCCACCGTGCCGCCGTCCGCGTCCCGGCACAGCAGGTCCACCGGACCGATGGCCGTGGGGTATTCCCGGCGGACGAGGGTGTAGCCGGGGCCGAGGGTTTCGACGTGCTCGGCGAGCAGTTCCTGCAGATGCGCCTCGACACCGTCCTTGATCAGGCCCGGGTCCACACCCAGCTCGTGGCTCGAATCGTGCTCGATCTCGTCGATGGTGATCCGGAGTTGCTCACCCGTCTTGTTGGTCACCACCCACAGGGCGTGCGCCTCGTCTGCGGACTCCTCGACCAGCCAGCACGGCGGACTCATCCAGTTCAGCGGCTTGTAGGCACGGTCGTCGGCGTGCACACTGACCGATCCGTCGGCTTTGACCAAGAGCAGCCGACGCGCCATCGGCAGGTGTGCCGTCAGACGTCCGACGTAGTCGACTCGACAGCGGGCAATCACAAGGCGCACGTTGCCACCCTAGAGGATCGCTCCGGACTACTCTCGAACGACCATGCCTCGCACCCGCCGCACCTCGCCCCTCGGCTCGCCGCTGCTCGGCGCGCCCGCGGAATCCGTCCGGCGCCAACGTGTTCGCGTGCAGACATTGCTCACCCTGTTGCTGCTCGGCACGAACATCGCGGGGGCCGCGATCACGGCGTTGTTGATCAACGTCGTCGTCCCGGGCCCCTCGGTGCTGCGTCCGGAGTTCGTCGTCGTCACCGGCGTCATAGCACCCGTCTACGTCGGCGGGGCCATCGTCCTGGGAACGGCCTTCGGGACCCGGCTCGGCCTTGCACAACTGCGGTGGATCCTCGAGGACCGGGATCCCACCCCCGACGAACGACGTGCAACCATGCGGCTGCCGATGCGCCTCACCGCCCAGCAGGGTGCATTCTGGGCGCTGGGGCTGGTGCTGTTCGCGACCGCGTTCGGTGTAGTGGATCCGCGCACGATCCCGAAGGTCGCCCTCACCATCGCCCTCGCGGGCCTGACGGTCTGCGGCTTCGTCTATCTGTTCAGCGAATTCGCCCTGCGGCCGATCGCGGCCCGGGCCTTGGAGGCCGGGGCGACGCCGCGACGCCGACTCACCGGCACCAGCGGCCGCATCATGGTGGCCTGGGCACTGGGCAGCGGCGTTCCCGTCGTCGGGCTGATGCTCGTGGCGGTCTTCAGCTTCGTCCGTCCCGTATCACCCGTCCGGTTCGCGGTGACGATCCTGACGATCGGCGGACTCGCCTTGTTGTTGGGGGCGTTGCTTATGCTCCTCACCGCCCGGACCAGCGTCGCGCCGATCGAGTCGGTGCGGTCCGGCATGGCCCGCATCGAGCGGGGCGACCTCGATGCCGAGGTGGTCGTCTACGACGGAACCGAACTGGGAGAACTGCAGGCGGGATTCAACCGCATGGCCGACGGCCTCCGCGAGCGCGACCGGATCCGTGACGTCTTCGGCCGGCACGTCGGGCAGGACGTGGCGCGGGCGGCGTTGGCGTCGTCGCCGCGCCTGGGCGGCGAGGAACGCCATGTCGCGGTGCTGTTCATCGATATCATCGGCTCGACGGCAATGGCGGCCGATCGGCCGCCCACCGAGGTCGTACATCTGCTCAACCGCTTCTTCGAAGTGGTGGTCGAGGAGGTGCACCGGGCCGGCGGGTTCGTCAACAAGTTCGAGGGCGACGCGGCACTGGCCATCTTCGGCGCTCCGGTCGCAATGGACGACGCGGCGGGCAGTGCGCTCGCGGCCGCCCGGGAGATGGCCCGCCGGTTGCGCACCGAGGTCCCCGAGTGCGAGGCGGGAATCGGGGTCACCGAGGGTCTCGCGGTGGCCGGAAACGTGGGCGCTCACGAGAGATTCGAGTACACGGTGATCGGCGATCCGGTGAACGAAGCGGCTCGGCTGTCGGACGTGGCCAAGACGTTCCCCGGCCACGTGGTGGCGTCGGCCCGGGCGGTAGAGGTGGCCGCGGAAGCGGAGCGCATCCGATGGTCGCTGAAAGGTGAAGTCACCCTGCGCGGGCGGTCGGAGGTCACCCGCCTTGCGGTCCCGGTGGACTGATCCCGACGAAGGACCGACGGGTTCGGCTGCGCCCCACAGGGAACGCGGAAATGCCGGAAGCCCCCCAACGAGGTTGGGGGGCTTCCGGTAACGGGTGTTCGGCGGTGTCCTACTCTCCCACACCCTGTCGGGTGCAGTACCATCGGCGCTGGAGGGCTTAGCTTCCGGGTTCGGAATGGGACCGGGCGTTTCCCCTCCGCTATGGCCGCCGTAACTCTGTGAAACGACCCACGCACGCTGTTCGCGTGGGTCGGGGGCCGCAGGCCCACCCATTCTTTGGGGGGCAGCGTTTACTCCGACTCCTCGCGCAGCGAGTGTGAGTGTGTTGTTTCAGATACCGCACAGTGGACGCGTAGCTTCTTTGTGGTAAGTCCTCGGCCTATTAGTACCGGTCACCTGCATGCGTTACCGCACTTCCAGTTCCGGCCTATCAACCCGGTGGTCTGCCGGGGGCCTTACCCCCTCGAGGGGGTGAGAAACCTCATCTTGGAACAGGCTTCCCGCTTAGATGCTTTCAGCGGTTATCCCTTCCGAACGTAGCCAACCAGCCGTGCCCCTGGCGGGACAACTGGCACACCAGAGGTTCGTCCGTCCCGGTCCTCTCGTACTAGGGACAGCCTTCCTCAAGTTTCTAACGCGCGCGGCGGATAGAGACCGAACTGTCTCACGACGTTCTAAACCCAGCTCGCGTGCCGCTTTAATGGGCGAACAGCCCAACCCTTGGGACCTACTCCAGCCCCAGGATGCGACGAGCCGACATCGAGGTGCCAAACCATCCCGTCGATATGGACTCTTGGGGAAGATCAGCCTGTTATCCCCGGGGTACCTTTTATCCGTTGAGCGACACCGCTTCCACATGCCGGTGCCGGATCACTAGTCCCGACTTTCGTCCCTGCTCGACCTGTCGGTCTCACAGTCAAGCTCCCTTGTGCACTTGCACTCGACACCTGATTGCCAACCAGGCTGAGGGAACCTTTGGGCGCCTCCGTTACATTTTGGGAGGCAACCGCCCCAGTTAAACTACCCACCAGGCACTGTCCCTGAACCCGATCAGGGTCCGAGGTTAGAGGTCCAATACGATCAGAGTGGTATTTCAACAACGACTCCACCCACACTGGCGTGCGGGCTTCCCAGTCTCCCACCTATCCTACACAAACCGAACCGAACACCAATACCAAGCTGTAGTGAAGGTCCCGGGGTCTTTTCGTCCTGCCGCGCGTAACGAGCATCTTTACTCGTAGTGCAATTTCGCCGAGTCTGTGGTTGAGACAGCAGAGAAGTCGTTACGCCATTCGTGCAGGTCGGAACTTACCCGACAAGGAATTTCGCTACCTTAGGATGGTTATAGTTACCACCGCCGTTTACTGGGGCTTAAATTCTCAGCTTCGCGGAGTGAACTCCGCTGACCGGTCCTCTTAACCTTCCAGCACCGGGCAGGCGTCAGTCCGTATACCTCGTCTTACGACTTCGCACGGACCTGTGTTTTTAGTAAACAGTCGCTTCTCTCTGGTCTCTGCGACCACCCCCGGCTCACGGAGCAAGTCCGGTCACCGGGACTGGTCCCCCTTCTCCCGAAGTTACGGGGGCATTTTGCCGAGTTCCTTAACCACAGTTCTCTCGATCGCCTCGGTATTCTCTACCTGACCACCTGTGTCGGTTTGGGGTACGGGCCGTGTGAAAGCTCGCTAGAGGCTTTTCTCGGCAGCATAGGATCATGGAATTCGCCTCATTCGGCTACGCATCACCTCTCAGGCTGTGTGCGACACGGATTTGCCTGTGTCACGCCCTACGGGCTTACACCGGTACAACCACTGACCGGCCCCACTACCTTCCTGCGTCACCCCATCGCTTGGCTACTACCACCGAAGGTCCCGTGCAGCAGGCTCTCGGCTCCCGAAGGAACTCGATCACCCTTTGGACGGTTAGTACCGATGATTCACCAGGGGCGCGTTCACACGGGTACGGGAATATCAACCCGTTGTCCATCGACTACGCCTGTCGGCCTCGCCTTAGGTCCCGACTCACCCTGGGCGGATTAACCTGGCCCAGGAACCCTTGGTCATTCGGCGGACGAGTTTCTCACTCGTCTTTCGCTACTCATGCCTGCATTCTCACTCGCGCAGCCTCCACACCTGGATCACTCCGGCGCTTCCCCGGCTGCACGACGCTCCCCTACCCACCCGCACCACTGCCGGACGATCCGTGGACCCTCCGGGGTGTTGTGCGAGTGCCGCGGCTTCGGCGGTGTACTTGAGCCCCGCTACATTGTCGGCGCAGAACCACTTGACCAGTGAGCTATTACGCACTCTTTCAAGGGTGGCTGCTTCTAAGCCAACCTCCTGGTTGTCTCAGCGATCCCACATCCTTTTCCACTTAGTACACGCTTAGGGGCCTTAGCCGGCGATCTGGGCTGTTTCCCTCTCGACTACGAAGCTTATCCCCCGCAGTCTCACTGCCGCGCTCTCACTCACCGGCATTCGGAGTTTGGCTGATTTCGGTAAGCTTGTGGGCCCCCTAGACCATCCAGTAGCTCTACCTCCGGTGAGAAACACGCGACGCTGCACCTAAATGCATTTCGGGGAGAACCAGCTATCACGGAGTTTGATTGGCCTTTCACCCCTACCCACAGCTCATCCCCTCAGTTTTCAACCTAAGTGGGTTCGGGCCTCCACGACGTCTTACCGTCGCTTCACCCTGGCCATGGGTAGATCACTCCGCTTCGGGTCTAGAACATGCCACTACAGACGCCCTGTTCGGACTCGCTTTCGCTACGACTACCCCACACGGGTTAACCTCGCGACATGCCACTAACTCGCAGGCTCATTCTTCAAAAGGCACGCCGTCACCCCCAGCAGACCAAACTGCTCGAAGGCTCCGACGGATTGTAAGCGCACGGTTTCAGGTACTATTTCACTCCCCTCCCGGGGTACTTTTCACCTTTCCCTCACGGTACTAGTCCGCTATCGGTCACCAGGGAGTATTCAGGCTTATCGGGTGGTCCCGACGGATTCACAGCAGATTTCACGGGCCCGCTGCTACTCGGGTATTCGAATCGACAGTCACCGCGTTTTCGTCTACGGGATTCTCACCCTCTACGACAGGCCGTTCCAGACCATTTCGACTAACACAGGCGATTTCTCACTGTCGGCCGGCGCGGCAGCACCGACACATCGAACCCCACAACCCCGAACACACAACCCCTGCCGGGTATCACATGTATCCGGTTTAGCCTCTTCCGTTTTCGCTCGCCACTACTCACGGAATCACATGTTGTTTTCTCTTCCTGTGGGTACTGAGATGTTTCACTTCCCCACGTTCCCTCCACACGCCCTATATATTCAGGCGCGGGTAACACGACATCACTCGTGCTGGGTTTCCCCATTCGGAAATCCTCGGATCACAGCTCGGTTGACAGCTCCCCGAGGCATATCGCAGCCTCCCACGTCCTTCATCGGCTCCTGGTGCCAAGGCATCCACCGTACGCTCATAAACACTTACAACAAAGATGCTCGCGTCCACTGTGCAGTTCTCAAACAACACACAACAACCCCTACCGCAAGAAAACCATGTCCTCTTGTTTCGCGGATCATCGTCGCTGACAAAACACTCGCGTGTTCTCTCAGGACCCAACAGTGCACCGATATAACCACCGCAGAAGGACACTCGGGTCCTTCCCGCGCGGTGATGACTGTCAGCGTTCCACCCATGAGCACCACCGGATTACGTGTGAATCCGAAATGGCTCTGCCTCGCTCCCCCGGCACCTGTGTGCTGGTCCGAGCAAGGAGTTGCTCCTTAGAAAGGAGGTGATCCAGCCGCACCTTCCGGTACGGCTACCTTGTTACGACTTCGTCCCAATCGCCGATCCCACCTTCGACGGCTCCCTCCCACGAGGGGTTAGGCCACCGGCTTCGGGTGTTACCGACTTTCATGACGTGACGGGCGGTGTGTACAAGGCCCGGGAACGTATTCACCGCAGCGTTGCTGATCTGCGATTACTAGCGACTCCGACTTCACGGGGTCGAGTTGCAGACCCCGATCCGAACTGAGACCGGCTTTAAGGGATTCGCTCCACCTCGCGGTATCGCAGCCCTCTGTACCGGCCATTGTAGCATGTGTGAAGCCCTGGACATAAGGGGCATGATGACTTGACGTCGTCCCCACCTTCCTCCGAGTTGACCCCGGCAGTCTCCTGCGAGTCCCCAACCGAATTGCTGGCAACACAGGACAAGGGTTGCGCTCGTTGCGGGACTTAACCCAACATCTCACGACACGAGCTGACGACAGCCATGCACCACCTGTACACCGACCACAAGGGAAACCCCATCTCTGGGGCGGTCCGGTGTATGTCAAACCCAGGTAAGGTTCTTCGCGTTGCATCGAATTAATCCACATGCTCCGCCGCTTGTGCGGGCCCCCGTCAATTCCTTTGAGTTTTAGCCTTGCGGCCGTACTCCCCAGGCGGGGCGCTTAATGCGTTAGCTACGGCACGGATCCCGTGGAAGGAAACCCACACCTAGCGCCCACCGTTTACGGCGTGGACTACCAGGGTATCTAATCCTGTTCGCTACCCACGCTTTCGCTCCTCAGCGTCAGTTACTGCCCAGAGACCCGCCTTCGCCACCGGTGTTCCTCCTGATATCTGCGCATTTCACCGCTACACCAGGAATTCCAGTCTCCCCTGCAGTACTCAAGTCTGCCCGTATCGCCTGCAAGCCCGCAGTTGAGCTGCGGGTTTTCACAGACGACGCGACAAACCGCCTACGAGCTCTTTACGCCCAGTAATTCCGGACAACGCTCGCACCCTACGTATTACCGCGGCTGCTGGCACGTAGTTGGCCGGTGCTTCTTCTGTACCTACCGTCACTCGCGCTTCGTCGGTACTGAAAGAGGTTTACAACCCGAAGGCCGTCATCCCTCACGCGGCGTCGCTGCATCAGGCTTGCGCCCATTGTGCAATATTCCCCACTGCTGCCTCCCGTAGGAGTCTGGGCCGTGTCTCAGTCCCAGTGTGGCCGGTCGCCCTCTCAGGCCGGCTACCCGTCGTCGCCTTGGTGGGCCGTTACCCCACCAACAAGCTGATAGGCCGCGGGCCCATCCTGCACCGGAAAACCTTTCCACCCCGGAACATGCATCCCGAGGTCCTATCCGGTATTAGACCCAGTTTCCCAGGCTTATCCCGAAGTGCAGGGCAGATCACCCACGTGTTACTCACCCGTTCGCCACTAATCCACCCAGCAAGCTGGGCTTCATCGTTCGACTTGCATGTGTTAAGCACGCCGCCAGCGTTCGTCCTGAGCCAGGATCAAACTCTCCGTTGAAGACTCACAATCAAACCCCGAAGGGCCGATCAGTCATAGACATCGAGCCAAATCACCAGCAAAAAACTCAAACCAGCAAAAAACACTGACCACCACAGACGGAAGAATGCGGCAGCCAGCAACAACCACCCCCCGAAAAGAGAGGCGGTCGCACCAAAAATATTTTGGCACTGACATTCATCGGCACACTGTTGAGTTCTCAAAGAACACGCACACACCATCACCCACGAACCGAGGTCCGCGGCGCTCCGGGGCAACCGTTCCAGCCTACCCACACCACCCGGCGAAAACAAACCCGACGCGCTCGGTGGGATCGGCAACGGCCCAGAACCCTACCAGAAGATTCCGAACCGAACAATCAGGCGCCTGCGTCCAACCTCGTTGTCCCGAGCCCCTGCGGGCCGGGTCGGTGTCCGTGTCGCTCTGACCTGGAATAAGTTACGTGAGGAACAACCGTGCGCCAAATCCGCTGGTCAAGCTCCGATGCGGCACTGTTTTCCCAGTTCGCGGGCCGCCCCCAGCCCCGCCTCCGCGCTGTCACTCCACCGTGATGCGCGGCACATTCGGACCGGCCATGTCGTCCACCCGCCCGTTTGAGCCCGAAATGACTGAGGCACAGCCGATTTCGGCGCTCCGCATCAGGAGTCGGAGTTGACCCGCTCGATGACGCCACCGAGCTCCTCGATGATCTCCACGAATCTCGGGTAGCCGCGGTCGATGTGGTAGACGTCGTGCACCTCGGTGACGCCGTCCGCACACAGCCCGGCCAGGACCAGTCCGGCACCGGCACGGATGTCCGACGACCACACCGGCGCGCTCGACAGCTCCTCGACACCGCGGACCACGGCATGGTGCCCGTCGGTGCGCGCATCGGCGCCGAGCCGGATCATCTCCTCGACGAACCGGAACCGCGCCTCGAAGACGTTCTCCGTGATCATCGACGTGCCGTCGGCGACCGCCGCGAGCCCGATCGCCATGGGCTGCAGGTCGGTCGGGAAGCCGGGATACGGCAGGGTCGCGAAGTTGACCGCCCGGGGACGGTCGTGCTGAACAACCCGGAAGCCGTCCACCTCGGGCGTCACCTCCGCGCCGGCGGCACGGAGCTTGTCGAGGACGAGGCTCAGGTGCTTCGGGTTGACGCCGCGCACGCGGACGTCGCCGCGTGTCATCGCCGCCGCGATCCCCCACGTCGCCGCGACGATGCGATCCCCGATGACGCGGTGGGTGGTGGGTTCGAGCCGGGGGACGCCCATGATCGTCAGCGTCGAGGTGCCGGCCCCGGAGATGCGGGCACCCATCTGGACCAGCATGGTGCACAGGTCGACGATCTCCGGCTCCCGAGCCGCGTTGTCGATCGTGGTCTCTCCGCTCGCGAGAACGGCGGCCATCAGGATGTTCTCGGTGGCCCCCACCGACGGAAAGGCCAGGCGGATCGCGTTGCCGTGCAGGTCGTCGGCCTCGGCCACCACACAGCCGTGCTCGATCGTGCTGTGCGCCCCCAGCAGGCGGAGCCCCGTCTGGTGCATATCGAGCGGCCGTGAGCCGATCGCATCGCCGCCCGGCAGCGCGACGACGGCCTTGCGGCACCGAGCCACCAGCGGTCCGAGGACACACACCGACGCACGGAATTGCCGGACGGCGGCGAAATCTGCCTGGTACTTCGGCTGCGCGGGGGTCGTGATGCGTACCTCGTCACCCTCGAGCTCCACGTCGCATCCGAGTCCGCGGAGAACCTCGGCCATCAGCGGCACGTCGAGGATGTCCGGGCAGTTGGTGATGACGCTCGTCCCCTCCGCCAACAGGGCGGCTGCCATCAGCTTGAGCACGCTGTTCTTGGCGCCCCCGACGACTACCTCACCGACAAGCCGGTTACCACCGGAGACAAGAAAGCGATCACTCACAACGCCACAGCCTATCGACCACACTGCGGGAATACGGGAGCGGTACCGTGACCTGCATGGCTGTCCATCTCACACGGATCTACACCCGCACCGGCGACGACGGTACGACGGGCCTCAGCGACTTCTCGCGGGTGTCGAAGAACGACCCGAGGCTGATCGCCTACGCGGACTGCGACGAGACGAATGCGGCGCTCGGCGTGGCGCTGGCTGTGGGCGACGTACCGGAACGGATGGTGCCGGTCCTGCGCCAGATCCAGAACGACCTGTTCGACGCCGGAGCCGACCTGTCGACGCCGGTGGTGCCGGAGCCGAAGTATCCGCCGCTGCGGATCACGCAGGGGTACATCGATCGGCTCGAGCGCTGGTGCGACGAGTTCAACGAGGAACTGGCGCCGCTCGATTCCTTCATTCTCCCCGGCGGCACCGCGCTGGCGGCCCTGCTGCACACGGCCCGGACGGTGGCACGGCGGGCGGAGCGCTCCGCCTGGGCGGCGGTAGCCGCCCACCCGGACGACACGAATGTGCTGCCGGCGAAGTACCTCAACCGGCTGTCGGATCTGCTCTTCATCCTCGGTCGCGTCGCGAACCCGGATGGTGACGTGCTCTGGAAGCCGGGCGCGGGCGCGTGAGGACCCGGTCGGCCGGACCTCAGTTCGGCCGGCCGCGCAGGGATCGGTCCGAGGGCCGGGATTCGAGCCAGGACAGGAAGGCGGTGAGCGCACCGCTGTCGAGGGCGATCTCGAAGTTGTTTGCGCCGTCCTGGATTTCGAGGATCACGATGTCCTCGGTCATGATGTCGTGCTCACTGCCCTCGGGCGCGCGACGGCTGCGCACCTCGACTCCCTGCCGGGCGAGGCGCGAGTCCGGGCCCGGGCGCAGGCTGGAGAGCTTGTAGAAGACGAGCGTGCGCTCGCCGTAACGGATGACGCCGTGCCGCCACCCGGCGCCGGCGCCGTTGGGCAGGCGCCGCAGGATCGCGGCGGTGCCGCCGCCCCGCAGGGTGACGAGGCGATAGAGAAAAGCCGCGACGGCAGCCGCGAGCAGTATCACCAGAACGATGAGAACAATCATTCCAACTGACACTGCTCGTCGGCTCCGTCGCGGCTTCTCGTGTCCGGTCAGGCCCGCTCGACAGCCCGGAGCCGGCCCCGCGCCGCGGCGATCTCGGCCTCGTCCCGGCTTTCGCTCAGCACGGCGCGCGCGGACTCGACGTCGATGTTCTCCGTCAGCTCCGCGGCCTCGGCGAGGATCGTCACCGTCGTGGCGGTCACCGAGAGGAAGCCGCCGTGCACGGCCGCGACGACGCGCTCGCCGTCGCCGGTCGTGATGGAGACGACGCCGCCCTCCACGAGCTGGCCCAGGACCGGCTCGTGGCCCGGCATGACACCGATCTCGCCCTCGGTCGTCTGGGCGCTGACCAGCCGGGCGGCGCCCGACCACAGGCGCTCCTCAACGGCAACGAGGTCCACGGTCATTTCAGCCATCGCGGACTACTTCCCGGCGATCTTCTTGGCAGCGGCCTCGACGTCGTCGAGTCCACCGCAGCTGTTGAACGCCTGCTCGGGCAGGTGGTCGAACTCACCCTTGGTGACGCGGTCGAATGCCTCGATGGTGTCGCGCAGCGGCACCACGGAGCCGGGCTCGCCGGTGAACTTCTCGGCCACGATGAAGTTCTGGCCGAGGAACTTCTGCAGACGACGGGCGCGGCCGACGAGGACCTTGTCCTCCTCGGAGAGCTCGTCCATACCGAGGATGGCGATGATGTCCTGCAGCTCCTTGTACTTCTGCAGGATCCGCTTCACCTCGTTGGCGACGCGGAAGTGCTCGGCACCGACGATGCCGGGCTCGAGGATGCGCGAGGTCGACGTCAGCGGATCCACAGCGGGGTAGATACCCATCTGCGAGATCGGACGCGAGAGCTCGGTGGTCGCATCGAGGTGCGCGAACGTCGTGGCCGGCGCCGGGTCGGTGTAGTCGTCGGCGGGGACGTAGATCGCCTGCAGCGAGGTGATCGAGCGGCCACGGGTCGAGGTGATCCGCTCCTGGAGCTCACCCATCTCGTCGGCCAGCGTCGGCTGGTAACCGACGGCCGACGGCATACGACCGAGCAGGGTCGACACCTCGGAACCGGCCTGGGTGAACCGGAAGATGTTGTCGATGAACAGCAGCACGTCCTGGCCCTGAATATCGCGGAAGTACTCCGCCATGGTCAGCGCGGACAGGGCGACGCGCATACGCGTTCCCGGCGGCTCGTCCATCTGGCCGAAGACGAGGGCGGTGTCCTGGAGGACGCCCATCTCCTCCATCTCGAGGTGGAGGTCGGTGCCCTCACGGGTGCGCTCGCCGACGCCGGCGAACACCGACGTGCCGGAGAACTCACGCGCGATACGGGTGATCATCTCCTGGATCAGAACGGTCTTGCCGACACCGGCACCACCGAACAGACCGATCTTGCCGCCCTTGACGTACGGGGTCAGCAGGTCGATGACCTTGATGCCGGTCTCGAGGATCTCGGTCTTGCCCTCGAGCTGGTCGAAGGCCGGCGGCTTGCGGTGGATGCCCCACTGCTCGCCATCGCGCCCGGTGCCCGGGGCGTCGAGGCAGTCACCGAGGGCGTTGAACACGTGGCCCTTGACGACGTCGCCGACCGGCACGGAGATCGGACGGCCCGTGTCGACGACCGTGGTGCCGCGCACCAGGCCGTCGGTGGGCTGCATGGAGATCGTGCGCACCAGGTTGTCACCCAGGTGCTGCGCGACCTCGAAGGTCAGGGTCTTCGCCACGGACGGCAGAGTGACCTCTGCGTGCAGGGCGTTGAACAGAGCGGGAACGGCACCACGCGGGAACTCGACGTCCACGACGGGGCCGATGACCCGAACGACGCGGCCGGCGGTGGCCGAGGCCGCCCCCGCCCCGTAGTTATCGGTTACTGCTGCGGTCATGTGCTTAGTCACTTCCTGCACTCGAGGCGAGCGCGTTGGCACCGCCGACGATCTCGCTGATTTCCTGGGTGATCTGCGCCTGGCGGGCCTGGTTGGCCTGACGGCTGAGGGTGTTCACCAGTTCCGTGGCATTGTCGGTGGCCGCCTTCATGGCGGTACGCCGAGCAGCCGACTCCGATGCCGCGGCATCGAGCAGCGACGCGAAGATGCGGGTGCTGATGTACTTCGGCAGCAGCGCCGCGAGCAGCGTCGAGGCCTCCGGCTCGAAGTTGTAGCCGGGCCGGGGCCCGCCGTTGCTGCCGACGTGCCGGCCGTCGGTGAGCATGTCCTCGCCGAGGTCGATCTCGTCCTCGGTGACGGTCACCTCGAGCGGCGCCATCCGGCGCACCTCGGGGGTCTGGGTCAGCATCGAGACGAAGCGGGTGTAGACGATGTGCAGTTCGTCGACGCCCTCGATCGTGCCCTCACCGTTCGGCGCGGGCACCTCGTTGCCGGACCCGGCCATGAACAGTTCCACCAGGTGACGACTCGCCTTGGCCGCATCCGTGTAGCGCGGCTCCTGCGAGAAGCCGGTCCACGCCCCCGCAACCTGCCGGCCGCGGAAGGTGTAGTAGCTCAGGCCCTTGGCACCGAGCACGTAGAACACCGGCTCCTTGCCCTCGCTGACCAGCAGCTGCCGCAGCTCCTCGGCCTCCTTGAGGACGTTGGCGTTGTAGCCGCCGGCCATGCCACGGTCACTGGTGACAACCAGGACTGCGGCACGCCTCGGGTTGGGCCGTTCGTTGAGCAGGGGGTGATCCAGCGACGCGGACGCGCTCGCCAGTTCGGAGAGCACCTTGGTGATCTCCTCGGCGTACGGCTTGGACGCTGCCACTCGGGCCTGAGCCTTCGTGATCCGCGACGTCGCGATCAGCTCCTGCGCCTTGGTGATCTTCTTGGTCGAGTTGACCGACTTGATCCGCGAGCGGAGCTCGCGCAGGCTTGCCATTCGTCGATCACACTCCCTTCACAGGACGCTGGGTCATGGTCTCCACGCTCACTTGCGAACAGTGGTGCGCTTGACGGAAACCTGCTCCTGCTCGACCTCGTCGGCGCCCAGGGCCTCGGCCTCGGCCTCGTTCACGACGCGGGTTCCGTCGGAGGCGATGAAGCCCTCCTTGAACTTGTTGGTCGCGGCGAGCAGCGCGGACGCGGAGTCGTCGGTCAGCGCCTTGCCGCCGGCGATCTGCTCGTAGACGCCCGAGGCGCTGTGGTGCAGGTCCTCGAGCAGCTCGGCCTCGAAGCGGCGCACGTCGCCGACGGGAACCGAGTCGTAGACGCCCTCACCCGCGAGGTAGATCGACACGATCTGGTCCTCGACGGCGACCGGGGAGTACTGGTCCTGCTTGAGGAGCTCGACCAGACGCTGGCCACGCTCGAGCTGCGCCTTCGAGGCCGCATCGAGGTCAGAGGCGAAGGCGGCGAACGCCTCGAGCTCACGGAACTGCGCGAGCTCCAGACGCAGCGAGCCGGACACCTTCTTCATGCCCTTGGTCTGCGCCGCGCCACCGACTCGGGACACCGAGATACCGACGTTGATGGCGGGGCGGATGCCCTTGTTGAACAGGTCGGACTCGAGGAAGACCTGGCCGTCGGTGATGGAGATGACGTTGGTCGGGATGTAGGCCGAGACGTCGTTGGCCTTGGTCTCGATGATCGGCAGGGCCGTCAGCGAACCGCCACCGAGCTCGTCGGACAGCTTGGCCGAGCGCTCCAGCAGACGGGAGTGCAGGTAGAACACATCGCCCGGGTAGGCCTCACGTCCCGGCGGGCGGCGCAGCAGCAGGGAGATCGCGCGGTACGCCTCGGCCTGCTTGGTCAGGTCGTCGAACACGATGAGCACGTGCTTGCCCTGGTACATCCAGTGCTGGCCGATGGCCGAGCCGGTGTAGGGGGCGAGCCACTTGAAGCCGGCGGAGTCGGAGGCGGGGGCCGCGACGATGGTGGTGTACTCCATCGCGCCGTGCTCCTCGAGGGCGGCCTTGACGCCCGCGATGGTGGAGCCCTTCTGGCCGATCGCGACGTAGATGCAGCGGACCTGCTGCTTCGGGTCGCCGGAGGCCCAGTTGGCCTTCTGGTTCAGGATCGCGTCGACGCAGACGGCGGTCTTGCCCGTCTTGCGGTCGCCGATGACCAGCTGGCGCTGGCCGCGGCCGATCGGGGTCATCGCGTCGATGGCCTTGATGCCGGTCTGCAGCGGCTCCTCGACCGGCTGGCGCTGCAGCACGGTCGCGGCCTGCAGCTCGAGGGCCCGATTCTCGGTCGCCTCGATGTCGCCGAGGCCGTCGATCGGCTGGCCCAGGGGGTTCACGACGCGGCCGAGGTAGCCGTCGCCGACCGGCACCGACAGAACGTCGCCGGTCCGCTTGACTTCCTGGCCCTCTTCGAGGTCCTGGTAGTCGCCGAGGATGACGGCACCGATCTCGGTGGCGTCGAGGTTCAGGGCCACGCCCAGCACACCGCCGGGGAACTCCAGCAGCTCGTTGGCCATCGCCGACGGCAGACCGCTGATGTGCGCGATGCCGTCACTGGTGTCGGCGACCACGCCGACCTCCTCGCGGGAGGCCTCCGGGGAGTAGCTCGCGGTGTAGTTGTCGATCGCGCTACGGATCTCGTCGGAGGAGATCGTCAGCTCCGCCATGTTCTTCCTGCTCTCGGTATCTGGTCTTCGAAAAGATCGCTATGTGTGTGTGTTCGGTAGTGGACTACGTGAGGCTCTTGCGCACTGCGGCGAGTCGACCCGCGGCGGTGCCGTCGATGACCTCGTCGCCCACCCGGACGACCAATCCACTGAGAAGCTCGGGAACCACCTCGACGTGCACCGTGACCGGTTTCCCGTACGTTCTGGTCAGGATACCGGTGAGCCGTTCGGCCTGCGCCGCGCTGAGAGGTGCCGCGCTGCGCACGTGGGCGACGGCGCGGTCCCGCTGGGTGGCGGCGAGGTTCGACAGTGCGTCGAACGCGTCGGCCGGGGCCTTGTCCTTCAGCCGTCCGACGGCCTGCACGGCCAGGGCCTCGGTGATCGCCGTGGACTTGCCGTAGAGCAGACGCGAGAGGAACTCCCGCTTGGCCGCCAGCGGCTTGGTGCGATCGGAGAGGGCCTGTTCGAGTTCGGCGTTGCCGGCCACGATGCGACCGAGCCGGAACAGCTCGTCCTCGACGGTGTCGAGCTGATTCTGGTCCGCCGCCGCCGACAGGAGGGCTTCGCGGCCCAGCTGAACGAGGGAGTTGGTCAGGTCGGACTGGGTCGACCAGTCCTGCCCGGCCGCCGCCTTCAGGGTCGCGAGGGTGACGGGCGAGACCTTGCTCCCGAAGACCCGCTCGGCCAGTGCCTGCCGACCGGCTGCCGGGGCCGAGGCGTCGGCCAGCGCACTCCGCAGGGTGCGCTGATCGTCGAGCACCTCGACCACCGAGAACAGCTCGGAGCCGGCCTGCGCCGCAGCTGCAGTTGCGGCACCCGCGGCAGCGGATGCGGTGCTCGACGCCAACGCGCCCTGCAGCGCGGAACGCGTCTGAGCGAGTGCCTCACGGCTTGCTGCGTACATGGTGCTCACTTTCGGGATGCAGAGTCAGCGCTGAGGGAGTCGAGCTCGCTGAGGAAGCGGTCGATCGAGCCGGCACGCTTGACGTCGTCGGAGAGGGACTCCCCGATGACCTTCTCGGCCAGATCCACGGCGGTGCGTCCGAGATCGCCGCGCAGCTCGGTCACGATCTGCTGGCGCTGGGCCTGCAGCTGGTTGTGACCGGCAGCGACGATGCGGTCGCTCTCCTCCTGGGCCTGGGCCTTCATGTCCGCGATGATCTGCTGGCCCTGGGCACGGGCCTCCTCGCGGATCTGCGCCGCCTCGGTGCGGGCCTCGGCGAGCTGCGCGCGGTACTGCTCGAGCGCGGCCTTTGCCTCGGCCTGAGCTTCCTCGGCCTTCTTGATGCCGCCTTCGATCAGCTCCGAACGCTCGTCGAGCACCTTCTGGAACAGCGGAAGCACGTACTTCCAGAAGACGAGCCCGACGATGATCAGGGCGACCAGCGACCAGACGATGTCATACGTCGCGGGGAGCAGAGGATTTTGGTCCTCCGCCTCCGCCGCGAGCAACAGGATGCTGTCAGCCATGGTCGTCAGATCAGAAGATGAAGCCGGCGACGATACCGATCAGCGCCAGGGCCTCGGTGAACGCGATACCGAGGAACATGGTGGTGCGCAGCTGGCCGGCCATCTCGGGCTGGCGGGCCATGCCCTCGATCGCCTTGCCGACGACGATGCCGATGCCGATGCCGGGGCCGATGGCCGCGAGGCCGTAGCCGACCGCACCGAGACCGCTGATGGTGCTCTCCGTCTGGGCGAGGACGTCAACTGCCTGAAGCGCAACGCTCATTGGTGTTCCATTCCCTTTCTTGTGGCTCGGCCCCGGGGATCGGCAACCGAGTCAGTCTGTGTGTTGTGTGGGTAGTGCCGGTCGGCGCGCTAGTGCTCTTCGGCGTGCAGCGCCAGGTCGATGTACACCGCCGTCAACAGCGAGAAGATGTACGCCTGCAGGACGATCACCAGCAGCTCGAAGAAGGTGAACGCGACGCCACCGATCAGCGAGCCGATGCCGAAGATCTTCATCGCGCCTTCGGAGCTGAAGAAGAAGAACTGGGTTGCGCTGAAGAACAGCACCAGCATGATGTGGCCGGCCAGCATGTTCGCCATGAGACGGATGGTGAGCGTGAACGGGCGCAGCAGGAACGTCGAGATGAACTCGATCGGGATGACCAGCACGTGCAGCGCGGGGGGCAGGTTCGGGACGACGATGCTGCTCTTGACGTAGCGGAAGAACCCGTACTTCTTGATGCCCACGTAGTTGAAGACGACGTAGGCCAGCGCGGCCAGCACGATCGGCATACCGATGCGCGCGTTCGACGAGATGTTCAGGAACGGGATGACCGACGTCAGGTTGAGACCGACCACGAGGAAGAAAATGGTCACGAGCACCGGAAGGAATCGGCGACCCTGCTGCTTGCCGAGGATGTCCTCGGCGATGTTGATCCGCACGAAGTCGATCATGATCTCGGCGACGTTCTGCACACCGCGGGGCACAATCTTCGGGCTGCGCATCGCGAGCGCGAAGAACAGCGCCACAAGCACGGCCACGACGACGCGGATGAGCATCAGGCGGTCCATTTCGAAGGGGGTGCCTTCGAACAGAACTGCTGGGGGGAAGAAATCGGCTAGTGACGGCGCGTGGAATTCTCCGGCAGCCAAGGTGGTGACGCTCAGCGCTCTCTCCCGTAGTCGGCCGCAGGCATTGCCGTCTGCGGTTCGATCGGACATTGACGATCCAACAAGTCGACCAGGTCGGCTCGCGTATTCGCCAGCTGCTGTCGGCTCCCGATCGGGGCCAGCGTCTGTCGGTGTCGGCGACTCTCGTCGACTCGGCGGCCATTCGAACACGACCGCCTGCGAGGGCACAACCGCACTCGACTCCTCCGGAATCGCAGGCAGTCGCACTCGCTTGGGACGACCTTATCAACACTTCTACGACGTTGTGTAGGCGGGTGCCCGTACCGCCAGGTCATTGACAACGGCGGTACTACCGCTCGTCGTTGTTCCCCTGCTCAGCGCTACCGGCAGGCTCCACGTACAGCGCCCGCTGCGACAGCACGCCGTAGGTCTCGGCCCCCAGGACGATGAGCAGTGCGAAGACGATGGTGAGCACCAGCGCACCCTTGTCGTAGAAATCGAGCGGCTTGAGCAGCATCATCACCACGATCGCGAGGATCAGCTTGAGCAACCAGGTGCCCAGCAGCACCGCGCCCGCCGTCGTCGCCGGGAGCCGGGCGGTGAGCAGCACGCCGAGGGCGGTGAAGAGAATGAACCCCCCTCCCACGGCCGCGCCGATCAGCGCGCCCCACACGCCCGGCAGGCCGGCGACGAGGCCTCCGATCACCGTCGCGACGACCGTCAGTGCGATCAGTCCGAGCACGCCGTAGCGGACGGCGGCGCGCATCGGCGCGGAAGAGTCGGGCAGGGCGGGCAGGGGCCGATCCGGGGAGGTCACGGGAATCAAGCCTAACGGACCCGGCGACGGCCCCAGCGTCGCCGGGGACGGTCGGCGTCCTCGTGACGCAGCGACGGCACCGCCGTGACGACCAGCGCGAACACCAGTCCACCCGCCACGAGCAGCACGACGGCCCGCCGGTCGAGCAGGGAGGAGCCGACGGCCCCGAACGCGAGCACCCCGACCCACAGGTAGATCAGCAGCACCACCCGGCGGTGCGAGTGCCCGATCTGCAGCAACCGGTGATGCAGGTGCATCTTGTCGGGACTGAAGGGACTGACCCCGGCCCGGGTGCGCCGGACGATCGCCAGCAGCAGGTCGAGAATGGGGATGAACATGACAGCCCCGACGAGGATCAGCGGGGAGAGCAGGCCGAGCAGGTCGCGGGTGCCGTAGGCGGCCAGGGGGATGCGTCCCGACGCGCTCGTCGAGGTCGCCGCCAGCATCAGGCCGATCAGCATCGATCCGGAGTCGCCCATGAAGATCCGGGCCGGCTGGAAGTTGTGCGGCAGGAAGCCGAGGCAGGCGCCGGCGAGGGCCGCGGCGATCAGGGCGGGCGGATACGCGCTGACGTCGCCACCCTGGTCGTGCAACAGCCCGACGGAGAACACACAGATCGCGACGGCTGCGATCAGCCCCAGGCCGGCCGCGAGCCCGTCGAGGCCGTCGACGAAGTTCATCGCGTTGATCATCACCACCGCGACGAGCACGGTGAACAGCCCCGCCTGCAGCTGGTCGAGGATGAGGGTGCTGCCGCCGAACGGCTCGTAGATGACGATCCAGCTCACGCCCATCACGACGAGCACGCCCGCCGCCGTGACCTGCCCGACGAACTTGGTCAGGGCGTCGAGGCCCCAACGGTCGTCGATGATCCCGACGATCACGATGATGGTGCCCGACACCAGCGCGGCACCCATGTCGGGGGTGTACTCGAAGCCTCTGGTCAGCGCCGGCAGCTGCTGGGCGAACAGCAGGCCCGCCACCAGCCCGATGTACATGCCGACGCCGCCGAGCCGTGGCGTCGGCTGGACGTGCACGTCGCGGTCCCGGGGCACCGCGACGGCACCGAACCGGATCGCGGCGATCCGCACGGCCCCGGTCGAGAGGAAGGTGACGACCGCGGCGGTGAGGAGCACGAGCAGCAGCTCACGGATGGGCACGCCGGCGCCGCGGCCCGACTGGGCCAGCACCAGGGATGCCGTGTCGGCGGCAGTCACTTCGCCCGGTCCCCGCCGTCACTCCCCGCCGGCACGCAGCTGCGCCGGGTCCTCGCCCAGCACCTCCGCGATGTCCTCGACCGCCACGGCGCCCTCGCGCAGCACGCGGGGCCGGTCGGCGGTCAAGTCGACGATGGTGGAGGCGACGGCGTGTTCGGCCGGCCCGCCGTCGAGGTACACGCTCGCCGACCCGCCGAGCTGGGTGCGCGCCTCGTCCACCGTGATGGCCGGCGGACGGCCGGAGACGTTCGCGCTCGACACGGCCAGCGGACCCACCTCGCGCAGCAACTCGAGCACCACGGGGTGCAACGGCATGCGCAGCATCACGGTGCCGCGCGTGTCCCCCAGATCCCATGCGAGCGAGGGAGCTTGGTGCACAACGAGACTGAGACCGCCGGGCCAGAAGGCACGGATGAGTTCCCGCGCCTGCGGACGAACGGTGTTCACCAGGCCGTCGATCGTGTTCCACGAGCCGACCAGCACCGGCACCGGCATGTCCCGGCCCCGGCCCTTGGCGCGCAGCAGACTGGTCACCGCATCGCTGTCGAAGGCATCCGCCGCGATCCCGTACACCGTGTCCGTGGGCACGACGACGAGCCGTCCGGCCTTGAGCGCACCCTTGGCGGCGGTCAGACCGGCGGCGCGGGAATCGGGGCGACTGCAGTCGTAGACGGTGCTCACGGGTTCATCCTTCCACTGCCGCGAACGTGTCCGGCATCACACACCCGTCCCGCCCTGGGATCCGCCGCGCCGCGCCTCCACGTCGGTCGGCACCCGGCGGGCGACGACGAACCGCGGCCGGCCTGCCAGATCGGGGTGCTCGGTCACGTCACCGAACACGCGGCGCTGCGCGAACAGCTCCGCGACCTGGGCACCGTTCGTGTCGTCGTGCTCGACGCCGACGGCACCGCCGATCCGCAGCCAGCGGGCAATGTTCGACACCATCGGCTTGATCACCGACAGCCCGTCGGGACCGCCGAACAGCGCCGAGTGCGGGTCGTGCTCGATCACCTCGGGCGGGAGGTCGGTGCCCTCGGGAATGTAGGGCGGATTCGACACCACGATGTCGACCCGGCCCTCGAGCGAGGTGAGCAGGTTGCGGTCCGTCACATCGCCCTGATGCAGGAGGATCGGCGTGTCCCCCGCCGCCGCGCAGCGTTCCGCGTTCCGCCGCGCCCAGGCCAGGGCGTGGGGCTCGAGTTCGACGGCGTGGACGACCGCGTCGGGCCGGGCGTGCGCAACGGCCAGCGCGAGGGCGCCCGAGCCGGTGCACAGGTCGAGCACCACCGGCGGATGCTCCTGGAGTCCTTCCAGGTACGCCAGGGCCCAGGCCAGCAGCAGCTCGGTCTCGGGCCGCGGGACGAAGACGCCGGGGCCGACCTCGATGTCGATCTCCCCCATCCCCGTGCTGCCGGTGATGTACTGCAGCGGGATCCGCTTGGCACGCTGCGCGATCATCGCGCGGTACGCGTCGACCATGGCGGGGTCGACGAGCGGCACGAGCCCGAGACGGGTGCGCTCGATGCCGAGCAGATGCGCGGCGAGCAGCTCGGCGTCCACACGCGGGCTGGGGACACCGGCTTCCTCGAGCACCGACACCGCTTCGAGGATCGCCAGGCGCAGGGGTTGACGAGTCACGGCGTACAGACTGCCATGCCGGTCACCACACGGAAACGGACAGGTCACGCATCCGGTCTGCGGCATGATCGAGATCGTCCGTGTCAGGCAGCACTACGGAACTACGGAAGGATCTTCCTGTGACGAAGTCGGGATTCGCGGTTCGGGCATTCGCGGTTCGGGCAGCGGCCGTCGTCGCGCTCGGAGCCGCCGGCAGCCTCGCAGCGCCCGGACTTGCCTCCGCATCGCCGATCGACGTCCAACCCACGCCGCTGCTCTGCAGCTACGTCGCGCCGATCCACAGCGTGACCGAGACGGACAGCGACGCCCTCGAGGAGGGTCGGCTGTTCTTCGCCGTCGGCGAGCAGAAGGCGCAGAACGGTCAGGTGGGCTGGGTCAACACGGCCACCTGGCAGACGGGGGGCGCCTCGTTGACCGCGACACCGCAGAGCAGCGACGTCCCGGTCGCGCTGCTGAACACCGGGCCGGGCACCGTCGTGTCCGCCGTGTGGGGACCGCATCAGAACGCGAAGGGCGAGAGCTGCTTCCTGCTTCCCGGCATCGACATCTCGCAGGCGCCCGGGGACGACGATCCGGGCGACGAACCCGGCGAGACCGCGCAGTAGCCGCCCGGGGCCCGGCTCACGGCGTCACTCCGCGGCGAGCCGGGCCTCCCGGTCGGCCTTGCCCAGGGCGTCGAGCAGGGCGTCCATGTCGCCGTCGAGCACACCGTCGAGGTTGTGGGCCTTGAAGCCGATGCGGTGATCGGTGATCCGGTTCTCGGGAAAGTTGTAGGTGCGGATGCGCTCGGAGCGGTCCACCGTGCGCACCTGGCTGGCGCGGCCCGCGGAGGCCTCCGCCTCGGCGGCCTCCTCCGCCGCGGCCTGCAGCCGCGCGGCGAGCACCTGCATCGCCCGTGCCTTGTTCTGCAGCTGGGACCGCTCGTTCTGGCACGTGACGACGATGCCGGTGGGCAGGTGCGTGATGCGCACCGCCGAGTCGGTGGTGTTGACGCCCTGACCACCCTTGCCGGAGGAGCGGTACACGTCGATGCGCAGGTCCGACTCGTCGATCTGGACCTCCTCCACCTCGTCCGGCTCGGGGTAGATGAACACGCCGGCCGCCGAGGTGTGCACCCGGCCCTGGGACTCGGTGACGGGGACACGCTGGACGCGGTGCACGCCCCCCTCGAACTTCAGGCGCGACCAGACGCCGTCGCGCACATCGCTCTTCGACTTGATCGACAGCGTCGCGTCCTTGTAACCGCCGAGGTCGGAGATGGTCGCGCCGAGGACCTCCACGCGCCAGCCGGCGCGCTCGGCGTACCGGATGTACATGCGGGCGAGGTCGGCGGCGAACAGCGCGGACTCCTCACCGCCCTCCCCCGACTTGACCTCGAGCACCACGTCGTCGCCGTCGTGCGGATCGCGCGGGGCGAGCAGGTCGGTGAGGGCCTTGTCGAGTTCGCTCACCCGCTCCTCGAGGGCGGGAATCTCGGTCGCGAAGGCGGCGTCGTCCGCGGCGAGCTCACGCGCGGCCTCGAGATCGTCGCGCGCGGCCCGCAGCTTGGTGTAGGTGGCCATGACGGGAGCGAGCTCGGCGAACCGCTTGCCGACCTTGCGGGCCGTCGCCGGGTCGTTGTGCAGCGCCGGATCGGACAGCTGCTGCTCGAGACCGGCGTGTTCGGCCAGGATGTCGTCGATGGCCGACGGCTTGGTCTGCCCCGCCATGTGATTCGCTCCACTCGTCCGTCGTGCCGATCCGTGCCGCGCCCGGATCGGGATGGAAAAAGGCCGACGCCCGGTCTGTTGCTGAGACAGAACCGGGCGTCGGCGAGACAGCTACTTGTCGGCAGCAGCCTTCTTGGTGTCGCGCTTGCCGTAGCGGGCCTCGAAGCGGGCGACGCGTCCGCCGGTGTCGAGGATCTTCTGCTTGCCCGTGTAGAACGGGTGGCACTGCGAGCAGACCTCGACGGTGATCCGTCCCGACTCTGCGGTGCTGCGCGTCTCGAACGTGTTCCCGCAACCGCAGACGACGGTGGTCGTCACGTAGTTCGGGTGGATTCCTGCCTTCATGGTGTCCCTTTCGTGGCCGCCGGGTCGCCTCCGCGGATCGGAGACGTGAACCGGGACCGGACTGAGCTGTTCGATTATGCCAAACGCATGCCCGGGGGAAGAAATTCCGCCCCCGGGCATGCGGCGCCGCTGCCGCGGCGATCAGTCGTCGAGCGCTCCCGGTGCCGTCTTCGACACCTGCAGGAGGAACTCGATGTTGCTCTTGCTCTTCTTGAGCCGGTCGATGAGCAGATCGATGGCCTGGTGCGAGTCCAGACCGGAGAGCACGCGGCGCAGTTTGTGCACCACCGCGAACTCGTCGGGGCTCATCAGCAGCTCGTCCTTGCGCGTACCGGAGGGGTTGACGTCCACCGCCGGGAACACGCGCCGCTCGGCGATCTTGCGGTCGAGCTTGAGCTCGGCGTTGCCGGTGCCCTTGAACTCCTCGAAGATCACCGTGTCGCCCGTCGAACCCGTCTCCACCATGGCCGTGGCGATGATGGTGAGCGAGCCGCCGTTCTCGATGTTGCGAGCCGCGCCCAGGAACCGCTTCGGCGGGTACAGGGCGGTCGAGTCGACACCACCGGAGAGGATGCGGCCCGACGCCGGCGACGAGTTGTTGTACGCGCGGCCGAGGCGCGTGATCGAGTCGAGCAGGACGACCACGTCGCGGCCCTGCTCGACGAGCCGCTTGGCCCGCTCGATCGCAAGCTCGGCGACCGACGTGTGGTCCGACGGCGGCCGGTCGAAGGTCGAGGCGATGACCTCGCCCTTGACCGAGCGCTGCATGTCGGTGACCTCTTCGGGCCGCTCGTCCACCAGCACGACCATGAGGTAGCACTCGGGGTTGTTGGTCGTGATCGCGTTCGCGATGTCCTGCATCACCGTCGTCTTGCCGGCCTTAGGCGGCGAGACGATCAGGGCACGCTGGCCCTTGCCGATCGGCATGATCAGGTCGATCACGCGGGTGGTCAGGATGTTCGGGGTGGTCTCGAGCCGCAGCCGCTGGTTCGGGTACAGCGGGGTGAGCTTGTTGAACTCCGGGCGGCGCTTGGCGGCCTCGACGTCGCCGCCGTTGACCGTGTCGAGCCGGACCAGCGGGTTGAACTTCTGGCGCTGGTTGCCCTGCTCCCCCTCGCGCGGCACGCGGACCGCACCGGTGATGGCGTCGCCCCGGCGCAGACCGTTCTTGCGCACCATGTTCATCGAGACGTACACGTCGTTGGGGCCGGCCAGGTACCCGGAGGTCCGGACGAACGCGTAGTTGTCCAGGACGTCGAGGATGCCGGCGACCGGCTGCAGGACGTCGTCCTCGCGGATCTCGGGCTCGCGTGTGTCACCGCCGGCCTCGCCGCGGTCACGTCCGCGACGACGCTCACGGAAGCGGCGCCCGCGGCGCCCGCGGCCGTCCTCGTCGTCCTCGCCACCCCGGCCGTCGCGGCCGTCCTGACGGGGGCCCTGACCACGGTCCTCGCGGCGGCGTTCCCCCTGGTCGCGCTGGTCGCGCTGGCCGTCGCGCTGGTCGCGCTGGCCGTCGCGCTGACCGCGCTCGCGCCGACCGCCGTCGGACGGCTCGGCCTTCTCCTCGGTCTTCTCCTCGGCGCGCGGCTTCTCGTCGGTCCGCGCCTCGGCGGCGTCCTTCGGGGCCTCGGCGGTGGTCGTCTCGGCGGCCTGGTCGCCACCTCGGCGACCGCGACGCTGACGACCCCGGCGGCCACCCTCGGCCTCGCCGTCGGCGGGCTGCTCCGCCGCCTCGGCGGGCTGCTCGGGCGCCGTCGTCGCGGCGGGCCGCGCCTGGGCCGGCTCGGCGGCGGGGGCGGCGGTGTCGGCCGGGGCCGCGTCCTGGGCGGCACCACGGGCGCGACGAGCCCGGACGGGCCGGGCCGGCTGTTCCGGCGCAGGAGCCGTCTCGGCGGCTCCGCCGCCCTGACGCTCCTTGATCGCGGCGATGAGATCGCCCTTGCGCATCCCGGAGGTTCCCTTGATGCCGAGTTCGGCCGCGAGAGTCCGCAGCTCGGCCAGCACCATGCCGGAGAGACCGGCGCCACGCCGCCCACCGGCACGCGGTGCAGTCTGTGCAGGATCGGTGGCCTGCGCTCCCGCGGACGAATCCGTGGTATCGAGAACAGGCGTAGCGATCAGGTCCGTATCTGTCACGGAGATCCTTTCCTTCCCTCACTCGCGCCACGCAGAGTCGAGGGTTCGTTCCGCAGATCTTGCGTCGATCTGGGATTGCCGTACGTGTTCACGGATCGAACGGTCGGCACGTCCGCCATCACGCCATCCTCCGGCAGGTGCGGTCGGTCCATCTCCCCGAAACGAGGTCAGGTGAGGATCGATCCAGGATCGATCGCCCCGATGGATCTGGAGTGAATGCCCTGGAAAAGCCAGCGACTGAAACGCACGACGTGCGGACTAAGCACAGAATAGCGACGAACTGTACGTTGAGCAAGAAGAAGCCCCCGGGCGCGTCGCCCGGGGGTTCGCGCCCGACTCGAGAGGTTCGGGCTCGCTCACACGACCTGCACGCCGTCCGCGACGTCGAGTTCGAGCACGGTCATGTCGTCGGCCTCCGCGGCCGCGCGCAGGTCCGCGGGGAACGACTCGGTCGTGAGGGCGAGGACCGTGGGGCCGGCACCGGAGACCGCGGCGGGAATGCCCGCCGCGCGCAGGGCGGCGATCCACTTGGTGGTCAGCGGCAGGGCCGGGGCGCGCTGCGCCTGGTGCAGCAGGTCCTCCGTCGCCGGCATCAGCAGGTCCGGCCGCTCGGTGAGGGCGACGACGGCCAGCGCCGCGCGGCTGACGTTGAACGCCGCGTCGCGGTGCGGCACCAGATCGGGGAGCAGCCCGCGGGTGTGCGCGGTGGACGAGCGCGACGACGGCACCAGCACGACGACCCGGATCGCCGGGTGGACCGTGAGGGGCACCGCGCGGTAGGTGCGCTGTTCGTCGCCGACGACCGACTCGCTCCACGACACGACCGCGCCGCCGAGGATGCTGGCGGAGGCATTGTCCGGGTGGCCCTCGAATTCGGAGGCGAGCTGGACGAGTTGCGCCTCGTCGAGCACGCGCTCCGGAGCCACCTTGCGCACCAGCCCGTTGGCGGCCGCCAGGCCTCCGACGACCGCCGAGGCCGAGGAGCCGAGGCCGCGCGAGTGCGGAATAACGTTGCGGCACAACACGTCCAGGCCGTCGGCCCACACTCCGGCGGCCTCGAGGCCACGCTCGACCGCCCGCACCACCAGGTGCGACGGTCCCCACGGCACCTCTTCGGCGCCCTCGCCCTCGACGCGCACCTCGAGGCCCGATGCGGTTGTGGTGACCGTGATCTCGTCGTACAACCCGACGGCCAGCCCGAGCGAATCGAAACCGGGGCCCAGATTCGCGCTCGAGGCCGGGACCCGGGCGGTCACGGAGATCCCTACGGGCAGCGTCTGCGTCATGTCGTCTTTCCCAACGGAGGAGGGCGCGGCGGTCACTAGGCCAGCTCGAGCGCCGCGGCCACAGCGACCGGATCGACCGGGATCGGCTCCACCTGCGGCATCCCGAGCAGCGCCGTGTCGGGATCCTTCAGGCCGTTGCCGGTGACGGTGCACACGACCTTCAGCCCGGAATCGAGCCAGCCCTCCTTGCGGGCGGCGAGCAGACCGGCGATCGACGCGGCGGACGCCGGTTCGACGAACACGCCTTCGGTGGCGGCGACGAGCCGGTACGCCTCGAGGATCTCCTCGTCGGTGGCCGCCCGGAACGCGCCGCCGGACTCCTCCTTGGCGGTCATCGCCCCGTTCCACGACGCCGGGGCGCCGATGCGGATGGCGGTGGCGATGGTCTCGGGGTCCTTGACGGGGGCGCCGTGCACCAGCGGTGCCGCGCCCGCGGCCTGGACGCCGAGCATGCGCGGCTTGCGGGTGGTGAGGCCGTCCGCGAAGTACTCGGTGTAGCCGCGCCAGTAGGCGGTGATGTTGCCGGCGTTGCCGACGGGCAGCACGTGCACGTCGGGGGCGTCGCCGAGCGCGTCGGCGATCTCGAACGCCGCCGTCTTCTGCCCCTCGATGCGCACGGGGTTGACGGAGTTCACCAGCCCGATGGTGGGGAACTCGGCGGTGGTCTTGCGGGCGAGCTCGAGACAGTCGTCGAAGTTGCCCTGGACCTGGATGATCTTCGCGCCGTACATGACCGCCTGGGCCAGCTTGCCCATCGCGATCTTGCCGTCCGGCACGAGCACCGCGCAGCCCATGCCGGCCTTGACGGCATATGCGGCCGCCGAGGCGGAGGTGTTGCCGGTGGAGGCGCACAGCACGGCCTGCTGGCCGCGGGCGAGGGCGTCGGTGACGGCCATCGTCATGCCGCGGTCCTTGAACGAGCCGGTCGGGTTCAGGCCCTCGACCTTCAGGTGCACCTCGCAACCGGTCAGTTCCGACAGGTGCGCCGCGGGCAGCAGCGGGGTGCCGCCCTCGCGGAGGGTGATGGTCTTCCAGTTTTCGCCGATCGGGAGCCGGTCACGGTACGCCTCGATCAGACCCGGCCACGGGGTGTGCACGGGGGTGGCGGTGTTCTTCTCGGGCGCGCTCATTCGGCGGATCCCTCCAGTCTCAGGACGCTGGTCACAGCGATCACGGATTCGAGTTGGTCGAGCGCTGCGACGGTGTCCGACAGCGCCTTGTCGGTGGCGCAATGGGTCAGCACCACCAGGCGGGCTCCGTCGCCGGCGCCCTCCTGGCGCACGGCGGCGATGCTCACGTCCCGCTTGGCGAACTCCGCGGCCACCGCCGAGAGCACGCCGGCCCGGTCCGCGACCTGCAGGTTGACGTAGTAGCGGGTGACGATGTCGCTCATCGGGGCGATCTCGAGGTCGGCGTACCGTGATTCGCGCGGGCCCCGGCCCCCGTGCACCCGGTTGCGGGCGGCCATCACGAGGTCGCCCATCACCGCGGAGGCGGTGGGCGAACCGCCGGCACCCTGGCCGTAGAACATCAGACGGCCCGATGCCTCGGCCTCGACGACGACCGCGTTGAACGCACCGTTGACGGCGGCGAGGGGATGCTCGCGCGGCACCAGGGCCGGGTAGACGCGCGCCGAGACCCGGTCCTTGCCGTCGGTGGTGATCCGCTCGCAGATGGCCAGCAGCTTGACGGTGCAGTTCAGCGCCCGCGCGGTGGTCAGGTCGGCGGCGGTGATCTTCGAGATGCCCTCGCGGTAGACGTCGCCGGCGGTGACGCGGGTGTGGAAGGCGATCGAGGCCAGGATCGCAGCCTTGGACGCGGCGTCGAAGCCCTCGACGTCGGCCGTCGGGTCGGCCTCGGCGTATCCGAGCCGGACCGCCTCGGCGAGGGTCTCGGCGTAGTCGGCGCCGGTCTCGTCCATGGCCGAGAGGATGTAGTTGGTGGTGCCGTTGACGATGCCGAGGACCCGGTTCACCTTGTCACCGGCGAGGGACTGGGTGAGGGGCCGGATGACCGGGATGGCGCCGGCGACGGCCGCCTCGAAGTACAGGTCCACGCGCTTGGCCTCGGCGGCCTCGGCGAGCTCGCCCGTGTACTCAGCGAGCAGGGCCTTGTTGGCGGTGACCACGGATTTGCCCGAGTCCAGGGCCGTGCGGACGAGCTTGCGCGGCAGTTCGATGCCGCCGATGACCTCCACCACGATGTCGACGTCGTCGCGGGCGATCAGGCCCTCGGCGTCCGTGGTGAGCAGGTCCTGCGGGATGCCGCGGTCGTCGCGGACGGTGCGCACGGCCACGCCCCGCAGCTCGAGCGGCGCGCCGATGCGCGCCTCGAGATCGGTGGCATCGTCGCGGATGATGCGCACGACCTCGGCTCCGACGGTGCCGTGCCCGAGCACAGCCACACCGATCGGGCGCTGCCCCGGTTCGTTGGTCACCGCTTCGGTCGTCACTCCGTAACCTCCAAGCTGAGCAGATCTTCCACGGTTTCCCGACGCAGGACGACGCGGGCGGCGCCGTCCTTGACCGCCACGACGGCGGGCCGGGGCAGCAGGTTGTACCTGCTGGACATCGAGTAGCAGTATGCACCGGTCGCGGCGACGGCCAACAGGTCGCCGGCTTCGAGGTCGGCGGGCATCCAGGCGTCGCGGATGACGATGTCGCCGCTCTCGCAGTGCTTGCCGACGACGCGGGACACGACGGGCTCCGCGTCGCTGGACCGCGACACCAGGCGGGCCTCGTACTCGGCCTGGTACAGGGAGGTGCGGATGTTGTCGCTCATGCCGCCGTCGACGCTGATGTAGCGGCGTGCCTGGTGAGCCCCCACCGCGACGTCCTTGATGGTGCCCACCTCGTAGAGGGTCACGGTGCCGGGGCCGGCGATCGCGCGTCCGGGCTCGACCGCGAGCGTCGGCTCGGGCAGGCCGGCGAGTGCGGACTCGGTCTGCACGATGTGCCGCAGCTTGGCAGCGAGTTCCTCCACGGGCGGCGGGTCGTCGCTGGGCACGTAGGAGATGCCGAGGCCGCCGCCGAGGTCGACGATGTTCATCTGCGCGGTCTTGTCGACGCCGAATTCGTGGACGGCATCGCGCAGCAGGCCGATGACCCGGTGCGCGGCGAGCTCGAACCCGTCGACGTCGAAGATCTGCGAGCCGATGTGGCTGTGCAGGCCGACCAGGCGCAGGTGATCGCTCGCGAACACCTTGCGGACCGCGGCCATGGCCACCCCGCCGGCCAGGGACAGCCCGAACTTCTGGTCCTCGTGCGCGGTGGAGATGAACTCGTGGGTGTGCGCCTCGACGCCGACCGTGACGCGGATCAGCACGTCCTGCACGACGTCGAGTTCGGCGGCGACCGCGTCGAGCAGGTCGATCTCCGACATGGAGTCCAGGACGATGTGCCCGACGCCTGCGGCGACGGCGGTCCGCAGCTCGGCCACGGACTTGTTGTTGCCGTGCATGGCGATCTTCCCCGCCGGGAAGCCGGCGCGCAGCGCGACGGCGAGCTCACCGCCGGTCGAGACGTCGAGGGACAGGCCCTCCTGCTCGACCCAGCGCGCGATCTCGGTGCACAGGAACGCCTTCGACGCGTAGTGCACCTTCGCGCCCGGCCCGAACGCGGCCGCGATGTCCCGGCACCGGGAGCGGAAGTCGTCCTCGTCGACGACGAAGAGCGGGGTGCCGTATCTCTCCGCGAGTTCGGTGACGGGCACGCCGGCGATCGTCACGACGCCGTCGTCGCCGCGCCGCGCGTTGCGGGGCCACACGTTCGGGTGCAGCAGGTTCAGCTCGCCGGCGTTCGCGGGCCGCTCGGTCAGGCCCGGTGCGTGCGGGATCTCGGCGTGCCGGGGACCGGCGGGGTGCGCGTTCACATCCGCTCCGGGGCGCTCACGCCGAGCAGTCCGAGCCCGTTGGCCAGCACCTGACGGGTCGCCGCGCACAGCGCGAGCCGCGCCGCGTGCAGCGGGCCGGGCTCCTCGTCGCCCTGCGGCAGGATGCGGCAGGAGTCGTAGAAGCGGTGGTAGGTGCCGGCGAGTTCCTCGAGGTACCGCGCGACGCGGTGCGGTTCCCGCAGTTCGGCGGCCTTGGCGAGGACGCGCGGGTACTCGCCGATCGTGCGGATCAGGTCGCCCTCGCGCTCGTGGGTGAGCAGGGCCAGGTCGGCGTTCTCGGCGCCGAGACCGAGCTCGGCGGTGTTCTCGGCGCCGAGACCGAGCTCGGCGGCGCCCCGGGCGATGGACGAGAGCCGGGCGTGCGCGTACTGGACGTAGTAGACCGGGTTCTCGTTGGTGGTGCTGGCCCACAGCTCGAGGTCGATGTCGATGCTCTGGTCCACCGACGAGCGCACCAGCGCGTAGCGGGCGGCGTCCACGCCGATCGCCTCGACGAGGTCGTCGAGGGTGATGACCGTGCCGGCGCGCTTGCTCATCTTCACGGCGACCCCGCCGCGCACGAGGTTGACCATCTGCCCGATCATCACCTCGACGGTGTCCGGGTCGTCGCCGAACGCGGCGGCCGCGGCCTTGAGCCGGCCGATGTAGCCGTGGTGGTCCGCGCCGAGCATGTAGATGCACAGGTCGAAGCCGCGCGACCGCTTGTCCTGGAAGTAGGCGATGTCACCGGCGATGTAGGCGGCGTTGCCGTCGCTCTTGATGACGACGCGGTCCTTGTCGTCGCCGAAGTCGGTGCTCTTGAGCCACCACGCGCCGTCCTGGTGGTACAGGCTCCCGGAGGTCTTGAGTGTCTCGACGGCCTTCTCCACGGCGCCGGACTCGAACAGGGAGTTCTCGTGGAAGTACACGTCGAAGTCGACACCGAACTCGTGCAGGGTGCGCTTGATGTGCGCGAACATCAGTTCGACGCCGATCGAGCGGAACACCTCGTGCCGCTCCTCTTCGGGCAGCGCGAGCGCGTCCGGGCGCTGCTGCAGCACGGCCTGCGCGATGTCGGCGATGTACGCGCCGGCGTAGCCGTCCTCCGGCGCGGGCTGCCCCTGTGCCGCGGCGATCAACGAGCGCGTGAACCGGTCGATCTGGGCGCCGTGGTCGTTGAAGTAGTACTCGCGGGTGACGTCGCCGCCCTGCGTGGTGAGGATCCGGCCGAGGGCGTCGCCGACCGCGGCCCAGCGGGTGCCGCCGAGGTGGATGGGCCCCGTGGGGTTCGCGGAGACGAACTCGAGGTTGATGCGGGTTCCGGCCAGCGCGTCCGAGTTGCCGTACGCGGCGCCCTCGGTGAGCACCTGGGCGACGATCGCGCCCTGGGCGTCGGCGGCGAGGCGGATGTTCAGGAAGCCCGGGCCGGCCACCTCGGCGGACTCGATGCCGTCGGCGGCGGTGAGGGCCTCGGCGAGCCAGCCCGCGAGTTCCCGCGGATTGACGCCGGCCTTCTTCGCGACCTGCATCGCGACGTTGGTCGCGTAGTCGCCGTGCTCCGGGTTGCGCGGCCGCTCGACCGTCAGGGTCTCGGGCAGGACGGACACGTCGAGGTCGCGCTCGGCGAGCACCCTCGCAGCGGTTCCGTGGAGCAATTCGGCAAGGTCGGCAGGAGTCACGGGTCTCTATCCTATTGGCTCCGTCCCACCCGGCGTGACGCCGGTCCGGCCTGTTGTCACGGTCACGGCCCGCCCGCCGCGGGGATGCCTGCCCGCCGCCCGCCCGTAGAGTTGACAGAGCACGCGCGGACCGAGCGTCGTGCGCCCTCTGTTGTCCATCCGTCGAAAGAGCACCCAACGATGCCCAGCGGTTCGGTAAGTGGCGGTTCCGGCAAGAAGTCCGGTGCCAAGTCTGCGAAGGCGATCAAGGCCGCCCAGAAGAAGAGCGGCGGTCGCGGCCTGCCCAAGCAGCGGCAGATTCCGTGGCTTCTGATCGGCGGCGTGGTCGCGGTGGTCGCGCTGGTCGCGGTCATCGCCGCCAGCATCATCCCGAAGTACCAGGACTCCCAGGCGCTCGCGGAGTGGACGCCGTCCGAGTCGAATCAGGACCCGTCGACTGCGATCGAGGGGGTCGTGACGGTCGACTACCCCGCCGGTCAGCACATCGGGTCCACGCAGCGCGTCGCGTACGACCAGAGCCCGCCGTTCGGCGGGCCGCACGACGCGATCTGGGCCACGTGCACCGGCACCGTGTACCCGGAGGCGATCCGCACCGAGAACGCCGTGCACTCGCTCGAGCACGGCGCGGTGTGGATCACGTACAACCCCGACCTGGTCGACCAGGCGGGCGTCGACGCGCTCGCGGCGAAGGTGGACGGCAAGTCCTACCTGATGATGTCGCCGTACCCGGGCCTCGACGCTCCGATCGCCCTGCAGTCGTGGGGGCATCAGCTGAAGGTGGACGCCGCCGACGACGAGCGGATCGACCACTTCATCGCGTCGCTGCGGCTGAACCGCTACGCCTACCCGGAGGTCGGCGCGAGCTGCTCCACGCTGCCCGGCTCGTACGACCCGAGCAATCCGCCGCCGTTCGATCCCTCCGCCCCCGGTCCGGACGCGGTGCCGATGGACGGCGGCACGGTGGACGGCACCGAGCAGGTGCCGGCCGACATGCAGGCCCCGGCGGGGAGCTGACGTGACGCACGATTCCGCTCCCACCGCCCAGGGGACTCCCACCCCCCAGGAGACGGGCCGACGCAGGGCGCTGCTGATCCTCGGTCTCGTCGCCGCCGTCGCGATCGGTTTCCTGCTCGGGTTCCTCGCCCGCATCCCGCTCGAGGACTCGCCGCCGGCGACGCCGGCCGCCGGCTCCGTCGACGTGGGATTCGCCCAGGACATGACCGTCCACCACAGCCAGGCGATCGAGATGGCCACCGTCGCGTTGACGGTGTCGGGCGACCAGCGGGTGCGCAACCTCGCGTACGACATCCTCACCACCCAGCAGAACCAGGTCGGGCAGATGCAGGGCTGGCTGTCGCTGTGGGGGCAGCCGCTGCTGCCCACCGGTGACTACATGACGTGGATGACCGAGGAGTCCGGCCACGACCACGGGAGCACGAGCCACTCCGACGGCGGCGGCGCCGGCCGGATGCCCGGCATGGCGACGTCCGAGGACCTGGCGAACCTGCGCCGCGCCACCGGCCCGGAACTCGACGTGCTGTTCCTGCAGCTGATGCTGCGCCACCACGAGGGCGGGCTGCCGATGATGGAGTACGGCGCGCAGTACGCGGGCCAGCCGGCGGTACGGACCCTGGCGCAGACGATGGTCGACACCCAGACCAGCGAGTCGGAACTCATGACGTCGATGCTGGCGGAGCGGGGCGCGCAGCCGCTGCCGATGAACTGACCGACCGGACCCGCGGACGGGGGACGGCCCACCGGGCCGTCCCCCGTCGGTGTGTACCGTCCGGGTCCCCCGTCGGTGTCTACCGTCCGGCCCGGCCCCACTCCCAGTCGCGGATGTCGGGCATGTCCTCCCCGTGGGTGCGGATGAACTGGTGGTGCTCGACCAGCCGGTTCTTCAGGTGCTCGCGCGCGTACGCGGAGATCGGATGCAGACGGGGCACCCGGTCGACGACGTCCATGGCGAGGTCGAACCGGTCGATCTGGTTGAGCACGCACATGTCGAACGGCGTGGTGGTGGTGCCCTCCTCCTTGTACCCGCGCACATGGATGTTGTCGTGGTTGGTTCGCCGGTACGTCAGGCGGTGGATCAGCCACGGGTAGCCGTGGTAGGCGAAGATCACCGGCTTGTCCGTGGTGAACAGCGAGTCGAATTCGCGGTCCGACAGTCCGTGCGGATGCTCCGTGTGGTCCTGCAGCCGCATCAGATCCACGACGTTCACGACGCGGATCTTCAGGTCGGGGAACCATTCGAGCAGGATCTCCACGGCGGCGAGGGTTTCCATGGTGGGCACGTCGCCGGCGCAGCCGAGCACCACGTCGGGTTCGACCCCCTTGTCGGTACCCGCCCAGTCCCAGATCCCGATTCCCTTGGTGCAGTGCACGATTGCCGCATCCATATCGAGGTACTGCAGCTGCGGTTGCTTGCCGGCGACGATCACGTTGACGTACTGCCGGGTGCGCAGGCAGTGGTCGGCCACCGACAGCAGGGTGTTCGCGTCCGGCGGCAGGTACACGCGGATGACATCGGCCTTCTTGTTGACCACGTGGTCGATGAAGCCCGGGTCCTGGTGCGAGAAGCCGTTGTGGTCCTGCCGCCACACGTGCGAGGTAAGCAGGTAGTTCAGCGACGGGATCGGCCGGCGCCAGTCGATGCCGTTGGTGGTGCGCAGCCACTTGGCGTGCTGGTTGAACATCGAGTCGACGATGTGGACGAAGGCCTCGTAGCAGGAGAAGAAGCCGTGCCGGCCGGTCAGCAGATAGCCCTCGAGCCAGCCCTGGCAGGTGTGCTCGGACAGGATCTCCATCACCCGCCCGTCGGGGGCGAGCCGGTCGTCGGTGGGCAGGATGCGGGCGTTCCAGGTGCGTGCGGTGGCCTCGAGGACCGGACCGAGGCGGTTGGAGTTGTTCTCGTCCGGGGAGAACACACGGAAGGTGGTCGCGTTCTCGCGCATGACGTCGCGCAGGAAGGTACCGAGCACGCGGGTCGATTCGACGCTGCCGATACCGGGCGCCTCGACCGGCACGGCGTAGTCGCGGAAGTCCGGCAACGCCAGGTCTCGTACGAGCGGCCCGCCGTTGGCATGGGGGTTGGCGCTCATCCGCCGCTCGCCCGCCGGGTGCAGGTCGCGGATCGCGGGCACGGGGGCACCGTGGTCGTCGAACAGTTCCTCGGGCCGGTAACTGCGCAGCCACTCCTCGAGAATCTTGCGGTGGCTTTCGTCGTCGCGGGCATTGGCGAAGGGCACCTGGTGCGAGCGCCAGTACCCTTCGACCGGGAGACCGTCGACCTCCTTCGGTCCGGTCCAGCCCTTCGGGGAACGCAGCACGATCATCGGCCAGCGCGGTCGCTCGGTGACCCCGTCGCGGCGGGCGCGGCGCCGGATCTCGAGGATCGCATCGACGCAGTGGTCCAGGGCCGCCGCGAACGCCTGGTGCATGCGCTCGGGATCGGAGCCCTCGACGAATACCGGATCGTGGCCGTAGCCGCGGAGCAGGTGCTCGAGTTCCTCGTGTTCGATGCGGGCGAGGACGGTCGGATTGGCGATCTTGTACCCGTTCAGGTGCAGGATCGGCAGCACGGCGCCGTCCCGGCGCGGGTCGACGAACTTGGTGGAGTGCCAGCTGGTGGCCAGCGGGCCGGTCTCGGCCTCGCCGTCACCCACCACGGCAGCGACGATCAGGTCCGCATTGTCGAACGCGGCCCCGTAGGCGTGCGACAGGGCGTACCCGAGCTCGCCGCCCTCGTGGATGGATCCGGGCGTCTCGGGGGCGACGTGGCTGGGAATCCCCCCGGGGAACGAGAACTGGGTGAACAGCCGGGCCATGCCGTCCGCATCCTGGGACACGTCGGGGTAGATCTCGCTGTAGGTGCCCTCGAGCCAGGCTGCGGCGACCGGCCCGGGCCCGCCGTGGCCGGGGCCCATCACGTACATCATGTCCAGCTCGCGGGCGACGATGGCCCGGTTGAGGTGGGCGTAGACGAAGTTCAGCCCCGGGGTGGTGCCCCAGTGTCCGAGCAGCCGGGGCTTGATGTGCTCGGGACGCAACGGCTCGCGCAGCAGGGGGTTGCCCATGAGGTAGATCTGCCCCACCGACAGGTAGTTCGCGGCTCGCCACCAGGTGTCGAGCGCGGCGAGCTCCTCTCGGCTCAGCGGTCCGGTGCGGGTTGCCGTGTCGGGTCCTGCGTCCACGTACGGTCCTCTCCTGCAGGTGTGCGTCCGGTTTCGTGTTCGAGCCTGCCCCGCGCGGGTGGCCCACGCCGGCCGTTCCGGGAAACACTCGCCGAAGAGTTCCTCCCGGACGGCGCATCCGTGCCTGCCGGACACCCGACGAGCGCCGGAGAAACCCCCTCCGACCAGGCGATGTGGCGTATCGCCGACAATGCGCTACGCTAACTCCCGCCCCACCGAGCAACCGGTGGAGTCCGGAACGCCCTCGTAGCTCAGGGGATAGAGCGCTTGCCTCCGGAGCAAGAAGTCGCAGGTTCGAATCCTGCCGAGGGCACCACGGGAACGGCCCCGCGTCGCAGTGCGACGCGGGGCCGTTCCCGTTCTGCGGCCCGGACCTGGCGCAGAGCGGCAGGACGTCGAGACCAGGTGTTGTGAAACGCGGACTCGTCACGAAGCAGGATGTGCGCATCGTCCACGCCCAGAGATTCTGTGTTCATCGTCCGATGTCACCGACTGCCGCCGCGTGCGAGAACCCGTACAGCATCAGCGCCACCACGCTGAGCAGTGACACCGCCGCGGTGACGACGAGCAGCGACCCCAGACCGAGAGCGGGTATCGCGGCACCGGCGAGAGCCGGTGCTGCGACCGAGCTGAGGGCTCCCACGACCAGGCAGGCTGTGAACGCCGCACCGGCGCGCTCGGGTACCAGCTCGGCGGTCCAGACCGCGAGCACCGCGGATCCTGTCATGTACCCCATGCCGAAGATGCCCGCCGAGGGTGCGGTCGCGGCTACGGAGCCACCGGCCAGCCCGAGCAGCACCAGCGCCGCACCGACCGTTGCAAGGCACAGCGCGGCGACCCGGACGCTGCCCAGTCGCTGCGCGAGGGTTCCGGTCGCCACCCCCACCATGCCGGTGAGACCGAGGGCCGCGTAGAGAGCCGGGACGGCCGCCGCCGGGAGGGTGCCGCTGTCCAGGACGTCGGCGGCATAGGTGAAGTAGACGACCACGACCGCGAAGTAGACAACGGAGTAGGCTGCCGGGACCCGAAGCGCTGCCACCAGCGAGGAGGCACCGGCTCGCCTCTCCGGACGTGGGGCCGACCCGGTCCGCGGCACCAGGCGCAGGTTCACGAGTGCGGCGGCCACGGCAGCGAGGGCGATGCCGGCCCACACCAGGCGCCACGAGCCCACCGCAGCCAGGACGGCCAGCGCGCCCAGCAGCACCAGTCCGCCGCTGGTGCCGGTGGTGATGATCGCCAACGCTCGGGGCTGCTGCCGCGAGGGCACCGATCGGGTCACGATGTCGGAGTAAGGCGCCCAGACCCAGCCACCGGCGCTGCCGGCCAAAACGACACCGACGGCAAGCAGCCCCGGGGACTGCGCGAAAGTCACGATCACAGCCCCCGCAGCGCCGCAGGCCCCGCCCGCTGTCGTCGGCGCGCGCGACCCGCGGCGAGCGGCGAGCCGTCCGGCGAGCAACAGACCGGCCAGGTAGCCCGCAAACGTTGCGCTGGCGACGAGGCCGAGCACCAGCTCGGAGAGCCGCAGGTCTTCCCGGATATCGGGCAGTGTCAGGCCGTAGGCGTAGCGGGCCATGCCGAAAGCGACTCCGACCACCGCAGCTCCGGCCAGGCCGATCCGCCCGCCTGGGGAGAGCGTCATGAATTCCCCTTCATGCCGTGGGCCCGGCTACGTCACGGACCTCGGCCCGACTCCCGGGAGCATCGGCACTCACTGCGTGCATGCACCGACTCTCCCACGGCCGGATCAACTCGGTCACCTGCGGCCGACGACCGCGAGACCGGGTGTCAGTCCGCCGGATCCTGCTGGGCGGCCTCGGTGATCGGCGCCATGTCGAAGTAGTCGCGCCAGCCGGCGATCCTGCCGTCGACGACCTCGAAAGTCCCCATCACCGGCAGTTCGACGGTCCGTCCCCCGAGCGTGAACACGTCGACCCGCTCGTTGAGCACCACGCCGCCGTGGACAGCCTGGTGCCGGATGCGGAAATCGATGCCGCCGAACGAGGCGACGAACCCGGCGATGAACTCCTCGATCGCCGCGCGCCCGCGCACCGGTTCCATCGGGATGTTGTGGTAGACGGCGTCGTCGGTGAAGTAGGACGCGAGCACGGCCGGGTCGGGATCGGCCCAACGGCGGCAGAATTCGGTGACGAGCTCGTCGGGGGTCATGCGGTTCCTTCCGTCAGGCCCGGGCGAAGCGCGCCGGATCGGTGCCCGGGACCCGGCGCGCCCGGCCTCTCTCGATGAGGTGCCGCACGTGCGCCGAGGCCTCGGACAGCGCCATCTGCTTGCCCGTGGGCGGAGTCTGGTCCCAGGGGCGGTACCACGTCATCCGCTCGGCAGCCTGCCACAGCGTCAGCTCCTCGTCGCCGAACGCCGCGTACAGATCGTCGAGGCGTCGCTCGTGGTGCTCGACGAGCGCGTCGGTGCGGGCCGCGAGGTCGTCGATCGGCTGCCGGTGCGCGGGCAGGGTGCGCCGGGCCGGGAGCGTGCCGACGGCGCGCAGGGAGTCGATGAATTCGCCGAGGGCGTCGCGTTCGGGGAGGGGGAAATCGAAGTCGCCCACGTGCGGGGTCGTGGTGGCGAGGACGTGGTCGCCGCTGAAGAGGATGTCGTGCTCCTCGATGTAGAAGCAGGCGTGGCCGGGGGTGTGCCCGGGGGTGAACACTGTGCGCAGGGTGCGGCCGGCGAGCGTGATCCGTTCGTCGGTGGCGAGCTTGCGGTCGGGATGGACGTCGGGCTTGCCGGTTGCGCGTTCCCCGTTCACGCGGTCGAGGTAGGTGGCGATCTGGTCGTCCGGGGCGCCGGCGCGGCGCCACTGCTCGGCCTCCCACTCGGCGTTGCCGTCGCCGGAGATCATGAGCTCGAGCTGGCCGAAGTCGTCCTCGTGCATGCCGACCCAGCAGCCCGACGCCTCCCGGATCCGGCCGGTCAGACCGACGTGGTCGGGATGGAAGTGGGTGACGACGACCCCCTCGACGTCCGCGACGGAGGCGCCGACGGCGGCGAGGCCGTCCTGCAGCGCGGCCCAGGACGTGTCGTCGTTCCAGCCCACGTCGACGAGGACCAGCCCGCGCGGCGACTCCATCGCATACACCTGGGTGTCGCCGACCGGCAGGTCGCTCACCGGTACGGGGATGCGGTAGATGCCGTCGCCGATGTCGCGGGCGTGGTCCATGGGGTCCTCCGAGCTACTCGATCGTTAGCCATTCAATGAACACAAACAGTAAACTATTTGGGTTCGTGCGGCTCGATGATCGCCATGATCGACCGGATCTCCCCCGCTGGGATGGCGAAGTGCTCGGTGACCGCCACGGTGAGGGTGCCGTCGCCGGCGTCGAGGTCGAGCAGGAACCGCGCGACGACGTTGTCGTCCCACTCGCGAAACGTCAGCTCCCGCACACGACGGATCGAGCGGTACTCGGGGCCCTGCTCGAGCCGGTCGCGGATCTCGACGCCGCTGTCGCCGGTGCGCACGCCGTTCTCGACCCGCCACGCGTCGGCCGCGAGCCGCACGTGTGATGCGTCGTGTCCGACGAGGGAGCGGATGTAGGAGCGGGCCATGGCGACGCGGGCGCTGTCGGTGGGCGCGCCGGCATGCTCGGCGATCGCGGCCATCAGGGTCGGCGCCCAGTCCGGCCGGCAGATCACCAGGTCCGGCATGTAGGGGTGGGGGCGGTTGTACTCGAGCTCGCTGCCGTCGATGCGGGCGCAGTACAGCCCCGCCGCCTGCGCGACCCCCACCGGCGCCGCGGAGTCCCACTCCCACTGCCCGCCGGCGTGCACGTAGGCATCGACGTCGCCACGCACCACCGCCATGGCCTTGGCCCCGGCCGAACCCATCCGCACCACGTGGGCGCCGACGGCCCGGGCGACGTCGGCGACGAAGACCGGCGGCCGGCTGCCGCTGACGACGATCCGGGGCCGTCGGCCGGCCAGCGGCCGCAGTTCGGCGGGACGGACGTCGTCGGTGCCGTAGACGGCACCGACGGCCGGCTGAGCGACGGCGGCGGCGGTGATACCCCTGCCAGCCTCCCACAACGCGACGTGCACGGCCCAGTCCTCGTGGTCCGGCATGCCGTACTCCTTGGACCCGTCCAACGGGTCGACGATCCACACCCGCTTCGCGTGCACCCGCACCGGATCGTCGGCGGATTCCTCCGAGAGCACCGCGTCGCCGGGGCGCTCGGCGGCGAGCCGCTCGAGGATGTACGTATCGGCGGCGCGGTCGCCGCGGCGGCCGAGTTCGCGACCGGTGAGCGTGTCGGCCTCGGCCGCGCGGACGGTCAGCAACAGTTCGCCTGCAGCGGTGGCGATCTCGGCGGCGAGGGCGGCGTCATCGGTCATGGGGCCAACAATTCCATGACCAGCCCGGCCTGCGCGACCGGATCGCCGTCCTGCGGCCGCAGCACCAGGTCCGGCCGGGTGGGCGCCTCGTAGGGGTCGTCGATACCGGTGAACCCGGTGATCTCCCCGGCCCGGGCCCGGGCGTACATGCCCTTCGGATCGCGGGCCTCGCAGTCGGCGAGTGGGGTGTCGACGAACACCTCGAGGAACGGCAGCCCGGCCTCCCGGTGCTGCTCGCGGATCCGGTCCCGGTCGGACCGGTACGGGCTGATGAGCGCGCAGATCGTCACCAGGCCCGCGTCGGCCATCAGCTGCGCCACCGCGCCGACGCGCCGGACGTTCTCCGCGCGGTCCCGCGGCCCGAAGCCGAGGTCGGCGTTGAGGCCGTGGCGCAGGTTGTCGCCGTCGAGCCGGTAGGCCGGGACACCGGCCGCGAGCAGGCGCCGCTCGAGCGCCGCGGCGACGGTGGACTTGCCCGACGCCGACAGGCCGGTCAGCCACACCGTCGCGCCGCGCGAGAGGCGTTCGGCGCGGGTCGCCTCCGCCGCGTGCCACACGACGGGGGCGGCGGCGAGGGTGGGTCCGGTGATCATCCCGGCGGCGACGGTGCTGCCGGTCGCGTCGTCGACGAGCACGAAGCTGCCGGTGGTCCGGTTGCGCCGGTAGGGGTCGAACAGCACGGGACGGCGGGTCCGCAGCTGCACCCGTCCGATCTCGTTGAGGGTCAGCGATCGTGCCGTCCCGTCGCGGTGGAGGGTGGTGACGTCGAGCCGGTAGTCGAGCCGCACCACGTGCGCGGCGGTGGCGTTGGTGGTGTGCAGCAGGGTGTAGGTGGCGTCGGGTGCGAGACCCGGGCCCTCGGCAAGCCAGCACACCATCGCGTCGAGCTCGTGCCCGACGAGCGGGCGGTTCCCCGGGCGGCACAGCATGTCACCGCGGCTCACGTCGAGGTCGTCCTCGAGTTCGAGGCACACGGCGCTGCCCGCGAAGGCGCTCGGCACCGGGTCGCCGCCCGGTCCGTGGACGGCGCGCACGCGCGTGCCGTAGCCCGAGGGCAGCACCACCACCTCGTCGCCGGGGGCGAACGCCCCGCTCGCGACGGTGCCGGCGTAGCCGCGGAAGTCGCGGTGCTCCCCGTGACCGGGGCGGAGCACGTACTGGACGGGGAATCGCGCGTCGATGAGGTTGCGATCGGAGTCGACGTGCACCTGCTCGAGACGGTGCAGCAACGAGGCGCCCTCGTACCAGGTCATGGTGGTGGTGCGCGTGACGACGTTGTCGCCGAGCAGCGCCGACACCGGCACGAACGTCAGGTCGTGGATGTCGAGTTTGGCTGCGAACGAGGAGAATTCGGCGCAGATCTCGTCGAAGCGCTGTTGCGACCAGTCGACCAGGTCCATCTTGTTGACGCACAGCACGAGGTGGGGGACGCCGAGCAGGCTGGCGAGAAAGGCGTGCCGGCGGGTCTGTTCGACGATGCCCTTGCGGGCGTCGACGAGAATGAGGGCGAGGTCGGCGGTCGAGGCGCCGGTGACCATGTTCCGGGTGTACTGCTCGTGGCCGGGGGTGTCGGCGACGACGAAGGCGCGGTGCGGGGTACAGAAGTAGCGGTGGGCGACATCGATGGTGATGCCCTGTTCCCGCTCCGCCCGCAGTCCGTCGGTGAGCAGCGCCAGATCGGGGGTGTCCATGCCGCGCTCGCGGCTGGTGCGGGCGACGGCGTCGAGCTGGTCCTCGGGCACGGCCTTGGAATCGTGGAGCAACCGGCCGATCAGCGTGGACTTGCCGTCGTCGACGCTGCCGGCGGTGGCGATGCGCAGCAACCGGGTCATCAGAAGTAGCCCTCCTTCTTGCGGTCCTCCATGCCGGCCTCGGAGATGCGGTCGTCGGCGCGGGTGGCGCCGCGCTCGGTGACGCGGCTGACGGCGACCTCGGCGACCACCTCGTCGGGGGTGGCGGCGGCGGATTCGACGCACCCCGTGCAGGTGGCGGCGCCCACCGTGCGGAACCGCACCAGCGCGTCGCGCGGCTCGTCGTCCGGCAGCAGAGCGAGGAACTCGTTGAGCGCCAGCAGCATTCCGTCGCGCTCGACGACGGTGCGGCGATGGGCGTAGTAGAGCGACGGCAGCTCGATGCCTTCGTCGCGGATGTAGTTCCAGACGTCGAGTTCGGTCCAGTTGGACAGCGGGAACACGCGGATGTGCTCACCGCGGCGGTGCCGGCCGTTGTACAGCTGCCACAGTTCGGGACGCTGCGCCTTGGGATCCCACTGCCCGAACTCGTCGCGGAAGGAGAACACGCGTTCCTTGGCGCGGGCCTTCTCCTCGTCGCGGCGGGCGCCGCCGAACACCGCGTCGAATCCGCCTTCGCGGATGGCGCGCAACAGCGTTCGGGTCTGCAGCCGGTTGCGGCTCGCGCGCGGGCCGACGTCCTCGACGGCCCGGCCGGCGTCGATGTCGTCCTGCACCGAGGCGACCAGCAGGCGCACCCTCCGGCGGGCCGCCTCGGCGTCGCGGTAGGCGAGGACCTCGGGGAAGTTGTGGCCGGTGTCGATGTGCAGCACCGGAAACGGGATCGGCGCCGGCCAGAACGCCTTGGCCGCCACGTGCAGCATCACCGCGGAGTCCTTGCCTCCGGAGAAGAGCAGCACGGGACGTTCGAAGGTGGCCGCCACCTCCCGGAAGATGTGCACGGACTCGGCCTCGAGCGCGCGCAGCAGGGACAGTTCGTACGACGGC